>OY970273.1:0-4800000 GCA_963715755.1 uncultured Planctomycetaceae bacterium
CAACCAGAAGCCCAACGGCGACCTCTACATCGCCGCCGACGCCGAGTCGAACAAGAGCCCTGGTTCTACAGCCACGGCATCGCCTCGATCGCGCTGTGCGAAGCCTACGGCATGACCGGCGACGAAAACCTCAAAGCGGCCGCCCAGAAGGCCATCGACTTCATCGCGGCCTCGCAGCATCCCACTCGCGGCGGCTGGCGCTATGCCCCCCAGTTCGACGCCGACACCTCGGTCAGCGGCTGGCAGCTGATGGCGCTCAAGAGCGGCGACCTGGCCGGCCTCGCCATTCCGCCGGGCACGTACGACAAGGTGCGCAAATGGCTCGACAGCGCCCAGGCCGACCCCAAGGACGCCTCGCAGTACGTCTACAACCCCAACGCCGCCAATACCATCAAGCAGCGCCACGGCCGCCGGACGACGACCACGATGACCGCCGTCGGCCTCTTGATGCGGCTCTACACCGGCTGGAACCGGGACGATCCGCGGATGGTCGGCGGGGCCAAGCACCTGCTGGAGCATCCGCCGGCAATCGGCACGGCCACCGACCCGCAGCGCGACACGTACTATTGGTACTACGCCACGCAGGTCATGTTCCACATGAAGGGGGACTACTGGAAGACCTGGAACGAAAAGCTTCGCCCGATGCTGCTGGACAAGCAGATCAAGACCGGCACCATGGCCGGCAGCTGGGATCCGCTGGGCACCGTGCCCGACAAGTGGGGCCAGCACGGCGGCCGGATCTACGTCACGGCCCTGAACCTGCTCTCGCTGGAAGTCAATTATCGGCATTTGCCGATTTACGACTCGGAAGCGAAGTAGCGGCGGGCGAGGGGGAGGCAGGCGAGCGGGGGAGCCAGGCGAGGGGGTAGGCAGGCGAGGGGGTAGGAAATGGGGAGTGGGGGGTAGGGAAGCAAGGGCGGCGGCGAAGCCGCCGGCAGATTTTTCCGGGCGGGGGAGAGCTGGAGCGGGCGCAGGGCGCGGCGCGAAGGTTTCGGAGCGGAGAATTTCAGGGTCCCCACCCCCCACGCCCCAGCCCCCTCTCCGCTGCCCTAGCGCAGCGAAATGATCTTGCTGCGGGCTTCTTCCTCGATGGCGATCTTCTCTTCGCGGGCCAGCCAGCCGATGGCCTGCATCACCACGTCGCGCGGGGCGTCGACGTCCTTGACCAGCCGGGTCAGCGATTGGGGGCCTTGCTCGTTGAGCAGGTGCCAGACGTGGCCGGCGACTTCGCCGATCTGATCGATTGCCGTGCTGCCGTGTGCGGTGGACATAGCGCGATTGCTCCTTCGATTGCGTCGGATCGCTCCCGCCGGGGCCGCGGGGCACCGGTGCGCCCGGTGGCCGGGGTGGGTCGATCAACAGTCGGACCGCCTGGGTTTGAGACCCCCGGCCGGATTGGAGCCGGGATTGCTCGCCTCGGTTACCCCCTGAATATATCCGCCGGCCGCCGCCGGACTCAAGTGTGCCCGGGAGGTGGGCTCGGGCGCAATCGGCGCCGACAGGCGCTGGTTCAGTAGAACCTGCCGGCCTCGTCGATCAGCCGCCATTTTCCCCGACTGAACGCAACAACGGACGCGAGGGTCGTGCGAAGTTCCTTGTTCAGCGAGGCAGGCGTTTTTCGAGTGTGCCCGATCTCATGGAGCGGGACGAGCAACTCCTTAACAGAAAGCGGGCCGGACAAGCGTAGGATGTTCACGATTTCGATGGCTGATTCGCCGCGGCGCCAGGTGAGGCGCCGCGCGACGGCCCGCTGGCGGGGCGGCTGGTCTTCGTCCATTCCCGAATCCTACCGCGCACAAAAAACCCCGCCGAGCGGGCGGGGCGGCAGGGGCAAAAAAAGGGGCCCGCCTGGCTCTGGGTGCGGGCCAGGCGGGCCCTATAACCGGGAAAAGGTGGTAAGCCCGAGGTGGGGCGAAGTGTCGTCATACGGCGGCGACGTTCCACTAAGATTCGCGGTGCTCGTTGTGCGGCTGGCGTGTCCGGGCCGATGTCGCGTTGCGGGGCGAATCGACCCACTGGGTCGTACACGAGCGACAGCCGGATAATGCACTTCGCGTGCCGAAGGGACTCCGGACCCGTGCGGTTTCCCCGGCGCCGGGTTGCAAGTCATTTTTCGCTTTGGCGTTGCGCCCATTTATGCCCACCACGGGGCGCCGTGGGGCCGAAGGGCCGGCTTGGAAACAATTTCAACCAGCGGCTCGGCGAATGGAAAAAATGGGGAATCCAGGGGCGCGGGGGGGCATCCCGGCTTCGGCAATCGGAAAGGTCGGCCAGCACCCGTCGCCTCCTGCAATCGAGCCAGGCAACTCACTCCGGCGGCGCCGAGCGGCGCTCGGCTTCCAGCAGGCTGGTGGTGATGGCCCGGAAGACGGGCGCCAAGCTGACGTAATCGCGGTCTTCGGCCTGGCACACCACGACGCAGCTGGCCGCGCGGGTGCGAAAGCCGCGCACCAGCGCCGTATTCGTGAGGTCGAGGCAGTAGAAGTTGATGTCGAAGCCGACTAGCTCGGTGCCGGCGATCGTCTCGCTGGCCGGCTCGGCTTCGAAGTCGGTGTAGTCCTGCTTGATGGTTTGCATCGCCGTGCGGCTCAGCTCGCGCGGGTCGAGCCGCCCCGGGGCAATCATCAGCATCCACAGCCCCGCGCCCGGGCTGGTCAGCGTGATCAGGGTTTCGCCGTCGGCCCCTTGCTGCTCGTCCAGGGCCCAGTTTTCGGGGTACAGGAAGTGGACGCCCGACTTGTCGTAGGTGGCAGGCATGGCGTCAGACTCGCACCTCGGCCGGCGCCTGGGAAGGGGGGCTGGCCCGGAGGATCGGAGCGACGACATCGGCGAGAAACTCGTCGACCTGCTCCGGGGCGCGGCCGATGAAGTTGGCCGAGTCGAGCATGGCCGTGACGTTCACCCCGGCAAAGGCCGGATCGGCGGCCAGCCGCTCGACCAGGTCGTTGGGCTGGCCCTGCTGCTTCACCACGGCCCCGGCCGCCTGGCTGTGCAGGCGGATCTGTTCGTGCAGGTGCTGCCGGTCGCCGCCGGCGGCGACGGCCGCCATCAGCAGGTTCTCGGTGGCCATGAAGGGGAGCTCTTCGGCCAGGTGCTGCTCGATCACTCGGGGATAAACGACCAGCCCGGCGGCCACGTTTTCGTAGAGCAGCAGAATCGCGTCGATCGCCAGCAGCGCCTGGGGAATGACCAGCCGGCGATTGGCGCTGTCGTCGAGCGTGCGCTCCATCCACTGCGTGGCGGTGGTCATGGCCGTGCTGGTTTGCAGGCTGATCACGAACCGGGCGAGTCCGCAAATGCGCTCGGCCCGCATGGGATTGCGCTTGTAGGCCATGGCCGACGAGCCGATCTGCTCGGTCTCGAACGGCTCTTCGAGCTCCTTGCGGCTTTGCAGCAGCCGCAGATCGGTGGCCGCCTTGGACGCGCTTTGGGCGATGCCCGACAGGGCGTCGAGCAGCTGGGCGTCGACCTTGCGCGAATACGTCTGGCCGGTGACGGCGTAGACCTGGTCAAAGCCCATCTTGGCGGCCACGCGCCGCTCCAGCTCGCGGACCTGGGCATGGTCGCCGTGAAACAGGGCCAGAAAGCTGGCCTGGGTGCCGGTCGTGCCTTTGACGCCCCGGGCCTTGAGCTCCGCCAGCCGATGATCCACCTCGGCCAGGTCCTGCACCAGGTCGTAGGCCCAGAGCGTGGCCCGCTTGCCGACCGTCGTGGGCTGGGCCGGTTGCAAATGGGTGAAAGCCAGGCAGGCCAGCGCGCGATGCCGGCGGGCGAACTCGGCCAGCCTTGCGATCACGGCCACCAGGCGGCTGCGGACGAGCTGGAGCGACTCGCGGATCAGGATCAGGTCAGTATTGTCGGTGACGTAGCAGCTCGTGGCGCCCCAGTGAATGATGCCCCGCGCGCCGGGGCAGACGTCGCCATAGGCGTGCACGTGGGCCATCACGTCGTGCCGCAGCCGGCGCTCGTGGGCGGCCGCGGCGGAGAAATCGATGTCGTCGACATGCGCCCGCAGCTGGTCAAGCTGGGCCCGGGTGATCGGCAGTCCGAGCTCGGCTTCGGCTTCGGCCAGGGCCACCCACAACCGGCGCCAGGTGCCGAATTTGCGCTGGGGCCCCCACAGCCGGCTCATCTCGGCCGAGGCATAGCGATCGACCAGCGGGTTGTCGTACGTTTCGTGCGGCAAACTCATGCCAGAGACTTGTTCGAGGTTCGACGTCAATAGCCTATCCGAGATCCGACTCGGAGAGGGGGACCGTTCCGTTTTGCTCCCAGGACTGCGCAAAACAGGGACAGTCCCCGCCGGTTCTCGGATCGGCTCCAAGCGGGCAGCGGGGCAGCGCGTAGACTACCACGACGTGCCCGGGCGTCAACCGCTACGACCGCCCGCCATGGGCAAAAGTTCGCGCTGGGGGCGCTGCAAAATGCGGGGAGATTTGCGCCGGCGCGCTCCATGCGGCCGCTCGTCGGCAAAAGCCGGGTCGTGGAAGGGCGGCCCCACTACTCCCTCCATCCGGCGAGCGGTATGATCGGCGGATATGGTCACCGAAGCGACAAAACGCGGCACCGGCGACGGACCCAAGATCAGCGTGCTGATCGTCGACAACGAGGCGGCCCACGCGCAGGCCGTGGCCGAGAGCCTGGAGCGCGTGGGCTGCGATTGCACGGTGGCCACCAGCGGCTCCGAGGGGGTGCGGCAACTCGAACGCGGCCAGTTCGACCTGGTCATCACCGACCTGGTGATGAACGACGTCGACGGGCTGGCCATCCTGGCCAAGGCCAAAGAGCTGCTCCCCGATTGCGAGGTGATCTTGGTCACCGGCCACGGCACGGTCCCTTCGGCCGTGGTGGCCATGCAGCAGGGTGCCTTCAACTACCTGCTCAAGCCCTTGGACTTGGCGCAACTGCGGGCCGTCGTGGCCAAGGCTTCCGACAGCCTCCGCTTGCGGCGGCAGAATGCCGATCTGAATCGCCGGCTGGACGAGAAATTCGGCTTCGAAGGCGTGATCGGCAATAGCCCGCAAATGCATGAGGTGATCGACCGCCTCAAACGCATCGCGCCGACCGACGCCACGGTGCTGATCCAGGGGGCCACGGGCACGGGCAAGGAGCTGGTGGCCCAGGCGATCCACCAGAACAGCCCGCGCAAGAACAAGCCGTTCGTGGCCCTGAACTGTGCCGCCCTGAGCGAGAACATCCTGGAGAGCGAGCTGTTCGGCCACGTCAAAGGGGCCTTTACCGACGCTTCGACCGACCGGCTGGGCAAGTTCGAATACGCCAACGGCGGCACGCTGTTTCTGGACGAAGTCGGCGACATGCCGCTGGCCACGCAAATCAAGCTGCTGCGGGTGCTGGAGAACAGCGAGATCACCCGGGTGGGATCGAACCAGGTGGTCAGCGTGAACGTGCGGATCATTTCGGCCACCAACCGCAACCTCGAGGATCAGATCGCGGCCGGCACCTTCCGCAGCGACCTGTATCACCGGCTGAAGGTGGTGACGCTCAACCTGCCCCGGCTCGCCGAGCGGAGCCAGGACATTCCGCTGTTGATCGAGCACTTCATCAAGCAATTCGCCAGGCGGCATCACAAGTCGATCAAGACGATCTCAGCCGCCGCCCGCAAGCGGTTGTTATCGTACGACTGGCCGGGCAACGTCCGGCAGCTGCGCAACGTGGTCGAGAGCATGGTGGTGGTCGATTTCGACGGTGTTCTGGACCTGGACGACCTGCCCAGCGAGCTGGCCGACGTGGTGCCGCCCCCGGCCGGCGCCGGCGGCGAGGGAGATCTGGAAAGCCTGGTCGGCAAGCCGCTGGCCGAGCTCGAACGGCTGTTCATTGCCGAGACGCTCAAGCGCACCGGCGGCAATCGGGAATGTGCGGCCGAGATGCTGGGCATTGGCCAGCGGACGCTGTATCGCAAAATCAAGGAATTCAATCTCTGAGCCGATCAGAGAGCCGAGACTGCCGGCGGCAGCCGATCTGTTCGCGCCGCCGGAAGTGGCCGTAAAGGATTGCCATGCCTACGATTCGTCAACTGCCCCAGAATGTGATCAACCAGATCGCCGCCGGCGAGGTGATCGAGCGGCCGGCCAGCGTGGTCAAAGAGCTGATGGAGAACTCGGTCGACGCCGGGGCCAGCCGGATCGACGTGGCGGTCGAGCAGGGGGGGCTCGAGCTGATTCGGGTCAGCGACAACGGCTGCGGGCTGGCGCCCGAGGAGCTCCCCTTGGCGCTGGCCAGCCACGCCACCAGCAAGATCCAGGATGCCGACGATCTGTTTCGCGTCGGCACGCTGGGATTTCGGGGCGAGGCGTTGGCCTCGATCGCCTCGGTCAGCCGGCTCGTTTTGCGCAGCCGCACGCCGCAGGCCACGGCCGGAGCCCAGATCGAAGTGGCCGGCGGTCACCCCCAGCCGATTACGCCCTGCGGTTGTCCGATCGGCACGACGATCGAAATTCGCCAGCTGTTCTACAACACGCCGGTGCGGCGCAAGTTCTTGCGCGGCACGCAGACCGAGATGGGGCACATCGGCGAGGCTTTTACCCGTATTGCCCTGGCCCATCCGGAGCTGCATTGCACGCTGCGGCACAACGACCGCACGCTCCACGACCTGGCGCCCGGCGCCGATTGGCGCGAGCGGATCGGGGCCTTTTTCGGGGCCGACCTGGCCCGCGATCTGATCCCCGTGGAAAGCGCCGACGGCCCGGTGCGGCTGGTGGGTTACGCCGCCAATCCCACCCATAGCCGCGGAAATCCGCGAATGCAGTATCTGTTTCTCAACGGCCGGGCGATCCGCGATCGGGCTTTGCAGCATGCGCTGGGCGAAGCCTATCGCGGGCTGCTCCTGGTAGGCCGCTACCCGATCGCTTTTTTGCGCTTCGACATGCCGGCCGACCAGGTCGACGTCAACGTGCATCCCTCGAAGCTGGAAGTCCGCTTCCAGGAATCGGGCCGGCTCTACAGCCAGCTGCTGGGCACGCTGCGGACAAAATTCCTCTCGAGCGACCTGACGGCCCGGGTCCAGCCGCCGGCCCAGAGCGGCCAAGGCAGCGGGGAGGAGGCCGGTCAAGGCTGGGCCAGTCAAGGTTGGGGCGGCCAAGACGGGGCCGCCGCCGCCCACGATCCCCAGCGTGCCGACGCCCTGCGGCGCGAACTGGTCGATTGGGCCAAGGGCCAGCTCGCCGGGCAGGCCGCTGGCCAGGCGGTGCCCACGGCGGGCGAGCAAACCGTGCTGGATCTGGCCCAGCGCGACCCCGGGCGGCGGCCGCTGGAGCTGGTCTCGCTGGGCCGCCGCTGGCTGCCGGTCGGAATTGCCGCAGACGATGAGCCGGAACCCCAGGGTCTGGCGGCGCTCGGCGCCCAGCTCGACGACCCGTTCCCCGGCGAGTCTCCGGCGTCCGCGCCGCCTTCCCCCGCGTCCGGCGCAGCGCCGGAGGCGGCGCCCGCTTGGGGCCGCGACTATGGCGTGGGCCAGGCCGCCCTGCAGATTCACAACCGCTACCTGATCACCGAGAGCGAAGAAGGCGTGATCGTCATCGATCAGCACGCGCTGCACGAGCGGATCTTGTACGAGCATTTGCGCGCCAAGGTGCTCGACGGCGCGCTGGAAACACAAGCCCTGCTCGTGCCCGAGCCGGTCGACCTGAGCCCGGCCGAAGCGGCGGCCGCACTCGGCGCGCGCGACTTGCTGGCCCAGCTGGGGATCACGGTCGAGCCGTTCGGCGGCGACACGCTGTTGGTTTCGAGCTATCCGGCGATGCTCTCGGGCTTGAATCCGGCCGAGATCCTGCGCGACCTGGTGGACCGGTTGCTGGCCGGCGGCAAGGACCCGGATCGCCGCGACCTGGTCGACGAGCTGCTGCACATGATTTCCTGCAAGGCGGCGATCAAGGCCGGCGACCCGCTCACGGCCGGCGAGATTGCCGCCCTGCTCCAGCAGCGGCATCTGGCCCAGGATACGCACCATTGCCCGCATGGCCGCCCGACGGCCCTGGTTTTTACGCGCGACGAGCTGGACCGGCAGTTCAAGCGCAAGGGTTAAAGGCGGTTCGGGCCCGTCGCAGGCAAGCTCCCGGCCCCGGGGACCCGGCCTGATCTCGTAGGGCCAGGAAATGGACGAAGAACCCGAACATTGGCGGCTTTCGTTTCTTCGTCCCCACCTGATCGGCGTGACATTTCGGCGACAAGTGCACAAACAGCCCAGCGAAACATGGGACCACGACCACTGTATGAGCTGCTGGTCGAAATTTACCGAAGGTCTACGACCGGGCGATGAACACGTAATACTACATGAGGGCTACACGACCGACGAAGGCCCCTGGTGGCCATGCGAAAAGTGCTTCCAGGATTTGAAGGTCGCATTCGGCTGGAATATTCAGGACGGCTAATTGCAGGTCCCCCAATGACCACTCCCCGCCGCCGCTGGTCGTTTTCGCTGCGGACGATGATGGGCGTGACGACGCTGGCGTGCTGCTGGTTGGGCTACCAGCTCAATTGGATTCGGGAGCGCCACGAATTCATGGCATTAGCAAAGGCGTGCGAAACGAATCTGCCTATCGCGGTCGAAGGAACCCTGATAGCCATTCCCTCGAATTCTGAGGTTTTCGCTCCGGCACCAATCTCCCTCCGATTCTTCGGCGAACCGGGCGTTGTAGCGTTCATAATCCCTGAGGCAAGTAAGCCCCTGAGGGCGCGTGCAACCAGCCTCTTTCCGGAGGCCACCTTGTCGGAAGTTGGCGCCAAAGTGCTAGGCCTGTCAGGGGATTCAGGGGATGATGGCTGGCGCGATGAGCTTATCAGGGAGTTAAATACGGATTTGCCGGCCGCCGCTCCGCCCAACCAGCCCTGACCGGTCCGCACTCACTCTTGGGGCACTTCCCCCCCGCCTTGGCAGGCCCCCCCGCGGGGTCTGGTTTTGGGTATACTAGACGCTTTTCCGAAATGCTCCGCGATCAGCGCCTGCCGGGCCTGCGCCGGGGCGTTTCGAGCGGCGCGGCGGGTCGGGCCCGCGGGGTTCGTCGAACCCCGGCCAGGACTTCCCCGCGCTTATTTTCAGCCCCGAATTTCCAGCCCTCTAACTCCGCCCACCGACCCGCCATGATTTGTGTCAGCATTGCTCGCGGCAGGCATCGGCACGTGATTGCGGAACATCGGCACCTGGTTCAACAGGGGGCCAGGCTGGTGGAGCTGCGGCTCGACTACATCAACGGCGAGGTGAATCTGAAGCGCTTGATTACCGACCGGCCCTGCCCGGTGGTGATCACCTGCCGCCGCGAGCGCGACGGGGGCAAATTCGCCGGCAGCGAGGAGAGCCGGCAGACGCTGCTGCGGCAGGCGATTGCCGAGGGCGTGGAGTACGTCGACCTGGAAGACGACGTGGCCGGCAGCATTCCGCGGTTCGGCAAGACCAAGCGGATCGTGAGCCTGCACGATTTTCGCAAAACACCCGACGACCTCGAAGGGCTGCACAAGCAGCTGGCCGCGCACGATGCCGACATCGTCAAACTGGCCACGATGGCCAACCAGCCGCACGACAACTTGCGGATGCTGCATCTGATTCGGAGCTCGCAGGTGCCCACTGTTGGCATGTGCATGGGCGACATCGGCACCCCCTCGCGGCTGCTGGCCGGGCGGTTCGGCGCGCCGTTCACCTATGCCACGTTCCATCACGAGCGGACGCTGGCGCCCGGGCAGCTCAGCTTCCAGCAGATGCATGAGAATTATCATTACGACCAGATCGGCCCCGAGACGGCGGTCTATGGCGTGATCGGCGACCCGATCGGCCACAGCCTCAGCCCGATGGTGCACAACGCGGCCCTGCGGCAAATGAAGATCGACGGCGTGTACGTGCCGTTCCGGGTGCCGCGCGAGCATTTGCAGCAGTTCATCGACGATGCCCCGGCGCTCGGCGTGCGCGGGCTGAGCGTGACGATTCCGCACAAGGAGCTGGTGCTCAAGCACCTGGCCAAGACCGACGAGACCACCCGGGGCGTCGGGGCGGCCAACACGCTGGTGTTCGGGACCGACGGCATCGCCGGCTACAACACCGACCATCAAGCCGCCATGGACAGCCTCGAACATGCCCTGGCCACGGCGGCCGGCGACCCGCCGCCGGCCCGGGGCAAGGAAATGGACCTGGCCGGCCTGCACGCCCTGGTGCTGGGAGCGGGCGGAGCGGCCAAGGCCATCGCCTACGGCCTGAAGCGCCGCGGCGCCGACGTGGTCATCGCCGGCCGCACGGCCCAGCGCGCCCAGCAGTTGGCCGGCCGGCTGCAATGCCGGGTGGTCGATTGGAGCGCCCGCTACTCGATCGAGGCCGAGCTGCTGGTCAACTGCACGCCGGTGGGCATGCACCCCAACGTCGACGCCACGCCCTACGAAAAGCATCATCTCAAGCCCTCGATGGTGGTGTTCGACACGGTCTACAATCCGGAGAACACGCTGTTGATCAAGGATGCCCGCAGTCAGAGCTGCACGGTGATCAACGGGGTCGAGATGTTCATCCGCCAGGCCAGCTTGCAATTCGCGCTGTTCACGGGGGTCGACGCGCCGAGCGAACGCATGCGCGAAGTGCTCAAGCGCGCCATCGGCCCGGCGAAATACTGAGACTGCCGGCAGGACGCATGAACCTGTTTCTGATCGGCTATCGCGGAACCGGCAAGACCACGGTGGCCGAGCAGCTGGCCGGCCAGCTCGGCTGGACCTGGCTCGACGCCGATGTGGAAGTCGAGCGCCGCGCCGCCCGATCGATTGCCGAAATCTTCGCCCAGGGGGGCGAAGCGGCCTTTCGCGATTGGGAGTCGCGCGTGCTGGCCGAGCTGTCCGCGGGCGACCGCCAGGTCCTGGCCCTGGGGGGTGGAATCATCCTCCGCCCCGAGAACCGTGAGCGGCTGGCCAACGGCGGCAAGACCGTTTGGCTCACGGCCCGGCCAGAAACGCTCTGGCAGCGAATCCAGGCCGACCGGACCACCGCCGCCCGGCGGCCGAATTTGACGGTCGCCGGGGGCCTGGAAGAGATTCGCCAGGTTCTGGCCTCCCGGACGCCGCTTTATCGCCAGACGGCCGACTGGGTGGTCGATACCGAGGAAAAGTCGCCGGCTCTGGTGGCCGCCGAAATCCTGGCCCTGGCGCGGCCCTGCCTGCCGGTCGATCCCGCGTGAACGCAATCGTCGCCATTCCGATCTGGCTCCGCCTGGCCTTGCTCTGCGTGGCCGGAGCAATGGCCGGCAGCCTGATGAACCTGGCCTGCTACACGCTGGCCTGGAACCGCCGCAGCTGGAGCCCCTGGTCGGCCCCGCCCGCGGGCGTCGGGCCGCGCAGCGCGCTCGACCGGATTCCGATCGGGGGTTGGTTCCGCCTGCGCCGCGAAGCGCGCCGGAACGGTCGCGGCTTCTGGATCCGCCCGGCAATCGTCGAGCTGATCTGCGCAGTGGGCCTGGCGGCGCTGTACGACTGGTGCTGCGTGGGCGGCGGGCTGCTCGGCGCGCCGCCGGCCGACGCGTTGCTGGGGGCCGCGCATCTGAATTTCCTGGCCCTGGCCGGATTGTTCTGGCTGCTGGGCACCGCGTCGCTGATCGACGCCGACGAACAGACCATTCCCGACGCCGTGACCCTGCCCGGCACGCTGCTAGGGCTGCTCTGCGCGGCGGCCTATCCCTGGTCGCTGCTGCCCGCGGGCGTCGAGATTTTTCGGGGGCAGGCCGTGGGGTTCGAATTCCTGCACGTCGGCTCGCCGAATCCCTGGCCCGATTTTTTCAGCGCGTGGCAAGGTCTGGCCATCGGCTGCGCCTGCTGGGGCGCCTGGTGCCTGGCGGTGATGCCCTGGCGCTGGTACGGCCGGCACGGCTGGCGCCGGGCGCTGGGCATCGCCCTGGCGCGGATCCGCCGCGACGTGCTGCTGCTCGGCGTCGGCGCGGCGGGCGCGTTGGTCCTGGCTGCGGTCTGGTACGCCGCGCCGGTCGCGCATTGGGCCGGCTTGTTCTCGGCCCTGGTGGGCCTGGCGGCCGGCGGCGGCGTGATCTGGGCGGTGCGGATTCTCGGCACCCGGCTGCTCGGTCAGGAAGCGATGGGCTTTGGCGACGTGACGCTGATGGCCATGATCGGCACGTTCATCGGCTGGCAGAGTTGCGTCATCGTGTTTTTCCTGGCCCCGTTCGCCGGGGCCGTGATCGCGCTGGTCAAACTCATCGTCGCGGGCAATCGCGACATCGCCTATGGCCCGTTCCTCTGCCTGGGCACGCTGGTGCTGGTGATCGGCTGGACCGCTCTGTGGCCCGCGTTCGCGCCGTACTACTCCGTCTGGTGGCTCGTGCCGGTCCTGATGGCCGTGTGCATGGTGCTGCTGGTCGTGCTGCTGGGATCGTGGGTCTGGCTGCGCAACCGGTTGTTTGGCGGGTGAGGGCAGGTTCACCGCGATGCCGCCAGGCTGCAGCGAGGAACAACAGGAGGGAGGTTGACCGCCGGTTGCAGGCGTCGCGGACGATGGCGGTGCGACGTTGTTTTTTGTGGTTTTCGCGGCGATTCCGGGTTTTGGCGGCCGTGGCCCGGGCAAATGCTAGACTTGGGCATGCTGGGTTTAGGGGAAACCATCGTCGATCTGGATGCCGTCGAGGCGCTCGAGCGCGGGCGGTTTGGCGTGATCGAGATGCGCGCCGGACGCCTGGAGCGGATCCGGCTGCGGCCCTGGCCCAAGGGCGCGTCGCTCGTCGGGGTCTGGCTGGGGCAGCGGCGGCATAAGCGCGACTCGGGCGATCGCTGCCGGCTGTACTACAACCAGCCTTGGGGCTCGAGCAATTTTCTTTCGCTGCGCTACATGGCCTCGACCCGCGATTGCCGCCTGGCCACGTTCCACGGCGCGCTCGTGGTGCTGGACGAGATCGCCCGGATCAAACGCTCAGACGCCATCGTCTGCGACGCCTGCAACCGGCGGATCTCCGACCGCCTGCTCGCTCGCTGGGGCTGGGAGCCGCACACCTCAGACCGCCGGCACCGCCACTTCATCAAGCGCTTCTACGGCCATTGGCCGGCCGAGCCGCTGCCGCCTGCAATGCGCTTGGCCGAGTCGCTGACCGTGTTCGGGTGAGCGATTGCGCGTCGAGCCGATGTGGCCACCGGCCCACCCGCCGAGCGGATAGGTCGGCCGCGTCGCCGGACTCAACTTGCATCGCGCGCGTCGAGCATCTATAAACGAGCATAGATGCGTCTGGCGGTCACCATTTCGATCGGTAGCGAGGCGCGGGCGGCATGAGCGGCGCTTTCGATCCCCGGCGGACTTGCCCACCGTTTCGACGGCAGCTGGGCCTTAGCCGGCGCGCATTCTTGCACGCCGGGCTTGTCGGCTCGGGCGGAGCCGGCCTGAGTCTGGCCGGCCTGCTGCGGGCCGAGGCCGCGTCGGCGCCCCAGCAGCGGCGTGCCGCGTCGGTCATCATCCTCTGGATGCGCGGCGGACCCAGCCACATCGACATGTGGGATCCCAAGCCGGACGCGCCGGCCGAGTTTCGCGGCGAGTTCGGCACCGCCACGACGAGCGTGCCCGGCATCCAGCTGACCGACATGCTCCCGCACAGCGGCCGGATCATGGACAAGTGGTCGATCGTCCGCAGCCTGCATCACTTGGACGCGGGGCACTCGGGCGGCGATCAGATCTGTTTTACGGGCTATCCGGCCGGACCGAATCCGGAAATCAACGTCATGCCCAGCTGCGGCTCGATCGTGGCCCGGCAGTTGGGACACTTGAATCCCGGCCTGCCAAGCTACGTGATGATTCCGCGGATGGATCCCGGCACCGGGCCCGCGCATCTGGGCGTGGCCTACAAGCCGTTCGAGACCGGCGCCGATCCGGCCAACCCGGGCCCGTTTCAGGTGCCGGACTTTGCCCTGGCCCAGGGATTGTCGCTCGAGCGGTTGGAAGATCGGCAATCGCTGCGGGCGGGTTTTGACCGGCTGCGCGGGCAGATCGACACCAGCGGCCAGATGGGCGCCATCGACCGCTTTCACAGCCAGGCCTGGGACATTCTCACCGCCCCCGCGGCCCAGGAGGCGTTCGATTTGGACCGCGAGCCGGCGGCGCTGCGCGAGCGCTACGGCTTTGCGCCGCCGTTCGATCCGGGCGATCCGCGCCGCTGCGGCGCGCCGGCCTGGAGCCAGCGGATGCTGCTCGCCCGGCGGCTGGTCGAGGCCGGCGTGCGCCTGGTGACGGTCGACCTGCGCTGGTGGGACACGCACGTCAAAGGCTTCGAGTCGCTGCGGCTGGGTTTTCTGCCGCGCTTCGACCAGGCATACGCCGCGCTGCTCGGGGACCTGTCGGAGCGCGGGCTGCTCGAATCGACGATGGTCATCGCCTGGGGCGAATTCGGCCGCACGCCGCGCGTCAATAACGATGCCGGCCGCGATCACTATCCGAATGTGTTCAGCGCGGCCCTGGCCGGCGGCGGCATTCAGGGCGGGCGCGTGGTCGGGGCGTCGGATGCGCACGGAGCCTTTCCGGCCGCCAATCCGCAAACGCCGCAAGACGTGCTGGCCACGATGTACCGCCACCTGGGCGTCAACGTCGAGGAGCAATACCTCACGCCCGCCGGCCGGCCGATGGCGGTCCTGCCCAGCGGCAAACCGATCCGCGAATTGTTCTGACGCACTTTTACCGCGCAGGGCAGCAGGCGGCCCGACCAGCCGTGCGACTCGGGCTGTTTTCAATTCGGCGGCTCATCATTTTCTCACGCGCAGCCGAGGCCTGCGCCCAAGTCGGCTGCGGCCCCGCGATTGCGACGCTCCGCGGCGAGCGACCGAGCGCCGCATTTCGCCCTTGATCGGGCCGGCGCGCCCTGCAGTGGCTTGAAAGGCCCGGGCAGGTGCGATACGGTAAACTCTTGCGGCCATTCGGGATGCACTTCGCGCAATCCGGCCCGGCCGCCCGCACGCCGAGTCGTTCAATGTCGTTGGCCCAGACAGTTTGCCGATCTGCCCTCGCGGTGGCCTGGGGGCTATTGCCGCTGGGGCTTGTCCGCGGCGCCGATGCGGAGCCGGCGCCCAAGGCCGCGGCTGCCCAGAAACTGCTCTGGCAGGGCAAGTACGAAGAAGCCATCGAGGCTTATCAGGCTCTCGCAGCCGGCGAGGCAGACACCGCGGCCATCGGCCTGGCCCGGGCGCAGGCGGCCACCGGCCATGCGGACGAGGCCGAGCAGGGCCTGGGCAAAGCGCTGGCTGCGGCGCCGAAGTCGGCCCGGCTGGCGGCCGAGCTCGGCCAGCTCCAATTCGAGCGCGGCGATTACGCTGCCGCGACGAAGCTCGTGCAGCAGGCGCTCGAGCAGGACGGCAACCTGCCGGCCGCGCGCTGGCTGACGGCCGAATTGGCCCGGGTCGCCGGGGATCTGCCGGCGGCCGACAAGGGCTACAAGTGGCTGGTCGATTATTACAACGCTCACGACCTCCAGGACCCCGAGTCGCTGCACTACGTGGGCCTGGCGGCCGCGCAATATGCCCGCTGGAACCGGATCAGCGATCAATTCGGCTTTCTGGTCAATGAGCTTTATCCCGAGATTTTGCAGCACGCGCCGGAGTACTGGCCGGCGCACCTGGCGACGGGGCTGCTGTTCCAGGAAAAATACAACGAGGCCGACGCCAGCAAAGAGCTCAAGGCGGCGCTGGCGCTCAACTCCAATGCGGCCGAAGTGCACGCCGCGCTGGCTGCCGAGGCCGTGCAAAACTATGAGCTGGGCGAGGCCCAGGCTTCGATCGATCGTGCGCTGGAAATCAATCCTCGTCTCTTGGCCGCGCATCTGGCCCAAGCCGACGTCCATCTGGCCAATATCGAATTGGACAAGGCCCTGGCCACGCTCGAAGCCGCCCGGCCGCTCAACCCGCGCAGCGAGCAAACGCTGGGCCGCCTGGCCGCCGTGTACTGGGCACTCGACGGCGCTCCGGCGGCAGTTCCTCCGGCAGCAGGCGCACCGCAAGCTGGTGACGGCCGGCTGGCCCGGCTGATCGCCGAGGTCGGCGCGGCCAATCCGCACGCCGGCGAGTTTTATGCCGCGCTGGCCGACGCGCTCGATCGGTTGCAGCGCTATCCGGCCGCGGCCGACAATTATCGCGCGGCGCTCGAGCGGATGCCGCAGCTGGGCGCCGCCCGGGGCAAATGGGGCCTGGTGCTGATGCGTCTGGGGAGCGAGACCGAGGGAAAGAAAATGCTGGACGAGGCGTTCGACGCCGACCCGTTCAACGTCCGCGTGAGCAACACGCTCAAAGTGCTGGAAGTGCTCGATGGCTACCAGACGCTCGAGTCGCCGCACTTCGTCGTCCGCTACGATGGCGAGCGCGACAAGATCCTGGCCCGCTATGCCGCCCGGCACCTGGAGCAGGTGTATCCGCAGTTGTGCAAGCAGCTGGCCTTCGAGCCGCCGCAAAAGTCGTTGTTCGAGATTTTCAACCGGGCCAAGAACACCGACGGCCACGGCTGGTTCAGCGCCCGGATGGTCGGCCTGCCGCACATCCACACCATCGGCGCCTGCGCCGGCAAGATGGTGGCCATGCAATCGCCGACCGACAAGGGGCAGCAGTTCAACTGGGCCCGGGTGCTGAAGCACGAGTTCGTCCACGTGCTCAACCTGCAGCAGACGCATTTCAACATTCCGCATTGGTACACCGAAGCCCTGGCCGTGCTCAACGAAGGCTATCCGCGGCCGCAGTCCTGGAACGATCTGCTGGTCGAGCGCGTGCCCGCGGGCAAGATCTTCAACCTGGACGACATCAACCTGGGATTCATCCGGGCGCATTCCAGCGACGAGTGGGCGCTGGCCTATTGCCAGGCCGAGCTGTACGCCGAGTACATGCTGGAAGCCTACGGCGAGGACGCGCTGGCCAAGATGCTCAGCGCCTATGCCGACAATCTCAGCACGCGGCAGGCACTGGAGCGGTCGTTCCACGTCTCGCAGCAGGACTTCGAAGCCGGTTACAAGCAGCACCTGGAAAAAATCGTGGCCGGGCTCTCGACGCGCAAGAAAACCAAAACCTACTCGCTGCCCGAGTTGCAGAAGCGGCTCGCCGCCGATCCCAAGAACCCGGACTTGCTGGCCCGGCTGGCCCTCGAACAGCTCAATCGCCGCGGCTATCCCGAGGCCCGGCGCCTGGTCGACAAGGCGCTGGCCGCCGAGCCCAAGCAGCAGCTGGCCGCGTACGTCCGGGCTCGGCTGCACATGGTCGTGGGCGAGGACGATCAGGCCTACAAGCTGCTGGCCGCGGCCCTCGATCCGGCCGATCCGCAGGACAATCTGTTGGGCCTGCTGGCGGGATTGGAGCTGGCCCGCGACAATCATGCCGAGGCGGCCCGGCTGTACGAGCTGGGGGCCAAGGCCGATCCGGGAGACGTGAAGTGGGTGAAGTCGCTGGCCCGGGTGTATCTGAAGTCGGGCGAGCGGCAGAAGCTGGCCGAAGTGCTCTCCCGGCTGGCCGCGGTCGATCCGGACGACGCCACCGTGCGTAAGAAGCTGGCCGACCTGGCACAGGCAGCCAAGGATCACGCGGCCACGGCGCGCTGGTGCCAGGAAGTGCTGCAGATCGACGTGATGGATCCGCAAACCCACCGCTGGCTGGCCGACGCGCTCGTGGCCTTGGGCAAGCCGGGCGAAGCCGCCGAGGAATACGAAGTGGCCACGGAACTAATGCCCGACGAACCCGGCCTGTGGTTCCAGCTGGCCCAGGCCCGGCTCGACGCCCAGCAGCCGGCCCAAGCCAAGGCAGCGCTCGAAGCCCTGCTGAAGCTCGATCCGAAATATCCCGGCGCCGACCTGCTGCTCGAAGGACTCAAGCCATGACCGCCGCCAATTCCCGCGCCCCCGCTGACACGGCCCCCGCTGACACGGCCCCCGCCAACCCTGCCGCGCTGGGCTGCCCGGCGCCGATCACGCTGACCGATTTTCAGCGGCTGATCCGCCAGATGTACTTCGAAAAGGATCTTGCCCGGGGGATCGACGGCACGTTCATGTGGCTGATGGAAGAGGTCGGCGAATTGGCCGCGGCGCTGCGCAGCGGCAGCCACGAGGAGCGGTTGGGCGAATTCGCCGACGTGCTGGCCTGGCTGTGCACGATCGCCAACGTGGCCGGCGTGGATCTGACGGAAGCGATCCAGCGCAAGTACGGCTCCGGCTGCCCGGGCTGCGGCCAGCTCGTCTGCTCGTGCGCCGACGCGGAGAAACCATGAACCAGCGAGGCGAACGACGAGCGTATCGAGACGGCGTTCGAGCGGCTGCCCGCGGCGCGCTGGTCATGCTGCTGCTGGCCGCCGCCTGGGCCCGGGCCGGGGCGCTGGCCGCCCAAACGCCGGGCCGGGCCCCCACGATCCAATCCGTCCGGGCCGGGTTTGCCGGCCTGTACAAGACCGATTGCTGGACGCCGGTCGAAATCACCGTCCGCGGCGGCACCGAGGCGGCCACCGGTCAGCTCGAAGTCACCGTGCCCGACGGCGACGGCACGCCCAGCCAGGTGACGAGCGGGCGCGGGCATCCGCTCACGGCCGGTCCGGGGCAAACGGCCACGCAGATGCTGTTCGTCAAATTCGGCCGCGCCGATGGCGAAGTCCGGGTGGGCTTTCGCTCGGCAGACCGTCTGCTGGACGAGCGCACGATCGACCAAGGGACCGAAGCGCTTTCCGTTGCCATCGAGCCCGGGCGCGAGCTGATCGTGATGCTCGGTCCGCCGATTACGCTGAGCGAAAAGAGCGGCCAGTCCGACGAAGACGAGCGCCGTGTCGAGGTGGCCCGGCTGGCCGACGTCAGCCAGTTGCCCACGCGCTGGTGTGGTTATGAGGGGGTCGATCAGCTGATCGTCTCGACCAGCCAGGCCGACATTTACCGGCAGCTCAGCGGAGCCCGGCTGGAGGCCCTGGACGAGTGGGTCCGGCTCGGCGGCCGGATGGTGCTGTGCGTGGGTCGCGAGGCGGGGGAGATCCTGGCTCCCGATGCGCCCCTGGCCCGGTTTGCCCCGGGACGATTCGAACAGATGCTCCCGCTGCGCAGCACGAGCGCGATCGAAAGCTATGCCGAGGCCGTCGACCGGCTGGACCAGCAGGCCACTACCGCCGGCGGCGCGTTCCGGCTGGAGGTGCCCAAGCTGACGGAAGTGCGCGGCCGGATCGAAGCCTTCGAGGGCAACGTGCCGGCCGATTTGCCGCTCGTGATCCGCGCCCCCTACGGTTTGGGCGAGGTCGTGTTCGTGGCTTTCGATCTCGATCGGCCCCCTGTGGCCAGTTGGTCGGCCCGGCGGCAACTGGTCGAAAAACTGCTCGGCCGGACTCGGGCCAGCACGAAGGAGCTGAGCAGCGATTCGCTCGGGCAGGTCACTCGGTTGGGCTACTCCGACCTGGCCGGCCAGCTGCACAACGCGCTCGATCAGTTTGGCGGCGTCCAGCTGGTGCCGTTCTGGATCGTTGCCGCGCTCGTCGTGTTTTACATCCTGCTGATCGGGCCGGTCGATTACTTTCTGCTCAAGAAGGTCGTGCGGCGGATGGAGCTGACCTGGGTGACCTTCCCGCTGATCGTGGCCCTGTTCAGCGCCGGCGCGTACCTGTTGGCCTACCGGCTCAAGGGCAGCGAGCTGCGCGTCAACCAGGTGGATCTGGTCGATCTGGACGTTTCGTCCCAGCTGGTTCGCGGCACGTCCTGGTCGACGATCTACAGCCCGCAGATCGACACCTACGACCTGGCTTTGCAGCCGCAGCCGCCGGCGATTTCGCTCACGGGCGCGCCCGACGTGCTGCTGTCCTGGATGGGGCAGCCCGGCGGGTTGGGCGGGGCCAACGGCGCGGCCGGCACGTCGCTGTTTACCAGCGCGTACCGCTTCAACCCGCAGCTGAGCGCGGTCGAGCGGCTGCCGATCTCGATCTGGTCGACCAAGTCGCTGGTCGCCCGCTGGACGGCCGAGGCCGTGTCCCCCGTGACGCCGCACCTCGTCGATCGCGGCGACCGGCAGCTGGCCGGCACGCTCAAGATCGGCCCGGGCGCGAATTGGACCGACGGCGTGCTGTTCTACGATCGCTGGGCCTATCCTCTCCAGAGTGTGGCCGCTGGCAGCACGGTCACGCTCCGCGAGCACGAGCCGCAAACGGCCGAAACCTTTTTGCGGCGGGTGACCCTGTTCGACGAAAAATCGGTCCGCGCGCCCTACGACCGCAGCTCGACCGACATCGACCGCATCATGGAGATGCTGCTGTTTCACGATCTGGCCGGCGGCGAAGCCTATACGGGCCTGGCGCATCGGTATCAGAACTTCGTCGACCTGAGCAATCATCTCCGCATGGGCCAGGCGGTGCTGCTGGCCAGAGGGTCCGCGCCGGCGGCCCAGCTCGAAGCGCGATCAGGCTCCGCTGGTGGCCCAGGCCGGCCAGCATCTGACGTTTTACCGTTTTGTGCTCCCGGTGACGCAGGGAGAGCCGCGCTAGCGGCGCGGCGCCGGCCGCGGGTGGCGTTTGGCTCGCCCCCGCCGGATTGACTTCAGCCCGAGTTCACTTTTTTCAGGTGCCAACCAGCGTGATCGAAACCCACGATCTGACGAAAAAATACGGCGAGCTGTTCGCGATCAAGTCGCTCGAACTCGACCTGAAAAAAGGGGACGTGTTCGGCTTCATCGGCCCCAACGGCGCCGGCAAGACGACGACCATGCGGATCCTGGCCACGCTGCTCAACCCGACCTGGGGCGAGGCCTACGTCTGCGGCTACTCGATCTACACCAAGCCCCGCGACATCCGCCGGGTGATCGGCTACATGCCCGACTTCTTCGGCGTGTACGACGACATGAAGGTGATCGAGTACCTGGAATTCTTCGCCGCGGCCTACCGCATCAAGGGCGCGGCCCGGCGCAAGATCTGCAACGAAGTGCTCGACCTGGTCGACCTGGGCTACAAGCGAGACGCCTTCGTCACCAGCCTGTCGCGCGGCATGACCCAGCGGCTGGGCCTGGCCCGCGTGCTGCTGCACGATCCGCAAGTGCTGCTCCTGGACGAGCCGGCCAGCGGGCTGGACCCCCGGGCCCGGATCGAAATCCGCGGCCTGCTCAAAGAGCTGCGCAACATGGGCAAGACGATCATGGTCTCCAGCCACATCCTGCCCGAGCTGGCCGACATCTGCAACAAGATCGGGATCATCGAGCGCGGCGAGCTGCTGGTCAACGCCGACGTGGCCCAGGTGATGAAGCAGGTCCGGCGGCAGACGCTGCTGAACATCAAGGTGTTTGCCAACGGCGACGGCCAGCTCGGCAACCAGGAGGCGGCCAAATTGCTGGAAGGCCAGCCGATCGTCGAGCGGATCGAGCTGCGCGATGACGTGCTCCTGGTCACGTTGCGGCCCGAGGTCGAGGCCTACGACACGCTGGCCTCGCTCCTGGTCACCAGCGGCTACAAGCTGACGCTGTTCAAGGAAGACGAGCTGAACCTGGAAACCGCGTTCATGGCCCTGACCAAGGGGATCACGTCGTAGGGGGCAAAGCTCCCTCTCCCTGCGGGAGAGGGCCGGGGTGAGGGCGAACGGCAACGCAGAAGGATGAAGGCCCTGCGTCGCCCCGCTGCGAAAACGCCGCGAAGTTAGCAGCTGGGTTGCGAGCTATAACGATGACGCCCGTCGCCCTTTATTTCGCCCTATGAGCGGCAATTCAATATGCAGCGTCATGGCTAATCCTCGTCCAGCGATAATCATATCACTGGGCCAGCCAGGCGGCACGAATTGTCCAGCGTCCGCGGCGCTAGTCCCACTTCGGACGTCGTGCGGTTGCACCCGCGGGGCCGTTCGCCCGTTTCCGGTCGCCAAAATGTGTAACGTGCCTGCGACGGTCGATTTTACCCCCAATCTCGGCTGGCTCACAAACGCGCTTGAAATAAGGCGGGATTCTGCGATCATCCCGCCAGCCGAGTCGGCCAGAGGGCCGCCCGGGCAAGAAGACAGTCCGCCAGCGATCCAGGGCGCGGGCCAGCGACCGGCCAGACGGCAAGCGAATTCCTTGCCGCTTTTGGCCCCGCGGCCGGTGCGAGGATCACAAGCGCAGGCTGTCCCAAATTCCGCCGGCTAGTTCTTGGGCCGGCGGTGCCCGGAGGAACTTGCCTGTTGGGTTCTCAGGCGGGGCAGACCGAACCTCGAACGCGGCTGCGAATTCCAGCCGCACTATGCGGGGCAAGGTCATACGCCGTAAAGACCGAACCGGGAGCACAGGGGCAAGCCGATCCCAAGCCAGGCGTCAGCCGATCGCAAAACGATCGGCCGATTCCGGCCGCGGAGCAAAATCCTCTCGCGTCTGCCAAGGCAGCGGTCGATGCAAACTGCTCGGGCCAACCACCACGCCCGAGCGAACTTCAATCGCTGCTCCCCAGCCCTGAGCAAAAGTCGAAGGGCCGGGGGCAAGACCGACGCGCGTGCCTTCCGGAAGCCCAGGTCAGCGTCTCGCGGTGTACGCGGGTGACGTGCAGACCGCATGGGCCGGACTACCGCCGAGCTGTTCCAAACAGGAAGGCCCGGCGCCTCCGGTCGAGCGGCCCGCAAGCGATCCTCATTTTCGCTTGCGAGCCGCCAAATTGTGGTGGGGACGCTGACCCCAACGGGACTGTCACTCCAGGGCGTGCCGCTGCACCGCATACAGACGCCGCCGGCGCCTGACGGGCGGGGCGCGGAGCGATTTTTTTCAAACTCGAACAGCCGCGGACCCGCTGCCTTGCAGCGGCACGCCATCTTGCCTTTTTCTATCGACAAAGTCGATCTGGGCCAGTCCGCGCGCCGTGGGTCCGGACGAAGAGATTCACCGCGGAGTACACAGAGGACGCGGTGGCAAGTCACAGAAGACTTTCCCTCCGCGATCCTCGGCGGCCTCTGCGGTAAAGCTTCCTCGTATTCAGAGCGCACTCGGCCGCGAAGCACCCTCACCCCAGCCCTCTCCCTGGCAGGGCGAGGGGGGACGCTAGATCAGCTCGGCGATCGGCCGGCCGTCGTCGAGCAGCTGCATCGGGCGGCCGCCGAAGTCGCTCAGCTGCTGCCGCCAATCGATGCCCAACGCGTGATAGATCGTGCCCAGCACGTTTTGCGGGCCGTAGCGATGGCCCGTCGGGCGCTCGGCGTGGCTGTCGGTCTCGCCGATCACCTGGCCGGAGCGAACCGCGCCGGCAAACAGCGCGAAGCTGGCCTCGGGCCAGTGGTCGCGCCCGGCGAGCGAAATCCGCGGCGTGCGGCCGAACTCGCCCCAGACCAGCACCATCACTTCTTTGTCCAGCCCGCGTTCGTGCAGGTCGGCGACCAGCGCCGACACCGAGCGATCGAGCAAGGGGAGCGTGTTGCGGAGGCTGTGCCAGATGCTGACCCCGTTCGAGGCCTGGATCACGTTGCCGTGGTGGTCCCAGAGGCCCACGCGCATGGTGACGACCGGCACGCCGGCTTCGACGAGCCGCCGGGCCTGGAGGAATTTTTCGCCGTACCAGAACGAGTCGGGCTCGCGGCCGACGTAGGTGAACTTTTCGTCCTTCTCGAAGTAGCGATTGCGGACGGCCAGCGGTTCCTGGCTCAGGTCGAACGCGTCGCGCACCTTGGGCGAGGCGATGATGTCGAACGCCCGGGAGGTGTAGGCGTCGAGGTTCTGCCCCTCGCGGCTGGCGTCGAGATTGCGATTGAACGAATCGAATTGCTTGAGCAGGCTGCGGCGATCGACCATCCGGCCCGGGGCCATGCCGTTCATGGGGCCCAGGTTGTGGACGCCGTCGCCGCCGGCGATGTGCAAGGGGGCGTGGGCGGCGCCGACGTAGCGCGGATGTTCGTAGCTGGTGAAGCCGGCGCTGTATTCCAGGCTGACGTAAGGGGGCACCGAGCGATCGCCGCCGCGAAAGCGGCTGACCACCGAGCCGAACGTGGGCCGCATCGCCGACTTGGGAAAGCCGGTGTAGACCTCTTCCAGCTCGTGCTGCATCGGCTCGACGAACTGCAGGTTGCGAACCAGGGCCAGCTTGTCGGCTATTTTCGCCTGCAGCGGCAGGTGCTCGCAGATGTCGAAGCCCGGCACGTTGGTCTTGATCGGCCGGAACTCGCCGCGAAACTCGCTGGGAGCCTCGGGCTTGAGGTCGTACATGTCGATGTGGCTGGGCCCGCCGCCCAGGCAGACCATGATCACGGCCCGGGGCTTCTGGGTGCCCGCGGCCCGAGTCTGGGCCTGGGCTTGCAGCCGCAGGATGTCGGCCAGCCCCAAGCCGCCCAACCCCAGCGATCCGACCTGCAAGAACGAGCGGCGGGATACCGGAGCAGCCTGCCGGTCTTGGTTACCCCACAAGGTCAGCATGTGTGGTGCCTCGTCGTGCTATCGTTGGCGGGGGTATTTCAGGCGCGGGTATTGCGGGCGGGAATGAACCGTCGGGCGCAGCGTGGCTGTCGGGCGTGTTCGGAACGGCAATCGTTCCTGCCGCCCCAAGGGGCAGCAAGTGCCGCCTACGAGCTTGAGACTACCCCACGCCAAGCAGAAACTCAACCTTATTTCTCTATTCGGCACGCCGACCGGCTGGCCTTGCGTGTTGGTCCGACGGGCGGCAAACGCGTCATTGTTGGCCGCGGGCGATGGCGCCTGAGTGCAGCGGTCAACTCCGGCCGAGCTTGCCCTCGACCAGTCGCAGAAACGAACCGATGTTCTGGCCGGGCTCCTTCATCCGCGATATCTCGGCCATGGCAAACTTGATCTTCAGCCGGCGCTCCACGGCGATAATCAGATTGATGTGGGCCAGCGAATCCCAACCTTCGACGTCGTTCGCGGTCATCTCGTCTCGGAGTACCAGCGCCGGGTCGTCGAACACGTCGCGAAAGACTTCCTGCAGCTGCGATCGGACATCATCCATTGGGGCGTTCTCTCTGGATCCGCGTTGTGGCCCGCAGGGCACTGGCAAGCAGCCCGGCCGCTGGGCCGGGGCCGTACGCTGGCGCGGGCACTTCCCCAGCTTAGTCGACACAGGAACTTGGCGCCCAGTCAAAACGGCCGGCCCCTGCGCGGGCACGTCCAGCCACCCGGCCGCGAATCGCCTCCAGCCCGTATAACCGCACCGCCGGGAAAGGGGCGAAAAAATCGCCGCGTTGACGGTGGATCGCACCGCGCTCGGCAGGCGGCCCTCAACCGAAATGCTGCTCCGGCCGAATCGACGGCAGCGCGCCGATGCCCGGCGCCCGCTGGAGCCAGGGGCTGCGCTGCCAGTTGTCGGCCGCGACCTCGGCGGCCACGATCGGGGGCACGTCGAAGCAGAAAAAACTGGCCAGCCCTTCGAGCAGCGGTTCGTACATCGCCCGCAGTTCGCTCAGGCTGTGGCTCGGCGAACCCGCCTCGTCGACGCGCACGCCCAGAGCGGCCAGCTCCTTGAGAAACGGGCAGTAGCGCTCGTCGGACACCCGCTCGACTTCGCGCGGGCCGGGCGGAGCGCGAAAGATCAGCGCCAGGTCCACCGCGGCGTGGCGGGCCATCGCAAACGTCACCTGCACCTGGTAATGATTGATGTCGCGCACGTTGGCCAGCAGCACCGAGCAAGTGTCGAGCATCGTGGCCAGCCCGGCCAGCCAGTTCTGGTTGTCGTGCTGCGAACGGTAATAGGCCAGCACGGGAAACGACAGGTGGGCCTCGAGCAGGTCGGCCGACCAGCGCTCCCATTCCCAGAGCAGCGAGTCGATCTCGGAGATCTTGCCGGTCTTGGCCAGCCGGCGGATCAGTTCGCCGGCCGTGGGGGGCGAGCCGGCCCGGGCGTCGAGCAGGGCAATCACCTGTTCCCGGCGGGAGAAAGCCTGATACAGCACCGGCAAGTACCCGATGATCACGGCCATGAAGCCGAAGCCCAATCCGGACTCGACCACGCTCAGAAACCGCCCGATCCAGCCGGTGGGCGCCAGGTCGCCATAGCCCAGCGTGAACAGCGTCTCGCCGCTCAAGTAGGCACAAGAGGCCAGGCTGGGCCGGCCGGGCTCGTCTCCCAGGGGCCGGGCGAGCGCCCAATGCCAGAGGGCAAAGGCGGCGATCAGCCCGCTGACCCAGAGCATAAACAGCGTCAGCAGCGACAGCGGGCCGAACATGGCCAGGAATTGTTGCTGCATGCCGCGGCTGCGAAACAGTCCGGTTCCCCGCCGCCAGCAGAGCCAGGCTGAGCGATAATAGATTCGGGCCGGCCGGTATTTGCGCGTGGCGCGGCGCGGCAGGACCATGGCCTCGAACGCGTCGAAGAGCACCACCAGCAGGATCGCCAGCGCCAGGATCGCAGCCAACAGTCGCATCGCGTCTCGCAGTTCGATAGCGTTCCGGCGGCGTGCCGGCCGTCGGGCACAAGGAAAGCAGTGCGCCGGCCACGTCGGCGGGAATCCTACCGGGCCGAGGGGGCTGCCAGCAAGTGCCGGGCCGGGATGGAGGCTCGATCGAGGCCTAAGCTGAGCAGCGCCCGCCAAGCGGCCGCCGGAAAATAGCTTCGCCCAGGGAGCCTGCCGCGGAGGGCCCCAGGGCGGTGCCGCAGCGGGCCCGGAGACCAGCAGGCCCGAAATCAGAGACGGCGGAGACCAGGGGGCCCGAAAGCAGAAAGTCCGGTGGCGTCAGGCCGCTTGCCGGGCGCAGGTCTGGCCGCCGTCGGCCAGCGTCAGCACCTTGACCAGTTCGCCCGAGGCATCGACGAATTTGAGCATTCCCAGCCCGGTCAGCCAAATGGCCGAGAGGCCCTCGAAATCGAAGCACATCCCGACCAGGCAGCGGTCGCGAAACAGGACGCGTTCGCCGAGCGGTTTGGCGTCGGCATGGCCGAGCTCTGCGAGGGTCGTTTTCAGGACTTCCTGCACCTGGCTCCAGTGCATGCGCGTCGACTCCGGCGGAGGATGGGTCAAATCCGGGCTCGCAAGCGGTTCTCAGAACCTGCCGGGAGAGGGGGGACAGCCCCATTTTGCTTCGCGGGCGGCGCAAAACTGGGACGGTCCCCGCAGGTTCTCAAACCGACACTCTTGTAAATCGGCCGCGCCCGCTCCCCGCCCGGCGGCCGTTTCGCTCCGCCGGCAAAGTCGGCCCGGCTTTCCCACTCGCTGGCCGGCCCTGAGCGAGGGTGCCCGGCGCCGGAGTGTGCGTTTTGGCCCGCCCGCGCGGCCGGAGATCATTTCGCAATTCCCGCCCGCGGCAGTACAATCGCAGGAGTACGGGCAAAGTTGACCAAAATCCAGGATGGAACCGGGTCATGAATGCGTTGGCTGCTTGTCGATGGGCTGTCTGGGTGGGCTCGGCTTTGGGTGGGCTCGCTGGCTTTGGAGTTGCCGTCCCGGGCAGCACGTTGCGGGCGGCTGAACCCCCGACGCCGGCACTGCTAGCCGCCGACACGCCCGATGCGGCCCGATATCATGCCGGCGATTTTGTCGTCGTCACCCGCCGGACCGAGCTCAAGGTCGAGAACAGCGCGGTCGACACCGTGGACGAAGGCCTGCTGATGGGCGTCGACCGCGTCGACGGCGATTGGCTCTGGGTGACCAACAAGAAGTCCGGCTGGCTGCACCGCTCTGCCGTGATTCCGGCCAAGCAGGCGGTCGACATGTTCACGGCCGCGCTGCGGCGCACGCCGGGCGACGCTCGGCTGTTTGCCCGGCGCGGGCTGGCCCGAGCGCTGAACCAGGAATTTGCCGGCGCCCTGAAAGACTACAACGAAGCCTTGCGGCTGCGCCCGGGCGAGGCGGTGTATTACGGCGACCGCGGCTGTATCCGTCTGGCCCTGGGAGATGCGGACCAGGCGATCGCCGATTTTCGCGAGGAAGCCCGGCGGATCGACAGCGAGGAAGAATCCCGCCGCGCGATCCGGCTGGAGTGGCTCGAGCAGCGGGTGGCCGACGCCGAGGCGATCAAGGCCGGCGAAACCGCCGTCACGCTCGAAGGCAAGCCCTGAGGCGGCGCCGGACGATCGCCGCGCAGCTTGGCTACAGCTCGTCGTATTCCAGCTCGAACAGCTGCCGGGCCTCGGCCACGTCGCCCGATTTGAAGCCCTCTTTGAACCAGCGCATCCGCTGCTCGGACGTGCCGTGGGTGAAGGCGTCGGGCACGACGTAGCCCTGGGCCTGCTTTTGCAGCCGGTCGTCACCGATCTGAAACGCCGCGTTGACCGCGCTTTCCAGATCGCCGCGCTCGAGGAAATTGAATTTCTCCTGGGCGTGGTGAGCCCAGACGCCGGCCAGGAAATCGGCCTGCAGCTCGATCCGCACCGAGGTGCGTTTTTGATCGACGGCGCTGCGGCCAAAACGCCCCTGGGCGGCCAGGTCCGAGTAGCCCAACAGCCGCTGCACGTGATGCCCGACCTCGTGGGCCAGCACGTACGCCCGGGCAAACTCGCCCGGCGCGTTGAGCTTGCGCTGCATGTCGCGATAAAACGCCAGATCGATGTACACGTTGCCGTCGCCGCCGCAATAGAACGGCCCGACCGCGGCGCTGGCCATCCCGCAGGCCGAGTCGACGTGACCGCTGAACAGCACCAGCGTGGGCTTTTCGTAGGTCTTGCCCAGGGCGGCGAACTGCTCGTCCCAGACGGTTTCGGTGTCGTGGAAAATCACTTTGGAGAACGCGGCCAGTTTCTCCTCTTCGGGATCGACCGGGCCGTCGTCGGCCGGCGGCGCGCCCGCCTGACCGGGTTGACCCGGTTGCGGTCCGCCCAGCCCGCCGGGACCCAACAGCTGCTGCGGATCGACGCCGAACACCAGGGCCAGGATGATCACGATCAAGGCGCCGGTGCCGCTCAGGGCGACGCCGGCCGTGCGGCTCATCCGCCGCCGATCGTCGACATTTTCGCTCTCTTCACGGTCTTCCCAGCGCATGGCGTGATTCCTCACGGATGAAAAGTGGGCGGTCGACGAGCCGGGCAGCGCACGAGCTCGGCAGGGACGTGCCGGAAACGTGCGGACCGTCAGCCGATTGTGATCGTCCGGAGCAAGTAAATCAACGCCCGGCGGCGCGCCCGAGGATTGCAAAGTCGCCTCCTACGGTCACCGTTGGCCCGAGCGGCGCGGCAACCGGTCGCCCTGCTAGCCCACCAGGGCCGACTTCGTGCCCCAGGCTTCGCCGAACAAAAACTCGCCCAGCGGCTTGCGGGTCCTTGGGTTCAGGTCGCGCTGCTTGAGCCCGTCGGGCAATTTGTCCGGCGCGTCGGCATAGCCGATCGCCAGGCCGGTCAGCGGCCGCACCCCGTCGGGAACGTGAAACAGCTCGCGGGCCCGATCCGGCAGGATGCCGATCATTTGATGCACGACCAGCCCCCGGGCGGTGGCTTCCAGACAGAGATTGCCCGAGGCCAGGCCCAGGTCGTGCTGCGCCGCGTCGTTATCCTTGCCGTTGAGCTTGAAGCGCAGGTTGGTGCAGCCCAGTCCGAGCACCGGCGCGGCCTTGGCCCAGGCCTGATTGCCCTCGACCAGGCAGGAGAGCACGCGGGCGAAAAGCTCGGGCTGCTCGCGCGTGGCGACGATGTAGCTCCAGGGCTGCTCGTTGTAGCTCGACGGGGCCCAGCGGGCCGCCTCGAACAGCGATTGCAGATCGGCCACCGACACGCCGCGATCGGCAAAGGCGTAGGGGCTCCAGCGATCGGCAATCAGCGGTTGGATCGGATGGTCGAGGGTGGCGATTTTGGTGGCGTTCATGATTGGGTTGCCATGAAGTGCAGAGGGAAAAGGTGTTTGGAAGTCCCGCGCCCGCCCGCCGGGCCGCCGCGCCTGGCGGCAGCCGGGATTGTAGGACTCCCGCCGGAAGCCGGCAAGAAACAGCCGGCCGCGCGGTAAACTGGCCGCGTGTGCAGCCCGCCCAGGGGGCCGAATGTGAGGGGGGAAAGGCCGGCGGCGTAAGGCAAATGCCGGAGGGATTCTGCTAGTGGGCGATCGGGCAGTTGGGCAAGGCGGCTCGAAGTCGCTCGGCGCCCTTCTCCGTCACGTTTGTATTAGAGAGGTCAATCCATTTCAAGTTTGTCAGGCCGCGGAGTTGATCCAAGCCGGCATCGCTTACCTGCGTGCCGTTGAGCACGAGAAGACAGAGCTCCTGCATGCCGGCAACATGCGCCAGCGCCGGATCGCCGGCACACTTGCGACCCTCCAGCCTTTGTTGATGGGCCAACTCGGAATCGGCCACGAGCCAATCGCGCCAAGAGGGCGGTGTGGGCGAAAAGTGGATCTCGAATGCCTCGGCCAACACCTGGCGACGAACAGCGAATTGACGCCATCGATGCGTCAGCAAACCGAAGACCGATCCGACCAGCAGGACCAGAAACAACAGCGTCCGCAGCGTAAATGACCAGCGGCGGCGAGTGGGATGGCGTGTCCGTGCGTCGGTCATGGCGACAACCTCAGCGCTCGATTTGGCAATTCGGCAGGGCCATTTGGAGTTCTTCGACTCCGGCATCGGTTACCGCGGTTTGGCCGAGGTTCAGGCGTTTAACTCGTGTCAACTGCCTCAGATGTTTCAGTCCCGTGTCGGTTACGCGCGTTCCCTTGAGGTCGAGGTCCTCCAGGAGGGGCAATTCCGCAAGATGCACCAACCCGGCGTCGGTCACCCGCGTTTCATTGAGGCGAAGATCCGCCAGAATGGGCAATTCGGCGATGCGCGCTAACCCCTCGTCACTGATTGGCGCTGTGTCGAGATCCAGGGCCCGCAGTTGGCTCAGCCCCGCGAGCTTCGCGAAACCAGCGCCGGTGACCCGTGTCCCGTTGAGGTACAAATATCTGAGATTCGGCATCTCTCGGAGAGAGTCCAGTCCGGCGTCGGTGATCTGCGTTTTGCTAAGAACCAGATATACGAGGTTGGTTAAGCCGCGGAGGTGTTCCATACCCTCGTCGGTCACGGCTGTTCCGCCGAGGGATAGGATTTGAAGCCGAGACAGCTTCCCGACACTCAAGAGTCCTGCGTCGGATACTTTAGTGCTGTTGAGTTGCAGACTGGAAAGTTCGGCTAGCCCCTGAATTCGCACCAACCCCGCGCTGGTCACCCGCGTTTTGCGCAGGTCCAGCGACTTGAGATGCACGAGCGCTTGCACGGGTGCGATCTCTGCATCGCCGATGTCTCGATGGTAGCCGGAGACCTCCCGTACGTCGCGGGGCGGCGCCTGGCTCAGTACGGACCTCAGTCGTTCTAGGGTTGTCGGCAAACCGCTCGTTGAATAGGCGATGTAGAAGCCTTGTTCGCGCAGCGCTACGACCGCCTGATCTTGCCTGTGCACCTCGTGCATCAACCAACCCAATCCAAAGCCAATGACCAGCACGAGCACCCACATTGCTCGCAGAGAGAATCGCAAAAAGCGGCGACGGGGAGGGGGGGCGGCGTCCATGCCTTCGATTCTAGCTGATGCGATAGCCAAGACCCCAACCGCAGAGCGGCGGCGGGGACCGGCAGACCATGAACCGGTCGAGGCCAGTCAGCCGGGGCGGCGGGTAGATCTACGCGATGGCCGGCGATTCCGGCTGGCGGCCGCTAACCGCCTTCTTCCCAGGCGGCGTCGAATTCGCCGGCGGTCGGAGCGGTCTTGATTAGCCGGCTGCGGCGCACGGGCCAATTCGTCGAGCCCTGGCCGATGACTTCCGACAATTGCTGCATGATCTCTTGCTGGATGGCCAGCTCGGCCTGCTGGGCCGCGGCAAAATGGGCACTGCGCAAGAGCGCCTCTTGAAACGGGCCGGCGTCGCCGGACATGGGCATCATCGGCATGCCGCCGCCCTGGGATCCTCCGCCGCCGCCCTGAAATCCTCCTCCGCCACCACTCCCACCCCCACCCCCGCCGGCCGCCAGCTCCTGCTTGAGCAGCGCCGTGCGCTGTTCCCACTGCTTGTTGGCCGATTCCATGCTGGCCTGCCACATTTCGGTTTGCCGCTCGATGAGTTTTTCGATCGCCCCGGTGACGCCGTCGGGCACGTTGCCGCCGCCGGCGCTCTTGAGCGTGGCTCCGCCCTTGAACCGGCCGACGAGCTCGCGGTTCACCCGGGCGTCGACCGCCAGGAGCAACCGGGTCTCGATCTGGTCGCAGACGAACATGCCCAGCATCAGCAGCACCGACAACCCCAAGGCCAGGGCCGTGGTGTCGAAGACCATTTCCAGGCCGGGCACGATCGTGGCCAGCAGATTGCCGGACGCGTCGGGCACCATGTTGGCCACCGCCGTGCCGATGCCCAGCACGGTCCCCAGCGAGCCGACGAACGGGATCGCCCAGACCATCATCCGCACCGTGCCGTAGCTGGCGTGCTTGCGGGCGAGGTCCTGGTCGGCCAGGGCCCGGAGCTCTTCCTCGAACGTGTCGGTGCTGGACTTGCGGACGAGGTATTCCAAAGCCCCGCGCAGCGCTCGAACAGATAGGTGTGAAACACGCGGGCCGGCTGCTTGTCGAGCCGGGCCAGCAGCAGGCCGCAGTCGGCCATCGGCTGTCCTTGCGGGGCGGGATCGAAATAGGTCAGCCGCAGGGCCTCGAACTGGCCGGCCAGATCGAGCGCTTTGAGAATGATCGCCGCCAGGCCCATGAAAAACATGCCCACGCAAACGTAGGCGGCCCAGTGGCCGGCCAGATAACGGGCGACCAGTGGATGCTCGAGCAGCCCGGCGTCGACGGCGGCGTAGAAGCCGGCGGTGGCCAGCCCACCCCAGAGCAGTGGATTGCGCAGGACGGCCTGCATGATTGCCTGAGAGCGTTGCATCAATGCGATCCTTCCAAAGTTGCCTCGCCGCAGCGGCGCTTACGAGTTTGTTCCCCCGGCCGCGCGGGTCAGGCGCGGTCGGGGCGGCGATTCAGCGTTTCGGGGGCTGCCCCTGGGCCGCCGCCCGCACCGGCTCCTCGGGCGTCGGCGCATAGACCGGCAGCTGTCCGTATTCCAGTTCGAGCAATTGCACGGCGAAGCTGGTGGCCAACAGACGGCCGCCGCGCGAGCTCCAGGCCTCAGGCGCGGGCGGATCGAGCCGCCAACTGCCGGCCGTGCACCCGGTTTGGCTTTGCGATTCCATCAGGGTGCGGCGCAATGCGTGAAACCAGACCTGCCAATCGGCCGTGGCGAAATTGCGCATCGCCGGGCTGCCGAAGTACCAGTAGAAAACATCCTGCGAGAACGGACTGGCCGGCAAATGGGCCAGCATGTATTCGCGGCCTTCGACCAGGGCGGGGCCGTCCAGCGGAAATCCGTCGAGCTGGCGGCACAAAATTCCGATCGCCGTCATCGTGGCCGTGACCGGCCGGCCCGGCTCGTAGCAGTACAGGCCGCCGTGCTTGCCGTCGGACACGGTGCGCAGCCAATGATCGGCGTGCTTCAGGCAGAGCGGGTCGACCTTCAGCCCCGCGCGCTGGGCGCTGGCCAGGGCCAGGATCTGCCAGCCGACGATCGACGTGTTGCCCAGCCCGCCCGGCTCGTAATGCCAGCCGCCCGTGGCCTTGTTCTGCGATTTGACGATGTAGCCTACGGCCAGTTGGGCGGCGGCGCCGATCTGGCGGTCACGGGTCAGGGCGAAATTCTCGCACAGGGCCAGCGTGGCGATGGCGTGCGGGTACATCCGCCCCTCGGCTCCGGCAGACAAATCGCCACCGGGATGTTGATGTTCGATAAGCCAGCGCAGGGCTCGATCGATCGCTTCGGTATACGGGCCGGAAACGGCCTGGGTGTGCCCGGCGCCGAAGAACGGCACCAGCGCCAGCCCTGTGGCGGCCGCGTCGTTATTGGCCGCGCCCGGCTGATCGCAGTGCTCGCCGCGGCAATGCTGGTCGAAAGCAGAGAGGGACCAGTGGCCGTCCGGCTCCTGGTGCCGCGCGAACCAGTCGAGCCCCGCGGCGATGGCTTTCTCGGCCGCCCGGGCTGCACCCACGGTGTCGATATCCACCGGCAACATCTCGCCGGGGGGCTGGCCGGTGCCGGGCCGATAGGTGTCGCCCGCGGCCGAGTCGTTGGCCGAAGGATCGTCGGGCGGGGCAAAGCCGTCGCCTTGACCCTGGGCGCTAACGGCGGCCAGCGTCGCCGGACGGGGCAGATTGAATCGCGGATTCTCGACTTCTTCGGTCTCTTCGGCCTGGATCGGCGGTGGCTTGACTGGGCGGCGCATGCGCGTGCCAAACGGCGCGGTCATCAAGAGCACCACGCAGGCCACGTGGCAGACGGCGCTGGCGGCATAAAACAGCGCCGTGCTGCTGACCCATTTCTTGCGCGGCGGTTTGCCCCGGCGAGCACCGGGGGCGGGCGGTTTTGAACCTTGCGCCGCGCGCCGGGCTGGCCGGCCTGCGGACCGGTCGTTGAGGCAGCGCCCGGTGACGCCGAACCTGGTGGCGCCTGCGAAGCCTGGGTGCTGCTGGCCGGCTGAGATGCGGAAGCCGGGCCTGCGGTGGATGGGCTGGGTGCGGCCTTGGTTGCTGCTTGCGCTGTGGCTGATTGTGCTCTTGCTGATTGTGCTGTGGCTGCTTGTGCTGTGGCTGCTTGTGCTGTGGCTGATTGCCGCGCAGGGGCGGCTTGCTGGGCCGTGGCCACTGTGCCTGCCGGCCGCGGCGTAATGCCCGCCGGGCGTGCCTGCGCGGGCGGCGCCGGAGCGGACGAGCCCGGGCTCAGCCAGTTGGCGGGCGACAGATAGGAGAGAAACGACTTCATGTCTAGCGGCACATCCTTGTGACCGGCGATTAACTGTCAGAGGTCAGGCTGCTTTCGCGGCCTGCCCAGCGGGCTCCTCCTGAGCGGCCGGTACGGGCGCAATCTCGCCAGGGCCAATTGCACGAGCGAATCGATTTGCGCCAGGCTCGAAGCGCACGCGCCGGGCGAACAAGTGCGAGGCGACGGCGGCGGGAATGGCCACTGCGAATCCGACTGCCGCGTTGATCAGCGCCAGGGCAATGCCCGACATCAGGGGCTCGGCCAGCCCCGACTCGGGCGGCGACACGGCCAGTCCGTCGAGCAAGCCGATGGCTGCCAGGACGGTTCCCAGCACGCCGACGAGCGGCGCGCTGGCGGCCACGGCCGCGAGCAAACCCAAGTTGCACTCGAAGCGATTCCGTTCGCGCCAACGGGCGCTTTGCATGGCCGCGGCCGCCGCCTGCGGGCCCTGATCGGCCTTCAAGAGGCCGGCGGCCAGCACCTGGCATTCGGGCGAGTTGTACCGCGCGAGCACGGCGCGGGCTTTGGCCAGATCGGTAGCCCGGAACAATTGAAAGACTTGCTTGGCCAGTTCATCGCCGTCGCTGCGGCGCTTCCAGAAGAACCAACCGCGCTCGAGCATGACGGCGAAGCTCACCATACTCAGCCCCACGAGCAGCCAGAGCACCCATTCGGTGCCCAACTCGGCCACGATCAAGAGTGCTTCGGTGAGGGTCATGAGTGCTGAATCCTAAAAGTCGCGCGGCGCGCCGCGGCGCTGCCTCGGCGATCGGCATTGAGCGCGGCGCATCGCTGCGCGGCGCGCGGCAATGCTAGCAGGGGTACGTAAAAGCGGCCGTAGGATAGCGGCTGTCGGCGAACCCGGGGAATAGCAATGCGCGGGCTGTCCGACATTGCTGGCACTGCAAAACGCGACAAGTCACGCGGCCAGCGGGGGGTACGCTCGAGAGCCGACCTCCGCCGCGGACGGCGACGGCGGAAATGGGACGTTGAGAAACGTATGCGTCGCCTGGATCCCGGCCGAAGAGATTTCCGTGGATCTCGACCAGCCGCCAAGACCGCCGCAGTGAGCCGCTGCCACGGGCGTTGCAGTGAGCCGCTGCCACGGGCGTTGCCGGCGAACCTGCGACACGCGAAGCCGCCAGATGCAAAGCCGCCAGACGCGAAGCTGCGGCAAGCATCGCCCGCTCAATCCGAGAAGCTGGGGCGATAATCGCGGATCTTGGCCTTGTTGCAGAGGTTCATCACTGCGGCCACGCGCTGCCAGCGGGCGTTCTTGTCGGCCCGGATCAGCACCGTGGCCCGGCCGGGATTGTCGGCGTGGGCCTGTTCCAGCACCCGCAGCAGGTCGGGCTCGGTCAGCTTGGCTTGCTGGACGATGAAGTGCCCTTCGGCGTCGACATTGACGACCAGCTCCTTGGGCTTCGAGATCAGCGGCTTGGCTTCGCTGGCCTGGGGCAGCGTGACCTTCAATTCGCGCTCCTTGAGCGCGTCGAGCGCCACCATCGTGGGCACGGTGATCATGAACACGATCAAGAGCACCAACACCACGTCCACCAGGGGCGTGACGTTGATGTCGGTGATCATCGCATCGTCGCCTTCGTCGGCGTAACTGCTGGTGCTAGCGCCCATCGGGAACCATCGGCGGCTTGGGGGTGCGGACGGCGGCAGGCGCCGACTCGGGTTTCATGTGCGAAAGCAGCAAGTGGGCCAGCGAATCCGCGCGGCCGATCGTCGAGCGGACGCGGCGCTGGAAAATATTGAACGCGATCACGGCCGGAATCGCCACGCACAGGCCGACGGCCGTGGCCACCAGGGCTTCGAACACGCCCGCCATCACGGCATTGGCCGTTCCGCCCTGGGCGCCCTGGTTGCCCGTCATGTCGTGGGCCGCTTTGACGATGCCCAGCACCGTGCCGAGCAGCCCGACGAACGGGGCATTGCTGCCCACGGTGCCCAGCACCGGCAGATAGGCGTCCAGGCGGAGCCGCTCGCGGGACTTGGCGCTGAGCATGGCCTCGCTCACGGCGTGCACGCCGCGCGGAATCTGGCTGATGCCTGCGGCCAGGATGATGCACTCCACGGCTTTCGAATTGCGGACCAGGCTCAGGGCATGCTCGATGTTGCCGGTGCGCAAGGCGGCCTTGAGCTCGTTGGTGAGTGTTTCGATGTTCACCCGGCGGACCGAATAGAACACGATCCGCTCGAAAATGATCGCCACGCTGACGAAACTGAGTCCCACGAGGAGCCACAAGACCCACTCGGCCCCCAGAAACGTCATGCGCAGGAATAGTTCGGTAAGATTCATGACAAGACTTTCGCAGCTGTGACGATTGCGGCAGTGACTATCGCGGCAGTGACGATTGCGGCAGTGACGATTGCGGTTATGGCTTTCGGGCCGGGAACGTTGGCCGGGGAAGTTTTCGCCGGCCTGGTTCATCAGGCCTGGTTATTTCTGAACACGCTCGGGCGAAGTCAGCCGTGTGGCTGGCGGCCACCGCATCGCCGCAGGGCCACCTTGGCCCGGACCAAACGTAGCGCTTCAAACGAACCGAAAATCGCGGGAGTGGTTTTCGACGCCGGACGCAATCCGCGCCGCCGCTCTCGCAGCGGGGCAGGGTGCCGACAACGGAAGAACCGGGGGGACGAGTCGTCGCCGGGCGAGCAACCTCGGCCTGACCGAGTTCGAGAATCCATCGACTTTGAGAATGCTCTATCGGCAGCACGATCGCCATCCGGCAGGGGCGCAAGGAACCGCCCCCGGATGCGAATCGCTCTGCCTCTTGCCTTTCTGTTCCGAATCGTCCCAGGTGCCATTATATGCTCGCCGGAGGCCCGGTTGGCAAGTCATTTCAGGGGTGAAAAACCACCCTTCCGCGGCGCAAAAGTCCGCCGGGCGGGTTGGGCGCCGGCCGGTTGGCTGCCTGCCAACCTCGTCCGCATGGTTATATGACCGAAAGCATGGCTTTGGTTTCGCCGCAGCCCACCACCCGGCCCGATTGCAGCACAACCACCTGCCCGGCCAGCCGCCGCACGTCGGCCTGGTCATGGCTAACCAGGAGCGTGGGCAGCTGGTACTCGGCGAGCACCCGTTCCAGGTAATGGGTGATCCGCTGCTTGAGCGGGGTATCCAGGGCAGTCAACGGTTCGTCCAAGAGCAGCAACTCCGGGCCGCAGAGCAGGGCCCGGCCGAGCGCGGCGCGCTGCGTTTCGCCGCCGCTCAGCGAGCGCGGGCTGCGCCTCGAGCAATGGGCCCAGCTCCAGGATCTGGACCACCCGCTCGAAGCGCACCGGCCCGGCTGGCCGCCGCCGCAGCCCGTAGCGCAGGTTTTGTTCGACGGTGAGGTGCGGGAACAATCGCTGGTCCTGGAACAAGCAGCCGATCCGGCGGTGCTGCGGCGCAAGCGCCACGCCGCTCGCCGTGTCGACCAGCACGCGGTCGGCCAGGCGCACGCGGGCCTCCTGGGCTCGTAACGTGCCGGCGATGATGGCCAGCGTGCTGCTTTTGCCCGCGCCGGAGGGGCCGAACAGGGCGGTCACGCCCGCGCCGGTCTCGAACCGGGCTTCCAGGACGAAGCCCGAGCTGAAGCGGTGCCGGCAGCAAAACTCGAGCAAGCTCATCCGCCGGCCGTCAGCCGGGCGCGACCGCGGCGCTCGAGGACTTCGGCAGCGGCCATCGCGCCGGCGGCGATAAGCACGGCCGCCACGATCAGGCCCTGGGCCTGATCGGCACCGCCGGGGGACTCGACCAGGCTGTAGATTTCCAGCGGAATGGTCCGGGTCTCGCCCGGGATGCTTCCCGAAATCATGATCGTGGCGCCGAACTCCCCCAGGCTGCGGGCAAACCCCAGCGCGCAGCCGGCGATCACTCCTTCGCGGGCCAGCGGCAGGCTGACCGTGAAAAACGCATCCAGCGGGCCGGCGCCCAGCGTGCGGGCAGCCTGTTCCAGACGCACGTCGATTTGAGCGAAGGCCAGCCGGATCGAGCGCACCAAAAACGGAAACGCCATCACGGCCGAGGCCAGCGCGGCTCCTTTCCAAGTGAACACAATCTGCAGGCCCAACAGCCGGTCCAGCCAGCGGCCGATCCAGCCTTGCCGCCCGAAGGTGACCAGGAGCAGGTAGCCGGTCACGACGGGGGGCAGCACGAGCGGCAGATTGATCAGCGTCTCGAGCAGCGTCTTGCCCCAGAAATCGCGCCGGGCCAGGAGCCAGGCCACGGCGATGCCCGGCGGCAGGCAGGCGGCGGTGGCCACGGCAGCCACGAAGACGCTCAAACGGACGGCTTGCCACTGGTCGGGAGAGAAGGCGAACATGGGCGTTTCAGCGCAGCACGCGAAAGCCGCGGTCGGTGAAGATGTCGGCGGCCCGATCGGATCGGAGAAAGTCGAAGAATTTTTCCGCGCCGGGTTCTTCTCCCCCGGCTTCAGCAAGAGCAGCGGATAGACGATCGCGTCGTACGTTTCCGGGTCGAAGGTGATCGCCACCGTGACCTTGTCGGCGTTCAGGGCGTCGGTCCAATAGACGACGCCGGCTTCGGCTTCGCCCCGTTCGACAAATGCCAGCGCCTGCCGCACGTCCTGTCCGCGGACGATTTTTTTCTCGGCCAGCAGCCGATCGTAAATGCCCTCGGGCTTGAGCGCCTGGGCGGCGTACATGCCGGCCGGCACGTTCTCGCCGGCCAGCGCGACGTGCGTGACCTTCTTGTCCAGCAGATCCTTGGGGTTGCGGACGCCGGCTGGATTTCCCTTGGGCACGATCACCACCAGGTCGCCGGCGAGCAGATCCCGGCTCTTGGCGGCGTGGCCGGCCTCGCTCACTTTGTCGGCCCATTGGCGATTGGCGGCCAGGAACAAATCCGCTTCGGCGCCCTCGATAATCTGCCTGGCCAAGGCATTGGTCGCGGCGGCGCTGATCCGGACCGGGGTCTTCGTCTCGTCGGTGAAGACGCCGGCAATCTGCTTCACCGCGTCCTCGGTGCTGGCCGCGACGAAGATGGTCACCGGCGCCGGCCTGTCGTCTGCCGAGGCCCGGGGGCTGGCCAGGGCCAAAAGAGCCAGCGCGATCGCGGCAGCCAGGCGCACTTGCAGCGGCAATCGGCACCTCATGCGGAACTTCCCCCTTGCGGTCGAGCCCGGTCCGGCTGGCCGCCCCAGCCGGCAGCCGGCTCAGCGTTCGACCTGGTAGTAATAGGTGCGGTATTCGCCCCCCAGGGCAAACGATCCTTGGGCCCCGAGCGGAACGGTGGTGCCGGTCGGCACGCCGTAGAAATCGAGCACGTTCACGCGCGTGGGTGCGGCGCCCTTGAGCGTCACGCTCGCGCGGACCGGTTCCATCAGCAGCGGCGGCCCGCCGACGGCGACCAACTGCGTGCCGTCGTCGCTGTACTTGGAGTTCGTCTGCGCATCGCGGGCCATGGCCGTGATCAAGATGTTGTGCGAGTCGACCAGCGGCAGATTATCGAGCGGCGTAAAAATGAGCGATACGAACGGCGTCGCCACTTGCACCGACACGGCCGGCAGCTCGATGGTGCGATTGCCGGGCGCCCGACGATGGCCTGCGTCTTGGCGGTTCGCAGCGTGACCAGTTGCCGGCCGTAGTCCCAAACCAGTTCGCCCGTCAGCGAACGCACGGTCTTGGCCGATTTGTCCCACTGCTTCGCCAGGTCGACGGCCTTGTTCTTGCCGCCGTCGAAGCTGACGGTGACCCGGCCTACGGCCAGGGCCTCGACCGGCGTGACCAGCTGCCCCTGGACGGTTTTGACGTCGTGCCCGCCGCCGGTGAAGTCCTGCTTCAAGGGATCGACGCCCGAGTAGAGCTCGTTGATCTTCAAGTGCCTGGCGGCGGCGACCGGACCTTGTTTGACGTGCCGGTGGGCGATGGCGAAAAACAGCGCCGGAAACTGGCCGATGTAGTGGGGCGTGTCGGTCACATAGCTGCTCAGGCCGGGCCAGCCGTCGCCCGGATAACTGCGGCTGTTGAGAAAATGGTACGAGGCGTCCCAGCCCTGCAGGCCCAGCCCGTAGAAGGCCACCAGCGGGGCGGCTTCGAGCTTCCACTGGTTCGGGGGCATTTGCGTCCACTCGGTGCAGCTGAACGGGCGATCGGCCACCTGGTACAGTCCGATGCTGAGCAAGCCCGAGCCGGGCTGCGTCAGGTGCGTTTCGTTATGAAATTCTCCCGGGCTGATGCCGTGGCCGCCGGCGCCGCCACCGGTGTAGTTGTGCCGGTCGATCATGTCGGCGGCGGTGTCGCAGTAGAGATTGGCCGGGTCCGAGGCCGGGCCGCCGGCGCGCCACGCGGTCGTGACGGTGACGGCTTTGTAACCCAGGTCGCGGATTTCCTTTTCGCGGCGCTCGTAGAAGCCGCGCTGCAAATCGGTCAGAAAATGGACGTAGTCGCCGGCGCGGGCGGTTTGCCCCTCGAAGCCCGGCCCGGGCCCGTTCTCGCCCAATTGCCAGGCGGCCATCAGCTCGAGCTCGCCCTGGGCCCAGGCATCGCCGCCGTGCAGCTGGCCCCAGGCCTGCCGGACGGCGTCCTCATTGCCGTATTTTTTCTTCGTCCAGGCGAAGAACTTTTGCCGCAGGCGCTTGGTGTGCTGCGGCCATTTTTTGCCCCCTGGCAATTCGCCCAGCGGGAAGTGAAAGAAAATGCAGTCTTCGTTCTGGAATTCGAGCACCGCCAGACCCGGATCGTCGACCGGCCGCAAATCGGTGTACGGGTTCTTGTGCAGCAAGATCGCCTTGAGATATTCGAGCTGCAGATCCTGCAATTTGCTTTCGATGTTGACCAGGCCGTAGGTGTTGCGGAGGTTGCGCTGGGGATCGACCTGGTCCAGCTCGGCGAACAGCTCGGCCGGATAGCCGTCGGCCGGGCCGATCTTCTGGCCGTAGAACACCGACCAGGTCATGTAGATGCCTTGCTTTTTCAACTCGGCGCACCACCAGTCCCAGGCGTCCAGCCGCTTTTCGTCGAGCTTGCCGTCGACCAGCGGGCCGAGCTCGTCGGCCAGCGGATGCTGCCGGATCATGTTGACGCCGTTTTTGCGCAAGTAGCGAGCGCGCTGGGTCAACTGCTCGCGCGAGAACTGGCCGTATTGCAGATTGGCGCCGCAGCCCCAGAACTGGATCAGGTCCTTCGACTTGCCCAGCCGCAGCCCGTCGGCGGCGCGGCGGACGAACCCGTGCTGGCCGGCCGGGGCCTCGATGTACTGCGACATGTCGGTGACCGAAGCCGGCGAAAAGGCGTCGACATCCAGCACGACCGGAAACCACTGATCGCTGGCGCTCTTGGTCGGGCGGCCGGAAGCGGGGCGCGTCGCTCCCGATGGCACGAACGGCACCCGGGTGAAGCAGAAGCAGTCGATGCCGCCGCTGTTGGCAATGTCGCCGTGGATTTTGAACGTGATGCTGCCGGGTCCCTCGGCCAGGTGGACCTTGCCGACGCGGAACCAGGCCAGGAAGCGATGGTCCGGCTTGTCCGAGATCATGTACTGGCCGCGCGGATCGACGAAATCGATTTCCTTCCAGTCGGCGTCGCCCAGTTTGTAGGCCACTTTGGTGAACGGATTGCCCCGCCACCAGAACGTGTAGTCGTCAGCCCTCGCGACGTCGAACTTGTAGGTGGCCAGGCCCGGATTGGCCGCATCGTAATGCGAGAGCCACTCGCCGCCGGACATGCCCTCTTTCTGCACGCCGTCGTACCAGCCGTGTTTGGTCACGCTGGCCGAGGCGGGCTTTTCGCCTTCGATCCAGATGGCCTCGTCGGTGCCGGCCGCCTGGGCCTCGCTGGCGCCCGTATCGCCCCCGGGCTTGAGCGTGCCAGAGGGGACGAAGCCGGTGTTGTCGAACAGAAAGCAGTCGATGCCGCCGCTATTGGCAATGTCGCCGTGGAGCTTAAAAGTGATGGTATTCTCGCCCGCCTTGAGCGCGACGTTGCCAACCTTGATCCAGGCCAGGAAGCGGTGGTCGGGCTTGTCGGAGATCATGTACTCGCCGCGCTTCTGGGCGAAATCGATTTCCAAGGGCGCCGCGCCGTTGAGTGCGTACGAGACTTTGCTGAACGTGTTGCCCCGAAACCAAAACATGAATGGGCCGGCCTCGGGTGCCTCGAAGCGGTAGGTCGCCGTGCCGGGCTTGCCCTGGTCGTAGTTCGACAGCCAGTCGCCGCCGGACATGCCCTCCTTCTTGACCGCGTCGTACCAGCCGTGCTTGCTCACGTCCTTCTCGGCCGGGGCCTCGCCTTCGATCCAGATCGACGTTGCCCGTGCCGGGGCGGCCGACAGGGACAGTACGGCCAGCAGGACGAGGAATGTGAGAGCCGGTAGGAATGTGGTGCGTTGCATGATGCGTCCGGTCGCTTTGGCGGTGTAGAATTCGCAATCGGGAGCCGAAACAGTGGGCTACCCGCGGCAAGCAGCTAATAGACGCCAGCGGCCGCCGGGGCGTCAATGGTTGGCTGTTCGGCGGCTGGCCCATGGCAAGCGACGGAGGAGAACGCCTCGCGTCTCCGATGGCTGGCTTTCCTGGCGGTGCGGCGAACGGCAAAGGAAAAAGCCACTCCACGTAGTCCCCCTCAGCCAGTCTTGCCATGCCTGAAGATCCGCCTGCGAAGTTCGCCGCCGGGGTGCCGTGGCGGTCATCGAGCGCGACGAGCGGTTGCTCATCATTCGCCAGGCCGAGGGCATCGCCGCGCCGGGCGCGTACTGCTTTCCCGGCGGCGGCATCGAAAAGGGCGAGACGGAAGCCGAGGCCCTGGTGCGCGAAAGGGGAGGAAAAGGGGAGGAAAAGGGGACATTCTGCTTTTATTGACGTCCGGACTGACGCTTGCTAGCCTGGCGGCATGGCTAGAACGGCGCGAGCATCCGTCGGCGGAACTTGCTACCACGTGCTCAATCGGGGCAACGGGCGGGCCGACGTGTTTCACAAGGACGGCGACTTCGCCGCGTTCATTGAACTGATGGCCGAGGCGAACGAGCGTTTGCCGCTGCGGATCCTGGGCTACGTGCTCATGCCCAACCATTTTCACCTCGTGCTCTGGCCACGCGGGGACGGCGACTTGAGTCGCTGGATGCAGTGGCTGATGACCTCGCACGTGCGCCGATACCATCGCCACTACCAGGGCAGTGGTCACGTCTGGGGGGGACGCTTTAAGGCCTTTCCCATCCAGCGGGATGAGCACCTGCTGACCGTGCTGCGATATGTCGAGCGCAATCCGCTGCGAGCGAATCTCGTCGCGCGGGCGGAGGAATGGGCCTGGTCGAGTTTGTCCTGGCGCCCGAGCGGCAAGCGGCCGGTGTTGCTTGCCGATTGGCCGGTTCCCTGTCCGAGAAACTGGACGGCGCGGGTCAATGCGGTGCAAACGGAGGGCGAGTTGGCGGCTTTGCGGCGGAGCCTTTTCCGAGGCGCACCTTTCGGCGACGATCGTTGGACCGAGCGCGCGGCGCAACGCTTGGGTTTGCAGGCGTCCCTGCGTCCGCGCGGGCGGCCGAGGAAGGCGGAAAAGTAGAATGTCCCCTTTTCCGCCTGCCGAAGTTCGCCGCCGAGGTGCCGTGGCGGTGATCGAGCGCGACGAGCGGCTGCTCATCATTCGCCGGGCCGAGGGCATCGCCGCGCCGGGCGCGTACTGCTTTCCCGGCGGCGGCATCGAAGCGGGCGAGACGGAAGCCGAGGCCCTGGTGCGCGAGATCTGGGAAGAGCTGGGCGTGGGCGTGCGGCCGCTCGGGCGGCTTTGGCAAAGCGTCACGCAGTGGCAGGTGGAATTGGCCTGGTGGCTGGCCGACCTGGAACCTGATGCCCGGCTGGCGCCGAATCCGGCCGAGGTCGCGGCGATTCACTGGGTGCCGGTCGGCGAACTGGCCGCCTGGCCCGGATTGCTGAGCAGCAATCACGATTTTCTGCGGGCGCTCTCGGCCGGCGAGTTCAGTCTTCGTCGTCCGCCGCGTGATAACGGCGATTGAAGACCGCCGGGTCGAACGGATCGACCGCGTCGGCGGCGCCGGTGGCGGTTGCCGCGGTGTCTGCTTCCTGGGCCGGCGGAGAACCGGCCGGTCGGGTCGAGGGCGGCGCCGGCTTGGCGCCGGCCGTTTCGCCCGTGTTCCGCGGCGTCTTGTGCTGCGATTGCCGCCGTGCGGCGCGGCGGACCGTGTTGCCGGACAGTTCGGCGGCGGCCGCCACGGCGTCGGGCATGGGGACGCCGGCCACCTGATAGACCCAGGCCACAAGCTGCCGATACTGGTTCGTCTCGCGCGAGGTGAAGATTGCCGATTTCACGTTGCCGTGTGGGTGGGTCGCCGTGGTCAAGAGCCGGCTCTCGCCTGGCCGTTCGCGCTCGACCAGCGAGAGCACCGCATACAAATTGCGCTGCGTGGCCCGGCGGCTGGGCATCCGCGCGCCGAGACGCGCGTCAACTTGAGCGCGCCGGTGCTGTGCGGGCCGTGGCAGCCGGCAGTCGCACAGTGATTCATCAACATCGGCTGGATCGCGCCGGTGAAGGTTTCGGCGCAGCCCGGGGGCAGACCGTCGATCGTGCGATTGAGGTCCTCGATCGAGGGACCATCGTCGACCGGCGCCTGGCGCGGGGCCGCTTCGGCCGGTTGTTCGAGGGCGAATTTGAGTCGTTTTTCCAACAGTGGGATCCGCGGGTGGAGCGGATCGTCGTCCACGGCGGCGGCCAGCGCCAGCGCGGCCTGTTCGTACAATTGCTGCCGCAGGCACCAATCGGCCAGCTCCAGGCTTTGCTGCACTTTGCCCGGCTCGACCAGCGCCCGCCGGTGTTCGTAGCAATCGAGCAGCGTGGGGCCGCAATATTCGACCTCGCTGCGTTTGATGTGGATCTGGCCGCCGGCCACGCGCACGTCGTAGCGATCGCCGGACAGCAGGACATCGCCGGTCACGAGCTCCCCGTTGCGGAGCAGCAGGACGCCGGGCTTGGGGCCCAGGGACAGCTCGTCCGCCCGGATCCGCGCAGCTAACAGCGTGGCGAAGGCCAGAACCAGCAAGATTTTGAGAGATTTAGACATGGGGGCGGGAGGTTAGCCAAACCGCCAGCCGGGGTCAAGGCCGATGGGGCTCAAGCGCCCGGGAAACGAATGCCGGCAGATGAATGCCGGAATCGGGGGCCGGCAGCCAGGGGGGAATGGAAAACCCAGCGCGGTGCCCGGCGCGGCGCCACACCCCAGGGATCGCCGGGCACCGGTTTTGCCGATTGCGCGGGCGGTACCTCTTACGTCGTGGGCAAAGCCTGGGGCGGCGCCGGCCTGGATCGGGCGCTGTGGGCGATTGTGACCTAGATTTTTCCAGTGACTACAAACGGGGCGCCCGTGCCATGCTGCAACTACTACGCTCGACGATGACCTGGTTCATGCACCTGGACCGCGAGGAATGGGTGATCGTGCTGGCGATCGGCACTGTCGTGGGGGGCTATTGCATGCGTGGGTTTGGCTCCCGAGCGAATTACTAGAGCGCGCCTCGATCAAGTCCTGAGCCTGAATTAGCAACAGTCGTTTGTCCGGCACCCGAGAGCCGGACCGATTTCGTGACGAACAGCCGAGTCGCAGCCACCAACTGACGGGATAGCCGCATGGATTATCTTTCGCTTCCAACCCCTGTCGCCTTTGCCGTGATCGCGGCCATCGGTTACTGGATCGGGCGCCGTTCGCGGGCCCTGGCCCGGACCGAAGCCGACGAGGCGCGCCGCGAGCTCAAGCGGGCCAAGGCGGTTGCCCGGGAGTTGGAAACCATCGCGGAGAGCGTGCGCAAGAACCTGGCGAACCACCATGCGAGCATCGACAAGTTCAAAGTCCGGGTCCACGACCTGACCTCGCAGAACAAGGAAGCCGCCTGGCAGGAGCTGTGCCGCGAGGCGGAAGAAATGCTCAAGCCCACGTTGCGCCTGGCCGCGCAGATCGCCCACGCGTACGACGAAATCCGTCAGCAGTCGAATCACCTGATGACGTTCACCGAAGTGCGCACGGACCCGCTCACTCGGGTGAGCAACCGCCGGGCGCTCGACGAAACGCTGGTCACGATGTTCGCGCTGCTGAATCGCTACGAGCAGACCTTCGCCGTGACGATTTTCGACATCGATCATTTCAAGAAGATCAACGACGCTCACGGGCACCTGCAAGGGGACCGCACCCTGCAAAACGTGGCCCGGATCATCGACGAAAGCGTGCGCGATACCGACATCGTGGCCCGTTACGGTGGCGAAGAGTTCGTGGTCGTGATGCCCCAGACCGATCTGGCCGGGGCCGGCGTGTTTGCCGAACGGGTGCGGGTCAAGGTGCAGGAAACGCTTGAGCTGACGCTTTCGGGCGGCGCCGCCCTGGCCCAGGATGGGGACGACGCGAATTCGCTGCTCACCCGGGCCGACACCGCGCTCTATAGCGCCAAGGCCGCTGGCCGCAACCGCATCTATCTCCACAACGGCCAGGAAATCGAGCCGGTCACGGAAGATGCGCCGGCAGTGGTGGGCTGAATCGGGCCCGGCTGCGGCACGCCGGACGCTTCTCGTTCGGGAGCGCGTGCAGCACGCGCGCCAGGAATCCGTCGCCCGCACGGGCTGGCGTTAGGCGCGCGGCTCTGGGGGTTGCTTTCGAAGCGGCTCCGTTTCGACTCTAATCGAGTCGGGCCCGCTGCTGGCAACGCGATCGCTGCCGGCAGCCCGTCGCGGCTGGGCGCCGTCGGGAGGCGAGCCCGGCCGGTTCGCCGCGCCGCCATCGTTTTCGCGCTCCTGCAGGTACTGCCATGCGTTACTCGATTTGGACCGTCGTTTGTCTGCTGTTGGGCCTCGCGGGGCAGGCGGGCGTCGAACGGGCCGCCGCCGCCGAGCCGGAGCCCGCGCAAGAGCCCGGCCCGCGGACCACAGGCCGTCAAGCTCGTCGCGAGCGGCGCGGGTTACCAGTTTCTGCGGGGCGGCAAGCCGTATTGGATTCAGGGAGCCGGGGGCGACGGACCGCGGCCGCTCTTGGCCCAGACCGGGGCCAACTCGCTGCGCACCTGGGGAGCCGAGCATCTCGAGCGCGTGCTGGACGAAGCCCAGCAGAACGGCTTGAGCGTGGCGGTGGGCATCTGGCTGGGGCACGAGCGGCACGGTTTCGACTACAACGACGCCGATCAGGTCGCCGCCCAGGCGGACGAAGTCGCCAAGGTCATCGCCCGCTTCAAAGATCATCCGGCCGTGCTGCTGTGGGGCCTGGGCAACGAGATGGAAGGCTACGCCGCCGGCGACAACGCGGCCATCTGGTCGGCGATCAACAACCTGGCAACGCTGGCCCGGCGGCTCGATCCCAACCATCCGACGATGACCGTCGTGGCCGAAATCGGCGGCAATCGCGTGAAGAACATCCATCGTCTTTGCCCCGACATCGACATCGTGGGCATCAACTGCTACGGCGGAATTGCCTCGCTCGACAAGCGCTACCGGGAAGCCGGCGGCACGAAGCCCTACATCGTCACCGAGTTCGGGCCGCCAGGCGTTTGGGAGACGCCCAAGAACGCCTGGGGCGTGGCGCCGGAACTGACCAGCAGCGAAAAAGCCCTGCGCTACCGCGCCGCCTGGCAAGCCCTGGTCGATGCGCGCCCGCTTTGCCTGGGCGGCTATGCGTTTGTCTGGGGCAGCAAGCAGGAAGCCACCGCGACCTGGTTCGGCATGCTTCTGCCGGACGGCAAGCGACTGGGCGCCGTCGACGCGCTGGCCGCCGCCTGGTCGGGCAAAGCGCCCGCGAATCGCTGCCCGGCAATCGAGCAGTTCACCGTCGCCGGCCCGGCCAGTCGCGAGGCGGCCGAGAGCGAGTCGGACGGGCGGCCGGCAGACCATGTTTTCGACCCCGGCGCGACGATCCAGGCGACGCTGGCGGCGAAAGATCCGGAAGCGGACCCGCTGCAGGTGCGCTTCGTGCTGCAGCGTGAGGCTACCGCGCTGGGCACCGGCGGCGACGCGGAAGAGGCCCCGCCCTCGTTTCCCGAAGCCATCGTCAAGTCGGACAGCAAGCAGGCCGAAATCCGGCTGCCGGACGCCGGGGGAGCGTATCGGCTGTATGTCTTCGTCTACGACGATCACGGCGGAGCGGCAGTCGCCAACGTGCCGTTGCGAGTGACCGGCCCGGTGCCGACTCCCAAGACTCCGCCGGCCGCGCTGCCGCTGGTGGTGTACGCCGAAGCGGAGGCGGAAAAGCCGCCCTACGTGCCGTCGGGCTGGATGGGCAATACCAAGGCGCTCAAGGCCGATCAGCAATCGGCCGACCAGCCGCACGCCGGCAAGACCTGCCTGCGGATCGACTATCGCGAGGGCGAAGGCTGGGCCGGCATCGTCTGGCAAAGCCCGGCCGGCGATTGGGGAGACCGGCCCGGCGGCTGGGATCTGGGCGGCGCTAAGCAGTTGGTCTTTTGGGCCCGCGGCTCCAAAGGGGGCGAAGTGGTCAGCTTCGAGTTCGGCCTGCTGGGCGCGGACAAGCCATTTGGCGACACCGGGCACGGTAAGCTGGCCGACGTGACGCTGGAGCGAGAGTGGCGCGAATATCGGATCCCGCTCGAAGGCGCGGACCTGTCGCGGATCAAGACCGGATTCGCCTTCGTCGTCAAAGGGCAAAAAGCCCCGGTCACGTTCTATCTCGACGACGTCCGCTACGAATAGCCGCCGGCGCCGCTCGCGCCGGCCTCGCGCTCATTGCCAGGCCGATTCGTTGGAGCTGGGCACGCTGGTCGTGCGGGGCAGCCGCTCCAGGCGGCGCGGAAACGCATTCAATTCTTCGAGGTGTTCCAGCAGAATCCGCCGCACCTCGAGTACGCTGCGGGGATGGCGGTGCAGATTCATGTGCTCGGACGGGACGATGACCTCCGACTCGACCTCTTCCATGTGAGCGCTGGAATACGACACCACGCCGTCGCTGTCGCCGGAGACGTGTCCGATCAGCCCTTGCTTGGGAATCCGGCCGACGATGTTGTGGAACTTCACGCTCGGCAAATGCTGCGAGGCGAGCATCACGGGAAAGATCGGCGATTGCGGAGCGAGCGAGTCGATGCTGGTCGGCACGTCGATCAGGTTGTGCTCGGAGAAGTAGCCTGGATTGTCGCGGTGCAGTTGCTCGCCGCCGCTGACCACGGCCTTCGGCAGGGTGATCAGTTTGCGTCCGACCCAGGCGGTGGTGCTGTTGGCCATATCGCTGCCGCGGAAGGGGGTGCCGATGGTGATCAGCCGCCGCACGGCCGGATTCGGCCGGAAGAAGAACGTGTCTTGCAGCGTGTGCTTGACCTCGGGCGAGGCCTTGACCAGTTGGAACGGCTCCTTGCTGATCACGCGCCAGTAATCGTCGCGACTGTCGAGCGTTTGCAGTTTGGCCACCAGGCCGCCCATGCTGTGCCCGACCAGCACCATCTGATCGAGCGCCGGCTCCCGATGCTCGCCGTCGATCAGGTTGCGCAGTGCGGCCAGGTCGTCGCGCAGCCGGGCAGCGCTGTACCAGAACGGCTGGCCGGTCGGATAGAGATAGAACCAGAACTGGAACCGGTCGCGGATTTCGGGCGTGCTGCGCAGGTCGTTGAACATTTCCATCCAGGTCACCGGCGACGACCAGATGCCGTGGACCATCAGCACGGGAATCTTGCCCGGCTGATAAGGTTCGAGCATGTACAGCCCGACCACCTTCTTCGTGGCGTCCGGGTCGAGCAATCCGACGGTTGATTGATCGAGGTTCTTCAGCTGGGGCTGATTGAGCATGTAGGCCAAGGGGGTGCTCAAGTCGGTTTCCAGCGGCACGCGCCGGCCGGCCACCACGATGTCGGCCGAGGACAACGGGTCGTACAGCTCCAGCTGCACGTTGTGCTCGGTGGCCTGGTTCGACGGATCGGGCGACATCCGCACGAAGGCGGTGACCGGCAAGCTCAGACCCGGGGGATAGAACCGCTCGATCGGTTCCTCTTGCGAGTGGTTTTTGCGGACCGCGATCAGTGGCACTCCCAGGCCGTAGGTGTGATATTGGTTCTTCAGGCCGGTGATCTCGTAGTCGGAAACGAACTCGAACCGCTCGATGTCGTCGCTCTGCCAGCCCTCGCCGCGGAGCACGATGGTCAGGTTCATCGTGTGGCTGGCCGCTTTGACGACGTGGGTCATGCCGGGCTTCAGCCCGCCGTCTTTCTTGATGATCCGCAGCGCGCTTTCCAGCGCGCCGTTGTACAGATCGCAGGCCCCGCGGAATTCGGGATCGTAGGGGTTTCGCAGGCCGGCGAACCGGTCGTCGAACAGGTACATGTACGAGTGCAGCAACGTGGCGCCGTACAGTTCGAGCGCCTTGTGCGGATGGGTCAGCTCGACCTTGCGCCCCGAGATGTATGCCAGCTCGGCCAGCGAATAGAGCTTGTCGGCCGTCGGGTCGCGATTGAAGATCTCGCGCAAGTCGGCCACCAGCAGGCAGGGGTCTTCGTTGAGCTTGTCGGCCAGGTCGTACTGGCGAAAGAGCAGCATCGAGCGGTCGCTGGGGTGCGGGCCTCCCCTCGCCATCAGCGCCAGTTGCGTGGTGAGCGGATTCTCCGGACTGCGGCGCACCGACACCCAGTGCTGCGACGCGCAGCCCGAGGCGGCCAGCGCGAGCGCCAGCCACCAGGCGAGCACGTGCCGCGAGCGGACTCGTTCGAGGTGAAGAGCTTCTGGCCGCATCCGGATCGTCAGACGAGATGGTGGGCAATCGCAGGCGCGCGAACGCGCGCCCCGCCGGCGGCGCACGCGCAAGGCCGCGCGCCCCGGTTCCAGCGGCGGAGAATAAGAGCGGCCCGCCCAGAGGGTCAATGTCGCTTTGGAAGCTGGGCAAACCCGGACATCTGCTGGCGGACGGCCTGGCTCACTGTGCTGGCGGACGATGGCTGGCGGGTGGCGTGCTGGCGGAAGTTGCCTCGCGTCTGAACGGCACCCTGGCGGGCAGACTGTTGCCCAAACGCCCTACGGCATAGAGTGGGTGGGGGCTGGCGGGGGGATGCGGCGCCGCTGCGGCAGCGGTCTCCGGCTGCCAGCAGCGCCTAGCCGGCCCGGACCCCGAAAAAGTCGATGAAACTGCTGCTCACCAACGACGACGGCTTCGATGCACCCGGCCTCGAGGCCCTGGCCGAGGCCCTAGGCACGCTCGGCGAGCTCACCGTCGTGGCTCCGCACCTGCACGTTTCGGGATGCAGCCATCAGGCCACCACCCACCGACCGCTGGAACTGGTGGCTCACCGGCCGAACTGGTACAAGCTTGACGGCTCGCCGGTCGATTGCACCCGTGTCGGGCTCAAACGCCTGGCAACCGATGCGGACTGGGTCGTCTCGGGGATCAATGCCGGCGGCAACCTCGGGGCCGACGTCTACCTGTCTGGCACGGTCGCCGCGGCGCGCGAGGCCTGTTTTCTCGGCCGACCGGCGATCGCGGTGTCGCAGTATTACCGGGGCGGGCCGATCCCTTGGGACGTTTCGGCCGCCTGGGCCCGGGAAATCGTCGTCTGGCTGATCGAGAATCGCCGTCCGCAGCCGGGTTCGTTCTGGAACGTGAACCTGCCGGACCCGGCCCGTTTTCGCGGACCCCAGCCGACGTTTTGTCCGCTCGACACGCACCCGTTGCCGGTCGATTTCGTCGAGCAGGAAGGCCGGCTGCACTATCGCGGGCAATACCACGACCGACAGCGGGCGGCCGGCAGCGACGTCGACGTCTGCTTCGCCGGCGGCATTACGATCACGGCGCTGGGGCTATCTGCCCACGCACCGGGCCGCTTCGAGGGCTAGCCAGGCTCCAACGGAGCCCACTGCGTACGGCGGGGCGCCGCGGCCAGCTCGGCGCATTGCAGGAACAAAAAAAGGAACCACAGGACAGCTTACCCATGACAAGATGCGAAACCTTGAGAATGAGTTCGGATAAGCCGCCTGTGGCCCTTTAAGCGACGCGCGACCTGCCCCGTTGCCGCGCCTGTCACTGTGGGAAACAGGTGTTTCCACCTCTGCAGATTGTTTAACGCGGCCGCACACTGTCGAGCGTGCTGGGCAGGCTGTCGAGATCGACGACCGCGGTGATTTCTTGCGGCAATTCGTCGAGCAGCGACTCAAAGGTCGGCAGCTCGCCGCGAATGATTTTGGTCGTCTGCGGCGCTTCGATGCCCAGCGTTACCCGCTGACCGGCGATGCGCTTGACGACCACCGTGATTCCGCCACCGATGACCAAACGCTGACCGACTTTTCGACTGAGAACAAGCACGGCACTCCCTCCCCAAAAAAACTTCTCCCTGCCCACACCCAACGGCGGCCAATCCACTGGATCGAGTATGCCAACTCCGTTAGGGGCACGGCTCGTCTATTTGCAATGGTTGTGCCACTCGAACGGTCTCGATTCGAAAATTGAGACCTAAGTGACTACTCGAAATGCATTTAGGTTAATTAGTAGCAGGCTAAATTGCTTCCGGCCCCCAGGCGTAGGGGCCCTGGGGCGTCTCAAAATCAGACGGACGTCTCGAATTGAGATATTCAAATGGTCGTTTGAGCGTCCAGATTCCGCCGCGCGAGCAGGCAGGTCCTTTATTGGCGCCGCCCGCTGGCCCGGCCCGCTGGCTGCCAGACGCTCCTGCCGGCTGGCGGCCGGCCGTACAATAGGCCCCGAGGGGGTGTGGCTCCGGGGCGGGCCACGCCAGGCTCGCCGCGCTCAAACCTGTCGATGGAAGGCAGTGCTGATGGCAACTCGAACCGCGTTCGACGGCCGGTGGCTCTGGATGCCCGCGCTGGTCGCAATCCTGCTCCCGGCCGTGGCCGGCGGTGCGGAGCCGCTGACGCTCGAAAAAGCGCAGGCCGCCTATGCGCAAGGCCGCGTGAGCGACGCCCGCAAGCTGGTCACGGCCCTGATCAACTCCGGCACCACCACGTCGGCGGCGTATGCCCTGCGGGCGGCGTGCTGGTCGGCGGAGGGGGATCATGGTTCAGCCGTGGCCGACTATGACCGATGGATCGAAATCGAGCCCCGCTCGGCCCGAGCGCACGACGACCGCGGCAGCGAACAATTCCTGCTCGGCAAATTCGAGCCGTCGATCGCCGATTTCGATCGGGCCATCGAGTTGGAGCCCAGGCTCGAACCGGGGCATTGGAAGCGGGGAATCTCGTATTACTACGCCGGCCGCTACGCCGACGGAAAAAAGCAGTTCGAGGGCTATCAGAAAGTTGACGCCAGCGACGTCGAGAACGCAGTCTGGCGACTGCTTTGCATGGCCCGCAGCCAGGGATTGGAAAAAGCCCGCGCCGACATTCTGCCCATCCGCCAGGACGGCCGCGTGCCGATGATGCAGATCTACGATCTGTACGCCGGCCGGGCGGCCCCGCAGGACGTGCTGGATGCGGCCAAGGCCGGGACTCCCGGTCCGGCCGAGCTCAACGCGCGGCTGTTCTATGCCGAGCTGTACTTGGGCCTGTATGCCGAAGCCCAGGGGGACAAGCCCTCGGCGCTCGAACATCTGGCGGCCGCCGAGAAGCACAAGATCTCACATTACATGTGGGATGTCGCCCGCGTGCACGCCGATCTGCTCCGCCGGCAGGCAGCCGCCGAACCGCGGCGCGCCGCCACCGGCCCGTGACGTTGGGTCGACCGAGCCTGAGGTTCGGGCTGCCGGCCAGCGCGGGCTTTCGCGGGGCGGCCATCGTGCCGAGTACGCCGGGGAAAAAATCGCCGCCGCCGATGCGGCAAATCGGCCCAGCTGGGCGGTTTCGCGCGCGCAGCAGGGGGCGAACGACTCGCCCATCAGGGGTGGCGAGCGACGGGCGAATCCCTATCATCAGAGAGTGGCCGTCGCCAGGGGGAAAGTTTCTTAGCGCCCCTTCATCCCATCCGCCCGAGAGTGCCTGAGAAACCAGACATGCGCCTCGAAAAAGAACCCACCGGACATCCGCTGGATCTGGAAATCAAAGACGCGCGTTTGATTTTCGACACGGTCTGGGAGACCCTCGAAGAAGAAGTCGGGCACGAGAATCTGCGGTTTCCCAAGGAGATCATCCTGCTGGGCGGGGCTCCGGGGGCGGGCAAGGGAACGCAAACCCGGTTCATCATGGAAGCCCGCGGTCTGACGCGGCCCGCGATCGTCATCAGCCAGTTGCTGGTGACCCCCGAAGCCCAAAAGATCAAAGACCAAGGCGCCATGGTCGGCGACAAGGAGGTGGTCGGGATCCTGCTGCGCAAGCTGCTGCACGAGGAGTTCCGCGACGGTGTGCTTTTGGACGGATTTCCCCGCACCCGCGTGCAGGTCGAATGCCTCAAGCGGCTGGTCGACGAGATCAACAAGCTGCACAACGAGTTCGAGAACACGCCGCTGGCGATTCATTTTCGCCGGCCCACGATCCACGCCATGGTCTTGTTCGTCAGCGAGCGGACCAGCATCGAGCGGCAGATCAAGCGCGGCCTGCAGATTGCCGCGCATAACAAGGAGGTCGAGGAAACGGGCGTCGGCGTGCAGCTGGAGCTGCGGCCCACGGACCTGAGCGAAGAAACCGCCCGGCGCCGCTACCGGGTGTTCAAGGAACAGACTTGGGACGCGCTGCAATCGCTCAAGGACATCTACCACTATCACTTCGTCAACGCCGAAGGGCCGGTGGCCGAAGTCGAAGAGAATATCCTCAAGGAGCTGCAGTACCAGAGCTCGCTCGAGCTGGAGCCGCGTACCTATGACCGGCTGAGCCCCTTGCCGCTGGCCGAGGAAATCATCCTGCACGCCCGGCAAGAACTGGTCAAACGCCTGGACAGCTACGAGCTGGAGCACACCGAGCTGTTCATCCGCACGGTCGACATCATCAAGTCCAAGTTCATGCCGATCATTGCTCGGCACGCGTTGTCGGGGCGGGCGGTGGTGAACACCGAAGACCCGATCTTCGAAGACCCCCTGGCGCTGTCGATGCTGATCGACATCTTCTCCGAGCGCGGCTTCCATGCTGTGGTGGACAAGAACATCCAGGAAATCCCCGAACGCGTCGACCTGGCGACCGGGCGGATTCACGGTCGGTCCAAGGCGATCTATCGCATTCAGATCATTTTCAAGGGGTCGGAAATCCGCCGCGGGTAAATTGCCCTCACTCCCGCTCGGCCTGCCGTGCACTGCCCACCGCCACGGCAAAGGCCGTGGCATGGCTGCGGCAATGCGAGATGCTGATCTGGATTTGGGCGATGCCCATTTTCTCGACCACGTCGCGGGCGCCGCCGCGGAGCACGACGACCGGGCGGCCGCCGGCTTCGTTGCGCACTTCGACGTCGCGCCAACTGATGCCCCGCCGCCAGCCGGTGCCCATCGCCTTGAGCACCGCCTCCTTGGCCGCCCAGCGGCCGGCGAAATGCTGCGTCGCCGCCTTGCGGCTCTGGCAGTACTGGATCTCGTGCTCGGTGTAGACCCGGCTGATGAATTGCTCGGCGTGCCGCTCGATCATCTGCGCAATGCGCAAACACTCGATGATGTCGGTGCCGATGCCAACGATATTGATCATGAAACCTCGTTCGGCGCAGGGCCGTGTCAAACGGAAGCAGCTCCCGCCGGCGGGCCGGCGGCGGTGCCGGCCGGGCCCGGCGCTCCGGGACCGCAGGCTGCCCGACTCGCGGCAGCCGACGCGCGCCGCTGCCAGGCCACCACGGCCGCTGCGGTAACGATGGTCGCCAGGGCGTCGAAGCCCCAAGCCCAGGGGCCACGCTGCCGGACACTGGCCTGCACGTCGGCGGCGAGGTCGGGCGGAGTCATTTCGCTCGCCGCCAGCCGGGCCAGCGGCGACAGGTTTGCCCGGCCTTGCACATCGAGCAGGCTGCGGTGATGTTCGAGATGGGCCATATACTCTTCACCCCCGACGACCAGAATTCCACAGGCCGCCGCACCGGCAACTGCCCAGCGCCCGAGCGTCAAACCCGACCAGCGGCTGACGGCCGCGAGAGCCGCCCCCAGGGCCAGGCCCACTCCCAGCGGAAACAACCCTTCCGGCGCGCGTCCGGCCAGCTTGACGCTGCTGGCCAGCCAGGCGATCGCCAGCGCCACCAGCGGCCAGGCGGCAAGCCCCATCAATCGCTGGAGGCCTGGTTCGCCGCCGCGGGCCGGCGGCGTGCCACGAGCGGGCCACGGGGCATCGGCCGGGGGTTGGGCGGCGGGAGTTGGAAAGCCGGGCTCTGGGGCGGCCGGCGGTTCGGGCGAGTCCATTTCGTCATGCTAGCCGAACTTCACCAGCCCGCAAGCGCGCTCGGCGCGGTCCAGCACGCTGGCGGCCTGGCGGCGCGCCCGGGCCGCGCCGTCGGCCAGGATGGCGCGAATCTGCGCGGGATCGGCGGCCAGCTCGGCGCGCTGCGCTCGGGCTGGGGCAAAATAGCGCTCGGCCGCGTCGGCCAGGGCTTTCTTGACTTCGCCGTAGCCGAATCCGCCGCGGCGGTACAGGGCGGCCATCGCCTCCCGCTCGTCGGGCTCGGCCACGAGGGAGAGCAATTGGAACAGATGATCCCCCTCGGGGTCCTTCGGCTGGTCCATCGGGCGCGAATCGGTGACGATCCGCATGATCTTCTTGCGCTGGGCCTTGGGATCCTCGAACACCTCGAGGGTGTTGTTGTAGCTTTTGGACATTTTCTCGCCGTCGAGCCCCGGCACTTTGGCCGATGCGTCGAGCAGCTTGGCTTTGGGCAGCACGAACGTCTGGCCGAAGTGGTGGTTGAAGCTGCCGGCCAGGTCGCGGCAAACCTCGATGTGCTGCACCTGGTCGGCCCCGACCGGCACCGTGTCCGAGTCGTAGGCCAGGATGTCGGCCGCCATCAGCACCGGATAGGTGAACAAGCCGGCGTCGGCCGTGAGCCCCTTGTCCATCTTGTCCTTATAGGCGTGGCAGCGTTCGAGCAGTCCCATCGGAGTGCCGGTCATCAGCAGCCAGCACAGCTCCGAGACCTCGGGCACGTCCGACTGCACGAACAGCACCGCCCGGCTGGGGTCGAGCCCCAAAGCCAACAGGTCGATCGCCGCGTCGAGCGTCAGATCGGCCAGCCGCTGGGCGTCGCGCACCGTGGTCAGGGCATGCAAATTGGCGATGAAGTAGTAGGCCGCCGTTTCCGACTGCAAGTCGATGTACTGGCGGATTGCGCCAAAATAATTGCCCCAGTGAAAGCGGCCCGTCGGTTGAATGCCGGAAAGAACACGCATGGGATTATTGGTACCGAGATTTCAAATGGGCTGTCGGGCCACATCAAGCGTCCGCGTTTGCGGGGCTTCCGGTGGTCGCCCCCGGGCTCATTCGCGAGCCAGGACTGACTATCAGGGCGAAGCGCTGCAGGTGGACCGGGTAAAGTGCAAAAACGGGTAGCGGCTGGCCGGGTTGCGCGGGGGCTGGGGGTACGCCGTTCGGCGGATCAGGCCTGAATCGTGCCGACGACGTCGGCGAAGCGGGCCGCCCCCAGTTGGGCCAGGGCCGCCGGCAACGCGTCGAGGATCGTCATCGTGACCGTGGGATTATAGAAGTTGGCAGTGCCGATTTGTACGGCCGTTGCGCCGGCCACGGCGAATTCCATCACGTCGTCAATCGTGGCGATCCCGCCAATACCGACGACCGGAATCTTGACGGCGCGCGCGACCTGAAACACGGCCCGCAGGGCAATGGGCTTGATCGCCGGCCCGCTGAGCCCCCCCATCACGTTGCCCAAGAGCGGGCGCTGCGGCGCCAATCGACGGCCATGCCCAGGCAGGTGTTGATCACCGAGATGGCGTCGGCCCCGCCCGCGGCGGCCCCTGCGGCAATGCTGGCGATGTTGGCCACGTTGGGCGTCAGCTTGGCTAGGATCGGCCAGCGGCAGGCCGCCCGGGCCCCGGCCACGACCCGGCGACACATTTCGGCATCGATGCCGAAGTCGACTCCGCCCGACACGTTGGGGCAGGACAAGTTCAGCTCGATGGCGGCCAGGCCCTCGGCGCGCTCCAGCCGGGCGGCCATGGCCACGAACTCGTCGTAATCGTGCCCGGCGATGCTGACGATCGTCGGTGCGCCGAGCGAGGCCAGATACGGCAGGTGGTGCTGGCAAAAGGCTTCGAGGCCGTCGTTGTCCAGCCCGATCGAATTGAGCATGCCCGAGGGGGTTTCGATCGTGCGCCAGGGAGCGTTGCCCGCCCGCGGCGCCGCGGTGACCGTCTTGGGAACGATGGCGCCCGAGCGCTGGAGATCGACCAGCCCGGCCATCTCGCGGGCGTAGCCGAAGGTGCCCGAGGCGACCATGATCGGGTTGGGCAATTGCAGTCGGCCCAGCCGTACGGCGAGATCGATCGTAGCCAAGTGAATGCCGGCCTTGGGGCGTGCGAGACTGGAACCGCAGCGGGGGCAAGCGCGAACCGCTCGTCGAGAGCGGCTCGCGGCGCTCGTTCCAAATGTATCGGAGCCTGGCAGGATCGACTACTGCCGCCGGGGAAGAAGTTGTGCTCGGGGGGCCGCCCGGCCGGCAGCCCAATGATCCTTCTGCGCCGAGGCGCTCGATTCGACAAATCCGTGCTGCGGCCGGGACGCTGCTCCTGCGATCAGCTTTGCGCTCTGCGGATCAGGTGGTGCTCGCTAGATCACGCCGCCGTGCGTGCGATAGGGCGTCAAATGGCTCGGCATGTCGAGGAACCAGATGCGTTGCCACTCTTCGAGGATCATGCGCAGGTTTTCGGACGTGAAGATCAGCTGCTGAGTCCGCAGCGCCGGGTCGGACGAGTAGATGGGCAGAATGCAGCCCGTACCCGCACCAATCCAAAGTGCCAAGGTCGCAGCTAAGATAAGCCTGCGCATCACACGACTCCTCCGTGAAACGTGATCTCGCACTGGTGGTGCAATCGAACCGCCACACACGTCCGGTGTGTCGCGACGGTCCGCGCGAGTCTCCGCAGAGACCTGAAAGTTATCGCTGAATTGACTTGATATACATGACGAGTTTAGCGGTGTCTGGGATCGAAGCTGGCCGCTAAAGGTGTCGAAGCATAATGACTTGCGTAATTTGCGCCGAGAGCAATCCGGCGGCGGGGGCCAGGTCCGGGGGCTAGGGGCTCCCGGTGCCGGCCACTTTCCGCTGCGAGGTGCTATTTGGTGCTATAAGCCGAAGCCCCACCTGGGGTTTCGTGTGCCGATCCGCTGTGCATTTCGGTTTCTGGGTGTCCATCCTCCGCAGGTTCGCCGGCGGCGGCTCGGGCGGCCGCGGCTGCTGCCGCCGCCTGCCTTTCCAGCTCGCGGACGCGTTCTTCCATTTCCTTGCCCGGCTTGAAAGTCACGACGAACTTTTCGGGGACGTAAACCTTGGCCCCAGTTCGCGGGTTACGTGCTTTGCGAGCCGCGCGTTTCTTGACCTCGAAGACGCCGAAGTTCCGCAACTCGATGCGGCGTTCCTCGACCAAAGTCTCGACGATGGCGTCGAAAGTCTTCTGAACGATTTCCTTGGTTTTGAGCTGGGTCAGCCCGATCTCGTCTGAAATGGTTTTGACGATCTCTTTCTTGGTCACGACGCGGATCTCCTGTGAGAACGGCGGTGCCGCGAAGCGCTGAATCACGTCGCCCGCGGACGGCCCGGTCATGCTCCAAGTGTAAATGGCATAAGAACTACAGTCAAGCTCATTTGCATCCAGCGACCGCCTGCCGCCCGGTGCTTCCGAGGCGCGTCGCCCACCGGGCAACCAGCGCCGCCGTGGCAGCCGATTCGATCCAAACTCCACTTGTCAAAGAGCTTACGGTCCACAGTCTGCGGCCGGCCGGGAATTTTTCGTCCTAAACCACTATGGCTTAAGCCGTTAATGCCCAGAAGCCCGCATCAAACCGGTCGATGGCCCAGGTGCCTTGCGGCGCGCCCGGCAATCGATCGCTCTGATGCTTGCCACTAGGTATCGACGGCACAACCGGCAAACTTGAGCCAGCCGGAAAATTTTGCCACGGTTGCCCCCGCCGGGCAATGTTCGGCCCGCAGAGGGTAGCAGACAGCCAGCCCGACAGCAGCGGGCGGCATGCGGCCATCCAGGGAGCTGAATGCCCTGTGGAGGCCCACTCGTGGAATTGCGTTCGCAGCCCGGCCGCCCCTCGGTTGGCGATAGCGGCCTGGTGCCCGGGAGCTGCCGCCGACAGCGGGTTCGCTGTCCGGCGATGCGATTAGATACGAATCACCGACAGCTGATGCAGGATCTTGTCGGCCGGGACGAGGGGCCCCTTGCCGCTGCCCGGGCAGACTTCGCAGGTCTGCTGCCACGTTTGCGGCGTGCGCAGATTGGATTCCCAGAAGGGCCAGGTGCGGCATTGGCGGGGCCGGGCCTCGTAGGCGGTGCACTTTCGCGTCTGGGGATCGAAGAGCAGGCAATCCCCATTGGCGCGCTCGTCGAGCGACTTGCGGATGCCGACGCTGCGCACATAGCGCTTTTCGAACTCTTCCACTTCCAGGCCGAGTCGGGCGGCCAGGGCGACGATCTCCTCGCGATTGACCCAAACGTAGCCCGGCGCTCCGGTGCAGCAATCACCGCACTGGCTGCACTCGAATTGCAAGCCCGCATGCCACCAAGGCTTTTCGTCCATTTGTCGCTTCCTCCCGGGCTATCGGCTCCGCTGGCGCGTTGGGCCGGCACTGCACACGCTTCCACAACCGGCGAGTCGTCTATGTTGCGGCGACAAGCTGTCGCAGGGCTTCGAGCGTTTGATCGATTTCGTCGCTCGTGGTCATCGGCCCCAGGCTGAGCCGCACCGTGCCGCCGCGCTCTAGCGTGCCCAGCCGGCGATGCATGGCCGGAGCACAATGCAAGCCCGGGCGAACCTGCACGCGGAACGCCTCGTCCAACGCCGCCGCCGCTTCATGGGGATCATAGCCCTCGATCGTGAGACTGACCAGTCCCAGGGCGGGGGCGATCTCGGGCGAGCCGATCACGCTGATTGCGGGAATCTTCCGCAAGCCGGCGAGCAACTGCTGGCCGCGCTCGCGAATTCGCCGTTCGACGGCCGCGATCCCCTGACCCAGCAGATACTCGACACCGGCCCCCAACCCGAGGATGCCCGGCACGTTCGGGTTGCCGGATTCGTATTTGTCGGGGAGCGATTCGGGCTGGCGATCTTCATGGCTCCGGGTGCCGGTGCCTCCCTGGCGCAAAGAGGCGATCTCGCCTTCCAGTCCGGGCCGAATGTAAAGCAAGCCGGTGCCGAGGGGCCCGAGCATTCCCTTGTGGCCCGACGCGGCCAGGAGGTCCAGGTCCCAGCGCTCGACGTCGATGGGCAGGTGTCCTGCGGTCTGGGCCGCATCGACCAGCAGTCGGGCACCGCCTGCCCGGACAATCGCGGCCAGTTCGCCGATCGGCTGCACGGCCCCGGTCACGTTCGAAGCGTGCGTCAGGGCCACGAGCCGCGTGGGCCTGGCGAGCGCTTGGGCCAGGTCGGCGGCCGCCACTATGCCCGCGGTGTCGCAGGGCAACCGGACGACTTCCACCTGGGCCCGGGTTTCGAGTTCGGCCAGGGGCCGCAGCACCGAATTGTGCTCGGCACTGCTGGTCACGACGCGATCGCCCGGGCGGAGCAAGCCGTGGATCGCCAGGTTCAAGGCTTCGGTGCCGCCGGACGTGAACACCAGCTGGGCCGGATCGCGCGCGCCGAAGAGCCGCGCACACATCGCTCGAACCGTCTCGATCCGCCGGGTGACGTCGACTGCTTCGCGATACGGACTGCGGCCGGCCGCCGCGCCGACGTGGCGCTGGAAATGGTCGACGGCCGCGTACACCTCCGGCGGCTTCGGCCAGCTCGTGGCGGCGTTGTCGAGATAAATGCGAGGCAAAATTGCGCCCAGGGCTGAAAGTCGGGCCATGTATCGCGCGCCGCAACCGGCGCGGCAGCGGCCCTCATTCTAGCCGCCGATTTGATACATGGGACGCTCAGGCCGCACGAAATCCGCCCGGTCGATGCCGTGCCCGGCGCGCTTGCCGCCCACGCAGGCTTCGAGCAGCTCGATCAGTTGGGCGTCCCTGCCGCCGCCGAGCAGCGGCCGGGCATTCCACTCCACCGGCGAAAACAGGCAGTTGTGCACCTGCCCCGTGGCCGAGAGCCGCAGCCGATTGCAGCGGCTGCAGAACGGCTGGCTGACCGGATGGATCAAGCCGATGCGGCCTCCGCCGTCGGCAAACTCGTAGTCGACCGCCGGCTGGCTGGGATCGGCCACCGCGAGCGGCACGAGCGGGCCGAACTCCGCTTCCAGCAGCGTGCGAATCTGCGCTCCGGTCAAAACCTGGTCGGGCTGCCAGGCGCCGTCGGCATCGAGCGGCATGAACTCGATGAACCGCAGCTCCAGCGCATGCTCGCGGGCGAACCGGGCCAGGGGGATCACCTCGGCCTCGCTCATGCCGCGCAGCGCGACGGCATTCAGCCGGATGCGGCGAAACCCGGCCTCCCGGGCCGCCCGAATTCCCCGCAGCACGCGCTCGACGCCCGCGCGGCGCGAAATCCGGCGAAATATCGCTTCGTCGAGACTGTCCAGGCTCACGTTCAATCGCTGCAAGCCGGCCTGCCGCAAAGCTTCGGCCTGCTCGACGAGCAGGATGCCGTTGGTCGTCAGGGCGACGTCCGCGATCCCCTCGATCCGGACCAGCCGCTCCACCAACTCGGCCAGGCCGGCACGCAGCAGCGGCTCGCCGCCGGTCAACCGCAGCTTGCTCACGCCGCAGCCGGCCGCGACGCGGACGAACCGCTCGATCTCGTCGAACGACAGGACTTGCTCCGCGGCCACGAACTCGGGGTTGTCCTCGGGCATGCAGTAGACGCAGCGCAAATTGCAGCGATCGGTAACGCTGATCCGCAGGTTCGTGTGCACGCGACCGAAGCCGTCGACCAGTCGACGTGTCATGATGCGGGCTCCGCCGGTCCTGCGCCCGGGTGAATCCACTCGCTGGCGCCGTCGGCCCAGTGTTCCTGTTTCCAGAACGGCACGACCTGTTTGATCGTGTCGATCAGCCAGCGGGCCGCCGTGAATGCCTCGTCGCGATGGGGCGCGCTGACGGCCACGGCCACGCTGGCTTCGCCCACCTCGACGCGCCCCACGCGGTGCACGATCGCACAGCCGGCCAGCGGCCAGCGGCGCCGGGCTTCGGCTTCGAGCTCGTCGAGCTGGCGCGCGCCATCCGGTCGTAGCACTCGTAGTCCAGGAATCGGGTTTGCCGCCCGTCGGTCGAAGCCCGGGTCGTGCCCAGGAACAAAACTGCCGCTCCGGCGCGCGGCGACGCCGCCGCCGACAACACGGCGGCCAGGTCGATCGGCGTGGAGACGATGTCGATCATGGGGAAACCGAGTTGACCCCGATCCTGCGGCGCGGGCGGCCTTCGGAATTCCGGGCCCTGGACTTAACGACTCCTGGGGGCCCTGCGGCTCATGCGCGGGGCCGGTTCATTTTAGCCTCCGCTCACAGGCGGAAAGCAGGCCAGCTCCGCACCGGGCGAGATGGCAGCCGCATCGGGAGCATACTGGGCGTCGAGGGCAAAGAGCAGATGCGGTGCCAGAGGCGCAGCGCCGGGCAAGCGGCCGCCAGCTGCGCGCGCAACTGGCCGATCGTGGCCGGCTCCGGCAGCTCGACTTCGATCGTGTCCGCGGCGGCCAGCTGCCGGGCCAACGCGAACAGCCGCAGCCGAACCATCACGTGACGAACAGCTCCTGGTTGCGGGCGCTGAGCAGGTCTACGGCTTCGGGCATCAGCCCGTAAGCCAGAGCCAGCAGCTTGAGCGGGTGAATCGTGGCCTTGTGCGTGCCCTGTTCCATTTGCAGTTTGCAGGTGCTGCACTCGGTGCTGCCGGCCTGTACGCCCGGGTCGCGGACGCGGGCGATCAGTTCGCGCCCGGCGCGGAGGCTGGAACGGTAATTCTCGCGCTTCAGTCCGAACGTGCCGGCCATGCCCGAGCAGCCCGTCTCGAAGCGGCGGACGACCAGCCCCGGGATGAGCCGGAGCAGGCTCTCGCCCGGAGAGCCCACGCCCAGGGCCTTCAGATGGCAGGGCAGGTGGTAGCCGATCGTGGCGTTGACCGGGCGGAGGTCGAGCTGCAGCGTGCCGGACTGATGCAGCTTCCAGAGATACGAGCAGGCTTCGCTGGTATTTTCGGCCACCAGCCGGGCCTCGTCGTCGTCGAGCAGGGCGGGGTATTCGCGCGTGATCGCCAGCGCGGCCGACGGCTCGGTGGCGACGACGTGATAGCCCTGCCGGACCGCTTCGGCCAATACCGCCACGTTGCGGGCCGCCAAGCGCTTCGAGCGGCCCAGGGCCCCCAGCGAGATCATCGGCATGCCCGACGAAGCTTGCGCCGGATGCACGAACACCGCGATGCCGTTGTGCTCCAGCACGGCCACGAGCGCTTCGCCCAGCTGCGGATCGTGGTAATTGGCGAACGTGTCGACGAAGTAGATCACCTTGCGGCCGCTGCGGCGGTTGGCCCGGGTCAGACGCCGGCGGGCCGCCAGGCGCATGAAGCTGCGCGGGGCGAAGCGCGGGAGCTTGCGTCCCTGGGCCAGCCCGATCGTCTTTTCCAGCAGCCAGCGCGCGGCCCGGTTCGCCAGCAGCCGGTTCGCCAGCGGCGCGAACTTGCTTCCCCAGGCGCAGAGGCGATCGATTCGCGACATGGCCCAGTCGGAGGTCGACAGGCCGTTGACGCGGACGAACGCTCCTTTGCCCTCGATCATCAGCCGCGGGATGTCCACGTTGGCCGGACATTCCAGCCGGCACATCTGGCAATTGACGCAGAGGTCGGTGATGGCCTTGAATTCGTCCTTGGCCAGCGTGCCGGGATCGAGCTGGCCGGTGAGAATGCCCCGCATCAGGTTGGCTTTGGAGCGCGGCGAGCTTTCTTCCGCCGGCGCCAGGCGAAAGATCGGGCACATCCGCTCGTTTTTCAGTTGCGAGCGGCAGGCCCCGCAACCGTTGCAATCGCGGGCCGTGGCCGAGATCTCGGCCTCGGTCCAGTGGAGCTGCAGCGTGATCGGCGAGCGCACGTCCGCCGGAGTGCCGCCGGCCACGGCGGGCTCGGCCGGCGGCGGCGCAGGCTCACTGAGCACGCGCAGATCGCTGGTCAGAGCTAGCGGATCGCCGTGCACGACTTTGCCGGGATTGAAGGTGCCGGCCGGATCGAAGATCCGTTTGACGTCGACGAACACGTCCGCCAGGGGGCCGTACTGCTGACGGATGAAGGCCGTGCGGCTGAGCCCGTCGGCATGCTCGCCGCTGATCGTGCCGCCCACGTCCAGGACCTGGCCGTACATGTCGTTGGCCAGCGGCCCGATCTTGGCCCGGTCGGCCGGGTCGGCCATGTCCAGAAACGGGCGAATGTGAATCTGTCCGTGTCCGGCGTGGGCAAACAGCGAGGCGATGACCTCATGCTGCTTGAGCACGTTCTGGATCCGCACCAGGAAGTCGGGCAGCGTGCGCGGCGGCACGGCCAGATCCTCGATAAACGGCACCGGCCTGGTCGAGCCCTTCATGCGGAACAGCGTGGGCACCACCTTGCGGGCCAGCTGCCAATGGCGCTCCATTTCGGCCGGATCCTGGGCCTGCACCGCGTGGAAGGCCAGCCGCCGCTTGCGCCGCACCCGGTCGATCAGCTGGAGCAGCAAATCCCGGACTTCGAAAAACGTATCCCCTTCGTATTCCACCAGCAGCAGCCCTTCGGTCTGCGGCGGAATCAGCTGGTCGTAGTGCGGCAGGCTTTCGCGGGCCAGGCTCAAGTGCCGGCGGTCCATCAGGTCGCAGGCGCTGGGGCCCAGCGGCACGATTTCCAGCACCGCTTTGGCCGCGTTTTCCAGTCGCTCGAACATCAACAGCGCGAGGCCCCGCTGCCTGGGCAAAGGCTGCGTGGCCACGACCGCTTCGGTGATCAGGGCCAGAGTGCCTTCGGACCCGACGACCAGCTTGGCCAGGTCGAGCCGGCCGTCGGCCAGCACGTTGTTCAGATGATAGCCCGAGCGGTTGACCAGGCTCTGCGGCTGATGGCGTTCGATGGTGGACCGTTCGCGAACGATCAATTCCGAGAGCTGCGTGACCAGCCGGCCGCGGCGCGACTGCGAATCGAAATTCTCGCCGGAGAGCGGCTCGCGCCCGGCCTCGATGATCTGGCCGTCGGCCAGCACCAATTGCAGGCTCTGCACGTGGCGCCGGGCGGAGCCGTATTTGAGCCAGTGGCTGCCGCCGGCGTCGATCGCCAGCACGCTCCCCATGGTGGTGACCGACGACATGGCCGGATCGGGGCCGAACTGCCGCCCGATCGCGCTGAGATGTTCGTTGAGCCGGGCGTGCACGACGCCGGGCTGAATGCGCACCGTGTCGGCGCCGGTTTCCTGGATCCGCCGCATGTAGCGTGAGAAGTCCATGACGATCCCGCGCCCCAGCGATTCGCCGGCCAGCCCGGTGCCGGCCCCGCGGGGGTGGATCGGCAGCTTGTTCTCGCCGGCGTAGCGGACGACGGCCACTACGTCGGCCAGCGAGCGCGGGCGCACGACCGCCAACGGCCGGATTTCGAAAATGCTGGCGTCGCTGGCATAGAGCTGCAGAAAGACGTCGTCCGAGCGCACGTCGCCTTTGACCAGCCCGCGCAGGTCGTCTTTGATCCGTTCGCGTTCCATGAGCTAGCGCTGGCTACCGGCCATCCGCGCGACCTGTTGCCGATGACGCTCGTGCGTTTCCAGATTGAAGGCCCCGTGCCGCTCCTGCCCCGGCACCGATCGATACTGGGCCTGGCAGCGGTAGCACATCAGCGCGTCGGGCACGATCGCATACAGCACGACGTCGGCCAGCGCCGTGGCGAACAGGATGGCGAACGTCCAGAGCGGCAGTCCGTAACCCCAGGCGATGGAACTGCCGACGATGCCCACCACCACCAGCCCCACGCCCAAGCGCTGCGGAAAGTCCTTGCGCACGAACAAGTCCGTGCTGGGGCAAACCAGGCAGCGGGTCAACGTGTCGCCGTCAAACGCATCGGCCGGCACACGAATCGCCTGGTGGCAGTGCGTGCACTCGATCTCGCGTGCGTCGGGCGCGACTTCCAGGCGGACCGCCTGGTCGCAACGGGGACAGCAAAACGTGGCGTTCAAGAATTCCTCAGACTTGGGGCAGCGCCCTGATCGAGCGCCCCCGTGTTGTGCAGCGGCAGGCCGAGTAGGCCGAATACTCCATCATACGGCACCGGGCCGGCGGATTGAATGCCCCAGGGAATGGCCGCAGCACTATCGCCACACCCCGGCGATGCCAGGCCAGGTGGTGTTTCATGCGTGCCAAGCTGGTAAAATCGGGCCGGCGAAACGCCGGGCCAGACGGACGCGCTACTGTGCTCGGGTCCGTCGCAAAGAGGGGACAGCGCCACCCGCCGGGTGCCCCTCCCAGTTTTCTTTTCGACCGTCGCGTGTCGAAAATCACATGAACGCTCGCGACACCCCCCGTCGCCGCGGCAACCCACTGTGCTCCGCCCGATTCGTACTTCAATTCCCACCGGCAGGATCGTATGTCGCTTTCCGAGTTGCTGGGTAGCTTGTCCAACCTGTCCGGCGCGGACTTCATCGAACAGTATTATCTCAAGCTGCCCTTTGCCCTGGCCGGCGGCTGCCAGCAGCTTTGCGGACTGGGCAGTTGGGATGCGGTCGAACGAATTCTGGCCCAGCCCGCGGCGGACGTGCTGGTGGTTAAAGGAGGCGAGCAGCGGGCCGCAAAGTCGAATCCCAGCTTTGCCGAAGCCCGGGCGCTGCACGCGGACGGCTACACGATCGTGCTGCGGCACGTCGAGCGGCTCGATCCGGCCATCGCCGCGCTGGCTGCCGGGTTTTCTCGCGACCTGCTGGCCACGCCCGACGTTCACATCTATTGCACGCCGGCCAGCCAGTTCGGCTTCGGCTGGCATTACGACGCCGAAGAGGTGTTCATCCTGCAAACAGCCGGGCGCAAGGAATATTCGCTCCGCAAGAACACGGTGAATCCCTGGCCCGTGCTGGAGGCGATGCCCGACAACATGGGCTTCGAGCGCGAAATCATGCCGCTGATGAACTGCACCCTGGCCGCCGGCGACTGGTTGTACATTCCCGGCGGCTATTGGCATCGGGGCGCCTCGCGCGAAGATTCGATCTCGGTGGCGGTCGGCCTGATGGCGCCCACGGCCCTGGACGTTTGCGATTTCGTCCGCCGGCGGCTGGCTGCGTCGCTGGTCTGGCGGCAGCGCCTGCCGGTGACAACGGCGGCCGCCGGCGCCCAGGCCGAGCCGGCGCACGCCCAGCTGGCGGCTCTCTGCCAGCAATTGGGGCACGAGCTACTGCACGCGCTGGGCGATCCTCAGACGGCCGCCGGGTTTCTGGCCGAGCGCCGGCGGCAATTCGATCCTGCCACCCAGCCGGATGGAGCGGGAGGGGGACTTGGCGGCGGAACCGCGGCCGAGGGGCCCTGTGCGGCCGAACCGAGCCTGCCGGGCGCCCATTTGCCGGAATAATCGGGCAAACCGTTGGTCCCGAGCGGGGAATTTGCGTTTGGCGAATCGGTTGAATTTCGGTAGTCTCAAGGCCAGAGGAATCGATAAAACCGGCAGTGTTTTCCGGTTCTGCCAACTTGGCGCCGTCCTCCCAGATTGCCGAACGCTGCTCGGCAATTCGGCCGATTTCAATCGGTAGGGCCCGCTGTGCGATTTCGCGCAGGATGCCCCGGGGTGGAATGCGGCGTGCCCGCCAGCAGTGGGTCCCGCGCTCAAGGGCGCGAGGCCGCCTGTTCCCAGCGGCGCTCGGAAAAGGGCCCGCCGTGCCGGCCCAGCGGGACAAACGACTAACGAGAAAGCGCGTGGTTTGCGATGTTGAATCTTGCCAAGCAACCGAAAGAAGTTAGCGCCGAGGCGCTGCCCAATAGCCTGAGCCTGGGTTTCATCGAGGCCCTGTACGCCGATTACCTCAGCAATCCGGCCAGCGTTTCGGCCGACTGGCGGCGTTACTTCCAGAAAATGACCAACGGCTCGCGGCCGCCGGCGCCGCGCTCGGGCCCCTCGTTTCGTCCGGCAAGCCTGTTCAATCCGCCGTCGCCGCCTTCGTTGGCCGAGTCCGGCGCGACGCGCGATCTGGAGATGGCGCTGCTCCAGGACCGGGTGGACCAGTTGATCCGGGCGTTTCGCGTGCGCGGTCACATGATGGCGGCGATCGATCCGTTGGGCATGCCGCGTCCGCCGCAGCCCGAGCTGGAGCCCGAGCATTACGGGTTCACCGAGGCCGACCTGGACCGTCCGTTTTCGACGGACACCATGCATGGTCCCGACGTGCTTACGCTGGGCGGCATTTTGAATCGGCTGCGCAACACGTATTGCCGTTCGATCGGCGTGCAGTTCATGCACATGGACGATCTCGGCGTGCGGCAATGGCTGCAAGACCGGATGGAAGGGACCGAAAATCGGCTGACGCTGACCCGGGCCGAACAATTGCGGATTCTCAAGCGGCTCACCATCGCCACGATCTTCGAGGAGTTCATCCAGAAGCGGTTCCTGGGCACCAAGAGCTTTTCGCTTGAAGGGGCCGAAAGCCTGATCCCGCTGCTGGACATGATGATCGAGAAAGCGGGCGAGCAGGGGACCCGTGAGATCGTCCTGGGCATGGCCCATCGCGGCCGGCTCAACGTGCTGGCCAATATCATGGGCAAGAGCCCCCAGGAAATCTTCCGCGAAATCGCCGACATCGATCCCAAGCTGCACCTGGGCCGCGGCGACGTCAAATATCACCTGGGCTATAGCTCCGACTGGAACACGCAGTCGGGGCAGAAGGTGCATCTCTCGCTGTGCTTCAACCCCAGCCATCTGGAGTTTGTGAACCCGGTGGTGCTGGGACGCGTGCGGGCCAAGCAGGACCGCGCCGGCGACAGCCGCCACGAGCAATGCCTGGGCTTGCTGATCCACGGCGACGCCGCCATGGCCGGCGAGGGCGTGGTGCAGGAAACCTTCAACATGAGCCAGCTGGAAGGCTATCGCGTGGGCGGCACGATCCACGTGGTGGTGAACAACCAGATCGGCTTCGTGACTTCGCCCTCCGAAGGGCGCTCCAGCACTTACGCCACCGACGTGGCCAAGATGCTGCAGATCCCCATCTTTCACGTCAACGGCGAAGACCCGGAAGCAGTGGCCCAGGTGGTCCGGCTGGCGCTGGATTTTCGCCGTGAGTTCAAACGCGACGTGGTCATCGACATGTATTGCTACCGCCGCCGCGGCCACAACGAGAGCGACGAGCCGGCCTTCACCCACCCGGTGCTCTACCGGGCGATCGAGCAGCGCAAGGGGGTCCGCGAGGCGTACCTGGCCCACCTGCTCGAGCTGGGCGAGGTGACCAAGCAGGAAGCCGATCGCATCGTCGAAGAAGAAACAACCGAACTGGACCGCGAACTGAAAGTGGCCAAGAGCAACCAGTACGTGTTTCGCAGCGACGGGCACGGCGGCGTCTGGCGGGGTTACCAGGGCGGACGCGAAAACCAGGTGCCCGACCTGGATACCGGCGTCGAGCGGGACCAGCTCGTCGCGCTGCTGGAGGCCGATGCCCGGGTGCCGGCCGAATTTCATCCGCACCCCAAGATCCAGAAAATCCTCGATGGCCGCCGGGAAATGGCCGAGGGGCGGCGCGCGCTCGATTGGGCCGCCGGCGAAATGCTGGCCCTCGGCTCGCTGGCCGTCGAGGGGCACCGCGTGCGACTGTCGGGACAGGATTCCACCCGAGGCACGTTCAGCCACCGCCACGCCGTGCTGCACGATGTTGAGAACGGCGCGAGCTACCACTCGCTCAGGCATTTGGCGCCGGGTCAGGCACCGGTCGACATCTACAACAGCCCGCTGTCGGAAATCGCCGTGCTGGGCTTTGAGTACGGGTATAGCCTCGATTGCCCGGACGGCCTGGTGGCCTGGGAGGCGCAGTTCGGCGACTTCGTGAACGTGGCCCAGGTGATCATCGACCAGTTCATTGCCAGCGCCGAGACGAAGTGGCGGCGGCTGAGCGGATTGGTGCTGCTGCTGCCGCACGGCTTCGAAGGGATGGGGCCGGAGCATTCGTCGGCCCGGTTGGAGCGATTTCTGACTATGACGGCCGATCACAACATCCAGGTGGTTGTGCCCAGCACGCCGGCGCAATATTTCCACGTGCTGCGCCGCCAGATCGTGCGTCCCTGGCGCAAGCCGCTGGTGGTGATGACGCCCAAGAGCCTGTTGCGGCACCCGCGGGCGGTCTCGACGCTGGAAGAATGTGCCTCCGGCCGTTTCCGCCGCGTGATTGCCGACGACAACCCGGCCCGGCCGAACGTGGAAGGCGTGCTGCTCTGCGGCGGCAAGATCTACTACGAACTGGAAAAAGAACGCCTCGACCGCAATCGCCAGGACGTGGCCATCGTGCGGATGGAGCAGATCTATCCGCTGCCGATGGCCGAGCTCAAAGAGGCGCTGGCCCCGTACAAAGACGGCACGCCGGTGTACTGGGTCCAGGAAGAACCGGAAAACATGGGCGCCTGGCGGTTCCTGCTGGCTCGCTTTCGAGACGAGCTTTTTGATAGACTACCGTTCGCCGGCATTTACCGCCGGGCGAGCTCGAGCCCGGCCACCGGCTCGGCGAGCAGCCACAAGCTGGAGCAAAAAGAGCTGCTCATGCAGGCGTTCGGCTGCATTTGACGCCAGGGGTTGGGCGTCCGGAGCGCCGGCGGCTGGAACGGTTGGCCGCCGGAGCGACTGGCCGGGGTCGGGAAACGCAATCGTCGAGGAAATGGCGCGCAACATGGCTATTGAACTCAAAGTGCCCAACGTGGGCGAATCGATCACCGAAGTCCAGATCGGCCAGTGGCGCAAGGGCGAAGGCGAAATCGCGCTCAAAGACGAAAACCTGGTCGAAATCGAAACCGACAAGGCCACCGTCGAATTGTCGGCGCCCGTCACCGGCACGATCGCCAAGGTGCTCAAGCACAGCGGCGATACGGCCGCCGTGGGCGAAGTGATCGGCTACATGGAAGAATCGGCCGCCGACCCGGCCGATGCCGCCGCCGCGGCCGCCGCCCAGGCCCAGGCCGCCGACATGATTCGCACGCCGGCCAAGCGGGCAGCCGAATCTCCCAAAGCGGCCCGGCCCGCCGCCGCGCCCCGGCCCGCCGAAGCGCGAGCTGCCGAATCGAGCACGGATGGGCGCCCGCCGGCCGCCGCCGAAGGTCGCACTGCTGAAAGCGGCGCTGCCGAGCGGAACCTGGTGGTCAGCCCCGAAACGCGCGGCCCAGCGCGCCCCGCCCCGCAATCCCCAAAAACGGCCGTCTCGGTGCCGCTCTCCGGCGGCGTGCGGGGGGATCGCGAGGAAGAAGCCGTGCCGATGAGCCCGATCCGCCGCCGGATCGCGCAGCGGCTGGTCGAAGCCCAGCACACGGCCGCGCTGCTGACGACGTTCAACGAGATCGACATGTCGGCGGTGATGGCCCTGCGCGGCGAGCACAAGGACGTATTTCTGGAAAAGTTCGGCGTCAAGCTGGGCTTCATGTCGTTCTTCGTCAAAGCCAGCATCGACGCTTTGAAACTGGTGCCGCAGGTGAACGCGGAGATCCGCGGCAACGACATCGTCTATCACAATTATTTCGACATCGGTATCGCGGTGGGGGGCGGCAAGGGGCTGGTCGTGCCCGTGCTGCGCGACGCCGATCGGATGAGCTTCGCCGAGATCGAAACGGTGATCGCGGATCTGGCCCATCGGGCCCGCGAGAATAGCCTGACGCTCGAAGAGCTGCGCGGTGGCACGTTTACGATCTCCAACGGCGGCGTCTACGGCTCGCTGCTCTCGACGCCGATCGTCAATCCGCCGCAGAGCGGCATCCTGGGCCTGCACACGATCCAGGACCGGCCAGTTGCCCGGCAGGGGCAGGTGGTGATCCGGCCGATGATGTACGTCGCGCTGACGTACGATCACCGCATCGTCGACGGCCAGGGGGCCGTGACGTTCCTGAAGCGGATCAAGGAAGTGATGGAAGAGCCGCTGCGAATGCTGGTCGAGGTGTGAGGCGGGCTCCTGCGGCCGCTGCCGCCGGGCTTAACCGATGAGGCGGCTTGATTTCGCGCGTTAAGCCCACCGGCGGCGACCCGGGGGGCCGCTGCCTGCGCTGCGATGCCCCGCCCCTTTAGTTCAGCTCCAGGCCGATCAGGTAAGCGTCCAACGCTTGACGCTGCCGGGCTTCTTCGTCGACGAGCTTCTTGATCTCGCCGCGCAGCTTCTCGACCTCGTCCTCCTGCTCGCCGAACTTCTTCACGTAGCGCTTGTACAGATCGGTCGCCCGATCCAGCTGGGCCATGTTCTGCCGGATCCGGTCCTGCTCCTGGCCGATTACCTTCACCTGCTCTTCGAGCCGCTGCCGGTCGGCGATGACTTTCGCCAGTGCCTGCTTCTTTTGGATCACCGATTGCAGGGCTTCCTTGACCTTCTCGCTGGTGACCTTTTGATTGACGTAGAACACGATCGTGTTGTCGTCGATGTTCGTGATCGCGATCTGCTGGTTCTGCGTTTGCTCCTCGAGCACTTCCAGCACGGCGGGCTTGCCCGGCTCGGCCTCGACGGCAAAGCGATACTGATTGCGCGTCTTTTCCGCCGGCTCTTTCGGCGTGACCAGTTTCCAGCTGCCGTCGAGCGGATACTCGACGAGCACGGTCTTCGCCCGCTTGCCGGAGTTCTTGATCGTGTATTTGTTCAGCCGCTGGAATTTGCGATCGACCCAGAGCACGCCTTTGACCAGGCGGACCTGCGTGATCTCTTCGGGCCGGCCGACCGTCTCGGGCGCGACTTCGGTGTCCAGGTCCAGGGCGTAGCTGATCAGCCGTTCGGTGCCGGGCTGCATGTCTTCGATCCGGGCGTCGCCGGCGTAGGCGCCGCCGTCGAACACGGTGATCGGGCCTTGCATCAAGTGCAGGTCGGTGGAGTTCGTGAGCCGCAAACCGTTGAGCGGATGCTTGGCCTGGACTTGCTGGTTGTAGATCGAGACCTTGCTGCCTTTGACCGACTCGTTGACGATCGGCAGCATGGCCGATTCCTGCCGGGGCAGCGTGACGGGCGAGGAGATTTCGTACTGGAACAGCTCGCCCACGTTCGTGGCCTGCGAGAGCGATTGCACGCCCTGCTGGAGATTGATTGCAGCGCGTTCCTGCTGGGCTTCGACTCCGTCGGCACGCAACGCCCGGTCGGCCGATCGCTTGGCCATCGCCTTGGCGGCGGCCGGGGCAGGGGGCGGGGCGCCGGCGGCACGGAAGTCTTTGTCGGCGGCGGCCAGGTCCTGGCCGTAGGTTTGCGGCCGCAGCGAGGCATACAGTTCGGGCTCGACGACCGGCCGCTGCACGTACAGCGGATCATACAGATCCATGATGAACGAAATCGGCCGGCCGCTCACCAGCGTCAGCGCCACTTTGTTCCAATCTTCTTCGGTCGTGTTTTCCACGATGGCCCAACCTTGCAGAAACGGGGCCGCGTCGTCCTTTAATACCAAGCGGTAGCTGGTTTTCCAGATCGGCGCTTGCTGGATGTAGCCGACCCGGACGTGCCGCTTGCCGTCGCCCTGGAAACTGAGCGTCACGGATTTCTTGTCGGCATCGTGTCCGCGGGCGAGCACGGCGAGCGCCTGGCGGAACTCTTTGTCGAGCTTCTCGTTGAGCAGGCGGATCGCGCCGACCTGGTCGAGCGTCAGGCTGCGCAGACCGGCGTCGGTGAGCAGATTGAGCGTTTCGACGTCGACCGTTTCGTGGTTGGTGCCGATTTCCCGCTTTTTGGTCTCGATCCCCAGGATGATACCGGAGATCGGATTGGGTGCTTCGATGGCGATGCGTTCACCGCGGAGCTGGTTGAGGATTTGTCCGAGCGTGGGATTGCCGTTCAGGTCGACGGCGAACTTTTTCAGCGCCATCGAGATCGGCTCTTTCGAGCCGTAGGTCACGGCCGAGATGTGTCCGCCGTCGGCATCCTGGACGATCATGCTTTTGAGCAGGTCGTTGATGTCGCCGATGCTGAATTTCAATTCGACTTCGGCGTCTCCCTGGACGGTCCCCTGGCGATCGAAAAAGCCCACGCCCGAGTTGAACATCACCACGCGCTGCAAGGGCACGTCGGTGGTCACTTCCCGCTTGCCGGGTTTGGCGGGATCGGCTGCCTGGAGGCCGCCGATGCTCAAGGCGAGCGAAACCAGCCACGACAGACGACAAGCCCGGGAGAAAGTTCGGCGCCACATATGCGTGCTTCCTTTGAGCTGAATGACGAAGACAACCCGCGCGATCCGGGCTGGCGGCGACCGGCCCGGGGCGCTGTTCAATTGTAGCTTGCCGCGGAACGGTAGCTTCCCGGCGAAACGGTAGGCTCCCGCCGGAACGGTGCAGTTCGGGCGTATTTGGACGGCCGCCGGGGACAGAAAGTTCCGCCAGGGCCGCGGCGGCCGCCGAAATCCGGCCCGGGCGACGGCTTGGGCCCGGCCAGGGCTGGCGTGAGCGGGTGCCCGCTTTTGCCGGGCTTCCGGAGGCCGCCGCTGGACCGCTTGGCAACCCAGGACTCATAGAAGCGGCGCCGAGCCGGTTTTCTTTCCTCGCCGCGCCCCGACAACTACGATGAGACTCCGTAACCCTTTGCTCACATTTACCCAACGCCGGCGGACTGCGTGGAAATCCTGATCGGACTGGGCATCGGGCTGCTGCTGATCACGCTGGTCGGCCATGGCATCTGGGTGCTCCTGGCATCGATCTTTGGCGGCGGTTCTGACCGCTCGGCGCAGAGGCCGATCCAGCGGCAGATACCGCATTGCCCGCGCTGCGATGCGGAGCTCGCCAGCCATGCCTGTCCGGTTTGCGATTGGCCGGCGGCGCCAGTCCAACGGCGCTCCTGGGCGGCGCTGGCGGCGCTCGAGCGGCAGCTGCAACGGCTCGAAGCGGCGCAAGCGCTTGGGCCGGACGTTGCCGCCCGGTTGAATGCCGCCATCGGCGAAGCCCGCCGCGAGTTAAGGACGCCCCGGGCCGACCGCTTGCCGCTGGAAGCGACCGCTCAGGCGGATGCGCCATCTGAGTCGCCGGTCAGCGTGCCGGCGGACCTCGAGGCTCCAGAGGCGGTCCCCGCGGAAATCGTAGTCCCCGAGTTGCCGCTGCAAGTCGAGCCGACCTGGGGGGCCGATCCCGCGGAGGCGGTGCCGCTGGCCGCAGCGCAGTCAGGGTCTGGCGAAATCGCTCGCCAGCTGGAGGATCGGGTTCGGCAGTTCGTCGAGCAGCGAAACTCGCTTGCGCCGGAACCGGCGGCGGCGCCAACTCCGCGAGCGCCGCGCCGCCCCTGGAGCGATGTGCTGGCCGGATTCATGGAAGAAAAGAACATCCGCTGGGGAGAGCTGGTCGGCGGACTGTTGATCGTTTGCTGTTCGATCGCGCTGGTGATCAGTTTTTGGGCCAAGATTGCCGAGCGGCCGTTTCTGAAGTTTTTTGTGTTCGGCGGCGTGACGGCCGCACTGTTTGCCGTGGGCTTCTATACCGAGCGGCGCTGGAAACTGCAGACGACCAGCCGCGGTCTGCTGGTCATTGCCACGCTGCTCGTGCCGCTGAACTTTCTGGCGATCGCGGCCCTGGACCATCCGACGGGCGCCCGGGCTCTGTTCGTTCTCGGAGAAGTACTGTCGGTCGTGCTGTTTGCCGGTCTGGTCGGGGTGGCCGGACGGATTCTGACGCCGCGGGGCGCGGCCGCCCTGGCCGTCGGCGTGATGGTGCCGGCGGTGATGCAGCTGGTCGAGCGGCGGCTCGTTGAACCCGGCGCCTCGGGATTGCTGCTGGCCGGATTGGGAGCCATTTCGCTCGTCTTCTACTGCGGGGCCAATGCCTGGTTGGTGGCGCACGACAGGCGCGAACCGGCGCTCGACGAGAGCCAGGCCCATGGGCTGTTTCGCCTGCTGGGCCTGACCACGTTTTCTGTGCTGCTCGCACTGGGATTGCTGGCCGCCAAGACGGGGCACGCCGTGGATGCGCTGCATCGTGTGGCTCCGCTCGTATGCGGGCTGGGCTGGGCGCCGCTGGCCGTGGGGCTGCTGGTGGCCCGGCGTTTGGCTGCCGCGGCGCCTGCGAGTGTGCGCGTGGCCGGCACGAGCGTGGCGATCGCGGGCGCGGTGATTTCGCTCGCCGCCTTGGTGCTGGCCTGGCCCGAGCCGGGAGTGCTGCTGCCGGCCGTCGTGGCGGAGATCATTCTGTTCGAAGTGATTGCGCTGGTTGTCCCGATGCCTGCGGCGCAGGTCGTCGTGGTGGCCAGCTCCGCGCTGGGTTACTTGCTCGGCATCTACCTGCTGCGCGGCGAGGTGGGCTGGTGGGGCACGACGACCTCGGCCTTGCGGCCGGTGCTCTGGTCGGCGAGCAGCGGCGTGGCGCTTGTGCCGCTGGTTGCGCTCTGGGCCGGCGGCGCGGGCCTGGTTCGCGCTGGCGGCGTCCGGCCGACGCACTGTCGATCGCCGGGGCCGCGGCAGCGGTGGCGTTTGTCAGCCTGCTCTTGGCCGGCTGGTTCGGGGCGGGAATCAGCGGCGACCCCTATGCAGTCCGCTGGGTGTTTGCCGCCTACGCCTGCGGTGCGCTGGCGAGCGCCGCCGTGGCTGGCCGCTGGCAGCCGCAGCGGGCCTGGCCGATGGCTTTGGGTTGGTTGGGGTCGCTGCTGGCTTTGGCGGCAGTCGTCGAGGCGGTCGTATTTCGCTGGGGAGCGGCGCAGCAGTGGCTTTGGCCTTGGCCGGCGGCACTCCTGGCCCACGCGGGGCTGATGGCGCTGTTGAGCGTCGCATTGCGCCGCTGGGGCGCCAGGGGGACCGGCGCCGTCGACCGGGCGAGCACCCATTCGGCGCTGGCCGGATCGCTGGTCGCAGTGCCGCTCGTGGCCTGGGGAATCTGGCGGGGTCTTTATGGAGCGGCGGCCGGCGAGTGCCTGGCCCTGGCGGCGATTTGGCTGGCGCTTTCCGCATTGCTGCGTCGGCCACGTTTGTTTTGGGTTGCCCAAGCGGCGCTCGGCGGTGGAGCGGCGCTCTCGGTTCTGGCGCGGCTGGCAGGACATGCCTGGTTTCGCGATGCGCAGCACCCCTGGCTGGATCCCTGGACCTGGCAAGCCCTGGGTGTGGCGCTGGCAGTCGTGGGGTTGGGGCTCAGCGGAACGCGGCACGGTTGGCGGCGCCTGGCCCTGGCGCGCCCCGGCAATGCCCAACTCGAACTGGGACGCTGGTTGATCGACACCCAGCGGCCGAGATTCGAGCGGTTCTTGGCGGCGCTGCTCGTGACGGCGACACTTGCGGTCGCGTACTACGCGGCGCTGCCGGGCATCGAACAAGAATTGTCGCCCCGGGCTCCTGGCTCGCGGACCGCGGTGGCCGCCGGCGCGGCGCCGCTCCGGATCGTTCCACCGGCGAGCGAGTTTGAAGTGGCCGGCATCCCGCACGAGCATGCCGGCGGCTACGGCGCCTGGTGTTTGCTGGCCGCCACGGCGGTTCTGGTGCTGGTGGGTTTTTGGCAGCGGCCGTCGCTCGAGCACGTGTTCGGCCTGTATTTGCTTGCCGCCGCCTGCTGCCCACTGTGGGCCAGCCGCTGGGAGGCGGACGTGTCGGTGGCCTCGGCCCTGCGCTGGGCTTCGGCGGCGCTACTGCTAGTGGGTTCGATTCCGATCTGGCTGCGCGGGCCGCTGGGCCGCCTGGCCGAGCGTGTCTCGCCGCGATTGGGCCGTCCCGGCTGGCAGAAGAGCGCCGGCCGTGCGCCGGCCATTGTCCTGGCACTGGGACTGGCTCCGCCGCTGTTGATGGCGTTTTACATCGGCACGAGCGCTGCGCTGCGGGTGAATCACGATCTGGCGACCGTCAGGCTGCTGGAGATTCTGACCGGGGTGTTTGTTGTGACCGGCGTAATGGGGTTGGCGCTGCGGTGGGTCGACCTGCCGGCCGCCAAACTGGCCGATCACCCCGAACCGGGCGCCTGGCTGCGGCCCGCGAGCTCGCTGGTGCTGGTGTTGGGTGCTGCGCCGCTGGTGGCGCTGGTGCTGTATGTCGTGGGTTCGTCGCTCCAGCAGATGCCGATCCTGGGCCCCAACCCCGATTCGCCGTTCGCCCGGATGGGATCGGCCAGTTCGCACGCCGTGCCGCTCTTGACGCTGGCCGTGGTGCTCGTGGGCTACGCCCTGCGCGAGCGGTCCGAGGCGTTTGCCTTTGCCGGCGGCCTGACCTTCAATCTGGCCATTACGGCCGGCTACCTGCTCTTGCTCGCGAAGCGCGGGCTGCGCTTCGACGCGCTGGGCTGGATGCGCTTGGCTCAACTCAATGCCTTGGTTTCGGCCATCTTCGTGCTGGCCTGGATGGGGACCTTGCGCTGGACGGCGCGGCGCGCAGCCCGGTGGCCCAGGCCGGTTGAGTCCGCTGGCGCTCGTCACGCTGGGCCTGGCCGCCATGCTGCTCGTCGGGGTCGTGGTGCCGATCTGGGCGCACTTCGCGTTTGCCACGCTCGACGTCGCTCTGGTGAGCGAGGCGGCCTCGGTCGTCGGCTGGGCCAGCACGCTGCTGGTGGTGGCCGGAGTCGTCTGGGCGCGGCGCTGGCTGGGGTACTCCAGCTCGATCGGCGGTTTGTGCGCCGCTTTGTTCGTGCTCGGCGTGATGGCGGCCTGCACGGCCGCACATTGGGATCCGACAGGTGCCTTGGCGTATCACACCCTGCTGGTCGCGCAATCGCTCATCGCTTGGACGATTTGGGGCGTAGCGTGGCACCGCGAGCGGCTGTTCGATCGCACGTTGCGCCAGCCGCTGGCCGTCGACGCCGCGGCGGGCGAGCCGACGCCGATTGCCGCTCGTCCGGCCGCCCCCCTTCGCGCGACGGGGTTGTGGCCGGTCGGCTTGTTTGCGGCGCTGGCGCTCTGGCTCAGCTTGCGGGCACTCGTCGACGGGCCGGGCCGGCCCTGGTGGGGCATCGCCGGGCTCGCGTCGCTGGCCGCGCTGGCGGTGCGCATGGCGCATGCCCGAGTCGATCGTCGGCTGCTGTTTGTCGCCATGGCGCTGGTCAACCTGGCCACGAGCGCATGGTGGTGGACTTTGGGAGGGCCGTGGCGGGGCTGGGGGGGTGAACCGCTCACGACGCTGGTCGAATGGAACATCATCGCGCTGGCGCTGCCGGCCGTGGCGTGGCTGTATTTGGAACTGGCGCGCTTCCGGCCGCTGGCTGCGCGGCGCACGCCGGCTGCGCATCGATTCGCGGCCCGGGCCAGCCAGGTGGCGCTGGCGCTTTTGGTGGGTTTGAAACTGGCGGCCGATCTGGCGACGCAGGCGCCGCCCGAGTTTGCCTGGCTCGACTGGTGCGCCCTGGCGGCTGTGGCGATCGCGGTGGCGGCTTCGCTGTGGGATGCGGAAGCGCCCGATTCGGTCGCCGGCTTGTATGTCTTGGGCCTCGTCGCGGCGGGCCTGCTGCTCGATCAACTGAACCTGGATCCGCACTGGCTGGTGTGGACCGGCACGATCGTCCTGGCGGCCTACACCGTGCTGACGAGTTACTTGTGGAGCATACGCCGGCAACTGGCCGCCGTGGCCGGGCGCTGGAAGATTCCGCTGGCGAGCGAATCCCCCTGGGCCGGACTGGCCTGGCTGGTGCCGGCCAATCTGACGATCGTGTCCGTTGTGTTGGCGCTGGTTTACCTCGTCGAGCTCACCTATGCCGAGTTTTCGCTGCGGCTGTTGGCCGGGCAGGCGGCGCTGGCACAAGTGCTGTCGCTGGTGCTGGTGGCTCAGGGCACGCGTCGCACGAGTCTGCAATATGCCTCCCTGGCGGTGGGAGTCGTCGCGCTGGTGGCGTTTGGCTGGGCCTGGCTCGATCCCGTCGCCGTGCACGCCGGCGACGCGGCGGCGACCGGAGCGGCGTTGAATCGGTTGGTCGTCGTCGCCGCTGCCTTGGCCGGTGCGATCGTGCTGTACGGCTTCGGCCTGGCCCGCTGGCTGGACCGCCAGAGCGAATGGCGCCGCGCCGCGCGCCGCTTGCTGCCGGTGCTGGTGCCGCTAGTAATCCTGGTGCTCTTGAGCATTACCGGGGTCGAGCTGCTGCTCCAGCTGCGCCATGCGGGTGTGGCGCTGGCCTGGCCCGGGATCGTGGCCGTCGCGGCTATCTTGCTGGCGCTGGCGATTGCCGCGCTGGTGGCCGCCGTGCTGCCGGGCGCGATCCGCTCGGCTTGTCCGCGCAGGGGCGAACCGCCTACGTCTATGCGGCCGAGTTTTTCCTGGGAATGCTGATGGCGCACATTCGCTTGAGCATGCCCTGGCTGTTCCACGGGTTTTTTGCCCACTGGTGGCCGCTGGTCGTCATGGGCCTGGCATTCCTGGGCGTGGCGCTGGGGGAATATTTCCAGCGCCGCAGGCTGGCCGTGCTGGCCGAGCCGCTGGGAAACACCGCGGCCTTGATGCCGCTGTTGCCGGCGATCGGGTTCTGGTTGATGCCGGCCGGCGTGGACTATTCGGTCGTGCTGGTGGTCATCGGCGCCCTGTACGCGCTGCTGTCGGGCATTCGCGGGTCGTTTGCTTTCGGCCTGCTGGCGGCGCTTTCGGCCAATGCCGCGCTGTGGTTTTTTCTGCACGGGCGGGATGGCTACCGGATTGTCGAGCATCCGCAACTCTGGCTGATTCCGCCGGCGCTGTGCGTGCTGGCAGCTTCCTACCTGCACCGCCGGCAGCTCACGGCCGGGCAGTTGGCGGCGGTGCGCTACGCCACGTCGATCGTGGTCTACGTTTCGTCGACCGCGGACATCTTCATCAACGGCGTCGGCCAGGCGCCCTGGCTGCCGCTCGTGCTGGCCGGCTTGTCGATTCTGGGCATTCTGGTCGGCATCTGGCTGCGGGTGCGGGCGTTCTTGCTGCTGGGCACCGCGTTTCTGCTCGTCTCGCTGTTGACGATCATCTGGTATGCCGCCGTCGACCTGCAGCAAACCTGGCTCTGGTGGGCGATGGGCATCGTGACGGGGATCCTGATCATCGCGCTGTTCGCCGTCTTCGAGAAAAAACGGGACGACGTGCTCAAGCTGGTCGAAGACTTGAAGCGCTGGCAGGTCTAGCCCCGGCGACCCGGCGCGGCGCCGGCAGCCCTCTGCCGCCGGGCGGTGCCAGCATGAGGGGAACTTTCCTGACCGTTACTACCGGCCGCAAAGCGCCGCCTACGGCTTGCTGGCAAGGGCGAATCGATCAACTAGCCGCGCCCGGCCGCCGATTTGTAATCCTGCACAAGCATTCCTTTCACGGCCCCGCGGCGGAGGCAGCCATGAGCGACTACTTTTCGATCGACGACATGTCCGCTGCCGACATGAAAGCCATTCTGTCGGCGGACCTGGATCAACTCGACGACGACCAGGTGCTGGCGATCAAGGATTTCGTCATTCGCGTGGGCGGATTGGGCAACGCCCGGATGGCCATCGACATGCTCGGCCAGCTTGAAGACGCGGCGTAAAACCCGCGACCTGCCGGCGGACAAGGCAAGGCGCAAAGGCCCCGCGGCTGCGAGTGCGCAAGGCCTGCCGTGACATCCCGGCGCGCGCCGATTGCCTCAGGCTGACGCCTGGCTGTCGCCCGCGATTCTAGGCGCCCAGCCTGGCCAAGATGTCCAGCGCCTTGCGGGCGGCCTGCAGGCCGACCTGATCGGTCAGTTTCTTGGCGGCGATCAGATGCTCGAGCTTCAGCTCCAGGGCACCTGCGGTTGCCTGGCGGGTTGCGCTGCCGGCTTTGGCCGCTTTGCGTTTGGCCTTGGTTTTGCGCAGGACGCTGACCTGGGCGGCGGAGACTTTGACCCCCTGGGCATCCAGGTGCGCGATGACGTCGCGCGGCCGAGTGCTCCGGCCCAAAGTGGCAAACGCATCGCGAATGGCTTGGGCCTTGCTTGTTCCGGCCTTGTGCGTTTCGGCTTTGCCCGTTGCGGCCTTGCTCGCTCCGGCCTTGCGCGCGGCCGGTTTGCCGTTGCGGTGGGCGGAGGGCCGGCCGGCTTTGGCTTTGCGGCTGCGTTTGACTTTGGGCTTGCCGTACTTGATCTTGTTGATGAGCGAGACCGAAGCTTCCACCCCTTGCGCCGCAAGGCCTGAGGCGATGTCCTTTTGCGAAGCGTCGGGATGGGCTTTAAGATACGCTCGCACCGCGTCGCTGCGGCTCGGGGTGGCGGTGGATTTTTTGGAGACCATTTGTCACTCCTGGGGGCAAAAATTCAAGTATGGTCGCGCAATACCGATCACGCGGTTGCAGGGAAAAAGGGGCGAGAATCGCTCGGCAATTGCCAAGCGGAGAGAGTGCTTCGCGCTCTTGGCAACCCGCCGCCTGCTCGGCGAGTCAACGTCGGCGCCCCGGTCGAAAGCTCACGCAGTTCTAATGATTGTTAATGTTTACCACTGTCGGGTCATTTAACGCAAGGGGCCCGGACAGCTTTTGTGTATGGAGTATGATGTTCATTTGTTCTTGCGCGATTTCGCCGCGACGCTCCCTGTTGTCGTCTCGATGCCCATGCAGCGTCGTCAGCGTGAACCAACTCCTGCAGTCCGACGTAGCACGACGGTCGATCGCGCGTGCCGAGCGCCGCGTGCGCATCGCAGGCATGCGCAGTGTTGCGGTTCGCAATGGGCTGCCCACGCGCGAGGCACTGGGGACTTCAGGAAACGCGCATCTTGAGCATGGAAATTAAAACTCCGGTCGCAGAGGCGAGATTTGCAGCTCGATCGCGGACCGCAGGGGGCCCTCACGAGCGACTCGACGGGGAACGAAATGTCCAGCACTGATTCGGAATTGCCCTCGAGCCGTCGTTCTGCGAGCCGGGCCCAGACCAACCAGGATGCGCCGGGCGAACTGCCCGAATACCAGGCGGTCAGCGGCCTGGCCGTGGGTTCGCTGGTGCTGGGAATCGTCTCGGTCGCGGCGCTGGCCGGTCAGGTGCTCTGGGGCCTGCCGCTGGTGGGCGCGATCACCGCGGTCGTCGCCTTGGTGCGGATCGATCGTTCGGCCGGGACACTGGTGGGCCGCCGACTCGCGCTGTGGGGATTGGGGTTGAGCATGTTCTTTGGAGCGATCGCGCCGGCGCAATTCCTGACGAACGAACGGTTGCTGGCCGATCGGGCGGCGGAGGTCGGCCAGAAATGGTTCGCAGCCCTGGCCCATGGAGAACCGCAGGTTGCCCGGCAGTTGAACGTGCCGTTCAAGTCGCGGGCCAGGACGTCGGACCCCGCCGAACTGTGGGTTCATTACCGCGACGCGGCCGGCGACCGCAAGGACCTGGAGCAATTCGTGGCCGAGCCGCTGATCCGCGCCCTGTTGGAGCTGAACGGCCGGGCGGTCGTCCGGCCATACGGCACTCCGACGGTCGGCACGACCGACGAGCAGGCGATCGTCGTCCAAACGTATGCCGTGACCTATGGCGAAGGGGCTCAGCGGCGGACGTTCTTCGTCAATCTGCAGTTGGAACGCAATCTGCAACGCGGGCCGGGTTACGTGGATTGGCGCGTGGCCAAGTCGATCGGCGGCTTCGAACCGCAATGAACGAGGCCGGACGAGGGGGTGCTCGTTGTGTGGCGCCCCCCTGTCGGCACTCTTCGGACGGGACTCTTCGGACGGCGCTCTTTGGACGGCGCTCTTTGGACGGCGCGCTTCAGCCGTCGCCCACAAGAAAAACGGCGGCAGGCGCTAGCGGATGCGCTGATTGAGCGAAATGTCCTTGAGCCGCGGATCGGCCCCTTTGGAATACGTGACGTAGACGGTGTGCTTGTAGGGCACGCCCTGCCAGCTGAACCGTTCTTCCACGTCGTCGGGGTTTCCGTCGTCGTCCGGCGCGAGCGACCAGCCGGTGCACTTCATCCGGGCTTACCGTCTCCAGGTGCTTTTCCTCTCCCAGCGCCTGCTGCAACTTGTCGAAGGCGGCCTGCGCACCCTGTCGGGCTTGATGGTCGACCACCCAAGCGCCGATCATCATCGCCAAGAGCAACAAGAGCAGAATCCGGGACAGCGGAAACAGCGGGCGCTTGGTCTTTGCAGCCCGGGACTGGTCGCTGGGTGACGGATCTTCACTGGGCTGGTGATCGGTGTGCATCAAAGGGACTGCCTGGACAAGCGATGAAGAGGTTACATCTCGAACGATAAGAACTGACGCAGAGAAATGTCGGGCATTGCCCGGGCGGTGAATCGTCGCTGACCCAAGCGCGGCGCGATTGCGGAGTGTTGCGGCGCCGGGCCGCGGGCGCTCAGCGTGCTACCGCCTTGGTGGCCGAACCGACGTCCGCCGAACCGACGACTTGCCCGATCGCTTCGATCTGGGCCAGGGCCCGTTGTTTTAATTCGCCGCTCGCCCGCCGGGCGGCCATTTGATAATAGACTCGCGCCGAGCGCGGCTTGCCGGTTTCTTCGGCCTGCCGGGCCCGGGAGAAATAGTTTTCCGCCTCGCGCTCGGGATCGGGGCGTGCGGCGCGGCGCCGCGCTTCGATCTCGGCCACGCTGGTCGCAGACGAACCGCCGGCCAGAGTCTGGTTCGAGCGCTGTTCGGGCTCGGCCAGGCCGGCTGCCTTGCGGCGGCGGGCCGCTTCGGCCAGGAGAGCCTGATCCCAGGCGTCGAAATCGTGGACGTAGGCCGTCACGGTGGCGCTCGTGGCCTGTCCGGTGGTGCTGCGCGAGCGATTGCCCGGCAGCCCGCCGAATTGGTTCTGCCCCGACGCCGCGCTGTTGATCCCGCCCAGCGAGGCGGCGCCGCGATCGGGCACGACCACCGTCGTGCTTGTGCCAAAGGATTGAAACGACGGCAATTCGACCACCTGCGCCGCCAGGTTGGCGGCAGTCAGGAGCACCATTGCGCAGCAACTTGCAGCCGGCAGTTTCATGATCCTTCTCATGCGGCTCGAAGAGGGGTTCATTCTATCGCTGGCCGGCCGGCGGACGCAAATCCTTTTTCGCGAGGGCCGGTTCGCCGGCTAATTCGCTCCCAGACCGGTGATTACTTCCGCGCCCGCCCGCGTGACCAGGGCGTCATACATGCCCGGTGGAGTGGTTTCGTCGATCGGCTGGGCCGAGCCGTCGGCAAACAGGTGGCAGACCACGCCCGGGTGCATGCTCGAGGGCCCGTACAGCATGTCGATCGAGGAGCTGCCTCCGTAGACATAATAGGGAGTGTAGTTGAGCGAATTCTCCACGCCGGCATAGCTGGGGGCATTGTTGTCGTCGACGCGGCGCGAGGTGATGCTGGCCGTCGTGGCGTCGATCCACACCGAGGCGTTCTGTTCGCGCGTTTCGGCGATCAGCAACGTGTGGGTGAGCCCGTCGGAGATGTCCTTCAGCCGGGTGCCGGACTGGGGATAGATCGAACCGTCCTGGGTCGGCGGCGTGCCGAAGCTGGGGATCCAATACATCTTGCCGGCCGTCGTCGCTCCCAGCGCCACGTAGTTGCGAATCGCCAGGGTGGGCGAAATGGCCGTGTACTGCGGGTCCTGAGCGTAATCCGGGCCCGCATACGAGGGGCAGCGGTACAGCGAGATCACCTGGGCGCCGGCGGGCAGGTTGGCCGGATCGAGCGCCGGCAGATCGAAGCGCACCAGGTGCTGCAAATTCGACTCTTCCAACTGGGGCAGGATCATGGTCGCCCAGCCGTGCAGCAGCTTGACCGGCGGAGCATTCCAATTCCAAACACCGTCGACCACCGGCGTCGTGCTGCTGGGCGGCAGGCGGCCGAACGTGTCGTGATAGTTGTGCAGCGCCAGGCCAATTTGCTTGAGGTTGCTGAGGCATTGCAGCCGCCGGGCCGCTTCGCGCCCCGCCTGGACCGCCGGCAGCAACAGCGCGACCAGCAAGCCGATGATCGCCATCACGACCAGCAGCTCGACGAGGGTGAAACCTCGCCACCAGCCTGCGGCATGATTCCTAATGCGCGAAGGATTACCGAGTCGGCGCGCCCGAGCACGATCGTTCATGGCCGGGCTCCCTGGCCGGACTCGATCTGAATCGCAGCCGTGGGCAATTGGCGGCGGAGCGTGCTGACGGCAGCGGGCGTGAGCCGGGTCCGCAGCAGGATCAGCTGCTTCAGGTGCGTCATCCGCTGGAGATATTCGACGCTGGCGTCGGTCAGCGGAGTCTCGATGAGGTACAACTCTTCGAGCGCGGGCAAGTCGACCAGGTACGCCAGGCCGGAATCCGAAATCTTGGTCAGATTCAGATTCAGTTTTTTCAGGCTAGGGATATTGCGCAGCACTTTGAGCCCCCGGTCGGTAGTCGCCGTGCCGCTGAGATTGAGCGTCTGCAGTTGGGCCAGAGACGCGAGCCGCTCCAGGTCGGAATCGGTGGCGGAAGTGCGGCTAAGGTCGACCTCGACGACCGCGCGATCGGCCGCCTGGCCGGCGAATTTGACCTTGCCATTCAGGCGTTCGACGGCGGCGGCGGCTTTTTGGTCGGTCGTGTGCTTGCAGCCGGCGAGCGCAGCCGCGATCAAGAGTATCCCGGCAAGCCCGATACGGCCGCACTTCCGGCTTGCCCGGTGCGGCGCGCGGGCCGCCGCGCCCTGGCTCCGTGCGAACATGCTTCCCTCCTGCCGGCGCGCCCGCGGGCAGCGCTGGGAATGCGCTGCGCGCTACCTGGCCAGGTCGGCGCGCCGTCTGCCCCTGATGGTGACGCTGTTCCTGATGGTGACGCTGCGACTTGATGACGCCGCTGCGGACCTGGGCGCATTCTACGCCATCGGCCGCGAACGGTCGAATGGCTGCATCAGGGCTCGTCTTCGCGGATCGTGATCAGCCGATCGGCCGCCACGTGGTGCCGGACAGTGCGCTGTCCGCTGGGCCAGATGATTTCCAGCGTCTCGACTTCGGCCGCCGGGCCCAGTCCAAAGTGCAGTTCCAGGGCGCTTTGCGACAGGTAGGTCGAGCCGCTGCGCAGCTCGCGGAGCTGGGTCTTGCCGGCGGCGGTGACGATGGCCCGGGCGCTGATGGCCGGGCTGCCGTGCCGGTTGAGCAAGCGGAGTTTCAGCCAATGGCCCGAGCGGCGGGTGTCGTTGCGCAGCAGCAAGGGCGCGCGGTCGATGGCCGTGATCAGCAAGTCCAGGTCCCCGTCGTTGTCGATGTCGCCCAGGGCCAAACCGCGGGCCGACACGGCCAGGGAGCCGAGCCCGGCCAGGGTGGAAATGTCGCCCAGCCGTCCGGCATCGTTGCGGAGCAAAGTGGGCGGGCTGCAGTAGCGTTCGTCGAGCGAGGGTTCGGCGTCGACCTGGGGATAGATATGGCCGTTGCAGATCAATATGTCCAGGTCGGCATCCTGGTCGAAATCGAACAGCGCGCAGCCCCATTTCACGGCGTCGTAGGTCAGCTCTTTGAGCCGCAGCTGGCTGCTGGCGTCGGTGAAGAACAGGTCGCCGTCGTTGTGGTAGAACGTGGCGTAGTCCTTGGCAAAATTAGTGACGAGCATGTCCTGCAGGCCGTCGCCGTCGAAGTCGGCGGCGTCGACCCCCATACCGGCCTGGGCTTTGCCTTCGGCACTGACGCCGGCCCCGCTCCAGGCGCCGATCTCGCTGAACTTGCCGTTGCCGTCGTTGCGATAGAGGTAATGGACGTTGGAGTCGTTGGCGACGTACACGTCGACGTCGCCGTCGCCGTCCAGGTCAGAGGCCAGGACGCCCAGTCCATAGGCTTCGGCCGTGTCGGTCATGCCCACTTCGGCGGTCGCGTCGACGAACGTGCCGTCGCCGCGATTGTGGAAGAAGTGGTCGTGGCCGCCGCGCAGTCCGAACGGGCCGACCATCACCTTGACCTTGTCGCGCCAAGTATTGGTGCGCTGGCCGGCGAGCACCTCCGGCAGCGTGCAAGCCACGTAGTTGGCGACGTACAGGTCCAGGTGGCCGTCTCGGTCGGCGTCGAAAAAGGCCGCTCCGGCGCCCCAGCCCGGGTCGGCCACACCGGCCTGCTCACCGACTTCCTCGAACGTGCCGTCGCCACGATTGCGGTAGAGCGCGTTGAGGCCGAAATTGGTGACGTACAGGTCGACGTGTCCGTCGTTGTCGTAGTCGGCCGCACAGACGCCGCAGCCCCAGCGATCGGAGGCCAGCCGGGCGCGCTCGGTCACATCCTCGAACCGGCCCGCGCCGAGGTTGCGATATAATTTGTTGCTGCCGCGCTCTTCGATCGAAGGCGGATTCTCCGCGAGACCCCAGGCGTTGACCACGAACACGTCGAGCCAGCCGTCTTCGTCATAGTCCAGCAGTGCGCAGCCCGACCCGGTCGACTCGAGCAGATGATTCTTGTTCGGACCGCCGCACAGGAGCCGGACCGACAAGCCGGCCTCGGGCGAAATGTCGGCGAATGCCGGCTCGGGCGCCAGCGGCGCGCCGCCGGCGGCAGCGGTCACCGGACCCGCCGGGGCTGGAGTTGCCGCGGACGAGCCCGTGGGGGCCGTCGCCGCAGCCGGTCCGCGCGCGGAGCCGGAGGGCGAGCAGGAGCCGAGCGAAGAGCAAAGCGCCGCTGCGCACAGGAGCTGCGCAGCGGCGAATGAGACTGGAAGCCGTCATGGCTTCATTGTTACTTGCCCGCCATGCTCTTGTCGAACAGGCCGGCGAGTTCCTTTTCGACGGCGCCGATCTGAGCGGCGGTCGCCTTGGGGCCGAGTTGGGCGATCTTCTTGGCCAGCGCCAGCAGTTCCTTCTTCTCCTTGCTGTCGATGTACATGAAGTCTTCCTTGGTATCGGCGTCCGAGTTGTGCGTGTGCCCGGCCTTCGACAAGCGCTGCCGAATCGCCTGGACCCGCTTGTCTCCTTCGTTGGCGATGTTGGTCACTTCGGCGGCGGCGGCTTCGAGATGCTTCACTCGGCCGGCGGCATCGCTTTCCGATTTTTTCAGGTGATCCTGAGCAGCCTGGCAATAGCCACCCAGGATCTCGGCCACCAGGCTGTCTTCCGTGGCGCGGATGGCAATGATGGCGGTGGCCAACTGCTCGTAGGCGGCGGCACCGGCGGCGGCTCGATCGGAGAGCGTTTCGCTCGGCGTGTCGGCAGCCGTCGCCGCGGCTGCCGTTGAACTGACAATGAGCACCAGGGCGGCCAAAGTTTTGCGCATGGTTCGTACTCCGGACAGGGAAAGGGGTGTAGACGGGAGGCGCGAAAGGTATACCGCACTTGAATGCAACCAACAAGCCGCCGGCGGACGCAAGGCCGTCGAAGCGCCGGCTGCATGCGCGACGCAACCGACCGCCACGAGGCGGATCGAGGCCCGGCGGCGAATCCCGATGTTTTTTGCAATAACCGTTCGTTTTTCTTGACAGCCAGACGCAAGCTGGCTAAACTCGACCGAGTGCCCCGCAATGGGGGCGGGACCGGGTTGCGCGAAAAACGCGAAGATTGCCGATTATTTAGCGGCGTTTGAGCATGTTTGCCCGCAGATTCCAACTGATTGTCCTGGTGCTCTTCGTCGTTCTGGCGATTGGGCTGGGGACGCGCCGCGCGAGCGCTTCGTGCGGCGATTACGTGATGATCGGCGGGCATCATGCCGCCGACCACGCAGCGCCGGCGGCACCGGATGCGCCCTCGAAAGGCCCCGCCCGCGAGCAGGTGCCCTGTCCCTGCCGGGGTGCCGAGTGTTCGCGTTTGCCGGCATCGCCATCGGCACCGGCACCCGTCCGCGTCGAGCCGGGGCGCGAGAACCTGCTGGGCGCTAGTCCCATGCAGCCTGGCGCGACGCGCGGCCGCGAGAGCCTGTGCCTCGAACCGGCAAGACTCGCTTTGAGATTCTCTCCGGCGGATATCTTCCGCCCACCGCAGTCGGCCTGACAGGCCGGCGGATGGTCCGCTCCTGCGCTTGATCGTCGGCGATCGACGACGCGCGCGTTTGCAGCCCTGCTGGCCGAAAGCGTGCTGCTGCGGCTTGGGTTCTTGTAGTCTCCTGGCGGATGATGCGCCCTGTGGCGCGGCAGTCCGCCCGAGCGAATCCCAGTCGACCGGCAGCGCCTGACCGAGGGTGAATGCGTGCGCAGCGAGCGCGTCCCGTGGCGGACGGCCGTCTGGCGCGGGAACTGACCCAATTCATTTGCAATCTCAATTCGCGGAGATATACCGACCATGAAATGCGGAAAATACGGCTATCGAACGGCGGAAAGCGGCCGGGGTCTCGTGCCCGATCCGGCAGAACAGCGCACTCTGGCCTTCGTGCGCCAATTGCGGCAAGAAGGCAAACCGTACAAGCAAATCGCGCTGGAGCTGAAGCGGCGGGACATTTTGACCCGCACCGGCCGCACCTGGACCGAGAGGAATTTGATCAGCTTGCTGAACAATTCCTTGATCAATGTTTCCTGGCAGATGCCGGAGTATTCGCCGGCGGCCTGTTCCTGAGCAGCGCCTTGCCGCGGGCGTTTGTTTCGTCGACGAGGTGGCTAGCTCCGCTGCGTGGGTTGGCGACGGCGCCGAAATCGCGCTAACTCGGTTTTGGTTGCGATGTTCCGCGCCGCAAACCTGGCTGCGGCGAACGTGGCACCGTTGCCGGCCCACGACAGACTTGTCGGCGCCGGCTACAATTCCCTGCACATCGAGCGTCCTGCGTCGGCGCACGGCTCGACTCGTGGCAGGCAGGTCCGGCAGTGGAATTGAATCGCCGCAAGCGAAAACCCAAGCCGGTGATCGGCTGGCGTGAGTGGCTGTCGCTCTCGGTGCCGGGTATTCCCGCGATCAAGGCCAAGGTCGACACCGGGGCCCGGAGTTCGGCCTTGCACGCTTTCGACGTGGAGATCTTCTCGCGCGAGGGCGCGAGATGGTCCGCTTCAAGGTGCACCCCTTCCAGCGCGACAAGACCCACGCGCTGGAATGCGTGGCCGAACTGTACGATCGGCGGACCGTGCGCAGCTCGGCCGGGCACGAAAGCATCCGGCCGGTGATCCTGGCCCAGGTCGAGCTGGGGGGCCAAGAGTGGCAGATCGAGCTGACGCTCACTCGCCGCGACGCGATGGGCTTTCGCATGCTACTCGGCCGGCAGGCCATCCGCCGGCGCTTCCGGGTCGATCCGGGCCGATCGTACCTGGTCAGTCGAGCCCTGGCCGATCAGGCCAGGCAGCTGCGCCGCGCGCGACCGGAGACTGCCGGTCCGGCCGGCGGCAATCCGCCCGCTACCCAGCGACCCGATATCCAGCGACCCGATCCCCAGCAGCAGGGGGCCCAGCTGCCGAGGAATCCCGGATGAAGATCGCGATCCTGAGTCAGAAGGCCTCGTTGTACTCGACGCGGCGTTTGAAAGAGGCGGGCACCGAGCGCGGCCACGAAATGCACGTGGTCAACTACTTGCGCTGTTACATGAACATCACGTCGCACAAGCCCGCGGTGATCAACCAGGGCACGCCGCTCGAGGGCTTCGACGCGGTGATCCCGCGAATCGGCGCCTCGAAAACCTTCTACGGCACGGCCGTGGTCCGGCAATTCGAGATGATGGGCGTCTTCTCGGCGAACGAGTCGCAGGCCATCACCCGCTCGCGCGACAAGCTGCGCTGCCTGCAGCTGTTGGCCCGGCAGGGCATCGGGCTGCCGGTGACCGGGTTTGCCAATTCGACCAAGGACATCGACGGCCTGATCAGCACGGTGGGCGGAGCGCCGCTGGTGGTGAAACTGCTGGAAGGGACCCAGGGCATCGGCGTGATCCTGGCCGAAACCAACAACGCGGCCGAGGCCGTGATCGAGGCCTTTCGCGGCCTGGACGCAAACATCCTGGTGCAGGAATTCATCAAAGAGGCGGGCGGCTCGGACATTCGCGTGCTGGTTGTCGGCCAGAAAGTCGTGGCCGCCATGCGCCGCACGGCCGTGGCCGGCGAGTTCCGCTCGAACCTGCATCGCGGCGGCACGGCCGAACGCGTCAAGCTCACGCCCGAGGAGCGCAGCACCGCGGTGCGGGCCGCCAAGACGATGGGCCTGAACGTGGCGGGCGTCGACCTGCTGCGCTCCAATCACGGGCCGGTGGTGATGGAGGTCAATTCATCGCCCGGGCTCGAAGGCATCGAGAAGGCTACGCACGTCGACGTGGCCGGCGCCGTGATCCGCTTTTTAGAAAAGAAAGCGGTCAAAGGCCAGACGAAGGACCGCGTGAAAGGGTAGGGGGGCCAGGGTCGCTGCTGCGCCGGCCGATCGCCTCGATCTGCCGCCCGCTTACGCGATCAGCTCGTCCACGACTTTGCCGTGCACGTCGGTCAGGCGGAAGTCGCGGCCGGCGTAGCGGTAGGTGAACTTCTCGTGGTCGAAGCCCAAGAGCTTGAGCAGCGTGGCGTGCAGATCGTGGACGTGAACGCGGTTCTCCACGGCCTTGAAGCCGAATTCGTCGGTCGCGCCGTGGACATAGCCCCCTTTGACGCCGCCGCCGGCCAGCCACATCGTAAAGCCGTGATGGTTGTGGTCGCGGCCGTTGATCTTGCCCTGGTTGGAGCCCTCTTTGGGCAATTCGACCGTGGGCGTGCGGCCAAACTCGCCGCCCCAGATCACCAGCGTGTCGTCCAATAGCCCGCGCTGCTTCAGGTCGACCAATAGCGCGCCGATGGCCTGATCGCACTGGCCGGCCAGGCGGCGGTGATTCACCTCGATGTCGTCGTGGTTGTCCCAGGGCTGCCCTTCGCCGTGCCAGACCTGGACGTAGCGCACGCCGCGCTCGACGAGCCGCCGGGCGATCAGAATCTGCCGGGCCTGCGTGCCCGGGCCGTACAGGTCGAGGATGTGCTGCGGCTCGCGGCTTACGTCGAACGCGTCGGCCGCTTCCATTTGCATGCGATAGGCCAGTTCGAACGACTGAATCCGGGCTTCGAGCTGCGGATCGTGCGGGCGCCGGGCCTCGTGGGCCGCGTTCAGCCGGCCAAGCAAGTCGAGCTGCCGGCGCTGCTCGTCGGGCGCAAGGTCGCGATTCTTGATGTTCTCGATCAGCTTTTCCAGGTCGGTGTGCTGGGTGTCGATGTAGGTGCCCTGGAACACCCCGGGCAGGAAACCGGCCTGCCAGTTCTGCGATTCCTGGATTGGATATCCGCCCGGACACATGGCGATGAAGCCGGGCAGATTCTGGTTTTCGCTGCCCAGCCCGTAGGTGAGCCACGAGCCCATGCTGGGGCGCACCAGCCGGGCCTCTCCGCAGTTCATCAGCAGCAACGATGGCTCGTGGTTGGGCACGTCGGCGTGCATCGAGCGGATCACGGCGATGTCGTCGATCTGCCGGGCGACGTGCGGAAAGATCTCGCTGACTTCGATGCCCGAGTTGCCGTGTTTGGCGAACTTGTACGGCGAGGGAAACGCGGCCCCGGTCGTGCGTTCGGTTTTCAGGTTTGGGGTGGGGAGCTCCTTGCCGGCGTATTTGTCGAGCGCGGGCTTGGGGTCGAACGTGTCGACGTGCGACGGCCCGCCGTTCATGAACAAATGGATCACACGCTTAGCCTTGGCCGGATACGGCGGCAGCTTGGCGCGAGCGGATTGGGCCCCAAGGCATTGCCGCCGGCCGCGGTTTCGGCCCGGGCCGCCGATCCTGCGAGCCCACTTTCGGCCAGCATTTGCGCAAAGGCCAGCCAGCCAAATCCCAGGCCCGAACGGCAGAGCATCTGGCGGCGCGACAAGCTGCAATCGGCAGGGGTCTGGCGGTTCATGATTCAGTCCAGAAATACGAATTCGTTCGAGAGCAGGAGCACCTGTGCGAGCCGAGTCCAGGAATCCATCGCGGGGGGCAGCGGACCATGGAAGTCGGTCTCGGCGTTCCAATGATCGGTCGGCAGAGCTTGCCCAGCGGCGGCAGCAGGTGCGCCAGCGGCAGGGGCAAGATGCAGCTTGGGCGCCCAGCGGAACGAGTCGTAATTGTCGTTGGCCCGCGGATCGACGATGAAGTCGATGGTGTCTCCCCGTTCCACCGCGACGTTCTCGACATGCGTGTCTTGCCGGTTGTGCGCCACCGTCCAGCGGCCCAGTACGCCGTGCCGACTCGAGCGGGCAATTGCCTCGACGCCATCGCCCTGGGCATTGCCGTGTTCGGCTACACCGTCGATCGTCACGCTGCCGGCGGCCGGGGCCGTCCAGCGGCGGACCACCGCCTGTGAGACGCCGGGATGCCCGCCCGTGGCATTGAGCCCGACGTACGACATTTTCGGATCGGGATACTGAGGCCCGAACTGCCAATGGGTGCCGCTGAAATGGGCCAGGTCCGTGTAGCCGGTCAGCTGGTCGGCGGCCCGATCCCAGGTGCCATAGCCGTACCGCCAGGCGGGCGCCAAAGGGGCCCGAGCCGCCTCGCCGGCCAGGTAATCCTGGGCCAGCTGCGCTTCATCGGCCGCCGGCATTCGGCCCAGCGCGCCGGTACAGCCGGGCAATCCGCTCGCGCGGCTGTGCCTGCGCGCTCTGCGCGGCCGGCTCCTGAGTTGCCGCCGCCAGCAAGCGGGCCTGTTCGGCCACGAACCGGCTATTCATCAGGAACAGGGCCTGCTGGGGCACGGTGGTCACGAACCGCTGCGGGCTGTGCGTGTCGGGCCCGGCAAAATCGAAGGTGCGAAACATGCCCGGCAGGTTTTGCCGTTCGACCAGCCCGTAGATTGTCCGCCGATGCGTGAAGGGCTCGGTCGCCAGGTCCACTGACGGTCCGCCCAAAGTCAGGTCCAGCGCACCGCTGGCCGATAAGAGCGCGTCGCGCATCGCTTCCAGATCCAGGCGGCGGCGATTCATGCGCGACAAGAGCCGGTTTTCCGGATCGCGCTGGTCGGCCAGCCGCTGCCGCTGGGCGTCGGACGTGTCGCTCGACTGTCGATAGGTGCTGGACAGCACGATTGCCCGGTGCAGCTTCTTCAGCGACCAGCCGTCGTCGATGAAATGCCGGGCGAGCCAGTCCAGCAGCTCCGGATGCGTCGGAGATTCGCTCCGCAAGCCGAAATCGCTGGGCGTGCGCACCAGCCCCGCGCCGAAGAATTGCTGCCACACCCGATTGACCAGCACCCGGCCCGTCAGCGGGTTGTCGCGGCCGGCGATGGCCTGGGCCAGCTCGAGCCGGCCGCTGCCTTGCGAGAACAGGGCCGCATCGGGACCGGCCAGGCAGGTCAGGAAGCGCCGCGGGGCTTCGTCGCCCTGGTTGCCCGGGTTGCCGCGAATGAATACCCGCACGTTGTGTGGCTGCGGAGCGTCGGCCATCGACATTACTTCGGCCGGCTCCTTGGGCTCGACCGTGCTGGCGAAGACGCCATAGAGGGCGTAATAGTCCTTGGCCGAGATGGGATCGAACTTATGATCGTGGCAGCGGGCGCAGGTGACCGTGAGCCCCATCGTCGTGCGGCAGAGCACGTCGAGCCGATCGTCGATGATGTCGGCCTGGTTGTTGAGAAACCGCCGACCCACGGTCAGAAACCCGAGTGCCGCCAGCGCGCCCGGCTCGCCGGCCGTGGGCAGCCGGTCGGCGGCAATCTGCCGGATCAGAAACTCGTCGTAGGGCATGTCGTCGTTCAGGGCCTTGACCACCCAATCGCGATATTTGTACGCGAACGGGTACTTGCGGTCCTCCATGAAGACGTAGCCCTTGGTGTCGGCATAGCGTGCATAGTCGAGCCAGTGCCGGGCCCAGCGCTCGCCGTAAGCGGGCGCCGCGAGCAGGCGATCGACGACGCGCTCGAAGGCATCGGGCGCCGTGTCGCGCGCGAATTCGTCGATCTGGTCGGCCGTGGGCGGCAGGCCCAGCAGGTCGAACGACACCCGCCGCAGCCACACGGCCCGCTCGGCGGGGGCCGCCGGCGCTAGGCCCGCGCTTTCCAGTTTCGCCAGGACGAAGGCGTCGAGCGGCGCGCGGACCCAGGCGGTTTGCCGGACGGCCGGCGGCGGTGGATCCCGTAGCGGCTGAAAGGCCCAGTGCCGTTTCCAGGTATCCGGATCGGCTGCGGCCGCGTCGGCCGGCGCCGTGGGCCAGGGGAGCCCCAGCTCGATCCACTGGTTCAGCGCGGCCAGCGCCTCGGCCGGCAGCTTGCCGTCGGGAGGCATCTGCAGGTTTTCGTCGCCGTAGCCGATCGCCGTGGCCAGCTTGCTGGCGCCCACATTGCCCGGCACGACCACCGGCCCGCCGTCGCCGCCGCGGAGCAGACTGGCCCGGGAATCGAGCCGGAGGCCGGCTTCCTGCTTTTTCGGGCCGTGGCACTTTTGACAATGCTCGACCAGCACGGGGCGAACCCGGCGCTCGAATAGTTCCAGGCCCTCGGGCGTGGCCGCCGGCGCCTGGGCGGCATTGGGCGGGCCTGCATTGGGCGGTTCGGCTGCCAGCCGCGCTCCGGTAAGCAAGGCCAGACCCAGAGCGGCGTTGAGCAGGCGACGATTCATAGGCTCGATCGCAGGGCGGGCGAGGGGCATTCCCGGCGGGCCGGTTCGTGCGTCCGGCAAAGGGCAGGGCAGCGGGGGTTGCGGTGGGACGTCGATCGTGGCTGGCAGCTTCGGGGCTGCAACTTCGGGGTGGCAACTTCGGGGTGGCAGCCGCTATCGAGAACAATTATATCTGCGCCGGCCGGACCTGGCCAATCGGCCCGGCGCACCCTCCGGGCCGTCCGGGCGGCAAATTGCCCGCTGCCGCTCCCGCGCACAACACACGAGCCGGGCGGTTGTTACAATGTGGTGCGCGCCGGACGGCGGCCCTCCGGCTGCCATCCGACCGCGCTGGCCTGCTGCCGAGACCGGTTGAGCCGTTCATGAAAAACGATCCAGTTCCGCCGGTCGACGAGACGATTCCGCCGATCCTGGCGGAGCCGACGCGCGGGTGGTTGTCGCGCGATCGGGCCTTGGCCCTGGTGCTGGTGCTCGCGACGCTGATCGCGGTGTACCTGTGCTATCTGCTGCTGCACCCATTCCTGTCGGCGATGGCCTGGGCGCTGGCGCTGGCGATTGTTTCGTATCCTTCCTACGAGCGGCTGGCCCGGCGGATCCGCAGCCGGAACATCGCGGCCGCGATCACGGTGGCGGTCGTGGCGCTGGTGATCATTGCGCCGACGGTGCTCTTGGCCCAGCAGTTATTGGGCCAGGTGGGCGAGGGGGTCGACTACGTCAAGCACCAGGTGCAGGAGTTGTCGCAGGAAGAGCTCGTCAAGCGACATCCCTGGCTCGATCCGGTGGTCAAGTGGATCGAGCGCTCGAACGCACCGAACGAGGACGTCAATCGGATCGCGACGACGATCAGCGCGCAGCTATCGTCGTTCGTCAGCGGATCCGTCTGGGCGCTGACGCAGGTGTTGATCACGCTGTACATCCTGTTCTACTTCATTCGCGACCAGCGCGAGGGGGTCGACTGGCTGCGGTCGCTGGTGCCGCTGTCGGACGGCGAGACGGACGAAGTGTTTGCCCGGGTGCAAGACACGATTTACGCCACGATCTACGGCAGCGTGATCGTGGCCCTGGTGCAGGGGGTGGTCGGCGGCGCGGTGTTCTGGGCGGTGAAGTTGCCGGCCCCGCTGCTGTGGGGCGCGCTGATTGCCGTGCTCGCCCTGGTGCCGATCCTGGGCCCGCTGGTGATCTTCATTCCGGCGGTGCTGCTGTTGGCGCTGCAGGAAGACTGGCCCAAGGCGATCGCCGTGGGCATTGGCGGCATCGTGATCGCCCTGATCGGCCACTTTCTCTACCCGTTCCTGGTCGGGCAGCGGTTGCGGTTGCACCCGGTATTGGTGTTTTTCGCCTTCTTGGGCGGGCTGGCCGTATTCGGCGCGGCGGGGCTGATCCTGGGGCCGGCGGTGCTGGCGCTGACCGAAGCCCTGGTCCACGTCTGGCAGCGGCGCACGGCCGCGGGCGGCCCGGCCGAAATCCGGCCCTCGCTGTAGCGCCATTCGTTGCCCGACGTGCCGGGCCCTAGCTGCCCGAAGCGGTGCGGGTTTCGGGCTCTTTCTCGAAGGCCGCCCGGCGATCGCCGTAACGCGCGGTGAAGTCTGTCGACCCTTTAAACACCCAGGCCGCGCTGCGGTAGAACGAGCCCTTCGACTGCATCCGGACGAATCCAAGCCATTTGCGGTCGGGCGCCAGGCCCATGTACATCCGCTCGGTGGGCTGGAAGTTCTCGAACAGGAAGTTGCGGGCCAAAGGCGCGGTGTGCAGCGTGGCCAGCGTGAAGCACTGCATGGCAAAACCCACGATGCAGGCCATGAGAATGCCGCCGACCTGATCGATCGGCCGGCGGAATTTGACTTTGACCGTCGACAGCAGGTCGGTGACGCTGCGCATCAGGCCCAGGCTGGCGGCGAAGATCAGCCACAGGCAGAGAAAGTCCCATAAGTAGGTGTACGAAGGCTGTTGCCTGTCGAGAAAATTGGCCAGCGGCTCGAAATAGTTGAACGCGATCAGGCCGGCGGTGACCATGTTGATCAGCACCAGCGTGTTGGTCCACAGGCCGCCGTTGACGAGAAAGGCCACGCAGCCGAAGAAGATCAGCGTGAGGATGATCCAGAGGTACACGGTCGGGCGCTCCTGGGACTTATTGTTTGAGAACGCGGAGCAGTTCTTGCAGCGAAGTCACGCCGCGGGCAACCAACAGCAAGCCCTCTTCCTGCAAACTGCGGTGTTTCGACTTGCGGGCCGCGTCGCGCAGCGCGTCGAGCTTGGGCGTCGTGCCGAGCACGCCGCGGATCCGGTCGTCGATCACCAGCAGTTCGAAAATTCCGGTGCGCCCCCGATAGCCGATGCCCTGGCAGGCCGAGCAAACGACCTCGGGATGCTTGGGATCGATGGGCTTGGTCGGGGGGCGATAAAAATGCTCGATCCGGCCCGGCGGCAGGCCCATCTGCTTGAGCACTTCGGCCGGGGGCGGATAGGCCTCCTTGCAGGTTTCGCACAGTTTGCGAACCAGGCGCACGTTGATCACCGCGGTTACGACGGCGGCAAAATCGGCCGGCGGAATCTTGAGCAGCAGCACGCGCAACAGCGCCTCGACGGCTTCCTTGGCCCGGGTGCTGCTGATGGCCATCCGATCCTCGTTCGCGACCTGGTCGACCAGGATGCGAACCGTTTCCAATTCGATCAGATCGCGGACGACCAGCACGTCGGGGTAAGTGCGGATCAGCTTGGGCAGCACGGAGGCGGGGGTCTCGCCGGCCGCGGCGTCGTAGGGAGTGATGGGCACGTTCAGGATTTCGCGCTCGATGCTGTGCGCCTCTTCCACCGCGGCGAAATTGCGCATGAAGCGGTCGCTGGCGTTGAGCGCCACGTCGAACAGGGTCGAAAGCCCGCCGGCCGGCAGCGCCGAGAACAGAATGAAGCCCTTCTTCTGGTTCAGGGTTTCTTCCACCTGCTGGACCATCTTTTCCCGCATGCCAATTTCTTCGAGCGACTTGAAGGTGAGCTTCTTGCCCTCGAGCTGCAGGGCCACGCGTTCGCCGCCTTGCGTGCCTTGCGTGGTGATCTTGCAGACGTACTTGGTTTCCTTGACGTCCTGGGGCTTCTTGACTTCGACGCCGAACGCCCCCGACTGCTTGGCCCGGCGCTCGGCGGCATTCAGCGCGGCCAGGGTCTTCCAGACCGTCAAAATCGGGTCGCCCAATTGCACCCGGTCGATCGGCTGCTGATTGTGCCAGACGCCGTCGATCTGGTGCCGCACGGCCACGCTGGCCGCGCCAAAATCCAGCAGCAGGCTGTCGGCTCCGTGCTCCAGGGCGTCGAAGATGGTTTGCCGGGCCGGGATATAACCGGGGTTCTGGCGCACGGTGAGCAGATTGATGTTGTCCTCGCGCTCGCTCTTGGCGCCCATGGCCTTGAACTTCAGCGGCGGGCCTTGCTCGTCGACCCCGGCCGCCTCGGCCTGGACCTTCATGCCCAGCAGGACGGCCTTGCCGGCGAACCAGCGGCGGAGGTGGGCCTTGGTCAGCACCTTTTCGGAGTATTCAACCTCTTTATTGCGCAGGTAGATGAATACCCCCAGCGGCGCGGCCCAAGCGGTCAGCTCCAGCGGAAACGTGAACCAGAAGGCCCAGGAGCCCGGGATGAGCCACACCAGCAGGAAGGCGGCCAGGAACGTGAAGAAGGTGATGTTGTTCCAGCGCGAATAGTCGGCCCGGCGGTTTTGCAGGTCCTGGTTGACCCAGTCCGTCGTGTAGACCCAGCCGACGAAGACCAGCCAGCAGGCGACGATCTTCCAGATGCTGAGATAGAAGCCCGAACCGCGCGCGAACGGCCCCAGTACGGGCGCCGGCACGGGAACGGTGCTTGCCCCGGGGCTTGGGCCCAGAGCCCGAGCGGATCGAGGGCCAGGATCGCGGCCGCGCCCGCCAGCACTAACACGAAGCGCAGCATCAGAGGATCCCGGGTTGCGAAACGGCGATGCCCTTGAGGGACATCTTCAAGGCTTCCACGTTCGGCGCCACCTCCAATGCGACCGCTCGATCGACCAGATCTTTTTTCACCAGGTCCGTCAGGCTCATGGTGAAATCCTGCATTCCTTCCCGCGCGGACATGCGGATCAGGTCGCCCAGCTTGACGTCCTGCTCCTCCAGAATCAACTTGCGCGTCATCGGCGTGAAGGTCAGCACCTCGACCGTCGGCACGCGCGAAACGCCCGGCTTGATCGAAGGCAGCAGCTTCTGGGCCACGATCCCCCGCATGTTGAAGGCCATGGCGCTGCGCAGGGCCGGATGCATGTCGGCCGGGAACAAGTCCAGGATACGCCCGATGGTGGTCGAAGCGCTGGAGGCGTGGATCGTGCCGAAGACCAGGTGACCCGTTTCGGCGGCGTGGATGGCGGTCATGAACGTTTCGCGGTCGCGCATTTCGCCGACCAGCATCACGTCGGGATCTTCGCGCACGGCGTGCTTCATGCCGATCTCGAAGTCCTTGACGTCCAGGCCGATCTCGCGCTGATTGACCAGGCACTTGTCGTCGGTGAAGACGAATTCGATCGGGTCCTCGAGCGTCAGGATGTGCTTGCGGTAGTTGGCGTTGATCCAGTTGAGCATCGAGGCGATCGTCGTGCTCTTGCCGGAGCCGGTCACGCCGGCCAGTAGGATCATGCCCTGGTCGAACTTGCACAGGTCTTCCATGATCGGGGGCAGATACAGCCCGGCGAAGTCGGGGACGAAGTTGTTCACCCGCCGGGCGACCATGCCGACGTGCCCCAGCTGTTGCAGCAGGTTGACGCGGAAACGCCAGTTTTTGCCCTCGAACTCCATGGCGAAGGCGAAGTCCGCGCCGCCGTTCTGATCGAAAATGCGGCGGTTGCGCTCGTCCATCATCGGAAAGCAAAGTTCGACCATCTCGGCGTCGTCGATCGGTCCGCGGTTCATCGGCCGCAGGCTGCCTTTGACGCGCACGAACGGCGGCTTGCCCACCTTCAGGTGCAGGTCGCTGCCGGACAGCTTGATCGTCGCTCGAAACAGCTTTTCGATTTCCAGTTCGGGACGTTTTTCGGTATAGCGCGCGGCCAGCGCGTCTTTGGCCGCTTGCGCACTGGGAGCAGGCGCGGCGGTTGCCTGTTTGACGATTTCGTCTTCCACACTGCTATCCATGGCTGCCTTCTCCCGCTCTCGAATCACTCAGACGCACGCACGCATAATTTTCGCCTGGTCCGGATTTGCGCGTTCAGGCGACTTCGCGGACCGGAATTCCCCGCTCGCGCAAGATGGCCTTGGTCTGGCCGATCGTGTATTCGCCAAAATGAAAAATGCTGGCCGCCAGGGCCGCGTCGGCGTGCCCCAGCAAGATCGCGTCGGCCAGATGCTCGGGCTTGCCGGCCCCGCCGCTGGCCACGACGGGAATCGACACCGTGTCGCTCACAGCCCGGGTAATTTCCAGGTCGTAGCCGTTCTTGGTGCCGTCGGCGTCCATGCTGGTGAGCACGATTTCGCCGGCCCCCAGGCGCTCGACCTCGCCGGCCCAGGCGACGGCTTCCAGCCCAGTGCCGCGGCGGCCGCCGTGGGTGTGGACTTCGAAGACTTCGCGGCCCTCTTTGTGCACCCGCTTGGGATCGATGTTCACCACGATGCACTGGCTGCCGAACCGCCCGGCGGCCTGGCGGACGAACTCGGGATCCTGCGAGGCGGCAGTGTTGATCGACACCTTGTCGCAGCCGGCCAGGAGCAGGTCGCGGATGTGTTCCAGCGTGCGGATGCCGCCCCCGACGGTGAGCGGCATGAAGATCACTTCGGCGGTGCGGCGGACCACGTCGAGCATGATCTCCCGCCCCTCGTGGCTGGCCGTGATGTCCAGGAACACCAGCTCGTCGGCCCCTTCGGCCTCGTAGCGCATGGCCACTTCGACCGGGTCGCCGGCATCGCGGAGGTTGAGGAAATTGGTTCCCTTGACGACCCGGCCGCGGTCGACGTCGAGGCAGGGAATCACACGTTTTGCGAGCATCGGGTCAAGCCGCCGCGGAACTACGAAAAAGAGACTGCCCTCCGGCCGCGCCCCGTCTGCGGTGGCCGGAAATCGGGCTATATGGCTTCACTCTATGTTGCCTGGGCTAGCTGGTCAACCGACCAAGGGCGGGGGCCCAGCGCCTCGCGTTCCGTTCCTGCTAAGGCGCCAGCCTGGTGGCACTGCCGCACGTCTCGGCCGGCAATTTCCAGCTTCGCGGATGTTTTGTTTGGCGCAAGCGACGCGATGTGGCCCAAGGCAGTCGGCTGTTCCAGCGTGAGACAAGTGTTCGGTCATTTAGCCGAATGTCCCATTACATCTGCGCGTATCTGCGTCCATCCCGTTTATCTGCGTCGATTGAAACTGGTCCGGCTACAAGCGCGATCGAGCGGTCTGAATTTGGACGGCCCTGCCAAGCGTGAATCCGCGACGATCGAAAAACGCAGATGAACGGGATGGACGCAGATTTTCGCAGATAGGCGAGCCGGGAAGTTCAAGTTCGCGGTGCCGAGCGCCGTGAGTGACCAATGAGCGGACACCGCCGCTACAACTCGAGTTGCTCGGCATCGAATTGATCTTCATCCGCCGATTCGGTCGAGAGCCGGCAGTCGGGCAGGCTTTCCAGGAATGAGCGGCCGTAGGGCTTGCTGCGCATCCGCGGATCGAGAATCACCACCAGGCCCCGGTCCCGGGCCGAGCGGATCAGCCGGCCGAAGCCCTGCTTGAGCTTCAGGATCGCCTCGGGCAATTGATAATCGGCAAACGGATTGCCCCCCGCGGCCCGGATCGCCTCGAGCCGGGCTTCGAGCAGCGGCCGGTCGGGCACGCTGAACGGCAGCTTCGTGATGATCACGTTCTGCAGGGCGTCGCCCGGCACGTCCACGCCCTGCCAGAAACTGTCGGTGCCCATCAGCACGCCGCGCGGGTTGGCCTTGAAACGCTCGATCATCGTGCTGCGGGGCACGCCGTCGGCCTGGCAGTACAGCGCCAGATCGCGCTCGGCCAGCCAACCGGTCAGGCCCGCCGCCACGCGGCGCATCATCTCGTAACTGGTAAACAGCACGAACGCGTGCCCGTCGGTGCGGCCGGCAAATCGCTCGATCATGTCGATCGTGCGCCGCTGGTAGCGCTGGGTGTCCGAAGGGTCGGGCATGCCGTCGACCAGGATCAACTCGACCTGCCGGGCGTAGTCGAAAGGGCTGCCCCAGCGGCGGGCCGTGGCCTGCGTCAGGCCGACCCGGCTCTTGAAGAAATCAAACGAGCCCTGGCGGCCGACGGTCAGTGTGGCGCTGGTCATAATCACGCTGGGCACCTTGCCGAACAGCTCCTTGCGGAGGGCCGGCCCCACGTCGAGCGGCGCCGCGGCCAGCGTCATGCGCAACCGGCCGCGCCGGCTGCGCGACGCATCGGCCCAGTAGACGGTGTCGGGCATCTGCTGCGTGCGCCAGGCTTCGAGCTCGGCGGCGAGCCCGGACAGCCGGTCGGCCGCCGAGATGAGATCCTGGCGCTCGATTTCGCCCAGCTTGCTGGCCGCCGAGCGCAGCAAGCCGGACAGATTCGCCAGGCCCGGGCTGAGCCGGTTCAGCCCGACGACCGTGCCCGGCGCCCGGGCGCTGGCCTTGCCCTGCCGGGCCAGCCAGGCGTGGGCGTCGGCGAAGAACTCTTCGGCCAGGTGCCGGCAATGATCGACGCTCCGCTGGGCATCGCCGAGGTGGTGATGGACCAGCAAGCCGCGATTGGTGCGGTCGTTGTAGAGCTTGGAGAGCAGGTAATCGACCTGGCCGCTCGAGGCGCTGGCGCCCAGGTGATCGCTGGCCACGGCTTCGAGCGTATGGGCTTCGTCGAAGATCACGGCCCCGTAGTCGGGCAGAATGCTCACGCCCTCGCGGCGCAGGGCCAGATCGCTGAAGAACAGGGCATGGTTGACGACCAGCAGCTGGGCGTGCTGCACGCGGCGCCGGGCCGAGTAGTAGAAGCATTCCTTGTAGGTCGGACATTTGCGCCCCAGGCAGTTGCCGCTGTCGCTTTGCACTTCGTCCCAGACGGTCGAGAGCGGCTGATGCTCCAGGTCCGTCAGCGAGCCGTCCTGGGTGTTGCGCGACCAATCGATCACGTCGGCCAGATCGGCAAATTCTTCTTCGCGGTGGAACAGGCTGGCCGCCCGCTCGGCGGCGCCCTGCATGCGTCGCAAGCTGACATAGTTGTGCCGCCCCTTGACCAGCACGGCCGTGAACTCGCAAGGCATCACGCTGCGCAGCAAGGGTAAGTCCTTGTGGATCAGCTGTTCCTGCAGGCTGATCGTATGCGTCGAGATGACGATCCGCTTGGGCAGGGCTTCGCTCGACTCGGCCACCGCCAGGATGGCAGGCACGAGGTAGGCAAAACTCTTGCCCACGCCGGTACCGGCCTCGGCGATCAGGTGCTGGTGTCCGTTGAGCGCGGCGGCGACCGCATCGGCCATTTCGAGCTGTTCGCGGCGCTGCTCGTAGTGGTCGAGCCGGGCGGCAATCCGGCCGGTGGGTCCCAGAATTTCGGCGGGCGTGAGCATGGGGCGGAAGTGTTGCGAAGAGTGAGCCGCTGGCGTCAAGGTAACATATGCAAGGCCAAAGGCAGACGGCAAAACGCGGAACGACCCGGGCAGAAGGCAGCAGGATGAGACCATCCGAATAACCGGCGGACAACGTGCCGCCGGGCGGACGCCGCGCGACGTGGCGATTCGCGCCGCGCGGAAACGGCAAGCCCGCGGGCGTGTGTTTTGCCGTGGGGTCTGCTATTCTGCCTCGGGCAGCCGGGACACCGGACCGAGAGCCCGCTAAGAAAAACGCGCCGCCGCAGGCGCCCGCCGCACCGCGAGAGAATCTATGCCGATTGAGTTCCGCTGTACCAAGTGCAGCAAGTTATTGCGCACACCCGACGAAACGGGGGGCAAACAAGCTCGCTGCCCCCAGTGCGGCACGATTCTGGCCATTCCGGTGCCCGCTGCGGCGCCGGCGACGCCGGCTCCGTCGCCCCCAACTCCCGCTCCCGCGGGTCTGTCCCGTGCTGCGCTGGCGCCGGCCAGTGCGAACCCGTATCAGTCGTCGACCGTCACGTCGCCGTCAGCCGGTGTGACGCCCGCCGCGGGGTACGGCAAGCTGGACGTCAGCGATGCATTTGCGCGGGCCTGGGCGATCTTCAAGCCGAACATCGGGCGTTGCATCGGCATCGTGCTGTTGTTTTACCTGTGCTACATGGGATTGTTTCTGCTATTTGGAGCCGCGATCGGCTTTGTCAGTTTCGCCGTGCGGCCCGGCGCCGGGGGCAATGCCGGCGGAGGCCTGCCGGCGATCTTTGCGGTGGCCGGAGCGTTGTACGTGGTGGCGCTATTGGCGAACATGTGGTTTTTGGCCGGGCAGACCAATTTCTTTTTGAAGGTGGCGCGGGGCGACAGGGATGCCTCGGTCTCGCTGCTGTTCGGCGGCAGTCGTTGGTTTCTGACGGTCTGCGGGGCCGGAATCCTGGTGGCTCTGGCGATTTCCCTCGGTTGGATCCTCTGTATCGTGCCGGGCATCATCGTCGGGCTGATGTTTTCGCAATTCCTGTTTTCGATCGTCGACCGCGATCTGGGCGTGCTCGAATCGTTGAGCGAATCGCGCCGCATCACGTCGGGCAACAAAGGCATGCTGTTCGTCACATTTCTGATTCCATCGGTAATCATGATGGCCGCCAGCATCGCGCCCAATCTGGCCCTGCGGCCGCTGCTCGCAGACCACCCGTTTTTCATCATGGGCATTCAATTCGGGATCCAGATGGTCGCCACCGTCACGGTATTGCCTTGGTTCTGGGTGTTACTGGCGACGTGCTACCTGATCATGTCGGGGCAGCCCACCGCGGACCGGAGCTCGAACCAAACATTCGGCTAGTGAACCGGGTTGGCGTCCAGGCGATTGAACGCTGCCGGTGGGCCTGGGCGAGTGAATGACCGGCCCGTTTTCGCCCCTTCGGGGCGAAGCCGCTACCGCCCCTTCGGGGCGATCAGGTCCGTTTCCGGACTGCTGGCCGTGGCATAGAGCTTCTTGGGAATCCGGCCGGCCAGCCAGGCCAGGCGCCCGGCCGTGATCCCGGCTTTCATGGCCAGGGCCATGGACAGCGGATCGCCGGCGTGGGCAATGCCCGTGTTGAGCAGCACGCCGTCGACCCCCAACTCCATGGCTGCGGTGACGTCGCTGGCCGTGCCCACCCCCGCATCGACGATGACCGGATAGTCCGGATCGCCGTCCTTGAGGTACTCGAGGCAGATGCGGATGTTGTTGGGGTTGAGGATTCCCTGGCCCGAGCCGATCGGGCTGCCGGCCGGCATGACGCTGGCGGCGCCGGCTTGTTTGAGCCGCCGGGCGACGATCGGATCGTCGCTCGTGTAGCACAGGACCTGGAAACCTTCGGCCACGAGTTTCTCGGTGGCGGCGATCGTGGCGACGGGGTCAGGCAGCAGAGTCTTGGTGTCGGCCAGCACCTCGAGCTTGACCCAGTCGGCGCCGGGATTTTCCAGGCCGAGCAGAATTTCGCGTCCCAGCCGGGCCACGCGAATTGCGTCGTCGGCCGAAAAGCAGCCGGCCGTGTTGGGCAGCAGCGTGTAACGGCTGGTGTCGAGGTAGTCCAGGATGTTCTGCCCCTGGGCGTTGACCAGGCGCTCGCGGCGGACGGCCACGGTGATGCAATCGGTGCCGCTCAGCGCAAGCGCCTCGGCCATCAGCTCGTAGCTGGCGTATTTGCCCGTGCCTACGATCAGCCGGCTGGCCAGCGTATGCGTGCCGATTTGCAGCTTGTCGCCCACTTGCACGTCCGTCGCCACGCTCATCCTCCTCCGACCAGCGTCACCACTTCGACCTTGTCCCCTGGTGCGAGCTCGTGCTGGGCATGCCGGGCACGGGGCACCAATTCCAAATTCACTTCGACGGCCACTTGCCGCGCGTCGAGCTCGAGCTCGGCCAGCAGCGCGGCCACACTGGTGCCTGGGCACGCTTCACAGGGCTTGCCGTTGACCGAGATTTCCACGCCCATTCGCCAGCCGCAGGTTTGAAAACAGTTGCCGAGCCCCGGCATTGTAGAAGTGCCCTGCGCGGCCGGTCAAGGATCGACTAAATGTCGGCCGGGCCGGTGTGATCTAACGCGATCCTGGCAAAGTGTGCTCCCGGAGGCGTGATCCGCACATCGCCGGCACGACGAGAACGGCGGAGATCCTCGTGCCCGCCGCGTGCCGGATTCGATGCCGAGCCGGGAAAAGCTTACAATGGCTGGAGCGAATAGCTGCTGGGGACCGGCCGCTGTCGGATGCCGGCCGGTTACGCGACCCCCGCTGCCGGCTGCCTGAGCGTCAAGCGATCTATGTCGACCAAAGCCAGCGTGGACAATCCGTTCTCCTGCCCGCATTGCGGCACGCTGGAGCCGCGATTTGCCAGCCGGGCCGGATTGCCGGTTTCCTGCCCGGGGTGCGGCCGGCAATTCGTGGCGGGGGTTCCCAGCCTGGCAACTCCCAACGTGCTGGCTGCCGGCTCCGAATCGGCCGACGAATCCGACACGTACGAGCTCGAGCCGCCGGTCGCCCGTCCGCCCGCGCCGGTGTTCACCGATGAAGAGTTGGCTCCGCCCGAACCGCGCAAGCCGGCGGCGACGCGCGAGGTGTCGCTGGAGCCGGTCGGCTACGATTCGCACGCGGCGCGCGAGCAGCGGCTGCATCGGTTTCATCACGAGCCCGACGAGCCGCCCAAGGTGGTCTTTCTGTCGGGGGTGTTCGATTTTCCGCTGCGCTCGGGAGTCTGGCAGCGCTGGCTGTCGATGTCGTTTTCGCTGCTGGTCCTGGGCCAGATCGGAATCCCCTGCCTGCGGCTGCTCGGCGTGCTCGACGATTCGGCGGCTTCCGGCGCCATGATCCTGGGCCTGGTAATGGGCTTGCCGACGCTGTTGATCACGTTGATCGGCGGCGGCTATGTTTCGGCCTGCCTGCTGGCCGTGGTCGAAGACACGGCCAACGGTTGCGATCAGGTGCAAGAGTGGCCCGAGTCCGACTGGCGCGATTGGGCCTTTACGCTGCGCCTGCCGCTGATGGCGGCCTTGGGCTCGTTTGCCGCCGGCAGCTTGTTTAGTTGGCTCGCCGGCCAGTGGAACCTGGCGGCCGACCTGGCCGCGCTCGTCGTCTTTCCGGTCCTGATCCTATCGATGCTGGAAAGCGGGGCGGCGCTCGCACCGATCAGCGCCGCAATCCTGAGCACCTGCCTCCGCTTCTGGTGGGTCTGGGCGATCTTCTATGCCGAGACCGGTCTGGCGCTCATTGCCGTGGCCTGGCTGCTGCGCTGGATCGCAGGTCAATCCCTGAGCGTGGCGCTCCTTTGCGGCGCTCCGCCACTGGTGTATTTCATGCTGGTCTACGCGCGGCTGTTGGGCCGCCTGGCCTGGTACACCGGTTGGGACGAACAAGAGGAGTCCGACGATGACGAAGAGTTGTCCGCTGGCGACCTGCCGGCCTGACCAATCGCCTGTTGCCACGTGCGACGCGAGCCACCCCGAGGGCCTATGAGAACCGAGCGCACGCGTCGACTGCCACCGCTGTTTACGCAAGTGATCGGCTCGCTCCCCCGGCCGCAAGCGGTGCGCGATCTGGTGGCCGCCCGCGACCGGCGCACCGGCGACGGCGCAGGCGATCAGGCCGGGCCAGCGGATGCTGAGGCCCTGGACAGCATGGTCGCGTTTGCCATTGGCGTGCAAGAACAGGCCGGTCTCGACGTGGTCAGCGACGGCGAATGGCGCCGCGGCCATTACATCGGCGAATTTCTGAGCCGGGTCGGCGGCTTCGAAAAAGTCCGGCCCTACGAGCACCAGGGGGAACGGAAACTTACCGACGTGGTCGTTCGTCGGATGCAGGCCGGCGAGCCGGTGTTTGCCCGCGATGCGGCTTTCCTGGCCAGTCACACTCGGCGCGTGACCAAATTTGCCCTGCCCAGCCCGTTCCTGATTGCGGTGCGCTACTGGCACCAGGACTTCAGCCGCGAGGCCTATCCGACGCTGGAGCATTTCCTCGCGCATCTGGCTGAACTGCTGGCCCGCGAGGCTCAGGCCGTGGCCGCGGCGGGCATCGACATCGTGCAGCTCGACGATCCGGCCCTGGCTTATTTCTGCGACCGGCGTTTGACCGCCGGCGAGTCGATCCACGACGAGCGCTTGCGGCGCGAGTGGAACATCGACCGGCAATTCCCTCAGGCGCTGGCGGCGATCGGCCGGGTGGTCGACGGTTTGGCGGCCGAAGTTCACCTGCACTGCTGCCACAGTGTGTACAAACGGCAGAGCGACGTTCGCGGCGATTACCGGCCGATCCTGTCGCGGTTTGCCGGCGCGCCCATCGACCGGCTAAATCTCGAGTTCGCCTACGAGGGCACAGGAGACGTGAGCGACTTGGACCTGCTGCCCGAGGGCATCGACCTGGGCATGGGCGTCGTCGACGTGCGGACCGAGCAGCCACAGTCGATCGAGGCGATCGAGCGGCTGGCCGCGGCGGGCATCGCGCGGATCGGGGCGGCGCGGATGGCGCTGAATCCCGACTGCGGCTTTGCGCCCGGGGCCGGCGAACCGCCGACGCTGGACGAAGCCTACGAAAAGCTCAAGCGGTTAGTGGCGGCGGCGAAGCGGCTGCGCGAGCGGTTTGCCGGCTATTGAGGCCGTTGCAGCCAGTAGTTCGGCTCGCGGCTGCAGTGCGTCACGGCAACTACCAAGATTTCATTTTCCAGCACCTCAAAGACTACCGCGTAACGCAATTTGTCCAATAACGCGCGGCGGTAGGGCTGGTCGGCCGGGAGGGTCTCAAGTTTGGGAAAACTGAGCGGGCGGGAGACGATGGTGTCAAACGCCCGCTCAAGTTCGACGAGCAAGGCGGCACCGGCCGACGCGGATTGGTCGTTCAGGTACCGTCGCGCAGCTTCGACCTCAGCCTCGGCCTCGGGAAGGATACGGAGGATCACCCTGCCGTCTCGCTCGCCTGACGACGTGATAAGTCGGCAAGCATCTCGGCAGCCGATCTGGTGTCCGTCGCGCCTGCTCGATATGCGGCCGACCGGCGCTGCAACTCGGTGAGCAGTTCGCTGCCGGCGAGCACTTCGCGGCGATCGCTGGCTTCAAGGCTTTGTCCGAGGGCCACGGCAACGTAGGCCCGATCTTCGGGTGTGAGGGCAAGCGCCTGTTGCAGAATTTGTTCGCGATCCGACATGGTCGACTCCTCGCTGGCTGATAGTTCCAATTTTCGCATCGTGGGGTCCAAAAGTCGAGAGTATTGCCTGTCCGGGTGACGGCCGCACGATAATTGACACCCCACCGCGAACGGTGAGACAATACCGCGCCTGGATTTCATCTCTCCGCGGCGGCTTTGCCGGACGACGGCCATGGCCCAAAGTTTTGACCCGTATCACATCTGGCTGGGAATCCCGCCCGAGGATCAGCCACCCGATCATTACCGCTTGCTGGGGGTCAAGCAGTTCGAGTCGAACCCCGACGTGCTGGAAAGCGCCGCAGATCAGCGGATGACGCACATCCGCTCGTTTCAGACCGGCAAGCACGCGGCCGAATCGCAAAAACTGCTCAATGAGTTGTCGGCGGCCCGGCATTGCCTGCTGAATCCGGAAAAGCGCCAGCCCTACGACCAGGCGCTGCGGGCCCAGCAACCGCAGGCAGCTCCGCCGGCTACGCTGCCCAAAGCGATGCCGACAAGCCCGGTCAGACCGCTGGCCGTGGCCACACCGCTGGCGGTGCAGAGCGTCGCACCGACGTCGCCCGACCTCGGCTTCGATCCGCTGGAGCAGGCCGGCGGACGGCGCACCGCCAAGAGACGCCGGACCACGGTGCCACCGGTGATGTTGGCCGCGGTCGGTGCGGGGCTCGTCGCCGTGATTGGAATTGCCTGGGTAATCCTGGGCGGCGGGACGGACGAAAGCACTCCACTCGCCGCACGTGTCCCGGGTGATTCGGCAACCCGCGAGCAGCGCGGCGCGGACGACACGCGTGAATCGATCCCCGCGCGACCCCTGCCCGCGGCTCCGCACCCATCGACCAGTCCGCTCGATCCCGACGGCGTTCCGGCGGACGACGGAACGCAGGACTCGATGACCTCAGCCGATGATCCGGCCGTCGAGCCCGCCGAGGACACCGCCGGCGACATGCCCGCGGCCGTGTCGGCGGACGAAGACGAGACGCCCCAGACGGCGGTTGAGACCCGACCCGCTCCGCCCGACGCGGCCCAGCAGGCGGCCGCCCTGGCCGAAGTGCAGCGGGCGCTGAAGGCCGAATTCGCTGCGGCCAAGAAACCGGCCGACAAGGCGGCGCTAGCCGAAAAGTTGCTTGCGCTGGTGCCCGACAGCAGCGATCCGGGCGAGCAGTACGTCCTGCTCGGCGAGGCTCGGCGGCTGGCCATCGCGGCGGGCGCTCCGGCCCTGGCGCTGCAAGCGACGGAGGGATTGGCCGAGAGCTTTGCGGTCGATCGCTTCGAAGAGCTGGCCAAAACGGCTGAGGAACTGGGTGGAAAAGACCTTTCGTCGGCACTGAAGAAAGAACTGGCCGAGTCCCTTGAGCCCCTGACCGGCGCGGCTCTGTCGGCGGGCCAGTTTGCGGCCGGGAAGCGCCTGGCCAGGGTGGGGCTGGCGGCCGCCCGCAAGAGCAACCAATCCGAGCTCGCCAAAACCTTTGTCGGGCGGGGCAAGGAATTGGCCGCCGGCGAAAAGGTCGTGACCAGCGCTGCCGAGGCGCGGGAAAACCTGGCAAAAAATGCGAACGACGCCGCGGCACACGAAACGCTGGGGAGATACTTGTGCCTGTACGTCGGCGACTGGCCGGCTGGCCTAGAGCATCTGGTGCGCTCGGAGAGCCCGGCCCTGCGGTCCGTTGCCCAATTGGAAACGTCGGCCGATCCGACTCCCGCCGCAATGACGAAACTGGGCGATGCCTGGTGGGACCTGGCCGAGCATGGCGTTGTGGATGCCAGCCGCATGCGCGGCCGTGCAGGCTACTGGTACGAGCAGGCGGTCGGCGGGCTGACGGGGTTGACACAGACCCGGGTCGAGAAGCGACTGGAAGAAACCGCTGCTACTCAGCCGAACGGGGCGGGTGGCGGAGTCATTGCCGACAAGCTGGTCCTCTGGAACTGCAATAGTAACCAGTGGAGGAACCGCGGGATGCTCAGCGCCAACATCGAGCTGCGAAGGGCAGACAAAGTCGTCTGGTCGAAGAAAGACATTCCGCTGGCGTGGAGCAGAGACGAAGAACCAGCGACAACGATTCTGTTGCCGAAGATCCCCTTCGACGCATTGCGGGTAGTAACGGCCTCGTTTCAAGAGCTTGGATCGGCGCTCTGCGAGATCGAAGTTTTTCGCGGTCGCGACAACCTTGCTCGCGGAAAACCAGCGATAGCCAGCGCGACGTACGATTCGCATTCGCCGGCGGCGCTCGTCGATGGAATCACGAATTCTTCGCGCGTCGGCGTCGGGTATTGGGTAGCGCCCGACCGTCAGCCCTCTTGGGTCGAAGTGCAACTGACCCCGCCCGTGCGTCCGAACATGGCCGAGGCAGGTGGCGGCGTCATTGCCGACAAGCTGGTTCTATGGAACTGCAACAGCAACCATTGGAAGGATCGCGGCGTCCTGATCGCCAACGTGGAGTTGATGAGGGCCGGGAAGGTCGCCTGGTCAAAGAAGGCGATCAGAGTGGCTTGGAGCAAAGACGCGGAACCCGCGACGACGATTCGGTTGCCGAATATCCGGTTCGACGTGCTACGCATCGAAGCGGCCTCCCATCAGGGGGCGGGCTCGGCACTGTGCGAGATAGAAGTATTCCGTGGCGGCATGAACCTTGCACGCGGAATGGCGGTCGTGGCGAGCGGTTCCCACCATTCGGGCCATCATCCGGCCAGCGCCTTGGTTGACGGCGTCACGGATTCATCGCAGGACGGTGTCGGTTACTGGGTCGCGCCAGACCATCAACAGGCATGGGTCGAAGTGCAGGTCGCTCCGCCATCAACCCCGAGCGGCAAGACCGTCTACTTGTCCGACCTACCGGCCACCGAGACTCGAATTCACATCGCGTCACTGTACGACCGGCATCCGGTTGGCGGCGTAGAATGCACCCACGGCCTGTTCATGCCTCCGAACCACAGTAGTTCATCCCACGTGGCTTTCGTTCTCGATCAGGAGTACCGGACGGTTTCCGGCGCGGCGGCGATTGCCGACTCGGCTGGAGTGCGAAGCGCCTCGCCGCTGACGTTCCGAATCGTAGGCGACGGAACGGAATTATGGCGCACGACAATACAAAGCGTTCGTGAAATTCGGCCTATACGCGTACCTGTCGGCAATGTCAGCAAGCTCGAATTGTTCGTCGACTGCCCCGGCAACGCTGACGCGGGACACGCGCTCTGGGTCGATTTGGTTCTAACACGTTCCGGCGCGACACCAACGGTATCCACGAAATCGCGGCCGGGAAAAACCCCTGATGAACCTGCCGTCAACAAGCAAGGGCACGCCGCCGGTGTCGTCGCGGACAAGCTGGTGTTATGGAACTGCAACAACCACACCCGGAATGATCGCGGAATGCAAAGCGTCGACGTTGAATTGCGCGCGGCAGGCAGAGTCGTTTGGTCGAAGAAAAGCATCCCAACGGCTTGGAGCAAGGACGACGAACCGGCGACGACGGTCCCACTTCCAAAGGTCGCGTTCGAAGCGGTTCGCGTCGCAACGGCCTCCTTTCAGGGGATCGGGTCCGCGCTTTGCGAGGTCGAGGTCTTCCAGGGGAACGCCAACATCGCGAGCGGAAAACCGGTGAAGGGCAGCGGATCGTACGCTGGAGAATACTCGCCCGCAGCGGTCGTCGACGGCATTACCGACTCCTCGCGCTTCCACGTCGGGTATTGGGTCGGGCCCGATCAGCAACTTGCCTGGGTCGAGGTGCAGGTTGCTCCGCCAACGGCGCCGACCGGCAAGACCGTCTACTTGTCCGACCTGCCGGTCCTGGAGTCCCAGGTACACACCGGGACGACCCTGACCGACTCGATTCCAGTCGGCGGCGCGACGCCCGCTCACGGTCTTTTCATGCACCCTGCAGACGGTGGTACGTCGCATGCCGTTTATGCTCTGGACAAGAGATATCAGATGCTCTCGGGCGCGGCGGCGGTCGGCGACACGGCGGGTGAACGGAGCGCGACGCCGCTCACATTCCGCATTGTCGGGGACGGAAAAGAATTGTGGCGTGCGACGACGCAAGAGGTTGGGGTGACACGCCCCGTGAACGCGCTCGTCAGCGGCGTTACCAAGCTTGAGCTGTTTGTCGACTGCCCCGGCAGTGTGGTGGCTGCGCACGCAGTTTGGCTGGATTTGGCGCTCACGCGAGCCGGACCGGGCACCGGGCCGAAGGCAAAAAAATCGCCTTGAGCCGCCGCCGGACTTGCCGTTGCCAGGGCATCGCGCGGATCGGGGCGGCGCGGATGGCGCTAAATCCCGACTGCGGCTTTGCCCCCGGGGCCGGCGAACCGCCGACGCTGGACGAAGCCTACGAGAAGCTCAAGCGGCTAGTAGTGGCGGCGAAGCGGCTGCGCGAGCGGCTGGCGAAGTAATCAAGTGGGCCCTATGGGACCGACCCATTGGCCGCCGGCGTTAATGCGGGCGGCCGAGCCAATAATTCGGCTCGCGAATGGCGTGCGCCAGCGCGACGATGACGACCTGGTCCGTCAGCACTTCGAACACCACGGCGTAGTGGAATCGCGCCAGCAGCGCCCGTCGATAAGGCGCACGCTTGGGTAGCGTTTCCAGTTTAGCGAAGCTCAAGGGACGTTCGGCGATCGCATCGAGCGATTGACACAGATCATTCAGGAATGGTCGCCCGCGGAGATCGGTCGGCCGTTCAAGAACTGCCGAGCAGCCTCGATCGCCGCTTCGGCCTCGGCGAGGATCCGTGGAGTCACAAGGTGGGCTCGCCGGCCTGTCGGCACTGCGCGTCGGCAAGCACATCCGCGTCGGCACGCGCGGTCGTTTCGCCGGCCCGGCAGCGACCGATGCTAAGGGCTCCCCCAGAACCACGCGAAAATTCCGAAACCAAGAAGCAGCCCGATCCCGGTTAGGGTCGGCCCCCAAACGGCATTGAAACACACCGGTTCACACCAACGCGGCTGGCTGGGGTTGTAACGGATGAAGATCGAGTCGCCGCGCCGCCACGGCCTGCGCCACCCGCTCCACGTGGAAACGGTCACGACCTTGTTTCCGTCTACAGTCTCAAATTGAACAACGGGAGCATAATAACGCCCCTCGGATCCATGCGTAATTTGATAGCGCAGGACAATCGCCGACACCTTGGGCCAGCGCCGCCACTTCCAGGTTTCGTAACCGACAAAAAAAATCAGCAGACCTGCGATAAACGTGAACGCGACAACGAAAAAAATGATTTCGATCATACCTGGCTGATCACGCATCTCCCTTGCGAGCAGTCTCCGGCGCCCCGTTGCCGGCGGCAACGTTGCCGCTGGGCGCATTGCGGGCCGGCTCGTGCGCTTCGCCGCCCAGCTTGATTAGTGCCTCGGGCAGCTCCACCCCGCCGATGTCGCGGAGCACCTGCATCATCGGCGGCATCGTGCTGGCCATGTTGTGCAGGAAGCTGGCCGTGTTGCTCTTGCCGCCCGAGCCGCCGTTTTCCCAAACGATGACCTTGTCGAACTTGATATTCGAGATCGCCTGGGCCGAGGTCTCGGCCAGCTTGTCGAGGTGTTCGAGCATGAGCAGCTGAAAGGCCTCTTTGGCGCCGCCGCAGGCCGCGATGATCTGCTTGAGGCCTTCGCCCTTTTTGGCCAGGATTTCGTACTGCCCGCGGGCTTCGGCCTCGAGCTTGGCGAAAATGGCCTGGGCCTGGCCCTCGGCTTCGATCCGCCGCTTTTGCGCTTCGGCTTCTGCCTCGACGATGGTTTTGGCCTTCTGGGCTTTGGCTGGGGCTTCGAGCTCGGCCCGGCGCTCGGCCTCGACACGTTCGGCGTCGGCCAGGGCGGCCTTGGCCATGGCCCGGTTCTGGGCCTCGAGCACGGCGGCTTCGGCCTCGCGCTTGCGGCGCTCGCCCAGCTCGTAGGCCTCGGCCTTTTTGACCAGCAGCTGGGCCTGCGAGTTGGCGATCAGCGCCTGGGCCGAGTTTTCGCCTTCGATCGCCTTGGCCTCGGCGCCGGCCAGCGACACCCGCATGGCCTGCTGGGCGTTCTTGACCTGGGCGTCGCGATCGAAGGCGGACGACTGCTCGCCCACTTTCTGATCGCGGTCCAGCTCGGCCAGCCGCACCGCCTGCTCGCGCTGGGCCTCGCGGGTGCCGATGTCGCGGAACTTATTGGCATTGGCCACCTGAATGACGCGGTCGCGCTCGGCCTCGGCGACGCGCGTCTCGCCGATCCGCTCCTGCTCGGCCACGTCGCCCCGGGCTTGCTGGATGGCCTGGCTGGCGGCCTTCTGGCCGATGGCGTCGATGTAGCCCGACTCGTCCTGGATGTCGGTCACGTTGACGTTGATCAGCACCAGGCCGATCTTTTTCAGCTCCGGTTCGAGCGAACTTTGGATGTGATGGAGAAAGGTTTCGCGGTCGCGATTGATGTCCTCGATCCGCATCGAGGCGATCACCTGTCGCAGCTGGCCGAAGATGATTTCCTCGGCCTGCTTGCGCACCTGGGCCGCGTTTTGCCCCAACAGGCGGATGGCGGCGTTCTGCATCACGTCGGGCGCGGTGCCGATGGCCACCGTGAACACGCTCGGGACGTTGACGCGGATGTTTTCCATCGACAGCGCCCCGCGGAGCGGAATCTCGATCTGGATCGGCTCCAGGCTCAGGTAACTGTAGTCCTGGATCAGCGGCCAGACGAACGATGCCCCGCCGTGGATGCAGCGGGCGCTGTCGCCGTGCCCCACCTTGCCGTAGATCACCAGCACCCGGTTGCTCGGGCAGCGCTTGAACCGCTTGGCAACGAAGATCAGCGTGCTTAGCAGCAGCAGCGCCAGGGCCACGCACATCGCCACCACGTAGGCGTACGGTCCGGACGCGCGACCGGCTTGAGCGAGCAGGAGGTAGCAGTTCATGGATCGTCTTTCAGTGAGGAAGCGGGGGCGCAGCGCGCCGGAGCCAAAACTCAGACATGAGCCCGCGTCGGCTGCGAATCGGTGGCGCTCGCAGTCTCGGCCGCAACCACCTCGACCGCGCTGGGCCCGACGACCTCGACGACGATGACCCGCGTTCCGGTCGGCAGCGCCGCCCCGGCGGTGGTGGCCTGGTATTCGAGCGTGCGGTTTTGCATGGTGAGGTGAATTTTTCCGGCCCCGGCCCGGGCCGCGGGAATGCTCAGGTAAACGAGCGCCTCGCGGCCTACCGCGGCGCCGATCCGTTCGGTGCCGTCGGCCCGCAGCCGGCCCAGCGATTGCATCAGGTAGAACACGCTGTACATCGCCGCAGCGCCGCTGGCCAGGGCCAGCATCAACGGCCGCGGCGAGGCCAACTCGGCGCTCTCGGCCGCCAGGCCCGCCAGGCCGAAAAACACCAGCGCCGCAACCACCGTACGAAACGTCAGCACGCGAAACAGCGTCGTCGAGTCGTGCTTGGAATGCGCCTGCGAATGGGCCTGGCTATGCGCGGTGCCGCCATGCGCGGCGCCGGCATGCCCGGGGCTATGGCCGTCGTGCGAGTCGCTCAGGTGACCGCCGGCCGACGAAGTGAACGTGTCGTGTCCAGCGTAATCGTGGCTGGCGAAATCATGCCCGGCCAGATCGCCGCCGCCGTCGCTGCCCAGGTCGTGATCGAGCCCCTCGTGGCCGAAGCCGACGAGCGAGAGGAGGAACTGACCAATCATCAGCGTTCCGCCGAGAATCGCGGCCGAGAGGAACAGCATTTCCATGGGAGCGAACCTCGCCGTACGAGCCTGGGTCCTGCTATCCGAAGGTATTTCGCCCGAACGGGCCGAAGATTGGGCACCCGCCCGCGGCTACTGGCCTCAATCATCAAGGTGCGCCGACGGCGTGTCAAACTTGCGGGCTGGCGGTTGCGCGGCGGCGGCCTGCGGCATCCGGGCGCGGCCATTGGACTTAGCCGCGCGCAGGGTGCGCAAGTCGCGTAATTCCGAGCCATGCCGACCCATCGCCAAGGCCGCCCCAGACGACTACAATGCGTGGTTTTCACTGCCGGATTGTTTTGTTAGCCCACTAGCGGATCGAGGGCCGATCCATCCTCTCGACTGCCCAGGCCATGCCCAAGCCTCGCTTGATGACGCCCGGACCGACGCAAGTGCCGGAGCTTGCGCGCTTGGCCATGGCCCGGCAGGTGCTGCACCATCGCACGCCCGAGTTCAAAGCCCTGTTTGCCGAAGTGTTGGCAGGCCTGAAGTACGTCTTTGCCACCCAGAATGACGTGGTGGTCCTCTCGGCCTCGGGCACGGGGGCGATGGAGGCGGCGGTGGTCAACCTGGTGCCGCGCGGCGGCAAGGCCATCGTGCTCGACGCGGGGGTGTTTGCCCGCCGCTGGGCCCAGATCGCCCGGGCTTTCGGCATCGAAGTGGTCCGGCACGAAGTGCCCTGGGGCCAGGCGGTCGAAGCGGCCGACGTGGCCCGGCTGCTGGCCGAGCATTCCGACGCGGTGGCCGTGTTCGGCACGCTGATGGAGAGCAGCACGGGCGTGGGGCACGACGTGCAAGCGATCGGTCGCGTGGTCCGCGAAAGCCAGGCGGTATTCGTCGTCGACGGGATCAGCGGCGTGGGCGCCATGGAATGCCGCACGGATGACTGGGGCATCGACGTGCTGGTCGTCGGTTCGCAGAAGGCGCTGATGTTGCCGCCGGGATTGAGCTTTTTGTCGATCGGCGAGCGGGCCTGGCGGCAAATCGAAAAGACCCAGCCGCAAGCGTTTTATTTCAACCTCGGCCTGCATCGCGAAAAACTCAAGAGCGGACCCGAGACGCCCTGGACTCCCGCGGTCACGCTGGTCGTCGGCCTGGCCGAAAGCCTGCGGCAGATTCGCATGTCGGGCATCGAAGCGGTTTGGGCCCGGTGCGACGAACTGGCCCGGGCCACGCGAGCCGGCGTCCAGGCCATCGGCCTCGAGCTGTTTGCCCAGCGCCCCGCGGCGGGGCTGACTGCCGTCAAGGTGCCGGCCGGCGTAGAAGGGGGCGCGCTGCTCGCCCGGCTCGAGAGCCGTTTCGGCGTCAAGCTCGCCGGCGGGCAGGACAAGCTGCGGGGCAAGATTTTTCGCATCGGCCATTTCGGCGCGCTCGACGAGCTGGACGTGCTTGGCACACTGGCCGCGCTCGAGTTGACGCTGGCCGAGCTGGGCCAGCCGATACGTCTGGGTGCCGCGGTGGCCGCCGCCGGCAGCCAATTGATCCGGCCGGCCGACAAACCGAACGCCGATAACAAGAACGTGGCACTGACTGGGTCTTAGCTGACAAGTGGGTGCGGGGCGACCACCAGGAAGCCCGCGGCGCACCGCCTGGCCGCTGTCGACGCCCAACGATCTCGATCTCGACATCAATAACCTTGAGTTGAACCATGCCTAAAGTTGTCATTCTCGATACGCTGGCCCCCGAGGGGCTGGAAATCCTGTCCAAAGCGCCCGGCATGCAGTGCGAAGTGCGCACGGGACTGAAAGGGGACGCCCTGCGCTCGACGCTGGCCGAGTTCGACGGCGCCATCTGCCGCAGCGGCGTCAAGATCACCGCCGACGCGCTCGAAGGCAACCGCCGCCTGAAGGCCATCGTGCGGGCCGGAGTGGGCACCGACAATATCGATTCGCGGGCGGCCACGCGGCTGGGCATCGTGGTCATGAACACGCCGGCCGGCAACACGCTGAGCACGGCCGAACACACGCTGGCCATGATGCTGGCCCTGTCGCGCAATATCGCCCCGGCCTATCAGAGCCTGATCGAGGGCAAATGGGACCGCAATCGCTACATGGGCACCCAGCTGGCCGACAAGACGCTGGGCGTCGTCGGCCTGGGACGCATCGGGCAGGCCGTCGCCGCCCGGGCCCGGGCGCTGGAAATGAAAGTGATCGGCTACGACCCGTTCTTGTCGCGCGAACGGGCCCTGGAGCTGGGCATCGAATTGGTGCCCAAGGTGGACGACATGATCGAGCATATCGACTATCTCACGGTCCACACGCCGCTGACCGACGAAACCCGGCACTTGATCAGCACGCCGCAGATCCAGCGGATGCGCAAGGGGGCCCGGCTGATCAACTGTGCCCGGGGCGGCATTTATGACGAGGCCGCGCTGGTCGAAGGGCTTAAGAGCGGTAAGCTAGGCGGCGTCGCGCTCGACGTTTACGCCAGCGAGCCCTGCACGAACAGCCCGCTGTTCGGCATGCCGGGCGTCCTCTGCACGCCCCACTTGGGCGCCAGCACCGAAGAGGCCCAGACGCAGGTGGCCGTCGAAGGCGCCAACTTGCTCGTCGATTATCTGACCAACGGCACGATCCGCCACGCCGTGAATTTCACGCCGATCGACGCCCAGGCGCTGGGCGATCTGCGCGGCTATCTGGACGTGGGCTACCGGCTGGGGCTGATGCTGGCCCAATTCGACACCGCTTCGATCCGCCGCTGCACGCTCAACTATCGGGGCGAAGTGGCCGGCAAGAACACCCGGCTGATCACCGCCGCCTTTGCCGCCGGGCTGCTCTCGAACGCCTTGGAACAGTCGATCAACATCGTCAATGCCGAAGTGCTCTTGCGCGAGCGCGGGATCGAGCTGGTCGAGCAAACCCGGGCCGACTTGGGAGCGTTCAGCTCGATCGTTTCGGCCGAAGTCACCACCGAGTCCTGCACGCGCAGGGCGGCGGCCACCGTCTTCGGCACGGGCATGCCGCGACTGGTGCAGTTGGACGGCTATCCGCTGGACGCCTACCTGGACGGGGTGCTGATGGTTTTCGGCCACCGCGACGTGCCCGGCATCATCGGCGCCGTGGGCACGATTTTCGGCCGGCATGAGGTGAATATCGCCCAGATGGCAGTGGGCCGGGCCAGCAAGGGAGGCGATGCCGTGGGCGTGCTGAACCTGGACGTGCGCCCGCCCCAAGCCGCGCTGGACGAAGTCCGGGCCCATCCGGCAATCCAGCGGGCCGTCGTGATCAAGCTGCCCCCGGCCGGCGAGCGTCCTCCGTGGTTGGCGGGCTGAGCGACCGCAGGCTATCATTCGCAGTGCGGGTTTGCGTCCCGCGCACCGCTCGACGTGCGATGCTGCCCCGGCGGACTGCAAAATAGTGGTCGGGGAGCGGCACGGCATGGTTCCCGATCGGTCGCCCCCCGGGCAGGCGCGGAAGTTTCCGGCAGACTTGCAACTCACCCTCGTCAGTCCAAAATGACCGGCACGCTCCTGGCCGTCCTGGCTCGATTGCTCAGCGGTTCCAGCGTGCGCTGGATCGACTGCCAGCCCGACACGTGCCAGCGGGTATATTTCGCCAATCACACCAGCCATCTGGACGCGATCGTGGTCTGGTCGGCGCTGCCGCACACGCTGCGCTCCCTGGTCCGGCCGGTGGCTGCCAAGGACTATTGGGAAAAAGGGTTCGTGCGCCGCTACCTGGCCCGCACGTTCAACGCGCTGTTGATCGACCGCACCGACATCAAAGTGCATCAGAGCCCGGTCGATCTGATGCTGCGCGAGATCGGCGATCGGTATTCGCTGATCGTGTTTCCCGAGGGCAGCCGCAATGCCGAGGCGGAGATCGCCGAGTTCAAGAGCGGGCTGTATTATCTGTCCAAGAAACGGCCGGACCTGGAACTGGTTCCCGTCCACATCGACAACATGAACCGCGTCCTGCCGCGGGGCGAGTTCCTGCCGGTCCCGCTGCTCAGCTGCATCAGCTTCGGTCCGCCGATGTGGCTGGAAGCCGGCGAGCCCAAGGCCGAGTTTCTCAAACGGGCCCGCGACGCCGTCCGCCGGCTGAAGGACCTGTGACATGGATTACAAGACGCTGGGACTGGTCGGCGGCGTGTTGGCCGTGTTGAGCTGCGCCACGGCGGTGGGGCAGTTTCTCAAGCAGCAGCGCGACGTCGGCCTGAACACGGCCGTCGTCGAGACGTTCAACAACCGCATCCGCGCCTGGTGGCTAATGTGCACGGTGTTGGGCGCGGCGTTCCTGCTGGGCAGCTGGTCGCGGCAGACGACGGTGGTGCTGTTCGGGCTGATCTCGTTCTGGGCGCTGCGCGAGTTCATCACGCTCACGCCGACCCGACTGGGAGACCATCGCACGCTGTTCTGGGTGTTTTTCCTGTTTACGCCGCTGCAGTACGTGCTGGTCGGCTACGACAAGTACGACCTCTACAGCATTCTGATTCCGGTGTACGCGTTCTTGTTCATTCCGGCCCGGGTGGCGCTCTCCGGCGATTACAAGCGGTTCCTGGAGCGGACGGCCAAGATCCAGGCCGGGCTGATGGTCAGCGTGTATTGCTTGAGCCATGCGCCGGCCCTGTTGTTTTTGCCTTTGCCCCAGACCAGCGACGGCGGCGGCGGACAGAACGCCCGGCTGCTGTTCTTCTTCGTGCTGGTGGTGCAGCTGAGCGATGTGTTTCAATACGCCTGGGGCCGGCTGGCCGGGCGCCGGGTGATCGCGCCGGCGATCAGCCCGAACAAGACCTGGGAAGGCTTCGTCGGCGGAGTGGCCAGCGCTACGCTGGTGGGCACGGCCTTGTACTGGGCCACGCCGTTCGAGCCCTGGCATGCGGCCGGGTTATCGCTGGTCATCTCGGTGATGGGATTTTCGGGCGGCATGGTGATGTCGGCCATCAAGCGGGACCGCGGTGTCAAGGATTACGGCACGCTGGTCGCCGGCCACGGCGGAGTGCTCGACCGGATCGACTCGATCTGCTTCGCGGCGCCGATCTTCTTTCACCTGACGCGGTTTTATTTGCAGCAGTTGTGAGGTCTCGCGGTTCCTTTTCCCACTCGGAGGTCGGCCGTGCCCCAACATCGCGTGAATTTCGACATCCCCGATCGTCCGCTGGCGCATGCGGACATCATCTTTACCGTGTACGAAGACGACGAGAAATTTGGCGAGCTCCGGGTGAGCAAGGGGGCCGTCGTCTGGTTTCCGGCCAACAAGGTGAAGGGATTCCGGCTGAGCTGGAAGCAACTGGACAACTTTTTTCAGGCCCAGGGCCGGACCGGGCAAAAACGCACGACCTGACCGGTGGTGTGCACGCTCTTTGCGGTCGATAAGTCCTGAACGTGCGCGCCCGAATTTTCTCCGCTGATGACGCTGCCCTGGCTGTGCTTACTCTGCCTTCTGCCTTCATCCTTCTGCCTTTCTCCTCCCTTCTATGTCTCGATCGCTGCTGAAAATCGCCGCCGGCACGGTCTACGATCCGACCAACGGCATCGATGGCCGGGTGCAGGATGTGTGGATCGAAGACGGCCGCATCGTCGCCGCTCCCGGCGATCCGCAGACCCGGCCCGAGCGCACGATCGACGCTCGGGGGCTGGTCGTCATGCCGGGTGGCATCGACATGCACTGCCACATTGCCGGGCCGAAAGTGAACGTCGCCCGAAAGCTGCGGCCCGAGGAGAAGCGCCGCTGTGAACCGGTCCGCCGCACGGCCCTCACCCGTAGCGGGACCATGGGGAGCGTGCCCAGCACGTTTGCCACCGGCTACAAGTATGCGGCCCTGGGCTACACCACGGCCTTCGACGCGGCCGTCCCGCCGCTGGCCGCCCGGCACGTGCACGAGGAGTTCGAGGACACGCCCTGCCTGGACAAGGGCTTTTATGTCCTGATGGGCAACAACCATTACGTGATGCAGGCCCTCCGCGAGCATGAGCCCGAGCGGCTGCGCGCGTTCGTGGCCTGGCTGCTCGGCGCGGCCAAGGGCTACGCCCCCAAGCTGGTCAACCCGGGCGGCGTGGAAGTCTGGAAGCAAAAGTCGCAGGGCAACGTGCACGGCCTGGACGAGCCGGTCGGGCATTTCGAAGTCACGCCGCGGCAAATTTTGCAGGGCGTGGCCCAGGCCGCGGCGGAACTGAAACTGCCGCACCGCGTGCACGTGCATGCCAACAACCTGGGAATGCCCGGCAACTGGACCACGACGCTGGCCACGCTCGAAGCGCTCGAAGGTTTCGGGGGCCACCTGACGCACATCCAGTTTCACAGCTACGGCGGCGGGCAGGGGGACCCCGACACCTTCAGCTCGAAAGTGCCCCAGCTAGCCGCCTATGTGAACGACCACCCCAGCCTGACGGTCGACGTGGGCCAGGTGATGTTCGGCCCCACGACCAGCATGACCGGCGACGGGCCGCTGGGCTATTACCTGAGCAACATCTACAAGACGAAATGGTTTTCGATCGATACCGAGCTGGAAGCCGGCTGCGGCATTGCCCCGATCGAGTACAAGAACAAGAGCCTGGTCCACGCCCTGCAATGGGCCATCGGGCTGGAGTGGTATTTGCTGGTCACCGATCCCTGGCGGGTGGCCATGAGCACCGACCATCCCAACGGCGGCTCGTTCATGGCCTATCCGCAGATCATCCGGCTGCTGATGGATCGGACCTGGCGGCGGGACATGCTCAAGACCGTGCATCCGCTGGTCCGCGAGCGAACCGTGCTGGCCGACCTGGATCGCGAGTATTCGCTCGCCGAGATTTGCATCATCACCCGCAGTGGCCCGGCGCGGATGCTGGGCCTGAAGCACAAGGGGCACCTCGGACCCGGCGCCGACGCCGACCTGACGATCTACACCCCGGACGAAAACAAACAGACGATGTTCGAGCTGCCGCGCTACGTGATCAAGGCCGGCGAGGTCATCGTCGACGGCGGCGAGATCCGTGCGACCCCCTCGGGCAAGACGTTGCACGTCGCCCCCGACTACGATCCCGGCATCGAGGCCGATCTGGCCGGCTGGTTCGAGCAGTATTATTCGATCCAGCTGGCCAACTATCCGGTCAGCGCCGATTACTTGCCGCACGCCGAGCAGGTCGACTGCGGGTAAGTACTCCGGGCTCGCCGCTAACCCCAGGGTATCGCTCCGCTCAACCCTGGGCTGTGCTCTGGAGGCCTTTCAGGCCTGCGAGCGGCCGCGCTATCCCCTTGCTGATTTGCCTGGACTATACTCCTCGCCATGCCGCTCCTTCTGCAATACACCGGCCTGACTAGCTTGCCCGTCGAGGTCGAGGGGATCACGCCCGACCGGCTGCAGGGCAAGTCGCTGGCCGAGATCGAGCGACTGGAGATTTTTCACGGCAATCAAAAGCTGCCGCTGGCCGAGCTGTTTCGCGTCTCGGGCGATCCGGCCGATGGCCGACTGGAACTGGCCGGCGCGCTGGCCGGGGTGCACTGGATCGGCGCCGGGATGACGTCCGGCGCGATTCACGTTCAGGGCGCTGCCGGCCGCCACGTGGGCAGCCAGATGCAGGGGGGCGAGATCCGCGTCGATGGATCGGCCGGCGATTGGCTGGGGGCCGAAATGCACGGCGGACTGATCCGAGTCGCCGGTCGCGGCGGCCACTCGGTCGGCGGCGCCTATCGCGGCAGCCCACGCGGCATGACCGGCGGCACGATCCTGGTCGGCGGCGACGTCGGTCAGGAAGCCGGTCACAGCATGCGGCGCGGGCTGCTGGCCATCGGCGGGGCCGCGGGCGAATTTGTCGGCGCCAGCATGATCGCCGGCACGATCCTGGTCACCGGCAACTGCGGCACTCGGCCCGGCGCGGGCATGCGGCGGGGGACGATCGGACTGTTGGGCTCCCAGGCACCGCAGCTATTGCCCACGTTTCGCCGGGGAGTCTGTGCGCGCCCGCTCATTCTGGAACTGCTGCTGCGGCACTTGCGCGGGCTCGAATTCCCTGTGGCCGGCGAGCTGTTGGCGGCCAATTACTGGAGCTATCACGGCGACTTCCTGACCTCCGGCCGCGGCGAGCTATTGGTGCGGGCCGCTTGACCGGTTGCCGAAAGCGTCGATCCATCCATGGGCGATATCCGCAATCCCAAGCTGCTCTATCTGAAAGGGGCCTTGCTGCTCGCCCTGGGCATCTTGGCGGCGGGCATGCTGCTGGCCGAGCATCCTGATTGGCGGACGGCACTGTTGCTGGCGGTCGCCGTCTGGGCATTTTGCCGGGCGTACTACTTCGCGTTTTACGTGATCGAGCACTACGTCGATCCGAAGTTCCGCTTCGCCGGCCTGATCGATTTCGTTCGCTACCTGACTCGTAGGTGAGGCGTGACGATCGTTGGATCGCATGGATCCAATTCAAGGCGCCAGTTTCGCGTCGGGAGCCTGAGCCTGTGCGGGCGGGCTCGCCGCAGCTTGCGGCTGCCACTGCTGGCTGGCAATGCTCTGCAAGCGGCACGATTCAAGCGAGAAGTCGGTCCCCGGCGTCATCCCGATGCATTCGTCGAGGATTCCGCCGTCGTCGGTTCCGTCGTTTCCGACGCTGTAGAGCAGGTAGCCCTCGGCATCGGCGCGGTAAACGAGGGCCTGGCCGCTGAATGGATCGAGGGGAACTTCGTTGAGCCATGCCGGCACGAGCGTTTGCAGCGACGTGGGAAAATTGCCCTCGTCGCGCCGATAGCCGTGAATTGCCAGCTCGGTGCGGACGAGACGGAGCAGAGCCAGCCCGCGATTGTCGGCTGCGATCAGGGCGTCTCCAAACGGCGCCTTGCCTGACGCGACGTCCTCCAACCGACGATGCAGCCTGCCAGACCAACCGTTGGCCGTCATGTCCCACGCGTACTCGCGCGAGAACGTCGCCAGGCCGTTCACGATCGCGTTCTGCCGCCGCGAGCGCGGCGTCGAGCCGGCGTGATTGCTCGCGGCCGAGGGTGGGTGCCAGGTCGGCGAATACGTCCAGCGCGACGGATTCCAGCGCCGTGCCGATAAGTCGATGGAACAACATGCCGCCTCGCAGCCCGCGGCTCCCCGCTCGAAAACAATCGAGCCCCGCCGACACGGCCTCCGCGGGATCGTCTCTTTCGGCGGCCGCCCGCGACTGCAGGACGAACGCCCTTGCCAGCTCGCGCAGGCGCATGGCGCCCGCGATGCCGGGAAACGGTTCATGGTAATCGACCACGACTGCGCAGGGCCCCGCAAGAATGTCGTGTGCCGCGGCCAGCCGGTTCGCGTTCAGCAGGGCAAAACTCTGGCACACAGCCGGCGTCGCCACATCGAGATCCTGGCTCGGCAGCGCGCTCCAATCCAGTCGTCCCGCGAGTGCGTCGAGCCGGGCTTCATTCTCACCGCCCGGCAGGTCAGCCGGAAGCGCCACCGGCATCACGAGCTGCCACCAAAGCCAGCCGACGGATCCGGCCAGCGGCACGAGCAGGGCCACGAGCGCCACCCGCTGGGCGATCAACCGGAAGGGCACTCGGCGCGGAGTTGCTGCCGTTTCGCCGTGGGCCTGCGCGCCATCCGCCACGGGCGATTGGCTGCCGAGCCACCACAGTCCCAACCAGACCATTTCCGCCAGTCCCAGCAAGAACGCCGCGGCTGTTAACGTTCTGGGCCAGGAGTATTCGCTTTGCACGGCGAACGTGCCAATCATGATCGGCGGCGTCTCGCAGCATGCCTTATAAAATCCCGCAACCAGCCCGCCCAAGAGCAGCGTGCCAATGAGGGCGACGGCGCACCGCACGCACCCGATGGCGAAGCGGTGGCCCCGGCGGCGAGCAACCTCCGAAAGTAATTTGGTGTGTGGGACATCAATGGCCCAGATCGCCAGGCAAGTCACCAGCCCGGCAGCCACGCCGATCAGCGCCCACAACGCTCCGTTCGCTTCCCCTCGCCAGTCGGCCGCCAGACGCCGACTGGCCAGGATTGCCAGGACAAAGGCAAAAATTGGAACGGCGAGCAAGCCGTCGCCGAGCGAGAACTGCCATGCTGCGAGCCCCGTCTGCTCGCTTCCAGCGCGCAATGCGGCGCGGCGCTTTAGCTGCCACCAGACAATGCGCAACTCGGCCGTCGTGCTGAACTGGGCGATAAACAGGAGCGTTGGCCCGAGGGCGCCTGTTTGGGCCACGAAGGCGATCCAGGCAACCAGCGGCAGCGTCCGCCAAAACCAGTGCCACGGGCGAGTGAGAACACCGAGGGCCAACAGCGCCGCCAGAAAAACGGCCGCCAGGCCGATCAGGGCGCCAAGCTGATCCCATTCGTCCATAGCCATCGATCCTACCGCAAATCGGCAGGTATGGCTGCCCGGCGGCGCGGTCGGACGCAAGGATCGAGCGCCGATCGATCAATCGCCGGCTGAATCCAGGAGGCCTAATTCCAGGCGCCGGCTTCGCCGTCGAGCTTTTGCAGGGCCCGTTTGATCGTCATGCTGCCGGCCGGGACGGGCTGGGCGGCAAAGGGCGTTGCTGCCCGCGCGGCGCCGGCCGCGTGGCGGCGGGAGCAGCTGGCTGCTTTTCGCAGGCCGGGTTCGCAGTCACCGGAGCTAAAACCGGGGCCGGGGTCACGAACACCGGAGCCGTCGGCGCCGGGCTCGCGACCACGGCAGCCGGCGCAAGCGGCGCTGCCGGCACGATGAACTCGGCGGTGGACACAGGAGCAGCGGCCTCGGCCGGCGCTGGTGCGCGCTGCGAACGGCGGTCGGCGACGGACCACTCGGTGCGTTGCGATTGTGAGTCCGGAAGGGCTGCGGGCTGAATCGTGAGAAACACGATTCCAAAAGCCACGAACAAGCCTGCCATGAGACCGCCCAAAACGACAGTCGTGCGCCCCGGGCCCGACGGCTTGCTCCCGGCATCGGGCTGGTCGATCAGGGTGATCAGGCTGGAAGTGCGGGCGGCCGCTTGTCCGGCGTGGGCCTCGGCGAGTTCCTGTTGGGCGGTCTTGAGGATGTCGGAGCGATGCCGCGTGGCGGCCACCAGGTTGCTGTATTCGGCCCGCACGTTGGCCAATTGCAGCAGCCGGTTTTGCAAGTCCTCGCGATTGCGTTCCAGTCCGGCGACCCGCTCCTGGGCCAGCCGCAGTTCGATCTGCAGGCCTTTGATCGCGATGGCGATTTCCTCGCTCAGGTGGGCGCCGATTTCCTGTTCGCCGGCCAGGGCCGATTTCGCCGCGGGATGTTCGGGCGACATCGTGCCCAGCACCGTGGCCGTGCGGAGCTGGGCGTCGACCAGGCCGTCTTTCAGACGCCGCAGCGCGGGCTGGGCTTCGAGCAGGCGGCTGGGGCTGGCCAACAGCTGGCCCGGCTCGTCTTTGGCGGCTTCGAGCAGCGAGAGCAATTCCAGGTTCGAGCCGACCTGGGCCCGGTACGTTCGCAGTTCGGCTTCCAGCTCGTTGGACATGCGGCGCAGGGCGCTATCGCTCGAGGGCGATTCATTCAGCGTGCGCAGTTCGGCCAGATCGCGGCCGGCTTGCTGCTCGACGGCGGTCAGGGCGGCGGTCGACGTGTCCAGGTCGGCCTGGGCCAAGGCGACCGTGTTTTTCATTTCGTCGATCACGCTTTGATACTTGCTCACCCGGAGTTGCTCGAAGTGCGCCTCCAGCTCGTGGCAGATCGCGGCGGCCAGTTCGACGGCCCGCTGCTTGTCCGGGGCCGAGACTTTGAGATAGAAGACCTCGGTCTTGCCGAACTCGGCTCCCTTGGGGGGCGTGAGCTTGACGGACTGTCCGAGCGTCTCGACCGCTCCCACCGAGGGCCACGCCGCGGGGTCGCGATAGTCGTCCGGTGCGCCAACGGCTTTGAGCGCACCGGCCAGCACGCTACGGCTCTTGACCAGTTCGAGTACGGTTTCCTGGGCTGTCTTCATTTCTTCGACGTGCGAAAAGCGGCCCAGTCGCGTGGTGTTGCCCACCGCCTCGTCGCGCACGACCAGCGCCTGGGTTGCTTCCCAGCTGACCGGCCGGACCAGGGCGTAAACCACCGCCAGCGTGGTGCAGGCGACGATCGGCAGCACCCAGCGCCAGGGATGGGCCCAGAGCGTGCGCAGAACGTCGGTCGGATGGATCGTGGCATGAGGGCCGCGAGACATGGCAAGCTTTCTGACTTTTGGAGGCGATTCGTGCAATGGGGGGGCGCGCATGGGGGGCGCGCGTCCATCACTAACGTAGGTTACGCCCGGCGCGGCGGGACGGGCGGCCGGCGAGCCCGAGTTGACGAATGTGCCGCTTGTAGCGGCACGGGGCGCCCGCGATTCAGGGTCGGAGCGCCGGGGGTGTTGCTAAATAGTCACAACGGTCGGCGGTTTTTCGTTCCCAGCCGGAGCCGACTTGCATCTTGCCCCCAGTAACCAAGAGTTGCAGTGACCCGGAGTTAATGTGTCTTGCGGCCGAGCACCGCGGCAGATCACGGCGGCGACTCGTGCGCAGCCCACGACCTGCGGCGGCCGCTCGCTTTCCAAGTTTGCTCTTTTGCCCAACTGCGCGGGCCTGGCACCATGCTCGACGTCGAACTGCAAGTCGCCGAATCCGTGCCCGACGCGTTGTTGCCCAATGCGTCCCCGCCCGATGCGCCCCCGCCCAATGCGTTCGCAGGCGACCTGTGCGTGCCGGCGGATGCCTCGCGGCTGAGCGTCAGCCGGCTGGATTCGCTTGACGCGCTTGCGTACTGGGCCGCTGCCTGGAACCGGTTGTCCGGCGACGTGCCGTTCCGCTCCTACGAATGGGCCAGCTGCTGGTGGCGGCACTACGCGCCGGCCCACGGCGAGCTCTTCGTGCTGGCCGTCCAAGATGACCGACAGAAACTGGTCGGGCTGGCTCCCTGGTATCGCTCGCGGTCGGCGGGCTGGGGCCAGACCTTGCAGCTCTTGGGTAGCGGCGAGGTGTGCTCGGATTATCTTTCGCTGATTTGCCGCGAACAGGATGCCCGGGGCGTGAGCGCGGCCTTGGCCGAGTATCTCACGGGCAAAGCGCGGCGTCGCTGGCACGTGTTGGACATGCCGGCGATCGACGCGGCCGATGCTGCCCTGGGACATCTGCGCGAGCAGCTCGCGCTGCGGGGTCATGCGGTCGATTGCCGCAACGAAGCCCGCTGCTGGCGCCTGGCTTTGCCGGCGACGTGGAGCGAATTTCTGGCTGGATATTCGAAGTCGCGCCGCGATCGGATCCGGTACTTGTTGCGCCGGCACGTCGAGTCGGGCAAGGTGAAGCTGCTGCGCGCGGTCGATGGCGAGTCGCTGGAGCGGGCGTTCGGCATTTTCGTCGAACTGCATCAAAAGCGGCGGGCCATGCTGGGGCAGCCGGGTTGCTTTGCCTCGGCCCGGTTCGAGGCTTTTCACCGCGAAGTGGCTCGGCAGTTTCTCGATTCGGGCCGGCTGCGGCTGGTGTGGCTGGAGTTCGAGGGGCGGCCGCTGGCGGTGGAGTACGGCTTCGTCGGCGCCGGCACCGTGTATTACTACCAGGGCGGGTTCGAGCCCGAGCTGGCCGACTTCTGCCCCGGCACGCTGATGCAGGCCGTTTCGCTGCAAGCGGCCATCGCCGAAGGCCACCGGCAGTTCGACTTCCTCCGCGGCGACGAGCCGTACAAGCTGCAGTGGAACGCCCAGAGCGTGCCGCTGGCGAGTTTGCGGATTGCCGGCGGCAGTCCCGCGGCGCGGGTGCGGCATTCGGCCTGGCAGACGCGCGAGTCGGTCAAGCATTGGATTCGCCAGCGCTGGTCGCAGCGCGCCGGACAAGCGCCGCCGCCAGCCCGGGAAGAGTCGCACGCATGAAATTCCTGTCGCAATGCGCGGGCGGCGCCCTGGATTTCCCCAAACGGCTGGCCCTGAACCTGTATTACTGCGCCAGCTGGCCGTATCGCAGCGGCTACAACCGCGAATTGGCGCGGGCCGGCCGGGCGCCGGTGATGGTGCTGTTCTACCACCGCATCGCCGACACGTATCCGAACTCCTGGACCGCTTCGAATCGCACGTTTCGCCGGCAGATTTCCTGGCTGAAACGGAATTTCGAAATGGTCTCGCTGGCCGAAGCCCAGCGCCGGCTGGTCAGCGGCTACAACGAGCGGCCCTGCGTCAGCATCACGTTCGACGACGGCTACGCCGAGAATTGCCAGCACGCCTTGCCGCTCTTGCGCGCGAGCGAATTCCCTGCACGTACTTCGTGACCAGCCGCAACGTGATCGACCGGCGGCCGTTTCCGCACGACGTCGAGCGCGGCGGCCCGCTGGAGCCCAACACGCCGGAACAGATCAAGGCCCTGGCCGACGCCGGCATCGAGATCGGCTGCCACACCCGAAACCATGTCGACCTGGGCACGCTGGCCGACCCGGACGACCTGCACGACGAGATCGTCGTCGCCCGGGCGGAACTGGAGCAGCTGGTCGGCGGGCCGGTGCGTTACTTCGCCTTTCCCTATGGGCATCACGTGAACATGTCGCGCGCGGCCGTGGCCGTGGCCCGCGATTGCGGTTTTAAAGGGATCTGTTCGGCCTTCGGCGGATTCAACTTTCCCGGCGACGATGCTTTTCACCTGCAGCGCATCCACGCCGACGCCGACCTGATCCGGCTGAAGAACTGGCTGACGGTCGATCCGCGCAAACTGCAGGAGTCGCGGCAATTCGCCGCGGCCACGCAGGCCCTGCTGCAGCCGGCGGCGGAGGCAGGCTATGCCGATCGCCGCGCCGCGGACTCCGGCCGAGGCTTGCCCGGCAGCGCGGGATTTGCGACCGACACGCGTGCGGCCCAGCCGCTGGATTGGCCCGGCTCACTCGTTCTAGAAGGCCCGAACCGATGACCACCGCAGTCGAAACGCAGCCGAATGCGCAGGCCGCGAGCCTGTGCGCCGACGGCCTGGCCGCGAGCGTCGTGATCCTGCTGGGCATGACGGTGATGCAGCGTCTGATCGGCTTTGGCCGCGGGGTGCTGTTTTGCCGCTTGCTCGATCCGGAGCAGCTCGGCCAATGGGACGTGGCCTTCAGCTTTTTGAACCTGGCGGCCCCGCTGGCCGTCCTGGGTTTGCCCGGTTCGTTCGGCAGGTATTTCGAATATTATCGCTGCCGGCAGCAATTGCGCCCGTTCTTGCGGCGCACGACGATCATGTGCGCGATCACCGGGCTGGTCGGGGTGTTGCTGATCGCCGTCTGGCGACGGCAGTTCTCGGAGCTGATCTTCGGGCGCAGCGATCGCGGCGAACTGGTGCTGTGGCTTTCGGCCTGCCTGGTCGCGGTCATCGTGCACAACTTCCTGGTCTGCATTTTCATGGCCGCCCGGATGTATCGGGCCGTCACGGCGCTGCAATTTCTGCAAAGCCTGCTGTTTGCCGTGATCAGCGTGGCCCTGTGTTGCTGGTGGCAGCAAACGGCGGCAAGCGCGGTGGCCGGGTACGGCGTCTCGGCGCTGATCTGCGTGCTGGGCGCTTATCCGCTGGTGCGCCGAGTGTGGGGGGAAGCGGCTCACGAGCCGGCGGCGGCTGCCGCCGGACGGCGCGAGTTCTGGGCCAAGCTGCTCCCCTTTGCCGCCTGGGTCTGGGTGACGAACCTGCTTACGAACCTGTTCGACATCGTCGATCGCTACATGATCGTGCATTACAGCGGCCTGGACGTCGACGATGCCCTGCGGCAAGTCGGCTATTACCACAGTTCGCGATTGATCCCGCTCTTGATCGTGGCTCTGGCGGCCCTGCTGGGCACGATGGTCACTCCGCACTTGAGCCACGACTGGGAAGCCGGCCGCCGCCGGGAAGTGGCCCGGCAGCTCAACACGATTCTCAAGAACCTGTCGCTGGCCTTGTTTACCGGCTCGGTGGCCGTGTTGGCGATCGCGCCCTTGTTGTTCCGGTTCGCGCTGGCAGGAAAGTTCACGGCCGGACTCGACCAGCTGCCGCTGACCTTGGCTTACTGCACCTGGTTCGGCACGATCGCCGTGGCCCAGAACTACCTCTGGTGCGCCGAAAAAGCCTGGCTCAGCAGTTGTTCGCTCCTGGTCGGCTTGCTGGTCAACGTCGGGCTCGATCTGGTTCTGCTCCAGCGGTTCGGGTTGCACGGCGCAGTCATGGCCACCACGGCTGCCAACTTCGTGGCCCTGCTGCTGGTCTACCTGTTCAGTTGGCATTACGGCATGCAAATTGATCGGGGGACGTGGCTATTGTCGGCGGCGCCAGCGCTGCTGTGGCTGGGTCCGCTGGCGGCGAGCGTGGCCCTGATTGCGATCTGGATCGTCGCCGCCACCACGAATCTGCTGTTTACGAGCGCTGAAAAACAGCACTCGGTCGAAGTGGCCCGCGGTTTTGTCGCCCGATTTGCCGGCCGCGCGGGCGGGCTCTGGCCCTGGCCGACGCGAACCGCCCTGGAGACCGACGCCTAAGCGCAGCGCGCTGCCCCGGGGCGCAACCCCCGTCCGGCGAGCGCGCCCGGCCGGACCATCCCCTTCATCCCCCAAGATAGATTCAAGCGAGCAACCCCCGATGTTTTCCCGCCGACCGAAATTGATTCCGCTGGCCGATCGTGGACCCTTGCGCGTGATGTTCGCGCTGACGTCGATGCCCGTGGGCGGCGCCGAGACGCTCCTGGTGAACCTGATCCGCCGGCTCGATCGCGAGCAGTTTCTGCCCGAGCTTTGCTGCCTGAAAGAGCTCGGCCCGTTGGGCGAAGAAATGGCCGAAGAGGTGCCGACCTTCTCGCAGCTGATCGGCGGCAAGACCGATGTCCGCGTGCTGGGCCGGCTGGCAAAACTGCTGGCTTGGCGCCGGATCGACGCTTTGATCACCGTGGGCGCGGGCGACAAGATGTTTTGGGGCCGCCTGGCCGCCTGGCGCGCCGGCGTGCCGGTCGTGGCCTCGGCCTTGCATTCGACGGGCTGGCCGGACGGCGTCGGCCGCTTGAACCGGCTGCTCACGCCGATGACCGACGCGTTCATTGCCGTGGCCCCGGCGCACGGCGAGTACCTGGTCGAGCGCGAGCGGTTTCCGCGGGCGAAGGTGCGAGTGATTCCCAACGGCGTCGACGTCGAGCGCTTTGGCGGCGACGCCCAGCGGCTGGCCGTGCGCAGCGAGTTGGGACTTGCGCCCACGACCCCGGTGGCCGGCATCGTGGCCGCGCTGCGGCCGGAAAAAGATCACCTGCAGTTCCTGCGGGCGGCGGCGATCGTCCGCCGGCGCGTCCCCGAAGCGGTGTTTCTGATCGTGGGGGACGGCCCGCTGCGCCCGGGGCTCGAAGCCGCGGCGGCCGAGTTGGGCATTGCCCAGGCCGTGCGCTTTTTGGGCACGCGCTCCGATATTCCCGGGCTGCTGGCCGCCATGGACGTGTTCGCCCTCACGTCGCAGATGGAAGCCAACCCGGTTTCGATCCTGGAAGCGATGGCTACCAGCCGGCCGGTCGTGGCGCCGAACGTCGGCTCGATTGCCGAATCGGTCGACGATGGCGTGACCGGCTATCTCACCGAGCAGGGCAGCGCCGAGCAGACCGCCGAGCGGATTTGTCAGCTGCTGGAAAATGTCGAACTGGCTCGCTCGCTGGGCCGCACCGGTCGCGAGCGGGTTGAAAAGCGCTGGTCGCTGGACGTGATGGTCCGCGGCTACGAGCAGTTGATTGCCGAAATCTATTCGGCCAAGTGCGGCCCGAGCCAGTTCGCCCGGCCAACCGCTGCCGACGATGCGCTGCCGCACGCGGTCAAGTCGGTCTGACGGGCGAGCGCCCGTTTGTGCAGCAGGTGCCGTGTGCGGGCATGGCTACTGCTGCGGCGCTGACGAGCCGCGGGTCGGCTTCTTGGCCGCGGCGGCTTGGGCCAGCGACTCGGCATGACTGAGCAATTCGTCGCGCTCCGGTCCGGTGGCTCGCCGGGCCGCCTGCTGATAATACAGCCGGGCCACCGATGCCTTGCCACTGTGTTCGGCCTCGCGCGCGCTGGACCAGGGCCTGCGTCTCGTGCTCCAAGGCCTCGTGCGCGGCCTGGGCCTGCCGGGCCCGCAGTTGGCGCAGCTCGGCCACGCTCAGCGCCGAACTGGCCGATGCATCGGCGGCGGCCGCCGGGTTGGGTTTGCCGCCAGAGGCGGGCGGGTCGCTCGCCGAGCCGGTATGGCGGGGCGACCGCGGTACAGCCGGGCCCCCCTCCTGCAGCTGTTGCCAACGCTCGAGCGCCGGGGTCATTGGCGGACCCTGGCTGACGACAAACGGCGTTTGCGTCGTGTCGGAGAAGCCGGCCGTCGTGCCGTTCATCATTGTGGTGCTCACCGTCTGCGACGTCTGGCTCTGCCGGCTGCCCTGGCTGGCGGTGATGTTGAAGTAGGCCATGCCGCCGGGAACGGAGAGCGCGAAGCCGGTTGTCGCGCCGGCATTGGGCGTGGCGCCGCCGAACTGCGGAGCCGCCAGCGGTGCACCGTTTTGCTGGAAGTGGAAGCCGCCGATATTGACGTTGAAGCCGACGCCGATCTGCTCGAAGAAATTGCTGTTGCCGGTATTGAACGGCGTGGTCACGGTCGCGTGCTGCGCCGCGGCCAGCTGAGCCAGCGCGGTCCAGCAAACCAGCGATCCCCAGAGCGATAATCGCGTGCCCATGGCAACCTCCTGGCGATGCTCTGCGTCCGCAGAGTGTTTTGCGCTCAGCGAGCGCGGGGGTCCAGCTTTGCCTGGGGTGAATTGTAGGGGGTCGGGCGAAAAACTCCAAATCGCCGGTCCCGGCCGCCGCGTGTTTTTTTGCCAAACGCCGTCGGCAACCCTTTTCATCGGTCGGCCCCACCGCCATGATCGAGGAAGTTGCTGTTTGCCCGCGCCACAGGCCGCATCTTGGCTGCCGACATGTCCGACAAGACCACCCCGACCCAGGTTGCCCAACCGGCCAAGGCCGGTTCGGTTGTGGAGGAGATTCGGGCGTTCAACCAGGACCGCAAGCCGCGCCTGTTGGCCCTCAAGTACGAGCGGATGGCGGCCGACGCGTTTGCGTTTTTTCGCGGCACGCTGCACGTATTCGCTCGCCGCTGGTCCGGATTCGCACCTGCCGACGCCGGGCCGGAAATTCTCAGCTGCGGCGATTTGCACATCGAGAATTTTGGCGCGTTTCAAACCGACGACGCCCTGCTGGGCTACGACGTCAACGACTTTGACGAGGCGCTGGTCGCTCCATCCGCGTTCGACCTGGTCCGCCTGGCCGCCAGCATTCGCCTGGCCGCCGAAGCGTGGCAGCTCGACGTCGACCAGGCCCGGCAAACCGCCACCATGCTGCTGGCCAATTACTGCCACCCGGCCAGCGCGACCGCCTGGGCTGACGGCGCCGACCCGCTAGGCGCGGGGCAAGGAAGCGGACCGATCTGGGAGTTGCTGTCCAAGGCTGCCGTCAGCACGGTGGCCGATCTGCTCGATCGCCACACGCGCGTCGAACATGGCGGCGAGCGGCGGATCGTGCGCAGCGACGACAAGCATTACGAATTGAACGACGATCGGGTGAAGAAGGTCACCCGGGCGGTCGAGGAATATGGCCGCCGCCGCGGCGCGGCTGCCGCCTTTCGCGTGCTCGACGTGACCGGCCGGATTGCCGGCATCGGCAGCCTGGGCTTGCGCCGGGCGATGGTGCTGGTTGCCGGCGAAGGCTCGCCCGACGGCAACAAACTGCTCGACATCAAGGAATGCCGCCCGTCGTCGGCGGCCCGCTGGGTGGGCCGCGCGATGCCGTGCCAGACGAACGACGCCCAGCGCGTGGTCCTGGCCCAGCGCCAGCTGCAGGTTCGCCTGGCCGCGGGCCTGGACGTGCTCGAGATCGGATCGGGCTGGTATCGCATGCGGGCGCTGGTTCCCGACGAAAACCGCTCGAAGCTCGATCGGCTCAAGGGGGACCCGGCCCGCTTTCGGGCTGCCATTGCGGCCTTGGGCCCGATCGTGGGCCGCTCGCACGCCCGCGGAGCCGACTACGCCCGCACCGGCAGCGAGCTGGCCCTTTTTGCCCAGGTCGATCGCATGCGGGCCGTGCTCGAGGCGGCCGATTGCGCCGCTGCGGCGGCGCTGGCCGATTATCGAGAGTACCGGCGCGCCTACGAGGCGGGCGCTTTCCATTTGGATTCCGAATAAGCGAGGGTCGCCCACGATGGATGAAGTCTGGCAGGAGTTCGCCGCCGAGGCCGTCGATTGGCCCATGCTGGTCCGCATCACGATCAAGCTGGCCGTGGCTTGCGCTTGCGGCAGCATCATCGGGCTGAACCGCGAGCACGCCGGCGAAAACGCCGGTTGGCGCACGCACATCCTGGTGACCCTGGCGGCGGCCTGCTTCGTGATGTCGATGAAGGAATCAGGGGCCGCCGTGGCCGAGTTGACCCGTGTGGTGCAGGGCGTGGCGACCGGCGTCGGCTTTCTGGGTGCGGGCGTGATCCTGCGGCTGACCGACTCGATCCGCGTCCGGGGCCTGACCACGGCCGCCAGCATCTGGCTGACCGCGGCGGTCGGCTGCGCCGTCGGCGCCGGGCGGATCTGGATGCCGCTGGTGGCCACGCTGTTTGCCTGGATCACGCTGGCCTGGCTGCGCCTGCTCGAACATCACATTGTCGGCTCGCCGGCCGAACACGACGCGTAAGGCGCCCCGGCGCAGGGTACTTTTCTTTACAGTTGACGACGCCGGGACTAGACTTCAGCTAGTTCGCGCCACGCCTCCGGCATTTCCCGTCTTTTCTCGAAGGGAGGTGGCTTATCGCGTAATCTGCTCGCTTCGCGGCACGTGCAGTCATTCGCCTGCCGGCCGAACTTGCAAGCTGCCCTCGCGCCTGGCTAATTCGCGTTCTCATACTTTTCTTTCCTTCGCGCAGCGCGCGAGGCCCGTTGCAGGGTTCTCTCGGGCGACGAATTCTCTGTCCGCCAGCCGCCAACCGAAGTGGTCTGGTCCGTGCGGGTGTCTTGCGCGGTGCCCGACCGCCTACTGCGCTTGCGCCCCCATTTGCCGCCCGGCCGGGCTCGGCTCGTTTCGCGGTCCGCGCCTAGTTTCGCCTGCGGTGGGGCAGCGGGCCGGAGGGCAAGCAGCATTCGTCCCATTTCCATCCCTGTTCGCCTACAGGCCACGAGGTGCCGCATGTCAAGTTCGCCTCCGCTGTCTGGCCGCGCGATTCGCGGCATGCTGTATACCCATAATCCGTTCTATTTGCTTAGTGCGCTCTTGGTGCTTATCGGATTGCACAAGGCGCTGGCCGGCGATAGCAGCCTGGCTGGCGGCTGGCTGCTGATGGGCACGCTCTGCGGCTATACCTTGTTGCTCGTCGTTGCCGGCTATGTGATCGTCCGCTTCGGCCAGGTGTGGGAAGACGCACGGATGATCCTGCTGGTGATCGTGCTCCTGTTTCTGGCCTTGTCGGTGAGTTTCGACCGAATCACGCTCGCCCGGCCACTTAGCGGCGCGGGCTTTCTGCTGGGCGGCTGGTGTTTCGCCGTGCTGGTTTCCGAGGCAGTGTTCCGCAGTCTGGCGATTCGGCTCGCGGCGAGTTATCGGGTTCCCTATTACCTGGTGTTGGCGCTAATGTTTGCTTATCCGGTGGGGCTGGCCGTGCTGTCGGTCGAAGGGCGCGATGTGGCCATGTCCTGGGGCGTGTTTTTGTTTCCCGTGGCGGCTGCGGCCGCGCTCTTAATGCTGTCGCCGGCCGCGCGGCGCCGCGGGCAGGACGAACCGCCCAGCGGCACGCCCTGGCGCTGGCCCTGGTTTCCCTGGACGCTGTTCTTCTTCTTGCTGCTGGCGGTGGGGCTGCGGACCTACTCGCTCAGCATGGCCTTCGAAGCGGCTAAGGGCTCGGCCGTCAGTTTCCAGCCCTACTTTCTCACGCCGCTGGTGCTCGCCAGCGCGGCGCTATTGTTTGAGGCGGCGATGGCCAACGGCAGTCGCCGCGCGCAGCAGGTGGCTCTCCTGCTTCCGGCCGCGGTCTTGTTGCTCAGTTTTCCCGGAACGCCCATGAACCCGGTGGCCGCCCGCTTCCTGCTGCGGCTCTCAGCCAGCCTGGGTTCGCCGCTGCAGCTGGCCCTGGTCGGGCTGGCCGTGTTCTGGACGATGGCCTGGATGCGCGGGCAGCGAATTGCCGAACTGGGAATGATTGGCTGCGCGGTGTTGGCCAGTCTGGCCGGCTCGCAGACGGTCGACTTCAGCTCGCTGACCTTCGTGCAGCCCTGGCCGCTCGCGGCGCTTGCGGCCTGGCAATTGCCTCGCGGGCTGTGGCAGCGGTCATCGTGGCGCACCCTGGCGGGATCGACCGCCGGTCTGGCCGCAATCTGGGCTTCGCGATGGTCGCCCGATCACGGTTTGCTGTCGCGGTACGCGCTGGGTCATGCCCTGGTGGTCATGGCATTGGCGGCGGCCGCGATGTATGACGACCGCTGGGCTCGCTGGTTCCGGCGATTCGTCGGGCCGCTGGTGCCCTGTGCAGCGCTGATTGCCGCGACGGCGTACGATTTCTTGTTTCCCCACGTGCCGCGGATCGACCATGCGATTTACCTCTCGGCGCTGCTGGCCGTGGCCGTGCTTTATTGGCGGCGGTGGGCGGCAACGCTGCAAATGCTGGCCGCGCTGGTCACGGCCGCATGCCTGCTGCTGTTTGGCGGCCGGAGTCTTTACTTGTGGCTCCAGTCGTCGCCGCTCGACAAGGGGCTTCCCTGGCTGGCCAGCGGGCTGCTGGTCCTGGGCGTGGCGCTGGCGCTCAGTTTGAGAAAAGGGGGCCTGCTTGCCCGGGCCTGGATCACGCTCCGGGCGTTGAACAAGGCGTGAGTTGCAGCGAAAGTGGGGTGGCGAGGACTGATAACACCACCACCCCACTTGCCGGCTGGCCGTGGCTGGGGCCCAGATGGTAAGTTGACGGATTCGATGCGTGCAGGACCACGCGGCCCCGGCGTTTTTCGGCGATGAAATCGATTCCGCTCAAGCACCTGCGGCGACGCATCTCGATTGCCCGCGACGATAACGGCGTGCCGCACGTCGCCGCCACCAGCTGGCGCGGGGCCCTCTACGGCCTGGGCTACATGCACGCCATCGACCGGCCCACGCAACTGCTCTTCGCCCGGGCTGTGGCCAGCGGCCGCTCGGCCGAACAGATCGCCGACAAGCCCGAGCTGGTCGAAACCGACCGCTTTTTCCGCCGTGCCGGTTTGTACCTGAACCTGGACCGCGAAGTCGATCAGCTCGACGACAGCACGTTCGATCAGTTGACCGCCTACTGCGAGGGAGTCAACGACGGGCTCAAGGACGCCGGTCGCTCCTGGCCGATGTGGGCCACGGGCTTCGTGCCCACGCCCTGGACGCAGCAGGCCGTGCTGCTGGTGGGCAATCTATTGAGCTATGGCGGCCTGGTCGTCGGCCAGCAGGAGAACGAGCGGATCCTGTTGGAACTGATCCAGGCCGGAGTCGAAGACGACAAGATGCGCGAGCTGTTCGCGCCGCTTTTGGATCACGAGGATTTCGACCTGCTGCGCCAGGTGCAGATCCGCCGCACGCTTTCGGACGAGGCCTTGGAGCTGCTCACCGATTTGCCGCGGCTGGCCGGCAGCAATGCCTGGGCGGTGAGCCCCAAGCGCAGCGCGACCGGATCGGCCCTGCTGGCCAGCGATCCGCATTTGGAAATCCACCGCCTGCCGGCGATCTGGTACGAGGCGGTGCTCCGCTGGGGCCCGCACGGCGAGCAATTTGCAATGGGCGCCACGCTGCCCGGTTGTCCGCTGTTTGCCGTGGCCCGGACCGAGCGGCTGGGCTGGGGCGTCACGTATCTGAAAGGGGACACCAGCGACTCGTTCATCGAAGATTGCCGCACGGGGGGCGGCAGCGGCTGGCAGTATCGCCGCGGCGACAGTTGGCGCGACTTCGAGCGGCGGCGCGAAACGATCCTCCGCAAAGGCAACTCGCCGGAAGTGCTCGACGTTTACTTCAATGCCCAGGGCACGCTGGAGCGCGACCCGCAGCCCGAGCGACCCGGCTATTACTTGTCGACGGCCTGGATTGGCGATCGGGCCGGCGCAGGGCGCTCGATCGGCACGTGGCTCGACATCGTCGCGGCCCAGAGCACGGCCGAAGCGATGGAGATCGCCCAGGCTTGCCCGCTGCCCACGTTGTGTTGGGTGTTTGCCGACAGCCGCGGACACATCGGCCGCCAGGCGAACGGCTGGTTTCCGGAGCGGGCCAAAGGCACGAGCGGCCTGCTGCCGATCGCGGCCTGGGACGAGCGCAATCATTGGCGGGGCCGGCTGCCGGCCTCGGTGTTGCCCTCGGCCTACGATCCGCCCGAGGGCTACGTGGCCGCGGCCAACGAAGACACGAACCTGCCGGGCGGACCGCGGCTGGTGACGATGATCGTGCCCGACTATCGCCGCCGCCGCATCGACGAGCGGCTGCGCGAGCTGGACGAGGCCACGCTCGACGACATGAAAGGGATGCAGTACGACGTCGTGAGCCTGCACGCGGCCCAGCTGCTGCCGATTTTTCTGCCGCACTTGCCCGAGGGAGAAATGAAAAGCCGTCTGGCCGCCTGGGACTGTCAGTACGATCCGCACAGCATCGAGGCGACCTGGTTCTCGCGGCTCTACCAGTACGTGCTGCTCGAAGTGTTCGGCCAGGAGCGTGGAATCGGCTGGCGGCGAATGCTATACCTGGCCACGCGCGTCGGCTTTTCGACCATGTTGCTGACGGCCATCGATCGGCTGTTGATCAAAGAACGCTCGCTGTGGTGGCAAGGCCGCGACAAGGCCGAGCTGATTCGCCGAGCCGGCGAGCGGGTGGAGCAAGAGCCGCCCCAACCCTGGTCGGTGACCAACGGCTTCCACTTCGTCAATCGATTCCTGGACGACGGCTTCTTCGGCCGGGCGCTGGGTTTCAGCACCGGCGAGATCGCGCTGCCCGGTTGCCACGCGACCTTGTTTCAAGGCCACCTGCTCAAGAGCGCCCGGCGCGAAACGACCTTCGCCCCCTCGTACCACTTCGTCACCGACCTGGCCACGCGCCAGGCCCACACCAACCTGCCGGGCGGACCGAGCGAGAGCCGCATGTCCGGCTTCTACAAAAGCGACATCCCGCGCTGGGTCACCGGCGAGTACAAAGTGCTGGAGCCAGTCGATCAGAACCGCGAGCCTTGGCAGGCCGGATCGAGCGGGTAGGGCGTTGGGGGCCGGCAGGGCGCCGGCTGGGGTGCATGCAGGACACGGACGGCGCCATCCGTTAAGCCCACGGGCGGCGGCCCGTGGGCACGTGCCGCGCGCGAAATCTAATTCTCGGGCCGGTTCCGCCAAGCCTCGCTACGGCTTTGGAGCGGGCTGGAACTGCCAGCTCTCGTCGAAGAACCCGGCCGTGGCGATGCCCCCCGGCGCACGCGCGGTGACCGGCACACGAATGTCGATCACGGCGTAATCGGGCAGCTTGGGCACTTGCCGGGCGTTGTTCAAATAGTCGTACTCGCGGAACGTGAAGCCGGAGTTGACGACTACGTAGCGCTCGGGGTTCAGCGGGTTCGGATAAACCAGCACCGGCACATGATCGGTGGCGGAAAACTTCTCGCCGCCGGATTCGATGCCGCCGGCGGTCCAGCGGATCGGCAGCCGGTCGGCGATCTTGGCCAGCACAGAATTGCTCGATGGATCACCCCAGAGAATCAGGTTGTGCTGGGCGGTGTCGGCCTCGGTGATGTCTTTGTCGGCCTTCACTCGGGCATCGCCGCGGAATTGCCGCCGCCAGTGCTCGATGGCGTGTTTCATTTCGCCGGCCGTCCAGCGGCCGACTGGTTCATTGAGTGCCGCGCCCGAGGGCTGCACCATCAGAAAACTGTCCATAAAGGCGTCGTCGATCGGGCCTTGCAGGCCGGGCCGCTTGGTCAGCGGGGCCGACTCGGCCTTAGGCTCGGGCGCCAATTGCCAACGGCCGCCAACCTTGGCCAGCCGGGCCACCCAAGAGCGGTCGGACAGCGGCTGCGGGGCTTCGAACGCGACGCCATCGATTTCGATCACCGGCTTTTTCAGAATGTCGAGCGGGCATTCGCCGGCCGCAAACCGCAGGGTCAGTCCGGTGACGTTGTCGGTCTTCACCACCACGTCGACCGACTGGCCATGCATTAGCCGGGCTTCAACTCGGGCGCGGTTCCAATGCTGGCCCAGCCCGTCCAGTTCGAGCCACAAGCAGCGGTTGTAGCGGAGGGTAAAGGTCGTGAAGCAGATCTGCTCCGGCACGCGATTGCGGCCCTGTTCGGCCAGGCGATCGATTCGGGCGTTGATCTCTTCCTTGGCCGCCGGCGTGTAGTTGTGCTCGGCGCCAGAGCCGATGATGTGGACCAGCCGGATGCCGACGGCGGCCAGCGCCTGTTCCATTTGATCGGCGGCTTGTTTCTGCCGGTCCTTCTGGCCGCTATAGGCCACGGTCGGACAGTTGAACAAGTTAAGCGCGTAATCCGTGGCGTCGTACAGATGCCAAAGCTTGCGCTCGTACCAGGTGGGCGTGAGCGTCTCGCCCTGGAACGTCTTGAGGAAGTCGGCCGTCTCTGAGAATCCGGCTCCCGGCGCCGCCGCGGCCCACGTGCCGGGATAGTGCGTGGCGAATTGCCAGGAGGCGGCGCCCCCCATCGAGAAACCCCGCATCACCAGCCGGTCCTGGTCGATCGGGTAATGCCGGCGACGTGGTCGAGCGCCTCGAACAAATCGATCTCGCCGGCGAACTTGTTGGCGTTGCAGTAGCGGCCGTAGGGATGCAGGACGAATGCGCCCGGCGGCAGAAACTCGCCCGGCGACGACTGCCGGCCGGTGATGAAATTGACCTCGCTCAACGTCTCGCCCCGGCCGTGGCACCAGACGTCGAGCCGGAACCGGTGCGGCGTGCGCGGCTGGTACGTCGCCGGCACGACCAGCCCATACGGCTGCACCGAGCCGTCGATCTTCGAGCGGTAGCCGCGCACGACCAGCCCGGTGGCCGCCTGCCAGGGAGCCTCGCCGGCCCGCAGTTGCCGAGCCCGCTCCAGGCCTTGCTTGAGCAGGTTTTGGGCTGCCGCCAACTCCCGGGCATCGAAGAACTCGTTGTAGGCGAGCGCGTAATGCACGGCCTGGCGATAAATTTCGACGTCGGGCAGCAGTTCCAGGAGGTCGGGCCGGTTCTGAAGCGCTTCGGGCAGGGCCGCGATCGCTTTTTGCAATTCGTCCAGCCCGGCCTGCAATTCGGCCCGATCGGCGGCCGCCAGGGCGATTCCCGGCGGCGGAATCGGCCGGACAGTGTCGGTCACGTTGTCTTTCGGGCCATCGGCCCGGAGCAGGGTACCGCTGAGGACAGCAGCGCCCCAGAGCACAGAGCCCCATAACACGGGGCCCCATAACACAGGGCCCCAAAACACGGTGAGCCAGGCCAGTGGGCGGTGCGTCATGGCGGTTTCCTTGGCAAGGATGCCGGCGGGGGTGGTTGGTCTGGGGGCAGCGCCGCCCCCTGCCGCCGGCGACAAAGTTTTCGCGCCCCGCTTGTCGGGCGCGTCGCCGACCGTTTAGTCTGGCGATTATATCAAGCCGCGGCGATGCATGGCGCGGCGACCGGGCGGACGAATCGAAAATCCGGGAAAGTGGCGAAGCCTATGAACCGGCTGGTCAGGGGTGGTTCGGCAAGCGTGGGGCTGATGTTGGCGGCGCTGGTCCTCTGCGGGCGATCGGGCACCACTCAGGCCGACGACAGCCCGGTGGTTGCGGCGGGGGCCAAGCTCAAGAAGCTGGCCGACGGATTCGAGTTTACCGAGGGGCCCGCCGCCGACGCCCAGGGCAACGTCTACTTCACCGATCAGCCGAACGACCGCATCCTGCGCTGGAGCACCGACGGCAAGCTGTCGACCTTTCTGCAGCCGGCCGGCCGCTCGAACGGGTTGTGCTTCGATGCCAAAGGCAACCTCTGGGCCTGCGCCGACGAGAAGAACGAGCTGTGGCGGATCGATCCGGCCACCGGCCAGCACACCGTCGTGCTCAAAGACCACCAGGGCAAGTTGTTCAACGGGCCCAACGACGTCTGGATTCGCCCCGACGGCGGCGTCTATTTCACCGATCCGTTCTATCAGCGCCCTTATTGGAAGCGCGGGCCGATGGAACAGGACCAGCAGGCAGTGTATTACCTGGCGCCCGACGGCCAGAAACTGGTGCGCGTGGCCGATGACCTGCGGCAGCCGAACGGATTGATCGGCACGGCGGACGGCAAGACGCTGTACGTTGCCGACATTGGCGACAACAAGACCTATGCCTACCAGATCCAGCCCGATGGCAAGCTGGCCGACAAGCGGCTGTTTTGCGAGCTGGGTTCCGACGGCATGACGCTCGACGTCGATGGCAACGTTTACCTGACCGGCAAGGGAGTCACGGTGTTCGACAGCCAGGGCAAGCGGATCGAACAGATCAATGTGCCCGAGGGCTGGACCGCCAACGTCTGCTTCGGGGGCGCCGACCGGCAAACGCTGTTCATCACGGCCGGCAAGGGGTTGTATGGGGTGAAGATGAAGGTCAAAGGCGTGGGCAGCCAGTAGTCCCACACACGCGTCCCGCCGCGCCACTCCTGCGCGCACCCACCTATTAAGCCCACCGGGATGCTGCCCGTGGGCGCGTCGCGTCATGGGCATCGACGAGCAACAAACTTCGCTTCGTGCGAGAATCACTGGCCTTTCTTGATCGCCGCTTCGGTCCGCTCGACCAGCGACTCGAGAAACTCGGTCCCCTTGGCCAGCGCCGTGTGGCCGGTAAAGACATAGTCCGGCTTGCGCGGCAGGACCTTTTCGCGAATCACCCGGGTCACCGCCTGGGCGGCCAGCACGTCGCCCCAGGTGCGGTGCAGGATGTGCGATTCGCCCTCGAAGCCGATGTCGCCGGTAAAGGCCACCCGCTTGCCGGCGAAATCCATCAGGTAAACGACCGAATCGAAACTGTGGCCGGGCACGAAGATCGCCTGCACTCGCTGGCCGCAGAGCGTGATCTCGGCCTCGTCTCCCACCTTGCCCAGGGGGAGCGGCTCGTCGACCGGCGTCGGCACCCAGATGCCGTAATCGGTCCAAGTGGGCATCAGCCAGCCGAGCGTCAGCGCGGCGGATTGGGGCGCCACGATCTTGGCCCCGCCGGTGCGCCACAGATACAGGGCGCCGGCATGATCTCCGTGCGAGTGGCTGACCAGCACGTAGCGCAGCTGCTCCGGCGCAACGCCCGCGGCCCGCATCCGCTGCCAGGAGAGCGGGATCGCGGAGGAGCCGCCGCCGTCGACCATCAGCGCGCCCTCGGGGGCTTTGATCAGCCACATGTCGCCCACGTAGGCGTGTTCGCCGCCCACGCGGCCGACAGAATAAATCGGCACGTCGGCAAAGACCGGTTTGGCCGGCTCGGTGGCCTCCGGCACGCGCGCTGCCGGTAGCTCGGTGTGCCAGCGAACCTGGCCGCTGCTCTCCAGGCACCAAACCCGGCCCTGCTGCGTGCCGGCAAGCGCAAAGCCGCCGTCCGGGCTCCAAGCCAAGCGCGCGGCATCTCCCACGTCGATGTCGGCCCGCACTTGCCCGTCGGCCGCGAGCAAATACACCCGGCCGTCCCAGCAGCTGGCGAGCACCTGACCGCCGCCCGGGGCCACGGCCAGCGCGCTCACGGCATCGGGAAATTGCCAAGCCGAGTGCCAGGACCCGTTGTCCACGTCGAAGGCATAGACCGTCCGGGCTGCTGGATCGGCCGGCAGCCACGAGCGGCCGGCGAGTCCCCGGGCAAACCAGCTTTGCGGCCAGCACCAGACTGTCTTGCCGGCGGCATCGAGCTGGACGTCGAACAGCCCGGCGGTTGGGAACTCGGCTGCGGCCAGCGTCTCGCCGCCGGCGCCAAACACCTGCAGCCGGCCGCGCTGCCGCGGGCAGTACGACACCGGGTGATCGGGGTTCCAGCTGCCGATGCCGCGATCCTGCTTGAGCCGCAGCCAGCCGCGATACTCGGCCATCGCCACCCGGGAGCCGTCGCCGCTGACGCCCAGCGCGAGCGGCGCCCGAAACGGCAACAGCGTCTGCGGCCGTGTGCGAAACACCGCGGCCAGCTCCGGAAAATCGTCCGCCGCTTCGGGCGGCTGCTCGACCGCCGGCGCCGCGGCCAGTTCGTCGGCGGAGCGCCGCCAGAGCTCGGCCGAGGTGAGCGCGTTGCGCGTGGCCAGCAGGGCAGGGGGCAAGCGCAGCCGCGAGCGGGACTTTTCGTCGAGTGCGCTGGCATCCGGTGCCAGGTAGCCCAAGGCCAGCACGCGACCGTCGGCGCTGGCCGCCATCCGCAGCGGACGCTGATAGGCCAGCGGCCAGCTTTGCCCGCGGCCGGTGGCGTCGTACCGGCGCGCTCCGTCGTGCGACGAGACCGTAAACAGCTGGTTGCCCGAGCGGACCATCAGGTCTCCCAGCAAGCTGGCCGGCCAGCCGCTGCGCCAATCCCCCTCGCCGTAGCGGAGCCAGCCCAGGTCCCAGAATGCATCGACGAGCGCCGTCTCGTCCCCTTTTTCGCCGGCGAACACCGAGATGGTCGGCGCCGGATCAGTAAACCGCGAATAGGCCAGGCCCAGGGCGCAGGTCTTGCCGCCGGCCAGAACCGCGGTGGACTGCGGCGCCCAGGGATCGATGTGCCGACCCCACTGGATTTGCCCTGCGTCTGAAAGCAGCCAGAAATTGCGATCGTGGCGGAACGCCATCGTGGCCACGCCGATCGACTTGCCGTCCGGGCTGATGTCGAGCGCCGAGATGTTTTGCGGGTCGAGAAACACGCCCTGCCGATAGGCGTCGGGGACGCGGCTTCCGGCCGCCGGCGTGCCGATCGCCAGTGGCGTCAGCCTGGCGGGTGCCGGCGGCGCAGGCTCGGGCCCGGTCGGTGGCGCTTCGGCCACCACCAGCGGCACGTCGGCCAGCAACCGATCATTCGGCCGGGCCTCGGATTCTCCGGCCAGTCCGATGCGGAGCCAGGCCCGGCCGGCGGTCAGAGTCTTGGGCAGCAGCACCTCAGCCAGCCCATCGGCCTGTGTATCGACGGTCAGCGGCTGCCAGCCCGCGGCATCGTCGGCCACGGTCGGCGCTTGCTGACAGAAGGCGACCAGCCGGTTCTCGGCCGCGGGCGGCAGTCCCTTTTGCCCCACCCAGCGCCAGCGCGCCGACAAGTAAGCTCCGGCCGCGACACGGTCGGTAGCGAGCGAGATGAGCAGCACGCGTTCTTTGTCCTGGCCATCCGGCTCGTGAAACACCGGCCGGTCAACAAGTACCGCGTGATGACCGAAGCGGTCCTGCTCGCCCGCCGTCAGCTGCCACTCATGCAACCCGGTCAACAGCGTCCAGCCGGCTTGCGAGCGACTGAGTCGGCCGTGCGCAGTGAACCGCGGGCGCGGATCCCAGTTGCCCAGCTTCGGCTCGAAGTCGACGTTTTGCGTCGCGTCCTCGCGCCGATAGTTGCACCGCCAACCGGTCGGCCGGCCGGTCGAGCAGCAAGACCGCCGTAACCGGCACGGTCGGCACGCCGACAGTGAAATCCTGCGCGGTGACGCGCCGGCTGGCACCGGCCGACGCATCGAGCGGCCGGGAAGCGTCCGCATTATTGGGCGCGGCGTTACCGGGGGCCGGCAGCCAGCTTGCCCCCCGGTGCGAAACCGCCAGCCGCAGGTCGCTCAGGTTCGTCGCGTAGCCGCCGGACGGCGAGGCGGGCAGGTAAACGACCAGGGCCGTGGAATAGGTCGCCGGTGCCGAGCGGAACACTTCGCTTCCGCCCGCTGCGATCCGCAGTCGGATCGGCATTTGCGGCTGGTCTGCTGGCAAGGAGACGAATTCCACCGGGAACAAGCGGAGCGAAACCTGCTTGCCGTCGACCTTGAGCTCGGGCGAAAGGCTTTCGATCGCCCCGGCGGCGACGCGGAACTTCGCTCCGATCGGCTCGAACGTGTGCTCGCCCTCGGCCAGTTCCAATTCCAGCTGGGTGCGGCGCGCGGCGATTCGGCCTTGCCCGTCGCGCTGGTCGAAGGCGTGCTTGCCGTCGACGCTCAGACCCGTCGCCCAGGTGGTGACCGATCCCCGGTAATGCGAATAGGGCACGATGCTGCCCCGGGCAGAGGCCGCGAGCGGCTGTTCGGGCGCGTCGGCGAGGACGAGGGCAACGGTCAGACGGGTTTCGCCGCGCGCGAGGCGCGCCGGACCAACGCAGGCCATCGCGGCCAGCAGCAGCGCGGGCACGGTGCATTGGCGCAGATTCATGAGGTTTCGGCCGTAAGCCGCCGCCAGCTGGGGGAACGGACGGTGCCGCGAGCCCACTGGCCGAGATTTTCGACGCCCGCGCGGGCCAAAGCAAGCATTGCCCCCTTATCGTGACCATACGGTCGGCCTGCGCTCCCTTCTGAACGGCATGTGGGTCACTGGCAAAACCACCGCTTGGCGTTTGCGGCGGATTACAATAAACAGTTTGGGTCCTGCGGGGCCCGCTAGCGCAATCGAGATCCAGCCGATGTTGCAAATAGGCCAGTGGCAACTTGAAACGCTTAGCGGAGGCCGATTCTGGCTGGACGCCGGGGTGATGTACGGCGTCGTGCCGAAAACGGTATGGCAGTCGGTGACGCCGCCGGACGCTTTGAACCGCATCCCCCTGGCGATTCATTGCGTGCTCGCCCGCAACGGCCGCCAAACCGTGCTGATCGACACCGGCTTTGGCGATTTGTCCCGCCTGGAGCGCAGCGCGTACGCGGCCGAGGGAGAAGATCCGCTGACGGCTTCATTGGCCGCCGTGAATCTGACGCCCGCGGACATCGACCTGGTGGTCTTCAGCCACCTGCATTGGGATCACGTCGGCGGAGCGGTGCGCAGGGATGAAGGGCGTCGGCTCGTGCCCAGCTTTCCCAATGCCACCTATATCATCAACCGACTCGAATGGGAGGACGCCATCAGTGGCGCGCCGGAACTGTCCGGCAGCTATGCCCCGGTGAAGCTGGCGCCGTTGGAGGCCTCGGGGCAGTTGGCGCTGGTCGAGGACGGCGTCGAAGCGGCGCCCGGGTTGTGGACGCGCGTGACCGGCGGCCATACGCGGGGACATCAAGCTCTGCTGTTCGAGTCGGATGGGCAGCTAGCACTCTACCCGGGCGACATTTGTCCGGACGCCAGTCACCTCCGCCGTATGTGGTGTGCCGCTTACGACCTCTATCCGCTGGAAACCCGGCGGCGGAAGCCCGAGCTTTTGGGCCAGGCCGCCGATGGCGGCTGGTGGATCCTGTGGGATCACGAGCCAACTTTCGCCGCCAGCCGCCTCGAGCGGCATAAATCTCGCGAATTTGTTCCCTGCGATCTGCGGGCAACTCTGTAGGCCCGGGCGCTTGACAACTTTCTGCGCTGCAATTAGCCGCAAGTGCCCAGGGAACAGCGCATCGCCAGGCTGGTAGAGGCAGTGTTTTCTCCTGGCGGATAATGCTTCTAAGTCGCTGCCGCAATGGTAGTTGTGGCTTCGGATGCCCGGCTGGAAACGCAGCCGAATCGGGGCCCGGCCGGGCCAATGGCTCGGTATTTGCAAATCAGCGGCGACACGGATCCGGGCCAGCGGGAGGCATTATTGCGCCCGCAAATTCTCTGCATAATTCCTATAAACAGAATTAAGCGCAACATTTGCATATAACGCAAAGTCATTAAACGACATAAGCGTTGTATGTGTTTCATCTTTACTAAAGAGCCCAGCCTATTAGAATGGAAATTTCCCAGCCGTGAAGGCTAGGCGGATACCGTCACAAGCGCTTTGCTTTGTGAGACACAAAGGACTGGGTTTCCATGGCCGAGCGAACTATCGCCCAGAGTTGTTTGCATGGCCTTGTCCACCGACCATACCGACATCCCGCTGGCAATCATCGGCATGGCCTGTCGGCTGCCCGAGGCGGAAAACCTCGAGCAGTACTGGCGGCTGATTGTCGAAGGCCGCTCGGCCATTGCCGAGGTTCCGGCTGAGCGTTTCGACCAGCAGCTCTATTTCGACCCGGCTAAGGGGGTTCGCGGCAAGTCTTATTCGAAGCTGGCCGCGCTTCTGGGCAGCCGCGAGTTCGACTCCGAGCGCAACCCGATCGACGAGCAACTCCGCCGTTCGGTCGATCTGATGCATTTGCTCATGACGGGGGTGGCGGCCGACGCGCTGCGTCATGCCGGCATGGATCCCTTCGCGCTGCGGACACGCAATACGGCCGTATTCATCGGCAACGGCGGCAGCAGCGAGCGCTTGCGCGAGACCAATTACCAGGCCCACTTGGTCGAAGCCATTCGCATGCTCAACCGGGTCGAAGGCTTTGCCGACCTCGATCCCGAAGTCCGAGCGGCCGTCATTGATGAGTGCATCGCCCGGATCAAGCAGCCCACCTTGCCGCCGGGAGCCGACGCGCGGTTGCTGCAGTGCAACATGATTGCCGGCACGATCTCCAAGGCATTTGGTCTTACGGGGGGGTGGCTGGCCCTGAATTCCGCTTGCGCCTCGTCGCTGCAGGCGATTCTGATGGGCGCTCGGGCGCTGCAGCAGGGTCGGTCCGAGATGGCCATCGTGGGCGGTGCTTCGGACATCCATTCGCACACGCTGGTCCTGTTTTCCGCCGCCCAGGCCCTGAGCGCTTGCGGCTCGCGGCCGTTCGACGTCGACGCCGACGGCCTGGTGATGTGCGAAGGATACGGGGCCCTGGTCATGAAGACGCTCGAGCGGGCGCTGGCCGACGGCGACCCGATCCAGGCCGTGATCCGCGGCCTGGGCGTGGCCACCGACGGCCGCGGCAAGAGCCTCTGGGCGCCCCGCAAAGAGGGGCAGATCAAGGCCATGCGGCGGGCTTATCGCTCGGGCGTTGAGCTCTCGCAGCTGCAATATATCGAGTGCCATGCCACGGCGACCCAGCTGGGCGACGCCACCGAGCTGGAAACGTTGGGCGAAGTGCTCAAGCCGGAACTCGAGCCCGGCCGGCGCATTCCGGTGACCAGTGTGAAGGCCAATATCGGCCACGCGCTCGAGGCGGCGGGCATCGCCGGAGTCATCAAGACGGTGCTCTGCATGCAGCATCAGACGATTCCGCCGGCCATCAACATCAACCAGCTCAATCCGAAAATCGATTGGGAGTCGGCGCCGTTTTATGTGCCCACCCAGGCAGCGCCCTGGACGGCGCCGGCCAACGGCGGGCCCCGCCGGGCCGCGGTCAATGCGTTCGGCATTGGCGGGCTCAACATGCACGTGGTGCTCGACGAGTTCACCGAATCGGCCCGCAAGCTGGTCGCCCCGCAAAAGCCGCAGTCCGCCGGCCGCAGCGCGGCGAGTGTGGACGATGTGTCCGTGGCTATCGTGGGCATGGGGTGCATTCTGCCGGGCGGCATCGGGCTGGCCAAATTCTGGGAAACGCTGCTCGCCGGGCAGGATCCCAAGTCGACGGCTGCGGCCGAGCGCTGGACCCGTGATGCGCTGGCCGACTGCAATCCTCGGCTCGACGGCATGGTGGGGGGCTTCGTCAGCGGCTTCGCCTACGACTGGCGGAAGCACAAAGTCCCGCCCAAGCAGGTGGCCGAGGCCGACCCGCTGCAGTTCATGCTGCTCGAAGCGGCCGAACAAGCGCTTAACGACGCCGGCTACGATCGCAAACCGCTCCAGCGCGAGCGCTGCGGCGTGGTCGTGGGCACCGAGGTTGGCGGCGAATTTTGCGACGAGCTGGAAATGGGCCTGCGGCTCCCGGAAATGCAAAAGGTCGTGGTCGACCTGCTCCGCACGCGGGGCGTGACGGCGGAAAAAGCCGAAAAAATCAAAGCCGAGTTTGCCGCCGTCCTGCTGCGCAAATGGCCCTCGCTGGTCGACGAAACCGGCAGCTTTACCAGCAGCACTCTGGCCTCGCGCGTGACCAAGACGCTCGATCTGGCCGGCGGCGCCGTGGCCGTCGATGGCGGATCGATCTCGGCCCTCAGCGCGCTGGCGATTTGCTACGACATGCTGCTCTCGGGCGACAACGACATCATGATCTGCGCCGCGGGCCAGCGGCGCATGGGCGCCAGCAATTTCGAGTCGCTCGATCGGGCCGGCTTGCTTTCCGATGACGTGCCCCACAACCTGCTCGATGCCGCGTACGCCGGCGTCGTGCCCGGCGAAGGCGTGGGCGTGGTCGTGCTCAAGCGGCTGGCCGACGCCCGCCGCGACGGTGATCGCATCCATGCCATCCTCCGCGGCATGGGCATGGCCCACCACGACTCGCCGGGCGAAGCACTTCGTCTGGCCGCGACGCGGGCATTTGCCCAGGCGGCAATCGATCCGGCTCAAGTTCAGCTGGTCGAGCTCGACACCGATGAACGCTTGACCGCCGGCGGCGACGAACTGCAGGCGCTCGCCGAGGCCCATGCCGGTGCGGCCCGCCGGGCACCGCTGGCCGTGGGTTCGGCGACGGCCCAGTTTGGTCACTTGGGTGGCGGCGGCGGCATCACCGCGTTGGTAAAAGCCAGCCTGGAAATTGAAAACGGCACGACCGTGCCGAATGTCGGCTTGCAACAGGCCTCGCCGGTGTTCAGCAGCGTGGCCCAGCTGGCGCAGCCCAGCACTGCGGCCAGCCCGCTCGCGGGGCGGCGCTTGGGTGCGGTTGCTTCCTGGTCCAAGGGGCTGGCCGGTTACGTGCTGGTGGAACATGGCTCGGCCGTGCCCAACAGCGCGTCCACCGAGCGCCCGGCAGAAGCAAAACGACCGGCCGCGGCGCACTACACCAACGGTGCGGCTGCGACCGCGACTCCGGCAGTGCCGCTGGCCCTGGCCGGCGCGGCGCCTTACACGAACGGCCACGCGCATCCGCAGTGGCAGATCTGCCGCCTGGGTGCCGCTACGCTCGACGGACTCACCCAGCACATCGACAAGGCGCAGCGCGACCTGCAGGCTTTCTGGTCGACCGCGGCCGGCCGGCCGTTTGCCGCGGCCGATCGTTTCCGCCTGGCCGTGGTGGCCGATGGGCGCAGACGCTGGCCCGCAAGTTGCAATTGGCCCGGGGCCAGATCGGCAGCACCGCAGCGCGGCAAGTGCTCGAGCAACAGGGCGTGTTCTTTCATGAGCTGTCGGCTCCGCCCCCGCGGGTCGCGTTCGTGTTTCCCGGACAGGGCTCGCAGTACGCCGGCATGCTCCGCGAATTGGTCCACGACGTGCCGGCCGCCCGCCGGGCGCTGGCCGAGATCGACGCGGCGCTCGTGCGGCTCGGGTTTCCCACGTTCGAACAACTGGCCTGGCCCGCGGCAGCCGGCGAGCCGACGCAGCTGGGCAGCGACGTCTGGGTCACGCAGGTTTCGATGTTGGCGGCCGATGCGATCGTGCTGGCGGCACTGGCCGACCGCGGGATTCAGCCCGACGTCGTGCTGGGGCACAGCTACGGCGAATTCGCCGCGCTCTATGCGGCCGGCGCGTGGGATCTGGAAACCACAATCCGACTGACCCGGGCCCGTTGCCAGGGGATTGCCGCCGCCGCGAGCCAGGACAGCGGGCTGTTGGCGACCGACGCCCAGCCGCCGCTGATCGAGTCGCTGGCCGCGGGCATCAGCAGCGAACTGCACATTGCCAACTACAACGCGCCGGACCAGTCGGTCGTCGGCGGCCGGCGTCCGCATTTGGACGCGCTGGCCCGATCGCTCCAGTCGCATTCGCACCAGGCGCGGATCCTGGCCGTGCCGGCGGCCTTTCATACGCCGCTGATGGCCGGCGCCAGCCGGCTGCTCGAGCAGGCGTTGGGAGGCGCGACGACGCGCTCGCTGCGCGTGCCGCTGGCCAGCACGGTGACGAACTCGCTTGTCGGCGATGCGGCTGAAATTCGCCGCAACCTGGCGGCCCAACTGACCACGCCCGTTCGTTACGCCGCGCTGATCGAGCAGTTGGCCGCGGAGCGGCCCACCGTGTTTGTCGAAGTCGGCCCGCAGCAGACGCTGACCAGGCTCAATCGTCGGATCGTCGACGGCGGGGCCTGGTCGATCGCCAGCGACAACGCCAAACGGCCCGGACTCGAACCGCTGCTGGGCGTCCAGGCTTTGTTGGAATGCCTCGGAGTCCACCGGCCGGCTGCGGCAACCGTGCCCAGCATTCCCGCCCAACCTTCATCCCTCAAACAACCGGTCGCACCGGCCACTCAACCGATGCAACAGTCGCCCAACTCGCGTGATATTCCTCATTTCGACGCTACCGAGCGCCGCCGCGCAAAAATGCGCAGAGCGCAGGCGAGCGGTCCGGCCCGCGGTCAGAATGGCCACGCGGCCGCTCCCGCGCCTGCTGCCGGCCACGGCCCGCAGAACGGCAGCGCGCCGGCCATGGCCCAGCGCGCCGCAGCGCCTGCCCCCAAGCCGGCACCCGCGAAACCGGCCAGCCCGGCTCCGGTGGCCAAGGCGGTTCAACCGGCCGCGAAACCGCCCGTCGCTCCGCCGGCCGCACGGCCCGCCACGCCACAACCGGCCGCTCGGGCTCCGGTCGCGGCTCCCGCAGCGCCGAAGCCTGCGGCTACCCCGGCTCCTGCCGTCGCGGCGGCCCCGGCCCAGCGCCCAGCTGCCCCTGCGGCTGGCGCCACGGCCACCGCGGCCCGACCTGCGCAGGAACTGGAACCGTTCCTGGTGAACTTCGTGGTCGAGCAGACGGGCTATCCGGCCGAAGTCGTCGACCTGGATGCCGATCTGGAAGCCGACCTCGGCATCGACAGCATCAAGAAGGCCCAGCTGTTCGGCGAACTCCAAGAGTTCTTCGACATCTCGGGGGCGGCCAACCTGTCGCTCGACGATTTCCCCACGCTGCGGCACGTGCTCAATTTCCTCCAGGCGGCCGGGCAATCGGCCGCTGCTCCGGCAGCTGTGGTGGCTCCGGCGATCGCTGCGGCTCCCGTAGTGGTTCCCGCGGCGCCTCCCGTCGCAGTGGCTCCGGCGGCCCCCGCCCCCAGTGCTCCCCGGGGACCGGCAGGCGAGCAGCTGGAATCGTTCCTGGTGAACTTCGTGGTCGAGCAGACGGGTTATCCGGCCGAAGTCGTCGATCTGGACGCCGACCTGGAAGCCGACCTCGGCATCGACAGCATTAAGAAAGCCCAGCTGTTCGGCGAATTGCAGGAGCATTTCGACATTGCCCAGCGGGCGGGGAATCTGTCGCTCGACGACTTCCCCACGCTACGTCACGTGCTCGACTTCCTCGCCTCGAGCGGGCCTGCATCCGCGGCACCGGCTCCTGCGGCGCCGCCACCAGTTCCCGCCGCCCCGGCCCCTGCGGCAGCGACCGCTCCGGCCGCGGCCTCAGCTCCGGCTCCGGCCGCGGGCAGCTCGCAGAAGCGCGGTCCAGATGGTGCCCAGCTGGAATCGTTCCTGGTGAACTTCGTGGTCGAGCAGACGGGCTATCCGGCCGAAGTGGTCGACCTGGATGCCGACCTGGAAGCGGACCTGGGCATCGACAGCATCAAGAAAGCTCAGCTGTTTGGCGAGCTGCAGGAGTATTTCGACATCGGGTCGCAGGCGGGCAGCCTGTCGCTCGACGACTTCCCCACGCTGCGTCACGTGCTCGACTTCCTGTCGCAGGCCGGCTCTTCCGCGTCGGGCAGTGCCGCTCCGGCGGGCCCCAGCCATGTTTCTGCCACCGTCGAACCGGCGCTCGCGGTGGCAGCTGCACATAATACTGACGCGCCGGCCCCGTCCGCAGCCGCCCCCGCCGGCGATGCGGCCCAGCTGGAAACTTTCTTGATCAATTTTGTTGTCGAGCAGACGGGCTATCCTGCCGAAGTCGTCGATCTGGACGCCGACCTGGAAGCCGACTTGGGCATCGACAGCATCAAGAAGGCCCAGCTGTTCGGCGAACTGCAGGAACATTTCGACATCGCCCAGCGGGCAGGGAACCTGTCGCTCGACGACTTCCCGACGCTGCGTCACGTGCTCGACTTCCTCCGCGGCGCAGAACCGGTCAGCAGTGCTCCGGCCAGCACTTTGTCGGCGAGCACTTTGTCGGCGAGCACTGTGCCGGCCAATAACCCGCCGCCGGCCGCCGACACACTCCCTCAGGTAAGTAGTCACGGTTCGGCGGCCGAACCGGCGGAAGCGCCCTGTGTGCAGACGCCTGGCGCCAGTCCGCTGCACCTGGCCGGATCGCCCTACGAACTCGGGTGGCAGCAGGGGCAAACGCTGCAGGGCGAAATCCGCCGCATCCTGCGGCGCTATGCCGAAGCGTCTGACGACCAGCTCGACGAGTTGCCGGGGGCTCAGGGCCGGGCGTGTCCCGAGCAATCCCTGGCTGCCGACGAGCTCGACGAGCTGCAGGGCCTGGCCGACGCCGTCGAAGTGCCGCTGGGCAATGTGCTGGCCCATCATTTCGCCGTGGCCAGCGAATGGGGACCCACTTGCGAGTTGGCGGCCGGCTCCGCGTTGCTGGCTTTGCGTCAGCCGCTGCCGCTTCTGGGTGTGATGGCCGACGCCACCCAGCCGGCGATTATGACGCGCGTGCCGGCTCGCGGCCTGGCACATCTGGCCGTGGCGCCGATCGGCACCACAGCCTTGTGGGGCGGGTTGAATTCGGCGGGTGTAGCCGTCGTCGCCCATCCCGAGCCCGCGACTGCCGGCGCGACACCGGCCGGCAGGTTACCGAGCGCGCTCATCCGGCGGCTGCTCGAATCGGCCACCGATCTGGACTCGGCCATCGCACTGGCCCGCACGGCCAGCGACATGCAGCCCTGGACCGCGCTCGTGAGCCACGCGTCCAGCGGGCGCGCGGTGCGGCTACGGTATTCCGGACGCGTTCTGACCGAAGAGCCGCTGAACATGGCCGCCCAGGCCCAGCCGGCGTGGCTGGATCCCGCACACATCAACCCGTTGCCGGGCGCTGAAGATTCGGCTGCGTATGTCCTGCAGATTGAACCGCTCAATGCAGAGATTCGCCTGACCGGGCCCGCGGGTGCCGAGCACGTAAGCGCGCTGGGCACATTGCCGTCGGGTCAGCCAGCTTGTTTGGCGGCCGAAGCCATGGGGCAAGGTGCCGCTGAATCGTTCCCGGCGCTGGCTGCCGACAGCGTCTGTCAGCGTTTCTCGTTCGAAATGCGCGAAGCTCCGCTGGCCGCCGACGTGCCGGCGCAGCCCGTCTGGAGCGGTGCCGCCATCGTGGTCGGCGCCGGGCCTACGTCCGACGCGCTGATCGCGGGCCTGCAAGGGGCCGGAGTCGTTGTCCATGCGATCGGGCCGGAGACGGACATCGACGCCGCGCTTGCCGCGGTCGAACGGATCTGTGCTGCCTCGCCGGCACCGCACCTATTTATCACGACGGCCCGCGACGGCGCCCCGATCGATTTCGCTGACCAGGACGCCTGGTCGCGCGAACGTCAGCAGTCGATGGCCTTGCCGTTTTTCGTCTGCCAGAAGTGGATGCAACTGGCCGCTGCGAGCAAGTGGCTGGATCGCTGCACGCTGGTCGCCACCGTGGCCGAGGACGGCGACTTCGGTTTCGCCCGCGGTGCCGAGATGGCTCAGGGAGGCGCCCCGGCCGGACTGCTCAAAGGCATCTTCGTCGAATTCGCGATCATGCAGAACGAGCGCAACCTGCGGATCAAGGTGGTCGATGCTCCGGCCGACGTTCCGCCGCTGGCGCTGGCCGCCGATATCTTCCGCGAGTTGGCCTCCGGCCGGCTCGACTACGAAGTCGCATTCGTCGCCGGCCGCCGGCTGGTGCCGCAGGCCGTCGAGCGTGGACCGGCCGCAGCAGGCTGCCCGGGCATCGAGCTCGGCACGACCTGGATCGTCACGGGCGGAGCGCGCGGCATCACTGCCGCTTGTGCCCTGGAGTTGGGCCGCCGCTGGGGTCTGAAGCTGCATTTGATCGGCTCGACGCCGCTGGTGGCGATCGATCCGGCCTGGCGCACGCTGGACGAGCAGGGCCAGAAGCAGCTCAAGGCGTCGGTCATGATCGCCGCCCGCCAGCAAGGGCGCAATGCCGCGGCCGCCTGGGAGCGGACCAAGAAAGACATCGAAATCGACGGCACCATGCGGGCTTTTGCCGCCGCCGGCGTGAAGGCGGTGTACCACCCCTGCGATGTGAGCGATCGCTCCGCGCTGGCCGGTGTGCTGGAGGAAATCCGCCTCACGGACGGACCGATCTCCGGCATCCTGCACGGCGCCGGGCTGGAACGCTCCTGCCGCTTCGACAAGAAGCAGCGCGACACCGTGCTGGCCACGATCGACATCAAAGTCGGCGGCGCCGCCAACCTGATGGCCCTCACCGCGCACGATCCGATTCGTCACTTCGTCGGCTTCGGTTCGATCAGCGGCCGCTTGGGCGGTTTCGGGCAAACCGATTACAGCCTGGCCAATGAGATGCTCGCCAAGCTCGTCGGCGCGTACCGCCGCCGCCGTCCCTGGGTCAAAGCCCTCACGGTGCACTGGCATGCCTGGGGCGAGATCGGCATGGCCGCCCGGCCTGAGCTGCAAGAAATCCTGACCGGCTCGGGCAGCCTCAGCTTTCTGCCCCCGGCCGAAGGCATCGCCCACCTGGTGCGCGAGCTGTGCGCCGGCGTGCCGGAGCCGGAAGTCATGATTACCGAGCGCCGGCACTGGGCAAAATTTTCGGCCGGCTTGAATGCGGGGCAAGAACCGGCGCCGGCCGCGGCCAGCCCGGCTCAACCGGCAACCGCCGAAGCCGTCGTGTTGCCGCCGCCCTTGATTCGCAACCTTCGCACGACCGAAACGGGCTGGCTGGCCGATTTGCCGCTCAATCCGACTACGGACCCGTTCCTGGTCGAGCATCTGCTCCGCGGTCGGCCGCTGTTGCCGGTCGTGGTGGGGCTCGAAGCCCTGGCCGAAACGGCCGCGGCCGCGAGCGGTTTGAAAGCCGTCGGCTTCCGCTCGGTCGACATGATCGACGGGCTGTTGTTCCACAGCGACCAGCCGGTCGTGGCCCGGGTGCGCGCCACCCGCCGCGACGACGGCCATTTCGATTGCGAATTGACTTGCGATTTCCGCAATCGGGCCGGGGGCCTGATCAAGCCCGATCGACTGTACTTGCGGGCCACGGTCGTTGTGGCGCCCCAGCGGCCGGCACTGGTCAGCCCGCTGCCGGCGATGCCGGCGATCAATACCTGGCGCGAGATTGCCTATCCCGATCATACGCAGATTTATCACGGGCCGCCGTTCCGCGGCGTCACGGCCGCATACTGCTATGCCGATCCGGACGGCTGGAGTTTGATTTCGGCGCTGCCGCTGGCCGATTTGACCGGGCCAGACCGGGCCGAGCGCTGGACGGTTCCGTCGGTAGTGTTGGATTCGGCGCTTTACGGCTGCGGGCTGCATCTATGGGCCCGCGGGGGCAACGTGATCGCGCTGCCGCGGGGCATCGACCAGCTCGATTTGGGTCGCCCGCCGCGCGACGGCGAGCAATGCATCCTGTATTGCGTTTGCCGCAGTCTGGCCGCCGAACGCCCCTGTTACGAATTCGAGCTGGTGGGCGACGACGGGGCCACGCTGCTGCAGGCCCGGGGTTACTACAAGGTCTCCTTCGGCAAGGGAGACGCGCTTTGATGTTCGACCGCACGTTGATGTTCGACCGCACCTTGCTGACAAGTTACGCCCGGCTGGGCGATTGCCTGGCCGACCTGGGTCAGGCGCCCGGGGACTGGCTCGCCGCCGGCGAGCACGCCGAGCTTGCGCGGATCGCGCATCCGGCGCGACGCGAGCAATGGCTGGCGGGCCGCTGGCTGGCCAAGCAGTTGCTGCAGCGCCAGCAGCCGGACATCGACCCGCTCGACGTGCAAATCCTCACCCGCGATGCCCAGGGGCGCGGCATCCGGCCGCAGATTCGCCTGGCCGGCCGGCCGCTGGCCGCCGGGCTGTCGATCGCCCACAGCGACACCGGCGCGCTCGTGGCGCTTTCGCTGGGCGCCCACTCGGCGGTGGGAGTCGATCTGGCCGATTTGCGCCGCCCAGGGACATTCCGATTTGGCCGAGCGGGATGACGCGGGCTTTCGCCGCTTGTGGTTTGCCGACGCCGAACAACGCTGGTTGGCGGCCGACCCGGTGCGGCGCACTGCCACGCTCTGGGCCTTGAAAGAAGCCGTTTACAAAGCCGTCAACGCGGGCGAGTCCTGGGATCCGCGGAGCGTGGAGATCCAGGCCGACGGCGCCGAGGACTTCCGCTGCCTTTATCGCGGGTTGCCGCTGGCGAACCTGGCACTTTCGGTCTGCGATCTGGACGGCCATGTCGCGGTGATTGTCCGACTGCCGCTCGAGCAGAGCCCGGCGCCGTCGCCCTGCGCCGCTCGTTCCCACCGTCAGCAGTCCGGCCGAATCTGGCGTTTCGACCGGCCCACCAACCATCAACCGACAGTCGCTTTCGAGAATCCATCATGATCGATCTTACGGGACGTGTGGCCCTGGTGACGGGCAGCTCGCGCGGTCTGGGCCGCGCCTGTGCGATTCGGCTGGCCGAAGCCGGCGCCGACGTGATCGTCAACTATGTCACGTCGCGCTCCGCCGCGCTGGAAACGGCCGAACGGGTGCTGGATCTCGGCCGCCGCGTCTACGTCATCAAGGCCGACGTCAGCGAAGAAGACGACGTGCAGTCGATGCTCGAATACATCACCCGCGAGATCGGCCGGCTGGACATCGTCGTCAGCAACGCGGCCACGGGGGGCTTCCGCCCGCTGCTCGCCGCCAACCAGAAGCATTTTCAGAACACCTTCCAGACGAACGTGCTGGCGCTGCTGTACCTGGTACAAGCCGCCATGCCGCTCCTGGAGCAGGGACCCGGCCGGGGCAAGGTGATCGCCCTGAGCAGCCACGGCTCGGACATCGCGCTGCCCTGGTACGGCTTGATCGGCAGCTCGAAGGCCGCGCTGGAAAGCCTGGTGCGGCACCTGACGCTGGAGGTCGGCGACCGCGGCGTCAACGTCAACGTGGTCAAGGCCGGCTTGTTGGAAACCGACTCCACCCGGCGGATTCCGAACGCCGAGCAGATTTTCACCGATCGCAAGGACAAGGCCATGATGGGCGACCGCATGCTCACCGTCGAAGACGTGGCCAACGCCGTGCTGTTTTTGGCCAGCCCGCTGGCCGACCTCATTCAGGGCGAAACGCTGACCGTCGACGGCGGCTCGGCCGTCCACGTGTAAAACGCCCAACCGGATTCAGACCCATCGCCGCCCGAGCGGCTGCCACAAACCGTAACACTGAAAAGACACATGACGGGCTATTTGCTGTTAACCGGCGCAACGGGCCTTCTGGGCCGTTACCTGCTGCGCGATCTGACGCTGGCGGACATTCCGCTGGCCGTGGTCGTTCGCCGCACGCGCTGGGAGTCCGCCACGCAGCGGATCGAAACGGCCATGGCCTACTGGGAACGCGAGCTCGGCCGCAGCCTGGTCCGCCCGGTCGTGCTGGAAGGGGACGTCGCCGAGCCGTCGCTGGGCCTGTCCGAGCGCGACATCGATTGGGTGGCGGCCAATGCCGAGACCATCGTCCACTCGGCCGCGTCGCTCACGTTCTACGCCGAAGACGCCTCGGGCGAGCCCTGGCGGAGCAACATCCAGGGCACGCGCAACGTACTCGAGCTGTGCGAGCGGACGGGCATTCGCCGCTGCCAACACGTCTCGACGGCCTATGTGTGCGGCCGGCGCCGCGAGCGAATCCTGGAAACCGAGCTGGACGTGGGCCAGGAGCCCGGCAACGACTACGAATTGAGCAAGCTGCTCGCCGAGAAGGAAGTGCTGGCCTCGCCGGCGTTCGACCAGGTGACGATCCTGCGGCCATCGATCATCGTCGGCGATTCGCAAACCGGCTTCACGACGACGTATCACGGCTTCTACACGCCGCTGCGCGTCTCGTTCGCGCTGCGGCAGACGGCCTCGCCCGAGGCCTGGGCCCAGACGAATTGGCTCGGCCAGTTGAGCCTGACCGGAGCGGAGCGGAAGAACCTGGTGCCGGTGGACTGGGTTTCGGCCGCGATGACCGAGATCATTCGCCGTCCCGAGCTGCACGGCCGGACGTATCACCTGACCAATCCGCGTCCGTCGACCGTGGCCATGATGTACGAGGCCATGCGGCGGACGTTGAGCGAAATGGAGATTCCCACGACGAGCCGCACATCCAGCGCCACGCTGGAAGAGATGTCGGCGTTCAGCGAGCAGATGAAGGTGTACGAGTCGTACTGGAAGGACGATCCCGAGTTCGATTCGACCGGGACCGAGACGGCGCTGCCGCACTTGCCGTGTCCGGCGGTGGACGTCGAGACGATGCTGCGGTTGATTCGTTTTGCCCTGGCGGCAAATTTCGGCTGGCCGCGCGAGGCACCGGCCACCGCGGCATTCGAGGTGGATCGCGAGATCGGGGGTTGGTTGCAGGCGGACCGGCCGACGGCGGGAAATCCCGCCCGCTTGCGGTACGTCAGCCTGGGTGTCAGTGGCGGAGGGGGCGGCCAATGGCACCTGGTAGTCGATGGGGGTCGGCTGGTCGGAGCCGGTCGAGGTATGCGGAGCGGTGGCGGATCGACGTGTTATCTCACGTCCGCCACGTTTGCGGGTCTGTGCGCGGCGAATTGTCGCTCGAGGACTCAATCAATGCCGGGCGACTTGTGGTCACCGGCAACTCGGTTCGCCCCGCCGAGTTGGCCAGATGGTTCCGCGATTTGGCGGCTCCGATGACAAAGTGAACATTCATTCGATGGCAAATTTCCGTGAGGAGTGAAATGCACGCAACCGATTCCACACGCGTTCATTCGAACGGCGCCGCTAACGGCTCCACCACCGCCACCAAGTCCGCGCGGATGTTGGAGCGGGGCCGTCGCAGTATTGCCGGAGGCGACAGCAGCACGATGCGCGTGCTGCCCTACCATATTCCCCTCGTGGCCGACCGCGGCGAAGGCTCACACCTGTGGGATATCGACGGCAACGAATACATCGACCTCAACATGGCCTATGGCCCGCTGTTGCTCGGCCACCGGCCGCCGCAGGTCATTGCCGCCGTTACAAAACAGATCACCGAGCGCGGAAGTCAGCTCGGCTTTCCCACCGAGATCACGATCCGCGTGGCCGAAAAGCTCAAGCAGCTGTTTCCCAGCATCGAGCTGTTGCGATTTGCCAACTCCGGCACCGAGGCCTGCGCCTCGGCCGTGCGCCTGGCTCGCACCTTCACCGGCCGCCGCAAGCTGATCATGTTCGAAGGACACTACCACGGCTGGAGCGAAGCGGTCTTCAATCGCTACCACGCTCCGCTGGCAGACTTGCCGGCTGAAGGATTCGGCCCCGCGATTCCCGGCACCACCGGCATGACCGACGGCATCGAGGACGTGATCGTCGTGCAGTGGAACGACGTCGACGCCCTGGAGCGCTGCCTGCAGAAGCACGGCAGCGAAGTCGCCGCCGTGATGATGGAGCCGGTGATGGGCAACGCCGGGCTGAACCTGCCCCGCGACGGCTACCTGCAGGCGGTGCGCGAGCTGACGCTGGACCACGATTGCCTGCTCGTCTTCGACGAAGTGATCACCGGCATGCGCGTGGCCCCGGGCGGCGCGCAGGATCATTACCTGGTCACGCCGGACATCACGGTGGTTTCCAAGGCCATGGGCGGCGGCTATCCGGTCGGCGCGTTCGGCGCCTCGGCCGAGATCATGGACGTGATCGTCCGCGGTCCGCTGTTCCACGGCGGCGTGTTCTCGGGCAATGCGGTCGTGATGTCGGCCGCCGAGGCCGTGCTCGACACGATTCTGGCCGACACCCAGCGGATCTACGGCTACTTGAACCAGATTTCGGACCAGCTGGCCGCGGGCATGGACGAGATCATGACCCGGCTGGGCGTGCCGCACCGGGTGACGCACCTGGGCCCGCTCTTGGCGCTGATGTTGACCAAGAATCACGGCGACGAGCTGCACAACTACCGCGACGTGCGGCGGAATTGCGAGTTCGAGAAATACATCGCGTTTCAGCACCACCTGCAGCGAGCCGGCGTCTACTTCCACCCGAACCAGTTCGAGCCGATGTTCTTGTCGACCGCGCACACGGCGGCGGACATCGGGGCGGCGCTGGACCGGATGGAAGACGGAGCCCGAAAATGTCTGGTACGCTGACGCCTCGCTCGGCCGTCCCGCACGACGTGCTCAGCGCCGCGCCGATTCTGGAGGCGGCCGAGCGCTACCGGGGCACCTTCGTCGATTTGGACGCCTCGCGGGTCGTCGGGCCCGATGAGTTCGCGGCCGCTCGCGAGTCGCTCGCCGCGGCGCTGCGGCGGCAGGGTTTGCACCCCGGCGACCGGGTCCTGATGGCGATGCCCAACGGGCCGGCGTTCGTTGCCACGCTGACGGCGATTCTGGCCTGCGAGGGTTCGCCGCTGGTCGTCCACGCTAAGACGCCGGCTGCGGAGCTGCAGCGCTACGCGCAGCGATTCGGCGCGGTTTCTGGCCTGCGAGTCGGACGAGGAGCCGGGACTGGCTGAAATCGAACTGGCCGCCCACGAGCTCGATCTGCGCCGCTGCGGCACGCTGCACTGGGGCACCCTGTTCATCACCGACGGAGCCTGCACCGGACCCACGCTCCGCGGCGTGCCGCTGCATCCGACCTCGGGCTCGACCGGCCTGCCGAAAATCGCCCTGCGGCCCGGTTTCGCCGCCCTGGAAGAGGCCCGGCATTACGTGCAGACCATGGCGATCGACGAGCGCGATACGATCGTCGCCATTCCGCCGATGAGCCATGCTTACGGCTGGGGCATGTGCGTGATGGTGCCGCTTTTGTCCGGCGCCAGCGTGATCACCATGCGCAAGTTCAGCGTCAAGCAGGTCGCCCGGGCCGTGGCCGAACATCCGGCCACCATCCTGCCCACGGTGCCGGCCATGCTCGACGTGCTCTCGTTTGGCGGCGGAGTGGACCTGCGGTCGCTGCGCTGGGCGCTGGCCGCCGGAGCGACTTTGCCCCGCCGGGCCGCCGAGCAGTTTCGGGCCAAGACCGGAGTCACGGCCTGCCCCCTCTACGGCACCACCGAGACCGGCGGCATTTCCGTGGCCACGGCGGCCGACGGCTCGGACGTGGACGGCCGCGTGGGCCCGCCGATGGAAGGCGTCGGCATCGAGATCCGCCCGCACGCCGATTCGCACTCCTTGGGGCCGGACATCGGCAAGGTGTTCGTCCTCTCGTCGTCGATGATGACCGGCTATCTGGACGATCAGGGAACAATCCACCGTCCGCCGGCGGACGACTGGTTCGAAACCGGCGACCTGGGGCAGAAGACCTCGGACGGCGTCATTCACCTTCGCGGCCGCAACAGCGAGGTGATCAACGTTTCCGGGCTCAAGGTCGTGCCCTGCGAGGTCGAAGAGGCGATCCTCACGCTGCCGGCCGTGCGCGAGGTCAAGGTGTATGCCGGCGAGCATCGCTCCGGCACCCAGGTGGTCATGGCGGCCGTGGCCGGCGAAGGACTTTCGCTGCCCGAGCTGCGGGCGCACTGCGAGCGGAACCTGGTGTATTACAAACGCCCCCAAGTCATCACGCTGGTCGAGGCCTTGCCGCGAACGCCCACCGGCAAAATCATTCGCGATCAGCTCCCCTGACGGCGCTCGGCCGTCCTTATCTGCGCGGGGTATCTCGCATGTCGCTCACCACAGCGCCGGCCGACGCATTGCTAGCGCCCTCGTTTGCCGGGGTGTTCCCGCTCCCGCTGACGCCCATGGAAGAGTTCATGATCGCCGATGCGCGCGACGACTACGCCATGATGTGCGACACGGAGCTGGCTTTCGCAGGCACGATCGACCGCGAGGCTTTCGAGGCCGCGCTGCCGCTGGCCCTGGCCCGCAATCCGCTCCTGGTTTCGCTCGTTCGCCGCGATGCCGCCGGCAATCACGTGTGGGTGCCGGCAGATCGCCTGCCCGCGGTCGACTGGGCCCCCTTGGGCACGCCGATCGGCGGCGACTACGGACGCACGCTCGATCTGGCGCCGAGGTGGGTTTGCGGATTTGGGTCCGCCCCGGGCAGGACGAATCGATCGTCATGTTCCAGTTCCACCACGCCTGCACCGACGGCGTCGGCTTTCTGGCTTTTTGCGAGGACCTGCTGGCCGCCTATGCGGCCGTCCATCCGGACGGGCCTCGCGTGGCGCTGCGGCCGCTGAATCCGCAGAGGCTCATCGGGCGCGGGGTGCTGGGAATTCCACAGCGCAGCCGCTGGCAACAAGTCTACGACGCCCTGACGGGCATTCGCGAGGGGCTGCGGTTCGTGCTCCAGGCTCCCTGGCCGCTCGCGCCTAAGGTCGAGCCGGGGCGCGCCGCCGGCCACGTCGTCTTTCGGTCATACACGTTTACCGACGACACGGTCGTCCAGCTCCGCCGCCTGGCGGGACAGGCCGAGGCCACGCTCAACGACGTGCTGCTGCGCGATCTGATGATCGCCCTGCGCCGCTGGCAAACGGCCAGCGGCCGCGCGCCGGGCGCCGCCGGATGCGCGTGCTGATGCCGCAAAATCTGCGCGAGCGCGAAGACGAGACCATGCCCGCCGCCGTGGCCATGAGTTTTGCCTTCATCACCCGCCGCGCCAGCATGTGCGACGATCCGGAAAAGCTGCTGCATTCGATTCGCGCCGAGACGGAATCGATTCGCCGGGGCAAGCTGTCGCTGTACTTCCTGGGCGGGATCGCCGCGCTCCAAGGATCGGGAATGCTGAGTTGGATTCTGCGCCGCCGCGCCTGTTTTGCCACGGCGGTGCTGACGAATCTGGGCAACCCGACGCGGCGGTTCGTGGCCCGCTTTCCGCGCGAGTCCGCCGGACACCGAGTGGGCAATCTGCGGCTCAAGAGCATCCTGGGCGTGCCACCACTGCGGCCGCTGACACGGGCAGTCTGGGGTGCATTTCAGACGGCTAGCACGCTGTCGATCGCGCTGAAGTGCGATCCGCAGAGCTACAGCCCGCTTGACGTCGAGCAGTTGCTCGGCGAGTATGTCAGTCAACTGCGGGCCAGCGCCCGCAGCGTCCCGTTGGACCCTCCGCCGACAGCGGCCCCCGAGCCATCCAGCCGGGTCTGAGGCCGGCACTCCCCACGCCGCGCATAACTTGCGACTATGAAAGAAGTTATCCAAGGACGGCAGCTCTCCAAAACTTACAATGGAGGGGTGCGCGTTGAGGCTCTGCGCGGCGTCGACATCGAGGTCGAACAGGGCACGTTTGTGGCCATCATGGGGCCCTCGGGGTCGGGCAAAAGCACGCTGCTCAATATTTTGGGCGGCTTGGAGGTGCCCAGCGGAGGCGAGTTGCTGCTCGAGGGGATCGAAATCGGGCGCATGACCGACGACCAGCGCACGCTGCTGCGCCGCCGCCGGATCGGATTCGTGTTCCAGCAGTTCAATCTGCTGCCGATCTTTTCGGCGCTCGACAATGTGGCCCTGCCCTTGCGCTTGGAAGGGGTCCGCAGCGGCGAAGCCGAACAGCGCGCCGCCGCCATGCTCGAACTGGTCGGCCTGACCGAGCGCCGCAATCAGCTGCCGAGTCAACTCTCCGGCGGCGAGCAACAACGCGTGGCCATCGCCCGGGCTTTGGTGGCGGATCCGGCCATCATCCTGGCCGACGAGCCGACGGGCAATCTGGACAGCGCCAACGGCGATCGGGTGATCGCCATGTTGCGGGAATTGGTCGATGCCCAGGGGCAAACCGTCGTGCTGGTCACGCATGATGCTTCCGTGGCCGCCCGGGCCGACCGCGTGGTCCACATGCGCGACGGACGCATCGTCGAGGACTACGATCCGCGCGACGGAGTGCGGGCAGTGGTCGGCGCGCGGGAGCCGCAAGGATGAATTCCTGGCGTTATGCGCTGAGTGAATTCCGGCGCCGCCCCGGGCGCTCGCTGCTCAGCCTGCTGAGCGTGGTAATTGCCGTCGCCGCGATCGTGGCCGTCAGCTCGGCCACGGCCACCACGCGCACGGCCAACCGCCGGGTCTACGAACTGCTGTCCGGCCGCGCCGATCTGGAGGTCGTGTCCAAGGGGGGCAGCCAGTTCCCCGGGGCCGAAGCAGAAAAGGTCGCCTCGCTGCCGCACGTTCGCGCCGTGGTGCCGGTGTTGCGCCGCGGCACCAACGTGCTCCGCGGCGACAAGAAGATCTCGGTGCTCGTCTCCGGCATCGTGCCCGACGAGCCGGAATCGATCGTCGGTCTGGCTGCGACCTCCGGCCGGCTGCCCACGGGGGCCGGCGAAGTCGGCGTCGAGGCGAACCTGGCCGCCAATCTGAAAGTTGCCGTCGGCGATGACCTGAAATTCTTCACCGGCCGGATGCAGACCTACAAGGTGACCGGCATTTTCGCGCTCGAGGATGCTTCGCAGCTGCAGCAGGGGGGCATGTTGATCATGCCGCTCGAGCGGATGCAGCGGATTTTTTCCCGCGCCGCCGGTCAGGTCGATTTGCTGCACGTCTACCTCGACGATCCGAAATACGCGCACGACGTGATCGCCGCGGCCGAGGCGGAATTGCCGGGCACGCTCGAAATCCGCGTGCCGGGATCGCGCAAAGGCCAGGCCGAAGAGACGCTGCTGCTCACCGAAGTCAGCCTGATGATGACCAGCTCGCTGTCGTTCCTCACCGCCGTGTTCATCGTGCTCAGCGTGTTCTTGATGAACGTCAGCGAGCGGCGGCGGCAATTGGCCGTCTTCCGGGCCGTGGGCGCTACGCGGCGGCAGGTGCTGGGCATGATCTGCTACGAAGCCCTGCTGATGGGCATCGCCGGCACGGCCATCGGCATTCCACTGGGCGTTTACGGCGGCAGCCTGCTGATGCGCTCGATGGCGGGGCTGCTTGGCGTCCAGCTGCCGGCGCGCCCGGACTTGAATTGGACCTTCATCGTCGGGGCGCTCGTCGGCCCTGTTGTTTGCCTGGTGGCCTCGTGGTATCCGGCCCGCAAGGCCAGCCGCGTCTCGCCACTGGAAGGAATGCGGCCCGTGGTGACGCTGGAGCCGGGCCGTGGCAGCCGCGTGCCCACGACGATCGGTCTGGTGGGGCTGGCGTCGACGGCGGTCGCGGGTTTTGGCGCCGCGCGGATTCTTGCCGATCTGGGCGTCGGTGGCCACACTCGTGTTTTCGCTGATCTTCTGCGTGCTGCTTCTGCCGGCCTGCCTGGGGCCGGGAGTGCGCCTGCTGGCCTGGCCGATACGCCGCTGGCTGCAGGTCGAAGGTGAAATGGCCGAACGGCTGGTGCTGCGTCACGCCACGCGCAGCGCGCTGACGATCGGCGTGCTGTTCATGGCGGTGTCGACCAGCCTGGGGATCGGCAATTCGGTGTTCACGGTCAACGACGACACGCACAAGTGGATCGAACGCACGATCACGGCCGACTTCCTGCTGCGGGTCATGCAGCCCAATGCCAGCGAACAGGCCCAAGCCACCATGCCCGACTCGCTGGCGGAAAAAATCGCCTCGATCCAGGGGGTGGAAAAAGTCGACGCCATCAAGCAGCTGGCGGTTTCGGTCAACGGTCAAAAAGCCAAGCTCCTGACGCGCAACTTCAGCAGCTACGATCGCGTGCCGCTGTACGTGCTGGGCAGCGACCAGGGCGTGCTGGAAAAACTGCTCGACGGAGAGGTGGCCCTGGGTTCCGTCCTGGCCGAACGCGTCGGCGCCAAGCAAGGAGACACGGTCGAGATCACCGCGGGCGATCGCAAACATGCGTTCCGCGTGGCGGCCCTGGTCACCGAGTACGCCATCGGCGGATTACTCGTCACGATCGACAGCAAAGTCGCCGAGCGGTACTTCAAGTTCGAAGGCGTCGCCGGCTTCTTCATCAAGGCCGCGCCGGGCAAGGTGGACGAGGTCGACTCCAGCCTGCGCGAACTGGCCGCCGACGATGGGTTGCTGTTGCAGTCGTTTACCGACATCGTTCAGATCGTCGATCGAACCGTGGCCGGCACGACGATCGGCCTCTGGGTGCTGCTGGCAGCCGGGCTGGTGGTCGGCGCGCTGGGGGTCGTGAACACCTTGACGATGAACGTGCTGGAGCAAACTCGCGAGCTGGGGATGCTGCGGGCAATCGGCATGCAGCGGCGGCAGATCCTCAAGATCGTGCTGGGACAGGCCAGCATCATCGCCTGGCTCGGAATTCTGACCGGAGCAATCTCGGGGATCGGCCTGTCTCATACGTTCAACCGCTGCCTGGGCTCGCTCTTCGGCCGTTACATGCAATTCTCGTTTCGGCCCGAGTTCGTCGCCGCGCTGGCCGGGGCGGCGCTGGCCGTCGTGCTGGTCTCGGCCATGGTGCCGGCCCGGCGTGCCGCAATGCTCAACCCGCTGCAATCGATGCGGCAGGAATGATTTGTTCGCTGCCCGGCAGGGTTTGCGCTGCGCTGGCCGCCAGCCCCGTGACCTGGCGCGTCTGGGCCCTGCAGAGGGGTCTTGCCCTTTGGACATTTCCAACGGCCGACTGCCGCAAAAAGCGGCGGTTTCTCGCCCTTCGGGTTACGTTTTCGTAAGACGACGTGCGATTTGTCGATCCGGTGAGTAGAAGATCGATTAGGCGCAGGACCTGATTTACCCGAACTCGAGGCTCGATAGCCTCGGTTGGGCCGTGCCGGAAGAAAGGAGTTTGAGCGCACGCGCCCGCGGAATTCTTTTGCGGAAGAGCCAACTCATGTGCGCGAGCAGCAGCCTTCTCGGCCGATTGTTCTGTCTCATCCTTCTGTCGGGTCTCTTCGCTTCGAGCGCCAGTGCAGCGGCCGCCTCCGAGCCGGCACCGGACGCACAACAGCCGCGCGTCTGGACCGACGTGAGCGGCAAGTTCTCGCGCGTGGCAGTGCTGGTCGAGGTTCGGGCCGATGGCGTCCGACTTCGCCAGCCCTCGGGCCGAGGAACGACCATAGCCTGGGATCAGCTCAGCCCGGCGGATCAAGCGTTCGTTCGCGACGCGACGGCTCGACCGGACACGTCGGCGCTGGCCGAGTCGACAGTTCCGGCCGAGCGCATCTGGACCGATGTCACCGGCCACTTGCGTGCCCGGGCGCGCCTGGTTGCCGTACACGGCGAGCGCCTGGTGCTCGAGCGTCCAGACGGCAAGCAAGCCTCGGCCCGGCTGAGCAATCTGAGTGCGTCCGACCGCCGGTTCGTTCAAGCGGCTATCGCGGCCGGCGAGGTGCAGATCGAGGTGTCGCGGGTCGAGGCGCCGCAGGATCCCGCCGCTTTGCCCGGGCCGCACGGCTGGGCCGCCGCCTGGGGCCGGCTCGCGTCGAGTGCGACGGGTTCCGCCGAGCCGCTTGTGCCGACGTGGGCCCAGTCGAGCGCGCCGCGGCGGGTGATCCACGTGCAGGTGTCGCGGCAGTTTCTCGATCAGTTCGTGCCACGCGACGTAGACACGCGGGCGGCGGTCAACGACGTGATCGTCGGCTCGCCGGTCAGCGGCACGTCGACGACGCACGGCCAGGGTGCGATCGCATTTGTGCCCTCTCGCCGGCAGGCCATCGCCGATATTTTCTTTGCGGGCAATTCGCACGCCGACACGGTGAGCGATGGCGGACGCGCCCAGATCTTCAGCCACTCGATGACCAGTTTTCAGGCCCGCAAGCGGGTGCTGCTGGATGAGTCAGGCTTGCACTGGTTGCCGGCCGTCGGCTCGGCCTGCAGTCATTCGCAAACCTGCGGCATCTGCAGCAGCTTGCCCGGGCTGCGCGGGGCCATTGCCCGGCGTGTCGCGACGCGGAGCAGCGAGGGGGTTCGCGGACAAGCCGATTACGAAGCGGCCAGCCATTTTGCCGCGGGACTCCAGCGGCAAGTGGATCGCGACGTTGCGGCGAGCCTGGAGGAGGTCGAGCGGTTTCAGCGGAAGTTTTTCGCCGCCGCCCGGCAAGGCGGCCTGAACCTGGTCACGCAATGCAGCAGCACGACCGACCGCCTGGACATGGCCATCTTTCGCGAGGCTCCCGCCGAGGGCCAGGCCGAGCCGCCGCCGCCAGCCATCGCCGGCGATCCGCCGGCCGCGGTTTGGATCCATCAAAGCTTCCTGGCGCAGGTGCTGGCCGATGGCAGCCTGCGGGCGGCACTTGAACCCCTGGTGGCGGGCTTCTTGACCCCCGAGAAACCGGCAGGTCCGGACGGCCCCTCGCCGAGTCCATCGGATCGGAACCAGGGCCCTGCGGACTGGCGCATCGGCTGGAGCCAGGACGGAAGCTGGCTCACGGTCAGTTTTGGTGCGGGGAAATCCGGGCCGGGACGCCAGCGTTTTGCCGCGGGCAGCAAGAGCCCGGGTATCCAGACGGTCGCGCACACCGGGGCCACGCGCTACGCGCGTGATGCACTCTCCGCTCAGCCCGATTCCGTGCCGGCCAGGCTCGCGCCGGCCGCTACGAATCCGCAGCCTCAATTGGAGACGGCCGCTCAGGCACCGGCGGGCGAGGGAGTGTACGCGCGGCCGCCGTCGCCCGAGGCGCTGGGGACCGGATCGGGGGCACCCGATCTCGGTTTGAGCCGCGCGGCCAGACGCGCCGTCGGCGCTTCGATGAACAGATAGAAGTAGTGGGCCGCCAGGACGCTCAGCGCCACCGATGCGAGCAGCCAGCCGAACGCCGCCCAGGGGGCGTCGCCGGTGAGCCGGTAGCCGGCGCTGACTACGATATGGCTGACCGCGTAGTGAATCAAATACAGGCTGTAGGAGATCCGGCCCAGGTACTGCAGCGGCCGGATATTCAGGAAGCTATGCAGGGCCCCGAAGCGGCCCACGACCAGAATCGAAGCCCCGGTGACGATGGCAAACGGCAAGTCATCGCCGCCGTGCCAGACATAGCGGCCGACCATCGCCGCCAGATACGACCAGAACAGCCAGCTCGGCAGCCGGCGATCGAGCGTCCACCAGGCGGCAGCCCCCAGGAAGAAGATCGAAAAGAAGTAGATGATCCAATCGTCGAACAGTTCGTTCTGGTTGATCACGAAGAGCGAAATCAGGGCCAGCGGCATGTAGACCAGGGTCAGCACCCGGGAACCGGGGTACGGGTTCTGCTCGTCACCCCGCCGCGCCAATCGCTGGGCCAGTGCCATCAGCAGGCAGAACAGCAGGTAGAACTGCATCTCGATGCACAGCGTCCAGAAGCCGGCGGACAAATTGTCATAATCGGAAATGTTTTGCAGGTAGACGAAGTGCGTCAACACCTGGCCGGTCGAAAGCCCGTTGTCGTGCGGCGAGGGCAAATCGACCACGTCGGGCAGGAATTCCAGAAACAATGCCAGCCCGATGATCGCCCAGTACGACGGATCCAGCCGCAGCGAACGGCGCAGGGCGAAGTTGCCCAGGAAGCGCGGCGTGACCCACGCCCCGCGAATGCTGTAGGCGATCACGAATCCACTGATCACGAAAAACACGGGCACGCCGGCCCAGCCGTTCAGAGCCGCCCAGTTCAGCCAGCGCGGCATCACGGTCTCGGCCGGAACAGGCAGCGGGCCGTACAAGTTGATGTGGTGCCAACAGACGGCCAGCGCGGCCAGTCCGCGCAGCGCGTCGATGTAGCGGAATCGGGCGGCGTGCGGCACCGCTTGTGCCGTCAGCGGAGCTGCGGAAATCGACGGCGAAGCGGCCGCGGGGACGTCGCCCGGGGGCGCGGCCAGCAGGGTTTCAGTTGACATAAGAGTCGGCGCGTCGCATGAGCGACGAATGAACTAGACGAGGGGTGTGCACCCATTATCCTCAATTCGGCGCCGAAGAAAAGGTGCCGGCCGCCCCGACGTTTTTCGACCCGCCGCAAGTCGTAGCGGCTCCGGCCGGTTATGCGCATTAGTCCGCCCATGCGGCACGGACAGGCTCGCGGGGCGTCTGGCGGCCCGGCACCGCGGCGGTTGTCCGGATTGTCGGCGAACCGCTGGCAGGGGCCAAACCACGTGTTTCCAGGGTTTCCGCCGACGGCCCCGGGCCGATTGGCGGCCCAGGATTCAGGCGGAGCCGCCGGCTCGCTCGGGTGGGGCCGGCGATGGTGCCCGGGGGGATGGATCCGCCTGGGGATCGGGGGTTGCCGCGGCCAGCGCGGCCAGGGCCCGCTGGACGTGCTGGGACGATTGAAATCTGGCGGAAAAGATGTGCCGGATGATCCCTTGCTTGTCGATCACGAAGGTCACCCGGGCCGGGATCACCCAAAGCGCGTCCTCCACGCCGTACAAAGCCCGGAGCGAACCGTCGGCGTCGCTGAGCAAGTGGAAGGGCAGCCGGTGCCGGGCGGCGAATTGCCGGTGCGATTCGAGCGAATTGACGCTCACGCCGATCACTTCGGCGTCGGCCGAGCGAAAATCCTCGATATGGTCGCGAAAGGCGCAGGCCTGAGCCGTGCAAACGGTCGTGTTGTCGCGGGGGTAGAAATACAGCACCACCGCCCGCCGGCCGCGAAACTGGCTCAGGCTGATTTCTTCGCCGCCGGCCGTGGGGCGCGTGAATTCGGGGGCCGGGTCCCCCACGCTCAAAGTGGCTGCCATGCAAATGGTCCTAGGACCGGTTTCAAAACCTGCTCGGAGAGGGGGGACAGTCCCATTTTGCTCCGAGGACTGCGCAAAATAGGGACAGTCCCCGCAGGTTTTGAAACTTGTTCTAATCCGCCGTGCGCGGCGCGCCTAGCTCCGGCCCGGCACGTCGTTGGAGGCCCGTTTGCGGTGGCGCGGGCTCGCGGCGGACCGGATTGCCACGGCGCCGGTTTCGCCAAAGCGCCCGAGTGGCAAAGTTTGCCTCGCGGTACGAGCTTTGCAATGACGGGCACAACCGGGGCGCAAACATGGGTGGGATCCCCTGGCAGGATTGCCGGGGCTCTCAGCCGCAGAATCCGGCGGGATCCAAAACGACCCGGTTTCGCCGTCCAAGCCGAACCTCTCAGGGAAGGAGGAGCACGATGAGCCTGTTGTCAAAGCGACTGCAAACGTCGCAATCGAGCGACGCCCGCGGGCGCGCCATCGCTGTCCGCCAGGACGAGTTGCCCGGTGCCAGCAGCCCGGATCCCAGCGCCCCGGGTCTGGGCGCGGCGGCGCCGACCGACGAATCGCAGCCGCGCGCTGCCACCCGCGTGAACAGCCTGGAAATGCGAATGGTGCGGATCGAGGCCGGCGAGTTCTGGATGGGCAATCGTGATTCGGCCGACGAGCTGGCTCGGGCGTTTCCGCATTACGAGTCCGAACGCATCGTCGCGCTCTACGACGAGCAGCCGCTGCACAAGGTGCGGATCACGCGGCCGTTCTATCTGGCGCGCATGCCGTGACGGTCGGCCAGTTTGCCCGCTTTGTCGCCGAGTCGGGCTACCAGAGCGAGGCCGAGCGCGACGGCAGCGGCGGCTGGGGCTACCGCAGCGAGATCGCATACTTCGAAGGCCGCAAGTCGGATTACTCCTGGCGCAACCCGGGCTTTCCGCAGGACGAGCGCCACCCGGTGGTCAACGTCACCTGGAACGACGCCGTTGCCCTCTGCGAGTGGCTCAGCCGGCGCGAGGGCCTGCATTACCGGCTGCCCAGCGAAGCCGAATGGGAATTTGCCTGCCGTGCCGGCACCACGTCGCGCTATCACTCGGGCGACGATCCGGAAGAGCTGGTCACGGTCGCCAATTTGTTCGACGCCGCCTGCCGGCCGCTCTTCGGGCAGTGGGAAAAATTCGCCGTACTGGCCAGCGACGGTTTCGCCTTCACCGCACCGGTCGGCAGTCTCCGGCCCAACAGCTTGGGCCTGTACGACATGCACGGCAACGTCTGGGAATGGTGCGCCGATTGGTACGCGGACGACTACTACCGGAATTCGCCCGTGGACGATCCGGCAGGGCCCGAATCGGGCGACCTGCGCGTGCGCCGCGGTGGTTCGTGGCACAGCTGGCCGTTGTACCTGCGCAGTTCATACCGCAACTGGAACGCCCCCGACACGCGCTACGTGCTGCTGGGCATGCGCCTGGCCATGAACGCCGATTGAATCCGCGCGGCCGAGCCAGCGCCTGCCGTGTTCGGCGAACCCCCGGTCCCCGCGCGGGCCCTTAAAACTCGCGGGCGTAGCCGGCCGTCCAGCCGCCGTCGACCGTGAGGATGTGGCCAACCATGTAGGTGTTTTCCGGCGCGGCCAGAAACAGGGCGGCAACGGCGATTTCCTCGACATTGCCCGGCCGGGCCAGCGGCACGTGGGCGAGCATGCGATCGACCGAGTCGCGGAATTTGCCGTCTTCGCCGTAGAAGAGTTGCCGGGTGCCTTCGGTCAGAATCGAGCCCGGGGCGATGCCGTTGACCAGGATGCCGGCCGGCCCGAGTTCGAGCGCCATGCTCTTGGTCAGATGGATGACGCCGGCCTTGGCGGCCACGAAGGCGCATTGCAGCCGCAGCGGCACGATGCCGGCGACCGAAGCGATGTTGATGATGCGGCCCGAGCCTTGCCGCCGCATGATCTGGCTGCCGGCGTGGCTCACCTGGTACAAGCCGGTCAGGTCGACCGAGAGCAGGCGATCCCATTCGTGCCGCGGAAATTCATCGATCGGCACACGGTACTTGAGCGTGTTCACTCCGGCGTTGTTGACCAGGATGTCGAGACGGCCGTAAGCGTCGAGCGTGCGGTCGAACGCCATGCCGATCTGGTCCTGCCGGGTGACGTCCATGGCCAGGCCCAGGCAGCCCGGCTGGCGCGCGGCGGCCGCTTCGGCTTCAGCGGCGACGATATCGGTGTAGACGACGTGGGCGCCGTTCTGGGCCAGGGCATCGGCGATCGCCTGGCCGATGTTTCGGGCGGCCCCGGTGACCAGCGCCACCTGTCCCTTTAGATTGACTTGCATGAATAAGTAGCACAGCGGTTAGGGAACGGAAACACGACCTGCCGGGCGCAGGCCCGTTCGGCTTTGCTAGTACAGGGCGATGGCCCGGCCGTAGCTGCCGTGGGCGTCCTTGAGCTTGACCGGTCCGAACAGGAAGAACGCATCGGGGGACTTGAGGGCGTCGAGCCCGGTCAGGAACTCGACCAGGCACATGCCGCGGCTGCCCGCCGCCCAATAGACCGGCAGGGCCGCGTCGGCCTCGACGCCGCCCATGGTCGGTGCGTCGGTGCCGATGAGCCGCACGCCCCGTTCGGCCAGAAACACGATCACCTCGGGCTGCGGGGCCGGCCAGCCGGGCGCTTTGCCGGCCAAAGGTTCGGCCATCAGTCGGTTTCCGGCCGGAATCGGCGCCAGGTACTTATCGCAGTAGCCGGTGTGGAAGATCACGACGTCGCCCGCCTTGATCGGACGCTTGCGGTCTTGCTCTTGCACGGCCTCGAGCGTGATTTGTGGCGACTTGCCGTCCTGCTGCTGGGCAGTCGAGGGCGTGGGCACGTCGATCACGTAGGCCGGCCCCATCAGCTGATCGAGCGGCAGCTTGTCGACTGTCAGCTCGCTCGTGCCGCGCTTGCCGAACCGGGCTTCGTATTTCTCCAGCGCTTGCCGCACCGCCGGCGCATAGCGGGCGTTGTCGAAACCGGGCCCCGGCAGCGCGTACGACGGCGACACCAGGTGCGTGCCGACCTGGCTGTCGAGCACGTGCGTCCGGGCGAAGTACGGGCCGCGAGCCGGATCGAAGGCGTTGAGCGTCTTGCCGAGGTAACGCGTGGCTTCGAGGCCGGCCGCTTCGCCGGGCCAGGTGATCGGCAGATCTTCGTCGAGCAGGGCCGTCAGGTCGGCGACGTTTTTGCTCTTTGCCCGGTCGATCAATTTCTTGGCCAGCTCGGCGTCGGTAATCGCCAGCACGCGGCATTCGCCGCCGGATCCGTGGGCGTGCTTGTTCGGCAGCAGGGCGTAGAAGGCGCCGGTCGGAGGCAACTTGTCCAGCCCGGTCAGGCACTCGGTCCAGACCAGCCCGTACTGGGCGCCGGCCAGATGCGTGGCCGCGGCCAGCGTGGGCACGGGGCCCATGCTCGCGCCGTCGGTGCCGGCCGCGGTCACTTGGCGCTCGCCGAGCAGCTTCATGGTTTGCGGAGTCGGCGCGGGCCAGCCCGGCGTTTGGTTGCGCAGCACCGTGTTGACGAAGCGGTCGCCTTGCGGAAACGGCTGATAATAGCGGTCGGTGTAGCCGCTGCGAAACAGCACGATGTCTCCCGGCCCCAGCTTGCGGTGCTTCTGCTCCCAGCTGAGCACCAGGTCCGGCTCGATCAGGAAGCTCTCGCCCGGCCGGGCATCGTCCAAGTGCGGGCTGAGGTCGATCACGCAGGCCTCGCCCACGAACCGCCACACCGGCACCAGCTCGCCGGTGACTTTGCCCATCGGCCCCGCACCGGGCAAACCCGAGTCCGGCGGCGGGACGAAATGCGCGGGCGCGTCGAACTGCGTGCCCGTGTGCTCGTCGATCATGACCAGGTCGCGGTTGTAGGCCCCCGGTCCGATCACGCGGTTGGGCGTGAGCAGGTACTGGGTCATGCCGACCGGCCACACGCAGGGCAGCTCGGGCGAGACCAGCAGCGACAAGTCGACGGCCGACCAATGGGGCCCAGCCGGCGGCGGGGGCGCCGCAGCCTCGAGCGCGCCGCTGCAAAGCGGCAGCCAGGCACCGAGGCTGCCGATGACGAGCGCGCGGGCGAACGCTGCGCCGGCCGAACCGTCGGCCTGCGAAAACGGGCTGAGCGCAAGTGCGTTCGACCGAATCGTCATCCGGCCCGACTGCCCCGACCATGACCAATTCGCGACCCCATCCCGCCCACGAGTCCATACATTCCTCCGTAGCCGAAAGCCAGGAAATGATTTCGCCGCCGGCCGTCAGGCCTCGGGCCGGATGGTGCCCAGTTGCTGCCCGAGCAGCACGATCGTCTGTTCGGGCGCGCTGATCTCGATCAGTTGGCCGGCGACGGGCGCCTCGATGGAGATGACTGCTTTGTCGGTTTCCACCTCGGCCAGGATTTCGCCGCTGGTCACATTGTCGCCGACCTGTTTGAGCCAGCCGATGACCTTGCCTTCGGTGATCGTCAGGTCCTGGTTGGGCATGATCACTGCGACGCCGGCCGCCGGAGCTTTCGCGGCGCGCTGGGCCGGGGGTGCTGACTGGCCGTTGGTGGCCGGGCCCGTGGTCGCCGCCGGCGAAATGGTCGGAGCTGGGCTGGCCGCGACTGGGCTGGCTGGGCCCGGTTTTGCCGCCGGCCCGGTTTTGACGCCGCGCAAGCGACGCGGCACGATGGGTTTGCCGGCCAGGACGGCTTTGGCCGCGGCGAGGATCCGGGCGTTCGACACGACCACGGCGCCTTCGTGAGCGGGGCTGAACGGCTGCGCGACCGGTTCGGTATGCACGCGTCCGACCGGCGCATCCAGTTCGTCGAAGGCCAGCTCCATCATCGCCGCGGCAATCTCGGCGCCGATGCCGCACATCGAATAGGCTTCGTCCACGACTAACAGGCGGCCGGTCTTGGCCACGCTGGCGGCGATCGTCTCGACATCGAGCGGAACGATCGTGCGCAGATCGATCACCTCGCACGAAATTCCCTCGGCGGCCAGTTGCTCGGCCACTTCGCTCGTGCGGTGCAGCGGCGTGCCGCAGGAGACCAGCGTCAGGTCGCTGCCCGAGCGAACCACCTTGGCTACGCCCAGCGGCACGAAGTATTCTCCCGTCGGCACGGGTCCCTTGGAGGCGAACAGGGCCTTGGGTTCGAGGTACATCACCGGGTCGCCGGCCCGCAGCGCGGTCTTCATCAGGCCCTTGGCATCGGCCGGATTGGACGGCACCACGACGATCAAGCCGGGACAGTGGGCCCAGACCGGATGATAGGCCCCGCTGTGATGCGGGCCCGTGCATTTGACCGTGCCCCAGGAGCAGCGCACGACCATCGGCACTTCGACCTGGCCGTTGCTCATGTAGCGCAGCTTGCCGGCCTGGTGAATGATTTGCGAAGCGGCCTCGAACATGAAGTCGGCGAACATCAGGTCGCTGACCGAACGGCAACCACTGGCCGACGAGCCGATGGCGGCGCCGGTGAAGCCGAGTTCGGCGATCGGGGTGTCGATCATCCGCAGCGCGCCGAACTCGTGCCACAGGCCCTTGGTGTGGGCGAAGCTGCCGCCCCGCTCGCCGGTTCCCTCGCCCATGTACAGGATGTTCGGATCGTGCCGCATTTCTTCGGCAATACCGTCGCGGACCGCTTCCAGCCAGCCCTGCACCGTGGTCGGCGCGTCGGCCGGGGCTTCCGGCAGCGGGGGGTGCAAAGGCTCGGCCCAGACGTGATCGAGCGCCCGGGCCGGATCGGGGTGCGGCGAGCGGCGGGCAAACTCGACGGCCTCTTGCACGTGTCGCTCGACGCGCTCGTCGATGGCCACGAGCTCGGCCTCGGTCGCCCGGCCCGAGGCCAGCAGGCGTGCCCGGTAGTTGCGCACCGGACAGCGGGCCTTCCAGCGGTCCAGCTCTTCCTGCGTGCGGTACGTGCCGACCAGAGGGTCGCCCTCGTGATGACCGACCGTGCGGTAGGTTTTGGCCTCGATCAGCGTGGGTCCCTCGCCGCGGCGGGCCCGTTGGACCGCCGTGTGCATAACCTGCCAGACGGCCAGCACGTCGTTGCCGTCGACCGCCACGCCCGGGATGCCGTAGCTGGCGGCCTTGGTGGCCACTTCGGGGTTGGCCGTGGCCATGGTTAGCGGCGTGGCCGTGGCGTAGAGATTGTTTTCGCAAACGAAGATGACCGGGGCTTTTTGCACGCCGGCGAAATTGATCGACTCGTGGAACGCGCCGTGATTGACCGCCCCGTCGCCGAAAAACGCCACGGCCAGTTGATCGGTGCCGCGGTTGCGGGCGCTCAGCCCCAAGCCGACCGTGGCCGGGATGCCGCCGCCGACCAGGCCGTTGGTGCCGAACAGCCCCTGGCTGCGGGCATACAAGTGCATGCTGCCGCCGCGGCCGCCGCAGCAGCCCGTCGCCTTGGCATAGAGTTCGGCCATGACTTGTCCGGGCGGCACGCCTTTGGCCAGGGCATGGCCGTGGCCGCGATGCGTGCTGGAAATCCAATCGCTGTCGCCCAGGTGGGCGCACACGCCGACCGCCGTGGCCTCTTCGCCGACATACAGGTGCAAGAAGCCGGGCATCTCCCCCTTCTTGAGCAAGTCCTGCGCAACGAGCTCGAAGCGGCGAATGAGCATCATCCGCTCGTAAAGCTCCAGCAGCGCTGGCGTATCCAGGGGAAAATCAGCCGGGATGGCGGCCGAAACTTGGGCCGCCGGTCCGCTGGCAGTCGTACTCATAACAAGTAATCCTCTGGGGAGACCTGCGGCCCGCCCTGTACCGCCGCGCTTCGCGCGAGGCGGACGTTCGGGGCCGCGGCGAAAAACCGCTTAATGGTGCAGCAGGGCGTAGGCTCCGACCACACCGACGAGAGCGAAAAACAGTCCACAGCAAATCGTGCCCGCCTGCAGAACCCAATGGGGCTGCAGCGCGCGGGGCATCAAGGTTCGATTCGTATGCCAGGCCTGGATCGCCGAGATGCCCAACGCCAGGTTTTGCAGCGCCGCGCCGATCACCGCGATCTGCAGCGTCGGCAACCAGCACAGGATCAACAGCCCCCAAACAGCATAGCCCGACAGAATCGAATAATAAACATACTTCACGCTGGTGTCCCCCAATCGCCGGGCTTTGGCGCTGCTGGTCCAGACAATGTCGGTCCAGCGGCGGGAGATCTGGTCGGCGGCGCTGATCTGGCCGGGCGCCAAGATCAAAAACCCGCAGAGCAGCGTCAAAGTCCAAAGCAACTGGGCGTGCTGGGGATAACGGTTGACCAGCCCCTCGGCCGTCATGGCGGCGACCCGGTGCTCGAAGACCGTCGTGTTGCGAATGAATTCGAGCGACAGCATGCAGGGCAGGGCCATGCCGACGAACGACGCCAGCATCCAGACGGCGAACTGGTCGCGAAAGACGTGCTGCAGCCAGCCCCGCCAGCGCCGCAGGCTCTCGCCGTCGATGAGAAAGACCTTGCCCGTGTGGGAGAGCGGGATGGTGCGGCCGCCGATGGCGCTGGGGATGGCGCCGACGTGGGCGCCCATGCCCCAGCCCTTCTCCCGCGTGTAGTTGGAAAACATCGAATTGGTCATGCCGCCGGCTCCGGCGATGCCGGCGAAGGCGGCCAGCATCATCCAATTGATGTTGGGCAACTCGTGGTGCTCGGCGATATAGCGGAACAGGCTGTGCTTTTCGACCCCCTGGTTTTCGACCAGCTCGTGCAGACGCCGGGCCGAATTCGGCGGCATCTCGTCCAGGTCTTCGAACTTCCGCACCCCCTGGGCGTCACGGGTGGTAAACCGGTCGGCCACCCAGCGTCCGTCCTCGACGCGCCCCGCGGCCGATAACGCGACCCCCTCGGCGTCGGGCTGGGTTTCGATCAAGAACGTGCCGGCATGCATCAGGCGCACCGCTTCGGCCACGGCCGTGTCGCGGCGGTGTTTTTCGGCCTCGGTGAGCTGATCCAGGTCCTGCTTGACGCCGTTAATGCGATACTCGGCGATCATCGGATGGTCGCGGTCGCTTTGGATGGTTCCTTTGACGACTAGCAGGTCCGGGCCGTCGACGTGTGTGAGGCTGAAGTGCGGATCGACCAGGATCGTGTCGGCCCGCTCGGGATAGGTGCCCACGGCAAAGAACCCCGTGCAGACTTCCCAGGCCACGCGGGGCGACACCATAAACACGGTGACGAAGCCCAAATAGCCCAGGATCAGGACGAGCTTGATCGACATCACTTTTTCGAGCATCCGATAGATCGTGCCGCCAAAGATGAGCGGCACGAACGCCAGGACGAAAACCGCAATGCCCAGCAGCCGGACGAACATTTTCTCGTCGACCGCGTGACCCACGAGCGAGATCGAGCCGTCGCCGGGCAGATGGCCGATGATCGCCGCCGCCAAGGGCACCGCGGCGTTCGAGGCGTTGTAGGGCCAGATGCTGGTCAGGTCCATCAGCCCATACACGCCTATCCAGGCCCGCGGGCCGGGAAAGGTGCGCATGCCGCCCACCAGGATCGGCTCGCCGCAATAGAGCGTGTACCGCATCATCATCAGGTTGCAGAATACCTGCAGGATGATACTCAGCGAGGCGATCCACAGTAGCGTCGCGCCGTACTGGGCACTCACCGCCGGGCCGAACAGCCACTCCCCCGACCCGATCGACGTGCCCGCCAGCACCACGCCCGGCCCGAGCAGACCGATCCACAGCCGCCAGCCGGGCCGTGGCGGCTCGGGCAGCTCGTCAACATGCCAGGGGGGGAGCAAACCGGCCGAAACGGTAAGCTGGCCCGACAGGTCCGCGTGCTCGCCCGAGGGGGGCTCGGCGTCGGGTTCGGTTGGTCGCTGTTCCATTGCACCCGCCTAATGGTCCACCCGCCTAATGGTCCACCCGCCTGTAGTCCACCCGCCTGTAGTCCACCCGCCAAATGGCCCACCGGTCCGCCGGCCTGGCGACATGTCCGAATCGGCCGGCAGGGGCTCCGCGTCCGGCCGGCGGAGCTTGAGGAGATCCCGGTCGCGACGATAAGATTGTTGAGCTTTCGCTTGATTCTGGCCGCGTCGCAGGGACCCGTCAATGAGCGGGTCGGGCTTGCCCTGGGGCGGCCGCCGACCGACGGGGCGCCCTCCCAACCTCGAACCGGGAATTTCTCGCCGCATGAAAATCATCCGTTACGCCGATCCGCAGGGAACCATCAAGCACGCCAGCCGCCAGGCGGCCGACGTTGCCTGGGAGATAACCGGCGATATTTTCGGGGACTATTCCGTCACCAATCGCCCGGCCCAGGTGGCCAAACTGCTGGCGCCGATCGCGCCGACCTCGATCCTGTGCATCGGGTTGAACTATCGCCGCCACGCGGAAGAGGGCAAAGCCAAGATTCCCGAGAATCCGGTGTTGTTCATGAAGTCTCCCGGCGCCACGCAGAATCCGGGCGATCCGATCATGCTGCCCCGGCGCTTGAAGTCGGAGCAGGTCGACTACGAGTGCGAGCTGGCAGTCGTCATTCGCCGCACGTGCAAAAACGTGCCGCGGGTCTCGGCGCTCGACTATGTACTGGGTTACACCTGCGCCAACGACGTCAGCGCCCGTGACTGGCAAAAGGACGGCGGCGGCGGTCAATGGTGCCGCGGCAAGACGTTCGACACGTTCTGCCCGCTGGGGCCCTGGCTGGTCACGGCCGATGAAATTCCCAACCCCAACGCCCTGCGGATCAAGACCGTGCTCAACGGCCAGACGATGCAGGATTGGGGCACCGACGACATGATCTTCGACGTGCCGCGGCTGATCGAATTTCTCAGCGGCAGCACGACGCTGCTGGCCGGCACGGTGATCCTGACGGGCACTCCGCATGGCGTGGGCATGGCCCGAAATCCGCCCGTCTGGCTGAAGGCGGGAGACCAGATCACGATCGAGATCGACGCGATCGGCGCGTTGACCAACCCGGTGATCGACGAGCCGGCCTGATTTCCTGCACCCCCCCGCCCGGATTCATCCTGCCTGGGCGCCCCGCCGCCAAGATATAATGGCACTGCGGTACGACGGCACAGCGTTACAGCGGCACTGCGCAGGGCATGCCTGAGGGGCACAATATGTTTCGATCCGACCGTTTCTTTTTCTTGCTGCTGGCCGCGACGCTTTTGGCCGGGGCCGCCTGCACGTCGCGCTTGATCAGCGACGACGAGCCCGCCGCCAAGCCGGCTGCCGACTCGCCGACTGCCCCGGCCTCGGTCGTTCCGGCGGGTAAAAACGTCACCGCGGCCGTGCGCGAGCTGCGCGACATTGCCGAGCGCTCGTACGACGAGGCGCAAGCCTCGTTCGAGTCGAACGAGGTGGCGCCGATCGAGGTCTATCAGGCGTCGCGGCGCTGGCTGGAGCAGGAATTGGCGCTAGCCGCCGCGGAGCCGGACAAGATTCCGTTCTATCAGGCCCATCTCGACCGCATGCGCGACATGGCGAGTTTTTCGCTCTGGCGCACGAGCGAAGTCGAGTATTACGTGGCCGAGGCCGAGTCGTGGCTCCACAAGCTGCTGCCCGAGCCGGCCTACGAGCCGATTATCCTGGCCCGCAAGGCACTGCAAGGGGAATGGGAAGTGGTCTCGGCCGACGAAGACGGCGCCCGGCTGAAGAAACCGGACCTGAAAACGCTGACGTTCGTGGGCCGGCGCGGCGAGTTCGTGTTTCGCTTGGGCTCCGCCCGGGCGTTGATCACGCTCGATCCAACCGTCACACCGGCGCAGTTCGACGTGTTCGGCTTGAGCGAAGCCTTCCCCTTCGGCGGACGGGGGATCTACAAGCTGGACGGCGATCGGCTGACGATCTGCTGGGCCGCCAGCGGCGAGCCGCCGACCGCGTTCGTCACCCGGCCGGGAGACGATACGCGGCTCTACGTCCTGAAGCGCAGCCGCGCGCAGGAAAAGCAGCCCGCGGAATAGCGCCTACGTGGCCTGCCCGATGGTCAGGCGGCCATCCGGGCGTCGACCGGATCGAACAGGCTGACAGTCCGCAGCATGTTGCCGTCGTTGTCGTAGAATTGCACGATCCCGACGTCGATCAGCCACATGGCGAACAGATTGTCGAGCAGATACGAGCGGGCGACGATGCGCCCTTCGTCGATGCTGACCGTCTCTTCGAGGTCCCAGAGCGACGAGTGCTCGGTTCCCAGGTCGACAAAAGTCTTGATGACGAGCCGACGAACGGTCTCGTTTTGTGCCAGAGCGGGCATGCTGCAACCTCCTTGTCGCTTCGCTTGAAACCGGCTTCCTGCCGATTTTTCGGTCGAGGCGTTACTTTACTCTTTGCCGCAGCGGAGCGGAAGGCGGTTTTGACCTGCGCCGGGGGCTAGCTGCTATCGGCCCACACGGCGCGTGCCTCGCTCGCTCATTCGGCCGAGCCGAGGCAGGCTCAATCGCTCCGCAGATTGTCATCGGCAGGCCGGCGGCCAGCAATCGAGCGCGATGCTATCGGCCCCGATTTTTCGCGCGCCGCAGCCGTTACAACCGTTTCGCGGCGCAGAGTCGCCGGCGCTTGCCGAGCAGCAGCGGTCGCCAGAAACCGCCGAGCGGCCAGGGGCAGCGTGGCGCCGCCCGGGTCAGGCCGAGGGGCCGGCTGCCGTGTCGGGCGTCGCGGCAGGCGGGGCGGCGTCGCCGGGCGAAAGATCCGGCGCCGGACCTGCCACGCGATTCCCCCCCTGGCGCTTGGCTTCGTAGAGCAGCCGATCGGCTTCGGCCAGCGCGGCTTCCCAAGATTGCCAATCGGCGCCGCAGGCCACGCCGATGCTGACGGTCAGCTTCCAGGGAGCTTCCAAACCAGGGACTGGGCAGCCCTCGACGGCCCGGCGGAGTCGGCCGGCGATCAGGCCCAGCGTATCGCGCGGGGCTCCCAGGGCCAGCACCACGAATTCGTCGCCGGTCATGCGGCAGCAGCAATCCGTGGGGCGCATCGAATTGCGCACGGCGGCGGCCACGGCTTTGAGGGCCGCATCGCCCGCCGCATGGCCGCCCAGGTCGTTCACCTGGTTGAAGCCGTCCAGGTCGAGCACCAGGCAGCCCAGGTCCTGCCGATCGGCGGTGGAGCGCCAGATTTTTTCCAGTTGCGCCGACAAATGCCGGCGATTGGGCAGGCCGGTCAGTTCGTCGGTTTCGGCCAGGTGACGCAGCCGCGCGGAGGCCACGGCCTGCGCCTCTTCCTGCAGCTTGCGGGCCGTGATGTCCTGGATCGTGGCGATCGTGCGCCGCGGGCCGGTTTCGTCGGCCGAGATGACCTTGGCGTCGAGCGAGACCCAGATCACGCCGCCGTCCTTGCGCACGTCGCGCTTCTCGCGGCGGAAGTGCAGTTCGCGGCCGGCGATCATGTCGAGCAGCGCCTCGAGCTCCGACTCGCGGTCGTCGGGATGCGTCAGGTCGAGGAAACTGCGCTCGAGCAGTTCTTCCGGCGTGTAGCCGGTCAGCTCGCACAGTTGACTGTTCACGCGGAGGAACCGGGCGGTGGACAAATCGAGCTGGGCCTTGGCCAGACCGTCCGACTCGAAGGCCGCCTGATATTCCTGCCGGCTTTGTTCCAGCTCGATCTCGGCCTGCTTGTGGGCCGTCATGTCAACAACCGTGCCGATGTGGCCCAGCAGGTCGCCGCCCGAATCGCGCAGCGGGTGGGCGCTGCAGGCGCCCCAGTGAACCGAGCCGGATTGCGTCACGAAGCGGCAATCGGCGCTAAACGGCGAGCCCTGCCAGATGGCCAGCCGCCAGGCGTCGACGACGCGGTCGCGATCCTCCGCATGGATCGACTGCACCCAGCCGGCTCCCAAAGCGGCCTCGCGATCGAGTCCGGTGATTGCGCACCAGCGATCGCTGACAAACGTGTAGTTGCCGGCCGTGTCGGTCTGAAACAAGCCGACCGGCGCCAGGGTGGCCAACCGGCGGTAGAGCGTTTCGGCCTCGCGCAGGGCCAGCTCGTCGCGCCGGCGCGGGGTGATGTCCTGAATCTGCGAGATGAAATACAGCGGCTCGCCGTCGACGTCCCGCACCAGCGAAACGTTGAGCTGGATCCAGACGACGTCGCCGGACCGATGGAAATATCTCTTTTCCAGGTTATACGACTCGAACTCGCCGGCCAGCAGCTCGCCGGCCAGCTTCAGGTCGGCGGCCAGGTCGTCGGGATGGGTGAGCGATTGGAAGTCGGTGGCCAGCAGCTCGGCCTCGCTGTAGCCCACGATGCGCGAGAGCGCCCGATTGGCCCGCATCCAGCGGCCGTCGGGGGCCACCAGGGCCATGCCGATGGCGGCATGCTCGAATACGCTTTCGAAGGCAATGACGTGTTCTGCGCGCTGGTCGGCGGCGGCCGTTTCGCGCGGCCGCCGATCCGTGGCGAGTGATTTGCCGATCATCGGACCGCTCCCCGAGTGAACTGCGAGACCTTTCGAACCTGAAAATATAGGCCGCAGTTCAGTCGGGTTGATAACGCCTCCGGCAGGCGCGGTTATGCCGGCCGTGCCGGTCGTTCGGGACGGCTCGGGCGCCCTCGGGTGGCCGGGCATGCGCTCGGTGGCGAGGCTCACCGGCCGCCCGGCGACGACAGAAGACGTCGGCCGCCGCGTGCTTAGCCCTCGGGCAGAAAGGCTTCGTCCAATTCGCGGATCGTTTCGTCGGACATCGGCACCATGTCCCCCAGCGGGCGGCTGTTGATCATTGCTTCGGCCGTCGATTCGAGCACTTCCAGTCGGTCGAATGCATCCAGGATGCTCGTGCCGCAGACCTGCACGCCGTCGTTCTCCAGGAGCAGGATCGGGTGCTGCGGCGAGGTCAATTCGGCCAACTCGTGACCGTCGGCGAATTGCACGCCGTACGGGGCCCGGCTCACCGTGCGGAGGAAGATGTAGCTTTCGGGAATCGTCCGCGTGTCGAGCGCGGTGTCGGTGACGCTGAAGGCCGTGGCATTGACCGGATAGGCCGTGACAATGGCCTGGACTTGTCCGTGCCGCTGATAGATCGCGGCGTGGTTGACCGTGGCGCTGCTGGGCGTGCGGCCGGCTTCGGCCAGCCGGCGGCGGACCAGGACGATGTCCTCGATGTCCAAAGAACTGCGGTCGACGCCGCGCGGCGTGATCAGGAACGACTCTTCGTCGAGCCGGGCGGAGAATGCCCCCTGGGTGCTGATCATCAGCCGCTGCTGATAGCTGCGGCGGACGAACAAGCACAATTGCCGGCGCAGCTCCCGCTCGCGGCTCGTGGCGGCCGCCGGCGCGCCGGCCGGACCCGGCTCGGCGCCGGCCTGCGGCGGCGCGGGCGCGGCGCCGCGCCTGCTCGTCGCTCAAATAGCGGACCGGTCCGAGCTGGCTGGCTTTGACGATGCTCTTGGCCGTGAACTCCAAGGTCTCGAAACGCTCGAAGGCCTGCTGCAAGCTGGTCCCGCCGGTCACCACGCCGTGGTTTTCCAGCACCACGCAATCAAAGCCGGCCGCAAACGACGCGGCAATGTTCCGCCCCAGGGCCTCGCTGCCGGGAAGCGCGTAGGGGGCAAAGCCGATCTCGCCGCAGACCTGCCGGGCTTGCGGCAGCAAACGCGTGTCGGGCACCCGGCGGCAGATGCTGAAAGCCACCAGCGCCACCGGATGCGCATGCACGATCGCCCGCAAGTCGGGACGCGCGGCATAAATCGCCCGGTGGAACGGCAACTCGGACGACGGCCGATGCAGTCCCTCGACGGCCCCTTTGGGCCGCACGCGCATGACGTCGTCGCGGCGCAGGTCCCCCTTGTCGACCCGGGCCGGCGTGATCCAGATGTCGCCGTTGTCGTCCAGGATCGAAAGATTGCCCCCCGACGTGGTCGTCATCCGGTAGCGATAGATCCGCTCCATCGTGCGCAGGATTTCGTCGCGCGGATGCAACAGCTCGCGGGGGGTGCCCATGGCGGATTCCTTGGCAATCGGTTCTAGCGGGCAGGCGCCGCCGGCGCCGGCTGATCGAAGCGGCGCTGGCACTGCGCCAGATGCTCCATCTCCACCGGGCTGCCGACGACCAGCGGCGTCCGCTGATGGATGCTTTCGGGCTGAATGTCGAGGATCCTTCCCCGGCCGTCGATGGCGATGCCGCCGGCCTGCTCGACGAGAAAAGCGATCGGGTTGGCTTCGTACAACAACCGCAGCTTGCCGCCGGGGTGTTCGGTCGTGGGCGGATACAAAAAGACGCCGCCGCGGAGCAGCGTGCGATGGACGTCGGCGACCATCGAGCCGATGTAGCGCGAGCTGTAGCGCTCGCCCAACTCGCCGCGGCGGAGCCCATCGAGAAACGCGTTGTAGGCCGGCGGAAACGAGTCGCGGTTGGCCTCGTTCACCGAGTAATACTTGCCTTGCCGGGGCATGCGAATGTTTTCGTGGCTGAGCATGAAGGCCCCGATCGACGGGTCGAGCGTAAAGCCGTGCACGCCATTGCCCACGCTGTAGACCAGGATCGTCGACGAGCCGTACACCACGTACCCGGCCGCCACCTGGTGCGCGCCGGGCTGCAGGACCCAGCGGCCCACGTCGGTGATGCTCGAATCGTCGGGGCGGCGGAGGATGGAAAATGTCGTGCCGACGCTCACCGCCACGTCGATGTTCGACGAGCCGTCGAGCGGGTCGAAGATCACCGCGTACTTGGCGTTCGGCGAGGAGTGCGGAATCGTGAGCGGATGCTGATTCTCTTCCGAGGCCAGGATGCCGATGCTCTCCCGGACAGCCAGACTGTGCAGCAGGGCGTCGTTGGCAAAGATGTCCAGCTTCTGCTGGACCTCGCCCTGGACGTTGACGTTCCCCTGGGCGCCCATCAAGTCGGTCAGCCCGGCCCGACGCACCTGGGCCTGAATCATCTTGGTGGCCAGCGTGATGCCCGAGAGCAGCCAGGAGAATTCGCCCGAAGCGCCGGGAAAGCGCTTCTGGTCCTGCAGAATGTGCTGCTGCACCGTGACCAGCGGTTGCCCCTGGTCGCGGGCGAATGTTTCGGTTTCGATCGTTGCCGAGCGACGGGAACTGCGGGCGGACTCAGTCATGCATTTGCTTTCGAGCGGCCGGACTCGGGGTGCGAGATACCGTGGTGGCTCGTTCATGATAATCGCGCACCCGGGCCGTGGCAGGGGGCCGGCGGGCGGTTTTTGCTTTCTCGCCCCGCGGCGGCGCTCCGCGAGCTTCCGCCGAAAAAATCGGTTAGATTAAGCTCTTGGCGCCGGACCTCTCCGGCTGGCCGCCGCCAGCGGCCCATCGTCCCACTGCATTTGAGAGCAAGGAATATCATGCCCCTTCGCACGCCGCCGTGTGCCCGTTGTCGACCATTGATTCTGGCCTTGTTAGCCGCTCTTGCCACCGCCTCGGCGAAGTGCTCGTTTGCCGACCAACCGGCCGACGAGCGGATCGTGCTCTGGCCCGACCAGGGGCCGATCGGCGACGGCAAGTTCGAAAAGGCATCCAGCTTCATCACCGTGCATCGGCCGGCGCCGGACAAAAACACGGGGGCCGCCATGGTGATTTGTCCCGGGGGCGGATACGGCGGACTGGTCGACGGACCCGAGGGGCACGGCATCGCCAAATGGCTGGGCGATCACGGCATTGCCGGCATCGTGCTCAATTATCGCTTGCCGGCTGGCCGGTCGACCGTGCCCCTGAGCGATGCCCAGCGGGCGATTCGCATCGTGCGGAGCCGCGCGGCCGAGTGGAATATCAAGCCCGACCGGATCGGCATCATCGGCTTCTCGGCCGGCGGACACCTGGCTTCGACGGCCGAAACGCATTACGACGCGGGGGATGCGAACGCCGCCGATCCGATCGAACGGGTAAGTTGCCGGCCCGATTTCGCGGCCCTGATCTATCCGGTGGTCTCGATGGGGCCGACCACGCACGGCGGATCGAAACAGAACCTGCTGGGTCCCAATCCGACGCCGGAACTGATCGACCGTTTCAGCAACGAGAAGCAGGTGACCGATCGCACCCCGCCGACGTTTCTGGCCCACGCCAAGAACGACACGGTCGTGATCCCCGAAAACAGCCGCGATCTCTACGCCGCGCTGAAAGCCCACAACGTGCCGGCCGAATACCTGGAATTGCCCGACGGCGGGCACGGCCTGAACGGCTATCAAGGCCCGCACTGGGACGCCTGGCAAAAGCGGCTGATTGAGTGGCTGGCGGAGCAGAAGATAACGGTCGCCGGGAGCTAGTTTCGCCTATTGGGCGGCATTATAATCGCGCCGGCTGAGCGCGCTCTTTTCCGGCGCTGCACTTCAGGAGATAGCGCTGAACCCCGCCGTCGGGCGCCGTTCTCGGGTTTGCTCGTCAGGTGTGGCCGTCAGATGTGTTGGACCGGTCCGGGCGCACGCTTGGGCCAGGCGGTCTTTTTTTTCGCCAAAGGCTCGGCTCGCATGCGCCGCCGTGGTTTCACGCTCGTCGAGCTCTTGGTCGTGATTGCGATCATCGGCATCCTGATTGCGCTGCTCCTGCCGGCCGTGCAATCGGCGCGCGAAGCGGGCCGCCGGGCCCAGTGCAGCAGTCAGCTCAAGCAGATTGCTTTGGCCATTCAGAACTATGCGTCGGCGCACGGCGTGTTTCCGCCGGGCGAGATCGCGCCTGCCGCGCTCGGCACCAACGGCTGGAACCGGCCCGGTCTGCCGGATTGGTCCAGCGATTTCACCTGGCCGATCCTGATTCTGCCGCAGATCGAAGAAATGCCGGTCTACGACCTTTACAACTTCGACCTGCCCAACTCCGATCCGGCCAATGCGCCGGCGCGGGCGACGCCGGTGCTGACCTACGTGTGTCCGGACGACGAGTTGCAGATCAACGAGCCGCGGCCCGGACAGCCGGGCTTCGCCCAGTGCGCCGGCATTTGCAACTGGCAGCAGTGGTCGCGGATGCGGCTGAATTACGCCGCCAACTACGGCAACACCGGCTATATGCAGGTCACCCTGAACGGCGTCACGTTCCAGGGCGGATTCTTCACCAACGGCAAGCCGACGCGCATGAAGGACGTGCCCGATGGCCTGAGCAAGACCGTGGCCTTCAGCGAGGTGCTGCCCGTGCATGGACCGGAATACTGGGGTCCGCCCGGCGACGGCATGATTGCCGAAGGAGGCCAGGCTTTCGAGGCCTATCTGACGCCCAACAGTTCCGCGGCCGACGTCGTGGCCAACACCTGCACCACCAACCGCATCTTCCAGGTGCCCTGCGTCGTCGACATGAACGACTCGAATCAGACCATCGCCTCGCGCAGCGCGCACCCGGGCGGCGTCAACAGCGCCCTGGGGGACGGCTCGGTCCACTTCGTGGCCGATACGATCGATGTCTCGGTCTGGCGTGCGATCTGCACTTCCCGCGGCAGCGAAATTACCGTCAATCTGGACTTTTGACCATGAGCAGCCCGGCTGCGCGCTCCGGCAGACAAAAGTCCGGGCTCGGTGGATTGGCCGCAGTGCTCCTGCTGGGCTGCTCGGCCCTCGCCGGTTGCGGTGACGGTGTGAGCTATCCGCATGGCACGGCCCGGGGCAGCGTGACGATCGACGGCAATCCGGTGCCCAAGGGGGCCATCACCTTCAGCCCGGTCGGCCACGGGCCCGTAACCGGAGCGGCGATCGTGGCGGGGCGCTACGAATGCCTGCGCGTGCCCGTGGGCGAGCACAACGTCAGCTTCCACGCCGAGGCGGCCGAGCCGACGCAAATGCTCGACGTATCGACCGGCGTGATGCGCAGCGTGCCGAAGGACATCCTGCCCGCCCGGTATCGAACCGGCGTCCCGGCCACGATTCAGGCGGGGGACAACGAGCTCGACTTTGCCCTGGTAGGCGGCAACGGGCCCTAATTGATCCGCCGGCCTGCTGGCCCCGGATCGGCAGCGCCCTCAGGGACGTCTGGCGCCCAGTCGCGCGTTTACTTGCCTGCGGCTTCGTGGCGAGTATTCAAGCTGCGCAAGCCGATCGACAGCATGATCCAGGTCCAGCCGTTGAACAGCATGTCGATGCCGACAAACATGCCGATGACCCACAGACCCGAGGAGGGAAACTGCCGCAGGATCATCAGGCCCAAGATCAGCGTGATGATGCCGTTGAGCAGCACCCAGCCCCAGTCGTGGAACTGAATCAAGAGGGACGCCACGATGCGGAACAGCCCGGCCACGAGCAGGAACAGGGCGATCAAGTAGGTGAGGCTGAATTCGGCCTCAATGGGCTTGTCGACGATCAAGAATCCCGTGACCACGTACAGGATGCCGACCAGCAGGTGCAGCAAGAGTCCGCTCCAGCGCCCGGCCCAGAACGAGCTGACGATCTGGACGATGCCGGCGCCCAGAAGCAGGAAACCCAGCACGTTCACCGAAACCAGCGTGACGAACGGCGCCGCCGAGAGCGCGATCGTGCCCATTACGACCAGGAATATTCCGAGCAGCAGGAACCACCACCAGTGCTTGCGCACGGCGCCCAGTTCATGCCCGAACAGGCCCAGGGGCGAGATCTGCGGATTGATCGGATTGGTTTGGTTGGCGTCACTCATGGAAAAACTCCTTGTCGGCAACAGGGCGGCTGGAAGGGCAGTGTGCGCGCGCTGAGGGAAAACATGCGCGGCACAGCGGCCGGGCACGGCGCAATCGATATTAGTGCGCCGCTGGGCGAAGTCAAACGTTACGACCGGAAAAGCCCTACCTCAGCGGTAGAAAATCGCTTTCGGGGCGAATTTTTTCGGCCTGCTGCTTCCGCCCCGGAAGGGTTGGCTGCCACGTGGCTCCGGCATTTTGCCCCGTGCGAATTCGCCCTCGGGACGTTGGCCCGGGGCCGACGAATCGCGGCCCGTTGCAGTGCGCCGGTGGGCGCACGACAATGCCGGCAATCGCCTCCCAGAAAACACCCCGGAGACATTTGCCATGTCCTGCACGCTGCTGGTGAGCCTGAGCTTGTCGCTCTTGGCCGCCGATGAAAAGCTGTACCGGGCCGAACCGCTGCCGGCTCAGGGTTTCAACGAATTGATCGAAGGGCCGGCCTGCGACGCGGCCGGCAACATCTACGCCGTGGGCTTCGGACCGGCGGACAATATTGCCCGGGTGACGCCCGAGGGCCAGGCCGCGCTGTTTCTCACCCTGCCCAACAAGAGCACCGGCAACGGCATTGTGTTCGATCAGGCCGGCCAGATGTACGTGGCCGATTACACGAACCACAACGTGCTCAAGATCGATCCGCAGACCAAGAGCGTCTCGGTGCTCGTTCATGAGCCGCGGATGAACCAGCCCAACGATCTGGCCATCGCGGCCGACGGCACGCTCTACGCCAGCGACCCGTCCTGGGCCAAAGGCACGGGGCAGGTTTGGCGCATCAGCGTCAAGGGGGAGCCCACGCTCCTGGCCCCCGACATGGGCACGACCAACGGCATCGAACTGAGCCCCGACGGCAAGACGCTCTACGTCAACGAATCGGTGCAGCGCAACATCTGGTCGTTCGACCTGACGGCGGCCAAGCCCGAGAAGAAGTTGTTCAAGCAGTTTCCGGACTTCGGCTTCGACGGCATGCGCGGCGACGTCGACGGCAACCTGTACGTCACCCGGCACGGCAAGGGAGTGGTGGCCAAGATTTCGCCGGCGGGCAAAGTGCTCGAAGAGATCGACGTGCTGGGGGCCAAGCCCAGCAATTTGTGCTTCGGCGGGCCGGACGGCCGCACGGTTTATGTGACCGAAGTCGAGCACGCGCGGCTGGTCAAGTTTCGCGTCGACCGGCCGGGCCTGGCCTGGCAGCGCTGGCAGGAAGCGGCGAAGAAATAGCCTCGCGCCCACGATCGGTCGGCACGCTGCTGGGGCAGCGCCCGGATTGTGAATCCTGCCAAAAGGGGCTGTTTTCCGCTGCTTGCTCCGCGAGTGGCGGGGGGGTAGAATCGGGCATAATGGGATTTGCGGCCGCTTGCAGACGTATGAACTGCTAAAGTGCCATCGCTCGATGCCGGTGTCTCGCCGCGCAGTACAGCGATCTAACTTGACCAAAAGTGAGCCGCGACTGCCGCACCTGGCAGTGACGCGGCTTTTTTTATGGATGCGGTTTTGCCAACAGGCCCGCCTGCGGCAACCGAGTCCGCAAAACGAACGATGCTGCCAAACGAACGACTTCACCGCCTCTTGAATTGTGCGCCCCGGGGCGCCCTAGAGCCTGACATGCCCGACAACGATCAACCCTCTTCGCCGCGGCCGCCGGCGTGCGGATTTTCGACCCTGGCCGTTCATGCCGGCGAAGCCCGGCAGAAACCGGGAGACTCGATCACCGATCCGATCTTCTGCGCGTCGACCTACACGTTTGCCGACACGCAAAGCGTGATCGAGTTCATCGAGCAGGAGCTGCCGCGCGAAGAGTACGGCCGCTACGGCAACCCGAGCGAGAAAGTCGTCGAAAGCAAATTGGCGGCGCTCGACGGCGGCGAGTCGGCCTTGCTGTTCTCGAGCGGCATGGCGGCAATCGTCGGGCTGCTGATGGCCAGGCTCAATGCCGGCGACGAAGTGGTGTTCTTCAACGAGTGCTACCACCGCAGCCGCGAGTTCTGCAGCAAGCACCTGTCGCGGTTTGGCGTCAGCACGATCCAGGTGCCGGCCTGCGATTATGCGGCGATGGAAGCCGCCATCACGCCCCGCACGCGGCTGCTGGTCAGCGAGTCGCCCACGAATCCGCACCTGAGCGTGGTCGACGTCGAGCGCTTTGCCGAGATGGGCCGGCGGCGCGGCGTCGAGACGCTGATCGATGCCACGCTGGGCACGCCCTACAACGTGCGGCCGCTGGCCGCGGGCGTCGACTACGTCTTGCACTCGGCCACCAAATATCTGGGCGGGCACAACGACCTGTTGGCCGGCGTCATCGTCGGCTCGGCCGAAAAGCTCGAGCCGATCCGCAAACTGCGGGGCATCCTGGGCGCCGTCAACTCGCCGCAGAACATCTTTCTGCTCGCACGCGGGCTCAAGACCTTCGAGCTGCGGATGCAGCGGCACAACGAAAACGGCCTGGCCGTGGCCCGGTTCCTGGCCGCGCATCCGCGGGTGGAGAAGGTCTATTATCCCGGGCTCGATTCGCACCCCTATCACGAAGTTGCCCGGCGCACGATGCGCGGATTCGGCGGCCTGGTGACTTTTCTGGTCCACGATGCCGACTGGCAGTCCACGGCCGCCGTGGTCGACGCGGTGCGCATTCCGCGGATTGCACCCAGCCTGGGCGGGGTCGAGTCGCTGATCGAGCAGCCGCTGGTGATGAGCTATTTCAAGTTCACGCCCGAAGAGCGCCGGCAGTTCAACATTCCCGACAACATGATCCGCCTGTCGTGCGGAATCGAAAATCCCGAGGATCTCGTGGCCGACCTGGCGCAGGCGCTCGACCGGGCGGCCAGCGGCCACGCGGTTGGGGGCCCGGCCGCCAGCGCCGCCGGGGTCTAAAGCCTGAGCGCCCCCATCATGCAATTCCGCACCCGCGCGATCCACGTCGGCAACGAACCCGATCCGGCCACCGGAGCGGTCGTGCGCCCGATCCACCTGGCGGCCACGTTTGTCCAGCCGGGGGCCGGCGATTGGGGCGAATTCGACTACTCGCGCTCCGGCAACCCGACGCGCAGGGCGTTCGAGTCGACGCTGGCCGAGCTGGAATCGGGCGCCGGCGGCCTGGCGTTTGCCTCGGGCATGGCCGCGATCCATTGCGTGACGCTGCTCTTGGAAAGCGGCGATCACATCCTGGCCGGCACGGACGTCTACGGCGGCACGTATCGCTTGCTGCATAAGATCGTCAATCGGGCCGGCATTCAGGTCTCGCTGGCTCCGTCGGCCGATCTCGAGGCGCTCGAGCGCGCCGTCACGCCCCGCACCCGGCTGGTGTGGATCGAGTCGCCCGGCAATCCGCTGCTCTCGATCACGGACGTCGCGGCCACCGCCCGCTGGGCCCACGAGCGCGGGCTGCTCCTGGCCGTGGACAATACGTTTGCCACGCCGGTGCTTACCCGGCCTCTGGAGCTGGGGGCCGACATCGTCATGCACTCGGCCACCAAGTACATCGGCGGCCACAGCGACGTGCTGGGCGGCGCGCTGGTGGTGCGCGACCGCGACTTGTTCGACCGGCTGTATTTCATCCAGAACGCGACCGGGTCGGTGATGGCCCCGCTCGAAGCGTTTCTCTGTTCGCGCGGGCTGAAGACCCTGGACCTGCGCGTGCGCGAGCAGTGCCGCACCGCCGCCCGGCTGGCCGAGTACCTGGCCGGGGACCCCCGCGTCGAGCGAGTCTTCTATCCCGGATTGCCCGGGCATCCGCTGCACGAACTGGCCATGCGACAAATGGACGGGGCAGGGGGGGCGATCGTCAGCTTCGAGATTCGTGGCGACTACCGCGACGCCAAGCGGCTGGTCGAATCGACCGACCTGTTTCAGCTGGCCGTCAGCCTGGGAGCGGTTGAGTCGCTTATCGAGCAGCCGGCTGCCATGTCGCACGCCAGCTACGACCGCGAGCAGCGGCTGGCCCACGGCATTTCCGACGGACTGGTACGGTTGTCGGTGGGCTTGGAAGCGCTGGAGGATTTGCGCGACGACCTGGATCGGGCCCTCAGCGCCACCGTCGGCTCGGCGCGTTGAAGCGCGGGCCGCGCTGTCGGCGCTCGTCGAGCGCCGGCGATCAGGGCAGCCTGGCGTCGCCGGCGAACACCATTTTATTTTTCATCCCGCATCCTTCCGCTTTGCCTTTTTATTGCCCAGCCTGACCCCATTCTATTTCATTTCGGGCAAATCATTTCAGATGGCACCAGCCGTGAAAAAAGGAGCCGGTTGCCGAAAATATGTTTTCGCCCCAGCTATATATGCCAGCATGAATACATCGTTCTACAATATGATCTACCTGATGGAAGGCGACCATCAGTGGCAATTCAAGAAGTGGCTCGCTGAATCTGAGGAGGAGACTCCGTACCGCTCGGAACTCGGCATGGCGCAAGGCATCGGAAACCCAGGCAATCAAGCAGAGCGTATCCCTACAGTGGGTGACTACGAGCGTGCCAGACCATACAGGCCCGAACGTGGCATGGCGCAACGGATGCCAGGTCAACCTTCTTCAGACTCGCCCTTTTTTGCCTGGGGAGAGATGATCCTGAGTATGATGAAGGCGTTGAGTGACGTTGAACTGCGAGACGTACTCGGCTATGTCACCAAGAGGTATCCTCGTGCGCTTAGCATATCGGCCAGAAGACTGCTGAGAAACCACCCTTTGCAACAAGAGATGACCGGCATACCGCCAGAGGCTCTCCCTGCTGCAAGACCGAGCCAGCCATCCCGACGTGACCTGTTCTTCTCGCTGACCCAGACGATAAGAAGCCTGGACGGCCAGCAGGGGGAGGATGTGTTTAACTACATGGCTGAAAAGTACCCGCACGCCACTCGTGGTTACTATGTCCGACGTTTCCTGGCGGCAAGACAAGCAAATCAGGGGAAGGCTGCGCCGATGCCAGGGCAAGACCCATCATTCGTCTTGCAGAAAGGCAAAACCAAGTACGTTGTTGATCCGACGAAGCCAGATAGTTTCCCTCGAACGTGGTGATACCGACGCCTATATCCACTTCTTGGTAACACTGGCATGGGATTTACCGTTCTGACGGCGACCCGTACATTACCCTGTTGAAGAGGAAATGGCGCATCGCCAACTACGGTATCGACAAGCGAAGAATCGTCGAGGTGGGTGGGAGCAGGTAATCATGTTCCGAACCGTTGAGTCCTGGGATTGGTCCGGCCAAGGCCGAGCGAGCGGCCGCAGAGCAGGGCTGGCTCGTGCCAGTTGGAACTGCGCCAACCGCAATTACACACTCGCACACGGTTTCTCTCGCAGTCAGGTCATCCAGCATTTGCTGCAACACGTCATCGCTGCTGAAAAGGGCCACCTGGCCTTCGTTGGATTCGACTTCCCTTTCTCTTTCCCGTTCAAGGCAAAGGGCAACCAGTTCGTGGACGGTAGTACGTCCGGGGAGGTTTTCAGTGCCACGGTTCACGCCACGCTCCAGCCGGATGGGGCGGCACGGCGTTTTTATGGTAGCCCGGCGGACTACGGGCAAGGTGGTTTTCCCGATCACTTTGCCCACTTGTACCTCGGAGCGGGCAACGTCGGCCCGAACTACGTCGAGGCTTACCGCCAGACAGAGATCAACGCCCGCAACGAGGGGTGTCCAGCGTCGTCAGTTTTCCGACTGGTGAACCCGATGGTTGGCGTTCAGGCACTTGCTGGAATCCACGTCCTGCGATCCGTGATTCAATGGTGTATTCAGCAGCATTTCCCTCTGACCATCTGGCCGCTGGGCCGTCTGGACAGAAACGGAGCGTGGCAAGAAGGAACCGCCAACTGGAATTGGAAGGACCACGGCGTTCTCATTGTAGAGAGCTATCCTCGTGTTTCGTTCCACCGGGCGAATGTCCAGGACCGTGACAACTTCGGAAACCAGCACAGCGTCCAGCAAGCTGCTACCAACCTGGGAGTAATTCCTAGTACTATCGCCAATCATGTACCACCGGCAACACCTGACGAGCGAGACGCCCTGGTGGTACTACTTCATCTGCTGGCTCCCGCATGGTTCAGGGCGCAGGTTAGGCCGGACTTACCGGCTGATCATATTCATCTTGAAGGTGTTACAGGCCAGGCTCCCAACGTGCATAACTTGGTTGGTCCCCAGGTGCCAGCGCCCTTGCTGTTCAACGAAGGGAACATTTTTGGCGTCTAGGCGATTTCGTTGCATTTCACGCAAAGAATTTCAAATGGCAATAAAAAGGCAAAGCCGCATCCTTCCGCCTTCATCCTTTTGCAGCCCCTTGCTTCCAGCCCGCGGCTTCTTCGCCGTCGAGCCGGAGCGTCAGGCATTTGGCGCTGCCGCCGGCTTTGACGAATTCGTCCAGCGGCGTTTCCCGCGGCTCAAAGCCCTGGGCGCGCAGTTCGGCATACAGCTGGGGGCAGCCCGAGTTCGTGACCACCGTCCGGCCCACGACGACCGCGTTGCAGGCGAACCGCCGGGCTTCCTGCTCATCGACCGCGATCAGCTGACCCACTAATTCGGTCAGCACCCGGCGGCCGTAGTCGTCGAACGCGCCCGGGTACCAAATGGCCTGGCCGGCTGCCAAGGGACAAAAGCAAGTATCCAGGTGGTAGTAATAAGGATCCACCAGCTCCAGCGGAATCACCCGGCAGCCGACCATCGTGCCGACGTGCTGCTGGCCCCGGGCGTCGCTACGAATGCGATAGCCGGCAAACAGGGTGTCGCCGCAGAACAGGGCATCTCCGGCCCCTTCGAAGTAGATCTCGGGGGGGAGTTTGCGGACCTGGAATCCGTCGGCCGACAGCCAACTTTCGTCGAGCGGTTCTTCTCCCTGCCGCTGCGGATGGCGGAAGCGGGCCAGAATTGCCTCCTGGCGGAAAATCATGGCCGCGTTGGCGGTGAAGACCAGATCGGGGAGCCCCGGCGCGGGCTCGAGCTCCAGAATCTCGGCCCCTGCGGCACGTAGCAGCTGGCCGAGATCCTGCCATTGGCCCAATGCCCGAGGCCGATCGGCGGGCGATTGCCGCTTCATCCAGGGATTGATCTCGTATTCGATCCCGTAGAACTCGGGGCGGCACATCAGGATGCGGGGCTGTGCCATGAGCGGGCTTTGCTTTCGATCGGTTTGCTGCTGCGTGGTTGCCGGCTCGCGCGGATCGATGGCATATCGCGGATGCCGGCGCGACGCGAACCGCCAAAATTATCCGCCGGCCGTGCCGAGCGGTCGAGAGCGACCTGGCTGCCTGGTGGAGGGCGCCCCATAAAAGAACAAGCACCCCCCAACCGCCGAAGCGTTCGGGGGGTGCCCGTGTTGAGGTCGACTTGGTATCGGCCTTGGGCCCCTGGGGTGGATGGGGGGCCGGTGGGCCAGTTTCGAGCCGCCCGGTTCGGACGGGCCGCAGTTAGCGGCTCGTCAGTTTCGTGGGCGTCGGTTCGTCGCCGCGGCTCAGGAACGATTGGGTATCGCCGACCGAGTGGGCCCCGATCAGCTGCTCGCGGTGCCAGGCGCCGCTAGCAGTCTTGCGGAACATGATCAACTGGGGGATCGAACCGCCGCTCATCAGCTTGCCGGCCAGATCGCGATCTGAATCGGCGTTGACCATGGCAAAGGCCACCCGATTCAGGCTGCCGGAGCGCTGCAATTGCGGGATCACCGCATTCTTCATCGTTTGGCAACCCGGACACCAGTCGGTTCCCACCAGCACAACCAGCGGTTGGCCGGTCGACGCGGTCTTGTGATACGCGTCGGCGTAGCGGTGGGTGTCGGTGTTGAGCATCGACATGTGCATTAAAATAGCGAGGGACAAAGTGGTCACGGAGACACTCCTTTGGATGAAAGTTCCAGGATGCCGGCACCGTGCGGGCATCTCGATTCCGTGGGTCCTGGTCGGGTGCGAAACGGGAACTAGGGGGTGGAAAGGCGACTGAGTTCTGGACACCGGGCAACGGTTCTTGCTGCCGGGCTATCCGAAGCCGCCGTAGGTAGGCTTCCTTTCCCAAGTTCCCAATTACCGATCCGTGTTCACACACGAGCCAGGTGGGAATCAACAGTCTAGCGGCGACTCGGAAGCTCGCAATGGGCAAAATGCGCAAAGTTTAACGGCCCGCTACTGGCCCCTTGACAGTCCGCGCACTGCTGTTCTTCGGATTCGCACACCCGCTGTGCGTTGGCGCCCGTTACGATTCTGACAGCTGTGCTGCGACACAGCGCGGGGCTCGCGCAGCGCCCTCGGGGTTTTGCCGCATTTCCACCAGCGGCAGATTGAGTCCCGCGCGCTTGGGCCGCTATAATCACTCGTCGACCGGCCGGTCCGCCCCGCTTTTCTGGCCTGCTGGCACGACGCTCCAAAGCTCTTCGCACCATCCACTTCCGCGCCCCCGAGTCTCGATTCATGAAGTTACGTGTCGGTCTCGTCGGTTTGGGAAATGTGTGGGAGAACCGCCATCGGCCGGCCCTCCGGGCCCTCAGCGACCGGTTCGAAGTGCGGGCGGTCTGCGAGCCGGTCGCACATCGGGCCGAACTGGCCGCCAAGGATTTTGGCGCAGCGGCGGTCGACGGGTATCGGGCCCTGGCCGAACGCGAGGACGTGGACGCCGTGATGGTTCTCTCGAGCCAGTGGTTCGGGCCGCTGCCGATTCTGGCGGCGTGCGATGCTGGCAAGGCGGTATATTGTGCCGCGCCGCTCGATTTTCAGCCCGATCAGGCCGCCCAGATCAAAGAGCGGGTCGAGCGATCGGGAGTGGCATTCGTGGCCGAGTTCGCCCGGCGTCATGCGCCGGCCACGCTCCGGCTAAAGGAGTTGATCGCGACACGACTGGGGAACCCGCGGCTGATTTTCTGTCATCAGCGCATCCCAACGCCGGCCGCCGGGGCGAAGTCGTCGCCCAAGCAGGTCCGGCCGGCGATGCACGAGATGGTCGAATTGGTCGACTGGTGCCGCTACGTGGTGGGCCGGCATCCGACGTCGGTGCTGGGCCTGTCGCACGACGCGGCCGACGAGAGCGGAAAAGATTATGAAATGATGAGCCTGGACTTTGCCCCGCCTGGCGGGCACCCGGGAAGCGGAGTGACGGCCCAGATCAGCTCGGGCCGGTATATGCCGGCCCTTTGGCCGGAAGCCGTGACCTATCGCCCGCCGGCCGCGTTGCAAGTGGCCTGCGAGCACGGCATCGCTTTCATCGACATGCCGGCCAGCCTGGTCTGGTTCGATCAGGCGGGGCGCCACTTGGAATCGCTCGACAGCGAACGGCCGGTGGGCGAGGCGCTGCTCGGCCAGTTCCATCGCTCGGTCACCAGCCTGGTCCGCAGCACGTCGGGACTGGAAGACGCGTTCCAGTCGATGGCGATCGTTGAGCGGGCCCGGATCAGCCACGGCGAAGGACGCCGGGTGATGCTGGACGAGTGCGCGTAATCGAAAATTCGCACGGTCGCGCCGCTTTCAACCGGCCATTACGTGCGACGCGCCTGGCCGCCGAACGATATTCCGACGCGCTAATCCAGCTCTTCGAGCCACAGCCGCAGTTCGTTCTCGTACTCGCTGGCCAGATCGCCCTTGATCAATTGGCGATGGAAGCTGGCGGCTCCCTCCTTGACCATGTCGGCCGCTTCGGCGCTGGGGAAGCGCCGCACCGGATCCGGCGCGATCAAGCCGCGACAGAAGTTCATCAGCAATTCGTTGCAGGTGACTTCTTGCGGCAGGATCTGGGCCAGCCGTTGGGGCAGGGCCCGCTTGGCTTCGAGCAGCTCGCGATACGTGGTCAGGCCGGCAAAGGGCTGCTTGCCGGCCAGCATTTCGATCAGCACGTAGCCCAGGCTGGCCAGATCGGAGCGCGGCGTGCACTCGCCCCCTTCGAGCACTTCGGGAGCGGCATAGGCGGGAGTGCAGGTGCGCTGGACCGGCAGGTTCGTCAGCTCGAAGGCCGAGCCGATGTCGATCATCTTGGCGTTGCCCGTCCGCTTGAGCATGATATTCGAGGGCTTGAGATCGCTATGCACGATGCCCTCGCGATGCAGGGCGGCCAAGGCTGCCAGGCACTCGCGGGTGACGGCCATGGCCACGCCGGGCTTGAGCCGGGCCTGCATGTGTCCGGCGGTCACGATGACGTTGTTCAGATATTCCCAACGGCGGACGCTGACCCGTTCGCGCGTCCGCTCCAGCATCTGCCGCGTGAGCAGCCGGCCCAGGTCGTAACCGTCGATCCACTCCATCTCCATGATGCGGATCCGGCTGCGCTCGACGAAATTGTGCACGTCCAGCAGGTTGTCCTGCTGGATTTGGGCAACCCGGGCCGCCACTTGGGCAATCCGGCCCATCGCCTCGTCGTACGAGCGCGAGTCCTCGTAGCGGGCCGGCGAAAAGATCTTCAGCGCCACCGGCAGCGTGAATTTGTCCGTGCCGCGCCGCTCGCTCAGATACACGACCCCTTGTCCGCCCGAGCCCAGCCGCCGGATCAGGTGCAAGTGCTCGGTCCAGGCCATGCGCTGACCGTCGAGCACCGCCTGGTAGCGGTCCAACAGTTCGTCGGGGCAGCGGGTGGCCGGATGGCCGTCGACGGTGAGCGTCGGCGCGCCTTGATGAAACGTGGTCGTCGACATGCGTGACGTCCCTGCGGTTTGGCGAGATGCAAATCTAGCGGCAAGCCCCATCTTATGCCTTGGCGCCCGGAGTCGTCCAGATCATTGCCGGCCGGTGGGCCCAAGCGTGCCAGCTAGCGCGCCTCCGCGCCGTGCTTTTCGACGAACTGCAGCAGCGCTTGCGCACGGATCGTCGCTAAACCGCAGCCGGGCCAGGATGTCGATGTGATTTCGCCCGTCGACGACTTCGCTTTGGGCGGTGGCCCCCTTTTCGCGCAGCGCCGCGGCAAACCGCTCCGACATCACGTCGCACAGCGGAAAATCGTGATCCCCGTACAGGATCAGGAACGGCGGGCAGCCCGCTTGCGCGTGATGGATCGGGCCGGCCGCCGTGCGCACTTGATCGTCGTCGCCGAACACGGCTTTGAACATGCCCGGCGGAACGGCGTACACGCCGCTGATCGGCACCGCGCCGCGAATGTCGGCGAGCGACAGCCCTTCGGCCCGCAGCCAGCTTTCGTCCGTGGACAACAGCGCCGCCAGATGCCCGCCGGCCGAATGCCCGCTGACGATCAGCCGGTCTGGCCGGCCGCCGTACTCGGCAATGTGCTTGTGCGTCCAGGCGAAGGCCCGGGCCACGTCTTTGATGTGCTCGGGGTGTTTGACCTGGGGGCTAAGCCGGTAATTGACCATCACGGCGCCGATGCCCCGCCGGGCCAGCATCCGGCCGATCGCCGCGTAGATGCCGAAATCGTTCTTGTCCCCAAACACCCAGGCCCCGCCGTGGATGAACAAGACCGTGGCAAAGTCCTGCTTGCCGGCGGGGAGGAACAAATCCAGCTTGTGATAGCCGCGCTCGGCCGCCGGTTCGTCGGCATCTTCGAAGTAAACCAGGTTGCGCTTCTCGATCGCATCGCCGATATGCGGCGCCGCGGGAGCCGCCGCGGGCTCGGCCCCCCGGCAAGGCCCGGGCGGACAGGCGAAAAACCCGGCCAACGTGGCCAGGCTGGCGGCGACAGTCCCCAGGCGAACGAATCGATCCATGATGAATTGGCTCCTGCTATGACACAGCCGGGCGGCACCCCCGGCGATTTGGCTCAATTATAGGCGCCACTCGCGGCAGGGCCACTTGCTGCACCGGCCGGGGGCTTGCAGTCCTGCAGTGCCGCCGGTGTGCCTGGCGCGCCTGCGTAACAAAGATCTGCCTGTTTACGCTTGAAATAGTGAGAGGCTTGCCGACGCTGGCGAGCCCGCCGCTGTGAAGCGTAATTCTTGCCCGCAGAAAGGTCTCGATCATGGTCGCCGCCATTCGTACCGCCGCTTTCCGCCAGATCTCCGACCGCGCGCTGGCCGTCGATCGGCACAGCCTGGCCAACCTGCAAAAGCTGATCGTCCCAGCCAGCGAGCTTGAAGCGACGGACCGCCCCGCGGAGCCGGCCGAGCGCACGTCGCCGACTCCATCGGGACGCTCAAGCCGGGCCCGGTTCAATGGCCAGAATCCGTAGCTGGAATACTGGCATTGGACATCGGGCGCGGTACAGTGGCGGCACTTCCCCCGAGGCCGCTTGCGATGAATGTCTATTGTCCCCACTGTGGCACGCAGCTGGCCAATAGCGCACAGGTTGCCGGCCAGGTGGTCGTCTGCCCGGGCTGCGCCGGCCAATTCCAGATGCCGGCCCTGACCATGCCGGTCGCCCAGCCGGTCTACGCCGCGCCGCAGCCGGCCGAAGGCGCGCTTTCGGTGCCGATCCTGATTTCGGCGATCAGCAACCTTGTCGTCGGGTTGCTTTGGGCCTCGACGTGCATCGGCCTGGTTTTGGCCATTCCGATGTTCGTGCTCTCGGGCTTCGAGTTTGCCCTGTATTCCAAGTTCGGCCGGCAGCCGCTGGCGGAGATTGCGCGGCGAGCCTCGACTTTGGGCATCTTCGAAGTGATTCTGGGGCTCTTCAACACGCCCGTGCTGGTCTGCGGCATCATCGTGCTCGTCAACGCGGGCAAATTCAAGCAGCGCTGATAGCCAGCCCGCGGCGAAAGTACGCCGCTGACTGCAAGACAGGGCATCGCCGCCGCCGGGCCGGAGAGGTTTTTGCGCACTCGCGCCGCTGCCCGGCCATCAATCCTTGCCAGCGGGCGACGCCGAGAGCCTTTCATCGAGCCGCAGGATATAGACCGAGCCGTCGGAGTTGGCGCTGGCCAGGTACCGGCCATCGGGGGACACGGCCAGATTGCGAACCATGCCGGGCAGTCGCCAGAGCAGGGGGTCCGCGGCGCGGGGCTTGCTCGGGGTTGCGATCTTCTGGCCGGAAGCGATGTCCCAGGCGAGCACTCGGCCAAGGCCGTCGCCTGCGATCAGCTTTTGGCTGTCGGCCGAGAACACCGCGGCGCTCCAAGGCCAGGCGGGGTCTTTGACGGTTGCGACCGTCTGGATCGGTGACTGCGTCGCGTCGTGGATCGACAGGCCGTTTGGTCCCACATTGGCCAGCAGGCGCCCGTCGGGGGAGAAACAGACAAAGCTGCCGGAGTTGTCGACCCGACCCCGCTCCATGGCAACCGGTTGGGAAATGTCCAGGATCATCAACTTTTCATTCGTGTAGGCCACCAGGTTGCCGTCCGGCGAAAACGCAGCTGCCCAAACTCCAAAGCCCCCGGAAGGCACCGGTCGCCCGCCGGGCTTTTCGCCGGTAAAGTCCCACAACTCCGCGACGCCATTGTTGAGGCCGTTGGCGGCCAGGCTGAGACGGCTTTGTGCGTCGAAGCGAAAATCGTGCGGCTCCTGGCTCCTGAGCACAAGCTCATGTTCGGACTCGTCACTGGTCAGATCCCACAGAATCGATTCGCCATTACGCGCGCCGGAAACGAGTGAATTCCCATCCGGTGAGAATCGTACAACGTTGACTCGTTCGGTGTGGCCCTGAAGCACGCGCATTTCCTGCGGCGCTGCGCCGGAAAGGTCCCACAGCCGGATGGTCTGGTCGATGCCGCCGGAAGCCAGCCGTTTGCCGTCGGGTGAAAACTCGACGCAAAAAACACCGCCCCGATGTCCGGTCGCCGGGGTCAACAACTCGGTCGGATCCTCCGCCGTCAGGCCCCAGAGCCGGACGATGTTCTCGCCGCCGAAGCTCGCCAGCGTCTTGCCGTCGGGCGAAAATACCACACTGACGCCGCCCTCCACGTCGCAACGCCATTTCACCAGTTCTGACTCCGGCGCGGCCAGGTTCCACAGCCGGGCCGTGCCGTCCCGGTAGCCGGCGACAAGGCTGTGCCCATCCGGCGAGAATGCCAGCGAATAAACCTCGCCGCCAGCGTCCAGCACGTGGCGCTCGATCAGGCACTTGTCTTTGATTTCCCAGATCAAGATCTTTCCGTTCGGCCCGCCGACGGCCAGCATCGAATCGTCGGCAGACCGGGCCATGGTCCTCGCGTGGCATTCGCTCGTAAGCTGCATTTCCAAAGCGACCTTCGGCGGATCGGCCGTCATGTCCCAGAGAAACACGAAATCCTTGCTGGTGCCGGTCGCCAGCAGCTTGCCGTCCTGACAGTACGACATCGACGATAATCCCGCGCTGGGAAGCGTCAGCGTATGTTGCGAGACCGGATTCGATCTCGCCAAGGGCCAGATCTCGATGGCGGCGTCGAACCCCAGGGCCAGGGTTTTCCCAGCGGGTGCGAACGCCACGATTCCAGGCGGCAGCGTCCGAGTGAGCGCCGGCTTTGAGTCGCTCAATTTCCAGATCGTCGTCATGTCGGACACGACTGCCAACGACTTGCCATCCGGAGAAAAGGTCGAATGCCTGGGACGTGCGACAGGCGGCCCGAAGGCCGCGATCGGCCGGAGCGTCTTGGCATCCCAGAGCCGCACACCCTCGAGCGCTCGACTGAAGCTGGCGAGCTGCGTTCCATCGGGGCTGACAGCAAGATGTCCTTCGGAATAAATCGAACTCCAGCCCGGGCCGTGCGCGCCGCGGGGCTCGCCGAGCACCGCAACCAATTCCTTGGGTTGCCAGTCGTAGCGCTGCGTGGCCGGGATCTTCGCCGGGTCGAGCGCATCGAGCGACAACGCCAGGGGCTTTTGTTCTGCCTGCAGCGCGCTTGCCGTGTCGTCCGGAGCAGGGCGGCCCCAAATACGCCAGCCGGCAAAGCCGCAAAGTGCCGCCAAGAACAGTCCGGCGGCCACCGCAATCAGGGTGCGGCGCGGACGCCCGGAGCCAGCGTGGGCCGTGGCCGACTTTCCCGCCCGCTTGACGGTGCTCGTTTTCTGGCCCGAGCCGCCGGCCGACTTGCGCGGCCGCAGCGCCACGTCGCGCAGGAAAGTCGAGCGCACTGGCCGGTCCGGAAGTGTTCATGGCCGCCGGCCGGGCGACGCTCGGATCGCTGAGCTGTGCCCGACAGTGCTCGATTGCTTGCACCACTTCGTTCATCGACGCGTAGCGATCGGCCGGGTCTTTGGCGACGAGCTGCTCGAAGACCGCTTGCAGCTCGGCCGGCAGCGCGCTCGCGGCACTCAGGTCGGGAATATCCTGCTCGCGGTGGGCGAGCAGCTTTTCCATCAGGGTCTCGCCCTGGAATGGCGCCTTGCCGGTGAGCAGATAGTGCAACGTGCAACCCAGGCTGTAAATATCGCTTCGGGCGTCGGCGTGTTTGGTGTTCAGAGCCTGCTCAGGGGCCATGTAGTCGACGGTGCCCATGATGGTGCCGCTGGCCGTCAGTTCGGCGGCCGTGCCATCGCTGCCGCTTGCATTGCCCTCCAGCCGAGCCAGGCCCATGTCGAGGATCTTGACCGTGCCTTCGCGATCCAGCAGCAGGTTTGCCGGCTTGATGTCGCGGTGGATCACGCCGTGCAAATGGGCATAGGCCAGGCCCTTGGCGGCTTGCAGCGTGTAGTCGACGGCTTTTTCGACCGACAACGGGCCGCTCTTCTTGACGAGCGCCGCCAGGTCGCTGCCCTCGACGTATTTCATCACCAGGAAATGGACGCCGCCGGCTTCGTCCGAATCGTAGGCGGTGACGATGTTCGAGTGATCGAGTTTGGCCGCGGCCTTGACCTCGCGCTCGAATCGGGCGACCGCCGCGCCGTCTTTGGTCATGGCGGCCGACAGCACCTTGATCGCCACGGTGCGGTCCATGCGGCGGTGCTGGGCCTTGAACACCTGGCCCATGCCCCCCGCGCCGATCTTGTCCAGAATCGTATAGCTGCCCAGGATCAATCCGTTGGCCCGGCCCAGATAGACTTCCTGGGCCTGATAGCGCGTGAGCGTCTTGGAGCGGACCAAATCCTTGGCCAGCTCCTGGGCGTCCTTGGGATGGGCCCTGGGAGGGATGAAATTCTCAAGCTTGCCAGCGGAGAGCACTCCGCTGTCGGTCAAGTTCTTGACGAATTGTTCGATCCCGATGGCCATCGCAGACCCAGAAGATGCAGATTCTCTAATCCTACCCTTCGATTTAGGGGAGCTGCAACGCACGCCCAGCTGGGTAGCGTACTGGCAGCGCCGGTGGGGCATAAGATGCCGGCCGGCGTGAAAGAGGCCGATGCGGCATGAGCCGGTCGGCGCCACGCTGCAGCTCTGCACCGGCCGCAACGCACGCCGCCAGGCCCAGATCGCGGCAGCCCGCCTCCAGGCAGATCGCGGCAGCCCGCCTCCAGGCAGATCGCGGCAGCCCGCCGCCGGGCCCAGATCGTCAACAAGAACGTCGACAATCCTGGTGAACCGGCTTTCGCCGATTGAGGGCAAACTCCTGCTCATCAGGAGTCCGCCAAGTGAGGCTGCTGGGACTCGAACCCAGGACCTACGGATTAAAAGTCCGTTGCTCTAACCAACTGAGCTACAACCCCGAAAAACGCTCCCGCCTCCAGCCGACGGCGACGACTCTGGCGGCTTGTCGCCGGGCCAGGATTGGTCGCTGGGCGCCGGATCCGGCGCCGCGGGCAGGCGAAGCCGGCCACATGCCCAAGGGTACCGGAAAAACGACCCGCGGCAAGCCCCAGCAGCCCGACGTGGATTCTCCGCCGGCAAATCGGCGTCGGGCAGAGATCCGCCCGCGCGATCCAAAGCAGGCTGCGTTGCTGCGCAAAATCCCGCCGGAGCAGGGGCTCCGCCAGCACGCCCGCGCGCTTCAGCTGCGACGACGGCGGCGGACCGCGACCAGCAAGGCGGCGCCGCCGAGGGCCCCGAGGACGAGCGACGAAGGCTCAGGCGTAGCGGCGAGATTGATATTGGCCACGTTGCCGTTCGTGAGCGTGATCTGAATTCCGTCCAGGTTGGTGCTGATGGGCCCCAGGTTCCCCGACGCTCCGGCAATGAAACTCATGTACAGGATTTGCTGGCTGCCGTAGGTCAGTCCTAACTGCGACACGCTGAGGTTGGCCAGCGGCGTGTCGATGTTCGTCATGCCGGCAGGGGAGAGCACGCCGGAATGCACGTTCGTAAAGTCACCGTTGTACATGTGCCAGTTGGAGTCGGTGGACGTCGGGTTCACGCTCTCGAACCGGGCATGATAGTAGTGCGCGTCGTTCGCCTGTGGGACCGTGTAGAGGCGAATATCCCAGTCCTGGCTGGTGCCGCTGTCGTTCTTCGTGTAGTAAGAAATCTGAGCCAGATCGCCGATCGTCAGCGGCGTCGAAGTATGGAACAGGGCGTTCAGGTTCGGCAGCTGGAACTCGGAGTACGTGTAGGTGCCGCCGGGAGTCGCGCTCGGGTTGCCGGTGATGTTGGAAATGAACGAGCTCGTGCCCCAGCCCGGTGCGCCGGTCGTCGGGTCAGCCGTCACCGGTCCGGCGTTCGAGTCGTTGTAGCTGCCGTCGCCGCTAAACAGCGCGCCTGGCGTGCCGGCCGGAGCGACCTGACTCGGGTAGACCGTGTAGTTGAACGTCGTGGCGCGCACAGCGCCGGCAGGGGCGAACCAGGCCACGACCAGCAGGCCCGCCACGGCGGCGAAGCGTCCGAAAACTCGACTCATGGGAATTCCTGAAAGGATTGGCATGCGGCTCCGGATCGAGCCGGCCCGAGGTTGCCTATCTTAGCCGTGCCGGGGCCGGTTTCGTAGCGCTATTCCGGGCGGGTGCCTGGTTTTTGGCGGTTTTTTCGCCTCGGCCGGCGCGAAGCCTCCGCCGCCGAGCGATCGGGCGTGGGGCCAGAACTAAAAATCGCCGCCGCCGCCATCCCCGCCGCCTCCGGAATCGCCCCCGCCGGAGTCGCCGCCCCCGCCGAAATCTCCGCCGCCGCCGAAGTCGCCCCCACCCCCGCTTGAGGTGTCGTAGGAGTCGGGCGTGTAGTCGCTGCCGCTTGAGCCGCCCCCCGAGCCGCCAGCGCCGCTCCAGCCGCCGTCGGATTGCGAAGGGGGGAATTCATGCCCGTGAGCGGTCGGGCGAAGGAAACTGTCGTACATCCAGTTGCCTGCCGCGGCGCCGAACATTCCTCCCAGCATGTTGCCGAAGAAGCCGCCCCCGCCTCCGCCGCCCCCGTAATTGCCGGGTCCGTATCCGCCGCCTCCGCCCCCGCCGCCAGCCCCGGCGAGCAGCCGGCGCAGGACGAGAAATCCGATCACGACCAGGCCAATCAGCAGGACAGGGCCCAGCCAGCTCCCGGCGCCCGGCTCGGGCAAGGGCATCCCTTGGGCCGGCATGCGCTCCGGCGGCAGGCGCTGGGCCGGCTCTCGCTCACCGGGCATGCGCCCGGCGGGCGCCGCGTGCTGAACCGGCCCGGCGGGCGCCGTCTGCGCCGCCCTCGGCTGCACAGTGCGGAAATCTCGATCCAATTGGTCCAGCGCTTCGCCGAGCGCCTGGTCGTAGTGCTCGGCGTGAAAACCGGCGATCAATTCGGAGGCCAGCTTGTCGCGCATTGCCCGGGTGAATCCGGCCGATTCCAGGTGCTTGTGCGGAAGCACTTGCAAGTAGCGCGGATCGCGCGAGGCAAAAATCAGCAGGTCGAGCCGCTCTGCCGCGGCGCGCCGGGCCAGGTACGAGCCAAAGAATTTTGCCCGGTCCGCGGGGCTCATTTGCCGCACCTCTTCCGCTTCGCCGGCCGGCAGCGCGGCGATGGTTTCGATCTTGATGCGATACCCGCTGCGGTGGCTCAGCTCTTGCAGCTTCTCGCTGGCCGTGCGAATCGTGTCGGCGGAGAAGAAGTTGCCGTCGTCGACGATCACGGCCGCCGAGACCGGCGCGGCTCCCAGCAGCAGGGCTACGCTCAAACAAGCCGAGGCACACAGGATCTTGGCAAGGTTCATCGCAGCGGCTCCTGACGATCGACCGGGCCGACCGACAACGCGTTTCTGGGACTTTGAATGCCGCGCGGCGAGTGCGGACGGGCCGGGGTCAGGTGAATTCTACCCCGCTGGCCCCCGAGGAACAGCCGCCAATGCCGGTGAGCGCTTAGCGAGATTTTTCGGCGGCCGCGTCGAACGAGAAGATCTGCCGCCAGTCGTTCTTCATGCTGATGACGAACCAGCCCTGCTTCTGGGCCTCGGCATAGAGTTCGGGCGTGAAGGTGCCTACTTGCGAGTCCGGCAATCCTTGGGCCGGTCCGTAGGCGTATTCGCGCACCGCGTCATCGTGCAGCACCAGCATGCCCAGCCGGGCGCCGTCGCCGGCCGTGGCGTATTCGAGCATCTGCCGGTCGCCGGTCGAGTTGCCGAAGGCGGCCAGCGGCCGGCGGCCGATGATCAAATGAATGCTCTCGGGCTTGCCGGCGTAATTGTCGTTCAGCAGCAGTTTGGGTTCTTTGGTCAACTGCGGCTTGCCCTGGGTGTCGTAACCGTATCGGGTGCTGTCGGCCGTCCCCACGACGTGCTCGGGCCCGAGGCCATAAACCTGCTCGGCATACACGCGGACAAAGTCCTGCCCGCTGCCGGTCACGATGTACGTGCGAAAACCGTTTTCCCGCAGCAGGCGGAGCAATTGGATCATCGGCTGGTAGCCCAGCTCGGTGTAAGGGCGCTTGAAGCGGGGGTGCCTGGCGGTGGCCAGCCAGACTTTCACCTCGGCGCGAAATTGCTCGACCGGCATCCCCGAGAGCGTGGCCGCGACGATCTCCTGCAGGTCCGGAAACAGCAGCCGGGCTAGCGCCGCACGGTCGCCCGAGAGCACCGTCTTGAACGGCTCCTTGTCCTTCAACTCCGGCCTGGCCTTGACCACCGTCGGCACGCGGTCCAGGCAATAGACCACCTGCGTATACATCGGCTGCTCGACCCAGAGCGTGCCGTCCTGATCGAACGTGGCGACGCGCTCCGCGGGCGGCACGAACTTCGGGCTGGCCTTGTCGGTCGTGGCGCGAACGAACTCGACGATCGCCTGCTTCGCGGGTCCGGCGTTCCACAACGAAAGCGGATCGGCAGGCTCCTGCTCCGCGCGAACCGCCGTGGGCCAGCCGAGCAGGCACGCCCCGAACAGGCAAGCCGCGAGCAGCGGCGCAAGAGATAGCGTTTTCGCCAATCGCATGGTCCAAAGGCTCCTCGTGCCCGGGGATGTACTCGGCGGGTTGGCCGGACCGGCACGCCGGAAGTGCCTGCGGACGCGGGCGGCGTCAGATCGCCAATTCGTTCGTCTCGCCGGTCCGGATGCGCACGACGCTGGACACGTTCGTGACAAAGATCTTGCCGTCGCCGACTTTGCCCGTCCGGGCGGTGGAAGTGATGATCTCCAGCACCGTGGGCAGATAGTTGTCGGCGACGACGATTTCGACCTTCACCTTGGGCACGAAATCGACCTGATATTCGCTGCCGCGGTAGGTTTCGGAATGCCCGCGCTGCCGGCCGAAGCCGCGCACCTCGGTTACGGTCATGGCGCTGATCACGCGAGCAGCCAGGGCGTCTTTCAGTTCGTCGAGCTTGTAGTGCCGAATGATCGCTTCGACTTTCTTCACAGTCCGTTCTCCTTATCCCTTCCTGAAACCGCACCGCGGGGTCCGGCGTGGACCGCACGGATCGGACTCCGCCGGCCGTGCAAAAACTGCCCGACGTGCGGACCGGTTTTTGTTGTCGCGAGCTTTCGGCCGGGTTATCCTGCTGGGCGCTGCGCGCACCGGGGAACCAGCTCGACACCTCCGGCCGCGCACGGTCTGAGCAGGCCAGAATACGCCCCAACTTAGCCGAACCGCGCCGGGCGACAAGTCCCGGGGTGGAACGATGGCTGGGCTGGTCGCGGCGGCTGGGTTCGTCGCGGTGGCTGGGTTCGTCGCGGCGGCCGGGCTCTTCCCGGTGGCACGTGAGCGGACTGTTTAGCGGAGCAGAAGCCGATGCACGATCGCTGGGCCCGGATTGCGGCTGCCGTGGTGGTCCTGGGGGCGCTGCGCCTCGGGGCGCTCCCCCTGGCGACGTCTGCCGCCGAGGCGGTGCTGCTGGAGGACGATTTTTCGCGTTTTCCGCCCGGAGTGCTGTCGGCGCCGATCGGGCAGCTCAATCCCGCGATCCAGGAATATCACTACCTCGCCCAGCGCGGCGTGCCGCTGGGGCCCTGGGCCAACGCGATCGGGTATCTCGACGCCTGGGCCGCGGGCGACGAGGACGACCGGCCCTACGTCGAGCAGCATCTTTCGCCCGATCACCGCTGGATGGAGCCCAAGCTGTTTTGTCCCACGTTCATCACCGGCGATCCGGAGTGGACGGATTACACGCTCGAGGTTTCGCTCCGCCCGTTGTCGCTGGTCGATATGGCGGGGCTGGTGTTTCGCTACCAGACCAACCGGCATCACGTGGTCTTCGCGCTGGTCGGCGGCCACGAGGCCCGGCTGGCCACGCGGCTGCCGCTGGAAGAAAAGTTTCGCCAGGCGGCCTGGCGCGAGCTGGCCAGCGCTCCGTTCGAATACGACACGACCCGCTACTATCGGCTGAAGGTCGAGAACTCGGGCGAAACGATCCGCGCGTACATCGACGGCAAACTGATTTGCCAGGCACGCGAGCCGGAACTGGCGCGGGGCAAGGTCGGGCTGACGGCCAACGTGCCCGCCCGCTTTCAGGCCTTTCGCGCAACCACTGCCGACGCCACGCGCCAGGCCATCGACGAGCGGATCGCCCAGCGCAACGCGGAACTGGAAAAACTCCGGGTCGGCAATCCGGCGCCCCGGTTTTGGAAAAAATTCGCCACCCCCCGCTTCGGCGCCGGACGGAACGTCCGCTTCGGCGACTTGGACGGCGACGATCGCCCCGAAATGCTGATCGCCCAGAACGTGGCCAAGGTCGACAACGGCAACTTCGTCGAGATCAGTTGCCTGACGGCGGTCGACCTCGACGGCCGGGTGTTGTGGCAGGTTGGTCGCCCCGATCCGCGCAATGGGCTGTTGACCAGCGACACGCCGTTTCAGATTCACGACGTCGACGGCGACGGCGCGAGCGAAGTCGTGCTGGTCAAGGATTTCAAGCTGCAAGTGCTCGACGGCCGCACCGGCAAGCAAAAGGCCGCCAGCAACGCCCCGCAAGTGCCCCCCGATTTCGCCCAGAAGAAGCAGGAGATCAAGGACCGTCCGCACGAGTTGAACATGGGGGACTCGATCTCGTTTTTCAACTTTTCCGGCGACAAGCGGCGGCGCGAGATCCTGCTCAAGGACCGCTACCGCAACTTCTGGGTGCTCGATGGCCGGCTGCAGGCGCTGTGGCAGGGGGGCGGACAGCTCGGCCATTTTCCCTTCGCCTATGCCGACCGCGACGGCTACGACAAATTGCTCATCGGCTATGCGCTCTGGGATCACACCGGCAAGCAGCTCTGGAGCCGCGACGAAGAGTTGAACGATCATGCCGACTCCGTGGCCTATGGCAATTTCAGCGACGATCCGCAGGCCCCGCCCCTGGCCTATTACAGCGGCAGCGACGAGGGCTTCATCCTGATCGATTCGGCCGGAGTCATCCGCCGCCATCAGCGCATCGGCCACGCCCAGACCGCCGCCATCGGCAAGTTTCGTCCCGACGTGCCCGGGTTGCAGTACTGCGCCATCAACTTCTGGAAGAACCCGGGCATCGTCACGCTGCTCGATCACCAGGGCAACATCCTGCTGCAGGGCGAGCCGGTCCACTCGGGCAGCCCGCTGTTGCCGGTCAATTGGCGGGGCGACGGCCAGGAATTCATCCTGCTCTCGGCCAACGTGGACGAGGGGGGCCTGGTCGACGGGCATTTGCGCCGCGTGGTGATGTTTCCGCGCGACGGGCATCCGGATCTGTGCGCGGCGGTGCTCGATTTGACGGGCGACGAGCGCGACGAGATCGTCGTTTGGGACCAGGAGCAGGTTTGGATCTACACACAGGATCGCCCGTTCGAGGGCCGGCGCATCTACGCCCCGCGGCGCAATCCGGATTACAACGACTCGAACTACCGGGCCGGCATTTCGCTTCCCGGCTGGCGCGACGTCGAAAGCAAGTGATGCACTGGGCACTCGAAAAAAAGGGAATCGTCATGCACCGCTGGATCGTGGCTGTCGTGTCCATGCTGGCCGGCGCCGCATTTGCCGGCGCTACTGCTGCCGGCGCCGAACCGCCCCGCATCGTCGAGGTGCGCAAGATCTGGAATCAATCGCCGCACAATGCGTTTACCGACCTGGTGCGCTTTGGGGATCGTTGGTTCTGCGTGTTTCGCGAAGGCACCGGACACGTCTCGCCCGACGGCGCGCTGCGGGTGATCACTTCGGCCGATGGCCGGCAGTGGGAATCGGCCGCGCTGATCCAATCGGCCGATTCCGATCTGCGCGACGCAAAAATCACGCTCACGCCCGACGGTCGGCTGATGCTCGCCGGCGCCGAGGCGTTGCACGATCGCGCAGCACACGCACCAGTCGCTCGCCTGGTTTTCCGCCGACGGCCGCAATTGGAGCGAGCGGCAGCCCATCGGCGACCCCGACTTCTGGCTCTGGCGCGTCACCTGGCACGCCGGCCGGGCCTATGCGATCGGCTACGATTGTCACGACGAAGGCTCGATCCGGCTATACTCCAGCCGCGACGGCAAGTCGTTCGAAACGCTCGTCGAGCGGCTGCTCGACCAGGGCAAGCCGAGCGAGTCGTCGCTGGTGTTCGCCGGCGAAACCGGCTACTGCCTGCTACGCCGCGACGGTTCGGGCGCCAACGGCCTGTTGGGCGTCGCTTCGGCGCCCTACACGAAGTGGGAGTGGAAAGACCTGGGCCAGAAGATCGGCGGCCCGCACCTGCTCCGCCTGCCGGATGGGCGTCTGCTGGCGGCGGGGCGGTTGTATGGCGGAGGCGCCCATACGTCGCTGGCCTGGATTGACCCGGAAAGCGGCAAGCTCGTCGAAGCCTTGCGGCTCCCCTCGGGCGGCGACACCAGCTATCCCGGCCTGGTCTGGCACGACGGCCAGCTCTGGGTGAGCTACTACTCCTCGCACGAAGGCCAAACGAGCATCTATCTGGCCCAGATCGACGTGCCGGCGAAAGATTAGCCCGGCGGCCGGAGAAACGGGGATCGGGGCGCCGAAAACCCTTTTTCGGATCGCGCCCGCAGTTCATAATGGAAGCGTCGGCTCGCGGCCTTGCGTAGCCGAGCGACGTTCCCGCCCTGGAACCCGTTTCAAAACCTGCGGGGACTGTCCCTATTTTGCGCAGTCCTCGGAGCAAAATGGGACTGTCCCCCTCTCCGAGCAGGTATTGAAACCGGTTCTAGACTGCCAGCTTCGTTCCCGCCACGGTTTTCCACACTTTGTTCACTCTCTTGCCATCGTCGCTCAGATTCGCGCCGGGGCCTGCGGATTCGTCCTGCTGGCCGCGCTCGGGGAATTGCCGGTCGCCGACGCGGCTGACCCCGTGCGCTGGTCGCAGATTCGGCCGATCGTGATCGAGCGCTGCGCTGAGTGTCATGGCGGCGCCGAACCGGCGGCCCGAGTCGATTTTACGGCGCTTACCGACGATCGCGCGGCCGCCCGGCAGCGCCGCTTGTGGCGCCGGGCAGTGGCCCAAATCGAAGCCGGCGCCATGCCGCCGGCCGACGAGCCGCAACTCTCGGCCGCCGAGCGTTCGCGCTTGCTGGGGTGGCTGAAGCAGTCGATCGAAGCGGTGGATCCCGATGATCCGGCCAACCGCGATCCGGGTCCGGCGCCTATCCGGCGCTTGAGCCTGCAGGAATATAATCGCACGATCCACGACCTGCTGGGTTTCGAATTCGACGCGGCCACCGAGGTGGGCATGACCGACGAGGCCGGCGACTCGGCCGGCTTTGCCAATCTGGCCGTCGCGCTCGATATTCCGCCGGCGCTGTTGGAGAAGTATTTCACCGCGGCCGATCTGGCGCTCGACCGGCTGCTGGGCACCGAGTTGAGCTCGTTCATCGACGGCCGGATTCAGGAAGACGCCCGGGTGAGCCGCGAGCAGCTGTTCGGCCTCAAGAACGGCCAGTGGCGCAAGCCGGACCTGGTGGTCGAGCCGCCCGCAGGCACCCCGCCGCGCGAGGCCGCGCGGGCGATCATCGACCGCGTCGCCCGCCGCGCGTATCGCGGCCAGGGCACCACGACCGACGTCGAGCGGCTGCTGGTGCTGTTCGATCGGGCGACCGCGTCCGGGCTCGGCTACGTCGATGCGGTGCGGCTGGCGCTCAAGGGCGTGCTGGTTTCGCCGAAGTTTCTCTATCGCCTCGAAGCCGATCGGCCCGACCGCCCCGCCGGCGAGGCTTACGCGGTGAGCGACTTCGAGCTGGCGGTGCGGCTGTCGTATTTCCTCTGGTTCAGCATGCCCGACGACGAGCTGTTGGACCTGGCCCAGCGCGGCAAGCTTTCGGCTCCCGGCCCCTCGACCGAACCGATCCGCTGGACCGGCACCGTGATCGGCGCGCCGGGCTCGGAAACGTTCCAGGGCAATAATCGCGACAAGGTGTTCGACGGCGACCGGCTGACGTTTCTGGACGGCCCGGACGCCAATAGCCATTGGGTCGGGCTCGACCTGGGCGCGCCGCGGTCGATCTCCCGCTTGCGCTTCGCCCCGCGCGACGGCCAGGAGCACCGCCTGGTGGGCGGCAAGTTCCAGGCTGCCAGCTCGGCCGACTTTGCCACCGATCTGGTCGAGCTCTGGGAAGCGAAAGAGCCCCCCGCGCCGGCTTACACGACGATCGATCTCGAGCGGCCCGTCACCCGCCGCTACGTGCGCTACGTGCCGCCGCCGAATGCCTTCGGCAACATTGCCGAGATGGAAGTTCGCGGCCTGGGCCCGGGCACGGTGCTCGAGCAGCAGGTGGGGCGCATGCTGTCCGATGCGCGGTCTCGGGCCCTGACCGATTTTTTCGCCGTCCGCTGGCTGCAATTGAACAAGCTGCCCACGGCCCGGCCCAGCACCGAGTTTTTTCCCGAGTTCAACGGCAACATCCGCCAGGCGATGTTCGACGAAACGGCGACGTTCTTCGACGCCCTGCGGCGCGAGAACCGCAGCCTGGACGAATTGCTCGACGCCGATTACACCTACGCCAACGAAGAGCTGGCCAGGTACTACGGCCTGGCGGGCGTCAGCGGCAAGCAGATGCAGAAGGTTGCCTTGCGGCCCGAGGATCACCGCGGCGGCCTGTTGGGCATGGGCAGCATCCTGGCCCTGACGTCGCACACTTCGCGCACCAGCCCCACCTTGCGCGGCAAATGGATCCTGGACGTCGTGCTCGGTGCGCCGCCGCCTCCGCCGCCGGCCAACGTGGCCCAGATCGCCGAGGAGCGCGACAAGAAAAAAGAAGTCACGACGTTTCGCGAGAAGCTGGCCCAACATGCCACCCAGTCCGCGTGCGCCGCCTGCCACCGCAAGATGGATCCGCTGGGCTTTGCGCTCGACCATTACAGCGCGGTCGGGCTGTGGCGCGAGTCGGTCGGCCAGCAGTCGCTCGACACCTCGGGCGAATTGCCCGGCGGCGAAAAGTTGAACGGCGAAAATGACCTGAAGCGGGTCCTGCTGGGCCGCAAACCCGAATTTATCCGCAATCTCACCGAGCAGATGCTCTCGTTCGCCCTGGGGCGGCAGCTGGATTATTACGACGACTTGCCGGTGCAGGAAATCGTGACCCGGCTGCAGGCGGACAACGACCGCTTTGCTACACTGGTGCTGGGGATCGTCCAGAGTTACCCGTTTCAGAATCGCCGGAACCAACTCGAAACCCGCTAGCGGGGGCGCGCCGCTCGATCGGCGCCCCGCGCAGGAAAACACGCATGAAGAAACTTTCGGCCCTTTCCCGGCGTCAATTGCTCCGCGCCGGCGGCGCGGTGCTGGCGCTGCCGTTTTTCGAGTCGATGTTTCCCGCCCGGCTGGTCGGCGCCGCCACGGTCAAGCCGCCGGTGCGCTTGGGCATCGTCACGGTCACCGGCGGCACGGTGCTCGAATCGTGGAAGCCGGCCCAGGCCGGACCGCTGGACAAGTTGCCGTCGATCCTGCGGCCGCTGGAGTTCGCCAAGGGAGACTTGACGCTCGTCTCGGGCCTGGCGCACGGCGGCCGGGGCGACAACGTGAACGGCCATCAGCATTGCTCGTACTTGCATCTGACTGCGGCCGAATCGGTGCGCACCGAAGGCGGCAAGATCTACGCCGGCATCTCGGTCGATCAATACGCCGCTGAGCGCATGGGCGAGCAGACGTTGCTCCCCTCGTTGGAAATGGGCCTGGCCGGCTGGGAACAGAAATACTCGTTCCGTTCGCGCGACGTGGGCGTGCCGTTCGAGGCCAACCCGCGACTGCTGTTCGACCGGATGTTTCGCGGCCGGCAGCCCGTCGTGCCGAACTGGGCCCGGCGCGCCGGGCCGGGCAGCCCCAACCCGCCGCGGAACCCGCCCCGCCCAGCGATTCGCTCGACCGCAGCGTGCTCGACCTGGTGCTCGCGCAGGCCCACGACCTTCGCCGCGAGCTGGGCCGGGCCGACCAGGGCAAGCTCGATCAATATCTCGATTCGGTCCGGGCCGTGGAGCGGCGGATCGCGCTGGTCGAAGCCCGGCAGCGCGAGGACGTGCTCGACCTGGCCCAGCCGGCTGCGTCGCGCCCCGGCATTCCCACGGCGCTGCCCAAGAGCGGCACACCGATCTGGGACATTACCCGACCGCTCAACGACGACCCCAGCCGGCACGCCGACTACATCCGCTTGATCTCCGATCTGATGGTGCTGGCTTTCCAGACCGACACGACGCGCGTGGTCACCTTGGCGCTGGGCAGCGACGAAAGCATGTTCTCCGGCGTGGTGACCGTGGGCTACGAACGGCATTGCCACACGCTCGAACATCAGGGCAACGCAGCCCGGCCCGAGGACGCCGACCCGATCGCCCGCGAGGCCTGTCGGCAAATCCACGCCTGGTACACCGGCCTGTTCGCCGAAACGGTCCGCAAGATGAAGGACATCGACGAAGGCGGCAGCTCGCTCCTGGACAACTCGCTACTCCTCTACACCTCGTACATGGCTGACGGCGGACACGGCCGCAACGACTATCCGGCGCTGCTCGCCGGCCGGGCCGGCGGAGCGCTGCGGCCGGGCCGCCACGTGGGCTTCGATAAGCCGGCTCCGGTGGCCAACCTGTACGTGGAAATGCTCAACCTGGTGGGCATTCCCACCAAGTCGTTCGGCGACAGCCACTCTTCGCAATACGCCGGCGACCTCGACGGCCGCTTGCCCGGGCTGGTTTGATCCGCATGGAACCGAGCAGCAATCCCGCCGCCCCGCCGGCCAAAGGCCTGTTCGTCGCCGTCGGCCATAACGGCCTGCGGATGGTATCGGCCCATGGCCGCGAGTGGAGCCGTTTAGCGACCGGCAAAGAGGGCGAAGTCTATCGGGCCGTCGGCCACGGCAACGGCCGTTTTGTCGCCGTGGGCTCGCATGGCGGCAACAACATCTACGCCTCGACCGCCGACGGCGCCGAGTGGGACACCGGCACCAAAGACGCCAAGTACGTGAACTACCTCCGCGGCTTGGGCTTCGGCCGTGGGATGTTCCTGGGGCTGGGGGGCGATCCGGGCGCGGTGGGCGATTCTCGGCCCTTTGTGGCCACCACCAGCGACGGCCGCACCTGGACCGATCCGGTCTTTATCAGTGGCAAGAACATGCTCCGCCGTGTCGCCTGGGGCAACGACCGCTTCGTGGCCGTGGGAGATCGCGGCCGCCGGGCCACCTCGCCCGACGGCGTGCAGTGGACCGACACTCCGGATGTCAAAGCGATCGACACGCTGATCGACGTCGGCTTCGGCCACGGGCGGTTCGTCGGCGTCGGCTTGCACGGACTGCGCATGGCCAGTGATGACGGCCTGACCTGGTCTCACCGCCAGCTGGGCGAAGAAGGGGAGCATATCAACTCAGTGCTCTGGGCAGGCGAGCGTTTCGTCGCGGTAGGGCAGGGGGCCACTTACTTTTCGGCCGATGGCCTGAAGTGGGACCGCGTTGCCAACACCGACGCCCCGCTGATCGCCGTTTACGGCGGCGGCCAGTTCGTAGGCGCGAATTGGCGCGGCGCATCCTCTGCTCGGACGACGCCGTCGGCTGGAGCGAAGTCTTCAAGGCCGATCATCACGTCGAGGCGCTGGCCTTTGGCCCGGCCGCTTGAGCCCGGCGGCTTGCGCAGCCGGCACGAACCAACCCGCCGAGCCGCAGCGCCCCGCCGGCCAGGCCGCTGGCAACGCCCACGAGCACCACGCCGCGCACTGCCGCCGGCGGCGTCCGGGTGAACAATTCGACGGCCGCCACCTGCTGCGGTCCCCAGGGATTGGGCCTGAGCCCAATCGCGCGCCAGAAGTCGCCGGCCAGCAGGCGCGTGACCACGGGTTCGATGCCCAGCGCCAAGGCGCAAATGGCCACCAGCACAAACCAGCCGGCCAGCCGCCATTGCAGCGGCCTCGCCCCGCGGCACCAGGCCAACAGCCAGAGCGTGCCCCAAACAACCGCCAGGGCGAAGACGAGATTCGCCAGCCCACCGGCCCAATAAACCGAGTGTCTCAGGTTGAGCGTCGGCGCTGGCCCGCTGCGTGGGAGGGTGTAAACCCCATACTCACTTCTACCGACCACGACAAACGGCCAGCCGAATGACCGGGTCCAATGCGCGGCCCAGAACGTGCCGTGCAGCGGCACAAATTGACAGTAAAGCAGTGCCACTGCAAAGATTGCCGCGGTAAATCCGCCCAGCAGGCGTTCGGTCCGGCGCCGCAATCGCGACGTGCCCGGCTCGGCCACGGGTGGCGCGTCGGCCGGCTGGGCGGGCGCTTGGCGCTGTCGCGTCGATCCGTCGGGCGCGAGCCGATTGCTGGGGCCACCTGCTTCGCTCCGTCGAAAGGCGTGGCTGGCGAAAAGCGTGTCCGCCAGTCGTTTTACGGCCGCAGGCCGACGTGCTTCTCCAGCACCTCGAACAATTGCTCGGCGCTGCTCGGCGGGCCGGAAACGACGAATCGCTCGTTCATCAGCTTGGGAATCTGCCCATGACCGGCCTGATGATAGATCAATCCGTTGGCTTCGATCTGCTCGGCGATTTTCTTGTCTGCCAGGGCTTCGTTGAGCGCCGTGCGGCCGATCAGCCGGGCCGCCTTGTCGCGGGCCTGCTCCACGGTCGGAATCTCTTTGGGCTCCATCAGCCACTCGTGAAATCCGGCGAACTCTTCCGGCGCGGTGTTCCATACGGCCAGCGCCAGACGCGCGTAGTGGCAAGCCTCGCGATGGGCCGGCTGGTCCACCTGCACGTATTGGTTGCAGCTCTTGTTCATCGGGTTCGGCAGCAGCGCGACGGCCATCTGAGTGCCGTAGCGCTCCCGGGCTTCCTGCATGTAATGATGCAGTTGCCGGCAGTGATGACAGGTATAGTCGAACATCTCGATCACGATCGTCTGCGCGTCGGGCGAACCCAGGATCGGCGTTTTCACGACGTCGACCGTGGCCTTGCCTCCCAGCAGCACGATCCGCCGCTGCTGCAAAAAGCTCAGCGGATCGGGACCCGGCCGCGAGCGGGGCTTTTCGGCGGGCGGGGTCGTGCCCGGCGGAGATGTCTTGGACGGCGACGTCTTGGACGGCGATAACGTGGACGGCGATAACGTGGACGGCGTCGTCGTTGGCCGGAGCGCACTTGGCGGCGAAGTATTCGGCCGTTCGACCGGCGGCTCCGCCGGCCGGACGCCGGCACCGGTCTTCGGATCGGCCGAAGTGTTCAGGGCCAGCTTGTCGCCGGCGCCGGCCGCATGGGCTGGGGCGCCCGGGGGCGTTGCCGCCACCTGGAGGCTCGCCTGTGGCGCTTTGCCCAACGCCTGTCCGCCGATCAAGACGCCGACGCAACCCAGACCCAGGAGCAGCAGGGCCGCGGCCGTGCGCAGGCGCATGGGCACCGGATCGTCCCGATACGCGCCGTGCACCGAGCTCCAGCGCAGCGGCGCGTACCAGCAAACAAACGCGGCCAGGGCAATGCCACAGCTGTGCACGCCAATGCAATAGGGACACATCTTGTGCAGGTCGAACAACTGCAGCGCGCTGAACCACGAGCCCGCTCCGGCGGCCAGCGTGGCCAGCGGAATCAGGATCCGCCAGGCGTCGCGCTCGGTGTTCTCACCGACCGACGGCCCGATGCCCAACAGCGCCGCAAACAGCGCCAGGTACACAATCACGGCCGGCAAGCCGACCGGCAGACCCAGCCAGGTCGACCAGCGGCTCGACAGCACCGCGTCGCAGCCGAAACCGCCGTCGTCGGAACAGCCGACCAGCGTCGCGCCGTGATGGACCGAGACCCAAAGCAGATACCCGGCAATCGCGGCAGCCGCCAAGGCCACCAGCCGGGCGATCCAGAGCAGCGCGCCCGGCACGCGTCTTTCCGCCACGATCGGCTGAGTTGCAGTCTCGGGCATTGCTAAAGGCCACGCAGAAAAGATCGAAAGCAGAACCGGCAGCACTGCCGCAAGCGACCCGGCGTGCTGCTGAGAGGCGCAGTGACCCGGGAGACGGCACCCACCCCACCTTTGGGGCAGTGCGTGTCCAGGATTTTCTTTAGTATAACCGAAAACCCATCCGCGGAAGCCCGACGCGGGCCGGGAAAAGTGAGCCGTCCTTGCGCGGGCAATTCGGGGGCCAAGTGAGTGGCCACGCCCGAGCGGGCCGGGGGCCAGCGTGCGTCCCGTCGGGCCAGAGTGGGAAAAGGGGGGGGGCGCGCACGTCGCGGCCATGCCGGTCATCCGACACGGCGCAAAGCGCCAAAACGGCCGGGCCGGCTCCTTTTTGGAGCCGAGCCTAGCGCGAGCTAGTGGACTTCTTCTTCGGCCAACTCGGCCGCTTTGTCGGCCATTGCTCGCTGGGTGCCGAAGGCGGCGGGGCTGGCGTTGACGTGTCGGGGCCGGACTGCCGGGACCCCTTTGCCTTCCGTAATGATGCCGTCCAGTCCACGCCCGAGGGCGAAAAGCAGGACCAACAACAAGATCGGCAACAAAGCCAGACTCGCGATCGACTTGATGCGTTCCAACGCTGGAGTGTTCATGGTTTCTATTGCAGTTACCGAGTACTGGACCATGATGCGCTCCGCCTAAGCACGTCAGAGGCAGCCAAACGCTGGCAATGCCTATTAAACGGTCCCAAGAGGGCAAAGTTTGTGCCACAAATCGGACCAGGCCGCCAGTTATTGCACAACGTGATGCCGACAATGGGTTTAACGATTAGGCACGGTTCGCCCCCCGCTGCCACTCCCGGGCGTTCTGCCTAGGATCGTTGCAGCCGCCGGCGCGAAAGTGCGGCAACGGGCAGGCAGTTCCAGGAACCCTACAAATAGGGGGTGAGCAGCCGGGCCACGCCGTTGCGCAGCCGGATGGCCAACGGCAGACGGTCGAGATCCTCCCGGCGCAGCTGCCGGGCAGCGGCGATCCGCCGCGCGATTCTCTCGTGCAGCCGGGCGGCGAACTGGCCGTCGTAGCATTCGACGTTGAATTCGAAATTCAAGCGCAGCGAGCGCGGATCCCAATTCGCCGACCCGATCAACGACCAGACCCGATCGACGACCATCAGCTTCGTATGGTCGAACGGCGGCGGCGAAGACCAGATCCGCGCGCCGCGGTCGATCAATTCTCCCAAGAGCGCCGTCGAGGCCCACTGGACCAGGGCCAGGTTGTTCTCCTGGGGCAGCACGATATCGACGGCCACGCCCCGCAGCGCCGCCACGTTGAGCGCCATGATCAGCGACTCGTCGGGTAGAAAATAGGGGCTCACAATCGTGACCGACGCTTCGGCGCAGGCGATCGCGCCCAACAGCGCGATCCGCAGCTTGTCGATGTCCTGATCCGGCCCGGTTGTGATGCCTCGGGCCAGCATGTCTCCGGCCGGCGGGATCGGGCGAAACCAGGTTTCGCCTTGCAGGGCTTCGCCGGTGGTGAATTCCCAGTCCTCGGCAAAGGCTTCCTGCAGATGCCCGACCACGGGTCCGCGAAGGCGAAAGTGCATGTCCTGGATCGGATGCGCGGGCTTGAGCGACAGGTCGTGCCCCTCGCGAATGTTCAGGCCGCCGGTGAAACCCAACGTGCCGTCGACCACGAGCAGCTTGCGGTGGTTCCGCAGGTTGGCGTAGGCCCAGCGGCCCGGAAGCAGGGTGGGCAGGAATCGGGCCTGCGGCACGCCGGCCGCCTTGAGTGCGTGCACGATCGAGGGCCAGGTATAACGGGCCCCAACGGCGTCGATCAGCACCCGCACGTGCACGCCGCGCTTCACAGCGGCTCCCAGCCGCTCGGCAAATTTTCGGCCGGCTCGATCGTTGTCGAAAATGTAGCTGGCCAACGTGATCGACGTTCGCGCCTCGTCGATCGCGCGGAGCATCTCCGGATAAGCCTCGTCGCCGCAGACCAGCGGCTGGATCGCGTTGCCGGCCACCAGCGGCCGGTCGGTGAGCGTGCCCACGAGCTTGGCCAACGTCACCAGGTGCGCGTCCACCGACTCGGAAACGGACTCGGGGTTGGCCGCGGCGCGGGCATAAATCCGCCGCCCGCCGCGCAAGCTTGTCGCCCGGCGCTGGACGCGGTTGATGCCAAACATCACATACAGCACCGGACCCAACAGCGGCACCAGCCAGATGATGCCGACCCAGCCGGTGGCGGCCCGGGTATCTTTTTTGTGCAGCACGACGTGGGCCGTGGCGGCCAGGTCCACCAGCAGCGTGCCGGTGGCCACGAGGTGGGGCCAGATGTCTTTGACCAGATTCCAGATTTCATCCCAAGCCATCGCTCAGTCCCAGGCTGCCAGCCGTGCGGCGCCGCGGTCCGCCCAGGGGCCGCCGCATGTCCGCCGCCCCCAAACCTTGATCGATAGCCCGCGTCTTGGCAAGCAGGGTTTTCGGGGGCAGTCTGCCGCCGTCGCGGGCCAACCGCGCGGCGGGGTGCCGCGCCAGATCGGTTATGATGACGGGGATCGAATTGCCAGACGGTCCCCAGGGCGAGCGCGACCATGCCGGGGGGGCGCACCGGCAAGACTCGCCGGCGAACCGAGCGGTCCGGCGCGGTGTTCTGTTCGACCAGGTGCTCCCCGATTTATGTATGCACTATTAGCAGTCCTGCAAGTTCTCGCCGTGCTGTGGGGAGCCTGGAGTTCGCTCGTCGAAGGCGATCGGCCGACGGGGGCGGTCCGACGCCGCGGGCACAAGAAACTGCGGCGCCGGCGAACCTTCTCGCTGTCGGCCCTGTTTGCGGTGATGACCGCCGCGGCCGCCATGTTTGCCTTCGTTGGCGGCTCGATCGTCGCTCTTTGCGGCTTCGTGCTGCTGCCGCTCCTGGCGCTTCTGGTCGGCCACCTGATCCTGCGGTCGAGCTGCCGCCCGCAGCGCGGCGCGGTTGCGGGAAGTGGCCGGTAAGCGGAAGCATGGGCTGCAGCCTGGGTTGAATCGACCCGCCCCCGGCCGGCGCGGTGGTCATCTCCGGCCATTAGCCGGCCCCGGCTCGTTGCCAACTTGCCGCCGGAGCGGCATAATTCGGAATTACCTTTTGCCCGCCCGAGACGCGTGGGGGAGTCGATCATGCAGGAAAAATTCGGCCCGGTGGGGATCACTTTCGACGACGTGCTGCTGGAGCCCGGTTTCAGCAGCGTGGTGCCGGCGGAAGTTTCGGTCAGCACCCGGCTGACCGCCCGCATCACGCTGAACGTCCCCTTTCTCAGCTCGCCGATGGACACCGTGACCGAATCGGACATGGCCATCGCCCTGGCCCAGGAAGGGGGGCTGGGCGTGATCCACAAGAACATGTCCATCGAGCGTCAGACCGAAGAGGTCGACAAGGTCAAACGCAGCGCCAACGGGATCATCACCGATCCGGTCACCTTGCCCTCGGATGCTACCGTCGCCCGGGCCCGGGAAGTGATGGATCAGCAAAACGTCTCGGGCGTGCCGATCGTGAGCGCTGCTCGCAAGCTAGTGGGCATCCTGACCCGCCGCGACCTGCGGTTCCTGGAGGCCGGCGACCTCAAAATCAGCGAGGTCATGACCCGTGAGAATCTGGTCACGGCGACAGGGACCGTAACGCTTGCGGAAGCTGAGCGGATTTTGATGGCAAAAAAGGTCGAGAAGCTTTTGCTGGTTGACGAAGATAATACCCTGACGGGGCTGATTACGATCAAAGACATTGACATGATGAAGCGGTTTCCGAGTGCCTGCAAAGATAGGAAAGGCAGGCTGAGAGTCGGGGCTGCTATCGGGGTGCATGACTTCGAGCGAGCTGAAAGCTTGCTGGCAAAAGACGTGGACGTGCTGGTCGTCGACAGTGCCCACGGGCATTCGGCCAACGTGATCGAAACGGTCAAGGCTCTCAAGAGCCGTTGGGATATTGACGTGGTCGCCGGCAACGTGGCCACCGCCCAAGGCTGTCTCGATCTGATTGCCGCCGGAGCCGACGCGGTCAAGGTCGGCATCGGGCCCGGCTCGATCTGCACCACCCGCGTAATTTCCGGCGTGGGCGTGCCGCAGATCACGGCGATTTACGAAGCCTCGCGGGCGGCCGCGGCCCGGGGCGTGCCGATCATCGCCGACGGTGGAATTCGTTACTCGGGAGACGTGACCAAAGCGATCGCGGCCGGAGCCCAGGCGGTGATGATCGGCGGCTTGTTCGCCGGTCTGGCGGAAAGCCCGGGCGAGCAAATCTTGTATCAAGGGCGGACCTTTAAAGTCTATCGCGGCATGGGTTCGCTGGGGGCCATGATCAAAGGCTCCAGCGAACGCTACCGACAACGAGGCGGGGAACGCACGCCCGGCAAGCTGGTGCCCGAAGGGGTCGAAGGCCGGGTGCCGTTCAAAGGACCACTGAGCAGTTTCGTCTATCAATTGGTCGGCGGCTTGCGCGCGGCATGGGATATTGCGGGACGCAAAACATCGAGGAGCTGCGCACCAGGACGCGCTTCATCCAAGTCACGTCGGCGGGGGTTAGGGAGAGCCATCCTCATGACATCGCAATTACGCAGGAAGCATCGAACTACAGCACGCAGTACGCGGCCGGCGAGAATTACTAGCCGCCTGGCTGTCGCGTCGCTCGTGGCCCTGCCGCTGGCAGCGGTCCTGTGCTCTGCAGCGGCCGTGTGTTCTGGGTCGGCCCGGGCGGCCGATCCGGCGCCGCTCTTCCTGGCGGCCCGGCAGGCCGACGACGACCAGTCTCCCGAGATGCGCCGTGCCGCTCAATTGCGCCAGGATCAGCGCGCGGCGGCCGTCGCCAACGCGAATCTGAAGTGGAAGCCCTTCCGGCCGCAGATTGCGGCGGCCACGCCGGTTCAAGCGGATCCGGCCCAAACGGCCGCGGCCGCCGGCCAGGCTCCGAGCGCCGAAGTCGTGCGGGCTGCGTTCGACGACGACCAACCGGCGCCGGCCGAGCAGGCTCAGCCGGACGGCGAGCCGCGCGCGCTGCCGGCCAGCCAGATCGCCACCAGCGAGGGCGAGCTGCGCTTTCGCCGCGCGATTCCTCCTGCGCCCGGGGTAAATTGCGCGCCGACATCCTGCGGGTCAGTTCGGACGACGAGGACCTGTTTCCCGAAATGGCCGATCCGGACGCCGAGTCGACCAAACCCAAAGTCGAACAAAAGCCCAAGACGGATACGAAACCGGCTCCGCGCCGGCCGACGCCCACGCGCCCGCCGGCCGAGATGGAAGAGCCGCTGACGATTCCGCCGGGTGAGGATCCGTTCCATAGCGATACGATGGACAACACGCTGCCGGTTCCCGACTCGGTGAGCCCCGGCGCCTACGGCAAGGAGCCGCCGTTTGCCTCGTCGGCCGAAACGCCCAGCGAAGGCTGCGAGCGCGACAAGCGCGAATGCGAAGCCGCCTTGATCAAGCTGCGCAACACCACGCTCGACAAGCTGGATATCGATATCTCCGAGTCGGGCCACGAGGGGCTCGATTTCCCCTGCGAGTGTCCGCTGACCGGCGAATTCGCCAGCCGCAATTGGTCCTGCACCAACTTCACCTGGAAGGCTTCGCTGGCAGTGCACAAGCCGCTGTACTTCGAAGAAGTCGAGCTGGAACGCTACGGCCACTCGCTCAACCCGCTCATCGGGCCTCTCTGGTCGGGTGTCCACTTCTTCCTGACCATTCCGACGCTGCCCTACCAGATGTCGCTGGCGCCGATCAACGAATGCCAGTACGTGCTGGGTTACTACCGGCCGGGCAACTGTGCTCCGTACCTGTTCCCGCCGATTCCGCTCAGCGTGGAAGCGGCCCTGATCGAGGCGGGCGCCGTGGCCGGCGGAGTCTTCATCCTGCGATAACGCACGGTGCCGCGCCCGGTGGGCGAGTTGCGGGGCTGGATCAGCCCGCCAGGAGCGGCGCGAGCTTGTCACCGATCCAGGCGGGGATCGGGATCGAGCGGAGCACGCCGCCGGGCAAAAGGCGGCAGCAGACCGACGTCATTTCGCCGGTGGCCAGCAGCCCGCGCTCGCCGCGAAAGCGAAAGCCGTACGTCACGCTCTTGCTGCCCAGGCGGACGACACGGACTTCGATCTCGGCCGTCTCTTCGAAGCGGATCGATTGCTGGTATTCGCAGCGGGTGGCCACGCGGGGCCAGGTGATGGGGCCCTGTTCGTCGTGCGCCAGGACGCTCAGCCCCAGGTGCCGCAACAACTCGTGTTCGGCCTCTTCCATCCACTGGAAAAAAACCGAGAAATGCACGATCCCGGCCGCGTCGGTGTCGCGGAACTCGGCGCGGCGGGTCGTCTGATAAGCTTGCGACATGAAGACCCGCGCACAGCGGAGTCAGCCTGGGCGGAAATGCGCGCTTCCGGCGGTGCGCGCCGATCCGTTACACCGGCTGCGCAGGCGCTGAACGGCCGAGTGCCTGTCTGGCCGAGCTGCTGACTGGCCGGGTGTCTGGAGCGCCGACGGGCGGCGCGTCAGTCCGAAACGTAGGGCAGCAGCGCCATGAAGCGGGCCCGCTTCACGGCCAGCGTCACGGCATGTTGACTGGCGGCGGTGCAGCCGCTCTTGCGCCGGCCGACGATCTTACCCTGCCGATTGGTCAGTTTCGTGAGCAGGTCGAGGTCTTTGTAGTCGACATACATCGGCCGCGGCCGCTGACCGTCGACGAAAACGGGGTCCTTCTTCTTAGCCCGGATCTTGTTCTTGTTGGACCGCCGCTTGGTCATCGGCCGGGCAAACTTCTTGGCCATAGGAACTATCGCTCGCTGATTTCTGAATGCTGATGCGAAAAAAAGCAAACCGCCGCTTCCGCCTATCGAGCGGCGCTTTGCTGCTGGTTCACGAATGACGGCAAATCGTGTGGGTCACGCCGACGACCGTGGTTGCCCGCTAGTGGGGACTCCCGACGGTCGCTCAGCGGCCCACGTCTTGTGCCGAACTCAATCGATTGCGCTGGAGCGGCGCTTACGAGTCGTCGCGGCCATAACCGCCGCCGCCGCCACGTCCACCGCGTCCACCACCGCCGCCGCCGCCGTAGCCGCCGCGTCCGCCGCCGCCACCGCCGCCGTAGCCACCGCGTCCGCCACCGCCGCCGCCACCGTAGCCGCCGCGTCCGCCGCCACCACCGCCGCCGCCGCCTGGAGTGCGTTCGCGGGCTTCATTGACCGTGATAGCGCGACCCTCCATTTCGGTGCCATTGAGCGCCTGGATGGCGGCCTGGCAACCTTCATCACTTTCCATCTCGACAAATCCAAAACCGCGGGACCGGCCGGTATCGCGGTCGGAGATTACCTCTGCCGATCGCACGGTCCCATGAGCACTGAACAGGGTCTCCAGATTGGCCGAGGTCGTCGACCAGGGGAGATTACCGACATAGATCTTCTTCGCCATCACTAGGTCCTTTGCGTGCCGCGGGGCAGAGTCTTGATCAAACGCAAAAAAGAAGGCACTGCCGCCTCGCCCCAAGGCGCTGCGGTGCCTTTTGAACACGTACAGATTAGCTCAATTTAGCTGTTTCGCGGCATTATCTGCAACCCTAATCGACGAAAAGCCGAGCCGCAGGCCTGTTTTTAGACGATCTCGCCCGCCGGCCCTGGGCGAACGGACCCCGGACACTCGTCCGGCGAGCGGCGTGAACGGCACGTCGAGGGGCCTGAACGGGTCGGCTGCGGTTGCCGCGGGACCCGCTGCCGGGGTGTCAGTGCAGGACCGTGGGACGCCGGGGCAACGGTTGCTGCTGGTTTTGCCAACCATCAAGGTCCTGCAGCAGGGGGCCCGCCGACGCGCCCACAAGGCCGCCGAGCATCTCGCCCAGCGGGGCCTGATGCTGCGGAAAAGCGGCCAGAAACTCGAAGGGGCAAAAGCCGTCGGCGGCAAAAGCCGCGATCAGCCGCCGCAGAGATTTGGCGGCCGGATCGATCGGGCGCGTCCAGTCGCCGAGTGCCGCGGCCGAGCAATCGTTTTGCCGCAGCGCCGCACTGGCTGCGGCGGCGGCGAGTGACGCGGTGCCCAGGCCAAACCACAATCCCGCCGAAAACAGCGGGTCCCAGCCGGCCAGCGCGTCCCCCGCCAACAGCCAGCCATCGCCGGCCGCTTCGGTGGACGACCAGCCAAACCCGCGCTCGACACGAAACGAGCCCGCCAGCCGAGCGTCGGCCAGGCGCTCCACGACCGCCGGGCACTTGACCAATTGCTCTTCGAAAACGCTCTCCGGCCTGGCGTGATCGCCCGACAGGCTTTGGCAGCTCCCCACGACGCCTACGCTGGCCCGATTGTCGCTCAGGGGAATGAACCAGAACCACGCCCGACGATCCAGCGTGCGCAGAAACAAGCTCGATCCGCCATCGATGCCGCCCGCGCAGTGCGCCTTTTCGTACAGGCCCCACACGGCCATACGCTGCTGCTCGGGCGGCGTCGGCCGGCGCACGCCAAAGCGTTCGGCAACGAGCGACTTGGGGCCGCTGCAGTCGATCAGGATCCGGCCGCTCACTTGCTCTGCGGCCGATCCGTCGAGCGCGGCAAGCTGCAGCCCACTTGCGCGGGCCCGCGCTGCATACGTCGACCGCCCGCAGCGTGTCGCTCGTGGTGCAGCCCAGCGCGACGGCGCGAGTGTGCAACAGTTCCTTGAACTTGCAGCCGGCGACTTGCCAGGCCCGCGGCGTCGGGACCATTTCGCCGGCGGTCGAGGCGCTGTGCGCGAATTTGGCAGCCGGCTGACCCGTCGGGCCGATCAGCTCGGTTGCGTACTTGGGCACGAACTGGCCCGAGCGCAGCGGTTCGACCAGGCCGAGCCGTTCGACGATGTCGAGGCTGGAGGGGAGCAACGATTGACCGCCGCCCCAGCGCGACCCGCGCTGCGGCTCGACCAACAGCGTCCGCCAGCCGGCGGCGGCGACCAGCGCCGCGGCCGCCGAACCCGCGGGGCCGGTTCCCAGCACGATGCAATCGAAGGACGCGTCCATGGATCCGCCTTGCTGGACCAGGTCGGCTTCAAGTCTCAGTCGGGGTCACGATCTCGAGCAACTCGACGGCCGGCTCGCCGCCCAAATCGATCCGCGCCGTCCGTCCGTACGTTATCTGGCTAGTGGTCAGGTCGAACAGCTTGCACAGGTCGGGGCCCGGCGCCACCCGCCATAAGCGAACCAGGTGAATCTCGCGCAGCACGTTGTGGCTGATCAACACGCGGCCGACCGGAATCCGCTGGCTCTCGATTTCGCTCCGCACCTCCGGGCTGACGTGCGCGAAGTTCAGCCGCACGATGCCGAATTGCACCACGCGCCCGTCGCTTTGCCGGGCCAGGAGAATCTTGCGGGCGTAGTGCTGGCCGCTGTGCGAAGTCTCGAGCACCCGCACGTCGACCGGCGAGTTGTGGAATCGCTCGACCGTCACGGTCATGTGGTTCTCGTGGGCGAGCAATTGCCGGTAAACGGGGGGCACTTCGGCCGCCGTCACTTCGCTGAATTCTCCCAGCTTGTGGCTGTCCGGATAGAACAGCGAAACGAGCGCACCGAGTATGGGCGTGGCGCCAGGCTGTGTCATGCGAACGGATACTTCACGCGGGCGGAGGGCAGGCGAGTCGCTTGCGCGGCCACGGCCGCGCCGGCAAAAAGTCCGGCCGTCACAGGGTTGGTTGTGCGGGGGTGGTCACGCGGACTGGCCGGGCAGCGTCGCCCGCCGAATAGGGGCGGACGCGAACGCCGGCAGGATCACATCGCAGCTGGCAGGGTTAACGCGGGGAGGGTCAACGCAGGAGTGACAAAAGCGCGTCGGGCGGGGGGAAGTCGGCGCCGCATCGCCCGGCCCCATGCGGCAACCCGGTAGCTCAGCCAATCAGGATACCACAGCTTAGCAGACCGGATAGCCAGGGGCGAGCATCCTGGTGCGCCGCGGGGCGCAGGATCGCCGACCGGGAGAGGGGGCGCGCCGCGGGAACACGTTCGCCGCCGCGGCGGTTATAATCGTCCGCACTCCGAGGCACGGTGACCCATAGTTTCGCTCCGTGGTATCGGGCCGTCGCTCGGGACCGTTGTTTCGGACGACCGCCCCCGAGCCGAATTCCCCAGGCTGCCAACTGCACCATGATCTTCCGACTTGCCCGGCGCTTGTTCGGCGAAACCGATTTGCGGCTGCTCTGGAAGCTGGCCTTCAACCTGGGCTACAAGGGGACGCGTTCGATCAAGCGGCATAAGCGGCGGCTGCGACGAGGCAAGTTTTTTCCGCCGATACTTTTCCTTTCGATCGTCTACGATGGCAGCCCGCGGCGCGGCGCCCGGACAGGCGGCGACACCCAGCAGTTGGCACTCGACCTGGGCGGAATGAACCGGCTCGTCGACGAGGCCAAGGCGGCCGGCAACCGCTTCTTCGGCATTCTGGGGGGCGAGCCGTTTGCACATCCCCAGCTGTTCGACCTGCTGGCCGCGCACCGCGACTGTTATTTTCAAATCGTCAGCGGCGGCCAGACCTTGACCCTCGAAGTGGCCCAGCGGCTCAGGCGATTGGGCCATGTCACGCCGCTGGTGACGATCGACGATGCCCGGCAAGTGGGGGACGAGCGCCGCGGCCAGGCCGGCACGGGCGTCAAGACGCTAGCCGGCTTGCAGCACTGCCTCGACCAGCGGCTGGTCACCGGCGTGGCGGTCCGGTTGAATGCGAGCAACTTCGACGCCCTGGTCAACGAGGCCTGGCTCGATCGGCTGATTCGGGTGGGCGTGCTCTATGTGTGGTACCAACTGTTCGAGCCGGCCGATGTCGAGGCAGCCCCCGACCGGCTGCTGACGCCCGCGCAGCGGCGCGCCTGCGCGAGTTCGTCGTCGCCATGCGCGCCCGAAAGCCACTGGTGCTGCTCGAGTCGCATTACGACCAGCGCGGCCGGGCGCTGTGTCCGGCGGTGACCGGAATCAGCCAGCACATCAGCCCCTGGGGCGACATCGAGCCTTGCCCGCTGGTGCGGTTCGCCAAAGAGTCGATCCACACACCGGGCGCGCTGGTCGGCAAGTTCGTGGATTCCGAGTTTCTGGCCGACTTTCGCGGCACAGCCCGTGGGGCCACGCGCGGCTGCATCCTGCTGGAGCGGCCCGATCTGCTGCGGGCGGTGATCACCAAACATTCGGCCCGCGACACCACGCCCGATCAGCAAGCCACGGACGAGCTCTGGGCCATGTCGCCGCGCGGTCCGCAAGACGACGGTCAGAATCCGATCGCCGAGCAGAGCTGGTTCTATTGGCTGATCAAGAAGCTCTACTTCAACGACTTCGGCACGTACAAGGCCCAGGCCAGGCCGAAGGGCGGCAAGCAGCCGCCAGGCGCAAAGAAGTAAGCCGGCGCGATTTCTACTCGGCCCGGCTCAGGTATAGCGGACGCCTTGATGCTGCGGCTCGAAGAAGGCCGGCAGCAGGGCATCGACCCGGAGCAAGCCGGTCCGGGTGAGCCGGATCCGCGGGCCATCGACGGTCAGATAGCCCTCGGATTGGAACTGCCGCCAGGAGTCTTCCCAATGTTCGACGATGTCGACGTCGAACTTGCGGCGGAAGTAGGCGGTGTCGAGCTCGCCGGTCTTGAGCTGCAGGATCATCTCGCGGACCAAAAGCTGATGCGGCGTCGGCCGCATTCCGCGAAACAGCGGCAACTCGCCCCGCTCGAGCGCGCCGACGTAGCCGGCCCAGTCGGGCTGATTCTGGTAATGAACCCCCGAAGCATAGCCGAAGCTGGCCACGCCGGTGGCCAACAGGTCGGAGCCGTGCCAGAGATTGTCGCGATAGCTGAAGTTCACCTTGCTCTTGTCTTTGACCATCGTGTAGGCGCTCGACACGGCGTAGCCGGCACCGGCCAGCACCTCGAAGGCGTAATCGACCCAGGCCCGCTTGGTGGGCCAGTCGGCCACGGGCGACTCGACGTGGTTGCCGAGCATGTCCTTCGAGTAGACGGTGTTGAACGGCAGCTCCATCTGGTAGATGGTCACGCTGTCGGGGGCCAGGTCGAGCGTGCGGGCGACGCTGTCCTTCCAGTTGTCCCAGGTTTCGCCGACCATGCCGGAGATCAGGTCGATGTTGACGTTGGGAAAGCCCGCGGCCCGGATCCAATCCCAGGCTTTGTAAACTTCGCCGGACAGGTGGGCCCGGCCGTTTTCTTCCAGCACCGCGTCGCCGAAATTCTCGACCCCCAGGCTGAGCCGCGTCACGCCCAGCTCGCGGAGGGTCTGCACCTTGGGCTGCGAGAGCGTGCCCGGCTCGCACTCGAACGTCACTTCCTCGGCGTGGTCCCAGTTGATGTTTGCCCGCAGTCGATCGACGAGCGAGGTGAGCTGCTTGCCGCTGAGGAACGAGGGCGTGCCGCCGCCGAAATAGACGAAGCGAAACGGCCGGCCACCCATGATCGGCAGGCGGCTGACCAATTCGATCTCGCGGCTGAGGGCCGCGACGTACGTCTCGACGTCGCTCGAATTCTTGTCCGTATACACCCGGAAATAGCAGAACTTGCAGCGCTTGCGGCAGAACGGAATGTGCAGGTACAAGCCCAGCGGGGCCGCCTCGCCCTGGCCGGCCACCGGCGCCGGCGGCGACTCAAGCGCCGCGCGCACGTCGGCCAGCTGCTCGACCGTCCACTGCGAAAAGGGCGGATAGTTCGAGATGAAGTAGCTGCCGACTTCGGTCTTGGTGGTTTCAGTGACCATAGTGCTCAGACGTTTTGCCTCGATCGTTAAGCCCAGCGGCGGCGTCCGCCGCGCGCGGCGCTCTCGGCTGAACTAGCAACCGCCGCGGTTCCCGTTTCAGGACGCTGTGTCTATTTTTCTCCAAAACAGTACAGCATGCCATCCGAATTCCCGATCACCAGCCGGCCGGCGGCGACCGCGGGCGAGGCGATGAACTGCCCCCCCGCCTCGTAATTCCAGGTTTTTTCGCCGGTTTTCAGATCGAGCGCATACAACCGGCCGTCGGCCGACCCGACCAGCACGCGCTCGCCGACGACCACGGGACACGAATCGACGCGGCCCTTGGTGGTGAAGGTCCAGGCCGTCGAGCCATCTCCCACGTGGAAGGCGTGCACCAGCTTGTCGCGGGCCCCCACGATGGTCAGACCACCCGCCACGGCGGCAGAAGAGCGAATCGACTGCCCACGATCGGCCTTGCTGCGCCAGGATACTTCGAGGGCCCGCCAATCGATGGCAAAGAACGTGCCGGCCTCGGTGCCGAAAAACACCTGATTGCCGAGCACCGCGGGCGTGGCCCCGGTGGGAGAATCGATCGTCACGGCGCCGATTTCTTTGCCCGCGTCCAGGTCGATCACGTGCAAGCGGCCGTCGCAGCCGGCGATGAAGGCCCGGCCGTCGACCACGGTGGGCGAGCAGCGGATCTGGTCCTGGATGGCGTACTTCCAGACCTCGGTGCCAGTCTTGGTATCAAGCGCGTAGAGCGTGGCGTCTTGCGAGCCGAACAGCACGAGGTCTTTGTAGAAATTCGGGGCCGAATCGATCTCGGCATTGGCTTCTTTGCCCCACAGGACTTTGCCGCCCGCGGCGTCGAAGCAGTAGAACTTGCCGTCGGTGTCGCCGACGTAGACCCGGCCCTCGCGGACGGCGGCCGAGGCCGAGAAGCCGAGCTCGGTGTGATAGCGCCATTTCTCCTCGCCGGTCTTCAGCGAAACCGCGTAGAAGTTGCCGTCGAGCGAGCCGACGTAGACCATGCCGCCGTCGATCACGGCGGTGGCTTCGAAGCCCCCTTCCTTGGCGGCCTTGAATTTCCAGAGCACGTCCAGGTTCGCCGGCAACTTGCCGCGCGCCACGCCGTCGGCCAGCGCATTGCCGCGAAACAGCGGCCAGTCGTTGGCCGCGGGCGGACTGCCCGCGGGCGCGTCGGCGGATGCCGGCCAGGCCGACAGGACCAGCAGCACAAACGCCCAGGCGGCCCAGAGCGGGCGGCGCCCCAGTTGTCGTTGCTCACCACGGCCCAAGCAGGTGTTCATGGTTCGCCTCGTCGATTTTTCTGCCCTGGGTTGTCGCTGCGGGCAGCAAGCTAAAACGCGGTTTGGTAAAGTTCGAGCAATTCGGCGGGGCCCACCTCGCGAGGATTGAATTTGCCGGTCCATTGTTTTGCGGCGTCGGCCGCCATCTCGCCCAGGCTGTCGGGCGCAACTCCGCACTGCGACAATCGCGCCGGCAACCCGGCCTGATGGACGAGATTGGCCACGAACTCGGCGAGACCGCCGTAGCCGCTCGCGGGCGGCGGAAACCCGTTGGCTCCGCCGGTGCCTTCGAGCAAGTCGCGATACCAGTTGCCGAACTGCGCTCCGTTGAAGCGAATGACGTGCGGCAGCATCAGCCCGATCGCTTGCCCGTGCACGATCCCGTACTTGGCCGTCAGCGGATTTGCCAGCGCGTGCGCGGCACCGAGCATCGAGTTCTCGATGGCCAGGCCGGCGAAGGCGGCGCCCAGCTGCATGCCGCTGCGGGCGTCCAGATCGTCAGGCTCGGCCAACACCCGGCTGAAATTCTCGCCCACTAGCAGCCAGGCCTCGCGGCTGAAGGCCAGCGACAGCGGCGTGCGGGCCTTGGTGACGTAGGTCTCCAGGGCATGCGCCAGGGCGTCGATGCCGGTGAGCGCCGTCACGCGCGGCGGCTGCGAAACGGTCAGCTGGGGATCCAGAATGGCGATGCGGAACGAAGCCTTCTTGTCGCCGCAGGCCATCTTGACGTGGGTCTTGGCGTCGGAAATCAGGGCAAACGACTGGGTCTCGCTGCCCGTGCCGGCCGTGGTGGGCACGGCGATCGTCGGCAGCATGGGGCGCGTGGCTTTGCCGGTGCCCCAGTAGTCCTGCATCCGGCCGCCGTTGGAATAAAGGAAATTGATTCCTTTAGCGCAGTCCATGGAACTGCCGCCCCCCAGTCCGACAATCAGCTCCGGCTCGTAGCGGCGGGCCAGCGCCAGGCCGGCCTCGACGTGGCCGGTGGTGGGGTTTTCCGCCACGCCGTCGTAGGTTTGCGGATCGATGCCGGCCCGACGCAGGGCCGCTAGCGCCCGCTCGGCGTGGCCGGCCGAAATGATCCCCGCGTCGGTTACCAACAGCGCTCGCCGGGCGCCGAGCTCGCCCGCCAGTTCGCCCAGCGAGTCGATCTTGTCGGGCCCGAAAACGATCCGCGTGCGCGGTTGATAATCGAACGAAATCATGGGTCGCTCGGGCGATTGCGGTGCGGATCCGAAGCCGGGCAAGTTATCGAGCGCGGAACCTCGGGTTCGATCATTCGGGGGTCAGGCCGCGCAGGGGGGGATTCAATGAGCGGCGGCCAATTTCTCCTGGGGCAACTGGTAAGCCCGAGCCCGGAACAAGAATTCGACGATGTTTCCTTCGTGCGGCTGCAGCCAGTCGAGCTTGATCGTGGGGATCGGCCCGATGTTCAAGCGGTCGATGTGCGTGGCGTCGGTCAGGCGGCGCTGGAAGGCCGGATCGTCGGTGATCGCGCTGCAAACCAGCGTCGGACCGATCGAATCGAGCATCTTCTCCTGCGGGCACTGGACCACGGTCACGAACGGGAACATGAACTCCTTGCGGGCGATTGCCGCCTGCGGCGAATCGCAGTGGATCACGGTGGGCCGCAAGTACGCGCAGCGCTCCAGCTCGACCAGGCGCGGGCCATAGCGGGCGGTCATGTGTTCGACCCCCGATTCGCGCAGGTCGGCTTCGATCGACTTCCACACGGCCGAAGCCACGCCCGGCACGGTGAAGGCCGCCAGAGCGGCCTGCGGATCTTCCGGCGGTTTGACTTCGACCGGGCCGATCCGCTCGGCCAGGGCCTGGGCGATTTCGCGCGTGTGTCGCGAAGCCCAGATGCCCGAGCAGTTGATGCAGCCCCGGCCGCTGTTCAAGTAGACGCTGTCGGCCATCAGGTCGATGTATTTTTCCCACTGGTCGACGACGTCGTCGCCCAGCAGGATTTTGCTGAAACCCGGGCCGTGCGCCTGAACGCGGGGATTGCCTTTGTAGCGCTCGACCGTGGCCTCGCCGCCGAAGATCATGCTTCGCTGACAGCTGGCCAGCACGGCGGCGCCCACGTCGCCGCCGCCGGGATAGATCGAGATGGCCTCGGCCGGAATGCCGGCCTCGACGAAGGCCGACGCCATGCGGTAGGGGGTCCAGGGCTCCTGCGGGCCGGGCTTGAGCACCAGCCCGATCTGCATCGGGATCACCGGCAGCCAGAGCGTGTGCACGCCGGGCGAATTCGACGGCAGCACGAGCCCCAGCACGGGCGACTGGGCCTGGTAGCTCACGACCACGCCGCGGCTTTCCAGTCCGTAGCCGTTGGTCAGGATGTCCAGCGGCAGGCCCCGGGTCAGTGCGTCGAGCATCTGCCCCATGTGCGTGAGCACGAAGAAGTTCTTCTGCATGTTGCCTTTGCACATGTGCTCGGGCAAGCCGGTCGTGGCCGATTGCTGGCGGGCGAACTCGTCGGGGGATTGCCGACCGTCGCCCAGGGGCAGCGTGCCGTTCAGATACAGGTCGGCGGCTTTCTTGATCCGCTCGGTCAGCTCTTCGCAGGGAATCTTGCGCAGCGCGTCGCGGGCCTGTCCGGCCTTGCGCATGTCGCGCTCGACCAGGCCGCCGTTGGCCTGGCTGACCTTGGCGATCGGCTCGCCGGTCATGAAGTGGACGACCTGGTCCACCTCCAGCGATTCGTACGGCTTGCCCCAGCGCAGAATGGGAATGTTGAGCACGGTGTTTGGCTCCGCTTGGTTAATACACGCCGACGGTCGTGGCTTCGGCCAATTCGTGGAACGGCCGCACGCCGCTGACCCCGTCCCAGGGATATTGCAGGTAGGGGGGCTCGCGCTCGCCCTCGTCGCGCTCCATGAAGCCGGGCACGAAGAATTCCTTGGTCAGCGTGGTCAGCTTCACCCGGCCCGTCTGGCCGTAATCGACCACGCGGTCGTAATCGTCGAACGACACCACCTCGATGGCCGCTCGGGGCTGCGGCGCGAAATAGCTGATCTTATAGCCGTCGGCCTTGGTGACCGGCTTGGAGCAGGCCAGCCCCATCAGCGTGTTGCCGTACGTGGGCGTCATGTAAACGCCATCGAGCAGCTCTTCCATGGCGAAACGGGTCCACTGCGGGGTGAACTCAGTGCCGCCGGAAAAAATGCCCGTAATGCCCGTCTCGCGAATCGAGCTGCCGCGCTTTTCCAGCGCCGTAGCCAGGGCCTCGAGCAACTTGGGCGTGGTGAACATGCAGCGGATGTCGTGCCCCGCCCCCAGGATGGTGATCGCCTGGTCGATGCAGTGTTCCTTGTAGGCTTCCAGGTGCTCCATCCAGCCTTTTTTGATCAGCTTGATCACCCACCGCGGATCGAGGTCGATGCAAAAGCTGATCCCTCCCCGGACCTGCGCCAGGTGCTCCACCGCCAGCCGCAACCGCCGCGGGCCCGAGGGGCCCAGCATCAGCCAGTTCGAGCCGGGCGGAAAATACTCGTCCGGAAGCGTCTTGCTGAACAGCGAGTAGTCCGTGCGGAAATCGTCGATCGCGATTCGGCTCTTGGGCACCCCCGTCGTGCCCCCCGTCTCGAACACGTAGACCGGCTTGTCGGCCAGCCCCTTGGGCACCCAGCGCCGCACCGGCCCGCCCCGGAGCCATTCGTCTTTGAACGGCTCGAACTTCTTCAGATCGTCGAAATTCTTGACGTCCTTCAGCGGGTTGAATTTCAGCGTCCGGGCGTATTCGAGCCAGAACGGGCAGCCCGTCGACTCGTTGAAGTGCCAGGCCATGGTTTCGACGGTGTGGGCGTCGAGCTGCTCGCGCGCCTGATGCATCCGCGCGGACAATTGCGAATCCTGGGCAGTATCGAGAGCGCTCAAAGCAGACTCCTCGGTCATGCGGGGCGGGATCAGTGGCAGGCGGGAACCGCGCGGTCAGACACGCTCAATGTGTCGTGCCGCGCAGCAACGGAAAGCGCCGGGGTGAGGCACTTTCCCTAACCTTAGAAAATACCCGACTTCAATTGTCAAAACAACTATCTGGCCTGCCGACGGACCACCCGACCTGGGATCCCGCCCCACGCTGGCGCCATCGGGCAGCGGTTATGCATCGCCGCGCGCGAGCCGCGCGAGCCACAGTTCGATCCGGTCGGCCAGCGCTAGCTCGACGGTCGAATAAGAATGATCGCCGCCGGCAATTACGGCCACCTGCCGCGGTGCCGCAACAGGCAATTTTTCGAGTTCTTCCGGCATGCCCCGAAAGGCCACGTCGGTTTGCAACTCGCGCGAGCCGTAGGTAATCAGCGTCGGCACGGGCACGCGCTCGATCCGCCGCAGCACATTATACGTTTCGCCCGGTCCGTAGCGATCGACGTAGGCCGCGGCGCTGACCCAATACGGCAGCGGAAACTTGACCAAGAGCAGTTCGTCGGGGCGGCCGGCCGCGACGTGGGCTTGCGCTCGGCCGAACGTCGAGAGAAATTCTTCGGACCGCTCGCTCTGGGCATAATGCGCGTAAGAAAGCCGCGGGGGCGAAGCGGCAACCAGCGCCGCCACCGGCGCGGCCGGCGACTCGCTGAGCCAGTAGATGGCTTTGACCGCTCCCAGGCTATGCCCGAGCAAACCGATGCGCTGGTAACCCCGCTGCCGGCAGAAATCGACCCAAGCAGCCAGGTCGAGCGGCGCTTCGTCGACCCGTTCGAATGCGGCTCCCAACCAGCGCTTGGCGGCCGTGCCGCCGGCGGCGACCAGATCGTGGCCGCGCGTGTTGACTCGCAGCACCGCGGCCGCGCGTGCGCAGCGCGGCTCGAGCGCGGCCAGCAGCCTGGAGCTGTAGAAGTTACTGCCCGTGCCGTGCAGCAGGATCCAGGCGTCGACCGGCCCGTTGCCGTCGACCGGATCGGAATCGTGGGGCGCCAGGGCGGGGCGCAAGCAACCGTCGAGCCGCAGCCCGTCGGCGGTCGTTACCTGTACCAGCTCCACGCGCGGCTCCCGACGTGGCGTGTCGATCAGCTGGTCGCGGGCGTGGACGTGCTGCTCAGTTGTGCCAGGACCTGCAGCAGGCCGTTGAGATGGGCCATGCGTGGTCCGAAGCGATCGACGAATTCGTTGAGCATGAATTCGCCGTCCATCAGGCTGTCGGCGTTTTCGTTGATCTCGCGCGTCATGGTGTGCAGGAATTCGACCTGCACGCGGCTGAGCGATTCGGCAGCCTGCCGGCAGTAGCGGGCCAGCTCGGGATTCGACTGCTTCCACTGGTTCAGCTCGACGCCGCGCTGACGCTGGGCCGAGCCCAATTGGCTGATCAACTCTTCCAGCAATTCGTTTTGCCGGTCCTGGGCAGCCAACAAGTTGCGCAGCAATCCGACCTGTTCATCGGCGACATTCGATTGCGGTTCGCGCGGACGGCCCACGTGGGTACCGGCCGTGATATCCACTTGGGTAAACAGGGGGGAAGCGCTGTGAGGATCGTGCGTCATGAAATGCCAACTCCTTGCCGCTCTTTGGTCGCTACCGGACTGGGTCGCCGCTTAGGATCGCTGCCGTACTGGGTTGCTGGATCGAATCGCTATTGCTCTGGGCGGCGCAATTTTGCTGCCGTGCCTGTCGCCAGATTCCCTGATTGTACTGGAAGTTACAGCCGTTTACCACCTTCTGGCAGCGGCTGCGGGGCGGAAAAAGGATCTCGCAGCTAGCTTTCCCGGCGTTAAAGTCGGCGGCAGCCCTGGCCCGATGCAATCACCGGCGCCCCTGCGACCGATCGGATCCCTGCTACCAGTCCAGCTTACCGGGCAACCAGGACCGGCGGCCGGTTTGGCGTCGCTGCGGCGCTCGCCGCACGGGCTGCCCGCCACACGGCACTGCACCGCCCGGTGGCCAGCTCGCCTCCACGCCGCACGTTGAATTCTCCCCACGAGACGCTTCCATGAGCCACACCGGGTCCGCCAGCGCGCTGGGATTCTTGACGGTTCGCAACAGCGAAGAGACCGGCCTGATCGGCGGCTATCTGCTGTTGAACGAGAACGGCCGGCCGCTGGAGTTCCACTGCACGGCGCCGGTCAAACCGAATCGGGCCCAGCAGATTCTGTTCGGCCCGACGCTCGGTCCGTTTCTGTACGGCGAGCAAATCGGCCAGACGCTCTTGGCCAAAGGCTCGCTCGAGCCAGCGGCCGTGTACACCGATGTGCCGGCGGCGCTGGCGGTGCGCGATTTCGTTCAGACCCCCGTCGCGCTCGTGTTTGGCGGACCCGCGGCGCTCGATCGGCCGGATGAGGCCAGCGCCGACGCCCAGGACCCCGTCGCGGCCGTGGGCGATGCTTCGACGACGTGGCGGATCGACGCCGCGCATGCGGGCCTGCGGCTGGCGCGGTTCTCGTTGGGCGACAATCGCCTGGCCGTGCCCGAGCGCCACCGCCGCGATCAGGACACGATTCAACAGCGCTTCGCCGCGCTGGCGGATTTCGATCTGACCGAACCGTTCGAGCGCATTCGCGAAGCGATCGAAGAAGCCCACAAGCAAAGCCGGGGTAATTGATACCGAGATGCGACGGCAGGCCGCGCCGGAGGGCCGCGTGCCCGAAACTGCCGACAGTCGCCCCGGACCATTTCGTACCTCCAGGATTCAATCGATCGTGCCGACTCCCGACAGCCAGCGCCCTGCTCGGCCGGCCACGACGTCGCTCGACGTTGCTCTGGCGGTCGAATGTTTTCCGCTGGGCTGGCAGGCCGGATTGCTCCGCCCGCCGAAAGTCAAAGTCTTCACGGCACAGTTGGCCGCCGTAGCGCCCGGCGTGGCCTCGGTGCCGCTGCGGCCGGCGAAGCTCAAGACCATCAGCTTTGTGTTTCCCCCTCCCCAGCAGGCGCTGCCAGGCGGCGCCCCGGGCATGTCCGCTCCGCCCGCCCGGCTGCTGCCGATGGCCGTCGACAGCGTGGCCGCCGCGGCCCCGGGCAAGCCGACGCGCATCAAGCCGCCCGGCGACGCGATCAAGCTGGAGGACCGGTTGTTCTACGTGCTCCAGCCGCCGCTGGAAGTGCTCTTGGGGGCCGAGTCGCTGGCCTTTCCGTTTCGGCCGTTCGCGTACCAGTTCGAGGGGGTCGCCTTTCTCTACCCGCGGATGGCGGCGGTGCTGGCCGATGAAATGGGGCTCGGCAAGACCATGCAGGCGATCACCACCGTCCGCATGCTGTTGCACGCCGGCGAATTGTCCAGCGTGCTGCTCATTTGCCCCAAGCCGCTGGTGACCAATTGGCAGCGCGAGTTCGCGCTCTGGGCGGCGGAATTGCCGGTGACGGTGATCGAAGGAGATCAGGCCAGGCGCCGCTGGCTGTGGCAACTCGAGGACACGCCGGTCAAGATCGCCAACTACGAGCTGTTGCAGCGCGACCGCGAGCTGATCGAACACGGCGCCCTCGGCTTCGACCTGGTGATTCTCGACGAGGCCCAGCGAATCAAGAATCGCGCCAGCCATACCAGCCAGGTCGTCCGGGCGATCGGCCGCCGCCGCAGTTGGGCGTTGACTGGAACGCCGGTCGAAAACAGCACTGAAGATCTGTTGGGCATCTTCGAGTTCGTGGCGCCCGGCCACCTCTCGCCGCACATGAAGCCGCGCCGCATGGGGCAAGCCGCGGCCGACTACGTGCTGCGGCGGACGAAGGAAAAAGTGCTCACCGAACTCCCCCCCAAGATGTTTCGCGACGCCCAGCTGGAACTGACGCCCGAGCAGCGCGAGTCGTACCAGCTTGCCGAGGACGAAGGGGTTCTGCGGCTCACGGAAATGGGGGACGCGGCCACGATCCAGCACGTCTTCGAGCTGGTGCTGCGGCTCAAGCAGATCTGCAATTTCGATCCCGCCACCGGCTGCAGTGCCAAATTCGAGCGGCTGGAAGCCGATTTGGAAGAAGTCGCCGCCAGCGGCCGCAAGGCGATCGTGTTCAGCCAATGGGTCGGCACGCTCCGCAAGCTGGCCGGGGGGCTCGAACGATTCGGCCCGCTCGAATTTCACGGCCAGGTGCCCAGCGCAAAGCGCGACGCGGTGATCGCCGAATTCCGCGACGATCCGCGGCGGCACGTGCTGCTGACCAGCTACGGGGCCGGAGGCGTGGGCCTGAACCTGCAGTTCGCCGGATACGTGTTTCTGTTCGACCGTTGGTGGAACCCGGCCGTCGAGGACCAGGCCATCAACCGCGCGCACCGGATCGGCGCGGCCGGGCCCGTGATCGTGACGCCGCTGGTCACGCTGGCGACGATCGAAGAGCGGATCGATCAGGTGCTGCGCGAGAAGCGCGAGCTGTTCGACACGATTTTCTCCGACGTCGCGCCGCGCAACCTCGGCCTGACCCAGGCCGAGATCTTTGGCCTGTTCCAGCTCCGCTGCCCGGCCGGCCCGATCGACGCGGCCGCCTGAGTCAAATGCGGTTCCCCTCCCTCCTTGCGGAGGAAGAGACGGCAGCTCAGTTGTGCCCGCTATTGCCGTCGGGCTTGTTGAGATGCCCGCGCAGATAGCGGGCCCGCTCGATGTTGCGGTCTTCGGTGTCGAGTTCGACGCCGCGCAGCTTTTGCAGATGAGCCGGCTGGGTGTGGATGAACAGCTCATTGAGCGTGGGGATTTGCAGGTCGCTGATCAGGCCCAGGTTGACCCCCATCCGCACGCTGGAGAGCAGGTGCATCGTCTCTTCGGAGCTGATCGTCTGCGCAGTGCGCAGGATGCCGTAGGCGCGGCTGACGCGGTCGTGCAGGTTTTCGTGGCTTTCGCGGACCAGGAAGTCCCGGGCCTGGCGTTCGTAGTCGATCAGCCGGGGCACGATGTCGCTGACCTGCTGCACCAGTTCCGGCTCGGTCTTGCCGAGCGTGATCTGGTTCGAGATCTGGTAGAAATCGCCCATCGCCTGCGAGCCTTCACCATACAGGCCGCGCACGGCCAGGCTGATTTTTTGCAGGCTGCGAAACACCTTGTCGATTTGCCGGGTGATGACCAGGGCCGGCAGGTGCATCATCACGCTGACCCGCACGCCGGTGCCGACGTTCGTGGGGCAGGCCGTGAGAAAGCCGAGCTTGGGATGGAAGGCGAACGTGACGTGGTCCGAGAGGATGGTGTCGATACGGTCGATCTGTTCCCAGGCGTTTTGCAGGTCGAGCCCGCTGTGCATGACCTGGATCCGCAGGTGGTCTTCCTCGTTGATCATCAGGCTGACTTGTTCGCGGCGGTCGATGGCCACGCCCCGGGCGCCTTCGCTCTCGGCGTGCTCGCGGCTGATCAACTGCCGTTCGACCAGGAATTGCCGGTCGATGACCTTCAGTTCGTTGACGTTCAGGTATTCCAGTTCACCGTCGTCGCGTGCCGGGGTGTCGCGGACGGGCGTGTCGCGGACGGGCGTGTCGCGAAGCGGGGTGCCCTGGATTTGCAAGACCGCGTCGCGCAAGGCGGCCTCGATGTCGGCGCGATCCTGCTGGCTGGCCCGGCTGATGAAGGGGAAGTCCGCCAGATTCCGGGCCAGGCGAATGCGGCTGCTGATGACGATATCGGATTCCGGTCCGGAACCGCGAAGCCATTCGCCACTGGTGCGCGCTAAGTCGTTGAGGTCCAACACCTCGGTGGTCTCTCTATGGTCAAGCGCGTCCGGCCGCTGGGGGCCCGGTCGCGGCAAATGTGCAAAGCAGGGCATTCGCCGGCAGGCGAACCGACACTCACCGGCACTCAGGCCGACGACGGCCCCTCGGCCGCTTTCGAGGATTGTTCGATGGCGTGGATCTGGTCGCGCAGCTGGGAGGCCCGCTCGTAAGCCTCTTCGCTGATAGCTTCTTTCATTTCGCGCCGCAAGCGAATCAGCTGCGTGCGGTTCTCGGTGCCGCCGGCCAACTTCGCCGGCCGCTTGCCGATGTGCTCGGTGTCGCCGTGGATATTGACGATCAGCGGTTCCAGCTCTTGCTGGAAACAAATGTAATCGAAGGGGCACCCCAGGCGGCCATGATTGCGGAATTCGTAAAACGTGATCCCGCACACCGGGCAGGCCCGCTGGTCGAGCCGGGCCAACTCTTCGGCCGTCTGGCCGACCGCCAACTGCTGGGCCAGCGATCCGGCCAGGCTGGGCATTCCGGCCGGGTCGTCCTCACTCTGGGTGAGGTACTGCCGGGCATGCTCCTCGCAGAGGTGCAATTCCTGAGGCTTGCCGCCGGTCAGTTCCGTAATGTGGAACGTCGCCGACTTGTCACACTGCTGACACTTCATCCGAGAAAGCCTCCCCGGCGCACCGCGGATCGCTGCACGCCGCACTCGCCACGGCAGCGCTGGCCGGCTGATCACTGCCGACCGGGTGGTCGCGACCGGGTGGTTGCGACCGGCAACAACCGACGCCCGGTGCAACTGGCACCTGATGCGAATGGCGCGAGCGCACCCCACAGCACGCTGAAGCGGCAAGCCAGTGGGATTCTAACAGCGGTCGATACCCTGTCAAGGCAGCCCTCGGCCACCCGCCGCGCACCGCGCAAAGCCCTCGATTTCAAGCACATAGCGACCGGCTGACGGCAGTGTGATTGGCCGGCGTTGCATGCTAAGCTGTCACGGTTGGAATGAACCCGGGGGCCGGGCCGCCGTGTCAGTGGTCTGGCACTTGTGCGAAACGACCCCGACACCAGGTTTCGACCTCCTGCGGCGGGTCCGGCCGAGCGCGGCGACCGCCGTTTCCATCCTCGTATCCTCCACTCGGCCCACGCCCGTCATGCGGCACTACCCCGACTTCGCAACGTTCACGCGGCTGGCTCACACAGCCCGCTGGGTGCCCGTTTACCGCCGGCTGCTGGGCGACGCATTGACGCCGGTATCGGCGTTCCACCGGATCGACGCCGGATCGTCGGCCTGCTTGTTCGAGAGCGTGATCGGCGGCGAAAAGGTCGGCCGCTACAGTTTTCTGGCGGCGGATCCGTTCCTGGAGCTCGAAGCGACCGGCCGGCAAGTGGTGGTCACCGGCCCCGAAGGCCGCCAGGAATTCGCGGCGGACGACCCGCTGGAGGAGCTCCGCAAACGCGTCGAAGCGATCCGGCCGGCCGTGCTGCCGGAGCTGCCCCCGTTCACCAGCGGAGCGGTCGGTTACGCCGGCTACGACGTCGTGCGCTACAGCGAGCGGCTGCCCAGTCCGCCGCCGAACGATCGCCAATTGCCGGACCTGGCCTTCGCCTTTTACGACCACATGATCGTCTTCGATCACGTCAACAAGACCAACGTCGTGGTGGCAATGGCCCGGCTCGATGCGTGGCCCGACGCGCGGGCCGCCTATGAGGACGCCCAGCGCCGGATCGATGCCCTGGTCGATCGGCTCGAGGCGCCAGGCTCGGGCTTGGAACCGGCCGACATCGATGCCGGCGGCGAGCCGGAACTGGCCTATCGGTCGAACTTCAGCCCGCGCGACTTCGAGCGGGCCGTGGAGAAATGCGTCGAGTTCATACGCGCCGGCGACATCTTTCAGGTGGTCATCAGCCAGCGGCTGGAGCTGGACATCGCTTCGGACCCGTTCGAGATTTATCGCACCCTGCGGGTCGTGAATCCCAGCCCGTTCATGTTTTACCTGCGCACGCCCCGGGTCACGCTGGTCGGCAGCTCGCCCGAGATCATGGTTCGCGTGGTGGATGGCCGCGTGACGGTCCGGCCGCTGGCCGGCACGCGCCGGCGCGGCGCCACCGAGGCCGAGGACCGCCGCCTGGCCGAAGAGCTGCTGGCCGATCCCAAGGAACGCGCCGAGCACGTGATGCTCGTCGACCTGGGGCGCAACGACGTCGGCCGCGTGGCCCGCTACCGCAGCGTCGAGTTGACCGACGTGATGACCATCGAGCGCTACAGCCACGTCATGCACATCACCTCGAATGTCACCGGCCAATTAGCCGACGGGCGCAACGCCTTCGACGCCCTGCGGGCCTGCCTGCCTGCCGGAACCGTCTCCGGCGCGCCGAAAGTGCGGGCGATGGAAATCATCGACCAGATCGAGCCGCACCGCCGCGGACCGTATGCCGGCGCGGTCGGCTATGTCGATTTCGGCGGCAACATGGATACTTGCATCGCGCTGCGCACGCTGGTCGTGCAAGGCCGCAAGGCCTATGTGCAGGTCGGCGCCGGCATCGTGGCAGATAGTCAGCCGGCCGCCGAATACCAGGAAACCCTGAACAAGGCCCGGGGCTTGCTCAAGGCGATCGAAATCACCGAGCGCCGCACGCGCGACAACGCTGCCGCGGCGCCGGGGCAGGGGAGCCCAGCACGCCAGGCGGCGGGCGCGAGCCGGCCGTCGAAAACCTGACGCCCCGGCGAGCAGGCAAATCGGCCATGCACATCGACTCCGTCCGCGTCCTGCACATCGCCCGCCCGCTCTCGCAGCCCGAGGCGTTCGGCGATCGCCCGCTCGCCGAGCACGAATCGGTGCTGGTCGAGCTGCGCAGCGGCTCCCACTCGGGCTGGGGCGAGGCCGATCCCGGCACCGCTCCGGCGGAAAGCGGCCAGTGGGCCGGCGCCGCGTACTTGTGCCTCAAGGACTGGCTGGGGCCGCAAATCGTCGGGCAGGATCTGGCCAGCGGCCGGGCACTCGATGAGCGTCTGCGACACGTCGGGGGCAACAGCGCCGCGAAAGCCGCGCTCGACATCGCCTGGTGGAACCTGGCGGCCGAGGAGCAAGGCCTGCCCCTGGCCAGCCTGTTGCCGGCCAAGAAGACCGCGCTCGTGCCGGGGGTCGTTCTGGAAGGGGGCGAAACCCTGGAGCCGCTCATGGCCGCCATCTCGGCGGCGCTCGCGCAGGGATATGTTTCGATCGGCTTGAAGTTCCGGCCGGGCCGCGGACTGGAAATGGTCCGCGCCGTGCGAGCCGAGTTTCCGACCATCGGCTTGTGGATCGATTGCGACGGGCTCTGCGGCCTGGACCAGCGCGAGATGTTCTTTCGGCTCGACGATTTCCTGCTCCAGCGCATCGAGCAACCGCTGGCCGCCGACGACCTGGTCGGGCAGGCAATGCTGCAGGAAGCAATCCGCACTCCCATTGCGCTGGATCAGAGCATCACCAGCTTGCAGCGCGTCGAGCAGGCGCTTGACTTGGGCAGCTGCCGCCAGGTGCGCATCGACCTCCAGCAAGTCGGCGGAATCACGCCGGCTTTGGCCATCGCCGCGGCCGCGGCGGCCAAAGGCGTGGCAGTGCTGGCCGGCGTGGCCACGTCCCCCCGCAGTCGGTGCCTGGCTCGGGCGCTGGCCCTGGCAGCGCCGTTTGCCGATCACTTCGACGTGGGCGGAGCGGCCCTCCTGCCGCTGGCCGCCGACACGGCCGGGGCCGACGAGCCCGGCCAGCTAGCAGGCATCCAGCCCGCCGAGCACATCCTGGCCGAGCACCAGATTTAAGCACTGCTCGGGGCGCCAGGGGGCCGATGAAACAGGAGAGCCGCCCCTGCGCGCGCCTTCACCGGGGCGCTGCCGTGCTGTCTGCGAGTCCAGCGGCATAGACGGGGGCAAAGCGCGGCGAAAGGTTGAAATCCACCTTGATTCGCCGAATGTGGTTCGACTACTGTACCCCCCGAATTGCGAAGCCAGCAGTGCCCGCAGTCGCGCGGAGCCAGCAGGCCCAGCGCCTGCGCCCAACTCGGCGAGCAGCCACACCGAGACCCTGACGAGGCTGGAAGTGAAGATCCTGATCGTGACCGATTCGTGGCCCCCGGTCGTTAGCGGGGTCGTGCGCACGTATCAATCCACGATCCGGCATTTGCAAGCCCTGGGGCATCAGGTCGAGGTCATCGCTCCGGATCAATTCACGACCGTGCGCTGCCCGACCGATACGCATTTTCGCTTGGCGCTCTACGCAGGCCGCAAGACGGCGCGGCTGATCCAGGCTTTCGGTCCCGATGCGATTCACGTCGCCAGCGAGGGGCCGCTGGGCCTCGCGGCCCGCAACTGGTGCGTGGCCCATCAATTTCCGTTTACGACCAGCTATACGACCCGGCTGCCCGAATACATCAAGGTTCGTTCGGGCGTTCCGCAGGCGCTCACGTATTCGCTCGTGCGCTGGTTTCATCGCCCCTCGGCGGGAGTCATGGTTTCGACCGACACGCTGCTGCAGGACTTGCGCGCGCAGGGTTTTCGAAACCTGGTGCGCTGGAGCCGCGGCGTCGACTTGGAGCTGTTTCGCCCGCGGAGCAAGGACTTCCTCGACGCCCCGCGGCCGATCCTGACCTACGTCGGCCGCGTGGCCCTGGAAAAGAACATCGCCGCCTTCCTGCAGCTCGACCTGCCGGGAACCAAGTTCGTCGTGGGCGACGGACCGCAGCGCGGGCAATTGCAGCGGCAGTATCCCCAGGTTCGCTTTGTCGGGAACCACTTCGGCGAGGACCTGGCGGCCTATTACGCGGCGTCCGACGTATTCGTGTTTCCCAGCCGCACCGATACGTTCGGGCTGGTGCTGCTCGAAGCGCTGGCTTGCGGGGTGCCCGTGGCGGCGTTTCCCGTGCCGGGGCCGCTCGACGTGATCGGCGACTCGGGCGTCGGCGTGCTCGATACGAATCTGCAGCAGGCCGTGCGCCGGGCGCTCGACATCGACCCGGCCGCTTGCCGCCGCTATGCCCAGAAGTTCGGCTGGGAAAGCGTAGCCCGACAATTCGTGGCTAATTTGCACCCGGTTCAACCCGCCCGGCGGGCCGCCGCCTGAGCGACGCATCCTCGATTATCCCTACGCCGTGAAAGTGGCTCGCGCATGGATGATTCCCTGGCGGTCGTCTTGCCGTACTACAACGAAGTCGGTTTCCTGCGTCCGACGATCGCGTCGCTGCTCGACCAGACCCAGCCGATCGACCAGCTGATTCTGGTCAACAACGGTTCGACCGACGGTTCGGAAAATCTGTGCCGCGAGTTGCTGGCCGGCTGTTCGATTCCGGACGTGGTTTATCTCGACGAGCCACGGCCGGGCAAGACGTACGCCCTGGAGCGCGCGACCGGCTCGATCCGCACGGCGCTCGTGGCTTTTGTCGACGCCGACACGTACTACCCGGCGGAGTATTTCGAGCTTTGCCGCCGGCTGCTGCGTCAGGGGGGCCCGCAGCGCTGTGCCGTCCTGGCCAAGGATCTGTACGCGCCGGCCGATGGCTGGTCCGGCGTCTGGACTCGGTGGTTCTTTGCCCTGCTGTCTCGGATCCTGTATTGGCAGGCCTTCAGCGGCGGCTGCGGACAGGTGTTTCGCACGGCGGCCTACCGGGCGGCCGGCGGATACTCGGTCGGATTGTGGACCTACACGATCGAAGACCACGAGATCATCAACCGGCTGCGCAAGGTCGGCCGTGTCCATTACGACCCGAAGTTCTGGTGCATGCCTTCGCCGCGGCGCCGCGATCGGAGCCAGGTGGGCTGGAGCCGGCTGGAACAATTCGTCTATCACGTCATCCCGCCCGGTTGGGGCGATTGGTTCTTCGGGAGTTTTCTGGCCGGACGATTCGAGCGCCGGCGGATCTACCAGGCGAATCTGCGCCAGCACGACTGGGAGGCGGACTCGCGCCGCCAATCGGCGCCCCTGCAAGCCGCCGCCGAGCGACCGACCCGCGGAGCGCTGATGAGCGCTGCCTGAAAACTTCGGCGCGTGGCCGGGCACCGCTGCCGGCCACAGGGTCCACGCGGTTTGCCCGTTGGGGGCGGACCTTGCGACCTGAATGTGTGCTGCCCCTCGACAGCGGCTGCCGGGGCCGGATGGCAAATTGGCAAACTTGATCGACCGCTCCACGATAGTCCGACACACCGCAGACCGACGCTCCACTGCCCGTGGCCCGATAGAACTGGCTATGACCCCCAAGCAGCACTACGCCCGGCTTATGGAGTGGGTCGCCTCGCCGCGGGGTCAGCGCGCGAGCAAGACGCTTTCGCGCGGGGTGCTGGGCTCGACGCTGGCGTTTCTGGTCTACCAGCTCACCTGCGTCGGCTGGAGCGAGATCTGGCAGGCCGTGCCGACCCATCCGGCCTTCTACGTGTTGTTTGCAGTCAACTATTTCCTGCTGCCAGTGGCCGAGGCGATTTCGTTTCGCCTGACCTGGCGATTCGATTTCTGGCGCTCGCTGCCGGCCTTTTTCCGCAAGCACGTCTACAACCAGGACGTCATCGATTACTCGGGCGAGGTGTACTTGTACGTCTGGGCGGTTCGGCGCCTGGGGCGGCCCGAAGCCGATGCCCTGCGAACGATCAAAGACAATTCGATCCTGTCGTCCGTCGTCGGCTGCCTGGTGGCGCTGGTCATGCCCTGGGCATGCTATGTCCTGGGCCTGCTGGCCCCGGAGCGCGATTTTTCCCCCGCCGAAGTGACGGCCATCATGCTGGCCCCGCTACTGGCCGTAGCCGGCTGCGGACTCTTGTGGGTCTTTCGCCGCTGGATCTTCTCGCTTCCGGCGGGCGAACTTCTGGCCGTGGCCGGGATTCACCTGGGCCGATTCCTGCTGATCAACCTGCTGACCGTGGTCCAATGGTCGCTGGTGATGCCCGGTGAGCCGCTGGCCGTCTGGTGCACGCTGCTGACGGCCCAAAATCTGATCGGCCGTCTGCCCGCCGTGATGCGCAAGGACTTGATCTTCGTGGCCGCCGGAATCGAGCTCTCCGGCGGGCTGAGCGTCCCGGCCGCGGCCGTGGCGGGGATGCTGCTGGTGGGCAGCATGCTCGACCGCGTGACCAATGCACTGGTCTTTTCGACGTCGGTCTTGGCCTCCGGCAAGAATCGGCTGTCGCTGGAGCCGTCGACCGAGGGGCGCCCGGCCGAGGCCTGCTACGAGCCGGCGGCTTAGCACGCTCCATCGCGCCGGCCCGAGCGGCGCTCGTCGCGGCGGGGGGTCGCCATCTGCCCGGTTGCCGCGCGCGATTGGTCGACGCGCGCCGGAACCGGTTGCGGCCGGACACTGGCCGGACGCATCGCTTCCGGCCCGACTTCGAGGCCCGGACGCATCGCTTCCGGCCCAACCTCGAGGCCCGGACGCATCGCTTCCGGCCCGACTTCGAGGCCCGGACGCTTCGCATCGACCGGCCCGACTTCGAGGTCCGGACGATAGTCGTTTTCGGGCATAGGCACGCCGGCGCGCTGGGTGCGCGTCATGCGCGAGAACAAGAGCAGCCGGCCGTCGAACAGGAAGCGGAAGAAGAGCCGCGTCCAGGAAGAATGGTAGACGAGCGAATCGTACCAGGCGGCGGCCAGGCGTTTCAGCCGCGGCAAGCGGTTCCAGGGGACCGAGGGAAAATCGTGGTGCTCGTTGTGATAGCCGACGTTGAAAGCCAGTGTGTTCAAACCGCCGTAGTAGCTGTACGTCTCTTGCGGCGAATGGACCAGGTAATGCTCCTGAATCCAGCGCGCTCCCAAGGGATGCAGCCCCACCGAAAAAACGAACGAGGCAAACAAATACACGAGCGCCCTGGGACCCCACAGCCAGAGCACCACAACGTCCAGCGCCGCGACCAGGACCAGATTCAAGATCAGCCAGCGATCGACGATCCGCACTTCTTTGAGCCGGACCGCGGGTGACCATCAGGAACGGAAAAGCGGCCAGCCAGATCGCTTTGGCCAGCGGCGAGCGCCCGACCAGCCGCGCTTCCCAGCGGCTGGGCAGGTCGGCGTCCATTTCGTAAACGCCCTGATAGGCGTGATGCCGCAGGTGATAACGCTGGAACGAAACCGAGCTGGGCAGCACCATGGGCAGGTTGGCCAGCATGCCGCTAAGCAGGTTGGCCAGCCGGCTGCGAAAGATCAGGTTGTGGGCGCACTCGTGAATCATCACGAACAGCGCGTGATCGGCAAACGCCCCCACGCCATATGCCGCGAGCAGGATCAGCCACCAGGGACGGTTGCCCAGAGCGGCTGCCAGGCCGATTTGCAGCGCCACGACGGCCACGATCAGCAGGAAGCTGTAAGGATTCTTGCCGATCAGCTCGCGGACTTGCGGGTGCTCACGCAAGATCGCCTGCGTCCGCTCGCGGTGCGGTTCGCGCCCCGGGCTGAATTCGAATCCTTCCGGCCTGGTCATCAATGACCTCTCGCGGGCTTGCCTGATCCAAGGTCTGCCGGCCCCAGCCGCGGGCGGCGCTTTCCCGCTCGTCCTCCGCTCGGATTTGCATCTGGGGTGCCCCAGGCGTCGCTGCGTGCCGGGCGGATGGCTGGCTGCCGTAAGCCAACATAACGCAAACCCCCCGGTGGCGATACAGAGGTTCCGGGCCGGAGGTCCGTCGAGCCCGGGAGCCGCGCTAGGGCTTGGGCGCGGGAGCGGTGATCAGGATCTGCTTGGGGCCGACGTGGAACGTCAGTCCTGGCTTGTTCAGGGCGGCGCGCAGGGCCGACTCGACCGTGCCGCTCGACAGCTTCACCGAGATCTTCTGCCGCGAGGGTTTACCGGCTTGCGATAGCGACTGCTCATCGATGGCAATCGGCACAGTGCTCAGCTCGGAGAGGAACGCCACAAACTGGTTCAGCGGCACGTCGCGGAATTCCAAGGGCGGAATCTTGTCCTGCAAATGCGCCACCAGCCGGGCCTGCTTGACGCCGTCGAACTGCTCGCCCGACTCGTCTTCCGCCGCGGTCGAGCGGCCTGCGGGCGCGGCCCGCCGCTGGAGCCGGCAGCGCTGGGATCCGTCGAGGTCAGCGGTTCCGGCTCGGTGGCCAGCGCCCGGGCGATCGTATCGAGCGGCCCGGTCTGCGGCGATTTGGCCGGAGGCTCGTCAGCGGACGCTGCTTCGGCGGGCCCGGCCTTTTCGAGTGACGGGGTCGGACTATCGGCCGGTTCGGTTGCGGCCGTTTGCGGCGCGGGGTCCTCGGCAGGCGGCGCTGCGCCGTCGGACGTGGCGGCCGCTACGGCGTCGGCGTCAGTCGACGCATCCGACGGCTCTTCTGCCCGGGCGGGCGCATCCGGTTCGGTCGCGTCGGCGCCGGCAAGTTCGCCGGCTGCTTCGCTCTGCTGGGCCACCGGCGCACCGGCGGCGTCGGCTGTGGCTGGCGCTTCCGACCTTGGCCGCAACGCGAGCCAGGCGACCGCGACCACTAGCGCCGCCGAAAGCGCGCCGCCCAGCGAGATCCAGTAGTGCTGCCGCATGGCGGCCAGCCAATGCGCCGCGAGGCCGGGTTCGCCAGCCGGCTCGGGCACGATCAGGCTCGCCGGGCCAGTCGCCGCCGCTGCGACTCGTTTTCCGCCAGCCGCCAGGGCGCCCGCAGGCGCCGCGCCAACCGGCGCAGCTGGCGCCGAACCGCCGGGCAACGGAGGAGGCGCCGGCGCCGCGGCTGCCGCGGCGCGCGGGGCGGACCGTTGAATCGAACTTTTTCCCGGAGCCGGCTTGCGCTCCAGGCGAACCGTGTCGCCGGGCGTCTGCGTGTCGGTCGCGGCGCGGGGGGCAGCCTCGGCGAGCGCGCGCGGGCGCCGCTCGTCGCAGCCGGCGGCGCCACGGCGGGCGAAACGGGCGGCGCCACGGCGGGCAAAACGGCCGGCGCTTGCCAGCCCGGCGGCGGCGTGACCTGGACGAAGCTTTCGCATTTGGGACAGCCGACGATGTCCCCGACCAGCGCCGGGTCGGTCACCTTGAGCCTGGCCCGGCAGGTCGTGCATTGAATGACGAAAGGTTCCACGGCAAGGCTCGGGCGCTGAGATCGGGTGAGTGCTACTTGGCCTTGGCCGGATTTTGCACGAGTTCCGGCGGCAACTTGTCGCCCCGTTTTTCGACGGCGGCGCGGGTTGTAATGAAGATAGCGTCTTTGCCCCCGTCCTTGGGTTTGATCACGTAGACTAGTTTACCGTCTGGATTGGCCTTGTTCAGCACGATGCGCAAGATTTCTTCGGCCGGTTTGTCGCGCTCGTCGAGGCCGAACGACTGGTTCTTGGTGATCCCCTCGAGCTGCAAATCCCCGCCCAGAATCACGACTTCCGTGTCGATTTCGCGGCCCAGCATCTCCATCGACTTTTCCAGGGTGTCGCGCGGGAAGCTGAGCGAGATTTTCTGCTTGAGCGCTTCGGCCGGTCCGCTGGGGCGCTGCGGAGCCGGATTCTTGACCGCCACGCCGGCCGCTCCCCCCGGGGCCGCGAACAGAGCCAACTCGGTAGCCATCACCAGATTGTGGCCGGCGTGCAGCGGCAGATACGCCCGCAGCACACCCTGGCGGTGCTCTTCGCCGGTGCGGGTAAAGTCGGATAGCGTGCGAATCATCATCGGGAATCGCGACAAGACCGCCCGGCCGTACTGCCCGTTGATCGAGTTGGCATAGTTCTCGACGGCGTCGGGTACGCCCTCCATTTGCTTCTGGTATTTCTTCGCCAGCTCGTAGGGCTCGTCCGTCGTGTCGCCGACCACGCGCAGCTCGACGAACAAATCGCTGGCCAGATGAAAGCTCAATAGCGCCGCCGGCAAGTCCGCGCCCAGGAACTGCTTGAGCGGTTCTTCCAGCCGGGCCAGTTCGCCGCCGAACAGCGGCTTGCCCTCGCGGAACACGGCGCACGGCGCCCCCAGCAGGCTGAAGTGGCGATCGGTGTCTGAATGGGCGACCAGCTTGTCCAGGTCTTTGCCGAGCATCGGGCCCTCGGCGTCGAGCATTTCGTCGATTTGCCCGACGGGCACGATCGCGGCGATGCGTCCCTTGTCTTCCGGCGGCAGGTAATAGGCGTACTCCGAGCCTTTGAAGTATTTCTTGCCGCCGTGCTCGGCCGCCGGCGGATCCTTCCAGCCGCCGGTCAGCACGCCTTCTTCCACCGCGTCGTTGAACCGCACGGTGTAGGCCGTGCTCAGCACGCCCGCGTCGCTGACGTAAAAGCCCACGACGAGCTGTTCGATGCGCGTCGGGTCGAGCCCGACCAGGGCTTGAATATAATCCTTGGCCGCCTGCCCCCAGGGCCCGAGGCCGTCGATCATTTTCGCGCCTTCGGAGTTGCCGATCAGCGCGGACGGGCGCACGGCAACAAAGGCCAGGGCGCCCGAGGGCATGTAGCGCACGCTGATCGGTCCGCCGGCCGTGGGCGACGCCCACAGCGAAACCCGATCGTCGTCGACCTCTTGAAAGGCCTGCTTGTCGGGCTGCCGCGGGTTGGGACGAACTGGCTTGGCGGTCGGTGTTTCCTGGGCGACCTCCGGAGGATCCTCGAAGAATTCGTCCTCAGTCTTGGCCGGCGACTCGGGCTCGGGCCGCGGTTTCTTTTTCTTCTTATGTTTCGGCGGCGCTTCGCTGCCCGGGTCGGCCGTGGTCGCCACGGCGGTCGGCTCGGGCGTGGCCGGTCGCGTGGCCAGCCCGGCCACGACGCCGGCCAGGGCGAACAGCGCCAGCACGCCGGCGGACAAAGCAATCGGGTTGATTTTGCGGGCTTTGGACTTCGATCGCTTGACGCGTGGCCGGACCGGAACAATTTCGTCGCCCAGCGGGGTTCGCTCGGCCAGCGCGGCCGGCCGATGGGCTACGGCCAGCCCGCCCGCGGCGCCGTCGAGGTGGTCGAGCGGCCCGGAATCCAGCGGCATGATTGGCCCCGGCATCATCGGCCCGCCCATTGTCGGACCGCCCATCGTCGGACCGGCCGTCGTCGGACCAGACAGCGCCGGTCCTGGCATTGCCGGGCCTGGCGTCTCGCGGCGGCCCTCGCCGCGCGGCGCGACGCGTTTTTCCGCCGGCTGCCCGGCAGGCGCAGCCGGCGCCGAGACTTGAGGGGCCGGCTGCCGTTGCGCCAGACATTGTTCGAAGGCTTGCAACACCGGACTGACCGGGCGGCCGGCGGTTGGATCGGGGCTCGCAAAGGGCACCAGCTGGGCCGCCACTTCGGCGGCACTGTCCAATCGCACCGGTGGATTCTTGGCCATCATGTGCGCGATCAACTGGCACAGCGCCGACGGCATGCCGAATTGCTCGAGCGGGACCGCCGGCTCCGAGGCGTGCCGGGCAAGCTTCTGCGGCACGTCCCCTTCGGCAAAGGGCGGTCGGCCGATCAGCAGCCGATAGGCCAGACAGCCCAGGCTGTAAATATCGGCCCGGGCATCGGGCGCGCGCCGGCCAAAGGCCAACTCGGGCGCCAAATAGTCGGCCTGGGCCGCCAGCCGCGCCGAGGGTTCCCCCTCGTCCACGCGATACGAGGCCGCCTGCGCCGGGTCGCGGGCCAGCGGAAATCCCAACAGCTTGACCCCGCCGTCGGCCGTGAGCCAGATGTTCTGCGGCCGGATGTCGCCATGGGCTTGCCCGTGCTCGTGCAAGGCGGCGATGGCCAGCGCCAAGTCGCGGACGATGCGGCAGCCGTCGGGCGGTGCGATTGTCTGCGAGAACAGGAATTCGGCCAGCGTCACGCCGGCCAGGTCTTCCAGGACGACGAACTTCGTCGATTTGCGTTCGACCAGCTCGAACACCCGGCACAAATGTTCCTCGCGCACGCCGGCCATCCAGCGGGCTTGCCGCAGCACCGGAGTCAGATGGCGCTCGTCGGCCAGCAGCTTGCTCGACAGGAAGTAGATCGCCACCGAGTAGCCGCTGGTCAGATGCACCGCCCGGTACAGGCCCTTCAGTCGGTCGCTCTCGTGCCGGTCGAAGACTTTGTAATCGCCGAACAGAAAGGGCCGCGCTTTGCCGGCCAGCAGCACGTGGGCCTGGTAGCGGCTCATCACGCCGGTGGCGGTGAGCCACTCGGCGAGCGTTGCGGCGTTGCCTTGCTGCGCACCGCGCACGCGGCCGAAGGCCGAGTCCAAATGCTGGCATTCCTCGGCCGACAGCAATCGCGTGTCGACGGCCAGACGCCAGAAATCGTTGACCGAGATGGACATGTCGCGAGCGCGCCGCGGGCGCGCGCCATGAGGATTCGCAACCCACGCGTCCCCACACCGGAAGTGGGGGACTCGCGCGAGCGCATGCAGTTGCGCTTTATTCTTCAAATGTACCGCGCCGACCGCGCGGACTGCAAACCGACCCAAAGGGCGCCTGGCGAAGCACTTGCCGCCGCACGCTCGCCTGCTGGCGAGATCGGCCGGCGGCGGCGCTCCGCGGGCCGCGGCCACACCCGGGGCGGGCCAATTCGACCGCTTGTAACGATCGACTCGGTCGTGCCGGCGCGGCTTGAGCAGGATGAGGTCGAGGGCTATTATTCCAGTGGCTCCAGGCAAACGCTGATCCCCTTCCAGCGAGGTTTTCACCTTGGCCAGTGCAACAGCCCCGGTCGCCCAGCGCCGAACCCGCGAAACCCCCGAGCGGGGCGGCGCCCATGCGGTCGATCGACTCGACCCGGCTCTACTTCGATCGGGCCGCCGATCGGATGGACCTGAGCGACAACATGCGGCGGATGCTGCTGACCGCGAAGCGCGAGGTTTCGGTCCAGATCGTCGTGGAAATGGACAACGGCGAAATCGGCACCTTCGTCGGCTATCGGGTGCAGCACGACGATGCCCGGGGGCCGATGAAAGGGGGGCTGCGCTATCACCCCGAAGTGGATCTGGACGAAGTCCGCTCCCTGGCCGCCCTGATGACCTGGAAGACCGCCGTGGTCAACCTGCCCTACGGCGGCGCCAAGGGGGGGATCGCCATCAATCCGGCCGCGCTCAGTCCACGCGAGGTCGAGCGCGTCACCCGGCGGTTCATCGACGGCTTGCACGACATGATCGGGCCGGACATCGATATTCCGGCGCCCGACATGGGGACCAACGCCGAGGTGATGGCCTGGATCATGAACCAGTATCAGAAGTACCACGGCTTCAACCCGGCCTGCGTCACCGGCAAGCCGGTCGAGCTGTACGGCATTCCCGGCCGCGAGGAAGCCACCGGCCGGGGCGTGGGCATCTTCGCGGTCAAGCTGCTCAGTCGCCTGGGCGCAAGCCGGCCCAGACCCGGGTCGCGCTGCAGGGCTTCGGCAACGTGGGTTCGCACGCGGCCAAGTTCCTCCGCGAGGCCGACTTCAAGCTCGTGGCGATCAGCGACTTCAGCGGCGCGTACTATCGCCCCGAGGGGCTCAACGTCAATCAGATGCTGCAGTACGCCCGCGAACACCACAACTCGCTGGCCGGCTACACCGAGGCCGAGAAGATCTCGAACGAAGCCCTGCTGGAGCTCGACGTCGAGCTGCTCGTGCCGGCCGCGCTGGGCGGGGTGATCACGGCCGAAAACGCCCCGCGCATCAAGGCGCCGCTGATCATCGAGGCCGCTAACGGACCCGTCTGGCCCGACGCCGACCGGATCTTCGAGGAGCGCGGCACGATGGTGCTGCCCGACATTCTGGCCAACGCCGGCGGCGTGACGGTCAGCTACTTCGAGTGGGTGCAGAACCGCCAGCACTATCAGTGGGGCATCAACCGCGTGCGCCAGGAACTGGACCGCGTGCTCAGTGAAAGCTTCGAGCAGGTCTGGGAACTGTCGGTCGAGCGCAAGGTCAGCCTCCGCACCGCCGCCTACATGCTGGGCATCGGCCGCGTCGGCCGGGCAACGATCCTGGGAGGCATCACATGATCGACCAGTCGGTCGCGGCCAGCATGCTGCAGCGGATTCCGCTGTTCGGCAATTTCAACGAAACCGAACGCCGGCAACTGGCGGACATCGCCCAGATCAAGCACTTCGCGCCCGGCGAACTGGTGATCCGGCAGGGCAAATCCAGCCAGACGCTGTGGGTGGTGCTCGAAGGCAAGTGCGAAGTCGTGAAATACCCCGACGACTCGCCGCACGATTCGCTGATCCTGGCCGTGCTCGAGCCGTTCAGCCATTTCGGCGAGATGTCCTTTTTCAGCCCCGCCCCGCATTCGGCCAGCGTCCGGGCGCAATCCGCAGTGCGGGCCCTGTCGCTCGATCGCCGCGATTACGACGATCTGCTGCGCCAGGGCATCTGGGTGGCCTACAAGCTCGCCTACAACACGGCCCAGAGCATGGCCGATCGTCTGCGGCGCATGGACGAATGGGTGGCCGAACTGGCCCGCCACAATCCGCCCGGCGATCGGGTGCCCGAATGGAGCAGCTTTCGCGACAAGCTGTTCAACGGCTGGAATCTGTAGGGCTGGAATCTGTGGGGCAGGGGGGGCGCATTCAATAGCTCTGGACCGGGGCCGCCAGGCGGGCGGCACCTGCTTGAGCCGCCTCGGCCAGGATTTCGCCGGCCCGATCGACGTCGGCCGCGTCCACATCCAGGTGCGTCACGGCTCGCACGTTCGCGGCGTCGATGGGCAGCATGAGCAGCCCGCGTTGCTTGAGAAGCGCGCAGAATTCGCCGGCCGTGCCCACCCGCGGGTCGACGCGGAAGATCACGATGTTCGTGTCGACCTGCTCCGGGCGCAGTGAAAGTCCGTCGATCTGGCGGATGGCCGCCGCCAGGCGCTGGGCCTGGGCGTGATCGTCGGCCAGCCGCTCGACGTGATGCTCCAGGGCATACAGGGCCGCGGCTGCGATGATGCCGGCCTGCCGCATGCCGCCGCCGAACAGCTTGCGGTGCCGCCGGGCGAGCTTGATCAAATCGCGCGGGCCGGCCAGGGCCGATCCGACCGGCGCGCCCAGTCCCTTCGAGAAGCAAACGCTCACGGTTTCGAAATGCTGGGCCCAGAGCATTGGGGCGATACCCGTCGCCACGGCGGCATTCCAAAGCCGTGCGCCGTCCAAGTGGGTGGCCAGCCCGATCGAGTGGGCCCAATCGCAGATGTCCTGCACCGTCTCGTAGGGCTGGATGCGGCCGGCGCCGCGATTGTGCGTGTTCTCCAGCGCGATCAGCCTAGTGCGGACCAGGTGGTCGTTGTCGCCGCGCACGAGGCCGACCAGCTGCGATCGTTCGAGAATCGCCTCGTGCCCCTCCACGGGGCGCACGGCCAGATGGCTGAGCTGGGCGTAGCCGCCCTGCTCGTAGTTGAAGATGTGGCAGCCGGCCTCGCAGATGAACTCGTCGCCCGGCGCAGTGCAGCCGGATGCCGATCTGGTTCGACATCGTGCCGCTGGGCACGAACAGGGCAGCCTCTTTGCCCAGCCGATGGGCCACTTGCTCTTCCAGGGCGTGGACCGTGGGGTCCTCGTTGAAGACGTCGTCGCCCACCGGGGCTTCGGCCATGGCGGCCCGCATGCCGGGAGTCGGCCGGGTGACCGTATCGCTGCGAAAATCGAGCAGTTGCTGAGGCATGGCTTGTCGGGTCCCCAAGCGAGCGGAATGTTCGGGTAATGCCGGCGGCTTTCGATCGTCGCGGCGAGCGGGATGTTTGCCCTTTCCGACCGTTCTACGGCGAGACAAAATGGAACGGTCCCGGCCCCGGTCATCGTATCCCGGTTGCCGGCCAGCCGCCACCGCGACCACCCGCCTACACCATGCTCAACATCGAGCGCATCGACAGCCGGCAGAAAGACGCCCGCGGGGCGATGGCCGCCCTGCGCGAGCGGCTCAGTCCGCGCGGCAACGTGGTCAGCGAGGCGGGCCGGCTGCGGACGCTGGAAGTATTTGGCGAGCCGCTTTCCCCCACCCAGGTGGTGGAGCGGATCTGCACCGACGTGCGGACCAAGGGCTTGGCCGCGCTGGTCGACTACTCGGCAAAGCTGGACAAGGCCCGGCTCACGGCCGACACCCTGCGCGTGCCGGCTGCCGAGTTGGCCGCCGCGCATCGGGCTGCCGATCCGGATTTTCTGGCCACGATTCGCCGCATCCGGAAGCGCGTGCTCGATTTTCAAACCGCGATCCTGCACCGCGACGTATCCGTGACCGGTGCCGACGGCAGCCGGTTGACGCAGCGCTATGTGCCGCTGGCGCGCGTGGGCATTTGCGTGCCCGGCGGAGCGGCCGCGTATCCCTCGACCGTGCTGATGACGGCCGTGCCGGCCCAGGCGGCCGGCGTGGGCGAGCTGGCCGTGGTGGCCCCGCCGACGCCGTTCGGCGCGTACAATCCCGATCTCCTGGCCACCTGCCACGAACTGGGCATTGGCGAAGTTTATCGCATGGGAGGCGCTCAGGCCGTGGCGGCGCTGGCCTTCGGGGTGGAAGGCGTGCGGCCGGTCGACAAGATCGTCGGGCCGGGCAACCTGTTCGTGGCCCTGGCCAAGAAATTCGTCTTTGGCGAGGTCGACATCGACTCGATCGCCGGGCCCAGCGAGGTGGTCGTGATTGCCGACGACACGGCCCGGGCCGACTTCGTCGCCGCTGATCTGATCGCCCAGGCCGAACATGCGCCCGGCGCCAGTGTCTTGATCACTTGGAGCGAGCGCTTGCTGGACCAGTGCGCGGCCGAAATCGAGCGGCAGCTGGCTCACCTGGAGCGGGCAGACCTGGCCCGCGCGAGCCTGCAGCAGTTTGGCGCCCTGATTCTGGTGGCCGACCGCGGCGAGGCGGCGCGGCTGGCCGATGAAATCGCCCCGGAACATTTGCACCTGGCCTGTCAGGACGCGGTCGAATTGATGGAGAAGATTACCCACGCCGGCGCGACCTTCCTGGGCAATTACAGCCCGGTGGCCGTCGGCGACTACGTGGCCGGGCCCTCGCACGTGCTGCCCACCGGCGGCACGGCCCGCTTTGCCAGCGGGCTGTCGGCGAACGATTTCCTGCGAGCCGGCAGCGTGATCGAGTTCTCGGCGGCGGCCCTGGCAGGCGTGGCCGACGATGTCCGCACGATGGCCAACAAGGAAGGCCTGACCGCCCATCGGGCCAGCGTCGACATCCGGCAGTCTTCCTAACGGGCGCGCAGCCGAAACGGCGCGACACAGCCGCGTCACCGAACCACCCCCGGTCATTGGCCTCGAACCCTAACCCCTACCCCCTGCACCCCACCCCCTAAGCGCAGCGCCATGGACTACTTCCGGCCCGAAATCGAAGCGATGCAGGGCTACGTGCCCGGCGAGCAGCCGCAGGCCGGCAAGTTCATCAAGCTCAACACGAACGAGAATCCGTACCCCGCCTCGCCCGCGGTGCGGCAGGCGATCGTGGGGGTGCTGGAGCGCGGGCTGGCCCGGTATCCCGATCCTATGGCCACGGCCTTTCGCCGCCGGGCTGCGGAAGTGCTCAAGGTCGATCCCGACTGGATTCTCTGCGGCAACGGCAGCGACGATATTTTGACGATCGTCACCCGGGCGCTGGTGGGCCAGGGGCAATGGCTGCGGCTGCCCTACCCCAGCTATGTGCTCTACAAGACGCTGGCCCGGCTGCAAGGCGCCGACGGCGAAGAGGTCCACTTCCAGCCCGACTGGTCGCTGGCCGACGATTTTGCCGCCCCGCGGCGCGATTTGCGCTTGGCCTTTCTGCCGAATCCCAACAGCCCGTCGGGCACGGTCCTGCCTGCCGAGCGGATTCTGGAACTGGCCGATCGGCTGCCTTGCCCGCTCCTGGTCGACGAAGCGTATGTGGACTTTGCCGCCGACAATTGCCTGCGGCTGGTGGCCCAGAACGAAAAGATCATGGTCTCGCGCACGCTGAGCAAATCGTACGCGCTGGCCGGATTGCGGTTCGGGTTTCTGGTGGCCCAGCCGCAGATCATCGAGCAGCTCGTCAAGGTGAAGGACTCGTACAACTGCGACGCGCTGTCGATTGCGGCGGCCACCGCGGCGATCGACGATCAGGCCTGGCTGGCCGAGAACCGGGCGAAAGTGCTGGCCACCCGCGATCGGCTCACGCGCGGCATGCGCGAGCTGGGTTTCGCCAGCGTCCCGTCGCAGGCTAACTTTGTCTGGAATCCGCATCCCGGCCTGCCCGTCCGCCCGCTGTACGAGCGGCTGAAAAGCCAGCAAGTGCTGGTGCGTTATATGGATTATGCCGGCTGGGGGGACGGCCTGCGGATTTCGGTCGGCAGCGACGACCAGATCGACGCCTGTCTGGGCCTGTTGCGAACGATGGTTTGAATGAAGGGGCCGGGAGTTTCACTGGCGGGCCGGGCCGAATGCGTCACACCGCGTCGATGCAGAGCCGAATTGGACGGCCGGCCGCCATGGAAGCAGAGACTAGACTTTTGACGCAGATGAACGCGGATGAACGCAGATGAATTGTGTCGGGAATGGCCACCAAATACTTAGCGAGCGCGATGCGGGCTTGCGGCGGGAGATTTCCTCGCACGATATTCTTTCCGATCTGCGGTAATCCAATTTCATCGGCGTTCATCTGCGTCTGAATTCCGCCTTCCATTCCACTAAGCGTCGCCGTCCGAGAAAAACCGAGACTCACTCATGCCGCGCACTGCCAAGATCGACCGCCGGACGGCGGAAACCGAAATCTCGCTGGAGCTGAACCTCGACGGCACGGGCCAGGCGCAGATTGCCACCGGCGTCGGATTCTTCGACCACATGCTCGAACTGCTCGCCCGGCACGCCGCCATCGATCTGGCGGTCAGCGCCCACGGCGACTTGCACGTCGACGGCCATCACACGGTCGAGGACGTGGGCATCTGCCTGGGCCAGGCGCTGCGGCAGGCGCTGGGCGACAAGGCCGGCATCCGCCGCTACGGCCACTTCACGCTGCCGATGGACGAAACCCTGGCCACGAGCGCCATCGACCTGGGCGGGCGCTTTTCGCTGGTCTTTCAGGCCGGCTTCACCGCGCCCAAGATCGGCGACTTCGACAGCGAACTGGTCGAGGATTTCTGGCAGGCCGCGGCCGCCAACGGGCTGTTCAACCTGCACGTTCAGGTCCACTACGGCCGCAACAACCATCACAAGAGCGAAGCCATCTTCAAAGCCACGGCCCGGGCGCTGCGGATGGCCGTCGAGCTGGATCCGCGCCAAACGGGCGTGCCCAGCACCAAGGGGACGCTGTAGCGAATGCGGGGCGGCGATGAACGCGCCATTGGCCCGGCGAGAGGCTATTCTTTCGCTTCTTCCACCGGCTCCGTGCGGACGATACGCAGTGAAGCGCGGTCGAACCAAGCGCGGCCGGCGCTGGCCCGCAACTCCGCGACGAGCTCGACCGTGGCCGATTCTTCGGTAATCTCAAAGGCGTGGGCCGCCGGTTGCCAATCGGTCGTGCCGGCGACGTGGTTCGATCGCGCGGCGCCCGATATCCGCACGCCGGCGCCGCCCGGCCCTTTTTCGTCGGCTGCCGCGGCCACGTCGTTTGTTTTGATCTGGGCCTCGAAGCGATACTTTCCCCTGGGGAGCAGCACCTGGGTCCGATACGAAGCGGTGCAATGCCCGCTTTCGCCCACCTCGATGAGCAGGCCAGCCCGGCCGTCCACTTCTTGCTCTTCCAGCCGGGCGTCCTCCTCGGTGCGCGGTTCCCAACCTTCGATCTGAACCCAGCCCTCTTCGTTGAATTCCAGCGGACCCGGGATGCGGGGATGAAGGACCCCCTCCAGCCGCCGACTGGCCTCGTCGCGGAAACCGCGCACGACCTCCTCCAGGTGCTCGGCGAATTCTGGGCCGATCTGCCTGGCCGCCGGCCGAATGCGGTTGAGTCCGGCGTCGATCTTGGCCTGCAGTTTCTCCGGAGCGAACAGCGGCAGCAGCGCCGCCACGCGGGCCTGGTATTTTTCCTGCCAGGCGGGATTGTCGAACACGGCTTGCGCCACGAGCCCGCCGTGCGGCTGAAAGACCGGGTAGTTCGAGTCGGTGAGAATCTGATCCATGCCGTGGGTGAAGAAGATGGCTTTGCCGTCGCCAGCGCGGAAATACACGCGATAGTTGTTGTGGGCCTGGGTGTAGCCGTCCCAATGCCCCAGAAGCAATTCGAGCGCGGCGAAATTGACGAACGCGTCGACGTCCAGCCGCTCGGCGATGAGGTCCCAGCGACGTGCAGGATCTTCCTCGCGGCAGGCTGCGACCAATGCCTGCAGATCGCGGCGGTCGTCCGGTCCGCTGCCTCCATCGCGCTTCAGTTCGGCGTCGATTTCCTGGCAGTCGCCGCCGTCGTACAAGTTGCCTCCGGTCGTTTGAAAGCGGCGCATTAGAAAGTCGTCGTCGTAGCCTTCTTTGAGGACGTAGAGCCCCAGGTCGCGGTCGTTGAGCCACACCCGGGCGTGGGTTACGCGGGCGGTGGGGACACCGGCTTCTGCGCAGAGCTGCGCCGCCACCAGCTCGTGCAAATAGGTTTCGTCCTGGACGGAATTGTTCAGATGAAACTTCCGCAGCCCGTGGAACCTGGGCGACGCTTCTTTGGTCGACAGCGTCAGCGCCGGTCGATCGTCGTAGTCGCGCGTGCTGCCGCCGCTGCCTTTGATCTTGACGCGGAAGTGCGCGTAGGACGTGGCATCGTTCTCGATCAGCGTGCAGTCCACGTATTTGCGCGGGTCGCTGCGCAATTGCTGCTCCTGCTCGGGCAGCAAGCGGACGCGCAGGGTGGGAATGGCTCCCTGGCGAAAGAGCTCGTCGCTTTGATCCCGCCCGCAGCCGGCGAGCGGCAGCAGGCAGGCCAGCACGGTCAGCAGCAGCCAAGTTCGGGCGAACCAGGTCACCATCGATTCAGGGCACCAATAGGGGCGGAGAACTACAGGACAGCGGGCCAGCCTTGATCTTAGCAGAGCCGGGCCGGCATGCGACGAATGTTCGGCATGCCCCGAACCTTGAGAGCCTGTGAGCTGTTGCGCCAACTGCGCCCAGCTTGAACGACGGCGCAACAAAAAAACCGCCCGAGCGTTTGCCCGAGCGGTTTTTGGTTTTGCGGATCAATCCTGGCTAGGCCTTGCGACGCCGCTGGGCGGCCAGCAGCAGACCGAAGACGCCCAGTCCGCAGAGCAGCAGCGACGACGGCTCGGGAGCGACCGTGAACTGGAAGTTGCTCGCCCCATTGTTGCCGCTGCCGGCCGTCACCTGCCACCGCAGATATTCGCCTTGAATTCCGGCCAGGTTCGTGACCGTCGTGAACTCGCTGATATTGGCAATGGGAACCGGGTTCTGGCCGGGCTGCGTGGCGCTCACGTTGACGATCGTGGCGCCGGTAAACGAGGGGTTGTTGGCGATCTCGAATTGATAACCGGTGTTGAACTCGCCGCTCCCGCCCGCATAGCTGTTATTCCCCCCGCCGCTCGTCAAGCGATCGGTGAAGGCGATCTGCGTAAAGGCTTCGACTTTCGGAAACTGGAAGTCGAGAAAGACGCTCGTGCCGCCGCCGTTCGAGGCATAGTCCGAATACGGGTTGGTCACGACGTTGTCGATCGCGTCGTTGGCCGGATAGGCGCCGGCCGCCGGGTTGAACGGGCCACCGGTCCCGTAGGCGTCGTAGCCGTTGATGATCTGGACGGTGCTGTTGTCGACGATGACATTCGCGCTAACCAGCGACACCGGGAGGGCAAGAACGGCGAGCAGGCACAGGATCCGACGCATGATTTCGAGCTCCTTGAAGTCAAAAGGGGCGAGCAAAGTTTTCCGTCGAAAGCGAGCTGTGAACCGGCTCGCGAGACAAATACAGAAGTCAACTACTTTTCATTGAAATATGTAATAATGTGGCTTCTCGGGCACATGTCACCGTTTCTGGTCGCGGGGTGATCACCACGCGCGATCGCCTCTGCTAAACCCGGCGCTGGTTTCCGTCACGCCTACTTACGTGCCGGAGTGAATGGCTTTGCTCAGCGTTCAATCACAATGCTCTTGGCAGGAAATCGCCAAGCGGTGGGGACGCGCCTCGAATCAGCTTCGATTCGGGCGCACCGTTCCCGCATCGCGCATTTCCCCCGCAAAAGGCCGAGAATTCGGCCAAATGCGAGCACTTGCGCTCATCATGGCCACGAAAAGCTGTCAAGTCAATTAGCGCCGCAACTACTCTCAACAAATTATCCGCGTGCGGCGTTGGCGTAAGGTCCTCGCGATGCCACAGTGATCGCGGGGGAGCGTCGGGGGCCAATGCTCCCTCTGCGCGAAGCACTCAGAGGTCGCGCTACGCGGCAACGGCAGGCACTGAGCGGCAACGGCAGGCAGGAGTTGACGCCGGCAAGTCGACTTGCGGACGACGTCAAACCCAAGGCTCATCCCGCCTTGAGATTGAACTTCAGTGTTTGCGAGCCGCCGCTGATGTTCTTTTCGCTCTTCGAGATCTCGACCAGATGGCCGCTGGGGGCCTGGTGAATCAGGCTGCCCGAGTGGTTCTTGGGCCGCTCGCCGACGCAAATCCGGATCACGCTGGGGCCGGGCGTGACGTCCTTGGCTTCGAATCGGCCCCCGTCAATCGTGGCCACCACGGTCTTGCCCGCGCCCTTGGGCTCGAATGCGATCGAGCCGTATTCCACCGGCGGCCCGCCATAGTTGACTGTGCCGTCGATCGTGGCGCTCGAACTGCAGCCGCTCACGACGACCAGCATGGCGCAAGCGAACAGGGCCAGCAGGGTTTTTGTGCCCGGCGGCAGTCTCTTGCAGCTCGGCGGCAGTCTCTTGCAGCCCGGCGGCAGGGTCTTGCCGGCCGGCGGAGGGGCCAGGCGGCGCGGCTGGCCGAGGGCAGTGGAAAGCGTCATGCGTGGGTCACTCCGGAGCGGGGGCGTAACAAGAACTTGCGAGGCTGCAATCGATCCCAGCAGTGTACCGCAGCCGGACAGCCGGTCTAGCCTCCGGGGCGGGAGGGAATTGGATTCGGCGGCCGGGCGGCAGGAAGGCTCCTGACCGGCGGCCGCGCGGCGTCAGAGCCTATCCGAGATCCGTCTCGGAGCAGGGGACAGTCCCGTTTTGCTCCAACTTAAGAAATGTAGGAGGCGACTTTGATCGCCGATTCGTTGCACGAGTCTCGGGGCAGTCGGCGATCGGAGTCGCCTCCTACAGACCCGAATCGACCCCAAATCAGTGCCATTCGGGACAGTCCCGTTTTGCTCCGAGGACTGCGAAAAAACCGCCCGCAGTCCCCGCCGGTTCTCAGAGATGCGTTACTCGTTGACGTAGGTTTCCAGGAACCGGGCCAGCTTGTGGAAGTCGGACTCGGGCTGCACGTAGCGCACCACCGTCACCAGCGTGTCCGGATCGACCAGCTTCTCGAACGGCACGTAGCTCAGCTCGAGTTGGCCTTCGACCGACACCATCACGCCATTCAGCCGCTGCTCGACCAGGGCCCGGTAGGCGCCCACGCCGAGCTGGCTGCCGAGCATCACGTCGTAGGCGTTGGGCGCGGCACAGCGGGCTTCGTAGCCCAGCTGCAGGCCGGTGATCTTGCGCTTGCGGCCGGTCAGGGCGGTGTACTTGTCGGCGATCAGCTTGGAGAACAGCCGGCAGAGATTGAGTTGCGAGATGGCGATGTGGCCGTGATCGTCGCGCGGCACGCCGGCCAGGTAGGTCATGGGCAAGAACTCGGCCAGCCCTTCGGCCATGACGATCACGCCGAACTCCTTGCCTTCGGCCTCTTCGCGGGTGCGGATCGTGGCCACGATCCGTTTGACGACTTCCTCGACGTTCATCACGACCCGGGTGGTGCGCTCGCCGGTGGTCGGGTCGACGACTTCTTCGGTCGCGCGATATTTGCCGGTGATGTCTTCGACGCTGATCACCAGGCTGGCTTCGCCGGCCACCGCGGCGCCGTACGACAACCAGCCGGCGCTGCGGCCCATGGTCTCGGCCAGATAATAGGTGCGTCCGGCTTCGGCGTCGGCCAGCAGGTTGCGGATTTCGCTGGCCAGCGTGTCGACGGCGGTGAAATAGCCGAACGTGAAATCGATGCCCATGTAATCGTTGTCGATGGTCTTGGGCAGATGCACGACGGGCATCCTGGGCATATCCCGGGGCAGCCGGTCCTGAAACAGCTTGAGCTTGTTGGCGGTTTTCAGGGTGTCGTCGCCGCCGATCGAAACGATCGCGTCGACGCCGATCGAGCGCAGGGCCTCGTACACGGTTTTCAGCGGCGCGACTTTGGCCGGGTCGTCCAGGTGCGCAGGGTGCGAGACGTCGCGGCCGGGGTTCGCCCGGGCGGTGCCAATCAGGATACCCTGCGAGTTGCGCGTGCGCTTCAGGACCACGCCGTCGAGCGTGATGTAGTCTCGGCCTTTGACCAGGGGGCGGTCTTCGCGGTATTCGAGCAGCCGCGCGTAGCCGTTCATGATGCCGAGCACTTCGATGTCGTTCTGGCGGAACGAATTGGCGGCGGTCGAGATCACCGCGTTGGCCGCCGGGGCAGGTCCGCCGGCAAACAGGATCGCCACGCGGCGAAAGTTGGTTTCGGTTTTGGGGGGGCGTGTCAGCGTCATCCGTCACTCCGATCTAACGAGAATGGTCTCCGCCTCGATTCCCAGATCGCAAGGTTTGTCGTTGCCGGCAGCGGCCGCCTGGCCGGCGCTACGGCCAGCGGGTGCTGGCGGGGCGTGTGCCGCCCGCAGGTGTGCGGGGCCGGCATTGGCTTATTTTACGGCCTGGCCTTCGCGTGGCTATTGCCCGGGCGCCGGGCCCGGCCCGGCCGAGTGCTATTTGAGCAGCGGCGTGCGTTCGACGAAGGTGGTGTCGATGCGTCCTTCGGCGAACGCCGAATGGCCGAGGATGGCTTGATGCATGGGAACGGTGGTCTTGATGCCTTCGATCCGCAGTTCGGCCAGGGCCCGCTGCATCGACTCGATCGCCTCGGTCCGGGTCGGCTGATGAACCAGCAGCTTGCCGATCATCGAATCGTAATGCGGCGAGACGGTGTAGCCGGTGTGGGCGTGCGAATCGAACCGCACGCCGAATCCGCCGGGGACCATCAGCTGGGTGATCTTGCCCGGCGAAGGCTGGAAGTTCTTGAGCGGATCTTCGGCGTTGATGCGGCACTCGATCGCGGCGCCGTGAGAGACGATGTCTTCCTGCTTGAACCACAGCGGCTCGCCCGAGGCGACCCGGATCTGGGCTTTGATCAGGTCGATGCCCGTGACCAGCTCGGTCACCGGATGCTCGACCTGGATCCGGGCATTCACTTCGATGAAGTAATAATTGCCGCTCTGGTCGACGATGAATTCGACGGTGCCGGCGTTGGTGTAGCCGGCCGTCTTGATCAGTCGGGCGGCCGATTCGCAAATGGCCTTGCGCGTCTCGGGCGATAACCGGGGCGAGGGGCTCTCCTCGATCAGTTTCTGGTGGCGGCGCTGGGTCGAGCAATCGCGCTCCCAGAGGTGCACGACGTGCCCGTGGTGGTCGGCCAGCACTTGCACTTCGACGTGCCGCGGATGCTCGATGTACTTTTCCAGGTACACGCTGCCGTCGCCGAAAGCCGCTTCGGCCTCGGTCCGGGCCTGCTGCACGGCCATCTTCAGGGCCAGGTCGTTCAGGGCCACGCGCATGCCGCGCCCGCCGCCGCCGGCCGAAGCCTTGACCAGCACCGGAAAGCCGATCTCGTGGGCGATGCGCAGGGCCTCGTTTTCATCGTCCAACAGGCCGGCGCTGCCGGGCACGGTGGGCACTTTGGCCTCGCGAGCCAGTTGCCGGGCCGAGTTCTTGTCGCCCAGCCGGGCCATGGCCTCGGGCGTGGGGCCGATGAAGTCGATATTGCAGCTGCGGCAGACTTCGTTGAAGTGGGCGTTTTCCGAGAGGAAGCCGTAACCCGGATGGATCGCCTGCACGTTGCCAATCTCGGCGGCGCTGATCACCCGGTCGATCTTGCGGTAGCTGTCGGCTCCCTTGGCGGGCCCGACGCAATAGGCCTCGTCGGCCAATTCGAGGTACGCGGCCCCGCGGTCGGCCTCGCTGAAAATGGCGACCGTCTCGACCCCCAGCTCTCGGCAGGCACGAATGATCCGCAGCGCGATCTCGCCGCGATTGGCGACCAGGATTCTCTTGAACATCGCGGACACCGGGTCAAACGCAGTTCGGGCACAACCGCCCGCAAGAAGCCTTGGGGCACGACTCCCACCGGGGGGATTTCCAACTTCGGGTCTATCCGAGAACCGCCTCGCAGAGGGGGACAGTCCCGCTCTGCTCCGGGGACTGCGCAAAACGGGGACAGTCCCCGCCGGTTCTCGGAAAAACTCTTACTTGCGGGTATCGACCTTGAACAGCTGCTGGCCGAACTCGACCGGCTCGCCGTTCTCAACCAGCACGGCGACGATCTGGCCGGAAACGTCCGCCGGGATTTCGTTGAACACTTTCATCGCTTCCACCACGCAAACGGTCGTTTGCGGACCGACGTGATCGCCCACCTTGACGAAGGCCTGCGCGTCCGGGCTGGGGGCATGATAATACGTGCCCACCATCGGGCTCTTGATGTAGGCGATGTCCTTTTCGTCGACCTTGGCCGGGGCCGCGGCGGTCGACTCGGAATCCGCGCCGGCGGCGGCCACCACCGGGCGGGGAGCCGGGGCCGTGATGAGCGGCTCGGCCCCCTTGCGCAGCCGGATCCGCTGATCGGCCTGGCGCAGGTCGATCTCGTTCAGCTCGTGCTCGTTCATCAGCTCGATCAACCGGCGAATCCGCTTGACGTCGAAAATGTCGCCGGAGGGCCCGGAGCTGGAACCTGTCATCCCTCGATTCTCCCGCAGATGTTCCGGCCTGGTGGCCGGGTTGCTGATCGATCGGTTACAATAGCCGCTGTACGGTCGCCGGCGGTTGAGCGCATCCGACGCGTCCGGCGGGGTTTAGGTGCCGAAAGCAAACCGGACCCGTCCTGGCCGGCGCGAAGCCGATTATTCACAAACCTATGCCCGGGTTCGGGTTTGGGCCGGATTCTACCCGGCGCAAAAAAAGGCGTCAAGCGGCCCCCTGTGCCTGGGGCCCCCCAGAGAATTGTGTCCGGCCGGGCTGGCTGACAACGTAAATCCGGGGCCGGGCTTTTCGGCCGAGTGGTCCGACCAGGGGCACAACCCGGCCCGACTCCGACAACTGAGCAGAACTCGCATGAACTCCGAGCGGATGGAACAACTCGCCGAGCAGCTGTTGGGGGGGCGGCTGGCCCTGGCCGACTTCCTGCGCGAAGTGGCCGAGCCGGCCACCGCCGACCTGGACGAAGCCCAGATCGATCTGGACCGTCACCGCCGCTGCGGCTATCCGGAGGTCGTCTTCGGCCAAGGCAAGACGGTGCCCACCCTGATCCGGATCTTCCGGGCCCTGCTGGCCAGCGGCGTCGAGGTGCTGGCCACGCGCATCTCGGCCGAGCCGGCGGCCGAACTGGCAGCGCATTTTCCCGGCGCCCGATACAATCCGACCGGCCGCACGTTTCGCATACCGCTCGAAAACGCCCAGCAACCGGCCGCTCCCGCCGGACACGTGGTCGTTGTGACGGCCGGCACGAGCGATCTGCCGGTGGCCGAGGAAGCCCGCGAAACCTTGCTCTGGATGGGCGCCCGGGTGACGATGGTCTTCGACGTGGGCGTGGCCGGTCCGCATCGGCTGCGCGAGCATCTACACCAATTCGACGGGGCCGACGCGGTGGTCGTGATCGCCGGCATGGAGGGGGCGCTGCCGAGCGTGGTCGGCGGCTATGTGCCCTGTCCGGTTGTCGGCGTGCCGACCAGCGTGGGTTACGGGGCCAGCTTCGGCGGGCTGGCGGCGCTGTTGGGCATGCTGAACAGCTGCGCGGCCAACGTGACGGTGGTCAACATCGACGCCGGGTTCAAAGGGGCCTACGTGGCCGGCCTGATCGCCCAGTCGGCGGCCCGGCTGCGGGCTCGGAGTTAGAGCCCGGGGACAAAACGGTCTGGGGCAAGGGGGACAGTCCCATTTTGCTCTGCGATGCTGCGCAAATTTGGGACAGTCCCCGCCCGTTCTGTCCCCAGGCACTTAAGACGTACCCCGAGCGGAAGGCGAGGCGTGCGGCATGGCTCACCCCGACACGAACCAGGGCGACATGCCCCAGCCTGGCGACCCGCTGCCCCGCCTGCCGCGCCGCGCGACCGATAGCCACAAGGGAAGCTTCGGCAGCGCGCTCTTGATTGGCGGCTCGCAGGGCATGGCCGGCGCGATCTCGCTGTCGGGCATGGCAGCGCTGCGCACGGGCGCGGGACTGGTGCGCGTGGCCACCGCCGCCGCCGTGCAGCCCACGGTCGCGTCGTTCGAGCCGTCGTATATGACGATTGCCCTGCCGGACGATGCCGACGGCCGCATTGCCTCCGTAGCGCGGCATTCCCTGGAAGCGCTGTTGCCGCACGCGACCGTCGTCGCCTGCGGGCCGGGGCTGGGCCGATCGGACGAATTGATCGACCTCGTGGCCTGGCTCTACCAGACGCTCGAGTTGCCGCTCGTCGTGGATGCCGACGCGCTCAACGCGCTGGCCCAGCGGCAGGATGTGCTCGAGCAGCCGGGCGGCCCGCGCGTCCTGACCCCGCACCCGGGCGAGTTCGCCCGCTTGGAGCAGATCGACAAAGTTCCGCTGGACGAGCGCGAGCCGCTCGCCCGGCGCTTGGCCGCGCGGGCCAAAGCGGTTGTCTTGCTCAAGGGACATCGCACGGTCATCAGCGATGGCCAGCGGGTGGCGATCAACACGACCGGCAACCCGGGCATGGCGACCGGCGGCACGGGGGACGTGCTGACCGGCGTGATCACGGCCCTGGTGGCCCAGCAGCTCGACGTATTCGCGGCGGCCCGGCTTGGGGCCCACGTGCACGGATTGGCGGGCGACCTGGCGGCCGAGAGCCTGGGGCCGGTGGGCATCATCGCCCGGGACCTGATTGCGCACCTGCCGCGGGCGCTGGCCCGCTGCCAAGCGGCGTAATCGTTCGCCGCGTCGCCGCGATCGCTCGGGGTTAACCGCGGGCTGCTTGTTCGCGCTCGGGCGCCGGCTCGTGGCCGCTGCGGCCATTGCCGTCCAGCGGCCGAAACGGCGCCGCCGGTCCGTCCCACTCGATCTTGAGCTGGGTGCCGAACACTTTTTCGAACAGCTCGACGCGGCGGCGCGCGCCCCAGATGTCGACGTCGGGATACTGGCGGGCCCGGACGCGGATTTCGGTGGTGCCGCCATGATGCAGCACAGTCAGGCCCTGGACCTGCTGGCTGTTGCTGCGATCGAGTCCGCCGGCCACGCGCAGAATGGCGGCCAAGCGCCGCACCTTGGCTTTGTCGGCGGCCGACAGGTTGCGGAAGTTTTTGTGTTTGCGGCGGGGGGCGGCCCCGCGGTGGTAGCGGGCCACGTTGGCGATCAGCTCCAGCTCGTGCGGCTGGAAGCCGGCCAGCCGGCTGTTGAGGATCAAGTGGTAGCTGTGCTTGTGATGCTTGTCGTAATCGATCAGGTAGCCCACGTCCTGCAGCCGGGCGGCCGTTTCCAGCAGCGGGCGATCCTGCGGGTCGAGCTTGAACACGTCGACCAGCTGCGTGAAGATCAGGCCGGCCATGTGGGCCACGTGGCGGCCGTGCTCCAGCTCGCTGCCGGCGCTGCGGGCCAGGCGCTCGATCGAAGCTTCGCGATCGACCGGGCTGGCGCTGGTGCCGGGCCCGAGCGAATCGTCGATCATCGTCAGCAGCAGGCCGTCGCGGACGCCGCGGTTGTGCACTTGGACCAGGTTGACCTGCAGGCGATCCATCACGCGATCGATGATCGCCAGCCCGGCCACGATGATGTCGGCGCGGTCGGGGCTCAGGCCGGGGACCGCGCTGCGGTCGCGCAGCGGCAGCTTGCGCAGCCGCCCCAGCAGGTGGGCCACTTCGGCCCGGGACACCTGGTAGCCGCGGATCGGCAGGTCCCCTTGTCCCTTGCCGGCCATGACCATCGAGGCCAGGCTGGTGAACGTTCCGCCGGAGCCGAACAGCACGTGCGGCGCGAACACGGGGTTCTTGGTGTGCTTGCGCAGGTGGCGGTCGATGTGGTCGATCATCCGCTGGAAATCTTCGCCGGCCATGCCGGGTCCGTTGCCGAACATTTCGCTTAGCCGGACCGCGCCCAACTGCGTCGTGTAAATCGCTTCGACGTGGCTGGCGTAGGCCAGCACGATCTCGGTGCTGCCGCCGCCGATGTCGACCACGGCCACGTGCTTGTCGACCAGGTCGAACGTGCGCTGCACGCTGAAGAAGGCCAGCAGGGCTTCCTGCTTGGCGCTGATCACCTCGATGTCGATGCCCAGCTCTTCGAGCGCCCGGCGGCGGAAGTCGTCGCCGTTGGCGGCCTCGCGCACGGCGCAGGTGGCAATGGTCCGCAGCTGCGTGACCTGGTAGCCCTCGGCGATTTGCTTCATCCGCCGCAGGGCGGCGAGAGTCTTTTCCACCGCCAGCGGGTCGAGCTGGCCGGTCTTGCTCAAGCTGGCCCCTAGCCGGGTCGCCTCTTTTTCCTCGTCCAGGATGCGGTAATTGCCGCTGCGCAGGGGCTCGGCCACCATCAGCCGGATGCTGTTGGTGCCGATGTCGATCGTCGCCATCCGGCCGGCCAGCTCCGGCGACAAATAGAATTGCTTTTCTTCCATCCCAGCCCAGCCGGTGGTCAGCAATCGGAACATGCACAAGGATAACATACAGACCGGGGATCGGCAGACATGAGCAGGGGCTGGAAGTGGGGGCTAGAGGTTAGAGATTAGGGGTTAGGGAGGCGGAAGGCGTGACCTTCCCCACGTTTTGTGGGCGCTCCAGACGGACGGCATAATGCTGTCGAAAGGAGACGCCGATGGGACGCTGGAGATTTCGACGGTTTTCTCTGGGAAAGATTGGTCCAGAGTCGATTGACCGCGAAATTCGCAATTCCCATAATTCTCGCTGCCGGTTCGACTTCCGCCTCGCTCGACCCACTGGCCGCCGCGTGATGCTAACGTGAAGCTCATCCGCGATCTGAACGGACCGGCCGGCGCCTTGCGCCGGGGCGGTGGCCATCGGCAACTTTGACGGCGTGCATCTTGGCCATGCGCGGATCGTCGAACGGCTGATTGCCCGGGCGCGCGAGGTCGGGGGCCCGGCGGTCGTGTTCACGTTCGATCCGCATCCGGTGCGGCTGTTGCGCCCCGATCTGGCCCCGCCCCCTTTGACCTGGACCGATCGCAAGGCCGAGCTGCTGGCCGCCTTGGGGGTCGACACGGTGATCGCCTATCCGACGGATCGGCAATTGCTCGCCCTCACGCCGGAGGAGTTCTTCGAATCGGTGGTCCGCCGCGGCCTGGCGGCCCGGGCGATGGTCGAGGGTGCTAATTTTTATTTCGGCCACAATCGCAGCGGCACGATCGAAGTCTTGCGCCAGCTCACCGCGGCGGCCGGCATCGTGCTGGAAGTGGTCGAGCCGGTGATCCTGGCCGGCGAAGTCGTTTCCAGCTCGCGCGTGCGGCGTTTGGTGGGCGAAGGCCGGATGGCCGAAGCCCGGGCGCTGCTGACCGCGCCGTATCGCATTCGCGGTCAGGTCGTGGCCGGGGCCGGCCGCGGCGCGACGATCGGGTTTCCGACCGCGAACCTGGCCGGCATCGACACCCTGCTGCCGGCGCCGGGCGTGTATGCCGGTTGCGCCCGGTTGGACGGGCGCGTGGCCGGCGGCGATCCACATCGGCCCCAACCCGACCTTCGGCGAGCAGGCCCTGAAGGTGGAAGCGCACCTGATCGGCTGGCAGGGATCGCTCGTGGGTCGGACGTTGGAAGTGGACTTTTACGTCCGCCTGCGCGGCACCGAGCGCTTTGCCGGCGTCGACGAGCTGGTTGCGCAGCTTGGCCGCGACGTGGCCCGGGCGGGTGAGTTGTTCGAGGTGGGCGGAACCGAGGGCCCGGCCCACTAGCGCCCCCGACGCAGATTCAAACGCGACTTTGCCGCTCGCTGAGCGGGGCGGCCAGCGGTAGTGGGGGATTAGTGTGGTGGTCGGTCAGGACCGGTCAGCCGGAGCACCGGCCGAAGCGCAGCAAGCGCAGTTGTCCCAGGATGATTGACCTGCTCATTTGCCTTCCCGTCTTCGCTTCTCCTGCATTTCCCGGTTCAGCGTTTCAAATTCGTCATTGACACCCTTCCAATACAACTCCATCCGCTCCTTCCGGTCATATACACCGTCCGCCTGCAGCGCTGGATACTGCGAAGCCAACCAACGCACCCCATCTTTCTTCAGGCCGGCATCTGTGAAGCTATAAGGTTGTCGGCTGGTGGGGGTAATTCCGGGGGGCAACAACTCTAGCTCCAGCATGAGAAAGAAGCCCGGAAAGTGATAAATGCGCATTTCATGGTAACCCCCGTAACCTTCGTCCCACGGCACTTCATTCAAGTCCAGCAGATCGCAGACTTCTTTGAGCGACTTTCCGAGTAAGTGCTTGTTGTCGGCTTCAATTACCGCATCGATCGAGTGGAATCGCCGGCGGGTGGACTTCATCACGGATTGCCCGACTCGCAGTTCAGCGGATTCGCGCAGCTCCTGTAATCGCTGATGTTCAAGCCACCAGCCCAAAACAACGCCAATGATCGCCGTCGTAAGGATCAAGTCACGAATCGAAAAGCTTGCCCAGCGGCGGCGCGGAGGGGTCATGGGGTAAAGTTCCAAACGATCAGCCAGCCTGCGGCCACGGTCGCGATTAATGCCAGTGCCTCCGCAACCACAAGAGCCACCACTGTTTTCATGGTGAGACTTCTTTGGCCAAGCGAATAGCCGACAACCGCTATTGGCATCCACATGGGGGCCGACTCGGCTAGCTGAAGCGGGTAAAACGCCAAGCGGACCTCCCACCCCATTTCAGCCAAAAGCCGCCCGCCAGCAAACACGCCAAGAGCCGTGGGTATCGCCATTATTGCACCGACCCACAGCCCCACGAACGCTGTTCCGACCAAGAGCGTGCGAACATTGAATTGCATTTGCGCATCTTACCCGATCCGGCCGGGATCGCCGGGCACGTCTGGTCGTTCGACGAGCTTTTCGCGGCCATCCTGGAATGACCACCACAATCGTCGACTACTACCCGGCCAGCGGCTCCATTGCCTATTCTCCCTGCGGCCGATTAAGATCGCGGTTCCACCTTTTGCCCACGACAGGGACTTATTGCGCAATGATCGATTGGAAACGCTTTGGCGAAATGATCCGCTCCCACCAGCGGTTTCTGCTGACCAGCCACATCCGGCCCGATTGCGACGCGCTGGGGAGCGAGCTGGGCATGGCCGGCGTGCTCGAAGCGCTGGGCAAAGAGGTGCTGATCGTCAACGGCCAGGCCACGCCGCCGAATTTGCAGTTCATCGATCCCCAGCGGAAGCTCAAGGCGCTGGGCGTCGACGTGCAGCCGGCCGATCTGGAAGCGGTCGAAGTGCTGCTCGTGCTCGATACCGGCGCCTGGGCCCAGTTGGGCCCGATGGGCGACATCGTCCGCACGACCCGGGCCCACAAAGCGGTGCTCGACCACCACGTCGACAACGACGATTTGGGGGCCGAATGGTTCAAGAACACCCAGGCCGAAGCCACCGGCCGCCTGGTGCTCGAAGCGGCCCACGCGCTGGGCGTGAAGATCACGCCCGAGATCGCCCGGCCGCTGTTTGCCGCCATCGCCACCGACACCGGCTGGTTCCGCTTTTTGTCGACCACCGGCGACACGTATCGCCGGGCGGGCGAACTGGTCGACACCGGCATCAAGCCGCAGGAAATCTACACCGAACTGTACGAGCAAGAGACACTGGCGCGGCTGCAGCTGCGCGGCCGGATCCTGGCCCGGACGCGGGCCGATTTGAACGGGCGCCTGGCCTACACGGCCGCATTGCAAGAAGACTTCGCCGCCACCGGCGCGCTGCCCAGCGACACCGAGGACGCGATCAACCTGACGTTGGCCGTCGCCGGGACCGACGTCGCGGTGATCATGGTCGAGCAGGCCAGCGGCGGCTACAAGCTGAGCTTCCGCAGCCGCACGCCGAAAGTCGATTGCAGCGAGCTGGCCCGTTCGTTCGGCGGCGGCGGACACAAGGCCGCGGCCGGGGCGTTCATCGCCGGCGCATTCGACGAGGCGCAAGCGAAAGTGCTTGACGCTGTGCGCGCCCGGATGCGATAATTCGGCGTAGAGCCCGTCCGAGAACTGCTTCGGAGAGGGGGACAGTTCGGCTTTGCTCCGAGGACTGCGCAAAACCGGGACAGTCCCCGCCGGTTCTCGGATAGGCTCTTGCACACAGCTGTGATCGTTCCCACGCGGGCGTCTGCGTTCCCACCCCCAGCCCAGATTGCCGCCCGCCGTCGTCGCCGCGATGGTTCGTCGGCCTGGCACGCCAGGCCCGGAAGGCGCAGAGCGCGACGTGTCCGGCGCGGCCCACCCTTGGAGAGGTTCTCCCGCCATGGCAGAGCAGCCCCGCGCCCCCAGTCCTGTCGTCCCGCCCGGGCCGCGGCGGGGCTTTTTCGTCAGGGCGGCCGCCGTGGTCATCGGCGGCCTGGTGGGCGTGTTTCCGCTGCTGACCGGGCTGGTCGTGTTCGGCGATCCCTGGCGGCGCAAATCGGCCGGCGGCCAGTGGTATCCGGTCGGGTCGATCGAGGCCCTGAAGGCCGGCGTGCCGCTCCGCGTGATGATCCTGGGCACGCGCCGCGACGCCTGGAGCGAGTATCGCAACGAGCCGATCGGCGCCGTGTATCTGGTGGCCGCGCCCGGCAAGACCCAGGTCGAGGCGTTCAACAGCACCTGTCCGCACGCGGGCTGCTCGGTCGGGTTCTCCCTCGAGCGCGAATGCTTTGTCTGCCCCTGCCACACCAGCGCGTTCGGCCTGGACGGGGTAGCGCTCAATACGGTGGCCCCGCGGGGGATGGACCGGCTGGAATGCGAGATCCGGGCGCGGGCGAGATCTGGGTCAAGTACGAGGACTTCATCTCCGGCATGTCCCAAAAGATCCCCAAAGCATGAAGCTGCTCGATTGGCTGGACGATCGGACCGGCTGCCGCGAACTGATCCGCGAGGCGCTCTACGAGCGCATCCCCGGCGGCGCCCGTTGGCGCTATGTCTGGGGTAGCACGCTGGTGTTCACCTTCGCGGTACAGATGGTGACCGGCGTGTTTCTCTGGATGGCCTACAGCCCCAGCGCCCAGACGGCCTGGGAAAGCGTGTACTACATCCAGTACCAGATGCAGGGGGGCGCCGTGCTCCGCGGCGTGCACCATTTCACGGCCCAGGCCATGATCGTGCTCTTGGCGCTGCACCTGATGCAGGTGGTGATCGACGGGGCGTACCGCGCGCGCGCGAGATCAACTTCTGGCTCGGCCTGGTGCTGATGCAGATCGTGCTCGGCCTGTCGCTGACCGGGTATCTGCTGCCCTGGGATCAAAAAGGATTCTGGGCCACGCGCGTCGCCACCACGCTGATGGGCCTGGTGCCGGGCGCCGGCGAGAAGCTGCAGCAATTGGTCGTCGGCGGACCCACGTACGGCCATCACACGCTGACACGATTCTTCGCCCTGCACGCCGGCGTGCTGCCGGGCCTGCTGATCTTCTTTCTGGTCTTGCACGTCTGGCTGTTCCGCCGGCATGGCATTCGCCATCGCGAGCCGATCAAGCGGGCCGACTGCACATTCTGGCCCGACCAGGTGCTCAAAGACGCCGTGGCTTGCCTGGCGGTCCTGGCCGTGGTGCTGCTGCTGGTGCTGCGGCCGGCTTTCACCGCGGGCCATCAGCTCGATCTGCACGATGCCTCGCGCCTGGGAGCCGAACTGGGCGCGCCGGCCGATCAGGCCGACCAGTACCTGGCCGCCCGGCCCGAATGGTACTTCTTGTTTCTGTTCCAGATGCTGAAGTTTTTTCCGGGCAATTACGAGTTCGTCGGCGCGATCGTCGTGCCGGGCCTGGTCATGCTCGTTCTGGCGGCGATGCCGCTGGTGGGCCGCTGGAAGCTGGGACATCGGTTCAACGTGGCGTTCTTGTTCATTTTGATGGGCGGGGCCGCCGCACTGACTTATCAGGCCTGGAGCGACGACCGCCAGGGGCCCGAGGCCGCACAGTTTCAGGCTGCCCTGGTGGATGCCGAAGAAGACGCCCATCGCGCGGCGGAGTTGTCCTCGCACGGCATTCCGCCCCAGGGCGCGATCTGGCTGGTGCGGCACGATCCGCAGATCCAGGGCCGCAAGCTGTTCAAAGCCAAGTGCATCCAGTGTCATGGCTCGGCAGACGTGCCGGCCGAGGGCAAATCGAGCGGCGCGAAAACAGCCAAGTACAACGGCGCGCCCCGGCTCGAACGGTTTGCCAGCCGCGACTGGCTGGCCGGCCTGCTCAGCCCCAAAGGCATCGATAGCCCGGAGTACTTCGGCAACACCGCGCACCACGACGGCGAAATGGCCGGATTCGTCCACGATGAGTTGTCGACCTGGAAGCCGGCAGAAATCGAAGACGTGATCATCGCCCTCTCGGCCGAAGCCCGCTTGCCCGAGCAGGTCGAACTCGACCGTCGCGATGCCGTGCGAATCGCCGCCGGAAGCAAGCTGATCAAAGACGACGGCCGCTGCGCAGTGCCATAAGTTCTACGACGCCGGTTCCTCGGGCTCGGCACCGGACCTGACCGGTTACGGCTCGCGGGCGTGGTTGACGGCGTTTATCAGCAACCCGGCGGCCGAACGGTTCTACGGCCAGAAGAACGACCGCATGCCCTCGTTTGCCGAGCACCCGGCCGGCTCGCTGCAAAACGAGCTGGGGACCGAATCGATCGAGCTGTTGGCCGATTGGCTGCGGCGCGATTGGGATCGCGACGCGGCCAGCGATCCGGCCGGTACGCCCGCCGGCGCGCCGGCAGCTGCCACGCCGGGCAACCCGTAGGTACGAGAAGCACGAATCGATTAAGCCCACCGGCTCACGGCCGGAGGGTTATCTCGGCCACGGCAGCGGTTCGACCCGCCGCGAACGCGGCATGCTGGCAGCGCTGGCGGCTGCTGATCGCTTCTGAGATTGCCCGTCTTCGCCAGTTGCCGGCGCCGCCTCTCGCGGGCGAGCATGCCAGCGATAATCTCTGCGGAATCGGTACAGTTTATCAGCCTTGCTGCCGATTCGTATCAGGGACCCTGGCGCGTCGGGCGACGTGCCAAGCGGATCGTGGTCCGACTCAAGCGACTGGCAGCCGAGCATGTGGTGTAAGCACTGCCGACAAGACGTTCCGGGGCTGGCAACGGCGCATTCGACCGTGCTGGCTTGTGCCCGTTGTGGCACTGCGCTGCCCGGCCAGAGCGGACCGGCGCACATCGTGGGCGTCGAGGATCTGGCCGCGCATGGGGTCGATCTGGCCGGCCGCAAGCAGGCCTCGCAGCGGCCGCCGGTGACGATCGACGAATGGGATTTCGATCACGATTTGCGCGAGCTGGCCGGGCTGGTCTCGGCGGCCAAGGCCGCGCCGCTGGGCTCGCCGATCGCGGCGGCCGGCGCGCCTGCGGCGGCGCCGCTGGTTTTTGCCCGGCCGAAGCCGGCCGAGGCGCCGATCGCCCGGCCGCGCGGATCGCTCTTGGCCTGGTGCGTGCTGCTTTTGGGTGTCGTGGCGCTGGCCGGCGGCGGCTCGCTGTTGGCACTGGCCTATGTAGTGCAGAGCGACGAGCTGTGGTCCTTGGGCATGCCGATCACGATTGCCGGCCAGGTCTCGCTGCTGCTGGGTCTGGTGCTGCAACTGGAACGCGTCTGGCGGGACAATCGCTACGCGGTCGACAAGCTGGGCGAGGTCGATCGCCGGCTGGCCGACTTGAACCAGGCCACCACGATGTTGGGCGTGACGCATGGCTCGGCCTCGCAAGCCTTCTACGCCCACATGGCCGAGGGCGCTTCGCCCCATTTGCTCCTGGCCGATCTGAAGGGCCAGCTCGATCTCTTGGCCGTGCGGATGTCCGAGCGGAGGTAGTCCCTTTCTCTCCCGCCCGTCTTCATCTGCGTTCATCCGTGTTCATCTGCGTTGAATAGCCGATTCGCCATTCAGCTGGACGCCCGCGGTCCAAGGCTTGGACGGCGACGCGATTTGCGACAGCGGCGCCGACGATTAGCCGCAGATGAACGCAGATACGCGCAGATGTTCGCAGATCGGCAAGCGAGCGCGGCAAGCGATGCGAGCGGAGACTACAGGTCGAACGGGAACGGCGTGAGCAGTTCGACGCCGGTCGGCGTGACCAGGTAGTTGTTTTCCAGGCGGATGCCGGCCCGCAGTTCGCCGCCGTACAGTCATGCCGCGGAGAAGTTTGCGAGTGAGGCCGCATTCTAGTTAATCCATATCTTCGCGTATCTGCGTACATCGGCGTTCATCTGCGTTGAATAGCCGATTCGCCATTCAGGCGGACGCCCGCGGTCCAATCCTTGGACGGCGACGCGATTTGCGACAGCGGCGCCGACGATTAGCCGCAGTTGAACGCAGATACGCGCAGATGTTCGCAGATCGGCAAGCGAGCGCGGCAAGCGATGCGAGCGGAGACTACAGGTCGAACGGGAACGGCGTGAGCAGTTCGACGCCGGTCGGCGTGACCAGGTAGTTGTTTTCCAGGCGGATGCCGGCCCGCAGTTCGCCGCCGTAGAGCCCCGGCTCGACGGCAATCACTTCGCCCGGCTGAAACGTGTCGTCCCAGAACGGATTCAGGTGCGGGGCTTCGTGCGGAAACAGGCCGATGCCGTGCCCCAGGTGGTGGCCGAACTCCAGCGGCTGGTGCTGGCCCAAATAGCGGTCGACCGCCTCGAACACGTCGCGGCAGCGGACGCCGGGGGCCACCATCCGCTCGACGATCGCAAACGCTCCGACGACGGTATCGTAGATGCGGCGCTGGTCGGCCGTGGGCTTGCCGCCGACGGCGACCACCCGGGTGTTGTCGGCAAAGTAGCCGCGGTAGGCCGGCCCCAGATCGAAGATGTACAGCTCGCCCGCTTCGATCTGGCGGTCGCGGGGCGGGCCCCCCTTTTCGCCCGAGGCGTAGTCGTTGCCCGTGCCGGTGAGCATCTCGCCGCAGACTTCGACTGCCGTCGCCTGCAACTCGTTGAACACCGTCAGCTCGTTGATCCCGGGCCGGACGATCTCGCGCGCCCGGCGGTGCATGGCGGCCGTGGCGTCGATCGCCCGGCGGAGGCAGGCCAGCTCGTCGGGGTCCTTGCGGCGGCGGAGCCGATAGAACTCGGGCTCGACGTCGACCAGCTCGGCCGCGAGCGGATCCGTCAGATGTCGGGGGCAGCTGGAGAACTCGATGCCAACGCGCTTGTATTTGCCGGCCCCTGCCAGCGCCTTTTGCAGCACGGCGCTCGAGGCGGTGCGCTGGTCGTTGCGCAGGGTCGAATGCCACTGGGCTTCGTAGGTCAAAACGGTGTCGGCGGCTGCTTCGGCCGGCGGTTCGCCGGGAGCGACCAGCGTCAGCCGTCCGTCGCGGGTTAACGCCAGGCAGGGGGCAAACACCCACTTGAACCGCGGCCCGGCCAGATACTGCACGTGCTCGATCTGGGTGATGAGGGCCAGATCCAAATCGAGCCGCTCCATCACGCCCAGCAGGCGTTTCTGACGGGAACGGCAAGCAGCCAGGTCGACGGTGGCGGATGAGGCGGGCGACATGGAATAACTCGAAGGCAAAAGGATGAAGGCAAAAGGCAAAAGGATGAAGGCGGAAGGATGAAGGATGAAGGCGGAGGGACCGGGTTGTCAAGTGTTTCAGCGCGGGGCGCTTCAGCGCAGCGCGTCGATCATTCGATCGATGTCTTCCTCGTTGTTATAGGCGTGGGGGCTGATGCGCAGTTTGCCGGCCCGCAGTCGGACGACCACGCCGGCCCGCTCCAGCTGGGCCCGGACTTGCTGCGGATCGCGGCCCGGCACGTCGAACAGCACGATGCCCGAGCGGTGCTCCCCCTCGCGCGGGCTGGCGATCGGTGCGCCGGCCGCCGCCAAGCGCCGGCAGGCGAGATCGGTGATTTCGAGGATCCGGCGGCCGACGGCGTCGGGTCCGTAATGGAGCAAAAGCTCCAGGCTGGCGGCCAGGGCGATAAAGCCGGCCATGTTTTGCGAACCGCCTTCATAGCGCGCGGCGGATGGCTTCAGGTCCAGGGCGATGCGGTTGTAATCCGAGCCCTGCACCACGCTGTGCCAGCCGACGCCCAGCGGCCGCAACCGATCGAGGTGCGGACGGCGGACGTAGAGCAGCCCGGCTCCCTCGGGCCCGAGCAGCCACTTGTGCCCGTCGGCGGCGAGGAAGTCGATCGGCGTGCGGCCGACGTCGAGCGGGAAAGCCCCCAGCCCTTGGATGGCATCGACAAAGAGCAGCGCCCCGCGCTGGTGGGCCAGCTCGGCCACTTTGTCCAGGTCGACGCGCCAGCCGCTGGCAAAGCCGACCCAGCTGATCGAGACGATGCGCGTGCGGGCGTCGCAAGCCGCGCTCAAGCGATCGAGGTCGACGCGGCCCCCATCGGCCGGCACGCGGCGCGTTTCCACGCCGCGCTCGGCCAGGTTCATCCAGGGATATTGGTTCGAGGGAAACTCATTGTCGAGCGTGACGACGTTGTCGCCCGGCTGCCAGCGAAACCCTTCGGCCACCAGGCTGATGCCTTCGGTCGTGCTGCGGACCAGGGCGATTTCAGCGATGTCGGCCCCGATCAATTGGGCCCCCAGCCGGCGGCAGGCCTCGACGCGCGCGTGCCACTCGGGCCAGACCGTATCTCCCTCGTCGGCGGCTTGCCGGACCCAATGCAGCAGGGCGTCGCGCCGGCGCCGGCAGCGGGGCCACGGCGGCATGGTCGAAGTAGGCCCAGCGCTCGGCAATCGGCATCTGCCGGCGGAATTCGGCCCAGGGGTCAGCTTGCGGCGAATCGGTCATGAGCCGCGACCCAAGAGCGAGAGAGTGATGCGGCCTGCGCGGGCGGCCGCGCCGCCTGGCAACCGGCTCGGCCGCGTCGCGATTCTGGCTGATTCCATTTCCTGTGTTCCCTTTGTGCCTTTAGCTGCATTCTGGCGTTTTGGCAAGCGCGAGCCCGGATTGCAAACCGTGGCCGAACCCCGGATGATGGCAGTTTAGCGGCCAGGACCCCGGCTGGGGACGGATTTTCCGCTTTCGATTTTTCCTCTTTGGACGGCGCTTGGTGATGATGACCAACTCCGACAGTCGCGTGGCGGTTTACACCGGCTCGTTCGATCCGGTGACGCTGGGGCATTTGAACGTCATCGAGCGCAGTAGCCGGCTGGTCGACAAGCTGATCGTGGGCATCGGCACGAATATCGAAAAACAGTCGCTGTTCACGCCCGAGGAACGCGTCGACCTGGTCCGCTTGTGCACCGAGCGGCTGGGCAATGTCGAGGTGCGCGCGTTCTCCGGCCTGGCCGTGAACTTCGTCCGCGAGTCGGGCGCCCGGGTGATGCTCCGCGGGGTGCGGTCGCTGGGAGACATCGAAGCCGAGTTCACCATGACACTGGCCAACCGCAAGCTGGATCCGGGCATCGAGACCGTGTTCCTGATGGCGGACGAACAGTTTTCGCATATTTCCAGCTCGCTCATCAAGCAGATCGCCGCGCTGGCCACCGACGACGAGCTGGGCCGTTTCGTCCCGCGCGAAATCGTGCCCGCGATTCGCCGCAGCATGCAAACGGTGCGCAAGCCCGAATGAACCCGACCCCATACGAGTTCGACGTGATCGTCGTCGGCGCCGGACACGCCGGCACGGAGGCCGCGTTGGCGGCTGCGCGGCTGGGCGCCCGCACGGCCTTGCTCACGACCAACTGCGACACCGTGGGGCAGATGAGCTGCAATCCGGCCATCGGCGGCGTGGCCAAGGGGCAGATCGTTCGCGAGATCGACGCCCTGGGCGGAGCGATGGGGCTGGCCATCGACGCCACGGGCATTCAATTTCGCCTGCTGAACCGGCGCAAGGGGCCGGCCATGCACAGCCCCCGCGCGCAGGCCGACAAGAAAGCCTATCAGCAGTGGATCAAGCAGTTCGTCGAAGAGCAGCCCAACCTGGTGCTCAAGCAGGAAGTGGTCGAAGACTTGCTGGTCGAAGAACCCGCTGAGCCCGGCGCGCTGCCGCGGATAGTCGGCGTGCGCGTGCGCGGCGAGGCGGTTTATCGGGCCCGGGCCGTCGTGCTCACCACCGGCACGTTCCTGCAAGCCCTGATGCACACCGGCGAAACGAAAACGCCGGGCGGCCGGGCCGGCGAAGGCACCACCGGCGGAATCAGCGGAGCGCTCGGGCGGCTCGGATTCGAACTGGCCCGGTTCAAGACCGGCACGCCGCCGCGGCTCAACGGCCGCACGATCGATTACAGCCGGGTCGAAATCCAGCCGGGCGACGAAGAGCCGCAACCGTTTTCGTTTCTGACCGACCGGCTGGAATGCGAGCAGCTGCCGTGCTGGATCACCTACACGAACGAGGCGGCGCACGAGTTGATCCGCGCCAACTTGCACCGGGCGCCGATGTACAGCGGGCAGATTCGGGCCGGCGGCCCGCGCTACTGCCCCTCGATCGAAGACAAGGTCGTGCGTTTCGCCGACAAGGATCGGCATCAGTTGTTTCTCGAGCCCGAGGGGCGCGGGACGCGCGAGATCTACGTCAACGGCATCTCCACCAGCCTGCCCCGCGACGTGCAAGACCAGGTGATTCGCCTGGTGCCGGGCCTGGAAAACGCCGAGATCATGCGCTACGGCTACGCGGTGGAGTACGACTTTTCGCCCCCCGACCAGCTGCTGCCCTGGCTGGAAACGAAGCGCGTGGCCGGACTGTATTTTGCCGGCCAGCTCAACGGCACGACCGGCTATGAGGAAGCCGCCGCCCAGGGACTGCTGGCGGGCGCCAATGCGGCCCTGCGTCTGGCCGGCCGCCAGCCGCTGGTGCTCGACCGCCAGCAGGCTTACATCGGCGTGCTCATCGACGACCTGGTCACGCGCGGCGTCGACGAGCCCTATCGCATGTTCACCAGCCGGGCTGAATATCGCTTGCTGCTCCGGCAGGACAACGCCGACCGCAGGCTCACGCCGCTGGCGCATCGGCTGGGACTGGTCGACGAGCGGCGTTGGCAGCGCCTGGCGGCGAAAGAGGCCGAGATCGCCCAGGCTGCCGAGGTTCTGCTGGCGCGCCACACCGGAGAAGTCACCCTGGAGAAACTGCTGCGCCGTCCGGAAATCGAGTGGCGCGATTTGTTCGCCTGGGCGCCCGAACTGGCGCAAGCATCGGCCGCGACCGTCGAGCAATTGACCTACGACGTCAAGTACGCCGGCTACATCCAGCGCCAGCAAGTCGACATCGAGCGCCAGCAGCGGTTGCAGGACAAGCAGATCCCGCCGGGCTTCGATTTCGGGCGGATCGGTCACCTCCGGGCCGAGGCGCGAGAAAAGCTCAGCCGCGTGCGCCCCGTCGATCTGGCCCAAGCCAGCCGCATCAGCGGCATCACGCCGGCCGACGTGGCGCTGCTGATAATTCACCTGGGGGGTAAATGATTCCTCCCGCGGCTGCGGCGCTTTGGGCTGCCGTGAAGGGGCCCGAGCGGGTGGGCTGGAAGGGCGAAGCGGCAGTGCCGGCTGGCGAGCTCAAAGTCTGCCCTCTGGCCGGGGTAAGATCAGCGATCTTTCCGGTTGCGAGCTTGGCGTAGCCGTGGCGAACCCCCGCTCTGGGGCAACCTGGGTGGGCTGAAAAGATGGCGCGGAACAGTTTTCGGTCGGATTCGTCAATCACGACGTAAGCGCAGTGGAATGAATGGTTTGCGTCGAATGGATCGATATTGACTCACCCCGCAAGATAGCTATAATTGGGTTTGATGGCAATTTCGGCAATCTTGGCAGGTATGGGACGGAGCCCTGCTGATATTAGGTTTCGGCGGCTCATTCGAGCCTCCGTCAAGCGATCGCAGCACGGCTTTACCAAGCTAACAGGCTAGATACCGTCAAGCGTCACATGGAGGATTAGGAGCTTTCGGGCCAATCTTGCGTCAGGATCGGTCCGGAGGTCCCGCTTTGACTAGCCCTACCATCGGCTAGGAGAGAGGGTGGTTAGCAAACATGAAGACCGTGTTTACTACGGGCGAGGCAGCCAAAATCTGCAAAGTATCGCAACAGACCATCATCCGTTGCTTTGACTCAGGACAACTCAAAGGCTTTCGCGTTCCGGGGAGCCGCTTTCGCCGCATTCCCCGCGAGCAGCTCTACTCGTTCATGCGGGACAACGGCATTCCGACCGACGCTCTGGAGAGCGGCAAGCGGAAGATCCTGGTCGTCGACGACGATCAAGAATTGGTCGAGTTGATTGCCGAAGTCCTGGAAAAGGACGGCCGCTTCGAGGTTCGCACCGTCAACAACGGTTTCGATGCCGGCATGATGGTCAAAGAGTACCATCCCGATCTGCTCGTGCTCGACGTCATGCTGCCGGACATCAACGGCAAGGAAGTCTGCCAGCGGGTCCGCAGCGACAAGACGATGGACGACGTGCGCATCATCTGCATCTCCGGCATGGTCGAAGAAGACAAGATCGAAGACCTCAAGGCCGCCGGGGCGAACGATTTTCTGCACAAGCCGTTCGAGGTCGAGACGCTGGTCGATCGGATGTGCACGCTGCTCGACATGGAAACCGTCTCCACGTCGTAGCGCGCCGGAGATTCGCGCGCGGTCCGGGAAATGCCCGCCTGGGGCGCGAATCGCTGGCCCGCGCGAGAAATCGTTGGTTCGCGCGAGAAATACTGTCCTGCCGACACGTTCGAATGCCGGGCGGCTGGGTTCGTGCCGCCCGGCAAATTGCGAACGTCACGGAATCTGGTTTCGGCCTGGCGATGCGACGCCGCGCACCTGCTGGCAGGCTTGAGGCATGAGCACGCTGGCCGAAATCAAGCGCGAGGGCGTCGGCTATCGATTGCCTTTGACGCACCAGGCTGCCATCGCGCTGGCCACGGCGCTGGCGGCCGATGAGCCGGCGGCACGGCACGACCTGCTGGCGGCCGGCCTGCGTCAAGATCCCGCCTTGGCGCTGTGGTGTGTCTTGCAGGCGCCGGCTCCGCCGCCGGGCGCCAGCTGGACTTCTGCGCTCGCCGACTGGCTTGCGCCGCAGCTGCCGGAGCTGGTGGCCGGGCTGTGCCAGGGCGCGCCACACGCATTTTTGCCGGGAAAACAAGGCTCGCGGGGCTTGTCGCTGCTGGCCCGCTCGCGGGCCGTGGCGCGCGCGGCGGCCGCGGCGGTCGGACCCGAGTCCGACGCCGTGCTGGTGGGGCTCTTGCACCGCGCGGCCGATTGGCTGGCGCTGTCGGGCACGCCGCGTCCCGCGCCCCGGGTAGCGGCCCGGGCTCTGCCCGAGGCGCTGGCGGCTGTGCTGGCCCGGCTGCGCAAGGCCAGCCTCTCTCCCGCCGACTCGCTGGAAAGCGGCGTGCGCGCTGCGATCGCCGCTGCGGGCGCCGACCCCAGCGCCGGCGAGTTCACCGGTGACGGGTCCACAGCCGAGTGCGCACTCGCCGCGGACGACCTCGTGGGACTCTTGGCGCAACTTGCCCGGCAGGCTGCGAAGCAGGAGCGGCTGGCGGCCGACTTTGATCGGGCCGTCGAGCATGCGAAGCTCGAGGCGCTGAAGGAATTCGCCTACGGCGCCGGGCACGAGATCAATAACCCACTGGCGAATATCTCGGCCCGGGCGCAGACGCTGCTCAAGGAAGAAAGCGATCCGGAGCGCCGGCAGAAGCTGGCCGCGATCAACACGCAAGCGTTCCGCGCCACGAGATGATTGCCGATCTGATGTTGTTTGCCCGGCCGCCGGAATTGAAACCCGAGCGGATCGAGCTGCGCACGTTTCTGGGCGAGCTGGCGCAGCTGGCATGACCAGGCCAGCAGCCAGGCGAGCGAAGTTCACGTATCCGCCGCCGGCGAGGCCGCCGAGCCGCCGGTCGTCTGGGCCGACCGCAGTGCCCTGGCCGTGGCGGTTCGCGCGCTCGTGGTCAATGCGCTCGAAGCGCTGGGCCGCGGCGGACGAGTGGAAGTGACGGTGGACCGAGCCACTCTGGGCGGTGTCAACGGGGCGGCTGGAACCGCTGCCCTGGCCATCCGCGTTCACGACAACGGACCAGGCATTCCGGCCGAGATTCGCCCGCGGATTTTCGATCCCTATTTTTCCGGCCGCGAAGCCGGTCGCGGGCTGGGCTTCGGCCTGTGCAAATGCTGGCGCATCGTGACCGCGCACGGTGGCCGGATCGACGTCAGCTCCGAAGTGGGCCGCGGGACCGAGCTGGCGATCGTGTTGCCGATCGACGGCGGGCAGAGCCGTTAGAGTCTGCCCAAAACCCGCCTGCCCCCAAACCAGCCCGCCCGCAATCAGCGGGCCGCTGCCCGGGGGATTTCTTTGGCCGCCGGCCGGCTCTCCGGTGACGCCAGCAATTGCTTGCCAACCACCCTGGCGGACGCGACAATGGTACGAGATGTGCGGTTTTTTCCGCTGTGAAAAAGACTGGCCCGGCTACAAACCATAGCCTAGTGTTTCTATAGACTTAATGGGGAGGACTTTTCAGATGAAACGATATTTGTTTGCCGCGGCGTTGGTGGTTGCCTGTCTGTGGGCCGGCTCGGCCCGGGCTCAAGTGTACGTCCGGACCTACAGTCCCGAGACGGCGGTGCTGATGTCGAGCTCGAGCGGCGTGGCAGCGACGTCGTATTACGCGCCGACGACTGCTTATTACGCACCGACGACCGCCTATTACGCGCCCACGACCGCCTATTACGCCCCCACCACGGCGTATTACGCTCCGACCACTGCTTACTACGCGCCCACGACGGCGTATTACGCCCCGTCGGCGGTTCCCGTGACGTCGTACTATGCTCCGGCGGTTACGTCGTATTACGCTCCGGCCGCGGTGCCGGTGACGAGCTACTACGCGCCCGGCGCGGTGTACTACAACCCCCGGCCGTGGATTCCCGGCCAGCCCGTGCGGAACTGGGTGCGCGGGTACTAAATCGGCCGCACAGCGCGCTCGATACCGATTCGAATAGAGCAAGCCGGGGTCCAAACGATCCCGGCTTTTTCTTTGCGCTCGTCCGGCGCTGTCGGCGCGGACGCCTAGCCGCTCGAAGAGCGGCACGAGCCTGCTCCGCAGGGCCGCCAGCTTGGCCTGCTGATCCTGGCCCAGGGGCGCGCGTCCCTGGCCGGTGCGAAAGCCCAATAGTTCGACCGCAGCGCGAATGCCTTCGGGGAAATCGGCGCTATACACGATCGCGTCGAACAGTTCGAGAATCTGATCCTGCACCTGCCGGGCCTCGTCGAGCTTCCGCTGGCTGGCCAGGTCATACAGCCGCCGGGTCAGCCGCGGCGCGATGCCGGCCACCGCATTGGTGCCGCCGTCGCAGCCGCAGAGCAGCATCGGCAGCAGGGCCGCGTCCCAGCCGGTGAGAAAGCAGAAATCGGGGCGCCGCGGCCGCACCCGCTGGATCATCCGGAGCATGTGCGCCATGTCGCCGGAGGAGTCCTTGATCGCCACGATCCGGGGGCATTCGGCCGCCAGCCGGACCACGGTGTCGACGTCGATCGGCGGCGCAAACAGCGGAATGTTGTACAGCGTCACGTCGATCGGCGAGCGGTCGCCGATTTGCTTGAAATAGGCGTACACGCTGTCCGGGCTGAGCTTGAAGTAGATCGGCGAGACGATCGCCACCGAGCGCACGCCGAGCCCGGCATAATGTTCGCAAGCGGCCAAGGTCTCGCTCACGTTGGCTTCTGCCGCGCCGGCCAGGATCGGCACGCGTCCGCGGGTCTCGTCGGCCACGATCTCGATGATCCGCCGCCGCTCTGCGGCCGTGAAGCGCGTGAACTCGCCGGTCGAGCCGTTGGGGTACAAACCGTGGGCGCCGGCGTCGATCAGCCAGCTCGTGTAGCGCCGCAGCTCGGGCTCGTTGATGTTCGCGTGCGCATCGAGCGGCACGATGTTGGGAACGAAGATGCCCTGGATCCGCTCTGGCGGCATGAGGTGGCTTTCCGGTGACGGGGCTATCCGGTGACGGGGCTTTCGGGTAACGGGGCTTTCGGGTAACGGGGCTTTCGGGTAACGGGGCCTGTTTTCGCAGGGCAATCACAGCGGCCTGGCGGGCGGGTGCCCTCGCGCGCCCGGCGGCATTACAATGGCACCCGAGGACACCGCTTGCCAAGCGCTGGGCTTGCCACGCGCTGGGCCTGCCGTATGCCGGTCTTGCCGTGCGCCGGGCTGGCCCTCGCGCCGGCGGACGCGGCCGCCAGTTTAGCCCGGCGGTCGCGGCTTGCCAAACGCCCGCTGCATCGGCCGCCGGGCTGGCGCGTATGTCCGGGGCCAACTGATTCGAGGCTTTCTGTTGCATCCGGCCCGACCACGTTCCGCGACCAAGGCCGCCCACGACCGACGCCAGCGGGCAGAGGCGACGACCACCGGCAGCGGCCTGGGCGTTGCGCTCGTCGCGTTGCTGGTGGCGGTTTATGCGATCGTGTTCTTTTCCTGCCGGTTGACTTCGGCGGTCCATCCCGACACGGGCGAGCCGCTGGTCCGGGGCATTTTCTGGCTCGAGGCCCTGCTGCCGGAACGCATGGTTACGAACTGGCTGGGGGGCGATCTGCCGCTCGGATTTCGCGACCGCTTGCCGATCGCCGCGGCTGCGGCCGCGATCTGGCTGGTTGCCTGGGGCATGGGCCGATTGGCGCTGGCGGGGCTGAAACTGGATCGCGCGCTGCGCCGCTCGAGCGAACGGTGCTGGCGGCCGGCGTGGGGGCCAATCTATTTTCGCTCTACGTGCTGCTCATGGGGCTGGCCGGCCTGCTCGGACGGATCGGCCTGTTCGGGCCGCCGGCTTTGGCCACGGCTGCGGCGCTGGGTGTCGAGGTCGGCTCCTGGCGCCGGCGCTCGCCCGTGGCAGAGGGCGACCGGCCGACGTCGCTCCCGGGAGCCTGGCGCCGGACCTGGCTCTGGCTCGTGCCCGGCGTGCTGTTTGCCGCGATGATCCTGCTGTCGGCTGTTTTGCCGCCGCTCGATTTCGACGTGCTGGAATACCATCTCCAAGCGCCCAAGGAGTTTTATCAAAGCGGCCGCATCACGTTCCTGGAGCACAACGTTTATGCCGCCATGCCGCTGGGGGCCGAGATGTTCAACCTGGCCGGCATGGTGTTCACCGGGGATTGGTGGACGGGCGGATTGGCCGGCAAGCTGGCAATAGCGGGCTTTGCGCCGCTGACGGCGCTGGCGCTGTGGGCATTCGGCAGGCGCTACATTTCGGCTGCCGCAGGAACGGTTGCCGCGATCGTCTACATGTCGACGCCCTGGATTGCGCTCGTCTCGGCCGGCGGGCTGGTGGACGGCGCCGCGGCGTTCTATCTGCTGGCCAGCGCTTACGCGCTGGCCCTGTGGTGCCAGGAGCACGCGGCGGGACAGGCCGCGCACCGCGGGCTGGTGCTGCTGGGCTTGCTGGCGGGCGGTGCGGTTTCGGTCAAGTATCCGGCTGTGGTGTTCGTGGTTCTGCCGGCGGCCGTGGTGGTCGGTGTGCTGGCGGCCCGCAAAGCGGCCGCGGCACCGGCGGGCGCGGATCCGGCTGCGAGCCTCGGCGGCGCGGGCCGGCGCCGCGCCGGCGTTCGGGCAGCTGCCGCCGCGGTGACTGTTTTCGTTTTGGCGACCGCCGTCGGCTGCGGGCCGTGGCTCGTGAAGAATTTCGTCGCCACGGGCAATCCCGTGTATCCGCTGGCGTATCGGGTGTTCGACGGTCGCACGCGGACGGACGAAAAGGACGCCCAATGGCGCCGGGCTCACGCGCCGCCGAATTACGCCTTGTCGGACCTGGCGGAGCGGCTCGGCGGTGTGCTGCTAACAAGCGACTGGAACAATCCGCTGACGATTCCGCTGGTGGCCTTGGCACTGGTGTGCCGGCCGCGGCACAAATTGGTTTGGCCGCTCGTGGGCTATGCGCTGTACGTGCTGGGCGCCTGGTGGCTGTTGACGCACCGGATCGATCGATTCTGGCTGCCCGTGCTGCCCGTGCTGGCGCTATTGGCCGGCATCGGGGCGACGTGGAGCGCCAGGCCGGCCTGGCTGTGGACGCTGGCCGTCTGGCTGATCGTGGGCCTGACGTACGACTTTGTCCTGCTGGGCTCGGGAGTCGTTGCCGACAGCCGCTGGTTCGCCGCGCTCGAAGCGCTGCGGGGCGAACAGCGCACGCTGCGACCGGCTCACGCATATCTCGACGGCCACGTTCCGCCGGGCCAGCGGGCCCTGCTAGTGGGCGACGCGACGCCCTACGATCTGACCGCCCGATCGCTCTACAATACGGTGTTCGACAGTTCGATTTTTGCCGAGATTGCCCGCGATCGTTCGCCGCAGGAAGTTGCCGCGGCCCTGGCCCGGCTGGGCGTCTCGCACATCTGGGTCGATTGGTCGGAGATTGCCCGCTACCGCTCGCCGGGCAATTATGGTTTCACGCCGTTTGTCGAGCCGCGAGTGTTTGCGGATCTGGTGGCGGCCGGCGTCCTGGAAAAAGTCTATAACGACGCTCGGGGAGAAGTTTACGGGGTTACCGGATCCGCCGCGCACGGTCCATAATGGCGTTGCCCTGTGGGTGGCGCGACGGCGAATCGCAGCGCCACGGCGTCGCTCGGCGCCGGACAACGAAAAATCGATCCCGGCGCGCGGCCTTTGTTTGTCGGGAATCGTCGAGTGCATGCTATCTTGCCCAGAGCCGATCGGATTGCCGGGATCGATTACGGCACCGTGCGCATTGGCGTCGCGGTGGCCGATCTGGAAGTCCGGATCGCCACGCCCTATGAGAACTACACCCGTCGCGGTCCGGTCGCCGATGCGGAATTCTTTCGCCGCCTGGCGCGGGAGGAACGGATTGCCCGCTTTGTCGTGGGGTTGCCCGTGCATCTCGACGGACGCGAGAGTCAAAAATCGAGCGAAGCCCGGGCGTTCGGCCAGTGGCTCGCGGAAGCGACCGGCGTGGGCGTGGAGTTCTTCGACGAGCGCTTCACTTCGGTCGAGGCCGAGCAGCATCTGCTGGCCGCCAAGCTGACGAAGAAACGGCGCAAAGAGCGGCTCGACAAGCTCGCGGCACAAATCATGCTCTCGGCGTATCTGGAATCGGCGGCAGGGCAGGGTTCCCCAGATTTGGGGAGCCCAGCGGGGAGCGAGCCGGGAGGCGGCAAACCGGCGTCGGGGGTGTCGAGCGGCGGCGTTTCGGGCTCGGGCGAATTGCCGGGCCTCGACAATCGCCGCCGGGCGTCGCGGCGGGGCTAGCGCGGCTTTTTGTCAGGAGGGCGCGGCGATGTCAAAGCTCGTTTTCGGCTGCGGCTATTTGGGCGCGCGCGTTGCTCAGCGCTGGCGCGAGGCCGGTGAAACCGTCTACGCCGTGACCCGTTCGAGCGATCATGCCCGGCGGTTTCGCGCAAGGCTGGACGCCGATCGTGGCCGACGTGGTTCGCCCCGCGACGCTCGTCGACCTGCCGCGCGCGACCACGGTCGTTTACGCGGTGGGGTTCGATCGGGCGGCCGGCCGATCGATTCACGAAGTCTACGTGAATGGTTTGGCGGCCGTGCTGGACGCGCTGCCGGCCGATTGCGGAAAGTTCATCTACGTCAGCTCGACCGGCGTTTACGGTTCGGCCCAGGGGGACTGGATCGACGAACAAACGCCTTGCCATCCCGATCGCGAGGGGGGTCGCGCCTGTTTGGCGGCCGAGCAAGTTCTAGGTGCCCATCCTTTGGGCGACCGCGGCGTGATCCTGCGGATGGCGGGGCTCTACGGCCCGGGCCGAATCCCGCGGATGCGCGAATTGCTGGCCGGCGCTCCCTTGCCCGTGCCGGCAGCAGGATATTTGAACCTGATTCATGTCGACGATGCGGTCCAGGTGGTGCTTGCGGCGGCCGAGCGCGCCGCGGGGCGATCGCTCTACGTGGTGTCGGACGGGCATCCCGTGCCGCGGCGCGAGTATTACGACGAGTTGGCGCGGCTGCTGGGGGCTCCCGCGCCCAGTTCGCTGCGCCGGCGGCCGACAGCCCGGCCTTGGCTCGCTCTGCCGCGGACAAGCGCGTGCGCAATCGGCGGATGCTGGCGGACCTGGCGGTCGAGTTGAAATATGTAGATTATCGCGCCGGGCTGGCGGCCATTCTGGCGGCCGCAGCGCAAGCGGAAGCGGACGAGGAAACAGCGGGAAACGAGCGGCAGCCTCAATAGCGGATTCGCCGCGGCGCCAAGCTGCTGAGAACGTGTCTCATCAACACGCCGCGGCTCGTATCGGGTTCTTGTGAGACCCGGGCGAGCCTTCTAGAATTCGGTGCTTGCCGGCGCCCAACCTTCCTCGCGCGCGAGCCTGGGCGCCGATCGTCAGTCAGGAAACGTGTAAAAATGCTGCAGCGTAAGCCGGTTTTTCCCCACGTCATCGAGATGAACTACCAGGCGGGGCAGCGGCTGGGTTGCAACGTGTATCTGGTCTACGACGGGCACGATTGGCTGCTGATCGACGTCGGATTCGAGGAAACGATCACCGAGATTGTCGAGTTGATCCGGCAACTGGACTTTCCCTTGTCCCAATGCCAGATGCTGATCGCCACGCATGCCGACGTCGACCACATCCAGGGTCTGGCCAAGATGAGCCAGCTGCTGAAGGCCAAGGTCGTCGGTCATCCTTTGGCCGCCGAGCCATTGGCCAGCGGCGACCGGATCAAAACGTTCGCGGAAATCGCGGCCCAGAACATCCACCTGGAAATGCCGCCGGTCAAGCTCGATCAGCTGATCAACGAAGGGGACAAGCTCCGCTTGGGCAGCCTGGAGCTCGAAGTCTGGCACACCCCGGGGCACACCGACAGCCAGCTGTCGTTTCGCCTGGGCAAACTGCTCTTCAGCGGCGACAACATTTACCGCGACGGCTGCGTGGGGGCGATCGACGCGCACCACGGCAGCGACATTCCGGCGTTCATCGATTCGCTCAAGCGGATTCGGGCGAGCGACGTCGAGTGGCTGCTGCCCAGCCACGGCCCGATCTTCCGCAAGCAGAACAAGCTGCTCGACGCGGCCATTGCCCGCTTGCAAGGCTATTCGCACATGGCCGATTTCGGCACCTGCGCGGTCGATTGGCCGCTGATGGACGAGTGGGACGACGAGCTGGCAGCCGGCAAGATGCCGGATTGGAAGGCAGAAGGATGAAGGCAGAAGGATGAAGGCAGAAGGATGAAGGATGAAGGATGAAGGCAGAATAAGGAAGGCAACGGGGAAGGTCGCGCGGTGCCGTTTGAATATGGTCTTATTCTCCTCTAACGGGGCGGCACACGGCCAATGCCGCGCCCGTCGCTAGTCCCGAAAGGAGCCCGAGCAGAACGATGCTCCAAAAGACTCCTGGGCGTTCAGAAGTCTGATGGTCGCTGCTGGACGCACTCATGATTGCCCCCGCGACCGCGCCGGCCACAATGCCGAGCAATGGACACACCAACGCCGAGAAATACCTACCGCGACGCGTGCTCGACCGGGCGAATGTGGCCCGCGCCGAAGCTGAAATTATGAGCACGCAAATTGCAGGAAACACGCCGGACGAAAACATTATGGCCGTGGCAACGCACGCCCAGTAGGTGAACTCAAAGAGCGCCCTTGTGCTGTACTGCATCAGATGGTGTCGTGCGACAGGCCGGTCATTTAACGACAATCTCGTGGGGTGGCTGTATTACCGGATTGAGCCCCGCCGTTTCCGAGATGCTTCAGCTAGCTGCCGGGCAGCAGCTGGGGCCATGTTCGTCCTCTGCTTCCCTCGTCATTCTGCCTTCTGCCTTCATCCTTCTGCCTTTGGCCCGCATCCTTCCGGCTTTCGTTCCCCCTGCCGATTCTACCGGATATTCCCTCAATGCCGGCTGTAGGGGCTGCCGATGGGTATGTTAGACCCAAAAGCGGCCGCGGCCCCCTCTATGCCAGGGGCAACTTTGCCGGCGCCGTCGACCGACATATTCGATTCTTTCGAGGGGGGAAGGGCGATGATCCGCACAAGCGTGCTGGCGCTGCTATGCGCCGCCAGTCTGGTAGCCGCGATGCCTGCGTCCGAAGCCCAGGCCCAACAAGGGTTCGGAGCGCAGTGGGGCCGGACGTACAACACTCAGGACTGGAACCGGTTCTACCACTACCCGTACGTCTATTACCCGCAGAACTTCTGGTCGAGCCAGTACTACAAGAGCTCCGACGACATGTACTTCCGCTATCCGCCCGAAATGCGGACGCCGATTTACAACAAGGCCTGGCACAACATGCTGCCCGAAGGCCAGCTGTATCACATGGGGCACCACTTCATTCTCGACCAGTTCTAACAGGCCTGCCGGGCAAGGGCCCAGGACGTAGCCGGGTCGAGAGTGGCCGGGTCGGAAGTGGCCGGAGCGCGCAGAGCACTCAGTGCGCTGGATATTGCCTGGCGGCCGTATGCGCCGCGGCAAGCGCTCGCCGCCGGGGCGCGAGGTGCCGAACAAGGCACTTCAGCAGGCCGGGGGGCAATTGCTTTAGCCGGCCGCCCACTGGCGGGCAAAGCGATAGTAGATCTCGCTCGCCTCGGCGAGCTGGTCCAGCGCGAGCCATTCGTCGGCTGTGTGCGCCTGGGCAATCGATCCGGGGCCAAACACCACCGAGGGCACTCCCGCCGCGCTGGTGGCTGCCGCGTTGGTGCCGTAGGGCACTCCGATCAGGGCGCGGCCCGGGCTCACGGCAGCGGCGCGTCGCGCAAGCGTTCGCCCAGCGCGCGGTTCTCGCCGTCGGCCAGGCCCGTGGTCTGCATGTAGGGCGGATCGTGCTCGATCGCACCGCCGTCCGGCAGCGCGGCGGCCAGGTACTCGATCACATGCCGATAGGCGGTTCCCGGGTCTTCGCCCGGGAGCAGGCGGCGGTCGATTTCGATGGTGGCCCGGTCGGGCACCGTGTTGACGCTCAGCCCGCCGCGGACCGTGCCCACGCTGAGCGTCGGCCGGCCGCAGAGCGGATGCTCGCCCAGGCTGGGGACAACCTGCCGGGCATAGCGTTCCAAGGCGGCCAGCGCCGGGGCCAATCGATAGATCGCGTTGTCGCCCAGTTGCGGCTCGGAGCTATGGGCGGCCCGCCCCCGGCTGTGCAATCGCCAACGCACGACGCCCTTGTGCGCGACCACCACGTCCAACAGAGTCGGCTCCGCGATGACGGCTGCCTGGGGACGGCAGGGCAGGATCGAATCGGCCTGGTGCCACAACTGGCCGAGCGCCTTGGCGCCGCTGAAACCGTGCTCTTCGTTGACCGTGGCCGAAAGCACGAGCGTGGGCCGGTCCGCCGCCGGGTCGGCCGCCAGTCGGGCAAAGGCCGCGAGCATGGCAGCCAGGCCCCCCTTGATGTCGCACGAACCGCGACCATAGAGCCGCCCATCGCGGACGACGGGGTTCCAAGGCTCGATGGTCATGCCGGTGACCGGCACCGTGTCTTGATGCGCGTCGAAGAGCAAGATCGGCGCACCGCGCTCTGCGGGCACGGCGCCGTCGATGCGGGCCAGGATGTTGTCGCGCCCCGGCTCGATCGTCTGGCGCTGGTAGCGGACACCCAAGCGGCGAAAGAAGTCTTCCAGGTACGCCGTGACCCGGGTCTCGAGATATTCCGGACCTGAGACCGGCTGCCCCATGGGATTGACGCTGGGAATGGCAACCAGATCGCTCAGCAATTCGACGACGTTGGGAATCATGGCTGCCGACGCGTGCCAGACCGGGAAAAAAGAGCAGGCGACGGCCGAGCCTGGGCCGGCCGGCTAATCGCTTTGCTCGGACAGTGTACCATGCTCGCTTCCGGCCGTATCCGGTCCCTCGGGCGCGCTGGTAAGCCGGCGGGCCCAGCCCCGTGCCGCGTGCGATTCTGCACGCCGTGCGCCGGGCGAATTGTGGCAGCAGTTTGATTCGGCAAGGCAGCCGCCACCGGGGTGTGCGCGGCAACGAACTTGCGCCGCATTGCCTTTGCAGGCCGGCAGGTATAGATTGAAGGTCACATCTCTGAAATCGCTGCTTTCTGGGGCGAATGTGGGCACCCGCGGGTTGGCTGGGCGCGGAGGAGCGGTTGCTCGCGATACGGTCTGTCCGGGCAGTTCGACGGATTGAGTCGGGGAAACTTCGGCAGGTGACGGTATGCAGCGCGTCGGGCCAGGATGCGATCGCAGGCAACGTGATTTTGCCGACCCCCGGGCCGTGGGCGGGGCTGCCGATCGTCGTGGGTCGGGTTGCCATCTGGGGCGTCGCCGAGGGTTCACGCTTGTCGAGTTGTTGGTGGTGATTGCGATCATCGGCATTTTGATCGCGCTGCTCTTGCCGGCCGTGCAGGCTGCCCGCGAGGCGGCGCGGCGGATGCAATGCTCGAACAACGTGAAGCAACTCGGCTTGGCGCTGCAAAATTACCACGACGCGAACAAGATTTTCCCGCCCAGCTCGCTCTGGCCGGCCACCGGCACCTTCGACATGCCGACCACCGTGTTCGGCGCGAACTGGGTGATTCTTGTGATGCCGTTCATGGAGGAGTCGACGCTGCTCGCCCAGTACAACAAGCAGTTGCCGCTCACGGATCCGGGCAATCAGAATTTTCGCAGCACGCCCGTGGCGACGATGACTTGCCCCAGCGATTCCTATAGCCAGGTGGCGTTCGACGGCACGACGTTGTCGCCCAGCCTGGGCCCCAATTGGGCCCGGGGCAATTACGGGGCGAATGCCTCGCTGAATTTTCACGACGATCTGAGCGGCAACATCAACCGGGGCCCGACGGCGGTCGATTGGGTATGTCCTTGCTACCGCGGCGTGATGGGGGCCAATATTTCGTGCCGGATGCGCGACATCATGGACGGCACGTCGAAGACGATCGCCATCGGCGAGCTTCGCGCCGGCTTGATTTCCGCCGACCCGCGGGGCGTTTGGGCCATGGGCGGCGGCTGCACCAGCGCGCTCTACGCCCACGGCTTCGAAGGGGATGACAGCGGACCGAACGCGATCCAACCGGCCGCCGACGACAGCCTCAACTGTTCGGTGACGCAGAACGCGCTGGGCGGCGTCACGGCGCTGATGCAGCTGGGCATGCCCTGCTATAACGGCGACGCCCAGAACCACCAGCAAACCGCCCGCAGCCTGCACCCCGGGGGCGTGATGGTCGGCTTCTGCGACGGCAGCGTGCAGTTCATCAGCGATTCGATTCAGGTCGTCACCGGCCTGTCGGCCAACGAGAGCACCTGCACGCCCAGCGGACCGTTGGCAATTTGGGATTATCTGAATCTGTCCAACGACCAGACGACGCTCGGCGCCGACAGCTATTAACACCGGTTGAACGGCGCGCGGCGGACCTGGCGGGCAGCGTCACCCGAGTGGGGGGAGCTGCGATTCCGCTCTCGCGCCTGCGGGGCCCGCGACTGCTGGATTGCAATCGGGGGGCCGAGGGTATAGATTAAAGATGCAAATCCGCTGGTTTTCGTGATTTTTCCTTTCGATTGATTCGGCGCGTTACCGGGCCCGCCGGCGCGAGCGTCGCAAGGGGCCTGTTGCATCGAGACAGCGGGGCAGGGCGCCGGTTCGCTTTTCAGGATTCTCGCTTTTCAGGATTCTCGCTTTTCAGGATCACAGCTTTCAGGATCACAGCTTTCAGGATCACAGCCCGGTCAGGGGGCTGGGACTTCCGATTGGGTGCAGGCATGAAACGTAGCGCAGGGGATCGAGCCGCGACAAGCGAGCAGGCCAGGCACGAGTGCCGGCCGGGCGGCTTCCTGGGCCGGGCATGCTCCGGCGGCGCCGGGCCGCGAACGGCTTTCACGCTCGTCGAGCTGTTGGTGGTGATCGCGATTATCGGCATCTTGATTGCGCTGCTGCTGCCCGCGGTGCAGGCGGCGCGCGAGGCGGCCCGGCGTACGCAGTGCGCGAACAATCTGAAGCAAATCGGCATCGGTTTGCAGACCTATCACGACGTGCACCAGATCCTGCCCCCCAGTTCGTTGTGGCAGGCGGGTTCGACGGCCAGCATGCCGACGACCAATCTCTACGCGAACTGGGTCATCATGATCCTGCCGTTCATCGAAGAAAAGAATCTGTACCAGCAGTTCAATCTCAAGACGACCATCTGCGATCCATCGAACGCAATTGCCCGGGGCACGGTGATCTCCACGATGCGCTGTCCCAGCGATCCGTACGGCGACACGCCGTTCGATGGCACGACATGGGGCATGGGCAGCAATTGGGCCCGGGGGAACTACGCCGCCAATGCTTCGCTGGACTACATGGATGACGGCGCCGTCGGGGCCAATTCCAGCTGGGGGCTGACCTATTACCGGGGCGTGATGGGGGCCAATATCTCGCTCAACCTGAAAAAGATCAGCGACGGAACCAGCAAGACCATTGCCGTCACCGAGAATCGCGCCGGCCTGAATTCGACCGACGCGCGCGGCATCTGGGCCATGGGGGGCGGAGCCGCCAGCGCCTTGTATGCGCATGGTTGGATGGGGGACGACAACGGGCCGAATTGTCCCTCGATCTACGCCGACGACCAGTTCACCTGCGACCTGACCACGACGGCGTTCGGCGGCAGCCAGGCCTTGGTGAACCTGGGCATGCCCTGCTACGTCGGCGACGCGGGCAGTCACCAGCAGACCGCCCGCAGCTTGCACGCCGGCGGCGTGCAGGTCGTGTTCTGCGACGGCAGCGTGCAGTTCATCTTCGACGAGATCCAGCTCGGCACCGGCTCGACGACCTTGGGCGTCTGGGACCTGCTGAACTTGTCCAACGACGGATACATCATCGGCACCGGCACGTACTGAGTCGGGGTGCCCCCCGAGCGCCGCCTCGGGCGCAGCGGCCTGGGACCCAGCGGCCGCGTCTGGCGCTGCCGCGGTCTGCGGGATGGCGACCGCCGACGCAAAAGCCCAAGCGACGCTGTTTTGCGGCAATCGCGTCTGGGCCGACTGGCCCCGTTGAGGGGGGCGCCGGACGCTTGACCATCCCGGAGGCGAGCGATACCATCTGGGCTGCTGCAAAGGCCCGGGGCGTGCTTCGGGCCTTTTTCAGCCGACTACTTTGTGACAAGATTCACAAAGTTCTGCGCCTTCGTCACTGGGGCTCTCGATGCAACTCGCGGTCCTGCCCATTTACCTGTTCGTGCTTTGCTCGACGGCGCTGGCGGCTGGGCTGATCTTCGTTTGCGGCTGGATCGGGCCGCGCAAAGACAATCGGGTGAAGCAGATGCCGTATGAAAGCGGCATGAACCCGATCCACGATGCCCGCCGCCGTTTCGACGTCCGCTTCCATCTGGTGGCCATCGCCTTTCTGGTGTTCGACGTCGAGCTGCTGTTCCTCTATCCCTGGGCCGTGGCCAGCCGCAATCCGGCCGGCATCGACGCTGCCGTGGCGGGTCAATTGGTCGACAGCCGGGGATTGGTGTTTGGCGAGGTGTTGACGTTTATCGTGCTCTTGGGCCTGGGCTTCGTCTACGCCTGGCGTAAAGGGGTGTTCCGATGGCGCTGAGAACTGCCCGAAAACGTCGTCGTCAGCCGGCTCGATGCCTTGGCCAGCTGGTGCCGCAAGAACAGTCTTTGGCCCATGCCTTTCGCGACGGCCTGCTGCGGCATCGAGCTGATGGCAACGGGCGCCAGCCGCCACGACCTGGCACGGTTCGGGGCCGAGGTGTTTCGCTTCAGCCCCCGGCAGTGCGACTTGATGATCGTTGCCGGCCGGGTGGTGATGAAGATGCTGCCGGTGCTGCAGCGCATCTGGCTGCAAATGCACGAGCCGAAATGGTGCATCTCGATGGGGGCTTGCGCTTCGACGGGCGGCGTGTTCGACACGTACAGCGTGGTCCAGGGGATCGACCGCTTCATTCCGGTCGACATGTACGTTCCCGGTTGCCCGCCGCGCCCCGAGCAGTTGATTCAATCGATCATCGATCTGCAGGACAAGATCCAGCTGGAAGGCACGATCACGGGTCGCGAGTTTGCCATCCGTTCGCGTCAGCAGCCCAAGCGGGCGCTGGTGGACTTGCCCGTCATCACCTTGCCGCAGGGAATGGCTCCGGCGCCGCAGGGTTTTCGGCAGAATTGAGCGGCGGGAGGGCAGGGGGGCTAGAAGTAGAGCGTGGCGGCAGAGGTCGGCCGTTGGATCGGTAACGAAACTCGCGTGAGGCCTGGCAGATGATTGCTCGCGAAACGATCGAGGCGCTGGTGGCGGCCTTTCCGGCCGTCACGCACAGCGAATTTCGCGATCAGGCGCGGGCCGTGGTGCCGAGTGCGTCGCTGCGGCCGGCGCTCGAGTTTCTTAAAGAGCGGCGCGGCTTCGACCTGCTGGTCGACATTACGTGCGTGGACTACTTGAACTATCGGGATGCGGAGCACCGCTTCGGCCTGGTCTACCTGCTGGCCTCGACCGAGTCGGGCGAGCGGCTCACCGTGCGGGCGTTTCTCGACGAGCCCGACTTGACCCTGCCCTCGGTCGTGCCGCTGTGGGAAGGGGCCAATTGGATGGAGCGCGAGGTCTGGGACATGTTCGGCATCCGCTTCGACGGACATCCCGACCTGCGCCGGATCCTGCTGCCCGAGGAATTCACCGCCTTCCCGCTGCGCAAGGATTATCCGATGCAGGGGCGGGGCGAACGACATAACTTTCCCGTGCTGCGGCGGGCAACGAGCTAAGACACCGACTTGCGCCGGGCCGGCTTACGGGCCGGACGCCCAGTGACTGCGAATCCCCATATGGCCACCACCGATCCCCTCACGCGAGACGCCACGACCGCGGCAACCGCGCCGGCTGGCGCTGCCGGACCCGAGGATCGGGCCGCGTCAGCTGGGTCTGCATCAGCGGAGGCCGGCTCCTCCGGGTCGGGCGGCGGCACGCAGCAGCACGATTACGTCTGGACGCTGAACTTCGGTCCGCAGCATCCGGCCACTCACACGACGCTGCGGATCGTGTTGCTGCTGGACGGCGAGCGGGTGCTCGATGCGGTGCCGGACATCGGTTATTTGCACTCGGGGTTCGAGAAGATCGGCGAACACCTGAACTACAACCAGTACGTCACGGTCACCGACCGGATGAACTACATTTCGCCGCTGGCCAACAACGTGGCCTGGCACGGGTCGGTGGAGCGGTTGCTGGGGATCGAGCTCACGCCGCGCTGCAAATACATCCGCACGATCGTGGCCGAGCTGGCCCGGATCAGCGACCACTTGCTCTGTAACGGGGCGGTGGGGCTGGATACCGGCGCTTTCACGTACTTTCTCTACGCGTTCTACCAGCGCGAAGTGCTGTACGACATTTTCGAGACGCTCTGCGGCGCCCGATTCACCAACAGCTACACGCGCACCGGCGGCGTGATGTACGACATGACGCCGCTGGTGGTGGAAAAGATTCGGGCCTTCGTGCGCAATTTCCCCAAGACGCTCGACGACATGGACCGGCTGCTGAACCGCAACCGGATCTTCGTCGATCGCACCAAGGGGGTCGGCATCCTGACCAAAGCCGAAGCGATCAACCGCAGCGCCTCGGGCCCGATGGCCCGGGCCAGCGGCGTGACCCGGGATCTGCGGAAGGACGAGCCGTACCTGGCCTACCGGGATTTCGATTTCCAGGTGTGCTGTGCCGCGGCCGGTGATTGCTTTGCCCGCTATCTGGTCCGCATGGCCGAGATGCGCGAGAGTCTGAAGATCGTGGCCCAGGCGATCGAGAATCTGCCGTCCGGGCCGGCCAATGTGGACATTGGCGAGCGGACGGCGCTGCCCAACAAGCGGCAGGTTTATCAGACGATCGAGGGCACGATCTCGCACTTCGAGTTGACGATGACCAACCGCGGCTTCGAATCGCCGCATGACGAGTCGTACGCGGCGATCGAGGCCCCCAACGGCGAACTGGGATTTTACCTGGCCGGCGACGGCACCGACGTGGCCTACCGGGCCCGCTGCCGGCCGCCCTCGTACATCCACTTCGCGATGTTTCCGCATTTGATTCGCGGGCACACGCTGAGCGACGTCGTGGCCGTGCTGGGCAGCCTGAACATCATTGCCGCCGAGCTCGACCGCTAAAGCCGCGTTTCCCGAGATCGGCGATCGAATCCGACTGACACCGCAAACCGCAAGCTCCCCGCGACCGATGGCAACCGCCGAGCGCATCCTGACCGACGAGATGGTCAAGGCCATCCAGGCCTATTTTCCGCATTACCCCACGCGCCAAGCGGTGACGCTGCCGGCCCTGCACATCGTCAACGAGCGCTTGCGCTGCGTGCCGCTGGCGGCCGTGGTCGAGATCGCCGAGTTGCTCGAGCTGGCCCCGGCCGAGGTGCAGGACACGCTGTCGTTCTACGGCCTGTTTCCGCAGGACAAGCCGCACGGACTGACGCGGGCCTGGGTTTGCCGCTCGATCAGCTGCGCGCTCCGCGGAGGCGAAGAGGTGCTCGATCACATGTGCCACGTGGCCGGCGTCGAGCCCGGCGGCACCACGGCCGACGGCAAGCTGACTTTGGAATTTGCCGAGTGCCTGGGGGCCTGCGAATATGCCCCCTGCATGCTCGCCGGCAAGGAGCTGCACAAAAACCTGACGAAAGAGTCGGGCGAAGCGTTCGTGAAGCAAAGATAAAAGTCATCGGGTTAAGCCCGGGGATGGCAGTCCCCGGGCCGGCCGTGATGGCGGCACCGCGGAGCACCCGCGGGCTTAACGTGTGAAGCAGTCGTCGTAAGAGAAGTTTTTCGGGAAATCACTCGTGGCGAAATTCGAACCCGTCCTGTTGGCCAACATCGGCAAGCCGAACAGCCATACCCTGGCCGTTTACGAGGCCGGCGGCGGCTATCGGGGCCTGCGCAAAGTGCTGGCGGAGATGACGCCGGTCCAGACCATCGACATGGTCAAGGCCACGAATCTGCGCGGACGCGGCGGGGCCGGGTTTCCCACTGGGCTGAAGTGGACCTTCCTGCCGAAGGACCACCCCGGCCCGATTTACATGTGCATCAATGCCGACGAGAGCGAGCCCGGCACGTTCAACAACCGCATCCTGATGGAGGAAGACCCGCATCAGGTGCTCGAAGGCATCATCCTCAGTTGTTACGCCACCCGGGCCGCGACGGCGTACCTCTATATTCGCTACGAGTATCCGCTGGCTTACGACCGGCTTCAGGCCGCCATTGACGAGTTGTACGCCAAGAACCTGCTGGGCAAGAAGATCCTGGGGCACGACTTCTCGCTCGACATCTTCCTGCATCGCGGCGCCGCGGCCTACATCTGCGGCGAAGAAACCGGCCTGATCGAAAGCCTCGAGGGCAAGCGGGCCTGGCCCCGGATCAAGCCGCCGTTTCCGGCGATCGAAGGCGTGTTTCACAAGCCCACGGTGGTCAACAACATCGAGACCGTGGCCTGCGTCACGCAGATCGCGGCCCGCGGCGTCGAATGGTTCAAGAGCATCGGCGTGCCGCCGGACCCCAAGAACCCCCGCGACCCCGGCAGCTACGGCCCAAAGCTCTACTGCCTGAGCGGTCACGTCAACAAGCCCGGCTGCTACGAAGCCCCGCTGGGCATCACCTGCCGGCAATTGATCGACGAATACGGCGGCGGGGTGTGGAAGGGGCGCAAGGGCAAGGCGGCGATCCCCGGCGGGATCAGCATGGGGCTGCTGACCGAGGCCGAGTTCGATACGCCGCTGGATTTCAACGGGCCGGGGCGCGTCGGCTGCCTGGGGCTGGGCACGGCGGCGGTCGTGGTGATCGACGAGACGGTTTCGATCGTCGATTTTTTGCACAACAGCTGCCGGTTTTTTGCCCACGAAAGCTGCGGCCAGTGCACGCCCTGCCGCGAAGGCACCGCCTGGTCGCTGACCATGCTCAACCGGATCAAGGCGGGCAAGGGACGGATCAAGGATCTGGACCTGCTGCTGGAAATCGGCGATTCGATCGGCATCATTCCCGGCACCACGATCTGCGGGCTGGCGGACGGCGCCGCCTGGCCGATCAAGAACGCGATCCGCAAATTCCGGGCGGAGTTCGAGGAGTACATCCGCCGCACCAACCCCAGCGGTTACCTGGAAACCAGCGCCGTGCATGCGCTGCCGGTGCTGTCCGGGCATTAGGCGGCGGAAGGTAAACCGCAAAGACGCAGAGAAGACAGAGAGACGCGGGCAGAGAGAAGAGAGGGTAGGGGGTAGGGGAAGAAGCTGAAGGTGGCAACGGGCGCGGACGCGAAACATCGAATGAATCCAGCGAAACGCCGGATAGCGCTTTAGAACCAGACGGCCCAACTAATATTCGTTCCGCTGTGACCTCTGCGCCTTTGCGGTTTAACAAGTTCCTGACGTTCAAAAGCGACACTCGAATTAGAATTCCGCGTTCCCCGTTCCAAGTCCGGATCTCCTATGCCCACTGTTATCGTTGACGGAATCGAAGTCGAGATCGGCAAAGGGGAGCGGCTCAACGGCATCCAGGCCGCGGAGCGGGCCGGGATCGACATTCCGCGCTATTGTTGGCACCCGGGCTTGTCGGTCGTGGCGAGCTGCCGGATGTGCCTGGTCGAGACCGGCACCCGGAACGCCGAAACCGGCGCCATCACGATGGTGCCCAAGCTGGTGCCCGCCTGCCAGACGCCGGCCGCCGACAATACGGTGTTCGTCACCAATAGCGAGAAGGTGCACAAGAGCCGGGCGATGGTCGAAGAAGACCTGCTGATCGATCATCCGATCGATTGCCCAATCTGCGACAAGGCCGGCGAATGCTACCTGCAGGATTACCATTTCGAGCACGGGCAGACCGAGCGCCGGGCCGACATCCGGCCGTTTACCAGCCGCCGCCGCGACATGGGCAGCACGGTCACGCTGTTCGTCGATCGCTGCGTGATGTGCAGCCGCTGTGTCCGCTTCACCCGCGAGATCAGCGGCACGGCCGAGCTGATGGTCATCAATCGCGGCAGCCACGAAGAGATCGACGTGTTTCCCGGCTACGAGCTGGAGAACAAGCTGTCGGGCAACGTGGTCGATCTGTGCCCGGTGGGCGCCCTGGGCGACAAGGACTTTCTCTATCAGCAGCGCGTCTGGTTCATGAAGTCGCATCCGGGCGTTTGCACCGGCTGCTCGACGGGCTGCTCGATCGACGTCGAGGAGAACCAGGACACGGTCTATCGGCTCAAGCCGCGGGAGAACCCGCACGTCAACCAGTGGTGGATGTGCGACGAGGGGCGCTACGGCTTTCATCACGTCCATAGCCCGGATCGCCTGATCGAGCTGCGGCGGCGCACGCCCGGCGGTTATGAAAATGTCGAGTGGTCGGCGGCCCTGAAAGAGATCGACGCGCGCCTGCGCTCGGTGGGCCGGCTGGGCGTGATGCTGTCGCCGCACTTGACCGTGGAAGAAGCGTATCTGCTGGCCAAGTACGTCCGCAGCATCGACGCTGACGCGCTCGTGGCATTGGGCCCGGTGCCGGTGACCGGCGCGGACGAGCACTTCAAGAACGGGTTCACGATCCGGGCCGAGAAGTGCCCGAACCGCCGCGGCGTGGAAGCGGTCGTGGCCCATTTCATGCGCCGCGTGGCGACGCACGAGGATCTGATCAAGGCCGTCGAAGCCGGCGAAGTCAAAGGCGCCTGGGTCAGCGGCGGCTACCACGCGCCCTGGATCGACGCGGCCACGGCGGGGCGTTTCGACCGCTTGGAATTCCTGGTCGTGCAGGATATGTTCAGCTCTCCGCTGTGGGAAAAAGCCAATTATCAGCTGCCCGGCGCCGCTTTTGCCGAACGCGAAGGCTCGTACGTCAACCACGCCGATCGGCTGCAAACGGCCAGGTGGGCGATCCGCCCGATCGCCGGCGTGCGGGTCGAGGCGGGCGTGTACTGGCAGCTGCTCGGCGGGGCGGGGCTGGTCAAAGCCCGGCGCGTGCTCAGCGAACTGGCCGGCGAGATCAGTTACTTTGCCGCGGCCGGCGGCGAAATTCCGCCGGTCGGAATCGATTTGAAAGTGAATATGTTGGCGGGTGCGAGTGCCTGAGTGCCGCGCCCGCGGCGCCGCCCGGCCTGCCGCCGTCCGCCGTTGAACGCTGTATTGTCGACCTTCCTTCTGCAACCCGACCTGTAGCCTGATTCGTCCTGTGCCCACCGATCCTGCCACGCTCGCCGCCGTGATTCTTGTGCCGCTGGTGAAGATCGCGCTGTTGGTGGGCGGATTGATGACCGCGGCCGCGTACCTGGTGCTGCTGGAGCGGTTGATCGCGGCCTGGGTGCAGGACCGGCTGGGTCCCAACCGGGTCGGTCCGTTCGGTTTGCTGCAGCCGCTGGCCGACGGGCTGAAGTTCATCTTCAAGGAAGAGTACACTCCGGCCCACGTCGATAAGTTCCTGTTCATCCTGGCGCCGATCACGATCCTGGCCGCCGCGCTGGCGATTTTTGCCGTGATTCCGTTCGGCAGCGTGCTGCCGCCCTTGGAGATTCCGGGCGTCGCCGATCCGATCGAGCTGGTCGTGGCGCCGGGGGTCGACGTGGGCATGATCTATGTCTTTGCCCTCAGCAGCATCGCCGTGTACGGCGTGATCCTGGGGTCCTGGGCCAGCAACAGCAAATACAGCTTCCTGGGCGGACTGCGTTCGAGCGCCCAGCTGATCGCCTACGAGATTCCGCTCGGCTTGGGCATTCTGGGCGTGGTTCTGTTCGCCGGCTCGCTGCAGCTGGACAAGATCATCGTCGACCAGGCCCAGAGCGGCGTCTGGAACCTGTTCACGCAGCCGCTGGGCTTCGTGATTTTTCTGGTCGCCTCGTTTGCCGAATCGGCCCGCTTGCCGTTCGACCTGCCCGAGTGCGAACAGGAGCTGGTCGGCGGCTACCACACGGAATACGCCGGCATGAAGTTGCTGTTGTTCCTGATCGCCGAATTTTTGCACATGGTCGTGGCGGCGTTCCTGATCGTGATCTTGTATCTCGGCGGCTGGCACTTCTGGGGCCTGACCGGCTCGGCCGATCCCCAGGAGCCGATCACCTGGACCGTTGCCATCCTGCGGGTGTTGGTGCTGGTGACCAAGGTGATGGCCGTGATCCTGTTCTTCATGCTGGTGCGCTGGAGCTGGCCGCGCTTTCGCTTCGATCAATTAATGGCCCTGGCCTGGAAGGTGATGATGCCGCTGGGGCTGTTCAACCTGTTGGCCGTGGCGATCGTGACCGAACTGATGGCCCGCGACGAAGCCCAGCACCTGCCGCCGAACATGGCGATGGCGGTGGTCGTGGGCTGGAGCGTGCTGGTGGCCGGCTGGGTGGCGGCGGCGCTGTGGTCGCCCTTGCACGACGACAACCGGCCGAAGGGCAGCCCACACGAATTCGATACCGAGGACGGGCTGTTGGCCCGTTGATCCCCCCGAAAGAGTCCTGGTTGGTTCACGTATACTCGCCGCCTGTCGCCGGCAGTCGCCAGCTGCCGGCTGTGAGATCGCTCGCCGCGTGGCGCAAGGACTGCCTTGAAATGAAAGCCGCTTCGATATGAAAGCCAGTGACCCGGCGGTCAAGTGGATCGAAGAGCCGCAGCTTGGGCTGGCGGGCAAGATGTACTTGCCGCTGTTCATTCAAGGGCTGACGACGACGACGCGGCACTTGTTCAGCCCGAAGGTGACGATCAGTTTTCCCGAGGCCCGTCCGCAGATCGGCAATCCGCTGATCTATCGGGGCGTGCATCGCTTGAACAAGGACGAGGCGGGCCGGGTGAAGTGCGTGGCGTGCTTTTTGTGTGCCACAGCCTGCCCGGCGCATTGCATCGACATCGTGGGGGTCGAGAGTCCCTGGCCGGACCGGGAGAAGTATCCCGAGAGTTTTTCGATCGACGAGCTGCGCTGCATTTTTTGCGGCATGTGCGAAGAGGCCTGTCCGGTCGACGCGATCGAATTGACCAGCTTTTTCGATCTGACCGGGCGGAGCCGCGAGGAGATGATCTTCGACAAGGAAAAGCTGCTCAGCGTTTACGATCAGACCAAGGATAGCGAGCCGATGAAATCGCGCGAGCTGGGAGGCACGCTGTGAACGGCCTGGTCGCCAGTCTGCTCGACGTCGACAGTCCGCGCGGGCTTTTGGCCCTGGCGACGCTGCTGGGCGCGGCCGGCATGTGGCTGCTGTTGCCGCGCGGCGGGGCGCCCGGCCGGCGTCTGGGCGCGCTTCTGGGGTTGGCGTCGCTGGGAATTCTGGCTTACGTGATGCCTCCCTTGGGCGAGTTGGCCGGGGCGGTGGTGTTTTACGTGCTGGCCGGAATGACGGTGATTTCGGCCGTTTGCGCGGTGACGTTTCGCAGCCCGGTCTACTGTGCGATCTGGTTTGCCCTCTCGCTGCTGGGCACGGCGGCCCTGTTCTTGTTCCAGGGGGCCCAGTTCCTGGGCGTGGCCACGATCGTGGTCTATGCCGGCGCGATCCTGGTGACCTTCCTGTTCGTGCTGATGCTGGCCCAGCCGGAAGGGGACGCCTTCTACGACCGGATCAGTTGGGAAGGGTTGCTCGCCGCCAGCACCGGCGCCTTGATGGTGGGGGTGCTGACGCTGACGCTGGTTTGGGTCCTGAACAATCCGCGGGAAGACGAGCGCCCGGTGCCCCCCTTCAGCACGGCCCAGCTCGACGCCAAGATCCTTTCGCCCGGCGACCACATGGCCCGGCTGGGGAGCGAGCTGTTCAGCCGCTACCTGATCGCCGTGGAAGTGGCCGGCACGCTGCTCCTGGTGGCGCTGGTCGGGGCGGTGGCGATTGTGGCCACGGTCGGCAGAGCCGGGACGGGAGCGGCGGGGTCCGTCCAGGAGCGGCTTGATCCGCGGGTGGTGATCGCTCCGCCCGCGCCGATCGAATTGCTCCGTCGCCCGGCCGGCGCCGACGAGGCGCAGGAGGTGCTGCATGGATGAGCTGGCGCTGTTGGAAAACTACCTGATCGTCGGCGGCCTGCTGTTCGGCATCGGGCTGGTGGGTTTCATGAGCCGGCGGAACATGATCGTGATGTTCCTGGCGGCCGAGATGATGTTGCAGGGCGTGTCGGTCAGCCTGGTGGCCTGGGGCCGGTATCACAACGACTGGGGCGGGCAGATTCTGGTGATCTTCATCCTGACGGTGGCGGCCTGCGAGGCCGCGATCGCGCTGGCCCTGATGGTTTCGCTCTATCAAAAGAGCGGCTCGCTGGACATTGCCTTCTGGCACCGCCTGCGCGAGGAAAATCGCCCGGCCTACATCGATCTGGAAGTGCCCGAGGTCGGCAGCCCGCGCGACGAATCCTGGCCGCAGTTGACGCCCGCGGGCATCGAGCCGCCGCACGATCTGGAGGAGGTCACGCACCGCAGCCATGTCTGACAGCATGAGGACGTTACTGGTGCTGATTCCCGCGCTGCCGCTGGCGGCCGCGCTGCTGACCGCTGCGCTGGGCAGCCGTGTGCTCAAGGAGCGGGCGCACGTGCCGACGGTTCTGGCCTTCATGGCGTCGTTCGTCTGCAGCCTGTCGCTGCTGTTTGCCGTGCGGAGCGAAATCAGCGGTCAGGATTCCAAGACGCACGTGGGCTGGGAGTCGACCGTCAATCTCTGGACCTGGATGCACGTGGACGGCGTGCTCGACACGAAGGCCGGGGCCGTGCCCGGCGCCCATGCCAGCGACACCGCCAAGGACGCGGGTTTGCCCCGGCGGCTGCCGTTTATCATCGACGTGACGCTGCGGGTCGATCCGCTTACCGCGATCATGCTTTGCATGGTGACGTTCATTTCCTCGCTGGTGGCGATCTATTCGGCCGGCTACATGCACGGCGATCCGGGCTATTGGCGGTTCTTCACGTACATTTCGCTGTTCGTGTTTTCGATGACGATGCTGGTTTCGGTCAGCAATTTCGTCCTGCTGTACGTGTTTTGGGAGGCGGTCGGCGCCTGCAGCTACCTGCTGGTCGGGTTCTGGTACGAAAAGCCCGCGGCTGTGGCTGCCGGCAAGAAGGCCTTCCTGGTCAACCGGGTGGGGGATTTTAGCTTCGCCATCGGACTGTTCCTGATTTTTGTCACTTACGGCACGCTCAACTTTCACGACGCCGGCGGCATCGCGGGCGTGTTGGGGCAAACCCGGCTGAGCACGCCGAGCCTGTACGTGGGGGGCGGAATCGCGACGGCGATCTGCCTGCTCTTGATGGTCGGGGCCTGCGGCAAGAGCGCTCAGTTTCCGCTGCACGTCTGGCTGCCCGACGCGATGGAGGGCCCCACCCCGGTCAGCGCCCTGATCCACGCGGCCACGATGGTCACCGCCGGCGTGTACATGGTGACGCGCTGCACGCCGCTGTTTGCCCTGTCGGCCGAGGCCCGGGCCGTGGTGGCCATCCTGGGCAGCATCACGGCTCTGCTGGGCGGGATCATCGCCGTGACGCAGACCGATCTGAAACGGGTGCTGGCCTATTCCACGATCAGCCAGCTGGGCTACATGTTCCTGGGCCTGGGCGTCGGGTCGCTCGCCGGGATCGTGGCCGGCATGTTCCATCTGTTCACCCACGCGTTTTTCAAAGCCCTGCTGTTCCTGGGCGCCGGCAGCGTGATGCACGCCATGCAGACGATCGACATGCGGCGCTTCGGCGGCCTGCGGCGCTTGATGCCGACCACGCACTGGACGTTCCTGTTCGGCTGTCTGGCCCTGGCGGGCGTGTTTCCCTGGGCCGGTTTTTGGAGCAAAGACGCCATCCTGGCCGCCGCCCACGCCAAGGGCGCCCATGACTCGCTGTTTCAGATTCTGTTTATCAATGGCGTGGTGGCCGCCTTCCTGACTGCTTTCTACGCCTTCCGGGGCTACTTCCTGACATTCTTCGGCGAGCAGCGCGTGCCGCACGAGGCCGGGCACCATGCGCACGAGTCGGGACCGGCGATCACGCTGCCGCTCGTGATCCTGGCCGTGTGCGCGCTCGTGGTGGGAGCCTATTTCGAGCTGACCGGCTCGTTCGAGCATTTCCTCGTGTCCACGCCGTCGCTGGCCTATAGCGGCATGAGCGCGACGGGCCACGGAGCCGAGTCCGAACACGGCGTGGCGGTGATCGGCACACTGGTGGCGCTCTCGGGCGTGGGGCTGGCCGCGTTCTTCTACTTGGGAGATCGCCGCCAGGTCGCCTGGCTGGCGACGGTGCTGCGGCCCCTGTACGAGCTGTCCTACGGCAAACTGTTCATCGACCAGATTTATCAAATGGCGGTCATCTGGCCGGCCTGGCTGCTGGCCCAGCTGTGCTATCTGTTCGACCGCTGGATCATCGACGGGCTGGTCAATCTGGCCGGCCGCGTGCCGCCCCTGGCCGGAAGCGTGGTCCGGGCGCTGCAAACGGGCATGGTGCAATTCTATGCGCTGGCGATGGTGCTGGGCGTGTTGCTGCTGATCGGCACGGCGCTGATCGGCACGCTGCTGGTCTGGCCGGTCTGAGACAAGGAATTTTCGTGGTTACGATGCCGACACTGCTGCTGACGACGATCTTCCTGCCCATGGCCGGCGCCGTGTGGATCTGGACGGCCAAGGACCGGGGCAAGGTGGCGTTTCGCCAAAGCGCCGCGGTGACCGTGCTGTTCACGTTCATCATGTCGGTCATCCTGATCGCCAATTACAAGCCCGGCGACGATGCCTACGCCGCCTCGTCGATCTCCTGGCTGGGGGCCCACTCGCCGATCGACGTGCAGCTGAGCGTGGGGCTCGACGGCCTGAGCCTGTGGCTGTTCGGGTTGACGTCCCTCTTGATGATTACGGCCGTGCTGGTGGGCTGGGAGTCGATCGACGAACGGGCCGGCTTGTATTACGGCCTGCTGCTGGTGCTGGAGACGGGCATGCTGGGCGTGTTCGCCGCCCGCGACATCATCCTGTTCTACGTGTTCTTCGAGTTCACGCTGATTCCGCTGTTCCTGCTGATCGGCATCTGGGGCAGCGAGGATCGGCGCTACGCCGCGATCAAGTTTTTCCTGTTCACACTGGCCGGGAGCCTGCTCACCTTCCTGGGCCTGCTGGCGATCGTGCTGTGGGTGATGAATCATTCCGACAAGATGACGTTTTCGATCGCCGAGCTGACCGCCCGCCTGGCCGACGATCCGATCCGCTTTCAGCTGCAGCTGTGGATCTTCCTGGCGCTGTTTGCCGGGTTCGCCATCAAGGTGCCGCTGTTTCCGCTGCATACTTGGCTCCCCTTGGCGCATACCCAGGCTCCGGTGGCCGGCAGCGTGCTGCTGGCCGGCGTGCTGCTGAAGCTGGGCATCTATGGTTTTGCCCGCTTCAGCCTGCCGATGCTGCCACAGGCCACGGCGGCCTGCGCGCCCTGGATTCTCTGGCTCTCGGCGATCGGCATCGTTTACGGGGCGCTCGTGGCCCTGGTGCAGACCGACATGAAGCGGCTGATCGCTTATTCCAGCGTCAGCCACTTGGGCTTTTGCATGCTGGGGCTGTTCGCCCTCAATACGTTGTCCGTCCAGGGCAGCGTGCTGCAGATGGTCAATCACGGTCTGTCGACCGGCGGGCTGTTCGCCGTGGTGGGCATGGTCTACGACCGCTACCACACCCGCGAGATCAGCAAACTGGGCGGGCTGGCCAAGCGGACGCCGCTGTTGGCCGTGTTCATGCTGCTGTTTACGTTCTCCAGCATCGGCCTGCCCGGTTTGAATGGGTTCGCCGGCGAGTTTCCGATCCTGCAGGGCATGTTCTGCCGGGCCTGGAACGAAGCCCCGGTGATGCTTGCCGACCACTTGAAGGCGATCGCCGTCGTGTCGGTGCTGGGGGTCGTGCTGGGGGCCTGGTACATGTTGTGGCTCGTCGAGCGGGTGTTCTTCGGCCCGCTGCATGAGCCCGACGCCCACGCCGGCGGCGACTCTGGCCACGTTGGTTCCGGACACGTTGGTTCCGGACACGGGGGCGTCGTTCACGATCTATCGACGCGAGAGGTGCTGGCCCTGGCGCCGCTGGTGGTGTTTGTGTTCTGGATCGGGCTGCATCCGGCGTTTTTCCTGGAGCGAATGGCCCCCAGCGTCGATGCGATCAGCCAGACGGCCAGCCAGCAGTTCGACGAACTGTATCAGGCCCGGGTGCCCGCGGTGGCCCGCCTGGCGCAGCCGCCGGCGGCGGAGGTCACCGATGCCGACTGACATGATGTCGACCCAGACCGTTTATCTGCTGCTGCCCGAGATCATCGTGATCTTGCTGGCCACGGCGATTTATTTGGGGGGCGCTTTCACCACGGCCCGCGAGGGCTGGGGCTGGCTGGCGGCCTCGGGCTTGTTCCTGGCCGCCATGGCCCTGTACGAACAACAGCAGGTCGACGTGGTCCGCCGGGCCATCTTCGGCTCGGAAGGTTCCGCGGCCGAAGTTTTGCGCAGCGGGCCGCTGTTGATCGACGGGTTTTCGCATGCCCTGCGCTGGGCCGTGCTGGCCGTGGGGCTGCTGCTGGTGATGCTTTCGGCCCGCTCGGCCCGGCCCAGTCTGACGCCCGAGTACCTGGGCTCGCTGCTCTTGATCGTGGCCGGGCTGATGCTGGTGTCCGTGGCCGGCGACCTGGTGCTGGTCTTCGTCGGGCTGGAACTGGTTTCGATTCCAACCTACGTGATGTTGTATTTGGGTCGCGGTGGTCCGGCGACGCAGGAAGCGGCCACTAAGTATTTCTTTCTGAGCTTGCTGTCCTCGGGCCTGCTGCTGTACGGCTTCAGCTTTTTGTACGGCGTGGGCGGTTCGACCCGGCTGGACGCGATTCACGCGGCCCTGGAGGCCGCCTCGACCACCGCGCCGCGCCTGGCCACCTTTGCCAAGCTGGGGCTCGTGCTGCTGCTGGCCGGCCTGGGCTTTCGCATCACCCTGGTGCCGTTTCACTTTTACGCCCCGGACGTGTACCAGGGAACATCGCATCCCAACGCGGGGATGTTGGCCGTGGTGCCCAAGATCGCGGGCCTGGCGGCCCTGGTGCGAATCGTGGCGGTGAGCATGACCGGCGACGACCCGGGCCGGCCCGACGCATTTCTCAAGGAACTGTCCGGCGTCGCCTGGCACCTGACGTTCGCTTTGAGCCTGGTTACGATGACGCTGGGCAACCTGGCGGCGCTCTGGCAGCAGAACATCCGCCGCCTGCTGGCCTATTCGTCGGTCGCGCATGCCGGCTATTTGCTCATCGGCCTGGCGGTCGGGTTTGCCGTCAATGGCGGCGCGGCCGGAGCAACAACGGTCGACGGAGTCGGTTCGACGCTGTTTTATTTGCTGGTCTACGCCCTGGCCACGCTCGGCGCGTTTGCGGCCCTGGCCTATTTGGGCGACGCCGACCGCCAGGTGGAGAATGTCGACGATCTGGCCGGCCTCGGCCGGGCCCATCCCTGGGTTGCGGCCGCGATCTCGGTTTTCATGTTCAGCCTGACCGGCCTGCCGCCGTTTGCCGGCTTCTGGGGCAAGTTCGCCCTGCTTACCGGCGCCCTGGGGATTCGCAACGCCGACGGCAACATGTCTGGCTGGTTCCTGGGCCTGTCGATCGCGGCCGTCCTGAATGCGGCGATCTCGGCCGGTTACTATCTGCGGGTGGTTTCGGTGATGTATTTCCGCCCGGCTGTCACGGTGCCTGCCGCTCGTGGCGGGGCCGGCCCGGCGCTGGCCACGGTGATCTGCGCCATGCTGGTGATCGGCGTCGGCGCCGATCCCGGCGCGCTGTTGGAAACCGCAAACAATGCCAGCCAGTCCGCCCAGGCGACGGGCGACCGGCCGCTGGCTCCGCCTGCCGTCCAGGCCCAGGCAGCCCCCGCGCCGGCGATCGGCGCTGGCCGGTCGCAGCCGGCGGCAGAATCGCGGCCGCACGCTCGGACTCTGGCTCACGGCGAAGCGGGCACCGAGTAGCTGCCGCTGCCCCCAGAGTTGCCCGGCCGGGGTGCGACTCCGCCGGACGCAGCGCGGCGGCCAGCCGTATCGGCCGCTCGCGGGGCGTAGTATTCTGGAAGTTGCAGGCGCCTGGCGGAAGAAACACGTCCGGCCACGAGCGCCGCTGCCGGCGCGCTGCAAACGCACGCCGGCCGGTTCGGTCCGTTCTTAGCGCACAAATCGATCGATGCCGCGACATCGCAAGGCTTCTGGCGGCGCTCGCTGAACTGATTGAGTCCAGCGCCCGGCCGATCTACCTCGTCAGCGACCAGCGGGCCGTGCTGTTTTGCAACTCCGCGTGTGCCGCCTGGGCAGGCATCGAGGCCGAGGCGCTGGTCGGCGCAACGTGCAATTACGGCGCTGCGGCCACCGACCACACGGCCCCTGCGGTGGCCGGCCGGCTCTGCCCGCCCCCCGCGGCATTCGAGGGGACCGCGGCCTGCGGTTGGGTCTCGGCCGTGTCGGCTGCCGGAGAAGTCGTATTTCGGCGTGCCGAGTTTGTGCCGCTCGACGAGCCCGCCACGGCAGGGCCGCTGCTGGTGGTTCTGGCGGCGGCGGATGCCGCCCAGTGCGACTTGCCGACAGCCGCAGCAGGCCCGACGTCGGGCGAGCAGCTGCACGCCGAACTGGTTCGCGCGCGGCAAAAATTCGCCGGCCGCTATGCGCTCGACCGGCTGCTGGGGCCGAGCGCGGCGGCGACGCGGGTCCGGGCGCAGGTGCAACTGGCGGCCAGCGCCGGCCAACGTGCTGATCGTCGGCCCCTCGGGCAGCGGCAAGGAGCACGTGGCCAAGGCGATTCACTATCGCCAGGCAGCGGCGACCGCAGCCGGGCTGATTCCGCTGTCGGTCACGGCCCTCGACGCCGAGCTCTTGCTCTCGACCATGGAGTCGCTCTTGGCCAAGGCCGCGGCCGGCCGGCCGGATGCGCCGGGCACGCTGCTGGTGCGCGACGTCGATCAGTTGTCCCCCGACGTCCAGCCGCCCTTGACGCGGCTGCTGCGGGGTCCGACGGTGCCGCGGGTCATCGCCACTTCCGGCCGACCGCTCGCGGAACTGGTCGCTGCCGGCGCATTTCAGGCCGACCTGGCGGCACTTCTGGCGACACTCACCATCGAGCTTGTGCCCCTCGGCGAGCGGATCGACGATCTGCCGCTGCTCGCGCAGCTGTTCCTGGAAGAGGTCAACGCCGAAGGGGGCCGCCAGCTGGCCGGCTTCTCGCCCGAGGCCCTCGACGAGCTGGCCGGATATCCCTGGCCGGGCAATCTCGACGAGCTGGCCGACATGGTTCGCCGGGCGCATGCCGCGGCCGGCGAAAGCACGATCACGCCGCGCGATCTGCCCAAGCGCATCGGGTTGGCGGCCGACGCCGCGCTGGCCGCAGCGGCCGCAGCAGCCCATCGACCTGGTCCAGACGCTCGAGCAAATCGAAACCGAGCTGATTCAAAAGGCCCTGGAGCGGGCCAAGGGCAACAAGAGCCGGGCGGCCGAGCTGCTGGGCCTGTCGCGCCCGCGGTTGTACCGCCGCCTGGTGCAGCTGGGCCTGAGTGCGGCCGAGGAATTGGTGGAATTCGAGGAATTACCCTAGCGCTCGCCGGGTTTCGGCTCCTTGCCAAGGCGAAGCGCCCCTCCTACCATGACTCGGCATTCCGCAGGCCGACCCCCCAACAGGCATGGCACCTTTTACCGTGGTTATCTGTGAGCCGCACGACAAGTGGGCCGCCCGACTGAGGTGCGAGCTTGACGCAGACGGCCTGCGGCTGCGCGAAACCCGGCGGCTGGTCGACTGCCAGTCGGAAGTGGCCGCTGCGAATGCCAGGCTGGTGCTCTTGGCCTGGTCGGCGGCCCGGCGCTCGGAATTGGCGGAGTTCGTCGACCGCCTGGCACGCCGGTTTCCGCAAACTCAGGTGGTGGCGCTGGCGGATTACGACGCGGCTGGAGACGGGCCGCTGGCCCGCGAGGCCGGAGCGGTGCACTTTGCCGCCGGGCCGCGCGAATTGGGGCCCGTCGTGCGGCTCATCCGCCGGTTGCACCGCCGGCAGCCGGCGCCGGGCGAACGGCCGGTCGGCATGTTCACGGATCCGGCAGGCAGTGTTCAGGTTTAAGCGGGCCATGTTCAGGCTTAAACAGGCGGCGTTCGGGGCGTAAGCGGGCAGTGTTGAGGCATCCTTCGAGGACCAGCAAATGCAAGCGGCGGTAACTCTGGCGGACGTGCAGCGCGTCCTGGCCGAATTCAAGGATCCGGAAACAGGGCGCAACGTCGTCGAGACCGGACAAGTGCGCGATCTTCAGCTCAGCGGCGACCGCTTGTCGCTCGCGCTGGCCTTGACCAGTCATTCGGCCGCCCTGGCCGACGACACCCGGCAGGAGCTGGCCGGTCTGCTGCGGACGCGATTTGGGCAATTGGCCGACGTGCGCGTCGAGCCGGCGCTGTTCGAGCGGCCCCCGTTGAAGCTGGGCCAGTTCGGGCTGGAGGCCAAAAGCGTGATCGCCGTCGGCTCCGGCAAAGGCGGCGTCGGCAAAAGCACCATCGCGGCCAGCCTGGCCCTGGGCCTTGCGCCGAGGGCTCGAAAGTCGGCCTGCTCGATGCCGACGTCTATGGCCCCAGCATTCCGCACCTGCTGGGCATCGGGGGCAAGCCCGAGGTGTCCGCGGGCAAGATCCAGCCGGTGGTGGTCGACGGCCTGCGGGTGATGTCGATCGGGCTCTTGGTGCCGCCCGGCGAAGCGGTCGTCTGGCGCGGACCAATGCTGCACCACGCGCTGACCCAGTTCTTGCGCGACACCGCCTGGGGCCCGCTCGATTATCTAATCATCGACATGCCGCCGGGCACCGGCGACGTGGCCTTGAGCCTGTCGCAACTGGTGCCGCTTACCGGAGCAGTCGTCGTCTGCACGCCGCAGGACGTCGCGCTACTGGACGCGGTCAAGGCCGTGGCCATGTTCCGCAAGGTGAGCATTCCGATTCTGGGCATGGTCGAAAACATGAGCGGCTTCGTCTGTCCGGATTGCGGCAAGCGGTACGACATCTTCGGCCATGGCGGCGCTCGGCAGCGCGCCGCCGAAATGCAGATTCCGTTTCTGGGCGAGGTGCCGATCACGATCTCGATCCGCGAGCATGGCGACGCGGGGCAGACGGCGGCGAATTTCAACGATCCGCAGTCCGCGCCGTATCTGTCGGCCATCGCCAAGACCCTGGTCCGCAACCTGGCCGCGGCGCATCGCGCCGCGCCGCCATTGCCGACGCTCAACGTGCTCTAGCGCCAAGCTCGGCAAGGTCGCACCCGGGCGCGCGAAAGGCGCCCAGCGCGAAAGACAGTGGCGCGCGAACGGCGCCGAGCGAGAAAGACACCGCGGGGCAAGCGGGCTCGGCGCCCGTTGGGCGGCGAAATGGCAGCGGCCAGATGGCCGGGGTGAAGCGGGCCCGATGCGGGGGCTCTAACTGCCTTGACGGTAAACAAATAGAGCCGCCTGGACAACATTTGTCCGGCGGCTCTTTCTCGTTGTTTCGTTCACCGCTAAAGCAAGCGGAGAGAGGGGTTCGCGGGCGCGGGTCAGACCCGATTTCTCCCGCATCCGCTGGACACGGGAACCAGTACTCCTACCCGATCGCTGCGACCCCCGGCTGCCAAAAACTACTTCTTCTTCTTGGCCGCTTTCTTGTGGGCCTTCTTCTTGGGGGCAGCCTTCTTGGTAGCGGCTTTCTTCTTCTTGGCCACAGTCCGTCCTCCTAAAAAAGTTTCGGCGAGATCCGTCCCGGTGACCTCCTGGTCACTCGACTTTGAGCGAGTCCCACCCTGAACACACTCCACACATCATCACGGTCCGGCCAGAGCACACACGAGTTGTTCTCAGCGAGACCGACTAACTCCATGACTCTTGAGAATCACGTTCAGGGATACTGCTGGAACGTAGTTGTACAAATTCTTCCGAAATGTGCAACATGGTTTTGCCGAAATCTTTGCTGCATGGCACAAATTTTTCAAGCGACTCGCGCCGTCGCGACGCGCACCGCAGCGCGCGAGATCGGAAGCGCGCAAATTGATTTCGCATCGCGCGCGTGCACATCGCGCGCTCGGCGTCGCACGCTCGATCGCCGACTTCGCGCGCGTGCCGCGCGGCATCTGCGGTGCGCTTGCGCGCTCGTTCAGTAGAACCACAGCGTGCTGCCGTCGCCGAGTCGTCCGGCCGGCTGCGCGGTTCGCTGCTCGAAGCCAAAAACCCTGCGGCGCTCGGGAAAAACCGAGCGCAAATAGAGCGCGCGACCCAGCGCGGCGCGCGCCGGAGGCCCCGCATTCGGCGCGTCCGCCCAGTGCGAGAGCACCTCGTGCCAGGCCCGGCCCATCTCGCGGTACGTGATGTGAATCGGATCGATCGCGTACCAATCGCGGCGCTGCGAAACCAGCCGTGCGCCGCGCTGCGCGGCCAGCTCGGCCACCCGCGCGTCGAGCGCCCGGGCACGCTCGGCGACCGTCTCCAGGGTCAGGTTGCAGCCGGGGAAAAAAATTTTCCGCGCGAGCCGGAATTTCCATTGCGGGAGCCCCTCGAGATTGTCGATCGGCAGTTTTGTGACGATCGACTGCGCTCCCAGCTCGTTGCACCGCGCGAGGCAGGCGTCGACCCAGCCGGCGATCTGATCGACGCTCCGACCGTACACCAGATCGTTGCCGATGTCGGTCACCAGCGCCGTGGTGGGCGCCGGCTCGCGCGTCCGGATGGCTTCCCACAGCCCGCACTGGGCGATGCCCGACAGTTCGCGCCGCAGCACCCGGCTGGGCAGCCCGTAGGAGCGTCCGTGGCCGTAGGCGGCAAACACTTCGAGCGGCTGATTCCAGATCCGGCCGGCGGTGCCCAGGATGACAGAAATCCCACGGGCAACGTTACTTGCGCCGAGGACGACGATTCTGCGGGGGGCGGTTTGCCCGGCGGGGGCAGATCGACTCAACGGCGGCCCCTGAATCCGCCGCCCGGTCCGAAGTTCCCTTCGAGCAGCATGTAGCTCTGGTAGGCCAGGTAACCGAAGAACAACACCAGATAGAAGTCGCGCTGCGAAAGCCCGTAGGCGGCGACCGCCCCGGCCGCCAGGACCGACAGCCAGAGTGAATTCTTCAGCGCGTCGCGGGACTCGGACAGGTCGAACAGGTTTCGCGAGATCTGCCCGCCGTCGAGCGGGTAAATCGGCAGCAAGTTCACCAGTCCCCACCAGATGTTCACGAACAGCAGATCGTCGACAAAGGTGATCAGGCGGAGGTTGAACAGCGAATCGAACCGCCAATGAACGATGTCGGGCCAGCCAAACAGGAGCCGCACCGGATGACCGCCCAGCCGCATCAGGATGAGAACCAGGGCGGCGAACAGGAAGCCGGCCGCGGGCCCGGCCAGCGAGATGAGAATGTGCGAGCGCGGGTCGAGCCGGCGCGCGTTGTACGAGGCCAGTCCCCCCATGCCGTAGAGGGTAATCCAGGGCTGAAATCCGAACCGCCGGATCACCAGCGCGTGTCCCATTTCATGGACCACGATCGAGATCAGCACCGCCAGGACCCAGAACAGCAGCGCCTCGGGCCTGGTCCGGGCGCCGGCCGAACCCAGGATCGCGGTCACCAGCCAGAACATGGGGTGGACGCGGATGGGGATTCCCAGGACCGAGAAGTGCAGGTCCGCTGCGGTTTGGCCCGGCTCGGTGAACAACGCTCGATCTCCCGCTGACGCCCCAGTCTGGTCCCCGGCCGACCGTTCGTCGCGCGGTGCGGGGTGCCACCGGAAGCAAATTGTAGCATAACCATGCCGCGTTCCGGCGCGAGCGCAAGGCGGCGTCCGGCCGGAACGGCATGGCACGGAGAGGGCAAAACCGCGCGAGGGCAAAACCGCGCGAAGGCGAGACCGCTCAGGCAGCCTGGCGCTGGGGGGCCTCGGGCTGGACCGCGTTCTGAACGGCATTCTGAACGGCGGGCTGCGCGGCAGGCCTCGCCGGGGCTTCCGGACGAGCGGCGGCCGGGGGCAGGAAATGCGGCCGGGGCACCGTGCTTTGCCGGGCTGCCAAGACATCGGCAATATAATCGGCCGCGCGGCGCGATGCGCCGCCGTGCCCGATCGCCCGCTTCAGCTCGGCGAGCCGGGCCGTCAGCTGCTCGTGGGCTGCCCGATCGGTCAGCCAGGCGACGATGTGGCCGGCCAGGGCGGTCGACTTGTCCTCGCAGGTCAGGTACTCGGGAAACAGCACGCAGGCATCGCGCGGCGAGGCCGGATCGTACGGGCTCAAGTCCTGCGGAAAGACGTCGTCGCTGGCCAGCATGTTGACCAGCGTGATATAGCGCGTATGGCGGAACCGTTTTTGCACCCAGAAAGCCAGCGGGCTGATCCAGTACAGGATGACCGTCGGTTTGGTCTGATAGAGCAGCTCGAGCGACACCGAGCCGGACACCGCCAGGCAGCAGTCGGCCGCCCGGATCAACTCCGGCGTGCGGCGGACGAACACCTGGGCATCCAGGCCGCTGGCCGCAATCTGCCGACGGGCGATGTCGGCCTGGTGCGGCTTGAAGCAGGCCACGGCAAAGCGCGCCTCGGGCACCTGCCGGCGCACGAGTGTCGCCGCCTGGAGCATCATCTTCAGATTGTCGGTCACTTCCTGCGTCCGCGAGCCGGGCAGAATCGTGACCAGCGGGCCATTGGCGTCGGACAGACGGTCGACGAAGGCCTGGTCGATCGGTTGCGAGCGGACTTCGTCGAAGTAGGGATGCCCGACGAACTGGGCGTTGCAGCCGCGCTCTTGATACCACTGGGCCTCGAAGGGCAGGCTGCAGAGCACGTGGTCGACGAAGGCCCGCATCTTTTTCACCCGCCAACTGGCCCAGGCCCAGATTTGCGGCGGCACGTAGTAGAACACCGGGATGCCGTGGGCCTTGGCGCGCCGGGCAATCCACCAATTGAAGCCCGGGTAGTCGACCAGCACGACCGCGTCGGGCTTGTGATGGCGGAAGTAGCGGTCGGCCCGGCTGGCCAGGGCCAGAAACTTATGCAGGTTGAGCAGCACGCGCAAAAACCACATCACGGCCAGCACCGTGAGGTCGGCGTGCAACTGGCAACCGGCGGCGGCCATGCGGGGGCCGCCATAGCCGACCGCTTCCAGCTCGGGACAGCGGGCGCGCAAGGCGCGAATCAAGTTCGCGGCGTGCAAGTCGCCACTCGGCTCGCCGACGGAAAAGAAGATCTTCATGGCTCGGTTCGCAGTCTGGAGAGCTTGGGAATTTGCGCGGGGCGGGAGTATCGCAAAAGGGTCCGATCGGCGTAAAGTGCAAATTGACCCTCCCAGAACGGCAGATTAGATTCGAGAGGGTGGGCGCGAACCCGGCGCCCCCCCGCCTCCACAGCACGCCCCGCCCGTACGGCACGCCCCCGCCCAAATAGCACACGCTGTCCGCCCGCTGAGCGTTCGGACCCGCTCGCCGGCCCGGCACCCCCCCGAGAGGATCACATGTCGACGTTGCATTCCCAAAATCTGCGCATTGTGTGCAGCTTCACATTCATCCTGACGATTGTCGGTGGCCTGGGTGTGCCGGCCGCGCTGGGGCAGAAGGTGCCCGAGGGATTCAAAGCCGAGCTGATTTACCAGCCGCCGAACATCGAGCATCCGTCGGTCGTGACCTGCGACGACGAGGGCAACTTGTTCGTGGGCGAAGATCCGATGGACATGCGCGGGCCGACGACCAAGGAATTCGACCGGATCATCCTGATTCGCTGGGACAAGCAGACTGGCGCGCCGGTGCGAACCGTGTTTTGCGAGAACCTCTCGGCCGTGTTCGGCCTGCTCTGGCACGCCGGCACGCTCTACGTGATGCACGCGCCGCATTACACGATATTTCAAGACACCGACGGCGACGGCGTCGCCGACGTGCGCAAGGACCTGGCCGACGGCTTCGGCCCGCCGGCCGGCGTCTACGGGTTCAACGACCACATCGTGACCGGAACGCGTCTGGGCCTGGACGGGCGCGTTTACGTTTCGGTCGGGGACAAGGGCGTGCCCAAAGCCACCGGCGCCGACGGCAGCACGCTCTCGCTCGAAGGGGGCGGCGTGATCTCGATGCGGCTCGACGGCACGCAGCTGGAAATCGTCTCGACGGGCACGCGCAACCACTTGGACGTGGCCATGGACTCGCTCGACAACATCTTCACCTACGACAACACCGACGACGGATTGGGCTGGTGGACCCGGTTCACGCATCACGTGCCGACCGGCTATTACGGCTATCCGTACGACTACCTGACGCATGCCGACCGGCACTTGCCGCGGATCAGCGAGCATGGCGGCGGCTCGCCGGTCGGGGCGGCCTGTTATCGCGAAGCGGCCTGGCCGGCCAAGTATCGCGACAACGCCTTTCACTGCGAATGGGGCAAGGGCAAGATCCAGCGCTTTGCCACTCGGCCCAGCGGCGCCACCTTCACGGCCGAGATGGAAGACTTCATGGTCCGCGAGGGGAACGAAGAATTTCGTCCGCTGGACCTGTGTTTCAGCCCCGACGGCAAGTACATGTACGTGGCCGACTGGAACGAAGGAGGTTGGACGAATCCCAAGGTCTGCGGCCGGCTGTTTCGCGTCAGCTACGTGGGCGGGGACGTGCCGGCCGAGCCTGCCCGGGCGACCGACAAGGCCCCGCTCGACAGCCAGCTCAAGTCGCTGGCCCATCCGGCACACAGCGAGCGGATGCGGGCCCAGTGGCAGTTGGCCAGCCGGGGACAGGCCGCCGTCGGGCCGGTTTCGACGCTGCTGGCCACAAGCGTCAGCGCCGGCCCGGGTCCACGCCCTCTGGACGCTCTCGGCGTTGGCCGATCGGGTGAAAGGCTACGACCCCGCGCCGCAATGGATCAAGGCCCTGGCCGACCCGGACGAGTCGGTGCGGAGCCAGGCCGCCCGGGCGCTGGGTACCCGGCGGAGCAAGAGCGCGGTTCGCGCTTTGACTCAAGCGCTGGCCGATCCGGCGCCGCCCGTGCGGATGTGGGCGGCGATTGCGCCGGGCGCTGCGGCGAGCGCTCGGCGGCCCCGGCGCTGTTTGCGGCGCTGGGCGAACCGGATCCCTTCGCACGGTTTGCCATGGTCCAGGCCCTGCGGGCGCTGGGCGACTGGACGGGGGCGCGGCAGGCGCTGGAGGCATCCAGCGAGACTGCCCGGCACGCGGCGCTCTTGGCCCTGACAGGGGTGTACGACGGCGCTGCCGTCGCGCAGCTGGTCTGGGCGGCGGAACACGGCCGCGACGAGGCCCTGCGGGCCGGGGCCGTCGAAGCGCTGGCCGAAGTGCATCGCCAGGCCGATCCGTACGGCGAGGGCTGGTGGGGCACCCAGCCCGCGCGCGGCAAGCCGGCCCGGCCCAAGAAAAACGAATGGTCCGCAACGCCGCAGGTCATGTCCGCGCTGCGGCAGGCGGTCGGTGCGCCGGATGCCGCGGTGCGCAAGGCGGCGATTCGCGCCCTGGTCGAAGTGAAAGATGCCGCGGCCCTGCCGATCGCCGCCCGATTGGCGTCCGACGCGGCCAGTCCACCGGCCCTGCGGGCGGACGCGGTGCGCTTGCTCGTGACGCTCCAGTCGCCGCAAGCGGCCGAATCCCTGGCCGCGCTCATTCGCAACGCCGCGACTCCGCCCGAGGTGCTGCTGGTGGCCCTGGACGGGGCGGCCGGGCTCAAGTCGGCCCAGGTCGCGCCGGACGTTGCGCGGCTGCTCGACCACGACAACCCGGGACTGCGGGCGAAAGCCGTCTGGGCTTATGGCGAACTTTTGGGTCCGGCCGCGGCCGAACGCGTCGCCCGGGCGATGGCCGACGCCGACGTCGGCGTGCGGCAAGCGGCTTTGCGCACGGCCGGCCAGTTCGACCTCGGCGACACGGTTCCGGCGATCATCGCGGCGGCGGGGGATCCGGCGGTTCGCGAAGACGCGATTCTGGCCCTGGCGCGCATCCCGGACCGCCGGGCATTGCCTGTCTACCTCGATGCATTGGTCGACAAGAACCAAGCGCTGCGCGCGGCCGTCCGCGGAGCGATCGGAGCAATCCGCGATGCGGTCGGGCCCGACATTATCGAACTGGGCTCCCGGAACGAACTGCCCGGGCCAGTGCGGGCCGAGTTGCAGGCGATCTTCGATCGGCCGCAGCCGCTGGTGAATTGGCAAGTCGTGGGGCCGTGGGAGAAGCCGCTAGAGCCGCAGTTCGATCTGACACGAGCGCCCGACCTGAGTCAGCCGGTGATGATCGACGGCCGGCCGGCCGCCTGGCGCAAGTTCACGACGGCCGACCCGCAGGGGCGCATCGCGTTGCACGGGCAGTTCAAGCCCGATGCAAACGTCTGGGCCATGGCCTACACCACGATCGAGACCGATCGGGAGGGGGAGAGCTATTTCGAAATCGGGCGCGACGATCAGGCGATCGTCTGGGTCAACGGCCAGAAAGTTTACGAGTTTCGCGAGGGGGGCGGTTGGGCGCCCGATCAAGGGCATGGCCCGCTGCCCTTGCACAAGGGGACCAACCACATCTGGCTGCAGGCCGGCAACGGCGGCGGGCCCTGGGAGTTCAGTTTCGCCGTCAGCACCCGGCGGCCGGAATTCGCCTTTCTGTATGAGAACGTGCAGCCCAAGTTCGACACGGAAATCTACCGCGACTTCGCCGGGCAGAATCCGGGCGACGCGACGCGCGGCAAAGCCGTGTTTGCCGATCCCCAGGGGGTCGGCTGCATCAAGTGCCACGCCGTGGGGGGCGCGGGGGGCAAGATCGGCCCCGACCTGGGCGGCATCGGCGCCAAGTATCCTCGGGCCGAGTTGATTCGCTCGGTCCTCGAACCCTCGGTGCGCGTGGCCGAGGGCTACACCGTCACCACGATCGTCACCGACGCCGGCAAGATCTATTCCGGCATCCTGAAAACCAACGCCCAGGACGTGGTCGAAGTGCTCGACGTGGAGGGGCGAATCACCCGCATTCCCACCGACGAAATCGAAATCCGCCGGACGAGCTACGTCTCGCTGATGCCCAACGGGCTCAAGGACGGCATGACGCTGGAAAACTTCGCCGACGTGATCGCGTATCTGGAATCGCTCAAATAGCCCGCGGCGGGCCGGTGGGCGGAAACAAAAAAACGGCGGGCGCGCCGAGAGCGCACCCGCCGTTTTGGTTTCTGGCCGGACGATCGAAGGCTCGATCGCCGTCGGCGCTTACTTGCTTTCGGCCTTGGCCGGCTCGTAGCTCTTCGAGACGTCGGTGAACACCTTGGCAATTTGTTCATCCGGAGTCATCTTGGCCACGGCGCCCTTGCAGTTGTTGCAGCAGAACGTGACCTTCACGCCGGCGACGTCGAGGCCCGTTTCCGGGTTGAGCGGCTTGCCCGACAGCGGGCAGGCCTTTTCGACGATCTGGCCGGTCTGAGCCAACTGGTGGTTGGCCTTGGCGGCGAACTTGGCCGTGTCCTTCTTGAACGCGGCGGGGCAGCCCATGCAGCACAGGTAGACCTTGCCGCCGCCGAATTCGACGAAGGCTTCCGGGTTGATGTCCTTGCCCGAGACCGGACACTTGACGTCCTTGCCGGGGGCCTTGTCTTCGGCCCGCAGCGAGTGCGCCGCGACCAGAGCCACAACCGCCAGCAGAGCCAGGAACAAACGAGACTTCATCGTGGAGTCCTTTCGAAAATTGAGGGTGTCGGTTGCGTGGGCGGAGACCATAACAAATGATCTCCGCAAGGTATAGGTCGAGTCACAACCAATCGCCTTGCACGGCGTTGGGACGAGCCGCGATGCGGCATCCCCGTGCGCGAAGCGAGCGCAGAAGTTTGGGCCGGCTCAGATCAGCCAGCGGCAAAGCAGGGCCCGGCCGGCAGACGGAATGTCCGGCACGTTGCAGTCCGGTCCGGCCAGGTGCGACTGGGCGAGCGCCGTAAACGCGGCTTGCCAGCAGCAGCCCAAGGCCAAGGGAGCCAATTGCCGCGAATCTTCCCGCTCGTCGGCCGGAATGGCCGGCACGGGGCTGTCGCTGCGGCACAAGCATTGATGCGAGAGATCGCGATCTCCGGCCGCCCGGCTGCAGCGCGGCTTGGACTGGCTCGGGCAGCAGCAGTCGCTGGGGCAGCAATCGCGCTGGGCAACGCCGCTAGCAGCCCCCGCAGGGCAGATGCTGGCAAATGCCGAGGGCCGGCCACAGCGGCTGACGTTGCCGATTGCCGGAGCAACCAGCAGCGAGCAAGCCAGAAGGGCGATCAGGATTCGGCGCGCCGTCATCAGAGTCACTGCTGATACGAGGTCACTGCTGTTACGAGGTCGCCGCTGCCGGGAGGTCAGCAGTCGGCAAGTATTTTCGGCCATCTGGAGCGCGCAAGTCAAGTTTTCCGGCGCGAATTTGCCGATTGGGCAAAATCGGCCATCCCACGACCTCGCGGCACCCCCCAAACAGCCGGCTGGCCATGGCCGCGCCGGCGGCTCGGTGATGGCGGGAACCGCGGCAGTGGCAAGCGGTTTCCGGCGGCCGGCGGGGGTCCGGCCGTCGGGCCACGCTGGGTTTCTCGGCACTGCCCGCGGTGCGGCCCGGCCGCGGTTCGCGGGCGAGCATTTACGGCAGTTCGCGAATCTCGACGTCCTTGAACTGGATTTGCATCTTCGGCCCGGCGTGCAGCTGGAAGGCGATGATGCCTTCGGTGGCGCCGTTGCCCTTTTCGGTGTAATCGACGGTGGTGAAACCGTTGAGCACCTGAGTCAGGTGGGGGCCGTCGGCGGTGATGACGTATTCGTTCCAGTCGTCTTTGTGGACGTGCTTGGCCACCTCGCCGCCGTCGACGTTGGCCAGGATGCCACGGCCGCCTTCCTCGTAGAGGATGCCCATGAAGGCGTTGTCGGCGATGTCGGCCTGAAAGCCCGTGACGACGAAATCGTCGCTCTGCTTGCTGCGATACTGGATGCCCGAGTTGTGGTTGCGGAGCTTGAACTTGGCCTTGAGGACGAAGTTCTTGTAGGTCTTCTTGGTGGCCAGGAACGAGTTGTGCTTGAGGTCCTTGTTGTCGCTCGAGCCGACGATGGCGCCGTTTTCGACCTTCCACAGTTCCGGGTCGCCGTGCCAGCCATCGAGATCCTTGCCGTTGAAGATCGGCGTGAATTGGTCCTCGGCCGTGGCGAGCGAGCAGGCGAGCGACAGGGCCAGGGTCAACAGGGAGGGCAGGGTGCGCATGGACGAGGATCCTTCGGCAAAAATGTGGAGGCATCAGGGGGTGGGGGAGATTTCGCCCGCATTATACGTTGGGGTTTTTCGCCCCGCCACGCCCCCGCCGGGCACGCTTTGGGGGCAGGGCCGCCTTGCATTCGGCCGGGCGGCCAATCACAATACAGGGCATGAGCCATTTCGAGAGCTATTTCTTTTGGTACTTTTTTAACCCGCCGGGTCGCGGGGCCGGCCGAGGGTCTTGATACACCCCCCTCGTCCATAAGCGACAGAAACGACAAAGCCCCGGGATCCGCAAACGCGTCCCGGGGCTTTTTTTGTCCCTCGGCTGCCGATTGCCCGGCGGCACAGCGAATACCGACGCGAACCATTCCACCCCAGAGCCGTGCGCTCGCCCTTCCAGGAGTCCTGCAAAGTGATCGTGGTCATGAAATCCAGCGCCAGTCAGCAAGAGGTCAATCATATGGTCGAGCGCATCGAATCATTGGGCCTGAAGGCTCACGTGATCGTCGGCACCGAACGAACGGTCATCGCGGCCGTCGGCGACGACCGCAAGACGCACAAGGAATCGCTCGAGAGCGGGCCCGGCGTCGCCGAAGTGGTGCCGATTCTGGCCCCCTACAAAGTGGCCAGCCGCGAACTCAAGCCCGAGCCCACCGTGATCAAGCGCGGCAGCCTGACCGTGGGCGGCGGCACGATCGGCGTGATTGCCGGTCCCTGTTCGGTCGAGACCGAAGCGCAGATCATGGCGGCGGCCAAAGCCGTCAAGGCGGCCGGAGCGACGGGCCTGCGCGGCGGGGCGTTCAAGCCGCGCACCAGCCCCTATAGCTTTCAAGGCCTGAAGGAAGACGGCCTGAAGATGCTCGCCACCGCTCGGGCCGAGACCGGTCTGGCCGTGGTCACCGAGGTGGTGGCCAGCGAAGACGTGGAACTGGTCGCCCGCTATGCCGACGTGTTGCAAGTCGGCGCCCGCAACATGCAAAACTATCGCCTGCTCGAAGCAGTGGGCGGCGTCGACCGGCCGGTGCTGCTCAAGCGCGGGCCCAGCGCCACGATCGAAGAGCTGCTGCTGGCGGCCGAATACATCCTGAACGCCGGCAACCCGAACGTGATGCTTTGCGAGCGCGGCATCCGCACGTTCGAATCCCACACCCGGTTCACGCTGCCGCTGGCCACGGTGGTTTACCTGCATCAGAAAACGCACCTGCCGGTCGTCGTCGATCCCAGCCACGGCACGGGGCACACGTACCTGGTGCCGCAAATGGCCGCTGCCAGCGTGGCCGCCGGCGCCGACGGGCTGATCCTGGAAGTGCATCCCAGTCCGGAGACGGCCATGAGCGACGGTTATCAGTCGCTCAATTTCCAGCAATTCGCCGAGACGATGACCCTGTGCCGCAAGGTGGCCGAGGCGCTGGGCGCAAGCTGTAGGACGGAGGAGATTGAACCGCAAAGGCGCCCTGCGACACACTCGGGGCGGCGCAATGGCGCAAAGAAGAGGAAGAAGAGAGTGATTCGACCAGATGGCTAAGTACCGCGTGCAAATCGATGCCCAGAACTTTCTGGTCGACATGGACGGCCGCCGGGATAAATACGGCTTCATCACGTTTCGCGATGTCGAGGCCGCAGATGCCCGGGCCGCCGAATTGGCAGCCGTCGAATTGCTCCGCGGCGATGCCGAGCTGTGCGCGATCGTCCAGAACGCACCGGACGATCCGCCGGTGATGGATGTCGAAGAAATCGTGGAACTGGAAGCTTCAGGCGAGCCGTCGATTCCGCCCGGCCGCATCTGGTACGCAATGAAGCCCAAGCGCTGGTGGCAACTCTGGCGCTAGGCGAGGTCGCGCCGCGGTAACCCGCTCGCCGCTGTGGGTCGCAACCCAGGTTCAGCAAAAAACACCGCCGCCCCCCGGGCGAGAGGCGGCGGTTCGGTTTGTTGCCGCAGCGGACCGCAGTGCCGACCACGCGCAGGACTTGTCGGACGGCGGCGATCGAGTCGGCATCCGTTTGCGCTCCCGGAGAATGCTATTTGTCCTCCGCGGGCTCGTCGAAGCCCAAGTCTTCACCTTCGTGCAGGACGACGCCGATCTGTTCGAGCGCGCCGTGACGACCGTTGTACCAAAGCAGCCATTTCGTGCCGGTGAAGATTGCATACGGCTTGTAGCAGGCGTCGTGGTCCCACTGGTTCTCGCTGGGGCGCACGATTGGGTTTGCCGGATGACGCTGCCAACCGGTGATCCCGTCGCGCGAGCGTGCCAGCCCGATCTGGGCGTGGCTTTCATCGCGAAAGCCGATGTAGAACATCAGGTGCCAACCATCGCGCTGCTCTACCTGGCAGGCGGTCACCTTGTGCTTTTCCCAAGGGCTATTTGGCTCAGGCGCAAAGATGGGATTGGCCTCGTGCCTGGTCCAGGTCAGGCCGTCGGGACTGGTGGCATAGCCGATCGCATTCGGCTCGTTCTGATCGCCGCCGGAATACCACATGCGGAATTGGCGGGCGCCGGCATCCCAGAGCACGTGTGGACACATCACGGCGACTTTTTCCCAGGGCTTTTCCGGCGACAAGACGGGTTTGTCGCTCCGGCGTTTCCAGGCCACGCCGTCGGGACTGGTGGCGTAGCCGATCCACGAGTGCCCCTTGGCCTGGCCGGTATACCACATGTGATAGCCGTCGTCGCGCTTCACGACCACGGGGCGGTTGATGTCGTCTTCCCAGCCCGTCTCCTTACGCGGCCCGAGCACGATCTGGGGCGGCTCGCTCCAGCGAATGCCGTCGTCGCTCTCGACCAGGGCCACGGATTGCTGCGGTCGCCACGAGAGCCACATGCGGTATTTGCCATTCTCGCGCAAAACGGCGACGTCGAAACACGTGCCATATTTGCCGCCCATCACCGGATTGCCGGCAAACTTTTGCCAACCCGACGCCTGGCTGCCAGCGCGCGGCGGCAACTGCGCGGCAAGGCGCGAAAGATTTTCCGCCGCGCCGATGGGTTTGCCGTCGGCAAAGATACGCAGTCCTTTGCCCCGGCCGTAGCGCGATCCGGTCCGGTCGAAAAGGATCGTCAGCGAGCGGCCGTGGTAGGGAATCTGGTCCAGGCAAAAATAGTCCCACGCCGGCGGCACCAGCGGATTCACCTCGATCGTGTCGTCGGCGCGTGGCCGCAGTCCGACGAGACCGCTGATCACCAGATCGCAAAACGTTGAGTGGTTGTAGTCCTGGCCGCGTTCGATCGGCTCCTGCTTGCGCTCGAGCAGCAGGGTGCGCGCGATCCAGTCGCCGTTGGCCGGATTCTGGTTTTCGTCGATCCAGGGCACGACGCGGCCGTCGGAAAGCGCGCGACGCTGGGACTTGGCGTAGGTTTTCAGCAGGGAGAAATAATCCTGCGCGCGGATCGCGTCCTGCGGCGGGCCATTCAGCAGATTCGCCAGACCGGTCAGAGCGACGCTCGTCGCAAACGGCCAAACCGGCCCGTTCCACTGGCACTCGTGCCCCGCGTAGGCAACGGCAAAACGCGGGCAGCGCTGCTCGGCCGTCGTCAGTCCGAACGGCGCAAGAAATCCCTCCGGGTCCAGGGCTTGTTTCCACGCGACCGCATATTGCGGATCGGGCAAGTTGACGTACCAGGGCGTAAAGCCATGCAGCTCGCGAACCCGAGCAAGCGGTTCGTTCTGGCCGCGCGGCCGCACCTTGAAAAACTGCGCGCCGGCATCCCAGAGCTGGTCCTGGACCAGACGCTTGATCGTGGCCGCTTTCTCCCGATACTCGCGGGCAAGGTCCGACTGGCCGGCGAGATCGGCGATGTTGGCAATCGCCAGCGCATCGCCAAACTGGTAGCTGTTGATCGTGGCGCGATAGCCGCTGCCTCCGAGCGAGGATTCCATGCCGTCGCGATCGTCGATTTGCCAATACAGCCCGTTGGCGTCGCGATGCGAGGTTTCCCAGGCCTGGTAATTCGCGATCAGATCCGGCAACAGTTCGATCGGCAGCGCTTGGTCGCCGGTCGCGCAGGTGCGTGCCCAAATCGCATCGGCCGCCCAAAAACTGTAGCGTCTCGGTTCGCCGCCGCCACGGAACCAGAACCGCGCATAGTCGTCGAGGTACTTCGCATTGCGAAGCCAGCGACCCTCGTAGAAATGATGCCCGGCCGCGCAGTCGATGGTGTTGTACTTGCCCGCCCAGCCGACATTCGGCAGGAATTCGTCCACGACGAAGCCGGCGGGAGTCTGCTTGATGTGTTTACGGTAGACCCACCAACGGAAGTAGTACGTCGTTTGGATGTCTTCGTCCGGGCAATCGAAGAGCGGGATGTTTGCCTGCAGAAAATCCCAGGCCGTCGAGTTGGGGAAATGGCCCTGGTACAGTTCTTTGTCGTCGCGGTTGAGATCCTCGACATAATGCCTGAAAGCGTCGGCCTTGAGCACCAGCGGCTGGGGGGCCGGCGTTGGCTCGGCCGCGGGCAATGCCGGCGTCGTCGTCGGCGGCGAGGCCGACGATGTGGGCGCGGATCGAACGGGAAACGAGCGCGGTTCCAGCCCGGCCGCTTTGACGTGTGCGACAACGCGCGACTCGTCCAAGACGGCTGGATAAACTGCCACTTCGGCCAACCAGCCGTCGAAGTAATTGCCCTGGAGCAGCGGATCGCCGCCGATCTGGATCGGCCGATCGTTCGTGATGGCCGTGCCGCTATCGAGGCCGCCGGCGATTGCCGTGCCGTCCAGGTACAAGCGGTTCTCTCCTGTGGCCGCGCGCGTCCAGACCAGGTGGTGCCATTGGCCGTCGTTCATCTCAGGGGGCGAGGCCAGCGGGCAATCGGCGCCGCGCAGCGGGCCGGGGCGGGCCAGCGCGGAACCGTTTTGGCCGGCGGCCGATCCCCCCAGCAGCACCCAGTCGCCCGATCCCGCGCCGTCGGTGGCCTTGCTGATCAGCGTAGCGCTTGCCGGCCAGTCCGGCTGCGTCCAGGCCTGCGTCGAGCGGAACCAGCACTCGACCGAGAGCGTGTTCAGGGCAAAGTCTTGGTGGTTGGCAACCTCCACGTAGGCGGTCCGCCCGTCGAACTTCGCCGCGCGGCCGCCGGTTCCGGGCGCGCCGTCCGCGCCGGTTGTGTTGCCATGATAGATGCCCGCGTGTTTTCCCGTTTCGTCCTTGGCCGCAGCGCCGTCGGCAGTAATCTTGTCGGCAAACCGCCACCAGGCGACCGGACGGTCCCGCAGGATCTCCTCGGCATAATCGGCCCGTGCGCCGGATGCCAGAGCGAGCGCGAAGGTCAGAGCGAGTGGAGTGGCAAGTCGCATCATCGAAATCTCGGTGTCAGTTTGCCGTTGCCCAGGCCGCATCAGTCCCACGGCGGACAGACGCAGGGACAACAAAAGGGGGCATCACTGATTGTTGGACCTTGGCCGGCCGGGACCGCGGAGGGTAAAGCCCAGCCCCAGCCGGTCCGCCGTCGCTCGCACCCAGCTCGGATCGCCCAACGGGCGGCCGCGCTGCACGCACTCGCGCAGATTCGCCAACGACTCCGGCGCCAAGCCGCGATTGACCCGGGCAACCCAACCGCTTGGGCGACGCACCGGCCAGCCGGCCAGCGGCACGTCGGACAGCCGCCCTTCGCGGCGCCACAATCCGCTCCAGGGCCACTGCTCGGCGCGAGCGACGAGCCCCGCACGGCGGGGATTCGCCTCGACGTAGCGGCAGAGCGTGAGAAAGTGCTCGTCGCTGGAAACCGGAAAACTCTTGAACCGGCCCTGATAAAGGTGGCCGCCGCCGCGGCGATGATAGTGCTCGTGATGTCGTCTCACGTGGGTCACGCCGACCCAGCCCAGCCAGCGGCCAAGGGCATCGTTCGCCTGCGGGCGGACGACAAGGTGCCAGTGGTTCGGCATAACGCAGTATGTCAGCAGCTCGACGGGATAGCGCTCGAGGCCTTCGGTCAAGACGCGCTCGAAGGCCTGGTAATCCTCGGCCTTGTGAAACAGCCGCATTCGTCCGTTCCCGCGATTGAGAACGTGATAGATCAGTCCGGCCTCGATGGCTCTGGCGGTTCGCGGCATGCCACGCGATTATCGTGCCTCAGCCGGCCTTTGTCAATATCAGTGATGTCCCCTTTTCCTCTCCCCCCTTTTCCTCTCCCCAGTGATGTCCCCTTTTCCTCTCCCTCCCTGGCGGTTCGCGGCATGCCACGCGATTATCGTGCCTCAGCCGGCCTTTGTCAATATCAGTGATGTCCCCTTTTCCTCTCCCTCTCCTTTTCCTCCCAGTGATGTCCCCTTTTTCCTCTCCAAGAGCAATTTCAATGCCCTCATCGCGCGCCGAAGTTACGTCATAATCCTTTCTTCCGAACGTCGGATGAATGACGGCGATCTTGTACCGGTTCATCGATGGGACTCGAAGCCTAAAATAGCCTCGGTCATCGGTTCTGCAAAATGCCGTTGGAGGAATCACCGTCAACCATGCCTCTTCCGTCCCATGAGCCTTGCATATCAGATGAACGAGGGTCTCCGCTTCCGGAAACACTTCCCGGAATTCTTTCACTTCGGGAGGACCGGTATTGGCAAATGGCTTCTTAGACTTGGACTCAACGTGCAAATAGTGTGCGTCGCCATCCCCCGATCGAATAATGACTTCTTCACCTACAAACACCGCGGAAAACCACGGCGTAATTTGTCCATTTGCGATCGTCAACTCGGTAGATCGACGTGTATTGTCTGGTACGATCAATGGCTGAATTAGGAACACAATAACACCTGCAGCCGGACCACCTAGCTGACCGTCACAAGAACTAGCGTATCGAACGTGTCCATGAAGTGACAGCTGTACGGTATCGCTGCTGTCAGCCACAGTGTCGCAGGGTGTCGCTTGAATGGACTTGCTTGATTGGCTAGGCATACGATCACAGCTCGCCGTGATACACAAGCAGACAGCACACAAAATGGTCCGAGCGCATCTTTTCATAACGTTGTCGGTCCAGTGCTAACGAAACGTTACTTGAAATACTTTGGAGTGCCATAAATTACGTCTGCAGGATCCTTCGTCGTCGAGACTGCATACGCTCCAAAGTCAGCGATTGTCTGGAGGATGTACACGTTTGCTGCGTTGTCTCTGCCAAGTACAAACGCTGCGTGTGTTGCTCCTTCCTGCCCTCTATAAAAGTGTGGCCCATCTGAAATGTTTGCCGAGATTTAGACGTTTAGTGGTGGAGCAACGGACCTCCTAGTGAACTTCAACAAGCCGCACTCAACGAGAGCACGACTAATGGCCATCCGCTCCATCGAGGCGCGAGTGGCCGCGCTCACGACCTCGTCTGTAGTATACCCGCTTTCTTGACGAATGCTGGCGCGGTGACGCGCCAAAGCCTCTGCGAAGGCAGCGCGCGCTGTGGATGTGATCGGCTGCCGAGCGTGCCAGGCTTCGGCGGGCGTCGCAGCCATCGGCCCGCAGGGCCGATGCAATTCGTTACCGATGCAGCGTGCTGCTTCGGCATCATCAGCAGTCCAGCAGCCGGGGCGGCCCGCCAGGGCCGCCTGTTCATGCGTCCGTGTCTTGAGTCCGCCGATGCCCGCCTCGCATGCGCCGTTGTACTGTGGCGTGTAGGGCGGCGAGAGCAAGTGAACGACATTGCGACTGGCCAACAGGTCGGTCGTTTCCGCGGCGACGAACGGCGATCCGTTGTCGCTCTTGATGACCAACGGTGGACCGTGCTCGATAAACAAGGCTTCGAGCGCTGCACAGGTCGTGTCGGCGTTGGCGGCTGGGACTGGCAGCCAGCCCAATTGGCAATGGCTGGCCAGGTCGCGGACGGCCAATAGGTAGGTGTACTGGCCGTCGATGGCCTGCGGCGGTTCGGCATGGTCGATGGCCCAGACGGTACCCGGTTCTTGCCAATGCAACCGGTGCAACAGGTGGCGCTGGCGCCGGCGATAGGCGCGGCGGTAGCGACATTGGAGATGGACCAATTCGCTGCGTGCCATGCCACGGAACTTAGCAATGAGCGTGGGCAGGCCAATGCTGGGGCCGGCCTGGGTCATGAGTTCGATGACTGCGTTGCGGCTGGCAACATCGGATCGGCGACAGGGGCGGCCACGACGAAACAGCCGGGCGGGCATTCCGTCACCAACCTGGCAACGTGCCTCCGCCCGAACACGACCACAGAATCCGCTCGGGCCGCAGCAAAAAAACCGCCGCCCCCCAAGCGGGAGACGGCGGTTCGGTTTTTGTCGCGGTGGGACGCTTCGGCCGATCAGGCGCTGGGCTTGTCAGCCGGCGAGTCGCCGCTGCCGGCCGCGCTGACGGCCAGGGCCGCGTCGGCTTCTTCGTCGCCGCTGACGCCCTTGAAGACGAGCTGCTTCTTGCCGCCCACTTCCTTGACGTCGACGACGATCGTGTCCTTGCCCTGGAACTCTCCCTTGAGCAGTTCTTCCGAGAGCGGATCCTCGACGTAGTTCTCGATCGAGCGGCGGAGCGGCCGGGCACCGAAGTCGGTGTTCGAGCCTTTCTTGATGATCAGCTCCTTGGCCCCGTCCGAGAGCCGCAGCTTGAGGCCGCGCTCGTTGAGCCGGTCGCGGACCTTCGCCAGTTCCAGATCGATGACTTCCTTGAGGTCTTCGTTCGTCAAGTGCCGGAAGATGATCACGTCGTCCAGGCGGTTGAGGAATTCGGGCCGGAAGACTTTTTCGATCCGCTCGTTCACGCGGTCCTTCATGCTCTCGTACGAGGCGTCGCCGTCGGGGCGCTGGAAGCCGAACGAGGACTCGTTCTTGATCGCCTCGGCACCGGCGTTGGTCGTCATGATCAGGATCGTGTTGCGGAAGTCGACGTTGCGGCCGAAGCTATCAGTCAGACGGCCTTCTTCCATCACTTGCAGGAGCATGTTGAACACGTCGGGATGGGCTTTCTCGATTTCGTCGAGCAGCACGACGGCATACGGACGCCGGCGAATCTTCTCGGTGAGCTGGCCGCCTTCCTCGAAGCCCACGTAGCCCGGCGGCGCGCCGATCAGCCGGCTGACGTTGTGCTTCTCCATGTACTCGCTCATGTCGATCTGGATCAGCGCGTCGTCGTCGCCGAACATGAATTCGGCCAGGGCCTTGGCCAGCAAGGTCTTGCCCACGCCCGTGGGACCGGCGAACACGAAGCAGCCGGTGGGGCGCTTGGGGTCCTTCAGTCCGCTGCGGCTGCGGCGCACGGCCTTGCTGATCCGCTTGATGGCCTCATCCTGGCTGATCACGCGCTTGTGCAGCTCGGCTTCCATCTGCATCAGCCGCATGCTGTCTTCGGTGGTCATCCGGGTGAGCGGGATGCCGGTCATCTTGGAGACGACCTCGGCGATGACCTCTTCATCGACCACTCCGTCGGCCTCGCGCGATTTCTCGCGCCAGTCGCGGGTGATGGTCTGTTTCTTCTTCTTCAGCTTGTCGGCCTGGTCGCGCAGGGCGGCGGCCTTCTCGAAATCCTGGTTGGCGACCGCCTCTTCCTTTTCCTTGTTGAGCTTTTCGACTTCTTCGTCGATCTCTTTCAGGTCGGGCGGCCGGGTCATGGCCTTCAGCCGCACGCGGGCGCCGGCCTCGTCGATCACGTCGATGGCCTTGTCCGGCAGGCAGCGGCCGGTGATGTAGCGGCTCGACAGCTCAACGGCAGCGGCCAGGGCGTCGTCGGTGATCTGCACCCGGTGGTGCTGCTCGTAGCGATCGCGCAGTCCCTTGAGGATTTCGACGGTCTCGCTCTTGGTCGAGGGTTCGACCATGACGACCTGGAACCGGCGGTCGAGGGCGCTGTCCTTCTCGATGTACTTGCGGTACTCGTCGAGCGTGGTGGCGCCGATGCACTGGATCTCGCCGCGGGCCAGGGCCGGCTTGAGCACGTTCGAGGCGTCGATCGCCCCTTCGGCTCCGCCCGCTCCGACCAGCGTGTGCAGTTCGTCGATGAACAGGATCGTGTTCTTGGCCCGGCGGACTTCGTTCATGACCGCCTTGATGCGTTCTTCGAACTGGCCGCGGTACTTGGTGCCGGCCACCATCATGGCCAGGTCCAATACGACGATCCGGCGGTCGGCGAGCAGCTCGGGCACGTTGCCTTCGACCACGCGTTGGGCAAAGCCCTCGACGATGGCGGTCTTGCCGACGCCGGCCTCGCCCAGCAGCACGGGATTGTTCTTGGTGCGGCGGCTGAGAATCTGGATCGCCCGCTCGATTTCCTTCTCGCGGCCGATCACCGGGTCGAGCTTGCCCTGGCGGGCCAGTTCCGTCAGGTCGCGGCCGAAACTATCCAGGGCCGGAGTCTTGCTCTTGCCGCTCTTGGGCGATTCGGAGCTGCCGGCCTGGCCACCGCGTTCGGTGCCGCCGCGTTCGCTGCCCTCGCTGCCTTCCAGGCCGTGGCCCAGCAGGTTGAGCACTTCTTCGCGGACTTCTTCCAGTTTCAGGCCGAGGTTCATCAGCACCTGGGCGGCCACGCCCTCCTGCTCGCGGAGCAGGCCGAGCAGGATGTGCTCGGTGCCGACGTAGTTGTGGTTCAGGTTCCGGGCTTCTTCCATCGAGTACTCGATGACTTTCTTGGCCCGGGGGGTTTGCGGCAGCTTGCCCATGGTGACCATGTCGGGTCCGCTCTGGACGAGCTTTTCGACTTCGAGGCGGATCTTGCGCAGATCGACGTCGAGGTTCTTGAGGACGTTGGCGGCGACGCCGCTGCCTTCCTTGATCAGGCCGAGCAGCACGTGCTCGGTGCCGATGTATTCGTGATTGAAGCGCTGCGCCTCTTGGTTGGCCAATTGCATGACCTTGCGGGCGCGATCGGTAAAGCGTTCGTACATGGTGGTTGGTCTCTCCGTTCTAGCTCTTTTGGGCGGCGACTTTCGTGTCTGGGGGGCCCGGCGGCGCCTCGTGCGCGCTTGTTACTCAAGCATTTATACGTCAAACAACCGCTTTTGTTCTTATCTCCGGGGCCGGCTCAGGCGGCCTGGCCAACGTCCGCCAAAGGATGGACCGCCAGGGGCGGGTCCAAGTTCGCCTCGGGTTCGCCGGCCGTGTTGATCCTGTCCTCGAGCAGCCGCTTTTCTTGCTGAATTTCCGCCCGCCAGCGGGCGGCACTTTCGATCCGCTCCAATTCGGCCAGTTGATCCAGGGCTTCGGCGTAGCGCTTCGTGCGACGCATCACCGTCGCGACGAGCAGCCGGGCGTCGACATCGCGCGGCTGGCCCGCGATGACTTGCCGGCAGAGCAACTCCGCTTCGAACCAACTGCCCTTTAAGTATTCCGCCAGCGCACGGCGAAACAAGTCCTCTTGCCGCGGCGACTGCGCCTGCGCCGTTCGCGTCTTCTCTCCCCAACCCAACAATACCAGCGAGCTGGCCCAGGCCAGGCCGAGTGCCAGCCAACCGAAACGCAACACCCCGGGCTCGAGCAGCTCGTCGCAAATCAGGCTGGCCACGAGCAGCAAATCGACCAACAGGGCAAAGCCGATCGACAGCGCAAGTCCGGACCACGCCCCGTCAAACCACAGCTGCGGAAGCCCTGGCCAAAGATAGGTTGCCCAACGAGCCATGCGCATCCCGACGAGCTCCATCTCGCAGGTGTTTCCCCCTGCCGCCTGCTTCGAGCGGCCATCGGGGTCGTCGGCCTGGGGCCAACCCTCCATGAACCGGGGAATTCTAGCTCTTTCGGTCCAGAGCGGCAAGGCAAATGTCAGCGCCGTTTGGAGTTAGGCTACGCGGCCACATTCGGCCCGGCAGCCCCAACGCGGCCCAGCCCGGCGGCCCGCCGACGCGCCAGGCGAAGCCTCTCGGCGGCCAGCGGCGACCGGGACAGCCCGTCGCCACGGCGCCGGCCAACTCGCGGGTTTCCGGCCGGCTCGCAGGTACGGTTGCGCCAGATTTGCCGGCTAAGCGGGTTCCTGGGAGGTTTCGATCCGTGCCCCTCCCTTTACGGACCCCCAAGCGGGTGCGAAAGTGGAATTGTGAAGACTTACGAACTAACCCCCGGCGCACAACGGGCTTTGGCCTTTGCCGCCCGCTGGAATGGCGGCAATCCGCACGCGCCGCTCGAGCCTGCGCAATTGCTCCTGGGCCTGCTCGAAGAACCGGAATGCCGGGCCGCGCTGCTGCTAGCGGACCGCGGCATCGGCGTCGCGGCGGTCCGGCAGCATTGGCCCCAGCTCGAGCCCTCCGATCCGCGCGCAGCAACGGCAGCGCGGCGCGGCTTTCGGCCGAGGTTCGCGAGGCGCTGCAAGCAGCCGAATTGCGGCTGGCCGATTACGTCCGCCCGTTCGAGTTGGCGACCGAGCATCTGCTCCTGGGGTTGGCCGTCGGGCAAAACGACGTGGCCCTCTGGTTCGTCGATCGCGGACTGGATGCCGTCGAACTCGAAACCGAAATACATCGTCTGGCCGGACATCAGCCGGGAGCGCTGGAGCCCGGCGGCCTGTCGATCGAGCCGATCGATGTTCCCGATCTCGATGCTGCAAATATCGGCATCGCCGATCTCGACGCGGTGGACATTGCGGCGGAGATTGCGGCCGAGCCCCCGGCACCAGCGCACGCCGCGGTCAACGAGCGCCGGGCCGAGCCGCCGGTGAGCGAGCGGAGCAGCGTTTGGCGAATTCTCGACGCGGCCGCCAACCGGGCCGGCGAGGGGCTGCGGGTGATCGAAGACTTTGTCCGCTTTGCCCTCGACGATCGATTTCTGACCACCCAGTGCAAGACGCTGCGGCACGACCTGGCCGCGGCGCTGGCCGTGTTTCCGCTTTCGCGGCGGCATGCGGCGCGCGAAACGCGCAGGGACGTCGGCACCCGCGTCTCGCTGGCCAGCGAGCAGGCGCGGGCCGGGGCCCGGGAAGTCGTGGCGGCCGGCTTTCAGCGCGTGCAGCAGGCCCTGCGCAGCCTGGAAGAATATGCCAAGACCTGCGAGCCCGCCGCCGCTGCCCGGTTCGAATCGCTCCGCTATCAGAGCTACACGCTGCAGCGGGCCATCGAAATTTCGGCCGATAGCATGGCCCGGCTGGCCGAAACGCGGATGTACGTGCTGGTCGACGGCCGCCCCTCGGCGCAAGAGTTTGACCGCTTCGTCGACGCGCTGGTCTCGGCCGGAGCCGACGTCATTCAATTGCGCGACAAGCGCCTGTCCGATCGCGAATTGATGGCCCGAGCGCGGGCGCTGCGGGCCCGAACGCGCGGCACGCGGACGCTGTTCATCGCCAACGACCGGCCCGACCTGGCCCTGCTCGCCGAAGCCGACGGCGTGCACGTCGGCCAGGACGAGCTGACCGTCAAGGACGTGCGGGCAATCGTGGGTCCCGACATGCTGCTGGGGGTCTCGACGCATTCGATCGAACAAGCCCGGGCCGCAGTGCTGGACGGCGCCGACTATATCGGCGTGGGGCCCACGTTTCCGTCCCGCACGAAGCACTTCAGCTACTATCCGGGCTTGGAGTTGCTCAAGCAGGTGGCCGGCGAGATCCGGCTGCCGGCCTTTGCCGTGGGCGGGATCTCTTCGGTCAACGTGGCCGAGGTGCGCGCCTGCGGCATCACGCGCATTGCCGTCAGCGGCGCCGTGACCGACCAGGCCGATCCGGCGGCCGCCTTGGCCGATCTGCGGCGGCGGCTGGAATAACGAGCGGACTGCCGCTCGCGGCTGGCCTGGCTTGCACCGCGCCGCGCCGGGGCCCGGATCAGTCCGTGCCCGACTTCAGCAGCCGCGTGACGGCCCGCTCCATCTGCTCGGTCACGCCTTTGTCGTATCCCACCCAGACGCCGCGGATGCGGGCTTCGCCGTCGAGCAGGATCGTGGTGGGATAGCCGAACGTTTCCTGCACGGCCAGCGGCAGATTGCGCCGCATGTGGGCCGACGGATCGCAGTAGGTCGGCAAACGCGAATGCTGACGGGCCAGGAACGCCTCGGTGGCATCCTTCAGCTCCTCGGGATGGTCGTCCTTGCCAGAACCGCAGGACACGGCCAAGAGGATAAAATCGGGGTCGTTCTTCAGCGTGCCGGCCAACTCGGCCAGGTGCGGAAACTCCTCGCGACAGGGCGGGCACCAGGTGCCCCAGAAATTCAACAGCACGACCTTGCCGCGGACGTCTTCGAGCGTGACCGCCTTCGAATCGCCCGTCAGGGGCTCTAATTTCAGGTAAGGCAAACGCTCGCCCACCGCCGGATGCTGGCCGCCGGCTTCTTCGTCGCTGAACATTCCAAACTGTTGGCGTCCGATGACGAGCGCCAAGTAGACACAGCCCACGGCCAGCAAAACGAACAAGAGCGTCCACGAGCCGCCCGGACGGCTACGCTCGGCAACGGGTTGTGGATCCGATTCGAAGCTGCTCATGGGTGCACTTCTGCGCTCGTGAAACGAAGATTTTCCGGCCAAGGGGGCGGCCCGCCGGCTGGTCGCCGCCGCATGGCTTGTTGGCCAGGCACTGGCTGCGCCGGAGTTCTCCTGGCATTATACCGTCAGGCCTAGCGGCGGATTGGCAGGCTGCCATGCAGACGAGTATTCCTGCGATGAGCTACGAAGTCGAGCAGAAATTTGTGGTCAGCGATCTGTCGGCGGTCGAGCGCCGGATCGGCGCCCTGGGGGGCCGCGGCCGAGGACATCGTGCAGAGCGATCTGTATTTCGCCCATCCGGCCCGCGACTTCGCCCAAACCGACGAAGCCCTGCGCATTCGCCGCGTGGGCCAGCACAACTTCGTCACGTACAAAGGCCCCAAGATCGACCAGACGACGAAGACCCGGCGGGAGATCGAGCTCGATTTGCCGGCCGGCGACCGGGGAGCGGCCGATTTTCAGTCGCTCTTCGAGCAACTGGGTTTCCGCACCGTGGCCGAAGTCCGCAAACACCGCCGCACCTGGCTTTTGGATTGGCAAGGGCACGCGGTCGAAGCGGCCCTGGACGAAGTGGACCGGGTCGGCACGTTTGTGGAACTCGAGATCACCGCCGATGAGGGGGGGCTGGATGCCGCCCGCGCGGCCCTGGCTGCCTTGGCGGCCGAGCTGCAGCTGACCTCCGGCGAGCGCCGCAGCTATCTGGAATTGCTGTTGGGCACAATCGCCGCGGCGGGCCGGCCAAAATAGCCGCCCAGCGTTGGGCCCTTACTTCTTGAGGTGCTTGCGCAGAAACTCGAACGTGCCCACGCCGTTGATCGTGTGGGGGCCGTCGAAAAACTCGATCTCGGTCCGCTCGGGAATTTTCAGGTCGGCGTAGAGCAGCCGGACTTTGGCGTATTCGTAGGCCACTTGCGTGTCGGGGCCCACGCCGTCGCGGTGGCCGCGCTCGACCATGAAGGGCCGCGGGGCGATCAGGCCGGCCATCTCGGCATAGTTGTACGTGCTGCCCAGGTCGAATTCGAAAATCTCGTACTCGCCCGTGGCGACGTAGCTGTAGGGCGAACTGAGCGACGCGTTCTTCCAGACCCACTCGTTGAAGTCGGCCGAGCAGATCGACAAGCAATACTGCTCCAGCACGGCCGGCACGCGCATGGCCGTCTTGCCGCCGTAGGAAAGTCCGTAAAAGGCGATCCGCTGCGGATCGACATTCGGCAGGCTCGCGAGCCAGCGAGTCGTCTGATCGTGCTGCGGAATGATGATCGAATAGAGCTGCTTGCCCAGCGGGTTGGCCTTGCGCTGCAGCGTGCGGAACTTGTCGGTGAAGATATACGGGTTCTGCGGGGCGTAAACGATAAAACCCTCGTCGGCCAGCCGGGCGGCATAGCGATGGTAGGCCGGATGATCTTTCTCGGGATCGGCCACGTCCTGCGGTCGGCCCTCCAAACCGTGCTGGCAAACCACGACGGGCCGCTTTTCGCCCGGTGCCAGGTTCTTGGGCCATAGCAGGATGCCGTAGGCAAAGACGTCGGCCTGCCCTGACTTCGGCGAGCTCAGTCGAGTCGAGCCTGCCGAAGGGGCAAAGACGTCCAGCTGCACCTCGTAGCCGGTCCACTTCGGCTGGTCGTAGAGCACGCGCGTGCGCGGATTCGGCGCGGCCAGGGGCTCGTCGAAGCGGCCGATCACCTCATTGTAGAAATGCTCGCGGTAGCTGCGCGTGGTTTCCTGCCAGCGCTCGGGCGAGCGGGACTGGCGGTCGGCATTCTTCCAAAACTCGGCCCGCGTTCGTTCGCCTGCGGCGAGCAGTAACTGCGTGTCGGCGGCAATCTGATCGAACTGGCGCTTCTGCCGCCCGGCGGGGTCGAAGTCCTTGCGCAAATGCGTGGGCGAACCGCCCGGCGCGGCTAGCTTGGCGCTCGGCGCCAAAGTGCTTAGAAAGCGAGTCAGCGCCGCATCGCTCGCCGGTGGGCCCGTGCCGCCTGCTTCGGCCACCAGTTCGAGCCGGGCCGGCGGCTTGAGGCCGGCCAGAAGCCCCCGGGCCCGCTCCAGCTCGGCCTGGACGCTGGCCAGTTGCGGCGTAGAAATTTTGCCGGGCGCGGCGTTGGCCGCCTGGCCCTGCTGGGCTGCCGGCGGACCGTCGACTTGCGGCGCGCGGCAGGCGTCGACCACCAGCGCCCGGGGCGGGATCATCGCCGCCAGCTCGGCGTCGCCGAACCGGTCGAGCAAGCCCTGCACGTTGCGATAGATCGGCTCCTGCCAGACGCCGCCTCGGGCGTCGAAGTAGCCGCTGACCAGCGCCGCGTCGATCCGCGGATCGAGCGCCGCGGCGTATAAGGCGAGCAGCCCACCTTCGGCGTAGCCGACCACACCCAGCGGGCGGTTTTCGGCACCGGCCTCGGCCGTGAACCAATCGACGGCGGCGAGCACTTTTTCCAGTTCGTAGCCGATGATGTGCCGGCCTAGCTCGAACGCCGGGCGATACAGAAACTCGCGCCGGCTGATTGGAGGGCCGGGTGCCGGCCGCCGCGATCGAATTCGCGGAGCCGCGGTCGATCAAGGTCGGCACGAGCACCCGACAGCCGCTCTCGGCCAGCCGCCGGGCGAACTGCGCCGCCGGCTCGATCCCGGGCATCAGGCCGCAGAGCATTTCGGGGGTCTGGTCGGCATCGGGAAGGGCCACAATGTCGATCGCGTGGGGGCGCGTCGGCACCAGCAACAATCCTTCGCCCAGCACGCCGCGCACGGCCGGCCAGCGCACCGCAAACGCTTCGAACCCTTCGCCGCGGCCGACCAGCGCCGGCTGACTGGTCGTGGCGTCGTACTCGAGGGCAATCTTCTGGGGCCGCGGATCGGCGGCGCCCAGGATCTTGGCCAGGCGCTGGCGGTTGGGCTCGAGCGCAGCGGTGTAATTGGCGGTTGAGGAAAAATCGCGCTGCCAATGCCGCGCGCGGCGCTCGGTCGACTTGTCGATCTGGCCGAGCAAGAAGCGGTCGATCCCGGCCACCATCTGTTCGGCCGGGTCGCCTTGCAGCTCCAGCGGCTGCGTGCCAGGGAAGGGCTCGGCCGCACACAGCAGCAGGGCCTGCAAGGCAACGAGCGTGCCGGCCGCAAGCGAGCGAACGTAGTTCATGGCCAAGACTCCTGGAGGGAGGTTGCCGCAGCGACAGGGCAGGGGGGCCGATCGGGGCACGCGCAAGAAAGTTCGGCCGCCGGCACCTGTCCCGTTGTAGGTCCGCCGGCGGCACGATGCAAACACTTCGGCCCCGCGCCGCCCCGCAGCATCAAGGCCGCCGGTGAACAGGGGCGTCGGGCGCACTGGGTCGTCAGACGCACTGGGCCGCCAGGCGCACCGGGCAGGCAGCCAAGTTGCAGCGCCCAAACCCAGGCCGCATAATGATCGCTCAACCAGACGACGAACCCGCAACCGATCTCCCCCGAGGAAAAACTGCCATGAGCCAACCGGACGAAATCGGGCGGCGCACGTTTCTCAAATCTGCCACGGCTGCCGCCACGGTTGCCGGGCTGGCCGCGTCGATCGCCGAGCCCGGCGCGGCGGCAGCTGCCGACACGTCGGCCGGCGGACCCAAGATCAAAAAGTCGCTCAAATTCGGCATGGTCCAGGGGTCCGGTTCGCTGCTCGAGAAATTCAAAATGCTCAAGGAGCTGGGCTTCGACGGGGCCGAACTGGACAGTCCCACCGAATTCGACCCGAACGAAGTCCTCAAAGCCCGCGACGAGACGGGACTGGTCATCAACGGCACGGTCGACAACGTGCACTGGCGCGACACGCTCTCGAGCCCCGACCCGGCGGTGCGGGCCCGTGGGCTGGCAGCCCTCGAGAAGGCCCTGCGCGAGACGAAGCTGTTTGGCGGCACGAGCGTGCTGCTGGTGCCGGCGGTGGTCAACAAGCAAGTTTCCTACGACGAGGCCTACACTCGCTCGCAGGCCGAGATTCGCAAGGCGATTCCCGTGGCCGAAGAGACGGGCGTGAAGATCGCCCTGGAGAATGTCTGGAACAACTTCCTGGTCAGCCCGCTGGAGACAGCCCGCTACATCGACGAATTGCAGTCGCCGCTGGTCGTGGCCCATTTCGACGTGGGCAACGTCCTGCGCTACGGCTGGCCCGAGCAGTGGATCCGGATCCTGGGGCCCCGGGTGTTCAAGCTCGACATCAAGGAATACAGCCTGAAGAAGGCCAACGAGGAAGGCATGGGCAAGGGCTTTGGCGTCGAGCTGATGGAAGGCGACTGCGATTGGCCGGCGGTGATGAAGGCCTTGGGCGAGATCCACTACACCGGCTGGGCGGCAGCCGAAATCCCCGGCGGCGGCCGCGAGCGGCTGGCGCTGATCTCGAAGAACATGGACAAGATTCTGGCGAGCTAGGGCGCGACACAGGGCGTTGCCTCGCATGTCCCTCCTAGCCGGCGGTCGACGATAGCCGGTTCAACCGGCGTCGCATCGCGTTTGTCTTCAACCCCCGAGAATCGCCATGAGTCGTGCCGTCCTGTTTGCGATAGTAGTCGGCCTGGCCCGGCTGACCGCGGCCGATTGGGTATTTGCGGCCGGTGATCAGAACCAGCCGCCCGAGGGTTTCACGGCCCTGTTCAACGGTCAGGACCTGGCCGGCTGGAAGGATGCCGAGAAGCAGGCCGAATTCTGGAAAGTCGAGGACGGCGTGCTGCACTGGGTCGGCAAGGGGGGCCGGGACCTGGCCACCGTTCAGAACTACAAGGATTTCGAAATGTGGGCCGACTGGCGGCTCGACCCGAGCGGCGGCGACAGCGGTGTTTTCCTCCGCGGCCGGCCCCAGGCGCAAGTGCAGATCTGGGACCTCAAGGAAGGCTCCGGCGGCCTGCTGCACAACGCCAAAGGTTCGCCCGGCCAGCGGCCGTCGGTCGCCGCCGACAACAAGCTCGGCGAGTGGAACACGATGTGGATTCAGATGCGGGGCAACCGAGTCTCGGTCAAGTTGAACGGCCAGCTGGTGGTCGACGACTGCGCTTTGCAGGACGACAAGACGCCGGCCGAGGGGCCGCTCGTGCTCGAAGCCCATCGCGGCGCGCTGTGGTTCCGGAACATCTTCGTCAAGCGGCTCGAAGCGCAGTAGTCGGCCGCTCATCGGCATCCAGACAGTCCGCGCGGAGAGCGACCACCCGCATCTGAGGTCCATCCGGCGGACTTGTCCGCAGTTGTTCACCGGCTCAGCCCATCCAGCGCCGGCAGCGGAAACTGCTCGGAGGGCGTGTGCTGGTCGCGCATCAGCCGCTCCAGCCGCTCGACCACATCGGCATGCTCGGCCGCCACGTCGTGGGCTTCGCCCGGATCGTCGGCCAGATTGTAGAGCCGGATCCGCAAGTCGGGCCCGGCCTGGCCGCCGCGCGGCAGCAGGTTCTGCCGGATCGCCTTCCAGGAGCCCACGCGGATCGATTGCTGCCCGCCGTCGTTGGGATACTCGCGATACAAGAACGGGCGCGGCGGCTGATCGCTGCCCTCTGTCTTGTCGCCCAACAGCGTGGGGGCAAAGCTGATGCCGTCGCAGCCCGCGGGCAACCGGTCCTCCAGGCCGCACAGCGCGAGCAGGGTGGGGAGCCAATCTTCGGCCCCGACGACGCGATCGGACGTGCTGCCGGCGGCGATCTGCCCGCGGTAGCTCACGATCAGCGGCACGCGGACGCCCCCTTCGTAGAGCGAACCCTTCTTGCCCCGCAGGCTGTCGGCGGACTGGAAGAACTCGGTGTCGGCGCCCCCGCCCGATCGGCCGGCCCATTGTCGGACGTGAACACGAAGATCGTCCGCTCGGCCAGGCCCAACTCGGTCACCAGGTCGACGATCCGCCCCACCTGCTGGTCCAGCCGCGTAATCATTGCCGCATAGGCGGCTCGCGGCGCGGCGTGCGGCACGTAGCCCTGGGCTCCGTGGTAAGGCTCGTCGGGCCAGCGGCCGCGAAATTCGGCCAGTGCGTCGTCGGGCACTTGCAGCGCCACATGGGGCACGGTCGTGGGAAAGTACAAAAAGAAGGGCCGCGCTGCCTGCTCCCGCACGAAGGCCAACGCCCGCTCGGCGAGCAGGTCGGGCACGTACTGCCGGCCCACGAAGCGGCGGTACACGGCCGCGTCGTTCCAGTCGGTGGTGGGCGGAAACTTCTCGTGCACGTCGATGGCGGGATTGTCGAGCTCCCAACGCTGGCCGCTGTCGAAGATGAATCGGGGATAGAAATTGTGCGCGTGCCACTGATCGAGATAACCGACGAAACGGTCGAAGCCGTGCCGCAGCGGATCGCCGCTCGTGCCCAGTCCGCCGAGCCCCCACTTGCCGAAGCCGGCCGTCGCGTATCCGCCGGCGTGCAGCAGCTGGGCCAGGGTGACGGAGTCGGCCGGAATCGGGATCTGGCCGCTGGCTTCGCGGGTGCGCCGCTGGGGGCCGGATCGCGGTTGTCGCGAATAAAGGCGTGTCCCGGATGCCGGCCCGTCATCAGCACGCAGCGCGACAGGGCGCAGACCGCCGAGCCGGCGTAATACTGCGTGAGCCGCATTCCGGCGGCGGCCAGCCGATCGATGTTCGGCGTCTTGAATTTTTGCTGGCCGTAGCAGCCCAGGTCGCCGTAGCCCAAGTCATCGGCCAGGATGAACACGATGTTGGGCGGCCGCTTGTCGTCCTCCGCGCCGGCCGCATGTGACCATTCGGCGAATGCGAATGCAGCCAGCAAGGAGGTTGCGAAGGCTCGCAGGACGCGGTTCATATTGAGGTGCCCTTGAGCAAAGCGGCGGCAACGGGCAGCAGTCGATCTGGTTCAAAGGCGGCGTGCCCACCGAAATATGGTCGGGCCGAAAGAGCCCGTCAATGCGCCGCGTCGAATGGCCCGCCTTGTGCCGAGCGGCGGGATGTGCAAATTAGGGGGTGCCAGACATGCCTGACCCGACAGAGAGCATCACCCATGGATACTCGCGAACAATACGCCCGGTACCTGCTGCCCGTCGTGGCCAAGGGGGTCGAGCCGGTCGTTGTGGCCAGCGCGGGGGCGAACGCTGACCGACGTGGACGGCCGCGACTACCTGGATTGCTTTTCCGGCATCTCGGTCGTCAATGCGGGCCACAACCACCCGCGGATTCTGGCCGCCGCCCGCGAGCAGATGGAAAAGCTGGTCCACTGCTGCTCGTACGTTTATCAGGTTCCGGTCGTGGGGCAGCTGGCCGAGAAGCTGGCCGAGATCACTCCCGGAGACCTGACGAAGAGCTTTTTCGCCAACTCGGGGGCCGAGGCCAACGAAGGGGCCCTGCGGCTGGCCAAGCAAGCCACCGGCCGCCGCGAGATCGTCGCCCTGGCGTATGGATTTCACGGCCGGACCATCGGCACGCTCTCGATCACCGGCAACAGCGCGCGGAAGAAGAACAACGGCCCGTACCTGTCGGGCGTGGCGTTCGGCCCGGCGCCGTACTGCTACCGCTGCCCGCTGGGACTGGAGTATCCGTCGTGCGAGCTGGCGTGCGCGCAGGCCCTGCGCGACACGATCCGCCAGCAGACCTCCGGCGACGTGGCGGCCTTCATCGTCGAGCCGGTCTTGGGCGAGGCGGGCATTGTCCCGCCGCCGGCCGAATATCTGTCGGTGGCGGCGCAGATTTTTCACGACGCGGGCGCGCTCGTGATCGTCGACGAGGTCCAGACCGGCTTCGGACGCTGCGGCAAGATGTTTGCCGTTGAACATTCGCCCGACGTGGTGCCCGACATCCTCACCTTGGCCAAGGGAATCGCCAGCGGCTTTCCGCTGGGCGCGTTCACGGCCCGGGAGGGAATTTCCGCGGCCATGCAGCCCGGCGACCACCTCTCGACCTTTGGCGGCAATCCGATCTGCGCGGCGGCAGCGGTGGCGAATATTGAGGTTATCCAGGCGGAAGGCCTGGTCGAGAACTCGGCCGAGCGCGGCGGGCAATTGCTGGCCCGATTCGCCGCGCTTCAGGAGAAGCAGCCCTTGATCGGCGACGTGCGGGGCCGCGGCCTGATGATCGGTCTGGAGCTGGTCCGCGACCGCCGCACCAAGGAGCCGGCCGCGGCCGAGGCCAAGGAGATCCGCGCGGCCCTGCGCGAGCGGGGCGTGCTGGTCGGAGTCGGGGGGATTTTTGCCAACGTCCTGCGGTTTCAGCCCCCACTGTCGATCACCGCCGCAGAATGCGACGCGGCCGCCGATGCGCTCGAAGCGGTGCTGGCCGCCCGTTGAGGCGCTGTGCGGCTGAGCGCCGCGCGGGTGCTGCCCGCGCTTTGTCAGGTCACCAGGCCTTTGGTGACCATCATGAATACGTCTTCGAGCGTGGGGTCTTTGTCGGCGAAAGACCGCATCTTGACGCCGGCCCGCACCAGCTGATGCAGCAGCACGGCCACTTCCTCGTCGGTGGCGGCCAATTCGATGGTGGCCCGATGGTCTTCGAGCTGCACGTTGCGGGTTTGCGGCAGGCTGCGGATGAGCGACAGCCCGACTTCCAGGCCTTCGACGAACTTGATCTCGATCAGCCGGTTGCCGCGGATGCGGCGGTAGACGTCTTCGATCGGACCGTGCATCAGGAGCTGGCCGCGCTCGATGATGCCGATCGACGTGCAGCAGTCGGCCAGTTCGCTGAGAATGTGGCTGGAGATCAGGATGGTCTTGCCCATGCGCCGCAGTTCTTTGAGCAGGGCTTTGACTTCGAGCCGGGCCCGGGGGTCGAGGCCGCTGGAAGGCTCGTCGAGAATCAACACGGGCGGATCGTGAACCAGCGTCTTGGCCAGGCACAAACGCTGCTTCATGCCGCGCGAAAGTCCGTTGACGAAGTCTTCTCGCTTGTGGGTCAGGTCCAGCAGATCGAGCACGTCGCCGATCACGGCCTTGCGCTTGCCGCGCGGAATCTGGTAGGCCACGGCGAAAAAGTCCAGAAACTCCCAGACTTTCATGCCGTCGTAGACGCCGAAGTTGTCGGGCATGTAGCCCACGCTGCGGCGGACCGAGAGCGGATCCTTGGTCACGCTGTGGCCGTTGACGGTGCCCTCGCCGTGCGTGGCCTTGAGCAGCGTGGCCAGGAAGCGGATCGTCGTGCTCTTGCCGGCGCCGTTCGGGCCGATGAAGCCGAACATCTCGCCGGCTTCGATTTTCAGGTTCAAGTCCTCGACGGCCGTAAACTCGCCGTAGCGCTTGCCGAAGTTGGTGATCTCGATCATGAACGACTCGACTCGCTCTGGTAACAGCCGGGAAAAAAAGTACGGGGTCAAATCCAGTCCTGCATGCTTGCCCCGTGCGGCGCCGCGTCTGGCCCCCTTACGCGAGTCACTCCATTTCCCCGGGGCCCAGGGGAGCGTCCAGCGGCGTGTCGTCGGCTTCGTCGTATTGCTGGCCGGCCGGCCTGTTCTGGCGCGGCAAGTTCGTGTCGGGGCGCGGCGGCGCCGTCGGGCCCAGCCGCAGATTGACCACCACGAGGGTTGCATGCCGTTCTTGCGCGGCCGCCGGCTCGATCCGCTCGCCGGGCACCGCCTCGTCGAACAGGGCCACCAGTCGGACGTCGCCCCGGCCCAGCCGCTCGGGATTCTCGGCCAGGTCGACCAGCGAGCGCAAGCTGAGCGTGTCGGGCGGCCGGTCGTGGGCCGTTTGCGGCGAGCGCTCGCGATGCTGGGCCAACAGGTCCTCGTCGGCCGGCTCGAAGACGAGCGTGGCCGACTCGCCCGACTTGAGCTCACCGATCCAGGCGATTTCGCTCCCCTCGCCGTCGGCTAGCCGGCGCACGACCCCCGCGTCGCGCAGGGCCATGCCCGTGGCGTTGGCCACCCGGGGCGGGTCCTGGCCGTCGTCGGCCAGCGAAATGGCGCCGGGCAGCTCAACCATGTGTTCGCTGTGGATCATTCCGGTGGCGTTGGACGAGACGCCAAAGCCGGTCAGATGCGCGCCGCTGTCGCGGCGGAAATTGACGGTCGTCCGCTGCTGGCCCGAAAGCATTTCGAACTGCGGGTTGGTCGACATCGGCAAAGCCAGGGCCGACGGCTGCTCCAAGTGCACGGCGTACGTCGTGGACAGCGAGGTGTACAGGGCCGTGTAGTGCGCGACGTGCGCCCGGGGATAGTCCCCTTGCAATTCGACAATGGCGATTTCGGTGCTGGAGCGGGCAAAGCCGATGTCGAGCTGCGCCAGCCAGATCACCACGCCGGCGCAGACGATGGCGATCAGCGGGGCCGCGATCCAGGCCCATTCGATCCGGCCGATCAGGCGGAACACCAGCCAGTTCAGCGGCACCAGCACGACGAGATATCCCAGGAGCACCTTGAGCACGAAATCGCGATGCGGAATCGTGATGCCGGCCGCTTGCTTGAGCGAAGTGCGGGCCGCCGAGGCCACCGGCCCGAAATCGTTCCAGCCGGCCACGCCCGACTCGCCCATGGCAGCCTGCTGCAAGTGCTCTTCGGCCGCATAGGGGTCGGGCTGATAATAGCCGCCGTAGCGATTCTGGTAGTACGGATTGTTCTGCGCCGCGGGGTCCGCGAACGGATCTTCGTCGGCGTCTTCCGGGTCGGCGACGCGCGTGGGCCGGGGACTGCGCGGATGATTGGCCAGCGTTGTGTCGCGGGCGAAATAGCGGAGCTGGCAGATCCGTTCGGGATCGAGTCGATTGGCCGGCTTGTCGGCCCAGTCGAGCCGCTGTACTTCGATGTCCGTGCCGATGTAGGTGCGGTGCGGACGGCGCAACAAGCAACCGTTGACGAAGCTGTCGAAGCTCGGCCAGTTGATCAGGTCGCGCTCGACCAGCCGGAACGCCGTGGCCACGATCCGGCCCCGGCCCACGCGGCGCTCGACGACCAGCCCGCCGGTGCTGGGCAGGAACTCGGCCTGGGGCCGGGCCACCAGCTCGATCCCCGACCAGGGATGCGTGGCGGCGAGCGGGCGGCTGCCAAGCCCGGCGATGGTCCAGCCCTCGTTCAGTTCGGCCAGGGCCTGGTCCTCGAACTTCCGCGGACTGCCGGCGGTCGCCGGCAAGTAGGGCTCGAGGAAGCTGTGCTTGACCTGGTCCAGCGTCTTGGGCCCGCTGATGATCAGCTGCCCGCCCCAGTGCAGCCAGTCGAGCATGGCCTGCTGCTGTTCGATGTTGAGCACCGACGGGTCGATGTCGTCCCAAACGACGTAGGCCACGCTGGTCCAGCAGAGCGACTCGGAAGGCAGCGGCGCCGACTGGCCAATGCTGGGCAGCTGCACGCGGTAGAAGATGTTTTCCACCGCGTTCGAGACCATGCCGTCGGTCGGCGGCCGCACCGAGTTGATCACCTTGAGCCAGCGATACCGGTCGGGCTCGCCGACCAGGCCCAGCAGGAAATACTGGTACGCGGGCATGTGGTTGAAGACTTCGGTCTCGCGCCGGGCCTCGCGCCCCGAGCCGCGGTCGCGCAGATGCGTGGTGACCCAACTGCGCATGCCGCCGGACGGAACGAACAGCGAGACTTCCATCCGCCGGGTTTGCCCCTTGGGCAGGACGGCCGAGCGCGACGTCGCCAGCCGGAACGGCGTGCGCTCCAGGTCGAGCAGGTTGCCGCGCGAGTCGGTCGCCGCGGTGTCGAGCTCGCCGCTGAAGTCGAAATTGTTGGCCCGCGTCTGGATGCTGGCCGCCATCCAATGTCCCGGCTTGATCGCCTTGAGCGGGTTCTTGGGTTCGCTTGGCTCGATGGCCAGTTCCAGCCGCTCAAAGTCGAGCTTGGGCTTTTCCTTTTTGGCCTCTTCTTCTTTCTTCTTCTTTTCCTTCTCTTTGGCGGCTTTCGATTCGTCGACTTTGTTGGCTTTGCTACAGCCGCCGCAGCCGGGCAGCGAGAGCATCGCGAGCGCCAGCAAGGCGCACAGCGCCCGGCAACAAGATCGCCAGCGAGCGGCTCCGGCACTGCGAGAGGTGACCGACATGACAGGATCCGACGTGACGGGTGGGCCGAGACGCGTTTGCAGAACCCCCGGCGATAGGGCCAGCGGACGGTCGCCGACGTACCCGGGGCGATCTCGGTGTCCAGCCTCTTCCGCTGCGCTTGAATGTAGAGCTTCCGCGCGGCCGAGGAAAGCGCCGCGGCACGCCCGAGCGCTGCAAACAGGGGAGAATTCAGCCCTGCGGCAAAGTTTTTTGCAATTCGTGGCAGGGAGTCCGGCAAGACCGCTTGGGGAGCGGAGATTCGGGGTTTGGGCCCGGTCGCAGGAGAACTGCAAAGTCGACGTTTCGCCCGTGTTGCGATTGTAGGAGGCGACTGGTGATCGCCGACTTTCCCGAGACTGGTGCAACGAATCGGCGATCGGAGTCGCCTCCTACATTTCTTAAGTTAGTGCCATTCCCTCCTACACCTGAATTTGCAGGCCTCCTGGGGCCGGTCGGGGTTTGGTTGCCCCCCCGTTTCGCGGCGGTTATATTCAGTTTTGCTGTCGGAGTCTCCTCGAATGCGACGAGCGTGGCCCGGCATCCCACCTACACTCCTGTCCGGCGAGTGCCATGAAGCCGCTGTCGCCACGCCGTTTGGGGCCCCGATTGCTGGCGTGCGCCTGGCTGACGGCGGCCTTGCCGTCGTGGTTGGCGGCGGCCGAAAACGCGCCTGCCGCGCCGGCCGACTCGACCGAGAACATCGAGTTCTTCGAGAAGCAGGTTCGGCCGCTCTTGGCGACGCGCTGCCAGAAGTGTCATTCGGGGGACGCTCCGAAGGGGAATCTGCGGCTCGACTCGCGGGCCGATCTGATGGCCGGCGGCGACACCGGTCCGGCCGTGGTGCCCGGCGATCCGAAAGACAGCCTGTTGGTCGACGCGATCAACTATGGCGACACCTACCAGATGCCTCCCAAGTCGAAGCTCCCGGCCGAGGAAATCGCCGTGCTCACGCGCTGGGTCGAGCTGGGGGCGCCCTGGCCCGTCGAGCCGGCAACGACCAAAGTCGACCGATCCAAATTCGACCTGGCCGAGCGCCGCGCCGCGCATTGGGCCTGGCAGCCGGTACGGCCCATCGCTCCTCCGGCGGTGCGCAACGCGGCCTGGCCGCGCGGGGCGGTGGACCGCTTCATTCTCGCCCGGCTCGAGGCCGACAGCCTGACGCCGGCGCCCGCTGCCGACAAGCGGACGCTGGTGCGGCGACTTTATTTCGACCTGATTGGCTTGCCCCCGGCGCCGGCCGACGTGCAGGCCTTTCTGGCCGACGAATCGCCCGACGCGGTGGCCCGGCTGGTCGACCGGTTGCTCGCCGCGCCGCAGTTCGGCGAACGCTGGGCCCGGCATTGGCTGGATCTGGTGCGCTACGCCGAAACCCGGGGGCATGAGTACGACCCCCAGATCCCCAATCCCTGGCAGTATCGCGACTACGTGATCCGCGCGCTGAATGCCGACGTGCCGTACGATCAGTTCGTCACCGAGCATCTGGCCGGCGATCTGGTCGAGCCGCCGCGGCTGAACCCCCAGACAGGGGCCAACGAATCGATCCTGGGGACCGGCTTCTGGTTCCTGGGCGAGGAAGTCCACTCGCCGGTCGACATCCGTCAGGACGAGATGGACCGGCTGGACAATCGCATCGACGTGCTGTCGAAGACGTTTCTCGGCCTGACCGTGGCCTGCGCCCGGTGCCACGATCACAAGTTCGACGCCATCGCGCAGCGCGACTATTACGCTTTGGCCGGATTCCTGATCAGCAGCGGCTATCGGCAAGTCCGCTTCGAGACGATCGAGACCGAGCGCCGCGTGGCCAGCGAACTGGCCGCCCTGCGCGCCGTTGCGCGGAGCGAAGCGGCCGCCAATCTGGCGGCGGCCCAGCGCCCGGTAATCGAGCATCTGGCCGACTATCTGCTCGCCGCGCGGCAGGCCGTGGCCGACGGACTCGTGCCGCCGCCGGGCAAGACGACCGATGCGGCGCAGGGCGGAGCCGATCTGGTGGCCGACGAAGCCCAGGCCCGGCTGAAGGCGCTGGCCGCGAGCCGGTCGCTCGATGCCCGATTGCTCGCCGCTTGGGCGGCCCAGTTGCACGGGGCCCGGGGGGACGCGCAGCATCCGCTGTTCGTCTTTGCTTCGATTGCGCTCGATCCGGCGGCCGGCGAACCGGCCCGCTGTGCGGCGCTGGCCGGTGCGCTGGCTGAGAAGCTCGCAGCCCCGTTGCGCCCGAAGGACCCGCCGGACCCGGCGCCGCGAACGATCGTCGATTATGCGGATCCGGCGGCTCCCTGGTATGCAAACGGGATTGCTTTCGGCACGGGCCCGATTCGCACTGGAGAGCTGCTGTTTCCCCAGGCTGCCGGCGCAGCGAACTCGGCCGGACCGGCGAACCCGTCCGGCGCAGCGAACCCGTCCGGCCCGGCGAACCCGGCCGGACCGAAGAACACGATGGGGTCTTGGCGGGTGGCCACCCAGAGCTACGCCCAGCGCGATCCGCTTTGGAATCATTTGAAGCTGGCCCCCAATACCGAAAAGGACACCGGGACGCTGGGCAACTGGGAGCGCACCGGTTGCACGCTTCGCACGCCCGAGGTGGTGCTGGGCTCCGGCAAGATCTGGTATCTGGTCAAGGGATCGGGCCGGGTCTATGCGACCGTCAATTCGCATCTGATCGTCAACGGCCCGCTGCACGGCGCGGTCCTCCGCGAGTGGAAGGGGGACGCTAACGGGTGGCAGTGGGTCGAGCACGATCTGTCGACCTACGCCGGCCATCGGGCCCATTTCGAATTTTCGCCGCTGGGAGACGAGGACCTGGCCATCGCCCGGGTCGTGGATTCGGCCGCGCGGCCGGCGAGCGGCGAACTGCCGAATCGCTTGCTGGTCGATTTGCTCTCCGGCCCCGCCGGGCAATCGCTCGACGCGCTGGCCGCTGGCCACCAGGCGCTATATGGCCAGGTCGTCGAGCAATTGGCCGCGGGCAAGATCAGCAGCTCGCCGCAGGCTGCCGACGCGGCGCGCCTGGCCGACTGGCTGGTGGCGCACGCGGAACTTTGGTCGCCGGCCGCGAGTCAGCCGCTGGCCCGCCTGGCCGAACTGGAACGCAAAGTCGCCGAGCGCCAGGCCGAGCTCGTGCGGCAGGTGCCGGCCGAATCGCACACGGCGCTGGCCATGCTCGAGGCCAACGGCATCGACGAATTTTTGCTCGTGCGCGGCAACTCGAAAACTCCGGGCGAGCCGGTTCCCCGCCGCCTGCTCGAAGCGCTGGCCGGCGCCGCGCCGCTGGCGGCCCGGTCCGGCGGCAGCGGCCGGCTGGAATTGGCTCAGGCCGTGCTCGCGCCCGGCAATCCGCTGACGGCCCGGGTGATGGTCAACCGGGTGTGGCAGCACTTGTTTGGGCAGGGGATCGTCGGGTCGGTCGACAATTTCGGCGTGCTCGGGCAGGCGCCCACGCATCCGGAGCTGCTCGACTATCTGGCCGATCAGTTCGTGCGCGAGGGCTGGTCGATCAAGCGGCTGATTCGCACGCTCGTGCTCTCGCAAACGTATCAAATGACGAGCCATCCCGCGGCCGGCGACACCGTCGATCCGCAAGACTTGCTGCTCCACCGCATGCGGATCCGCCGGCTCGAGGGAGAGCCTTTGCGCGATGCGATCCTGGCCGTGTCGGGCAGGTTGGACCTGACCCCGTTTGGTCCCAGCGTGCCGGTGCACGTGACGCAGTACATGGAAGGACGCGGCCGGCCGGCCAGCGGCCCCTTGGACGGCAACGGCCGCCGCAGCATTTATATTTCGGTGCGGCGCAATTTCCTCTCGCCGATGATGCTGGCATTCGACGCGCCGATTCCCTTCAACACGGTGGGCCGCCGCAACGTCTCGAACGTGCCGGCGCAGGCCCTGATCCTGATGAACGATCCGCTGGTGGTCCAGCAGGCGCAGCTTCGGGCCCGGCGCAGCGCTGGCCCAGGGCGGCTTGTCGGCGGCCGATCGCGTCGGCCTATTGTACGAGCAGGCGCTGGCCCGACCGGCGAGCGAAGGCGAACGTCAAACGGCCCTGGTGTTTTTGGAGCAGCAGGGGCGGGAGCTGGGCCTGGGCGAGGGGGCCTGGCAGGCGGACGAGCGCGTCTGGGCCGATCTGTGTCACATGCTGTTCAACTCGAAGGAATTCTTGTTCGTTAACTAGCGGCATCACTGATTGCGGCACTGATAGTGGCGCTATGAACGGCGAGAACAAGCGGCGATGAAATTTCCCTGCGGCAAATTGGCTCCGGCACCCTTATCGCGGCGCGAGATGCTGTCCCGCTGCGCCGGCGGATTTGGCGCCATGGCGCTGGCGGCGCTGCTGTCCGAAGGGGAACTGGCCGGCGGACTGCTGGCCGGCGAGGCAGCGCCCGGCCCGTTTGCCCCGCGGCCGCCGCATTTTCCGGCCACGGCCCGGAGCGTGATCTTTCTCTACATGGACGGCGGGCCTTCGCAGGTCGACACGTTCGACCCCAAGCCGCGATTGACGGCCGAGCACGGCCAGCCGTTCAAGATGAAGATCGAGCCCACGCAATTCAACAACAACGGCAACACGCTGGGCAGCCCCTGGAAATTCCAGAACTACGGGCAAAGCGGCATCCCGGTGAGCGAGTTGTTCCCGCACGTGGCCGAACACGTCGACGACCTGGCGATCGTGCGCTCGATGACCTCGAACTTCTCCGAGCACACCAACGCCAACTATTTCCTGCACACGGGCTCGGGCATGCAGGGCCGGCCGAGCATGGGGGCCTGGTGCGGCTACGGGCTGGGCAGCGAATGCCAGGAGTTGCCCGGCTTCGTCGTGCTCAACGGCGGCCTGATTCCGCCGGGCGGTTTGGACAATTTCAACAGCGGCTTTCTGCCCGCGACCTTCCAGGGATCGATCTTCAATCCCGGGGACGCGCCGGTGGCCAACATTCGCCCGACCGAAGCCCGGCCCGCTTTGCAGCAAAACAAGCTGGCCCTGCTGCGGCAGCTCGATGCCAGTGCGGTCGAACGATTGGGCGCGGTCGATCAGCTGGAGTCGGCCATTGCCAACTACGAACTGGCCTATCGCATGCAGGTGGCGGTGCCGAAGCTGATCGATTTTTCCGACGAAACCGCGGCAACTCGCACAGCCTATGGATTGGACGCCCAATACGCGCAGACGGCCAGCTTCGGCCGCGAGTGCCTGCTGGCCCGGCGGCTGGTCGAACGGGGCGTGCGGTTCGTCGAGCTCACTTGCCCCAACGTCGGAGCCGATCGCTGGGATCAGCACGGCGATCTGAAGAACGGACACCAGAACAACGCCCGGGCAGTCGACCAGCCGATCGGAGCGCTGCTGGCCGATCTGAAACAGCGCGGCCTGCTGGGCCAGACGCTGATCGTCTGGGCCGGCGAGTTCGGCCGCACCCCCTTCGCCCAGGGCTCCGACGGCCGCGATCACAACCCCTTCGGCTTCACGGTCTGGCTGGCCGGCGGCGGCGTCAAGGGGGGCACCATCTATGGCCAGACCGACGAATACGGTTACAAGGCCGTCGAGAACAAGGCCGAGATGCACGACCTGCACGCCACGCTGCTGCACCTGTTGGGCATCGATCACAAGCGGTTGACCTTCCGCTTCGGCGGCCGCGACATGCGGCTTACCGACGTGCACGGCGAAATCATCCACGAGATCATTGCCTGACGCGGCATCCATCGCCGCGCGGCTTGCCGCCTGCTGCAACCTTTGCTTGCTCGTCCAACTCGTCCAAGTTCGACAGTGACCCCCGGCTCGTGGAGAAAAACCCATGTCGCTGCGCCGTTCGACGAGCAGACTGGTCTGTGGCGCCTGGCTGGCGACTGGCCTGTGGCTGGTCGCGTCGGGCCAGGCGGCCGAGCCGCTGCGCGTTTGCCTGGTGTCGGGCTCGCTCGAGTACCAATCGAACGAGACGCTCGCCCAGCTGCAAACGTTTCTCGAAGATCGGTACGACGTCCGCTGCTCGCGGGCTTTTCTGCAAGGCAACGACGAGGAGCATTTGCCCGGCTTGGAGCATCTCGACGACTGCGACGTGATGCTCCTGTTCACTCGGCGGCTGCGGCTCTCGGGCGACGAGCTGGCGCGGATCAAGCGTTACTGCCAGGCGGATCGGCCCCTCGTCGGCGTTCGCACGGCGAGCCACGCCATCCAGACCTGGCTGGAATTGGACAAAGAAGTGCTGGGCGGCGACTACCAGGGGCACTACGGCCTGGGCCCGGTGACCAAGGTCAGCCTGACCGACGACGGCCGCAAGCATCCGATCCTGGCCGGCTTCACCCCGTTTGAAACTTCCGGCAGCTTGTACAAGAACCCGCACGTGGCCGACGACGTCCGGGTGCTCCTGACCGGCAGCATCGTCGATGCCCAAGGCGCGCCGCATAGCGAGCCGATCGCCTGGACGCGCGAGCTCCCGGGCCGGCGCATCTTCTATACCTCGCTCGGCCATCCCGACGATTTCTCCCATGCCGACTTCAAGCGACTGCTCGCTCAGGCTCTTTTCTGGACGGCCAAACGGGAGCCGGCCGCGAAAAGCGGCCAATAAGCGGGCGGGAGTCTTTGCGGTTTGTATTCTCCCCCCAGCGAATTCGCGTGACCCCCGCGCCAACCGACCCGTGGACCGAGCTGAACGACAGGATCGTCGGCTGCGAGGCCTGTCCGCGGCTGCGAGATTGGTGCCGGCAAGTGGCCGCCGAGAAGCGGGCCGCATTCCGCGAGTGGCAATACTGGGGCCGGCCGGTGCCGAATTTCGGCGATCCGGGGGCCCGGCTGCTCGTCGTGGGCCTGGCCCCGGCGGCGCACGGGGCCAATCGCACCGGCCGGATGTTCACCGGCGATCGCAGCGGCGAGTGGCTCTATCGGGCATTGCATAAAGCCGGCTTCGCCAACCAGCCCGAGTGTACCGCGGCCGACGACGGGCTCGAACTTTTCGACTGCGCGATCACGGCCGTCTGCCACTGTGCTCCGCCCGACAACAAGCCGGCGCCCGACGAGATCGCCGCCTGCAGCCAGTGGCTCGAACGCACGTTCGCGCTCGTTCCGGCCCGGGTGTATTTGGCCCTGGGGCAGATCGCCTGGCGGGCGATTCTGGATCAGGCCCGGCGGCTCGGCTGGCACGCGGGCAAGCTGCCCAAGTTCGGCCACGGAGCGCAGGCGCCGCTGGCCGGCGGGCGCCATCTGTTGGGCAGTTATCATCCCAGCCAGCAAAACACGTTCACCGGCAGACTGACCGAGCCGATGCTCGACGCGGTGATCGAGCAGGCGCGCGAGCTGGCCGGCGCGTCCTGATCCTGTCGGCGGACGGTGATCCCGCCCGCGCACCGCTACTCCGCTTTCGGCTCCGCCGGCGCCGCGGCCGGGAGCCATTTTTGCCAGCCGACCGGCTGGGTCCAGGCTTGGGCCGTTTGCTCTTTGAACGACGGATTGGCCGGCGGCTTATTGGAAGTGATCGTCGCGCGGACATACCACTCGTCGCCGGCCAGCATGTAGCGGGCCGTCGTGCCGCTGACCGTGGCCAGCACTTCGCCCACCGGCGGGGCTGGGGGAAGTTCGGCAGCGGCCTTGCCCGAGGGTTTGTCCGCTGCCGGCGGCTGGCGATCGGCGGCGGCCGGCGCCGGTTTGTCGGCGCCGACAGGCCGGCGCGTGCCGATGAACCGGGTCGTGAACTGGGCATCCCCCTCGGGATGGATATGCACTTCGACGATGCCGCGCATCGGGTCGAACTGCACGTCGTCGAGCGTCACGCCGCTGGAGGCGTAGAACTCCCCCTGGCGAATCGCGGCGATCAGCGATTCGGGAGTCAGCCGCGCAGCGCGCACCTGGACCCAACCCCGGCCGGGCGAGGCGCCCGCGCGGCCGAAGTATTCGTGCGCGTCGTCGGTGGCCAGCCCGAACAGCGGCGGGCCGCCCAACTGGGCCAGGCGGATCGTATTGGCAATGTCCCACATCCGCTCGACGCTGGGGTGCTCGGCGTCTCCTTGTTGATGGACGGCCGGATGCCCGTTGTAGACTTCGAAATAATGCTCTTCGAGCACGGCCGCCAGGTCTTCGGCCGAGACGCCGTATTCGTAATTCGGATGATTCAGATGCGCGAACATCGGCCGGCCCGTTCGCTCGCCCTGCCGCTCGACCGCCGACAGGTTGTTGGCGATCGTCTCGCGCACGCTCGCGCCCCCTTGCGGGCGGATCATGTCGCGCAGGTTGTGGGCGTTGATGTGCACGGGCAGCGGGCCGAAGTGGTCGGTGATTTCCTCCGACTGGATCAGGAGGAAGCGATCGGCCTCTTCGACCAGCGGCCGAAACTCTCCCAGCGGCTTGAGCCGGACCTCGAGCTGGCCGTCGTGGGTCCGGGTTTCGCACCAGTCTGCGCCGAAACGGCGGCGGTAGGGGGCCAAGGCATCGTGGCCGCTCCGCTTAGTAACCTCGGCGACCGGCAGCCACTTCGCGCCTTCGCTCAGGATGTTGTGATCCGAGAGAGCCAGGAAGTGGTATCCGCGCTCGCGATACCAATCGGCAATCATCTCGGGAAAGTTGTTGCCGTCGCTCCAGAGCGAATGCGTGTGCAGGTTGCCTTTGAACCAGCGCGTGGCAACCGGCAGCTGGTTCTCGCCTGCCGGCAGCTGGTTCTCGCCTGGCGGCGGTTGGGGTTCGTCGGCCGGGGCCTGGCTGCCAATGAGCAGCCCCAGCCAGAATGCGGCGGCGAGCATCTGGTAACGGCCGCGGTGGCTAGCCATGCAAGGGCCTGCACAGGGAGAGAGGATCTCACGATCGGCGGAGCGTTTTCAAAGCGCCCTGGATCATAACCGGCTCCCGGCCCGGCTGCACGCTGCCGCGCCGGAAGGGCTGGCGCGAGCGCAAAAAAATAGCCCCGGTCGTTCCGGGGCTGAGAATCGCGCAGGCAGATGATCGCTGAGCCGCGCGCCGCCAGCGACCAGAGCGGTGCGCCAAACGAGCAGCGGGCCAATCTCGGACCGCAGGTTCAGGGTCCGCCTTGCAACAGTCGGGTGCGGCGGCCACGGCGCTCGGCACGCAGCCGGGCCCGGCGACGCGTCTCGCTCGGCTTCTCGTAATATTCGCGCCGGCGCATTTCTTTTTTGATTCCACTCCGCTCGACGAGCTTGCGGAAACGGCGAACCGCCTCCTGGATCGATTCCCGATCCCGCACATTCAACTTAACCACATCTCCTCCTTTTACGTTGCCAACGAAACGGACCCCAATTGCCCAGGCAGGGCGAGCCCTGCGGAATCCGTGAATATAGGTGCAAGCAGCGGTCGCTGTCCAGCGCGAAGTCGCCCGGCAGACCGCCCGCGTGGGCCCTGGGCCTGCCCTGCCGCGGCCCGCCCACCATGGACTGCTCCGCGGCAGGCGAGCGGCGACCGAGTTGTTATCGACCTTGTGGGGCACCGCAGCGGGGTCGAAATCGGCCGAAGGAGCCTGTATGCCCGGCAATCGCCCGCCGAGACAGCAGTGGCACGAACATCGTCATTTGCCCAGACTGCCGACCTTTACGCAGCCCCGCGAGCGGCAAAGTGCGTCTCAAGGGGGGCAACGCAGGCAGTCGTTTCCAGCGCCGGCGAGTTTGCTCGACGGGCGCGCGGCGGCCGGTCGATGCTTTTGGGGAGTGTCCCAGGCGCTGGGACCGCGGCGCCGGCCCTCAGGCTTTGGGCCCGCCGCAAGTCCTTTTCTCGCGAACTCCGATCCGCATTGCCGCATGTACGAAATTCCTGATTCGGTCAGGGTGCTTTTGGACATCGAAAGCCGGCAGGACGAGGTGCTGCGGCAGCTCGTCGAGCTGGACGAGCGGCTCGAGCGGGTGCTGGCCGATTGCTGGGCATTCTGCCGTTCGGGTCGCGGAGCCGCAGCGCTGCCGGAGGCGGCCGGCGCCGCAGGGCTCCCAGACGCGGCCGCCGCCGCAGTGCCGCCGGGCGCGGCAACCGCTGCAGTGCCGCCGGGCGCGGCCGCCTTCGAGCTGCCGGGCGGACCGTCAATCGCGGCGGTCGAGGTGGCCTGAGTTGTTGATCGCCCACAAGAGCCGCAGGCCCAGCACCAGGCTGGCGGCCATTCCGGCGGCGCCCAGCACGGACACGTCGTGAAACTTGGGCGGCACGTTGTGGCTCAAGAGCAGCGACGAGCCCAGGAATAGCGCGCTGACCAGCATGCCCAGCACCAGCCGATTGACCGACGGCTCGAGGCCGCGGTGATCGAGGTGGACGTCGAACTTGCCGCTTTGCATCTGGGCGAGCATGTCGGTCAGTCGCCGGGGCAGGACTTCGGCCAGCCGCTCGAACTCGCCGTAGATGCGGTTGAGTTTTTTCATCCGCCGCGCCGGCGAGAGCCGCCGCCAGATCATCTTGTGCCGGTAGGCGCCGATCAATTCCATCAGGCTGAAATCCGGCGAGAGCAGCCGCGACGTGCCTTCGAGCATGATCAGCACTTTGAGCAGCATGGCGGCCCGGGCGGGCAGCATGATGTGATAGCGGCGAATGATTTCGGTCACGTCGGTCAGGGCGGCCGAAAGGCTGAACTCGCGCAGGTTCTGCTGGCCGTACTGGGCGACGAAGTCGGCCACGTCGATGCCCAGCATGTTGTAGTCCAGGTCGCTCGGCACGGCACCCAGCCGGGTGATGATCGACGTGACTTGCTCGGCATCCTGGTCGATGATCGCCAGGAGCATTTCCTCGATCGCCGAGCGCAGGCCTTCGTCGATCCGGCCCACCATGCCGAAGTCGACCAGCCCCAGCCGGCTGTCGTCGAGCATGATCAGATTGCCCGGGTGCGGATCGGCGTGATACATGCCGTTGGCAAAGATCATGTCCAGATACATCTGAGCGCCGGTGCGGGCGAAGGCGTCGAGGTCGTAATGCCCGTTGGGGCCGGCGGCGGCGTCGCAGAGCTTGACGCCGTCGAGAAACTCCATGGTCAGCACGCGGCTGGTCGAGAGTTCGGGGTAGGGGGCCGGAATCCGCACGTCGGGTTGCCCGGCCAGATCCTGGGCGAAGCGCTGCAGGTTGCGCTGCTCGCGGCGGAAATCGAGCTCGCGCCGGAGCATCCGCTGGAATTCGGCAACCGTGGCCCGGGGCCGGTAGTTGCTGAACTCCGGAATGCGCTCGGCAAACGGGGCCAGTCCGGCCAGGATGTCCAGGTCGACCTGGATCCGCTCTTCGATGCCGGCGTGCTGCACCTTAACGGCGACTTTTTCGCCGTTCTTGAGCCAGGCCCGATGGACCTGGCCGATCGAGGCGCTGGCGATCGGCGTGTCCTCGAAGACCGAAAAAATCTCGTCGAGCGGCCGGTGCAGCTCGCGGGCGAGCGTCGCGCGGACGACGTCGGGGGGATCGGCGCTGACGTCGGTTTGCAGTTGCTGCAATTCGTCGGCCAGGCGCGTGCCGATCAGGTCGGCGCGGGTGCTGAGCACCTGGCCCAGCTTGATGAACGTCGGTCCCAGCTCGGCCAGTGCCAGGCGGATGCGGGTTTCGCGGCTGAGGTTGGCCAGGGCTTCGCCCGAGTGATCGCGAAAAAATCCCTTGGCCAATCCGTAATCGAAGCGGCTGAGCCAATCGGCCAGGCCGTACTTGCTCAAGACGGAGATGATCTCCCGCCAGCGATGCAGGTTGTTGAGGTTGCGGTAGAACTGGGGGATGGTGGTGATCTTCATCGTCGTCGACGCGAGAGCCAAAGGCACTTGCCGGCCGCGGCAGGGGGGGTGGGCTGGCGCACGCCCGCTGAGCTTTATATTACCCGCTCCGCGGGGCGACTTCGCCCGAATTGCTCGCCGGCTTCGCCGGGGCGGCCCCCTGGCGCCCCCGGCCGACCCACCCCCCGCGGCGCTCGCCCTGGCGCGGCGGATTGACCGGCGGCCGGTTCTGGGCGAGACTAAACGCACCCGCATTTGCCGGTTGTTTTTTCCCCGCCTCCATGCCTGCCCGCCCGTTGGAAGTCGCGCCCATGAGACTCGAATCCCCGTTGCCTTGTTGCCTGTCGCGCCGTCCCCTTGTGCACCGTCTCCCGACGCGCCACAGCCTGACTCGCTGTGCGCTGGGCCTGGTGATGGTCGGCTGTTTGGCGGCAAGCGCCGGAGCGAAGATTGGCCCCAGTGGCGCGGCGCCCGGCTCGACGGCGTGAGCGGCGAAACCGGACTGCCCACCACCTGGAGCAAGACCGAGGGGGTCGCCTGGCGGCTGCCGTTGCCCGGGCCGGCCGGTTCGACGCCGGCGGTCTGGAAGGACCGGATCTTTCTGACTTCGGCCGACGGTCAACTGCTGGTCCTGATGTGCATCAGCACCAAGGGGGAGGAGCTGTGGAAGAAAACCATCGCCGCCACGAACCAGGCCGTCCGCGGAGACGAGGGCAATTATGCCTCGCCTTCGCCATCGACCGACGGCAAGCATGTCTGGGTGTTCATGGGCTCGGGCGAGCTGGGCTGTTTCACCGTCGATGGCAGCCCGGTCTGGCTGTACAACGTGCAGGAAAAGTACGGCAAGTTCAACATTCAGTTCGGCATGACCTCGACGCCGGTGCTGGACGAGGGGCGGCTGTACTTGCAGCTGATTCATAGCGGCGGGGCCACGGTCGTGGCCCTGGATGCCCTGACGGGCAACGAAATCTGGCATCAGAAGCGCTCCAGCGACGCCACGGCCGAGTGCGAGCACTCGTACGCGTCGCCGGTGATCTATCGCGACGCGCAGCGGGCCTTCCTGCTGACGCACGGCGCCGACTACATCGTGGCCCACCAGCTGAACGACGGGGCCGAAATCTTCCGCTGCGGCGGCTTGAATCCCAAGGGCAACTACAACCAGACGCTGCGCCTCGTGGCATCGCCGCTGGCCGTGCCCGGCATCATCATCGTCCCGTCGGCCAAAAACGGCCCGGTGCTGGCGATCGAACCGACGGCCAAGGGGGACATCTCCCACAGCAAGGACGGCCATCTCTGGACGCGCGAGCACAACACGCCCGACGTGCCGTCGCCCTTGATCCACGACGATTTGCTGTACCTCGGCCGCGAGGACGGCACGCTGTTGTGCCTGGAGGCCCGGACCGGCAAAGAGGTGTATCAGAAGCGGGCGCATTCCGACCGCCATCGGGCCAGCCCGGTCTATGCCGACGGCAAGGTCTATCTGACAGCCCGCGACGGCACGGTCACGGTCGTCAAGACGGGGCGCGAGTTCGAGATCCTGGCGCAGAACAAGATGGAAGAATCGATTTCGGCCTCGCCCGCGATATCCGGCGGCCGGATTTATCTGCGCACGTTCGACGCGCTGTACGCGGTGGGCAAGTAACTCGGGGGGTGCGCGTCCGGAAAGGCGCGGCTAACGCCCGGCTCACAAAATCCGGCACTCGCGTCGTCCGGAAGCCCGCTTTCCGCGGCTCCGCTTCGTGTTCTGTTCCTATTTTCTGCCTTCATCCTTCTGCCTTCTGCCTTTGCCACTGGCCTGGGCCAATTCCCCCCGATCAGCTATACTTAGGTATTCCTTCCTGTCGCGACCCGTTTCACGAACGTGAGCCTGCCGATGCTGGCCAATCGCTTTCCAAGCGGGTTCACCGACGCCTCGCTCCTTCCATCCGCCGGCGGCTAGCCGCAGGGCTGGCTGGCTAGCAGTGCCTCGCTGGCAGCAGCGAGGGTCCTGGGCGGATTCCTTCTTTTCACGATGCCGGGCAAGTTTTTGCCGGGCCTCGGTCCCCGAGATTCACTATGAGCTCCTCGACCACCGTGCTCCGCAGCGACGCCGCCGACGGGATGCGCCGCCAGGATATCCGCAACATTGCCATCATTGCCCACGTCGACCACGGCAAAACGACGCTGGTCGACGCCCTGCTGCGCCAAAGCGGCGAGTACCGCGAAAGCCAGCTGGTGGGAGAATGCATCCTCGACTCCAACGAGCTGGAGCGCGAGCGCGGCATTACGATCCTGGCCAAGAACATCGCCATTCCCTACCAGGGCGTGAAGATCAACGTCATCGACACCCCCGGCCACGCCGACTTCGGCGGCGAGGTCGAGCGCGTGCTCCGCATGGCCGACGGCGCGCTCGTGCTGGTCGACGCAGCCGAAGGGCCCATGCCGCAAACCCGGTTCGTGCTCTCCAAGGCCCTGGAGTGCGGGCTCAAGCCGCTGGTGGTGATCAACAAGATCGATCGTCCCGACGCCCGCATCCAGGAAGTGCTGGGCGAGGTGTTCGATCTGTTCATCGAGCTGGGGGCCGACGACGAAACGGCCGATTTCCCCTACATTTTCGCCAGCGGTCGCGACGGCTATGCCACGCACGATGCCGCGGTGCGGGGCGAGTCGATGCGGCCGCTGTTGGACCTGGTGCTGGAAAAAATTCCCGGCCCGCTGGTCGATGCCGCCTCGCCGCTGCAAATGCTGGTCACCACGCTCGACTGGTCGGACTACGTCGGCCGGATCGCCATCGGCAAAATCCAGTCGGGCCGCATTCAGCGCGGCGAGCAGGTGGCGCTGATGCAGTCGGGCGACCGCTCCACGCTGCACAAAGTGGCCGGACTGCAAGTCTTCGACAAGCTGGGACGCAAGGACGTCGCCGAGGCCGAGGCCGGCGACGTGGCGGCCGTGGTCGGGCTGGAAGGCGTGGAGATCGGCGACACGATCAGCAATGCCGAAGTCCGCCGGGCTCTGCCCCGGGTGGAAGTCGACGAGCCCACCTTGCAGATGGTGTTCGGCATCAATAACTCGCCGCTGGCCGGCAAAGAAGGCAAGTACGTGACCAGCCGCCACCTGCGCGACCGGTTGCTGCGCGAGCTGGAGCGCAACGTGGCCCTGCGGGTCGAGCCGATTCCGGGCAGCGACGCCTTCAACGTCTCCGGCCGCGGCCTGCTGCACCTGGGCGTGCTGATCGAAACCATGCGCCGCGAAGGCTACGAACTGTCGATCGGCAAGCCGCAGGTCATCCTGCACGAACGGGGCGGCGTGACCGAAGAACCGTTCGAAAACCTGCTCGTCGAAGTGCCGCACGACCGCCTGGGGGCCGTGATGGAAATGGTCGGCGCCCGCCGCGGCCGGATGCTCGAAATGACCGCCCGCGGCGAGTTCGCCCACGTGTCGTTCTCGATTCCGGCCCGGGGCCTGATCGGGCTGCGCACCCGGCTGCTCAACGCCACGCAGGGCATGGCGGTTATGCATCACCGCTTCGAAGCCTACCGGCCGCTGGAAGGCGAGATTCCCGAACGCGCCAGCGGCGTCTTGGTCTCGATGGTGGCCGGCAAGGTGGTGGCCTTCGGGCTGGACAGCTTGCAGGACCGGGCCGAAATGTTCGTTGCCCCCGGCGACATCGTCTACGAGGGGATGATCGTCGGCGAAAACAGCCGCTCGGGGGACATGGCGGTCAACCCGACCAAGGAAAAGAAGCTCACCAACATGCGGGCCACCGGCAGCGACCGCAACATCCTGCTCAAGCCGGCGCGGATCCTGACGCTGGAAGCGGCGCTGGAATACATCGCCGAGGACGAGCTGGTCGAGGTGACGCCCAGCAAGATCCGCCTGCGCAAGATCCTGCTCAGCGAGAACGACCGCCGCAAGGCCTCGCGCCGCCGCGCGTAGCAGGCGCGGTTCGCGCTAGCGATGGAGCGAGCGCCCAACCGAACGCGCCCCCGATCCCCTCGGGCGGCACATTCAACTGACCGGCCGCATTACCGCGCGGCCTAATCCAGCTCACCCCGGGCGTCGGTGCGCGGCGGCTCGACCCAATCGACGCCGGCGTCTTGCTCCAGCGTGCGGACCCAGCTGAGATACAGATTGTGCTGGTCCAGGTCCATCAGCCGGGCGTACTTCTGCACCGGCTCGAGCAGGAATTCGTGCTCGAGCAGGTTGCGGTCGGGCAGGAAGCGTTCGACCTGGATCACGTAGGCGATGTCTTGCGGCTCGTTCTGGGCCACTTTGACGTCGCCCGCCTTCGAGCTGAAGACCGCCTGCATGAACTCCTGGCCGGGGGCCTCGACGCCGTGAACCGCGCTCAGACGCGGCTCGCTCGATTCGAAGTCATAGGGCGTGTTGCCCATCGTCATCCGCGAGAACGGGCCGGTGTCGGTGACTTCCATTCCCTCGCGGTTGGCGAAGATTTCATCGAGCGGCTTGTTCGCTTCGCGCGCCGTTTTGGCGTACTTTTCCGCCTGGGCCAGGGCCAGCTTGCGGGCCTCACGCATCTTGTAGGCCAGCAGGACCTTGCTCCGGACGTCTTCGAACGCCGGCACCTGTTCGGTCGTGGTTTTCGTGGCCCACCACAGGTAGCGGTTGTTTTCGTCATCGAAGGTGCGCTCGGGCCGGAATAGTTTTGGATCGCCGTAGGCCAGCTGCACAAAGGTGAGCTGGCGGAAACCGACCCGCGGGTCGTTGATGAAATTCGACATCGACTTGCCCAGGTCGGTTTGCGTTTGGGCCTGGTAGGCCGAAATCAAAGGGGTTTCCTTGGCGTCGATGCCGTACTCGTCGGCCAGGGCATTGAAGTCGAGCGGCTCGGGTTCCTTGAGCGCGGGATCATCCTCTTTGTTGGCCACGTACACGCTGCGAGCGCTGGCGTAGGCCCGCATCTTGGCGCTGAGCTTCTCGAACGCTTCTTCCAGCGTCTTTTCGGCCTTCTCACGGGCCAGCTGCCGGCGGATCGTGTCTTCAACCTTTTCGAACGGTTCGTACTTTGGCTCGGGCTTCTTGTCGGCGTCGGCCGCGTCCGCCGGCGCTTGGGCCGCGTCGTCTGCAGCCGGCTCGGCCGGCTTGGCGTCGCCGGGCGCGTCGTCGGAGGCCTTGGCATCGGCCGGCGCCGGCTTGGTGTCGGCGGCGTCGGACTCCGGTTTGGCGGCGGCTTGCAGGGCACTGGTCAGGCGAAACACGCCCGCCCCGCGGTCCAGATTGAGCTGCGAGGATTTTGGTTTTTCGGGCGCCGCTTTCTCCGGCGGCGTACTGCTTGGGGGCGCCTGGCCCTCGGCCGGCTTTTCGCTGGCCGGCGGGCTGTCCTTGCCGGCCGCGGACTTCTCGGCCGCAGGCTCATCGGGACCCAGCGGATCCTCCATTTCACCCGTCTTGACCGGCGGCTGTTCGTCCTTGCCGGGGGGCAGGCCAAGCTCGCGGAACTGCACCGCCTTGTTCTTTTCGTAGTAGTCGTGCATTTCCTCGGACGTCACTTTTCCCATGGCCTTTTCGGTGAAGGTTTCCAGGTTGGCCTGAAAATACTGAAAGGCCATCTTGGCCGGCTCTTTGAAGCCGGGCTCGGGGGAATTCGGCTCGGGAAGCTGGTTCTGGTGGCGTTCGAAGAATTTTTCCAGGTCTTCGTCGCTGGGCTGGGCCGCGGCGCTGAGGAATTGTTCCGCCTTGACCGGCAGCACCCGGGCTTCGGCCTTCAGGTTCAGCTGTTCGAAATATTCCCAGCGTTCGGCCGGCGGCATGCCCAGCGTCGACAGCCGGAACATCTCGGTATAGCGCGAGGCCAACAGTTCGCGCCGCAGGCCGTCGAACAGGTAGGTCTGGCTGATCGGCATGCTATTACCTCCCCGGCTCAGCCCGGCGATGATATCGCGCGAGCTGTCCGTAGACGCTGCCGGCAAACAGCCGCAGCAGATCGTTGATGGCCTGATCGCTGGCGACCATGCCCATTTCTTCGGCCCGGCGGGCCAGAATGAGCGTCTCGATCGTGGCGGCATCGCCCGGGGGCGTGGCCCGGGCCATCAATTGTCGATGGATCGACTCCCAGGTGTACTTGATGGCCATTTGCAGCCGGTCGGGGGGCATTCCGCGCCCCTCGAATTCCTTCTGGACGCGCGCGGCGATCACGCGCTGCAAGAAAATTTCCACGAGGTGCCGCTGCTGCTCGATGGCCTCCAGGTCGGAGCGCTTGTAGTTGCCGTAGTTGGTGCGGACCACGAGCGGATTGTCGGGAGCGTGACTGCCGCCCAACATTTTGAATATCGGGTCCAAAAACACGAACGCGACCATCGCCGTGATGCCCGACACCGCCAGGAGCACACGCTGATTACGGCGAAATACTGCAAAGGGACTTGCCATCGATCGGATGCTCCTGGAAGACTCCCCGCCGGACAGAGTGGCCGCCGGGACTCTTGACAGCCGGGTGGGCGGAGTAGTATTGATTTGACGGTTGTGCCGGGGCCGGCGAGCTGTTGTGCTCCGCCCATCGCGCCGACTCGGCTAGTCGAACTGGGCGCTCTCGGACCAGCGACCCGATTTTAGCGCCACGCGACGTAAATGCAATCCCAAAAGGAGTCTGGGACTTGTCCGCTGGGCTCAAATGCCCCAGGGCGGCGCGAGAATGGACCGCGGTTTTTAGACCCGCCGCCGCGGGCTGACGCCGGCGCCCAGAGCCGCGACCCTGGACCCGTGCTGGCCGCACTTGCCGTGGCCAGCGGCGGCGGCAGGCAGAATTTCCTGCGGCCGGGGCTGAGGTCCGCGGGCGGTAGTTTTTTGGCGTGTCGGCAGGGTGTCGGCAGCGCGCCGGCGGCGTAACCGATCGAACCGTTAGAACCTTGGCCCGCCCACGGCCGGGTTGTAGCGACTGGGTGGGCCGGCGAGAGACGATTCAGGAAACGTGAGTCGGACGGCAGATTTACCAATGTGGCAATGTCTGCCCAGAACCTCCATTTTCCCCCAAGGCGCCCGATGGCCAAAAAAGCCTCCAACCGCAACGGCAAGTCGCTTGTGATCGTCGAGTCGCCGGCCAAGGCGCGGACGATCAGCAAGTTTCTGGGCCGCGATTTCACGGTCGAGGCCAGCATTGGCCACGTGCGCGATCTGCCCCAGGGGGCCAAGCAGATCCCCGAGGAATATAAAGGAGAAGACTGGGCCTACCTGGGCGTGAACGTCAACGAAGACTTCAACCCGGTCTACATCATTCCGCCGGGCAAGACGGCCCAGGTCCGCAAGCTCAAGGCGCTGCTCAAGGACGCCAAGGACCTGTACCTGGCGACGGACGAAGACCGCGAGGGGGAAGCCATCAGCTGGCACCTCAACGAGCTGCTCAAGCCCAAGGTGCCGGTGCATCGGCTGGTGTTTCACGAAATCACCAAAGAGGCGATCCAGCAAGCGCTCGAGCATCCGCGCCAGATCGACGACGACCTGGTGAAGGCCCAGGAGGCCCGGCGGATCATCGACCGGCTGTACGGCTACGAGGTTTCGCCGCTCTTGTGGCGCAAGGTGCGTCCGAAACTGTCGGCCGGCCGCGTGCAAAGCGTGGCGGTGCGGCTGATCGTCGAGCGCGAGCGGCAGCGGATGGCCTTTCGCTCGGCCACGTATTGGGACCTGTTGGGCCGGTTTGCCAAGGCCGACGAGGGGCAGTTTGCCGCCGAACTGGTGTCGGTCGACGGGCGCCGCATTCCGGTCGGCAAGGATTTCGATCCGGCCACGGGGCAGCTGAAAGACCCGGCCCTGCTGCAAATGGACGAAGCCGGCGCCGGGCAGCTGGCCGCCCGGCTCGAGGGGGCACAGTTCCACGTCGCTTCGCTCGAGGACAAGCCGTATACCTCGAAGCCCTATGCGCCGTTCACGACCAGCACCCTGCAGCAAGAGGCCAACCGCAAGCTGGGCTTCACCGCCCGGCGCACGATGCAGGCGGCCCAGAGCCTGTATGAGAACGGTCACATCACTTACATGCGTACCGACTCGACCAATCTGGCCAGCGTGGCCATCGAGGCGGCGCGCGAGCTGGTGGCCTCGCAGTACGGCCGCGAGTATCTGCCCGCCCAGCCGCGGCAGTACGTCACGAAGGTCAAAAACGCCCAGGAAGCCCACGAGGCGATTCGCCCGGCGGGGCACCCGTTCGACTTTCCCGAGCAGCTGCGCGGCGACCTGAATGCCGACGAATTCAAGCTCTACGACCTGATCTGGAAACGCACGATCGCCAGCCAGATGGCCGACGCCCGGGGCCGGCGGATCACCATTACCGTCGAAGGCTCGGGCGCCGTGTTCCAGACCGGCGGCAAGACCGTCGATTTTCCCGGCTACCTGCGGGCGTACGTCGAAGGCAGCGACGACCCCGAAGCCGACCTGGCCGAAAATGAACGCCTGCTGCCCAGCGTGACGGTGGGCGAGCCGGTCCGCTGCCGCGAACTGGAATCCAAGAGCCACACGACCCAGCCGCCGGCGCGCTTCAGCGAAGCCTCGCTCACCCGGGCGCTCGAAGAGTTGGGCATCGGCCGGCCCAGCACGTACGCCTCGATCATCGACACGATCCTGGCCCGCGAATACGTGTTCAAGAAAGGCGGAGCGCTGGTCCCCACCTGGATCGCCTTCGCCGTGGCTCAGCTGCTCGAGGCCCATCTGCCCAACCTGGTCGACTATCGCTTCACCGCCCAGATGGAAGACGACCTGGACGCCATCAGCCGCGGCGAAGCCGGACACGTCGATTACCTGCGCGGGTTCTACTTCGGCAACGGCACGATCGGGCTCAAACGCCAGCTGGCCGACAAGGCCGAGCAGATCGACGCCCGCGACATCAGCCGCGTGCTCATCGCCCGGCCCGAGGGCGGCGACCCGATCTACGTCCGCAACGGCCGCTATGGACCCTTCCTCGAACATGGCGAGCGCCGGGCCAGCCTGCCCGACGAAACTCCGCCCGACGAGATGACGCTCGAGCGGGCGCTCGAATTGCTCAGCCACGCCGAAGCGGCCGAAGAGCCGCTGGGCGTCTGCCCCGACACGCACAAGCCGGTGTTTTTGAAGGTCGGCCGGTTCGGCCCCTACGTGCAGCGCGGCACGCCCGAGGATGAAGAAAAGCCCAAGAACGCCTCGCTGCTCAAAGGCATGAAGCCCGAGGACGTGACGCTGGACATGGCGCTCAAGCTGCTCTCGCTGCCGCGCGATCTGGGCCCCAATCCGACCGGCGGCGAGTCGATCGTGGTTTCCAACGGCCGCTTCGGCCCGTACATCAAGTGCGGCGAGGAGACGCGCAGCCTGACTGCCGGCATGTCGCCGATCGACATCACGCTGGCCCAGGCCCTGGAACTGCTGGCCCAGCCGAAGGCGCTGCGCCGGGGCTTCGGCGCACGCCGCGAACCGATCAAGGTGTTTCCGCCCTCGACCGTGACCAAGCAGCCCATTCAGCTGCTCGAAGGGCGCTACGGCCTGTACCTGGCCGACGGCGTGACGAATGCCTCGCTGCCCAAGGGGGCGAATCCCGAGGAGCTCACGTTCGAACAGGCCGAAGAGCTGCTCGCCGCCCGGGCAGCCCTGGGCCCGCCGAAGAAGAAAGCCGGTCGCGGCTCCCGGCGTGCGGCCCCGGCCGCTGCAGCCGGCGCGGCTCCGGCGGCGGCGAAGAAAAAGCCGGCTGCCAAAAAGCCCGCCAAGAAGGCGGCCAAGAAGGCGGCCAAGAAGAAGGCCGCCGGCAAGAAGCCAGCCGTCAGGAAGGCGAGCAAGGCTCCTCCGGCCGAAGTCGATTCCGGCGCACCGTTCTAGAGCTCGCGGCCGCGGGTTTCACGCTCGGTCGTACGAGCGCCGACTTCGCTGCGGAATCCGCAGGCTGCGCCGACGACTCTTCCGCCATCAAGAAGAGGTGTTGTCCGCAGATTGCGCGGATGTCGCAGATTGCGGAAGGAAACCAGCAGGGAGTGCGTCGTCGAGCACCGAAGAACAGTTTGCCAGGCGAAGAGGACGAGGCAACTTAACCGCAGAGGACTCGGTGAGCAGATTGCCAGGCGAAGAGGACGAGGCAACTTAAACGCAGAGGACACAGAGGGACGCAGAGGAAAAAGATTCCGGTTTCGTCCTCCTCTGCGAACCCCCGCGTCCTCTGCGGTGAATGCTTCTGGGGATTCGCGTCGGCCGTGCCGCGACGTTCGCGTGCCTTCGATCGGTTGTTTCCAATCCGTGAAATCAGCGCAATCTGTGGACGATCTTTCCCTCGTCTCTGCGGTGAATGCTTCTGGGGATTCGCGTCGGCCGTGCCGCGACGTTCGCGTGCCTTCGATCGGTTGTTTCCAATCTGTGAAATCTGCGCAATCTGTGGACGATCTTTCCCTCGTCTCTGCGGTGAATGCTTCTGGGGATTCGCGTCGGCCGTGCCGCGACGCTCAATTGCCTTCGATCGCTTGTTTCCAATCCGTGAAATCTGCGCAATCTGTGGACCCTCGTTTCCGGGTCCTTCAGCGGTCTTCGCTCGCGGCCGGCATTTCGTCCTCGTCGTCCGCGCTCGCGGCCGGCGGATCGGGATGGTCGGCTTTCCAGCGCGCATATGCGTCGGATTCGACGAACTCGGCGTACAGCGGCACGCTGGTCATGTCGCCGATCGTGGTGTTAAACGTCGTCTCGATCCGGCGGAGCATCTCGGCGGCCTGGGCATAGTCCTGCATCATTACGGCCACGTCGAGCCGCACCCAGTAGGCATCTTCCATCGTCGGTTCCTCGTCGATCGCCCGCTGGGCTCGCTCGGCCGCCTCCGCCAGTTTCTTCTCGGCGGCGAAGGTGTTGGCGTACAGGATTTGCAAATAAGGATCGCCTCCCACGCGCCGATTCAACCGGGCGATCGCCTGCCGCTCGGCGCCGTACTGGCCGGTGGTAAAGAAATGGTCGATCGAGACCAGGTCCACGGCCGGGTTACGGGCGAAGTGCCGCTCGAGCGATTCCAGGGCGCTGCGGCTTGCCGGGGCGTCCGCCTCGGCCGCGGCGTGCATCCGGAGCAGCAAGACCGGCAATGCGTCCTGCACGGACGGCGGTAAAGTCGCATACAGATGGAGCGCCGCATTGAACTGCTGCGACTCGCCTAGTTGCTGGATCTGCTTGATCGCCTGCCCGTGGGTGATCACCGCCTTCTCGGCCTCGGTGAGCGAGCTCCACCATTTCGGCCGCGAGCCGGCCGACTCGCGGAGCAGGGCGAAGCGAAGCGTTTCGGAGAGCCACTGTCCGCTGGCGTAGATGTACACGTCGCTGATGCGGGGCTCGCCGGCCGAGTCCTCGCTGAGCGCCAGCTCGTGATAGTTAACGCCCGGGGTCGGTTGCCGCAGGCGAAACACGGGCAGTTTCCGGCCGCCGTCGGTTTTCAGTCGCAGGAAGCGATAGGATCCGCCGGCCTCGGTGGTCGCGCAGACCGGTGCGGCGAAGACGTTGGCATTTTTCCAGATGCCGAGCGTCAGCTGCCGATCCTGCGGTTCGATCTTGATGCCGGCGAATGTCCGGTCGACGAGGCGCTCCCAATCGAACAGATCGCCCAACTCGTCGCTGTCGCCCGCCGCGGCCAGCGCCTCGACGCGCCGGGCGAAGTCCAGCGTGGCCTGCTCCGAGATCGGGGTCCCGGCATTGCGGCCGGCCGCCGCGCGGACGACCGGCTTCTCCGCTCCGCCTTTGTGGCAACCTCCGCCCATCGCGCCGGCGGCCAGCAGCAGCGCGCAGGGGAGCAGGCGAACGGCCGACCGGACTTTGGATTTGTTCCGCATGGTTGGCACTCCAGGCCGTTCGAGTCGCCTACGTCGATGTGTCTGTCTCGGAGTAGATCTCCGATTCGCCTTTTAGCCAGTTGATCGCCAGATGGCGTTCCTGGGCGATGCTGCCACAAATCGAGAGTGTCTGATGATCGGCGCGATGGATCGGTTTGGAGCCAATCACCAAATCGCCGTCGCGGACGCGGAATTTGTCGATGTCGAAGCTGCCGAACCAGCAATTCTTGGAGAATTCGACAAAGTCCATGGCCTCTGGACGCAGCCGGAAATTGACCATACGCCAATGAAACGCGAGCAAATGTTCGTTCAGGGCTTCGATTTCTTCCGAACTCAACAACGTCGCACGGTCAATGAGTTCCTGGGCTCGGGCCGCGTCGTGCAGGCTGAGCGCGTCGAACTGCGTTGGCGGGTCGGCTAGCTCGTCGTATGGGGGCAACTCCATCCATCCCAGAGCCCAGGCCAGCACGGCAAGTCCCTCGGCTCGCCAGATGGCATTCACCACATCCTGATGGGCCACGCTACCGACCGGATGCTGCAGAAGTTCCCATTCGTCGGGCTCCGGTTCATCGTCGATTCCCAGCGCGCAAGCGGATCAGGATCTTCGCGCGATCGAGCTCCAGCTGCGACTTCTTGCGCTTGCCTGGTTCGTGTTCCAGAAACCCGCGCTCCACGATGGCAGCCAGCACCATGGCGCGTTTCGCGGCACGCGTGGCCGAAGGAGGCCGTGGCTCGAAGTCGTCGTCGGTCTCGGCCGGAGGCGCGGGTTGCTCGGCGACGATTCGCGGCAACTCTGCCTGCGGGTGGCTTTCGCCGGAAACGCTCGTCAGTATCCGTCCTGACGCGTCGCGCAATGCCGATGGAGTGAAGATCATGCCGTCCAAGTGGCGGCAGACGTTTAGCACGACCTCGCACCGCGGATCGTCGCCATCCAGCGGCACATCGCTTTGCGCGAACGAAACCGCAAACCGCAGCTGGCGGAGCGCTTGCAAGATTGCGGTCTTTCCCTCAACTTCCGGAAACTCCGCGATGTAGTTGGAAAGCCCGAAAGTATGAGCCGGCCAAGTCGCTGCGTCATAGAGCTCGGAACTTTGGCTCACCACGATTTTCGTCGTGCGCCAGAAACCGGTGCGGACGGTGACGATCGCCTCGTTCCAGTCGTCGTCAGGTCCGACGACCCGCACACGTTTCGCGATCCGCCGGAGCAATCGGACCACACCTTCTGGGTCAATTCGACGGGAATAGACGACGATGGGCTCGTGGGCCAATGTGTTTCTCCAGGTCGCGGCGGATTGCGTAGCGGTAACAACCTGAGGGCGTTTACGACGAACGCTCGGCGCCAAAGCGGTCCAGAAACTGCTTCAGCCCGGCCACGTCCCAGCGATCGCTGCGATAGGCAATATAGCCGTCGGGCCGCACCAAGAGCAGAGCCCGGGGCGTCTGGTGAGTGACGCCGTAGTTGGTGAAGACCTGGTTGTTTTCCGAGCGCAGGATCCGCTCGTCGCGGCCCAACAATGAGTGGGCCACCACGTGTGTCTTCAGCTCCAGGTGCCCGATCGAGCCGGGCAGCGTGGCCAAGAGCGGGGCGATCTGGTCGATTTCGTCCCGCGCTAGCGGAGTGCGCGATAGCGCCAGGACGTGAAACCGGTAGCCGGCCAGAAGGCCCAGCACGTCCAGCTCGCGGGTGATCCGGCCGTCGGGCGCACGGTGGCCGGCCGTGAGGCCGTCGCGCCAGGAGCGCGGGCGCCCTGCGAGGGATCGTCCAGCACGAACGCACCTGGCTCGTAGCGGATGCCCAATTGCGAGATGAAATGAAACGCCTTGGCCCGTAGCAGGCCGCTGTTCGAGACCGTCAAGGCGAAGAGCGGCAAGAGCAAGTTCCGCAAGGCGGCCGCCCAGCCGGTTTGCGAGCTGACGCCGACAAACACGCGATCGGTAAAGTGCAGCACCTTTTGGCCCACCGGCCAGCGCTCGGCGTGGTAGGTGTCGAGCAGGGCAGGGGGGGAGCCTCGCAGCACTAGGGCCAGCTTCCAGGCCAGGTTGGCGGCGTCCTGCAAGCCGGTGTTCATGCCCTGTCCGCCGGCCGGGCTGTGAATATGGGCCGCGTCGCCGGCCACGAACGCCCGACCTTCGCCGTACTTGTTCACGCCGCGGTGATGAATGCGGTAGCCCGTCACCCAGGTGGGATCGTAGAGCTTGATGTCCATTCCGCTGGCGTCGCGGACGACTTGCTGCACCTCGTCGAGCGTCGCCGGCTCGGCGCCGCCGCCGTCGGCCGTGGCGGCGCTGGCGGCCGGGCCGTGCGGCCGAACCGCCACGATGCGGCACAGATCCTTTCCCCGCAGCGGGAGGTAGATCGCCAGGTCGCGGCCGCGGACGAAGAGTTTCAAATGGTCGTAATCGAGCGGCCAGTCGATCCTGCAGTCGGCCAGCAGGAACTGCTGTGGATAGGGAGCTCCGTCGTAGCGCAGGCCCAAAGTCTTGCGGACGATGCTATGGGCGCCGTCGGCGCCGATCAGATACCTGGCCCGCAGCTGGCCGGTCGCGCCCGACTGCTCGCGGTAGTCGACCGTAACGCCGTCGGCCGACTGGGTAAAGCCGGTCACCTCGACGTTGTGTTCCACCTCCAGACGGTGCCGCTTCAGGTCGGCGACCAGGATGTCTTCGATGTCCCACTGCGGCACCATCAGCAGGAAGGAGTAGGGGGTGTCGCTCCGGCCGATATCGTCGATGTTCAGCTGGCCTACTTGCCGGCCGTCGACAAATATCTCGGCGCCGGTGGCGATCAGGCCGCGCTCGAGAAACTCGTCGGCCAGACCGATATTGAGCATCAATTCGAGTGACTTGGGCTGCACGCCGAACGCCCGCGACTCGTGGGCCCGCTGGGTGCTCTTGTCCAGGATTCGCACCCGGACGCCGCAGCGGGCCAAGAGCGCGGCGGCCATCAGCCCGGTCGGGCCCGAGCCGACGATCACGACGTCGGTGTCTGAATTCGCGGCGGCGGCTGGGGACGCTGCTGGTGTCATGAAAGAATTCCTTCAGGCTTTGCAGCTAGACGTGGAGACGAGGAGAGGAGGAAAAAATCGTCCACAGATTGCGCAGATTTCACGGATTGGAAACAGACGATTGAAGGCGTATGAGCGTCGCGGCACGGCCGCAGCGAATCGGCGGAAGCAATTACCGCGGAAACGAGGAAAAGATCGTCCACAGATGGCGCAGATTTCACGGATTGGAAACAGACGATTGAAGGCACATGGGCGCCGCGGCACGGCCGACGCGAAACCCCAGGAAGCATTTACCGCAGAGGACGCGGAGGTTCGCAGAGGAGGACGAAACCGGACTCCTATTCTCTGCGTCCCTCTGTGTCCTCTGCGGTTAAGTTGACTCGTCCGTATCGCCGGGCTATCTGTTCGCCGAGCGCTCTGCGGTTAAGCTGCCTCGTGCGTTTCGCCGGGCAACCTGTTCTCCGAGCGCTTAATGACTCACCCCTTCTCTGCTTCCTGCTAAAATCTGTGCAATCTGCGTAATCTGTGGATCACCCGTCCGCGCTCGTTCCCGCCTATTCGGCAGCCAGACGCTCCGCCCGCCGCTCAGCTGAAGCCGGCGATCGGATGCGGGATGTAGGGCTGCTCGAGCGCCGCGATTTCGTCGGGCGACAGTTTCAGCTCCAGCGCGGCGACCGCGTCTTCCAGATGTTCGGGTCGCGTCGCGCCGACGATCGGCGCCGTGACGGCCGGCTGGGCCAGCAGCCAGGCCAGGGCCACCTGGGCCCGATTCACGCCGTGCGCGCCGGCGACCGCGCCCACGCGCTCGATCACCTCTCGATCGGCCGCCTGCGTGGCCGGATGGGCGTAGAGCGTCTTGCCGAATTCGTCGGTCGCCGCCCGCTGGGTGGCGTCGGTTTGGTCCCAGGCTCGGGCGAGCCGCCCCCGGGCCAGCGGGCTCCAGGGAATCACGCCGATTCCCTCGGCCCGGCACAGGCCGAGCATTTCGCGCTCTTCCTCGCGGTACAGCAGGTTGTAGTGGTTTTGCATCGAGACGAACCGGGTGGCCCCGAGCCGATCGGCCAGGTGCAGGGCCGAGCAGAACTGCCAGGCAAACATCGACGAGGCGCCCAGGTAGCGGACCTTGCCCCAGCGCACCAGGTCGTCGAGCGCCCGGAGCGTTTCTTCGATCGGCGTGTCGTTGTCCCAACGGTGAATTTGATACAGATCGATGTAATCGGTTCCCAGCCGGCGCAGGCTGCCGTCGATCTCGGTCAGGATTGCTCCGCGCGACAGTCCCTTGCCGTTGGGCCCCTTTCGGGTTTGATAATAGACCTTGGTGGCGATGACGATTTCGTCGCGCTTGGCCAATTCGCCGAGCACCGGCCGACGATCTCCTCGCTGGTGCCGTCGGAGTAGGAATTGGCCGTGTCGAAGAAGTTGATGCCCAGTTCCAGCGCCCGGGCGATGAACGGCCGGCTGCGCTCTTCGGGCAGGCTCCAGGGATGCGCACCGCGCTCGGGCACGCCGTAGCTCATGCAGCCCAGGCAGAGCCGCGAAACCTTGAGACCCGATTTGCCGAGTTGGGCGTATTGCATGGATGTTTCACCTGCGATGGATTGCGTCGCCCCGTTGGGGCAAAAGGATGTCGCGCGTTCGAACGTTACCCAGGGTGTCGCTGCGCTAACCCTGGCCTGGGCTCCCGAGGCCTTGCAGGCCCAGGAATTGCGATAACTCCGGTTGGTACCAAACCCGGGCGGCGACTATCCAGGCCCGCAGTGCCGCAGCAATTTGCGGCCGTCGTCAGCTCATTCGTTGAGCCATTCTTCAACCGCTTTGATGGGGTCAAGCCCCGGCACGACTAGCAGCGGCCTGCAATCTGCATCCGACACCAATAGGAGCGGTCCGCAAACATGGGTTAATTTCTCGATGATGATGACGGCCAGCTCTGGATTGCCTTTGTGAAAACTGAACTCGACGCGGTCGTCGTCATGGGGTTTACGAGCCTCGTCGCTCAACGTCCGGCCCCAAATCGTGGTCGACCATCCGGCATCATAGCCTCGCTGATCGACCACTTCGAAATCGACGGTGTTCATGGAGCTCGACGTGACTGTGGTCCTGCACCCATCGAGCTGCTTAACGACGGCCTTGAGCTCGCCGAGCGTCGGGAATCGGCTTTCCGGCAGTGGTGTGGGGTAGGGGAGACCAATTTCCACTAGCCAGCCGGCAATTTCGTCGTTGAGAGTGAACAACAGGTAAAAGGCGCCCATCGGTGCATCTGTTTTGCTACGGATAAATGATATCTGGTCGCTCACTCCCCGATGATCTTGACCAGCACGCGCTTCCGCCGCAGGCCGTCGAATTCGTAATAAAAAATGTGTTCCCAGGGGCCCAGGTGCAGCTTGCCGGCGGTGATGGCTACGACCACTTCGCGCCCATCACCTGGCGCTTCAGATGCGCGTCGGCGTTGTCCTCGCCCGTGCGGTTGTGCTGGTAACGGGCCGCCGAGGCGTCGAACGGGGCCAGCCGTTCCAGCCAGACTTCGTAATCGTGGTGCAAGCCCGACTCGTTGTCGTTGATGAACACCGAGGCCGTGATGTGCATCGCGTTGACCAGCACCAGCCCCTCCTGCACACCGCTGGCCGCGACCAGGCGCACGACTTCCTCATGAATCGAGACGATCGCCCGGCGCTTCGGCACTTCCAGCCATAATTCTTTGGTCAGCGTTTTCATCACGTCATGCTACGAATGCCGCCAGCCGGGTGCAACCGCCAGGGTGAGCGTCGCGCGCGGCGAGCTGGCCGGCTGCCGGCCGTGCGGCAAAAGTGTTTGCAGATGCGATGCGCTGCGCTATGAACACAATTTGCCGCGGGCGAAGCGCCGCGATCGAAAACGCCCACGCAATTGCAAAGGCGGGGTCCTGGCGCCCATAATCGGGCCATGTCAAAACTCCGATCCGACCCCTCAACCGCGGAGCAGATCATGAGCAGAACACGTCTGGGCCTGGCGCTGGCGGCAATTCTTGTTCTGCCGATCGTGGGCTGCGGACCGTCGACGCCTCAGCAGCGGCTGGCCGGGCGCTGGATCGGCAGGCCCGAAGTTAAAGAGGCGGTCGACGCGATGGTCCAGTCGACAGCTCCCGGCCAGGAGGTCAATCCACTGGCCCAGGGGGCGGCTCGGTTCTTGGGCAACGCGCTGGCCAAAGCCACGATGTCGGTCGAGATCGACCTGCGGCCCAGCGGCGCCGTGTTTCTGCGCGGCAACACCGAGCTGCTGGGCATGCCCCCCGATTCGGACGGAACCTGGACCGTGATCTCGGCCGACGAGGACCGGGCGGTGGTCGAGTTCGAGATCGAAGACAAAACCTTCCGGGGCAAGCTCGTGCTCCGCGATGCCGACGAGTTCACGCTGAAAATCGAAGAGGCGGCCGCCGAAACAGCTGCGGCGCCGGCCGAGACGCCGGCCGCTGTTGTCGCCCTCCGGCCGGCCGCGCCCCCGGTAGCCACCAGCGACGACGACAAGGACTACGAAGACGACGACGCTCCGGCTCACCCCAACGCAGCGCCGACAGTTGGGGCGACAGGGACGCCAGGAACGGGCACGCCGGCAGCGGGTATTCCAGCAACCAGGCCGGGCCCTACGGCGGGCAAGCCCGGGGCTCCGGCGGCCCCTAAGCAGCCCCCCGCGGCGATCTTATTCAAACGCGCATCGAGTTAGCGCGGCGCCGCTCGGGCGGCGTGGCGCACTTATCAACCCCAGGCGGAAAAAGATTTCATGAGCGAAGGATCCTCGCCCGACTCGACCGTGACAATTGACGAACCGTCTGCCTGGCACAGCGAAGACGTTTGGGCGATCTGGCTGGGCGGCATCCTGCTGCTCGCCGCGCTGGGCGCCACCTGGTGGGCGCGTCCCGCCGATCATGCCGAGCGGCTGGAGAAATACACGCAGCTCAACGAGCAGCTGAAGGACGCGGAAAAGTCCGGTTCGTCCGACAAGCAGCAAACTGCGGCGCTGGCCAAGACCGTGGACGAAGCCCGGGCGAAGCTGGCCGTCAATCCGCTCAAGCCTTGGGTGGCCAAGCTCGGCTCGTGGGATTCGGATCCGCTGGCGGCCCTGGTCGACAAGCAAGGCGCGAGCATCGTGCCGGGCCTGCTGGGAGTGCTGGTCGTGCTGACGGTGCTCTACTGCCTGGGCCTGGCCGGCATCGGGAAGGCCTCGCGCGGTTTTCCGCTGGCCTTTTTTTGCGTGTTCGTGCTGGCCACGCTGGCTTTCTTGCTGGCTGGGCAGAAGGTGGTCAAACACTACAACCTGGAGTACGCGCTTTGGGCGCTGTTGGTCGGATTGATCGTAAGCAATACGATCGGCACGCCGCGTTTCGTCCGTCCGGCCATTTGCACCGAGTTTTACATCAAGACCGGCCTGGTCTTGCTGGGAGCCGAAGTGCTGTTCAATCGGCTGCTGGCCCTGGGGGCGCCCGGCATTTTTGCCTCGTGGCTGGTGACGCCGGTCGTGCTGATCGGCACCTATGCGTTCGGCCAGCGGGTTCTGAAGATGGAGTCGCGCAGCCTGAACATGGTGATCTGCGCCGATATGTCGGTGTGCGGCGTTTCGGCGGCCATCGCCACCGCCGCGGCCTGCAAAGCCAAGAAAGAAGAGCTGTCGCTGGCCATCGGCCTGTCGCTGGCTTTCACCGTGGCGATGATGGTTTTGATGCCCCCCTTGATTCAATGGATGGAGCTGGGGCCGGTGGTCGGCGGCGCCTGGATCGGCGGCACGATCGACTCGACCGGCGCCGTGGCGGCCGCCGGCGGCATGCTGGGCGAAACATCGCTGGCCGTGGCAGCCACGGTGAAGATGATCCAGAACATCTTGATCGGCTTCGTGGCCTTCGGCGTGGCGGTGTATTGGGTCACCGTGGTCGAACGCGACGCCAGCGGCCCCCGGCCGAGCGTGTCGGAAATCTGGCGGCGGTTTCCCAAGTTCGTGCTCGGGTTCCTGGCCGCCTCGCTGCTCTTTTCGCTGCTCTCGCTGGGCAATCCCGAATCGCAGGCCGTCGCCAGCGCCGCGATCGGCGGCACCAGCGAGACGCTCCGCGGCTGGCTGTTCTGCCTGGCGTTCGTAAGCATCGGCTTGGAAACGAATTTCCGCGAGCTGAGCCGGTTTCTGGTCGGCGGCAAGCCGCTGGTGCTGTATGTTTGCGGGCAGACGCTCAATCTGGTTTTGAGCCTGGCAATGTGCTGGTTGATGTTCGAAAAGGTATTTCCCGATGTCGCTCGCGCACTGGCGCACTAAGAGCCTATCCGAGAACCGGCGGGGACTGTCCCAGTTTTGCGCAGTCCACGGAGAAAAACGGGACTGTCCCCCTCTCCCAGACGGTTCTCGGATAGGCACTAACGGGCCGCTCCCTGCGACTCACCGCGGCGGCTGGTCGCTCGCGGTGCTGGTCGCGGCGGTGGCGATCGTCTGGCTCGCCGTTTTGCCGCTGGTCGGCCGGCAGCCGGCCGTGCGCGCGTCGATCGACCGCAACGAGCGGCTGGGAATCGATCCGGCGGCGAAGTTTTATACCGAGCTGCCCTGCATGCCGGCGGTGTATCATCGGGTCGAGCGGGCACTCGAGCGCGAGCGCCCTTAGGCGAGTCGCTCGCGGCGGCCAAGGCTTTGAGGAGGCTAGGGCGCGGATGGAACCGGACACACGAGCCGCCGCGGGGCAGAGCGACCCGCGCACGCTGCTGGCCGCCGAGCGGACATTGCTGGCCTGGATCCGGACCGGCCTGGCGCTGATGGGTTTCGGGTTCGTGGTCGCGCGGTTCGGGCTGTTTCTGCGCGAATTGGCCGAAGCGCGGGGCATCGAGATCCCGCGGCGGAGCTCGTTATCGCTGGGAATCGGCGTGACGCTGGTGCTGCTGGGCGTGGTGGTGAGTCTGGCCGCGCCGGTTCTGCATTGGCGGCGCGCGCAGCGCGTCGAACGCGGCGAGGCGATCCGCTGGAGCGCCTGGTCGCTGGCGATCGTGCTGTCGCTGGTCTTGGCCCTGGTCGGCGTGACGATTGCCGGTTACCTGGCCATCGAGCTGCGCGAGCCGACGTGAGCCGAAATGCGCTCTCGCCGGCGCTTAGCCCGCAACCAGTTTGGCGTCGAGCGTGATCTTGGCGGCGGCCAGGAGCTTGGAGATCGGGCAGTTCTTTTTGGCCAGCTCGGCCTGCTCCTGGAACTTGGCGTTGTCGATGCCGGGCACTTTGGCTTCGGTCACCAGGTCGATTTGCGGGATGGAAAAGCCCGCCTCCCCTTTGGCCAGATGCACCTTGGCCGTGGTGTGCACCTGGCTGGGCTTGAAACCGGCCTGCGACAGTCCGTGGGCGAAGGCCATCGAGTAGCAGCCGGCGTGGGCGGCGGCGATCAACTCTTCGGGATTGGTTCCCTTGCCGTCCTCGAAGCGGGACGTGAAGGAGTAATCGGCCTGCAGGGCCCCGCTGCCGAGTTTGATGCTGCCGTGGCCCGATTTCAGATCGCCGGACCAAACTGCTTCGCTTGTGCGTTCGGGCATGATTTGCTCTCCTCGAGATAAGATTTTGATTCGCTGTGGCGGCGGCGCTGCGCTCGCCGCCAGGAGCGCAAATCATACCCGAAGCCGCCCGGAGGGGCGAACTATTGCCGTTACTTTTCGTCGTGCGGAATCGGTTCACCGCCGGCCCGCGTGAGCATCGAACGCAGCGTCGTCGGCTTGATGTCCTTGCTGAGCACGCGAACCGATCCGTCGCAGAACGCCGCCAGATGGCCGGCGTCGGGCAGCAGCCGCAGGCCGCGGAAGATGTGCTCGGGGTCGAATTCCCAGTCGTCGGGCTTGGTCCAGGGAACGGCGTGTTCGTCGTCGGCCTCGACCATCAGGATCGTATTGGAAGTGCCGTCCGTGATTTCGCGCAAGCTGAGCCCCTTCTCGCCCGTGAATGCCGTATCCGCGCCCCGCGGCGTCAGGTAGACCGTGCGGCCCTGGTCCGCGACGTTGGACAGCGGCGATCGCAACACGGCGGGCATTCGCGAGAGCAGTTTCTTGTTGTGCGGGCTGTCCCAGGGTTCATCGAGATGGAATTCCCGATACAGCTTGTCTTGCTCGATGTACGGTAGCACGAGCACGCGCCAGCTCAGAAGCGGCTTGCCGTCCTTGGAGTGCACGGCCGGTGGAAGAGCCTTGTTCGCATCATGATAAATGTGCATGGCCAGCCCAAGCTGCTTGAGATTGTTGATCGACTGGGCGCGCTTGGCCGTGCCGCGGGCTTGCTCGACCGGCTGCTTTAGCTGATCGATGAGCGGCTGCCCGGCCAGCTCGAGCACGACCTGGTTTTGATGGGTCTTGGGTGCGAGCAACTTGCGCAGCCCGGCCTGATCGGGAAACAGCCGCACGAAGTCGGGCTGCTTGAGCAAAGCTTCGATGACGCCCGAGAGCAGCCCCGAAAGATCGCCGGCCGCTTTGGCGTCGGTCGTGTCGGCGACCAACCGCAGGGCCAACTTGGGCGGAGCTTCGACACCCAGGGCCAGCCAGTTCAAGCCGCGCGAGAGCGGCCGCGTCGAGGCGCCGCCCAGCTCTGGCGGCAGGTTGGGCAGCAGTTGCTCGATGACCTTGCGATTGTCCTCGGTCGGGACCACCACTACTTGGGCCGTGGTGTCGCCAGCCGCGGCAAAGCCCTTGGCCAGCTCGGGCCGCGGCTGGCCCTTGTAATCGCGGAGCCGGGCGACGGCTGCCTCGCTGCCGGCGACGATCGCGCCGGCCAGCTTTTCGGTCGTCTCGAACGGCGCCTGGCCGAGAATCGCCAGGATCGCGGCCTCGTCGGCATCCGGGGGCACCGGCACGATCAACAGCGGCTCGCCGCCGGCCGCCAGCACGACGAATGCCTCGCGGCCCCCGGCCTTGAGAAACATCTCGACCGATTCCTCGACCGCCGTGCGGGTGAATTCCACCTGCTGCGGATCGGCCGGCACCAGCCGCTGCAGGTCGGCGAACAGGGCGTCCACTTTGACCCGCGACATGTCCGCGTACCCGACCAGAGCGGCGTCGGGGGCGAGAAATCGGGCAACGAACTTCGCCCGGGCCGCCGGATCAAACCGGGCCGGCTCCTTGGCCGCCGCCCGCGACGTAAGCGACATCGACGTCAGCGACACTGAAGCCAGCATCGTCGAAGCCAGGAGCGCCAAACCCATCAGCCAACAGGCCTTCAGACCACGATGCCGCATCGGATTTCCTCGACTTCAGGATAGATCGGATTTGCCTTGGGGGAGGATGGCTGGAATCGCTTCGCTCGCGGGCTGCGGCAGTCTGCCGGGGCCCGGGCCACCCCCCCATCTTTTACCGCGCTAGCCGCAATTCGTAACGGACGGACAAATTTTGTTCGGCCGGCTCCCCGCCAGGCGATGAACCAAGCAGGGCCGCGTCGTCGCGGAGCGCGTAGTCGAACGGGCGGCCCGTCAGCGGGTCGTCGGGCAGCGGCACCTCGCGGATATCGGCCAGGCTGTGGGGCAACTGGCCTTCGTGGCTGGCGGCGTACATCCGCGCCGCTTCGATCACCCGCAGCAGGGCGACCTCGCGATCCATGCGGGCCTTGGCCCGCGATACGGAGCGGATCGCCGGCACCAGGAGCGTCGCCAGCGGAATGCTCTCGCGGCTGCGGCCTTCGGTTTGCAAGTATTTTTCGGCGGCTTCGAAATGAGGCCGGGCCTGCCAATACGGGAAGTACAGCCAGCACATCGTGCGGTCGCGCAGCTCGTCGTAGGTCGTCAGGGCATCGATCGCGATGACTTCGAAGACGGGCATGGCATCCACCTCCCGGGCCGGCCGGCCGCCTTCGATCAACCGCCGCTTGGCCTCAGGATAGGCTTTGAGGGCCACGGCCGTTAAGGCCAAACGATTCAGCGAACCGCCGCCGCCCCCCTGCGGGCCCAGATCGCCCAGCACGCGGTCGATCACCGCCGGCCAATCGCGGGGGGTATGATCGCCGTCGTGCAGTGCGCGCAGCTCCGGATAGGAGAGGTACAACATGGACGATTCGACGTCGGCGGCCCGCCGCATGTCGAACAAGGGCGAGGGCAGGGCGGTCAGGGCCCAATACAGATTGGGCGACTGCGGGTGCTGCTGGAAGTCGCGCATGGCCGTGAACATGACGTGGGAGATGGCGATGCCCACCAGCCCGTGAATCAACGTCGGCCCGCGCGACACGTTTTGCCCCAGGGTCAGGCCGCTCTGCAGGGTCCGCAGCGCGTCGTCCAATCGCCCCTCGGCGACCTCCAGCCGCGCTTTGCAAGCCAACAGCCGGGCCATCGAACGGGTGCTCTGGACCTCCGGCAAAAGGATCGAGAACAACGGCCGGTCGCCGACCGGCAATTGCCAATCGCAATCGGACAGCCGCGCGGCCAGGTTCAAATCGTCGATCCAGCCGCCCAGCGCGTCGAGTGTCTTGCGCATCTCGTCGAGCGGCAGCTTTTCAGAAGGCAATTCCAGCCATTGATCGAGCTGCTCCTGCTGTTTTTCGAATGTCCCCCCCTGCATCAAGATCGCCAGCTTCGTATAGACCAGCGCCGCATTGCCGCGCTGCTGACTCGAAGTGTCGGGCAGCAACCGGTAACGGAGCACGGCCGCGGCCGGCGCTGCCGGTTCGACGGTCAGCAGAATCGGTTTGCCTTCCGCTTCGGCAGGCGCGTCGTCGGCCCGGGCCGGTCCGCCGGCCACCCAGGCGGCCAAGAGGACGAAACTCACCATACGTCTCATGTGCGTGCTTCCTCCCGCGGTGAGCGTCCTGATTTCGCCGCCCGCCGGCCGGAAGCCGGGCGCGGTGCGGAGTCGAGCCACTGCGTGCGCAATTCCAAGAATTCGCCTCGCCCGCTGGTGGTCGGCGGCTGCGCCTGCGCAGCCAGGATAACGAGTCGACGCCGAACGACAATGCCCGCTGCCGTAAGTCGAGGTAGTCGGCATCGTGGGGCCGGTGCAGCGCGTCGGCCGGTGCGATTCTCGGGACAACTGCGACCGCATGTTCGGCTGCCTCGACATCGACCGAAGCGATCGGTGTCACGGCGACCGCCTGCGCGCCCGCCGGCTCGGACGCACTGCCTGGCTGGTGCGTATCAGACGTGGTAGATCGGACCGCGAGCGGCGCAGCCGTTTGATCGTGCCACTGCCAGCCGCCCAGCACACCGGCCCCGGCAGCGGCCACAAGTGCCGCCGCCGCCGTCAATGCGCCGACAATGTTTCGCCCCCGCGCGGTCGGAAGAGCTGCCGCCTGGCCGGCGCGAAACATCAGCAGGTCGCGATCGACCGATCGGGCCGGAACGAGGCCGGCCAGCGCCGCTTCGAACGTCGAGGGAACCGAATTCAGCTCATCTTGGTCGGATTGGTCGGAGTACATATGACCCCCAATGCCTGCCGCAAGGTAGTGATGCCAGCCTGGTAACGCCGGTGAGCCGTGCTGGCCGACGTGCCTGCGAGCTGTGCGATTTGCTCGAATGTCAATCCACCCCAGAGGTGGGCTACGATTACTTCACGTTCCTCGACCGGCAAGCGGGCCAGTGCTTCGCCGGCGGCCTGGGGATCCAGACCGCTGGGCAGCTCGGCCGCGAACCAGTGGGCGCCCTGCGCCGCGGCCCGCTCGTGACGGCGCCGGCGCTGGGCAGCCCGGCCGGCGCTGATCGCTCCGTTGCGCACGGCGCGGTAGAGCCAGGCGAGCACATTGGGCGGCTCGGCCGCTTGACGGGCCAGTTGCACGAAAGCTTCTTGCACCACGTCGGCGGGCGAATCGCACCACTGCCGGGCGTATAGCTCCAGCGCCGGGCCTCGCTGGTCCAGCAGCCGCGATAGCAGTTCCGGCGTAATTCCACTCATGCCACCTCGCCGCCTGGCGTCGTTTCCATCAGAATAACGCCGGCCACCGGTCTTCATCCCGCCTCTGGGGGCAGAAAACCAAGAAAATTCCGTCCTTCCCGGCGACTCGTATTCCAGCCCTCCAAGAACTCCAGACGAGAAAGCACGCCGATGCGCGAGCATGGCCCCTGGCGGATTCTGTCGACGCGCGAGGTCTATCGCGATCCCTGGATCGAGGTGCAGCGCGACGAGGTTATCCGTCCCGACGGCCAGCCGGGCAGCCATGCCGTGGTGCGCATCAAGCCGGGCGTGGCCGTGCTGGCGCTGGACGACGCCGGCCAGGTCCACCTGACCGAAGAGTTTCACTATGGCATCGGCCGCGACGCGCTCGAAGTGGTTAGCGGCGGGATCGAGCCGGGCGAGGAACCTTTGGCCGCGGCCCAGCGCGAGCTGGCCGAGGAACTAGGCATCCGGGCCGCCGAGTGGACCGACCTGGGCCTGGTCGATCCGTTTACCACGATTGTGGTATCGCCGACCCGGCTGTTCCTGGCCCGCGGTTTGACGTTCGGCCAGACCGATTGCGAAGGCACCGAGCGCATCGGCCGCCGCGTGCTGCCGCTGGCCACCGCGGTCGAGGCCGTGCTCGCCAGCCGCATCACGCACGCCCCCAGCTGCGTGCTGATTTTGAAAGCCGAGCGTTGGCTTCGCGACGGGCAGAGCGCGAGCGGCCTCGTCAGCGATCGCCTGGCCGGGAAGCCCAAGGTCCGCTGCCCAGGCTGCGATCACATGCTGCCGGCCACCGCGGTCATTTGCCCCGAATGTATGCGTTGCCCAAACTGCGGGCAGAAGCGAAAGACGCTTAGCCCAGCGTGTTCATGCGGCCATCCATTCGATCTTGATCAGCTCGCAAAATTCATCCGCAAATTTGGGCGCCCGTAGCAGAGCCCGTTAGCGCGGCGGCTCGCAAAAGTGCGCGAGCATCGGAGCGCCGTTCTTGTTAGACTCAGTAATCAATGAGGGGCGCCGGGACCAAACGGTTTCAGGTGGAAGGGGCCGCGATTTCGCATGAGCAAAAAACAACAGCAGCTGGATCGGATCGAGCGCAGCGGCATCGTGGCGATTCTGCGCACCGAACATGCCGCCCTGCTGGCCGACGTGGCCGAAGCGCTCGTGGCTGGCGGCGTCGATTGCCTGGAAATCACGTTCACCGTGCCCAGGGCGCACAAGGTGCTGGAGGTCGTGGCCGATCAGTTGGGCGATCGGGCCGTGATCGGCGCCGGAACGGTGCTCGATCCGGAAACGGCCCGGATCGCGCTACTGGCCGGGGCCCAGTTCATCGTGGCTCCGAATACCAACGTCGAGGTGATCCGGATGTGCCGGCGCTACGATCGGCTGGTGATGCCCGGCGCCCTGACGCCGACCGAAGTGCTGGCCGCCTGGGAAGCCGGGGCCGACATCGTCAAGATCTTTCCCTGCGACATGCTGGGGCCGGGGCACTTGCGGGCCTTGCGCGGCCCCTACCCGCAGGTGCGGATGATGCCCACCGGCGGCGTGACGCTGGAAACCGTGGCGGCCTTCCTCGATGCCGGGGCCTTCGCCTTGGGCGTGGGCACGAAGCTGGTCGAGCCGCGCGCGATTCGCGACCGCGACCTGGCCCACATCGAGCACTCGGCCCGACAGTATCTGGCCGCCATTGCCGACGCGCGGAGCAAACGCGGCGCCTGATTCGGTGCCGCGTCCAAACGCGCGGTTCGGCGCGAGAACTCGCGCGCACGATTTGCATCGCGGACTGGACCGAGCCGGCGCGTCCGGTGAACGCCAGGCCCAGGACGAGCAGCCCCAGCATCGCGTCCTCGGCCACCGGCGAATAGCGATGCGGCGCTTCGAACGCCGCCGAGATCAGCTGCCGCAGCACGTCGATCTTTTGCACCAGCCCGCCGGAAAACACGAGCCGGCGCCAGGGCTCGTCGCCGCGGAGCCGCTGGGCACAGGCGAGGTAATTGTCGGCCATGTTCTGAAAGGCCGCGCGGAACAAATGGCCGACCGTCAGCTCGGCTTCGCGCAAGTTGACCAGCTCGCCGCTTTCGCCGACCGCGCTGGCGAAGAAGCTGATTTTGGCTCGCATCTGCGGGTCGCTGGCTTCGGCCGCGGCCGCGGCAATGTAGGGCCAGGGATCGCCGAGCGGCAGGCCCTGAGCGATGGCCAGCTCGCTGAGCAAGGCGACGAGCGAGTTCAGGGCTCGGCCGGCCGGAATCGTGGTGACGGTGTTGACGTACAAGTCGTCGACAAAGGGGCGCGTCTGATATGGGCCGAATTCCAAGCGGCGCGTGAGCCGGCTGACCTGCGATCCGGTCGAGATGTTGAGCGAAAGCTCGTCCGGCTCGACCAGCGCCCCGACGAGCGAACATTGAAAGTCGCCGACCGGGGTGAAGACCGGGATTGATTTGCCGGCGAAGTCGAATTGGCCCACGACCTCGCCCTGGCGGACAATTGGCGGCCAGATAAGCCGATCGAGCCCGAGACGCTCGATCACGCCGCGATGCCACCCGCCGGCGGCAACGTCGAGCACGCCGTGGGCCTGGGCGTTCGTGAACTCGGTCACCGGCTGCCGGCCGCAGAGATTGGCGGCGACGAAATCGGCCAACGCGACCGGCATCAAGCCGTCGCCCAGCCGGCCGTTTTCGGCCAGCCAGAACAGGGCGCCGACCGGCAAGCCAGGTCGTAGCTCGGTGCCGCCCAGTTCGACCCGCTCGGCGGGCGTCAGCCGCGCTGCGAGGACGTCGAAATAACTGCCGCCGCCGCGGGGATGGGGTTGGGCAGCCCGCTCGTCGAGCCAGGTGAGCAGATTCGACCGGGTGGGCGAGCCGTAAACTTCGGTCAGCACCAGCGCGTGCATCTGGGTCGAGAAGACAATCCCCTCGCAATCTCCGGCCAGCGGGATCAATCGCTCCACGAGCGCCCGGGCTGCATCCAGGATCTCGGCCGGATCGTATTCGTAGAAGCCCGGTGGCAGCCCGGCGATCCGCTGCGGAAACGCGATCCGCTCGACATGCTCGGGCCGGAGCGAGTCCGTATTGAGCACGGCTCCCTTGATGAACGACGTGCCCAAATCGATCCCGACGAGTGCCATGCCGCTGCTTCCTGGGACGAAGGCGAATGATCCACAGATTCCACAGATTTCGCAGATTGTAATCGACGATTCGGCGGCCAGTCAGCCATCGCGCTTCCGCACGGCAGAATCTGTGTAATCTGCGAGATCTGTGGATGAACTGCCCGTCCTGTCTCCGGCAACTCTGCTGTGGCTTCCGTCGTCCAGTTCGCGGCAGTTAATCCGCCGCTACCGAATGCGGTTCAACCTGGTTGCCAGCGCGGCGGTCGCGGCGGGACGCTCGAATGGATTAGAATGGACGTGCGCCGGCCTGGGCGCAGGCGGCAAGTTCGGAGATGCCTGATGAAGCGGTACGTTGGATGGATCGCGGTTGTCCTCGCCAGTCTGGCGTGTATCGCGCCGGTTTGGGCGGCGAGCGGATTCGACGGCAGCGGTGCCGAGGTTCAGGGCTATCGCATCCTGACGACCAAGGCGTACCTGCCGCCGGACTTTTCCCAGCAGGTCTTCGACGAAACCTGGACCACCTGGGAGGAGCCGCTGCGCAGCCAGGCCGCCGAGGCCACGCCCGAGCGCCGGCGGCAAATGGCTTTCGAGCGCTATGGGCTGACCCGCGCCGGGGGATGCGTCCGGCAAACCGCAGCAATACGTCGTCGATGCCGCCGGCGGCTGGACGATGAACTGCCTGGCGTGTCACCAGGGCAAAGTGGCGGGCCGGGTCATTCCGGGCCTCTCGAACTCGCTGTTCGACCTGGAATCGCTCACCGAAGAAACCCGGGCCGTCAAGCAGCGGCAAGGCCAGACCCTGACCCGGATGGATTACGGCCTGCTGGTGATGCCCCTGGGCACGACGCGGGGCACGAGCAACGCCGTGATGTTCGGCGTGGCGCTGATGGCCCGGCGCGATGCCGACCTGAACGTGCTGCCGCCGTCGTTTCCGCCGGCCATGGTGCACCACGATCACGACGCGCCGGCCTGGTGGCACTTCCGCAAAAAGAAGCACCTGTACATCGATGCGTTCGCCCTCAAGGGGCATCGGGCGCTGATGCAGTTCATGCTGATCAAGGAAAACGGTCCCGAGCGATTCCGCGAGTGGGAGCCGGATTTCCGCGCTGTGTACGACTGGCTTTCCGGGCTGGAGCCGCCCAAGTATCCTTTCGCGATTGACGAGCCGCTGGCCGAGCGCGGACGCGCCGTGTTCAACGAGCATTGCGCGCGCTGCCACGGCAGCTACGGATCGGACGCCCAGTATCCGGAAAAGGTGATTCCGATCGACAAGATCGGAACCGACCGGGTGCGGTTCGACGCCCTGTCGCGCGAGCACCGCGCCGCCTACGAGGCGAGCTGGTTTGCCCATTACGGCGAGCAGCAGGCCGTGCTGGAACCGGCCGGCTATGCTGCGCCCCCCTTGGATGGCGTTTGGGCCACGGCGCCGTACTTTCACAATGGCTCGGTCCCCACGCTCTGGCACGTGCTGCATCCGGGCGAGCGGCCACGGGTCTGGCGGCGCAGCGAAGACGGCTACGACCAGCAGCGCGTCGGGCTCGAAGTGCAAACGTTCGACCGGCGGCCGCCCGAAGCCAGCACCAATCACGAGCGGCGGCAATACTTCGACACGTCGCGGTTCGGCAAGAGCGCCGGCGGCCACCTGTTCGTCGACGAACTGGATGAAGCCGAGAAACCGGCCGTGCTGGAATATCTGAAAACGCTCTGACGCATAGTGCCGCTTGATTCGCGAAAGTGGTGTCAATTCGGCCGGCTTGTACGCCTCGAATTGACAAACAAGCTCAGGCCGGTAGGATGGGCAAAGTGGCTGCGTCGGCTGGTTTTGCGGACCGTCGCGCTGGCGATTTTTATGGCTCTCACGGAGGTTTCGACCCGCGTATGACTCAGATCCAGCAAGCCCGAGCCGGCGTGATTACGCCCCAAATGGAATATGTCGCCAAGCGCGAGAACCTGGAACCGGAGCTGATCCGCGATGAAGTGGCGCGTGGTCGGATGGTGATTCCGGCCAACAAGGTGCATCTGGCGAAGCGGCTGGAACCGATGTGCATCGGCATCGCCGCCAAGACCAAGATCAACGCCAACATCGGCAATTCGGCGGTCACCAGCAACATCGAGGGCGAACTCCAGAAGCTGCACACGGCCGTCCATTTCGGCTCGGACACGGTCATGGACCTGTCGACCGGGCGCGACATCGACAACATTCGCCAGGCGATCATCGACGCTTCGCCCGTGCCGATCGGCACCGTGCCGATCTATCAGCTGGTGCAGAATATCGACGACATCTGCGACATGCGGCCGCAGGACTTCCTGGACATGGTCGAGCACCAGGCCCGGCAGGGGGTCGACTACATGACGATCCACGCCGGCGTGCTGCTCGAGCACTTGCATCTGACGATGAATCGGGTGACCGGCATCGTCAGCCGCGGCGGCTCGCTGATCGCCAAGTGGATGATGCATCATCGGCAGCAAAACCCGCTCTACACGCACTTCGAAGACCTGTGCGACATCCTGCACGCGTACGACGTCACCTGGAGCCTGGGCGACGGGCTGCGCCCCGGCTCGATTGCCGACGCCAGCGACGCGGCCCAGTTTGCCGAGCTCGACACGCTGGGCGAGCTCACACGCCGGGCCTGGGCCAAGAACACGCAGGTGATGGTCGAGGGGCCCGGACACGTGCCGATGGACCAGATCGAAATGAACATCAAGCGGCAGATCGAAGTGTGCGATGCCGCGCCGTTCTACGTGCTGGGCCCGCTGGTGACCGACATCGCGCCGGGCTACGACCACATTACCAGCGCCATCGGCGCGGCGCTGGCCGGCTGGGCCGGTGCGGCCATGCTGTGCTACGTGACGCCCAAGGAGCACTTGGGTCTGCCCGAGAACGAAGACGTCAAGCAGGGCGTGATCGCCTACAAGATCGCGGCCCATGCCGCGGATCTGGCCCGGCATCGCAAGGGGGCCCGAGAGCGCGACGACGCGCTCAGCAAGGCCCGCTTCGAATTCGACTGGAACGAGCAATTCCGCCAGGCGCTCGATCCGGAAACGGCGCGCCGCATGCACGACGAGACCTTGCCGCAGGACACGTTCAAGAGCGCGCACTTCTGCAGCATGTGCGGGCCCAAGTTCTGTTCGATGAAAATCACCGAAGAGATTCGTGAGATGGCCGGGGCCGACGGCTTCGTCCCCTTGCCCGTGGGACCATCGAGCTAGTGTGCTGAACTAAAAGTTATTGAACCATTAAGGCCGCATTCAGCACACTAGATGATCTTGCGGTCAAACCAATTGCGGGCTTGACCGACGTATCCTGAGTTGCAACGAACTTGCAATCCAGGACACGAGAGCACGTCTCGCCCGCCGGCACTGGGCAGCGTTCGGGGCTTACTGGCCCCACATGGCGCTTTGGTTGACGATTTCCGAACCGGCCCGGCTACCCAGAGCGGAGAAAGTGGTCTGGTCGATTTCGTAGGAAATCTGCCGCACCGAGCCGTCGCAGAACGACATGTTCATCGCCCCGCTGTGAATCGAGCCGAAGTGGACGTCGTCGCCGATGTTCTGCGTGTCCTGGGCCGGTGAATAGGCGGTGGTCTTGAAGGTGTCGTTGTCGAAGCCGACGTAGACGTCCTCATTGTCCGATCCATCGTTGCCGCTGAGATACGCCGTGCCGTTGAGATACTTCTCGCCGAACAGGGCCGTGTAGGCGGTGCCGTCCTGGATCATCTGCATTGTCACCAGGCTGTGCTGGTAGCTGATGCCGTTCCAAGTGGTGGGGGCGGCCCAGCCGAAGCTGGTATCTCCGGTGACCAGATCGCCTGGTCCGCCATTGCATTGGTTGGGCTCGCCGTAGCCGCACGTCGCGTCGTTGCTGTTCGTGTAGTTGCCGCAATTGGCGGCGTAGTCGGTCCGGGCCACCATGGGCACCGGGTCCGAGTTGTTGGCCACGAAGTAGCTGCTGCCATTCCAGCTGTTTGCGAACAGCGTGCCGTTGCGCCGCGAGGGACAATAGAAGACCGGCAGGCCGACCGAGATCCGGGCCGCGTTCGCCGTGTTCTTCTGGGCCAGCGGCATGCCTTTGCCCATGTCGTGCGTTGTCGACTCTTCCATGAACGGCAGGATGTTGTACGTCCAGCCGGCCGGCTGCTTAAGCGCAAAGCCGCGATCGGCATCGCCGGTCCAGCTCCAGCCCCAGCCGCCGGTCGGCCAGGTGCGCTGGGCGCTCACGTGAGTGATCGCGGCTAGGGCCATCTGCTTGAGATTGTTGACGCAGGTCGTGCGCCGGGCACTCTCCCGGGCGGCCTGCACGGCAGGCAGCAAGAGTGCAACCAGGATGCCGATGATCGCGATTACGACCAGCAGCTCGACCAGCGTGAAACCGCGCCGCCGCGAGGCCGTGAAACCGCGCCGCCGCGAGGCGGTGAGTCCGGGCCGCCGCGAGGCGCTGCCGATCGACAGACCGATTGCCACGGGGGAAATCGCAAAATCTCGATGCTTGGGCATGGGAAGCGAAAGGCCAGCGGTCTTGAGAAGTGTGGGTCGCGGCCAAACCGGGAGCCAAGCTCCCGCTTCGGCTGGACGAGTGATCGACGGGCCTCGCCAGTGTTCCCCCGGCCTCTTCATGTTAATCGAAGCCGACCCGCCACGCAATTTGCAGGCGCTAGAGCTACAGCAGGCAGCGCCGTTTCCACTTGCGTTGCGCCGCGACTTCGTGCGGTCGCGTCTGGCGGCTCGTCGTGAAGTGCTGCCGGCAAGGATTCGGGCAACCCGGGAATCGCAACCCGGGGAATCACTGCCCGGGGAATCACTGCCCGGGAAATCACTGCCCCAACATGGAGTTGATATTGACGGTTTCGGAGCCGGCCCGACTGCCTAGCGCGGCGAAAGTCGTCGTGTCGATTTCGTAGGCGATTTGCCGCACCGATCCGTCGCAGAAGGACATGTTCATCGCCGAGCTGTGGATCGAGCCGAAATGGACCGAGTCGCCCAGGTTCTGCGTGTCCTGCGCCGGTGAGAAGCCCGTGCTCTTGAACGTGTCGTTGTCGAAACCGACGTACACGTCTTCGTTGTCCGATGGGTCGGTGCCGTTGAGATACGCCGTGCCGTTGAGATACTTCTCGCCGAACAGGGCCGTGTAGGCGGTGCCGTCCTGGATCATCTGCATCGTCACCAGGCTGTGCTGGTAGCTGACGCCGTTCCAGATCATTGGGTTGGACCAGCCAAAACCGCTGTCGCCGGTGGGCAGGTCGCCTGGTCCGCCGTTGCACTCGTTCGGCTGGCCGTCGCAAGTGGGATCACCGTTGCTCGTCTGATTGCCGCAGTTGGCCGCGTAGTCGGAGCGAGCGACCAGCGGGATATTGTCGGAATTGTAGGCCGTGAAGCCCAGCGCGTTCGTGAACAGCGTGCCGTCGCGCCGCGAGGGGCAGTAGAAGACCGGCAGACCGATCGAGATCCGCGCCGCGTTGGCCGTGTTCTTCTGGGCCAGCGGCATGCCTTTGCCCATGTCGTGCATGGCGTTCTCTTCCATGAACGGCAGGATGTTGAACGTCCAACCCGCGGGCTGCTTGAGGCCATAGCCGCGATCGGCGTCGCCGGTCCAATCCCAGCCCCAGCCGCCGGTCGGCCAGGTGCGCTGGGCGCTCACGTGAGTGATCGCGGCCAGAGCCATCTGCTTGAGATTGTTGACGCATGTCGTGCGCCGGGCACTCTCCCGAGCGGCCTGCACGGCAGGCAGCAAGAGCGCAACCAGGATGCCGATGATCGCGATCACGACCAGCAGCTCGACCAGCGTGAACCCGCGCCGCCGCGCGCCAAGGCGAAGTGCTCGAGAAACCGTCGCGCCGGCAAGTGGGCAATTTTCTGGCATTCGCAGCCAAAGACGAATAATCTTAGAGAAGTGCGAGCCTGGCCCGTTGGAGGCAACCCCCAGGACCTGCGGGGCTCCGGCCTGGTGAAGCCGCCATGCGCCGCGCCTTCATGGTAAGTTATTCTGCGTTGCCAATCAAATCGCTAAGAATTCCAGGGAGAAATTCATGGCCGGTTCGCGAGATTTGGGAGCGGCTCGGTGGCTGATTGCGGGGGCACTGGCCACAACCAACCTTGTCGGGTGGTCCGCCGCAGCCGATGCGCCCCGGGTTTTGCCGGCCGGCAAGACGCCAGCCGACAGCCGCCTGGCCAAGCCGAAGGATTACGACGGCTATTTTCCCTTTACTCCCAGCAAATCGAAGGCTGAGTGGGACGTCCGGGCCGAGCGGGCCCGACGACAGCTGCTGGTCGCCACCGGCCTTTGGCCCATGCCCGCGCGGACGCCTGCCGGCGCGGTGGTCCACGGCAAGGTTCAGCGCGAGGGCTACACCGTGGAAAAAGTGTTCCTGGAAAGCTATCCGGGGCATTTCGTCACGGGCAATTTGTACCGGCCCACCGGCAAATCGGGCCGTCTGGCCGGCGTGCTTTGCCCGCACGGACATTCGCCGGCCGGCCGCTTTACGGAGCGCAGCCAGCAGGACGCGCGCAAGGCGATCATGCTGGGAGAAGAGCGGTTCGAGAACGGGGCCCGCTCGATCTACCAGGCGCGGTGCGTCACGCTGGCCCGAATGGGCTGCGTGGTATTCCATTACGACATGATCGGCTATGCCGACAGCCAGCAGATCCCGCAAGCCCTGGCCCACGGTTTTGCCAAACAGCGGCCGGAGTTCGACACGCCCCAGGATTGGGGCCTGTTCAGCACCCAGGCCGAGCTGCGGCAGCAGAGCGTGATGGGCATTCAGACGTACAACTCGATCCGGGCCCTCGACTGGCTTTGCGAACTGCCGGACGTGGATCCGGCCCGCATCGGCGTCACCGGCGAAAGCGGCGGCGGCACGCAGACCTTCATCCTGTCGGCCATCGACCCGCGGCCCCGGGTCAGCTTTCCGGCCGTCATGGTTTCGACGGCCATGCAGGGGGGCTGCACGTGCGAGAGCTGCAGTCTGCTGCGGGTGGACTCGGGCAATATCGAGTTCGCCGCGCTGATTGCCCCCCTGCGCTGGGCATGAGCGGCGCCAACGATTGGACCAAGGAGATCATGACCAAGGGCTTTCCCGAGCTGAAGCAGCACTACACGCTGCTCGGCGCGCCCGACAAGGTCATGGCCAAGGCCCTTTTGCAATTCGACCACAACTACAACTTCGTCAGCCGCGAAGTCATGTATCAGTGGTTCAACAAGCACTTGGAGCTGGGCCTGCCCGAGCCGGTCATCGAAGAGGATTTTCAGCCCCTGTCGATCGCCGAAATGTCCGTTTGGGACGCCGAGCATCCCCGGCCGCCCGGCGGCGGCGACTACGAACGGTCGCTCGTCAAAGAGCTGACGGCCGAGAGCGACCGCCAACTCGCCGCCCTTACGCCCGGCGATGCCGCGTCGCTGGCCCGGTATCGCCAGGTGGTTGGCGGGGCGGTCGACGTGATCGTCGGACGCGAGCTGCCCAATCCGGCCGATATCGACTACGAGCTGATCGACGAACAGTCCAAGGACAACCATTCGCAGTTCGCGGCGCTCTTGCGCTACAAGCCGCGGGGCGAAGAGCTGCCGATTATCTTCTTCCATCCCAACCAGTGGAACGGCCGGGTCGTGATCTGGGCCCACGAGCGCGGCAAGGCCGGTCTCGTGGGCGACGACGGCCAACCGATCGCCGAGATCCGCAAGCTGCTGGCCGCGGGCACGTCGGTCGTGGCGCCAGACTTGCTCTTCCAGGGCGAATTTCTGGCCGACGGTCAGCCGCTGGCCGCCGCCCGGCGGGTGGACAACCCGCGCGAGTTCGCTGGCTACACCTGGGGCTACAACCAGACGCTCTGCGCAGCGGGCCAGCGACCTGCTGACCATTCTGTCCTTCGTGCGGAACTATCAGCCGCATCGCCCCAGCAAGGTCTATTTGCTGGCCACGACGGGCGCGGCGCCCTGGGCGGCCGCGGCCCTGGCGCAGGCCAAGGGGGGATTCGATCGCGCGGCGATCGACACGGCCGGATTTCGCTTCGTCGGCCTGAAGTCGGCCTTCGACGTCAATTTCCTGCCCGGAGTGGTCAAGTACGGCGATCTGCCCAGCCTGCTCGCTCTGGCCGCTCCCACCGAACTGTGGTTGGCCGGCGAAGGAGCCGACGGACCCGAACTGGCGCGGACGGTCTATCGGGCCGCCGCAGCTCCGGCGGTGACGGCGTTCAGCGGGCCGGCCGAGTCGAGCGCGGCCGCGGCCGTCGAGTGGTTGATGCGTTGAGCGCGAGCGGCCCGGGCGGGTAAACGAAGCGAGCCACGCGCCCTGGTGCGCGTGGCTCTTGTTTTGGGTGTCGCCTCGCTGACGATGCGTCGCGCCGCGCGAGCGGGAAAGTCCGGCCTCAGCGGGAAAGGCGAGCGCGACCAAGTTGCGGACGGTTCGCGTTGGGGGCCGCGGTATGGATCCAATGCTGCACCAGCAAGGCCAACTCCGCGTCGATCCACTGGTCGAATTGCTGGAAGGCCGGCGATTCGGTCCGGACCAGCGCGGCGGCTTCGTCCTCGGGATCGGAGGGAAATCGATCGGTGGCGTTCAAGTCGTGCATCATGGCGCTATCCCCAATCTACGCTGTCCCCAACCTACGTTACGGAAGTGTCTCTCAGGCGAGGTCAATCAACGGCTGCCGATCCGTTAAGTACACCATTTGGTTCGGCCACTTCACCTCTATCTTAGTTCGCTCTGGGAGCCTGGTTTATTTCCCTGGAGCGACTGGTCTTATTACGTAAGACACGCGGCCGCAGTTCTGGTTCGCACGCAGGGCAGGGCGGGGTAGGGCAGGGGAGTCGGCGCCCGCTTGTGCAAACTGGCACGGCTGTAGGGATTTGCGTTCGCTGGCGCGCCAACCGAGCCGACCCAGCCCCGGGAAAACCGCCAGGCAGGCAAACGGGGGGCGCCGGGGCGAGCGGTTTCCGGCGGTTTTACCGCTTGCCGGTCTGGTTCGTGGGCAAGGGAGCCCGCAGGACGGCCGGCAAGCCGCCTGGCCGTCGACTGCGGCAAACGACGGGGCCGGAACCCCCTGGGTGCTTACTTCGAATCGGACTCTGCCGCCGCCGGATTCTGCGTGCCCGGCGCATCGCCGGGGGCTTTGCGAGCCGCTGGCCCGCGCGTGGCGGCTTTTTGCACCAGAGCCGCGGCCCGGGCTTCGATCTCGCTCGGCTCCAAGTAGCCGTCGCCGTTCGTGTCGAGTTTGGCAAAGCGAGCCTGCTGCCTGGCGTCGAATTCCTGGCGGCTCACTTTGCCGTCATGGTCGGCGTCCATCTGCGCAAAGCGCTGGGTCAGCCTCTGTCGCAGTTTGCCGGCGTCGGGCCGGGGGCGATCGGGTGCGCTGGGGTTGGGTTTCTGGCCGGGCTGTCCGCCGCCCTGGCCCGGCTGGCCGGCGCGCATGGCGGCGAAGCCGGTCATGAATTCTTCCCGGCTCAGGCTGCCGTCCCCGTCCCGGTCGCCGCGCTTGAGCAGTGCCTGCAGCATCGGGCGTCCGTCGGGGATTTCGTCGGCCGACAACTTGCCGTCGGAGTTGGCGTCGAGATAGTCAAAAATCCGGGCGGGATCCATTTGCCCCGGTTTTCCGGCCGCGGCCGGCTTGAGCAGATTGACCGCGTCGACCAGTTCTTGCTTCGTCAGCTCACCGTCGCCGTTCTTGTCGGCCCGGGCCAGCAGCCGTTCGAAGATGCCGCGGCCTTCGTCGGGCACCTCGGCGGCCACGATCTTGCCGTCGCGATTGGCGTCGAAGCGGCCGAAAATCTTGTCCGGGTCGATCCCGGCTCCGCCGCCGGCATATGCCTCGGGCAGTTTTTCGGTGAGTTGCCGCGCGGGTCGTTTGGATTCGATGCCGGCAGCGAACTCGCTGCGGTTCAGCTTGCCGTCTTTATCGGCGTCGGAGGTCTGCACCAACCGGTCGAACAAGTTGCGCCGTTCCTGGGGCACTTCATCGGCCGAAAGCTGGCCGTCGCCGTTGCGGTCGAGCTTGTCGAACAGCACCGCAGCCGACGAGGCCTTGTCCGGACTGGCCGAGGCCTTGTCCGGTCCGGCAGAAGCTTTGTCCGGTCCGGCAGAAGCCTTGTCCGGTCCGGCAGAAGCTTTGTCCGGGCTGGCCGGCGGCTCGCCGTCGGCGGCTTGGGCCGGGGCAGACCAGACGGCGAACGAGAAAGCAGCAGCCCCCACTCCGATCAGGCCGATCGTGGCGCGTTTCATGATGATCTCGCGATTCTCCAAGAGGGGAATTCCATGGGATACCCAAGTCGGGCCGCGCCGGCAGGCGCAGCCGGATGCCCGCGTCGCAAGGCCGGCAGCATCCGATCAAACCCCCGTATCCGACAATAGTTCCGTCAGGCATTCAAGTAGCGGGTAGGGGGGTGGCGCCGCTTGATAGCAGCGGGCGGCCCGGGTTCGTGGGCGTCGGCGGGCCAAAAAAGCGGTGTTTGGGAGCGTAAAGGCACGCCGCGCAACGCCTTGGGGTCGAGGTTGTGGGGAATCGGCGGAGTCCCTATAATCCGGCCCCCGATGGCGGCGGCGGATGTCGCGGAAACGCTACACGCCCGGGCGCAAGATGCTGCGGTCTGGCCACGCACGGATGCCGAAAGGCGACGTAAAAGTGGCCTGATTTGCGTCTGGCGTCACAGGCGTAATAAGCGCGCCGCGGGGGCTGTTAAGATGCAGCAGACGTTGAGTTTCGTTGAATGGTCGACGCCCGGCGCGACGATGAGTACCGTGCCCGGATCATTATCGTCCGCGACGTCGACTCCCGACATGGAATGCGGCCCCGGCAAAGCGTAACAAGCACTCCGGAGGATTGACGACAGCAGCGTGCTGGCTCCAAGAGGTTCACTCGACCCGACTCACTGTCCGCAACGGGCCGTTCGTGCCCTGGTCGAAAGAACAAGCGAGCCAGAACTGTCCGATCTTTCCCGAGTCCAATCCGCCCGGTAACATTCCATTGACTTGTTGGCTTGGCAGCTACCTCTGTGCTTTTCGCTGTTGCCGTTCGGCTCCAGCCGGAAAAGTGCCGGTAGTGCTTAGGGAGACGACGCATGCAGATCTACGGAACGACACAGCTTCACGGCGCGCAACCCATTAACGCCCCGCACATTCAACGCCCGGCCGACGCCTCGGCCCCGACGCTGGCCGCCCAGACCGACAGCGTCGACATTTCGCCGGCCGCCGACCTGGCCGGCCGGTTGAGCGAGATTCCGGCCATTCGCCAGGATCGCGTGGCTTCGATCAAGGCCGCGATCGCCAGCGGCACCTACGAGACGGCCGACAAGCTGAGCGGCGCCGTCAGCCGCTTGCTGGACGAAATCGGCTAAGTCGCCGCCGCTTGCCGAGCGATCCCGTTGCGGCGCACCCATGCGCAGGCAACGTACCCATCAAAGCATTCGGCCGATTGCGGGCCGGCGCGATGCAGTTCACCCAAAATTGGCGCGGCTGGTATTCTGGCCCAGCCCGCTTGAGCCCGGCGAAAACGCCGGGCTTTTTTTGCGCCCGGGTGCGGGTCGTTCCGGCCGCTTTCCGCCCGGCCGCCGGCAGTGTAGAATCAGCTGATAATCATTATCGATTCTCGAGCGGCACGGCCGGGCAGTTCGCGCTCAGGCACCGCAAGCGACTTTCGCGTATGGCTAACGACTTTTCGCTCGGCTCCGTCGAAGTTTCCCTCTCTCCGCAAGAGCGGTTCGAGGAGTATCTGCAGAGCCGGGGCAAGCGCATCACCCAGCAGCGCCGCGTGCTGGTCGAAGAAGTCTTTCGCCATCACGACCATTTCGATGCCGAAGACCTGATCCGGCATCTGAGCCGGGTGGTCGGCGACCGCCGGGTCAGCCGGCCCACGGTCTATCGCACGCTGGCCGAACTGGTCGACGCCGGCCTGCTCCGCGACATGGTGCTGGGCGGCCGGACGGTCTACGAGCACGACTATGGGTACCCGCAGCACGATCACCTGCACTGCCAGAAGTGCAACAAGCTGATCGAATTCCACTCCGACGAAGTGGCCGCCATCCGCGACGCGGTGGCGCGCGAGCGGCATTTTCACGTGACCGGCCATCGCCTGATCATCACCGGCGAATGCGCCGACTGCCGCGCCCGGCGCCGGCCCGCCCGCAAGCTGGACCTGGTCTGAAGCTGGGCTGGGTCCGAAGCGGGGCCTGTTTCGGAGCGAGACAGTGCCGCGAGGGCGTCCGGGCGCCGGCGTCGTTTTGCGTTGAACGCCGGAGCGTTCCGCTTATACTGGCAGTTTGCCCGGCGGCTGGCCGGGGTGAGCCTGAGCAAAGCCTTTCGGCAAGGAGAACGGCGTGTTCGAGACTGTGGCGATCGTCGGGGCGACCGGGGCCGTGGGAACCATCATTCGCACGCTGCTCGAAGAACGCGCGTTCCCGGCCCGGCAGTTCAAATTTCTGGCCTCAGGCCGCTCGGCGGGCAAGAAGATTCAGTTCGCCGGCCGGGAGTACACCGTCACGGAGCTTGTGCCCGAGGCGTTCGACGGCGTGGACCTGGCGATCGGCAGCACCCCGGACGAAGTGGCCCGCGACTTTGCCCCCTGGGCCGTGGCCCGGGGCTGCACGGTGGTCGACGAGAGCGGCTATTGGCGGATGGACCCCAAGGTGCCGCTGGTGGTGCCCGAGGTGAATCCGCAGGCCTTGGACGATCATCAAGGCTTGATTGCCAGCCCGAACTGCTCGACCACGCAGATGGTCGTGGCGCTCAAGCCGCTGCACGACGCGGCCCGCGTGCGGCGCGTGGTTGTCAGCACGTATCAGGCCACCAGCGGCATGGGGGTCTCGGGCTCGCACGAGCTGGTCGAGAGCACTCGGGCCCGGTTGGCCGGCCAGGAATACGCCCACACGGCATTCGCTCATCCGATCGCCTTCAACGTGATTCCGCAAATTGGCTCGGCCAAGTATCAGGGTTACACGTCCGAAGAAATGAAGATGGTCCACGAGACCCGCAAGATCATGGGGGACGAGTCGATCCAGGTTTGTCCGACCTGCGTGCGGGTGCCGGTCGCGAATTGCCACAGCGAAAGCATCCTGGTCGAAACCCAGCGCAAGCTAACGGTCGACGACGCCCGGCGGTTGTTCGCCGCCACGCCGGGCATCGTCGTGGTCGACGATCTGGCCGCCAAGCAATACCCCATGCCCGAAGGTTGCGACGGCCGCGATGAAGTCTTCATCGGGCGGATTCGCGAGGATCTGTCGAGCCCGCACGGGCTGGCGTTCTGGTGCGTGAGCGACAACCTGCGCAAAGGGGCCGCGACCAACGCCGTGCAGATCGCCGAACTGCTGGCCGCGCGGCAAGCGGCGCGCCCGGCGGCCGCCACGAAGTGACGCAGGGCAACCGCCACGAAGTGACGCACGGCAACAACGACGAATTGACGCTGGGCGACAACCGCGAATTGACGCCGGGCAACAACCGCGAATTGGCGCCGGACCGGCCCAAGCCGGCGGCCGGGTCGCCAAAGGCAGCGCACGGCGCGCGGCCGCCCAGGGCCGAAGGGCCGATTCGCATGCGGACCATCAAGCTCACCTTGGCCTATGACGGTGCCGCCTACGCCGGTTGGCAAGCGCAAGCAAACACGCCCAGCCTGCAGGTTGCGCTCGAGGACGCCATCCGGCGGATCACCGGCGAGCAGCTGCGGGTCGAGACCAGCGGCCGCACCGACGCGGGCGTGCACGCCCTGGCCCAGGTCGTGAGCTTCAATACGGGCACTCACTTGTCGGCCGAAGTGCTGCAGCGGGCGCTCAACTCGGAGCTGCCGCGCGACATGGTGGTCACCGCGGTCGTCGACGCGCCGGCCGGCTTCCACGCCCGGCGCGATGCCGTGGCCAAGCGCTACCGCTACGACTTGCGCGACGGCTTCGTGCCCAGCGTGTTCGGCCGCCGATACGCCTGGCAGTTGTTCGGCAGGCTCGACGTGGGGGCCATGCAGCGCGCGGCCCAGGGGCTCGTGGGCACGCACGACTTCAGCAGCTTCGAGACTTCCGGCTCGCCGCGCGTGAGTAGTGTCCGCACGGTGACGGCTGTCGACGTTGCCCGCGACGAGCGCGATCCGGACCTGATTCACATCGAAGTCGAAGCCGGCGGGTTCCTCTACAACATGGTCCGGGCGATCGTCGGCACGCTGGTGCCCGTGGGCCTGGGCCAGCGCAGCGAAGCCTGGCCGGCCGAAGTCTTGGCCGCGGCCGACCGCCGCGCCGCCGGCCAGACGGCGCCGGCCCACGGATTGTTCCTGCTCTGGGTGCGGTATGAGGAGGGGGGCAGGGGGGCAGAGGTTGGAGAGTAGAGGGTAGGGGGTAGAGGGTAGGGAGTAGGGGGTAGAGGGTAGGGAGTAGGGGGGGGGCAATCAGCACTGTGAAATCAGGACATGGGTGGCGCTTTTGGTTCAGGACATAGGTGGCGCGCCCGGCGCGATGGACAGATTACCCGAGTGAGCGTGCGCTTCTCCTGCTCGTGCGCGCCACGTCCAGATCCCGTTCGCGCCGTCTATCAGGTGAACACACACTTTCTCCCCTAATCTCTATCCTCTACTCTCTACCCTCAATTCTCCGTTCCCCTCCGGGCCCTCCGTTCCCATGCGCATCCTGCACCTCATTACGCGGTTGATTCTCGGCGGTGCGCAGGAGAATACGCTGCTCTCGTGCGAGGATCTGCGTCGCACGTACGGCGACGACGTGCTGCTGGTGACCGGCCCGGCGCTGGGGCCCGAAGGAAGCCTGATCGAGCGAGCCAGGGCAGGGGGGACCCCGCTGGAAATTGTGCCCGCCTTGCGCCGCGCGATCCACCCCCTGCGCGACACGGCCGGCTACCTGGCGATTCACGCTGCGATCCGGCGCTTTGCGCCCGATGTCGTGCATACGCATTCCGGCAAGGCGGGCCTGCTGGGGCGGCTGGCCGCCTGGCGTCTGCGCGTGCCCGCGATTGTGCACACGGTGCACGGCGCACCGTTTCATCCATATCAAAGCGCCGCGGCGCGCGGCCTGCTCCGGACTTGCGAACGGTTTGCCGCCGCGCGCTGCGATGCCATTGTCAGCGTGGCCGACGCCATGACCAGCCAGCTCGTGGCTGCGGGCGTGGCGCCGGCGGAAAAATTCCAGACGATCTACAGCGGCCTGGAAGTCGAACCGCTCCTGGCCGCGTCCGACCAGCGCGACGCGCTGCGGCGCGAACTGGGATACTCCGACGACCAGATCGTCGTGGGCAAGATCGCGCGGATGTTCCGCCTCAAGGGGCACGGCGATCTGATCGATGCCGCCGAAATGGCGCTGACGCGCGATCCAAGATTGCGCTTCTTGCTAGTTGGCGATGGAATCTTGTCCGAACGCTTGCAGCGCGACATTCAGTCGCGCTGGCTGACGCAATACTTTCGATTCGCCGGGCTGGTGCCGCCGGAGCGGATTCCTGGCTACCTGGCCGCGATGGACATCGTCGCGCACGCCAGCCTGCGCGAGGGGCTCGCCCGAGTGCTGCCGCAGGCCCTGATCGTGGGCCGGCCGGTGATCAGCTACGACGTCGACGGAGCGCGCGAAGTCGTGATTCCGGGCGAGACCGGCGAATTGGTCGCGCTGCGCGACGTCGCCGGGTTGACCGAGGCCATGGTCCGCCTGGCGGGCGATCCGGCGCTGCGGCGCGCTACGGCGCCGCGGGCCGGGCCCGGTTTGCCGAGCGGTTCCGCCACGAGACCATGACGGCCGAATTGCGCGGACTCTATCTCGCGCTTGCTCGCCGAGCGGCCGCCGCGCCGTTGATCCGCCAGAACGTTGACCCGCCGCGCCGTTGATCCGCCGAAACGTTGACCCGCCGAAACGTTGACTCGATCGGCCGGCCCGAGCGCCCCGGTATGATCGTTGCGCCGCCAGCGCCGCCGGAGCCCGGCTTTCACCAGGCCGGCGCGGGGCGACATTCGGCCGGGCAGGGGGGCGGCGGCCGTTTTTTGCCGCTGGGCTGGTCCGTCGAGACTGCTCGATGGCGGATAAAAAAGGTTTACGCCCGCCAACCGGGTCCGCCGCGCGGGCCAGTTGCCTTGGGCGCAGGGCACCCTGGCTTGTTAAGATGGAAGGTCGGTCCGAAACGGCTGGCCGGCCCCCCGGGCCGCTCGGCATCCTCCCCGCATCCCTTGCGTAGCGAATCCTCGACAGTGCCACATTCGTCGCAAGATTACGTGGGCCGGTTTCGGCTCTTGAGCCTGCTGCGGCAGGGCAAGACCTGCCAGGTTTGGGAGGTGATCGACGATTTGACCACCCAGCGCTTTGCCATCAAGCTGCTGTTGGCCGAATTCCGCCGCAACCGGGTCGAAGTCGGCTACATGCGGCACGAGCACCGGGTCGGCCGGGCGCTCAACCATCGCCGGGTGATCAAGATTCACGAATTCGGCATCGACCGCGACAACGTCTATGTGGCGATGGACCTGTTCTCGGCGCCGAACCTGAAGCAGGTGATCCAGGGCAATTTCGACTCGCTGGCCCCGCTGGCGCACGGTGCCATCTTGCAGGCGGGCGAGGGGCTGTCCTATTTCCACAATCAGGGCTGGATCCACCGCGACATCAAGCCCGACAACTTCCTCATGAAACCCAACGGCGACGTCAAACTGATCGACTTCGCCCTGGCGCAAAGCTGCCACAAGGGGATCAAGAAACTGCTGGACGTTTTTCACTTCAATCGCCAGATCCAGGGCACCCGCAGCTACATGTCGCCCGAGCAGATCCGCGGCAAGCGGCTCGACGAGCGAGCCGATATTTACAGCTTCGGCTGCATGATGTACGAACTGCTCAGCGGCAAATTGCCATATACGGGCAATTCGACCGCCGATCTGCTGAACAAGCATTTGCGGCTGCCGCCGCCGTCGGTGCAGGCAGCGAACCGCAACGTCAGCGACGAGGCCACCGAATTGCTCAAGCGCATGATGGCCAAGCTTCCGAAGGGCCGTCCGCGCGACATGTCCGAGTTCCTGCGCGAGTTTCATGCCATCGAGGTGTTCAAGAATCCGCCGGCCAAGGTTCGGCGCTGAAGACAAATTGCCGCCGCCGGCCAGGCGCTCTGCCAGGTGGGCCACGGCGCTTTCCAACTTCACGACGATCAAGGTGACCTGTGTCCAGCGTGAATACCCGACTGACGTTCGAGCGTCCGATCCTGATGCTCGAAGCCCGCATCGCCGCCGCCGAATCGACCGCCGCCGACGACCTGGCCCAGCGTGAGCAAGTGCGCCAGCTGCGGCGCGAGCTGGCTGACCTGAAGCGCAAGGTCTACAGCAGCCTCACGCCCTGGGAGACCGTGCAAGTCGCCCGGCATCCCGACCGCCCCATGACCAGCGACTATCTGGACCTGGTATTCGACGAATTCGTGGAGTTGCATGGCGACAAGTTCTTCGGCGACGACCGGGCCATGCGCTGCGGCTTCGCCAAGCTCGACCGCTACAAGGTGATGGTCGTCGGCCATCAGAAAGGCAAAACGCTCAAGGAGCGGATCGCCTGCTCGTCGGGCTGCGCCCATCCCGAAGGCTATCGCAAGGCGCTGGCCAAGATGAAACTGGCCGCCAAGTACGGGCTGCCGATCATTTGCCTGATCGACACGCCGGGCGCCTACCCGGGCATCGGCGCCGAGGAACGCGGCCAGGCCCAGGTCATTGCCCAAAACATGTTCGAAATGTCCCGGCTGGCCACTCCGATCATCTGCACGGTCATCGGCGAAGGCGGTTCGGGCGGCGCCCTGGGCATCGGCGTGGGCGACCGCGTGGCGATGCTCGAACACGCCTATTATTCGGTCATCAGCCCGGAAGGCTGCGCGGGCATCCTCTGGAAAAGCGCCAGCTACGCGGAGCAAGCCGCCAAGGCCCTGCGGATGACGTCCAAAGACCTGAGCGGTTTTGGCGTCATCGACGACGTGATCGAGGAACCGCTGGGCGGCGCCCATCGCGACCATCACCAGATGGCCAGCCGGCTCAAAATGTACCTGCTCAAATGCCTCCGCGAGCTGGCCAACATTCCGACCGACCAGCTGGTCGACGCGCGGTATGAAAAGTTTCGCCGCATGGGCGTCTTTCTCGAACGGGCGATGTCCGACGAGCCGGAGCCGGCAAGCGAAGCGCCGGCCGCCCGCGGCAATGGCCGCCGCGGCGACCGCTAGCAGGCAGGCTGCTAGAGATTGGCCGTCGTGTCGACCGGCGGCCGGAATTGGGGATCCGTGATCTTGGCGTAGGCCTCCAGCTGGCGCCGGTCGATCGCCCGGACGACCAGGATCGCCAAAACGCCGGCGATGATGCAGACGGCTCCGCGGGCGGCCAAGATATACGACGCGGTCCGCGTTTCCCGGATTCCGTGGTTTTTGAGAAATAGGCGCCCGACGCCGTCGCCAACCCGCATCAGGATGAACGCTGCCCACCAGAACTTAAGCAGCGGGCTGGTCGGGCCGCCGCGCCAGCCGGGGTTTGCCTCGCCCGCGCACTCGGGGTTGCTGGCCAGCCAAGCCTCGCGCAGCACCTGATACGGCCGAAATAGGTTCAGAATCGGCACGAACCAGCAGCCGATCGCCCAACTGGGCGAAAACTTGAGCTTGTCGGCTCCCAGGGCAGGCAGATTCCTGCAGGTCCGGTGCAGCCAGACCAGGAACGCAATCACCGCGAGCAGATGTGTACAGTCTGCCGCGCGGCGCTGCTGCGCACCCCGGCGTCGATCGATAATGCTTCCTTGACCGCGGGATCGAGGACCGCGAACTCCACGCCGGAGATCACCCGGCTTAACAATGCAGCTTCGAACAGACAAAAGACGCTCAGGAGCGCCCAGGCGAAAACGTTCAGCCCAAGCATGACCATGGCGACTTGGGCGCGCCGCGTTGCCGGCACGAATGCGGCCGGGCCGACCCCCGGCTGCGCAGTGCCAACCCGCCCGCCGACCGGCTCGACCTCTTGCGGGCTGACGTAAGGATTCTCATCCATCGGCGCGTCTCGAAGCCAGGTGAGCGGGAGAGCCGGACGATGCCAGCGGCCGGCACATTTTAGCCGCAGGCAGCAGAATAGCACCCGCTCCCCAACGTCCGATAATGTTTCTTATGTTCGGTTGGGCAGGGGTTTTCGCCGGGGATTTCAGCATTCCCGGCCCGAGTGCCGGTTTTGCCTGGCCTGCGTCCTACGGGTCCCTGTAGCCGCCGTGTTGCAGGCGCTGACTCGAGCCGCGACCGCGCGGACGAGCCGCCCTGCGTGCAGTTCCTGGCCCCCTGCTGCCGGCGGCTGTTCGCTGCCGGCGCTGGGCTGGCAGCCGGCCGGAACCTCGCCGGGCAGCGCTTGGGTTCGGCGCCGGCAGGGTGGCCGGGCACTCCTGCCGGCCTCCGATCGCCCTCCGGCACCGATTCGGTCATTCCGGTTGTGCTGCCGCCCGGGCCGCCCAGGATCAGCGGGGCGTCGGCCGTCCGGTCGCCGAGCTCGGCCGCCGCAAACATTCCGGCCGGTCCTGCGCTCCGGGGCGCCCGCTAGCGAAATCTGCGTCCCGGCGCCGGGCCCCGGGGCATCCCGTACGTGTAAAACAGGATCGCTCCGGTGATGATCAGTCCCAGCAGGAGCCCGATTTGCGAAGCCTTGCGGGTCCAGGTGCGGCTGCGCCAATTCAGAGCCAACGCCAACAACCCGATGCCCGCCCCCACGATCGGAATCCAGCACAGACCGATCGAGGCGGCCGCCAGAAATTGCGCCGGCAGCGACGCCCGCAGCTTCAGCGCCTGGGCCACTTCGGCCGGCGACATTTCCAAAAGCCCGTCCAGGCGCTTGGCGCTCAGGAACGTGTTGCGGCAGCCCGGGCACTTGACCCAAGTCGTAATCATCGGCGGACCGAGCGGCACCAGGTGCATCAGCATCAGGCGTTCGTGGTTTTCCCAGGCCTTGGCGGTCACCGGCGGGCCTTGGCAGACGGGGCACTGCAGGGAGAGCTCGGCGGGGACTTCGCTGTCGGACTGGCTCACTCCAAGGTTGACCACGGCTGTTTTCTCCGCTGAGAGCTGAATGGCGGCCGGATGCCGGGCGATGAAAAGGCAACCGCTCGGCACGCTGACCAACCGGATGAGATTCGGCGTTTCGCACCACGACGTGAGCCGGCACTTATAGCACCGCCATTGGCGCGCGCCAAGCGTTCGCATTCGCCGAGGTGCGGCGGTCGGATCCAGACGCGGCCAGAGGTGCGCCGGTCGAGGCTGCTTAGCGGGTCGAAGCCGACCAGCCGCTCGCCGGACGGTCTTTACCGGAGCCGGCCGGTTCGAGCTCGTGTTCGAGCCGGTCGAGATAGGGGTCCAGCACTTCGTGCAGCTCGTGGGGCATCAGCGTGTCGGCCTGGTCGAGGAGCAGGGCGATGTAGCAACCACTGCGCGAGTGGAGCACGGTCTCGCGCGCCGCGTCGGACAGCGTGACCGCGAAGAACGTGATCCCGATGCACAGCAGCACGCCTTTGGCCGCGCCGAACACGCCGCCGATGTGGCGGTCGAATTCCTTGAGCCGGCAACGGTCGATCCAGCTCGAGACGACCCGGAAGACCAGCCAGATGGCCAGGCTGGTGACGCCATAGATCACCAGCATGGCCACGAACCGGTTGAGCGGGGGCTGCGGGCCGAAGTAGGGGGCCAGTTCGGCGCTGAAGCGCAGAGCCGCCAAATAGCTGACGACCAGCGACGAGAGCGAGGCCAGCTGCCAGGCCATCCCCTTCCAGGCGCCGAAGACCGTCGCGCCGGCGAGCACCACCAGCATCAGGATATCGTAAGGCTCCATACCGGTCCTTCGTCCGGGAAGGCGGAATCTTGTCGTCGGGCGGCCCGGCATGCCGCGGCCGCTCGGGGGGCGGCGAGTATAGCCGCCCGCGGCACAAGCCTGAAGAGCAACTTGGCCGGTGACAGCAGCCGGGGGGCGGCCCAATCGGCCTTGGCGGCAACCCGCGAATCAACTACAGTTCGCCCCCCGAAATTGCCGTTTTTCGCCAGGCGAACCCGCGCCCCCGCTAGCGGCGCCGCCGGCGAGATGTCTTACCACAGCACCTGAGCGAAGGATCGCTGCCATGGCTGGCTTCAAGACGCACATCACCACCAGCAGCTTGTTGGGCGTGGGCTACGGCGCCGCGGCGCTGACGTTTTACGACGCGCCGCTCCCGGCCTGCATTCTGGCTGGCGGCTTGTGCGGCGTGTCGGGCATGTTGCCCGACTTGGACAGCGCGTCGGGCGTGCCCAAGCGAGAGAGCATTGCCTTTGCTGCCGCCGTCGTGCCGCTCTTGATGGCCGAGCGCTTCAAACGGATGGGCATGCCGGCCGAGTACATCGTGCTCTTAGGCGGCTTCATGTACTTGTTCATACGTTTCGGCGTGGCCAAGATGCTCACCCGATTCACCGTCCATCGCGGCATGTTCCACAGTTTGCCCGCCTGTCTGATCGCCGGCGAGCTCGCGTTCCTGATCTCGGGGCATGAGAACGTCTGGCAGCGCTATTTCAACGGCGGAGCGGTGATGATCGGTTTCATGTCGCACCTGGTCCTGGACGAGATCTGGAGCCTCGATTTCCACGGCGGCCGGATCCGGTTCAAGAGCTCGTTTGGCACCGCGATGAAATTCTGGGGCGAATCGATGGGCTCGAACGTCATCACCTACGCGGCCGTGGCCCTGCTTTCGTTCATGTCGCTCGAAGATCCGACGGTGATGAACGAGCTGGCGCCTCAGGCAGACGCGCAGCAAGTCGCCGATCAGCCTGGCGACAGCGTGGTGAAGTAACTCGCCGGGCGGCCGACGCGCCCCCCTGCCCCGCCGGCGGCGCGCAGAGACGCCCCCTGCCCCGCCGGGGGCTGTTAGCCGCCGGCTATGAGGTGATTTCGGTGTGCCATCAGGCCAGGTCTTGGCTGTCCAACCAGATCGTGACCGGGCCGTCGTTGATCAGCGCCACCTGCATGTGCTGACGGAACCGGCCGGTCGCCACCGCCAGACCGAGATTCCGCAGCCGGGCAACGAAGTCTTCGTAGAGCGCCTCGGCGATTTCAGGCGGCGCCGCGGCGGTGAAGCTCGGCCGGCGCCCCTTGCGGCAATCGGCCCAGAGCGTGAATTGACTCACGACCAGGAGCTCGCCGCCCACGTCGGCCAAGGCCAGGTTCATCTTGCCGGCCGCGTCGTCGAAAATGCGCAGGCCCGAGATCTTGTCGGCCAGCAGCTGCGCGTCGGCCGGGCCGTCCGCCTGGCCCACGCCCAGCAGCACGACCAGGCCCCGTCCGATCCGGCCGCAGCACTCGCCGGCGACGGTCACCTCGGCCTGGCTGACTCGCTGAATGCAGGCACGCATCAGAAACCATCCCTCCTCAGCCGTGCGATTCTGCTCGCGGCTACGGCCGCGCGGGCTCGATTATAGCCCGTAGTAATAACGCGTCATGTGCAGAAACAACGGCGCGACGAAGATCAGGCTGTCGATTCGATCCAGGATTCCGCCATGCCCGGTGAGGAGGGTGCCCATGTCTTTCACGCCCAAGTCGCGCTTGATCAAGCTGATCGACAGGTCCCCCAATTGTCCGCCGATGCCGACGATCAGTCCGGTCAGAATACATTGCCAGGGGCCAAACTGCGGGAAAGAAAAGTGCAGCAGCCAGGGCATGGCCAGCGAGACGGCCAAGGCCCCTACGCGCCTTCCCAGGTCTTGTTGGGGCTGATGTGCGGCCGCAGGCGATGGCGCCCCAGCAGCCGGCCGCAGGTGAACGCCGCCACGTCGTTCAATTCGACGGCAAACAGCAGGAATAGCAGGTAGCCGTAGGCATTGCCGGCGTTGGCCAGAAAGGCAAAGTGGGCGAACATCCAGCCGATGTAGATAAAGCCCAGGATCGCCAAGGCCAGCGTTTGCAGTTGTCCTTGCACCCGGTCGCGGAGGATGGGCAGCAGCAGAAAAACGGAAATGGCGAAGACCGGCATGGCCATGAACAGCCCGTACCAGCCGGGCGCGCCGGTTGCCGGATCGGGGACCAGAGAAACCAGGCCCAAAGCGGCGATCGAAAGATAGACGGCGCCGGTCATGATTCGATCGCGGTTCAGACCCGTGGCCCGGGCGAATTCCTTGAAACCCAGCATGCTCAAGCCGGTGAACAGCACGATCGTGGCCACGCGTCCCAGAAAAATCGCGCCCAGCACCAGCGGAATCATCACCAGCCAGCCGCGATAGGCGCTGGCGGCGTGGCTGACGTTCCGCGCCGTTTTCCAGCGCAAGATCCCGATCAGGGCGCCGGCAGCGAGCAGCAGAATCGCCAGCAGGCCGACGTAGAAATCGAAGATCGGGCTGGCCAGTGCTGCAGAGGGCGACATTTCAGCGGGCCCCGACGGTCGGATCGCCCGCAGCCCGGCCCTGCTTCTTTCGCTCGAGCGCGGCGATGATTCGCTTCAAGCGGATGGCGATCGTCTGGACGCAGCCGAGCAGGATCACCAGGTTGGTCCAGTCGAGCACGGTCTCGCCGCCCAGCCGGATCGGCCGGTCGGTTTCCAGCAGCACAAAGGTGACGACGGCTCCGACGCTCAGGGCGACCATGCGCCAGGGCTTGGACATGACGCCGCTGAACTCGCGCTGCACGCCGACGGCCAGGCCGAACGTGCCCACATAGGCGGTCGCCAGCGCCATGATTGCGACCCAGTAGCCTCCCAGCACGCAGCACAATCCGCTATGCGCGACGCCGACGAAGAACATCACGTCGGCGGCGCGGTCGGGCAGATCATTGAGGATTTCGCCGCGCGGGCTGGCCTTGCCCGAGGCCAGGGCCACCATCCCGTCGAGCATGTTGCACCACAGCCGTAGGTAGCAGCACAGGCGCCGGGCAAGAGCAGGATCGGCCGCGCGCCGGCCTGCCAGAAGCAGGCTCCGCCGATGGCCGCCGCCGCGACCGAGGCGTAGGAAATCGCGTCGGGATGAATCCCGCGGCGGACACACAGCCGTACCACGCCCTCGGCCTGGCGACGAAAGACATCGGCAATGGGCCGCCGGGATGCCGGCTGATAAGGGGCCATGCCGGCCCAATCTATGCGGGCGCGGAGTGCCGGGCAAGCGATTGGCCGATGGACCGCGCGCCGCCGGGCAAACGATTGGGGTCCGTCCGGCCCCTTGTCGCTGCTGTACGGCCACGACATACTTGCAGACTCGTCTTCCACCCCGGCGTGCCCGAACGAAAGACCTGTCCGGATGTCTGCCGGCGTGCTGCTTGTCATTTACTGTGGTCTGATCCTGTTGGCGTCGCTGGCCGGCGGCTGGCTGCCGATTTTCGTTCACTTGACGCATCGCTGGATGGAGATCGCGCTGAGCTTCGTGGCCGGCGTGATCCTGGGGGTGGGCCTGCTGCACCTGCTGCCCCATGGGTTTCACGAGCTGGGTTCGATCGACGAGACCATGCGTTGGGCGCTGGGCGGCTTTCTGCTGATGTTTTTCGTCGAGCGCTTCTTTCACTTTCATCATCATGGTCCACCCGCCGAGTTGTCCCACGCGGGCGGCCACGACTGCGACCAGCCGCAGCATGACCACGAGCACCACCACGGCCACGCGCATCTGCAGCCTGAGCACCCGGCGGGCCACGGCAAGCTCTCTTGGGTCGGGGCCGGCATCGGCATGACGCTGCACGGGGCGGTCGAGGGCATTGCCCTGGCTGCCGCCGTCACGGCCGAGTGTCAGGAACCCGCGGCCCCCGGTGTGGCGGCGCCGCTGGCGGCCTGGGCCGGCTTGAGCGCCTTTCTGGCGATCTTCTTGCACAAGCCGTTCGACTCGCTCACCATCCTGACGCTGATGTCGGCGAGCGGAGCCTCGACCGGCCGGCGGCACTTGATCAACGCGGCCTATGCGACCGTGATCCCGCTGGGCGTGCTCCTGTACCTGTTCGCCTGGCAGCACTCGGGCGCCGACGCGAACCAGTTTCTCGGCCGCTCGCTGGGCTTCGCCGCCGGCACGTTTCTGTGCATCGCCACCAGCGACCTGCTGCCCGAACTGCAATTCCACAGCCACGACCGCTTCAAGCTTTCGCTCGCGCTGGTGTTGGGCCTGGCGCTGGCCTGGGCCCTGGTGTTGATCGAAGCCAAAGGCCACGATCACCACGAACATGCCGCGCAGCCGGCCGTTGGCTCCGACGCGCATCACGATCATTAACTACCGACCCCGTTTTGATTGCCACAGGCGTGAGAAACTTTCCATGAACCGATTTACTGCGCAGCGGCCGATCTGTTTGCCGGTGGCGATCGTGGTGCTGATCGCCGCGACGGCGTGTGTGGCGAAGCTCGGGCTTTCCGCCGCCGGCGACGCCCCGGCGCGGCCGCGTCCGGCCAGCCCGCTGGCGATGTGCTCCAACGGCAACGTCCTGACCAATGCCGAGTATCCGGCCAAGATGCTGGATTCCGGGGCACGGATGTGCCGCGTCGACATCAGCTTTCAGAACATCCGGCCCGAGCCCGGCGACGATCCGGAAAAATGGAACTGGACCGCCATGGAGCACGTTCGCCGCTTGCGAAAGCAGTTGCCCGAGCTCGAGTTTCTGATCCTGCTCGGTTACGGGCCGCCTTGGGCGGAAGACGAACGGACCCGGCCCGAGAAGCCGTACGAGGGCGCGCCCCCGTTCAACTGCCCGCAAGCCGGCATCACGATCATGCCGGTGGAAAGCCCGAAGAATCTCTACGGGCATTACGTCTACGAGATGGTCCGGCGCTACAAGGATGTGGTCAAGTGCTGGGAGAGCTGGAACGAGCCGGACTTGCCGGGCTCGGCTTTTTTCAAGGGCACGGGCAAGGATTTTTTCCCCTATCAGAAAGCCTGCTATCTGGCCGCCAAGAAGGCCGATCCCGAGTGCACGGTGATGTTTGCCGGGTTGTGTTACGCCACGATCGAAGGCTATCTGGCCCGGCACCAACTGCATCCGCCGACTCCCTACCCGCCGCAAGTTTGCTTCTTCGAGGACTACCTGCAGGAGTGCGCGAAAGACCCGGACGCCCGGCAGAACCATTTCTATTTCGACATCATGAACCAGCATTCCTACACCCGGGCCAGCGACCTGTTCGACTACGTCCAGATCAACAACAAGCTGATGCAGGACTATCTGGGCGAAGTCAAACCGACCTGGATCACCGAGATGGGCATCACCGACACCAGCCAGCCCGGCTTCGACGGCACCCCGGCCGAATACTGCGATTACATGCTGCAATCGTTCGCCTGGGGAAAAATGGCCGGCGTGGAGCGGCTGTTTCATTTCCAGCTCGACAACTCGAACGGCTGCGGACTGTACCAGGGAATGCTGGGCGATCCGAAGCCCGTGCTGACCACGTACCGCGACGTGCTGGCCAAGGACCTGGCCGACGTGACGTTCGTCAAGCAATTGCACGGCAGCCAGGGCGTGGGATTCCTGGCCGGCAATTCCGCCTACGACCCGAAGTGGAAGGCCGGTTATAACCTGTTCGAGCTGGCCGGCCGCGATCGGCAAAAACGCGTGGTCGTCGCCTTTGCCGACACCGCGGAAGCAGTCGACGTGAAGATCCCCGCCACCCGGTCCAAGGCCACGCTGGTCACGCGCCACAACGAGCGCCGCGAGATCGCAGCCCACGACGGGCACTATGAAATCAAACTGGCAGGCGCCACCAATCGCGGCGGTTGGCCCTCGTACACCGACAACCCACAGGCGACGGCTCTGGGCCAGCCGGAGCATCTGGTCGGCGGTGCGACAGTGGTGATCGTCGAGCAATAGGGTGATCGTCGAGCAATAGCGCCGGTTTGGAGGAAGCGCTAGAGATTGGATGCGCCGCGCTCGGCGGCCGGAGTGCTGCGAGAGCGCGTTCGGAATCGGGAGAACCCCCCTGCCCTGCCGAATGGCCCCCTGCCCTGCCGGGAGCCCCCTGCCCTGCCGAGAGGTCCGGTTCGCCGAGAGGCGTACTCGGTTGCCGCTAGACGTCCAGCCCGCGCTCGGTGCGCACGCGCTTCACTTCGGTCATGATGTCGCCGATGGCAACGTGGTTCTGAGCGATGTTGTTCCACTGGACGAGGAACGCCCAGCCGATGAACGCCAGGCCGATGAAAGCCCCCAGCAGATGGGGCGTGGCCCAATCGGCCGTGTTGGGGCGGTTGGTCGAAGGGTCGGCGGCCCCGCCCAGCGCGATGACGCCCACGATCGCCAGCATCGACAGCGTGGCCCAGGGAAACGTGCGCCGCTTGAGCGCCGTCGTGCGGCGAATCAGCTCGGGGTCGAGCCGGTAGGTTTCGACCACTTCCTTGGCCCAGCGGCTGGTGCCGATGAAGTACGTGACCACGATGCTGTCGACCAGCACGACCGCCAGTGCTGCAAACACGCCGAAGAGCCGATGCACGGTGGCCCAGCGCTGCACCTCGGCGTCGACCTGGCGGATATCCCCCAGCGACAAGCCGATCACCAGGTTGGCTGCCACCAGCAAGATGGCAAACCAGGCGAGAACCGAGAAGATGCGGGTCACGGTAGGCGGATAGCCGAGAGGGGGGCGGGGACAGGGCAACGTCAAGCGTTCGGCTGCATTAGAACGCCGGCCGGCGCGAGTTGTCCAGCCGTGATGCGCGCCGCCGGAAACGGCCGCCGGCCCGGTTTTCCTGCTGCCGGCGCCCTGACGCTGCGTCCGCCGCGCTTTTAGAATTGGCGGTATGCATCCAGCCGCGCGACCCCGCATTGCAATCACGATGGGCGATCCGGCCGGCGTCGGGCCGGAGACGATCGTCGGCGCTGGCGCGAGCCGGCCGTCCACCGGTTTTGCCGCCCGCTCGTGGTGGGGCATCCGCGCGTCCTGCGCCGGGCGGTCGACTTGCTCGGCCTGGAGCTGGAAGTGCAGGAAATCGCCACGCCCGACGAGGCCTTGCCGACCGCCGCGCTGATCCCCTGCCTGTCGGCCTGCGCCGCCGAAGCGGCTGACGTGCCGCCGGGCGCCGTCGACCGCCGCGGCGGACAAGCGGCTTACGATGCGCTGTCTGCCGCCGCCGGCCTGGCTCTGACCAATCAAATCGACGCGATCTGCACGGCCCCCTTGCACAAAGGGGCGCTCTGGCTCGCCGGTCATCACTATCCCGGGCATACCGAGCTGTTGGCCGAGCTCTGCGGCATCGATCGCTTCGCGATGATGCTCTATCTGCCCGGGGGCAAGGTGGTCAAAGGTCCGCACGGCCTGGCGATCGTCCACGTAACGCTGCACATGGCGCTGCGCGACGTGTTCGCCTCGATCAGCCGGCAGTCGGTGCTGGAAAAGGCGCAGCTGGTCGACGGCGTGATGCGGCGTTTGGGGGCCGAGCGGCCGCGGATCGGCGTTTGCGCGCTAAACCCGCACGCCGGCGAAGATGGCCTGTTCGGCGATGAAGAGCGCACGATCATCCGGCCGGCCGTCGAGGCGGGACTCGCCGCCGGGCTCGAGCTGACCGGTCCGCTGCCGGCCGACACGCTGATTGCCCGGGCCCGGGACGGCGAGTTCGACGCCGTCGTGGCCATGTACCACGATCAGGGGCATATCGCGATCAAGCTGCTGGCCATGCATCGGGCCGTGAACGTGACGCTGGGCCTGCCGATCGTGCGCACCAGCGTGGCCCACGGCACGGCCTTCGACCTGGCCTGGCAAGGCCGGGCCGAGACGACCGGCATGGTCGAAGCCCTGCGCGTGGCGGCGCGCTTGAGCGGATTGGCGCAGCCGGCCGGCGGCTAAAGCCGGCGCGGCGAGAGGACGGTCGCCGCCGCGAGGACGATTGCCGCCTGGAATCAGGGGAAACGGTTCAGTTGCAGCAGGCTGGCGATCTCGGCCGCAGTGGTCCAGACGTTTTCCAGCGAGTCGATGTAGCTGAGCATTGCGTCGGACAGTGCCCGTTGAGCCTGCAGAAAGGTGGAGATGTCGAGCACGCCGTTTTTGAAGCCGACTTTCACCAATTGCTGCGCCCGCAAGGCGCTGGGCAACACCTGCGTGCGGATGCGTTCTTCGGAAAGCCGGGCAGCCCGATAACGGCCGAGCACTTCCTCGACCTGGCGGAGCAAATCGTTCTGCAGCACGCCCAGCGAAGCGATCGCGTCGGCGACGTCAGCTTCGGTCGAGCGAATGTTGCCCTGGTTGCGGTTCCAGAGCGGGATGTCGAACTGGATGTTGAACCAGAACTGCTGCGTGCCGGGCGCGCTGGAAAGGTTGTTGGCAAAGGCCGGACCACCGTGCAGGTTGGGATACGGCTCGACGCGGGCCCGGCGGAGCAGGATCTGGTTGCGCTCGATCTCGCGGCGGGCGACCTGCACCTGGGCGTTTTGCGACACGACGAACTCGCGGAGGTAGTTTTCGTCGTAATTCGGAAACCCGAACGTCAGCTGGCCGGTGACTTGCGGAATGCTCACGTCGGGGCGCCCCATGATGGCCGAAAGCTGGCGCCGTTCGGCGGCAAGCATGGTTTCAGCGGTTTGCAGTGCGATCTCGGTGCGGGCCAGTTCGGTTTGCAGCAGCACCACTTCATACGGGCTGCCTTCACCCGCCTTGACCCGTTGTTCGGCCGCGCGGACCGAAGCCGCGGCAATATCGCGGATCTGGCTGAGCATCTCCCGGCGGCGCTGGGCTGCCAGCACTGTATAGAACTGCTGCCGCACGTTGAGCAGCATCTCGAACCGGTCCTGCGTCAGCCCGTGTTCCTTCTGGCGGACCACTTCGTTAGCGGCCGCCCGATCAAGACGCAGCTTGCCCTTGGTGACGATCGTTTGCTGGAAGCCGACGTTGTACTGCGTGGCCGGCCCGGCGAAGACTTCAGGGTTGTTCGTGTCGAAACTCGGGTTGGGGTAGAGGCCGGCTTGCTGGGCGTCTCCGCGCGCCGATTCGATCCGGGCCAGCGAGCGCCGCAGGACCGGATTGAAATTGAACGTCGTGGCTTCCACCTGCGGCAGCGACCAGGCTCCCTGCAGTGCCGGCTCCTGGCCGTTGATCAGCAGCTGCAAGGCCTGGGCATTGGCCGCTGCGCTGGGCGGCGACTCGGGCACGTGCCGGTCGGCAGCTTCCTGCCCCGGCTCGGCTGGCATTTCGTCCTGGTAACTGGCCGGCGCCACGCCCGCCGGCCGACGCGGCCCGCCGGCAGCAGCACTCCGGCCGATCGTTTCCGGCCGCGCCGGCGAGACGCCACCCGCGGGCACTGGCGGCCGAGCGGTCACGCCCATTCGGGCGGGCGCTTCGGGCCGGGGTGGGGCCAGCGGAGTCGGATCGACTGTCGGCAGCCGGCTCATGACTGGGGCGGTCCCCTGCCCTGCTCCCCCGGCCAGCGGCGAATGCCCCTTTAGTGCCGGCGGCGCCTGCGGGGCGCTCGGCGGCAAGGTTTGCGGCTGGGGCTGGGCTCGCCGCGCCGCCTGCGGCAACAGGGGTTGTAGCGGGCCAGGGGACGCGGGGGCCTGATATTCGTCCGCCCGGGATGCCGCGGCCGGTGCGGCCGTGGGCTGCTGCGCCCAGCGCGCACGCTGGTCCACTGGGCCAACAGCACCAGCAGCACGGCGTGGCAGCAGATCGAATTTACCCCGGCGCAACCGCGCATAACCGGCTCAATGTCGTTAAGTGATTAGTAACCGAACTCGCCGCGAAGGAAAAACCCCTGCATGAACAAACCCGCTTCCGAGCTGCTGGTCTGGCCCAGGTACCACCACTGTTGCATGCGATAGCCCCCCGTGATCCGGAGCGCATCGTGGAAAAACCGCGGCACGTAACTCATGCCCGCGTAGACGTCGAGCACGGGGACGCCCATGGTGATGCTTTGGACCCGGGCCGAGCCGCTCGCTGTTCCGACGCCGGGCAGGATTTCGGTCCGGGCGAAGCTCTGCGACAGGCTGCCGATCAGGCCCGAGGTCTCCAGGCGGAAATACAGGGCCAGGGCCGGCCAGCGCGGCAAGGGCTTCGAGATATCGACCGAGCCGTGCATGCCGCCGCCGACGAAGTTGTTGGTCACGCGCTCCGACAGGATCTGGGCTCCGCTGCCGCGCGAATCGAAAAATACGTTGGCCGCCCGGCCGCCAAACGCCCATTTCATGCGGAACATCGGAAACGCATCATCCTCGGGATGCAGGTTCAAGCCGGTGCGGCCGGGAATCATCAGCGCCGGGCTGACCAGCGGGATGCGGCCCGGGTTGAATTCGGTGAATGCGTAGTCCAGGTCGAATATGTCCAGATTGAGCCGGCTGGTGACCGTTCCGGCTCCGGCCGTGTCGAAATTCGCAAAGGTCTGCGTGCCCTCGGCGTTCAGGAACTGGAACGCGGCGTGCACTTCACCCAGGCCTTGTTCGAAGCGATAGCCCAGGTCGATGCGCGGCATCGTGTTCCAGCCGGGTTGGGCCGTGGGCACTTGCACCGCCCCGGGAATCGTGCCGACCGCGAGCGAGCCCGAGTTCAATCCGTTGTGAACGAACGGCTGCAGCACGCTGGCTTCGACCGACGCGATCATCCCCAGCTTGACCTCGCGGGGCGAAAGCTCGAAGGCCGGACTGAACTGCGGAACGTCGTCCCACACCGGTATCTGGCTGTAATACGGCACCGGCGGGTCGAGCGAGTCGGTGTTCGGCAAGCGCTCGGTCAGCGCCTGCGGGGGCGAGACCAGCGTGCCCGGCGGAATCGATTCCGGCACCGACTCGGCTGGCGTGGACACCGACTCGGGCTCGGCCGGCTCGTCCACTTCGGGCTGGGCGCGCGCAAGCGGAGCCCAGGCCAGCGCGCAGGCCAGCACTCCAATGCCAAAGCTAAAACGGGCGTGAATCATCGAGAGCGCCCCCTAGCGCTCGCGTCCTGGGTCGTATCGGTTCTATCGGTAGAATCGGCAGTTTGGCAAAAGCCGATTTTTCCGAAGGTGCCGATCCCCGGCGCAAGTCGCGCCGCTGCCGCGAGATGCGCGCAGGCGGTGCCGCTGCTAGCGACATGCGGTCGCGCCGGGGTGCCTGCGGCATCCCAGGAGCCGTCCGCCCATCAAGCGCGCAGGCGCGTTAGTGGGCCATGCTGCCCGAGCCGGCCGGCGGCTCGCGATGCCCATAGAAGCTGTAGAGCACGGGCATCAGATAGCGCGTGAGGAAGAGGGTCGAAATCATGCCCCCCACGACCACGATCGCCAGCGGCTGCTGGGTCTGGGCGCCGATGCGGGTCGACAAGGCGGCCGGCAGCAATCCGAGGATGGCTGTCAGGGCGGTCATCATAACGGGCCGGACTCGTTTTTCGGCGCCTTGCATGATGGCATCGTTAAGCGCGATGCCCTGGCCGCGAAGCTGATTGAAGTACGAGATCATCAGCAATCCGTCCATGATGGCTACGCCGAATAGCGAGACGAACCCCACGGCCGCCGAGATGCTGAAATGCGTTCCGGTCAAAAGCAGCGCCCAGATGCCGCCGAGCGACAGCGCGATCACGTTGGAAAGGACCGCAAACGCATCCAGCCAGGAGCGGAAGGCGAGATACAGAATCAGCAGGATCAGGCTCAGCGACAGGGGCACGATGTACATCAGCCGGTGTTCGGCTTCTTGCATTTCCTGGAATTCGCCGCTCCACTCGGCCGCATACGGAGCGCTGAAAATGTGCCTGGTCTTTTCCTGCGCCTCGGTGACGGCGCCGGCCAGATCGCGCTCGCGAACGCTGAATTTGACGGCAATCAGACGATTGCCCTGTTCGCGGGCGATCGTCAACGCGCCGGTGCGGATGAAGCGGCCCTTGGGGTTCAGTTTGCCGCTGTCATCGAGCGGGGTGACCAGATCGACCAGCCGGCGGCGGGGGCTGGCGAAGATGTTGTTGAATGTGCCGTTGTACATGTTGCCCGCGTAGGCCGGCATGGCCACGCTGGTTCCGCCCTTGGAAAGTCCGACGGCGGCGCCGGTCACCTGGGTTTGGGGGACGTTGGCGGTGCCGGCCGTGACCTGGTTGTTCGAGACGTCGACCGGAATGTTCAGGATCGCCTGTTCGCTGCTGCGCAGATGCTCGGGCCAGCGCAGAGTGATGTCGAAACGCTTTTCGCCTTCGATCATTTGCGAAAAAGCCACGCCGCCCACGGCGCTGGTGACGACGTCCTCGACGTCGGCGACGCTGACGCCCCAGTTGGCGCATTTCTGCGGATCGACGGGAATCTCGAGGTTCGGCTGTCCTTTGACGCGGAAGATGCCCACGTTCTTGATTCCGCGAATGTTCTCCAGAATGGTGGCGACCTGTTCGGCGCGATGCTCGAGCTGGTCGAGGTCGGGCCCGACGATCTTCACCGAGTTGTCGCCCTTGACGCCGGAGAGCGACTCCATGACGTTGTCGCGGATGTTTTGCGAGAAGTTCCAGTCGACGCCGACGATGTCGCGGTTCAACTCTTCGTTCATCTCGTTGATCAGCTCATCCTTGGTGCGGCGGCGCGTGCCGCCCAGCCAGGCCCGCCAGCCGGTCTGGGCCTTGACCTTGGGCCAGTCGTCGTGCGGCTTGAGGGGGACGAAGAATTCGGAGTTGTAGAAGCCCGTCGGATCGGTGCCGTCGTCGGGGCGTCCGGTTTGCGAGACCACGCGGCGGATTTCGGGGAACTTGCACATGATTCCCCGCGACTGATCGGCTTTTTTCGAGGCCTCGGCCAGCGAGATGTTGATCGGGAACGTGCCGCGGATCCAGAGGTTGCCTTCTTCCAGCTCGGGCATGAACTCGCGGCCCAAAAGGGGCAGCAGCGCGCCGGTAATCACGATCAGCCCGCCCATTACTGCGAGCGTGGCCCAGCGATGATTGAGGCAGGACCGGAGCTGTTTCAAGTACCGCGACTTGAGGCTGCGGACCAGGAAGTTCTCGCGGCTGGCTTGCAGGTTCTTGAAGGCCAGCATGCACAGCACCGGGGCCACGGTCAGGGCCAGGATCAAGGCCCCGCCCAAGGCGAAGGCGTACGTGTCGGCCATCGGGCCGAAGATCTGCCCTTCCGGCCCCTTCATCGTGAACAGCGGCAGGAACGCGCAGACCATGATGGCGGTGGTGAAGAACAGGCTCTTTTCCACTTCCTTGGTCGCGGCCAGGATGCGCTGCTTGAGCGGCAACTCGTGGAATTCACCCGAGCTGAGGTGTCGGTAGATGTTCTCGACCATGATCACCGACGAGTCGACGATGATGCCAAAGTCGACCGCCCCGATCGACAGCAGGTTGGCACTCTTGCCGCGCAGGAACAGCACCGAGAAGGCGAAGAGCAGCGCTAGCGGAATATTGATCGCCACGATCAGCGCGCTGCGGACGTTGCTGAGAAACATCAGCAGAATCACGGTGACCAGCACCATGCCCACGATCAGGTTTTCCCGCACCGTCTCGGTGGTCACCGCGATCAGCTCGCTGCGGTCGTAGTAGGGCTCGATCTGTACGCCGGGGAGCAGGTGGGTGTGGTCGGCGTTGAGCTGCCCGATCTTTTCTTCCACGTCGTGCAGGGCCGGGAGCGACGCTTCCCCCTTGCGCAGCAGGACGATGCCCTGGACTTTTTCGGGCTCGTCGATCCAGACCGGCTTGCCCTCGGCGTCGAGGACCTCGTTGCCCTGCGCGTCGAGCTGGCGATGGCTCATGGCGACCCGGCCCAGGCGCGGCAGGTGGCCCACGACCACCCCCTGCTTGCCGATGTCCTCGGGATAGCGGAGCGGGCCGCCTTCGACCACGTCCTCGACGCGGATGGGCAGGTTGTTGATCGACGTGATCACGATCTGGCGGATGCGCTGAATCCGGCGTTCTTCGTCGGCCCGCAGGACGTTGGCCGCCTTGGCCGGATTCTTTTCCAGCAGGACTTCGGCCGAGCGGGCCGGGTCCTGCCCGCCGCCGATCAGGCCGATGCCGCGGACATTCAGCACGTTTTCGCCTTCGGCCAGGTAGTCGCCGCCGACGTTGGCATTGCTGTTCTGGATCGCGGCCTGCAGCTTGTCGAGCGTGATGCCGTAGCGGACCATGCGCTCGGGGTCGGGCTGGACTTCGTAGCGCTTGACCGTGCCGCCGCCGCTGACGATGTCGATGATTCGCGGCACCCGGCGGAATTGCCGTTCCAATCCCCAATCCTGCTGGGCCTTCAGGTCGCTCAGGTTGTAGACGTCGCGCCCGAGCGCGTCCTTTGGGCTCTTGAGCGTGTAGCGGAGGATTTCGCCGGTCGGGCTTTGCGGCGAAAGGGTCGGCGTGACGCCGGGGGGCAACCCGTCGACGAACTGCAGGCGATTGATCACGTCCTGCTTGGCCACGCTGAAGTCGACACCGTAGTGGAACTGGTTGCGCAAGTGGGCGAGCCCGAACAGCGATTTGCTCCGCGTGTACTGCAGGCCGGGCATGCCGGCCAGGGCCACTTCGAGCGGAATCGTCACCTGGCGTTCGACTTCTTCGGCCGACGCGCCGGGATACTTGGCGATGATTTCCACGATCGCCGGGGCCGGGTCGGGATAGGCCTCGACGTTGACGTTGATGAAGGCGTAGCCGCCGAAGGCGACCAGGAACACCGCTGCCAGGCAAACGATGAGCGGATTGTCCAGCGCCCAGGCGATCAGCTTGTGAACCATGACGAAACCTGTGCGTCCCGGTGGACGGAAGAAAGGAGAATTACTCGGTCCCGGACGCGGCTTGCAATTTCGCCAACCGAGCTGCCAACTCCACCGCTCCGGTCTCGACCACGCGCTCGCCGATGGCCAGCGGCTGGGCGCCGCTGACGCATTGGTCGGGTCGCGGCTCGGCCCGCACATAGGTCCGCAGGCGGCCCCGTGTCACCACCACGATCGGGCGGAATTCGAATTCATGCGTTTGCGGATCGCGCTCGACGAAGACGTTTGCACAGCCTCCGGAGTCGACCAGGGCCGCGGTGGGCACGACCACCAAGCTCGGGTCCGACGGAAGCGGGATCACGGCGGTAATGAACGCGCCGACGCTGAGCCGGCCTTCGGGATTGTCCAGCCAGCCGATCACCGTGCCGGAGTGCTGCGAGGGGTCGATGATGTTGCCGACGATGTCGAACGTGCCGTTCATGGGGACGTCGTTGGGATCGGCCTTGATGTCGATGCGCCAGCGGCGCTGCTCGCGGGGCAGCGCGCAACTGCGGCAAGTCCTCTTCATAGGCATTGGCCACGACCTGGATGCGGCTCAAATCGGCCACCTTGAACAAGTCCTGGGTCGGGTCGAGGATGTCCCCCACGTTGAAGTTCTTTTCGATGATCACGCCGTCGATCGGGCTACGGACGTCGGTCTCGGCCCAGGTGCGGTCGCCGCGCGGGTCGCTGGTCTTGCGATCCTGGATCCGCTTGGCTTCCTCATGGATTTCCTGGATCTCGTCCTCGGTCAGCCGCCACGACCGCAATGTGCGTTCGGCCCGGGCCACCGCCACTTCGTCTCCCTGGTAGTTGCGCCGCGCGTCGTAGATCGTGCGGCCGGAGATGACGTCCGGCGCCGCTTCGAGCTGTGCGAGCACCTTGCGGTCGATGTCGCGCTTGGAAATCGCGTCGATCAGCTCGCTCTTCTTCTCGCCGATGTCCTTGCTCCAGACCACGGCCAGCAACTGGTTTTTGACCACCTTGTCGCCATAGCGCAGCGGCCGCAGTTCGGGTGCCCCGCCGCCGCTTTCGGCCGGATCGGTCGGAACCATGCCCAGGCTCACCAGCTCGCCCGGAAAACGGGCGTGAATCCGCACCAGCCGATTCGGGTCCAAAAGCAACGAGCCGGACAGCCGCAGCGGTTCGGGGGGCGGTGCGGGCTCGACCCGGACGGTCTGGATGTCCAGCGCCTTGGCTTCGGCGGCGCCCAGGCGAATGGTCTCGGGACTTGAGCCCAATTCGGCCGGCTGCGATTCGGCGGCCGGGGCCTGGTCGCGCATTGCCACGTCGGCCTGGGCTCGATTGCGGCGCTGCAGCCCCTGGTAGAGCACGGCGCCGCCGGCCAGCGCCACGACCAGCAATCCTGCGCCGATGATTTTGGACTGGGCTTGCATCGGTCTTAGTGCCTCTCCCGCTCGGCGGCTTGCCGGCTCTTCAATTCAGCCGCCAGCTCGAGCACGCCGGACTGGACGACGAACTGCCCGGGCTTGAGAGATTCGGCGCCGCACTCGACTTCGTTGGACTTCGGCGCCGAGCGGACGTAAACGTGATGGCGGCCGCGGCGGACCACGGCCACGGGCAGGCAGGTGAATTCGTGATCGTCTGGATTGCCGGTCGCCAAGAACACTTTCGGGCAGGTGCCGTCTTCGATCAGCGCCGAGGTTGGCACGGAGACCAGGCTGGCGTCGGCGGGCAGATTGATGGTGGCGGTGATGAACTCGCCGACATTGAACCGGCCATCCGGGTTTTCGAGCCAGCCCATCACCGCGCCCGAGTGCTGCTGGGGATCGATGATATCGCCGATCTTGTCGATCCGCCCGCTGACGGGCACGTCGTTGGGATCGGACTTGATGTCGATCTTCCAGGTCCGCTGCTCGGGGGTCAATTGCCGTAGCAGCGGCAGATCCTCTTCGTAGGAGTTGGCCAGCACCAGCAGGCGGCTCAGATCGGCAATCTTGAACAGGTCCTGGCTGGGATCGATGATGTCGCCGACGTTGAAGTTCTTTTCCACGATCACGCCGTCGATCGGCGAGCGGACATCGGTTTCGGCCCAGCTGCGTTCGGCGGCCGGATCGGCGTGTTCGCCGTTCTGGATGCGTTTGGCTTCCTGATGGATCTCGGCAATTTCAGCATCGGTCAGCCGCCAGGAGCGCAGCGTCCGTTCGGCCTTGGCGACATTGATCAGATCGGCCTCGTAATTGCGGCGCGCGTCCTGAATAACCCGGGCCGAGACCACGCCCGGCTCGACCTTTTCCAGCCGGTTGAGCAGGGTCTTGTCGATCGCTGCTTTGGAGACCGCGTCGACCAGCTCGCTCTTTTTTTCGCCGATGTCCTTGCTCCAAACTACGGCGATGATTTGTCCCTTTTCCACCCGGTCGCCAAACCGCAGCTGACGCGGCGGCGGGGGGACTTCGCCGGCGGCATGCGGCGCTTCCGTTTCTTCCAGGGCTCCGACCGAAACCAGTTCGCCCGGGAACCGGGCGTGGATTCGCACCAGGCGGTTGGGATCCAAGAGCAAAGAGCCAGGCATCCGCAAAGGCTCCGGCGGCGGAGCCGGCCGGACCTCGACCGTCGAGATGCCAAGGGCCTTCATCCCTTGTTCGGTCCGCCCCTCTTCGGTCAGCCGAATCGTATTGGGCTTGCCCGGCACCAGTTCGAGCAGCGACGAAGACCCTTCGTGACCGGCGGCCTGTGCTTCGAGGGCCGATCCAATCGCCCGATCGAACTTCGAGGTCACGAAGTAGATCAGCGCCAGGCCACACGCCCCGATTGCCAGGAAAATGGTCGATTTTATCTTAGAAGTAGCCATGGTGCGGACGAGCGCTTGCGTCTGGGGGCGGCGGGAACTCCGATATTACCGATGTGCCGTAATCGTCGCAAAGTCATTTGAATTGCAGGGCTAGTTCCTTGCCGACTTGTAATGCCAGCCTGGAGCGCATCCCAGTGACGGCATCGCATAGCCCAAAGGGTGGGGAGCATGGCCGTCTGGATACAGCTACGCGACCCGCGGGCGGTGCGTTCAGTGCGCAGCTGTAGATGGGGGCGTTACTTACAGAAATGTAACACCCGACAGGATCGCGGCTTATGCCAAATCGTTAGCAGCCGTACGATCTGACCGACCGCGTGGATCCGGTGCCAGGACTGGCATCCTGGGGGCATTTCGGTCCCAAGCACCGCGCGGGCAGTCGACAAAAGCGCCTTGGGCTGTCGCGCAAGGGCACCCAGGCTCGGACAGTCGATGCGTCTGCGCAGGCCCGATTTTGCCTATAAACCGGGCGAATCAACGGGTTTTTTGCGCCGACTGGAGCGGCGAAATTCAAAGCCGGCTTAATCGGCCCGGCCAACGGCAGCGCCCAGCCCGGAACGACTTTGTCGAACGAGGCCACGCGGACGAGACGCCAGGAGCCGTTTCAGGCTCGGCCTGGCCGCGAAGTGCAACAAATGGTGGCCGGAACGACGCTTTTCCAGGCAGTCCCATCCCAAAATGACAGCAGTCGCTGCCACGCCACCCGAAACGAGCAGCAGGTTTACGGTGGTCAAAACTGTGTCCCCCCCGGGAATTACCGCCTGTCCCCCCTCCGGCCCACCGAACGGCGAGTTCAGCCAAAGGATTGGGTGGGGCGAAGTGCAACTTGCGTGCCAGGAAGTTCCGGATCGTCCAAATGTGCTCGCTCCGCCGTTCGGCGCCCCCTCTCTGTGATTCGAGCGCCGAGGGCCCCGCGATTTGAGGGCCGAGGGCCCCGCGATCTGACGGCCCAGAGCCACTGCGCGGGCCGTACGGCCACCATCCCATGCGGGACCCGGGTTGCCTGCCCGCACTGGTAGCCAGCCGACTCATTGTGGTTAGAATCGCTAACTTCGCCCCCCTGCCCTGCCCCATCACCAGCAAATGGACTCCCGCCATGCTGCGAAATTGTCTTGCTCCGCTCGTGCCCTGCATCGTGCTGATGGCCCTTGCGCCAGGATCTCCGCCGTGCGCTGCCGAACCTGCGACGAGCGACATGCCCAAGGGCGAGGTCAAGCAATACAGCTTCGCGGGGAGCAAGATATTTCCCGGCACCGTGCGCGACTATTGGGTCTATGTGCCGGCCCAGTACGATGCGAGCAAACCGGCCTGCTTGTACGTCAATCAAGACGGCATCCAGTGGAACGCGCCGGCCGTGTTCGACGAGTTGATTGCCCGGCGGGAAATGCCGGTCACGATCGGCGTCTTCGTCACGCCCGGGCGCGTCAAGGCGGCGTCGCCCGACGCGCTCGATCGGTACAACCGCAGCTTCGAGTACGACGGACTCGGCGACGGCTATGTCCGATTCCTGCTCGACGAGTTGCTGCCCGAGGTGGAAAAGAAGTCCACGGCCGATGGCCGCGCCATCCGCCTGTCGCGCGACGGCAACGATCGCGGCATCGGCGGCTCGAGCAGCGGGGCGATCTGCGCCTGGACGGCTGCCTGGGAACGGCCCGATGCCTTTCGCCGGGTGTTCAGCGCCATCGGCACCTACGTTGGCCTGCGCGGCGGCAACGACTATTCCACGTTGGTCCGCAAGTCTGAACCCAAGCCGCTGCGCGTGTTTCTGGAGGATGGCAGCGGCGACCTGAATATTTACGGCGGCGATTGGTGGATGGCCAACCAGGAGCTCGAGCGGGCCCTAGTGTTTTGCGGATACGAAGTGAATCACGTCTGGGGCGAAGGCGGACACAGCAACGACGCCGGCACCAAGGCGTTTCCCGACGCCATGCGCTGGTTGTGGAAGGACTGGCCGGCGGGAATCAAGACCGGCGCGGGCTCGCCCCAACTGCAAGCCATCCTGATTCCGGGCGAAGACTGGCAGCTGGTGGCCGAAGGCTACGGGTTCACCGAGGGCCCGGCCGAGAACGCCCGCGGCGAAGTCTTCTTCAACGACGTTGGCGCGAGCAAGACCTACAAGATCGGCCTGGACGGCAAGGTCAGCCTGTTCGCCGAAAACACCCTCAATGGCGACGGGCAGCGTTTCGGTCCCGACGGCCGGCTGTACGCGGTGGCCGGCGGCGCCAACCGGATCCTGGCCTACGACCCGATGGGCGAGCGCACCGCCATTGCCGATGGCTTCAAAGGCAACGATCTGGTGGTGCTGCACGACGGCGGCATGTACGTCACCCATCCCGGCTGGAACGGCACCGATCCGAGCCAGGTCTGGTACATCAGCCCGAAAGGCGAAAAGAAAGTCGTCGACAGCGGGCTGAAGTTCTCGAACGGCATCACGATTTCTCCCGACCAGTCGATGCTCTACGTCGCCGACAGCCGCACCCATTGGGTCTACAGTTACCGGATTCAGGCGGACGGTTCGCTGGCCGACAAGCAGCGCTATTTTCACCTGCACGTGCCCGACACGGCCGACGACAGCGGGGCCGACGGATTGCGGGTCGACCGGGACGGCCGGCTGTACGTGGCCACGCGGCTGGGCATCCAGATTTGCGATCAATCGGGGCGGGTCAACGCGATCGTGCCGGTGCCGAACGGCAAGCTTTCGAATTTTGCCTTCGGCGGCGAAAACTTCGACACGCTGACGGCAACTTGCGGCGACCGCGTCTACCGGCGCAAACTGAAGGTGCAAGGCGCTCAGTCGTTTCTGCCCCCCTTCAAGCCGGCCGACCGCCCTTGATTTCCAGCCGACTTGCGCCGCGCGTGGGCCGCCTGGCACCGGCCGGCCAACTCGCCCCGTTAACGATCCGCTTTTGAGGTTCCCATGCGCTCGATGCTCTTTTCCCTGCTGATGGCCTGCACCATTCTGTCGACCGCCCAGGCGGCCGAGGACGAATACCAGCCTGGCCCGGACTCGCAGCGGCAGGACGGCGTGCCCCGCGGCCAGATCACGCACAACACCTGGCGAAGCAAGATATTTCCGGACACGGTGCGCGAGTACGCCGTGTACGTGCCGGCTCAATACCGGGCCGAACAGCCGGCGGCGGTGATGGTCTTTCAGGACGGGCACACGTACCTGAAGGAGGACGGCGAATTCCGGGCCCCGGTGGTGCTGGACAACCTGATCCACCGCGGCGAGCTGCCGGTGATCGTGGGCATATTCATCGATCCGGGGCACGTCGGCGAGGCCCCGCCGGATAACAAATGGTCGGCCAGCAATCGCAGCTTCGAGTATGACACGCTCAGCGACCAGTACGCCCGGTTCCTGCTGGAGGAGATGCTCCCCGAAGTCGGCAAGCAGGTTCAGCTCACCGACGACGGAGCGCGGCGGGCGATTTGCGGGATTTCATCCGGAGGGATTTGCGCTTTTACCGTGGCCTGGCAGCGGCCGGAGGCGTTTTCCAAAGTCCTCTCGCACGTAGGCAGCTTCACCAACATCCGCGGCGGCCACGTCTATCCGGCGCTCGTGCGCGCGGAGCCCAACAAGCCGATTCGCGTTCTGCTGCAGGACGGCAAGAACGACCTGGACAATCCGTTCGGCAATTGGTGGCTGGCGAATCTGCAAATGGAATCGTCGCTGAAATTCAAGCACTACGACTACAAGTTCGTGGGCGGCGACGGCGGCCACAACGGCAAGCATGGCGGCGCGATTCTGCCCGAGTCGCTCCGCTGGCTCTGGCGCCCCGCCGACGCGCATTAAGCGGCCGTCAGGCGTCCGGTCCGCGCCGCCCAGGCTTCGTGGGTGGCGGAGAAGAGCCTGCTGCGGGGGGCGAACTCCCCTGCCCTGCCCCGCCATCCCGGCCCGGGCCATCACTGCCTGGGCCATCGAAATTTCGCCCTGTAAAGTCGACCGTCACCTCGTGCAGGCCGGCTTGGGTGGGGGTGGCCGTGGTGGTCAGGGCCGCGGTGCCGCGATAGCGGGCCCACCACTGCTGGGCGTCGGCATCGGTCCAGGGCGTGGCAACGCGGCAGGCGGCCAGCAGGTGGATCAGTTCCGTGGCATTGTCCGGGCGGTCGGCCGGCGCCTTGGCCAGGCAGCGCAGCAACAGGGCTTCCAGATCCGGCGAGACGGTTTTTCCCAGCCGCGCGGCGGGGGACTCAACGGCCGTGTCGACGTGATGCCGGCAGATTTCCACCAGCGTGCCGCCCATGAACACCGGCGTCCCGGTGAGCAGGAAATAACCCACCGCGCCGACTGCGTACAAGTCGCTGCGCCGATCGACCAGGCTCGGTTGCTGGATCGCTTCCGGCGGCATGTAAAGCGGCGTGCCGGTCAGCCCCTCGTTGCGCGTGGCCTGGGCCTGCTGCCGACCGTCGACGGCCTTGACCAGCCCGAAGTCGAGCAGTTTGACGAAGTCGCACATCCCACCGTGTTCGCAGAGCATGATGTTCGCCGGCTTGATGTCGCGGTGAATCAAGCCCGCGCCGTGCGCTTCGACCAGCGATCCGCAGATCTGCCCCAGCACCCTGACCACGCGGCCCTCGGGCAAGGGACCGAAGCGATCGACCAGGGCCTGCAGCGTCAGGCCGTCGAGCAGTTCCATGGCGTAGTAGAACACGCCCTCGGGGGTCCGGCCGTAATCGTAGATCGCGATCGTGTTGGGGTGGCTCAATTGGCTGGTCAACTGCACTTCGCGCTCGAATCGGGCAATGGCCGATTCGCTGGTCTGCTGCGGATCGATCAGCTTCACGGCGGTCGGCCGGCGAAGCATGGCGTGATGCGCGCGGTACACCTGTCCCATGCCGCCGGAGCCGATTTTCTCTCCCAGCACGTATTGGCCCAGTCGTTTGATCTCGAGTTCGGCGCTGCGGGCTTTGCGTTGCAGCCGGGCCACGGCCAGCGTGTAGGCGAAGATGGCGATCGATGCCAAGAGCAGCAATCCCAGCAGGCCGCGAATCGCCCACCGCACGGCGTCGATCGGCTCGACCGCCTCGGCCAGATCCAGTTCCGTGACCACGGCAAAGCCCCGGTCCGGCAGCCAGGTCCAGGCGCCGATGCTCGGCACGCCGCGATAGTCGCGGTAGCCCTCGACGTTGCTGCCCGAGCGGCCGACGGCCGCATCGCGGGCCGGCGCCGCGAGGGGCTGTTGCGATCGGGACAGGCGCGGGCGGCGGCCGGTCGTCATGTCGACCTGCGGGTCGCGCAGCTTGATGTTGAAGATCGATTTCACGTCGTCGCGATCGGGGAGCAGGCCGAAGGTCTTGAGCTGGTCGTCGAACCGGCTTTCGGAAAGCATTTGGCCATCGGCAGCGCAGGCGTAGGTTTCGCCCGTGCGGCCCATCCGTCCGACCGACAAAATCCGGGTGAAGTCGACGTCCGGCGGGATCCGCAGGGTGAGCACGGCGATGACCTTGCCGGCCGGATCGTAGACCGGCGCCGCCGCGACCATCGTCGGCACGCCGGGGCGGATGTGACCCTGTCCGTCGGGCAGGGCCACGGTGCTGGGAAAGGGTTTGCTGACGGTTGCCTTGCCCTCCAGGGCGGCAGTGAAGGCCGGACGATAGGGCGCATGCATCTGCTGCCCGATCAATTCGTCGTAGGACGACGCCACGAGCCGCTCGTCCAGGTCGATCACCGAAAAGCCCTGATAGGCGTGGGCCGCGAGATTGGACTTCATCTGCTCGCGCAATTTTTCGATCGGCTCGGCTAGCGCCAGCCGCAGCTGGTCGCTGGGCACTCCCTCGGCCCGGCTCGTCAATTGTCCGACGAGCGTTTCGACCTCCGGGTCGCCGGCAATGCCCAGGACGTTCGACTCCTGGCTCTTGAACCAGAGATCCAGGGCCGCCACGTCGGCGTTGAGCACGGTCTGCAGTTGGTCGGCCAGCTGGTGGCGCAAGGTCGCTTCCACCGTCGCACGCAGCCACCAGGCCAGCCCGCCCAAGAGCAGCGCGGCGGCCAGGGGCCAGATCCAAAGCTGGCGGCGAAAGAACAGCTGCGTCGCCGACAACGTGCCCGACTGCGCCACTGGCTATCCACAAGAACCTCACCGGACGGGAAAGCTCGCAGCACGCCAGCGGTCGTGGCCGTTGAGCCAGCGCGCTTGCTGCTAAACAAAAAGCATACGTTCCTGGCAATTGCTTGGGAACCAGATCGGCCGCGCCGCCGCGGAATCCCCCCGCACGGTTAGTATCCCACATCCTAGGAGCAGGCCGCGCCGGGACGAAACCCGAGCGGGGCTTGGACGCCGGGGCCGCCTGCGGATATCTTCACGCATGGCGTCCCTGGCTGCATCGATTTTTCCGACCGAGCGGTTGACCGCTCGCAGAATGTACGAGCTATGAGCGGCAACTCCCCGAACGACCAGATTCCCGAGTTCCTGCAGACGCTCGGCCTGATGCTCCCCGTCTCGGTCGAGGACGTCAAGCAAGCCTATCGCGACAAAGTCAAGACGTCGCACCCGGATGTTGGCGGCAGCGTGGAGCATTTCAATCAGATCCAGCTGGCGTTCGAGCGGTCGCTGGAATACGCCGAATTCCGGGCCGGGCGGCTGGCCTGGCTGGGTGCTCACGTCGAGCAATATGCTCAGCAGCAGGCCCTGATTGCCGAATTGACGGCCCAAGGGGGCATTATCGACGTCGAGCAGCTCGACTGGCTGACCAAGTCGTTCGGCGCTGATTTTGCCCAGGTGATCGATCGCGTGGTCGGATTGACGCTCCGGGGGCCTAAATTCAACGACGACACGATCTCCTATTTATTGGCCGAGCGACGCGTGCTGCAGTCGCTGTCCTGGCTCGATTTGTCGGGCAGCGGGGTGACCGACGCGGGCCTGGGGATGCTGCCCCGGTTCGAACTGATTTCGCGGCTGGACCTGCGCGGCACGGCCGTGACCGAGCGTGGCCTGCAGGCGATCGAGGAACTGACCGAGCTCACCTGGCTGGGCGCGCCCGAGGGTGCGCTGAATATGTGGGAGCGCTGGCAATTTCGCTGGCGGCATCCCAAGCTCAGGTTCGCAGCGGCGGATGACGTCTGCACGCCGCCCGAGAAGATCATCTCGACGCGCCCGGCCACTTGAGGCGGGCAAGCGCGCAGATCGCTCGATGCGTTCGCGCGTGCTTTCGAAGGCCGGATCTGCCGACGTCAGCTGGCCGCTTCCCCCTGCGGCAGTCTTCCTGGCGAATCAGCCCGCGAAACCGGCTTCGTAGTCCAGGCTGTCGAGGAACTTGCGGCCGTCGATGTAGACCTGCGGCGGGTAGTCGGAAATCTTCGCCTGGAATTGCGCCCGCAGGACGTCGAGCGCCTCGCGAATCTTGCGGTAGCCGGCCGGACCGATGGCGCCGGCGCTGGCCTCCCGCTGGGCAAACAGCTGATCGACGCGGTCGCGTGCCGAGTCGAAGGCCGCGGCCCGCAGCGGCGCGGGCCAACCGATCTCGCCGGTGACCGGGTCCAGCTGACTGGAGGTCAGGCGGTTTGGCGCGGCTTCCTTGGCGAAGCGGGCCAGCTCGGCGGCGGTGACCCGGGGTCCGCGCTCTTCGGCCACCGCTTCGCGGTTGATGCGCCGCTGCTCGAAGTAGGTGTTGGTCGTCTGCAGCCGGTTGTTGAGTTCCAATGAATAGGCGTTTTCCCAATTGTTGGCCGCGGCCGAGTTGGCCAGGTTCGCCTGTCCGGCGGCGTTGATCACCGACGCCATGCCCTCCATATAGGACCCGGCCACGGTGGTGCCGGCTCCGCCCCAGCCGCCGCCCCAGCCCCAGCCGCCGCCACCGCCGCCGGAATACGTCGGCGAGGCGTAGACGGGCCGGTAGTTGATCGGCCGGTAGCCGTCCGCCTGTTGCTGGGCCCAGACCGAGCCGACCAAGGCCATGACCAAAGCCAACAAAACGCCGGGGGACGACAGGCGTCGCATTGCTGAAAACCTTTGCAAGAGGGACTTCACCGGGGAAGCGCGCGGCCGGTTGCGGGACGATCGAGCGAGTTTTCTGCCGGCTCTCGCGGCTGATACCGTCCGATTATATACTCAACCCAGGGCCCAACAACCAGATGCTCCCTCGGATTTCGTCCGCTTTTGGCGGCGGCCTGGGAGAGGCGTCGAACCGGGGGTCCGCTGGGCACCGTGGTGCGCGCTTCACGTCGGTGCGTTTTGGTCTCGCTGGTCCTTCCCACCCCAAAAGTTTTGCGGAGCCTGTTATGATCTGCCGCTGCGGCTGTGTTGCTGTCGTGGGTGCTGTTTTGCTCGCCGGCGTGCGAGCACGCGCCGAGGGGCCCTCGGTGGCCGACCTGGGCAAAGCCGCCGCCAGCGGATCGCCTGAAAAGCAAATCGACGCCCTCGATCACCTGACCGATCTGGGGCCCGACGCCAAGCCGGCCGTGCCGCAGCTCGTCAAGGCGCTGGGCTCGGACGATGCCGGCGTGCGCTGGCATGCGGCCCGGGCGCTGGCCGCGATCGGCCCGGGTGCCGCCGAAGGCGTGGCCAAGCTGACCGCCGCGCTCGACGACAAGGACTTTCACGTCCGCAGCCAGGCGGCCCACGCGCTGGGCGAGATCGGCGCGCCGGCCAAGCCCGCGACCGATGCACTCATCGCCCGGTTCATGGACGAGCATGCCAGCGTTCGTCGCCAGGCGATCAAGGCGCTGCGGACGATCGACCCGGGCAACGAAAAGGTCGTCAAGAAACTGGCCGAGGCGCTTTCGACCGCCGAGCCGCCGGTGGCCATGGCGGCGATCAAGTCGCTGGCCGCCAACGGGGATAAGGCGATTTCCACGGCCATCGACGTGCTGAAGTCCGCCGAGCCGAAATCCAAGGCGCGTTATTGGGCCTGCGTGCTGCTGCAAGAATTCGGACCCAAGGCCAAGGACGCGGTCGCGCCGCTCAGCAAAGCGCTCGAAGATCCCGATCCGACGATTCGCATGCAGGCGGCGCTGGCGCTGGCGCAGATCGGCCCCGACTCGGCGCCGGCCGTGCCGATGTTGGCCGGTGCGCTGTCCGACAAGCTCGAGGCCGTGCAATACGCCGCCGCATACGCGCTGGGCATGATCGGCGGCAAGCAGGCCCTGCCCCAGTTGAAAAAGGCCGCCGCCAGCAAGGACGCCCTGGTCAAGCTGCTGGCCACCTGGGCCGTGGCCAAGAGCGACCCGGACAATGCAGAGGCCACGAGCAAGGCCGTCGACGAAATTGTCGCCGCGATGGAAAGCCCGCGCCCCGAGGTCCGCCAGGCTGCGGCCCGGGCGCTCTGGGACCTGAAGGCTCCGCACGAGAAAGTCGCCCCGGCCCTGTCGAAGGCCTTGAACGACAGCGATCCGGAAATCGTCGATCACGTAATCGACAGCCTGGCTTCGCTGGGGGCCAAGATCGCCCCGCGCGTGAACGACGCGCTGCAGGACGAAAAGCGCCGCCCCAAGGCTCTGGCGATCGTCCAGCGGATGGGACCCGAGGCCAAGGCCTGCGTGCCCGTGCTGGTCAAGCTGCTGGACGAATCCGACGAAGACTTGAAGGTGGCGGTGCTCACGGCCCTATCGTCGATCGGGCCGGACGCGTCCGAGGCCGTGACTGCGGTCGCCAAGTCACTCACTGCCGATTCCGAGCGGGTGCAAAGCGCGTCGGCGATTGCCCTGGGACGCTTCGGTTCGGCCGCCGAGTCGACGGTTCCGGCGATCGACAAGCTGCTCAAGAGCAAGTCGCCTTACGTTCAGGCCGCCAGCGCCTGGGCTCTGACGCAAATCCAGAAAGACCAGGCGGCCTTGGCCAAGAAGCTGCTGCCGCAATTGGTTAAGCTGCTCAAGTCGCCGATCGAACTGGTGCGGCTCGAAACGGCCGACGCGCTCGGCTCGCTGGGGCCGGCGGCCAAGAGCGCCGTGCCCGACCTGAAGCAGGCGGTCCGCGACTCCAATCCCGTGGTCAGCCGCGCCGCGACGACCGCCATCGAGCGAATCGAGAAGAAGGCGATCAAGTAGAGCGGGCGGGCCGGGGCCCCTTCCGCCAGAGGGCTTTCTCAGCGCACCACGTCGAGCGGTCGCTCGCATGGGGGGCGTGCGAGCCGTCATCATAAGCGCGCGTTGCTTATCATCTTGAGAATGCCCTCTATCGGTTTGATAGATAATCTCCGCCGTCCGGCAAGCGGACTTTCGTAATCCCGACAGCAAGGCAAGGTGAAACACCCCATATCTTCGCAGGAAAGCTGCACTAGCCGAAGATTCTCTTGGCCCTTGACCATTTGTGGCACGAGATTCGCGATTCTCTGCTCAGCCTGGGGGTATTTATTTTTTGGGGGGGTGTCACGCCCCTCACCCGGCGGTTCGTCGCCCCGTCCTAGGACGATTTTAGGTCGTGGCTTCGAGGGGCTCGGGGTTGGTGAGGTTGTTCATTCGATTTTCGACCTGACTCGTAGATAAAGCAGATCGCCATGAAATTGGTTGTTTCTGGAATCCTGGGTCTTGGCATGCTGGCCGTCTGCCAGCCGAACGCTTTCGCCGGGATCGACTTGATAACGAACGGCTCCTTCGAGAACCCCAGCGTGGGCAGTGGGTACAGTATTTTTGCGAACGGAGACGTTCCCGGCTGGACCAGCAACAACAATGAAATCGAGATCGACTATACGCCGCTCCTTTCAATGGCGACATACGATGGCACGCAAAGTGTCGAGCTGAACGGAACCGGTCCTGACACCATCTCGCAGACTGTCAGCGGCTTGACGGTCGGCGACGTTTACAATCTCACTTGGGGTTATGGAGATCGACCCGGGTACGGAGCCCAGGAGGCGCAGGTGTTCTTTGGCGGTGCGCTGGTGGCGACCGATAATGGCACCGGTACCGGCAACTGGACGCCCAATTCGATTTTCCTAACGGCGACAAGCACCTCGGAAACCCTGAGTTTCGCGGCCATTAGTGGTGGCGGAGCGGGTAACGAAATTGACGGAGTGAGCCTGCTCAAGGCTCCTGAACCGTCCGCTTTCATTGTCTGGACGCTGCTCGGTGCCGTGGGACTTTTCATTGCCCGTCGCCGCAAGGCTTAGATCGACCGCGAAGCTGAAAATGCAAAACCGCCCGGCAAAATGTCCGGGCGGTTTTTTTATGCGCACTTCGCACGCGGAGTGAAATGACCAAATGGCCATCGCGCAAGGCGGAAACCCCGGGCAATTGCGAGCCCCGTCACGGCTCCTGGGCCTCCGACTCGCGCCCCAGCACCCCTGCATAAGATAGCCGGCCATCGATCAGGCTGGCCGCCGAAGTGTAGGGGTGCTCCTGGATCTTGCTCGCGCTCAGGAGGTGCAGCACGCGCACGCCTTGGGCTTTCAGACAGTCGGCAATCAGCGCCCGATGGCAGCGCCACCAGACCGCCTCGCTGCACATGATCGCGGTGCGGCCGGCGCGGGCGATATTCAGCAAGCGGTCGATCCCGCCGCGGAACGCCGGCGTTTCCATGTAGTCGGCATAGCCGCGAAAGGCCGCGTTGTGCCAGGCCACGTTGTGCGAGTCGGGCCGGGCCGGCCGCCGCCCGCCCAATTCGACCAGGTGCTCGTAGCGGATATTCTCGGCCGCCAGGGCCTGGCCAAGCGCCTCGCGGGCGAAATGTGGGAACCGCCGCGAACCGGGAAAGTGCCGCACGTCGACCAGGATTTCGATTTGCCAGGCCTGCAGGATCTCGAGGAACTCCGCGAGCGAACGGGTCGAATGCCCGACGGTCCAGATCGACAGCCCCGATTCCGCATTGCCCGGTCCGGTCAAGTCCAACGTCACCGGTCCCTCCTGACTCCGCCGCCCGATCGAATTGCTGTGGCGCTATTCCGCCTCAACCCCGCTGCGCGTATCTGCGTAGATCGGCGTTCATCTGCGTTTTCAGGTTTTGTGCCGCATCGAGCGCGGGGTGGCCGTCCACCGCCTGACCGCCGTCACGACACTTGAAGCAAGCCCTCGGCCAGAAACGCAGATGAACGCCGATGTACGCAGATTCTGGGAAAACACATTACGGGGTACCGATTCGATCCTTCCACTTGTCCTCCGCCGCGCGTATCTGCGTAGATCGGCGTTCATCTGCGTTTTCAGGTTTTGTGCCGCATCGAGCGCGGGGTGGCCGTCCGCCGCCTGACCGCCGTCACGACACCTGAAGCAAGCCCTCGGCCAGAAACGCAGATGAACGCCGATGGACGCAGATGTACGCAGATTATTGGAAAATAAATTACGGGTTACCGATTCGATCCTTCCACTTGTCCTCCGCCGCGCGTATCTGCGTAGATCGGCGTTTATCTGCGTTTTCAGGTTTTGTGCCGCATCGAGCGCGGGGTGGCCGTCCAGCGCCTGACCGCCATCACGACACTTGAAGCAAGCCCTCGGCCAGAAACGCAGATGAACGCCGATGGACGCAGATTCGGGGGAAGGCGTGCCACGGCTGCGCGGGTGCAGACGAAAAAGGCCCAGGGATCGCGATCCCTGGGCCGGCTGGATGGCTTACGGTTGGCCGCCGAAAGTCCGGCAGCGCTCGTATGACTATTCCAGAATCTTCTTCGTATCGGCCAGGATCTTGTCGACCTCGGCCTTGTCGAGCTTGCCGGCCGAGACGGCGTGATTGGCCGCCACTTTGCCGTTGCGATAGATCAGCACGGTCACGTCGGCGGCCGGGTTGATCTGGTAGTCGGCCGGGCCGTTTTCATTTTCCTCGGGCACGACGATCGCCACGTTCTCCAGCTTGTTCTTGGTGGCAAAATCCTTGGCCTGCGACTTCAGCGCGCCCGGGTCCTTGCCCAGCAGGTTGACGAACGAGGACAGCTTCTTGTCCGAATTCGCCGCGATCTTCTTGTCGAGCTCGGTAGCCAGCGAGGCCAGGTTGGCGTCGGCCTTGCGCCAAAGACCATCACCACCGGCTTGCTGCCCAACATGCAGCGATAGCACAGATGTTTGCCGGATTCGACATTGTCGTTGACCGCGCCGGCGACTTTTTCGACCTGAAACGCCCCGACGTCGTCGCCGGGCTGCGGACCGCTCTTGAGCTCGGCCGCCTGCACGCCGGCAGTTACGAGCGCCAGCGCCGCAGCCAGACACAACCAGACAGAACTTCTCATCGGACAAACTCCTTGGCTAGAACCGTTCTGGGGACCGGAAACATCATAGCCGCCGCACCTGCCAAAAGCCGATCCGCCCGATACGGCTTTTCGCGGTGCACGGCGATTCACGCACAGGTGGCACGTCCAACGCTGCGGTCGCCGCGATCGACCAGCGGAGGGCAGAAAATAACCCGGGCAAGCAGGTGGGCGTGTTTGAGGGCTAATGCCGCACGACCTCGGGCGTGTGCTCGGACCACACGGCAACGCCCGACATTGTAAGCCTGCCGATTTCAAAGGCAAGCTTTTGCCCCCCGCGCGAGCGGGCATGCCCCGTGGTGGCAGCGGAGGAAATAATCTTGGCGCGAGACGCGGACGCGGCGGACCGCAGGCCACAAGTGGATTTCGGGCTCCACGGCGTGCGGGATCACGGCGGGGCGCTCCGGCTATACTGGTCCTATGCCCCCTATTGCCAGATGGTATTTGCTTCTGGAAGGCCTGGCGATCGCGTGCGTCGGCTGGCGGACGCAAAGCGCGGACCCGAGCGTTCGTCGCCTGCAGCGCATCGCCTTGGCACTGCTCGTCGGCGCGGCGATAGCAGGTCTGGCAGGGGGCGTGCTGTTCGCGCGTGGGCAGAATAGCGACGCATGTTTTCTCATTTCGCTGGCCTGCCTCGGTGGTGCCAGCCTCCTCGGGCACCGGCTCAAGCAGCGTTGCAAAGGCGCCCCTTGAACTGCCGCTGGCAATTCTCCCTGCGCACGCTGCTGCTGGCGCTGACCGCTTCGGCCCTGTGCATCGCCGCCGCCCTGGCCGTCCGCCGAGTGGAAGCGATCGCGCAGCTCACAGCCGCGGCGGCGGAATTCAAGATCCACATCGGGGCCTATCCGCCATAAGCCGGCCCTGCCCGGGCGAATCCTCCGCTGGCTCCATGCCGACCTGCTTGACACAACCGGGCCGGAGCCCGAAGATCGCAGGGATACTCAGGCTTGTCGTTTCAGCCGGCGGTCGAGCGGACTAGCGCCCGCGCCGTGAAAGTCTTATCCCCAGGAGATCGATCGATGGCTACCGCCACACGCCCGCGCCGCAGTCAGCCCAAGGTGACGCAGACCAAGTTGTTCATCAATAACCAATGGGTCGACCCGGTCGAGGGGGGCCACTTCGAAACGTACAACCCGGCGACCGGCGAAGTCATTGCCCAGGTGGGCGCCGGCACCGCCGCCGACGTGGACAAAGCGGCCAAGGCTGCCCGCAAGGCGCTCGAATCGGGCCCCTGGGCCACGATGGACGCCGCCGACCGCGGCGTGCTCCTGTTCAAGCTGGCGGACCTGGTGGCCAAGCATGCCGACGAGCTGGCCGCGCTCGAATCGTGGAACTGCGGCAAGACGATCACCGACTCGCAGGGAGACATGCAGGGCGTGGTCAACACGCTCCGCTATTACGGCGGCTGGGCCGACAAGATCGAAGGCCGCACCGTTCCGGTCCGCGGCAATTTTCTGTCCTACACCCTCCGCCAGCCGGTGGGCGTGGTGGGGCAGATCATTCCCTGGAACTTCCCGCTCTTGATGATGGCCTGGAAGATCGGGCCGGCGCTGGCCTGCGGCAACACCATCGTGCTCAAGCCGGCCGAGCAGACGCCGCTCACGGCCCTGCGGGTGGCCGAGCTGGCGGTCGAAGCCGGCTTGCCCGCCGGCGTGCTCAACGTGATCAACGGCCTGGGCGAAACGGCCGGCGCCGCGATGTGCGTGCACCCGGAGATCGACAAGATCGCCTTCACCGGCCACGTCGACACGGCCAAGATCATCCAGAAAGCCACGGCCGAGACGCTCAAGCGGACCACGTTCGAGCTGGGCGGCAAGAGCCCCAACGTGATCTTTGCCGACGCCAACATGGACGACGCGGTGGCCGGTGCGTTCCACGCCATCTACTTCCATGGCGGGCAGTGTTGCACGGCCGGCAGCCGGTTGTTCGTCGAAGACAAAATCCGCGGCGAGTTCGTCCAGCGGCTGGCCGAAAAGGCCAAGCAGCGCAAGCTAGGCGACCCGCTCGACCCGGCCACGCAGCAAGGCCCGCAGGTCTCGCAGGAACAAATGGACAAGATCCTGGGCTACGTCCAACTGGGCGAAAAGCAGGGCGCCAAGCTGGTGGCCGGCGGACATCGCCAGGGCCAGCAAGGGTTCTTCGTCGAGCCCACGATTTTCGACAACGTCCAGGACGACATGGCCATCGCCAAAGACGAGATCTTCGGGCCGGTGGTCAGCGTGTTGCCGTTCAAGCGCGTCGAGGAAGTGATCGAACGGGCCAACCGCACCTACTACGGCCTGGCTGCGGCCGTGTGGACCAAGGACATCGACAAGGCCCACCTGTTCGCCAAGCAGGTCAAAGCCGGCACGGTCTGGGTCAACTGCTACCACGTGGTCGACACCACGACGCCGTTCGGCGGCTTCAAGATGTCGGGCCAGGGTCGCGAGAACGGCGAATCGGCGCTCGAGCACTACACCGAGCTGAAGACCGTGACCGTCAAGCTCGGCCTGTAACCGCCGCGACGAGCGAGACGCTACGAACCACGCCCGTCCCGGCCGAGCTGCGCCGGGGCGGGCTTTTTCTTGCGCACCGGGCAAGCCCCGCACGTCCGAGGGCTGCGCTCGCCGGACGTCAGGTTTCGCTCTGCGCGACGACGGCTCCGCCGCTCGCGCCCGGCAGATCTTCGGCCGCGGGCGCATTGGCCAGGATCACGGCACTGATGGCCAGACAAACCAGTCCGAACGCCAGCGTGGCGAACGATTGGACCAGCACGTGTTTGATCAGATGGAAATCGTTCATGGCGTTTGCCCTCGCTCGGCCAGCCGGCCCGGCTGCAACAGCTGCCGGGCGCTGGCCCGGCCACCAGGTCGATCTGCTCCCCGAGCTCTTCCGAGCAGATTCTGTACAACTCTAATACAAGAAGTCGCCGCTGTTCTGAGAGCGGCGCCCCGATCGGCCGTGCCGGTCGTTGGCAGCCGCTTGCGGCCGCGGCAGCTTCTTTGCTTGCGGCCAGGCGCGGCTGGGTCGGCTCGGCGGCGCGTTATGACGCCTGAGCGGGCGGCAGCCGGGCAATCGGCCGGCGTCGGCTGGCCCGGTCGGACCGGTTGTGGCCGTCGACGGGGCGCAAGCGGTGGAACTTCGGCCCCAGAGCAGCATAACTTGAGCAATTCGGGCCCAGGCGATTTGACTTTGAACGGCGCCGACCTATGTATTCGATACGGTGCTTTTCACAGGCACCCCAGCGGCCCGGTCCAGGGTCGTGGTTGACGCGTGGGCTGGTCTGGCTCCGGCATTCGTCGGAACGACCGCTGTTCCGCTCCGCGTCAGCGAGGCGTATTGCATTTCTCACACGAAGGGGGACTCATCTTGAAGTTGCACCACCAGAATTCACTTGCCGCGCTGACTCTGCTCGCGCTCCTGGCCGGAGCCGGCAGCGCGGGCGCTCAGACCGTTTCCTCGGTCCAGGGCGTGCTCGGTTCGAGCGCGGCGCCGCTGTGCGGCAAGGTCTACATCGCTGGGTCGGACACGCTTTCGGCCTCGTACTCGACCAACCAGACGAATTTCCTCAGCATCATCACGTCCAAGCTCAAGGAAGGCGTGGCCTTCACCGGAGCGGGTCTGAACCAGCTGGATCCCACGCGGTTGTACTTCACGTTCGATTATGCGCCGCGTGCTTACTGGATCTACGGCTACGCGGGTTACGTCGACGGATTCGGCGCCACGATCGCCACGGTTTCGGCTCCCACGTCGCAGATCCTGACCGGCAACACGTTCACGATCGCGCCGGACGTGCATTGGAACGGCTACAACACCCGCACCGCCACGTATCCCGTTGCCCAGGGCGACTGGGTGCAATTGCCCACGGTCAAAGCGGGACAACAGCTGGCGTTCTTCATCTATTCGAACGAATCGTCGAACGGCAACGCGGCCAACACGTTCTATAACGGCGCCAGCAACAACGCGGACAACTTTCAGCACATGATCGCCTTCTTTCCGTCGAACAGCCAGTACATCATCATCGGCTTCGAGGACATGTACGGCGGCGGCGACAAGGATTGCAACGACGTGATGTTCGTGGTCGATATCGGCGCGAACAACGCCGCGGCCTTGGCCAACGCCAACGCGCTGCCCAAGTAAACCCGCTCGCTGAATGGTCCCGCACTCCGGTCCGGCTCGCCTGGAGCCGGGCCTTGCGGGGACCAGTTCTTGTTGTGCCCGTGAAGGGGCCCACGGATGTCGCGTGGGTGCGGGCTGCTTCAGACGTGAATTTTCAGCCAGTCTTCCCGAGTGCGAGTCGCTGCCTCCGATGGCCAACGTGCAAGTCGATTCCGAACCGTGCAGCAGCCGCATTGCCCGGCGTCGCCAACGCGGCGCTCGCCGGGGCGTGGCGGCCGTCGAATTGGCGCTGTGCCTGCCGGTCGTGATGATGACGACGTTGGGCATGATCGAAATCAACAACGTGGTCTACGTGCAGACCCAGATGCAGTCGGTGGCCTATGAAGGGGCCCGGGTGGCCACGCGGCCGACGACTTCTTCCGCCCAGGCAGCCACGGCCGCCGTGGTCGCAGCGGACTGCACGGCGATGCTTTCGCAATTGGGCGTCAACGGGGCCACGGTGACCATCAATCCGGCCAGCCTGGTTTCGCTGGTTCCGCAGCAGACGGTGACGGTCACGGTCACGGCCCCGCTGCGACTGAACTCGACGATTGCCTATGTTTTGGCCAGTTCGCTGTCGCTCTCAGCGAGTGCAACCTTGGTTTGCGAATAAGAAAAGACTCCCATGAACAACACCACACGCTGTCCCTCGTTGCCGTCCCGATCGGATTCGTCTGCCCCGCTGCCCTGCCGCCGGCGCCGTCCCGCCGCGCCGCGCCGCGGAGCGATCGCGGTGCTCGTGGCCGTGACGATTCCGCTGATCGTGCTGTTGGCCAGCTTCGCCATCAACGTGGCCTACATGCAGCTGGTGCGCCAGCAGTTGCGGGTCACCAGCGACTCGGCCGCCAAGGCTGCGCTGGTCAATTACGGCGCCACGCAGAGCACCTCGAGCGCCTGCAGCTTCGGCCAGTCGGTCGCCAGCCACAATCTGGTGGCCGGCCGGACCGTGAACATTCCCAGCTCGAACTTCGTCTTCGGCAATGCCACGACCAACGGCTCGGGAACGTACGCTTTCTCCGCCGGCGCCACGCCCATCAACAGCGTCCAGGTGACCGCGACCGCCCAGGCCAACTACTTTCTGGGAATGTTCCTGCCCAGCAGCAGCTTCAGCAACACCCAGTCGTCGCTGACCACGCGGATCAGCCACGACATCATCCTGGTGCTGGATCGTTCGGCGTCGATGGCGTTCGATCTGTCGAACAGCGAATTCAGTTACCCGTCCGACGTCAGCGCCGGCAAGAACGCCCTGCAGATCTATTTCACGCCGCCGAGCGCCACGCTCAGCCGCTGGGCCGCCCTGACCACGGCCGTCAACTCGTTCGTCAGCACGCTGCAATCGCGCAACCTGGACGTCCACGTGGGCCTGGTCACCTATGCCGAGACGTATGCCTTCGGCACGTACACCGCCACCGAGGCCTCGCTCGACGTGACGCTGGGCACGAACCTGACCGGGGTCGTCACCGCCATGAACACCTGGGGCCTTACGCCGCTGTTGGGCGATACCAACATCGCGGCCGGCCTCAGTCTGGCGCAAGGTGAATTGACCGGCGTCCGGGCCAGAACCACGGCCGACCGCACCATCATCTTGCTTACCGACGGCGTCCCGACCCAGGGCAACACGAATATCGCCGCGATCACCGGCGCCGATCGCACCGGCTCGCAAATCGTGACGCACGTGATCACGTTCGGCGGCGAAGCCAGCACCGGCACGGTTCAGGCCTCGATGCAGAGCGCGGCCACCGCGGGCTACGGAATGTTCTTCAATGCCCCAACGGCGGCCCAATTGACCACCGCCTTTACCACCATCGCCGACAGCCTGCCGGCGGTGATGATCAAATAGGAGTTTGCCATGCCCCGCCGATGCGCGAGGAAGCGCCACGGAGCGACGACGGTCGAATTTGCAATTTGCGTCCCAGTGCTGCTCTTGGTGCTGTTCGCGGCGGTCGAATATTGCCGCGTCCTGCAGATCCAGCAAGCCGTGCGCCAGGCGGCCTTCGAAGGCGCCCGGGCCGGGGTCGCCCTGGATGCGGCGAGCAGTGATGTCACCACCGCCGCCAACAACATTCTCAAGGCGCTAAGCATCTCGGGCGGCACGGTCACCGTGACACCCAACCCGATCGCCTACACGACGCAGTCGCTGACCGTCACGGTTTCGGCCGCGCCGGCGAGCAACGGCTGGTTTGTGCGCTACCTGACCGCCGGCATGCTGATCAGCTCGACCATTTCGCTGGACCGCGAAGTCCAAGCCGTTTCGGTCACCGGCTCCTGACGCCGGGCGACTGCTTCTCCGCCCGCAATCGCGTCGCGGCCGGGCCCCTTGCTGAATCGTCCCGCCGCCGGCCCGCACGGTGCTCAGGGCCGAATGGGCGCGCTCCCCATGCGCGCTGCAAGCCCAGGGCGGGCGAATCCGCACCGCTGGCACGTCGTGCTGCTCGGCCAGTCGAAAAAATTCGCGGCCCGGTTTCCTCTAGCGGCCGGCGCTGCAGTAGAATGCCGGCATTCAAAAGGCCAGAAGTTGTGCCCGGCGGCACGGTTTGTGCACCAGCCGAGCATGGATTGCCCCCTTCGCAAGCCACCGTGCGCATGGGCGCGAGGGGGCGACCGACTTTGGTTGAATCTTGGGAACACGTACGCTGCTCCCTTTGCGGCCGAGGAGATTGGTCATGAATCGCCGGATGCTGATTGTGGCGGGGTCCGTGTTGCTGCTCGGTGGCTCGTGGGTGGGTGCCTCGGTGCTCTGGGCCGATCCGCCGGACGAAGGGGACTCTGAAGGCACGTCGAGCGAGATCGAAAAGCTGCAGGGCACGTGGCGGCTGCACAGCCAGGTGATCGACGGCACGAAGGCCGAACCGGCGGGCTTCGACGATGTGCGGCTGATCTTCGACGAGAACGAGTACACGTTCAAAGACCAAAAGGGCGTCCGCAAGACCGGCACCTTCAAGGTGTTCCCGCGGCGCAAGCCGGCCGTATTGGAAACCACCTACGCCGAAGAGCCGGCCGAGGGCAAAACCGTCAGCCGCATCTATCAATGGCTCGACAAGAACACGCTGAAAATGTGTTCTCCCGGTCCCGATGAACGCGTGCCCGATAATTTCGAATCGCTGACGGGCAGCCGGCGGGTGCTGAGCGTCTGGAAGCGCGTGGAAGAATGACCCCGGCGAACTTCCGGCGCGGCGGATCGCCGGCCGGCTTGAGGGACCAAAGGGGCGCAGCGCGTCGGTCGGATCCTGCGTCGGCCCGTCTGCCGGACGAACCTCGGGCGGGCAGAATTCCATCTGGCGATGCTTGACATGCCTCAATTTCGGAGCGACGATAGCGCCGGAGTCGTAAAACCTCCCAATTCTTCGGCAATTCTTGGGGTTTTGCGGAGATGAAGACCCATGTGCCTGCAGCGAATCGCAACCGCGAAAAGCATTGCCCACCAGCCTCGTCGATTGGCGAGCGAGGCTGCCGGGCAATTTTTTTTGCTCCGCGCGCTGAACTGATGCCCCACGGCGCCGCGCACTGAGTGCGCCCCGCCCAGGGGCAAGACGATCGGCACGCGGTTCACCGGCCGAGCGCCCGAGGGCGCAAGGCCCCGCCGCTCAAATCGGCAGGCAGGACGCCGACGAGAAATTGTGGTCGGCTTGCTATTCTGAGCGGAGCCGACCGTCAGGCGACATGAGTTGGTTCAGGAGTATGCGGAACGCGGTGTAGGTTCGGCCCGAAGTTGGTCAATGAAAATTCAATAATAATGTTATGTTTGTTGCGAGGCGGCGAGGAGCGCTCTCAAGTGCGGGCGAATGACGACAGATGACAGGCCGTCACGCGGCACAAATCCGGCCGAAGCCTCTCAACTCAACACGTTTGAATTACGGCAGCGATTCGACTTCACGACGATTTTGAAAATTCCCCCAACACAACCCTACTACTTGGAGCTTCCCATGAAAACGACGAACGCATTAATTTCGACGCTGGCCGTGATCCTGTTGGCAACGTCGGCGTTTGCCGGCAACATGACCATCGGCGAACCGGATCCGGCTGCGTTCGTCGCCGCGAACGCCGGGTCGCTCAACGTCGACGGTGCGACGGGCTATAACTTTTTCTTCTCCGGGGGCACGTTTACCGGTCCCGGGCGGGCCATCAGCGTGAACTTCGACGCCGCCGCGAGTGCCGCCGGCCATCAGCTCGAGATCATGATCGGCACGCCTTCCGGCACCAACTTCACGCCAACGGGGATTTTTGAGCCCATCACCGTGCAGGCCGGCGGCGGCGACCAGACCGCGGCGCTCGTCTTGGACCCCACGATCGTGGGCAATAGTGCCGCCGTCTCGGCCGGCGAGACCTTCGGTTGGCGGGACGGCAGCCAGTCGTCGTCCAACACCGGCTCGGTCCAGTTTATTTTCGACGCCGGCACCGCCACCTACACCAATCAAAACATTCCGCAACTTGGCGTGGCCTTGGGTGGAGGCGCCGGTGGCCGGGAATACGCCATCAATGTGACGGCCGCTCCCGAGCCCTCGTCGCTGGTCCTGTGTGGCCTGGCTGCCATCGGCCTGATTGCCGCCCTGCGGCGCCGCAAATCCTAAATTGCGAATCTGCCATAACAAAAGCCCCGGCGCATAGCCGGGGCTTTTTTCTTGCGCTAGGGATGCGATGCCGTGGCAGGCTCGTCGCCTTGGCGGTCCGGGCAGTCTTCCGGTGCGCATAAAAAAACCCCGAGCTAGCCGAATTTTCTCGGCCACGCTTCGGGGTTTACTCTGAGAGAGGCGCCGGTGAGAGTCGAACTCACGGTGGCGGATTTGCAATCCAGCATCCGCCTGCGGACGACGTTTGAGAACCGTTTGAATTGTGAAGATTCGCGGTACAATGAACGTGCGTTCAGGTACGGATTTGGCCGTGCCGAAGTGGGTTTGAGTACCAATTCGGGTAACACAATGCCTACAGTGGCCTATGCATTCGTCGATGGGGGCTATTTGCGCGCGCGGGCACATGAGAACGGCGTGCTCTACCCGCTGCCATTGTCGATCGTAAACGCCGTTGCCAACCGCAGCGCTGTCAACACCAGCTACCTTCGACGGCTGAGCTATTATGATGCCGAGCCGGACTCGCCATCTCCCAATGATGAACTGGAAAAATACTGGGAGACAATTCAAAGGTTCGACGATCACGAGCTGCGATTTGGTTATTTGCGTGGGAAGGCCCAAAAGAGGCCAGCGCAGCAGAAAGCCGTCGACGTACTCTTGTCGGTCGATCTGGTGGTTGGAGCGTTTAACGGGCTATTTGATACCGCATTACTCATCGCAGGTGATTTAGATTTTCTGCCGGCGATCCACGAAGTAAGGCGGCGTGGCGTGCGCGTCGTCCTTGGGGCGTTCGTCAATTCATGCCACGAACAGTTGCGGGCCGAGGCAGACAGATTCGTAGCGATCGATCCCGCGTGGTGTCAGACAACGACATTTTAGGCTTATCGGGCCGCGGGTAGCTCCCGCACGACCATCCGGTTCCGCTCGGCACCCCCGACGGCGCCGGTGGTCAGCCCGACCAAGGGGGTGCAATGGACGGCATCGAAGCTCTGCAGGCCGAATTCTCCCGGTTGGCTGACAGATACGGCGGCCTTTATCACGCCTATGTGTTCGTTGAGCACGGATACAAGTGGCCTGATTTCCGTGCTGTGCCTCCCGAAGTTGTCGACGCGGCAATCCGCTTCTTCCCCCTCGGTGCCAATGAGGCGCAGGCCATCCATGCTGGATTGCAGGGGGGCACTCTTGGCGGCTCGATTTATTTGGCGCATCGCTCGGCCGATCCAGTCGAAATTCACCACGGAATAACCTCATTTCAGGGGGCCGCCGACATTGCCCAGAGGACAGTCGAGCTGAAGCAATTGGTCCCGCGCTACTACGTCGCGGCGGCCCAGGTTGCCCCACAACTGCCGGACGGGAGCTTCGTGCCAGGCGACGGCTTCACTGGCAACCGAAACGGCGAGATACATTGGCTTGACCACCTTTACGCCACGATGGACCCACCGACGCATGGCGTTGGTCAAATGAAGGTCCGCGCACTCCAGTGCAACGTGTTCCGGGCGTCGGCGCTCGCGCTGGGCGGTGAAATGCCGACCGTCGAGATGACGCCGGCAGAGATGGCGAGTGCCTGCGGCTGCGATGTCCGGACGATCCACCGATGGATCGAAAAGAAGACGCTCCCCGCAAAAAAAGTAGCCGGAACGAACTCGTGGGCTGTTAGCAAAGACGCCCTTGACCGCAAGCGCCGCGCGACATCCTGACGGCGCCGCGACAAATCCTGACAAATCAGGACGGCCCGGATTTATCTACTTTTCGGGCCGCAATACGGCACTATTCTGCCCTGTAGGCAGCGATTCACAGTCGTTGTGAATTGCAACGCAATAGCGTTCTACAGGAGCCCCACCCGTGGCCGACGACCAAGCTACCAGAGCCAGGTCCCGAGCGGTCAAATCCGCAGCGACCGCCGCACCGCGGCCATCTGACGGCCATATCTCAGCCGACTGCCTGTACACCCTGGCGGAAATCAAGATCCGCCTCGGACTCGGGACCCATGCCCTGCGCATGGCCCGCCGCAAGGGACTAAGAGTTCTCAGGGTCGGGCGCTGCGGATTCGTAGCCGGCGAGGACCTGATGCAATTCATCCGCGATTCCGCCCAATAGCCCTCACCCAACGCAAACGGCCCGACACTGGGGAGCGTCCGGGCCGCAAGCGTAATTTCACGGAAGGAGTTCATGTTATCCCACCTGCCCGCTCTGGGCAATCAGCTGTGGCTCGACTTCGACGCGCCGCCCAACGTGCTGGTTATCAGCACGCTGCCGAAGCCGCCACCGGTCCGCCGGATCGACCGCAGCCGGGTCGGCATGCTGGGCGCCGCGGCGACGTTCGCAATTCTCACACCGGCCGAGCAGCGCGAATTCGACCAGGCGGGGGCCGACCATGCCTAGGGTGAAGGGCAGCATCACCGGCGGCACGAGGGCGCTGATCGACGCGGCGGTGGCAATCCTCGAAGAGCGCCAGCCGATCAGCCTACGCGGGCTGTTCTATCAGCTGGTCGTCGGTGGCTACTTCGCCAACGACCGGAACAACTATCAGAAACTCAGCCGGTCGATGGTCAAGGCTCGTGAGCAAGGACTCGTCGATTGGGACTGGCTGAAAGATGGCATCCGCCAAACACTCAAGCCGTCAAGTTGGTCGGGACTCGATTCGTTCATGGATGCGGTGCAGGGATCGTACCGCAAGCAGCTGTGGAGCAGGATGCCGGCATATATCTGCGTCTTTATCGAAAAGGACGCGATGGCTGGCGTCGTCGAGCCAGTAACGGCCGGCTATGACGTGCCGCTGCACGTGGTCAGGGGCTACGTCAGCGCATCGTTTGCGCACTCGATTGCGCGGGAGTGGGCACGAATCGAAAAGCCAATCTATGCGATCTATCTGGGCGATTGGGATCCGTCGGGCCTGGACCTTGAGCGCAATCTCCGGGCCGCTCTGGAAAAGTACAGCGGCAAGGTGGACCTCCAGCGCTGGAGCGATGAGTACGAAATCGACATCGACAACGTTCACCACGGCGATACCCATTTCATCTGGCAGCGGCTCGGCATCAACGCGCCGGACTTCGACGAATTCCAGCTTGCCCCAATGCTGGCCAAGAAAACCGATTCCCGGTTCAAGCAGTTCGTGGCCAAGCATGGTCACGACTGCGCCGAGCTCGACGCGCTGGCCCCCGACGTCTTGCGGGATCGGGTAGAGCAAACAATCGTCGCGCACATCGATCCGGAGGAATGGGGGCGCCTGCAGGCCGTCGAAGCAGCGGAGCAGGACACGCTCGACACGTTCGTGGCCGGCATGCGCGGCGCCAGCAACGAAAACCGGGACTAGTATCACTAAACGAAATTTTGGCCACCATGACGACTAGCCAAGCTGACGCGCTCCAGCAATACGCCAGCTGCGTCTACGAGCCCAGCGACATCATAGAGCTGCGGTTCATCAAGGCCGACTCGCCGGTCACGCAATTGTGGATGCTGGCAGGCGAACTGGTCGGCAGGGTTGCCGAACTGGATGCCCGCAACGCCGCGGGCAGGAACGTGTATGCGGGCGCGAATCCTCGAAAGGCACATGGCGGCGACACTGCCGCGGACGTCGAGCTGGCCCGCTGCCTGTTTGCTGACTTCGACGGCGGCGCAACGCCAGAACAAGCGACCGGACGAATCGAGGCGGCCGGACTGCCGATGCCCACGCTGATCGTCACAAGCGGGCACGGGTGTCACAGTTGGTGGCGGCTGGATGCGCCGATCGCCGACCTGGCTGTCTGGTCGATGCTGCAGAAGCGGCTGGCGCTCGCTCTGGGCAGCGACACCACGATCCACGATCCACCCCGCATCATGCGCCTGCCAGGCTTTCTGAATGTGAAGCGCAAACCCTACGTGCGGGCCAAGCTGTTTGTCGCCGACCCATCACGAACATTCTGGCAAGGCGCCTTCGAGGCCGCATTGCCGGAGCTGCCACCACCACCGAAGCCGCCGGCGCCGCCCGAGTACGTCGTGGCCGGCAGGGCTGGCGACATCATGCGCCGGGCCGCGGCCTACATCGGGAAAATGCCCCCCGGGATTTCGGGCGCCTATGGCCACACGGCGACTTGGAAAGCGGCCTGTGCTCTCGTGGGTGGCTTTGGGCTGACTGCCGAGCAGGCGTTCCCACTTTTGGCCGCGTATTCCCAGCGGTGCGATCCACCGTGGCCTGAAAGTGCCCTCTGGCACAAGCTCCACGACGCAGAGAAACGCTGCCCTACGCGCGGATATTTACTCCACCGAATTCAACGGATTGAACAACGATGCAATCGGAAGCTGAACCTAGCCTGAACGGCAGCGCCGACGTCCAGATCGAAGTCGGGCCCATCGACCCGCGCAACGGGGGCAGGCGTATCGTCAAGGCAGTTATAGATGGCCAGCAGTGGCACTGTGATTTTTTTGTCGTCCATTCGGCGAGCCATCGGCAGAATTTTTGCGACACGGTTGCCACCAAGCTCGGCACACCCGAATGCAATTACCTGGGCAGCCAGATCATCGCTGCGGCGGACGCTGCCGACCGGGACGAGTTCTCGACGTCAGAAACCGTCGAATACGAACGGCTGACTTGCAAGCAGCTTTTCGATGGTGACTTCCAAGTCAAATACTTGGTGCGTGACGTCGTACCTGCCGGCCAAGGTGGGGTGCTGAGCGGCCGCTTCAAGACGCTAAAGACCTCGACTGGCATGGATCTGGTTGTGTCGGCGGCGACGGCGACCCCGTTCCTCGACCAGTTCGACGTCTATGAGAAGGTGCGCAGCGGCATCATGTCGGCGGAGATTGCCAAGCCTGGTTTGAAGGAGTTGTTTATCCGGGTTGCAAATGCCAAGGGATTTGAGCCCGCCGATATCGAAGGGCTTTTCTTCTCAACCGACTGTCCCAAGGTGGGTGACATCGAGCATATGGCCGCCCTGGAGCGGTTCATCGTCGAATTGAAGCTCGGGCTGCTCCTCATCGACCCGAGCTATCTGGCATTTTCCAGTGCGGGCGACTCCGTTTCAAACGTCTTCGCGATGGGCAAGCTCCTGCTGACGATCACCCGGCTAATCGAAAAGACCGGCTGCACGATCATCATCCTGAACCATAACCGCAAGAGCCGCGCGAACGACATGAAGCGATTCGACCCACCGACCCTCGAAGAAATCAGCATGTCCGGGTTTGCTGAGTGGTGCAGGTTCTACCTGCTCTTGGGCCCCCAACAGGACTGGGACGAAGAAACCGGCAGCCACAAGCTCTGGCTGCGAATGGGCGGGAGTGCCGGCCACGCTGGGCTGTACCGCCTCAACGTCGTCGAGGGCCGCCGTTGCGATCCAGGTGGTCGGCGATGGGACGTTGCTGTCGTGTCGGCTGCCGAGAGCATCCAGGCCGACCGTGAGCAGCAGGAGCGGGCCAAGGCGGAGAGGAAAGAGGCAGAGCGAATCGCGACCGAGGAGCGTAATCTCACCAAGCTCCTAGGGACCGTGGCACGTCTCAAGGGCGGCACCAAGACGGACATCAAGGAGCAATGCGGACTCAACAGCACGGCATTTCCGATAGCCTGGGCGGCCGCGCTCTCGGGTGGCCATATCGTTAAGGGGCCGTCGGTAATCAAGGCCAACAAGCAGCCATACGAAACGTTCAAACTGGGCACCGGGGACACTCGGGACACCCAGGACAACTGAGAGCACAACCGGGACGGTCCCGACTGGGGCAGGCCACACCCAGGACTAAGGGGGCTATGTAATAGCCCCCGTGTCCTGGATGTGTGCCCCGTGTCTCCAGAGACGGTCACCCGGGACAACAGGGCGATTGCGAAAAGTGACGGACCAGCAGAAGCAATCCGGGGACCCCTGCCCTGCCAACTGCGGCGGCTGGCTCGAAGTCTACAGCAACCGCGACGACACGGTGACGCACACCCAGTATCTCCGTTGTTGGCGCTGTCGATGCGAGGAGTCGCGCGCCGTTCGACTGCTGCCATCGTCTGCAGTTCCAAAGCGGCGCCGGCGGAATGGTGCCTTGTTAAGCACGACAGATTCAACCGACGCTCGATAATGAAAGTGTCACGCTAGTACAGGAGCGACAAACATGAACACGCTGACGATCGAACCCGGCAATCTGGTCCTGGCCGACGTGTTGACCCGACTGCGAAGTCGCGGGCTAACGAATGCAACGCCGTCTCGCGTCCACTGGCTCATCGGCCAACAACGGATTGACCAGCCCGAAAAGGACTCCTCGGGCCGCTTCCGCTTCACTGGTGAGCACGTTGAGCAGCTGGCGGTGTTGTTGGCCGAAATGCCGAGCAATCGCTCTCAGCGCACGTCCGGCGCCCTGGCGGGGGCTGACTTGGTTCAACGCGTCGAGCTTGGGCAGCCTGTTTCGGACGCCAAATCGGCGGAAGAGGATTCGCTATCCACCCGATCAGAGTAGGCGCTCAGTTGTTTGGCGGTATTGGGCAACGACTTACGAGAGCACGACATCCCGCGGCGGGCGGAATGGTACTGAAGATGTTACCGAAAGCGGCACATTGACGACCCAAAACCCAACTGCCGACGCCTCACCTGGCATATCCGAAGAGACGCGGGCCAAGCTCAGCCGTGCCAAGCTAGGAAATAAAAACGCGGTCCAGCGGCATGGCCTGTACGCCGGCGAGCTTGGGCCTGGCTACGCCCAGGTTGTGCGCAAGACCAGCGAGGTACGCCGACAGATCGAGCAGGCGGTACTCGACGCCAAGGGCGTCATCGACCTTCTGGACGCTGCTGCCATCAATTCAGCGGTTCGGTGGGAACGCCATGCTCACCTTGCCCTCAAATGGCTGCGCGACCAAATGGGGTCACTCCAGCCGACCGAGCGGCTCAGCTTCTCGCGAGAGATTGCCCGGGCCAGCAGCGAACGCGATCGGTGCCTCCGCACACTCGGGCTCGATCCCAAAGCCGCTGGCAATCCCTGGGCGGCCATCGACGCGCCAGCGGTCGAGGTGGCCGAATGAGTACCAAAGCAGCCATCAAGGCCTACGCCGGCGATCCCGCCGCGTTCATCTACGACATCCCGGTTGTACGCAATGGACTACAAACGCGCTTCGGTGACATCGCGGCCCCGTTCCAGCGGGAATGGGTCGAGACTGTATCGCCGGCATTATTGGCTGTGGCAACAGGGCAGCAGCCGGCTTGTGGTCGCTACTTTTGGGACGGGACGAAAGGGACCGCCAAGAGCACGCTGATTGCGTGGCTGGTCTTATGGCTCGTCGCCTTCAGCCGAAAACCGCTCACAATTCAAATCGGTGCCGCGGATGCCGACCAGGCCGCCGAGCCCCGCAAGGCCGCTGATGAAACGCTCCGCCAAATGCCCTGGTTGGCTCAGCGCGTCACCATCGACCGCTGGAAGATCGCCTGCGAAGCCACGGGCAGCACCTGCACCATCGAAGCTGCAGACGTTGCCGGAAGTCACGGGGCCCGGCCGCACGTGCTTTTTCTGGATGAGCTGCATGCGATCACAAAGCGAGAGTTCGCCGAAAACCTGATGGACAACGCCAGCAAGATGCCCGATGGCCTGGTGGTGATCGGCACCAACAGCGGCGTGCTCGATACGTGGCAGTGGCAATGGCGCGAGCTGGCCCGGACCAGTGAGCGGTGGACGTTTCTGCGCTGGGCAGAGCCTGCCCCGTGGCTCGATCCGGCCGAAATTGCCGAAGCCGAGCGCCGCAATACCCGGGCACGGTACCGCCGGCTCTTCTGGGGTGAATGGTCGCCCGAGAATGAAGGCGAAGGGCTCGACAGCCAGGACGTGCAAGCAGCCAAGGTCTTGCGCGGCCCAACGCACCAACTGCCGGCCGACAGCGAGGCGTTCTGCGGGGTCGACATTGGTGTGAAGCGCGACTTCAGCGGAATGGTCGTTTTGCTCTGCCGTAAGGGCTCGCCGAAGATCCAACTCGCGCTGGCCCAGAGCTGGTCGCCCCCGCGTGGCGGAGAGGTCGATCTATCGGCCGTCGAGCGGGCAATCCTCGACGCTCACCGCCGATTCAGGTTCCGGCTCTACGCGGATCCGCATCAGGCATCGCTATTGCTCCAGCGCCTGCGGTCCCGCGGCGTCTGGGCAACTGAAATGCCGTTCACTGGCCAGAAATGTGATCAGATGGCAACCACCCTGCTTCGCGTCTTCCGCGAGCGCTCGATCGAACTCTACGACCACCCGCAACTCGTGGGCGAATTGCTGAAGCTGCAAATTGTGGAGCGCGCATTCGGCTATCGCCTGACCTCGACTCGCACCGAGGCCGGCGGACATTGCGACTTGGCCACCTCGATGAGCATTTGCTTGCCTGCCGCTGAGCGATGGGCTGCGCTGAACGCGAGCTACCGGCTGCCGCCCAAGCTCTTGAACGTGCAGCCGACCACAGTGCCGCCCTGGGCATCGGCACCCAGGTCCGCCGGCACGCAGAAGACGCCAACCCGAATCGCCAGCAAGGCCAATGGGGCTGGCGCTACGTTTCGCCCCGGATTCGGAATGCTACCCCGCGGAATCAAGTAAACCCTTTTGACGAGGAACCAACCATGCAAGCCACCAGAATGAGCCCCGGGATCCGCCAATTGGCCATCCAGCAAGCCGCTCCCATCGTACGTCAGGCCGCCATTTACGCGGTGCGCGAACACTTGGCCCAACTCCGGCTGGACTACGGTCGGTCGATGGAACGCCGCCTGGGAATTATACAGGCCGCCCGGGAACTGAATCAGGCGGAGCCGCTCCCCACGCCGGCCGATGCCAAGCTCCGGGTCGAGTATGCCAAAGAGGCGCGGGACCTCGCGTTGGAGCAGCGAGCATCCGGCAAGAGCGTCTCGTTTAGCGATGCGTACCGCGCCGTCTGCGCGAAACATGGCCGCGATGGCGGCAAGCTTCAAAGGCTCGCCTACGCCAGCGGGTTGCTGATGAGGCCCGATCGACCGTCGCTGTCCGCCAAGATCCGGGGCCGGCAAGTCGGTTACTGAGTTTTCTCCGACCGCTCGCGTCGCGGGCGGCATCTACCTCCTGTTGTTGAAGGATTTTTTCATGACCACCGCAACCACCGAACCGAAGGCCCCCGCGACCGCACATGCCCCGAAGTGCGAGCCCGACTATCGCGCTCTGATTGGGCAGCTATCGCGCAAGCTCACCGAATGGCGTGAGGAAGATGGCAACGACCCCCCCGGCTCCGAGCTGTTTGCAATCAATACCGACTTCGTGCTGAACTTCGAGGGTCGGAAGCTTGAACCGGACGACCGTCGGATCATCACGTTGGCCGAGAACAACGCGAAGGAACTGATTCATCACCTCGACACGCACGGCCGTTTTTTCAACAAAGTCCATCCGCTGTCGGCGTATATCGGCACGATCGAAGAGCTGGAGCGAGCTTTGGAATCGGGGGCGAAAGCCGAGTCCTGCCGCCCGCCGCTCGAAACAATCGCGCAGCTGTTGCAGCAGCAAGTTCCCGACCACCAAATCGCCAAAATCCACGGCATCTCAGTGGCCCAGGTTTATGAGGCCAGGGAATTTCCGGAGCGCTATTCGGGCCCCAGTTATGTGCCGCCGGTCCTGGTCCAGAAGCGCAAGGATGAGCTGGCGGAAATCGCCAAGCAGTCCGTCGGCATCGTGTTGCAGGCCTGTGCCATCAAGCTGCGGGCCTATCGTGAGGCCGGCCTGATCTAGTCCACGTGAGCACTCCGGCTACGTCCTCGGAGGTCCGTAGCCGTCGAGTTCGCCAGGGTCGTTGTCATAGGCTTCGGCCCTGGCCTGAATCAACCCGCCGCGATTCCCATGCGCGGTAACTCGGCCTGGTTCCCGGTGCCTTCCAAGGGTCGCCGGGGCCGGCCGAGGTTTTGAACAATAGATTGAGCAATGACCAATGTTTGAGCAAATCTCCAACTCGATTGCCGGCCTGCTTCAGACCGCGATGGAGCGAGCCCAGAAAGCCAGTGGCCAGCGGCACGTGTCGCGCGAAGTCGACCCCCGGCAGTTGTTCGAGAAAAACCCGTTCGATGTGATTTACAAGAACGTGCGGGAGACGTTCAACGCCACCAACAGCCTGAACCGTGGCGCGACCGAGCACGAACGCCAATCGCCTTGGGGGCTCGTGTCGTCGATGATGCCGCGTTGGAAGGCTGCGACCCCGCCGGCCAGCCATGCGGCCCAAGCTGCCGCCCAGCACCCCACAGACACGCGACAGGCTGCGTCGGGCATCTCGGTCATCCTGCGCGGCCTGGGTGCTCACGTTGCCGCTGCAACCGGCCGGCGGACCAGCAGCGAGACATCATCGCCTGAGCCAACGAAGTCGAGCACCGACACTCCGGCCAAGCCTGACGGGTTCGCCGAAGCGCTGCGCGGCCTGGGGCAAATCACCTCGGGCATGGGCTCAATCGTCCGTGGGCTGGGTGCGGCAACCGCTCATGGTGTCGAACACTCGGCCACCCGGGCAGTCGCTGGAGCGCTAACTCGTGGCGTTGGTTCCGGCCTGGTCGGCGCCGCGGCCGGTGGCGCAAGCGGCGCTGCGGCTGCGTCAAGTGCGGCTGCCCTGACGTCTGCCGTTGCCGGCGGCCCAGTTGGTGCCGCGGCTGGCCTACTCGCCCAGGCCCTGGTCTGGACCGCAACCTCGGTCAGCCGCAATCGGGCCAGCATCGCCGATGCCGCTGCCTTGTCCGGTTTGTCCGGTGGGATGCAAAACGCCTTCATCGCGATGGCCGGCGCCGACTACAAGCGGGCGGCTGAGCGGAGCGCGTACCTGGCGCCGAGCACGGGGGCGGCGATCCGGTCTCAAGTGAAATTCGATAACGAAATGGCGCAGTGGAGCATGCGCTGGGCGGAATTTCAGAACACGATCACGAAGCCTTATGTGGACATCTTCGCCAAGACCTTGCAGGAAATCCGCACGTTCTACGGGTTCGGCGACGAGCTGCATCCGAAAATTCCTCTCACCCAACTCTCAAACGTCGTGCGTGACCTGAGCCGCGGCAAGTTCGCTGGCCAGAAGTTCCCGCCCCTGCCGCCGCAGAACAACACCGGAAGGAGCCGCTAAGTGGCCACCACTCTGACCTATAACGGTGTCGTACTCTACAACGCCCACACGCTGGAGTTTTCCCAGACTCCACAGAGGGACCGGAGCAACACCGACCAATTGTTTCAGCGGTTCCGAATCCGGGTGCGCTCGCTGGTGAATTCGGCGGTCAACCATGTGACCACGCCCATGACGCAATGGACCGCGGCCGGCGCTACCGACATTCCCAACGCCGCGGTGGGCGATACCGCCCAACAACTGGAGTGCAAGCTCCGGGCATCGCTCGGGCAGGATCGTGCGCCCCTCCTGTACCAGATGGAGGGGATCACGATGATTCAGTCAGACAAGCTGACGGATGCCGACAATGGCCCCAAGGTGCTGGGCCTTGATGTTGTCCGGGTTTCGCCGCTGACGCTGCAGGTTGAATTCACAATCGAGACTGCGCTCGTCATCTGCCCGAACTTCGCCGCATCGACCGGGAAGGCGTCCCCGCTCAATGGCGAGTTCCCCGTTACCTCGAATCGCTGGTCATGTATCGACGACCTGGACGACCGATTCGCCACCACGCGCACCTGGCAGGGCCTATTGCGTATCTCGACCACGACGGGCGGTTCTGTCACGCCGCACGCCTTTCGCTTTGTGGCGGTCCCTCCGCTGTCGAGCGGCTGGAAGCGGGAGAAGATGCAATTTGTGTCTGACCCGGATGGGCTGTCGCTCAACTACGTGATTACCGATCGGGAAATGGTCGGCCCAGCGGCGCCATTCCCGGCCGCCCGGATGCACTTCACCCACACCGAGACATCAGGAGTGGGCGCGTCTGAGAGCAAGCAAGCGGCGGTCCCCTACGCCATCGGCCAGTGCCACGTTCGCCTCGAAGGTGGCCGAGGCGCCGACAAGCGGACCATGTTCGGCTGGGGCTTCCAAATCATCGCCACCAAGCTGCAAATCACTGAGGACCAGTCGACGTATTCCATCCTGGAGCTGGCTCTGTCTGACACGCAGGGGCAGGACATCAACGTCGTCGAGATGCAAGCCCGGGTGGCGCACATCCCGCCGGCCAACTCTTCGCTGGCTGCGAACTATATCGCCACGATGGCCCTGGCCACGATGGGCTTGCCGCTGACGCTCCAGCCGCAAATGGATAGTTTTCAAAAGGCGATCGCCTATGATCCCAATCAGAGCATTCTGCTGGATGCCTACGGCACCGCCACTTTGGCCACGCTGTTCGCCTGTCAGTTGCAAACGCCCTGTGGTGTGAGTCACTACATGAGCGACCAGAGCGATAACGCTGATGGCGATAACACGGATGCAGCTCCCGGCGATACGTCGCCCAGCGTGCCGGCCGTGACGCCATCGGAGCAACCCATCATCACGAACGCGGTTGGCCCGGTGTCCGAAAGCCTGGCCAGCCCACCCGGATACTCGCTCGACCAGCAGACCGCGATTTACTCGTTCTATCAAATCGACAGCATCATCAAGCGCGACAAGCATCGCGTCGGGCTGCCGATCAGCACGACCAGCGGCAGCACGCCGGGGCCGACGTCCCCAACGGTCAAGGTATGCACGCTGGCGATGACGGGTTCCATTCGCACGGTCCGCATTCACGGCGAGCGGTTGGGCCAGTGGCCGGTCATGCTCACCGACGACGACTTCAAGGACGGCAACGGGATTATGAACTTCAATCTTGAAAGCCACTTGAACGCCCGGGCGCCGATCCTGTCGAACAACGGCAAGACCTACTACTACGGCTATGACCAGGAGCTGGTCTACCAGATGGAGCGGCCGACCCGGAATGGTTACGAGCCCCTGCCGGTGGGAGCGTTGCCGTGGAGTTCGGACCTGCCCAACGATAACAAGATTCCGCTATCCACTTTCCGCACGCCCGACGACCCGAATAACGGTCTGGGCTAACCCAAAGGAGACGACGACGATGAACCCCACGAACCCCGCTGGCGAGAAGTGCTACGCCGAATTCACCTTCCACCATCCGAAAGGAGAGCCCATCGACGTTGGAGTCGCCAAGGGGCTGATTCACCTTTTCGAGCACCAGTACAACGACGGGCTGACGTTCTATTGGGGCGGTGCCAATGTGCCTGGCGTGACGTGCCAGCAGTACGAAGCGGCCCAGGACCAATGGGGCGTCACGGTCACGCTCGAAGATGGGCGGCGCGTGGGGATGCACCCGATCGGCAACGCATGGAAGGCCAGCTTCACAGAAGAACCGCCAACGGAATGCCTGGAGCTGCTGCTCGCTGGGTCCCTCCGCCATTCATTTGCAGCAACCCATTAACAGGGGCAACGAATCGTGGCAACGGGCAGAATCAAGAACGTGGTTGCCGACCGTGGTTTCGGGTTCATCAAGCCGAACGACGGCGGTCCCGAGGTTTTCTTTCTCCACAGCACGCTGACTAACGGCCAGCGGCTGACCGACGACTTGCGCGGCCGGCTGGTCGAGTACCAGGCCGAGCACACCGAGAAGGGCCTGCCGGCGTTCAGCGTGACTCTGGGCTAGTAGGGCGGTGGCGTCTTGGCAATCTGGCGTCCCCAGCAGAGCGGGCCCCGCGGGGCTACCTTGGGGGCGGAGCCGACTTCCGGTGCAGCCGCGGCTCTACCCAGATGGCTCGCGCTCGGTAATTGACCCCCGGGCAGTCGACTAATAACTCCAGCTTGTCGATGTCATCGACCAAGATGCGGAACGACTCTGGGGCCCCAGGCTTTTGCATCGCATCGGATTCCCAAATCAATTGCCCATCGCCCAGCACCCGGAACGTGATCGGCGTCTCCGGCCCCTCGGGAATGTCACCGATGCCTACAGCCCCCTCTAAGGTGTCGAACCCCTTCCCCAGGCGGTAGGTCACGTGCGACGGCTGATTCGTCAGTGGGTGCATCCATAGCCCGTGCTTCGAGTCGAACCCGTTTACGATGAGCCCGGGGAATTTGAATTCGGCATTGTTGTGCGTGACCAGTTCGCCTGCCGGCAGGTCGCGCAGGAACATCTCAGTCGGCTCCAGCTTGGGCTTCGGTGCGGCCGGCAACTGGACAGCAACCGGCGCTTGCTGTGGCTCGTGCACGACCAGCTTGGCGGGCCGCTCAACTGTGGTTGTCTTGTCGGCTGAATTGCTGCTGGGCTGCGGGCCGCTCGACGTCGCGGCAGTCTTGCTTGGATCGTATATCCGACTATCTGTCACACGCGACAGCGGATCGTGCGAGTTCCGCAGGTAGATGACCGCTCCGCCGATCAACAGCATGGCGAGCACCAGGCCGACGGCAAGCAGTGGCAACGGCTGTCGTTTCGGTCGCTTACTCTCCCGAGTGCGTTGTGCCGGCCAGTCGGCCACTTCCTCGGTCGTCGGAACCGCCTGGGCGATCGGCAGCACCTTGGGCACGACAGGCACCGCCCGTGGGATTGGATTCTTGACCGCGAGTTCGGATCGAAGCTGCTGGTCATACGCCGGCCGCCTGACCGGATTCAGCAGGCAGATACGAGCGGCAGCCAGTTCGTTGAGCAGCTGCTGCGACTCGGATGCGTGCTGACCAGACTGGAAGGTCCGCACGTGCGCCATGCGTTGGTCGGCGGCCTGGCTGATGACGTCGTGGTCCGACTCGAAGGCGTCGATGCCCAGTAGCCGATAGTGGTTGGGGGGCTGGTCCTTCGGCGCGATGCCGAGCCACTTGTGATAGGGATCGAACGTCTGCGCGGTCGGCGACTGCTGTTCAGCCATTGGGTGGCTCCCGGTGCACGAACCGCAATCATGGTAGCCGAGCAGCCGGCAGGCCGCCAATAAAAACGGACTCGCCGTTCAAAGCAGGGGAGTATGCCCGAAAGCTCATCGATCCTGCCGACGAGTCCAGCTGATTAACAGGCCCCGAAGCCGGCCAAATCAAGCCGAGCGAGGAGCATAATCCCCAAACCGCTTCAGCCAGTTATCGGCGATGGCGTACCAATCGACTTCAGCCAGATTCGCCGATTCGGCCAGCGCCAGCTGGTGGGCGTTGGCCGTCACGTCCCGGCGGACTTTCGCAGCCACACTGGCCCGCGCCCGGATTGACGCCCTCCGCTCGGCACGAAGCCGGCACCAATGGCTCAGCACCACGTTGCCGATGTAGGTCGACTTGCATCCCGACAAGTAGCAGGCGACCAACCAGGTCGAGCGGTTCTGATAGCCGTTGGAATCGGGCATGGCAGCAGAGTTAGCGCGGAAGCGCTACCCCGATTCGCCGCTAGGCATCGTCCCGGTTTTCGGAGTCGCTATTCAGCGGCGCATCATTGGCTGACTTCAGTCCGGCGGCCACGCCAACACCCCCGATGCCAATTGCCCAGAGCAACATCCAAGCGCTGGCAATCCCCAGCGCCACGGCGACGGCCATGCCGACGCTGGCAAAAGCCGAGCTGGCCATCAGATAGTCCCAGAATGTTGATCGCATGATGCTAGCTCCAAATGCCGCACAGGAAGCGCAGCAATCCTATTCTATATTCGGATTCAACGCCAGAAAAGTTCACACGTCGCAGGGGATTCTCAGTAATAAGATCATCGCCCCCAAGATTGCAAGCCCCAGCAGGTTGGCCAGCATCAACCAAATCACTCGTCGCTTACGGAGAGTCACGGCATCATTCGCACGAGAACTAATTGGCGCTTGCCATCGATGGTGTATCAGTAGGACAAACAGCAGAGTGACGATCACGACGACAAAAAACCCAACCTGCTCTGAGAATTGGCCGAAGACGCGCTCGTGGGCTTCATCCCGTGCGTCGCAAAAGGCGAGATTGCCAGCGCGATGATAGGCAAAGAACAGTTCCACGAGCCGAACCAGTGACGACGCAAGCGCGGCAATGGAAAGGTCCGCGCCTAAGGCAAAGTCGCCGAATCGAATCCTTCGGTTTCTGATTGTCAAGAACTTGCAGACCATCGTCACGACGATCATCACCGCCGGGACTGTGAATCCAGTAATGACGTTCTGCTGCCCCCAAAGTGATTCGGGCTCTGGTTGTGGCCCCGGGGGCACGGCTGTCTTACCGGCCGCAAAATCGAATAGGTCTTGGACATCCCTCGGGACCCACTGGCCATCGCTTGGATCGACGGTAGGGCGAGGTGGCGCCGGCGCCGCATCCAGACTTAGCGTTCCTTGACCCGAGCAAGAGATACGAAGCGGCCCAAGGTAATGCCCCCCGGCAGCAGGCGGATTATTGGGCGGCATCGGAGCCGGTCCGCGCGTGGAATGTGCCGCGTTTTGCATCGCAGCAGGCTACCAGCGGACATCATTCGGACAAGCTGCACGCCCGTTCATTCCGTAGAGACTCAGCGGACTTGCACGCTGCCCAGCCGCTGGGGTAGATTGCTCGTAGCCCTGCTGTCTCTCACCAGCTTGGGTCGCGGCCTAGAAACCGCTTCCGTCAGCGTGATAGGGTCGAAAACCTATGAATGGCCAACCCCGCCTTGACCGTGCGCACATGGCGACGTGTGCGCGGATGCCTGACGGCATCTTTCTAGCCGATCAAGGCGGGGCTGGCTTTTTTGTTTTCGGCACGCTCGCCGAGACTAGAAGGCCGACAGCAATGTCTAAGCCCAAGTGTGCGGTTCTCATTGTCGAGACACCGCCGGAATTCCAGCCCACCCACGTTCACGCGGTCCCGACCGCAATCCTCTCGGCAGTTTTCTACGCCCGGGGGATAAGTTTGAAGCGGGCCAAAGAACTGGCCCGGGCCCACAACTGCCACCACCTACCGTGCAGAGGCAGATTCGAGGGCAAGTGGGCAATGGCAACTGTGTCGCTCAAGTGCGGCCAGTATCCCCGGAAATCGGCCAGCACGATCGGGGGTGAAGCATGACGCCACGTACACTCCTGTCTGACTTGTGTACCAGCTACATTGCGGCCCGCGAACTGTCTGAAAGCTACCGCGGTTTTCTCACTCGTGCGGTCCGCGGCCTCGAATGGGTTGCCGACCGGGCCCTGTACGTCGATGAGATTGACCAGCAGCTAATCGACACCTGGCTGGCTGCCGAGCGTACCCGCCGAGCCGAAGCCACAATCGAGCCCATCCTGGATGGCGCCAAGGCCCTCTGGGCACAAGCCTGGGCCGCTGGGCTCAATCACCACAAGCCGGCCGATGATGAGCGCTGGATTGAATCTGGGGGCGCTCGGCGTGTCTTGCGTGGCCGAATGCCAGTTGGCCGACGTTCGGCAGCTGAGAAAGATTGCTCGCCCGGTTCGTTGCGGAAGTTGCTCCGTGAGCAATACCGGCCGCGGCGACTGCTGGGCAAAAGCCCGGAGGGTTCGAGACTCCACGAAGTTGCCTTGAACAACTTCGAGCGATTCTTGGGCCGCACGGCCACGCTCGGCGACCTCGACGACGATGTAATCTGTCGCCTGATGGCGTGGCTGCTGGACCGTGGGCGCTCGCCCGAGACGGTCAACGGCTGCCGGGATCGGCTGCTCGCGCTGTGGCGATTCGCAGCCCGCAAGCGGCTCGTGGAAGTCTGGCCCGACGTCCAGCCGCTGAATGAACCCAAGCGGCTGCCGCGGGCCTGGTCGGTCGATGAGTTGGCCCGGCTGTTTGAATCGTGCAAGGCCGCAAGAGGCACGATTGCCGGCATTCCAGCCGGCCGCTGGTGGCTCGCGCTGCATTCGTTGATATGGGATTGCGGGGAGCGGATTTCCCCAATACTGGCGGCTCGCTGGGACTGGTTCGACGGGGCCGTGTTGGCCGTGCCAGCCGAAGCCCGCAAGGGGGCAATCGAGGATCGGCGCTACAAGTTGCACCCCGAGACGATCGGGCAGCTAGGGGAAATTCGCCACCCCGAGCGGGAATTGATTCTGCCGTGGCCCTGGTCGCATAGCCTCATCTATCACAGGTACGCGAAAGTGCTCAAGCGGGCCGGGCTGCCGACTGGCCGGAAGTTTGGGTTTCACTGTCTGAGGAAAGCCGTCGCGAGCCACGGCAAAGCGGCCGGCATGGATCCCGTCCAGCTGATGGGCCATACCAGCAGCAAGGTAACGGGCCGCTACCTTGACCCGGCGATCGTGGGCGAAGCCCCCTCGGGCGCGAATCTGTTCCGGCCGGCCGGGACTGGCGGTGCGGCATGATCGCTTTTGCGAAAACCGACCCCGCCGAATGCGGCCCCGAGGCGCTGGCCTGCCACCACGGCCAGCAACGGCGCCGCAAGTTGCTCTTGCCCACCCGCAGATACCGAAACGAACCCGGCCGGCTGCAAGTCGAGCCGATCGTCAAGCCGGATCATCACCTTGAATGGTTTGAGGGTGAGCCAGAATTCGAGCCTAGCGAGCATTACGCGACGTTGGCCGAGCTGGCTGGCTTTCTGGCCGAGTGGGAATTTGATTCCGTCGTGCACAACTACCCGCGCTCGTGTGAACGGATTCACTATTTGACCGCCGTCCAATGGTGCCCCCGGGTTGTCGCGCTCGTGGCCATTGGCTCGCCCGATTGGGTGGCTGAGCAAGTCGCGGACGCACAACGGGATTTTCTGGCGCGGTACGTTGTCGCGGACGCGATCCACTGGCGCCAGCGGTCCGGCTGTGTCTTGTTGCACGCGACCTGGGGACGTGACTTTATTCGAGGCTTCCAGCGCGACGCCGAGCGATCGCTTGAGCGTTGCTTGAAAGGACGTGGAGCATGAAAACCACCAAGCCCAAAATCAGCCGAGCCCAAAGGCAACGCGAGCGGCTAGTCAATGAACTGCAGGACGTGGTGGGTGAACACTTCCATGTGAAGTTTTGCCCGGACGTTGGGGCTGGCCACGAGGAGGCGTCGAAAGGCCACCAGTTCCACCTGGGATTCAGTATCGAGTTTTCGGACAACCTGTTGCACGACATCTGGGCTGACGACCGGCCAAAATATGGCAGCGTGGCCAGCCAGTTTGCCGATGGGCTGGACTTGTTGACCGTCGAAGTGCAAGAGGCCGCGAAAAGGATGCGGGCGCATGCCCGAAAGTCGAAGTGAGTTTTCCGCCGTCGCCTGGGCCTGCTTAGACCGGGGCCCGGGCGGCGGGTTTCAATGCCAGCGTTTGGCCGATGAACGCGGCAGGCGTGATCGTAGAGGACCGTTTTTCATTAGGGAGAGCAAATGGCCGAATCGCGGGACATCCACACCGATGAGAACATGGAAAACCTCATGGGGGCAATCAACGCTGTGCCTGGGGCCCATGCGTTGGCCGGCTGCGGCGGCCATGAATTCCCCGAGCCGGGACAGTTGGCGGCTGGAGCCTTCATGGCGATGGTCAAGTTCGATCCGAACGAAGAGGGCTGGATGGCGATGGCATTCGTGGCTCGCGCCGTCGGCCGCTGCCCTGGTGCCTATCGACCTGGCGGCATGATGATTCAAGTTCGCTACACCGTGGACGAGACCGGCGACACCGAGGCCCAGGATATTTGCTTTGCGGTCATCGGTTTGTCGCCCATCACGCCAAACCTGCTTGCCGCCGAAATCATCTATTTGCTGGACAAGCAGAATTAGAAACGAGCCGCTCTGGCCGGTCAAAAACAAGATCAAACCTTAATCTTGAGAGGAATTCACGTGAGCGACGAAATCAAGGTGTCTGTGGTGAAGTACCCGGACCGAGTGAACCTCGTGCTCCGGTACATCGACCCGATGACGGGGAAGTTCAAAACCAAGTCGGCTAAGACAACCAACCATCGCGAAGCCCAGAAGGCGGCCGGCAAGTGGCAGGCCGAACTGCGCGAAGGGCGATACCATGCGCCGAACCGGCTGACGTGGGCGGAATTCCGGTCCCGGTACGAAGACGAAGTGCTGGCCAGCCTGGCTGAGTCAACCGACAAGAAAGTGACGTGCGTTTTCAACGCCATCGAGAAGCTCCTCAGCCCGAGCAAGCTGACCGATTTGACCGCGGCGCGGCTGAGCTATCTGCAATCCAAGCTCCGGGACGCCAAGCGGGCCGAGAGCACCATCAAGGGTCACATGGCCCATATCGCCGCGGCACTCGCCTGGGCGGTGACGATGGGCCTGCTGGTGAAGGCACCGAAAATCTCGATGCCGAAGCGAGCAAAGGCCTCCAGCGTGATGAAGGGCCGGCCGCTCACCGGCGAGGAGTTCGACCGGCTGCTGGATAAGGTCGAGGCCGGACTACTCACCGCAGAAAAGCCCGTGGCCGGCAAGTTGTCTGGGTGCAAGCCAAAGCGACAGCGAAAGTCAGAGACGGTCGCAAAACACGAGGCATTGCGGCTGGCGAGCGTCGAGGCTGTGGCCGGCTCGTGGCGCCACCTGTTGCGTGGGCTATGGCTATCGGGTCTCAGGCTGGGCGAGTCGCTCGAATTGTGCTGGGATCAGGACGACAAGCTCTGTGTCGACCTGTCCGGCAAACGGCCCATGCTGCGGATTCCAGCGGCCCTGGAGAAGGGAAATCGGGACCGGCTGCTGCCGATTGCCCCGGAGTTCGCCGAATTCCTGCTGGCGACCCCAGAGGACAAGCGGACCGGTTACGTGTTTGCCCCCCTGCCCCAGCGTCCTAAGAGGACCGGCCGGCTGGCCGAGGGCACAGTAATCCGGGTGATTCTGCGCCATTGGCGAGAAAGCCGGCATCAAGACCATGACCAAGCCGGACGGCACTACCAAATTCGCGTCGGCCCACGACCTGCGCCGCAGTTTCGGGGCCCGGTGGGCGTCCAGAGTAATGCCCCAGGTGCTCATGGAGCTGATGCGGCACGAGAGTATCGAGACGACGCTCAAATACTACGTGGGCAGGAACGCCCAATCGACCGCAGACGTGCTCTGGGAAGCGGTCGGCAAGCTGGCCACGGCCGGTAACATTTCCGGTAACATGGCCACCCAAACGACCCCCGAGGGGGCAGCCAGCGCCAGCCCCAAACTCGCTGGCACGCAGGGGATAGAAGTAAGAGGCGCCGGTGAGAGTCGAACTCACGGTGGCGGATTTGCAATCCGCTGCCTTAGCCACTTGGCGACGGCGCCTTCAAGGAACGGACCGTAACTTAGGGAATCATTTCCGGACGGTCAAGGCCAGCAAACCCGCGACTCTGGAAGGCTTTACGTAGCTTGGACAAACTCTACCGCCCGCAGGTTCGCCCGGCCGGACGCGGCGCGATGCCGATTCGGCGCCCCAGGCGTTCATGCCTTGCCGAACTCGACGTGCCACCGCCCGCCTTCCACGTCGAGCTTACCGCTCGCATGCGACCCGGCGGGCGCTAGCAGGCGGACTGAAGATCGACCGGCCCGCGAATCGATGCTGACAAAGCGAGCCAGGATGGCATCGAGGCATCACCGTGGCCCGAATCCACTCGATGCCACGCGTCGCAAGCCACCGCGCGGGCGGCTGCCCGCAAAAGCGAGGACCAGGATGGGACCCTTTGGACTGTTCAAGTCCGGGCGGAATGCCCGGTTGCTGGCCGATCTCTCGGCCGAGTTGGCGGTGCGCAGCCACGGCCCGGTTTGGACGCTCGTTCACGAGCGCGCTCGCACGATGGGGCCGGCCGAAGCCCGGGGCTATGCCCGGGCCCGGGCGCGGCAGACGATCGAGCGGCAGGCCAAGCTGGTGCTGCGGGGCTATCCGGACACCAGCGACGTGCTGCGCGATCGCATCACGGCCTCCGGTCTGGACCAGGTGGTTTCCAACGTGATGCGCGAGCTGTTGAGCCTGCCGGCGCGGAGCGGATTCCGCCAGCGCGCGGCATAGCCTGCCGGGCAGCGCCCCGATTGCACGAGCCGGGTCGCGTGGTTCAGCCGGCGAGGTGGCTGGCGCTCGCATCTGGCCCGGTCGTTGCTGGCGGTGGGCCGCGGTGCTACGATTCGCGTCGTTGGCAGCACTGGCCCTCAGCAGCACTGGCCCCCAAGCGCGGACGAGCAGCACCCGATGTTGGAGATTCCCCGGCGGCACGCCTTCCTGGTGGGTATCGACTCGGACGGCTGCGCGTTCGACACGATGGAGCTGAAGCACAAGGAATGCTTCATCCCCCGGATCATCGAATTCTACGGCCTGCAGGGCGTCAGCAAGTACGCCCGGGAAGTGGCCGAATTCATCAACCTGTATTCGCGCCAACGCGGGATCAATCGGTTTCCGGGCCTGGTCGAGACACTGCGCCAATTGGCCGAGCGGCCGGAAGTGCAGGCTCGGGGAGTGTCGATTCGCATCCCGACGGGCCTGGCCGAGTGGGTCGCACGCGAATCGCGGCTGGCCAACAGCGCCCTGGCCGAGGCGGTGCGTGACAGCGGCGATGCCGATCTGGCGCAGGCCCTGGCCTGGTCGCAGGCCGTGAACGAAACCATCGGCCGCATGGCGCACGGCGTGCCCCCGTTTCCGCTGGTGCGCGAGTCGCTCGAGCGGTTGAGCCAGGCGGCGGACCTGGTCGTGGTGTCGGCCACGCCCGGCGAGGCGCTCGAGCGCGAGTGGCGCGAGCACGACCTGGCCCGCTTTGTCGCCGCGATCTGCGGCCAGGAAATCGGCACCAAGCAAGAGCTGCTCGCCTCGGCCGCGCATTATCCGGCGGGGCACGCGCTGATGATCGGCGACGCGCCCGGCGACTATCGGGCCGCCCAGGCCAACGGCGCGCTCTTCTGGCCGATCTCTCCGGGGGCCGAAGAAACGAGCTGGCGGCTGCTCTACGACGAGGGGATCGAGCGGTTCCTTTCCGGCCGATTGGCCGGCGATTACCAGGCGCGCCTCGTTGACGAATTTTTTGCCCGGCTGCCGGAGCAAGCGCCCTGGCACAATCGGCAGCCCGCGGCCTGATCCGGCCGGTCCAATCGCTACGACCGCACTCGAAGGCGGTTTGACTGCCGGGCGGCGAGACCTAAGTTTGGTAAGAGCCCCGCGGGGGGTGCGCTGAAAGCCGGAGCGCGAAACGCCCGCGGGCCGAAAGCCGATCGAAACTCAAGGGGGGGAGCGGCAGGGACGAACGGACGTCGAGGGGACCCTGCCGCTCCGTCTTTTTACCCGCCGAAAACGCTCATGGCCAAGAAAGTGTTGCTCTGCGACGACGAGCCGCACATTTTGCGGGCGGCCGAGTTCAAGCTCAGCCGCGCCGGCTTCGCGGTCACCACGGCCTCGAACGGCCTGGAGGCCTGGCAGGCGATTCAGGCCGATCGCCCCGACATCCTGGTCACCGATCTGCAAATGCCGCAGATGAATGGCCTGGAGCTGAGCCGCCGCGTGCGCGAGGCTTTCGCCCCGCACGAATTGCCGATCATCATGCTGACCGCCAAGAGTTTCGAGCCGTCGCATGTCGACGAGGCAATCCGGATCGGCGTGTTGACCGTGCTGCCCAAGCCGTTCAGCCCGCGCGAGCTGCTGCGTGCCGTCGAAAGCGTGCTCGAGAGCGGCGCCGTGGGCGTGTCCGCCAGCGCCTAAGCGCTGTCCGATTCGACTAATCGAGCTGCTGGTCGAGTCCCCAATCCAGACCTACGTCGAACCAGGAAGCCGAATGCGTCAGCGCTCCGGCGCTGATCCGATCGACGCCGGTTTCGGCGATTGTGCGCACGCTCGCCAGGTTTACGCCGCCGGATGCCTCCAGCTCTACCTCCGGCGCCGCGCGGTCGCGCCGCGCGACGGCCGCGGCCAGGAGGTTCGGCGGCATGTTGTCCAGCAGCACGATGTCCGGCCGCTCCGGCAGCACCTGGTCGAGTTGATCGAGCGTGTCGACTTCCACCTCGACCAGCATTTGCGCTCCCGGGTCGCCGGGGACAAGCTGGGCCAGAAACTCGCGCGCCCGGCGCACGGCCTGGGCCGGCGTGAAGCGGCCGGCCGCGTCCGCGCCGGCTCCCCAGGCCAGATGGTTGTCCTTGATCAGGATGGCATCGAACAGGCCCGTGCGATGGTTGTGCCCGCCGCCGGAGCGCACGGCATATTTCTCCAGCCGGCGCCAGCCCGGCGTGGTCTTGCGAGTGTCGTAGATCCGGGCTCGGGTGCCGGCCACCGCGTCGACGTATTGCCGGGTGAGCGTGCTGATGCCCGACAGATGGCCGACGAAATTCAGCAGCGTGCGTTCGGCCGTGAGCAGGGTTCTGGCCGGTCCGGCGAGGGTGGCCAGCTGCGCTCCGGCCGCCACCGCGGCGCCGTCTGCGACGTTCGGCTGCCAGAGGGCCTGGCTATCCATCTCGGCGACGACCAGGGCCGCCGCCCGCAGCCCGCTGACGGTGCCGGGGCGCCGGGCGACGACCGCGGCCCGGGCCTGGGCATCGGCCGGGACCAGCGCCAGGGTCGTCCAGTCGTAGAGCCGCTCCAGATCCTCGCGAACGGCCAGGCGCACGAGCTGGCGGCAATCGTCTTGGGCGGCGGCGTCCCACTCGAGTTGCGAAAAATCAGGCATGCGGGGCGGCGGGCAATCGGCTTGGTGGTCGAAGGATGCTTTGCGGCCAGTGGGGCAGCGGTTCATAATACGGGGGAGGCTCCCGCTCGAAAATGCTTGCCCGAGCAACGCGAGCGAGAAATCTTGGCTTTCGTCCCCCCCGGTTCCTGAAGTGTTACCGTCCCCGCAATGCGGGCCCGGCAATGCAAGCCCTGTAGTCCGGCCCTGGTGGCCGAGTCCCGGTAGTCCATGCCCCGCGACATGCCGCCGAAACCGCCCCGCCGGCCCGGCTGGCTCTTGCGCCCGAGCGACCAGTTGGCCGTCGCGGTGCTGATGGCCGCTGCGCTGGTGTCGCTGGCCGGGTACTGGGTTTCGCACGGCGGGTTGAGCGGACGGTTGATCGAAGTGGACCGGGCGCCGCAGAACACGGCGCATTTCGCGGTCGACATCAATGCGGCCGATTGGCCGGAGCTGGCCGAGCTGCCGGGCGTGGGCGAAACCTTGGCCCGGCGGATTGTCGAAGTGCGCCGCGAGCGCGGGCCGTTCGCCGATCATGAAGAATTGCGCCGGGTGCGCGGCATTGGTCCGCGCACGCTGGAACGTCTGCGGCCTTACCTGCTGCCGATGGCCGAGAGCGGCACTGTGGCTGCTCAATAGCGCCTGAGCGTACGCGGATCAAGAGCCCCGCTGCCGCGGCATCGCTCCCCGCGGTTGCGCCCCCCATAGCCGGCTGGGCGGCATTTGCCTATGCTTCAACGTGCGGCGTTTTGCCCGTCCTCTCAGAGATCGCCCGTCCTCTCAGAGATCCTGGCCCACCCTGCTCCGCTTGCGGCCCCCATGCTGTTCGATTTGCAAAGTCCGTTTCAGCCGGCCGGCGACCAGCCGCAGGCGATCGACGCCCTGGTGGCCGGCTTGCGCCGGCCGCAAGAGCCAGGTGCTGATGGGCGTGACCGGTTCGGGCAAGACCTTCACGATGGCCAACGTGATCCAGGCGGTGCAGCGGCCCACGCTCGTGCTGTCGCACAACAAGACCCTGGCGGCCCAGCTGTACTCGGAATTCAAGGAGTTCTTTCCCCATAACGCGGTGCAGTATTTCGTCAGCTATTACGACTATTACCAGCCCGAAGCCTACATCCCGCAGCGCGACATCTACATCGAAAAAGACGCCTCGATCAACCAGGAGATCGACCGCCTGCGGCTGGCGGCCACCAGTTCGCTGATCAGCCGCCGGGACGTGATCGTGGTGGCCAGCGTGTCGTGCATTTATGGTTTGGGTTCGCCGGACGATTACCGGGCCATGATGATCGGCCTGCGGCGGGGCCAGACCATCGATCGCGATCAGCTGCTGATGAAGCTGGTCGACGTGCAGTACGAGCGCAACGACATCGAGTTTGCCCGGGGCAAGTTTCGCGTGCGGGGCGATTGCGTGGAGCTGTGGCCCTCTTACGAGGAATATGCGCTCCGCTTCGAGCTCTGGGGAGACGAGGTCGAGCAGCTGTCGATCATCAATCCCTTGACCGGCGAAGTCATCCGGCAAGAACAGGAGATGTTCGTCTATCCGGCCAAGCACTTCGTCATGCCCGAAGAGCGGATCGCGGCCGCGATCGACTCGATCAAGCAAGAGCTGGAAGAGCGGCTGGAGGTGCTGCGCTCGCAGGGCAAACTGCTCGAAGCCCAGCGGCTGAACGCGCGGACCCGGTTCGACATCGAAATGATGCTCGAAGCGGGTTTCTGCCCGGGCATCGAGAATTACAGCCGGCCGCTGTCCGGACGCCCGCCCGGCTCGATTCCCAACACGCTGTTCAATTTCTTTCCCGACGACTACCTGCTGATGGTCGACGAGTCGCACGCCACGGTGCCGCAGGTCCGGGCGATGTACGCCGGCGACCAGAGCCGCAAGGTGACGCTGGTCGAGCACGGTTTTCGCCTGCCCAGCGCGCTGGACAACCGGCCGCTCAAGTTCGGCGAGTGGGAACAGAAGATCAACCAGGTGATCTATGTCTCGGCCACGCCGAGCGCCTACGAGCTGGAGCAGACCGGCGGCGAGTTCGTCGAACAGATCATCCGGCCCACGGGCCTGCTGGATCCGGTGATCGAGATCTCGCCGCGCGCGGGCAGGTGCCGCACCTGCTGACGCAGATCCGCGAGCGGGCCGCCGCCGGCGAACGCGTGCTGGTCACGGCGCTGACCAAGCGCCTGGCCGAGGATTTGTCCTCGTACTTGTGCGAGCAGGGCGTGGCCTGCAAATGGCTGCACAGCGAGCTCGACGCTTTCGAGCGGGTCGAGTTGCTCCGCGACCTGCGGGCCGGACACTTCGAGACCCTGGTGGGCGTCAACTTGCTGCGCGAGGGGCTCGACCTGCCCGAAGTCTCGCTCGTCGCCATCCTGGATGCCGACAAGGAAGGCTTCCTGCGCAGCGAAACCTCGTTGATTCAGACCATCGGCCGGGCGGCCCGCAACGTGAATGCCAAGGTGATCCTCTACGCCGACAAGATGACCGACTCGATCCAGCGGGCGGTCGAAGAAACCAACCGCCGCCGGGCCCTGCAGCAAGCCTACAACATCCAGCAGGGCATCACGCCCGAGACGATTCGCAAGGGGATCCGCGCCGGCATCGAGTCGCAAGCCGCCGCCCACGCCCAGGCCAACGCGGCCGTCGGACGCAGCGACGAAACCCAGTACATCACCGAAGAGTACCTGGCCGAGTTGGAAGCCGAGATGCTGGCCGCGGCCGAAGGGCTGGAATTCGAGCGGGCCGCGGCCCTGCGCGACCGGATCCAGAAAATGCGCGCCAGCATCGGGCAGCCGGTGACGCACTCCGCCGGGCGCGACGCAGACGGATCGGGCGGCGGGCGGCGCCGCGGGCGGGGCGGCCGGCTGCCGAGGCCCAAACGGTAGCGCCCACCCTGCCCTGCCGGCGGCGGAGGCGCCCTGCCGGCGGCGGAGGCACAAAAAAACAGGAGACGCCCTGTGCGGGCGTCTCCTGCTCGTTTGCCAACCAGATCGCTTGCCGGCCTGAGCGGCCGGTTGCGGCGACTACTTGTCTTCCTTGCGCCTTCTTCTTCCGGCATGTCATCAGCCGGCTTTTCCGCGGCGGGCTTTTCGGTCTCGGCAGCGGGCTCGTCAGCCGGCTTTTCAACCGGAGGCGCGGCCGGCGGAGCCGGAGCAGCCTTGGGCTTTTCGCAGCCAGCGATGAACCCCAGGCCCAGCAGCATCGACAACAGAGCAAAACGCTTCATGGATGATTCCTTTCCGGGAATTACAAACCAGGGAGCAGGCAAGACCATCCGGCCCGTCCCCTGCCCTAGTAGATGCGGCGAGCGGCCCGTCTATTCCCGAAAAGCCGGACCGCGGGCGCAAAAAACCACAAACAAAAAAAGGGCCCAGGCGGAATTCGCCGGGCCCCTGGGGAAACGACTGCCCGGCGTGGCTATGCCCCGAAGCGGGCCGCCAGGCGGCCGAGGGGGCGAGCCACCCGGGCGCCATTCGCCGGGCTGTGCGCCGTCGAGCTACTTCGTGTCGTCTTCCTCTTCCTTGACATCCTTGGCCGCCGCATTGACGTCGTCCTGGGCTTCCTTCTTGGCTTCGTTGATGTCGGCCTTCTCTTCCTTGGCCATTTCGTCGACCGCTTTTTCTTCCGCCTTGGCTTCCTCGGCGATGTCCTTGTTCATTTGATCGGCGGCTTTGTCGACCTTGCGTTCGGCCGGCTTTTCGCAGCCGACCAGGGCCACCGAGAAGCTCAAACAGGCCAAGAGTCCGAACCACTTGTGCATCGAATCATCCTCCCAGGGTGTGCGTGAAAGGGAGCGAGCACCGCAAACGTTGGGGCGCTCGACCATAAACCATGATCCGGCCGGAGGAGCGGATATTCCCCGGCGGGGGCGAAAAACTTCACCACCGCCATTGCCAGCTGCGAAGGATTGGGGTTTGCGGCTGCCAGCAGGTATACTTTTCCGTAAGGCTGGAATATTTCCGGCCCGGGCGGTCTCTCTTAGGAATGCGGGTGGGAGTCTAGCGTGGCTGACCCTGTGCCCAAGCTCGACCTGGCCAACTTAGTGGACGAGCACCACCAGGTGCTCTACCGCTATGCGTTCCGGCTGACCGGCGCCGTGCCCGAGGCGGAGGATCTCACGCAGCAGACCTTTCTCGTGGCCCAGCAAAAGCTGGCCCAGGTGCGAGCGGCGGCCAGCGTGCGGGGGTGGTTATTTGCGGTTTTGCGGAATTGTTACTTGAAGGGGTTTCGCAAGCCCAGCCCGCTCTGCGCGAGCAGCCTGGATCTGGATGTCGAATCGATTGCCGCGGCCGATGTCGATCAGCCGCTCGATCGCGAGGCGCTCGCAGAGCGCCATCGGGCGCTTGCCGGAGGAATTCAAGCTTGTCGTTTTGATGTTCTACTTCGAGGAGTTGTCGTACCGCGAGATTGCCGCCCAGCTGTCGGTGCCGCTAGGCACGGTGATGAGCCGCCTGTCGCGCGCGAAGAGCGTCTTGCGGCGATTGCTCGAGCCGGCCGCCGCCGAAGCGGCGGCGAGCGGCGTGCCGTCGCGGCGGGAGATCGGCAGCATGGCCGCGGAGAAAACCCGGGCACCGGAGAAAATCGCCTCGCCCCTGGCCGAGCGATCGCTGGCGGCCCGCCGCGGCGATCTACCGCAATAGGGATTATTCGAATCGCGCCATTGCGTCACAACACTTTTGCCCCACAACCTCGTTTCCTGGTTACCAGCAGACGAATTCCCCAGAGAACATGAACACCAGCGCGCTGGCCGCACTTGCCAGCAGCGGCCGCCGCAAAGGCACACGGAACTGCAAGAAGGGCTAAGCGTATGTTGGATCCCGATTTGATCGAACAGATCGATGCCTGCCGAACAGGCAGTGACGATATCGAACAGCGCGAGTTCGTGGGCCTGGCCAAAGCCCTGGCCAGCGACGCCGAGCTGCGCGCCACGTACGACGCCGTGCAGCGGCTCGACACGCGGATTGTCACGGCCCTCGACGATCTGGCGGTGCCGGGCGATCTCAAGTCGCGCATTCTCGCCCGGCTCGCGGCAACTAGTTCTGCTGCCGGCACGGCGACGAGTTCTGCCCTGGCCGCAACCCACGACGGGGCCGCGGAAAACATGGCCGCCGAGAACACTGCCGCTCAGATTACTGCCGCCGAGAACACTCCTGCTCAGAGCGCACGGTGGCGCTCGATGCCCGAGCCTATCGGATCGAGCGGCGCCGCCTGGTCCAGATCGGTCTGACGCTGGCGGCGTGTCTGCTCGTGGCCGCCGGCCTGGCTCTGTGGGCGCAGCCCGACGTCAAGCAAGTCGCGGTCAACGAGCGGGCCGTGGGCTGGTACGAACAACTGGGGGATGGTTGGCAGCCGCTGGGTAAGGCCCCCAAGGAATTCGCCGTGCCCAAGGGCATCGGCGGCAACCTGCGCGGCTGGCAAACCGTGGCCAAATCGGTTGCCCAGCGCGGTGTGGTGTACGATTTGGGAGAGTTCGGGGCCGTGCTGTTCGTGCTCAAAGCCACGCGGCGCGATCTGCCGTCGTCGATGCCGCGCACTCCGCAATCGACCACCGCCGGATATGCCATCGGCGCCTGGCAGTCGGGAGGCCTGATGTACGTGCTCGTGGTCCGCGGCAACCAGCAGACGTATCAAAAGCTGCTGCATCCGGTGCAGCCGCTGGCCTGGCAGCCTGCGAACCGGCAGGGCCAACAGCCGGGTTGAGCGTCATTCGGGCCACTGTGAGGCGCGGCGCTCCCAGCCGCGTCGCATCCGCCGGTCGCGCCGCCGCGGGCAAGCGGCGGATCAATTCTTGCGCCGCTTCGCTGGTGGGGAGCCGCTCGTCGCCGGCGCCGGCCAGCGCCCGGACCAGGTTCAATGGCGACTGTGCGGCCGGCGGCGGTTCGGCCAAGAGCGGGCGTCCCGAACGTCCCAAGAGCAACGTGCCGGTCGGGCCGCCCAGGCAACTGCCCGCGAGTGTCAAACCTTGTTGATCGAGCGCGAACGAGAACGCCAACTGCTCGTAGGTGACCAGCGTGCCGGGCGCGTCCGATAAAGGGCCGGCCGTGGCGTGCAGCTCGGCGGCGGCGTCGGCCACCAGGCGGCGGCTGACCAGGCCGGGCCCGGCGGAGAGCGCGCCTTTGGCGTCGGTCAGCCGGCCGTCGCGGATGCGGGCCCATTCCAATTCGAGCGTGGCGGTGCCGCCGAGCTTGCGATCGAATTGGTCGCTGATCAGCGTGTCGAGATCGATGCCGGCAATGCGGCCGCGGATCTGTCCGCTGAAGCCCTCGGGGGCATCCTGCCACCAAAGCGAGCCGGCCAGCGTGGCGCTCGATCCGAGCCGATCCCAGCCGGGCAGCAGCGCCGCCATCAGCCGTCCCGGCAGGACGGCCTGCCCCGTTTCCAGCTGGACGATCGTGGCGGCGCCGGCCGTGGGCGCTCCGGCGTTCGGGGCGCCGGCAACCGGGGCGCCCGGGCGGCCGGGCTGGTTCGCAGCAGGGCCATTCGCACTTCGGCCGCTCGATCCTGATCGGCCAGGTGGAAAACCACCAGCCCTTGCGGTCCGGATTCGCCCTGCTTGAAGCGGGTGTGAACGTCGACGAGCGTCTGGGCGTCGCCGGCGAAATACAGCGTGAGCTTCGGCGAATGCAGTTCGACCGGCCGCTCGATGCTCGCTTGCCGCCGCAAGCGCCGCGCGGCCAGCTCCCAGAACAGGTCCAGCCGCGTGGCATTCAGCTCGGGCTCGGTGCAGGTGATCCGGGTTTTGGAGCCCGCATCGTCGACTTCGAGGCGGCCGATCCGGGCCAGCCAGTCGCCGGTTTCGGGGTCGGTGACGATCAAGCTTTCGTAGCGCGTGACCTCGGGACGCGGAAAACTCACGCGCTCGAGCTTCACGTCCAGAGCCAGCCGCTCGGCCAGCGCGCGGCGATGGCTCGCCCGCGCGAGGGGTGTGCGCACCCAGATCGCGGCCAGCAACACCGCGCAGGCCGGCCCGACGACCAGGGCCAGGAAGGCCAGCCGGCAGAATCGGCGTCGTGTCGTGTCGTGCCAGGTGAACATCCGTGTTCGCCCAGGGCTGAAAGGTTCGGGGACCCGCCGCCGTGAGGGCACTAGCGCTCGCGGGCCATCTCTTGAAACAACTTATACCGGGCTTGCATCTCGACCAGGCTGTCGCCGCCGAATTTGTCGACCAGTGCGCAGGCCACCTCGAACGCGACGACGTTTTCCACGATCACGCTGGCTGCCGGCACGGCGCAGACGTCGCTGCGCTCGTAGCTGGCCGCCTCGGGCTGCTTGGTTGCCAGGTTGATCGAATCAAGCGGCTTGCGAAGCGTGCTGATCGGTTTCTTGGCCGCCCGAATGACCAGCGGCTGGCCGTTGGTCATGCCGGCCTCGAGCCCGCCGGCATTGTTGGTCGGCCGCGCGTAGCCCAAGTTGGGTGAGTCTTTTTGGGCCGCGTCATAAACGATCGGGTCGTGCACCTGCGAGCCGGGACGACGGGCCGCTTCGAAACCCAGGCCGATCTCGACCCCCTTGATCGCCTGCACGGCCATCACCGCCTGAGCCAGCCGGCCGTCGAGTTTGCGATCCCACTGGGCGTGCGTGCCCAAGCCGAACGGCAGCCCTTCGACCCGGACTTCGACGATGCCCCCCAGCGTGTCCCCTTCTTTGCCTTTGGCGTCGATCAGTTCCTTGACGGCCGGATCGTGCGCCGGGTCGAGCGAATAGATTTCGCTCGCGTCGCGCAGAGCCCGCTGCTGGGCGAGCGTGCCGGCGGTGGGTTCGAGCCGGATGCCCCCCAGCTCGACCACATAGCCAAAGGCCGTGATGCCGAACGGGGCGAGCAGTTGCTTGGCAAGCGCGCCGGCGGCGACGCGGACGGTGGTCTCGCGGGCGCTCGCGCGTTCGAGAATCGCGCGGACCGATCCCAGGTACTTGATCGCGCCGGTCAGGTCGCCGTGGCCGGGCCGGGGCGCTCCAGATCGGTCATCCGTTCCAGCTTGGCGTCTTTGTTCACGACCTCGAGCGCGATCGGACTGCCGAGCGATGCGCCCTGCCAGATGCCGCTGAGAATTTCGACCTTGTCGGTTTCGATTCGCTGCCGACCGCCGCGCCCATAACCCCCCTGCCGGCGCCGCAATTCGACGTCGATCGACTGGGTTTCAATCGGTACGCCCGCGGGAAACCCGTCGACCAGGGCCACCAGCGCCCGGCCGTGCGATTCGCCGGCGGTCCAATAGCGCAACATCTTGCAGGTTCAACGTTTGAAGTGAGGAGGGCCGGACCGCTCCGCCAAGCGCTGGAGCTAGAGAGTCTCGTAGTGCGATTGTAGCTGGCCCGGCGATTTGGGCATAGGGAGATTGGGCAGTTGGGGAAGTGCTGGCGGTCGGGCCTTCGTCAGCGCCCACGCCTCCAGGGCGGCCGAGACAACGCTAGCCGTTGAGTCGCCAAAACGCGAAGTTCAGCACTGCGGCAAAGCTGACCCAGACCAGATACGGCACCAGCAGAACGGCGGCGGGTCGCCGGATCCGGGCGAAGGCGGCCAGCGTCGCCAGGATGGCCAGCCACAGCACGGCAATGTCGGCCAGAGCCCAGCCGATGGCGTGGCAGCCGAAGAACAGCGGCGTCCAGGCGGCATTCAGCGCCAGCTGCAAACCGAACAGCCCCAGCGCCTCCCTGTCCCTTCCGCCAGCCGGCCCGCTGCCAGACCAGCCAGGCCGCGATCGACATCAGCAGGTACAAGCAGGTCCAGACCGGTCCAAAGATCCAATCCGGCGGATTGAACGCCGGCTTGGCCAGCCCGCGGAACCAGGCGTCGGGCATGAACAGGCTGCCCAGCCCTGCGGCCAGCGCGACAACGGTAATCGACAGTGCAAGTGCCGCGGCCGACCGCCAGCCGCAACGGGCGCCACATCTCGCTGGCGACCGGCTTCTGTCGCCATGCGTCTTGTTCGGTATTGGGGGCGCCATGAGAGGGGTTATTTCCTATTATTGTCGGCCCCCCGGGCACGAATCGTCCGAGGAAACCGCTGCAGAGAATCGTCACGATAATCTCGACCGAGCTGCCCCTGAGCGTACCGGGAATCAATCGCCGTGACCACGGACTCCTCATCGCCGCCGCACGCCGTACGCCGCCGGCCGATCGAGGCGATCGCGGTTGCCCGTGGCAGGTTTGCGGCATGAGCGACCGATCACACATCCCGCCTGCCGGTGTGCCGCACGACGCCTGGCTGCTCGTGCGCCGAGCAGGCGGGACCGCTCGCGAAACTCTCGCGTGCAGGATCGGGCAGGCAGCCATCCACGCCATCAAGCGTCTCTGGGCGCAGGCCCCTTGGATTGCCGGTTTGTTACTAATTGGCAGCTTCGGTTGCGCGGCGAAGACGTATCAATTTGGACGCTTCCATCCGGAGCGGCCGGGCGGCATGGACCTGCAGCCGGTCGTGGTCGAACACGGCAGGCCGAACAAAACCTTGGACCGGATCGGCAAGGTGGTCGGCTTTCCGCAGAAGATCCTGCCGTTCGATTTCAAGATCAACAATCACGAGTTGTCGGACGAAACCCGCGAGAAGCTGCTCACTTACCTGGAGGCGAACGACATCACCGATGTCTACGTCGCCGTGAACCAGTACGAGCCCAAGGACCAATGGCGCCGATTGAAGGAGAATCATTGCATTGCTCCCGGTTGGCGATACACGGTGGGAACGCTGAGCTGGCTGGGTTACACGATTCTGCCCAACCGCGTTTTCGGCGGCGACAATTACAACGCCTTTACGAATACCCTGTACGTGAATTCCGACGTGGCGACGAGGCTGCTGTGCGCGGCGGCCTATGCCAAGGACATCCACTCCCGCAAGAATCCGGGCAATTACGCCGTGCTGGTAAACGACCTCCCGCTGTTTTCGGTGTGGCGCGAAGGGCGGGCGGTCGGCGATGTCCTGTCGTACACGCGGATCTGCAAGGACTTGGGACTTGAGAAAGAGACCTATCATGTCATGTATCCTCAAATGGGAGGCTCGATCGCCTCAGGCGGCGCTCCGCTGGTTTCATTCGATTCGCCCGTCGGGACAGCTCTGTTCATCGGCCCCGCGCTCCATCTGGGCGGTGCCTTGGCAGGCCATGCGGTAGGTCGCACAATGGCCAGGCGGCGGGAAGCGGAAGTCGTGCAAGCCACGCACGTCGAGGCCGCCGCCGATTCGTCGGACGCGGTGCCGGAGCGATTGCCTCCGCTTGACGAGCCAGGGCTTTTGGCCAATCCGTTGCTCAAGCAATAGCGGAAAGTCGCCGCTTTGCTGGTCGTCGCTCGTTGGGCAAGTGTTTCCGCCACCCCTGCGGCCTGGCATCGATGAATGACGCGCGAATCATGACTCCTCGCCGTCGCTGGCCGACCTTCTCGCTGCGGACGCTGCTGGTGCTTGTGGGAGTTTGCGCGTGCTGGCTGGGGTGGGAGTTGAGGATAGTGCGCGAGCGGCAGCGACTCTGGAAGGCAATCAATGCGGCCGGCGGCTACACGCTTTCGGACGAGACGACCGAAATCCCGACCATCCGCGTCTGGCTGGGGGACAAGCCGCGCGATATTATCGCGGTCCCGACCGAGCGTTTTTCCGCCCCGGAGATAGCGTCGATCGAGCGGGCATTCCCTGAAGCGACTGTCATGCCAGGCCCGCTTTCGTCGATTTGGCGGGAAGGGGACGAAGATACTGAGTAGGCGATCACACGAGACAGCATTGCCTTTTTCCCCAACGCCCACCGATGACTCCTCCCCGCCGCCGCTGGACTGCTTTTTCACTGCGGACGCTGTTCGTCCTGGTGGCGGTGCTGGCAATTCCGCTGGGCTACATCGCGCACGAGCGCAGTGTGGCCAGCAATCGCCTGGCACTCATCGGTTGGATCCATACGCACGCGGGCGGTTTCTACACGCCGGCGCCGCAGAGAACAGACTTCGATTTCGTGATGTGCGGTTCGCCCGCGGTGCCATACTTCCGGGACTTGTTCGGCGACCGGGCGATGTTCGCCTTTTGGCTCCCGCCGTTGACAAGCTATCGGATGCGGCAGCGTTTTCTCGAAGCGTTTCCGGAAGCGCATATCGAAATCGAGCTATCCGATTCGCCGGCCACCGGGGCCGACCGGCGCTGACCGGACGACACACACGAGCCGCTCACCGCTCAGGGCCGCAAGCTCCGCTGTTTCCGCCTTGCTGGCCGGCTTACAATGCCGGCTGACCAGTGGGCCCGACTCGCGGAAACGGAGATCCATCATGCGTCGATCTTGGCGACACGCTTTGGCCTGGGTGCTGAGCGCGGCCGGCAGCCTGGCGGCTGGCGCTCTGGTGATTGGCAATCTGGCCGCCGGCAATCTGGCGGCAGCGGTGGCCGACGAGGTGCGCATCGGCCAGGTCGATTTTCGCCCCGCGGCGGACGAGGCCAAATTGCCGGAGATGTTTCGGCTCGAAGCGAGCCAGTTCGAGTTCCAAGAGCGGCCGGTCGAGACCGTGTCGAAAGCGTTTTCGATCTGGAGCGTGACGTTTCCCTCGCCGCTGGTGACGCCCGAGGAAAACAACAACACGGTGCATTGCGAGTATTTCCGGCCGGTCGCGCCGGGCAAGCATCCGGGCGTGATCGTGCTGCACATTCTGGGGGGCGACTTTCCGCTGGCCCGGCTGTTCAGCCGGTCGCTGGCCCAGCACGGCGCGGCGGCGCTGTTCTTGAAAATGCCCTACTACGGGCCGCGGCGCCAGCCCGACTCGCCGGCCCGGATGGTCTCGCTCGATCCGGAAGAAACCGTGCGCGGGATGCGGCAGGCGGTGCTCGACGTGCGCCGGGCGGCGGCCTGGCTGGCGGCCCAGGACGAAGTCGACGCCGACCAGCTCGGCATCATGGGCGTGAGCCTGGGGGGCATCACCAGCGCGCTGGCGGCCACGGCCGAGCCGCGGCTGAAGAATGTCTGCCTGATTCTGGCCGGCGGCGACATCGGCCAGGTGGCCTGGGACGCCCGCGAGCTGCGCAAATTTCGCGAAGGCTGGGTGGCCAAAGGGGGCGACAAGCAATCGCTCACCGCGCTATTGGCGAAAGTCGATCCGGTGACCTATGCCGAAAACGCCCGGGGCCGAAGGATCCTGATGCTCAACGCCCGGCAGGACGAAGTGATTCCCCCGGCCTGCACCGAATCGCTCTGGCGGGCGCTGGGCCAGCCCGAGATCGTCTGGTGGGACGCCGGGCATTATTCAGCCGCGCGTTATTTGTTCGACGGGCTGGGCCGGGCGACGCGCTTCTTTTGCGATCCGCCGCCCGCCGCGGCGAATTGATCAGGCGGCCTCGCGTAGCTCGCCGCTGCCATGACAGGCCGGGCAGACGCCGGTGCCGGCACAGCCCTGGCAGCGGATGGCAATCGTGCCCTGGTCCGTCGATCCGCGCACCGGCGGCGGCAACAGCTGCCGGGCCGTCCCGTTGCACGAGGCACATTTTTTGGTTCCGTGGCAAACCCAACAGCTCGACATCGCAGGGTCCTCCGGTCCGAACGAGCCGCGCGACCGTGCGCGACCGCGGGCAGGGTAATTTCGCCCAAGCGGCTTGGCAAGATCAGAAGCGCGCCGGTGGCGGCCGGCTGGTCGATGCGCGACCAACCGGATTTCAGGCAGAAGACGGCAAGCGGTCCGCCGATCGGCCAGTTGGATGTTGCGGCGGAGCGACGCTCAAATTCAAATGGGTTACGTCGCCGCTGTTTAAGAAATCCGCACGCCCGGGAGATTGCGTCCATGCTGGTCCGTTGTGCTGTGTTCGTCGTTGCGATGCTGTCGGCCCTTGCTGCCCTGGCTGGTCCGCCGATCGTCATTGAGCCGGACGTCGAGACCGGCATCTATTCGCCGGGCGAAAGCGTGACTTGGAAGATCGCCCTGGCCGAGCCGTCGGCCGCCAAAGCGACGATCGACTACGCCGTGCTCAAAGGGGGCCTGACGGAAATCGACAAGGGCACGCGCGAACTGGCCGACGGCAAGACCCAGGTCCGCGCCTCGCGCCGAGCCGGGCACGCTCCTGCTGGTGGTCAAGTACAAGCCCGAGGGGGCCGACAAGGAAACGGTCACGTACTGCGGCGCCGCCTTCGCCCCCGAACGGATCGCCGCGTCGCAGCCGCCGCCGGACGATTTCGACGCCTTCTGGAAAGCCAAGATCGCCCAGCTCGACGCCGTGCCGATGGCCGAGCAGCTCGAAGCGGTCGACGTGGGCGACAAGAGCGTCGAGTATTACAAGCTCACGCTGGGCAACTTCCGCGGAACGAAAATCTATGGCCAGCTGGCCAAACCGGCCGGCGCAACCAGCCTGCCCGCCCTGCTGCAGGTGCAATGGGCCGGCGTTTATCCCCTGCAGCGCGATTGGGTGCTGGGGCACGCCCGGGCGGGCTGGCTGGCGATGAACATCAGCGCGCACGATCTGCCGATCGACCGGCCCGAGGCCTTCTACGCGGAAAAGGCCGGCAAAGAACTGAACGACTATCCGGGCATCGGCAACGACGACCGCGAAACGAGTTACTTCCTGCGGATGTTCTTGTCCTGCCGCCGGGCAGTCGATTACCTCACGCAGCGGCCCGACTGGAATCGCCGCACGCTCGTCGTGCACGGCGGCAGCCAGGGTGGCTATCAGGCCCTGGTGACCGCGGGCATCCATCCGGCCGTGACGGCGCTGGCGGCCAATGTGCCGGCCGGCTGCGACCACACGGGCAAGGCGGCCGGCCGCGCGCCGGGCTGGCCGAACTGGGCCGGCCGCACCTGGCAAGGCAAGGACGAAGCCAAGATGCTGGCCGCGGCCCGCTACTTCGACGCGATGAACTTTGCCACGCGAATCCGCTGCCCGGCGCTGGTCGGATTGGGGCTGGCCGACACCGCTTGTCCGGCCGAGGGCGTCCTGGCCACGTGCAACCAGCTGACCGGGCCCAAGACGATCGTCATCATGCCGCGGGCCGATCACGGCGGCGACCACAAGGCGTTCTACGAGCGGTTCGGGCCGTTCCTGGAACAGCAGAAGCAAGGCGGCGGAAACTGAGATTCTGTGGACCACCTACGAGTCGGCAACTCGCCGGCAATCGAGGCTTGAAATCGCCGGGCCTTAGACCTATAAGAGAATGCTTCGGGCCCTGGTGGCGGAATTGGCAGACGCGCTAGCCTCAGGAGCTAGTCCGGGTAACCGGGTACAGGTTCAAGTCCTGTTCAGGGCACTCGAAAAACCAGCAGAGACCTGCGACCTACGGGTCGCAGGTCTCTTTTTTTGGCCCTGGCACCGGGGTCGGCCCGGTATTTCTGGCCTTTTCGTGTTTTTCGGGGCGATCTGGCTGCTTTCTGCCCAGCTTGCCTATTTTGAGGATTGAAGTCGGCCGGCACCGTATCTAGCCTGGAATTTGGGTCCGTGGTGGGCTGTATTCCCGGGTTCGATTTCGCGAGAGGTGCATCGATGAGCCGCTTTGTTCCGGTACTTTTGGTTCTTGGCAGTGTGCTGGCGGTCGAAGCCCGGTCGGCCCAGGCCCAGGGGGTGGGCGGGGGCTGGGGTGGCGGCGGCTACGCGGCCTTTTATGGGTTCAATGGCGGAGCCGGGCCGTACAACTTGTACGACAACGAGCGGGTCGTTCCGCACTTCATGCTCTATCCGCCGGTCTACTACAGCGTGCCGGTGCCGCGGACGTATGGCTGGTCGCCGTTTGCCTATCCGCCCGGCATGATGACCCCGGAAGTCAGCCCGCCTGCGCCGCAGCGGATCGAAAACCGGCAGGTGCCGCAAAAGACATCGGTTGCGCCGGCCGATCGGACAGCCCGGTCGCCGCTGGTGATCGACAATCCGTACGTGGTGAGCGTCGACCGCGGCGGCGAACCGCTGGCGGGCGGGCCTGCCAGCAGCCCAGCCGATGCCGCGCTTTCCAGCGCCCCAAACTGAGCGCCGGCAAAAGCGCTCTGGACACGGCTTGCCGCCGCTCGGTAGTTTATCGCCCCCGCCAAAAGGGTCTCACGGCCTGTTTTGGACGGGGGCATTTCTTTTCCTTTGCGTTCGCAGTGCGTCGGTTGCCCGCGGCAGTCGGTCAGAATCGCGGCCGGCAATCGCCCAAGCAGTTCATTCGAAACACCCAGGCGGCGCAGGTGCGCCGCCCATAGACATTTCCCTCTCGGCATCCCGGTCCGGTCCTCGCCGAGCGCCGCGGGCCGCCGATCGTTCGTCGACGAGTGCGCAAGGAAGGAGTCCGGCCCATGATGGATCGGGTATTCCGCGGCAGCGCCCGGCCGCAAGCCGCGGCGCGGCCGATCGAGTCGAGCATTGCCGCGGCGCGTGCCATGACGGCGGGCGCAGTGCGCGGCATTGGGATTTTCTTGGCGCTTGTGTCACTGGCCGGTTGCCGCCAGCCGACCGCGCCTGGCGATCCGTTTCTGCCGTTCATGCGCTCGCGCGTGCCGCCGCCGGGCACCACGGCCGCGCCGGGCGCCGATCCGTATTACAGCGGCGCCGCGGGCGCTGCAGCGCCGGCCGGCGCGCCGACGACCGTTCCGGTCGTGCCGCCACCGACGACGCCCGTCGACAAGTATTCGCCGCGGGGCGGTTTCAACGTGCCGCAAGGCTCGATCGATCGGACCAAGGCGATCGACGTGCTGAAGCCGAACGAAGTCCGTTCGAGTGCGACGTCGTTCGCCCGGCGGGCGGTCTCGCGGGAGCCGGAAGATCCGACCTCGGATAACACGCAATTGGCCAGCGCCGATTCCGCCGTGCCGGCCGCCCAGGAGATCGCGGCGCAAACCACGGTCGAGCCGGCTGCCGCCGAGCAGGTTGCGGCAAAGCAGCCCGAATACCAGCCGGACCCGGTCGACCTGGCTGCCGCGTCGCGGGCCATGTCGTCGATGACCGATTGGGCCGCCAGCGGACCCGCAGCCAATCTGACCGCCGCCCCGACTGCGCTGCCGGCCAGCGCGCTCGCGGCCCCGGCCTTGACCTCGGCCGCTGGCACTGCCGAACCGATCAAAGCTACCGCCGCCAGCCCGACCGCACGGGCAAAGAATTCTGCCGTGGCCCTGGCGACCACGGCTTCGCCCACTGGCCAGTCGGCCGGTCCCGCCGCGCAGGCCGTGCGGATGCAGTCGCAGGCGGGCGCAACGCCGGCTTCCGAAGGGCGGACGACGCTGCGCATTCGACCCACGGCCGAGGATGCCTTTGCCGATGCGGACGAGCCGGTCGTGGCGACCGCGGTGCACAGCGATGCACGCCTCCGCATGACGGCCGGCACGGCCGAAGCCCGCAACGAAAGCCGCTCGACGCTTAGCCGCCCGGTCGGCCAGGTGCCGCAAGAGTCGGCCATGGCCGCGGCGGTGCGTCCCAACTTGAAGGTGCCCGGCGGCGATTCGGGGGTCGTCCAGGCTTCGTGGATCGAGCCGGACAGCGGTTCGGCCGAGCGCAGCGCCAGCACCTCGTCGAGCACCGGCATGTCGTCGAGCAGCAGCGCCCCGACGGGCCCAGCCGGCCTGTACGGCTACGAACCCTCTTATGCGTCGCTCTCGGGCCGGCTGGAGTATTCCGAAAGCGCCCGCCAGTGGAAGCTCCGCTATATCCCGATCGACGGCCAGACCGACCAGTTCGGCGGCAGCGTGCTGTTGGCCGATTCGAGCCGGATCGAAGGCTTCAAGCCGGGCGACTTCGTCAGCGTCCGCGGGTCGATTACCTCGGCCGGGCAAAGTTCAAGGGGTTTCTCTCCCCGGTACGAACTGAGCCAAATCGACGCCATCCACTGATTTGGGGCTGCGGTTTTTGCGGATTCTGCGGCTCATTTGGGCCGGGGCGGCATCCCCTGCCGCTCGCCGACCGGGCCGGTTGGCTTACAATTGAAGTGGAGCGGGGGCGAGCGCGCCCACCGGGGGCGAGCGGCCGCGCAGGGGCGCCCGCCCTAGCGGCATTTGCCCGGAGCAGGCCAGATCGATTCGAGTCATGCCGATGCGGACCACCTTCAACACCATCGCCGAACGTCTGCAGGCCCGGGTGCAGGCGCTTTCGCAGAGCATGACGCGCCGCCGGCTGGCGGGCTGGCAGGAACAGCTTCCGGCGATCGCGGCCCTCGAACCCGAGATGACTCAGCTCGGCGAGTATGAGCTGCGCAGCGCAGCCTGGCGCTGCGGTACCGGGCGAAGAGCCAGGAACCGCCGGTGCGGCTGCTGCCCGAGGCGTTTGCCCTGGTGCGCGAGGCGGGCCGCCGGACGCTCAACATGCGGCACTTCGACGTGCAGTTGCTCGGCGGCATGGCCATGCATCATCGCTCGATCGCCGAGATGCAAACCGGCGAAGGCAAGACGCTGACCGCCACGCTCCCGTTGTACCTCGAAGCCCTGATCGGCAAGGGCGCGCTATTGGCCACGGTGAACGACTATCTGGCCCGCCGCGACGCCGAGTGGATGCGGCCGCTCTATCAGTGCCTGGGCATGACGGTCGGCGTGATCGAATCGCAAATGCCGCAGCCCGAGCGGCGCAAGGCCTACGCCTGCGACATCACCTACGGCACGGCGAAGGAATTCGGTTTCGATTTCCTCCGCGACAAGCTGCTGGAGCGGCGAATCGGCGAGGGGCAAACCGATTTTCTCGGCGGCATGCTGGGCACGTCCGGCGATGCCGGCGGCGACAAGCCCGTGCAGCGTCCGCCGCATTTCATCCTGGTGGACGAGGCCGACAGCATTCTGATCGACGAAGCCCGGACGCCGCTGATCATCAGCGCTTTGCCGACCGAGGCCCAGCGCATCGCCGTCGAGTCGTACAAGTGGAGCGCGTCGGTGGCAGCGCAGTTCGTCGAGGACGAACATTACGACTACGACCACGACAAGCGCACCGTCGAGCTGACCAGCGAAGGCCGCCGCCTGGTGCGCGAGCTGCCCAAGCCCGGGGCCATGAATTCGGTCGGGATGTTCACGATCTACGAATACATCGAGCGGGCGATCCGCGTCGAGCGCGAGTTCATTCTCGACCGCCAATACGTGGTGATCGACGGCGAAATCGTGATCGTCGACGAATTCACCGGCCGCATTGCCGAAGGGCGCAAGTGGCGGGCCGGCGTGCATCAGGCCGTCGAGGCCAAGCAGGGAGTCGAGGTCACGGTCGAAACCGGGCAGGCCGCCCGGATCACCATCCAGGATTACTTCCTGCTCTATCCGAATCTGGCCGGCATGACGGGCACGGCCTCGAGTTCGGCCGGCGAGCTGCGCAAGATTTACAAGCTGCGGGTCGTGCCGATTCCGACCAACCGCCCGGCCATTCGCCAGCGGCTGAGCGACCGCGTCTTCGGCACCGCGGACGCCAAATGGGAAGCCATCGCCGACGAAGTGGCCGAGGCGCACCTGAGCCAGCGGCCCGTGCTGATCGGCACGCGCTCGATCGACAAGTCGGATCTGCTCTCGCAGCTGCTCCGGGCCAAAGGCATCGGGCACCAGATTCTCAACGCGCACCACGTGGCTACCGAAGCCGAGATCGTCGCCCGCGCCGGCGAACTGGGACGCGTCACGGTCTCGACCAACATGGCCGGCCGCGGCACGGACATCAAGCTGGGACCCGGCGTCGCCGAGCTGGGCGGGCTGCACGTCATCCTCAGCGAAATGCACGACTCGGCCCGCATCGATCGTCAGCTGGCCGGCCGCTGCGGCCGCCAGGGAGACCCGGGCACGTTCCGCCAGTATCTCGCGCTCGATGACGAGCTGTTGATGGGCTTGGGACCCGAGCGAGCCCACGAGCTGGAAGAGCTGGGCCTGAGCCGGCCGAGCGGTTTCGACGAGCACGGCCGGCTGTTTCGCGAAGCACAGCGCAAGATCGAGCGCCGGCACTTCCGCGATCGCCGCGTGCTGATGTACCAGGAAAAAGAACGCAAGAAGATGCAGATCCAGATGGGTCAGAATCCGTATCTGGACACGCCGGGGTAGGAAAAGGCAAAAGGCAGAAGGCAGAAGGCAGAATAAAGCAGGCCGCGGCACGACGACGAGGCCCGCGACGCTGCGGAACGAGGCATCTCCTCTCTCCCTGCCACCTTTGTCTGTCTGGTTCGTCTGCGTCTTCTCTCTTACGCTTTGCTGAGTTGCCGCCCGCGCCTCTGGGGCGAACTGCGGCTTGTCACCCGCCGATTTCGGCGTTAGGCTGCGGACTCGCGCGGCCGAAGCTCGATGCTGCACGCCGCGGCGGTTCGGCTCGCCTGGAACGGCCCATGATCGACGATTGCTATCAACTGGCCCTGGGCGCCATCCAGCATCATCTGGACGAGGCCGGCGCCCGGTACGAGTTGGACGACGGCGAGATCCGCTTCTCCGGGCATCGGCTCGGCTTGTCGATCACCTTCGAGGGCTTCGTGCGGCAGTCGGGAGACACGATTGCCCCGCTGGACATCCAGATCCATCTCGACGGCGACAGCGGCGACCGATTCCGCATGGGCACGCTGGGCGTGGGCGACGGGGAACAGGCAGCCCTGCGGGCCGCCGTGGCCGAATGGCATCTGCTGGCCGCGGCGCCCTTGCTGGCGGCCCTGGGGGCGGCCGTCGAGGTGCGCAAGTTGCGCCTGCCGCAGACGCTCGCCGGCTGGAGCTGTTTTCCCGGGCGAATGGGCGTTCGCGGCAAGATGCCGGCCGAACTGGATCCCACGGCCCCGTTCTTCCGCGGGCTCTTGGCCGTGCTGCGCGAGGTGGTCGGCAGCTGGGAGCATCCGGCCCGGATGCAGCTGCGCTCGATCTGCATCCTGGCCTCGGGCACGGTCGAAGGCAAACAAGTGCAGGCGGCCGTCGACGGGCTGCTCGACGAAGACCTCACCGCGCGGCTTCTGGAGCTCGATTGGCCCCAATCGCCGGACGCCTATCTGTACAAACAGCTCTTCGTGCTCCGCAGCGGAGACGAGTGACCGGCCGCCCCGCGGGCGCCCCGCGGCGAGCGACATTGACGCCCCGGCGGCAGAATGTCACGTTATTGGAGTTCCGGCTCCGCGCGTGCCAAAAAAGTGTCGCCCAGCGCTCGCCCCGCGGGGCTGACTCCCTGCGCCGGGGCGACCGACACAGGAATGCCAGGGGCTGGAACGACTGGGGCTGGAACGACAGGGATGGGGGCGACCGGGGACGGGGCCGACCGGGGACGGGGCCGACGGAGGAAACTGCCGATGATCGCCGGTGGATCGTGGATGATCGGATGCTTGCTGCTGGCTCAGGCGGCGGATAATCCGGCGCGGCCGGAGCAGCGCTCGCCCCGACTGGTGCCGAAGCGAACGGCCCCGGCGGCGACATTCAACGCGCCCCGCGATGAAGGCATCGATGCCGAAGATTCGCGGCCGGTTCGCGGCACGTATCCGGCGGAGCCGGCGGAACGCCAGCCGGATCACGTGCTCGACGTGCTTGACCCGGCCCGGCGCGAGCGGTCGGGCATGGAACGAGTGGGCGGCGGCCCGCGAAAGCTGCGCCCGCCGGAACTGTTGGCCGAAGCGATCGCCAGCCCGGCCGACGGGCGGATCAAGGGACGGCTGATCGCGCTGGTCGACGTGCTGGCCCGGGCCGAAGGTCGCGACGCGCAGCGGGCGGCCGTGATCGCCTATTGGCGATTGGCGATTGCCCAAGGTCAGTATCACTATGCGCTGGCCGCGCGCGATCGCTTGCGCCGCTGGGTCGATCCGCGGCACAAAACCACGGCGCTGGCCGAAAGCCAGATGGCCTCGGCCGCGGCCGCCGTCGACGATGCCGAGTTTCAGGTGCTGAAAATGGCCGCCGAGCTGTCGGTCGTGGCCGGCCTGTCGTCGCCCACCAACGCCGAGGAGGGTCAGCTCGTCCCCTGGGCCGTCGATCGGCCGCACGTCGGCGCGTACGACATGAAGTTCGACCAGCTCTTTGCCGGCAAGCTGGCTCCGCCGCGGCTGCAGTTGATTCACCGCACCTTGCCCATCGGCCGCCGCGCCATCGACGCGCACGGCGAAGCCGTCGTGGCAACCGCCGACGCCCTGGACGCCAGCGAAGAAGAATTCCGCCAGGGAGCGGTCGACTATCAGACCCTGGCCGCCTGGCTCGATCGGCTGACGGCCCAGCGTCGGGCGTTTTTGCAGAGCGTGCAGCGCTACAACGAGGACATCGCCGAGTACGCGTTCAGCGTGGCCCCGCCCGACGCCAACGCCCGGCTGCTGGCTTCGATCCTGATCCGTCAGCCGAACAAGTCGGCGCTCTCGACCACCGCGCCCAATCGCGGTGTGGAGGGCAGTGAAGTTGGCGGCAGTGATGTTGGCGGCAGTGAAGCTGGCGGCAGCAGTGTGGGCGGCAGCGGTCCAGGCGGCGGCGCGCCCGATGCGGGTGGGTTTCAATCGGCCCCGCCTCGAGAAAGCGAAACCGGACCGCCCGCGTTTCGCCCCGACGAGCCGATCGAAGATCAGCCGCTGTTCGAAGGCTCGGGCCGCCACGAGCCGCGGCGGCCACGCATCTTTTTGGTGCAAGCGCCGGGCGGGGGCCATCGCCCCGGCGGGGCGAATGCCGGGACTGGCGCCGGACGCGCCGCCCGCGCGGGCTCGGCGGCGGCTCCCGCGGCGGGCGCTTCGCACGGCGGTTTGTACCAGGGCCTGCTCAATGCGCACGCCGCCGATCGGGTGCAGAAGCTGGCGGAATTGTTGCACTGGGATCGCGAATTGCCGGCCGATTCGGGGGACCGGGCCACGCTCTCTTCGGCCCTCGCGCAGGCGGCGCCGGGTGCGGAGCGCCGCGCGGTGATCAGCGCGTACTGGCTTGCGCGGGAGCGGATCGCCCGGTTTCTGGTTCTGACCGAGCGGAGCGAATCGCTGACGGCGCTCGCGCCGCACGTGCTGGATCTGCGCAGCCAGCCAGGCGGAACGGCGGCCATGCTACGGCTGCAGGCGGCACGCCTGGCGGCGCAGGCGGCAGGGCTCGACGGCCATGCCGCCCTGCTGGCCGCCGAGTACGACCTGACGCGGTTTGCCAAGGCGCCGCTCGAGCGCCCCTGGTTGCGGCCGGCAACGGCTCCGTTCAGCCGGGCTTTCGACGTGGCAGCCGGCACCGCGCGGAGCATGAACCGCTCCGCCTCGGCCAGCGCCGCCACGCGGACCGTGACGCTGCACCTGGAACTGGAGAACCTGGCGCTGGCCGTGGTCTTTGCCGATGAGTATCGCGCCGAGACGATCGCGGGAGGCCAGCAGCAGCCGGGCTCGTTCGATCGCACGCTGGCGGCGATCGATCGGCAATTCCACGAGACCGATCGCTTTCTGTCGGCGCTGACCAGCTACAATCTGGCCGTGGCCGATGCGGCCTTCGCTTCGCTGCCCGTCGACGTGCCCACCGAGCGCCTGGTGGAGTACCTGGTTCCCACTCCGCGGCCCACTTCCGGCGGCTGAGTTTTCGCAGCGCGGCTCGAGGCGAAAATCGCCCTGGGGCTCAATCTTCCAGCGCCGCGCGCGAGCGCTTCCAGAATGCGGCCTCGTCGGCCAGGTCCCAGCGGTCGGCGAACTGTTCCAGCGTGGCGAACCAGTCTTTGGGCGAGATCTGGCAAGCCCACCAGATTTTGGCCGAACATTCCGGACAGAAAGCCAGCGGGTTGCGATCCATCTCTTCGGCGCTGTTCGAGCCGTTCATCCCGCAGGCAAAGGCCGTGCAGTGCTGGATGCCCAGCATGTGCCCCGTTTCGTGCACGGCCACTTTGAGCGTGCGCAACAGGCAGGTCCGATAGGCCGCGTCGCTCTCGGCCGGATCGCCATACCGGGCGATCGACCAGACGCCGACCCGTTCGGTCAGCGACGCCTGTCCGAAGACAAAGTTCCAGCCTTCGCCGGGCCACAAATCGGTGGCCGTGAGCGCGAGCACCGCAGTGGCGTCCTTGGGCCGGGACGGGATCAGCAGCTTGTCGAGCACGTAGGTGCTCAGGATCTGCTCTTTCCCGGTGTGCGGATTCTTGCGCCGGGCCTCGGCCGGAATTGTCAGCCCCGCCATCACCGGTAAGCGTTTGACCTGGGCGTCGTAGAACACGCCCAGCAGCGCGGACGTGGCCTCGACCAGCCGCTCCGACGGTTCCGAAAACGGTCCGATCGGCTGGAGGTACAGGGTCCGTCGGCTGCGCGCTTGACGCTGGGGATGCACGCGGCGGTATTCGGCGAACGTCTGGCCGTTTTCCTTTTGGCTCGCCAGCCAATCGCCGGGCTGCGGCGCGCCAGCCGCGCGCCGAGCGGCACCAGTTGCTCGCGGGCGCGATTGATCTGGTCGAGCGTGGGCGCCGGGTTCGCCGCAGGCCTGGTCGCGGCTGCCGGCGGCCGCGGTTTTTTTTCTGCCGCGGCGTCGGATACGAGGGCCACGAGGCCCAACGCAATCGCCACGAGCACCACTGGCGCCAGCTCCGCAGGGAGCAGCGCCGCCGTCGGTGCGGAGCGGCAAGCAATCCGTCGAACGAACATCGCGCAGCTCGCTAAATGGATCGACCGGGGGGTTTGGGATGTCCCGGCTGGTGCAGTACCTGGGCAATCCGGCCACATTGTTATAGTATTTTCACATCCGCGCCGGCCAAAGCAATCCGGCGAGCACGCCGGGGGCCCTGCCCCGCGCATCCATCTATGAGCAAACGCATGACTGACAGACGATCGACATTCTTTGCCCGACATAGCCGGGCGATCGTCGTGCTGGTCGGTCTGGCGTTTCCCTTCGTGGTCTACGGCTCGATCGTGGCCATGCAGTCGAACCACAACGACATCCAGGAATGGCTGCCCGTCTCGTTCGAAGAAACGCAGGAGTACAACCGGTTTCAGCGGCAGTTTGCGAGCGACACGTTCGTGTTGGCAAGCTGGGAAGGTTGCACGCTCGACGATTCGCGGCTGCCGCGTTTTGCCGCGGCGCTTGAGCCGACGCCCGAGCGCAAGCGGGCGGGAACCGATTACTTTAGCAAGGTAATCACCGGCCGGAGCGTGCTGAACCAGTTGACCACCCCGCCCACGAGTCTGGCCTGGAAGCCGGCGGTCGAGCGGCTGATCGGTTCGCTGATCGGGCCCGACCGCAATCAAACCTGCGCCGTGCTGACGGTCTCGCCCTACGGCAAGCAGCATTTCCGGGAAATGCTCGACGACGTGGAGCGGGTGGCGGCCGACTGCGAGATTCCGCCCGACACGCTGCACATGGCCGGACCGCCGGTCGACAACGTGGCCATCGACCGGGTGAGCGAAAGCCTGCGGCAAGAGCTGATGGTGCTCTCCGGGGTGCTGGGGCTGGCCCTGGCCTGGTGGTACCTGCGCGACGTGCGGCTGACCACGATGGTTTTCATCGCCGGGCTGTACACCGCGACGCTGTGCCTGGCGATCCTGGCTTTTACCGGCGGGATCATGAATTCCGTGCTGTTCACCATGCCGGCCGTGGTGTATACGGCCGGCCTGTCGGCCGCGATCCACGTGGTGAATTACTACCGCTACGCCCGGGCGGAAGGTGGGCTCGCCGGGGCTGCCGACCGCGGGCTACGGGCCGCTTGGCTGCCCTGCACATTGTCGGCCGGCACCACGTCGCTGGGCCTGATTTCGCTCTGCACCAGCGCGATCGTGCCGATCAAGACGTTCGGTTTGTACACGTCGATCGGCGTGATGTCGGCCGTCGGCCTGGTCTTTTTGTTCTTGCCCGCTGCGCTCGAACTTTGGCCCCCGCAGCAGTCCGATGCGTTGGGGACCGACGTGGACGACAGCCCGCGCAATTTGCGTCATCGCCGCCACATGCGGCGGCTGGGGGTGCTGGTGATTGCCCGGCCGCTTTGGGTATGGGCGGTTTTCATGATCCTGCTGGTCGTCTGCGGGGCCGGCTTGCACCGTGTAAAAACCACGGTCAACCTGATGAGTTTGTTCAGCCCCCAGGCCAAGGTCATCGCATCGTATCGCTGGCTGGAAGCAAAGCTGGGCAAGATGGCCCCGATGGAAGTCGTGCTGCGTCTGGACGAGTCCACCTGCAAGCTGACGCTCGTGGAGCGGCTCGAGCTGGTTGCCCGGATGCAGACGGCGATCGAGAAAATCTCGGACGAAGTGGGCCGGACCATGTCGGCCGTGACGTTCGTGCCGGACCTGGCGCCGAAGAAGCGCGGCGGGCTGGGGGGCGTTTTCCTCCGCGGCAGCACCTGGGCCATGACGCTCAACAAGCGGCTCAAAGAGCACCAGTCCGAGTTGATCTCCGGCGATTATGTGGCCGACGACGCCCAGACGCACGAGCAACTCTGGCGGATCAGCGTGCGCGTGGCCGCCTTGGCGGACGTCGACTACGGCGAATTCATCCACGAGCTGCGGCGGCACGTCGATCCGATCATCGAGGCCGAGCGCGACAAGGGCGTTGTCGGCATCGAAGGCGTCACCTACACCGGCCTGGTGCCGGTCATCTACAAGGCCGAGCGCGAGTTGCTCAACGGCCTGATCGACAGTTTCTTCTGGGCCTTTGTGATGATGGCCGCGATGATGACGATCGTGTTTCGCGACTTGCGCCGGCCTGTACACGATGCTGCCGAATGTCTGGCCGATCGCGGTCGTGTTCGGGCTGATGGGCTGGGCCCGGATCGCCCTGGATATCGGCACGATGATGACCGCCAGCGTGGCGATGGGCGTCTGCGTGGACGATACGGTCCACTTTGCCAACTGGTTTCGCCGGGCGACGCGGCTGGGGCTGGATCGGCCGCAGGCGGTGGTCCTGGCCTACGAAAATTCGGCCGGCGCGATCTATCAGAGCACCGTGATCGTGGCCTTGGGGCTGGCGATTTTTTCGCTCAGCGAGTTCATGCCCACCCGGCGCTTCGGCTACTTGATGAGCATCCTGCTGTTCTTCGGGCTGGTGGCCGACCTGGTGCTTTCGCCGGCGATGCTTTCCGGCCCGATCGGCAAGTATTTCACCCGCAACTGCCAGCCGCCGGAGGAAGCCCGGCCCCGGGCCGACCGCCGCCGGGTGGAAGTCTCGCAGTAGTGCCGTTCGGCCGAGGCGGGCTTCAGCCGTGCGCTTCGGCAAACAGCGCCTGGATGCAGATCTGCGACCAGGTTTCAAAGCGGTCGGCCAGCGAGCGAACGGCTTCGATCGGCCGGAAGCCGGCCTCCAGGATGTCGGCTTCGCGGGGCCGCACGTCGGGCCGCTCGACGTCGAACAGGTGAACCACGCCCAAGTGGACGCGGCCGACTTCGGTCAGATCGTCGTTGATCAGTCCAACGCAGCGCTCCGTGTACGGGGTGTCGATCTCGACCTCCTCGGCCAGCTCGCGGCGCATGCCTTCGGCGTAGGCGGTGTTGCCGTCGCGGTCGTCTTCAGCCGAAATATGACCGCCGATGCCGATGCTGCACTTGCTGTGCAGCCGCCCCTCGCCCTGCCCCTTGCCGCGCGTGTATTGAAACACCTGGATCTGGCCCGCCTGCCGATAGCGAAAAATCACGTAAGGAATCAGCTGCTTGAAGCCCGGGTCTTCCTCCACCTCGTGGCGGGGGCGGTAACTGGCATGGGCCGGGTCGAGCAGCGTGCCCAGATAGCGGTCGACGTCGGCGGTAAAGCCTTGAAAATGCCCCAGGCGATGAAACAACTCGCTGGGCACGACCAGCACGCGTTCGGCATGGACGACACTCGACATGGCCGGTTTTCCTCTTGTTAGAAAGGGCTGCTCCGTCACCCGCGGCTTGTTTTGCCGCCCCCAGGTAGCTGCGGTAGTATAGGATCCGCGCGTCCGCTTGGCGAGTAGCCGCGCGCGAGCGGCGCTGGAGCGTTCAAGACCATCCGCGGTCATTTCGGGACTTCGATCCGATGACGTTCATCAGCCGCCGGGCGCTACGTGATTGGGCGCGCGTTTGCGCCGCGGCCTGCTTCGTTCTACTCGTCGCCTTTTGCGTCGGCCCGCTCGCGGCGGCCGATCCGCCAGCCGACTACAAATCGGCATATCGGATCATCAACGTCCACGCGCATAGCGGCACGCCCACGGACGAAGCGCTGCAGGCGATTTTGCCGGTGCTCGATCGGGTGGGAATCGAGCGGATCGTCATTCTCGACGGCGGGTCCCCGGCCGGGTCGCTGCCGGCCTGGCTCGAACTGCGGAAAAAATATCCCGATCGACTGACCGTATTTCTCAAGTTGTCGTTCGCCCGCATCGCCGAGCCGACCTTCTTCGACGACATCGTCCGCGAACTGGAAGAGGCGGCCAAAGCAGGCCTGCAAGGCGTCAAGGTCTGGAAAGACCTCGGCATGAGCGTGCGGGATACCGATGGCCGGCTGCTCAAGGCCGACGACAAGCGGCTCGATCCGTTCTGGGAAAAGTGCGGCGAGCTGGGCCTGCCGGTCCTGATCCATCAGGCCGACCCGAAGGAGTATTGGTACCCGATCACGTACAACAGCATGCACTACGGCCAGCGCGCCGCAAAGGACCAGTTCTACAACGATCCGGAAATGCCCAGCTGGGAGGAGCTCATCGCCCGGCGCGATCAGATCCTGGAGCGACATCCCCGCACGCAATTCATCGGCGCGCACCTGGGCAGCATGAGCTTCGATCTGACGCAGCTCGAAGCGACGCTCAAGAAGTATCCGAACTTCTCGGTCGATTGCGCCGCGCGGCAGCGGATCATCGGCCGGCTCAATCCCGAGGCGGTGCGCGACTTCTTCGTCCATAACCAGGATCGCGTTTTGTTCGGCACCGACGGCATCCTGCTGTTCGCCGGCCGCAAGCCGAGCGCCTCGGGCAACATCATGCTTTATCCCAGCGACGATCCCGACTGGCTGCTGGTCGATCCGGCCGACCGCGCCGCGGTGCGGGCCTGGCAACAACACGAAGTCGACGCGATCGGCCAGTACTTGATGTATTTCGAAACCGACCGTCCCGGCCTCTGGGATCCGAGTCGCTCGGCCGGACCCGGATTGAGGTTTCCCGGCATCCAGCTGCCACCGGAGGTGCTGGAGAAGTTCTATCATGGCAACGCCGAGCGGCTGATTCCGGGAATCGCCCCCAGCCGTTGACGCCGCCTGGCGAGCGGCGGCTTTCCCGGCCCTGAATGTCTACCGCATCTGTGGACAATGGGATTTTCCAACCGAAATGTGCGCGAAGTGTCGCAAGTTGTCAGCCAGCACGCAGGCTGGGGAAGATCCGGTTGAACGCCGGGGGCCCCTGCTCGGCTGCACTTTTCCGGCGGTCAATTGAATCCGGCGGCGGTTGGCCTTGACCCGATTTTGGCGATCGCCTACGGTTTCTGCCCCTTGCCGATTCTTGATCTCGACGGCAAGTCTATCAATCTCGGCATTCGCCGAGCGAAAGGGAGCAGACGATGAAGTGGGCCTTGCTAATTCTGGGAGCGGCCGGAGCCATCGGCTCGGCCGGTTGTTGCTGGCGGCAGCCGCAGCCTTACGGGTATCCGGCTCAGTCGTACGCCCCGGCTTTCGCCCCGCAGTACCAGCCGATGCAGGCGGCGCCTTGCATGCCTGTTCAGCAGGCACCGGCCTGCAGCTGCTACTAGCGCCCGGCACAAGGCTGCGCTCGAACTTCTCCCCATTGCTTCGTTGGCGAAGCAAATCGGGGCGACTCTGGTCATTCTGACCCCGGCAAAAGCCGGGCTTTGCGGGCGGAACTTTCTCGCCAGCCCGCGCGTCTGAAAGCTATCCTTGAGGGGGGTGCCGCTGCGCGCTCGCGCGGCTGCGGGCCCCCGAAGGGCCAGCGCACCGCCTCATTCTCGGAGACCATGAATATGCGTACACTCGATGGATTGCCGCAGCGGTTTGGGAGCGCCTGCCGGCGCGCGAAATCGGGCCAGTGGCTTGTGTCGCAGTTGGCGACAGCCACGCTGGGCACCGTCCTGCTGGCAACTGGCATATTGTCCGGCGGCTTGCTGCTGGCGGCGGACAAGCCCGACTCGACCAATCAGGGAGATCCGAGCGTGCGCGACAAAGGCGGCAAAGCGGCGAAAGTCGAACCCGGCTCCGACGTGCCGCTGGAGCGCGTGGTGCTGTTCAACTCGGGCGTCGGTTTCTTCGACCGCGAAGGGACCGTCAAAGGGGACGCCCAGATCGAATTGAAGTTCAACGTCGACGATATCAACGACCTGCTCAAGAGCATGATCGTGCAGGACGCCAACGGCGGCCACATTTCCGCCGTGACCTATGGCTCGAAAGACCCGATCACCAAGACGCTCAAGACCTTTGCCATCGACCTGACGAGCAATCCCAACCTGGGGCAGATCCTGAACCAGGTGCGCGGCGAGCGCGTCGAAATCGACGCTCCCAATCCGATCACGGGCGTGATCCTGGGAGTCGAGTCCAAGCGACGGGAAATCGGCAAAGATCGCGACACGATCAACGTCGACATGCTCAACCTGCTCACCGACGCAGGGCTGCGCAGCGTGTCGCTCGACAACGTGGGCACGATCCGTTTGCTCAACGAAAAGCTCGACAAGGAATTCCGCCAGGCGCTCAAGGTCCTGGCCCTGGGACACGACACCGACAAGAAAACTGTTACGCTCAGCTTCCTGGGCGACGGCAAGCGGCAAGTCCGCGTCGGCTACATCCAGCAGGCCCCGATCTGGAAGACCAGCTATCGCCTCGTGCTCAAGGACGACGCGGCTCCGTTCCTGCAAGGCTGGGCGATCGTGGAAAACACGACGGAAGAAGATTGGAACAAAGTGGCGCTGACGTTGGTCAGCGGCCGGCCGATTTCATTCATCATGGATCTGTACGATCCGCTGTACGTGCAGCGGCCGGTCGTAGAGCCGGAGCTGTACGCCTCGCTGCGGCCGCAAACCTACGGCCAGGACCTGGGAGCCAGGAATCGCGAATTCGATCGTTTGCAGGACGCCCAAAAGGGCGAGGCAGGCAAACGGGAGCAACAAATGGCATTGCGCCGACGTCAGGCCAATCTGGCCGGCGTTCCGGCTGCTCCGGCCGCCTTGGCCGCCGACGAAGCGGGTGGTGGCGGAGGGTTTTTCGGACGGGATGCCAGCGGCCAGAATGCGACGTTGAATCTCCAGCAGGGCGTGCAATCCCTCTCGCAGGCCACGAACGTGGGCGAGCTGTTCCAGTACGAAATCTCCTCGCCCGTCACGCTGCCGCGGCAGGAATCGGCCATGCTGCCGATCGTCAACGAGTCGGTCAAAGGCAGCAAAGTGTCGATCTACAACCAGCAAGTCCAGGCCAAGCATCCGCTCAACGGCCTGCGGCTCACGAACTCCACCGACCTGCACTTGATGCAAGGCCCGATCACCGTGTTCGACGGCGGCGCCTACGCCGGCGACGCCCGGATCGAAGACATGCAGCCCGGCACCGAACGGCTGATCAGCTACGCCCTGGACCTGGACACCGAAGTCGCGCCCGAGACGGTCGGCCGGCCCGAAGAGATCACGCAGGTCCGCCTGGTCAAAGGCGTGCTCTGGGTCGATCGCAAGTTTCAACGGCTGAACAAATACACGATCAAGAACTCCGGCAAGCGGGCGAAGACCGTGCTCGTCGAGTATCCGCTCGACGGCAGCTGGAAACTGGTCACGCCGAAAGAACCGGCGGAAAAGACGCGCAATCAGTATCGCTTTGCCGTCGAGGCCGAGCCGGGCAAGCCTGCCGTGCTGGAAGTGCTCGAGGAGCAAACGCAGAATCAGCAATTCGCGATCACGAACATCGACGACAACACGATCGTGTTCTACATCAATCAAAAGGTCACCAGCGAGAAGGTCAAGGAAGCCCTGCAGTCGGTGATCCAAAAGAAGCAGGCACTGGCGAAAGTCATCGCCGACCGGCAGCGGCTCGAAGAGCAGGTGAAGGTGATCGGCCAGGAGCAGGACCGGATCCGGCAGAACATGGCTCAGCTGGATCGGGCGACCGATCTGTACAAGCGCTACGTGAAGAAGTTCGGCGAGCAGGAGGACGAGGTCGAGAAGCTGCGCGGCGAGATCAAGAAGCTCGTCGACGAAGAAGCCCGGCAGCGTCAAGCGCTGGACGCCTACCTGATCGGGCTGGAGCTGAACTAAAGGGCGCTTGCCGGCGGCCAAGCGCTTGTTCACCGTTAAGCCCGGCGGCAGCGGCCGCCGGGGGAGCGCATCGCACCGGCGCTGCATCCGTGTGCGGTATGCTGCGGCTTCGCCGCCTACCGGCCGCTGCCGGTGGCGGGCTTGACCCGGGCGATTCGTCGTTCCGGTTGCCCCCCGCCCTCTGGCCGGCGCTGGCCCGCTACCCTGGCGGCCCAAGCTTGCTAAGATTACTGCGCATTCACCCAGCGCGTCGCGAACGGAGAACTTGTCATGAATACGATTCAGACCTTTGCCAAGAGCTACGAGTTTTACCGCGGCCGAACGCTGGGCCTGCTGGACGCGATCGAAAAGCTGCCGGCCCCTCAGGCGGTTCTGGCCTGGCGGCCCGGGCCCGCACGGGCACACATCGGCTGGCAGCTGATGCACATCGCGGTCACCGAGGAAATCTTCGCCACCGAGCGGCTGGCACCGGAGCGATCGCCGCGCTGGAAGGAGCTTTGGCCCCGGTTTCGCGGTGGCAGCACGCCGGACGACCAGGTGCCCAGCGCTAAGGAGATTCGCGAGCTCCTGGCGGGTGCCCGGAGTGCATTGCTGGCGACGCTGGCGGACTACACCGATGCGCGGCTGGCCGAGATTCCAGCGGCCCTGGCCGAACGCAAGCTCACCGTGCAGGACGTGCTGTACCTGATCGGCTGGCACGAGGCTCACCATCAGGGACAGGCCCACCTGGCGCTCAATCTGTGGAAAGCTCGGCAAACCTCGTAAAATGCCGGGCATCCCGGCATTCTTGGCAGGGGTTCGATTTCGGTGAGAATCGTGTATATCCGTTGACTGCGCCGGCCGACCGCCGTTAGAGTACGAGGACGGTAGCGTCTCTTCCGCCCTGGGGTTGTCATGGTCCGGCTCGTACAAAATCGGCTGATCGGCGGGCTGCTGCTGGCAGCCTACGTGCTGAGCGCGATTGCCGCGGGCGGCTTTCACGATCATGACCATCCCCGCGCCGCGCTCTGTGCTCACGCCGAGCATGACGCGACTGACCTGGCGGCCTGCGGCCACGGCTCCTGCAATGAGGGGGCCGAGGGAGATCACGGGGTCGACCTCGACCATGACCGTGCGCACTCCTGCCCGGGCGGGCAGGCTGGCTTCGTTCAAAACTCCGAGCGATCGTCGGGCGATGCTTGCGTCGTTTGCCGATTCCTCGGTTTAAGTTCTTTGCCGACCGCTGTGCCGCCGCTCCTGTCCACTGGGGACCAGGTAGCGACGATCCAGCCGGTCGAGCCTTGCCAGCTGGCTCTGCCGCTGGCCCTGGTGCTCCATTCTCGAGCGCCTCCGCGGGCTGTCTAGCTTTCGCGTGCGCAGCCGCCGGCTCGCACTCGAGTGCGCGGCAAGTGGCGCGCACCGTCTTTGGTCGAAAGCGTGCCTCGCGCTGCGCATTTGGCGCTTCGCCGGGCAAGACATTCCCAGCAGCCTGTCCGCGACTTTGGCCCGTCGTCGAGCAGCGTCCAGGCGCGTTACCGAATTCTGCGGAGAACTCCCCAATGCGTACCCAGCGAAAAGCCTTTACGCTTATTGAACTATTGGTGGTGATCGCCATTGTCGGCATGCTCGTCGGCATGCTTTTGCCGGCCGTGCAGGCGGCCCGCGAAGCCGCGCGGCGCAGCCAATGCACGAACAACTCCAAGCAAATCGGCGTGGCCCTGCACAATTTTCACGCCGCCAAGCGCTATTTCCCGTCCGGCTATGTCGATGGAAATCTGAATCCGTCGAGCACTCCCGACAACGATCTGGGCCCCAGCTGGGGCTGGGGGACGTACATACTGCCGTATATGGAAGAGAGCACCACGTATCAGCAGATCAACCTGAGCCAGCCGGTCGGGGCTGCCGTCAACGCCACGGCGGCACAGCAGTCGTTGCCGGTCTATCAATGTCCGACCGACCCGCTGCAGCAATCGTTTCCGGTTTACAACAGCGCCTTGAGCACGGTCCTGGCGACGGTCGCCCACAGCAACTACGTCGGCTGCAACGGCTGGGTGGAATGCTTTGCCAACGCGGGCGGAAACTACCAGCCGAGCAATGACGGCGGCGCGGCCGAAGACGGAGATGGCGGCGGCATGGCCGGCACAGGCACGCTGGGCAACGGAGTGTTTTACCGCAACAGCCGGACCACCGCCGCCAAGGTTAGCGACGGGCTGAGCAAGACCATCTTCGTCGGCGAGCGTTCCAGCAATCATTCGCCCAGCACCTGGACCGGCGCCGTGGCCGGCGGCCAATGCCCGGCCTGGATGGCCGGCCAGGTGCCGTACTCGCTGCCGCCGGGCCCGGCTTACGACAACGCGGACTTCGGCGAGGCCTTGGTCCTGGGCCACGGCAATGCCACGCACGTGCCCTGCGCCGATTTTCCGATTTTCGATCCGGACACGTTCTACAGCATGCATTCCGGGCAAGGCGTGAACTTCCTGTTCGGCGACGGCTCCGTGCAGTTCATCACCTGCGAGGTCGACCCGTTGACGTATCAGTACCTTTGCACGATCGCCGGCGGCGAAATGATCGGCGATTATTGAGCGCCCCAACGTGCGAAGGAGTTCAGCCATGTGCGTGCGAATGCGCGGTGTCGTGCTATTTTGTCTTTTTCTGTTGGCCTGCGGGGGCTGCGGGAAAACGAAAACCACCGATGAGTTGCTCGCCGATCTCAAGTCGCGCCAGGCGCGAGACCGGATCATCGCGGTTCGTCTGCTGCCGGAGCGAAAAGCGGATGCGGAAAAGGTCGTGCCGGCGATGATCGAATGCCTGAAGGACAGGGACGACGACATCCGGCTCAGCGCCGCGGTCGGGCTGGGGGGGTTCGGCGAGCAGGCCAAGGCGGCCATTCCCGGGCTCCAGGCGGCCGGTAAAGATTCCGACGCCCGGGTTCGCCGGGCGGCCGGCGTCGCCCTGTCGCGCATCGACCCCAGCCTGGCACCGCCGACCGCCCCCGCACAGCCGGCTGCTCGCTGACCGTCCGCCGGGCGATTCGCGTTTTGCGCACGGCGCCTGCGCGCGGGGGCGCCGATTGCGAAGGCCGGCCGTGCCAATCAGCCGGGCCAATCGGCTGGGCCATTCACCTGGGCCCCCCGGTGGCCAAGCGGACCACGCGCGCCAATAATGGGGTGGCGGGCGCCGGCTCGCGCGTGATTATTCCGCATCGACCTTTTGGATCCTTGAGCGCCTATGCCTAAACCTGCCACGCTGGCCGAGCTGCGCAAGCGGCTGGGCCTCGAAGAGCGTCAAGCAAGAAATCCACGATAACTTCCTGGCCGCGCTCGCCCGCGGCGAGGAGCTGTACCCGGGGATCATCGGGTACGAGCATACCGTCATCCCGGAATTGAACATTGCCTTGCTCGCCGGGCACGACCTGCTGTTCCTGGGCGAAAAGGGGCAAGCCAAGAGCCGGCTGATGCGCGCGCTGGTGCGGTTCTTGGACGAGGAGATTCCCTATCTCGACCTGCCGGACGCACCGGTGCACGACGATCCGTATCAGCCGATCAGCCGCGCCGGCAAACAGGCGCTGGCCACGCGCCGGCCGGAGGAAGTGCCGATCGCCTGGTGGCCGCGCGACCAGCGCTATGCCGAGCGGCTGGCCCCGGGCACGAAGTTTGCCGACATCATCGGCGAGATCGATCCGGCCAAGCTGGCCGGCGGGGCGAGCATGTCGACCGAAGAGGCCCTGCATTTCGGCCTGATTCCTCGGATGCACCGGGGGATTTTCGCCATGAACGAGCTGCCCGAGCTGGACGAGCTGGTCCAGGTCGGGCTGTTCAACATCCTGGAAGAGCGCGACGTGCAGATCCGGGGTTTTCCCGTGCAGTTCGACATCGACGTGCTGATCCTGTTCTCGGCCAATCCGTCGACGTTCAATCGCAGCGGCAAGGTGATCCCGCAGCTCAAGGACCGGATCGGCTCGGTGATCCACACGCATTACCCCAAAGAGCGCGACCTGGGCATCCAGATCATGGAGCAGGAGGCCGGGATCGAGCTGGACGGTCAGTTTCCCGTGGCCGTGCCGTACTTCATGCGCGAGATCATCGAGCAGATCAGCATGGCGGCCCGGAAGTCGAAATACATCGACCAGCAGTCGGGCGTCAGCGCCCGGCTGAGCATCGCCAATTTCCGCACGATGATCGCGTCGGCCCGGCAGCGGGCCGCGGTGCTGGGCGAAAAGCCGGCCGTGCCGCGGATCAGCGATCTGGGGCATTTATACTCCTCGTCGCTGGGCAAGCTCGAGCTGGACATGATGGGCAGCCACCAGGTGTCCGAGCGCCAGGTGCTCGACGCGGTGCTGGCCGAGGCGGTGCGTGAGGTGTTCGAAGAGTATGTCAGCCAGTACGGCTTGCAGGAGATCAGCGAGATCTTCGCCCAGGGCGTGAAGATCGAAGTCGGCGACATGCTCCCCTCGCGCTACTATGCCGACCGGCTGACGCGGGTGCCGCCGGCCTGGGAAAAGGCGTTCGAGGTGAATGCCTCGGCCGATGCGGCGGTGCGGGCCTCGTGCGTCGAGTTCGTGCTGGCCGGCCTGTATGCGACCGATCGCATTTCCCGTCGCAGAGTAACGGCCGGATCATTTACGAGGTCGAGTAGAATCCGATCGACCGGAATTCGCGGCCCGCAGCGAGGCGCTGGTTTTCTCGACTAGCAACGGCATCCCTGCCTGCGTAACGGCGTCCCTGGGGTGGCTCTCCCATTCCCTGTGGTGGCGCTTGTCCAAGGATTGGACAGCCACGCCGAACAAAAAGTCGGAAGCGTTCGATCAAACGCAGATGAGCGCAGATTTACGGGGATGAACTCGGATTTGCCGAGCGTGAAGGGGGTGTCTTCCTCCACTGCGAAAAAAACAGACCTCTCGGAAACGTGAGTTTCCGAGAGGTCGCCCAAGCACACTCACAAGGAGTATTACAGAATCCACGGTTTGCCGCTTTTCGGCCGCCGACGACCGACGGACACGGTCGTGCAGGCAGTCCTCCACCGGTTGGCAGCCGATGGACATCTTGCCGGCGGCGGGCCGCTGAGAGCGACGGCCCCCTCGCCGGTTGAATCACGAACTTTCCAACACTGCGCTTACCAAGGTCCTCGCACGTAATAGACGCCGAATTGATTGGTGTCGCTGGGATACAGCGGCGTGGGCAGGAAGCCGTAACCGCCGCCGGCACCGGCAGCGCCGCCGGGAATTCCGCGGCGGAACTGGTGATTGTTCTGCGACACGCGCATCGAGGGAACGCCCCAGCTGTAGTCGGTGTGCATTTCAGCGTTGGGCGGGATGACCAGCGCGACCGGCGCGCCCCATTGGGTGTAGTAGTAGCCGCCGTGCCAGGGCTCGAGAGTCGAGCGGTACAGCGCGGCGCGGTTGCCGTGATGCGGGGGATGGTGGCAGATGCTGTGAATGCCCTTGAGGCAATGCACGCATTTGCCGGCGAAGGGTCCGGTGTAGCCGCAGTTGTTGCACTGCCCCTGTCCGGCTCCGCACTTCGAGCAGCAGTGGGCCGCGCAGCGCTGGCAGTCGCCCCCCGCGTTGCACTGCCCCGAATTGCACTGCTGACAGCCGCACTGCTGACAGCCACACTGGCCGCTGCTGCACTGGCCATTGGCGCACTGGCCGGTGCTGCCGTCCTGGGCCAACAGCCGCGAGCCGCACACGGCGGCCGCCAGCAAGGCGGCGGCTAACAAAGCGAATCGCATATCCTGGGTTTCCTTTCGTGCTCGTGCGACCGGTCCGACGGAAGAGAAGTGCATCGGACCGGCCGCTCGTCGTAGAGCGACCTCGTGGGTGACGCCTGCGAGGTCGCGTGACTTGGGCCCCCCGGCGGCGGTTTCAGGCGTCGGGCGCGCCGGAGGAGGGTTGGGTGGGTGAGTCGTGGAGTGTCGAGGAAGCGGGACGCGTGGCTGCCAGCCCGGCCCCGAGCGGCGGTGTGGCGCCGCCCGGGCGAGATGATCGAATGGAACCAGGTTCGCCAGGCGAGGATCAGAAGCGGTAGATCCAACCGGCGATGCCCGAGCTGTAGTGCACCGAGGCCGAGCTGTAGCCCCCCGGCGTGTACTTGTAGTACCGCCGATGGTGGTGATAGAGGAACTCGTGCGGCATCAGCGGCGGGTAAGTGATCCAGACCTGGCCGACATAGGCCGGCGTCGGGCGCGGCATCGGGTAGAGCTGGGCCGGCACGCCCGGCGGGCCGACGTAGTAGTTGTAAAACAGCGGCAGGGGCGGACTCGTGGCGACGGGGTTGGCGCCGCCGGTCGGCACGACCGTTTGGGCGGCCGCGTCGGGATACGGAGCCGGCTCGGTCTCGTCGGCATACTGGCCGTCGATCGGGGCGGCGGGCGTGGGTACCTGGGCCGCCAGCGGTCGCGATCCGACCACTAGCAGCGTCGCCAGCGTGGCGGCCGCCAGGGCCGCGCGCACTTGTGTACGAGGCATGGTTCTTCCTCCTTGTGAACCTTCGCTCGGCAGGCCGGGCATCGCAGTGCGACGGGATGCTTCGTCTGGCGACGACGCGCTCCCGCGTGCTTGGGTCACGGTGCTCGAATCCGACCGATCGTGCCGCTCGCTCTGGGCGGCAATCTTGGCGGGAACGGGAAAGGTGCTTGGGTGCTTCGGGCGCCCGGCGGCTGGGATCCCTGCGGCCGGTCCCCTGGCGGGTTTGGGGGCGGCTGCTGCGGGGGCAGTCTCGGGCACTTTTCGCGGGCTGAAGCCGGCTCAGCGGGTAAGCGCCGGTCCGGCTCCAGAAACAGTTCTCGGCAATGGCCGGTGGTAGGGGTGAATCTTTGTAAGACGCCTGTGCCAATTGGACCTATTTTGCCTGCCGTAGGACCCAAACCGGCTGGGCGGTGCCCCTTACAACCGGTATACTTTCGCCAGGTGGAATCTTTGCTGGACACGAGCTGGTAACGGACGACCAGGCGCCGCGCTCGACGGATGCCCCGCTGCGGGCCCCACGCGCCCTCACTCCTTTCGCAGCTTGCCGAAATTCCGCCAGCCGGAGAGTCGGTCGGCCTGGCTTCGGCCAGAGCGGACCCGCGCGAGCCCCGAACCTTGCTCCCCCGGCCGATGCTTAGCCCCCTGGTTTTCCCACTTCCGACTTCACGGCGCCAAACCGGATGATCAAGAAATCGAACCGCAACGGATCGACCCCCCACCGCGGCGGCGCCGTGCTCGATGCGCCGGCCCCGGCGGCCGATGAGCCCGAAGCCGAGCCGGCCACGGAGCCCGCGGCCGAGACCAACGGCCACGCCGAGCCCCGCGGCGGCAAGACCCGGCGCCGGGCGACGGCCGAATCGATGGCCGCGGGCCAGCGCGATATTTCGGTCAGCGAGTTCTTTGCCAAAAACCGCCATTTGCTGGGCTTCGACAATCCGCGCAAGGCCCTGCTGACCACCATCAAAGAGGCGGTCGACAACTCGCTGGACGCTTGCGAAGAGGCCGGCATCCTGCCCGAGATCTGGGTCCACGTCGAAGCGACCGGCCCCAACCGCTACAAGATCGGCGTGCAGGACAACGGGCCGGGCATCGTCAAAGCCCAGATTCCCAAGATCTTCGGCAAGCTGCTGTACGGGTCGAAGTTTCACCGCTTGCGGATGAGCCGCGGGCAGCAGGGCATCGGCATCAGCGCGGCCGGCATGTACGGCGTGCTCACGACCGGCAAGCCGGTCAAAGTCGTCTCCCGCATCAGCCCGCGCAAGCCGGCCCACTACTTCGAAATCCAGATCGACACCAAGAAAAACAACGCCGAGATTCTTAACGGCCGCGGCGAGGGCATCGACATTCCGCCGGGCGAAGCCGGACGGAAGCTGATCGAAAAGCAAGGCATCGAGTGGCTCGAGGTCGATCACGGCACCCGGGTGACGATCGAGCTGGAGGCCAAGTACCAGCGCGGCCGCGGCAGCGTCGACGAATACCTGGAACAAACGGCGATCGCCAACCCCCACGTCACGCTGCATTACAAAGACCCCGACGGCCACGACCACGACTACCCGCGCCGGCCGAAGTGCTGCCCCCCGAGCCCAAGGAAATCAAGCCGCATCCGTACGGCGTCGAGCTGGGCATGCTGATGACGCTGCTCAAGGCGGCCAAGCCGACCACGATCACGCAGTTTCTGACCGAGAATTTTTCCCGCGTCAGCTCGGGCGTAGCCCGCAAGATTTGCGAAGGGGCCAAGCTGAGCACCCGGTCCAGCACGACCAAGATCGGCCGGCACGAGGCCGACGCGCTGTACGCGGCGATCCAGAACACGCGGATTGCGCCGCCGGCGACCGACTGCATTTCGCCGATCGGCGAACAGCTATTGCTCAAGGGATTGCACCAGGTGGTGCCGGCCGAGTTTTACGTCGCGGCCACGCGCCCGCCCAGCGTGTATCGCGGCAATCCGTTTCTGGTCGAGGTGGGATTGGCCTACGGCGGCGTGTCGGCCGCTACCCGGATCACGCCCGAAGGGCTGGCCGAAATGCTGGCCGAAAGCGACGCCCGCACGCTGCGGCAGTTTCTGATCAACGGGTTCAGCGGCATCGGCCCCGACGCGGCCGAAAAAATTCTGACCGAAGCCGAGCTGGGCAACCGGGCCTCGCCCGGCAAGCTCAAGCCGGCGGAAATGGCCAAGCTGCACGCCGCCATGCGGAGCGTCAACCTGGAAGAGGGCCAGACGATGAACGTGCTGCGCTACGCCAACCGCGTGCCGCTGCAGTTTCAGCCCGGCGCGTGCGCCGTGACGCAATCGATCATGGGCACCAACTGGCGGGCCTACGGCTTGAGCCAGTCGCGCGGCTCGCTCCCCAGCGGCCCGGTGACCATCCTGGTGCACGTGGCCAGCGTCTGGGTGCCGTTCACCAGCGAATCGAAGGAAGCGATCGCCTCTTATCCCGAGATCCAGAAGGAGCTCCGGCTGGGGCTGCAAGCCGTCGGGCGCAAGCTGGCCATGTACGTTCGCCGCCGGCAGAAGGTCAAGCAAGAGGGGGAGCGGCGCAGCATCTTCCTCCGCTACCTGGGCGAGGTGGCCTCCGCCGTGAGCGGCATCAACGACGCCGATCGCCAGGCGCTGTACGATCAGCTGCTCAAAGTCGCGAAGAAGAAGACGGCCACCGCCGACATGAAGTTCAACGATCGCGGCGAGGCGGTCGAGGCCGAGGGCGAAGACTTCGGCGACAACGTCCTGATCGTCGACCCGGCGGCCGCGGCGCCGCCTTCAGCCGCCGGCGCGCCCTCCGAGACGGTGCCCGCCGACCCGGCAGCGAGCAAACCGGCGCAAGAAGCGGCCGCCCCAAGAGAAAGACTAAGCCGTCGCCCGCTAACCCCCGGGAAGGCATTTTCCTGGGCAGCGTCCACGAGCGGTGCCAACCCGAGCCAACCACCAAGCCCCCAATCCTCTCTAGAAGCTGCCGCCATGGCCAAGAAACAACACAAATCGGTTGCCAGCCGCGCCAGCGGATCGGCCGTCAAAGCCAAGCTCAATGTGCGCGACAAGAAAACCTTCGGCGACCTGCTGGCCCTGGCCGATCGTGTGGTCGACGATGCCCAGCGCAGCCGCGATCCGTTCCTGGATATTCCGGCCCGGTCCCTGTCGAACGTCCGCTACAACAAGAGCAAGCGGTTCATCGAGATGGGGAGCAACAAGAACCGCCGGCAATTGTTCAACTTGTCGCAGGCCAAGAGCTACATGCAGACGATGCTCGTGGCCAGCGGCTGCAAGCAGCTGATCGAACAACAGAAAACGACCAGCCTGCGAGGACTGTACTACCTGCTCAAACACACGATCGAGGGAACCAAGGAAGAGACGTTCGATTCGCAAGATGATTGCGACCCCGTGATCGAAGACATGGAAGTGACGCTCAACGCGCTGCGCGAAGAGCTGCACTTGTACGCCCAGAAGCGGGGCGAAATGGTCGGCGCCATCACGCTGGTCGACAGCGGCGACGAGATCGATTGCACGCGGATGGGCTCCGGCGGGTACGGCATCCCGTCGATCGTCGAGCCCGAGCGAATTCAATTCAAGCAGTGCGACGCCAAGTTCATTCTGCACGTCGAAAAAGACACCGTTTGGCAGCGGTTCAACGAGGACAAGTTTTGGCGCAAGCACAACTGCATTCTCACCCATGGCAGCGGCCAGCCCCCGCGCGGCGTGCGGCGGATGCTCAACCGGCTGCACAACGAACTCAAGTTGCCGATCTATTGCCTGCTCGATAACGATCCCTGGGGCTATTACATCTACAGCGTGATCAAGCAGGGCTCGATCAACCTGGCCTACGAGTCGGCCCGGATGGCGATTCCCGAGGCCCGCTTCCTGGGCCTGCGCAGCCGCGACTACGTGCGCTGCGAGCTCACGCCCAGCGTGAGGATCTCGCTCAACGACCAGGACATCAAACGGGCCAAACAGATCGCCAGTTACCCCTGGTTTGCCGGCAAGAAAGCCTGGCAGAAGGAAATCGAGCTGATGCTGACCAATGGCTTCAAGCTCGAAGTCGAATCGCTGATCTCCAAGCAAATCAGCTACGTGACCGAAGTCTACACCCCCGAGCGGATTGCCGAAGGGGATTTTCTCGACTGAGCAATCCGCCGCGCCGCCGCAGGCTCACGCGGGGGGCGCGGCAGCCGATACGTCCCTTTCGGGATCGGCGGCCGAAGGATCGCCAGCGGGCTCGGGGCTGGGTGGCCCCAGCCGGGCCGCTGCGGCCAGCTCCTGGGCGAGCAGCGTGAACTGAAACAGCACGAACGCCCAACCCAGCAGCCCGATCACGCGCGCGAGCAGGAAGGTTTTCGAGCCGATCATGGCCGAGAACTGGGCGAACAGACCCACGCCGCCGGCCACCGCCAAGGTCTTCCAGAGCAAGCGCAGCACCCGCGCGGCATCGTCCGCCTTGCCCAGATATCGGGCCAGTTGCCGCATGAACAGGATGAACAGGACGATCGCCAACACCTCTAGCGCCACGATCGCCAGCGCCGCCATTTCCGGAACCTGATTCTGATACCACGCCACGGCGAGGGCCGCCGCGCCGGCATCGCAGATAACTTTGCCAAAGAGCAGCGCCCGGGCTCGGGCACGGCCCGGCACGACCAGGCACAAGACCGAAGCCAGCGCGGTCGAAAGGAATCCCAGTCCCACGGCCGCCAGGGCCACGAGCGTCAGCGACGTCGGAGATTCGAGGTTCAGCGGCTCGTCGGCCAGCGTGCCCAGCAGTTGCAGAATCACCGCGATCATCACCAGCCCCTGGGCGGCGCACACGGCGCGCAGCCCCAGCCGCACCGTGCGCAGGGCTCCGCCGCCGCGTCCGCTCGCCCGGGCGACGGCAGCCGGCAATTCGGAGGGCAAATCTTGCAGCGTCGGTTCAATCTCGGTGGCGTCTCGGCCACAGGCCGGGCAGATGTTCGAGTCCTCGGCCAGCTTGGTGAGACATTTGGAGCAATGCCGGCCGACGGGCGCCACTTCGGCTCCCAGGAATTCGCCGCCGAACGGGTCCAGCGACATCGCATCGGCCGCAGCGGCGCCGGCCGGAACGAGATCGGCCAGGTCGTCGACCGCCGGCGCGGGCTCGCGCCGACTTTCTGCGGATGGCTTGGGCGCCGGCTTGCCGCGCGGCGCAGCGGCGGGTGGCGCTGCGTCCGACGGTTTGGCTCCCGACGGTGCCGCCGAAGCGGGTCGCGCGGGCGACTGGGGCGCCGCGGCCGGTTTGGGCCTGGCGGCCGGACGCGGGGCGGCTGGCGCCTTGGCGGCCGCGGCCGGAGCTGCGTTCTGAGCCGGGGCCGGCGCCGTCTGCTGCGGTTGGACGGCTTTGCCCGTGGGCACGCCCTGCGGTGCCGCCGGCTGGACCGGCTTTCCCCTGGGTGGATTCTGGGCCGGCGCCGGTTTGCCCACCGGCGGGCTCTGCGGCGCCGCCTGGCCCTGCAGCGGTTTGCCGACAGGCACGCCTTGCGGCGCGGCCGGTTGGAGCGGCTTGCCCATGGGCAAACCTTGCGGCGCCGCCGTGGAAGCGAGCGGCTTGCCGACGGGCATGTTCGGCGAAGCGGGGCGAGCGGTTCCGGGCTTGCCCGGCTCGTCGTCGTAGACCAGCTCGTAGTTTTCTTCCTCGGCTGGCGGTCGCGCCGCCGGAGCAGCTGCCGGCGCGGCCGGTTGCGGGGCAACCTTCGGGTTGGGCACGGCGGGCTGGGACGCGGCGGGCTGGGGAGTGGCGGGCTGGGGAGTGGCGGGCTGGGGAGCGGCTAGCCGGGCGGCGGGCGCACGCGTCTCCTCGCCGCAGTTGCCGCAACGCACCCTGCTGCCGACCAGCACGTCGTCGACCTCGAGCTGCGCTCCGCACGTCGGGCAGAAAAATCGAGTCGGCATGGCACGCGAAAAGATCTGCGGAAGGTGTTCGCCCGGGGGCCGGCACGGCTTCGGGCAAAGCAAGGCAACATTTAGCTTATGCCAAAGCGGACCGTCGCACCACCGACACACGACGCGGCGGCAAAATTGCCGCACTCTTTGGCGGCCGACTGCCGCGGGGACCACCGCGGCCGGCTAATTGCGTCGCGTGGCGACGGCCAGTTCGCGAACCACCAGGCCGAACTTGAAGGTCAGCGCAATCGAACCGAGGCTGACGCAAAACATCACGACGATTCCGGCTGCCAGGCTCAAGAGTGCGATCGCTCCCGCCCCGATCCCACCCAGGCCCAGCATCAAACCAATCCAGATCAAGCTCATCGCATCGTCGGCGATATCCTGCCGGCGGAGGTGCAAGGCCAGATGTTTCATGAAAAAGATGAAGCACAGGCACGAGGCCATCATCAAGAAGGGAATGGCGGCAGCAGCGAGTCGGGGCAAGTCCCGCCCCACCACGCCGATGAAGATGAATACGCAGCTGCCGTCGAGCACCAGCTTCGCCACGATCGGCGGCAGGGCGCCCGTCCGATTGGGCACGAAAACACACAGGATCGACGCCAGCGTGCCGGCCACCACGCCGAACCCCAGCGGAACCAGTCCGAACATTTGCGCGGCCAGAGCGGGAATCATTCCGATCAGGTTCGAAACCGCGATCGACAGGATCGCCACGCACATCAGGTTCAGGCCCATTCGCACGGTTCGGAGCGAGCCGCGGCTCTGCGGCGCTTCGTCGCCGGCGCTGGCGGCCGAGGGCCGGGCGACGCGCTTGCCGGTGCGAAAGTCCAGCCCGCAGTCCAGGCAGATATTGGCGTCGCCCACCACCGGCGCGCGGCAGATCGGGCAGCGCAAATCGCTCGTGCTCGGGCCAGAATCGATGGGCTCCGCAATCAACTCGTCGGCGAAAAAGTCCGACGTCGCGGGCTCACTCGAGATCGGTTCGACGTTTTCAATTTCTTCCGGCCACAGATCCGCGTCGGTCAGTTCGGGAACTTCGTTCGGTGCGGGCGAGTACGTTTCGTCCACCAGGTCTGCTTCGGTCAGTTCGGGGATTTCGTCCGCTGCGGCCGCGGTCGAGAGCGTTTCGTCCGCCTCTCCCGGCCACAGGTCCGCTTCGGTCAGTTCGGGGACTTCCTCCGGCGCAGGCGCGGTCGAGAGCGTTTCGTCCACGACGCCGGCCGACGGGGGTGCGGCCCGTTTCGATCCGGCCGGTAGCGGCTGGGTCGGGAAAGTTTTCGCAGGGCCAGTTTTCGCGGCCGGAGTTTTCGGCTTACCCGCCGTTTTTCCGCCGCCGGACGTCGCTGGCGCGGCCTTCGCCACCGGGGCGCTCGCGGGAATTGCTCGCTTGGCCGCGGCCGCCATCGGCGCACTGCCGCTGGCCGCGGCAGTGCGCGATGCTGCAGCTGCCGGTACAACCTTGGCAGCGACCGGGGCTGCGGCCGAAGCCGGCAATGGATCGGCGATTACGGACGCGGTCTTCACCGCTACGGCCACTGGCGCGACGGGTGCCGGATCCATGGCCGCGAGGGGTTTGCCGACAGGCAGCGCCGGCACGACCTTGGCGACTGGTACGCCTGAGGCCGCTGGCACACCCGAGGCCACTGGCACACCTGCCGCCACGGGCATTCCTGTGGCGTCTGCGGCCGGGGCGAGCGGCGCCTGAGACGCGGGCGCGGGCGACGCGGCCATTACCGCTGGGCTGGTACGCACCGCGGCTTTATCGTCGTCGAGCGGCGCCAGATCGTACTGGTCGTCGGCAAGCGCCGGGCTTCGCGGTGCGGGGGAGCTGGCCGGGGCCGGCGACGACGAAGTCACGGCACTCGCCTCGCTCACCACCCTGGCGACCGGCACGGCTGAAGCGTCCGGCAGCGTTGGGGCTACCGGCACAGCTGGGTTGTCGGGCACAGCTGGGTTGTCGGGTACAGCTGGGGCGTCCGCCGCCGGCGGCATTGCAGCCGGCGCAGCGTCGTCGGAAACCGCGGGAGTCGAGACGCTTCGCGCCGTGAATCGATCGGCGACGGGCCGGGCCACCGGAAGGGAATCGAGCCTGGCCACCGGCTCTCCCACTCGGGCCGGTGGAATCTCCGTGACATTGTCGCATTGCGGACAGCGCACGCTGCGGCCGGCCATGGCCTCGGCCACTTCGAATTTCTGTCCACAGCCGGAGCAAAAGAACCGGATCGCCATTGCAATTCAACCTGCCGCCATGGCCGCAGTGCGGTCATCACCCCGGCCGCTCGGGGGGATCGTCCGATTCTGTGCTCGGACTACCGGGCGCGTCAACGGAATTGGCCTCCGCCCGCCAAACGGAGCGCGTCGCCGCATCGGCGAGCCGCCCGCGGGCCCCGGCTCATCGGCCGGATGCGTTTCGGCGCCGGCAGGCGCGCCGGCGGGCCGGCTCGTGCCGCGGCCTTACCAGCCTGTTGAAGAATTCAACTGGCTGTGCGATCGCATGGATGCGATCCCAAAATAACGACGCAAGTCGTCATTTTGCGAGCCGGGCGGAGCCTCGCTCTGCCCTTGGCGAGGTTGAAAAATGCCAGGAGGGCATTTTTCAACGGGCTGTTACGGCTTGAGCACGATTTTTCCACTCAGGGTGCCGGCTTTGTGGATCGTGTTGGCTTCTTGCAGTCGATGGGCCTCGGCGGCCTGAGCCAGCGGCAGGATGCGACCGATGTGGGGTTTGAGCTTGCCGGAGGCGAGCCAGCCGTTGATGTCTTCGGCCGCCGCCAGCTGTTCCTGGGGACTGGCCTTGAACATGACGAAGCCGTGCAAGGTGCACTGCTTGACGTAGAACGGCCCGACCGGAAAGACCGGCCGCGCGTCGCGGCCGGCCATCAGGATCATCCGGCCTTGCTCGGCCAATAGTCCGATCGTGCGGTCGAAGTTCGGTTCGCGCAGCGTTTCCCACCAGACGTTGACCCCCTGCGGAGCGAAGGCGCGCACTCGGGCATCGACATCTTCCTGCTGGTAGTTGATCGCCAGGTCGGCGCCCGACTGGCGGCAAAAGGCCAGCTTGGCGTCGCTGCCGGCCGTGGTGATGACGCGGGCGCCGAGCGCCTTGGCCATTTGCACGACCACCGAGCCGACGCCGCCGGCCCCGCCGTTGACGAACAACACTTCGTCGCTTTCCAGCCCGGCGTATTGCACCAGGCCCAGATGCGCGGTGATCCCGACCAGGGCCGTGGCGGCGGCGGCTTCGTCGCTGACGCCCGTGGGCGTCGGGTAAAGCCACTGCTCGTCGACGGCGGCGAACTCGGCAAACGTGCCCTGCCGGCCGAGCAGCCCTTGATTGGTGCCCCACACCCGATCGCCGACTTTATAGCGCCGGGCCTGCGGTCCGAGCTTGACGACCTTGCCGGCCAGGTCGCAGCCGACGACGAACGGATATTTCAGCGGCATGGCCACTGCGCCCGCGCGGATGTACGTGTCGATCGGGTTCACCGAGACGGCAGCCACCTCGACCAGCACCTGGCCCGGACCAGGCTCGGGTGTGGGCAGGTCGCCATAGATGATCTGGTCGGGGGTTCCCGTGGCGTCGATGTAAGCGGCTTTCATGCGCGGGGTCTCGAGTCTGGCGATCTGGGGCGAAGCGAACGATTTCGACCAACCAAGGAGGATGCCCCGGTGCGGCGATCAGGGTGCCCTGCCGGCAGCGGCCGGCCCGGGATTTATTGCTGACGAGATTTCAAGGCAGGCTGTCGGGCCAGGTCAAACATTCACGTTTCTGGAAGCTCCGGCGGGTCGCGCGTAGCCCCTGGGGCTGGCTCGGACTCAAGGGGTGTTCTTGTCCTTGGCCAGCAGGCCCCAGCCGGCGACGGCCAGCCCGACCGCGGCGAACCCCAGCGACCAGCGCAGGCCGATCCGGGCCTTGCGCGTTCGCTCCAGCACGTCGGCAGCTTCGAGCGTGAGCGTGAGCGGGATGCCGCGGCGCACGATCGTCCAATACTGCCAGGCATCGACCGGGCCGATGTTGTCGATCTGCTGCGGCGAGGCGGCAAATTCTTGATGGCGGGGCATGGCTACGAAATAGAAATAACCGCCCGCGGCCAGGCTCAAGGCGGCCAGCAGCAGTCCGATGAACAGCAGCCCCTGGCGGCGCCCCCATGCCGGCGGGGCGGCCACATCGGCGATCGGCTCCAGTCGCTTCATTTCGCGCATGGTCGGCACGTCGAGCCGGGCTCCGCAGACGCAGTCGATGGTTTCGCCCGCCTGGCGCGGACCGACCGGCGTCGAGCGTCCGCAGCTGCAGGGCAACAAATACGCGCTAGTCATACGCTCAGGCCGAAAGGGTGAAAAAGTTTGCCTCGAACGGCAAAGGGGCGCCGTCGCGGGGCTGGGCTGAAAAAAACTACTGGGGAACTCCGCTGCCGCGATTCGCCCACCAGGGAAGCGTCACGCCGCCGTCGATCAGCAGTTGCGATCCGGTCATGTAGTCGCTGCGCGGGTCGCACAGAAAAGCCACGCCGCGACCGATTTCGAGCGGATGTCCCAACCGGCCCCAGGGCAATTTCTTGCCCGCCGCTTCGATCGTCTCGTCCGAGGCGAATTTTCGCTCCCCCGGAGTGTCGATCCAGCCGGGCGTCAGCACGTTGACCCGAATCCGGTGCTCGGCAAGCTCGATCGCGGCCGTGCGGGCCATCTGGTCGATAGCTGCTTTCGACATATTATAGGCCATCGAGCGCGGGATGGGGACGTAGGCGTGCGGCGAGCTGACCAGCACGATCGAGCCCCCGCCCCCTTGGGCAATCATCTGCTGGGCAGCGGCCCGGGCCAGGTAGAACGAACCCCACATCGTCACGTCGATCGTGCGGTGGAAGCCGGCCATGTCGGCTTCGTAGAACGGCTGGCGATCGCTGTACGCGGCATTGCCGACGGCAATCGTGATTCGGCCGAAGGCCTGGACCGTGTCCGCCACCAGCCGCTCGACCGTGGCCTGATCGGCGACGTCGCCAGGCAGCAGCAGCGCCCGGCCGCCGCCGGCCTCGACCTGGCTGGCCACTTCTTCGGCCGCTGCCTGGTCGCGATAGTAGTTGATCGCCACGCTGGCGCCGGCCTTGGCCAGTTCCAACACGATTCCCCGGCCGATTCCCCGGCCGCCGCCGGTCACCAGCGCCACCTGCTCGCTCAATTCCGCCACAGCAGCATCCCCTTGTTTGCTGGCACTCTCGGCCGGAAAGAAAATGTCGGCTGTATGCTAACGTTTTGCCTCCGGCGGCCACAACCATGGGGAACGTTCGTGGCTCGGCTTGGCGCGGGGACCAGCTGGAGCGCGCCGTGGGCGACGCCCGGCGCGGTGAAAAGTAGCCGCGATTGGCTAGACAGGCGCTCGGCGGACGTTAGAATTAGACGACCAATTATCGCTCTTTGCCCGAGAGTGGCGTGCGCCGGAGTTGGGTGGTCGCGATCGCCAATTTTTCTTGGCAGCAGCGTCTCGGGCGAGCAACAAGGTCGCGTTTGTTAAGTTGGGCAATTTGGGTTGTTGATTTGCTCGAAATTCGCGCGTCATTTCTTTCCAAATGGACGCGCGGGCCGGGCTCGTTAGAAATGAGTGATAGAATTTGTTGGCTTTCTCGAGCCGCAGAGTGATAATTGTTAAGTTCTGACCGGTGTTGCACTAACATGTCGTGGCATCTGGCAGGAGGCGTAAAGTACCTACCTTGGCCCCTGCGACACGCATTATCTATGTCTGCAACTACTGCCGGTTCTTCGTTTTCGTGATGGGGAAGGTGTCTCGTTCGACACCTTCCATAGTGACGCACTGACCACAGGTAAACGAAACGACTGGCAGACGACAAATCGGCAGGCGACGAACCGACGGACGGCGAACCGGCAAACGACCGGCACGACAGCGCGTTTGCGCTCTGATCCATCTGGCCCGAAATAATTAGCGACTCTGGCTCCGAAGACTGGCTGCTCGTTGACCCGTAGGCGGCCGTTTCCATCCGAGCTCACGTTAGGGGGAGTGTAGTTTTGTACGACACACTTTTGGACGAACTGGAAGACGACACAACGCCGAACCAGGACGAAGTCCATGATCTGGCCGACAAGCCGGTCGACGATCTGGACGACGATCTGGAAACGCCGGAGCCGGCCGGCGACGGCGACCTGGACATCGACGTCGACCCCAAGGCAGACGATCTGCTGACGGTGTCCGAAGACGAGGGTGAGTCCTGGTCGGACGACCCGGTGCGCATGTATCTGACCCAAATGGGCGAGATTCCGCTGCTCACCCGGCAAGAGGAAATCGCCCTGGCCAAGCGGATCGAAATCACCCGGGCCCGCTTCCGCCGCCGGCTGCTCGAGTGCGACTTCGTCATCCAGGCGGCGGTCAAGGTGCTGCGCCGCGTGCACGTCGGCGAATTGCCGTTCGACCGCACGGTGCAAGTCTCGGTGACGGATCGGCTGGAAAAGGACCAGATTCTCGGGCGCTTTCCGCACAACTTGCGGACGATCGAAACCTTGCTCAGGCAGAACAAGGACGATTACCGCATGGCCTCGAGCAAGTCGTACAAGATGTCGCAGCGCCGCGACGCCTGGCGCTCGCTGGGCCGGCGCCGCCGCCGGGTGGTCAAGCTGGTCGAAGAACTCGGCTTGCGCACCCAGCGCATCGAGCCGATGATCAAGACCCTGGAGGAGTTCAGCCGCCGGGTCGACGAACTCAAGCGGCAGATCGACTCCCACAAGAAAGCCAAGGGGCATCTGGCCGATCGCAAGAAGTGGATCCGCGAGTATCGCAGCATCCTGCGGATCGCCCAGGAAACGCCGACCAGCCTGCGCAACCGCGTCAGTTACCTGAAAACGATCTACGCCCAGTATCAGCAGGCCAAGCGCGGATTGTCCGAGGGCAACCTGCGGCTGGTCGTTTCGATCGCCAAGAAGTACCGCAACCGCGGCTTGAGCTTTCTGGACCTGATCCAGGAAGGCAACGCCGGCCTGATGCGGGCAGTCGATAAGTTCGAGTATCGCCGCGGCTTCAAGTTCTGCACGTACGCCACCTGGTGGATTCGCCAGGCCATTACCCGGGCCGTGGCCGACCAGAGCCGCACGATCCGCATTCCGGTCCACATGGTCGAAACCATGTCCCGTGTGCGCAATGTATCTCGCGAACTGCTGCAAGAGCTGGGTCGCGAGCCGACGATCGAAGAGACCGCCAAGCGGGCCGGCACGGCGATCGACGAAGCCCGTCGCGTGTTGGCCATGAGCCGCTATCCGATCAGCCTCGACCGGCCGGTCGGCAACAGCGAGGACAGCCACTTCGGCGATTTGCTGCCCGACTCGGGGGCCGAGAACCCGTCGATCGGCGCCGCGCAGGAAATGCTGCGCAGCCGGATCGCCAAGGTGCTCAAGACGCTGAGCTATCGCGAGCGCGAGATTATCAAGCTCCGCTACGGCCTGGGAGACGGTTATAGCTACACGCTGGAAGAGGTCGGGCACATCTTCAAGGTGACGCGCGAACGCATCCGGCAGATCGAAGCCAAGGCCGTCCGCAAACTGCAGCAGCCCAGCCGCAGCCAGGAGTTGATCGGCTTTTTGGATTAGTCTGATCCGCAGATCGAAATTCGATACCGGAATGACCGGGTCGGGGGTGCTGGAGCCCCTGGCCCGGTTTTTTTTGTGCACAACTTCTCGCCGCCCGTCGGCGGATTGACAAATTCCCCCTGGTCGATAGACTGACCCGCCGTGCGTGCGTTGGTGGTCGGCCGCTTCGCTTCGCGAGGCAGCCGACGAAACAGGGAACTCCGGTGTAAGACCGGGACGGCCCCGCCGCTGTAACCGAGTGTGTTTCGAGAAAGTCCGCTTCTAAAGCGCGGCCATTGTCGAGCGATTCTTGCCGGGTTGCCCAAGAGGGGGCGCCGGGCATCGCCGCTCGATGAGAAGGCCCAGGACTTTCTAGCTCGGAAGTCAGAAGACCTACCAACGCGTTCGAGTGCAGTATTTCCGCGAGGGACGGAAGCTGCTGATGGTTGGAATCGTCTTTTAGGACTTTTGGCCAGCGTCCGTGCGCAAATGGTTAGCGGCCCGCGTCAAGCGGCCGCTGCCCGATCGCAGGTCCGGCTGCCCCCTTGCGCGTGGTCGCTCGAGGGAAGCGCGGTGCCGCTGGCGTGGGAGCTGCGTGAGCGCGCGCCATGGAAAAAATGCTTACCAACCGACTCCTGCCTGGTGCGCGAGTGGCGTTTACGCTCGTCGAGCTGCTGATCGTGATGGCGATCCTGGGGGTGCTCGTGGCCCTGCTGTTGCCGGCGGTTCAGGCCGCCCGCGAGGCGGCCCGGCGCAGCCAGTGCGGCAGCAACCTCCACCAAATCGGCATTGCGCTCAATTCCTATCACAACGCGCAGCAGACGTTTCCGACCGGCTGCACGAACAAGGGGACCACGCAGCTGGCCTGGTCCTTGTACTTGCTGCCGTATCTGGAGGAGCAAAACGTCCGCGCAGTTCAACACCTCGTTTGCCTACAACGATCCGGTTAACCAGCCGGCCACCAGCCAGGTCATCGAAGTTTATCTTTGCCCCAGCACGGTGCGCCTGGCGCAGCCGGACCGCCAGGGCAACTACACCGGCACGGTGTTTCCGCTGACGCCGGCCAATTGGCACGCCTGTTCCGACTACGGCGGCATGTTCGGCGCCGGGCTGCTGCTGCCCTACGCCAACGGCACCATGCTCTACGACCGCTCGATCGCGATCCGGCAAATCAGCGACGGCACGAGCCACACGATCATCGTGGCGGAAGATACCGGACGCGGCAACAACATGGACGGCGAGTGGGCCGACGGCGAGAACATCTTCGATCAAACCGTCCAGATCAACCAGCTGCAAGACAACGAGCTCTGGAGCGATCATCCGAGCGGCGCACAAGCCTTGATGTGCGACGGCAGCGTGCGTTTCCTGGCCGATACGATTGCCGCCAGCCTGCTTTCGACCTTGTGCACCCGGGCCGGCGGAGAGCTGGATGCACTCGTCGATTGAGCGATTTTTCCTCTGAAAGAGCCAACGACGCGATTCACCTGCGCTATTTTCAACAGGACTTTCCCAACGAGGAGCGACGCTAATGCCTGACCGATCATTCTTCTCCCGGCCCGTTGTGCTGCTGTTTGGCCTGGTCGGCTTGACGCTGCAACCGCTGGCACTGGCCGACCCGCCGGGCTTTTCCCAGCAGACGTACACGGTCAGCAGCGATCCGGTCAACTTGTTCGGCGCCGCCGCCGCTTACTCCCCCAGCGGTGCCCTGTACGTGGTTCAAGGCAATCAGAATTACGGCAGCCCGGCCAGCGAGATCGACGTGCTCAACCCCAACGGCACGCTGGGCGCGCCGATTGCCGTCAGCGGAGTGCCCTTGGGCGGATTTTACGCTGTCGCCGGCGCGGCCTGGGATCCGGCTTCGGGCAGCCTGCTGGTGACCGACGCCGCGCCGGGACAGGGCGCGCTGTACTCGATCAACCCCACGACCGGCGTCGCGACCACGCTGTACAGCGGCGACCCGACGATTTCCGGCGTGGCGGTGCGTTCCAACGGCGACGTCTTTGTCTCCGATGCCTCAGGGGGCGTGGCCGGGTCGATCGATTATTTCAATCCCGTCAGCCATTCGCTGGTGCCCCTCGTGACGGGGCTCTCGTATGGTTCGGGCATCGGATTCGATTCGAGCGGTCACTTGATCTATCAGCAAGCCGTGCTGAATCCGAGCGACCCCAGCACGACCATCGGCGAAGTCTACAAGGCCACGCTCAGCGGCAGCGGTGCCAGCACGATAGTGGGCATGCCGACATTGCTTTCCGGCAACACCGCAGGCTACGACCTGGCCGTGGCCCCCAACGGCGACGTGTATGTGACCGGCAGCGGCGGTTTGTTCCACATCGACCACGCCACCAATGCCGTATCGCTGTTCGCCAACGACGGACTGGGCAGCTTCCAGTTCGCCACCGGCCTGTCGCTGTTGTCGAGCACCGGACAGATCGCCTACATTCCGGAATACAACAGCTCGAACGTCGTGGTGTTCACGCCAATTGCGGTGCCCGAGCCGGGGACGCTCCTGATGGCGATTCTGGCGATGCTGGGAGGAATGGTCGCAGCAAGGCGGGCGCGGCGCAGCGGCCGGTTGACGAGCGACAGCCGCGGATGCATGCTGGCTCGGGTGTGCGATCGCGCCCACCGGCCGCCGGCGGGCCTAACGGTGTTAGCAGGAGCGCCCTGCAGCGGTTGCCAATCGAACGGTTAAGCCCACCCGCGGCGACGGGTGGGCGCAGCTTCAGCCCACGCTCGGTCCCGCCATGCCCGCCCGCAAGTCCGTCGCAGCAGTAGCCGGCGAGCGGGCCTGGTTCCACATCGTGCTGACGACCTACGGATCGTGGCTCTATGGCGACGAGCGCGGCTTTCGCACCCGCGGCCATCGCGAGCACGTGGAAGGCGACTACAAGCATCCGCCGACCGCCGGTCTCTATCGCCACAAAGCCCAGCGGAGCCGCGCCGCGCTCACGCAACCGCCGGTCGAGTTGTCGGCCGATTGGCGGGCCGTCGTCGGCGCCGCGCTGGTAGACAAGTTTGTAGCGCTCGGGGCGATTGTGCTTTGTTGTGCCGTGGGTTCGCACCATTCGCATGTTCTGGCCAAAGTTCCGCGTAAGCTGGAACGCGATTGGGCAGGCCGCGCCAAGCGGCACGCCTGGTTCGCGGCCCGGGCACGCGGCTGGCGCGAAAAACTCTGGGCGCAGCGTTGTCGCGCAGAGCGCATCGAGACGCGGCAGCATCAACTCAACGTCTATCGGTATATTCTCAAACACGCGGAGCAAGGGGCCTGGGTGTGGAAACGGCCCCAGGATGGCTGAGCGCCTTTTGAACGCGCCCCGCCGGCCGCCGCCGGCGGGCTTAACCAGGTTAGCCGGAGCAACGGCCCGCCGGCGCGAAATTCATGGTCAGGCCCGCCCACGCGGGTTGCACCTCTCACCGGATCCCGCCAGCCATGTCCGACGTCCCCGGTTTTGCCCACGACCATAATCGCCGCGCGTGGGATGCCCGAGTCCGCCGCCGCGATGTGTTTACCCGGCCGGCCAGCGACGAAGACTTTCGCCAGCCGCTGGCCGTGGTCGATCGTTACGGTTGGCTGGGGCCCTCGATCGCCGGACGGCGCGTGCTCTGCCTGGCCAGCGGCGGCGGCAGCCAGAGCGCCCTGTATGCGGCGGCCGGGGCCAAGGTGACCGTCGTCGACATCAGCGCCGAGATGTTGGCCCTCGATCGGCAAGTGGCCATCGAACGCGGACTGGACCTGGAAGTGATCCAGGCCTCGATGGACGATCTGGCTGCCCTGCCGGCGGCGGGCTACGACATCGTGATTCATCCGGTCAGCACCTGCTACGTGCCCGACGTGCTGCGGGTGTATCGTGAAGTGGCCCGGGTGACGGCTCCGGCCGGCCTGTACGTCAGCCAGCACAAGCAGCCGGCCAGCTTGCAAGCCGGCTCCGCGCCTTCGCCGCGCGGCTACGAATTGACGGAGCCCTATTACCGCTCCGGCCCGCTGCCCGAGGTGGTCGGCAGCCCGCACCGCGAGCCGGGCACGCTCGAATTTCTGCACCGCTGGGAAGAGTTGCTGGGCGGCCTGTGCCGTTCGGGCTTCGTGATCGAGGACCTGGTCGAGCCCCTGCACGCCGACGCGCAGGCCGAGCTGGGGGCCTTCGCCCAGCGCAGCTGCTATGTGGCGCCGTACGTGCGGATCAAGGCCCGGCGCGTGGGCCCGGCCGGCGCGGCGCAAGGTGCCAGGCTCTGGACGCCGTAACGGGTTTGCTTACACACCGCTTAACGCCTTCGTTTTGCTAAGCGGGAAGCAGTGCATTGGCGCCGGCGAGATCGAGTTGTTGCGCTCCCCCGGCGTTGCAAACCGCCCCGGGCTCGATCAAGATAACCGGCAGCCAGGGCGTCTTACTTCACACCGATGCGCAGCCCGGCCCCCTGTGCCCTGCCGGAGTTACTGCCTTGGCCGATAAATCGATTCAGGAAATCGTCTGCGTCTTCGGCCAGCCCGTGGCCGGCAACCCGACGCAGTACATCATGGAAAAGGCCTTCGCCAAGGCCGGCCTCGATTGGCGCTACCTGACGCTTGAGGTTGCGCCGCTCGATCTGGCCGACGCCGTGCGCGGCATGCGGGCGATGGGTTTTCGCGGCTGCAACCTGACCATTCCGCACAAGGTCGCCGTGCTGCGGCACCTCAATCGGCTGAGCGATGCGGCCCAGTTGATGGGCGCCGTCAATTGCGTCAACCGCGTGGGCGACGAGTTGGTCGGCGAGAATACCGACGGCAAAGGTTTTGTCCAATCGCTCGGCGAGCTCACGGAACCGGCCGGCAAACGGGTCGTGCTGCTGGGCGCCGGCGGAGCGGCCCGGGCGATTGGCATCGAACTGGCCCTGGCTGGCGCCGGGCCGATCACGGTCGTCAACCGCACGGCCCAGCGGGGCGAAGAACTGGCCCGGCTGATCGGCGACAAACTGTCGGTCCGCACGCAATCGGTCGTCTGGGAAGGGGATTACGAGGTGCCGCCGGAGACCAGCGTGGTGATCAACGCCACCAGCATCGGCCTGGGAGACGGCGCGGCCCGGGTGCCGCTCGACATCGGCTCGCTGAGCCCCGCGATGGTAGTGGCGGACGTCGTTTTCAATCCGCCCGACACGCGGTTGATTCGCGACGCCCGGGCCCGGGGCTGCCAAACGCTCGACGGGTTGGGCATGCTGGTCAATCAGGCGGTGATCGGCTTTAAGATCTGGACCGGCATCGAGCCCGACCGCGAATTGATGCGCGAAGCGCTGGAGGAGTTTCTCGGATTCTGACGTCAGCAATGGCCACGAGAATCACAAACAAGGCAGGCAACAACCCCGCGGTCGCTGCGATCAGAAATCGAACAGCTCCACCGAGATACGGCGCGGGTTCTGAATCGAGTGGTAGAATCTCGGGCACCGAGTCGAACCTGGCCATAAGGTGTGGCGTGAATATCTGGCTGTCTGAAAACCGCCCTTCGATCGCCGCCATGATGACTTCTCTCCGTCCAACGGCTCTGATTCCGCTGGTCTGCTGCGCTGTGTTTCTGTGGTTCCTGCTCTTCCCGCCGCTGCTCACCAACCTCGCCGCCGCGGAGCCGGGGTTGAGCCTGCTCCGGCCCGAGTCGCTGGTGGGCTGGGACCATGGCGAGCCGCCGCGCGGCTGGCAAATCAAAGAGGGAGTGCTCACAGCCCGCGCCGACGCCACGCCGCTGCTGTCGGGCTGGACGCTGGGGGATTTCACGCTCAACCTGCGCTGCGCGCGGCCGAGGGGGCGGCGCTCGCCGTGCGCTTGCCCGACGTGCCCCAGGGGATGGGGCTCACCGTGTCGCTGGCCGCCGGAGACCCGGCCGTGTCGGTGGTCGACATGACACAGGCGCTGCTCATGGCCGCCGGCAAGCTTCCGGCCGGGGCCCAGACCTGGCACACCGCCCGGCTGACGCGCGCCGGCGACAAGCTGTCGATCGACGTCGACGGCCAGCCGCTGGGCGCCGCGCCGATCGATGCGAACCGGCGTTTTGGCCTGGGCCTGGCGGCGCGGCGCGGGGCCGTCGCCGTGACCGACCTGATGCTCAGCGAGCCGGAGGGCGAAGCGATCTTCAACGGCACCGATCTGGCCGGTTGGTGGTCGCCATTGGGGCTGGACTCGTGGCGGGCTCATGACGGCGCGATCGAGTGCATGAACCGCGACGGCAATTATTTGCGCACCGAAAAAGAGTTCGCCAACTTCACGTTGTCGCTCGAATACAAGCACAGCCCGCATTGCAACTCAGGGATTGGCATCCGCACGCCGCGCGACGGCTGGCCCTCGGGCGACGGCATGGAACTGCAGCTGCAGGACGAGCCGGGCCTGGACAAGCAGTCGACGTTTGCCATTTACGGCAACCTGGAGCCGCTCGCCCGCGCCGACCGTTCCGAGGGCTGGAATGCCGCCGTGGTCAAGGCCGACGGGCGGATGATCTCGGGCTGGATCAACGGCCAGCTGGTGCAGCAAGCCAACACCTTCTGGCATCCGGAACTGCAACATCGGCATCTCAAGGGCTGGATCGGGTTTCAGGATCACGGCGGCAAGATCGAGTTTCGCAACATCCGCGTCTTGTCCGCTCCCGATGGGCCCGGCTTGAACGCCTGGTACGCGCCGCGCAGCCAGTCCGGCCCCGCCGTGCTGTTCGAGCGCTTGATCGATCCCGAGCGGCTTTCGCTGGCCGATGGCATCCGCACGAGCGTGGTCGAAGCCAAATTGTCCGATGGCGAACAGCACATGCTGGCCGACCTCGACGGCCCGGGCGCCATCATCCAAGTGTGGCGCTCGAAGCCCACTGGGCACATTTCGTTCTACTTCGACGGGCAAACTCAGCCGGCGATCGATTGCCTGGCCAACCTGCTGTACGAGCATGCGCCGCACCTGGCCGAAGAGAAAGATCCGGTGCTCACGTGCCTGCCGTTCGCCCGCAGCGTGCAGATCGCGCTGCGCGACGTGCCGGGGGCGGAATACCGGATCGAGTACGCCCGGTTTCCTGCCGAGCTGCCGGTGGAGACCTATCAGCCCGGCCGCGCCGTGCTGCCGCGCGGCTGGCTGGCCGCGATCGATTACCGGCAGCACCAGTATGGCTGGGGCACGCACCGCGAGCAGGATCCGGCCCCGCGCGACTCGGGCACGATCGACTCGCTCGGGCCCGGCCAGTCGGCGGCGCTGATCAAGCTGGACGGGGCGGGAATCGTGCAATGGCTCAAGCTGCAGGCCGATCCAGCCGTGCTGCGACACGACGATCTGTGGCTGGACGTCTCGGTCGACGGCGAGCCGCAGCCGGCCCTGGCGGCGCCGGCCCGGTATTTTTTTCCGGCCCTCAGCTCGCACGTGCCGCTGGTCGGCACACCCTCGAACCACTACAACTTCGCCAACGTGTACCGGGGCGGCTTCACCAACATGCTGGCGATGCCGTTCGCGCGGGGTTTGACCGTTTCGGTCCGCAATGCCGGGCAGACGGCGCTTGAGAAACTGACCGTCACGGCCTCGGTGCTGCGCGAGCATCCGGCCGACCCGGCCTGGCAGCCGCTGCGGATCGCCGAGCGGATGCGATTGCGCGGCCGGTTCGAGCGCGCCGGCCAGTCGCACGACCTGGCGTCGCTTGCCGGCGCGGGTCGCCTGGTGGGACTGGTCTGGTCCGTTGGGGCCAAGGGGCCGCAGCCGCTGGCCGGGCTGTCTGTCGACGGCCGAGAGCAGACCGGTTGGGCGCGGAGCCCCGCGGATGCGTTTTTGGGCGGCTGGCCGGGCGAGGAAGACTTCTTTCGCGTGCTGAGCGGGCGGTGCGCCGAGCTGGCCTGGCGGTATCTGCTGCTCGCCCCGGTCGATTTTTCTCAGTCGCTTGCGCTCACCTCGACGGCCGCAGCCGGCGATCGGCTGGTGCTGTGGTACGCGCCGTCGAGCCCGTAAAGCGAGCGCTGTTTCGAGGTTGGAGCTCGTCCGGCGGACGCGTTGGCCGCAATCGGCGGTTTTTTTGTTGGAGTGCGGGGCGCCCGCCGCGCCGGGATGGCTGCCGCTTTGGCACGCGGCGCGATTTGCCTTTTCGCTGCGGACCCGGGAAAATGACAGGGTGCTGGCACCTTGCCGAAGGATCCCCCCGATGAACGCCAAAACCGAATTTGGCCGCCCGATCGAACCGTTTCTGGCCGGCCTCAAGTTTCCGGCCGACAAGGACCGCGTGCTCGAAGCGGCGATGCACAATCATGCGCCCAAGGACGTGCTCGACCTGCTCGAGCATTTGCAGCGGCAGAACTTCGTCGTGCCCAGCGACGTGGTCGAAGCCTACGACCAGCTCCGGGCCCATGCTCCGGCCGGAATCCGGCCCCCGCATTAGGCGCCCTCTGCGTTAACCCGCGCCGCGTAAGCCAAGCCATGCGATACCTGGTGACAGCCCGAGTCAAACCCGGTCGCGAGCAGGCCCTGCTCGACGCGATCGACCATGGCACGCTGGGAGCCGGTTCCGTGGCCGAAGGGGAATACTTGCGCAACATGGGCGAGGCGCGCACGCGCGCCGACGGCGCAGCCCGCTGGGTGGAAGTGTGCTTTTGCGATGTTCCGCTCGACGAAGAGCGCCCCTACTGGGAGCAGTTCTTCGAGCTGGTCAAGGTGCAGGACGCTCATGTCCGTAGCCGCTGCCGCGACCTGAACGGGAGCGAACCTTGGGCCTGCTGCGACTGCGATTGCAGCCGGCGGCTCGAAGCACGCCTGCAAACGCAAGGCGAACCGCTCGTCGATGTGCTCCGCAGCGTGACGGGCGCTCTGCCGCCCGGCGAATGTCGTTGACGATCGGCTATTGGCGGGATCCGCCCAGGAATTCGGGCCGGATGTCGGCCAGCGCCGGGAATTGCCGCCGATAGGCTTCCAGCCCCGCCAGATCGAGCGTGGCGGTCAGCAGCCCTGGCCGCTTGTCGAGCTGCGTAAGGATTTCGCCGCGCGGATCGATAATCAGGCTGCTGCCCGGATAGGCCAGCTGCGGATCGTTGCCGCAGCGGTTCACGCCCACGACGTAAGCCTGGTTTTCGATCGCCCGGGCGATGAGCAGCTGCCGCCAGTGGTTCACGCGCGGAGCCGGCCAGTTGGCGATCACCACCAGCAGCGTGGCGCCGCGCTGCGCCGCGTGGCGGAAGATCTCGGGAAACCGCAGGTCGTAGCAAACCAGCGGGGCCACGCGCCAGAGCCCGCAATCGACGAGCACAATGTCCTCGCCCCCCGAGTAATGCCGCGATTCCTGCCCGAAACTGAACGGATGGAGCTTGTCGTAGCGGCCGATTTCGCGGCCTGTTGGATCGTACACGGCGGCCTGATTGCGTCCCCGGCCGTCCGCTGCCCGGGCGACCACGCCGCCGACGACGTAGCACTGTTTCTCGACGGCCAGTTCGGCCAGAAACCGGTTGGTGGGGCCGTCGGCCGTTTCGGCGATTTCGTCGACGTGCATGCTGAAGCCGCTGGCGAACATCTCCGGCAGCACGATCAAGGCCGGCGCCGCGATCGGCGCCGGCCAGCAGCGCGCGCACGGCGGCATAGTTGGCCGCTTTGTCGTGCCAAACGATGTCGGTCTGGCAGCCGATGACTTGCAAGGCGGTAATCCTTATTGCTGCGATTCCGTGTTCACGAGGAAGCCGGGTCGGACCCGGTCAGCTCGCGAATCCCGCGGACCAAACGCCCCACGCCGTCGCAAACCGTCTCGGGCGCGAGCGCGCCGTACGCCAGCCGCAGCGTGCAGCCCTGCTCGAGTCCGAACGTGGTTCCCGGCAGCACGCCCACGCCAAATTGGCGAATCAAGCGTTCGACGACTTCCACCGCCGGCAGCTGCGTGTCGATGCCGACCAGAAAATAAAACGCTCCTTGCGTGCGGGCGACCCGGCACCGCGGGCCGGCCTGGGCTAGCTCGTCAAGCACTTGCCGGCGCACTTCGGCCAGTTGGGCCACGTGCCGGCGGCAATACGGCGCCCCGGCCGCCAGGGCTCCGCAGGCCGCTTCTTGCGACACCACGGGCGGGCAGATCAGGATCGTGTCCTGGGCTTTCTGGATCGGCGTGAGCAATCGGTCGGGCACGGTCATATAGCCGATCCGCCAGGCCGCGAATCCGTAGGCCTTGGAAAGCGAAAACAGCGAGATCGTGTGATCGGCCGCTCCCGGCGACGAACCGGGCGAGAAATGCTCCGCCCCGTCGTACACGAAATACTCGTAGGCCTCGTCGCTGATGTGATAAATTCCCGCGGCCCGGCACAGCTCGTTGACGGCCCGCAGCGACTCGGCCGAATAAACCGCCCCGCTGGGATTGTTGGGCGAGATCGTAACCACCGCCCGCGTGCGAGGGCCGATGGCCCGGCCGATCGCCGCCACGTCCAGGGCGTAGTCCGCGCCCGTTGGGACAGTGACGGTCCGGCAACTGAGCATGGCCACGGCCATCTCGTGATTGAAATAGTACGGCGCCGGCAGGATGATCTCGTCCCCCGGATCGGCAATTGCCAATAGTGCGTTGAAAAACGCCATGTTGCCGCCGGCGGTCACCACCAACCGGCTGCCGGGCCCCAGGGCGATGCCGTTTTCGCGCTCGAGCTTGTCGGTCAGGCGCTGCTGCAATTCGTCGATGCCGGCCACCAGCTTGTATTTGTGGTCGTCGGGGCCGCCGCGCGCGAGATATTGGGCGACCCGCTGGGCTGCCTCGGGGGGCGGCCCGTAGCTGACCACCCCCTGCCCCAGCGAGATCGTGCCCGGATGAGCCCGAATCCACTGGCCCACTACGGGGATCATCGGCGACTGCACGAGCTGCATGCGCTGCGAGAAGGAAGGCATGGGGCAGAAGCAGAAGGAGAAAGGATGAAGCCAGAAGGATGAAGGCAGAATGAACGAGGAATGACGAAATCGCGACCCCAGCATGGTAATCGACCGGGGGCCCATTGTCGCTATGGCCGCGGACCTGCGGCTATGGCCGGCGCGGGCGCGAACGGGGCCCGGGCGGCGGCGCTGCTCCCTTGTGGCGGCGCGGCTGGCGCGGCATTCTATGAGTGCGCTTGAGCGGCCCCGACGGTTTCTTTCGCCGGGCCCGACCCCATTCACGATGCCCGAGAAATCGAGTTGCCCATGCTGAAAAACGCGATTTGCGCCGCCGTCCTGTTGGCCGCCGCTGTCGGTGGCGCGGCCGCGGCCGCCGCCGACGAGCCCGCGGCGAAGTATTTCGAGCAGGAAGTGAAAGACTCGAATCCGCTGCGGAGCGAGCAGGCCCGGGAGCTGGATGCCTACATTCGGGCCCAGAAAAACGACCGCGCCCGGCTCGAAAAGCTGCTGCCCGACGATTATTCGTCGCCGGCTGCATTTGCCAGGTCGGCCGAGCGCTACCGGCAGGCGTTTTGCCAATCGATCGGCTATCCGCCGCCGGGCGAAGTGTCGGCCGAGGCCCGCGAGCGCGGCGCCAAGTTCGACCCGCTGGGCGAAGATGTGCTTGGCACGTACTATCGGGCGACGATCCCGATTCTGGCGGGCGTGCAGGCCGAAGGGATTTACATCGTGCCGAAATCCCGTGCCCAGGGGCAGCGCGTGCCTTTGGTCATTTCGATGCACGGCGGCGGCGGATCGCCCGAAGTGGCGCTGTTTCACGGCGGGGCGAATTACCACGACATGGTTCGCGGCGGCGTGAAGCGGGGCTATGCGGTGTTCGCGCCGCAGCATCTGTTCGCGGCCGAGGGCTTTCCGCAGGACGTGCGCAATCGCACCGACGAGCGGTTGCGGCTGGTCGGCACCAGCCTGACGGCGATCGAAATCGCCAAGATCACGCGCAGCCTGGACGTGCTCGTTGCGCGGCCGGAGATCGACCCGGCGCGGATCGCGATGGTCGGCCTGTCCTACGGCGGCTACTACACGCTGGTCACCGCGGCGGTCGAGCCGCGCATCAAAGTGGCCGTGTGCAGTTGCTATTACGGCGTGCAAGAGGCACGCTACGAGCGCGATGAGTTGTCGATTCCCAGCGATTTTCGCTTTCCGGACCGCTTCACGCTGTTTCGCGATTCGGACCTGGCGGCCCTGGTCTGTCCGCGGGCCTTGCAGATCCAAGCCGGGGCCACCGACGGAGTCGACCATCGCGACGGTGGGAAGCTACTCGCCCCGCAGTCGGCTGCGTATTATTCCCGGCTGGGTCTCGGCGAGCGGTTTTCGCATGTGGTGTTTGCCGGCGGCCACGAATTCGACGACGCCTCGGCCTGGGAGTTCGTCGAAAAGCACTTGTAGGCCCGCGCTAGCAGGATTGAGCCGGCCTGGCGGCGCGCGGGCTCATTCGTTGTGTCTGGCCGCTAACCGCGCCGCAGGCCTGGCTGCATTTCAGGAGAGATTCGTGCCCGAGTTGCCCGAAGTGGAAACCATGCGCCGCGGCGTGGCGGTGATCGTCGGCAGCCGGATCGTCGAGGTGCCGGCCGTGCGCTGTCGGAAAAAGCCGATTCTGATTTCGCCGCCGCTGGCGCAATTCCGCCGCCGGGCCGTCGGCCGCCGGGTGATCGACGTGGGCCGCTTGGGCAAACGGGTGATCGTTCGCCTGGACAGCCAGGATGCGATCGTGATCGAGCCGCGGATGACGGGCCTGGCACTTGTGGCCGAGGCGCCCAATCAGGTGCATTTGCGGTTTTGCCTGCGTCTGGAAGGCGGCCCGGCGAGCCAACTCTTGTTTTGGGATCGGCGCGGGCTGGGCTCGGTGCGGCTGTTTACGCCCGCCGAGTTCGCAGCGCAGTTCGGGCCCGACAAAATCGGCCCCGACGCCCTGGACCTGTCGCCCGAGATCCTTCGCCAGCGGTTGGCGGCCGGCCGCCGGGCGATCAAGGTGGCACTGCTCGACCAGCGGGCGATCGCCGGGATCGGTAATCTCTACGCTTCCGAGATTTTGCACCTGGCGGCGCTGCATCCGGAGCGCCCCTGCCAGAGCTTGCGCCGCGGCGATTGGCAGCGCTTGCACGAGATGATCGAGCACGTGCTGAGCGAAGCGATTCGCTTCGAGGGCTCCACGCTCAGCGACGGCACCTATCGCAACGCGCTCAACACCGCGGGGGGGTACCAGAACCACCACCAGGTTTACGATCGGGCCGGCGAGGATTGTCCGCGCTGCGCGGGGCCGCATCGTGCGGATCGTCCAAGCGCAGCGGGCGACATTTTTTTGCCCACGCTGCCAGCGCGCGGGTCACAGCGCGCGGCTCACAGCGCCGGGTCACAGCGCGCCGGGCGGCAGAGCACTCGGCCACGTCGCGCCGGGCAAAAAAGTGGCGCACGCCTGGGCGCCGGAGCGTGAGCCGCTGGGAGCGGGCCGTTTTTGTTTGCAACCCGCGCGGGACACCGCTCTAATACCGATTGGCTTACCTGCCCCCCGCGTTGTCACACCCCCTACTCCACCTAGCGGAGGCCACGCCATGAACCAACCCGAGCGCGCCTGTCCCGATTGCGACGAGCGCGGCCTGCCGGTCACACGCCGCGATTTTATCAAATCCTCGACCACAGCGGCCGTAGCCGTGGCCGCCAGCGGTCTGGCTGCCGGCAGCCTGACGCCGCTCCGGGCAGAGGAAGTTACTGGCGCCGGAGCGGCGAGCGCCGCGGCCACCAGCGCCGGGGCCCCTGAATCGATCGTCAAGACGCTGCTCGAATCGCTCAAGGACAACCAGAAGCGCGAGGTTGCGTTCGAGTGGGATTACCTGGATCCGAAGCGCGGGCTGCTGCGGACCCACGTGGAAAATAACTGGAACATCACCAAGCCGATCGTCAACAGCGACTTCTTCAGCGCCGACCAACAGGCCATGATCCGCCAGATTTTCGAGGGGATCGTCCAGCCCGACTGGCACAAGCGGATCTACAAGCAACTCGAAGACGATGCCGGCGGTTTCGGCAACGAGCAGTCGATCGCCATCTTCGGCAAGCCGGGGGAGAAATTCGAATTCGTCATGACCGGCCGCCACATGACGATTCGCTGCGACGGCAACTCGACCGATCACGTGGCCTTCGGCGGGCCGATCTTTTACGGGCACGCCGCCTCGGGCTTCAACGAGAAACCGAACCACCCGGGCAACGTGTTTTGGCACCAGGCCCTGGCGGCGAACAAGGTGTTCGAGATGCTCGACGGGCCGCAGCGCGACCGGGCCCTGGTCGACCGCTTGCCGCGCGAGGACGACGTGGCATTCCATGGACCGGCGGGGCCGTATCCCGGGCTGCCCGTGGCCGACATGACCAGCGATCAGCGGCTGCTCGTGGCCGAAGTGTTGCAAAAGCTGGTCGAGCCGTACCGCCCGACCGATCGCGACGAGGTCAGCCGCTGCCTGCAGGCCCAGGGCGGGCTGGAGAAGTGCGGCTTGGCCTTCTATCGCGAGGGCGACCTGGGCGGCGACAAGGTTTGGGATTGCTGGCGGCTGGAAGGGCCGGCGTTTGTCTGGTATTTCCGCGGCGCGCCGCACGTGCACGTCTGGGTCAACGTGGCTGACGAACCCACGGTGAAGACCAATTCGCGCGCCCTGACCTGAGACGCTGCGGGCGATTTTCATTTGTCGATCACGCAACTTGCCGGCCGGCAGTTTCGCACGCTTTGGGCGGCGCGGAACGGCCGGCTTTTTTTCCGCGCCCGGCCCGATCGCCGCACAGCCGCTACAGGCGATCCAAACCCACTCGGCCGCCGGGCTGCGCTTGCCCGCGGGCCCGGCGCGACGTACATACCCAGTGGCGGTCTTTCTTGGGTCGCGCAAAGACCGGTTGGGGATCGGGGGGAGCAGCGCCGTGCCGTATCGCGAAAGTGCAGACGCAAACTTCTTTGCCCTGGTGCATCACGTGCTCGACGCCAGCATGGCGGCCGACACCGATCGCCGGGACAATCGGCGGCGGGGTTTTTCCTGCCTGCAGTTCGTGGCGCCGTACGTCGACGGCCGGATGCCGACCCAGTCGGAGTTCCGCCGCGTGCTGTGCCGCGACCTTTCGCCGACCGGCTTCTCGTTCGTCGCCAACGACCCGCCCGACAGCGAGTACCTGGTGGTCGCCCTGGGGGCGGCGCCGTTCATCTTCGTTTCCGCCCAGATCGTGCATCAGTGGCCGGACGAAGCCGAGGGCAAGCCGGTCTGGAATGTCGGCTGCCGTTTCGTAGCGCGGATCACGACGCCGGACTTCGGCCCCCTGCCCTTTCGGCAACAGTAGCCGCCCGCCGACAGCACGGCAGAGTCGCCGCCTTCGTCGAATGGATGGCGGCGCCCAAAGAGTGCCTGCCGTTGCACCGACTGTGGCGGTTCCCCGTTGCGGAACCTCGTTCTGAGAATTGGACGGCCCTGCCAGTTGCGGTCCAGGCGGACCGGTTGTCGTCGCCGTTGCCACGCAGCATTGCTCGAGTCGCTTCATTCGGGGACGATCGTTACACTGAGCGGGCCGCGCAATGATCGACGGTACAGCCGCCGTTGTGTGCTGGAGGGCGACCGAAGAAGCGCAAAAAAGTAGAATGTCCCCCTTTCCTTTTCAGCCGTCGTTGCGCGCTGGAGGGCGACCGAAGAAGCGCAAAAAAGTAGAATGTCCCCCTTTCCTTTTCTAGGGGCAATTGCCATGACCGACGACCCGGCCCTTAAGATGCTTACCGAAATCCGCGAGGCAATGCGCGCGACGGAAGACCGCCTTGCCGCCGAGCACATCGAACGAACGGCAATTATCGACTCGTCCATGGAGTATTTGCGGTCTCTTCAAGTTCAGTGGGCCGAAAGTGCGAACAAAATCGATCGTTCAATTCGATTCTGGGGGTTCGTCCGGCTGGGAGCGGACGTGTTGATATTGTTCTTCCTGTACGCAGTCTGGGCGCACAATTGGGGGCCTAAGTAGTCCGGTTTCAAACTGACCCACTATTTGCCCGCTGACTTGACAGCCGCCGGCGGTACGGCGATGGTGAAGTTAGTCCTCCCGCCCGCCGCGGGAGGAATCGCACTCGCCCAACGCCGAATCGGTCCATGTCTCTGCGCTCGACGATCATCGCGCTGTGCTCGGCGGCGGTTTGCTGCGCGCTGGTGGGCGGCGCCCGGTCGCGGGCCGACGATCCGGTCGCCAAGACCGCCGCGCCCTGGAAGCTGGAGCGTGTGCTGCTGGCGGACGGCAAATCGTACGAGGGGCTGATTTCGGCCGAAAGCCCGGCCGAGATCGAGTTCGTCGAGGTTCGCCGGCCAACCGGCAAGCCGATGTATCTGGCCATTCGGCCGATCGACCGGCGCAATATCGTCACCTGGACGCGCCTGGAGCCGGCCGAGCGGGCCGAGCTGGCCAGGCGGATCGAGGGCTTCAAGAATCGCGCCCGGGTCGAAGCCCGGCGGATGGAAGACTTGCGGCTCACGCCGATCAGCCGCGACGGCACGGTTTATTGGCAGTATCAGGGAGACTGGTTCTCGCTGGAGAGCACGGCCGACGAGTCGATGACCCGGCGGGCGATCGTGCGGATCGAACAAATCTTCACCGCTTACCGCCAGATTCTGCCCCCTCGGGCGACGGCCCGGCGGCGGTTGCAGATCCTGCTCTTCGGCGATACGGAGCGCTATCGCGAGTTTCTCGGCGGGCGGGGATTGGACCTGGAGAACCCGGCGTTCTTCGCGGCGGATTTCAACCTGGTTGTGGCCGGCAGCGACCTGAACCGGTTCGTGGCCGAGCTGGCCAAGATTCGCCACACGCACCAGGCCGAGCGCGACGAGTACGAGCGGCTGCTCGCCGAAACGCCGGGGCGGCTGCGCGATCTGAACGATGCGCTCCGCAAGGCGGGCGTCTCGCCCGAAGAGCGGCAGCGCGTCTCGGCCGCCGAGCAGCGCAAATGGCGCGAGCTGGTGGCCGGCCTGGAAGCCAAGATCAAGGCGGCCGATCGGCGCAATGCCGGGCGCTTCGAGGAAGTCACCGGCCAGATGTTCAGCCGGCTGAATCATGAAGCGTTTCATGCCTATCTGGAGAACTTCGTTTACCCCCACGCGCTCTACGACGTGCCGCGGTGGCTGAACGAGGGGCTGGCCCAGACGTTCGAGAGCGGCCTGTTGGAAGCCGACACGCTGCGAGTCGACGCCCCCAGTCCGCAGCGGCTGGCCCAGCTGCAGCGCGATCTGCGCTCGGAGCATCCGCTGAGCCTGGCGGAGCTGCTCTCGGCCGACGCGAACACGTTCTTGTCGGCCCACCGCGGCGACGCGTCCGGCGCCTCGCGGTTGTACCTGTACTCCTGGGGCCTGGCCTGGTATCTGACGTTCGAGCAACCGCTCTTGGGCACGCCCCAATTGGAGCGCTACATCGACCCGGCCGCGGCCGATAAGCCCGACGCACAGCGGTTCGAGGAGCTGGTCGGGATGCCGCTGGCGGAGTTTGAGCCGCGCTGGCGCGCGGCGATGCTCGGGCTGAAGAACTGAAGGCCTAGCGACAACAACCGGCGGGGACTGCCCCCCTGCCCCGGCCCTGCGACTCGTTACGCAGCGCCGCCACTACGATTTTGCCGCTACGATTTCGCCGCTACGACTTCAACGCCGCGATCGCGGCCAGCAGCCGGGTGCTGATTTCCTGCAGCCGGGCCTCGTCCTCGATCTTCCGCCCGGCCTGGTCGGTGACGTAGAACACGTCGACCACCTGGTCCAGATACGTGCCGATCTTGGCCAGCGACACCGAAATGCCCATCTCGAACAGCGTCCGGGCGATCGTGTACAGCAGGCCCAGTTGATCGCGGGCGAAGATGTCCAGAATCGTAAACCGCTCGGACGTGCTGTTGTCGGTGCGAATCCGGGTCGGCAGTCCGCTGAGCGCGGCCGGGTTGGCCTGCTCGCTTTGCCAGATCTTGCGGAAGGCCGGCGCGTCGCCCAGCGGCGATTGCAGCGAGGCCACGAGCGCGCGCTTGACCGCATCGATGCGCTCGGGGGGCGGACGGTCGGCATAGTCGGGATCGACGACCGAAAACCGGTCCAGCACCAGGCCGTCGGCCAGGGTGTTGATTTCGGCCGACAGGATTTGCAGCCCCTGGCTGGCCAGGGCGCCGGTCAGTTTGTGGAACACGCCGGGCGTGATCGCTTCGTTCGTGCCGACGATGAATTCCAGCGTGTGGCTTTCGGGCAAGTAGCTGCCCGCGGCGTGCACGTCGCGGGCTTTGACCGTGCGCAGGTCTTTCAATTCGGCGGCGATTTTTTCCGGCTTGGCAGTGCTGAGGTAGGCGCTGGGCAAGGCGTCGATCTGGCGATCGTACCACTCCAGGTGATCGTGCGGTTCCCGGGCCAGCGCGGCCCGGACCGCGCTGCGGCCGCGCTCCGACCAGTCGCTTGCCGGAGAATCGCCGGCCAGGTGCCGCATGGTGCGGTGGTAGAGGTCCATCAGGACCTCGCCCTTCCAGTCGTTCCAGACGCCCGGTCCGACGGCGGCGATGTCGGCCACGGTGAGCACGAGCAGCATGTTGAGCATTTCGGGCGAGCCCACCTCGACGGCGAACCGCACCACGAGCTGGTTGTCGCTGGTGTTGCGCCGGAAGGCCAGGTGGGCCATGATCAGGTGTTTGTGGACCAGGAACTTGAGCAGCTCGGCTTCGTTGGGCGGCAGGCGCAGCAGTTTGGCCGTGTCGTCGGCGATGCGCAGACCGACCTCGCTGTGATCCTCGACGAAGCCTTTGCCCAGGTCGTGAATCAGCAAGGCCAGGTGCAGCGTCCGCTTGCGCTTGATCTTGCGATACACGCGGCCGATCGAGCCGCGATCGTCGGCCAGGGCGATCGCTTTTTCAACCGCCACGATGCAGTGTTCGTCGACCGTGTACTTGTGATACTCGTTGAATTGCAGCAAACAACGGGCATGCGTGAACGCCGGAATGATCTTCTCCAGCACGCCCAATTCGTGCAGGCGGTGGAGCAGCTCGCCCAGCCGGGCCGGTTGCGACAGCAGCGAGAGAAACCGCTGCGACGTCTGGGCGGTCGCCTGGTTGGTGAAGCCGGGCACGGCGGCCCGGACCGCGTTCCAGGTGGGCTGCGCGATCCGCTTGTCGTACAGGTTGGCGATGTCCATCAGCCGCAGCACTTCGTTCAGGTCGCTGCCGAGCCTGGCCAGGCCCTGCCGAGTGGCCGTGATTTCGCGCGGGCCGACCCGATAATCCCCCTCGACCTGATGGCTGAAGATCGTGCCGATCCAGTGGGCAATGTGCGAGCCGGGGCGGTTGCTGGCCACGAATTCCGAAGCCACGCTGCGGACCGCCTTGGTATGGCGGAAGTATTCGCCCATGAACTGCTCGACCGGCAAGATCCCCTCGGTTCCCTGGAAACCGTAAAGCTCGGCGATCCGCAATTGCTCGCCCCGGTCGAGCACGTCCTTGGCTTTCTCGGCGCGAAAGTGCAGCTCGTTGCGCAGCCGCAGCAGGAACTCGGTGGCCCTGCGGATCGTGTTTTGATCTTCCTTCGACAGCGCTCCCACGAGCTGCAGGCTTTCGGGATCGGCCACGCCGTAGCGGGCGAAGCCCAGCCAGCGCAGCAGCTGGATGTCGCGCAAGCCGCCCCGCGACCGCTTGAGGTTCGGCTCCAAGAGGTAGACCGTCTCGCCAAACTGGACGCGTTCATCGCGGCGGGCCGCTTCGACGGCGGTGAACACCGAGCCGAAATGGCGCTGCAAGCGGCGCTGGAACTTCTGCGCGAACGAACTAAACAGCTTGACGCTGCCGGTCAGATAACGCGATTCGATCAGCGCCGTGCAGATCGTGGGGTCGTCGAGGGCCAGGCGGCAGGCTTCGTCGGGGCTGCGCAGGCTTTGCGCCAATTCCAGACCGACGTCGAACACGTCGCGCAGCATCCGCTTGGCCAGGGGCGCCACGAGGTCGGCGGAGCCCGGGGCGTAGAGGATCATCAGGTCGACGTCGGAATAGGGCGCGACGTCGCGGCGGCCGTAACCCCCCAGGGGCACCAGGGCGACGTGGGCCCGCAATTCCTCCGAATTGTCGGGATACAGGTCGGCCAGCACGGCCTCGTACAGGTCGAGCACGACCGTGTCGACCAGATCTGTCAGGCAGGCGCAGACCTGGATGCCGGGCGAGCCCGATTCGTGCTGTTGGCGGATTTTCTCGCGCCCGTCGATCAGCCGCTGGCGGGCCGCCAATAGCGAAGGGCGAAACGCAGGCACCCGTTCTGGCGAAGTCGTGTCGATCATCCGTGACGATTGCCCTCGGGGGATGGATAGCCAGGAGAGATTCAGCTGTCAGGGGCGGCGTGGCGAGCCGCGAAACGAGTTGTTGCCGGCGCTGCGCCGCGTCGCCAGGACCGCGCCGTGCTTCTTGTGCTGCGCGGCGTTGCCGCCGCTGTGCAGCGCCGCCGCTGTGCAGCGGGGCGTGCGTTCGGCCAGCCGCCGGGCGAGCGTCGCCGGAGTTGCTACAGTGCTTCCTCGCCCGTCTCACCGGTGCGGATGCGGATCGTGTTATCCAGGCTGGAGACGAAGATCTTTCCGTCGCCGATCTGGCCGGTTTGGGCGGTGCGCATGATGGTTTCGATGACGCGGGTGACGATGTTGTCGGGCACGGCCAGCTCCAGCTTCACCTTCGGCACGAAGTCGACCGTGTACTCGGTGCCCCGGTACATTTCGGTGTGCCCCTTCTGGCGTCCGAATCCGCGGACCTCGGTCACCGTCATGCCGTGCAGCCCTTGCTCGGCCAGCGCGTTCTTGACGTCTTCGAGCTTGAAGTGCCGGATGATTGCTTCGATTTTCTTCATTCGCGTTGTTCCTTCGCTTGCTCTCAAGAGTCCAGCCGCCTGGCCGCGCTAACAGTGTAGCCCAGAGTGGCGAAAAGTTTCAAAGGCAACGCGGCTCGTTTTCCGGCCCGCGGGACTCCCCGGGGCGCCTTTTCCAGGCGCCGCCCCGGGCCGCGGGGCACACTTGGGCGGGGCCTGGTTGGCCGGTTTGTGCCGCCGGAAGCGCCGGTTTCGACCCCGGGCTCGCGCCCCTGCCCCCCGCCGCGGAGCGAATCGGCTACTGCGGCTTTTGCCAGGGAACGTCGGGCACGCCGGCGGCGCGATTGACCTCGCGCGCAGCACGAACAACAGATCGCTCAGGCGATTGAGGTACACGATCAGCTCGCCGCCGATGGGCTCGGCGGTCGCCGCGCAGAGCGAGATCAGCCGTCGCTCAGCCCGGCGGCAAATGGTGCGGGCCAGGTGCAACAGGGCCGCGGCCCGGGTGCCGGCGGGCAGCACGAATTGCTTGAGCGGCGCCAGCCGGGCTTCGTAGCAGTCGATCGCCTGTTCCAAGACCGCGGCGTGCCCCGGCCCGATCAGGGCCGTGCCCCGGGCGGCCGGATCGGGCGTGGCCAATTCGGCGCCGAGCGCGAACAGTTCGTTCTGGATCCGCGCGACGAGCTCGTCGATTTCGGTCGGCAGGGGCTCGCAGCGCGCGAGCCCCAGGATGCTGTTGAGCTCGTCCACCGTGCCATAGGCTTCGATCCGCGGATGATCCTTGCGCACCCGCTGGCCGCCAAACAGCAGGGTATCCCCCTGATCTCCGGTCTTGGTGTAGATCTTCATCCCATGCGCTCCGCGACTGTATATAATGGATCCACGCGCCGCTCCGCGAAAGTTTCGTTAGCCGGCGCGCCGGCCGCCCCTGGCCTGGCTGCTAGTAAGTGCAGCTCTCCGCCGGCGGGAAGCGGTCGAAACACGAACGGTGCCAGGAGGAGTTTTGCCGATGCCGATGCGTGCTCTGATTTGGCCGTTGTGGGGTGCGTGCGGCTTCTGCTGGCTGGCCACGGCGCCGCTTGTGCCCGCCCGGGCCGACGAGTCGCTCGAGGCGAAGCATTTGAGCCACGTCCGGCAGATCACCAGCGGAATGGTCAAGGCCGGCGAAGGCTACTTTGCGCCCGACGCGTCGTTGATTGTCTACCAGGCCGTTCCGCAGGGATACCCCTTCTATCAGATCTACTTGCAAAAACCGGTGGCCGATTCCCCGCCGCGGCTGATCAGCACGGGCCGGGGCCGGACGACCTGCAGCAACTTCAGTCCCGACGGCCGGCGGCTGATTTATGCCTCCAGCCATCTCGATCCGCAACTGGCCGACACGGAAGAGGCCGAGCGCCAGCGTCAGGCCGAGGAAGTCCGCAGCGGCCAGCATCGCCGCTACCAGTGGGACTTCGATCCCTACATGGACATTTTCACCTGCGACCTGGAAGGCAAGCACCTCGTGCAGATCACGCACGAAAAGGGTTACGACGCCGAGGGCTCATTCTCGCCCGATGGCAAACAGATCGTGTTCTGCAGCGACCGCGACGGCGATCCGGACCTATACCTGATGAACGCCGACGGCAGCGGCGTGCGGCAACTGACCAACGAGCCGGGCTACGACGGCGGTCCGTTCTTTTCGCCCGACGGCAAATGGGTTGTTTATCGCAGCGATCGCAAGCAGCAGGGATTCCTGCAGGTGCACGTGATCGGCGTGGACGGCCAGCACGACACGGCGCTGACCGACAACGTGGGCGTGAACTGGGCCCCCTACTGGCATCCGACCAGGCCGTATATCATCTGGACCGGCGCCGATCACAGCGATCCGAAAGCGCGGCCCAACTACGACCTGTGGCTGCTGCAGTACGAAGTGCGGCCCGAGGGCGTGTTCGGCGTCGGCACGCCCGAGCGGATCACCGATCATTCGGCCGCCGACGTGCTGCCCGTTTTTTCGCCCGACGGCAAGCAGCTGATGTGGACCAGCAACCGCTCCGACGATCATGCCAGTCAGCTGTGGCTGGCCGATTTTCAGTTTTGAATCCTGCCCGGCGGGATGGTTCTTCGGAGGGTGGGGCCGTGCGACGTGCCGGTGGCCCGCCCCAGGCCGACGAACCCCGCCCGGCGGACGGGGCCAGACGGGACCACGCTGACGCACTTGCGCTGACACACTTACGCTGACGAAGCCACGCCGACGAGCCAACCCGCGGAGGTAATTTCATGAGGTTCAGTGCCACGATCGGTCTGCTTTGCGTGCTGGGACAGGTTTTGCCGGCCCGGGCTGCGGACGAAGCCGAAAAGCCGCGACCGAAAACGCATCAGGTTGTGAAGGCTCCGCTCAAGACGGAGCTGACGCTGGAAGGAATCTTCGAGCCGCGCGAGTCGCGAGAGATCGTGCTTCGGCCGGAAAATTGGACCGAACTGACGGTCCGCGAAGCGATCGAGCCGGGCACCGCTGTTCAGCCCGGAGACCGGCTGCTGGCTCTCGACACGACCAAGCTGGACGAAGCGATTCGCGATGCCGAAAGCACCTTCAAGAACGACGCGCTCGAGCTCGAAGAGCTGGCCGCCGAGTACCGGGTGCTCGATCAGACGACGCCTCAGGAACTGGCGCAAGCCAAACGCGAGCGCGACATCGCGGCCAACGACTACAAGTATTTCACCGAGACCGAGCGCAAGCTCGAAATGCGGCAACTCGACTTTGCCCTGAAGAGCTACGGCAATTCGCTCGAATACGCCCAGGAAGAGCTGCGGCAGCTGGAGAAAATGTACAAGGCCGATGACCTGATGGAGGAAACCGAGGAAATCATTCTCAAGCAGCAGCGCGATCAGGTCGAGCAGATCAGCTTCCTGCTCGACATGGCCCGGATGCATCGCGACCGGACCGTCGACGCTGAGCTGCCGCGCCACGAGCAGGCCCTGGCCAATGCGGTCGAGCGGACCCGGATCGCCAGCGAAAAGGCCGAGCAGACCTTGCCGCTGGCCATGCACAAGCTGCACCTGCGCTCGATCAAGGCCAAAGACGAGCTGCGCCGCAGCGAGGAGAAACTGGCCCGGCTGCGGCACGACCTGGAATTGCTCACGGTCAAGTCGCCGGCGGCCGGGGTCGTCTATTACGGCGAGTGCCGCGGCGGCAATTGGACCCACGCCGACATGGCCACCAAGCTGCGCCGTGGCGGGTCGCTGTCGGCCCACGAAGTGCTGATGACGATCGTGCCGCTGCGTCCGCTGGTGGTTCGGGCGACGGTGCCCGAGAAGGAACTGGCGGCGCTGAAGGCGGGGCTGGCGGCCAAAGTGACGGCGGTTGCCTGGCCCGATGCGAAGCTCAAAGCGACGGTCGAGCGGGTGGCCACGCTGCCCGATCCGGCCGGGAAGTACGTCGTCTGGATCAAGCTCGACCCACAGGCCCCGCTGCCCGAGGCCCTGGCCCCCGGCATGGAATGCTCGATCAAAGTGACCACTCGCAACGAACCGGGCGCGATCTCGCTCCCCGCCGGCAGCGTGTTTGCGGACGACGGCGACGACGATCGGCACTATGTGTATCTGTTTCAGGACGGCAAAGCCACAAAGCGCGACGTAACGCTCGGCCAGCGGCACGACGAACAGTTCGAAATCACCGCCGGGCTGGCCGAAGGGGACACGGTCTTGGCGGAAAAGCCCGAGTAGCGGGCGACGCGCAGCGCCCAGCCGGCGCAGGACGCACGTGGCGTCCGGCCGGAAACATCGCAGCCACCAGCGCCCTCCGATTGAGGACTGACCCGTGCCGAAATCGAGACCGCAAGGCGATCGTCTGACGCGCCGACAGGCACTGGCCACCGTGGCCTGGGCACTCGCGGGCGGCGCCGCCCGAGCGGCCGACGATGTGGCTGGGCCTGCCGACGCGACTGGGCCAGCCGACGCGGCTGGGCCTGCCGACGCGGCTGGGCCTGCCGACGCGAGTGGGCCAGCGGGCGACATGCCGCCGGATGCCCCCAGTGTGGCTAAAAAGCCGGTGCCGGCTCCGCCGCGCGACCCGCAAGCGGTGGCCGCCGCGATTGGCCGGGGAGCAAAATTCCTGCTCGACGATCAGAATGCCGACGGCTCGTGGGGGAGCGCCGAGCAGACCAAGGATCTGAATATCTACGCGCCGGTGCCGGCCGCCCACATGGCGTTTCGCGCCGGGGTCACGGCTTTGGCCGTGTCGGCCCTGATCGAAATCCGCGCCGACGACGAGCCGACGCGCCGCGCTATCGATCGGGGCGAGACCTGGCTGGTCGAAAACCTGCCGCGGCTGAAGCGCAGCTCGGCCGATGCGCTGTACAACGTCTGGAGTCACGGGTACGGCATTGCGGCCCTGGTGCGGCTGCATGGCTTGCGCACGGGGACGCCGCCAGGCAAGAGCGGCTCTGCGAAACCATCCGCACGCAGATCGAACTGTTGGGCCGCTTCGAGTCGATCGACGGCGGCTGGGGTTATTACGACTTTCGCGCCAAGACGCAGCATCCGACCAGCAGCTCGACCAGCTTTCAAACCGCCGCCGTGATGGTGGCTTTGCACGAAGCGGCCGAGATTGGCGTGGCGGCGCCCGACAAACTGGTCCAGCGCGGGTTGGAGTCGATTCGCCGCCAGCTCAAGCCCGACTTCACGTATTTGTACGGCGAGTACCTGAAGCGAGCGCCGATGCATCCGGTGAACCAGCCCGGCGGCAGCCTGGGGCGCACCCAGGCTTGCAATTTGGCCCTGCGGCTCTATGGCGATCCGCGGATCACCGACGACGTGGTGTCGACCTGGCTGGACCGGTTGTTTGCCCGCAATCTGTGGCTCGACCTGGGCCGTAAGCGGCCGGTTCCGCACAGCTCGTATTACGCCGTGGCGGGGTATTTTTATTACTTCGGCCACTATTATGCAGCGCGGTGCATCGAGCTGTTGCCGGCCGAGCGGCGCGGCCCGCACTGCGACCAGCTTTGCCTGCGGCTCCTGGGCCTCCAGGAGAAGGACGGCTCCTGGTGGGACTATCCGCTCTACAACTACCACCAGCAGTACGGCACGGCCTTTGCGCTGATGTCGCTGGTGCGCTGCCGGGCCTGAGGGCCTGCCGGCCGGTCCCAGTGCCACGATCGGCCGTCTGCAGAGGGGGTTGCCGGGGGGCGGCGTGCGGCGCCGCAACATCGAGTTTCTCTTGCCTAAAGGCGGCGGAAACATCGATCCGGGGTTTTTTCCCACTGCAAACCACCCGGACGTGGCTTGGCCCGTTTTCGCCAGCCCCGGTATACAACTCGCCGTGGTGATGTGCGGCACGGCCGCCCCGCGAGCGGCGCCGGGAAAAAATGGCGCCGGTTGTCGGGGTCCGCTGTCCGCGGGGCAAAAAGAACGAGCGAGGTTCGACAACGATGCGCGCGTGGTTGCGCGGGAAGCGCCGCTTTCCGCATTTGCTGGTGGCCTGCTTTCCCAAATCCGGTTCGACCTACCTGTCCAAGGCCCTGCAGGGGCTGAGCGGCTATCCAGAGTATTATCTGGCTGAAGAGGGCGGGCACAACGAGCAGGACGTCTCGCATCGGGCGCTCCGCCGGGCGCGGTGCGCTGCCGTTGTCCAACAGCACGTGAAGGCCACGAGCGGCAACCTCGCGCTGCTAAAAGAATTCGGGGTCCGGCCGATCGTCCACGTGCGCAATCTGCTCGACGTGGTCGTCTCGCTGCGGGATCATTTTCACCGCGAAGACTCCCGGGCGCCGACCGGCTTCGTGCATCAGGAATTCTGGCGGCTCGGCCAGCAGGAACAGTTCGACTACCTGATTCACATGCACTTGCCCTGGTACTTCAATTTCCTCGTCTCCTGGCACGAGGCGGAGCGCGAGATTCCGCTGGTGCGCAGCAGCTACGAGGAATTGTTCGCCGACCGGGCCGGCACGCTCCGCCGCCTGGCCGCGTTTCACGGGTTGCCGGTCAACGATACCGCGATCGCAAGGGCGCTCGATTACGCCGCGCTCCAGCACACGCGACTGAACCAGGGAGTCTCCGGACGGGGGCAGCAGTCGCTCTCGCCGCGGCAGCGCGACGCGATCTGCCGGCTCGGCAAGCTCTGGCACGTCGACCCCAAGATTCTAAGGTCCGTGGGCGTCGACGAACTCGACGGTGCCGGGACCGAGCCGGCAGCCGACGAGCAAATTGGTTTGCAACTGCGGCGGGCCGCCTAGCAGCACTACGCCGGCGTGTGCTTGAATTTGCGCACCCGGCCGTTGGGCACCCATTCGAGCACGTACAGGTTGCCCTGCGAGTCGAGCGTCAGGGCGTGCGTGGCGATGAAGCGGTCCGGCGCTTCTTTCGGTCCCTGCCCGTCGCCGAGCGTGGCCACCGGCTTGTCGGCCGCGTCGATGATCGCCACCAGCCCGGCCAGGTCGGGAATATAGAGGTGGCCCTTGTGCTGATAGAAGCAGCACGGGTTGCGGACGAAGTCTCCCGACACGGTGCGGACGTAATCCAGGTCGAGCGAGTACACTTCGTAGCGGCCATTGGCCCGATCGGCGATGTACACCTCGGGCGTGGCGCCGAGCGTGCTCACCCAGACGCCGTGGCAAGTGTTGAACTGGCCGTGCTCTTTGCCCGGTGCGCCGATCGTCTTGATGTGCTTGAAATTCTTGTCGAACCGGCTGACCCGCTGGCTGCCATAGCCGTCGACGACGTAGATGTCGCCGCTTGGCGCCACGGCCACGTCGGTCGGATTGGCCCAGTCGAACTTCTGCGACGTGTCCGATTCTTTTTCCACGTTGCCGATCGTGTAGAGCACCTTGCCGGCCAGGTCGGTCTTGTAGACCCGGGCGCCCAGCCGGGTGCCGTTGGGCCCGCCGGCCACGTTCTCGGTGAAGTAAAGGAACTCGTTGTCCCCTTCCTTGCTCCAGTAGATGCCGTGAGCGGTGGCTGCCACCTGGTCGGTCGAATAGCCCACGCGGTCGCCAAAATCCTGGCTCCAGGTTTCCAGCAGCTTGCCGTCGGGCGAGAAGATGGCCACGCAGGGATTGGTGGACCGCGAAGTCACGTAGATGCGGTCCTTGGAGTCGGCCACGATGCCGCAGCCGAAGCCAAAGCTCATGCCCTGCGGCAATTGGCCCCAGCTCTCGTCCAGCTCATAGGTCCAGGGCCCGGTGCCGATCCGCACGGGCTTTTTGGTGTCGTCGGCGAGCAAATTGGATGTAGCCGCGCCGGCGGCAGCCACGGCGCCCAGCGCCAAGAGTTCACGGCGCGTGAGGCGCTTGGGAAACAGGTATTCGCTTGCGCTCATAGTTCAAGATTCCTCGAGGTGTGTGCTGTCGACTTGAATTCTCGTCGCAAAATCGTGGCCTTCGCGAGGGCCTGACAAAGTCTCTGCGGCTTCATCCCCCGTATCCCCAGTCCATCCCCTCTCCCGTCGTGTTTCTAAGCCAGCACGCTCTTCACCACCTGGCCGTGCACGTCGGTGAGCCGGTAGTCGCGCCCTTGGAAGCGATAGACGAGCTTCGTGTGGTCGAAGCCCAAGAGGTGCATGATCGTGGCCTGCAGGTCGTGGACGTGAACTTTGTCGCGGGCGACCGAGAAGCCCAGCTCGTCGGACTCGCCGTGCGAGTAGCCGCGCTTGGCCCCGCCGCCCGCGAGCCACATCGTGTAGCAGTCGGGATAATGGTCGCGGCCCAAGACATTGCTGCCGGCGGTGCGCCCCTCGCGGAACGGCGTGCGGCCGAACTCGCCGCCGCAGATCACCAGCGTGTCGTCGAGCAGGCCCCGCTGTTTCAGGTCCTTGAGCAGCGCGGCCACCGGCTTGTCCATGGTGGCGCACTTGTTGGTGAGTCCTTCGGTCAGGCCTTCGCCGGGCCCCGTGCCGTGGAAATCCCAGCCCCAGTCGAACAATTGCACGAACCGCACGCCTTGTTCGACCAGCCGCCGGGCCAGGAGGCAATTGTTGGCGAAGCTGGCGCCGCCGGGCTGAGCGCCGTAGGCGTCGAGCGTCTCTTTCGACTCGCGGCTGATGTCCATCACCTCGGGCACGGCGGTCTGCATGCGGAAGGCCAACTCGTACTGGGCGATCCGGGTGAGCGTTTCCGGATGACCCAGCTCGCGGGCCTGCAGTTCGTTCAGGTCGCGCAGAGCGTCGAGCGTGTCGCGGCGGATCTGCCGGTCCATGCCGGCCGGGTCCGAAGCATAGAGCACCGGATCCCCTTTCGAGCGGCACTGCACGCCTTGATACACCGACGGCAGAAAGCCCGCGCCGAAGGAGTTTTTGCCGCCGTTGGGCTGCACGCCGCTGGAGATCAGGACGACGAAGCCCGGCAGGTTTTCGCTCTCCGAGCCCAGGCCATAGGTGACCCAAGCGCCCATCGAAGGGCGGCCCGACCGGGCGGAGCCGGTGAGCATCAGCAGTTCGGCCGGCGCGTGGTTGAACTGGTCGGTGTTCATCGACTTGATCACGCACAAGTCGTCGGCCACGGTCTGCAGGTTCGGCAGCGCGTCCGAAAGCCAGACGCCCCCCTGGCCGAACTGACCGAATTTGCGCGGCGTGCCCAGCAGGTTCGGCACTCCCGAGGTGAAGGCGAACCGCTTGCCCTTCACGAATTCGTCGGGGCAGGCCTGGCCGGTGCGTTTGACCAGCTCGGGCTTGTAGTCGTACATGTCCAGGTGCGGGGGCGAACCGGTCAGGTGCAGATAAATGACCCGCTTGGCCTTCGCGGCGAAATGCGGCTGCTTGGGGGCCAGAGGGTTGTCGGCTGCCTCGGCCGCGGCGCCGGCATCGCGCGCCGAGAGCGCTGCCAAGGCCAGCGATCCGACGCCCAGCTGGCACTGGCGCAGAAAGTGTCGCCGCGTTTGCAACTGCAAGCGTTCGAGCTGCGGATCCATGACGGGGGTACTCCCTCGCGCTTCATCAGGGTTTCATCGAGATTCAAGAGCACGTTGGCCACCACGGTCCAGGCCGCCAGCTCGGTCACGTCCATCCCCTGAGGCACCGGGCCCAAGGGCTCACTGGCCAGCTTGAGGGCTTCGGCAGGGCTGCCGGCCAAGCGCTGCCGGGCCTGCTCGTAAAGCGCCACCAGCCGAGCCGCCTCGGCGTCGGCGGGCGGCCGGGCCAGGCACAAGCGGAATCCATATCGCAGCCGCTCGCTGGGGTTCGAGCCGCCGGCCGATACCATGCGCCGGGCCAGCGCCTGGGCCGCCTCGACGTAGACCGGATCGTTCAATGTCACCAGCGCCTGCAGCGGCGTGTTGGTGCGCGAGCGGCGCACGGTGCAGACTTCGCGATTGGGAACGTCGAAGGTGGCCATCGACGGATACGGATTCGACCGCCGCCAGGTCGTGTACAGCGCCCGGCGATAGCGATCTTCACCCGCGCTCGTCTGCCAGTCCGTTCCGCCGCCAAAGGCCGCGCTCAATCCGAACGACGGCTGCGGCGGCCGCACCGGTGGGCCGTACATCTTCGCGCTCAAGAGCCCGCTGGCCAGCAGCGCCTGATCGCGAACCACCTCGGCCCCCAGCCGGAAGCGCGGTCCACGGGCCAGCAGGCGGTTGTCCGGATCGCGTTCGATCAGTTCGGGCGTCACCCGCGACGATTGCCGATACGCGGCCGAAGTGACCAGGAGCCGCACGAGCGTCTTGGTGTCCCAGTGCGCGGCAACCAACTCGGTGGCCAGCCAGTCCAACAACTCGGGATGCACCGGCAAGTCTCCTTGCGAGCCGAACTCTTCGCTGCTCGAAACGATGCCGATGCCGAAGATCTGCTCCCAATACCGATTGGCGATCACCCGAGCCGTCAGCGGATTGTCGGCCGAGACCAGCCAGCGGGCCAGCGCCAGCCGATCGGCGGGCGCGGCGGGGTCGGCCGAGGCCAGCGGCCCGAACACGGCCGGTGTGCCGGGCGTGACGCTCTCGCCCAGGTCGAGGAAATTGCCGCGATGTTGCAGTCGCGTCACCCGGGCCTGGCCGGCGGGCATTTCCCGCATGATGGGCACGGTCAGCGGTTTTTGCTCGTCGAGCTGTTTCTTCAGCCGGGCGATCTGGTCGCGCGCGCCTTGCAGCTCCGGCGCGATCGCTTGAAAGTGCTTGTCGATCGCCTCGATTTGCTGCGGCGTGCGCTGCTCGGCCGCCACGCGCAGAGCGTCGATCGCGCCTTGCGGCGTGCGGGCCACTTCGGCCGCGCGGGTCGGCTGTGGCCGACAGTCGCAAACGGCCGAGCGTGTGCTGGGGTTGCTCCGACTGTTGCTCGATCGTCACGATCAGCCGCGATCCTTCGGGCACGGCCACCGGCGTGCGGGCGATCAGCCAAAGCGTGTGCCCCTGGCCGACCTGGCCCCCCACGGCCCAGCCTTTGTGGGCCGGGTCTTTGTTGTCGATCAGGTTTTCGGGGCCGAATCCGCCTTGCGCGTAATCTGCGATCGCGCTGGCAAACTCGATGCTCTTTTGCCCATCGGGCGAGAACTCGGCGCTCGGATTGGGAGCCGTGGGCACGGTCTGTTCCCAGACAAGCTGCCGGGCATCGTCGAGCACGAGCAAGCGGAATCCGGCCAGCCGAGTGCCGACCCCGCCGTCGGTGCGGTTCCAGACGACGATTCGCTCGAGCGGCTGGGGGGACTTCAGGTCGACTTCCCACCAGGGATCGTCGGAGACGGCCGTGTGGGTGGTCGATTTGGCGGTGTTGTAATCGCCGTTGGTATTGCCGTCGATCGCCAGCTGGGCCGGCCCGGCGTAGTCGGTGCTGCTTTGCGTGGCCGCACCGGCGAGCGCCAGGTTCTCGCTGCCGCGCAGCACCTGAACCTCGGCCAGCGACAGCATCCGGCCCTTGCCGGGCAGCTCGATGCGCACGTAGCGGCCGCTCGGCGCGGCGCTCTGGCGCGGTGCCACGACGGCCGAGACCTTCGTCACCACGAAGTTGCCGGCGGCGTGCCCGGGCCCTTTGCCGGGCAGCGAGTCATCGGTCAGGGCCTCGAGCCGCAGCGCCGCGACCGACTGCGCTGGGGGCGAGATTTCCAGCGTATAGGTGTCCGCCTTTGCCCCGGCGGCTACGCCGACCACGCCGTCGGCAGCCAGGGTCACGGCCGCGCCGGCTTGCGAGCGCACGGCCACGGGCACAAGAGTTTGCCAGGCGAAATCGAGCGGGAAGTTCTGTTCCCAGCGCTGCCGGGCGGCCACAACTTCGGCCGAGGGATGCGTGATCGCCTGTTCGGCGCTGGCCAGTTCGGCTTGCCAGGCGGAGCGCTGGCGCTGCTGATTCTCGTCGTAGAACGAATACAGCGGGGATTCGTCGCCCCGGTCCGCGTCTTGCGAGTTGTTGAACAGGGCAAAGACGCGGAAATATTCTTCCTGCGAGATCGGGTCGTATTTGTGATGGTGGCACTGGGCGCAAGCGATCGTCGTGCCCATCCAGACGGCCAGCGTCGTATTCACGCGATCGACCACCGCCACATTGCGGAATTCTTCGTCGTTGGTCCCGCCTTCGTTGTTGGTCAGTGTGTTGCGATGAAATGCCGTGGCCATCAACTGCTCGGGCGTCGGGTCGGGAAGCAGATCGCCGGCGATCTGCTCGATGGTGAACTGATCGAACGGCTTGTTCGCGTTCAGCGAGCGGACCACGTAGTCGCGGAACAGCCAGATCGTCCGCGGCGGATCGTCGGCGTAGCCGGACGAATCGGCATAGCGGGCCAGGTCGAGCCACATGTGGGCCCAGTATTCGCCGTAGGCCGGCTTGGCCAGCAGGCGATCGACCAGTTTTTCATAGGCCTGCGGATCGCGGTCGGCCATGAAGGCGTCGACTTCTTCCAGCGTCGGTGGCAGACCGGTCAAATCGAGCGACAGCCGCCGGATGAGCGTGTAGCGGTCGGCTTCGGGCGACGGCCCCAGCCCCTCGCGCTCCAGCCGCGCCAGGATGAAGCGATCGATCGGCGTCCGGCACCAGGGCTGGTTGCGCACGGGCGGCAGCTCCGGCCGCACCGGCTTGATGTACGACCAATGGGCCGTGTAGCCGGCCCCCGCGCGGATCCAATCCGTCAGCAGCGCGCTCTCGGCCAGGGAGAGCTTGTTGCCGGTCGACGGCGGGGGCATGACTTCGTCGGGGTCGGCCGATCCGATCCGCTTGACGAGTTCGCTTTGCTCGGGATGGCCGGGCACGATTGCCGCACTGCCGGCCCCTAGGTCGGCCGTAGACCCGGCGGCCGTGTCCAGCCGCAGCCCGTCGGTCCCGCCTTTGCGCACGTCGGCGTCGGGGCCGTGGCACTTGTAGCACTTGTTGGAGAGGATCGGCTTGATGTCGCGATTGAAGTCGAGCTTGCGCACCGGCGGTGCAGCCTGGCCGGCGACGGGCAAAACCGCCCCCCAAGCCAACAGCCAAGCCGCCAGGATCAACCCGCTATCGCGCCTGTGCATGAATGCTTCTCCGAGGCCGCCCAAGTCGGAAAACTCGCGGCCATTATTGTATTTCAATTCACGGCTGGTTGCACCGACCGGGCCGGAAAACCCGCCGGGCAGGAACGATCGAACGCGGTTTGGGTCGAACGCTTCGGTGGGACGCAATCAGGCAGGACGAGGAACGCACTGGGGTCGGGCCCAGTTGGGTCGGGCGCAGTTAGGTTGGGCCCAGTTAGGTTGGGCCCAATTGGGTTGGGCGCAGTGCATGGGCCGGCCAGGCGGCCAAAGTCAGCGGTCGGGCCGGGCGGGGGCGGCTTCGGGTCGGACGCGGGCCGTGCCTTGGGTATAGGCGCGGAATTGTTCGGCATATTCGGCTGGCGGCCGACTGCGGCGAGATTCCTTCATGCCGCGGGTGCGATCGTCGCCGACGTGGTTTTTGATTTGGGTTCCGCGCGGATGGATGCCCAGGCTGCGCAACGTGGCATCGAGCTCGGCCTTGGCGGCTTTGCCTGGGTCGCCTTTGGCGCCCGCTTTGCGATACAGGTTCTCGTAGCCGCGCACCCAGCGATCGAGATCTTCCTTTTCCCAGCCCAGTTCGTCGAGCAGTTTCTGGTCGACGTCTCCCTTGTTGATTTGATCGCGCAGACGCTTGATCGCCAGCTCGGTCGCCTTGCGGGCGAAGTCCAGATTGGCGTCGTCGGCCTGATCCGGCACGGCCGGGGGCGGCGTGGGATTGGCTGCGTCTTCGGTATGGCCAGTTCCCTGAGGCACGCCGCGGCTTGCCCCGCCGGGAGTGCCGGGCTGCTTGGGATTCGACGGGTCCGCTTGCTGGTCGGGATGCTGGTCGCCTTCGCCGCCGGCATCGTCGGGCTGGCCTCCTTTTTGGCCCGGAGTCTTTTGCTGTTTCGTAGCGCCGGGCCGGGTGTGAGAGCCCTGGCCGGGCTTGTCGCCCCCCTCGCCGGCCTGGCCCGCGGCCTGTTTGTCGCCGCCGGGCCGATCGGCCGTTTCGCCCTGTCCGCGCTCGTCGGCTGTGCCGCTGCCCTCGTCGCTGGGCGAGTTCTGACCCTCGCCGCCGACGCCGGGCTGGCTGCCTTCCTGTCCGCCCCCCTCGCCGCCGTCGCCCGAGCGATCGCCGGCTTGCTGCCCCTTCTTGTTCGACTGGTGATTGCTGATGCTGGGCGAAGCGGGCTCGCCGCCGGAGCGTTTGGGCCCTTGCTTGTCGCCGTCGGGCGTTTTGTTGCGCGGGGCGTTGGCGCCTTGCGGCGGAGTGGCGCTTTGCTTGTCGCCATCGCGATGGCCGCTGCCGGACTGGGCGGTGCCGTTGTCCCCTTCGCCGCCGTTCTTTTCCCCTTGCGGCTCGCCGGCCGGCTTGGGCTGATTCTTTTGCGGAAGGCCGCCTTTGGCTTCGGCCCCCTTGCCGCCGCCGGCGCCTGGCTTGGTTTCCTCTCCCGGCTTCTGGCTGCCGGCGCCCGATTCGCCCTTCGTCTGATCGTCGGCACGATCGCCGGACTTGCCCTGGCCCGCGGCCGCGTCGGGCTTGCCTTGATAGGGCTGCCCTTTCTGGTTGGACTGGTCGTCGGCTCCGCCCGGCTGGGGCTGCGCGGCGGGCTTGGCGCCTGGGGTGTCGTCGGGCTCGCCGGTCGGAGCGCCGGGCTGGTCGTTTTGTTCGCCGCTGGCATTGCCGCCGGGTTTGCTGCCCGAGGCGGTGCCTTTGGCGCCGGGCGGAGCTTTTTGGCCCGAGTCGTTGCCCCCCTGCCCTGCCTCGGCCTTCTGGCCCTGGGGACCTTTTTCATTCGACGGATCGGCCGGCTTGTCGCCGCTGCCGGCGGGCTGGGGCTGGGAGCCGCCCGATTCGTTGCCTTGGATCTGCTTGTTCTGGTCGTTGCCGCTGGGCTTGCCGCCGTGGTTGGTGTCGTCTTGCGGCTTCAGCCCGTTTTTCTGTCCTTGTTCGCCCTGGCGCTGGAGAATCTTCTCGAACGCTTCGCCGTCTTGCGAACCGTCTTTGGCGACCGGTCCGCCCGACTCCTGCTTTTGCCCCTGTCCGCCGCCGGCGTTCTCTTGATTGCCGCCGCCCTGCTGCTGTCCGGCGCCGCCTTGATTTTGCTTTCCCTGCTGTCCGCCGCCGTTTTGCTGGGCCTGCTGGCCGGCACCCTGCTGGGATTGGTTCTGTTGAGACTGGTTCTGCTGGGCGGGATCCTGGCCGGCATTCGAGTTGGAGGGGTCTTGGTTGTCGCGGCCGTTTTCGCCGCCGGCACCCTGATCCTGACTCTGGCCCTCGTTGCCGCCTGATTGGTCGCCTGATTTGCCTTGCTGCTGGCCGGCTTGATTCTGGCCGGCCTGATTGCCTGCGCCGCCTTGCTGTCCGCCTTCGCCCTGCTGGCCCCCCTCGCCGGGCTGTTGGTTATCGCCGGAGTCTTGATTGCCCCCGTTCTGCTGTTGCTGTTCGCCAGCCTGAGGGTTCTTGGCGGCTTGCGGATTCTGATCGGGGCGGGGGCGGTTTTTTGGGTTCGGCTTTTCGTCGTTCTGGGCCAGCTCGTCCTGATTGGGCGGAGCATTGGTGGGCGAGACGACTTTCAGGCGACGGTGCGGCGTTTCGACGTGGTTGGCCTGGGGCGACTTGTTATCCTCGGCCCAGGCCCAATACTCGAGCACGTCCCCCACCGTCAGCCCCAGCTTCTTGGGCGACAACCGGGGTTTGCTGACGAATTGACCCGTGCGGATTTCTTCCAGCAGCGGTTGCTTGACCAGCGGCCGGCCGCGGAGCGTGCCGACCAGCGTGACGCCGGAAAGCGCGTAGTCGGGATCCGCGGCCGACAGCTCGCAGGCCAGCGCCTGGTTGAGCGGCACTTCGACTTCGTCCCGCTTCGGGGCCAGGAACTGAATCTCCGGGGCCACGTCAGGCGAGACTTCGATCTGATGCCGGATCGGCTGCAGGCATTGCTGACCGTCCGTATTCGTGAAAGTGAGCTGGTAGCTGATGTGGGCCGGCGTCCGATGATCTTCCTTCAGCGCCAGCGTGAACGTGACCGACGCCTGCCGATCGGTGAACGTCATCTGCTGGTCTTCGCTGCCGTTGCAATCGAAGTCGATCAGCGCCTGCTTGATCGGCTGATTGGCCACGGCGCGGATCGTGACCTCTGTGCCTTCGATTCCCTTGATGTCCGGCTGATGCTCGACTGTCTGAGCGACCAGCCCGGTGTAGTCGGGATAGCGATACTCGACGCTTTCCACCACGATCGTCGGCGCCGCCTGCACCTGGAGCTGATACGGACGGCTGACCGCGTCGCCGGCAACCACCCGGTAGGTCACGTCCTGCTGGATTCCTTCTTTGCCCTCGGGCAATTGGCACTCGTACAAGTAGCCGGCCGCCGGAATCTTCAGCGGGATCGCCCGGCCGACCAATTGGCCGTCGGCGGTGGTGTAGTAGAGCGTGACCGGTTCGTCGCCGGGCAGGCCCTGCACCTCGGCCTTTACCGCCACGACCTGGCCGCGAAACACCGTGGCGTCGCCGGGCTCCAGGCCCAGGATCCGGACCCGGGTGGCGGGATCGATGTCGGCCCAAGGCAACACCACCCGGCCCAGAGTCCGCAGTGGATCCTTCGGCGAGACGATCTTGTAAATTGCCGACACCACCAGCACCGCCAGGAAGACGTAGCCGATGCGGATCAGCTTCGAGTGATCGACCGTTCCCTCGACCGGAACTTTGGCCAGGTTGGTGGCGGCTTGCTCTTCGATCGCTTCGAATACGTTTTGCGTCAGCCCGGCCGGGTTCGCCCGCAGCAGCAGGAAGTTGATCAGGCTGTTCTTCAGCGTGGGCTTGTTCGATTCGATCGAGTGGGCGGCGTAGACCGGGTTGATCCGCCGCACCAAGAGCGGCAGGATCGACCGCCCGCAGTACACCGCCGCTCCGCCGAGATAAAGGCCCAGGAGCGAGTACCGGGCCACGGTGCCCAAGCCGCCGCTGACGACCCAATGGTCGACCAGCGCCACGAGCAGGAAATAGGCCAGCGTGCCCGCGCCCAGCAGCATCACGCTGCTGGCGATGTCGACATTGCGCACCTGCTGCCGGGTCTTGCGCAGCGTGTTGTCGATGAAGCGGTCGTACTCGACGAACTTGCCCGAGTCAGTGCGCTTGCCCGAGGGGGACAACTTGCCGGTTTCACCGGTGGTGGCCATGCTCTTTCGCTCCGCAAAGGGGCCCAAAGGCGGGCATCTATTAAGTATAGACGCCGCCGGCCGGCGGAGCATTCCCCCAGTCGCCCAAAAACCGGGCCCCAAAAAGGCCCCGCCTCGTCCCAAGCCGCCCAGCCGTCAGCGGTTCGGGCGGGCGATCGGGATTCTTGGGGTCGCCGCGATCGACAGGCATGCCGGCGCCGCCCGCCAGCAGTTAGACGTTCGCAAACCCCATGATCTGGGCTCGTGCGGCTCCAACCCTCTTTAAGGGCCTGGGCGGTCGCCGGTAAGATTGATCGGGCTTGGCAAGTGGCAGCACCGAACCTCGGCGCACAATATCCGTCCCGCAATGCAAGTTACCCAACGCAAGCTGTTTGGCGCGTACTACACGCCAGACGATGTTGTCCAGTCGCTCGTCGGCTGGGCCGTCGCCAGGCCGTCCGATCGCATGATCGACCCGTCCTGCGGCGACGGCCGGTTTTTGGTCGCACATGAGAATAGCGTAGGGGTCGAGGGAGACCCCAAGGCGGCAGAGATCGTTCATGCGCGCGCGCCGGGCAGTCTGATCCACCAGGGGGATTTTTTTTCCTGGGCGGCGAACACCACCGAGCGGTTTGATTGCGCTGCGGGCAATCCCCCCTTCATCCGGTATCAGCGATTCACAGGGGCCGTACGGCAGGCATCACAACGGCTCTGCGCGAGGCATGGTGCCAACTTCACCTCTCTCTCTTCCTCCTGGGCACCATTCTTGGTGGCGACTGCTGCCCTCCTCAAGCCGGGCGGCCGGATGGCGTTCGTCGTCCCCGCTGAGATTGGCCACGCACCCTACGCACTGCCTTTGCTCAAATACCTCGTGAAACATTTTGCGGAGGTTACGATCCTTGCCGTTGAGGAGAAGCTATTTCCGGACCTGTCGGAGGACTGTTGGCTCTTGCATTGCAGCGGCTTCGGATCGAGCGCGCGTTCGATCGGATTCAATGCAGTCCGGCGTTTCGAGCCGTCCAAGCGCCCGCCCGCGCCGGAACGCGTTATTTCGCTCGATGAATGGGAGCAATGGGGGTTTCGGCTTCGCCCATTCCTCCTTCCGCGCCGCGCAATGGACCTTTATCGGTCGATTGCTAATTCGCCGCAGGCGCGCCGCCTTTCGAGCTTCGCCCAGGTCAGCATCGGTTATGTAACGGGCGCGAACGAGTTCTTCCACATGCGCCCGGCGCTGCCCAGCAGCTCGGAATCCCCGCTCGATTCCTTATCCCAGCGGTGCGAAATGGGCGCGACCTCAGCGGCGCGGCAATCAGCCCGCGCACCGTCGAGCGCTGGCGGTCTGAGGACAAGCCGAACTTCCTGCTGCGCCTGCGTCGCGACGACGTGTTGCCCAGCGCCGTCCGATCGTATCTCGACTCGCGCCTCGGCCGCCAGGCACGCCAGAGCTACAAGTGCCGGAACCGCTCGCCCTGGTACGCCGTTCCCGACGTGCGTGTTCCGCACGCGTTCCTCTCGTACATGAGCGGTAGTTCACCGTCCCTTGTTGCCAACCCGGGCCGGTGTGTGGCGACAAATTCGGTGCACGTCGTCCATCTGAAACCCGGCGCAAGGATTGCCGACCTACTGGATGCTTGGTCAGACCCGGTTACACAGTTAAGCTGCGAACTTGAAGGTCACCCCTTGGGCGGGGGAATGCTCAAGGTCGAGCCGCGCGAGGCCGCGCAGATTGTCGTTCGTACTGGCGGTCCGCGTAGCCGGCAGGAACCGGGGGCGTTGATCGAGGCGACGCAATTGATGCGCCGCTGGAGGCATTATGGCTAAGAAGAAGGCGAAGCCGAAATGCCGGTGGCAGTCTCTGACGGACGCACTAGCGGCCTTTGCAGCGAACGCTGAGGGTCACCAAGGCGCCAGCCACATCAAGCCCTTGCACTGGTATGCCGCGTGCCGACTGGTCGTCGAGGGCGGGTTTCACCCGCAAGAAGTCAGTCCACGGCCTCCGTTTGATGTTGAGCGCCGCGGCAACCGATTCGTTCTGGTCCATTCACCCGAGAGCGCCCGTGGCGAAGAGCGGACAGTTCTCGGGGGCCTGAAAACCAAGAGTATCGACGTCGTGGTAGCGAAAGATGGCATTGGCCCCGTCATTGCGATTTCGATGAAGGGTACGCTGAACGCATTTCGTAACCTGACGAACCGGATGGAAGAGGCCGTTGGAGACTGCACGAATTTGCACATAGCCTACCCGGCGCTGGTCTACGGATTTTTGCATGTGCTGCGGGCAAACTTCGAGGGCGGCGGTGTCGAGTCAAACGATGTGTCGATGTCCGCCACTGGCGTGGCCGACGCCATCTTGCGTTACCATGACATCATGGCGCGCCTCGCCGGAAGAAACGATGTTCGAGACGTGACGACGAAATACGAGGCCGTCGCAATAGCGCTCGTTGACACGCGCGAGACGGCGGCCGGTACGCTAATACCTGGGTTTCCACCGGCAAAGAGCCAACTCGAATTCTCCCTCTTTTTCGATACGCTGTACCAGCAGTACGACCAGCGATTTATCTACGCGGCGCCACTACTGAAGAAGAAGACTCGACGCATGGAATGGGACCCGGCGTCGCCTGCGCTCTCCGGGTTGGCAACGCCAGAATATCAAGCTCGGATTCGCCATTAGTGGCGGCCGCGCGGGGCGTCCCGGCGGCAAAGCCGCACGCCGCGATTCCTCGCATGCCGCGGGACTTGCCGGCCACGCTCTCGCCTACGCGCAGTCGCGCTGAAGCCGAACCCGGCTCAGAAATCGTTGTCCTTGTCGCGTTTGTCGTCGTCGACCGGCATCCGCCGGGCGCCGTCGCCAGGGTGCGGGAAACTCGCGAAGAAGCGCTGGGCGAGCGACGGCTTTTCCTCGGCGGCTTGTTGCGCGGCAGGCGCTGCGCGGCGCCTGGCTGTGCGGCGACTTGCCCTGGAGCCCCCGCCGGCGGAGCGGTTGCGAGCGGCGGTTTGGGCTTCGCAGCACAACCGATCGAGGAGAGCAGCAAGACAAACGTCATAAATTTGGGACGCATGACCGATGGCCCTCCTGGCTCTCGGCAAGATGTGATTTGGCGCCGCCGACCGGCCAGCGTCAGGGCGAGCCTTTGGCGACTGACCAGCGAGCCGGCCCCTTCGCTTCGGGGCGACGAGAAGCAATTGCTCCCCAGCACGTCCGGATTCGCCACCACGTTCGGACTCGAGGGCGCTCGCCACTAATTGTGATCGACCAATTCGCCCGGGCCGCTTCGCACAATCTGGGGCCGGCACGCGGTCGGCATGCCGCCGCAGGGTGGCCCGACCGCTGCCAGCAGACCGCACTCTCCGCAGCGATTCGGGCGCCAGCGGAGTGCGTTGACGGCCGCGGTCTCGATCTGTTAGCCTGACACGCAAGCACGCCCCGGGAATCCAGGTTTTTCTCCTAGTTGGCCGATCGGCTTGAAGGTAGCGATCCATCTATGGCACACGAAGTTACGCTGATTACCGGCGACGGAACAGGTCCCGAGCTCGCGGCTGCCGCCCGGCAGTGCATCGACGCCACGGGCATCAAGATCCATTGGGACGTGCAGGAGGCGGGGGTCGACGTGATGGAGCGGTTGGGCACCCCCCTGCCCGACGCGGTGATGGAAAGCGTCCGCCGCACCAAGTGCGCCCTGAAAGCCCCGATCACCACGCCGGTGGGGACCGGTTTTCGCAGCATCAACGTCCACCTGCGGCAGGCCCTGGGCCTGTTTGCTTGCATCCGGCCGTGCAAGCAATACCCGGGCGTGCGGACGTTTTTCTCCGACACGCCGATCGACCTGGTGATCGTCCGCGAGAACACCGAAGACCTGTACGCCGGGGTCGAGTTCGAAGCCGGCAAGGAAAACACGACGAAGCTCGTCGAGTTCATCAACAATCTGGGGGGCGATCGCAAGATCAAGACCGGGGCTGCCGAAACCGGCGTCTCGATCAAGCCGATCAGCGTCTCCGGCTCCGAGCGCATCGTCCGCTGCGCGTTCGACTACGCCCGCAAGCACGGCCGCAAAAAGGTCACGGCCGTGCACAAGGCGAACATCATGAAGTATTCAGACGGCCTGTATCTGGAGACGGCCCGCCGCGTGGCCAAGAGCTACGGGGACATCGAGTTCGAGGACCGCATCGTCGACAACATGTGCATGCAGCTCGTGCAAAAGCCTGAACTGTATGACGTGCTGGTGCTGCCAAACCTGTACGGCGACATCCTGAGCGACCTGGCGGCCGGGCTGGTCGGCGGGCTGGGCGTGGCGCCGGGCGAAAACATCGGGCCCGACGGCGCCGTCTTCGAGGCCACGCACGGCAGCGCGCCCAAGTACAAAGGCCAGAACAAGGTCAACCCGACCGCCTTGATCCTCTCGGGCATGCTCATGCTGCGGCATCTGAAAGAAGACGCCGCGGCCGAACGGCTGGAAAAAGCCGTCGCCAAAGTGATTGCCGAAGGCAAGTCGGTCACCTACGACCTCAAGCCCGACCGCAACGATCCGACCGCCGTCGGCACGCGCGAAATGGCCGAGGCCATCTGCCGGGCGATGTAGCCTGCGCCGCGCGGAACCGCTGCCGGGGTGCGCAGCAGGCACACGCCATGAAACCGCTTGCGAACCCTGCGCTCTGGGCGATGACGGGGGCGGTTTTTGCCGCGGCGATTTGTCCCGCCGCCGGGGCTCAGGGCCCGGCCCCAACGGCGCCAGCCCGTCCGGCGGCAAAGCCGCCAGCCGTTCAGGCCCCTGGTCCGCACCCGAGCCCGGCCGCAGGGCAAGCCGCAGTCGTGAAGATCGTCGCCGGGGTCGTCCGCCCCTGGATGGCCAATCAGTCACCGCCGGGGGTGATGGTGGTGGTCCGCGAGCGCGGCGCGACGCACCTGTTGCCGTTCGGCCAGGCGAATCTTGCGCGGCGGCAGCCGGTGACGCCCGACTCGATTTTCGAGCTGGCCTCGATCACCAAAGTGTTCTGCACCACGTCGCTGGCGATGGAGGTCGACGCGGGCCGGATGCGCCTGGGCGACAGCGTGGCCGACTTTATTCCGCTGCTGGCCGAGCGCGGGGGCGACATCCGCCGGGTGACCCTGGAGCAGTTGGCGACCCACACTTCGAGCTTGCCGCGTGCGCCGGGGCCGGCGCCGGCCGGCAAGCAGTGGAATCCGCGGCTGCTGCTGGACTGGGCTGCCGACTGGAAGGCGACGTATCCCCCCGGGACGCGCAGTCTGTACTCGAACGTGGCCGTGGGCCTGCTTGGCCAGGCGATCGCGATCCACGAGCGGCAGCCGCTCATCGACGTGTGGCGAAATCAGTTTCTCCGCGCGCTCCAGATGGACAGCACGTTTTTCGAGGTTCCGGCTCCGCAGGCGGCGCGCCTGGTCCAGGGATATGGAACCAAAGGGCAGCCGGTGCCGAAAATGCCGCCGGGCGGATGGTCGGCCGGCGGGCGGTTGAAATCGTCGGGACGCGACATGGCCCAATTCCTGGTGGCCAATTTGGGGGAACGGCCCGAGCTGCCAAGGATCACCCAGGCCATGCAGCTTGCGCAGCGGCCGTTCTTCCAGGCCTCGGCCAAGATGGTGCAGGGACTGGCCTGGCAACGCGTGCATCTCGCGGACGAACTGGTGATCGACAAGAACGGCGGCCTGGACGGCACCAGCACCTACATCGGCCTGATTCCCGAGCAGGGTATCGGCGTCGTGCTGTTGGCCAATCGCGGCGGCTGCAATGCCACGGCCGTGGGCCGCAAACTGCTCTTGGCGCTGGCCGGCAAACAGCACGAAGATGAGCGCGAGCCAGACGCTCGAGGCGATGATTAGGAATCTGGCGATTGCCGAAAACCGCCAACGCTCAAAGCTCCGAACAGCGGCAGCGACATGGAGCGCTCTCGGACCGCTTGAACTCTGCCGAATGGACCGCACCTTGCGAAACCGCAGATAAACGCGGATCAGCGCAGATACAAGGAAGGCCAGAAACAAAGAAATGGACTTCCCCACGTTTTGTGTTCGCTCCGAAATCCCTCGCCGCACCGGACAGTGCTCCGAACCGTTCCTTCCATCCCCCGTATCCCCTGCTTCATCCCCCTATCCCCTTCTCTCCGTCACGCTCCAGATCGCTTCGATCGCGACACTTCACCGGTCATTGATCTCGAAGTCCCCATCGCCTTGCCCGTGCTGAATGCCACTCATTTCCGCGACCTGGTCAGCGGCCGACGGCGTGGGCTGTCGAGTGCCGTGGCCCGCGGTGCGCTGGCCCTGGCCGAGATTCCCTACGCTGCCGCCGTCGGCTGGCGCAATCGGCGCTTCGACCGGGGGATTGCCGTCGAGCGGGTGAACGTGCCGGTGGTGAGCGTCGGCAATCTCACGCTCGGGGGCACCGGCAAGACGCCGCTGGTGGAATGGCTGGCGCGGTGGTTCGCCGGCCGCGGGGTCCGGGTCGTGCTGGTCAGCCGCGGCTACGGCGCGGCTCCCGGACATCCGAACGACGAAGCCCTGGAGCTGGCCCGGAGTCTGCCCGACGTTCCTCATTTGCAGGACCCACAGCGGGCGCAGGCCGCCGCACAAGCGGTGCGCGAGCTGGGAGCCCAGTTGATCCTGCTCGACGACGGTTTTCAGCACCGTCGGCTGGCGCGGGATTTGGACATCGTGCTGGTCGACGCCCTCGAGCCGTTCGGCTTCGGCCGGGTGTTCCCGCGCGGCACCTTGCGCGAGCCGCTGGCCGGCTGCCGCCGGGCTCAGGCGATCGCGCTGTTGCGCAGCGACCTGGTGACGTCCGGCGAGCGGCAAACCATCCGGCGCGAGTTTGCCCGGCTGGCGCCCGAGGCGGCCTGGATCGAGCTGCGCACGCGCACGCGAGGGCTGTGCAATCATGGCGGCCTGCGGCGCGAGGCGGGCCAACTGGCCGGCCGCCGCGTGGCTGCGTTTTGCGGCATCGGCAATCCGGCCGGTTTCCGCCGCCAGCTGGAGGCCTGCGGCTGCACGCTCGACGCCTGGCTCGAGTTTGCCGATCACCAGCCCTACGCGCCGTCCGACATCGCTGCGCTGGCCGACTGGCTGGCCGGGCGCGAGGTCGAATCGGTCGTCTGCACGCGCAAGGATCTGGTCAAATTGCCGCTCGACCGCATCGGCTCGACGCCGCTCTGGGCGCTGGAGGTCGAGCTGGAGATTTCGACCGGCGAGGACGAACTTCTGGCCCTGTGCGAGCCGCTCGTCCGCCGCGCGATCCCGGCGCCGGCTGCCTGCTAGCTCTCTGCCGGGGGGGCTGGGCAGATTGACCTTGGACGGGCGTTCTGGGGCGGCTATGTTTCCGCCGTCGGCCCCTTGGGCCGTGTGGCTGCCCCCCCGCAACTCCCGCACCCGCCAGACTGCGAACGAGAAGTTCATGCCCGCGAAGCTCACCGTGCTGATTCCCTGCAAGGACGAGCGGATGAACATCCGTCCTTGCGTCGAATCGGTGCGCGCCGTGGCCGACGAAATCCTGGTGGCTGACTCGGGTTCGACCGACGGCACTCTGGCGATCGTGAGCGAGCTGGGCGGCTGCCGGATCATCGAGCGCGAATACATCGACTCGGGCAACTTCAAGAACTGGGCGATTCCGCAAGCCGCCCACGAGTGGGTCTTGATCGTCGATGCCGACGAGCGCGTCACGCCGGAGCTGGCCGCCGAGATCAAGCAAGTGCTCGCCAGCCCCGAGTGCGACGGCTACCGAATCCTGCGGCGGAACCACTTCTTCGGCCACGAAATCCGGCATTGCGGCTGGAACACCGACGACGTGCTGCGGCTGTTTCGCCGCGACCTGGGACGCTACAGCGACTATGGCGATCACGCCGACGTGGAAGTCCCTTCGAAGCGCGTGGGCCGGCTCAAGTCCCGATTCCTGCACTACACCTACTGGTCGATGGAGCAGTACCTGCGCAAGCTGGACCGCTATACGACTCAATGGGCCGAGCAGCGCCACGCGCGAGGCGTCCGCGTGGGCTTTGCCGAGTTGCTGCTGCGCTCCCCGCTGCGGTTTTTTCACTCCTACGTGATCCGGCTCGGGTTTCTCGACGGGCTGCCGGGACTGGTGCTGTGCATGCTGACATCGTTCTATTCGTTCACCAAGGCGGCCAAGCTGTGGGCCCTGAACGCCGGGCTCGCGCAGCCGGATCCGGAGGCGCTTCATGCGGCCTCCAGGCAGGCTGCCCCACACCCGCTGCCCCTCGCCGCCGCCGAGACGCCGCGCCGCCGCATTGCCTGAGACCCTTCGCCGCTGGCCCTTGAGAGGCTGATTGCATGAGCACTCCCGACGTGGCCTTGATCGTGACCAGTTATCAGCGGCCGGGGCACGTGCTGCGGGCCTTGCGCTCGATTGCCCTGCAGGCAGGAGTGGCCGGGCGGTTCGAAGTCGTCGTCACCGACGACGGTTCGACCGATAACACGCAGCAGCTGATCGAGCAGTTTGCCCGCGGCGCCGATTTTCCGGTCCGTTTCACCACGCATCCGCACGACGGCTTTCGAGTGTCGATTTCCCGCAACGAGGGAGTCGCCGCCAGCACGGCGCCGTACCTGTTGTTCACCGACGGCGATTGCATTCTGCCCCAGGACCATCTGCGGATTCATCTCGAACAGCGGCGCGAGGGCGTCGTGCGCGTGGGCGATTGCTGCCGGCTGGACCAGGCCACCTCCGAGCGTATCGACGACGCGGTGATCCAGAGCGGCGAATTCGTCCGCTGGGCGCCCCCGAGCGAAGTCCGCCGGCTCCGCCGCCTGAGTTTCAAGTCCCGGTTCTATCGATGGCTGCGCCATCCGACGAAACCCAGGCTGATCGGCAACAACGTGGGCATGTGGCGGGCCGATTACCTCCGCGTCAACGGCTACGACGAGAACTTCAAAGGTTGGGGCTGCGAGGACGACGATCTGGGCTACCGCTTGCGGCGGGCCGGCGTCGAACTGCGAACCATTCTGCCCTGGACCCATTCGTACCATCTCTGGCACCCGGTCCATGCGTCCCAGCCCCGGACCTGGCGCGAGGGCCTCAACGTCCCCTACCTGCTCAAGCCGGGCCGGCTCACTCGCTGCCGTAACGGCCTGGTGAAGCGTGCGAACACCGAGCTGGCCATCCGCGTGGTCGGGGGACCGGCCGACGCGCCCAAAGTCGAGCACCTCATGGGCGTGCCGCTGCGGGCTGCAAGCACGGCCGAGAATCCAGAAATCGAAATCCTGGTTCTGCCCGGCCCCGGACGCTTCAGCGGCCAGGCCGACTGCAACATCCTGGTGGCGCTGGAAGACGGCCCGCACGTGGCGCGCTGGGCGCCGAGCGCCACATCGTGGTCGGCCCGCGAGATTTTCCCCAGCTCGCCGGGCAGCGGCAGTATCGCCTGGAGCAGCTGCCCCAAGCGCTGCGGGCCGTGGCCTGAGGAGGTCCATGGCACAGGGCCACGCGCCGATGAGCCGCGTCAGGCAGCCCGGCGGGCCGCGAGCACCTCTTGGTAGACGGCCAGCGTTTCGTCGATCATCCGCTCGGCGGTGAAACGCCGCCAGGCCCGCTGGCTGGCCCGCTCGAGTTGATCGTCCAGCTGACCGAGCTTACCGATCGTTTCGATCACCGCGCTCGCTAGAGCCTGAGGATCTCCCGGGGCGATCAGCCGGCCGACTTCCGGATCGCCGGCCGTTGCACCCAGCACTTCGGGCACGCCGCCGACCCGGCTGGCCACAATCGGCCGCCGGGCCAACATCACGTCGACCAGCGTCGAGCACAAACCTTCCATCAGCGAAGGGAGCACGAACACGTCGGCCGCCTGGATCAGGTCCGGCACGTCGGTGCGAAAACCGAGCAGGCTCGCGCGCGCCGACAGGTTCAATTCCCCCAGTTGCCGCTCCAGGCTCGCCCGCCGGGGACCTTCGCCAGCCAGGACCAGTCGGACGTTGGGTTCGGCCGCCAGGATCGCCGGCAGCGATGCCAGGAGAAACTCGTGCCCTTTGGTTTCGGTCAGCGAGCCGACGCAAACCAGCAGCACGTCCGCCGGCAACGCACCAGCGGCGCTGCGCCCGCGAGCCCGGTCGCCCGCGAGAATCGGTCGGGGATCGACCCCGTCGCAAACCACGCGCAATCGCTCGGGCGGAAGTCCGCTGGCCAGGCAGGCCCGCTCGACCGCTTGCGAAACGCAAATCACTCGATCGGCCAGGCGGCGATAGCGCCAGCCGCTGCGAATCGGAAAGGCGACTTTGCGCGAGACGACGCGCACGGCGATCGGCAGCCCGGTCGAGGCCAGTCCGGCTCCGCTCAAAGCGTGCGGATCGTGAAAATGCACCACGTCGGGGCGCCAGCGGGCCAGGTGCCGGCGCATTTGCCACAAAGCCGGCAGGCTGCGGCCGCCGCCGGAAATCGCCGCGCAGTTCAGCCCCGCCGCGGCCATCCGCACGCCGAACTGGCCGTCGCGCCGGGCCAGCACGAGCGACTCGTGGCCGCGCTCGGCCAGCCCTTGGGCGAGCAAGCTGGCTTGCTGCTCGCCGCCTCCCCAGCCGCGCTGCGTGGAAACGTGGGCAATGCGCATGCCCGACAGTAATACTTCCCCGGACAACGCGTCAATCGCGAAACCGCTGGCCCGTGGCGGCACAGTCGGCACTTCAGGTCGGAATCTCGGCGGGAATTGCCGGGCGCGGACGCCGTCGGGCGACTGCCATTCGGCCGGCAGCTATCGTTCGCTATACTCCGCGGTCATGAACGTCGGGATCTTTCTGCCCAATTGGATCGGCGACACGGTGATGGCGACGCCCACGCTCCGGGCACTGCGCCGTCATTTCGGACCGGCGGCGCGGCTGACGGGCGTGCTGCGGCCCTACTTGTCCGACGTGCTGGCAGGCACGCGCTGGCTGGACGAGCAACTTCCATTCGATCCGCGTTCGCGCGACGCGGCCTTGCACGGCCGGTCGATTGCCCGGCAATTGCGCGCCCGTCGCCTGGACGTGCTGGTGCTGCTGACAAATTCGTTTCGCACCGGCCTGGTCGGCTGGTTCAGCGGCGCGAAAGTGCGCGTTGGCTACGCGCACTATGGCCGCGGCCTGATGCTGACCAAACGCTTGCATGCTCCGCGCGCGGGTCGGACGTTGCTGCCCACCCCGGCGATCGATTCGTATCTGCGCCTGGCCTATGCCGTGGGCTGCGGGTCGGAAAAGCCGCGGTTGGAATTGGAAACGCTGCCCGCGGACGAAACGGCTGCCGACGCGCTGTGGAAAAAACTTCGGCTCCCGCCGGGGGAGGAAACGGTCGTGTTCAATTCGGGGGGCGCATTCGGGGCCGCCAAGCATTGGCCCGTCGAACACTTTGCCGCCCTGGCCCGCCGGATTGCCACGCAAGACCGGCTGGCCGTGCTGGTCAACTGCGGGCCCGGCGAACGGCAGATTGCCGCCGAAATCGTCCGCCTGGCCGACCATCCCGGCGTGGTCAGCATGGCCGGCGAAGAGCGGCTGCCGATCGGCCTGACCAAGGCCTGCATCCGCCGCAGCCGGCTGCTGGTCAGCACGGACAGCGGTCCGCGATTCTTTGCCGCTGCCTTCGACGTGCCGGTGGTTTCGCTATTCGGTCCCACGCACATCGAATGGAGCCGAACCCACTACTCGGGCGAGATTTGTCTGGCCCGGATCGTGCCCTGCGGCCCTTGCATGCAGCGCACCTGTCCGCTGGGACATCACCAGTGCATGCGCGACCTGGGGCCGGAACAGGTGTATCAGTCGGTGGCGGGGCTGCTCGCGCGGGGCAGACATCTGGCCGCGTAGCGCCGGAGCCGCGACGCGGCAAGAATCTCGGCGCAAAAGTCCAACCGCTACAGCACGTGGATCGAATTGACCACTTCGATCCCCTCGGCAACCGCGCGAACGACTTCCTGGGCGAGTTGCTTGTGGTAGTAGCTGGAGACGAGGCCCGAGATCAGCAGCATGTCGCCCGTCTGTTCGACACGCAGCTCCCGCAGGGCGTAGATGGGGCTACCGGTCAGCGCGCGCTGGGCGCGTCGCTGAATATCCGTCGCCAACGTCTCAGCCATGAGATGTTGTTCCCTTCCTTGGCAAACATCGTAAACCGCAGCGCAGCGTCAATCTATCGCGGCGGATTTTGCATTGTCAACAGCGGCCCCCCGGCAATCGGGACTCTGCTGCCCGCTGGCGCGGCCACTCGCGCACCGGCTCCGCCACTGGCACACCGGCTTCGCCACTGGCGCACCGGGCCGGTCGCCGCGGCGGCCAACTGCCGTAGCGGCTCTAGCCGACCTTGCCGGCCTGCTTCAGGTAGGCGATTACTTCGTCGGCCAAGGCATCGGCCGTCTTGGTGGCTGCCTGGAGCACGAGCTCGGGTTTTTCCGGCGCTTCGTACGGATCGTCGATGCCGGTGAAGCCCTTGATCTCGCCGGCCCGGGCTTTCTTGTACAGGCCCTTGGGGTCGCGCTTCTCGCAGACTTCGATCGGGGCCTCGACGTAGACCTCGATGAAATCGCCCGGCTTCATGCTGGCCCGCACGGCATCCCGGTCGCGGCGATAGGGGCTGATGAACGCGGTCAGCGTGACCAGTCCGGCTTCGGCGAACAGTTTGGCCACGGCGCCGATGCGGCGGATGTTTTCTTCCCGATCCTGGGCCGAGAATCCCAGCCCGAACCGCTTGGCGAACTCCTCGCCGTGCCGTTCCTTGAGCATGCCGGGCCCGGCGTTGAGTCCGTGACGGACGTTGTCGCCGTCGAGCACGTAGCTGCGCTTGCCCTGGCTGTGGAGCTTATGGTCGACCAGGTTCGAAATGGTGCTCTTGCCGCAAGCGCTCAGGCCGGTGAACCAGACCACGCAGCCACCGTGGCCGTTGAGCTTTTCGCGCTCTTCGCGGCCGACGCTGTGCTCGTGCCAATGGACGTTCGTATCGTGAGCCATTTCGAACAGGACTCCTACTGGGGGGCAATGAAGCTGGGAGGGACTAACTCGATAGAAGCCACGATCTTAATGCACGCGGCCAAGATCGACTAGGGGCCGGGGGAAAGGCGAAAGGAGAAAGGCGAAAGGATGAAGGCAGAAGGCTGAAGGCAGAATCAGGACATGCCGATCCGGACGTTCCCGGTGCCCCGGGTAGTATTAACCGGGCCTCTGACCCGTCATTCATCCTTCATCCTTCCACCTTCATCCTTTTTTGCCCTCACTCGATCCCTGCTAGCTCGCAGAGGTTGGCCGCCAGAACATTTTGCGGGCAGCTCCAGACCAGAAAAAAAGCGCCTCGCGGCACCAGCGGCCGGCCGGATGGCCGACGACAAAACCGGCCCCCTTGGCGGCGGCCAGAGCGGCTTGCGTCGTCCGCAGCACGAGGCTGTTCGCCCGGGCGCGCAAATCCTCGCTCGTGCAGGACTCGTTGCCGGCGGCCGTGGCCAAGAGGTCGGTCTGCAGCTGCCGTTGCTCGCGCCGCAGCTCTGTGGCGGCCGTGGATAGCTCGGCGCGCTTTTGGGCTTCACCTTCGAGGAACGCCACGGCGGCCGCCGACAATCCGATTGCTAGCGTCGAGGTTTGCAATCCCCCCGTTCCGGCGCCCACGCCGCTGCGCATCACGTTCTCGGCCGGCCCGGCCAACAGCGCCTCGCGCGGGATCAGCACGCCATGGCAGCGCAGTTCGCCGGTGCAGCTGGCCGACAAGCCAACCAGGCGCGGCGGCGGCGGAGCCTCGACGCCGGCCAGGTCCGTCGGCAGCGCAACCAGGATCTGACGTCCGTCGGCCAACGTCGCGCCGGTGACGACCGTGTCGGCTTCGATCGCTCCGGTCACCCAAGGGCTGTAGCCTTCGAGCAGAAATCCGTCGGCGACTTCAGTGGCTTCGAGCACCGGCCGGGCGAGATGCCGCCGACTGGTGGTAAGATGGGAGATTCCCACGGTGGCGAACGAGTCGCCGCTGGCCAGACCGGGGAGCAGCCGGGCCTTGAGCGCCGGATTGTCGCTGGCCGCGATGCGCTGACACGCGCCGGTGCGCTGGGTGATGATGAACGTCGTCGTCAGGCACGCCGCGGCCAATCGCAGGTAGCCGCGCACCAGGTCGACGTCCGACCAGGCCAGCCCGTCCCACTCGACGGGCAGAAACCAGCGAAACACGCCGTAATCGCCGCACCGTTTGAGCTGCTCGCGCGGCCAGCGGGCCGTGTCGTCGAGCGCGGCGGCGCGCTCGGCCAGCTCGGCGCAGAGCTCATCGAGCGCCGGGTCGTCTGGCGACTCAATCCAAGATGTACCTGTCACGGGATCTCTCCACCAGACGGCTGCGGTAAGGGGCGGCGCGCTTCGAGCGGCGGGCGCTGCAGCAACGCCTGGCTGGCCGCGCGCCGCGGAAAGCACATTGTTTTTTTCATTGGTTCAGCAGGCCGAGTGTCCTGGCGCTCCGGGCATGCGCGCCGGGCAATTGGCGCGGCGGGCGCTCGGGCGGCTCAAATTCCGCTGTTCCTGGGCGGCAAATTTGGCTCTAATGCGTCTGATCCCAGGCAAGTTGACCGGTGATTGAGGCGCCGGCCGCCCGACGGGGGACGGCAAAGCAGTGTGGGGGTTGCGCGGCACCGGACGAGTTAATGCACCGTCTGCAGCTCGTCCAGGGCGGTGCGTCGTCTGCTGTCAGGAGGGTTTCTGGCGCGGCGCTGGCCTCAATCTAGTGAAGCCTTGTAGCCGGGGCAACTTGGCGGCCGCGTCAGGCGTGGTTCGCGGGGTGGTTGGTCACCGGCCCCACCGTTATAATCCGGCACCTGTGGAAACGCCTGGGAGAGCACCATAAATGAGCCAAACCGTGAGCGCGCCTCCTAAAGCCGTCGGCAAACCGAACTTGTCTGAATTGTCGGCCCAGTCGATGTACGAAAAGTGCAACGCGCTGGCCCGCAACCTCTGGTGGACCTGGCACCCCGAGGTCATCAACCTGTTCCGGGATCTGGATCCGATCCGCTGGCGACAGCTCGATCACAATCCCATCGCGCTGCTGGGCGAGTTCACGCCCGAGCGCTTGGAGATGCGGGCCGCCGAGCTCGTGCTCTACAGCCGCATCAACTACGCCTTTCGCCGGCTCAAAGAGTACATGAACAACAAGCAGATTTGGGCCCGCACCCATGCCGGCGTGCTGGGGTCCAAACCTGTGGCCTACTTCTCGGCCGAGTTCGGTATTCACGAATCGGTGCCGATCTACAGCGGCGGCTTGGGTGTGTTGTCGGGCGACCACATCAAAAGCGCCAGCGGGCTGGGCGTGCCGCTGGTCGCGATCGGCCTGTTCTACGACCAGGGCTATTTCAAGCAGCACCTGGATCAGGACGGCTACCAGCACGAAGAGTATCTGGACACCAAGGTCGAGAACGTGCCGATGGAGCCTGCCCGTGATCCGGCCGGCAAGCAGATCCTGGTGCGCATCGACACCCGCACCGGGCAACTGCTGGCCAAGGTCTGGCTGATGCACGTGGGCCGCGTGAAGCTGTACCTGCTCGACTGCGACGTCGACGGCAACAGCCCCGAAGACCGCGAGCTGACCAGTCGGCTCTACGGCGGCGATCACCGCACCCGCATTCGCCAGGAACTGGTGCTGGGCGTCGGCGGCGTCAAGGCCCTGGCGGCCCTGGGCATCACGCCGGGCGTGTATCATCTGAACGAAGGGCACAGCGTGTTCGCCACGCTCGAGGCCATTCGCGAGCGGATGGACAACGACGGCATGGGCTTCGACAACGCCCTGCGCGAGGTGGCCCAGCACACGGTCTTTACCACTCACACGCCCGTGCCGGCCGGACACGACCGCTTCGACGGCGGGCTGATCGAAGAACACTTGGGCCCGCTCCGCGATCAATTGCGGATTTCCTACGAGCAACTGATGGGCCTGGGTCGGGTCGAGCCGCACAACGAGGGCGAAAGCTTCTGCATGACCGTGCTGGGGCTCAAGCTTTCGCGGCGGGCCAATGCCGTCAGCTGCCTGCACGGCCACGTCTCGCGGCGAATGTGGGCCCACCTCTGGCCCTGGCGCGTGGAAGAGGAAATCCCCATCGGCCACATCACCAACGGCGTCCACGTGCCCAGTTGGCTTGCCTGGCAGATGCTGCAGCTCTACGACCGCAATTTCCCGGTCAATTGGCTGCCCCGCATGGGCGAGCCCGACGTTTGGCAGCACATGCACCACGTCGATCCGGGCGAACTGTGGGAAGTGCACTACGCCCTGAAGAACCTGCTCCTGGCCTTCGTCCGCCGCCGTGTCAGCCGCCAGTGCCGGCGCCGCGGCGAGAGCGATTCGGTGGTCGAAGCGGCCCGTAACCTGCTCGACCCGAACGTGCTGACCATCGGCTTTGCCCGTCGCTTTGCCACCTACAAGCGGGCCGACCTGATCATGTGCGACGTCGAGCGGCTGAACCGGCTGCTCAACGATCCCGAGCGGCCGGTCCAGATCATCTTCGCCGGCAAGGCCCATCCTGCCGACGAGCCGGGCAAGCAGCTGATCAAGCGCATCGCCAACGCCCGGCACGACGAGCGCTTCGCCAACCGCATCGTGTTCCTGGAAGACTACGACATCAACGTCTGCCGCCACCTGATCCAGGGGGTCGACGTCTGGCTGAACAATCCCCGCCGCCCGCTCGAAGCCTCGGGCACCAGCGGCCAGAAGGCCGTGCTCAACGGCGCGTTGAACCTCTCGGTGCTCGACGGCTGGTGGGCCGAAGCGTACGACGGGCAGAACGGTTTTTCCATCGGCGTGGGCACGGCCCACGTCTCCGACCAGATCACCGACCAGCGCGATGCCGAATCGCTCTTCCGCACGCTGGAAGAAGAAGTCGTGCCGCTGTTTTACGAGCGTGACGTCGACGGTCTGCCTCGCGGCTGGATCCAGCGGATGATCAACTCGATCAGCTCGCTGGCCTGGCGGTTCAGCGCCCACCGCATGGTGATGGACTACGTCAAGAGCGCCTATCTGCCGGCCGCCGGCGGCTTGAGCTGCGACATGGACGTGCGCTAGGCCGACGTGTGCCAGGTCGACGTGTTCCAGGCAAGACCGGCGCGATTGCGCCGCGGCCTGCGGCGTGGCCGTCCAGACCGGCAGCAGGTCGTCGGAGCACTGCTTGCGGATGCTGTTGTCCGACAGAATGTCGTCGGTCGCGGCGATCAATTCGCTGCGGCGAAAGATCAGTGTCTCTTGCAGCCGGCCGGCGAAGCGGAATTCGAGAAACTCGTCCCGGCTGTCGCGCACCAGCTCGACCAGGTGCTTGAGATTCTTCACCGCGACGCCGTTGACCTCGGCCAACACCACCACACCGAGCGACTGGTATCCCTTGGCGACCGGGTGCGCCAAGAGCGGCGCCGCGAGCATGACCAGCTCTTCGCCCTCGAAGGCCGGTTCGTCGTACTCGCGCAGCGCGAGCGGGCTTTGAGCCTCGCGCAGTAATTGCCGGGCCTTCTCGCCCAGCATGCCTAAGAGCTCCTTGGACGGCGGCGAAAAGACCATCGGGCCGTAGATAAAATAGCGCGGGTAGCCGCCGTGCAGCGAGGGAATCAGCAGCTTGTCCTCGTACTTCACCGGCGCGTCGACCGCGATCGATTCGCCGCCGCGCAACACGGTCAGCCGGACGCTGCCGCCCTGGGCCAGCAGGGGCACGTAATAGAAAAACGGCAACTGCAATTCCGCCTCGACCTGGACGTTGCCGGCCGCGTCGAGCGGATGATCGCCAATGTGCGTGATCACGTCGTCGAACTTCAGCGGATAGTCGGCATCGGTCCGGTAGGGCCGCTGGATCAGAACTCCGCCCACGCCGGCTTTCAGCCCGAGCTTCGCCCGCAGCGCGTCGTTCTGCACGCTTTGCAAGCTCTCCTGCATGCGCGGCGGGCCGCGGTACGTGCCGTCCTGGACGTCGGCCAGGAACATCCGCACTTCCGCGCTGGGGATCAGGAAACCGATGTTCTCGGCGCTGGGAATGCCGCTAAAGGCCACGCCCACCAGGCGACCCTCGGAGACGGCCGGGCCGCCGCTATTGCCCGGGTTGAGCGCCGCGTCGATCTGCACCCGCAGGCCGTGCGTACCCAGGAAATACGCGCTGAACTCGACGCGGGAGATGATCCCTTCGGTCACCGATATCTGCTCGCCCCCCAGCGGGAACCCATACACGTTGACGGTGCTCTTGACCGCCGGCAACTTGTCGGACATCGGCACCGCCGGGTGCGTGTCGAAAAAGGCTGCGTCGTCCAGGCTGAGCAGAGCCAGATCGATGGCCGGCGCGCTGACGACGACTTTGGCCGGAATCCGGTCCGCCGAGCGATTCGGCTGGACGTAGATCTGCGAGGCATAAGCCACGACGTGGGCATTGGTCAGGATCTGCTTGCCCTCGATGACGAAGCCGGTGCCCGTCACTTCCGACGGCGCCGATTTGGTCCAGGGCTGGCGAAAATTCGGCGCCCGTTGCATGGCCGTGATGCGGACGACCGAATCGCGGATCGAATCCTCGCCCACGGCCCGGCCGGCGCCGGCCGCGGCCAGGGCCGCGCAAAACAATGCGAATCGGACCATCAGTCACCCCCGAAAAGATTCTTGCCCGCCGCAGGCCAATATGCGGACGCGCGGCCCCGGGTGTCAAATCGATTCGCCGCAACTGCGGCCGTCGCCGCGTCAGACGCCGCAGGGAAGTAGGGGCAGGAGCCTGAAGCGGCCTGCCGAGCGGACCTGAATCGCGCCAGGCCGGGTCCGCTTGCGCACCCGGCAACGCCGGGCGCCTGGCGGCCGAAAGGCCGCGCTGCCGCTGGGGGCAATCGACCGCAATTACTGCGTCTTGCGGCGGCGGCGCTGCTTCTCGAGCAGGATCGATTGGCGTGATGCCAGCCACCAGGCTGCGGCCTGGCTGGGGGCCTGAGCGACGATCCAATGTTTGCCCCGCTGACCGGTGACGACCCAGACGCGGCCCTGCGGTTGATCGATGCACAAATCGCCCATCACCCAGCCGCCACGACTCAAACGATCGAGAGAGCAATCGACGTTCGGATACGCCAGCATTATGAAAACTCCAGGGTGCGACTTCGCGCGTGCGATCATCCACGACCGGCAAGAACGAGATTCTTTTTTCGAACGAGCGAGATAACGCAGAACAGATGAGACCGCCGATGACGACAATCCGTTGCCGCAGGCCGATAAGGCGTATGCTAACCTCGCTCTAATACCCTGGCGATAGACATCCGAGGGTGCGGCAACCATTTTGCGGCTAACCGCAACGAGCATCGATTAGCACGTGAATAAGGCAAAATCGAGCTGGAAATCAAACAGAAATTTTTCCCTCCGCGCAGCCGCGCACGTGCGATTACGCTCGGCGCTGCGCGCCGTGTGCGCTCTCCGCGCGCATCGCAAACGGCACACCGCGACACGCGGCTCAAAAAGCGGATCACACCGCCGCGCGCTCAATCGCCCAGAACGCGCTGGAGCCGTTTGCGAATGTAAAACAGAATCGCGTTTAAACCGCGCATTCGCATCATGCCCAGGGCTTCGGCCAGCCCCAGCCGTCCGACCAGGTCCGGCTCGAGGGCCAGCACTTCGGTCGGACTGCCGCCGGAAAACGCGTCCACCAGGATACCGACGAAGCCTTTGACGGTCGGTGCTTCGGGTGCGACTTCGGCCTGGATTTGCACTCGGCCGTCCGGGGCCGCGACCCAGAGGAACACCGGCGTCTGGCATTCGTGCACGCGGTGCTCGGACTTTTCCCGCTCGGCCTGAAGTTCCGGGGGCAGCGGCGGCAGGTTCTCGGCGAATTCCAAGAGCAGCTCCAGGCGCTCGCGCGCATCGAGCGCTTGAAACTCGTCGACCACGGCGGCGACCCGCTGTGCCACGTTGGCGCCCGAGGCATTCACCCGGCGGCCTCCTGGTGGGCGGCGTGCGCCGGCGTTTCGCTCGCGGCAGGTTTCTCGCCGCCGGGGTGGGGGCCCTTGACGATCGGCACGCCCACGGTGTTGCCCCATTCGGTCCATGAGCCGTCGTAGTTGCGTACGTTCTGGAAACCCAGCAAGTACTTGAGTACGAACCAGGTATGGCTGGACCGTTCGCCGATGCGGCAATAGGCGATCGTAGCGCTGCGGCGTTTCAGCCCGCATTCCTTGACGTACAGTTTCTCCAGCTCTTTGGCCGACTTGAAGGTGCCGTCCTCGTTGACGGCCCGCGACCAGGGAATGCTGACGGCGCCGGGAATGTGGCCCCCGCGCAGCGCGCCTTCCTGCGGGTAATCGGGCATGTGCAGCATCTCGCCGGTGTATTCGCCCGGCGAGCGGACGTCGACCAGCGGCTTTCCGGCCCGCTGGTGCTTGACGACTTCGTCGCGGAATGCCCGGACCGTGGGATCGGGATCGTGGGCCACGTAGTGCGTCGGCGGATACTGCGGTTCGGGGTCGCGCGACCAGGCCCGGCCGTCGAGTTCCCAGCGGCGGCGTCCGCCGTTCATGATCCGGCAGTGCTGGTGGCCGTAGAGTTTGAACGTCCAGAAGGCGTAGCAGGCCCACCAGTTGTTCTTGTCGCCGTAGAAGACGACCGTCGTGTCGGGCCCGATGCCCTTGCGGGAGCAAAGCTCGGCGAAGGCGCCCGGGCCGATGTAGTCGCGCACGGTCGCGTCCTGCAGATCGGTTTGCCAATCGATCTTGACGGCTCCGGGCACGTGGCCGACCTGGTACAACAGGACATCTTCGTCCGATTCGACGATCCGCACGTTGGGATCTTGCCGGTGCTCGTCGACCCAGGCGGTCGAAACGAGCAGCTCGGGGTGAACATATTCGCTGGCCATAGAATGTTTACTTTCTGGGAGGCAAGGCTTGCACCCGGCCCGCCGCCGAGGACAAGCCGATCGTTAGTGATACCGAGATTTCGAATGGGCCGTCGGGCTACGTCAAACGTCCGCGTATCCGGGGCTTCCGGTGGTCGCCCCCGGCCTGGTGGCTGGCCCGGACTCATCAGGACAATTCCCGGCCTTCGATCTGTTCGATGGCGGCCCGCATGTCGGCGGGCACGACGCACGAACGGCCGGCCGCATAATCATAGACGACGATGGTCGAGTGGCCGTCCGCGACGACGGCTTGCTGGGCCCGGCTCCAAACCTTGTGCTCCATGGTCAGGCTGGTGCGGCCGATGCGCATGATGCGCGAGCCGATCAGCACCCGGTCGGGATACTTGACCTGGCGGCGGAAGTCGCAACCGATGGCGGCCAGGATCGGTCCCAGGCCAGTGGCCGAATTCTTGTCCCCCAGCCCCAGCCGCTCCAGGTAGGCGATCCGCGCCGTCTCATACCAGCGAAAATAAATCGTGTTGTTGACGTGGCCGAAGGCGTCCTGGTCTCCCCATTGCACGGGCCACTCGACGTGCACGGGGAAGTCGTCCAGTTCGGCAACCGCGGGTTGATCCATCATAGTGCGGCCTGAAAGCCAGAGAACTCCGCGGCGCCGCGGGGTGCGCGAGCGATCACCGGGTGGCGGCGATCACCAGCTTGTGGCGCACCGGGGCCACCGCGGTCGAGGATTCGGCAATCAGCGACTTGTCGCGGCGAATCCCCGAGTCCACGATCTTGTCCAGTGCCGCCGACTCGTCGGGAATCATCCGCTTGTACTCGGGCGTGCTGTGAATCAGGTTTTTGACCAGCAGCGTCTCGAACTCTTGCTGCTTGCGAATCTGGGCTTCGACTTTCTGGAACGGCTCCAGGAACGGATTGTCCAGGAATTCGGCGGCCAGGTTGATCCCCTGCTTGAGCTGCTCGGCCGTGAAATGCCGGGTGTCCTTGCCCCAACTGACGTCGGCCCCGCTGGGCGGCACGCCCTCGACGACGAGCGTCAGCCGATTCAGATCCTCGTTGAACGGGAAGAACTCGATCACGCCGCGGGTGGAACCCGGCTTGGCCGGATCGCCGAAGAAACAGAACGGGTAGCGCGCGCTTTCCAGTTCGACGGTGCCGCCTTCGCAGGACAGCACTTTGTGTCCGCCGGCGGCTTCGGCCTTGCCCGCCGCCAGGTCGACGGCGATGCGGCCCAGGTCGCCGTCGCAGCCCAGCGCCTTGAGAAAGGCGTAGGCCATGACCAGCTGCCCGTTCTGGTCTGGATGGATGCCGTCGGCGCCGGCCAGGTGGTAGCCCTTGCCGTACTTGACCTTGGCCTTGGTCATGGTGGCGATCATCGGCGTGATGACGTCGGCAAACAGCACGCCTTCGCTCTGGGCCACTTCGCGGGCAATGTCGCGCTCTTCGGTGAGCGTCGTGTTGTACATGATGGCCGCGTTGGGATCGTTGCGAAACGCGTCGGCGTCGACGCAACCCGGCGAGCCGACGACGATGGTCCGGATGCCGGCCTTCTTGAAGCCCTGCACGATCGCGGTTTGCCCGTCGCGATAGCGCTTGATCTTCTCGGGGGTCATTGGCGAATACCCGCCGTCGTTCATGCCGAAGCAGGTGGTGGCCACGGTGGGCTGAAAGCGGAGCATGTCGTTGGCCATGCGGGCGGCAAAGCCCCACGATGTTTCGCCGCTCCAGCCGAATTGCGTGGCCTGCAGTCGGGGCACCGGCTGGCACATCAGCAAATACTCTTCCATGAACAGCGAATACAAACGCTGCTCGGTGATCGAGTCGCCGACGATGGCCACGTAGTCCCCCGCCTTCATGACCGCTTCGGCGGCGGCCGCTCGGGCAAGTGCAAAGCAGGCGATGAAAGCCAGGCAGAAGCGGTGCACGGGCCGGATCATGGACAATCCTCGGGCGAATAAAGGGGGTGAGACCGGCAGTCCGGTCTGGGGGCTTGGGGTGGGTCGGAATCGGCGGACCGCTGTCCCGATTCCCTGGGATGCCGCCATAGCCGCAGCTACCGACTTTACCCGTAGCCCGGGCGACAATCAACCAGGGGCCGCGGCGGTCTATAATGGGCGTAGGGCCGCTCGAAGCCGGGCGGCGGACTCCGCCACGTCTCTCGAGGCCAGCCGCACGTGCAGCGCCGCCGCTCGATCCTGATGCCGCCCTGCGCGGCCCTGTTGGCGGTGGCCGCGTGCCTGGCTGCCGGCGGCGAGCCGCTCGCCTGCGGACAATCCGCCGTCGCCGTGATTGCGAACCGGACGAGCGAGACCGTCAGCTTTTCGCTCGTCGAGCCCGGCTCGGCGCCGCGCGCGTATCGTCTGGCCGGCAGCGATAACGCGACGTTGCCGGTCTCTTGTAGCAGTCGGCTCACGCTGACCGGCGGAAAGGCCGAGCGCAGTTACACGCTCAGCCCGGACCAGGCTTATGTGCTGTTTGACCGCGCGGGGAATGTCGAGCTGACGACGATCGGGTTGGGCGAGCGAACCGGCGCGCCGCCGCTCGTGCTGCCTCCGGCCAGCGGCGTCGCGGCCGCGGCCCAGCGGCTCGACTCGCAAACGGCCGACGGCATGGTGGTGGTGCGGGTGCGAATCATGGTCGACGAAGACGAGCGGGCGGCGCGTCCTGCGTGGGAGAAACGGCTCCGTGGCCGGATCGCCGACGCCTCGCAGATTCTCGAACGCGATTGCCGCATTCGCCTGCAAGTCGTCGATTGCGGCACTTGGGAATCGGACGACTCGATCCACGAGTTTCCCAAATCGCTCGACGAATTCGAACGCAAGGTTGCGCCGCAGGAGCGGCTGACCATCGGGTTCACCAGCCAATACACGCTCGTCAAGGGGCAGACGCACTTGGGCGGCATCCATGGCCCGTTGGCCCGGCACTTGCTCGTGCGCGAATGGTCGCAAGTGATCACCGAGCCCGAGCGGCTCGAAGTGCTGCTCCACGAGCTGGGGCATTTTTTCGGCGCAGCGCACAGCCCCGAACCCGATTCGGTCATGCGGCCGACTTTGGCCGATCGCCGGGCCCGTGCGGCCGGCTTTCGCATCGGCCTGGATCCGCTCAACACGCTGGCCGTGACGCTGGTCGGCGATCAACTGCGCCGCGGCGAGCCGCACAGCCTGGGCGACCTGCCTTTGGGCGTGCAGTTGCGATTGCGACCGATTTACTCCGCGCTCGACCGGGCCATGCCCGACGATCCGAATCCGCGCCGTTTCGTCGGCCTGATCGACGGCGCCGGGATCGAGCGCACCGCGCTGGCCACGGCGGCCGTGATCGCGGCGCTGGAAAAAATCGCGGTCCAGCAGGAAACCCAATCGCCAGCGGCGGGGCGCGCGGCCGAACTGCTTCAGTCGCCCGACTGGCGCTGCGCACCGCTGCCAGGCTCGCCGGTCAATTGCCCGCCGAGCTGCAGACTTCAGCCTGTCTGCTGGCTGTCAGCCTGTCCGGGCCCCAGCGGCAGCGCCTGGCCGATCATCCGCTGCTCCGGCCGGTCTGCGAGCGGGTTGCCGGCAGCAGCAACGCCGGCCCGGCCCAGGATCCGGCCGTCAAAACGACTGAGTCCGCGCACGCCGCGGCGCCGCAGCGCGCGCGGATCGAGCAAATGCTGGCCGCGGCGGCACTGGCCGCTTGTCTGGGCGAGCAATTGGCCGACGCCGCAGCGCTCGCCGACGCGGGAGTCACAAATCCCACGTCCGACGCAATCGATCTGGCCGGCTATGCCGACGCCTGTGCCGGCTGCCTGCTGGCAGTTCGATTGGCCGATCCCGCCGGTCGGCTGACGCTCGCCCGACTGGCCGACACGGCAGACCTGACCGTCTTTCTGCCTGCGGCTGCTGAGGAGTTGAAACTTTCGGGTTCGCGCGTTACGAGGGCCGATTTCGAGCGCCAATTCGGCTCGGCCATCGACGAGCGGTTCTTGCAGTGGCGCGGCGGCTTGTACCGCCGCATCGCTGGCCAGGCCGCGCACCGCTGATGTTCAATCTTGACTGGATTGCCTGGCTCGGCTAACGTTCGCACCCTTCCTGGAAGCCCCGCGATCGTTTTTCGCGGCCCCGGCCCTCACCGGCCCCGGCCGACTCGGAGCCGTCGATGGTGCCAGCGACTGCCGCAAGCGAAGCGGCCGCGGATCCCGCGCCCGCGCAATGCGGGTCGATCCGCCCGCGCCGATGAGCCGGACGCGCGCGCTCGGCCAGTGGCTGGCACAGCGGCCGCTGGTCCTGCTGGCCACGGTACTGTTGATTTGGGGGCTGACCGACGTACGCAGCCGGGGACAAATCAGCGCGGTGCGGCCGGGACTGCACCGCACCGACTTCACGGTCTACACCGAAGCCGGCGCCGCGTTTTTCGACGGACGCGATCCTTATGCCGTGACCAACCCGCGCGGCTGGGGTTATTTGTATCCGCCGCTGTTCGCCATTCTGGTCGCGCCGCTGCATGCCCTGGATCCGCAGCTGCAGGTCGTGGTCTGGTTTCTGTTGAATTTGCTGCTCGGCTGGGCCGCCTGGGGCGAGTGCCGGCGCTTGCTGCGCCTGACGACCGCAGCGGAGGAACCGGCAACCAGCACTCTGCCCAGATGGCTCGCCCTGGCCACGATTGCCTCGGCAGCCCTGCCGGCGCTCAATTGTCTGCAGCGCGGGCAAGTGGGCGTGCTGAAGCTCTATTTGCTCCTCCTGGGTTTGCGGCTGCTGTTGGAAAGCCGCTCCTGGGCGAAAGCGCTGGCCGCGGGTGCCGCCTTTGCGGCGGCGATTGCCCTTAAGGTGACGCCGGCCTTGCCGGTCGGATTGATCGCGGCCGATCAGATTCTGGCTGCCCTGCGCGCCGGAGTTGGGGCCCGATGTCGCGCCGGGCCTGGCAGGCGCAAAAGTCGCTCTCCGCGCAGCGCGCGTGCGGCGTCGGGCTGGGCATCACCGCCGGGCTGCTGGCCTGCATCCTCGTGATCCCGGCCGGCCTGATCGGCGCCGAGCGCAACTTGCAATCGCTAACCCGCTGGTGGAAGCTCGTGGCCACCAAAGCTTCGGACGTGGGCTACGATCTGTTCGCCGGCGATTCGTACAGCCTGCAAAACCAAAGCCTGCAGAACGCGACCCGGCATTTGGGCAATTTCATCGCCTACGAATTTGCCGGCGGCAGCGACGACCGGCGGCGCGTGGCCGAAGGCGAGCCACTGCACGTTATGGACGCCCCGCTCGCCGACCGCGTGCTGGCCGGGCTGCGGCTGGCGATCGTGGTCCTTGCCGGCTGGCTGACCTGGCAAGCCGGCGTGCGGCGCGACAGGTTGTCGCTGGCGGCGGCCTTCGGACTGTGCTCAGTCGCTACGCTCGTGGTCGCGCCGATTGCCCGCGCGCATTACTTTGTCTTGCTGGTGCCGGCAATACCGCTGGTGCCGCTGTGGTTCGCCCGCGCGGGGCAGGCGAAGTTTGCCGCGCTGGGCGGCCTGGATTCCAGCGGGGCTGGTCCTGGCCCATTACCTGGTCAATCCGGTGGCCGGCCGGTTGGGCCTGTTGGGCATCGGCATTGCGGCCTGGTTTGCCGTCAGCGCGACGGCGATGATCGTGATCCTGCGCCGCTCGGCGCGGCTGCCGCAGCCGATCGAGCTGCATGCGTTCCGAGTGCGGGCCGTAGAGTCGGCGCCGCAAGCGCCGTCAGAGGTCGATAACCGAACTGTCGCGCGCCTGGGGCTTGGGCCGCTGGCGCCGGATCTCCTCCATCATGAACGAGACGGCTAGCGCCATCTGCCGCGCCGCGGGGCCGAATTGGCCCGCCGTCTCGGCTGCTTCCGAGGCCTGTACCAGGGCGTTGAAGCGGGCCCAATCGATCTTCCAGTGCTGGTCGTTGGCCGCCTCGCGCAGCTTTTGGGCGTAATCGGCCAGGGCTCGCACCGACTCGCGCGTGGGCCGACAATCGAGGGCGCGATGCGGCCCTTTGCCAAAGGGCCCGGCCGAGACCGGACTTTGGGTCCCGCCCCCGCCGTAGTTCTGCACCAGCCCGGCAATCGCCGTCACGACGGCCACCCCCAGGCTCACCGCCGCGGCGATGTAGGAGCCGATCATTGCCAGGCCCAGGGCGATGAGCAGCGCCACGCCGATCGCCACCCAAACGGCCGGATGCAGGGAGAATCCCTTGCCCGGTGCGGCCGGTATCGCAAATCCACGCGGGTCGGCCACCGCGTCCAAGGGCCGGGCCACACGGACCACGACGACGCTGATGTTGTCCGGGCCGCCGTTCAAGTTGGCCAGGTCTATCAGCGCCCGGGCCGCTTCCTGCGGGGCCATCGTGCCCAGGATCACGCCGATCTGTTCGTCGCGCACCTGGCCCGACAGGCCGTCGCTGCAAAGCAGGAACGTGTCGCCGACTTCGAGCGGAAACGGACCTTCCAGATCGACCTTCACTTCGGCATGGGGACCCAGCGACCGGGTGATGATGTTTTTCGGGACGAAGTTGCCCGCGTCACCGGCCGGCAACTGGCCGGAAGCCATCATTTCCCACACCAGACTGTGATCGAACGTCAGTTGCTCGAGCTTCGAGTTGCGCAGGCGATAGGCCCGGCTGTCGCCCACGTGGCCGACCAAGGCGCCTTGCGGCAAGATCGTCAGCACGCTGCAGGTCGTGCCCATGCCGTGGAACTCGGCATTGGCCTCGCCGCGGCCGTGGATCCGGGCGTTCGTGTCGATGATCGCCTGGCGCAGCGCGTCGGGGGCCCCGCGGTCGAGCAACTTGTGATACGTGTGCGGCACGCCGTCGCAGGCCAGTTTGCTGGCCAGCTCGCCGGCGGCGTGGGCGCCCATGCCGTCGGCCACCATGAAGACGTGTCCGCGCTGCTGCCAATCGCGCTCGTCGCCGGCCAGCGCGACGCAGAGACTGTCCTGATTATTTGAGCGCCGCAGGCCAACGTCGCTGAGCATTGCATGCTCCAGGAAGTTGTTCCAGCTGACAGCGTTTTCGGCCATGAGTCGGCGTCCAACGACCTCGTGCGAAACGGGACGTGGCTCAGTGCGTAATTGGGGGGGATGAGGTAAGCGGTTCGAATCGGGCGCCGCGGCACGGGGCCGACGTCGCTCGGTTGCGGGCATCAAGTCAGGAGGGCCAAACGGCTTCGGGAATGCTGGCGCCGTTTTATTCTAGCCGCCAGCCGCGGTGCGCGATAGCCGCGTGGGGCCCCTGCCGCGGGGCGTCCGACGGGGTGGTGCTGGCACGCCCGGACGGCCGATCGGGCCGAAATCCGGCTGGCCCATTCGGCTGGCGGTCCCTATACTCCCCCACCCTTCGAGCAGGCGTTCGCCCCGGCTCGCAGGTCCTTTTCTTGACGCTCTGACGACGTTCGGCCGCCATCCGGCCCGGATTCCCCTCGAACTTTTGCCCTGTGCGGTCCGCTTCGATGCCAGCGCGCCCGTCCCGATTTGCCCGCAGTTTGGTCTCCACGGCGACCCTGTTCGCCGCGCTGGCCGCCTGCGCCACGCAGACCGGCTGCGTCCAGCGGCGGCTGACGATCCGCAGCAGTCCGCCGGGGGCCGTGGTTTACGTGGGCAATCAGGAAATCGGCACCACGCCGATCTCGCACGACTTCATCTACTACGGCAGCCGCGATCTCACGCTGGTCAAAGACGGCTTCGAGACGCTCAAGGTCAAGGCGGAGATTCCCGCCCCCTGGTACGACCTGCCGGGCATCGACTTTGTCAGCGAGAATCTGATTCCCACCGAAATCCGCGATCATCGCACGCTCGACTTCCAACTCCAGCCGCAAGTGATCGTGCCGACCGAACAACTCATTGGCCGGGCCGAAGAACTGCGCCGCACGCGCAATCTGCAAGCCACCGCGCCGATCGCGTTGCCCGGCGTCGCTCCGGCCAGCCCAAGCGTGGTCCCCGTCGTACCTCCGGGCGCACTGCCTCCCGGGGCGCTCCCTCCGGGCGCACTGCCTCCGGGCACACTGCCGCCGGGCTCGGTGCCTCCCAGCGCTGCTCCGCCTGGGAACTTCATTCCCGGCGCGACGCCGCCGGGATTTGCGCCGCCGGCAGCTCCGTCGGCCGGTTCGTTCGTGGCGCCGCCGTCGTCGGTTTCTCCGGCCCGGCCTTCGCTGCCGGCCGGTCCGCCCCCCAACATCGGCTCGCCCGTGGGCCCGCCGCCGACGGGATTCTGATCGTCCGGTGCGGCGCGGGAGCTCGCGGCCGGGCACTCGCCGCCCAGCGCTCCAGGCCGGCGACTATTTGATGCCGGGCCCCGGCTTGACCGCGTCGCTGATGATCACGCCCGGGTGCCGGGCCAGCTTGTCGGTGAAGATCTTGATATTTTCGACGATCGGCCGGATCTGCCGGGTGAGCATTTCGATGTTGCAGGCCGCGGCGTTGATGTGCTGGTACAGATCCGGGTTGTTGACCAGCTGGCCGAGCGTGCCTTCCTTGCGATTGAGGGCCTGGCTGAACATCACGAATTGCTGCAGCAGCTCGTCGATGCGGCCCACGCTGCGATCGACCTTGATGATCAGCTCTTCGCCTCGGTCGCCCAGCGGCTGGGTGAAATGTTCGAGGTTGGACAGGTTGCGGTTGGCGGCGACGACGGCGGCCCGCATGTCGATGATCGCGTCGCGGGTCTCGGCCATCAGCTGCGGGAGCGTGGTCACGCGGTGGCGGGATTGCCCGTCGGCGCGCGGGTTTTCGCCGGCTGCCAGCGGCTCGTCGAGTTCCAGCGGCAGCGGCTTGCCATCCTCGCCGCGGAGCGCCGCGCCCATGGCGTCGACGTCGCCCAGGAGCACGTTGACGCTCTGCAACGCCTTTTGGAACGAGTCGAGCGAGCGTTCGGTCTTGTTGACGATGCGCTGCAGCTGATCCTCGTTGCCGTCGAGGAACGTATCGAGCCGCCGGGCCAGACGCCCGACGTCGTTGCCGGCGCCGGTCAGCGAGGTGATGGCCTGGGTGATGTTCGTTTCCAGGTTGGTGATCAATTCCAGGGGATTGGGGGCGACGATCCCTTCCAGATAGTCGCCGTTCTGGATGAAGTCGGGGCTGGGGTGGGCGCCGCCGGGCACGAATTGCAGCACCGCATCGCCCAAGAGCGTGGTGCTGATCCGGCAGCGCTCGTTCAGGTGGATGTGGCGGTCGGCTTGGATACGGAGCGTCACGATCACGCCCCCTTCGGTCTGGAAGCGCGGATCGTCGTCGGCAAAGCGCACCTTGACGACGTTGCCGATCAGGATCCCGTCTTTGCGCACCGGCGTGTCGGCCGCCACGCCCGGAGCCTGCGAAAAGTGCACGAACACGGTGTACTTGCCGTGCAGCAGCGACCCGACGTCGTTGAATAGCACGATCAGGATGCCGAGCGCGATCATCGTGAACAGCACGACGACGCCGACGCGGAATTTGACCAGACGTTCATCCATGGTTGCCGATCGCCTTACGCATTTCCATCAGTCGCTCGCCCGCCTCGCCCTCGACGAATTGCGACACCCGCGAATCGCGGGCCGCGTCGATCTGCTGCGGCGTGCCGTCGAAAATCATCTGCGGCTCATCGTCGTCCAGCCGGGCAAGCGGATAGAACATCACGATCCGGTCCGCCACCTTGCGGGCGGTGTGCATGTCGTGCGTGACCACGATGCTGGTCACGGGGTACCGGGCCCGGGTGCGGAGGATCAGCTCGTTGATGACGTCGCTCATGATCGGGTCGAGCCCGGTGGTCGGCTCGTCGTAGAGCATCAGCTCGGGGTCCATGGCCAGGGCCCGGGCCAGGCCCACGCGCTTGCGCATGCCGCCGGACAGCTCGGCCGGTTTCTTTTTGACCACGCTTTCGGGCAGTCCGACCTCGGCCAGCCGGGCCAGGACGATTTCATCGATCTCTTGCCGGTTGGCCTTGCCGTGTTCGCGGAGCGGAAACGCCACGTTCTGGCCCACGGTCATGCTGTCGAACAGCGCCGCCCCCTGGAACAAGAAGCCGAACCTCAGGCGCTGCTCCGTGAGCTCGCGGTCGTTGAGCGTGGCCAGGTTGTGGCCGTCGAACTGGATCTCGCCGCGCGTGGGGCGGACCAGCCCGATGATCGTCTTGAGCAGCACGGTCTTGCCGCAGCCGCTTTCGCCGATGACCGCCAGCGTCTGGCCGTGGGGAATCTTCAGGTTGATGCCGCGCAGCACCCGCTGCCGGCCGAACGTCACGTCCAGGGCGCGCACGTCGACCATGACTTGCGGCGGGGCGGCGTTGGCGGCGGCGTTTGCCATGCGGGATCCGATTCCGATTCTAGCGGCCTGGGCCCGGCGCACGAGCCCGGGGCGTCATATGTTGCGAGCGGTTTCGGGCCAGGCCCAGTAGTAAAACGAATCGAGGCCGATGCCCAGGAAGAAGTCCAGCACCAGGATGGCGACGAACGAGTACACGAACGCGGCCGTGGCCGAGCGTCCGACCCCTTCGGCGCCGGCTTCGGAGTGGAAGCCCTGGTGGCAGCTGATCATGCCGATGGCGGCCCCGAAGAACAGGCTTTTGAAAATGCCGGAGAACAGGTCGAAATTGCCCACGTAGTGCTGGGAACTCTCCCAGTAATGATGCGAGTCGATGCCCCAAACGTAAATGCTGTAGAACGCGCCGCCCACGACGCCCATGAAGTCGGCCATGATCGTGAGCGTGGGAATCAGGATCAGGCAGGCCAGGAAGCGCGGCACCACCAGATAATGGATGGGATTCGCGCCCATGCTGGCCAGGGCGTCGATTTGTTCGGTGACGCGCATCGTGCCCAATTCGGCGGCCATGGCGCTACCGACCCGGCCGGCCAGCATCGTGGCGGCCAGCACGGGACCCAGCTCGCGCACCAGCGACATATTGATCACCGCGCCCAACTGCGTTTGCAGATTGTATTGGCGGAACTGGGCATAGCTCTGCACCGACAGCACCATGCCGATGAACGTGCCCGTGAGCGCTACCACCGGCACGCTCAGCACGCCGATCTGGTAGAAATTCGGCAGGATGGTCTCGCGCCGCGGCAGCCGGGTGAGCAGCCAGGACAGCGTGCGGAAGACGAACTGCGATACGTCTCCCAGCGCCACGACCAGGTCGGTGGGGGCCGAGCCGAACTGGACGACAAAGTCCGCCAGCACGTTGCCGTACCGCGGCGTGTCGGCGGCGCTGTCGTTCGGCATGCTGGCCATGGCAATCCTTCGCTCCGGAGCGAGCGCGGAGCATCCGCGCGTGCGCACGGCCCCAAGGCGGCGCGTCTGGGGGTTATTCGACCGCGCCAGTCGTGCCGCTTGAGCGAAGATTGCGCGTGAAAGCGGCCGCGCAAACTGGGCGAAATGGCCAAGCCAGCGCCCGCTGCCGGCAGGAAGTGCTAGCCCAAGGCTTCGATCACCAGATCGCCCACCTGCTGGGTCGAGTAGCCCATCTTGCCGGCGGCCTGGCTTTTCATCTTGCTGCCGGTGACGGCCTGGATGGCGCGCATGATGCGGGCCGCAGCCGCAGGCTGGCCGGTGTGTTCCAGCAGCATCGACATGGCGTTGATCGCGGCGATCGGATTGATCACGTGCTGGCCGGTGTATTTCGGCGCGCTGCCCCCCATCGGCTCGAACATGCTGGTGCCGCCGTGGTCGGGATTGATGTTGCCGCCGGCGGCAACGCCCATGCCCCCCTGCAGGATTCCGCCCAGGTCGGTGATGATGTCGCCGAACATGTTGGTCGTGACAATCACGTCGTAGTATTCCGGGTTCTTGACCATCCACATGCAGCAGGCGTCGACGTGGTTGTAGTCGGCCTTGATATCCGAATATTCCTGGGCCACCTGCTGGAACGTGCGCCACCACAGGTCGTGGCCGTAGGTGAGCACGTTGGTCTTGGCCACTAGGGTGAGCATTTTCTTGGGGCTGTTGCGCTTGCGGGTGTATTCGAAAGCCCAGCGAATGCAGCGCTCGCAGCCTTTGCGCGTGTAGACGGCCGTCTGGCTGGCCACCTCGTCGGCGGTGCCCTTTTTCAGGAAGCCGCCGACGCCGCAGTACAGGTCTTCGGTGTTTTCCCGGACGACGACGAAGTCGATGTCCTTGGGCCCTTTGTCCCGCAGGGGCGTTTCGACGCCGGGGAACAGTTTGACGGGCCGCAAGTTGATGTACTGGTCGAGCTGAAACCGCAGTTCCAGCAGCAGGCCCTTCTCCAGGATGCCCGGCGCCACGTCCGGATGCCCGACCGCCCCCAGGTAAATCGCGTCGAACTTGCGCAGCTGGTCGACGGCGCCGGCGGGCAAGGTCTCGCCGGTGCGCAGATCGCGCTCGCCGCCGAAGTCGAAGTCGGTCAGCTCATACTGGAATTTTTCCAGCTTCGCCACGGCCGCCAGCACCTTGAGCCCTTCGGCCGCCACTTCCGGCCCCGTGCCGTCTCCGCCGATGACCGCGATCTTCATTTTGTGGGTCGTGTTCAACGCATCCTCGCTTCGCTCGGGAAAAGAGTGCAGGCCTGGTGTGAGCGGGAAATTCTAACAGTTGACCGCCCCGCTCGGAAAGGAGGAAGGAGCAAGGCAGCAGGCGGGAGGCAGAACGAAGAAACCAGAAATCAGGACGAAATGCGGCTGGCGCGAGCACGCCGTGCGGCGACGGCCCGTCGCAAACGCGGGTTCGACGAAACTCCGGCGCGCTAGTCGGTTGCCGGCCCCCCGGCTCCCATCGACCACAGACCGCGCTTCGCGGCCTGGGCTTCGTTTTGCGCCAGGCGAAAGCGCCGCTTCTGCGTTTCCGAATAGTGATACTGCGGTTCGAACCGCGCGAGCCCGGCCCGCAGCAATTCCTCGTTGAGCATCCGCTGGCCGACCCAGACATACGCCAGGCGGCGGCCGTAACGGTCGAGACGCTCGCGATCGAACTCGAGCCGCACCGGGCCGTCGCCCACGAACGCCCGGGTGAAGGCCGTGGCCTCGGGTCCGAAAGGCTCGACCGGGTGATCGCGCTTGACGGTTTCCGGCGTGTCGACGCCGATCAGCCGCACGCGCTCGCCGGTGGCCAAGAGCAGCGTGTCGCCGTCGTAGACGTACTCCACCTGGTGATCGCCGGCCGCCAGCGGGGTTTTTTCTGCCGGTTCGGGGCCGGTGGTCCAGAGCCGCAGGGCCACGAACAGCACCAGGCCCAGCCAGATGAGCCAGGGCCAGCGCGCCCGCCGAAAGCGGCGCGGCCGGCCGACGCGCCGGGTGGCTCGTGATCCGCTCGGGTCGCTTGCCGAAGATCCGCCAGCCATCGGGCCTGCGCCGGCGGAAAGCCGTCAGGCCGGCGCCGTCAGTAGGAATGCCGACGAGGTATCCGGATCAGTTCTTGCTGAAATCGAACTGCTTGGGAAACTCGCGGGCCAGGGGATTCTTGAGGAATCTCTTGTGGCACTCGGTGCACAAGTCGAACCGCAACTGCTCGTACACGTCGCTCGAGATCGGGTCTTCGGTCGAATCTTCGGCGCGCTGCAGAATCTCTTGGATCTCTTGCAGGTGGTCCCGATCCTCATCGGTCTCGTCGAGCGCGGCGGGATCGAATGCTGCGAACACCTCCATCTTGACGACGTAGCGGAGGTCCTGGGGATCGAGTTCCCGTTTGCAGCAATCGCATGAGTAATGAATCATCTTGCCAGTCCCCGCGAACGAATTGGTGGGCTTCACACCGCCACTCCCAATCCTAATGCCAGTTCTGCGCGGAGCAAGTCAAGAATCGATAAATTTTTCGTCACGCGGCAAATCCCGCCGGCGCGCGCACACCTGCTTGACAACGCCCTCATTGCGCGCCTTAGGCCCCGCAGCGCGCGAGGCCGCTGCGCGCGGGGGGCAGCGGCGCGGCGAAACTTTCGCCGCGCATCACGCCCGGGGCCCGCGGCTGCGCTCGGGCCGCCGTCAGGCTTTTGCGCCGCCCCGGCGCGGGGCCGTGTTAAGTCAGTGTTAGTCCGCCCGCTAGCCCGCCGAGGCTGCAAACAGCGGGGCCGTCTGGCCTTGGGAGTTTGTGACGATTACAATTGAGGGGCAGCCCGTGCCGGCTGCGTGAACCAGTAGAACGGCAGCGGGCGATTTCCTTCGAGTCCCCGGGGCCTGGCGGCGCGCTTCCCAGCGCGGCGCATCCCGGCGACTCCTCGTGCGTGTTTTCACCTGAAATCCCGCCGGATGGAGGTTCGGATGTCGAGTGTGGCCGCATTGGGCAACCCACTCGGGGCCAGTGTCCTGGTGCTCAACCGCTTTTATATGGCGGTTCATGTCATCAACGTGCGTCGGGCATTCGGACTGTTGTTTCGCGAACTGGCCGAAGTCATCCATTTCCAGGCCGGACAGTACGCCAACTACAGCTTCGAATCCTGGCGCGAAATCAGCGAGCTCAAGGCCTCGTTCAAAGAGCCCCACGAAGACTGGATCCAGTCAGTCAATTTCGAGATCCAGGTGCCGCGGGTGATCCGGCTGCTGGAGTTCGATCGGCTGCCGAAGCAGACGGTGCGCTTCAACCGCCGCAACATCTTTGCCCGCGATGGAAACCGCTGCCAGTATTGCGGCAAGGGTTTTCCCACCAGCGAGCTGAGCCTCGATCACGTGGTGCCGCGCAGCCGCGCCGGCGAAACCTGCTGGGAGAACATCGTCTGCGCGTGCGTGGCCTGCAACGTGCGCAAAGGGGGCCGCACCCCGCAAGAAGCCAACATGCGGCTGATCCGTGCGCCGGCCAAGCCAAAGCGCAGCCCGCTGTTGGCCATCAAGCTCGGCAATCCGAAGTACGAGAGCTGGAAAACGTTCTTGGACAACGCCTACTGGTCGGTCGACCTGAAGTAGGCGCGACGTAGGTGCGCGCGGGGACGCAGGCATCTTGCGCGCTCAGGTTTCCAGAATAGCCGGCAGCCCCAAATAGCCGGCAGCCCAGCGCTGCCGACCGCGCCCAGTCCGGGGCGCTCTCGCGTTGCTGACAGCTCAGCGCCAATTCGCCGCTGACGGCTCAATTGCCGGCGGCTCAATTGCTGACGGCTCAATTGCCGGCGGCTCAATTGCCGGCGGCTCAATTGCCGGCCAGCGGTTCTTTCTTCTCGGTGATCACTTCGCACTGGGGCGCCATCTCGGCGTTCAGCGCGGTGAAGTCTTTCCATTCCTCGGGCACGTTGTCCTCGTGGAAAATGGCTTCCACCGGGCACTCGGGCACGCACGCTTCGCAGTCAATGCACTCATCCGGATGGATATAGAGGATCTTCTCGCCTTCGTAGAAGCACTCGACCGGGCAGACCACCACGCAATCCGTGTACTTGCAGCCGAAGCATGGCTCGCAAACAACATGAGTCATTGACGCTCTTTCTCCCTTTTCCAGTCGAGGCTCTCGACGGAAATCTAAAGGAAACAAAACCGCTCGAACACGCGCACCCTTCCGCCACGCCGCTGGCAACTCCGCAGCAGGCCGGACCAGTTGTCCCGGCTTGCCAGTTGTCCCGGCTTGCCTGGCGCCCGGTTTTCCCGGGTTCGATCGAGAGCGTGCGGGGCCCGCGACTTTCCCGGCCCATGCCGCCGGGGGGAAATAAATTCCCGACTGCACGTGTCAAGTACTTGCCAGCCCAGCACTTGTTGGTCACCGGGCGCCTCGATCGCGCGAATTCTAGTGAGGCCAAAAACGAGTGTCAACCCATCGCCGCTAGCGATTTGCCGCCGGCGGTCACCAGGCCCCCCGACTCGGCCTTGCTTCGATTTGCCAGCGAACTTAAAATCAAGTTGGTTACGCAGTTTACAGCAATCACCTCGCTCGCGACCTCCGCCCTGGTGCCGTGGCCTCTGTGAAGCCCTGCGCCCAAGTCGCTCGCTGACGAGGAACCGCACGTCATGGCACTATCGGACATCGACCGCAGTCTTCTGCAGCGCTGTTTGGCGCGCAAGTCCCGGGCGTGGGAAGATTTCGTCGATCGCTTCATTGGCCTGGTGATCCACGTGGTCAACCACTCGGCCCAAAGCCGCTCGCTGCGGCTCACCGCGGAAGATCGCGAAGACCTGATCGCACAAGTCTTTCTGGCGATTGTCAAAGACGACATGGCCGTCCTGCGCAACTTTCGCGGCGGCAGCAGCCTGGCTACCTATCTGACGGTGATCGCCCGCCGGGTCGTCGTGCACGACCTGGTCAAGCAGAAGCAGCCTGCCCGGCTCGGAGCGGGCGCAGCCCATGCGGCCGTGGCTCTGGCCGACGGCGACGCCGGGCACCTCGAGCGCGCCGGCGCTGCGGTGGCCGACCGGCGTGAAGTGGGCGAACTGGAACAACGCGTCAGCGACCGCGAAGAGGTCGAACGCTTGCTCGAAGAGCTCGACGGCACCGAGGCCGAGATCGTTCGCCTCTACCACCTGGAAGGCAAAACCTATCAGGAGATCAGCTCGGCTGTCGGCATGCCCGAAAACAGCGTCGGACCGGCACTGAGCCGGGCGCGCTGCAAGATGCGCCGGGCAGCTAGCGAACCGGGCGTCGAGTAGCGCACGGCGCGCCTGGCCGGAGCAGCGCCTGGTGCTAACTCACCGCCGCTCCTTTGCTGCTGCTACTTCACTACCGCGACTTCACGACCGCTCATTCACCACTGCCGCCGCAAGGATGCGAAGCGCACGTGAGCAGTTCGACCGACACTGGCTATCGCTGTCCCGGCGAGTCGTACTCGATCGAGCGGCCCATTCATCTGGCCCGGCTGGCCGCGGGATTTGCCGCTTGCCGCTGGTGCGAGCATCGCTTTGACACGCTGCTGCACGCTGACGGCGGCGCCGCGAAAGCCGCATCTCCGCCGGCCGCGACGGCCGGTCCGCCCCGCACCGGGAAACGGCCGGCTGCCCAGTTGCCCACTGCCCAATTATCAGCCGCCCGGTTGTCGACCACTCAGCCGCCCGCGGCAATCTGGCCCGGCGCCGCGATCGGCGGCGGACCGAGCCTGTCGGCCGAAGGCCCGCTGGGCGTGGCTGCCAACGAGATCGATGTGTCCCGGGTGCGCGCGTTTGCCGCGGCCCTGGGAGGCGCCGTGCGGTCGGGCTCGGCGCTCGTCGGCCCGGTGCCTGGCGTGGCCGTGGCGTCCGATGGCCGCTGGCTGACCGCCGAGCTTTTGGCCGCGGCCAGCGACGGCCTGCAACTGGCCGGCTGCCGCGTGGTCGAATCGGGCGCGTCGACGGCCGGTTCGCTCGCGCTCGTGGCCCGGCGGCATCAGCTCGACGCCGCGCTGCTCGTGGGCAATGCGGCGGGCGCTCCGCAGATCGTCAGCCTGAAATGCTGGGGGCACTCCGGTGCACCCTGGTCGGCCGGCGGGCAGCTCGACCGCGCGCTTGCGCATCTGGCCAGCGGCGCGGCCCGGGCCAGCCGGCGCGGCGGCGGACTCGCCCGGATCGATCTGGGCGCCGAGTACCGAGAGGAATTCGCCGACTTGTTTCATGGCTTGCGGCCACTGCGGTTCGTGCTCGATACGTCGAGCCTGCCGCTGGCCGAGCACGTCCGCGCGCTCGCCGGCACGAGCGCATGCCGGATTGTCGCCCCGCGCGTTGCCGCCGCGGGCGAACTGGCTTTGCCCTCTCGGCGCAAAACCGCTTTGGCCGAGCGTGCCGCTGCCGGCCCGGCCAGTGCCCTGGCGGCTGCCGCCGCGTTTCGCGCCGAAAGGATCGAGCGCTTGCGCGAGCAGGTGCGCGACGAGCAGCTGGATTTCGGCCTCTGGATCGACGGCGATGGCGACACTTGCGAGCTGGTCGACGAGCTGGGACTCTATGTCCGCAGCGAGCGGCTGCTCGTGGCGCTTGCCGAGCGGCTGGCGGCCCAGGCGAAATCGTCGGGCGTAGTGGTCGAGCCCGACGCGTCGCCGGCGGCCCGGGCAAGGCTAAAGGCGGCCGGCATCCCGTGCATCGAGAGCGGGCCCAGCCGCGAGACGATGTTCGCCGCACTGGCCCGCTCTGGCGCCGCGCTGGGCGGCGGATCGACAGGCCGGATTTGGTTCGGGGGCCAGTTTCCGCAGAGCGACGCCCTGCGCACGCTGGGCGAGTTGCTGCAATTGCTCAGCGACAGCGACAGGGCGCTTTCGGCAGTGCTCGAAGCCGCCGCGTGACCGCCGCTGAAAATTGGTCGACGTGGCCGGGACGGTAGGAGGCCCTCAAAACCGAGTGCGAACCCAACCCGCGGAAGGATTGGCACTGTCGTAGGTGTAGATGTCCCAATCGAAGTACTCCAATTGAAACTGGCCCGGAGCTATTCTCCTATATCTGATCTTCAGTTCGCTGCCGTATCTGGTGATGCCTGGGAGCGGGTGCCCGAGCAGCCTGGTTAGCTCGCCCTCATCCAGCGGGGTCTTGCCCAGTCGGGTGCACAAGGCTTCGACCTCGTCGATGGCCGTTTGCATGTGCGCGGCATTCTCGCGGTTCTGCGCGTCGATCCAAGCCTGCCGGTAAGTGCTCAGGACGGGCGGCGCGAAGACCACGCCGCCGATTGCAATCGCCATGAGACCGATCGCCGTGATCCGGTTCTGCCGGCGAGCCGGGACCCCCGGGTTGCATCCCCGGGCGAACAAGAGCAGTCCGACGACAATCAGTGCGGCCGCGAAATACAACAGGATGTCGCAGACAAAGTCGCCGAAAAACAGGCCATCGTCCCCGTAATAAACGACTCCGGCCAGGACCGCGGCTTGCAGTCCCAGGGTCCCGCATATCAATCCGGCCAGGCTCGGTCGAGCGACTTTCCAAACCAGGACGGCGAGGCTCGCCACGATGCAGTTGATGAATAGCGCCGGCGCATGGACCCGCAGGGCGCCCCCCAACATGGCTCCGATCACGGCCATCGCCACGAGCATCCAGCGCAGCGACAGCTGCCGCGAAGGCTCCGCATCGGGCGGCTGGATCGTTCGAGGTTCCTGTTCGCGGCATTCCGACATAGCGCACCGGGCGATTGCGGGGCTCGCCCCTATTGTCGCATAATCTGTGGAGCCGGGCGCCGCGTGCCGGTGGCTGTTGGCCGCCGGCTATGAAGGCTGGGCGTCGCGCCGTCGTTTGTTTCGAATCTCCCACCCCCCTACTCTGCCATGTCCTGGATCGCCGACCGCACGCGTTATTGCGACAGCTCTGGAATCCGCAAGGTGTTCGACCTGGCGGCCACGATGACCGACCCGATCAACCTGTCGATCGGCCAGCCCGACTTTGCCGTGCCGGACGAGATCCAGCAGGCCGCGGTCGACGCCATCCACGCGGGCCGCAACGGCTACGCCCTGACGCAGGGCATGCCCGCGCTCTGCGAACAGCTCAGCCGGCGCGTGGCGGCGCAGTACGGCCATGCCGACCGGCAGGTGTTCGTCACCAGCGGCACCAGCGGCGCGCTCGTGCTGGCCATGTTGGCGGCGGTCAACCCGGGAGACGAAGTGATCGCGCTGGATCCCTACTTCGTCATGTATCCGGCGCTGGTCGGAATGGTGGGGGGCACTTGCGTGCTGGTCGACACGTATCCGGATTTTCGCATCGATCTGGACCGGGTGCGGGCGGCGATCACGCCGCGGACCAAGATGATCCTGTTCAACAGCCCGGCCAACCCGACCGGCGTCACGGCCACCCAGGCCGAAGTCGAAGGCATGGCCCGGTTGGCCGCCGAACACAATCTGCTCCTGGTCAGCGACGAGATTTACAGCCGCTTCAGCTACGACGCGCCGCCGCTCTCGCCCGCCAGGTACAACGAGCGGACGCTCGTGATCGACGGCTTTTCCAAGACCTACGGCGTGACGGGCTGGCGGTTGGGGTTCGCGCATGGGCCGCAGGAGATCATTTCGCAAATGATCAAGCTGCAGCAGTACACGTTCGTCTGCGCACCGCAGCCGTTTCAATGGGCCGCGGCCAAGGCCCTGGAGGTCGACATGCAACCGCACGTCGACGCCTACCGCCGGAAGCGCGACTTTCTGCTGGCCGAGCTCGGCACCGATTACGAGATCGTGCGGCCCGGCGGGGCGTTTTACATCTTCCCCCGCGCCCCTTGGGGCACGGCCAGCGAATTCGTGGCCCGGGCGATCGAGAATCAGCTGCTCGTGATTCCTGGCAACATCTTCAGCCGCAGCGACACGCACTTCCGCATTTCGTACGCGGCCAGCGATCGCACGCTCGAGCGCGGTGTCGAAGTGCTCAAGCGGCTGGCCAAGGGCAAGCGCTAGAGGCTGTGGGTCGGGAAGGCGGGAGCAAAAAAGAATTGACGGCGGTGCGCTGCGCAAGAAAAAGCCGCAAAGGACGCCCCGCGGTCCCTTGCGGCTTACGCGTCGTTTTTCCGCTCGCCTTTGTGGCTACCGCCGCCCGCCCGGTCCGCCGCCCATGCCGGGCCCCATGCCCATGCCGGGTCCGCCACCCATCATGCCCATGCCCGGGCCCATTCCCATCCCGCCGCCCATTCCCATGCCGGCCATGCTCGAACCGCCGCCGCGGGAGCAGCCGCCGCCCGATCCGCCGGCCGACATGCCCAGCCCGGCTCCGACGGCGCTATTGAAGTAGTTGCCCTGGCCCTGCCCCGACGGGCCGCCGGCATACGCCGCGGCCGAATCGAGCTGCTGCTGCCGGGAACGCTTCTGCTGGTTGATCGCCGTGCGGGCGGCCTGGCGCTCTTCGGCACTCAGCTGGCCGTCGCCGTCGGTGTCGAACTTGGCAATCGCCCGATCCCGGGCGAGCATCTTCTTGCCGCTGCCGGAGCTGCTCGACATCGAGTCGCTCTGGGAGCTCGACGCGGTTCGGGTCTGACACGCCCGGGGGCCGCGCCCGGCGCTCGAGCCCGGATTGCCGGGCGCATTGTCGGCCATGGCCAGGCTCGCCACCCCGATCAGCCCCACGCCGCCCAGAAGAGTCCAAAAGCCTCGCATGACTGCCCCCTGTTCCTGTTGACCAGTGCCTGCACCTGTATCGCCTGCCCCTGGGACACGCTATCGCAACCTGTCACCGAAAGTGCGAGAAACCGCCGCGCCAAACCAGAAAATGTCGCACAGGCTCCACCGGCGGGGCGGTTCTTGACCTCTCGGAAGGGGCTGGCTGTTGTCAGGTCGATTCCAGCAATCTAGGATTGTGACGTAGTAATGACGACACTCGCTCTTGGTGTCCGCGGCCAATCGACCACAGTCGCAGGCGGTTACAGATCATGGTTCCGATGCACTTGGAAGCGAGCGAGCAGACGTTCGAGCCGCTGAAAACCCATCCCGACCTGGCCGGCATTGCGGCTGAGCTGCTCTGGCGGGCTGGGCGGATCGACGCCCGAGCCGATTTTCTGGCCGAGGCCCTGCCACTGGTCCAGCAAGCGACCGGGGCCGACTTTGCGGCTCTGATGAGCTCTGAGGGAGCCCATTGGACGGCACTGGCCAAGACCGGCGCGGGACGCGCGCTGCCGATCGCCCTGCTCGCCGACGTGCTCGATCGCGAGTCGGCTGCGGCCGAAGGCGCCTGGGTCGCGGCGCCGCTCACCCGGCATGCGGCCAGCGGCGAGCTGCTGTTGCTGCACGGGGCGCTCGCCCGCACCAGCGCCGAATCGCTCCGCACGATCGAATCGCTGGCCGTCGTGTTTTCCAGCGCGCTGGGCACGGTGCGCCGGCGGCAGCAGGAGCAAGCCCGCATCAAACGCCTGGAAGCGATTCTGGAAATTGCCAGCCAGTGGAGCAAGACGAACGAGATGGAGCCGCTGCTCAAGCAGATGGCCGAAGCGGCCACGCGGCTCTTGCGCTGCGATCGGGCGAGCATCTTTCTCTGGGACCGGCCGAACCACATGCTCGTCGGCCGGCCCGCGCTGGGCGTCGAGGGGGGCGAGCTGCGGATCCCGGACAATTCAGGCGTCGTCGGCCAGGTGGTCCACTCGGGCGAGCCGCGCCGCGTGGGCAGCGTTGACGAGACGGCCGGAATCAATCGGCAGGTCGACCGGCAATTGGGCTACCAGACCCGCACGCTGCTGTGCGTGCCGCTGCGGGCCAGCGGGGGCGAGTTGTTCGGCGCGTTCGAGGTGATCAACAAGCTGGACGGCGATTTCACGGCCGACGACGAGCTGGCCCTGACCGAGCTGGCCGGCCACGCCGCCGTGGCCCTGGAAAACACCCAGCAGCTGGAAGAGCTGCTGATCACGCATCGCCACATCGTCGAGCAAGCGGCCGAAGGCGTGCAGCTGGTCGGCCGCAGCCCGGCCATCGAGGCCCTGCGCTCGACTATCCGCCGGGTCGCGCCTACGGAACTGGCCATCCTGATCCTGGGCGAGAACGGCACGGGCAAGGAAGTGGTCAGCCAGTCGATCCATTACCTCAGCCCCCGGCGCGAGCGGCCGTTCATCGCCGTCAATTGCGCGGCCATCACCGAGACGCTGCTCGAAAGCGAGCTGTTCGGGCACGAAAAAGGGGCCTTTACCGACGCCCACGAAGCCCGGCAGGGCAAGTTCGAGTCGGCTTCCGGCGGCACGCTGTTTCTCGACGAAATCGGCGACCTGAGCCTGAGCGGCCAGGCCAAGCTGCTGCGCGTGGTCGAAGAAAAGATCGTCGTCCGCGTCGGCGGCTCGAAGCCGATCCACACCGACGCCCGGGTGATTGCCGCCACGAACCAGAACCTGGCCGAGATGGTTCGCCAGAAGCGGTTTCGGCAGGACCTGTACTTCCGGCTGAACGTGGTGACGCTGGAATTGCCCACGCTGGCCGAGCGCGGCGACGACGTGCTGCTGCTGGCCGATCACTTTCTGACCGATTTTTGCCGCAAGGCCCATCGCCGGCCGCTCAAATTCTCGGCCGCGGCCCGCAAGCGGCTGGAACAGCACACCTGGCCGGGCAACATCCGCGAGCTGCGCAACTTGATGGAGCGGCTGGCCTATTTGCTGCCCGGCGAAACGATCGAGGCCGAGGATCTGGCCTTCATCCTCTCGCCGGCCGGCCAATCGCCGGCGTTCGTCGATCCCGACTTGCCGCTGGCCGAAGCGACCGACAAATTCCAGATCGAATACATCAAGAAGGCGATCGAGCGGGCCAAGACCAACATGAGCCTGGCGGCCGAGCGGCTCGGCCTGCACCGCTCGAACCTGTACCGCAAGATGCGGCAGCTAGGCATGAGCGCGGGCGAAGAGTGAGGGGGCGAAGGAAGGCAAAAGGCAAAAGGCAGAAGGCAGAATAAGCAGCGCTGGCGGCCAGCCGGCGCTGGCCGTGTTCTGCTTCTTTCCTACATTCTGCCTTCTGCCTTCATCCTTCTGCCTTTCCATAGTCCTTCCGCCTTTCTGCCCGCCCCTTGCAGGCCGCTGGCGTCCGGCGGTACATTGGTTCTCCCGGACGGCGACTTGAACGCGACGTCGCAAGCGGCCCTGCTCCCTTAGCTCAATCGGCAGAGCATCTGACTCTTAATCAGAGGGTTGAAGGTTCGATTCCTTCAGGGAGCACTTTTTAACCTTGTGCTGTTAAACGCGTTCTGCGTTTGTGCCCCTGCCACTTCAGGCGACCAGTGGACGAAGTGTCCCCTTGGCCAAATTCGTTCGCGGGCGCCCCTAGCAGATTTTCGTCCTTGCCACCACATCGGCTCTTACGGCCGGATCGGGCAGCTCGCCGAATGCAGCCCCCACCGCAATAAGCGAGATGAGTCATGAAACTAGCGATGTCATTGCTCGTGGGAATCTGCTTGGCGGTTCCCTTGGACGCTGCGGACATTCCGAACGGGGAGTTTGGTCATCCGCTGGGCACGTACCTGAAGATCGAGGGCACGCGAGCCCTCATGCCATCGGAAAAGCCCCGCGTAAGAATTAAGGATCCGCATACACTGGATGTCGACACCGTCAACGGCAAGAAGCTCGCTCGCCCGATTCGCATCAGGATAGACAACGCTGACCTCGGGGCCGACACCCGCTATGTCCTCCGCGGCTATGAGATTGGCAGGATGACCAATGCGATTCCCGATGAGGTTGCCAAGAATGAACCCGAGTTTGCGGAGAGAAATGGCGTATCGCAGGTCGGCTGGTACTTCTTCGTGCAATTTGTCGTTACGTCGGTCGCAGAACCAGCAGGCATCAAACTCGAAAAAAAGAAGACCGGAAATGACTTTATAATCGGCGAATCTGCTGACTAGTGGGTCAGCGTTGACGAAAGCCATACGTTCCCCGCGATTCCGCCCATGACCGCTCCCCGCCGCCGCTGGCTTCGGTTCTCCTTGCGGACGCTGTTCGCGGTGGTGGCAGTGGCCGGTGTGTGCCTTGGCTCGCAAATACACAAAGTAATTGCTCGGAATCGCTGTCGTGCATGGATCGAAAGCCACAACGGCAACGTAAAAACGTATCGTGGCGTGTGCGACTATGAACCCGATTACGAGGCGTTGCCCGTCATAAGGCGGATACTTGGCGACAAGGCTGCACGAGAAATCTGGTTATCTGGAACAACTACCGACGCTGAGGCCGAGCAAGTCTGCCAGGCGTTTCCGGAGGCCGACGTCATGCGGGGGGATGGCATCGACCAGATCCACCGCGAATAAGATTGCCGATCGGCCCTGATTCAAATCGCCGGCCATGCTCGCTTCGGGCGCAGAGGCATGACTCAGCAATCGCCGCCTGGAGGCTTGCAATGAAATCGACGATGACTTGCTTCTTGGCCTCCGCCGCGATTCTGGCTGCATCCTCACGGGGCGATGAAGTTGGCAAGGTCCATGACTATGACCTCGTGCCTATCGGATCGCTCGACGAGATTCAGGGGCGCTGGACCTCTGAGCCAGCGGGGGCGCTTCGGTATCGTGGGAATATTTTGGAAATCGACGGACAGAAAGGCAGTTATTCCATAATGACCGATACGCCGCCTATGCGTCATGATCCGGTGGAAGTAGGGCTTGAGATTGCAGGTGGCGCGCTGCTGCTAAAAACCGACGTCATCCAAGTCACAGCCAGAAAATGGCACCTAGCGAAGCTCGGAAAACAAGAGTGCCTCGTGGCAATGTTCAGGATCAGAGGCGCTGCCCCGCCCCACCTAAAGACGGTAGTGCTTTACCGTCAGCCTGAGAAGGACAGCGGCAAGTGATCCGTGGGCCGGATTCCTGACTTCAATCTGACGCACTGCCGTTTGTGCAGCCTGTTTCAACTATTCCCCATCGCAACAGGTCAATGAATGTCAGCCCGGAAAAAACGAATCCTTGGGATCGCGCTTGCGGTGGTTCTTGTAACATGCGCACCGTTTATCGTTCGAGAGTACTGCGCTGAAACCAAGCTTAAGGAGGCCGATCGACTCCGGGAGGCTGGCCAGTTAGATGCGGCAATTGCCCTTTATAGTGAGGCAATTGCGGCCAAAGCGACCGATGAGCGGACCTTCAACAACCGTGGCTTATGCTTCATGCTGCAGGGCGATTTGGACAAAGCCATCAGTGACTTTACAGAGGCCATTCGACTTGCCCCATACGTGTCATTCGCCTATGGAAACCGTGCCGTGGCGTATGAGAGGCTAGGGGAGCAAGATAAATCTGACGCCGACGCCCGCGCTGGTGCTAGGGTGCGGCAGCAGTACGAAGGGCAATGAGCTTTTCGGGCCATCGTCGAATTTTCAAACTGGCCCACTACCCCCCGCCGAAATTCGTTGTGCCGGGTCGCGCAGGCCGCTAAAATTCGGGCCTGGGTTGAAACGGAAAACCTCGGGTCGAGACGTCACGAAAGCCGACGCCGACCTGTACCTCGCGATAAAACTGAGGCCAGGAGGCCAGCATGAACGCTCGCACTGCGCTGATCTGGCTCGTCGCCTTGGCTCTGCTGCTCGCCCCCCGGCCGGTTGCCGCCGCCGATGAGCCCACCCCCGAGGCGGCGGCGCTCGCCGCGCTCACGGCCAAAGGCCTTAAGAAGGGCAATAGCCTGTATCTCGCGGGCGAGGGGGAACTGAAGAAAAAGCTGGCCGAGGAAAACAAGCTCAAGCGGTCGCTGCAGCAGTCGGGCGAAACGCTGGAGGCGGCCGAGCAAACCCGGGCCGAAAACGAAGAGGCCTTGAAGCAACTCGAGGGCCAGCTGATCCTGGCCAACCGCAACGGCAACGCGGCCGCCAACAACGCAATCATCGCCGAGCTGAAACTGCGCGAGTCGCACGCCAAGGATCTGGCCAAAGCCGAGAGCGAAGCCCGGTCGAAGGCCAACGAAGCCCGCGACGACTACATCACGTTTCTCGTCGAAGCCCGGAAGCTGGCCGAGCATGTGCAGGAGCAGTACCAGACGCTGGCCGCCGACGAGGAAGTCGTCGCGGCGATCGCCGCCTTGAACAAAGCCACGGGCAAGACGCTTGCGCTCGCTCCGACCCCGGCGCTCAAGACCAGCCTGGCGTCGCTCAAGAAGTACGAAGGCGCGATGACGCTCGAGGAGATTCCGCTCAACAAATCGGCCAACACCCTGACGGTGAATGCCGTCATCAACGGCAAGAAATCGCCCGAGATGGTGGTCGACTCGGGCTCCAGCCTGATCCTGCTGCCGGCCAAGACGGCCAATGCACTGGGGATTCCGGTTCCCAGCGATGCGACGACGGTCCGCCTGCAATTGGCCGACGGCCGGGAGATCGAAGGCAAGAAGTTCAAGCTGCAGAGCGTGCGCGTCGGCAAGTTCGAAGTCCAGAAAGTGGACTGCGCCGTGATCGGCCCCGAGTTCGCCGCCGCCGAGCCGCTGCTGGGAATGAGCTTTCTGGCCGAGTTCGTGTTCAAGATCGATGCCGACGCCGCCACCCTGACCCTCACCAAAGTCGGGGAAGAGTCGAAGGGCAAAAACAGCGCGGGCAAAAAGCGGGTCAAGAAGTAACCCGCGGCCCGGCGCAGCTTTGTCTGCTGCCGCATTCGGCGCGCAGCGGCGCGGCGGCTCTTCCCCAAATCGATCCGGGCGTAGGACGAGCGCAGGGCCTGGCACGAGCGCAGGGCCTGGCACGTCCCGCGAGCGAGGGGCTAAACCCGCTCGCCGACAGTCGTGTGCCATTCACCTGGCATTTACCACTCTGCGGGGACCACTTCGCAAAGGCTACTTGGCAATTGCGCCGGCGCCGCCGAACGAGAAGCTGCCGAGGCCCGTGACCAGCACTGCGTTTGCGCCGCTCGCGTGGCCGGAATAGGCCTGCGGCGTAGCGCCGAAGGCGAAGGCAAAGCCTCCGAACGAGACCGACGTGCCCGAGCCGCGGACTTGCTTGCCCTGCTGGTCGGACATCCGTTTCACTCCGGCCAGTCCCATCTTGGCCAGCGAGTCCGGCGAGATGTCGCCGGCCAGCAGATTGCCGGCGGCGAGCGAGAAGACCGCAACCGCGACGAACATGCACCGCTTCATAACTTTCCTCCTTGCCTAGGAATCCCAGGTGACGTAAATCGCCCATGCCTCCTCTCGGCATGCAATTCACGCGTGAAGCGCCGGGCAATGTAGTCCGATCCGACCCTGCGTCAAGTAGCGCCGGCTGACGGGTGCCGCGCTGTCGCCGAGCGAGCAGGATTGCCCGCGGTGCCCGTGGCGAGCGAAGTCGGCCCCAATTACCATCAGGGCCGACAATCACGATTTGCGAGCTCGGGATTCGCCGGTGGGCGCATTGCCCAGCGGCCATTTACCCAGACACCATTTATCCTGCGGCAATTTGCCAAAGCACGTGGCGTTCGTAGCGGACGCCACCGAGAGAGTTGAGCCCCATGGAGCCGATCATCGATCCTCGTCAGGGCGACTTCGAGGACGATGCGTCCAGCACCAAACGCCGCTCGCTCGTCTCGCTGGCCGGCAGTTTGCTGGCGGAAATCAGTCTGCCGAAGCTCGCGCTGGCCTGGCTGCTGATGCTCGTCGTGCCGAGTCTCGTGCTGGGGCTGGCCCCGCTCGTCGTGACCGCCTGGGTCCACGCGGTGAAATCGAAAGTCACCGCCTCGCTGGCCGAGATCTGGCCCCTGCTGCTGCTCGTGGCCGTCATTGCCCTGGGCTGGTACGGCGGACGGGTTCTGTTCCGGCTGGCGGAAAACAGTTTCTGGTCGTTGAACTCGCTGGCCGTCGAGCCGGTTTACCTGATCGTCCGCGAGGGGCTGCGGTACCTGGCCGAAAGGCTGCTGCCCTCCGGCGCAACCAAGGCTCAGTACCTGTGGGTCCGGGCTGCGGCAGCCGCGGCGGCCGGCATCGTGATTTGTGGTTTGGCCCTGCTGGCGCTGACGCTGGCCTGGCCCGGCTCCCGCTGGGTCGGCACCTTCGCAGACCTGACGTCGCTGCCCCGCCTGGCTCCGATCGCCTGGGCCAATAGCGTGGTGCTGGTCTCGGCGTATCTCGCGGCCGCCGCAATCGGCTGGGGAATTGCCGACGCCTCGATGGAACAGCCGCAGACGCTCGACCACTATCCAGCGCCTGCCGCTGCCGGGCGCACGTGGCGTGTCGCGCACCTCTCGGATATCCACATCGTGGGCGAGCGGTACGGCTTTCGGATCGAGAGCGGCCGCTCGGGCCCGCGCGGCAACGGGCGGTTGCAGCGGGTGCTCGCGCAGCTCGCGGACCTCCACTTGCAGAATCCGCTGGATGCCATCGTGATCACTGGCGACATGACCGATGCCGGGCGCTCGTCCGAGTGGGCCGAACTGCTGGGTGCGCTGGCGGCGCATCCGCAGCTGTCCCAGCGCGTCGTGGTGCTGCCGGGCAACCACGACCTGAACGTCGTCGATCGGGCCAATCCGGCCCGCTTCGAGCTGCCGACCAGCCCGAACCGACGGCTGCGCCAGCTGCGGGTTCTGTCCGTCATGTCGGTTCTCCAGGGCCGCCGGGTGCAGCTGGTGGATCGTGTCCGGGGCGTGCTGGGCAAGTGTCTGGCCGACGCGCTCGTGCCGCATCAGGCCGAGATGGTCCGGTTTGCCGATGCCGGCAGGCCGCGCGTGTCGACGGCGCTGGCGAATCTCTGGCGCGACGTTTTTCCGCTCGTCGTGCCGCCGGACACGCCGGACGGCCTGGGGTTGATTCTGCTGAACTCGAACGTCGACACGCAGTTCTCCTTCACCAGTGCGCTGGGGATGATCTCGGTCGAACAGGTCCGGGGCATCGACATCGCCGTGCGGCAGTATCCAGCGGCCCGCTGGATCGTGGGGCTCCATCACCACCTGGTCGAATATCCGCGCTCCGGACATGCGCTATCGGAGCGCATCGGCACCGCCCTGATCAACGGCAACTGGTTTGCCCGCCGCCTGCGCCGCCTGGCGGGCCGGGCCATCGTCATGCACGGTCACCGGCATATCGACTGGATCGGAGAATGCGCGGGCCTGACAATCGTGTCCGCGCCGTCTCCGGTGATGGAAGCCACCGACGACGAGTCCACGTGCTTTTACGTTCATTCCCTGGCTGCCGGCGCCGACGGGCGCATCAGCCTGCTCGCTCCCGAGCGGATCGTCGTCGCAGGCCAGGCCAACGTCGCGCCGTGACCGTCTTGTGCGGGCTGCCGGAGCGGACAACAATTAGCGGGCTTGTGCTGGCGTTATTGGGCTAGGAATCCGCGACCCGAGAAGTGTGGAGGCAGCAACCATGAATTTCGAATTTCAACCGACTCGCCGCCGATTCATCCAACTGGCGGGGGCCGCCGCGAGCGGCGCCGCCGTCGGCCTGCCCAGCGCGGCGCTGGCCGCAAAGGACGACGCACCGAGCCGCGATCCGAAAGCGGTGCTGGCCCGGCTGGTCGAAGGCAATAAGCGGTTTGTGGGCGGAAAATCCACGCGCACGCCGCGGACGGCCGCCGACTTTGCCGCCGACGACCAGGGGCAAGCTCCGCTGGCGGCCATTCTGGGCTGCGCCGACTCGCGGGTTTCGCCCGAGCTGGTCTTCGACCAGAACATCGGCGAGCTGTTCGTCGTCCGCGTGGCCGGCAACGTCGCCAGCAACGCCGGGCCCCTGGTCAAAGGCAGCCTGGAATTTGCCGTCGCCGAACTGGGCGTCCGGCTGATCATGGTCCTGGGGCACAGCAAGTGCGGAGCCGTCAAGGCGGCGATCGAGCACATCGACGCCAACGACTCGCTGCCCGGCTCGATCGGCGGACTGGTCGAGCTGATCAAGCCGGCCGTCATTGCCGCCAAGGGTCTGCCCGGCGACAAGCTCAGCAACGTGATCAAGGCCAACGTGGGGCGCTGCGTCGGCCGGCTGAAAGAATTGGAACCGATCCTCTCCAAGTCGGTCGCTGCCGGCGAGTTGATGGTCGTCGGCGGCGTGTACGAGCTGAGCACGGGCGAGGTCGAGATCCTCGGCTAGCGCGCTTGAACGGCTGCGGGGCCGATGCCTGGAAGTCCGACGCCCGAGACGTTTGCGCCCGAGACGCTGACGGCCGGACCGGTCCTTACTCGGCGACGACCTGCACCGAGACGTCCATCCGCTCGAAGGCGTCGGACGGTCCTTCCCAATAGCCCGAGAGCGGCATGGCCGACTCTTGATCGCGGGCGACCGCGACGGCGATGTGTTCGGAGCCGGCAAGCTTGTTGTTTGTCGGATCGAAGCCCCGCCAGCCGGCTCCGGGAAGGTAGACTTCGGTCCAGGCGTGGGTGGCGCCGTGCTGGCCCGCGGCCAGCTGGATGTAGCCGGTGACAAACCGCGCGCCGAAGCCCCAATGGCGGGCGGCCTCCATCATCAAGACCGCGTAGTCCCGGCAGGAACCGGTGCCCCAGGCGAGTGTCTGGCAGGGGAGCTGGACGCCCGCCTGCTCGCGATTCGTGTAGCGAAACGAGGCGTAAATGCGCGTGCACAGGCCGGTTAGCAGCTCGGAGGTCGAGACCAGCTGGCCCGGCTGGTACAGATCGAGCAGCCAGCGCTGCACGGCCGGGCCATCGTGCGGGTAGCTGGGCAGACGATACGGGATCAGATCCACCTGCTCGTCCGCGGCATATTGGAAGGGGTACATCTGCGCACGGCCTCGATGAGGCAATCGATCGACGAATCGTCGTACAGGTTGACATTCGCCTCGCTCCGCAGGCTCAGCTTCTGGCCCGGCTCGCTGAACTCGATCACGGCAATCGTGTTGCCGTAAATATCCCGCAACCAGCGCACGCTGGCGGCCGGCTCGATCTCCAGGCGCGCGCTCTGGATGTGGACGTCGTGCCCCTCGCGGGGCGCAAGAGTGCCCGATGCGGACCGAACGTGACCGGCACCCGGTAGTGATACTCCGTCTGGTGGAGGATGCGAATGCGTTTCATGCGAGTGGAGGGTTAGGATTGGTCGTCGCCGGCGCTTTCGATGCGGCCGGAGCGCGTCGCCGCGACCAGCGCATCGTAGTCGCGCTCGGTCTGGTCGGCATAAGTGACCGCAAACTTGCCGACGGCGACGTCGAACGCGTCGCTCCGGCCCAAGTACCCCCGAATCGTGGCCGCGTCGCCGGACTTGGCGTGGGAGCGCGCCAAGGTCCAGCCGCAGACGTCCGCGTAGCGTTCCAGCTCGAGCGGCGACAGCCCCTCGATTGGCACCGAGAATTTCATGTCTCTGAGTTGGCGCACGTAGTAGTCGTGCCCGCTCGCCGACCGCAGCCAGCCCAGGAACATGTCGCTGGCCGACTGCATCAGGCGCTGCCCGACCACGACGCGCTGCCCCTGATTCTCGAACGGGCACGGATCGGCATAGGGCTCCAGGACCGAGGGCCGCGCTTCTTTGACTTGCAGCAGCAGCGAGTTCCTGTCGTCGCAAAAGAACAGGCCCACGTAGCAGCGCGTGCCGACGCTGCCGATCCCGACGACCCGCCGGGCGAAATCCTCGACCCGGTAGCGGTCGAAAACGAAGCGCCGGTCCTGGGGTAGCGACGCGCGATATTGCTCGAATCCCTGCAACATCATTTCCTCGCGGCTGCCGTCGGTCACGCGTTCGATCAGCGGCGGCTGCTCGACGAAATGGTGCTGCCCGTCGATTTCTTCCGTAATCTTCGGAAACAGGTTTTCTCCCACGCGAGTGCGGGCCTTTGCCGCCATCCGCGCGCTTGCGCCGGGCTTTGGCATCCGTGCCGCGGGCGATCAGGTCTTCGGCGGTGATGCGGGCGTACCAGATGTCCAGCGGGCTCATTTCGGCGAGCTCGCCGAGCTGCTCGCGATACGATCGCAGGCAGGAAATCGCCGCGTCCGCGGCCTGGCGGTCGGAGCAGCCGTTGCTGCGTCCGGCCACCACAAAGCTGGTGGCCAGCCGCTTGAGATCCCACTCCCAGGGTGCCCAGTGGGTCTCGTCAAAATCATTGATGTCGAAAATCAGGTTGCGCTCCGGCGTGGCAAATAAACCGAAATTCGAGAGGTGGCAATCCCCGCAGGCTTGCAGGTGGATGCCGGTTGCCGCCGACGCGGCCAGATCGTACGCCGCGAGCGCCGCCGATCCCCGCAAGAAGGTGAAGGGATTGCGGAGCATGCGTCCGTAGCGGATCGGAATCAGCTCCGGCAACCGCCCGCGGTTCGAGGCGTCGAGAATCTCGACGGGATCGCGGCCGTCGACGCGCGACGTCCACTCGCCATGGGCCGAGCGTGGCACTTGCGCACGCAGGGATTTGCCGGCCGCCAACCGCTCGCCGATCGACATCGACTTCATGGAATGCGGCTCCGGTTTGGGCCGGGCTAGCGCTTCGAGTCGCGGCGGGCCTGGGCCCGCTTGCCGTGCGCGATCGTGTGGCCGAACCTCCGCGTGGTCTTGCCGCTCTGCACGACACGGGACTGTTTGGCGGCACTCGTCGCGGCACGTTGCTTCGAGACGCTGACGGCGGTGGCCTTGATCGGCCGCGGCTGGGCAGCGGGTGTCTTGGCGTGCGACGCGGCGGCAGCTTTTGCTGCCGCGGCTCCCCGTTTTTTCGGCGGGGGCGCCATTGCGCCCGTGTCGATCGGTGTTTTTGCGGGAGCTGGTGTCTTCGCGGCAGCTGGCGCTTTCGCGGCAGTTGGCGTTTTCGCGGGAGCGGGTGTTTTGGCCGGGGCTGGCGGCTTCGCGTGAGTCGGCTTCTTCTTGTGGTGCTTCGCGTTGAGCAGGTCTTCGGCCGCGGTCAGGCCTTTGCGAATCGCCGCCCGGGTCGCGCGATGCTCGCTGGTCCGCTGCCGGCTGCTGGGCGGAATCGGCTTGGTAATGGGGACGGGCTCGGCCACGGGGCGGGCCAATTCCGCTTCGAAGGAGTCCAGGGCGTCGCGAAAGATCTGGGCCTTGTCACGCGTGTTCCTGGCCAGGTCGCTGGAACCGGTTGCCTTGAGCTGTTGGCGCGACTGGGCGCGGGACAACCCCTGCCACTTGTCGAACAATTTTCTGGCCCGCACGGCGAGCCGCTTGATTTCCACTTTGCTGAGCTGCTCAAGCTCCGGCTTGCGGCTGGCGCTCGACGAGCGCAATTTCGGAGCTGGAGCAGAGCGATCGGACCTTCGCAGCGGCAACCACCATGGATCTGTACCTCAAGAGTGCGGGATAAGGTTGCGAGCATAGCACAGCCCGGTCGCGCAATGCAAACGTCGACGACGACAGTCCGATCGCGGGGATCCGCCCCGCACCGGCAGCCGACCACGGTGCGCGCATGGCCGCCTGGGCCCGCCGGCGGCCGCGCCGATCACGCCGGTTAGAAACCAAGCAGCAGGCCGTAATTGGGCCTCGGCCTCGGCTGATGTGTCCAGGCGCCATTGTTCATCCCGGCGCCACCCCCTGGCCCCCCGTAAAAACCACCCCCGCTCATCATGCGGGCGTTGGCTCGGTTCAAGTTCGCCTCTCGGGCTTGCTCCTTGCGTCGCATTTGCGCGTCGATCTCGGTCACTCGAGCTTTGCGGCCGTCGTCGAACGCGCGCTGGGCCTGCTGGGTCTGGTCCCGCTGTTGCCGCCACTGGGCCAGCCACTTTTCCAGTTGAGCCGGCGTCTTGTTGACTACATCCGGCCGATGCTGCCGGATCTGCTCGGGGGTCAGGTTGACTTCCACGGCCAGGCGTTGGGCCAGCCACAGCCGGGCTTGCTGCGCGTCCTCGCCCAGCAGGATTCTGAGTTTCTCGCGCGAGTCGGCCAAAAAGCTCTGCAATTCGGCCACCGACATCTTGTCGATCCGGCTGCGCAGTGCGGCCCGCATTTCTTCGACCTCGGCCGCCGTATACGTCTTCTGGATCGACAACCACTGCTCGAAAGCGCGCTGCGCCTCGCGCCACTCGGGGCTGCTGAGGATCTTTGCCCGGCCGTCGTCAGCCGCGGTGCCGGTCGAAGGTGCCTCGGGGGCGGAGGCCGAGTCTGGTTTGATCCGCGTAAAGCGGAGTTCCGCGACCGGAGCGTCCGTCACCCCGTAGTGCCCTTCCGTCGACTTCAGCGTGTAGGCGTCGGGACCGATTTCGCTGTACACCGTGCGCGCGCTCGTCGCCTCGCCATCGTCGGCGCTGCCGTGCGAGGCAACCACCCAGCTCGAACCATTGGGTTCCCAAGTCGCTTCCGCCGACCCGCCGCTGGTGTCGAAGCTCCAGCTCCTGAACCGCTGGGTTGCGGGGTCCAGGCCGATCCGCTGTGAAACATGATCCACGAACTCGTCGGAGTCGATCGTCCGGATCTCGCGGAGCAGGAACGCCTTCTCGGGCGCCCACTGGCAGTCCACCTCGACTTTGCCCCCCGGACCTTCGGCCTGCCAGCGGCCGACCATCCAATTGAGGTCCGACAGCTGGCGCTGGGCGCGGAGGGCGCGGCCGCGCTCTCGCGGAGGCTGTGAATCAGCCATTTGCCTTGTTGCCGGGCCCAAATCACGCTGTAGAGGGCGCGTACCGCCGAATCGCCTTCGCCCACCACCACGGTGCCGTCTTCGCTGGCGGTGTCCGGCGTGATGAGTCGCAGGCTGCTGATCGTCATCGACAGTTTCGGCCGCGGGCCGTCGGCAAAGCGTTTGGCCAGTTCCTCGCCGACGAGCTTCCGGCCGGGGACCGAGTTGCCGGCCACGTCGATAAGCTCGCCGGCTGCGGTCCAGAAGGCGGCGGCGGCCTTGAAATCGCCCCGATTGAGCGCTGCCACGTAGGCCTGGCTGGCCTGCCGCACGGCGCTTTCCCCTGGGGGCGCCGGGGCCGCCTTGGCCGGCGCTTGTGCGAGCGCAGGCAGGCTCCCGATCATCCCCAGGTGAAGCAGGCCCAGAGCGGCAGTTACTGATATCGACGGGCGCATGTCTCTTGATCCCTTCTCTTAGGTCGGCGGTTTGCTGGAATCAGGCCTGATCCGAATGTTGGTCACGAGTGCGCGTTGGCCGGCGCCAGGCGAAGTTCGATCGCTCGGCGTCAATTCCGGGTGCGCAGCAGCGACACCAGCAGCCGCAGCTCCTGCACGTCCTCGCGGAGCTGCTCCATCTCGTAGCGCACATTCGAGAGCGGCGATTCCGACGCCAGGTGCTGGGCTTTTTCGGCGTTGATCCTGGAAAAATTCAGCGCGGCCCGCAGCCGCTCGATTTCGCCCAGGCTGACGGCGTTGGCGGATCGAGCTCTGGCGGCTTCCGACTTCCGCAGGTTCTCTTCGGCGATTCGCAGGTCCGCCTCGGCCTTGGTTATGTAGATGGCCGAGATGTTGACTCTGTCGCCCTCGGCGTGTTTTACGCGCTCCTGGGCATCGCGGACGTCTTCCTCCAGACTTTGCATCACGTTGGCCCGGATCGTGCCGGGTTGCGCACGGTTGATCTCGGCGTAGCGGGCCAAGGTGGCTTCCATCAACTTTGCATATGCTTTGGCATAGCTGACATCCAACTCGCGTTCCTTGGCCTTGTCCGAACTCTCGTCCGACAGGTCGGCCCCTTCCTTGGGCTGCGCCGAAAGCGGGGCCGTCAGGTGGGCCGTTAGCCAGGCACATGCCAGCAGGCTTGCGCCGACAAAGGTCACTCGTCGATTCAGCATCGTTTCACCTCGATCGATTTCCGTGTTTGTTTCCTGCGCAATCGGCTTCCGGACCAACCGCGGGCTCCCAGGGCGCGGTCGTCCAGGCGCAACGCCGCAACTTCCCCCCTTTCCTGGCAGTTTTGGGGAACCGGTTCTCGGGTTGCGCTCACCGTCCGACGTGCCGCGGACCATGATTATAGCCGCCGCCGGATCGAATACGATGCGGCCGAGATGCGGGTTTCGGCAATCGACCGTTGCCGGCGGCCAGCCGTCAGCGAGCCGCCGCATCGCAGTCCAGGGTGCCCCGCGGTGGCGGAGCGGGTTCTCGGGAGAAGCGCGGGCGCCCATCGCCACCCGCCAAAAAATGAATCCCGCCAGGCTGACTCTCAGCCTGACGGGATTCTGCGCGGCGGCGTGAGCTCGATCACGGCCGCCGCCCTTGCCCGTCCGTCGGCGCGGGTTGCAGGATCAGGGTGCGGGTTGAAAACGATCGGCCAACGTCCGGACGCGTCAAGGACTCGGCGGCCCGCTTACGTCCCCCGGGTTGGCCCGTTCGAGCGGACTCGTATTCAGATTGCTGCTCGGCGCCGTTGCGCCCGGAACGGTGGGGAAGCCGGGGACCGTATTACCCCGGGGGACATTTGCCTCGACCGGAGCCTGGGCCTGGGGCGCGGGGCTGTTCCGCAAACCGCGGTAGCCCGACTCGTAACGAGGCGTGGTCGAATATCGCCGGGTCGTCAGGGGAGCATTGGCGGTGACATTGGCCGGAGCACTGTACGCGTTCCAGCGGTTGTCGTTCCAGAACGACCAGCGATTGTTCGGGTGCCAATACCACCAGCGGTTATTGTGCCAGCGATAGCGCCAGGTATTGGGGTTCGCTACGTTCCCCTGGATCCCCGCAGCCGGCACGTTCACGCTGGCCGCGGCACCGGAGCCCGCCGGCGGCACGCCAACGCCCACTCCCGGCGCGGTGACACCCACCCCCGCCCCCGGTTTGGCGTTCACGTCGACGCCGGCGGCGGGAATGTTGATATCCACGCCCGAGCCATTGAGCAGTGGCGCATTCGCCCGGGCAGCGGGCAGCTGTCCGCTTTGACGAAGCTCGCGGCGCTCAATGCGTCGCTCCACTCGCGGCGGCAACGCCGGATCGGTCGTTTGCGGGGTCGTCGCTTGGGCCTGCGGCGTCGCCTGGTCGGGCACCGGGGCCGCGGTTGTGTCCGGGTTCTTGTTCTGCGCGTGGGCCACCTGGGCGGCCAGCACGATCAAGCCAGCCGAGATCCATCTAGTCGTGCATCGCATGCCATAGTCTCCTTATGTTTCACAGGCTCAAAAAAATGCCGCCGCCCTCTCGGCTGCCACAGGGTTTGACACCCTAGCATGTTCTGCATCTTGCATGCCGACCGAACCGCAAAGCGCGTAAGCAATGGGACAATCCATGCTTCACGAGAAGTGAGCCTGGGTTTGCCAGCGGCGAAAGCGGTATCAGGGGCTGATTGCCGCGCGACCAGGCTGGTCGCTGGCGAATCGCAGCTTAATGCCTGGGACAAAACGGTCCGGGGCAAGGGGGACAGTCCCAGTTTGCTCCGCAGACTACGCAAGATCGGGACAGTCCCCGCCCGTTTTGCCTCCAGGCTCTTAATGCCTGGAATTCCTCCGCTTGCGGTCGTCGATTGGCCCGTCGGAGGTGCCCAGCGCCTCGCTGGCGGCGACGATCAGCTGGGCCACGTCCACGAGCTTGCGATTCTTTTCGCTGGCCAGTTTTTGCAAGCGGCGAAAGGCGGCCGGCTCATCCAGGTGCACGTTGCTCATCAAGATGCCCTTGGCGCGTTCGATGATCTTGCGATCGGCCAGGGCTTGCCGCAAATCGGCTTCGTCCCGGCGCAGGGCTTCGAACTCGTGGAACCTGCGCATCGCGATGGCAATGGCCGGTTCCAGCTGGGGCTGGCTGATGGGCTTGACCAGGTAGGCCATCACGTGGTTCTCTTCCGCCCGGCTGATGAACGCGGGGTCGTAATGGGCCGAGATCAGGATCACAGGCACCACCGAGTCGCGATAGATATGCCCCGCCGCCGTGATGCCGTCCATGTCGGGCATCATCACGTCGGTGATAACCAGGTCGGGAGCAAACTGCTGGCACAACTCGACCAGTTCACGGCCGGTCTCGGCCGTGCCGACAACCTCGTGCCCCAAAGCCGGCAGCATCTTGCCCAGGATGGCCGGGGTTGAGGGGTCGTCGTCGGCGATCAGGATTCGCAGCGATCGATTCATAATATGGGGGGACCGCACGGCCCTCGACTCGGGTTTTTGCCTGTCGAATTTACAATTTCGACAGGCTTCCTGGCCCAAAATGCGACTACTGCCGGGCAATTCTGAGTCCGAACGCCTAAGAATGCAAACGGCGCGCCGACCAGACGCGATCGGAGGCGCCGGCCGCATGTCGATCAGGGATTGCCCGGCGAGAAGGCGGGCTGAAAGGATGCTGACCAACAAAGCCGGCGCCGCCTGGCGATGCCGCGAGACTTTACTGCGCTGGGGCTTTTTCCACCCTGGCATCCATTTACCCCTTCCCCTGCCCTGCGGATTCCGTCCCCGCAGACCATTAATGAGAACACGGCACGTGAGTTGCAAACCTGAGCGGGGAGCACAAGCAGCCACCGCCCCGCCCGCGGCGAAATCAAATCGCTCGCTGGCAGTGGGCGTCTGGCCCGTCACGTCGGCCTCATTTCCAGGGAGCCCCTGTCATGCGAAATTACGATGTTCTCATCGCGGCCCTGGCGGTCGCGAGTAATCTTGGTTGGCTGGGTGTTGCCGCCGCGCGTGAGCCTGGCGAACCGGGCCCGCGCCGTGTCGTCGCGGCTCCCGAGTATCACTCCGAATTGGGAATGTCCCTCGAAGGCACCCGGATCGTCGCGACCCTGCCCGGTGGCCCGGCAGCGCAGGCCGGGTTGCGGGCGGGCGACGTGATTCGACAGGTTGGCTCAGAGCCGGTCGACACCTGGGAAGAGCTGTCACTCGAATTGTCTTCCCAAGCTCCGCATACCTTTGCCCGGCTCAGGATCTACCGGGGCGGCGAGCGCCGGCAGGTGAAGCTGTGGATTTCGCCCGACGCGACAACCGCAGCCGAATACGCCCGGGCAAACGGGGTTGGCCAGGCCGCCCGGTACCAGAGCAATTACCGACCGGCCACCGCAGCGCTGCCAGGCCGCCCGGCCCCCACGCCGCGGACGCGCAGCGTTGCGGACGAAGATTACGTCAACTCGGGCTTGGAAACGGCCCGGCGCCGCAGTGACCCAAACAACGACCTATGGCTGCGCTCGCGTCGTGGCGAGCGCGACATGGATCGGGCCCAGCGCGAGTTCGACCGCAACACCAATCGGCTGGCCTCCAAAGGCGGAGCTCCCGGCGACTTGGATAGGGAGCCCCTGCCCGAGCCGCCAGGCTATCACGTGGTGGTTCCCGGCGACCTGTCCGGACCGCGGATCAACCAGATCGATCGCGGACCGGAACAGTATTATGGCCGGCCTGGCGCCACGTACAGCGAACGGGGCGACTGGCCCATCCCGGGCGAAAAGGGAGGCATCTCGCGGGACCGGCGGCAGGTCACCGCCGACGAAGGCATGTCGATCGACCGCGCCGGACGAACCAGCGCCGAAGACCGCACGCAGCGGCTGGTCGACGAGTTCAGCACGCATTCCGATCGGCAGAATGGGCGGCCGGACCCGGTGAGCGGCGAAAACGATCCGCGCGTGCGGACCGTCCTGCCCTCGGGGCGGGCTCCGATTTACGGTCGGCCCTGGCGGCCGGATGCCTCGGGCGGAGGCAGCGCCTTTCCGGCCCATCCCTACGACCGTGGCATCAATCCGCCCAACGAAGGGTCCAATCTGGCTCATCCGCGCGACATTTACGGCGACCTGAACCTCGAACGGAGCGATGTGCGGAGAACGTATCGGGACGACGACTGACGGGGCCGCGACGGATCGGCCGCCGTGGGCCGCAAACTTGCAGTCGCGGGATGCATGATTTTGTCCGCCGAACTGTCAGGGTCTTGCCGGGCGGTTCCATTCGTTGACACACCGTGGCGGCTCAGTAAGCTGGGCCGACTCCCTTGAGCGTTCAGGGCTCGATCGCAGCCAGACGCAAGGGGACGCAAGTCTTTGGGGGCAGGAACTCTGACGTTGTCCGCGTTGCCAGGGCGGCGTGCCGCAGCGCTCGCGGACCGCGGCAAATCCGTCGCGACGGCGGTTAGGCCCGCTTCCTGGTGACTCATGCTTGTATGCCGCGCTTGGTGCAGCGCCGCGTTCCCCGTTGTGTTTCAGACTTAGGCGAGATTCCCGCAAGGATTGGCGATGCCACCGGAGGCGGAAGTTCGACGCAGGGTTCCTCGCGCGGCTGGCCGGCCCGGCGCGGCCGGCGGTTTTACGCTCGTGGAATTGCTGATCGTGCTGGGCATCATGGGCGTTCTGGCGGGGACCTTGATTCCGGCCGTGCAAGCGGCCCGCGAATCGGCGCACCGCACGCAGTGCGCCAGCAACCTGAAAAATATCGGCCTGGGCCTGGCGAACTTTCTGTTTTTGCGGCGGTCGTTTCCGCCGGGCAGCGAGAGCCTGGCCGGCACCGAACAGGCCTGGTCGTCGCGACTGCTGCCGCTGGTCGAAAGCGACGCATTGGCCCAGGGCATCGACTACACGCAAGCCTGGAACGCACCGGGAGCCAACCTGAACGCCGCGAACCAGGACTTACCCATTTACGTTTGCCCCAGCGCGCAGACGGTCGTTGCCGGCAAGCAAGACTATGGCGGCATCCAGGGCACATCGCTCGTTCCGCTGCCGGCCGGTGTCGGCCCCACGCAGGCCTTTGGCTGCGGGGTGTTGATCGTCACCAGCGCACAGCAGCCGGCCGGGGTTGCACCCGCCAAGATCACCGATGGAATGAGCACGACTTTGTGCGTCGGCGAATCCGTGGATCGCCAGGATGCCGCCGCCAATCGTTGGGCCTGCGGCCGGAATTGCTTCGCCCAAAATGATTCCTGGGTGAACATGGACGCTTACGGCAGCCTGCACAGCGATCATCCCAGCGGCGCACACGGGCTGTTTGCCGATGGTCATGTGGTCTTGCTGACCGACGACATCGCGCCGTTGGTGCTGGGGGCAATGTGCACCCGCAACGGCGGCGAAGCAGATGCCGGCGCTGCCGAGACGAACTGAACCCGCGGAACCGAACGTGAGAAATACTGGACTCGACGACTCCTTGCCGGGCGAGGCCGATTGTATGGTCCGGCGGCCCGGTCACGACGGCCCGGTCACGACGGCCCGATATCCCGGAATCGTAAAGACGACCGTTTTCAACCTTCACCCTAATTTGCACCCTTTGAGGTCGAAAAATGATGATTGCATCTCGACGAACCGCCTTGTTGTTGATCGCCGGCCTGCTGGTTTCGGGGGGCCCGGCTTTTGCCGGCGGCGGCGGAGGCACGAAGCGCCCCAGCCGGATCGTGTTTACGAATAACTCGTCGCTGGTCGTCGGCGTGACCATCGACGCCACCAGCACCGGAATCACCACTGCCATCACGAACAAGGACGTCGCGGCCTTTACGAATGCCGGCGGCCGGTTTCTCAGCGTGGGGGGCACCACTACGTTCCGCGTGGGTGCCGGCACCTACACCGTGGGCGCCGTCGACCAGGCGTTTGCCAATGCGATCGTGACGACCAGCGTCACGGTCGCCAAGGGGCAAACCATCTACGTCACGATCACCGACAACCCGAACGTGACCGGCGCGATCCTGATCACCAGCAGCACGACGGCGCCGACCACGACGACGACCACCGTCACCACGGCCATCAAGACCGGCCGCCACTAATTGCCCCGTTAAGAATCGTCGTTAAGAATCGTCGTTAAGAATTGTCGTCAAGAATTGCCCTCACGAATTGCTTGCTGCCACGAATTGCCGTCACTCAAGCCAAGCGCAATGCGGTGAACCGCCGGTCGAATCTCGAGCCGAGCCGGGTCGATCGCAGCGCGGCGTGTGCCGACTCGTCGACTCGTCCGGCAGGCGACGTTCCCGGCGCGGCCGGGCAACAGTTGTCCGTGCACCGCGGCGATTCCCGCCGAGGGGCCCTCGCATCCTGGGGAATGCGCCTGCTGGGCAGCGTGCTCGTGGGCGTGCTATTGGCCGTGCCCTGGATCTGGCCGCGGCTTGTGTTCTGCGGCTGGATCGGCGGTGCGGCGGCGTTGATGCTGTCGTGGCGGCTGCGGGGCTGGGCGGCGCTCGGCTGGACGGGTCTGTGGGCCGTGATTGCGATTGCGATCGCCTTTCATTGGTCTCCCGGCGTGCTGGCCTACACGATGGATTCGAGCTACTCGCTGGGCGTGCTGGTGTTCGTGCCACTGGTGGCGTGGGACGCTTTGCGCTCCCTGCTGCCGGTCTGGCTGGCAGGTCGGCTGGCCGCGAGCGCTTCGTCGGCCTGGCTGCCGGCAGGGCTGGCGGCAGTCGTGATCGAAACGCTGCTGCCCAGCGTGTTTCCCTGGCGCTGGGGCTATAGCCAGATCGAATGGCCTTGGACGTTGCAGGCCGTCGACTTGCTCGGTCCGGAATGGTCGACGTTCATGTTCTTCGCCCACACCGGCGCAATTCTGGCGCTCGGCAGCTTGCTCTACGAAGTGCTGCGGCCCAACTCCGCCGGGCGCGCAGCGCCGGGGCACGGTCGGCCGCCCTGAAGCGTGCCGCCCGCTCGGGCGCGATCTGGGTTTGTCTGGCCAACGGCCTTTATAGCGCGTGGGCCACATCGTATTGGCGTGACCGGGTCGCGCAATCGCCGACGTTGAACGTGGCGCTGGTTCAAGTCGACCCCAGTTATCGGCAGAGTCCAGACGAGCTGCGCCGGTGGACCGGCCCGGTGGCCGACCAGGTCGACCTGGTGTGCTGGCCCGAGTCGAGCGGCGGGACGTACGAAAGTTCGCTCGACGCGCTCGACGATCCGCAGCGGGTCTTCCGGCAATCGCGCGATCCGAACCGCGGCTTGCGGCCTTGGGCCGAGCCCGCCTGCGATTTGTTGTTGGGCGCAAAGATCTACCGCGGCGACCACGAGCAACCCAGCGAGCTGTATCAATCGGCAATCCTACTCGATCGGCGCGAACGCATCGTCGGACGCTACGACAAGCGCTACCTGATGCCGTTCGGCGAATTCGTGCCGGGCGAAGATTGGCTGCCGGGCATCGGCTGGCTGTTCAGCGTCTCGGACGTCGTGCTGTCGGGCGGCGAGCCCACGGTGCTTCGCGCCGGCCGCGGCGCACGACTGGGAGTCCTGTTGTGCTACGAGGACATGATTCCCGAGGCGGCCCGGTCGCTGGAACAGAACTCGGCCAACGTGCTCGTGTCGCTCGTCAACGCTTCGGCGTTCGAAAACCCCCTCACGCTGCTGCAGCATCGGATGCTGTCCCAATTGCGGGCCGTCGAATGCCGCCGTTATTTTCTCCGCTGCGCGGCCACGGGCGAGACCTGTGTCATATCGCCGCTCGGCCAGATCGAGGCCCGTTTGCCGCTGCAGACGCCAGGAGTGCTGAACGCGCGCGTCGCGCTCATCGACGCCGAGAGCGGCTATTGCCGTTTTCCCAGCGCGCTGCCGACCTTGTGCGGGCTGGCGCTGTGCGTTTGGGGCCTTCGCGGCTGGCGCGTGCGCCGGCGCGCTGCCGGGCGCCCTTCGAACTGCCCGGTAGCTCTGCCCATGGCCTGAATGGGAGCAGACACCTCTCTGCGTTCGGCCTATTATCTGCCGCCGCAGCCAGTCGGAAATCGATCTCGGGCAGCCAGACGCTCGATCGGGCCGCGGTGGACTCCTGCTTTGCCGCGGGGAATGCGCGTGTCCGCGGCGGCAACGCTAGTTTGCCCGCAGTCGATGCAGTTATTGTCGAGGGCTGGGATAGATAGTCGGCGCCGGCCTTCGCGCGGGCCTGCCGCGATGGGTGGGGAGCCACCAAGGGCATATCGGCCAGTGCTCGTCTTGCGTCCAGCCTGGCGGTGCGGCGTCCAGGACGATCCGATTCTTTCCGGCTCGCCGGCCCCGGAGCACTTGCCGACCTGTGTGCGCGCCGAAAAGGCACGCTAATTGCACGAATGTGACTCGAAGCAAAGTTGGTCGGATGCGGAATTGGGTCGAGGAGGATCACGATGCGGTACCGATTTATATCGATCGAGCCCAGTGGCAATGGAACCGATTTCATTCTGGCCGTTGAGAGCCGGCCGAATGCGTGGCAGCGATTGCTCGGCGAGCGCGTCGGCATCGTAGAATTCTTCGGTCCCCACCCGCATTGGGTCACGATGGAGGGACTGCCGGTGGGCCCGGCCGAGCAGCGCGTGCTCCAGCAACTCTGGAAATTACATCTTCCCACGAGCGGCGATTGGCGACGCGGCGCACCGTGGGCGGCGCTCGAGCCGGCGCCGGAAGATGGCCACAGATTTGCTGCCGGCGATTTGCGCCCGAGTGAAGAAAAAAGCCGCCGCCAACCTTCCGGCCTCGCCCACTAGCGTGCGAAAACCGGTGCCTGCCCCGATCGGCGGCGGCTTGCTCGGCCGCGCGGATTGATAGGTTCCTCAAGGAAGAGTGATGCCGTCCCGCTTTCCGCGGCCGCCCGGCGCCGCGCCCCGGCCACGAACGAGCGCGCTTGGACCGGATCGACTTGTCGGCGCCACGCGAATTGTCTTGACGGTGGTCGCTCCTGGGCGTTTCGCGTTCAATTCGAAAAATGCAAGGCGCTGCGGAGCTTGCCGACCGCGCGGGTCCAAAGTTTTTCCACGCTGTCGACCGAGCGCCCCATCTGCTCGGAGACTTCGGCGAACGACATGCCCTCCAGGTTGCGCAGGTCGATCACTTGCCGGTAGTGCGGGGCGAGTTGATCGACGGCCGTCGCCAGTTGGGCCGACGTTTCGCGCCGTTGGACTTGCTCGCTGGGCGTTCCGTCGCGGGCCACGGGTTCGACGGCGCAAACGACGGACGAAGCCTGGACGTTGTCCCCGACGGGCCGCTCGCGGCGCACGTCGCGCTGCTGGGTTCCCTTGTAGCGCCGGATCGTGTTGGCGAGCAAACCGGCCAGAATCTTACGCATCCAGGCACCGAATTCGGCTTCGGTGGTTCCGCGGAACTGGCCGAAGTGCCGGTGAGCCTCCAGGCAGGCATCCTGAGCCAGGTCGGACGCATCGACTTTTACCCGCAGCAGCGGATCGATTTGAGACCGAGCCTGGATCGACATGTGACGCCGATACAGATCCAAGAGCGTGCCGAGCGCCTCGCGATCCCCTTCGTGGGCCCGGCGAAGCAGTTGTTCGGTTTCGAGATAGCGCGATTCAGGCTTCATGGGTGCGGTTGGCAGCGGAGACGATGCCAGCGGTGCGGTGGTCGCGGACGGATAAGGCGGGCCGGCTACAGCCCGGCCCAGCCCGGGGAACGGGTTGGCCGTCCACGAGAGGGTCTTCAACACCCCAACGCCGGCTGTATATCACGGGCTAAAAGATTAAACGTATTTCGCGGCGCAGGGCGCGCGCAAAAAATCGGGGTCGGGGCAAGATTCTTCCAAATTCCTCCCAGGGCAGTTTCCGCCCTGGCCATTTCCGCCTCCCCGGGGAGCGGGCCGGCGGCCATGGCGGGAGCGCCGACCTGAACTTCCGGCGGTGGCCTGAAGCGCGCAATTCACCCGTCTGGTTTGACATTCGTGCGGGGGCCCGCATACGATAGAGACTCAGTGGACAGAGGCTGGGCTCGCATTTCTTCGAGGTACACTTGCTCATGCACTGGCTGAACAAGCAGCGTGCGTCGAGCTCGATGCGGACGAAACTCGCCCCCCGGGCGTGGCGGCCGGAGTTGCTCGAGCCACGCCTGGCTTTGAGCGTTGCGCCTGCCGCCGACGATGGCCATTTGGCCGAAAGCCTGGCATCGGCGCATTCCGCCGGCACCGACTCGCAGCGGACTCTCTTCGATACACACGGCATCTACACCAGCAGTGCCGCCGCTTCGACGAGCGGTGTATCGCTGACGTCGTCGAGCCCACCGACAGGCAGCGAATGGCTGACCCACGCCGTCAGTTCGACGAGCCCTGCTGATTCGATCGTGACCAAGGGATTGGCCGGGGCCGGCAGTGCACCGGCCAATGGCAACGTGTCGGCAGCCGTCGCGGGCCCGGGCAGTTCGAACGACGAACTTGGTGGCGCCGGCGGCACGGTCGATTCGCACGCCGCAGTTGGCCAGAATTTATTGAAGTACCAATCCGTGTACGGCGGAGTGATGGTCTTCGCTCCGCCGCCCCCTGCGTCGTCACCGCTGGATCCCGATTTGGATGGAGCAGCGGCTCACAATGCGATGGTGGCGCTGGTTGATGAGACGGCCCTGGCCATGTTGTCGACCCTGCACTCGGTCGAGGACAGCGTGGTCACGGTTACCGTCACGATCGGACGTCCGGCCGATTCGTCGAACGCAATTCATTCGCTGGCCGATGCGAGCACCGGCAATGCCGGCAGCCCCAACGCGGCACTGGCGCTGGTTCTGCCCGGCGGCGATCAGCCGGCGACGACGCATATCAGCGCGGCGATGCAAACCGCCTCGACGGTGGCCACTCAAAACGTTTCCGCGGTCGCCGCGACGAACGTCGTGCCGGTGGCGCTGAACAATAATGCGGTTTACCGCGCGAGCGACCCGGACCGCCCGGCCGTCGTGGCAGTGTTGCCGCAACTCGAACATACGCCGCTGCGCCGCGAGACGACATCGGTCGCGCGCGGCCACCTCGAAGCGTTCGCGCCAGCGTCCGAGCCGGCGAGCCGGCTGGAAGCGGCCATCGACCTGTCGCTGCCGACGTCGGCGGCGGCCGGCAACCTGATGGCCGGGGTGGCGGTGAACTTCGAGGTCATCGATCGGGCTCTCGAGGTCACGCTGGACGAGATCGAGCAAATGGGAGGTGATTTCGTCGCCTGGCTCGACGAGTCGGATACCTTCATGCTGGTCAGCACCGGGGCGGCAGTCCTGCTGGCCAGTGCCGGCGGCTACTACTTGAGCCGGCGACGCGTGGCATCGCTGCCCGGCAAGGGGCAGGAAGAACCCTCGAGCTGGCTGTTTACCCATTTGTATATTCCCTCGGTTCGGCCATGACGCCCAGTGCCGCAGATCGCTTGCTGGCCAAGCTGAACGCAGGCGACGCCGCTGCGGCCGACGAGATGTTTCGCTCCTTCGAGCCGTTTTTGCGGATGGTAATCCGCCGCCGCATCTCCAGCCGATTCCAGGCGAAATTCGACTCCAGCGACATCGTCCAGTCGGTCTGGGCCGATGTGGTCGAGGGTTTGCGCGAATCGAAGTGGACGTTCGAAAACGTCGATCAACTGCGGGCCTTCCTGGTCAAGATGACGCGCAACCGGTTCGTCGATCGGGTCCGGCAGCACCGCCGCGCGGTCGACCAGGAAAAGACCATGCCGCCGCAGGATATCGCGGCTTTGGCCGAGATCGGCGCGCAGCGGGCGAGCGAAAACCTCTACGCCGACGAGCTCTGGCGCCAGATGCTCGACGTCTGTCCGCCGGATCATTACGAAGTGCTCGTGCTCAAGCGCCAGGGGGCCTCGTTGGACGAGATCGCGGCCCGCACCGGGTTGCACAAGGGCAGCGTCCGCCGCATTCTATATCAGGTGGGCCGAGTGGTGGCGCGGCTCCGCGCCACGCGCATCTGATTGCACGCCGCTAAGAGTTCGGCTCGGCGCCGGCGGGGATTCAGCTGGGCGCCGGCCAGTGGCCTGGGGCAATCATGTCCGACCGACTCAGTTCCGCTTCCTGGGCCAAAGCGCTGCCGTCCAGCCGCAGCCCGGCCAGCCAGATGTTCGAGCGCGTGGCCGGCGACATCCAGCGCGAGATGATCTCGGCCTGGCAGACCGGCGCGCCCATCCAGGCCGAACGCTGGCTCGATCTGCACCCCCAGATGAAGGCCGAGCCCGAGCTGGCCGCCATGGTCATTTATGAAGAGCTGTGCCTACGCGAGGAGCGCGGCGAGCGGGTCGAATCGGCCGAAATCTACGGGCGGTTCCCGCAGTATCGCGAGGCACTCAGCGTGCTGCTTTCCTGCCACCGCCTGATGCACGCCGAGCCGGCCCGGTTTCCCGAGGCCGGCGAGGAGTTCGGCGAATTCCGCCTGTTGCGCGAGCTGGGGCGTGGCGGTGCCGGCCGGGTATTCCTGGCCCTGCAACCCGCGCTCTCCGACCGGCCCCTGGTCGTCAAGCTCACGCCGCGGACCGGCGAGGAGCACCTCTCGCTGGCCCGCTTGCAGCATACGCACATCGTGCCCTTGTTCCTCGTGCAGGAGTTTCCCGAGCGCAACATTCGGGCCCTGTGCATGCCGTTTCTGGGCGGGGCGACCTGGTCGCGGATCCTGCACGCGCTGCACGCCCGCGGCGCGGGCCGGCTGAGCGGCGCCACGATTGCCCAGGTGCTCGCCGCCGAGCAGCACGAGCTGGATCCGACGGCCAATTCCAGCGGGCCGGCGATGGGTTTTCTGGAACAGGCGTCCTACGAGCAGGCCGTGTGCTGGATCGGCTCCTGCCTGGCCGACGCCCTGCACTATGCCCATCAGCGCGGCCTGCTGCACCTGGATATCAAGCCCTCGAACGTGCTTCTGGCCAGCGACGGCCAACCGATGCTGCTCGATTTCCACCTCGCCCACGAGGTCCGGCAGACCGACCAGCAGCGGGCCGATCGTGTCGGCGGGACGCCGGGCTACATGTCGCCCGAGCAGCAAAGCTGCGTGCAAGCGCTGCGCGCCGGGCGACCGGTGCCCGTGGCGCTCGATCCGCGCTCGGATATCTACTCGCTGGGCGTGCTGCTGTACGAGTCGCTCACCGGGCGCAGCCCGCCGGCTGACGAAGCCGAATCGCGCGGGCAGTTGCGCGGCTCCAGCCTGGCGGTGAGCCGCGGCCTGGAGGACTTGCTGCACAAGTGCCTGGCGCCGGCCCGCGATTCCCGTTACGTGGATGCCGGCGAGTTGGCGCTGGACTTGCGTCGGCACATCGCGCATTTGCCGCTGCGCGGAGTAGCCAATCGCAGTCTCCGCGAGCGCTGGCAGAAATGGCGCCGTCGCAAGCCGCATTCGCTCGGCACGTGGGCGGTGGCGCTGGTCGCGCTGGTGGTGATCGGCTGTGCGACGTGGTTCTATTGCCAGGATCGGCTGCAGTTGGCCCGCGCGGCGCTCGATCGGGCCGAGCAGGATCTCGCCCGCGGAGACCATGCCGACGCGCTCGAACGACTTTCGGCCGGTTTGCAGGCGGTCCGCTGGCTGCCGGGTCAGCAGACGTTGCGGCAGACCCTGCAATCGCGCCTGGTGGCGGCCCGCGGCGCGCGTGTCGCCGGCGCCTTGCACCAGCTGGTCGAACAACTGCGATTTCTGGACAACGTGGCCGAGGTCCCGCCCCAGAAACTGCGCGAGCTGGATGCCGGCTGCCGCGCGATTTGGAAAGCGCGCGGCGAGATCGCCGGCGCCCAGGCTGCCGATTTCACCGGCCAGCCCACCCGGGAAGCCCTCGACCTCTTGGACCTGGCCCTGCTCTGGACCCGGCTGGTCACTCGTAACGCGCCAGCCGATCGCTTGCCGCAGGAGAGGTCGCAGGCGCTGGCCGTTTTGGACGAGGCGCAGGCGATGTGGGGCTCGTCGCCGGCCCTGGCTTTTGCCCGGGAGCAATTGGGCGGCAATCTGGATCCGGCCGACGCGCAGGCGGCGCGGCGGTTTGTCGAGCATCCGCGGACGGCCTGGGAGCACGACGCGGTCGGCCGCAGTTGGCTGCAGGCCGGCAAGCTGGACGAGGCCCGGCGGATGTTCGCCGCGGCGGTTGGATTGGAGCCCGACGCTTTCTGGCCCCACTTTCACCTGGCCCTGTGCGAATACCGCCGCCAGCGCTTCGACGAGGCCCTCCGCTCGGCCGACGTTTGCGTGGCCCTTTCGCCCCGGGCGGCCGAGTGCTACTTCAATCGGGCTCAGTGCCTGGTGAGCCTGGCCCGCAACGAGGAAGCATTGCGGGATTTGAATCGCGCGCTGGAACTGGATCCCACCTTGGGCGCGGCGGCGTACCAGCGCGGAGTGCTGCTGGCCGACGAGGGCCGTTCGGCCGAGGCTTTGCAGGATTTCGGCCGGGCCGTGGAACTGGGGGGCGATCCGGCGCGGATCTATTACCGCATGGCATCGCTTGCCGCCACCGCGCACGACTGGCCCGCGGCGCGCAAATACGTCGAGCAGTCGCTCGCGCACGATGCCACGTATGCGCCGGCGCTCGTGCTCGAAAACCGGCTCAAGGCCCGAGCCGATGCCGCCGACCGCTAGCCGCGGTTGGCAATTGCGCTTTCGCGTGCCGGATCACGGCGCCGTCGGCGGGCCGGCCGGCACTTCCTCGACCGCGGCCGGCGGGGCCGGTTCCGTCGTCACGGCGGCGCCGACCGGCATTCCGCCGCCATTGCAAAAGTGGGGCCAGCCGCCACCCAGGGCCCGGTAGACGGCGATCAATTGCAGGGCAATATTGCCCCGGGCCGAGGCCAGCTGGTCTTGCTGGGTGACCAAGGTCGACTGGGCGCTAAAGACGCGATTGAAGTCGGTCACGCCGCCTTCGAACTGCAAGGTCACCAGTTCGACGCTGCGAGCCGCCTCGCGCACGCTTTCGTCCAGGTACGCGGCCTGCTGCTGGGCCTGCAAAAAGGCGACCAGCCCGTCTTCGACCTCGCGCCCCGCGGTAAGCACGGCCTGCTGGTATTGCAGGGCCACGGTTTCCAGCTGGGCATTCTGCCCGCGGACATTGTTGGCAATGCGGCCATAATTGAGGATGTTCCACTGCAGCGACGGGATGACGAAGCCAATGAAGCTCTTGGAGGCGAGCAAATCTTTCAGGTCGCTCGCCGCGTAGCCGACGAAGCCGTTCACGGCCAGCCGTGGATACAGATCGGCTTCGGCAACGCCGATCTGGGCACTCTGCGCAGCCACCTGCCGCTCTGCCTGGCGAATGTCCGGCCGCCGCCGGACCAGGTCGGCCGGAATCCCCACCGCGACTTCCACCGGCGCCCGGGGTATCGGCGCCGGCGCGAGCCGATCGGCCAGGTCCGCGACGGGCATTCCCAGCAGGACGCACAGCCGGTTGGATGCCTGCTGCCGGCCGGTCACCAGCGGCGGGATCAAGGCCAGCGTCTGGGCCAGATTCGAGCGGGCTTGCCGCACGTCGAGCTCGGTCGCCTTGCCGCCGGCAAAGCGGTCTTCGGCCAGTTTCGTGCTCCGGGTCTGAATGATCACGTTCTCTTTGGCGTACAGCAGCCGCTGTTCGTAGGTTCGCAGCTGGACGTAGGTCGTGGCGACGTCGGCCAGCAGCATGATCAGCGTATCGCCGTAGCTCTCGACCGACGCTCCCAGGTCGGCGTCGGCCGACTCGATGGCGCGGCGGAAGCGGCCCCAGAAGTCCGCCTCCCAGGAAGCGTTGAAGCCGTCGGCCCAGACGTTCACTTCGCCCGGCAGCGGCAAGGCCAGGTTGCGGCTGATCTGGCCATGCACGTAGGTGCTCGTCGCGGTTTGCGACTGCGGGAACAGGTTGCCGACGGCGATGCCGCGCTGGGCCCGGGCGGAAAGAATGCGTGTCGCCGCCGTGCGCAGATCGAGGTTCTGGCGATAGGCCGTCTCGATCAGTCCGTTCAGCGCAGCATCGTTGAAGACGGTCCACCAGGCGCAGTCCTGGACCGGTTCGTGCTTGACGCGCGGATCGGCGAAGTCGAGCCAGCATTCGGCCACGGGCGCCGGAGGCGGCGCGTAGTCGGGCCCGACCTTGAAACCATTGTGCCACCACTGGCGCAGACTGGTGCAGCCGCTGATGCCCACGAGGACCGCAACCAGCGCGGCCGCGCAGCAGGCGGTGCGCGCGCGGGGGCCCACGTGCGCCCGGCGGGCGGCGCGGCGGATCGGTTCGGCGAGCGGCATAAGCGGCGTTTCTGCCAAAGACGGAACGACTGCTGTCTAAGGCTTTAGTCGGCCGATCGAAAAAGCCGTCATGAGCGGACCGCCGTCCGCTTGCGCCTAACTTCCAGTCCGGTCCACCTGTAACGGTTATCCGCCCTCTGGCGGACCTGCGGACCGTGCCGGTTTTGCCGCCCTTGTCGGCCAGAGGGCAAACCGGAGGTCGCGGCGCGGGACCCGTCGGCCTATTCGATGCGGCGGCGGAAGAGCCAAACCGACGACGAGAGCGTCACGGATCCGATCACGGCCATCGGCCAGATGTTGGCAAAAATGATGCTCGCCGGCAGATTCTTCAGGAACACGCCTTTGACGATCACCATGAAATACCGAATCGGATTGGCCAGCGTGACCCATTGCAGCCAGTTGGGCATGTTCTCGATGGGGCTGGCAAAGCCCGAAAGCAGGATCGCCGGCACCATGAAGGCGAAGACCCCCAGGATGGCCTGCTGCTGCGTCTTGGCCAGCGAGGAAATAAACAGCCCGACGCCGATCACCGCCAGCAAATACACGATCATGCCGGCGTACAACAAGGGAACCGAGCCGACGACCGGCACGCGAAACAGAAACGCCCCCACCAGGACCATGCCGGTCGCTTCGCCCACGCCGATCAGCAAGGCGGGCACCGTTTTGCCGATAATGATTTCCGTCGACGACAGGGGCGAGACGAGCAATTGCTCGAAGGTGCCCAGTTCGCGTTCGCGGGCCACCGACAGCCCGGTGACCAGCAGGCCCAGGCTCGTGGTCAGGATCGCGACCAGCGAGGGCACCGTGTTCCAGGTGCTGATCTCGTTGGGGTTGAACCAGAACCGTGGCACGACGACGCTGGCCGCGGCGCCGCGGCGGCGCGGGTCGGTCAGTTCGGCCGCGTATTGATCGACGATTTCGGCCGCGTAACCGGCGACAATCTGGGCCGCGTTCGAGCGCCGGCCATCGAGCGCCAGTTGCACCGTGGCCGGCTCGCCCGCCGCCAGCCGGCGGGAAAAATCGGACTGGATATGGACCACCAGCAGCACGCTGCGCGAATCGATGGCCCGGGCCATCTGATTGTCGTCGCTCAGATGGCGAACCGAGGTGAACGTGGGACAGCCCTCGAAGCGGGCGATCAGATCGCGCGAATGGGTGCCCCAATCGCGGTTCAGCACGGCGATGCTCACGTTCTTGACCTCTTGCGTGGCCGCGAACGAAAAGATCGTCATCTGGAGCAAAGGCGGTATGAACAGCAGGCTGCGGCTTTTCGGGTCGCGCCAAACGGCGAGCAGCTCCTTGACGATCAACGTGCCGATTCGCTGCCACATAGCGTCATTCCAACCGCATTCGGGTATTGCGCACCAAGAGCAGGAAAAACAGGCACGCCTCGCCGGCCAGAATCAGCGTGTTGGGCACGAGCACGCTCGGCACGTTGCCGGCCAGAAACAAGGTCTGCAGGCTGGCCACAAAATAGCGCGGCGGCAGCACGTAGGTAAAGTAGCGGATCGGCCAGGGCATGCTGTCGATCTCGAAGATGAATCCCGACAGCTCGAAAGCCGGCAGAAACGCGGCCAGCAGCGCCGCCTGGCTGGCCACGAACTGGTTTCTGGACAAGGTCGAAATAAGCAGGCCCAGCGGCAGCATCGTGGCCAGATACACGGTCGAAATCAGCAGCAAGACCGGAATCGATCCGCGGAACGGCACTCGAAAGACCACCACGGCGGCGGTGGCCGACAGCGTCAGCGCCCCCATTCCCAGCAGGTAGTACGGGATCAACTTGCCCAGCAGAAATTCCGAGCGGCCCAGCGGCGTGGCCATCAGGGCTTCGATCGTTCCGCGTTCCCATTCCCGGGCCACGACCAGCGCGGTGAGCAGCGTCCCGATCAGGGTCATGATGATGGCGATCGAGCCGGGGATGAGAAAGTTCTGACTCCGCACTTCGGGATTGAACCAGACCCGGGTCTCGGTCGTAATCAGCGGCGTCAGCTGGCGCTGGGCCAGCAGATTCGAGCGCGCGATCGCCTCCTGCTCCAGCCAGTTGCTCCACACGCCCTGCGCGTAGTTGGCCACCAGGCCGGCCGTATTGGGGTCGCTGCCGTCGACCAGGATCTGGACCGGCGCCGATTCGTTGCGCCCCAGTCGCTCGGCAAAGTCGGCGGCCAGCACCACCACTCCCTTGACCCGGCCGGCGACCAGATCGTCCTCGACCTTTTTACGGTGGATCGCCGTCTCGACGGTAAAGTAGCGCGAGTTGCGAAAGGAGGCCAGCAAGCTGTCGGCTTCGGGAGTGGCTTGCTCCACGACCACCGCGATCGGCACGCGGCGCAAATCGAGCGAAACGCCAAAGCCGAACAGAAACAGCAAGAGCAGCGGCAAGATGCCGGCGATCACGTAACTGCTCGGATCGCGGCCGATTTGCAGCAACTCTTTGCGCACCATGCTGAGCACGCGCCGCAGCCAACCCGACCATTCGCCTGCAGAGCGTGTCATGCGACCCTCTGCTCGGTGTCGTAGCGCTCGACGAGCTCGACGAACGCTTCTTCGAGGGTCGGCTCGGCGATTTCGGAGCCGCGGACCGAGGCTTTCAGCTCGTCGGGCGAACCCTCGGCGATGACGTGCCCCCGGTAAACCAGGCCGATGCGGTCGCAGTATTCCGCTTCGTCCATGAAATGCGTGGTCACCATGATCGTGACGCCGCGCTCGACCATGGCGTTGATGTGCGACCAGAACTCGCGCCGAGTGATCGGGTCGACGCCGCTAGTGGGCTCGTCCAGGAACAACACCGGCGGCTCGTGCATCACGGCGCAGGCCAGGGCCAAGCGCTGCTTGAAACCGAGCGGCAGATCGCCCGAGTTGCGATCCAGGTGCGGACCCAGCTCGAAAGTCTCGGTCACTTTCTGCATCGCGGCCAGCCGGGCGGTGCGGGCCAGACCGTAGATTCCCGCGAAGAATGCCAGGTTCTGGCGCACGCTCAGGTCGCCATAGAGCGAGAACTTCTGCGCCATGTAGCCCAACTGCGCCCGGGCCGCGGCGCCGGCGCGATACAAGTCGACCCCCGCCACGCGGGCCGAACCCGCGCTGGGCCTGAGCAGCCCGCACATCATTTTGAACGTCGTCGACTTGCCGGCTCCGTTCGGCCCGAGCAGCCCGAAGATCTCACCCCGGCGAATTCGAAACGTAATCCGGTCGACGGCCGTGAAGTCGCCGAACCTCTTGGTCAGGGCACGGGCCTCGACGACCGCGTCGTCTTCGCCCACGTGTGTGCGCATCGTGCCGGCCAGGCGCGATTCGTGCTTGGGGCCGCCGCCGAGCAGATCGACGAACGCATCCTCGAACCGCGGCGGGGTGGGAACGAGCTTTGCCTGTGAGACGCCCAGTTCCGCCGCAGCGGGAGGCTGCCGGTCGCGGCCGACCACCAACCGCACGCTGCTGCCCTGGATCACGCCGTCCACCACCTCGGGCAGCTTCACCGCCCTGGCAAGCACCTGGCGGCGCTGGCCTGCGAGATGCTGGACCAGGAAACTGCGCCCCTCGAGCCGGCCGGTCAGTTGCTTGGGCGGTCCGTCGTAAAGCGCTCGGCCCGCGTTCAGCAACAGCACCGACGCACAGCGTTCGGCCTCGTCCAGATAGGCCGTGCTCCAGACCACTCCGATCCCCTGTTCGACGAGCTCGTACACCATTTGCCACAGCTCGCGGCGAGAAATCGGATCCACCCCGACGCTGGCCTCGTCTAACAGCAAGAGTTTTGGCCTTCGGATCAGTGCGCAGGCCAGGCCCAGTTTTTGTTTCATGCCGCCCGAGAGCTTGCCGGCCAGACGGTCGGTGAATCGCGCCAGGCTGGTGAACGAAAGCAGCCGGGCGAACACCTCGCGCCGCTCCGCGGCGCCGACGCCGTTGAGGTCGGCGTAGAGGTTCAGGTTTTCCTGGACGGTCAGATCCTCGTACAGCCCGAAGCGCTGCGGCATGTAGCTGACCGAGCGGCGGATCTCGGTCAGATCTCCGGCCGTGTCGAATCCGCATACGGTGATGCGGCCGGCGGTGGGCAGCATCAGCCCGGCAAGGAGCCGCATCAGAGTCGTTTTGCCCGCGCCATCCGGACCGACCAGACCGGTGACCTGCGACGGCTCGATTCGCAGGTTCAGCCGATCGATGGCCGGCTGCGCACTGCCGGCAAACTGCTTGCTGACGTCGTCGACCCGGGCCAAACAGGTGGCGGCCATAGGTCACTGGTCCTGGCTCGCGGCGGGCCCGGCATGCCGGGCTGCTCTTTGTCATGCGCGGGCGGGTGCTGGGGTGCTACGGTCGAAGTGCGGGGCGTCAGCCGGACCGTGACCGGCATTCCCTGCCGCAGGCCGCCGTCGGGATTGTCGACCAGCACGCGCAACCGATAGACGAGGTCGGTGCGCAGCTCGCGGGTTTGCACGGTCTTGGGTGTGAACTCGGCCGTCGGCGAAATGAAACCGATGCGGCCGGGATAAGCTTTGTCGGGAGCCGAGTCGGTGAACACTTCGGCCGCCATCCCCGGTTCGATCCGGCCCAGGTCGCGCTCGTTGACATAGGTGCGGACCCAGACCGGTGTGGCCAGGGTCAAGGTAAAGACCGCTTCGCCGGCGGCGACGATGGCTCCTTTCTCGCGGCTGCGGGTGAGAATCACCCCGGTGCTGGGGGCCACCAGATCGGCGTCGGCCAGGCGGCGCTCGGACTGGACGACGGCGGCATCTTCGCCCGCCAATTGGGCTCGGGCGGCGTCGATGTCTTCCTGGCGTGGTCCGATCTCGGCCATTTGCAGGGCTTCGTCGGCGAAGCGGAGCGTGGCCTTGGCTTCGTCGAGCGCGGCTTTGGCGCGGTCGAAATCCTCCTGGCTGACCGCTCCCTTGCCCACCAGGGTGGCGGCCCGGTCATAGTCTTGCTGCGCCCGGGCGAGGACGGCCCGCTGCTGCGCGGTATCGGCTTTGGCCTGGGCAATTTCCTCGGGGCGGGAACCATGTTCCAAGCGGGCCAAGGTGGCCGCCGCATTGTCGCGCCGTGCGCGGACCAGCCGCAGGTCGTCTTCGAAGTAGCGCTTGTCGAGCCAGGCCACGACCTGACCGGCTGCGGCGCTGTCTCCTTCGTCCACGGCGAGGCCTTCAATCCGGCCGTCGACCTTGAAGGCCAGATTGACCTGACGCACATCGATGTTGCCTTCCAGCACCAGCTCGCCATTGTCGGCCGGCCGGTGCGCTAGGCGGTACCACAGCCCTAGTCCGGCCGCGACGACCACTAGCGCCGCGACGAATGGCCAGCGCCGGCGGCGGACAGCGGCGGGCGGCGCCGGGTCGTTGGGTGGACTGGCGTTCGGACGATTCGCCGCGGAGGCGGGCGCGCCCGAGGGGCTCGGCTCGCTGGCCGTGGCCGCCGCGCTCGGGTGGGCTGGCGGCTGCGAAACTGGCGGCTGCGAAACTGGTGGCTGCGAAACTGGTGGCTGGGAAACCGGCGCCCCCTGGGCAGCGGTATTGCCGGCGTCCGAATGTGTGGTCGACATGCACAGCCCTGCGATCCGCGGTAGCCCCGATTTGACTGTACCGCAAGCACACGTTCGTGCCCAGGGGAGTCGGCGCGCGGGTCGGCCGTCGTGAGCGCACCGGGCAACGGCGCCCATACGGCAGACGCACGCTTGACGAGCCGGTATAATTCCCGCGGGGCTACGGTGGGAAATGCCTGGCTCCGTTCACAGGGAGGTGATGGTCATGAAGACGCTCGTCATCGCGATGGCGCTGGCAGCTTTGCTGCCAGGCAGTGTGCTGCGCGCTGCCGGAACCGGGCCCGAAGAGATTCCAGCCCCGCCGATTCGTGCCCTCGGCTCGCGCGGCGCGGGCATTGCGCCTGCGGCCCTGGCACGCATGGGACTTTGCGGCGTGCAACCGCTGACGGATCTCGAGGCGAGCCAGGTTCGCTCCAGCCCCTGCCCCGTTTATTATTCGATCGATGGCGGCAGCTTCCAGGTGTTGATCGCCCACGCTCTCGGCGATCAATACAACTTTCTCTACACGAGCGGTTTTGCTGCCGCTCTGTTTGCCCCCATCCACGTGCCGCTTGGCGCCGGCTTCGGGGCGGGGCACCGCTGAACGGGCCGCGGCCGCGCGGGGGTCGCAAGCCGACGCGCCGAAGATTCCGTGGCCGTCGCGCTGTGCGATTACGCTCGGCCCGAATGTAAGCAATTCGGACTGCGCGGCGCCGGTCGGGCTGCAGTGCGGAGCCACGCCGAGGGTGCGCGCCGGTGTGACAAATATGCACATCCGCAGGTCATCAAGTGCACATCCCGCCAACGCCGATACGATCCTTCGTTCGCCTGCCCTGTTAGTCCCGCCGCTGCGTCGAACCTACCGACCTCCGATTGACTTGGGTCGCGCCGGGTCGAATCGTGCCGTGCGTCCGGCCTTGATTTGGATCCAGAGATTCCGAAGGGATCGGTCATGCGGCGTGCGGGAACGCGCGTTGAGCCGCGCGTTTCGACCCCCAAAAATCCGGAGACGTCTCGATGATACGAAGCGCATGCCTCGCGCTGGGATTGGCCTGGCTTGGAACCTGGCTCGCTGCGGCCCATGCCGACGACCAAGCCGTTTCGAGCACACTGTTGGCAGGCCCAAGTGCGGCGAGCGGCGCGGACTCCGACCTCTGTCCGGCGGACGGATCGAATGCCGGTGGCGGCAGCCTGTTGAGCCGGCTTTTCGGCGATTCGGGTTGTGACGCCTACGGAGGTTGTTGCGGCAAACCCAAGTTATTGGGGTTGTTCACGGCCAGCGACTGCCGGTTCACGGACTTCATCAGTCCGATGACGAATCCCGTCTATTTTGAAGACCCCCGCAATCTTACCGAAGCCCGGGTGATTTTTCTGAATCATCAGATCCCGGGCTCCGTGCTCGGCGGGGGAGACGTGCAACTGCTGGCCACGCAATTCCGGGCCGCAATCACCGATCGACTGTCGATCATCGCGACCAAGGACGGTTACGTTTTCGCCGGGCCCGACGCGCCGCCGATCAATGGCTGGGCCGACGTCGACGTGGGGCTCAAGTACAACCTGTATGCCGATCCCACGCTGCAACGCCTGCTCAGCGTGGGAACGCGGGTAGAAATGCCCGTCGGTTCGTACCATGCCCTGCAAGGCAACAGCGGGACGAGCGAGTTCGACATCTTCATGTCCGGCGGCACGCAGCTGGGAAACCTGTCGCACTTTCTGACCACGGCCGGCTTTCGCTTGCCGGCGGATCCGAACAAGCAAAACGATCAGTTCTACTGGTCGTTCCATTTCGATCGCCGTTTGCCGAATCGCCCACTCTACGGCTTGCTGGAATTCAATTGGTATCACTGGATGTCGAATGTGCCGGGCGGCTTGCCGGTCGGCGGACTGGATCTCTATAACTTCGGCTCCAGCAACGTAGCCAACACGAACATCGTGACGGGCGCCATCGGGCTGAAGTACAAGCCGACCGTCAACAGCGAAGCCGGCATCTGCTGGGAAGTTCCGCTGACGACCCAGCGCGACATTCTCGACAACCGTTTGACCGTCGACCTGATTCTGCGGTATTAGCCGCGCGGCGTCCGTTTCGCCCTCGAAAGCTTGCGCTCGACGCCGCTGCGGCGTAAACTAGGAAGATCCGCGGCATCGCCGTGGAGGTTTCGGCGAGAACATTCTCGCGCCGCCAGGCTACGCGAAGTTAGATGTGCGCTTACCGCCGCATTGCGAGTCTCAAGTCGCCGGCCGAACTGCGGCGGCATGCTCAGTCGATCGGCGCGGCGATTCCCTGCGACGACACGCTCTGGGCCGCGCCGGAGTCGCCCTTGGCCCAGCCGCTGGAGGTCAACGGCCGGCGCATCGGCAATCGCTTCGCCATCCTGCCGATGGAAGGCTGGGACGGCACGCTCGACGGCCGGCCAGGCGAGTTGACGCGGCGCCGCTGGCGCCGATTCGGGATCAGCGGCGCCAAGCTGATCTGGGGCGGCGAAGCCGTGGCCGTGCGCCACGACGGCCGGGCAAATCCGAACCAGCTGCTCATCAATTCTCAGACCGTGGCCGACCTGGCCACGCTGCGCACCGAACTGGTCGCCGAACATGCCCGAGCGTTTGGCGACACGAGCGACCTGGTCGTCGGCTTGCAATTGACGCACTCGGGCCGGTTTGCGCGTCCGGAAATGAAGTTGCCCGGGCAGCCGCGGATCGTTTATCGCCACCCGGTGCTCGATCGCAGACTTCCGGTTCCACACCAGCAGGTATTGCTCGCCGACCACGAGATCGAAGGCCTGATTGGCGATTTCGTGCACGCCGCCTGCCTGGCGGCCGACGCCGGCTTCGGCATGGTCGACATCAAGCATTGTCACGGCTACCTGGGGCACGAATTCCTCAGCGCCGTCGATCGGCCGGGTCCCTGGGGAGGCAGCCTGGAGAATCGCACGCGGTTCTTGCGTGAGATCGTCGCCGGCATCCGCGCGGAACGGCCGGAGCTGGCGATCGGTGTTCGAGTGAGCGCTGTCGATTGGATCCCCTACACCGCCCGGCCGGCCGACGGAGTCGGCGCCGGAATCACTTGGCGCGGGGACCGATTATCCCTACGCGTTCGGCGGCGACGGGACGGGCTTGGGGGTCGATCTCGCCGAGCCGTGCCGCCTGCTGGACATGCTGGCCGAAATTGGCGTGCGGCTGGTCTGCATCAGCGCCGGCAGTCCGTATTACAATCCGCATCGGCAGCGGCCGGCCTTGTTTCCCCCGTCCGACGGCTACCTGCCACCCCGCGATCCGCTCTTGGAGGTCGCATGTCTGCTGGACGTCACGGCTCGGCTCAAGGCCCATCGGCCCGACCTGGTGATCGTGGGTTCCGGCTATTCCTATTTGCAAGATTGGCTGCCGCACGTGGCGCAGGCTGTCGTTGGTGCGGGGCAGGCAGACATCGTGGGCCTGGGCCGCATGGCGCTGAGCTATCCGGAGTTGCCGGCCGACGTGTTGGCGGCCAGGCCGCTGCGGCGCAGCGCGTATCTGCCGAACATTTAGCGATTGCACGACTTCGGCCCGGGCAGGCCTGGCGTCGGGCTGCTATCCGCTGGATGCGTTCTACAAATCTCTCGCCGAGGCCGCGAAACTCAAGCAATTCAAATCGACCCCGCGGGGGGCCAGACCGCCGGATAATGCCTGAAGAATCACGAGGCGGGAGTTTTGGGCATCGGAAGCGACACAAATGCCAAGTCGTGCCCCGGCCTCTTTTTTGGCGCCGGGGGGAGAAAACTTGTTTACCCCTCTGATTGGGGTCGCTAAGCTGGAAGGCTAACACTCGTCACGACGCCTCCTCGGAACCGGAACCGGAGGCGGAAAGGTCCCCGCGTCCCGGGCTGGAAAAATCTTTCGAGCCGGTGCGGGCGTTGGTTTGCCAGGGTGCCTGAGCGCCCGCGCAACTCGCTTGGGAAAACTCATGACGGCCGGCGAAATCGTGCGCCCTTTGGCGCAGCTCGAACCGTTCTTGGACCCGTTTGCCGAGGTTTCGCTCGTCGATGGCATCGCCGAAGTTCCGCTGGCGAATCCTTCGCTGGGCCTCAAGGCCAACGCCTATTACTTCGGGCAGCCGAACTGGGTTCGCAACTGGTTCGAATGCGTGCACCGTTATCCGCAGCTGCGCGAAAGGTGGCATGCCGCCGCCGGGACCTGGGATGACAAGATCGTGGTCGACATCGGCTGCGGGCCCGGCAATCTGTTCGCCGAACTCGGCGGCAAGCCCGCGGCGCTATTGGGCGTCGACGTGGCCCGGGGATCGCTCGAGTGGGCCGAGCGGATCGGCTATATGCCGCTGCTCGCCGACGCACACGCGATGCCGCTCAAATCGGCATTCGCCGATATCGTGGCCCTCAATGGCACGCTGCATCATTGCGACGACATGGCCCAAGTGCTCGTCGAGTCGGCTCGGCTGGTGAAGCCGGGAGGAGTGCTCGTGGTCGATCACGATCCGCAGCGATCGGCCTACGACCTGAAGGGGTTGGGCAAACTGCTGTGGAACCTGCGCGTGCCCGTCTACCGGAGTTTGGGACGCGGCGGCCACGCGGCCTTGGACGACGAACAGGCCTGGGCCTTGGCCACAGAAATTCACCATCAGCCGGGCGATGGTGTCACGTCCGAGCTGTTTCTCGACGTGCTGCGACCGTTGGGCTTCGAGGTCCGGCTGATCCCCCACAATCACCGTATCGGTGCCGAAGCCCTCGCCGGCCAGCGCGGCCAGGCGCCGCTGCGGATGCGTGTGGCCCAGCGTTTGTCCGGCATCGATCCGAACAGCGATTCGGGAGCGCTGAGCCTGCTGTGCGTTGCCCGGCGACCGAGTTGATCGGGCCAGGGGCTGGTCGTGAGTGGGGTTGATCGACGTTCGGCCGGCTGCCGAACGCACGACCAGGCTGCCGTGTCACCAGGCCATCATGTCACTAAGCCACGGCGTCCCTAGGGCACCGTGCCCCTAGGCCACCGTGCCGCTAGGCGACCTTGTCGTAATAGGCGAAGTTCGACTGGACCTGGGCCCAGGTGAGCGTAATCAGGCCGGGCATGCTCGAGCCGTTGTTGATGCCCCAGGGATTGAACAGCGTGACGGTCTTGGCTGCCGCGTTGTACCCGACCAGGGCATAGGCGTGGTCTCCCACGACCGTCGACAGGGTCGGACTCGACACCGAGCCGAATTCCATCAGGTTGCCCGCGTTGTAAGCGTTGACGAACGCGCTGAAGCTGCTGGACGACGCGACCGAGTTGTACATCGAGGCGGACTTGCCGGTGATCTCGCTCAGCGCGGTGCCCATCCAGCCTCCCGAGATGGCGGTGTACTGGTTGGTGGAGGTGTTGCTGCTGCCCTCGCCCTCCCGTCCGGACTGGTGCCACTCGACGAAAGCCTTTTCGGCCAGCGCCACCCACAGCTCGTTGCCGGCGCTCTTGGCCGAGGCGCCCATGTCGGCAAACACGAACCGGCCATATTGATCGACCGGCAACTGGGTGTTAACCGTTACATAGTCGGCCTTGCCGTTGGCATAGAAGCGAACCGTATAGGTATTGTCGCCGTTGCTGATAAACATGCTGGTGATGGTCGAGGGCGAATCCTTGGCCACTTCGGCCAGGGCCGACATGAAGTAGCAGTCGCCCAGCCCGCCCTGGTAGATGTCGGTGTACGCCGGCCCGTTGACGAAGAGCGAGCCGCTGGCTTGGGCGTAGCCGTAAGTGGGTCCCCAGTCGGACGTGCCCACCGGCAGATCCGTGCCCAGGAACCATTTGTCTTCCAGGTCGGTGAGCGTCTGGGCGCTAGAGCCGACGGTGAGGTTGCCGAGCTTCGCGCCGAGATAAGTGGCGTTGGCGGCGTTGCCCAGCACGACGTCCTGCGACAGAACCTGCACGTAGTTGAGCGTGCCGAAGAGTCCCGAGTCGGAGACGATTGCCTTTAAGTCAGTGAGTTCGAGTTGCGTGACGGCGCCGGCCTTTTCGACCGTGCTGAACAGGCCCATCATGTCGGCCCGGGTCAGGACGCTGCCGCTGGCGAAGTCGGCGTCGGCCACTGCCCGCAGGGCCGAGTCGTGCAGATTCAGGTCGAACCAGGTCAAGGCCTTGCCGTTGAGCGTGGCCGCGCCTTTGGCCGTCGCGCTGAGCGTGTTGCCTAGGCCGCCGATGTACACGTCGGCGCCGCTGGCCAAGCGCACGTCGTCGGTGCCGGCGCCCGACTTGACCGTGATCGGCACGCTCAGGGCCTGCTGTCCCTTGACGCTGGCGCTGTTGAGCAGAACGGTGTCGTTGCCGCTGTTGCAGTTGATCGTGATCGACTTGACCGCGCTCGCCGAAACGGTGCCCAGGATGCCGTCCACCGAGATCTGGTTGTTGATCTCGCGGATCATCATCGATCCGGAAGAAGGGGCCGAGATCGTCAGCTGGCCCCCGGCGCCGAGCATGGCGGCGAGTCCGGTGGTCATCATGTCGCGGTTTTCCAGGAATTCCAACCGCAAGCGAAGCTGTCGCGACAAGTTCTGGCAAATCAAGGTTGCGTCTCTCCGGTGTTGGGAGCCCCGCCGTGCGCAGCAGCAAACCAAGCAGGAATTGCCGCTGGCGCAAAGCGGGGCCGAAAGCAGCGCCGGTCAGGGGGCCGGCGAGCAAACCACAAAGTTGGGCGGCCGAAAGGCCTCGCCGGCTCCGATGAGAACCTGCCGGCAAGAGGAACCCTAGGTCGGAAACCCCAGGTCGTCAAACGGCCAGCCTCAGGCCGGCCGGATACGGCGTCCGGCGAACGGTCGTACCGATTCGTGCAGGGCATACCGTCTGGCCGGAGCGATTGCACCGACTGCAAGCGGCCGCCGCGATTTCATCCCGCGGGGTCTTCCGCCGTTTGTGACCGTGTCAGGTCCAGCAGAGCTGGTACGTCTCGCCCGGGGTCGGCGCGGCAATGCGCCAATAGGCCAGTTGGCCGGCGGCGATCTCCACCGGTTGTTCCGGCGCCGTCGCGAGCGGCCCCGCGCTGCGCCGCTGACACAGCCCGCGCAACGACCGATACGGTCGCCCTTCGGGAAACCGCACGAGCATGGTCAGGCTATCGGTCGGATACAGGATGTGGGCGTGGAACCAGCGCTGCTCGGGTTTCGTGAAGGCATCGGAATATTCCACCCGGTTTTGCAGCAGCAGCCGGCCCGCGGAATTCGCCGGCAGACGGGTGCGCAGAGTGCCGCCGCGGCCGAGGTGCGCGCAGGGAGCGCTCGAGTGGCCGGCGGCGAGCTCCTGCCATTGCGAGTGCTGGGGATGCGAAAGCGAGCGTCCTTCGAGCGCCGTGCCGGTGGTTGCGTAGTGCAGCAGCATCTCTGCCTGCGGGTGCGGCACGTAACGCAGCGCTAGCGTATCGATCAAGACGGCTAGCACCGCCGTGTCGCCCGATTTGTCCTTGCCGGCGGTGCGCCGCACGTCGACGTCGAGCAGTTTGACATGCTCTGCCACGATGAACGTGCCGGCCGGCGTGCGCGACCCGTTCGATTCGCCCAGGCGCTGGCGGAGCAGGTCGACCACTTCGATTCGCCGCCCCAGGCAATCGGCAAGCACGGTGGCGATCGTCGAAAGCGTGAACGACGTGGTGGGCTGGCCGCGTTCGATCTTGCCGATCGTTCGCAGGCCGTAGCCGGCGCGGGAGGCCAGTTCGTCCTGCGTCAGACCGGCTTCGCCGCGCAAGGCGGCGAGCACTTCGCTATTGGGCAACACGTGGCCTCGGGGCATGCCTGGTTCCTCGCAGAGTTCGTGACGCGCGATCTATGCGGTCCAAGCGGCCCGAGGCGTTCGGCCCCGGCTCTGTCTGCAATACGCTGCCCGGCGGCTGCGCGTTCGCTGCCTTGACCCGCAAAAATGCCCTCGTGAAACTGCAGTAGGTGGTTTTAACGCGTCTGGACACTTTGCGCCGCCGGGAAGCCGGCGCTCGCAAGTCCGGGCGTGCAGCGGGGATCGGCTTTGACGCCGCTTTCCCGCGGGGCGCGTCCGGGCGGGCCCCGGCCGTGGGCAGCGTTTCTTGAGAGGCACGCTGCCCAAAACAGCCGGCTCGGGGCCTGCCTCCAGGCGCCGCCGGAGCTGTCCATCGCATCAGGAGCAGAGGAGAGATCATGGCGGCCAGAGCGAGCCTGCGCACCGGGCCGGGCGATCGCCGGGGCTTGCGCCCGCCTTCGCGACAGGCGGCCGCCCACGGAGGCCGGCGGCCAGAGGGGGCAATTTGCCCTCGAAGCAGCCCAGAGCACGACTGCCCAGCAGCAGGGAATGGGCCGGATCTCGATGTGGTCGCTCAATCGCGACAGGACGGGCACGGCCACCAACTCGGTGAGCGACACGGCGAGCAGCATTGCCCAGCAAGCATACGACTTTTCCCTATTTTCGAGGCCATCTGAAAGCAGTCGATTGGTGCTGGGGTCGGCGGCACGCGATGCACACCGCGAGTTTGACGCCGCCGGCCCCAGCCAACATTGACCCTGCCTTGGACTTTGCAGTAAGATCCCCCCCGCTTCCCAGCTTGAAACCGCGCGCGGCGCCGGCTGTTGCTAGCAGCCTGGCGGCGATCGCAGCAGCGGATTTCAAGCGGCGGAAACAGGGATGTTTTCGGCCCTCCTAAGCCACGCACGGACGTTCGCGATGCGAGTCGTCATCCTCGCCGGCGGTCTCGGCACGCGACTGCAAGAAGAGACCACGATCAAGCCCAAGCCGATGGTCGAAATCGGCGGCCGCCCGATCCTCTGGCACATCATGAAGCACTACGCGCATTACGATTTGCGCGAGTTCATCGTGGCGCTGGGCTACAAAGGCGACGTGATCAAGCGCCACTTCCTCGACTACAGTTCGACCAACGGCAACCTCACGATCGATCTGGCCAGCGGCAAAGTCGAACCCCAGCACCGCGAGTGCGAAAACTGGCTGGTCCACCTGGTCGACACCGGCATCCAAACCAATACCGGCGGACGCATCCGCCGGCTCCGCCGCTGGCTCGACAGCGGCACGTTCCTGGTCACCTATGGCGACGGCGTGGCCGATATCGACCTGGCGGATCTGCTTCGCTTTCATCGCGGGCATGGCCGCGTGGCCACCATTACCGCCGTGCGGCCGCCGGCGCGCTACGGCGGCGTGATCTTCGAGGGCGACCTGGTTGCCCGCTTTACCGAAAAACCGCAGGCCGGCGAGGGTTGGATCAACGGCGGGTATCTGGTTCTGGAGCCGGGGATCTTCGACTATCTGGCCGACGACCAAAGCAGCCTGGAAGTCCACGGCCTGGAACGGCTGGCGGCCGACCGGCAGCTGGCCGCCTACCGGCACGATCGTTTCTGGCAATGCATGGACACGCTCCGCGACAAGACCTACCTGCAATCGCTCTGGGACTCGGGCGACGCCCCCTGGAAGGTGTGGACATGACGGCCGGGCCAGCAAAAGACGACACCTCGCCTCAGCCGGCGCGCGAATCGGGCGCCCCTCTGGACGGCGCGGCGCCCGGGCGAATGCGGGGCAAAACCGCTTTTGGCTCGACCGGCCCGTGCTGGTCACCGGCGGCAGCGGCCTGGTCGGCGTCTGGGTGGTCGAGCGGCTGGTGGCCGCCGGCGCCGACGTGGTCTGCCTGGTCCGCGACTGGGTGCCGCAGTCGGAGTTGATCCGCTCGAAGTTGATCGATCGCGTGCGCACGGTGCGTGGCGACGTGGCCGATCAGGCCCTGTTGGAACGCCTGCTGGGCGAGTACGAAATCGACACCGTGTTGCACCTGGCCGCCCAGGCCATCGTGGGCGTGGCCAATGCGAACCCGGTGTCGACGTTCGAAAGCAACATTGCCGGCACCTGGGCATTGCTCGAGGCCTGCCGCCGCAGTCCCCGCGTCAAGCAGATCGTCGTCGCGTCGAGCGACAAGGCCTACGGCGACCAGGAGGATCTGCCCTATCGCGAGACGGCGCCGCTCGATCCGCGGCATCCTTACGACGTAAGCAAGGCCTGCGCCGACCTGATCGCCCGCTCGTACGCCTTGACCTACAACCTGCCCGTGGCCATCACGCGCTGCGGCAATTTCTACGGCGGCGGCGACCTGAACTGGAACCGCATCGTGCCGGGCACGATCCGCTCGGTGCTCCGGGGGCAGCGGCCGGTGATCCGCAGCGACGGCCAATTTGTCCGCGATTATTTCTACGTCGAAGACGGCGCCGCGGCCTATATGCATCTGGCCGAGCGGATGGCCGCCGACGAGGCGCTCCGCGGCGAAGCCTTCAATTTTTCCAACGAGCTGCAATTGAGCGTGCTCGAGCTCGTGCGAAAGATTCTCGACGCCCTGGACGCCGACTTCGAGCCGCTGGTGCTGGGCACCGCGAGCCACGAAATCCGGCATCAGTATCTCAGTGCCGAAAAGGCGCGCAGCGTGCTCGCCTGGCAACCGTTGTTTTCGCTCGACGAAGGATTGAGGCGGACGATCGAGTGGTACAAAAACTATCTGGAACCTGCATGCAACACTTACACGCTGCCTGTCGGTCGTGCGGCCAGATCGGCCTGACGCCCATCCTGTCGCTCGGCACGACCCCCCTGGCCAATCGGCTGTTGTCCGCGGATCAACTCGAGCTCGAAGAGCCGAAGTATCCGCTCGATCTGGTGGTCTGTCCGGGCTGCGCCCTGGTGCAGATCACGGAAACTGTGCCGGCCGAAGAACTGTTCGGCGAGTACGCCTACTTCTCGTCCTTCTCCGATTCGATGCTCGCGCACTCCCGCCAGCTCGTCGAACGGGTGATCCGCGAGCGGAAACTGAATTGCCGCAGCCTGGTGATCGAGATCGCCAGCAACGACGGCTACCTGCTGCAATACTATCGGCACGCCGACGTGCCGGTGTTGGGCATCGAGCCGGCCGCCAACGTGGCCGAACATGCCCAGAGCAGCCGGGGAATTCCCACCCTGCCCCGCTTTTTCTCGCGCGAGTTGGCGCTCGACATCGAGGGTTGCGGCCAGCCCGCCGACGTGGTGCACGCCAACAACGTGCTGGCCCACGTGGCCGACCTGAACGGCTTCGTGGCCGGCTTGCGGACCTTGCTCAAGCCGAGCGGCCTGGGCATCCTCGAAGTTCCCTACGTCCGCGATCTGGTCGAACGTGTCGAATTCGACACGATCTATCACGAGCATTTGTGCTATTTCTCGCTCACCTCGATCGAGCCCTTGTTCGCCAAATACGGACTGGTGATCACCGACGTCGAACGGCTGCAGGTGCACGGCGGCTCGCTGCGCTTGTTCGTCGCGCGGCAGGGACGCCCGAGCCCCAGCGTGCGGCACTTGCTCACGGAAGAGGCCGCGCTGGGTGTCGACCGGCCCGAGTATTACCGCGATTTCGGCCGCCAGGTCGAGAAGCTCCGTAGCGACCTGGTGCTGCTGCTCGAGAAACTCAAGGGCCAGGGTTGCCGGATCGTAGCCTACGGCGCCTCGGCCAAGGGCAGCACCCTGTTGAACTACTGCGGTATCGGCCCGGACGTGATCGATTACGTCGTCGACCGCAGCACGGTCAAGCAAGGCCGCTACACGCCCGGCACGCACCTGGCGATCCATTCGCCCGACAAACTGGCCGAAGCGCGTCCGGACTATGCACTGCTGTTGAGCTGGAATCTTGCCGAGGAGATTCTCGCCCAGCAGCAGGGCTACCGGCAGGGCGGCGGGCAATTCATCATTCCGATTCCGCACGTCCGCGTGGCCTGAGAAAGCAAAGAGCGGCCGTGAAATTCCGTCAGACGCAACTGCCGGGCGCGATGCTCGTCGAGCCCGAGCGGCACTGCGACGAACGGGGATTTTTCGCCCGCACCTGGTGCCGGGAGGAGTTCGCGGCCCAGGGCCTGGACGTCGCGCTGGTGCAGTGCAGCGTGTCGTACAACCTGCGGCGGGGAACGTTTCGCGGCCTGCACTACCAGCGCCCGCCGCATGCCGAGCACAAGCTGGTGCGCTGCACGCGCGGCGCGCTGTGCGACGTGCTGGTCGATCTGCGCGCCGATTCGCCGCAATACGGCCGCTGGCAGGCATTCGAGCTGTCGGCCGAAAACCGGCTGCAGCTGTTCGTTCCGCCGGGCATCGCGCACGGCTTCCTGACGCTCACCGACGACTGCGAAGTCTTCTACCAGATGTCCGGGGTTTACGTGCCCGCGGCCGCCGCCGGCGTGCGCTACGACGATCCGGCGCTGGGGATCGTCTTGCCCGAGCCGGTGCGCGTCATCGCCCAGCGCGATCTGGAGTTTCCCGATTTTGCCGAGGTGGCCCATGCCCGGGGATAACGCCCTCTCGACCGCCGCTGCCTGCGGATCGGCCGGCGCCGAGCTTGCGCCCGGCGGCTGGGTTCGATCCTGGAAGCAGCCGGCGGCGCGGCGCGGGATCGACATCCGAGACGTGCGCGGCGCAGCAGTAGGCCGGCTGGTGCCGGTCGATGCCCAGCAGGCCGCCGACGAACGAGTGATCGCCGCCATGACGCGCTGGCGCACGCAGCATGGCTCGACGTTCTTCAGCCAGTTCGCTCCCACCTGTGAGCGCACCGGCCGCTGGCTGCAAAAGTATCTGGCCGACGACCAGCGATTGCTGCTCCTGATTTGCGACGCGGCGGGCAATCGGATCGGCAATGTCGGGCTCTGCGGCATCCAGGCCGGAGCGGCCGAATTGGACAACGTGATCCGCGCCGAACCGACGACCGTTCCGCGGATGGGCTATCTGGCCACCCGGGCCTTGATCGCCTGGTGGTTCGGCGAAATGTCGGCCGGCCGGCTCACGCTGCGCGTGTTTTCCGACAACCTCCGGGCCATCGCCTTGTACGATGCGCTCGGTTTTCGCTGCGACGCGGTCATTCCGGTCGTGGCCGAAAGTCTGGATGAGGAGATCCGCTATCGACCGGCCGGCGCCGACCAGGCTCCGCAGGCCGAGCGCCACTGGCTGGCGATGTCGCTGGCGGCCCGTGCCTGGCGACGGCAGGCCTGTTCGCAATCGGGCGCGCGGGCATAAACCGTCCGACTTTGGCAATGCGCGGTTCGACTTTGTCACCCCGCCCGGTTTTTGACCAGTTCGACAGACGGGAAAGCAGCATGAGCGAAATCGAACGCTTCCGCGGCGAAGTGCAAGACAACATCCGGCAACTGGGTGCCGATCCCGACCTGCGGGCGCTCAGCCGGATCTGGCTGCGCGAAGCCGGACGATTCAAGTACTCGTACAACTTCAGCTGGATGGGGCGGCCGGTCATCCAGTTTCCGCAAGATCTCGTGGCCATGCAGGAAATCATCTGGCGCGTGCGGCCGCGGCTGATCGTCGAAACCGGCATCGCCCACGGCGGCTCGCTGGTTTTCTACGCCTCGATGCTCGAACTGCTGGGGGGAGACGGACTGGTGCTGGGCATCGACATCGACATTCGCGCGCACAATCGCCGCGAAATCGAGGCCCATCCGATGTTCAAGCGGATCCGCATGCTCGAGGGATCGTCGATCGACCCGCAGATCGTCGCCGAGGTGCATCGGCTGGCCGGCGATCGACAACCGGTGATCGTGACGCTCGACTCGAACCACACCCACGACCACGTGCTGGCCGAACTCGAGGCCTATGCCGGCCTCGTGCGCAAGGGGAGCTACCTGGTCGTCTTCGACACGGTGATCGAAGATATGCCTGCCGGCTCGTTTCCCGACCGGCCGTGGGACAAGGGCAACAACGCCAAGACCGCCGTGCACGAATTCCTGCGCCGCACGCCGCGCTTCACGATCGACCGCCAGACGGAAGACAAGCTGCAGATCACCGTGGCCCCGGACGGCTACCTGCTGTGCACCGCCGATCCCTGAGTGCCCCCGAACAACGCAAAGTCACGTTTTGCGACAGGATGTTGCCATGCAGAGAATCCCGGTTTCCGGCCCGTCGATCACGCAAAAAGAGATCGACTACGTCACCGATGCGGTTACGAACTGCTGGTACGGCCAGGCGAACGTGTATCACGACCGGTTCGAGGCGGCGTTTGCCCGCTCCTTGGGCGTGAAGCACGCGGTGGCCTTGCCATCGTGCACCTCCGCCATCCACCTGGCGCTCGCCGCGCTCGGCGTGGGCCCGGCAGACGAGGTGGTCGTGCCGGACATTACCTGGATCGCCTCGGCCGCGCCAATTTCGTACCTCGGCGCCACCCCGGTCTTTGCCGACGTCGAGGCCGAAAGCTGGTGCCTGGACGCGCAGTCGTTCGAAGCCGTGCTGACGCCGCGGACCAAAGCCGTGATCGCGGTCGACCTGTACGGCAACCTGCCCCGGCTGGACGAGATTCGCCGCATTGCCTCGCGCCGCGGCATCGCGATCGTCGAAGACGCCGCCGAAGCCATCGGCTCGCTCTTCCAGGGGCGCCCCGCGGGCAGCCTGGGAGACATCGGCGTGTTCAGCTTCCACGGCTCGAAGACCATGACCACCGGCGAAGGCGGTATGTTGGTCACCGACCGCGACGACATCCACGAGCGAACGCTTTTCCTGCGCGATCATGGACGCCGGCCGGGCGACAAAATGTTCTGGAACAGCGAAGTCGCCTACAAGTACAAGATGAGCAGCATGCAGGCCGCGCTTGGCCTGGCGCAGCTGGAGCGGCTCGACGAACTGGTCGCGCACAAGCGGCAGATTTTCGCCTGGTATCGCCAGGCGCTCAGCGGCTGCCGCCACGTGTCGCTCAACCACGAAGCCGCCGACGTCAAGAATACCTATTGGATGGTTACGGCGCTGGTCGACCCGGGGCTGGGCCTGGCCAAGGAGCCGCTGATCGACCAAATGGCCGAGGCCGGCGTCGATTGCCGCCCGTTCTTTTATCCCCTCAGTTCCTTGCCGGCCTATGTCGGCTCTGTGCAGGCCCGTCGAGCCCAACTGCAGAATCGCGTCAGCTACGAAGTGAGTCCCTGGGGTATCAACCTGCCCAGCGGTCTGAACCTGACGCCCGAGTTGGTCGAACAAGCGGCGGCGGCCCTGGTGCGAATCGTAACGCGCGAGGCCCGGCGGCACCGGCTGTCGCGGCAGGCGGCGTGAACCGGCCGGCGCGGCCGGCGCTTTCGGCCGCGCGAAAATCCTGGTCCCAGCGGAGCGGATGCATGAGCGCGGAATTGCCTTTGGTGTCGGTCGGGGTGCCGGTCTACAACGGCGCGCGGTTTCTGGCCGCGGCCCTCAAGTCGATCGTCGAGCAGGATTATCCGAACCTCGAAATCCTGATCTCGGACAACGCTTCCACCGACGCCACGGCGGATATTTGCCGCCAGTTTGCCGAGCGCGACCCGCGGATCGTCTATGTCCGCAATGCCGAGAACATCGGCGGGCTGCGCAATTTCGCGGCTGTGCTGGCCCGGGCGCGGGGTAAGTATTTCCTCTGGGCAGCCGACGACGACACGCGCAATCCCGAGTATGTGCGCCGCCTGGTCGATGGGCTCGAAGCGACCCCCGGCGCGGTTCTGGCGACGCCGGCGATCATCCAGGTCGACATCGAAGGGCATTACCTGCACGAGCCGATCGATCGACCGGCGCTGGCCGGCCGCTCGCTCGACAATTTGCGCCGCTACTGCAAAGACTCGCCGCACGGCTGGTTCTATGGCCTGTGGCGCACCGACTACGTGGGGCCGCGGCTGGCCGAAATGCAGCGCTGGCCGGTCTGGGGAGCCGACGTGATGTTTCTGCTCACGGTCGTGCTCAATCAGGCCATGGCCGGCGACGAGCGGGCGATCCTGTACCGCCGCAAGAAACCCAACGGCTACGCCCCCCGCACCGCTCGGGCCAAGCTGAATTGCCTCTGCTATATGACGTACTACCTGACCCAGACCTGCTGGCATTACGACGGGCCAGCCCGCGAGCGGCGCCAGGCCATGCTGCTGGTGGCCCGGTTCTTTTATCACGGCTGGATCCGCCGTTCGAGTCTGGTCAGCACGATCTGGTATCACGCCCGATTGCTCGTGGCGGCCGCGCTGAGCAGCGTCTGGCTGGGGCTCAAGGCACTTTTCGGGGCCCGGCCGAAGGTTGCCCCCGCCAGCGCCATAGCGCCCGTCGCAACGGGGACACCGCCTGGGGACGCGGCCGGCGGCGTAGCAGAAACGATGAACCGCGCCGCTTAACGGCCCTTCACATTGCGGCCCGGTTCGCCCGGCCGAGCAGTTCGCTCACCCGGCGGCCCAGCCACTTGCGTCCCCGCCGCAGCCGCCGCTCCTGGCGATTGACGAGGGCCAGCACACGTTCCAGCGCCGGCGGCCGCTGGCCGGCCCAGGCGGTGCGGTCGAGATAGCGGAAGAACTCGCCGCGCCAGGGATGTTCGCATTTGGCCCGCCAGGGCTTGGCGGCGCTGTTGAAATGGATGATCCAGGGATCTTCGCGCAGCTCGCGGAGCGACTCGGCGTCGAAGGGGCTTTGCTCCCAGCTGGGAAAGGCAAACGCGTGAATGCCCACGTTCCAGCGGCGATCGGTCTCGCGCCAGCGGCCGGCGAGCACCACGTTCAGGGCATATTGATCCCACCAGGCGACGTGCTCCCGGTTTTCCGCCAGGCAGGCCAGGAGCTGTGCCGGCAGATCGATCCGGCGCCAGCCGGCCACGTCGATCAGCAGCACGCCGTCGTTGAAGTACTTGGCATCGGGCCGCAATCCCAGCTGGCGATAGTTCGGCACCGGATGCGGATGCAGGAACGGCTCGCAGCGGCGAAAATTCGGTAATGCCAACTCGCAATCGATAAACGGCGCGCCGCAGTCTTGCGCGGCGACGCCCAGGCAGCCGGCGAAATCCTCGTCCCACAGCCGCCCCAAGTCGCCGCGGACGATCAGGTCCGAATCGAGGTATAGCGCCCGATCGACGTCCGTGGGCAGCAACCGCGAGGTCAGGATGCGGAAATAGGCCTGCACCTGGATATGTCCCGAGATCGGCAAGCCCGCGAGCGACTGGGCATCGACCGTGACCCATTCGACGTCGAACCGGCCGGCCGGCCAGGACGCCACGACGCGCTCGCGCGTGGCCGGCAGAATGCCTCCGTCGAGCACGAAAATTCGCAGCCGGCGATCGGCGGCCAGGTTGTCAATCGCCGAGCGGACCGTGACGGCCAGCGGCATGGCGAACTTGTCGTCCGCCGCCAGGACCAACACGGGGTCCGCCTGTTGTGCGTGGCTCATGGGTGCGCGGTGCCGTGGCTGGCTGCCGCTCGCGGTGGAAGTGCCCTTTTTCCCGCAGTTTGTGTAGTGAACTTCTCGAATTCAGGCAAGATCGGTTGGCCGGGGCAGAAGGTGATCGAGCGTCCAAAGGCCCTGGGCGTTGCTCCCTTCCCAGGGCGTGTGGGCGATTGCCGGGGGCCCTACCTTCCCGCTGGCTACGCCGGTAGACTACGATTCGCGTTCGGGATCGGAAATACTTTCGCCAAGACCGCACATGACCGCAGAAGCCAAACCGCTGGTCGGGATCATCATGGGGAGCAAGTCCGACTGGGACACGCTCCGCCACGCCGACGAGATGCTCACCCGGTTCGGCGTGCCGCACGAGTGCCGGGTGGTTTCGGCCCATCGCACGCCCGATTTGATGCGCGACTACGCCCAGGGCGCCGCCGAGCGCGGATTGGAAGTGATCATCGCCGGCGCCGGCGGCGCGGCGCATCTGCCGGGCATGGTCGCGGCGCACACGACGCTGCCGGTGCTCGGCGTGCCCGTTGAGTCGCACGCGCTCAAGGGGCTCGACTCGCTGCTTTCGATCGTACAAATGCCGGGGGGCGTGCCCGTGGCCACGCTGGCCATCGGCAAAGCCGGGGCGACGAACGCGGCGCTCCTGGCCGTCTCGATCCTGGCCCTGGCCCGGCCGGAGCTGCGCAGCCAGCTGGCCGAGTTCCGCCGCGAGCAAACCCAGCGCGTGCTCGGAGAGACGCTGCCGTGACGCAAGCAATTCTGCCGGGCGCCACGATCGGGGTGCTGGGGAGCGGGCAACTCGGCCGCATGTTTGCCATCGCTGCCCGGCGGATGGGCTATCGGGTGCACACGTTCTCGCCCGACGACGACACGCCCACCGGCCAGGTTGCCGATCGCGAGCTGCGCGGCAACTACGACGATCTGGACGCGGTGCGTTCGTTTGCCCGCAACGTGGATCTGGTCACGTTCGAGTTCGAAAACATCCCGGCCCATTCGGCCGCCGCGGCCGCCGAGCTGGCCCCGGTCCGGCCCAGCGGCGACGTGCTCTACGTGACGCAACACCGGCTGCGCGAAAAGACGTATCTCTCCGAGCACGGTTTTCCGGTCGTCCCGTTCGTGCCTGTGCGCTCGCTGGAAGAACTGCAGGCGGCGCTCGGCCGGTTGGGCACTCCCGCTGTGCTGAAGACGGCCGGCTGGGGCTACGACGGCAAGGGCCAGTGCAAGCTGGCCAGCCCGGCGGAGGCCGCCAAAGCCTGGCAGTCGATCGGCGCAGGCGAGGCGGTGCTCGAAGCGTTTGTCGATTTCGAGTGCGAAGTGTCGGTCGTCGCCGGCGCGGGCTGGACGGATCGAGCGCCGATTTCGGCGTGGTCCGCAACGCGCACTCCAACCATATCCTGGACGTGACCCTGGCCCCCTCCGGCATCGCCGAGCCCTTGGCGGCCCAGGCCCGGGAGATTGCCGCCGCCGTGCTCCGCCAGCTGGACGTGGTGGGCGTGCTCTGCGTCGAGTTCTTCGTCACCCGCGACGGGCGCCTGCTCATCAACGAGCTGGCGCCGCGCCCCCACAATTCGGGCCATTTCACGTTCGACGCCTGCGTGACCAGCCAATTCGAACAGCAGCTCCGCGCGATCTGCGGCCTGGCGCTGGGTTCGACCGAGCTGCTGCGCCCCGCTGCGATGGCCAATTTGCTGGGCGACCTGTGGCAGGACGGCGTGCCCGACTGGGCGGCAGCCTGCCGGTTTCCGCAAGTCAAACTGCACCTGTACGGCAAGGAACAAGCCCGAGTGGGCCGCAAGATGGGGCACCTGACCGCCCTGGCCGACACGCCGGAGCAGGCTCGGGAGATGGTTTTGTCCGCGCGCCGGGCCCTGGTCGAGCGAGGCGGCCGATGATCCTGGACACGATCGCCGGTGCGCCCAAATACCTGGCCATGCATGGGGGCATGGCCGCGGCCTGCGAATTCCTGGGTCGCAGCGATCTGGGCGAGCTGGCGCCCGGCCGCTACGAGATCGACGGCCCGCGCGTTTTGCGCTTGTCGAGCGGCCCGCGGGCCGAGGCACGGAGGGCGCCCGGTTGGAAATCCATCGCCGGCACATCGACATTCAAGTCTCGCTCTGCGGCTGCGAAGTGATCGGCTGGCGCCGCTCGACGCCTGCCGCTCGCCCGACGGCCCTTTCGACGAGTCGCGGGATGTCGGCTTCTTCACCGATCGCCCGGACGTCTGGATGCCGCTCGCCAAGGGGCAGTTCATGATGTTCTGGCCGGCCGACGCCCATGCCCCGCTGGCAGGCGCAGGACCGCTGCACAAGGTGGTCGTCAAGCTGCTGGTTGAAGAGTAACGTTCTTCGCCTCGTTCGGTTCGCGGTGCTGGCGACACTCCAGCACGCTGGCAGCTCGCCAGGCCGCACGCTTCGCTGCGGCTCGCCCAGCGCTCTGGCGGCGCCCCTGGCGACGGTCAGAACTGGCTCTCTTCCGGGCCGGCGCTTACAATGGGAGCCTGGCGGAAGGAGACGTGCCCGCATGGCCTCGCTGGTTGACATTTCCGACAAACCGCCGCTCGCCGTGCGCCCGCCGCAATTCGGCTTGCGGGCGTTGCTGTTGGCCGTCACGCTTTGCGGCGTGCTGTTTGCGATCATGTCCGTGCTGGGCGGATTGTGGTCGATCGGGCTGATCCTGCTGCTCGCCCTGATCGCCGCGCACGTGCTGGGCAATGCCCTGGGCACGCAGCTCGCGCGATGCCGCGGGGCAATCGAGCCGCCCCGCCGCGGCCGAGCGCCCCTACGATGCGGCCCGGCCCCCGGTTCCGCCAGCCCGGCGGCTACAGGAAAAAACTGGCGTCAATCGCCTGCTGCTCGTCCTGGCGGCCTTGGGAGCAGTGGCCGGTGGCACGGTTGGGGCGGTGGTCCTTGTCGCTGTGCTGGGGGACGACACGAGCGTGGCCGCGCTGGCGCTGGGAGTCGTGTCGGCAGCCGTGCTGGGCGGATTCTTCGCCTTCCTGCTATCGAGCTTCTGCTTCGTCTTTTCCCGCGCCTTGGGCGAGGCGCTGGGCGATCCGGCCGCCGCCGGCGCCCGCGAGCGCCGCTACGCGCTCTCGGCTGGCTGGGCCCGCGGCGAGGAGCCGACGGGTTCGGCCCATCCGCCCCTGTCTGCGGGCGGGCGAATTCTTTAGACTCGGGGGCGCTTGCCGCGTCGACCCGGTCGGCCGCTCGACATTGCTGCCCGCACCCGCTTGGAAAAAAGGATCCACCGATGGCCGCCACCGCCACCGCCGAGGAAAAACTGCCGCACTGGGACCTGTCGAACGTGTACTCCGGGCTGGAGGCCGCAGATTACCGGGCTGATTTCGCCCGGCTGGAAAAATCGCTGTCCGATCTGGAGCGGCGCTTCGACGAGCAGAACGTTCGCCGGTTGCCCGAGTGCCCCGCGGCCGGTTCGCCCGAGGCGGCCAGTCTGGCCCAGAGCCTGGCCGCGATTCTGGAGGCGGTGAACGAAATGTCGCGGCTGGCGGAAACGCTGGCCGCATTTGTGTACGCTTTCTTCAGCACCGACAGCTTCAGCGCGGTGGCTGCCCGGGAGATGTCCAAGCTCGATCTGGTCGGCGTGCGCCGCAGTCAGCTGGGTGTCCGGCTACAGGGCTGGATCGGCAGCCTGGCCCCGCTCTTGGACCGCTGGATTGCCGGCGGGGGCGCCCTGGGCGAGCATGCTTTTTTCCTCCGCGACAGCGCGCGGCGCAGCCGCTATTTGATGACCGAGGAATTGGAGCACCTGGCGGCCGAGTTGTGCGTCGATGCCGGCGGCGCGTTCGGCAAGCTGCAAGGCACGGTGACCAGCCAGCTGAAGGTTCCGCTGGAGCGCGACGGCCGCAGCGAGCAAGTGCCGATCACGGTGGTCCGCAACTATGTCTTCGACGCCGACCCGGAGCTGCGCGAGCGAGCCTATCGGGCCGAGCAGGCCGGCTGGGAGTCGATTCGCAGCACCGTGGCGGCTTGCCTGAACGGCGTCAAAGGCACGGCCCTGACGCTGGCCCGGCGGCGCGGCTGGCCCAGCGTGCTCGACTGGTCGCTGGATGCCAACCGGATCGACCGGCCCACGCTCGACGCGATGCTGGGAGCCATCCGCGAGGCGTTTCCGATGTTTCGCGGTTATTTGCGCGCCAAGGCCCGGCGGCTGGGGCTCGAGCAGCTGCGCTGGTGGGACCTGTTCGCTCCGCTGGGCGGCCAGCAGCGGCGGTTCAACTGGACGCAGGCGCGCGAGTTCATCGTGGAGAAGTTCGGCACGTTCAGCCCCGGGATGGGCGAGTATGCCCAGGCCGCATTCGACGGCCGCTGGATCGACGCCGAGCCCCGCACCGGCAAGCGCGGCGGAGCGTTTTGCATGGCGGTCGAGGGGGTCGAAGAAAGCCGGATCCTGGCCAACTTCGACGGCAGCTTCGACCAGGTGAGCACGCTGGCTCACGAGCTGGGGCACGGGTATCACAATCACTGCCAGCGCGGTTTGCCGAACCTGCTCCGCGGAGCGCCGTCGACGCTGGCCGAAACGGCCAGCATCTTCTGCGAGACGCTGCTGGCCGAAGCCACCCTGGCCGAATCCTCGCCGGCGGAGCAAGTGGCCATCCTCGAGCTGCAGCTCTCCGGCGCGGCGCAGGTTTGCCTGGACATCAGCTCGCGGTATCTATTCGAGTCGGCCGTTTTCGCGCGCCGCGGAGGAAGCGAGCTGAGCCCCGACGAGCTCTGCCAGCTGATGCTCGACGCCCAGGGCGAGACGTACGCCGACGCGATCGACCCCCAGACGTATCATCGCTACATGTGGCTGTGGAAGCCGCACTACTACTCCCACGAGCACAACTTCTACAACTTTCCCTACGCCTTTGGCCACCTGTTCTCGCTGGGCCTGTATGCCATTTTCCGCAGCGAAGGGGCAAGCTTCGTGCCGCGCTACGATGCCCTGCTCCGGGCGACCGGACAGGATTACGCGGCGCCGCTGGCGGCCCGCTTCGGCATCGACATCACCCAGGCCGACTTCTGGCGCGGCAGCCTGAAAGTGATCGGCGAGCAGGCCGAGCGCTCTGCGCGCTTGCCTTGACCGAGTTCGAGTCGGTCTGGGGATAGGGAAACAGGCCCGGCTGATGGCCGCACGTTGCGGGACCAGCCGGGCCACTGCCCCCCGGTTCCGCACTCCATTGCGCAGAGGCGGTACCTATCTGAACCATAGCGCGGCCGCTGCGGCAGGCAAGCGGCAGCCCGCCGGCCGAGGGAACTTCCGCCGGCCGAGGGAAATCCAGCCGGCCGAGGGGGATTTTGGCGATCCTTTGCCGCCGGGCCCCCTACTCCGCCGGTCCGGCGCGCGTAGAATCCCCTCAGGCGGATGGCCGGCTGCAGCGACCGTTCTTGGCTATCGCTCGCCTGAGAACGGCGCGGGCCGGCCAGCTGCTTTCTTTCGCCGCATCTTCAGCAGATGCGGGCCAAGCGCCAGGGGGCTTTCGCGGCTGCGTCAGCCCCGCGGGCGGTACGGCACCACTTCGACCGCCGTGCCATAGGCGAGCACCTCGGTAACGCCCTGCATCACTTCGGTGGCGTCGTAGCGTGCGCCGATGACGGCGTTGGCTCCCAGTTGGGCGGCATGTTCGATCATCAGGTTGAACGACTCGTTCCGCGTCCGCTCGCACAGGCTCGTCAGGATCGTGATGTTCCCCCCGACCAGCGTTTGCAGTGCTGCCCCCAGGTTGCCCACCACCGAACGCGAGCGCACCGTGATGCCGCGGACGACGCCCAGGCTGCGCACGATCTGGTAGCCGTCGAGCTCAAAGGCCGTGGTCACCATCTGGTGCGGCACCGTGCCCGGCGGCGGAACCTCGGCGCCATCCGGAGAATAGGGATGGTTGGGGCTGGCAGTCATGATCGGTTCTCTCGGGGTTGGTGCGATTGGTGCGAGCGTGGCGTCGACGGTAAGCGGGGGTGCGGGGCGCCGCGATTACGAATCGTCGGCGTCCAAAAGGACCAGCTCATCGCCGACCGACAGGCGGCCGGCGGTGAGCGTTTGCGTGTTGACGGCCAGCCGATAAAAGTGGTTGAACCGGCTCGCTTCGGCCCAGGCCGGAAGCGTAGCCCGCCGCTCGGCGGCAAAGGTTTTGGAAAAGCCCCAGATCACTTCGCCGGTCTCGGCATTGCGGGTGGGCACGATGCAGCGCTGGCAGGGATTCGTGCCCCCCAGAGTCGCTCCGCCGATGCGGAATCGGACCAGCGAGCCCTGGGTGGCGTACAAGCGGTCTTCCCAAAACGGCTCGACGCCGTCGATTTCCAGATTGGCCCGAAACCGCAGTCGGGCATCTTCGAGCGAAACTCCCGGAAACCAGCCAGCCACGGTCTCGAGCGTCGCCGTGCTGATGAGCGTGGGGCCCGGCGCTTCCAGATCGTCGGGGAATCCCTGGGCGGCATTTTCGTGCACCTCGACGGGGAAATCGAAATGCCGGCTCAGTCGGGCTTCGAGCTCGAGCCGCTGGCTGTCGATTTGAAATGTTTCCCGCTCCTGTGCGCCGCGCAGGCCGAGCGTCACGCTGCGCGTGGCCGGATCGTAGCTGCCGGCCAGCGTGTGGATGACGTGCGTTCGCTTACCGTTGACCACTTCACCTTGCGCATCGCGGAGGCAGAAGCGACGATCGTTTTCCAGGCCCGCGTAGGGCAGCAGCGGCGCGCTCTCGAGCCAGAGCGGATCGAGCGACTTGATCGGATAGACGGCGATGCGGGCCAGACGCGGCATCAGTTCAGCCTCGGATCCGAGGGCACGTGCTTGATGCCCAGCGCCGCCAGCAGTCCGGAGCCGCTAATCTCTTTGACGAGCGCTTCCCAAGCGCCGTCGGGGTCGCGAAACACGCGCTGGGGCGTGGCCGCGATCGTGCCCCAGGCGCCTGCGGCCAGCTCCGACTCGAGCTGTCCGGCCCCCCAACCCGAGTAGCCGATGAAGAATTTTGCCGAGCCGTCGGGCTCGTTGGCCAGCTGTTCGAGTTTTTCTTTTTCCGCGGTGAAGTAGACGCCCGGCGTGGCTTCGATGTCGACCAGTTCGGCATTGCCGTGCAGCGCCATGAGCGGGCCCTGGATGGGGCCGCCGACGCGCAGAGCCTCGCGGCTGGCGCAAGGGCCGCTGCTGATCTGGCTCCAGACTTCGCGCACGCCGGTGCCGGACTGCCGATTCAGGGCCAGGCCGAAGGCCCCTTCCTCGTTGTGCCGCACCAGCAGGACGACCGAATGAAAGAAATTCGGATCGAGCAGTTTTTCCGAGGCGATCAACAAACGACCGGCAAGAAAACTCACGATCGACCGCTGTGCTGTGCCGAGAAGAAGACAAGAAACCAGAGAGGCGCCAAACCCGGCGACGAACGACACAAGGTCGCGCGCCCGTCGCGCGCTCCGGAGCCCAAGTTGCAATATACCAAAGCCGGCCCGGGGCCAGTTGCCGCACGGCGAGCGCGACGGACGCTCGCCGGCCGGTGCGCCAGGGCGGCGGAGCACAGCGCGCCCGGCCGCGAAAAGTGCCGCGATGAGCACACACCGTTTGCCCTGAACTCCCCTGCCCTGCCCTGTGCCGGGCGAAAACAGCGGCCCTGGGGTCATCCTTGACGACGGCATTCGCTGCCGTCATGGATTGCCGGACTGCCTGCAGCACATGTCTGTCCGCCTGGCGGGCACTTCCCGATCGTTGATCGGTCTGAATTGCAGTAATATATTTCTCGCAAAGCACTTGCGAGAATCCTCGTGGTCGCGGCACGGCGTTTGTTTAAGCAATTCCCCGGACAGAACGCAGTGCAGGACAATTCACCCATTCCGCGGGAAGGTGCAAACATGTTAGCCACGGTTCTTTGGGGGCGTGCGACGGGGCTGGCGATTACGGCTGCTTTGACGGCGGTGCTCGGTGCGGTAACCGCGCAAGGCCGGCCGCCGGGCGGCGCGGCCAAAATGGGCGCCCGCCGGGCCGGTATGTCTGCGGCGATTCTCCGCTCCGGCACGCTGCGGGCGGACCGCAGTGTGCAGCTCGAAATTCTCTAGCAGGTGCCCGGTCATGGAAGCTCTGGTATTCGAAACGCCGTATCAGTTTGTGCCCCCCTACGAAGGCCGCTTCTGGCCGACGGTGCTGCAGCGGGCGACGCGCTCGTATCTGCGCTGGCAGTATGGGATCACCGAGTTCGAGTGTCGGGGGCTGGATCGTCTGCGAGCTGCCCGCGCGGCTGGGCACTCGATCTTGCTGGCGCCGAATCATTGCCGCCCCTGCGACGCGTTCGTGGTGAGTGAGCTCGCGCCGGGCCGGTACGCTTCCCTACGTGATGGGGAGCTGGCACCTGTTCATGCAAGGCCGCTTTCAGTCCTGGGTGCTGCGCCGGGCCGGCGTGTTCAGCATTTATCGCGAGGGAGTGGATCGCGCCGCGCTCAATGCCGGGATCGAGATTCTCAGTGCCGCGCGGCGTCCGCTCGTGGTATTTCCCGAAGGAGTCGTCAGCCGGACCAATCATCGCCTCAACCCGTTGATGGAGGGAGTGGCCCTGATGGCCCGGTCGGCCGCCCGGCGCCGGGCAGCCCAGTCGCCGGCCGGGCAGGTGGTCGTTCTGCCCGTGGCGCTCGACTATTCGTTCCAGGGGGACCTTTCGGGAGCGATCTCTCCCGTGCTCGACGCCATCGAACGCCGGCTCTCCTGGCGCCTGCAGCGGGAACTGCCGCTGACCGAGCGGGTTCGCAAGCTGGGCGAAGCCCTCTTGGCCCTGAAAGAGGCCGAGTACCTGGGCCACGCCCAGCCGGGCCCGCTGTTCGAGCGCCTGCAAAACCTGACCCGTCATCTGCTCGAGCCGATCGAGCGCGAGTATCTGCACGGCGCGACCGACCCCAGCGTGGTGGCCCAGGTCAAGCGGCTCCGGGCGGCGATTCTGCCCGAAATGATTCACGGCCAGCTGCCCGCGGCCGAGCGCGAGCGGCGGTGGCGGCAGCTCGCCGATCTGTATCTGGCCCAGCAGTTGTCGTTTTATCCGCCCGATTACCTGGGAACGGGAGCGAATCCGAACCACGTTCTGGAGAGCGTCGAGCGGCTGGAAGAAGACCTGACCGACTTCAGCCACGTGCATCCGCCGATGAAGGTCACGGCATCGGTGGGCGAGCCGATCTTCGTTAGTGCCCAGCGCGAGCGCGGCGCCGAGCACGATCCGCTGATGGCCAACCTCGAAGCCCAACTCCGGACCCTGCTGGGGATCGATCATGCCGGTTAATCGCCGAACCCTCTGGCTCCGGGCGATCTTGGTAGCGCTGGCCCTGGGCGCTTGGTTTGGGACGCAAGCGCTCCTGGGCAGCCGCACGCCGCGGGGCGAGGGGATCGTCGACGCGGTGCACATCTGGACGGCGCCTGCGCACGATTACTTGCTGGCGCGTCCCCAATTGGCCGACGGACTGCTGGTCGTCAGTTCAGCAGTGATCGATGCCCTGGGGATCTTTCTGCTCGGGCGGTCGATTTTCGGCCGGTCGGTGCGGCCGCTGCTGGCCTTGCTCACGCTGTTCGCACTGCGGCAAGCGTGCCAAGGGCTCTGCGCTGCCCGTGCCCGAGGGCATGATCTGGCGCTCGCCGGGCGTTCCTTCGCTGCTGGTGACGTATGGCGTGTCGACGGACTTGTTTTTTTCCGGCCACACGGCGCTGGCGGTGCTGGGGGCGATCGAACTCGGCCGCCTGCAAAAGCCCTGGCTGCGGCGGCTGGGCCTGGCCGCGGCGGTATTCGAGGCCGGCACGGTCCTGATCTTGCGCGCCCACTGGACGATGGACGTCTTCGCCGGCGCCCTGGCCGCGATTCTGGCCGCCAGTCTGGCCCAGCGCTGGGCCGGGCCGATCGACGAGCGGCTGCGGGGCATCGGAGCCGGAGCGCCACGCGCTGCTGCTTGAGCCCAGCCCCGGGAAGCAGCAGGCCCTGGAAACACCCGCCCCGGCGATCATGCGCCAGCGGCGCGGGCAGCGACTCGTCGGCGCTCGCCGATTCGTGTGCCCCGCGGCCAAAAAAAATACCCCCGGGCCGCGTGGGCCCTGGGGGCATTCTTTGCTGCACTTGCCCGGGAGGCCGGGTTACTTGGTTTCTTCTTCGACTTCTGCAGCCCCTTCCTTGACGGCATGGGCAGCTTCGTGAGCCCCCTTCTTGGTCGCGTCGGCGGCTTCGTGGGCTCCTTCTTTGATCTTTTCTTTTGCTTCTTCGGCCATTTCCTTGCCGGCCTCGGCCGTGTCGTGAGCGGCCTGGTTCATTTTGTCTTCGGCCTTTTTGACCTGGGGGTTATCGCAGCCCACCCACAGGCCCAGGCTCAAGACCGCCAGCATCGTCAACCACGTTTTCATCGCAGGTTCCTTCGGAAAAAAAGAGCTAAGGATTCCGCCGGCCGAGACCCGGCCCGCCATGAGCAAGAGTCCCGCCGGGGCGGATTTATTCCCGCTTCTTCGGCACAGCCTGGCAAGTAACCGGCGCGCGGCGGAACCGCTTGCCGCGGCGCTGCTTGCCGCGTCGCGGACATGCTCCGCGTTTTCGCCGCTGCGACTGCAAGCGGATCTTCCAGCAATCCACGTGGGATTTCATTAGGTGGACCGAGCGTTTGCGGCAACAATCGCAGGCAGCGCTTCCGCCTCCGGCGTTCGGGAACGCAATCGCTTTAGATTCCGGGGGGGCCGCCGATTCCTGTCAATGTCGGCCGGACCTGCTGGTTGCCGCGGTGTGCCAATAGACCGCCGGGAGAGTCCGTTGGACGGTTCACTCGCTCAGCAGGAGACAGTCCATGGATCGTCGTCAATTCATCACGGGCGTGGCCGCGGGCGGGTCGCTCGCCCTGGCGCAGCGGCTTGCGGGCCGCAGAGACCTGCCCGCGCACGTTCGCCACGCCCGAGGAAGCCCGGCGGTCGGCCCCCGAGAAACTCGCCTATGTCGTCGGCGTCTACGCGGGAACGGGAATCCCCAAGCCGGACTATCTGGCGACGATCGATCTCGACCCGGCGTCGCCGACGTATTCGCAGGTCGTGCATCGGCTGGCGATGCCGAACGTGGGCGATGAATTGCACCACTTCGGTTGGAATGCCTGCGCCAGTTGCCACGGCGAGCGGGCGCGGAGATACCTGGTCATTCCCGGCCTGGTCTCGGGCCGGATTCATATCGTCGACACGGCCGATCCCCGCGAACCGAAACTGCTGAAAGTGATCGAGCCGGCCGACGTTGTCGGCAAGACCCGGCTGACCGCCCCGCACACCGTGCACTGCCTGGCCGACGGGACGATCATGATCTCGATGCTGGGCGATGAGAAACTCGACGGCCCCGGCGGGTTTCTGCTGCTCGACGACAAGTTCGACGTTGCCGGGCGGTGGGAAACCGGCACCGAGGGCATGCAGTACAACTACGACTTCTGGTATCAGCCCCGGCACAACGTGATGGTCAGCAGCCAGTGGGCCGCGCCCGCCACGACGCGCCCAGGCTTCAGGCTCGAGGACGTGAAGGCCGGAAAATACGGCCACCAGCTGCACTTCTGGGATTGGTCGAAACGAAAAATCGCCCAGACCATCGACCTGGGCGAGAAAGGAATGATCCCGCTTGAAGTCCGCTTTCATCGCAATCCGGACAGTCCGCACGGCTTTGTCGGAGCCGCCCTGTCCAGCGTGATGTGGCATTTCTCCAAGGACGGCGAGCGGTGGCAAGCCGAGCCGGTCATCGAGGTCGCAGGCCGCGAGCTGGAGGGTTGGGACTTCCCGGTGCCGGGCTTGATCAGCGATCTGGTCGTCTCGATGGACGACCGCTGGCTGTACTTCTCGAATTGGCTGCACGGCGACGTCCGGCAGTACGACATCCGCGATCCGGCGAAACCAAAGCTCGCGGGCCAGGTCTGGGTCGGCGGATTGCTGGGTAAGGGCCCCCAATTCCGCAACACGCCCGCGCACGGCGGCCCGCAGATGCTGCAACTCAGCCTCGACGGCAAGCGACTGTACGTCACCGACTCGCTATTCAGCAGCTGGGACAACCAGTTCTATCCGGCCATCGCCAAAGCGGGGTCGTTGATGCGGCAGCTCGACGCCGATACCCAACAGGGTGGGCTGAAGCTCAACGAGCGGTTCCTGGTCGATTTCGGCCAGGAGCCGGGCGGGCCGGCCCGGGCCCACGAAATGCGGTTTCCGGGGGGCGACTCCACATCCGACGTGTGGAGTTGACCCGCTGCGTTCGCGCCAACCATTTGTCGGCCAGCTAGACGATGAGCGCAAGAAAAAGCCCGAGCGAGTGCTCGGGCGTTGGTGTGGCTTGCTTCGCTCTCGAACTAGGCCTTGCGGCGGCGGGCGGCGAACAGCAGGCCGATCGTGCCCAGTCCGCAGAGAACGTAGCTGGAGGGCTCGGGCGTGACGATGAACAAGAAGTTTCCGCCGGCGTGATTATTGCCATCGCCGCCAGCGTACGGCGGGGGCGAAAGTTCTGAACCGCCGCCGGAGGTGTCGTACCGGTCGTGGCCGACCCAAACCAGGTCGCCGGAGGTGGGCAGCCCTCCAGGGCCACAGCATCCGTAGGGGTCGGACCCCGAGAATCCATAGCCAACCACCGAGGCGACCGTTCCGGGTGCCAGGATGATCGGGTGCGCGAGATTTACGAATTGCGTTCCGTCCTCGTAGACCGCGGAATTTCCGGCCGGCACAGTCACCTGAGCAACGTTAGTGCCGGTGTTCGAGCCCACGCCGCTTAGCGTCCACAGAATGACGTCGTGCGGTGCGGCCAGGGCGTGCCCATTGTAGTCGTAGAATCCCAAGGCGGTGATTTCGACGGGGCTTGAGCCGACCGTGAAGTCCTCGCCGACAGACCAGTTGCTCCCACCGGTCCCCAGGTTGTTCGTAAATGCAGATTGGGTTGCGTCGTACCAGGCCATCGGCGCCGCCGAAGCCTGGCCCGCCACAAAGCAAGCCGCCAACACCAAGGCCGCCAAGAGACCCGAGCGAGTTAGATTCTGGCACATCATGATTTCCCCCTTGAGGACGAACGATTGCGTTGGTGCTGGAGGCCGGACTTGCCCCCGAGTTGGAACGTTCACGTTTTCACGACGAGACGGACAGCAAGATTTCGCTATAGCGGTCGATTAGAATAAATATAAGTTTACTATGTATTTTACTTGACATGATTCGGCTTGACATCCAACCGCAGTTCACTCATGTCTGAAACACACCGTCGACTTCCGCTGAACCCACAGTCTACGGTCGCAGCAGATCACCCTGCGACCAATTGTCGTTCTTTCACGACCCGCATCCTGGCAGTTCCCCGTAATTCGAACTGCGGACGCCTGCGACTAAGTTCAATCGCGGGCACGCTCACTGGGGCCCGCTGCGGTTGATTTTTTTGAATCGGATCGGTCTCGATCCGAAAAATTCCTTCGAAGACTTGCTGCCGCCGCCGAGCGCTGCGTGGGCGACTCTTTTGGGATTCGGTTGGCGAGCTCGATTCAGGGACTTCGTTGTCACGACGTGCGTAGGTGGTCACGAAGCGCGAAAACAGCCCGTTTTTGGCCCGTTTACACACCCCGCCCCCCATGGTGCGTCGGATTTCCAGCGGTGTCAAGCAGCCAGGCGGAAAATCGTCGACCCGATCTGCTCGCGACGCCAGGTCCAAGCGACGGCCGATGCGATTTGCTGCGCGATTGGCACGCTGGCCACGCGCGCCACAATTTGGCCGAGTCTAGCGGCCACCCAGAAGGCGCCCGCCGCGGAGCCAAAGGGCGGCGACCCCCAGCGATCGCTTACCGGCTTTCGGTAGTGCGCTGACAACGACACACGCCGTCCGACTGGCCGGAGTGCCGTCGGGTGTCCAAAGCAAAAAGCCTGTCGCCGGTCGAAACCAGCGCCAGGCTTTCGCAGTACCGAAGGTGGGAGTCGAACCCACACGAGGTTGCCCTCACTGGATTTTGAATCCAGCGCGTCTGCCATTCCGCCACTCCGGCGTCGGGAAACTTAGAGTTTAGGCCCGCTCGGGTTGCCGTCAATCCCCGGCCCCGGCCCGCATTTGCAGGCGTCCCTCCGACCCGCCGCGCACCAAGCTTGACGCTGTCGACGAGCGGCGGCTAGCATGGCCCAGCCTGGGCCCTGTGGCGCGTAGGATCTCGCATGCGGGTCGTCGTTTTCGAAGATGAGCAGGTTGCCGATCTGGATCCGGTCGCGCTGGGGCGGCCGGCGTTCGCGATCAGTTGCGGCAGCCGGCGCTTGATCGACCTGGTGGCCGGGCTCGGCACGCGGATCCAGGTCAGCCTGCGGCCTCATCTGCGCCAGATCGTGGCGGCGGATTTCCCCCAAGTTGCCCTGCTCGACGGACCGGGCCAATTGCCTGCCGGCGAGCCCGTGCTGTGGGTCAATGCCCGGCTGGTTCCCTCCCGCGCGGCGGCCGCCCAGCTGGCCAGCATGATGGACCGCGGCCGGCCGGCTGTGGTTCGCTCGGGCGAGATGCTGGCCATCGCGCTCTCGACGCCGCAGCCTGGCGGTCCGGGTGGCCCGCACGCTGTGCAGTCGGCTCCGGCGGCGAGCAGCCTGCGCCTGCCGCTGGACTGGCCGCTGCAGCACCTTGCCCGGCTCGGCTTGCCGGCGGCCGCAGGCGTGCTGCCGCTGTTCGAATATCCGCACGACGTCGTCCGGCACCATGTGACGACGATCGGCGAGCATCTGGCCGATCGGATTGCCCGGGGTGCGTATCGCGAAGTGGCCCCCGGCGTGTATCTGGCGCGGGGGCGAAGCTCGGCGAGTACGTCGTGACCGACACGAAGGCCGGGCCGATCGTGCTGGAAGCCGGCGCGACGGTCGGGCCGCACAGCTTTCTGGCCGGGCCGGTTCACCTGGGCGCCAACAGCCGGGTGCTCGAGCATGCGGCCCTCAAGCATGCCGTGGCCCTGGCGCACACGACCAAGATCGGCGGCGAGATCGAAGCCTCGATCATCGAGCCGTACAGCAACAAGCAGCATCACGGGTTTCTCGGGCACAGCTACCTGGGCAGCTGGGTCAACCTGGGCGCCGGCACCTGTAACAGCGATTTGAAGAACACCTACGGCCCGGTGAACATGGAGTACCGCGGCCGAAAGATTTCCACCGGCATGCAGTTCGTCGGAGCGATCATCGGCGACTATTCCAAGACGGCGATCAACACCGGCATCTTCACCGGCAAGGTGATCGGCGTGGGGAGCATGGTCTACGGTTTCGTGACGACGAATGTTCCGAGCTTCGTCAACTACGCCCGCTCGTTCTCGCAAGTGAGCGAAGCGCCCGTCGAGGTGCTGGTGGCGACGCAGCGGCGCATGTTCGAGCGCCGCCAGGTCGAGCAGCGGCCTTGCGACATTCAGCTTTTGCACGACATGCACGAGCTGACGGCCCACGAGCGGCAATTGCCCGGCGAACCCTTGTCGCTGGAACCGCTGTCGCTTTGACCGCTGGCAGCCGGGCGGGGCGGCATGACATAATGGGTCGGCCGGCTGCCGCGGGTGTTTCCGCCCGTGGTCGGCGCCGCACGATTGCCGCAGGGCCACGACGACGCGGCCGGCCTGTAGGACTTCGCCCCAGGAACGCCAGAAAAAAGCGCGCATGAAACTCAGCGAGGCCTACGGACCCGGCAAGTTTGGCTTGTCGTTCGAGCTGTTCCCGCCCAAGACGGCGGCCGGCGAATTGGAGCTGTTTCGTCATCTGGACGAGCTGGTGCCCTTTGCGCCCAGCTACGTCACGTGCACGTACGGCGCCGGCGGATCGACGCGGGCCAAGACGCTCGACGTCGTCGAGCAGGTCCGCCGCCGGCACCAACTGCCGGTCGCTTCGCATCTGACGTGCGTCGGTTCGACGATCGACGAGCTGCGGGCGTTTCTGGTCGAAGCCACCCGCCGCGAAGTCGACAACATCGTGGCTCTGCGCGGCGACCCGCCGCAGGGGCAAACCGATTTTCGGCCGGTGGCCGGCGGATTGCGTTACGCTTCGGAGCTGGTCGAACTGGTCCGCCGTGAGTTCGGCCACTTCGGCATCGCGGTGGCCGGATACCCCGAAACGCATCGCGAGGCGGCGAGTCCGGCTGCCGATCTGGAAAACCTGCGCCGCAAGGTCGACAGCGGCGCCGACATCGTGATCACGCAGTTGTTCTACGACAACGCGGATTTCTTTCGCTTTCGCGAACGCTGCGAGCAGCTCGGCATCGGCGTGCCGATCGTGCCGGGCATCTTGCCGGTCACCAGCCTGACGCAGATCCAGCGGATCGCCTCGCTGTGCGGGGCGCGCCTGCCCGACGATTTCGCCGGCCGCCTGGCCGCGCAGGCCGACGATGCCGAGGGGCAGTTTGCCGTGGGGGTCGAATTTGCCACCCGGCAGGTACAGGAATTGATCGACTCGGGCGTGCCCGGCGTTCACTTCTACGTGCTCAATAAGTCCCCGGCGACCGCTGGCGTATTGCGGGCGGTACGGCTGCCAGGCTGACTGGCTGTCGGCCATTGACGATTGGCCGCTGGCAAGCTTTCGCCAATCGGACCAGCCGGCACGACAGGCAAAAGACCCCACCTGGCCGGCCAGCACCCTGCGCCGCTGGGCGAACCAAAACCGCCGATTGCCTGTCTGATTGGTACGGCGGTTGCATTTCAGACGCAATACGGGGGTTTAACAGCCCGGCAGGACGCCGGATTGATTAGCCCTCGGGCAATCGATGCCTGAGCTGTGCGCAGCCGCGGGCATCGGTTGGGCACCAAGAGCTGGAGTGCACACGTGTCCGGCTGAGCAAGCGCGAGATCGAGGGGATTGTCATGGCAATCGGGCTGATGTCCGGGGCCTGGCAGCTTCGATATTGAGAATTGGGGAGTGGCCAAATTGAGTGGGCCCACCCGGAGCCAATCTTGGGATTGACCCCAGGGGCCGATTTGGATATTTGCTAACTTCCAGCCTCAGGCGCATTGTCAGGGAAGGCGTCGGTAAAGCGACCCGCGTGCCTCTTTGATAGACCTCTTGGTGTGGTCGTGAGTGTCCCGTGTGGACATTCAGCCGTACTATTACACGGAGGTAGTCATGGCGTCGCCTGCACTTGTGCGGGGGAACCACTCCCGCGCCTTTCTGACGTTGTTGTTGCTCCTGGCGCTGATCGGCGGCGAGCTGTGTCTGGCCGGCTATACTTTGGCCGGCGGTTGGGGCTCAGGCGGACAGGCCGGATTCTTCGCCACCAGCGCACTCGCGCTGCTCATGGCCACGGCCATTCAAATCCGCGCAGCCTGGACTCTGTTCTGCCAGTCGGGCTCCGGGCCCGGGCTTGGCACGATTTTGCGCGGCGGCTTTGCCGGCGCCTGTGCGGCGTACATCCTGTGTTTGCTGGTCGGGCCGGTCGCCGGAATCGCCACGCTCTGGGCCGGCTGCACTGCCCTGCTCGGTTCGATCATGCTCGTGCCGCTGGCCGCGAACCCGCAAACGCTCGAACGCTGGCGCAAACTGATCGAGGCCCGCACCCCGCGGCGAATCGGCCTGGCCGTATATCACGCCGCGCTGGGGCTCGTCGTGGCCGAAGCGCTTCTGCGCGGCTATCGACTGCTGGAAACGGCCGAACAGATTCGGCTGGCTGCGGCCAGTGGGCCGGCTGTCCGATCTTTGACCCCTGCCGGCACCGAGCAGAGTGGCACCGGGCCGGCTGGCCTCCAGTCGATTGGCACCCAGCGGGCGGGCGCCGGGTCGGCGAGGCCGGGCGTGCTGCGCGTGGCGATCGTCGACGGATTGTCGGTCGGCGATGCCGACTGCGAAGCCTTCTTTCCCTCGCCGGTCGTTTCGTCGTATGCCGGTTTGGAAGTCTCTCGCATCGGCGGCCTGGAGGTTGGCGCGCCCGAGAATCAGCTCCGGGCCGAGCTCGAAGTGCGCCGCCCCGACCTGGTCTTGGCGATGATCTCGCTCGAGCATGGGCTCAAGCCGATGCCGTCGGCCGCCAGCGTATTCGATTGGCGCTCGCTGGAGCTGGCCCAGCTGCTGCTCGGTTGGCGGGCCGCGACGGGCCCAGGCGACGCGGCAAGCGCTCAGGCCGACGCTCAGGATCACAGCGAAGGACGGCGGCTGGCGATTTGCCGCACGCCGCTCGACGAACGGGCCAAGGCCCAGTGGCGGGCCACGTTTGCCGAACTGGACACGCTGCTGGCCGGTTGCAGCCAGTCGCGGGTGCCGGTCGCGCTGGTCGTCGTGCCCGAGGGTTTTCAGGTCAACCGCGTGCTGTGCGACACGCTGCGCCGCCGGGCCGGCTATGGCCCGAAGGAGCTCGATCTTGCCCTCCCCCAGCGGCGCTTGGCCACGTACGCCCAGGAGCGGCAGGTGCCGCTCGTCGACTTGCTCCCCTACCTGCAATCGAGCCACGACCCGGTCTATCAGCAAGTCTCGGGGGGCTGGAACGAGCGCGGCAAAGCGGTCGCCAGCCGGGCGATTTGCGGCTGGCTGGCGTCGCAGTACAGCGGGCTGTCGGCCCGGGCCCAGCTTTCGAGCGGCAATTGACGATCGCTGCGGCCGCTTTCCGCCCGATCAGCGCTGGGGGCCTAAGCCCGATCAGCGCTGGGCCCCGGCCTGACAGTCGTTGCAGGCGGCTTCCAGTTCGCTGAGCAGGTTTTCGTCGATGAAACCGGCCAGGGCCCGGCTGCGAAACGGCTGCTGCAGTTTGCGCACGGCCTTGGCTTCGATCTGCCGCACGCGCTCGCGGGTGACCGAGAAGATCTTGCCGACTTCTTCCAGCGTGTAGGCGTAGCCGTCGGTCAGCCCGTAGCGCAGCCGCAGGATCTCGCGCTCGCGGTGGTTGAGGCCTTGCAGCACGTCGGCCAGACGGCTCTTGAGCAGTTGCTGGTTGACGTCGTAGAGCGGGTCGTCGTCGCGGTGGTCTTCCAGGAATTCGCCGAAGTAGCTGTCGTCGTGATCGCCGACCGGCTGGTCGAGCGACAAGGGCTGCCGCGACATTTTGAGGATGCAACGGGTGTCGTCCAGCGACAGGCCTGCGGCCTCGGCCGTTTGCTCGACCGTGGGCTCGCAGCCGTTCTTCTGCACCAGGTCGCGGGTGACGGTGCGGACCCGGGTCATGGCGTCGATCATGTGCACCGGGACGCGGATCGTGCGGCTCTGATCGGCAATGGCCCGGGTGATCGCCTGGCGAATCCACCAGGTGGCGTAGGTCGAGAACTTGTATCCCCGGGCATGCTCGAATTTGTCGACAGCCCGCATCAGGCCGGTGTTGCCTTCCTGAATCAGGTCCAGAAAGCTCAGGCCGCGGTTGCGATAGCGCTTGGCGATCGACACGACCAGCCGCAAGTTGCCGGCCGACAGGTCGCGCTTGGCGGCGTCGTACTGCTGCTGGTAGATCTCGGTTTGGCGGACGCGCCGCCCGAGCGTGGCCGGGCTTTCCAGCGTCAGCCGCATCAAGTAGTGCAGCTCGGCCCGCAGCTCGTGGTAGCGATGCGGCGGCTGCGTGCCGGCGGCGATTTCGGCCATCTCGGCGCGGATCGCCTGCATGCGGTCCGAGATTTCGACCAGCTTGTCCCACAAGGGCTGCAAGCGCTGGGTGCGCAGATTCAGTTCTTCGACCAGGCGGACGGCCTTGTTGCGGCGACGGACCAGGCGCCGCCATGCTTCGTGCCGCAGCTCCGACGGCTGGCGGCAGCTGATGGCCAGGCGATAGTCGGCGCGATTCTGTTTGAGCAAGTGAACCAGCGTGGCCAGGTTCGGCCCCAGGCGGCGGATGATGTTTTTCTTTTCGGTCGTGTTGGTGACCGAGACTTCGATCGTGCGGTCGAGCCGCAGCGCGCCGTCGCGAACTTTTTCCAGCAGCGTCACCGCGCCTTGCAACAGGAAGTCGCAGGCCAGCATGCTGTGGCGAAAGCGCGTCCGCGTCTTTTCGATGCGCTTGGCACAGGTGATTTCCTCGGCCCGGGAGAGCAGCGGAATCTCGCCCATCTGCATCAGGTACATCCGCACCGGATCGTCGATCGCCACGGCCGAACCGCCCACCTCGACGAGCGACTCGCCGTCGGCGTCGTCGGCGTCGATGGCCACGTTCTCTTCGACCACTTCAACCACCTCGACCACTTCGTCGACTTCCTCGAAGTCGGCAAAGCCGCCGTGGCTATCGACGGCGGCCGCCGGGCCGCGGTCGCCGTGGGAGCCGTTGGCGGCGGCGCGGCGCTCGGTGCGCGGCTTGCCCCCGGCGGCCGGAGCGCGGCGCGAAGGCTTCTGCCCGACGATGTTTTTGCGCGTAGCAAGCTTGCGAGCGGCTTTAACCAATTGGGCGACTCCTGGACGAGACATGCGGCTGTTGGCGACACACGATTGCTTGGGATTGCGAATCACCGAAAAGCAGTTCCGGTGCCACACGCGCGTAACATGCCCCCTACTTACGCGTGGCAAGGCTCGATACACCAATCACTTAGGTGCGAGCCAGATCCCTCGTGGTCGCCCCGCCCACGGCCGGTTTGCGCTGCCAAAAAGCAACGTTTTTCGCGGTCCAGTGTGCTCGAAGGGCAACATCCCTGCGACGGATAGCAGCCGGCCTGTATGCCGGCACGTCGCCGAATTGTTCTACACCGATGCGTTCTACGTAGCCGAACCCGCCGCAGGTCGGCCGCCGGCCGCTCCGTGTTGACGAAAAGCGACCGGCGAATCGAACCATCGAGAACGGATCCGCCATAACGTACTTCGCTGGGCGTGTCCGAGATTATTCCGCTACGCTAAGATGTGGCACCTTGCGGCGCCGGTGGCCCCGACTTACCCCTCCGCTTTTCCGACACCTGGCATGGTCCCCAGCGAATTGAACACCGCACTCGCCGATTTGTGTCGCGACTTTCAGCGCCAGGAAGCCCAAATCGAGCTGGGGGGCGGACCGGCCGCCAACCAGCGCCAGCATGCCAAAGGACGGCTGACCGCCCGGGAGCGGATTGCCCTGGTCCTGGACCCGGGCTCGTACTGGCTGGAAGTCGGCCTCTGGGCCGGCTGGCAGATGTACCAGGAATGGGGCGGCGCGCCGGCTGCCGGAGTGGTGTGCGGCGTGGGGCTGGTGGCCGGGCGGCGGCAGATGATCATCGCCAACGACGCCACGGTCAAAGCCGGCGCCTTCTTTCCTGCTACGGCCAAGAAGGTGCTGCGGGCACAACGGATCGCCCTGCAAAATCGGCTACCGCTCATTTATCTGGTCGATTCGGCCGGCGTGTTCCTGCCCCTGCAGGAGGACGTCTTCCCGGACGAGGACGATTTCGGCCGCATCTTTCGCAACAACGCGGTGATCTCGGCCGCCGGGCTGGGACAGGTCGCCGCGATCATGGGCAATTGCGTGGCCGGCGGCGGATACTTGCCCGTGCTCTGCGACAAGTTGTTGATGACCGACGGCTCGGGGTTGTATCTGGCCGGTCCGGCGCTGGTGAAAAGCGCGATCGGGCAGGAAGTGTCCAGCGAGGATTTGGGGGGCGCCGCCATGCACGCCCAGGTGAGCGGCACGATCGACTATCGCGATCCGACCGACGAGGCGTGCCTTGCGCGTTTGCGGCGGCTGGCCGGGCTGGTGCCCCCTGACGCGACGCAGACCGCAGCGCCGTTTTCGCGCATCGCGGCTGTCGAGCCGGCGCGGCCGGCCAGCGACCTGTACCAATTGGTCAGCCCCGATCCGCGCAGCGATTACGACGTGTGCGACGTGCTGGCCGCGATTCTCGATGCCGACAGCTTCGATCCGTACAAGCCGGAATACGGCCAATCGGTGGTTTGCGGGACGGCCCGGCTGGGCGGTTTTGCGATTGGCGTGGTGGCCAACCAGCACCATCGGGTTCGGCCGGCCGAAGGCCCGATCCAGTTTGGCGGCGTGATGTACGTCGACGGGGCGGAAAAGGCCGCCCGGTTCGTCATGAACTGCAACCAGGACTGGCTGCCGATTCTGTTCCTGCAGGACGTCAACGGCTTCATGGTCGGGCGCGAAAGCGAGCGCTCGGGCATCATCAAGTCGGGGGCCAAGCTGGTCAGCGCGATCAGCAACAGCCGGGTGCCCAAGCTGACCGTGATCCTCGGCGGATCTTTCGGCGCCGGCAATTACGCGCTCTGCGGCAAGGCATTCGATCCGCGGATGATCTTCGCCTGGCCCACGGCCCGCTGCGCGGTGATGGGCGCCGATCAGGCTACTTCCACGCTGCTGGATATCACGGTGCGGAGCCTGGAGCGCGGCGGTCATGCCGTCGACGCGGCCGAGCTGGCCGCGCTGCGCGACCGGGTCAAGGGAGACTACGAGCGACAGATGGACGTGCGCTACGGCGCGGCGCGGGGCTGGGTCGACGCCATCCTCGACCCCGGGGAAACTCGCCCCGCGCTGATCGAGGCCCTCGAGATCGTCACTCGCCACGCCGATCTGGAGCCGTATAAACTGGGAGTGTTTCAGGTCTGACGGACACGCCGCTCCGGGACCCTCGGTCGCTGCGTCGGCCCCGCTGCGCGGCGCAACAAGGCAGGATCTCTTGGCTCTGAAAATCGCCAACGCCGCCGGGTTTCTGGGGGACAACGTCGATGCTCCGCGCCGCCTGGTCGAAGCGGCCGAAGTCGACTACCTGACGCTCGAGTACCTGGCCGAGCTGACGCTCTCGATCCTGGCCCGGCAGCGCGAGAAGGACCCCGGCGCCGGCTACGCGGCCGATTTCCTCACCGTGCTCACGTCGCTGGCGCCGGTGCTGGCCGCCCAGTCGCAGCTGCGCATCGTGACGAATGCCGGCGGCATGAATCCTCCCGGCTGCGCAGCGCAGGCGGCCGGCGTGCTCTGTCGCGCCGGTTTGGGTCATCTGGCGATCGGCGTCGTGAGCGGCGACGATCTCTTGGCCGCGCTGCCCACGCTGCAACAGGCCGGCTGCCGACTGGAAAACCTCGACACCGGCCAGCCGCTGGCGGAACTCAAAGAACCAATCGTCAGCGCCAACGTTTATCTGGGAGCCCGGCCCATCGTCGAGGCCCTGCAAGGCGACGCCCAGCTCGTGGTGACCGGCCGCGTGGCCGACGCTTCGCTGACGCTCGGGCCGGCGGTCTACGAGTTCGGCTGGAAATGGGACGATTGGCACCGCCTGGCCGGCGGCAGCGTGGCGGGACATCTGATCGAATGCGGCGCCAGGTCACCGGCGGCCTGTACCGGCACTGGAACGAGTTTCATCTGTCCGACGTCGGCTACCCGATCGCCGAGATCGAACACGATTCCAGCTCGACGATCACCAAGCCCACGAATACCGGCGGCGAAGTCAGCCGGCGCACGGTCGTCGAGCAGTTGGTCTACGAGATCGGCGATCCGGCCCACTACTTGACCCCCGACGTCGACGTCGATTTCACCACGGTCGAAGTGGTCGCGACGGGGCCCGATCGCGTGGCCGTCCGCGGGGCGACCGGCCGGCCGGCGCCGGACACGCTCAAGGTATCGCTCGCCTATCGGGCCGGCTACATGGCCAGCGGGCAATTGCTTGTTTACGGTCGCGATGCCGTGGCCAAAGCCCAGGAATGCGGATACCTGGTCGAGCAGCGGCTGCTGCGGGCCGGATTTCGCTTGGACGAGGTGCACGTCGAGTGCCTGGGGGCCGGCGACGGGGTGCCCAGCCGGGCGCCTGCGGCTGCCGGTCCGCGCGAAGTGATGCTCCGCATCGCGGTGCGCGATCGCCGCGTCGAGGCGGTCGAACGGTTCACCAAGGAATTCGCTCCGCTGATTACCAGCGGGCCGCCGGGACTGGCCGGCTATGCGGCGCCCCGCGGAGCCGTTCGCCCCGTATTCGCCTATTGGCCGACGCTCGTGCCGCGGGAACTCATCAGCCCGCGCGTGCAAGTCCGAGCCGCGCGCGACTGGGCGGTCCAGAAGACGTGAATCACGAACCAGGCGACCGGATCTCAGCCAGGGAGCAAGCGATGCCGGAACCGGTGGAGCGCACGATCGAATTGGGCACGATCGCCCATGCCCGCAGCGGCGATAAGGGCAATCATGCCAACATCGGCGTGGTGGCGTACACGCCCGCGGGATTTGCCCATCTCAAGCGCCATCTCACGGCCGAGCGGGTGGCCGAGTATTTCGCCGGGCTCGAGCCCAGCAGCGTCGAGCGATTTCTGCTCCCTCGCGTGGGGGCGCTGAACTTCGTGCTGTACAATGCCTTGGCCGGTGGCGCCAGCCAGTCGCTGCGCATCGATACCCAGGGCAAGCTCTTGGGCACGGCGATCCTCGACCTGACGCTGCCGGCCCCCGGCAACATCGGGGCGATGCGACGGCCGGCCCGAGTCGAAAGCCCCTGAGCGAAAGTGCATAGCGCGCCCGGCTTGGGCTTCGCCTGGCGGCTGGAATCTCCGTCGGCGCCGCCTCAGTCCAGTTTGGAATCGGTTTGAGACCTGGCCATGCAACCCTTGATCAAAACACACGTCCATGGACCGGCCGGCACGATCATCTTGAATCGTCCCGAAAAGCGGAACGCGCTGTCTCGGGCCTTGATCGCCGAGCTGCAGCAAGCCCTGGCCGACATGCATCAAGAGCGGCGCGTGCGCACCGTGATTCTCACCGGCGCCGGCAATGCATTCTGCGCCGGGATGGATCTGGCCGAAATGGCGGCCACCAGCCAGTCCGCAGATCCGCTGCCACAGTGGCACCAGGATGCGCTGGATTATCTGGATCTGGTGCAGAACATGCTGCTGTTTCCCAAGCCGCTGGTGGCCGCGGTCGTCGGGCCGGCCCTGGCGGGCGGGTGCGGACTGGCCCTGGCTTGCGACATCGTGGTGGCGGGGGAGAGCCCAGTTCGGCCTGCCCGAGCCGCGCCGCGGGCTTGTGGCCGGTGTCGTGGCGCCGCTGCTCGCGTTTCGCATCGGTGCAGGCCGAGCCGGCTATTTGCTGCTGACCGCCCAGACCATTTCCGCCCCAGCGGCCCACGCCAGTGGGCTGGCGCACGAGGTCATTGCCGACGACAAGGTTTGGGCCCGGGGGGCACAAATCGCCGCCGACTGCGCGGCCTGCGCGCCGAATCGCTGCAGCTCACCAAGCGGATCCTCAACGAAACGATCGGCGAGCGGTTGAGTGCCGAACTTTCGGTCGGGGCTTCGGCCAGCGCGACCGCCCGAACCACCGAAGCGGCCGCCGAGGGTTTGGCCGCTTTTCTCGAGCGGCGGGAACCGAAGTGGCCGTAAGCGGCGCCAAGCGGCCGGCGGCCTGGCACCCGCCTTGTCCACTCGCCATCACGGCCCGAATTCAGGGCCCGCCAGCATGGAATCTGGTCACACAAATCTGTCCGACGGGTTGATCGCCAGGTCGGCCGCCGTCAAGCGGCCCTCGTGGAGAGCCGTGGCCACCAATGCCGCGGCACAGCCGCAAGCGGCCAACTGGTCGAGATCCGCCGGCCCGCGCACGCCGCCCCCGGCGATTAACTCCAACCCGGGAAACCGCCGGGCGATTTGTCGGCATAGCTGCAACGTGCCGACGCCGCGGCCGCTGCCCACGTCAGCCAGATCCAGGACGATCGCCCGCCGGATGCCCTGCTGGACGGCTACAGCGAGAATCTCGTCCGCCGCCAGGCCGTCCCAGCCGGCAGCGGCCAAGGGTTGCCCGCCGCCGAGATCGAGGCTGAAGATCGCGCGCTGCGGGCCGAGCACCTCGAGGACCTGTCCGAGCGTTTCCGCGTCGGCGACCGACTCCAATCCGACCACGATCCCGGTCACCGCCGGCGTGTGCTCGGCGAACCGGAGCATCGACTCGGCGAGCGCCCGGCTGCCGATTCCCGCATCGATCCAGAGACGGACCCCCAAGGCGGCCAGTCGGTCGTATGTCGACCAGGCCGGCTCGGCGCCCCCGATTGCGTCCAAGTCAGCCAGGTAAAGCTGCGCGAGGCCCAATTCGAAAAACGCACACCCCGCGGTCTCGGGCAGCGCATCGGACACGAGCCGGCTTTGGATCGGCCGATACTCGCGTCGTCGGCCTCCTTGGCCACGAACGACGACGCCCCCCATCAAATCCAAAACCGGCACGACGCGCACAGCCTGGCCCTCCCGGGAAGCCTGCTTACGGACGGCGAAGGGTTGGCCGCCGGCGGAAACGGGGCCTGCCTATGTTGCGCTGGCCGCCTTGCTTTGCAGTCAGACGCCCCAGTTTAACGGTGGTGGTTACAAAGTGTTCAGAAATGCCCGCACCCCCTTGAACGGCTGATGAGCATGCGGTTAGATCAACGCATCGTTGTAGGGTTTTCGTCTACTCAGGCAAGGAGGATTATCTATGAGCGAAATGAAGCCATCGCGTCGTCAGTTGCTGACGATTGGCCTCAAGGCGTTGGCCGTGGCCGTACCGGTCGCGGTCGTGGCGTCGGGCAAGCCGGCCAAAGCGGCCCCGGGCCCGGTGGAATTTCGCCGTCGCTGGCGCCGTCGTTGGTGGTAGTCGACGCGGACGGAATGGATTCCGACCACAGGCCAGGCCGCCCCAGCGCGGCGGCCTGGAAGTAGGAAATCAAACAGAAAGCCGGGCCCTGAAACCAGGTCCCGGCTTTCTGTGTTTTGGGGACCCCCGTGGGAATGGAACGCACAATGGTTTTCGCTGCCGCCGCTGCGGGGTGGCTGCCCGCTCGGGCGGGAATGCTATTGCGCGCCGCCGCGCTTGATCGCATCTTTTCCGCTCGTTGAACTGGCGGCCGATTGCGGTCCGTTTTCGGCCCCCCCGCGACGCATCGGAAGCGGGACGGTTTATGTCAAGGATTCTTGATCGGGGCTTGCGTTTCGATTTTTCTTGTCTATAGTGGCGCGAGCGGCGCAGCTATTTTGGCGCTGCTCAAGTGTTGGCTGTAGAGCTAGTCAGCCTCACTTGTCACTCTCGGGTCTGGCACGCTGCAGCGCAGTCTGCCAGGCCGCTGAGCTGGCGGAGTTCTGGACAGTAATCTTGACAGGTGTTCACGGCCTTTATGCGAAGTTTTTATTCAAATTCACGTTTTTTGTGTTTACTTTAACCGTTAGCACGCACGCACACCCTATTCTTGCCTGGAGAATGTCATGAAACGCGCCTCTTTGATCGCCTGTGCCCTGACGCTGGTTCTGGCCCTTGGCACGCAGAACGCCGCTCAAGCCCTAGACATCGCCGGCGCCACGGTCACGGCCGGCTATTTGTTCGGCGGCAATACGAACGACATTTCCGGCAACGGCTTCAACGGCACGGTGAACGGCACGACCGCCTACACCGCCGGTCCGGGCGGGCGGAGCGCCTTCAGCTTCGACGGCGGTACCAACATCGCGACGACCACGACGAACAACCTGCAGCTCAACAACCACTCATTCACCGTCGACGCCTGGGTCAATTTCAACGACTTTGGCACCCTCAATAACGGCAGGGCCGTCTTCGGCACCCCCGCGACCGGAAGCACAGACCAGGGCTTGCACTTGCAGGAGCGGTTGGCCGGTGGTGGGCCGACCCCCGCGATTATGATGGGCTTCTACGGTGACGACTTGCAGCCGAACGCCCCCGCCCTGACGTTGAATCAGTGGTACAACGTGGCTTGGGTCTTCGACGCCTCACACAACTTGCAAAGCATCTACGAGAACGGCGTGCTTGTGGGGACCAACACCACGGGTGGGCAGTTCAACAATGCCGGTGCGATTGCCTCAATCGGCAACGACTGCTGCGGAAGCCAAATGAGCGGTGCCATCAGCAACCTGTTTGTCTTCAACACGGCCCTGACCGGGGATCAGATCCAGCAGGTCGCGGCGGTGGTTCCCGAACCGTCGAGCATCGTCCTGCTCGGGTTCGCCGGGGTCGGGCTGCTGGTCGCCGCCCGTCGCCGCCGCCGGGCCTAAGAGCCGGCTCTCGACAATTCGACTTGGCGAAAGCCCCACGGTCCAGGCCCGCGGGGCTTTTGCTTTTGGTCCACGAGCCGCGAACAGCCCGGCCGCCTGGGGCCGCGGTTCGACGCGGCTGCGACGCGCCCCTTCGACGATCCGCCCCAGGTTCTCTGGCGGCGCAGCACGGCACCGTAATGACGCCGGGCAGCCCTCACCAGGCTGACAAAGTTCGCGCGCCGTGCAACAGACTCAGTTGCGGAACTTGTCTTTGGTGCTCAGGTCGGTGTAGAGCGGCATGTGCCGGTAATAGACCTCGAGGATCATCGTGGCCAGGGCGGTGCAGTAGAGTCGGCCGCCGGGCGCCAGGCCATGATCCGAGCCTTCGAAGTGCCAGCTGCCCCGGGCGTGTCCCTGGTCGAGCTGCGTCTTGACCAGGTAGTCGCGCATGGCGACGTTCCAGCGCTGCCAATCGGAGCCGCCGAAGTGGTGCATGACCTGAGTCGCGTAATAATTGTAGTACATGTTGTTGCGGGGGAGCCCCGTCTTGTCGAGCGAGGGGCCCAGCTGCACCAATCCGGCCACGCCGCGCTGCAGCGTCGGGTTTTCGCGTTCCCAGCCCATGTACATCCGGCAGAGCAGGCCGATCGCCGTGGTGGCCGGACCGTTGCCGGGCCCCGTGTAGCCATAGAAGGATCCGCCGTCGGTCTGCACCGAGTCGAGGAAGTAGCCGGCCTTGACGATCGATTCGGGCGGCACCTTGAGGTATGCCATGTGGGCGCTCTTCGAGCGCCATCACTTGCCAACCGACCACCGACGTGTCGCCGGCTTGCTGCGGAAAGTACCGCCAGCCGCCGCTGAGCGGGTTCGGATCCTGCGCCGAGACGATGAAGTTGACCGCACGCTGGGCCGGATCCTGCAGCCAACGGTCGTGGGTCATGCCGTAGGCTTCGCACAGGGCAATCGACGCGAGGCCGTGGCCGTACATGCGGCCCCCCGGCTCGAGCAGGCTGGCCCGGTCCCCTTCGACATGGGTCGAGCGGACCAGGAAGTACAGCCCGTTTTCGATGGTCTTCTTGTACTTGCCCTGATGGTGGGTTTCGCCGGTGCCCAGGAACGGAAGGAGGGCCATCGCCGTGGCCGCGATTTTGGCTTGCCCCTGGCTGCCCGGATCTTTGCAGCGCCCGTGACACTTGGGAGCGGCACGGTGATCGAACGACCAGCTGCCGTCGGCGTTTTGATGCTCGGCCAGCCAGCGCAGCCCCTTGTCGACCGCCGCTTCGCTGGCCGGAGTCCCGCCACCGATGGCCACTAGTCGGGCCCGGCTCCCGGCACTGAGCCGATTTTGCAGCGAACGGCCGATCGAATCGCCGACCCCGCCCATCAGGTCGCCGCCGTCCCCCGGTGCCCCGATGCCCAGCGGGCTGACGTTGCTCGGGCCCATGCCGCCGAGCGCCAGGTCGATCTCGGGCACGGCCGGCCCCAGGTTGGCGTCGACGACGCGGTTGCTGATTTCGTTGGCCGTGGGGCCGGCAACCAGTTCGTCGCTACTGGGCTCCGGCGCGGCCGCCAGGTTTTGCTGCGGGATGTCTTCCAGAGCTTCGGGATCGTTGCCTTCCGCGGTGTAGGTTCCGGTCTCCGCGACCGTGCCCCCTTTGTCCGAACCGTAGTGCGGTGTTTGCAGGACCGAACCCGTGGCCAGGAGCAACAGCAGCACCAGGTGCACCACCGTGCTGGTCAGCCAGCTGGGCATCTGCGACCAGATGCCGGCGTACACCGTGTCGTCGGCCGCGACTTCGACGACTGGCGGCGGAGGTTCGGGCGGGGTCGCGTTGGCCGGCACAGGCGGAGGCGCCGTCGGCGCTGCGGCGGGGGCACCGGGCAGCGGCGGCGGTGGACCGGCCGCTGGGGGCAAGGCGCTCGGAGGCGTCATCGCCGGAGGCGTCACGGCGGGCGGGGTATTCGTGGTCGCGGCGGCACCGGTGGGCAATGAGCCCGCGCTGCCCGAGGGCCGCGCGTTATTCGAGGACCCGTTACTCGAGGGCGCCGCGGGCGAAATTGCGCCGGCCGCGTTTCCGGCCGGGGGCAATGGCGGCGGCGCAGTGCCGGCCCCGGCCGATGGTTCGTAGACTGCGACGGCTGCTGTCTTGGGCGGCAGCGGCGGTGGCGCCGACGCGCCCTGCCCCGACACGCCTGCGGGCGTTTCCGGCGGCGCAGTGCTGGCGGGCGCAGCCTCGGGCAAAGTTGCCGCCGGCTGATTGGCAGCAGCGGATTCGCTGTCGGCGGCTGTAATGATCGTGGCCATTGGCTCGAACAAACCCCGGCGCACAAAGCCTGCGCTCGACCAAACCCCGAAGAAATCCCGGTGCCGGCGCTCCGTGCAAGGACGCAACGGTCCTGCACTCATTAGTTTACGCAAGATCCGAGAAAAGTAGACACGCCTGGGCCCACATTTCCGCCGGGTAGAGGTCGTTTTATCCTATCTGCGCCGGCAGCCAGGGCCCAGCCGGGGCGGCCGATTCGGCCTTTTTCCCTTCCCGGCGGGCTGTCCGGAGCCGGCCGGTAATCGGGCAAGTGCCCCTGGTCATAGTCGGGCCGGACTTTGTACAATCTGTGGTTTTGACCCTCCAAGAATGAAACCGGGCAGCCCGCCTGCGGTTCCGAGAGCGGGCCAGCTTCGCACGCCGAGTCGGGCCGCCTCATGAGCGCGTGCCGCGGGCAAAGGAAGTGAATCGCGATGGCCAAAGGCAAAAAGAAGGTCGAAACCGTGTTTCTGGTCTGCGACGAGACCGGCGACTACAACTACACCCTGCGGCGCAAATCGGGGGGCGAAAAGCTCAAGCTGAGCAAGTATTCGCCCCGCCTGCGGCGGCACACGCCCCACACCGAAAAGAAGAAATAGGGCCCGCCCTCGCGCCCCTTGCCGCCAGCCCTCACGCCCGGCGCTCACGTCGGGCGCCGCAGATCTGCGGCGCCTGCGCGGCGGCTATTTTCTTCTCTTTCCTTCTGACGCCGCGGGCATAGAATTCGGGCGTTTGCGGCGGATCGACGGCCGCTGGCTCCTGGCGCGCCCCACGGTCGCCGTGAGCGTGCGTCCTGAGCTTGCCGCGAGTTGTGCGCAGGATCCTTCGCCCTCGGAACACGAAGGCCTCCTGCGGGTTATTCACTTCCTATGGGGAGAGGAGGCGTGTCATGCTGCGCTCGTGCTGGCTCGTTGCTGCGCTGGGGGGATTTCTAACAGGCGCCCTGTCCCAAGCGGTGCGATCGGCCCCGCCGGATGGACCGGCCGCCGCGTCGACGACAAGTCCCGGGTCTTCGCTGCTCAATCGAACGGTCATCGAGCGGCGGCGGATCGGCGAATTGATCGAGCGCGAAGTCGAAGCCGGGTTGGCCGGCGCCGCGGCCGGCATGGCCCAGAATCCCTCGGCCGCACTTGCCGAACTCAAAACGCTGCAGCATCTGGTGCGCGTGGCGCCTGAGCTTTCCGCCGAACTCCGGGCCAGATTGAGCGGCCGCTTGGAATCGGCCTTGCAGACTGCCGCCCGCCGGGATGCGGAGTTTCAGGAGCGGCAGCTCGCCGCAGCGCAGGCCCGGGCAGCGGCCGAAGAGCGAATGCTCGTTGCCGGCAACCTGGCCAGCCGACAGGAGCGGATCAAGCAGCTCTCTGAGAGATTCGACGCCCTGATGCACGAGGGACGGTACGCGCAAGCCCAAAGCGTGGCCGACGGGCTCGACACCGATTCATCCCCGGAAGCCCAGGTCGTGCGGACCAGTCTGCAAGGCAACTTGCGTGCGATCAGCAGTCTGGACGAGGCCCTGGCCCAGCGCAGTCGTCGGCAGCAAAACGTCGTGCACGCGCTGGCGCTGGTCGAGTCGGCGAGCAGCGCGTTTCCGGACGACGAGCCGATCGTGTATCCGCAGGCGGAGGTTTGGCAGGACCTGACCCGCCGCCGGGCGAAATATGCCCGCACGGATTTGCGCAACTCGACGCCGGCCGAGGCCCGCGTTTCGCGCGCGTTGGCAGAGCCCACGAACTGCGACTTTGTCCAGACGTCGCTGGCCGACGCGATGGCGTATTTGAAGGACTTGCACGGCATCGAGATTCAGTTCGACGCCAAAGCTTTGGAGGAGAACAGCATCGACCTGGACGCGCCCGTCACGCAGCGTCTGGATGGGATCAGCCTCCGTTCGGCGCTGCGGCTGCTCTTGGGCTCCCTGGACCTGACGTACCTGATCGACAACGAAGTGCTCCTGATCACCACTCCCGACCGGGCCGGCCAAAAGCTCACGACCAGGGTCTATCCGGTGGGCGAACTGGTGCAGCCGATTCGCCTGCCGCAGTTCGGCTCCGGCTTCGGTCCCCCGGCCGGGTTTGGAGGAGGTCAGCAGGGTCAGTCCGGACAGTCGGGCGGAGGCGGCCCGTTGCATCTGCCGGGGCAGAACCAGAACAACGGCAACGGGCAGTTCCCCGGCGTTTTCTAGCTCGGCCGGCGGCCGGCCCACGGTCGGGGGGGAGGGAGCCGAATCGCCCGGTGGGCGAAGAAGTTCACCCCCCAGTGCGAATATTGCACAGTCCGGGGACCGAATTAGAATAAAGTCGGCCTGGTGGCGGCGGATCGAGGTTTCTCGACGTCGTCCGTCCGGGCCCAGGCCGATAAGCGTTTGGACGGCTATGCGGCGGCGGCGCTGCCATCAAGCGGTCGTGGCTTGCGTGGATGACTGGAAACCTAGAAGGGACGACTTCTTTACCTGCCGGAGGGAGTTATGAGCTGTCGCGGTTATCGAGCGGTTTGGTTGCCGGCAATCTCGGCCGGCGTGGCGGCCTTGGCGATCTTGCAAGGCGCGTCGACGGGCCTGGCGCAAAACAGCGCGGGCATTCTCGGTGGCACCACCCCGCCGGTGGTTCCGCTCGATCCTTCCACGGCCGACGAGTACAACCCGTCGCTGCTGGACAAGACGGTCGATCAAAACAACCTGATCGCTTCGGTCATCAAGGCCGACGTCGAGAACGAATTGAAGGATGCCCGGACGCGGATGGCGACCGATCCGCTGGGCGTGCAGGGCACGCTCAAGGTGGCGCTCGAGCGGGTGATCAAAGCGCCCGAGCTGAGCAGCGAGTTGCGGGCGCAGTTGCGCGGCCAGATCGGGGCGGTGCTGCGCGAGTCGGGACGCCGGGCATCGGAGAAGGAACAGCGCGACATTGAAGTCGAGCAAGCCCGGGCCGCGGCCGAAGAACGGCTGCGGATCACGCAATCGCTCGATCGCAATCAAGAGAAGATCAAGCAGTTGATGGACCGCTTCAATTCGCTGATGTCCGAAGGCCGCTATCTGCTGGCCGAGGAAGCCGCGGCGAACGAAGTCCAGGAAATGGCGCCGAACGATCCGGTCTCGGTGGCGGCGGTGCTCGACGCCCGGACCACGCGTTACGTCACGCAGGCCCACGTCACGAACACGACGCGTCGCAAGGCGGTGGTGGATTGCCTGGCCCAGGTGGAATACGCCCACATCCCCTTCCCCGACGACCAGCCGATCGTCTATCCCGACGCCCAGGTCTGGGAAGAACTGTCGTTGCGGCGGAAGAAGTGGAAGGATTTCGCCTCGGCCGACATCAAGGACCAGAAGGGCGCCGCGGCCCGCATTCGCAAGCAGCTGGACGAGCCGACGAGCATTGAATTCGTCGAAGCCCCGTTGCAGGACGTGGTCGACTATCTGAAGGACCTGCACAACATCGAGATTCAGATCGACACCAAGGCCCTGGAAGACGCGAGCATCGGCCCCGATACGCCGGTCACCCGCAACCTCAAGGGCATCACGCTCAAAAGCGCGCTCCGCCTGATGCTCGGCGCCATGGACCTGACCTACGTCATCAAGAACGAAGTGCTGATGATCACCACCCCGGAAAAGGCCGGCAATGAGCTGGTCACCAAGGTCTACCCCGTGGCCGACCTCGTGATTCCGATCCAAGTCATGCGCATGGGCGGTGGCGGCGGTGGATTCGGCATGGGCGGCGGCATGGGTGGCGGCATGGGCGGCGGCATGGGCGGCGGCATGGGTGGCGGCATGGGTGGCGGCATGGGTGGCATGGGCATGGGTGGCATGGGCGGGATGGGTGGCGGCATGGGTGGCATGGGCGGCGGTGGCGGCTTCTTCAGCGTCCGCGACGCCCGGTAGTGCCTCACCGAGAGCACCCGTCGATTTTTAGCCTGAGATGATTCGCACAGCCGGCCACTTTCCCGCGTGGAAGTGGGCCGGCTGTTTTTTTGCCCGGCGAGCGCGCTGGCCCCGGGCCGCCCGGCGCCAAGAACAACCGTACTGTCGTTGGCGTCGTGCTGCCCCGGCACGGCGATCGCTTGCTGGCTGCCACGCGATTTGATTCAATGCACGGGGCTGCCGCCCCGGCGCCCTTGCGCCGAGCGATCTCGTTCAGGGAAGAAAATGCCCAAACAGTGGAGGATCCACCCGCACGACGCCGATCGGATTGCGCACCTGGAACGCGCGGCGGGCATCTCGGCGGTGGCGGCTCAGCTGCTCGTCTGCCGCGGAATCTGCGATCCGCAGGCGGCCCGCACGTTTCTGGCCCCCACGCTTTCGGGGCTGTTCGATCCCGAGGATTTGCCCGGCGCCGCCGGCGCCGCCGAGCGCTTGCTGGCGGCCGTGGCCGCCCGGCGAAAGATCGTGATTTACGGCGATTACGACGTCGATGGCATGTCGGGCACGGCGGTGCTGCTGTTGGCCCTGCGGCTGCTGGCGGCGGACGTCAGCTATTACGTGCCCAATCGGCTCGACGAAGGCTACGGGCTGAACGGGGCCGCCCTGGCCACTCTGGCCCAGCGCGGGGCACAAGTGATCGTCACGGTCGACTGCGGCATCGCCAGCCTGGAAGAGGCGGTCCAGGCCCGCGCGCTGGGGCTGGAGCTGATCGTCACCGACCATCATTCGCTGGCTGCCGAGTTGCCGGCGGCGGCCGAGATCGTCCATCCGGCGCTGCCCGGCACGGCCTATCCGTTCGTCGGGCTGTGCGGGGCGGGCGTGGCGTTCAAATTGGCTTGGGCCCTCTGCCAGCGGGCCAGCCAGTCGAAGCGCGTGGGCGAGCCGATGAAGAATTTCCTGCTCGAAGCGGTGGGCCTGGTCGCCCTGGGCACCGTGGCCGACATGGTGCCGCTGGTGAGCGAGAACCGGATCTTCGTGCGGCATGGGCTGGTCAGCATCAAGTCGCGCCCTCGGTCGGCCTGGCCGCGCTGCTGAAATTGACCGGACTCCACCAGAAAGCGGCGCTGGCCAGCGAGGACGTGGCCTTCTCGATCGCTCCGCGCTTGAATGCCGCCGGCCGCCTCGGGCAGGCGATGCTGGGGGTCGAATTGCTCACCACGGCGTCGGCCGAGCGCGGGCAGGCCCTGGCCGAATACCTGCATGAACTCAACGGCAGCCGCGACAGCCTGGAACGCAGCGTCTACCTGGCTGCTCTCAAGCAAGCCCAGGACGAATTCGACCCCCAGGGGGATCCGGCCCTGGTGCTGGCCGGCCGGGGCTGGCATCCGGGCGTGATTGGCATTGTCGCGGGCCGGCTGGCCGAGAAGTTCCATCGCCCCGTCGTGCTCGTGGCGCTGGACGATTTGGGCGTCAAGCCGGGCGTTGGCTCGGCCCGGAGCATTCCGGGGGTCGACCTGCACGCCGCCTTGGGACAGTGCAGCGAGCATCTGCTGAGCCACGGCGGCCATGCGGCCGCGGCCGGATTGAAACTGGCCGAAGGCCAGGTGGCGGGTTTTCGGGCCGCGTTTTGCGAAGTGATCGGCGATGCAACTTCGCCCGAAGCCCGAATCGCCGTGCTCCGGATCGACGCCGAGGTGCCCCTGGCGGTGCTGTCCCTGGCTGCGGTGGGCGAGCTGGAACGGCTGGCGCCGTTCGGCCAAGGCAATGCCCGGCCGCTCTTGTGTGCTTCGGAGGTGACGCTGGCCGAGCCGCCGCGGCGGATCGGCGGCGGCGAGCGGCATTTGTCGCTGCGGCTGGTGCAGCACGGCGTGGCGCTGCGCGGCGTGGCGTTTGGCGGCGGGGACTGGGCCGAAGAATTGACCGCTGCCGGCCCCATCGACGTGGCCTTTCGGCCGGTCATCAACGAATTCCGCGGCCGGCGGAACGTCGAGGTCCAGGTTTGCGATTGGCGAGTGGCGGGCGCCGTGTCGCCGGGCGCTGGCCGGGCCGCCGCCTCCACCGCGGGCTAATGGCCTCCCTCTTGCGGCCCCTCCGTTAGCCCGGACTTAGCAGTGTGCTCATTGTAGCCACACGGGGGGCACCGTCTTGGGCGGTCTCTTTCTCATTCCTGGCCACTGGTCGTCTGGCGCTCAACCAGGGTTTGCGGATTCTCATCTGGATTCTCTACCCGGCAAGTCGGATACTGGTATGCGGAGCTGAGCAAGAGCGGCACGCTTTGGACCTGAGGGTTCCCGACCTTGGACCAGAGGGACCGCAATGGACCCCGCCTTGCACGCCGACGACCGCCGCGCGATGGTCAAGCATCAGATGCTGCGGCGCGGAATTCGCAACCCGCGCGTGCTCGAAGCCTTCGCGCGGGTGCCGCGCGAGTGGTTCGTGCCACGCTCGCTGGAAGGCGAAGCCTACGCCGATCACGCGATCAGCATCGATTGCGACCAGACGATCAGCCAGCCTTACATCGTGGGGCTGATGACCGAAGCGCTGCAGCTGGCCGGCCCGGAAAAGGTGCTCGAGATCGGCACCGGCAGCGGCTATCAGACCGCGATCCTGGCCGAGCTGGCCGGCAGCGTCATCAGCATCGAGCGCCACGGCACGCTGTCGCTCGGCGCTCAGCGCGTGCTCGAGCGGCTCGGCTGCCGCAATGTGCGCCTGGTGATCGGCGATGGCACGCGGGGCCTGCCGGCCGAAGCCCCGTTCGACCGCATCATTGTCACCGCGGCGGCCAGCGAAGTTCCGCCGGCTCTCGTCGAGCAATTGGCCGAAGGCGGAATCCTGGTGATTCCCGTCGGCCCGGAGCATGCCCAAGTGCTCCAGGCGATTCGCAAGGAGCAGGGCCAGCTGCAAGTGACCGAATTGGCCGGCTGCCGCTTCGTGCCGCTCGTCGGCAGTTGAGCGGCGATGGCGCGCCCTGCAATTTGCAGTCAGCCGCGAGGCTTCTCCCAGCGGTGTGCAAAACGGCACCTGCAGGAGATAAGGAGATGCGGCAGGGGATACGGGGGATGGAAGAGAAAACCCGGAAGAACGAAGTCTGGAGCGGCCCCTCCTCGTTCTGTTTCATCCTTCATCCTTCTGCCTTCATCCTTCTGTGCATATCCGAAGTCACTCCGGCCGGGCGAACAGCCGCGGGTCGACCACGGGCAGAACGTCGAGCTTGACGACTTTCAACTCGACCAGCATCTCGCTTTCGCGGAAGCTCGCCATTTGCAGCGGCACCTCGACGCCTGAGATGTTGTGGTAGTCGGAGTAGACCGTGTGAATGGCCACCGGCCCGGCCGTGGCGTCGACGAGCTGTTTGTGGCTGCTGAGCAAATGCCCGGTGCGGTTGTCGAACACGTTGGTGCCCAGCGCTTGGCCGTCGCGGCGGACGGCGATCCAGGTTTGATCGGGCCGATCGGCGACCAGGCGCTTGAGCTCGACGTCGGGCTCGCGCATCTCGATCAGGCCCCCCAGCACGGAATGCGGGAAGGCGTTGTTCTTGTCCGCATCGGGCGCCAGCTCGCGGACTTCGCCGCCGCTTGTGCCCTCGATCGACTTCATCCAGCCCCGATGGCCGTCGATGACCGTGAGCATCTTGAGCACCAATTTGCCGTCGCTGAAGGTGGCCTCGCGCCGCAGCCGCTGGGGCAGGTCGAAGGTGTCAATGATGGTGAACTGACCGCTCACGCCGGGCGCGAAGCCGCCGCGTCCGACCATTTCGACCCGCCCCTTTTTCAGCCGGGCGATGTTTTGCTCGCCGCCGCAGGCCGCGATCGCCCGGCCGATGAACTCGCGCGGCGAATCAGCCTGGATCGAGGCGGTGGGCGGCTTCGTCCCCCGGGCACTGTCGACGGCCGATTGAATCTGGTCGCAGCCCGTGGCCGAGAGGAGCAAGAGGATTGCCCAGGTCGTGCGCAGTTCGGTCATGGCGCCATCCCGCAGGGTTTCGTGGATTGCGTTTCGTGGATTGCGTTTTGTGGATTGTCAGCCGGAGCCGTCGGCGCCGGAGCAGTCGACAACGTGCGGACCGTAGCGAAGTTGGGCCAGGGATGCCAGGGCAATCCCAGCGTCTGACCATGCGGAGCCCCGAGCGCTACGGAGAAGACGCATCCGCAGATTGCGCAGATTTCGCAGCTGAAAAAGGATGGGGCTAGCGGCGGAGTCGAGCGCCAGGATTCGCCGCAAGCGGCCAATGGCCCGCTCCGGCCAGGCTCAGGGCCCGCTCCCGGCCGCGCTTAGGGCCCGCTCCCGGCTGCGCCTAGGGGCTGCCGACCGTGGCGGGCCGCTCGTAGGTCCGCTCCGAGCCGCCCCCGCTGGCGTTGCGCAGGGCCACCTGGTACAGGTCTTGCCCGGCCTGGCTCGGATAATGGCCGGTGATGCAGGCCTGGCACAACTGGTCGCTGTCGAAGCCGATCGCCCGGGCGATTGACTCGACCGGCAGGTAGCGGAGCGAATCGGCTCCCAGCGTGGAGGCCATCTCGGACTGGATTTCTTCGGTCAGGGGCGCGCCGTGCAGGAACCGCGGAGCGAACAGCTCGTTGACCGTCGACATGTCGATGCCGTAAAAGCACGGGGCGATGATCGGCGGGCAGGCCACGCGAACGTGGATTTCGCGGGCCCGGCCCAGGTCGCGGATGCGGCTGAGCAGCACTTTCATCGTGGTCGAACGGACGATCGAATCTTCGACCAGCAGCACGCGCTTGCCTTCGAGCACTTCGCGCAGCGGAGTGTACTTGGTTTCCGCCTTGCGCTTGCGGTTGCTGCTGCCTTCGATGAACGTGCGGCCGCTGTAGCGATTGCGGATCAGGCCTTCGAGCGAGGGCACCTTGAGCTTGAAGGCCATGGCGTCGGCCGCGGCCTTGCTGGTGTCGGGAACCGGCACGACGATCGTGTCTTCGTCGATCGGCACGGTCTCCAGCCGGGCCAACTCTTCGCCCAGCGCCTTGCGCGACAGGTAGACGCTGCGGTCGTCCATCGTGCTGGCCACGTTGGCGAAGTAGATCCACTCGAAGAAGCAATGCGCCCGGCGCGGGCTGGGGGCGAACCGGTGCACCTCGAACTTGCCGCCGGTGATCGTGATGCACTGGCCGGGCAGCATCGACTTGATGCTTTCGGGGGCAAAGCCCAGGTTCAGCAGGGCCACGCTTTCGCTGGCCGCGGCGAACAGCGGCCCTTCGATGGCATAGCTCAGCGGCTTGAGGCCCAATGGGTCCCGGGCCACGAGCATGTCCCCCAGCGAGTTGAGCAGCACCAGGCTATACGCCCCGTCGAACCGCTGGGCGACGGCCCGCATCACGTCGACCAGGGCCGGGCGGCGGTCGCCGGCCATCTCGCGGCCGATCTCGTGCATGATGATTTCGGTGTCGGTATCGCGGGCCAGGTGGTTGTCGCTGTCGGCCAGCAGGCCCTCGCGCAGTTCCTGGTAGTTGGCCAGCTGTCCGTTGAAGGCGAAGCTGAACCATTTGTGCTTTTGCACGTGATGCCGCTCGAACGGCTGGGCATAGTTGCGGTCGTCGCAGCCGCAGGTGGCATAGCGCACGTGGCCGATGGCGGCCCGGCCGGCGTGCTTGCGCATCAGGCTCTCGAACTTGCCCCGATGACTCAAGCGGAAAACTTCGCTGACTCCGCCCAGCTCCTTGTAGGTGTCGATGAGCTGGTTGCGCTTGGGATTCCAGGTGGTCATGCCGGCCGAGAGCTGGCCGCGATTCTGGATGTCGAGCAGCATCCGCGGCATCAGCCGGGAGATTTCGTCGGGCCCTTCGTCCGGGCAGAGCGGGCTCCGCTCGCGCGACGGCAAATGGTAGATCGCCGCCACCCCGCATTCGTGAAACAGTTCGCTCATCGAGGGCAAGCTCTCCAGTGAGGATCCGGTTTCAACACGTGTCGGCGGCGGGCATCGACCGTAGCGGGGTGCCTGCTGCAGCCAGCCGCGGTGCGCAAGCCAAGCGCAGAATCAAGAACCATTGGTCGCCCCCGTGCCGTCGCCGCTACTCATTGTAAGGCAGCCGCGACGGTTTCACAACCGAGCGGAAAACGGCGGCGGAGCGCTGCCCCATTCCGTCGCGACCGAGCGAGTTCAATCCGCTTCCCGCCGCTCACGCCCGCCGGCGGAGGGTTTATCCACAGATTTCGGCGATTTCACCGAACCGAGAGCAGACGAAGGTACGCCCGCTTCCGCGTGCGCGCGAGGCCGCAGTGTCGAGTCGCTGCCGGACCTCTCTTTCTTCAATCTGTGAAATCTGCGGAATCTGCGGACGAACTTTCCTCGGTCAAAGCTGCGCCGCGCAATGCCCCTTGCCCCTGCGTTTGACTCGGCAAGCTGCCGGGTTTTTGTCCGCCCCGCCGGCGGCTATGATCTACCGGATGAAAGACCTGTTGCGCCAGGAAATCGCCACTGCCGCCCACACGGTGATCGTCAAGGTCGGCACGCGCGTGCTGACCAGCCCGGCCGGCACGCTCGACCAGGAGCGCGTGGCCCGGCTGGCCGAAGAACTGCACCGGCTGGCCGCCACCGGCCGCAAAGTGGCCCTGGTCACCAGCGGCGCCGTCGGCGCCGGCATGGGTCAGCTCGGTCTGACCAAACGTCCCACCAGCCTGGCCGAGTTGCAAGCCGTCGCCGCAGTCGGGCAGAGCCACCTGATCGAAGCCTACGACCGTGGACTGCGTGCCCACGGCCGGCACGCGGCCCAGCTGCTGCTCACGGCCGAAGACCTGGACGACCGCACCCGGTATCTCAACGTGCGGAACACGATCCTGGCGCTGTTCGAGTACGGCGCCGTGCCGATCATCAACGAAAACGACACCGTCAGCGTGGCCGAGCTGAAGACCACGTTCGGCGACAACGACCGCCTGGCCGCCATGGTCACCAACCTGGTTCGGGCGCCCTCTTGGTGCTGCTCTCCGACGTCGAAGGGCTTTACGACGGCGACCCCCAGGACCCGGCGTCGAGGCTGATTCACACCGTTACCCGGCTCGATGCTTCCATCCAGGCCATGGTTTGCGACCGGGCCACGGGACTGAGCAAAGGGGGGATGGCCAGCAAGATCGAGGCGGCGCGGATCGCCACCACGGCCGGCGAAAACGTGATCATCGCCAGCGGCCGGCAGCCCGGCAACCTGGAGCGGATCGCCGGCGGCGAGCTGGTCGGCACGCTGTTCGTCGCCCAGGGGCAAGCGATCCGCTCCTGGAAGCGCTGGATCGGCTTCACCTCGCAGCCCCGCGGCCGGCTCACGGTCGACGACGGCGCCCGCCGGGCGATCGAGCAGCAAGGCCGCAGCCTGCTGGCCATCGGCATCAAACAGATCAGCGGCACGTTCGACAAGGGAGACCTGGTGGCGATCGTCGACCCGCAGGGCGCCGAGTTCGCCCGGGGCCTGAGTAACTACGCAAGCGCCGACGCGGCGAAAATCCAAGGCCTGCGCACCGAACAAATCGCCGCCGCCCTGGGGCACTGTCCGTACGTGGAGGTGATCCATCGCGACAACCTGGCGCTGACGGTGGAAACCGGGAAATAGAACGCAAAAGGCAGAAGGCAAAAGGCAAAATAACTCAGCACGTGATGCTCATTCATCCTTCTGCCTTCATACTTCCGCCTTTTTCCTTTCCTGGATTTCCCGCGGCCGATCTACGATACTAGGCCTACTCCCCTGCCCTGCTCGTTTTTCCTGAAGCCGATTTCCCCAGCGCGCATGACCACGCCCGAAGCCCAGCCGATCGCCGGCACCGAGATCCCCTGTTTCGTCTTCCAGTCGCATCAGCAGTTGGCTCGGCAACTTGCCGGCACGATCGCGGCAGTCGTTCGCGAGCGCCAGGCCCAGGGCCAGCGGGCCGTGCTTGGCTTGCCAACCGGCAGCACGCCGATGGGCGTGTATCGCGAGCTGATTCGCCTGCACCGCGAGGACGGGCTCGACCTGTCGAACGTCGTCACGTTCAACCTGGATGAATACTACGGCATCGATCCCGACCAGCTGCAAAGCTATCACCGCTGGATGTTCGAGCACTTCTTCAACCACGTGAACATCCCGCGCGAAAACATCCACATTCCCGACGGCCGCGTCCCCATGGAGAGCGTGGCCGCCCACTGCCGGGCGTATGAAGAGGCGATCCAGCAGGCCGGCGGCATCGATATTCAACTGCTGGGCATCGGCCGCAACGGTCACATCGGCTTCAACGAGCCCTTTTCCACCCGCGAAAGCCGCACGCGGCTGGCGGCGCTCGACCCGCTGACCAAGCGCGACGCGGCCAGCGACTTTTTCAGCGAGGAGAACGTGCCCAGCCATGCCATCACGATGGGCATCGCCACGATTCTCGACGCCCGCAAGGTGGTGCTGATTGCCCTGGGCGAGCACAAGGCCGGCATCCTCCGCGAGACGGCCGAAGGCCAGGCCAGCCCGCGCGTGCCGGCCAGCTATTTGCGGCAGCATGCCGACGCCTCGCTCTGGATCGACTCGGCCGCGGCCGGCAAGCTGACGGCCGTGATCACGCCCTGGGTGCTCGGCGACCTGGCCTGGACCGACGCCCTGATCAAGCGGGCGGTGCTCTGGCTGTGCGAGCGGTCGCAGAAGGCGCTGCTCAAGCTCGACGACGACGACTTCCGCCAGCACGGCCTGCATCAGCTGCTCCGCCGCCACGGCCCGGCCCAAAGCGTGGCTCACCGCGTCTTCCGCTGGATGATGGACACGATCAACTACCATCCGGCCGGCCGCGAGCGGCGGCGGGTGATCTGCTTCAGCCCGCATCCGGACGACGACGTGATCAGCATGGGGGGCACGCTCATCCGGCTGGTCGAGGACGCGCACGACGTGCACGTGGCCTACATGACCAGCGGCAACATCGCCGTGTTCGATCACGACGCGCAGCGCGTGGCCGACCTGGTCTCGGAGTACAACCGGCATTTCGGCATCGAGCGCGACAAATCGCAGCGGCTGCTGGCCGAGGTCTCCAAGTCGCTGGCCAGCAAGGCGCCCGGCCAGCCCGACACGCCCGAGGTGCTGGCCATCAAGTCGCTGGTCCGCTGGAGCGAGGCCAAGGCCGGGGCGATCGTGGCCGGCTGCCGCGAAGAGCATCTGCACTTTCTCGACTTGCCGTTCTATCGCACCGGCACGATCGCCAAGAAGCCGATCACCGACGCCGACGTCGAGATCATCCGCGAGCTGATCCAGCGGCTCGACCCGGCCCAGATTTACGTGGCCGGCGACTTGTCCGATCCGCACGGCACGCACCGGGTGTGCGCCGAAGCGATCTTTCGCGCGGTCGAGGCCAACGAGCGCGCCGGGCAGAAACGGCCCGAGGTGCTGCTCTATCGCGGGGCCTGGCAGGAATGGGCCCCGCACGAAATCGAGATCGCCGTGCCGCTCAGCCCGCGCGACCTGATGAAAAAGCGGGCCGCCATCTTCTGCCACGAATCGCAGAAGGACTCGGCCCTGTTTCCGGGCCCCGACGACAAGCGGGAATTCTGGCAGCGGGCCGAAGACCGCAATCGCAACACGGCCGCCGTCTACAACCAGATGGGCCTGCCGGAGTACTTTGCCCTGGAAGGATTTGTCCGCTGGAACGGCGTGCCGATTTGAGCGGAAGTGCTATCCGGCAGTTGATACGTCACTCTTCGCCTGCGACGGGGATGCCGTATTTCTTGGCCAATGCCTTGAGCGCCGTTCGAGCCGGCCTGGTCCGACCGGCGGCCACGTCCGCCAGCCCGGCTTGAATTGCCGCGACCGTTGCCGCGCGATCCGCTCGGGCAGCGGCTTCGACGAGTTTCTGATAGGCGCCGGCGTCCTGGACAACCAGTTCCGCCTTGCCGTTGACGGTCAGCACCACCGGTTCGCCTGTTTCGCGCAGCGCTCGACGAATTCGCTCGTTTGGCGCTTGAAGTTGGTCAGCGAGTCGATGCCGTGGGCCAGATTGAGCATGGGAGGGCCTTTCGCATTGAATTAGGTGTTAATTCAATGTTAGCCGACTGCGGCGAGTTTGCAACCGCGAAATGCATCTACCCGCCGGAATATTTCGCAGCCGAAGGCTTCGCTCGATGGCACGCCGCTCCGACTTGATGGCGTTGCTCCTCATGGGCGCGGACATCGCGCTCTCGCGCGACGTCGGCAACTCAGGTGATCGGGCGTATCCAGAGCCAACATCGAACGTGACAGTTAGGAAGGTATGTGTCTGTCCAGCTTGTGTGGAACGTGGTCCATAGCGGCGCGGAAAGACGGGCGAGGCGAACCAGCACGTCGACGTCTTCTGCGATCGGATGCGCATCGGAGTCGAAGCTGACCAAGAGGAGCCCGGCGTGGGTCCCATCGGCGGGTGCGAGCGACTCCAGCCGCCGAAAATCGAAGGGGACCGTGTGTGTCTTTGTTTCGTCCAGACCCGCTTCTAGCGGGTGGAGGAGGTACGACCTATAAAACCAATGCTGCCTGTCTCCCTGCCGGACCGACCAGTCTTTCCAGGCGCCTTTGACTTCAATCCACACACACGTCGATTCCGACGGTTCGGCCAGCAGGTCACATTTCTGCGAAGTCCGGATCGCCGGCCTCGGATATCTTTCCTCCGAACGGGCGACGACGCCGCACGCCGGCAGCAACGCCGCGAGTCGTTTGGTCCAACTCGGCTCCGTGGCGGGCCGCTTCTGGTTCGGATTGGCGAAAGCACCGTACCAATTTAGCCCGGTCGTGTTACCTCTCACCGTCACATTGGCTTCTTGGTCCATATCGTGGAGGCATTTGAAGATGGCCGTCGCGAGGCTCGGGATCGCATCGGGATGGTCTTCCATAGTCTACAAGCCACCGTATCGTTCGCATTCACGTGTTGTCAGGAACCGGCCGAGCGGCTGGCCGACGCGAGCTGACGTTGGCCGCCGCGGCGCGAGCACAGCCGGCCAGGGCTGCGCGCGGACAAGTTGTCACTGTTGGCCAATTTCGTCCGCCAGGCTGCGCAGCATACGAATGCCGGAGTAAAAGAACCTCGCCTCGTCCCAAGTGCAGCGAAACGTCCCCATCTCGTGGGCAGCAACATTGCGATAAGTCTTGTGCAATGACATTGCAACCCAAGCGAATCGCTTAATGCGAATATCAGTTGACTTCGTTTTTTCGTCTAAAATCTGCGTCAACTTGGGTCTTGGCCCTGTGAACTCGCGTGGCCACAATCCTCTCGCCAGTGCTTCAATTGAGTTCGCGAGCAGACCGACCACGTGCTCAGGGGCGAGTCCGCTTCCAGTCATGTCGTTGAAGGCGCGTTCAATAAAGGCGATTGCGCCAGAAATCTGCTCGGGCGGCGAGTCTTGCCGCAGTCGGTACATTCTGGGGACGGGCGACATCGCGTCCTCCGCGAGGGTTTCGACGTCGGCGGAGTGGTATCGGCCCAGGACCTCCCCGATCGTGAGCCAAAGTGCTTGATGTGCGGTGCGAATATCCTCGACAACCTCAACCAGGTAAAAGGGTGCGAACGGATCAGCCTCGTCGGCTGGGATCGCGGCCTCGCAGCGTGATAATTCCCTTTCAAGGATGGCGCGTCCTTTTGGGCAGGCTCGGAGTGGCGCTGCCGCGAGGAGTTTGCCGATGCTTTTGCGATGCCGCCGGAAAAACTGGTAGCGGTCGATCCACTCGGGTTCAATGAATTGATATCGCCTGAGTTTGTCCGCGGGCCAGCTGGCATATTCGTCGCCCATCTTTTGGGCCCAGAGGTCGACAATATTCTCCGGGCGATAAAGGTCGTACTCTTCCTCGCCGACTTGGAGATGCACGTATATGCAGCCCTCATACCGACGGCAGTCGGCCAGCATGCCCCCAATGACTCTCCCCACATCGAAAAGCTTGGCGCATTTGTTGTGCGACGCAAGGTGGGCAAGGCGTCGCTCTACCTCGCCGCAGTCGTCACCCGCCTTACCGCGGGAATCGATCCAGCGCTCCGGCGACGCCCATTTTTCAGCAAGCGTCGCATGGTCCGTTGGGTTTTTCGACTCCTCAGGGAGCGACTTCACGACCGAATGCCCGAGGTAGCTGACGATCTGGTCGACGAACGACCGTCTCGACGTGTCCCACTTGCAAGCCAACACGCCGTCCTCGGTGTCCACATAGATAAGTCCAGGGCGGGACGCCGAGAAACCATAGGGCGCGCCGATGAATCGAGGCCATTCGATGTCGTCCGGCAGGTCGAGCGGGGCGTTGCCGACGGGTTTCGGACGAACCAGCTCCGGAACGAACGGCGCAAGTCGCGTTTCCAAAAAGTCCATGAACTCGGCAGGCCTGCGGTCGTGGTGATCGCGCAGGTACTCTTCGAGCGCGATCCCGAGCAGGAACGCCTCGGTCGGCGAGATCAAGAACGCGTCATGCATCGGCGCGGCTTTTGTCCCGAAGAATAAAATGTGTCGTCTAGACCCCCGCCCTAGCGCAGCTCCACCCGGTACGGCAGCATCAGCGCCACGGGGCGGCGGAAGATCTTGGCGATCGAGTCGACCTCGCGCGCGAGCGCACGCAGTTCGACGGGCAAGAGCTGCGCAGCGGCCACGCGCACTTCGGCGTCGGCCGAGGGCCCCTCGAACAGTTGCTCGAAGAAGCTCTTGGGCTTGGGCAGGATCTGCAGCTCGACCTTGTCGTCCGGGTTGAAGCCGGCCATGTGCTTGGCGTCGGCCAGGGCGTCGCTCAGCGTGCCCAGCTTGTCGGCCAGCCCGTTGGCCACCGCCATCCGGCCGGTGAACAGCCGGCCGCCGGCCAGTTGTTCGAGCTTGTCGAGCGGCATCTTGCGCCCTTCGGCGGCCTTCGAGGTGAATTGCTTGTAGACGTCGGTCATCATCCGCTTCCAGGCGGCCCGCTCCGAATCGGTGAACGGCTCCAGCGAGGAGAGCACCCCGCTGTTCTTGCCGCGGCTGATCGTTTGCGTGGTGACGCCGATCTTGTCGAACAGCCCCTTGAGCGCGATCTTGCCGCCGACCACGCCGATCGAGCCGGTGAGCGTGCCCGGCTCGGCGTAGATCTTGGCCGCGCCCATCGAAATGTAGTAGCCGCCGCTGGCCGCCACGTCGCCCATGCTGACGATGAACGGCTTCTTCGAGCGGGTGACCTCGCGCCAGATCAGGTCGCTGGCCAGGGCCGATCCGCCGGGGCTGTCGACCCGCAGCACGATGGCTTTGACCTTGGCGTCTTTTTCGACTTCGCGCAGGGCCTTGACGATCGTGTCCGAGCCGACCGAGCTCTCGTCGCTGAAGGCGCTGCTGGCGCTTTCGCCGGTCATGATCGGGCCGACGGCATAAATCAGGGCGATCTTCGGGGCCTTGCTGGTCGCCGAGGCCGGCTCGACGCCCATCATCACTTCCAGCAGCTTCATGAACCCGCCAAAGCCCGAGAAGTCGGTATCGACCTTCTTGCGGCCGTACTGGCGGTCGAACACGACTTCGTCGACCTTGAGTTGCTCCTTGATCCGGTCGGCGAGCTCGTCCTCGTAGCCGATGCGGTCGACCAGCCCGACGTCTTTGGCCTGCTGGGCGGTGAACAGCCCTTCGTCGATCAGCTCCTTGACCTTGGCCTTGTCGAGCTTGCGGTCGGCGGCGATGGTTTCCAGCATTTGCTGGTAGTAGTCGTCGATGACGGCCTCGAACTGCTTGCGGAATTCGGGGCTCATGTCCGTGCGGGTGAGCGGTTCGGAGGCTCCCTTGTAATCGCCGATCTGGATGAACTGGGCGTCCAACCCCAGCTTGTCGAGCAAGCCCTTGTAGAACATCACCTGGGCCTGCAGGCCGGTAATCAGCAACGAACCGCAGACCGGCATGACGATTTCGTCGCAGGCGCTGGCGATCAGATAGTCCTTGGTCTGAGCCTCGTCGACGTCGGCGTAAACCTTTTTGCCGGCGGCGCGCAGCCGGGCGATCGCCCCGCGCAGCTCGTCGACCTTGCCCAGCCCCATTTCCGGATTCCGCACCCGGAGAACCACGCCGGCGATCTTGTCGTCCTTGGCGGCTTTGTCGAGCCGGGCAATCACCTCACGCATGTGGGGCTGCAGTTCGCCGAAAATGCCGGCCGGGCTCGGGCCCTCGGGATAGTCGCTCTTGATCGACACCACGGCCAGCGTGGCCTTCTGGGTCTTTTCGGCCTTCTCCGTGTCGGCGGCCTTTTCGGCGTCGGCCGGCTTGTCGGGCTCTTTCGCCCCGGCGGCAGTCAGACACAGGGCCAGCCAGAGGGCGGTCAGGCAGAAGGCAGATTTGCGCATGGGATTCCCCGAGGGATGGATTGCAGGAGTGAAAGGGAGCTTGGGACGTGCGGCGCCGCTAGACTCGCCGCCCCCTGTGCATCTTATTGTCGGTGCGGGTGTCGAGGCGTCAAGCAAGTCGGCCCTTGGAACGAGAACGGGCCCAACGTGCTGCAATCCAGTTTGCTCCGAAAGCCGGCGGCAAAACCCGCCGCCGCGGGGAAACCAATCCGGTGTCGCGTGCATCCAACCGGCCGCGGCCCTGCCCTGGTTCGGCTTCCGCTTCCGGCCGATCGTGCCGCCTGCGCCCTGCGCAAGGCCGCCGAGCCGGTGCTAGCGACACCCCCCAAGGCTTTGGGTGTACAAATGCTCTTGATTCTGTACACCCGTATATTATATTGAAACCGCTGAGGCACGCGGCCGAAGCCTATTGGAAGGCCGCCCACCACTTCATCGGGGGATCCGAGCGTATGTCCATCATGGACCAACTGACCGAGCGTCAACGAGAAATTTACGAGTTTCTCCGCGACAAGATCCGCAATCGCGGTTACGGCCCGACCGTGCGCGAGATTGGCGATCAATTCCACATCAGCTCCCCCAACGGTGTGATGTGTCATCTGAAGGCCCTGGAGAAAAAAGGGCTGATCAGCCGCGAGCCGAACATGTCGCGGGCAATTCAGCTGGCGGCCGAGCCGATCGAAGAGCGCGGACTGCCCCTGGCCGGGCGGATCGCCGCCGGCGTGCTGCACGAAGCGATCGAGCAGGACGAGCGGATCGACTTTGGCGCCCTGTTCGAGCAGAAGAACCAGTTCGTGCTCAAGGTGAGCGGCGAATCGATGATCGAAGACCAGATCGCCGACGGCGATTACGTGGTCGTCCGCAAGCAGCGCACGGCCCGCGACGGGCAAATCGTGGTCGCCCTGACCGACGAGGGGGAAGCCACGCTGAAGCGGTTCTATCTGGAAAAGAACCGCATCCGGCTCGAGCCGGCCAATTCCAGCATGAAGCCCATCTACGTCAAGAATGCCAAGATCCTGGGCATCGTGGTCGGCGTGGTCCGCCAGGTGGAATAGCGCCGCAGACGAGTGGCGCCGCCGTCAAACGGCGCTGCGGAACGATCCGGCCGCATTATCGCCGCTGCAGCGAACTCGCGCGAGCGCAAAGGCTAATCGAATCGCAAGCGGCTGGCGGCTCGGATCAACAGCCGAGCCGCGCGAACGGCGACCGGCTGCTTGATCAGCCAGACGGCCGACCACAGCACGGCCTCGGCCATGCAGAGCGTCAGCGGCAGGCCGAACCCCGCGACGACCAGCCAAACCGCGCCCACGACGGCGAACAGCGCGATCTGGTCCTCCGGGTTCGCGATTGCGGCTGGGGGCAGGTGCGTGGCGGTCCAGCGAATCGCGCCCAGCAGCAGCGCGCCTTCGGCCATCAAGAAAAACAGCGAGCCGATCTGGAACTGGCCGAGGCGGCTGTCCGCCCAACGCGCCCACAGCGCAAGCCAGGCGAGCCCAATGGCCGCCGACAGGGCGACTCCGCCCAGCAGCATCGGGTAGACGATCAGAAAGTTCGCCCGGGTCGCCAGCGACAAAAACGCCGCCACCAGGGCGAAATAGGCCAGGCCCACGAGCAGCCGCGCCAGCAGGAAAGTCCGGCGTTTGAAAACGGCTCGGTCCATGCCGGCCAGAATAGCCGTGGCCGATGGCGGCGGCAACGCGGACGCGCTCGGCTCTTTTTGATCCGATCAGCGGTCATCCCGCAATAAGCTTTGGCCGGCTCCCAGTTCTCTCCTACTCTGCCTTCTGCCTTCATCCTTCTGCCCTTATCCTTCTGCCTTTTCCCTCACGCCGATTTATCCAGCGAGTTCGACTGGTTCAGCTTGTTGTAGAGCGTTTTGAGGCTGATGCCGAGCTCTTCGGCCGCCTGGGGCTTGTTGCCGCCGACGCGCTCCAGAGTCTGATAAATGGCCTGCATTTCCAGTTCGCGGAGCGTGATCGGGCCGGTCGTCTTGAGCGTGGGGCCCTTGATCGCCGGCCGCTCGAAGCGGCTGGGCAGGTGTTCCAGCGCGATGGGACCCGACTCGCACAGGATCGTGGCGTGTTCGATCACGTTGGCCAGTTCGCGCACGTTGCCGGGCCAGGGGTGGCGTGCCAGGGCCTCCAGCACCGCCGGGGCAAAGGCTTGCTCGGCCGCGACCGACTTGCCGCGAAACCGCTCCAGCAGGTGGGCGGCCAATTCGGGAATGTCCTCTTTCCGCTCGCGCAGCGGGGGCAGGTGCACCTCGAACGTGTTGATGCGGAACATCAGGTCTTCGCGAAAATCCCCTTCTTCGACCATCGATTGCAGGTTGCGGTGCGTGGCGCAGATCACCCGCACGTCGACGATGAACGATTCGTTCTCGCCCACGCGGCGGATCTCGCCACTTTCCAGAAACCGTAGCAGCTTGGCCTGCATGGGCTTGGGCAGCTCGCCGATTTCGTCCAGAAACAGGGTGCCGCCGTTGGCCACTTCGAACAGGCCCACGCGGTGCTCGTCGGCCCCGGTGAAGCTGCCTTTGCGATGTCCGAACAGTTCGCTCTCGATCAGGCTCTCGGGCAGCGCGCCGCAATTGATCGCCACGAAGGGCATCTCGTGCCGCAGGCTCTGGTCGTGGATCGCCCGGGCGACCAGCTCCTTGCCGGAGCCGGTTTCGCCGAGGATCAAGGCGGTGGAATTGGTCGGCGCGACCTTGGCGATCAGCCGGGCCACGCGCTGCATGGCCGGGCTGTGGCCGATCAGGCGCGACTTGCCCTCGATCCGTTCGAGCTGATGCTTGACGGCCAGATACTTGTTCGTCAGCTCGCGCTTGGCCGCCACGCGCTTGAGCAGCGCCTGCAGGTCGACCAGCTTGCAGGGTTTGGTCAGATAGTCGAACGCGCCGTGCCGCAGCGCGGCCACGGCCGTCTCGATCGACGACTTGCCCGTGAGCACCACGGCCTCGGTTTGCGGCGACAGCTCTTTGGCCCGGGCGATGACCTCGATGCCCGACAGGCCGGGCATGTCCAGGTCGACCAGGATGCAGTCGTAGCTGTTGCGGGCGAGCGCGGCGGCGGCGGTGGTGCCGTCGGGGCAGACGGTCACTTCATGCCCCATCCGCGGCAGCTCCAGGCTCATCAGCTCTTGGAGCGACTTTTCGTCGTCGGCGAACAACAGTTTCAGGCGGTCATGCGGCTTGGTAGCGATGGGCGTGCTCCTTATGCTTTTCGGCCAGCGGCAGCGTGACGCGGAACTCGGAGCCCTGATCGGGCCCGTCGCTGTGCACGTCGATCCGGCCGTCGTGGTCGGCGATGATGCGGTAGGTGATCGAAAGTCCCAGGCCGATGCCCTGCCCGGTGCGCCGGCGGGTGAAGAACGGCTCGAACAGGTGTTCGCGGACCTCGTCGGTCATGCCGCAGCCGTTGTCGCGAAACACCATTTCGGCGCTCGGGCCCGAGCGCTGCACGTGCACCTGCACGCTGCCGCCGGGGGACAGGCTGTCGAGCGCGTTGGTCAGCAGGTTCAGGACCACCTGCTTGATTTCCTGTGGATTGACTGCCGCCAGCACCGGCCCGCCGGGGGCAAACTCGATCTGCTTGTCGTGATAACGGTCCAGATGCGCGACCATGGCGATCACGCCCTGGACCAGCTCGCTCAGATCGGTGCTCTGGCGCTTCACGTCGCCCATGCGGGAAAAATCCAGCAACCGCTCGGTGATCCCTTTGCAGCGAAAGGCCTCGTCCTGGATCATGCTCAGGTACGTGCGGACCACCTGCTGCTGCTCGGCGGCCTCGGGCACGTGCGCGAGCAGCTCCTGGATCCGGCCTTCCAGCGACTCGGCGCACATGGCGATCGACGCCAGCGGATTGTTGATCTCGTGGGCCACGCCGGCCGCCAGGAAACCGACGCTGGCCAGCTGCTCGCTGCGCACGACTTGCTTGGTGCGCTGCTGGACCTGGCGGTCCAGGTCGTCGCGAATCGCCTGGAACCGGGCCGTCATGTCGTTCAGCGCGTCGGCCAGTTCCGACATTTCGTCGTGCGTCGGCAGCCGGATGCGATAGTTGAATTCGCCCGCCGCCACGCGCCGCGAGCCCTCGACCAGCGTGCGCAGCGGCTGGAACACCCAGGTGTAGAACAGCCGAATGAAGACGGCGAACAGGATCAAGCCGCTGATCGAAGTGACCCAGGTCAGGGTGATCCAGGCCCGATAGCGGGAGCGCACCTGGTCGATCAGCCCGCGGATGGCCTGATACAAGTGGCTGGGCAGCTCGGCGGCCAGCCGCTGCAGCACTTCGAGCTGTTCGTCGATGGTCTCGACCTTGCGCTCGTCGTCGAGCCATTCCAGGTTGCGGGTCAGAGCCACGACGTGGGCCAGCACGGCATCGATCTTGTGGGCGGTCTGCCATTCCAGGTGACTGTCGCCGATCGTCGGATCGCCCTGATCGTTGCCGCTCAGTTCGTGCTCGTAGTCGGCCATTGTCTTCTGGACGTCTTCCAGCTCGACGTCGAACTGCCGGGCGGTCACCAGCTTGTCGAGCGTGGCCGGGCCGTCCTCGGCCACTTCGTAGGCGCCGCGAACTTCGCGCAGCGTGATCCGCAGCGCCCCGACCTGCTGGCTGAGCGTGGCGGCCAGGGGCAGTTCGGCCGCGCGGCCGCTGAGGCTGCGGACCAGATTGCGATAGGCGTAGACGCCGTGGAATCCGCTCCAGCCGAGCGTGCCGACGGTCACCAGCAGCAAGCTGATGCCGACGAGCAGCTTATTGCGGATGGGCCAGCGGATCAGTTGCACGGGCGACCTCCCTGTCGCAGAGCGTTTGATTCGTTCCCGGAGCCCGAGTTTTCCACCGCCGCCGCGGCGATGCCGCCGCGCTGCGCAGCCTGACGGGCCTGGCGCGGGGTGTCCTGGCGCTAGGTGGCCAGGCGGTGCTGGCGTGGTTTGGGGATTCCGGGCCGCGGAGTGTAGCAGGACCGGCCGGAGCGCGGAAGGCAGACCCTTGGGGGGCGGGCGGCCTGCTTGCGGGGGCGGATTATCGGGCACGTTCCGGTTGAGTCGACCGGCCGGGGTCGCTAGAATGCGGAACTTGCCACATCGGGGCGTAGCTCAGCCTGGCTAGAGCGCTGCGTTCGGGACGCAGAGGTCGCATGTTCAAATCATGTCGCCCCGACTGATCTTAAAGTCAAATCCCGTCATTGGTTGCGAAGGCGACTGGCGACAGGATTTTGAGCTTCTACGGCGTGTTCGTGCGTTTTTTCGTCCGCGTGTCTTCGGCGTCAAACCGGATACCGAGAAATTCTCGGGAGACACTGCATTTGCAGTACTACCACGACAAGTGCGGCAGCAAGTCCAAATTGGCTGCTTCAAGCTTTGGCGCCAACCATCGTCTCGTCGATCACATACGATCGACCCGCGTTTCCCACTAGTGTCGTGCCGCGCATTGGCCAAACAGCGGTTCGGGGCGTCGATCGATGCCTGCGGGTTTCCCGCCCGCTAGTCAGCGGCAAACGCGAGATGTAGTCGCGAAACGTTTTCGTCCACATCGTCAGCGCCAGAAGACTGCGCCGGCGCATTTCATATTGCTTTTTTCTGCGGCGGTCCAGAAAGCGACGACTGACAACGCAATCGGCAACTCGGCGCACAGCATCATCATTTGGTCATGGCCTACTACTGCGTCCATTCACTTACGCTAATTAGGTTTCTTAACAATGGAACAGTCGTCACGGCACACCAAAGCAATCGTTTCCATTCGCGCGAATCTGCTCGAGCTAGTTGTCATTGCGATCGTAATTGCGCTGGGCGTAAACATACTGGCGGGCATGATCCTGAGCACAATGCCAAACCATACGTGGTGGGCAGGACTTGGAGGAGTCGTACTGATTGGCGTAGGTTTGGCTTATCTCGTCGCGCGGGCCGTTCCTCGAGTTAACCAGTGCTCGAAATTTGAGGGGCTTCTGCCGATCGCCGGGACTGATAATGCGGTAGTGCGGATCGACCGATACGAGTTTGCGGAGAAGATCGAAACGTATAGATGCGCCTTGGCCGCAGAAAACAAAGCGCTAGCAAGAGCGTGGGCGGATGGCCCGCTCAACGGAATCGCGATTGGAGGCAACGGGAAGGCGACTAAGCAGGTATCGGTTGCCATGAAACTGGTAGAGGAGGCGACAGAATATTTCGTATTAAGTAAGCTGTCCCTTCACCTCAATTCGCACTTTGCGAACAACTCGGCGGTCGACGAGTCCGAAATTGTCACGGTCGGCCGCCGCGAAATTCCAGCTGTGCTGCTGGAGAATCGATTCCTCGAGCTCTTCTCGAAGCCAATGGAGGAGCGTGAGGCATTTTCTACGTCCAGGCACAAGAGTCCGCCCTTAGGTCGAGTGGTTTTCGCGACCGGTAGTGGTGGATCGATCTTTGACCTGTTCGAGTTAGAACTGCCACGTGGTGCAAAAGTAGATAGGATTAATGAGAGGTCAATCGTCGTAAGAACTCATCGATTCTCTCTTAGAATCGATGTTCACTTTGACGGATTCTTGTCGGTCTTCCCAATTGATTTTGATGAGCGGTATTTAGGGAATGGCGAACGGCGAGTTGATGCCTACAAAATATCCGTTGAACTTAATGTTAAGTTTAATCTGTGGTCACTTTTTAGCGCCACCGGTTGGCAGTACTACCAGTGGCTTGATTCATTCGTCGATCAGTTCAGTAAGTCATTCGCGTTTGAAGAATTCTTGGACGATATCGGGTGGAGCACGGCATTGACAGTGAGTAAGTTGGTGCAGCACGGCCGTCCAGGACGATCCAACGCAGATTCTCGGCTTTCGGTGGATGCAAAGCCGCCAGAATCGAAAGATACACGTAAAGCTAAAAAACGCCGTCGCGAATAACGTAAAGCACCTTCGACCCGAGGTCTCACAATAATGTGGCAACGCAATGAGCAGAGAAGATATTTGGGCGGTCACTGGCGTCGGCCTCTATCAATACGATGTGCTTTGCGACTTCACTGACAAAGAAGTACGGGCGTACTGCCAGTCCATGCGGCAAAAGGCCGCCAGCCTGGCTAAGAGCTGGTCGCAAGACTTGTCGACTGAATGGATATCTCGCAGTTTCCTCGCGGTCAAAATGATCCTTGCTGCGCAACTCTTGCTAAATGCCGCTTACTACGCCGCCAGAAAGAATCTGTTTGTTACGCAACCGTATTTGATCTACTACGCTTTGCTAAATTCGTGCCGAGCCGTCCTGTTCACCGATCTACACACTGACTGGAGGCAAGGTAGCTTACGGACAATTAGCCACGACAAAATCAGGACCATGACGGTGTCGTCGTTACGCCGCTTGTCTCGAACTAAGGCTGAAGAAATCGACTCGTTTATCTTGCGGGCAAAAAAACATAGAGAACTATTGAGCTACAGCTTTCCCGCGACTGGTCTGCGTGAAATTCGCAAGGACGTCGACATGGACAAGGCTGCTGACGTTGCTGCACTTCTCTGCGAGATCGCGGAGGCGAATAGCGAGTGCTTGGAGTCGGCATGGCGCAAGCACTCGAATGTTCATTTTGATGTGGCTTGGGAATCACTCGTCGACATTTGCCTTTATGACGGCGAACCAGCGTTTACTGATGACAATGATCTCCATCACGCGTCATTCCTCAAGCGTAAGGTAGTTGGTCCCGCGTGCCTTTGCATGATCATGACATTCGGTGCAATCGACGACTTTCAAATAGCGTGGTGTGCTAATTCGGATTTCAATTCCGAGAACGATGACTTCGATCCTGACCATTTCGAGGCCCCACCGATCTTCCATCCGCTCTGGTGATGACGGACCTGTTAGGGTTCTTGGTCAGTGCATTATAGCGCCGAAACTGGAGCCCTCTTGCCTCAATACGGGACGGCTCTTGACCTTTTTGCAAATGGACAGAATCAGTCCAGAATCGTTGCAAGAGCCTGCAAAAATTGCAGAATCTGGACGGTGGAAGCCCATGTTGTTTCGGGAAATCGTCTTCGAGAGTGATCTTCGGGACGCAGAAGTCGCAGCTTCAAATCCTGTCGCCCCGACTCATTTAACTTCTTTGTCGCCAATCTCTTGCGACGAGCGCGGCCTGGAGGCCGCTGCGTGCCAGGTGGACAGGGTCGTCCCCAAGGCAAGCTCCCGTAGCGTCTAAGCTCAGCATTTGGTAGATCTCTGGCGCGTCGGCCGCTGCGTTCCATCGGCGCGGATCGCCAGGCGGTGCGGCACGCCGGCGCGAGCGATTCCACGGATTTCCCAGGCCAGCTTTACAAGGCCAGCTTTCAAGGGTCACTGCGAAATGAGCATTCGATTGTCACGATCGGCAAAGTGCGTACTGGTTGTCGCCGCATTCCTGGTCATGTCTGGCCGCACTTGGGCGGTTTTTTATGCGCTGGGCCCGTCGAAGGACGAATGGGGTTTGCAATACGACGTGGAGTTCGACGCCGGCGGCGGCGAAACGCTGAACGCGACATTCACGCTGGTCTCCGAAGGGCGATTGAAGCCCGTCTATTCGTTTACCGTCGTTGCTTTCAGCGACCCGGACAGCACTGGCGGCCGCGCGTATCTCGTGAAGGCGCCGATCGAGTTGAAAGCGACCGACGACGGCAAACGCGTGGGGCGCGTGCAGATACGCAAGGAATTCGTAGACCGCGCCATGATTCGGGTCCTCACCCTGACGGTCGACGGCCGGCGGCAAACGTCCGGAGCTGCGTACTACGACATTCCGCTCAAGAAGTTCTTGAACAAAGCTCCGGCGGCAGCATCGCTCCCTGCGCCGCCGGCATCGGAAGCCCGCAAGTAACGCGCGGCGCATGCTCGGCGCCGAGCGTCTCGACACCCTGTTTGATTCGACGGGCAGAGCACATCGCCTCGGATCTTGGCCGGCGCGCTTCGGCCCCGTCGACGAGCCTTCTTTGCGCAGCGTAGCCAGCGGCGGCGCTCGGCCCACAGCTCGGTCGCTGCGCGGTTGCACGCATCGGTCTCATCGAGCAATCGGCCAGCTTTCGCGACGGACTGGTCACCGCGCTGGTCGATCCGGAGTAGACCAATCGCGCGGCCCTCGAAAAGGCGCTGAAGGACCGCGGCGTCGATGTGCAGGCGCCGTAGCGGACCCCCGCCAATCGCTCCGCGGCGACGCTGATCGGCTGCCGCCTGTTTAGTCAACGGAAAATGCGGCGCAACTGCTGTTCGAGATTTGCCGCATTGCCCCCGCGCAGCGCGCCGAAGTCGGCGCCGGTTGGAATGGCCGGTCGATCGACTTGTACGGCCGATCGAGCCTAACAATAATCGAAGGCTATGAAATCACTCAAAGAAATGCTCTCGGCTGCGCACTTCTCGATCGTAGCCGCGCTCTGCGGGGCGGCCTGGGCAGCCGCCGCCGAGCCGCGCGTGTTTTGGGCGTCGGATCCCGTGCGCCCCAACGAGACCGTCCTGTTGCAAGGGAGCGATCTGGCGCAGACGCCCTGGTCGAAATGGCCCGGCTCGAGGACGCGGCTGTGGGCGGCGCAGCGGTCAGCAACGCTGCCCACGCCGAACCGGCGGGCGCCGCGCTGGCGAAAGTGCGGTCCTGGACGCGCGTGCTCGTGGTCCAGGGGAACGATCAATCGCTCAAGTTCGTCGTTCCGGCGGATTGGCAGCCCGGCGTGTTCGCCTGCCGCATTACGGCACATGGCGCGACGACGGCTCCGACGCTGCTCAACGAGCCGGATCCGTGGTGGTTGCAAGGCGACGAGGGCGAAGCAGCGACCGCGGGCGGTTGGCTGCGGGTGCTGGGCAAGTCGCTCGCCGGCGGAGCTCCCGCGGACAAGCCTCGCGTGCTGGCCCGGCTGGAGCCGGAGGGCGGCCCGGCGGTCGTGTTGACCGCGGCGGCGGCCGACGGTTTTTCGTTGCGATTCGATCTGCCGGGCGATCTGCCGCAGGGAACGTATCGCGTCCGGATTCACAATGGCAGCGGCGGCGAGGCGGCCTGGTCGACGGTCGGCCCCTTGCGGATCGTGCCGCGTCCCAAGTTGCCGGCCGAGGTTTTCGACGTGCTCGCGACCTATGGCGAGGGCGCGGCGAAGGAAATGCGCAATTCGCTGGTGAAATACAACTTGCCGATCGACCGCACCGCCGGAATCCAGGCCGCGCTCAAGAAGCGCAGGACAACGGCGGGGGGACCGTCTATTTTCCGGCCGGGCGCTACACGATCAAGGGCCCACTCGTCATTCCCGATCACACGGTGCTCAAAGGCGAGGGCATGGGGCTGGTGACGCTGTGGTGGGGCGAAGGCCACTTCAATCTGGACGGCGGCGGACCGCAAGGCCGCGAAAAAGTCGCCGCCCCGAAACCGCCGGAAATGCTGATCTTCGGGCAGGATTACGGCCTGGAAGACCTCAGCATCTATTTGCCGCTGAACTACCAGCAGGCGATCGTCGCCGACCAGCGCTTCCGCATGCGCCGCGTGCGCATCCGCATCGATCACTCGTGGCTGCCGGAGCGCGATCTCGACGGCACCGTCGCCCGCATGGGCCGCAACTTTCAAGTGACCGATTGCGACATTTACGCCCGGGGTCAGGCGCTGGTGTCGGGCTATCACGGCCTGATTGCCAACAATCGCATCCTGGCGGGGAAAACCAACACGCCCTTGGGCGGAGCTTGGGGCGTGATCGTCGAGCACAATCAGTTCGTCGGCATGGACCCTACGGCCTATCAGAACATCGGCGGCTGGGGCCGCAACATTTATTACGCTCATAACCGCCAAGAGAGCCTGTTCGCGCATCAGGCCGATTACTCGTTCACGTTCGACGCCAGTGCTGGCGCCTACCTGGGCGGAATCGCCGCCGCCGAAGGCTCGCACATCACGCTTGCCCAGCCGCCGGCCTATCCCGATTGGGCGAAGGAAGACAGCCAGGTCTGGCGGCGCGCGGTTGTCTGCATCCTGGCCGGCCGCGGGGCGGGCCAATGGCGCGACGTGGTGGCCAACCACGGGCAAAACTGGGAAATCGACCGGCCGTTCGACACCGCCCCCGACGAGACCTCCGTGGCCTCGATCGTTCCGTTCAACGGGCGGGTGTTGATCGTCGGCAATCGGTTCGAGGATGCGGCCTGGGTGAACGCCGGATACGGCACTTCGATCGACGTGGTGTGTGCCGAGAACGAGATCGTTCGCGCGGCCCTGCTCTTGAACTTCGGCGTGCACGCCGACGACTGGTTCGAGCCCTCCTGGTATGTCCAGTATTTCGACAACCACGTGCTCGAGGGGCAGACCGGCATCGAATCGAACGGCGGCGGAGCCAGGTCGCCGCGCTATGACGGCCCGCTGACGGGCTGGGCCGTGCATCGGCGCCACACGGTCGCGGCCGACAATAGCGGCAGCATTTCCATCGCCGGCCGCGTGCGCGATGTGATCGTCGAAGGCTGCACCTTGAACCATCCGCTCAGCGTCATCAAGGTGGACGACATGGCCCAAAACGTTCTCCTGCGCGACAATCATTTCAGCGGCAGCCCGCAGCCGCGCTACGAGGGGGATGGAGCGGTCCGCGCCCTGCCGCCTGCCGCCGACGCTCATCCCTGACGTGCTCTTGCGCCCTGTGGTCGCCCGCACCACCCGCCCACCATCCCCTTGCCCGGAGCTATCTCGTGTCTGACGCTCAATCGCTTCGCCCCTGGATCGCACTGGCGGCGTCCGTCTGCGCCGTTCTGTCGGGCCCGCCGGCCCAGGCAGCCGTCGCGCCCAGCGCGCTATTTCAGGAGCATGTGGTCCTGCAGCAAGGCCAGCCGATTCCCGTCTGGGGCACGGCGGACGCCGGAGAGGAAGTGACGGTCCAGTTTGCCGGTCAAAGCCGCACCGCTCGGGCCGATGCCGATGGAGCCTGGTGCGTGACGCTCGATCCGCTGCCGGCAAGCGCAGTGGCCGCGGAATTGACGATCAGCGGCACGAATCGAATCAGCATCCGGGACGTCCTGGTGGGGGAAGTCTGGATTTGCTCGGGGCAGTCGAACATGGGTTGGGGCGTGCAGGCCGCCCGCGACGCCGAGCGCGAGATGGCGGCCGCCAACTACCCCGCGATTCGTCAGTTTCGCATCAACCCGAACGTTCAGGACGCGCCGCAAAAGAAGCTCTCCGGCGAATGGACGGTCTGCAGTCCCGGTGGCGTCGCGTACTTCAGCGCGGTGGCCTATTTTTTCGGCCGCGGGCTGCACCAAGAGCTGCACGTGCCGATTGGCCTGGTGCACGTATCGTGGGGTGGTAGTTACGCCGAAGCCTGGACGAGCCGCGAAACCCTGCTGGCCGATCCGGACTTCCGGCCGATCGTCGAGCGCCACAACGCCCGTTTGCTCAAATGGAGCCGCGAGCTTGAGCCCTTCGCCGAGCAGCTGACGGCCTGGCGGAGCGCCGCCGAAAAAGCGGCCGCCGCGGGAACTCAGCCGCCCGCGTTTCCGGTCACGACGGCGCTTGCGCACAATCCACTGCCCGAGTGGGATATGGCCTCGACGATGTACGACGGCATGCTCACCGCGATTGCGCCGCTGGCGATGCGCGGAGTCATTTGGTACCAGGGGGAGTCGAACGCCGAGCGGGCATTCCAATACCGCAAGCTGCTGCCGGCGCTGATTCAGGACTGGCGCCGGCTCTGGGCCCAGGGGGACTTCCCGTTTCTGGTCGTGCAGCTTTGCAATCACCACCAGCCGCCCGCGCAGCCCGCCGATTCGAACTGGGCCGAACTGCGCGAGGCCCAGCTGCAAGCGCTGGCGCTGCCGAACACCGCGGTGACGGTCAACATCGACTTGGGCGAAGCGAACGATATTCACCCGCGGAACAAGCAAGACGTCGGGCATCGGCTCGCGCTGGCCGCTCGCCGACTGGTCTACCAGCAGGAGATTCCCGCCTATAGCCCGCTGTACGAATCGGTGCAATTTGCCGGAGGGGCGGCCACGCTGCGGTTTCGCCACGTCGGGGGCGGACTCGTGGCCAAAGGCGGCCCTTTGAAGCAATTCGCCATCGCCGCCGCCGATAAGAAGTTCGTCTGGGCCGATGCCCGGATCGAGGGCGATACGGTCGTCGTATCCAGTCCGCAAATTCCCGCGCCGGTCGCGGTGCGCTATGCCTGGGCCGATAATCCCGAGGGGGCCAATCTCTACACCGCCGAAGGCTTGCCGGCCTCGCCGTTCCGCACCGACGATTGGCCGGGCGCGACGCAAGACCGTCGCTGACCGGGCCCCGGCACCAAGGCGATTGCCCTAGCGGCCGTCCGCGTCGGCGATGAACACGTCCTTGCGCGGAAAGCGATCGAACAGCGGGGCCGGCTTGCCGAAGTTCGTCGCCAGCACGTCGGCGGGATTTCCGGCGATCCAATCCGTCAGGTCGATGTCCTGGTAGACGCCCGCATTGAAACCGATCAGGACGCGGCTCGTTGCCGGGCCGACGTTTTCAATCGAGTGGCCGTACCCTTGCGGGATGTAGCCCACGTCCCCTTTGTCGAGCGTTTCGGTGCGATAACGGCCGCCCGAGCCGAACAGCGAGACGCTGACCGAGCCCTCGAGCACGTATTGCCACTCGTCGGCATTCGGATGCCAATGCAGTTCGCGCAGCGCGCCCGGGTTGAGCTCCAGGATCGCGCCGGCCATCGTCGTCGAGACGGGAAAGGCCGTCGAATCGACGAGCCAGAGCCGGCCGCCGTGGTTGTCGACTTTGGGCGGATTGGCCAGCAGGCGATACTTGTGCGTCAGTGGCGGCAGTTTCCAGCCGCCGATCGGGGTGGCCGGCCCAGGCGAGACTTCCCAGGCGACGTGCTGCGCTGGACATCGGGCAAGCGGCCGGAGCAACAAGCGACGGCCAGCTTTCGCGACGGACTGGTCACCGCGCTAGTCGATCCGGAGAAGACCGATCGCGCGTCCTTCGAAAAAGCGCTAAAGGACCCCGTCGTCGATGCGCAGGCGCCGTAGCGGGCCTCTGCCGGCCGTTCCGCGACGACGTCGATCGGCTGCGGCCTCTTTAGTCAAACAGAAAATGCGGCGCATCCGGTGCTTATGATTCGCCGCATTGCCCCCGAGCCGAGGCGGCCAATTCAGGGGCCGGCCCGCAACGCTGCTCGTCGCAGCCGGCAGGACGCAGAGTTGCGGGCGGTGCCGCGTTTCCGCGATTTTGTCGGAAGTCTGGGCCGGTTATAATCACACCGTCCCTGCTGAGCAAATTGCCGGAGCCCAAATCGCCGGAACTGGGGCCAGATCGCCGGAACTGGGGGACGACCGATGCGCAAAGCGAGCCCGCCGGTCAGGTCTCGTTGAGTTTACCGGCGGCCGATCTTGTTGACCGGGTTTCAGGGATCCGGCCGAACGGCAAAGGAATATCGAATGTGCCTGCGCACTGCGGTCGCGGTTGTAATTGCGCTGGCGTTTTCCGGCGGCGCTGCGGCGCAGGAAGCGCGATGGATCGGAATCGACAGCAATTTTGCGCTGGAGATGGAAAAGCAGGATCGGACCTGGCAGGACGAATCCGGCCCGGTCGATCCGTACGCGCTGTTTGCGCAGGCCGGCTGCCGGGACGCGCGCCTGCGTTTGTGGGTGGGTGACGACGGTGTGAATCGTTTGGCGTATGCCGTCGAAACCGCCAAACGCGCCCAAAAAGCCGGTCTGAAACCGCACCTCGTGCTCTTTTTGAGCGACGATTGGGCGGATATGGTCAAGCAGCCGGTCCCCGCCGCCTGGAAAGACATGTCCGCGGCGGTAAAGCTGGCCGCAATCGAGGCCCACTGCGAACAAGCCGCACTCAAGTTCGTCGACAGCGGTATCGAGCTGGACACGTTCGGGATCGGCAACGAAATCGATTTCGGGATTTGCGGCGAGTTCGAAGAAGAGTGGCCGCGCCGGGTCAGCTTGGAATATATGCGCGAAAATATGGCCGCGGATGGTGCCCATTCTGCTCGCGGCGGAAAGGGGAGTTTTACGCGCACAACCTAAGGCCAGATTCATTATTCACCTGGCGCAGTGGAACAACGTTGATTACTGCGTGGCCTTCTGGCGGGCAATGCGCGAGAGCAAAGTCCAGATCGATTACTTGGGGCTGAGCTATTATCCGTCCTCGGCCAAGAAGCCCGAGGAGCGGTCGCTCGATTATCTGCGCGTCCAGGTCGCCAAGATCGTGGCCGACCTGCACCAACCCGTGTTGATCTGCGAAACGGGCTATCCCGCCGCGGCCCATTTCGGCGGTCAGTTTGCCGAATGGAACTTGCCGGCTTCCGGATATCCGTTGGACGACGCCGGCCAGGCCAGGTGGCTGGCGGACTTGGTGAGCATGATTCGCCGGGATCCGAATTTTGTCGGCGTCATGTACTTCAGTCCGGAGTGGTACGGCGGCGGCCTTTGGGACGCGTTTGCGTTGTTTGGCCCCGGCGGTCTCGCCCGGCCGAGCGTTCGCTCGTTCAAGCCCTAGCGGCCGTCCGCGTCGGCGATGAACACGTCCTTGCGCGGAAAGCGATCGAACAGCGGGGCCGGCTTGCCGAAGTTCGTCGCCAGCACGTCGGCGGGATTTCCGGCGATCCAATCCGTCAGGTCGATGTCCTGGTAGACGCCCGCGTTGAAACCGATCAGGACGCGGCTCGTTGCCTGGCCGACGTTTTCAATCGAGTGGCCGTACCCTTGCGGGATGTAGCCCACGTCCCCTTTGTCGAGCGTTTCGGTGCGATAACGGCCGCCCGAGCCGAACAGCGAGACGCTGACCGAGCCCTCGAGCACGTATTGCCACTCGTCGGCATTCGGATGCCAGTGCAGCTCGCGCAGGGCGCCCGGGTTGAGCTCCAGGATCGCGCCGGCCATCGTCGTCGAGACGGGAAAGGCCGTCGAATCGACGAGCCAGAGCCGGCCGCCGTGGTTGTCGACTTTGGGCGGATTGGCCAGCAGGCGATACTTGTGCGTCAGTGGCGGCAGTTTCCAGCCGCCGATCGGGGTGGCCGGCTCGACGGGCGGCCGCGACCCGCTGGCGAAATAGACCTCTTTCTGGGGAAAGCCGTCGAACGTGGCGGCGGGCAATCCGAAATTCTTGGCCAACAGCGGCTTGGGCACGTGCCCCATCCAGTCGGTGATGCTGAACGTGCCGAACTCGGAGAAGTAGCCGTTATCGAAAATCAGGATGAAATGGCAAGGCTCGTCCCCCAGACATTCGAGCACGTGGGCGTGGCCCCGGGGAAAATACCAGACGTCTCCCGGCTCGAAGTCGTTGATCTCGCAGTGACCGCCCGGCGAAAAGACGGTCGTGCGCACGCGTCCCTGATCGACATAGGCCCACTCGGCCGCCGTGGCGTGCCAATGCAGTTCCCGCATGACGCCCGGCTCCATGCGCATCGAGACGCCGGCGATGCCCTTGGAGATCGGCAGCTGGGTGACCGTGGCTTCTTTGCCGAAACTGCCCCCCACGACCTTGCCCACAGATTTATCCAGGGCGAACTTGAACGTCGGCAGCTCGGGGCCGGAGAGCAGCGGATCGGGAACATTACTCATACAGCTTGAATCTCCCCCAATGGAATTGTGACCCGCCGGCGCTCGAAGACCGACAGATTGTCGCGCGGTCCCCGGTCAGCGTCAAGCTGGGCAGCCGGTTTCGCGGCCGCCTGCAACCCGATGCATCGAGCTCAATGCACGCTGCGCGAACCGGGCGCTGAGGCAATTGTCGCCACGGCGTCGATGTAGTCGTCCGGCAAGCCATGCTCTCGCGCGCCGCGAAGGATTGTCTGCAAATACGCGTCGCTGGGCACGCCGAGCTGGACCGTCGCCGCAGGCCGAACGACATACGCCACGGCCGCGATCGCTTCGCCGTCCTGGGCGGTCACACGGACAGTCAGCCGATCGTACCCGTGCTCGAACGAGTCCATTCGTTCCAGAGTCGCGGCGCTCGCAGGATAGACGACGCCCAGCACCCCGTCTCCCGGCGCGGCGATATTGGCGTAAGCGGGCCCCTGAGGCACGAGTCGCTGAAAAACGAGCCGGTAACCGGCCAACCGCGCAATGCGCGGCCGTCGCGACCGATCGTCGAGCGGGCCGGTCCGCGCGATGAACTGGGCGAGCGAAAGATTGCTGCCGTAGGCAAAATACCACAGGCAGTCGCCGGCCGAGTGTCCCATGGGTTTCCACTTCGTCCGCTCAAATTGCCGGCGGAGATTCAGCCACAAAACGTCCCGCGGTTCGCGGCTTAGACCGCGGAAACTTCCTCGGTCCAGACATTAAACGATTCGAGCCGGTTCACGCCGAACGTGGTGGTCAGCGCGACGTCGGCCGCGTCGCGGCCGCGAGCCATCAGCACTCGTCCAATCCGAGGCACGTTGTTCCGGGCATCGAAGGCGTACCACTGGCCGCCCACGTAGGCCTCGAACCAGGCGCTGAAATCCATCGGGTAGGGAGCCAGCGGGACGCCGATGTCGCCCAAGTATCCCGTGCAATACCGCGCCGGGATATTCAAGCACCGGCACAGCGTGATCGCCAGGTGCATGTAATCGCGGCACACGCCCACCCGTTCGCGATAGACGTCGAGCGCGGTCCGATTGGCCCGGGCCTGCTGGTAGTTGAAGTGAATGCGCTGGTGCACGAAATCGCAAACGGCCTGCACGCGCGGCCAGCCCGCCGGCGCGTGGCTGAAGGTCTTCCAGGCGATCTCTTTCAGCTCGCTGTCGACCTCGCAGTAGCGGCTGGCCAGCAGAAACTGCAGGACTTCTTGCGGCAGGTCCTGGACGTTGATCTGGGGGGCGTCCCAGACCTGCAAGTCCGGCAGCCCGCTGTCTTCGACGACCGCGTCGTTGCGAAACACGACCCGGCCCGCCGGGACGACGGCCCGGCCGCAGCGGTTGCCGTTCATGTCGAAGAATTCGGAGATCGGCACCGCGGGCTCAACCTGCAATTGCTCGTGTCGGCGGATCGTGGGCGCACGGAGCGGATGGAGGCTGAGCATCACGAGCAGCGCCGTAGGCTCGGGAAAATGGAACGCAATCTCGCAGCCGACTCGGATAAGCATGGATTGACGCAGGGCAAAAAGACAGCCGGGCGTTAGAGGCCAGGGGGCAGTATCGAGCGCAAGGCCGTGCTTGGGAAGCCGTCGACCCCGCCGCAGGCGGCACGGGATTTCGCCGCCGGCGAACGACAAGCCGGGGCGATGCCAAAGGTTGCGGCGCGCCGACGAGGTTGAAAAAGTCGATCTGCCCCGGCCGGGGATTATTCGCCGGGCGTTCCATCTTGCTTGGGCAGCGCGGTAAGATGAATCCCTGCACTTCGCTCGAGCCTGTCCGGCTCAAGAGTTTTCGCTCGCAAACCTGGGAGCCCGCGCCATGGAAGACAATCCTTACCGCGGTCCCGTCTCGCGCGATCTATCGGGCGAGTCGCGTCCGACGCGCAGCGTGGGCCGGGCGGCCCTCCACTCGCAGGGGGCCAACAAGAAAGGCCGCTCGGCGCGGGCGCCGAGCGGCCTGGATTTTTTGTTCGCTCATCGGTAGCGACGGGCAATGACCGTCGCCCGGCCGGCGATCAATCGACCTTGAGGAGCGAGAAGATCATGCTGGGCACCACGGGTTCGCCCTTGGGGCTGGTGACCACCATGCCCACGTCCGTTCCGCGGGCGGACTGCACCAACTGCAGCTTGTCGCCGGCTTTGACTTCGCCGACGCCCTGGCAGACGAGCACCGCGGTGTACTTGGCGGGCAACGTTTGCTCCGTGTTGGAGTTGTCGACGTCTTTGCCGTTTTGCCGCAGCCAGAGCCGGACCGAGCCCTTGCCGCCGCTGGGGGAGCCGGCTTGTCCGGCCGCCACGACAAAATAGAAGCCGGCATCTTTGACCGTGACCGTGCCGTGATCGTTCTCGACGTTCTTGGCGGCGTCGGTCGAATTCGAGCGCCACGACCTTGCCGCTGCCGGCGCCGGTCTGGGTTTCCGTGCTCGACAGCTGGGCGTAGGCCGAGTCGGAGATCTTGACGATCGACAGGATCATGCTGGGCACGACCGGTTCTCCCTTGGGCGTCGAGGCGATCATGCCGAGTCCCGCGCCGGCCGACGATTGCATCAGCTCGATCTTATCGCCGGCTTTGCACTCCATGATTCCCTGGCAGACGAGCACTGCCGTAAAGCCGCCGTCGATGGACTGCTCGGTGTTCGAGTTGTCGACGTCTGTGCCGTTCTGCCGCATCCACAGCCGCACGGTGCTCTTGCCGCCGCCGGCGCTAGTGCCGACCTGGCCGGCCGCCATGACGAAATAAACGCCGGCCTGCTTGACGCGCACGGCGCCCTGGGCGTTTTCGACGTCTTTGGCCGCGTCGGTCGAATTGAGCGAGATCAGCTTGGGAGCGGCGCCGGCGGTTTGCGATTCGCTGCTCGAGAGCTGGGCATACGCCGACCCGTCGACCTTGAAGGCCGAGAAGATCACGCTGGGCACGACCGGTTCGCCCCCCGGCTTGGTTGCGATCAGGCCGAGTCCTTCCCCTTCCTTGCTCACGGAGAACGCGCAGCTCGAGCGTGTCCCCGGCCTTGACCTCCGCGACTCCCTGACAGACCAGCACCGCGGTAAAGCCCGGTGTGATGGCCTGTTCGGTGTTCGAGTTGGCCACGTCCTGGCCGTTCTGCCGCATCCAGAGCCGGACTTTGCCCTGCCCCTCGGGCTTGTTGCTGCCGACCTGAGCCGCCGCCATCACGAAGTACGTGCCGGCATCCTTGAACGCAACGACTCCGTTGGCATTCGAGATCCCGCCCAGGGCATCGTCCGAATTGAGCGCGACGCGTTTGGGCGCCGGCGTGCCAAGCTGCGTTTCGGAACTGGAGATTTGTGCGTACGACGCGCCCCGACAGGGTGCGCTGGCGAGCACGACAAGGACCGCGGCCGAGAGCATCGGCCAGACAACGGACTTCATGGGAATTCTCCACTGCTGGACAAAAGGCGTCGCAACCCGCGACGGGGGCCGCCTAAGCCAGTCGAATTCCGCTACCGCGGGCCGAATGCCCAAACCAGGTGTGCCTGGCACCTGGCGAGCCGGCAGAATGCCGGCCAAGGACATCGGGGCCGAAAATGATCGGGCCAGTGATTGCCGGTCCGGTTCCGGGGATGGCGTGCGCGCTGGGATCCGGCACGCAGTGCCACCCCCGCGCAGTCACACAACCCGGGTGGTTGATTCTGCCACGAGCCCATGTTGTGTCAAGCAATTGCGCCGAGCGCGGCCGGATATCCTGCGCAGTTATCCCAGGCTGCGATGTGGAGGGCCAGTCCGCCCCTATTCAGGCTTGCAAGATCGCATCCAGGGCCGGTTGTGAGCTGCGCTGGGGCCAGCACTACGGCGATGCTCGTCGCAGTCGGCTGGTGTGCGGTCGAGCGTGTACGCATTCGCACACTGGGCCAAAACCGCGCGCTCGCGCCGGCCCGGTCGTGGGCTTTCGCCCGCGTTTGTCGCAAAAGCCGCGGAAAAACCGCCCTGAGCGGCTGGTTGGCGGGGCAGCGGCGCGTTCTTTCGCAGTTGGCACCGCATGTGCAAAGGCAATTCAACCGAGTGCGGTAGAAATTCACCCGGGCCCCGTTTTTCGCGAGAGGAGTTAGTCCATGGCCACCGGCGACTCGAACCGGCCTTATTACGAAGTCGTGCGCGATGCTTCCAATTGGTTCGGCTTCAGCAAGCGGGACCGCGAGCAGATGCTCGCCGACGATTTGGAGGCTGGCCGGCGGATTTCGTTGCTTTTGACGGCGATCGTCGTCACGGGGCTGGTGATCGGGCTCGTCGGTACGATGCTCGCCATTTCGCTTCGCTAAGGGCTCGTTGGTTTGTCGCGGCGCCGATCGCCGCGCGAGGAGAAGTGATGTCATGAAACCTGACTTCACGACCAGGTACTTGGGCAAAGTCTTGCGCAGCCCGCTGATGGTGGCTTCGTCGCCCCTGGCCAGCGAGATCGACGTGCTGCGGCGTGTCGAGGAACTAGGCGTCGGAGCTGCCGTGCTGCCGTCGCTGTTCGAAGAACAACTCGACCCCGCGGCCCAGCAGTCTGCCCCCTGGGAGGAGTTTCAGGGGGCCAGCCCGTCGCATCACCGCGAATTGCTGCAATACAACCGCGGACCCGAGACCTATTTGCGCTATCTGGAACGGGCGCGGCGGGCCGTTTCGATTCCGCTGTTCGCCAGCATCAACAGCACTTCGCTGGGGGGCTGGCTCGACTGGGCTCGCCGCATCGAAGAGGCCGGCGCCGACGGCCTGGAACTCAACATGATGATTTTGGCGGTCGATCCGCTGGTCACCGCGGCCGAGATCGAGCAGCGCTACGTCGACATCGTGCAGGCGGTCCGGGGCGCGGTCAAATTGCCGCTCGCGGCCAAGATCGGTTCGCAATTCTCGGCCCTGCCCAACCTGGTCTCCCGGCTGGTCCAGGCCGGCGCCGACGGCGTGGTGCTGTTCAACCGGTACATGCAGCCCGATATCAACCTGAGCAAGAAGCGGATCACGTCCCACCTCACGTTCAGCGTGCCGTCGGAAGCGGCTCAAACCCTGCGCTGGCTGGCGATCCTGCATGGCCGCGTGTCGACGTCGTTTGCGGCCAGCGGCGGCGTGGCCAGCGGGATGGATTTGCTCAACGCGATCGCCGTCGGGGCCGACGTCGTGCAGGTGGCGTCGGTGCTTTACCGCCGCGGGATCGCTGTCCTGTCCGAACTGCACGAAGACGCCGAGCGCTGGCTGATCGAGCACGAATACCCATCGACCGACGCCCTGCGCGGCACGCTCAGCCAGTTGCACTGCGCCGATCCGGCTGCCTACGCCCGGGCGAACTACACCCGGGCCATTAGCGCCTTTGTCACGGATACCGTGTGACGGGCGTTCGTCACGGACGCCGAGTAAGTGACGACGCCGCCGAGCGGCAGCGCTCCGGCAAATAACGGGCGTCGAACCGGCCGCCTGCGGCAGCGAGACCGAATCGTAGGAGAATAATTGGCCCCGTATTGAACTGGTCGCTCGGCATAACGCACAATAGCCCGGTTGTCCGACCACCTTCTTTGCCGCCGGCCGAACGATGAAAGATCTCGAACCGACCTCGTCCGACAGTGCGACTGCCGTGCCGCAGGTGACGCTGGAGCAGCGCTTGGCATACCTGCAGATGACCGACGACGATCGCGCGGCGCTGCGGGCCATCGCTCCGCAGCTGACGGCTTCGAGCGAGGCCTTCGTCGAGGCCTTCTACCGGCACCTGTTCTCGTTTCCGCAAACGGCTCGGTTCTTGCAAGACCCGGCCACGGTCGAGCGGCTCAAACAGCAGCAGCAAGCGCACTTGCAGTCGATGCTGGAGGACGACGTCGACGAGGCCTACGTCGCTCGCCGCCGCCGGGTTGGCGACGTGCATGCCCATCTGGGCGTGAATCCCCAGATGTTCCTGGGGGCTTATAACCAGTATCTGCAGTACGGATTGCGGCAGTTGGCCGGCGATGCGAGCGTGCCGGCGGACGAGTTCGTCGAACGGGTGCTCCCACTGCTCAAGGCGATCTTTCTGGACGTCGAGCTGACATTGGACGCGTACTTCACCGAGGCGACGCAGAATTTGCGCCAGGCCTTGGAAATGGTGTTCCGCACGAATCGGGAGCTGCGCCAGTTTGCCCAGCTAACCAGCCACGACCTGAAGACGCCGCTGGCCACCGTGGTGAACCTGTGCGACGAGGCCTTGGACGAGTTCGGCGACGACATGCCCCCGCAAGCCGCCAAGCTGGTCGCGGCCGCCAAGGAACGTACCTTCCGCATGAGCCGGATGATCGACGAATTGCTCGAGGTGACCGCGTCGAGCGACGATCTGGAGGCCAATTCCCAGATCGACAGCCGGCGCATGATCGAAGAAGTCGTCGAGCGGCTGGGGCCTAAGCTCGAACAGCAGGGAATCGTGTTGCACCTGCCGGCCGAGCTGCCGGTGGTGTGGGCCAACCCCATTCGACTGCGCGAATCGTTCTACAACGTCCTGGCCAATGCCGTGAAGTTCTGTGACAAACGGCCAGGCCGGATCGACATCGCGGCCACCACGACGCCCGACGCGTGCGTGTTCAGCATCCGGGACAACGGCCCGGGGATTCCCCGCGAGGATTTGGACCGGATCTTTTCTCCCTTTCGACGCCTGCGCATGCATCAGCACCGCCCCGGCTCCGGCCTGGGGCTGTACTTCACCAAGAATCTGATCGAACAGCAGGGCGGACGCGTCTGGGCCGAGTCGGAACTGGGCCAGGGCAGCACGTTCTATCTGCAACTGGGGCGGCACGGCTGACCGCTTTCGGCCCTGGCAAGCGGCCGCGCTGGTCCGCCGCGGCGATCGGCCTGCCTGCTGTTCAGGAGCTGCCCGAGGCGGCCGCGTCGCTGGGCTCGGCCTGCGTCCGGGCTTCGTGCAGGCCGTATTTTTCGATCAGCCGGTACAGGCTGCGCCGGGTGACGCCCAGAATCTTGGCCGCCCGGGCCTTGTTCCCCTGCACGCGCGCCAACACGTTGACCACGTGGGTCCGCTCGATCGTGGCCAATTGCGAATCGTCTCCGGCCGGGGCGGCAGCCGCCGGCAGCCCATGGACCATTTCGCCGGGCAGATCGCCAAGCTCGATCGAGTCGCCTTCGGCCAGGATCTTGGCCCGTTCGATCGTGTTGATCAGTTGTCGGACGTTGCCCGGCCAATCGTAGCGCTCCAGCACGGCCATTGCGGCATCGGAGATTTTCCAGCGATCGGCGAGAAACTTTTCCACCAGCAGCCGGACGTCCCCTTGCCGCTCCTTGAGCCTGGGGAGTTCCAGGCTCATGACGTTGATGCGGTAATAAAGGTCTTCGCGAAATCTGCCGGCCTGGACTTCTTTCTGCAGATTGCGATTGGTGGCCGCCAGCAGCCGCACGTCGACCCGCAATTCCTTAAGCGACCCGACGCGGCGGAGCGAACCGTCTTCCAACACGCGCAGCAGCTTGGCCTGGAGCGAGCCGGGCATCTCGCCGATTTCGTCGATAAACAACGTGCCGCCGTCGGCCACTTCGAACAAACCCAGCTTGGTGGCCACGGCGCCGGTAAAGGCCCCTTTTTCGTGGCCGAACAATTCGCTTTCCAGCAGCGACTCGGGCAACGCCGCGCAATTGATCGCGATGAAGGGCTTGTCCGCACGGCTGCTGGCTCGGTGCAGCGCTCGGGCGACGAGCTCCTTGCCGGTGCCGCTGGCCCCCTGAATCAGGATGGCCTTATCCGTCGGGCCGGCGCGCTCGATCAGCCGAAAGACCTCGCGCATGGCGGCCGACTTGCCGACAATCTCGGACTTGGGCGCGGACCGCTCCAGCGCGGCGGCGAGTTGCTTGTTCTCCTTTTGCAGCCGGTGGCGCTCGTAAGCCTTTTGAATCACGACTTCCAGCTCGCCAAGCGGAAACGGCTTGGTCAGGAAGTCGTAAGCCCCCTGCTTCATGGCCTCGACCGCGGTTTCGATCGTGCCCTGGCCCGTGAGCATCACGATCTGGCAATCGGGGTGCAATTCCTTCAGCCTGGCCAGCAGCTCCAAGCCCGACATGCCCGGCATCATCAAGTCGACGATCGCCACGTCGAACGACTTGCGGGCGGACAGGTCCAGGGCCTCGGCCCCGCTGGGGGCTTCCTCCACGCGAAAACCGCGCCGGGCAAACCGGCGCAGAACCGTGCCACGGAATTCATCGTCGTCGTCGACGACCAGGAGTTGGACTCGATCGGGCGAATACACGGTGAGGGTCTCTCTCGCCAGGTTGTTTGGATGCTGCGTCGGCAATCCGCCGCAGCACGAACGCCTGTCCTGTTTAAAGCAAGCTTCGTGCCCGGCCGGCGAATTCGTCGCCGGCGGCTCCGATCACCGCAAATTCCGCGGAGATTTGCCGTTGGGCCGGGCCGATTGTCCACCGGGGCGTGTGCGGATTGGCTGACGACCGGGCGTTTCCGCACACCCACCGCTCCATTCTAACCGGCGGCGTGCCGCAGTTCTCGCCCGCCTTTCCGGCGACGATTGGGGCTCGAAAAAGTCCCGCCCCAGCCCGCATCGCTCCGCACAAAGCCGCGAAAAACCCCAGACCAGTCTCAACTCGACGGGGTTCAAAGCGTTCGGAATCGGATTGCGCGGCATGGCTTCTGCAGATCCTTCCGCAGATCATTGTGCCGGCGGTTCCGAGGCAGTTCCAATCGCCATTTTGGGCGCCGATCGATTAAGCCATTAGCCGCGATGGGCCGGCCGTGTACATTGCGTTGAATTCAACCCCCCTTCCCGAATTTTGGTGAGCACTCGCATGAGCAAAACAGGCAGACTTTCGCAGGCAGCGGTTCTGTTGGGAACGGTCATTCTGCTGGGAGCCGCGGTGGCAATGTACGCGGCCGACGAGCGGCCCAACCAGGTGCGCGAGTTCATGCGTCCCAAGCTGCTGCATAGCCAGAAAGTGCTCGAGGGGCTGACGCTGGCGAATTTCGACCTGATCGCCAAAAACGCCCAGGACCTGAGCCTGCTCAGCCAGGAAAGCGGATTCCGCGTGCTGCAGACTCCGGATTATCTGCACGAAGCCCAGGAATTCCGCCGCATCGCGGACCGGCTCACGACTGCTGCCCGGGACAAGAATCTCGACGGCGCCACGCTTGCCTACATGGAGCTCACGCTCACCTGCGTGCAGTGCCACAAGCACGTTCGCGATCAGGCCAAATAGTTGCCCGGTGCCGGGCGCAGGCCTACGGTTCTGGGCGGCGGAGCTGATGGGCGCCTCAGCTTCGCACTGGGACTCGCGGCCGGCGGGGCTGCCGGGCCTCGTGGGTGATCCGGCTACCCGGTGAGTCGGCCTGTGCGCCAGCGGAGCAATTTTCCATGCGTGCGATGGTTCTCGAGCGCCGCGGCCAGGCGCTGGAAATGCGCGATCGCGACATGCCCCAGCCGGGACCGGGGCAAATTCTGGTCCGCGTTGCGGCCTGCGGCGTCTGCCGCACCGATCTGCACGTGCTGGACGGCGAGCTGCCGGACATTCGTTATCCGATCGTTCCGGGCCATGAGATCATCGGCACGGTCGCAGCCTTGGGCGCCGGCGCCCGGCGGTTCGTAGTCGGGGCCTGGGTGGGGATTGGCTGGCTGGGACATGCCTGCGGCGTGTGCCCGTATTGCCGCCGCGGAGAAGAGAATCTTTGCGACCGGCCGGAATTCACCGGCTGCACGCGGGATGGTGGCTTCGCGGAGTACACCCTGGCCGACGAGGATTTTTGTTTTCCGATCGAGGCCGCCGGCCGGCCGGCCGCTGCCGCGCCGCTGATGTGTGCCGGGCTGATCGGCTATCGTTCGCTCGTGCTGGCCGGCCCGGCCGAGCGATTGGGCATTTTCGGATTTGGGGCGGCGGCGCATATCGTGGCCCAGGTCGCGCGATATCAAGAGCGCAAGGTCTTTGCCTTTACGCGGCCGGGCGATGAGCAGGCGCAGGAGTTCGCCCGCTCGCTGGGCGCCGTCTGGGCCGGCGACTCGGAAACGTCCGCGCCCGAGCCGCTCGATGCGGCGATCATTTTTGCCCCGGTCGGCGCGCTGGTGCCCGCCGCCCTGCGGGCCGTGCGCAAGGGGGGCGTGGTGGTCTGCGGAGGAATCCACATGTCGCCGATCCCCAGCTTTTCCTACGACTTGCTCTGGGGCGAGCGCGTGCTGCGCAGCGTGGCCAACCTGACGCGCCGCGACGGCGACGAGTTCCTGGCCCTGGCCCCGCGGGTTCCCGTCCAGACCGCCACAGTAATATTCCCGCTAGCCGAGGCCAATCAAGCGCTCGCCCGGCTGCGCCGGTCAGCTTCGCGGCGCGGCCGTCCTGGTTCCCTAGCGCCGCAGGCGAAGCCTGGCCGAACGTTGACGTGTGGTCCGAGCCAGGCTTCGACGCCCGGCCCCGATTGGTCCAGGAGCCGCATCGCTTGTCATCCGAACCGATCAACCCCTTGGACCCGGCCGAGACCACGCTGCGGCGCATCTTCAAACGCGTTGACCTGTCGATCGCGGTGGCCGCCATCGCGGCCATCGGGCTCCATTTGGCCCTGCGTGCGGCTGGTCGGCCGGCGACGAATTGGCCGCTCGTGGCCTTGTTGTTCACGGCCGGCGCCTTCCAGGTGGCGCTGCTTGCCGGGCGATTGGCTCGGCTGGAGTTCGGTTCGGATTTGCTGGCCGGGATTTCGATCGTCACGTCCGCGCTGATCGGAGAATACCTGGCCGGCGCCATTGTGGTGCTCATGCTCTCCGGCGGCGCGGTGCTGGAGCAATTTGCCACGCGCCGGGCGGCGGGCGTGCTGCAATTGCTGGCCCGGCGCATGCCCCTCAGCGCGCATCGGCTGATCGACGATGAACCTCACGAGGTGGCGCTGGCGGACGTTTCGATCGGCGATCGGCTGTGCGTCTTGCCGCACGAAATCTGCCCGGTCGACGGGGTCGTCGTCCAGGGGCACGGCAAAATGGACGAGGCCTATCTGACCGGCGAACCGTTCCAGATCGCCAAGGCGCCCGGCGCCGTCGTGCTCTCGGGTGCAACCAACGGCGAGACGATGCTCGTGATCCGGGCGGTTCGGCGCGCGGTGGATTCGCGCTATGCGCAAATCATGCAGGTGATGCAGCAATCGCAGCAGCGCCGGCCGCGCATGCGGCGGTTGGGAGACACGCTGGGCGCAGCCTACACGCCACTGGCACTGGTCATCGCCCTGGCGGCCTGGCTGGCCAGCGGCGACGTCGTCCGCTTTCTGGCGGTCATCGTCGTTGCCACTCCCTGCCCGCTGTTGATCGGCATTCCCGTGGCCATCCTGGGCGCGATCTCGCTGGCCGCCCGGCGCAGCATCATTGTCAAAGATCCGGTCGTGCTGGAGCAAATCGACCAGTGCCGGACGGCGATTTTCGACAAGACCGGCACGCTCACCTACGGTCAGCCCGCGCTGGTCGAACAGGATTGCCCGCCGGGCTTCGAGCCGGCCGTGGTCCTGCGCCTGGCCGCCAGTCTGGAACTCTATTCCCGCCATCCGCTGGCCGCGCCGATCCTGCAGGCGGCCCGAGACGCGCAGCTCGCGCTCGCGGCGGTCAGTGAAGTGAGCGAAGAACCGGGGCAAGGCCTGGTCGGCATCGCTGACGGGCACCGGGTCGAGATCAGCGGCCGGCGCCGGTTGCTCACACTGCTGCCGGAGCTGGCGGCCGAACTGGCGCCGGCGACGACGGGCCTGGAATGCCTGATCCAGATCGACGGGCGCTTCGCGGGCCGCTACCACTTTCGCGATGTTTCCCGTTCGGACAGCCCGCCGTTCATCGGACACCTGGGTCCCCGGCATCATTTTTCGCGGTTGCTGGTGGTCTCGGGCGATCAGCCGGCCGAGGTCCGGCAACTGGCCCGGGAAGTGGGCATCGAGGAGGTCTTTGCCGGCCAAAGCCCCGAAGACAAGGTCGCAATCGTGCGCACGGAGACGGCCCGAGCCAAGACCTTGTTCGTGGGCGACGGCATGAACGACGCACCGGCCCTGGCCGCCGCGACGGTCGGCGTGGCCTTCGGCCGCACCAGCGACATTACCGCCGCAGCCGCCGGAGCGGTGGTGCTGGACAGCTCGTTTCGCAAGCTCGACGAGCTGATGCACGTGGGCCGGCGCCTGCGGCGGATCGCCCTGGAAACCGCATTGGGCGGCATGGCGGCCAGTTTTGCCTGCATGTTGCTGGCCGCCGCGGGGCAGCTTGACCCGGTTCACGGCGCGATCGGGCAGGAGATCATCGACGTGGCGGCCATCCTCAACGCCCTGCGCACGGCAGGCTCGCCAGGCAAGCTTTCCGACTACCCGTGACCCAGCACGCTTCGGCGCCGGGGCCAGTTACATCGCCGGCCGGGCAGCTCAGGCCTGCCTGGCGGCAGCGGGCGCCGCAGCCGGTTCGTCGGCCGGAGCGCAGGAGGCTTTCACCACCAGCACCGGGCAGGCGGCATGCCGCATGACGTGCGCGGCAACACTGCCCATCAGCACCCGGCCGATCCAGCCGCGCCCATGGCTGCCCATCACGATGAGGTCGACTTTCTCATCCGCGGCCAGCTGCACGATCTGGGTCGGGGCTGCCCCCAGCAGCAACCGGTGTTCGCAGGGCACGGCCGGATCTTCCGGCTTCACCTTGTCGAGCGCCTCGCGAATGGCCGGATTCTCCAGCACCGGCGGAGGAAAATAGATCTCGCCCACGAATTGGTCGATCGGCGGCTCCTGCACGTGTAGCAGGATCAACGTCGCCTTTCGATCCCGCGCGAGCGAGGCCGCCCAGGAGAGCACGGTCTTGGTCCCGGGCGAGAAGTCGACGGGTACGAGAATTTTGGCGGACACGGCACGTTCTCCTCAGAAAAAAGACAGCCTGGTCAATCGGGTTTTGGCGCCGTCGGTTTGGCTTTGGCGGCCGTCGGATGGCGCACAATCTTGTGGCAGTTGACGCAACTAAGCGTGAGCTGCATGTAGGCCAGCGTTGCCCCGTCCAGGTCTTCGTCCTCGGCCTCGATGATCAATGTTTCATTCGCGTCGCGGAAAATCGACAGCAGCGTCCGATAGTCGGGCCGGGCCAGATGAGTCCACTTCTCCACCTGGCTCAAGGCATTCATGGCCTTCGCGGCGGAGCGGATCTGCTCGAAGTCTTCGCTGGCCAACCCGGCCAGGATTTCCTCGGAATACTGCAGCTTCTTTTTCATCCAGAAGCTGGGCTCGCCGTGCTGCGACTTTTCCTTTTCCGGCTCGTCGGCCCGTCCCAGGCTCAGGGCTCCGGCCATGGCCAGGCAAATGGCGACTATCGAGACCGTTCGCTTCATCTTGCGGTTCCTTTGCAGTTGAGGCGTTACGCCAAACGCATTTTTCGCCGGGGGCGATATCCGCCAGCAGGCCTGCGCCGCCGGCGGTGAATCGGCAGCCCCGAACCAGCCCGGGCCCCGTCAACCCGACGCGGCCGCCGCTTGCGGAGTTTCGGTTCCCAGCACGTCGCCGACCTGGCGGAATTCTTCGGCCAGCGACATCATGATGTCGTCCAGCGTCACCAGCCCGCTCAGTCGGCCGCTCTTGTCGACGACCGGCAGGCGACGGCAGCTGCGGCGGCGCATCAGCCCCAAGGCGGCCTCCAGCGGCATGTCCTCTTGGGCCAGATCGGGAAACTTAGTCATCACTTCGCCGACCGTGGTGGTGCCCGCATCGCGGTCCTCGGCCACGACGCGCAGGACCAGGTCTCGATCCGTAATGATTCCGATGGGCACTTGCCCTTCGGCCACGATCAGGCAACCCACGGTCCGCTGGCGCATGCGCTCGGCGGCCCTCAATACGGTTTCGTCTGGCCGGGTGACGTCGACCTCGCGTTGGCAGATATCTCGGATGGACATGGCCCACCTCCCTTCGCGTACTCGAATCGCGGCGGCCGATTCGGTCCGCCGCACGGATGTTTGCTCCCACGCGCAAGCACGATTACGCATACTCTGTGCCGCCGGCAGAATCTTTGGTTCCACGGACGTTTTTCGGCCAATTAGGCACGTTTTTGTGATTCTCAGGTCCGCGCCAGCCGGCTCGGCGAGCGCGCCCGATCGACCTCGCCGTGGGCGGATTCGCACACCGCGCGCCTCGTGCGGCGATTCGTCCCCTTTGCCGGATGCAGGTTTCGCACCTCCGCCACCGGCAGATTGGACGCGGCCGGGCCTGCTATAATCCTGCGGCCAACGGCCTTTCCAGGGATGGCCCCGGAATTTGCCGTTCGTGAATCGCGAAACACCAGCGCGCATAGGGCGCGAAACGGAGCGCGTCGGGGGTGTGAAATGCAAACAGCCAGTCCTTTCGAGATCGTTGCCCGCTGGCCGCTGGCTGGCGGGTTGCCGGCCGAATTTCTGCAGCGGCTGGCTGCCGAAGTCCGGTCGGTCGAGCTGGCAGCCGGAGAAGTGTTGTTTCGCGAGGGGAGCCAGAATGCCGATTTGTTCGTCATCGGCTCGGGCACGCTGGCGCTCGACATGCACGTTCCCGGACGCGGGCCCACGCGCATTCTGACTTTGGGGCCCGGAGAACTGGTTGCCTGGTCGGCGATCCTGGGGGATGGCCGCATGACGACTTCGGCCCTGGCGATCGAGCCGGCGCACCTGGTGGCGATTCCCGCCGAGCGGCTGCTCGAATTGTGCCGGAGCGAGCCGGCTCTGGGTTATCAATTCATGCGGGCCATGGCCCAGGCCGTCTCGCGGCGGTTGGTTGCCACCCGACTGCAGCTGTTGGACCTGTTTTCCAATTCGGGGCCCGGCTCCAACAATCCTTGAGGTTGCATGAACGCGGACACGGCCGCTGGCGAATCGCGATGGCTGCCCAGCGCAGAATTGGCTCGCTTATTCGCCGCGCTCGCCGGTCGTGGGTATGCGATCGTCGGGCCCAAGGTCGACCAAGGAGCGATCACGTACGGCCCGCTCCAGTCGCCGGCCGACCTGCCGCTGGGCTGGACCGAAGAGCAGGCGCCGGGAAGCTATCGGCTGGGGCCGGGCAATCCGACGCGCTACTTCGGCTTCACCGTCGGTCCGCAGTCCTGGAAAACGTTCTTGTTTCCGCCGCAGGTCACGGTGGGTGTCGCGGAGCGGACCGAAGCGGGCTGGCAATTTGGCGACTCGCCCGACGAAGTGCCGCGGTATGCTTTTCTGGGCGTTCGGGCCTGCGAGCTGGCGGCGATCGCCGTGCAGGATCGGACGTTTCTGCACGCCGAGTACGGCGATCCGATTTATCGCCGCCGTCGCGAGGCCGCGTTCATCGTGGCCGTCAATTGCACGCAGGCCGCGAGCACTTGTTTTTGCACGTCGCTGGGCACCGGTCCTCGCTGCCGCAGCGGATTCGACCTGGCGCTGACCGAAGTCGAAGGTGGGTTCGTCATCGAAACGGGTTCTCCGCGAGGGCAAGAGGTTCTCGCGGAGCTGTCGCTCGCGCCGGCTCCCGAGCGCGATTTGCAGTCGGCCGCTGTCGCCCGGCAGCAGGCCGTCGATCAGATTACGCGCCGCCTGGATACCGCAGGCATTCGCGACTTGCTGCTGGGCAATCTGGATCATGCCCGCTGGGACGACGTGGCCGCGCGCTGCCTGTCCTGCGCCAACTGCACCATGGTTTGCCCGACTTGCTTTTGCAGTTCGGTCGAGGAGGTGGCGGATTTGTCCGGCGACCACGTCGAGCGCCGCCGGCAATGGGACTCGTGCTTCAATCTCGACCTCAGCTATCAGAACGGCGGCACGATCCGCAATTCGATCCGCTCGCGTTATCGGCAATGGCTCACCCATAAGCTGGCCTCCTGGATCGACCAGTTCGACGTGTCGGGCTGCGTCGGCTGCGGCCGCTGCATCACCTGGTGCCCGGTGGGAATCGATTTGACCGTCGAAGTCGCCGCCATTCGCGGGAACAGTGCAAGCGCAGACGGCCCCATTGGCGACGGCGCCGCTGCAGAAGGAACCCGCGACCACGGCGCGAGCGGTGACGGTCCACGCGGAGGCGGCGCATGATCGGAGCTGCAACCAGCGACAACCCCTGGCTGGCCCAGACCGCCGTGCTCGAGGAAGTGCTGCCCGAGATCGAGGGCGTGGCCACGTATCGATTTCGCTTCGCCGACGCCGGGCGGAATCGCGCGTACTCGTTCGCGCCCGGTCAGTTCAACATGGTGTATTTACCCGGCGTGGGCGAAGTGGCGATCAGCCTGAGCGCCGGCTGGCCGCGGGCCGGGCGCTGGGATCACACGATCCGCGTGGCGGGCAACACGACGCGCACCATCGCCGAGCTGCGGCCCGGGGCCACGCTCGGGCTGCGCGGTCCGTATGGATCGAGCTGGCCGCTGGACCAGCTCCGCGGTCTGGATGTGGTGCTCGTGGCCGGCGGTATCGGGCTTGCGCCGCTGCGGCCGGCCATCTACGAGTTGCTCGCTCGCCGCGCCGATTTTGGGCGGCTGACGCTGCTTTACGGCGCGCGAACGCCGGCCGGCTTGCTGTACACGCGCGAGTTTGCCGACTGGAAACAGCGGGGGCTGGCCATCGAAACCACCGTCGATCGGGCCGAGGAGGATTGGACCGGCCAGGTTGGCGTGGTGCCGCTCTTGATCGATCGGTTGCAGCCCTGGCAGGCCGCGAATACGGCGCTCTTGATGTGCGGACCCGAAGTGATGATGAACTACAGCGTGCGGAGCGCCGCCGCCCGGGGCGTGAGCACCGAGCGGATGTGGGTCTCGCTGGAGCGCAACATGCAATGCGCCGTCGGGCTGTGCGGCCACTGCCAGCTCGGGCCGACGTTCGTTTGCAAACACGGGCCGATTTTTCGCCAGGATTTCATCGAGCCGTACCTGATGGTCGAGGGCCTGTAATGCCTGCCAAGCCGCGTCTGGCCGTTTACAAATTCGCCTCGTGCGACGGTTGCCAGCTGACTTTGCTCGCGCTCGAGGACCAATTGCTCGACCTGGGCGACCGGGTCGAGTTGTCGTACTTTCTCGAAGCGTCCAGCCGGCTCGAGCCCGGCCCCTACGACGTGGCGCTCGTCGAGGGCTCGGTCACCACGCCTCACGATGCCGAGCGCATCCGGCAGGTGCGCCGCGATGCCAGGTATCTGGTCACGATCGGCGCTGCGCCACGGCCGGCGGCATCCAGGCGCTGCGCAATTTCGCGGATCATGCCGACTGGATGGCGGCCGTGTATGCCCGGCCGGATTATATCCAGACCCTCCGCCACTCGACTCCCATCGCCGCGCACGTGCCCGTTGATTTCGAGCTGCGGGGTTGCCCGGTCAGCAAGCAGCAGTTGCTGGAAGTGCTCGTGTCGCTGTTGGCGGGCGCAAGCCCAAGACCCCGGCCCACAGCGTCTGCTTGGATTGCAAGCGGCGCGGCACGGTGTGCACGATGGTCGCCACCGGCACTCCCTGCCTGGGGCCGATCACGCACTCGGGCTGCGGCGCTCTGTGCCCGGCGTACGACCGCGGATGTTACGGTTGTTTCGGTCCGGCCGCGCAGCCGAACTGCATCAGCCTGTCGACGCAATTTCAGCGCTCGGGGCTGTCGCCGGTCGCGGCGGCCAACTTGCTGCGGGGCATCAATGCCGCCGCTCCGGAGTTTCAGGCCGAGGCCGAGCGGCTAGGGCAAATCGGCGGAGAGGGACCGCGATGAACCAGCCGCGCACCATTCGCGTCGAGGCTCTGTGCCGCGTCGAGGGCGAAGGGGGCTTGTTCGTGCGCCTCTCGGGCGGCGAGGTGGCCGAGGCCCGGCTCGACATCTACGAACCGCCGCGATTGTTCGAGCGTCTGTTGGTCGGCAAGCCGCTGGAAGAAGTGCCGGACATCACGGCCCGGATTTGCGGCATCTGCCCCGTGGCCTATCAGATGAGCACGGTCCATGCGCTCGAAGCGGCGCTGGGCGTGACGATCTCGCCCGGCGTGCGCCAGCTCCGCCGCTTGTTGTATTGCGGCGAATGGATCGAAAGCCACGCGCTGCACATCCACATGCTGCACGCGCCGGACTTTCTGGGCTACCCCAGCGGGCTCGAACTGGCCGTCACCGAGCGGGCGGCCGTCGAGCGCGGATTGCGGCTGAAGAAGCACGGCAATCGCCTGCTGGAAGTGCTCGGGGGCCGGGCCGTCCATCCGATCAATGTCGCGGTGGGCGGCTTTTACCGCATTCCCCAGCGCGCCGAGCTGGCAGCGCTGATTCCCGACTTCGAGTGGGGCCTCGACGCAGCGATCGCCACAGCCCGCTGGGTCGCGGGGTTCGAATTTCCCGAGTTCGATTCGGCAGGCCCGTTCGTAGCGCTCGTCGGCGAAAACGAGTACCCGATGAACGAGGGCCGCCTGGGCATCGGCCCCGAGCGAACGATCCCGGTGACGCAGTACGAGCAAGAATTTCGCGAATTCCAGGTGCCGCATTCCACGGCGCTGCATTCGCGGCTCGCGGCCGACGATCGATCGTACCTGGTCGGGCCGCTCGCGCGCGTGGCGCTCAATCGCCAGCGGCTGGCGCCGGTCGCGCTGCAAACGGCCGACGACATTGGCCTGCCGCCCAATTGCCGCAATCCGTTCAAGAGCATTCTCGCCCGGGCGGTCGAAGTCGTGCATGTGTTTGCCGAAGCGCTGGACATCCTGCGCGGCTTCTCTCCGTTCGGCCCGGCCCGAGCCGAGTATCGACATCGCGCCGGCAGCGGCTCGGCGGCGACCGAGGCCCCGCGGGGTACGCTTTATCACCGGCTGGAATGCGACGACGCGGGCCGGATCACGTTTGCCAAGATCGTGCCCCCCACGTCGCAGAACCAGGCCCAGATCGAGCATGATCTGAAATCCTACGTACCCCGCTGGCTCGACGGGACCGACGCGGCGGCCGCGGTGGCCTGCGAGCGGTTGGTGCGCAGTTACGATCCTTGCATCAGCTGCTCGACCCATTTGCTCAAGACCACGATCCAGCGTGATTGACTCATCGCACGCCGCCTGGGCACAACCGATCTCCCGCGGCAAACCGCCCCCCGGCGCCGCAGCGCCGTGGACCGTGGTCGGCGTGGGCAGTCCGCACGGCGACGACCAGGCCGGTTGGCTGCTGGCTCGCGCAGTGGTCGAGGCACTCCAGCTGGCCGCCGGGCCGCGGCTGCTGCAAACGCCCAGCGACTTGCTCCTGGACGATCCTTTGTCCGGGCAGTTGATGCTCTGCGACGGGCTGCGGTCGGGAGCATCCCCCGGAACCGTCCGGCTACTGGCCTGGCCGAATGCCCAAATCGCGCAGGGCAGATTCTCCGGCAGTCACGACTTGGGGCTGCCGCAGGTGCTGGCGCTGCTCGAGCGGCTGGGCCGCTTGCCGCCGTGCGTTTGGCTCTGGACGGTTGAGATCGGCGGGGCCATGCCGCTCGAGGGCGTTTCGCCGGCCGTCCGCGCCGGAATCTTACCGGCGGCGATCCGTGCTTTGGCAGCGAGGGGACCCGAGCCAGGCAGATAAAAAAACTGCCGCGCGTTTTTCGGCCGCGCGGTGCAGGCGCGAATCAACCGGGTGCGTGGATCGTCAGCGTCGCCAGGGCCACGAGCGCGCCGACGATATTCAAGATCACGATCAACAGGCCCACGCCCAACAGCGTGCGCTGCCCGTCGTCCATGTGCGCCGGTTCGGCCCGTCGCCGCGCCAGCCCCTTGGCGATCACCCCGCAGACCCAGGTCCAATGCAACATCAGGTGCAGGGCCACGAGCGCGGTGAGCAGTGCCACCAGGTTGAACTCCCAGCAGAGCCAATCGTCGAGCGTGGCCCCCCACAGTCGCCAGCCCACCGCGGCGGTCGCCGGCGGAAATACGAACCGCACGACGGCCGCGATCGCCATCAGCATGACGAAGACGACCAGCAGCGTGGCGTCGAGAATGAAATTGACGATCGTGCGCGAGGGCAGGCTCGCCGGCCGCAAGCGTGCGGGGCGTTTGGCGGGTGCGCGCGTTTCCGCACAGGCACCGTCGCGTTCATCGGCAAAAAGGGCAGGTTGCATGTTCGCTGGCCGTCAGGGTTTGCACGCCCCGGGCGATCGACAACAGGCCGGTCGCCAGGACGCAACAAGCAGCAATGCGAAAGGCGCGCCGCCGCAGCGATAATTGCATCAAAGAACCGCCCCAACCGGTGATCAGCATCAACGGCGCGGTTCCCAGGCCGAACAGCATCATCCGCAGCCCCCCCTGCCACATCGTGCCGCTGGCCGATGCCAGGGCCAAAAACGCATAGACCAATCCGCACGGCAAGAAGCCCGTGTAGACGCCCAGCAGGTAAACGTCGCGCATGCGGCGGGCCCCCAGCAGCGAGCGAAGTACCCCGGGCACGGGACAGGGCAGCCCGTGATGGCGCGCCCGCAGCGGCAGCCAGCCGCTGGCGGCCAGGCCCTGCACGACAAGCAGAACCCCCGCCAGGATGGCGAGCAGTGCTTGGGCCGGCAGCGCACCGGGCAAGGCCTGGTCCAGACGCCAGCCGGCATAGCCGGCGATCATCCCGGCGAGCGTGTACGTCGAGACTCGGCCGATCGTGTAAACAACTTGCCGGACCAGGTTCGCCCGCCAATCGGGCGCGCCTGCGCCGAGCGACAGAGCGAACCCGCCGCACATGCCCACGCAGTGTGCCGAGCCCAACAGAGCGCCGACAAATATCATCGCCAGTTCGATCATGCGGTGCCTGCGGCGAGGGGTTGGCCGCGGTCGGCGTCGGCGGCCAGCGGACCGGGGCGATCCTGCCTGGTTGGCAATTCGACCCGGCCGGCGCCGTCTTCCAGGCGGAGCGAATTGCCGACTACCAGCACGCTGCTGGCGACCATGGCCGCGGCAGCCCAGATCGGGTTCAGCCTGCCGCTGGCGGCAAGCGCGATTCCGAGCGTGTTGTAGAGAAACGTCCAGAACAGGTTTTGTCGCATCACTTGCAAGGTCCGCCGGGCCCAGCGGATCGACCAGGCGACGCGAGCCAGATCGTCGCTCAACAAGCAGACATCCGCATTAGCTCGGGCCAGGTCCGCGCCGCAACCGAGCGCAATGCCCACGTCGGCCGCCGCCAAAGCCGGCGCATCATTGATGCCGTCGCCGACCATGGCCACCGGCGCCCGGGCCTTGGCGGCCTGCACGGCGGCGACTTTATCCTCGGGCAGCAGGCCGCCGCTGACCGGCACGTCGAGCAACTGCGCGATCCGCTCGGCGCGGCGCGGATGGTCGCCGGTGAGCACTTCAACATGAATGCCCATTGCGAGCAGCTCGTTCAGGGCCTGACGGGCGGCGGGGCGCAGCGCTTCGGCAAAACCGAACAGGCCGCGAACCTGTCCCTGCCAACCGATGGCGCACAGCGACGTGCCAGAGTCGAGCAACCGGTCGCGGAGCGGAACGAGCGACTCGGGACACGCCATTCCTTCGGCGTCCATCAGGCGGAGGCTGCCGAGCGCGACGCGCTGCCCTGAACGGTCGCAGGCCACCAGTCCGCGTCCGGCCAGGCTGCGAACCTGCCGAAATTCGTCGACGGGAGGCGGCGAAAGATTTTCGCCGTACGAGCGAATCGCGGCGCACATCGGGTGCCGGCTGCCGGCCGCCAGCTGCAGCGCGGCACCCAGCACGGTCGAGGCCAGCTCCCCGTCGGCAACCGCCATTTCGGTCAATTCCGGCTGGTTGCTGGTGAGTGTGCCGGTCTTGTCGAACAGCACGGTCCGCACCTGGGCCAGCCGTTCCAGTGCTTCGCCCTGCCGAAACAGGACTTGTCGTCCAGCGGCGGTCGAAAGCGCGCACCAGCCGGCCAAAGGAGTTGCCAGGCCCAGCGCGCAGGGGCAAGCAATCAGCACGACCGCCAGGCCGCCCAGCAGACCCGCCTCGAACCCGGCACTGACCCAGTGCCAGGCGAGCGTGCCGATGGCCGTCAGCAGCACGAGCGGCAAGAACACGGCGCTGGTGCGTTCGGCGAGCCGGCCGTAGGCTCCCTTGCTGAGTCGGGCTTGCCGCACCGCGGCGAGAAGTTGACCGAGCGCGCCCGATGCGACGCTGGCCGTGGCGGTCACGAGCAGATGGCCGTCGAGGTTGAGCGTGCCGCCCAGGACGCGATCGCCCGCCTCGCAAACCACGGGCTCGCTTTCACCGGTAATCAGTTGCTGATCGATGGCAGCCGTGCCGGAGCGGATCCGGCCGTCGGCCGCGATGCGTTCGCCGGCCACCACGCGCAGAATGTCGCCCGGCCGCAACTCTGCGGCCGGCACGAGGCGGTCGCCGTCGGAGCGGACAACCACGACCTGGCTCGGCAGCAGCCGTTCGAGAGCGTCGAGCGCGCGGTTGGCTTGGGCTTTGCCGGTGGCTTCGAACCAGCGTCCCAGCGTGACGGCCAGCAGCACAATGCAGGCCACCTCGAAATACACCGGCCCGGCGCCGCGAAACACGCTCAGCGCTGAATACGCGGTGGCGGCGACAACACCCAACAGCAAGAGCAGATCGGTGGCCGCGCTGCGGCGGCGGAGTTGTTCCCAGGCCGATTCGGCCAGCGGCGGCAGCAGCAGCCAAAGCACCGGCAGCGTCAGGAGCAGGCTCAAATAGCGATACACCGCGGCCAGCGGCCGATCGAGCGCGGCGCCCGCTTCGTCGGCCCGGTAAACGTCCGTCGTCCACAAGGCCATCGTGAACACGAGCACGTTGAGCGTCAGAAACACGGCCAGCCCCAGCCGCCCCAAGATCCCGCTGCAGCCGGCCCCCTCGCTGCGCTCGCGGGCGACTTCGGCCGCCCAGCGACAACCCAGGCAGCAATAGCGCTCGCTGGCCTGCGCGGCGGCTCGCCGGGGCGATCGGCCGATCTCCGCCAGCGGCAAGCCGCAATACGTGCAGCTGTCGGTCGTGATGGCGGGAGCGGTCATGGCGGGGAGAGCAGCTCGACCTGCAAATCGGGGAACAGATAACGGGCCGTGTAATAAACGGCGAAGATCCAGAAGCCGATCCAGATCGCCCGCACGAACCAGGGAATGCGGTTGCTCGTGTACTGATGGAACCGGCTATCGGACTCGGGGGTGGTGTCGTCGGGCGCGCTCATCGGCCGTGGGCCTCCAGTTTGTCGGCGCTGCGGCGCTGCCAGCCGTCGAGCCGGGCTTCATTGTCGAGCATGGTTTGCTTCGGCCCTTCGATGTTGCGAAACATTCCGTTGGCGGCCGCCCAGACGAACATCAGCAAAAAACCGGTGCTGGCCAACAGGTAATTCACGATCGGGGCGATCGCGAACGCGCCGTCGGCGTCGTCGCGATAGGTGTTGATCAATTCCCAAAACTTGTTGCCGAAGCCGTACAAGCAGGGACCGAGCACAAGCACGGTCGCCAGCAGCTTGACCAACGGCCGCCACTGCCTGGAGCGCTGAGCCGACATCAGGGAGCCTCCTCGGACCGCTCGCCCACCGGGCGATAGTCTTCGTAATAGGGGTAACTATCCAGCCACGAGCCCAGCCACTGCACGTAGGCCATGATGGCCAGTCCGCGCCGATTGGGTTTGTCGGGGCTGCCGTCGAAAAACCACGGATAGTCGGGCATCGGCGAGCGCGTAGAAACCGTCCGCGGGCGGAAAAAGTGCACCGCGTGCCAGTCGTTCGAGCGGCGGCCGCCCTCGCGGCTCAGATCGGGGCCCACGCGCCGCGTGCCGAACATCACCGGCCGCTGCAGGACGTTCTGGAATTCCTCGCTCTTGGCCACCGGGCCGAAGCGGCGCGATTCATTCGAGACCGGACGCACGAACTGGCTATGGCAATGCCAGCAGCCTTCGCCGATGTAGATCTCCCGCCCCAGCTCCAGGGCCTGGGCACAGTTTTCCGCCGTCGGTTCGCCAAAGGCCGCGCGGAACGGCTCGGGCCAGCGCCGCTCGAGATCTTCGAACTGGTACATCAGGTTGGCGTTGACCAGCTCGTCGAGCTTCTGCTCGGGCAATTCCTGATACATGAAGATCGGCACCAGCGCGTTCGAGACGAACGCAAACAGGAAGAATCCCAGTCCGCCGACGAACAACACACCCGACTTACTTTCGAACATGTTTACCTCTGTGCCAGCCGGAGCGAGCGTTCGCCCCGGCCGGATTGGATCGAAAACCCCACGAGCGGCCCGCGCCGCTGTCCCCAATGCCTCGACCGATTCAGGCCGTGGCGGCCATTTCGCCTTCTCCCTGGTTCAGGGTGTCGGAGCCCGGATGCGCGCCCTGGGCCGACGTGGCCGTGCGGTAAATATTCACCAGGAAGCAAATCAGGCCGGCGAACAGCATCAGGCCGGCAAACACGCGCACGATCCAGAACGGCTGCGAGCCGTCGGTCGAGACGTCCCAGGGCTGCAGCGACGCCCAGTAATAGCCCTGGAGAATGCCGGCCAGCGTCAAATCGATGAACATGATCACGATGCCCGACACGCTCAGCCAGTAATGCCAGACGCACAAGCGATGGCTGTACCAGGGCCGGTCGAGCAAGCGCGGAAACAGGTAGGTCATGTAACCGTAGATCCACTGGCTGAAGACGCCGAACATCACCAGGTGCGCGTGTCCCACGACCCAGTCGGTAAAGTGAATCAGCGACTGGAAGGTCAGCGTGACCTGCAAGGCGCATTGAAAGCAGGTGACGAAGTACAGCACCATGCCGCTGAAGAACCAGCGGATCGGCAGGTTGTCGAACAGCGCGCGCTCGTCGTGGCGCAGGGTCATGATGAAGTTGATGATCACGGTCGTCACGACGAACTCCACGGCCACGGTGGCGATGACCGCCCCGTACTGCAGGAACATCGGGATCGGCGTGTACAGGAAGTGGTGGATCCCATTGAGCGGATAGAAGAACGCCAACCCCCAGAAACCCACCAGCGACAGCCCGTGGCTCCAAATCGGCTTGCGCAGCAGGATCGGCACGAAGTAGTACATCAACCCCCAGCCCAGCGGTGTGACGAACAGGCCGACCAGGTCGTGGATGAACAGACCCGCGACCGCGGCGCCGCTGGTTCCGGCGGCCACGTATTGCGGAATGAAATTCCCCATGGCATAGGTCAGAAACGTCCAGACGAAGGCCGCCATGAAATACCACAAGCTGACGTACATGGGGGATTTGGCCCGGGCGATGGGGGTCATGAAGTTGATCGCCACAAGCAGCAAGCCGAGCTGCGCGACCGGATCGATCCACACCGGCGTCTCGCCCCATTCGACCCCTTGGGCCTGCCCCAGCAGGATGCCCACGGCCGTGGACAGCACGACCAGCTGCCAGGCCGCAAAGATCAGGTAAGAGAATGTCCGGCTGAGCACCGGCTTGAGCGTCAGCCGCGGAATCGCCCAGTGCAGCGCCCCCAGGAACGCATTGGCCAAAAATCCGTAGGCGATCGCATTGGTGTGGATCATCCGCCAGCGGCCGGGTGAGAGCAGCTCGATGCCCCGGGCCGGATTCCAATGCACCAGCTGCAGGGCCATCAGCAATCCGGCCAGCATCGAAATCGTCAGGTACCCCAGCGCAGCCAGGAAGTACCAAAGCACGAGCCGGGTTTCAACAAGGTCGCGAGGCTGCGGGGCAGCCGTGGTCAGACGATCTGCAGTCATTCTTTGTCCGCGGTTTCACCGTAAGGAATGAATAGTCCGAGCGGGTACACCAGGGCCATCGTCCAGCCGAAGACCAGGTGCGTCAGCGCCGCCACCCAGGGCGGGATCAACTCCAGGATCCACCTGCCCCCAAACAGCAGCGGTTGAAGCCAGCTCAAGATGCCATAGAAATTCACCACCCAGATCGCCAGCGCCAGGATGCTGGCCAACACCAGCCGCTTGCCGAGCGTCGCCGCCGGCGCAAATCGGCTGAGCATGACCTGAAAGATCATGCCGTAGACCATGCCGGTGGCCAGGTACAGGCAGCAGCCGATGGCCAGCGTGATCCCTTTGTCGATTTCCAGCGCCGAGCGGCCCAAGGGAAAGGTCAGGTAAATCTGAATCAACCGCAGCGGATGGTCAGGCACGCCGGGCGCGGCCGGCAGCAGCAGCGAGCCGACGATGTTGAACAGCAGGCTGGTTGTCGCGCCCAAAAAGCCCAACAGTGCGCCGGTCGTGGCGTAATAGGCCACGTAATACGTCTTCGGCGGCCACTCGCGCGGCTCGCTGGCCAACTCAGCCTCGATTTGCTGCATGCGCTCGCGCAAGAGTTCGAGTTCGCGGCGCGTTTTCTCGCGGTCCATGACCTGGTTGCTCACCGAGGGATTCGTGTCTGGGCGGAAAAATACAACTGCCAGCGCCGGATCAGTCTTTGGCCGGTGCCGGGGATTCGCTGGCCGGTGCCCCGTCCGCCGGCGCCCCGTCTGCCGGTGGCCCGTCTGCCGGGGCCGACTCTTTCGGCTGCTCGTCGTTCGTGGCAGGCACGCGACCGGCTGCGCCGTGCTCGTGGGTCGGACGATATGCCGCCTGGACCTGGGTCCGGCGGTCGTTCGAGACGAACTCGACGTAATGCACCAGGTCCCAGAACGCGTCGGGGGTGGCCGACAATTGGGCGCTGAAGCCGGGCATCGGCGTGCCGTTGATGCCGCTGTAGATCCGGCGATAAATGTCGATCGGACGGCCGCCGCCGTGGAACATGCCGGCCGTCAGGTCCGCGGCGCGGGTCGCGTGGCCCCAGGCGTCCTTGAAGCCCTCGGGGTTGTCGACGGGTTGCCCTCGGCCGTTTGGACCGTGGCATTTGTAGCAGCCGGCTGTTTCAGTGAGAAAGGCTTTGCGACCCCGCTCGATCGACTCCTGGTCGTAGGGCGTTTCGCGGGTCAACGGCTCCACGACGTGCCCCGCCGCATCGTGCCAACGGGCCATGATCGAAGCGATCAGCTCGGGCGTCGTTTTCGGATCGATGGCCTCGTCTTCGTCGGCTTCGATGGCCAGAGCATGTTCGAGTTCGCCCCGATGCGTCAGTACCAACACGTAGTCGACGACCGCTTGCAAGTCTTCGTCACTGAGCAGCTTGAACTCGGGCATCGACGTGCCCCGGGCCCCATGCCGCACGATGCGGAGCAAGTCCTCACGGCGCGGCTTCGCGCCGTAGGCCGTCGACGTGAACTTGAAGATTCCGCGGCGGTAGTCGCGCGGCCGCGGATACAAAAACTCGGCCGCCGGCCCGTTGCCGTCGCCCGTCACGCCGTGACAGCCCACGCAGCGCTGCTGAAAAACGGCGGCCCCGCGCTCCAGCTCTATCGGACTGGCGTCCGGGCTGCCCAGCAGTTTCGGATGCTGCGGCGTCCCGCAATATTTCAGCAGCTCTTGCGAGATTGCTTGCCGCAACTCGGGCGAGAGCTCCTGCACGTCGGGGCGCAGCGTATAGACCGGTTCCGCCGCCCGCTCGCAGCCGCACACGAGCACCGCGAGCACAACTCCCGCAAATCTTCGCACGCGCACAATCGTCTCCCACCGGGCCCGCTGCGCGCCACCGTGGCAGCGCTGGTCGAAAATCTCCTCGCCCCGAAAGGCGAACTGTTTTCGGCACTGTTAGCAGCTCCTATGCCAAACGCGGGCCCAATCGCCTGCAGGGCCGAATTCGTGCGGCCAGAACGCTCGAAATGGGCTCGCCCCCCAGTGCGGCTCGGGTCAACGGGCCCACGCGAAGTGGACCGCCTTGGCACACTAATGTGCGAACCCGCACGTGCGGCGCGATTTCTGCGCCTATTCGCCGCGGCCGCGATAGCTGAGCACCGGGCAGGAGGCGCTGCGCAGCACTTTGTCGGCCACGCTGCCCAAGAGGAGCCGTCGGAATCCGCCGCGGCCGTGGGTCGCCAGGGCGATCAAGTCGTAGGCGTGCGAATCCGCCTCGTCGACGATCGCCGCGGCCACGTGCGAGCCGCTGACGAGCCGGCTGCGGATCTCGACCCCCCCTGCCCTGCCCCGCTGCACTCCGGCGCGCTGGGCCAATTCGCCCGCGTGAACGAGCAGCCGCTCGAGGGCCGCTGCAGCCCCGGTTCCGCTTGCCGCTTCGGTCGCCTCCGCCGCGGCGAACTCCGGTTCGACGACGTGCAGCAGCGTCACGGCAGCCCCGAAACACGCGGCCAGCGCGAGCGCGGGCTCGATCACCACCTGCGATTCGAGAGAAAGATCCAGCGGCACCAGGATGTTGCGGAGGGCTGGTTCCGCGGCGCCAGCCGCGAGCGTCGCCCCCGGCCGCACCAGCACGATCGGGATCGGGCAGCGCCGAACCATTTCGTCGGCCACGCTGCCCAGGAAGGCGCGGCTCGTCGGTCCGCGGCCGTGGGTCGTCATGACGATCAAATCGGCCGAAATAGCCCCCGCGCGCTCCAGCAGCGCGTCGACCACCAGGCCGTTGACGACTGTGCAGCCGATCCTCGGCAAACGCTCGTGGCAGTGCCTGGCCGCTAAGGCTTCGAGATACTGCTGTTCTGCCAGGCGAAATTCGTCCGCCGATTGCGGGTTGAACGGTGCCCAGGCGTAGGCGGGGTCCTCGAATGCGTAGAGCGCATGCACCCGGGCCAGCTCGAGCGCGGCCCCGGCGCGCCCGGCGATCTCTCGGGCCAGCGGCAGGGCTTGCTCAGCGAGCGCCGACCCATCGAGCGGCACGAGCAACGAGCGAAACATGCGGGGGGCCTTTCTTATTTGGCCAGCGGCGCGGTTGCCCCAGCGGGCGCCAGGTTTCCGCCGTCCGGCGCACTCCCGCCGGTAGCCGTGACGCAGTGCGTGGCAAAAACGACGCCCGCCGCCGCATCGTGCCGGAGCGTGAAACCGGAGCGCTGGAAGATCCGCAGCATCCGGCTGTTGAGCGGTTCGGTCTGGGCGCTGACCCGCGCCAACTTCCAATCGCTGGCGATCTCGAGGCAGAATTCGGTGAGCAGCCGGCCCAAGCCCCGGCCCTGCCAATCGTCGGGCACCAGGACGGCGAACTCCGCGTCGATGTGGTCCGGATCGGCGCTCAGGCTGGCCACGCCGACCAGCTGCCGCAGATCGTCCGACGGCAATTCGGCCACAATGGACAAGTCGCGATCGTAATCCAGAAAGCAGAACCGCAGGGCCATGTCGTGCGTCGCTTCCTTGAACAGGCTGCGAAACCGCGACCAGATCGATTCCGGCGAACATCGCGCGTGCAGGGCGCGCCAGCGCGGCTCGTCCTCGGGCTTGATCGGCCGCAGCAACACCGGCGTGCCGTCGGCCAACCGCACCTCGCGGACATAACGTGACGGGTACGGACAAATCGCCAGATGGCTGAAACGCCGGGCGGCGCTGGTCGATCGCGCCGGATCGACCACCATCCGGGCATCGAGCGCCAGCGCACCGGACGGGCCGACCCACAGCGGGTTGACGTCGATCTCGACCAGCTCCGGAAAATCGGTCACCAGGTAGGAGAAGCGAACCAGCAACTCCACCAGCCGATCCACATCGACCGGCGGCCGGCCGCGATAGCCCGTCAGCAGCGGCCATAATCGCAGCGATTCGAGCATCCGCCGGGCCAGCGTATCGTCGAGCGGCGGCAGCTCCAAAGCCCGGTCGCCGAGCAGCTCGGCGGAGATTCCGCCCATGCCCACCAGCACCACCGCGCCGAAGATCGGGTCCTGCTTGGCGCCCAGAATCAATTCCACCCCGTCGGTGCGGTCGGCCATCCGCTGGACGGTGACCCCCTCGAGCCGAGCCGTCGGCCGGCTGGCCCGGGCCGAGCTCATCAGCCGGGCAAAAGCAGTGGCGACGGCGGCGCCGTCCGCCAGGTCGAGAGCAACTCCGCCGACGTCCGTTTTGTGAGTAATGTCGGGCGAGGCGATTTTCAGCACGACAGGATAGCCCTGCCGCGCGGCCTCGGCCACCGCCGCCTCGGCCGACGCGGCCAATACCGGCTGCGTCACGGGAATTCCGTAAGCGGCCAAGAGCTGCTTGGATTGTTGCTCCGACAGGATCGAGCGCTCGGCAGTGGCCATTTGGCGGAAAGTTTCCCGGGCGGCGGTCCGGTCCAGCGGCAGTTCGAGCGGGATCTCGCGCGGCGTCTCGTACAGCACCTCCAGGTTGCGGCGGTACGAATTCAAATAGGCCAGCGCGCGAATCGCGTGTTCCGGTGTCGGGTAGGTGGGCACCCCTTTTTGCTTGAGCAGCTGCGTTCCCTCCTGAACCAGCGCCCCGCCGAGCCAGGCCGCCAGCACTGGCTTGCGCGAAGTGGCGGCCGCTTCGCTCACGGCCCGGGCCGCGCCGGTCGGATCGGTCATGGCTTGCGGCGAGAGCAGCACGAGCGCGGCATCGACGCCCGAATCGGCCAGGACATTGGCCAGCGCCAGGCCGAAGCGCTCCGGCGCGGCGTCCCCCAGGATGTCGATCGGGTTGCCGTGCGACCAGCAGCTCGGCAGCACGGCATTCAGCTGCGCGCGCAGCGCGGGCGACAGTTCGGCCAGCGTGCCCTCTCGAGCCAGCAGGGCATCGGTGGCGATGACGCCCGGACCGCCCGCGTTGGTGACAATCGCCAAGCGCGGGCCCGTGGGCAGCCGTTTGCGCGCCAGCAGCTCGGCGCAATCGAACAAATCGTCCAGTTCCCCCACGCGCACGGCACCCGCCCGGCGAAACGCGGCGTCGTACACGGCGTCGACGCCGGCCATGGCGCCGGTGTGCGACGCGGCGGCCTGAGCCGATTGGGCGAAACGCCCGGCCTTGTACACGACGATGGGTTTGTGCTGGGCGATGGCACGGGCGGCCGACATGAACTGCCGGGCCGAGCTGATCGATTCGACATAGAGCACGATGGCGTCGGTGCGCGGGTCGCCGCCGCAGTAATCGAGCAGGTCGCCAAAGCCCACGTCGACCATGTTGCCGATCGAAACGAAGTAGGAAAAGCCGATCTGCTCGGCGGCGGCCCAATCGAGCACGGCCGTGCACAGCGCACCGGATTGCGAGACGAAGGCCACATTGCCCGGCCGGGGCGACGTGGCCGCAAAGCTGGCGTTCAGCCCGCTGTGCGGCGCCAAGACCCCCAGGCAATTGGGGCCGATGACGCGCATGCCGGGAAACTCGGCCTTGGCGGCCGCGAGCGCCGTTTCCAGGTCGCGTCCCGCGCCGCCCACTTCGCGAAATCCGGCCGAAAGAATTATGATGCCCCGGATTCCGGCCTGGCCGCATTCGCGCACCACCTGGGGCACTCCGGCAGCCGGAGTGCAGATGACGGCCAGGTCGATGCCGGACGGCCCCTGGCTGACGTGCGGCACCGCGGGCAAACCCTGCACCGCCGCCGCATGCGCGTTGACCGGGACCAGCAGGCCGGGGAAGCCGTTCTTCAGATTCCGCAGGACCGTGTAGCCGACCTTGCCCGGCGTGTCGCTCGCGCCGATGACGGCCACGCCGCGGGGTTGAAAAATCGAATGCAAATTATGCACGCTCATCGGCAAGATCCATTGGGTGGCGAAGGTGGCGGCGATCCGTGCGGCCGGCCGCCAACCGGGTCACTGGCAACAAGTGCACAGCATGATACCACCGGATCGCCGCGTTGCGACGGTTCGCCCGGAGGCCCGCACGCCGCCCGCGCCATGTCGTGCGGCCGCCGAACTGATGCGCGCGAGGCGCCGTTTCGTACCGGCGCGGCCGGCGCGGATTATTCGGCCGTCGGGCGCAGGGCATTTTCCAGGGCGACGACGGCCTGGGCCGCCTGCAGCAACTTCTGATTCTTCTCGGAGGCCAGGTCCTGCAGCCGGCGAAACGCGTCTTTTTCGCTCAGACCGATCGCATTCATCAGAATTCCCTTGGCACGCTCGATGATCTTGCGATCCGACAGGGCCTGCCGCAGGTCGGCGGCTTCCTGGCGCAGCGACTGCATCTCGTCGAAGCGGCGCACGGCAATGGCGATCGTGGGTGCCAGGTCGGCCTGCCCGATCGGCTTGACCAGATAGGCCATCACGTGGTCCGCATTCGCCCGTTCGATCAGCTGCGGATCGTGGTACGCCGACACCAGGATCACGGGCGTGGGGCGCTCGCGAAACAGTTCCTGCGAGGCTTCGATCCCGTCCATGTCGGGCATCTTGATGTCGGTGATCACGAGGTCAGGCTTGAGGTTCCGGCAGTGTTCCAGCAGCTCGCGCCCGGTTTCGGCCAGCGCGACGACCTGGTGGCCGCAGCGGGGCAACATGCGCTCGAAGAAGTCGCGCATGTCCGGTTCATCGTCCGCTACGACAATTCTCAAGGGCTGACTCATGAGGTTCTCGCGGCAAAACAACGATAAACTCGGCTCCGGGCCCGTCGCGGTCGGCGACCGCGATCGTGCCTCCGTGCGACGAAACGATGCGCTGAGCAATTGCCATGCCCAGCCCGGTTCCCTTGGTCTTGGTGGTGAAGAACGGTTCGAACACGCGTTTCCGCTGATCGGCATTCATGCCGGGCCCCAGGTCGGCAAGGCAAATCCGCACGGCCGCGCGCCCTTCGAGCAGCGTATCCGCACAGCGGATCGTAATCGTGGTGCCAGCGGCGACGACTTGCAAGGCGTTTTCCAGGATGTTGCGCCAGACCTGGCCGATCGCGAAGCGGTCGACGACGCACGTCGGATCGACGCCGCCCAGATCCTCTTGCAGGCGGATATTCCGCGGCCCGTGGGCGTCGGCCAGATCTTCCCAGGTTTCGCGCCAGGTCTGGCGCAAATCGGATTTTTCGGTGCGCAGGTTGATCGGCGCCGCATATTGCCGGACTTCTTCGTACAGCGTCCACAGATGGTCGTGCGCCCGCTGCACACGGGCGATCAAGTCGAGCGCCGCGGGCCGGTCTTCGACCTCCAAGGCCAGCATCTCGAGGCAAGCCTTGCTGCGCTGCAGGGCATTGCCGCTCTCGTGCGCCAGGCCGGTCATCATTTGTCCGATCGCGGCCAAGCGCTCCGACTGCACAACCCGACGCTGGGCTTCCTCCAGGCCGGTCACGTCCTGCCCGCAAGCCAAGAGCCCCACCGTCCGGCCCGCCGCGTCGCACAGCGTTTTGCTGGACCAGCGAACGCGCCGGGTTTCGCCGGAGCGGGTCACGATCGACGAGGTCCAGTCCAGCGGGCCGTCGGCCAACGCGCGGCCGAACAAGCCGCGGTGCGACTCGCGGTCGGCCGGCGCGACAAAGGCCAACTCCCAGGTCGTGCCGCGGACCTGATCGATCGTGAAATGCGTCAGTTCCTCGAAATACGGATTGAACCGGACGATGCGTCCGTCGGTGTCGCACAGCAGCACGATCATCGGCGCGGTTTGAATCAGGCTTTCGGCAAAGTCGCGCTGCTCGCGCAGGAGCGCCTGGCTGTCGTGCAGTTGCTGCGAGATTTGTTTCTGCTGGACGATGCGGGAAATGCTGGCCCGCAGCGCGTCCGGATTGATCGGCTTGAGCAGATAATCGGCGGCGCCGTGCCGGAGTGCCAGAATCGCGTCGTTCAGGTCCGCATAGCCGGTCACCACGATCACGGCCGTTTGAGGAGCCCGGCGCCGGATTTCAGGTAAGAACTGCTCCGCCTGGCCGTCGGGCAAACGGCGATCGAGGATGGCCACCACAATCTCCGACCAATCGCTGCGCTCGAGCACTTCGCGGACGGTGCCGGCTGTTTCCACGTGCCAGTCGTCCAGCTCGAGAATGTCGCACAGGTTGGCCCGCGTATCGGCGTCGTCCTCGACGACGAGCGCCCGGAGCGGAACCGGCACGCCGGCGGCGGATTCGTGCGGCGGCGGGATTGGTGTTTGCATCGGGCGTCAACCGCGCTCGCTCGAGTGCCGGGCGAGTTGATCGACCGTACGCAGCAGCTGGCCGACGTCGAAGGGTTTGTAGCAGACCGCACTGGCGCCGCCTTGCAGTGCGCGATCGACCAACGCGTTCATTTCCAGGGCGAAGCCGGTAATCACGACCGTTCGCGCGTCGGGGTTCTGGCTCCGTACGGCTTGCAGCACCGAAACGCCACTGTCGACGCCGGGCAGCTTCATGTCGATGAGCACGACCTGGTACTCGTGCCGTTTGAGAAACGTCCCTGCTTCCCGCGCGTCGTGGGCAATGCCGACTCGGTAGCCGTGCTCGCGCAGCAGGTCCCAGAGCGATTCGCACAGCTCCTGATCGTCGTCGACGACCAGCACCAGCGGCTGATCGATCGCCGAGTCGACAAGCTGCTGCACCTGGCTGAAATCGACCGGCTTCGAGACGATCCGCCAGGCTCCGGCCGCCAGCACGGCCTTGGCCGTGTCGCTGCTGGCATAGGCCGTGACCACGATGGCCACCGTGCTGGCCGAGATGTTGCGGATTTCGCGATACAACTCCAGGCCGCTCATGCCCGGCATCTTCAAATCGAGCAGGGCCACGTCGTAGGCATGCGCGCCGACGAGTTTCAGGGCCGCCGGGCCGTCGTGGGCCGCGTCGACCTGGTAGCCCAAGTCGGTGAAGATATCGCACAGGTTTTCGCAGGTGTCGACTTCGTCGTCGACGACCAGCAGTCTGGCGGCTTTGGGCGCATCACTGATCATGGTTTCGTTCCTGCTGCAATCAGCTTTCCACACCCGAGGCTCGGAGCCGCACGGTGAAAGTCGATCCCTGGCCCACCTGGCTGGCAACCTCCAGGCGGCCGCCGTGCTTCTCGACGATCGCGCGGGTAATGGCGAGTCCCAGGCCGATCCCGCGCGCTTTGGTCGAGAACAGCGGCTCCATGATCTTGCCCAGGTCCTCCGGCCGGATCCCGATGCCGGTGTCCGATATGTCGATTGTCACTTCGTCGCCCCGGCGGCGGGCCGTGATCGTCAGGACTCCGCCGTCGGGCATGGCGTCGCGGGCATTGCGAATCAAATTGCCCAGCACGATCCGTAGCTGCTGCGCGTCGCCGCAGACGTGCGGAATGCCGTCCGGACAGTCCAGCGCCACGCGCACCACGTTCTCGACCGGATTGAGCTCCAGCGCTTCTTCGAGCAATCGCGCAAGCGCCACCGGCTTGACTTCCGGCGCACCCAGCCGGGCAAAATCGTTGAGCGCGGTCACCACCTGGTCGGCAATGCCAACCTGCCGCTCGATCCGAGACAAGTGGCTGACGGTCTTTTCCGGCGTCGCGTTTTTTGCATTCAGCAGATAATAGACCGAGGTCTTGATGACGTTCAGCGGATTGCGGATTTCGTGGGCGACGCCGCCGGCCACCTGCCCGATCGCGGCCAGCCGCTCGACCTGTTTCTGCCGACGGCGAAACTCGGTTTCATACGCCAGTTCGATGATCGCCAGGTCCAGGTCCAAGAGCTTGTTCAGCGAGCGCAGGACGGCGAACAGCTGCGAGTCGCCGTCGGTCCAATCGGCTTTGAGCGCGGTCGTCATCGCCGCGCGCAGGCGGGAGAGCGCGGCGTTCGTGTAGGTTTGATCCAGGCCGATTTCGACGTGCTTCAGGCCGACCCGCCAGCGCCGATTGACATATTCGGCGTCGTAGTCGTCGTGGAACAATCCGCGCAGCCAGCCCCGCAACGTGCCCTTGAGCCGCTCGATCTGTTCGTTGCCGCCGCGGATCACCTGGTGGGCGCCTGGATGGCGCACGATTTCGGCATAGAAATCCTCGACCAGTTCGACGATGTGCGATTCCATGACCCGTCCCGCGACGCGAACGTGTTCGACATCCGCCGCGTTCCAATCGACGTAGGCTTGCAGATCCTGGTAGTGCCGATACAGGTCGTCTTGCAGCATGGATTTCGGCCTTTTCTCGAGCAGGCGCAACAAAAAGCCCGCGCGGGTCTGACCGAGCCAGCCGTGCGGGCGAATTCGAATTCGTCGGTGTAGCCCGTCGCGAGCTGCTCCCTCGCGTGTCATGCTACCATGTTTTGCCGGCGGAAAAAGTGCCCCACTGCGGGCCGGCCGAGCGCCGCGGGGCTCGTCGTGCGCTGCAAGCGACGGGGGCCAGTTACTGCACTTGACCGGGCCGGAATCAGGTCATACATTAAAACCGTGCGAAGTGCTCGTGTCGGGCACTTTCGCGGCAAATCAAGCAAAACCCTCCCGGGCGATCCTTCGCGCGGGTGGGTTTTTTTATTGCTCGCGAGCGGCAACGCGTCACCTGGCAAAACTTCGGTTGCCAGCAGCCAGCGTAATTCGGAAACAAGAAGCCGCCGGGCAGGCTCGGGCGGCAGGGACCAAGGCAGCAAAGACGATCCGATGATCGAAGTAACGAAAACCGATTTGACCTCTGGCTTCGAGACGCCGTTGCCCGGCGAGCGGCCCCTAAGCCTGGCGGAAATCGCCGCAGCTCGGCTGGCGACGTGCCCCTATCCGCCGCTGCAGCGTCTCTCTTGCCAAGGCGAGTTCGACGTCGTGTCGCTGCGCGGCCGGGTCGAAAGCTTTTATCTGAAACAATTGGCCCAGACGCTCGTGAGCCATATTCCCGGCGTTCGGGAAGTTCAAAACGAGGTGGAAGTGGTCGAAATCGGGCCCAACCAGCCGCCCCGCCATCGCGCGGGCCGGCCGGCCGATCGAACTGGTTGACGCACGGAAATTTCTTTTTCAGGGAGGAAGATCATGCTGGTTCTCACCCGCAAACAAGAGCAAAAACTGGTGATCGGGTCGAATATCACGATCACGATTCTCGAGGCCCGGGACGGCCGCGTCCGGCTCGGCATCGAGGCGCCGCGCAGCACGCCGATCCATCGTGCCGAGGTTGCCGCGCCATCCAGGCGGAACTTTACGGGCTAGGCTCCGACGCTGCAGAAGAAGCGGTGCCTGCGCTGTCGGCCGCCTGTTTGTGAGCGTTCCCGCCCCGCGAGCTTGCCGGCCAAACGTGGCCGGTCGACCCGTGGTTCCGCCCCACCCAGTGTTTCCACGCCCCAGCGCCGCCCGAGTGCGCTGACTTTCCCGCCCCCGGGTGTTCGTCGCCCCGCTGTCCTATAGACGATCCTGCGCCCCTTCCGACAAGAGCGGCAGCTCGATCGACGGTTCGTGCGCCGGCGCGCTTACCTGGCGGCAGCCGGCGGGCGGGCTGCGAGCGAGCGCGTCACATCCTCCCAGAATCCCGGCAGCACGTCCGCCGGATGATGGTCGGTGACCGTTTTGATGCACTCGGCCGGACTGCGACGCTCGATCAGGCTGAGCGCGGCGGCCACGACGGCCGGCGCGCGGCTCATCCCCGCGCCACAGCAAACGAGCGTCGGAAACTTGTTCGAGATCAGGCTGGCCACGGACGTGATGGCCAGCGAGAGCAGTTCCGCGTCGTTGCCGCTGCCGTCGTCCAGAGGTATCCGCAGCAGCAGGAAATCGCGCGGCGTCGCGATCGGGGCTTCTTCCGCGGCCAACTGGACGATGGCCCGGATCCCCCGATCGAATTGCGTCTGGAAGTCCCGGCCGTCGCCGGCGTGTCCGATCCAAAGCGGATAGTCTGCGATTTGATTCATCGGAGGAACACGCCCCTGGAAGGTCCGCACGAATCGCGCCTGACGGCTCCTGTGGGCAAAATAACAGGCCCGAGCCGGTGGATTCAACCGGCGCTCGACAAATATCGGGCCCCGGCGGCAAAAATCGGGCGTTTTCGCCCGCCCCGCTGGCTTATTCGCCTCGCCCGAATATCCCCATCGGGTCCGGCGGGCGCCGAGCCACTGCGAGCCTTTGGAGGCCTGCTAGCGGGCAACAGACCTCGACCTGCCAGTCGATCTGGCCTAGAGTCTGCGGAAATTTTCTCCGCGCACCGGGCGCGGGGCACGTTGCCCCACCCGCGGACAGTTCGATTTTCGCGTTTGTCGCGAGCGCAGCTGGTTGCCGTCAAGCATGCACAACCCAGGCCGTAATTCGATCGCCCAGCAGGTGCCGAGCGGGCAGCTCCGCGCCGTTGCACGTCTGGCGCTGTGCGCGCTCGCGCCATTGCTGTGCGGCTGTCTGCACCATCCGCTGCGTGTCGTGGCCAGCGGCGACGCCGACGTGCAAGCCACGGTCGAATTGGACCAGCCCAAGCGCCCCGTCGGGCTGCGGGCACTCCCCCATCCCTACGAGGCGACCAACCCCTGCCGCTTTGTGGCCGTGGTCGACGTCGACGGCATCCTGCTGGACGCGAACGCGTCGGGGCTGGGGGCCCGCGGTGACAATCCGGTCGGCCTGTTTCGCGAACGGCTCGACGCGATTTCGGCCGCGCCCCGGGTGGCCGCCGTCGTGCTGCGCATCCACTCGCCGGGGGGCAGCGTCACCGCGACCGATATCATGTGGCGCGACCTGAAGGCCTTCCGCGAGCGGACCCGGTTGCCGGTGGTTGCCTGCCTGATGGACGTGGCGGCCGGCGGCGGATACTACCTGGCCTGCGGCGCGGACACGATCCTGGCCCACCCGACTTCGGTCGTCGGCGGCATCGGCTGCATTCTGAACGTCTACAATGTCCAGGACCTGATGGCGCAGTTCAACATCCTGAGCGTGGCCGTCAAGAGCGGCAGCAAGATCGACCTGGGCACTCCGGTCAAAGCCCTCGACGAGGAAAACCGCAAATTGCTCCAAACCATGGCCGACGAGTTTCACCAGCGCTTCGACCAGGTGGTGCTGACCAGCCGGCCGGCGGTCGATCCGCAGAACGGGGCGATCTTCGACGGCCGCGTGTTCACCGCCTCGCAGGCCCTGCAGCTGCACCTGGTCGACGAAATCGGCTATTTTGACGATGCCGTGACGCTCGCCCGGGAGATGGGCGGAGCGCCGCGGGCACAACTCGTCTTCTTGCGCAGCGAGGGGGACGAGCCGCTATCGTCGTACTCGATCACCCCGAACGTGCCGCTGCAAGACAAGCTCGTGCCGGTCAACATTCCCGGCTTGGATCGCACCCGGCTTCCCTGTTTCCTCTACATGTGGATGGTCGAGCCGTCGGCCGAAAAACTGCTCGGCCAATAAACCGGGCAGGCCGCGGCGTCAATCCATCCCGGGCTTTCAGGTCGCTCGATGCAAACGCGCTGGCTCGCTCCGATCGTCATCCTCGTCGGCATAGGCAGCTCGGCGCTCCTCGCCGCCGACGCCAACCCGCTCGTCGAGGAGCTGGTCACTCGCGGAGTCACGGTGGCCGGAGACGTCAAAATCGTGCTCGCGCGGCCGCTGCTCGACGATGGCCTGAGCGCGGCCGAACAGCGGCGGCGGATTGCCGCCGTGGGCGAGGACCGCCAGTCCTGGGACAGCCTCTCGCGACACTCGGTAGTGGCCCCCTTCGTATTGAAAATCAGCCAGCCGGACGACGCGACCCAGGCCGCGGGGCGGACCGTCGATCTGTATTTCGTGGCCTATGCGCCGCTCGACCGCCTCGGCAGCGACGATTTCCTGCAGGAACAATATCAGGACGCCCGCGACGGAGCCGAAGCCGAGAATCGTCCGCGCGCCCAACTTTTGACTGACGAGCAGCTCCGCCAACATGGGCTCAAGCCCCCCGTGGCTGCCGGCGACGCGCGGTACCTTTTGGTCGAGATGAACCTGCTCGATCGCGTGCGGATCCGAGCCACCACGCGCAATGTGCGCACGTCGACCGCCGATTCGGTGACGGTCGCGTCGACGCTCGACCCGGCCTTTGACGGCGACGCCGCATTGTCATGCATCTGGCAGTCGATCGAACGCGACGCCGCGGGAAAGCGCCAGTACGGCGCCGAGCACCCCTACGCCGGCCTGGGTTCTTACGTTCGGGCCACGCGGCTGGTCGAGCCGGCCGGCGCGCTGTGGATCGAGTACCACATCGCCTTTGCCGAGCCCAACGGCTGGTTTCATGGAGCCAACCTGTTGCGCTCGAAGCTGCCGATCGTGGCCCAGGACGGCGTGCGGCGGTTTCGCCGCAATCTGGAAAAGCGCCCCTGAGCCGCACCGGGCCTCGCCATCGCCGCGCCGCCGAGCGCTAATGGCTGCGCAGGGCCTCGGCAGGCGGAATGCTGGCGCAGCACCAGGCGGGGTACACGGCGCCGACGATTCCGGTGATGGCTGCCAGAGCGATTCCCGCCGCCACGCCCACCCAGGAAAAATCCGCGGCAATCAGCACGGCCGTCGGCGGATACCAGGCGAGCAAGTGGGGCACCGCCAGGCCCGCGGCAACGCCCACCACGGCGCCCGCCGCGGCCAGCCAGAGCGATTCGAACAGCACCAACCGCACCACGCGCCGCGCCGCCAGCCGATCGCGCGCAGAATGCCGAATTCGCGCCGCCGCTCCAACACGCTCATCGCCATGGTGTTGAGCATGCCGCAGGCGCCGAGCACGGCGGCGATCAGCGAGACCAGCACGGCCATCGTGCGCACGACTTTGAGCTGCTGCAGCGAATGAACGAAATCGGCGCTGGGCGTGGCGGCCGCCTCGGGATCGAGTGCTTCGATCTGGCGGCGGATGCGTTCGATCGTGGGCGCGTCGCCGTGCGGCTCGACCTTGACCACGTATCCGGTGAGCTGCCCGGGGCGGTCCATTTCGCGCTGCAGTTCGTCGAGCAGCAGAAATGCGGCGCCGTTTTCGTAAATGCTGAAGCTCTCGAAGATGCCGACGACACGATACGGCTGGGCGTACATTTCGACGGTGTCGCCGGCGTGCTTGCCCAGCTGTGCGGCCAGGACGCGGCCCAGCATCACCTCGTTGGGCGCCTTGCCGTCGAGCTTGTGCCCCTCGACGAGCTTCACGCGCTCGAGCACGGAGCAGCCCGGCTCCCAGCCGTTGACGATCACCATGAACAGCCCCTGCTGCTCGAACGAGATCATGTCCATCAGCCCGCCGATCACTTCGCGCACGCCGGCCAGCCGGCGGATCCGATCGCCCAGCCTGGCGGGCATGCCCTTGGCCAGCTGGGCGGCTCCGCCCCGACGTTGCACGACCAGGTCGACCCCCTGGTCGGCGTAGAGTTTCTGGAACGAGCTTTCCGAATTCTCGGCCACGCCGACCAGAGACACCACGATCGTCACGGCGATTCCGATCCCCAGGATCGTGAGCACCGTGCGGGCCCGGCGGCGCAGCAGACTGCGGGATGCCACAAAAGCCAAGCGCATCGCTTACTCCGCCGCGGGGGGAACGTCGGACAACCGGCCGTCGCAAATCCAAACCACGCGCTCGGCGCGGGCGGCCACCTCGGAGCCGTGCGTGATCATGACGATCGTCAGCTCCCGCTCGCGCCGCAGCCGATCGAACAGGTCGAGCACCGTCGCCCCGGACTTCGAATCCAGGTTGCCCGTGGGTTCGTCGGCCAGCAGCAGCTGCGGATCGTTGGCCAGCGCCCGGGCGATGGCCACGCGTTGCCGCTCGCCGACCGAAAGCTTGCCGGGCAAGGTCGTGGCCCGGTGCGACATGCCCACCAGGTCCAGCAGCCGGCCGGCCTGTGCCTTGCGCTCGCGCAGCGCGCGCGTCCCTTCGAACATGGGGATTTGCACGTTTTCGATCGCCGTCAGCGTGGGGAGCAGATAAAACGACTGAAAGACGAAGCCCAGTGTTCGGGCGCGAAAACCGTCGAGATCGTTCGAGCGGGAAAGCGGCTGGCCGGCAAAGTAGATCTCGCCGTCGTCCGGACGATCGAGCGCGCCCAGCAGGTTGAGCAGCGTACTCTTGCCGCTGCCGCTGGGGCCCATCACGGCCAGGTATTCGCCGCGGGCGACCCGCAGCGAGACGTCGTCGAGCGCCGTCACGGCGCCGTCGTCGTAGCGCCGGCTGACATGGTCCACCCGGATCAGCGGCTCGGCGGACGGATCGGCGGTGCTCGGTTCACTCATACCGCAGAGCCTCGGCCGCCGAGAACGAAGCGGCGCGCAGCGCGGGATATCCGGCTCCCAACACCCCCGCCACGAAGGCTCCGGCCACGCCCACGAGCACGGCCAGCGGATCGAGCTCCGGGCGGACGAAGACCCGGGCGGCAGCCAGCATCGACAGACCGCCAAGCATTAAGCGGGCCAGGACCAGTCCAATCACGCTGCCCGCGGCGGAGAGGAGGAGCGATTCATACACGATCATCCGCATCACGCGGCGGCGCGACCAGCCCAGCGCGCGGAGCACGCCCAAATCGCGCGTGCGCTCCAGCACCGACATCCAGACCGTGTTCAAGATGCCCAGCAGCGACAGGCTCAACGCGACCAGCGATGTGCCGTAGGCCATGGCGTGCATTAGCTTCGCCTCGGAACTGCTGTCCACGAATTGGCCGGTCGGCAGCGCTTTGAGGCCGAGCGGCCGTCCGGCTTCGTCCCCCAGCGCTTCGATCTGCCGGCAGATCGCGCGGAGCTGCTCCTCCCCCGAGACGTCGGGACCGACGCCGACCTGGAACTCCGAGACCTGGCCGCTCCGATCCATCAGTTGCTGCACGTCGGCGAGGGCCGCGACGACCGAGTTGCCTTCCAGGGCGTCGTGCCCCTGGAATATGCCCAGCACCGTGAACGGGCTGCCTTCGATGTCGAGCGTTCGCCCGGGCCGGATTTCGAGCGCCGCGGCCAGGCCGCTTCCCAGGAGCACGCCGTGGCGATCGTCCGCCGCCAGGGCCCGGCCTTCGATCAGCTTGAATTGGGCGATTCCCGGACCCTCGACGCGAAAGCCGTGCAGCGGAATCCCGACCAGGTCGCCGTCGCCGAGCGAGACCATTTCGGTCAAGCTGCCGTCGACGCTTTGTACGCCCGCGACGGCCTGCAAACGCGCGGCGAAGTTCTCGCGCAGCGTGCTGGTCAGCCGTTCGGCGACACCGGCCCTTACGACCACGATGTCTGCCCCGCGGTCGCGATAATACGCTCGCGACGAAAGGCTGTATCCCCGGGCGATGCTGACGAGGGCGACGGTGGCAGAGACGGCGAAGCCGATGCCGGCGATCGTCAGCCCGGAGCGCAACGGGCGCTCGCGCAGATTATTCCAAACGACGTCGGCAAATCGCATCGCGTCGGGATTCCTGCCTCATTTCAGGCGTCTCAAAACCGCAGCAGAGCGCGCCGCAGGGAACGTTGGGCTGGATTATTCCATCGGACTTTTGATCTGTCCATCCTGCCCGGGGCTCGATGCCTCAGGGCGCGCTCGCGCCGTGGGACTTTCCCTTGCTGCGGCGGCACTGGGCCGAGCGCAATTGACAGCTTTTGTCGGCGCGGGCTACATTGCTCGGCATGGGATCCCTGGCGCTGGGGCAGACGCGAGTCGAAGCGCCGGGCAGAGCGGCTCGGACCGCTCGCAGGCCGATCGACCGATCGTCTTTACGCGCCGCAGCCGGCAGATAGCACGGCGGGCGCAGGCCGGCGGCACGCCGATCCTTAAAAGGGGCTTCTCTGATCGCTGCCGCTAGCAGGCTGTCTGGCTTACGCGTCGCTCTGAGCGGCGATTTGCACGCACCCCGCCGGTTCGCAGCTCCGGAGCCCCCTTGCGCGCACCGACGGAGTTGCCGGCCATGATCCTGCTCGCCAAGGAAGCGGCGTTGAAAATCGGATCCACGACGACGGCCGAGCGGGCCGCTGCGGTCGATTGGGACGCCGTCATTATCGGAGCCGGACCGGCAGGCGCGCTGGCCGCCGAACGCCTGGCCCGGGGTGGACGCCGCGTCTTGCTGCTCGACGCCAAGGAGTTCCCGCGCGAAAAAGTGTGCGGTGGCTGCGTCAGCGCCGAGGCGCTGGCGATCCTGCATCAGGCCGGACTGGAGAGGGTCGTGGCGGGACTGGCCGCCGTGGATCTGCGCGAATACGCCTTCCACCTGCGCGGTCGAGCACTGACCATTCCCATTGCGGCCGGGATTGCGGTCCCGCGCTGGGAGTTTGACGCGGCGCTCGTGCGCGCGGCGATCGCCGCCGGGGTCGAATTTCTGCCGGCCACCGCCGGCCGGCTCGCGCCCAGGACACAGCCAGCCGGGGCGCGGCAGCCCAGCGCACGCCGGGACGGCAATCCCGAGCAGCGGGAAGTCATTCTCGAAGCGGCCGGCGTGCAGGTCGCCCGGCTGCGCACGCAGTTGGTTCTGGTCGCCGACGGACTGCCCCGCCGCAGCCTGCGCGACACCGCCGAATTGCCGCTGTGCGTGCACTCGGGCTCCTGGATCGGGCTGCGCACGGTTTACCCGGCCAGTGCCGACAACTGTCCGCTCGGGCAAGTGCGGATGGTCATTGGCAGCTCGGGCTATGTGGGGACCGTCCAGATCGTCGGCGACACGATCAACCTGGCCGCTGCCGTTTCGCCGCAGGCTTTGAAGCGCGCGGGCAGTCCCGCGGCGCTGGTCGCGGGCGTCCTTGCATCGGGCGGCGTCCCGCTGCCGTCGGGGTTTTCGGAGCTCGACTGGCAGGGCACGGGGCCGCTGACGCAGCACGGCCGACGCGTGGCGGCGGATCGCGTGTTTGTCATCGGCGATGCGGCCGGCTACGTCGAGCCATTCACCGGCGACGGGATCAGCCACGCGCTGGCGGCGGCAATGGGCGTGACCCAGATCATCTTGCAGTCGGCACGGGCCTGGGAGCCGGCGATGGCTGCCGCCTGGAATCGACGGTATCGGCGCGACGTCGTTGTGCGACAGCGCTTCTGTCGCGGACTGGCCGCATTGCTGCACCGACCCTGGGCGCTGGCGCCTGCATTCGGCCTGGCCGTCCGCTGCCCGGCGATCCCGCAATTTATTGCCGAACGGGTGAATCGCCCGTCTGCCGCCGCGGCGCTGGCCTAGGCCGCGGCATTGTCGGACACCGCTTCGGTCGCCCCGGGACGCACGTTTATGCGGCCAGCTTCTGGAGCGGAGCGGCCGCGCTGGGCTGAATTGCCGGTGCCTGCCAGCGGGCCAGCGGGCCGACGATCATGCCCGGATAGCCCGGCACGCGCGCCGCGTACACGCGGTACGTGTCTCCCAGGTAGTAGGCCAGCCGCCGGTCTTTCAGCCAACTGCCCAGGAAAATGTACACCGACCAGCTGCCGGTCAGCAGGGCGTGGTCGAGCGTCATCGTGGGCGTGAACCACAACAGCCCCAGGAAGCTCAGATAAACCGGATGCCGCAGTACGAAATAAGCGCCCCGGGGAGTAAAGTCGCGCCGGCCGAGCGGGCGCCGGCGGACCCAGTGCCACCATTCGGTCAGGCCGGTTTGATAGCCGAGCCCGGTCAGCGACAGGCTGTAGAACAGCGCGATCCAGGAGCCGATGAACCCGGCCCGCAGCATCAATGCGGCGCTGCCCGAGGTCTGCCAGATGAGTGTGGGCATCGCGCGCCACTGCCAAAAAATCAGCCCCAGGCTCAGCGACGTCATGACGCAAAAGAAGCAGCCGTAAAAACTGCGGCTGATCCAACGTCCCAGCCGCTGCCGCACGGGCGGCCAGAGCCAAAGGCTGTGCGTCAGGGCAAACTGCAGCGCCAGCGCCGCATCGATCCAGAGCGCCGACTGCGAGGCTGCTCCCCGCGGCGCACTCAAGAATTGAAACAAATAGCAGACCGTCACGGCAAAGCCGAGCTGCGTGGCGGCGCCGGCCAACAAGCCGGCCGCCCTGCGGCCGCTGGCGCTGCGCGGCGGACTGATCGGTAAGACATCCATGTCTGACACGCTCGGGGGAATGGCCGCGCTCGCCGGGCGGCATGAACCGCTGCTTACTCGGGCTTGCGGGCGACCAGCGCGCCGTACTTCATCGAGCCGTCGCGGTAGGCTTCGAGAATCGTGCGGAAGCGTTCGAGAAACCGCACCGTGTCGCGGTCGACCAGGCGGGCCAGGTGCCGCACGCCGAGGCGCTGCACGCGGCGCTCGCAAATCTCCCACGTCCGGGTGACTTGCGACGTCCAGTCCTGGTTCTGTTCGACCACCAGTCCCGCGTCACGGAACCACTGGCAATAGTCGTCGGCGGTGCCGAGCGAGGGGCACAGGAATCCTTCACAGACTTCTTCGACCCGGCGAACCGCGGCGGCATCGGTGCGATCGCCCGCCAGCCAGGCGCAAATCGCCACGCGCCCGCCGGGCTTGAGCCACTCGGCGGCCCGGCGAAAAAAGGCCGGTTTGTCGAACAGGTGTTCGGTGCACTCGATGCTCCAGAGCAGATCGAACGAATCGGGCGGCATTTCCAGGCGTTCCGCGTCGGCGCAGATCCACGTGGCCCGGCCCGCAAGACCGCGCAGCCAGCTTTCGGCGGCTGCCCAACGACGCTGGACGGGACTGAGCGTGACGCCGACCACGTCGCAGTTCTGGCGGGCCAGGTGCATGGCCGAGCCCCCCATGCCGCAGCCGACGTCGAGGATCCTCTGGCCCGAGCGCACTTCGGCCAGCGCCGCCAGGCTTTCGGTGAGCCGCTGCTGGGCCACGGGCGAGGATTCGTCCGCCTGCCACAAGCCATGATGAATGTGCTTACCCCACAGCAAGCGATAGAACAGCGTCGACAAGTCGTAATGAAATCGAATGCTTTCTTGGGTAATCGATGGGTAGGCAATCACGCGGTGGATCCTTGAGGTCGTTGGGTTCGGGCAGGAATTCTGGCGAGGTCGGCGAGGCCGGGCGCTCGGCGGCTCAGGCGTTGCCGAGCGATCTCTGGCGGGCGGCCCGGCGAGCCGCATGCCGCCGGGTCCGCCGGCCGAGTTCGCGTCTGGGCGTCAGGGATTGATCTCCAGATCGCCCCAGATCGTCAGTTCGTCCGCCACGCCCACGGCCCCCAGCGCCGCGGTGTACGGGGTGATGCCGAACTGCGTTTGCAGCACCTTGAACTTGCCCCGCAGGCGGACGCCCTTGGCGGCCGGAGCCGCTTCGGCCGTGACGACTAGCGGGCGCGTGGTGCCGTGCAGCGTGAAGCGGCCTTTGAGCTCGTATAGCGGGTTGCCGGCCGTCGTGCGTTTGCCGGTTTCCAGGGCCGAATCGACGTCGAACGTGGCCGTCGGATGCGCTTTCACGTCGAGCACGCTGGCGCCCAGCATGTTGTCGTTGACTTTCTTCTGCGTGCCCGCGTCGGTTTGGCCTTCGAGGCCGACATACTTGCGGGCTTCGTCGGTATCGGCTACGAACGACGTCATGTCGAAGACGACCTGCCCGGCGCCGCTACGGGCCCCGAGCGTGAGTGCCCCGCTCTTAAGGTTGCCCACCACGCCATGCACGTGGCCCAGCCCCGTCTTCTCTACGCGGACGTAGACGCGGCTGGTCTTGAGATTGACCGCGGGTCCTTGCGGCGCCGCGGCCGGCTGCGCTGCGGCGGCCGACGTGCCGCTCGCGGGTCCCTTGGCCGGCGATCCTTTCGCCGGCAGCACCTCGGCCGACCAGCACGCTGCGGCCGCAGAGGCCGCCAGGCCTAAGCCCAACGAAACGAGAATTCGACGAGACATCCCTGCCCTCCTTAAATCGAGTTGCAAAAGCAAAACGCGAAACCCAACTGCTTTTGCCGGGCCGCATTGTACGTCCCGGCGCCGCAAACTTCCCAGTCCAGTATCCCCGTCCAGTATTGCAGTCCAGTATCGCAGTCCAGTATTACCGTCCAGAATCTGCTCTGCCGGCCTGCTCCGCGCGACGGCGCTCGCGCCCAAATGCCGTCAGAATTGGCCCAAATCTGGCCGGGCTGTGCGAAATCGAGGCGCCTGCGTCGGCGACGCCGCCAGACAGCACGCCGCAAAAGGGGCCGCGCAGCCGACTCGTTGCCCAAGTCGTGACAGGGGCGAAAAACCGCCGCCGAAAAATCACCGCCGGAAAATCGCCGCCGGAAATCACCGCCCGCCTTGCTGCTCGCGCAGTGGCTTGCCTGCCCACGGGCCCGGTCGAATGGGCGATCCCGATAGGCCTAGTGGAATGCCCCACTCGGCGACTATTCCCGACGGATCCTGTTACCCTCTGATGCGGGACAAAACCAATTCGTACAATTGGCCCAGAGAGTCGTGAGTTGCCAGCCATAGAAAACGGGAGTCGGTTACATGCCTGCACTGGGATTCGGCATCGTGGGGACGGGCATGATCGCCGGCGTGATTGCCGAGGCGATCGGCGGCAGCCAGCACACCCGATTGACGGCGGTTTCCAGCCGGCGGATGGAGAGCGCGCGGCGCTTTGCCGATCGATTTCCCCCCGCGGCGCCGGTCGAAGGCGTCGCCGCCCTGCTGGCCCGCCAGGATGTGGGGGCCGTCTACGTCGCCACGCCCACGGTGGCCAAGGAGCCCATCGCGTTGGCCGCGATTGCGGCCGGCAAGCACGTGCTGGTCGACAAGCCGTTTGCCGACCAGGCCTCGCTGCAGCGCATGACCCGGGCCGCCGCCGCGCGCGGGGTCGTGTTCATGGATGCGACCCACTTTGTGCATCATCCGCGCACCCGGGCGATCCAGGCGGCGACCGCCGAGCAAATCGGCACGCCGCGCTCGCTGCACACGGCCTTCTACTTCCCGTTTGCCGACCGCAACAACATCCGCTTCGACTCCCAGCAAGAGCCGATGACCGCGCTGGGCGACATGGCCTGGTACTCGATGCGGGCGGTGGTCGAGTATCTGCGTCCCGCGGGGCCGGTTGTGCAGGCTGCCACCGTCGCCGAACGCGATCCGGCCACCGGGGCCATCGTGCGGGCGTCGGGGCTGATCGCCTTCGCCGGCGGCGAAGTGTCGACCTACGACATCGGTTACACCGCCGGGACCGTCGTGATGGATCTGGAGCTGCTCGGCACCCAGGGAGTCGTCACCATGGACGATTTCGTGCTCGATTGGACCGGCAGCTTCGCCTTCAAGAATCCGGACATTCCGATCGGGTACATTCATCGCACCGGCATGGCCACGCGCAAAGATGCCCGGTTCATTGCCACTCCGGCCAGCCGCGGACAGGAAATTCTGATGATCGACGAATTCGCCGAGTTGGTTGCCAGCGGCAATGCGACCGAGCGCGCCCGCTGGATCGATGCTTCGCTCAAGACGCAGCACTACTTGGACGCCATCTGGCGGGCGGCGCGATCCGATTGATATCAAGATTTCCGAGCGACCGTCGGACTACTTCACTCGTCCGCGTTTCCGGGGCTTCCGCTGGTCGCCCCTGGCCCGTCGGCTAACCAGGCTCCATCAAACCACGAGCCCACATGGAACTTCTGACGCGATACCTGGTGGTGGGATTGGCCGGCTCGGCCGGGGCGATGCTGCGTCTGCTGGTGGCCAGCCTTTGCGGCCGCTGGTTTGGCGCCGCCTTTCCGATCGGCACGCTGGTGATCAACCTGTCGGGCAGCTTGTTCCTGGGTTGGTTCCTGACGGCGATGTCGCAGCGGCACGTCGTTTCGGAGAATTTTCGCCTGGCCGTGGCCGTCGGCTTCGTCGGCGCTTACACCACGTTTTCCACGTTTGCCTACGAGTCGAACGCACTCCTGGAGGACGGCGCCACACTCAAGGCCTTGGCCAATCTGCTGGGTAGCCTGATCCTGGGATTGGCCGCCGTGCGGCTGGGCATCTGGCTGGCCGGTTCTTGAACACGATTCATCCCGGACGGATTAGCCGCCAGGCCCGGCGCGGGCGGACGCGGATTACGCCGGCACAACAAAGAACGCCGCATGTCGCAACCCGGTGAACAGATTCTGCTGCGGGCGTATCTGGACAGCGCGGACCGCGCGCCCATACGCCCAGCTACGAGCGGCTCGTCGCCGCCGCCCAGCGCGAAAAACTGGCCGGCTGCACGGTCCTCAAGGGCATTGCCGGCTTCGGCCCGCACGGGCCGGCGAAGAAATCCGCCTGGACGCTGGTCGAGCACGTGCCGGTCGTCGTCGAGGTGATCGACCGGGCGGAGCGGATCGTCGAGTTCCTGGAAACGACCGTCGGCGCCGTGATCGCGCACGGCCTGGTCACGCTGGAACGTGCCCACGTGATGATGTACCGCCGCTCGAGCGGCGCTCGGCAGCCCCTGGCGCTGGGCCCGCCGCTCGCGCCTTTGTCGACCGTGCCCAAACCGAAAGCGACATCAGCCATGCAAACCAACGACCAGGGGGTCCTGTTGCGGGTATTCATCGGCGAACGAGATCGCTACGAAAAGCAGCCCTTGTACGAGGCGATCCTCCGCAAGGCACGCGAGCTGGGGTTGGGCGGGGCGACCGTGCTCCGCGGCGTCGAAGGCTTCGGCGCCCATAGCGTGGTGCACAAAGCGGGCCTGCTGGAAATGTCGACCGATTTGCCGATCATCGTCGAAATCGTCGCTGCCCAAGACCAGGTTCAGACGCTCCTGCCGCACCTGGACGCAATGGTTGCCGAGGGGATGATCACGATGGAATATGTCGTCGTGCTCACGTATCGTGAGGGATCCGCGGACCACTGAGCCGGGCCCGACGCGCTCGCAGCGGTCTTCCGTTTCTCCCCGAACCGAAGCGGTTCGCAAGCCAACAGGGCAATCCATGCAGCGACCCGAGGGGGCAAAATTCGGCTGGATGAACTCGACGATCCTGGGGATCGGTCTGGCCAGCTTGCTGTCGGACATCGGGCACGAAATGGCCACCACCGTGATGCCGGCTCTGCTGGCCAGCCTGGGCGTGGGCTCGGCAGTGCTGGGGCTGATCGAGGGCCTGTCCGACGCAGCGGCCAGTTTTGCCAAGCTGGGCTCGGGTTTGTACAGCGACCGCCTGGAGCGCCGCAAGCCGCTGGCCGTGGTGGGTTATTTCGTCACCGCCTCGGCCATGGCCAGCTTTGCCCTGGCCACCAGTTGGTGGCACGTGCTGCTGGGCCGTGTCGTCGGCTGGCTCGGACGCGGCGTGCGATCTCCCGTCCGCAGCACCCTGATGACCGAGGCCACGACCGAAGAAACCTACGGCCGGGCGTTCGGGTTCGAACGCGCCATGGACAGCGTCGGCGCGGTCATCGGTCCGTCATTGTCGATCGTCCTGGTTGCGGCGATCGGCCTGCGCCCACCCTGGCGCTCACGCTGATTCCGGGAATCGGTGCGGCGCTGGTCATTGTACTGCTGGTGCGCGAGCGGCCTCACGCCGCGCAGCCCCACCTGCGGCTGTGGTCGGGCATGCGCGATCTGCCCCCCGATTTCCGCCGCTATCTGGTCGGCGTCGGCATCGCCGGGTTGGGGGATTTTTCCAACACGCTGTTGATCCTCTGGGCAACCCAGGCCTGGACGCCCCGGCTGGGCGCCGCCGCCGCGGCCCAGTTGGCAATGGGCTTTTACATTGGCTACAACGTCGTCTACACCATTTCCTGCTACGTCAGCGGCAACCTGGCCGACCGCTATTCCAAGAAATGGGTGCTGGCCAGCGGCTATTCGCTGGCCGTGGTGCCGGCGCTGGCCCTGAGCCTGGCCGGCGATTCGATCGCGCTGTTTGCTGTGGCCTTTGCCTTTTCGGGCGTCTACATGGGCGTGTGGGAAACGCTGGAATCGAGCACCGCGGCCACGCTGCTGCCCGAGCGTCGGCGCGGCGTCGGCTTTGGCGTGCTGGCCACGGTCAACGGGATCGGCGACTTTGCCTCCAGCACGATTGTCGGCGTGCTCTGGGCCGTGGCGCCGGCGGCCGCGATGTCCTTTGTGGCGGTTGCCTCACTGTTGGGGTCGGCCGTCATTTTGTCGACGCATCCCGTCTCGCCGCGCGGTTCGTGAACGCCAGGCTGGTGGAGTCTTCACGCATGTCAAAAACTGCCGTTCGATCACTCCGGGCGCGGCCGAGAATCGCGTCGCCGGCCGTTCAGGCCCCGACCGCCGCCGAAGTCAGCCGCCGTCTGCACGCGCTGGGCACCCCCGAGATCGCCCTGCATTCGGCCGGTTTTTTCAAGACCGGGCCGGGGCAGTACGGGGCGGGAGACCAGTTCGTGGGCGTGCGCGTGCCAGCGGTCCGCAAACTGGCCGGCCAGTTTCGCGAGTTGCCGCCGGCCGAGATTGAAGCTGTGCTCCAGTCCCCTTGGCACGAAGAGCGGCTGCTGGCCCTGCTCGTGCTGGGGCGAAACTACGCCCGCTCGGACGCGGCCGGCCAAAAGCAAATCTTTGACCTGTATCTCAAGAATATCGACCGGGTGAACAATTGGGATCTGGTCGACAGCTCGGCTCCGCACATCGTCGGCAGGCATTTGGAAACCCGTAGCCGCCAGCTGCTGGTCAAGCTGGCCAAGGCCAGGAGTCTGTGGCACCGGCGGATCGCCATCGTGGCCACGCAGCATTTTATCCGTCAGCAGGATTTCGCCGACACACTGGCGATCAGCCGGATGCTGCTGGCCGATCGGGAAGATCTGATTCACAAGGCAACCGGCTGGATGCTGCGCGAGGTGGGCAAGCGGCACGAGCCCGCGCTCGAGGCGTTTCTGGACGAGCACGCGGCCGCGATGCCCCGCACGATGCTGCGCTACGCGATCGAGCGCTACGCCCGCGCAAGAAGCAAGCCTATCTGTCCCGCAAGCGAGCGCCGTAGCAGGCTGCGTCGCGTCGCGGGTTGGGTACGTGGGTTGGGTTCGCGGGGACGCACCCGCGCATGTGCCCGCGGCCCGTCATTTCAGCGGATGCTTCTGGAAGAAGTCCCACATCAAGTCCGTGGCCGAGATGTCCTTGGTGGCTTTGCCCAGGAAACCGAAGGGCAGCTCGTGGCCGGGCCAGGTGTGTCCGCCCCCCTTGATCGAGTAGAGAATCACTTCCGTGTCCTCGTCGCCGGGGCCATAGGTGCTGCGGGTGACCAGGATGCCGTCGCCGGACGTGTTGGGCAGCTCGACGACGACGGGTTTGTCGGGGCATTTGTCGGCCCTGATCCAACAGCGGATCGAATGGTCGACCGACGTGAAGCGGATTCCGGCCAGGCTTTTCTGCCCCCGGCCGCCAACGTAGGGCACGAACTCATCGTCGGTGCCGTGGAAATGCATCACCGAGACCGGACGCCGGGGATGGCACGTTTCGCCCCCCATGGTGCCGCTGACCGGGGCGATCGCGGCGATGCGGTCGGACAATTCCGAGGCCAGGTGATACGACAGGATGCCCCCGTTCGAGATTCCGGTGGCGAACACGCGCTTGGCATCGATCGTGGCCACGCTGGCCAGGTCGTCGAGGATCGCCCGCACAAAGGCCACGTCGTCCACGCCGTTGCGCTGGGCGTAGCCGCAGCAACTGCCGCCATTCCAGGTGGAGAATCGGCCGGTTCCTTCGGGATAGACGGCCAGGAATCCGGCGGCGTCGGCCTTGTCGCTGAGGCCCGTCATGCGGATCGTCTGCCGGGCATTGGAGCCGGCGCCGTGAAACACCAGCACAACGGGCGTGGCTTGCTGGGGATCGTGCCGCGGCGGCACGTGGACGACGAACTTGCGTTCCAGCTGGCCGACGCTGAGCGTCCGCGTGTGGTCGCCGGGAGCGAGCGGATCGGCCGCCAGCGCGGCCAGCGAGAGCCAGGCAATCGCGGTAAACATGCGGGTGCGTCCCCAAAGTGGCAGCATGACGGGCGGATCGTCCGCCGCCCACTATAAACCCCGGCCCAGCCCCGGCGGCACCGGTGGCAGCCCGGCGTTTTTTTGGGTGTTTTTTTCCGGCCTGTCCGTGGGAGACGGAACAACCCGGCGGATCAGAATGTCACGCCCACGCGGGCGATCATGCTGGGCGCGACGTCGAAGTTGAAGCTCGCGTCGCGAAAGATGAACTGCCGATCGAACACGACGCCGCATTCGGCAAACAGCGAGCAGAACGACTGCTGGGTGTCGATCCCGATCATGATGCGGTAATCGCGCATCTCGCCCCGGGTCTTCGTGCCGGCCGCGTTCTGCATGTCGATCTGCCAGGCCTGGGCGTTGTACTCGGCCGTGGCGTAGACCCAGTACGGCCCGCCGGGCGTATCGCCGCAGTAGCGCGAGATTCGGGCCTTGGGAAACATGAGACGGAATTCCCAACGATCGTTGGGCGCCCAGATGATGCCGCCGTAGGGAATGAACTGGTCGATCACCCGATTCCAGTAAGCGAAGCCGAACGCCCAACGCAGATTGGGCGACGACTGGTAGAACAGCACGAGCCGGCCATCGAACATGTAGGCGTTCGAGTCGAGCTGTCTCATCAGGTCGGAGTTGACCTGCGGCGTGAAGCCGACCTGGAAGTTGAACGGCCCGTCCGAGGCGCTCGAAAGCTGGATGTCGGACGAGATCAGGTTGACCACCGGCGGCAGCGCTACCCCGGTCGGTCCGGTCCAGAATCCGGCGTCCCAGGTCGGCGTCCAAGTGAAAATCAACGTGTCGTTGATCGGCCGCGAGTAGCGCAGATACGAGTTCCACTCCAGGTCCTGAAACGAGCCGGTCGTGCCCCGGGCCGCCGAAGTCGGTATCCAGGTCATGTCGTCGTACGAGTACCAGCCGAATTTGTAGGGCTGAATGCCGGCATTGCCGTAGGCGAACTGCCGGGTGAAGGGGTCGTAATAACGCGACATGGGCGTGGCGCCCACGCCCGGGCTCGGCACGTCGAGCTGCAGCGGCAGCGAAAGGATCGGCGGACCCGGTGGCGGTTCGCCATACGCGGGCGCGGCCGGCGGCGGCCAGCTGGGTGCCACCGGCGGCACGACCGGCGCACTGGTTGAGGGCAGCACGGTGCCCAGCGGCGCCGCGCGCGGCTGCGGCGGCGGGCCGGGGCTGAGGTCGGGCGTGGCCAGGATCGATCCGGGAAGCGCACCGGGCAGCGGGGCTATCGGCGCAGGAGTGCCCGCGCCAGGGCCTGTCTGGCCCAGCATGACTGCCGCCAAGAATATCGTGGGAGCGACCAAGAGAGCGGATTCCGGATCAGCCTGGCCGAGAGAGGTGCGCTAGTGGGCATTTCAATACGCGGAAAAGCCAATTTTGGCAAGTTTGCTTCCGATCGGGGGGCGACCCGCAGTGCTAGCAAGCCAGCGTCCAGCGTGCGGCGGTGCTGGCGCGGCGATGGATCAGAACGGGCTGCTGATCGTCACTTCGCCGCCGGCCACCGTGCTCATGGCCCGCCAGAGCTGGCCGTCGACCAGATCGGACGTAAATTGCACGCTGCCATCGCCCATCAGCGTGTTGACCCCGCCGGGATGCCAGCTGCGGGCGGTAATGGCCGCGAACGTCGGGCCGCCGTCTTCTTCGTTCACGCCGTTGAGGTCCATGTCCAGATTGGCGGCCGGCGTGCCCGGAATCTGGGTGTTGGGGGTCCAGGCCGTGGTGAAGCCCGACGCGTGGCTGTTGCCGTCCGACCACTCGGTATGGGCCAGGGCGTAGAACCGGCACGAGCCGCTGAAGTATTCCGGCGCGACCGCCTGGGGGTTGGCCGTCGTGGGTGGCACGTTGTTGGGATCGCGAATCTGCGCCAGGCCCACGTTGTCGCAAATGTAGATCGGTTGATAGGTCTTCACTTCGGCGCCCACCAGCGTCTTGCTCACGCCGTCGGTAATCTGTTTCAAGCGGAGCGATCGATTCGGTCCGAAGGCGGTGCGGTTTTGCGGGCCGGCGAAGCCGCCCCAGACGAACCAGTCGCCCGTGCACCAGCCGTAACTGATGATGCCCGACTGCCCGTAGTCGTGCGTCGAGACGGCCGTGTTGGATTCGCTCGGGCAAAGCAGCACGGGCACGTTCACCGAGATGAACGGCTGCATGCTCGGATCTTCTTTGTTGACGGCAAAGTTCAGATTCTGGTACAGCGCGTTGTCTTCCAGATACGGCAGCAGCCGGGCCGGCACGCTCCAACCGCCGTTCCAGGTAACGCCGGCCGCCACCGTCCCATTGAGCACGATCGACGGGGGCAGCATCTTCAGCGCCGATTCGTAGTTGTGCAGGGCAATGCCCAACTGCCGCAAGTTGGACGTGCAGTTGGCCCGGCGCCCGGCCTCGCGCGCGGCCTGGATGGCCGGCAGCAAGAGCGCGATCAGGATGCCGATGATCGCAATCACGACCAACAATTCGACGAGCGTGAAGGCCCTGCGCCGCGCGCTTGATGGGGGCGGCGTTCGGTGCGGCAGGAGCAGACTCATGCTAGATCTCCTCCAGGGCAATGGGATTGGCATTATCTTCGATCCAGAGCCTGGGTCAAATCCAGGGAGTCCTTGGTCGTCGGTCGGTTCGATTCGCGACGGGGCGCGGCGTTGCGCCAATGAGTCAGGTCCCTGTTTTCGGCCTGCGCCGTGCGGCGGGGTGGGCCCTGCTGCCGAAAACGGGACCAGGCTCCGATCAAAGCGGCCGGCTCATGGCGGCCTTGCCGGTTTGACCGGCGTTCATCCGGCGTGTTAAAAAAGCATTTGCCGCCAGCATCGCTGTTCGAGTTGCAGTTGCCCCCCGTGCTTCCGTCGTCCCCGCCTGCCAGTTGACTCGCCCCGGCACGATCCCACCCCCAGCGATCGGGATTCTATGAACACGTCACGTCGCGAGTTTCTCGGAACTTCGCTGCTTGGCCTGGGCGCCGCACATTTCTTGGGGGCCGGTGCACGCCGGGCCTGGAGTAACGCCGAGGACTCGGCATTCAATCCCGGCACCCTGTTTCTCACCTGGCAGCGGGACCCGACGACGACCATGACGATCCAGTGGATCGGCACCGTCGGCGAGACCGCCGATACGAACATCTATTACGTGCCGACGGGCCTTGTCAACTTTGTTGGCTGGCAGAAGCAAGCCTGCGAGGTACGGCCGTACCCGCTGTCCGACTTCAAGGTGTTTCGGACGGAGCTGACTGGTCTCTGGCCCGATGCCGATTATTCGTTTCAGATCGGAAAAGGATCGCCGACGTATCGCTTTCGCACGATGCCGGCCAAGGCGACCGACACCATCAGCTTCATTTCCGGCGGCGATTGCGGCGTCAACTCGCATACGGTGGCCAACAACATCCAGGCGGCCCGGCAGGACCCCATGTTCGCCGTCGTTGGCGGAGATTTGGGCTACGATAACGGCAAAGCCGTCGACGTGAGCCTGGCCTTCATTCGCAACTACAGCAAGCACATGGTTGGTCGTGGCGGGCGGTTGATTCCGCTTGTGGCCTGCCTTGGCAACCACGAAGTCGACGGTGGCTACAACAAGCCGCGCCAAAACGCCCCCTTCTTCTTCGCGCTGTTCGACGGCCTGTTTCGAGATCATAGTTTTGCCACGCTCGATTTCGGTGACTACCTGAGCCTGGTGCTGCTCGACACGGGGCACGTCTCGCCGATCGGTGGAGAACAAACCAGCTGGCTCGACCAGACGCTCAAGGCACGCGCCGATCATCCCCATGTGATGATCGTCAATCATGTGCCGGCATATCCTTCGTTCCGCAAGATGCAGGAGGCCAACGGGAAGGATGGGACCGGCGCCGAAAATCGAAGTTTTTGGGTGCCGCTCTTCGATCGCCATCGAGTGCCAGTCGTGCTGGAGCACCACGATCACACCTTCAAGCGCACCCGGCCGCTGCTGGACGGCATGGCACATGACAACGGGGTGCTGTATCTGGGGGACGGCTCTTGGGGACGATTGCGCGCGCCGCAAAAGCCCGACAAGCTGCCGATTCTGGCCAAGAGCAGCGAGAGCTATCATTTGTCGCTGCATCGTTTGCAAGGCGATGAGCGATTTCATCTGGCCTTGGATGAAAACGGTCGCGTCATGGACGTAGCGCGCAGCGGGCAGCGGACGAAGGACAATTCCTATTGAGCCTTAGCCGGCCCATGGGCCAGGGGCGACCACCGGAAGCCCCGGAAACGCGGACGTTTGATGTAGCCCGACGGCCCATTCGTAATCTCGGTATCAATAGTTGCGCACGGCAATGCGCGGCCGCCGCGAGTTGGGCGGGCGGCTGGCCCTGCGTTTGCGGAGTCCTCGGAGCAATCTGGGACGGGACCCTGCTCCCCGCAGGTTTTGAAAACAGGCTCTAGTCTGGCGCGCCGACTTGAACCGCCAGCGCGGCGTCGGCCGGGGCCTCCGCGGGTTCGGCTGGCCGGCACCGCCAGGAGATTTCGGCCTCGGGCAGCACGCGGCCGATGCGCGAGACGGTTTCGGCGTCGAACCCGCCCAAGGGTTCCGCCACCAGCACGTAGGACTGATCGCCAAGCACTCGGCGCAGCCAGGGGATGCGGCGCTCGCGGACGTCAAAGGCGCCCTGGAACGCACGGCCATCGAGCACGACGGCGCCGATCTTGGCCAGTCGCCGGCATTCCGCTTGCCGCTCGCGAATGGCCGCCAGTGCCCGCTCGATCCGCATGCCCACGGCCGCCAGCGCCACCAGCACCAGCAGCGTACGCAACGTGAACTTCAGGCGGCGGGGAGGAACCATGGCAAAGGCAGAACGCTGCCCCCGATCGCAAGGATTATCAGAATCAAAGCCGCCCCAATTTTAAACTTGACCGGCGTCGGCGGTTTTTCCCGCCCGCAATCATTGAGTCCCCGGGACATCCACGCGCAAACTAATTATCGAGGCTTTCGGTTGCGCGGGGCACTTCAGGCCTCCCGACTTTCGCTCGCGGTGCTCCTATTTATTCCACCCGGTCGGCACGGTCTCGGGGGCTGAGAGCATTCTATTGAGCCCTGGCCTGCGAATGGGCCAGGGGCGCCCACTGGAAGCCCCGGAAACGCGGTCGTTTGAGGACCCCCGATGGGCCCATTTGAAATCTCGGTATCAATAGCACCACCGGAGTATGTCGGGCCCCCGCGACTTGTTGCCCTGGCTGCCGCCGAGCGAGCCCGGCGACGGCGTGTGCCGGTCGGATTCGGGGTACTTTCAATGCGCCTCCGGCCGCTTGATCGCTCCCGTTTTTCCGGCGATACTAAAGGCCTGCCGAGCCTCACATGCGAGTGCACCCTGGCCGCTGGCGGTGCGTGGTCCTGCACCCAGCGGCGGCTCGCCGCGATCCCCCCTGCCCTCCCTCCCCCAGCACGCGAGAAAATCGACTGTGAAAATCTATCTCAAGCCGGCCCTGTTGCTGACTCTCCTGGCGGCTGTCGTGGTTGTGCCGGCACCGGGCCGGGCGGCCGATGCCCCGCTGCTCAAGCTCGAAAAAGGGGAGCACCTCTGCATCATCGGCAATACGCTGGCCCAGCGGATGGAGCATGACGGCTGGCTGGAGACATTGATCTACAGTCGCTTTCCCCAGCACGAGCTGGTGATCCGCAACCTGGGCTACAGCGGCGACGAGATCGATCGCTCGAAGCGGCTGCGGTCGATGAGCTACGGCACTCCCGACGAGTGGCTGTCGGCCGCGGCCCCTTGCCCACAGCCGAACAAACAGCCGAACAAGCAGGACGTGGACGAGAACCGCTTTGAGCTGGTGGGCACAAAGCCCGACGTGATCTTGGCCTTTTACGGCTACAACGAGTCGTTTGCCGGCGAGGCCGGGCTGGCGCAGTTCAAGGCCCAACTCGACGGCGAGCTCAAGCACATGCTGGCTCAGAAGTACAACGGCCGCGGCGCGCCGCGGATCGTGCTGTTCTCGCCGATCGCGCATCAGGATCTGGGCAGCCCGAACTTGCCGAATGGCCAGGCGAACAACGCCCGCCTGGCGCTATATACCGCCGCCATGGCCGAGGTGACCAAGGGCACGGCCGTGACGTTCGTCGATTTGTTCACGCCCACGAAGGCGCTGTTCGCCAGCGCGGGCCCGCTGACGATCAACGGCATTCATCTGAATGAAAAGGGGAACCGGGCCGTCGCCCAGATCATCGACAAGGCGCTGTTCGGCGACGCGTCCTACGACGAAGCCAAGCTGGCCAAGATCCTGGCCGCGGTCCGCGACAAGAACCTGCACTGGTTCATGCGCTATCAGACGACCGACGGCTACAGCACCTACGGCGATCGGGCGTTCCTGTCCTTTACCGACGGCCAGACCAACTACGTCGTGCTGCAGCGCGAGCTGAAGATCCTTGACGTCTTGACGGCCAACCGAGACCGGGTGGTCTGGGCTGTCGCCCAGGGGCAAGAGGCCAAACCCGACGACTCGAACACGCCCCCCTTCATCCCGGTGAAGACCAACAAGCCCGGCTCGGGTCCCAACGGCACGCACATCTATCTCAGCGGCCAGGACGAGATCAGTCACTTCAAGCTGGGCGCCGGGCTGAAGGCCCAGCTGTTCGCCTCCGAGGCGGAGTTTCCCGAGCTGATCGCCCCGGTGCAAATGGCCTGGGACACCAAGGGGCGGCTTTGGGTGGCCGTCTGGCCCAGCTATCCGCACTGGACTCCCAAGCAGCCGATCCAGGACAAGCTGCTGATTTTCGAAGACGCCAATGGCGACGGCAAAGCCGACGTTTGCAAGACCTTTGCCGGCGACCTGTCGAACCCGACCGGCTTCGAGTTCTGGAACGGCGGCGTGATCGTGGCCCAGGGGCCGGAGATCCTCTTTCTGAAAGACACCAACGGCGACGACAAGTACGACCAGCGTGAGACGATCATCCACGGCGTCGACACGGCCGACACGCATCACACGGCCAACAGCTTCGTGCTCGATCCGGGGGGCGCCCTGTACATGCAGGAAGGAACCTTCCATCACAGCCAGGTGGAATCGCCCTGGGGTCCGCCCGCGCGGTGCGCCAACGGCGGGGTGTTTCGCTATGAACCGCGCACGCAGAAGTTCGAAGTCTACGTGAGTTACGGTTTCGCCAACCCGCACGGCCACGTGTTCGACCGCTGGGGGCAGGATTTCGTCACCGACGGCACCGGCGCAGACCTACCAGGGGGGCGCGTTCTCGGGCCAGGTCGACTTTCCGCACAAGCACGGCGGTCTGCGCACGGTATATCAGCAGCGCACGCGCCCCTGTCCGGCGACCGAGATCCTGTCCAGCAGCCATTTCCCGCCCGAGTGGCAGGGTAATTTGCTGGTCGGCAACGTGATCGGCTTCCAGGGCATCTTGCGTTATCAACTCGAAGATCGGGACTCCGGCTTTCAGGCCTCGGAGAAGGAGCCAATCGTCTCGTCGGATGATCCGAACTTCCGGCCTTCGGACTTGGAGATCGGCCCCGACGGCGCGCTCTACTTCACCGATTGGCAGAACACGATCATCGGCCACATGCAGCACAACCTGCGCGATCCCAGCCGCGACCACATCCACGGCCGGATCTATCGCGTGACCCATGAAGGCCGCGATCTGGCCAAGCCGGCCGACATCGCCGGCGCGCCGGTGGCCCGCTTGCTCGACCTGCTCAAGTCGCCCGAGGATCGGGTGCGCTACCGGGCGCGCATCGAACTGGGCGGACGGCCCACGGCCGAAGTTACCGCCGCGGCGGCCAGCTGGGCCGAAGCGCTCGACGCCAAGGACCCCGAATTTCCGCACCACCAGCTGGAAGCTCTCTGGCTCTACCAGCAGCACAACGTGGTGAGCGAACCGCTGCTCAAGCGCGTGCTCGAGTCGCCCGACTTCCACGCCCGGGCCGCCGCCACGCGCGTGCTCTGCGCCTGGCGCGATCGGGTGACCGATCCGCTCGCGCTGCTCGAACAGCGGGTGAACGACGAGAACCCGCGGGTGCGGCTCGAAGCCCTGCGGGCATTGAGCTTTTTCGATGGCGAGCAGGCGCCCAAGGCGCTGGAAGTCGCCACGCTGTCGCTCGTCCATCCGCAGGACGATTACCTGAAGTACGTCCTCCAGGAAACCATGAACACGCTCGACCGCCGGGCCAAGGCCAAGAAGTAAGGCTCGCCGGCGATTTTCCGGCCCGAAGTAACCGTCGGCCCGAAGTAAAAAGCTCCTGTCCTGGCCGGCAGCAAACCGCTGCCGGCCGCGCGGAGGGCCCAATCGGCTGATTTGCTTGCTCCCAGAGTGTGCTTGAAGGTGATTGACGATGTCCTGCCTGGCAACCTGGCTGCCCCGCTCGGCGGCTCTTGGACTGGCGCTGGTGCTGCTTGTGGCGGCGCCCGGCGCGCTGCGGGCCGACGGCGCGGGCCCGCTGCTCACGCTGCTCAAGAGCGGCAAACTGCCCCCCGAACGCCAGCCGACCGTCGTCGAGATGGTTTGCCGCAAGGGCAACGCCGAGGATCTGGCGTTCGTCTTTGCCCAGGTGCTCGACCCCGCGGCCATGCCCAGCGAGCTGCGGCTGAAGAGCCTGAACTGGCTGGCCGAAGCGGCGAAGATCAACAAAGTCCGGCCCACCGGCGACCTGACTCAAATCAAACAGCTCCTGGCCGACAGCCAGGCGGCAGCCAACCCCGCCTTCGCCCTGGCCGTGATGCGGCTGGCAGCCGAATGGCAAGTGAAGAGCATCGGGGCGGAACTGGCGCGGTTTGCGATGTCCGAGGTTCCCTCCGGCAGCGGCGCGGCCGAGGCCCGCGCGGCGGAAAAATTGCAAGCCGCGGCGATCGATGGCCTGGCCACGATCGGCGATGACGCCAGCCGCGCGGCGATCGAAAAATTGGCGGCCGCCGGGCATCCCACGCGCACCCGCTTTCTGGCCATCGCGGCGCTAGCCGGTCTCGACGTCGATGCGGCCGCCCGGGCCGCCGCCGCCGCGCTCGCCGCAGCCACGCCGCAGGACGATCCGGCCGGCATGATCCAGGCCTTCTTAAATCGCAAAGGCGCGCCCGAGTGCCTGGCCGCCAGCCTGGGCGCGGCCAAATTGCCCACCGACGTGGCCAAGCTGGCGCTGCGCACCATGTACGCTGCCGGCCGCAGCGATGCCGCGCTGTCCGACGTGCTGAGCAAGGCCGCCGGCATGGCCGCCGACCAGGCTCCGCCAACCGGCGCGGCGCTGGGCAAGATCGTCGCCGACGTCGTGGCCAAGGGAGACGCGGTCCGCGGCGAGCGCGTTTTCCGCCGCGCCGACGTCAATTGCATGAAGTGCCACTCGGTCAGCGGCGGCGGCGGGAACATCGGCCCCGACCTGAGCCCCATCGGGGGCACCTCGCCGGTCGAGTATGTGGTCAACTCGATCCTCAACCCGAATCTGGCGATCAAAGAACAGTACATCACCAAGAACATCGTCACCACCTCGGGGCAGACGTTCTCGGGCGTTGTCGTCGACCGCAACGATCAGGAGGTCAAGCTCAGAGACGCGACCGGCGCGATCCTCACCGTTGCCACCGCCGACATCGACGAAGAACTCGAAGGCCGCTCGCCGATGCCCGAGGGACTGGTCAAATTCCTGACTCAGGACGAATTCCTCGATCTGGCCCGGTTCGTCTCCGAATTGGGCAAGCCCGGCCCCTACGCCATTCGCACCCGGGGGACGGTGCAGCGCTGGCGGGTGCTCGCGGCGCCCGGCGAGCAGCTGATCGCCGAAGTGCCGAACGTCGAGATCCTGCGGCAGGAAGTGCTTTCCGCCCCGGCCGAGGCCTGGACGGGGGCCTTCGGCAAGGTGGCGGGCACGCTGCCGCTCGACGAGCTGAAAGCCACGGGCCGGACCGTGCTCTACCTGCAAGGCACCGTCGACGTGCTGGAGGGGGGACCGGTAGCGCTCGACCTGAAATCGACCGAGCCGCTGGCTGCCTGGCTGGACGTGACGCCGCTGGATCCCGCCCAGACGCTGGTCACCGACCTGGCCAAGGGCACGCACACCCTTACGCTTCGCGTGGCGCTGGGTGATCATGCCAGCCCCGAGCTGGAAGCCGTCTTCTCCAAGCCGGCCGGCTCCGCCGCCCAGTTCCGGGTGCAGTAGCAGGCTCAGGCTCGATTCGCGGCGCTGGCGAGTCGACCGCGTCAAAGGCACGCCCCCAGCGTCGCGGTCAGCGGACGTCGAGGATCGGCAGCCCGCAAGCCACGCTTGCAGCCGCCAGAAGTTTCTCGTCGGCGGCGACAAACGCCGCCAGCCGGTTGCGGACATTCAGCGCTTGCGCGGTGGCGAGGTGAATCGCATCCAGGGTCCGCAGATTGGTCGTGAAACCATGTGTGCCGAGAATGGCCGAAGCGCCTTCGAGCCTTCGACTGCTGACCGCGGCGACGGCCAAGGACCCCGCCGCTACGTCGTGTTCAAGTTGCCGAGCGAGCCTGCCGAAATCGGCCGCGCTGATCGCCAGTTCGCGAACGAGCCGGGCAAACGTGGAGTGCAGTTCGACGAGCGCCAAGCGCGAGACGAAGAATCGGTTGCCCTCGCCCTTGAACAGGCTCTCAACGGCGGCCGAGCCGCTCTCCTGGTGATAGCGCTTGACCAGGGCGCTCGCGTCGAGAAAGTACCGAGCCATCTCAGCGCTCGTTCCGTTCTTCGGCAATCCGATCCGCTAGCGAGCCCGGGTACGCGCTGAGCAGCCTGCGGGCGTCCTCGAGCGTCATGGCGTTTCCCGGGCGTGCCCGGCATGATTCGATGAACTCGCAGTCGAGCAAATCCCGGACGTCGTCCAATTCGTCCACGGGGAGTGCCCTGGATTCGACGCTTAACGAAACGCGCTGGCCATCGGTGATCTGCACCGGCGTCTCGGGGCGAAAGACCCCGTTCTCGAACACGGCGTCGATTCGCTGGGACATTTCGCGGCGTCCAAGAAAAAATACCCGGGCAAGGCTTGCCTTGATTATCCGGCCGCTGGGGCCGCCAATCAAGGCGGGCTGCAAAAATCGCGGTTCCGGGGCGAGGGCTGACGCGCCGCATTGCGGCACGCGGCGTGTGCTTTACAATGGGATCGGGCTGCCAACGTTGGGAGAGGACTCCGATGCCACGCTTCTCACTGCGCCTGGTTTGCGCTGGGCTTTCGGCCTGGCCGGCGGCCATCGCGCTCGGCCAGCCGCCGATCCCCTACGGCACCCAGCTGCCGCCCGACGCCATCGGCGCGCCGGCCGAATTCCAGGAGACCGACTATCTGGCCAAACCCTACAAGCGCGAGCCGCTCTCGTCCGACCCGGCCCGGCGGCTGGAACAGATCAAGCAGCAAAAAGAGCAGTTCACTAAGCAGAAGGACCAGAAGATTGCTCCGCTCAAGCTCAAATTCCACAAGGACATGAACGACGTGGCCAAAGTGCACGTCGACAAGTACCTCAAGCAAAAGCTCGCCGAGCGCTATCCCGAGCAGTCCTTCCCGCGCGATTATCGCGAGCTGTACGCTTCGGACGTGGCCGATCTGCCGGGCGACCCAAACTACTACACGATGCGCGTGGACTACGTCGTCGAGCTGAAAAATACTCCGGTCGGCGCGCCGGCCAACGTCTGGCACCGCTGCTTCAAGCTCGACGGCAATCTGAAGGTGGTGGGCAGCATGCCCGCGGCGCTCGAAGAGCAGCAAGTCCGGAAGGTCGTCGGCACGAGCGGCTCGACGGTTCGCCCCACGCGCGAACAGCTGAAGAAGGAAGCGGCCGAATTGAAGGAAATGAAGCGCAAGCCTCCTAAGCCGGATAAAGAAAAGACGGATCAGTAAGTTCCCCGCAGGGCGCCCGCTGCGCCAGGGCCGAAGCATGTTCCAGCCAGATTTTGCGTCCGTCGCCTTGCAGCCCGCCCCACGGACGATCCGGCCGCTGGGCCGAATTGTCGGAATGCTGCTGGCCTGCGCGCTGTCGGCCGGCATAGTCCAGGCAGCCGACAAGGTGCATCCGGGTCACTCGGTGCGTGGCATGCTCGTCAGCCGGACCGAAACCATGCTGGTCGTGCGGCCCGAAGGGCAGCAGGAGACGCGGCAGTATTCGATTCCTCCTTTGTCCGCGATGGATGCCAAGACCGCGGCCTTCTTCCGCACCCTGACCGCAGGCTGCGAGGTGCAGGTCACTGCCGTCAGCGGCCAGGGCAGCCGCTCGCTCGACGTGCTGTTGATGGCCGGACCCGGCAAGTTCGGCCTGCTGGCCGGCAAGGTCAGCGACAAGGCTCCTGCCGCCGCGGGCAAGAACCCCGACTGGATCGAAATCAAGGACGACGACGGCGGCACGCACCGCTACACGCCTCCCTGGGCCGGGAGCGGCTTCGACCCGACATTGGGCAAGGCCTTCGGCCAGCGAATGATCGGCGACTGCGTCGAGTTTCGCTGGTTCGAGGACGACCACCGCCGCATGCGCACCATGCGCGTCGTGGCCATGTCGCCGCAAGCCGCCAAAGGAGACGCCGGGACAGTCGCGGGCGAAGTGGTCGACAAAGGCAAGGACTGGATCACCATTCAGACCGGCGACGGCGAAAAGAATCGCTACGTGCCCCAGCCGGTGATCGGCGCCGACGCCGAATTGGACAAGGCGGTTCAAAAGGCCATCTCGCAGGCCAAGGTCGGGCGCCGGGTCGAGGGCGCCTGGTTCGACGACGGCGAGCGCCGCCTCTATTCGCTCAAAGTGCTGCCGGCCGCCAAAGCGGCGCGCTAGCCGCGTTCCCCTCGGCAAAAGAGCTCACGGCTCGTCGGCCGGCGCCATTTCACCCGCGGCGATCCGCGCAATGCGCAGGGCAAAGTCGGCTCCGCTGGCCGACGTGTAATAGCGCCAGGGGCGGCGGCCATCCGCGGTGATCGGCTCGTCGATCCGGGCCCAGTACAGATCGCCCCAGTCGTCGGTCATGAACTCGAAAGACCCGACGAAGGCGACGTGTCCTGCGGATTTGGCTGCTTCGGACATGTTCGTGCTCGTCGGGATCCGTCTGCCGCGTTGTTTTTCGCCTGCCGGCAATGTTTCGTTACAAACCTACTGCGCCGGGGAAATTACAAGTTTGTCAGGTCCTGCCCGGGCAAGGTCGCGCGGGGGGCGGCGGCCGGATTTTGCCGCCGTCTGCTTGTGAACCGGCGCGCCGGGGCGTTATCCTTCGCTTGGCCCACCCCACCCCATTCCGGCCCAGGCAAAGGACCACACCCATGCAACGCCGTTGCGCTGCCGCGTTGTTTCTTCCCGCAATTCTTGCCTCCGGCCTGCTGCTCGCCGCGCCGGGCCCGGCGGCCGCCGCACCCCAAGGCGATGCTTATGAGAAGTACATCAACGCCTCGCGCGACTTTCAGCCGGTCAAGCAGGACAAGGCCTGGTGCTACAAGGCGTTTCCCAGCTGGACGTTCATGCCTTGGACGTATCAGTGGACAATCGGCTACGACGATGCGGCCGGGCGCTGGTCGGTCGAGCATGGCTATAACGGCGCGTTCATCGACCGCGGCGACATCGGCGCCGACGGCTCGCCCACCGGCCGGCTGGATTGGATCAACCGCTTCAAGCTCGGCTTCTACGTCGACCACCTGGCCTCCAAAGGCTATCTGCACCTCTGGGACGGCAACGCCATGAAGCCGCACGCCGGCGCCTTGCACGGCGGGGGCGTTCGCACGCCGCCCGTGAACCAGGCCCTGCAGGCCACGCTGGAAAAATTCATTCGCCAGCACATCCAGGCCGTCAAATCCTCGCCCCACCGGATGGCCTATGCCCTGGACGACGAAATCTCCTGGGGGCATTTCGTGCACCCCACGATGTGGCAAGTGACCGACGACGCCGGCGCCTTTCCCAAGTGGCTCGCCGAGATCTACGGGCCCGCCGTGCCCAAGCGCGCGGGCTGGATCACGTACAACGATCTTTTGCCCAAGCTCCGCGCCTGGTCGGTCGGGGAGTCGGACTTCAGCCCGCTGATGGACCAGTGGACGTTCAACGATTCGTACTGGAACAATTTTCTTGGTGAGCTGGTCGAATACTCCAACCGCATCGACCCGGAAACGCCCTGCGGCTTCGTCGGCGGGCAGTCGCCCAATGCCTTTGGCGGCTACGACTACGCCAAGTTGATGCGCAAGGTGCAGTACCTGGAGTCGTACAATGCCGGCGGCTCGCAAGCGATCATCCGCTCGTTCAACCCGCACAATGCGATCCCTGCGGTCACCAGCATCTTTCAGCAAAACGTCGACGACACGCTCTGGCAGACCTGGTATTACCTGGCACACGGCAATCGCGGCTTCATCGGCTGGGTCGAGGGCTGGTTCGACGGCAAGACCCCCAAGCCCTGGCACGACAAGATCGCCCCGACCCTGCGTGAAGCGGCCGATCGCATCGGCCCGCTTTTGGCCCAGTCCGAGTGGATCCACGACGGCGTGGCGATTTACTACAGCCACGCCTCGATCCAGCTCGGCTGGATCTTCGACGCCGAGGCCCACGGCAAGACCTGGATCAACCGCAACGGCGACGACCGCCTGGGGGCCTCGCACCAGGTGCGGCATGCCTGGGAAAACATGCTCCGCGACAGCCAGATCCAGTACAGCTATCTGTCCTACGTCGACCTGGTGCAAAACGGCGTGCCCAAGTCGTTTCGCGTGTTGATCCTGCCGGCCACGCTCTGCCTGTCGGATGCCGAGGCCCGGCGGATCAAGGAATTCTGCCGCACCGGTGGCACCGTCGTGGCCGACTATCTGCCCGGCCTCTGGGATCAGCACGGCAAGGGCCGGACGGACGGCGGCGCGCTCGATGAAATGTTCGGCCAGCAGCACCAGCCCTCGCTGCGCTCGGCCGATCTGTTCGGCGGCCAGCTTTGGTGCGAGGTGAATCAGGACGCCAACTTCGGCTGGCGGACGTACGAGAGCTTCCTGACCAACGGCAATACCTGCCTCAAAGACGCCAGCGGCTTCCATAAAGTCGTCCGCGAGATGCCGACCCAAACCAGCAAACGCTTCGGCCAGGGAACCGCGGTGCTCTTGAACCTCTCGCCGCAGTGGTACAACGCCTACCGCGTCGCCGGGCCCGCGGCCGCCGAAAGCCATCGCGGCACGTTCATCAAGCCGGTCATCGCCGGCGGGGCGAAGCGCTGGGCCTGGCTCGACGGATCGGCCGAGGAATTGCACGGCTACGAAATCACCTACTGGACGAAGGACAATCGCACGATCGTGCTGGTCGTGATGAATCCCGAGTTGTCGGTCAGTTCGACCGGCGGCGGCAACGCCGTGGGACTCAAGAGCGGCGTGGCGCCGGCCGCGCTGCATTTCGCCGCCGCGGTGCGCGACGTGCGCGACGAGCGCAGCGGTAAGCCGCTGGCCGAGGGGGCCGAGTTCCGCTTCGAGTGGCCGCGCAGCGAGGCGATCGTGCTGTCGTTTGCCGGCGATCCGCCCCGCTGAGCGACACGACTCCAAGAGCCCGGCGCGGCATCAAATGTAGGAGGCGAATCCGTCGCCGACTGCCTCAAATTGAACTCACGTGTCGGCGATCGGATTCGCCTCCTACGGACCCCGCTGACCGTCGCGCGCAATCAGCCGCCCCGCTAATCGGCCGGCTTTTTCAGGCTCGCCAGGTAGGCCACCAGGTCGCGCAGCTCGAAGCGGGTCATTTTGCCGGCCAGGTCGCCGGGCATGGGCGAAAGCGCGGTCGCGCGGCTGTCGATGTTCGCCTTGGCGATCACCAGGGGCGCGCCGTCGGCCTGGATCAAGCGCAGCGTGTCGGCATCTTCGCTCCGCACCACGCCGCTGATCACCTTGCCCTCGTCGGTCGTGACCAGCACCGACTCGTAGCCCTTGGCGATCGAGCGGTTGGGTAGCACGATTGCTTCGAGCAGATACTCGCGCGTTTTCTGGGAACCGACGTGGCTCAGGTCGGGCCCAACCAGCCCGCCGTACTCGTCCATGCGGTGGCAGCGCACGCACGATAGGTCTACCCGCTCGTGGGCAAGGCGGCGTCCGCGCTCCGCGTCGCCTCCTTCCAGGCACGCGCGGTACTCGGCCAGGGGATCGTCGGCCGGACGCGCGGCGGCCAGCTGAGTCAGTTTCGCGACCAGCTCGGGCGTGTCGCGCCTGGCGGCCGCGGCCAGCAGATCCAGTTGCCATCCCGGCGGAATCTGGCCGGCCGATAGCCGCTCGAGCCAGCGCAGCAGTTGGGCCTCGGCCGCGGGGGTTTTCAATTCCGCCAGCACCGACATTGCCGCCTGGGCTTCGAGGAGCCCAGCGCCGGCCAGGGCCTTGTCCACTAGCGGCAGCGCGCGTTCGGCCCCGAGCGCGCCGGCCCACCTTATGGCGGCCGCCCGGACCAGGGGCTGCTCATCGTCGGCCGCCCGCTCGACGACCGCGGCCAGAGCGGCGTCGTGCAGTTCGCCCAAGGCCGCCAGCGCCGCGGCCCGGTTCGCGGCCGAATATTCTGGATCGGCCACGATGCGAGCCAGGTCCGGTCCAGCTTCGTCCAATCCTAACTGACCGACCAGCCGAATTGCGCGCCGCTGGACATCGGTCGGTCCGGCCAGCAGTCGACCGACGAGCGGCCGCGCGGCCGCCACGGCGATTTGAGCATCGCGCGGAGCAAGCGGTCGCCAGGCGCCGCTCACGCGGTCGCGATTGCCGGGTTTCGCCCAGGCGGACTGCATGTCCAGCGCTTCCAGACGCAGGCGGACCGCGCGCCGGGCCGGGCAGCATATTCGGCCACCGCCGCAGCCTGCCGCGGGCCTCCCAGGCGGAAACTGGCCGCCAGCGCCCGCCAGGCAGCCGGCTCGGTGAGGTTCGGCGTGGCGAGCAGTGCCGCCAGTTGCGGTTCGGCCGCGTCGATCGGCGCGTCGTAAATCGCGAGCGCCGCCTCCTGCACCAGCTGCGGATCGGCGTCTGCCAGAAATCGCGCAACCTCGGGAGCCGCCCGGCGCCGCAAGGCCACGATCGCTCCCTGCCGCACCGCGGGCGCCGGGTCGGCGGCCAATGCCGCCAGTCGCGCGACGTCGGCGGAGCTGGCCAGCACCATCACGCCGCCGTGCCGCAAATACGCGTCGCGGCCGGCATTGTCGCGCAGCATCGCCAGGGCCGGATCGACGCCGCGCGGGTCGCCGATCCGGGCCAGGGCCAGCGCGGCCAGCAAGCGCACGCGCGGGCTGTCGTCGGCCAGGCGTCGGCAAAGCGGGTCGACCGCCCCGGCCACCCGGGCGTCGCCGAGCACTTTGGCCGCCTGAGCCCGGACTTCGGCGTCCGCATCTTCGACCAGCGGCAGGACCACGCGCTCGACCGGCGCAAGCCCGCCGGCGGTGCGCCGGGCGATGATCCCTAGAGCCCAGATCGCGTGCAGCCGGGCGGAGAGCGAGTCGCTAGCGGTCGCCACGCCTGCCAGCGCCGGGATTGCGGCGATCCCCCGATCGGCCAGCGCCAACTGGGCCGCCAGTCGCACGCGTCGATCGGCATGGGGCAACAGTTCGATCAGCTCCGCTTGGGCCAGCGCGCCCAGCTCGGTGGCCAGCAGGCGCTGGGACTCGGCCCCGGCGCGCTGGTTGTCCGCTGCCGGGTCGCGGAGCCGATAGATCCGGCCCTTGCCGCGGCCTTCCCAGCTTTCGGCCCAATCGAGCACGTGAAAGCTGCCGTCGGGGGCGAAGTCGCAATCGGTGGCCAGGACGCCCCAAAAGAATTTCTCCCGTTCGACAAGGTCAAAGGCCGCTCCCTTCGGCTGCAGGGCGAAGCTGTGAACGCCGCTTTCCGCCGGGCTGCCGCGAAAGTCGACCAGAAAAAAGTGCCGGCGATATTTCTCCGCGAGGCCCAGGCCCGGATCGTAGGCCAACCCGGCCGGCCCATCGGCAATGTGCGCCAGCGGGGGCAGCAGCCAGGCGGGCTGCGTGTCGTGGGCCAGCTCCCAGAGTTTTTCCTGGTTCCAGGGACCCCGGTCGGCCAGATACTGATAGTGCATCCGCCAGCCGCTGTCGGCCCCTTCGACGATATAGACCCAGCGGGCCAGGTCGATGCTGTCGCAATTGTTGTCGGCCGTGAACAGATTGCCGCAGTCGTCGAAGGCCAGCTCCTGCGGATTGCGCAGGCCTTCGTGCACCACCTCCAGATCCGATCCGTCCGGCCAACAGCGGAGCACGGCGCCGCGGTCGGGATAGGCGAGGCGGCGCCCGCCGGCCAGCGGCACGTTGAACCCGCGATCGCCGATGCTGAAATAAATCTTGCCGTCCGGGCCCAGGCACAGGCCATGCATGTCGTGGCCGCGATACGCCACGTGCACGCCGTAGCCGCTGCTCAGGATCGTCCGCCGATCGCTCAAGCCACGGCCCTGCGTGTCGTCGAGCTTCCAGAGATTGGGAATGCAGGTGTAATACAGGCTGCCGCGATGGGACAGCAAGCCGGCCCCGGTCCCTTCCAGCACGCCGTTGAAGTGGTCGGCATATACGCTCGAGCGATCGAACGTGCCGTCGCCGTCGGTGTCTTCCAGCCGGCGAATCCGATCGTCGCACTGGGAGTATTCCGCCAGATGCTCGCCCAGGTGCTTTTGGTAGTACGCCAGCCGATCTTCGATCGTCCGGGCGGCCAGGTCATCGTCGACCCAGGTCATGTGTTCCCGGTTGTCCTCGACGCCGTGCGCCTGGCGAAACGTCTCGGCCACGTAGCAGCGTCCCTGGCCGTCGAAGCAAAAGCACACGCCGTTGGCCAATGCCGGCTCGGCCGCGACCAGCTCGACCTGCATGCCGCCGGGCACCTGAAAGCCGGCGATCGCCTGGGCGGCCGCGTCCGAGGCCGGCGCGACCTCCGGCACATCCGGCGGCGGCGCGTCGGCGGCACGCATCTGGCCGCATGCCGCCAGCGCCAGCAGGACGGAGAAGCAGGAAAGGATGAAGGCGGAAGGCGGAGGGATGAAGGCGGAAGGATGAATGATGAAGGATGAAGGGGGAAGGATGAAGGATGAAGGGGGAAGGAGGAAGGATGAACGACGCAGGATGAAGCGTGAATTCATGCGCCAGAACTGAGCCAGGCCGACTCAGGATTGCTTTCGGTGTCGTTTCGCATCACGCGAGATCATACATCGCGGCGTCGGCCTACGCCTTCCGCCGCTGGCCTTCCTTTTTCATCCTTCATCCTTCCGCCTTCATCCTTTTCCCTACCCCCCGGCTACATGTTGCGGGGAAAAACCTTCGGGCTGTTCATCGGCCGGCCCGGCGGATGGCGGTCGAACGGATTGGCCGGATCCCAGCCCCAGCGCCAACTATCGTCGGTCGGCCGCCGTGTGGCCGGCGCCTGCACCGCCGGCGCGGTGGCGACCGGCGCGGCGGGCTGCTGGTGCAGCACCCAGCCTTGGGGTTCGTTCCAGACCAGCCAGCGACTGCTCTTGGTCCAGTACCACCAGCGGCCATTGTGCCAGCGATAGCGCCACTTGTCGGGGCGCTCCGCCTCGGCGGCCGGCGGCGACGCTTTGCCCGCCTGGTCTGCGGCCGCCGGCTCGGCGGGTTGCTTTGCCGCGCCGTCCGGGGCGCCGACATCGGCGGCCAGCACAGCGCGACTGAGCAGGATTGCCGCCAACAAAACGCTCGCCTGGATCAGTCGTAACATGGAGGCTCACCCTTACTCCTTGATCAGCGAAACGCGCGTCATGTTTGAAGTCGCTCGGCACGCGGCCAATTCGTCAGCAAACTGAGGCCCCAGAATTATCATAGTCAGCCGCTCGGCTGCGCAGCCAGCTCGATCGAGTTTGTCCGGAAATCCCAGCGAAACAGGGCACAGGCGGCTCGCTCGTCTGATCCAGGAGTCGGTGCGACTAGCGGCGGGCGCAAAATCCAACGTTAAAAATCGACGTTGCCATTGCGAAAGGCGCGGATCAACCGGGCGGACCCGGCGGGGCTGATCGCGGTATTCCGGACATTTACGCTTCTGAGGGATTCCAGCTTCAAAATCTCCGAGACTCCTTCGTCGGTGATCAGCGTATCTTGGGCCTGGAGGTACTCAAGCGTGGACAATTCCGCGACCGAGGCTAGTGCGGCGTCGTGAATGGCCAAACTCCGAACACTTAAAAAAGTCAAAGTTCTCACACTTGCCAGGTGCGCGATTCCCGCGTCGGAGATCGATGTGGCGTCGATCCGCAGTCCTTCGAGTGCGGGTAGCCGCTTAATCTGCAAAAGGCCTTCGTCGGTTATCTGCGTGCGGCTCAAGTTAAGTTGCTTCAGTCGCGTGAGGTTCCCGAGGCCCAAAGCTTCCGCATTGCCGAATGGCGTGTCGCTCAGGTCGAGTTTTTCCAGCCGAGGTAGCACGATCAATCGCGCAAGGCCAGAGGGTGTGCAGCGGCAACCGGCGACCGAGAGAGATTCGAGTTGCGGCATTCTGGCCAGCTGTGCCAGGCCCGCGTCGCTGATCCGCGTATGCCCGAGATCGAGCGATGTGAGCCGCGGCAAAGCGACCAGTCGCTCCAAGCCAACATCCGAGATGGCGGTGTCTCGCAGGTCGAGAGATTCCAGCCCGTCCAGGGTGCCAATCGTCAGACAGGCAGTGTCGGTCACATTGGCGCTGCCGGAAATCGACAGACTCCGCAGCTGGTTGAGGCCGGCGAGCGCGGTCACCTGGGAGTCGGTGACATCGTAGGGTGCACTGAGGTCGGGTAAGTGATTGGGCCAATCGTTTCCGAACAGCCTCTTATGCCACTCGGGCTGCGGGAAGGGCACGGTATAGCCCAGGTCGTGGAATCCGGCCGCTTCGATCGCCGTGCGCCGCGCGGCAATCCGCCGCCGCTCGTGCAGCACCCAGCCCAGGGTCGAACCGATCGCCAGCGTCGCAAGCAAGAGCGTGCGCAGGCTGAAACGAAGTCGGAGACCACGCGGGCGCATGTCGGACATGCCCGCCATGATATCAGAGCGGAGCGCCGGGTCAGCCGACGGAGCGTCGACATGCGCGTAGATCGGCGCGTCGTAGCTGGCGTTGATCCCCGCGCCAGGCACGGTGCCCGATCCCGACGAGCTGCTTGAGCCCCACGAGAACGGGTTGAGGAAGAGGGTCCCGCCCCCCTTGGGAAACATCGTGTTGTAGTAGCCGTCGGTGCGGATCTGCATGCTTTGGCCCGAGCAGCCGCCGCCGGCCAACAGGGCGGCCGAAACGATCAGGATGGCAAGCTTTGCAGGCATGCTGGCAGCAGGGATGCGGATTGTCGAGGACGCCTCCGTATCATCTTTATCGGCCAATCCGCGGCCGGGGGTTTACTCCTGCCGCCCTCGCACGCCCCTACAAGGATGAATCTTTGCCCGGTTCACCGAAGTCGATCGGGCCGCGAAAGTAGCCACTGCTCGCGGATTGTTCAGTTTACTGGACATTCAGTTAGGGACATTCAGTTCCGGCCGTTGGCGCAGCAGCTCCCTGTAGTCTGCTTGGGCTTTGAGTTGGTCGAGTGAGAGGTGGAGCTTTTCGAGCGGGCAGTTTTTCAGACCGCGGTTAACGCCAGCAATCGTGACCAGGGTATCGGCAACGTTGAGGTCCCTCAACTTGGGCAGCGAGTTCAGCTGTGCGAGCCCCGCATCGGTGGTCAAGGTGCAGAATAAATCCAGCCGCTCTAATTTGCTTGCGCGGGCCAGTTGCGCGAGTCCCGCATCGGTCACCGCCGAGCTTCTTGCCTCTATTTCGCGCAACTCGGGCAATAGACCTACGAGTTGCTCGATATCGTCATCGGTCGGCGCCGGCCCCAGCCGCGATCCTCCGCCATTGGCGTAGACTGCGACGACATCGTGGGTGAAATCCATGCCCAGCAGTCGCTCGGTCCAGCCATCGGGGGGCTCGCGGTGGAACCGAATACCTGTCACGCCATAGAACTTTCCGCCGCTGCTGTTTTCGTCGAATTCGAAGTCCCAATAGTAAACGCCACCCAACCGCTCGACTTCGGCCCGGCCCACCGCCTGCCGCCGCGCATGCTGCAAGCGGCGACTGAACAGGCCCAGTGCCACGCTCACAATCGCCACGGCAACCAGCGCGGTTCGCAAGCCGAACCGCGGGCGGAGGAGCCGGAGTCGGAAGGTGCGCGATTTGGATTCGTTCATGGCAGAGCATTTGAAGGCGGTCGGCTGATGGCCCCGCACGGTCATTCTTCGCCCGGTTCGCCGAAGTCGATCGGGCCGCGGAAATAGCCGCCGCTGACCGACAGTTCCGTTTCCTGGACGTTCAGGCTCGGCCTTTGCCGCATCAGCTCCCGGCCGTCCACTCGGGACTTGAGCTGGTCGGGAGAAAGACAGAGCACTTCGAGCGGGCAGTTTTGCAAGCAGCGGTTTATCCCGGCGATCGTGACCCCCGTGCCGGCGACGTTCAGGTCTTTCAGCTTTGGCAGCGAGCCGAGGTGTACGAGCCCGGCATCGGTAATCCCGGTCCCATAAAGATTGAGCCGCTCCAGATTGCGTTCCCGGGCCAGGTGCGCGAGTCCCGCGTCGGTCAGGGGGGCGAATTCGAAGCCGATGTCCCGCAACTCGGGCAGCGTTGCCACGATTCGTTCGATGTCAGAATCAGTTGGGACTGGCTTACGGCGCGGAAAAACTGCGGGGTCGCCGTTCGCATAGACCGCGACGACGTCGTGGGTGAAATCCATGCCCAGCAGCCGCGTGGCCCAGACGTCGGGGAGCTCGGGCTGGGGCGGATTGCCCTCCTCATAGCGATAGCGCTCGTAGTGCTCGAAGGCGTAAACCCATTCGTAGCTGCCGCCCAGCCGTTCGACTTCCTCCCGGCCCGCGGCCTGCCGCCGGGCATGTTGCCAGCGCCGGCCGAACAAGCCCAGGCCCACGCCGAGGATCGCCACCACCACCAGCGCAGTCCGCAAGCCGAACCGCGGGCGGAGGAAGCGAAGGCGGAATCGGTGCGACTCGGCAGGGCTCAACTTGACCACACCTTGGTAAATGTCAATCGGCAGTTTTGGCACTGCCCGGCCCCGCCACCGCGCGGCGGTAGTATCCCCGGGCTGGCCTTTGAAATGTTTCGGCAACCGTGAGCGTCGGCATCTGGGCGACAAGTTCGTCGATTCCCGCCGGCGCGCGGACCGTTGCGCACGAGAGCCAGATTTCTTGGAGGAGCGGCGCGCGCAGCTCGCGCGCCAGACCCGGCACCGACATTTCCGTCTCCGCGACGATCAAGACCTTGAGTTTCGACAGGCGATTGAGGTGCGGCAAGCCTGCATCGCTGACATTCGTGGCATAGAGATTGAGCCATTCGAGCTGGGCCAGTTCCGCCAGATGCTGGAGGGCCTGGTCGGTGATGGGCGTGAACGACAGGTCGAGGGCCTTGAGCTCGGGCAGCAGGCGGACGAGCCGCTCGACGTCGCCGTCGGTTGGCAAGTGGGCCGACAGGCCACTGGGACCGGTCGAGAAGTAGGCCGCGACGACGTCGTGGGCGAAATCGGCCCCGAACACTCGCTCGGCGAGCGTCGCCCCGTCCGGCGGCTGGGTGCTCGTGACGGCGGTCCACTGGTTGCGCTTGTCGACGACCGATCCGGTTGCCTCGTCCCAATCCCAGCGATACTCGCCGCCCATCCGTGTTACTTCTGCCCGTCCCGCCGCCTGCCGCCGCCCGTGTTGCCACCGGCGGCCGACCAGTCCGAAAATCAGGCTCAGCAGCGCGACCGCGATGAGCGCGATCCGCAAACTGAAACGCAGGCGGCGCAGGCGCGCAAAGTTCATCGCCGGGTTTATCCTGCGGAGGTGCGGTGCGCCGCGGCCGCCGCCGAGGCATTCGCGGCCGCCGCCGAGGCATTCGCAGCCGCCGCCGAGGCATTCGCGGCCGCCGCCGAGGCATTCGCGGGTGGCGACGCGGCCGAGGGTCCGGCGATCGGCGGCGGGGCGGAGTGCCCAGGGCTGGCCCGGGTCAGCCGACGCCAGGCTGCCCGGATTGCGAAGGCCATCCCCGCGCCGGCCAGCGCGCCGAGCGAAAGTCCGGTCATGAAGCACACCAGGTGGACATCTTCGCCCATTCCCAGGGGGGCGACCCACGACCCCAGCCCGGGTATTGCCAGCAGTGCGGCCAACCAGCCGGCGACGGTCGCGCCGCCCAGGAAAAGCCACCAGGCGATCCGACTGTCCAGCGGGCGCTGTTCGGGATCACGGGGTTCGGGACCACGGGTTTTCATGCTTTTGATTCTAGCCGATCCGGCCGCGCGGGGCTGTTTGAAGCTCCCGGTCTGCACGGGCCGTTGGCCGGCAAATCGAAACCATGCTGCATCCTGGCAGTGGGGCGGTTCGGTTCGCGACTCGACACGCGGCGCCACGCCAGGGGGTCAGGTCCATGTTTTCGGCCTGCGCCGCGTGGCGTGGCATGTCCCGCTGCCGAAAAATGGACCAGACCCCGATCAAACCGGCCCGCTCCCTGCATCAAGGGAAAATTGACAGTCGCTCGGCGAGCGGCTACCGTAAACGAGTGTTGCAGCCCGGCCGAAAAGCCGGCCTGCCGGCGTGCGATCGATTCGCCCCAGGTTTGAATCGCGCCGCCGGGCGTGCAGCACCCCCCTGGCATCCCCCCTGCCCCCTCCTTCCCCCCAGAGCGGAGATCTTGCGGATGAAACTCTATCAATACGTCCTGCTGGCCTTGCTGGCCGTCATTGCCTGCGGCGCCGCCGCGGCCCCGGCTGCGGCCGCCGACGCCAAAAAGAAGATCGTCTTCATTGCCGGCAATCCCAGCCACGGTTACGGCGCCCACGAGCACAACGCCGGCTGCGACCTTCTGGCCCGGCTGCTCAAGCAGGCCATGCCCGACTTGCAGATCGAAGTGGTCCACAACGGCTGGCCCAAGGACGAAAAGATTCTCGACGGCGCCAGCACCATCGTGATGTATTGCGACGGCGGCGGCGGGCACATGGCGCTGCGCGCACAAGAAGGAAGTCGACGAGCTGGCCAAGAAGGGGACCGGCATCGTCTGCCTGCATTACGCGGTCGAAGTGCCGAAGGAAAACGGCGGGCCGGAATTCCTCGACTGGATTGGCGGCTATTTCGAGATGAACTACTCGGTCAATCCGCACTGGACGGCCAAGTTCGAGAAGTTTCCCGAGCACCCGACCACCCGGGGCGTCAAGCCCTTCGAGATCAACGACGAATGGTACTACCACATGCGGTTTCGCCCGAACATGCAGGGCGTCACGCCGATCCTCAGCGCCCTGCCCCCGGCCGACACGCTCAGCCGTCCCGACGGATCGCATAGCGGCAATCCCGACGTGCGGCGCGACGTGCTGGAAAAGAAAGAACCCCAGCACATGGCCTGGGCCTCGGAAAACGCGGGCGGCGGGCGGGGCTTCGGCTTCACCGGCGGCCACGACCACTGGAATTGGGGCGAGCCCAACTTCCGCAAACTCGTGCTCAACGCCATCGTCTGGACGGCCGGACTCGACGTGCCGGCCGGCGGCGTGGCCGACAAGCCGGTGACGCTCGACGACCTGGTGACCAATCAGGACGAGCCGATTCCCGGCAATCTCGACCGCGAAGGCCTGCGCAAGAAGATCGGTCTGCCGCCAGACGCCCCGGGCGCGAAAGCCGCGGCCGGCGGATCGGCCAAGCCGCTCTTTGCCAGCAAGCTGGTCTCCACGGCTACGCCCGGCCACGCGGTCGACGTGACGGCCGACATCAAGGGAGCCAGGCAGCTTTACCTGGTCGTCACCGACGGCGGCGACAGCTATGCCTGCGACTGGGCCGATTGGTGTGAGCCGCACCTGGTCGGACCGGCCGGCGAAAAGAAGCTGACCGAGCTGAAGTGGAAATCGGCCAACAGCGGCTGGGGCCAGCCGACCGTGGGCAAGAACTGCGAGAACGGTCCGCTCAAGGTGGCCGGCAAGCCGGTCGAATACGGCATCGGCACGCATGCCCCGAGCGTGATCGCCTACGATCTGCCCGAGGGCTACGACACGTTCAAGGCCCGGGGCGGGCTCGACGCGGGCGGCACGAACCAGGGGAACGGCAGCACGGTGGCCTTCGCCGTGTACACGCAGAACCCGGGCCCGATCGCCGCAGCCAGCGGCGGCGGCTCTGCCGGCGGCGGCAGCGCTCCCACGCACGACGCCGACAACGCGGTGGCCGGTCTCGACGCGGCCGAGGGGCTCGTGGCCACGCTGTTTTCCAGCGAACCGCAAATCTCGAACGTAACGAGCATCGACATCGATGCCCAGGGACGCGTCTGGGCGGCTGAGGTGAAGAACTACCGCGGCCGCAACGGCAGCCGGCCCGAGGGGGATCGCATCCTGGTGCTGGAAGACACCGACGGCGACGGCAAGTCCGACAAGACGACCGTCTTCTACCAGGGCCGCGACATCGACTCGGTCCACGGCGTCTGCGTGCTGGGCAATCGCGTGATTGTCTCGGCCGGCGACAAAGTGCAGGTCTTCTACGACGAAAACGGCGACCTCAAGCCCGATCGCAAGGAAGTGCTGTTCAGCGGCATCGCCGGCACCCAGCACGACCACGGCATCCATGCCTTTCAGTTCGGGCCCGACGGCAAGCTGTATTTCAACTTCGGCAACGCGGGCGGTCAGATCAAGGACAAGGACGGCAAGCCGCTCATCGACGCCGCCGGCAACGAGATCAACAGCAGCCGCAAGCCGTACCAGGAGGGGATGGTCTTCCGCTGCAATCCCGACGGCAGCCAGATCGAAACGCTGGCCTGGAACTTCCGCAACAACTGGGAAGTCACGGTCGATTCGTTCGGCACCGTCTGGCAATCGGACAACGACGACGACGGCAACCGCGGCGTGCGGATCAACTACGTGATGGAGTTCGGCAATTACGGCTACAAGGACGAGCTCACCGGCGCCGGCTGGCAGGACAAGCGGAGCAACATCGAAACCGAAATTCCGCTGCGGCACTGGCACTTGAACGATCCGGGCGTGGTGCCGAACTTGCTGCAAACCGGCGCCGGATCGCCCACCGGCATCACCGTCTACGAAGGCACGCTGCTGCCCAAGGCCTTCCAGAACCAGGTCATTCACTGCGACGCCGGCCCGAACGTCTGCCGCGCTTACCCCGCGACCAAGGACGGCGCCGGCTACAAGGCCGAGATCCTCAACGTGCTGTTCGGCGCCCGGGACAATTGGTTCCGGCCGAGCGACGTCTGTGTCGCGCCCGACGGCTCGCTGTTCGTGGCCGACTGGTACGATCCGGGCGTGGGCGGTCACGCCCAGCAGGAAGTCGACAAGGGGCGGATCTTCCGCCTGGCTCCGCCGGACGTGAAGTACCTGGTGCCCAAGTACGACTACGCCACCGCCGACGGCGCCGCCGAAGCGCTGAAGAACCCGAACTTCGCCGTGCGCTACCTGGCGTTTACGGCCCTGGAAAAAATGGGCAAGGCGGCCGGCCCGGCCATCGCCCGGCTCTACGCCGACGCCAACCCGCGCATCCGTGCCCGGGCGCTTTGGCTCTGGGGCCGCATCGAAGGCGAAGGGCCCAATGCGGTGGGCAAGGCCATCAAGGACGCCGATCCGGACCTCCGGATCACCGGATTGCGTCTGGCCCGGGAGCTGAACCAGGATGTGGTCAAAGTCGTGGAGCAATTGGCCAGCGATCCCGATCCGGCCGTGCGGCGCGAATGCGCCATCGCCCTGCGGCACAGCAAATCGCCCGAAGCCGCCAAGCTTTGGGCCGCGCTGGCTGCCCAGCACGACGGCCACGACCGCTGGTACCTGGAGGCGCTGGGCATCGGAGCCGATCAGAACTGGGACGCGTACCTCGACGCCTATCTGGCCCAGGCCGGCGACAAGTGGAACACGCCGCCGGGCGCGACGTCATCTGGCGCAGCCGGGCTAAAAAGACGCCCGAGCTGCTGGTCAAGATCATCAAGGACCCGGGCACGAAGAAGGAAGAGCAGCCGCGCTATCTGCGGGCGCTCGACTTCCAGGCCAAGGGACCGGAAAAGGACAAGGCCCTGGAGAGCCTGCTGGACTAAAGCTCGAAGCTTCTTCGTAATCCAACGTTCTTCGATCTGCGCGTATCTGCGTTCATCCGGTTTATCCGCGTCAAAATGGAGCCGCGCCGGCTGCACGTGCGATGGAGCGGTCCGGGAGCGGACGGTCCGGTCACGCTCGAGACCGCGACGATTGAAAAACGCAGATGAACAGGATGAACGCAGATAATCGCGGAGGATCGGCAGAGAGACCGGTGGCGAACCGATGAATGTCGGAACTTGAGTATTGCGACTGCAGGACAGTGGGCAGGTCGAAATGAACGTCGGATTTACTTTCCAGATGCGCCGGATCGCGCGGCGTTTTGCCTGCTGCGCGGCGATTGCGCTGGCCGCGACCCAGTGGTGCGGCGCGCTGCGGGCCGAGGATGAAGATCCGGCCAAAGACGCCCTGGTCGTCGAAACGCTGCTGCGGCTGGACAATGTCGACCTGGACGCCAAGCCCAAGAGCAAGGCGGCCGCGCTGCGCTACCTGCGGGCGAATCCCGGCAGCGAGTCGTTTTTCCGGCTGCTGGAACGGTTCAAGTTGCCCGAGGCCGACGACGTGCTCTTGGATCTGGCCGTCGGCGCGCCGGGCGAAACGGCCGGCGTCAAGGCGGCCGAACTGCTGCTCAAGCTCGACGATGGCCACCGGATCGCCGCCACGCTCGATGGCGAAGACTCGGCCAAAGCGTCGGCGCTGATCGTGGCCCTGGGCAATGTCGGCGGCAAGCAGGTGACGGAAATGCTCCTGCCGTTGATCACCGCCGCGGCACGCCCGCTGGCCGTGCGCAGCGCGGCGGCGGCGGCAGCCGGCAAGTCGAAGCCGGGCGAAGCCTACCTTCTCGCGCTGGCCCAGGACAAGAAGCTGCCGGCGGATCTCAACTTCACCGTGGCCAACGTGCTGGCCGCTTCCCCCCTGCCGGACGTGCGCGCCGCCGCGGCCAAGTATCTGCCCTTGCCCGCCACGGCCGGCGCCAAGCCGCTGCCTCCGTTGGGCGAGCTGATCAAGATGGCCGGCGACGCTCCCCACGGCAAGCAGTTGTTCGAGACCACGGCCACGTGCATCAAATGCCACACCGTGGCCGGCCAGGGCAAGGACGTGGGCCCAAACCTCTCGGAAATCGGCAGCAAACTGAGCAAAGACGCTTTCCTGGTCGCCATTCTCGACCCCAGCGCCGGCATCAGCCACAATTACGAGACGTACATCGCCGTGACCGACAGCGGCAAGGTGATCTCGGGCATCCTGGTCAGCAAGACCGATGCGGAGGTGGTCCTCAAAGACGCCGAAGCGATCATGCACACGCTGAAGACGGATGAACTCGACGAACTGAAGAAACTGCCCACGTCGCTGATGCCGGCCGATCTGCAAAAGCTGCTCAGCGCCCAGGACCTGGTCGACGTCGTCGAGTACTTGATGACGCTGAAAAAGCCGTAGGGCCCAGCGGCGTGAGGGGCCCGTGGCGCAGGTTCGAGTGGCGCAGGGCCCAGTGGCGCCGGATCCAGCGACAAAGGGGCTCGCGATCCGTGGATCTTTTTCGCCTGCTCCGACCGGCCGGAGCGCTGCGGCACCTTTGTCCTCAGGAGGAATGCTTCGCCATGCCTGCGCACACCACCCTGTTGCGATCGGACCGGCTGGGCAGCCCCAGCCGGCGGCAGTTTCTCAGCACGACCGCCGCGGCCCTGGGGGCGGGGCGAATGCTCTTGGCCGCGGGCGGCGCCGCCGCCGCGGAACCGGCCGGGCCGAGCGATCGCATTCGCGTGGGGGCGATCGGCGTCGGCAATCGGGCCTCGCTGCTGCTCGCGCAATTGCCCGAGTCCGCCCAGATCGTGGCGCTTTGCGATTGCAATCTGCCCCGGGCCGAAGCCTTCAAGGCCAAGGCCGGCGGCGACTGGCCCGTTTATCAGGACTATCGCCAGCTGCTCGACCGCAAGGACGTCGACGCGGTGATCGTGGCCACCGGCGAGTTCCAGCGCGTGCTGCCGGCGATCCATGCCTGCCAGGCCGGCAAGGATGTTTACGCCGAAAAGCCGCTCACGCTGTATCTGAGCGAAGGCCGGGCCCTGGTGAACGCCGTGCGCCGGCACGGCCGCATTTTGCAGGTCGGCTCGCAGCAGCGCTCGATGGCCATGAACCGCGTGGCCTGCGAACTGGTGCGCAGCGGCGCGTTGGGCAAATTGCTCGAGGTCCGGGCCGTCAGCTACACCGGCGCCCAGGCCGCGCCCAGCGAGGGGCTGCCCGAGCGGCCGGTGCCCGACGGTCTCGACTGGAACCAGTGGCTCAACCAGGCGGCGGCCCGGCCGTTCAACCCCGACTGGATGGGCTGGATGCGATGGCGCGATTTCGCCGGCGGCGAAATGACCAACTGGGGCGCCCACGGCGTCGACCAGATCCAGTGGGCCCTGGGCGCCGACGAAACCGGACCGGTGGAAATGAAACCGCTCGGCGAAGGACCCCACGGCCCGGTCGCCATGCGCTACGCCAGCGGCGTGCCGGTGAACTTCGTGATCGAGCCGGGCAAAGGTCCGATGGGAGGCGCCGTCTTCATCTGCGAGCGAGGCAAGCTGGAAATCAACCGCAACAAGTTCGCCTCGAATCCGCCGGAGATCGCCGACGAGCTGCGGAAGAAAGTCGACGTGGCCGAAGAGGAGCGCAAGTGGAGCGACGAGCTGGCGCTGTGGCAGGCCCGCTGGCATTTGCAGGACTGGCTCGACTCGATCCGCTCGCGCAAGCGGCCGGTGGCCGACGTCGAGATCGGACACCGTTCGGTCAGCGTCTGCCACCTGGTCAACATCACCCGCGCCGCGGGCCGCCCGCTGCGCTGGGATCCGGCGGCCGAGCGGTTCATCGGCGACGAGCAGGCGAACGAGTATCTCGAGCGCCCGCGGCGGGCCGGCTTCGAACTGCCCAAGGGCTGACGGTTGCATCCGCCGCGAAGAACTCTGCGGCCGCTCAGAACAGCTCGGCGCCGCCGCTCAGAACAGCTCGTTGATCGGCGTGCCGTGCTCGAGCATCCGCGTGGGCCGGCCGGCCGCGTCGTTATAGGCCAGGTCGAGCGGCATGCCGAGATGTTTGAACACGGTGGCCATCAGGTCCTGCGGGCTGATCGGCGCCGTCTTGGGCACGTCGGCCTTGGCCGACGATTGGCCGATGATCTGACCCACCTTGATGCCGCCGCCCGACAGGGCCAGCGTGCACAGCTGCGGCCAGTGACCGCGTCCGCCCGATTGCGCGTCGAGCCAGGGGGTGCGGCCGAATTCGCCGGTAATGACCAGCAGGATCTTCTTGTCCAATCCGCGCAGGTACAAGTCGCCCAGCAAGGCCGCCACCGAGTGGTCGAACGACGGGGCCAGCTTGTGCATTTCCTCTTCGATCGTGCCGTGCCCGACCGAGGGGTTGGTTCCGTGCGAATCCCAGCCCCCGTACCAGACCGTGACGAAGCCGACCCCGGCTTCGCACAGCCGCCGGGCCAGGAGCAGGTTCTGGCCCAGGCCGGGGCCGTAGGCCTCGCGCACCGGGGCGTCCTCGCGGCTGAGGTCGAAGGCCGCGGGGGACGTGCCGCGGAGCAACTCAAAGGCCTGGGTCTCGAAGCTGTCGAGCGCCTGCATGGTGCCGCCGGCGTCGCGCTGGCGGTTGATGCGGTCGAGCGATCGCAGCAATTCGCGGCGGTCTTGCAGCCGATCCTGGGCCAGCCGCGGGGTCATGTTGCCGACCCCTTCGTCCCGAATGTGGAACGGGTTGTAAGCCTTGCCCAGCCAGGCGGCGCCGCCGGCGTAGAGGTGGTCGGTCGTAACGTAGGTGGGCAGGCCCGTTTCCGTGCGCGTAGCCCCGCGGCTCCGGGCAACCATCGAGCCCAGGCTGGGATTCACCGCCGGCGCGCCGTTGGCCGCCGGGGGATAATCGTGGCCGGTCATCACGCAATGCGAGGCCGCCGCGTGGTCGGGCTGCTGGTGGGCCATCGAGCGGACGATGGCCAGCTTGTCGCAATGCTGGGCGATCTTGGGGAACAGTCCGCCGATTTCGATGCCTGGCACGTTCGTCCGCAGGGCACCCACGACGCTGCGAAACTCGGCCGTGTTTTCCGGCTTCGGATCGAACGTTTCCAATTGCGTGGGGCCGCCGCTCAGCCAGAGCCAGATGACCGAAGTGTCCGGCGCGCTCGCGCCGCCGGCTGCTGCCGCGGCTCGCCCTTTGAGCAGGTCGGCCAGCACCAGCCCGGTTGTTCCCAGGGCGCCCGCCCGGAGGAAATCGCGCCGCGTGCGGCCCGCGCAGTCCGAATGCACGCGGTTTCCCGTGATCTCAAGCATCACAGACGCCTCCTGGGGTGGGGCATTTCTGGCGGGGCAAACGGGGCCACTCGGTCGGTCGGCAAGCGACCTCGCCGGGGCCCGGCGGGTTGAACCCCTAAAGTCTACCCGGTGGATGGCCGAGAGCAAACAGAAATCCGGAAATTTCGCCGGGTCCACGCCGCCGGCCACCCGCCCGAGAGGGCTAGTACTTGCTCTGATCGAGCGGCAGCTGATCCATGCGATTGGTCAGCCGCCGATGCACTTCCGGATCGATCTGGTAACTGATGGCGTGGACCGAACCGTCGCAAAACACGGCCTGCCACGTGCCCGCGTGGGCGCTGCCGAACAGGTAGTAGTCGGTGATGCCCGGCGTGTCCTGCATGGGTGGGTAGTAGCCCGACGAACTGTTGCCACTCCAGCGATTCATGTCCAAGTCGTCGCCGCCGTACATGCACTCATTGTCTCCCCAATCGCTGCCGTTGGTGTAGGCGTCGGGGTTGAGGTACTTCTCGCCCAGAAGGTAGGTGTTGCTCAGGCCGTCGCGGATCGTCGCCGCCGGAAGCCAGGTGTGCACCATCGAGATGCCGTAGAACTGCGAGTTGCTCGGCCAGCTGTAAGTCGAAGACAGGCCGGTGGGCAAGTCCGGCGGACCGCCGCCGACGCCGATGAACTGCTCGCCGCCGTTCATGGCATAGTCGCCGCGGGCGCACATCGGCGTGGGCGCGCTGTAGCTAAAGCCGGGATTGATGTAAGGGCCCGTCGTCACGAGCTGCACCGGCCGCCGCGTGGGACACATCATCACCGCCAGCGGAGTGGCCACGCGGGTGGCGATGGCCGTTTGCAGCCCCGACAGGTTGCCCGGATACATGCCTGTGCCGAGCAGCCGCAGGTTTTCCTGCTCGACGTACGGCAGGATGTTGTAGACCCAGCCGCCGGGCTGATTCGGCCCGTAGCCCTGGTCGGCCATGCCGGCCCAGGTGTACCCCCAGCCGTCGCAGGGAAAATAGCCCAGGCTCTGCTCGTGCCGCACGCAACCGAGCCCCAACTGCGTCAGGTTGTTCGCGCAGGTGGTTCGCCGCGCCGATTCGCGGGCGGCCTGGACTGCCGGCATCAAGAGTGCCACCAGGATGCCGATGATGGCGATCACGACCAGCAGTTCGACGAGCGTGAAGCCGCGCGGCCGGGTTTGCGCGTCGGTTTGCCTCGCGGCGCCAGTGCGCCTGAAGGCCGACGAAATCCAGCTACTCAAGTTGCCTCCTCCGGGGCAGGTTCCAGCCACCCCAAACGCGAATGGGCCCGAATACGACTTGCCCCAACCCGCTGCCCCCACAGCCAGGGAATTACCGCTGGGAATCACCGCCGGCGAATTCCTGCTGCGGACTCGCCGCTGCGGATTTTCTGCCCAAGAACGCCCCGATCGCGCCGTGCGGAACATTCTGGCAGCGCCATTTTACCCGGCCTTGGCTCGCGGGCAATTGCGCAGCCGGCGCAAGCACGAACGCCGATCCCGGCTATCGGGGGAGAGCGGTAATCGGGCAGGCTGCCAAAGCGACGCCGACCGGGGCACCCGGGCAGGGCCAAAACGCGTCAGCTGGTCCAGACCCGGCTACAGAGAGGCGGGCGCGGTCGCGCCGCTGGCCGGGAGGAGAAGGGGCAGCCCCGCGCCCGGCCACCGTGCGCGGAGCGGGGACTGCCTTGAGTGGGTCTCGGCTTAACGCCGGCCGCCGGCGGAGCCCATCGACATGCAGCCGCCGCCGGTGCCGGTCAGGCCGGGCGTGGCCTGGCCGAATGCGCCGGAGCCGTAAAAGTAGTAGCTGCCGCTGGCCGACGAACCGAGCAAGTACGGATTGCCGTAGCCGTTCGCGCCGATCGCGTAGGGATTCATCCCGCTGCCCGAGCTGCTGGATCCATCGCCGGTCGCGACCGTCGTGGCCCCGGGGCTGTTCGAGCCCCCCTCCTCTTGCTGAGCGGCCTGGCGTTTCTTCTTGGCCAAGGCCATTCGGGCGGCACGCAGCTCGGTCGGGCTGAGTTTGCCGTCGCCGTCGGTGTCGAATTGGGCCAGGGCCCGTTGCCGGGCCGAAACGGCGCTTTCGACGGGTTTGTTATTCCTGGCGAAGTTCTCCGCCGCGCTCTCGGTTGCCCAACTGGTGGTTGCCGCGCCCAGCACAACGACCGCTGAGCCCGCGAGCGCCTGAAAACAAGACATTGTGCGGCATCGCATAGGTTCGTCCTCCCTCCTCGCTTGACGTGTAGATCCTCAAAAAACGGGCGCGGAAGTTCGCAACCGCGCCGCCCGTTAGCGGCGGTGGTGCCGACCGTAGCTGCTCACGCCCGACGACGCGGTGCTGGTGCTTTCGGCAAACGTGCCGCTGTAGGCGCCGACCGTCACGGCCTGGCCCGCCGCGACCGCCGTGGTCAGGGTCGTCGTGGGCACAATCAACGTGCCTGAGCCCGTGCTGTCGATGGCCACGGTGCCGAGCGTTTGTCCGTTGATGGCTACGCTGACGCTGGTCCCTTCGTCGGTGGTGTCGCCGCTGACCGTAACCACGGATTCCTTGGTCCCCAGCAGCCGGCCGGTCTGGTAGGTCACGGTGGCCGTGTCGCCGTTGGAGTCGGTGACCGTGGCCGTGAATGCATGATGCGAATAGGAGGTGCCGGTCGAGGTGCTGGCGGCCGAGAAAGTGCCGCTATACGTGCCCAGGGCCACCGTGGTTCCGGCCGCGGCTGCGGTGGTCAAGGTCGACGTGGGCACAACGAGCGTGCCGGCACCGGTCGAATCGATCGCCACGGTGCCGACCTGCGTCCCGCCGATCGTCACCGCGACGCTGGTTCCTTCGTCGGTGGTGTCGCCGCTGACCTTGATCACCGATTCGGCGGTGCCGAGCAGGTTTCCGGTCTGATACGTCACCGTGGCGGTGTTGCCGCTCGAATTGGTGACGGTCGAAGTCAAGCTCGTGCCGGCCGAGTCGCCATCGGAGTCCGAGCCGGAGCCCGAGCAGCCCGACCCGCCGCTGCCGGTCGACGTGCTGGAGGCGGCGAAAGTGCCGGTGAGCGTGCCGACGCTGACGGTGGTTCCCGAGGCCACGGCGGCGGCCAGCGTGGAGGCTTGAATCACCAGGGTTCCTGCGCCGGTGCTGTCGATCGACACGTTGCCGACCGTCGTGGTGCCGATGACCACGCTTTCGGTTTGGCCTTCCTGAGTGGTGTCGCCGGTGATCGACACCACGGCCGTCGACACGCCGCCGACCGTGCCCGTCGTGTAAGTGACCGAGGCTGTGCCGCTGCCGCCGTTGGGATCGGTGAGCGAAGCGGTGAAGCTCGAACTCTGCGAACTCGACGTGCCCGTGCCGAGCTGACTGAAGAAAGCGTCGTGCGCCGCCGGAGTCGGGCCGGCAATAAAGGCCGCTGTTTGCTGATTGAATTGATTGGCGGCCAGCGCAAAAAGCTCGCCTCCTTCGAAACCATGTCCGGCGAGCAGATTGCGAGATTCCAACTCTTCATGTCGTCGCATTTGCGCTCCCCACTGCCGCTGCCCCTTGCGTGAACCAATGGCCATGACGTGCTCCTCAAGGTCGTCGAACTGAATTGGCGAGATCGTGGATTAGCAGGCGGCAAGCCAGATAAGCGAATCATTTGCCCCCTACTGGACTGGTAACGCCGGGGCGGGTGAACCGTCACTTCGATCCGGCAAATCGAGATTTCTTTGCCACCGGCCAGCGGTCGGTTGCCGTGCAAGTGCGGCAACATCGAGCGCGCTCGCCATTCGTGGCGCCCCTGCAGCGGTGGCAACGCAGTGCAGCGGTGACGACGCAGTGCAGCGGTGGCAAACGTGCGCGTCGGCTGCCGAGATTGTCGGCGGCGATTGCTCGGGCCACGCCGGCAGGGCCGAGCTAGCGGCGCAATCGTACGCGTCGCCGTCGCACGTGCCGCGGTCAGAAGCCGCGCACGCGCGCTTGGGCGATCGACTGCAACGTTGCTTCTTCGAGCAACGTTTCCTCGAGCGAGGACAGCAGCGAACTCGCGCTGGCGGCTGCCAGTGCGGGATCTGCGCCCAGCGATGAGACCGGCGCGGCACTCGCAGCCGGGCTGGCGGAAACGGCCGGCGAAATTCCGCCGAACCAGGGGAAGGGCGCCGGCCAAGCGCCGCTCAAGCCGCCCGACGTGAAGACGCCGGACGTCGAAACCGGCGAAGTCGACGTGCCGGATGTTGCAATCGCGGAGGTCTTGGCAGAGCTTCCCGACAGCGGCGATTCGGTCACGGTGTCGAAGTAGGCGTTGCCGGCGCCGATGGCGCGGAACGCGATGCCGCCGGACGTGATCGCGTTGTCGGTGGTTGTCACCGAACTAAGCAGCGTGGTCCCGTTGCTGGCATAGAGCTGGCCCGTGATCGCGCCGCCCGTGCCCCAATTGACCTGCAAACGGTACCAGGTGCCGGCCGTGTAGGTTTGATTGGCCACGGCCAGGTTGGTGTAACCGTAGCCGGAATTGCTTTGCAGGATCAACTGGCCGGTGTTCGGCGCGGCGACGATCGACAACGTGCCCGAGGCGCTGGCACCGAAGCCAAAGTACGCCCGGGCGCTGGACGTGCTGGTGAATTGCACCCAGACCGAGATGGATTCGCCTTGCTTGACCTGGGCCGCCGAGTCGTTGCGGTACATCCAGTCGTTGCCCGAGGTGTCGACCAGGCCGTAGCTGCCGTCGTGGGCGGCAGTGCTCGACAGATAGGCGGTCTCCGAACTGCTGCCGACCACGTTGTACGTGCTGCTGGTCTCGAAGCCTTCGATCAGCGTGCTCGTGGGCACGGCGCTGACGCTGAAGCTAGTCGTCGCAATGCCGGTGAGCGTGCCGGAGCTGGCCGCCAGCGTGTAGCCTGTGCCGACGGTGCCGATCGACAGATTGCTGAACGTGGCGATGCCGCCCGAGACGGTCGCCGTCGTCGTGCCGCTCAGCGTGCCGCCGGCAGAATTGCTGCCCATGGCGATCGTGACCTGGTCCGTCGAATCGCTGGTCACGACATTGTTGTAGGCGTCTTCCACCGCGACCGTGACGGCCGGGCTGATCGAGGCGCCCACGACGGCCGAGCCCGGCTGCTGGAGGATTGCCAGATGGGTGGCCACTCCAGGCGTAACGGCGACCGTCGCCGAGCCGGTGATCGAACTCGTGGAAGTGTCTGTGGCGGTGATGGTCCTGCTGCCGGCGGTCTTCAGCACCAGCCCGCTGAAGGTGTGCACGCCGGCATCGGCCGCGGTGAACGTGTAATTGGCGGGCAATCCGGCCGCGACGTCGGAGCTGCTGAAGTGGACCGTTCCCGTGTAGCCGGCGACGGCTGCATTGGCGGAATTCAGCGCGCTCGCCGTAATGCTGAACGTGCTGCCGGCGGTCTCGCTGCTCGGGGCCGAAACCGACAAGTGCGTGACGACCGTGTTGGCGCTGACATTGAACGACGACGACGTGGCGCCGGTCGACGTGGCGGGGCTGCTGGCCGCCAGCGTGTAGCCGCTGCCCACCAGGTTCACCGACAAATTGCTGAACGTGGCGGTGCCCGCCGAAACGGTGGCGGTGGTCGTCCCGCCAAGGGTCGCCCCGCTGGGATTGGTGCCCAGGGCCAGCGTCACCTTGTCCGTCGAATCGCTGGTGAGCACGTTGTTGTAGGCGTCTTCGATCTTGACCGTGACGGCCGGACTGATCGTCGCTCCGATCAGCTGGCTGGTCGGCTGCTGCCCAAAGGCCAGGTGGTTGGCCGCTGCCGGGGTGACGGCCACCGTCGCCGAGCCGGTGATCGAACTGGTCGACGTGTCGGTGGCGGCGATCGTTTGGCTGCCGGCTGTCTTGAGGACCAGGCCGGTGAACGTATGCACGCCGGCATCGGCCGCGGTGAACGTGTAATTGGCCGGCAAGCCGGCGGCGACGTCGGAACTGCTGAAATGGACCGTCCCGGTGTAGCCGGCGGTCGTGGAGTTCGAGCCGTTCAGCGCGTCGACCGTAATGCTGAACGTCCCGCCGGCCGTCTCGCCCGACGGTGCCGAAACCGACAAGTGCGTCGTCACGGCCGGATTCGTCTGGCCGACCAGCGCGGGGATGATCAGGTTGGCCTTCGGGCTGCCGCGACCGGTGACCAGGTCGTAGCCGGTCGTGGCCGAAAGCTTGGGGCTGCCCGTGCTTGAGCCGCTCGTGGTGTCGTTGAAATCCGCGGCCGGCAGCTGGTACAAGTCGGTCGACAGCTGGGTGCCGGTCAGCGGCGCTTCGCCGGCCACGCTGCGCCCTTGATCGGCGATGGCCACGAGCGCGGCCCACTGCGGCGCGGCGTCGCTGGTGCCGCCATATTGGCCCCAGGGGGACGAATAACCATACGAATCGTAAACCGGGAAACCCGTATTGGGATTGGCGTCGTAGGCCACGTCGGGCGTGCCGCGCTGGGTCGAGCTTTGCGTGACGATGCCCTTCTGATAGGCGGGCTGGGATTCGTACGCGCTCAGGCCGCCCGTGCTGCCGCTCCAGGCCGTTTCGCTCGAGATGCCGTTCGAGCCGTTCAGGTTCAGGGTCGTGCCGCCGGTGCCCAGCACATTCGGCGAGGCCCCCGGATAGTCGGTCGGCGCGCCCGAATCGCCCGAGGCCACGATGAACGCCACGCCGTTGTGCCCCGAGGGCGTGGTGAAATAGCTGTCGTAGCTGTTCTCGCCCGAGAACTCGCCCGCTCCCCAGCTCATCGACACGGCGACCACGCCCGACGCGTTGCGGGCGTAGTTCACGGCGGTCAGCAGATCGCTGAGCGAAGAACTGTTGGCCTCGACCAGCAGGATATTGGCGGCCGGAGCAATCGCGTGGGCCCATTCGACATCCAGCGCGATTTCCGTGGCCCAGCCCGTATTGCCGCTCGGCAGAGAGCTGCCGCCGTTCTGGTTGACCTTGGTCAAGGTCGGATCGGACAGGCCGAAAGCCAGATCGAACTGGTGCAAGTCGCTGGCGATATTCGGGTCGTCGTAGGCGTCGACAATGGCGATCGTTTCGCCGGCGCCGTTGCCCGCGACCGTCCCGCTGCTACCCGTGAAGCTGATCTGGTTGATGCCGTAGGCTTGCTTGATCTGGGTCGGCGTATAGCCGGTGGGGCCGGAGCCCAACAAGGGCGAAACCGTGCCGCCGACCGTGGCCGCCGTCAGTTTTTCGTACAGCGGGACGGCCTGTTCGCTGGCAGCCGACCCGGCCACGACCGCCAAGAGTTGGCGCTGTTCGAGATCTTCCAGCTGCAAGCTCGTCCAGTTGCGCCGGTGGTTTGCGGCCGCGCGACTGGCCGATCGCCGGCGCCGCCCGCTGCCCAATGGCAGAACGTGTCCGAGTGCCCTTAGCCATTCGTTCCGCGACATGTCCCCGGTTCCGTCAGGAAGATTGAGCGAAAACGTCCGCAGCCCGCAAGCCGTGCCGAATCAAGCGGCCGCCCTGCCCGGCGCCACGTCGAAAAAAACGATTGCCGATCGCACGCCTACGATGAGCACTTCGCTCGCCAGATGACTGCCCGTCCGTTTGCCGCTTCGCTGGGCGCGTGGGCAACGGGGCCGTCCATCTCGCCAAGATTCTGCCCCACCTGACGCGACAGCGACACAAAGTCCGTGGTCGGCGCCGCCGGCCAACACCGTCGCACGATTTCCAGTGATCGCGACGATTTACGAGTGTTCCGATCGCCTCATTGTTAAAGTGTCCCTGGGGCAAGTCAAGCACCGTGTGGTGCCGTCTTGGCCCTGAGCGCCGCCGAACCCTGGGCGTTCCTCCGAGCCATTTCCGGCCGGCTTGTGCTCGCCGCCGTCCGGGATGGCCGCGTGCCCTCGCGCCATCGGATGCTCAGCTTTCTAGTAACTGCTTCGACCGCCAAGCCGCCGGTAATTTGGCGAATTGCGGGCGTAATGCCGGGGGGGCAGGCAGCGCTTCCGGCCTGCGCTAAATAGCCGGCCGCTGGCATATCGGGCCGCGAGGCGGTTTTGCCGCCCCACGCGTTACCAAGCCCCTGGCACCTAAGGAAAGGCTGGCGGCCGGGCGACCCCGCCCGAAGGGCCCGCCAAGGCAGAGCCTCGAGATCCGGTGCCCGGTGCGCCCGCCAGGATGCGCGGGCGGAGCCGGTTTGCGACCAGCCGGGTTTTCGCCCGTCGGGGTGGTCGATCCATTAAAATGAAGCCCTGCGTCGGCCCGGCCCCCCAGGTCGCAGAGAACAGAACGAACACCGCATGACACTTGCCGACGCCAGTCCCGACGAATTGCTGAGCCTGGCGCTGGGGGGCGACCGCGAGGCCCTGGGCGCGCTGCTCGCGCTGTACCGCAAATACCTGCACTTGCTGGCCCGCACGCAGGTTGGCCGGCGCCTGCAAGGCAAAGCCGACGCGTCCGACCTGGTGCAGGAAGCCTGCCTCGAGGCACACCGCCACATGCATCAGTTTCGCGGCACGACCGAGGCCGAGTTCGCCGCCTGGCTGCGGAGCATCCTGGCCGGACTGGTCGCCAATCTGGTCCGCCGCTATCTGGGCACCAAGCAGCGCGATGCCCGGCTCGAGCAGGCGCTGGTCGTGGAGCTGGCAAACACCTCCTGCCTGCTCGATCGCGGGCTGGTCGCGCCGGTCAGCTCGCCCAGCGAGCAGGCGGTCAAACGCGAAACATCGCTGCGCCTGGCCGGCGCGCTCGACGACCTGCCGCCGGACTATCGTCAGGTGATCGTGCTCCGGCATCTGGAAGGACGTCCGTTTGCCGAAGTCGCCGAGCAAATGGGCCGCTCGGTCGACAGTGTGGAGAAGCTCTGGGTCCGGGCGCTGTCCCGCTTGCGCAAAATCCTGGGAGAGCAGGTATGAACATTCATCGAGCCGCAGGCAGCCACGACGGCACGCGGCGCCCCCGAACGACAGCGTCGATATCGACGATCCGCGCGTCGTCGCCGCCGCCCAAGAATATCTGGCGGCCATCGAGTCCGGCCGCCCGCTCAATCGCACGGAGTTCCTGGCCCGGCACCGCGACATTGCCGGCGACCTGGCCCAATGTCTCGAAGGGCTGGAGCTGGTGCATGCCGCGGCGGCCGACATGCGCAAAGCGGAAGCGGTGCAGTCGGCCGTCCGCAAAACCGCCGCCGCACACGCCGACTCCCAGAACAGCTCGCTGCCGCTGGGCGATTTTCGCATTGTGCGCGAAATCGGCCGGGGGGGCATGGGAGTCGTCTACGAGGCGATCCAGCTGTCGCTCGGACGCCGCGTAGCGGTCAAGATCCTGCCCTTCGCCGCATCGCTCGACCCCAAGCATTTGCAGCGCTTCAAGAACGAATCGCAAGCTGCCGCCCAGTTGCACCACACCAACATCGTGCCCGTCTACGCCGTGGGCTCGGAACGGGGTGTGCATTTCTACGCCATGCAAATGATCGACGGCGAGCCGCTCTCGCAATTGATCGAGCATTTGCGGCAACAGTCGGGCAAGGCTCCCACCGACGACGGACGCGCCCAGGCGCTACCACCCGCACCCTGCGCGCGGCCGGCAGCCGCACCGCGGGCCGTTCCATCACTCCGGGCTCGGTCGGGGCGCCCGGCCGCCGCGGCGGCAACGACCCCACCATGCCGCTGGGCGCTCCCGCGTCGCAGCCGGGCCCGGATGCTCGATCTGGCCCGGGTTCCCGGTCAGGCGCGGATTCCCGGTCAGGCCCGGATTCCCGGTCAGGCGTCGGCCCCCAGGCCGGCAAGCCCACGGTTACGGTGGCCGATATTCCCACGGTCACGGCCCAGGGTTCGTCCACGGTGTTGTCGGATTCGCATAGCTCGCGGCCGGAGTATTTCCGCACCGTGGTTCGCTTGATGCACCAAACGGCGCTGGCCTTGGAGCATGCCCACGAGATGGGCATCGTCCACCGCGACATCAAACCGGCGAACCTGATCCTCGACGGCCGCGGCAACATTTGGGTGACCGACTTCGGCCTGGCCCAGTTTCATGCCGATGCGAACCTGACCCGCACCGGCGACATGATGGGCACGCTGCGCTACATGAGCCCGGAGCAAGCGGCCGGCGACCGCGTGGTGCTCGATCATCGCACCGACATCTATTCGCTGGGCGTGACGCTCTACGAATTGCTGACGCTGGAACCGGTGTTCCCCGACGTCAATCGACAGGCTTTGATCGGCCGGATCCTGAACGATGAGCCGCGTGCGCCGCGGCTGTTGGACAAGAGCATCCCCCAGGAGCTGGAGACGATCGTGCTCAAGGCGATCGCCAAGAATCCCGGCGAGCGCTACGCCAGCGCCCAGGCCCTGGCCGACGATCTGCAGCGCTTTCTGGACGACAAGCCGATCCTGGCCCGCCGCCCCACGCTCGTAGAGCGGGCGGCCCGCTGGCGGCGGCGGCATCGCTCGGTGGTCGTGTCGGGCGTGGTCTTGTTGCTGCTGACCAGCATCGGACTTTTGGCCAGCACGATCCTGATCGCCCGCGAGCATGCCGATACGAAAAAGGCATACGCGCTCGAGGCCAGGCAGCGCGAGGCTGCCGAAGAAAGCTTCCGCCAGGCCCGGCAGGCGGTCGACGGCTTTACCCAGCTGGCCGAACAAGAGTTCGCCGGCCAGCCCCTGATGCAGCCCGTGCGGCGGAAGTTTCTCGAACTGACCCTGGCCTACTATCGCAACTTCATCGATCAGCGTCGCGACGATTCCGATCCCACGATCCGCGCCGAGCTGGCCGCCACGTCCGAGCGCGTCGAGCGGATCGTCGACGAGCTCGCCGCGCTGCAGAGGTTCGCCCCGCTGATGCTGCTGGCCGATACGCGCGTGCAGCAGGACCTGGGCCTGTCGACGGCGGCGGCCGAGCAAATCGACACGATCCTGGTCGGCCTGGCCGCCGACTCCGATCTGGCCGAAAGCCGCGGCTTGCCCACTTCGGCGGCCGCCCAGCACCGCACGGCCGAACTGCTGCGCACGACCGAAAAAGAAATCACCAGCGTGCTCGCCGCCGAGCAGCTCGACCGGCTGCACCAGATCGCCTGGCAGCAGCGCGGGCCGTTTGCCTTTCTCAGCTCGGAATTGGGCACCGAACTGAACCTGACCAGCCAGCAGCGCGACGAGATTCGCGCCGCGATCGAGCGAACCCGGCCCAGGCCGGGCGGCCCCGATCATGATGGCCCCGGCGGTCCGGGCCGGGGCGGCCATGGGCCACGTAGTCATGGCCCAGATGGGCCGCCGCCCGACGATCGGTTCGGCCCCGAGGGGCACGGCCCGCGCGCACTCGGTCGTGAGTCGGACGATCGGTTTGGCTTCGGCCCCGGCGGCGAGGGGCCCGGAGGCCGCGGTCCGGACGGGCCCGCTCATGAACCCGGCGAACCGCGAGGCCCCCTGGCCGGCGGGCGCGGACCCGGTGGGCACAGGCCGGCTGGACACGGACCCGGCGGCCATCCGCCCGACGGCTTGGGCTCCGGCCCCGGTGCTTCTGATGATTCGCCCGCGGACGGCTTGGACGAGCGCCCGCAGCCGCCGCGATTGGGTCGCCGGCCCGGCGGCCCGCCCCCCGTTGAGCCGGGAACCGGGCAGCGTCGACTTTCGGAGGATCAGGACCAGGTTCCACGCGGCCCCGGTGCTGGGCCTGGCCCCGGACACGGCCCGGGCGCCGGTCGCCGGCGCGGTCCGGGCCAAGGGCCGCCAGGGCATGAGTTTTCGCCCGATGCGCCTCCCGGCGGTCCGCCGGCCGCCGCTGAAATCATCGAGGAGTTCGTCGATGACCCGCCGGTGATGGAAGGAGACGATGTTGTCTCCCCAGGCTCGAACGGCCCCCGGCGCGGGATGCGGCCGCGGCCGCGCGATTTTGCGTTCGATTTCGGCCCTGGCCCCGACGCGCGCTGGAACTTCTGGCAGCGCACGATCGGCGAAATCTTGAAAATCCTCACTCCCGAGCAGCGCGCCCGCTGGAACGAGCTGACCGGCAAGCCCCTGCCCTACGACTTGCGTTGGCGCCTGGACGAATAGCAGGTCGCGGCTGAGCGCCGACCCCGCGTCGCCGCCCCCAGCGGCAGAACGATCCTGCGCTGCCGCCACGCTGCGCGCCGAGTCTCCTCGCTGTGTCCGAGGCCCAGTGCCCGAGGCCCTTTGCGCTGCCTGCTGCGGCAGGCCGTTACTCGGCTAACGCGGGGCTCATCAAATTCCCCACGGTTGACCAGTCGCGGCTGACCAAGCAAAATGGCGCGTTTCGGCAACATGCGCTGGGAGTCCGGGGATGGTCGAGCACAAACAGCGGGTTTTGATGGTCGGTTTCGGGTCGGTGGCGCAGTGCACCCTGCCGCTGCTGCTCAAGCACGTCGATGTGCCGCCGCAGAACGTCACGGTCATCGACTTCGAGGACCAGTCGGCCCAGCTCCAGCCGTACATCGCCCAGGGGGTGAAGTTCGAGCGCGTGCGGCTCGCGCCGGAAAACCTGGGCCGGGTGCTGAAGAAGTACCTTTCGGCCGGCGACATCCTGCTCGACCTGGCCTGGAATATCGACTGCTGCGAGATCGTGCAGTGGTGCCACAACCGCGGCGTGCGCTATCTGAACACGTCGATCGAAGTCTGGGACCCGTACGATCGCGACGCCTACGCGCATCCCGCCCAGCGGACGTTATATTGGCGGCACATGCGGGTGCGGCGGATGAAAGCCCGTTGGACCAAGCCCGGCCCCACGATCATCTTGGAGCACGGGGCCAACCCGGGCTTGATCTCGCACTTCACCAAGCACGCCCTGCTCGACATCGCCCGGCGGCTGATCGACGATGGCAAAGCCAAGGGCCCCGAGCGCGAGGGCCTGGAAGAAGCAATGGCCGAGGGCCACTTCAATCAGCTGGCGATGCAGCTGGGCGTGAAAGTCATCCACTGCTCGGAACGCGACACCCAGGTTTCCAGCCGGCCCAAACAAGTGGACGAATTCATCAATACCTGGAGCGTCGAGGGCTTCCGCGAGGAAGGCACCACCACCGCCGAACTGGGCTGGGGCACCCACGAGCGCGAACTGCCCGAGCGGGCCTACGAACACACCGACGGGCCGTGCAACCAGATCTGCCTGGCCCAGATGGGCATGAATACCTGGATTCGCTCCTGGGTTCCGAATTACCCCATCCGGGGCATGCTGATCCGCCACGGCGAAGCGTTCACGATTTCCGACAAGCTGACCGTCTGGGAAGAGGGGCAGGCCGTCTACCGCCCGACGGTGCACTATGCCTACTGTCCTTGCGACGCGGCCATCGCCTCGCTGCAAGAGCTACGGGCAGCCGATTACCAGCCGCAGCCCAACCTCCGGATCATGACCGACGAGATCACCAGCGGCTCGGATCTGCTCGGCGCGCTGGTGATGGGGCATGCCTACGACTCCTGGTGGACCGGCACCGATCTGAACATCGAAGAAGCCCGGCGCCTGGTGCCGCACAGCAACGCCACCACCGTGCAGGTGGCCATCTCGGTCGTGGCGGCGACGATCTGGATGATTCAGCACCCGGACCGCGGCATCTGCGTGCCCGACGACCTGCCGCACGAAGCCATCCTGGAGATTGCCCGGCCGTACCTGGGCCAGTTCATTTCCGCGCCGTTCGACTGGACGCCGCTCAAACACTATAACAATGCGTTTGCCGGCTACGCCCGGGCATCGCTCGATCCGACCGATCCCTGGCAATTCAAGAACTTTCTCGTGGGAGAGCGCGACTGATGGTCACTGGCGAAAAACTGCAGGAGTTGCGCGCGAGCACGGCACGCCGCTGTACGTGGTCGATCATGACGAGCTGCGCCGCAACTACGCCCGGTTCAAGCAGCAGCTGCCGCGCGTCCAGGCCTACTACGCGGTCAAGGCGAACTCCGACCCGGCCATCGTCGAAACGTTCTGCCAGGCCGGGGCCAGCCTGGACGTGGCCTCGATGGCCGAGTTCCGCCTGGCCTACGAGAACATCAAGCACCTGCCGCCCAAAGAGCGGCAGGATTTCATCTGGGACAAGATCATCTACGCCAACCCGATCAAGGACATTGCCACCCTGGTCGAGCTCGATCCGTACAAGCCGCTGGTCACCTACGACAACCACGCCGAAATCGAAAAGCTGAAGAAATACGCTCCCCACGCCGGCCTGATCCTGCGGATTCGCGTGCCCAACACCGGGGCCGTGGTCGAGCTGTCGAGCAAGTTCGGCGCCGGCAGCGGCGAAGCGGTCGATCTGATCGAATCGGCTTTTGCCGCCGGCCTGACCGTCGAGGGGCTGAGCTTCCACGTCGGCAGCCAATGCACGAATTTCGCCAACTACGTGCAGGCCCTCAACCTGTCGGCCTCGATCTTTGCCGAGGCCCACCAGCGCGGCTTCCCGCAAGTGAAGATTCTGGACATCGGCGGCGGGTTCCCGGCCGCTTACGACGAGCACGTCAAGCCGTTCGAGCAACTGGCCGAGCTGCTCAACTCCGAGTTCGATCGGCTGTTCCCGCCCGACATGGAAATCCTGGCCGAGCCCGGCCGGTTCCTGGTGGCCTCGGCCGCGACCAGCGTGTCCAGCGTCACCGGCAAAGCCGTGCGCGACGGCAAGCAGTGCTACTACATCAACGACGGCGTGTACCACACCTACTCGGGCGTGCTGTTCGATCACACGCATTACCCGATCCAGGCGTTCAAAGAGGGGCCGACCAAGGTCTGCGCCGTGTTCGGTCCGACGTGCGACGCGCTCGACACGATCTCGCTGGCCGAACAACTCCCCGACCTGGAACTGGGCGACCTGGTGTACAGCCGCAACATGGGGGCCTACACGCACGCGTCGTCGACGCACTTCAACGGCTTTCCGCCGGCCAAGGTGATTCATCTGAATCGCCACGCCGGGCAGGTGCCCGCCCCGCACGCGGCCAAAGCGCACGCGGCGGCCGCGTCGTAACGCCCCACCCAGCGCCCGCGGCAATCCCAGCCCAGCGCTTGCAGCCCGGTTCACGGCCCGATCCGCAGCTCGACAAAAAAAGGCACGCCTTGGCCGATTGGGGGCCAAGGCGTGCCGGTTTTTTGCGCTTCGGGGCCCCTGGCCGGGGCTCCGTTACCGCCGCGAGCCGGCAGTTATCTGTGGAACACGCTGTGATGCGGGACCGGCACTTCGCGCGGGGCCTTGTAGTCGCCGTGATGGAAGCCGATGCCGAACAGCTTGTCGAAGTGGTAAACCGCCCAGCCGACGCCGTCGTGGACGTACCAGTGGACGCCGTCGGTGTAGTACCAGCGCTGGTCGCCGGCGTGCCAGTAGCTCCAGTGTCCGTCGAAATTGCGCCAATGGTCGCCCGGGGGCCCGTCTTCGGCCACAACTGTGCGCGTGGTCATCGACTGGACGACGATCGCTGCGCCGCCCAGCGCCGCAACGACGAGCGCCGCCAGCAGAAACCGCTTGAAATGATGCATGGTCTACCCTCCTGGATTTGGGAGGCCCGGGATCCGGTCCCGGGCCGACAATGGGAGGGGTATTCTTAGCATTTCGCGGTCCGCCGGACGAGAGCGGTTTTGCGCCCCCCGCCCCGCCCGGCGGAGGCGCATGCTCAAGCCGCCCGCCAGCCGCCGGCGCCCTGGCGCACACGCGCAGGCGGCGCTAGTGTCCAACGTTGCAACTTCGTTGCAACGCTGGACACGACGGTCAAACACGCAAGTGGTTTGACCGCAATGACAACTGGTGTGCTGTACCTGGCCTTCCCACTTCAGGAACTTTTGACTCAGCACACTAGTGTCCAACGTTGCAACTTCGTTGCAACGCTGGACACGACGGTCAAACACGCAAGTGGTTTGACCGCAATGACAACTGGTGTGCTGTACCTGGCCTTCCCACTTCAGGAACTTTTGACTCAGCACACTAGTGTCCTGAGTTGCAACTTCGTTGCAACGCTGGACACGACGGTCAAACACGCAAGTGGTTTGACCGCAATGACAACTGGTGTGCTGTACCTGGCCTTCCCACTTCAGGAACTTTTGACTCAGCACACTAGCTGCCGATCGACAACACCACGCGGAACCGCGCTTTGCCGCTCATCATCCGTTCGTAGGCTTCGGCCACCCGCTCCAGCGGATAGACCTCGTTCATCGAGTGCACGCCGGCGCGGGAACTGAAGGCCAGCGTGTCTTGCGTGTCGATCGACGTGCCGGAATACCAGCCCTTGATCGAGCGGTTGCCCATCAGCAGCACGATCGGCGAGACCTGCATGGAATCGACGGCGCCGATGACCATCAGCGTGCCCCCCAGGCTCAGGCCGCCTTGCACGGAGCTCATCGCCTCGCCGCTGGTGGCCGTGGCCAGAATGACTTTGGCTCCCCCCAGGGCTTGCAGCGCCGCCGCCGGATCTTGCGTCTGGTTGTCGATGTACGCGCTGGCGCCCAATTGCCGGGCCAGCGGTTCCTTGTCCTTGCCTCGGGCGATCCCGACGGTGTAGAAGCCCATCTTGGCGGCATATTGCACGCCCAGGTGTCCCAGTCCGCCGACTCCTAGCACGGCCACGACGTCTCCGGGCCGGGCGCCGCTGTTGCGCAGGGCGTTGAACGTGGTCACGCCGGCGCACATCAAGGGAGCCGAGTCCACGGCCGACAGTTCCGTCGGCATGAGCGCCAGCGCGCTGGCCGGCGCGATCACGTATTCTGCGTAGCCGCCGTCGAACGAAATGCCCGTGACCTGGCTCGTGACGCAGCCGAAGAACTCTCCGCGCCGGCAGGGCGTGCAATGCCCGCAGTAACCGCCGTTCCAGCCGACCCCCACCCCTTGGCCCGGCTTCCAGTCGGCGACGCCGGGGCCCACGGCGTCGATCAGGCCGGCGACCTCATGCCCCGGCACGCGCGGATACTCGATGCCGGGATACAGCCCCTCGACAACCATCGAATCGCTGTGGCAGACGCCGCAGGCCTGGACCTTGATCCGCACCGTGCCGGGTCCCGGCTCGGGAATCGGCCGCTCGACGATTTCGAAGCGGGCCTTGGGACGCGAAATCTGGGCAACGCGCATCGTGGGCATGACTGGTCCCTCCTCGTTGTAGCGTGGCTTGCTCCGGTGCGCGACGCCGCGCGGCCGGGTACATCGTGTCCGCCATCGTCGCCCAAGATTATTGGGCCCGCTACGAAGTAGAACAAGTGACCGCGATTGTTTGCGGTTCGTGAGCCGCATACAGCGGCCCGGCGCTTTTGGCGGCGGAAATTTGGTGGTCCGAATGCCAAGACCTATAATGGATAAAAATCCGCTAGAGGAGCCTGGCCATGAAAGCGTCCGTGATTGTGGCGTGGGGACTGTTGGTTTGCGGCTGGCTCGCTGCCCAGTGCCCGGGCGCCCTTGGGGAAGCCCCCGCCGCGGGGGATGAGACCCCCGACAAGGCCAACGAGCAAGCCATCGAAAAAGCCCTGACTGCGGCCGACGCCTGGCTCAAGCTGGTCGACGCGGGGAACTATGGCGAGAGCTGGGATGCCGCCGCCGAATATCTGCGCGGTGCGGTCAGCAAGGATCAGTTGGTCAAGTCGCTCGACGGGGCCCGCAAGCCGCTGGGCGCGCTGAAAGAGCGCAAGGTCAAATCGAAAGAGTTTCGCACCACGCTTCCCGGCGCTCCCGACGGCAAGTACGTGATCATCCAGTACGAGACGTCGTTCGAGAACAAGCAGTCGGCGATCGAAACCGTCACGCCGATGCTCGACAAAGACGGCACCTGGCGCGTGTCGGGCTATTACATCAAGTGAGCGGTCGCTCCGCTCACTTTTTCAGGCCAGCAGCGGCCGGATCACTTCGCCGTGCACGTTCGTCAGGCGGCGCAAGATGCCGTTGTGGTAGAACGTCAGCCGCTCGTGATCGATGCCCAACAGGTGCAGCACCGTGGCGTGAAAGTCGTACCAACTGACCGGATTTTCGACCGACTTCCAGCCCAGTTCGTCGGTCGCGCCGTAGGCGATGCCGTGCTTCAGCCCGGCCCCGGCCAGCCAGACCGAGAACCCGTAGTGGTTGTGATCGCGGCCCGTGCCGACCACGTCGGCCGCCGATTCGGTAAACGGCGTGCGGCCGAACTCGGTGGTGAACAGCACGAGCGTGTCGTCGAGCAGGCCGCGCTGCCGCAGATCGGTCAGTAAGCCGGCGACCGGTCGGTCGATGCGTGCGGCCTCGCGAGTGTGGTTTTCCAACACGTTTTCGTGCCCGTCCCAATTGATCCGCGGCGAGCCGAAGGCCCCGCCGGAAAACAGCTGCACCATCCGCACGCCCTTTTCCAGCAGCCGCCGGGCGAGCAGGCAATTGCGGCCGAAATCGGCAGTCTGCGGATCGTCCAGGCCGTACAGCCCCTGCGTGGCGGCGGTCTCGGCGGCCAGATCGGTGACCTCGGGCACGGCCAACTGCATCTTGGCGGCCAGTTCATACGCCCGAATGCGGGCGGCCAGCGCGTCGTCGCCGTCGCGCTCGTCGAAGTGCCGCTGGTTCAGTTCGGCGAGCAACTCGCGCGAGGCCTGGTCGGTGGCCGGCTCGATCGGCCGGGCGGGAAACAGGTCGGCGATCGGCGGGCCTTTGCTGCGCAGCGCGACCCCCTGATGCCGGGCTCCCAAGAAACCGTTGGTCCAGTTGCTGGTCGTGCCGGCGGGCAATCCCCGCACGTCGGGCAGCACGACATAGGCGGGCAGCTCGTCGGTCTCGCAGCCCAAGCCGTAGGAAAGCCAGGCGCCGAGCACCGGAAACCCGTTGATGCGAAAGCCCGTGTTCTCCTGGAAAGTGGCCGGCGTGTGGCTGGACGACTCGGCCACCATCGAGCGGATGATCGTCAGCTCGTCGGCCACCTGGCCCAGGTGTGGAAACATTTCCGAAATCCAGAGGCCGCTTTGTCCGCGCTGCCGGAACTCCCAATCGTTCTTGCGCACGAGGCCAATGCGGCCGAAAAACGTCTCCGGCTTTTCCGAGCTCCCCAGCGGCTGACCGTGCATTTGGGCCAGCCGCGGCTTGTAGTCGAACGTGTCGATGTGGCTGTAGCCGCCGCAGAGACAAATGTGGATCACCCGGCGGGCCCGGGGCGGATGATGCGGCGGCGGATCGCCCGCCTCGCCGGGGAACGTGGCCGCGTGCGCCGCTCGATCCTGGCCCAGCAGGCTGGCCAGCGCCACGCTGCCCAGCCCGGCGGCGCTCCAGGCGAGAAACCCGCGCCGATCCACCTGCGGTCGTCCGGGCCAGTCGTGCTGCACCGTCAGGTCCCTTTCGTGCCCATCCGAGAACCGCCTCAGCAAGGGGGACAGTCCCCGCCGGTTCTCGGATAGGCCAATTTAGTCGCAGTACAGAAATTCGTTGGAGTTCACCAGCACCCGGCACAGCGCCGGAAGGCCGTAGCGGTCGACGAAGGCTTCCACCCGGGCCAGTTCGGCCGGGGCCGGGTCGCGGTTGTAGGCCAGCTGCCAGGCCCGGCGCACCGCGCCCTGCGTCTGGCTGCCGGCATCCGCCGTGATCCGGGCCGCGAATAGATCGGACATCCGCAGCAGGAATGAATTGTTCAACAGCACCAGGGCCTGCAGCGGCGTGGTCGTCACGCCGCGCTGCGGCGCCGTGACCGAAGGATCCGGACAGTCGAACGCGTCGAGCAGCGGGTTGCGTCCGCCGCGCGCCCAGGTGCGGTAGATGCTCCGCCGGTTGAATTGCGGTCCCTCGGGATCAAGCGGTTCGTAGCGCTGCGTGCCGCGATCGTTGAACACGTTGAAGTCGTTGAACCCGGCGCCGCCGCCGGCATGATTCAGCTGGCCGGCGACCTGCAGCACCGCGTCGCGCACGGTTTCGGCATCGAGCCGGCGCGGAGCGTCAGCGCCAGAGCAGACGCCCGCCCGCATCGACTGCCATGGCCGCCGGCACCGGCCGCGAGGCCTGGCGATAGGTGGCGCTGGTGACGATCGTGCGGTGCAGCCGCTTCAGGCTGAAGCCCTGCCGCACCAATTCGCCGGCCAGCCAATCCAGCAGCTCGACGTGCGAAGGGCGTCCGCCATTGAAGCCGAAATCATTCGGCGTTTCGACAATGCCGGTGCCAAAGTGATAGTGCCAGAGCCGGTTGACGATCACCCGGGCGAACAGCGGGTTGTCGGCCGACGCGATCCAGGCCGCCAGGTGCCGGCGCCGCAATTCGTCGGGGGCATCGGGCGGAAGTCCGAAATCGGCCCCCGCGCCGGCCGGGCCGGAAATGGCCTGCACGCCGCCGGGAGTGACCACCTCTTTGGGCGCCAGCGGATTGCCCCGCTCCAGGCGGTGCATGACCAGCGGCAGCTGCGGCTTGACGGCGAACACGCGCGGCCGGCGGGGATGCACCCGATCGTCGAGCGCCGCGATTTGGGCCACCAATTCCGTCCGCCGGGCTTGCTGCTCGGGCGAAAGCCGGGCCACGATCTGGCTCGGCGTGGGGCCGCGGAAATACGCGTCGGCCGAGTCGGCAACTTCGGCCGGCGTCAGGGCCCGGTCGTAGAGTTGGGCCCGGCGCACCACGCCGTCGAGCAGCTTGCCGGCGCCGGTCGGACTGTGCCGCAGTCCAAACACCACTTGCGTGCCGGCCGCCGGCAGCAGGATGGGCCCGGCCGAGCGGTACGACTGCCCATAGGGGCGGCCGTTGCGGTAAGCGGTGATCGTGCCGTCCGCGGCGTAAACGACCGCCACGTGGACCAGCTCGTCAGGCGGGGCCGCTTCGGCCGGCCCGTCGACGCGCTGCGTCCGCATGTAGTTGTCGCTGCCGACAATCCAGCGGCCCGGCTCGGTTTCGCCGAACACGATGGCGTCGAACTGCACGCCGTCGAGCGTTTGCACGCTGATCGCCGCGCCGCCGCGCTGCTCCAGATTGGCCAGCGTGACCCAGGCTTCGAGCGTCTTGGCACGCAGCGGCTGCTCCAACGGCGGCGAGGCGGCGTAGGCGGTCTTGCCGTCCAGGTGCAGGCCGCTGCCGTCGACACGCGCCGTGCCGTGCAGCGCGACTTCCAGGCGGCCCAGCTCGTCCTGCACTCCCTTGTCGAAATTCCAGCGGGCGATCGGCTGCGGCGCTTGGCGCGTGCGCGGGCCGCATGCTCGTCCGCCAGCGCCGCCTGGGCCGGTTCGTCGATGGCCGACAACTCGGCCCGGGCCGCGGCCAGTTGCGACCGGATCTGTTCCAGATCGGCTGGATCGGCGGCCGGCAAATCGCGCTCGCCATGCTTCACGCCCGACAGGGCCGACGAAAGCCGGTAATACTCGCTTTGCCGGATCGGATCGAACTTGTGATCGTGGCACCGGGCGCAATGCACCGTCAGCCCCAGGAAGGTCTGCGCGACCGTGCCGACCATGTCCTCCATTTCGTCTTCGCGCATCGCCAGACGCATCGGCTCGCCCGCCGGGACCAGGTTGTCCCGCGCCGGCCACCAGAAAACCCGTTGCCGTGACAGCCGCAGCATCGTTGGGGTGCAGGATGTCGCCGGCGATCTGCTGGCGGGCGAACACATCGTAGGGCAGATCCTGGTTCAGGGCCCCGATGACCCAATCGCGATACAGCCAGGCCCTGGGCCGGAGCACGTCGTACTCAAAGCCGTCGCTTTCCCCGAATCGGGCCACATCCAGCCAATGCCGGGCCCAATGCTCGCCGTAGCGCGGCGAGGCCAGCAAGCGATCGACCAGTTTTTCATAGGCCTGTGGATCTGCGTCGGCCACGAAGGCCGCCACGTCCTCGGGCGCAGGCGGCAAACCCAACAGGTCGATTGAAAGTCGCCGCATCAGCGTCCGGCGGTCGGCCGGCGGCGAGGGGGCGAGGTGACGCTCTTCGAGCCGCTCGAGCACGAACGCATCGATCGGATTGCGGATCCAAGCGGCATCCTTGACTGGGGGCAGCGGGGCGTGCCGCAGCGGCACGAGCGACCACCAATCGTAGCCGGCGCGAACGTCGCTGGAGAAGCGCAAGGGGTCGATCGGTGTGGCGCTCCACGCCGCGCCGCCCGCGATCCAGGCGCGCAAGATCGATTTCTCGGCCGCCGAGAGCGGCTTCTTGGGGGGCATTTCGTCCCGCTCGACGCGACCCCAGAGCTCGCTTTCCGCCAGGTTGCCCGCGACCAGCACCGCTCCGCTGTCGCCGCCGGTCAAGGCGGCGGCGCGGTTGGTCAGATCCAATCCTCCCTTTTGCAGCTGGGCGTTATGGCAACCCAAGCAGCGCCGGGCCAAAAGCGGCGCCACGTCGCGCTCGAACGATTCGGCCGCCCCGCCGTTTTCGGCATTACCGGCAACCGCATCGGCAGCCCAGGCGCGGCTGGCGCAGGGCCCAATGCCGCTGGCGGGCAACCCCAGGACGACGGTGATCAACAAGCGGCGGGCGAACTTCATCGTCGCGGGGGAGCTCCCACACGGGTGCGCGAGTGGACGCAACGGGCGGTCGGAAGCTCTATCGTAACATTGGCCCGAGGGGCCCGTCATCCAGGTTGGCCTGCGAATCGGGCGCTCGGGCTGGCTGCCGCCCCCCTGCGAACGGGCCAAAAAAAAGCCCTCCTCACCTGGGTGAGGAGGGCTATCGGTACTTTGTGAGCAGCGCCGCCAGCAGAAGGCCGGCCAAGGGAGGCGGGCCTCCCCAGGGTCCGATTGCGCTGGCGCGGCTGCCGCCAGACCCGGTACGGCGCCCCAAGGGCGTCCGCACACCGAGGCCGGGGCGGCCATCGCTCGCCGTTGACCCGCTGGGTCAGCCGCGGCCGGCGGCCAGGCGAGCGCCGCTCACCGCAACCAATCAGGTGGATCTTGCATTGACTACCCTCCCCGAATCGATCTCGATTTCAGAATATCGACCGCAAGGAAGGACGTGGTCTCTGGAGGTTAGAACGTAATGCGGCCCCATTGAGGCCGGCTACCCATAAACGAGGGAGTCCCTTAACCCCGGCGTCCGATCATGCCCTGAGCGATCGGCCGCACAACGCAACCACATCCAAAAGAGAGTTTACCACACTTCCGCGAACCGGCAAGTTTTTTCGCCGGGCGGTAGTGGGTCAGTTTGATCGGGGTCTGGTCCATTTTTCGGCAGCAGGACACGCCACGCCGCGCGGCGCAGGCCGAAAACATGGACCTGACCCCCTCGCGTAACGCCGCGCGTCGAGTCGCGAATCAAGCTGACCCACGACCCGCCGGGCCCGCGCCACAGCGCAGCCTGGCGGCTGCATTTCAACAGAAGGCCGGCGCCGAACAAGCGGCCTATCGCCGGCCGACAGATTTGCCGAGCAGCGCCTGCTGCGTTTCGCGATAGGCGGTCTCGACGACCTCTTTGCCGTGCTTGCGCTCCAGGGCCACGATGCCGAAATGGAACCGGGCCACGGTGTTGAAGTGGTCGCTGAAAGCGGCATTGACCAGCGCACCGCTGGCCGCGCCCACCAGCGGCACGGACTGCGCCAGCACTTTCTCGCTGACCACCACCTGAAAGCGCGCGGCGATCTGGTTGACCAGCCGCACCAGCATCGGCGCCGTGCCCTTGGCCACGGCCTCGCTGACTTCCCGCGCCGTGTGCTGGCCGACGAACGTGGCCGCGTCGCGCACGGCCAGGGCCAACCCCAGGCGGCCGGTGAAGTAGGCCGATTCCATCGTGTCGATCTGCGGCGCGCCGAAGCTGAACACCGCCAGGCACTGCAGCCGCACCTGCGGATCGCGCAAATCCGCGCCCTGTTGGGCCGCGATCCGGGCGATCGAGCGGAGCATCACGATCGTCGTGGCCGGCAGCTCCAAAGGCAACGCCGCCAGCCCGAAAAATCCCCCCACCGCGCCGGTCGTGGCCGTCACCGCCGTGTGCAAGTGGGCCGAACGGCGACTCTGCTGCTCGCGCGGCAGCGGCGCTGCGCCAGGCTCCCGGTCCGAGATCGAACGCACGGCCCAGTCCAAGGCCGTGGTCAGGGCCTGGGCACTGGCATCGGCCACCAGCGTTCCCGCGCGGTCGGGCAGAACCGCCAGCAGAGTTTCGGCCGGCTTGCCGACCAGGCTGGCCAGCCGCATCAAGAGACTCGGCCGCTCCAGATACTCCACCGCCGCGGCGATGAATTCGTGGTCGGCGGTCGAAAGCGGCGTGGGTACCAGAGACATCGCGCGGCTTCGCAATTCCAATGGACGAATCTGTCCGGCGGGCAGAACCCGTGCCGCCGGTCCATTGGATTATACGCGCTCGCCTTGCCGGCGGCGCGGGCCGCATGGTTCCGCTGCCACGCCGCGCGTTTCCGCTGCCGCACCGCGCGGCCCTCTGGCTAATGCAGTCAGAAGCTCGCCGCGCGCTTCGGCCAAGCGCCCCGCCGCCTGCGTCAGTCCGCCCTGCCCCGAGCGTGGGCTTACGAGCCGAACGTGATACCGAAGCCCGGCGCGGCAATGCCCACGCCCACTCCGTATCCGTAGCCCGGTGCGGGCACGACCGGCGGGCCGTACACCGGGTAGGGCGCGGGCGGATACACCGGCACGACCGGCGGCCGGTAGTAGCGATACGGATACGGGTACGGTCGATAGTACGGCCGGTAGCCGTAGTACGGCCGAGGATACGGACCGTAAACCTGCGCCAGCGCCGCCGTGGGAGCGACGACTGCCGCTGCCAACACCAGACCCAAGATGAACTTTCTCATGATTGCTTCCTTTCCCGACTGATCCCGACTGTCTTGTTTTAGAGCCTATCCGAGAACCGGCGGGGACTGTCCCCCTCTCCAAGACGGTTCTCGGATACGCTCGTAATCGCTCCCCTGGCTCTCCGACCACTGCGAGCCGCGTGCCAATCGATTGCAGCCTATCGATACTATCGGGTTTTCTCGGCTCGGCGGCTTGCCAGCAGGGGTTAGGGCGTCTAACCTGCCGTCATTCTGATGACTTGCTAGTGCCAAACTGATTTCGCGCATGGTAAAGAGTGCCGAATTTGCCGGAAAAGATGCCCCGCTTTGTGCAATTATTACAGGCGCGGCCAGCGGCCTGGGACGCGCGCTGGCGGTCCGGCTAGCACGCTCGGGTTGGCGTGTCGCACTGGCCGACGTCGACCTGGCAGGCTGTCGCGATACGGCCGCCGAGATCGAAAAAGTCGGCCCCGCGGCCCGGGTCGAAGCGCTCGATGTCACGCGCCCGGCCGACTGGGCCGAGCTGGTCGACCGCTTGCAGCGCGACTGGCATCACTTGGATTTGCTGGTCAACAATGCCGGCGTGGCCTGCTCGGGCGAGGTCGGCGATCTGCCGCTGGAGCAATGGCGCCGCACGCTGGACGTCAATTTGTTCGGCGTGATTCAGGGCTGCCACGCCTGTCGCGATTGGCTGGCGCAGAATCCGCGGGGGAGCCACATCGTCAACATCGCCTCGGCCGCGGCCATCGTCTGTGCGCCGACCATGGCGGCCTACAACGTCAGCAAGGCCGGCGTCGTGGCGCTGTCCGAAACGCTGTACGCCGAACTGCGGCCCCGGCGGATCGGCGTGACCGTGGTTTGCCCGGGCTTTTTTGCCAGCAATCTGCTCTCCACCGCTCGCTTTTGCACGCCCCAGGAGCGCACGTCGGCCAGCCGGCTCATGGAGCGGGCCCGGCTCACGGCCGACGACGTGGCCCGGGCCATCGAAAAGGCCGTGGCCCGCAAACAGCTGTACGTCGTGCTGCCGGCCCGGGCGCGGTGGTTCTGGCGGTTTCGCCGGCTGTGGCCGGCGGCGATGATGCAATTGGTCGCCCGCGTCACCGGCCACGTGCGGCGCAGCGATCCGGCCGCTCCGCCCGAAGCCACAGGCGCCGAGTCCGAGCAAGCCGTCGGCGGGCGGTGAATGGCGCCCGGCGTTTTATCGGGCGAGAACTCTGCATCGCCCGCGCCAGTGGCAGCGGCGGATAAGGAGCGAACGAAGAATAACTTCCGTCCAAACCCGTCTCCCTCCAGGGAGAGGGCACGGTGAGGGTCCGAAAGAAACCGAAGTTATTCTTCGTTCGCTCCTAACGGCGGGCCAGACAATCGCCGCAGGGAACCACACAAATCGGTCGAGATGATGCTGAACCTCAAGAGCACAAGCAGCGCACGCTGGCTGGCCCAGGTCGATGCCGACCTGGCGGCGGTGCTGATTGACCATGCCCACTGCGAAAAGAAGGCGGCGGGCACGGCCATGAACCTGATGTTCGCCTATCCTGGCCGGGTCGATTTCTGCCGCGAGCTGGCCGAGATTGTGGTCGAAGAGTTGGACCACTTCCGCCAGGTGCTGGATCTGCTGGCTGCGCGCGCGATCGAGTTTCGCACGCTCAGGGCGAGCAACTACGGCCGGCAGCTGAACGACCTGGTGCGCAAGCAGGATCCGGATCGTGCGGTGGACCGGCTGCTGGTCGCCGCTTTGATCGAGGCCCGCAGCTGCGAGCGGTTTTCGCTCCTGGCCGAACATGTGGCCGACCGCGAGCTGGCCGACTTTTATCGCAGCCTGTTCGAATCGGAAGCCCGGCATCACAGCACGTACGTGCGGATGGCCCGAGGCTTCGCCCCCGACGACGTGGTGGCCGAACGGCTCGCCGAGCTGGCGGCCGAGGAAGCCGCGATCATCGAGCGCGGCGATACCCTGCCCCGGATGCATAGCTGATGAGCTTTTGGCCGTCGATGCATCGCACCGTTCCCACCTCCGCCCGCACGGCGATTCTACTCGCCGCAAAAGACGCGACGCCGAATGGATTCGATCGTTCGGCCGATAGCGACCGCGCGTCTGCGAACGGCTAGTCGAACACCTTCAGTCGCAGGCCGTCATTCTCGGCGTGCAGACGTTCAAAGGCGCCCTGCAGCCGGCTGCGGTCGGCATCGTCAGATTCGCCGTTAAACAGCGCAGGCCACGAGTCGCCGGTCGCGAAATCATGGACGATCAGCACGTCGCGCGAATCGGGTTCGACGCGGACGACTCCCGCGATCGCGCCATTCTCGGTGCTCACCAGGCTGAACTGCGGCGTCTCGCCGGGAATGGCGAAGTAGAAAGTCCGTTTCGGCCGTGCCGCTTTGCCGTCCGTGATCACCCGATAGTGGACGGGCTGAGAAATCTCCCAGGCGGAATCGGCGGTGATGACGATCGCTCGTCCCGCGCCGCACGAAAAGGTTGCCACGTGGTACTCGTCCCAATTGAGGTACACCCACCTGCCCAGCCCGAGCACAGTGGCAACGGCCGCGACAAGAAACAGCAAACCGCGTAGGCCGAATCGGAGCATGGTTGGCATTTCGCGGTCAGCCGTGGGCGCAGGGTCTTTGGCCCGACGCATCTTGTCCATTATTCGCCGTCGCTGCGCAGGATCTCGAAAAAATCGTTGATGCCTTCCGCCAGCAAGTACCAATCGCCGGACGCCTCGTGCAACGCCACGGCGCCGAAGTCATCGTTTGTCGTGAATAGGCACAGCAGGCCGCCCATCATGGTGTAGCCAATCGGGAGGATCTGAAGTGGGTCGTTGTCATCGAACAACGCGAGGCTCGATGGACGCCCAAGCTCGGCGGAAGGGTGTGAGGCGCCTAGCCCGTAAAGTACCGTCAGACGATCCCGCGGAAACCCATCGCCCGGTGGCTCGATAACAGGCTCATTGAAGTATCCGCCGTTGGAGAGGAAAAGGGGACAAGAGGAAAAGGGGACATCACTGATTAAGCGAAGGGCTGAAGAAAGCTGACACGCGCCGAACCGGTGATTCCCGCGTCCCGGCCGGACCAACCGGTCACTCACGAGGCGAGACCCAAGAGCCGAGCCGAGAATCGCCCCGGGCTCGCGGATTCAAAGCAGCCGCTGTCGATTGTACCAGCCCGCCCGCCCTGGCCTAAAAACGCGCTTGAAATCGCCGGCAAATCTGCGATCATCCCGCCAGCCGAGTCGGCCAGAGGAGGCCGGCCGGGCAAGAAGACAGTCAGCCAGCGATCCAGGGTCCCGGCCAGCGATCGGCCAGACGGCAAGCGAATTCCTTGCCGCTAATGGCCTCGCAGCCGGCGCGAGGATCGCCAGTGCGGGCTGTCCCAAATTCCGCCGGCTAGTTCTTGGGCCGGCGGCGCCCGGAAGAACTTGCCCGTTGGGTTCTCAGGCGGGGCAGACCGAACCTCGAAAGCGACTGCGAATTCCAGTAGCGACTGCGGGGCGAAGTCATACGCCGTAAAGACCGAACCGGGAGCACAAGGGACAAGCCGATCCCAGGCAGGCGTCGGTCGATCGCAAAACGATCGGCCGATTCCGGCCGCAGATCAAAGAACCCTCCTCTCGCGTCTGCCGCGGCAGCGACTGATGGAATCAGCTCGGGCAAACCACCACGCCCGAGCGGGACTCAGCCGTTGCTCCCCAGCAAGACCGACGCGCGTTGTCGTTCGGAAGCCCAGGTCAGCGTCTCGCGGTGCAGGCGGGTGACATGCAGACCGCCAGGGCCGGACCACCGCCAGGTAATTCCGCTTCGGAATGCCTGGCGACCCCGGCCGACGGCTCCCGGAGAGCAACGATTGCTGTTCGGGGGCGCGAAGCCGTGGTGGGGATGCTGGCCCCTACGGGACTGTCACTCCAGGGCGTGCCGCTGCGCCGCATACAGACGCCGCCGGCGTTTGACGGGCGGGGCGCGGAGCGATTTTTTTCAAACTTGAACAGCCGCGGACCCGCTGCCGTGCAGCGGCACGCCATCTTGCTTTTCGATCGCGCCGTTCGATCCAAGGCACCGCTGCGCGCAAGCGGCGCAACGGAAAGCGGGACGCTGCCGTGAGGCAGGCAGACCGCCGCTCTACCTTCTCCCCGCAGGAAGAAGGCCTTGGGTCGGACCGAAACCCGCTTCGGCCAGTGGCGCGTGGAGGCAGTCAAATGCGACGGGAATGCTGTCGATTTCGCGATCTTCCACCGGCTTCGCCGTCAGGTACATCGGCTCCGCCGTCAGTTCCCTCGGCTTCGCCGTCAGTTACACCGGCTTCGCCGTCAGTTACACCGGCTCCACCGTCAGTTCCCTCGGCTCCGCCGTCAGTTACACCGGCTCCGCCGTCAGTTCGCCTTCGCCGGCTTGAACCCGCCGCGCTCGGCGAACGCTTCCAGATCGCCGTAGTTGTTTTCCCAGGTGGTGTACATCACGCCGTCGACGTTGCCGGCCGCGCGGGCCGCCTTCAGCCAGCCGTCCAGATGGTCGACCGGCGCATCGTAATAACCGGCGATGATCGTGTGGTGGCCGCGATCGGCAAAGAACTTCAGGCTCTCGGCCGCTTTGCTTTCGTTCCAGTCGACGATCACGATATTGGGATCCAGCCCTTCCCAGCTGTTGGCCAGGTTGCCGCGAACCAGGTAGTACTTGTCGTGGGCGTTGTGGAACGGATCGAACATGTCGCTCCAGACGTAGACCTGGCCCTGGGGATTCACCTGCCGCAGGAACTTGGCGCACTGCTTGACGTTGTCGGCCAGGATTTGGCCGGCATCCAGGTTGCGGTCCTGCGACGCCTGGTCCCAGTTCATGATCCGGATCTCGTCGTGCTGCATGAAGTAGCCTTTGGCTTTCCACAGCTCGTGCATCCGCCGGGCCTGGTCGGCCAGCAGCTCCATCGACTTGGGCTCGGAGAGCGCGAGCATCACCGATCCGCCGTAGATGATCATCGGGTGATAATACGACACGCGCAGCCGCGTGCCGTCGGCCAGCCTGGTGCGAATGGCGGGCGGCTCGTGATAGACCTCGTAGCCGCCGCGCCAGGGAACCATGCCCATCTTCGGGTCGGCGACCGGCTCAAAGTCCTTGCCTTCGACCAGCGGCTTCTTTTCCCCTTCGCGCTGGACGACCAGCGGCGCGCCGGGCCGGCGGAGCACGTTCAAGAGTCCGACTTCCTCGATCTGCACGTCGTCGAACCAAAGCGAGCCGCCGGCGCTTCCCCAGCAGCCCAGGTAGATGCCCACCTTGCTGTTGTCGAGCGAGTTGAACACGGTGTGATGCGTGGTCCAGTCTTGCGTGGGCTGGACGCCCAGGTCGTTGTAGTTGAGCGCCTGATCGCCGCCCACCAGCACCTTGATCTCGGGCGCACCGCGAAAGTTCTGGGTCTTGATCCGGGCCGAGATGTGGTACTGCCGGAACGGGGCCACTTGCAGGCTCTGCACCATCCGGCAGACGCCCCCTTTCAGGTCGCTCATTCGCACCGCGCCAGCGTCGATCACGGCGGTCGGGTCGTGCCATTCCCATTTTTTCAGGTCGGTGCAGTCGCCGCCGGGCAGCCGCACGGCCGGATCGGCCACCAGCCGGGCCTCGCCGTTCTTGACCTCGAACACGGCTTCGCGGACGGGCAGGCCCTCGGCCAGATTCGGGTCGTTCCAGAGGATGTCGTTCGACCAGCCGAGCGGAAACACGCCCGGCACGATCTCCAGCTCGAACTTTTTCGCCAGCTGCTTGGTCCGCTCGACATTCTTGAAATACGTCTCGGGGTTGGGCAGTTCTTGCAGATGGCCGAACTTCGAATCGGTCACCATGACGTGGGTGTAGCCCGCGGCGTGGGCCCTTTCGAACAGCGACTCCAGCTTGTCGACGTTTTCGACGACGGCAAAATTCGTGGGAATGTAGACCCAGCGTTCTTTCAGCGGCAGCGGCTCGGCGGCAAAGGCCGTGGCGGCCAGGCAGCTGGCGAGCGCGAGTTGGCAGGCGTAGCGAAACATGCGGATGCCCCTTAAAAGTTTTCGCTCGCAGTCGTGGCTCCCGGGCCGACGAAGCTGCGAACCAAGGTTGGATGGTCCCCCGCGCGCCTCCGGGGAGCGTTCAAAACGATTTCACGAGCGTGCCGCCGTCAACGACCAGCACGCTGCCTGTAATATAGCTGCCGGCGTCGCTGGCCAGCAGCAGCGCGGGACCCACCAGCTCGCCTGGATCTCCCCAGCGCCCCAGGGCCGTGCGGTTGGCGAAGGCCTGTTTCTGCTCGGCCGTGAGCATGCTGCCGGGCAAATCGGTCAAGAACGGGCCGGGCGCCAGGCAATTGACCGTGATGCCGTACGGGGCCAGGTCGAGCGCGCTGGCGTGGGCCATGCCGATCAAAGCCGCTTTGGTCGTCGAGTACACATTGCGGGCCTCTTTCGAGACCATCGCCATGATCGACGAAATGTGAATCACCCGCCCCCAGCGGCGCTCTTTCATTTGCGGAACGATCGCCCGGGTGAGCGCCATGCACGACGACAAATTCAGCTCCAGGATCGTGTCCCAGTCCTCGTCGCGAATCTCGTCGATGGCGCCGATTCGATTGCTGCCGGCGTTGTTGATCAGGATGTCGATGCGGCCCATTTCGGCCAGGGCGGCGGCCGCCAAACGGGCGGTTTGGCTGCGATCGCTGAGATCGGCTTCGAACCAGCGCACCTTGCGGCTCGTGCCCGCGCCGATGTCATTGGCCGCGCGGGCGAGCTCGTCGGCATGGCGCGAGGCGATGGCGATGTCGGCCCCGGCTTCGGCCAGCCCGCGGGCCATGGCTTTGCCCAAGCCGCGGCTGCCGCCGGTCACGAGCGCCACGCGGCCAGTGAGGTCGAACAAGTTGTTGGGCATGGCGTGGGCGGAAGCAGACAAGGTCGGCCGGCGGGATGCTCTTGGTTCGCCGCTCAAGATAGTCGCTGGCCGGCGGCAGTGCAAATTGGGCCGCAGTTTGCGACCGAGCCGCGCAGGATGTTCTTTGAGTCGACGCGCCGCGGCACACTCCACAGCTGCGCGTGCAACCGCTGTCCGGTCTGCGCTGTTTCGCTCAACGCTGTCCGCAGCGCGAATGGGCGGATCCGTAATCGGCCGGCATTGCCGTTGGCACAAGTCTGGAGCCGGCCGCTGCACGCGCTTGAGTGCCCGTATGTGCGACGGAAATCCGTGGCGGCTGGAATGTGGCGCCCGGCCGGCCCCCGAGTCCCTGAGACTGTGCCGACAACAATAAGCCACGCGCGGGAGCGGTTTTTTTTCAAGCCGCGGCCGCCGATGGTCGAACTTCCCGACAAACCGGTCGTGCAACTTTACCCGTTTGCCATATCCCCACCTGAAAGCGGGGAAACTTGGCCCAGCGGGCGAAAAGGGGCTGTTTGGCAGATTGCCAGAGGTGCAGAAAAACGGCTAAGGTGGATGCCAGCGGATCTGCATGCCAGCAGCCGCTCCCGGGAAACAGCCCAAAAACCAGTGATTGCCTGGCAGCAAAGATTTGCTATTTTTCTGGCCCTTTCGCTACCGGTGGTTCGCCGTTTGCAAGCCAGTCTTTTTGCAGCCAGACATCCCAGCGTTTTGCGTGCTGTGAACGGTGGAAGTCAATCCAGCTTGAATTCCCTGTAACGCCTCAAAGCGTGCGTCGCACCGTGTCGCGGGCCGGTGTCGGTGAGCACGCGGGGCGTAACGAAAAGTGGTGCCGTGATGAAAAACCTCGCCTGGGGCGGCTCGATCCTGTTGGCAGCCGCAGCATTCGCTGTGCCCGCTGCGGCCCAAGAAGTGTTGCCCGCCGGCCCCCAGTTGACCACGCCCCAAACAAAAACCACGACGCTCCGGGCCACGGCCGAAATCCCGCCGGGCTTGGAGCCGGCGGCGCAGAAAAAACACCCGCTCGAGGCGGCGCTCAAGTTCGCCCAGCGAGCCTATGAGTACGCCCAACAGAATGTCCGCGATTACAACTGCCTGCTGATCAAGCGCGAGCGGATCGAAGGGGACTTGCTCGACTTGCAATACATCCGCGCCCAAGTGCGCACCGGCGGATCTGCCGCCGGCGCCAGCGGCGAGCCCTACAGCGTGTTCCTGGAGTTTCTCGCCCCGACCAAGATCAAAGGGCGCAAAGTCCTGTACGTCGAAGGCCGCAACGACAGCAAGATGCTCGTGCGCAACGGCGGCAAGCGGTTTAACTACGTGACGGTGAAGGTCGATCCCAACAGCGACGCGGCCATGAGCGAAAGCCTCGTGCCGATTACCCAAATCGGCTTTGCCAACGTCACGGATTCGCTGATCAAGCTGATTCGCCAGGACATCGAGCGCGATCCGGCAGGCACCAACACCAAGGTCAAGTTCTACCGCCGGGCCAAGATCAACGGCCGCCTCTGCACCCGCATTTCCGTGCTGCACGCCACGCCGGACCCGGTGCTGGAGTTTGCCGAGGCCAACGCCTTCGTCGACGACGAACTGCACGTGCCGATCCGCATCGAGGCGCTGCTCTGGCCCAAGTCGCCCGGCGAAGCCAAGCCCCTGCTCTTCGAATACACCTACACGGACCTGCGGCTCAACGTGGGGCTCACCGACGCCGACTTCCGCACGAGCCTGCTCGACGGGAAGTAAACCGGCCGCGGCGGCCACGCGGCTTGCCGGCCGGCGCCCCGCAGACGGCCCGGCCGGCCCACCGGTCGCTGCCGGCGGGCTTAACGGCGATGCACTTGCGGTCGCTACCAGTTAAGCCCGCCGGCGGCGTCCGGCGGGTGACCCGATACGGGGCGTTCCGTCACACTCGCCGGCTCACTGCGCTTCGAGCACGCTGATTTTCAGCCGGCCGACCACCTGCATGACCGCCAGCAGGCCGGTGAAAGTCGATTGGCCGCCGGCGCCGGAGTCGCTCAGGTTCGAATCGCTGAGCTTCAGGTGGCTGGCGCCGATCCCGCCTTTGCCCAGCGTTGCGTCGAGCGGCAGCCAGCGGCCGTCGACGTAGACTTCGGTCCACATGTGATAGCCGAAGGCCTGTTTGTCCTGCACGTAGACCAGCCCGATCGCCACGCGCGCCGGCAGTCCGCTGGCCCGGGCCAGAGCCGCCAGCAGCACCGCGTGTTCGGTGCAGTCGCCGCGCCGCGTGCGGGCGACTTCCAGGGCCGAGGACAGCACCTGCGAAAAGTCGATCTTGTTGACCGCGGCGTGGACGTACTTCTCCAGCGCGAGCGCAACGGCCAGCGGCTGAGTCTGGCGGCCCCGGGCCTCGCGCCATGTCGACGATCGCCGGGTCGTCGCTCTGAATCATGCTGCTGGGCGCCGAATCCTGGGGCGTGGGCGGATCGCGCTGGGCCGCGGGGCCGGGCGCCGCGGGCGCTTTTCCGGACATGTCGGGGGCGATGAGCAGGATCTCGGCCGTGTGCGGCCCTTTGGAGGTGACCTGCTGCGTAGCGCTGGCGGGAAACACCTCGGCCGGATTCTTGTCGTCCAGTTCCACCCAGTAGCGCACGCGCTTGGTTTGCCAGGGTGCCGGCAGCGGCTTGTCGATTTTGACGAACAGATCCAGCCCCAGATCGAAATGCCCGTCACCCCCTTCGGCGAGCGCCACCGCGCGCGTCGTGCGGTAGTTGGTTTCCTCGATGCCCGGCGCGGCCGTGGCCGTGATCTTGAGATCGCGGCCGTCGGCGTCGACCCACAGCGACGATTCGACGACCAGAGGGGGCTGCCCCGGAATCGTCGTGCGGCCGTCGATGCGCAGCAGCTCGGCGCTGCGGTCGAGCAGCTGCACCGTTTCGCGCCGGGCGGCGGTCAATTGAACTTCGGAGATCACGATCGTGCTCAGCATCGGCAGCAAGACCTTCGCACTTCGGGACTGGCCGGCCTGGAGCGGGTCGCGGCGGAGCGAGCGATCGATGCCTTGAAAACCGAGCACGTCGCGCGCAGGCCATGCGCGACGAACTGCGCGTTCCGGCGACCGTCGTTTCCAGGATCAACTGGTCCCCTTCGCGCCGGGCCTCGATCGTGTCCGTGTTGCCGCCGATGGTGGTGGTTGCGCTGCAGCGCAGCACTTCGCCGGCCAGGGTTTCGAGGCTGGTCGTGGCGATGTCGATTTGCACTTCATTGCCGAAACGCCTGGCTGCCAATCGCTGGTTGGTCGTCGTCTCGACGAGGTCTCGCTCGTCCTGGCGGACGCGGCGGGTAGTCGACTCGATGTAGCCGGTCTTGTCCCCTTGCAGGTAACACGCGAAGTACTCGGTGTCGCCCTCTGCTGCGCCCGAGGTCTCGGCGGACGCCGCCGGGCCGGCGGCCCCCTGCGGTCCGCGTTCGGCGCCGGGCTGACAACCGAGCAACAGCAAAAGCCAGATAGCCATCCAGCCAAGGCGCCTGCGCATCATCGCTTCACTCCAATCAAGCCAGCGGAATCTTGTAGGGCGCTCCGGCCACTTCGCGCACATAGCGCGGCACCGCATAGCCCGGCAGCCGGGCGCGCAGCTCGTCGATCAGCTGCCGGCCCAGCGCTTCGGAAACTTCGAAGTGCGCCGCCCCGGCAACTCGGTCGAGCTGATGCAGGTAGTAGGGCATCACGCCCAGCTCGATGAGCCGTTCGGAGAGCTGCTCCAGGGCCGGCAGATTGTCGTTCACCCCGGCCAGCAACACCGCCTGATTGAGCAGGCGAATGCCGGCGGCGCTCAGGCGGGCCAGCGCGGCCGCGACCGACTCGTCGAGCTCGGCCGCGTGGTTGGCGTGAATGACCATCACCGGAGTCAACCGGCTGCCGGCGAGCCAGCGGATCAGCTCGGCCGTGACGCGCTCGGGAATCAGGATCGGCAGCCGCGTATGCACGCGCAGCCGCCGCAGGTGGCCGATCTGGGCGAGCCGCCCGACTAGTTCGGCCAGCACCTCGTCGACGATCGTCAATGGGTCGCCGCCCGACAGGATGACTTCGCTCGTGGTCGGATCGGCGGCGATCTGGTCGATCGCCGGCTGCCAGGCCGCCAGGCCGCGCGGGGCCTCGGAATAGGGGAAATGCCGGCGAAAACAGTACCGGCAATGAACGGCACAAGCCCCGGTTGTCACCAACAGCACCCGGCCGTTATATTTATGCAGCAATCCGGGGCTCCGCCTGGCCAGGCGGTCGCCCACCGGGTCGGCGGTGAATCCGGCCGGCCAGTTCAACTCCTCGCCGAGCGGCAAGACTTGCCGCAATAGCGGGTCGTGGGGATTGCCGTAGCGGATGCGGGCTACCCAGCCCCGCGGGGCGAACACCGGAAAGCTTTCGGCAGCCCGGCGAGCCGCCGGTTCGTATTCGGCCGGCAGGCCGACCAGGCGGCAAAGTTCGACCGGATCGCGAACCGCATCCTTCAGAGCCTGCTGCCAGGACGGGTGACTCGGAGCGGCCGGATCCCGAGCGAGCGAGTCGGGTACGGCGGCGAGGGATCCTGTCGAGAGTATCGTCATCGTGCAGTCGTGATCGTCCAGTTGTGATCGTGCAATCGTTGGTTCCGAGCGGCATCGTCTGGTGTAATTTCTTGCCGCCGCCCAGAGCCGCGAAGACGCCCCTAGCCAATTGCCTGCCGCCCCCGCCGGGCGGCCAGACCGTAGCATAACCCTCTCATTTTACGAAGCGAAGTAGGAAAACACCGTGGCGAGCTACAATACCAGCGATTTCAAAAAGGGAATCAAAGTCCAGATCGACGGCGATCCCTACGTCATGACCGAGTGCAATTTCGTCAAGCCGGGTAAGGGCAACGCGCTGTACAAGTGCAAGCTGCGCAACCTGCTCCGCGGCACCATGCTCGACCGCACCTACAAAGGCGGCGACTCGCTCGAAGCGGCCGACGTGGAAGAGATCGACGCGCAGTATCTCTACCAGCAAGCCGATCGCTACGTCTTCATGGACAACGCCAACTTCGAACAATACGAGCTGACCAAAGAACAGGTCGACGACACCTGGAAGTACCTCAAGGAGGGAATGGTCTGCTCGATGGTGCTGTTCAACAACAATCCGATTTCCGTCTCGCCGCCCAACCACGTCACCTTGAAAATCGAATACTGCGAGCCGGCCATTCGCGGCAACACCGCCACCAACCTGACCAAGCCGGTCAAGCTGGAGACCGGCGCCGAAGTGATCTGCCCCGCCTTCGTCGAAGTGGGCGACATCATCAAGATCGACACCCGCACCGGCGAATATCTGGAACGGGCCAAGGCCTACGCGCCGGGAACCGGGCCGTGAAAGGGCTCCAGGTCCTGGACGGCGGCCAGCCGCGGCCGCAGCGCGCGGCGGGGGATTTGCGCCCGCTGGCTCCGCCGTAATCGTGCGCACTGGGGATTCGACGCGTGAGCGATTTTCGCCCCACTGCCAGTTGGAAGAACCTGCGGCTGCGGGCGGAACTGCTGGCGCGCACGCGGCGGTTCTTCGACGGGCAGGGGTTTCTGGAAGTCGAAACGCCCCTGCTCTCGGCAGACGTGGTGGTCGATCGGCATCTTGATCCGATCGCAGTCACCCTGCCCGACGATCCGCGCCGGCCGCAAGCGGGCCGGACGCTCTGGCTGCAAACGTCGCCGGAGTTCGGCATGAAGCGACTCCTGGCGGCCGGGGCGCCGGCCATCTATCAGATCACCCGGGCGTTTCGCGGCGGCGAATCCGGCCGGCTGCACAATCCCGAGTTCACGATGGTGGAATGGTATCGGCCGGGAGACGACTTTCCGGCCGCCCTGCAGCTGCTCTCCGACCTGGCCGAAGAAATCTTCGCCCGCGGCCCGGCCCGGCCGATTACCTATGTCGAGGCGTTTTCCAAATCGCTGGCCATCGATCCCCACCGGGCCACGGCAGCCGACCTGGCGGCCCTGGCCGAGCGCGAGGGCATTTCGGCGGCGGCCAGTTTTGCCGGCGCCGATCGCGACACCTGGCTCGATCTGCTCCTGGTCGAGCGGATCGAGCCGCTCTTGGGCCGCACCGGGCCGCAGGTTCTGTGCGATTACCCGGCCTCGCAAGCGGCGCTGGCCCGCGTGCGCCCGGGCGATCCGGCAGTCGCCGAGCGGTTCGAGCTTTACCTCGACGGCATCGAGCTTGCCAACGGCTACGTCGAGCTCTTGGACCCCGGCCTGCTGCGGGCGCAACGCGGCGGTGGGCGCCCAGCGCGCTGCCGACGGCAAACCGCAACTCCCGGCCGAGAGCCGCCTGTTGGCCGCGATGGAGGCCGGGTTGCCGGCCTCGAGCGGCGTGGCGCTGGGATTCGATCGGGCCGTGATGCTGGTTGCCGGAGCCAGTTCGATCGAAGAGGTGCTGGCGTTTCCGATCGACCGGGCCTGACGAGTGATCTGGCTGCCCGGGCGGCGATGTGGGGCGAGCCGCGCGACGCCACGAGATGAGCGAGCGCCTAGATTGGCTCGCGTTCCCAGCCGGTGAGCTGTTCGGAAATGTCGTCCGGCGTGAGCGGGTACTGTTGGAGCGGCCAACCTTCGGCGTCGGACCGGGCCAGCCGGACGCGTCCCCGCCGGGCGTCGCGCACTTCGCTTTCCAGCGCTTGCAGCCAGCCTGGCACATCCAGTCCCACGCCGGTCGGTTCCTGCGTCAGCTCGTCGGTCTCGTGCTCCAGGCGGGTGAATGCGTCCCCCGGGCGGCCCAGCCGGACGTCCTCGACTGCCGGAGTCACCAGCGCCCGCACGCGATCGATGGCTAGCGGGCGCACGAAGCGCTCGGCCAGCCGGTCGTCGACCGTGGGCAGCCGCATCCCGTACTTGGTGCGCAGCTCGCCCAAGCGGCGCGAAAGGGCGTCGGCCACCTCGGCGGTCCGCTCGGCCATGGCCCGGCGCCACATGTCGGCGGCCAGCATTCGGCCGCGGCGCACCAGGATCTCGTGCGCCAGCACGACGGGGCGCAGATGCCAGGCGATGCGGTCGTATTGCACGCGCAGGCGGAGAAAGTCGAGCAGCGTGTAGAGCAGGTCGCCGCGGTCGGACTGGGTGGTGGTGCTGTTGTAGTCGCGGTATTCGGCGTAATTCTCGACGACGGCCTCGAACAGGATCGTGAGGTGCTTGACCGCGTCGGCGCGGCTGAGCGCCCCGCCCAAGTCTTGCAACAGGAGCAATTCCTCGGCGGCCGCCGGATCTTCCTGCAAGCGGTCGAGCCAGGCTTCGACCCCCTGGTGCAGGATCGCCCGCAGATTGCCGAAATTCAAGAACCGCTGCGTGAGCAGATCGCGTCCGTAGCGCTGGATGAAGGCGACCATGGCCTTCCAGGTTTTTTCGTCGGAGATTTTTTCGAGCACCGACAATCGCAACGTGCGGCTATGGGCCAGCCATTGCTTGAGCAGCGATTCGGTCAGCCCCTCCAAGGCGTCGACCAGGGCCGCGTCGGCAAATTCGTGGCCGCGCTCGCGCTCGCTCTCGGGCACCGGCCAATCGGCCGACACGCTGACCACGCTTTCGACCAGGGCCTTATAGCCCGCCTCGAACAAGCGGTCGAATTCGCTCACCGAGCCGGCGGAAAACGTGCGATTGTTCTCCATGATCCGGGCCGTCTCCAGAATCTGGCAGGCCTCGCGGAGCAACCCCAGCCGAGGTAGCGATCCGGCCAGGTCGCGCAGCGTTTGCTGCAGGCTGCGGGCGGCGACGATCTTGCGCGGGTCGCCGCCGCGGCTCAGTGCGACGTAGAGCAAGGGCTGCTGCTCGACCTCGACCAGAAACGCCTCCCAGCGCACCCGGGCTGCGGTCGCGTCCCCCGCCAGCACCGCGCGGCATACCGCGTCGACGGCGGCCGAGTCGTCTGGCTGGTCGCCCGGCTGCCGCAGGCTCCGCAGCATTTGCCGGGCGTCGGCCGTTTCCACCGCGGTGGCGATGGCCGTGTCGAGCAGGGCCTCCTTGATGCTGCGCCGCCGGTCGTATTCGATCAAGGCATCGCGGCTGGCCGACATCGCCCGGACCGGCTGCTGGTCGATCGTGACCAGCAGTTCGAGCAGCTGGCTGTAGTTCACGTCGGCCTGCTCGAGCCAGCGGCCAAGCAGTTCGTCGGGCAGCAGCGAGGCAGTGCCGGCGGCCGAGCGATCGCGACATTCGAGCGCGGCCGATTGCCAGAGATGGCCGACCATGCCCACCAGGGCCAGGCGGTCACGCAGCCGCCGGGCTTCGAGTTCCAACTCGTATTCGGTCTTGCGGCCACCGGCCTCGGATTCGAGCATGTCGCTTTCGACGCCGTCGGCCGTGCTGTCCACATAGACCATCTGGTCGTAGGCCGCTTCATACAGTTCTTCGGCCGGTTCGTCGTCCTGCGGCGGCTCGTCGTGCTCGGCGGCGCGGCGCGGCGGCCGGCCGGCCAGATCCAATTCCAGCTTGGGCACCTGGCCGTAATCCTCGGCATTGGCTTCCAGGAAATCGAAAAACTTGCGCACCAGCGGCTGGCGCTGGCCGCCGGGCGCCTCGGCCGTCGACAGGGCGCAGACCTCCGACAGCCAGCGCCGGGCGAGCAGATGGAACGAGTATTCCCCTTGGTGCAGCGGCAGCCGGTCGGCCTGGCTGAGCCATTGCATCAGCAAGGCCATGGCGGCGATGAAGTCGCGCTTCTCCAGCAGCGCGTCGACCACCAGCGCATAAGCCTTGGGCGAAGCGAAATGCTCGACGTGCTTGCGCCAAAAGGCCACGTCGGCGGCGGCCGCCCCGGCCTCGTGCCAGGCTTCGAGCGCCTGGGCCACGCTGCGGGCCGATTCGTAAGCCTCGTCCCCGGTAAAAGCTTCAACCCCCTCGACCGTGGTGGCGGCGAAGGGGTCCCACCAGCGGGCCAATTCGGACATCCGCCGGGCGATGGTCGCGGCAATGTCGGTCTGGTCGTGCGCGGCCGCCTCGCGCCACAATTGTGCTTGGAGCGAGAAAAGCTGCTCGAGCAGCTCGACCAGTTGATCCACACGGTGATCCGGCACGCTGTTCTCGGGCGCCGGAAAGAGACTGAACTGCCCCTGAAAACCCAGGATGTTCCAGGGATCGACCAGCGCCCCGCATTCGATCCCGCGGTGCACCAGATCCACGGCCTCGGCCGCCAGCCCCAGGGCCGCGGGCAAGTCGCCGCGCTCGACTGCCAGCCGTCCACCGGTAATGCAGCACTGGATCTGGCAGCGGATGCGGGCCGAAGCGGTGGGGACGACATTGGTTTGCCGCACGGCCGCCTCGGGATAGCCCATCTCCGAGAACAGGATTGCCAGGTGCACGTGCTCCAACTGCGCGGCGCGGCGCCGGGCCAGACAATGATTCAAATGCTGCCGGGCTCCGGCCAGCGGTTGATGACGCGCGGTCGCTTCGGTTCGCAGGCGTTCGCCGTGCGCGCCCGGCACGCGAGCCAGCAGCTGCTGGTAGAACGTGTCTCGATTGGCCGCGATCTGCGGTACGAGCACTCCCAGCGTCGTGGTCGAGGGATGCGTCTCGGGCCCGCCGCCACTCGTGGCCGAGGCCATCAGGATCGTGCCGGCCAACACTCCGGCCGCTTCGAAGAGCAATTCCTCGGGCGGAAACTCGTGCGAATCGTCGACCCGGGCCAGCAGTGCATCCAGCGTCACCTGCTGCAGCACAAAGCGGCGATACCGCCCCTGATTGTCGATGTGGTTCGGGTCCCACTGGCCGAAGTGATAGTTCGGCCGCTTGTTGACCGGATGATCGAAATCGTACTGGCGCGGGTCGACGGCCAGTTCGTCGAGCAAGTCCAGGTCGAACCAGGCCTCGCGCTTGATCGCCGGGTCGGTCGCCAGCAGGATTTCCTGGGTCAATCGGATCAACCGCTCGTAGCGGCCCGTGGCCACGCCCACGGAGCGAATATACAAGGGCAGCGGTCGAACCCATTCGTGGTCGTACGGCTCGATCCGCTGGGCCGTCCGCAGCACCGCCACCGGCCGGTGGCCGATGAAGTCGTCGAGTTCCGCCCGGGCGGCCGCCACGATCCGCTCCGTCTCATCCCAGGGAGGGCCCTGCCGGAGCAGGACTTCGCACACCCGGCCCAGAAAAAACGGCCGCCACAGGGTCGCTTCGTTCAATTGCGGCAGCAGATCGCGATGAAACTCGCGGTAGGCGGGGCCAAATTCTTCGAACACCAGGCGCAGCACCCCCTGAGCCTCGGCGCAATCGCGAAACGTCGCCGTCGACGCGGCCAACTCCTCCAGCCGGCCGCCGAGCCGCCCTCGCACTTGCAGGCAGGTGTCGGGCTGTTCGCCGCCATCCCCCTCGATGCGGCGATAAAGCCGGTCCAGATTCGCCAGAAACTGCGGATCGCTCGCGCCCGACGAGAAGTTCAAATAGCCCAACAGCTCCTGCAGGATGGCTGCGTCGCTGTCGAGGCGTGGCTCGGGCATGGGTAATTCTCGGTCGGCGTGGTCGAGGCCTCGACCACGAATTGGACACTTCGATTCTGGCAATTACGCCCGGTGGGGCGTTTCCCGCTGGCAAACCGGGCCGCAAGCAGGCGGGGCCCAGTTCCCCCAGCCCAATTGGCAAGCACCGGGCCCGTCGAAAAAGCGATGCCGAGGCGTCCGGCGGCCCCGGGCAGGACTTCATGGTAGAAAGCGGCCCCCGCTTTGGTCTAGCGTACAAATCATGCCGCCGCCTGGCCGCAGGGCTAAGAGCCCATCCGAGAAACGGCAGGGACTGGCCCGGTTTTGCGCAGTCCTCGAAGCAAAACGGGATTGTCCCCCTCTCCGAGGCGGTTCCCGGATCGGCTCCAAGTCGCCTGGACCGGCGGGGTGCTTTTTGCGACACTTCCCGCCCATTGTGCCGGAATCCGCGGCCTGCGGCTTCGCCCGTCGCGGCCAGGCGGCACCGGTTTTTTGCGTCGTCGACGCTCGGCCCCGCGGAGGTCGCAAAAGCATGCGTGGTTCCCATCGCCCGGCCCGACGCTGCGCCGGGCCCGGCCGTTCGGCCAGCACCCAGCTAGCGGCCGCGATCGTCCTGGCGGCCTTGGCGGTTGTGGGCAGTCAGACGCGCGGCGACGAGGCCCAGCCGGGCTCCGCCGGGCTGTTGGCGCGGACGAGGCAGTCGCTCGCCGGCGATGGCGCAGCGCCGGTTGCGGAACATCTGGATCGGCAGGACCCGGCCAGGTCGAACCTGGCGGCGCCGCGGGCCGCCCGGCCTTGGTGGCAACTCTGGAACAAACCGGCCCGGCGCTCGGCATTGGACTTTTGGTCGCAGGACAGCACCACGCGTTAAGTTTCTGGGGCGATCGGCGTTTGCCGCCGCCCGGGCCTGGCAATCGAACGGGATCTCGCCCTGCGGCGTGTGCCATGAATAACCGCTGGATACCAATCGCGCACCGCCTCGCTGTGGTCGCCTGCTGCGCGGCGCTGGCGATCTGGCGCCCCCGGTCCAGGCTGCCGACGAGCCGGCGCCGCGTGCCCCCGCTTCGCCACTGGCCCTGGTCGGCGGAGCCGGCCGCGATCGAGAGCGCGCCGCCCTGGAGAAGCTCGCCCGCCGGGGCGCCACGGTCTCTCAGGAGAAAAACGACCGCGGCGAGACGATTCAGATCGTCACCTGGACTGCCGGCGACGCCGGACTGGAGCAACTGCCCCGACTGCACGACCTGCGCTGGCTGGATCTCGATCGGACGCAAGTCACCGATGCCGGTCTGGTTCCGCTGGCCGGCCTGGCGCAGCTCGAAGTGCTCAAGCTGGGACAAACCCGGGTCACCGACGCGGGGCTGGCGCACCTGCGCGGGCTCAAGAACCTGGAAGGGCTCTCGCTACACGACACCCGCGTGACCGCCGCAGGCTTGGTGCACCTGGCGCCCTTGGTCCGGCTGAAGTATTTGAATCTTTCCTGGACGCGCACCGGCGATGCCGGCCTGGCCCAACTTCGCCAACTGGACCGGCTCGAACAGCTGTATTTGTTCGACGCCCAGGTGACCGATGCCGGCCTGGCAGCGCTGGCCGAATTGCCGCGTCTCAAAGGTTTGCGGCTTAGCTGGAACGAAATCACCGATTCGGGCGCCGCCGCGCTGGGCGAGTTGGTGCAGCTGGAAGAGCTGTGGCTGAATTACACGCCCCTCGGGGATGACGGTCTGTTGCTGTTGCGCGACCTGGCCAATCTCAAATCGCTCAATCTCGGCGACACGCAAGTCACCGATGCCGGGCTTGTGCACGTTTCCGGCTACAACCAACTCACGGTACTCGATTTGTCGCACCTGGCGATCACCGATTCCGGGCTGGAGTACCTGCGCGCTTGCCCGAGCCTGGCTGTCTTGATGCTCGACGGCACCGCGATCAGCGAAGACGGGCTGGGCAACCTGGCCCAGATTCCGACGTTGAGATATTTGAGCCTGCGCGGCACGCGGATCGACGAGCGGGCGCTGGCCGTGCTGGCGCGAATGCCCGGCCTCGTGCAGCTCGATCTGGCCGAGACCGCCATCAGCGACGACGTGCTGGGTTACTTTCGCAAAATGCCGAACCTGCAGGAAGTCAATCTGATTGGCACTCGCGTGACGCAGCCGGGCATCGATCAGCTGCGCCGCCGCCTGCCGAAAATGAATATCCGCAGCTAGCGCCGCGCCTTGGGGACCGATGACCACCGCACGCAAACGCTTCGTTCTCATCCGCCGACCGGCTGCAGGCTCCAGGTGGCTGCGCGTATCGATCTTGAGCAGGCCGCTCCTGGGGCTGGTTTGCTGGGCACTCGTGGCCGGTCCCCTGCCCTGCCGGGCCGAAGACTGGCCGCAGTTTCGCGGGCCCGACGGGCAGGGCCACAGCAGTGAGTCGGGCCTGCCCGGCGTTTGGGCCGAAGGCCGCAACATCGCCTGGAAGACGCCGATCCCGGGCCTGGGCTGGTCGTCGCCCGTCGTGCGCGGAGATCGGGTTTGGCTGACCACCGCAATCGAAGAATCCGGCACGCTCTTGGCCATCGCCCTCGACGCGCAGTCGGGCGAAATCGTCCGCCAGGTGGAGGTCTTTCACCAGCGCGACCTGGGCCGCATCTCGCAAAAGAACAGCCACGCGTCCCCCACGCCGGTGCTCGAGGCGGACCGTGTCTTCGTCCACTTCGGCGCGCACGGCACCGCTTGCCTGGATGCCGAGGGCAAGATCCTCTGGAAAACCGTGCTGCAACACGATCATCGCCACGGTCCGGCCGGTTCGCCGGTGCTTTGGAACGATTTGTTGTTCATCGCTTGCGACGGCGCCGATCATCAATATGTCGTCGCGCTGGACAAGGCGACCGGGGCCGTGCGCTGGAAACAAAACCGCCCGGGCGAAGCCGCCTATTCCACGCCGCTGGTCATCCGCTCGGGCGCCGAGGAGCAACTCATTTCGGTCGGCGGCGGCGCGGTAGTGGCCTGCAAGCCGAAATCCGGCGCCGAGATCTGGCGCTGCCGCTTCGACGGGCATTCCAGCGTGCCGCGACCCGTCTATGGCGGTGGCCTGCTCTACATCTGCACCGGTCTCTGGACGCCCAGTCTGTACGCGCTGCGCGTCGACGGCCGCGGCGACGTGACCAATACCCACGTGGCGGGGCGCTTGCACCGTTCGATTCCGGTCACGCCGTCGCCGCTGTTGGTGGGCGACGACTTGTATCTGATCGGCGATCGCGGCGTGCTGACCTGCGTCGACGCGCGCAGCGGCCAGGAGCGCTGGCACCAGCGCCTGGAGGGAGAGTTTTCCGCGTCGCCGGTGCTCGCCGACGGTCGCATCTACCTGGTGAATGAAGACGCCACGACCACGGTTCTGGCCCCGGGGCCGCGATTCAAGCTGCTCGCGACCAACAAGCTCGAAGGCCGGGCTTTGGCCTCGCCAGCAATCGCCGACCGGGCCATCTATCTGCGCACGGATCAATGCCTGTACAAGATCCGGTCGTCGGCTGCCGATACCGCCGATCGGCGGGCCCGGGCGCGCACCGCGCAGGCCGATTGAGGGCGGCCGCGGGCTATTCGTCGGCGCTCGACGTGCGGCCGGTGGCCACGTCGAACTCGAACAGGGCCGGCTGCAGCATCGACATCACGGCAAAGCCGTAGGTCACGGCGACCACGAGCAGCGGTCCCAGGGTGTGCCCCAACAGGAAGCTGGTGATCGCGTAAAACGTGGCCGCCGGGCACATGAGCGAAGTGACCAGCAGGGCTTGCGACGGATTGCGCGCGCCAGCGCCAGATACAAGGCGAGCGATCCGCCCCCCATGAAGGCCAGAAACGGCTGCAACTGCATGTGGAACGAGCCGCTAAAGGCGATCATCATCCGCATGCTGGTGGCGATGCCGATGAACAAAAAGAACAGGGTGCCCAGCGAAACGCCGATAGCGGTGGCGCTGTTGGTGTAGTTCATGCCCGAGTGCAGGCCCAGCATGGCCGCAAACAAGTTCATCACCGCCAGCCCCACCAGGACGTAGAGCAGGTTTTCGGCCGACAGCGCCCGCACGGCCCACAGATATCCGCAGAGCAGCATCGGCAGCAGGACCATTTCCTTGGCGTTGTAGAGCACGCCTCCAAGCTTGCCGAAAACGAACTCCTTGGCGCTCAGGTCGGTGACCAATAGCAGGTCGAGCGCGCCGCGGTCGCGCTCGTTGGTCACGGCGGTCACGGCCTGGGCGTTGACCAGTAGCAGGCTGAGAATGAACAGCGGAATCAGCACCAGCGAGGCCGATAGCCGGCTGATGCCCCCCGGCGCGTGCGCCAGGCCGACCAATCCGGCCGTGGCGACCGCCGCCAGGGCCAGATACGCCAGATGCACGATCAACACTTTGCGGCCGTAGGCCCAGGTGCGCACTTCGCGCCACAGCACCGGATTGTCCCAGACCTTGCGCGTGGCCCCCGGCGCCGCATGGACGCTGACCGCCGCTTCGGACGCTCCGGTTGCCGCCTGGCCGCGCGTCAGATCGTATTCGGCGCCCCAGATGCTTTCCCGGCCGGCGGTCTCTTCGCGCCGTGGCCGCTCTTCGCGCGAGGGGTTCCACACCCGTACCAGGGCGATGGCCACGGCGTTGATCGCCAGCGCCAGCGCCCCGGCAGTGACCAGAAACAAGTTGACCGGCGCGCCCAGCCAGCCCAGCGCTTCGTCGCTGACGACCAGCGGATGCGTGGCCGCCTGGATGGCTTGCCAGGGGCTCAATCCGGCCGCCCAGGTTTGGCTCGACAGGCCGAACCAGTCGGGGCCCAGCACGCCCCGGGCCAGCGCTTCGCCGACGGCGATCCAGGCGGCAATGACCAGCACCGTCAGGGCCAGGGTCTGATACGTGCTATCGCGCCACAGCGCGATTGTCGAACCGATGCTGCCGCACACGAGCGCGCTGGCCAGCGTAACGGCAAAGGTGCGGCCGATCTGCTCGAACGCCACACCGCCGAACAGCGCGGTGAGCATGAACAGCGGCAGCGATGCCGCCACCAGCACCAGCACGTTGAGCAATCCGGCCAGCAGCTTGCCCAGCACGAGCTCGCTGTTGGTCAGGTTCGTCAGCAGCAGCAGGATCAGCGTGCGGCGGTCTTTTTCCTGGGCTACGCCGCTGGCCCCGAACAGGGCTGAAAACGAAACCGCCAACAACAGCTGCACGAGCGCCAGCACCTGAAACAGCAGCGCGCCGAAGCGGGCCATCTCGCCCACCCCCTGCACGACCTGCGTTCCGGCCAGGATCAGCCAGGCCGTGCACATCAGCACGAGCAGTGCGCAAACGTACGACGTGCGCGTGATGTACAGCCGCGTCCGCCGCGGCGCAATCACGACCTCGCGGGTAAACACCGGCCCGACGAACAAATCGCGCTCCTCTGCGAGTCTCTCTGCCTGGGACAAACCACCGATTATATCGGCCGCCCCACGCGCCGGGGAGGCGTTGCAAGCCGCGGCAAGCTGCGCTGGAGCCGTGCGCCGCCGCTGGTTAGACTGGCACCCAGCCGTGGGGCCTGGGCGACACGGCGTTTTGTCCGGCGGATCTTAACAAAACTCGAACACGACTCGAATCGACCGCGCGCCGCAAGTAGCCTTCTCGTCGCCCCCGGGGGCGAGCGGCGGTGCGGTTGCTGGGCGGCTCGGCGTCCTGGCTTTGCTCGGTGGCCTGATTGGCATGAAACGCATCGCCTGGACCACCGACATTCATCTTAATTTCCTGCCCAGCGAGGATTGCGACGCGTTTCTCCGGAATCTGGCCGGGCTCAATCTCGATGGGCTGGTGATCAGCGGCGACGTGGCCGAAAGCCACGATCTGGCCCATTATCTGATCCGCATCCAGCAGGCCGCCGATGCCGACGTTTTCTTCGTGCTCGGCAACCACGATTTTTATTACGGCTCGATCCGCGGGGTCCGGGCGGCCGTCGACGCTCTGTGCGCCGAGCACCCCCGGCTGCATTATCTATCCCACTCCGGGCCGCTCGAACTGGCCAGCGACGTGGCCCTGATCGGACACGACGGCTGGGCCGACGGCCGCTTGGGGGATTACGAGCGTTCGTTGATCTTCCTGCACGATTATCAACTCATCGCCGAGCTCTCGATGTACGGCAAGGCCGAGCGCCGCCGGGTCCTGGAACGGCTCGGGGACGAAGCGGCGGCGCACATTCGCGCCGTCCTGCCGGCCGCGCTCCAGTCGCACCGGCAAGTCTGGCTGGCGACGCATGTCCCGCCGCTGCGCGAAGCTTGTTGGCACGAAGGCCAGATCTCCGACGACCAATGGGCTCCCCACTTCACCTGCCGGGCCGTCGGCGACGCGATCCTGGAGATCATGCCCGATTATCCCGATCGCCAGCTCACCGTGCTCTGCGGTCACACGCACGGCGCTGGCGAGACGCGGCCGCTGGACAATGTGCTGATTCTGACCGGCGGCGCTGAGTACGGCCGGCCGGTGGTGCAGCGGGTGTTCGAGCTGTGAACGTCGGGATGAGTGGAACGCTTCAGGCGATGGGGATGAAGGGGATAGGAGGGGATACGGGAGATGAAGGCGGAAGGCGGAAGGATGAAAGCAGAACGATGAAGGCGGAAGGCGGAAGGCAGAAGGATGAAGGCGGAAGGCGGAAGGATGAAGGATGAGGTTGTGCCCGCAAACAACGCGGGGCACGGCGCGTTGAAATCGTCCTAGCCTCTACTTTCTTGCCCCGACGTTCTTTGTCCGTCGTCATCCCCCGTATCCCCTGGCCGCATCCCCCTGATCCCCTTTCCAGAACCGTCGCCCCGGACGCCGCCCTCGTCTTGCGGCCGGGAAGCACATCGGCTTAACTTGATCGGCAGAGTCCCCTGCCCCATCCCCGCATCCCAGAACAGATCAACCGCCGATGAAATTCGCCATTTGCAACGAGACGTTTGTCGATTGGCCGCTGGAGAAGGCGGCCGCGTTTGCCGCCGAGTGCGGCTATACGGGCTTCGAGATTGCGCCCTTCACGCTCGGCCCGGACATCCGCGCTCTTTCGGCCGACAAGCGCAGCGAGATCCGCAATCAAATCGTCGCCGCCGGCCTGGAAGTCGTGGGCTTGCACTGGTTGCTGGCCAAGACGCAGGGCTTGCACCTGACCAGCCCCGATCCGGCCACCCGGCGGCGAACCAGCGAATACCTGGGCGACCTGGCCCGGCTGTGTCGCGATCTGGGCGGCTGGGTGCTGGTGCTCGGCTCGCCCCAGCAGCGCAACATGCTGGCCGACGTGGGCGTGTACGGCGCCCGGGAAAACGCCATCGAAGTGATCACCGCGGCGCTGCCGGTGTTCGAAGAGACCGGCACCACGCTGGCCGTCGAGCCACTGGCGCCGGCCGACACGAACTTTCTGACCATGGCCTGCGCGGCCGCCGACCTGATCGAACGCGTCGCCTCGCCGCATTGCCGGCTCCACCTGGACTGCCGGGCCATGGCCACCGAGCCGACGCCCATTCCCCAGCTGATCGAGGAATTCAAGTCGCAGCTGGTTCATTTCCACGTCAACGACCCGAACGGCCGCGGGCCGGGGTTCGGCAAGCTCGATTTCCGGCCAATTCTCGACGCCCTGGGCCGAATTGATTATCGGGGTTGGGTCTCGGTCGAAGTGTTCGACTATGAGCCAGGGGTGGAACGGCTGGCACGCGAAAGCATCCAGTACCTGCACGAATGTCTCGACGCCTTGGCCGAAGGCCACGCCCCGCTGGGCATCCACGAGCTCGAAGAGCGGATCGAGTAAGCCGGGAAACTCTGGCAGCCATGGGGCCAACAGGCGCTTCGCACGCACGAGCCGGCGCCCGGACCGATCGTCGGGCGGGATTCATTTCCTCGCCGGGCAGCCTGCCGAGCCGTGGGTGGAAGTCGGATCAGGCCGAGTTAACGGGAGGCCGAGCCCAGCGGGATGCCGAGCCAGCGACAAACCGGCCGAAAGCGTTCCAACGGCGACCCGAGTACCGATAAAATAAGCCGCATGCCAAACATCGGTCCTGCTCCGACCCGTCGCCCCGCTGCCGGCAAGCTCGCGCCCGCCGCGCTATTGATGCTGGCGATTGCGCTGGCGTGCGTGCTGGTCGGGGCCGACGACGCCTGGGCCCGAGCCGGCGGCGGGCAAGGCTACCACGGCAGCGGCAGCTCGACGTCCGGCGGATTTCATTCCGGCGGCGAGGGGGGCGGCGGCAACGTCGACATCGGGCCTTTGATCTACTGGGGCGTCCAGTTCTTCCGCTACCACCCGATCGTTTCGCTGCTGCTCCTGGCGGTCGTGATTTATCTGCTGGCCAAGGGCTCGCAGCAGGGAGCCGATCGTTATCGCACGAGCGTAATCCGCCGGGCGGTGGGCGAGACCGCCGAGTTGCAACGGGCCGAGGCGCTGCGGCGCCTGGCGAGCACGGATCCGGCGTTCGACGAGGGCAATTTCTGCCGCCGCGCCGAGCAGGCCTTCTTGCGCTTGCAACAGGCCTGGAGCGCGCAGGACCTGGCCGGGGTGCGGCCGTTCGTTTCCGACGGCATCTTCGAGCGCTTCACGCTGCAGATCGCCGAGCAGAAAGACTTCAACTACCGCAACCAGGTCGATCGGGTTCAGGTGGCCGAGGTCCGGCTGGTGCAGGTGGCCGGCGACTCGATCTTCGATCTGCTGACGGTCGGCATTCGCGCCCGGGCCGACGATTATCGCGTGGCCCTCGATACGGGCAAGCGGCTGGGCGAAGGCGCCGAGAGCGACGAATTCGTCGAGTACTGGACCTTTCTGCGCCGCCGCGGCGTGACGACCGGAGACAAGCCCGGCCTGGTCGAGGGGCAATGCCCGAACTGCGGCGCCCAGATCGAGCTGAACGAGTCGGCCCGCTGCGCCACGTGCGGCAGCCTGGTCCGCAGCGGCAATTTCGATTGGGTGCTGGTCGAAATCACCCAAAGCGCCGAATGGAACGACGATGCTCCGAGCGAACCGCCCGGGGTGGCCGCCTATCGCGCCCAGCGCGACCCGGGCCTGAGCGTCGAGCACCTGGAGGATCGGACCAGCGTGATCTTCTGGCGCAAGGCAATGGCCGATCGGCTGGGCGATATGCGGCCGCTCGAGAAAATGGCCCTGAGCGCATTTTGTGCCGACTATCCCCAGCGCTGGGGCCCGGACAAAGCCCTGCGCCGCTACTGGGGCGACGCGGCGGTGGGGTCGGTCGAGACGCTGGGCATTCTGCCGGGCGAAGCGCAGGATCGGGCGCTGGTCGAAGTGCGCTGGGCCGGTCGCACGTTTGTCGCTCCGGTGGGACAGCGTCCGCAGCCGGCCGGCGAGAACGCGCTGTTTCGATCGCTCTATGTGCTGGTTCGCCGGGCCGGCGTCCAGTCGGACGTGGCCAAGACCGTCACCAGCGCACTGCCCCAGCTGCGGCGCGCCCGAGAGCGATCTGGCCGCCAATGCCTGCGAATTTTGCGGCGTGGTGCTCAACGACGGTTCGACCGACTGGGTGCTGGGCGAACTGTTTCCGATTCCGAGCGAGCAGGCAGCGGAATTAGCGGAAGAGCTCAACCGGCAAAGCGTTCCTGCCCCGGCCGAGCCCGACGAGGCGACGGCGGCAACTGCGAGCGGCGCAAACCCCGACCGCGCGCAAGCTTTGTCGTCCGCCGGTGACGGCAGCGAACTGCCGCGGTCGGGCGAGCTATTGGCCTGGGCCGTGCAGATGGCCCTGGCCGACGAGCAGCTCAGCGATCGCGAGCTCCGGGCTCTCGAGCGCGCGGCGCAGCGCCGCGGCGTGCCGCCGGCTCGGCTGCAAGCGATGATCGAAGCCGCCCAGCGGCATCAGCTGGCTGTGCCGCAGCCGCGCGACGCCGAAGAAGGCGGCCGCTGGCTCACCGCGATGACCGACATGGCGCTGGCCGATGGCCGGATCGAACCAGCCGAGGCGGCACTCCTGTGGCAAACCGGCGAGCAGCTGGGCTGGAGCCGCGCCGACGTGCAGCAACTCGTCGCCCGGCGCAAAGCGCTGCTCTATCAGGCTGCCCGGGAGCAGTTGAAGAACCGCTCGCGCGAGACAAACGGTCGGGGCAATGCGGCCGGGCCGCCGGGCGGGGATGCGGGCGGCGGATCGTAAGAGAGGGCCGATTTCGGGCCTGGCGAGGCGCCGCCCCAGCCCGGAGCGGAATGCGTCCCAGCCCGAAGCGGCCGCGTCTCAGTCCGAAGCGGCCGGGGCCTCAGCCCGAGGCGGCTTTCATTTCGGCCAGATGCTGGGCCGTGCCGACCAGCCGATCCCAGTTGGCTTCGATGTACGCCGGCGGGCCGCCGATGACCGCGACGGCCTGGGCCACCAGCTCGGTGGGCACCATTTCGATGGCGTCCCAGGGGCAGACCGTGAGCTCGTACGGATTGGTCTTCTTCTGCGGAATGTGGACGCAGACTTCGCAGCCCACGCAGCGCTCCAGGTCGATCTGGCACCAGCTCTGCAGGTTCTGCATGTGGTCGTACTGCTGGATCTTGATGATGCAGTCGACCGGACAAACTTCCAAACACGATTCGCAGCCGGTGCAATTGTCGGCGTTGATGACCGCCAGCTCTTTCGGCAGCTTCTTGCGAGGGCCCTGTTTGGCCATCGTTGGATACCTCTGGAAGAAAACGAAACCGGCCAGGCCTGGCCGGAAGGTTGGCGTCAGGTGGGCATGACAATCATAGAAAGAAATCGGCTCCCGGCCAAGCCGCGCGTGAGCCCCAGCCGCCCCGGACGGAATAAAACGCACCGGACCATGACAAAGACGATGAAAAAACGACCGGCGCGGCGTGAAAAAGGCTTGTCTCCGGCCGCAGCTGGCGGCCGCGTACCCTCAGAGACTATCCGAGAACCGGCGGGGACTGTCCCGGTCTTGCGCAGTCCTCGGAGCAAACGGGACTGTCCCCCTCTCCGAGTCGGTTCTCGGATGGGCGTTTAGGCGGCATGCCCCTACTGGGCGATTGCTACCGGTTTGCCGCGGCCGGCTTGAGCCCGACCGGCTGTCCGTCGAGCTGCCACTTCGGCTCGATCGGCACGCCCAGATGCTTGAGGGCCGTGGGAACCAGATCGACCTGCTGGGTGGGTCCCTCGATCGGGCCGCGCGCGGCGTCGGGCCCGCTGACGATCAGCCAAACGGTGTTGATCTCGGGCACCTTCCGGCCGCCGCCATGATCTTTGCCCTGGCCGCCGTGATCGGTGCCCACCAGGACCAGCCAATGTTCCTGATCGTAGCGCGGCCGGGCGTGGAGAGCCGCCACCGCACGGCCGACCTGGGAGTCGGCCGTTTCCAGGGCCGCCATGTACTCGGGCACGCTGGGATGAAAACCCCGCTGATGCCCGGCCTCGTCCACCGCCCCCAGATAAAAGAACATCGCGTCGGGGTCGTCGTTCTTCAGCACCTGCACGACCTTGGCCGTGCACTTCTCGTCGGCCTGGCGGTAATGGGCCGAGCGATCGTCGTCGAGAAACACGAAGGCTTCGTCGGCCGCCGAGAGGATATGCACGTGGATCTCCGGCCAGGTCGTGTACGAGCAGGTTTTGGCGCCGGGAAAGGCGTCCTTCACGTGCCGGAAGAAGTGCGGGAACTGGTCGTAGTGCATTACGCGGAACTTGTTGTCCAGCACGCCGTGCTTGTCGGCCCAGACGCCGGTGAGCAGATTCGACCAGCCCGGCCCGCTGACCGTGTCGGCCGTGTCGCCATGCGTGCCCACGATGTTCGTCGCGCGCGACATCGCCCCGTCGGCGATCAGCGAGCGCAGGTGCGGCACTTTGCCGGCCAAGAGCGCGTCGGTGCGCACGCCGTCGATGCCGATGAACAGTACACGCCGCTCCGGCCGCTCGGCGGCCTGCGTGCCGGCTGCCAGCGCAAGCAAGATCCAGGCGGCCAGCAGTTGTTTCGGCATGGCGAAGCTCCGCGCGTGCGGCTCAGGACTTCGGAATGATCTCGCCGGCGACGATGTCGTCGAACGATTGCCGGCGGCGGATCAGCTGAGCTCGCCCGCCAGCGACGAGCACTTCTGCGGCCAGCGGCTTGGAGTTGTAGTTCGAGCCCATCACGAAACCGTAGGCCCCGGCCCGTTCGATGACCAGCAATTCTCCCACGGCGGCCGCGGGGAGCGAGCGCGTGGCGACAAAGCCCCCCTCCTCTTGCGTGAAGATGTCGCCGGATTCGCACAGCGGTCCGCCCACGACCACGTCGCGCTCGGGGCGCGGGGTCGAATCGGCCGGCACGATCGACATCGGATGGTACGCCCCGTAGAGAATCGGCCGGGCCAGGTTGTTGAAACCGGCGTCGACCAGATAGAAGGCGTTGCGCCCCATTTGCTTGATCGCGCAGATCCGGGTGACCAGATAGCCGCTCTCGGCGACCAGGTAGCGGCCCGGCTCGATCTCCAGCCGCAGCTTGTGGCCAAAGGCGTCTTCCAGCCGCCGCCGCGTGGCATCCCAGAGCTGGAAGTAAGCCGCGAGATCGACGTACGTTTGCTCCTGCCGGTAGGGAATCGGCAGGCCGCCGCCGGCCGAGATCGCCGTGAGCGACCGGCCAACTTCCCGGGCCGCCTTTTCCAGGGCTCCGCAAACCTGGGCCAGATGCTCCATGTCGGTGCCCGAGCCGATGTGCATGTGCAATCCGCTGATGCCCAGGCCGTGGTGATCGGCCCGCCGCAGGCAGTCGGCCAGCTGCTCGTGCCAGATGCCATGCTTCGATTGATCGCCGCCGGTGTTGGTCTTCTGGCTGTGCCCGTGGCCAAAGCCCGGGTTGAGCCGCAGCGTGATGTGGCTGCCGGGCGCCCGCTGGCCGATCTGATCGATCATGTCCGGGCTGCCGCAATTCACGTGGATGCCGTGCTTCAGGACCAGGTCGAGCGATTCGCTGTCGAAGATGTCGGCGGTGTACACGATCGGCGGCGGATCGCCTTGCGGCCGGTAGCCTGCCGCCAGGGCGCGGCCGATCTCGCCGGCGCTGACCGCGTCGACCAGCACGCCGTGGCGGCGCATCAGGTCGAGGATGGCCAGGTTCGAGCAGGCCTTCTGGGCGTAGCGAATCACGTCGAAGGCCGCGAGGTCCTTGATCCGCTCGACGATCTGGGCGGCATCGTAAACGAACGTCGGCGTGCCGAACTCGTCGGCCAGCCTGGCCACGCCCACGCCGGCGATCTCGCGGCGCAGCGTATCGAAACTCGGGGGACTGGGCATTGAGGGGCTCTCTGCGGGACGCTGGTGGAATCCATCAACCTATCGAATTCGTAAGCGGGCGTGAAGGCGTGGGCCAGTTTGATCGGGGTCTGGTCCATTTTTCGGCGGCACGACACGCCACGCCGTGCGGCGCAGGCCGAAAACATCGACCTGACCCCCTGGCGTGACGCCGCGCGTCGAGTCGCGAAACCAAACGGGCCCGCCGCTCGATCCCCCCTCGCGGAGCGTTCGAACATCGTGAAAAAAACTACAATGTCTTGCCGCGTGTTCAACTTAACAAAATGTAACCAATCATCCGGCGCGATCGCGCGCCGCAGACCGATAAAATAGGGGCAGTGGTTCACAGGGGTGCGTTTGGTTTGCAGGAGGTGCAGTATGAATTGGCAGGAATCCGTGCGGTCGCCGGAAGCGTTGCTCAAAGCCATCGGTCACGATCAGGCGCAGCACAGCGTGGTGGCTGCGCCGCCCGATCCGATGCCCGCGATGACCGTGGCCATCAGCCGCCAGGCCGGTGCGCTGGGCACGAGCGTGGCCAACGAATTGGGGCGGCGCTTGGGCTGGCCGGTCTATGATCACGCGCTGCTGGAGCGGATGGCCGCGGAAATGCGCGTCCAGGTCGACCTGCTCGAGAGCATCGACGAGCGCCATGTCGGCTGGCTGGTCGAACGGATGGAAGACTTTTCCGCGGTTCCCTACGTGAGTGAAAATGCCTACGTGCGGCGGCTGATCGAAACGCTCCTGGCGCTGGGGCGCAAGGCCGCTCGATCATCGTCGGCCGCGGCTCGGCTCACGTGCTGCCCCCGACGACAACCTTGCGCGTGCGGTTGGTGGCCGAAATGGCCGACCGAGTGCGAACATTGGTGCACGAGATGGGCCTGACCTCCAGCGAAGCGGCGCACCGCGCCAAGATGCTCGATCGCGAGCGGACGCTGTTTCTCAAGGATCATTTCCACATCGATCCGACCTGTCCGGAGAACTACGACCTCACGATCAACATGTCGCTGGTTCCCGTGGACGGCGCGGCCGAAATTATCCGCGCCGCGCTTGCGGCGCGGGAGCAAGTGCGCCGGCAAATGCTCCGCGAGTTGCAGGGCCAGCACCGCGGCCTGGCGTTTGCCGGGTAATCAAACGATGCCGTGTGGGCATGCCGGCCACGCGCCAGTCCGGGCCGGCATGTCCCTCTTCCGTTTGTCGAGCCCGGCGATTTGGACGCGGGGCGGCCGTCGAGTATAAATAAGGCTTGATGGATCCGGCCCCAGTCGGACCCATGCCCTACCTTTGCTCGCCGGCAGTATCCCCCGCCATGCCGCGTTATCGATCACTTCTGCTCGCGTGCGCCGGCCTTGCGCTGGCGGTGCCCCGCGGTCTGGCGGCGGGCGCCGAGTCGCCAGCTACCCCGATCGAGCGGCTGGTCGTTTATCCTCAGCGCGTCGAACTGGACGCCGGTTTCCGACAGCACCGCCTGCTGGTCAGTGCCGTCGATGCGGCCGGACACTCCACCGACGTGACCGATCAGGTTGCGTTTCAAAGCAACCGGCCCGACGTGGTCGCTGTGGTCGGGAGCGAATGCGTGGCCCGGGCGGACGGCGTGGCCGAGATCACGGCCCGCTGTGCGGGGCGCTCGGCTACGATCCAGGTGACCTGCCGCGGCCTGGGCGGACAGGCGGCCCCCTCGTTCGTCGAAGACGTCGTGCCGCTTTTGACTCGGCTCGGCTGCAATCAAGGTGCTTGCCACGGCAAGAATGACGGCCGCAACGGCTTCAAGCTCTCGCTACGGGGCTATGCGCCCGATTGGGATTACGAGCGCCTGATGCGCGAGTCGCGCGGGCGGCGGCTGCGCCCGGCCTTGCCCACCGAGAGCCTGCTGCTGAAGAAGGCGTCGGGCGGCCTGCCGCATGGCGGCGGCGTGTTGGCCACGGCCGATAGCCGGGCCTATGCGGTGCTCGCCGACTGGCTGCGGGCCGGGGCGCCGGGGCCGATCGCCGATGAGCCGCGATTGGAATCGCTGGAGCTATTGCCCGGCAATTTGACGCTGCCGGTCGGCGGCCGGCAGCAACTGATGCTGCAGGCTCGCTACGCGGACGGCCGGCTGCGCGACGTCACCTGGCTGGCCCAGTTCGCATCGATCGATTCCAGCGTGGTTGAGGTGTCGGCCGGCGGAAGCCTGCAAGTGCTGCGCAGCGGCGAGACGGCCGTCCGGGCGCACTTCGAAAGCCTGGTGGCGGTGATCACGGTTACCAGTCCGTTCGAACAATCGGTCGATCCCGGGCAATTCGCCGGCCGCAACAACGTGATCGACGAACACGTGCTGGCCAAATTGGCGGCGCTGCGGATTCCGCCCAGCCCGGCGTCGAGCGATGCCGAATTCCTCCGCCGCGCCTATCTCGACACGATCGGCACGCTTCCCGAGGCGGCCGAGGCGGCCGCTTTTGCCGCCGACCCGAGCCCGGGGAAACGCGCGGCGCTGGTCGAGCGCTTGCTTGCGCGGCCGGAGTTCGTCGATTTCTGGACGCTCCAGTGGGCCGACCTGCTGCAGAACCGCAAAGATCGCGACGGCGACAACCGCACGGCCAAGGGCGTGCGCAGTTTTCATCGCTGGCTGCGCGGGCAAGTGGCCGCCAACCGCCCCTGGGACGAACTGGTTCGCGCCGTGCTCACGGCCAGCGGCCCCGTGAGCGAGCATCCCGAGGTGGGATATTTCGTCACCACGATCGGCAGCAGTTCGCCGACCGATTCGGACGTGGTGGCGAGCGTGGCTCAAGCCTTCCTGGGCACGCGGATCGGCTGCGCGAAGTGCCATAATCATCCGCTGGAACGCTTCACCCAGGACGATTACTACCACTTCGCCGCGTTCTTCGCCCCGCTCAAGCTGGATCGTAAGCATCCGCTGCAAGGCGGCTCGGTGCTCTCGTTCACGCCGCTCAAGGCGGACCAGAAAATCGGCGTGGGCCAGCCCCGCACCGGCAAGTTTCTGGAGCCGCAGCCGCTCGACCGCCAGGCCAGCCAGGTGGATCCCACCACCGATCCGCGGGTGCAACTCGCCGCCTGGATCACCAGTCCGCAGAACGAGGCCTTTGCCGCCGCGATCGTCAACCGGGTTTGGCGGCATTACATGGGGGTCGGGCTGGTCGAGCCGGTCGACGACCTAAGGGCCAGCAATCCCCCCTCGAACGCCCCGCTGATGCAGGCTCTGTCGCGCGAGCTCGTCCAGCAGCATTACGATCTGAAGCACTTGATGCGGCTGGTGCTCAATTCACGGGTGTATCAATTCAGCTCGGCCACCGTGCCGGGCAACGAAACCGACGCGCATTTCTACTCGCATTATTTCGCCCGGCGGCTGAGCGCCGAGGTGCTGCTGGACGCCATCAGCCAGGTGACCGGCCGGCCGCAGGAATTTCCCGGCTATCCGGTGGGCATCCGGGCGATCCAGGTGCCGGACCCGACGGTCGAGTCGTATTTTCTCAAGCAATTCGGCCGCTCCGAGCGTGTGACGGCCTGCGCCTGCGAACGGCGGGGCGAAGTGACCATCTCGCAGCTGTTGCAATTGGAAAACGGCGAGGCAGTGCTGGGCAGCATCCAGCACGGCGAAGGACGCCTGGCCGCCCTGCTCGCGCGAAGCCGACGACGCCCGCGTGCTGGACGAACTGTTCCTGGCGTCCCTGGGGCACGGGCCGGACGCTGCCGCCCTGAGCGCCGTACAAGCGGCGCTCGCCGCCGGCGTGCCGCGGGCGGAGCTCTTTACCGACGTCGCCTGGGCGCTCATCAACTCCAAGGACTTTACCTTCAACCACTAACTCCCCAGCGCGCTCACGCCCTCCCCGTTAAGCCCACCGGCTGCGTCCGGTGGGGGGCCCGTAAGCCCCGATCCTGCACACCCCGATCCCCTCCGCCGAGACCGTCTCATGCTCGACCTCCTGTTTCCAAAATCGTCGCCGGGCCGCAGCCCTTCGCGGCGCGATTTCCTGCGTGTCGGCGGGTTGAGCGCGCTGGGCCTCTCGCTGCCGCAATTGCTGGCCGCCCGGGCGGGGGCTGCTGCCGCCGCGGGGCCGAAGGTTCGGGCCAAATCGGTGATCCTGATTTATCTGGGGGGCGGCCTGTCGCATCACGACAGCTTCGACCTGAAGCCCGAGGCCCCGGCCGAGATTCGCGGCAAATACAACCCGATCCCCAGCAGCGTGCCGGGCCTGCAGGTGGGCGAATTGCTGCCCAAGATGGCCCAGACGATGCACAAGCTGACGCTGGTCCGCTCGGCGCGCACAACAACGATCATCATGAGACGGCCACCAACTGGGTGTTGTCGGGCCGGTTTGGCTCGGCCTTTGGCGACTATCCGGCGCTGGGCGCCGTGGCCGCGCATGAATTCGGCTTCACCGAAGTGCTGCCTCCCTACGTGGCGATACCGAGCAATCCGGCGTTCACCTGGGAACTGGGCAAGAGCGCGTTCCTGGGCGGCCGCTACGAGTCGTTCAAGACCGGCGACCCCCAGGCCGAGAACTTCAAGGTCCAGGACGTCACGCCCCGCGAGCCGTTGGCGGCCAGCCGCGTCGAGCGGCGCCAGTCGCTGTTGGCGGCGGTCGATTCGCTGGCCCGGCGGGTCGAGGGGAACGATCAGATCGCCACCTACGACGAATTCCGCCAGCGGGCGACCAACATGATCCTCTCGCCCGAGGCCCAAGCCGCCTTTGCCATCGGCGAAGAACCCGCGGCCCTGCGCGACCGCTACGGCCGCTCGACGATCGGCCAGAGCTGCCTGCTAGCGCGGCGGCTGGTCGAGCGCGGGGTGCGGTTCGCCACGGTGTCCAGCGGCGGCTGGGATCATCATGCCAAGATCTGGGACGGGCTCGAAAAGAAGCTGCCCGAGTTCGACAGCGCCTTCTCCGCCTTGATCGACGACCTGGACCAGCGCGGCCTGCTGGCCGAGACGCTGGTGATCGCGATGGGCGAATTCGGCCGCACGCCGAAGATCAACAAAGACGCCGGGCGCGATCATTGGGCGCCCGCCGCGTCGCTGCTGTTTGCCGGCGCGGGCGTAGCCCGGGGCAAAGTGATCGGTGCGACCGACGCCCAGGGCGCGCAGACCATCGAGCGCCCGGTCGCGCCCCCCGACGTGGCTTACACCGTGCTGGAAACTCTGGGCATCGACCCGCACCACGAGCTGGTCACGCCCGACGGCCGCCCGATTCCGATTCTGGACAAAGGGGAGTTCATCAAGGATCTGTTCGGCTAGTCGGCGGCGAGCGGTGCCTTCGGAAAGGGGATGCGGGAAATGACGAGTCACGGCGAGCGCATTTTGTTTTTCATCCTTCATCCTTCCGCCTTCATCCTTTGCCTCGCAGCTTGCCTGTTGGCGACCGCGCTGCCGCTCGGCCGGGCCGACGAGCCGAAGGCCGAGCCCAAGCCCAGTGTCCTGATGTCGACGCCGCTGGGGTTGGCGAGTGGCACGACGACCAAATTGATCGTCCGGGGACTGTTGCTCGAGGAGGGCAGCGAGTGCCGGGTCGAGGGGAGTCCGCTGGTGCTCAAGATCCTGTCCAAGGGCAAAGCCCCCCTGCCGGCCAATACGGACCCCAAAATCCTGGGCGACACGCAGGTTGAGATCGAGGCAACCGCGCCGGACGACTTGCCCCCGGGCGAGGTGCGATTTACGGTTGTCACGCCCAAGGGCGAGTCGGCCCCGCACGCGCTGCGCGTCGTGGCCAAAGACAAGCTCGTGCCCAAGCGCGAGCCCAACGGCGGCTTTCGCGACGCCCAGCCGATCGAGCCGGGCCAGGTGATCGAAGGCACGATCGAGCCGGCCCGCAACGTGGATGTGTTTCGACTGGAACTCTCAGCTGGCCAGCATCTGGTGGCCGAAGTGCTGGCCGCGCGGTACGGCTCGGCGCTGGACCCCTTGCTCTCGCTCTACGACGCCCAAGGCCGGCTGCTGGCCAGCGACGACGACAGCGAGGGCCGCGATCCGCGGCTGGCATTTGCCGCCCCCGATTCCGGCGCGTACTTTCTGGTGCTCGTCGACGCGCTCGATTCCGGCGGACCGACGCATCCGTACCAGCTCGTCACCCGGCTGGGCGATTGAGCTTCCCGGTGCCCGTCATTCGTCTTGTTTTCCTGGCGCAGGATCTCGCGGCCCTTCCGGATGTGGCTGGCTCGTCCCCGGCTGATTCGTCCCGGATGGGGTGAGCTCGGGCGTGGGCGGCCGCAAGCGGCGGACGATCGTTTCAAAGGTCAGCTGCACGCTGACGGCCAGCGTGGCGCCGATGGCCACGCCCACGGCCCGCTGGATGCCGTTGGCCACCACGTGCCCTTCGCCGGTGGTCATCACGATGATGACCGAGACGCACGCACTGCGCAGGCTTTGTTCGAGCCGCAGGGCCAGGCAGCAGGCAATGACGGTGAGCATCGCCACGATCACCTGCCAGGGTTCGCTGCCCAGGAGCAACACGGCGGCCAGCCCGACGGTCACGCCGATCAAGTTGGCCAGGATGCGGAAGATCGACGAATGGAAAGACTGGGTGACTCCCGGCTGCAACACCACGATCGCCGAGACGACGGCCCAGCGGCCCCCGGGCAGATGGAGCCAGTCGTAGGCGGTCCAGAGCAAGCCGGCGCAGATGGCCGCTTCGATGGCGTAGGCCGCGCCAGCCCACCACATGGCCCACGAGTGGGGAGGCAACTCGAGTCGTTTTTCGAACAGGCCGGAGCCCGGGTCGCCGACGGACATACGCTCTCCGAGCGCGGAGCCTCCGGATGAAGGGGAGCGGCCGCACGCCGGTGCGGTGCGGAAAACATCGTAGCCGGTCCCCCTCCGGGCACGAACTCCATTTCCCCGCCCCGTTTGCCGACGGTGTCGCGGATCCGTTCCCAGCGGTCCGGCGGTCGGGCTAGCTGGCAGCGCGGCATCGACAAACTGGCAATCGGCCCGGCGAGCGAGTATTTTGGCGTATTCCGGCCTCGGGGGGAGTAACCCCGCGGCCTCGGCGGTCATCCTTTCCATAGCCAACCGGCTCGGCGAACACCTTCCCTCCCAGGATCTCCCATGAAGTCCACGCGAACTACCCGGCGGCGTTTCCTCGAGCGTTCGGCGGCCGCCACGGCGGCCAGTGCCTCGGTTGTCTACTTTCCCTGGACGCAAAAAGCCTTTGCCAACCTGGCGGCCAACGACCGGCCGCAGATCGGCTGCGTCGGCGTGGGGAGCATGGGCAGCGGCGATGCCAAGGAGCATGCCGGCTTCGGCGACATCCTGGCGGTCTGCGACGTCGACTCCGGGCGCGCCGAAGCGGCCAAGAAAGACAACGGCATCGGCAAGGGCAAGGCCGACGCCTACGGCGACTATCGCAAGCTGCTGGACCGCAACGACATCGACGTGGTGAGCGTCGTCACGACCGATCCCTGGCACGTGAAGGTGGCCATCGAGGCCCTGCAGGCCGGCAAGCACGTGTTCTGCCAGAAGCCGCTTACGCTCACTTTGGAAGAAAACCAGCTCATCCGCAACGCCTGCAAGAAATACGCCGACAAGGTATTTCTGGTCGGCACCCAGCAGCGCAGCGACCGCGACCGCTTTCTGCGGGCGGTGAACATGGTGCAAAAGGGCCTCTTGGGCGACATCACCAAGGTGACCGTGGGCATCAACGGCGGCGACGTGGGCGGCCCGTTCCCCAAGACCGCCCCGCCGGCCGAATTGAACTGGGACATGTGGCTCGGCCAGACGCCGAAGGTCGACTACATCGATAAGCGCTGCCACTACCAATTCCGCTGGTGGTATGAATACTCCGGCGGCAAGTTCACCGACTGGGGCGCGCACCACGTCGACATCGCCACCTGGGCCCTGGGCCAGGAGAAGACCGGACAAGGCCCTGTCGAGATCGACGGCACCGACGCCAAGCATCCGGTCCCCTTCAAGGACGGCTATCCCACGGTCGACGACTGCTACAACACCTCGCACGACTTCGCCATCAAGTGCAAGTTTGGCGGCGGGGCGGAAATGATCGTCGACAGCCGCAGCGAGAACGGCATCCTGTTCGAGGGGAGCAAAGGACGCATCTTCGTCAGCCGGGGCAAGATCGCCGGCAAGCCGATCGAAGAAAACTGGGACAAGGACCAGTACACCCAGGCCGACGTCGAGCGGCTCTACAAAGGCAAGCCGTTCGAGGGGCACAAGCAGAACTTCTACCGCTGCATCCGCGAAGGGGGCCTCACGGTCTCCGACGTGTTCAGCCACGTCCAGGCCATGAACACCTGCCACCTGACGGCCATTGCCGCCCGGCTGGGGCGCGTGATCAAGTGGGATCCGGCTGCCGAAAAGATCGTGGGGGACGATCAGGCCCAGACGTTTTTCGCCCGCACGCCGCGGCCGGGCTTCGAGATTCCGCGGGTCTGATTCCGCAGATTTGAATCCGCAGGTTTGAATCCGCGCTGGCCCCGCGGAGCCGCCATTGTCAGGGTGCCGTCTGCAGAGCGTTGTCTGCAGACGGCCGCCCGCGGCATGAACGACCCCGCGATGAGCGTCCGCGCGCCGCTCGGGGGCCTTATTTTTCGGCCACAATCAGCCCCAGCGCGCTGATCGTGTTGCCGCTGCCGTGACCGTAAATGCCCACCACCGGCAGGCCGTTTCCGGTCAGCTCGATTTCGGGATCGACGCTCCCTTCGGTGCCGATCCAGGGGCTCTCGTACGCGGTCTCGGGATTCAGTCCGGCCGCTCCGACCTCCATGAATGTGATCGACATGCCGGTCACCGCCAATCCGCCCTTGGCCTTGATGCCGGCGACGGCAAAGCCCTTCTTGGCCACGATGTGCTTGTTGATGATCGCCGCCCGGGCGGCCATCTTCTTGTTTGCCGTGGCGGCGACGCCGAACGGCGGCCCGTTGTTCTGGCTCTTGGCCGACTGAAAGACCGGCCGGATCGCGCAAACGTTGCGGCCGTTGTACGAGATGTCGAAGCCGACCAGCAGCGACGTCTGCTCCGGCACGTGGACGAAGGCTTGCTTGCCGGTCGTAAAGCCGACTTCCTGCGTGCGCATCACCCGGCCGGCTGTGATCGAAGCTTCGGCCTTGGTGAGCAGCGCATTGCGCGCCGCGACGGCCGGCGTAATCGCCTTGCCCGACTCGTCGGTGGTGGGCAGTTCCTCGCTGGCGGTTTCGGCTGCACTGGCCGAGGCGCCGCTGCCGAGCCGTTTCTCGGCCTTGATCCTGGCCAGGCCGGAGAGCGCGCCGACGGCTTGCTGATACCACACCCGGGCGTGGTTTTGCAGATGTTTCTTGCCTGGCTCGCTCGCGTCCTCCGACAGATCCCACCAGCCTTCGGCGACTTCCAACTGCACGTCGCCGATGCTTGGCTCGGCCAGTTCGCTTTCGGCCAGGTTGCGGAGCGTGGTGTCGTCGGCCTGGGCCAGGAGCGGCAGCCCTTTTTTCCAGTCGTCGTGGATGAAGCACAGATACTTGCCCGCGATGGTGCTGGCCGGGCCGTCCTTGGGGTTCTGCTTCAGTTTTTCCTGGGCACTCTGGTATTCGGCGAACGCGGCCTGCATGGCCTTGAATTCGGCGGCCCGATCGGTGATCCGCTGGACAAGCTTGTCGTCTTTCGCCTTGCGGGCGGCCGCCAGGGCCAGTTTGCCGAGTTGCCGGGCAACATCGAACTGATCGGACTTCACGGCGTCGCCGATGGCCGAAAGCGCCGACAGAGCCACCCGCCGCTGACCCTCGACGCCGCTCGCCGAGACGCTCAATTGCGTCAGCGACGAGAGTTCCAACGCCGCGAGATCGGCCCGGTAGCCGGCCGCGATCTCGGAGGTGGCTTGCTTGACGAGCTTGACGTCGCCGGCGGCGGCAGCCAGATCGCGCGTTTTGTCGAGCAGCACGTAGTGGTCGGCGGCGCCGACTTTCTGCTGATGGGCATGGTCGAGCAGCTTCTTGGCCAGGGCGATCTTTTCTGCGGCCGTGTCGGCAGCGGCCAATTCGGACTCGAACAGTTCGTCGACCAGCTTGACGGCCTTGAGCAGCTTGGCGCCCGTGGGCACTTCCTGCAGCTGGCCGCGGCGGGAACGCGGTTGGCTGGCGGACGCATTGGCCGGACCGGACGGCGGGGATGCGCCGGCCGCAGGCGGCGGCGCTCCGATTCGCGCGGCCGCCAGCCACGGTTGGCGTGGCCGGCGGCGGCGCGACGCCAGCCAGGCTCGAGGTTTCCACCCGGCGGTAGCTGTACTTGAGCGCGATGGCTCCCTTGCTGGTCGTCAGCGTGCCGTCGAACTCCAGGCTTTCGGGGATGCCCGAATGCGGATCGACTTCCAGCGTTCCTTTGCCGCTGACGCTGATGTGTCCGGCCTCGCCGGGCCGGGCCAGCGACGCGAGCTCGTAGGTCTTCCGGATTTGCAGCGCGTCGGCGGTGGAACTGACGATCTCGTACTGGACCCGTTCCAGCGCGGGCAAAACGAGCACGGCTTGCTTGGGCGGCGCGGGCATTGCCGGCTGACCGGGCGTCGGCTGCGGAGCAATCTGCACGCGCGAGCGGCTGCTGCGCCCGCCGTGACGCGGCTCCGGTCCGGGGTGCGGAACTGCCGGCCGCGGCACGATCGGCAGCCGGCCGATGGCCGCCCCGCGGGCGCCGGATCCGGCGTTGGGCACGCTGGAGGGTGAATTGTTGAACGCGGCGCCGGGGCTCGCGTCGGCCACGCTGAGGCGCAGTTCGGTGGCCCGCTCGAAGCGCCAGCGTTTCTGTCCGTCGTCGGAGAACTGCTCGATGCCGATCTGGCCAAGCGGCCCCAGGCACATCGGCAGCGGCTGCGCGTAGTCGGCGACCAGCAATTCGCCAGACGTATTGATGACGGCGTGCCCCTCGTCCGTCAGGTCGGCGGATCCGGCCGGCGATTGCCGGTGACAGGTGCTGCGATAGGCCACGATCCGCACCTTTTCCAGGTCGGAGCGGAGCGTGACGGTGATCAGCACGACGGACGGGATCACGCGCTTGGCCAGCGCGGTTCCCTCGAGCTTTTCGCCCCCTTCGGCCGATTGATAGTGGATCTTCTTGTCGTCGAGCAGTTTCTTGGCGTCGTTGACGGGCTGGCAGAAACCCACGTTCGAAATCTTGTCGCCGGTCAACTTCGCGCTGACCACGCCGACGACTTGCCCGTGCTCGTTGACCATCGGGCCGCCGCTGTTGCCCTGATTGATGCCGGCGTCGACCTGCAGGATCTTACCGTCGGGCCCGTTGATGACGCCGGCAATCGTGCCGCGGACGATCTTGATGCTGTCGCCCAGCACGCTGGAGAGCGGATAGCCGACGGCGCGGACTTCTTGCCCGAGTTCGACGGCATTCGAATCGGCCAGGGGGAGCGGCGGCAGGTCGGTGGCTTCGATGTGCACGAGCGCCACGTCGTGCGCTTTGTCTTGCGAGATGACGCGGCCTTCATACTTTTTGTCGCCGACCGCCACTTCGATCTTGGCGGCGTCCTGGACGACGTGCCGCAGGTGATCAAGTAACCGTCGCTGGTGACGAAGAAGCCGGTACCGGTCGCCATGTCCGGCTCGGACTGTTCGGCCTTGGTCGACTTGGGGAGCGGGTCGATCCGCATCCGATTGGCGCCGGTCCACTCGGCCCGTTCGGCCCCCAGTTGAGCGGAGAGCGTGTAGCTGTACGCCAACTCGTCGCCGGGTTTAAGCTGATAGCGTGGGCCATCGGCGGCGCCGGCCGGTCGGGCCGCGGGCGCCAAACTGACGCCCAGGATCAGAATAGCCAGCCAGTTGCATCGCCGCGCTGCTCGACAGCTACGCTGCATAACTTGGACCCGTCGGCATTTTGGAGCGCCCTGGGGGCCGGAAAAGCGTCGCTCGTGCGACGATCCCCCAAGGCTGGCAGTATATCTGCGGCAGCGCAAGGAAAAAAGCTTTTTGCGGCCGTCGAGACGACAATTGCCTTGCCGCTCGGCGTTCCACACTCGGCTCGTCCCGGGCGATTCGCGGGCTACGATTCGCTCGTGACGCGCCTTGCGGTTTGCCGCATGGTAGGCTGCGACGCTGGATGTAATTCTGCGGCCCAGACGTCCGAGCCTTGACCCGCGCTTGAGGGAGCCCGTTTTCCATGTCCGCCGACGATGACCCCGAATCGGCAAGTTCAGGCCCCAGCGCGGTGCGGGCCTACCTCCAACTGCTCCGCCTGCCCAACGTGTTCACGGCCCTGGCCGACGTGGCGATGGGGCTGTTGGTCGCCGGCGGCGCCCTCGACAACTGGCACGTGCTGGTGCCGCTGGGCATCGCTTCGGCCGGCTTGTATCTGGCCGGGATGGTCCTGAACGATTGGTTCGACGCCGAACTCGACGCCCGTGAACGGCCCAGCCGGCCGATTCCCTCGGGGCGCATTTCGCCGGCGACCGCGCAGCGGCTGGGATTTGGCCTGCTGGCGGTCGGCGTCGGCGCCGGTTGGGCGGCCGGGCTCGGCGGCCGCAGCTTCTGGCCGGGCGTAATCGCGACAGCGCTGGCGGGCCTGGTGCTGGCGTACGACGGCTGGCTGAAGCCGACGCTGCTCGCGCCCGTGGGCATGGGCGGCTGCCGGATGCTCAACGTGCTCTTGGGGATGAGCGCCGCCGCGACGACGTGGCAGCCTTACTTTTGGCTCGTGGCCGGCGGAATCGGCTTGTACATCGCCGGCGTCACCTGGTTTGCCCGGACCGAAGCCGAGCGCAGCGGTCGCCCCGCGCTGGCCGCCGGCACCCTCATGATGCTGGCCGGCATCGCGCTCGTGTTCTGGTATCCGGCCTGGCGCAGCGGGCTCGACCCACAAGCGGATCCCACGCCCCAGCGCTGGGACCTGTTCTGGCTGGTGATTGCGGCAATGGTCGTGTGGCGCTGCGTACGGGCGATCATCGATCCGCGGCCCGTGGTGGTGCAAGCGGCGGTGAAGAATTGCATCCTGTCGCTGATCATCATCGATGCCGGAGCCGCGCTGGCCACGGCCGGCCCGCTGCCGGCCATCTGCATTCTGGCGCTGATCTTGCCGGCGATGATCCTGGGACAATGGATCTATTCGACCTGACGCTCCGCGTCGAGCGTGCCGCTGAGAATGCCGGCCGGTGCGCGGCGCTGCATTTGCCGGGCCCGACGTTCCGTTCTGCTGCGCCGGCTTCAGGCGTCGGCGTGCCGGTCGATGCGAAACGGCGCGATGTCGATCGGCGGCGATTCGCCGCTGATGAGGTTGGCCATGACCACGGCGGTGCCGGTGGACAGCTGCAGCCCGCTGCGGTAATGGCCGGCCGCCAGAAACGCGTTTTCCAGCTGGCCGATCCGTCCCAAATAGGGCCAACCGTCGAGCGAAGCCGGCCTGAGCCCGGCCCAGCTGCGCTCCAGCCGGCCTGCCGCCAGGCGGGGACAGAGCGACAGGCCGAAGCGCTCGAGTTCGGCGATGGCTTCGGTCGTCGTGTGGCAATCGAAGCCTGCATCTTCTTCGGTCGAGCCGACGAGCACGCGTCCGTCGTCGCGGGGGACCAGATCGCGCAGCCCTTCGTTGACCACGCGCGCAAGCGGCGGGGCGTCGAGCGCAAAAGCGCGATCTGGCCGCGCACCGGGCGGATCGGGGGCGGCGGGCCCAGCCGACCGGCCAGCGCACTGGTCCAGGCGCCCGTGGCGAGGCAGAATCGATCGGCCGCGATTGGTCCGCTGGGCGTGCACACCGCTTCGATCCGCTTGCCGCGTACGACGAAATCTTCGGCTTTGACATTCCCGGAGACCTCGACGCCGCGGACAAAGCATGCCGCCAGCAGTGCCCGCACGTGACGCGGATTGCGAATCTGGCATTCGCCGGGCAAGTAAACAGCTGCCAACAGCGCCCCACTGGGCTCGAGCCCCGGCTCGATGGCGGCCAAGGCCCGGGCGTCGGCCAGCTCGGTCAGCTCGACGCCGTCGCTTCGCCACTGGGCCGCCGCCGCGTGGAGCTGTTCGGCACTCCGGGGCTCGCAGGCCAGGTAAACTCCGCCCGAGCGGCGGTAGCCATTGTCGATGCCCGTTTCGGCCAGCAGCCGTTCGTGCCAGGCGGCATGCAAGCGATTGCTCAGCGCCACGAGCGGCGCCGGGCCCGCCAACGCTTGCGGGCCGACCGGGGGCAGAATGCCGGCTCCGGCCCAGGAAGATTCGCGCCCGGGCTCGCCGGCATCGATCACGCGCACCCGGGCTCCGCGATCGGCCAACTCGCAGGCCAGCGACAGGCCAATCGCGCCGCCGCCGACAATCAGGCAATCGAGCATGAGCTGCCGCCCGAGCGGCGGTCCGTGAATGGGTGCGGCGAAGAGTTTGTTTTGGTCTGGGAGTCGGCTGATGCAGCGCTCGTGCGAAAGAGTTTGGCCGCAAGCACGCGTCGCGGCCGCTTGGCGTGCCGCTGCGGCTAGCTAGAATTCTCGTGGGCCAGCAAGCGCCGCAGCAAGACCTCGTCGATCCGGCCGCGAAAGCGCTGCTTGCCAGCGATCGAAACGACCGGCACGCACTCGTTGTATTTCGCTTGCAGCTCAGGGTCGGCGTCGACGTCGACCTCGCGCGGGACAAGCCCATGCCGCAACAGGATGTCTTTGGCCTCGTCGCACAGGTGACACCCCTTGCGCGTGTAGAGCGTCGTTTCGAGCGTCATGGGGACAGCTATCGGGGCGCGATGGAAGGACGCGAATTGCGAAGAATTTGAGCGATTGAGCGACAGTCGGCCGGGCGGCCGGGCGACAAGTTCCCAAGCGGCTGGTAGCAATGCTGCCGGCGGTCGCTGAGGCCCTTGGTTTGCGGAGCCGAAGGCGGCGTTGTTGCCTCCGGAGAGGGACAATCCATCCGGAGAAATTTTAACCAGCTAACAATTTCGGTGAAACCGGTGCTAGTAATGCACTGCGGTCCGTGTTATTTTCAAAATAACCGAAATCTGTCCAGGAAGAAGGGTTTCGACGCATGGCCGGCTGCATTCCGGCAGGTCGCGACTCGGCGATTGCAAGGCGGGGGCGGCGAAAAGCTTTCTTAACGGCGTACACTTCCTGCCCTTCTCACTGGACGCAGCAGGCACGGGGTCGATCGATCGGCCGCCAGCATGGCCAAGTTACAGGTCGATAAATTTCTCGAGAACGTGCAGCGGAGCAAGCTGGTCGAGACCGACCAGCTGCGACTCGCGGTCACTGAAGTTCGCAGTCAGAGCACTGCCGAACAACTCCAGGACACCGACCATCTGGCCGACGGCCTGATCAAAAAGGGCGTGCTCACCCGCTGGCAGTGCGACAAGCTGCTCGACGGCAAGCACAAGGGCTTTTTCCTCGGCAAGTACAAGTTGCTCAGCCACCTCGGCACGGGTGGCATGAGCAGCGTCTATCTGGCCGAGCACGTGCTCATGCAGCGACTGGTGGCGATCAAGGTATTGCCCCAGGGCCGGGTCGAAGACTCCTCCTACCTGGCTCGCTTTCATCTCGAAGCCCAGGCCGCCGCGGCGCTCGACCACCGCAATATCGTCCGGGCGTACGACATCGACAACGAGGACAAGACGCACTACCTCGTGATGGAGTACGTCGAAGGCCACGACCTGCAGAACATCGTCAAAGAGGGGGGGCCGCTCGACTACTACCTCGCGGCCAACTACACGGCTCAGGCGGCCGCCGGGCTGGACCACGCCCACGAAGCGGGTCTGATCCACCGCGATATCAAGCCGGCCAACCTGCTCGTCGATTCCAAGGGCACGGTCAAAGTGCTCGACCTGGGCCTGGCCAAATTCTCCAACAGCGAAAAAGCCTCGCTCACGATCGCCCACGACGAAAATGTGCTCGGCACGGCCGACTACCTGGCGCCCGAGCAAGCCCTGAACAGCCACACCGTCGACCGCCGGGCGGACATCTACGGCCTGGGGTGCACGCTGTATTTCATGCTCACCGGCCATCCGCCGTTCCCCGAGGGCACCTTGCCCCAACGGCTGATGATGCACCAGACAAAAGTCCCGGCCAGCATCTTCAACGACCGCCCTGATGCACCGGGCGAACTGGTCGAAATCTGCGAACGTATGATGGCCAAAACGCCCGAGGCCCGTTATCAAACGGCCGGCGAAGTGGCCCAAGCACTCAATGGCTGGCTGGACGGAACAGGCGGCGGAGATTCGGCCACCAGCGGCGATTCTGGCCGGCTCGCCGGGGGATCGTCGGGCAAGCTGGCCATCGTGGGCAAAAGCAGCGCGCCGGGCGACGGCGGCACGCGGCAGGCGCCGGTGCGACGGCGGTTCCCGGCCGCGACCCCGCTGCAAGCCGAGCGCCCCTCGGCCACCGAGGACACCGTTTCAGACCTCGACCCGGCGACCATCAAAGGACCCTCTCGACCCGGCGCACCGGCGCGGCCGGGCGATTCCAGCAAGCACAAGATCAAGCTACCCGTGGCCAAATCCATCGACGACAACCCATTCCGTGACATGGAATTTGCCACCGGCGCCGGGACCAGCCCCCGCAAGGGCGGCGACGAGCCGGCCGATTCGCCTCGGGCCGATTCTGCCCGCACCCGGGCCCGCAACAAGTCGAAAGACAAAGGCAAGGAAAAGCCCCGCGAGCGCGAGAGCCGCGCGACGGCCGGCGCCCGCGGCGACCGGGCCGAGGGCAATTCCAAAGAAGCGTCTGAAAGCGATCGTCGCGGCCGCCGCTCCGGCGGCGTCAAACCGCCCAGCCCCCCCTGGCTGTTGCCGGCTCTGATCGGCGGCCTGGTGCTGAGCCTGATCATGGGCAGCCTGGGCATTTACCTGATCGGCAAGCGGCTGAACGCCCCCGCTACCCCGCGACAGGCCCCGCCGGCCGCGCGCGTGAATCGGGCCCCCAAACCCGACGAAGAAATCACCAAGCCGTTCGAGACCAACGTGCCCGCGCTGAAGCCGCGTGAGGGCGCCGACTCGAAAAAGTAAGCGGCGGCAGCCAGGCGTTTGGGCTTGGCCCAGTTCTTGAGAGCTGCCGTCCTTCAGGGATGCAGCCCTCGGGAGACGCAGTTCTCGCGGGACGCGGACCCAGGCGGAGCTTCTCATTCGGCCGGCTGCCCAGCCGGCAGTGAATCGCACCAGAGGCCTGGTTCGACCTCGGCCCGGCGGTGCGCCGGCCGATGGCTTGGCGTGCGCTTGCACCGCGCGGTTGTCCTTCGGGCGGCTGCCGCCAGCAGCCGACAAGCGCGACTTCGAGGTGCGGCGCGCCTTTTCGCGCCCGATTTCGGGCGCCAATCTCGCCGTTTCGCGCCGCGGCCGCCGAAAGCGGTTTTCGCCCATCCGGCGGAGCAATTTTTCGAGCTTCGTCAATAGTCCGCCTGGGAATGTTTTCGGGCTTTGGGTGTCCTCTGGAAGTGCTGTGTTTCCAGCCACTTATGTCGATTGCTTGAATTTGGTCGGCGGCCATACGTAGGATGGATATGTGGGCTTTTGGGGGGCCGGCCCATCCTTTCTCTCGCCCCACTCAGGAACGGACGCAGCTGAGAGCATCCGCCAATTTCTGGCGACTTGCTCTCCCAGGGACTGGCTCGTGCTGCCGGACACACGCACGCGTTAGGTCACTGCCATGCAAAACCGTCACGAGCTCAATTTCGGGGGCCGATTTCCCAAGCCGAAACTGCATAGCGCCATGGCGAATGCCAAAACCCACCGCCGGCGCGGGGTCCTGATCAACAAGCGCGCCCGAGGCGGCCAGCGAAACGAGCAATTGCCCTTCATTCCGCCCGAAGATTGGTACGAGCCGACCGAACAGGGCAAGGACTACCGGGTGGTCGTCAAATCGCCGGGCTCCGGGTTTCGCCATATTCTCACGCCTGCCGATATTCGCAGCCGCCTGGCCGAACTTCCCGCCGCGTTTCTGCAAAACCTCGAGGTGGTGCAGCTCAGCGGCATGACCCGCAAGAAGCAGAGTTTCCCCTGCTATGGGATGCAATGGGGTTCGTCGCTGTACCTGTATCCGATCGAGCAGTGCCTGGTTGAGGAATACAACCTGCCCCCCACGCCCGCCCAGCGGAACGAAGCCCGGATGTACGGCGGACGCTGGATCCAGGAGTCGAGCCGGGTCTGGAAGCTCGTGTGGACCGAGCAATCGGTGCGCGATTTTTATCTGAACAATATTCTGATTCACGAGTTAGGGCATCTGGTCGACGCGCGCAATACCCGCTACGTCGACCGCGAGCGCTATGCCGAGTGGTTCGCCCTGGAATACGGCTACAAGGCCTCGCGCCGGCTGGCCGCCCCGAAGCGCGCGGTTTCGCGCCGGCACCACGCCGCCAAACGGCTCGCGTAGCCCCGCGCGGCGGCGCGGGCGTTTGGCCCGCCCGGAACGCGCCCTCCAGGCTCGGCCGTGCTCAGTCTCACGGGCCGCCCGACGGCGACGGCTTGCTTGGGCCCCCAAATGCCCTTCGCAACGGCGGCCGGCCGCTCGCTCTGGCCAGGGGGCTGGTCTTGGGGGCTCGAATTTATCGCTTGCAGGACGGATAGCTTGCGGCGAATAATCCGGCCTATAATCCACGAACTGGATGTTGCCGTAATGCCGTTGCGGCTGAGCCCCGCGGTCGGCCGGCGGAACCGAGACTCACGCCCAAGAGGTGACTGCGTGCCCCATTGCCTGGCTACGTCGTTGGAGCGGTCGACTGCCCCTGGCCCGCAACTGCCCGTCTGCCGGCCCGGCCGCCCGAGCGCCGGTGGCGGCCCGGCCGCCCGGCCATTCGCCTGGCTGCTGACGTTCTCGGCCCTGCTGCTGGCATTGCCCGGTCCGTTGGACGCGGCGCCGACGCCGCAGCAGCGCGCGAAGGCCACCGCGGGCGAATCGCTCGTCAAGAAGGCGGCGCGGCAATTCGCGGCGAAGAAACTCAAAGAAGCCAGCGACTCGCTCGCCGACGCCCAGAAGTTGCTCGGCGAGCTCGAAGCCGACGACGACGCCCGGCAGCTCAGCTCCACGTTGCGCAAGAGCATAACCAAGGTCCACGGCCAGCTGTCGGCCGAAGGGGTCGCGGTGGCGCCGCTCGAGCCGGCACCGGCGCCGGCAGCCGGAGGCGGGGGCGGCGGATCGGGGGCGGGCAAGATCAGCTTCACCCAGCAAGTCACGCCGCTGTTGGTCAGCAAGTGCGGCCGCTGTCACATCGAAAAGTCCAGCGGCGAATTCAGCATGGCCAGCTACGCCCAGTTGATGAAGGGCTCGAAGGACGGCATCGTGCTGTTTCCCGGCAAGGGCAAGACCAGCCGGATGATCGAGTTGATCGAGCAGCAAGACATGCCCCGCGGCGGCGGCACCGTTGCGCCCGATGAGTTGGCGATGCTCACCAAATGGATCGACGAAGGGGCCAAGTACGACGGCAAGGATCCGATGGCCCGCCTGGGTGGCGGCGCGGCCGGGGCGCTCCGCCGCCGGAAATGCCCAAGATCGCGGTCGTGCAAGCCACCGGCAAAGAGGACGTTCTGTTTTCGCGCGACATTGCTCCCGTGCTGTTGGCCAATTGCACCGGCTGCCACGGCGACCAGAATCCGCGCGGCCGGCTGGACCTGAACTCGTTCGCCCGGATGCTCCAGGGAGGCGAAAGCGGTGCCCCGCTGACCCCCGGCAATCCAGGCGCCAGTCTGATTATACGCAAGCTGCGCGGCACCGCCGGTGGCGACCGCATGCCGATGGGCAAACCGCCGTTGGCTGACGACGTGATCGCCAAATTCGAGAAGTGGATTGCCGGAGGGGCCAAGTTCGACGCGCCCGATGCCAAGCAGGTGATCAGTCAGGTCGTGGCCATTTATCGGGCCAAGACCTCGACGCACGAAGAGCTGACCAAGGACCGCTCCGGGATAGCCATCAAGAACTGGCGCACGGTCATGCCCGACATGCCCACCGAAGCGTGCGAAACCGAGCACTTCCTGATCTACGGCACGCTGGGCATCAAGGAGCTCGAAGAAATCGGCAAGCTGGCCGAAGAGCAAGTGCCCAAGATCGAAAAGTCGCTCAAGCTGACCGGCACGCCGCCGTTCATCAAGGGCCGGCTGACGATCTTCGTCTTCCAGAAGCATTACGACTACGACGAAATCGGCAAGATGCTCGAAGGGCGCGACATTCCGACCGAATCGCACGGCCACTGGCGCTATTCGGTCGTCGATGCGTACGCCTGCGTCGTCCCGCCGAAGACCTCCGAGTACTCTCTCGCCGCGCTGCTGACTTCCCAGATCGCCGGGGCTTATGTGGCCGCGCAGGGCGAGGGGTCCGTCCCCGGCTGGTTCGCCGAAGGGGCGGGCCGCGCCGTGGCCTCGCGCATCTATCCCAAAGATCCCCTGGTGCGCTCGTGGGATGAACACATCGCATCGGCCTGGGCCCAATGCAAAAAGCCCGACGACTTCCAGACCGGCGTCATGCATCCGGAAGATTCCGACGTGCTCAGCTACAGCTTCGTCAAAGTGTTGATGGCCAATTCGGCGAAGTTCAACGCCCTCTTGGCGACCGCCCACTCGGGCACGCCCTTCGAACAGGCTTTTGCCAAGGCCTATGGCGGCACGCCCAGTCAGCTGGCCGCCAACGGCGTCGGCAGCTCGAAGAAAGGGCGACTGGCGCTCGGCCCCCTGGCCTGTCCGTCGGCCGGATGACCGAACCGCAGGCGTGCGCTTAGCCTGAGCTGCTGCGCGTGGGCCGTTCGATGACCGGCAGCGTGCCCCTGGGCAACTCGCTCGGCTGCGCCGAAGCGGAGAGCACGCGGTTCTGGCTGCCGGAGCGAAAGCCTTCCAGGTCGAGCGTCACGTATTTGAACCCCAGCCGGGTGAGCTCGGCCACCAGGGCCGCGCGCAGCTCGCCCTGGCAGAGCCGCTCGATCGCCTCGGCGGGCACCTCAATGCGCGCCAGATCTCCCTGGTGATATCGAACGCGCAGCGTGCCCAAACCCTGGCGGCGCAAAAACTGCTCGGCCCGGTCGATCATCGCCAGCCGCTCGGGCGTTACGCTTTCGCCGTAGGCCAGCCGGCTGCTCAGGCAGGGCGTGGCCGGCTTGTCCCAGACCGGCAGGTTCCACTTGGCGGCCAACCGCCGCACGTCGGCCTTGCCCAGGCCGCATTCGGCCAGCGGGCTGCGGACCCGATGTTCGCTGGCGGCCTGCATGCCCGGCCGATAGTCGCCCAGATCGTCGCGATTGGCTCCGCTCAGGATCACGGCCGCGCCCAACTCCTCCAGCCGGCGCTCGAGCTGGCCGTAGAGCTCGGTCTTGCAATGGTAGCAGCGGTCGGGAGCGTTGCGGACGTAATCGGGATTGGCCAGCTCGTCGGTTTCGATGACCACGTGCCGGATGCCGATCAGGGCCGCCAGGCGACGGGCATCGTCGAGTTCGCCTGCGGCCAGGCTGGCGCTGGTGGCCGTCACGGCCACGGTCAGCTCGCCCAGGGCCAACTGGGCCGCCTTGGCCACGACGGCGCTGTCGACGCCGCCGGAAAACGCCACGGCCGAGCTGCCGAGTCCGGCGATCAGCTCAACGAGTCGATCGCGTTGTTCGGCGCTGGTGGACATGAGCGTTCGAGGACCGGCAACCGCTGCCGCGCGGCGACGGTGCCTGTTCTGCAAAAGACTGGCCGGCAAAAGGCCCAAGGTGGCAAATCTCCACCGCAATGCCGTGGCGATGCGTTTTTCGAGAGCCCGCTTTCCATAAGGTGGGATACCTTGGCCTCGGGTTGTGTGATCCGCCCTGAGCGACCCCGAAGGGTCAGGCGGCTATACACGCGGCCGAAACCTGTCGGTTCCCGGCGAGCTTTCTTTATCGGCTCCGCGAAAAGAGACATCGTCAGCACGAACATGGCAGAGAAATTGCCGCATATCGCCTGCCACGCGCCTGCTCGGACAAAATCCAGGCCGGGTCGTGGCGGGCCGTAGGGAATGGTATCGCGCGGCCCCGGATTCGACAAGCAAGCTTTCCGCCCGGTCGGTGCGGCCGAACGGGCACTTCCCCGGGGCTGCGACTGGGCGGTTGGCAGTCGGCCGGTGCGGACGATTCGGCATCGGCGCGAGCTTCTGGCAGCTTTCGCCTGGTGCCTGCTCGGCGTCCAGCCGGCTTTGCCATTTGGGCCGCTTTGCGGTTTAATCCGGTCTTCGTCCTCCATCCCTCACTTGGCGACAGGCGATGAGCGCACTTGCCGGGCGGACCATCATTGTGACCGGCGCGAGCCGAGGAATCGGCCGGGCGATCGCCCTGCGGGCCGCCGCAGATGGAGCCAATCTGGTCATCGCGGCCAAGAGCGACCAGCCGCATCCCAAGCTGCCGGGCACGATCCATACGGTGGCGGCCGAGGTTGAAGCCGCCGGCGGCCGGGCCTTGCCGCTGGCCGTCGACGTGCGCAGCGAAGACGACGTGCGCCGGATGGCGGCGGAAACCGTCCGGGCGTTCGGCGGCATCGACTGCCTGGTCAACAATGCCGGCGCGATCAGTCTGACTTCGACGGCCGATACGCCGCCGAAGCGCTACGACCTGTTGCAGCAGATCAACGTCCGGGCGGTGTTTCTGTGCGCGCAGGCGTGTCTGGCGCATCTGCGGCGCTCGCCGGGAGCGCACATCCTGAATTTGTCTCCGCCGCTCTCGTTCGATCCCAAGTGGCTAGCGCCGCACGTGGCGTACACGATTTCGAAGTACGGCATGACGCTCTGCACGCTGGGCATGGCCCGCGAGTTCGCCCCTGACGGCATTGCCGTCAACTCGCTTTGGCCGCGGACGATCATCGACACCGCGGCGATCGGCATGCTGATCGGTCCCGAGGGGCGCAAGATGTGCCGCACGCCGCAGATCGTGGCCGACGCGGCGTATCGGATTCTTGGCACGTCCGGACTGGAGCTCACCGGCCAGACGTTGCTGGACGAAGACGTGTTGCGGCAAGGCGGGGTCACCGATTTTTCGGCCTATGCTTGCGCGCCCGGCGAGCCGCTGCAGCCCGACTTGTTCGTCGATTAGCCGCGTCGCAGGCCTCTGGCTTTTACCAGTGCATCACGAAGCCGCCGTCGACGTTGATCGTCTGGCCCGTGACATTTTGGGCCCGCGGCGAGGCCAGGAACACGGCCATGGCCGCCACGTCCTCGGGCGTCTGCCAGCGCCCCAGCGGCACCAGGGCCCGGATTTTTTCGCCCGCCCACTGGTCGTACGATTTCCAGGTGTCGGCCGCCTGGCGGTCGGCCCAGGCCTGCCAGACCGAGCGATTGAGCGTGGTCTGGATCATGCCCGGGCAGAGCGTGTTCACCCGGACGCCGTAAGGAGCCAGGTCCTTGGCCGCGCACTGGGCGAAATTGATCAGGCCGGCTTTGGCGGCGCTATACGGCGGATCGGTCTGCGAGCCAATTTGGCCGGCGATCGACGAAATGAACAGCAGCGTCCCGCGGCCCGCGGCGGCCAGCTTCGGCGCAAAGGCATGGGCGACATTCGCCGCGCCGATCAGGTTTACCGTGAGCACTTTCGGCCAATCGCCGGGCTCCAGGTTCCAGAACGGAAAGCCGAACTTTCCCGAGCCGATGCCGACGGCGAAAAACACGTGCTCCGCCGGCCCCAGTTTGACCTCGATCTGTGCGACGACTTCCTGGATCGCCGCGTAATCGGTCACGTCGGCGACCCAGCTGTGCGCGGCGTGGCCGCTGCCGGTCAGCTCCGCGGCCGCTCGGTGCACCTCGTCCAGGGCATCGACCAGGGCCAGCCGGGCGCCTTCGGCAGCGAGTGCTTGGGCAATCGCCCGGCCCAGCCCCCGCGCCCCGCCGATGACCACTGCGACCGAATCACTCAATTCCAAGTTCATGCAAAAATCCTGCGTCGTGTCGGCTCCGGTTGATGATCAAATGCCCGTCCGGCTCGAAAGGCGTCTGGCACGTTGATGCCCGTGGCTGCGGCAAAGTCAGGGCAAGGCAAACCTCGCGGGCGGGTTGTCGCGCGGCGACACCTCGCCGGCCGGAAAAACTTCCTGCCCGGCGGATCCCGAATGTCTATCAGCTCGGCATCGGTCGCAGAGTCAGGACTGCCAGGGCGGTCGTCAGTCGAGATTCAGCTCGAAGTCGTTCTTGGCCTCGGACCGGACTTCGAATTCCAGGCCCGACGTTTCCGGCGAGCTGTATCGTGGCGGCAAGCCCGGCGCGGGGGTGGGAGCGGTCGGCGCCTGTCCCGCCCCGGGCATGGCCTCGACTCCCTGGCGCGGGGCGACGACCGCTACACGGTGCGGTCCGACCAAGGCTCCGTCTCCCGGCCGCAGCGTGGACAATTGAAATCGCCCCTCGGCGTCGCAAGTGCCCTGAGCCGGGCGTCCGCTAGCGGGTGTGAAGATCACCCGGGCGCCCGCGAGCGGCTTGCCCTCCGCACGCACGACGCCGCCGGCCGGCACGATTTGCGGACCGGTTGATTTGCTGCAGCCGACGATAGCCGCGATCGCCAGCGCGAGCAGTAAGCCGAATGATTTAGACATTATGGAACGGGGCCACCGCAGAGCGGTGCGCGTGGTTAGGGAGGAGTGACCTGCTCGCCCGACGAGATTGTGGCCAGCGCGCGATAGAGGTTCAAGTCGATTTCGTTCGCCACGAACGTCACGCTGCCGTCGCACATGGCAAACTGGCCGCCGCCGGGATGATTGCTGAAAAACGAGTAATTGCGCAAAGTCGTCCCACACGGTGTGCAAATCGAGCAAGCCGACCTGGTAGTTCAAGGGAACCGCGCAGGTGGCCGTCGAGCCGTTGGTCCAGCCCCAATTGCTCCAGCCGCACCACCAGGCGATCGACTCGCCGACGGCGAACGTATGCGAGGTGCCGTCGGTGATTTCGCGCAAGTGGGTCGTGATGACGGGTCCCCAGGTGCGGCAGAGGATGCCGTTGCCGTGGTCCAGCCCGTCGCAGTTTCCGGCAAAGCGGCCGGTGGATTGAGAGACGATGAAATCGCCCGAGCACCAATTGGCTCCCGCGCACGCTTTGTAATTGGTGTAGGCCAGTTGCGTCTCGCACCACCACTGGCTGTCGGCGCAGCAGCCGCCGTTGTAGGGCCCGAGCTGCCGGCCGTTGGCCTGGCTGTACCCATCGGAGGGGCACATGAACGTGGGCACTGCGGTCTGATAAATCGGCAGATTGTCGGGTCCGCCCACTGCCTCGGCCGCCTGGATCGGACTGGCCAGCGTGTTGGCTTCCAGGAACGGCATCACCGCCGTCATCCAGCTGGTGTTGACCTCGGTATTGGCATAGCCGCCGACATGGACGTTCGGAGGCAGGATTTTCTTCACGTCCTCGAAGCGGAGCATGCTGAAGGCCAGCTGCTTGATATTGTTGGCGCACTGCGTCCGCCGGGCCGACTCCCGCGCCGCCTGCACCGCCGGCAATAGCAGCGCGATCAAAATGCCGATGATCGCGATCACGACCAACAGCTCGACCAGGGTGAAACCGGTTTTGCGACGCTTGCTCATCATCGCCTTGAGATCGACCGAAGTAGGGACGGGTCGGCTGGGCCGAGTGGCGCCAGAACGGCTCCACGCGGACGCGAAACCGGCAGCGGCCCGACGCGGCGGCGGCGGAGATCGTTGCCGCTGCGGCCCGGGTTCCGCACATGCAGCCGCCATTGTAACCGGATCGGCCAAGAGAACCGAGAGATCCGGGAATTTTTCTAGAACGGCGACTTGCCGGCGGCGACTGCCGCGCCGGACCCGGCCGCGGCAGGCAAAAAAAGAGCGAGCCCGGAGGTGGATCCGGGCTCGCTCGACACCTGACACAGGTTCGACCGCTGGCGCTGCCGCTAGCCGGCCGGCTTTTGCACCGGCGGGGCAGGTTCGGCCGGGCTGCCACCCGGAGCCGCGCCGGCAGGAGCCGCGCCGGCGGGATTTTCAGTCCGGGGCACCGGTCCCACGAGCGGAGCGCCGATCTTGGTCGCAAAGACATCGTGCAGCCTCCGGGCGGCTGGGTCGCGCCCTTCCAGTTGCACGGCCTTGCCCAGTTCGCGCACCGCTTGCTGCGGATAGTTCAGGTAACCGTATTGGAACCCGAGCAGGAAGCGCAGCGCCGGGTCGTCGGGCTTTTCCTTCGCGGCCGCCTCGAGCGCCTTGAGCTGGTTGGTGTAATCGCCCACGTTGCCGTACAGCTGGGTGTAATTCTGCACCACCGTGCCCCACTTGTCCTCGGGCAGCGCGCCCATGGCCAGTTCGGTGGCCGCCGCGGCCTGGGTCCATTGCCCGGTCTGGAACAACGCCTGGCCGACAAGCATCATGAGGCCGGCGTTATTCGGTTCGTCGACCAGCGCATGGCGAAAAGCGCCGATGGCTTGCTGATAGCTGCCTTGGCGAAAATCCGTCTCCCCCAGCGACACATAGTCGGTGCCGTTGCTGGTCGGAGGATTGGCCGGCACGTTGTTTTGCGCCGCGGCGTCTTGCGGCGGCAACGCCTGATTGGCAGCCGAATTGTCGACAGCCTGGTTTCCGTTGGCATAGCCAGCGCCGTACGCGCCGTAACCAGCGCCGTAGCCGCCATAGCCGCCGCCGTATCCGCCGAGTCCGCCGCCCAGGCCGTAGCCCAGTCCCAGGCCGCCCAGGAACGGCAGGAAACCATACCCGCCGTAGCCGAGCCCGAAGCCGCCGTAGCCACCGTATCCGCCGTAGCCGTAGCCCAGTCCGTAGTTGTTGTAGTTGTTGAACGATCGGTTGCCGGCATAGGCATTGCCAAAGCCGCGCGGGTTGCCGAAGAAGGCCGAGTTGTTGCGATTGAAGGCCTCGTTGCCGCGGTAGTACGACGTATGTGCCTGGGCTCCGCCCGGGATGGAACTGCTACGGTTGGCGAAATTCTGCCCGCCGTTGGCCATGGGGGCTCGAGTCGCGGCTGCCGGCGCGCGATACCCACCGCCACCGCCGCCGCCACGGAATCCACCGCCGCCACCGCGTCCGCCACCGCCTCCGCCGCCGCGGGCAAACACCACGTCGGCCGACAGGGCCGACACCAGCACGGCCAAAGCCATGGATAGCCTGAGCAGTTTCATGATCGTCGTCTCCAGCAGTGTCAGAATTTTCGTTCGCGGCCCACGTGGCCGCGCTGCGGTCGCGCAGGTGGGCATTAGAAACCCTACGTCATCACGTCTGGGAGCATATTCAATGCCACCCGCTGTTTGTGCCCAAATGCCGCCATTTCTGGTCATGCGACGACCGCTGGGGCCGTTTCCGGCGCATGCGCCGGCTGTGCCGGGACCGGCGCTGGTCGTGCGACGCTCGGCCCAGCCGGGGGCCGGAAACGCGCTCGGGGATCCGCACGTCCTGAACGCCTGGTTCCGGAACAGGGACTGTCCCAGCTTTGCGCAGTCCGCGGAGCAAAACGGGACGGTCCCCCTCTCCCAGGCAGTTCTCGGACAATCGCTTAATCTAGAGGTTCTCCGCCGGCTGCCAAAGCGCCGCCCTGCCCACTATGATAATGCCCTGCCCCGCGCGGCGGATGTGCCGCGTCGCCCCTGCTCTTCTCACGGCTCGTGCGCAAGGAATTCGTTACGGCCGCTGCTCGGAACAACGCGACCGATCCGCCGCCGGCCACGACCGACGGCCCAGCGCCGCCCGGCGTGTCAATGCGCGCCGCCCTGGGCACCTGGTGCCGGGTGGCGGGGCTCAGTTTTGGCGGGCCCGCCGGGCAGATCGCGGTGATGCACCGCATCGTTGTCGACGAGAAGCGGTGGATCGACGAAGCCCGTTTTCTGCATGCCCTGAATTACTGCATGCTGCTCCCCGGCCCCGAGGCCCAGCAGCTGGCCACGTACATCGGCTGGCTGATGCACGGCACGCGGGGGGCCCTGATGGCGGGCGTGCTGTTCGTGCTGCCGGGCTTTGTCTCCATCCTGGCCCTGAGCATGCTCTATGCGACCTATCAGCAGTCGAGCCTGGTGCAGGCGCTGTTCTTCGGATTGAAGCCCGCGGTGCTGGCGATCGTCGTCGAAGCGGTGATTCGGATCGGCCGGCGCGTGCTCAAAAGCCGTGAGCACGTGGCCATCGCGGTGGCGGCGTTCGTGGCCATCTTTTGCTTCGATCTGCCGTTTCCGCTGCTGGTCGTGGCGGCGGGCATCTTGGGCCTGGTGGGCGGTCGGCTCTGGCCCGGCCGATTTGCGACCGCCAAACATCCGCCTGCGGCCGACGCGCACGCGGCTCCCGAGCCGGCGCTGCCAGCGGCGGTGCGGCCGTCGTGGCGGCGCAGCGCGCGCGTGATCGCGGTTTGTCTGGTGCTGTGGTGTGCTCCGCTGGTCGTGATCGGCGCGGTTTGGGGCGCGGGCAGCGTCTATTTCCAGATCGGGGCGTTTTTCAGCAAGGCGGCCGTCGTCACCTTCGGCGGAGCCTACGCCGTGCTGGCCTACATCGCCCAGCAAGCCGTGGAAAAATACGCCTGGCTCGAGCCCGGCGAGATCCTCGACGGCCTGGGCATGGCCGAAACCACTCCCGGCCCGCTGATCATGGTCGTTCAGTTCGTGGGCTTTATGGCCGCCTACCGCCATCCGGGCCCACTCAGCCCGCTGGTCGGCGGCATCGTGGCTTCGCTGCTGACCACGTGGGTGACGTTCGTCCCCTGCTTCTTATGGATCCTGCTCGGAGCGCCGTATATCGAAGGCCTGCGCGGCAACCGGCTGCTCGGCTCGGCCCTGTCGGCGATCACGGCCGCGGTGGTGGGCGTGATCTTGAACCTGGCCGTCTGGTTTTCGCTCCACACGCTGTTTGCGGTCGTCACGGTGCACCGGTTCCATGGCCTGCGGATCGAGTTGCCGCAACTGGACACGATCGACCCGGCCGCCTGCGCCATCGCCGCCCTGGCCTGCGGGCTGACCTTTTACTGGCGGCGCGGCATGGCTCTGACGCTGGGCACTTCCGCCGCTCTGGGCGCGGCGTGGTTCTGGCTGCGCGGCGGCTGAGCCGGCACTCGCGTCACTTCGCCCGGCTCAGCGACGGACACGTCGCCGGAGCCTGGACGTCAGCTCCGGCAGCGTCGATCGCTTCCGCGCCGAAGTAGCGCCGCTGGAAGTACAGCGACACGTTGACCAGTCCGATCAGCGCCGGAACCTCGACCAGCGGACCCACGACGGCGGCCAGCGCGGCGCCCGAGTCGAGGCCGAATACGGCCACGGCCACCGCGATCGCCAGTTCGAAGTTGTTGCTCGAGGCGGTGAAGGCGATGGTCGCCGTGCGGGAATAATCGGCCCCGATCTTGCGCCCCATCCAGAAGCTGACCAGAAACATCACCACGAAGTAAACGAGTAGCGGCACGGCAATCCGCAGCACGTCCAGCGGAATCTGAACGATCAGGTTCCCCTTCAGCCCGAACATCACCACGATCGTCAGCAACAGCGCGACCAGCGTGATCGGGCTGATCGCCGGCACGAACCGCTGCTCGTACCAGTCGCGCCCCCGGGCCCGGACCAGGGCCAGCCGCGTGGCGATGCCCGCCAGAAACGGAATGCCCAAATAGATGAACACGCTCCGGGCAATCTCGCCGATGCCCACCTCGACGGCGATTCCCCGCAGGCCGAACAGCGGCGGCAGCACGGTGATGAACACCCAGGCGTACACGCTGTAGAAAATCACCTGGAAGATGCTGTTGAAGGCCACCAGCCCGGCCGCATATTCCGAATCGCCATGCGCCAGCTCGTTCCAGACGATCACCATGGCAATGCAGCGGGCCAGGCCGATCAGGATCAGGCCGACCATGTACTCGGGATAGTCGTGCAGAAACACGATCGCCAGGGCGAACATCAGGATCGGGCCGATCACCCAGTTCTGCACGAGCGACAAGACCAGGATCTTCCAGTTGCGAAACACTTCTCCCATCCGCTCGTAGCGAACCTTGGCCAGCGGCGGATACATCATCAGCACCAGGCCGATGGCGATCGGCAGATTCGTCGTGCCGACCTGGAACTGGTTGATCCACGTCTCGAAGCCGGGCACCAGCCGCCCCAGCGCCACGCCCAGCGCCATCGCCAGGAAAATCCACAAGGTCAGATAACGATCCAGAAATCCCAGCCGCCCGACAATCGATGACCGCATCGTGCGAATTCCTTTCTTCTGGTTGCCTGATCCGCCGCCGCTGGATTGCCCTGGGCGATAAGGCACTGCTACGCGTTTGGGCTGCCAGGATAGGCCCAATGCTTGGGCTAGATGGTCTCGATCAGCCGCTTGACTTTCGCTTCGATCAATTGCCGCACCGCCCGAAATTCGGCCGCCGGCAGGTCGCGGGGGTCGGGAATTTTCCAGTCCACTCGCTCTTTGGCCTGCACCAGCGGACATTCGTCGCCGCAGCCCATCGTCACGGCCACGTCCACCTGCCGGCCGTTAAAGCTCTCCAGTCCCTTCGACGCGTGGGTCGAAAGGTCGTAGCCGATTTCCTGCATCGACTCGATCGCTCGCGGGTTGATCCGCCCCGACGGCCGCGAACCGGCGCTAAACGCCTCGACCCGGCCCTGCCCGTGGATCCGGGCAAACGCCTCGGCCATCTGGCTGCGGTTCGAGTTTTCGACACAGACGAACAAGATGGTTTTCACTTACCCGGTCCCTGGGGATGATGCGGGATGCTTAGAGCCGTTTCCACGGCCGCGTGACGTGCGATTCGTTTGTAGGAGGCGACTCCGTTCGCCGACCGCCCCCGAGACGGATGCGGCGCATCGGCGATCACCAGTCGCCTCCTCCGTTTCCAAAGGTGGTGTCCTTCGGGACGGTCCCCCCTTGCCCCAGACCGTTTTGTCCCCAGGCTCAAATTCATTTCTATGCCTTTCCGGGAACCGGCGGGGACTGTCCCAGTTTTTCATAGTCCTCGGAGAAAAACGGGACTGTCCCCCTCTCCCAGCCGGATCTCGGATAGGCTTCTAATCGCAAAACGCTCGGGCCGTTCGCCCGCCCTGGCGGCTGACCTCTTCGACCAGGCACAGCCCCTGGTCGAGCAGCGAGCGGACGCACAGGTCGACGAGGCGGTAGTGCATGTTGTTGCCTTCGCGCCGCGCCGCCACGATTCCCAGATCCGCGAGCCGCTGGAGCTGATTCGAGACGGCCTGCGGTTTCATGCCCAGCCGCGCGGCCAGGTCGGTCACCCGCAGCTCGTCGGCCCGGACCAGGGCGTGCAGCAGCCGCAGCCGCGTTTCGTTGGCCAGCACCTTGAACACGGCCGCCAATCCGCCGGCCTGCACGGGCGAGAGCAGTGGCCGCGCCTCGAGCGCGGGCCGTTCACAGCAGGCGCGCTTCGATGTCGAGGCCGCAGCGGGCGTGAGTCTGGTTTTCATGGGCCGTTCTCCTGAGTTACACTATTACATCGTATTGTGTAATTAGAGGGCGTCAAGGCCTCATGAGGCGGCTCGCCGGGCCCGCACGGCCATCGGTGGCCCAACCCGCGCCGGGGAGCCGGCATTCGCCTACTTCGCCCGGAGCAGGAAGTTCGTGTTGTCGGCCACTCGGAACAGCTGGCGATACGGATTGGTGGCCGAGTCGCGGCAGCGGTAGCCGGGCCACCAAACCAGGCTGATCGAAAGAGCCACGTCCTGCTGCAAGCGCGCCGGCAGGCCGGTCGACGCCGAACCGGGGATCTGATAGTTGAACGCCCCGTCGATCGCCCAGCGCGGGCCCAGTTGCACCCGGGCGTCGGCTCCGACCAGCGCATCTCCCGCCGCGGTGAAGCCGCCCCACAGGCGCCCATTGCCCCCGCTGCACGCGTTGCAGCGATAGAAGAACGCGTACAGATCTGAGCCCTCGATCGTCAGGTTGTTGCCGGTCGTGGGCGAGCGGACCGGATTCGAATTCAGGTGCGAGGCATTCCAAAAGCCAAGTTCGTGGCCGCTGGCGCCGACGTAGCTGATTTCGCTCCGCAGCTGACTGACATTCAAGTGGGTGTAAAAGTCGTCGGTCAAATGGTCGAAGGCCACGCCCCCCTGCCAGCCGCCGCACGGCGCGGCGCGGCGAAACATGCCGGCCGTGTAAAAGTATTGCCAGCGGCTGTGATCGATCGCCCCGCCTCCGCCCGACAAATCGCTTTGCAGGGCTTGGAGGCCGGCCTGCAAGCCGATTCCCAGCTCGTCCCAAATGGGCATCGCATCCGACAAGCCCTCGTGAAAGCCGAAATTGCCGTTCGTCCCTTGGTCGAGCGGCGTCTCGAAGCCCTGGACTCCGGCGAAAAACTCCTTATTCTCCCACAGGTATCGGGCAAGCAACAGCCGCCGGACGCGCACAGCCAGTCGCCGCAATCGTCACCGCCGCAATCAACACCGCCGCAATCAGCACGGCCGCTCCGGCAATCCGCGGCACAGGGACCCTGGTCGCAGTCTTCCCAGACGCTCGCCGGGCAAACTTCCTCGCACGGCGGCAGCAGCACGTCGGGGACCAGCCAGGGACAGACCACTCCCACGATCGGGCCCAACGAGGGCGGCCGGACGGCGGTATAAACCTGGTTGCCCCAAGGCGGCTCGAGCAGGTCGCGGTGGCACCCGGCCGAGCACCGCGGTGGTCCGCCAGCGCCGCAGCTCGGAAGGCAAAATGTCCCGGCCGCAACCGGCGCTACGCCCACGGCCGGCGGTTCGAAGAGCGGAGCCTGCGAGCCGATCCGGGAACCGGCGGAGACGGTCCCGGCTTTACGCGGTCCGCGGAGCGAACCGGGATTGCTCCCCCCTCCGAGGCCGCCTGCGGATCGGTTTCTCGCCGCGGGCTGGCCATCGCCGAGCGCTGCCGCGTCGCTGTCGATCTCGTCGACAAATTGGCAGAATCGAGCGGCGACCGTTGGCGCCGGCGCCGCAGTGGATCCGCCCGCCGCCGCTGCCGCCGGGCTTGCGCCCTCTGGCTGCGCTGCTCGCGCACCGGTGCTCGCTATGAGGCTCGACGCCGCTAGCAAGACGGCGCGCGCCAGTCCCGTGATTCGATGCCGTGCAATGATGGTCCGCCTCCCCGTCAACCACGCCCCCCACTGAGGGCGTCGCCCGGCAATGTCATCGGAAGCGTGCCAGGCGGCACTTGCGGGAAGGTCCCGCCAGCCGACAGAGTCAGCCTGTTTTCGCCAGGATCTCAGCGCCAGCACGGGTGGCCATCGCTTGCCCGCGTGTTCGTTCGAGCGGGCGGCGCGTTTCGAACTCCAACCGGCAGGCCGACGAATCCGCGCTCGGCGTCAAACGCAAAACGCCTCATCTGCGATCGATGAGGCGTTCGTCATGCGCGGGCGATCTGGCGATCGCCGAGCAGCAAAATCAGGTACCCCCACGGGGAGTCGAACCCCGGTTTTCGGACTGAGAACCCGACGTCCTGGGCCACTAGACGATGGGGGCGTGGCAAGCAATTTATCCTAGCGAGAGCAAAAGTAAAGCGGAAGGGGGGAAGGGAAAGGCAGAAGGATGAAGGCAGAAGGATGAAGACGGAACAAGGCAGAAGGAGGAGAAAGGCAGAAGGATGAAGGATGAAGACGGAACAAGGCAGAAGGATGAAGGCAGAGTCAGACAGAAGGCCGGAAACGCGCAAATCGCGACGACAGGGCAGCAGGGAGCAGGCGAGAAGGCGGCACGCAGCGGGCAGAAGGCAGAATAAGACAGAAGGGAAAAAACAGCAGACGGCAGGCGGCAACCAGCCAGTCGGCGGCGGCGCTATTCGGCGCTGGAGAGTACGTCGGTCGTTGAGGCACTGGATGCGGCGGCGGCGTCGGCGGAGGATTCGGCGGCGCGGGGGCCCGTGCCCGCAAAGGCGGTCACGATCTGCTCGTCCTGACGCGGTAGCACGCTGCGCAGGTTCAGCGTCAGATAGTTGTCGTCCGCCTGGGCCCAGAGCGCGGGCGTGCGCTCGGCCAGATCGCCCGCCAGCCGCGCGGCACTCGTGCCCCGGGCTTCGATCCGCAGGCACCAGCTCGGCAGCCGCTCGTCGGGGAGCCGGGCTTCGCTCAGCCAGCCTTCGCCGGGCAGCACTTCCACCCGCGTGACCAGGGCGGAATGCCGGATCTGCGGAGCGAGCCGCTCGGCCCGATGCTTCAGGTTGTCGCTCGATGCGGCCAACAACTGCACGAGCGGAATCGAACGCACGGCCGTCTGCGGCGACGCGCACAGCCGCAGCGTGGCGGCCAGCGCCGTGAGCGAGAGCGAGTCGGCGGCAAAGATCGGGGCCAAGGGATCGGCGGCAATCCGCTCGATGAGCGCGCGGCGCCCGGCCACGATCGCCACCCGGGGCCCGCCCAGACACGTGTCGCCGCGGAACAGCACCAGGTCGGCGCCGGCCACGATCGCCTGGCCCACGAGCGGCAAACGGCTGGCGCCGGTGAAACTGAGCGGCAGCAGGCTGGCACTGGGCAAGCTGGCCACGAGCGGAATCTGGCGGCCGGCGGCCAGCGCGACCAGCTCGTCGAGCCCGGTCTGGGCGACCGAGCCGGTGAGCGCGAACTCGGCCGGCTGGCTATGCAGGATCAGGGCCGTGTCGGCGCCGCAGGCGGCGCGATAGTCGGCGGCCAGGGTGCGGTGCGTGGCGCCGATCTCGCAGAGCCGGATTTGAGCCAGCCGGGCCGCGTCGGGCAGCAGGAAGTCGCCCGCCAGCCGCTCGATGTGCGCGCGGCTGACCAGCGCCTCGCCGCCCCGGCCCAAGGCCGACAGCACGGCCACCATCGCCACGGCCGGATTGGCGAACACCAGCGCCGCCTCGGCACCGGTCAACTCCGAGACGAGCGCTTCGACCGAGTGCAGGGCGCTGCCCGCCGCCGCATGTCCATCGGCAAGCCCGTGGGCGCCCGCGCCGGCAGGCCCATGAGCCCCAGCGCCGGAAGGCGCGTGATCGAACGTGCGATAGTCGCGGGCGACGAGCGCCATTTCGTCGAGCGCGGCGTCGGCCAGGGGCAGCTCGGCGCGGTTGAGCGTGAGGATGCCGGTTGCGTTGACGATCGCCCGGGGGCCGGACTGCGCAGGCCCGAGCAGCTGCCGGGCGACGCGGCTGGCCAGGGTGCCGGCTTCGTGCAGACGTTCGGTGGCGGCGCCGCGCAGGTCGGCCTGCAGGGTCTCCAGCCATTTGCCCATCCGCTGCAGGGCCGGATTGGTCCGCATGCGCGAGGTCAGGTCGCGCAGCCGCGAGCGGAGCACGATGCTCGGATGTCCCTCGCGCCGAAAGCCATGAGGTGCGGCCATGTCGATAGATCCTTCTGCTGCCGGGTGCGGGGAGGGGGCACAGCGGGCATTGTATCGCGCCACGCGCGCGCTGCCATCGAGCGGCCGCTATTTTTCGAGGAGGAGGATTTGCCCGGCGCAGCGACCTGGGCGCGGACGGCGTCGGCGTGGGGGCAGGCGGGCGAGATTGAGGGCGGCGAGCTAGAGGCCGGCCGAGGATGGGGCCGCTGGGGGAATCGAGCGGCCGGGGAATCGCCGGCCCGGGGTGAGAGCCGGTCGGTTCGCTTTGGGGCGGATCCGAGAACTGCGTCGGCGATGGGGGACGGTCCCGTTTTGCTCCGCGCACGGCGCAAAGCGGGGAGAGTGCCCGGCGGTTCTCGCAGTGGTGCTTTTCGAGCCGCGGGGGCTGTTACGGCTCGACGCGCTTCTGCTTCATCCATTCGCCCACGGTGCGGGGCAGCGGGCTGGGTTCGGGCGCGAACCAGCTCTTGATGCCCGACGGCTTGGTGCTGCTGGCGGGCGCGGGCGAATAGCCCTTCCAGGTGTCGGAGCGCTGGCGTGTGGCCGGGGCGGGTTTTTTGGCGGGCGTGACCAGGGCTTTGGTGTTCGAGTAGATTTTTTTCGGGGCGCTGGTCAGCGAGTCGACCACGCCCGGCTTGGGCGCCGCACGCCGGTTCGTGCTTTTCTTGCTCGAGCGGGCCGTCGACCCCGAGTTGCCGGACGAAAACATGTCGGTCGGCGACCAGGCGCGGGCCGGCGCGGCCAGCAGCAAAGCGGCAAAACTCGCACACAGCGCAAAGCGGAAAGCAGTCGACATACGAAACCTCGCCAGGTCGAAACGTCCGAACGGAAGGAGCGAATGGCTCCGCAGATTTGGGGCCGGGAGTGTCGCAAAATGCCGCCTGAGTGTCCAGAGCGACTGGATGCGCAGCGGCCGGTGCCGCAGGCTGCCAGCACACACGCGCCGGAGCCGGTTGCCCCGTGAAGCGTATGCGCCGCTCCGAGAACTGGCGGAGAGGGGGACAGTCCCATTTTGCCCCGCAGGCTGCGCAAGATTGGGACAGGCGGCTGCAGTTCGCGGGTCGGCTGCGATTCGTTCGGTGCCCGTGCGGTAGCCTGCTTGCGGCGAGTTTTTCAGGCCTTTTGGCAGCTGGAAGGATAGGCGACTTGCGATCCTTGGGCTGCCTGATTGTGTCCGGGGTACGTATTACTTAGCATGGAAACCTGGAGTCGCCAGGGGGCAGCAACGAGTGATCGCATGATCCGGGAGCAAATCGGATTTCTGGGCGCCGGCCAAATGGCCCGCGCGCTGGCCGGCGGGTTCGTCCGCGCCGGCCTGGTGCGGCCCGAGCAGCTGATCGCCAGCGATACCAGCGCGGCTGCCCTGGAGGCCTTTGCCGCTGCCGTGCCGGGGGTCAGGACCGCCGGCGGCAATGCCGAGGTGGCGGCGGCTGCCGACGTGCTGGTGCTGGCGGTCAAACCGCAGCAGGTGGCCGCGGTGCTGGCCGATCTGAAGGCGTCGCTCGCCGGGCGGCCGCTCTTGGTTTCGATCGCGGCCGGAGTGCGCTTGGCGGCGCTGGCGGCCGGATTGCCCCCGGGCGTGCGGCTGGTGCGCGTGATGCCCAACACCCCCTGCCTGGTCGGCCAGAGCGCCAGCGGCTATTGCCTGGGCCCCGGGGCGACGGCGGCCGACGGCCAGCTGGTGAGCCAGCTTTTGGCGGCGGTGGGCCGGGCGTTCGCGGTGGACGAGAAATTGCTCGACGCGGTGACCGGCTTGTCGGGCTCGGGACCGGCGTTCGTGTATGTGATGATCGAGGCCTTGGCCGACGGCGGCGTGCAGATGGGACTGCCGCGCGACGTGGCTCTGGCCCTGGCGGCGCAGACGGTCAAGGGGGCGGCCGAAATGGTGCTGTCCACGGGCGAGCATCCGGCCCTGCTCAAAGACCGCGTCGCAAGCCCAGGAGGGACGACGATTTCGGGCCTGGCGGCCCTGGAACAAGGGGGCGTGCGCAGCGCACTGATCGCGGCGGTGGAGGCGGCCACCCGGCGCTCGATCGAACTGGGGAGCCTATGATTATAATGCGGTCGGGGGCGGACCGGCCGCAGCGGAGCGCCGAAGGCGCCGATCGGGATAGCGCCGACGGGTCAGCGCCGATCGGGGTAGCGGCGACGGGGCGGCGCCGATCGGGGCATGTCGGCCCGGCAAGCGGCGGCTCGGGCAGCGCCGGACTGTGCGGCGCCATGATGGCCGGCCTGGGCGTGGCCGGCGGCTGCCTGTCGACGCGGGGCAAGTTGAGAGTTGGGAACGATCTGTGAGGTCGAGTGAGGAAGCATGAGCAGTATTTTTTGCATTGTCGACGACAAGCACATTCCGCTTTATCGCGTGATGTGGGTTTCGGCCACGCCCCACTTTTGCGGCTCCGAGGATTGCGAGCGCGAAGGGCAATACGAGGTGCGGCTGGAGCAAGGCGAGTCGGTCTGGGCCAATTCGCAGCAGCGCGACGAAATGCTGGAAAAAATGGAAGCCTGGCAGGGCGGCCTGGGTCCGCCCGACGAGGAATGGGAGGCCGAGTGATGTCGACCTTCGAGCGCGAGAACTATCAGTGGCGTGAAACGTATTTCGTGCTCTTCGATTCGAGCCGGCGCCCCACGCTGCGCAGCGTGGAGAAAGTTCTGCACTCGCTGAGCGACCGCTTTCAGCTGACCGGGGGCACCGCCGACGAAGACGGCCGCTTCGAATCGCTCACCTTGCTCGCGCCGGACGATTACGCGGCCCTGGACATCAGCTTCGTGGCCGGCGAAGAGGTGCTGGAGCAGACCGCCACGCTGGCCAAGGAACTGCACGAAACGTGCGATGGCCCGCACGAGCGGTCGCAGCTGGCCCGGCTGGCCAAGTGCGATGCCCGGTTCGACATCCTGCACTTCGAGGAGATCACCGCCGAGACCCCGCCGGCCGACATCGACGACGAGGAATTCGACGAAATGCTCGATCCCAGCGCGCTGTTGATCGTGCTCGAGGCCCTGGCCGAGCTGACCAAGGGCGTGGGAGTGGATCCGCAGTCGGGAACCGTGGTGTGAGAGGGAGAGGGCAGAAGGATGAAGGCAGAAGGATGAAGGATGAAGGATGAAGGATGAAGGATGAAGGATGAAGGATGAAGGATGAAGGATGAAGGATGAAGGATGAAGAAGGGAAATTGACGGCGCGTTAGCCAACGACGAGCCCTTTTCGCCGCGAGATTTCTCCTCATCTGCGCGTATCTGCGTTCATCTGCGTCGAAGGACTGATGTCTGCTTTCACACGCGGTGAGGCGGTCCAAATGCGGACGGCGGCCCCCGGCCTCAGGAGCGAAACCAAGGTTCGTCGCGGATGAACGCCGATGAACGCGGATAAATCAGGGATGGGATGAAAAGCGGCGATGAGCCGGCGCGCCGCCTTGGCGAGCAATCGTGCCGGATGCTAGATTTTCCTTCTCGGGCGGGGCCTGAGCCCCCCTCCCCTGCTCCAAGTTTTCTTGTCCCAGGTTTTCTTGTTCTATGCTGGCCAAAGATATCAAGACCGGGATGGTGGTGACGCACGAAGGCGCGCCCTGCCTGATCCAGACGATCAACGTGCAGAGTCCGTCGGCCCGCGGCGCGGCCACGATTTACAAGTATCGGGCCCGGAACCTGATCAACAAGCAAAAGGTCGACATCACGCTGCGCGGCGGCGAATCGCTGGGCGAAGCCAACTTCGAGAAGCGCGACGTCAAGCTGATGTACAGCGACGCGACGCACATGTACCTGCTCGATCAGGAAGACTTCAACCAGTACGCGCTGCCGCTGGAAGATGTGGCCGAAGAGGCGCAGTACCTGACCCCTGAGCTCGAGGCGGCGCAAGGACTGCTGTTCAACGACGAGTGCGTCGCCCTGCAGCTGCCGGTGGCCGTGGCGCTGAAGGTGGTGCAGTGCGATCCGGCCGTGCGGGGCAACTCGGCCACGGCCCGCAGCAAGCCCGCCACGCTCGAAACCGGCCTCGTCGTGCAGGTGCCCGAGTATCTGAACGAGGGCGAGACGATCAAGGTCGACACGCGCAATGGCGCGTTTCTCAGCCGGGCCTGAGCGGTCGGCCGTTACTTCTTGGTCTTTTTCTTGCCGGCCGATTTCTTTTTGGCCGAGGCCTTTTTGGCTGCCGGCGCTGCGGCGGCCGAATTGCTTTTCTTGCCGCGGGTGAAAGCGGCTTCCCAGCCGTTGGCGTACTTCGAATTCGAACCGACTCGCACGATCGTCACGGTAATCCACCTCCGAATGACAAATGGGTCTCACGGGCCGCCGGGGTGAGAGAGGCGGCCGCCGCTGTCTGTCTTTGCATTCCTAACGAACGCCCGCGGCACGGTCAAGAGGCGGCGCCGTCAAGCGGCGGCGCGAAATCGGACCGGCCCGGCGGCGCGGTCTATTCCGCCGGTCCGATTTGTAAGCGCCGCGCTAGTGTCCTGAGTTGCAAGTTCCTTGCAACGCAGGGCACGACGGTCAAACACGCATGTGGTTTGACCCCAGCGACAACTGGTGTGCTGTACGCGGCCTTGCTACTTCAGGAAATTCTGACTCAGCACACTAGTGCTGCAGCTTGCGGTAGCGCATGCGGTGCGGCTGGTCGGCGTCGGTGCCCAGCCGCTCGTGGCGCTGGATTTCGTAGGTGGCGAAATTCCCTTCGCACCAGTGGACGTAGCTGTCCCCCTCGAAGGCCAGGATGTGCGTGGCCACGCGGTCCAGGAACCAGCGATCGTGGCTGATCACGACCACGCAGCCGGCAAAGCTCAGGATGGCTTCTTCCAGGGCCCGGAGCGTGTCGACGTCCAGGTCGTTGGTCGGTTCGTCGAGCAGCAGCACGTTGGAGCCGCGGCGGAGCAGCGTGGCCAGGTGGACCCGGTTGCGTTCGCCGCCCGAGAGATTGCCGACGAGTTTTTGCTGGTCGGGGCCCTGGAAATTGAACCGCGCGACGTACGCCCTGGCGTTCATCTTGCGCTTGCCCATTTCGAGCATGTCGTGCCCGCCGGAGATTTCCTCGAAAACGGTTTTGGCCGGATCGAGCGCGTCGCGGCTCTGGTCGACGTAGCCCAATTCGACCGTGTCGCCGACGCGGAGTTCGCCTTCGTCCGGTTTTTCCGCGCCCATGATCATGCGGAACAGCGTGGTCTTGCCGGCGCCGTTGGGTCCGATGACGCCCACGATGCCGCCGGGGGGCAGGCGAAAGGTCAGGTTGTCGATCAGCAGGCGGTCGCCATAGCCTTTGGAGATGTTTTTGGCCTCGACGACCAGCTCGCCCAGATGTTTGCCCGGCGGGATCTGGATTTCCAGTTCTTCCTCGCGATCGAGCAGGGCTTCGGCGGCGAGTTTTTCGTAGGCGTTGAGCCGGGCCTTGCTCTTGGCCTGCCGGGCCTTGGGAGCCATGCGGACCCACTCCAGCTCTTTATCCAGCGTTTTCTGCCGGACCGAGGCGGCCTTTTCTTCCTGCTCCAGCCGCTTCTTCTTTTGCAGCAGCCACGAGCTGTAGTTGCCCTCCCAGGGAATGCCCCGGCCGCGATCCAGCTCCAGGATCCAGCCGGCCACGTTGTCGAGGAAGTAGCGGTCGTGCGTCACGGCCACCACGGTGCCGGTGTATTCGGCCAGGTGGCGTTCGAGCCAGGCGACGCTTTCGGCATCGAGATGGTTCGTCGGCTCGTCCAGCAGCAACAGGTCGGGGCGCTCGAGCAGGATCTTGCACAGCGCGATCCGCCGCCGCTCGCCGCCGGAGAGCGTGTCGACCCGGGCGTCGCCGGGGGGCAGGTTCATGGCGTCCATCGCGATCTCGATCTGCCGGTCGAGTTCCCAGGCATTGTGCACTTCGATCTGGTCCTGCACTTTGGCCTGTTCGGCGAGCAGGGCGTCCATCTCGTCGGGTTCGATCGGTTCGCCCAGCCGGGCGTTGATCTCGTCGAAGCGCACCAGGATTCGCCGGATCGACGCGACGGCCTCTTCGACGTTGCCAAAGACGTCCTTGTCCGGATTGAGCTGCGGCTCCTGGTGCAGATAGCCGACGGTAAAGCCGTCGGTGAGCTTGGCCTCGCCGTCGAACTCGGTGTCCAAGCCGGCCATGATCTTGAGCAGCGTGCTCTTGCCCGAGCCGTTGCGCCCCAGCACGCCGATCTTGGCGCCCGGATAGAACGCCAGATTGATGCTCTTGAGAAATTCCTTCTGATGGAATTTCTTGGTCAGGTTCGAGATTTGATAGATGTATTGCTTGCCCATGGGCTGGTTGTCTCGCGTAGGTCTCGAACGAAAACGTGTGCTAGTTGTTTGGTCTGTTTGCGCTCGGCCGATAACCTGTCACTGCGAGCCCGGCGCCGCGAGCCGTTCCCGCGTTATTCCCACTCGATCGTGGCCGGCGGCTTCGAGCTGATGTCGTAGACCACGCGGTTCACGCCCGGCACTTCGTTGATGATGCGGGTCGAGATGCGGGCCAGCACGTCGTAGGGCAGGTGCGACCAGTCGGCCGTCATGAAATCGTCGGTGTTGACGGCCCGCACGGCCACCACGTCCTCGTACGTCCGCGCGTCTCCCATCACCCCCACGCTGCGGACCGGCAACAGCACGGCAAAGACCTGCGACGTATGGCGGTACAGGCCGGCGGCCTTGATCTCGTGCACGACGATCGCGTCGGCCTCGCGCAGTTTGTCGAGTTGCGAGCGGGTCACCTCGCCCAGGCAGCGGACGGCCAGGCCCGGACCGGGGAACGGGTGGCGCCAGACGATATCCTCGGGCAGGCCCAGCTGGTGCCCCAGCTTGCGGACTTCGTCTTTGAACAGGTCGCGCAGGGGCTCGATCAGCTCGAAGCACAAGTCCTCGGGCAAGCCGCCGACATTGTGGTGCAGCTTGATCGTGGCGGCCGGGCCGTCGGCCGCGGCGCCGCTTTCGATCACGTCGGGATAGAGCGTGCCCTGGGCCAGAAAGCGGGCGCCGAGATCTTGGCCGCTTCGTCGGCGAAGCAGTCGACAAAGGCCTTGCCGATGGCCCGGCGTTTTTCTTGCGGCTCGGTGACGCCGGCCAGCACCTTGAGGAATTTGTCCTCCGCCTTGACGACGTGCAGGTCGGTTTTGAAGTGCTGCGAGAACTCGGTGATGACCGATTTCTCCTCGCCCTTGCGCAGCAGCCCGTTGTCGACCAGGATGCAGGACAGCTGCGGCCCGATGGCCCGATACAGCAGGGCCGCCACGACCGAAGAATCGACGCCCCCCGACAATCCGCAGATCACCCGGTCGTTGCCGACGCGGGCCCGGACTTCGGCGATGGCCTGCTCGGCGAAATCTCCCAGTCGCCAGGTGCCGTTGCAGCGGCAAATTTCCGTCAGAAAGTTGGCCAGGACTTCCTTGCCCTCGGGCGTGTGCGTCACCTCGGGATGGAATTGCAGGCCGTAGATCGGCAGCAAGCGGTGCTTGACCGCGGCGATCGGGCAGGTCGAAGTGCGGGCAATGGGCAGGAATTCTTCGGAGACCCCCGTCACCTGGTCGCCGTGGCTCATCCAGACTTCGGTTTCGTCGGGGACGCCCGCGAACAGGTCGGCGTGGGAGGTGATTTCGACTTGGGCCCGGCCGTATTCGCGGGCCGGCGCGCTTTGCACTTTGCCGCCGAGCACGTCGCAGGCCAATTGCATGCCGTAGCAGATGCCCAGGACGGGAATGCCCAACCGGAACAAGCCCGGATCGCAGCGCGGGGCTCCCGGCTCGTAAACGCTGTTGGGGCCGCCGGACAGAATCAGGCCGCGGGGGCGCAGCTGGGCCACGCGCTCGGCAGTGATCGAGTGGCGCACGATTTCGCAATAGACGTGCTGTTCGCGCACCCGGCGGGCGATGAGTTGGGCATATTGCGACCCGAAATCCAGGATCAGCACCTTTTCGTCCGCGACGTGTCCGCCGCGCACTTCAGGCGCCGGTGCGGTAGTGCTCATGCCCTGCGACGTCCCCGAAGAAGTCCGATTTGGCACAACAAAAACAAAAAGACCCGTCCGTGCCGCGGACGGGTGGTCAAGCGAGGATTATATGCCTGGGGGCCGCAGGCAGCCAAGGGGGCGCCACTTGCGGGTGATGCCGCGTTTTCGGCCCATAGCGGGCGGCCGAATAATCGTCACAGCGATTTTCACCGTCAATTCGCGGAGGATTGCGCCGCCGACGGCTTGCGCGCAGCACTCTCCGGGGTGCGCAGCGTTGAGTCGCCGCTCGGGCCCAATTATAGTGGAGCCTGACGGCTCAGGGATGTTCGAGCGAGCGCTTGCGGCGTGGCCTGGTGCGCATTCTGCTGACCAACGACGATGGCATCTACGCCCCCGGGCTCCGGGCGCTCGAGCGCGAGCTGAATCAGCTGGGCGAAGTTTACGTGGTCGCGCCGGCCACCGAGCAAAGCGGCGTCGGGCATTCCATCACCTATCTCAGCCCGCTGACGGTCAAGGAAGTCTTCGAAAACGACGAGCACCGCGGCTGGGCCGTCGACGGCAGTCCGGCCGATTGCGTCAAACTGGGCTTGTTCGAGTGTTGTCCGGGCCGCCCCGACCTGGTCGTGAGTGGCATGAACGGCGGATTGAACGCCGGCATCAACGTGCTTTACTCGGGCACGGTGGCGGCGGCGATCGAGGGAGCTTTTTTCGGCATTACCAGCGTCGCGGTGTCGCTCGAATTCGACGAGCACTCCGACCTGGCCCGGGCCGCCTGGCTGGCCCGCCGGGTCATCGAAAAAATCGTCGCCCAGCAGGGGCCGGCGCCGCAACTTTACAACCTGAATATTCCCACCGCGGCCATCATCGATCCGGCGTGCCGGGTCCGCGTGGTGCCGATGGGCCTGGTTCGCTACGGCGACCAGTACGAGAAACGGATCGACCCGCGCGGGCGGAGTTACTTTTGGGCGGTCAACGATCCGCCCCCGCCGCCGGGCGAGCACGAGACCGACTTGACCGCGCTGCGGCAAGGGTTCGTCACCCTGACGCCGCTGCACTTCGACCTGACCGAGCGGCGACGGCTCGCCGACATGGGAAACTGGGATTTCGACTTGGGCGCATCACAAGGAGGCGATCGATGAACAAGCTGACAGCCGGGCTACTCGTCGTGGTGGCTGCCGTGGTTTCGGGCTGCGAAGATTCCGACGTGCCGCCCGTCGCGGCCACGGCCGGCCAGAGCGCACCGCGCCGGCCCAGGCGCCGGCCGTCGCCCCGGTGACTGCCCCGCCCCCGAGCACCGCCGCGGCGCCGGAACAGCCTGCGCCACCGGTCCAGCGGCAAGTGGCCGAAGCCGGGGTGGGCAAGAAGGGCCAGGGCTACGGCGGCGGGATCATCACCGAGCCGGTGCACCAATACTTCGTCGTTCAGGATCGGATCATTTTCGAAATCCAGATTCCCGAAGCCATGAAGCTTTTCCAGGCCGAGCACAACCGCTATCCCAAGGACATGGCCGAATTCAAACGGGCGATCCTGGATCCGGGCAGCATCGTGCTCCCCGACCTGCGTCCGGGCGAACGCTACGTCTACGATGCCCAGCAGCACGAACTGATGGTCGAGCACCCGCTCCCTGAAAATGAAAGTCTCGGCGAAGATTCGCGTGATGTAACGAACTTGTCGGAAAGACGGCAACTCGGGGCGGCACCCTAACGGTGTCCGCAGCCGGCCGAATCCCCTTCGGCCTCCCGGGCGAACGTCGAGGAACTCTTCACGATGGAACGCAGCAACCCAATGTCCTCCTTGAGCAGTGCATCTTATGAAGCGGTTTTGTTGTTCGATCGCGTTGGCGCTGGCCGGTCTGGCCGGCACGGCCCAGGCTGAACCCTGGATGTTCATGCCCTCGTACTACAGCCACGATCCGGTCAAGCCGGTGCGGATCCAGCGCCAATACTCGCGCGGGCCGGTGTTCATCCAGCAGCCTGGCATGTCGGTCAATACGGGCTATCGTTTCCTCCGCAGCCAGATCAACGTCGGCGGCGGCACCTACGACCAGATCAACATGTGGGACAGCTGGATCCAGGGCGCGACCAAGTACTGATCGCCGTGCGCCAGGAGTCGCGGGCAGCCGGCACCGTGAGCAGCCGGCACGGTGGGCAGTGCCCGTGGGCCCCACCGCTCAGCGCTTCTGGAAGTCGGATTCCTCGACGCCGGTGATCAGCCAGCGGTCCTGCTGCTTGACGAACTTGACGCGGAAGCGACGCACGATCTTGTCGTAGGGCGAAGCACCGCGCACCAGCTTGAACGAGAAGACTCCGCTAAAGCTGGCCAGCGCCGTGTGGGGCACCGCGCGCTCGTCGACCTTGATCTCCAGATCGCCGCCGATGCGCGCATCGGTGATCTTCACCTGCGGCAAGTTGCTCTGGGCCAAGGCCCGCACGTCGGTGGCCGAGGGAGCGATAAAATTCAGCACGGCCGAGAGGTCGTTGGCGACCAGCGCGGCCGAAAGCTCGTCGAGCGTGGCCTCGACCTGTTCGGTTTCGGTCACGACCATCCGCTCGACGACCACCAGCACTCCCGTCAGGACCGCGACCGCCGAGATGGCGGCCAACAGCGCCGCGCGCCCCGTGCGCACGAGCGCCACGACCAGCACCAATTCGACGCCCAGGCCGCCCATCAAGATCGACCAGGGGCTTTCCAGTAGCCAGTTCATGTTCCGCCTGGGGAGAGAGGGTCAGGGTTCGCAGCCGGGCCCGACCGCCGGCGCCGCAGGAACAGCGCGATCGCGGCCACGTCGATCGCCGCCAGCGCCACCGCCAAGGGGCCCAGCGGCACCAGCAGCGGACGGTCCTGGGCCTTGGGGTCGGCCTCGGCGCCCGAGGATTCGACGAACTGCTGGCCGGCCGCGCGGCGCAAGGCGCTGTCCCGGCGCACTTCGTAGCGGCGCTCGAGCATCGCCTCGCGCTGGCGATACTTGGGCGCGATCAGGGCCAGGCCGATCAGGGCGGCGTTTAGAAATGCCACGGCCCAGAACCAGGGGGACTCGGACCAGCGACCCAGGCGGTTCGGCGTTGCCGCGGGGCGCGGGGTTGATGGGTGACGGGCCGACGGTTCCAGCATGGTAGGAGCGTCAGAAAAGGATCGGGAGCCCAGGCGCGGAGCCACCCGCCGCGCCTGAACTCTATCATAGCGGCTGGCGACTGTGCGTGCTGAGCCGTTGGCGGCCCGCCGGGCCCGCAGGCAGCCCCTCTATTTGCGGCGGCGGAACAGCGGGCCGCCGTACTGGGCGCCCTCGCCCAGCTGCTCTTCGATCCGCAGCAGCTGGTTGTACTTGGCCATGCGGTCGGTTCGCGACGCGCTGCCGGTCTTGATCTGCCCGGTGGACAGGGCCACGGCCAGGTCGGCGATCGTGGAGTCTTCGGTTTCGCCGCTGCGATGGCTGGAGATTGTGGTGTAGCCGTTGCGCTGGGCGAGCTGAATGGCTTCGATCGTCTCGGTCAGCGTGCCGATCTGGTTGACCTTGATCAGGATGCTGTTGGCCACGTGCTCATCGATGCCGCGCTGCAGGCGCTTGGTGTTCGTGACGAACAGGTCGTCGCCGACCAGCTGCACGCGGTCTCCCAGACGCTCGGTAAGCATCGACCAGCCCTTCCAGTCGTCTTCGCTGCAGCCGTCTTCGATCGAACAGATCGGATACTTGGCGACCCAGCCGGCCAGAAAGTCGACCATGCCGGCCGAGTCGATGTCGCGGCCGTCGATGTTGTAGACCCCTTTTTTGGAGTCGTACAATTCGGTGGCAGCCACGTCCAGCGCGATGAAGACTTGTTCGCCGGCTTTGTAGCCCGCCTTGTCGATCGCTTCCAGGATCAAGTCGAGCGCCGCGCCGTTGTTGGGCAAGTCGGGAGCGAAGCCGCCTTCGTCGCCGACCGAGGTGTTGAGTTTTTTCGACTTCAGCACTTTCTTGAGCTGGTGGAAGATTTCCACGCCCGAGCGCAGGGCCTCTTGGAACGAAGTGAATCCCAGCGGCATGACCATGAACTCTTGCACGTCGACCGAGTTGTCGGCGTGCTGTCCGCCGTTGACGATGTTCATCATCGGGGCCGGCAGCAGCCGTGCGCCGCAGCCGCCCAGGTAGCGATAGAGGGGCAGGCCGCAGTGATCGGCCGCCGCGTGGGCCACGGCCAGCGAGACGCCCAGGATGGCGTTGGCTCCCAGGTTCTTCTTGTTTTCCGTGCCGTCGATCTCGATCATCCGCCGGTCAATCTCGGCCTGGTCCAGGGCGTCCATGCCGGTGATCTCTTCGGAGATCTTTTCGTTCACGTTGTCGACCGCCCGCACCACGCCCTTGCCTTCGAACATCTTCTTGTTGTCGGTGTCGCGCAGCTCCCAGGCCTCGTGCACGCCGGTGCTGGCTCCGCTGGGCACGGCGGCCCGGCCGAACGAGCCGTCCACCAGGGCTACGTCCACTTCAATGGTGGGATTTCCGCGGCTATCAAGAATCTGACGGGCATGGATGTCGACGATCGAACTCATGGCAATTTCCTTCCTCGGATCGGCGGATTTGTCGGCTGGGTATTTGTCGGCTGGGGAACCGCCAATTGTGGCGAAAGTCGGCAGGATTGCCCAGGGGGCGACCCGCGGCCGGTTGCCAAAGTCGGCAAATCCCCGCGCGGAAATGGGCAGGAAAAAAACCGGATTGCGCGGCAATTCGTGCCGCCACGACTCGGCAGCGGCGCTTAACGATCGCGGTGGCCGGCGGATAACGCACGCGCGGCCCAGGCGCGGCGCGTTCGCTTCGTTAGCGCTTATCGTCAACCACTTTCGTGTCGGCGGCCTTGGCGCGGTCCGCGCTCTGCGCCGGATCCAGCAGCGGCGCCGGGCGCAGCAGCCGGGCAGCCCCCAGTCCAACGGCAAACGCCGCGACCGCGCCCGCGGTCAGCAGCAGCCAGCCGGCCAACCGCCTGTGCGGGGGCGCGGCGGACGCCATCCGGGCTTGCAATAGCTGTGTGACCGCCGCACGCGAGGTGGGGGCGCCCACAAAGCTGCCGCTGCCGGGCAAATGGATGTCGGCGTCGGCATCCACGCCGCTGCTGGCCGCGATCACCCGCAGCTCGCCCATCAGAGCCTGGGCCGATGCCAGGCGATCGTCGGGCTTGCGGGCGAACATGGTGTGGATCAACCGGCACAATGCGGGCGGCAAATCGGGACGCAGCTCGGCCAGATTGTCGGCCTCGCCTTTGAGATGTTGCACGGCCACGTTCAGGGCCGTGTCGCCGCGAAACGGCGGCTGGCCGGCCAGCATGTGATAACACGTCACGCCGAGCGAGTAGATGTCGCTGCGCACGTCGAGCGGCTTGCCCTCGACTTGCTCGGGGCTCATGTACAGCGGCGTGCCCAGCGTGTAGCCCTCCTGCGTCAGCCGTGTTTCTTCGTTCGACAACCGGGCCAGCCCGAAGTCGGCGACTTTTACCTCGCCGTGGCCGGAGAGCATGATGTTCTCGGGCTTGATGTCGCGGTGGACGATGCCGCGTTCCGAGGCCTTGGCCAGGGCCGCCGCCGACTGCCGCATGATGGTCAGGGCCAGCCGCAGATCGGGGGCCCCTCGGCGGATCAGCAGCTCGTGCAGATTCATGCCCTGCACGTACTCCTGGGCGATGAAGTGCATGCCGTCGGCGCAGCCCACTTCGTAGATCTGCACGATGTTCGGATGCACCAGCGACGCGGCGGCCTGGGCTTCGAGCCGGAACCGCTTGACGTAGGAATCCTGGACGGCCAGATTGGGCTTGAGAATTTTGAGCGCCACGTGCCGGCGCAGCGAGACCTGTTCGGCCAGGTAGACTTCGGACATGGCGCCCCGGCCCAGCCGGCGGAGCAAGTGATAGCCGCCGAGTTGCCGGCCCGCCAGGTCGCCCTGGACCACCGGAATCACGTCGGACGGTTCGGAATCGCTCATGGCGCCAAAATGCCTTGCAGGAATGACCTTTGCTAGTATGGAATGCCGCCCGAAGAATGACAACCGAACCTGTCTGCGCCCCCCCTTTTCGAGCGTCGCTTACCCCTGCCGTGCGCGCGTGGAGCAAACTGCCGCACCTGCGCCGGGCGAACCGCGGTGCTGCGGACCACATTGCTGCGGACCACATTGCCGCGGATCACTGCCCGGATAGAGCAGTTACAATACAGCCTGCCTGGTTTTGGGAATTGCCCCGGGAGATCGTCCTGATGCACGCCTGCCTGCTGCTCCTCGTCGCGTCCGTTGCGAGTGCTCAGTCCGATCTCGCCGCCGGCACGCAGCTCACGTATCAAGGCAGCCTGGCTGCCGCCGATGCCGACGCACAATCCGGTACGCGCAAGCCCTTCGACCTGGTCTGCTGGATCCAGAAGTCTGACGCCAGCGGCTGGGAAGTGCACTGGCTGGTCGACGAGCGCGGCCGCGGTGAATGGCCCTGGACCGAACGCTTCGGTGCGGTCCGCATCGGCGCCACCGGCAACGTGACGGGAGACCCCCCTGCCCTGCTCTACGATCGGCCCGAGCGGCCCGGTCCCGCGGGCAAAACGCCGGCCGGCCAGGACGTGGTGTCGATCCTGCTGCCGATCTTGCCGTGCGAGCATCCCCTCGCGCCCGACGCGGAGTGGCAGAACGAGCGCTACCGGTTTCACGTCGAGCAGGCCGGCAAGCGCGGCGGGCGGAGCGTATGGCAAGCGGCGCTGGGCGACGCGCAGGGCCGCAAAGGAACCGTCTGGCTCGACGAGCACAGCCCGTTGGTCGTGGCGCTGCAGCAACAGCTCACGCTCGGCCGCGGCGACGAATATGTGCTGAAGCTCGAATTGCTCGGCGTCGATCAGCCCGATGCTGCCGCCTTTGCCGCCGAGACCAAGGCTTTCGACGCGGCCCTGGCCCTGCGCGCCGGCTGGATCGGCCTCGGCGCAGTCCGGCAATCAGCTGGAAGCCGGATGAATTGGCGCTGCTGGAACAAGCCCTGCCCGATTGGGAACGTGCGGCAGAAGGCACCGCGCTGGCGAAGCTGGCCGCAGCAGCCGCGCGCGACCTGAAACAGCAGTCCGGGCGTTCCGACGCCGTGGCCGAATTGGCCACCGAGCACCTGGGCAAGCCGGTCGAAGCATTCGACGTTCGCGGAGCCGGCGACGATCGGCTGGCTGCGGCCGACCTCGAGGGCCAGGTGACCGTGCTCCACTTTTGGGAATATCGGGACGAGCCGCTAAAGGAACCGTACGGGCAAGTGGGATACCTGGATTTCTTGCACCATCGCCGCAAGGCCGGCGGCGTTCGCGTGTATGGCGTCGCCGTGGACGGTCGTTTCAACGACGAGGCGACGCGCTCCGCCGCCCAGCGCAGCGTCCGCAAGCTGAAGGAATTCATGAACCTGAGCTATCCGGTGCTCTACGATGGCGGCGGACTGCTGAAGAAATTCGGCGACCCGCGCGTGCCGGGCGCGACGCTGCCGTTGTTTGTCGTCGTGGGCCGCGATGGCAAGGTTGCGCACTATCACGTCGGCACGTACGACGTCCACCAGGATCAGGGCCTCAAGGAACTGGACGAAGCCGTGCAGGCGGCAGCGGCGGCGAAGAGGTCAGAGAGCAGGGAGTAGGGAGTAGGGAGTAGAGAGTAGAGAGTAGAGAAACCCGTCTCCGTGCCTCTGTGGTGCCCACGTGCTTTGGTTGCCCGGGTGCTGAACTTACACTGGCTGGAATCAAACTCTCGGCATGCCCCAACTGTCCGTTGAAGACGTTCGTAAGGAATATCCCACGCGTGCCGAGCCGCTCGTAGTGCTCGACGGGGTGTCGCTCGGCTTGAATGCCGGCGAGAACGTGGCCATCCTGGGCCCCAGCGGCTGCGGCAAGAGCACGCTGCTGCAGATTATCGGGACGCTCGATCGGCCGAGCTCCGGACGGGTGCGGCTGGCCGATTGCGACGTCGGCCAGCTCGACGAGCCGGGCCTGGCCGAGTTTCGCAGTCGCAAGATCGGCTTTGTTTTTCAGGACCATCACCTGCTGCCGCAGTGCAACGTGCTGGAAAACGTGCTCCTGCCGGCGCTGGCCGCCGGGCGCGTTGACTCGGCCGCGTGCGACCGGGCCCGCGCTGCTGGACCGCGTGGGTTTGTCGGCTCGGCTCGACCACCTGCCGGCCGAATTATCCGGCGGCGAGCGACAGCGCGCGGCAATCGCCCGGGCGCTGGTGAATCGTCCGGCGCTGCTCTTGGCCGATGAGCCGACCGGCAATCTGGACCGGGCGACGGCGGCCACGGTCGCCCAGCTGCTGCTCGAACTGCAAGCGCAGGAGCAAACGATGCTCGTGGTGGTGACTCACAGTCTGGAGCTGGCGGCGCTCTTCGGTCGACGACTCGAGCTCAATTCCGGACGGTTGACCGAGCGATAGGCGGTTGGGATCCCTCATGTCTGCCTGGCAATTCATCCTGCATAGCCTGCGCTATCACTGGCGCGTCAACCTGGCCGTGGCGCTGGGCGTGGCCGCCGCCACCGCCGTGTTGACCGGCGCGCTGGTCGTCGGCGATTCGATGCGCGGCAGCCTGGCGCATTTGGCGCTCGATCGGCTGGGGCGCATCGACGACATCCTGATCGCCGATCGCTTCTTTCGCGCCGCGCTGGCCGGCCAGGTGACCGCGGCGCCGGATTTTCACCAGGCCTTCGAGCAGGCCGTGCCCGCCATCCTGCTAGAAGGCAGCGTCAAGAATGCCAGCCCGACGCATCCGGCCAGCGCCGGCCAGGTGACGGTGATCGGCTGCGACGACTTTGCCGCCTTGGGCCAGGGCGCTCCGCCAGGGCCGATCGCCGTGGGCGATATTGTGCTCAACGAGCCCTTGGCCGCCGAAATTCATGCCCAACCGGGGGACGAAGTCGTGCTGCGGATCGGCAAGGTGGACGACATTCCGCCCGACAGTCCGCTGGGCCGCAAGACGGAAACCACCCGCAGCCGGCGATTGAAGGTCAGTCGGATCGTGCCGGCCACCGGGCTGGGCCGATTTGGCCTGCGGCCCACGCAACAGTTGCCGCACAATGCCTATGTGGCGGTCGAAACGTTGGCCGACGCGCTCGATCTGAAGGACAAGATCAACGCGCTCTTCGTCACCGGCGCGGCGGCGGGCGCGATCGGAACTGGCGCCGCGGCCGACAAGTCCCTCCAGGATCAGCTGCATCCCGAGCTGGTCGATTATGGTTATTCGTTCACGCACACGCCGCAGGGCTATTGGCAGTTTGCCGGCGACCGGCTGGTGATCGAACCGGCGGCCGAGCGGGCGGTGATGACCGAGCTGGCCGCCGACCATCCGCAGCCGGTGCTCACCTATCTGGCCAACACGATCCGCGTGGGCAGCCGCGAGATTCCCTACTCGACCGTATCGGCGATCGATTTTGCCCCCCAGCCGCCGCTGGGCCCGATGACAAGTCCGACCGGCGACGTGCTGCCCCCCTTGGCCGACGGCCAGATCGCGCTCAACACCTGGGCCGCCGACGACCTGGACGCCAAGATTGGCGACGAGGTTGAGCTGACCTATTTCGAGCCCGAGAGCACGCACGGCGAAGTGCGCGAGGACACGGTCAGGTTGCGGCTGGCCGCGATCGTGGCCTTGGACGGGGCCGCGGCTGACCGCAATCTCACGCCCGAGATGAAGGGCGTGACCGATCAGGCCTCGATCAGCAATTGGGATCCGCCGTTCCCGTTCGAGGCGGCCCGAGTGCGCAAGAAGGACGAAAAATACTGGGACGAGTACCGGGCCACGCCGAAGGCTTTTGTCTCGCTGGCCACGGGGCGCCGGCTCTGGTCGAGCCGTTTCGGCCGCACGACATCGATCCGGCTGGTGGCGCCCGAGAGCGCGACGGCCGCCAGCCTGGCCGCCAGGCTCCAGCTCGACCCGGACAAGTTCGGCTTTCGCCTGCTCGCAGCCCGGCGCCAGGCGCTTGCCGCGGCGAGCGGCACGACGCCGTTCGGAGTGCTGTTTCTGGCGTTCAGCTTCTTTCTCATCGCCGCAGCCGTGATGCTGGTGGCGATCCTGTTTCAGCTCGGCATCGAACAGCGGGCGAGCGAGTTGGGCGTGCTGCTGGCCCTGGGAGTGCGCGGCCGCCGGGCCGTCGGCTGGCTGGCGACCGAAGGCTTGCTGGTGGCGGCCGGTGGTGCCGCGGTCGGCGTGGCTGCCGGCGTGGGCTACGCCGCGCTGATGCTCTGGGGCTTGTGCACCTGGTGGCTGGGCGCGATCTCGACGCCGTTTCTGCACCTGTATGCGACGCCGGCCAGCCTGCTGGCCGGTTATGGCGTCGGTTTGGCCGTCACCGCGGCGACCATTTACTGGACGGCGCGTCGCATGCGGCGCGTTTCGGTCCGCCAGTTGTTGGCGGGCCAGGCTGGCGGCTCGCCGCAGTTGGCCAGGGCCCACTATGGGCGCACGCGCGCCGTCGGCTGGAGCCTGTTTGGCGGGGCCATCCTGGTCGGGCTGGCGGCCATGCGTTTGGGGGGCGAAGCCCAGGCCGGCGCGTTCTTCAGCTCCGGCTTGCTCGTGCTGGCCGCGCTGTTGATCCTGATTTGGGTCGCGCTGCGGACGACGACGTACGGCGGCCCGGGGCGAGTCGCCCGCTCGATGGGTCAGTTGTCGCTGCGCTCCGGCGCGCGCAATCCGCGCCGTAGCGTGCTCTCGATCGGGTTGGTGGCGGCGGCGTGTTTTTTGATCGTGGCGACGAGCGCCTTCACCTGGCCCCGGTCGACGCGCAAGATCGCTCCAGCGGCAGCGGCGGCTTTGCCCTGCTGGCCGAAAGCGACCAGAGCATCTACCAGGATTTGAATACGGCCGACGGTCGGAGCGAGTTGGGGCTGCCGGCCCGGACCGACAAGCTGATGGCAGGCGCCAGGCTTTCGCCCTGCGCGTGCACGCCGGTGACGATGCCAGCTGCCTGAACCTGTATCAGCCGACCGAGCCCCGCGTGCTGGGCGTGCCGCAGAGGATGATCGAGCGTGGCGGCTTTGCCTGGGCCGCCAGCGCCGCGGCCACGCCCCAGCAGCAGGCCAACCCCTGGCTGTTGCTCGACGAGCCGCTGCCGCCCGACGCCCAGGGAGTTCGGCCGGTGCCGGTCGTGCTCGACCTGAACACCGCCATGTACAGCCTGCACCTGATGAAAGGGGTCGGCGAGCAGTACGAAATCCGCGACCAGCACGGCGGCAAAGTCCGTCTGCAGGTCGTGGGCTTGCTGGCCAACAGCCTGTTTCAGGGGAGCCTGCTGGTGAGCGAGCAGGAGTTTCTGAGAATGTTTCCAGCGGTCAGCGGTTACCGGTTTTTTCTTTTCGACGCGCCGCCGGCCGAAACCGTCGCCGTGCGCAACGCGCTGGAAGAATCGCTCGAAGACTACGGCTTCGACGCCCAAAGCACCGCCGAAGTCCTGGCCGGCTACATGGCGGTGCAGAACACCTACTTGTCGACGTTCCAGAGCCTGGGCGGACTGGGGCTGTTGCTGGGGACCGTGGGCTTGGCGGTCGTCGAATTGCGCAGCGTGGTCGAGCGACGGAGCGAATTGGCGCTGATGCAGGCCGTGGGTTTTCGCCGCCGCCGGCTGGCGCTGATGGTGCTGCTGGAAAACGCTTTGCTGCTGGTGGCCGGATTGGCAGTCGGCCTGGCTGCGGCGCTGGTGGCCGTGCTCCCTCACCTGGTCGGAGGCGAGGCCGCCCTGCCCTGGAGCATGCTGCTGGCGACTCTGGCGGCCGTTCTAGTCGTGGGCCTGGCGGCCGGATTGCTCGCGGTGCGGGCCGTGCTGCGGGCCGAACTGCTCCCGGCGCTGCGAGCTGAGTGATTCTCCGCTACGGTTTCAGGGCGCTCGCCCGGCTACGGCCTGCCAGGCGGCGATTGCTGCGCACTTGCGGTCGCGTGCTGCAAGATCTTCAGGTCGGAGCGAACCGACCAGCCCGCCTCGCGCCAGAACTGCTCGCCCGGTTCATTGTCGACGTAGAGCAGGATGCTGCACTTGGGAATGCCCACCGCCGCCAGGCCCGCCAGACAGCGCTCGACCAGCGCACGACCCAATCCGTGGCGGCGAAATTCGGGCCGCACGGCCAAATGATTCAGATAGCCGCGCCGGCCGTCGTGGCCGCACAGCACCGCCGCGACAACGCGATCCGCGTTCCGGCCTATCAGGCTCAGACCCGGATTGCGGCGCAGGAAGACGGCCAGTCCGGCCGGATCATCCCCTTCGTTCAGGCCGACGCCCGGCGTCTGCCGCCAGAGCTCGAGCACAGCCGGCACGTCGGCCTCGAGCATCGGCTCGATGTCGGTGGTCATGGCGATCCGCCATCCTGGGCCAATTGTTCGTGCATCAGGGCGGCCACGGCGCGCGCGTTGTCGTCGGTTTTGGCCGCCAGCACGCGGGCGACTTTTTCGCGCCGCTCGCGGGGATGATTCTGATTCAGTTTCCACTTGCCTTCGATCCGCTCGATGGCGACGCGGAAGGCCACGACGGCCCGGGTCATTTTTTCGACGTAGCCGCTCGCCTCGTCCAGCGTCCAGGGACGCGGCAGAGAGCGCTCGTAAAACGCGACATAATCCCGCAGGATCTGCCGCGTGGCGGCCGGATCGTTTTCGATGGCAAAGCTGCCGTAGACGTGCACGGCCGCATAGTTCCAGGTCGGCACCACGTCGGCCGCCTCATACCATGTGGGCGAGACGTACGCGTGGGGACCGGAAAAAATTGCCAGCGCGTCGTGCTGCGTCATCTTCCACTGCGGGTTGGCCCGGGCCATGTGCCCGACCAGGGCGCCCGAGGTGCCGCAGTGCCGCTCGACCAACAGCGGCAAATGGCTGGCAAACTGCTGGCCGTCGAGCGTCGAAACCAACAGGCCGAAACTATGCTGCTCGATGAAGTCGAACAGCCTGGCCCGGTCATTCTGTTCAAAATGCTGCGGAACATACATCGGCGGAACCGCGGGGGTGCGAGGGGGGCGGCCGGATCGTTTCGGAAAGGGCGGCGCCGCCGCCCAAGCCCTGGCGGCCTGCGCCGGCGCGTCGCCAGCCAGCGTCCCGCGCGCTCGCGGGCGCGTCAATACGCGGGACCCCGTCAACACGCGGGACCCCGTCCCTACGCGGGATGCCGTCCCTACGCGGGATGCCGTCCCTACGCGACGGGCCCGATCTGTCGCGCGCTGCCCTAGTGCCGAATGACGCCCGTGTAGGCCGGTGGATCGCTGGCCGGGAACGATTCTTCCGACGCTTCCTGCACGAAGTCGAAGCGGTGCCGGTGGGGAATGTCGTCGGGGAGCAGGATCGTGATCAGCAGCGACGCATCGTCGATCGCCCGCAGCGCATGCGGCGCACCGCCGTCGAGATAGATCATCTGGCCGGCGGATAGTTCGGACTCGCCCTGGTTGGTCACGAGGGCCACGCGGCCTTCGAGGCATTGCAGCGTGAGCTCGCCGGCCACCTGGTGCGTGGCGATCTGCCTGCCGGCCGGCAAGACCAGCCGGATCAGTTCCAGGTCGTCGGTCTTGGCCAGCGCCATCGTCTTGGTGCTGCCGAGGGCCGAACCGAGGGGGCGCAGATCGATAACTTGGCCCGCTTTGGCATGGGGGATCGACATCGGCGGAGCTCCTGCCTGCTGGTGGTGCCGATTCGGCCGGGACGCACGGCTGAGTGGGAATCGCACCGCCCCCCGGCGAGCGGACGTTTTGCTAGAATACTTGCCCGGCGAGGCACGCGGGTCAAGTTTCCCCGCGGCTAGGGCCCCTGGGCGAGCGAAGGACGCGATGACCGAAATCCAAGACAGAATCCTGGTTGAACTCAAGGCGGCGGCCGACCGGCGCCACGGGCGGCCGATCCGAATTTGTCCGGACACTTGGGGTGTGACCGTCTGCAACACGGGCATCGGCCCCCCGCCGGCGGCAGACATCCTGGAAGAGTACGCCTGGAACGCCGAGGGCAACCTGCTGGTGCGGATTTGCTACGTGGTTTGGGAGCATGTCATCGGCGAAGACCACGAGTGGGGCCGTTTCAGCACGCAGCGCCAGGCCGAGGCCCGGATCGCGGCCCTGTTTTCGGCCGGCACGCTGACCAGCGGCGAGTACTACGTGGCCCGGCTGTTCACCACCCGACCGCTGGAGTGAACGAGCCCGAGTCGCGCCGGGCCGGGAAGGCGCCGCCGTCAGGCGGAGGACTTTTTCAGCTGCCGGGCCCACAGCGTCAGCCACAACACCAGCACGGCCAGCAGGTACAGGGCGACCTTGAATATCGCGATCGACCAGATGGCCACCGTTTCGATCAGCTCCCAGGTGACCCCCGGCCCCCAAACGGCCGTCACCCAACCGGGCTGGGAATTGACAAACCCCAGATAGGCGAACCAGACGGCGCTCAAGAAAATCACGGCGGCGAGCAACGTCCACCAACCCGCCACCGCCGCCGCGTGGACTTTGCGCGTGAATTCGTCGTGCATGGCGTTCTCCTTCGGTTAACGGACTCGATGTAGCGGTTTCCACTATTAGTATTCTACGCGGGTGAGACAATTCCATCGCCGGCCAACTGACAGTCGCAACTCGCCCGCCGCCCTGGGGCGAGCTCGAACGCAGCGGTATCGCGGAGAAAACACGCATGGAAATGCCCTTGGCTCTTACCTTTCGGCAACCCGGCCACGGCCGCACGATTGCGGTGGCCGGCGACGTCTATCGTTTTCTGGCCACGGGCGCCGAGACCGACGGGCGCTACGCCCTCTGGGAGGCGATCGTGCCGCCCGGCGGCGGACCGCCGCCCCACATCCACAGTCGCGAGCAGGAAGGCTTTTACATCCTCGACGGCGAGGTCGTGTTGCACGTGGGCGACCAGCGCCAGGTTGCCCGGGCGGGCGACTCGGCCAATGTGCCGGTGGGCAACTTGCACTGGTTCGGCAACGAGAGCGACCGGCCGGCCCGAATGCTGATCCTGGTGGCCCCGGCCGGCTTGGAAGAGATGTTCTTCGAGGTGGGCCGGCCGCTCGCCGAGGGCACGACGACCGCCGCGCCGCCGACGCCCGCCGAGCTGGAAAAGCTGCTGGCCCTGGCCCCGAAATACGGGGTCGAGCTGCGTCTGCCGGCGCACTGACAGCACGGCCGAGGTAGCCTGCCGCGGCGCGGCGGAAAAATTTTCTCGAGCACTGTCGAATTACGGGAGCCCCGTTCGACTAAGGGGTGAAAGGCACGCAGCCGGACCATTCGATAACTTGCCAGCCAAGGGAGCTACTCCATGACGCCTACGATTACGAGCCGACTCCAACCCATTCCGTACCTGGGGTTTGACGGCAACTGCGCCGAAGCCATGCGCTATTACGAACAGGTGTTTGGCGGGACGATCAAAGTCATGATGTCCGGAGCCCAGTCCCCCATGGCCAGCCAGATCCCCAAAGAGTTTGCCGACCGCATCCTCAATGCCCAGCTCGAACTGCCCGGCGGCGGCCTGCTCTACGGGGGCGATGCCCCGGCCCACATGCCATACCAGCGCAACAAGGGGTTCAGCCTGACCTTGAACTTCGACTCGATCGACGAGGCCGAGGGGATCTTCAATGCCCTGGCCTCGGGCGGGCAAATCACCATGCCCTTTGCCGAGACGTTCTGGGCGGCGAAGTGCGGCATGCTCGTCGACAAGTACGAAGTTGCCTGGATCATCAACGCCCAGTTGCGGGCGCTGTAGGCAGCCGGCGGCCGCCAGGCGATTGAAGGCAGTCCCGGGCGTTTTTGGGGTAATATCCGCGTAGCGCCTGCGCTACCAGAGCAGGCACAAGCGCCGGGGGTGCGCCGATCCGGCGAGAGTCCGGCACTGGCTCCGCGGCGCAAAATGCCAAATGCGGTAGACTTTTCAGGTCCCCGCGTTGAGCATCCCAAACGGCCGACGGTTCGATCATGAGAATCAGCTGCCCCCCGCCCGTTTCTGCACGGCTGGCGATCGCCGTCGTGTTGGGTGCCCTGGCGGCGCGCGCGAGCGAAGCCGCCCAGCCGGCTCCGGCGGGCGCGGCGGTCCCCGCGCATTTGCAGGCGGCCCTGGAACTGGTCCGGACGACGGCGGCGGAAAACACGGTGTATCGCCATCACGAAGATGTGGTGCGCTGGAGCGGCGACGCGGGCGCGGCCGCCAGCGTTTGCCAGACCGATTGCAGCGGACTGGCCGACGCGCTTCTGCGGCGGGCCTACGGCCTGAACGACGACGAGCTGCGCTCCTGGTTCCACGCCCGGCGGCCGCTGGCCCGGCACTACCACGCCGCGATCAAGCAGCAGCACGGATTCCAGGGCGTGGCCACGGTCCAGGCGATCCAGCCGGGCGATTTTCTGGCCGTCCGCTACGAGCACTCGGAGAAAGGGGAAAACACCGGGCACGTGATGCTCGCCGCCGCCCCGGCCGCAGAGCGCCGCGCCAGCGCTCCGGTGATCGCCGGCACGCGGCAATGGACCGTGCTCGTCGTCGATCAATCCAACTCGGGCCACGGCCACGGCGACACCCGCCGCCAGACCGACGGCCAAAAACACAGCGGAGTCGGCTCGGGCCGGCTGCGGATTTACAGCGACGCGGCCGGCCACATCGTGGGCTATAGCTGGAGCACTTCGCGCAAGTCGAAATTCCAAAGCGCCGAAAACCGGCCGCTGCTCGCCGGCCGGCTTGAGCCGGAATTCATTCGCTCGCTCAAGGCGCAGCCCGCCAAAGCCACGAGCGCCAAGGCCGAGCCCGTCGAGGCCGCGGCGGGCGAGCAGTGAGTTGCGTTGCCACGACATTGGAAAAGGCAGAAGGCGGAAGGCGGAAGGATGAAGGATGAAGGATGAAGGATGAAGGATGAAGGATGAAGGCAGCGCGCAGACAGCGCGCAGCGGTGCCTGGGATCGAACGGCGCGATCGTGAAGCAAGATGGCGTGCCGCTGCACGGCAGCGGGTCCACGGCTATTCAAGTTTGAAAGAAATCGCTCCGCGCCCCGCCCGTTCGATGCCGGAGGCATCTCTATGCGCGGTCAGCGGCCATTGTTATCTGCAACGAACCCCTGACGGGTTCGTCGTCGCTGCGCGTCGCCAGAGTGAATCAGGCAGACGCTCCGCTGCGAAGTGACAGTCCCGTAGGGGCCAGCGTCCCCACCACGGCTTCGCGCCCCAAACCGTCGGCGGTCTGGAGCGCGCTTGACCGGAGGCGCCGGGCGTTCCAGTTCGGAACCGCTCGGCGGTAGTCCGGCCCTGGCGGTCTGCATGTCACCCGCCTGCACCGCGAGACACTGACCTGGGCTTCCGAACGACAACGCGCGTCGGTCTTGCTGGGAAGCAGCGGCCGAGATTCGCTCGGGCGTGGTGGTTGGCCCGAGCGGTTACGTCCGTCGCTGCCGTGGCAGACGCGAGAGGAGGGTTCTTTGATCCGCGGCCGGTGCTGTCGATCACGCGGATCGGCGGGCGTCGGCTTTGGATCGGCTTATCCCCTGTGCTCCCGGTTCGGCCTTTACGGCGTATGACCTTGCCCCGCAGTTGCGGCTGGAATTCGCAGCCGCGCTTGAGGTTCGGTCTGCCCCGCCTGGGAGCCCGAAAGGGTAAGTTCTGCCGGGCACGGCTCGACTGAGCTCGCCGAAGTCCGCCGGCCCAAGAACTAGCTGGCGGAGTTTGGGACAGGCCTTCTGCGTTCCTCACGCCGGCTGCGCAGTCATAGCGGCCAGGAATTCGCTAGCCGCCTGCCGTGCTCACCGGCGCCCTGGATCACTTCCGATCCCGTCTTCTTGCCCGGCCGGCCCTCTGGCCGACTCGGCTGTGCGAATAATCGCAGAATCCCACGAGATTTCAAGCGCGTTTGTGAGCCAGTCGCACGGGGCATAAAATACGGACGCTCCTTCGACCGCAGAGTTTGGATGTCGCGCATTTGACTCCCGTCCGGCGCGGTAGAAAACCTCGGCTTCGGGGCAGCGCGGGCGATTCAAGGGTCTGCAAGGAGCCGAGAAAACGCCCCTGGTGATGTGTGTAATCAACAACCCACTGCGGCCTTACCAGAAGTAACTGTCTCCCCGATAAGTCGAGCAATCGAGTACGACCGTGCTCGCTGCGCGATGTCCATTGCAGTCTCCCCGTCGGAATTTCGCATTGCCAGCAAACCAGGGCCATGCTTATCGACCAGGACCTTTGCGACGCCGATTGCCTTATGGTGCGACGCGATGTGCAGGGCGGTCCGGCCGGAATTGTCCTGCGCCAGAGCCAAATCCGGCATTCTACCAATTAAGATCGCGGCTATCTCAGGAGCATTTCCGAACGCGGCGCAATGAAGCGCTGTATACCCACTTCGATCCCGGCCAGCGATCACTTCTGGGCGCCGTCCAACAATCAGTTCGACGACCTCTGCGCGTCCGTTCATGGCCGCCAGTCGCAACGCTTCGCCGGCACTTTCCCTCAGCCGCTCACCCAGCTGCAATTCTCCGGAAAGCAATAATCCAGCTGCCCCACTATGCCCAGCCTTTGCCGCCGCACCCAGCGCAGTTAAACCATCCCCGTTTCGCAGATTGACCAGGTCTGGCCTCCTTTGCAGGAGCAACTCGACGATCTTTTCATGCCCTCCAGTGGCCGCCAGATGCAGTGCCGTGTTGTAGCCCGCATCAGTTCCCACCAAAACGGCAGGCGCGGCGTCTGCCATCGCAAGAACCTGTTTGAAGTCGCCCCGAGCGGCGCATTTCAAAAACTCCGTCTCTGCGGCCCGATTATCCATCATCGATAATTCCCTCCGTGGTCATGCCCGAGTTGGGTTGTTACCGTACCACGACCTATTCCTCTTTAGCAATACAACTCGTCCCGCGAGTGGGCTCCTGTGCGCACAAATGCTAGCACGACATACGGCCTCGATTCCAAGCCATCACGGCGAATGCATCCGCCCAATTGGCTTCTCAAGCCATGACTCAACCATCTTTGTGCCCTCGACGGGCCAGTAAGTTTGGCACCGCCAGATCGAGCACAACCGATTCCTAGATCACATTGAAGCGACAGCCTCTGTGGCGACTATTTGACCTAGGCGGTCCTTCGGATACCAATATAAGACGAATCCGTGGCCCGGCAGCAATGGTTCCTTGATATACCATTCGTACGTGGTCCTCGATTGCGACTTCTTTTTTTCCGGTTGTGTAGGATGTGCGCTGTCGGGCTCAAAAAACAGCTGTAGGTTTTTGTCGATCAAGTTAACCACCACCTTGATCCCGTTCGCCAAGATCGTCGTGAAAAAAGAATCGCAGTCACTAATGCGATTAACAGTCTGATAAACAAACGTCACCTCCACGTGTCCCGCCGCCGGCACATCGATGGACTCCGACTCGATACAATTGCGGATGCCCACGCTCGAGCACACCGCCTTCTTTTCATACGGCTCAATGCTTTGCGTCGAGGCTAGCGAGTGGTAGCAAATTGTCTTGCCGTTTTGCCGCAGTTCAAAATGAGTGATCGCATCGCGACCACTTGGCGGCACATTTTCAAAATAATGGGCAATCGCTATAGGCCGTGGCTCCCTCGCTTTATTATGCAACTTGTAGTCCCATGTATGAGTGACAAGGATTTCACCCTCTGGGAGACTATCAAAGTCAAACGTGAGGGTTAAATCCGTTCTATACCATGTCTGGCCGAATACTTTCGTCCGGAAATGTTCAACCACGTCGTTGCTGATATCGTCATCGGCACTAATCGCGTATTCCAACACGCCGTAAAAAACGCTTTGTTTGATCTCTTTCACATGCTCTCTATGCTTCTCAACGGTGTGCCGCACGTGTTCCGCTTGTTCCAATCTTAGTTCTGCTAGCAGCTCCCTGTGTTTCTTGACCATGTGGCCCAGTGCAAATCGCTCAACGGTAATGGTGACGAACGAAGCCACCATTAGCACGATGCCAATCTAACCGATCAAATCTGTGAAAACTATGCGACCGACAGTAGTCCAAAAACCCTCTGTTGCTTCGCCACCACCCAAAACAACGTGCGAAAGGCATTTGACGGTCAATAAAATGAGGCCGCTCAAGAACCAGAAACTCCATGTCCGCTCTTCCAGCCAACCGACAAAATCATTTCCCAGGGGATCTGCCTCGGTAACAGCAGGATCAGTAACATCACCCCGCCTGGTTTTCGACAGTTTCGTGTGAGGCACAGGGCGCCGTGGTCTTTTCTTTCGTCCCATCATCGACTCGACCTGAGTGCACATACAGCGGTGCGGGTCTACACGCTTCGCCGCGCAGCTTGTTGAGAATCATAGTCCGAAGCGCACTGGGATTAGATCAGATTCGCCCGCTGCTTCAAGGGCGCCAAAACTAGACGATTCGGGATGCTCCCTCCAAAATGCGATGTTGTTAGCATTTCGCCTGATCCGCGATCGCGTGCTCTCGGGCTGCACATGCGCTTCGGCTCCGCTTAGCGATGACTTCTCCCTTCCTCGCGTCGATGCTGCGGGCTCCGGTTCGCTATTTGTCGCCATAGTCGAGTAGTAGATTGTCCCGCTTCGTCACCCGTCAGGTCAGTAAGCCGAGGGCATTGACGCAATCATTGCGGCTCGCTGCTGCGACGGTTACCATGCGCGGCGGAATGCAGGGTCGCAAGCCCCGCCGGTGCCGGCCGCTTGGGAGGGTCTTTTCGTGGCGTCTTTGGGGTCGGAATCCACCGAGGGCGGAAGGCCCCGATCGCCGGGACCGCGGCTGCGTTTCGGGCTCAGAACGCTGCTCCTGATCGTGACGGCAGCCGGCCTTCTGACCGCGATTGCTAGCGAGGCGATTCAGATTCGGTTGCTCGCCAGCCAGAACAAGTCGCTCGCCGAGGAGAATCAGCGGCTCGCTGGGCTGGCAGACATGTTGCGGATGGATGGGGCAGCGGACGCCCTGCGCGCCGCGGGGGCCGCCTCGGCGGACCGTTGGCAGATCGTGATCGACGAAAACTGGCGCGGCTATCCGGGTCTGTTCGCCAAGATCGCGGAATTGCACGATCTCAACGGATTGGTTCTCGCTCGCAGCCCCGTAACGAACGAAGATCTTGCGGCGATCGTCGGGCTCCCCCGGCTCACCATTCTCAACCTCGACGAAACGCAGGTCGACGACGGCTGCATCGCTTCGATTACCGCGGTGAAGTCGCTCAATACTCTAATGGTGCGCGACACGGGAATCACCAGGCAGGGAATCCAGCGGATCCGGGCGGCCCTGCCCACGCTGAAGATCGTGGCGTGGCGCGTCTTGGTTGCCGTCGACCCGCAGGCGGCGAGCGCCGGACTTGGCTGCCAGGCGGCTTACACGGTGACGGTCACGAACGCCGGGAGCGACCCGGATACGTTTGAACTCAGCGCGCTGGCTCGCGACCTGCCGCTGTTTGATCGGAAGGCGAGTTCCTCGTGGTTCGACGCGACCACGCACTTGTCGTGGGATCCGCATTGGCCGTCGGTCAACCTCCCAAGGCAACTGCTCGTTCCGCCGGGCGCCGGCAACGCCCAATCGGTCACGCTGACCGTGAGACCTACGCCGACCGCAACGCCGCGGGCGTATCCCGTGGACATCTCGGTCCATTCCGCGACCGATCGCAACATTTTCAGCAGCGTCTCGACCACCTTGAACGTCTTGCCGCTGGGCGTCACGATTGCGCTTACGCCGCAGCCTATGCCAGGAGTTCGATTCCAGAAGGACGTCGTCCCGGTCGCACCGCCGGGAACTACGTTCGAGGCCAAAATCAGCAACCCCGGTGAGTCCGAGGATACCTATGAACTGTCGCTGGCCGGGCTCGGGGCGGCCCTTGGCGCGCTGGAATCGAAATCCGTGACCTTAGCCGCCGGCGCGTCACAGACGGTCAAAGTCACGACGCGCGCGGTGAAGTTCGCCGACGCAAATCTCCTGCTTACCGTCGCCGCGGTCTCGCAAACCGATTCGGCGGTGCGGGCCGAGGCGAGTTGGATCCTCGTGATGGGGGGCGGAGGAAGGGAGCTAAAGCCGGAGGAGCTGGAAAGTTTCCTGTCGAGCGAGGGGCCATCGGCCGGACCGGGGCGTGAAGATCCGTGACGGAGCGCGAAAGGCGGACGTGAGTTAGCAAGAATGACTTTCGTCTGCCCCTTTATTCAGCCCGTCACAACGGTCGACAACTCGGTCTCGATATCGCCGCCATTCTTGCAAGCTTTTTAGCGATCGTGCTCCCGGAGCAAAAAACTCACTGGATTGGCAGTCGAATGCTCGTAGTTTCAGCCGAGGTGGTCAGGCCTTGGCCTGACGCCTCCCGTTCGGCGCCGTGAGAGTGGCTTTTGTGACTGTCGGTGGCACGCCGGGCACGCCGAGTTGACGAGGCATTTGTCAGGCGAAGGCCTGACCTACTCGGCTGAAAATCGTGCGGGATCTCCGCGACCGTCCGGGCGTTTTCCGGAAAATCCATCGCGATGATGTCCCAGCTCATGCTGTCGCGCCTGCCCGGCCGCCGTGTATTCCGCCTTCTGCCCTCATCCTTCTGCCTTTGCCCTCACGCAATAATCTCCCGCCGGTGGTTCACGTAGTCCCAGACCACGTAGCGGTCCAGGTCGCGGCCGCCGGTGAAGAAGACGCGGCCGGTGGTCGATTCGGCCAGGCGATAGGCAAACTGCACGTCCTCGCTCGTTTGCGACCAGCTGGGGAGCAGGAAGATGTTGATCGTGATCCCCTCGCGCCGGCAGAGCAGCCCCTCGCGCATCGTGGCCTGCTCGGTCCGCGGATGCGGCGGATAGAGCAAGTACAAGAGGCTGCCTTCGAAGTGGGCCGTGGGCAGGCCGTCGGTGATCAGGATGATTTGCCGGTTGGGCGTGTCCTGGGCCGTGAGAAACTTGCGGGCCAGCTGCAGGGCGTGCTGAATATTCGTGAAGTGGGGCGGGACGTCGTACTCGCTGATGTCCTCGCGGCTCATGTCGGCCCATTTGTGCACGACCGGGTCGAAGATCGTCACCGGCTTGGGCAGCAGCGTGGCGATCTCGCCCACCGGCCGCGGCTTGGCAAACGTGTACATCTCGACGAACTGCAGGTAGTCGCCCGGATATTCGCGGCGGATCAACCCGTCGAGGGCCAGGGCCATGCGCTTGACGTTCACGTACTGGCCGTCGTAGCGCATCGAGCCCGACATGTCGCCCAGCACCACGGTGGCGCACTTGGGCGTGTTGCGGGTGCGATGGACTTCGATGTCCTCGGGCTTGATCCGTATGGGCAGGCCCGGCCCGCCGCGCACCAGGGCATTGGTGAGTGAGGCCGGGATGTCCATGTTCGTGACCGAGTCGCCGAACTCGTAGGGCTTGGTGTGCTGCAGTTCGACGGCGCCTTCGCCCACGATCGGCCCCTGGTGGCGGCCGCTGCGGGCGGCGTCGAGGTTGGCGAAGATCCGCTCCAACAGACGCCCCTGGAACAGGCGAAAGGCCTTGGGGGTGAGATGGTAGCCGCGCTTGCCGCGCTCCAGGCCCTGTTGCTCAGCCATTTGCCGGATCAGCTCCTCGACCTGCCGCTGCAGTTTCTGCAGTTCGTCGACGGCGCCCGGGTCGGTCATTTCGGACAGCTCTTCCAGATCGATGATGCCGATCTGGGCCGTCTTGCGGGCTTCTTCCAGCTGCTTGAGCAGCTTGTCGATTTGTTCCAGCTCGGCTTTGACCTCGAGCGCCTGGGGCACGGTGAGCGGCGTGCGGCCGGTGAACTCGTATTTCGCAGCCAGCTCGTCGACCTGGTACTTGTCGCCCAGCCGGGCTACGAGCTGGACGAGCTGCCGGGCGAATTTCGAGCGGTCGTCGTCGGCCTGATACCAGAGCCGCTCCAGCTCGCGGAGCTGTTCGTCGCGCACGGCGCGGCGGTAGCGGTCGGCGAGCCGGCCCGGCGGCTTGATCGTCTCGGCCAGATCCGCAAACTCGCGGGCTGCTTCGCGCTTTACGGCGCGGGTTTCGTACTTTTCCAGGATCTTCCGCTTGCGCTCCAGGAGCATGGCCTTAAGCATGTCGAGGCTCGGGCCCAGGCCGGCGATCTGGCTGGGGTCGAGCTTGACTGCCCGGGCCAGCTCTTCGTCGGTCAATTCGCCCAGGTTGCCGTAGGCCAGCAGATGCTCGAGGGCCGGCGAGACCAGGTCGGGGGGCTCGACGGTCGGGCTGGGGAAGTTCTGGGGATCGAACCGTTGATAGGTGTGGATGATCCCGCCGAGGTTCTTGCGCGTGGTCATAAGAGCTCGCTTGCTCGATGAGGCTGCTCGATCAGGCATCCGCCGGGCCGGCTAACCAAGGCCGGCGCCCCGGGGAAAGCAGTTTGCCGATGACGCCATCGGTTGTCAGCTGGCCCGACCGAAACAGGCCAGGCACATGTCGTCGCTTTGCGGCCGGCCGTCGACGAAGCGGCGGACATCTTCGAGGATTTGTCGGCCGAGCAGCGAGACGTTGCCGGCCTCGCTGCCGACTTGCCGCAGCAAGCGGTCGAGGCCGTACAGCTCGCCGGCGGCGTTCATGGCTTCGCTGATGCCGTCGGTGAACAGGGTCAACGTGTCGCCCACGACCAGTTTGCGGGTGGTCTGCACATAGGTGGCGTCGCTGTCGATGCCGAGCGGCACGCCGGAATCGTCCTCGCCGATCGGCTCGACCTGGCGATTGCCGTGGCGCAGCAGCGGCGGCATGTGGCCGGCATTGACGACCGTGACTTCGTGATTGACCGGGTCGACGATCACCAGGATGAACGTGACGAAGCGGTCGTCCCAGCCGCTGCGGCAGAACGCGGCGTTGATGCGCGTCATGGCTCCGGCCGCCGTCGGCTCGCTGGCCAGGCAGAAGCGGACTTCGCCCGACAGCTTGGCCATCAGCAGGGCCGCCGAGACCCCCTTGCCCGAGACGTCTCCGAGCACGACGGCAATGCGGCTGTCCGACAGTTCGACGTAGTCGTAGTAGTCGCCGCCGACCTGGTTAGCGGGCTCGTAAAAATCGAAGAAGTGATAGTGGTTGACCAGCGGTGGATGGGCCGGGAGCAGGCCGCGCTGCACCTTGTGGGCGAGTTCCAAATCGCGATCGAGCGATTGCCGCTTGAGGGCGGTTTCGTGCATCTGGGCGTTGTCGACGGCGGTGGCCGCCTGCGAGGCGATGCTGGCCAGGACGTCCAGGTCGTCTTTCTGGAAGCGCTGCCGCTGATCGAGCGTGTCGATCTGGATGACGCCCAGGGCCCGGCCTTCGTTGTCGATCATGGGGGCGCACATCACCGAGCGGATCCGCAGGTCGGCGATGCTCTGGCTGGACTCGAAGCGTTGGTCGCTGGCGGCGTCGGCCGAGAGGATGGCCTCTTTGGTTTCCATGGCCTGGCGGACGATGGTGCGGCTGATCCGCACGCGGTCCTCCATGTCGGCCCGGCGGTACTTGATGGCCTTGGGCACGAGGGGGCTGGAGGGGTTGGTCTGCAGGATGACGAATCCGCGGTCGGCCTGGAGGAAGATCTTGAAGATGCTGTCGAGCAGCTTGGGCAGCACGTCCTCGAGCGCCACGGCCTTGCCCAGGGCGTGCGTGATCTCGATCATCGCCCGGAGCTTGGTCTCGGGATTGGCGATGCTTTGCGCCGACGCGGCGCTGCGAGGCGTCGAGCTTCGACATGATCGTCGAGCTGCCGCGCTCGTCGTCGTCGTCGACGATCTCGGCGGCGACCGCGGCCACGGTGCCCCCGATCAGCGTGCTGGTGGGCATGTCCTCGCTGGGCAGCTGCGAAAAGAACGTATACGTCAGGTCGCAGATTTTCAGCCGGTCGCCGTTTTGCAGCAGCTGCTTGCCTTCGATCCGCTGGCCGTTGACGTAGGTGCCGTTGCGGCTGTGCAGATCCTCGACGAAGTAGTCTTCTCCCTCGGTGAGAATCTGGGCGTGCTGGCGGCTGACGGCGGCCGCGTCGAGCACGATATCGCACTCCGGATGCCTGCCCAGGACGACCCGGGCGCCCTCGAAGGTGATGTTGTCGCCCCCCGGGTTGGGCTCCAGTGGTTGCAAGATCGCCATGGGCAGTCGCTAGAAGTCGAAGAGGTAGGTATCGTTTGCGGTCGTCGATTTTCCGGGCGGCGCCCGAGCTGCTTCCCAGCTACTGTCGCCAGATCGCTGCCGCGGAATCGTTACCGCGAAATGACTGCGGTGAGATCGCTGCGGTGAGATCGCTGCCGCGCCCGTTGATTTTACGGCCCCCGGGCAGCGGGATCAATCTTCCTGGCGGCCGCCGCGGCAATGCGGTGCGCTGGGGTAGCGGGAGCGGCCCAGTGGAAACGGGCCCTGCCCGGCGGGCGTGTTAGGAGCGTGTCAGGCGGCCCGGCGCGGCGTGCCCAGGGCACTCCACGAGGCATCCAGCGCATGCAATGCGTCGAGCGGGCCGGCGGCGCGCAGGCGGCCGTCGGGCAGATCTTCTACCAGGCGGAAGCGGATCAGCTTGACCAGGGCATCGTCGACTTCGAAGTCGACCGCCCGGCCCAGCTTTTCGACCAAGAAGGCTTCGATCTGGCGATCGAGTTCCAGCGGCGTGAGGCCCACGACGGCGCTTTTGCGCCAGAGAAAAAACCAGGCCAGCAAAGTTTCGCGGTTTTCTTGCTCTTCGGCCTCGTCGAGCAGCCGCATCAGCACGCCGGCGTTGTTGTCCAGGTTCTGATAGTACAGGCTCTCGGTCAGGCTGAGCTGATAGCGCTGCTTGGTCTGCAGATAGCCGTGGAACGACCGCAAGCCGTAGCCGATTGAGCCCCCCACCAGCCCGCACAGGGCCAGGCCGTTGTACATGCCGCCCGCGGCGACCGCAACGGCGCCGGTCACGAGCTTCCAGGCGGTCAGCGACAAGCCCGAGAGCGTGGGGAGCACGATTTTGGTTCGATCGACGAGCGACATCTTCACCTGGGTGCCGGGGAGCAGCATTTCCAGGTCCATGCGGGGGATGTCCTTGAACAGCTTGACGTGGACGTCTTCGGTGTCGACGACGCCGCGGGTGCGCAGGTTGGCCCGCAGTTTCAGGATCACGACCAGGCGCTCGAAGGCCGGCACATCTTCCGTGCGGACCTGAAACCGGGTGCTCCAGCCGCGGCGCTCGCGCTGCTGAACCGCTTCGCCGCGATAGTAGATTTCGAGGCGGTCGAAGACGTTGAAGTCGACTTCCAGGTTGATGCCCCAGTGCGTGTGACCGGCCAGGGCCTCGGCCAGGGCTGCCTGGGGCAAGCGGGTGAAGTTCGCCCGCTGGAGCAACCAGGCGAAACGGCGGAACAAATCGTCGAGCTGATCCTGCCGCTCGCCGGTCGTGGGCGGAAAGAGGGAGACCGTGTCGGTGTCGGGATCGAACGGCGCGTAGTCGGCTTTGAGGGCCCCCAGCTCGGCGTGGTATTCTAGGTGCAAGGTGGCGCTGAGCCGATCGGCCAGGCGCCGGATCGCCTCGCGCTCGCCGGCCGAGAGTCCCTGCTCGGCGCAGAGCAGCTCGATCAGATCGGCTTGCCGGCAGGGGATGAAGTGCTCCGGCGGGCTGGCGGATGGGCCGGCCGCCAGCTTAGGCTCTGCTAGCTCGTCGGTGATGGTGCGCAGGGCGGGCGAACTCGGCAGCACTCGGTTGGGGGCATCCATGCGTGATCTCGGGGCTGAAAACCGCGGCGGCTCGAGGGAAGTTCGGCAGGTACCCACCTTGTATCGGCAAAGCCGCGGTCGGCCACAGAGCAGTTTTGGCCAAACCCGGGATCGCACCATCGAGCGTCCCCGTGCATCGATCGGGCCCAATCGCTAAGCTGATCCGGATTGCGGGCGGCCTGGGGCAGGCGATTGGCGACCGCAGGAATCGGATTTTCCAAAACCGCCGGGCGAGGCAGGACCCGGCGCTGCGCGGACCCCGCAGGTTCCAGCCGTGACCGTGCGCAAAGAAGATCCCGACGGCAATTCCCGCCGCCTGGCCGCCGCGGCCTGGATCGGGCTGGCCGCCGCGTTGGTGGTGTGCTGCATCGTCGTGCCGCAGCTGTACGACCCGGCGCTGTTGCCGCAGGCCACGATTTCGGTGGGCTTTCTGTGGCTGGTTTCACCGCTGGTGGCGGTCGCCGCGGGCAAAGGGCTGGCCGCGCTGTCGGGCGAGCCGGCGGCGCCGCTGATCTTCAAGGCTTTGGCCGTGGCCCTGTTTCTCGATTGCCTGATGATCGGCGTGTTTCTGACCGGCCATTTCTAGGGACAACGTGGCCGCGCCGCTCTGCTAGACTGGAGGCGCCTCCGACAACGCCGCCGCGACAAAATAGCTGCAATGGCGAAGAATAAGCCCATTGATTCAGAATTGATTGCCCACGTCACGAAGACTACCAGGGACGTTTGGGTCGAGCAGCAGGTCCCGGGGTTTGGAGAGCGCCCAGCCGACATGGCATTGACCGCGATACGGCGATGGCAGTCATCTGATCGTCGGCACGTTTCCGCGAACGACAAGAATGCCAAGCCCCAGGATCTCGCCCGTGGGCTCGCGCTTCACGGCCAAAAAATCCATCGCGGGGTGAGCACGGACCGTTGGATCATATTCGCCGAAGCGATTGCGGACATCTTGTTTGTGGTGCCCCTCCGATGACCCGCCCCGGTTCCGGTTCAGCCCTCTCGGCCGGATCGGGTAAAATCCAAAGCTATGACTTGGATTGCTTCGACCGCTCTCGCGATTGCCGTTCTCGCGTTTCTATTTGGCATTATTACTGAATATCGCCAGCGGCGTGAAATCAACGCCGGCAAGCCAATTGCAGCCGTCGCAACGCTGCCATTTGCCTGGCAGTCGACAGCCGCGACGTTCTTAGGGATGGCAATGCTTCCCTATGCAAGCTGGCAAATGGCGGTGCTCACGCCTATCGTCGTTTGCGCGATGGGCACCGGGCTGATTGTGCTCGCTGGACAAAAGCGGAAATGCCCATGACCTCCCCCCGCCGCCGCTGGTCGTTCTCGCTTCGGGCGATGCTGGTTGTAGTGACTCTGGCCGGCTGCTGTCTGGGGTGGATTGAAAGCCAGCGTCGATACGTCCGCGGGCGCCGGCAGCTTTTGGACATGATTTATAAGGAAGGGGGCAGTTGCTTAGGGAATCCGCCGCCGGCGTTCCGCATTGGGCGAATAAGGCGGTTCTTCGGAGATGAATATGTTGACCCCATTTACCTAACGGTCAGCAGTAATCGCGAGCAAGAAGTTCGGCGACTATTTCCGGAGAGCAAGATCGAGCGGGTTCCGGACGATCGTTTCAAGCAGCCAGCGCGTTACAGCGCCCACGTTCCCCTGCCGGGCGAGGTCGAAGCGCCAGACGAGGATGAGGAGTCCGACCAGCCCTGACCGGCCCGCACACGCTCTTATGACACTTCCCCTTGCGCCGGCCGCTCGCAATGGCCGGGGACCGCAGGCTACAATGCTGCCAGCCGCCGGCTGCGCAGAGCGCTCGCCACGGGGCGCCGCCCGGGCAATCGGGCACCCACCGGTTCACACACCCCCAGTCCCTGCGAGTGAAAGGTTCTTGCCATGCGCCACACCCCCTGGCTGCGAATTGAACGCACTGCCGCGATCCTGCTAGGCGTCGCGCTGGGCGCCGCTACGTGGACGGCCGCCGGCACCGCCCGGGCCGACGAGGAAGACGGCTTCAAGCCGATCTTCAACGGCCAGAACCTGGACGGCTGGGACGGCAATCCGAAATTCTGGTCCTTCAAGGACGGCGCGATCGTCGGACAAACCACGAAGGAGAATCCGACCGACGGCAACACCTTCTGCATCTGGCGGCAGGGGCCGATCGACGATTTTGTCTTGCGGTTGGCGTTCAAGATCAACGGCGGCAACTCGGGCGTGCAGTATCGCAGCCAGGAGCCCGACAAGTGGCGCGTCGGCGGCTATCAGGCCGACTTCGACGGCGGCGGCGGCTGGGCCGGCACGCTGTACGAGGAGCGGGGCCGCGGAGTGCTGGCGGCCCGGGGGCAAAAGGTCACCGTCGGCGCCGATGGCAAAAAACAGGAAGAAAAACTGCCGAATGCCGACGAGCTGGGCAAAGTGTTCAAACCCGGCGAGTGGAACGAATATGAAATCACGGCCGCCGGCAATCACCTCGTGCAAAAAATGAACGGGCAGGTGATGTGCGACGTGACCGACGACGACGTGTCGCACCGGGCCATGTCGGGCATCCTGGCGCTGCAATTGCACGCCGGCGATCCGATGACCGTCGAGTTCAAGAACATCCGCCTGAAGCGGCTGCCGCTGGCCGGCAATCGCAAGAAGATCGTCATGGTGGCCGGCACGCCCAGCCACGGGCCCGGCGACCACGAGTTCAACGCCGGCACGCTCGTGCTGAAGAAATGCCTCGACAAGCTGCCCGAGGTGCAAGCCGCGGCCTATTTGAACGGCTGGCCTGGCGATCCGACGGCCTTCGACAACGCCGACTCGATCATGCTGTACATGGACGGCGGCGGCGGGCATCCGGTGATCCAGCGTAATCGCCTGACCGAAATCGACCAGTTGATGAAGAAAGGCGTGGGGCTGGTCTGTGCCCATTACGCGGTCGAAGTGCCGAAGGAAAAAGGGGGCCCCGACCTGCTCAAGTGGATCGGCGGATTCTATGAGACCGGCTACTCGATCAATCCGCATTGGGATGCCGAGTTCAAGGAAATCGCCAAACACCCGGTCACTCGGGGCGTGCAGCCGTTCACGATCCGCGACGAGTGGTACTACAACATTCGCTTTCCCGAAGGCCAGAGCGGCATCGTGCCGCTGCTCATCGCGGTTCCGCCGGATGGCACCCGCGGCACGCAGGCGGCCAAGGACTTTCCGGGCCGCAGCGAGGTGGTGGCCTGGGCGATCGACCGGCCCGACGGCGGGCGCGGCTTCGGCTTCACCGGCGGACACGTGCACCGCAACTGGGGCAACGACAACTTCCGCAAGCTCGTGCTCAACGCCCTGCTCTGGACGGCCAAGGCCGAGGTGCCGGCCGACGGCGCCGCCAGCAGCGTGAGCGAAGACGACCTGAAAGCGAACCTGGACAAGAAATAGCAGGCCCCCGCGGCATTTGCTCCCTGGGCCCGACCGCCCTGCGCGATGGAATTCCGGCACTCCCGGTGGATGTCCGTCGGATTGGCGCACCTTCAGGGGGCCGGCGCCGCGATTGCAAACAGGTGCTGCCGGGTCAACACGTAGAGCACGCCGTTCGTGGTGATCGGCGCGCCGAGGATCGAACTCGGCATATTGATCTCCGCAACGAGTTGCTTCTCTGCCGACAGCTTGAATATCGCCACGTCGCCGTCCTCATCGCCGATATAGACGTGGCCGCCGGCGATCAGCGGCGTGCTATAACACGCGGCCAGCAGATCGTGCGTCCAGTGGAGCCGGCCGGTGGCGGCATCCAGACAATGAACCAGCCCGGACATGTCGGCGATCACCAGCAGGTCGTGGTGGATTGCCGGCAGGCCGGTTGTCCGGTGCATTGTTTCTTCGAATTCGAAGCGTCCGTTTCCATTCAAGTCGAACTGCTCGTATTTCCAAGCGACTGCGGAGTTCGGATTCGGCCCCTGGACTTCGGCGCTCACGTCCCCAGTGCGGCCCGGATCGATGCACCATAGGCAGCCCGGGCCGTCGCCGTGCTCGGGATCTTCGCCGATTGCCCCATAGACGCGGCCGCCATAGACAACGGGCGCCCCAACGATGTAATTGCGGGAGAAATGGCCGCCGCCTGGCGCGGGCAGTCGCCCGGCATTGCAGTCGAATTTCCACAGCGGCTGTGCCTGCCCGTCCTTGCTCGCCGCCGGCAGAAAACTGTACAGCCAGCCGTCGCCGCCGCCGAAGAGCACTTGCGTCTTGCCGGCCAGAGCTCCGAGCGCCGGCGACGACCATTGGCCGTGAATGATTCGCTTGCCCAAGCTGAACGACCAGAGCGTTTGGCCGGTGTTCTTGTCGAGGGCGAGAAAACTCGGCGCGTCCGGGCTGGGGATTTTTACATGGCTCTCGTCCACGCCATTCGACGTCCCAACGAACAGGGCATCGCCGGCGGCCGTGATGCTCGATCGTGCGAGTTCGTGCGGTAAAACGCCGAACCGCTCGCGCAGGTCAACTTTCCACACTATGTCGGCTTCGTCGACATGTTCGTTCGGCTCGTCCCGATATGGGCCGTCGTTCTCGCCGTCGGTGAATCCCTCGGTATCCAAGCAAACGATCTCGTCTCGATTGGTGACGATCCACAGTCGATTGCCTTCCACGTAAGCGGTGCTCATCAAACCGTTGAGCGGCCAGTCTTGTGAGCGGCCGGCGGGCAGTCTCTCGCTGGCGAATTGCCAGAGGAATTTGCCGTCGGACTCGCAAAAGCAGAGCAGACAGGACAGGTCCTGCTCCTTGGGCAACCGAGGAACGTAGCCGACGCGGTTGTTCGAGCCGATGAAGACTTTGCCCGCGGCGACGGCCGGTCCGTTGGACATGAGCCACGGCCAGGATCCGGCGTCCAGATCGGCCACCCATTTGAGGTTCGTGCCCGTGCCCGGTATGTGTCGGCCGCGGTCGTCGAAGCGGCCGGCGTTGAACGCGGCGGGCAGCGCCATGTCATCGGGCGCGACATTGTTGCGGCTCCTCGAGCCGCCGAACTGGGGCCAACCATCCGGTACGGCGCCGGCGGCTGTCACAGGCTCCTGAGCCCAGGCCGCCGGCGGCAGGCATTTGACGGCCGCCACAAGGCAAAGTGCCAGGAGCAAAGCGCAGCAGAATTTGCGGAGCGGCGGGACCATCGGAGCACTCGCTGGCCTGGCTTGTGGAAGCCGTATTGTCCGACCGCGCGCCAGCGGGGTCAAATCGGCCCAAAAGCTCGCTTGGGTGACCGGCGCCGAGGCGGCCAGCGAGCGCACCTGTGGCATTTCACGTCCAGGCAGTCCCGCCGGAGCGCGACCTCGGCGGTTGACAATAGCCCGCCGCACCGCTTGACTGAAGCCAAATCCCCTCCCGGCCGACGCATGACCGCTGCCCACGCTCAACTCGACGAACTGGCCGAACCGCTGCGCGGGCACGTCGCCGATTATGTCGAGCGGCTGCAGGCGGTCTGCGGGCCGGAGCTGTTGGCGGTGACGTTTTACGGTCCGCTCTGGCGGCCGGCGCCTGGGGAGCCGGCGGCGCTGGCCAACGCGTCCGTATTTCGCAGCGTCGATCTGGCCATGCTGGCCCGAATCGCCCACGACGGCCACCGCTTCGGCCGTTGCGGGATCGCGGCCCCCTGGGCTCTGACGCCCGAGCTGATCGAGGACTCGCGCGACACGTTTCCGCTGGAGTTGATTGAAATCGCGGCCCAGCCGACCACCGTTTTCGGGCCCGACCTGTTCAGCAACCTGGCGTTCGACACGGCCCACGTCCGCCTGCAGTGCGAGCGGGAACTGAAAGTGATCGAGATTCACCTGCAGCGCGGACTTCTGGCCGCGGCCGGCGACGAGCGGGCCCTGGCCCGGCTGGGGCATCACTTGGGGCACACGCTGCTGCGGGTGCTCCGCGGACTGGCCTGGCTCCGCGGCGAGCGAACGCCCCGCTCGGCCTATGGCCAGGTCATGGCCGCCGAAACGGCAACCGGACGCAGCCTGGCGGGGGTGCGGAAGCTGCTGGACGATTCGGTCGGCATCGGCTGGGAGGCCTTTTCTCAATTGCACGACGACGTGCAGGCTTTGCGCGAGACGGCCGACCGCCTGTGATGCATAGCTCGCCCTTGCCGACCTCCGCCGATCCGCCGCACCGCGCCGGCCGAGCTGCGGCCCGCGCGTGGCGGCGCCCGCCCGGGTTCGTTCTGGCCGGCGTGCTCGCCTGGCTCGCGCTCGACTCATTTGCTTTGCCCGCTCGGGCAGAGCCGCTGACCGTGGCCGATCGGGACACTCCGGTGATCGACCAGGCCGACGTGCTCTCGGCAGACCAGGAGCAGAAGCTCGTGGGCATGCTGCACGAGCTGAAAGAAAAGACCGGCGCCCAGGTCAAAGTGCTGACCGTGCCGAGCCTGGCTGGCGAGGATATTTTTTCGTTTGCCCAGCGGCATTACGACCTTTGGAAACTCGGCAAGAAAGGGACCGACAAGGGGGCCCTGATCGTGCTGGCTCCGACCGAGCGCAAGGTCCGGATCCAGACCGGCTACGGCCTGGAAGGCGTGTTGCCCGACAGCTGGTGCGGCCGGCAAACGCGGGCCGTGGCGCAAAAGTATTTCGTGCGCCGCCAGTTTGGCGACGGGCTGGTCGAACTGGCCGCGACGGTCGCCCAGCGCGTGGCCCAGGACGCCGGGGTCCAGCTCACCGGCGTGGCGGCCGGCAACCACCTGGCCGGGGACGACGATTTTGACCCGACGATCGAGCTGGTCGTGCTGGTGATCGTGCTGATGATCCTCTGGAGCCTGTACCAGCAGCGCAAAAACCGCAGCGGCGGCCAGCGCTGGGGCACGTCCGCCCCCGGCTGGGGCTGGAACACGATGCCCAGGATGGGTTCGGGCGGTTGGATGGGGGGCGGATCTGGCGGCAGCTGGTCTGGCGGCGGGGGCGGCTGGTCGGGGGGTGGGTCAGATTTTGGCGGCGGGGGCAGTTCTGGTGGCGGCGGGGGCGGCGCCAGCTGGTAGAATGCCGGCTCAAGGAGGGGCGGATTTTAACGCAATCCGGACGCAGGGATCCCCATGGCGTGGGCCCGCAGAACCTTTTGGCGCTGGATGACCGCGCTGGTCAATCGCCCGTTTTTCGACTCGCCGTTTTACGTCGTCGAATCGTTGCATATAGCTCGGGCCTATGGCGTTGTGGCCGAGCTGGGCATTGCCGACTTGCTTCACGAGCGGCCGCTCTCTGCCGCGGAGCTGGCCACCGCCACCGACGCCGACCCACAAGCGCTGTTGCGCATTCTGCGCACGTTGGCCGCCTTCGGCGTGTTTGCTCAAGACCGGGACGGGCGGTTCCGGCTCACGCGCCGGGCTCAGGCGCTGCGTAGCGGCGTGCCGGGCTCGCTCCGCTCGTGGCTGAGGCTGATGGGGCGGAAGGAAATGTGGCAGGCTTACAGTTGCACCCTCGAGGGCGTGCGGAGCGGCAAGCCGCCGTTCGAGATCGCTCACGGCATGTCCTTCTGGAGCTACGTGGAGGGGAACCCCCAGTTCGCCCAGACCTTTTTCGCCGCCCTGGCGGACTGGACCGACGGCCACGTGACGGAAGTCGTCGACGCTTTCGACTTCGGCCGCTTCCGCTCGGTCATCGACGTGGGCGGCGGCATGGGGGCGCTGCTGGAGAAAATTCTTCTGAGATATCCGCAGGTCCAGGGCACGCTGTTCGATCGGGCCGATACGGTCCGCAACGCGGCCGAGCGGTTTCGCGAGCTGGGACTCGCGGACCGCTGCCAGTTCGTGGGCGGCAGCTTCATGGAATCGGTGCCCGGCGGCCACGACGCCTACGTGCTCAAGCAGGTGATCGCCGACTGGCACGACGACGGCGCCCGGGATATTCTCAGCAACGTCCGCCGCTCGATGGACGCGGGTGCCACGCTGCTGGTCATCGGGGCGGTTGTCGATCCGCGGAACGGCCGGCATCGGACCGTCAAACTGCTGGACCAGGAAAATGCGGCCCTGCTGCCGGGCCGGTTTCGCACCCGCGAAGAGCTGGACGCGCTGCTCGCCAGTTCGGGATTCGAGCTCGTTCGGGTGCATCCCACGTCGTACGCGGACCTGCACATTGCCGAGGGCCGGCCGGCAGCCGGCGCCGCGCCGCGGCCGGGGGTGCATGAGGCGAGCCGGGCCAAATCGGCCGACTCGAGCGCCGCCCGCGGCCAGGATTGGTAGAATGCCTCGGCGGGTGCCGATCGCAAAATCCATCGAACTGGGGCGAAAACAGCAATGAAAATTCTGCTCGGGGTATTGGCGGTTCTGGTGCTGGTGGCGGTTTTGGGCGGCGGCTGCGTCTACAACGGCTACAACCAGGCCATTCGCATCGACGAAAGCGCCAACCAGGCCTGGGCCGAAGTCGACAACCAGCTGAAGCGCCGCAACGACCTGGTGCCCCAGCTGGTCGAAACCGTCAAGGGCGTGGCCGGTCAGGAACAGACTGTTTTTCTGGGCATCGCCAAGGCCCAGGAGGCGTATTTTCAGGCCGACAAGAAGGGCTCGATCGAGGCCAAGGACGCGGCCGGCCACGAGATGGATTCGGCCCTGTCGCGGCTGCTGGTGCTGGCCCAGCAATATCCGGAGCTCAAGTCGAGCGAATCGTTTCGCGAGCTGCAAGACTCGCTGGAAGGAACCGAGAACCGGCTGTCCGTGGCCCGGCAGCGCTACAACACCGCCGTGCAAGACTTGAACGCCTACGTGCGGCAGTTCCCGAACAGTTTTTACGCCAGCCTGGCCGGCGTGCAAAAGCGGACGTACTTCGAAACCACGGACGAAGAGCGCAAAACGCCGAAGGTCGATTTCTCCGACCTGCGGAAAAAGGAGTGAGTGGGGAGGGCAGAAGGCAGAAGGCGGAAGGCAGAAGGCGGAAGGCGGAAAAACGAGCAGCCGGCTCGTTGAACCGGGCCTAAAGCCAAAGCGCTTCGACCGGCTGAATTTGGCCGAGCGATCTGGCCGCAGTGTCTGTTTATCATCCTGCCTCTCTTCCTTCTGTCATCCCCCGTATCCCCTGCCCCATCCCCCTATCTCCTGCTTTGAGTCTCCCTTTTCGTTTGCTTGAACTACTGGATGTCGAGTCACCTATGAAATCATCGCCGCAGGACCAATTCAGCCGCATGCTCAGCGGCTACTGGATATCGCAGTCGATCTACGTCGCGGCCAAGTTGGGCCTGGCCGACCTGGTCAAGGCCGGCCCGCGCTCGGTCGACGATCTGGCCAAGGCCACCGGCACGCACGCACCGTCGCTCTATCGCCTGCTGCGGGCGCTGGCCAGCGTGGGCATGTTCGCGGAAGAACACGATCGTCGCTTCGCGTCGACCCCGTTGGCCGGATGCCTGCGGAGCGATTTGCCCGGCTCGCAGCGCTCGCTGGCGATCATGATGGGCGAAGAGCACTACGCCTGCTACGGCCGGCTGATCGATTCCGTGCGGACCGGCGAGACCGCGTTCGAGAAGATCTACGGCCTGGGCGTGTTCGACTGGCTCAGCCAGCATCCCGAACAGGGCCGCACGTTCGACGAGGCGATGGTCGGCGTCCACGGGCAGGAGACGGCCGCCATGCTCTCGGCTTACGATTTTTCGGACATCGGCACGCTGGCCGACGTGGGCGGCGGCAACGGGAGCCTGCTGGCGGCTACGCTCGGCAAGTTTCCTCAGCTCAGGGGCATGCTGGTCGATTTGCCGAACGTGGTTGCTCGAGCCCGGGCGAATCTAACGGCCGCCGGCCTGGCCGAGCGCTGCCAGGTGGTGGCGGGCAATTTCTTCGAGTCGGTTCCGAGCGGCGCCGACGCGTATCTGATGCGTCACATCATTCACGACTGGGACGACCCGAAATCGGTCCAGATCCTGCGGAACGTGCACCGCGCGCTCGCCGGTCGCGGCAAGCTGCTGCTGGTCGAGGGAGTGGTCCAGCCCGGCAACACGCCGTCGTTCACCAAGCTGCTGGATCTGACCATGCTGGTCATTCCCGGCGGCAAGGAACGAACCGAAGTCGAATATCGCGACCTGTTGGCCGCGGCCGGGTTTCGCCTGGCGCGGATTGTGCCCACGCCCAGCGAAGTCAGCGTGATCGAGGCGGTGCCGGCCTGAGAGGGCGTCGGTCGGCGCCTTTGGCCACGCCAGGGGGTCAGGTGCATGTTTTCGGTTCGCGCCGCGAAGAGTGGCGTGTCCTGTTGCCGAAAAAATGGACCAGACCCCGATCAAACTGACCCGCAACCGGGCCCGGTTCAGGTTTTCCGCGGTGCGGCACGTCTGTTAGACTGACGCGGGCGCACAGGTAGACTGACGCGGGCGCTCTGGCGCGCCGCGGCGCGTCCCTCCCACCCCCCCTGCCCCTCCTTTTTTTCTGCTGGAGCCATCGACGATGCGAGGCATGTTCACGGTCGTTTTCTTTACGATGGTCACGGCCGTTTGCTGGGGCGTGTATGGCCCGGTGCTGCACAACGGGGCCCATGACATGGGCGGGAGCTTGCGGCCGTTCGTCTGCGTGGGGCTGGCCTATTTTCTCATCGCGGTGCTGGTGCCCCTGGCTTTGCTGCGGATTCGCCCCGAGCCCGGCGCCTGGACCACGACCGGCATGATCTGGAGCCTGGCCGCCGGCGCTGCCGGGGCGATCGGCGCCATGGGCATCATCATGGCTTTCAAATTCGGCGGCAAACCGATCTACGTGATGCCGCTGGTCTTTGGCGGGGCGCCGGTGGTCAACACGTTTTTCACCATGGCGCTGGGCAAGAACTACCGCCAGGCCGGGCCGATCTTTTACGCCGGACTGATTCTGGTCATCACCGGTGCCGTGACCGTGCTGCTGTTCAAGCCCGGGGCCCCGGGCGGCGGCGCCAATGTTTCCGGCCTGTCGTTGGCAAGCCTGGTGAAAGTGGCGATTGCCATCGGCGTGGTGGCGCTGAGCTGGGGCGTGTACGGCCCGGTGTTGCACAAAGGGCAGATGGCGATGCGCGGCAGCCGGTTGCGGCCGCTGATCTGCGTGGGGCTGGCCTATTTCGTGATCGCCGTGCTGGGGGCAGGCAGCCTGCTGGCGACCGAGGAGGGCAAGTTCACGGTCGCCGGATCGCTCTGGAGCCTGCTCGGCGGCGCGACCGGGGCGATCGGCGCCTTGGGGATCATCCTGGCCTTCACCTTTGGCGGCAAACCGGTCTACGTAATGCCGCTGGTCTTCGGCGGGGCGCCGGTGATCAACACGTTTACCACCATGTTTGCCGCCGGCACCTGGGGGCAAGCCCATCCGGTGTTCTTTGCCGGGTTGCTGCTGGTCGTGGCCGGGGCCGTCACGGTGCTGATCTTTGCTCCCAAGGGAGCGCCGCATGCGGCACCGCCTAAGCAAGCGGTGCCAGTTCCGGCGAAGACGTAGCCGCTAGCGGCGTCCCACAGATCCTGGCAAGGTGCCAGCGATCCCCCGAGACGGCACCGTTTCGCCGGAGCCGCTGTGCCTGGGCAGTCGCGCCAGAACAGTGGCGCTGGAACGGGGGCGAAGATCCGAGGCCGGTCAGAAGCACCCCGACTTGGGCGGGACTAGCCCGCCCAAGCCGTTGGGGCACTCTACTGGCTAGGCGGAAGCCAGAGATTTCAGCGCTCGGGAGTCAGAACAGCCTCCCCGGGGCAGGCTAAAAACGGCCGCATCTCCCTGAAGGCGACGGCGGAATCGACCTCCAGGGAGATGCTGGCCTCCCGATCAAGTTTTTCAGATGTTCTCAAGCCGCATTTCAGCCGACCGGGCTTTCTGTTGGGCTTGGAAGGTCGCACGCGGTAGCTTCGGTCCTAAGCGGGCCGGCCCGTTGCATCCTGCTGCCAGCAACCGCTGGCTCGCCGCGAGTCATCGCGGCCGGGCCGTGTTCAACCGGGAATGCAATCAGCGTGCCAACTCCATCGCCGCCGACACGGCTAGCGCTGTAAGCACTTTGCTCGGAGCGAACTTAGTGCCCATTGCCCGGCAACCAGGGCGCCCACGTCGGGCGTGCCTGCGAGGCGGCCGCTGCCCAGGCTCCGCGCAAGCCGTGACGGGAAAGCGCGCAAGCCCTCGGGCGATGGCCGCCAGCATGCCGGAAAACGAGCCCGACCGGCCGCGGCTGCCAGCAATTTGGTAGGCCGCTCGGTTGTCCGGCACTACAATCAACCCAGCCGCCCGAGTCGGCTGAAACACCCGCCGGGCAACGCGGGTATGACTTGCGGGGCCCGGGCGGCGCGCCCGTCAGGCGGCGGCAGGCATGCAGCCCGAGCGAACCGGCGGATGCCGCGCCCGGGCGCATTTTTTCCACGGACGGTCAGACGAAAGGTCGAGCCCCTCGTGTCGCGAGAAATCTGCGAACTGGTGAATCGCTGCCTGGCAGGCCAGCAGAGCGCCATCGTCGAGCTGGTCGATCGGTTCCGCGGCCGCGTGTTCGGCCTGTGTTACCGGATGCTTGGCCACCTGCACGATGCCGAGGATGTGACCCAGGAATCGTTGGTCCGGGCGCTGCGCTCGCTGGCGCGGTGGGATCAGACCCGCGACTTCGAGCCCTGGCTGTTGGCGATTGCCGGCAACCGCTGCCGCACCTGGCTGGCGGCCCGGTCGCGGCGACCGGCCACGGGGCCCCTGGTCAGCCCGGTCGTGGATACCGGGGCCGAGCCGACCGGCTTCGACGCTTTGGCCGAGGAGGTCGGTCTGGCCCTGGGCACGCTGCGGGCCGAGTACCGGCAAGCGTTCTTGTTGTTTCACGAGCAGGAATTGAGTTACCTGGAAATAGCGGCCGCGCTCGATTGCCCGGTCGGCACGGTCAAAACCTGGGTCCATCGTGCCCGCCGCGATCTGGTCGATCAGCTGGCCCGGCGCGGGGTCTTGGAGGATTCGTCACATGCGCTGCGCTGATTTCACCGTGCGCTGGAACGAGCTGCTCGATCGGCGCGAGCGCGTCGAGGACGACGCCGAGCTGGGCGAGCACTTGGAATCCTGCCCGGCCTGTCGGGCCCGGCACGTTGGCCTGGAGCTGGCCTGCGACGTGATGCTGGCGAGGCCCCTGCCCGAGTTCCTACGCCGTGACCCGGCGGTCCGATCCGGTTTGCCAGGGGCTGTTGGCGACGGCCTGGCCCGGCGCGTTTTGGCCGAGCTGGCGGCCAATCCCAAAGTGTCGTCCAGGCAGCGGGGGCGAGCCCTGCCCGCAGCGGGACCTTCGCGCCGGCGGCGCGCGATGGCCCTGTTGGCGGCGATTCCCGTGGCTGCGGCGACGCTGCTGGTGCTGTATCTTTCGGGAGCCGATGCGCCCGGCCTGCGGCCACAGCCGGCTGCCGGCCGAATGCCGGCCGTAGCGGGCGGGGTGCGGGCTGCGGTTGGCCGGGTGCCAGCTGCAGCCAATAGGGTGACGACCGGCGCCGCGGTGGCCGTGAGTTCGAGCATGCCGTCGGTTCACCGGGCGGGTATGGGTTCGGCGGCGCTGCGCACCGCATCGGGGCGATGGCCCAAGGGCTCGACCGCGTGGCCCAAGGGGCGGGCGTGGTGGCCTTGGACACCAGTCAGGAATTTGTCACCGCGCTCGAGCGGATTCCGGACGTGACGATCGAATTGGCGGGCGAAGGCCGGGGCGACCTGACCGCCGCCAGCGAGCCGCTGTGGAACGTGTCGCATAGCCTGCGCCCCGTGACGGCCTCGGTGAGCGAGACCTGGCAGATCCTCAAGCGGGCAGTGCCGACGGGCGATCCGCGGCGCGGGTGAATCCGGCTGTAGGGGCTGTGCCGCAGCCGCCTGCAGGATGGGTCCGCCGCCAGGGCGATCGCGGCCAGTCCGCCTTCTGCCGGTGTTGCCGGCGGGCTGGTCCCTCTTTTCGGGTGCTGGCGGGGCCCGATTTGCGATCGCCCCCGAGAACCGGAATCTTTGCGCAAACGCAAAAACTTCGCGCACCCGTGCAGGCCGGAAAAGCCCTAGTTTTTTCGTAGGTGGTAAGCTTTACCTACACGCCTGCCCGATTCTACTTGGGCACTCAAGTCCGCAGGCACCACACCGGGTCAATGGCGCAGGGGCCAATCGGGTACGGGCCAGCCGGGCTTGGGGGCCAATCCAACACGGGCAATCATTCCAGTTACAGCTCCAGCGAGCATGGGGGATATCTTGATCAAGACCAAAAAGCTTTCCGACACCGTGACGCTCGACCGCCGTGCCGCCGATCAGCGCAAAGCCGATCGCCGCGTGGCCGCCGCGCCCGTGGCCGAGGAACGCCGGGTCGGCCAGCGCCGCGAGAAGGTCAGCCGCCGCCGTCAGATCGATCCCACGACGTGCGAGCGGGACTATAGCGACCAGGAAGTCGAGTTCATGCACGCCCTGGACAAGTACAAGCGGACCAGCGGCCGGATGTTTCCGACCTGCAGCGAAGTGCTGGAAGTGCTCCGCGGCCTGGGCTACGAAAAGGTCAACCGTCCGGCGGCCGAGCCGGTTGCTTTGGTCACCGAGAGCACCACGGTCTGACGTTTACGCCCCGGCGCAGGATTGCCTGCCGCCGCGGCCGGGATGCCGGTGCCGGTCCGCCGTGGGCCGGGCACCCGAGGCCAGGCGAGCGCGAACCGGTCCGGCTTGACCGGTGTCTGGGTCTGCGATAGAGTCGAGTTTAGTCGTCCGCCCGCTGGACCCGGCCTCGAACCCGGCAGAGCAACCCATGACGCTTTCGCTCCTTACCCTGTTGCTTACGGCGCTTCGACTGCGCCGGCCCTAGGGTTCGTCGAAAGCGCTCGAGCCGCGAGCCGACCAAGAAACGATTCACGAACCCTGGGGCCGCAAACGGCCGCGGGGTTTTTTTGTTGTCCCGCTGGACGCCCGGCGCGTCCTGTCAGCCAGCCGCACGTCGCCCGACTTTGGCAATCACGATCGACTTTCCCCCTCACACCCGACGCTGAACTGTCATGAGCACGAAACGCACGATCCGGATCTTCGACACCACCTTGCGCGACGGCGAGCAGTCGCCCGGCGCGAGCATGAACCTGAGCGAGAAGATGGAGATCGCCCAGGCGCTGGTGGACCTGGGAGTCGACATCATCGAAGCCGGATTCCCAATCGCTTCGCCCGGCGACTTCGAGGCCGTCCGCCAGGTGGCCCAAGCGATCCGCGGACCGGTGGTCTGCGGACTGGCCCGCTGCAACGATGCCGACATCGATCGGGCCTGGGAGGCGCTCAAATTTGCCGAAGCGCCGCGGATCCACATCTTTCTGGCCACCAGCGCCATCCATCGTGAATTCAAGCTCAAGATGAACAAGGAGGAGATCATCGAGCGGGCCGTGGCTGGGGTCCGCCGGGCGGCCGGCTACTGCGACAACGTCGAGTTCTCGCCCGAGGACGCGGCCCGCACCGAGATCGACTTTTTGTGCCGGGTGGTCGAAGCGGCGATCGACGCCGGGGCCAACACGGTGAACATTCCCGACACGGTCGGCTATGCCACGCCCGCCCACATGGGCGCGTGATCCGCAGCCTGCGCGACCGCGTGCCGAACATCGACAAGGCCGTCATCAGCATGCACTGCCACAACGACCTGGGCCTGGCCGTGGCCAACAGCCTGGCGGGCATCGAAGCGGGCGCCGGGCAGATCGAGTGCACGATCAACGGCATCGGCGAACGGGCCGGCAACTGCGCCCTGGAGGAAGTGGTCATGGCCCTGCGCACCCGGGCCGACTATTACGATGCCGAAACCCGCATCCACACCGAGCGGCTCGTGCCCACCAGCCGGCTGGTTTCCAACATCACCGGCATCCAGGTCCAGCGGAACAAGGCGATCGTCGGCCGGAATGCGTTCGCCCACGAGGCCGGCATCCACCAGGACGGCATGCTCAAGGAGCGCACGACCTACGAGATCATGCGGCCCGAGGACGTCGGCTTCGCCAAGACCGACCTGGTCCTGGGCAAGCATAGCGGCCGGGCCGCGCTGGCCGATCGGGCCAAGGCGCTCGGCTATCACCTTAGCGGCGAGCAGTTGCAGACCGTGTTCGACGAGTTCAAGGTCCTGGCCGACAAGAAGAAGGAGATCTACGACGGCGACATCGCCGCCCTGATCGATCACGAGCTGCACGACGACAGCACGATGTGGTCGTTCGAGTCGTACGAAGTGGCCGCCGGCACCGGCCACACGCCCAAGGTGCGGCTCACCCTGCGGCACGGCAGCGAGCTGCAATCCCGCGAGCTGGCCTGCGGCGACGGACCGATCGACGCCATCTTCCTGGCGATCGAGCAGATCATCGGCGTGACGGTCGTGTGCAAGGATTTTCGCGTTCAGGCCGTCACCGTGGGCAAGGACGCGCAGGCCGAAGTGAATGTTGAAATCGAGCACTCCGGCCGCACCTATCGCGGCCGCGGCGTCTCGACCGACAGCGTCGAGGCCAGCGGCAAGGCTTTTTTGAACGCCATCAACCGCATCTCCCTCCACGGCGACGCGCGGCTGCACCCGCAGCACGGCGACCCCGGAGCCGGCAGCTGAGGCGGGGCCAAATCCGCGATTTGCCGCGAGTACGTCGGTTTTTAGCCGGCCGTCAACGAATGCCGGCACGCTGCGGCCTACTCGAGCGGTCGCAGGTCGGCCGACGTCGGCTCGAGCCGTAGCACGAATACTTCGCTCTTGGTGTCGACGGCCCAGAACAGCTTGCGCTTGGCGTCGTACAGCAGGCCCAGCGAGACGTTGCGGCCCGCCTTGCCGCTGGGATCGTCGCCGGCGATCCGCAGCGACACCCAGCGATTGCCCTGGCAGTCGTAGGCCGGCGTGCGGCGCTGGCCCCCCTCCTCGGCCGGCGGCAGCGTGCAGCCGCCCAAGAGCAGGTCGTGCTGGGGGTCGTAGCGGAACTGGCACAAATACGGGATCGCCGCCGCCGCGGCGCTGCCCTCGGGCGCGAGCGAACCCACCTGACCCGACTCGGGATCGAGCGAGTGCAGCTGGCCGTCGAACGCGTTCTTGTCGCCATAGCCCTTGCGGGCGAAGAGCAGCCGATCGCGCCGCGAGTCGTAAACCACGGTCGAGTTGTCGACGACGGCGCCGGGCAGTTTGCCCCCCTGCTGCTGGATTTCGTTCCACTGGCCGCTGGCCGCATCGAAGCGCAGCACGTCGCCCTGGGCGGTCCAGCAGACCAGCCCCTTGGGCGTGGGACACAGGGTCAGCGTGTAGAAGCAACTGTTGTAGGACATCGACTTGGGCTTGGCGATCCGGCCGGTCCAATCGCCGATCGCCGGATCGTACACGTAGCAGCCCCGCTCGCGGCCGGTGAACAGCATCTTTCGTAGCGCCGTTTCATAGCCGTAATTCTGATACGTGTGCCCGGTGACCCAGGGGCGCTGGTTCAGGTTGAAGCCCTCGGGGTAGGACGTGTTCGAATAGGTCTGGCCGAGCGGAAACTCGACCGGGAACGGCAGCTCCCAGCGGTTCGAGGCCAGATGGAAATGCAGCACGTCGCTGCCGCCGTGCGCGCTATGCCCGCCGCTGAAGCGCAGGATCAGGTCGTGGTCCGGATCGAGCACCGCGGTGCCCCAGTCGCGATTCATTTGCGGCAAATGCGGCGGCGCGGTCCGCAGCCAGGTGTTGGGCGACAGCGAGGCCAGGAGCCTGGCGAAGGCCGCCGCGTTCGGCGGGGGTTCGGCCAGAAAGAACTGCGGATCGAACGGGCCCGTGCGGTAGGTGCGCTGGTCGCCGGGCACCAGTTCGCCGCCGGTCCACTGGTTCGTCTGCACGTCGTACGTCCAGGGGCCGTCGGCCAGCTCGCGGTACTGGCCGCCCATGTAGTCGGTGTTCGACGTGTATTCGTATCCGCCCGACATGACAAGCTTGCCGTCGCCGGCGGCCTTGAGCGTGTGATTGGCGCGCGGGGGCGGCGCCTGCGGGATGCTGCTGTTGCCAGCGCCGGGCGACGGGGTCGAAGGTCCAGACGTCGCAGGTCAAATAATCCAGATGATCGCCGCCAAACAGCACGAACCTTTTTGTCGTGGGCTCGAAGACGATCGGGCTTAAGGCCCGGCCGGGCGGTTCGGCATCCAGCGCTTCGGCGGCCAGCTCCAGGTCGACTTGGATCCGCCCCATCAGGCCCGGCGCTACGGATAAATAGCCCAGCGCGAGATTGAAGGCCAGATCGTCCGCCGTCGCCCGCGCCCGGGCCAGGAGCTGGCTCACGTGGCGGAATTGGGCCGCTTCGTAGCTGGGCCGCTTTTCGGCGGCTGCGGGAATCTCACCGGCCAATTCGATCAGGGCCTGCCGAATCGCGCCTTGCGACGCGTTGATCGGACGAAATGCCTGGAGATCGTTCTGAGGTTCCAGCCCGTCGAGGTATGCGTGCCGAGCTCGGGCCAAGGCGTCTTTTTGCCGCCGGGCCAGGGTCCGGACCCGGTCCGCGAGCGGCTGCAAACGACTGGCTTGCCGCAGTTCGTCGCCGATTTCGCGCCACTGGCCGTCGACGAGAATTCGCGTGGCCGGCTGGCCGCGCTCGGCCTCCTGATCCTGCCCGCCGAAGGCCAGGCCGCTGCCGTCGGGCCCTTCGCACGTCGAGCCCCAAATGATCCGCTGCTTGAGGTCGACGTCCGGCAGCCGGATGCTCGGTTTTTTTTCTTCGGCCGCCGCCGCGACAGCCCAAGAGAGGGCTGCCAGCCCGAAAATCGTTCGTGCCAGGCGGGCAAGTGAGTTCCGCGCCGCGCGACCCGCGCTCGAAAATCGACTCATCGTTTCCGCCCTCTGATCCGTGCCTTTTCCGTCTTCCCCTACCCTCTACTCGGCAATGATATACTTGACTCATCATGCCTGAGTCGCTAGAATTGGGGCATGAGCGAAAAACATGCACACCCCGAAACGTTGCTGGAAGCAGTCCGACACTTCTCCGATCTCGACACTTGCCACCAGTACATGGTTCGGATGAAGTGGCCCGATGGTCGCATCACCTGCCCCAAGTGTGGTAGCGAAAATGTTGGGGAGATCAAGAGTCGGCGAATGTTCCAGTGCAAGTCAAAGGACTGCCGGAAGCAGTTCTCGACAAAGGTTGGAACCATTTTCGAGGACTCGCCGATCGGTCTGGATAAGTGGTTCGTTGCGGTCTGGTCGATCGTCAACGCGAAGAATGGCGTCAGCAGCCACGAACTTAGCCGAGCAATCGGCGTGACGCAAAAAAGTTGCTGGCACATGCTGCATAGAATTCGCTTGGCGATGCAAACCAAGAGCTTCGCCAAGATAAAGGGTGAGATCGAGTCGGACGAGTCTTTCGTCGGCGGCAAGCGGGCTAATAAGCACGCGAACAAAAAGGGTGATGCCTGCGTAGGAACTGGCGGAAAGGCTGCTGTCCATGGCCTCCTCCAGCGCGGCGGAGAGGTCCGCTGTGCAGTGGTCTCTGACGTTAAGCGATCAACTCTTCAACCGCGCGTCAAAGCGAACGTTGAGCCCGGGGCATCGGTCTATACTGACGCCCATCCGTCCTATCGCGGGCTGGATGCTGACTACATTCATGGTGTGATTGACCATGCCGTGAAGTATGTCGAGGGCCGGATTCACACAAATTGCTTGGAGAATTTCTGGAGCCTGCTTAAGCGGTGCCTGGGTGGCACTTACGTTTCAGTGGCCCCGGTTCATTTGGACCGCTATTTGGATGAGCAGACGTTTCGATTCAACAAGCGGAAGGGATCGGACCGGACGCGGTTTATCGAGGCGATGCTTTCGGTGTGCGGCAAGCGACTGACGTATGCGGAACTGACTGGCAATTAGCTAATTCGCGGCAGCGGGAACAGTGAGTCCTTCGACCGGAATCTCATAGTGCTGCGTTAGCCATTGGGTATTGTCACTCCCGACACGGCGTATGGCATGTACGAGAAAAAGCGTTCCAGCGCTAAGGTCAAGCCCGGACAGATCTGTCAAGAAACGGTGGTTCTTAGACGTCCATCTGAACTCCCCGTGCATCGCAATCCTCCACTCATCACTGCCCGGTAGCTTGATTCTCAGTTGATGCTCAAATTCATGCTCCCGATCATCATCATCGCTGATCCATGTAGCCGCAGCCAACAGCCTAAGAAATGGCATAGGCATACGGCCGGCGCCCATTGGCGGCGCTTCACCGGGAGCGCTTTCGTAGAATTGCGCAGTTTCAACGATTGTGATCGCACTGAGCGTATTGGAATAGCGATCAACTATTCCCGATTCTGCGCACAAAAAGAATAGCGGTCGTGCCATTGTTGCTATGACACCTGCAAAGTTCTCATGTCGACTTGCTTTACGGTAGAGCCGGAATCGGACGCGAGATACAGATTGCGGCCCACAAATGACGCCGTGCATTCCTCGATGTCTTGAATGGCACGGCCAATGCCATCCGACTCGATTGGCGGAATGATTTCATCATATCCGTGGTATACGGACACTCGATATTTGCCGTTGGGGTCTCTATCTGGATACCACCCGCCCGTTATGAGGACGCCGTTTGGGAGCACGACATCGATCATGTCCTGGCTCAGTTGTTCCTTGGCGTCGGCTTCATAAAGGAATCCGCAAATTTGGCATCCCTTCGGCAATCCTGGTACGATTCGGCGAGTAATCATATGCGAACACCCATTTTCGATAGGGCTTTTTTAGAGATCGGTCGGCCATGCACAAATCCGTCTGTGCATTCAGCGAACACGAATTCGGTCTCGACGCCGGAACATACTCCGACGACATTGTCGGCCTGTTTGTATTTCGTTCCGTGTCCGGGAATCTCAATTCCGCTGCTCCAGCAATCCATCTCTATCGACTTAACTGTGGCGTCGTGACCGTAGAGATAGGGATTATATTGCGCAAGTCCATTTGGTTTGCCGGAGCTTGCTTTCGCCCTGCCGGAATCCCAATCAGGGCGTTTCGCTCGTCGATGACGATCGTAATACTGCCACTCCGGATTGCTGCAGTCGCGGACCATTTTGGCTGCTGTGCATTCCCGTGCTTAGTCTTGATCGACCCAGCATGGTAGTATGGTTTGCACAGCGCGGCCAGTAGTCGCCATTCGGCCAGCGCGCTATTGATGTAATTATAGCTCGGATAACGACTTAAATCAAGCCAGGATCAGGCCATGCGCGAAACAAATCGTCAAGCGGCCAAAGGACCTTCAGCGGCCACCGGATTCCAGGAAGCACTGTGGCGCCTCGTTCGCGTGCCCAAGTCCGAAGTGGACGCGGAAGAGGCCAAGTACAAGGCCATGCGTAAGCGGCTGAGGGACAAGAAGGCCAAGGGCAAGAAGAGGGGCGACTAGGTGCAGTTCAGCCTGCGGCGGCTAATGATCGTCGTGGCGGCGGTAGCTGCTACAGCCGGATTCCTTCGGACGGCCCCAGTCGCAGCGGCTGTCTCGATCTCGATTTCTGTTTTCTGCGGGGCGCTAGCGGTTGGCAGCGTAACGCTCGCTCACTGGCTCGCCTTTTGCGGCAGCGATCAAGGCCCTGGCACCGTTCGCGGGTGCGGAGCGTTCCTGCTAGTGGCGGCCACAGCGGTGCTCGCCATCTTGTGCGCGTTTTTCGCCGCGTATGGAATAGACATATTCATCGGGCGGTGATCGGAGTCGACTGCGCCCGGCCCGATGAGTCAGGTATATCATTGCCCTCTACTCCCCACCCTCTAACCCCTCTCCTCCGCTCACGCGACAAACGCCAGCCAGTAGAACGTCCAGCCGGTCAGGGCCGTGAGCAGCATGTCGATCGCCGCCAGGCGGCCCCAGCGGCGGTGCCACGCGCGTGTGCGCGGCCGGGGCCGGCGGATGGGGGAAATTTCGCAGCGCCCGGGCAATGACCAGGGCCCAGAGCAGCGTCGTGGTGGCGGCGAAAACGATATGCACGGCCAGGGCCCAGTCGACCCAGTTCGTGCCGCCCGACGAGCCCGGCCAATAGGGCGAGGCCTCGGCCCGGTGCCGCCAGCCGTTGACCCGCATGTCGACCTCGAACAGGGCGACCGTCACCAACAGCACGGCGCCGAGCACCAGCTGGATCCGCTTGTGCAGCGCGTACTGGCGGCGGTATTTCGCCAGGGCGATGCTTCCGCCCAGCACGGGCAGGACCACCGCCATGGCCACGACCACCAGGTCGAGCATCAGCGAGGCCCGGGTTCCTAAAAAGCCGTCAATTCCTGCTGCAGGCATGCTGCCGGGCCCACTGGGTTGTTTTTCCGCCGGACGCTATTCTGGAGCGAGATTGAATTTTGCAGCGCGGTTGCCGGAGCGATTCGGGTCGGCGGCCGCTGCCGGGGGGCGCGTGTCGTGTGTTTCCTGGGTGTGGTTCGTCGCTCAACGGCTTCCGCTGATTTAGCTGTATGCTAAGCGGTGCGGCTGGGCAACGCGAGGGGCGTGCGATCTTGACACAGTGCCGGCCGCCCGGGCCGGCAGCGGATGCGGCGGGCGGCGACACATTTCAGGCCGAGTGGCGGAATAGGCAGACGCTGGGGACTTAAAATCCCCTGGGGAGTAATCCCCGTGCGGGTTCAAGTCCCGCCTCGGCCATTCGACAAGACGCGGGAAGCGTGGATAACTTGGTGCTTCGCGCGTCTGTCGTGCATGGGGCGTCCGTGTCGGCGCGTGACAGAAGACGACACTCGTTTGCCCCAAAACGCGCTGTTAGTCTTCCATATGCACGCCCCAGCAGCCGGACCCAGCCCATGCCCTACAGCCAATCCCTTGCCGACCGGGTTCGCCGGTTGCTCCAGAGCCAACCGGGCATCGCGGAGAAGCGGATGTTCGGCGGAGTGGCCTTCCTGCTGCACGGCAATATGCTCGTCGGCGTCTGGCAGCAATCGCTGATCGTGCGGCTGGGAGCGGAACGAGCGGCCCAGGCGCTGCGGCAGGATCACGTGCGGGAATTCGACCCGACCGGCCGACCCATGAAGGGCTGGGTGATGGTCGAGCCCGACGGCCTGGACAGCGATCGGGAACTGGCCGCCTGGATCGAGGCGGCCGAGGAGTTTGTGGGGGAATTGCCGAGGAAGTAGGGCCGAGGAAGTGAGGCCCAGAACACGAGGTCCAGAACGCGAGGCCCAAAACACGAGGACCGGAACACGCATTCGGCATTCGTCCTGGTGGCGATCGAATGCGCCCGGGCCCGGTTGACGATCCGCTCGAAATGGTTGAGCGCTCGCTTGGACACTACCAGGGTATAATAGCGCGACTGCGACGAGCCCCGGGCCCGGTCGAGTCGTCTGTCGAGCGCGGCATAAGAATCGACCGCTCAGCTCGATGGTCGGCAGCGCCCGGCGCGGGACGAGCGGGTCGCTTTTGTGCAGTGCGTCCGAAAAGTCAGGTGTGATGCTCGCGGGAAGCCGGTGGCGGCCTGCAAGCGGCAACTTTGATCCTCACAAGCCATGGATAGTCATCTTCCCCACGTCGTCATTGTCGGTGGAGGTTTCGGCGGTTTGGCGGCCGCGAAGCAACTGCGCAAGACGGCTGCGCGCGTGACTCTGTTGGATCGGAACAATCACCACGTTTTTCAGCCGCTGCTTTACCAGGTGGCGACGGCTGTTCTGAGCCCGGGTCAGATCGGCTCTCCGCTCCGGGCGATTCTGGGGAAGCAGCGGAACACGACGGTGATCCTGGGAGAGGTCACCGGCGTGGACAAGGAGCAACGCTGCGTGTGGACCAGTTCCGCCGACCGTAAAGACGTTCCGATTCCATACGACTATTTGATCCTGGCGACGGGGGTGCGGCACAGCTACTTCGGGCACGACGAGTTTGCCAAATTTGCGCCCGGACTGAAAAGCCTGGCCGATGCGGTCGAGGTCCGCAACAAGCTCATCCAGGCGTTCGAGCAGGCCGAAGCCGAGGAAGTTCCCAGCCGCCACCGCGACCTGCTGACCTTCGTATTAGTGGGCGGCGGGCCTACGGGCGTCGAGATGGCCGGTGCGATCGCAGTTTTGGTGCATAGCGCTCTGCGGTCGGAATATCGGCGCATCGACCCCACTTCGGCGCGGATCGTGCTCGTGGACAGAGGGGCCAGGGTTCTGGGCACCTTTGCGGAGCCCTTGTCCGAAAAGGCTAAGAAGCGGCTCGAGAACCTCGGCGTCGAGGTTCGGCTCGGACAATCCGTTGACCAGATCGACGCCGAGGGCGTCGTGGTCGCCGGCGAGCGGATCGCCAGCAAGACGGTGATTTGGACCGCCGGCATCGAACCATCGCCGGCAGGCAAGTGGCTCGCCTCGCCGACGGATCATGCTGGCCGTGTTCGCGTCGAGCAGGAGCTCTCCGTTCCAGGCCATCCGGAGATCTTCGTGATTGGCGATACCGCGTCGCTGGACCAGGACGGCAAGCCGCTGCCGGGCGTCGCCCAGGTCGCGATGCAACAGGGGCGTTATGTCGGGAACTTGCTGCACCGGCGCATCGTGGGCAAGCCGGTCTCTGGGCCATTTCGTTACTTCGACAAGGGCAACATGGCCGTCGTCGGCAAGGGATTTGCCGTGTTGCAGTCCGGCAAATTTCAGCTGAGCGGTTTCGTGGCCTGGCTCGCCTGGGCATCGGTGCATCTGGCGTACCTGGCGCAGCGAAACCTGCGCGTAAGCGTCTTCATCCAATGGGTCTGGACGTATTTGACCGGAAGACGGGGGTCGGGATTGCTTGTGAACTATCACGCCGTTTCTCCAAGTAAAATCGAGACTGGTGAATCGACGATGCCCGGCGCGGCGGGCGAGAATCGTGCTTAGCCCGACACACTCGTCGGCCGCATCGGCGGCAGCGGCCAAAACCCCGGCTTCGAGCGTTATTGATACCGAGATTTCCAATGGGCCGTCGGGCTGCATCAAACGACCGCGTTTCCGGGGCTTTCGGCGGTCGCCCCGGGCCCGTTGGCCGGCCAGGACTCCATAGAGCGTAACCATGTCGACTGCTTCCGATCCGGCAAAAGCGGCTCCATCGTCGCCGACGCTCCCGCCTGCCACGACCCCGTCCCCGGCCGCCGCTTCGCCCTCGGCGGCCGCTTCGACGACAGCGGCCGCTTTGACGACGGTGCCACCGACCGCGCCAGGCGGCAGGTGGCCAGTCGAACGACGAACCGGCATCCGGATCGCGATTGCGCTGGGCATCGTGGTTGCCCTCTTTGGCTGCCGGTATGTCTGGTTTCGGCTGACGCATTCGATCACCGAGGACGCCTTTGTCGAGTCCCACCTGGTGAACATTTCGGCGCAGACGGTTTCGGGCCATCTGATCCGGTACCTGGTGGAGGAGAACGACCGCGTGGAGCAGGGGCAGTTGCTGGCGGAGATCGATCCGGTGCCCTATCGCGACCAGGTGGAAGTCGCGCGGAGCAAGGTCGAAGCCGCGGCAGCGGAGCTCAAACGGCAGGAATCCGCACTGGAGCGGCTCAAGCTGGAGGTTCCATTGCAAGTGGAAATCGCCGAGCGCAATTCGGCCGCAGCGGTCGCCGGTCTGGCCAAGTCTCGGCTGGCGCTCAAGCTCACGACCGACGACGTTGACAAGGCGGTCGAGGAGGCAAAGGCGGCGCTCGACGCTGCCACAGCCGACGCCCTGCTCGCAGAACAGGAATTCGTTCGCTTCACCAACCTGTTCAAGAAGGATGCCGTATCGCTCCGGCGATCCCAGGAGGTGACCCGTGCCCGGGACGCGGCCGTGGCCCAGCGGAAGGCGGCCGAGTCGAAGCTCGCGAATGCCGAATCGAATCGCATGAAAGTCGACCTGGCGACGCACGACGTGGAAGTCGCCGAAACGACGCACAAGAAGACCGACAGCTCGATTGCCCTGGCCGAGACCGGATATGCCCAAATCCACGAGGCCGAATTGTTAACGGCGGTCAAGCGTGACACCGTGGAGGAAGCCAAACGGGCGCTCGAAGCGGCGGCAGACCAGCTCAAATACACTCAGATCCGCGCGCCGTTTCCGGGCATCGTCGTGCGCCGCTTCCGCAACCTCGGAGACTTTGCCTCCGCCGGCGTTTCGATCCTGTGCCTGTGCAACCCCGATCTGCTCTATGTCACGGCCAATCTGGAAGAAACGCGCCTCTCGGGCGTGGCTCCCGGAAACCGTGTGGAACTCGACATCGACGCGTTCGACGAACCGTTTTCCGGACGCGTGATCTGGATCAACAAATCGACGGGCGCGCAGTTCGCCCTGCTTCCCCGCAACGTAGTTTCGGGCGAATTCACCAAGGTCGTGCAGCGGGTGCCGGTGCGAATCCAGATCGACAAGGACGACCGTTGGCCCCAGCTGTGCGCCGGGCTCTCGGCGCATGTGTCGATCGCGCATGGTCCCGGCGACGCCGAATGGGCTGAGCAGGCTGCGCGGGAAATGAGACAGCTCGAAGCCCGGTACAACCAGCTCCAACCTCTGCCCCAGCTCCCACCCCAGCCCTAGTTCGTTCACCGCCGCCATCCTTCGACTTCCGAGTGCTCCGTGCAGCAAACCGAGGCGACGCAGAACGTCCAGCCGAGCCTGGCTGCGCCCGAGATGCCCCAATGGGCCCGCCATGCTTTGGCGGCGATCGCCATTGTCCCGGTTCTCTCGACGGTCTATCAGACGCTCGTTCTGACCGACGTGACCGACGACGTGATTCGCAAAGGGATCGAAGCCGAACACTACAGCATGATCTGGTCGACGGTCTGCTGGGGCGTCGCCATCCTGTATGGAGTGTTTCTGGCGTTCTGGTCGATGGCCCGGTTTGGCAGCCGGATCACCCTGAATGTCGGGCTGGTTCTGTTCGCATTGGGAAACCTGCTCTGCGGGTCCGCGTTCGACCTGACAACTTTGGCGCTGGCCAAGCTGGTGGAAGGGCTGGGCAAGGGAATCACGATCGCGCTCTGTCGGGCCATCCTGTATCGTCAATTCGATCGGGCAGTGATGGCGGCGATTGGATTTTACGGCGTGTGTGCCTATGCCACGCGCCCCTCCACTCCGTTCGTCACCTCACTGGTCAACGATGCCCTCTCCTGGCGCTGGGTGTTCTGGTTGAACGTGCCGGTGGCCCTGCTGGGAATGTGGCTGGTTCGGCGGTTCATCAAACCCGATCGACCGCCCAAGCCGATGCTGCTCCGGATCGACTGGATCAGCGTGACGTTGCTTGTCGTCTGGGTCGTGGCATTGCTGTTCGTCTTCAGTTGGTACCGCAAATGGGGCGGTTGGACCTCGAACCTGTTTATGACGACCGCCCTGCTCGCCCTGCTATTGCCGGTCGTGTTGTTCGTGAGGGTCTCCCGAGGCATCTCGGGCAACGAGCATTTGCAGCGGATGTTGCGCGTGCGCCTCTATATCGGGGCCATGTGCGTGCGCATGCTCTTGCTCTTGGAGCTGGGGGCGGTGATGGGATTGATGGCCAATTATCTGATCGAACTGCGGGATTTTCCGCGTTCTGTCGCCGGCTCGATCCTGGCGACCGCCACCCCGGCCATGGCCGCCTCAACCTTGCTGACGATTTATTTCCACCGGCCCCGCTTGCGGATCCTCTGGTTCGTCGTCGGAGCGCTGGGCAGCGCCGGCTGCCTGTGGTGGATGTCGTCGATCGACAACTTCACCAGCAAATCGCAGATCGCCGAAATGATCGGCTGCTGGGGTTTGTGCATCGGTTTGTTCCCCCCCGTATTTCTGACCATCGAGATCGAGAGCCTCGATCGCCGGGACACGATGTACGCTGGCGGCATTGCCATTCTCTGTCTGGTCATTCCGCTCTTGGTGATTCCGACTGCCACGAAGACCACCGTTTCGGTCTGGACCGACCGTGCTTTTGACTCGGAGCGGCTGAACATCAGCGAGAACCGGCCCGAGGTCGAGGCCGCCCAGCTGCGCGTGGCCGACTATTATCGCCAGCGCGGCGTCGATGGTCCCGAACTCGCGCAAATGACCGGCCGCGTGCTGGGAGGTTTTGCGACCGTCGAGGCAGCGTCTCACGGCGTTTCCAGCGGCCTGCGATTTTTGAGCATCGCCTGCGGCGCGATTGGCTTGCTGGTGACCGCCGTCTTGGCGAAGTACCCGAGCATTCCCCGCAGTCCGCCAGCCGCGCCCTGACGAGCCTGAGCTTAGCGGTCGGAATGAAGGATGCTTTCCGCCGGGCTGATGCCCATCGCAAACTCGAGCCGGGCAATCGCCGTGAGATAGTCGAAGATCGAAGTCATGTGGTCCTGCTCGGCCCGGGTCAAGGCAGTTTCGGCATCGGTGATTTCCGCGGTTGTGGCATCGCCTTGGTCGGCCCTGGCCTTGATCAGCCGATAGTTCTCGCGGGCTTGCTCGACCGCGGGGAGGGCCCGGTCGATGCCCAGCCGCGCGGTGATCATTTGTCGGAAGGCTTCGGTGATTTGGAAGCTGATGGTGTCGGCAATCGAATCGGCGAGCGCCATGGCCGCACGTATTTTCGAATCCGCGACGCGAACCTCGCCCACGCGCTTGCCCCCTTCGAACAGCCCCCATTCCAGCTTGATGAAACCCAGGCCGAGATCGACATTCGCCTGCGGGCTGCCCTGCTGCAGGTTGAAGAACGCTCCCTCTCCGACGATTCTGGGAGCAAACTCGGCTCGCGCCACGGATCGCCCTTCTTGCGCGGCCTGGACGCCGCGGCGAGCCACTTCCAATTCGCGCCGCCGGGCCACAGCTCTTTGCAGGCATTCGCACAACGACCAGGCCGGAGCCGGAACCACGCTGATGGGGACGATTGTGGTCGGCGAGCAGACGTTTACGCCGATGGCCAGATTCAGGGCGGCCACCGAAACCGCGGTCGCCGATTCGGCGGAGTCCAGCAGTCGCTGCGCCTGCGCAACTGGACGCCGGTGCGCAGGACTTTCTCGCGCTCGACGGCGCCCTCTTCGAGGAGCTTGCGCGCCACGTCGAGGTCATCCTCGGCCCGGTGCACCGCCTCCTTCGCGATGCGCCGCAGCGCGTCGTGCGCAAGACCTGGTAGTATGCCGCGGTGACTTCGTTGGTGGTGGTCTGATAGGCCCGGTCGGTCTGCAGCCGGGCAATTTCGACCCCGATTTCCGCCTGGTTCAGCCGGCCGGCGCGGCGGCCAAAATCGCAAATCAGCCATTGCAGTTTGACCTCTTCCAGGGCGAATCCCGACTGCAGGTTGAGTCCCACCGGGAAAGATCCGCCGGGGAGAAAAAAGCTGAATCCCCCCGCCTCTCCGTTCACCCCAAGGTTGTACGCCCCGCCGGAAACGCCCGCGGAGAGAGTTGGCAAGTAAGGGGCGTAGGCAATGTCGGATAGCGCACGCGCCTGGGCGATGCCGGCCAAGTAAACGCGCAGCCTGGGCTGCATGCGAAAGGCCAGGTCAATCGCACCGGGCAAATCCAGGCGACCAATCTGCATGCGGTCTGCGGCAACGACTGCACGAGCAGCAGAGTCTTCGACGAGCTCCGTCCTGGGCCCGGCGGCAGCGCTCTCGTCGTGCCCTCTGGGAACCGGCGGCAACGGCAAGTCTTCGGGCGGCACGACGCGCCGCGTCGCATCGTCCCGCTCTTGCAGCGCCGAGGCCGGTCGAACCGGTGACGCGACTTGCGAGGTGCTCGGGGCGAGAGCGCCGCTGGCGCCGCCGCCGGCCACGACCGGATTGGGTGACCCAGCCGCGGACTTGACCGTGCCGCCTGCCGGACTGATGCGCCCCGTGAGACCGCCACGTGACTTTCCGCCGCCTGACGCACAGCCGGCCAGCAGTAGCAGGGATACGGCCGACCAGCGCCAAGATGGCCTGCAACGTCGGACGATCCTGAACATCGCAACGGCCCTCCGTGGCCAATTTGACGCCTGATTGCAAGCGCCTAAACTGGCGGGGCGCGGTCAGGACATGCCGGCCAAAATCCGGCTGCGGTAGCCTGCACGGATGGGGGCGGGATTGCAAATTGTAACGGCTGGGCACGGCCTGCCAGCAATCTCGGTCCGCAATTCCGCACGGCTGGCGCAATCCGCGAAATCCGTTGTATGACTCGTATCGGGTATTCGGAAAAGGAGTCTTGAAACACGGCCCCGGTGATCCGTTTGGGCAAGAAAGGCGGATAATTCCGGCCGCAAAACGCTTCGCCCCGAAGCGCAATTTCGAGATTGCCCGCCCATGATTAGGGGCGTTGAAGTCCCGGCTCAGGCGTATTGATACCGGGTTTTCGACGGGGCGGTCGGGCGGCGCCAAACGACCGCGTTTCCGGGGCTTGGTGGCGGTCGCCCCGGGCCCACTGGCCGGCCAGGACTCACGAGGCGGACACTTTTTTGTTCGGCGTGCGATTCGCGGCTATGCTGCAAATGGCTCGCTGTACTCGGCTTTTGAGCATCGCTACCATTCGCCGGAGACGGGTCGATGCCACACTCATCGGTGATCTTTTCGTTTCGGGACAGAATTATTCTCGTGATCGCGACCTTCGTCTCGAAAGCCCTGCGAGACGAGGTCGACTACAGCAAGTGCTGTGCGATCCCGAAGCTGAGCGAGTTCCTTGGAGTTACTCCCGCTCAAATGAACTCAGAATTGCAAACGCTCGTCACCAGGGGCTATCTGACCATTCACAACGAAATCGCCTTTCCAACGTTGAAAGCACTGAAGCGGCATCCCACGTTCAAGGGACTTCCAATCGATGACGCCCTGGCGCTTTTTGCGCGGCTAAAAGCGGCTCCGCCTCGATCCTGATCGGAGTCCGACTCTGGTGAAGTGGGCCGCGATTGCCGGGCAGCTCGCTGTTTCTTGCTGTCGATGCTGCCCAGGGCGTGCGCGAAGGGCATTCTTCCTCGGCGCTGAATGCGGTTCAACGCGCGGGCGATGATCCGTCCGCCGGAAACTCGTGGGCGAGGATCGTCGGCACCAAGGGCAATCCCAGGGGTAGCTGCCCCTTGGGAATGTTCAGGCATTTCCGCAGCAGCTGGGTGAGTTGATTGCGGCCATCTGTGCTGCTGAGCAGTGCCATCAACTCATTTTCTCGCACATCGCGGTCCGTCAATGCAATGTAGCCTTGTTTGTCGGTCATCTAGCTGGTCCTCTCTTGGATCGCCTCACACAGAACGGCGATAACTGTTGGTCGGTCCGTTGTCGAATTCGCCACGCCTTCATGCGCTTTGCTCCTGGACTCGCCCCCGACGGACGAATGCCTCCGGGGAACGGACTGGGCGGATTGGCTCGGCGGCCGTCGCCTGGTCTGGTTCAAGAGCGGGCCATCCGGCCTGCATGAAGGGACTATGCTACGCTCTTCGACGAATTAGAGCTAGAGACAGAATCGAGCGGCGCTTGCTCAGGGCGCCGCTAGCGTTGATGAGCGGCCTTGATGAGGAATCGGTGTGGCTCAGCCGGCGGCGCGGCGCGACATGGCGCTTTTCGAGCGATTCGCCGGGTCGCGTCTTTCGGTGACGAACAGCACCGGGTCGGCCTGGCCGGCGGAGGGGGTGTTTTCGCGCGTGCGAATCAGGATGTCGTGGCGGAAGATGTTCACGCTCAGCGTCAGCAAGCCCACGGTCCAGATCAGGACCACGAAGAAATCGAACAGCGGCGCGTACTGCAGATTGGAGGGCACGAAGACGCCGCGCAGCGCCGGCACGGCCATCAGCACCGTGAAGTCGAACGCCAGGAGCGACAGCGATTCCATCGCCGTGATCGACGTGTAGGTGATCTTGTAGAGGGCCCAGAGAACGCAGCCCAAGCCCATCAGCAGCGAGAGGCCGAGGAAGATCTTTTCGTACATCGGCCGGTCGAGCGTCACCGTCAACGAGTTGGGGACGGTGACGGCCTTTTCGCCGTGGCTCTTTAGCGGCGTGGGATGGGCGTTGACGAAATGCGGGTCTTCCAGCTCGCACCAGAGCTTGGGGTGCAGGATTTTTTCGGATTTGTCGCTCAGCGCGAAGCTGAACTCGATCACGTAGCGGTCGAAGGGGCAAAAATAGCCCTGCGTCCGCCGGTCGATTTTGACTTGGGAGCTTTGCTTGAAGGTCGCCCGCTTCGTGTCTCCCCAAACGAAAATCGTGGGCGAGTCCATCACGATCGGAACTCGGCTGAGTTCGGTGTTCATCTCGTAGTGCAACTTGCCCTGCTTGTGCGTGACGCCGCCGCTGGCGATCCAGAGCTCGACTTTTGCGTTGTCCAGATTGTCGGTGACGTAGGTCACGTCGAGCGTGGCAATGCCGTTGTTGGGATTGATGTTCTTGACGTCCACGATCAGGTGTCCGTCGTGGTCGCTGGCCGGCGGCACCTGCTCGACCAGGGTCAGGCCATCCTTGCTGAGCAAGCGCAGGTCGTTCAGCAGCGGCACCGTCAGCGAGGAAAGCAGACAGACCAGGACGAGCGGCGGCACGATGAGCCGCGACGGGCGATGCGTCAGGATCCAATAGAACACGCCCGCTCGGCGGCGCTGGGCGCGTCCGGCGTGGGCTGTTCGGGTTGGCTGGAGGGCGATTCCATCGACCTTACCCTTCGAGCCTGGGGAGAAAACGGTCAAGGCTTAAGAAATGTAGGAGGCGACTCCGATCGCCGATTCGTTGCACCAGTTTCGAGGCAGTCGGCGATCGGAGTCGCCTCCTACAGACCCGAATCGACCTTAAGCGGCGGCACAAGACGCTTGCGCCAGCAGGCGCGGCCGCGGCAGTCCCTCATCACCCCGCGGACGTCACCCTCGCGCAGGGGGCCACAAATACCGCCGACGACCGCCGGGGACAAGATCACGTGCCCGGTGCATTGCGCTGCGCGGCCTCGTCAAGGGCGGAATGGCAGCCGATCCGTAGGGCACGCGGTGCTAGCAGCGAGCAAGGCTGGATGGAATATTTGGCAGCGAGGGCGGGCGATCCGCCTTGCGATTCGGCCGGCTCGAACTGACCATTGGCTCATATGGCTCTGAAGACTTCGATCCGACATGCCAACGTCGCCGACGCCGAGGCCCTTGCGCGTTGCCATATTGCCGCCTGGCGCGATACGTACCGGCCCCTCCTCGCTGACGAATACCTGGACCTTCTGTCGCTCGACAATCATGTCGCCGGCTGGATCGAAAAACTCCGGCAACCAGACTGGCACACGCTCGTGGCCCAGGATGACCAGAGGCAGCCCATTGGTTTCCTCAGCGGTGGTCCAGAGCGGACGGGCCGTGCCGACTATCGCGGCGAGATCTACAGCGTGTATCTCCTGAAGGCGTGTCGGCGCCAAGGAACGGGCCGCAGACTGTTCCAGCGGTTTGCCGAGGAACTGATCCGCAATCAGATCTTTAGCCTGATCGTTTGGGCCTTGGAGGGAAACGAATGCCGCGCCGCCTACGCGGCCTGGGGCGGCCAAGAAGTTGAGCGCGCCGGCATCAAAATCGGTCAGCAGGACCTGGTCGAAGTGGCCTATGGGTGGACGGAGCTGCGGAGCGCGGCGACTTTTGCGTAAACGCAGCCGACGCCGGTTCACGACCGGTTCGCCCCACGGCCGGCTTGAAGCAGCTGCGCGGCGACCACAAGCGGCGTGCGCGGTGGCGGCCCTAGGCACAAAAAAACTCGCGGGCCTGATGCGGCCCGCGAGTTGGTTCGAGTGATCGATTCGTCCGCTGGACTGCGGAGTCGACGCCGCGGCTATTGCAGGATCGACGGGTCGTGACCGCCGTTGCGAGTCGCGTTCCAGTCCCAGTCAGGCTGCTGCTGCGCGGCTTCGAGACCGGCCTCGATCGACATGGCGCGACGGAGCTCTTGCCGCAGACGGCTGATCGCGGCGCGGGTCTGGGCGGCCACATCGGCGGCCGGCGCGGCGTCGGCCGCTCATCCCGGCGGCCGAGCGCCCGAGAAGGCCACTCGGCGACACAGGGGCACGCGCGGAGCCGTGCGGCGAGGCGACAAAAAAACTCGCGGGCACGAGTGCGCCCGCGAGTCGGTGGATTGCCAGACAGTAGATTGCCAGTCGGCTGGGTCTCCAGTGTTCTGCATCTCCAGTCGGCTGGATGGCTGGCGGCGTCTCTTCGATCGCAGATTGTGCTACTGCAGGATGTCGGGATCGCGACCTTTGTTGTCGCGGCCGTCCCAACCCCAATCGAAGCGGCGCAGGTCCTGCTCGACCGCCCTGCGGCCCGCCTGGAAGGACCTGACCCGATCGAGTTCCTGTTGCAATTGGAAAATCTGTTGTTGGAGCGCGCCGATGTGCTGCTGGAGGCGGTCTTCGGCCGTGCCGCTGCCGTTTGCGGCAGTCGGGGCCTGATCGCCGGCCGCCCGGATGTGGCTCGCCGACTGTCGGCCGTCGAACGCCGCCTCTTGGCTTGTCAATGTGGCCTGGAGCGTCTGCCGGGCGGTGCCGCGGCGGATGGTCAGATCAATCGCGGTGCCAGGCCGATGCTTGCCGACAGCGTCGGACAGCTCCTGCGTCGAGCGCACGCGCTCGTCGCCGACGAGGCCGATCACGTCTCCGGCGCGGAGGCCCGCCTGTTCGGCCGGGCTTCCGGGAACAACTCCCACGACGCTGACTCCGTCCGTAGCGCGACCCAGCCAGATGCCCAGCGCTCCTCGGCGTGGGGCCAGATCGTCGCCGGCAGTTCGCGCGGGCTTGGCCGACGCAGCGTCGGCAGCGGGTTGCCGCGCTTCGGACGATTCGCCGGCCATAGCACCCGTGAGCGGAATCCATCCCCCTAGCAGCACGAGCGCGACGGCGGGCCATGGTATTGCGTGTCGCATCGGATGGCACCTCCGAGAAGAGAAGAGAGGTGTGAAAAACATCGACACCTTAATTCTTGCCGGCCGCGGGATTCGACAATTCCACTTTCGGGTGGGCAGGCGGTCGGGTCCGGCGGAAAAAGATGCGCGGCCGGGGGGCGCGGAATCCCCGCAAACGGGCAGACTGGGCCTGGCCGTTCGAGCGTGGCCGTCTGGAGCGCGCGATCAGATGCCGGAATCGGCGTCGAACGGTCGCTGAGCACGTTTGGGGCTTTGACGAGCCTATTCGAGGAAGTGGTCGGCGGCAAACAGGACTAGAATGGGGCCGTGACGGCGTACTTGACGGTCGATTGGCCTGGCGGAACGTCCTCGACTACCGCCACGCGCCGGGAGCTTCTCTCGCCATCAACAATGACGAGCAAGTCGCCCTCAGTCCCCGCCCGCAATGCTTGGCTTTCGGCTAGAACGAATGTGCTTCCGTTGGTCTTGGCAAGCCGTAGATGGTTTTGGCCAACGACGAAGAATCCTTGCACCTCTGCAGAGTAGCCGTCTTTGTGATGAATGCCCATGAACCACCGCCAGAGCTGGAAGCCCGCGTCCGCCAATATCTTACTCTAGTCGGCAATGGCGTGAAGCTCAATCGATTCCTGGGAGACGGAACCGACGGCGCAGTTTGGGCAACCAATAGGGACACGGCGGTCAAGGTGTATCTGCGGGAACGGGGCTACGGCAATGAGTGGGCCACCTACGAACTGCTCGCTAAGCTCGGCGTGACAGACTCGATCGACGGCTTTTGGGTGCCGAAAATGCAGAGCTTTGATGACCGATTGATGGTCGTCGAAATGGACATGATGCATGCCCCGCCCTACATCATCGACTTCGCCAAGGTGCGTCTCTATAGCAGCCCAGAGTTTTCCGAAGAGACGCTGGCCGACAATGACCGTCAAGGCCGCGAGCTGTTTGATGACAACTGGCCAGCGGTCGTCTCGTTGATGTCGCATCTGGAGAGCATGGGCATCTACTACCTGGACCCGAAGCCACATAACATCGTCTTTCCCGGCTGGCCGCGGTCCTAGCCCCGCCTCTCGGCGGGGTTTTTCTTGTGCGGCAGGATGAGCAGATGAGCCAATTCCAGTTCAGCTTGCGGCAGCTTCTTGGCGCGACAGCGATGCTCGCGCTTGGGGCCGGATCGCTTGCCGTCGTGGCGGGAGCGTGGGAAACGACGTGCATTGCCATGCCGCTCATTGGTCCCGAATTGGGCTGCGGATGTGGCATCCTGGCTGGCCGCTGGGCTAGAGGGACAGTCGCCGGAATCTTCCTAGGGGCGGCCGCGTCCGTCGTGTTGTTTATCGACAGGGTGTTTTTCGGCCTGCGGTATCATCCGTAGGCCGGCAACGCAGATTTGGGAGACCACCCCTGAGTTCGCAGTTCGGCGCGGCAAAAAAAAGAACTCGGGGGCACAGGGCGTGCCCCCGAGTCTTTTGATTGGCGAGGATTGACGGCGCGCGATTGCTCGGGCGCTGCTTACTGCAGGATGTCCGGGTCACGGCCCTTGTCGTCCATGCCGTCCCAACCCCAATCGGGGCGCTGCAGATCCTGCTGCGCGGAGTCGTCGCGATTCTGATTGGCGACCACCCGGTTGAGCTCGGCCTGGAGCTGGGCAATTTGCTGCTGCAGCTGCCGGATGCGCTGCGAGTCAGAGCCGTTGGAGCCGGCGCTGCGCGAGGGGGTTCTGGCCGGAGGGGTTCCGTCGGAATTGGCGGGAACCCGATTGACCTGGTAGCGATTGCCGCCTCCCGCCGAGCGCTCTGTGCCCAGCCGGACGCTGACCACGCGCTGCTGGCCGCCGCGGCGGACCGTCAGGTTGATCGGCGTGCCCGGCCGCTGCTCGCGGATTTCGGCGCTCAGCTCGCCGGTGGAGCGCACCGGTTCGTCGTTGACGCTGCGAATCAGGTCGCCGGCGCAAGCCGGCCTGCTCGGCGGCACTGCCGGGGATGATTCCGACGATGCTTACGCCTCGATCGGAGCTGCCCATCAGGATGCCGAGCGAAGCATGATGGCGGACATGATCGTCGTTGTCAGCGCGCGAAGCCGAAGGTTGGCTTGCGCCGCGCGTGGGTTCGTCAGCGCCTGCGAGCGGCAAGGTGCCGCCGAGGATCAGCAAACAAACCGGAGTCCAAAGTTGAGCTAATCTCATCGCCAAATCTCCTCAGGATACAAATAAATGAAGAACCCGGGGGCTCCGACCCACTCGTCCAAGGCAGCGGCCGCGCGGTTGGCTGGCTCCTTTGCCGCCGACCTGCGCCGGCCTGGCGGCCCCGCTCGGGATGGAAAAATTTAGGTCAGAAAACTAGCTTGTCAACCTAGCAAATCGCCCTGCCCGGCTCAAGTTTTTGCGCGTTTTGCGCAGCGCGGCGGCAAGCCGCGCGGGAGGTAGGGGTTATTTCGAGGCGCAGGCTGCGGATTCGCCCGCGCAGCGGTTCCAGGGCATGCGGGCGAGCAGCAAACCCATTCCGCAGGTGTCGGTAATGCCGGCAAACACCAACCCCCCGCCGACGAATGCCGCTAGGCCGATCCAGGCCGGATGCACCCAGTAGCCGAGCGCCGCTCCCAACAGCACAAGCGAGCCGGCGGCAATGCGCAGCCTGCCGCTCGAGCGACATCGCTTTGGGGCCATGAACGAGCGGCAATCCGGCCGCGTCGCAGGCTTGCGTGCCCCCTTCCACGTTCAGCACGTTGGCGTAGCCCGCGTCCAGAAACTTCTGGCAAGCCTGTTGTCCCCGGCCTCCGGAACGACAGATCACGTACAGCGGCTCGTCGAGCGCCCCCTGGCGAGATTGCATGATCCGCTGCGGGTCGAGCTGGTCGAGCGGCACGTTGCGGGCGAATTGCACGTGCACCTCGCGAAATTCAACCGGCGTCCGCACGTCGATCAAGTCGAGTTGCGAGCGATCTTTGTGACGCTGCGCCAGGACGCCGGGTGATATGGTCGAAACGCTCATGGGAACTCCTGCGAACTTGTTGCCCCGCCGATCCGTTACGGCAAACCACAGCTGGCTCGGCAACCCTCGGCACGGCCAGCCGCCAGGAAATATAGCGGGCCGCCCGAGCCTGACAATCCTGTGCGGCCGGCGCGGCGCCGCGATTGTTCGGCGGTCGCAGCAAACAGGAGCTAGCGACGATACCCCGTCGTGCCTGCCTCGCCGGGCAGCGAAGTGTGGGTGGCCGTGCGGGTGCGCTCGGGTGCGCGCGATTCCGCACTGGCGGTGGAGCGCGGCCCGCGTCTGCGGTTTGTTCCCGCTACGACTGGCGGCGGGGGCGCGATTTGCCGGTCGGCTTCGGCTTGCCGGCCGGTTTTGTGGCGGCAGAATTCTTTTTGGCGGAGCGTGGCATTCCGGCAGCCGGTTTGGCCCGGGACCGGGTCTTGCCCGGGTCGGCCGCCGACGTGCCCGCGGCGGCTTTCTTGCGGGCGGTGGATTTGCGCCGCTTTGTCAGGGGGCCGGAATCGGCCTGGGCCGGGTTTGCCCGGGGCGAGTCGTCGAACGGTTTGCGGGCTTTGGCCAGCGGAATCAGCAACCGGAAGCAGGACTGCGGATCGCGCGCGCGGAGCGGAGCTTTGGCCGCCTGTGCCGGGCCGCCGACCTTTACGCTGGGATGGGCAAAGGGAATCAGGATGTCTTGCTTGGGCGAATGCAGCCACAGGGCGTAGACATAGATCGACGGCATCTTGAGGAGGCGGACCTCGAAGCTTTCGGCCTTGATTTCGGACAGGCGCTGGGCGAGGCGAATCGCCCGCATGGTCGCGTCGACATAAGGGCCGGCCGAGATATGCGAGTACGTCGCCTCCTGTTCGGCCTGGCCGGCATCCACGTCGATGGCCGCCACGGCGCGATTTTCTGCGGTGACCAGGAAGCGCCAGCCAACGTGGCGTGCCGACCGGAGCGGGGCCGGTTTGGTGAGCTGCCGTGCATTCAGCACGTACACGGCCTGGGGTGCGACCAGGTGATAGGGCGAGGGCCCCTGAGCCGCGCGGCCCGGCTGGTGAACGGACGCCAGGCGATCCTGCGCGGCGCGGAGGGCCGTTTCACAGGCGCCCGCCGGAATTTGAGGAACTGTGAGCGACATGAGATCGCCTCCGACAAGAGGTCATTGGGTGAGATACGTGGCGGACCAATAGCCGAGGTTTTTGTAGTTCGAGGTGAAATTGTCCAGCGGGTAGCTGGCGTCGCCGTAGAGAGAGTCGCGGACCGACACGGCTGGCCCGCCGGCCGTGCTGTATCCGTAGATCACGACAAAGTGCCCCACCGCGCTGCCGTCCAGCCAGGCAATGCGCGCGGCCACCGGACGAGATCCTTGGATTTGGTTCTGTAGTTGGCTGAAAGGCACGGTGCCGTCGAGCGCCTGGGCCAGGTGGCCGGTCAACTGCAAGGCGGTGTCGAGGTACCAGGGCTGATTGCAAGCGGGGGTGCGCCCGTTGGCGCAGCAACTCGTCTGCTGGAGCGCCTGGTTGACCAGGGCGCACTGGCTCCAGGTGGTGGCCTGGTCGTAGTAAGCGGCGATGCTCGCGGTGACGACGGCCCAGCACCAGTTCGTCGGGCCCTGGCTTTGCATCGCGAAATTCAGATTGCGCGGCGCCGTTCCTCCCGCGCCGGCCACGGCCAATCGAGTGTTGGCGATATACATAATGCGCTTGCTCCCTCGCTCTGCTGGCAGTGATAAAACCTTGGGTCGCGACCTTAGTGCCTATCCGAGAACCGCCTCGGAGAGGGGGACAGTCCCGTTTTGCTCCGAGGACTGCGCAAAACCGGGACAGTCCCCGCCGGTTCTCGGATAGGCTCTTAGGGCCTGGGGACAAAACGGTCTGGGGCAAGGGGGACAGTCCCAGTTTGCTCCGCAGGCTACGCAGAATTGGGACAGTCCCCGCCCGTTTTGCTCCCGGGCTCTCAATTGCTGATCGACGTAACCCACATCAGTCGCTCGGCCGCGCCGAACGCGCCGTTGAGATTTTCTCTTTCGCCCCAGATGGCTTCGATCCCGGTGAAGAACTGGTGGGGGCTCTTGGTGTTGTCATTCAGGTAAAACAACTTGTGATAGACCAGGTTGACCGAAACCGATTCGCCCATGTGGTAGGGAGACGTGGCCGCGGTGACGGCCGGCGGATTGATGCTCTGCAGATCGATGTGGCTGTAGGCCACCGAGCTGCGACAGGCGTCGGACCAGTTGTGCAAGTAGCCCACGTACCAGGCCAGCACCGGTAGCGGCGTGAGCACGTTGTTCGCGTTCAGGTTCGCGTCGGCGTTCTGGCCGTGCAGGTCGAGGATGTAATGTCCCAGCCCCTGGCCGTAGGTGACGGAGAAAAACGCGCCGTCGACCACCGACAGCGCCGGATTGAAAAAGAACTTGTAGCCGCCGGTCAACGACGCGCCCCAGCCGAAGGCGTCGCGCTGGATCGTGCCGTCGGAGGTTTCCACGCCCAGGCTCCGCCAAACCGTGGCGAATTGCAGATTGCTGAATTCGATGTAGTCCTTGCCGTAATAGTCGCCGCCGCTGTAGCGCAAGGTGGTGGTCAGGTCGGGGCAGCGGGCCATCGTGCCGTACGTGCCCGCCGGGGCCATCCTGGTTGTGACCTCGGAGACGGGATTCTCGGCGCTGACGATCCCGGTAAAACCCGGCCGACTGTCGTTCGTCGAGAACAAGTAATAGCTGAACCGGCCCTGGCCCGCGCCCGTGCTGCCGAGCGTCAGCACCGAGACCCGGGCCCCCGGTCCGGCCAGGTCCAGAGTCTCGGGCAGGGCGGAGTTGTCGATCGGCGCGAAACCGGATTCGGAAACACCGACCAGCACTTTGCTCATCCGGGCATAAGCCTGCTGAATCGAGACGCTTGGATTGCTGGCGGTCGGAGTCGAGGGGTCGGTCGACATGCCGGTGTTCTGCGTCAAGAACTTCGTGGAGAACTGAATCGCGTTGTCGGCGTTGGTCAGGATCTGACCGTTCAGCGACAGGCTGCTGCCGGATCCTTGCACGGCGGCCTGGTCGTGGGTTCCGAAAAACGGCTCGCCCGGAACAGGAATGGCCGAGGGCAGGAAGGTGCCGTTGGTCAGGGCACTATTGAGTCGCGTGCTGTCGCCGATCACGGCGGCCCGACCCGAATAGCCGGCGTTGATATAAATGTTTCCCAGGAACGTTACGATCGGCGGACCCGTCGGCGCTGCTCCGCCCGGCGCATGCGCAGCCCTGCCGGCGCCGTCGAGGGAGCGGTCATGATCAAGTCGGTGCCCGACGGAACCGGTCCGCCGGGTGTTTCGCGCTGCTGGTGGTTGATCGTTTGATTGAGCGCCCGGTTGAACCCGCTTTGGCCGCGGGCGATGAAGAGCTCGTCGTCGGGCGATGGCTCGTAAGGCGCGCCGCGGATCTCTTCCGGCGAGGTAAACGGACGGGGGCCGGCGACGTCGGCAGCGGACTCGGGCGGGGGCAGGCGCTCGGTCGCGGGGGCGGGATCCTCGGCCGTCGCGCCGCGGGCCGCGATGGCCAGAATCAAACCCAGCAGAAAAGTGGCTGCCCGGCCGTTTCGCCCTGGCCCGAGCGGCAACGGCGCGCCGCCGAACCTGCGCAGTGCCGCCTTGTTCCTGTCTGGGGCGGACCGAATCTTGGGGGGGGTGACCATATATTTTTTTCCTGCGAATCCTTGCGGGATAGGTAAGGCAGCGCGTCGATGCGGTCGCTAGCTGCTGACCCAAGCGTTGAGCCAGCAATGACTTAAAGTCGCGACCCGCCGTGCCGGGGGGTACCCGCATGATCGACCGGTTTTTCACGGACACTTCGTGAGAACTTCTCCGCGAGCGCGAGCAGTGTCACACCGTTGGCACTGGATTGAGTTGGCTCGAAAGGCGCGCTAATCTCACTCGTCCGGCTGGGCAAATCTTAACGCGCCGGGCACCGAGCGCAGGCGCTGCGCGGGAGCTGCAAGGGCGTCGATCGAGCTCTGGGTGTTTACCGCACGCGCGCTGGCCGGCGGATCGCGGGAGACGCATCGGCGATTTCAAAAAACTCTGCCCGAGGGATTTCTTTGGCCCCGCCTGGCCTAAAATGCAAGCGCTGCGGTTGCCGACCGCCGGAGGGCCGCTTTGTCCGTTCGGATCTGAAGCCAGGGAGGTGCGCGATGTCGTCCGCACGAAGACTCGCCGGAGTGCTGCTGCCATTGGCCTGGACGCTGCTGGGCGGGCTGGCGGCCGCCAAGGAGCCCTTCCCGGTGGTTGCGGGGGCGGAGGGAAAAGCAGCCTTCGACGATTTGGCCGCTCATTATCGAGAGGAAATGAAGACGCCCGATTTCTATCGGGCCCTGGCGAAGCTCAAGTCCGATTCCGAGTCCGAGCGCCAGTCGGCGGGCAAATATCTGCTGGCCCTGCTCGCCCAGTCGAGCGCCGACGAAACCAACGGCCGCGCACACTGGCGGCGCACGCCCTTTTGGGGCGGCGGAGCCGAGTCGACGGCCCGCGAGTTTCGCCACAAGTTGGCCGAGGCTTTGGCCGAAGCGGCCACGGGCGACGAGTCCTTGGAGGCGGCGCAGTGGCTGCTCGACACCGAGCGGCAGCCCGACAATCAGTTGTCCGGGGCCAAAGCCTTGGCCCGCATCGACGGTCCGGAAGCGGCCGCGCTGATCGAGCGGCAGTTGGCCGGCCCGCACCCCAACGAAGCGGTCACCCTGGCCCTGCTCGACGAGGTGGGCAGCCGAAAGCTCGTCCGCCTGGGGCCGCAAGTCCGCCGGCTATGCGGATCGTTCCGTCGCGACGTCCGCGAGAAGGCCCGGGCCCTGGCCGCCGACCTGGGGCTGGCCGACATTCCGGAGTACGACCCCAGGCAGGCGTTTACTCCTCGGCTCGAGGCGCAGCTCAAGCAAATCGCCGCGCAGGTCTATCCGCCGATTCCGGCCGCAGCCAAGTGGGCCCATTTCAAAGTCACGGTCCCGCCGTATCGCGAAGGGGGCGAGCCGCAGCTGCGCGAGTTCGGCGGTTGGATCGTGGGCGAGGACGCCGACGCCTGGCAGATCGTCAATTTTTTTGGCGACGCCGAGACCCTGGCCAAGGCGCAAACGGAAGTCGAGCCGCGCGATTGGCAGGCCGAGGTCGACGCCCTGATCGCGATTCGCGAGCAGCCCCAGGACTTCCCGCTCGAGTTGCCGCTCTCGCGCCGCGGCGGGCTGACCGGGCAATTCGAATCGCGGGCGATCAGCCTGCCCGAAGCGCTGGTCGCCGCCTGGGCCTTTCGGGCCGGCGACAAGCTGGCCGCCGCGCTACTGCTGTTTCCGCGGCTGGACGATCTGGCCGACGATCGTTGGCTCGGCTGGATCGTGCGCGACATGATCGGGCATGCCTGCCATCAGCAAATGCTCGCCGCGTTTTCCCACGAGCGCGATTATCCGCAGGCCCTGGCCCTGGCCAGGCATCTTTCGCAGCCAATGTTCGAGGGATATCAGTACCAGGACCGGGCCGTCGAACTGGCCGCTCAGCTCGCCCGCCGCGAGGAGGATTTCAAGACCTTCGTGCTGCCGCCGCCGGACGAATGGGCCGCGATGCAGAAAAAGCTGTCTCGCGCCGAGCAGATCGAATTCTTGGCCAGCCACTTGCGGCTCTTGAATTGCTTTCAATGGGGGCAGCCCGGCGGAGTCAACTTCGAGGATCCCCAGTTTGCCACGCCGCACTTCCTGGGCGTGCCGGGGGACAAGCGGGATGAGCCCGAGCAGGTGATCAATCCCTACGTCGAACTGCTCGGCCTGAAACTGGCCGTGGCCGATTTGCCGGCGCTGCTGCCGCGCGTGCTCGACGAGGATTTCTTGCCCACGTTCAGTTACTGGCGCGATTTTCATCCCAGCCGGACGATGTACCGGGTCAACGAATTGGCGGCCAGCGTGATCAACGACACGGCCAAGCGCGAGCTGGTCAGCTTCGGCGCGCTCGGCGAACTGGACGCAGCCGAACGGCAGGCCTACCTCGGCACGCTCCTCAAGTGGTGCCAGGACAACCGCGATAAAACGCGCGAAGACCTGCTGCTCGACACCGTGACCACGACCAACGACTGGCGGCAGTTTGCCCGGGCGGCGGCCGAACTGGTGCACGACAAGCGCGACAAGGTGCTGCCGATCCTGGTCGAGCGGTCCGACCAGTTTGGCAGCACGGCGTCGGAGGACGACATCGTCGAGCTGTGCTACCGCCTGGACAGCCCCGCCGCGGCCGCCCCGGCGCAACTGGCTCGCCAGCGCAGAAAAAGGCACGCGATTCTGGGCCGCCCTGATCCTGCTCGGCCACGGCGACCAGGACCGCCTGGAAGGGCTCGACGTGCTGGCAGAACTCTTGGCCAACGACTCGGGCAGCGACTGGTATCCCCGCGCGATCGAGCCCCTCTGCGCGACCGGCAAGCCCCGGGGCATCGATCTGGCCTGCGGCATCCTGGCCCGCCCAGACGCCCGGCCGCCGGGCGAGATCCTGCTGCGGCTGTTGCTCACCGGGCGCCGCGAAGTGCTCGATTATCTGCTGTCGCAGCTGAAAAGCGACAAGCGGTATGGCACGACGTACGGCGTCCGCGACGGCCAGGACGTGCAGCGCGAGACCACCGTGGCCGACAGCCTGGCCGCGGACATTGCCGGCTGGCGGACCGACGGCTACGAGTACGACACGCTGGCTCCGGACGACGATCGCCGGGCGGCGTGCCGGCAGCTGGCCGAGTGGCTGGAAAAACAATTCGCGCTCATCCAGGATGGCAAATCGCCCGACACGCTGCGCAAGCCGGCCGTGTATCAATCCGGCAACTGGCAGCTCGACGCGCCGTAGGACTGGCGGGCCGCGGTAAACTAACCGGGACGAGCGGCATTGGATGGGGCGGCGAAAAAGTGGGACCGGAACACGGGGCTGGCCAGGCCGCCGCTCCATGTGCCGACGGCAGACGCCATGAGCGAAACCCTCGAAACCGACGATGCCTGCGGACCGGCCCGGCCGGCCAAACTGAGCGTCGACTTCTACGACGAGCCGGACGGCATCGCGCTGCACATGAAGCGGGGCGGCGGGCCGGGATTGTTCCTGCTCCTTTGGCTCACCGGCTGGACGGTCGGCTGCGTGTTTCTGACCCACCAGGTGATTCACGAGCCGTCGATCGGGATGTTCGCGTTTGCGATTCCGTTTTGGGCGTCCTGGCTGGCCGTGGCCGCCTTCCTGGTCTGGATCCTGTTCGGCAAAGAGACGCTGCTGCTGCGGCCCGACAAGGCGCTGTTCCTGCGCAAGGCCTTCGTCACGCTCTCCAGCCGGGTCGTGCCGCGCTGCGAGATCCGAAGTTTTCGCGAATGCCACAGCAGCCACACCGAGAACGATCAGCACTTGTGGGGCATCGAGATGACCACGCTCGGCACGCCGCTGCGGTTCTGTTATCGGCTGCCCGACCAGGAACGGGCGTGGTTGATTCACCAGCTCAATCGTTTTCTGGCGCTGGCGCCTGCCGAGCCTGCGCCCGCCGACCGTTCCGCGCTGATCACCCGGAAGGCGGCCACCACCGTGCCGGCGGCTTCGCCCAGCGATCCCGACGATAACGCGGCATCGGGCGCTGCGGCGCCCGGCGCCCGCATGCTCAAATACGAGGACACGCTGCCCGAGGTGCCCAGCGATAGCCCCTGGACCACGCTGGCGGACTTTAGCGCCCTGGTCCTCCACCAGCGCGGCAGGCTCAGCCTGGGCGCGGTGGCGGGGCTGCTGTTCATCAACCTCTTTTGGAACGGCGGTGTCTCGGTATTCGTGCTGCTCCTGCTGGGCCTGATGCCCCAAGGCAATCCGCCTCAGCCGCCGCCGCAGGGTGCCGAGTGGTGGGGGTTATTCGTGTTTCTGATCCCGTTCGAAGTGATTGGCCTGCTGATGTTGGCCGGCCTGGTGTTGACGATCTTGGCGCCGTTTTGGCACGAGACCTGGCAGTTCGATCCCGACCGGATCCGTCAAGAAAGCCGGCTGCTGCTGTATCGCCGCCGACAGAGTTGGGAGGTCGCCGCCTTGGGCCGTCTGGAGCTGCGCCGCCAGCGCGAAGAGGGGGAAAAGGCCGGCAAGATCACGGACTTCGGTCGGGGCGGCGGCGACGAGCGGCCGTTCGAGCTGGTCTTCGTTTCCGGCGACAACGCAGACGTTTGCAGCATCGACAATCTCACCGAGGGCGAAGCCCTTTGGATCGGCGGCCTGGTCATGGACCAGTGCCGGCACTGGTTCGCCCGCGGCGGCCGGTAGCGGTGGGCGGGGCGCGTGCTGCGGCGCGTCACGGCTCGGCGAGCGGCACGATCTGGAAATGGTCGTCGTCGGCGAAGTAGGTCAGTCCGAGCTGGTTCAAGACGATCTCCAGCGCCGCGCCGACCGTGCAGCCGGGAATGTCCGCATCGACCTCGCGGGCCAGCACTTCATCTGGATTTTCGATTCGCTCGGGATCCAGCCGCACTGGGACCTTTTGTCCCGTCAGCCAATCGATGACCGTTGCGAGCGTGCATCGGCCGAACCTGAGCCCACGTGCGCTCTGAAGCGTGCCGCATGCATTGCGCGGCATGACCCGCGTGAGGGGGATTGCGCCTTCGAGTTGGCACACATTTTCGTGATCGACAACCCAAACGCCGTCGTCGTACATGACAACTTGAAGTCCCAGCGGGGCGAACGAGCGGATCAGGCCATCGCGCAAAGGCAACGTTTCGACCCCGTCCGGCGCTCTGGCGTTTTCGAGGCGGCGGCGGACGTCGTCATTGTGCAATCGAAACAGAGAAGTTTGGCCCGGCCTACCCGATGGAGTGAAGACGTCTTGCATGGTCTCAACCACGTCGGTCATCGGCGCTCTATCCGAGACCATGCCCGACAACGCCCACAGCCACTGAGCCGCCTCATGGCTGATTAGGCACGAGCGATCGTCTTCCCGAACATACGGCCGCTCGCTCTTGCGCCCGCCTGGGCGTTGCACGATTCCCCGGTCGAACTTGACTTGCCGCACCGGCTTTCCCTGCGCGTCCCACCAGGTCCAAGGGCCCTGCTCCAAGTCATCGCGCCAAGCACCCTCACATCGGATTCGGCCGTTATCGTGGTAGAGCGTCGTCGGGCCTTGCCGCAGATGATGGCGGTCGTAGGCAACCTCCCGAAGCTTTTCCGCGCCGTGCGACCACAGCGTCCAGGTTCGCGAACCGTCGCTGTGGTACTCATCGACGTGCTTGCCGTCGGGGCCCCAAGATTCCTCGAAGATCAGCTCGTCATTTTCGTAATACCAAAGCTGGCCGTTGCCGAGGCTCTCCCAGCCGTGGCGCTTGCCGCCACGGTAGCGAGTCTGCTGTGTAACCTCGCCGTTTGGAGCCCAGTTCGTCTCAGTTCCCTCCAGCTGACCATGAACCCAGTGGCGCTCGCGGATCTTTGCGCCGTTGCCGTTGTAAAGCGTGGCCACGCCGTGTTTGATGCGATTGCCGTGGAAGTCGCGATACACGCGCCCGGTTTCGCGCAGGGCGTCGATCTCTCGCGACGCTTGCTCCATCTGATCGCCCGACATCCCCATTGGGCAAAACGCGAACTCCCGCAAGTCTTTGACTTCGGCATCGAAGGGCATGCGCCAAACGGCCAGGGCGACGGAACCGCCGGTCACGGCCAGGAGCATGGCCCTGAGGCTGAAACGTGCGAATCGGGATTGGAGAACCCGACGCATCCCTGCCGCCTCTCAAGAAATGTCCGCCGAACCGAAATCACCGCGGCTGATGCGCACGGCCCTTCAATTCAATTTCGCGGCCTCCCGCGGGAAAATCAATCCCGATCGGGCGTGGGGCGCCGCCGTCGCAGCGAAGCATTCACAGCTGCGTCGATTGCCCGGGCGTCAGCACGACTGGCTCGGCCTGGGTCTCGCGGCGGACGCGCTCGGCCCAGGCGGCGGCGTCCTGCCGGATCGGCGGCCAGGTGTTGTAGTGCGAGGGGATCACGCGCCGCGGCCGGATCAGCTTGACCGCCTCCAGCGCGTCGTCGGGACCCATCGTGAACCGATCGCCGATCGGCAGGATGGCCAGGTCGATGCCCGCGGCGCCGATCCGCTGCATGTCGCCGAACAAGCCCGTGTCGCAGGCGATGTAGATCTTGCCGTCGGCCAGGGTCAGCAAGAAGCCGCCGGGGTTTCCGCCGCCCGAGCCGTCGGGCAGCTGCGAGCTGTGATGCGCGATCGTCATTTGCACCCGGCCGGGCGGCAGCTGGATGCCGCCGCCGATGTTCATGGGCTCGGTGTTTTGCACCCCTTGCCGGGACAGCCAGTTGCAGATCTCGAAATTCGCCACGACCGTGGCGCCGGTGCGGACGGCAATCTGGGCCGCGTCGGCCACGTGGTCTTCGTGGCCGTGCGAGATCAGGATGAACTGCGGGTTCACGTCCTTCGCCTTGACCGCCGCGGAGGGGGAATGATCGAGGAACGGATCCACCAGAATCGTGTGCGGGCCAGTGACGATCTGCCACGTGGCGTGACCGAGCCAAGTCAGATTGGTCATGGGAGCTTAGGGGCTGGAGGTTAGGGGTTAGGGATTAGGGGCTGGCGCGACGGCATGCGAAGCGCGGACCACGCTGGGCAAACGCTGGGCCACGAGCGGCGCGAGCAGAAACAGCTGGAACAGCTGGCCCACGCAAGGCGCGTCGAGATGCGGCACGTGCAGCGCCGCCCAGGGCTGTCGGGCGGCGGCCGCCTGCTGCCGGGCCAGCTCGACCTGGGCTGCCAGGACATCCGGCAAAAATGGGCTCGAGCCGTGGGCCGGCGCGCCGTCGACGGAAATGCGGTCGCGCCGCGCCGCGTCGACCAGCAGGTTGACGTCGAACGTGCGCGGGGCCTGCGGCCCGCGCAACCGGTTTGTCGCCGGATTGGTCCGCGGATCGAGCGCGGCTGTGCGCAGTTCCGCCTGCCAGCGGGCCAGCGGGCCCAGTCCGTCAGCCCAGGCGACGAGCTCGGGCGTCCAGCCGCGAACCTGGTCTTCCAGCAGGTGGCAGGCGCCGACGTAGCGGAGCACGAGATTCTCGGCCGCCGGCAACTCGCGGAACTGCGCGGTCAGCCGCGCCGCTCCCTCGAGCAGCCGGCGCACGTCGATGCCCAGCACTGCTGCCGAGAGCAATCCGGCGGCCGCGAAAACCGAGCGCGGCCCCCCTGCCCCGGCGGCCAGTTCGAATCGCTCGCAGCCCGACTCCCCGGCCAGCCGGTCAGCCGCCCCGCCCGGCTGGCAGATCGCTACGCATCGCTGGGTGTGCCGCTCGCGGTCGCCGCCGGTGGATTTTTTCAGTGCGGCCAGGAGCGCCCCGCGGGCGGCGCTGGTGGATTTCGTTTCGTGCTGGTCGTCGATCAGGATCAGTCCCCAAAGATCTTGGGGGCCGGCGGAATGAGTCTCGCGGCTCACCAGGTCGACGAGGCCGGCCAGGGCGTCGTTGTCGAGCGAGTCGCCGGCGAAGTACATCCGCGGCTGGCCTCCGCGCTCCGCCCGGCTCAGCTCGTTGTGGTAGGGATGGCAGCAGGCACTGGTCAGCGCTCGGACCGCCAGCAGCGTGGCGGGGCCGGCGACGACGACAACCCGATCGACCGCTTCGGCCAACCGCCGGGCCGTCGTCAGGATGCGTCCCAATTCGCTCGCTTGGCGCCCGGCTCGATAGTCGGCGATGATCCGGTCCGGCAGCGCGACCACGTCGACGTCGGCCGCGGGCAGGCCGGTGGCGCGCGTCGCGCCCGCTGGAGCCGGCGGTGCGAGGCCGAGCAGATCCTGGCGTGCGGTTTCCAGCTGGGGATATACGAACTCGAGCAGTTCGGGCGAAAAGCCGCTGCCGCGCACCGTGAGGCCCTGGGGATCGAAGCGCAGAAGTGGGATCGCGGGATTCATGCAGCGGAAAAAAATGGATCGCGAGGCCGCCTGGGCGAGTTGCCAAGTGCCCCTGCAGAATACCCGGCACCTCGGCCTTCTGCCAGACAATGGCGCATGGCCGGAGAATCCTGCGGCGGAGGTCAGTTTGGTTCGCGCCGCAACACGCGGCGCCACGCCAGGGGGTCAGGTCCCTGTTTTGGGCCTGCGCCGCGCGGCGTGGTTTGTCCTGCTGCCGAAAAATGGACCAGACCGCGATCAAACTGACCCGCAGTCAGAACCCTGCGTCGTTCGACAGCCCGGCCTGCGGCGGCCTATAATGCGGCCCACCCCGTGGACAAAAGCGTTGCGAGGATTTCTCCGATGGACATGCACGAACTGACCCGCGAACTGGTGGTTCGCAATCAAACCAAGATCGTTTTGCTGGTCGCCGACGGCCTGGGGGGCTTGCCGCTCGAGCCGGGGGGCAAGACCGAATTGGAGACGGCCCGTACGCCGAATCTCGACGCGCTGGCCAAGCGCGGCGTGCAGGGCGGCAGCATTCCGGTCAAGCCCGGCATCACGCCCGGCAGCGGGCCCGGCCACCTGGGTTTGTTCGGCTACGATCCGCTGGAGTATCGCATCGGTCGCGGGGCGCTCGAGGCCACGGGCATCGGCTTCGAGCTGGGGCCCCACGACGTGGCGGCCCGGGGCAACTATTGCACGCTCGACGCCCAGGGGCACATCAGCGACCGCCGCGCGGGCCGGATCAGCTCGGACGAAAGTGCCCCGTTGGCCCGGCGGCTCCGCGAGGTGCGGATCCCGGGCGTGGAGGTGTTCGTCGAGCCGGTCAAGGAGCACCGGTTTGTCGTCGTGCTGCGCGGCCCGGGGTTGGGCGGCGACGTGCACGACACCGATCCACAGGCCACGGGCGTGCCTCCCCTGGCACCCCGGGCGTCGAAGCCGGGTAGCGAGCGCACGGCCGAAGTCGCAGCCCAGTTTGTCGCCCAGGGACAGAAGATCCTGGCCGGCGAGAAGAAAGCCAATGGCCTCACGCTGCGCGGCTTTTCGGCGCGGCCGAAGCTGCCCAGCTATGAAGAAGTGTACGGACTGCGGGCTGCCGCCGTGGCGGTGTATCCCATGTACAAGGGTCTGGCCCGGCTGGTGGGCATGGAGATCGTCGGCAAGGCCCAGACGCTGGAAGAGCAAATCGACGTGGTCGAGCAGAACTGGGGCAAGTACGACTTCTTTTTTATCCACTACAAGTACACCGACAGCACCGGCGAAGACGGCGCGTTCGACGCCAAGGTCCACAAGATCGAAGAACTGGACGCGATCGTGCCGCGCCTCTCGGCGCTTAAGCCCGACGTGCTGATCGTCACCGGCGACCACAGCACCCCCAGCCTGCTCAAGTCGCACTCCTGGCATCCGGTGCCGACGCTGCTGGCGGCCGAGGCCTGTCGCACCGACGGCTGTCAGGCCTTCAGCGAGAGCGAGTCGGTCCGCGGCGGCCTCGGGCAGTTCGAGGCCAAGTACCTGATGCTGATGGCCTTGGCCAACGCCGGACGCCTGGGCAAGTACGGGGCGTGAGGCGGGGCGAGGGGGTAGAGAGTAGAGAGTAGAGGGTAGGGAGTAGGGTGTGGGGAAGAAAAAGAAGCCAATTACACCGCCACGCGGAAGAGACTGAAGGACACGAAGGCAGGAAGGGGCGCTAGGTGCAATTCGGCCTTAAACGGCTGTTTGTCGGCGTCACCGTCATCGCGGTCCTGTCCGGCGTCGCCCGGCTTATATCGGCGGTCGCACTCAACGCGATGTTCGCGGGCATGGCTTCAACCGCAATCCTGTTCGCAGTAATGCGATGGGCACTGCCGGCATATGAGACGCGCCGCGGTTCTCGACCTGCGATCGATGCCCTCTTTGCTTTCTTTGCGTTTGTTTTTTCAACGGCCGTGAGCGTCGTGAGCGTGATTGTGTTACTGTCTGAGGCGTACAAGGCGATCGTCGGTGACTGATGCGATTGCGCTCGCCCTGGGACCAATGAGTGATGTATATCAATGCCCTGTTGACGCTAGCGGGGATCGGGGTGAAGCCCGTTTCGGGGGCGGTCGCCCCGGCCGAATGCGGCCCTGTACGCCGGGGCCGAGACTGCCCTTGCCGGGGTTGGGGCCGGCCGCTACGATGCCGCCCCTGTAATTTCTTTCGGCCTGGCGCTCCGTCGGGAGCGCGGGTCCACACCCCTCGCACAAGCGACTCGTTTGGCCGTGTTTCAAGCTGCGCCCGCCTTACTCGCTGTCGACTTGCCGGCCAGTCCTGCTACTGGTCGCGGCCTGGGGTTTCTGCGGCTTGAGCGGCTGCCAGCTCATGTCCTACGGACACAATTCCGAGGGCGTGAAGATGTACCAGAACGCCTACTACGAAGGCGCCCTGCAGCAGTTCCAGAAGGCCGTCGACGCCGATCCCAAGAACGCCGACGCCTACTACAACCTGGCCTCGACCTACCATCAGCTGGGCAAGCTGCACCGGCGCGATACGGACCTGACGCAGGCCGAAACCAATTATCATCGCTGCCTGGACAACTCGCCCAATCACGAAGATTGCTATCGCGGCCTGGCCGTGCTGCTGGTCGACCGCGGACATCCGGACCAGGCCAAAGAACTGCTCGAATTGTGGTCGCAGCGGGCCCCCGGCATGCCCGGCCCGAAGATCGAACTGGCCCGCCTGGCCGACGAGCAAGGCGATCGCCAGACGGCCCAAGCCAAGCTGATCGAAGCCGTGGCGATCGATCCGCACAACGCTCGGGCGCTGGCGGCGCTGGGCAAAGTGCGCGAAGAATCGGGGGATCCGGCCCAGGCGCTGGCCAATTACCAGCGCTCGCTGCAGATCAACCGCTTCCAGCCGGACGTGGCCGCCCGCGTGGCGACGCTGCAGACCGGTCTGAACGGTGGCGTGGTCACGCCGCCAGGCGGCACGCGAACGGTGAACGCCAACGTCGTGCCTCCGCCGGTCCGGTAGCCGATCGAAGGCTTCTCGCTGCCCCCCCTTTTTTCCGCTCGCTCTTTGCGGGTCGCATGCAGGCGTGCCTGCATGCGCGGCCGCGCGCTGGGGCAGGCCGGCAGTCGTTGACTGCCGGCTATGAGGGGTGAACGCAGGGGGCAATCACGGTGAGCGCACCGGGCGATTAATCGCGGCGAGCGCAGCGGGCCGCTAGTCGCTGTGAGCGCAGGGGGCAATCACGGTGAGCGCCGCGGGCGGCCATGCCTGGCGAGAGAGCGCGGCAACCGCTACTTGCGGATCTCGACCGAGCGGAACTTGACGATGTTCAGAAGGACGAGCGAGCCCTTGAAGGCGCCCAGCACGTTCTCGCGTCCGGTGGTCCAGGGAATGCCGTAGGCGGCCAGCTTGCCGCTGTTGAATTCGGCCACGTAGACCACCGATTGGCCCATTTGACCCAGCCCGCCGCGGCGCAGATCGGCCACGCCGGTGACCATCGCGTAGCGCGGGGATTTGCCGTTGGGGCCGCCCAGATCCTTGGCCACGTTGTACTCGTAGGCCGTCATGAACTGGCCGGTCTGCAGATTGATCACGGCCGCTTTGAGGTCGCCGGTGAGGTAATCGAGCACATAGACGGCTTCGATCTCGCCACTCAGGGGGCCGGTGGCGATCGCGAATCCATCTTGCCCGTGCGTCGCCGTGGCATGCACCGGAATGGTCGGCCAGAGTCCGGCCGCATTCAGCCCGATGACTAACCCACAGGCCAAACCCAAGACGAGCCATGCCTGTCGCGACTTGAACATAATCGGGATTCCTTCGAGCCGGATGGGACCGCTACTGGCATCCTAGCGATTTCGCCAGTTCATTGCCAGCGAGGTATTGCACCGTCCTGGGGCTCTGCAAAGTCAGCTGTAGGAGGCGACTCCGATCGCCGACTTTCCCGAGACGGCGTCGTTTGTCGGCGATCGGAGTCGCCTCCTGCATTCGCAAAATGGCGCAAACGCCGACTTTGCAGCCGTCCTGTTGCACCGCCGAACGCCCGATCGAGCGGGTGCTAACGGCGCTCCTGGCGGTGGGCATTCGAGGGTTGGACCCGGCGGCGAACGGGGCACCCTTGGGGCCTGCGGGGCGGTCAACATTTTTCGCTCCCCTCGCTGACGGGGACGCCCCCATTTGTTAAAAAATGGCGTACCTCATCCGCACTTCGCCCCACCGTTCCCAGGCAAAATACCGGCAGGAGCTTCTATGGCAACCAACGGCGCACTCAACCGCAAACTCCGCATGGCACTGGTCGGCGGCGGGCAGGGATCGTTTATCGGCCGCGTGCACGCCACGGCTGCGGTGCTCGACAACCGGGCCGCGCTGGTGGCTGGAGCCCTTTCTTCCGATCCGCAGCGGGCGAAGGCCTCGGCCCCGGATTACGACATTCCCGAGCGCCGGGCCTACAGCTCGTACCGCGAGCTGATCGACGCGGAGCTGAAATTGCCGGCGGGCGAAAGGATCGACTTCGTCACCGTCGCCACGCCGAACCACACCCACTTCGAAATCGCCAAGGCCGCCGTCGAAGCCGGGCTGAACGTGATCTGCGACAAGCCGATGACCTTCGACCTGGCCCAGGCCGAACAGCTGGCCGCGGCCGTCGACAAGTCGGGAGTGGTGTTCGCCGTTTCGCACAACTACACCGGCTATCCGCTGGTGCGGCAGGCCCGGCAGATGATCGCCAGTGGCGAACTGGGCGAAATCAACGCCATCCGCGCGTTCTACATCCAGGGCTGGCTCCGCACCCGGCTCGAGGCCGAAGACCAGAAGCAAGCCGCCTGGCGCACCGACCCGGCCCGCAGCGGAGCGGCCGGCTGCTTCGGCGACATCGCCACGCATGCCTACAACCTGGGGCGCTACATGACGGGCCTGCTGCCCGAGTCGATCAGCTGCCACCTGCAGGTGTTCGAAAAGGGGCGCAAGCTGGACGATTACGGGCATGCCGTGATCCGCTTCGAAAACGGCGCCCTGGGCACCGTGACCGCCTCGCAGATCAGTCACGGCCGCGAGAACGACCTGTTCATCGAGATCGACGGCACCAAGGGCTCGCTCGAGTGGCACCAGGAAGAGCCGAACAAGATGCTCGTCCGCCGCAACGGCCAGCCCCACTCGGTCTACACCCGGGATCCGAATGCACCGTTCATGAACGAGTCGGGCAAGGGCGCCTGCCGCTTGCCCAGCGGGCACCCCGAGGCCTTTTTCGAGGCCTTTGCCAATATCTACCGTTCGGCCTACGACAACATGATCCTGCGGGCCACGGGCAAGAAGTTCGAGCCCGTCCAGACGATCTATCCCAACATCAACGACGGGGTCGAAGGCATGTACTTCATCCAGCAGAGCGTGGCCAGCAGCGCCGCCGGCGGAGCCTGGCTGCCGCTCAAGCACGCCCGCGCCAGGAAGTAGGCCGGCCGCGGGCTGATCGCATGCGCAAAAGGATAGCCGGCAGGCAACACCTGCCGGCTATTTGTTTGGGCTGAGCAGTTCCTGCTGGTCCGAGTCGCCTATCCGAGAACGGCCTGGGAGAGGGGGACAGTCCCCACCGGTTCTCGGATGGGCTCTGATTCGCCCCGGCCCGGTCAGTTTCGGCTGCTGCCACCGCCGAACCGCATGATGTAGTAGAGCAGGATCATCACCGCTTGGAGCGTCCCGGCCACATAGGTCCAGGCGGCGGCATTGAGCACGCTGCGGACGTGGGCCAACTGCTGGTCGTCAATGATGCCCAGCTGCACGAGCTGCGCCTTGGCGCGGTTGCTGGCGTCGAATTCGACCGGCAGATTCACGACCTGAAAGAACACGACTCCGGCGAACAGCACGATGCCCACTACGATCAGGGCGTGCATGTGGAACAGGAAGCCGAGAAAAATCAGCCCGATGCCCGCGTTGCTGCCCAGGTTGGCAATCGGCACGGCGGCGTTGCGCACGACCAGCGGAGTGTAGTTGCGCGAGTCTTGCAGGGCGTGTCCGGCCTCGTGCGCGGCGATGCCCACCGAGGCCAGCGAACGGCGCTCGTAAACCTCGGGGCTCAGCCGGAGCACCTTGGCGCGCGAATCGTAATGGTCCGTCAGCTCGCCCGGCACTTCTTCGATCGTCACGTCGTGCAGCCCGGCCGAATCCAGAATGTGCCGCGCCGCAGCGGCCCCCGACAGGGCGCCGGCATTTGCGCAGCGGCCGCGTAGGTGGACTTGACCCGCATCTGGGCCCACAGGGCCAGGAGCAGCGCCGGAGCCACGAACAGCAAATAAACCGGATCGAAAAACATGCTTCCCTCCTCGGCGAGCGGCACGGGGCCGGGCGATTGCGCCGGGCACCCCTTTAAACTTCCGGCCGCGGCCTGATGGCGTCAACGACACATTCTACGGGCCGCCGCCGGCACGAGTTCATTCGCCGAGCTAACCTCTGTATTGGCAGCCGGATAGCATTCCAAGTGCGCCCCGGCTGCAAAGCATGGCGGAGCTTGGAGTTCGCGAAAGCCGCCAAACCGTTAAATTCGACCCAGCCTGCCCAGCTTCGTAGCCGGACCGGCTGCGAATTGATAAGCTGCATAGAGAGCCGATCCGAGAATGGGCTGGGAGTGGGGGACAGTACCGTCAATGCCCGCCGACCGACTGCGAAAAACGAGATCCTGCCGATGACTTCCGCGCGTTCGACTCTCTTGGTGCTGGGTTCCTGTTTGCTCCTGGCCGGGCTAGTGTCGGGCTGCAATCGGCTCGAAAACTCTTCGAGCGCCAGCAGCACGCCCCCCGTGGCCCCGCCCGCCGCCGAGGATCTGCCAACGCGGATCGATCGGGCGCTGGCCTACAACCTGACGCACCGCCACATGGACCAGGGCACGAATGCCGCCTGGCAGGTGGTGCACGGCATTCTGGTGTATGGCCCGAAGCTGCAAATGTACAAGGACGGCAAGCTGGTTTCGGCGCTCGACTATTTGCTCCGCGGCAATCCGCTCAACGGCTGGAACCTGCGTCCCGGCGACCACGGCGTGGTCTCGATCCTGGAAGCGGGCTCGAAGACCGGCATGGGGCATCCGGACCAGTGGATCGGCTACTTGTCGCAATGCGGACTGTCGCTCGACGAGCCGCTGCTCGTCGGCGGCAAGCAATACAAAGTCGGCGATCTGCTCACCCAGTCGCAGTGGGACATCTATCAAGGCATGGAAGCGACCTGGACGCTGATGGCCGTGAGCACCTACCTGCCGCTCGACGTTCGCTGGACGGCCCGCGATGGCTCGGAGTGGACGATCGATCGGATCGTCGACATGGAGGCCGATGCCGACTTAAACTCGGCGGCGTGCGGGGGCTCGCACCGCATGTACGCGCTGGCCATCGCGCTCAACCGCCACCTGGCGGCTGGGGGCAAGCTGGAAGGGCCTTGGCTGAAGGCGGACGAAAAAATCAAGCAGGCCATCGAAACCATCAAGGCCAACCAGCAGCCCGATGGCACGTTCTCGACCAACTACTTCATCCGGCCTTCGACCTCCGACGACATGGGCACGCGGCTCGGCACGACCGGCCACACGTTCGAGCTGCTGACCGTGGCGCTCGACGACCGGCAGATCCAGGAGCCGTGGTTCCAGCGGGCTTTGCTGGTCCAACTGAGCATGCTCGAGCGGATGGCCGACCTGGAACTGGAATGCGGCGGCCTGTATCACACGATGCACGGCCTGCAGCTGTATCGCGACCGGGTCTATGGCCCGCCCGCGGGCGAATCGCCCACGGCCGGCGCGCCCGTTGCCAATGAGCCCGTCGCGAACGCGCCCGTTGCCGACACGCCGGTTGCCGAGTCCCCCGCTGCGGCGCCCACCGATCTGCCGGCGGCCTCAGACGCACCGGCTGCGGCGCCCGCTCCCCCGGGCGGCTGAACCGGGCTCAGATTCGGCCGCCGCGCACTGAGGCCCGCCCGCCGTCGGCCCCAGAATCGCTTTTCTTGGGGCGTCAGTTCGAGCCGGGCTCGGTCGGCGCGGTTGTAGGCTTTTCTTGCGGCGGCGCCGTTTCTTGCGGCGCGCTTTCGCTCGGCGGCGATGCATTGCCGGCAGGCTCAGCCGGTTTCGTGTCGCTTCCTGCGGCCGGGGCATCGCCGCTCGCGGCAGGTTCCGCGCCCGGCTGCCCGTTCTCCGGCGTGGCATGTTCTCCGGCTTCGCTGGGATGTTCCTCCCCGTTCGCTTCTGCCGAGCGGGGCCGGCTTGGATTGACCGGGATGCCGAACACGGCCTGTGCCTGGCCGCGCGAGTCGAAGAAGAGTATGGCACCCCCCAGCGGTGTCGGCTCGACGAGAGTCAGCCGACGTCCGTCCGGGGCCAGGCTGGCGAGCACGCCGCCGTTGGGGGTCGTTTCCAGCACAACTTGGGGCTGCCCGTTGGCGCCGATGGCTTTGACGATCCCGCCTTGCGGTGCGGCCCCCAGTTCGATGCCGCCTCTGCCGCCCGAAGTGACTTTCAGCACACTGCCTCCGCTATCGGCGTCGGGAGCGGCGGACAACACAATTCTTACGTCGCCATCGGGCCCCGCGATCTCGAGGTGTTGGCAGGAGATGTCTTTAGTTGGCCCGAACTTGCCGCTGGACCGCAGGCTTACGCCCAGGGCCAGAAACAACAGCGGATAAACGGTCCAGCGTTCACGATCGGACATGGATGGCTCCTGTTTCGGTAGTATCGCGCAGGTGGTGGCTCCTGGCGCCAAAAGGCTCGCTCCGTCATGAACCGCGCGCTGCTGCAGTCGGGACCGGGCCGGTGCGAATGAAATCGAGTCTCGTCGCTGCCGCCATGATAACCGCGCGGGTCCCGCGCCGGGAGCGGACAAAAGGCGAGCCTTGCCGGCGGCACGCCGGACATCGAAGCGCCGCGTTCAGCGAGCTGCGGCCCCGCCCGTGCCCAGCAGGTCGCGGAGCAGCCACCAGGCCATGCGCGGATTCTGCTTCAGCTTGCCCAAGGCATAGGGCAAGTACGCCGCGCCGTAGGGCACATAGACCCTTACGCCGACCCCCAGCGACTCGGCCAGGGCCAGCGACGAGCGGAGCGGCAGTCCGTAGAGCAACTCGAGCGAGCACGGGGTCCGCGTGGCTTGCAACCGGCGGATCGCCTGCGCGGCCAGCGGAACATCGTGGCTGGCCACCGCCACGTGCCGGGCCTGGCCGGCCAGGCGCTCGATCACTTCCAGAAAACCGGCCCGCTGATCGCGGTCGGGATCGGCCGGGTCGGACCACTGCCCTTTGACCACCCGCACCGTCAGCCCGCGCCGGCTGGCCCAATCGGCATCGGCCAGGCTGCGCCGCCAGCGGCCGGGGAGCGTGTAGCTGACCTCGGTGCCGGCGTCGCAGATCGTCTCGACGAGCGCCAGCATCTGAGCGGAAGTTTCCAGATCGTGCGAGTCGCAGTGCAGCCGCAGGCCACGCTCGCGGGCCGCCGTCGCAATCCTGAGGGTGTGCTCCTGCGAAAACCGCAAGGCGGGGAGCTTGATCGAGAGATAATCGCAGCTGCCGGCCAGTTTTTCGACGGCGGCCAGATACGCCGCGGTCACGTCGTCGGCCGATTCGGCCGAGGTGTCCCAATAGCCCAGCGTGGTGGACAGGCCGCGCCGGGCCAGCCGCTGGCGCAGCGCCAGGGCATCGGCCAGATGCTCGCCGGCGATGTACGCTCGGGCGGCCCGGCGAACGAGCGGGCGCAAACAGCGCGAAGCCACACTGCGGAGTCCCGAGGGCGCGCGACTCATGATTTTCTCCAGCGCCGGAGGGCGGCGGCCAACGCGTCGCTGGCCAGAGCTGCCAGGCCCACGACGCCATAGGGGTAAATGCGCAGTCCCAGGGTCTCGCGCTCGGTTTCGGTCCAGACCCGGGTCCAGGCTTCGGCCCGGCCGAGGAACTCGTAGCTGGCCAGCCCCGCGCTAGCGGCGTGGGCGATGGTCTCGCGCATCAGCAGCAGGCCCGGACTGCAAGTGGAGAACTCGGTGTCATAGCCGACCTTCAAGAGCGAGAAGGCCTGCCCCTGGTCGATCGCGATTTGCATCGCCACGCCGCGGCCGCCGATGCGCAGAAAGCAGATCCGCAGCACGCCGGCGGCACAGGCCGCGTGGGCATAGCGGCGATAAAACGCTGCCCGCTGGGGATCGTGAGCCAGCGCGGTGCCGGCCTCGCCTTTCCAGCTGCGGGCTTCGATCGCCACCGCTTCGTCGAACAGCCGGTCGACATCGCCGGCCGCAGGCGAAAGGATCTCGCTCGTCACCGCGCCCAGCTGATCGGCCTTGCGGCGCGCCCGGCGCAGATCGCTGCGGCGCCCTGAGTTCAGATGCGTTTCCGGCTCCCGCCAGCTCGGGTCCAAGGCGATGTACGGGGCGCGGGCCGCCGGCCGGCGCACGATCACGGCCCGGCCGCGAAACGCGCTTTCCAGCGCTGCAATCGCCGCTGAGTCAGCCGGCAACCGCTCCAGCCAAAGCGGCGATCTCAGTCGCACAAGGGCAGTGGCCAGGGCTGCCAGCGACCGGTCGTCGCGGGCCAGAAAATCCTGCGGCTCGAACAATTCGCCCACGCCCAGCTGCGCCAGGCGGCGGATGCCGTGCCGGCGCTTGCCGGCCAGCGCTGCCAGGGCCGCCAGGTGGCCGTTACGTTCGATCGCCACCACGGCCAGGCGCTGGTCCAGGGCCACGGTCTGGCGGCAGGCGTCGGCCCAGTCGAAGCCTTCGATCGGTCCGCGCTCGAGAGCCAGGCGCTGCCAAGGGCCGTCGAGCTGGGCAAACTCGGCGGTGCCGCGGACGACTCGGGCAACCGGCAGGCTGCCGGCGCATTCCACTGCAACAGGGAGAATTTCGGTGGTCATGCACAAACATACGCCTGGATTCCGGCCCGAAACTGCACCCGAACGCAGAGAAAGTGCGGCTCGCCCGGCCGCCCTGGGCAGGAGGCGACGATTGTGGGCAAAAGTCCGCCCGGGGGCGCCGCAGCTTCGCGCTAATCGTCTTGATCCGCACCGCCGGCGGCAGCGGCGGCGAACTCGATGCGCACGGCCACCGGGCGAGACGCGGGGGCGTCGAGCCGGGCTTCGATTCGAGCGCCCAGCGGCAGAATCTGGATCACTCGGACCGTGGCCGGCGGGCCGGCGACTTGCTCGGCCTCGCAGCTGGGCTGGCCGGCCAGCGCCGGGCAGAACGCCACGTGCACAGTCGAGCTGCGCTGACCGGCGGCGAACTCGGCCAAGGTCCAGCCGTGAATCGATTCGTGCCCGTCGGCGGCGCGGCGGCGAACGGTCTCGGCCAGAACGTCCCGGTCTGCAGAGACGTCGTCGGTGGTATCGTCAGCCGGGGCATCGTCAGCCGGGGCATTGTCAGCCGGGGAGTCCGCGGCCGGTCGCGCCGGCGCCGGCTGCGCGAGCGGTGTCGGCGGCGCGAGCGGTGCCGGCAAGCCACGGGGCCGAGCAGGGGCGGCGCCGCGCCGCTGCAACAGCCAGACGCCTGCTTCTGCCGTGCCCACGATCGCCAGCATTCCGCAGACGCCGATGGCCGACGAGCCGGGAACCGTCACGGCCCAGCAGGCGGCCACCAGCACGGCCGGTGGAATCCAGGCGCTCAGGCTGCGCCAACTTCGCGCCCCTGCTCGCGGCGGGCCAGCCAGCGGTGGGCTGCGACTGCCCATGCGGCCAGCAGCAGGCCGCAAGCCACAGCGCCGAGCGGCGCGAGGGGCTCGGCGAGAGCGCCGGCCAGACGGCGGCCGATCACCAGCGCGATCGACGCGGTGACGGTCGCCAACAACACCAGTGCGACCACCTGGAGCATGGCGCCGATCTGGGCCAACTCCCAAGCGGGCCCGGGGATCGCGACCAGGCGGCGCGGGGCTGCGGCGGCACCAGCCGGACCCGGTCGGACGGCAGACAAACGGGTTTGGTGCGGCATCGAGGGCAGTCCCTCCGCGTTTTCCCGGCCGCCCCTCGGACGCGCTATCGGCGGGCAGTGGCCAGCGACAGTCCGGCCGCTTCGGCCAGATCGGCTGCCTTGTCCGTGCCTTCCCAGGTGAACTGGGGTTCCGTGCGGCCAAAGTGTCCGCCGGCAGCGGTCAAGCGATAGATCGGCCGCCGCAGGTTGAGATAGGTGATGATTCCGCCCGGCGACAAGGGGAACATCTCGCGCACCAGCTGGCAGATCTTGGCGTCGGCGATGCGGCCGGTTCCCTCGGTGTCGACATAGATGCTCACCGGTTCGGTCACGCCGATGGCGTAGGCCAGCTGCACTTCGCAGCGATCGGCCAGGCCCGCGGCGACAATGTTTTTGGCCACGTGCCGGGCCATGTAGGCGGCGCTGCGATCGACCTTGGTGGGATCCTTGCCGCTGAAGGCTCCGCCGCCGTGCCGACCCCAGCCGCCGTAGGTGTCGACAATGATCTTGCGCCCGGTCAGCCCGCAATCGCCGTGCGGCCCGCCGACGACGAACCGGCCGGTGGGATTGATGTGGTACTTGATCGGGCCGGTCATCAGCTCTTCGGGGAGCGCAGGTCCGATCACCTCGTCGATGACGAAGTTGCGGATCTCGCTGTTCGCGGCGTCTTCGGCATGCTGGGTGGAAACGACCACCGTATCGATGCGCACCGGCCGGTGGCCGTCGTACTCAATGGTAACCTGGCTCTTGCTGTCGGGCCGGAGCCAGCCCACCACGCATTGCTTGCGGCATTCGGTGAGCCGGTTCAGGATGCGGTGAGCCAGGGCGATCGGCAGCGGCATCAGCTCGGGCGTGTCGTTGCAGGCATAGCCGAACATCAGCCCCTGGTCGCCGGCCCCGATCTCTTTGCCGCTCTTGGAGTTCTCGTCGACCCCCTGGGCAATGTCCGGGCTTTGCTTGTCGATGGCCACCATCACGGCACAGGTGTCGGCCGAAATCCCCATGTGGTCGTCGACGTAGCCGACTTCGCGGATCACATGGCGGGCCACGTCGGAATAGTTGACGTTGGCCTTGGTCGTGATTTCTCCGGCCAGGATGGCCACGCCGGTGGTGACCAACGTTTCGCAGGCCACGCGGCTCATAGGATCCTGGGCCAGCAGGGCGTCGAGAACTCCGTCGGAAATCTGGTCGGCCAGCTTGTCGGGATGGCCCATGCTGACCGATTCGCTGGTAAACAGAAACTTGTCTGAGGCCACGGAGCGACTCCTCTGCGGGGGAAAACGACTGCTGACGGCATGATCTGCCGCGGGGGGTGGGATAACCTGTGGTCCCATCATAACCTACGCCCGGAGCGACCGGCAATCGCAACGCCGCGGGGGTTTTGACGCGGGCCGGCCGCCGGCCGACGTGCCACGGCGGGGCGAGAAAATGGGTGCCGCGGCCCCCGCTGGCGGCACGGCGGGCGTCAGCAGCCGTCGTCCGCTGCCGGGGGCGTTTTGGGGGCGGCCGGGGCGGGACGCCGGACCTTCTGTTTGGTCAGCAGCTTGCCGGTCGTACCGTCGAGGCGGACGTCGTAGATGTCTTCGCCGGCGAGCACCCCGACCGCGTAGACGAGCTTGCCGTCGTCCCACAGCGGCCGGGCGTCGAACGCCCGGGACCCGGAAAGATCGACCCGGTCGAGAGCCGCGCCGACCGCCCGGGCCAGCGAGAATTTGGTTCGGGCCAGCGCCTCGACGAGCGCCTTGTCCAGGGCCAGTTCGCCGCCGATGGGCGCATCCCCCTCGCAAGCGCCGTTGGCGCCCTCGATCTCGACATCGAAGTGCCGCTCGCCCACGACCATTTCGACGCTGAACAGGACGAAGTTGTCCACGTCGTCATCGTCGTCGTCCCCCTCGACGATCTCGAGGGTGGCCCGAACGGCTTGCCCCTCGGGGTGCTTTTTGACGGCCGCGGCAATCGCGGCGGCGAGCGAGATGCCGGCCTGCGGCAGCCGCTTGCGGGCAGTTGACTGGAGGGCTGCCGCGTCGTCGGCCGAGCGGGCCGGCGCGGCGGCCAACCCCAGGGCGAGACAGGCCATCGCGATTCCGATCCATAGCGGCAACGTTCGCATGGCTCGACCCCGAGACGTGATCTGGCGCCTGCGGCGGCCTGCGGCGGGCGGCCGGAAAACAGACGCTGCTTACTCGATTTTCTTCTGCGCCAGCACTTTGCCCGTCGCGCCGTCGATGCGCACGTCGAAAATATCCTTGCCGGCTAGCACTCCGACTTCGAAGATGAGTTTGTTTTCGACGACGTGCGGCCCGGCGTCGAAGGCCCGGGCGCCTTTCTGGCCGACGGCTTCGAGCGCGGCGGCGATGGCCTTGGTCAGCGGGACCTTGCTTTTGACGACGGCTTTCATTTCGGCCTGATCGCCGGGCTCGGCATCGGTCACGGGCTCGTTGCTTTCGATCTTGCCGCTGACGGCGTCGATCTCGACGTCGAAGAGCTTGTTGCCGCTGGCGACCTCGACGATGAAATCGTAATCGTCTCCATCGACCTCGAAGGCGGCTTCGATGGCGTGCCCTCCGGCGTGTTTTTTCAAGGCGATGGCGATGGCTTCTTCCATCGTGAGCTTGGCCTTGGACAGGTGCTCTCGGGCGGCCGCTTGCATGGCGGCGGCGTCCGCATCGTCGGAGTCTTCGGCGGCTCTTGCGGCCGCGGCCGACAGCGCGAGCAGCAGGGCCAGGCAGGCCATTTGCAAGGGAACATGTCGCATCGTGTTGCTACTCCTGGTCAGGGCGAAAAAACGCGGCCGCCGCGCCCGTGTTGTACTCGAAGCAGCGGCGTTTCGCCAGCCGCCCGGTGGTCCGGCAGCGGATCGGTTTGATGCGCGATTCGAGGCGCGGCGTAACGCGAAGGGGTCAGGTCCATGTTTTCGGCCTGCGCCGCGCGGCGTGGCATATCCTGCCGCCGAAAAATGGACCAGACCCCGATCAAACTGAACCACGCCCGGACGTCGGGCAGCGCGGGGGCCGGTGGCGAAGTTTTCAGCTCCGGCCGCTATATTGAAGCCGGCGGACATAGCGATCACTGCAGGTTCAAGGAGCCCTCCCGTGCCCCACGCGTTATCGTTTCTGCGGCGCTCGCCGCTGGTGATCCTGGCGGCGCTGGTGCTGGCAGGATCGTATTGGGGGCCGCGGGCCCGGAGCGCCGCCGCGGCCGAAAAGAGTCCGGCCGGGCTGGCCGACGCGGCGGCCGGCAACCGGGCCCTGGGCCGCGGCATGAACCTGGGCAACGCGCTCGAAGCGCCCAACGAAGGCGAATGGGGGCTCACGCTGCAGGAAGATTATTTCGAGCAGATCAAAGCGGCCGGTTTCGACTCGGTGCGGATCCCGATCCGCTGGTCGGCCCATGCCGGCGCCCGCGACCCCTACACGCTCGACGACGCATTCTGCCGCCGCGTGGATTGGGCCATCAAGCAGTGCCTGTCGCGCTCGCTGGCGGTGGTGATCAACATGCACCATTACGACGATTTGTTCGGCCATCCCGACGATCACTCGGCTCGCTTTCAGGGCATCTGGCGGCAGATCGCGGCCCGATACCAGAACGAATCGGAGCGGGTTTTCTTCGAGCTCTTGAACGAGCCGCACGATCAGCTCGACGCGGCCCGCTGGAACAAGCTATTTGCCGAGACCCTGGCCGAGGTGCGCAAGACCAACCCGCGGCGGCTGGTGATCGTGGGCCCGATCCAGTGGAACTCGATCTCCGAGCTCAAGTCGCTCGAATTGCCCGACGACCGCCGGTTGATCGTCACGGTGCACTATTACTCGCCCTTCGAGTTCACGCACCAGGGGGCCGATTGGATGCCCGAGGCGGCCCGCTGGCTGGGCCGCAAGTGGACCGGAACCGAGGCCGAGCGGCAGGCGGTCGAGCGCGATTTCGACGTGGCAGCCGCCTGGGGCAAGGAGCACGGGCGGCCGATCTATCTGGGCGAGTTCGGCGCTTTTCACAAGGCCGACATGGATTCGCGCGCCGCCTGGACGCGCTTCGTGCGGGAGAGTGCCGAGGAGCGCAAATTCTCCTGGGCATACTGGGAATTCGGCTCCGGCTTCGGCGCCTACGACATCAACAAGCGCCAGTGGCATCAGCCGCTGCTGGAGGCGCTGGTGCCGGGCAAGTAACACCACAATTTGACCGCGTGGCTCATGTTGCGCTCGATCGTCCGCCGCCTCCGCTTCCGCCTGACCTTGCGGGGTTTGCTTGGAGGCACGACGTTCTTGGCGGCAGTATTGGCCGCGGTACGCCTGGCGGATTTCGATTTCGACGAGCGGTTGATCGTAGTGACCACGGCGTTTGGGGCGGCGGCGGGCACCGCACTGGCCAATCATCGCTGGTGGCGGATGACCCTGTCGGCCCTGGCCTGGGCGGCAGCGGCTGCTTTAGCGACCTCAGCCTTTGCTCTGCGCGACACACCGTCGAGCACGCGCGGCATCGCAACGCTTGCCGTACTGGGCGCGCTCGCAGGGGGACTGGTCGGTTGCGGTGCGTGGCTCTGCCTGAAGCCAACGCGTGCCTTGGTCTCTTTGACGACATTTGCAGCCATCGTGGGCGGCACATTCCTGTGGTCCGCTTTGGCTTACTGGCGTCCGGAGCGGTCTACGCAGCTCGCTCGCGTGCCAGAGGTCGATGTGATTTCTACAGACTTTGCGGTGCTGTTCAGCGGATGGCCCGACTTGGAATGCTGGGACACCGCAACAGGGCGCCAGTTGCCGGCCATGCTTCAATTGGCGCCCGCGCCGCACGCGACAATCTACTTTTGAGAACATCGTGGCGCTGGGCGATGGTGGAATCGTCGCCACCGAAGCAACGCGGTACTGGCCGGAGTCGGCCCCAGGATTTCTCAAAGTGCTGATGTGTGACGCGCCGCTGTTGCGGGACCTCGGCCGGCCCCGCCAGAAGCAGTTCCAATTCGTGGCCACCGATTTGAAGACGGATCGCGTGGTTGCTCGGTCGCCCTGGTTCGGTGAGGAGTCGTTCCCGATCCGTGGCTCCGGAATTTCGAACGCCTTCGGTCGGAGCAGGAACAATGCGCGAGTGGAAATCTGGCACATTCCCAACTCCCGCTGACGCTCACGCCGCGTGCCGCTGGTCCGCGGCCAGCGGCGGTACCGGCAGGAGCGAATCGAGCAACTCGACGGTGCGGCTCGTGGCGCCGCGCTGGGCGGTGACGATCGCTTGGGCCCGGCTGCCGAGCGCCGCGGCATAGGCGGCATCGGAAAGCGCGCGGCCGACGAACGCTTCGAATTCGGCCGAATTGCGGACGATCACGGCGGCATCTGCGCCCAGGAGCAGCGCGACCACGTCGCGAAAGTTCTGCGTGTTGGGGCCGAATGACACCGCACAGCCGTAAGCGGCCGGCTCGATCATGTTCTGCCCGCCGCGCGTGCCCAGGCTGCCGCCGACAAAGCCGATGTGCGCCGCGCCCACCAGGCCCGCAGCTCGCCGATCTTGTCGACGAGCAGGATCCGGGCCTGGGGATCGGCGCCGGCGGTTTCCAGGTCCGTCCGCCGCTGCCAGGCCAGGCCGCTGGCGGCGAGCAGTTCGGCCACGCGTTCGAAGCGGTCCGGATGCCGGGGCACGAGCACCAGCCGCAGCCGGGGATACGCAGCTTGAAAGCGGCAAAAGGCATCCAGAGCCATCCGCTCTTCCGGCTCCTGCGTGCTGCCGGCCAGGAGCACGATGTCGTCGTCGGCCAGGCCGGCCAGGGTGCGGAGCCGGAGCGTCTCGGGATTGTGGCGGTCGCTCTGGGCGCCGTCGAACTTGATCGAGCCGGTCACCTGGATCGCCTCGGCCCGGGCGCCAGCATGCAAGAAGCGATCGGCGTATTCGGCCGTTTGCGCCGCGACCAGATCGATCCGGCGGAGCGTGGGCGCGACGAGCGGCCGGATCCGCAGATAGCCGCGCAGGCTGCGCTCGCTCAGCCGGCCATTGACCACGGCCACCCGGGCCCCCGAGCGGCGGGCCGCCGCGATCCAGTTGGGCCACAGCTCGAGTTCGGCCAGGATGAGCACATCGGGCCGGATGCGGCCGACTGCCCGGCGCACGGCCCAGCTGAAATCGAGCGGGGCGTAAAACACGGTCCGGCCGGCGAAGCGCGTGCGGGCCAGGGCCATGCCCGTCATGGTGGTGGTCGAGATGACGCACTCGACGTCAGGCCAGCGGCGCTCGAATTCGGCCACGAGCGGCCCGAGCAGGTTGACTTCGCCCACGCTCACCGCGTGGAGCCAGATGCACCGCCCTTGGCCGGTTCGTTGGGGCACAGAGCCGAGCAGCCTGGCGGCAAAGCCCTCGCGGTATTTTCCCTTGCGCGCGGCCTGCCAGGCCAGCCAGGGGGATGCCGCGATCAGCACGGCCAGGTAGACAAGATCAAGCAGCAGCGCGAGCACGGCTCGGGAATCCTTTCCCGGAACAAGCAAAAGGCAACAGGCAGAACGATCACGGCTCGGGCACGGAATCACTCCGTATGATTCGGCCTTCTGCCTTTTGCCTTCTGCATTTCTTCTCTACGTCTTGCTCGATCCCTTCACGCCCCCTTCGGCGTGGCCGCCACCTTTTTTCATGTGGCAGTTCTTGAATTTCTTGCCGCTGCCGCAGGGACAGGGATCGTTGCGGCCGACGCGCTCGTCGCGGTTGCGGATCGGCTCGAGTTTCTTGTCGGTCTGGCTGCCCTCGATCGCGGCTTGCTGTTCGCGGGCGATGTCGCTGGTCGAGGGGGCCTCTTCGTGGATGGCCTCGCTTTCGACCCAGGTCGAGCCGACGAAACCCTCGTCGAGCTGCTCCATGCGGAAGATCAGGTCGGTCACGCGCTCGCCGACGCTGGTCCACATCAGCTCGTAGGTCCGCATGCCTTCGCGCTTGTACTCGACCTTGGGATCGACCTGGGCGTAGCCCCGCAGGCCCACGCTGGAGCGGAGGTGATCCATCGCCAGCAGGTGATCTTTCCAGGCGGTGTCGAGAATCTGCAGCACCAGCGACCGCTCCATCCGCCGCATCTCGGGGCGGAAGTGATCTTCCACGGCGGTGGTGAGCTGCTGCTCGAGCTGATCGCGGTCGAGCCGGGCCAGCTCGTCGGGCTGGGCCTTGTAATGCACCGTCTGGTCGAGCCACTGGGCCAGCGAGGCGATCGCGCCGTTGCTGCCGGCCGCTTCGCCCAGGGTTTGCCCGCCGTCGGCAAAGAGCCGCTCGACCCGCTCGTGGACTTCGGCCAGGGCCGATTGGGCCACTTGCTGCTGCTGTTTGCTTTTGGCGACCAGGACGGCGCGGATTTCGTCGGCCTGCTTGTTCTTCAGGTCGGCCAGCTCCAGGTCCACCTGGAAACGATCGCGGGCCCAGCTCACGAGCTGCTCGCGATCGTAGCGCTTCTGCCCCTGCGGATCGCGGGTGGTGAAGTGGTAGAGCCCGGCCATGACCGGGTAGTCGGCCTCTTTGTCGTCGTAGGCCTGGGCGGCCTTGCCGCGGACCAGGGTGATGAAGGCCGCGGTGTCGAGATCCTTGACCTCGGCCGGATCGAGCTGGACGCCGAACTTGTAATGCGCCCAGGCGCAGGCCGTGCGGACGCCGAAATCCTCGTCCAGGAATTTGGCCCCCTCGGCCAGGTCGACATTTTCGACCGCCTTGCGGGCTTCTTCGACGAGCATGTCGCTGATCTGCGAGCGTTCCTCACGCTTCAGGTCGCGTTCCCGGAGGTTGAGCCGCCAGCGCGTGTTGGCGGTCTTGGCCAGGGCCTCGTAGTTCCATTCGGACTGGTCGTCCCCTTCGGGCAGGTTTTCATCGACGATGTCCATGACCTGCGATTCGGCCATGCGCTGGGCTTCGTCCTTGGCGGCGCGGGCGGCGGTTTCGTAATCGGCGCCGCGGAAATTCTTGGCCTCGAGCTCGACGGACAGCTGGGTGCCGGCCCACTGGGCGAACGTGCTCGTGCCGTAATCCTTGGCCAGGAATTCGTCGATATGGCGCTGGACCTGCTCGTCGATCATTTCCTCGATGAGCGTTTTGCAATTCGCGCCGTTGAGGATCCGCTGGCGATAGCCGTAGACGCGTTTGCGCTGCTCGTCCATGACCTCGTCGTATTCGAGCAGGCTCTTGCGGGTTTCGAAGTTGCGCTCTTCGACTTTTTTCTGGGCCCCTTCGACGCGGCGGCTGACCATCCGGCTTTCGATGGCTTCGCCTTCCTGCATGCCCAGCCGGGTGAGGATGTTCTTGACCCATTCGCCGGCGAAGATCCGCATCAGATCGTCTTCCAGCGAGAGGTAGAAGCGGCTGGAACCCGGGTCCCCCTGGCGGCCGCAGCGGCCGCGGAGCTGGAGGTCGATGCGGCGGGCCTCGTGTCGCTCGGTGCCGATGATGTGCAGGCCGCCGAGCTGGCGGACCGCCTCGCCCTGGGGCTTCATCTTTTCCCGCTCTTCGATCTCGCGGACCAGGTCGATCCATTCCTGCTGGGGCACGTCCAACCGGGTGGCGTACTTGTCCTGGAGCAAGGCCCAGGCCATGGTCTCGGCATTGCCGCCGAGGATGATGTCGGTTCCGCGGCCGGCCATGTTGGTGGCGATGGTCACGGCGTTCATGCGGCCGGCCTGGGCGACGATCTCGGCCTCGCGCTTGTGGTGCTTGGCGTTGAGCACTTCGTGCGGGATGCCGCGGCGGCCGAGCATGGCGGAAAGCCGCTCGCTCTTTTCGATCGACACCGTGCCCACCAGGATCGGGCGGCCGTGCCGCTGGATGTCCCGGATTTTTTCCCGGGGGATGCGTTCGCGCTGCTTGCCGTCCTTGATCTGCAGCTCGACGGTTTGCGGGTCTTCGCTGGTGATGGCGCCGACCAGTTCGCTTTTGTCCTTCAGCTCGACGACGTCCCACTTGTGGATGGTCTCGATTTCGTCGGCGATGGCGTTGAATTTTTCCCGCTCGCTGCGAAAGATCACGTCGGCGTAATTGCGCCGCTTCATATGCTTGTTGGTCGGCACGGCGATCACGTCGAGCTTGTAGATCTTCCAGAATTCGGAAGCCTCGGTCATGGCCGTGCCGGTCATGCCGCAGACCTTGTCGTAGAGCTTGAAGAAATTCTGCAGCGTGATCGTGGCCAGCGTCTGGTTCTCTTCCTTGACGCGGACTCCCTCTTTGGCTTCGACGGCCTGGTGCAGCCCGTCGCTCCAGTTGCGGCCGGGCATCAAGCGGCCGGTGAATTCGTCGACGATGATGATCTCGCCGTCCATGACCACGTAGTTGACGTCGCGCTTGTAGAGGTGGTGGGCCTTGAGCGAATTGTCGATCAAGTGGGGCCATTCCATGTTGCCGGCCGTGTAGAAGCTTTCCACGCCGGCCAGTTTTTCGGCCTCGCGCACCCCGTCGTCGGTCAGGTTGACGCTGTGCTCCTTTTCCTTCACCTCGAAGTGCTGATCCTTGGTCAGCTGGCGGGCGATGCGGTCGGCCAGGGCGTAGCGGGTGACGTCGTCGTGGGCCGGGCCCGAGATGATCAGCGGCGTGCGGGCTTCGTCGATCAGGATGTTGTCCACTTCGTCCACGATCGCGTAGTGGAGCGGTCCCTGGGCCTGCTGGAGGTGCTTGGGATAGCGATCGTCGTCGCGCGCGGCGGGCCGCATGTTGTCGCGGAGGTAGTCGAAGCCGAATTCGTTGTTCGTGCCGTAGGTGATGTCGCAGGCGTACGACTTCTGCCGCTGGTCCGATTCCATGCCCGACTGGATGTTGCCGACTGTCAGGCCCAGCCCCATGTAGAGGGGGCCCATCCACTCCATGTCGCGGCGGGCCAGGTAGTCGTTGACCGTGACCACGTGGACGCCCTTGCCTTCCAGGGCGTTCAGATAGCAGGGCAGCGTGGCCACCAGGGTCTTGCCTTCGCCGGTCACCATTTCGGCGATATTGCCGGCGTGCAGGATCATGCCGCCGATCATCTGGACGTCGTAATGCCGCATGCCCAGGAAGCGGCGGCCGGATTCGCGGCAGGCGGCGAAGGCCTCGACCAGCAGATCATCGAGCGTTTCGCCGGCGGCCAGCCGGCCGCGGAACTCGACGGTCTGGGCACGGAGCTCGTCATTGGTGAGGGCCTGGAACTTTGGCTCCAGGGCGTTGATGGCGTCGACTTTTGCCTGTAGCTTCTTGATGTAGCGGGCATTCGAAGAGCCGAACAGCGACGTGATCGATCGCTCGATCGACACGGCCAGGGCGGCAAAAAAGCCGCTGACCAGTTCCCAAATACGTTCCAGAATTTCCATACGATTAACCTGTAGGCCGCGAGGCGCACCCAAGCAAGAAAGAACGCGTCCAGTGGCGTGTAAGCTGCGCGGGCCAGGTTCAGTTTAACGGCCGGCGTCGAATCGGAAGAAGCTGCGTTGCCCCAAGTTTGCCCGGCCCCTGTCGGTTTCGCCGTCGCGCGGCCCCGAACCTGGGCCCGCCGGCCGCTGGGGGCGGCCCCGAACCGCCTGGGGCAGCACCGTACCACCTAGGGCAGCACCGTACCGCCTGGGGCAGCGCCCGCCGCAACAACCGCGCCCAGGGTCCGAGGCCGTTGCCGGCCTTGGGGGGCAGTCTTCGCTCTGGCGCAAAACTCGTAAGCAACAAAGTTTATAGCTATTACCAGCAAGGGTCAAGAACGGTTCGGTGGCCCCGCTGGGCGACTAATCATCACTCGCTGACTTATCTTGCGCCCCTTTACGCCTCTCGCTGATCCCGCCGGCCACCTGGTCTTCCTGGGAACGGGCACTTCCGTCGGAGTGCCGGTGATCGGCTGCCGCTGCGCCACCTGCACCAGCGACGACCCCCGCAACAGCCGGATGCGCCTGCGCTGGTTGTCGGGCTGCCGGGGGGCAATTTGCTGATCGACACGCCCCCCGACCTGCGCAGCCAGCTGCTCCGCGAGCAGATCCGCCTGGTCCGGGCGACGCTGTTTACCCATGACCATGCCGACCACGTGTTCGGCCTGGACGATCTACGGGTATTTCCCCATTACCTGGGGGCGCCGATGCCGGTGTACTGCGAGGCCCAGGTGGAAGAGCGGATCCGCAAGTCGTTCGACTACGCCTTCACCCCGGAGGCGAAGTCGTATGCCGGCGGCGTGCCGCAGCTGGAATTTCGCCGGATTGGGACCGAGCCGTTCGAGGTGCTCGGCCAGCGGATCGTGCCCATAAGGTTGCACCATGGCCGGTTCCGGGTGCTGGGCTTCCGGATCGGCAATGTGGCGTATTGCACGGACACGAACGAGATTCCGCCCGAAAGCTGGCCGCTGGTCGAGGGGCTGGACACCTTGATTCTGGACGCCTTGCGTCCGGCCCCGCACGTGAGCCACTTCAGCCTGGACGAGGCGATTGCGGTGGCCGAGCGGCTGGGAGCGCGGCAGACGCTGTTTACGCATCTGTCGCACGAATTGGAGCACGTGGCGACCAATGCCCGACTGCCGGCCGGCATGCAGCTGGCCTACGACGGGCTGCGCGTGCCGCTGGTCTGAACCTGCCGCTGCGCGTTGTGGGCCGGGCACTGCGCGTTGCAGCACTGTGCGTTGCAGCACTGTGCGTTGCAGCACTGTGCGTTGCAGCACTGTGCGTTGCAGCACTGTGCGCCGGCTTTGGGCAATGCCAATCGGCCGACCGGGGTGTTTCTAGCGCTTGCCGACCGTGGCGGCCGAGGGGGCTTGGAGCAGCTTCAGGTAGTCGATGCCCAGGTTAAGGATTTCCTGGTTGTAGAAGCTCTTCTGGTCGAACACCGGGCGGTTCGGATTGGCCAGTTTTTCCAGCTCCTTTTCCTCTTCCTTGTCGGCGTTGACTTCCGCCCGTTCGGCCAGGAACGTCTGCTCGTTCAGCGAAACCCGCTTGCGTTTCTTCTGGTCGTTGTAGCGGGCGATGTTCTTGGTGACTTTTTCCCAGTCTTTCGAGCCTTCGCGGCGCTTGGCCGAGTCGGACTTCAGTTCCTGGATGATTTCCGGGCTGACCAGATCGTAGCGGCGATAGGGGGCCGGATCGACGTGGTCGAACTTCACGGCGTAGTCCAGGCTCGATTCGCCCACGTCCAACTGGCTGGTGAGCGAGGGGAGCTCGACGTCGGCCAGCACGCCGCGATTCTGGGTGCTGTCGCCGTTGGGGCGATAGAACTGCTGCATGGTGATCTTCAGGGCGCCCAGCTGCGGAGCGTTGGGGACGCGGAACAACTGCCGGCCCAGGTCGAGCAGGCTTTGCACCGTGCCCTTGCCGTGGGTCGAGTAGTCGCCGATCACCAGCCCGCGGCGGTAATCCTGGATCGCGCCGGCGAAAATCTCGCTGGCGCTGGCGCTGAACTTGCTGGTCAGCACGACCAAGGGGCCGCTCCAGGCCATGCCGCGGTCCTGGTCGTCGTAGTGCTGGACCCGTTTGTCGGCGTCTTTGACCTGCACGACCGGTCCGGTATCGATGAACAGGCCGGTCAGGTTGATCGATTCGGTCAGCGAACCGCCGCCGTTCTGCCGCAGGTCGAGCACGACCAGGTCGACTTTTTGCTCGTTGAACTTCTTCAGCAGTTTGGCCACGTCGCGGGTGGTGCTCTTGAAGTCTTCGAGCCCCTCGCGGGCGCCGCTCATGTCCATGTAGAAGCTGGGCAGATCGATCACGCCGATCTTGTACGGCTGGCCGTCGGGACGGCGGCCGGCCTCGATCACTTCGCTGCGGGCTTCGCTGTCGGTCAGCTCGATCTGCTCGCGGGTGATGGCGTAGATCTTGGGCTCGGTCTGGCCGGCCGGCATGACTTTGAGCCGCACGACCGTGCCGCGCTCGCCGCGGATCAGCTTGACCACGTCGTTGAGCTTCATGTCGACCACGTCGACCATTTCGCCGTCGGTCCCCTGCCCGACGCCGACGACCTTATCCTCGGGCTTGAGCCGTTTGTCCTTGTCGGCGGCGCCGCCGGGGATGATCTTGCTCACCACCGTGTAGCCGTCGGTGAACTGCAAGGCCGCGCCGATGCCCTCGAGGTTCAGCCGCATCTGGATTTCGAAATTCTCCAGCGAGCCGGGAGACATGTACGTCGTGTGCGGATCGTACGAGGTGGTGAGCGCGGTGAGGTACATTTCCAACAGCTCGTCGCTGTCGGTCTGGTGCCAGCGCTTGGACAGGCCGTGGTAGCGGCGCGAGAGCTTGTCCTGGGCCGCTTTACCCTCGAGCTTATCCTTGTCGGCTTCGAGCACGAGCAAGTCGTACTTGACCCGCTTGCGCCAGATGTCCTTGGCTTCTTCGACCGTCTTGGCGTAGGTCGTGACGTCGGGGTCGGTGATCATCTCCTCGTTTTTCGTGAAGTCGTGCTGCAAGGGCAGCATCTCGTCGACCCATTTGACCCGTTCGTCCATGCGCTCGAGGAAGCGCTTGAAGATCGTGTAGCCGAAGCGGATGTCCCCCTGCTTGGCCCAGTCGTCCAGGTCGTCCTTGTGCTGGTTGAATTCGTCGATGTCCGACTGCATGAAGTAAACCTTGAACGGGTCCAAGGTCTTCAGGTACGTCTTCAGCCAGCGTTCCGAAATCTCGTCGTCCAGCGGATGGCGGCCCAGGTGCTCGCGCTTCAGCAAGGCCGAGACGGCCAGCGTGACTTGCCGATCGGCTTGCTGCGGACCGTTCGGGTCGGCCAGGCCTCCCCGGCCGGAGAGCAGCACCACGGCGCCGGTCGTGGCCAGCAGAAACAGGCAAACGGCCCAACGGGCGGCACGGGTTCGACACGCAGAGACAAGAGATCGGCTCATTACATTCCCTCGCGAAATGACAACCGAGGCAGGACGAACTGCCCAGACAAAAGAAATCGCTTTTCCCGCCAGCGGGCAGCCGCTCCGTGGCCCAGGGCCGTCTGTCAGCTATCGGGGCAGTCGACAATAAGTGAAAAACTGCAAACGAGTTAAAAGGATCGTATACGCCATGTTAGAGCGATGCAAGAGCAACGCCCGACCCGGGGGGATCGGCCGAACCGGCCGCGAATTGCAACCGTCCAAGTTACCCCCGCTGCGGAAACCGGCGCCTGCGAACCCTCCTTCATGACGTAACACCCGGCGATTTGGTTCTTGCTTTTGTCAGGTCCGGGCTGGATTTTTGCCGCGCCAGTTGGGCCACGGCCGTTGCCAGTCGGATATCCGGGCCCAGGTGAGCGGTGACGATCCACTCGGTTTGGGGTGTCTGGCGAGCAATTTGGGACACTTTCTGACGCACGTCGGCCAGCAATTGGCCGGCAAATAGCAGATGGGGCTGCACCACGCAGCGCGCCGGCCGCGACCGGGCGAGCGCCTCGAGCGCCCGATCCAACGGGGGTTCGGCCATTGCCAGAAACGCCACCTCGCACCGCAACTCCGGCCGGCGCGGCGCGGCACTGGGCGAACTCGTGCATTTCGCGCGTGGCCTCGGCATCGCTACTGCCGCGCCCGACGAGAAGCAGCAACGTGTCGCCGGGCGGGCCCAGGTTCTGGTCACCGGCGGCCTCGTGGAACCGCCACTCGGACAGTTCGACGATCCAGTCCTGGCACCCCAGGTGCGGAGCCTGCTCGACTTCGACGTGCGGGTGGTCCAGGGCCGCGGCGGCCAGCGCCCGGGGAATGTCCTGCCTGGCGTGCCCGGCGGCAAACAACACCAGCGGCACCGCCCGGATCACCCGGGCTCCACGCTGGGCCAGGCTGGCCAGGCCCGTGGCGATCGTCGGAGCGGCCAATTCGAGCAAACTGCCTTCGACGAGCCAGTCGGGGTTTTGGCCGCGAATCGTTTCGACCAGTTGCCAGAACTCGGCCTGCCCGGCCGGATCGCGCGTGCCATGGCCGACCAGCAGCAGACCGTCGAAGTCGGCACTCGCTGGGCGGCTGGGCTCCATGAGGGATCTTGAGGGGCTGGATGGGGGTTGGGAACGCTGCAACGTGGCGCGGCCTATTGTACCGTGGTCGCGGCCCGAATCGTTGGCGTCTGGCTGGAGGGCAATCGAGCCGCCTGCCAGTCGAGCTTGGGAGCCACCGCCCAGCGGCCCCACGCCGCATGGCTCGGGTGTTATACTGCAGCTTTGGCCCGCGAAAACCGCGTCGGGCCAGGGCAGATCGATTTCTTTCCGCAGGCGTCCGCTGACCGGTGTACACCTACCTCACGATGACGTCGGGGAGTCGGGCGGGCGCGAGCTACCTGCTCGATCCTCACGATGAGAACCGCATCGGGCGCGGTTTCGAGTGCGCGGTCGTGCTGACCGATCCGCTTTGTTCGCGCGTGCACGCGGTCGTGGTCTTCGAGGACAAGACCTGGAAGATTCGCGACGCCGACAGCCGCAACGGCACGTTCGTCAACGATCAAAAGATCGACGACGCCACGCTGGGCGAGGGGCACCAGATCCGCCTGGGCTCGACCGAGTTCTGCTTCCACCAGGCGGAGTTGCCGCCGGCCCTGACCCAGTCGGGCGCGAGCGTCACGCAAACGTTGCTCAAGAACCAGTCGATCGGCCAGCAGGACGTGGTGGCCTATCGGGGGTTGGCGGCGATCTCCGATTCGCGGCAAGCCCAGGAGCTGCTGCTGCTCTATCAATTGAGCATCAAGCTGTTGGGTTGCGAACAGCCCGACCAGTGCGTGCGGACGGCGCTGGAGCTGCTGATCGACTGGACGCATGCCACGCTGGCCGGGTTTCTGTGGATCAGCGACGACGGCCAGCTCAAGCCGAAACTGCTCGTGCCCAAATCGGCTGGGGCCGAGGTCGTGCTCAGCACTTCGCTGACCGACCTGGTTTGCCGCCAGGGCAACGCCGTCTGGATCGACAATCAAAAAGGGAGCGACAAGTCGGCCAGTCTGAGCCATTTCGCCGACGCGCTGTGCATTCCGCTGATTCACCGCGGCCGGACGCTGGGCGCCATCCATGTCTATCTGGAACACGGCCGCTTCGAGCAAGCCGATTTCGACTTCTCGATCTCGCTGGCCAATATCACTTCGGTGGCCCTTGCCCGGGCCCGCCGCGAAAGCAGTCTGCAGAGCGACTACGAGCAGCTTGTGGCCCAGTCCCCGGGGCATGGCGAGTTGATCGGCGAAAGCCGGCCGATGCTCGATCTCAAGTCGAAAATCAACCGCCTGGCCCGGGCCACCGGCTGCGTGCTGATCCGCGGCGAGAGCGGATCGGGCAAGGAACTGGTCGCCCGGGCGCTGCACCGCGCGAGCACCCGGGCCGATCGGCCGATGTTGTCGGTCAATTGCGCCGCCATCCCCGCGGATTTGATGGAGAGCCAGCTCTTCGGCCACAAGGCCGGCTCGTTCACCGGCGCCGACCGCGATCACGCGGGCTATTTCCAGCAGGCCGATCTGGGCACGTTGTTTCTCGACGAAGTCGGCGAGATGACACTCGAAGGACAGGCCAAGCTGCTGCGAATTCTGGAAGGGCACCCGTTCTTGCCCGTCGGGGCCGTGCACGAGGTGAGCGTCGACGTGCGCGTGATTGCCGCCACGAACCAGGACTTGCAAACTTACGTCCGGACGCGCAAGTTTCGCGAGGATTTGTATTACCGCCTGAGCGTGTTCGAACTGGTCGTGCCCCCCTTGCGGGACCGGGGGGAAGACATCGGGCTGCTGGTCGATTTCTTCCTCGATCATTTCCGCCGCCAGCACGGCCGGCCGGGGCTGGAGCTGTCTTCGGCGGCGCGCGATAAACTGCTGGGCTACCAGTGGCCGGGCAACGTGCGCCAGCTGCGCAACGTGATCGACAGCGCGGTCGTCCTGGCCGAAGGCCAGCAGATCGAAGTCGGCGATCTGGGGCTGCGCGGGGCGGCCTCCGGCGAGCTGGAATCGCTGGATCTCGAATCCTGGGAGCGCCGCCTGATCGGCGAGGCCCTGCGCCGGACCGAAGGAAATGTGCCCGATGCGGCCCGCCTGCTGGGAATTGCCCGAGCCACGCTGTATCGTAAGATCGAGCTGTTCGGGATCACGCGCTAGGCCCTCGCGGCCGCGCCGGTACCCGCCGCCCGTGTTTCCCGCCTCGCGCAGGTTCAAACCGGAGGACTCCGTCGTGAGCCGCATGCACCAGCAGATGCCGTCGTGGCGTTCGTCGTTCCGGGCCGTCCGCACCGGCGGGTTGACAGGGTGCGCTGCCGTCCTGGGGTTGCTGCTGCTCTGCGGCGCCGCACGCACGGCGAGCGCCCAGGAGTGGACCCGATTTCGCGGGCCCAACGGCAGCGGCGAGAGCGAGGCCGACTCGATTCCTCCGGCCTGGGACCCGGCCGACTACAACTGGAAAGTCACGCTGCCCGGCCAGGGGCACGGTTCGCCCGTGCTTTGGGGAGACCGGATTTTCGTGACCAGCGCCACCGACGCCGGGCGCAAGCGGTTGCTGGTCTGCCTGGGTGCGGCCGACGGCAAGATCATTTGGCAGCAGGAATTCGCCGCCGAAACGCATCCGGTGCACGGGCAGAACAGTTTTGCCTCCAGCAGCCCGGCGGTCGACGAGCGGCACGTTTACGTCGTTTGGGCCACGCCGGCCGACTATCGCGTCATGGCTTTGGGTCATGACGGGGCGCCGGTCTGGAGCAAGAGCCTGGGCCCGTTCGTCAGCCAGCACGGCTACGGCGCCTCGCCGATTGTTTACGAGGACCTGGTCATCATCAACAACGACCAGGACGCCGATAGTTTTCTGGTGGCGCTGGATCGCAACAACGGGACCGAGCGCTGGCGAACGCCCCGCCGCACGTCGGTCACGGCCTATTCCACCCCCTGCGTCTATCAGCCGGCCGGCGGCCCGAGCCAGTTGATCTTCAATTCGCAGTCGCACGGCATCTCGAGCATCGATCCGGCCACCGGGCACACGAATTGGGAGATCGACGTGTTCGACAAGCGCTCGGTCAGCTCGCCGCTGGTGGTGGGAGGCCTGATCTTCGGCAGCTGCGGATCGGGCGGCGGCGGAAACTACGTCGTGGCGGTCCGGCCGGGCAAGAAGCCGGAAGTGGCCTACAAGATCGACAAATCGGCCCCTTACGTGCCCACCAGCGTGGCCCACGGCAAGCTATTGTTTCTCTGGGGCGACAGCGGCGTGGTGAGCTGCATCGACGCGCCCAGCGGCAATCTGATCTGGCAGAAGCGGGTGGGCGGCAATTACTCCGGCTCGCCCGTCCGGGTGGCGGGCCGCTTGTACTGCATTTCGGCCGAGGGGGAAGTCGTTGTACTCGCCGCCAAGGATCAATTCGACCTCATCTCCCGCCAACCGCTGGGAGAGCCCAGCCGCAGCACGCCGGCCATCGCCGGCGGGCGGATGTATCTGCGCACCGTGTCGCACCTGGTGTCGATCGGCGGCAAGTAGGCTGCCCGAGGAGCAAGTGCGCGTGCCCAGCGCCAAGGATTGCGTGTGACCACCGCCGCCGACCTGCTTTCCCTCGCCTGGCAGCACCATCAGGCCGGCGCGCTGGCCGAGGCCGAAGGGCTGTATCGCCAGATCGTGGCCGCCGATCCGCAGCACGCCGACGCCTGGCACCGCTTGGGGGTGGCCGTTTACCAGCAAGGCCGCCATCGCGAGGCGATCGGGTTGATCGACCGGGCCATCGCGCTGGTGCCGCACGACCCGGCCATGTATTGCCATCGCGGCGCGGCCGAGGGATCGGCCGGCGAGCTGGCCGCCGCGGTCGCGTCGTTTCAACAGGCGCTCTCCATCCAACCGGCCGATCCGCAGGCCTGGTTCAATCTGGGCGCCGCACTGACCCAACTCGGCCAGATCGACCAGGCCGTCGCCGCCTACCAGCGGGCCCTGCAGGCGAAGCCCGACTTCGTCCAGGCCTGGTTCAACCTGGGAAACATCTATCGCGAAGCCGGCCGCACGGCCGAGGCGATCGACGCCTACCGGCAAGCCCTGCGCATCTGGCCCGACTATGCCGAAGCCTACAACAACCTGGGCTCGCTCTTGCAGCGCCTGGGACAACTGGACGAGGCCGCCGCGATGCTCCGCCAGGCCCTGCGCTGCCAACCCAACTATCCGCGCGCAGAGCAACCTGGGAGTCGTGCTGACCGAGGAGCAGCAGTTCGACGACGCGGTGGCGCTGCTCCAGCAGGCCATCGCGGCCGAGCCCGATTTCGCCGAAGCCCACAGCAACCTGGCCGTCGCCCGGATGCACCAGGGCCGGCTCGACGAGGCGCTGGCCAGCGTCGAACGGGCCATTCAATTGCAGCCCGACGCGCCGGAGGCGCGGAAGAATCGGGCGGTCATCTGGCTGTTTCAAGGCGACTTTGCCCGAGGCTGGCCCGAGTTCGAATGGCGCTGGAAGTCGCACGATTATCCCCGTAATCCACACCCCGAGCCCTATTGGAACGGCGAGCCGCTGGCCGCGGGCACCTTGCTGCTGCACGCCGAGCAAGGCTTGGGCGATGCGATTCAATTCGTGCGGTTCGTCGGACCGGCCAGCCGCCGCGCGCCTCGCACGATCCTGACTTGTCAGCCGCCGCTGGTCCGGCTGCTGGAGGGCTGCGCCGGGGGTCGAGGTTGTGCCGCTGGGGGCCGAGTTGCCGAAGTGCACGGCGCAAGCCTCGCTCATGAGCTTGCCGGGCCTGCTCGCCATGGACCCGGGGGACGCGGCAGTGCGGCCCCCCTACTTGCATCCGGCGCCCGAGCTGGTCGAGCTCTGGCGCCATGAACTTGCCGGCTACCCGGGCTTGAAGGTCGGCATTGCCTGGCAGGGCAACGCCCAGTTTCGGGGCGATCGGTTTCGCTCGGTCCGGCTCGAGCAGTTTTTGCCGTTCGCCCCGGTTCACGGCATCACGCTGATCAGCTTGCAGAAAGGCTACGGCAGCGAGCAGGTGGGCGAACTGAAAGGCCGCCTGGACGTGGTCGATTTGGCCCCGCAGTTGGACAACCAGCGCGGAGCGTTCGTCGACACGGCGGCCGTGATGGTCAATCTCGACCTGGTGATTACGACCGACACGGCCGCGGCGCACCTGGCCGGGGCGCTCGGCGTGCCGGTGTGGGTGGCCCTGGCCCATGTGCCCGAGTGGCGCTGGCTGCTGGCCCGCGACGACAGCCCGTGGTATCCGTCGATGCGGCTGTTCCGCCAGACATCGCCAGGCGAGTGGCCGGGAGTTTTTCAGCGGATGGCCGAGGAACTGGAACAACTGGCCGCCAACCGGCGCCAGCTCAAACAAGCGCCGTAAGAAACGGGCACCGTGACCGACGTCAATCAAATCCTGTCCGAGGCGTTCAACCTGCACCAGTCGGGCGCACCGGCGCAGGCCGAGCCGCTGTATCGGCAGATCCTGGCGCGGCAGCCCAACAATGCCGAGGTCTGGCATTTGCTCGGCGTGGCGGCCCATCAGCAGGGACGGCAGAGCGAAGCCATCGAGGCGATCTCGCGCGCGATCAAGCTCGATGCCAGGCGGGCCAGCTACCACAACCACCTGGGAGCCGCCTACGGCGCGTCTAAGCAGTACGACCTGGCCGTGGCCAGCTTTCGCCGGGCGATCATGCTGGATCCCCGCGATCCGCACGTCCGCTGCAACCTGGCCGTGGCGCTGCTTTCGCAGGGCCAGCCGGACGAGGCCGCCAGCGAGCTGCGCAGCACTCAAGGCGAACCCCGGGTTTCTGCCAGCCCTGACGCAATTGGCCGGCCTCCAGCGCGAGCGGGGAGACCTCGCAGCGGCCGAGCAGACCTACCGGCAGGCCCTGGACCAGAGCCCGCACGATCTCGCGGCCCGGCTCGGACTGGGCATGGTGTACGAAAAATCCGACCGGCTGGACCAGGCCGCCGAGCAGTTCCGCACTGCGGTGGCCGCGCATCCGCAGAGCGCGGAAGCCCGATTCCGCCTGGGCTGCGTGTTTCAGACGCAAGGCAATGCCGAACTGGCCGCCCAGGCGTTCGACGCGGCGGTCCGCATTCAGCCCGAACATGCCGACGCCTGGAACAACCTGGGCTGCGTGCTGTTGGCCCTGGAGCGCAACATCCAGGCGGAAAATGCCCTGCGCAATGCGGTCGGCCTGCGGCCGGACTTTGCCGAAGCGCATCACAACCTGGGCACCGTGCTGCAGGCCCAGCTGCGTTACGACGATGCCATTGCAGCCTATCAGCAGGCCCTTGCGCTGAAGCCCGATTTCGCCGAGGCCCATAACAATCTGGGCGCCTGTCTGCGGCAACTCAAACGCCCCGAGCAGGCGCTCGGGCAATTCGACCGGGCGATCGCCCTGCGCCCCGATTTTGCCGACGCGCATACGAATCGGGCCACGGCCCTGGGCGACTTGGGACGCCTGGAGGAGGCCGAGGCCGTGCAGCAGCAGGCCGTAGCTTTGCGGCCGCTCGATCCGCAGATGCATTTCAACCTGGCGCTGATCAACTACCAGCAAGGGCGCACGGCCGATTCGATTGCCGGCTACTGCCGGGCGCTCGACTGGCGGCCCGAGCATGCCGAAACCCATTACAACTTGGGCGTGGCCCTGCTCGCGGGGGGCGACTTTGCCGCCGGCTGGCCCGAATACGATTGGCGGCTGCGGTGCCGGAGCTACGCCCGGCGCGGCTTCGCCGAGCCCCAATGGGACGGCTCACCACTGGCCGACCAGGTGCTGCTGGTCCACGCCGAACAGGGGTTGGGCGACACGCTGCAGTTCATCCGCTATCTGCCGCTCGTGCGTGCCCGGGCGCAGCACGTCTGGGTCGAAGTGCAAGCCGCGCTGATGCCGCTGCTCGCGCAGTCGGGCTTTACGGGGCTCGTGCCGCGCGGCGACCAGCTGCCGCCGTTCGATGTCCAGGCTCCGCTGCTCACGCTGCCGGGCGTTTTTGGCACGACGCTGGAAAACATTCCGACCCAGGTGCCCTACGTTTCGGTCGACTCCGCCCGCGTTGTCCGGTGGCGCGAGCGGCTTAGCGAGTGGCCGGGCTTGCGCGTCGGCATCAGCTGGCAAGGCAACCCGGAGTACGAGTTCGATCGCCACCGCTCGATTCCCCTGGCCGCGTTCGAGCCCTTGGCACGCGTGCCCGGCGTGCGGCTGATCAGCCTGCAAAAACATTTCGGGCTCGATCAACTTTCCGCCCTGGCGGGAAGGTTCGAAGTCGTCGACTTGGGGGCCGAGTTGGATCGGGACGGGGCTTTCCTCGACACGGCCGCGGTGATGCAGAACCTGGACGTGGTGATCACCAGCGACACGGTGGGCGCGCATCTGGCGGGCGCCCTGGGCGCCCGGGTCTGGATGGCGGTATCGATCGTGCCCGAGTGGCGCTGGCTGCGCGATCGCGAGGATTGCCCCTGGTATCCCTCGATGCGGCTGATTCGCCAGCGCGAGCGGGGCAATTGGGACGAGTTGATGCAGCGCGTCGCCGCGGAGCTGGGCAAGTTGCCGGGCGCGGGCGGCCCCCAGAACCCAGCCCAGGGTTGATCGCAGGGCGAGCGTTTGTTTCGCGGGGCCTCCTCCGCCCCTTCAGGGCGGAAGCAAGGTTGCGGTCGGCGTCGATGGTACCCAGGGTATCGCTGCGCTCGACCCTGGGCTGGTGTCCTCGGGCCCTTCAGGCCCGGTCGGGAATGCACACGAAGTCCGCACCGCCACATGCCCAACGGGCTTGTGGAGAAAGGGGCATCGACTGTTCGCCGGAACGGGCCTGAAGGGCCCCCAGAGCCCAGCCCAGGGTTGAGCGCAGCGACACCCTGGGAAGCGTTGAAGGCGCCATCCACATCGGCCCCGACGGGCGGAGGAACCGCTGAGCGCCTCGCAATACCCTGGGCATGTCGACCGCCTCGCCGCCCTCGGCCAAAACGGATAAGATCAATCGTCGGTGTGCCGGCCCGGAAAATCTGGGTAACGCGCGCGGGCATTCGGCTAAAGAGAACTCTGTTTGCAGCAGGACAGCAGGCGACTTCCGTATGAGCTCAGGCCCGACCCAGCCCGAACCGTTCAACCGGCTCAAGCAATGCCGGCATGGGCAGATGCTCTACAACGTCCACGACATGTACATCGGCCGCTCGCTCGACCTGTACGGCGAGTTTTCCGAGGGCGAAATCGAGCTGTTCCGCCAGATCGTCCGTCCGGCCGGGGTGGTCGTGGAAGTCGGGGCCAACATCGGGAGCCACACGGTGTTTCTGGCGGCCCTGGTCGGGCCCAGCGGCGTGGTGCTGGCCTTCGAGCCGCAGCGAGTCGTGTTTCAGACGTTGTGCGCCAACCTGGCGCTGGGCAGCCATGCCAACGTGTTCGCCTTTCAGCAAGCCGTCGGCGCCGCGGCGGGCACGGTGGTCGTGCCGAGCATCGATTATCGTCAAAACGGCAACTTCGGCGGGCTGGAGCTGGGCAGCTACCAGCAGGGCGAGCAAGTGCCGGTCGTCGCGATCGACAGCTTTGCCCTAAGCCGCTGCAATTTCATCAAGATCGACGTCGAAGGGATGGAGCAAGCCGTGCTTGCCGGGGCCGCCCAGACACTGGCTCGGCACAAGCCGGTGCTGTACGTCGAAAACGACCGGGCCGACCGGTCCCCCGAGCTGATTCGCTACCTTGATTCGCTGGGCTATGCGATGTATTGGCATCTGCCGCCGCTCTACAGCCCGGCGAATTTCTTCGCCAATCCCCAGAACGTGTTCGGCACGCTAATCTCGCAAAACATGCTCTGCATTCATCGCGATCAGGAGCACGAACTGCAGGGCTTCGAGCGCGTGCAGGTGCCGGCTGCCCAGACCGCCGCGGCGCCGGCGGCGGTTACGGCCACGGGTCCAGAGGGCGCGGCGCCCCAGCATCGCACGCCATGACGCCTGACTTGTGGGAGTTCTGGATCGACGTCGGTGGGACGTTCACCGATTGTTTCGGCCGCCGCCCAGACGGCACGCTGCTGCGGCACAAGGTGCTCTCCAGCGGCGTGGTCAAAGGCACGATCGGCCCGGGCTCGGACCCGAGCACGATTGTCGATCCGGCCCGGGCCGGCGATCCCGGCGGTTTCTGGCCGGGCTGGCGGCTGCGGGTGCTCGACCGGTTTGGCCGGCCGCTGGGCGAAGCCCAAGTCAGTGAATTCGACGCCGCGCGGGCGCCTTGACGCTTGCCGCGCCGCTGGCCTGCCCGGTCGCGCTCGGCGGCTTGTACGAGCTCGATTCGCCGCTCGAAGCGCCGACCGTGGCGATCCGCTACCTGCTGGGCGTGCCGCTGGCTGCGGCCATTCCGCCGGTGCGCGTGCGGCTGGGCACCACCCGGGGCACGAATGCGCTGATCACGCGCCGCGGCGCGCGGGTCGGCCTGGTCACCACCCGCGGGTTTGGCGACGTGCTGGAGATCGGTTATCAGAATCGGCCGCGGTTGTTCGATCTGAATATCCGCAAGCCCGAGCCCTTGGCCGCCGCGGTGGTCGAGATCGACGAGCGGCTCAGCGCCGACGGCGCGGTGCTGCAATCGCCCCAGCCGGACGAAGTTGCCCGGCAGCTCTCCGAGCTGCGAGGTCAAGGGATCGAATCTCTGGCAATCTGCCTGTTGCATGCGTTTGCCCATCCGCAGCATGAGCGCCTCGTGGCGCAAATTGCCCGGGACGTGGGTTTCAACGAAATCAGCGTGTCGAGCGAAGTGGCCCCGCTGGTCAAGCTGGTGTCGCGGGCCGACACGACCAGCGTCGACGCGTATTTGACGCCGGTGCTGCGGGGGTACGTCCAGCGGCTGGAAGACGAACTGGCCGCGAGCGACCTCAAGTTGCTCACTTCAGCCGGCGGGCTGGTGGCCGCCCAGGCGTTTGTCGGCAAGGACAGCATTTTGTCGGGTCCGGCCGGCGGCGTGGTTGGCTTTTCGCGCGTCGCCGAGGCGGCCGGTTTTCGCCAGGCGGTCGGCTTCGACATGGGGGGCACCAGCACCGACGTCTCGCGCTATCGGGGGCAGTACGAGCTGGAGTACGAAACCGAAAAGGCCGGCGTTCGGGTGGTGGCGCCCATGATGGCCATCGAAACCGTGGCGGCCGGCGGAGGTTCGATTTGCCGCTTCGACGGCGTGAAGCTGGTCGTCGGGCCCGACAGCGCCGGAGCCGATCCTGGCCCGGCCTGTTACGGCCGCGGCGGACCGCTGACGGTCACCGATGTGAATCTGCTGCTGGGGAAAATCCGGGCCGAGCGGTTTCCGTTTCCCCTGGTCCGGCAGGCCGCCGCCGACCGGTTGGACGTCCTGGCAGGCGAGCTCGCGGCCCAGGGTCAACATTACGAACCGGCCGAGCTGGCCGAGGGCTTTGTCCGCGTGGCGAACGCCCACATGGCCAAGGCGATTCGTTCGATCTCGGTGGCCAAGGGAGACGACGTGCGGCAGTACGTCCTGGTTCCGTTTGGCGGCGCCGCCGGCCAGCACGCCTGCGCGATTGCCGACGAGTTGGGCATCGGCCAGATCCTCTGCCACCCCGACGCCGGAGTGCTCAGCGCTTACGGCATCGGCCTGGCCGACGCCAGCAAACATCGCGCGCTGGGAATCTATCGGGCCTACAGCGAGGCGGCGGTTGTCGCACTGGAGGCCGAGTTTGAGCGTTTGATCGCCGCCGCCAGCGCCGAGCTCGAGGCTGAAGGAGTCGGGCCCGATCGGCTGGAAGCCCGGCGGTCGCTGGAGCTGCGCTATGAAGGCGTCGACCAGTCGCTCAGCGTGGCCGATCCGCGGACCAGCCCTGCGGACGAGCCCGGCCGGGGCGCGCCTGCCCAAACCTATGCCGACGCGTTCGTTGCCCAGCATCGGCAGCTCTACGGCTACGAGCATCGCGGGCGCCCGTTGGAAATCGTCGCCTTGCGGGTGGAAGTGCGGGGCCGCTCGGCCGTCGTGCTGCCCGCGTCGCAGGGCGCTGCGCCCACGCGCCGGCGGCGACCGAGCGGGCGCGCGTCTTCCTGGGCGGCCGCTGGCACGAGGCGCAGCTCTTCGACCGATCCGCCCTGCGGCCGGGCGACATGCTGACCGGCCCGGCGATCGTCGTCGAAACATCGTCCACCACGGTGATCGAACCGGCTTGGACGGCCACGGTGCTCAGCCAGGGCGAATTGCTGCTGGGTCGGACGGCCGTGGGCTCCGCGGGTGCCAACGGCAAAGCCGCGGCAGAAATGCTCCGGCCCCGGCCGGATCCAGCCGATCCGATCTGGCTGGAAATCTTCAATCATCAGTTTGCCGGCATCGCCGAGCAGATGGGCATCACGCTGCGCAACACGGCCACCAGCGTGAACGTGAAGGAGCGGCTCGACTTCAGCTGCGCGATCTTCACGCCCCAGGGAGAACTGGTCGTCAACGCGCCGCACATTCCGGTGCACCTGGGGGCGATGAGCGAAACGGTCAAACGGATCCTGGTCGATAATCCCGACCTGGCGGCCGGCGACGTGTTCGTCACCAATCATCCCTACCGCGGCGGCTCGCACCTGCCTGACATTACGGTCGTCACCCCGGTGTTCGACGCGGCGTCGGGGCGGCTCTCGTTCTTCACGGCCAGCCGGGCGCATCACGCCGAGATTGGCGGGATCGTGCCGGGCTCGATGCCGCCGTTCTCGCGCAACCTGGCCGAGGAAGGCGTGCTGATCGGCAATTTCCGGTTGTTTGCCGGGGACGAGCCGCGCTGGGGCGAGCTCAAGTCGCTGCTCGAATCGGCCCCCTACCCCAGCCGCAGTCCGCTGGCCAACCTGGCCGACATCGCGGCCCAAGTGGCGGCCAATCGGCGGGGCGCCCGCGACCTGGAGGAATTGGCCGAGCGCTACTCGCTGCCGGTCGTGGCAGCTTACCTGGGGCACATTCAAACCGCCGCGGCCGAGAAGGTCCGCCGCGCGCTGTCCCGGCTCGCGGGCGGCCAGTACACATTCCACGATCATCTGGACGACGGCTCGCCGATCGCCGTGACGATTACCATCGCCGCCGGCCGGGCCGTGTTCGATTTCGCGGGGACCGGGCCCGTCGTGCCGGGCAACCTGAACGCCAACCGCGCCATCACCACCTCCGCGGTGCTGTACGTGCTCCGGGCCTTGGTGGACGAGGACATTCCACTGAATCAGGGCATCCTGGCCCCCGTCGAAATCCGTCTGCCCGAGTGCCTGCTCAATCCGCCCGAGCGCGCCGAGGCCGCCGATTGCGCCGCCGTGGCCGGGGGCAACGTCGAAACATCGCAGCGGGTGGTCGACGTGCTGATCGGCGCGTTCGGCCTGGCGGCCGCCAGCCAGGGGACGATGAACAACCTGATCTTCGGCAATCGCCAGTTCGGCTATTACGAGACGATCTGCGGCGGCGCCGGCGCCACGCCGCAGGCGGCCGGCGCCTCGGCCGTGCATACTCACATGACCAACACCCGGATCACCGATCCGGAAATCCTCGAAGCGCCGCTACCCGGTGCGGCTGTGGCAATTTGCCATCCGCCGCGGGTCGGGCGGCGCCGGGCAGCATGCCGGCGGCGACGGTGTCGTGCGGCGGATCGAGTTTCTCGAGCCGCTCGACGTCTCGCTGGTGACGTCGCGCCGCGGTCCGTATCCGCCGTATGGACTGGCCGGCGGCGCGCCCGGGCGCTGGGCCGCAACTTGCTCGTGCGCGCGGCAGCGCCCAGCCCGAGCCGCTGGAGAACCTGGCGGAGTCCAGCGCCCGGCCGGGGGACCAGTTGATTTTAGAAACGCCCGGCGGCGGAGGCTGGGGCCCGGGGGAGTGATTGCGTGAATCGCTCAGCCCGGTTTAGGGGAAGCGGTTTTTGGGAGGGGATAGGGGGATGACTGGGGATACGGGAGATGAAGAACGAGGAGGGCAAGAAAGGGATGACGAGGAGGTCAGGAGAGGGAATGACGAGGAGGTCAGGAAAGGGATGACGAGGAGGTCAGGAGAGGGAATGACGAGGAGGTCAGGAAAGGGAAGAACGAGGAGGTCAGGAAAGGGACGACGAGGAGGGCAGGAAAGGGATGAAGCCGGACAACCCGTTGCCGCTACGAAGCGGCCGAGAGAGAGGATGATGAGCGAGTGATCGCGCGTCAGCCTTCTTGCGTTTGGGCTGCGTAGTCGTGGCCGCCGCGGGCCGCGGCAATCACCAGCACCAGCCCCAGCAGCATCAGGCCGCCGGCGGTCCAGTAGGGCCAGGACAGCCCACGCTTCAAGAGCGGAATGCCCAACATCGGTCCCAGGATCCGGGCGAGCGAGCTGACGCTCTGGCTCACGCCCAACACGCTCCCCTGCCGCACTGGGTCGCTGCGGCGCGAGATCAACGAGTTGAGCGACGGCATCATGCCGGCAAACCCGCTCACCACGACGGTCAGGGCGACAAACAGCAGGTACAGGTTGGCCTGGTTGATCGCCACGATCATGAGCAAAAAGCCCGCGATGTCGAGCACCGCACCCGCGGCTGCCATCACCCCTTCGGGCACCCGGCCGGCCAGGCGGCGCACGACCAGTCCCTGAGCCACGGTGAGCGTCAGGCCGATGTAGGCGAACGTGAAGCAGACTTTGCCGAAGTCGAACTGGAACGGGCTCGACTCGACCCGCTGCCCTTTGACGAGCATGGCCAGCGTGGTTTCGAAATTGGCGAAGGCCAAGATGCAAATGAACAGCGCGACCAGCAGCGGGCCGATCGAGGGGGTGCGCATGGCGTCCAAAAAGGCCGCCCGGTCGAACAGCCGCCGGGCCGCCGAGGCGCTATCCGGGCGGAGCGATTCGGGCAACTTGAAGATCGCCAGGAGCAGCGCCACGCCGGAGAGCGCCGCGGCGGCGTAGCCGGGTCCGGGCCCCGGGTCCCCCTTGCCGCCGGGCAGCGCGAGGTAGCCGAACATCGGCCCGAAGGTGAATCCCAGCCCGAAGGCGGCGCCGATCAGGGCCATGCCCTTGGGCCGCTCCTTGAGCGTGGTGGTGTCGGCGATGTAGGCCTGGGCGGTCGAGATGGTGGCCCCGGCGATGCCTGCTCCGATGCGGGCGACGAACAGCCAGAAGATGCTCCGCAGCGCGGTGGCCACGCCGAACAAGGCGTAGAACAGCACCGACCCGCCCAGCCCCACCATCAGCACCGGGCGGCGGCCGATCCGATCGGAAAGCCGACCCCAGAGCGGCGCGAACAAGAATTGCATGGCCGAAAAACTGGCCATCAGCAAGCCCAGCTGCACGCCCGATTCGTCGAGCGTGAATTGCTCGGCATAAATCGGCAACAGCGGCAGCACCATGCCGAACCCCAACAGGTCGACGAACACCGTCAGGAAAATCACCAGCAGCGAACCGCGACGGGGGGCTTCGGTCATGGCAGGTAGCAAGGCGGGATGGGGGAATCTCACAGCGGCGAGGCCAGCGGCGGCCAAGCCGGTTCGCTCGGCCCCTAGGGGTCTACAGAGTCTAACCGAACGACCGGCCCGGGGGCAGGCATGTTCGTGGCCGTGTGCCCTCTTGGCTTTGCGCGTCTCTCTGCGGTTTTTGCCGTCCTCTGGGGCCTCGCCTCGCGGCGGCCGGGTTTCTATGATTTGATGGATGCACCGCACGACATTCCATCAGCGACGCCAGTTCGAAGCGCTCGACGCGCCGCGGCTGGTGGAGCATCAGCTGGGCCGCCTGAACGCCCTGCTGCGGGCGATCCTGCCGCAAAACAAACTCTACGCGGAAAAACTCGGCGCCCACATCGACCCCAGCCGCGTGGCCCGGGCCGACGGACCGCTCGACTCGCTCGACCAGTTGGGTGCCCTGCCCTTCACGTTCAAGGAAGAACTGCAGGTGCCGATCGGCGAGGGGCAGCTGGCCGCCAATCTGACGTTTCCGCTGGATGCGTACATGCGGTTTCATCAGACCTCGGGCACGCGCGGCCGGCCGCTGGCCGTGCTGGACACGGCCGACGATTGGCGCTGGTGGCTGGACTGCTGGCAATACGTGCTCGACGCGGCCGGAATCCAGCCGCACGATCGCTGCCTGATGGCGTTTTCGTTCGGGCCGTTCATCGGCTTTTGGAGCGCGTTCGAGGCCGCTTGCCAGCGGGGCTGCCTGGTCGTGCCCGGCGGCGGGATGAATACGCTGGCCCGGCTCGAACTGATTCGCACCAGCCAGGCCACCGTGGTCTTCTGCACCCCCAGCTACGCGCTGCACATGGCCGAGGTGGGCAGCGAACACCAGATCGAAGTGGCCACGCTGGGCGTGCAAAAAATCGTGCTGGCCGGCGAACCGGGGGGCTCGATCGGCCACGTCCGCGGCCGGATCGAAATCCTTTGGAACGCTAGAGTGATCGATCATGCCGGCGCCACGGAAGTGGGCGCCTGGGGCTACAGCAGCGCCGACGGGCGCGGGCTGCAGGTGCTGGAAAGCGAGTTCATCGCCGAATTCATTTCGCTCGAAACCGGAACTCCCGCGGCCGAAGGGGAATTGTCCGAACTGGTGCTCACCAACCTGGGCCGCATCGGCAGCCCGGTGCTGCGCTACCGCACGGGCGACCTGGTCCGGCCGGTCTGGCAGTTCGAAGGGGCCAACCGTTTCGTGCTGCTCGAGGGGGGCGTGCTCGGCCGGGCCGACGACATGCACGTCATTCGCGGCGTGAACGTGTTTCCCAGCTCGATCGATCACGTGCTGCGGAGTTTTCCGGAAGTGGTCGAATATCGCACCTTCGTCCGCCGGGCGTCGGCCATGGATTACCTGGTGGTCGAAGTCGAGGACCGGCTGGAGAATGCCGAGCGGATCGCCGAGGAGCTGCAGCTGCGGCTGGGCTTGCGGATCGACGTGATCCTGGTGCCGCTGGGCAGCCTGCCCCGGTTCGAGGGCAAAGGTAAACGATTCTTCGACGAGCGCTGAACCGCCCATGCCAATCGTCAGCGAAGCGGCAGAATTGCGCGAACGGATCCGCGCCGGCCGGCACATCGGCCCGACGGCCGGGCTGGCCACCGGCGCCGTGCACGCCAACGTGGTGATCCTGCCCGAGGCGCACGCCGACGATTTCGACCTGTTCTGCCGCCGCAACGCCCAGGCTTGCCCGATCCTCGAACGGACTGCCCCGGGCGACCCGGAGCCGCGCCACTCGGCGCCGGGGGCCGACCTGCGCACCGACGTGCCGCGCTATCGGGTCTTTCGCCACGGCACCTGCGAGCGCGCCGAGCCGACCGACATTCGGGCCTTGTGGCGCGGCGACCTGGTGGCCTTCCTCTTGGGCTGCTCGTTCACGTTCGAACATGCCCTGGTCGCGGCCGGGCTGCCGGTGCGGCATTGGCAGACCGGCACGAACGTGCCGATGTATCGCACCACGCGGGCCTGCCAGACGGCGGGGCGGTTTGCCGGCCCCTTGGTGGTGAGCATGCGGCCGTATTTGCCCGAACAGGTCGACGCCGTGATCGCGGTGACCGGCCGCTATCCGCGGATGCACGGCGCGCCGGTGCACGTGGGGGATCCCGGGGCGATCGGCATCGCGGACCTGAACCGGCCCGACTTCGGGGACGCGCCACACATTCTGCCGGGCGAAGTGCCGGTCTTCTGGGCCTGCGGCGTGACGCCGCAGCTGGCCTTGGAACACGCGAAGTTAGAACTGGCGATCACGCACAGTCCTGGCGCGATGTTCGTGACCGACCTGTCCGAATCGGCGTTTGACGTGTCGCAGCCCTCCGCAGGATCGCGCGAATGAATGCCCCCGCAGACCGCCGGAGCGCGGCATTTCCCCTCGATTGGTGCCGCGGGCAATTCCCGGCGTTGGCTCGCCAGCATTGTGGCCGGCCGGCCGTGTTCTTCGACGGACCGGCCGGCAGTCAGGTGCCGCAAGCGGTGATCGATGCACTCTCGCACTATCTGGTCGAGTGCAATGCCAATCATGGCGGACGATTCGTCACCAGCCGCGAGAGCGACGCGCGATTGGATGCGGCCCACCAGGGGCTGGCCGACTTCTGCGGCTCTGGCGATGCCGGCACGATTGCCTTTGGCCCGAACATGACCACGCTGACGTTTGCGCTCAGTCGGGCCTTGGCCCGCGAGTGGCGGCCGGGCGACGAGATCTTGGTCACGCGGCTCGATCACGACGCCAACGTGACGCCCTGGGTGCTCGCCGCTCGCGATGCCGGCGCCACGGTGCGGCACGTCGGCATTCGGGCGCAGGATTGCACGCTCGACCTGGACGATCTGGATGCTCAGCTGTCGCCGCGGACCCGGCTGGTGGCCGTGGGCTGCGCCTCGAACGCGGTCGGCACGATCAACCCGGTCGCCGAGATCGCCCGCCGCGCGCATGCCGTGGGCGCCGAGGTGTTCGTCGATGCGGTGCATTCCGCGCCGCATTTGCTGCCCGACGTTACGGCCTGGGATTGCGATTGGCTGGTGGCTTCGGCGTACAAGTTCTTTGGCCCGCACTTGGGCGTGCTGTGGGGCCGGCGCGCGCGGCTCGAAAGCCTGCCCGCTTACAAGCTCCGCCCCGCGCCCGACGACCTGCCGGGCCGGTGGATGACCGGCACTCAGAGCCACGAGGCTATTTGCGGCGCCTTGGCTGCGGTCGAGTATCTGGCCGAGCTGGGGCGTCAGGTCGAGCCGTCCGCCGCGGGGCGAAGGCCCGCGCTCGTGGCTGCGTACCGGGCGATCGGCGCTTACGAACGCCAGCTCGCCGGCCGGCTGATCTCGGGACTGGGTGAACTGGCCCGGGTGAAACTTTACGGCATCGCCGCGGCCGACCGGCTCGGCGAGCGCGTGCCCACGGTGGCGATCCGTCATGACCGGCTCGCGCCGGCCGCGCTGGCCGAGTATCTCGACGCGCGGGGAATTTTCGTCTGGCACGGAAACTTTTACGCCTTGCCGCTGACCGAGGCATTGGGCCTGGAGCCCGAGGGACTGGTGCGCATCGGCCTGTTGCACTACAACACGGCAGCCGAGGTGGAGCGGTTGCTCGCAGCCCTGGCAGAACTCGAAACTTAGGGCCTGGGGACGAAACGGCCTGGAGCAAGGGGGACCGCCCCATTTTGCTCCGCAGGCTGGGCAAAATTGGGACGGTCCCCGGCCATTTTGTCCCCAGGCCCTCAGGCCCGAACTTCAGCCGCGCCCCCGACCATGGAACCTGCTCGACCAACTCGCCTACGCGCTCGTCGAAGACCAGCTGCACATCGAGTGGAGCGACGGCGAAGCCCGGCGGTACACCGTGCGCGAATTGCGGGAGCGCTGCCCCTGCGCCACGTGCCGCGAGAAGCGGAATCAGCCGCCGCAGCCGGCCAACCCCCTGCAGGTGCTGAGCCCGGCCGAAACCCGGCCGCTGAAAATCGCCGCCATGAAGCCGGTGGGCAATTATGCCTATGCCATCGATTTCAGCGATGGGCACGACACCGGCATCTACACGCTCGAGTTTCTGCGCACGCTGGGCGTGGCGCTGGCACGCTGAACGGGCCGGCGCGTTTTGGTGTGCTGAGTCAGAAGTTCCTGAAGTGGGAAGGCCGCGTACAGCACACCAGCTGTCGTTGCGGTCAAACCACTTGCGTGTTTGACCGTCGTGTCCTGCGTCGCAACGAACTTGCAACTCAGGACACTAACAGGTCCTGCCAGACCGCCGGCGCTCACTTCTTGGCGCCAGCGGGCTGCTTGGCGCCAGCGGGGGGCTTGGGACCAGCCGGGGGCTTCGGCCCAGCGGGCTGCTTCGGACTAGCTGGCGGCGGCTCGGGACCGCCGGGCTGCAGTTGCTTGAAGATGTCGCTGGCCCCGTCCGGACCTTCGGCGGCATCGGCCTTCTTGTCTTTGGCTTCTTTCGTCTTGACGACGTCCTCGCGTCCCAAGTGGATCTTGTGGTACGTGTCGTCGGAGATGATGTAGTACCAGTCGGCAAAGCGGGAGTTGAGCTCTTTAACGTGGTCCTGGCCCTTCTTGAGCTTCTCTTCGTATTCGTCCTGCTTGCGCTTGTTTTCTTTTTCGATGACGGCCCGCTTTTCGGCCTCGGCCTTTTTGTGCTCGGCCGCGTCCTCTTCGGCGTTTTGCTCGTCGGCCGATTTTTCGGCCTCCGGTTTCTTGGCGCCGTCGTCCTTCTTGGCGCCGTCGTCTTTTTTGGCGCTGTCGTCTTTGTTGGCCGGGGCCGTCTTGTCGGCCGTCTTGTCGGCGGCGGCTTCGTCGGCCTTGTCGCCTGCGGCCTTATCTCCGTCGGCGTTGTCGTCGCCGGGAAGCGGCTGCAAGTCCGGCTTGGGGATCAAGTCGGGATTGAAGCGGGTCATCACGAACAGATAGCGGTTGACCTTCGCGCCGGCGGGCTTGGCCTTCTTATCGCTGCCGGGCTTGTCGCCGGGCTTGTCGGCGTCGGCCTTGTCGGCGTCGGATTTCTCAGCGTCGGATTTCTCGGTGTCGCCACCGGCGATTTCGCCAAAACGCAGCACATACTCGACCCCGTCCTTCATGCGGCAAATGGCTTCGCCTTCCTTGGAATAGATTTCCAGGTTGCCGTCGCGGTCGGGGCCGGGATAAAACCCGCGCTCGGCGAGCCCCAGGAGCGACTGCTGATCCTGGGCGACTGCTTCGATGACCTGCAGACCTTTGAGTCCCTTGGGCTTGCGCTCGACGTCGACGATTTGCAGGTCGTCCAGCGCGGTCTTGAGCTGATTGAGCTTCTCGCTGCTCAGTTCTTCGTTTTCGGCCAGTTCGGTGGCGACCGGCTTGCCGTCCTCGTATTCGACCATGCCGGCGAGCTTCCAGCCGGCCTTGGCGTCGTCGTAGTCGAGCCCGATTTCGCTGCGCCGCATCGGCCGCAGCCGATTGCCGGCCAGCACGATCGAGTAGTCGTTCAATTGCACGGAGCGGACGTCGAAGGCGTTGAGTTTGAGCAGGTCTTTTTCGATCCAGTCGCCGAACTTGGTCGAGAGCTTGTCGGTCTTGACCGCCACTTTATAGACCTGGTCCCGGGAGGGCTGGCGAACGTAGCGCAGGGCCGGCGTATCTTTCACTTCCTTGCCGATGATCAGGTCGGCCAGCACCACGTCGTCTTTGCCCTTCATGGTCACCCGAGTGCCCACGCCGGTCGCACCGGGGGACAGATCCTTGCCGTCGGGGTCCAGCACGCCGAACATTTCGTGTTCGCCTGGCTTGTCGCCGGCGGTGCCCAGCACGGTCAAGTCGATCAGGGCCGTGGCCGCTTCGGCCAGGTGCTCACGGGCGTCGGCCGGGTAATTCTGGTGCGAGGGGATCGACCACACGCCGTTCGACTTGGCCACCTGGAACGTGCGCAGGGTGCCGGTTTCCTCGTCGTACTTGATGATCCGCATGCTGGTCGCGGCCAGCGGATCCTCGAAGGAATCGAACAGCTTGCCGGTCTTTTCCACCGGCGCGGTCGACGACGCCCGGCGGCCCCAGGGCTCCCAGGCGATCACCACGGCCACGGCGGCCACGACCAGATAAGTCAGGGTGCGTTGGTTGTCGTTCACGTCAGGCTCCTCGTTGTCGGCCGCCCGCGCCCAGGGGCGCCGGCTCGTCAGGCAGTCGTTGATGGATGGAAAGACGCTCGAGCTCGATGGCCGCCCCGGGCTTTTGGCCCGGCGGACGGCCGCGGGGCTAGGACCGCAGCCGGGATTTGCTGACGCCCTCGCGTTCGCGGGCCCGGCGGTTGAAGTACACGAAGAACGCCACCGCCAAAGGCAGGATCGGCGGCAGCAGCACGCCTTGCAGCTTGTACTCGTCCTGGATGGCGTGAATTTCCTTGGCCAGCTCGCGGCGCTTTTGTTCGACGTCGCGATCCCGCTTCTGCTCCAGGACTTTGATCTTCTGGTTGAGCCGCTGCTCGCCGTCGCGCTGGGCGATCTGGATTTGCTGGATGAACTCATCGCTTTGGGTGTCTTTGTTCTTGCGCAGGTCGTCGATCTTCTTCTTGAAGTCGGCCTGAGCCTTGGCCTTGGCCGATTCGAAGTCCTTGTTGAACTTCTGCCGTTCCTCATCGGCCGCGGCGTTCTTGGGCTCGATCCGTTCTTCGACTCTCGACAGCGTGCGATGCACTGGGTGGTGCTTGCGAATTTCGATCAGGCTTTCGTCGCCGGCCAGCGAGTCGAGCACGTTGAGCACAAAGGGCACGTTCTCCAGACGCCACTGGATTTCGTCCAGTTCGTCGGCTCCGCGCTGGCGAATCTGGAAAAACACCGAGAACAAACAGTCGATGTCGCTGACGATGACCACGTCGATCTCGCCGCTAGCGGCCGGTTGGCCGCTCGCCTGGCTGGGCTTTTTCAGCCCGGCGTGGACTGCGTCGTTTGGCATGGGGGAGTGATCGTGGTCGTGGTCGGCGTGATCGTGGTCGGCATGATCATGATCGGCGTGGTCGTGGCCCGCGTGGTCATGATCGGCGTGATCGTGATCGTCCTCGTCTTCCATGGCGTCGTCGTCGGCCGATTTGTCGGACATCGGCAGGTTGTCGGTCTTCAATTTGCCGGTGATCCGGGCTGCCAGCACGTAGCGCTCGCCGGTCAGCTTTTCTTCGTAAGCCAGGGCCGGATTCAGCCGGGAACCGAAGATCGTGCGCTCGATGATCCGGTCCTGCGGGACGACGCCCGTTTCCTTGAACGTGGCCGTGACCAGCGGCGTGAACTTCAAGGGCGAAGTGCTCACGCCCGAGAGCGAGCCGGGGAAGGGAAACAGCAATTGCTGGGTCTTCGACGAGATCGGGTCAGCGTCGTTGAACGGCTCGTGCATCGCCTTGTCTTCGACGAACACAAACTCCTTCGGCGCGCCGCTATCGCGGAATTTCGGATAGGGGTTGTAGTTCTGCCAGACAACATTGCCGCCGTTGAAATCTACGCCCAGGGTGCGCCAGAGCTTGCCGATGTCCCCCTTGGGTTGGGGCGGCTGCCGCTGCATGAGCGGGTTCCCGCCGCCGGGCGGCTGCTTGGGCGACATGGTGCCCGGCACTTCCGGCGCCAAGGCCGGGAACGGGTCTTCGAAAATCGCCGTCGGCTGGCCGCTCTTGACCGCCTGGATGAAATTCTCCATGGCTCCCGGGGCCAGCGACGAAGGCTGCACGGCCAGGAGCACGTCGTAGCGATCGGTGATCGGGTTGTTCGGATCGACTTGCACCAGGTCGTATTGCTTCTGCAGCTCGTCGATGATCGCCTGGTTGGGCGTTTGCGAGAAGCTCTGCATGTTCGACATGTCGAACCCGCCGTAGAGCTTGGCATCGGTCGTCAGGACGCCGACTTTCTTCCGCTTCTGCTGGCTGACGGTGGCGATCGACCGCATCAATTCGTATTCGGGCGCGAGGCCCTTGCCCAGGAAGGGCAGCACCACCTTGTCCAGCCCGCAGGTGACGGCCACGCCCAGGAAGATGTCTTCCGGCGTGCGGGCGCCGCGGAGGCGGGCGTCGACGCGTTCGGGCCGGATGTTGAACTGCTGTTCGGCGTTGGTGGCTTCTTCCGAGAGCGGGTCGATGAGGTAGGTGTGCACTTCGATCTTGTTGCCGGCCGCGGCTTTCAGCTCGTCGAGCGTGGAGAGCAGGTTGAGCTTGGCCTGGACATAGTTCTCCGGCATGTCCTTGCTGACGTAGGCATAGATATTGATCGGGTTTTTGGGCTCGATCTTATTCAGCAATTTGCGCGTGGCCGGCGAGAGCGAAGCCAGTTGCTCGCTGCTGATGTCGGCGCGGAAGCGGTTGTGGTGCCAGAGAAACGCGTCGATCGAGGCCACCACGATCACCAGGGCCACGAAACGCAGCAGGTAATGCAGGGCCACGTTCTGGCCGTCGCTGCCGCCGCGCCAATGCCGGCGCCCGATCAGCACCATGCACAGATACATCATCAGCGCCGCGATGCCGAAGAAGTAGGCCAGGCTGGCCAGGCTCACGACCCCCCGCGAAAAATCGCGGAACTGGCTGGCGATGCTCCAACCGTTGATCGCCGCGACCATGTCCGGATTCTGGAAGATCACGTCGGCCGAGCCGGCAAACACGAGCGGAGCGTTGAACAGCACGCCCAGCACGAAGCCCACCGTCAGGTTGCCGGTCAAGAAGGACGCCACCATGCCGATGGCCACCATGGCCACGCCGACCACCCAGTAGCCGACGTACGTGGATACCAAGAGGCCGAAATCCGGCGCACCACGATCGACAGCACGTACAGGTTCGAAACGAACGAGAACGCCAGCGACACGGTGTAGATCGCCACGGCGGCCAGGTACTTGCCCGTCACGACGTCGAAATCGCCGGCCGGAATCGTCAGCAGCAGCTCGTCGGTCCCCTGACGGCGTTCTTCGGCCCAGATGCTCATCGTGATCGCGGGCACGAAGATCAGCAGGATATAGGGCAGATAGCGGTTGAGCTGGTCCAGGTTCGCCAGGTTCGAATTGAAGAACTCGTTGGGCCAGAAAGCGGCCATCGAGCTCAGCCAGACGAACACGCAGATGAACACGTAGCCCGTCGGACTGCTGAAGTAGCTGATGAAATTGCGCCGGAAAATGGCCCGGATGACGTGTGCATTCATGTCTGGGGATCCACAGTTTTCGGAAGGCGGGGTGTTGTCTTCGCGCTGGCGTGTTTCGGGTGTCGGGTACGGGATCTGCCCGGGCGTTGTCGCGGCCCCGGGCTGGGGCCGGCGAGCCGTGCGGGCATTAGGGGCTGGCGGTCAGTTCGTGGAAGCGCGCGCCGAGATCCGTGCCCAGGCCGGACACCGGACCGTCAAAAGCCAGCCGGCCTTCATTGATGAAGACCACGCGGCTGGCGATCGCGTCGACCTCTTGCAGGATGTGCGTCGAGAGCAGGATGGTCTTGCTTTCGCCGAGGCGGCGGATCGTGTTGCGGACGTCGCGAATCTGGTTCGGATCCAGGCCGGCGGTCGGCTCGTCGAGGATCAGCACGTCGGGCTCGTGCAGCAGCACCTGGGCCATGCCCACGCGCTGGCGATAGCCTTTGGACAGCTTGCCGATCGCTTTGCCGATCACGCTGCCCAGCGAGCACAGGTCGACCACGTAGTCGATGCGCTCGCGCTTGTGCGCCGCTCAGGCCCCGGGCATCGGCAAAGAATTCGAGCAGGCCGCGCGGCGTCATGTCGGGGTACAGCGGGCCGTTTTCGGGCAGATAGCCCAGCTTGGCGCTGCCGGCCAAGCGATCGGTGGTCATGTCGTGACCGGCGATCCGGGCGATGCCCTTGGACGGGGCCAGGTAGCCGGTCAGCAATTTCATGGTGGTGCTTTTGCCGGCGCCGTTGGGCCCCAGGAAAGCCACGACCTGCCCCTTGGGGATGCTGAACGAAACAGCTTCCACGGCGGCAAAATCGCCGTAGTACTTGCACAGTCCGACGGCCTCGATCATGGCCGGGCCTTGCTCGACGCTCATACTTGAAGTCTCGCTGCTGGGGTCGGAATCAATTCACGTGCTAAGAGCCTATCCGAGAATCGCCGCGGAGAGGGGGACAGTCCCGTTTTGCTCCGAGGACTGCGCAAAACTGGGACAGTCCCCGCCGTTTCTCGGATAGGCTCGAAATCAACGAAAAACATTCACGCTTGCCGCCGGTCTGGCCGGCGTTTCTTTGTCCCACAGCCAGGCAGTCCGCCAGGCGTCGGACCGGCCCGCTCGACTTTGGAGTCGCGCGCAACGCACGCAGCGCAACTCACGCCGATCGCGCCGCTGGGCCCCCAGATCGGACGCCCCCGACAACCCTGGCGCGGCGTGCGGCCGCGGCCTCGATTGTCACGGCCTCGTTTGTCACGCTCTGTTCGCCCCGCAGCAAATCGCTCCGGAAGCGGGATGCCGGCGTGCCCCTGCGACAGGTGGAAGCCAGATGTTCCACACGGCCCGGCGTCTGGGGAATCCCCGCTCACCGGACGCGAACCAATAGCTCGCTACCGACCGCCAAGCTCTCCTGGTGGAGGGCCGGGCGGCCTGCCGTCGCGCCCTAGAAAGGTACAATGACGCCCGTACCCCTGTCCAGAGCTACGCCCTATGCCAGACTTTACGCAGGCCGGGCGGATTTGGATCGCTCGGGGGGAGCAGAAAAATCGCGCGCCAGCGCGATCCGCCGCTTCCAGTGTCGGTCGTCCGGGACCGGAAAATCCAGCCGCAAATGGACGCCCCGGGTTTCCTCGCGCTCCAGGGCCGCGGCAATGATCAGCCGGGCCACGGTGAGCATGTTCTGCAGCTCCCAGCCGCCCGGGTCGGAAAACTGCCGCGCCAGCACGTAGCGGCACCAACTGTCGATATTATCGGCCGCTTCGGCCAGCTCGCTGCCGGTGCGGCGGACCCCCGCGGCCCGCCACATCAGGCTTTTGAGCGAATTGCGAATGTCGGCCAGATCCAAGGGCTCGCCGGCATCGATCAGCGGCGGGTTCCAAAGCGGCACGGCCCGAAAATCGTCGGCCATGCCGGCGGCCTGGCGCGCGGCCCCTTCCCCCGCATGGGCCCCGTAGACCAGCCCTTCCAGCAGGCTGTTCGAGGCCAGCCGATTGGCCCCGTGCAGGCCGCTCGAGGTCACTTCGCCCGCCGCCCACAGGCCGGGCAGCGTGGTCCGGCCCTGCATGTCGACGCTGACCCCGCCGATCATGTAGTGGGCTCCGGGCCGGACCGGAATCCGGTCGCGGGTGATTTCCAGTCCGAATTCGGCGCAAATCGCCGCGATGCCGGGGAATCGCCGCCGCACGAGCTGCGGATCGAGATGGCTGAGGTCGAGGTAGACGTTCGGGTGCCGGGTTTTCTCCATTTGCGTGACGATCGCCCGGCTGACCACGTCGCGCGGGGCCAGCTCGGCCCGGTTGTCGTAGTCGGGCATGAAGCGATAGTTGTTGCGATCGACCAGATGGGCCCCTTCGCCGCGCATGGCTTCGGTGATCAGGTTGCGGCTGCTGCCGGCGATGTACAGCACCGTGGGATGGAACTGCATGAATTCCATGTCGCGCACTTCGGCCCCGGCGCGGAAGGCCATCGCCAGGCCGTCGCCGGTGGCGACGTCGGGATTGGTCGTCTCGCGATAGACCTGCCCGGCCCCGCCGGTGCAAAGAATCGTCTGCTTGGCCCAGACGAACGTCTTGCCGTGCTGGGCATTCCAGACCAGCGCGCCGCGGCAGACTCCCTCCAGCGTGAGCAAATCGAGCGTGAAGGCATGTTGCCAGGTTTCGACGTTCGGCAGCGACCGGGTGTGTTCGATGACCGCCCGCATGACCTCTTTGCCGGTGGCGTCTCCGAGCGCGTGCACGATGCGCTTGTGGCTGTGGCCGCCTTCGCGCCCAGCGCCAGTCCGCCCGCGCTTTCGTCGAAGTGGGTTCCCCAGCGGACGAGTTCTTCGATCCGTGCCGGCGCTTCGCGGACGACCATCTCCACGACCTCCGCGTCGCACAGATCGCCGCCGGCGAGGAGCGTGTCGGCGATGTGATCCTCGAAGCGGTCCTCGGGATCGATCACGCTGGCAATCCCCCCTTGCGCATAGGCGCTGTTGGATTGCTTGAGGCTCTCTTTGCTGACCACCAGCACCGACAGGCTGCGATCGACCGCCAGCGCCGCCCGCAGGCCGGCCAGACCGCCGCCGATGATCAGCACGTCGGCAAAGCGGTGCGGCACGCGCTTGGGGTCGAACGGCACGAGATAGCGGGGAGCGTGTTCGAACATCGCGTTTACAATCCGTATTGCCGCAGGACCAGTTCGAACACGTCGGTATCTGCCAAGGTCGCGGCGGCCAGCACGTCCGGCTGCGAGGCCACGATCACGCCGCGCTGGGCATCGCCCCGCAGCGGCGCGCCGTGCGAACCGCGGACCAGCGTGGCATCGCGCGGGATGCTCTTGGTGGCCGGGTCGAAGAACAACTCCACCGGATCGTAGCCCGGCTTGCGATGAATATCCACCGTGCGGGCGAACGCCGGCGCCCGGGCGTCGTCCAGCCACCAGTAATAGGCCTGCCAACTATTGGGCGTGGAAACGAGCACCACTTCGCCGGAGCGCGGATGATCGAGCCCGTAGCGGGCCAATTCGTCTCCCACCAGCACTTCGGCAATGCCTTCGCGCCCGCGAAACAAATCGGCCACGCGGGCAATATCGGCCTCGTCGCGGACGAAAACATGGGCCAGCTGATGATCGACCAGCGCCCAGGCCGGGCTGGCGGCGACGTCCAAATGCTCGCCGTCGGCCGCGTCGCCGAGGGCCAGCAGCCCGGCCTCGCGGAGCACGCGATTGGGATACGTCACGTGGTCGACCGGCACGATCGTGTACTCGCTGGCCACGAGCCACAGCGGCGGCTCGTCGGCCGCGGCGGCATCGATGCCGGCCACGAGCTCGGCCAGCACGCCCTCGAGTTCGACCAGCGCCTGCCGGGCGGCGGGCGAGTCGGGCCCCGCCTTTTGCGCGGCGTAGTCCAAGTGGGGCAGATAGATGTAGAAGAAACGCGGCGCGAACTGGCGGGCGGCAAACTCTGCCGATGCGGCGATCCACTGCGTCGACTTGATATTGGCCAGCGGCCCCCAAAAATGCTGCAGCGGAAAATGCCCCAGCCGATCGCGCAGCGTGCCGTACAGCTCGGTCGGCCGGGTATAGCACCAGAGCGATTCCGTGCCGTCGGGATTGTGGATCGGGGCCGGCGTGCAGATCAGATCGGCTTCGGCTCCCTTGCTGTGCAGCGGAAACCACACGGCCGAGCGGATCGACGGATCGTGCTGGCCGAGCAAATCCCAAATCTGCGGCCGCTCGATGCAGTCGTTCCAGGCGGTCCACATTTCGACGCGCCCTTTGTCGCGCCAGAAAAATCCGTTGGCCACCACGCCGTGCCGCCGCGGCAATTCGCCGGTGGTCATGTTGGCCTGCACCGGGCATGTTACGGCCGGAAAGCTCGGCACGAGGTCGGCCACGCCGCCGGCGGCGGCCAGCCGGGCGAGCGTGGGCAACTGGCCCAGGTCTTGTTTCCGCAAACCGGGAATCGAGAGCAGGATCACGTTATCGGGCATCGGCAGGTCAGTTCGGTTGGAGGGGCGCAGTTTGAGGCAGTAGGAGGAAGTTTACCGCGAATGCTTAACGCGGCGGGAAGAATTTTACCGCAGAGGCGCAGTGAGGCAGAGAGGACAAAGGCAGGGAGGATAAAAAAACGGAGGGATGAGTGATCGGAACTCTGCTGCAGCGCGGGGTGGCTTAGGGGTGAATTGGATAGGTTGCCTGAGCGCGACTTGCTCGGCGTCCGAGTCGCGCGTTTTTTCCTTCCTGAAGTTCTTCCTGCTTTCGTGCTTACTTCCGTCTCTTTTTTCTTCGTTTGCTGCTTTGTCTCGCCTCTCTGCGTCTTGGCGCCTTTGCGGTTACTTTCCCCCGCGGCTTACTTTGAGGCCGGTTTCGCGGTGCTCGTCGAGCCGGCGCCGCTCTCCTTCAGCTGTTGCTCGACGACGTAAAACTCGAACTGCGTGTCCGCGTCTTTCTCGCCGGCCTGCGCGAATGCCGTAGCGCGTGCGGACGATATTCGGCGCGTCGGCCCCGGCGTAGGCTTGCTCCAGGTCGTACAGCTGACGCTCGACCGCGGGCGAGTAGAAGTGCAGGATGCGCTTGCCCGACGTGGCGATGCCGGCCTTGGCCAGGAATTTGCGATCGAAGCCAGGCAGGTTGCCGGTTTTCCATTCGATCATCACCCGGCTGTCGTCCTGCAACTTGCCGCTGCGCCGTTCGGGCTTCGGACTCGACACGCGCAGGGCGTACTGCAGTTGTCCCTTGCTGTCGGCCGCGGCCAGCTCGATTTGGAAGAAGTCGAGCTGCCGGGCGTAGTCTTTTGCCGAAATGCCTTCGGCGAACTCCATTTCCCAAATCACCGCCCGCGTGAGCCGCTTGAAATTCGGGTCGTCGGCCGGCAGCAACTCGCTCGGCGCCGCGCCGCTGGTTCCGGTCCGGGGCGTGCCGCGATTTGGTTTGTTGGCCGGCTGCTGGGCCGGTTGTTGGGCCGGGGCTGCTGCGGCGGCAGCGAGCACAACGATGGCGGCGGCCAGCACGAGCGATTTCGCGTGCCAGTGCGATTTAACATGCCAGTGCGATTCGGGATGGCAGTGCGATTCGGGATGCCAGTCCAGCCTCACCCAGCGGGGCTTCGGCGATCGTGGGTGCCACTGCTGGCTTGTCCAGCAGTGCTTCCGACTGTGCAGCACTGTCCCCCTCGGCGGGCTCTCACTGCTGGACAAGCCAGCAGTGGCACCCCGCTGCTGCTCATGGCTCTCACTTCTGGGTGAAGCAGCAGTGGCACCCTGGTCTAGCTCGCGTTGGCAGTGTGCACGGCACAAAGCAGTCTCCTCGCAGCTGGCGGCCGTGCTCCGGCGCCGGACCTGCGGCAAGCCAAGAGTGGGTCCGGCCAGACAAACCGGCGGCGCTAGTGTCAATGTACCCCTGCGGCGCCGGCGAACCAAGCGGCCGCACGGCGCGCGGTGACGGGGTGTCGGCTAGCGCACCCGTTGCATCTGCCGCAGGAAATCGGCGTCGAAGCGGGTCAGGTCGTCGCCGAACGCGGCCCGAAATTCCTTCAGCCGCGTGGCCGGATCGTCCCAGAGCAGCTGCTGCTTTTCGGACAGCATTTTCAAGTACGCCACGTACTGCTTGGGATGATTGCGGATCAGGTAGTAGTTCAGGGCCCAGGCTTCGGCATAGGCGTCGGCCGCTTCCCGGGCGTCGCGCATCCGCTTGTCGTTGGCGATCAGCGATTCCAGCGAGCCGGCCGGCCGCCGCGGCAGATAATCCTGGAATTGCACGAGCCGCGCGCGATTGACCGCCCCGATGCTCTTCCAGCCCTTGGGGCTTTGCAAGTCGGGCGTTTCGAAATAGACGGCCAATCCTTCGGCCATCCAGACCGGGATGTCGGCAAACCGAGTTTGCAGCCCGCAGTTGTAGGCGATCTGGTGCGTCGCTTCGTGGATGATCGTGGCCACCATCGGCTCGGCCTCGGGCCGGGCCAGCATGGTGTTGATCTGGGCCGCCGAGCCGCGGCGATCGCCGGCCTCGCGGAGCGACTCGACGCCGGTCAGGTCGTACATCGTGATCCGGTTGGATTGCAGGCTGTAGTAGCCGATGATCGATTCGGCCCCCTGCTTCAGCTCGGGCGTGGAATATTTAACGTACGAATCGCGGTCGCCGAACACGACGGCCACGAGCGGAAACTCCGGCTCGCGCAGCTTGAGCCCCTTGTGCGTCCAGTAATTCGTGAAGCCGCGGTACAGCCGCTCGAAGAGCGACCCGCACCAGACCGCGTATTCCTTCGACGTGCTGTAGCAGATCACGTAGTGCGTCGTCTGATGGATCTCAAAGCCCTCGGGCAATTGCTTGAGCAGCTGCCGGGCCAAGGGCTCGCGCGCGAGCGGAGCGAAAGGGGTCTCGTCGCTGCTCTGCGAAACCAGTTCGTCCGGCTGAACAGCCCAGAGCTCGCCGTCGGACGCCAGTACCAGGAGCCCGCCGTCGGCCGCTTTGATGAGCAGGCGGCCCGAGATGTGCCGCTCGGCGCCGTCGCGGCGGAGCTGAATGTGCTCGACGGCCCAGAGCGGCCCCGACCCGCTCACCAGGGCAATCGCGGCGAAGATCAGGGGGCGCAAGCTCACGCTCGGAGTCCATCCGCTGGAGGATCGGGCCGGTTTGCTCAAAGGGCGGCGCGCTGCCGAAACGGCGGCCCGCCTGTCCATGGATTATAGTCGAGCGCGCGGGCCGCCGGGCGGCGGAGCGGGCCGCCGGCGCGGCGAATTCGGCCGGCGGGAAGGCAAATTATGCCGCTTGTAGGAGCCTGGCGGATCTGCCGGGAGCAGCTCGCGGTTGTAATTGGGCGGGCGATTGACGTTTGCGTCGTCGTCGGCCGTTTAGCTACCAGCGCTACTCGACGCGAACGCACTTCCCGTAGATCGAATGGCCGGTGATCCAGCCGTTGATGCCGCCGCGGCTGTTGCCGATCTGAAATCGCGGCCCCTGGATCGCCTTGACGAAGTGCAGGTATTGGGCCCCATTCACTTTGCACAGGACGACGTCGCCGACTTCGAGCGTGGCCGCGTCAACGGGCTCGACGGTGCAGAGTTCTCCGGACTCGATTTTGCCGGACATCGACGACCCTCGGGGACGGAACTGAACCGTCTCGCCGGCCTGAAGCAGCGCGATGTACTGTGTTGCCCAACCCATCAAGTCCTCTTCGGGCAATTCACGATGTCGATGACGCCTAATGCGAGAGTGACTTGACGTAGATGTGTCCATCTTCGTACTTGGCATAGGTCCACTCACGGCCGGAGTTAGCAACGAACGTGGTGTTGAGCGAATCGCTGGGATTCCACCACGGAAGCTCTGGCTTGTACTTCCAACGAAGCCACAACTCCAGGTCTTCGTACTCTCGGGTTGCCGTATGTGGAGTTAGTCCCCGGGCTTGCACGTAGGATTGGAACTCCTCAGGGGTAATCCGGGCTCGGAGAAGATAGGTGTAGTCTGGCAGGAACCCATCCTCCCGCGACCACTCGTGAACATCGGTCGCTGACGAGGGCAAAGCTCGCAGCAGCGGCCAGACATTCATCTCGTGCCACGCCCAGGCAACGCCAGCCAAGACAGCCAATGCGATGGCGGTACGCCTGATGCTCCTCTTCACGATGACAGACTCGTTAATTCGGGCGATGGGGTGTTATCCGGCTGCCATTCCGTCGTATTCCCAATCGAAGCGGTGCCGCAAGCACTCCACGGTCTCCCTCCAAGTCGATCGGTCGCATTCTCCGACCCACCGCTCAAGCGTAGCCTTAATCGTCTGCCAATGGTATTGCTCGATAACGATCAGCTTACATCTCGTCCGCTCCGGCCGTCCTTGAATAGATTGCGGGGTCGCAATGACGATCTGAAAAATGTCTGCCTGCTCGTCTCCGTTCGCACCGATCCTCAATTCGATCCCAAGGTAAACGTCGTCGAGACGGCCGGGACGCCAAGTCTCGAAGTCTTGGCGATCAGAACAGGATACGCTTTTGATTGATGCTTTCACGGATCTTTTACTTCTTCCCCAGCACCAAATCCACGACCCAGCACCCTCGAACGTGCGGCCCTTCGCTGCGGCAGTGGGCCAGGATGTCCTGGTTGTCGCATCCTGCGGCCACGAGGGCATTGGCTAACGCAGGCAATCGGTCGAAGGCTCGGTCATTGTAGATCGCCTGGGCGAGGGCGATGACGTTCGGAGTTCGACACGCTGGGTCGATGGTCACGGGGCGAAATGGGAGCGGACCAAAGATGCAACGGAGTAGGTGAGCTTGAGCCGCCTTTTCTGGCCCAGGATCGTCAGTGAGGTTCTGAATCCCGTCGACCGCCACGTAAGCAAAATTGCTCGCACGGCTTGCAGCATGCCAAGCACCGTCTGTTGCGAATTGTGCTGCCCACTCCGCAGACGCACCGAGCTTTCCTTTTTCTCGGAAGGCATCGGCGTGTGCAGCTTGGGCTTTTTTGGCTGCCGTTAGGAGCTGAAGGTCGTCCGCCGTTCCCTCGACGTAGCGAGCAACCGTCTCGACTGCTTCACGGCTCCTCATGTCGGTCAGCAAATGCCAAATACGGTAGCAGCAAGCAACGGCAAATAGGTCGCCCTTCCGAGGACAGTAGCGAATAATTCGTCGGCAGGGACGGAGCATCGAGTATGAGTCACTGCTCGCAAACCATTCAGCCTCGGTCATGCGGTGCCTCATGAAACCTGCCCGTCGTCTGTTAGTCGTCCTGTGCACTTCGTCCGTTGGCCTCAGGTCTCGCGCCAACCGAATGTACTTCACCGGCACGTGGTCCGTCAGCCAGACGCCGTTCTCCGACAGCCGGAACTTGTAGCCATCTGCGGCCATCTTTGGCGAGTCGATCACCAGGATGATCGGCTTGCCGCGCCGCCGGCCGACTTTCGTGGCGGTCTCGACATCCTTCGACAGGTGGACGTCGTGGCGGTCCATCTTCTGCAGGCCCGCCGCGAGGATCGAGTCGAGGAATTTGGCGACCGTGCCGTGGAACAATTGCGGTGGCGGTGCGACCTCCTTGAGTTGCAGGTCCACTTCGGCCGAGTGGCCCTGGTTTGCCCGGATCCGAGTTTGAGTTTCGTCCAGGGAGAATCGCTGTTTGTCGTTTTCGGCAACGACCCGGAGCAGTTCGTCCTTGGAGATCGGGAAGCCTTTTTGGGCCGCCCCCGAGAGCACATCGTCGATCCGCACCCAGCCTCCCGGCTCGAGCGCAAGGCCCAGCGCCTCGGGCTCGTGGCGCAGATACTTGCTCAAGAACTTGCTGACGGTGACGAGGCGCTGGGTCATGAGGGCTCGGGGGCGCGCAGTTCCTCGCGCACCCGCATCAGGATTTGTCCGAGCATGTTCCGGCCGCTCCCGTCGCCGCCGTCCCCCCAATACGAATCGTTCACCGTATGCTCGACGATCTTGGCGTCGCCGGTGGCCAAGAGCAGCGCGCGGAGCTCGTCGTGCTGGGTGAATTTCGCCCGCACGGCGTCGGTCATCACCGAGACTTTGACCGACTCCCAGTCGCTGCGGAGTTTTTTCTTGCGGTCGCGCCCAGGCGCACGGCGATCATCGGCGAGTTGGCTTTGCGGATCGCTTCCTGGTGTCCCTGGTCGGCGAATTTCTGGGCCTGGAAGTAATGTTCCGAGGTGGGCCAGCTCTGGCCGTCGAGGCGAATCGGGTAGGCGGCAAAATTCGAGAAGTAGCCGAACTCGTCGGAGACGCTGTAGAAGTTGAGGTTGGATTGACTCATGGAATTGTCCGCACGCCTGGTCGCAAGCCCCGCCGGGGCGCCAGAGCCCAGGCGGGGCGATTTGCTTCAGTCCCTAAAAGTAGTGGTCCCGATTCACGCCGTCAAAAGCGGCCCGATCGGAGGCAGCATTTCTTGAAGCGTTTGCCCGAGCCGCAAGGGCAGAGATCCTGGCGACCCAGCATTTCCTCCAGCAGCTTGCCGCCGTGGACGATTCGCACGCCGCGTTTGACCTGCCGTTCGGACGGGAATCCGCGCCGCCGCTTACTCAGCGGCTCGAAAAAAGGGTTGGTCGTGGAAATCGCGTGTGGGCATGTTGCACCCCCCTCCCTGAATGTTGCTGACTTGAGATATGTGGGAGGCGACTCCGATCGCCGACTGCCCCGAGACTGCTGCGACGCATCGGCGATCGGAGTCGCCTCCTACAGACCCGAATCGACACTGAGTTAGTGCCATTCCCGGCTTCCATTACCTGGAACGCCGCAAGCCAGGCGAAAGCGAGACCCATTGCGGACACGCTCGAGCCCGAAATGGTTCGCTGCGGGATCGGCAGCCCTAATCGCTGCGGCCCAGCCGCTTCACCAGCGCGATCGCCACCGCGGCCAGCAGGGCGTAGCCCAGGATCAGCGTCAGGCTCACGCCGGCCACGATGTCGTCGACGCCGCTATGGATCAGGTTGAAGATCTGCGTCGGCAGCGTCATCACGGCTGGCGGGGCCACCAGAATCGTGGCGGCCAGGTCCCCCGCCGCCACGGCAAACGCCAGACAGCCGGCAGCCGCGACGGCCGGCAGCCGGGCCGGCAGCGCCATGCCCAGCAGAGTCCGCCCGGGCGAGAGGCCGTCGACCGCGGCCGCTTCGAGCAGCACGTCGGGAACCGTCGAGAGCCCGTACCAGACAACGATCGTCGCCAGCGGCAGGGCCCGAATCCATTGGGCCAACAGCGGGGCCAGGATCGTGCGGTCGTACAAGAACACGACCAGGGGTGAGTCGGAGGCGCTGAAAGAGCCAGATAATCGACAGTCCGATGATCGGGCCCGGCAATGCCAGACAGCCGGCCGTGAGCGTCCAGGCAGCCACGCTCCGCCGGCCGCCGCGCCGCGCCCACCAGGCCAGCGGAATGCCGACCGCCAGCGCCGCGGCCGCCGCCAATGCGGCCAGCAGCAGGGTCCAGCCGAACTCGCGGGCGAAACGCTGCGGGCTGCCGACGACAACCTCGACCAGCCGCTCGGCCGACCACCAGCGCTCCCAACCCTGCGCGGTATGCCGGGCCTGCCAGCCGGCCTTGTAGATCAAGTTGCCGATCGGCACACCGGCCAGCAGCAGCACGCTGGCCCAGACCGCGGCGGTTCCCAGGGCCCGCAGCCGGCCCAGCTGAAACACATACGCGGGGCGCTGGCTGGGATGATGCCCGTGGCGGGCCAACTCGGCGGCCAGGAGCAATCCCCCCAACAGCAGCCAGGCGGTGCCCAAGGCGGCCGGCAGCGCGCCGAGCGGCGCCACGCCGGGCTCGCCTCCCAGCGCAATCTGCGTGTAGATCTCTTCGGCGTAGGTGCGGACCAGAAACAGATTCGTGACGGTCATGTCGCCGGCCGCGAGCAGCGCCACCCAGATCGCGGCGATCGCGATCGACGGCGCGGCCCGCCGGAGCGTCACGCGCGTGAGCACGCCCAGCGGCGAGAGCTCGAGTGCGGCCAGCTCCTCCAAGTCGGGCTCGGCAAACCGCAGGCCCAACCCGACGAGCACCACGACCCAGGGAATCGCCGCGGCCGTGTGGATCCAGACCGCCGCGGGCAGGCCTTGCAGCAAGGTGTGGCCACCGGCCAGCAGTGTGAACCAGCCCTGCAGTCCGAAGCCGGCCTGCCAACCGGCCGCTTGCAAATACAAAGGGAGCAGCATCAGCACGGTCAGCAGCCAGGCCGCGGCGCGGCGGCCCCGGGCGTCGGTGCGGACCAGCAGGATGGCCAGCGGCACCCCGATGAGCAGGCTCAAGCCCACGACCGAGCCGGCCACGCGCAGCGTACCCCCGGCGAGCTGCCGGGTGCGGGGGTCGACGAGCAGCTGGGCGCAGGAGGCCACGGCCAACAGCCCGATCGGCGCCCAGGGCCAGGCGAGGCGGGCGAACTTGTGCGCGGCGGTGGGCACGTGGCCGGGCTCGGGCGGAATCAATTTTCGTCCCGGCCGACGAGCTTTTCTTCCACCTTGTCCGCTTGCCAGGCGATGGCCGGCAGCACGCGCGAGACGGCGGCCGGGTCGAGTGTGTCGGCCATTTGATTGGCCCGGAGCACGATCATCTCGCGGCCGGAAACCGTTTCGACCGCGAACGCGGCATGGATCATCTTGGTGTTATAGCGCAGCAGCGTGGCGGCGTTCTTTTCGTTGAACGGGCCACAGGTCGACGAATAGGTGACGATCGGATGTCCTGCCTCGTCGGCCTGGCCGAAGCCGATCCGCACGATTTGCTTGCGGAGCGTGCCGATCGGCAGCGTCACGCGCCAATCGTCGGACGCTTCTTCCAGGACGTAGCCGGCCGCCGTGATCACGCTGCGCACGAGCTGCCGCACGTCGGGTGCTTCGCCCGCCAGATCGCCAAAATCCAGTCCTCCGGCGCGGGCCGGGGCCGGCATGTCCGCCAGCGCGGCCGCTCCGGCCAGGTTGGGCGCCGGCCCGCGAGTGGCGGGCGCCGCCGCCGGAGCCGGCTGGCCTGGCGCTGCCGGGTTGCCGGCGGCCATGGCGTCGCGAATCATGCCGGGCATCATCATGCCGAATCCGGCGCCCATGCCCATGCCCATCGCTCCGCCGCCGTCGCCATGCTCGGCCATCTTCGACATGCTGTTGGCGGCCTGGAATTTCATGTAGGCATTCAGGTCGCCGACGGCGCCCATCGAGCTGCGGGCATCGATGGCCTTTTGGACCTCTTCGGGCGGCGTGATCGAATTGATGAAGAAGTCGACCAGCTCGAGCCCGTACTTGGTGAAGTCGTCGGCCACTTTGGCCCGCGTGGCCGTGGCCACCTCGTCGTAGCGGCCGACGAGTTCGAGCATGCCGACATTCAGCTTGCCCAGCACGTCGGTCAATCGCGAGACGATCAGGTCCTTAAGAAAATCGGTGATGGCGTCGGTGGTGAACTTGCCTTGCGTGCCGACCAGGGTTTCGATCAGTCGCTTGGCTTCGATCGCGCGGAAGGAAAATTTGCCGAAGCTGCGGAGCCGCACGATGCCGAAATCGGCGTCGCGCAGCGTGATGGGCTGCTTGGTCCCCCACTTCTGATCGAGAAACGTTTGCTTGCCGACAAAGTACACCGCCGCCTGGAAGGGGGACTTTTCCCAGGGGATCGTCAACAGCCGGGTGAGCAGCGGCACGTTGGCCGTGGTCAGCGTGTGGCGGCCCGGGCCGTAGGTGTCGAGGGCTTTGCCATCGCGGTAAAACACCGCCTCCTGGTTGCCCTGCACGATGAGCTGGGCGCCGAGCTTGATATCGGCGGTGCCGTTTTCCGGCACGCGGGCGAAGATCGAGGAATTGGCCTCGTCGAAAAACTGGATGACTTCCAAACGCAGACCCATCGCTAGATCCTCTCGCCGCAATTTTGGGGATGTGGTGGCGAGCCATGCCTGCAAGCATGGCTCTGGGTTGATTATCAGGTGCCGCAGCGCAAAAGGAATAGGCCCCCAGCCGGCCGCCTGACAAGTCGGCCCAGGCCTGCTGCGGTTCGAGCCGCCCCGTGGCGCACGGGCGCCGGCCGTCCGCCATTTGCCGGGCCCTGTTTCGGAGCACACGCTCGGAGGGTAATTCGCCGCGGGCCCCCGGGTCTTGGCAGCAGCGGTGGCAGCCAGCGCCGGTGGCGGGCGGGGCGTTTAGAGAGCGCCATACGCCAGAGCCGACCGGCCGCCGGCTGCCGGGCAGCCGGATGAGCGGGGGCACAAGTCTTTTGCCTGGCGTGGTTTGAGGAGTCTAGCTGGGGGGTGGCGAGACGTGAAGTCTCAGCTCCGGGGCGCGCCTCGAACGGCGGCCGCCGGCCCCCGGCGGGCGATTTGTCCGACCGCTTCGACACTCGTCTGGCTGGCCGGGTTGGGCTTTGCTATAGTCCGCCTCCCAATTCCCGTTCCGTTCGGATGTTCTTCCCATCGGCAACTCGGTCGCTCGGCATGCCGCTTAATCGCCACAAGTTGTTGGCGCGCGCTAGCGTTCTATTGCTGGTGATGGCCTGGGGCTGCGCATAAGTCGAGCGGAGTCGGCTGGCGCTGGCCTTGGGATCCGGTTCCGGAAGAGGCGGTCGGCATCACCACGCCGGCCCGGCGAATTCAAATGATGCGCGAGCTGCAGCAAAAGGCCGCCAAGCAGTCGCCCGAACAGCAGCAGCGCATCTGCGACGATCTGAACAAGCAGATCCAGGCCGAACAGGATCCGCTGATCCGGCGGCACATCATCCGCACGTTCGGCTATTTCAACACGCCGGTGGCCGCCACCGTGCTCAAAGCGGCCGTCAACGATTCGGACAGCAACGTGCGCCTTGCGGCCTGCGAAGCCTGGGGCCGCCGCGGCGGCAAAGAAGCCGCCGAAGTGCTAATGGGCGTCCTGTCTAGCGATACCGACATCGACGTGCGGCTGGCCGCCGCGCGGGCGGTCGGGCAGACGCGCGAGGCTTCGGCCGTGGGCAATCTGGCCGAAGCGCTCTACGACACGAATCCCGCGATTCAATTCCGCATTGCCAGCTCGCTCAAGGAAATCAGCGGCAAGGACTACGGCACCGACGTGAACAAGTGGCGGGCGTACGCCAAGGGTGAATCCACCGGCGACGCGCCCGAATCGCTGGTCGATCGCTTCAAGGGCCTTTGGCGCTAGCCGCCCGGCGCTGCCGGGGCCGGTGTCGTCCGGCTCGCTACTCGATCTTGAGCGTGTAGCCGAGCGCCTCGATGGCCTCGCCCTTCTGGGCTTGCTTGTAGTTCTCGTGGCACAGCGTGCATTTGGTCATCACCACCGGAATCGCGGTGGCGGCGCGCAGATAGGGCTGGCCATCGCGCGTCACGACGCGCTCGTAGTACGGCTTGCCCGACTTGATCGCGCGGATGGCATCGCGCTCGAAGTCGTCCTGGGGCAGATTGTCGTCTACGATCGGGTCGCCCGTCGCGTCCAGCAATCGCACTTCGTGCCAGCCCTTCTCCCGCATCGTGGCGAACAGGGCCTTGAAGGCTTCGCCGGCCGGCAGATCGCTCTTTTCGTTGACATAGTGGGTGGTAATCAGCACGATCGCATTCTTGTACAGATCGTCGAGCATTTGCACCAATTTGCGCGTGCGGGCGAGCGCCGGATCGGACGGGTTCGCGTCGGCAGCGCCCAGCCGCGACGCGTCGAGGGTCCATGCGGCCCCGATCAGCACGAGCGCCGTAGCCAATATCCGCCGGGTGGTCTGCATGATTCGGATCTCCTGGAGGGGGACGAAGGTGGGGGGGAACGAACTGAGTGGGTTGCACGCGGTGGGTCGAACGCAGCGACTCGGACGAGCGGGTGAGGCCTTCCGCGGATCAGCCATCGGGTTTTTTCGAGGCCAGCGAAGAAAGCTGGACGAACTGCTGCCGCTCGGGCAGCACGTCTTGCAAGGTGATCTGCTGCAGATAGTCGAATTGCCGCCGCTCGGCCTCGGCGAACACGTGCTTGAGCTTGCAGCCCGGCTGGATCACGCAGACCCCTTCGGTGCCGACGCACTCGAGCAGGTGCAGGTTGCCCTCGAAGGCCAGCACGACCTCGCCGATGCGGATTTGCCCGGCCGGCCTGGCCAGCTCGATGCCGCCGCCGACTCCGCGGACGCCGCGCAGATAGCCCAGGCGGCTGAGTTGATTGACCGCCTTGGCGACATGGTGGGTGGAAATGCCGTAAAAGCGCGCGACGTCGGCCACGTGAGCCCGGCCCGGGTTCAGGGCCAGGAAGATCAGCGTCCGCAGGGCGTAGTCCGTTTGCAGGGCGAGTCGCATAAATCACTAAAAGATGTACTTGTTATACATGTTTGTGAGTTTAGCGAGTTTGGCCCGCCCGTCAAGCGGCTCTGGCTTGCCCTGCCGGCGCGGGCCGCGGCAGGCCGCAGGAATGCTGGCGTGCGGCGTGCGGCACGCGCAGGCAGGAGCGCAGCTTTAAGCTGCGTCGACTCGAAAATGGGCCATTTTCCCTATTCCGCCCGGCTTGGAAGCGGTTTTTGAAAGTCTCGAACTGTGGTCAACGGCCGACCCAAAGCGGTCCGATATGACTACTCGAAGGCATCATGGCGGTGCTTGCCAGCAGGCGGCATGCTCTCGAACTTGTTTCTGGCACATGCATGACGGGGTTGCTGTCGCGCAATCGGGGCGGCGGCCACTTTTTTTTGACGGTCTTCTGGATGGGTGAGCCTGTGATGTCACGTTTTGATTGGTCATTGGCCGGGGCCTGTTGGACCCTGGTTTGCGCCCTTTCGCCGACCGCTACGCGCGCAGCCGAGCCCCAGAAGGCCCGGTTCGATTACCAGGTCGTCGTGCCCGCGTTCAACAGCGACGACGAGCCGGCGGCCGCGCGCTCGGGTTCGATCGTCACGTCGGCGATCGGTCCGGACGACGCCCGGCCGGCCAGCGGCGTAGCGCCGAGCGGCGCCAGCGCTGGCGACGCGCCGCTTTCGCCCCAGCAGATTGCCTTGTCCCACAAGATCCGGCAGGTGCTGAAAGCGTACTATCCCAAGCACCAGAACACGCGCGACAACAATGCCTGGGAGATCATGCACGAGATCATCGCCTTCGGCGTCGACTCGCAGCTCTACCAGAATGGACCCGGCGGCCCGAAGGTCAGCGCCATCGGCTGGATGTGCTACAACGGCACCTGCAAGGGAGAGCAGATGCTCTACCTGGATCGGGGCCAACTGGTCGCCCGCAAGGGACCGGGCGTGCAAGGCCACTTCGGCCAGTTTCTGGCGATCCTGGCCCAATCGCACCTGACGGCCGACTACCCGATGCTGGTGTTCGGCAAGAAGTTCACGCTTCGCGACCTGATCGAGGTGGAAAAGCAGGATTGCCAGGCCGGCGAAGAGCTGACCTTCAAGCTGATCGGGCTGATGCACTACCTGGATTCGGACGAGACCTGGAACAGCCGCGACGGGCAGGTGTGGTCGATTCAGCGGCTGATTTCCGAAGAGCTCAAGCAGCCGATTCGCGGCGCGGCCTGCGGCGGCACCCATCGGCTGATGGGCCTGAGCTATGCCGTGAACAAGCGCGGCAAGCGCGGTGAGCCGATCGACGGCGAGTTCCGCCGGGCGCAGACGTTCATCAACGACTATCACCGCTACACGTTCGGCCTGCAAAACCCGGACGGCAGCTTCAGCACCCAGTGGTTCGTGCGCCGCGAGGCGAAGCCGGACGTCGACCGCCGGTTGAAGACCACCGGCCATATCCTGGAGTGGCTGGCATTTTCGCTTTCCGACGACGAGCTGCGCCAGCCGCAGGTCGTGAAGGCCGTGGATTACCTGGCCACGATCCTGGCCGCCGGACAGGACCACACCTGGGAAATCGGGCCCCTGGGGCACGGGCTGCACGCCCTGTCCCTGTACGACCAGCGCCTGTTCCGCGATGTGCCTGTCGAGCGGCACCCGGCCGTTGCCGGCAAGGGCGAGCCGCGCACCCGGCAGCCGGAGCCGAAAGAACTGCGTCCGGCCGAGCCGGACGTGGCCAAGTGGATGTCGGCGCCGACGTCTCTGCCCCGCACCGGGCAGCGGCAACCGGCCGAGCGCCCGGCGGCCAGGCCCCAACCGGGGCGTGCTGCGGCGACTCCGGCCAAAGTCGGTCCGCAAAAGCCGGCTCCGGCGCCGGCCCATCCCCAGCGGCCGGTGCTGGAAATGGCCGAAAAGCCGTCTTTGCTCGATCGGCCCGCCTGCCGGATCGGCAACGAGGCGGTGCTGCCGCTCACGCCCCCCGACGGCGACCGCCCGGCGGGCGACGCGGACGACGAGAGCTGTCTCTGACGCTCGCGAGGGCGCCGCGACCGGCTCTGACCGCTTCGGCAGCCAATGCCGCTGTGCGGCACTGAGGGCCACACGAAGGCGCGACTCCGTGGGCCAGTCGGCCGGGGCGCTCGGCTCGCCCAGCAGTTGCTCGGCCCGGGGCGGAGTGGCGCCGAGTCCGTTTTCTACCTTGCGAACCTGCAAGCAAAACCCGGCACACTCAGGTTGTCGACCCTGGGCAAACTTTCTACGATTGCCGCTGAGTCGCGGCACCCGGGCCGCGAGTTGTCCCCGCCCTGGCCCAGCGCTGCGCTATCCGTGCCCATACTCCGCTTCAACGAACAGTTCCTGACCCTGTTTGACGCCGCAGTCAAGCTGTCGGCCGCGGTCGGCGCCGACGCGCTGTTGATCCTGGTCGACGACGTGGCCGATTGGGACCGGCTCAAGCAGCTGGCCGACGGGGCGAAGATCTTGATCGCGGCCGACGAGCGGTCGCAGATCGTCGGGGCGGCCGAACGCGGACTGGCCACGATCGTGCTCAAGATGCACGATGCGCCGATTTACGAGAAGCTGACCCAAGCCCTGCTGGAGAGCGTGGCCGACGACATCCTGGCGCCCGGCGCCCGGGTGGTGGCCATCTACAGCGGCTTCGAGGCCGAAGCCCAGGATTCGATCAGCATCATCCACTTGGGCGAGCACCTGGGCCAGCTGACCGCACGCGATCTGCGGCAGCTGGAAACCAGCGTTCCGCTGGACACGCTCAAGACGGTGGTCGATATCGCCGTGGCGATCGGCCGCGAAGGGCGCGAGGGCAAGCCGGTGGGCACGCTGTTCGTCGTCGGCGATTCGCGCAAGGTGCTGGCCAGCAGCCATCCGACCGGTTTCGATCCGGTCCGCGGCTACAGCCGCAAGGAGCGCGACCTGGACGACCCGCGGGTGCGCGAAGGGATCAAGGAAATTGCCCAGCTCGACGGGGCGATCGTCGTTTCGGCCGAGGGCATCGTGCTGGCGGCCGCGCGCTACATCGACGCTCCGGCCGAGAATCTCAGCCTGCCCAAGGGGCTGGGCGCCCGGCATTGGGCCGCCGCGGCGATCAGCCGTAAGACGAAGGCGGTGGCCATTGCCGTGAGCGAATCGAATGGCAGCGTGCGGATTTTTCAGCACGGCGAAGTGACGCTGCGGATCGAGCCCTTCCGTCGTCCGATGAAGTGGAAGGATTTCGAATACGAGCCGCCGGCGATGGAGTAGCAGGCGCGCCGGGCAACTTCGGGAGCCAACCGCTAGCGCACTTGCCGTGATAGACTACGAGGTGGCGCTGCGGAGCGCATTTCGTTGGTACGTCGTTTTCTGGGGGGCTATGCCATGAATTGGCACGATCGAATCACCGTGGATCCGCAGGTGCTGGTGGGCAAGCCGATTATCAAGGGAACACGGATTGCCGTTGAGTTTGTCGTCGATCTGTTGGCGCGCGGTTGGACGATGGATCGCGTGTTGCAAGAGTACGATCATTTGACGGTCGAAGACATTCGGGCGTGCCTGGCCTACGCGAGCGAAATCCTGAAATCGGAGAAGGTCTACCTGCCGGTCTGAAGGGCCTCGTCGCATGGACCTGTTGGTCAACGAAAACGTTCCGGGCTCGGTCGTGCAAATGCTGCGCGGCCGCGGCCACGATGTGTTGGCCGTCAGAGAAACAATGCGCGGCGCCGACGATCCGGCGGTTTTAGCGCGCTGCGCAAATCGAGCGGCGAACGGTCGTCACCCAAGACAAGGATTTTGGCGAGCTGGCGTTTCGTTCTTCGCTGCCCGCGGAATGCGGCGTGATCTTGTTTCGCCTGTCGGGCGGTGATCCGGACGCGGATTTTGCCCGCATGGTACAAGTGATCGAAAGTCGCAACGAGTGGCAGGGACAGTTCGCGGTCGCGACAGACGACCGGGTGCGGATCCGTTCGCTGCCCGGAAAACCCGGAGCGTGAGCTCGCTCGGTGTTTCGGGGGGCGGCAGGTCAGAATTGCGCGTCCCGAATAGTTCCAGAACGCAAAGAAACGCTGTCTATTCTTTCCTTCCGCCGCCCGATGAAGCGGAAGAATTTCGAATATGAACCGCCGGTGGCGGAATAAGGACACCATTCAGCAGCGCGCTTCAATGCGCCGTCAGCTCAGCGACGGGTTTCAGCACTTCCTCGTGCCCTCGCCACTGGACCACGCTGACTTTGCAGTCGGAAAGTTCTTCTTGCAACTCGACCAGCTTATCGGGCGCCTGCGCGAATTCTCCCCCCAACTCCAGCTCTTCAAGGGACGTCGCCCGTTTCAGGTCGTCGAACGCCAGATCAGTCCACCTGCGCCCGTCGTCGACGTGCCTATTTTCCTCAAGGACGTAAACGACCAGTCGCAATTTCCGCAGGTGCGGTAAGGCGAGGATCTTCGGCACGCTAAAAAATGGCGGCTGGAAGTGGTCATGCACCCTGACTACCTCAAGCGTCTGACTCGATGCCAGCGCGTCCAACCAACAGTCATCGTTGACCCACGTGTTGTAAAAGCCTACTTGCTTCAATTCGGGAAGCGTGGCGACGGCCGCGAACCCCGCCGCTGTCACGTCTGTATGTTCGAAGCCGACAGACCTGACTCCCTTCATGCCCGCGATACTTTGCAGAAGGCCGTCGGTATTGTGTGTGTCGTACAAATGTAGTTGATCGGACTTTCCCTCCCGGACTTCGGCCACATTTCTGTCGAAGAACTCTTTCGGCACATCTCGTGAAACAAACGTGCAACCAGAGTGCGCAAGCAGTACCGCAGCAATCGTTGCCGTTGACAGGCAAATCTGCCAGGACCGACGAAACAGCTTGGGGCAAGGTTCCCGCATTCCGTCATCATACCCATTGAGCCGTCTCGTCGACGGCCGCGGAGACCAGAATTAGGCGCACCCCGCGCGGCACAGCCGTTGCCTGGAAAAGACGCTTGGTGGCGGGTGCATCGCCGGGCTGGTCTGCCTCGGCTATCGCTCGCGAAACGGCAGGCCGCGGCGGTAGAGTGCGGCCGCCTTGAGCCCGCGCAGGACGTCGTCCAGACCGGGATTCAGTTCGAGCGCTTTGTCCTGGCAGAGAATCGCGGTTTCGAAATCGCCGCATTCCGCGTAGGCGGCGCCGAGGGTAATGTAGACGTCGGCCGCCGAGTGCCCGCCCAACTCGCAGCCCCGAGCGGCCAGTTCGACCGCCCGGCGTCCATCGCGGCATCGCTCGTCCGGGCAGGTCGCCAACGTCCAAGCCGCCAGCTGACAGGACCGGATCGAATTCGGGTCGCGGTGAATCGCTTCCTCAAAGTCGGCCAGGGCCTGACCGTAGTCATGGAGCCGATACCGGACAGCGCCCCGCCACAGCCAGGCATCGGCGTTGCTCGGATCCAGTCGCAGGGCTTCGTTGAAATCTTCGATCGCCTGGTCCTGGTCGCGTTTCCGGCTCCAGACTTTGCCGCGGGCCAGGCGCGCGGCAGCATCACTTGGCGCGAGACGGACGGCCGCATTCATGTCGTCCAGAGCCAGGTCGTAATCCTTCAGTTCGATCAGGCAACTGCCGCGCAAGATGTAAATCTGTGCGTCGTCCGGCTTGAGCCGGAGCGCCTGGTCGAAATCGTCGACGGCGCGGTCGAGTTCTTTCTTGCCCACCCAGGCCGCGGCCCGGCCCAAGTAGGCGACCGCCGAATAGCGATCGAGCTGGATCGCTTTCGTGAAGCAGTCGACGGCATCATCGTATTCATGGCTCGTGAGCCAGGTCATGCCGTGATAACTGCAGCGCTCCGACTCATTGACACCCTTGACGGCTGGGAGCTCGATTTCCAAGAGCGGTTTACTCGGCGCCTTGACGCCGTCGGTCGACGGCTTTTTTTCGGCTGGGCGATGCTTGCTGCCCGGCGCTTGGGCCCTGCGAAGGCCTCGGTACCCAACAAGGGTGCGTCGGCAAAGGGAGGCTGGTCGTCGAACAGCGGTTGGTCGCCGACGACCGGCTCATCGGCGACGATCGGTTCGCCGCCGACGGCAGGTGACTGCGTGGCAGCCAGGATCAGCACGCAGAAAAGAGCGCAACGCATGGCAGGATTGGGGGCAGCGAGGCAGCACTGGTGGGCCGGTTGGCTGCGGAAGCTAGCAAAACGGCCCCTGGGGATCAAGATCAGCGGCAACGGGCGGGGTGGGGAAACGGTTTTGGACGCGTTGCCCATGCGCCGCGGCATTGCGGCAGTTCAGCGCCCGGCGAGCATCTCTTCGACCAGCTGGCGCGGTGCGCCGATGTCGACCACGGTCACCGGGCCGGTAAACGCTGCGGCCCCGGCCGCAAGGAAGCCGGGCTTTTGCGCGACGAAGGTGCACGTGTGCGCGGCGCGAATCGTATGCTGGGCTGGCTGCCCCGTATCGCAGTTCAGGCCGCTGGGCAAGTCGACCGCCAGGACCGGCACGCCCGAAGCGTTGATCGCGTCGATCGCCGCGGCCAGCGGCGGCCTGGGCTCTCCTTGGGCACCGGTGCCGAGCAAGGCATCGACCACCCAGGCGGCGCCGGCCAGCTGCCGGGTCACCTCGGCGCCCATGTCGGCCACCGCAGACATGCGCACGATCGCCAGGCTGCTGCGCTCGAGGATGCGATAGTTGACCGCCGCGTCGCCGGTCCCCTGCCCCGGATCGCCCCAGGCCAGCACGCTGACGGCGACCGAGCGCAAATCCAGCTGCCGGGCGATCACGAAGCCGTCGCCGCCGTTGTTGCCCGGTCCGCAGCAGATGACAACTCGACCGGCGACGCCCAGCTGGAGCAGAATTTCGGCGACGCCGCGACCGGCATTTTCCATCAGGACGATTCCGGGGACGCCGTAATCGGCCATGGCGCGCTGGTCGAGCCGGCGCACCTGGTCGCGGCTGAGCGTGCGCGGTGTCATGGCGGCTGTCTCCTTAAGGGGTGCAGTCAGGTATCGGACTTGTGAGGCGCGGGTGGGGCCGGCGCGGTTGGGGCCGGCGCCGGCGGGGATGGGGTCATTGGGGCCGGCGTCGATCGGGCTGGGCCGAACCAGTCGCAGGCGCGCATCAGCATCGGGCCGGCCAAGGCCATGACGAAAACATACGCGGCGGCGAACGGGCCCAAGCGCGGATCGAGCCCGGCTTCGACTCCCAGCCCGGCGATGACGATCGAGAATTCTCCCCGCGGCACCAAGGCTGTGCCGGCCCGCAGGGCGGCCGCGCGGTCCAGTCCGGTGCGCCGGGCAGCCCAACTGCCGCTGGCGATCTTGGCCGCCGCACTGACCGCGGCCAGCAGCCCCGCGATGGGCAACTGGGCCAGCAGCGACCCGGGATCGATCTCCAGGCCGAAAAAGAAAAAAAAGATCGCGGCCGACAAATCGCGCAAGGGTTCGATCAACCGCCGGGCCTGGCGATCGAGCGGATCCGAAAGTGCCAGGCCGACGAGAAATGCCCCCACCGCGGCCGAGACCTGCAGCTGCTGCGCGATTCCGGCCACCAGCAGCACGAGCCCCAGCGTCGAGAGCAGAATCACTTCGTCGCTCCGCCGGGCGAGCGACCGGCTGATTCGGGGACCCAGCCGCAGGGCGACCAGCAGCACCACGGCCACGGTGGCCAGCGCGGCCAGCACCGCGACAACCGCCTCCGCCCAGCTTTGATCCTTGAGCACCACCGCGACCAGCGGCAGATAAATGGCCATGGCCAGATCCTCGATCACCAGCACCGATACGACGAGCGGCGTTTCCGGATTGCCGAGCCGCCCGAGATCGGCCAGTGCCTTGGCCGTGATGCCCGACGATGAGACATACGTCGCGCCGCCCAGCAGCAGCGCGCCCAGCGGGCCGAATCCCAGCAGCAGCCCGCAGGCGATGCCCGGCGCGAAATTGAACGCCAGATCGAGCACGCCGGCCGGCAGCCCGCTGCGCAGTTTGTCCCACAGCTCGTGCGCGGTGTATTCCAGCCCGAGCATGAAGAGCAGCAGCACGACGCCGAGTTCGGCCCCCAGGTGGACGAACGACTCGCTGAACCGCAGGGGCGCGATTCCACCATTGCCGAAGGCCAGGCCGCCGAGCAGATACAGCGCAATCGACGGAATGCCCCAGCCCGCGCCCAGCCGGGCCAAGAGCGCCAGTCCGACCAGCACGGCCCCCAGCTCGATGAACGTGGAGGCCAGTTCGTGCTGGGCGATGGCGCAGAGCATCAGGCGTCGGCCTGCGGGCCGCGGATCAGGCTGAGGACCTCGGGCAGGATCTTGCCGTTGGTGGCGATGCCTTCGCCGGAATGGATCGTGGCCTGGCCCTGCCAATCGGTGAAGGTGCCGCCGGCCTCTTCCAGGATCGGCTGCATGGCGGCGGCGTCCCAGACGCTCATGGCCGGATCGATCATCAGCTCGGCCCGGCCGGTGGCCACCAGCAGATAGCCGTAGCAGTCGCCCCAGCTGCGGGAGAGCAGCGCCGCCCCTTCGATCCGCTCGAGCGCCGCCTGGCGTCCCAGCCGGCGATAGGCCACGGTGTCGCTGGTGCAGAACAGCGATTCGGCCAGGACGGCCCGGTCCGAGACACGGGCCCGGGTGGGCGCGGTGCTGCCGTGCTCGTACCACGCGCCGCCGCCGACCGTGGCGTAGACGCATTCATCCAGGCCGGGAATAAAGATCACGCCCAGGACGCTGCGCGACTGAAACTCGACACCGATCAAGGTGCCATACAGCGGCACTCCGCGCACGAACGACTTTGTGCCGTCGATCGGGTCCAGGATCCAGCGGAAACCACTGGTGCCGGGCTGTTCGGGAAACTCTTCGCCCAGGATGCCGTCGAGGGGGAATTTTTGCCCGATCCGCTGGCGGAGCAATTGTTCGGCCGCGCGATCGGCAACGGTGACCGGCGTGGCGTCCTGCTTGAGCTCGACCGCCAGGTCCGGGCGGCAGAAGTAACTGAGCGTCAGCTGGCCGGCCTCGCGGGCGATTCCCAGGGCCAATTGCAGTCGGGCGGCAAGATCACGACGCTGCCAGGTGGCAGGCTGTTCGGCGGCATTTTGCATGCTGTCGAGCGTAGCCGCCGGCACGCTGGCTGCCAAGGGACGTGCCGCCGGTTCCACGGCCCCCGGCTGCCGGCAGATGCAATTATTGGCATGTACGGGCGAAGCGAATTATTGTGAGAATCAGGCGCGGTGCCGCGAAAAGATCGCCTCGCCCGCCACGGGTGAACGCCATGAACACAACCCTGCCTGCTCCGCCGGATTGGGCGCTCTGCGAGACTGCCGCCGGGCGCGAGCTGCGCTGCTTGCGCCGCGCCGGCCAAGGGCGGCTGGCCGCCTGGCTGATGATCGGCCTGCTCGTCGCGGTCTGCGGATATGGCACCGCCGTGTTCGTATTCGGCTGGTGGGCGGGCGAAGAAGTGCTCGGCGGCGGCGTCGTGCTCGCGCTGCTCCAAGCCGCGGGCCTGCTGGCCGGGCTGTACCTGATCTTGGCGATGTTCCGCACCACAGCCTACCGCCTGGGCAAGCGCTCGCTGCGCATCACGGCCGTCCAGCCAATCCTCGGCGAATCGACCGACGAGATCGAGCGGTCGGACATTCGCGAGGTGATCCGGTTTCACACCGTGCCCCGCCCGGGCCACGCGGGGGACTCCTGGCGAACTTTGCTCGCGGTGCACCGTCCGGATAGCCAGGCGCTCGCGACGATTCCGCTGGATGCCGATGAGCCGGACGAGTCGGCCTGGCTGGCAGCCCAGATTGCCGACTGGGCCGGCGTCCGGGTGCGGGTCGAAGCCGATTGCAGCGAGTGAGCCGCCGGCGCGCGAACGCGAACCGTAGGCAGTGCTAAAGCACTTCGTGGATCGGCTGACCCTCGCACAGCTGCGTCGGTCGGCCGTCGAGGGTGGCATAACGGATGCCCTGCGGGTCGTAGCCCAGTGCCGTATAGATCGTGGCGTGCACGTCGGCCGGCGTGAGCAGGCGCGAGGCCGGATAGGCGCCGGTCTTGTCCGACTCTCCGACGACCACGCCGCCGCGAATTCCACCGCCGGCCAGCACCATCGAATAGCAATAGGGCCAGTGATCGCGGCCGCCTTGGGCGTTGATCTTGGGCGTGCGGCCGAAGTCCCCCATCCAGACGACCAGCGTCGAGTCGAGCAGGCCGCGCTCGGACAGGTCGTCGAGCAGGGCCACGAACGCCTGCTGCATCGGCGGCACCAGCGCGTTCTTCAGCCGCCCGGTGTTGTCCTGGTGCGTGTCCCAGATGATCCCGGGCCCGTTGACCGTCGTGACGAATTTCACGCCGGCTTCCACCAAGCGCCGGGCCAGCAGATGCGATTGGCCCCAGGTGTGCCGGCCGTAGCGCTCGCGCGTGGCGTCGCTCTCTTGCGTCAGGTCGAACGCCCGGCGGGCAGCGCCGCTAGTCACCATGCTGGCCGCCCGGCCGGCCAATTGATCGAGCTGGTCGAAGATCTCCTCGTGCCCGAAGCGCTGGTGGCGATCGAGCCGTGCGAGCATGTCGCGGCGCTCGGTCAGCCGCGCGCCCTCGACGTCGGCCAGCGGATCCAGGCCCGGCAGCTTGAAGTCGGCCGCGCTGGGGTCGGCATTCAGCACGAAGGGGTCGAAGCGCGAACCCAAGCAACTGCCCGACTGACCCGGCGTGACGAACGCGCCGTCGTGGGTGGGCTTGGGCGTGATGACGTAAGGCGGCAGCGCGCCGAGTAGCCGTCGCGCTGGGCCAGCCAACCGGCGAGCGCGCCGACACAAGGAAAGTCCGTGCGGCTGGGATGGATTTGCGTGTCGTCGCGCTTGTAGGGCCGCCCGACGATCGACCAGTACATGCCCGAGTTGTGGCCGCCATGCTTGTGCGAAACGCTGCGCAGGATCGCCAGGCGGTCGGAGCGGGCGGCCAGCTCGGGAATCAATTCCGAGACGAACACGCCAGGCGTGCGCGTGGCGATCGGGGAGAACTCGCCCCGGATGTCGGCGTCGGCCAGCGGCTTGGGATCCCACAAGTCGAGGTGGCTGGGGGCCCCGCTGTTGAAGATCAGGATCACGGCCTTGGCCCGAGCCCGAGCGGCCGGCGGACCCGCATCGGCCAGCGCCCAGCGGGACAGCAGCCCCGTCCAGGCGGCGCACCCGGTGCTCCACAGAGCCTGGCGCCGGGTCAGCGGCCAGCCGCTGGGTGCCGAAAGGCCGCCATCCATTGCGTGATCCTGGCCGGGCATGGCTTGTATCCTGCGCTCGAAGGTCCGAGGCAAAGCATCAAAGCTGGCTGATGGATTTTAGCAGTCCTGAGGCCGACCGCCAACTACTGCACCGGCTGCGCCGATCTGGCCGGCGGTTGACGAGTCGCCCACCGCTGGGCGCTCCGGCGGCGGAAGCCGGGCTCGTTGTAACCTTGCTCCGCATCGGGACTTGGCGGATCCGATGGCGGGCCGGCGGGACGATGGCGCTCATTTCTGAACTAGACTTTCATATTTGCCTCGTTGGACGAGCTATTCAGAACCCCTGCCCCGATTTTGCGGCGCGACGCATGATTTCCACCGATCACCCGAACGACCCCTGGTCGCGCGTTTGGCGGCAGTTTTTGCCGGCCGGGTCCGCCGCCACGCCGCTGCGGCTGCGGCAGACGCGACGTCTGGTGCTGTTCAGCCTGACGATCCAGTTCTGGCTGCTGGTGTTTCTGGTGTTCTTTGTCTGGGCGGGCGCACGCGGCTGCCAGATCACGGCGGCTGCGCTGAACGTGGCCATGTGCGGCAATCTGGTCGCCCTGCGGTTCGGGCTCTCTCCGCGCCGGGCGGCCCACATCTTGTGCTTCGAGGGTTGGCTCTGCTGCACGGTGTTTTCGCTGCTGACCGGAGGCTGGGGCGCGCCGCCGACCGAGTGGTTCATCGTCGAAGCGCTGTTCGCGGTGTTGCTTTTGGATATTGCCTGGGGCGCCGTCTGGACCCTGGCCGGCGCGGCGGCGCTGTTGGGATTCTTCGTTGCCGATTGTTGGAGCATCCCGTTTCCGCAAGAGCTGACGGCCGCCGGCTCGCGGCTGCTGCATTTTGTGGGATTGGAAGCCGTCCTGCTGACTTCATATGGCTTCGTGTACTTGCTGGTGCGTCCGCATCGCGAGGCCATGCGGCAGGTCGAGTCGCTCACCGACCAGCTGGCGCAGCATCGAGCGCGATCTGGCCGGCGCCAAGCAATCGCGAGATTTCTCGCTGCCCGACTGGATCAAGCTCGACGAGCGCCGGCGGCAGTTGCAGCAACTGCTCGAGCAGGCGAAGATCGCCCGGCGCCATTTGCGGCCGCTGTAAAGCGCGACCGCCGCGAGCGACCGATCAGGCGCCGGCCGTCGTTGTTTCCGGAGCCATGCTGCGCGGCAAATCGACCGGCATCAGGGCCGTCAGCTTGATGCTCGAGAGCTGTTGCCGGGTGGTGGCGGTGATTTCGTCCAGCGCGCTGCGCAGGCGGTTCTGAATCAGTTCCGAAGTCGAACCTTCGACGGCCGGAATCGACGAAACGAGCGGCCCCTCGATCGCCTCGATGATGTCCAAGAGCGAAATATCAACGGGCTTGCGCTCCAGGGTATAGCCCCCTTCGACGCCGCGGGTTGAATGCAGGATGCCGTGCGTCACCAGGTGCCGCAGGATCTGGAGCAGAAAGCGCTCCGGCATGTGTCCGTCGGCGGCCAGCTGGCTGCAGGGGACCGGCTGCTGCGAGTCTGCCTGGGCAAGCTGCAAGCAGGCCTGGATGGCATATGCCACGGTACGCGAGAGCTTCATGGAACATCGCCCTATCTTGGGCAGCAAGGGGCTGGCGGGCGCCGGCAACGGATCGAATCGCAGGCGAGGCAAAGTGCGCCGCCCGAACCGATCCGCCTCGCTGGATCGATACTCTGCGAGAAGTGCCACCTCCTGACGGACGATTCCTATTCCACAGGGGGGTCAGCGCCGCCTTGGCGCGCCATGCCGGGCGCGGCCCAGTGGGCCGACCATCCCGAAACCGAGCCTGCGCGGTCCCTCAGGCCGCGAGGCGCTCAACACCGGTCGTGTGTTAACTTAGAGCCCGGGGGACAAAACAGTCTGGGGCAAGGGGGACGGTCCCATTTTACTCCGCCTGCTGCGCAAAATTGGGACAGTCCCCGCCCCCTTTGTCCCCAGGCTCTTAGGGTAAAGTCTAGTGGACCTGTCAGATTCGGACAACAAAATGCAGCTTGCTGCCAGTAAGTCCACCGCTGATCGCCAGGGCCCGGAGCGCGAAAGCCGGGTTGGGCCAAACTGCGGCGGTGAGCGATTCCGCTCATGCCTAAGGCTTGCGAGCAGATTTGTCCCAGGATCGAGGGCCGTTTGGAGGCCTTGAGGGGCGAAGGCTCGGATCGACAGCCCCTCATCGGGGGCGGATCCCATCCGGCGCCGGGGCCAGGTGGCGGCGGGGGGCAGTGCGCGCCGGGAGGTCACTGGGCGGCGGGGGAACCGGCTGGCCCAGCCGGGTCGAGCGCGGCGGTGGCGGCCGCGGGCCGCTGTTCGCTGCGGAAGGCATGCCAAATCAGCAGTGCCGCCCCGCAAACCAGGAAACTGTCGGCCAGGTTGAAGATCGGCCAGCGGATGAGGTGGAAATCCAGCCAGTCGCGCACGGCATAGACCGGCGTGCCCGGCGGATGCAGGTGCTGCATTCGATTCCACTCCAGGCCGGGCAAGCCCAGGCGATCGTACAAGTTGCCGAAGATGCCCGCGGTGACCAGGGCCAGCGAAATGTTCAGCAGCTGGTCGGCCGCTGCGCCGGCGACAAAGGCCCAGTACATGATGCCCAGGGCGGCCACGATCGACAGCACCGCGTAGAAGACGGTCCAGCCCTGCCCGATGCCGAACAGGGCGCCCTCGTTGAGGCTGGTCGTCAGACCGAACACGCCTTCCCAGAGCCACTCGGTGGGCTGCTCAAGGGGCATGCCCAAGCGGGCGAAAATCCAGCTTTTGCTGGCCAGGTCCAGGGCGCAGCCACCCGCCGCGATCGCCAGGAACAACGGCAGTCGACTGCGGGGAACGGCCATCATGGCAACCCTCGCCCAGCATTCGCGATGGGCCCGGCATTCGCGATGGGCCCAGCATTCGCGATGGGCCCAGCTGTCGCGATGGGCCCGGCGGCCATGAGCGGGGCAGCGGGCCCGGTCAGGCTGCTAACTCTGCTCGAGCTTCTGAGCGCACTTGATGCACATCGGAGCATAGGGAATGGCGTTGAGCCGGGTTTTGCTGATCGGTTGCGAGCACTCTTCACACAGACCGTACAGCCCGTCCTCGATGCGCTCAAGAGCGGTTTCGATGGATTCGAGGGTTCCGCCTTCGGTTTGCATCAGGCTGAGCGTGAATTCTTGCTCGAAATTGTCGCTGCCCAGGTCGGCCATGTGGATCGGCATGCTGGACAGATCGCCATTGTTTTCCGAGCGCGTTTTCTTCAAGGCCGCGTTGGCCATGGCATCGACGTCGCCCCTGAGCCGGGCCCGCAATGCCAAGAGCTGTGTCTTGTAAATCTTCAACTCGGCCTTCTTCATAGTCTCGTTCTCCGCACTCGCAGTAGCTGTCGGAAGAGTTACAGACTTGTCATTCTAAAATCGGCACGGTTGACTGTCAAATTGGCTAGTTTGGCCAGCCGTTTTCCCGGCGAATCTTGCCCGCTTTCGCTGCGCTCGACCAGCGCCCCCTGCGCGCTGGGGCAACGCGGCAATTCGCCCGCCGCGCGGCCGCGGCCGAGCCCCTTGACTTGGAGCACTCGCATTCCATACTCACGGGCACCGCAGGCGTTTCCCGACCGCTGCCGCCGCGCCGGGTTGCGCTGCCACAGGCCTGCCTGCTAGCAGGCGGCCTCTTTTTTCAGCCAACATCCGCCAGGGAGTGAGATACTCGATGAGCCGTCCCAAGATCAGCATTATCGGAGCGGGCAACGTCGGCGCCACCTGTGCGCATTGGTGCGCAGCGGCCGAGCTGGGCGACGTCGTCCTTTTGGATATTCCCCAGACCGGCGACATGCCCCGCGGCAAGGCCCTGGACCTGATGCAGGCCTCGCCGATCATGGGCTTCGACTCGAAGATCGTCGGCACGCACGATTACGCGGACACTGCCGGGAGCCAGGTGGTGGTGATCACGGCCGGCATTCCGCGCAAGCCCGGCATGAGCCGCGACGATCTGCTGGCAACCAACGCCAAGATCGTGGGCAGCGTCACCGAACAAGTCGCCGCGAACAGTCCGGAAGCCGTGATCATCGTGGTCAGCAATCCGCTCGACGCGATGGTGCAGCGGGCCTGGCAGGTGAGCAAGTTTCCGCCGCAGCGCGTGTTGGGACAGGCCGGCGTGCTCGATACGGCGCGCTATCGCACGTTTCTGGCGATGGAGCTGGGCGTGAGCGTGGAAGACGTGTCGGCGCTGCTCATGGGCGGCCACGGCGACACGATGGTGCCGATTCCCAGTTGCACTTCGGTGGGCGGAATCCCGGTCACGCAATTGCTCGATGAAAAGCGGCTGAACGAGATCGTCGACCGCACTCGTAACGGCGGCGCCGAAATCGTCAACCTGCTCAAGACCGGCAGCGCCTACTATGCTCCGGCCGCGGCCACGGCCCAAATGGTCGAAGCGGTCGTCCGCGACAAGAAGCGTTTGCTCCCTTGCGCGGCCTATTGCGACAAACAGTACGGCGTGGGCGGATATTATGTCGGCGTGCCGGCTATCCTCGGCGCGGGGGGCATCGAGCGGATCATCGAGCTGAAGCTCAACGCCGCCGAGCAAGCCCAATTCCAGAAGAGCGTCCAGGCGGTCAAGGAACTCGTCAGCATCATGGCAGGCCTGACTTGAACGGGCAGACCCTGAGCCCCGGTGACGCATTGCGGGGCGCCACTGCCCAGACTTTGCGGCTTGCCGGGTCTCGAGCGGAGGCCGGTCCCGCCCAACGGGGGACGCTCGGACGGCTGGCGTTGACACGCTACGAATTCTTGGGTTAGAGTCCCGACGTGGGGCAATCCGCCGGATCCGGGCCAAGAATTTGCGATGCCCGGGTCTGAATCCGAGGCGGAAATTTGCCGCTGGGAACTGTGTTTTGTATTCGGAGCAGTGTTTTTCGGAATCGCGCTTTTCGGAACAGTGTCTCTCGAATCGGGACGGCATTTCGGGCTGGCCCGCCGAGCCTGACTTTACGGCTCGTGGCAGGGCTGCTGGCGTTTCTTTCCCCGACCCCTGGCTGGAACACTCATGAATCGCCTTGGGCCCTATTTCTCCGATCGACACGACGTGCCGCGAGGCGCAGAAACCGAAGCCGAAGCGAACGGGGACAATGCGGCCGGCGCTCCAGCCGCACAGGTCGAGGCCGGTCGGATTCGAGCCGACGTCGGGCAGGCCCTGTTTGCCCCCATGCACTATGAGCCGAATTACGCCTATCCGCTGATCGTCTGGCTGCACGGCGCGAACGACGACGAACGGCAACTCAAGCGGATCATGCCGTTCGTCAGTTTGCGCAACTATGCCGCCGTGGCCCCGCGCGGGACCGTCGAGGCCGACGCGTCGGCCGGACAACTGGGCTGCTCCTGGAGCCAAAGCGAAGACCACATCCTGCTGGCCGAGCATCGAGCGCTCGAGGCCGTTGCCGCCGCCAGCGAGCAATGGAACATCAACTCCGACCGGATCTTTCTGGCCGGCTTCGGGGCGGGGGGCACGATGGCCTTTCGCCTGGCGCTGAATCTGCCCCGCTATTTTGCCGGCGCCGTTTCGATCAACGGGCCCTTTCCCACCGGTCTGCGGCCGCTTGCGCAGTTGCACGCCGTGCGGCGCTTGAATTTCTTGCTAGCCAGCGGGCGCGATAGCGGGCATTACCCGCCGCCGGCGGTCTGCCAGGACTTGCGCCTCATTTATGCCGCGGGCATGTCGATCAGCTTGCGGCAGTATCCCAGCGGCGACGATCTGACGACGCACATGCTGTCGGACGTCGATCGTTGGATCATGCAGCAGATCACCGCGCCGGTCGTGGCGGCGGAAAACGGGGCCCGACCGCGGGCCGGCGGCAGCGGCGACTGAGCTGGGCCGGCTGCACTTCTCTCGGCCGGCGGCGGCGGCCGTGTGCCATTGCACATTGACCTGTTTTCAGGTACAAACCGCCGCCATTTTGTACCTTTGCGTCCTGTCCTGCGCGCGGCTCGGTCTCGTCGACCGGCCGCGTGCCGTGCGACTTTCGCGCTCGTGGAAACGACCTCCTGGTCCGGCGCAGCGCGGCGGCCAGTTGACCCGACAGGAATGCTATCGGCGGCAGGGATGCCTCGATGAGCACGAAGAAAGCGAAACCCACTGCAGCGCCGGACTCGGCGCCGGCGGCGTCCGGCCGGTTGGCGGCGTTGCGCGCGTGGCTGCGCGGCAGTCGCGGCCAGAAGATCGCGGCGGGGGTCGTGCTGCTCCTGCTGCTCGTCGTCAGTCCGCTCGCGCTGCTCGCCTCGCAAGGCGCATTTCGCCGCCAAGAGCCCACGGTCGAACGGCCGACGCTCGCCACCGCGCTTGCGGCACTCGACCTGCAAGAATTCAACGAGGCCCGGCGGCTCGTCGAGGAGATCGATCGGCAGCAACTGACGCCGGAGGAACAAGGCGGTCCGGAATTCGTGCTGGCCGTCGTCGCGGCGCAAGAGGCCGAAGAACTTTGGGGCCAGGAACGGGCCGATTACTATCTGCTGGCCGCCCGGCACATGGAGCTGGCCCGCGAACGGGGTTATCAGCGCGCGCTCGAACCGTCCGGTCTGCTGCTGTTGGGACGCAGCTTGTGCCTGTCCGGCCGAGTGGCCGAGAGCATCCCGATTCTCGAGCAGGCGCTGGAGGAGTTTCCCGAGCAGGCCACTGAAATCCACAGGCTGCTCACGAGCGCCTATCGGCAAGGGCCGGACGCCGATCTGCACAAGGCGCTGGAGCACAACCGGCAATTCCTGGCCGACCCGGAATTGTCGCTGAGCGATCGCGAGACGGGCCTGCTGGACGACGCCCAGTTGCTCTGGCAGCTGGACGATTTTGCCGCCTGTGCCCAGGCGCTCGACCGGATCCCGGCCGACGCTTTCATTCGTCCGGAGGCCGAGTTGCTCCGCGGCCAGATCAGTCTGCGCCAGGGCGCGAGGCCAAGAGTCGCCTGACCGCCGAATCTTCGGCCGACGATCGCCAGGCCGTCAAGAATCTGTACGAAGAGACGATCAAGATTTTCCGCCGGGCCCAGGACGATCCGCTGGCCGACCGGGCCATTCGTCAGGCGATGTACCTGATCGGCGTGTGCTTGTTGGAAATCGGCGATACCCGGGCGGCCCTGGCGCAATTCGAGCGCACGCGGGACTTGCACCGCGATTCGCCCGAGGGGCTTGCCGCGGGACTGCAGGAAGCCGACTTGCTGCTCGGATTCCAGCGTGAAGAACCGGCCTTGGCCGCGCTGAAAGGCATGTTGTCGGCCGTGCCGGAGACGCCGGAGTTCACGAATCCCTGGATTCCGCCGGCCGAGTTTCGCAGCCGAGTGCTGGCGGTCTATCAGCATTTTGCCGACGCGGGGCAATATGAAAACGCGATCAGCCTGACCGAAAGCATGTTCCCTTTGTTTCCGCGCCCGCAGTGCGTGCGCCTGGCGGCCGAGACCTACCGCGCTTGGGCCCGCAACCTGCTGCACACGGCCGAGACCTTGCCGCATCCGCAGTCCGACGAGGTGCGGGCCAAAGGGCGAGCCGAGTACCGTAAGGCGGGCCAGGTGTTCGGACAATTGGCAGAGTTGGACTTCACCACGCGCAACTATCCCGACGATGTCTGGCAGAGCGCCGAATCGTACCTGGCCGGCCACCGTTTCACGGAGGCCGTGGCGGCGCTCGACGAATACTTGAAATACGAGCTCCGCCGCCGCCGTCCGCTGGCCTTGGTGAACCTGGGCGAGGCGCTGTTGTCGCTCGGCCGGATCGACGACGCGCTGGTGGCCCTGGCCGAGTGCATCGAGTTCTATCCCGACGACGCGGCCAGCTTTCAGGCCCGGTTGTGGGCCGCCCGGGCCAGCGCCGAAAAAGGGGACATCGCCGGCGCCGAGACCATGCTGCGGGAAAACTTGAGCGGCGAGTTGCTCACCCCCGACAGCAAGGAATGGCGCGATTCGTTGTTTGCCCTGGGCAAGCTGTTGGCAACGGCCGGACGGCAGGTCGAGGCGATCGAACGTCTCGAGGAGGCCGTGGCCCGGTATCCCGACTCGCGGCAAGCGATCGAAGCCCGCTACATGATCGCCGAATGTTGCCAGCAGGCGGCCAAAGTGCCGCAAGAAAAGGCCACGACCGACAGCGTCGAGACGGCCCGCATCGCGCATCTCAAGCAGGCTCAGCAGTTCCTGGAAACGGCCATCAGCTACTACGAGCAAACGCAGGAAGCGCTCAATCGCCGGCAGGAGCAAACCGAGCTCAGCGGGCTGGAGAAATTGCTGCTGCGCAATTCGTATTTTTCCGCCGGCGCGGCGCTGGTCGAGCTGGGGCGCGACGAAGACGCGATCCGGGCCTATTCGACGGCCACGAACCGTTATCAGCATGACCCGGAAGTGCTCGAAGCTTTTGCCCAGATCGCCACCTGCTACCGCCGGCTCAACAAGCTGCGCGAAGCCCGGGGTGCGATTCAGCAGGCCAAGGCGGTGCTCGAACGGATCGACGCCAACGCGTCGTTCGCCGAAGCCACGGTTTATTCGCGACGGGAGTGGAAAGAGCTGCTCGACTGGATGGGAAAACTGTAAACCGCCGGCCCGGACAGGCCAGGGTTTTTTCGCACGATCGACGTCAGGCTGGAAGATGATCCCCAACGATACCGAACAACTGACCCGGCTGATCCGGCAGCGGCATGCCGACCTGGTCGGCCTGCGCGATTTGGGCCGCAAGCAGCTGGAGCTGATCGACGCGGGCCAGATGGGGCCCCTGCTTACGCTGCTGGCCGGCAAGCAGCGGGTGCTCGTCGATCTGCAGGCGACAGAACGCGCGCTCGACCCGTTTCGTCAGCAGGATCCGGCGGCGCGGAGCTGGCCCAGCGCGGCCGAGCGGCAGCAATGTGCCCGGCTGGCCGCCGATTGCGAATCGCTGCTGGCGGAAATCGTGGCCCAGGATCGGCAGGCCGAAGCCCGGATGGTCCGCCGCCGCGACGAGACCGTGCAAAGCCTGGAACATGTTCACGCCGCGGGCGCGGCGCGCGGCGCCTATGCCTCCGAAGCCGTCGCGGTGCGCAGACATCTTGACCTCTCGTCGGAAAGTTGAGCTCCCGATGATCGAACACGAAGAAGAACCGAACATCATTCCGCTGGAGCGGGCCGCCGATCTGAAGGCCGTGCTGGCCGCCTGGAGCACGGCCACGGTGCGCCTGCAGCAGACGCACGAGGCGCTGCGGGCGGAGGTGCGCCGCCTGACCGACGAGCTGGAAGTCAAGAATCGCGAGCTGGCGCGGCAGAACCGGCTGGCCGACCTGGGGCAGATGGCCTCGCACATTGCCCACGAAGTGCGCAACAACCTGGTGCCGGTCACGCTGTACCTGAGCCTGCTGCGGCGCCGCGTGTCGGACGACCGCGGGAGCCTCGACGTGCTCGACAAAGTCGAGGCGGGGTTTGTCGCCTTGGATGCCACGGTCAACGATCTGCTCAGCTTCACGTCCGATCGCCAGCCGCTAGTCCGGCAGTTCACGGTCGGCAAGCTGGTCGACGACGTGCTGGCCACGCTGTCGCCGCAGCTGTCGGCGCATGCGATTCACGCCGTTACCGACCTGCCCCGCCAGCTGTCGATCGCGGCCGATTACGGCATGCTCCGCCGGGCGCTGTTGAACCTGGTGCTCAACGCGATGGAAGCCATGCCCGACGGCGGCGAAATCAATCTCACCGCCTGCCGCGGCCGCAATGGGACCGAAATCGAAGTCACCGACAGCGGCCCGGGCCTGAGCGAAGAGGTCCGCCGCCGGGCCTTCGAGCCGTTCTACACGACCAAGAGCAGCGGCACCGGGCTGGGCCTGGCGATCGTCAACCGGATTGCCGACGTCCACGGCGGTGAGATTCTGGCGGCGAACTGCCCCGAAGGGGGCGCCGCGTTCACGCTGCGAATTCCCCACACCCGACGAATGGAGGCTGCGGCATGACGAGCAAGCTTCCCACGACCCCGGCGCGGCACGGCCGAATGCACCGGCCGCGTCCTGGTCGTCGACGATCACGCCAAAGCCCGAGAATCGATGAGCGACGTGCTGCGCCACGCCGGCTACCAGGTCGACGCCTGCGCCGGCGCGGTGGAAGCCCTCGGCCGGATGAACGCCGAAGGCTACGACGTGGTGATTACGGATTTGCAGATGCCGGGCATGACGGGGCTGGAATTCATCCGGCAGCTGGAGAACCGCTCGCACGGGGCCCAGGTGCTGATGGTCACCGCCCACGCCACGGTCAGTTCCGCGGTCGAAGCCATGCGCCACGGCGCGTTCGACTACATCGAAAAACCGTTCGACGCCGACCAGCTGGAACAGCTCGTGGCCCGGGCGCTGGAGCGCGGCCGCATGCTCGACCAACGCGCCCCGCTGCGGACCACCGGCCAGCAATCCCTGGCCATGATCGGCAACAGCCCGGCGATGCTCGTGCTGCGGGCGCGGATCGCGCAAGTCGGTCCTACTCGCGAAACCGTGCTGATCACCGGCGAAAGCGGCACCGGCAAAGAACTGGTTGCCCGGCAACTGCACGAAGCCAGCAGCCGCAGCAACTCGCCCCTGGTCAGCCTGAACTGCCCGGCCCTGTCTTCGCACCTGATGGAAAGCGAATTGTTCGGGCATGAGCGCGGCGCGTTCACCGGGGCCGAGAGCGCGCGGACCGGCCGGTTCGAACTCGCGCAGGGCGGCACGATCCTGCTCGACGAAATCACCGAGATCGAGTTGCCGCTCCAGGCCAAGCTGCTCCGGGTGTTGCAGGAACGCTCGCTGGAACGCGTCGGCTCCAGCCAGACCATTTCGGTCGACGTGCGCGTGATGGCCACGACCAACCGGGATTTGCCGGCCGAAGTGGCCGCGGGCCGTTTCCGCGCCGACCTGTACTATCGGCTCAACGTCGTACCGCTGGCCGTGCCGGCGCTGCGCGAACGGCGCGAAGACATTCCGCAGTTGGCCGCCCACTTTCTTGAGCTCGCGGCCCAGCGCTTGCATCGCGAGCCGGCCACGCTCCGCGGCGACGCCCAGGCCTTGCTCACGGAATATCACTGGCCCGGCAACGTCCGGGAACTGGAAAACATCATCACCCGGGCCAGCGTTCTGGCCCCGGGGCCGGCGATCGGCGCCGACGACCTGAGCCCCTGGCTAATCCAGTCGGCAGACGTGCGGCCGGTCGGCGAAGCAGCCGTGCCCGTGGGCACGAGCCTGGAAGACATGGAGCGGAAAATGATCGAAGCCACGCTCGAGCGGTTCGCGGGGCATCGGGCCCGCACGGCCGAGGCGCTCGGGATCGGCCTGCGAACTTTGTCCGGCAAGCTGAAGGCCTACGGCTACGCGCCGCGGGCCAGAAGCCTGGCGAAGGCGGGTTGAATGTGCCGGCTCAAAAAGTCGCGCAGCGCAGGCGGCGAGAAATAGCGAAGGACGAGCAGAGAAAAAAATCGGAGTCAAGAAACCGCTGCGGCCCGGGTAACCGGCGGTCGCAAACAGAGGTCGCTTGTCGGCCGGGAGCGCTCGGAGGTTTGGTCGCTAGCGGCAGAATCGGCCGGTTTCGCTCGCGCAGAAGCTGCGCGTGTCGGCCGAGCGGCGCTTGCGGCACGAGGAGCACCGAGCAGCGGCAGCGGGACAGCGAGAATCGATTTTAGTGCAAGTGGGTCCGGGCGTTGTGCCGCCGGCCATCGTGCGTCGGGCCGGCAGCGGTATCGGAGTTGCTTGAATCCCTGGGAGTCCGCAGCCGGAGCGAGTTGCTCGCCGAGCTGCGACCTGGCAAAGGAAACGAAACGATGTTGACTTCGCTCGTGCAGAATACCGCCATCCCGGTGTTGGAGCAGGTGGTCAATTTTGCCCAGGCCCGACAAAACGTACTGGCGGGCAATATTGCCAATATCGACACGCCGGGGTACCGAATGCGAGATCTTTCGCCGGAAAAATTTCAGACCCGGCTGAAATCGGCGATCCACCAGCGCGACCAGATGCAATCGAGCGTCGTGGTTTCGCCGGGACACACGAGCGACAATCCGGTGAGCGAAGTGGGGAACTCGCTGGCCGACATGCTGCACCACGACGACACGAACGGCAACCTGGAACAGCAGATCACCGCCGTGGCCAAGAACGAGTTGCAACACAACATGGCCATTTCGATCATGGCCAGCCAATTCCGGCTGCTGCAAGCGGCCGTGAGCGAACGCGCTTGATCCCCCAGCCCAACGGGAGTAACGAAACATGTTTACCGCGCTAGACGTCAGCACGAGTGCCCTGGTGGCGCAGCGGACCCGGCTCAATGCGATCGCCGGAAACCTGGCCAACATCTCGACCACCCACAACGAGCTGGGCGAGTCGCAGCCGTACCAGCCGCGATTCGTGACGTTTCAGACCGACGATGCCATCGGCGGGGCCGAAGGCAGCGCGGGCGTGCGCGTGGCCGCGATCGAAACGGCCAACGTCGAACCCAACTGGAAATACCAGCCCGGCCACCCCGACGCCGTCAAAGAGGGCGAACATGCCGGCTTCGTCGCCTACCCGGGAATCGACATGATGGCGGAAATGGTCGACTCGATCGAAGCTTCCCGGGCGTACGAAGCCAACCTGAGCATGATTGGCGTCACCAAGGGCATCACGCAGCAGTCGCTCAAGATCATTGCCTGAAACAAAGATAAAGCAGAGGGTTCGCGATGAGCTCGATCTCCCCCATCGGCGCCGTGCCGCTGCCGCCTTTGCCGCCGGCGCCGGCGGCGCCTGGCGCGGCTGCCGGCTCGTCGTTCCAGAACATGCTGGTCGACTCGCTGAAACAGGTCAATTCGATGCAGCAGGATGCCAACCGGGCCGTCGAGAACCTGATGACCGGCGGCGACGTCAATCCGGCCGAAGTGCTGACGGCGGTGCAGAAGGCCGACCTGGCGTTTCGAATGATGATGCAGGTCCGCAACAAGCTCGTCGCCGCCTACCAGGAAGTCAAAGACATCAAGATCTAAGCGCGTTCCCGTAAATACGAACACGACGCGCCGCGCGGCCTGATGCCCGCGGAGCGAGCGGCTGCAGGATGCGGCCGGTAAAGTCCAACTTAGTCACGCGAGGTTCCAAGGATGGATTTCCTCAATCAGGGTTACGCCCGGCTCGTCGATCTCTTCAAGTCGATGACGCCCGGCGCCCGGATTACGGCCGCCCTGCTGCTCACGATGGTCGTGATCAGCCTGGCCTACCTGGTCAATCACTCCTCGAGCGGCCAGCAGGCGTTCTTGATGGGGGGCGAGCCCGTCGGCAGCGCCCAATTGCCGGCCATGGAAGCCGCGTTTTCCAAGGCGGGCTTGAACGATTACCAGATCGACGGCAATCGCATCCGCGTGCCCGTGGGCAAGCAAGCCGCCTACATGGGCGCGCTGGCCGACGGCGGCGCGCTGCCGACCGATTTCGGCAAGTACCTGGAAAAGGCCGCCGGCGCGAGTCCCTGGGTGTCGAAGCAGCAGCGGCTCGACAGCATGCGGATCGCCAAGCAAATCGAGCTGCAATCGATTATCTGCCACATGCAGGGCGTCGAAAACGCCAGCGTGATGTACGACGTTGAGGAATCAAAATCCCTGGTCAACCCGAAAGTGGCCACGGCTTCGGTCAGCGTCAAGCCGCTGGGCAGCACTCAGCTCGACGAGAACCAGGTTCGCATGATCCGTAATCTGGTCGCCAGTGCCTTCGCGGGCCTGAAACCGCAGACCGTCACCGTCACCGACCTGAACAGCAAGACCTACGTTGGGTCGGGTACGGCTGACGGCGTGGGCGGCGGCGACGACGATCCGTACATCACCCGCAAGCGGCTGTATGAAAGACAATGGGATGAAAAGATCGCCAGCATCCTGGCCTACATCCCGGGCGTGCTGGTCAAGGCGAACGTCGAACTGGATGCCGAAACGATCCACGAAGAATCGTCGACCGAATTCGACCCGAAGAGCGTACCCTACGAACAGCGCGAAGAGGGCCTGACCAAGCTGGTCCGCGGCCTGGCCGGCGGCGGCAGGCCGGGCCTGGCCCAGCAGCACGGCGTCAACCAGCCCGCCACGGTGAGCAGCTCGGGCGGCAGCGAGAACTCGGAAGAGACCACGCAAACGGACACTCGCAGCGCCGTTCCGTCGAAATCCAAGCGCGTGGTGCACAGCCCGCTGACGCCCAAGCGCGTGACCGTGGGGGTGACCGTGCCGAGCAGTTATTACGAAAAAGTCTGGCTGGACCGCAATCCGCCGGCTGCCGGCCAGGAAGTCAAAAAGCCCGACGCCGCGGCGCTGGCCGAAATCAAGAACGAAGTCCGGACCGACATCCAGAACTCGGTCAACGCGCTGTTGCCGTCGGTCGGGGCCACTGCCGATCCGTTCCCGCGCGTGACCGTCACGTCGTTCCAACATTTGCCCAGCGCGCCTTTGCCGCAGCCGACCTTGAACGACAAGGTGCTGACCTGGGCCAATCAGTATTGGAGCACGGTGGGCATGATGGGGCTGGCGCTGTTCAGCCTGGTGATGCTGCGATCGATGGTCCGCGGCACGCCACAGGCTGCCGGCGCGCCGGGGCATCGAGCGCGGCGCAGTCGCCGGCCGAGTTTAACGCCGAGACGCCCTCGGCCATCGCGGTCGAAACCGAGCCGCAGAACATCCGCAATCGGCTCAAACGGCGCCCGCCCGGCGGCCCTTCGCTGCGCGAAGAATTGAGCGAACTGGTGAAAGAGGATCCGGACTCGGCAGTCAGCGTGCTGCGGGCCTGGATCGGCAATGCGAGCTAGTCCATGAAAAACCGCCAACAGGCACTCCGCAAAGCTGCCGTGCTGATCGCCAGTCTCGACGCCGAGACGGCCGCCGGACTGCTCGACCAGATGTCGGTCGAGCAATCCCGAGCCGTGCGCGAGATGATCGGTCATTTGGGCGACGTCACGTCCGGAGAGCAGCAAGCGGTGATCGAAGAGTTTTTCCGCATTGGCCCGCTGGTGCCCGAGAAACTGCCCCCCGGCATCGAGCTGGACGGCCAATTGGCCCGGCAATTCGACCTGGGCCGAGGCATGTCCGGCGCGGAGGGTGTCCGCTCGTCCCGCGGCAGCCAAGCTTCGCGCTATGAATCCACGCGGCCCCAGGCGCCGCCGTTTCAGTTCTTGCGCGAAACGTCGAGCGGCGAGCTGGCCCGCTACTTGCAACGCGAACGGCCGCAAACGATTGCCGTCGTGATCTCGCATTTGACGAGCGATCGCGGCGCCGAAGTGCTGGCGCTGCTGCCGGCCGACCTGCAGGGCGAAGTGACGCTGCGCCTGGTGCATCTCGACGAGACGCCGCCGGAGATTCTCGACGAGATCGAGCGCGGCATGCAGAGCTGGATGTCCGAGCAGACGCGCACACGGCGCGCGCCGGGTGCCGGGCTGGAAACGCTCCGCGGCATCCTGGCCGCCGCCGACGGGCGGTCCAAATCGGCAATCCTCCGCAACCTGGCCCAACACGACCGCCACCTTGCCACCCGGCTGGCCGACGCGCCGCGTCGTCGGCTGACGTTTGCCGAGGTCGAACAGCTGGACGACCTGGCGCTCGCCGGCGTGTTTCGCCAGACACCGCGAGAGATTCTGCTGCTGGCACTGGCCGGGGCGGCCGGCGAGTTCGTGCGCCGCGCGCTCGGACTGTGCGCTGCCGAAGACGCGCCTTGGCTGCGGCAGCGGCTCGGCAACCCGGGACCCATTCGGCTGAGCGACGTCGAACAGGCCCAGCAGGCATTGGCCGAAATTGCAGGGCAGTGCACCGCGGCGCCCGACGGCCGTGATGAGAAAAAGCATCTCAGCGTGGCGGTGTAAGCAACGACCGGCGGATCCACTCCCTAGCGACGAACTTACTGGCACAGCATGGCATCTGTAATCAAAGCATCCGGCGCAGCCCGTTCGGCCGAAGCCGGACTGTTTAACTTCGAAGATCTGGGCAGCCGCGCAGACCTACCTGGATCAGGTTCGCGCGCAAGCGGCGCAGATTCTGGCCCAGGCGGAAAAAGACGCCGTCGGCATCCGGCAGCGGGCCCAGCAGCAAGGGCAAGCCGCGGCGCTCAAGGCCGCCGAAGCCCAGCTCGACGAGCGGATCGGCAAGCAATTGGTCACGCTGTTGCCGGCGCTCAAGCAAGCCGTCGACGCCATGACGCAAGTTCGCCAGCGGTGGCTGGCCCACGCCGAGAAAACGAACGTCAAGGTGGCGATCGCCATTGCCGGTCGCGTGATCCGGCGCGAGCTGGCGGCCGACCCGCAGATTACCGTCCAGCTGGTGCGCGAAGCCCTGGAAATGGCTGCCGGCTCCAGCGACGTGCAAGTCCGGCTGCATCCCGAAGATCATCAGGCTCTGGCCGGACAAGTGCGGACGATTGCCGGAGAATTGGCCCGGCTGGGCTCGCCCGAAGTCGTGGCTGACCCGGCGATCAGCCGCGGCGGCTGCCGAATCGACACGCGCTTCGGCGCGATCGACCAGCAATTCGAAGCGCAGCTGGCCCGGATCGAACAGGAGCTGGGCTGAAACGATGCTGACCCTCGAAACTCAACTCGAAGCAATCCTGCCCACGGCCTTGGTTGGCAGCGTCGTGCGCACGCTGGGCATGACCGCCTCGGTGGCCGACTTTCCGGCGCCGATCGGCGCCATCGTCGAAATCGACCGCCAGGCGGGCCAGCCGCTGCGGGCGGAGGTGATCGGCTTTCGCGACGAGTTGACGCTGGTTTACCTGCTGGAAAACATGACCGGCGTGCGGCGCGGAAACCGCGTGCGCCTGGTGCGGACTTCGAATTGGCTGCCCGCCGGCAACGAACTGCTCGGCCGGGTCGTCAACGCCAACTGCGAAGCGATCGATGGCCGGCCCTCGCCGGTACTCACCCAGCGGATGCCCATCGAGGGCCGCTCGCTCTCGGCGGTCGAACGTCCCCGGATCGATACGACGCTCTCCACGGGCATCCGGGCCCTCGACGGCCTGCTCACCTGCGGGCGCGGACAGCGGATGGGCATCTTCGCCGGCTCGGGCGTGGGCAAGAGCGTGACACTGGGCATGATGGCCCGCTATGCCGCGGCGACGGTCAACGTGATCGCGCTGGTCGGCGAGCGCGGGCGTGAAGTGAACGAATTCATCGAGCGCGACCTGGGCCCCACGGGCCTGGCCCGCAGCGTGGTGGTGGTGGCCACGAGCGACGAGCCGGCGCTGGTGCGCGTGCGGGCGGCCTTTGCCGCCACGGCGATCGCCGAGTATTTTCGCGACCAGGGGCAGGACGTGCTGTTGATCATGGATTCGCTGACCCGGCTGGCGCTGGCCCAACGCGAGATCGGCCTGGCCGCAGGCGAACCGCCGACCACGCGCGGTTTCACGCCCAGCGTGTTTGCCATGCTGCCGAAGCTGCTGGAGCGGGCCGGCCGCACGGCTCGCGGCAGCATCACCGGATTCTATTCGGTCCTGGTCGAGGGCGACGATCCGAACGAGCCGATCTGCGACGCCGTCCGGGGTCTGCTCGACGGACACACCTGGCTGTCGCGCAAATTGGCTTCCCGCGGCCACTATCCGGCGATCGACGTGCTCGAGAGCATCAGCCGCCTGATGTCCGACATCACGACGCCCGAGCACCGGCTGGCCGCCCAGGCGCTGCGCGAGGTGCTTTCGGCCCAACGCGACCACGAAGACCTGATCTCGATCGGCGCCTATCGGCGCGGATCGAATCGCCAGGTCGACCTGGGCATCGAGTTGCAAGCCGAGATTCAGGCCTACCTGCGCCAGCGAGTGGACGAGCGCTCGACGGTCGAGCAGTCCCGCGAGCTGCTCGTGCAGCTGCATCGCCGGATGCAAGCCCGACCCGCCGCAGCGGCGGCCGTGGCGCCGGCGGCCGCGGCGGCATTTCCGGCCGAGCAGAGGGGATAACCGTACATGGCACGATTCCGTTTTTCTCTGGCCACCGTGCTGCGGCTCCGCGAGGCGACTCGCGACGAGCGGCGCGGGCAATTGGCCGAAGCCTATCAGGCCGAGCAAAAGCTGCGCGACCGGCGCGAATCGGTCGAGCAGGAACTGGCCGACCTGAAGGCGCTCAGCGGCCACGCGGCCACCGGAGCCGTGGACATCGATCGCCTGCTGGCGGCCAGCCGGTTCGAAGCCATCTTGCAGGCCGAAATCGGTGTTATTCGCCAACACGAAAACAATCTGGCCCCCGAGGTCGAGCGCCGCCGCCAGGCCCTGGTCGTTGCCGACCGGGATGTCCGGGTGCTGGAGAAACTCGCCGATCGGCAGCGCGAGCGCCATCGCCAGGCGGAGGACAACGCACTCGTGAAGCAGCTCGACGAGATTGCCGGCCGGCAAGCGTCGGTGAAAGAAAGGTTTTGATGGGCGCGCTGCTGGGCAAACTGATGACGCTGGGAGCCTACGCCTCGGTGGCCACGGTCGTGGCCGCACTGGCGGGTTTGCTGTTCCTGCGCACCACCGGCCGCCTGAGCAACGAGCGCATCGATCGCATGTTGGCAGTCGCCCAGGGCATCGACACCAAGGAAAGCAAAAGCGAACCGCCGATCCGCGAAACGGTCGACGACGTCGAACAGCCTTCGTACGAAGACCATGAACAAGCCCGAGAGCTGCATTCACGCAATTTGGAAATGCGCGAACAGGCGCTCAAGAGCGGCCTGGATCGGGTCCGATTCGAGCAAAGCAAGGTTGCCCGGGAAAAGGAAGTCTACGACGCGCTGGAAAGCGCCTTCGAGACCCAGCTCGAATCCTTGCGCAGCAAAGCCCTGTCTTCCGGTCGCGAAAACGTGCGGATGATCTGGGAGAACATCAAGCCCAAGCAGGCTAAAGAGCAAATCCTCAAGATGCTCGACAACGAGGAGATGAACGAGGTAGTCACGATCCTGTCCGGCATGCCGATCGGCAAACGGGCCAAGATCATCAGCGAGTTCAAGACCGCCGACGAAACCCAGCGGCTCGACGAAGTGTTGCGATTGATCCGCTCGGGAGTGCCGGAAGTCAACTTGATCGACAAAACACGCAGCCAGATCAAACAACCTTAGGAAACTTCACGTGTCCGGGTTCGCCTTAGATCCTTCCGTCGTGCTGGGCAATCTCGACGCTCAGATTGCGCGCCCGCCGGCCCCCAAGGCGGTCGCCGCCAATTCGTTCGACGATCATCTGCAGCAGGCCACCCAGGCTGGTGCGAATTCGCCAGGGCCGGCCACAGGCACGACCGGAACCGGCGGCACGGGCTCCGCAGCCGCCGGCGGCAACAGCACGCCCGGCGCCGCCGGCAACACGACGGCGGGCGGCGGACCTGGCAGTTCCGGCACACCAACGGGCGGCAATGCGACGTCTGCCGCCGGCGCAAACGCCGCACCAGCGGGCAAAACCAACGCGACCGCAGCCAACGCCAACCAGCCCGCGGCGCAGGCGCCGGCCGGTTCGGGGGCGAAATCGACGCAACCACCCGGGACGGCCGACGGGGTGGCCGGGCACGGCCACTCCGGGCGGGCTCATTTCGCCGGCACGATTAAGCCCGACGCCAAGAACGCTCGCGGGGCGAAGGCGTCGTCCGCCGCGACCGCCAACGACGGACCGGCGCACGCCACGCCAAATGCCGACCATGCGGCAACCGCGCCAGACGCAACGGCCGTTTCCAAGGCGCAGGCGGCGGCGGACGCCAACGGCTCGGGCAAAGATCAGGCCGCGCAAACGTTGACCGTCGCGGGCACGGCGAATACGGGCGATCCCCTGCCCCAGCCGCAAACCGGCAAGACCGAGCCCACGAGCTCCACCGCTACCACGACGCCCGGCGCGGCGACCGGCACGGCCGCTGAATCGGGCACTGCGATTGATCTGGCCGGCGCCGCGCTCGCCCAGACGAGTGCCGCGAGCTCTGACCTGAAGGTCTCGGCCGACGGCAAGACCGCTGCGTCGGGTAAGACGCAATCAGCCCATGCCGGGAAATCGCAGCGCGCCGCCAGCGCAGCCAAATCAGCAGCCACTGGCCAGCCTGGCGGCAATTCGTCGATTGCCGGCCCCGGTTCCACCCGTCCGGCCGACGCGGCGCTCGTGGACCCGGCGGCCAACACTGAGGCGGCTGCGGTTGAAGGCTCGATCAGCCCGGTGAGTGGCGCCAACCAGGTTGTCGCGGTGGCGGCAGCGTCCACGACGACGACGGTTGTCGACTCGGCCGTCGTGCCGGCGTCCAGCAGTCAAGCCACCCCCGACGCGCTCGGCGCGAGCCAGCCGGCAGCCAGTTCAGCGAATCCCGGAGCGGCAATCGTAACGAACAATCTGGCCACGCCAACCGCCGCGCCGACGGCAACTCCGCCGGACAGCAGTGCAGGGAGCGCGGCCGCCGGCACAGCGGGTCCCAGTGGGTCCGGTGGAGTGGAGAACGCGCGGTTCGTCCAGCGCGTGGCCAAAGCTTTTCAGACTGCCGGCGATCAGGGCGGTTCGTTACGTTTGCGGCTTAGCCCGCCGGAGCTGGGTTCGCTGAAGCTCGACGTGACGGTTTCGGGGGGCGTGCTCAACGCCCGGGTCGAGGCCGAGACGGTTCAAGCCCGGGACATGTTGCTTGGCAACCTGCCGGCCCTTCGCGAACGCCTGGCCGAGCACAACGTGAAGATCGCCCAGTTCGACGTCGATTTGTCGGACAGTTCGACCGGCGGCTCGCCGGGACAGCCGCAGAGCAATTCGGACCCGCAGCAGGCCTATGCACCGGCGCCCAGCCGGGGCGGCGCCCGGAGCGGCGGCTCAGCCGCTCGGACTGGCGACGTCGTGGCGGCGCCCGTGGCCGCTGCCACCTGGCGCGATGGAAGTTTGAACGTTGTCATCTAACACAAATTCGACGCCGTGCAAAAACAAACCAACTTACTCTTCATAAAGGACTGAACCATGTCGTCGATTCCAAGCACGTCCAGTACGACCGGCAGTACCTCATCGAGCAATTCGGCGGCCTTGAATGCGGCGTTTGCCAACCTGGGGCCGTCCGACTTTCTGCAGATGATGATGGCCGAGTTGAAGAACCAGGATCCGTTGGATCCGACCAACACGAGCGACATGCTCTCGGAACTGAGCACGATGACGCAGGTCTCGTCGAACGAGCAGATGTCGACGACGCTCAATTCGATCAGCCTGGGCCAGAATCTGGCCGACGCCGGCGCCTTGATCGGAGCCACGGTCGGCGGTCTGAGCAACGACGCGCAGCAAATCGTGGGCACGGTGGACAGCGTCTCGATTTCCTCGGCGCGCCTGTGCTGAACATCGGCAGCGCAACGATGACGCTGAGCAATATCGAAGCGATCTACCCGCCGGGCAGCACGGTCAATACCGGCTCGACCGGCACGAACACCAACGGCTCGACCAATACGGGCGGTTCGACGACGAACACCGACGGCAGCACGACCCCGACTTCGTAAAGGGAAGGCTCGGCCAATGTCGACCGCGAGTGCTGCGCCCACAGCCGCTCGCTTTCGCCGAATGTCGCTCAACGAATACAACCAACCGATTGAAGGATTACAGAAATGGGTTTAGCATCAGCACTCAGCACCGCGCTCACCGGCTTGAGCGCTTCGGAGACGATGATCTCCGTGGCGGGCAACAACATCTCGAACTCTACCACCGACGGCTTCAAGCAGTCGCAAGCGCTGTTCACGACGCAGTTCTTGCAAACGATGAGTCTGGGCTCCTCGCCCTCGGGCAGCGGCGCCGGCGCCAACGGCGGCACCAATCCCCAGCAGATCGGCCTGGGCACCCAGGTGGCCGAAATCACGCCCGACTTCAGCCAGGGCACGATTCAGGTCAGTTCGAGTCCTTCGGACCTGGCGATCCAGGGGGACGGCTTCTTCATCGTCCAAGGCAATACCGCGGCGCAGGAATACACCCGGGACGGTGTATTCCAGCTCAACGCCAGCAACCAATTGGTGACCAGCACCGGCCAGACCCTGCTCGGCTACGGCGTGGATAAGAACTTCAACGTCCAAAAAACCACGCTGCAGCCGCTGACGATTCCCTTGGGCAGCACCGCAGTGGCCCAGGCGACGCAAAACGTTTATCTGCAAGGCGACCTCAGCCCGACTGAAACGGCGGCCAACACGCCGCAGATCATCCAATCGCAGGCGCTCAGCGACGCGTCGATCGAGTCGCCTCCCAGTCCCTCGACGGTCGCTCTGACGGCCCTGGCTCCTCCCGGAACCGCGGCCGCGACGACCACTCCCGACACCGGTGCCGGCAACGTGGCGGCCAGCACCTATTCGTACGAAATCACGTTCGCCAACGCCGCCGGACAGGAGAGTCCGCCCTCGGGGGTGATCGGCCCGATCACGACCACGGGCACGGCCGGCGTCGACCAGGCGATCGACCTCAACAGCCTGCCGAGCATTCCCAGCGGTTTCAGCCAGATCAATATCTATCGCGCCGACGCGGGCACCAGCGGCGCGTACCAATTGGCCGGCAGCACGACTGGCACGAGCTTTACGGACACGAAATCCGACGCTCAGCTGGGCAGCGCGCTCAATGTGAGCACTCTCGCCCCGGGCAATTACAGCTATTACGCGACCTATTACAACTCGGTCACAGGCGAGGAAAGCCGGCCCACGCCGCTTATCGGACCCCAGTCGATCACGCTCAACGGACGCGAAATCGAGCTCACGAATCTGCCCTCGCCCAGTGCCGGCAGCGGCTTCGATCAGGTCCGGATCTATCGCAATACATCCACCAACAGCTCGAATTTCTACCTCGACGCCACCGTGGCCGCCGGTACGAGTAACTACATCGACGGCGCCAGCGACGCGTCGATTTCCAGCAATGCCCAGATCAACCTGGACGGGCCGCCGATCTCGGCCGGCACCAAACTGGTCGACCTGGTCGAGCGGACCGGAAACAATTACGATGAACCATTCTCCACCGCCACCCAGATCAACTTTACGCCCACCAAGGGCGGCAACACGCTGAGCACCAAGTCCCTGACCGTCACCTCCACGACGACCGTCCAGGACTTCATCAACTTCGTCGACCAGGCGTCAGGCATCCAGCCTTCGACGGCGGATCCGGTGAATCCAATTCCGGGCAATCCCGGCGGCAGCGTCAATACCGCCGACAGCTCGATCCAGTTCACCAGCGACAATGGAAAGCCCAACGCGGTGAGCATCGGCCTGGCGGCCCTGACGGTGACGAATGCCGACGGTACGACGTCGCCGATCAACTTGAATTTCAATACCACGCAGCAGGCCGTGGGCACGGGTCCGGCGGCGACCGACTTTGTGGCCTACGATTCGCTCGGCGACCCGATCAATGTCAGCATCACGACGGTCCTGGAGAGTACGAACAGCTCGGGCACGACGTACCGCTGGTTCGCCGACTCGGGCAACAACCAGCCGCAAAGCGGCGTCGGCATTGCCGTCGGCACCGGCGAAGTCACCTTCGACGGCGCCGGAAATCTGGTGAATGTCACGAACGACACGGTTTCGGTTGGGCGCTCTCAATCGGCCGCCGCGCCCTTGCAGTTCAAGCTCGATTTCTCGCAAGTCTCTGGACTGTCGACGACCACCAGTACTCTCTCCGTCGCGCAGCAGGACGGGTCGGCCGCGGGAACTTTGTCCAGCTACAGCATCGGCAGCAACGGCGTCATCACGGGCGTGTTCACCAACGGCGTGTCGCGCGATTTGGGACAGGTCCAGTTGGCCCGTTTTGCCAACGATGCCGGACTCGTACAGCAAGGACAAAACCTGTTTGCCGCGGGCAGCAACTCGGGCTTGCCGATCCAGGGGGATCCGTCCAGCCAAGGCATCGGTTCGATCGTCGCCGGGGCGGTCGAGCAATCGAACACCGACGTCGGCCAGAACCTGATCAACCTGATTACCGCTTCGACCGAGTATCGCAGCGGTTCCCAGGTCATCACGACGGTGCAGACACTGCTCGACACGCTGATGCAGCTGCGTCCGGGCTTGTAAGCGAGCGACCGGTCGCTCCGGCCGACGGGGGCCGGGGCGGAAGGGCCGGTTCGCTGCCGGCGATTTCGCGAGCAGCGAATTGCATCCTATGTTTGCGGATACCTGGAAGGGTTTACCCGGCGCGGAGCCCGGCAACACGACCGGCCCGCGGCAGTCAGTCGCCGCACAATCGTTATACGAGGGACGATCGCGATGATTCGTTTAACCCGGCTTGGCGGCGAGCCGTTCGTTCTTAACGCAGAATTGATTCGCTACGTCGAGGCGCGGCCGGACACGTTCATCACGCTGACCAGCGGCGAGCGGCTGGTGGTGCAGGAATCGATGGACGAAGTCTTGCGGCGGGCGGTCGACTATCAGCGGTCGAAGCACTTGTTTCCTCCGCAGCGGTCCGTCCAGGCTTCGAGTAACTGAAACGACGCCGCCGGGGGGTGATTCCCCGGGCGGTCGAATGGATCGGATAAACATGGATATTGCGACTCTGGGCGGCATCGTCGGCGGATTCGTGCTGATGCTGGCCGCGCTGATCCTGGCCGGCAATCACGGCGGCGGACATGGCGTCTCGCTGGGCCAATTCGTCGATCCGCCGGCTGCGATCATGGTGGTTGGCGGCGGGCTCTGCGTGGTGCTCACGTCCGTGCCGCTGAAGATCTTTTTGGGCCTGCCCAAGATCCTGCTGAAGCTGTTTCTCAACCGCGGCGAAGACTTTCCGGCACTGATCGAAGAGTTGGTCGGCCTGGCCGAGACGGCCCGCAAAGACGGGCTCCTGGCGCTCGAAGCCAAGGTGCCGGATATTTCGAACCACACGATCGTGCTGGGCATTCAGATGGCGGTCGACGGGACGCGGCCGGAGGTGATCGAGGACATTTTTCGCACCGAGATGCACGCCGAGGAGGGGCGGCACCACGTCGGCAAGAAGATGCTCGATTTGATGGGTCGCTGCGGCCCGGCATTCGGCATGATCGCTACGCTGCTGGGCCTGATCCTCATGCTCGGCAATCTCGATGATCCCGCTTCAATCGGACCGAACATGGCAATGGCACTTGTCGGCACGTTATACGGCGCCGCGATGGCCAACATGATTTGCACGCCCTGTGCGGAAAAGCTAGCGTATCTCAGCCGACAAGAGATGTTGGCCAAGGAGATCGTGCTCAAGGGCATATTGGGCATCCAGGCCGGAGAAAATCCGCGGGTGATCGAGCAAAAGCTCAACACCTATTTGCCGCCGAAGCTGTGCGCCGGTGCGCACGAGGAGGCGGCCTGAGTGCTGAAATAGCGGGCTTCCGGCCGCCGCCGGCGCAAGAGCGCGCCGCCGAAGGCCGGCTCGCCGTTTCCACGGCCGACCAGGCACGATGTCCTCGAACAAGTGCGAATGCGAAGAGGGTTTGCCCGAATGGATCATGTCCTATGCGGACATGATTACCATTCTGATGGCATTTTTCGTCGTGATGTATTCGATGGCCGGCAGCCCCGACAAAACGAAAGAAGAAGCGCTGTTCAAGTCGCTGCGCGAGCAGTTCGGCACCATGGTGCCCGGTTGGCTGTCGTCGGGGCACGGCACGTTCATCCATCGCGATTCGCGGGTCTTGAACCGTAACGGCACCGGCAGCTCCAGCGCCAGCAACAAGAACACGGGCGGCGCCGACAAGCGGGGTCCGCAGGGCGACCACGCCCGCGTCTACACCATGCGGCCGGGCGAACAATCGGCGATCGGCGGCGTCGTGTACTTCGCCGAGGGTTCGAGCGACCTGACCAGGCCCCAAGAGAAACAGTTGCAAACCATTGCCGAGGAAATGACCGGCAAGCCGCAGAAAATCGAGATTCGCGGACATACTTCGCGCCGCCCGCTGGCCGGCTCGGCCCCGTTTCGCGATCACTGGGACCTGGCCTACGACCGCTGCCGGCACACGATGGAATATTTGGAGTCCTTGGGGCTCGATCCCAAGCGTTTTCGGCTGAGCGTGGCGGCCGACAATGAACCCGCCCCGGGCGGCGTCGATGCGATGAACCGCGGGCTGAACTCCCGCGTCGAAGTTTTCCTGCTCAACGAGGTCGTCGCGGAGAGCGGCGTCCGGCCGACCAGTCAATCCCTTAACGCCATGGAAGGTGAACCCTCGGAACCGAACGACCAACCGGTCAAGTGAGTACCATGAGCAATCCGACAGCCCAGCCCGCCTCCGATGCCAGCGCTGCCAAGCCCACGTCGTCCGGACGTTCGCTCGGCATGAAACTCAAGATCGCCGGCTTCATCCTGGGAGTCGTGGCGGCCGAATGGGTCGTGGCCTACTTGTATCTGCCCAGCGCGGCTCCGGCGGCGGCTCCGGCAGCTCCTGCCCCGCACGAGGGCGAGCACGGCGAGCACGGCGAACATGCCAGCGAGCATGCCGATGCTGGCAAGTCGCATGAAGCGGGCGGCGGGCACGGGACGGCCGCGCCCAAGAGCAGTGGCCGCGGCGTGCAGCAGGAAGTCGATCTGGGCGAATTCACGGTGACCGCCTACCAGCCGGTGTCCAGCTCGACGTTGTTCATCTCGTTCCACCTGTACGGCAGCGCTCTGGACAAGCACAGCGACGAGCTGGCCAAGCGGCTCGACGACCACAAGCACCAGGTCCGCGATAATATCATCGTGATTATCCGAAGCGCCGAGATTACCGATTTGACCGACGCCGGGTTGGGATTGATTAAACGCCGGATTTTAGAGACAACTAATCGCACCCTGGGTAAGCCACTTCTCCAGGGAATCATTTTCAGCGATTTCTCGTTTGTCGAACAATAGCCAATAGCGCGGTCCGCCCGGCGGGCGCAGTGGAGCGTCGAGCTGATTCACTCAGCCGACGCGGAACGGCGCCAAAGACGCGAGTGCTTTGGCGAGGAAATACCAGTGGAGCGTCGAGCTGATTCACTCAGCCGGCGCGGAACGGCGCCAAAGACGCGAGTGCTTTGGCGAAGAAATACCAGTGGAGCGTCGAGCTGATTCACTCAGCCGGCGCGGAACGGCGCCAAAGACGCCAGTGCTTTGGCAAATGATATTTTGCCGGCAGGAAGCCGGCTTAAAGCCCCGGCCTCGTGCCGGGCTGCCAACCCGCGAGGGCAACGTAAGCCATGGACGGCCAGCCACTCGACCCCGATTCGCCCAGCCGGCGCGCTGCGCCGGCCAGCTCCAGCGGACCGCTGGGCCAGACCGAAGTCGAAGCCCTGCTCCAAGCGGCCATCGGTGCCGGCGCTGGAACCAGTGCCGAGGCCAAGCCCGCGGCGCCGGCCCCATTCGCCTCCGACCCGGCCGGCGCACACGCCGACAACGACCTGGGCATGGCCTCGGGCGACGTGGAGTATCTGCTGCAGCAGGCGGAGCTGGCCCTGGCGTCGGTGAACGAGCCGGTGCCGAGCGCGTCCGATCTGGCGGTGAAGCCGTTCCGCTTGCCCGACTTCAGCGGCGCCCCGCCGTCAGGCGAGGCGGCCACGCTGGCCCTGATTCGCGAAGTCGAGCTCGACGTGAAGATCGAGCTCGGCCGCACTCAGATGTACCTCGACGACGTGCTGAAGCTGCACAAAGGCTCGGTTGTCGCGCTGGACAAGTTGGCCGGCGACCCGGTGGATATCTTCGTCAACGGCCGCTTGATCGCCCGGGGCGAAGTGCTGGTGCTCAATGACAATTTTTGCGTGCGGGTGGCCGAGTTGATCACCGGCGACACTAATCCGTAGCTCGAGAATAACGCCGGTCGGAGGAATCGCTCAGGGACGAGCGACGGCCGATCGGCCCCCATCGGGCCAGAGCGGCTCCGGGCAGCGGAGCGACTAGGGCCGCCGGCGATCGGCAAATCGAACCCAAATCAGGAGGGGCAAGGATGCCCTGGACCTCGCTAGTTGCACTCGCGGTTGTGTCGGCCGCGGCCCTTGCACACGCCGAACCGGCAGCCGTCCAACGGGCCGACTATCAGGCCGCGTTCGACGACGACGCGCCGCAGGCCGGCTGGCCGTCTGACGCTGCGGCCGACCGCGGCGCTCCCCGCGCGGCCCGGCTGCCGATCAAGTTTCAAGGCTCCGAGCGGCGCATCCAAGATCGCCAGTTGAGGCCTGCGGTCGCTTTCGAAGCCGAAGCACCGGGCCGGTTGCCTGCGCCGGATCGAGCCATTCGGCTGGCGCCGCCTCAGGACGAATCGCAGCGCACTGCGCTGCGGCTGCCCACCGCTTCGATCCAAACGGTTGCCGGCGGACTCGGGGCCGCGGTTGGATTGTTCCTGGTCGTGGCCTGGATCATGCGCCGGGGCCTGCCCAAAGGCTCGGGCGTGCTCCCCCGCGAGGTCGTCGAGCTGCTGGGCCTGCGCTCCCTTGTCCGGTCGCCAGCAATTGCACCTGTTGCGGCTGGGCAACAAGCTGGTGCTGGTCTCGATCTCGCAAACCGGCGTGGAAACGCTCTCGGAAGTCACCGATCCCTTGGAAGTCGATCGCTTGACCGGCCTCTGCTACCAGACCCATCCCCAGGGCGCCACGGCCAATTTTCGCCATGTGCTCCAGAGCTTCGAAGCTCCGCGGACCGGCTACGGATCGACGCGGGTGGTCGACCGCCTCGACCTGACGCAGCTCGACGCCATCGCGCAGGGGAGTCGAGGCAAGGAGACGGGGCATGCCCGCTAAACCAGGCCGCCGCCTCGCTGGGCAACTGGCCGCGCTCGCGTTGCGGCTGGCTCCGGCCTTGCTGTTGGCCGCCGTGGTGTTCGCCGGGCCGCTGCCGGCTGGTGCGGACGACGGCGCCGGCGCGGCGAGTCCGGCGTCGCTGGCCCCGACCTTGCTCGGAGGCCCTGAGCGCTGGACGAGCCCCGAGGGGCTCAGCTCGACGCTCCAAGTATTGATCCTGCTGACGGTCATCAGCCTGGCGCCGGCGGTGCTGCTGATGACGACCTGTTTCGTGCGGATCATGGTGGTGATGGGGCTGTTGCGTCAGGCCCTGGGCACGCAAAGCCTGCCCCCGAGCCAGGTCATTACTTCGATTGCCCTGTTCATGACGCTGCTTGTGATGACGCCCGTTTGGAAGCAGGTTTACGACACGGCGCTCAAGCCGTACACCGACCGGCAGATCGGCCTGGAGACAGCCTGGGCCAACGGCGTGAAGCCCGTTCGGCAGTTCATGAGCGCCCAGATCGAGCGGACCGGCAACAGCAACGACGTGTGGTTGTTCTATCGCTATCTGCCCAACAGCGGCAGCGTGACGCCGTCGAGTTACGACGAGGTGCCGCTGCAGGCCCTGCTGCCGGCGTTCATGCTCAGCGAACTGAAGACGGCGTTTCTGATCGGCTTCCAGATTTACTTGCCGTTTCTGGTGCTGGACATCGTGGTGGCGACGGTGATGGTTTCGATGGGCATGATGATGCTGCCGCCGTCGCTGGTTTCGCTGCCGTTCAAGTTATTGCTGTTCGTGTTGGTCGACGGCTGGCACCTGGTCGTCGGGATGCTGCTGGATAGCTTTCAGCCGTTCCAGTAGCGCCGTGGCCGTTATTGGGTTCACGGGTTGGCAGCGGCGTGTTGCCGTGCGCCAGCCGGCGAATTGTTTTTCGCACCTCCTTTGCCTGCGGACGAATCGATGGATCCACAAGACGCGGTCGATTTGGGACGCGACGCAGTGATGACCACATTGCTGATCGCGTCGCCGATCCTGGTGGCGGGGATGCTCGTGGGGTTGCTGCTGGGCTTGCTGCAGGCCGTGACGCAAATCCAGGAGCAGGCCGTCTCGTTCGTTCCCAAAGTGGTGGCGATGATCGTGGTGCTCAGCTTGCTGCTGCCCTGGCTGATCAACCAGATGGTGCAGTATTCGCACGACCTGATCGTCAACATCCCGTCCTCGCTCTAACGGCATGTCGCGATGGCCTGGCTCGTCCAGCAGTACCTGCACCAGTTCGTGATCTTTACGCTGGTGCTGTCGCGCATCGGCGGGCTGCTGATGAGCGCGCCGGTCTACGGCACGACGGAAGTCCCGGCCCGGATCCGCGCCTTGCTGGCCCTGACGCTGGCCGTGCTGATCACGCCGCTGCAAACCCAGCCGTTGGCCCGGCCGCCCCAGACGCTGGTCGACTTTGCGCTTCTAGTGGCCGGCGACGCGCTGGTCGGACTGACGATCGGCGTCGGGATCACCATCTTGTTCTCCGGGGTTCAGGTGGCCGGACAGGTGATCAGCCAGATGTCGGGCGTGCAAATTGCGGACGTCTACAACCCGGGCTTCGACGCCAACGTGCCGGTCTTTTCGCAATTGCTGTTCTACGTGTCGCTGGGCGTGTTCGTGATCATCGACGGCCACCGGCGGGTGATGGGCGCGCTGTTGGACACGTTCACCTGGCTGCCGCCCGGCGGCAGCGGCATGCCCGAATCGGTGACCGAGACCCTTTCGACGCTCGTGGCCCAGAGCTTCGTGCTGGGCCTGCGCGCGGCGGGTCCGGCCATGGCGGCGCTGCTCGTGGCCACGCTGGTGTTGGGGTTGTTGAGCCGCACCATGCCCCAGTTGAACATCCTGACCTTGGGCTTCGGGCTCAATTCCATGGTCACGCTGGGTTCGATCTGCCTGTCGCTGGGAGCCGCGGCCTGGGCATTTCAAGAACAGATCGAGCCGGTGCTCGCGTCGCTGATCGAGGCCTGGCGTGGCTGAAGAGAACGGCGAAAAATCGCAGGAAGCAACTCCGCATCGCCGGCAGCAGGCTCGCGAAGAGGGACAGGTTGCTCACAGCCAGGACTTGGGCTCGGCGGTCATGCTGTTGGGCGGGCTGTTCATCCTGACGATGACGGGTCCGGCGCTGCTCGACTTTCTGGCCCGACTGTTGGTACAGCAGTTGGGCGGCGAGCCCTGGCTGACCGGCGACGCGACGTTCGTGATCGAGCGCTGGCAGGAGTTGATGTATCGGCTGGGCCAGGTGCTCTTGCCGCTCTTGGGGCTGGGGATGCTCTTGTCCGTGCTGGTCCATCTGCTGCAGGTGGGCCCGATGTTCCTGCCCGAAAAAATGCTCCCCGACTTTTCCCGCCTCGACCCGCTGCGCGGTCTGCAGCGGATGCTCTCGCTGCCCAATTTCGTCCGGCTTGGGCTGGGCCTGTTCAAGATCGCGATCATCGCCAGCGTGGGGTTGTACGCGATCTACAAGCATCACGAAGAGATTCTCGGCCTGACCGGGCTCGACGTCGCTCAGATCTCCTGGTTCACCTGGGACCTGTGCTTTTGGACCGGCGCCAAGATCGGCCTGGCGCTGTTGATCCTGGCGATCATCGATTACGGTTTTCAATGGTGGCAGCATCAGCAGGATCTGCGGATGACGCCGCAGGAAGTGCGGGAGGAAATGCGCAACTTGCAGGGCGATCCGCAAATGATCGCCCGGCGGCGCGGCGTGCAGCGGCAGTTGGCGCTGAGCCGTATTTCCGCGGCGGTGCCCAAGGCCGACGTGGTCGTTACGAATCCCACCGAGCTGGCCATCGCCTTGCAGTACGACGCGACGACGATGGCGGCGCCGATCGTGGTGGCCAAGGGAGCCGGCACGGTTGCCCAGCGGATTCGCCGGTTGGCCCTGGAAAACGGCGTGCCGATCGTCGAGAAAAAACCGCTCGCGCAAGCGCTGTACCGCGACGTGGACGTCAATCACCCGGTGCCCAACGAGATGTACGCCGCCGTGGCCGAAGTGCTGGCCTACGTGTATCAGCTCCAGGGCAAGGCGCCCATCAACCCGAACGCGGCGGCGTAGCCGGCGGCGCGTCGTCGCCGGGCTTCAGGGCCGCATGCTTTCGGTCCAGGCGTCGCGGAGGATGTCTTCCGGCGCGTGGGCGCTTCGCAGTTGATCAGCATCACGGCGTCGACATCGTCGGGAAAGTGCCAGATCGAGCTGCACAGCGAGCCGGCGCGAGCCCGGGGCGCTGCCTTCATCCCACGACCAGCCGCCGTTCTTTTCCCAGCCCGGCTCGGACGTGTCCCAACCCAGCAGGTCGCGGTACATGATTTCGGTCGTGGCGGGGCTGAGCACTTTGTGGTCGCGCAGTCCGAGCAGGAACTTGCCCAGATCGTCGACCGAGGCAAACCAGCCCGCGGCCCCCGCGCTGGCCGCACACTTCCAATCGAAGGGATAGCCCGGCCGCTTGCTCCCCGGCTTGCCGTAGCCGCAGGTTGGCTCGTGAGCCTGGAAATGGGTTTCCATCCGCGTGATGCCCAGGGGGCGCAGCACGTGCTGCTTGACGTAGGCCGTGTAATCGACCTGGCCGATTTGTTCCAGCACCAGCCGGGCGAGGTAGAAGTTGTTGTTGTCGTACTGGGCATGCGTGCCGGGCTTGTGCTCCAGCGGCTGGGTGAGCAGCTTTTCCAGGTCGTGCGGAGTCGTGTGGTCCTGCTGTTTCTTGAATCCGCTTTTGTGATTGAGCAACTGGCGAATGGTGACGGTCTTTACGTCGGCGCTGGCTCGCGGACAGATGGACTTGAGGTGCGGCCAGAACGGATCGTCGAGCGAGAATTTGTGCCCCGACTCGTCCCAGAGCTTCAGCAAGGCCACGGCCGTGATGGTCTTGGAAACGCTGGCTACGCCCATCGGCTTGTCGAGCGTCCAGGGGATGCTGGGGTGCTCCTTTTCCCAAGGCGCCCGGGCCCAGCCGGCCGCTCCGTCGGCCACCCGCTGGCCGCGATGCCAAACGGCAAAGGCATATCCGCCGGCGAGTTTTCCCGCATTGCCGGCGGACGATCGTGGCCCATTTCTGGAAATCGTGCGGGGCGAATTGCGGGGCAATCGCCACCCAGCGCAGCGGTTGGTGCTCGCGCTCCAGGTCGGCGATCATCTTGGCCGCCGGGTGCTGGGCGTCGTTGGTCCACCAGCCGCCATTGGAAAGACAGATCCATTTGTCCGGTCCGCTAAACGCGACGCTGCGGACTGCGAGCCCTTTCTCGTGCGCCCGGTCGAGCGCTTGGCTTAAGTCGCCGGGAACGTTGCCGTGAGCCACGCCGGCCTTGTCGAACAGCAGCACCCAGGCGCCGCCGGGACCAAAGACCAGCGAGCGCGGTGCGCCGCCCGCCTTGCTGACTTCCTGCAGCTTCTTGAAGGCGGCGTCGGGAACCTGGCCCTCGGTCCAGTTGCCGTTTTGATTCCATAGCACGGTCCAGCCGCCGCCGGGGGCAAACGCGGCGCATTTGAACGTGTTCTTGCCGGCCTGCAATTCGCCAAGCTTGCGACAGGCCGGCAGTTCGAGGTTGCTGGTGTGAAACTCGTGGCCTTCGAGCAGAATGACCCACTGGCCGGCGGGCGTAAACGCGACGCTGTGGAAAGTGTGGTCGGCCTGCAGGCGGGAGAGCTCGCGCGCGACCGGCGCATCGAGGTCGTTCGTCCAGAACGCGTTGCCCTCGCCCAGGATCACGAACTCGCCGGCCGCTTGAGCGACGCAGGCCAGCGCGAGCCAGACAATCGCTACGCCGGCAAGGTATTTGAAGGTGCGAGGATTCATCGGCCTGCCCTGGGAGCCTGTCGCCGCGAGCGCCAGGCATCGCACCTGGGCGCGGGCGGACCCTTCGATTGTAGGGCAAAACGCGGGGGTTGCGGAGCAGGCCGGCCGGAGAGGGGACCGGAGCTTAGGCGCTTTCGCGGACGGCGGGCTGGGGGCTGCAATACCCGTAGCGGCGCATGAACGGCCCCCAGCGGCGATCGATCTGGTCGCGCAGGTCCGGAGCGATGTCGTATTTGTTGGTCTTATAATCCTTGGTGCCGGCCAGGTATTGCTGCAGATGCGGCAGAACGGCCTCGAAGCCGCCCAGATTCAGATGGTCGTAAAGCCGGCGCATTTGGTCGAGCGAGTCGCCCACGAGATCCTCGTAGCGCACTTCGCAAAGCCGCGCCGGGGCGAGCAGGCCGCGCTGGGCCTCGAACGCCCGGTACATGCGCTCGAAGCAGGTGAAGATGTATTCCTCGAGCCCGGCGAAGTTCGGACGCTGCAGCGATTGATACTGGTAGAGCGTTTTCCACAAGTTGACCGTGGACGCAAACACCACGTACGGGTCGCGGACGATGTGCACGAACCGCGCGTCGGGGAAGATCTCGAGAATCGCCTTGATCCGGGCCAAGTGAGGCGGCGACTTGAGGATGATCCGCTTTTGATTGCGCAGCGTGACGCGCTGCAGAAACCACAGCAGCGCGTCCTGCCACTTGCGGCGCTCGGCGGCCGGCAGGTTTTCCAGGTCGAAGTACTCGGGATAGGGTTCCGGCTCGTTCGGGAAGAGCATGCGCAAATAGGGCGAGGGAATGCCCATGTTGCACAGGGCGAACTCGTCCTCCTGGGGACGGTCCCAGCCGGTCATCATGTTGTCCATCGGACGCTGCCGCGGCAGCAGAAACGTCAGCCGCTTGACCAGCCAGGCCGAAATCAGGAAGTGATTCGGGGCAAAGCACTCGTAGGTGGTCGGGAACGTGTAGCGCTCGTCCAGCACCATCAATTCGTGGAGCAGCGTGGTTCCGCTGCGCCAATGCCCGATGATGAAGATCGGCGCGTCTTTGACCTGCACCTGCGCGATCCGCCGGCCCAACAGCAATTGCTGCAGCGGCCGACCGAGCGAATTGATCACGCTGGCCGCCGTGATCGTCGAGGCCAGCGGAAGATTCAGGGGATGAATCCGAAAGCGGTTGCGGCGGAGCTCGCGCAGCCACGGACCCGACAGCATGCCGTCCCAAAACCGGGCGGCCCAAAATGGATAGCGATTCGTGGCGATGGGTTTCGGTCTTTCAAGCTGGCGGCAACCGGGATCCGCATTTTCCGCCTGCGCTCGCCGCTGGTCTCGAATCACACTGGTTCGCGGATCCAGAATGCTCATACAAGATACCAGTGTGGCCGCTGGCTGGCTATGTGACAGCCCGCCCGCGGGCGAGCACTGAAGGGTCACCGACAAAAAGCGGGTTTGCGCTTCAGCGAAGCTTCGAATCGCTCGCCTGGTTGCGATGGACCAGATTCTGCAGCGCTGCTTGCATGGCCATGGTCACCTGATGACCTGGTCGTTTGCCTTCCAGGCGATTGAGCACCATGCCCTGCGGCGAGACGAATTGGATCGTGGGAAACCGGGAGACGTGAAACTGACGGCACACCTCCGCGGCCGTGTCCGCATCCACCAGCACGCACACAAACCGCTCGGACAGACTGACCACCTGGTCGTTGGTGAGCGCTTCGTCCGCCATCTGATGGCAGTAGTGACACCACTGGGCCGTGAAAAACAAGAGCAGCGGCTTGTTCTGGCGGCGGGCTTCGTTAAAGCCCCGTTCGTAGCTGTCGACGAACCGCAAGCTGCCGCTGGCGATCCGAGCAGGTCCCGGCACGCCCGCCGAGGCGCCTGCTTGGGCCGCGGGGCGCGAGTCGCTGCCGCAGCCGGCGAGCAGCAAGCAGCACAGCGGGATCAGCCAAAGCTTTGCGGTCATCGCAGGCTACCGGGTTTTCGAGCGCCGGGCGGAAACGGTGCGCCAGCCAGGGTAGCCAAGACAAGCCGCCCCCTGTGGAGATAGACGCGGTTTGTTATCGGCCCGGGCAGGCGCGCGACTTGAGCGCCGAGCGCGGCGACCGGTCCGCGGCGGGCGTGTGTCCGCCGGCAGAGGACAGCGCCCCAAGCGCTCGCGCGCAAGCCGGCTAAAGTCTGCGCCGCGTTGTGGTTGTCCGTGCCGGCGCGGCCGCTGCTAGCGGGCCGGGGAAAGAGACCTGGACCCCCCCTGGCATTTCGGTTAACTTCCGCCCCCTCATCTGAAACGACTTGTCTGTCACATTCGCCCCGCGTCCGGAGAGACGGATGGCCTCGGTCACCGCCCTTAGCAATCGATCGCCGCTTGCGCGGCTCTCGGATCTGCTGTTTCCGATCGGCATGATCGGCAGCGTGCTGGTGATCCTGGTGCCGCTGCCGACGCCGGTGATGGACTTGCTCCTGGCGTCGAACATCAGCCTGGCCGTGATCGTGCTGTTGACGACGATCTATGTCCGCACGCCGCTGGAATTCAGCATCTTTCCCTCGCTGCTCCTGGCGACCACGCTGGGTCGGCTGGTGCTCAACGTGGCGACCACCCGGCTGATCCTGACGCATGCCGAAAGCCAAGGCATGAATGCGGCCGGCGGCGTGGTCCGCAGCTTCGGCGAGTTCGTGGCGGGCGACAAGATTGTGGTCGGTTTGATCATCTTCATCATCATCGTGGTGATTCAGTTCGTCGTGATCACCAAAGGCGCCACGCGGATCAGCGAAGTCGCGGCCCGATTTGCCTTGGACGGCATGCCAGGCCGGCAGATGGCCATCGACGCCGACTTGAATGCCGGCATCATCGACGAGCGCGAAGCCCAGCGCCGGCGCGGAGAAGTGACGCAGCAGGCGGATTTCTTCGGCGCTATGGACGGTGCCAGCAAGTTCGTCCGCGGCGACGCGATCGCGGGCATCATCATCACGTTGATCAATATCGTGGGCGGCCTGATTATCGGCGTGGTGGACGCCGGCATGGAAGTCGGCGAGGCGGCGGCCCTGTTCACGCGGCTGACGATCGGCGACGGCCTGGTGAGCCAGGTGCCCGCGTTCCTGATCTCGCTGGCCGCCGGCTTGCTCGTCACGCGCTCCAGCGGCGACACCGATTTGCCGGCCCAGTTCGTCTATCAATTATTCTCTCGGCCCAAGGCGCTGGCCGTGACCGGCGCTTTCGTGGCGATCCTGGTCTTTACGAACTTGCCGACGGTGCCGCTGGTGGGAATCGGCGGCGGCTGCATCGGACTGGCGGTGCTGCTGACGCGCCGCCAGCGCGATGCCGAGACCGCGGCTCAGACCAAGGCCAGGTCCGAGGTCAAAAAACCCGAGGAACGGGTCGAGGATTTTCTGGCGGTCGATCCGATGGAGATCGAAATCGGCGTGGGCCTGATCCGGCTGGCCGATCCGAAGCGGGGCGGCGATCTGCTGGAGCGGATCCAGCGCGTCCGGCAGAATATTGCCGCCGACATGGGGCTGATCATGCCCAAGGTGCGGATCCGCGACAACATGCGGCTGGAGCAGAACCAGTACCGGATCAAGATCGCCGACGTCGCGGTCGCCCACGGTTCGGCGTATCCGGCCATGTTGTTGGCGATGGATTCGGGCGCCACGACCGGCAAGATTCCCGGCATTGCCACGCGCGAACCGGCCTTCAACACGCCGGCCACCTGGATCGATCCGCCCACGCGCGACCAGGCCGAAATGTTCGGCTATACGGTGGTCGAACCGGTGAGCGTGCTGGCCACGCACCTGACCGAGGTGGTCCGCAAGCATGCCGACGAGATTCTCAATCGCGACGCCACCAAGCACCTGGTCGACGAGCTGAAGAAGAGCTCTCCCGCGGTCGTCGACGAGTTGATTCCCGGCCAGATGAAGTTGGCCGAAGTGCAGCAGATCCTGCAGATGTTGTTGCGCGAACAAGTGCCGATCCGGCAGCTCGGGCCCATTCTGGAAACGCTGGGCGAATTCGCGCCGCGGACGAAAGACCAGGTGCTGCTCACCGAATACGTCCGGCATCGGCTGGCCCGGTCGATTTGCAGCCGCTATCGCGACAAGGAAAGTCGGCTGTTCGTCGTCACGCTCGACCCGGCGCTGGAAGACCGGATCCGGGCCGGCATCGAGCACACCGAGCGCGGGCTGTTCGTGCGGATGTCGCCGCAGGCGGTCGAAGCCACCTGCCGCGTGATCGGGGCCGAAATCGAAAAACTCACGGTCGCCAATCATCCGCCCTTGTTGCTGGTCAGCCCGCAGATTCGGGCCGGACTGAAGCAGATGACCGCGGCGCAGCTGCCGCGGCTGGTGGTGCTGAGCTACAACGAAATTACCCGCGACACGCGGATCGAATCGCTGGCCCTGGTCAGCGACACGCCGCAGGCGCGTTAGTCCGTCGAAAACCCTGTCGTCTTCGAACCGCCGATTATGGAATTGAAAAAATTTCGCGCCGCCACGATGCACGATGCTTTGGCCGTCGTGCGCCGAGAGTTGGGCCCCGACGCGGCCGTGCTGCACACGCGCGAAGTGCGCGCGGGCGGCATGCTGCGCTGGCTGACCCGGGCGCGCGCGATCGAAATCACTGCCTCGGCCAGCCTGGTCGTGCCCAGCCGGTTGCCGGCTCGCGCCGGCGGCCGAGCTCAAGCCTCGGGCCGGCGCCATCGCCGGCCTCGACCTGGACGCCCGCTTGGGCGACCAGGCGGCGAGCGAACTGCGGCAAATCCTGGCCGCCCAGACTTCGGGCGCCGTGCGGAGCCGCCAGGCCGGCCGGCTCGACCAGATTCCCGACTCGATGTTCCGCTTGTTCACGGACCTGATCGAAGCCGAAATGTCCGAAGAGCTGGCCCGGGAGCTGATCGAGCGCGTGCAGCAGGAGATGTCGCAGGCCGAGACCGCGCACTGCGGCGCGGCGAAGGATCGGCTGGTGTCCCTGGTGGAAGCCGATCTGCTTGTCGCCGGCCCCATCCAGCCCCGCGCCGGCCGGAGGCATCTGGTGGCCCTGGTCGGCCCGACGGGGGTGGGCAAGACCACCACGATCGCCAAGCTGGCCGCCCATTACCGGCTGCGCGAGCGGCTCAAGGTGGGGCTGATCACGGTCGACACTTACCGCATCGCCGCGGTCGAACAATTGCGCACCTATGCCGAGATCATCGATCTGCCGATGGAGGTCGTCTCCACGCCCGACGAAATGCGGCAGGCCGTGGCCCGGCTGGCAGATCTCGACCTGGTGCTGATGGACACGGCCGGACGCTGCCCCCGCGACGAGGTCCGGATCCAGGAACTCAAGTCGATGCTGGCCGAAGCCCGACCGGACGAGGTGCACCTGGTGCTCAGCTGCACCGCGGGCGCGACGGGTCTGGCCAAGAACGCCGAGCGGTTTGCCGCAGTCGGCACGACGGCCCTGGTTTTGACCAAGCTTGACGAAGCGACCGGCCTGGGCAATCTGCTGCCGCTGTTGCGTACCAGCCGCCTGCCGGTGAGCTATTTGACCAACGGACAGAACGTGCCCGACGACATCGAAACGGCCATGCCGGCGCGGTTGGCCCGCCGGGTCCTGGGCCTGGATGAGCGATTCGATCGCTAGAGGGTGCCCGAGAGGGATTTTGCCAGCCCTAAGGTTGCCAGAGAGAATTCGAGTTTTGCCATGACTCACGATCAGGCCGACGAATTGCGATTGCTCGTCCGCGCCAGCGCCCGACACGCTCCGGTGGCGGGCGGCGAAGTGCGGCTGATTGCCGTGACGGGCGGACAGCGGGCTGTCGGCACGACGACGATCGCTTTGAACCTGGCCGTGGCCCTGGCGCTGGAAGGGCGGCGCACGATTCTGGTCGACGCCGACTTGGAGCGCGGCGCCGTGGCCGGCATGTGCGGGCTGGCCGAACGCGGCTCGATCCTCGACGTGCTGTCCGCGCGGCGCACGATTCACGAAGTGTTGACGCGAGGTCCGGCGGGCGTGCAAATCCTGCCCGGCGTCTGGGCGCCGCACGAAGCCGAAAGTTGCACCGCCACGTCCCAAGGGCGGCTGATCAGCCGGCTCAAGGGGCTGGGCGCCCATTCGGACATCGTCGTGGTCGACACGGGTTGCGGACGCGGCAGCTTTGTTCGCCGATTCTGGCAAGCGGCCGATCTGCCGCTGGTCGTGACGACGCCCGAAGCCGTTGCCGTAATGGACTGCTACGCCACGATCAAAGTGCTGTTGGCCGGCGACGCGTCGCTCGCCGTGCAAACCGTGGTCAACCAGGCGACCGACGAGCGTCTGGCCACTGAAGTGCATGGCCGGCTGGCGGCGGCGTGCCGGCGCTTTTTGGGCGTTCGGATTTCGGCCGCCGGCTCCGTGCCCCTGGACCCGCTGGTGCCCGAAGCGGCCAGCCAGGCTCGGCCGCTGCTCCTGGGCGGGTCGGGCGGCCCGGCCGCTCAGTCGATTGAGCGACTCTCGGCCACGGTGCTCAGTGCCTGCCAGCGACCGCGGTCCGTCGCCAGCGGCGCTGCGGACGCGCCGGGAACGGTGGCAGCCTGAAGCAACAGAGGAAACAAATACCGAGTCTCGGCACAGCATTGCTGAGATACAGCTGTGCCGAGACACACGCGTGCTGAACCTACAACGTCGACGTTCGATCCCCTGGCAACAACTCGCGAAGTGGAGGTAGCTCCCACCGAATAACCGACAAAATCGATTCAACCCAACGGGTCCGAAATGCCGATCAGATAGAGGCCTGCAATCGTTGACACAGGTGTCAAACTTTGCCGATCAGGCTGAGTTTGCCGCCGCCAGAAGGATGGATTGCAGTGCCGCCCGCCCCGAGCCGGTTTCGGGGATTTCCGGGTGCCGAGCGCGTCGCAGCGGCGCGTGGATCCAGCCCGGCAGATTAGGCCCGTCCATGAGGTTTCGCCGTGGGGCATTCGTATGCCGGCCGGCTCGGACTGATTGCCTTTGTCACGGCGATCGGCCGCGGCGTGCTGCATGCCGACTCGGTGGAAGAGACCCTGTGGTGGGCAAGCCTGGCGTTATTCGGCTTTGCCGCGATCGGTTTTGTCGCCGGGGAATTGGCCGGATGGATCGTACACGATTCGCTGCGGAGCAGCCTGACGGCCGAAATGGCGCGTCAGCAGGCCGCAGGCAAGGAAAAAGTCGCACCCAAGCCATGAGGGCTTGAGCCGCGAGGCGGGAGGTAATCCCCGCCAGGAATTCGAAGGGATTCGCCCGGCGGAAAACCGCTCGGGCCACATCACGGAGGATGGTAATGGCAACAGTGACCACGATGACCACGCCGGCCGCTAGCGTAGCTACGGCCAACGATCCGGTCGCGGAACTCTGGCAACACTTCAAACTCGATCCCTCGAACCAGGATCTGCGGAACCGCCTGGTCGAGACTTACCTTCCGCTGGTGAAATACAACGGCGAGCGAATCTGGTCTCGGCTTCCCGAAGGCGTGGAGCTCGACGACCTGATCTCGGCCGGTGTTTTCGGCCTGATGGACGCGATCGACGCCTTCGATCTGACGCGGGGCGTCAAGTTCGAGACGTACTGCGTGCCGCGGATCCGCGGTGCCATGCTCGACGAGCTGCGCACCATGGACTGGGTGCCGCGGCTCGTGCGGTCGAAGGCCAGCAAGCTCAACGAGGCGCTGAAATCGCTCGAGGCCAAGTTCGGCCGGTCGCCGACCGACTCCGAGCTGGCCCAGCGGCTCGAAATCTCCGTGCCCGAGCTCGAGAAAATGATTCTCGAAGCCAACGCGGTGAACTTGATCAGCCTGAACAAGAAGTGGTACGAGACCGACAGCTACAAGGACGTCCGCGAGATCGACATTCTCGAGGACAAGAAAGGCGAGGACCCCACCCGGCGGATTCAGAAAAACGATCTGATGCGCCTGGTAACCAAGGGGCTCAATCGCAACGAGCGGCTGATCATCATCCTGTACTACTACGAAGAGCTGACGATGAAAGAGATCGGCGCCACGCTCGATCTGTCGGAGAGCCGCGTCAGCCAGATGCACAGCTCGATCGTGCAGCGGCTGCAAAGCCAATTGCAGCGCCGCCGCCCCGAGTTCGGCGGCTGATTCGCCGCGAATTCGGCTTCTACCGCAAAACGTTAAGCCCAGGGGCTGCGGCCCCTGGGCTTTTTTTGCGCGCCGCGATTGCCGCCGCTTTCTGATCCCGCTTCGCCGCCCGCCCGGCTTCCGGGGTTTTTCAAGCGGTCGCGCCGCCGTCGGTCATGGCGGCCAGGGTGTCGTGCTCCAAGTACCGCGAGCCGGCCAGCCACAGCAGTCCGCTGACGGCGATAGCCGCCGATACGGCCGCGAAGCCGACGTTCATGTTCCCTCCCGACCGGTCGGAAATGCCGCCGACGAGCGAGGGCGAGATCGCATCGCCGAGCAAATGGATCAGGAAGATGTTGATCGCGAACGCCGAGGAGCGGATTCCCGGCCGGGTCACGTTGGCCAGGGCCGTGTTGGCTGGGCCCGTGCTCAGGAACAGGCAGAACTCGATGCAGAAAATCAGCGGCCAGAAATACAGCTTCCACTCGGGGGTAAAGGGGGTCGTGATGACGAGCAGGAACAGCGGCGTCGCCACCAGCATGCCCACGCCCGACACCAGGAAGTACGAGCCGGGAAACCGCCCCCGCAGTTTGTCCCCCAGCCAGATGCCGGCCAGAGTACCGGCGATGCCGGTGACCACGGTAATCGCGCCGAAGGCCAGGTTGACTTCTTCCAGCGTGGGCCGCAGCGAGGCGGCCAGGTCCAGGGCCTTGAAGCAGACGTAGCGCGGCATGAAATACGAGACCGCGCCCAGGGCGAACGTCATCGCCGCCATGGCCAGCGTGTTGAGCACGTAAGACCGGTTGCGCCCCAGCTGCAGGTAATCGGACCAGGAATGTCTGACCGCCGCGGTCCGGCGGCCTCCGCTTTCGCGCTGCCGGGCTTCGGCAAAAAATAAGCAAGCGGCCCCCAGCAGCAAGCCCGGCGGCAGCGACACGTAGAATGCGTCGCGCCAACTGAAGTGTTTGACCATCACGCCGCCGAGCACGTAGCCCAGCGCGCTGCCCACTGGAATCGCCAGGTAAAAATACGACAAGATCCGCCCGCGGCGCTCGATCGGATACAGGTCCGAGAGCAGCGTGGGCGCGGCCGGCCCGTAGGCCGCTTCGCCGATGCCCACGAACATCCGCGTGACCAAGAGCATGTTGAAGCTCTCGGCCAGCCCGGAGGCGCCGGAGGCCAGGCTCCAGACGATCACTCCGGCGGCGATGATCCACCAGCGATTGATCCGATCGGCCAGCCAGCCGAAAAACGGCGCGGCCAGCATGTAGCTCATCAGAAAGGCGAAGGGCAGCTGCCCCATCTTCGCCTGGGCGCCGGCCGAATTGCCGGGCAGCAAATCGACTTCGATCCGCGATTCGACGGCCGCCAGAACCTGCCGGTCGATGTAATTGAGCAGGTTGATGCCCAAGAGCAAGGCCAGCACAAGGCCCGCGCGGCGCGCGGCGGGTTCGGGGGCCGTCGTGGCAGGCATCATGAGACTTTGCTTCTCGCACTCCAGCGGCAACGCGGGCGGTCGGACGATGCGAGTAATGTAGACGGTTTTCCTGCCAAGGGAATCTCCAGCCCGGGCGAAACACTGCGCCCGGGGGCGCCGTGCCCGCTCTGACGGCTGGACGAGCCGCCGGACTGGACGAGTGGCCGAGGGGATGTCCGGCCGCGGGCCGCGGGCCCGTTTGGCATCCTTTCCACGTGCGCCCGCCGCCGTTAGACTAGGGTTTTCGCACCAGGCGAAACGGGGTGTAACGCCTGGCTGGGCCCCGAGCCTGGCCGCCAGAGCCCCGACGCAGCAGCGCTCGTTTTTCTGCAGCGCCCGGCGCGATCGTCAGCCGGGGCTAACAGAATTCGAACCGCCGGCGCCGGCCCGACCGTTTCTCTCCACCACACCGCGAGACCGCTGACAATGCTTGGAGCCACTCTGGCCCACGATGCCTACCTCGACCGACTCAAGCAAGAGCTCGATCGCGTCAGCCATGACGAGCTGAAACACTGGGCCGATCTGGTCTACTCCGCCTGGCAAAACGAACGCTTCGTGTTCATTTTCGGCAATGGCGGCTCCGGCACCACCGCCAGCCACATGAGCGAGGATCTGGGCAAGAGTCTGCTCGAGCCCAAGGACCTCAAGCTCGACGGCAAGCGGCGGCTCAAGGTAATGAGCCTGACCGACAACCAGGGCTGGATTCTGGCCGTCGGCAACGACGTGGGCTACGACCAGATTTTCGTGCAGCAACTGATGAACTACGGCGGCCGCGGCGATCTGGTGATCGCGATCAGCGGTTCGGGCAACAGCCCCAACGTCCTGGCGGCCGTCGATTGGGCCAACCGGCACGGCCTCGTCACCTTCGGCCTGACCGGCTACGACGGCGGCAAATTGCGCCAGCAAGCGCAGTCCGGCATGCACGTGCCGCTGGACGACATGGGCATGGTCGAGAGCATCCACCTGTGCCTGTTCCATTGGGTGCTCAACGACGTGTACGCCCGGATCAACCACGTCGGCCGGCACCGCTGAGTTTGTCGAACGCATGATGGATGCCGCTCGCGGTGGCCGGCCCACCGGACGCCGCCGGTGGGCTTAACTAGGAGAGTGGCGGCCGCCACAGAATTTCTTCCCTACCCCCTACTCCCTGCATCCCACCCCCTGGCGCAGCGCCAATGTTCCTCGGCATTGAAATCGGCGGCACGAAGCTGCAACTCGGCGTAGGACCGGGAGACGGGGCGCCGCTGGTGGCCATCGAGCGCTTCACCGTCGATCCGGGCCTGGCCGCTGCCGGGATCCTGGAGCAGATCGAAGCGGCCGGCACGAAGCTGGTGGCCCGGCATCAGGTGTCGGCCGTCGGCATCGGCTTTGGCGGACCGGTCGATTCGGCTGCCGGCCGGGTGATCAAAAGCCACCAGATCGACGGTTGGGAGGATTTCGATTTGCTCAAGTGGTGCCGCAGCCGCTTGGGCGTGCCCGTCCGGTTGCAGAACGATTGCGATGTGGCGGCCCTGGCCGAAGCCCGGTTCGGCGCCGGCCGCGACGAGCGGGTCGTGTTCTACATCACGATCGGCACGGGCGTGGGGGGCGGATTGGTGGTCGACGGCCGGATCTTTCACGGCGCCGGCGTGAGCGTGGCCGAAGTCGGACATCTGCGCCCCGGCCTGCATGCCGATCATGCCGACGACACCGTGGAGTCGCTGGCCAGCGGTTGGGGAATTGCGGCCGAAGCCCAGTCGCGCATTGCCGATCCCGACACGCAGCCGCTGATCCCGCTGCAAGCCCGCCGCAGCGCCCGGATGCCCGACGCCGTGCGCAAGAAATTGATCACGGCCGAGGACGCCGACGAGGAATATGCCTCCGACCTGCGCTTGCGCTGTGGCGGCGACGTGGAGCGGCTGACCGCCAAGATGGTGGCCCAGGCCGCGGCCGACGGCAACGAAATCGCCCGCGAGGTGCTCGGCCACGCTTGCCGAGCGCTGGGCTGGGCGATCGCCCAGACGATTACGCTCGTATCGCCGGGCGTGGTTGTGGTCGGGGGCGGCGTCTCGCTGATCGAAGAATCGCTGTTTCTGGTGCCGCTGCGCGCCGAAATCGATCGCTACGTGTTTCCGCCGCTGCGGGGCAGTTTTCGCGTGGCGCCCGCGGCCTTGGGCGAGCTGGCCGTCGTGTACGGGGCTCTGGCCGCGGCCGCCCAAATAAGCGCGCCTTAGCCGAATGTCCATGAAAGTGCTGCGCACGTCGGATACCGCCCGGCATTCGAGAAAAGGGCCCGTGACCTCGGCTCCGTCTCGAGGTTAACTGCTTCCGAGTCGCATTTGGCGACCCAATGGAGTACGCTTTCACTGCTATGGCCAAGACCGCGATCCCACAACCTGCCCGTAAGACCAAGCAATCTTCGATCAGGGACGTTTTGGGGGCATTCTCCGATCCCACGCGGCTGCGGATTCTGCACCTGCTGCTGCGCGGCGAGACGTGCGTCGGAGATCTTGTGAGCATTCTGCGCATTTCGCAGCCCCGCGTCTCAAGGCACCTGGCGTCGCTGCGACGAGCACGTCTGGTCGAAGTTCGCAAGTCAGGTCTCTGGTCCTTCTACTCGCTTGCGGCCGCCAAGACGAAATTCCATCAGCGGCTGCTCGACTGCGTAGCCATAGCCTGCGAAGAATTGCCGGCAATTCGTGCCGATGAGTCGCGCGCGACGCAGATTCTCAAGTCGGGCGGTTGCTGCCCGGAAGACCATCAATAACCCGCGTCGGTTAGCAATTCATTAGCCGATTTGACGCTTCTGCTGCGACCACTATATTACCTTTCGGGAATATAGTGATGCGGTGCGCGGGATTTCTTCGTCCGACGGTGGGCGTCACCTTCGGCTGCCCGCGGGCATGATCTTCGCGAGTCTCGCGACCAATTTCCAACTGCCGAGGTCATCACGCCGAAGCCCAACACGGGAGAACAAAGCCATGCGAAGCGATTGGATGATTGCCGTTGCCTTGATCGTTGTGGGGATGGTCGCCTCAAAAGCCGCTGCAGCCGAAAAGATCGATCCCTCGACGAAGCTAAACCCAAGACTGAAAAGCTACGTGAGCGAGCGTCTCAAGGAATTCGACCAAATCCCGGATGAGCGAAAGCAAACTCTCAAGAAGCTCGCTCTCTATGTTCGCAGCCATATCCAGGCGGGAACGCCGGCCAATCTCGTTTTCATTTGCACTCACAATTCTCGACGCAGCCACATGTCGCAGATCTGGGCGACCGAGGCGGCGAACTATTACGGCGTGCCGGGAGTCGAATGCTTTTCCGGCGGCACCGAAGCGACGGCCTTCAATCCCCGTGCCATCGCCGCGCTGCAGCGGGCCGGGATGAAGATCGAGAAGACGACGGACGACAAGAATCCGACATACAAAGTGGAGATCGCCGAAGGAGTCGAGCCGCTGCTCTGCTTTTCCAAGAAATACAGCGACAGCCCAAATCCCAAGGTCGATTTCTGCGCAGTGATGACATGCTCCAATGCCGACAAGAATTGCCCGACGGTCGAAGGCTCTTCGCTGCGAGTTGCGATCCCCTTCGAGGACCCCAAGGTTGCGGATGACACGCCTGAGGAAGCCGCGAAATACGATGAACGCTGTGCCCAGATCAGCCGGGAAATGTTCTATATGCTTTCGCAAACTGGGCTACGACAATGATTCCCGCCATGCCGGGGGTATTCATTCAGGCCGGCCTGCTTATAGGGGAGGTCGGCCTGGCGGACTTTAACAGCTGGGTCGAACGGCGTCTGGGCAGTGCCGGCGGAGGAATTTCCGCGTATGGCCTGCTGTTCGCCGGCGGTCTCGTCGCCAGCCTGCTACCTTGCGTCTATCCGCTCTACCCGATCACGACGAGCATCGTGCGCAGCCGTGCTGCCGGCGGACGGGCATGGCCGCACCCTTGGGCCTACTATTTGGGCTTATGCCTGGTGTATGGCGCGCTTGGGGCGATTGCCGCGACGACAGGCGGTGCGTTCAACGTCGTCTTGCGTTATGGCGCGACGAATTTGCTGATTGCCGTTTTGTTTCTGTTGCTCGGCCTGTCGACCATCGGGCTGTTGCACGTGCCGCTGTTTCAACCGCGCGGCATCGATGCCGGCAAAGGATTGTTTGGGACGGCAGCATTAGGGGCGGCAGCCGGACTCCTCTCGTCCGCCTGCGTCGGACCGGTGGTCGTTAGCGTCTTGATTAACCTGGCGGCAGCCCACCCGGAAGGATTTTCCCTGGCCGGAATTGCCGTCGGCTTTTCTCAAATGCTGGCGTTCGGCGCAGGCGTCGGCGCCCCCTTCTTGGCGATCGGGCTGTTTGGCCTGAAGCTACCCAAGTCCGGACCCTGGATGCTGTACGTGCAATGGCTTCTGGCGCGCTGATCCTCTATTTCGCCTACGTCTACCTGGAAAAGGGCCTTTCGACCTTCGGAGTCCGCGCCGAGATGATCGGCACCTTTGCTGCTGCCGCGGCGGGTCTGTTGATTTTCGCATTTCTGTGGCAGTCCGAAGAGGCCGATAGCCACAAGCGGACGGTCCGGTCGCTGCACACGGTCGGTATCGTGGTCTGCAGCGCGCTAATCTTCCATGGGATTCCGACCGCCACGCAACCCGAGGCGCGGTCCGGGACAATCGGTGCTTCTGGCGAGGTCGGCGACGGCGTGGAAAAGGACGGCGGACTCACCTGGCACCTCGACGAGGAGGCCGCCTACCGCGAGGGCGCAAGCAGGGCCGCAACGTGTTCATCGATTTTTTCGGGACTTGGTGCAGCAACTGCAAAGCGTTCGCGGATCTGACGCGAACCGATTCCGAACTGCAAAAGGCCCTAGGTCAAGCCGTGCTCCTGAAAATCTACGATCGCACGCCGACGTTCAAGAAGTATGCGTCCGACAGTCGCTTCCCAGAACTGAAGGTCGGTTTGCCGTTCTTCGTCATTACCGACCAGGACGGGAATCTGCTCTACAAAACCAGCGACTACCAGAAGACCGACGAAATGGCCCTGTTCGTTTCTGACGGCCACTGAAGCCGGCGCTGGATCAGCTTGGAGCTTGGTTGCGACCATGGGCGCGAAAGAGCCCGCTCGTCGTGCCGAAATCGAGCGCGGCGGAAATTCACTCCAGCCCCCCAGGACCGACAATTCGCGCTGCTCAGACGCTAACCTCTGGCAAGACAATGCGTAGCGTCGATGAGGATGCGCACAAGCGGTATTCACGAGGCCGGCAGCACGCAATGTCTGGGGTATTTAGGGGGTTTCGGTGGCCATTGGGTCTGACTACCATCGAATGATCGCTCGCGCGAGGTCTTTGCTTCGCGCGCTGCCGGGTTTGCCCGCTAGTCCCTCCCCGAGTGCGCTGTCATGTCTGCCACGAATCCGCTTGAGCAAAAACTACATCTGGGCTGCTTCGATCAGCCGGTCGACGGTTGGATCAACACCGACATCACCCCGCACTTGTTCGTGGCCAAGGTCCCCTTCCTGGCCACGACGATGTACAAGCTGGGGCGACTGACCGAGAAACGTTACCAGCAACACCGGCAGGGCATCTTCAAACAGCTGCGGTACGTGAACGTCACCAAGCCGCTCCCCTTCGCGTCGAACAGCATGGACTGCGTTTTTTCGTCGCACATGCTGGAGCATCTGCCGCGCTCGATCGTGCCGCGGTTGCTGAGCGAGATCTTGCGCGTGCTCAAGCCGGGGGGCGTGGTCCGCACCGCGGTGCCCGACCTGGATCATTTCATTCGGCAATACGACGAGCACAATCCCGACGCGTTCGTCGACAGCGTGTTCGAAAACAATCATCGCGCTTCGAAGAATTGCCACCACTGGATGTACAACCAGCATTCGCTCACGCGGCTGATGCTGGAGCACGGGTTTCAGGACGCCGTGGTTTGCCAGTTCCGGCAGGGCAAGTGCAAAGACCTGGACCGCCTGGACAATCGTCCCGACCACTCGCTGTTTGTCGAAGCCGTCAAGCCGCCCGTGGCAGCCCGCTCGGAAGCTGGCGCACCGGCCAAAGTCGCGGCCGGTTCGGTGTGAATCAGCGGAACTCGACCGCCCCTGTGAAACTCCCCACAACATTTGGGCCTGGGTAATCTGGTCCCGACGTGCGGTCAGAACGCGCTAGCCCGTTTTTCCCGAAGCGGCGGCGAGCTTGGCCAACTCCGTTGCCATCCGCTCGAACACGCCGGGCCAATCGCCGGTCGCGGTTTGGCGAAACAGCCGCATCGTCGGATACCAGGGCGAGTCGCTCCGCGCGAGCAGCCAGCGCCAATTCGGCGAGACCGGCACCGCCAGCCAGACCGGCACTCCCAGTCCGCCTGCCAGATGCGCGACGGCCGAGTCGGACGTCACCACCAGGTCCAGGTTGGCCAGGATCGCGGCCGTGTCCATGAACGGGCCGGCCGTCGCGTCGAGCCGGTCGGTCCAGTCGACGAGCGGAAAATCGACCGCGGCCATCTGCTCTGTGCCAAACCCCTTTTGCAGGCTCACCAGCCGCACGCCCGGCACCCGGGCCAGTGGAGCAAATTGGGCCAACGGGATCGAGCGCCAGCGGTCCTGGCGAAAATCGCGCGAGCCTTGCCAGGCAATGCCGACGTTCAGCCCGGCGAACCCGGCCAGCTCGCGGCCCCACTCGGCGACCAAATCCGGATCGGCGCTCAGATAGGGGACTGCGCGCGGAATCGTCAGCTCGGTGGTTTTGAACAAGTGGGGCGCGCTCAGCAGCGGCAGATAATAATCGGCCGCCGAGCGCGGCATCTGGCCGCCGAAGGCGAAGAGCTGCTCGATGTCCGGCTGGCGGGCGAGGAGGTTCGTTAAGCTGGCCGGACAGAGCAGCTGCACCCGGGCCCCCAGCGCCCGCAGCGGCCGCGCATAGCGGACGAACTGCAGCGTGTCGCCCAGCCCCTGCTCCGGAAACAGGAGCACGCCGCGGCCGGCCAGCGGCTCTCCCTGCCAGCGCGGAATGCCGGCCAGATTGGGCAGGCCGCCGAACTCGGGCATCCGCCAGCGCCATTCGTACTCGGGCCAGCCGTGCTCGAAGTCGCCGCCCAAGAGGTAGCACGTGCCGAGCAGGAAATGCGCTTCGGCATTTTCGGGCTCAAGGGCCAGCATTTGCCGCATCACCTGCTGCGATTCGGCCAACTTGCACTGGTCCATCAAGGTCACGGCCAGGTTCTTGAGCGTGTCGAAGCGCTGGGGCTCGATTTTCAGCGCGTGGCGATAATGCTCGATCGCCTCGTCCCAGCGCTGCAGCCCGGCGCAAACGTTGCCCAGGTTCAGCAGCGTGTCGATGCTGGTCGGCCGGGCCGCGAGCGCGGCCTGGTAGCTGGTCTGGGCACTCTCGGCGTGCCCCAGTTCGGCTTCGGCCAGGGCCAGCGACGATTGCACGTGGCTCGACGCGGGGCGCAGAAGCGCTGCCCGGGCGTATTCGGTCCGGGCTTCGGCAAAGCGCCGCTCGGCCATGAAGGCGTTGCCCAGGTTTACGTGGGCTTCAAAATAGCCGGGCTTCAGCTCCAGCGCCCGGCGCAAGTGCGGGAAGGCTTCGCCGGTGCGGCCCAGCCGGGTGAGCGCCGCGCCCAAGGTCATGTGGCCGGCCGGCAAGTCGGGCGCCAGCCGCAGGGCCTGATGGCAGGCGGCCACGGCTTCGTCGGCTCGATTCAAGGCGACCAGCACGTCGGCCAGATTCGCCTGCGCTTGCGCGTGTCCCGGGCTCAGTTCGATCGCCCGGCGATAACAGCCCAGCGCCTCGTCGAGCTGGTCTTGAGCGCGCAGGGCCACGCCCAGGTTCATGTGCGCTTCGGCATGGTCGGGCTGATATTCGAGCGCTTGGCGATAGAGCGGGACGGCTCGCTCGGGCTGGTCGAGCACCGTGTACACGTTGCCCAGGTTGACCAAAGCTTCGACGAACTGCGGCCGGATCTGCAGGGCCCGCTGCTGGCTGGCGATCGCCTCGTCCAGGCGGCCCTGGGCGCGCTGGACCATGCCCAGCACGCACCAGACGTCGGCATTCGAGGGCTCGACCTCGAGCACCTGGCGATAGGCGAACTCGGCCTGGGCGAAATCGCCAGCCCGGTGGTATTGCAGTCCCAGGGCAATTAGCTGCGACGTTTCCATCCGCTCGCTGTTTCGGTTGCTATTTTGGCCCACGAGCCGGACGCCCGGCCAACGGCGCTAGCCGCCGCGGGCGCGGCGCTCGATTTCGGCCCGGACTTCGGCCAGCGGGTAATCGATGATCGGCAGATCGGATCCGCGCAGCTCCTTGAGCCGGCGATAGCCGCGAGTGACGAGCGTTTCGCGCTCGCGCACATAAGCCGGGTCGAGCCGCCGCTTGTCGAAATCGCCTTCCACCGCCAGGGGCGAAAAATCATCGTCGACGATAAACTGGGCCAGCACCGGGTTGCACCGGATGTGCCGCTCGCGGGTCGTGTGCAGCGTTTCCGGATCGAGCTGGCCGATCACATAGCGCAGATACAGATCGCTGTCGGTGAGCTCTTCCACGTCACCGCCGCAGACGTCGCACAGATAGCCTTCTTCGCACTTGGCCATTGGGGGAGGCGTGAGGCTTGGGACTCGAGGGTGGGAACGAGGAAAGGGGTTAGAGATGCGAGGGTAGAGAGTAGGGAGGAGGAGCAGTCAATGCCCCGCAGTCAGGAGCGGCGCTCGTTTTTGTGTCCGGCCCCAGTCCCCGGTCCCTAGTCCCCAGCCCCTATCAGTCACAATCCCAGCACGTCGTTCATGGCGTAGAGCCCGGGCTTCTGGCGGACGAGGAACTTCGCGGCTGCCAGCGCACCGTGGGCGTAGCAGTCGCGGCTGGTGGCCTTGACGCAGATTTCCAGGGTTTCGCCCAGCAGGCCGAAGATGATGGTATGCTCGCCCGGATTGTCGCCGACGCGCACGGCATGATAGCCGATCTCGGCATGGGGCCGCGCGCCGGGGCGTCCCTCGCGCCCGTGCCGGGCGGCGGATTGATGCATTTCGCCGGCCACGAGCTCGCCGAACTTCAAGGCGGTGCCGCTGGGCGAGTCTTCTTTGAAGCGGTGATGCCGCTCGATGATCTCGACGTCGGCGCCGCTGGGATGGTCCTGCAGGGCCCGGGCCGCGACCTGGGTGAGCTTCATCGCCAGGTTCACGGCCAGGCTCATGCTGGGCGCCCAGAGCAGCGGAATGTGCCGGGCGGCCTCGCGCAACTGGGCCTGCTGATCGGCTTCCAGCCCGGTGGTGGCCAGGACGAGCGGCAGCCGGAGCCGCTGGCAAGTTTGCACGATGGCGGTCGTGCCCTGCGGCGTGGAGAAATCGATCACCACCTGCGCCCCGCCCGCCAGGGTGTCGGCAATCGGCACGCCTATCGGGCCGATGCCGGCCAGAGTGCCCGCGTCGGCTCCCAGCTTGGGGTGGCCGGCCGCTTCGAGCGCGGCAGTGATCTGGAGCTCGGGGTCGGCGTGTCCCAGGGCCACGAGCCGCTGGCCCATGCGGCCGGCCGCTCCGTTAATGGCAACGTGAATGCGCGTCATGCTCGTCTCGTTTCCCGTCCGCAAGAGGAAGTGGCCTGCCGCCGGCCGGCTCGGGCGGCGGCCGGACTCAGCTATAGAGCTGAATGGCTTTGATGATTTCGTCCAGTTCGTTGGGCACGGCGACGGCCCGGTTGGCGAACGCGGCCCGCTTGACCCCGCGCGACCCGAGCACCTTGTTGAACTGCTCCTGGTCGGTGGTGTGATAGGCGACCGTGGCCGTGGGATCCTTGAGCTGATGGCCGGTGAGGATGCAGACGACTTGCTCGTCGGGATCGATCACACCTTCGGCCACCAGCAGCCGGGCTCCGGCCAGGCTGGCGGCGCTGGCCGGCTCGCAGCCGAGCCCCCCTGCCCCGACCTGGGCCTTGGCGTCGAGCATATCCTGGTCGCTCACCTCGCGCACCACGCCCTGGCAGTAGTCCAGCGCCCGCAGGCATTTGTTCAGGTTGACCGGCCGGTTGATTTCGATGGCGCTGGCGATCGTCGAGGCCTTTTGCGCGCCTTGGTCGAGCTGGGCATAGTAGCGGGTGGTGATCGCCTGGTCGGGCCGGCCGCCGTTCCAGCGCAGCTTGCGGTGCTCGTACAACTGGTAGAGCGTGTTGGCGCCGGTGGCGTTGATCACGGCCAGCCGCGGCACCTTGTCGATGAGGCCGATTTCCTTGAGCTCGCTGAACGCCTTGCCGAACGCGCTCGAATTGCCCAGGTTGCCGCCGGGCACGACGATCCAGTCGGGCACTTGCCAGCGCAGCGCTTCGAGCACCCGGAACATGATCGTCTTTTGCCCTTCGAGCCGGAAGGGATTGACGCTGTTGACCAGATAAATGCCCAACTGCTGCGAGACTTCTTTGACCCGCTGCATGGCGTCGTCGAAATCGCCGGCGATCTGCACCGTCAGCGCGCCGTAGTCCAGCGCCTGCGACAACTTGCCGTACGAGATCTTGCCCGAGCCGATGAAGATCACGGCCTTCATCAGCCGCGTGACCGCGCAGTACAAGGCCAGCGACGCGCTGGTGTTGCCGGTCGAAGCGCAGGCAGCCCGGGTGCGGCCGATGGTTCGGGCGTGCGTAAACGCGGCCGACATGCCGTTGTCCTTGAAGCTGCCCGAGGGATTCAGTCCCTCGTACTGCAGGAACAAGCGGTCGGGTTTCAGGCCGGCGTACGTGGCCACGCTGTTGGCATTTTGCAGCCAGGTTTGACCTTCGCCCGCGGTGACCACGTGCTCGGGCCTGGCGAAGGGGAGGAGTTCGTGGAACCGCCACACGCCGCTGTAGCACAGCGGGTCGAAACGCCGCGACCACTTCTGCTCGAAATAGCTGAGCGACGTTGGCGGCCGGAGCCGGTTCCAGTCGTAGGCCACGTCGAGCAGGTCGCCGCAATCGGGACAGGCGACGTGCACCTCCTCGATGCCAAACGTCGCGGCGCAGCGCGGCGAGATGCAGCGCTGATAGGCGACGTCGGTCAGGGCGGCGACGCTAATGGCCGTGGGCTCCAGGAATTGCAGCCCTGCAGGGGCCGGCAACAGGACGTAAAACGTGTAGTCTAAGCCAGCCCGCCAAACCCAGCAAGGCGACCGGGCAGGCCACGCACCCCGTGTTGCCAGTGGTAGAATAGGCTCATGAAGCGCGAGCCCGACAATCCCTACAAAGCATCGACCACCGAGGCTCCGGCGGCCGCCGCACACGGGGGAATGCGCGCGTTCTGGTCAGCAGCGTCGTGGTCAGCAGCGTTGTGGTCGGCAGTGACGTGGGCCGTCATCGGGCTGGGCGCGGGCACGGCACTCGTCAGCCCGTTTATCCTCAGCAGCAGTCCGCGCGAGCGGGCGCTGGGCGGAATGCTCTTCGGCGGGCTGCCGGCGCTTGCGCGGGGCTGGTCTGCGGGCGCAAGCGGCGAGCGGTGCAGCCGGCGCGGAGTGCCTGCAGAGAACTTTCAGTCGCACTGGAAATAGCATGTTCGGCTCGTCGCTACGCGGCGCGCAAGTGCTCGCCGAAAGATATTCCGACAGCCTCGACGGACCCCCGCAGGGCGACCGCCGGAGTCAGTGGATCATTGGTATGGGCGCCGCGGCGGTGCCATTCGTCTGGGGCGTGCTTGGGCTGGCCAGAAGCGGCAGTGTGAGCCTGGCCGTGTTTGGGATCTCGCTCGGGTTGTTCATTCATTTCCACTGGTTCTGGGGACTCAGCCGGCGGCTGGGGCCTTATAGCGATCTGGCCAAATCGATCGTGGCCATCCCGCTGGCCGGTTCGATCTGCTATGCCGCGTTCCGCATCCTGGCGTTTGGCTAGGACGCAACGCGCTCGGAAGTCAGCGCTGCCGCTACGGCCGGGCGAGTGGGCCGATCGTCGGAAAGGAGAATCGCTCGGGATCGTCCTTTGCTTCCTCAACCCGGGAGCTCCGCTCCGAATACATGCGAGCAGCGTAGTCGATGAGCGCTTCGGGGAACCAGCGCCGCAGTTCGGCCTGCTGGTCTTTCGGCACGGGGTAGTATTTGATTTCCGGCGGCGGATGATCCTCGAGCACGGAGGAGCGTTGGTTAAAAACGATTGGGGGCAGATAGAACTCGAAGCTGGCAATGGCTTCGTCCCCCATCATTCGGCGAATCCAGGAAACGTCCGGCACGCCGGCGAAATCGGTGAGAACGCCTGCATTAGCCCCGACCGAATTCAGAGCGTCCAGTTTTTGCAAAGTGGCCTGTCTGGTGCCGATCGCGCAATCCTGCTGCCTGGCCCACTCGATGAGCGCGCGGCGATGGCGGACCGTGTTTGCGTTCCAGCCAAACCAGCACGCGAGCACCGTCAGCACGACCAGCAGTGTCCGCAGCGTAAACCGGAAGCGGTGCCAGGGCCGATTCGTGCGCGCCGTCGCGGGGTCGCTCATGGGCGGGCCTCAACGATCGCCGCGGGAAAAATTCTGCGGCGCGCTCGATGTCCCGCACCTCTGGCACTCGCACGTGCGCGATGCCGGCCTCGCCCAGCAATCAGAGCGCTGTGGGCGCCGGCTGCGGCGTGCCGTACCAATTCCCGGCGGCGAATGGACCAATAACAGGGAAATCGCCTGGTGGAATTATAGCCGATAACCGATGCGGCCAGCTTGGCAGGTTCGTCCGGGCCGTCATCGATGCGGTGGGCGGCGCGCCGCTACTGGGGATCGGGAGGACCTCTATCCCCTACGAGAACCGCTTCCGGGAAAATCGTCGCCAGGTGGTGCCACTCCTTGCGCGTGCAGCCATCGGGCACGAGGACAAACCCTGCATCTTCGTCACCGAGCAACCTCCGGACGAGTGGAACCGGATGGTGATCGAGAGGAGCGCCGACGTAGGGTCCGAGGCGATTGGCCATCCACTCCTCGTCGGACAGCACGTGAACTTCGAGCTGCGCCCCCACTTCCCTCCGCTGGTCGAGCCAACGCAGCGCAGCCTTGCGCTGCTCGACGATGGATCGCTCGTACCCGATCCAGCATGCCGAAGCGGTTACGAGCACGAACAAGGTTCGCAGCGAGAATCGAAGCCTGGGGCGGATTCGCTGGTACGCGATCATGCCGCCATCGTACCGCCGCAGGCCAGAATCAGAGGAGACCAACCATCTGGCTCACTCGTCCCCCCACAGAATGCAGCCGTCGAAATGTCGCACCTGGGCCTCGGGAAACAGCCGACCCAGGGCCGGCACGTCGTCGCGCATCAGACAATCGATGCTGGCAAAGCCCTCTTCGCCCAGGAGCCGCAGGCCGAGCGGCGCCCGGCCCGGCTCGGTGACGACGATCGGCGTCTGGGCCAGAATCTCACGCCGCTGACGAATCCAGTGGTACTGCCAGCCGAGCCAGCCGGACAGAACCGTCATGGCCAGCAGCAGCGTGCGGAGCGAGAAGGAAAGGCGGCGCCGGGCAACCGCGATGGTCGTCGGTTGGTGCATCCCGAAGATTATAACCGTAACGCGGCGAGCCGGCGGGTGCGCGATCTGCGTTCATCCTGTTCATCTGCGTCCAATTGCCGGTGCCGGCTTCGGATAGGGTTCGGGCGGTCTGAACGCGGACGGCGTGGCCACGTGTGTCGGCCCAGCCAGCAGATAGACGCAGATGAACGGGATGAACGCAGATAATCGCAGATTGGCAGAGGAGTGAGAATTCGAGAATGATGCGGCTCGTACGACGGTTCCTGACGCTAATTTGTCAGTTTTGTTCGGATCTGCGTTCATCCCGTTCATCCCGTTCATCTGCGTCCAATTGCCGGTGCTGGCTTCGGATAGGGTTCGGGCGGTCTGAACGCGGACGGCGTGGCCACGTGTGTCGGCCCAGCCAGCAGATAGACGCAGATGAACGGGATGAACGCAGATAATCGCAGATTGGCAGAGGAGTGAGAATTCGAGAATGATGCGGCTCGTATGACGGTTCCTGACGCTAATTTGTCAGTTTTGTTCGGATCCGCGTTCATCCCGTTCATCTGCGCCCAATCGCCGGTGCTGGTTTCGGATAGGGTTCGCGCGGTCTGGGTACGGATGGTTGCATGAGATCGGTCGCTAGGCGTGCCCCGGCTTGAGGGTTCGGACGCCGGCAGACGGGTGCCGGGCCGCAAACCACCGCCTTGACAGCCCTTGGGGGCATTCTTAGGATGAGTCGTTTCCTGCCGGGTGGGGTGTACGGACGCCGGGTGGTCGCGGCCCAGTGGCCGACCGGAGTCCAGGTCGCAAGTCCCCAGCGGCAGTGTCTTTACGACAGGCTTCTTTGGAGTGCGGTTCGCCGCCCCGGCCCAGGTGTAATCATGGCTGTTCCCAAGCGGAAACACTCGAACGCCCGAACCGGCAGTCGCCGGGCTCACAACGCCATTCGCCCCAAGCAGCTCGAATACTGCTCCAAGTGCAGCACGGCGGTTCCCTCGCACACGGTCTGTCCGAATTGCGGTCACTACGGCGGCCGCACGATGGTCGAGCCCGAAGAATAGTCGGCCGCTCGCCGGATAGGGCTCTTGCTGCGGACCCAGATGGGTCCGGAGTCGAGCCTGCTCGACGGCCGAGCCGCCGGTGTCAGCCGCAGCACGCAGCCGGGATACTACGTTGACGAAGATCGCCTTTCTTTTCCCCGGCCAAGGCGCGCAAACCGTGGGCATGGGTCGCGCTCTGGCCGAGTCGCTTCCCGCGGTTCGCCGGCTCTACGACCAGGCGGCCGACATCCTGGGCTACGACCTGGCTCAGCTCTGCTTCGAGGGCCCGGCCGACGAGCTGGATTCGACCGTCTACAGCCAGCCCGCCTTGTTCGTCACCAGCCTGGCGGCCATCGAGTCGCTCCGGGCCGCGCGTCCCGACGTGCCCTTGGCTTGCGAAGCGGCGGCCGGGCTGAGCCTGGGCGAGTACACCGCCCTGGTGTTTGCCGGCGTGATGGATTTCGAGACCGGCCTGCGCCTGGTTCAGGAGCGCGGCTCGGCGATGCAAGACGCCGCCGATGTCACCCCTAGCGCCATGGTCAGCGTGCTGGGGCTCGACCGCGGTCAGGTCGATCGGCTGGTGGCCGAAGCGCGGGAGGGGCAGACGCTCGAAGTCGCCAACCTGCTCTGTCCGGGCAATATCGTGGTCTCGGGCGACAATGCGGCGTGTCAACGCGTGGCCGAACTGGCGCCCAAGCATGGCGCGATGAAAGCAGTGCCCCTGGCCGTGGCCGGCGCCTTTCATACTTCGATCATGCAACCGGCGGTCGAGCGGCTCACGGCTGCTTTGGCCGAAGCGGTCATGCGGCCGCCGGCGATCCCGGTCGTTTCGAATGTCGATGCCCAGCCGCACGACAACGTCGAAGAAATCCGCGCGCTCTTGATCCGCCAGGTGGTTTCGCCGGTGCGCTGGGAGGATTCGCTTCGCTATCTGCTGGGCCAGGGTTACGATCAGTTCTACGAAGTCGGGCCGGGCCGGGTTTTGCGAGGCCTGCTCAAGCGGATCGATCGGAAGATCGCCTGCGAGGGGACGCTGGATTAGCAAGCAAGAGAAAACGGGTGGAACCGCAAAGACGCCCTTGCGGTTCAATTTTCGCCGATGATTCTCAAAACAGATTCCCAACGGACGAAACCATGACAGAAACGGCCCGCTGCCCAATTCAGGTTGAGCTCAAGGACCAGGTCGCGATCGTGACCGGCGCCTCGCGCGGGATCGGCCGCTCGATTGCCCTGGCGCTGGCGGCGGCCGGTGCCAAGGTGGCTTGCGTGGCTCGCAGCGCCGACAAGCTGACCGAGACGGCCGAGGCGATTCGCGCCGCCGGCGGCACGGCCGAGGTGTTTGCCTGCGACGTGGCCAAGAGCGAAAGCGTCGAACAAGTGGTCGAAGCGGTCGTGGCCAAATGGGAGCGGCTGGACATCCTGGTCAACAACGCCGGCATCACCCGCGACACGCTGATCCCCCGGATGCAGGACTCCGATTGGGACGACGTGCTGAACACGAACCTCCGCGGGACGTTCCTGTTCACCCGGGCCGCCACGCGTCCGATGATGCAGCGCCGCCACGGCCGGATCATCAACATTGCCAGTATCTCTGGGTTGATCGGCAACCCGGGGCAGGCGAATTACTCGGCCTCGAAGGCGGGCATGATCGGCATGACCCGCACCGTGGCCAAGGAGCTGGCCGGCCGCAAAGTGACCGTCAACGCCATCGCCCCGGGCTTCATCGAGACCGAAATGACGGGGGCCCTGGGCGAGGTGATCCTGCAAGAGGTGAAAAAGCGGATTCCGGCCAAACGGTTCGGCCAGCCCGAGGACATTGCTTACGCCGTTTTGTTCCTGGCCAGCGATGCGGCCTCGTACATTACCGGCCAGGTGCTGACCGTCGACGGCGGAATGACCTAGGACGCCAGCAGCGCCCGCTGGGAGCATGGCCTTGCCGGCGGCTGCCGGGTGGGCGAAGCGGCGGCTTTCGGCCGGCCGAAACCCTAGCGGTGGCAAGCTCTTGGAGGCGATTGAGCGAAGGAGAAAGTTACATATAGACAGGTCGGGGAAACTCGGTTATATCTTGACCTGTCTTATGGAAACCCTCTATCTTTTAGGGTTTCCGCCGCGAGTCGATTGTCCCGCGGGGGGCGGCGTCCAACCGAACCCGCCGGCGTGCCGCGGAGAACGTTCGGGTGGCGGGTTATTTGCAGGCGGGATGATTTGCTGTGGGGATGTTTCGTGCCGCGGGAAATTGCCCGCGCGGTCCCCGGGGCCAGGTATTGAAATTCGAAGGACCAACAACGTGGCGTCAGTCAAAGAACGCGTAATCGATATCGTGGCCGAGCAGTTGGGCGTCGACAAAGACAAGATCACCACGGAAACCTCGTTCGTGAACGATCTGGGCGCCGACTCTCTCGATACCGTCGAGTTGGTTATGGAGCTCGAGGAAGAGTTCGACATCAATATTCCCGACGACGCCGCGGAAAAAATCCAGACCGTCGGTCAGGCCGTCGAATACATCGAGAGCACGCAGTCTTAAGGCATGAAACGGCGCGTCGTCGTCACCGGGCTGGGAGCGGTCACCTCGCTGAGCTGCCGCGTTGCTGATCTGTGGAACCGCATCCTCAATGGGGAAAGCGGCATCCATCCGATTCGGCTGTTCGACACCACTGCCCACAAAGTCAAGTTCGGCGGCGACGTCTACGATTGGTCGACCGGCGATTACGTGTCGGCCAAAGAGGCCAAGCGGATCGACCGCTTCACGCAGTTCGCCATGGTGGCCGGCATCGACGCCGTGCGCGACTCGGGCCTGGACTTCACCCAGGAAGACCCCTTCCGGGCCGGCGTCATTCTGGGCTCCGGCATCGGCGGCCTGCACGAGATCGAAACGCAGGTCGAGCGCCTGCTGCACAAAGGCCCGGACAAGGTCTCGGCCTTTACGATCCCCAAGCTGATGATCAATGCCGCCAGCGGGCATCTTTCGATCCAGTACGGCTTGCGCGGACCCAACCATGCCGTGGCCACGGCCTGCGCCAGCGCCACCAACGCCATCGGCGACGCGCTGAAGAGCATCCAGTACGACGATGCCGACATCATGATCACCGGCGGCACCGAGGCCGCGATCACCCCGATGGGCATCGCCGGCTTCGCCAACATGAAGGCCCTGTCCGAGCGCAACGACGATCCGCCCCGCGCCAGCCGGCCGTTCGACCGCGATCGCGACGGCTTCGTGCTCAGCGAAGGGGCCGGCATGCTCGTGTTCGAGGAATTGGGCCACGCCCAGGCCCGGGGGGCCCGAATCTACGCCGAGGTGCTCGGCTACGGCGCCAGCGCCGACGGCAGCCACATCACCCAGCCCGACGAGGCCGGCACGGGCGCAGCCCGGGCCATGGATCGGGCCTTGGCCGATGGCAAGGTCGACCCCACGTCGATCGGCTATATCAACGCCCACGGCACGAGCACGCCGCTGGGGGATGCGGCCGAGACCGTGGCCATCAAACGGATTTTCGGCGAACATGCCCGGCAGCTGAGCGTGTCGAGCACGAAGAGCCAGCTGGGACACATGCTGGGTGCCAGCGGCGGAGTTGAGTTGCTGCTGACGGTGCTGGCACTCGGCGACGGCATGATTCCGCCGACGATCAACCTCGACAATCCCGACCCGGCCTGCGACCTGGATTACACGCCCAATCGGGCCCGCGAGCGGCGCGTGCAGGCGGCCATGTCGAACAGCTTCGGCTTTGGCGGCCACAACGCCACGGTCATCGTCGGCCGCTTGCGCGAGCAGCGCGGCGCGACCGGCGCAAGGCTGCCGGGGGTTCTGCATCTCGGCGGCGCCGAGATCTCTTGCTCCAAAGTGGGGCAGTTTCTATACTTCGCCCCCGCTATCAAGCACACGGCGAGAGGCACGAAGCCGAGCGGATCCCGCAGTGCAACCGGATCCGCTCTCCCCGGCGCGAGGAGGCCGAGCATGTTTGCCCAATCGATGGTCGCGGCGAGAACGACCCGCTGGATGGTCGCCGCAACAATGTCGCTGCTCTTGATCACCCCGGCGCTAGCGCAGCAGCCGCCGTCCACGTTTGCCGGCGGCGACTCTGCGCCCGCCGCGGGCGGCTCGGCCTGGCGCACGCCCGGCGGGCGCGACGCAAACTCGGCCGGCAACGAGCCGATCCGACCGCTCACGCCGCTGGGGCAGAATTCGATCGCCCGCGTGACCAATGGGTCCGGCGGTCTGCCGAACGATGCCGGCCAGATCTGGCGCGATTACGACATCAGTCCCTACACCATGCGGGTCACGTCGACCAGCCGCCCCGAGCAGGCGATCGTCGATTGGATTCTGCTGGATACCGGCTACGAGACCTGGCACAGCGATCCGGTGGGGCTGCTCAGCGCCAACAAGCGCACGCTGCACGTCTATCACACGCCGCAAATCCAGGCGATGGTCGCCGACATGGTGGATCGCTTCGTCAATAGCGAGGCCGAAACCCACGCTTTCGGCCTGCAGGTGCTCACCGTGGGCAGCCCGAATTGGCGCACCAAAGCCCACCGCATGCTGCACGCCGTGACGGCCCAATCGCAGGGCGTGCAAGCCTGGCTGGTGGCCAAGGAGGATGCCTCGCTGATCCTGGCCGACTTGCGCCGCCGCACCGACTTCCGCGAACACAGCTCGCCCCATTTGCTCGTCAACAACGGCCAGTCGACCGTCGTGGCTGCCACGCAGTCGAAGAACTACACCCGCGACATCGTGCTCAAGCCGGGCGCCTGGCCGGGCTTCGAGCCGCAGTTGGCCCAGCTGGAAGAAGGCTTCTCGCTGGAGTTCAGCCCGCTCTTGTCGGTCGACGGCCGCACGATCGACGCGGTGATCAAGTGCAACGTCGACCAGGTGGAAAAGATGCTGCCGGTCATGATCGACGTGCCCACGACCATCGCTCCGCGGCAGCGAACCGAAATCAAGGTTCCGCAGGTCGCCAGCTGCCGCTTGCACGAACGCTTCCGCTGGCCGGCCGACCAGGTCTTGTTGATCAGTCTGGGAGTGGTCTCGTCGCCGTCCCCCGCCTCGGGCTCTTCGTCGGTTCTGGGCCTGACCGGCCCGGCCCGCTCCGACCTGTTGGTAATCGTCGAAAGCAAGGGCAAGATCAGCGGCTCGTCGACCACGCCGCTCCGCGCGGTGCGCCGCGACGCGAGCACGTATCAAGGGCGCTGCTCGCGCTCGCCGACGTCGCCTGCGATGCCAGCATGCCGCCCCAGGGGGCGAAACCCCAGCGGGCTGCCGTTCCGATTCGGGTGAAGCAGGCCGTGCGACTGGTCGCCGAGCGGTCAAATCGGCTCGGAGTGGACGATTGCCGCGCAGTCGGAGACCCGACGTCGGGGGCGCCGCGGACGATGGGGCAGCCGCCCGCAGAGTTCGCCTCGACAGCCCAGTGTGTCGAACATTAAATTAGAAGTCCCGCCGAGGAGGATCCGAGCGGCTTGCCTCGACCCGCCGGCATCCTGCGCGGGGCCCCCGATGGTTCACGGACGATACTCTTTAGATCGCGGCTCTCGGCTCCCGCCGGGAACCCCTCGCCTGACATGATTCAACGGACTGAAAACAGCATGAGTTTTGCACCAAGGCGCGCCGTGATTACCGGCCTGGGGATCGTCACGCCGCTGGGCAATACGCCGCCCGCGCTGTGGGAGGCGCTGGCCAGCGGCCGCAGCGGCGTGGGCCCATTGAAGACGATGCCCACCGAGCACCTGCCCACCTCGTTTGCCGCCGAGGCAGGCGGGTTTACCGGCTCGATCGACGATTTCGGGCCGCTCGAAGGCGAGAAGAAAAAATCGCTCCGCAAGGGGCTCAAGGTCATGTGCCGCGAATGCCAGATGGGACTGGCCGCGGCGCAAAAAGCCCTGGCCGAAGCCGGCTGGGCCACCGGCGGGTTCGACCCGGAGCGGACCGGCGTGGTGTTCGGCTCCGACTACATGCTCACACTGCCCGAGGACTTCACGGCCGGCATCAGCCGCTGCCGCGGGGCGGACGGCAAGTTCGATTTCACCCGCTGGGCCGGCGAAGGCATGCCCCAGCTCACCCCGCTGTGGCTGCTGAAGTATTTGCCGAACATGCCGGCCAGCCACCTGGCGATCTACAACGACATGCGCGGGCCGAACAACTCGCTGACGCTGCGCGAGGCCTCGTCGAACCTGGCCATCGGCGAAGCGTTTCGCACCATCGTCCGCGGACATGCCGACATCATGGTCGCCGGCGCCACCGGCAGCCGCGTGCATCCGATGAAGTTCGTCCACGCGCTGACCCAGGAACAAGTGGCCGGCAACGGCACCGATCCGGCCGGGGCCAGCCGCCCGTTCGATCTGAACCGCAGCGGCATGGTGCTGGGCGAAGGTTCCGCCGCCATCGTGCTGGAAGAACTCGGCACGGCCCAAGCCCGTTCGGCAAAGATCTATGGCGAAGTGATCGGCACGGCCTCCGGCACGGCGATCGACGCGCACGGCGTTGCCCGGCGCGGACAAGCTTTGGCCAACGTCATGCGGGCCGCACTTCGCGACGCGGGCCTGGCGCCCGAGGGCGTGGGGCATTTGCACGCGCACGGGCTGAGCACGCGCACCAGCGATGCCGAGGAGGCCTGGGCCATCGAGCAAGTCTTTGGCGCGCGCGCCGGACGCTCCCGGTCGTTGCCGCCAAGAGCTACTTCGGCAACCTGGGCGCGGCGAGCGGCCTGGTCGAGTTGATCAGCAGCCTCTTGGCCTTTGAGCACGGCCGGCTGTTCCCGGTGCTCAATTACGAAACTCCCGATCCCGCCTGCCCGGTCAACCCGGTCCGCGCGGCGGATGTGTCGCCGGGCAAGACGGTGCTGAACGTCAACGTCACGCCCCAGGGCCAGGCCAGCGCCATCATCGTCCGGGCGTTCGAGGGGTAGCGGCGGGAACGGCCCGACCGGCACTCCCAGCCTTTGGCCCGCGGCGCTTCGGCCGGCGGGAAAATGGGGCGATTCGCCGCTCAAATCGCGGGTTTTTCGGGTGCTTGGGCGTGCCCTCGCGGGTCGTCGCTACGTAAATACAATTTGAGGATCACAATGAGAAGCGGTCGGGCGGCCATGGTTGACTGCCGTTTGTTGGTGAGAATGGCGGTGTGACACAAAATCGGTTAGGCCACTAGCCGGTTACGTCTCGCGAGGCTTTTGGGAACCTCAAGAATGCGTCGATTTTCCGTAGAAAACGCGGAATGTCTGACTTTCGACGCAACGTAGCGAAGTCCAATAGGTCGTCAAATTGTGACGGCCGAAGGGCCGGCCGTTGCCGCCCGCTTCGATTTTGCGGCTCTGCATCCGCGATGGCGCCAAAACTGCCGCGGGAGAGCTGCGGGGCCGGCGACAAGTATCCCGTGTCCCCAGCCCATTTATCGGAGATTGGGGAAGTTGCGGTGACAGGGCTGGTAGGCGAGAATCGCATTTCCCCTCTCGCAGGGCGCGGCCGGGCACGCTTGGAACTTGCTCGTCTCAAGAGGGGTAGGGACGCTTGGTCTAAGGAGGATTGCAATGTCGATTGCGCGGTCGCACGAGAAACCTCACAAGATCTTGCTCGCCATGCTGGAGCTAGGGGGCCGGTCAACGAAGTTCATCAAGTACGAAGACATCGTCGTCAAGGTGTTTCAGATGTTCCCCGATGACTTTGCGCTGCGCGGGCACCCAGAATTTCCCGATTCGTCTGATGTCCACAAGCCATTGTACGGGCCCCTGAAGAAGCGAGGATTAGTCCGTGCCGCCAACAAGAACTTTGCGTTGACCCCGCTTGGCCTCGAAACGGCCCGCCGCCTATCTGGGAGGCCTACGGACGGCAAGGCCGGCTTGCAGACCGGCGAGAGAGTTGGACGCGACGTGGAGCCCGAAATCAATCGAATGATGGGTTCCGACGCACTCAAACTTTTCGTTTCAGGGAATGGTGCGAGCATACTGGATACTGATTTGTACGGATTCCTTGGGTGCACCGTCCGGACTCCCAAGAACGACTTCATCGGTCGGCTGACTGCCACTGGCAACGCGGTCTTAGTGAGCAAGAAGCTGAAATTTCCCGATAGAGCGACATCGAAGTCGCTGGTTGACACCTGGTCGTTCCTCCAGGAGAAATTCAAGCAACTGATTCACCAGCGGAAGGAAAGCAAGCGATGACGCCCAGGGCCACGCGCGCGACGAAGTTACGTACAAAGGCACTTGCGATAAAGCCTGAGCCGAACAAGCTTCATGAGAATGTTCTCGACCTACTGGGAAATGCATTCAAGTTCGACCACCCCAAGGGGTTGGCCGAGTGGCTCAAGAATTCCGCAGACGGATACGCCACCGCAAACATTCGCGATGCCGACCAATTCATACTGCTGCGATTCGAGATCGCCAATCCAAAAAGCAATAGTGTGTTCGAGTGCATCGACTTCGTTGGAATGACCAAGAAGGATATCGATGATGGGCTGAAGGTCTGGTTTTCGCCGGATGCCGCGAAGAAGGGAACGAAGGTTGCAACGTACGGCGGGCACGGCAACGGCGGAAAGTTCTATATGCGCCAAATGTTCGAAACGTCGAAGCTAGTCACGTACCGGAATAACCGCCTGAATATCTTCGGTTTCGACAAGGCCCACAAGTATGGCTTTGTCCCGCAGTACACCGACACGCCGATGCCCTTAGCCGATGCCCTAGTCCTCGCCGGCATCGACGCGCTTGCGATACCGAAGGCGGTTCAGAAGCGCTGGAAGAAATATCCGAGGAAGGCTGGCTTTACAGTCGTGAAAGGCGATCATCCCAAGAAATTCAAGGGTCGCGCGACGATTGATGTGATCTTGAAGGGCCTCCGGTACCACCCGCAGGCGCGCCGCCTGCTCGCCCACAAGCAGATAATTGTGATCGCAAATGGAGATTCCTGGGGGGCTCGCCTTGAATCTCCAAGTGTCCAGCCGAAGAAGGGGTTCGAGAAACCGCGAACCATTCGGATTCCAGTTCGCATCAAACATAATGGAGAGACGTTCAAATTCGGCGACAAGGACACACCCGCCGGCGTCCTGACGCTTCGCACGTCTGATGAACCTCTCTCAAGAAACACCGAACTGTCGGCCCTGAACACGGTCGACGTGATGGGGGAGGTGGGTTGCATCGGGTCCTACCGGATGAATGAACTTGGATTCTTGAGATTTGGGGCCGAAAGCGAGTTCATCTACGGTGAATGCGAATGCCCGCTGCTGGAGTCTCCGCAGGTTGACGCGGTCTCCAACGATCGTGAAAAGCTCGTCGTCAACGGCACAACGACCGCGCTCTTGGATTGGATTCGTCAGCAAGTAGACGCGCTTGCCGAGGAAATGGCAGAAAAGACCAAGAGCGAACAAAAGTCACGCGATCTGCAGCAGTCGTCACTGTTCAACCAGATCCTCGACCGGTGGAAGAATAAGTTCATGGCGACGTTGACCGCAGACCTATTTGGCGGGCCAGGTGCGGGTGTGGGCTTTGGGGGTACCGGCGGAGGCGGCGGAGGGGGCGGCACCGACGGTGAGGGCGAGGGCGACGGCGACGGAGGCAATGGGCATGGCGGACAGGGCGATGGGCAGGGAGGGGGCGGCGATGGAAACGAGAAGCGCCACGGCAATCGGTTTCCAATAGTATTGCTCTCTGGATACGATCGCGATCCGCTTGACGATGAGGCGACCGGCGCCTTCGAATGCGACCCGCGACAGCCGCCGATCTACCAGCGATTTCAAGATATTGAGCACGGCATTTATTGGATCAATACATCAAGACCGCTTGCCGGCAAGATTATCGATAGATACACAGCACAGAGCCCGAGATGGCGCGAATACCTCTTCCAGAGATATATCGACATCATTTTAAAGCAGACGGTCTACGTCAAAGCCAAGCAGGACGCGGATTTTACGCCGGACAAAGTGGATGGTTTGATTGATGAAGTGACGTCCAGGGTGCATGATGCTGCTGCCGGAGATCTCGAGACGTTTCTATTTGACGAGACAATGAAGGGGGTCGCAGCCTCAAAACCGAACGGGCGCGCGAACAGCTAGGAATTTCCAATGTCGAAGGATCGCAATAGTCAATCAGCAGTTCGGACTTTCAATTTTGTCGATCTGTTCTCTGGCGTCGGTGGGATAACGCTTGGATTTCGAGACGGGACGCTTTTTCCCCAAGTTGCCTTCGTTCCAAAGTTGATGATTGATATCGACCCGACTGCCGAGCACGTTGTCCGGCGCAATATGCCAGACGTCCCATTCATGCTGGCGGACATCCATCGGGTTTCAGGCCCGGAGATACTGAAGCGGGTAGCCCTGGCAAAGGGTGAGCGCATAGATGTCGTCGTTGGCGGGCCCCCATGCCAAGGGCTCTCGGGTCTGGGGAAACGTGCGCTTGCAGACAGGCGAAACGCCCACATTCTTGATTTTCTGCGAATAGTGCGCGAACTACGGCCATCCGTGGCAATAATGGAGAACGTCCCGCAAGCGATTACGTCTCATGGCGGTGCCGTCATCAACGAAGTGTGCGAGAGCCTCGCAAACGAGGGCTATTCATGCTGTGCGGATATCTTGTATGCGAGCGATTATGGGGTACCCCAGCTCCGAAAACGAGCGTTTGTTCTTGCTTACCACTGTGACCTAGGGATTGCACCTGAGTTTCCAAAGCGATCCCACGAACGGATCTCTGTTGCGAGCGAGTTGCTGGTAACGGAGCGTCGCGAACGCTTTGAGGCCGACAAGCTACCATTTGTCTCGGTTGAGGATGCGATCGGGGATCTGCCAGGATTGGCTGCAGGAGAAGGCGACGAGGTCGCGTTCTATTCGGTATCCACCAAATCTGAGTATCAGACGTGGGCCAGGGAGGGAGCGGTGGCTGTTTTTAATCACAAAGCTCGCACTCATTCGAAGGAGTTTCTCCGCAAGATCTCGGTTATCGCCGAAGGCGGGAGAAACATGGACCTGCCGAAGAAAGAGCGATTCTCGGACAACTACTACAGCCAGGCTTATGCGCGCCTTCATCGCAACGGCATCGCGCAGACGATCACCACTCATTTTGGAAACCCAGGGTCCGGCCGCTTCACGCATTTCCGTGATCTTCGCTCAATCACTGTGCGCGAGGCTGCGCGTTTTCAATCGTTCCCCGACTCATTTGTTTTCCACGGCGAACTCGTAGCGCAAATGCGGCATGTTGGGAATGCCGTGCCGCCGCTTCTCGCGCGGGCCTTAAGAGATCAGGTAGGCCGCGATCTTTTATCAAGCTCGAGAGCCGTCGCCGCCCCGGCTAGGGCGGTCGCCGTGCAAATTGAAATTCCTGATGTTCGCTCCCGCACGATGCGGGCCGTGGGGAGCAAGAACACTTCATCCGAGCTGAAGCTAAGAAGTGCTCTGAGTGCTGCCGGCGTACGCGGTTATCGACTCCATTCAAAGTCAGTTCCAGGCTCGCCGGACGTTGTTTTTGGGGCGTACAAGTTAGCGATATTTGTCGACGGCTGCTTTTGGCATGGTTGCTCGCAATGTTACCGCGCGCCGAAGTCAAATAGCGTCTATTGGAAAATGAAAGTGCAAAAGAATCGCGCTCGTGATCGAGACGTCAACAAGAAGTGTGTCGAAACGGGGTGGCATATTGCTAGAATCTGGGAACATCAGATCCTGGCGTCGCCCCAAAAGTGCGCGTCATGGGTCAAGCGATTAATGGCGCACGCGCGAAAAAATGCTGAGCCAAAGGTGCACAGGATGACTTTGGTTAAATAGGACCGGCACTGCGCCACGTCGCATGTGTGGCCGACTGGACTCTGCCCCAAAGACGCCGTGAAGCGAGTTTGATTCCAACAATAGAGGAGAGGCATGCCCGTTGCAGTCGTCGAGGCCGAAGGCTCATCTCAGTCCCTCCCTCGTCATCCTTAGGTGGTTGCGAAGCCCCACGTGTATTCGCCTTTTCTTGTGTCCCCTGGTCTCCGCTGCTAACTGGACTCGTACGCCGCGGGCGATGCCGTCAATCGCGCAGAAATGTCGGGGTGTATAATGCACATATGAACTCACGGCGTCTTTGACAGTTCTAGGCAGCGATTGCGGGCGACGTCTTTGTTCCGTCGGCGGCTAAGTCGCTTCCGAAGTGATGGAACGTCGTTGCCGCCAAGAGCTACTTCGGCAACCTGGGCGCGGCGAGCGGCCTGGTCGAGTTGATCAGCAGCCTCTTGGCCTTTGAGCACGGCCGGCTGTTCCCGGTGCTCAATTACGAGACTCCCGATCCCGCCTGCCCGGTCAACCCGGTCCGCGCGGCGGATGTGCCGCCGGGCAAAACGATGCTGAACGTCAACGTCACGCCCCAGGGCCAGGCCAGCGCCATCATCGTCCGGGCGTTCGAGGGGTAGCGGCGGGAACAGCCCGACCGGCACTCCCAGCCTTTGGCCCGCTGCGCTTCGGCCGGCGGGAGAATGCGGCGATTCGCCGCTCAAATCGCGGGTTTTTCGAGTGCTTGGGCGTGCCCTTGCGAGTCAAAAAGCCAGAGCTATAATTCAGGACTCACGTTTGGAGGCGGCCAGACGGCAGCGTCGCCGGTCGCATCCCAGTGAGCACGGGGGTGTAGCTCAGTCGGTTAGAGGCGCTAGCCTGTCACGCTAGAGGCCGAGGGTTCGAGTCCCTTCACCCTCGCTTTTCTCACCAGGGCTTACCACAAGCCCCTTCTTGGCACCCGGCGAAGCCAAACGGGCCCTGCCGCGAAGCCAAACGGGCCCGGCCGCGACGCCAGGCCCAAGCGTCTGTTCCAACGTGCGCACGCGCGTTTTCGATCGACCTGGCTTCCACATTGTCCAGCGGCCGCGCGCAAAGCGGACGCGATAGAACGCCTCGACCACTTGGCGCGGAATTGCGGCCAGCGACACGTGCTCGACGCGGGTGGTCAAGTCGCCGCCGGCCGAGACGGCAAACTCAAATGGCGTCTGCCCGGCCAACCGTACCAGGCCCCGCCGGGCCAGCGCCCGCTCGAGCCGGCACAGCATTTCGTGCTCCGACGGACGGGCTCGTCCGAGCGGCCTGCGCCGGGGCCGGCCCTGCCAGCGGCGGGCAATCGGTCCGGCGCTGCGATAGGCGCCGGCCGCCGCGAGCAGCACGGTCAGCGTGCTCAGCACTCCTTGCCAGGCGAAAAAATGTCGGCGATACCAATTCCAGCCTTGGACCGCGCCCCCGACCGCGGAGGAAAACCAGCCGCGCCAACTGCCGAGGTTGGGTCCGTGCTGCCGCAGGGTGCCGACCAATCGGCTCAGGGGCCCGTAGATGGCCTTTTGCTGCCACGGGGCGTCGAAGTCCGAGATGTATTTGATCCAGAGCACTTGCAGATAGTCGAGGTACATGCTGGCCCGGCGCCAGAGACCTCCGTTCGACTCGCCGTCGCCGCCCCCGCCGCCGCTGACGGGCGTGGGGTCGAGCACGAGCCAGCCGGCGCGCGCCCAGCGCATGGTCGAGCCGAGATCTTGCTGGGCGTAATGCTCCGGTTCTAGCAATGCCTCGACCCAAGTGTGGGCGTGCAACTGGCGGACCTGGTAATAATTGCCCTGGGAATTCCACTCCCCGGCGCGAAAGCCGATGGCGATCCGGGCGGGGATTCCCTGGCTGCGGAGCATCAGCGCCAGGGCGCCGGCGAAGTATTCGCAATGGCCGCGCGGATGCTCGACGACAAAGTCCTCGATGGGATCGAGTGCGCGATTCCGTTTCTCGCCTTCGAGCGTGTATTGGAATTGGCCGGATTCGCGCAAGTATCGCGCCAGCGCGCGGGCCACGCCGATGCGGTCGTCCTCGGCCAGGCGCGCCTGCCGCTTGATCCGCTCGGCCAGCGCTCGGAGCCCGGCCAGCGGGTCTTGCGTGCCGAAATCGCCGGTCGGCATTTGCAGCAACCGGACGTCCCGATCGCGGATGATTCGGTAACAGGGCAGGATCTCGGCTTGTCGCCGCTCGACGATGCCGGTCGTGGCCAGATCGAATTCCATCCGTTGCGAGCGGACACTGCGCGGGCGGATGATCTCGTCGCTGGAGTCTTCCACCCGCAGCCGCTCGTCGTCGTTGATGCGAAATGCCGGCACGATGGAAAAAATCTTGTCGGTATCCTGCTTTTCGATCGTGATGTGCTGCCGGACGTAATTTTCGAGCCGGACCGGCTCGAGCGGCCGGATCGACATCGACCGCTTTTGCCGCCACTTGCCGTGCGAATATTCTGTCGCCACCGAGCCGCGGAACAACGGTTCGTCGTTCAGCTGGATCGGCAGGCCGCCGGGTTCCTCGAACAGCTGGACGCGCATGACCATGTCGGTGCTTTGCGTGGCTTCGCCGGCCTCCTCGCCCAGGGTGACGTCCTCGGAAAAGCCGACGCTCCGGGTGTCGTCGTGGTAGGCGTCGTTGCGCAGGGCCTCCAGCTCGCGATCGGATCGCGGGAACAGCAAAAACACCAGGCCGGCGATCAGCAGCGTCGCCAGCGCCGCGGCGGCAGTTTGCCTGGCCAACGTGCGCCGAAACGAGGCCTCGGGCAGTTCGGTCCGGCCGCCGGAGAATTGCCAGGCCGGACGTGCGGCCGGCGCGCCCGACAGCGTCAGGATCGCTGCGCTCGATGGTGCCAGCAGCGCTGCGCTCGACGGCGCCAGCAGCGCGGCGCCCGATGGCTGGACGCATGTCGTTGCCGACGTATGGGCCCAGGCTTGAAACCGCGCCAGCTCGCGGTGCATGGTCAACAGTGCCAGCGCCAGAATGCCCAGCACCATATACGCCGCGAGCAGCACGCCGAACATCATTCCCGGCGCATTGGCCGAAGCCACTGCCACTTGCGTGGTGCCCAGGACGATCAATTGCCAGTAGATCCGCTCCTGCTTCGGCTGGAACCACAAGATCGCCTGCAGCGTGAGCAGCAAATAGGTCACGGCGACCGGCTGCATTTCAGCGGGCAGAACCAGGGCTTCGGTCAGCCAGACCGCCACCGCGATGACCGCCAACAGATTGGCCCAGGCATGCGAGAGCCGAAACCGGGCAGTAACTTCGGCCAGATAAATGGCGGCGATCGCCAGGCCGGTCACGCACCAAATCAACCAGGGCGCGCGATGGCCCGTGCCAAACAACATCGTGGCCAGGATCATCATTCCGGCCAGGACGATTTGCAGCAGACGTTCCGAACTGATGCGCGTCGAACCCATTCCCTAGGTGTAACGCAGGCTGCCGGTGGTACAAGTAGGCCGCGTCGGTGCCCACCGAAGACGAACAATCGGGCAACGATTCTCTAACACGAACTTCGCACGAGCGTCAGCCGAGGGGGGTGGCCGTAGCCGACCAGGGGGGCAGATGGCAGCGGTGCGCAATCAATCGCACGGCGAGTTGCTGCCGAAGAAAACGCGCTGGGCGCCCAGCGAGCGCTGCCGGTTTACATTTCGCCCAGGCGGGCAAAATCCTTGTCGCGGCAGACCGAGAGCGGATCCTGACCCAGAACGTAGTACGTCGTGGTCTCGGCGCCCGGGGTGCCCTCCAGAGTCAGGCGCACGCGGAAGGCCATGGCCCCCGCGGTCTCCGGCACTTCCTCGAGCACTTCGAACGAGCGCAGTTTCCGGCCCGCCCGCCATTGGTAGTCGTCGGCCTGGATCTTCAGCCCCTCGGCCTCGATCGATCCGGAAGGCTGGCCCTGCTGCCAGCAAGTCAGCGCCACTTCGAGCGCCCTGCGGGCCAGCTCGGCCTGGGGAACGTAGTCTCGAAACTCCTTCTTCTGCGAACAGCCCAGTCCGGCGCCGGCGAGCAACAGACAGCCGAGCAGAGCTGGCAGGAACGTAGCCGGCGACCTTAATCGCCTCTCCGCGAACCGCGACGGAGAGGGGGACCGTCCCGTTTTGGTCCGAGGACGGCGCAAAACGGGGGCAGTTCCCGGCGGTTCGTGGATAGGCACTAAGCAGACGGAGCGTCGGTGATGCATGATGATTTCTGGGCAGAATCGCAGAGTGGTCATTTCGACAACAACCGGGCTTCGCCGGTTCGATACGGGTTCGCTTCAAAGCACGGGTTCGGCGGTGCTCGTGCGGCGCTCGGCGGCGGTGTCAGCTCCGCTGAGCTTTTGATCCTGCAGCCGTCCCCAGCGCCAGCGCCGAACCCAATAAAACATGACCGGCAGCAGCAAGTCGATCACTTCGTCGGCAATCAAGATTCCGCCCAGCACCGGGGCGGCCATCGGGCGGATTACTTCGGCGCCGACTCCCGTCGCCCAGAGCATCGGGGCGAGGCCGATGATCGTCGTGCCTTCGGTCAGCAGCTTGGGCCGCAATCGTTGCACGGCCCCGTCGAGCACTGCCTGGCGGAGTCCGGCCAGGTCGACATGCTCGATCCCGCCCGCCCGGGCGAGCGCATCGCGCAGGTAAACGAGCATCACGATTCCGGTGGATGAGGCCATGCCGAAGCAGGCGATGTAGCCCACCCAGACCGTGACCGAGAACGGATAGCCGCAAAGCCACTGGAACAAGACCCCGCCGGCTACAGCGCCCGGCACTGCCAGGAGCATGAGCAGCGCATCGGCCCAATCGCGGTAGGTCCAGTACAGCACCAGGAGAATCAGTCCGATGACCAGCGGCGTGAGCCATAGCAGCGTCCGCCGGGAGCGCAATTCGTACTCGTACTGGCCGGTCCATTCGACATATACGCCCTCGGGCAATTGCACCTGCTCGGCCACGGCCTGCCGGGCCTCGGCCACGAAATCGGCTGCCGAGCGGCCGCGGACGTTCGCCCGGACGTAATTGCGGAGCAAGCCGTTTTCGCTCTTGATGGTTGCCGGTCCTTCGGCGATCTGCACGTCGGCCACTTCGGCCAGCGCCACGGTCCGCGGCGAGTCGGGAGACGCACTGGCCAGCGGCGGGCGCGCCGGCACGGGCAGCCGCTCGATCGCCTGCTCGTCCTCGCGCCAGGAGCGATCGTAGCGCACGCGAATGGGATGCCGCTCCCGGCCGGCGACCGCCGTGGCCACGACCGAACCGCCGACCGCCGTCTCGACAACCTGGTTCAGATCGCCGACGCTGACGCCCAGTTCGGCGGCCTTTTGGCGATCGACGCGGATTTCGAGATAACCCTTGCCGCGAACGGGATCGGCCGCCACGTCCGCAGCACCGGGCAGCCGCTTGAGCGCCGTGGCTACGTCTTCCGAGGCGCGGACGACATCCTCCAGATTGCGCCCCAGCACGCGGGCGCCGATGGCAGTGTTCACGCCCGTGGCCAGCATGTCGACGCGGTTCTGGATCGGCATGGTCCAAACATTCGTCCAGCCCGGCATTTGCAGGGCCAGGTCGAGTTCGCCGCCGAATCCGGTCAATTGGCTGCGCTCGATCCGCCACAGGATGAGCCGGGATTCGAAAGGCGGCGCGAGCTGTGTCACCAGCGCGTCGAACACCGATTGCCATTTGTGCAGCGGGGGCGGCGCCGCCGCGCCGCGCGTGATGCTCGGCGGGCTTCTCGGCAAGTTCGGCTGCCGGGGCCGGCGGATCCCAACGCCAGCGATCGATCGCGCACATCGTCTCGCCGAGATCGGCGTCGGCCACATCGCCGGCTCGCAAGCACTCCTCGATCGCCAGCCGCGTGTAAAGGGGGGCCGCCCGCTGGACCAATTCGGCATTCAGTCGCCGGATGTGCTTTTTCCAGAGCGTGGCATGCTGCTCGCGCGCCTGGTCCCAAAGGCGCTCGTGAAACGTCCGCGGTTCGTAGCCGAACAGCTCGGCCAGGAGTTCTCCGGTCGGTTGGCCACCGACGGGCGCCGCTTCAAACCCGTTCTGGACAGCAGCCATCAAGCCGCGCTCTTCGAGCTGGCTTATCGCCTGCCGCGCGACCGCCTTGACGTCGACGAGCAGCGGTTCGGTCTGGAAGTGTTTGACGAGATCCGGCCGGATGTCTTGCGCGATCACGTCGGCCAGGTGCTCAGCCGGCTTCTCCGAGAGCGCGCCGCTGCGGTCGAGCGCCGCCACCAGGCGCGCTACGGTGAACCGCACTAGCTCGGGCGCCATTTCTCGGGCGAATTGCTGGTTGTTGTGATAGGCGAACTCACGCAGGTTCGCGTCGAAGCGGGCCAGCGAAGCCGCCGTGACCGTTTCGATCAAGGCCTCTCGGGCAGCGCCGTCCGCCGGCGGGGTCAGCAGTTTGCGCTTGGCCAGTGCGTCGAGCGCGCTAGCGCTTTGGCTGCGAGCGGCTGCCGGCGAGAGCTTGCGCTGGGGCCAAAACTCGACGGGGCGAAAATCGACCATCGTTTCGATCATGTAGACCGGCGCCGGGTCGGTGGGCGTTTCAGCTCGCCCAGCCTTGCCCACGACCATCGCCACTTCCGGAAACCGGCACAGGATCATATCCCGGGCTTTCAAGTCGTCGGTTGCCCGCAAGAGCGAAGCCCGGGGGGCCGAGATCGGCATGTCCATGACCATTTGCTCGTCGAGCGGCGTCATGGTGCCGTGTTCGATGCGGCTCATGTGGCGGTCGGCGACCAGGGCGGCAACGATCAGGCCGGCCACGGCCAGCCAGCGCGTCCGCGTCGTGCGTGCCGTGAGGCCGACGACGACGATCCCCGCCCCGAGCACGAGGGGCGTCAAGCGCGGGACAGCGAGCGGCACCGTCGCCACGACGAACGATACGCTGAGGATCCAGGCCAGAATCGCCGGATTGGAAAGCAGGTAGTCGAGCGTCGGGCGGTACACGTCCATCACGCTGCGGACCAGCCAGCTCTGCCGCTCGTTGCGCAAGCGGCCGCGGATGAAGATCGTGCACAGGGCGGGCACGAGCGTGATCGACAAGAGTGCCGCGGCGGCCAGGGCGAGCGATTTCGTGGCGGCCAGCGGCCGGAACATCCGGCCTTCGGCCCCTTCGAGCGCGAACACCGGCAGAAACGACAGCAGCATGATCAACACCGAAAAGAAAATCGGCCGGCCGATATTCCGGCATGCAGCCGAGACGATCCGGCGCGTGTCGCCGACGACCGGCCGGTCGCCGAAGCGCTGCTCAAGGGCGTGCATGGCGTTTTCCGCCATGACGATGGCCACGTCCACGAGCACCCCGATTGAAACGACGATTCCGGCCAACGACATGACATTGGTTTGAATGTCGGCGATGCCCAGCCGGCGCAAGATCCACATGGCCAGAAACGCGCATAGCGTGGCCATCGGCAGGATCAGCGCGATCACGATCGTCGTGCGCACGTGGAGCAGGACCACCAGCACGCAAACGGTCGCCGCCAGGATGGCCTCCAGGAGCGTGCCGGTCACGGTCGAGATGGCGCCGTGAATCAGCCGGGTGCGATCATAGACCGGAACGATGCGGACCCCGGCCGGGAGTCCCGTTTGCAGCTCGTCGATCTTAGCCACGATCCGCCGGGTCACTTCCAACGGGTTTTCGCCGTAGCGGATCGAGATCACGCCGCCGGTTACTTCGTTGCCGTCTTTTTCCAGCACTCCGCGGCGCGGAGCGGGGCCTTCGCCGATCGTCGCCACGTCGCCCAGCCGCACCGAGCCAAACTCGCCGGCGGGGAGCACGATCGCGGACAGGTCCGCGCGCACGCGGGCCGAATCGAGCGGCAGCGCGTCATCGTCGCCGCCGACGGCGCTGCGCGCCCGGACGATATACTCGAACTCGCCTTGCTGCAGGACATGGCCGCCGATGCCGCCGCTGGAGCGGCCGATTTCGGCCAACACCGCGGGCAGGCCCAGCCCGAATTGTTGAAGTCGTAGCGGGTCGACGTCGATCTGGAATTCGAGCGGCGCCCCGCCGACGCTGGCCACTTCGGCCACGCCCGGCACGGCGCTCGAGCTGGCCGCGCACGTACCAATCCTGAATAGCCCGCAAGCGGGACAGGTCCTGCCCTTCGCCTTCGATCGTGTACCAGAAGATCTGGCCCGTCGCGGGGGATTCGGGGGCCAAATACGCGGTCACGCCGGAGGGCAGCAAGCGGTTGGCGGCGGATAGCGCCTGGCCGACGCTCTGCCGAGCGACGCGCACGTCGACTCGCTCCTCGAAGATCAGGCTGAGCATCGAGAAATTGAAATCGCTCGACGAGCGCACCACCCGCACGCCGTCCAGGCCCTGCAAGGCGCGCGACAAGGGATAGGTCAATTGATCTTCGATCTCGCGCGGCCCGTGCCCCGACCAATCGGCAAACACGATGACCTGATTCTCAGACAGGTCGGGAATGGCGTCGACCGGCGTGTGTTCGACCGCGTACAGCCCCAGCAGCGCCAGGGCCAGCGCGGCGCCAATCACTTGCCACCGGCACCGAATCGAAGCGTCGATGATCCGCTCGATCATGGGCGTGGTGCGGCCGGGACCGGCAGTTTCGGGAGGTATTTCGAGGGCTCTTTGCGCAAGCTGGCTTCGCAACCAGCACAGCACAAGAAAACAAGCCGGCCTGCGACCGTCACTGCGACGGGCTTACCCATCGTGCCGAGTGCGAGTCCCGTGACCGGACAGGCAGCTTGCTGCCGGGCCGCCGCTTGTTGGGCCGGCGGCAGCTCGGCCAAGGCCGCGGCAATCGACCGGGCCTGATCGGCAGACTCGGTCGTCGTGGCGGACGCCGGCACCGGGCTGCCGGCGCCGGCAGCCGCGGACGGCGCCGTGGCGCGCTGGGCCCCAAAATAGCTGGCTGCCAGATGCGGGTCCAAACGCGTCTCCGCGTCGATCAAGAATGCGCCGGCGGCGGCCACGCGCTGGCCTGCTTTCAGACCCTGGGCGACCGGGTAATAACCCTCCGCGCGCGCTCCGACGCGGACTTCCACTGCGTCGAACATTCCCGGTGCGCTCTCGAGGTAGACGATGCGCTTCTGGCCGCTGGGGATCAGGGCGGCCTCGGGCACGGCGAGCACCTGGCCGGCATGCTCCGAATGCTCGGGCAGAGCGGAAAAGGGCTCCGTTTCGGCCACGGGAAACTTCAAGCGGGCCCGCACCGCTGCGCCGCCGCTCAGCTCACCCGGCGGCTCGTCGAGCTCCGCCAGCAGCGACCAGGAAAGCCGCTGGGGATTGGCCGGCGGCTCGATCGACCGGACATGCGCGATCCTAGGATCGGCAGCGGGCAACTCCGGAGACAGGATCTCGACGAGCGAGTTTGCCGTCAGGCGCTGCGCCCGAAGGCGCGGAATCTCGGCCTCTACGACCAGGCGCCGGGTTCCGCTGGCGTCGGCTTCGTCGCGGAGCGTGCCGCCGCAGACGATCTCGTAAGCCAGGGGCCGGTATTCGACCGGAGCGGTGCGAATTCCGGCGATCTGCAACCGATACGGCGAGAACTGCATGCGCGCGATGACGCCGTCGGGCAAATGCCCCATGTCGGCGCGCGAGCGCCGGACCAGCGCCATGTTGCACACCCCACACCGGGCCGGCCAATCCGAAACCACACCGGGATCCATCGGGCAGAAATATTCCGTGTCGGTCGAGATCGCCTGCTGCCGCGGTTCGACTCGGGGCGCCGTGAGCCGTTCGAACCAGGTCCGCAGCACGTCCCATTGGCCGACGACCAGGAAGGCGACGAAAAAGATCAGGAGCAGCCGCAGCCGCACCTGGACTATCCGCACGACGGCTCGCCACTGCCGCCAGCCGCGCGCGCGGGTCGAACCGTCGCCCGCGCCGTCCGGGCAGGCCGGCTCGGCCGCCGGATCGTCCAGGGAGATTCGCGTGCTCATCGATTGGCCGTTTGCGGCGGAATTGACTGAGGGGCTTCCATCGGATGCTCCCAATGAGCCATCGCTCCGTAGTCTTCCTGCCGAATCACCCAAAGCGGATCGATTCCGATGATCGTGTACCGCGTCTGGCGGATCTCCGGCGGCGCGGTCAGAACCAGCCGCACTTCGAACCAGCGGCCGTCGTCGCCGGACACTTCACCCAGGACTTCGAAATCGTTCAGCTGCCGGCCGTTCCGCCGGGTCGCGTCGTCCAGTTCGACCTTTACGCCATCGACCACGGAGACGACGGGCTCGCCGCTTTTCCACGCCGACAGGGCCGCTTCGAGCGCACCGCGGGCGCGCTCGCTGGCGGGAACGTACTTCTCGAAACCGGCAGGGCGCGTGCAACCGCCGGCCCCCATCAGGAGCACCGCCAGCAGCAGGCAGTGAATAACTCGATTCGTCATGTTCAGAGGCTCGAGGTGTCGATGATTTCGCCCCCGGCGCGCGTGCCCAGCCCTCGCCAGAGCGTGAGGTCCACGGTGTCGGTGATGAACGTGACCGAGCCGTCGCCATACATGGCGTTGACTCCGCCGGAATGGCGGCTGGACGGGGGGACTTGCATGGCCATGTTCGTCATAGTGCCGGAAAAGCCGGTCCCGGCGCAGGTGTTGGTATTGGGCGTCGAGACGTGGTTGTAGAGCGTGCAGCAATTTTCGCCCATGACCCAGCTCCAGCCCCATTTACTGGTCACGGGGGTGGCCGTTGTGGGGTTCATGGCCGTGCAGGTCGAGTAGGTGGCCGCCAGCGAAGTCTGCGGACTCATCTTGAACATGTCCACCAGCGGATCAGGAATTCCCGTGCCGCGCGTTCGCTCGCTGAAAAACAGCGTCTTGCTCATGCCGTCGGTCACCTGCCGAATCTGGACGTGGCTCAGGTAATACAGCACGCCGGTTTGCAATTCGGTCGGCGACACGTCGGTGGGGAGCCCGGGCGTGTCGCTACGGTCGCAGAGCCAGCCTCCCTGATTGCCGGCGTAGTTGTTGACTCCCGGCCAGGTGGGATCGCCGGGGGGCAAATCGGAGGGGCAAAGAAATCCGCTCACCTGCGTGCGGCTGATGACGGAGTTCTCTCGGCTGGGATTCTGATACGCCGGCATGAACGCCACGGCGCCCGCCATGCCGGGCGTCTCCGGCGGCATGCTGTAATTGATCAGCTGATAGTTGGTGGTTTCTTCCAGATACGGCATCAACGCGGAGTGCGTCGACCAGCGGGCATAGTTCGCGGGCGTCGGAGATCCGACGGTGTACGTCGGGCCCTTTCCGTACGGGAAGCACTTGCGGGCGTCGTAATAGTTCTGCAGCGCTAACCCGATTTGTTTCAGATTGTTCACGCACTGGGTGCGTCGCCCCGCCTCGCGCGGATTGCACTGCCGGCAGCAGAAGCGAAATCAAGATCCCGATGATCGCAATCACGACCAACAATTCAACGAGCGTAAACCCACGTCTGTCGTTTCGCATATCCTTGATTCTTTCTGGAGCGTTCAAGCGAGAATGAATTGCCGGTGCAGTCGATGGCGGCGAGGGCGCTGCCGTCTGGGGTGCAAGCGCACATGCCGCGCGCGGTCAAAACGAGCTGGCACTCGACCGCGCGACGCAAATAAGATGGGACGCATCCGAACGCGAGGCCACTTGTGCGGCCCCTGTTGGTCGTCCTAGGCTGCGCGGCGTGGAGGGCGGAAGAGGTCCGTCACGCAGTCGGAACCAGCCAACCTGCTCTGCTCCGGACGCAAATCGGCCGCCCCGAAATTCCCTTCCGGCTGGAGTCCGGCACCCGGCAGGCAAGGATTGTCGCGTTCGACGACCATCCGCAGCGGCGCGGGGACCGGCAACGACACGGGCACGCGCGAGCACTCGGCCCCGCGACAGGGACAGGGCGCCGGCAGCTTGTCGCCGGTTTGCGATCCCCCTGGCATTGCCGCCTGCCCCGCCGAGTGGCCGGCAGCCGCGTTCTGGGCCCCGCTGGTGACATAATCACCGCATGAGCCGGCAGCCTGCTGCTCGCACCAGGCCAGCGCGGTCGCAAACAGCGCGGCGAGCACGACGAGTTTTGCAGGGTCCGAACGCATAAATCGTGCGAAATGCCGGCGATACGGGAAATTAAAGTGCCAATGAGCGAGTTTAGACACTCCGGTTGGGGGTGTCAATCAAAAATGCAGGATCGCGGTAGAATTCCCATTGATGAGATTGGGCTGCACCGTGCCGATCGGCGGGCGCCGCCTGGTCCGATTTTGACGCGTCGAGTGCCAGGCCGGTGCCGAGGCGACCTCCACAGCCCGCGCGGCGCTGGCGTGTCGGTCGGGCTGCGGTGCGCAGGGTAGCAATCGAAGCGCGACGGGAAACGCGATCGACGAGGATCCTGAGGATTGCCCGGCAGGTGGATCGATCGGCCTCTTCGCGGCGACGATTGTGTGATGGTCGTGCGGTTGCAGTTTCCTGCTTGGGCGGCCTCGTCAGGCGGCGCGAGCTCGACCCGGGACAGTGCCTGGGCGGAGATCGAACTCTCAGCTCAGGGGCGCCAGTCGAGTGCTTTGCGGGAAACCGCATGGCGAGAACCGCGCCGGCGCGTCTTCGTCGCGGAAGCGAACGAACGATCTCGATTTGCCGTTCCGCCTCTCGGCCCGTCGGCAGAAAAAGTCCGAGCGAAGATTGCGCGATGCGAAGTCTGAGGACGCCGATGCGCCGGTCGACGGGACCCAGGCCGTGCTAGCGCGGTCGCGCCGATTCGCACGGCTCCCGTGGCGCCGGTCTCGTTTGCTTGCGAAGCATCACTTGACCCGACCGCTGAAGCGATTACCGTAAAGGGGGTACGGACGCCGCACGATCGTGGTTCCCGTTCCCATCTACAGCATTCGCCTGAACCGATCGTCTGAATCCATCGTTGCGTGCGCCACCGGATGGCAGTCCCCTCTCGCTTCGGAAAGCAAACCCGTGATCGACCTTGACGCAGTCTATACCATCCTTACTGCGGTGGCCCGGCGTCGGACCCAGCTATCGTACGAAGACTTGTCGGACCGTTATTGCGTCCTGACCAAGCAGTGGCACGATCCGCTGGCCACGTGGCGCGAACCACTGGCGGAGCTGAGTCAGATCCTGCATCGCGCCGGTTGGCCGGCGCTATCGGCCGTCGTCGTGCTCAAGACGACGAGCGAGCCCGGTCGCGGTTTTTGGGGCAGCAGTCCCAACGTTCCGCAGCAGCCCTCGAGTTCTTTCCTGCGGACCGTGCAGTACGGTCAGTTGCTCGAGCAAATCTATCGCGCGCCGTGGCCCCGAAGGATTCCCTCGGCCCGCGGTCAGCAAGGGCAATCCACCGCAGCGCCACAGCAGGCTGCTGCGCCGCAGCAACCGGCCGGTGGCAGTCCCGCGGGCGCGGGGCAAAAGAATCCGCCTGTGCAGCGGCCGCTGAGCCCCGCGATCGCTCGGTCGCAGCGGCCCTGAGCGGCGCGGAACCGCCCGTTATCTTTCCGCCGGCGCGCGTGTGGCCGGCCGATCGCCGGTTTGCGCTTACAACTCGGGACGCGATGCGCAGAAACCGAGCGTCAGACCGCCGTCGGCGACGATGCTGGCTCCGGTCATGTAGTCGCACGAGTCGGAGCACAGGAACGCCACGAGGCGCGCGATTTCCGGGATCGTGCCGATCCGCGCGGCCGGCACCGCCGGCAGCACGATGGCCTGGCGCTCCGGGGGCGTCATTTCGGTGCCGATGGCGCCGACGATGATCGAGTTGGCCTGGATATTCGCGGCTGCCAGCTCCAGGGCCAGGCATTTGGTGAGCATCTCCAGAGCCGCCTTGGAACAGCTGTAATGGGCGAAATTCCGCTTGGGATCCGTCGCATGGACGGAGCTGATGTTGACGATCTTGCCGCCGCCCGAGGCCTGCATCAGCGGCACGGCCTGCTGGGCGCAGAGGAAGGGGGCCTTGAGGTTCACGGCGAGCACGTGATCCCAGTCCGCCTCGCGGAGCTCGGCAATCGGGCTGGGGTTTTGCGTGGCCGCATTGTTCACCAGGGCGTCGAGGCGGCCGCAGCGGCTGCCGATCACTTCGAACATCCGCCGGATCGCCCCGCTATCGGCCAGCTCGGCGACGACGCGGATCGAGTCGGGGCTGAGGCGTTCGACCTCGGCGCTGCTCGCTTGCAGCTCGGCCGAATCGGTCGCATCGTGCGTGATCACCCGGTAGCCGCGGCGGGCAAACTCCAGCGCGATGCCCCGGCCGATTCCCCGGCCGGATCCGGTCACCAGTACGACTTTCGACTGCACGTTGGAAATCCCCTCCTCGGTTTGCGTCTCGCCAGGCGCCGATTCAGATGTCGGCCAGAGCTTCGGTGGAATCGCCGAAACGGTCGCGGCGAACGCCCAGCTTGTCCATCATCGACAGGTACAGGCTGCACATCTTGCGATTCGGCTTGCCCAGGTAGTCCAGGACCCGGCCGGTGCGGATCTGCCCGCCGGCGCTGCCCAGCATGACGACGGGCAACTGGCTGCAGTCGTGATTGCCGTGCAGCATGCTGGACAAATACAGGATCATCGAGTTGTCGAGCGCCGTGCGCTCGCCCTCCTGGATCTTGTCGAGCTTGCCGGCGATGTAGGCCACCTGCTCGGTGAAGAACTGGTTGACCTTGAGCCAGTCGGCGTTGTCGGTGTGCGACAGCAAGTGATGGATCATCGCGTCGACCCCGATGTGCGGAAACCGCTGGGCCGAATGATCGTTGTTGAGCTTGAGCGTGCAGACGCGGGTAGTGTCGGTCTGGAAGGCCAGCACGAGGATGTCGCACATCAGCCGCATGTGCTGGTCGATGTCCTGCGGAATGCCGTCGGCCGGGCGCGGCGTGTCCGGTTTTTCCAGCGTGGGCCGCCAGCCCTGCAACCGGCCTTGCTTGCCCGCCTGGCTGATCCGCTGTTCGACCTCGCGAACGCTGGAGAGATACTCGTCGAGCTTGCGGCGGTCCCAATAGCTGACCCGGCCGCTGAGGCTTTTGGCTTCGTCCAGCACCAGGTCCAGGACGCTTTCGTCCCCCTGCCCCACCTCGTCGCGGAACAGCCGGTCGAAGGCCAGCGCCGGATACAATTCCAGCGGCGTGGCCGTGGTGGGCGAGCTCCACGAGATGTGGGAGCTGTAGATCATCGAGTAGCCTTTGTGCAGCGACGACATCGAGGGTTCGCAGCCCAACACCAGGCTGGGCACCTTGGTCTCGCCGCCGCGCTCTTGAGCCACCAGCTGGTCCATGCTGATGCCCGAGCGCACGCCGCCGGCCCCTTCCAGCGGAGCGCCGGTGAGCAGGTTGCCGGTCATGGCGCTGTGGATGCCCCCCTTGCCGGCCTCGGCGTTGTAGAGGCCCCGCACCAGCAGCAGCTTTTCCTTCAGCGGGGTCAAAGGCGCCAAGACTTGCCCCAGCTCCAGCTGGCTGCCTTCGCCCCGAGCCCACCACTCTTTGCTATGAAAACCGTTGCCGGCAAACAGCACGGCCAACCGCACCGGCGCGCCAGTCGCCGGCGCAGCCAGCGGCGTCCCCCCAGGCCGGCAGCGACTCCAGCCAGGGAAGCGCCATGCTGACGCCCAGGCCGCGCAGCAGGGTGCGACGAGACAAACGGCCGCTCGAGGGCGAGATCTGCTTTGGCATTATCGAGTCCTTCTTCGTTGGCAGGCGCCGCCGACGGTTTTTTGCCCGTCAGCCGTGCCGGCCGAATAGAACCGGTTGCAAAACCTGCTCGGAGAGGGGGACAGTCCCGTTTTGCTCCGAGGGCCGCGCAAAACCGGGACAGTTCACGCAAGTTTTGCAATCGGTTCTAGGGTTCTTGGGTCGCTTCGAGTCCACGGTGATTCAAGAACTGCTGGCTCCGAACGATTGTCAGCACCGCCGCCGAGAAGCGGTACTCGCTGCGTTTCAGCTCGGCCACCATCGAGTCGACGAGCGGTTCGTCCGACAGGATCACGCTGCGGCCCAGGGCATATCCTAGCAGTTTTTTGCAGGTTTGCCGCAAGATCTGGTCCTGTCGTTCTTGGAGCAAGTAGTGCCGCAGCCCGTCGAGCCCGTCGAATTGCGTGCCGTCTTTCAGCTGGACATCGGTAGCGATGGCGCGTCCGGCCGAGTCCTGTTCGCGGCGGCGGCCGATCGTGTCGTATTTTTCCAAAGCGAAACCGAACGGATCGATCCGCTGATGGCAAACGGCGCACTCGGCCACACGGGCGTGCCGCTCGACGAGTTGCCGCACCGTCAAGTCGCCCGACTCGCTTTCTTCCTCGGGCAAGCGCGGCACATTGGCCGGCGGCTTGGGCGTCTTCTCGCCGAGCAGCGTGTCGACGAGCCAATTGCCGCGCAGCACCGGGCTGGTGCGCGAGGCGGCCGAATGGCGCGCCAGCACGCTGGCCAGGCCCAACACGCCGCCGCGGCCAAACTGCTTTACGCCCGTCACGCGGCGAAACTCGGGGCCGCTGACGTTCGGAATGCCGTAAAATCGGGCCAGCCGCTCGTCGACGATCGCGTAGTCGGCGTCGATGAGCTCGAGCACCGAGCGATCGCTGCCGATCAGGTCTTGAAAGAACAAGACCGTCTCTTCGAACAGCGCCTGCCGCAGCGCGTCGTCGAACTCGGGAAACAGCTTCTCGTTCTTTTCACGGTTTTCGCGCAGATCCCGGACTTGCAGCCACTGCGCGCCGAACTCGACGGCCAGGCCCCGCGTCTTCGGGTCTGACAGCATCCGCCGCACTTGCGCTTCCAGTCCAGGCAGGCTCGTCAGTTCGCCCCGCGCGGCTGCCTGGCGCAGCGCCTCGTCGGGCTGGCTGGCCCAGAGAAAATAGCTCAGCCGGCTGGCCAGCTCCCAGTTGGATACCGGCTGCGACGCGCCGCCGGCCGCCGGCTGCTCGATGCGGTACAAGAACGCGGGCGAAACCAGCACACCGGCGAGCACGGCCCGCAGGGCATCGTCGTGCGGGATGTCTTTCGCCCGCAGCCGCTCGTAGAGCTGCGCCAGGCCGAGCTTTTCCGAGTCGTCGAGCGGGCGCCGGTAGGCCCGCTCGGCAAAGTCGACGAGCGCCTGCAAGTGACTCGGCCAGCTGGCGGGCAATTCCTGCGTGAATTGTTCCGCGCGGCGGCGCACCGGCTCACGCGTGGTGCGTTCGACCCGGTCGTACGATTCCTTGCCATCCTGAGACACGAAGCCCATGAAGGTTTCATAATTCTTCATTTCGACCAGCGGCTGCTGACTCACGTAGCGCAGCTGCTGCCACAGCTGGTCGAGCCGCTGTCGCTCGACGTCGCCGAGCATCAAGCGCCCGAGCGGTTCGTCCTCGCGAAAGTACATTCTCAGGCAGATGATTTCGTCGTCGGGAACGATCTTGCCGTGGTACAGGTAGACGGGAAAGCAGCGGCGGAACTCGTCGAATTGCCCGGCCAGAGCGTCGGACGCCAGCGGCCGCCGGTCGGCGCTGGCGATGCAGGGCACCGCGTGCGCCGGCGGCTGCCCCGCGTTGGGCGGGCTGGTCAGCACCTCAAACTGGACCAGCGTGCCTGTGCTGTCGGGGTCGAGCTGTCCTTCGACGACGAATTCACGGTCATTCCGGGCTTCTTTCGGCAAATACACTTCGACGACCGAGGGCACACCGACGACCAGGCTCTCCGCGTCGACCGCCTGGCCCCGCGGATGCGTGCCGAAGCGGGCCAGATTTTCCGGCGACAGGACGCGCACGCCGCCGGGGGCCGATTCATCCGCGCTTGCGCCAGTTCTTTCAGCGTGCGCGGCGGCAGATTGCCCCCTTCCGTTCGCGGCCGCTGCCAGACCGCCACCGTGCCCTCGCCGCCCGCGAGCAAGCGGGTGACCAGATACAAAGTGACGCTTTCGTTGCCGGGCGCCCGCAGCCGGGCGGTGTATTTATCGGCCAAGTTCGGTCCCACGGCCTCCTGCCAGACGGGAGCCATGTAACTGCCGATCACGTTGAATTTCCAGAGAGCTCCCTGCCAGGCGCAAATCTCCAGGGCGATCGATTCGACCTGGTCCGGCTGGGCCTGCCGCCAGCGCGCCCGGATGCGGTCCAGCGGCAGCGAGGCCCCCTGGCCCGACAACGTATCCCAAAGCGCGGCCAGATAGCGGGGGTTCAGGTTTTCCCGGGCCGCGACATCGGCCAGCGTCGTGCTGCCGGATTGCAGGCCGTCGCGATGACGAATCGTCGCCGCCAGGTAGGGGCGGAACTCCAGACGCCCGTCCTGCGGGCCACGGGTCTGGTCGTAGAACCGGCGCAAATCCGCGAGCACCTCGTTGGTCCAGTCGCGGCGCGTGCTCGCCGGCGAAAACCGCAAGCCCTCGGGCAACAGGACCGCATGCGCCGCCACTTCCTTGGCCGCCGCCAGGTACTTGGCCAGCAGCGTCGGAGACATGGCCAGCGCGTCGGCGGCGTTGGCGAAACCCTCGCCCGCCGCGCCATCGGCCGGAAACTGCCGGGCCGGCTCCAGGTCGATTCCGGTCAGGTCGCGGATCGTGTAGTTGTATTCGGCGTTGCTCAGTCGCCGGGCCACGACGCGTCCCGGATCCCCCGCCCGGGAGCGGATTTCGTGCTCCAGGAAAGCGCGGGCCCAAGCGGCCAGCCGGTCATGCTCGGCCGCGCTCGGCTGGGGCTCGTCTTCCGGCGGCATCTGGCCGTCGTCGAGCATCTCGATCACCTTGCGCCAGGCTTCCAAGTCGCCGCGCAAGTCGGCGGCCGAGGCGAACCGTTCGAGATCCAGCTCCCCCTTCTTCTTCGCCGTCGAATGACACTCGAGGCAGTATTTCTGCACCAGCGGCCGGATCTGCTCGGTGTACTGCATCGCCGGATCGGCGACCGGCGCTGCCTCGGGCTGGGCGGCCGGCAGCGGCGGCGCAAAAACCAGCCACGCGCAGGCCCACCAGAGCCCGTGGAGCGATCGGCCCCAGGGCAAATGGCCATCAGACGCGGTGCGGCGCAACATCACGGCGAGCAACTCCGGCGATGAAGCGATTCGAGGCGGGGTAACGGGCGGCAGCGCAGGCGGTTCGAGAAGCGGTCGGCCGGCCAGTGGGCAAGTTTTTCGCGGCCGCCGCTTCTCTTTCGACTGTAACGCCCCATGGCGGCCGAGACAACCGGCCCGTCGATCGCCTGGATTTTACCATCCAGGGGTTCGGCTCGAGAATTTCAGCCCCTCGGGCGCCGCTGGCCGGGGTCGCGCCGGGGGCCGTGCCGCGCTGCCCGGTTTGACAGGTTGCAACGTGCCGGCCGCGAGGCGACAATTCCGGCTTAAGATCTGGCCCAGCGGGCATCGACGCGCACGATTAGGGGCGGGGGGTATTGCGCGGCGAGCCCGAGGCGGCAGATCCCGGCGCCGGGCGGGCAGAGTTTGCGGACGCGATACGTAAGCGCGCAGGAAACCCCCCTTCAGGTCAGCGGACAATCGTCGTATGCCGATTGACGTCGGATGCCCAAAATGCGCTGGCCGCCTCAAGGCGCCCGATAGCGCCGCCGGCAAACGCGCGAAATGCCCGCGCTGCGGAGCGACGGTCGACGTGCCCGCCGCCGCGGCTCCGGCCGAGCAGGCTGCGCCACTCGACTGGTCGCATCCGTTCGACACGCCAGCCTTGCCGGGCGACGCCAGCGATCCATCGGCGGCCGCCGCCGCGCGCAGCAGCAAGCCCGACCGCCGCAAGGCAAGGGCGCGGCCGACCGCGTGTCGCTCGCAGCGGGCAGCCCGGCCTTCGACCCCTATTACAAATGGCTGGGCATTCCGCCGACCGAACAGCCCGCGAACTTCTACCGTTTGCTGGGCCTGGCGAACTTTGAGCCCGATGCGGATGTGATCCAGGCGGCGGCCGATCGGCAGATGGCGCATGTGCGGACCTATCAAACGGGCACCCACTCCGCCCTGTCGCAAATGATTCTGAACGAGCTGGCCAAAGCCCGCTTGTGCTTGCTGACTCCCGACCGCAAGGCTGCTTACGACGCCGACTTGCCGCGTGAACCGGAGGCCCAGGGCGGCGTTGCCGAGTCCGGTGCCGAAGAACCCGCGTGGCAGGACTTCAGCGCGCCGCAAACGCCGGACGAGTCGTCGCCGATGGCCTCGCCGGCCGTGCGCCGCAAGCCGCGCAGGCTGCTTCCGGCACTGGGCGTGGCGGCGGGGGTGTTGGGGATTGCCGCGCTGGGGCTGGCCCTCGCCCTGCGCTCCGAGCGCGAGAATCCACCGCCGGCAACGCTCGCCAGCGCCACACCGCCCGCCGGGCCGCAGCAGGCTGCGAATCCGCCGGGCGACAGCGCGGCGGCCAATGCCGGCCAGCCGCCCCCGACCGTCGCGCCAGCGGAGCTGCCGCGGCCCAATCGTGATGCGACAGCGGCCGATCAAAATCAGGACGTGTCGCCGGACCCGCCGCGCAATCGCGCGCCGCGGCCCGATGTTGTCCCTAAGACGGTCGTGCCGGCGCCCCCGGCGCCGCCGCAGGACCCCGTACCAGTCGCTCCGCCCGCTGGGCTGGGACCAACGCGTCCGGATCTGGCCAGTTTGTTGCCGCCCAAAGTCATTTCGGACAATCCGGTAGTCGAGGCGCCCCCGTCCAAGAAGACGAAACCCCGCCGGCCGGCGGTCGAGCGCGAGGAGACGCTGGCCGATCGCACCAAGATGGCGTTCGAAAGCGGGGACAAGGAGCGATTCGAGGCCCTGCTCAAATCGGCCGCCGACGCCGATTCCGAGGCGATCGATGCTTCGTTTGCCCTGGGGTTGTATTACGCCCTGCTGGCCGACAAACCGGCCGCGGCCGATCGTCGGTTCCGCGAATGTTCCGACCGCTTGAAAGCCAGAGTCAAGGGCGACGCGGACAGAGACCGCGAACTGGCCATCGTGCAGGCGAACCTGGGGCTGGCGAAATTGCAGCAGCGCAAGTTCACCGATGCGATCACCGAATGGCGGCGCGCCACCTCGCACACCCAGTCGGTGCCCGAGTGCACCAAGAACGTCGGCAAGCTGGCCTCGATCTGTTCGGTGGACACCTGCAACCTGCCCAAGCAGGTCAAGACCAGCGCTGCGCGGCTGGCCACGCAACTAGCCGGTCCCAAGGGCAACAAGGACGGCTGGCACTATGCCAGCCTGCCGGGAGCGCTCGAGTTTTTTCCGCAGCTCGAGTTGGAAGACCACCACTGCATCTTTTGCGACGACAAGAGATTCGTCGACTGCCCGGTGCGCGGCTGCAACGGCGGCCGGGTAACGAAAACACGCGACAGCGTGGTCGCGGCCAACAGGGCGACCGGCGATCGCATCATCCAATCCAACGAGTATCAGGCCCCCTGCAGTTTCTGCCACGGCGTCGGCCACATACCCTGCTGGGGCTGCAGCGCCGGATCGAAATCGAAGTCGAAGCGCTGACGGCAGGGTTCCCGGCGTGGCGTTCGGCCAGTGTGCTGAGTCAAAAGTTCCTGAACTGGGAAACCCGCGTACCGCACGCCAGTTGCCGATACGGTCAAACCACGCGCGTGTTTGGCCGTCGTGTCCTGCGCTGCAACGAACTTGCAACTCCGCACACGAGCAGCCCGCGCAAGAATTCCACGGGCTGCTCGCCGAGTTGCCGATTAGAAATTGCTGTTGGGGACCGAGGTCGACGCCTTGTTGTTGGCCACGACGGTCATCGTTCGCGTGGCGCTGCCGGCGGTGCCGTTCAGGTTGTACATCCCGCCGCCGGTGCCGGTGCCGCTGCCGGCGCCGCCGGTTCCGCCGGTGGCGGAGTTGCTGTTGACCTTGCTGCCGGCGACGGTGAGCGTGCCGGAGTAATAGTTGGCGATGGCACCGCCCCAGGCGTCGCCGCCCGTGGCCGCACTGCCTCCCTTGCCGCCGGTGGCCGAGTTGCCGGTGAAGCTGCTGGAGGTGACTTGGGCTGAGCCGAGATTGGAAATGGCCCCGCCGTAGGCATCGCCGCCGTCGGTGTCGCTCAACGTGCCGTTGCCGCCGGTGGCCTTGTTGTTGCAGAACTGGCTGCCGGTCACCGAGAGGGAGTCCACCGAGTCGTCGACGGCGATGGCCCCGCCGTAGGCGAGGCCGGCTTCCTCGAAACCGTTGCCGCCGGTCGCCGAATTCGAGGCGAAGATGGCATCGACGATGTTGGCCGTGGGCGGGTTGGCTATCTGTCCCAGGGCGATCGCGCCGCCGGAACCATCGCCTGCCGTGCCGTCCGACGAGTTTCCGCCGGTGGCGCTGTTGCAGGAGAACGTGCCGCCGGTCACCCAGAGCGTGTCGCCGTCGTAGATCGCGCCGCCGAAGGCAGAGCCGCCGATCTCGGTCCCGGCCCCGCCGGTGGCCTTGTTCGAGGTGAAGGAGGTCGAAGAAACGGCGAGCGAGGCGGACCCCAGGGCCACCTGGGGGCGAACGCCGCTGGTTTCGCTATAGATTCCGCTCGAGTTCCCGGCGATGTTGATCGCGCCGCCGTAGGCGTAGCCGCCGACGTCCTGGCTCGCGCCTCCGGTGGCCTGATTGTTGCTGAAGTTCGAGCCGGTGCCGCACTTCAGGGCGCTGGACGTCGACGTGATCGTCATCGTGCCGGCCAGCAGTTCGATCGCCCCGCCGTCGGCATCGCCGCCATTGCCGTTGCCATCGTCGCCGTTGCCCCCTTGCCCGCCGATGGCCTGATTGCCGCAGAACTGGACGTTGCAGAGCGTGGCGCTCCCGACGGCCGGGATCTGGGCCGTGACGACGCCGTTGACGAGCTGTTCGAAACCGTCGAAGAACAGTCCGCCGCCCGTGGCTAAGCCGCCACTGCCGCCGGTGCCATTGGTGGCCGTACCGCCCGCGCCGCCGAGAGCCTGGTTATTGGTGAACGAGCTGTTCGAGAGGCTGAAGGTGGTTTCGGTCAGGACATAGATTGCGCCGCCGTTGGCATTGCCCCCATCGCCACCGCCGTCGTCGTTGCCGTCGTACAATCCGCCGTTGCCGCCGGTGGCGACGTTGTTGCAGAACGTCAGCGAGCTGAAGTTGGTGCTCGCCGATCCGATCGGATCGCCGAGCGACAGGATGGCGCCGAGGTAGATCGCCCCGCCGTCGGCTTCGCCGCCGAAGCCGCTGCCGTTGTTACTTGCCCCCCCGCCGCCGCCGGTGGCGGAGTTCTTGGTGAAGGTGGAGCACGTGATGGTAATGCCGGCGTAATCCAGGATCAGGATCGCGCCGCCGTCGGCCGCGCCGCCGTCTCCGCCGAATCCGTTCCCACCGGTTGCCCCGCCGCTTCCGCCCTGGGCCGAGTTGCTGGTGAAGGTGCCGCCGGTGAGCGTGAGCAAGCTGACCGCGATGGCGCCGCCGACGGCCTGGCCGCCCGTGCCGCCGTCGCCGGGATCGAATCCCTCGCCGCCGGCCCCGCCAGTCGCCACGTTGCAGGTGTACGTGGTGCAGCCGCTGATGGTGGCGGTGTTGGCGACGTAGATGGCGCCGCCGTAGGCGCCGCCGCCATCTCCGCCACTGCTGCCGCTCTCGCTGTCGCCACTGCCCCCCGCACCGCCGACAGCCTGATTGTGCGAGAAGGTCACCTGGGTGCTGCACGATGAGCTGGCCGCGGGGCCGTAGCCCCAACTGGACGAGCTGCCGCCGGAGCTCGAACTGCTGCCGATGACCAGCGTGTTTTCGGCTTCGACGGCCCCGCCCGAGGCGTCGCCGCCATTCGCGCCGTCGGACTCGGAGTCCAGCACCGCCGCGCCTCCGGCGCCGGCGATGGCCTGGTTGTAGCAGAAGGACGAGCAGCCATTGATCGTGATATTGTAGCCTTCGAGGGCGCCGCCCGAGGCATTGCCGCCGACGCTGCTGGTCGAGTCCTGGGCTGGCTTGAAAGTGATGGCGGACGAAACGATGGCATTGGACGCGGAGTCGTCCGAACCGCCGACCCCGCCGATCGCTTCGTTGTACGAGAAGGTCGAGCTGGTCACGTTCAGCGTGCCGTAGGCTGACACGGCGCCGCCGTACGCACTGCCGCCGAACCCGGCCCCCGCTCCGGCCGCCGGCGCCCGGCGCCTCCCTGGGCCGTGTTGTAGGTAAACGTGGAGCCGGTGATATTCGTGACGGCGGTGCTCGGACCGGCCAGGGCGGGCTGCACGCCCGCGGTGCCGGTGCTCGGATCGACGAAGATCGCCCCGCCATCGGCCTCATCGCCGTTGAGCGTGTTGTCGTTGGTGGTGGCGTCGGCCACGTTGTACGAAAACGTCGAGCAGCTGACGCTGAGCGTGGCCGTGGAAGTGACCTGCAGATGCTGGGCCGAGCGGACCGTAGGCGCGGGGAGCTGGCTGGCGAACGAACCGATGGCGATGGCGCCTCCCTCGGCCCCGTCTCCCTGGCTGTCGTTGGCCGTGTTGTGGGTGAAGGTGCTGTTGGCCACTGCGACACTGCCGACGCCCTGGTAGGCGACGGCGCCGCCCGACGAGGCGGTGTTGCCCGTAAAGGTGCACGAGCTGATCACCAGTGCTCCGGCCAACACGTCGCCAAAAACCGCTCCGCCGAAAGCGGCGGTGTTCGAGGTGAACGTGTCGTTTTGCAGGGTGACGGTCGAAGAGCTGTCGTCGTAGACGGCGCCGCCGTCACCGCCTTCGGCGTTGCCGCCGGTTATCGTCAGGCCGCTGATCACCACGGTGCCGGCGGTGATGTCGAAAATCGGCGCCCCCGACTGCTTGATCGTGACGTGCGGGCCGTTGATCGTCAGGCTGGTCGTGATCGCGGGCAGCGTGCTGCCGGCCAGATTAACGGTCGTCACATTGTGGGCGAACGAGATGGTCGAGCCCGGATTCAGATCGGCTTTCGAGATGGCCGCGGCCAATGAGCCCGCGCCGTTGGCGTTGCCGTTGGTCACCTGGATGGCCAGGCCGCTAAGCAGCCGGCGGTCTTCCAGGCTTTCGAGCCGCGACAGCTTGCTGCCGCGCCGGCGGGCTTGAGCGGACCGGAGTTCGGACCTGGCAATCATCTGGGCCAGCCAATCGATCGCAGCCATAACGGCAATCTCCCCGAATGAACGTTGAATGATGAACGCTGAAGCAAGATGCGAGGCAACGGACTCGAGAATCGAACGCGAAACGCGTATGGAGACGGAAGAGTCTGCTCAATCGCCCGAGTTGACGCAGTTTGTCAGCGGCAAGATACATTCCATCAGGGAAAATGCAATAGTTTGGGGTGAATGCGTCGCACTGGAATGGCTAGCTAGCAAATCGCTTCTGGTAACTTGCGTAAGTGGGAGAATCTGCGGTTGAGTTGGCCTCCATTCGCCGCCGTCTCGCCCACTCTTTCTCATCTGCGGCTATCTGCGTTCATCCGGTTCATCTGCGTTCCGTGGATTGAGCATTGCCTCCGCCGGCGGCGAAGTCGTCCGCGAATGGACCGCCCAGCCGCGCGGTTGCCCTCGACCGACCAAAAGACGCAGATGAATGGGATGAACGCAGATGGGCAAGAGATGGGACGGGCTGAGGAATCAACCGAGCAGGTGCGCGTCCAGGATTCCGCCCAGCGGCGCTGCGCTCGCCGGATCTACTTTCAGATTCAAGACGGTGCGCTGCTTGAGAAACAGATTCAGTTGTCGCGGAGGCACGCCCGTCCATGTGTAGCGGTTGATTTCTCCCCAGGCTAACAGTTGCCGGCCTCCCAGAATCAGGCCCCGCTGCCGGGCTTCGATTCCAGTCGGGTCGATCCGCCACCGGAGGCGCAGGACGAGATAATTGGCCCTATCTTCATCTGCGCGTATCCGCGTTCATCCGGTTCATCTGCGTTCCGTGGATTGAGCGCTGTCTCCGCCGGCGGCGAAGTCGTCCGCGAATGGACCGCCAGACCGCGCGGTTGCCCTCGACCGACCAAAAGACGCAGATGAATGGGATGAACGCAGATGGGCAAGAGATGGGACGGGCTGAGGAATCAACCGAGCAGGTGCGCGTCCAGGATTCCGCCCAGCGGCGCTGCGCTCGCCGGATCGACTTTCAGATTCAAGACGGTGCGCTGCTTGAGAAACAGATTCAGTTGTCGCGGGGGCACGCCCGTCCATGTGTAGCGGTTGATTTCTCCCCAGGCTAACAGTTGCCGGCCTCCCAGAATCAGGCCCCGCTGCCGGGCTTCGATACCTGCCGGATCGATGCGCCACCAGAGACGCACGACGAGATAGTTGATCGCAAAGAACAGTATGTACGGAGAACCGGGAAAGAAGTCTCCGCCGACGTGGGGCCTGAGCTCGTCCGTCGAAACCGTCAGTGCGTACCAGGTCAGCAGGATGCCCGCGATGAGCCAGCTGAGGATTCGCGAACGGGCGCGCTCAAAGCGCTGAATCGGCGGACCGGCAGCGCGTTCGAGCCGCGCGCGGCGGATGAGGATCCAGGCCACGAGCCCGATCACCGCGGCAAAAAACAAGAGCGAGCGGAGTCCTGCGGCGACTTGTCCGGCGTGCGATAACTTTCGAAACGCCGGCGCCAGGGCGGCCAGCGCCACGGCGACCAGGGCCATGATGGCAAGCAGGTGCCGGAGCCGGAATTGATGGTAGCTTTCGCTGTCGGGCGGCGGCGTCATGATCTGCAGCTAGCCCCGGCGACGTTAGATCCGCCTCTGTTCCATCTGCGCGTATCCGCGTTCATCCGGTTCATCTGCGTTCCGTAGATCCAGCCTTGTCTCCAACAGCGGCGAAGCAGTCCGCGCGCGGACCGCCCAGCCGCGCGGAGACCGCCGACCCGGGGAAGACGCAGATGAACCGGATGAACGCAGAGGGGCAAGAGATGGGAGCCCGTCACGCCAGGATGCCTTTGACCACGCTGCCGTGCACGTCGGTCAGGCGGAATTCGCGCCCCTGGAAACGGTAGGTCAGCCGCTCGTGGTCGATGCCCAGCAGGTGCAAGAGCGTGGCCTGGAAATCGTGGACGTGGACCGGATCGCGGACCGGGCTGAAACCCAGCTCGTCGGTCTCGCCGAACGTCAGGCCGGGCTTCACGCCGCCGCCGGCCAGCCAGGTGGTGAAGGCGTAGGGGTGATGGTCGCGCCCCCAGCGCGGACGATCGTTCAGATTGCCCTGAATGAAGGGCGTGCGGCCGAATTCGCCGCCCCAAACGACCAGCGTCTCGTCGAGCAAGCCGCGCGCGGCCAGGTCTTGCACCAGGGCGGCGCTGGGCTGATCGGTGTCTTTGCACTGCGTGTACAGCTCGGTGGTCAGACTGTTGTGCTGGTCCCAGCCGGCGTGCATCAGCTGCACGCAGCGCACGCCCCGCTCGACCAGCCGCCGGGCGAGCAGGCAATTGTGGGCGAACGTGCCGGGCTCTTTGACCTGCGGGCCGTACAGGTCGAGCGTCTGCTGCGTTTCGTCCGACAAGTCGGCCAGCTCCGGCACGCTGGCTTGCATCTTGAAGGCCATTTCATATTGGGCGATGCGGGTGGCGATTTCCGGATCGCCGTACTCGTCGAGCTTCAGCTGATTAAGCCGGGCAATGTCGTCGAGCCACTCGCGGCGCATCGCGCGGCTGATCCCGTCGGGATTCGACAGGTACAGCACCGGGTCGCCGCTGCTGCGCAGTTTGACCCCCTGGAAGCGCGAGGGCAGAAAGCCGCTGCCCCAGTAAAAATCGTAAAAGATCTGGCCGCAGCTGGTTCCCTTGCTGACCGAAGTCATCACGACGAAGGCCGGCAGGTTATCGGTCTCGGTCCCCAGCCCGTACGCCAGCCAGGCGCCCAGCGTGGGCCGGCCCGGGATCTGCCCGCCGCTCAAGAGAAAGCTGATCGCCGGGGCATGGTTGACCGCGTCGGTGTGCAGGCTGCGGACGAAGCAGAGCCGATCGGCAACCTTCGCCGTATGGGGCAGGAAATTGCTCACCCAGGCGCCGCTGGCCCCGTATTGGGCAAACGGCTCGACCGGAGCGAGCATTAGCTTGCCCTGCGGGTTGCCGGTCATGCTGCTGAATCGCCGGCCGCCGATGTACTCCTCGGGCAGCGGCTGGCCGTGCATTTCCTTGAGCTTGGGTTTCCAGTCGAACAAGTCGACGTGCGTGGGCGCTCCGTTCTGGAACAGGTAGATCACGTGCTTGCGCGCGGGGCAAAGTGCGGCAGGCCGGGGAGCCCGCCGACGCGCTGCTGTCCGGCCGGTGCGCCGGTGGGCGCCGCCAACCCGTCGCGGGCGAGCAGTCCGGCCAGGGCCGCCGTGCCGATGCCGGAGGCCGCGCGGCCGAAAAACTCGCGGCGGGTGACGTGCAGCCGATTTGCGTCGAGCGGATTCATCGCGTCACTCTTTGTTCAGGGCCTCGTCCAGATTGAGCACGGCCAGGCAGAGCGTGGTCCAGGCGGCCTGCTCAATCGGATCGATTTTCTCATTGCGTTTCGATTCGCCCACGGCCAGCAGCTTGCCGGCCCATTGGGGCTGGGCCTGAAATTCGGCCCGCGAGCGGGCCAACCCGGCCAGCAGAATCGCCCGCTCGCCGGCCGTGGCCGGCCGCGCCAACACGCGGCGGAAGACCTCGTCGATGCGGCCGGCACTCGTGTCTTCGCCGCCGGAATTGGCGCCAGCCGCCGGGTCGGCGGTGAGCACTCGCTCGGCCAGCGCCCGGGCCGCCTCGACAAACGTGATGTCGTTGAGCGTCAGCAGGGCATGCAGCGGCGTGTTGGTGCGCAGCACCTTGACCGTGCAGATCTGGCGTGAGGCGCTGTCGAAGAACATCGTGGGCTGGGAGATCCTCCGCCAGAACGTGTACAGGCTGCGGCGGTAGAGGGCCTCGCCATGGTCCTGCCGATAGCCTTTGCCGCCAAACGTCGCTTCTTCCCAAACCCCGGCCGGCTGGTAACCGTTGACCGGCGGCCCGCCCAACCGCGCGACCAGAAGTCCGCTGGCCGAAAGGGCCTGGTCGCGCAGCATCCACGAGGGCATGCGGAGGCGCGGGCCCCGGGCCAGCAGCCGATTCTCGGGATCCAATTCGGCCAGGGCCGGCGTGAGCTTCGAACTTTGCCGGTAGGTGTGGCTGGTGACGATTTGGCGCAGGAGCGCCTTGACGTTCCAGCCACGATCGCGGAAATCGGCGGCCAGCCAATCCAGCAGCTCCAGGTACCCGGGCATTTCCCCTTGCACGCCGAAGTCTTCGGTCGTTTTGACCAGCCCCAGGCCGAAGAACTGCTGCCAGAAGCGATTCACCGTCACCCGGGCCGTGAGCGGTTGAGCGGGCGAAACCAGCCACTGGGCCAGGCCCAGCCGATTGGCCGGCATGTCGGCAGTGCGCCGCGGCAGCACGGCGGGCACTTCGGCCGTCACTTCGTCGCCGGGCTGGTTATACAGTCCGCGCTCGAGCAGGAACGTTTTGCGCGGCTGCGGCTGGTCTTGCATGACCATCACTTTGATCGGACTTGCGCAGATTGCTTTGCTGCTTCTGGAATTGCTCGCGCTCGCCGCTCAACTTGCGATAGGCCTCGTCGCTCTGGTAATAGGCGTCGCTCACCAGCCGGGCCTCGTCCGGCGAGCGCTTGTCGGCGGCCATGGCCAGGGCGGCCAACAGCGGCTGCCGCGCACCGCCGAGCTGGGCATCCGCATCGGCGGTCACGGACAAGCGAAAGCGGCCCAGGTTGTGGCTGACGTGCGGCGAATCGTGGCGCAGGGTAAACGTCAGGACCGTGCCCGGCCCGGCCTCGTAGGCCTCCGCCAGGCGGAATACGCCCTCGTGTTCGCGATCGAGAAACCGGCCTTCATGCACTGCCCAGCCCGTGGCCGGGCTGCCGTCGAAGGCGCCCGTGATCTTGAAGCCGTTCTGCTCGAACGAGGCCAGGGCTGTGGCAAACTTGAGCCGCTTGGGCTGGCCGTCGCCGGGCTGGGCGGCCGAAACTTCCAGCTCGGTGAGCACGAAGTTGCCGCTGTCCGAGCGGGCCAGTCCATTCTGGGTCATGGAAGGATCGCGCAGGGCTTCGAGCCGGATCGCCGCAATCCGCGGCGCGTCGGTCGTGGCCGTCACGGTGTAGGTGTCCTGCGGCGGGTTCGCTCCGCCGGCCAGGATCGATTGATCGCCGCGGATCGTCAGCGTCTGGTGCAAGGCCGTGGCCGAGGTGGGCTTAAGGGCTTGCCAGCTGGACGTCGCCGAGCCGGCCAGCTGCCCGGCTTCCCAGGCCGCCTGGCCGCTCGCCAGCTCCGCCCCGCGGCGCGTCAGCTGCTCGTTGATCCGGGCGATGTCGGCGCCCACGCGGGCCAGCTGCTCGCGCTGGTCGCCGGTGACCACTTCCAGCACCGGCGGAGTCTGCGGATTGCCGCCGCCGCCGTCGACCGGCGTCTGATTGAAGAAAGCGAACAGGCCGTAGTAGTCCCGGCGCGTCAGCGGATCGAACTTGTGATCGTGGCAGCGGCAGCAGTTGGTGGTCAGGCCCAGCCAGACCGTGGCCGTGGTCTCGGCCATGTCGATCACGTAATCGACGCGGTTCTCTTCGGAGATCCGGCCCCCTTCGCCGTTGATTGGATGGTTGCGGCAGAATCCGGTGGCCAGCCGCTGCTCGTCGGTGGCGCCGGGCAGCAGATCGCCAGCCAGCTGCCAGACGGTGAACTGGTCGTAAGGCAAGTTGCGATTGAACGCTTCGACGACCCAGTCGCGCCAGGGCCACATCGTCCGCTCGCCGTCCCCCTGGTATCCATTCGAGTCGGCATACCGGGCCGCGTCGAGCCAATCCCAGGCCATCCGCTCGCCGAAGGCGGGCGAGGCCAAAAGCCGGTCGACCAGTTTTTCGTAGGCCTCGGGGTCTTTGTCGGCGACGAATGCGGCCACCTCGGCCGGTGCCGGTGCCAGGCCGGTCAAGTCGAGCGAGAGGCGGCGAATCAGAACTTCGCGCGAAGCCTCGGGCGCCGGCGACAGGCCTTGCCTGGCCAGCCGGGCCTGGACGAACGCATCGATCGGGTTGCGCACTGGCACGCCGGCCAGCCGCGCCGCTGGCACGGCGGGGGCCACCAGCGGTCGAAAGGCCCAGTGGTCGCCCCAGGGGGCGCCGCCCGCCACCCAGCGAGCGATCAGGTCGATTTGTTCGGGCGAGAGCGAACGGTTCGACTTGGGCGGCGGCATCCGCTCGTCGGGATCGGTGCTGCGGATGCGGCGGAGCAGTTCGCTGGTTTCGCCCGGCCTGGCCTGCAGCGCGGCCAGCGCCCCCTCGCGCGTGTCGAGCCGCAGATCCGCCTCGCGCTTCTTTTCGTCCGGCCCGTGGCAGAAGAAACACTTGTCGGCCAGGATCGGGCGGATGTCGCGGCTGAAATCGATCGGCTCGTCGGCTGCAGCCGGCCGCAGCCAGCCGACCGCTAAGACAAGCAGGATGCCAAGGGTTCGGTGCATGGCAGGCGGGGTGGGGCTTCGGCCGGCGGAGCGAAGGTGGGGTGCAGGCAGCCGCGGTGCATTTTATTTTAACCGCCCCGGCGGCCGCGTGCGACATGTCGGGCGTTACCCTTTCCCGGCCGCGGCGCGTCGGCCATAATCGAGCGTCTGGGCCCACCCAAAACATCCCAAACCGGATCTGCGCCGATGCCCTGCCCTGCCCCTGCCATTCGCTGGATGCTGCTCGCTACGCTGCTCGCCGGCGTGGCGGCCCGCTCTGCCCGCGCCGAGTTTCCCACGCCCAAGAACACCGAAAAGTCGACGACCCAGCCGATGCCGCCGGAGGAAGTCTGCCGGCAATCCCAACTTCCGCCGGGCTTTCAGCTGGGCGTGTTCGCCGCCGAGCCCGACGTGCAAAACCCCATCGCCATCACGACCGACGAGCGTGGCCGGGTTTGGGTGGCCGAGAATTATACCTACGCCGGCGCCGGGGCCGGCTGGTTCGACACGACCTTGCGCGATCGCGTGATCGTGCTGGCAGACACCGACGGCGACGGCCGGCAGGACAAGCGAACCGTGTTCTGGGACGAGGGACGCAAGCTGACCAGCGTGGAAGTCGGCTTCGGCGGCGTTTGGGTGCTCTGTGCCCCGCAATTGCTGTTCATTCCCGATGCGGATCGCGACGACGTGCCGGACGGCCCGCCAGTCGTGGTGCTCGACGGTTTCGGCGAGGGCGCGGTCGGGCACAACATCGTCAACGGGCTGAAATGGGGCCCCGACGGCTGGCTCTACGGCCGGCACGGCATCCAGGAAACCTCGCAGATCGGCACCCCGGGCGCTAGCGAGTCGCAGCGCGCGAAGATCAATACCGGCATCTGGCGCTACCATCCCACGCGGCGCAAGGTCGAAACCGTGATGCACGGCATGACCAACGCCTGGGGATTCGATTACGACGAACACGGCGAAATGTTCGCGATCAACACCGTGATCGGGCATCTGTGGCACGTCGTGCCGGGAGCCCGGACGCGGCGGATGTACGGCGTGGACATGAATCCGCACGCCTACCAGCTGATCGAGCAGACGGCCGATCATTTCCACTGGGACACGGGCGAACAGTGGCACACGGTGCAAAAAGGGGTGTCCGACAAGACCAGCGCGGCCGGCGGCGGGCATGCCCATTGCGGCCTTTTGATCTATCAAGGGGACAACTGGCCGGCCGAGCGCCGCGGGCTGGTCTACACGCTGAACATGCACGGCCGGCGGATCAACTGCGACCGGCTCGAGCGCCAGGGGGCCGGCTTCACGGCCAAACATGAACCCGACTTTTGCTCGTTTGCCGATCCCTGGTTCCGCGGCATGGATTTGATCACCGGCCCCGACGGCGGCGTGCTGATTGCCGATTGGTCGGACACGGGCGAATGCCACGATCACGACGGCGTGCACCGCACCAGCGGCCGGATCTACAAGCTCACGTACGGCCAGCCAAAGAAACTGGCTCCGTTCGACCTGGAGAAGAGCAGCGACGACGAACTGATTAAACTGCAGTCGCATCCCAACGACTGGTACGAGCGGCAGTCGCGGCGTTTGCTGCAGGAACGCCAGGCGACCGCCGAGCAGGCGATCGCGGCCGGCAATCCGAGCGCTGAGGTGACGGCCGGCGTCAAACGGCGCAAGGAGCTGATTTCCGGCTTGCGCAACAACACCAGCGACGGCAAGCTCTGGCTGCACGGGCTCTGGGCTGCCAACCTGACCGGCAATCTAGAGCTGCGGGGGCTCGGCGCGCTGACTGGCGCTGGCGCCGCTGGGGCAAACGACCGACGAGGCTGCGAACGCGGCCATTCGCGCCTGGTGCGTGCGCCTGCTGGCCGACCGCTTGCCGCAACTGGACACCGACCAGACCGCTGCCGTGGCTGACGAGCTCGCCCGGTTGGTGCAGACAGAGCGCGACGGGCTGGTCGACCTTTATCTGGCCTCGGCGCTCGAACAACTGCCCTGGCAGCGCCGCTGGCCGATCGCCGCCGGCCTGGCCGCCGAAGGCCAGTTCGCGAACGATCGCATGCTGCCGCTGTTGCTCTGGTACGGCATCGAGCCGGCGGTGGCCCGCGATCCGCAGCGCGCGCTCGAGCTGGCGGCGAGCACCAAGATTCCGCTGTTGCGTGAGAACATCGCCCGGCGGCTGACACTGGAGATCGAGCGCGATCCGGCCACGGTGGAGAAGCTGATCGAGCTGGCCGTCAGCAGCGATCCGGCCAAAGCCCAGTCGATCGTCGAGGGCATGGCCGCGGCCCTGCATGGCTGGCGGAAGGCGCCCGCTCCGGCGAACTGGCTGCCGGCCGCGTCTCGGCTCCTCAAGACCGACGCGGAAAAGGTCCGCAAGGCGGTCGACGAACTGGCGATTGTCTTTGGCGACGGCCGGGCGATCGACCAGTTGCGGGCGATCGTCGTCAACGGCAATGCCGAGCCGGAAAGCCGCCGTCAGGCGCTGCGGCGCTCGCGGCCGGCAAGCCCGCCGATTTCGCCCCCGTGCTGCAGAACCTGCTCGGCGATCGGGCCGTCGTGGTCGACGCGCTCCGCGGATTAGCCGCCTACGACGACCCGAAAACGCCCGAGAATATCGTCAATCGCCTGGGAGGCTTTTCGCCCGAGGCCCGGGCCGAGGCGATCAACACCCTGGCCTCGCGGCCGGCGTATGCCGCGGCCCTGCTCGACGCGATCGCCGCCAAGAAGCTCGCGCCGGAGAGGTTTCGGCCTATCACGCTCGGCAGATTCGGGCCTTCGATCGGCCCGAGCTGAACAGCCGGCTGACCGAGCTGTGGGGAGACGTGCGGGTTTCGGCGGCCGAAAAGCAGGCGCTGATCGATCGCTACAAAGCGGCCCTGTCGAGCGACACGCTGGCCAAGGCCGACACCAGCGCCGGCCGGGCACTGTTCAACAAAACCTGCGCGAATTGCCACGTGCTGTACGGCGCCGGACGCAAAGTGGGACCCGACCTGACCGGCTCGAACCGCAAGAATCTGGATTACCTGCTGGAGAACATCGTCGATCCCAGCGCCAGTGTCGGGGCCGACTTCCGCGTCCTGCTGGTCACGCTGGCCGACGGACGCGTGATCAGCGGCGTGGTCAGCCAGCAGAACGAGCGGACCATCACGCTGGAAACGCCGCAAGAACCGCTCACGCTCGATCGCCGCGAGATCGACGAATCGAAGCAGAGCCCCAATTCGCTGATGCCCGACGGCCAGCTGCAGAATCTTTCGGCCCAAGAAATCCGCGATTTGATCGGCTACCTGATGTCGTCCGATCAGGTTCCGCTGCCGCGCTAGCCGCAGCGCGCTAGGGCTAGCGCCGCACCGCGCCGCCGAACGCCGAACGGCGCGGGAAAACATCCTCGCGCAGCGGCCAGCGCGTCTGGAACCGCTCCAGGTGCTCGCGCTCGGACTTCTGGTCCGCGGCCGTGGGCGTCAGGGCCAGGGCCTGCTCCTGGGTCTTGATGGCGTCTTCATAGTCGCCCTGCTCGGCGTAGGCCGCGGCCAGCGTGCCCAGGCAGCGCCAATTCTTCCACTCGCTCAACTGGCAGGCCAGCCGGGCATTGGCCACCGCCTTTGCGCCGTCGCGAAAACGGGCATCCGAGCAGGTTGCCCGGATCCAGGCGCTGTCGTTGTAGGCGTCGATCGAAGTCCGGTCGAACCGCAGGGCTTCGCGATAGTCGTCGAGCGCCAGTTCGTATTGCCCCAGGCGGCTGCGGAGCAGGCCGCGATTGCGGTAGATCAACGCATCGGTCGGATCGAGCCCGATGGCCACGGTCAGGTCGGCGATTGCCGCTTCCAGGTCGCCCCGGCCGGCGTGAGCGATGCCGCGATTCAGGTAAGCCAGCGCGCAGCTCGGATCGACGGCGATGGCCCGGCTGCAATCCTGGACCGCCAGTTCGTGCTGTCCCAGGAGGTCGCGCACCGAAGCCCGACTGGCGTAGGTCGACGCACTGCGCGGGTCGAGCGCGATGGCCCGGTCGAAATCTGCCAGGCGCGGTCGAACTGTCGCTTGTGCTTCCAGACCGTGCCGCGGCGGCAAAACGGAACCGCGTCCTGGGGATTCATTTGGACTTGCAGGTTATAGAAGTCCAGCGCTTCGTCGAGCGTGTGGACGCCCGTCTTGCGAATCCAGGCGCGCTGGACCCAGAGCCAATCGCCGTCGACCGCCGTGACCGTCGCGCCGAAAGGAATCACGTCGGGCCGGATCGGTGTCAGACCGATCTTGGCCACGGCGTCGGGCTTCCAAAAGACTTTACGCCCCAGCCAGGGATCGTCGGCCCGCGCCGACATCGCCCACAACGTGGGGAGAAGCGCGGCGGCCAGCGCGATTTTGGCAGAGCGGCTCACGGTCTGGTTCTCGAAAACAGGCGGACAAGCGGTCGAACCCCGGTCGGCAGTCGCAGCACTTTCTTGGCATGCCTGGCCGCCCCCTGGTTTCAAAACGCCCGGGGGGGAAGAGCATGTCATTCGCTTTATTCGGAAAGGATGGAGCAACTTTTGCCGGTTGCTTCCCGCGCTAAGGAAGAATCGCCTTCAGACGCCAAAGCCGACCCGGCCGGCAGAGTCGGACCGCACCGCAAGGTTCGCCCTGTCTTGCGGCGCACGGCCCGGCAGCGAAGAAAAAACCCCGCGGCAGGCTACAATACGGGCATGAACGAGATCAAAGGCTATCGGCTGTATGTCGATTTGGGGGCGGCGCAGGTCCGTCGGCGGCTCAAGGGCTACGGCTTTGGCGTGCGCCGGGTCGAGGCGGTCGATCGTGGCCGGGCGATGATTATTCACACGGCCACGGGCAGACATCGGGGCGAGCTGGAGTCGCTGTTTCAGGATGTGCTGCGGCGCGCGGTGCCAGCGCCCGACGAACAGTGAGCGATCGAGTTCCATCGGCCGGCGTGGATGGATCGTTCGCGGCTCGGCAGCCAAGGCCTAGTCGCGTTTGAGCCAGGGGCGCCTGCGTCGATCGGGGCGCCAAAGCGCCGTGGAGGGCGCGAATGCCGGGCCCACGAGGCGGAATCGCGCGCGGCTCGGGAATATTTTGCCGGATCTTGCTTGGTTGGCGAAGCGGCGGCCGGAGTTCGGCGATTGGGCCGAGATTCCTGCGCGGGCCCAAACGCCCTGTTTCTGGGGAAATCTTCGCGGTTCGGCCGCCGCGAGCGCTCGCTTAGCGTTGACGATTGTCGCAGCGCGCTTTACGATCTTTTTTAGCGGGTGAGGGTGCGCGACGGGGCTGGTCCGCCGCTTTCTCAGGTTCTGCGGCTGCTCTGCGAATAGGAGGTTGTTCCATGCCACTGTTTGAAGTTGAGACCGATTGCCACATCATCATTACGTGGGCCGCGGATGAAGACGCCGCGAGCACGGTAGTCAACGACGCCTACCCCAACGAACGAGTCATCCGACTGACCAAAAGACCCCGCGATACCTGGGTGATCTCCAAGAGCGCCCTGGGCATTGCGGCCAAGACCGATCCCTGCTCCACCGCCCGCGATTGCCTGAGCAAGGCCGCCGGCGACAAGGTCCACGCGATCCGGCTCTACATGCACGAGACCGGCACCGACCTGGAACGTGCGCGCAAAGTGATCGAGTCGAACATGGTCATGGGCTGGTAGGCGGAGAGGGCTGAGGGTGTAGAGGGTAGGAGGCAGGGGCGAAGTCCCCGGTCCCTACCCGCTAATCTCTAACCTCTACCCCCGCTTTTCACACCAGTGCCGGCTTGGCGGCCTGGCTCTTGCCCTGCCCCTGCTGCGATGCCTGGAACGGGCGCACGTCGACGCCGTCGACCGAGGCGATTTGCAGTTCCGGGTGCAGGGCCAGGTCGATTTCTTCCAGCGACGGATCGCGGAACCGCTCGCCACTAGGCGCCCGGATTCCCTGAACCTTCGGCCGCACGGGCCGCTTGGGATTGAAGTCGACGACCGCCGCTTCCACGCCGTTGGACAGCGTGACGATCTGGCCGATCGGAAACGGCGGAATGATCTGGTAAAAGGCCTGCTCGATCCGCGGATCGAAGTAGCCGTGGCAAGCGGTGCGCATCTCGTGCAACACCTGCACGGGATACTTGGCCGATTGATACACCCGCGTCGACGTGGCCGCGTCGTACACGTCGACCACCGTGGCGATGCGGCTGAACACCGGGATCTGTTTGCCTTCCAGCGGGGGCAAAGGCTCGCCCGTCCGGTTGTCGATCCGGGCCGGGTAGCCGCCGCCGGTATAGCGCTGATGGTGGTTCAGCACCACCTGCGCCGCCGCGGGGGGCACTCGGCCCTTGACCATCTCGTGGCCGTAGACCGGATGCAGCCGCATGATCTGCATTTCTTCGGGCGTGAGCCGGGCCGGGCTGTTCAATAGCTCCGGCGGAATCCGCATCTTGCCGACGTCGTGCAGCAGGCAGCCCAGTCCGAGCAGCTGCAGATCCTTGGCCTCGCGGGCGTTCTTGAAGCAGCGCTCTTCGATCAGGTAGCGCTCCAGCTTCATGCCCAGCAGCAAGGCCAGATAGCACACGTTGGTCGAGTGCGACATCAAGTAATTGTCGAACGTGTCGAGCTTCTGCAGCAGCATGTTGCCGCAGGTGCTCTGCTTGAGAAAGTCGAACAGCTCGCTGATCGAAGTCTGGAAGTGCCCCATGTCCAGCTCGACGGCGGCATCCCCCATGATCGATTCGAAGTTCTGCCGCACGTGCTGATAGACTTCGCGCTGGCGGTCGCCCAGCCCCTCGTCGATGATGTTTTCCAGGAATTCCAGGTCGCGATAGCGGATCCAGACTTCATAGATCCCCAGCTTCTTCAGCCGCGGGATCATGTCGACAGGCACCTCGCGATCGCGCTGCAGCAGAAACCGCCGCGGGTCGTTGGGTACATGGATCGGCCGGGCCAGGATCATTCCTGGCTCGATTTTATGGATCGGCACGCGCAGCATAGTCCGCCTATGATGGACAATTACCAGCTGTGGTCCCAAGCCGGCGACGACGCGCGATGGATTGCCGTCGCCTGGGCCCACGCCACCAAAAAGTTAGCTCAAAATTAGCGGATTCAAAATCTTCGGGGCCCGGCCAAGGGTATGGCCTTAACGGCTGTACGGGGTGCGGTCGGGGCTGCCGGCGGCCTCGCCGGCGCCGACCGTGCGGCCTGTGACGATTGTCCGGCCGGGCGCCGGGCCGCGGGTCCATCCGGCCGCCGCCCCAGCGTGGCGTCGGCGTTTCGGCCGCGGAGCGCGAGTTTCGCTGGCCAAATGCGCACCCGGTCCGCCTGGCGGCGGTCAAAGCATGCCCGCCGAACGAGAACTCGCCCGCGAGGGACCTAGACCGGGTTCTCCGCCCACAGGTACGATTGAGGGCATGCCCGACACCCACGTCAGCCAGCGCCGCAGTCCGCCGGAGCCGCTGCCCGATAATTTGCGCAGCGTGCAGCCCGGCGGCGGCGTTTGCTACGCCCTCGAACTGGCCTGGGGACGCGTGCGGCGCTGGTATCTGGCGCGATTCCGCGGCGGCTACGTGCGGCGGATGGCCGAGCTGCGCGAGGGGGATGCCGCCGCGCGCCGCATCCGATTCTGGATCCGCGCGATCTGAAATATTGCCGCAACGTGTGCACGGTCGATTGGAAGCCCGCGGACGACCCGTTCCACTGGCGCGAGCGGATTCCGCTGGCCCGCTGGGGACTGGCCGAAGTTCAGCTGATGGGCTATCCGCTCGTGGCGCTGTGCCTGGGCCTGGGGCTGTGGCGGTGGTATCTGGCGCTCGTCCCCGGCGTGCTTCTGGCGCTGGTCGTGTATTTCTTTCGCGACCCGTCGCGGCGCGTGCCGGCCGAGCCGGGCCTGGTGGTTTCGCCGGCCGACGGCCGGATTGCGGAAATCACGCGGCTCGCGCATCACGACTTCGTCGACGGACCGGCCGTGCGGATCGGAATCTTTTTGTCGATCTTCAACGTGCACATCAACCGGACACCGTGCGGCGCGTCGGTCGTGAAGCTGCACTACTCGCCCGGCTTGTTCCTCAACGCGCTCGATCCGGCCAGCGCGATCAAGAACGAGAACCTCTGGATCGGGCTGGAAGAGTCCGAGCCGCCCTATCGACGGCTGGTCGTTCGGCAGATTGCCGGCTTGTTCGCCCGGCGAATCGTCTGTAATCTGCGCCCCGGCGAACTGCTGGACCGGGGGCACAAATTCGGCATGATCAAGCTCGGCTCGCGGACCGAGCTGATCCTGCGGGCCGATCCGGAGCTCGAGCTAAGGGTCGCCGTGGGAGACAAGGTGCAGGCCGGCAGCAGCATCGTCGCGCGCTACGAACCAACGTCCTGAATGGAGCCAGCATGAGGCGGATTCGCACGGTCGCCGTGTTTCCCACGATGTTCACCCTGGGAAACCTGGTTTGCGGGTTCTTCAGCATCGTCGTGGCGGCGCGCATCGACGCCCCGACCACCGCCTCGATCAGCCAGCCGGTCGTGTCGCGCGACATCGACTTCAAGAACCCCACGCACGTCATCCGCCAGCTGAACCCCGACGATCCCACGCAGAACATCATGCTCAGCGGCTGGTTGATCTTTCTGGCCATGGTCTTCGACGCGCTCGACGGGCACCTGGCCCGGCTCTCGCGCGCGACCAGCGATTTCGGCGCGCAGCTCGACAGCCTCTGCGACGTGGTGACGTTCGGCGTGGCGCCCGGGTTCTTGCTGGTCAAAATGTGTCCCCAGCCGACGTATCAGTTTCGCGACGTGATCTGGATCATCGGGGCTTCGTATGCCGCTTGCGCCGCGCTGCGCTGGCGCGCTTCAACGTCGAGACGGGCGAGGAAGACGATCACTTGAATTTTGCCGGCCTGCCCTCCCCTGCCGCGGCCGCCTCGATCGCCGGCTTCGGCATCTTGTTCTACGAGCTGCGGCGCGAAAGCCACCACCTGGCCAACGCCGATGCCATCGACCATGCCGTGCAGTGGATCCTGCCGTTTTTTGCCGTGCTGGTCTCGGCCCTGATGGTTTCCCGGATTTCGTATCCGCACGTGGTGAACCAGACGTTTCGCGGGCAGCGCAGCTTCGGGCACGTGGTCGGGCTGGTGTTTGCCCTGGTGGCGATCATGTCGGTGCGCGGATTCTCGGTGCCGATTATCGGCTGTTTGTTCGTCTTCTCCGGGCCCGCCCGCTATGCCTGGCGCCGCTTTCACGAGCGTCAGGAGCACAAAGAACCCATTTTTTAACCGCCTCCTTTCCCGAAGTTTCCGCCAAGCCCCGTTTCTAAGAGTCTCGGCCGCCGATGTTCACCGGATTGGTTCAAATGCTGGGCACCGTTGCCGCTGTGCGCTCGGCGCCGCCGGGCCGGCGCCTGGTAGTCGGCGGTGGAGCGCTCGCGGCCGCGGCCCGAATTGGCGACAGCGTGGCCGTGAACGGCTGCTGTCTGACCGTGGTGGCGGTCGATGGCGAGCAACTGGCCTTCGACGCCGGCCCCGAGACCCTGGAGCGCACGAACCTGGGCCGCCTGGCCGCGGGCGATGGGGTGAATCTCGAACCCTCGCTGCGCATGGGCGATCCGCTAGGCGGGCATCTGGTCACCGGCCACATCGACGGCCGGGGCACGCTCGAACGGCGCGTCGATGAGAACGCCTGGTCCACGTTCTGGATTGCCGCCGCGCCGCGCCTGACCGCCCAGATGTCCAGCAAGGGCTCGGTGGCCGTCGACGGCGTGAGCCTGACCCTGGTCGAAGTCGAGGCCGAACGGTTCAGCGTGGCTTTGATTCCGCACACCTTGGCCGCGACCACGCTCGGCCGCCTGGCCCCGGGAGACTCGGTCAATCTGGAGACCGACCTGTTGGCCAAGTACGTGGAAAAATGTTTGCAGGTCCAGGCCGCCAGCCCGCCGGCCCGGCCGGATTAACTCAGAGAGCACGGCACGACCATGGCAGTATCCGGCAACCAGACGCTCTCGTTTCTGCGCGAACGCTTTCGCGAGGTCGGGATCGATCCGCGCAATCGCCACGGGCAGAACTTCCTGGTGGATCTGAATCTCGTGCGGTTGCTCGTCGACGCGGCCCGGCTGACGCGGGACGACGTGGTGCTGGAAATCGGCACCGGCACGGGCTCGCTGACTGCGCTCCTGGCCGAGCAGGCCGGCGCGGTCGTGTCGGTCGAAATCGATTCCCGGCTGCATCAGCTGGCCAGCGAAGAGCTGTTCGGCTTCCAGAATATCACGTTGCTGGAGCTGGACGCCCTGCGCAACAAGCACACGCTCGATCCCCGCGTGCTGGCGGCCGTGGCCGAGCAGCAGGCCCTGCATCCCGGCGGGCAGTTCAAGCTGGCGGCCAATCTGCCCTACAACGTGGCCACGCCGATCCTGACCAACCTGCTCGAGTGCCCGGCGCCGCCGGCCTCGATGACCGTCACGATTCAAAAAGAGCTGGCCGACCGGATCACGGCGGCCCCGGGCACGAAGGATTACGGCGCGCTGAGCATCTGGGTGCAATGCCAGGCCCGGGCGCACGTGGTTCGCTTGCTGCCCCCCAGCGTGTTCTGGCCGCGCCCCAAGGTGACGTCGGCCATTCTGCACATCGAGTGCGAGCCCGAGCGGCGTCGGGCGATCCACGATCTGGAATTCTTTCACCGCTTCGTGCGGCAGCTCTTCCTGCACCGCCGCAAGTTCCTCCGCAGCGTGCTGGTGGCCAGTTATAAGGAGACGCTGGGCAAGTCCGGCGTCGACGCCGTGCTGGCCGAGCTGGGGCTATCGGCCGAAGGCCGGGCCGAACAGCTCGACGTGCCCACGGTGCTGACCCTGTCGGCAGCGGTCCAGCGGCGGCTGGCGGCCGGCTAGGCGTAGGCGGGCGAGGGGGGGCAACGAGGTAGAATGTCACCCTTTCCTTCCGAATGGGTGACCGTGGGAAATTCGGCGGATACCATGTTGGTCAACACGCCGCGATCCATGGTTCGAAGGGGCCTTGGATGTCTCACAAGGGGAGGAAACGGGGACATTCTACTTTTCTTCACGAGCGGGCCGGGCGTCGCCTGTCCGCTCGCTGTGCTCAATTCGACCGGAAGCGATCCCAGTCGATCTGGAGCTTGCGCATCCGTGCCCGCAGCGTGTGCGGGTTGATGTCCAAGAGCCGGGCCGCGCCGTCGGGACCTTCGATCCGGCCCCGGGTGCGCGCCAGGGCGGCTTCGATGTGCCGGGCGGCCGCCTGATCGAGCGTCGGGAACGGATCGGAGGGCGAATCGGCCTGGCCGGATGCGGCCGGCGGCCGGTCGGCATCCGGGGTGGTGCCCAGCGCCTTGGCGATTTCCAAATGCTTGCCGTCCCCCAGGATCACCGCACGTTCGATCACGGCCGATAGTTCGCGGACGTTGCCCGGCCAGGAATACGTGACCAGCCGGTTGAGATCGTCGGCCGAGGGGAGCACGGCCGGCATGCCGTTGCGCTTGGCTGCCCGGAGGGCAAAGTGGGCGGCCATCGCCGGAATGTCTTGGACCCGGTCCCGCAGCGGCGGCAGAGTGAGCGGGAACACGGCCATGCGGTACCACAGGTCCTGGCGAAAGCGGCCGTCGGCGACCATGGCCTGCAAGTCGCGATGCGTAGCGGCCACCACGCGCACGTCGACCGTCGTCGAGCCTTCGCCCCCCACGCGCTCGAACGTGCCGTCCTGCAGGATGCGCAGCAAACGCACCTGGGCGGCGAGCGGCAGCTCGCCGCATTCGTCGAGGAACAGCGTGCCGCCGTCGGCCCGTTCGAACCAGCCCTTGCGGTCGCCGATGGCGCCGGTGAAGCTGCCCCGCTCGTGGCCGAACAGCTCCGAATCGACCAGCTCGGTGGGAATCGCTCCGCAATTGACCCGCAGGAATGGGCCCGCGACGCGGCGCGAGCGTTCGTGAATCGTGCGGGCGACGACCTCCTTGCCCGAGCCGGTCTCGCCCATGATCAGCACCGGCGCATCGGTCCGGGCGACCAGGTCGACGCGCTGCAAGACCGACTTGAGCCCGGTTTCGGCGCCGACGATCGTCTCGCTGATGTCATGCCGGCCAAGCCGCGAGAGCAGCGAGCGCTTGTCGGCCTCGGCCGCTTCGCGGAGCGTGCTCAGTTCGCGCAAGCGGCGATCGTTTTCCAGCCAGACGGTGAACGGCTCGAGCAGCGCTTCGAGCATGTGCAGATGGCGCTCGGCAAAGCGGTGCGGCGGCCGGGCCAGCAGGATCGCCAGCCCGATCGGGCCGGCCGCCAGGTTCAACGGGCCGATCAGGGCCTCTGGCGCCCGGCCCGCGTCGGCCGAAAGGAGCCCGGAAGGGATGATCCCGGCGGGAAACTCTTCCTGGTTTTCCTCGGTCAATAAGCCTACTTCGCCGCGGCGGCACCAGTGCGACAGTCGCTCGAAGGACGCCGGATCCAGCTCGTCGCGGCTGCGGTCGGGCACCGGCCCGGGACGACAAAGCCCGGCGGCGACGGTGTCGACGGCCGAGCGGGCGGGCTCAAGCCGGCGGACCATCACCAGGTCGACCGGCAGGCGGCGGAACAGGTTCGGCGCGCACTGGGCGACGGCGGCGCCAATTTCGACGTGGCGGCAGGATTCGCGCCAGATGTCGAGCAGCAGTTGTCGGAACTCTTCCATCGCAGGCCCCGTGATTAGCCACGGAAATTGCCCGTGTTATTTCGCGGCATCTAGCAAATATAACGGCTTCTTGGGGTGTTAAGTCCACCCAATCCGCAAGGTTGTACGGTTTTGCCGCTCGGCGAAGCGGTTTTGCGGGTCGGCACGGCATTCGCATCCGGCCTCTAATAACATCACTTTGTTGACTAAGTTAGTAATGTATTTCCGCTAGCAAGTATAACTCGCGGCGGCCCGGAAAGGAATGGAGCCATGTCGAAGCTGTACGAATTGTTTTGGCTGATTGTCTTGGGGTCGCTGGTATTCGCGGGTTGCGACAGCGCCCAGGGAAAGGTGAACTCGCGCACGTCGTCGGGCGCCCCGGCCACGTCGGTCTCGCTGCTCAACGTCTCGTACGACCCCACGCGTGAGCTGTACCTGGAGCTCAACGCGGCGTTTCAGCAGGAATATCTGAAAGCCAAGGGCATCGACGTCACGATCGAGCAGTCACATGGCGGTTCGTCGACGCAAGCCCGAAACGTGATCGAGGGGCAACAGGCAGACGTGGTCACGCTGGCCCTGCCGACCGACACCGAAGCGATCGAGCAGAAGGGATTGATCCAGGCCGGCTGGGCCGACGAGTTTCCCAACGGCTCGCTCCCCTATTCGTCGACGATCGTGTTCGTCGTCCGCAAGGGCAATCCGAAGAACATCAAGGATTGGCCCGATTTGATTCGCGCGGGCGTGGAGGTAATCACGCCGAACCCGAAGACCTCGGGCAATGGCAAGCTGAGCTTCCTGGCCGCCTGGGGCAGCGTGATCGTGCCCGGCGGGACGGAAGAGGCGGCCAAGAAATACGTCACCGAGCTTTACCAGCACGTGCCGGTGCTCGATTCGGGAGGGCGGGCCGCGACGACCACGTTTGCCCAGCGGGGCATCGGCGACGTGCACCTGACCTGGGAGAACGAGGCGTTTTTCGAGCTGGAAGAAACCAAAGGCGAGCTGGAAATCGTGGCCCCCTCGTTGAGCATTCGCGCCGAGCCCCGGGTGGCGGTCGTCGACGAAAACGTGGATCGAAAAGGGACGCGCAGCGTGGCCGAGGACTATCTGAATTTCCTCTATTCCGAAACAGCCCAGCACATCATCGCCAAGTATCATTACCGGCCCAGCACGCCGGAGATCCTGAGCGAACATCAGGGCGAGTTTGCCAAGGTGAAGTTGTTCCCGATCAAGGCGATTGCCCAGACCTGGGATCAGGCCAACCAGAAGTTTTTCGTCGACGGCGCGATTTTCGACGGCGTCTATACCGACCAGAAATAAGCACGGATGTCTCGGGCCGCGACGGCCCGGCAAATCATGAACAGCTGCACTCAAATAGAATTGCTCGGCACGGCCAGGTTCGCCGGTCCCGCCCCCGGGGTGGGACTCTCGGGCGGGCAGCCACGCGGCACGATCGCGCGATTGCGGAGGGGTGTCTGATGGCCCGCAATCATCGCGTCCTGCCGGGTTTTTCGCTCAGCCTGGGCTACACGGTTTTCTATCTCAGCGTGCTGGCCCTGATTCCGCTGGCGGCCTGCTTTGCCAAGGCTTTCACGCTCACGCCGAGCGAGTTCGTGCGGGCGGCGTGGACCGACCGGGCCATCGCGGCCTACAAGTTCAGCCTGCTCTCGGCGCTCTGGGCTTCGGTGGCCAGCGTGGTGCTGGGGCTGCTCGTGGCCTGGGTGCTGGTGCGGTACGAATTTCCGCTGAAGCGGCTGGTCGACTCGCTGGTCGATCTGCCCTTCGCGCTGCCCACGGCCGTGGCCGGCCTGGTGTATTCGAGCCTGTATGTCGAGAAGGGCTGGCTGGGCCGGTTCCTGGTGCCGCTGGGCGTCAAGGCCGCCTATTCGCCGCTGGCCGTGGTGCTGGTGCTGACCTTCCTGGGAATTCCGTTTGTGGTCCGGGCTTTGCAACCGGTGCTGGAAAGCTTCGACGCCGACGTGGAAGAGGCCGCCTACCTGCTGGGGGCCACGCGCTGGCAAACCTTCGTGCGGGTGATTTTTCCGCTGCTGCTGCCGGCCTTGGTGACGGGCTTCGCGTTGTCGCTGGCCCGCGGGTTGGGGGAATACGGTTCGGTGGTCTTCGTGTCGGGCAACATGCCGTTCAAGACAGAAATCGCGCCGGTGCTGATCGTGGCCCAGCTCGAATCGCATCGCTATGCCGAAGCGACGGCGATTGCCGTCGTGCTGCTGGTGATCTCGTTCTCGCTGCTGGTGCTGATCAATCTGCTTGAGCGTTGGAGCAAGCGCTACTATGCATGAGAGCCTGAGGACAAAACGGTCTGGGGCAAAGGGGACGGTCCCATTTTGCGCCGCAGCCTGCGCAAAATTGGGACAGTCCCCGCCCGTTCTGTCCCCAGGCTCGCAGCCGGCAACCACTCAGCCGCTAGCGCCACCGCGGGCCACGTCGGCGGCTGCCCGCCGCAGCGCCGCCGCCCAGGCCGATCCGGTCTGGGTCCAGCGGCTGCTCATCGGACTGGCCTTGCTGGTCGTGGGCGTGCTGATCGTGGTGCCGCTGGTCAACGTGTTTTATCAGGCCCTGGGCGGCGGCGTGCGGGCCTACTGGCACAACCTGGTCGGCAACCGCGAGACGCTGAGCGCCATTCTGCTCACGCTCACCGTGGCTCCGGTGGCGGTCGTGCTGAATGTGATCTTCGGCGTCGCGGCGGCCTGGGCGATCGCCCGCTTCCGCTTTCCGGGTCGGACGATCCTGACGGCGCTCGTGGACTTGCCGTTTTCGGTTTCGCCGGTCGTGGCGGGGCTCGTGCTGATGCTGATTTTCGGCCTGCAGGGCTATCTGGGACCCTGGCTCCGCGAGCATGACGTGAAAATTATTTTCGCCACGCCGGGTCTGATTCTGGCCACCGCGTTCGTCACGCTGCCGTTCGTGGCCCGGGAGTTGATTCCGGTGATGGAGGCCCTGGGGGCCGAGGAAGAAACGGCGGCGGTCAGCCTGGGCGCGAGTGCCTGGCAATTGTTCTGGCGGGTGACGCTGCCGAACATCAAGTGGGGGCTGCTCTACGGCGTGATCCTCTGCAACGCCCGGGCGATGGGCGAGTTCGGCGCGGTGTACGTCGTGTCGGGGCACATTGCCGGCCGCACCGACACCATGCCGCTACGGGTGCAGCGGCTGTTCGAAGATTACGACAATCCCGGCTGCTTCGCCGTGGCCTCGCTGCTGGCCATGTTGGCTCTGGTGACGCTGGTGTTGAAAGTGATTCTGGAACACAAAACCCGGCGCGACCTGCAAGAGGCGGCCGGCCTGGCCGGAGAAAAATCGTGAGCATTGCCGTCAAGAACATCGACAAGCGCTTCGGCGATTTCGTGGCGCTGGACAACGTCAGCCTGGACGTGCCGCAGGGGCAATTGCTGGCCCTGCTGGGCCCTTCGGGGTCGGGCAAGACCACGCTGCTGCGGATCATCGCCGGGTTGGAGAGCGCCGACAGCGGCTCGGTGCACTTTGCCGACGAGGACATCACCGGCTCGTCCGCGCGGGACCGGGCCGTGGGGTTCGTCTTTCAGCATTACGCCCTGTTTCGGCACATGAGCGTGTTCGAGAACGTGGCCTTTGGCCTGCGCGTCCGCAAGGAAAAGAACGACCATGTCACCGAGCGCGTGCGCGAGCTATTGCACCTGGTGCGGCTCGACGGGCTGGAGCGGCGGTTTCCCGCGCAGCTCTCCGGCGGCCAGCGGCAGCGCGTGGCGCTGGCCCGGGCCTTGGCCATCCGCCCGAAGGTGCTGCTGCTCGACGAGCCGTTCGGGGCCCTGGATGCGAAGGTGCGGCAAGAGCTGCGGGCCTGGCTACGGGCCCTGCACGACGAGATTCACATGACCAGCGTGTTCGTCACCCACGATCAGGAAGAAGCTTTCGAGGTGGCCGACCAGGTGGTGGTCATGAATCGCGGCCGGGTCGAACAGATGGGCACGCCGCACGACGTGTTCGAGCAGCCTGCCAATCCGTTCGTGATGGATTTCCTCGGCAACGTCAACGTGTTCAAGGGGCGGGTGCAAAACGGCCGGGCGGTGCTGGGGCCGCTGGAGGTCGATTTTCCCGAATATCCGCACGCCGAGCCGCGCGAAGCGACCGTTTATTTCCGCCCGCACGAGCTCGACATCCAGCATCACCGCAATGGCGTGCCGGCCCTGGCCGCGACCGTGCAGCGGATCAATCCGGCCGGCTCGGTGGCCAAGGTGGCGCTGCGGGCCGACGATTTCGAGATGGGACTGAACGTGGAGTTAAGCCTGGGGCGCTGACCTGGAATTGGCGCTCAAGGCGGGGGACCGGGTGTATGTGTCCCCGCGCAAAGCTCGGGTCTTCATGCCGGAGTACGTGATTTGACACCGGAAAAACCCCCGGCAGGATATGCCGCGCCGCCGGCTGCTGGCCGGCGCAAAGGAAGATGGAGCATGACGAGCGAATCGGAGAATAGCGCCAGCGCCGACGGCGCGCCCCTGGATGGGCGCGGCAAGCCGAACGGCGGCCGGCGCAACGCGCAGTTCGAGGAAGCCATCGACCAGATTCGCCAGGCGCTGTATGGCCTGCGGTATGGCGAAGTGTCGGTGATCGTGCAAGACGGCGTCGTCGTGCAGCTCGAGCGCCGCGAGCGCAAGCGTTTGCGTGGCTCCCAGCCCTGACAAGTGATCTCATGACACACCTGACGACGGCACAAGAAATGCTTCCTCGCTGGTCGGCCGCAGTGCCGAACCGGTCGAGCGCCAGCATGGTCCTGCGTTCGACGTGTCCGCGCTTCGGCTCGACGACCTGTTGTTGTCGTTGCTAGCCGATCGCGGCTCTCTGGCGCGGATCTCCTGACGGAGCCCCCAGCACCAGCGAGCCTTCCGCCGCTGCCGACCCGAATGTTCTCGGGAGGCTTTCTTAGCACAGTGCTGCCGCTTGACCGGACTGGCCGGAGGCGCAGCACAAACGGCAAGAGTCAACGCGACGTCGCCCCGCACGGTTTGTCGCCGCGCGCCTGGTCGCCCGGCTCGCAGGGCGAACGCGACGTCCGCTTGCCGGCAGCCAGCAAACCATTCCGGCCAACAAGCGCATCCGCAACGAGGAGTCCTGCCATGAACTGTTGTTGTCGCCCTGCCCACTCGGACCCATTGGATTTCGATCGACCACGAGACCTTTCTGACCAGGAACCCGGATCATGATTCTTTCCGTCCAGGCATCGTTTGAAGAGGGTGACCGCGATTTGGAACGCCGCGTGACGGCATTTCTGGCCGGTCGCAACGTGCCGGCTCTGCGGCGCTTATACGTTCGTTCGAGTCAGGGAGTCGTGACGCTGCGAGGGCACGTCCGCACGTTTTACGAGAAGCAACTCGGCGGCACGGTAGCTCGCCGCGTGGCCGGCGTCGTGAGGCTGGTCGACGACGTAAAAGTCGCGACCGGCGAAAAAGCCCTGACCCGAGGGTCTGTCGATCGCCCGAATGCCGGAGCGATCGCCGCAGGCCAGCTGTTGGATTCAGTTTCGCCGCGGGTTAAGGAGGGCCCGTAGACCGGTTGTTTGGATTTGTCTCTTAGGTGGCCGGGCAAGTGGTTTGCCGGGCCTTAAGCGGTCTTATTTTTCTGAGGAGTTTTTGCCATGAGTGAGTTTCGACCCAAACCCAGAGCAGCCTTCACGCTGATTGAGCTGCTGGTGGTGATCGCGATTATCGGCATCCTGGTCGCGCTGTTGCTGCCGGCCGTGCAGGCGGCGCGCGAGGCTGCCCGCCGGGCCCAGTGCGGCAACAACCTGAAGCAGCAGGCCCTGGCCGTGCATAACTTTGCCGAGTCGTTCGGCACCTTGCCGTCCAGCAACCGTCCACCCACGGGCGTGCGGGTTTCGTGGACCGTTGCGGCACTGCCGTACCTCGATCAACAGTCGCTCTACGACAAGTACGACCAGGCCGCCAACTGGTCGGCGGCGACGACCGTTTCGGCCGGCTTCACGGTGCCCAACACCATCGTGACCTCGACCCGGATCAGCGCCTTCGAATGCCCCTCGTCAAATCCGGCGGCCAACGACCCGACCCGGCTCGACGACGATCCGGATCCGAAGTCGCAGAAAGCGCCCAGCGAAAAAGGCACTTACGGCACCTCGGGCACGCTGTCGACCACGGCCTTTCCGAATGCCCCCGGCACCACGACGCGTTGGGCCGCCATCTCCGACTACGCGGCGCTGGACAAGGTCGAACCGGTCCTGCTGCAGTTGCCGGCTCAAACGACGGAATCCGCCAACCAGATTGCCTACAACCCGACCGCTGCAGTCGATGCGGCGACCGGCGGCATCCTGCAGAAGAACACCAAGCCGCGTTTGGCCGACGTTCGCGACGGACTTTCGAACACGGCCATGTTCACCGAATCGGCCGGCCGCCCCTGGCTGTGGGTTAAGGGGATCAATGGCCGCTTGACCAGGGTCACGAATGCCGACGGAGATATCGGCGGTGAAGCCGCCGGCACCTACTCGCACGACCGCGTCAACGGCGGCGGCTGGGCCCGGCCGGCGAGCGACGTTTCGCTGTTTGGCTCGGACACGACGGGAACGCAATTCCCGGGCTACTATTTGAACCGCACCAACGGCATCAGCCTGAACGGCGGCACCCAGACGGTCAGCGGAGCGACGGACATCATTTCCGGCGGCGGCACGGCCAACGGCGTGACGAGCGTCGTCTATGCGAACTTGAATTCGCTCGTGGGCACGCCGAGCGCCTCGTTCTATCCGAACGGGACCGGGGTGCTGCAGCTGCTCAACGGCATCGACCCCTCGGTCGCTCCGGTGGGCGGCGTGGCTTCGACGAACGTCAACGGCAGCGGGCAGCCGTTCTCGTTCCATCCGGGCGGTTTCCACATCGCCATGGGTGACGGGTCGGTGAAGTTCATCTCGGAGAACATTCCGATTCGGCTGTTCGCTCGCCTCGTGACCAGGGACGCCGACGAGCCGGTCGACTCGAACTTCTACGAGCCGTTCTCGGCCCACTAGGCCGGCTGCAACGTCTCGCGACCGAGTGAGTTTTCAGGGCCTCCGGCCTGGCGACGAAAGTCGCCGGGCTGGAGGCATTTTTATTGACGGGCGATGACCGGCCGGGCGAAAGTTGATCGCTTGCGCGGGGGGCGGTGGCGCACTGCGGCCGGAACAGACGACATTTTTGTGTCGTCGAGCGCTTCGGACAGGCCCTGCCAAGCGCCTCGGGCAGCAAGATCTCACGGCCGGTGCGCGCGAAAAAAATCCCCGGCCCTTCACAGAGTTGGGCCGGGGATTTCTCGTTATTTCACGGCCAGCTTGCCTCCGGCGGTCCGGTCGGCGCACCCGGTCTGGTCGGCCGCGATGCGGCCGATTCGGTCAGGCGATTTAGCAGCAGCCGCAGCAAACCGGGGTGCCAGCGAACGAGACGTAGCAGCAGCAGCCCGACTGCAGGCATTGGGCCAGGCAGTCGCAGCAAGCCTGGATCAGGTCGCAGCAGGCCTTGTCGCCGCTCAGGCAGGTGATGCACACGCCGTCTTTGGTGCATTCCGTCTTGCACTGCCCGCAGCACAGGTTGACCTGGCAGCAGGGAATGCCGTTCATCGTGCAGCAGCAGCTGCACAGCCCGTCGCAGAGCGACTGGCAAAGATTCTGCAGCGTGCCGCAAGCGACTTCATCCTCGCACGAGCAGGTGAGCTTCATGCCGCCTTTGCACTTCTCGATCTTCATCGTGCAGCGGGGAAGCATCATCATGGTGCCCATCGCCGGAGCGGCCGCCGAATGGGCGTGGCTGGCGGCGGCCATGGGGTTAGCCATAGCCGATGCGCCGGAGGGGCCACGATGGGTGAACACTGCGCTAGCCATAAACAGAACTCCTTTCCTGGAACCAGCCGCAAGACCGCATGAGTCCTGGCGATCTTAGAGCGGGATTACGCTGTCTGAGTGCAACCGGCTCCCGAGGGACATTGCGCACCTCTGGACCATTCCAGTCAGCAGCGCGAAACAGGGTAAGAGCCTCTCGAATCGATTCGAGTCGGCGTCCGTCAATGCGCCAGCAATATATAGCCGGCGCTTCCAAAATTACAAGCTCGCCTATTTGAGTAAGCTTTGCCGGCTGGCGAGCCTCTGCCCAACTTGCCCGACGCATCGCCGCGCCGTCGCGCTTTGCCCGGCATTTCCGGCTTTTCGAGTGCTGGCATCCCCCCGGGCGCGACGAACTAATAACTAAATTGATCGCCAAGCTGATGATGCAATGGTGCGCGTCAGCTAGCATGCGAACCCAATCCACCAATCACGGTCGGAATCGATCAGCAGCGAGCCGGAAGGAAGCCCCGCGATGTATGCCAACCGCATTCGTAACTGGCAACCGGCACGGCGTGCGGCCAAACCTCGTCCTATGAGCAACTCCACTCCGAAGCCCCCCACCGGATTCGTCGTCGCTCCGCAATTCCTGCTCGGCCAGCCGGCTGCCTGGCAAGTACAGCTGTACCAGGCCGCCTATGAGCGGGCTCGGGCCGCGGCCGAAGTGCCCCGGCACTATCGCCGCTTTGCTTCGCCCAACTGATCGACTCGGCCCGGCCTGCGTTCGGCCGGCGGCGCATTGGGCTCTCGCGGCGGCGCGCGTCAATTCAGTCTCCCGCGCTGCACCGCGGTGTTTCCAGGTAGCGCTCGCCCTGCCCGGCCGCCGGTGGCTCGCTCCGGCGAGGCGATCGGGATACATTGGCTCGCAAGGTTTGCTGGGTGCCGCGAGGCCGTCCCCTTCGGCTGCACCGCAGGCCAGGCGCAGGGTCTAGCAGTCATTTCCACGGAGCGATGCCGATGCACGTATCCAGTTATCATTACCTGCCGCTCACGCCGGTATTCTTCTTCGCCCTGGCGCTGATCTTCGGCCTGCTCCTGGCGGCGCTGCAGGTGGGAATCCTGGGCTACGCCTATGAGAAAATGGGGATCAGCGGCCGCTGGGCGTATGGGTTGCTGCTGGCCTCGCTCCTGGGCAGTTACATCAACATCCCCATTGCCGAATTGCCCGGCGGTGCGACCGGCAGCGAAGAGGAATTTTCGAAGCTGGGCGTGCGCTACCCGGTGCCGATGGTGCGTTCGTCTCCCGACACGATCGTTGCGTTGAACGTCGGCGGGGCAATCATTCCCACGTTGTTGTCGATCTACCTGATGTGGAAGAACGAAGTCTTTCTGCGCGGCACGTTGGGCCTGTTGATCGTGGCGCTGGCGGTGAATAGCCTGGCTGAGCCCATCGCCGGCAAGGGCATCGCCGTGCCGATCGTCGTGCCGCCGCTCCTGGCCGCCCTGGTCGGCATGCTGCTCTCGCGGCGCGCCGCGGCCCCGGTGGCCTATGTCGCCGGAAGCCTGGGCACGCTGCTGGGCGCCGACTTGATGAACCTCCATTTGCTGGCCGACCTGGGCGCGCCGATCGCCTCGATCGGCGGGGCCGGCACGTTCGACGGCATCTTTCTGACCGGCATTCTGGCCGTGCTGCTCGCGCACTGAGGCGGCCTGCGGTGGAGCACGCGCGAACTGCTTGCGGCCGAGTTCACGCGGCGAGCCTGGGCTGAAGTGCCCGGCTCAGGCTGGCGATTTCAAGCCGAGCGCGCGTAGACTGTCTGGCCGCCGGCGATCGTTTGCTCGATCCTGAGGTCCGTGGGCGCTTGCCGGGCATCGTGCTCGATGTGAAACAGCACCAGATCGGCCGGCTGGCCGGCGGCCAGTTCGGCCGGCGGCAGGCCGATGGCCCGCAGTGGATGGCTCGTGGCCATGTCGACGGCGGTGGCCAGATCGACGCCGGCAAACCGCATGCTGTTGGCGATGCCCGTGCCGATCGGGCGCGAGGCGCCGGCCAGCATTTCCCGCTGACCGGCCACGACGATCCGGCCGTCGGCGAGGATCTCGACGCGGCAGAAATCGGTCGCGTACTCGCCGGCCTCGAGACCGGCCATGCCCGAAAGGTCGCTGACCAGCACGATCCGCTGGGGCGTTTTCGCCCGCACGATGCTTTTGACGACCGCCGGCGGCAAGTGATGCCCGTCGGCGATCAGCGTGGCGGTGAGGCGATCCTCGGCGAGCTGATCCCAGATGTAATTGGGATGTCGCGGCAGGATCGGATGCGCGCCGTTGCCCAGGTGGGTGCTCAGAGTCGCACCGGCGTCGGCGGCGTCGGCGATTTGCGCGGTGCTGGCCTGCAAGTGTCCGAGGGCGACGTACACCCCGCTTTGCCGCAAGCGGGCGATGAACTCGGGAGCTCCGGCGTATTCGGCCGACAGCGTGACCAGGCGAATCCGTCCGCCGGCGGCCGCTTGCAACTCGGCGAACTCGGCCCAATCGGGCGGCCGGCAATGCTCGCGCGGATGGGCGCCGCGCGGACCGTCCGCTGCCGAAATATACGGCCCCTCCAGGTGAATGCCCGGCATCCGCGCCGCCATCCGGGGCTCGTCCACCGCGGCCCGGGCGATGGTCGCCAGTGCATGCAGCAGCGTCGAGCGGCTGGCCGTCGTCACGGTGGGCAAGAACCGCGTCACGCCAAAGGCCGGCATCTGGTCGGCGATGCGGATCACCGCCTCGACCGTCAGCTCAGGCGCGCTGAACTCCTGCCCCCGGTAGCCGTTGATTTGCAGATCGACAAACCCCGGCGCGATCCAGGGCAGCCGGGCATCCAGCGCCCCGGCTTCCGGCTCGCCGACGGCGAGAATCCGGTCGGCCAATCGCAGCTCGACCGGCCGACCGCTGCGATAATGGCGTCCGACGACTTTCATGCCGGATCGTCTAGTACAGTCCGCCCGAGGGCCGCAATACCACCGCCGGCGTGACGGGCCGCCAGGAATCCGGATCGGCGGTGTTCGAGACCCAATGGGGCGAGTAAGTGCCCGTCATCGGGGTCGTGCCCACGACGGGGCGCGAGTTCGACATGCCGTACCACTTCAGCGCCGCCAGACGCGCGGAGCGCTGGGCAGCCCGGTTTTCGGCATTGCGCCGCACGGCCCCTTTGGGGTCTTCGTAGCGCACGCGCTCCTGCTCGTAGAACCACATTTCCGGCGTCGGGCTCACCGCGGCGGGCGTCTGGTCGCGGCGCAAGTCGCGCGATTCGGACGTCGGTCCCTGAGCCTGGGCCACCCGAGCCAGGCCCAACAACACCAGCGGCAGCCAATACTTTTTGCTCATCGTCGCTCCCCCCCAAGTAGCTGACAGAACACGCGCCGCGGGCCCTGCGGCGTAGCCGCGCCCGCGCTTGCGCAATGAATCCTTCGCTAGTAGTTCGATTTCGGCCAGCACAACGGCGGAAGATTAGCGGGAATTTGCCGAATGTTCCGATTCTGCCGCCCGGCGAGCTGGCGTCCGCGCCGGCCCCCCAGCAGGCCGGCAACCGGACACCTGCGGGCGGGCCCTGCCCCGCTGGCCTGGGGTGAAAGCACGCGGGCGGCAGCCCGGGGGGCCGCTAGCGGCTAGCCGGGAAAAAAACGCGAAAAAGCGACACGAGCGCTGCGTCCGCTCAGCCGACCAGTTCGGGCATCGGCCGATGTCCGTCGACCAGGTACTGCGGCCGCCCGGCCAGGTCGCGGACGACGGTTTGGTTGGCGTCGATGCCGAGCTGGCGATAGAGCGTGGCCAGCACTTCGCCGAAGTGAACCGGTCGATCGACGGGTTCGCCGCCCAACCGGTCGGTGGCTCCGATCACTTGTCCGGTCTTCAACCCGCCGCCGGCGAGCAAGCCGCAGCCGACGGCCGGCCAATGATCGCGGCCGGCGTTCTTGTTGATGATCGGCGTGCGGCCGAACTCGCCCCAAGCGACGACGGAAACGTCGCGGTCCAGTCCGCGCTGGACGAGGTCTTCGACCAGCGCGCTCATGCCCTGGTCGAACAGGGGGCCGTGCGTATTCTTGAACTCGGAGAAATTGTTTTCGTGAAAATCCCAGCGGCCGAAATTCAAGGTCACGCACCGCGCGCCCGCTTCGATCAGTCGCCGGGCGATGAGGAAATGTTCCAGGTTGCGCGGGCGCCGTCGCCGTAGTTGTTCGGGTCGCCGTGGCCGTAGCGCTCGCGGGTTTGCGGGTCTTCGCGCGTGATGTCCAGGGCCGCGGCCAACCGACTGGACGTGAGCACGTCCAAGGCTTGCTGCGTAAAGGCGTCGTGTCCTTGCATCGCGCCGCCGGCATCCACGTCGCGGCGGAGCCGGTCCATCTCGGTGAGCAACTGCTTGCGGTCTTGCAGTCGCTCGACGCTGATGCCGCTGAGGGTCAGGTCGGACTTGCCGTCGGCGTTGGGCGTAAACGCCCGATAGGCCGGGCCGAGAAAGCCCGGGTGCCCTGGCGAGCCGTAGGGCGGATGGCCGGCCGGCGGCGCCAGGCCCACCAGCGGCGGAATGCCCGGAGTTCTGGTCCCCTGCAATTTGGCCAGCGTCGAACCGACCGAAGGCCAGCCCCCGGGGGGCTGCTGGCGGACCGTTCGTCCGGTGTAGCAGATAAACGAGTCGTGGTCGCCGCTGGGCGAGCCATAGACCGTGCGGAGCGGCACCAGTTTGTCCATGATCCGCGCCAGCCGCGGCAGGTGCTCGCAGATCTGGATGCCGGGCACGTTGGTCGGAATCGGCCGGAAATCGCCGCGAATTTCGGCCGGGGCCTCCATTTTCAGGTCGAACATGTCCTGGTGCGGCGGGGCTCCGCACAGGTAGATCATGATGATCGCCTTGCGCGAGCCGGCCAGCCCCTGGGCAGACTCGGCCCGCAGCAGATCGCCGAGCGCCAACCCGCCCAGCCCCAGGCTGCCGATCGTCAGCACCTCGCGTCGCGTCCAACCGCGGCAGAGTCGTTGGGGCTGGCTGTAGATGGACAGCATGGCGGCGTGTCGCGGAGCGGAAAGGCGGCGTTTCAGGGCTTGAACTCGGCTCGCATTATATCAACGGGCGCTTATTTGTGCCAACGCCGTTGAGTTCCGGGGGCGATCGTCCGTATTCTCGGGAGCAATACGCTGTCTGTCAGCGCCGGGCCATGCAGGCACCGCCGCCGGACCACGGCGCGACGCCGAGCGGGGGTGCGGCCAGTACGCAGCGGAAGCTGGCGCCGTGGAAAGCGAGGCAGATGGCCGGCGCCTTGCGCGTAAAAAAACCGCCCGAGCAGTTGCTGGGCGGTTTCTGGATTCAAGGGTCGACCTAGGCCTTCCGGCGGCGCGCTACCAACAAGCCGCCGGCGATCACTACACCCCAGATGGCGAGCGACGTGGGCTCGGGCGTGATGCTCACATTCGTGACGAAACTCGTGCTGTCCCCCCCGCTCCCTCCGCCGGCGAACCCGATGGTGTGGGAACCTGCGGACAAACTCACGAGCGGGATAGCATAGCTGGTAAAGCCGGTGCTGCTGGTCGGCGTTACGGTGTCGATTAAATTGCCGTCCATGAACACCATCAGGCTCTGCGAGGACCCGTAGCCAGATGCGTGCTGACGGTCTTCGGCCAGGAACGTGATTAAATACTCACCATTGGTGAATCCGGTCACCGTCTGGGTAATCGCTGCGCCCGCCAATGTCCCATCGCCACCCTGCATCAAGGCGGCCTGGCCCGTCGGCGAATTCTTGACCCCGAAAGCGCTGCCGTTGGCCGCTACACCCGTATTACCGAGATTACTCAGTGTCCAACCGGGGACATTTCCGTATTCGTAGGCTCCAGCGCCCGATCCAAGAGGCGGCGACGTGAAGCCGGAGTTGTTAATGGTAACGCCGCCATAGGCAGGGCTCAGCGTCAGTGTCAGCAGCGAAAGGAGGACTGCCGTGATTGATAGGGTCGCTCGCATGCGATAGCTCCAGGTTTTGTCCATCTTCGCCGAAATCGTGACGCTTTCCACATCAGGGACTCGCTTATCTTCGCCTCGGCCGGTTCCGTCGTCAAGTAATTAGCAGCACGCTAACTGAAAAATATCGCCGGACCCAGCCGAGCGAGAGGCGACGCGGGAAAGGAGGCCGCGGGACGTGGGCTGCTTCTGCCCTGATCCATCGGCCGAGGCTGATGCGTGCCACGATTCGCCAAAGTTGCCGTTCCCGCGCGCTAGTCCGTGCCAACGCCGCTGTTTTCCGCGCGGCACTCGTCCGTGTATCTGTGACTATGCGCCCACGGTCAGCGCCGGGCCATGCAGGCACCGCCGCCGGACGACGTACCCAAGCAGCCTAAGATCAGGCGGAAGGACAGCAGGAAGCCCAAGCGAGCCGACCGCAGCGCATAAAAAAACCGCCCATCGCTGGGCGGTTCGGTGCCACAGTCGAACTAGGCTTTGCGCCGCCGGTAAGCGAGCAGGCTCGCCGCAACGCCCAGGCCCCACAATACGATCGAGGACGGCTCTGGGGTCGGTGCGGTCAAAGAATAGATGAACGAGGCGCTGGAGTGGTCGTTCATATCGCCTGCGGACGGGAACACCGGCGTGCCCGCAGCCGTGAATTGATAAGGGTCGAATCGACTAGCGGCATACGTATCGTCCGCCACATTGGGCGTTGCCACGCCGTTAGGTACGCCGCCACCATCGCCGTAGGGGTCGCCCCCAGCGCTATATGAGTTCATTCCATACGCAGCGATGCCGTATATTCCGGCCGGGAGGTAAAGGGGGCTCGTCAACGACTGAAATACAAAGTCAGTCGCCGAGGATCCGCCAGCTGCCACGTTGACAGTGGCCAGCGGCGTGGTGGAACTCGGAGTCCCAAAATTGCTGATTGAAAAGAGCGTCACATCGTGCGAATTAGCCAGGACATGGCCGCCGTCGTCATAGACGCCCAGGCTGCTGACATAGATCCCCGTGCCGCTGACGGTAAACTCGCGGCCGATGTTCAGATTGCCGCCGGCGCCCCCGGTCGTGGCGCCCGTGGCATCGTAGGCCTGTATTGCGGCTTCCGCGCGAAACTGCCAACACGCTAACTGCCAAAAGGGCGTGGCAAGCGATCTTGAGCGTTCGGTTCATGGTGTTCTTCCTGGTGAAGAAAGAGGGAGCGATCAGGCACAATCCCAACTCTATACCACCCGCACTGGGGATACAATCACCGCGCAGGCGGATTTGCCAAAGAAAAAGCCTGTGGAAACATCCGGCTAACATTGGTATGCGTTAGCGGCCGGTGCACAGCGGAAGCTAACGCCGTGGAAGGCGAGGCAGATGGCCGGCGCCGGGGCGCATAAAAAAACCGCCCGGGCAGTTGCCGGGCGGTTTCTGTTTTCAAGAGGTCGGCCTAGGCCTTCCGGCGTCGGGCAACGATCAGGCCGGCGGCGATCGCGGCGCCCCAAATGGCCAAAGAAGCCGGCTCCGGGGTGGTGCTGACGGTCACCCCGCCCAGCTCCATGCGGCCGCCGCTCGCGTTGTTGACGTAGACCACAACGTCACCCAGCGGAACGATGTTCCCAGTCGTAAAGGTGTACACCGCGGCGTTCGGGGAACCGATGACCGAAGCCCAATTAAACGACCCAACGGGCAGCGCGCCCTCGTTGATGAATCCGGCCGTGCCACCAAGGGGCGTCGGCGCGGAACCGTCGGTCGGGATCGATCCGGTGCCGGCAACCAGCCCGAACGTGGTGTAATTGCCGCCGAAGCCCGCGCGGTTACCGCCGGAAATGTCGACGGTGTAGGTCGTGTCCGGCTTGAACGCTACGCCCAGGTCCTGGTAGATCGTGCCGTGACCATCGTCGGCAACATACTGATAATTTGGACCGCTGAGGCCCGGCTGAATATTGGATAGGTTGCCGGGGGTTCCGCTGGCAAATCCGCCGTTGGCCGCGTTCTCGAAATACTGAGCGCTAAAGCCCTGAGTGCTCCAGTTGTTCGGCGTGCCTTGGTTGTAGTAGCCGCTGTTTTGCGTCACCAGCGGATCGGAGAAGTTGTAGTTCGTGACCGGAATGCTCACGCTCGCCGTGGCCTCGCGAGCAGCAAAGCCAAGGCCCAGGGCCACCGCCAAGACGACCGCAGGAAGACCTTTAGTAACCATTGAATCCGCCCTTTTTATCATTGAATCAGTCTGCGAAGCGAGACACGTTCGCGCCATCGGACGACAAGCCGTCAACGTAGCCACGCAACTCGTATGCCTCGGGCTCGGCTGGCACACAAGACATTGCCAAAATTGAGCGCATATACCGAGTATTTGCGGATGGAAAGAATCCATTTGGGCAAAGGGTTCACTCGCAGCGCGACCCGGATTTTTATCATTCCGATCGCTCAATTCTCTCAGTATGAGAAATCTCCGAGCGAGCGCAATCGTCGACTTCAATCAGGCCTTTCCCGTGGGCCGAGTTCTCTGCCGAAGCCGCCCCCAACGTCTGGGGGGCTGCCCGCATTCGACTCGCGGCGATCGCGAACCTCCGCGGCCCTAGTCGGCGTAGCCCTGCGGATGGGCTGAGTGCCAGCGCCAGGCGGTGGCAACGATCGAGTCGATGTCGGTGTAGCGCGGGCGCCAGTCGAGTTGCTGTTGAGCCCGGCTCGAATCGGCCACCAGCTCGGCCGGATCGCCGGGCCGGCGCGGGCCGAGCTTCACCGCGATCGGGCGCCCGCTCACGCGGCGGCAGGCGTCGATGACCTGCTGCACGCTGTAGCCGTGCCCGGTGCCCAGGTTGAGCTTGAGTGCCTGGCCCGGCGCGAGTCGATCGAGCGCTTTGAGATGCGCGGCGCCGAGATCGTCGACGTGGATGTAGTCGCGAATGCAGGTCCCATCGGGCGTGGGGTAATCGTCGCCGAAGATCGTGATTTCCGGCCGCTGGCCCAGCGCCACCGCCAGCACGATCGGAATCAGGTGCGATTCCGGTTCGTGGTCTTCGCCCAAGTCGCCGTCGGGCGAGGCCCCCGCCGCGTTGAAATAGCGCAGCGCCGCGTAGGCGAAGCCGTACGCGTGGGCGTAATCGGCCAGGGCCTGCTCGATGACGAGTTTGCAAAAACCGTAGGGATTGATCGGCTTTTGCTTCTCGTCTTCGGTGATCGGCACGCGGTCGGGCACGCCGTACGTGGCCGTCGTGCTGGAAAAAACGATCCGTCGCACGTCGGCCGCGCGCATTGCTTCGAGCAGGCTGAGGCTGGCGACGACGTTGTTCTGGTAATACTTGGCCGGATCGCTGACCGATTCGCCCACCAGGGCGAAGGCGGCAAAGTGCATCACTGCCTCGATCCGCCGCGCTTTGAGTTCGGCAACCAGTCGCTCGCGGTCGAGCAGCTCCCCTTCGATCAGGCGCCCGGCCGGACAGGCGCCGCGATGTCCCAACGACAGGTTGTCGTAGACCCAGGGCTCGTGCCCCGCGCGCTCCAGCAGCCGGACCGTATGACTGCCGACGTAGCCGGCTCCTCCGGTGACGAGAATTCTCACGTTCCTGCTCCCGGGCTGCCCCGGGGTCCTCACCGAACTGCCGCCTCGCCTAGGGCGGATGCTTTAGTTTGTCGTTTCCACAGGACCCGCCTAAAGGTGCCGCTTCCGCAGGGCCATTTTTTGCGGCGACGTTTTCACGTGGGCCGCGTCACGAGGCTGGCCCAGTCCGGCCCCCCAAACCTTGCCGGCTGGGCCGAAAAAGCCGCCGCGGCGACGGTTTTTTGCCGCCCCCGCCAGGCGGCGTGCGTGCAGCATAATCCTCAGGTTCCGATTCGGCAAACGGCGGTCAAGTTGGCGCCGCCGGCGCTCCGAAGATGAATCGATAGCGGCGCGGGCGGAGGGTGCAATCGCGCCGGCTGCGGACCGCCAGTGGGCGCCCCGGCCCGGCGCCTATCGGCCCCTGCCAAATTGGGCCCCTTCTCATAATGGCCGCTCGCCATGCCGCCACGCCGAGTCCTTAAGCCTGTTACGGTCGCCGGTGGAGCCGCCAGCGGGCGCTGGCTGGAAGGCTTTCTCGAGCACCTGACGAGCGAGTGCCACCTGGCCGACAACACGGTGGCGGCCTATCGCCGCGACGTGAAGCGGTTCTTCGACTGGCTGGGCGGGCGCGGATTCAAAGAGCTGGGCATCCGCGATCTGGCCGACTACGCCGCTTGGCTGCACCGCCGCAAGCTGGCCCCCGCTTCGATTGCCCGGCACATCGTTTCGCTCAAGCTCTTCTCGCGCTATTTGCAGCTCGAAGGCGTCTTGCGCGAAAACCTGGTCGAGCTTCTGGGCAGTCAGAAGCTCTGGCAGCGGGTGCCGCACGTGCTCTCGCCGGCCCAGGTCGACAAGCTGCTGGCTGCCCCGCGCCGCGACGATGCCTGGTGGCGGCGCGATCGCGCGCTGTTGGAGCTGTTGTACGCCAGCGGCTGCCGGGCTTCGGAAATGTCGAACCTGAAACTGAGCGACGTGCATCTGGACGACGGCTACGCGCTCTGCCACGGCAAAGGGGACAAGCAGCGGCTGGTGCCGCTGGGGGCCCGCGCCATTGCGGCGGTGCGCCAGTACCTGGAGCACGAGCGGCCCAAGTTGGTTGCCAACGTGGCCGCGGACGCAGCGCCCTGGCTTTTGGTTTCGCGGCGCGGGCGGCGGCTGCGGCGCGAAAGGATCTGGGAGCTGTTCAAGAAGTATGCGGCCCGAGCCGAAGTCGACCCGCTGATGAGTCCCCACTCGCTGCGGCACAGCTTTGCCACGCACCTGCTGGCCGGCGGAGCCGACTTGCGCCAAGTGCAAGAGATGCTGGGGCACGCCAGCATTGCCACGACCCAGATCTACACGCACGTGGATCCGGCCCGGTTGAAGGCGATCCACCAGCGGTTCCATCCGCGCGGCTGAACGGCTTTTGCCGGGCGACGAACGGGCTCTCGCTACTTCTGTGCCCAGCGGCTGTTGGGATAGCGCTCTTTGAGCTGCTCGAGCGCTTGGTTGGCCCGGTCTTCCTTTTGGACCTTCTTCCACAGGTCGCTCAGGTTGGCCAGGGCTTCGGCGTGTTGTTCGGGCGCGCCGAAATAGAGCGAGTCGACGTGCAGGAAGGCCATGATGGCGTCCTTCGGCTTGCCGGCCGTCTTGAAGCAATTGCCCAGCGCGTTGTAGGCCCGGGCCTGCAGGTCGGTATTCTCCGAGTCGGCCTTGCTGATCACGTCCATGACCAGCTTGACGGCGTCGTCCGATTTGCCGGCGCCGGCCAGGCAGGTGGCCTTGCCCAGCAGGGCGGTCAGCTTTTGCCCCTCGACTTCCTTGCCGTCGCCTTCCATGCTTTCGGCCTCTTCGTACTTCTTGATGGCCTTGGCATACTGCTTTTGAGCTTCGAGCGCGCGGCCGGAGAGGACCGCGGCCTTGATCTTGTAGTCGGGCCAGGGAGCGTTGCCGAGCTTGGAGTAGTAGCCTTCGGCCTTGTCGAATTTCTTGTCGGCGGCCAGCAGGTCGCCGAGCACCTCGCAGGCGGCAAAGTAGTGATAGTTGGTCGCGTTCTTCTCGGCAAAGGTGTACAACAGCCGGCCGGCCTCCTTCATGCTGTCCCCGCTGCCCCCCATGGCCAGGCGGGCCATCAGCACGGCCTTATAGAAGTCGAGGTCCTGCTTGATTTCGGTGCGCCGGACTTCCGACGGATCGACCTTGTTGACCAGGGCCAGGGCCTCGGGCAGCTTGCCGGCTTTCATCGCCGTGCGGGCATTCTTCAGATCCTTGGGATCTTCGTCGAATTCGATGTAGTCGACCTGGTTCACGGGGAACGACTTGGGAATCTGCCCCTGCTCGATCTTGACGACCGTGGGGCTCATTTCCGTCACGTTGCCGTTGACCACGTTGGGCGTGCCTTGCAGCAGCTTGATGCGATCCAGGGCCGTACTCTCCGAAGCGATCGCCAGGGCCAACAAACCCGCGGCCAGACAACTCCGCCCAATCATAACGCTGCTCCTTGATGTTTTCGTTCCGGGGTTTTAGCTGCTGGGGTTTTAGCTGCCGGAGTTTTGGATGCGAACTCCGCGGGCAGATTATTTTCCCGCAGTGGTTTCGGCGTCCTTGAAGCCTTCGATGCCGACCGATTTCTCGCCGAGCTCGGTCTGCACGCGCTTGGCCAGATCATCGTATTTCTTGAACCATTCGGGCCCGCCCAGCTTGGGATACAGGCGGTAGATCATGCTCAGCTCTTTCTTCGACATGTCGATGTACTTGTCGTGCTTGGCTTTTTCCGCCGCTTTCATGGCGAACAGGTAACGGCATTCGGGGATCTTGTAGCGGGCCAGGAAGAAGGTGTCCGCAAAGCGTTTGTCGTCCTGGGTCATCTTGGCGAGTTTGCCCCAGCCCCAGATCGTGTTTTCGCCCTTGGCGTTTTTTTCCCCGCCGGAGATGGCTTTGAGGAATCCGTCCGAATCGGTCGGGCCGCTGATCTGGTAGGTTTCGGCTCCTTCGACCTGGGCCGTGATCATCTTCGGCCGCGATTCCAGCGCCTGGGCGATCAGCTTGATGGCGGTGTTGTAATTGCCGACGCGGCGCTCGCTGATGGCCGCCCGGATTTGAATGCCCAAGAGCGTGTCGGCGTCGGGGGCGAACTTTGGATCCTGGGCCACCTTGGCCAGGATCTGCTCGTAGCCTTTAACCGCGTTGGCGTAGAAGGACTTGGCTCTTTCCGAGGGCGGTTCGGTGCTGTCGGCGTCGTCGATGCCGACCGCCAGGCTGTAAAACGTGTCGGCCACCCAGCTGAGCGAACTGAACGTCTCGCCGCCGCCGCGTTCGACGATCCGCTTCAGGAATGCCTCGAAGGCATTGGACACCGATTCCAGTTCTTTCTTGTTGCCGCTCTTACGGAGCCGCTCGAGGTGCTGTTGCAGTTCGCGGGCCAGCATCATGTAGATCTGGGTCAGGCTGGCCGCCGCCTTGGGATCCTTCGCCACGCCGAACCGTTTTTCCAGCGAGTTCATGATCTTGGTGACGTCTTTGACGTTTTGCGTGGCCACGTAGGCCCGCAGGGCCGCGACGTACGTCAGGACCGCGAAGCCCTCGCGTTCGGTCGCCGGGTGCTTGGCCTTGACCAAGGGCAAGGGGCCGAACTGCTTGTCTTCCAGCATGCTGACGGCCTTGTCGTTCTCGCCCTGGTCGAGGTAGATCTGGGCCAGCGACAGCATCGCGCCGATCACGGCCGGGTCGACCGTCTCCTGCTTGCGCGAGTGCTCGACGGCCGTGGAAAGAATCTTCTCCGCCTCGGCCCGATAGCGCTCGAGCTGCTCGGAGGTGGGCCGTTCGGCCGCCGGCGTGCTGGGCGCCCGCTGGTAAGTGGCCCAGAGCGCTTGTCCGGTGCGGAGCTCGGCGCCGATGCGGCGCGGCGAGGCCTCGGGCAAGCGCTTCAGGTATTCGACCGCCTTGTCCAGCTGGTGCTGCTGGATGGCGAAGTTGAGCAAAGTCAGGGCCGCGTTCTCGGCTTCGTCTTCCTTGGGCCACTGCTGGATGATGTGCTCGGCGATCTGCTGGATGTGCTCGGTCTCGAACACGCGGTCCTTTTCCGGCTGCTTCGATTCGTCGAACAACTTGCGGTAGGCGGCCAGCGCGATCAGGGCGCCTTGCCGGCCCTCGACGGACTCGGGCGCACGCCGGGCCAGAAACTCGCCGATCACGGCCGCGTCGAAATACTGTCCGCGCTGGAAATTCAGAAAGGCCAGAAAGTACCGGATTTCGTTGATTTCCTTGATAGCCGGCCGATCCTTGGCCGGGCCTTTGTCGACCAGCGTCAGCGCCAGGCGGAACATGCGATAGGCCGCGGCCTCGCTGGCGATCTTTTCCTTGCGTTCTTTGGCCTGGTTCTCCGCATCCTTCTGCTCCTCGGCCATCCGCTCGCCCATGGCATGGGCCTGGAAAGTGTCGATCGCGATCTTGCCCCGCTCGACGGCGTCGGCAAACGTTGTCGGATCCTTCTCGCTGCCCGGTGCCGGCTCGGCGTCTTCGTCTTCGCTGGGCTTCTCTTTGGCGGTCTTGGAGGGCTTTTTGTTTTCCCCCTTGGCCCACACGGGCCCCGTCGCGCGGGCGGCGATGCCGCCGGCCAAGACGCCGAGCAAAATCCAGCGAGTGATCGAGCGGAGCTGCATGAGTGATTTCCTCTCCAACGGCCAGACTCCCTGCCGCAGCACCGCCCCGGGGCGCCGCCGGGCACCAGCGGTCCCAAAAGCGGCCGCCCCTGACGGCAGCCCTGGCTGGGCCCTGCTATTTTCCGTCTGGAAGCCCCCGTGGCCCTGGGCGAAGTCCGCAACGGGGTGTGTATCGGTGCCGCCGCGACGTGCTTTGCCTGTTGCGCGGCGGACCGGCCGAAGGAAATGACCTGCCGTCAGGATCCTGCCAACTGGGCCGCCGCCGACTTTCGCCCCTAGACCCAGCGACCGCGATTGATCGCCGCTCGCGGCCCGGAACAAGAGCTTCCAACTCCAAATTATAACCAAACTTCCGCCGATTCAAGGACTTCCACTGCGGCCCGCGTCCCTGGAGCGAAAAACATGCTCTCACCGAGCGTGGAAAGTTCATGCCGTAGCGGCTGCACGGAATCGCGGGGCGCCGCCGGCCCCCCGCTCGCCGGCTGCCCCTGCTGCTCAGGGCCGAGGCTCAGGGCTGCTGCTCAGGGCCGATTGGAACTGTTCGAGCGGCGCACGGCCGCCGGATTGGCGCGCAGCTTGTCGGCCTGACCCACCAGCGCGACCAATTGCCGGAACGAATCCGATTCGGCCAGCAGCGGATTGGCCTGCCCCGATAGCTCGGCAACCCGGGCCAGGCCGCGTCCCGGCGTGCCGGCATGCGCCCGCAGCGACCGGGCAGCCTCGCTGGCAATGGCTGCAGCCTGGAGCGACAGCGGAGACTCGGCAAAGGACTTGGCAAACTGCAATCGGCTGATCCGCTGGGTGAGCTTGTGCGAACCGGTGCCGGAGGGGTCGTGCCAGGTCAACTCGACCGTGGCCACTTCGTCTCCGCCGCCGGGAAGCAGCCAGAGCTCCAGCAGCCCGGAGCGACACGAACCGGCGTGCAAATCGACCTGGGTCGAAGCCGCGGCCGGGCCAGTCAAGGTCGTTGTGGCATGACCCACGAGGCGATACGACCCAACGGCCTGCGGGTTGAACGTGACTTTGAGGGCGGCACTGCGCGCCACCGTTTGCGGATAACCAGCCAGGGCATCGTTCAGGGCGGAGGAGATTTCTTCGGTGTCGGCCGCACGCACCGCCAGCCCTTCGCCCGCGGCAGCGAGCTCGCCCAGCGGAGCGGAAATATCGCGCTCGCCACTCACGTCCAGCACGCTGAACGCCACATGCTCGCGGGCCAGACTGCCGAGCAGCGCGGCGATCTGGCTCTTGGCGTCGGGGCCCAATTCGGCCAGCCCGTCCGAGAGCAGCACCAACTGCCGCCGCCGACCGGCGGCCAGGGGTTCGCTGGCCGCGGCCTGTCCGATGGCGTCGCTGGCCAGCGCGATGCCGGCTCCGACGTTCGTGCCGTTTTCGGGCACCAAGCGCTCGATGGCGGCCAGCCATCGATCGACGGCCGCCCGATCGGCCGATTGCTGGGAGCGGCGGTCGATTTGCGAACGGCCGTCGACTTGCAAATTGTCGGCGAGCATTTGAGCATCATCGCTGAAGCCGATCAGCGTCACGCGATCTGCCGGAGTCAGCTCGCTTACCAGGCGGCGCATCGCCGCGCGGACCATTTCCAGCCGGCGGCCGTGCCACATGCTGGCCGAAGTGTCGACGGCGATCGTCAGACTGGTGGCCGGTCGCGTGCTGCCCGGCATCCGCCCGGCTTGCGCCGACTTGCAGCAGCTTCAGCCCCGGCTCGCCCAAGGGCGCCGGTCCGGCTGCCACGCGAATCACGAGCGGACTATCGGCCGGCGGATAATGATCGCACTGGGCGTTCAGGAAGTCTTCGATCCGGACGTCCTCCGGCGCCGGCAAATGTCCGGCGCGGATCGCACGCTGGACCAGGCGATAGCTCGACGTATCGTGCCCCAGCGGAATCGGCGTCCAGGCCAATTGTGCCTCGGCGCCGGGCGAAACGAACGAGCGTTCGCCGCTCTTCAACTGCGCGAGCAAGTCGTAGCTGGCCACCAGCGGCGGCGCCAAGCCACGATCCCCCGCCAGGCTGGCCGTTTCCAAGGCGGGCAAGCGATCGAATGCCGGGTCCGAGGCAAACAGCAAATTCCGCGGGCGCCGCAGCCGCGGGCCGGGAAGCGGCAGCGGCTTGAATTCAATCGGCGGGAACAGCGAGTTGCCCTCGTCTGAGCCGGGCAGCGCGTCGCCGGCCGCGGCCGACGGCGAGTCGACGGCGAATGCTTCGACCTCGCCCGACTGCTCGTCGCCCGGTCCGTTGGCCGCCCACGGCATGGCGGCGATCTCGCCGGGCAGGTTTGCGTCGAGCCCGCGGCCCAGCCAGGGGGCAATCGCCAGGTAGCCGACGCCGACGGCCAAGAGCAGCGAGGCGGCCAAAGCCAATTCGCGCCAACCGAGATGCTCGCGCGTCCAGCTGGCGGCGCTGCGGCCGGCATTGTCCACAGATTGCGGCAGCCAATCCACGGGCAGCCAGCCGAAGCGGCGCTCGGGCGACTGGGCGATAAGGCAGAGCCGCTCGCCGAGTCCCGGCGGGAGCGGCACGTCGCAAATCGCGGCGTCGAGCTGCTCGTCGGTCGGATTGCCGATCTGGCTCAATCGCTGCAGCATGCCGGCCGGCAGCGGCACATTGCGCAGCCGGGCGTCGAGCCAGGGATCGGAGCCAAAGTGGGCGGACATGATACGGTCTGTTTCGGTGGGTGCTTAAAGCGTTTGCGGTCAGCCGGCGCTCGGTTTGGCGCCGGCAATCCAATACTCGCGCAGTCGTTCTCTGGCCCGGCTGACCCGTGACAGGACGGTGCCCAGCGGTATGCCCAGCAGGTCGGCCACTTCCTGATGGGTTAGTTCGCCCACGATAACCAGCAGCAGCGACTCGCGCAGCTCGCCAGGCAGCCGCTCCAGGGCGTGTTGCATTTCATCGGTGTAATCGTTGGCCAGCGGATCGTCGCCGGCCGTGCCCACCTCAAACGTACTCTCCCCGCCCACCACGCTGGGCAGCGTGCGCCGCCGCCAGCGATCGACCACGCGGCGCCGCAGGATGGCCGCCAGCCACGCCCGTTCGCCACGCGCCGCCTGATAACCGCGCCGGCTCTTCCAGGCCGACCGGTAAGTTTCCTGCACGATGTCCTCGGCCTCGTGCCGATCGCCTACCATGCGGTAGGCCATGCGATACAACGCCGGGCCGTGCTCGGCCACCAGTCGGTTGAATTCGGCCTGGGACAGCGGCACGCCACGCGCTCCTGATCCAGAGTCGACCCGGCAAGCCGGCGCAAGCCCTTTGGGTATAGGACTATTCGCACCGGTCAGGGTCAGTTATTCCGCCTGCTTGCCTGCCAGGTCCAAACGATTGGGTTCTGGCCAAGCAGCGCCGCCAGCAACCCTTGCTGGCAACACCGCTTACGTCGGTCCGGTCGACGGGGCAGCTAGCTCCATCCTAAGCAAATTCATGGTCCGGCGGCAATCAAATTTGCCCTACGGGGTCGAGCGCCGGCGGGGGCCGGGGGCACGCGGGACCAATCGGGCGTTCGGGTGCGATTTGGGGGCCGGTGGGCCCCTGATTGGGTGGAGGTCTGATTCAGGCGCCCGGCGGCCCTTGAGGTGTCGCGACCCGAGTCAGGGGCCCAAAGGGCCCCGAGAGCTCAGCCCAGGGTTGAGCGCAGCGACACCCTGGGTACACGGTACAACCGCGAGAAAGTTCTCCGCCCTGAAGGGGCGGTGGAGGTCGGCGGATCGAGCCATGCCGTCGGGCATTTGATGAGCGGTAGGCCTCGATTGAAGCACGGGCTCTTCCACCCCTTCAGGGTGGATTACGTGCGCCCGCCCTGGCGACCCAGGGTATCGCGAGTACGCTCAACCCTGGGCTGGACTCTTCCGGCCTTTCAGGCCGGCGGGACCCGGCACGAATTGCGGCTGTGAATCCAGTTCAGGTCCCGGCGCTTCGTGAAGCGTGGCGAGTGTGGTCAGAGGCCCGACGGGCCGTGAAGGGTGGAGGCCCGGGTCAGGGGCCCAAAGGGCCCCGAGAGCTCAGCCCAGGGTTGAGCGCAGCGACACCCTGGGTACACGGTACAACCGCGAGAAAGTTCTCCGCCCTGAAGGGGCGGTGGAGGACGGTAGGTTGACCCATGCCGCAATCGCTGGCCCGGATCTTCGTGCACCTTGTGTTTTCGACCAAGAACCGTCGGCCGATATTACCCGCTGCAACCAAAGCCAGCCTGCACGAGTACCTGGGCGGCATTCTACGGGAATTCGGTTGCCCGGCCGTCGAGATCAACACCGAACCGGATCACGCGCACGTGCTGTTTGTTTGTCGCGCACCGCGACGATCGCCGACGTCGTGGGCGGGTTGAAGAAGGGTTCGACGCTTTGGCTGCAGCAGCAACCCCGCCTCGGCGACTTCCATTGGCAAAACGGGTACGGCGCGTTTTCAGTCAGCCAATCGAACGTTGAAGCGGTGCAGAATTACATTCGCGGTCAGCAGGAGCATCATCGGCAACAATCGTTTCAGGACGAGTTTCGCGCCCTGCTCGCGCGGCATGGCCTGGAATTCGACGAGCGCTACGTTTGGGATTGAAGCATGGGCTCTTCCACCCCTTCAGGGTGGAATACGTGCGCCGCGCTGGCGACCCAGGGTATCGCGAGGACGCTCAACCCTGGGCTGGACTCTTCCGGCCTTTCAGGCCGGCGGCACGAATTGCGGCGGTGAACCGTTTAGGGGCGCTGGCGACCCAGGGTATCGCGAGTACGCTCAACCCTGGGCTGGGCTCTTCCGGCCTTTCAGGCCGGCGGGTGGCGGCACGAATTGCGGCGGTGAGCCGTTTATGGAGGCGCTGGCGACCCAGGGTATCGCGAGGACGCTCAACCCTGGGCTGGGCTCTTCCGGCCTTTCAGGCCGGCGGGTGGCGGTGCGCACGCCGGGTTAGAACAACTTCTTCTGCGGTTCCGGATCGTCGGGCGCGGACATCCCCAAGTGGGCGTACGCGGCCGGTGTGACCTTGCGGCCCCGCGGCGTGCGGATCACCAGACCGGTGCGGAGCAGAAACGGCTCGACTTCGTCGACGAGCGTGTCGGGGGCCAGATTGATCGTGTGGGCCACCGCCTCCACGCCCACCGGCCCGCCGTGAAACACCTGAATGATGGTTTTCAGATACTTGCGGTCCTGGCCGTCGAGGCCGCGAACGTCGATCTCCTGCATGGCCAGCGCCGCCCGGGCCAACTCTAGCGTCACCCGGCCGTCGGCCTTGCTGGTGACGTAATCGCGAACCCAGCGGAGGCGGTTGTTGGCCAGCCGAGGCGTGCCGCGGCTGCGCTCGGCGATCTCGTGGGTCGCGGCGTCGGCAATTTCCAAACCCAGTTTGGCCGAGTTGCGGCGGACGATCTCGGCCAGCTCTTCAATGGTGTAGAAGTCCAGGTGCTCGCGCATCTGGAAGCGGTCGCGCAAGGGGGCCGAAAGCAGCCCGGCCCGGGTCGTGGCCCCGATGAGCGTAAACGGGCGCAGCGCCATGTTGATCGTCCGGGCGTTGACCCCTTCGCCCAGGGCGATGTCGATGCGGAAATCCTCCATCGCGGGATAAAGGAATTCCTCGACCGATTTGGCCAGCCGGTGAATCTCGTCGATGAACAATACCGAGCCTTCTTCGGCATTCGTCAGATAGGGAATCAGATCCTTGGGGGCCTGCAGGATGGCCCCGCTGGCGATCTGCAGGCTGACGCCCAGGTCGCGGGGAATGCAGGTGGCGAACGTGGTTTTTCCCAGGCCGGGCGGCCCGTCGAACAGGATGTGCCCCAGGGCTTCGCCCCGTTTGCGCGAGGCGTCGACGGCGATCTGCAGCCGGGCGTAGACGTCGCGCTGCCCGACCATGTCCTGCATCCGCTGCGGGCGCAGATCGCGATCGTCGTCTGGGGACGGATCGTCGGCGGCGTTGAGGACGGGTTCGCGCAAAATCGTGCAACTCCAGCGGTCCAAACAGGTAGCAGCGGCCTGCCCTCGCAGAATATACCAGGGGACCGCCGCCGCCGGGTAGGCAGTCTCTTCATCAGAATCTAACGCGGCGGAATTAAAATCCGCGCATCTGACGCCCCGGTCGCCGGCAGGCCGGAATGGCACGGTGAAAAGCCGGCGGGGATCACTGGCATGGGTGACACGCAATTCCGCTCGGTCAAAACCACGCGCCATCGCATCGACCAGCTGCTCAATAAAGCCAAGATGCGGCTCGGCGCGCTGTCGGTCGGCGGCCACAAGATGCAGTCGCACGGCTTTATCCGGATGAAAGGCGGCAACCCGGGGGCCACCAAGGCCATCGTCGCGAACCTGCGGACCGTGTTCGACGATTTCGAGTTCGAGCAAGAGAACTACAAGGACGCGATCGTCGTCCGCTTTCGCACCAAGGGAAGCAAAGGCTGGTACGAAGGGTAGCGCCCCCTGGCGGCAGTCCGGGTGCCCGCCGTCACGTTTGCCAAAGGTGCGCCGGCGCTCAGCCCGCCTTGCCGTCGCCGCGCTCTTGCTGGTAGATGGCCTGGATCAACTCCTCGACGGACTTGAATTTCTTCTTTTTTGCCAGGGCGGCGTCGATCAGCCGCCGGGCGTCGCTCTCGGTGTGGCCGAGCGAACGCAGCACGTCGTAGGTCTCGCGCACGACGTCGGTTTCGACTTCGGCTTGCCGGCTCGTATCGGCGGCCACCAGCAGGGCGAACTTCGGCACTTTGCGGCGGAGCTTGGCGATGATCCGTTCCGACATGGCCGGACCGATGCCGGGCAGCCCGGCCAGCGCCTGGGCGTCCTGCTCTTCGATGGCGCTGGCCACTTCGCGGACCGGCCGCACCATCGCCCGCAGGGCCTTTTTCACCCCCACTCCGTCGACCGAGCAGAACAGCTCGAAGAACTCCCGTTCGACTTCGCTCAAGAAGCCGACCAGCCGGGGCGTCATCCGCCCTTGCATCGGATTGCCTTCGAGATACTCGATCGTGTGCAGGCTGATTTCTTCGCCCAGCCGCTGCTGCAGCTGGCGGCGCGTGAAGTCGGGAATCAGCACTTCGTACTCGAACGCCCCGACGCGGAGCGTCAGTTCGCTTTCGGCCAGCAGCGTCAGTTGTCCGGTAATGCGAGTGATCACGCGGAAAGGCAGAAGGCAGAAGGATGAAGGATGAAGGATGAAGGATGAAGGATGAAGGATGAAGGATGAAGGATGAATGAGAAAATCAGGCTAGTGGCGGCGCGGTGGGTTTGCTGTCCGGCGTGCGCGGGCGCCGGGCCAGCACGCGCCGGACACTCAGGTGGAAGTGACACAGGGCGATCGCCAGCGCATCGGCCACGTCGGCGGGCTCGGGCACAGCCGCCAGGCCCAGCTCGCGGACAATCGCTTGTTGCATTTGCGACTTGGGGGCTCGGCCGTTGCCGGTGAGCACTTTCTTGATCTGCGTGGCCGAGTAATGCACGACCGGGATGCCGGCCTTGGCCCCGGCCAGGCAAATCACGCCCCGGGCGTGACCCATCAGGATCGCCGTGCGCGGCTGCTTGTAGTGCGAATACAGCTGTTCGACCGCCAGCGCCTCGGGCTTGAGCGATTCGATCACGTCGACGAGCCCGTCATAGATCTCCGCGAGCCGCGCGGTCAGCGACTCTTTCGTGCGGCCGCGGACAATTCCCGCCTCGCACAGCCGGAGGCGCCCGGCCTGGACGTCGAGCACACCGTAGCCGGTGATGTTCAACCCAGGATCGATGCCGAGGATGCGGGTCATGGGTTGCGAGGGGGCTTAATGAGGGATTAGAGCGTAGAGGGTAGGGAAGAATGCGAGGTCAGTACCTTTCCGCCAGGCCTAGAAGCGTTCATCGCGAGAACTCCGCGCAGGAGAAGTTCGCGACCCGCTTCTCCCGCTACCCGCTACTCTCTACCCTCGCATCTCGCTGTGCTATTGCCCGGCTCGCCATTCCGTGCCGCTGGGGCGATCCTCGAGCACGATGCCCATCGCCGTGAGCGCATTGCGGATCTTGTCGGCCGTGGCAAAGTCTTTCCGGGCTCGGGCGTCCTTGCGCAACTCGATAATCAGGTCCATGAATTTGGGCGTGCGGCCGTCGTCGCCCGCGGCGCTCTTCTTGGCGGGCGGAACCAGGAACAGCCCAAGCGTGCCGGCCAGCTCGCGCAGCGTCGTGGCGCCCTGGCGCAGGGTGGCCAACTGGGCGACGGTCGGGCTGGTGGCCTCGAGCTTTTGCTCGTCGACGAATTTGTTGAGCGTGCGGACCAATTCGAACAGCACGCCCACCGCGCCGCCGGTGTTGAAATCGTCGTCCATGGCTTCCAGGAACTGGCTGCGATGGTCGGCCACCTGCTTCAGAACAGGGTTGTCCTTTGGGTCGAAATCGCCCGCCTCGCGCCGCTGGGGCGCCGCGATGGTGTAAAAGTCGCCGCCGCCGACGCGCTCGTAACGCTGGAAGAAGCGATAGAACTGGTCCAGGCCGGTGCCCACTTCGCGAATCCGCTCGTCGCTGAAATCGATCGGCCGCCGATAATGCGTCGACAGCAGAAAGAAGCGGATCGTCTCGGGAGCGTGCAGTTCGAGCAATTCGCGGAAGGGGCTAGCGCCCTTCGATTTGCCCATCTTGCCGGCTTCTTGGGCCTGCTGGTCCCCTTCTGCGGCAGTGCGCGTGTTGCGGCCGCCGACCTTGCCAACCTCGCTGGAGGACTGCATCAGCCCGTTGTGCATCCAGTATTTGGCCAGCGGCTTGCCGTGGCAGCACTCGCTTTGGGCGATTTCGTTTTCGTGATGCGGAAAGACCAGGTCCAGGCCGCCACCGTGGATGTCGAACGTTTCGCCCAGGAGCTTGCTGCTCATGGCCGAGCATTCGATGTGCCAGCCCGGGCGCCCCCGGCCCCAGGGACTGTCCCAGGCGGGTTCGCCGGGCTTGGCGCTTTTCCACAGAGCGAAGTCGGCGGGCGATCGTTTGCGGTCGACTGTTTCGCCCCCTTCGCCTTGCATGCTGGTCACGTCGCGATGGCTGAGCTTGCCGTAACCGGGATCCTTGCCCACGTCGAAGTAGACGTCGCCGTCGGCCTCGTAGGCAAAACCTTGCTTGATCAGCCGCTGGGTGATCTGGACGATCTCGGGCATGTGCTGGGTGGCCCGGGGGAAATGGTCGATCGTGTCGATCCCCATCGTCTTCAGGTTGCGCATGTAATCGGCCGTCATCTCGTCGGCCAGGGCGGACATGGCCATGCCCCGGGCCTTCGACTCGTTGATCAGCTTGTCGTCGACGTCGGTGACGTTGATGACCAGCGTGACCTGGTAGCCGCGATAGACCAGATAGCGCTTGACCGCGTCGAAAATGACCGGCCCGACCATGTGGCCGATGTGACTGGGCTTATAGACGGTCGGCCCACAGAGGTAGATGCCCACCTTGCCCGGCTGAACGGTCTCCAGCAGTTCTTTGCTCTTCGACAGCGTGTTGTAGATGCGGATCGGCATGGGTGACTCGACTCGGAATTCGATGCTTGGCCCGGCGATGACAATGAAAACTAGAACGATGGCCACGAGAAACACAAAACGCCACAAAAACTCGGCAGCCGGCAGCGACGCGCCGGCGAGCGGATCCAGCCGGCCCGAGCGCTGCTGAGTCGACGTCGGGCATTCAGCGCTTGGTCAATCCTTTACCCCCCGGTCGTCTTTTCGTGACTTTTTGCGTTTTCCGTGGTTATTCTTCCTCGTGCATTTGGTCTTCCTCGCGCACTTGTTGCTCCTCGTGCGTTTCTGCTTCGCTCGCGGCCGGCTCGCGGCTGCGGGCCTGCAGCAGGACCACGCACTCGGCCATCATGGCCTCTTGCCGGCCGACCGGCCCGACCAGTTCGCCCGTCTTGGCCTTCACGCCCACGGCGTCGGGCTTCAGTCCTAGCAGTTCGGCGATCCGCCGGCGAATGGCTGGCTTGTGGGCCGACAGCTTGGGCTGTTGGGCCATGACGATGCAATCCAGGTTGACCGGCTCGAGTCCGGCCTTGCGCACCTCGTCGACCGCCAGGGTCAGCATTTCGGCCGAGTCGCGTCCCCGGTTTTCGGCAGCCGTGTCGGGAAATAGCTCGCCGATGTCCCCCAAGCCGGCCGCTCCGAGTAGCGCGTCGGTGACGGCGTGGAGCAGGACGTCGGCGTCGCTATGTCCCACCAGGTGCTGATCGTGGGCGATCTCGACGCCTCCGAGTCGGAGCGGTCCGCCCGCGGCCAGACGGTGGGTGTCGTGTCCGATTCCAACCCGAAGACCTTGCGTGGCAACTTCTCCTTAAGAGCCTGCGGACCAAGCGGCCAGGGACGATCTCAATTTTGCGCGGCTTGCGGAGCAAAATGGGACTGTCCCCTTTGCTCCAGACCATTTTGTCCTCAGGCTCGAAATCGAGCCCGGCAAAACGGCGGATTATACCCGGCGTGCAAAAATGGGACAACGCGGTCGCCTTTCCGGCTTTTTTCCAGACCCCTATAATCCCGGCATATGGCTATCATCGAAATCGCGGGGCTGGCAAAGTCCTACCGGGTTTATCAAAAGCAGGAAGGCCTGCTGGCTTCGGTGCGCGGGCTCTTTCAGCGCCAGTACCGGCTCGTCAATGCCGTTCGCGGCATCGATCTGGCCGTCGAATCGGGCGAATTCGTCGCCTTTCTGGGCCCCAACGGCGCCGGCAAGACCACCACGCTCAAGCTGCTCTCCGGGGTGATCAACCCCACGGCGGGAACCGCCACCGTGATGGGCTACGTCCCCTGGCGGCGCGAAAACGCCTACCGCCGCCGGTTTGCCCTGGTCATGGGGCAGAAGAACCAGCTCTGGTGGGACCTGCCCGCCCAGGAATCGTTCCGACTGCATCAGCAGATCTACCGGATCGAACCCCGCTCGTTCGAGCGCACGCGGGACGAACTGGTCGATCTGCTCGGCGTGGGCCAGCTGCTGGCCCAGCCGGTGCGCGAGCTGTCGCTGGGCGAGCGGATGAAGATGGAGCTGATTGCCGCCCTGCTCCACTCGCCCGAAGTGCTGTTTCTGGACGAGCCCACGATCGGGCTGGACGTCATCGCGCAGCACAATATCCAGTCGTTCCTGCGGCATTATCAGCAAGCCCGAAAGCTGACGATCCTGCTCACCAGCCACTATATGAAGGACGTGGCGGCGCTGTGCCGCCGGGTGGTGATCATCGCCCAGGGGCAGATCATGTACGACGGCTCGCTGACCGGCATCATCGACGGTTTCAGCAGCCACAAGATCGTCACGCTGCTGTTCGCCGGCGACACGGTGCCGCGGGGCCTCGACCGCTACGGCGCCGTGCTCGAGGAGAATCCGCCGAAGGTGAAGCTCCGGGTCGACCGCAGCGTGGTGGCCGAATCGCTTGCGGCAATCCTGGCGCAGCAAACCGTGCAGGACGTGAGCGTCGAAGACCCGCCGCTGGAGGAAGTCATCGCCGAGATGTTTTCGCAGGCCACCGAGCGGGCCCGGAGCGAGGAGGTCGCGCCGGCGGGTTGAGGGGGGGTACAAGCGGTTGTGAGGCCTGCTGCGGTGCAACGGACCCTCGCCCTGCCCTCTCCCTGGAAGGGAGTGGGGTTTGCCGGCGGGCCGAATTGGTTGGGGACGAGTTCGGCATCAATCCACGAATCGAGGAGAATACCGCGATGAAACGAGCTTGGATGTTAAACGCGCTGGTCGTCGGGCTCTTCATCGCGCTTGCGACGAACGCCGGCGCTGCCGCGGCCGACGGCGGCGCTCGGGTGTATGAATTGCGGACCTACACGGTCTTGCCGGGGCGGATGCCGGCCATGCTGGCCCGGTTCCGCGATCACACGACCCGGCTGTTCGAGAAGCACGGCATGCACAACATCGGCTACTGGCGCCCTCAGGGGGCCGACTCCGAGACCAAGCTGGTCTACCTCCTGTCGCACGACAGCAAGGAAGCGGCCGACAAGAGCTGGCAGGCTTTTCGCGACGATCCCGAGTGGAAGCAAATCAAAGACGCTTCGGAAAAGGACCGCAAGATCGTCGACAAGGCCGAAAGCGTGTACCTCGACCCGACCGATTTCTCCCAGCTGAAGTAGTTTTTTCCTCGCGCCTGCCGAGAGTTCGCCGCCGATGAGCGCCACGTTCGACTCCAGCCTGCCCAATCCTGCCGCCCCCGTGGGCGAGCATTGGCTCGCGGCCGCGCGCTCGGGGGTGACCACCTGGTGGACGATCCTGCGCATTTGCCTGGAAGAGCGGCTGGTCTACCGCGGCGATTTCGCCCTCGGCACGCTGATGCGGTTTCTGCCGATCGTCACGCAGATCTTTCTCTGGCACGCGATCTTTCAGGCCGTGTCGGCCGGCAGCCGGGTCGCGTTCGAGGAAGTGAGCATCCAGGGCTACACGTACCACGACATGATCGCCTATTACCTGCTGACGATGATCGGCCGGGCACTGTCCAGCATGCCGGGGCTGGCGTCGGGGGTGGCTCGGCAGATTCGCTCGGGCGAGATCAAGAAGTTCCTGATCCAGCCGGTCGACCTGGTCGGGTTCCTGCTGCTCAGCCGGCTGGCGCACAAGCTGGTCTACTACCTGGTGGCGGCCGCTCCGTTTGCCCTGGTCTTCTTTTTGTGCCGGAGTTTTTTTCCGGGCTGGCCGGACCCGCCGGTGATGGCTGCGTTTTTGGCCTCGCTGGTGATGGCGTTTCTGCTGGGCTTCTTCATGGAAGCGGCCTTGGGCATGATCGGCTTCTGGTTCCTGGAAGTCAGCTCGATGCTGTTCGTGTACATGTTGTTCACGTTCTTTTTCTCCGGGCACATGTTTCCGATCGACTTCCTGCCCGAGCCGTGGCGCACGTTGATCATGATCACGCCGCTGCAATACCTGGCGTACTTTCCGGCCGCGGTTTTCCTGGGCAAGATCCAGGGCACCGAGCTGGCGATCGGACTGGCCATCGAGCTGTTTTGGGTGCTGTTCTTCATCTTTGCCTGCCGGCTGGCGCTGGCGCGCGGGCTGCGGCGCTACAGCGGATTCGGGGGCTGACGATGCCAATCGCCGCGGGCATGAACGACGAGCCAGGCAACGCGGGCGCCGCGCCGGCCGCCTGGCAGTTGAGCACGCCCGGCTTGTACGGGCGCGTGTTCCTGACGTTCGCCCGCAACAGCCTGGTGCGGGACATGACGTTCCGCTGGAACTTCATCATCGAGGCGCTGTCGTCGCTTTCCTGGATGCTGATGAACCTGGGCTTTTACGTCTTGATCTTTCGCTTCACCAGCGAGATCGGCAGCGGCACCGGCTGGGGCAAATACGAGTTCTTCGTCTTCCTGGCCACGACGCTGTTCATCAACAGCGTGGTGCAAGCGTTCTTCATGCCCAATTGCGAAGAGTTCAGCGAGCTGGTCCGCACCGGCGGGCTGGACTTCGCCCTGCTCAAGCCGATCGACACGCAATTTCTGATCTCGCTGCAGAAAGTCGATTGGTCGGCGCTGTCCAACTTTCTGTTTGCCGGCGCGCTGTTGGCCTATTCGCTCGTGCAGCTCGAGTTCCGGCCGACGGTTGCGGCGGCGGTGCTCTACCCGGTGTATCTGCTGTGCGGCGTGGCGATCCTGTACAGCCTGATGATCGCGCTGGCCGCGACCAGCATCTGGCTGGGGCAGAACCAGTCGCTGTACGACTTCTGGTTCTACATCACGAACTTTTCCCGCTACCCGATGGAAATCTATCAGGGCCCGATCGGCACGCCGCTGCGGCAGGGATTTACGTTCATCGTGCCGGTGCTGGTCGTGGTCAACGTGCCGGCCCGGCTGCTGGCCCGGCCGCTGGACGACGAAACCTGGCCCCTGGCCGGCTTTGGCCTGCTGGCGGCGGTGGCGTCGCTCGCGGCCTCGCGCTGGGTGTTCAAGCGGGCGGTGCTCAGCTACCGCAGCGCGAGCAGTTGAGCCCCGGGGCGCAGCCTGGCTGGGCGTCTTTCCATCGGCTCGCCCATCAACCAGAATGGAGGGCACCCCGGCGCCCGCCGCCGGGCCGGCTTTTCCCTGCCATCCGCACTGCGGGCCCCGCGTCGAGGTGACGGCTGTGAACCTTTGGCGAACCATGCTTCGGGCCGGCGCCTGGGCCGTGCTTTTGGCCGGCGCAACCGTCTGTCTTGCCGGCGGCCGGCTCGCGGCTGCCGAAGTCGACTTCGATCGGGACATTCGCCCAATCCTTTCGAACAACTGCTTCAAGTGCCACGGCCCGGATGCCGGCGAGCGCAAGGCCGATCTGCGGCTCGACACCAGGGCCGGCGCCTTCGCCCGGCTGGACGATCGCTTCGCGATCGTGGCCGGCAAGCCGGAAGCCAGCGAGCTGGTGCGCCGGATCACCAGCTCGGACGCCGACGAGCGGATGCCGCCGGCCGACTCGGGCAAGACGCTTACGCCCGAGCAAATCGAGCGCCTCAAAACCTGGATTGCCGCCGGGGCGCCTTGGGGCACCCATTGGGCATTCGTCGCGCCGCAAAGGCCGGCCGTGCCGGACGTGAAGAATGCCGCCTGGTGCGCAACGCCCGTCGATGCGTTCGTCCTGGCCCGGTTGGAGCAGGCCGGGCTGGAGCCTTCGCCGCAGGCCGAGCGCGTGAATCTGCTGCGGCGCCTGAGCCTGGATCTGATCGGCCTGCCGCCCAGCGTCGAAGAAGTCGACGCGTTTCTGGCCGACGGCAGCCCCGACGCCTACGCCCGGCAGGTCGAGCGGCTGCTGGCATCGCCCCATTACGGCGAGCGCTGGGGCGCTGGTGGCTCGACGCGGCCCGCTATGCCGACTCGGACGGCTATGAGAAAGACAAGCCCCGGTACGTCTGGTTCTATCGCGATTGGGTGGTGGGCGCGCTGAACCGCGATTTGCCCTACGACCAGTTCGTCATCGAGCAGCTGGCCGGCGACGAACTGCCCGGCGCCACGCAAGATCAGCGCGTGGCCACGGGTTTTCTGCGCAATTCGATGATCAACGAGGAGGGGGGCATCGATCCCGAGCAATTCCGGATGGAAGCCATGTTCGACCGCATGGATGCCATCGGCAAGGGCATCCTGGGCCTGACGATCCAATGTGCGCAGTGCCACAGCCACAAGTTCGATCCGCTGGCTCAGGAAGACTACTACCGGATGTTCGCCTTCCTGAACAACGATTTCGAGGCCACGATCGCGGTCTACACGCCCGCCCAGTTGCAGCGGAGGGCCGAGCTCGCGCGCAAGATTGCCGAGATCGAAGCCCGGCTCCAGCACCAGTCGCCCGACTGGCCTGCCCGGATGGCGGCTTGGGAGTCGGAAGTGCGCGACAACCAGCCCGAGTGGGTCGTGCTCGTTCCGGAAGTCGACAAGCTGGCCACCGGCGGCTCGCGCTACATGGTCGCGCCCGACGGATCGGTGCTGGCCGAGGGTTACGCGCCCACCAAGCATAGGGCCAAGCTGACCGCCCGCACCGACCTGGCCAACATTGCGGCCTTCCGGCTGGAATTGCTGAACGATCCCACCCTGCCGCTGGGCGGGCCGGGCCGCTCGATCCTGGGCACTGGCGCCCTGACCCAATTCGACGTCGAGTCCGCGCCGGCCGACGCGCCCGACAAGAACGCTAAGGTGGAGCTGGCCGGCGCGACCGCCGACATCAACCTGCCCGAAGCGCCACTGGCCGCGATATTCGACGATCGCTCGGGCAAGTCCCGCGTCACCGGACCGATCGAGTTCGCCCTCGACGGCAAGGAGGAAACCGCCTGGGGGCACGATGCCGGACCAGCCTTGCGCAATCAGCCGCGCAAGGCCGTGTTCGTGCCCAAGACGCCGATCGCCAATCCGTCGGGCACGCTCTTGACCTTCTACCTGCAGCAGAACCACGGCGGCTGGAACAGCGACGACAACCAGAATTGCAACCTGGGCCGGTTCCGGCTGTCGGTCACGGCAGCGCCGGGTGCGGTGGCCGACCGGCTGCCGCTCGCCGTGCGCGAGATCCTGTCGATCCCCGCCGCCGAGCGCACGAGCGGTCAGACGGCCACCGTGTTCGGCTACTGGCGCACGACCGTGCCCGAGTGGAGCGAGGCAAACAACCAGATCGACGCCCTGCGGGCCGAATATCCCGAACCCACCTCGCAGCTCGTGCTCGAGCCGCTGGCGGCGCCGCGCCCGACGGCCCGGCTGGAGCGGGGCGACTTTCTCAAGCCGAAGGAGGCGGTCACGCCGGGGGTGCCGGGCTTTCTGCATCCGCTGCCGCTCGATGCCCCGCCCATGCGGCTGACGTTTGCCCGCTGGCTGGTCGATCGCCGCTCGCCGACCGCGGCCCGGTCGGTGGTGAACCGGATCTGGCAGAGTTATTTCGGCCTGGGCATCGTGAGCACGAGCGAAGATCTCGGCTCGCAGTGCGATCCGCCCTCGCATCCCGAGCTGTTGGATTGGCTAGCCGTCGAATTGATGGATCGCGGCTGGAGCGTCAAATCGCTGCACCGGCTGATCGTGCATTCGGCCACGTATCGGCAAACGTCGCGGCTCACGCCGGCCCTGTATGCCCTTGATCCGTACAATCGGCTGCTGGCCCGGGGACCGCGGATGCGGGTCGAGGCCGAAGCGGTGCGCGACATTGCCCTGGCGGCGAGCGGTCTGCTCGATCCGCAGCTGGGGGGCGCGAGCGTGCATCCGCCGGCGCCGGATTTTTTGTTTCAGCCGCCGACCAGCTACGGCCCCAAGGCCTGGTCGCGCGCGTCGGCCAGCGAAAGCTATCGCCGGGCGCTGTACACATTTCGCTACCGCTCGGTCCCCTACCCCGTGCTGCAAACGTTCGACGCGCCCAACGGCGATTTCGCTTGCGTGCGCCGGGCCCGCTCGAACACGCCGCTGCAAGCCCTGGTGACGCTCAACGAAGGCGTGTTCATGGAGTGCGCCCGCTCTCTGGCCCGGCAGGTGATGGCCCACGGCGGCAACGACGGCGAGCAAGTCGAATATGCCTTCCGCCGCTGCCTGGCGCGCCGGCCGACGGCTGCGGAGTCGGGCGCGCTGGCCGAGTTGCTCATCCGGCAGCGCGAGCGATTTTCGCAACCTGGCGCTAATCCCTGGGAATTGGCCGCCGCCGATCCGGCCAATCTGCCGCCGCTGGTCGACGGGGTCACGCCGGCCCAGTTGGCGGCCTGGACCGCCGTAGCCCGGGTGCTCTTGAACCTGGACGAAACGATCACCAAGGAGTGAGGCGCGGCCCGACCGAGCCGCCCCGCGAAATCATGAACTGCCAAGACCGATACTACCGCGGCGCCGCGCCGGCCGATTTGGCCCGGCGCTGGTTTTTGAAAGAGTGCGGCGTCGGGCTGGGCGCCATGGCGCTCGGCGATTTGTTGGGTGCCGGCGCGGCGGCCGAAACGGTGCCAGACCGCGGGGCCGAAACCAACCCGCTGGCGCCGAAGGCCCCGCACTTCGCGCCCAAGGCCAAGCGCGTGATCTTTTTGTTCATGGCCGGCGCGCCGAGCCACCTGGAACTGTTCGACAACAAACCGCAGTTGGCGAAGTTCGACGGCACCCTGCCCCCGCCCGAGCTGATCGCCGGCTACCGAGCCGCGTTCATCACGCCCAACTCGAAGTTGCTGGGCCCCAAATTCGCCTTCAGCCGGCATGGCCAGTGCGGCGCCGAACTCTCCGAGCTGCTGCCCAAGCTGGGCGAAGTGGTCGACGACATCGCCATCGTCCGCTCGCTGGTCACCGACGCGTTCAACCACGCGCCGGGCCAGATCATGATGAACACCGGCTCGCAGTTGTTCGGCCGGCCCAGCTTCGGCTCCTGGGCTGTGTACGGATTGGGGAGCGAATCGCAAGAGCTGCCTGGTTTCGTCGTGTTCAGCTCGGGCAAGAAAGGGCCCAGCGGCGGCAACTCGAACTGGGGGAGCGGCTTCCTGCCCACCTTGTACGAGGGCGTCCAGCTGCGGACCAGCGGCGACGCGGTGCTGTACCTGTCGAACCCCCGCGGCGTCGACCGGGCTTTGCAGCGCGAGTCGCTCGACACGATCGCCCGGCTCAATCGCGAGCGGCTGGCCGCGGTCGGCGATCCGGAAATCGCCACCCGGACCAGCGCCTTCGAGATGGCCTTTCGCATGCAGGCCAGCGCCGGAGTTGATCGACGTCTCGCAGGAGCCGCAGCACATCCTGGACCTGTACGGCTGCGATCCGGCCAAGCCCTCGTTCGCCAAGAACTGCCTGCTGGCCCGGCGGCTGGTCGAGCGCGGGGTGCGGTTCGTTCAGCTGTTTCACGAGGCTTGGGATCAGCACGGCAACCTGGTCAACGATCTGAAGCAGAACTGCAAGGACACCGACCAGGCCTGCGCCGCCCTGGTGCAGGATCTCAAGCAGCGCGGCCTGCTCGACGACACGCTGGTGATCTGGGGCGGCGAGTTCGGCCGCACGCCGATGACCCAGGGGGGCAACGACGGCCGCGACCACCATCCGAACGCCTTCAGCATGTGGCTGGCCGGCGGCGGCATCAAGCCGGGCATCACGCTGGGCGAGACCGACGAGCTGGGCTTCAACTCCGTCCGCGACCGCGTTCACGTGCACGATCTGCACGCCACGCTGCTGCACCTCTTGGGCTTCGATCACACGAAGCTGACCTATCGCTTCCAGGGGCGCGACTTCCGCCTGACCGACGTGCACGGGAACGTGGTCCAGCAGTTGCTGGCGTAGCAGGCATTGCTCGCGCCAGAAACTGGTGACGCGGACGCGGGGCAAAAACGGGGGGCAAAAACGGGGACGGGGCTCGAATTGCCTGAAACGAGCTGCGTCCCCCTTTTTTTTTCTCACCCGCCGGCGACGTCGAAGTTCGCCGTGTTGTCGCCCGCCTGGACTTCGAACTTGGGCGTCGAGTCGGTTGTGAAGTGCGGTGTCACGGCGCCCAGGCACATCTCGCGCGCGTCGGTCATGCCGCTTGCTTGGGATTCAGATAGGAGGCGATCACGTAGTCTCCGGTCGGCGAATAATAAACATACGCCGCCGTGCGGGGCTGGCCGGGGCCGCTCTCGACCAGGATCATCGGTCGAATGTTGCCGCTGATCTTGCGCCGCTCCGCATGCCACGGACCTCCCAGGAATCGCACGCTCGTCATAGCCGACCTGCCTTTCTGCGTTCAAAGAGTTGGGATCGGGTGGAGACTTTACGAACAATATGCCCCCGGAGCAAGGTCGCTGCACATCGCGCGGCAACCCACGGCGGCGAAACGAATTGCGGTGCGTTGGATCGCTGCGTCGGACCGCTGCGAAGGAGGGAAAACGGGGACGCGGCTCGAATTGCCTGAAACGAGCTGCGTCCCGCTTTTTCTCACTCGCCGGCGACGTCGAAGTTCGCCGTGTTGTCGCCCGCCTGGACTTCGAACTTCAGGGTCGAGTCGGTATTGAAACGCGCGGCCACGGCGCTCACGTACATCTCGCGCGTCCGGCCCGGCGGACCCATCGGGTCGGGAGCCTGCTTGCCGCTGGGGCGCACGGCCGTGATTTCGACCCGGTTCCAACCGACGGCCGGGCCCTTGGCGGACGCGATGTGGTATTTGCCCTCGCGGATGTCCCCGCCGGTGGCCGTGCCGCTCGTGCCCTCGATCGGCACGAACAGGATCGATCCTTGGGCGAGCGGCTGGCCGTCGAGCGTCACCTGGCCGCCGATTGCCGCATGGTTGCCGCGCGGGCCGCAGCCGCCGGCCGCCAGTAGCGCCGCGGCGACCAGGGCCGAAACGATGTGCTGCGCTCGCGTCATGGGCCGTAGGCTCAATAGGGGCCGAGCTGCTGCTGATCGTTGATCCAGGCCAGGCTTTGCCAGGTGCTCAGGTCGACTTCGTCGGCGATGAAGTGCACGCTGCCGTCGCAGAAGAGCGCGTTGACGCCTCCGGCATGCCGGCTGCGCGGACTGGCGTAGTTCGCGTCGGTGTTGCCCGGCGTGCAGGGCAAGTTGAGTTGGGGCAGGTTGTGGCTGTTGTCCGTGGGGCAGAATGACGGATGCCAGCTGAGCAGGTTGTCGGGCGCGGAGGAATTGGGGCCGAGCGTCACGTACAGGAACTGGCATCCCGCGCGGTTGGTGATGAACGCCCCGCGAATGTCGTTGGGGTCGATGCCGGTCAGGTACTCGGCCAGGGCCATGGTGTTGCTCGTGCCATCCCCGATCTTCGACAGGCGGATGCCGGCGTAGTAGCCGAACACGGCCCGCTGGCTGGGATTCGGATTCGCCCCGGGGCTGCCGTCGCTGGCCGGATCGCCGTTGCCGGTGAGCTTGTAGTTTTGCCAGTCGCTGACGCCGGAGAAGATGCCCAGGTAATTCGTGGCCGGGCACATGACGAACGACCCGGGGGGCGAGAACTCGGGCAGGTTCTTCATCTGTCCGAGCGGAAGGTCGCTGGGGCAAAGGAACGTCGAGATCGGCACGCCGTTGACGACCGTCGGCCAGGTGCTGGGGCTGAACCAGGGGTTCATCACGTCGAACCCCGGCCCGCCCACCGCCTGGAAGAAGTTATTCTCCTCCAGTTGCGGCAGGATGTAATCGAGCAGGTAGGGCCACTCATAGCCCCCCGTGTTCACCAGGTCGTACGAATACGAGAACCGCTGCTTGGCCATCGTGCCCGGGGGGAGCTTGCGATGGGCCGACTCCCAATTCAGCAGCGCCAGGCCGATTTGCTTTTCGTTATTGGCGCATTGCGAGCGTCGGCCAGCCTCGCGCGCGGCCTGGACGGCCGGCAGCAGCAGCGCGATCAGGATGCCGATGATCGCGATCACGACGAGAAGTTCGACGAGCGTAAAACCGACAGGGCGACGGCGCATGGAATCTCCTGCGCTGGCGCGACTCAATCCCCCGAGCGCCAGAGGATCGATCGACGTTGACCCATTATGCGCTCTTTCGGACGCGGCCGGCAATCGGTCGGCGCTGGCGGTCGCGGATTTCTTCGAGCGCCGCGACGTCGCTAGCGCGCGGCGGGCGATCGCGCGCTGCGAGCGCGCGATGCGGAGCGCCGTGGGACAGCGCCGCTTGTTCTCGGCGACGGATGTGCACTCCGATACCACGCTCGGTGGCGAGGCGCTGCGAATGCTTCCGCGGCGCTAGTGCATTTGCGCGCGCCTGCCTGCCGCAGCAGCACCTGGTCGCACCGTTCGTCGCACAACCGAGTTCCTGCCGACACTTTCGGCGATTTTTCGAATTTGGCACTTGCATGGCGCTGGGGCTGGTTTACATTGGGACGTGCGAGCCGTCCGGTTTGCAACTTGCGCCGCTGCGGGCTGATTCCGGCCCGCGACCGCGAGCTTATTTACCGGAGAGCCAATCGGGCCGCGCGAAGTATTTGCGGGGCGAGCCGTCTAATGTGGGCTTACAAGCAGTCGGTTGCTGGGTGGGTCTGGAAACGCCACGATATTATTCTAGAAATCATTAAATAAAAATTGACATGATTTGCTCGGCACCTCGTGCCGCGGAATCAACGTGACCTGAACCGCTCTCTTTCCATGCTCAAAAAGTTTTTCAACTCATCGGAGAATCTACTCATGTACGCCAAGAATCACACGCTGGGACTGGGCCATGTCGCGGTTTCGCTGGTAGCGCTCACCGGGAGCCTGCTGCTGGCCGGTACGGCTCGGGCCGGAAGTTATTCTTCGGCCGTGCTGGCGGATTCGCCGATCGCCTATTACCAGTTCAGCAACGCCGGTCCGTCGGGCACGGCACTGAACGAAGGCAGCTTGGGCGCCGGTGCCAATGGCACGTACAACGGCACCGCCAGCGGCGGCCCGATCGTCGGGCTGGCGGGCGTGGGGGGCAGCAATACCGTGTTGTTCAACGGATCGAATTCGATCACCGGCTCCGATGCCGGCTTGCCCAGCGGCGACGCCGCCCGCACGTATACCGGCTGGATTCAAACCAGCGCCAATACGCCGGGCTACCATGACATCTACTATTATGGCACCAGCGGCGGCGGCAACGCCGTGTTCACGCTGGCTCCGCCCAGCAGCACCGACATAAATTTCAACCACGGTGGAACCATCTCGGGCAACTTCGGCCAAAGCCAGTATGGCGACGGCATCGGCGGCACCAGCGTGGTGACGGACGGGGCCTGGCATTTTGTCGCCTGGACCGCCACCCCCAATGGCGTCAACTCGGCCAGCTACACGCTGTATGTCGACGGTGTGGCCGAAGGCACCAAGACCATGGGGACCAACACGACCTTGGGTGGCTTGTTCGAAATGGGCAACGATCCGCTGGCCGATCCCTACACGGGCAAGGTGGCCCAGGTGGCCGTCTTCAACACGGCTCTGACGTCGAACCAGATCGGCGACCTGTACCATGCCGGCGTCACCCCCGAGCCCTCCTCGTTCATCCTCGGCGGCCTGGGCGTCCTGGGCTTGCTGCTGGCGGCTCGCCGCCGCCGCCAGGGCTGACGCACTGCCCCCTGCGTTTCGGAATCTGCCACAAAAACCGCCCGGGCCATGGCCCGGGCGGTTTTTTTTTCTTTTCCTGGCCCGCAACTGCCGGCCAGGGGGCCAGCTCTTAACCGGTCGCTGGGGCTCGAAGCCCAGGGCGTCTGGGTAGTGGGTCCGTTTTGATTCGCGACTCGACACGCGGCGTTACGCGAGGGGGTCAGGTCCATGTTTTCTGCCTGCGCCGCGCGGCGTGGCGTGTCCCGCTGCCGAAAAATGGACCAGACCCCGATCCAACTGACCCACTACCGGCGTCTGGACGCAATCGCACCGTTCGGGCGTTTTCAGCTATATTTGAACAGGGGGCGTTTGCTTGCCGGCCGGGGTAACCGCCGGGGAGCGACACGCGGTGCCCCTGGCCGGGGTTCAATGAACGGGGCCCGGGCCGAAGTTGTTTTTCGATTCGCACGAACCAGGCAAAAGCAGCCACGAGCGGGGGCCGAAGCTTGATTGTCGCGCGCTATTTGCCGGCCGCCCCGCGCTGGGCTGCCCTCGTGCTGGTCTTGTCTGCCTGGGGGGCCGCGCCTGCCGGCCTCTGGGCTCAGGTTCCCGCCCGGCAAACGCTCCAGCGTCCGGCGCCCGCGGGCGTGGCCGGGCCGGCGGATTACCAGTCGAGCCATTTCCTGCTGCACACGGATCTTTCGAACAAAGAAGCCCAGGAGCTGCTCAAACGCCTGGAGTCGATGCTCGATCTGATCTCGCGCTACTGGGCCCGGCAGCCGGTCGGCGTGATCGAATGCTACGTGGTGCGCGACCTGGCCAAGTGGCCGGCCGGGATGCTGGATCCCGCCGGCCGAGCCAAGATCGAAGAAGGCGCCGGCGTCACGCTGACCGAAACCCTGACGGTGGCCGGCCCGCGCGGCACGCGCCGGCGGGTGGCCTCGAAGAGCGTGGTCTATGCCGCCGCCGATCGCGGCACGCCGCAGCATGAGGCGGTGCATGCCTACTGCGGGCAGACGTTCGGCGCGCTCGGCCCGTTGTGGTACGCCGAGGGCATGGCCGAGATGGGTCAGTACTGGGCCAAGGAGGATCCCAGCGTGCACATCGAGCCGGTCGTGCTGCGCTACCTCAGGTCGAGCCGGCCGCAAACGCTGCGGGATATCGTGCAGACGAACTCCGCCCGCTCGTTCACCGGCGACTCGTGGCAGAACTACGCGTGGCGCTGGGCCCTGTGCCATCTGCTGGCCAACAACACGAACTATCGCGACCGGTTCCGGCCGCTGGGCCTGGGATTTCTGGCGGACGAAAAAGTCAGCTTCGAATCGACCTATGGCGCCATGGCCGAGGAAATTTCGTTCGAGTACCTGTTCTTCGTCAAGCATCTGGAGCAGGGATTTGCGCCGACCTGTGCAGCTGGGACTGGAAGAAGAAGTTCAAGCCGCTCGCCGGCGGAGTGCCGGTCACGGCCAAGATCCTGGCCGGCCGCGGTTGGCAGCCCAGCGGCGTCACCTGCACGGCCGACGAACAGTACGACTTCGCCGCCCCCGGAACCTGGCAAACCGGCCCGCAGGCAAAGGAAGTGAGCGCCGACGGCGCCACGTCGGGCGAGGGTCGGCTGGTAGGCGTGCTGATGAACGATTTTCAACTCGGCGAGCCGTTCGACCTGGGCAGCTACGGCACGTTCAAGGCACCGGCCGAAGGCAACCTGTACTTGCGCTGCCAGGACCCGTGGGGCGAACTGGCCGACAACAAAGGGGCCATCACCGTCAAGCTCAAGCAGGCCGGCCGAGGAACGCCGCTGGCGCGCTCGAAAGGCGAAACCCCCAGCGTGTTGGGCGAAGCCAGCCCGGCCACGCATCCTGGGGCCAAGGCCGAGCCGCCGCTCCCCAAGCCCGGCCCGACCAGCGTGCTGGGCCAGGCCAGCCCGGCGACGACTCCGCCGCCCAAGCCGGGACCCATTGCGCCGCTGCCGCCGCGGCCGGAGGGCAAGGCCGAGTTGCCCCGCCCGTCCGATGCTGCGCCGCAAGACAACCCCTGGCCGCCGCAGATCAAGCGGCCCGTGCCCTTGCCGGGCCCGCCGGCCCCGTCCTGATTGGCGCCGCCGTGATTGGCGACGTTCTGATTGGCCCCGTCGTGAATGGCGCCGTCTCAATCGGCGCAGGGGCGAATCCCCCGCGGGTGCCAGAGCGCAGTCGGGTGCGGCCGCGCCGGTTTCGCCGCGCCGGGGGCGAGGCTACAATGGGCCCTCTTGCCGCCCCACCCCCAAGCGGAGCACCCTCCCGCGATGAAGCTCGCCTTCAGTTCGAACGCCTACATGCACTTCTCGATCGAAAGCACGATCGAGAAGATCGCCGACCTGGGCTACACCGGCATCGAAGTGCTGGCCGACGTGCCGCACGCCTGGCCGGCGGGCCTGCTGGCCGAGCGCAAGGAATCGATCCGCCTCGCGCTCGACAAGCACCGATTGTCGATCTCGAACATCAACGCCTTCATGATGAATGCGATCGCCGATCCCCGGCAGCCGTACTGGCACCCGGGCTGGACCGATCCCGATCCGCACTACCGGGCGATCCGCCGCGAACATACCAAGCGGGCCTTGCATCTGGCCCGCGAGCTTGGCGCGCCGAACATCACCACCGAGCCCGGCGGCGAGCTCACGCCCGAGCAATCCTGGGCCGACGGGCGCAGATCTTCTACGACGAGCTGATGCCCTGCGTGGAGCTGGCCGAAAAGCTGCAGATTCGACTGCTCGTCGAGCCCGAGCCGGGACTGCTGATCGAGAAATTCGGCCAGTACCTGGAGTTCATGGCGCGGATCGACTCGCCCTGGGTCGGATTGAATTTCGACATCGGCCACGCCTACTGCGTGAGCGAAGATCCGCAGGACTGGGTGGCGCGGATGGCGCCGCACACGCGGCACTACCATTTCGAGGACATCGCCGACACGCGCGTCCACCGGCACCTGATCCCCGGCCGCGGCGCGATCGACTTCCAGGCCACGCTGCGGGCGATCGCCGCCACCGGCTACGACGACTGGGTCACGGTCGAACTGTATCCGTACATCGACAACCCCGACTCGGCCGCCCGCGAGGCGTATGCCTTCCTGCAGCAAGCGGCCGAGCGCGTGGGCATTTCGCTGGCCTGAGCATCCAAGGTGAAGGGTTCTTGCCATGTCGAACGAGCGCATCGCCACCGTGGTTCCGGTTGCCGAGGATCAGGCGACCGGCAAGGTCGCCGAGATCTACGCCGACATCAAGCGCACCAAGGGGATCGATTTCGTGCCGGCGCTCTGGCGGACTCTGGCCGTCAACCCGGCACAGCTGGAAGTCGTGTGGCTGGCGCTCAAGACGCTGATGCATCCCGAGGCCGTGGGTCGCACGTCGACGCTCGAACCGGCCGTGCGCGAGATGATTGCCCTGGCCGTGTCGGCCACCAACGGCTGCTCGTACTGCGTCAACTCGCACACCGCGGCCTTGCGCAAATTGGGCACCAGCACCGCGGCGCTGGGCGAAGTGCTGGCCATCGCCGGGCTGTTCAACATGACCAATGCCCTGGCCGACGGCTATCAGGTCGAGCCAGACGTCCTGCCGCCGCTGTGATTCGAACGCTGTTTGCCGGCGCTCTGTTGCCGGCGCGGCGATTTATTTTGGCCGGCCGATGTCGTTCATCGCGTCGGTGAAGACGGTCATGGCCCAGGCCTGATCTTCGAGCACGACTTTGACGATCAGTCCGGCGATGCCGCTGGCCGTGTGATCCAGGGCCGTGCCCAATTCGCCGAGTTGCATCGCCAGCTTGGGCGACATGGCCACTTGAACGACTCCGGCGCGGTCGGATTCGGTCAGTCCGCCGCGCTGCGCCAGCTCGAGCCTCCGCACAATGCCCGACAGCAGTCGCTTGCGCTCGGCCAGGCCCGTTTCGAGCAAGCGACCGATCATGAACGAAAGCGCAGCCTGCCCTTGGCCGGCGATCGGTCGCAAGCGGTCTCGCCCGGTTTCATCCAGGGCCACCTGAATGCGCAGCTGCTCAGCCATGATCAGAGTCTCCGAGGCCGGCGCAGAGCAGGACACAGGCCCTGCGCGACCAACGTGCATTTTCGCCCCTGGTTCGGCTAGAATCCAGGGCGCCGGCCAGGCGGCCGCAAAATAAACCGCTCGCTCACAATTCTCTAACCGACAGGCCTAGTCGTATCTCGGGAGTTGCCATGGATTTTCCTCGCCGAGGCCCGACGTTGTTCGACGTGCTGGCCCTGCTCGCCGTGATCGGCGTGTTTGTGGTCCTGGTCGTGCCCGGCATTCAAAAGCAGCGAGAAGCCGCCCGCCGGGCTGCTTGCGCCAGAACCTCAAGAAGCTTGGCCAGGCGGTGTCGAAGCACCAGGACATCTACCGGCGCTACCCGCTGTTGACCAATTTCGGTCCCGCCGGCTCGGCCAACGTGTATGCGACGCGCCCTGGCGCGACGTTCAAGCCGGGGAGCGACGGCGGGTATTTGCAAAATCCCAGCCAGGCGGCGGGTTACAGCTGGATCGTGCGGTTGCTGCCGTTTGCCGATGAAATCACTTTTCACTACTTCATCAGCGCCGCGTCCAACAAATTTCAGCTCGAGGCGTTCACGCCCCGCGAGCAAAAATTCTCGGTCACGCTGGGCGGTGTCCAACAACATTTCGCCTGCGTCGATCTCGACTGGCTGCGATGCCCCAGCTTCGGCGGAGCGAGCATCTCGACGGCCTCCAGCGGCACGGCCACACCGGCGGTCGAGATCAAGCCGTATGCCGAGCTGTACGCAGCCGATAAACAGTCCCCGTCCGGAGTGCGGATCACCAATTACTTCGCGCTGGCCGCCACGCATCTGCTCTGCATGAGCGATCCCGATTCCATCGCTGCGGCCGGTGACACCCGCGCCGAGCCGCCCAACGGGGTGATCGGCCCCCAGGAGTTCATCCGGGCCAAGATGGTCACCGATGGCACTTCGAAGACGCTGATGATTTGCGAAACGAAGGAGCCGGCCGTCAATTCCTGGTACGACGGCACGGTCGCATGGACGGTCGGCGCAAGTCCGCAGGGCAAGCAGCCGCTTCGCGGCGACAAAGATGCCGCCGCGGCCGAGCGCCGCTGGAGTGCCGATGGCGGCGCGACGGGCCTGAACGTCGGCCCGGCCGAAGGAGCCGGGCGGCTCTTTGCTCCGCAGGGCACGACGCCGTCGATCGCCGGGCCTGTGTCCTGGGGACCCAGCAGCGATCATCAGGGCGTTGTGTTTCACCTGATGGCCGACGCTTCGATGTGGATTCTGGCGGATTCGATCGACCCGACGCTCTACCTGCAGTTGATCACCCGAGCGGGGAACGAGTCGCTCGAGGACGTCGAACTGGCGCCGCTGAGCGCTGAGGAAGAAAAGCCCTAGTCAAGCGCGCGGGGCCGGCCCTTTTTCAGCTCAATCCGGCGATCGGGTCGCTGCCGGTGGCGGCACGCACGACGTCGCTGGGCAGTCCGCGTTCGATGCGAACCGTGCCCACGTCGAGCAAGGTGTGCAGGATCGTGGCCACCAGGTTGCCGAGAGTCACGGCTTCGGAGAGCGGAGCGCCCCCGTCGCGCGTCGATTGGCCGACGACTTTGCCCATTTGCAGTCCGCCGCCGTAGACCAGCAGCGGCGCCAGGCCGCCCCAGTGGTCGCGTCCGCCGGCGGCATTGATCCGGGGGGTGCGGCCCATCTCGCCGCAAGCCACGAGCAGGATCTTATCGCGCAGCGAGCGGGCCTCGACATCCTCGATAAAGGCCGACAGCGCGCGGTCGAGCGGCGCGCCGCAATAGCCCATGCCCTCGCTGCAGGGGGCATTGTTCACGTCGGCGTGCATGTCCCAAACGAAGGCGGTCGTGACGGTCACGAAACCGGCCCCGGCTTCGCACAGCCGCCGGGCCATGAGCAGCAGCTTGCCCAGGTTCTGGGAGTGATCGACGTAATGCTTGTGGTTGTTCCACTTGGTCGAAATCCGCTCGGGCCGGATGACATTGCTGGTGTCGTAGCGGGCGATGGTGCGCGGATCCTCGCGCTCCAGGTCGAAGGCGCTGGCCGCTCCGCCCAGGATGGTTTCGAAAGCCTGGGAGCGCATCGCTTCGAGCGAACCGAAGCCGGCCGCGTCGTCGGCCTGGCGGCGCAGCCGGTCCAGTTCGCCGAGCAGCGCGCGGCGGTCGGCCAGCCGGCCGTCGGAGATTTTCAGCACCAGATCGCGCTGGAAATTTCCGTCGCCGCCGAGCATGAAGGGCGCATAGGCGCTGCCCAGGCTGCCCGTGGCGTCGAACTTGCCGAAGTTCATCTCCGGCGACTTGGCCTGTGGATCGACGGCCCGGGGAAACAGGGCGATGTTCCGAGGCATGCCGGTGCGCGGATGATTTGCGCCGGCGACGCGCGAATAGATCGAGCCGAGATTGGCCCCGAACGTGTCTTTGCCCACGATCGGCTTGATGTCGTGGTTGCCGTCGCCGGTCTTGAACGAGCGGACAACGCTGAACTTGTGCGCGAGCTTTGCCAGCTGCTCGAAGGTGGAACCAAAGGTCACGCCGGGAATCGAGGTGGGGATCTCGCCCGTCGTGCTGCGGACTTCGGCCGGAGCATCCATCTTGGGATCGAACGTCTCGAACTGGGACGGTCCGCCCTGCAGGAACAAGAAGATCACCGACTTGTCCCGGACCGCATTCGCGGCTGCCTGGCTGCGCACGGCCAGCAGGTCGGCCAGCGACAGGCCGCCTAATCCCAGGGTGCCGACGCGCAAGAATTCCCGCCGAGTCTGGCGATTGACGAGCGTCAGCATGGCGCCTGCTCCTGGAAGGCCTGGCGGGGCCCGCCCCACAGGCGGCCCGGCGTGACGAGCACAACGCATCAAATTCTGCCGATCAGTATCGGCGACCCCGACGGCCAAAGCAAGTGCTGGCAGCTCTCCTGCCGGCATGTGGGCAACTTCGCCAGCGGCGGGAAGGCGAATGTCGGCCGGCAAACGGCGCGAAACCTGGCAAACTGCCGCCGCTAGCGAAAACCGGTCGGCCCGAATTGGCTAAAGACGGGCGGCAAAGTTTATCGATTATTCCCGATATACGGGCTTCGATTCACGCGTCGATTCAGTGGGGGGAAATGCGTATGGCGACCATCCTCGAACCGCGGGCCAATCCGGTCAGCTGCCAGATTCTCGAACACATGCTCGAACAGATCGATCGCACGCCGAGCTGCGACGAACCCTATTCGCACATTTACTTCGAGCAGTTGTTTCCCGAGGACATCTACGCCGAGATGATGGCGGCGATGCCCTGTCCGCGCGATTACCGGCCGCTTTCGCTCACCAAGCATCAGAAGGCGGACGGCACGAGCACGCGCGACGTGTTGCCGCTCAACGCCGAGGGGCTCTCGCGGATGTCGGAGAGCCAGCGGCAGCTATGGTCGAGCGTGGCCGACGCGTTGACCGCCCCGGAATTGAAGTCGCTGGTGTTCAACAAGCTGGCGACCGATCTGGCGCGGCGCTTCCATTGTCGCCCGCAGGGCGTGGATCGCATCGTCAGCTACACCCGGCCTTCGCTGTTTCGGGACCTCGAGGGGTACGAGATCGCGCCGCATCCGGACGGCCGGGCCAAGATCGTCACGATGCAGATCTATCTGCCGGCCGACCGCTCGCAATTGGGGCTGGGCACGGCCGTCTACCGGCGGCGACTCACGTCGCTGGCCGGGCTTTACGACTGGCGGGCCCGATTCGAGCGGGTCAAGCAGTTCCTCTTTCAGCCCAACAGCGGCTACGCGTTTGCCGTGTCGAACTCGCTGGGCAAGAAGAGCTGGCACGGCCGCGAAGAGATTCCGGCCGGCTCCGGCGTGCGGAATTCGATCCTGAATATCTTCTTCGCCGAACAGAACCGGATGTACTGAGGCCTGGCTCGAACGGCGCTTGCCTTGCGGAGTTCGCCCGGCAAGGGGTCGAGCGGCAGCTACCGCTTCCAGTTCTTGAAGTGATCGGCGATCCGCTTGTCGACGCCGGGGATCCGCCGCTCCAAACGATCGCTGAGTTTGCCCGGCGGGTTGCTGGCCCGGATGTCGGCGAGGAATTTGAGCAGCTCTTCATGCGCTTCGGGCGGGCCGTGGAGCATGAAGTGGGTCCAGGCCCAGGCGTGGCGATAGTCGGTGCTGCTCATTTCCGACAGTTCGCGTTTAGCCTCGATCTGGACGAGTTTGGGGATGCGCCCGAGCCGGGCGTCGAGCCGGACCCATTTGAGGTGCGGATTGCCGAACGTGCGCTGGTCTTCGGGCACTTCGAAATACTCGGCCAGCCCTTCGTCGAGCCAGAGCGGCACCATCGGCAGAGCCGAGTGCAACAGCCCGTGCGTGCTTTCGTGGCGCACGTCGATCGGCAGTTCCTTGCTCTGATAGGCATAGACCTTGCCGGGGCCGGCGCCTTTGACGAACAAGGCCCGGCGATACGGCACCTGCGGCAATCGCAGTTCGAGATAGCGGCGATACGATTGCTCGTTGTGGAACAGGAAGATCTCGACCGGCTCGCGGGCTTCGGGCACGCTCAGGCTGCGGACCAGGTCTTGCTGCAGTTGCGCGAGCTCGGCAAACAGCGATTCGTATTCGGTGAGCGGAAAATCGGCCCGGCAGACGAAAGGTCCGCTCGCCCGCTCGTCGGCCCAGCCCGCGGCGCGTGCCGCGCCCCCGCCGGCCAGCAGTGCCGCGATGAGCGTCACCAAGAGCGCCGCGGGATGGCAACGTCGCGAGTGCATCAGGCGGCCTTCTTCCAGCCAAACCAGGCTTTCGTGCGCGCGGGCCGGGCCGTGCGGCGCCCGGCGGCCACGGGCCGGCCGGCAGCGACCGCGGCCGGATTGTCCGCGCAGAGTTCATCGGCCAGCGCGCCTCCGGACAACTCGGCCACGCGCTGCTGCGCCTGCGCGGAGCAAGGGGCGCCGACTGCGGACGCCGTGGGCGTCGGTGCTGACGAAATGCACCAGTCCGTCCGACACCAGGGTGTCGCTGAGTTTTTGCACCTGCGGCCCGAAAGCACCAGCAGGCTGCCGGCCGTGATCTGCATCAGGCAGCCCCGGTCGACGAGCCGGGCCACCAGCCGCGGCTCGGCCAGGATGCCCAGGTTTCGTTCCGGGTGCGAAAGGATTCCCGCCATCCGGGCCGCGCCGAGTTCGGCCAGCAAGTGTTCCAGCGGCACGTACATTTCGTGCGGCAATTCGAGCAGCACGTGCTGCTGGCGGTCGGCCAGCGTGAGCACATCGCCCGTGCGCAGGCGGGCCACCATGCCGGCTTCGATCCGCACGTCGGCGCCCGGCAGCACGGTTAGTGGCACTTCGTGCCGGTCCAGGAACTGTTGCAGCTCGATCGTGCGCTGGCGGATTGCCGGACCGGTGTTTTGCGCAAAGCCGCCCAATTGGTGCGGCGTGACGACGATCGTGCCGATGCCGTCGGCAACGGCCATGCGGGCCATGGCCAGGGTTTCGTCCCAGTTCTTGGCGCCGTCGTCGATTCCCGGGATCAAGTGGCAGTGAATGTCGACCAACGGTTTGCGGTGTTCCACGATGCGAGGGTTCCGTTGGCGGGTGGTATCCCGGGTGGTCGGATTCAGATGTGCATTGCCGGAGCGGCTTCCGGTGCAGCCGATTCGCCGCAGTGCTGGGGATACGCCTGCGCGGCCGGCTCGCGGGCCGGAGCCGTTTTGCGCGGCGGCGGCACCAGCTGTTTGCCGATCGTCAGCGGCCGAGGCGTCCAAAACCGATGGTAGCAATGCTGACACTTCAGCGGCACGAGACCCAGCCAGGTCAGGGCAATTTCACGCCAGCCCCGGGCCTGGCGGACGTAGGCCTTCTCGGCCCAGCATGCGCGGCACTTCATACCGACGGTTTCCTTGATTCGACGAGCGTTGAAGTAATTCGTCCCGCAGGTCGCAAACGCGCCCCCGCTCGGTCCGCTGGGCGCGGTGGGCAGCTGCGAACGTCGTTCGTTTTCCAGCTGCGCTGTATCTCGGCTGATCCTGGCCCGGCTTTTCTGGCGCTCGACAGCGGCCCGCGGCGGCGCTCACGGCGCAAGAATTCGGGAGATTAAGGTCGCGAAGGCTATCGTGCCGCTGGCGACAGGTCAAGAGAAACTCGCCCGAGCGCGTCCCGCGGCACGTCGGCCGCTGGCGCACGCGTCGGCAGTTCGCCGCATTCCGGTCTGCTGGCGGCGGGTGGCCGGCAATTGACCGCCAAATGCGGGCTATGGTAGCCTGGACCGGCCCAGCCCCGCAGTGCCCCGGCCCCAGGCGGTGGCGGCGGCGAATAGCGGTCGCGGATCGTTCGCCCCTTCCCACCGGTTTCCCGAGACGAGGCTCGCGCGGTGAATTTCGCAGCCATCGGTCCGATTGCCATCCATCTGCCCGAGCGGATCGAGACCAACGATCAGCTAGCGGTCGAGTTTCCGCAGTGGAATCTCGACATGATCTACTCCAAGACGGGCATTCGCGCGCGGCACATCGCCGCTCCGGGCGAGTGCGCCTCCGACTTGGGCGTGGCAGCCGCCGAGAAGCTGTTTGCGCAGTTTGCGATCGAGCGCGATTCGATCGATTTCCTGCTCTTTTGCACGCAAACGCCGGACTACCCCCTGCCCACCTCGGCCTGCCTGATGCAGCACCGCTTGGGGCTGAAGACCTCGATCGGCGCGCTCGATTTCAACCTGGGCTGCTCCGGCTTCGTGTACGGATTGTCGCTGGCCGACGGGCTGATCCGCAGCGGCGCCGCGCCGGGTGCTGCTCATCACGGCCGAGACCTACTCGAAATACATCGCGCCGGAAGACCGATCCTTGCGGACGATCTTCGGCGACGGAGCGGCCGCCACGCTGATCGAAGCGGCGGACACCCCCTCGCTGGGGGCTTTCGCCTTCGGCACCGACGGGGCTGCCGCCGACACGCTGATGGTCCGCACCGGCGGGGCCCGGCCGATCGAGCAGGCCATCAAACCGCGCACCCGTTGGCGCTGGCCCAGCCGGCTGTACATGGACGGGCCGGGCATCCTCAACCTGACGATCGACATCATCCCGCGGCTCGTGCAGCAGGTGCTCACGGCGGCACAGCTCAGCGAGGCCGACATCGAGCTGTTCCTGATGCATCAGGCCACCTTCAAGCTGCTCGAGCAACTGCGCGAGCACATGAAGCTCGACGCCGGCCGCATGCCCACGTTGCTCGAAACCGTGGGCAATACGGTCTCGTCGACCCTGCCGCTGCTGATGGCCGACCTGCGCGCCTCGGGCCGTTTGCGGCCGGGCACGCGCTCGCTGCTGGCCGGTTTCGGGGTGGGGTTCTCTTGGGCCGGCTGTCTCTGGACCGAGACCTGGGAGAACAAGGCCGCCGCCCTGGGCGAGAAATCGGCGGCCGAGGCCGCGTAGCTGTCTGTCGAAAAATGCCGCCGCGGTCCAGCGCGGCTTTTTTCAGCCTCGCCAGGGACGGAGCCGGCCGCGCTACCAGACCATGTTCCAGCCGGCGTTCAGAATCCAGTTCAGGCCGAGCTGGGGTCCGTCGAGCGATTGATAGACCGGCAGGCCTCCTTCGACCGTCAGGTACTGTCCGGGGATCCGCGTGGCCGGAATGAAATAGTTCAGCCCGAACAGCAGGTTGAGCCGCCGGCCGCCTTGCAGCAGCGTGTTGTTCGTCGGCGCCAGGGCCGGATTGAGCCGGTAGTCCTGGCCCGCGGTGTTGCCCCAGAGGTTGCCGTCCAGCCGGGTGGACGTGCTCAACCGGTGCGTCCACAGCCGCGACGCCCAAACGGTCAGGTCGACCTGATCGCCCTGCTTGTAGCCCAGCGTGTTGAATCCCAAGCGGACCACGCCGCTGCCCTGCGCACCCCACGACCAGCGCTCGGACTGGCCGCGATAAGTCATGCCGGGCACCAGGTCGTACGTGCCCGAACTGGTCCGCAGGGCATATGTGGGCAGATTCGGGAACGTCGGGTTTTGCAACTGGGGCAAGGTTTGCAGCAAGCCCACCGGCACGCTGACGCCGAAGTTGGCGTGCAGCTGATGGCCCGGCGACCGCCACAGGGCGTACAGCAGGCTGATTCGGATGTCGCCCGGGTTCGTGAACGCGGTGCGCAGGTTCGGGCGCCGCTCTGGGCGTAGTCGATCTGGTTGTGCTCGAAGGGCAAACTGCCGGTGATCGTCAGGTCGTCGGTGACGCCGTAGGTCAGCGTGGCCACTTGAGAGTCGGAGAGTCCCCGCGTGGGGGCAAATGGGTACCTGGCCAGAACGCTGGCATTGCTCACTTGCTGGTTGCCGACAAACGCGTGGTCGAACGTATTCTGCAGGTAACCGTACGAGGCGATAAAGTGCCCCGTCGGCAGCGTCACGGCGCCAAACACGCCGCTGGGCGCCAAGCCGTCGGCCCGGTTGAGATCGATCGCTTGGGTCAGCCAAATGTCGTTGTCGGGCACGGCCTCGGGATTGGCGACGACAGCCCGATACTCGGGCGGCGCCGTCGGTTGCACGATTCCGCGCGGCGGTCCGACGAGCGAATACTCGACTGCCGGCAGCGCCACGGGCACCGGCCCGGGCTGTCCGTAATTGCCCCAATGCGCCGGATCGGGATCGGGCGGCACGGTCGAACTGGCCGCTTCGGGCGCGGCTTGCACGGGTTCCGCTTCGCCGAACGACACCGGCCGCGCCGTGCCGCCTGGCGCTGACCAGGCCGGGATGGCCGTGCCACCAGGCGCCGACCAGGCCCCCGCCGCTGCGACTCCTGGCGGCGACCAGGCCGGAACCGCAGTGCCAATCGGCGCCGCAAACCCGTAACGCGGCGGGACCGCACCTGCGGGCGCGCCGGCTTGTCCGCGTGCGATGCCCATCAGCATCGTCAGCGAGATCAAACAGGTTGTGGCGAGCGAGCGGTGCATGGCGTACCTGGAACGTTCCTGCTACTTGGCCTGGTTGGGGTTTTGCGGAATGGGAGCCGGCACATTCTCCGGCGCATTGAGCGCCGGGGGCGGCGGCGACGGGGCCATTTCGTAGAGCTTGCGCAAATCGTCGAGCTGCAGCAGCCAGGCGATGTCGGTCACCGCGATCCACTGGCCCGTCAAGCTGCTGATGTACGTGGCGATGCCCACGCTGAAATTCTGCTGGGCCACGATGATGTCGCCAAAGCCGACCGCGTCGGGCTGTTGCTGGTGGCGCTCGTAAACCCCGCGATAGGCGCGGGCCAGATCGGGCAGGATCTGCTCGCGATAGAACTGCACCTGCATGCGGCCGGTTTCGAACCGCTCGAAGGCGTCGGCCAATTGGGCGCTGAGCTGGTTGCGCATCGTGCGCACCTGTTCGGCCGCGCTGCGCAGGCGGCCTTCGGCGCTGATGATGTTGCCGCGGTTGCGGTCGAAGACCGGCACCGGCACGCCGACCTGCACGTTGTACGACGTTCGGGCGAAGCCCGGCGTGGTGAAGTCTTGCTGGAACGTGCCGTACACGTTCAAGTCCGGAATCGGCGTCACGCGCTGCAGCTGCAATTGCAGCTGGGCCTGGGCTTGCGTGTTGCGGGCCGACAGCACGTCGGTGTGCATATACAGGATCTGCGCGAGCAGCGAATCGTAGCCCAGCACCGGCACGGGCATGTCGGCCCGGCCCTCCAGCTCGGCGGGCGGCAGGTCGAGAATGCCCACTGCCGCCGACAGCTGTTTCCAGGCCGAGACATAGCGGTTTTGGGCCTGCGCGAGCGCCGCTCGGGCTTGCACGGCCAGCGTGCGCAGCTGGGCAGGCTCATAGGCCGTGGCCTGGCCGAACTGCAATTGCTCGACCTGGATCCGATAAGCCTCGTTCGTGAACCGCACCAGGGCCGCATTGATGGCAATAGTTTCCTGCGCCACCAGCACGGCAAAGTAACCCGCCCGGACCTGCTTGAGCACGTCGGCCCGGGTGCGGCGCAGCTGGAGCTGGGCGTTCATGTAGTCCATGTTGGCCGCGGCGCGCTGCAGCCCGAGTTTGCCGGCCGTCTTGATGAGCTGCTGGGCGTAAGCGCCTTGGTAGTTCCGAGTACCCGACGAGCCCACGGTATCGGCCTCGTAGCCCATGACGGGATTGGGATGCGTGCCGGCCTGGATCGCCGTGCCCTCGGCCGCCGTGATTTCTCCCGCGGCTTGCACGAGCGTCGGATTGTTGGCCAGCGCCAGGTCTTCGAGCTCTTGCAGCGTCATCGGCGGACGGCGCTCGACGCCCGGCGGAGGAGCAATTTGCGGCTCCGGCGGGCGATTCGGAAACAGCTTGTCCACGATCTCGCTGCGGGCCTCGGGATGCTCCAGGTTGAGCGGCGGTAATGTCAATTGCGAAGCGTTGGCCCCTGGCAGGACGCTGGGGAGCTTCAGTCGATCGGACAAGCTGGGGATCGGCTGTCCAACTCTGGGCAGATCTTCTCCCAACGGTCCCCGCGTCGCGCTCCCCGGCAAGGTGCCCGGCGCCGCCGGCGGCGCCACATAAGCAACTTGCTCGATCGGCGGCAGGCGGACAGGATTCTCGAGGGCCACCGCGGCGACGGCGCCTTGCGCGGCGCGACCAGGCGTCTGCGGCGTGGTTTTGCCGTAGGGCGAACTGGCGGTGCTTACCGCTGCGCGCTGGGCTTGCCCCAGGTCGGGCGGGTCGCCCAGAGTTGCGGTCTTCGAGCGCGGCATCAGGGGAACCGAGCAACCGGCCCAGAGCACCAGGCCCACGCAGCACCAGCGCGCAGCAGCCCGGACCGCGGACGGCGCGGCGGGCGGAAGCATCGCTTGGTGCTCGAACGTGACGGGCAAGACCAACCCCATGCTCGACTTGGGTGCGAGCCCTGGAACGTAGCGGTTGCGCAAAGTCTGCGGCTCGTTCGGGTTTTATCGGCCTTGTGGGTCAGGAAAGATGAGGCGAACACGCAGGATTTATGGCCTCGGCGCGCGGCAACGCGCAAAGCGTGAAGCACTGAAGCTGCCAGGGCTTGCGGCCGATTCGACCGGCGATTGCCGCGTTCGAGGGGGCAGCTGGCTGGCGTGCCGGCTGGCAGCAGCAGGTTTGATGGCTGGCATTGGCCGCGGGCCTAGTGGGCCATGTCGCCGGCCGATTCATGCGGCTCGCGCTTGCCGTAGTAGCTGTAGAGGACCGGCGTCAGATACCGGGTGAGAAACAACGTGGTGATCATCGCGCCGACCACGACGATGGCCAGCGGCTTCTGCGTCTGCGCACGACCTTGACCGAGACGGCGGCCGGCAGCAGACCAAAAATGGCGGTCAGAGCGGTCATCATCACCGGTCGCACGCGGCGTTCCGCGCCTTGGATGATGGCTTCGCGGAGCGGCAGCCCGTGGGCCCGCAGTTGGTTGAACGACGACACCAGCAGCAATCCGTCCATGATGGCCACGCCGAAGATCGACGTGAATCCGACAGCGGCGGCGATGCTGAAGTTCGTGCCAGTCAATAATAGTGCCCAAACGCCGCCCAACGACAAGGCCACGACGTTCGACAACACGACCAGCGCGTCGAGCAGCGAGTGGAATGCCAGGTACAACAAAATGAAAACCAACGCCAGCGCCAGCGGAATGATGAACATCAACCGGCGTTCGCCTTGCTCCATTTGCTGGAATTCGCCGCTCCATTCGGCGCGGTAACCTTGCGGAATCAGGTCGCGCACCCTGGCTTGCGCGTCGGATACGGTGCTTCCCAGGTCGCGGCCGCGGACGCCGAACTTGACCGCCACCAGGCGCGTGCCTTGCTCGCGGGCGATTGTCGAGGCCCCGCTGCGGACGTACTCACCGTTGGGCTTTGGATCCGAATCGGGCCCGTCCCCTTGCGGCGTCACCAGGTCTCCCAGGCGTTCCCGCGGAGTCGTCATGGTTTCGTTGGGCGCGCCGATCTTGGCGCTGCCGGCCAGCGAGGGGCGCGATTGCCGGTTGCCGGTCGAGGACAGCCCGCTCGAGGCTCCGGAAAACGGGGTCGGGTTCGAACTTTGATCGGGCCCGCCGGTAACCAGGTGGCCGGTTACGTCCACGGGGATGTCCAGGATGTCGGTTTCGTCGCGGCGCAGCCGTTCGGGCCAGCGCAGGGTGATGTCGAAAGTTTTTTCCCCTTCGATCATTTGCGAAGCCGTCTTGCCGCCGATGGCCGTCTGAATGACGTTGTGCACATTGGCCACGCTGATATTCCAGAGCGAGCACTTGGCCCGGTCGATGGCCAGCTCCAGATTGGACTGCCCCTTGATCTTGTAGTAGCCGGCATCCTCGACGCCGGGCACCGTGGACAGTGCGGCGGAGACCTTGCGCCCAGGCTTTCCAGCTCGTCCAGGTCGGGACCGAGAATCTTGACCGAGTTTTCCCCCTGGACGCCGGAGAGCACTTCCAGCACGTTGTCGCGAATCACCTGCGAGAAATTCCAGTTCACGCCCGGCAGGGCTTCGCTCAGCTCGGTGCTCATATCCCGGATCAGCTCGGGCTTGGTGCGCCGCCGCAGCGGGCCCAGCAGCCGGCGCCAGCCGGTGGCTGTGACGTCGGCGGGCCAATCTTCCTGGGGCTTGAGCGGCACGAAGAACTCGGCGCTGTAAAAACCCGTGGGGTCGACGCCCGAGTCGGGCCGGCCGAGCTGGCTGACCACGAGTTCGACCTCGGGATACGTGCACATGATGGCCCGCGCGAGCCGCGATCCTTCGGAGTTTTCCTGCAGCGAGACGCTGACCGGATAAATCCCCCGGATCCACAAGTGCCCTTCTTCCAGGGCCGGCATGAACTCGCGGCCCAGGAAGGGCAGGCAGGCCAGCGTGCCACATAACATGAGCGTGAAAACGGTCACCACCACGCCACGATGATCCAGGCAGCGCTCGAGATTCCGCAGGTAGCCTGTCTTGAGGAAGCGGACGAAGAAATTGTCCTCGGTCGGTTTCAGGTGCCGAAACAGGAGCAGGCACAAGACCGGGGCGATCGTCAGGGCCAGGAGCAGCGCTCCGCCGATGGCAAAGGCATACGTCTGGGCCATGGGGCGGAACAATTGCCCTTCCGGCCCTTTCATCGTGAACAAGGGGAGCATGGCGCAGACCATGATCAAGGTCGAGAAGAGCAGCGCCCGCTGGATCTCGCTGGCCGCCCGCACGATCCGCTGGGCCAGCGGCAGCTCGGCGTATTTGCCGGTGCTGATCACGCGGTAGATGTTTTCGACCATGATCACGGTCGAGTCGATGATGATGCCGAAGTCCACGGCTCCGATCGAGAGTAGGTTGGCCGATTCACCGCGCAAATAGAGCACCGAAAAGGCGAACAGCAGCGCCAGCGGCAGATTGATGGCGATGATCAGCGCGCTGCGGACGTTGCTCAGAAACATCAGCAGGATCACGGTGACCAGCACGATGCCCACGAGCAGGTTCTCTTCGACCGTGTCGGTGGTCGAGTTGATCAGGTCGGTGCGATCGTAGAACGGCTCGATCTTGACCCCCGGCGGCAATCGGCCGGGCGTATCGTTGAGCTCGCGGATCTTGGCGTCGACGAGTTTCAAAGTGGGGAGCGATTCGGCCCCTTTGCGCAGCAGGACCAGCCCCTGAACGACCTCGTCCTCGTCGATCCAGACCCGGCGGCCGTTTTCGTCATGGACGACTTCGTGGGTATTGAGATCACGTTTGGGGCGGCTCAGGGCCACCTTGCCCAAGCGGGTCAAATTGCTGACCACCACGCCGCGGTCGGAGATCTCTTCGCCCGGCTTGAGCGGGCCCCCTTCGACGACGTCGCCGACGCGGATGGGCAGGTTGTTGGTCGTGGTCAGCACGATCTGGCGGATTTGCATCAGCCGGCGCTGCTCCTCGGCGCAGATACTTTACGGCCTCCTTGGCGCTCTGCATGCCGAGGGTGTGCTGCATCGGGTCGCGGCCGCCGCCGATCAGGCCCAGCCCGCGGACCACGGCCGCCGATTCTCCCTGGACCAGATAATCGCCCGAGACGTTGTCGTTGCTGGCCGCGATCGCGCTTTGCAGCTGCTCCAGCGTAATGCCGTAGCGCTTGAGCCGGTCGGGGTCGGGTTGGACTTCGTAGCGCTTCACCGTGCCGCCGAAGCTGACCACGTCGGCCACGCCGGGAATGCGGCGGAACTCGCGCTCCAGCGTCCAGTCCTCCACCGCCCGCAGGTCGTTCAGCGTGTACAGGTTGCGGCCTTGCGAGTCCTTGGGGCCGGTGACCGCATAGCGCAGGATTTCGCCGATCGGCGAACGCGGCGAGATTTGTGGCGTGACGCCCGCCGGCAGTTCGGCGATCGTCATGCGATTGATGACTTCCTGCCGGGCCGCCAGGTAGTCGAAACCGTAGGCGAACTGCATGTTCACGTACGACAGGCCGAACAGCGACTTGCTGCGCATGTCGGTCTGGCCCGGCATGCCCGACAGGGCCACTTCCAGCGGAATCGTGACCAGCCGCTCCATCTCCTCGGCCGAGCGCCCCTGGTACTGGGCGATGACTTCGACGATCGCCGGGGCCGGGTCGGGATACGCTTCGACATTCACCCGGGTAAAGGCGTAGGCGCCCGCGCAGGCCAGCGCGATCGTCATCAATCCGACAATCAGCGGATTGCTCACCGACCACTGAATCAGCCTGGCGACCATGATGCTTGCCTGTGCCTAAAGCTGGACGCGGCTGCAGGCCGCCGATCCAGCGCGAGGGCTCGATGCGGGAAACGGCCGGGCCGGCATCGCGTCGGGCCCGGGCGGGAAAACGGTTTTCGGAAACTCGGGAGGGAATGTTGCGGGCGTCGGTGGCATGGGGGCGCCGGCCTCCCCGCGGGCCGTGGGTTCAAGGTTTCGCGGCTTCGGCGCTCTGGCTGCGTTGCAGCAACTCTTCCAATTGCGAGATGCCGCTCGAGACCACGCGCTCGCCGGCGTGCAGCTCGGAATAACCTTCGCTTTTTTGCTCTGCCGAGATCTGGTTGCGGACGAAAACGATGTCATACGTGCGCCGGGCGACGGAAACGCGGCGCCGCACGTAGCGCAGCACGTCGGGGTTCGGCTGCACGAACACGAAGCTCTGGTTGCCGTCGTCGATCAAGGCCTTGGCCGGAATCTCGACGAGGCCCTGGTCCGGCGGGATCTCGACCGTCGCGGTCACGAACTGGCCGGACCGCAATTCCCCTTTCGGATTCTGGATCGAGCCGATCAACAGCGCCATGTGCTCGTTGGGATCGATGATGTCGCCGATCCGCTCGATCGTGCAGTTCAGGTCACCCAGGCTGGGGCTGGAAGGAAGGCGGATCCGGGCATGGATCGGCTTGGGAAGCTGAGACAAATACGGCAGATCTTCTTCGTAGGCGTGCAGCCAGACGTTCAGGACCGTCAGATCGGCGATCTTGAACAAGTCGGCGTTGGTGTCGACGATGTCGCCGATGGCCACGTTCTTTTCCACGATCGTGCCTTCGATGGGGGCCACGATTTCGAGCCGGGCCCAGTTGGTATCCAGCTCGGGCTTGCGCTCTTCGTGCTTGCTCAGCCGGTCGGCCTCGGCGACGACCAGATCGATCTCCGCATCGGTGAGCATCCAGGACCGCAGGGTCCGCTCGGCCCGGCGGGCGGCAATCTCATCCAGTTCGACTTGCAGTTCGGCAGCCCGGACCGATTGCTCGTTGGTGGCTCCGCGCTTGTAGAGCTCTTCCAGCCGACTGAGCGACTGCCGGTCCAGCCGCGTTCGGGCCAGCGCGTCGACCATTTCACTCTTTTTTTCCCCCAGGTCCTTGCTCCAGAGCACCGCCAGATCCTGGCCCCGGACGACGTGATCCATGAACCCCAGCGGCTTGCGATAGGCGCCCTTTTCCGGCTCGCTGATTCCCCCCTCGACCGTGGCCAGTTGCACGATCTGGCCGGGAAAGCGGGCGTGCACGTGCACCAGGCGGTTGGGGTCGATGGCCAGCGAGCCGCGCAGGTCGAGCTTGCGTGGCCGCTCGGACAGGACCGCTTCGGCCGTCTTGATCCGGGCCAGCTCGGCGGTGCGCGACGAGAGCTCGACCGCGCCGGACTGGGTTGACGCGTCGGTCGGCGTTTCGACGCTGGTCCCCTGCGGCGTGTCGCTGCGCAGGTAGCGCGTCCGCGCGACGACGTAGTAGCCGCCGCCCAGCAGCAAGGCCACGGCCGCTACGGCCACGAGAGCGCGGATAGTAGTCGTCGAAGCGCGCATCGCCGATGCCCAAAAAACCGATTTTCTTCACGATCCCGTGTAACTATAGCAGACCCCTTGCGCTCGGGCGGGCACGACGAATGCACCGGCTGGCACGATCGGTCCGGCCATGCCGGATGTGCCGATCCACTGGGCCAATTGTCGCGGTTGACGCAGGCAGGGACCCCTCTGCCTAATCGACTTGTAACAATCGCTTCCCCGTCCGCCGGACATGTCAGCGCCGGGCGCGATCGAGTCCACCAAATGCAATACGTCCCTCCGGCGGACGTTGTGCGTCGAGAGCCGTTCACGGTCGTCGAATCAGACGGCCCGCAGGCGCTGCGGGATTGCTCATCCCGGCGGGCGAGGGATGCTGGCGCGTAGAGGTCCGCGCGACCGGGTCTGGCCGCGACGGGTCTGTCCGCTCCGGGATTTGCCCTGCCCGGGGCCGGATCGTCCTTGTCGGCATCGGCCGGAGCGGGGGCCAGGAAGCCGTCGAGCAGATGGGCGTCGTTGGCGCCCAATTGGGCCGCCTGCTCAAAGAACAGCCGCGATCGCTGCTGTTCGCCGTCAAAGTACAGCATGGCGCCCATCAGGAGAAGAAGATTCGCGTCTTGGGGGTTCTGTTCGATTGCCTGGGCCAGCGCTTCGCGATGCGAAAGCTTGATCAGGTGTTGCTCGGCCCCATACAGCGAGACCAGCGAGAATTGTCCATCGGCCCAGTCGGGCTTGAGCCGCAGGCCGCGCTGAATGGCTTTGGCGGCCGCTTCGTACTGACCCATCGCCACTTGGGCAAAGGCCTGGCGAAAAAAGCACTCGGCCAGATCCGGCGCGGCCAGCGAACCTTCGCGATAGCGCTCCAGCGCCTGGTGGAATTTCTGTTTGGCGAACTGCACGTCCCCCGACTGCAGGAACTTGCCGGCCCGGGCTTTGGACGCAGCGTTCGTGGCGCGGACTTTTTCGGCGCCGGGGGGTCCAAGGGATTCTGGGGCGCCGCGTTCTGGAGGCCTGCGTTTTTGGGCGCCGGTCCGGCCAGCGGTCCGCGGTTGCGCGGCCCTGGCGGATTGGCCATCCCGCCGTCGTCGGCAGGCACCAGGTTGCCGATGCCTGCCATCAACGGACCCGGACCGAACAGGGAATCGGCGGGCACGAACACCGGGCCCAAGGCAAACGAACCGTAGTAATACGGGCCGTAGGGCAAACCCAGGCCGTAGCCGTAATACGGCACGAAACCGCCGCCGCCGATCCCGGTCTTGGGCCCGTTGTGGTACGCCGTCGATCCGCCCCACGTCGCGCCGTACCCTGCCGGCGCGTGGTGGCCGGCCGAGTGCGAGGAGCCGACGTATTGGGCCAATGCGGTTCCGCCGGCGCTGCCCGAGGGGGCCGCGGCGGGCGCAGACATCAGCAGACCGGCAAGGGCGACCAGCGTGCCCGGCCCAGGCGCGGAGCATGACCATCCGGTCGATTGACGACGTCGCATAGCGACTCCCTTTGCCGCGCGACAAGAAAAGCTGATGCCACGAGTGAATTATTTCGGGGACTAAGGAATTTGCAATAGCGAGCTTACGGCTGGAAGGTGTCGTTTCCGTAAGGCTTTGCGCAGCGAACGTGCCGCTGGCGATGCGGACCAGCCGCCCGCTGGCTGGTTCAGCGCGCGGGCACCACGCGGACCGTGCGCCCCTGGCGATTGCCAACCAGTCCGGCCGGTGCGAGCACGGCCTCGATCAGCTCTTCGAGCGAGACGTTTTCGACTTTGACCGATACGGTCTGATCGAGCGAGATGCCGCGGCGGGAGATGGCCTCGCGGTCGAACTGAAAGTCGAGGTCGAGCCGCTTGCCCAGTTCCTCGACCAGCGCCGCCAGCGGTTGCTCGGTCGAAAGCTTGTAGACCTGCCGACCGGGCGTGGTCGTTTTGGTCTTGGTTCGCCGGGTGGTGGTGCCGGCGAACAAGGCTTCCAGAGCTTCCACGCTGCCCTCGGCCACGATCTGGTCTCCCTGCTGGCGCAGGGCCGTCTCGGGAAACTGCCGGGCCAGCACTTCAACCTTTTCGGCCCCCAACGCGCTGACCGGATATTGGCGCGTGGCCACGACATTTTCAGGCACGTCGACGAGCTGGATCGAGTCGCCGCCGGGCGACAGGTCGAAAGTCAGATTGAACTGGATCAAGAGCAGCGTCAGCCGCTCGGTCCAGGTGAGTGCCGGCAGGCTGCGCACCGCCCAGAGATCGTGCGGGATCCGCTCAAGGCCGCGAACTTCGACGTGTGCTTCGCGGGCCAGGCCCTCGACCAGCTGGCGCGGCGTGGCCAGGTCGGCCCAATGCGCGGCGCGCGATTCCGAGAGTTCCTTCCGCCGCGCCGGCGGCAGCCGTTTGACGGCCTCGTGGCGGAGATAGGCCAGTGTTCGCAGCTTGGCGGACGCGTCCGGCGGCCCGAAATAGACCACCGAATTCAGGGTCGAGGCCCCCAACTGCTCCTGGGCCGCAATCTGCTGGATCACCTCTTTGAGCGACTCGTCCCGGATCGCCAGAGTCAACGGGCGCTCCGGATCGACCCGCCGGTCGATCCACATCGCCACGCGCTGGGCCGCGGCCAGATTCTGGACCATGATCGCCAGCGGGCGCTCGGAACAAGCCATGTTCGTCGGCTGCTCCAATTGCTGGCTGAAAGCTTTGCCGGCCAGCCAGTTGGTCCGTGCGTCGTCTTTGGCCAGTGCCCCTGATTGGGCCCAGAAAGTTGCCGCGAGCAGAGCGCAGGACCAGACCGCCGCTCCCTGCGCGCGACCGCGAGCGCGGCGCCGGACCGATCGACGAGTGCAGGAGGCGGTCATGGTTCTATTTTCGCTCCTTGGGGCGCCCGGGCCAAGTGCCGCATGAGGGGGCGACGAAAAATCAGGCGGCCCGGCGGCGGCTTTTGACTGGTGAGACGGAATCGGCTGATTAGACTTGAGTTTGTCCACCCGTGCGGCGGTTGTGCCCCCTAGAGGCGACGTGAAGGATGGAACAGTCGACATGAAGAACCATGGTTCTGCCCCCCTGCTGGATGATTTTTACCGGCAATATCTCGAGGATCAGGACTCCGACGCCCTGGTCGAACGGGTCACCAGCCGCTATACCATCGGCACGTTGGAGCGATTGGCGGGTCACGGCGAACGGCTTACGCGGCGCGGGGCCGTCAAAGTGTTGGGGCTGGTCGGCCAGTTCGAATCGAACGCGACGCTGGGCCGGGCACTGGGCGACAGCGACCGCGGCGTCCGCGAGTTGGCCGAACAAGGCATCCGCTGGCTGTGGTGCCGGGCCGGTGCAGTCGCCCTGCGGAAGCGGCTGAGCACGCTGGTGCGGTTGAATGCTTCGCAGCGCTATCAGCACGCCGTCCGCCATGCCAGCCAGTTGTTGGAAACGGCCCCCGAATTGGCCGAAGCCTGGAACCAGCGGGCTGTCGCCCAATTTGGCCTGGGCCAATTCGAGCCGTCGATTCGCGATTGCCGGAGAACGCTGGAGCTAAACCCGTTTCACTTTGCGGCCGCGACCGGGATGGGACAGTGTTATTTGCAGTTGGGCAATCGCCAGGCGGCGCTCGACAGCTTCCGGCTGGCGCTGCGGATCAACCCGAACCTGGAAGGGGTCCGGGCCCACGTGCTGCATCTCGAGCGGACGTTGAACATCCAGGATTGATCCTGCGCCGCCAGCCCGCCGGCGGCCCGCCGCGGTCGCCGCCCGCGGGGTTTGCCCTGACGCCGGCCAGCGCTGCTCGAAAGGAATCGGGATGACCGAAAGCCGCGGGCCGGTCCTGATTCTGGGCGCCGGTATCAACGGTTGTGCCTTGGCCCGAGAGTTGGCTCTCAATGGGCTGTCGCTCGTGGTGGTCGACACCGCGGACGTCGCCGGCGGGACGACCGCCTATTCCTCGCGCCTGATTCATGGCGGACTGCGCTACCTGGAATACGGCGAGTTCGACCTGGTCCGCGAATCGCTCGCCGAGCGCGGGCGGCTGCTCAGGCTGGCGCCCCAGTTCGTCCGTCCGCTCGAATTGTTCGTGCCGATTCGGCATCGCCTCACGGGCCTGGGGCAATCCATCCGCCGGTTCATGGGCTGGGACGAGGGCGCAGGGTCGACAAGCGATCGCGGCCTGTGGCTGGTCCGGATGGGGCTCTGGATGTACGACCTCTTTGCCCGCGACCGCAGCCTGCCCAAGCACCGGATCGTGTCGCCCGCGGCGGGGCCCCAGGTCGATGCGCATCGCTACCGCTGGCTGGCGGCCTATTACGATGCGCAGGTCGCCTTTCCCGAGCGGCTCACCTTGGCGTTGCTGGCCGACGCTTGTCTGGCCGCCCAGGCCCGGGGGGGCGAGGTTCGGGTGCTCACGTACCACGAAGCGCGCTTGGCCGGCCGGACGGTCGAAATCCGCCGCCGCGGCACGGATCAGATCCAGGAGACAATCGAACCGGCCGTGATCGTCAACGCTACCGGCGCCTGGGTCGATCAGACGCTGGCCCGGTTGCCGGTCGCCGCGCCCCGGCTGATCGGCGGCACCAAAGGCACGCACTTGCTCTCGCCGCGGCCCGACCTGATTGCAGCGCTCGGCCCCCAGGGGGTCTATGCCGAGGCGGCCGACGGGCGGCCGTTTTTCATCTTGCCGCTGGCCGGGATGACGCTGGTCGGGACCACCGACGAGCCGTACGAAGGGGACCCGTATCAGGCCGTCGCCAGCCGCACGGAGATCGATTATCTGGTCGCTTCGCTGGCCGAGGTGTTTCCGCAGATTCGCCTGGCGCCCGAGGACATTGCCTTTTCCTACAGCGGCGTGCGGCCGCTGCCATTTGTCGATGCCACGACCCCCGGTGCGATCACCCGCCGGCACGCGATCAAGCTGCACGAGGGGACCGCGGTGCCGCTGGTTTCGCTGATCGGCGGCAAGCTCACCACCTGCCGGGCTCTGGCGGAAGAGGCGGCCGAAATCGTGCTCGCCCAACTGGGCGCCGAGCCGACGGACAACTCGCGCGAGCGCACGATTCCCGGCGGCGAACATTATCCGCAAAGCGACGAGCAATTGGCCGCCGCGCAAAGCCAGCTGGCCGCCGAGTGGAGTCTGCCGCTCGAGGCGGTGCAATATGCCTGGCGCTTGTGCGGCACGCGCACCGGCGAAGTGCTGGCGGCCGCCGAGCCAGCCGACCGGGGCCAGCTGGTGCGCGATTCGGCGATCCCGCTGGCTTGCGCCCGTTGGGCGATTCGCCGCGAATGGGCCTGCATGCTGGACGATCTGGTTGAACGCCGCTTGATGCTCTTATACAAAGACCGCTTGAGTGCCGATTGCCTTCGGCATCTGGCCGAGGTGCTGGCGGCCGAAGGCCGGCTGGCCGCGGCCGAGATCGACGCGGCCGTACAGCAGACCATCGGGCGGCTCCGGCAACATTTCGGCAAGCACGTCGACACCTAAGGCCCGGCGGCCGGGACCGCCCAGCAAAAACCAGCCAGCGGCATGCCCCAGTACATCCTCGCACTCGATCAGGGCACGACGTCCAGCCGAGCCATCGTCTTCGGCCGCGACGGCCGGCCGGTGGCCACGGCGCAGGAAGAGTTCGCGCAGATCCTGCCGGCGCCCGGCTCGGTCGAGCACGATCCCGAGGTGATCTGGGCCTCGCAGTTGAGCGTGGCCCGGCAGGCGCTCGACAGCGCGCAGCTGGCCGCGCGCGACATCGCGGCCATCGGCGTCACCAACCAGCGTGAAACGACGATCCTCTGGGAACGCGCAAGCGGCCGGCCGGTGGCCAATGCCATTGTCTGGCAAAGCCGGGTCAGCGCCGGCATCTGCCAGAAGCTCAAGGCCCAGGGGCACGAGCCGCTGGTCCGCGAGCGCACCGGGCTGGTGCTCGACGCGTACTTTTCCGCCACCAAGATCAAACACTTGCTCGACAGCCGGCCGGGCCTGCGCGAGCGGGCGGCCCGGGGAGAGATCCTGTTCGGCACGGTCGACACCTGGCTGTTGTGGCGGCTCAGCGGCGGCCGGCTGCATCTGACCGACTACAGCAATGCCAGCCGGACGCTGCTGTTCAACATCCACACGCTCGACTGGGACGCCGAGTTGCTCAAACTGTTCGACGTTCCCCGAGCCATGCTTCCCGAGGTGCGGGCCTCGAGCGAGCGCTACGGCGAAACCGCGCCCGAGTGGTTCGGCGAGCCCATTCCGCTGGCCGGTTGCGCCGGCGATCAGCAAGCCGCCACGTTCGGGCAGGCGTGCTTTGCCCCGGGCAGCGCCAAGAACACCTACGGCACCGGCTGCTTTCTGCTGCTCAACACGGGCGACAAGCCGGCGGTCAGCCAGAACAATCTGCTCACGACGATCGGTTGGGGCATCGCTGGCCGCGTGACGTATTGCCTGGAAGGCTCGGTGTTCATCGGCGGCGCGGTCGTGCAATGGCTGCGCGACGGATTGGGCATCATCGGCAGCTCGGCCGAGGTCGAGCCGCTGGCCCAGAGTGTGGCCGATTCGGGGGGCGTGTACCTGGTCCCCGGCTTCGTCGGCTTGGGAGCCCCCTATTGGGACCCGTATGCGCGGGCGCGATCCTGGGGATCACGCGCGGCACCACCGCCGCCCACGTCGCCCGGGCGGCAATCGAGTCGATCGCTTTTCAATCGCGCGACCTGGTCGATGCCATGCAGCGCGACGCCGGCCTGCCGCTGGCCGAGCTGAAAGTGGACGGCGGCGCTGCCGTGAACGACGCCCTGATGCAGTTTCAGGCCGACATCCTGGGTTCGCCGGTCCGCCGTCCCGTCGTGGCCGAAACCACTGCGCTGGGCGCCGCGTATCTGGCCGGGCTGGCCGTCGGCTATTGGCAAGGACAGGACGAAATCGCGCAGAACTGGGCCCTCGATCGCGAGTTCAAACCCACGATGCTCGCCGACGAGCGGAATCGCCGCTATCGCGACTGGCTCAAGGCCGTCGAACGCAGCAGGAATTGGGCCGAGCCGGATTAAGTGGCGCCGGCCGCGAATTCGAGATCGATGGCCCTGGGGAGCCAGGCTGGGGAGCCGGACTGGGGCGAATGATGCCGACGGATCGAGAGCATTCGATGAGTGCAGGGCAGACCGGTCACGAACCGCGGCCGCAGCCACGCCTGGACACGGCCTGGCTGGAAGCCATCGCCGCCGACGGGTTCGCGTTGGTGCCCGGCGTGTTCGCGCCCGCTGAAGCCGAACGACTGGCGTCCGAACTGGGCGACGCCCTGGCGGATGCCGCGGGGCACGCCTCGATGCGCAGCCGGGCCGGCACGGTGGTGGCCGCGCGCAACGTGCTCGACCGCTGCCAGGCCGTGGCGGAGGTTTGGCGCCGGGCACCCTTGCTGGAATTGCTCACGGCGGTGCTGGGGCCCGAGCGTGGTCTGGTGCGGGCGCTGTACTTCGACAAGCCGCCCGATCGGACCTGGTCGCTGCCCTGGCACAAAGATCTGACGATTGCCGTGCGCGACAACACGCTCGCCAGCGCTGAGTTTGCCCGGCCCACGACCAAGGCCGGCGTTCCGCACGTCGAAGCCCCTTGCGATTTGCTCCAGCGGATGCTCACGCTGAGGATTCATCTGGACGACGTGACCGACGAAAACGGGCCGCTGCGCGTCGTGCCCGGTTCGCATGCCGGCGGCAAATCGGCCGCGGCCAGCGAGCGGCCGCCGGTGGCCGTGCACGCGCGGGCGGGGGACGTGCTGGTGATGCGGCCGCTGGTTTCGCACTCCAGCGGCTCGTCGCTGGCCGGCTGCCGCCGGCATCGCCGAATCCTGCACCTGGAATTTGCCGGCCAGCGGGTGCTGCCCGACGGGTACGCGTGGCACCGGTTTGAGCCGTAAACCTTGCCGGCCCGCGAGCGGACGCCCGGGCGCGACCATTGTGCCGGCGGCGGCCCGTTTCCTGCCCTGCGGCCGGGTCCTGCTTTTCTCTGGCCCGGCGCTGCCACAGGGAACTTGTTTTCGACTAAGATAATCTAATTGTTTTCGGTTTCGCGACCGTCTGGACTTCGCTGGAACGCGCCATGCTCGACCGCCTTTGGGCAATCTTCCTCGCCGCGATTTTCTTGGGCACCGCCCTGACCGCTCCGCTGCCGGCCGACGACGGCGACGACGGCGCCGACACGGCCAGCGACGACGCCAGGCCGCCAGTCGATCCGAAGATGATCCGACTGCACTTGATGGACGGCTCGGTGATCAGCGGCAAGCTGTCCGTCGAAGATCTGGAACTGGAAACCCAGTTCGGCACGTTGACCGTTCCGGTCACAGAGCTGAGGAGCTTTACGCCCGGTCTGGTGCATCATCCGGAATTGGGCAAGAAGGTCTACGACCTGATCGATGCCTTGGGAGCCAACGACTTCGACGAGCGCGAAAAGGCCCAGAAAGAGTTGGTGAAGCTGGGCTCCAGCGTCCGCGTCGAGCTGGAAAAGCGGCGCGACGACAAGGACGCCGAACGCCGCACGCGGATCAAGACCATTCTCGACGAGTTGGAAACGCAACAGGGCGACGAAGAAGGGGACGCCGCGGCGGGCGGTGTTCCCCTGATCGAGCGCGACACGGTCGAGACCAGCGCGTTCACGGCCGTCGGCAAGATCCTTAACAAGAGTTTCACTGTGGCCAGCTTGTACGGCCCGCTCACGGTCAAGCTCGGCGACATCCGCCGCGGCGAGCGCGATTCGACCAAGAAGACCGAGATCCGGCGCTCGTTCAGCGTCGAAGGCACGAACCTGGTGCAGCGCGGGCTGAAGGCCAGCGACATTCGCGTCGAACGCGGCGACAAAGTCACGATCACGGCCGACGGCACCGTCACCATGACGCCCTGGGGCAACAACATGGTTTCCACGCCCGACGGCGGGGCGAACTTCGGCTGGTACGTCCCCAACTCGATTGCCGGCGGCTCGCTGGTGGCGGCCATCGGCGACGCGGGCAGCATCTTCAAGGTGGGTTCGAAATCCAGTTTCCGGGCCCAGCGCAGCGGCGCGCTCCGCTTCGGCGTGGCGATGCAGAACGAGTACTCGAACCAGAATTTCCCCGGCCGCTACAATCTGAAAATCCGCATCGAGCGAAAGTAGCAGGCGGCGCCGGCCGGATGCACAGCCGCCCTTTGGGAATATCGCTTTGGCGCACGGCGGCCGTGCGCATCCGGCCAGCCTGGCCGAAGGACTTTTCCGGGTCGTGCGGCCGTCCTCTGGTCGTGGGGAACCTCTGGCCGCCCTCGAGCGTCTATCTGCTGATCGCCAAACTTGGGCGCGGCACTTTCGCTGGCTGGGGGTGCTAGCGCGCAGGAATCCAACCATAGACTTCTCGCCAACTGACTGCCTGGCAACGAGGGAAAAACATGCGCATTGCGGGACGTAAGATCGGCTGGGTGGGGATTGTCCTCTTGGGCGTGGCGGCAGCGACGGGGGCCGGCCCCAGCTACTTGAAGCTGGTGCGATCCGCTCCGCTCGAAGGGGCAACCGTCGACTTCCAGGCGGCCACGCGGTCGTATTGGCAGCTGACCGTTTCCTCGCCGGTGGGAGTCGATCGGCCGGACCTGCGGCTGGAAATCACGAATCACGGGTCCGAGCCCTGGTTGTTTTCTGCGACCGGCGGCGGCAGCCTGACCCTGGAACGCGTTGACGGGACCCCGCTCAAGCACTGGGTCAGGGCCCGCGGGGAGCGGCGAATCGAGTGGATGCTGGTTTCCCCGGGTGAGTCCTACACGTCGCTCTGCCAGGCGGAGGTCAAGGGCTTGAAAGACGGCACGCGGGAACTGGTTTACACCAGTGCCGACGGCACGCAGTCCGGCTTCGCCCCGCTCGCGGCGGGCAAATACAAATTGCAATTCCACTATCAGAATGCGCCGGCCCAATCGATCGACGGTCGGACCACCTGGACCGGCAACGTGGAAACCGCACCGATCGAGTTCGAGGTGGGCGACTAGGGCCGGGTGCACGGCCTGGGATTGGGCCCATTTGCGGAGCCAGCCAGGGGACGCGGCCCGTGGTCTGGACGGGCCGGGTCGGTCGCAGCCCACAACCCGCGGCCGCGATCACCCGCCTACCAGCGGACGACGAGCGGCGTGCCGACCCGGACGCCCAGCATGATGGCCGCGCTGTCGCCGACGATCGCCAGCTCCAGCTTGCCGCTGGAGCCGACCAGCGCGATCAGCGTCATTTCCGGCTGGTCGGAATAGGTGCGGAAAATACCCTGGGTCTGGTGCTCGTCGCACTCGACGGTCACCTCTTCGCCGTGCGGCACCCCGGCCAGCTTTTCAGCCGGAATGTTGCTGATCAGGTTGCCGAACGAATCGATCGATTCGATCCGTCCTTCGAGCTTGCCTTCCGCCACGCAGACCTCCGGCCAATCCAGGGTCGTCAATTCCGCCTGCTCCGGGCCGAGCCGTTCGGGCTCGAGGCCCAGGCTCAGTCGAGCCGCGACCGGCGCGAATATGTCGCGGCCATGAAACGTCGCCGAGACCACCGGCAGCCAAAATTCCGCCGCGGTCACGGTCCTGATTGTAGAAGGGGGCACGCGCCGCGCCAAACGGCTGAGCAGCCCGTTGTCCGGGGCCAAAAAATGACTGCCGCCGATCCGGGCATAGACGATCCGCCGCTCGCTGCCCACGCCCGGGTCGACCACCGCCACGTGGATCGTATTGGGCGGAAACCAGCGGCACACCTCGTCCAGGGCGATCGCCCCCGCGCGCACGTCCTGCGGTGCGATCGCGTGGGTCAAGTCGACCAGCAGGGCCTGCGGGTTGAGCGACAGAATGACGCCCTTCATGGCCGCCACATAGGGGCTGCCCGTGCCGAAATCGGTCAAGAGAGTGATCGGGGCAGTCATGAACGGCATGAGGAAGAGGTGAACCGCGTTGCGGTATGCTTTCCTTCTCACCTACATCTGCCCGGCCAGCTCGACGACGATCTCGCGGAACCGGCCGGGGTTGACGTTCGGATTCTTTTTCTTGGCCTGGCCGATCAAGTTGCCCGCCGCCTGCAGCTTGCCGGCTTTGAGATCGGCCAGCACCTTCGGGTTGGCGGCCAGGATTTCCCGGGCGAGGGCCACCAGTTCGCTTTCGTCGACCTTGGCGATGCCGCGGGCTTTCATCAGCTCGGCGGCTGGGCGGCCGGTTTCGAGCATCTCCAGAAAGATCTCCCGGCCACGGCTGGTGTCGAGCTGGCCCGCTTTGACCGCCGCCAGCAGTTCGGCCAGCGCCGGCGGGCGCAAGGGGAATTGCTCGATCGAGAGCGTCCGCTCTTTGAGCGTGCGCAGCACGTCCTGCTGCACCCAGTTCGAAGCCATCTTGCCGTCGCCGACCGCGGTGGCCAGGGCCACGAAATAATCGACCAGGCCGGCTCCCTGATTCACGAGCACGTCGCTGTCGTAGGGCGTGATGCCCCAGGTGGCTTCGAGCCGCCCCCGCAGGGCCGCGGGCAATTCGCCCAGCGCGGCCCGGGTTTGCTCGACCCGCTGGGCCGGCACGCGAACCGGCACCAGGTCGGGATCGGGAAAGTAGCGATAATCGCTCGACTCTTCTTTGTGACGTTGGCCGCGGGTGATGTTTTCGACGTCGTCCCAGCCGCGGGTTTGCTTGGGCACGTCCCCCATTTTTTTGCCCGTTTCCTGCCAGTCGGCATATTGCCGCTGGGCTTCGTACTCCATCGCTTTTTCGACGGCGCGGAAGCTGTTCATGTTCTTGACTTCGACGATCGGCGTGGCCACCTTGCCGGCCGGAGTATCGATGTGCAGGTTCAAGTTGGCGTCCACGCGCAGGCTGCCTTCCTGCATGTTGCAGTCCGACACGGCCAGGTAGGTGAGCAGCAACTTGAGCTCGGTCAGATAGGCCTTGGCCTCGGCCGGCGAGCGCATGTCGGGCTTGCTGACGATCTCCAAGAGCGGCGTGCCGGCCCGGTTCAGGTCGATTTTGCTGTCGGCCAGTCCGGCCTGCTCATCGTGCAGGCTCTTGCCGGCGTCTTCTTCCAGATGGGCCCGGATGATGCCCACGCGCTTGGGCTGGATGCGGCCCTTGGGATCGCTGATTTCCAGCCAGCCCTCGGAACTGAACGGCAGATCGTACTGGCTGATCTGATAGCCCTTGGGCAAGTCGGGATAGTAGTAGTTCTTGCGGTCCCACTTGGTGAACGGGGCGATCTGGCAGTTGAGAGCCACGGCCGTCCGCAGGCCCAGCTCGAAGGCCTCGCGATTCATGACCGGCAGCGTGCCCGGCATGCCGATGCAGATCGGGCACGTTTGCGTATTGGCCGGCGCGCCGAACCTGGTGCTGCAGCGGCAAAACAGCTTGGTCTGGGTGGCCAGCTGCACGTGGACTTCCAGGCCGATGACGATCGTATAAGGTTCGCTGCTCATCGTATTTTGTGGGGGCGTAGATCGCGCAGGTTGGAACGAAAACGGAAAAGTCGATTCAAGGCTGCGGCGGACGGCCGCGCCGCGGAAAATGGACGATTTCTTCAGGCAACGCAGATAACCCGGATGAACGCTGATACGCGCAGATGTCGGACGGGTCGGGTCATTATCGTTATTGCCGCAAGCTAGTTAGTCGCTGCAGGTTCCTCGGGGTGATGACTCGGCAGGGTCGAGGAGTTTGCCACGCGTTTCACTTCGACACGCGGGCGACCAAAATTGACCAGCAGCGCGACAGGCAAGCCCGTTGCGCGGAGATAATTCAGGGCTTGAGCGGTGTGAACCGCTTCGAGCGACGCGACAACCTTGACCTCGACAATGACGCTGCCGGCCACAACGAGATCGGCCACATAGACGCCGACCACGACACCATCGTACCGAACGTCGATCGCCCGCTGCGGCTCGACGGGAAGCCCGTGGGCTCGCAATTCGTGCGCCAGCGAGTTCTCGTAGACTTTTTCCAGGAATCCAACGCCCAGCGTGTTCGCGACTTTGTACGCGCAACCAATGATCTGTTCGGTCAGCTTTGTAAGGGTCGGGTCGTCAGCGAGCATGTGCGGCCGCGTCTTTCCGGAAAACGTCGCTACGGCTATCCAGCCCTCCGGCGACGAATGCTTGGGGCCATTCCTAAGTGGACCGCGGAGCCGTGTCGAATCGCAGCGTCAAAACATTCGACGCAGATGAACGGGATGAACGCGGATACTCGCAGATGAAAGCAGTATAGGGAAGCAAAAGGTGAGTCTCGTCGGCGTCCAACGGCCCTGAAAATTTCTGGAATACTTCCTAGCTATCGCGTTGTCGGAGACGGCCGATTGTCTCGCCCAAAATCTGCAGCCGCCAGAATTCGCTTGCTAACTGCCGGCACTTATCTGCGCGTATCTGTGTTCATCCAGTTCATCTGCGTCGAGCGGTCGACTCCGCCATCCGGCGGGTTTCCGATGTCCGTTGCCGGCCGCAAACATTGCCACTCGATTTTCAGCCCAACGCCGGGCGCCGCTGGTGCCAGTCGGTCGCCTGCTGATACATGTGGGCAGCGCGGAGCAGCCGCTCTTCCTCGAACGGCGGGGCCTGAAGCTGCAGGCCGATCGGCAGGTTGCCGGCGCCGAAACCGCAGGGCAGCGATATGCCGCCGATGCCCGCCAGGTTCGCGCTCACCGTGTACAGGTCCACCAGGTACATCGCCAGCGGGTCGTCGACCTTTTCGCCGATTTTGAAGGCCGTCGAAGTGGTGACGGGGCTGGCGATCAGGTCCACCTGGGCGAAGGCCTCGTCGTAGTCGCGGCGAATCAGTCGCCGGACCTTGAGGGCCTTGAGGTAATACGCATCGTAGTAGCCGGCGCTCAGCGCATAGGTGCCCAGCATGATGCGGCGCTTGACTTCGGGACCAAAGCCCTCGGCCCGGCTGAGGCGATACATCCGGACCAGGGGATTGTCCAGTTGCTCGAGCCCGCGCTGGTCACGGGCCTTTTCCAGCCGCGCCCGCTCGGCTTCCAAGGCGGCTCGCATCTGCTTTTCGTCGACGCGATGTCCGTAGTGGACGCCGTCGTAGCGGGCCAGGTTGCTGGAAGCTTCGCAGGGAGCGATGACGTAGTACGTGGCCACCGCGTATTTGGCGTGCGGCATCGAGATTTCGTGGATCTTTGCGCCGAGCGACTCGTACACCCGGGCCGCCTCGCGCACCGCCTGCTCGACTTCGGCGTCCAGGCCTTTGCCGAAATGCTCGCGCACCAAGCCCAGCTTCAACCCGGCCAGCGGCTGCTCGACCGAGTCGGTATAGCGCGGCACCGGGCGATCGATTGACGTGGAGTCCAAGGGGTCGTGGCCGGCCAGCACTTCCAGGAGCAAGGCGGCATCGGCGGCCGTCCGGGCGAGCGGACCGATCTGGTCCAGGCTGCTGGCGAAAGCCACCAGCCCGAACCGGCTGACGCGTCCGTAAGTGGGCTTGAGGCCGGTCACGCCGCACAATCCGGCGGGCTGGCGGATCGAGCCGCCGGTGTCGGTGCCGACGGACAAGGGGGCCATGTCGGCCGCCACGGCCGCGGCCGCCCCGCCGCTGGATCCGCCGGGGATCCGGGCCAGGTCCCAAGGATTGCGCGTCACCTTGAAGGCCGAGTTTTCGTTCGAGCCCCCCATGGCGAACTCGTCCATGTTGGTCTTGCCGATCAAGACCGCGTCGGCCGCTTTGAGCTTCTTGATGACGGTTGCGTCGTACGGCGGGCGGAAGTTTTCCAGCATCCGCGAGGCGCAGGTCGTCGGCTCCCCCTGCGTGCAGAGCAGGTCCTTGACGGCGACCGGCAGTCCGGCCAGGCGGCCCACGGGCTGACCTTTTTCGCGGCGGCGGTCGATCTCGCCGGCCCGGTCAAGCACCCGGGCGGCGTCGACGCGCAAGAAGGCCTGCACTTGCTGGTCGTGCTTTTCGATCCGGTCGAGAAACGCCCGGGAGACTTCCACCGACGTGACCTGGCGCGACTCCAGCCGGCGGACCAGTTCCAGGGCGGATAGCTCGCACAGCGACATGACTCACTCGCCCAGGACCGCGGGAACCAGGTAATACTCGCCGTCCTGGTGCGGGGCATTGGCCATGGCTTCGGCCCGAGGCAGGCTTGGGCGCAGTTCGTCGGCGGCGAAAACGTTGGCCACGTCTTGCGCGTGGGCCATCGGTTCGACGCCAGATGTGTCGAGCTCGCCCAGCTGTTCGACATAGCCCACGATGGCGCCCAGCTGGGTCGTCATCGTATCGAGCTCCTGCGGGCTGAGCTGCAGCCGCGCCAGCAACGAGACTTTCTCGACATCGGCTCGGGAGAGGCTCATGGCGTCAACCGGCCACGGCCGACTTGGTGCCCGCGCCCGATTTGGCGCCCGACTTGCCACCGGCAGCCGAGGGCAGTTTGAAGGGGACGTTGCGCATGCGCTTGGTCACCTTGCCGCTGCGGATGCACTGCGTGCAAACGAGCAGCGTCTTGTTCGTCTTGCCGACGGTGACGTGGAGCGATTGCAGGTTGGGCTTGAACTCGCGGCGGGAGATGCCGGTGACCTTGGTGCCCACGCCCCCCAAGTACTTGGCCTTACCGCGGGTGCGCACCTTGTTGCCGCGCACGGCCACTTTGCCGCAAACTTCGCATTGCCTTCCCATCGAACCGATCTCCCCAGCCTGCACTAGAGCGGCCGCTAGTTGCCGCGCAAGAAAACCTTGAGTATACCGGCCGGCGGCAGACTGACAAGCTGAAATGGGCTATAGTGCCCGGCATGGCGAAACCCGTCGAAGCGCTCGATTTGCTGGCCAAACCCGAGCGGCACCCGCCGCAGCCGGTCTGCGTGCTGCTGGGGGACGAGGCCTTTCTGAAGCGGCAGGTCACGCAGCAGCTGCGCGAGCAAGTGCTGGCGGGCGCCGATGCCGAGTTTTCGCTCACCACGCTCTCCGGCCCGACGGCCACACTGGCCGCCGTGCTCGACGAACTGGGAACCGTGGCGCTGTTCGGCGGCGGGCGGCGGCTGGTGGTGATGGACCAGGCCGATGATTTCGTCACCCGGTACCGCGGCCAATTGGAAGATTACGTGCGCAGTCCGGCGTCGGGCGGCGTGCTGATCCTGGATGTCGAGACCTGGCCCGCGAGCACGCGCTTGTACAAGCTGCTGGCCGAAACCGGACTGCAAGTGGAGTGCAAGTTTCCCTCGCCCGCCCGGCTGCTCAAATGGCTGGTCGCCCGGGCCCACGATCCCTACCAGGCCCGGCTCGAACCGGCGGCCGCCGAAGCCCTGGTCGAAATGGTCGAGCCGGAGCTGGGCCTGTTCGAGCAGGACCTGGCCAAGCTTGCGGCCCTGGCCGGCCCCGGCGGAACGATCACGGCCGAGCTGGTGCAAAGTGCCGTGGGCGGCTGGCGCACCCGCACCACCTGGGACATGCTCGACGCGGCGGCCGGCGGCAGTGCGGCCCAAGCGCTGGTCGAGCTCGATCATCTGCTCAGCGGCGGCGAAGTGCCGATTTCGATCCTGGCTCAAATCAGTTCCTCGCTCCGCCGCTTTGCCGCCGCAGCGCAGCTGATCGGCCAGGCCGAAGCGGCCGGCCGCCGGATAACCCTCCGCCAGGCGCTCGAAGAAGCGGGCTGCAAGCCTTTCACGCTCGCCAAGGCCGAAAGCCAGCTGCGGCAAATCGGCCGCGCCCGGGCCGGCCAGCTCTATCACTGGCTGCTCGAAGCCGATCTGGCGCTCAAAGGATCGAGCTCGTCGCCCGCCCGGGCGCGCATCGTGCTCGAGCAATTGCTGGTGCGTTTGGCCAGCCAGGCCGCGGGCATGGCGACAGCGGGCTGAGCGCTGTTGGATGCCCTCGCGTGCTAGCAGCCGCCCGAGCCTGCCCCCTTGCTGGCAAATCTCTTTCGACCGGGACTGCGCAGCTCTGGGGCTCGTATTGAGGCGTCGCGGGCTTTTTCCTAGAATCCGCACCCCATCTCGGATGAAGCCGTTCGGACCGTAGGCCGGGCCGGCGCTCGACGCGCCGGTCAATCGCCGCACTTTTCGCCAGGTCGACAATCGTTCGCATGCCCCGAACTCCCGGCCAACCGCTGCGCATCGCAATGACCCTCGTGGTCTGTTCAGGCTGCGCGGCCGATGGGCGGAGCCCCTGGGCCAGTCTGAACCCCTGGCGCCGGCCGGCGGCCGCGGCCAGCGGCAGTGCGGAGAGCGCCGTGGCTACGGACAAGGCGAGCCCGGCGTCCGGATCGAGCACAGGCACGCCCGGTACCGCCGCAGCGGCTGCGCCAGCGGCCGCCGCGAACCCGGCCGCCGCGCAGCCGGCCAATCCGGCCGCGATGCTGGCCGTGCTCAACGAGCTCAAAGGAATCGGCGCCATCGATCAGGCCACCCAGGAGCGCTTGATCGAGGATTTGCAAAAGACCGATCCGGCGCTCTGGCCGCAAATGCTGGAAGTCTTTCGGGCGTCGCTGGCTTACCGGCAGAAATACAATGACGCGGCGCCCGGCGAGCTGGCGCAAGCGGCTGGCCCGCACCGCACGAAAGCGGCCGCGCCGGCCGATCCCGATGTCGAGCCGGCGGTGGTTGGCGACATGCCTTCGCGTCCGGCGGCGCGCGCTTTATCGACCAAGAACTCCCCGCCGGCCGCCGGCGATCGTGCGGGCGACGTGACGCTGGCCGCGGCCGAAAGAAAAGTTGCTCCGGCCGGCGCCGCCGAGAACGCCGCGACTCCTGCCAGTTCCGAGGCCTCGGCGAGCCCGGCGCCGAGTGCCGCCGCTTCGCCCAGTGCCGCCGCTTCGCCGAATGCCACGGCGGCGCCGGCTGCCATTGGCGCGCCGGCGGCAAGCCCCGCCGCAGCGGCCGAGCCGCGGCACATGGATTGGCGTGAGCACCTGGAAGCCGCCATCGCGCAGCTGGAAAGCGAAACCTCGGATCCACCGGCCACGACCGCTGCGATCGGCCGCTATGCCGGCCTGCGTTTGCTGTACCTGGTCGATGGACGGCGCGACGCGGCGCTGAAGCCCATCAGCGGCATTCCGCCGGCGCAGCAGGATTTTTGGGCGAAGGAATTGTTCGCGCTGACGACCTACCTCGACACCGATCGCACGACGGACGAGAGCCGCCGGGCGGCGGCGGCCAGCATTTCGCTGCGCGAAGCGGCGGCCAGGCTGGGCGAAGTCGCCACGCTGAGCGTGCACAATCTGGCTTTCTGCACCGAAGTGACCAGCTACGGCGTGTTCAAGAAGTTTGCCAAATACGAGTTTCACGCCGGGCAGGAGGTGCTGCTCTACGCCGAAGTCGAGAATTTCAAATCCGTGCAAAACGAGAAGGGCTTTCACACCGCGCTCAAAAGCAGCTACGAAATCCTGGACAGCCACGGCGCCCGGGTGGATCAGAAGGAATTCGAGATCACGGCCGAAGATTGCCAGAACCCGCGCCGCGACTATTTCATCCGCTATTTCGTCTGGATGCCCAAACGCATCTACGGTGGCACGTACACCCTGCAGCTGTCGATCGAAGACACGCAGAGTCAGAAGATCGGCCAGTCCTCGATCGAATTCACGATCCAGGAAAAAGAAAACTAGGGCCGATCCTCACGCCGCGCTGGCCCGCTGCGCCAAGCCGGCCAGCTCGGCGGCCACCGGGCCGGTGAGCAGCGCTTCCAACTCGGCCAAGGCCCGGGCCATCGGCGCCCCGTCGACCACGCGATGATCGCAGACGATCGTGACCAGCGTTTGGCCCTCCGGACTGATCGGGCCGTAGGACAGGCTCGTCGTCAGGAACGAGGGATGAAAGCGGTTGATGGCCCCGCTGCCGGCTACGGTCGACAGACCGAACGTGCCCAATCGCCGGGCCCGGCGTGCCGGCCAGCTGTTCAGGCTGAGCCACCAGGCAATCCGCCGTAGCGGGCCCGGAAAACGGCTCAACCGTACCTGGCGGCGAAAGACTTGCTCGAGCGGCTCGTGCTTGTAGCGCTCCAGATCGGCCTGCAGTTCGACGAGGGAACTTCGCTCCGGCGCCAGAAACCGGCCCCAGCAGAGCCGCTCGCCCTGGGGCGTATCGCGGCTGACGGCCAGCATGCCCACGCTCTCGGGATGCCGATGCAGATGGGGCCACGGCCAGGGCAAGTACGCATCGCGCAGCTCGGGCATCCGGGCCGAGAGCAGCCCGTAGGCCTTGAGAAACAACACCGGCCAGGAGATGCGAGGACCGCCGGCCCGCTGCAATCGGTCGCGCAGCTGGTTCAGCCCGGCCAGATTGAACTGGCGCTCCAGGGGATACAGGGGCACGCCGCGGCAGAAATACAAAACGTCGTTCACCAGCCGGCGATTGATGCCCAGCGGTTGCCAGCCGGATGGCGCGTCGCTCATCGCTGATCCTCCTTGCGGCTGCCGGTCGATCCCATCGTCAAGCACACTCTAATCCTTAAAAGCGGAGCGACCAACAGCGCTTCGCCGGCCCGGAATGAGGGGTGGGCCGGCCTGCCGCCAAATCAACCCGAATCGCGAATTGGCGGGTGGAAAATCCTGCTGGCGGGGGCGCGCCCACAGGTTTTTTGGCCTTGGATGGCGGCCGGACGGTTGTTGACGCCCCCGCGCCGCAACCTACGTTTTCCGAGTGGTTTGGTAGCTCGTGGCCGAGTGCATTCAAAGGCTCAAGTGCATTCCAAAACAAGGGGCGGCAATGGCGGGAGACGACACCTACCTGGACGACTTGCTCTCGCGGCTATCCCTTTGCAACCCGGCGGCAAAGGATTTGCCCGTCGTGGTGGCGGCCCCGTGCCCCGGCTTGCCGACGGTTGCGCCCGCGGCGCCTCAAGCGGCTGCCCGCGCCGGCCAGGCCGCGGCGAAATTGGGCAAATCGCGGCGGGAGAGCCGCGTCGAGCATTTGCGCCGGCCGGGCCCGGCGCCGGCCGCTGCCGCGCAGCCGGCACCGCAAGGTTTTGTGCCGCCGGTGCCCAGGTCGCTCATCGACGCCAAGCTGAGCGAGGCCGAGGTTCAGGCCTTGATCCTCAAGTTCCTGCTCTACCATATCACGGCCACCGGCCGCGAAGTGGCTGACCAGATCAAGCTGCCGTTCTGTCTGGCCGAGCAACAGCTGAGCCAACTGAAAGCCGACCAGCTTGTCGTGCACAAAGGTTCGGCGCCGCTGGGCGATTTTGTCTTTCAATTGACGGCGGCTGGCCAGGACGACGCCCGGCGACTGAACCGGCACGGCAGTTATTTCGGCGCCACGCCGGTCCATTTGGACGACTACATCGCCAGCGTCCACGCCCAATCGATTACCCGCCATCCGCTGACGATCGAAGAGCTCGATGACGCGCTCGGCGACCTGGTCGTCGAGCCGAACCTGAAGAACCAGGTCGGCCAGGCCCTGTTCGCTGGACACGGATTTTTCATTTACGGCGCGCCCGGCAACGGCAAAACCAGCATTGCCGAACGTATCGGCCGGGCCTACGGCCAGACGATCTGGATTCCCCGGGCACTGGGGGTCGAAGGCGAAATCATCCGCTTGTACGATCCTGGCAAGCACACGGAAGCCCCGATCCTGCCTGAAGAGGAGGTCGACACGGCCGGCCTCGACCAGCGCTGGATCCGGATTAAGCGCCCGACAATCATCGTGGGCGGCGAACTGACCCTCGAGCGGCTGGAAATCACGATCAACACGCATACCGGCACGGGCGAAGCCCCGATGCAGCTCAAGAGCAACTGCGGCGTGCTGGTGATCGACGATTTTGGCCGGCAACGCATGAGCACCAGCGAACTGCTCAACCGCTGGATCGTGCCGCTCGACAAACGCCACGACTATCTGAATCTGCGCAGCGGCAAGACCATTCAAGTGCCGTTTGACCAGCTGCTCGTGTTCTCCACGAATCTCGAGCCCAAGGATCTGGTCGACGAGGCCTTTTTGCGGCGCATCCCCTACAAGATCGAAGTATTCGATCCCAGCGAGGCCGTGTTCCGCGAGCTGCTGAAGATGTATGCCGACCGGCTCGGCGTGGAGTACGCGGCCGAAGCGGTCGACTACCTGATCGGGCACCATTACCAGTCCTGCGGGCGCCCCTATCGCTATTGCCACGCCCGGGACTTGTTGCTGCACGTCCGCAACTGCTGCCTGTTCAATCGCCGGCCCGTGCGGATGTCGGCCGAAACGTTCGACATGGCCGTGCGCAATTACTTCGCGATCATGGGCGGTTGAACGTTCGCCCTGGCGACCGGCTCCGGGCATTCGGCCCGGCTCAGCGTCGCTTGCTACGTGCGTTGGGCTGCGGATCGATCCACCAGTGCAAGTCGACGTCGGCGTCCGAGCTTCCACCCTCGACATGATGCGATTCTCCGCTGCGCACTGCTCCGAGGCATTCGATGATCGGCGCCAGCAACCGCTGATCGGGATCGTCGCGATGGCGGTCGTGCCACCAGCCCCCCGCCACGCCCGCGATCAGCAGGACTAAGAACAGCTCGCGGATCGAGACCTGAAACCAGCGGCGAGGGGCAGGGTCCATGAGCTTGATTGTAGGCGTCCGCGCAGGACGCTTGCACGGGCGCGTCGCTGGCCGAGCGGCCTGGTCCGTCGGTCCGCTGCCGGCGAGCGCGCAGCGCCCATTCGGCTCCTTGACACCCCGGGAAGCGGCCGATATGCTTACCCGATTACGAACGTCCCTAAGTGACGTCGCAAAAACAGGTTTCGCTTCTCCGGCCGCATCTTCCGGGGCGGTGAAATCTGGGTCGGATCTTTGGCAACTCGAGCTCTTGACTCATGGCCGCATTGATCCTCGAAGAGGTCTCGAGGGTCTTTGGCGGTAGCGTGCGCGCCGTGGACCGGCTCAACCTGGAGATTCGCGACCGCGAGCTCCTGGTCCTGGTCGGGCCCAGCGGCTGCGGCAAATCGACCACCCTGCGGTTGATCGCCGGGTTGGAGCAACCGTCGGCCGGGCAGGTGCAGATCGCCGGCCGGGTGGTCAATGGGTTGCCAGCCTGGCGGCGCAATGTGGCCATGGTGTTTCAGCAGCCGGCCCTTTATCCGCACCTCGACGTGCGGCAAAACATGACTTTCGGCCTGGCCCGGCGGGAAAAAAAGAGCGGCGCCGGGGCCGATCCGGCCAGCGGCGCCGAATCGATTGCCGATCGGGTCACCCGAGTGGCCGGTTGGCTTGGAATCGCCGGACTGCTCGAGCGTCGGCCCGGGCAGCTGTCGGGCGGCGAGCGGCAGCGTGTGGCGTTGGGCCGGGCGATCCTGCGGCAGCCCGACGTGTTTCTGCTCGACGAACCGCTCTCGAACCTGGATCCGGCCGCGCGTGTCAATATGAGGCGGCTGGTTGCGGCTCTGCACGAGCGCCTGCCGACGACCACCTGCTACGTCACACACGATCAGGCCGAAGCCCTGACGCTGGGGCAGCGGGTGGCCGTGATGCACTCCGGGCGGATCGAGCAGGTCGGCACGCCGCGGCAGGTGTATGACCAGCCCCGCAATCGGTTCGTGGCCGCGCTCGTCGGTTCGCCGACGATGAGTTTTCTGCCCGGCAGGCTCGAGCAATCGGCCGGCCAGTGGCGGTTTTTGGGCCGGGACTGGGCCGCCGCGGTGCCCGCGCAGGTCGCTCGCGAGATTGCCGACAAGTCGCTGGGTGAAGTCCTGCTGGGCCTGCGTGCCGAGCATGTTCGTCCCGTCGGCGGCGCGCTGGTTGATGGTGCCCCGGTTGCCAGTTCGGCGGCGGCGATTCGAGTCGAGATCGTGCGGACCGAGCTCTTGGGCAGCGAGCAGCTCGTTGAGCTCCGGCTGGATCGCGCGGCGCAGGCGGGCAGCCTCGTCGCACCGGTCGGCGGCGAAGCGGCTGTGGGCACGGCGAGTGACGGGCTGGGCCCGGGCGGAGCGAATGGGGCCGGATCGGGGCCAGCGCACCCTGGGGCCGTGGGTTGCGTATGGATAAAGGTGCCGGCAGCGCTGCCGGTGCGCTGCGGGGAGTGGGCGGAGATCGAACTGGATTTTCACCACGCCTCGTGGTTCGATCCGGCCAGCGGGCGAAATGTGTTGTGGCCGGTGGCGGGTGTGAACTAGCCGCCGGCGAAACGGAGTTTTGGGTTTTGCGTCGTAGATCCTTTTGCAGTCCACGGGATTCGGGAGACCACAAGGTCGCACTGAAGCGTTCGCCGGCCGATAAGTAGCGGGGCCGACAAGTTATCGAGTACGTCCAAACAATTTGGCGAGGGAAAGCTGCGTGTGCGCTCGACGGATCGCCGGCCCCGGCCGGCCGTTCGCCGAACCAGCGCATCCGCCGCTGGACCGACAATTCGAAGCCTCCCGCACGTCGGGAAGGGGAAGGTAAGGCGTTATGAATCCGAATGAAATTTTGCGAATCGTCGATGCCATTCATCGCGATAAGAACATCGATAAGGAAATCGTGTTCGAAGGCATTGAAGCGGCTCTGGTTTCAGCGGCTAAAAAGCAATACGGCGAAGAAGAGGACATTGTCGTCAAGATCGACCGCAAAGACGGCTCGATCTCCGGCACCCACAACGGCATTCCGCTCGACCCGGAAGAGACCGTGGGCCGGATCGGCGCGCAGACGGCCAAGCAGGTGATGATTCAGAAAATCCGCGAGGCCGAGCGGGACGCCCTGTACGACGAATATCACGAACAAATGGGGCAGATGATCACCGGCGTGGTCCAGCGCTACGAAGGCGGCGCCGCGACGGTCCAGCTCAACAACGTCGAAGCCATCCTGCCCCGCAGCGAACAGATTCCCGGCGAAACGCATCACCCCAACGAGCGCGTCCGGGCCACCGTGTTCGAAGTCCGCAAGGTCGGCAGCCGGGTCAAGGTGATCCTCAGCCGCACCCGGCCGCACCTGGTGCAGCGCCTGTTCGAGCAGGAGATTCCCGAAATCGCCGACGGCGTGATCGAGATCCGGGCCATGGCCCGCGAGCCCGGCTACCGCAGCAAGGTGGCCGTGAGCAGTTCGGACCAGCGGGTGGATTGCGTGGGGGCTTGCGTCGGCGTCCGCGGCAATCGCATCAAGAACATCGTCGACGAACTGGCCGGCGAACGGATCGACATCGTCCGCTGGAGCGACGATCTGCAAGTGTTGATTCCCAACGCGCTGCAGCCGGCCGAGGTGGAAGAAGTCATTCTCTGCCAGATGCTGGGCCGGGCGATCGTGCTGGTGCGCGAGGACCAGCTGTCGCTGGCCATCGGCCGCCGCGGTCAGAACGTGCGCCTGGCCAGCAAGCTTTGCGGCTGGGACATCGAGATCATGACGCGCGAGGAATTGGGCGAATCGATCGAACGGGCCGTGGCCGGGTTCTCGTCGCTCGAAGGGGGTGAGGACAGCCTGAGCGAGAAGCTGGTCGGCGAGGGCTTCCTGTCCTACGACGACCTGTCGATCATCGAACCGGACGCCCTGATGGAAATGGGCAGCTTGACCGAAGAGCAAGCCGGTTCCCTCATCGCCCAGGCCGAGGTCAAGGCCCAGGAAGCCGAGCAGGCGGCGGCTGTCGAGCGCCGCCGGCAACGCGAACAGGACCGGATCGATGCCGCCACCGCCGCCGCCGAAGCGGCCGATCAAGCGGCGGCCGAAGCGGCCCAGGCTGCGGAGGCCAGTGCCGGCGGCGCGCCCGCGGGCGAGGAAGTTTCGGGGGCCAACGGCAGCGATCCGGCCGGCAATCCGGCCGGCGGCGCGGCCGCCGAGTCGGACTCGGAGCCTGCCGCGGGCGAGGCATAGCGAAGGCCGCGCCGCGGGGTCGGAAATGCTGGCCGGGAGCCCGGCCAGAGTTGCCCCGGCCGAGCGCGCTACGGTTTTTGGCCCGCGCGGCAGGCCAAACAGGAGACACGCGGCTATGAGATAGGGTATTTTAGATGTTTTCCGTCGCCGGCCCAACGGGTCGCGAACCGGGTAGCCCTGTTGACGGGGCCGCCGCGACGGATGGGGAGGGAAAGCCAACTTGGCAGTTCGTATCTATTCGTTAGCCAAAGAGCTCAAGCTCGACAGCAAAGTGCTGGTCGACATATGCACCAGCGCCGGTGTGACAGGCAAGGGATCAGCCCTGGCCAGCCTCACCGACGAGGAGGTCGAGCGAGTGCGCGCCTTCATGGCCGGCGGCATGAAGGCCCCCGCCGCTCCGAAGCGCGCAGCGCCCAGCCCGACGGTGGCCGCCCCGGCGGCGCCGACGCCGACCGAGCCGACGGTCGTGCGCCGCGAGGACTACATGGCGCCGGGCGCGGCGAAAGAGATTCCCGTGCTCGATCTGTCGGCCAAGAACAAGAAGAAGACGGCCAACGGCGAGCCGGCCCCCAAGCCCGCCCCGCGTCCGCTGACGCCGAGCATCAAGCTGGCCGCGATGCCCAGCGTGCAACAGCCCGACGCCAAGCCCGTCTCGAATGAGCCCGCGCCGCAGAAGCCCGACATCAGGCTCTCGGCCGATCAGCTGCGTTCCAGCCGTTCGGCGCGGCCGGCAGCAAGCCGCTGCAAGAACACCTGCGCAAGCATGAGCTCAGCAAGCGCACGCAGGACGCGCCGCCACCGTCGAAGGGCGAGCAGCCCATGGGCCTGCCAGGGCGCGACCGGGCCACGCGCCGCGGCACCGCGGCCGAAGCGCCGCCCGCGGGCGCGCCGCTGCGTGAAAAGCCCAAGCGCGGCCGCGGACCCGTCGCGGCCGAGGGCGAGGCGCTGTTGGGCGATCGCGAGCAGCGGCAGCTCAATCGCAAGCGTGTGTCGTCTGAGCCGCGCCGCCGCGGCCCGGAGGATGAGGAAGCGCCCGCGGGGGCCGCCGTCACTGCCGCGCCGTTCCGCCGCCGTTCGCTGCAGCGCCAGCGGCGCAGCGGCGCCAACACGGCCGCACCGCGCAAAGGCAACGTCACGCTCGAACTCCCCTGCACCGTGCGCAGCTTTTCCGAGGCCGTGGGCGTTCCCGCCGCGCACGTGCTCAAGCAATTGATGGCCATGGGCACGATGGCCACGATGAACCACGTCCTGGAGCCCGAGACGGCCGAAATGCTGGCCGTGGAAATGGGCGTCGAGGTCGATTTCAAGAAGCCCCTCGGCCTGGCCGACCGCAAGCTGACCGAGATCGACGAACAGGTCGACGACCCGGCCTCGCTCGTCCCCCGCCCGCCGGTCATCACCGTGCTGGGGCACGTCGACCACGGCAAGACGACGCTGCTGGACCGGATCATCGGGATCAACGTAGCCAGCGGCGAGAGCGGCGGCATCACGCAGCACATCCGCGCCTACGAGATCGAGAAGGACGGCCGCAAGATCGCGTTCGTCGATACGCCCGGCCACGAAGCCTTTACCGAAATGCGGGCCCGCGGCGCCAACGTCACCGACATCGCGGTGCTGGTCGTGGCGGCCGACGACGGCGTGATGCCGCAGACCGAGGAAGCCATCAGCCATGCCCGGGCCGCCGGCGTGCCGATTGTCGTGGCGATGAACAAGATCGATCTGCCCGGCGTCGACCCGCAGCGCGTGCTGCAGCAACTGGCCGCCAACGAATTGCTGCCGACCGAATGGGGCGGCGACACGGAAGTGATCAAGACCAGCGCCATCACCGGCGAGGGCATCGACGCGCTGCTGGAAACGCTGCTCACGATCGCCGAACTGCACGATTACCGCGCCAATCCCGACCGGCCCGCCGTGGGCACCTGCCTGGAGGCCGAACTGCACGAGGGGCGGGGCGTGGTGGTCAAGGCCATCGTGCAAGACGGCACGCTGCGCGTCGGCGATGCCATCGTCTGCGGGACCGCGTTCGGCCGCGTCAAGGCGATGTACGACACGCTCAAGCCGCACGTCACGTACCGCGAGGCGACGCCCAGCACCCCGGTGAATCTCACCGGCTTGAACGTGGCGCCCAGCGCCGGCGAGCGGTTCTACGTGCTCGACGACGTGGCCATGGCCCGGCAGATCGCCGCCGAGCGCGAAGGGCAAAGCCGGCTGGTCACCCTGGGACGCGAAGTGGCCGAACACGTCACGCTGGAAAACCTGTTCGATCGGCTCGGCCGCGACGAAGTCCGGACGCTGAACCTGATCCTGCGGGCCGACACGCGCGGCTCGATCGAGGCGATCCAGAAAGAGTTTTCCAAGCTCGAGCATCCGGAAGTCAAGCTCAAGCTGCTGCAGGCGATGGTGGGCGGCATCACCGAGGCCGACGTGCACCTGGCGAATGCCTCGGACGCAATCATCATCGGCTTCAACGTCGTCCCGGACGAAGGGGCCCGCTCGCTGGCCGACCGCGTCGGGGTCCAGGTCCGGCGGTACGACATCATTTACAAGCTGACCGAAGACCTCCGCGCCGCGCTCGAAGGCATGCTCAAGCCCGAGGAGCGCGAGGTCGAACTCGGCCGGGCCCTGGTGCAGCGCACGTTTGTCATCAGCCGCGTGGGCACGATCGCCGGCTGCCGGGTGTTGGCCGGCAACGTGCAGCGCAACGGCCGGGTGCGCGTGATTCGCGAGAATCGGGTGATCGGCGATTACGGCCTGGAGTCGCTGAAGCGCGAAAAGGACGATGCCCGCGAAGTCCGCGAAGGCCTCGAATGCGGGATCAAGCTGGCCGGTTTCAACGATTTGAAGGAAGGCGACATCCTCGAAGTGTACAAGGTCGAGGAGGTCGCCCGGACCTTCTAACGAGGGATCGGCCAGCGGCATGACATCCAGACGCATTCAAAAGGCGGCCGAGGCCATCCGCGAGGTGGTCAGCATGGCGATCCTGACGGATCTGAAGGATCCGCGCGTGCGGGACGTAACGGTTACGGCCGTCGAGGTCTCCCCCGACATGCGGCAAGCCAAGATCCACGTGTCGGTCATGGGGGACGAAACCCGGCAGAACCTGAGCCTGCGGGGCCTGCAGAATTCGGCCGGATTCCTGCAATCCAAGGTGGCCAAACGGATTGATACCCGGTACACCCCCCGGCTGACCTTCATGCTAGACTTGGGAGTGAAGCGATCGATCGAAATCAGCCGGATCCTCGCCGAGGTGCTGCCGCCGGCCGCCAGTACGCCGGCCACCAGCACACCGGCTGAGAGTGCTCCGGGGGCCGACGCTGCCTTGCCGAGCGAACTCGCTTCACCCACCGAATCGGCGCCGGCGGATACGCAAGCCGCCGATGGCCATGTCCCGTTGGCGGATGCATCCAAGCGGGATGATTCGCCTTCAGGCGGCCCTGCGACGTGACCCCCTAGCCGGGCCTGGCGCCCGGGCCGCCGCCGGCCAGCCTGACCAAAGCCCGGCTGCCCAAACACGAATCCCTCCTAAAAAGCCTCCAAGACAACCTCGCCCAGCATGACGACACCCAATCGCACCGCCCTGCTCAACAAGCTGCACAAAGTGCTTAAGAAGCACTATAAGCCCGCGGCCAATCGCCACGACCAGCCGGTGCTCGAGTCGCTGCTGATGGCGGCCTGCCTGGAGAACTCGCGTCCTCCCATGGCCGAGGTCGTGTTCGAAAAGCTCAAGACCTCGTTCTTCGATTGGAACGAAGTGCGCGTCAGCACGGTCCGCGAGCTGGCCGAAATGATGCACGAGCTGGTTGAGCCCGAGGCCGTGGCGTCCCGGGTCAAGGGCATCCTGCAAAGCGTCTTCGAATCGGAATACTCCTTCGACCTGGAATCGCTGAAGAAAAAGAACCTCGGCGACGCGGTCAAGCGCCTGCAAAAACTCGACGGCGCTTCGCCGTTCGTCGTGGCCTCGGCCGTTCAGGTTTCGCTGGGCGGACACTCGATTCCGGTCGATCGCGGCACGCTCGGCGCGCTCTACGTCCTGGGCGTGATCAGCCAGGCCGAGGCGGCCAGCGGTAACGTGCCGGGCATGGAACGGGCGATCCCCAAGAGCAAGGGGCAGGAATTCGGCAGCCTGCTGCACCAGCTGGGCGCCGAGTTTGCCGCCAATCCGTTTTCGCCGCAGCTGCGCGATCTGCTGCTGTCGATCGCGCCCGATGCCAAGGACCGGCTGCCCAAGCGGGTCAGCAAGAAACCACCGCCGGCACCCGAGCCGGTCGTGAGCAAAAAGGGAAGCAAAGAAAAGCCGCGCGAACCGGAAAAGGCCAAGGAAAAACCGGCCGCCGCCAAGAAGGCCGCCGCGCCGGTGAAAAAAGCCGCTGAGCCGGCCCGCACGGCCGAGCATGGCAAGAAAAAGACGCTCACCACCGCCAAGACCAAACCGGCGGCCAAGCCACTGGTGAAGCGCAAGCCGCGGTAAGCCGCTAACCGAGCTGCCCGGAGGGGCCTGGTTAACCCAGAGGGCACGTAGGGGGGCAAGCAATGCGATTGCAAAGCACAGGCCTGTTCTTCGGGGCCCTGTTCGGAGCGTTGGCGCCGGGGCTCGCCGGATCCGGTGGTTTCTCGGCCGCTCGGCCGGTGTTTGCCGCTGAGCCCGTTTCCGCCTCCGAACTGGCCGGCCCGGCCCCGGTCGAACCCAAGAGCGCCGCGCCCGCTGCGCCGGCCGCGGTAAAGGGCGCCGGCGGCAGCCAGCAGGGTGCCGCGGACGTCACGAGCCTGGAGGATGCGGTCGAGCCGCTCGTGCCTCGCAAGCCGCGCACGGAAGTGGAAGAAGACCGCCTGGAGGCGATGGCCCTGTTCGCGGCCGCGCGCACCAACGAGCAGCGGCAGGAATTGCCCCTGGCGCTGCGGCAGTACGAGCGCGCGCTGCGCTGCGACCGGCGGGCCACGGCTGCCCTGTCCGAGATCGTGGCCCTGGCGTTCAACCTGGATCGCCGGACGGAAGCGGCCCGCTATGCCCGGCTGATCGTGCCCAAGAATGCGGACGACGCGAACTTGCTCCGTCGCCTGGGGCTGGAACTGGCCGAGGAGCAGGACTGGGCCGGCGCCCTGGCGCTGTACGAAAAGGTGGCGGCCCTGCAGCCGCAGGAAAAACCGACGGCCAGCTCGGTCATGTGGTGGCTGGAGACGGGGCGGCTCTATTATCTGACCCGGCAGTACGAGGCCGCGGCCAGGCAGTTCGCCCAGTTGATGGCGGCGCTCGAGCGCCCGGCCGATTTCGGCCTGAGCGAAGCGCAGCGCAAGAGCCTGCTGGGAACCAGCGACGTGGCCTACCAGCTGTTCGGCGAGTGTTTTCTCGATGCCGGTCAGCCCGAGCGGGCGCAAGCGGCATTCGAAAAAGCGAATGCGCTCAAGGACAACGCCCCGCTTTTGGCCTATAACCTGGCCCGCGTGGCGGTTGCCGGCAAGCAGCCCGAGCTGGCCCGCGAGCAGCTGGAAAAGTATCTGCAAACGAATCGTCCCGACGAAGGGATGGGCCCCTACCAGCTGCTGGGCACGGTGTTGGCTTCCTTGCAGGCCGAGCCGGAGTTGATTCCCCGGCTGGAAAAGTTGCACGCCCAGAATCCGGCGAATCTGCCGCTGGCGGTTTACCTGGCCGATCGGCTCCGGGTCGCCGGCCGCAAGGACGAGGCCGAAAAGCTCTACCGGCAGCTCTGTCAGACCGAGGGCCGGCGCCCTCCGGTGGATGCCTATCAGGCGCTGGTCGGCTTGCTGCACGAACAAAAGCGCTGGGAAGACCTGATGGCGCTGTTGGCCGCAGCCCTGCCCAAGACCGGCGGTCTCGATCCGCTGGGCGAAGCCGGCAAGCAGCTCGTGGCCGACGAGGCCGCAGTGCAGGCCCTGCTCGACGTGGCCGGCGCAAAAGCAGACGCCCGACGACGAAGGCGGCCGGAGCCTGGCGGCCGCGCTGTTGGCCATGGAAATCAAAAAGTACGATCTAGCCGGCGAGTATTTTGCCCTGGCCGTGGCTGCGGCTCCCAAGCGGGCCGCCGAGCGCACGCTCACCTGGGGGCTGGAGATGCTGGCGGCCAGCCAGTTTGCTCAATCGATCGAGGTCTTCCGCCAGGGCATCGACCAGCATGTGCTGCCGGCCGAGAATCCGGCGTTTCATTTTTATCTGGCCGGCGCGCTGGCCATGGGCGGCCAGACCGACGAAGCCTTGGCCGAAGCCCGTCGAGCGGCCGAGTTGCAGCCCGAGTCGGCCCGCTTCGCCAGCCGCATCGGCTGGATCCTGTATCACGCCAAGCGCTACGACGACGCCCGGGCCGCGTACGCGGAATTCCTGCGCCGCTTCGATGCGAACTACGACTCGGCCGACACGCGCGACGTGCTGCACGACGCGCGGCTCGTGCTCTCGAACATCGAAGTGCTCACCGGCAACATGGCCGACGCCGAAGAGTGGCTGGAGCAGGTGCTGGACGAGTATCCCGGCGACGCGGGCGCGCAAAACGACCTGGGCTACCTCTGGGCCGATCAGGGCAAGCACCTCGAGCGGGCCCTGGGCATGCTCCAGGAGGCCGTCGCCGCCGAGCCCAAGAACCTGGCCTACCGCGACAGCCTGGGCTGGGCCTACTTCCGGATGCACCGCTACGGCGAGGCCGTGGCCGAGCTGCAAATGGCCACCGCCGTCGAAAAACCCGACGGCATCGTGCTCGATCATCTCGGCGACGCGCTCTTCGCTCAAGGGGACACGCCGGCCGCGTTGGCCGCCTGGACCAAGGCCGCCGGCGCGTTCGACAAGGAAGACGACAAGCCCAAGAGCAAGCAAACCCAGGACAAGATCGACCGGGCCCGGGCGAAAGCCTCCTAGACGCGCAGGCTCGGGCCAAGGAGCGTCTGCTGCCCGTCGGGTACGGCCCAGGACCGTCCGCCCGTTCCCCTTGCCAGCAAGGCAAACCCTCGGGTATACCCTCGGCGTCCAAGCGCCGCATCGAACCCTTCAACCAGCCGCAATGAACCTTTCTCCGGACCACGTTCCGGAGCCAACGCGAGAGATATTTTCCATGGCAGGTCATTCCCATTGGGCGAACATCGCCCACAAAAAAGCCTTGATCGACAAGAAGCGGGGCAAGCTTTGGAGCAAGCTCTCCAAGGCGATCATCGTGGCCGCGAAGATGGGGGGCGGCGACGTCGACACCAACATCCGCCTGCGCTACGCCATCGACGCCGCCAAGGCCGTCAGCCTGCCCAAGGACAATATCGAACGGGCGATCAAGCGGGGCGTCGGCGATCTGGACTCGGACGCCCTGGAAGAGGTGCTCTACGAGGGCTACGGCCCGTCGGGCGTGGCCGTGCTCTGCGAGATCCTGACCGACAACCGCAACCGCACCGCCGGCGAAATCCGCAAGATCTTCGAAATGGCCGACGGCAAGCTGGGGGCCACGGGCTGCGTCTCCTGGATGTTCGATCGCAAGGGCTTGTTCCTCGTGCCGGCCGACAAGATCGATGAGGACACGCTGCTGGAATACGCCCTGGAAGCCGGCGCCGACGACGTCAAGCGCGTCGACGACAAGTTCGAGATCAGCTGCGATCCGGCCAAATTTGGCGACGTGGGTTCCGCGCTCGAAGCCAAGGGCGTGCAGCCCGAAATGCGCGAGATCGCCCGCATCCCCAGCTCGACCGTCGATCTGGACGCCGAGAGTGCCCGCAAGGTGCTGGCGATGATGGAGCGTCTGGACGATCACGACGACGTGCAGAGCGTATCGGCGAATTTCAGCATTCCCGACGAGGCGATGGCCGAGATCAAGGGCTGAGCTCGTTTGTAATACACTCAGCCAGAAAGCCTCATCCAGCCGCCGCGACCGCACGAAGCAGCGGCATTTGTCTCACCGCAGAGGCCGCAGAGGATCGCGGAGACAGAAACAAGTCGGCTGCGCGTACTCAGCGCCCCTCCGCTCCTCGGCGGTGAGAGGTTCCTGTGGACGATCGTGATTCTTGCCTGGCCAGTCGCTGCGAGAATCGGTGGGTGTCCCATCATGGAGCCGGTAATTCGAGCGACTTCGAAAACCGCTGTAGCTCGATTCGCATGGTCAGCTCGAGCGCCAAGGACGGGAACGAGTTTTCGACGTTAAACGACGTGTAGTTCAGGAGCGGTTTGCAGACGGCCAGCGCCTCGTCGAATTGGCCCGCTCGACGCAACAAATCGGCGAATTGGAGCGCCATGCGCGCAGGCGAGTCGTCATTGCCGCAAAACCGCCTGCGACGGTGTTTGGTGGCTGCGAGTCGAGCGAATCTGACCGCTTCGTCGAGGCGACCCGCGGCCTCGTGATACTGCCACAGCGTCATCGCAGCCTCGTGCGCCGAACGGACGCTTCGCACTCGGCCGCGCTCGGCAGGGAGAAGTTTGAGAAAGCACTCGACGTGCTCCAGGTGTTGGTCCAGGGCGGCTGCACCGCTAGCCTTGTCGCCCCACCAAAACAAGCGCGTTCCGCGCTCGTACTCCGCCGCGAGATCCGCGAATCGCTCGCGCGGCGTTTGCACGGCTGGTTCGTGTTGATCGCCGCTCGCCGCGGCGCAGAACCCGAGCGCAACGAGTGTCATCACCGGAAACACGCGCAGCGCGGGATGAATGGCCACGGTCCACCACTTGAGGCGGTTGGCAAAAGGGCGGTTTCCTACCCTCTACTTCGCGAAGCGCCGCTGGATTATTCCCTCAGCGGCAAGCGCCGCGCAGGCGACCGTGGCGGTCAATCCTCTGCGCCTCTCCGCGTCCTCTGCGGTGAGATGATTCCGGCAGAGCCGTTCGGCGCAGCTCAATGCTCGATCTGCGGCCAATAAGTCTTCAGGTCGAAGACCGGGTCGTTGTCGCCGTCGTGGCACTTGATGCAGACCGTGTCCTTCGATACATGCATCGCGGCCCGCAGCTCCTGCTGCAAGGGCGATTTCTTGCCGCGCTCGGCCGCCACGTGGGCGGCGCCCGGGCCGTGGCAGTTCTCGCACGTGTTGTTGGCCAAGAGCGGCGTCTGCTTCATGCTCGTAAAGCCGGTCGCGTAGGGAAAAAATTCCTGCGGATTCCAGCCGGTCGCGTGGCAGCTGATGCACTCGGGATCGAACTGCCGGGGCGGATTGAGTTTTTCCAAAGTTTCAGTGGCGTGGGCGTGCTTCGAGCCTTCCCAGACTTTGTAAGCCTCGGCGTGGCACTCCTGGCAGCTCTTCACGCCGGCGAACTGGCCCCACGACTTGTCGTGACCCGAGCTGCGCGGATGGGCGCGCTGCGTAAACCGAGCCCCTGCCAGCCCAAGGCCAAGAGCTGGTCCTGATAGTTTTCCATCAGGGCTTTCATCTCGGGCGTGACCGAGTAGCGCGAATCGAGGGCCACGCGCTGATAGCGCGTGCGCTGCTTGGGGTCGTTGTACAGGCCCAGCACGACGGCAAACATGCCCTTGTGCCCGACCTCGATCAAATCGGTGTTGCCGATCTTGGTGGGCCGGTTGGGGGGCTCGTCGCCGCCGTCGGACGTGACCACGATCTCGAACTCGGGGAACTGCTTGGCCAGCTTCTTCGATTCGTCCAGCGTGGCATTGGCCAGCAGGATCCTTAGGTCGCATTTCTTCAGCTCGGCGACGACCGCCTGGAGCGATTTGGCCGCGGGCTTCAGCTCGATGTCGGGATTGTTGATCGCTTTTTGATACGCGTCGCCCAGCACCGCCGTGATGCCGATCGTGCGGTCGGCCAGCTTGACGATCTTGGTCCGGGGCACCAGGTCGAACACGTTCACGTCGGCCGAGACGAAAATATCATCCTCCGAAACGACCGCGGCAATCTCGCCCCCGGAGAGCCGCAAGTCGGCGGCGCTGAAACCCACGGCCTGATAGCCCATGGTCTTCAGGGCCTGGGCCGAAATGGCGAACTTGATTTCCGCCTGCCGGCCGAAGCGATGCACGAGGCCCCCGGCGTCGACCGCCAGGAGCGGCCAGCCATCGGCCGTCAGCTGTTTGACCAGGGCATGGCGGCGGCCGATGCCCCCTTTCTGGTTTTCCAGTCCGGCACAGCCGCATGGCTCGACGTAGCCGTCCTGCCGGCCGGTAATCAGGATGGCCAGGTCGGGCTTGGTCCAGTTTTCGAAGAACTTGCCGTTGACCTTGATCGGGTCGAATTTTTCCGCCGGCGGCTTGCCTGCGCCGTGGCGCTCTTCACCGCCGCCATGGCCAGCGGCAAGAGCACGAGCAGCGTCACGGCGACGAGCGCGGCGCACGGCGCGGGAGTCTTGTTTCAGTTCCGTTGCTGCCGTCGGATTGCCGTTCCATGGCGATTCTCGATTCTTCCGGAGGGCGAAGTGGGGCGAGTTTTACTTTGAGATGAGCACGGAGTTTGCCGGGCCTGCCTGTCGACAGGGAGCCGGCTCTACGGTTCGACGGCCAGCTGGATAAGCATCCGCACCTGCCTGGCATCGGGATGGTTGGTGTCCAGGATGATCTCTCCCATTTTGCCGGTCGAGCCCAGGTAGTTGGCATCCGGCGCCGGGGGGGACTTCGATCACCAGCGGAATGCGGACGACCGAGCCGGTGGCCGAATCGACCGGCTCGCCCAGCTCGACGCGGAGAAAATCGGGCGTCGAGCGGCCGACCGACACGTGGATGTCATGTCGGTCGTCGCCGTGCACCAGGAGCCAAAGGTTGCGTCTGATTCCCTCGGCGCTGCGGACGACACCGAGAATCAACACGCCGTGCTCGCGATCCCAGCCCGGTCCGGCCACGGCAATGTTGCTGACGACGGTGCCTTCGACGGGGATGCTCAAGTGCGGAGCGCTGGGCAGATTGGTCTCGAGCACCAGGGTCTGGCGGAACGGCCCCAGCGGCAGGCCCGGCCGCACGGTCACGGTGACGACGCAGCCCCGCTTGGCGTGGGGTTCGGTCAGTTCGTCGGCCGGAACTGGGGCGACAGTGGCCTGGAAGAATTCGGCGGTGTCCGCATCGGTAAAGCGGAACGAGTCGATCTGGAACGAATCGGACAGGTAGGAAATGACTTTGAAGGTCGTCGAGTCGGCGGCGCCGGCCGTCACCTTGCTGAACACCACGGAGCTGGGCGCGACCGAATAGGACGAGGCGACCTGCCCGGACACGGTCAGCACGATCCGGGGGTGCTGCGGATCGTTGGTCAGGATGGTCGCGCTTTGGCGGAACTGGGGCGAGTCGATCGAAGCGTTGTACTGCACCACCACGTTGGCCGATTCGCCCGGCAGGATCGGGGCATCGGGAATTTTGCTCACGGTGCATTTCAGGCAGGTCGTGCCACCGGACTTGAGCACCAGCGGGCCCGGGCCGCGATTGGTGAAGCGAAACGCGTGCTCGACCACGTGATGGCGCTCGACCATGCCGAAATCGTGCTCTTCGCCATCGGTCACCGCGACGGGTTGCGGGCCCAGCGGCGCCGCCTCGCTATCCCGGGAGCGGCTCTTCGAGGTCAACAGGTCGTAGTCGGCCGCGAAGTCGGGCGCCCTGCCGAGCCGGGCCCAGCTGGTGCCGATGCCGATCACCGTGCCCAGAATTGCCGCCGTAATGGCCACGATCGAAGCGCGCATAACGATGAGAACAGGGGTTCGACTAGACAGGACCCGGCCGCTTGCCGCCCGCCACCAGGACTCGGCACCGCCGCGGGGAGGGCGAAATACGCCGCACTCCTGGAATTGTAAAGCTTTTGCGGCGCTAGCGTCAACGCGAGTCGGCCCCCGCGGCAGGCGTGGCAGGGCCCGCGTCGAGCCCGTCGAGCCGCCGCCGGACGTCGCCGGGCAATTTCTTGTCGTCGTGCGGCATGGCGGTGTCGAGTTCGAGCGCCCGGCGGGCTTCGTGCTGTGCTTCGGCCGCCTTGCCCAGCGCATGCAGCGCTAGCGCGTAGTCGGCCTGGACCGGCGCGCTTTGAGGATACAGCCCGACGGCCCGCTCATAGAATTCTTGCGCTTGCCGGGCGTAGTTGGGGTCTCCGGTATGGCGGTAAAGGTCGAGTGCCCAGCGGCCGGCCTGGCGAAAGGCGCCGCTCGATTGCGGGCGCAAGCGGAGCATCACCTGGACGTCGCGATCGAACTGCTCGCGGTCGTCCTTGTCGCGGCTGCGGCGTTCGAGTTCGTCGAATTCCAGCGCGGCCAACAGCTGCCGGGGTTCGTAGGCCAAAGGATCGGCCGCGGCGGCATCGAGCAACGCCGCTTCGACGCGGCGCGGATCGCGCCGTTGCGCCTCGGCCACGCGGTACATGGCCGCACCCCGGCGCAGGACCGGACTGTATGCGGTCACATAGCAGGCCGTGGCCAGCGAGCCGGCCAAGGCCATGGCCGCCATGCTGCCCCAGGGGGTTGCCGTTTTCGCCGGCGCCGCGTCGGCCGCCGCCAGCGCACCGGATGTCTGGTTGACGCCCAGGCCCAGCACGATCCAGAAACTGTAAGCCACTCCCGGAATCGCGATGCCACCGGCGGCCAGCAGGTGCACGGCCAGCGCCAGAATCACCAGCGGAGCCAGTGCGGCCGGCAGCGTTCCGCGGCGGATCCAGGGCCAGATGCCCCAGATCACCAGCGCGCCGAGGGCTGCCCCGGCCCAGGCCAGGCCGCCGTCCAGCGTCAACTCGACGAGCGGGCCGACAAAATACGCCAGCGCCAGCCCGACGATGCCGCCGGCGAGCGTGATGAGCGCCCCCGTGGCGGAGTCTCGCGCGTCGGGATCGGATTCGGTTCCGGACTCGGCGCGGCGGCAGGTTTGCCGGTAAAAGCAGACGAGCACCGCCACCAGCGCCACGAGTGCGGGGGTGCCGGCGGTGCCCCAGACTTCGAGCAGGAAATTGTGCGGATCCTGGATCTCTTCGCTGGCCTGGGGCAACTTGTATTGCATGTAGGCGTCCTGGAAGTTGCCCGGCCCGCAGCCGAACCACGGACGCTCGCGGATCATGGTCAGGGTCGCTTGCCAGTATTCGAGCCGATAGCCGAGCGACTTGCCGGCCTGGGTGAATATTTCGCGATCGAAGCCGCCGACGGCCACCGCTCCGCCGACGAGCAGCGCGATGACTATGCCCGCTGTCCAGGCCAGCCGCCGGGCGACGCGCGGGCGAATGGCCGGCAGGGCGATCGGCAGAGCCGCGAGCCCGACCGCCGTGCCGATCCAGGCGCTGCGGCTCTTGGTCAATACCAGGCAGCCGGCGATCGAGATCAGCGCCAGGGTAAAGGCCGGCAGCGCCCGGCCGGGGGCGCAGCCGGTTCGGCGGTTGGGCCTGCGCAGCCGGGTCGGCGCTTGCGCCGCGCCGCCCACGTCGCGGTGGCAATTCCCACGGCCATCAGCAGCCAGGCCAGCAAGTAGCCGGCCAGCGAATTGGCCAGCGCAAACGTGGCCATCGGTTCATTGCTCTGCAACCGATTCTCGAACTGCTTGCGCTCGACCGAGCCGGGCGTGTATTGCATGTCGCTCTGGCGGAGCAGCGCCTCGGGATCGCGCGCGTAGGCGGCCCGGTCGGCCGGCATGCTGACGAAATACTGCCAATAGCCGTGCGCCGACAGCACCACCGCCAGGGCGATCATCGCCCCCACCACGGCGCGCTGCTGGAGCCCGGTGCGGGCCAGCTGTCGCACCAAAAAATAAACCGCCGCCAGCGCCGTCCATTCCCAAAGCATGTTGAGCGCAGGCGCGGGCTGGCATAGATCGCCGCCCGCACGGCGCTGGCCGAGTAGCACAGCCAGAGCAGCAGCACGGCCACGTCGGTCGGTGTCCAGCGGGCTTTGAACCCGCCCGAGCCGACAGCGGCCAGCGCGGTGAGCACCGCCAACGACAGCACCAACATGTTGAACGGCTGCCCGTCGCCGAGCCAGGCCACGGCTTCGCTGGCCAAAAGCGCCCGCCCGACGGCAACTGCCACCAGCCCGCCGAGCAGCAGCGCCGGCAATCGGGCGACCGGCGCGGATGGTTTGGCGCCGCGAGCAGCGGGATGGGAGCGCGTCTTCGACATGCGTATGTCAGGCGTTGAGGGGCGAGCCGGAAAGGAGCGAGCTTAGGACTTCAGTTTGCGCCGAGCGATGCTTTCCAGGATCGCGATCAGCCCTAGCACGGAAATCACGACCAGGCCGACGACCAGCGCGCCGAATTCGTCGACCCGGTGCAGCGCCAAGGCGCCCAGCCCGCACGTGGCGCTGGCCAAATAGATGGTCAGCACGGCTTGCCTTTTGCTGAGACCCAAATCGACGAGACGATGCGAGAAGTGACTGTGATCGGCGGCGAACGGGCTGCGCCCGCGCGCAAGCGGATGCACACGACCGACACCGTATCATACAGCGGCACGGCCAGCACGCACAAAGGCGCGAGGATGGCGTGTCGCGGCAGGCTCCCGCCGCTGAACGTGGCCAGCAGCGTGGCCACGCCCAGGCAAAAGCCGACGAAATAGCTCCCCGCGTCCCCCATGAACAGCCGGGCCGGCGGCCGGTTGTGCCACAAGAAACCGGCGAGCGCTCCGGCCAACACGAGCAGGAATCCGGCCACGAACAGCTGCGGCCCGTGGGTGATGGGGTTGGGGGCCAAGAGCAGCACGCCGGCCAGCATTACCGCAGCGATCGTGGCCACGCCGGCCGACAGCCCGTCCATGTTGTCGAGCATGTTGAAAGAGTTGACCAGGCCCACGATCCAGACCACGCTGAGCAGCCCGGTCGCCAGGGGCGCATCGAGAAACAGCGTCAGTTGCCAGCCTTTGCCAAACACCAGGAGCGCCGCCAGCGCCGTTTGCACGGCCAGGCGCAGCCGCCAATCGAGCCCCCGGAAATCGTCGATAAGTCCCAGCAGCATCGCGGCGCTGGCCGCGGCCAAGAGCGCCCAGAGATCGCCGGCCCGCAGTCGCAATCCGGCGGCATGCGTTACGGCCAGCGAGCGCAACTGAGCCAGGCCGCCCGCCGCCGCGGTTTCGCCGCCGGAACTGCTCGCCGCGGCGCTTGCGTCCGGCGCAACGGCGCCGGGCGTCCAGGAAGCAAGCACGGCTTGCCCCAGGGCGAACGCGCCGACCACGCCCAGCCAGATCGCCAGTCCGCCGCCGAGCGGCACGACGCGCTCGTGCGCTCTGCGCCGCCCGGCGCGTCGACCAGTCCGATCCGCGGCGCAAAGCGGCGGACGACGAATCCGGCCGCCAGCGCGATGAGAAAGCTGGGCAGCACCGCGGCGGCAACGAACCAGTCCATCAGATCCGGTCCCTGTGCCGCAGCGCATCGCGGAGATAATCGCGGCACTGGCTGAAAAAAGCCTGGTAATCGGCGCGGCGATAATTGGGAAACGTGAACTCGCGGTGTTGCCAGTGGCCAAGTTTGAAGTACAAGGTCACCTCCGCGAAGATCCCGCGGCTCAGATAAATCCGATGGGCGTGGTCCTTGGTCGAGGCCAGCACCAGCTTGGCGCTGGTCAGGTAGCCCGGGTCCAGGTTCAAAGGCCGCGGCTCGGGATGCCGGCCGAGTCCAGTATACTCGGCCTCCCAGGCGTTGGCCTGGAGCTTGATTTCCGGCAGCGTGCCCGGGTCGACCAGCCGCTCGAAGGCCCAAAACACGATGTGAATCGGCCCGCCCATCGTGGGCAGATAATAGTCGGTCTCGGCGAAATCGAACGTGGGGCTCACCAGCGCGACGGGTCCCCAGGCCTCGGCCATTCGCTCGCGGGCCCAGTCGAGAGCGGCCTCGTAGCGGCTGAAGGCCGCCGTGATCGGCAGCACCGGCTCGACGTAGCGCAGGTCGCCCATGAACTCAGCTTAGGTTGGAGGGGAACCGCAAAGATGCAAAGGCGCGAAGGGAGAGGACGGCAAGGAAAACCACAGAGGCACGGAGACACAGAGGCATGCAGCAGCAGACGGAAGTGTTACCCGGTGGGTGAAAATTCATCGCACGAAGAAATTCGATAAGACCATTTGCGTCCGAACTGCGGAAGTGCAGCGTGTAGTTCTTTCTGATCGTTCTTCGTAATCCACTTTGCGTCTCTGATTTCCTTCCCCTTCCTAGCGAATCGGCACGGCTTCGGCCGCCGTGTCGGGCCGCGTGGTGGCACGCGACAGCAGTCGCTGTTCTTCGACCAACTCGGCGATCTTCAGCGAGGCGCCTTCCAACGGAATCGACAAGGCCTCGGCCTGCCAGCGCCATTTCAGTTCGAGCTGGCCGCTGGTCAAACTGCGCCCGCCGACCACCACGCGCAAGGGGATTCCGATCAAGTCGGCGTCCTTGAATTTGACGCCCGGCCGCTGGTCGCGATCGTCCAAAAGCACGTCGACGCCGGCAGCCTGCAGCTCGCCATAAATCCGCTCGGCGGCCTGCATGACTTCGGCCTCTTTCACGTTGAGCGGCGTGACGATGACTTCGTACGGGGCCAGCGACATCGGCCAGATGATGCCGTTTTCGTCGTGGCTGGTTTCGATCAGGGAGGCGATGATCCGGTTCACTCCGATCCCGTAGCAGCCCATGATGATGGTCTGCTGCTGTTCGTGATCGTCCAGAAACCGGGCTTCCAGGGCGTCGGAATACTTCGTGCCCAGCTTGAATACGTGGCCGATTTCGATCGCCTGCTTCAGCTCCATTGCCGTTTCGCACTTCGGGCAAGGATCGCCGCCGCCGGCATGCCGCAGGTCGGCGAATTGGGTCTCGGCGATCTGATAGTCGCGGCCCAGGTTCACGCCGACGTAATGCTTGTCGGCCTCGTTGGCGCCGGTGATGGCGTTGCGCAGGGCCAGGACGTCGTAGTCGGCCCAGATGGGAATCGACAGCCCGACCGGCCCGGCGAATCCGACGGGCGCCCCGGTGGCCTGCTGGATGACGTCGGGTTCGGCCAGGGCGAGTTGTCCCGCGCCCAGCGCGCGGCGGATCTTGCCTTCGTTGGCTTCGTGATCGCCGCGCACGAGCACGGCCACTGGCTTGCCGTCGGCCAGGTAGATGAGCGTCTTGATCATCTGGTGCGGCTTGCACTTGAGCAGCTTGCTGACCTGCTCGATGCTGCCCACCTGGGGCGTGTCGAGCTTGGTGAGCGGCTTGAGGGGCGGCGCAACGGTGCCGGGCGCCGCCGGCCGGCGGCTCTGGCCGGTTTCGGCGCGTTCCAGATTGGCCGCGTAGCCGCACTTCGGGCAGCGGACGATGCGGTCCTCGCCGTTGGGGCTGGGCACCATGAATTCGTGGCTGGCGTCGCCGCCGATGGGGCCGCTCTCGGCCTCGACGGCCAGGTAGTTGAGTCCGGCCCGATCGAAGATCCGGCAATAGGCCCGGTACATCTTGTCGTAACTGGCGTTGAGCCCTGCCACCGAGGTGTCGAAGCTGTAGGCGTCTTTCATGATGAATTCGCTGGTCCGCAGCACGCCGAACCGCGGCCGTTCCTCGTTGCGGAACTTGGTCTGGATCTGGTACAGCGTGATCGGCAGTTGCCGATAGCTGGAGACGTAGCGCGAGACCAGTTCGGTGACCACTTCCTCGTGCGTCGGGCCGAGGGCCAGCGGCACCTGCTTGTTCTGCCGCCGAACTTCGAACTTGATCAGCACGTTGCCAAACGACTCGACGCGGCCGGTGCGCTGCCAGAGCGAAAGGGGCGTCAACGCGGGCATCAGCAGCTCGACGGCACCGGCCCGGTCCATCTCCTCGCGCACGATCCGTTCGGCCTTCTTGAGCGCCCGCAGGCCCAGCGGCAGATAGCTATAGGCGCCGGCCATGAGCTGGCTGACCAGCCCGGCCCGGACCATCAGCACGTGGCTGGGAATCTCGGCCCCTTCGGGCGTTTCCTTGAGCGTGGGGATGAGTGTCTGGCTCCAGCGCACGGTGCGGATCCTTCCCTTGGTTTTGTGGCTGCGGCGGAAACGGCGGTCGGCAAAGGACCGCATTCTAGGGGAATCGGCCGCAAACGGGCAACCGGTGGCAGCGCGCGGGCGAGGTCGGCCGTGCGCAGTGCTCCGTTCGGCCCGAGCCCTGCGGCACGCCGCCGTACCGGTTTGCGTGGCGGCGCGGCGCACGGCGTGCGCGCCGCGGGCGGCCGCCCGCCGCGTCTATTCGCCGGCGGGGGGTTGCACTAGAATCTACTTCTCTACGGGCAGGAAGATTCGGGCATCTGTTTGCAGAAAGCGATCCATGAGCCGGCGTTTCGTCAGCCAATTAGGACATCAGGAGCCGGTCGACCAGGTGTTCCTGGCTTCCGAAAAACAGCTGCGCCCCAACCGCAACGGCAACCTCTACCTGCAGATCGATCTGTCGGATCGCAGCGGCTCGATCAGCGCCCGGATGTGGAATGCCAGCGAGCAGGATTACCGGGCCTTCGAGAACGGCGATTACGTTCGGGTCGAAGGCTCGACGCAGCTGTTCCAGGGCACGATCCAGCTCATCGCCACCTCGATCAGTCGGGCCCAGCCCAGCGAGATCGATCCCGAGGATTTTCTCAACCTCGACAGCAAAGCCATCGACTCGCTGATGGGCCGCCTGACCACCCATCTGCGCCGGCTGGCCGATCCGCACCTACGGACGCTCGGCGAATGTTTTCTGCTGGATGAAGAGTTCATGCGCAAGTTCTGCCGGGCCCCGGCCGGCGTGAAAAACCATCACGCCTATCTGGGCGGCCTGCTGGAACACGTCGTCGGCCTGATGGACCTGTGCCGTCGGCTCGACGGCCTTTATCCGGCGCTGAACGTCGACTTGCTCGTGATGGGCGCCTTCTTGCACGACATGGGCAAGACCGACGAGTTGGCCTACGAGCGCGAATTCTCCTATACCGACGAAGGACAGCTCATCGGCCACCTGGTCATGGCCGTGGGCATGCTGGAACGCAAATTCGCTGAGGCCGAAAAACTGTCGGGCGAGCCGCTGCCGACCGAACTGGGCCTGCGGCTCAAGCACATGATCGTCAGCCATCACGGCCAGTACGAATTCGGCAGCCCCAAGCTGCCCATGACGCTCGAGGCCGTTGCCCTGCACCAGCTCGACAACCTCGACGCCAAGATGCACTCGTTCCAGCAGTTGATGGTCGACGATCCGAACATCGACAGCAGCTGGACCAACTTCCACCAGAGCCTCGGCCGCAAGTTGTACAAGGGGACCGCCCCGCTCGCCCGCTGGACTCCCGGCGAAAACGGCGAATGACATGACCGGTGCCGATCTGGAACAGTCCATCCTGGCGATTGTCGCCGACCCCGAGTACAAACCGGTCAAACCGCGCGGAATCGCCAAGCGGCTCGGGCTCGACGAGGACCAGACCCGGGACCTGAAGCGGGCCGTCAAACGGCTGGTCAAGCGCGGGCAGCTGCGCTACGGCGCCAGCCACCTGGTGCTCGCCGCCGGCGCAGGGGGAGCGAAAGACGCGGCGAAAAGCCCGTCGAAAGGGGCGTCGCCAGGGTCGGGCGACCGCAACCGCATCACCGGCATCTTTCGCCGCACCGACTCGGGGTATGGCTTCGTGCGGCCGGCCGGCAGCGCGCCGGGGAGCGATCGCCGCCACGATATCTACGTGGCCGCCAAGGACGCCGGCGACGCCTCGTCCGGCGATACGGTGCTGGTGCGGCTGAAGGCCAAGCGCGCGAGCACCCGCCCCAATCCCGAGGGGGAAATCGTCGAAGTCATCGAGCGGCAAACGCACCAGTTTGTCGGCACGTATTTCGAGTCGGCCGGCTCGGCGTTCGTGCAAGTCGACGGCAAACCGTTCAACCGGCCGATCCTGGTGGGCGATCCCGGCGCCAAGAATGCCCAGGCCGACGACAAAGTCGTGATGGAGATGATCCGCTTTCCCTCGCAGTACCAGGACGGCGAGGGAGTGATTACCGAGGTGCTGGGCCCCCGGGGAACGCCGGGCGTCGATACGCTTTCGATCATCCGCGAGTTCGGCCTGCCCGAGGAGTTCGCCGCCGACGCGCTCGAGGAAGCCCGGCTCGAAGCCGAAAAGTTCGACGAGAGCATCGGCCCGGGCCGGACCGACCTGACCGGCGAAGTGATCATCACGATCGATCCGGTCGACGCCCGGGATTTTGACGATGCGATCAGCCTGGTCCGGATCGAGCGCGGGCATTGGCGGCTGGGCGTTCACATTGCCGACGTGTCGCACTTCGTCCGGCCGCGAACGGCGCTCGATCGCGAGGCGATGCAGCGCGGCACGAGCGTCTACCTGCCGGACCGCGTGCTGCCGATGCTCCCGGAGCTGATCTCCAACGGCCTGGCCAGTCTGCAGCCCGACCGCGTGCGGTATACGAAAACAGTGTTTATCGAATTCACACCCGAGGGGGTTCCGGTCGGCGTCGACGCGGCCACCTCGGCGATCCGCAGCCGGCGGCGGTTCGCCTATGAAGAGATCGACGAGTATCTGGCCGATCCGGCCCCCTGGCACGAAAAGCTGGCGCCCGAGGTGCACGCGCTGGTCGGCCGGATGCACGAACTGGCGATGATCCTGCGCAAGCGACGGCTGGCCCGCGGCGCGCTTGAGCTGACGATGCGCGAGGTGAAGATCGATCTGGACCGCCAGGGACAGGTGTCCGGCGCGCACCTGGTCGAGAACACGGTCAGCCATCAGATCATCGAAGAATTCATGCTCGCGGCGAACGAAGCCGTGGCCGAATTGTTCACGCGGCACGAGCTGCATTTCCTCCGCCGGGTGCATCAGGCGCCTGACCCGCGCAAGCTCAAGGCCCTGACCGAATTTGTCGCCGGCCTCGGTTTGCAGACCGACAGCCTGGAGAGCCGCTTCGAGCTGCAGCGGCTGCTGTATTTGGTCGTCGGCCAACCGGCCGAGCATGCCGTCAACTATGCCATGCTCCGCAGCCTGCAGCGGGCGATCTACAGCCCGGAGCCTGAGGGGCATTATGCCCTGGCCAGCGAGCACTATTGCCATTTCACCTCGCCCATCCGGCGCTATCCGGACCTGACCATCCATCGACTGCTGGACGCCGTGCTGACGCACAAGAAGCCGCGCAACGACTTCGGCGAGCTGGCGGTGCTGGGCGAGCACTGCAGCGATCGCGAGCGCCGGGCCGAAGCGGCCGAGCGCGAGCTGACCAAGGTCAAGCTGCTCAACTACCTCAGCTCGCGAATCGGTGAGGAGCTCGACGCCGTCGTCACCGGCGTCGAGGAGTTCGGCCTGTTCGTCCAGGGCAGCGAGCTGCCCGCCGAGGGACTGGTGCACGTCTCGTCGCTGCAGGACGACTATTACCGCTACGACCGCGCGTCGCACACGCTCTCCGGCAATCGCTCGGGCAACAGCTATCGGCTGGGCGACCCGGTGCGGGTGAGCGTTGCCCGGGTGGACGTCGACCGTCGCGAGCTCGACTTCCGCGTCGTCGGCCGGTCTACAGCGACGCGGGGCCCGGCGGCACGCGGCCCAAAGACCGGCGGCCCGAAGACACGTGGCCCGGCAAGGGGGGGCCCAGCCGCCCGAGGCAAGACGCCGCGGCCGCCCAAGGGCGGCGCGAAGGCAAAGCGCGACCGCCAGGGCACTGCCGGACCGCCGGCCGACGGTCGGCGGAAAAAGAAGCCCCGCAAGGGCAAGCGCGGCTAATCTTTTCTGCTCGGAAGCGAATGACTGACAGAAGACAGATCCGCCCCCAGCCCCCGGTGCGCCATGAGCCAAGAACGCCCGACGCCCACGATTCCCGGCCTGTTCGCCCTGGCCCTGCTGTTTGTTTCGCTCCTGGTTTCGGTCGGCCTGCTGGCGGCCAGCCAGGGGGCGCGCTACTGCTGCTGGCCATTCCGCTGTTTGCCATTACGATCATCTCGTTTCGCGGGCTGTTCGTCGTCAATCCGAACCAATCGCAAGTGCTGCTGGACAAGCCAGCAGTGGCACCCCGATGTCCCCTGCTGGCACCGACAGCGGCCGGCCCCGTCGACTCCGTCACTGCGGGCGGCGCACTACCTCGAAGGCCGAGCCCGGCACGCGCCGCAGCTCGTCGTGCATCACGGGAATCCGCTCATCGGGTGCCACTGAGATGGCCCACTCGATGCCGTTGTCGGCCACGAGCATGCCGTATTGTTTCAGAGCCTTGAGGATCGTCTGGACCGGCGGCGAAAAGCCGGCCGTGTCGAAATCCTGCTTCAGGCGGATCCGCTCGCCCATCCGCGGCAGGCTGGGGTCGGTCTTCTGGCTGGCATAGTGCGTGGCCGGAGCGACGTAGGCCCGGCGCGTGTTGCGCACCGTGAGCCGCAGGGCGTGCTTGATCTCGCCCCGCTGGAGTTCGTCGTACCGCACGATCGAAGGCAACAGCGGCAAGCCCGCGGCGTCGGTTGAGGTCCAGCCGTCGGGCCGCAGTTTGTTCGAACTCAGATCGAAGATCGCGGCCCCGGCAGCCTCCCAGCCGTGCCCGACCCGCTTGGCGGCGTAAAACTCGTAGAGCATGTGGTTCGCCGGATCGACGACGATGGCGTGGCGATCTCCGCCCTGATTGAGCTTGTCGCGCTGCGCGTCTTCGAGCGTGAAATTGGCGGTCGTGGAGTCGCGTTTGTAGTTGGCCGGCCAGCCTTCGATCGGCATGTTGTCGGGCACCGGGTACGGGCCGGGATCCGACTCGGCGCTATATTCGGTCAGCTTGACGTCGATTTTCTTCTGATTCGGCGGCACGATCACGAAGGCCATGTCCGGATTGTAGCGCAGCGGCTTGTTCGCGCCGATCGAACCGATGATCTTGTCCGAGTCGCCGGCCACCGGCCAGCTCGAGACATCGGTGTTCCAGGGGTTGTCCGGCGGAAAGATCTGCATGTGCGACAGGATCGCGTCGGCCTCGGGCGTGTTGAACAGGATCGGCTGCCGAACCTCGGGCGCCTTGACCGATTCTTTCGGGTCCGTGTCTTTCGCTCCGGCCGGTCGGAGCAGAGCAGCGGCGGATGCCACGAGCAGCAGCAGGACGGCGGTGAGTCGCTTGAACATCAGGTGGCCTTTCTCTGGGAGGGATGGCTGGGTGTGAATCGCGGGGCGGAAGCTGGGGAGGACCGGCGCACCCGCGCCTGGGGCTTAAGTGCTCTGGGTTACTGCGGCCGGCGAACGACTTCGAAGTCGGAGCCGCTCACGCGGCGCAGCTCGGCGTGCATCTCGGGAATGCGCTCATCCGGCGCGACCGACAACGTCCATTCCAGCCCGTTGTCGGCCACGAACATGCCGTATTGCTTGAGCGCCTGGAGGATCGTAGCCACGGGGGGCGAAAAGCCGGAGGTGTCGAAGTCCTGCTTCAGCCGGATCCGCTCGCCCATCCGCGGCAGGCTGGGGTCGGTCTTGGTGCTGGCGTAATGCGTGGCCGGATAGACGTACGCGCGGCGCGTATGGCGCACGCCCACGCGCAGGGCATGCTTGATCGCGCCCCGCTGGAGCTCGTCGTAGCGAACGATCGACGGCAGGATCGGCAGGCCGGCGGCGTCGGACGAAGTCCAGCCGTCGGGCCGCAGCTTGTTCGAGTTCAGGTCGAAGATCGAAGCCTGGCTGGCCTGCCAGCCGGCGCCGACTTTCTTGGCCTGGTAGAACTCATACAGCAGATGGTTCGCCGGATCGACGACGATCGCGTGGCGGTCGTCGTTGCGGCCCAGCTTGTCGCGCTGCACGTCGTCGAGCGTCAGACCGGCCGTGGCCGGATCGCGCCGGTAGGCCGCCGGCCAGCCTTCGATCGGCATGTTGTCGGGCACGGGGTAAGGGCCGGGATCCGATTCGTCGCGTCCCTCGCCCAGCGGGACGTCGATCTTTTTCTGATTGGGCGGGACGATCACCAGCGCCATGTCGGCGTTGTAACGCAGCGGCTTGTCGAGGCCGATCGAGGCGATCATCTGCTGCGAATCGCTGGCCACCGGCCACGAGGATATATCGGTGTTCCAGGGATTGTCGGGCGGAAAAATCTGCAGGCCGGACAGGATCGCGTCGGCCTCGGGCGTGTGGCCCAGAATCGGTTCGGCGATCGCCGGCTTTTTCCCGGCCGGCGGTGTCTGGGCCAGCGCGGCCGCGGTCAACAGCCACGGCAGCAGGCCAGCGAGTGTCGCAGCGGGCGGGCGGGGCATGGAGCTTGCCTTTGCAGGTGGGAGAGAAAAACGGCCGCGACGGACGCGCGCGGTGAAGGCGTTTGCCCACGGCGGGACTACGCAGCCACGATACGCCCCCTCGGCGGCCAAATCAACGTTTTGCCTGGGGATCTCGCGCCGCGGACCCCCCTCCCCCTCCGGCTGCCGGCCGATACAATTACGGCGCGACAACCGTAGGGCGAAGCGCGCCCGGCCGCAGCTATCCAGCATTGCGGCGTCGACTTTTTTGGCATCTTGTGACTTTCGAATGCCGTCGGGATCGGACAGGTCCCCAAGGGGCGAAAGTCGGTTACTGGCGGCCCCCGACCGTTCAAAAGGCCTGGACCGCTTGAGGGCCCGCACGGCGCTTGTCTTCGGGCAAGCGCGGCCGTGGCGGGAGCGTTGGCACTTGCCCTGCGAGCGGCGGCGAAATTTTTGCGCCGCGAGCGGCGGCCGGGCCAAAATCCCCAAGCGCGGCAATACCTGCAGAAAAGCAACACGGATGGCGACTCCCCTGGCACACACGCCGCTGCACGACTGGCACGCCGCTCACGGCGGCCGGCTGGTCGACTTTGCCGGTTGGGAAATGCCGGTCCAGTACACCTCGATTGTGACCGAGCACCAGGCCACGCGCGCCGCCGCCGGGCTATTCGATATTTCGCACATGGGCCGGCTGGCTTTCAGCGGCCCGGGCGCCGGGACTTTTCTGGACCGCATCGTCACCCGGCGAACGGCCGACATGCAGCCCGGCCAGATTCGCTACGCCTTGGTGACCAACACTGCCGGCGGCATCCTTGACGATGTGCTGGTCTATCGCCGCTCGGGTGCGGCGGGCGACCCGGATCGCTGGCTGCTGGTGGTGAATGCCTCGAATCGCGCAAAAATCACAGCCTGGCTTGCCGCGCAGAAACTGCCCGCGGACTGCCGCTGCGAAGATCTGACGGCCGGCACCGCAATGATCGCGGTGCAAGGCCCCCGGGCGGCCGAGATCGTCGCCGATCGTTTTGGCCGGCAGCCCCTGGGCCTGAAATACTATCACGCGCTGGAATTGCCCTCCGCCGAGGGGCCATCGCTGCCGGTGCTGATCAGTCGCACGGGGTACACCGGCGAAGACGGCTGGGAGATTATCGTTGCCGCCGCGCAGGCGGCCGGCCTGTGGCAGGAATTGCTCGCCTTGGGCCAACCCCTGGGGGCCGTGGCTGCCGGATTGGGCGCCCGCGACACACTGCGGCTCGAAGCGGCGATGCCGCTCTACGGCCACGAACTGTCGGAAGCGATCGATCCCTTCCAGGCCGGGCTGGGCTTCGCGGTCGATCTGGCCGAGCGCTCTTTCCCGGGTTGCGACGCGCTGGCCCGGCTGAGCGCGGCGCACGATCGGCCGGTGCGCGTCGGCTGGGAGCTGGCCGGTAATCGCGTGCCGCGCGAGGGGTACCGCGTGCTGGCCGGCGACCAGGAAATCGGGCACGTGACCAGCGGCACCTTTTCGCCCACGCTGGGGCGACCCATCGCCATGGGCTACACGCGGCCCGAGCAGGCCGCCCCGGGAACCACCGTGGCCATCGACCTGCGCGGCCGCCCGGAACCGGCGCGCGTCGTCGCGTTGCCGTTTTATCGACGTCCATCTCCAGGGAGGAAACCGTGAAACCCGAGACGCTGCTGTACGCCAAGACGCACGAATGGATTCAGCTCGACCGCCAGGGGGACAGCCAGGTGGCCACGGTTGGCATTTCGGCGTTTGCGGTCGAAGCCCTGACTGATCTGGTTTATGTCGAGCTGCCCGCGGCGGGCCGAAAGCTCAAGCGCGGCGAAGTCTTCGGCGAGATCGAATCGGTCAAGGCGGTGAGCGATCTTTACAGCCCGGTCGACGGCGAAGTGATCGAAGTCAACACGACGCTCACGGCCAAAGATCCCGGCACCGGCCAATTGCTCGACCGCAATCTGGCGATCCTGCACGACGATCCGTTCGGTCGCGGCTGGCTGGTCAAGATTCGCGTGGCCGGCGACGTTCCGCGGGACCAATTGCTCGACTACGCCGCCTATCAAAAGCAATGCGCCGAGGAAGGACATTAGCAGTTTCTCCGGCGCGCCGCGAAAAGCCCTAGTCGGCGGTTTGTGGGCGGTTCTATCGACTCGCCTGCAAACGCCACACGCCGGCCTCCATGATCTCATCGACGAAGTGAACTAACAAAGCGACTCCAGCACGATGCCCTACCTTGCCAATACCGCCGAAGACCAGCGCGCGATGCTCGACGCGATCGGAATCGCGTCGCTCGACGAGCTGTTCAGCCCGATTCCGTCCGAGCTCAGGCTCGGCCGGCCGCTCGACATTCCTCCCGCCTTGACCGAACTCGAGTTGACCCAGCGGCTCACGCAGCTGGCCGGCAGGAATGTCGCGGCGGGACAAAAGGCCTGCTTTCTGGGCGGCGGCAGCTACGACCATTTTATTCCGGCGGTGGTGGATGCGATCGCCTCCCGCGGCGAGTTCTACACCTCGTACACGCCCTACCAGCCCGAGGCCAGCCAGGGCAACCTGCAGGCCTTTTTCGAGTACCAGACGCTCATCGCCCGGCTGACCGGCATGGACGTTTCAAACGCCAGCCTGTACGACGGGGCCAGCGCTGCGGCCGAGGCGGTGTTGATGGCCGTGCATGCCACCGGCCGGCGGCGGATCATCGTCGCGCGCAGCGTGCATCCGGAATATCGGCAAGTGCTCGCCACCTACTTGTCGCACCTCGATCTGGAGCTGGTCACGCTGGAAACCCCCGGCGGCACGCTCCGCCCCGAGGATCTGGCCGCCGCGCTCGATGACCAGTCCGCGTGCGTGCTGGCACAGCAGCCGAATTTTTTCGGCGCGCTGGAAGATCCCGAGGCGCTAGCCGCAGCGGCGCATGCCGCCGGGGCGCTCTTCGTGGTGGCCGTCGACCCGATCAGCCTGGGCCTTCTCAAGCGGCCCGGCGATTACGGCGCCGACATCGTCGTGGCCGAGGGGCAGGCGCTGGGCAACCCCATGGCCTTCGGCGGACCCTACCTGGGCATCCTGGCCTGCCGCGAGCAGTTCGTCCGCCGAATGCCCGGCCGGATCGCCGGGCAAACCGTCGACCGCCGCGGCCGGCGCTGCTGGGTGCTGACCTTGCAAACTCGCGAGCAGCACATCCGCCGTGAGAAAGCCACGAGCAACATCTGCACCAACCAGGGCCTGTTCGCGCTGCGGGCAACCGTGTACCTGGCTGCCCTGGGCCCGCAGGGGCTTGGCGAGGTGGCCGGGCTCTGCCTGCAAAAATCGCACTACGCGGCCCGGCAGCTGGTCGAGCGGGCGGGGCTTGCCCTGCGCTTTGAGCGGCCGTTCTTCAAGGAGTTTGTCGTGCGCGCGCCGGCGGCCAGCTCGATGCCCGACTTGCCCGGGCGCTCGACGCGGGATATTTCGCCGGCGTGCCGCTGGGCCAGTGGTACCCGGAGCTGGCCGACTCGCTGCTGGTCAGCGTGACCGAAAAGCGGACACGGGACGAAATCGACGGCCTGGCCGCCGCCCTGTCGCCGTACTAACCATCTGTCTCTCGAAAGCTTGCTCTCGATGCGCAACACGAGTTCCACGCAGCCGATCTTCGAACTTTCCAAGCCGGGCCGCCGCGCCCTGCGGATGCCCGCCTGCGACGTGCCGGCGGCGCCGCTCGAAACGCTGATTCCGCCGTCGGCGTTGGCCGCCGCGCCGCCGGCGCTGCCGGAGCTGGCCGAGCCGGAGATCGTTCGGCACTTCACGAACCTGTCGACGCAGAATATGTCGGTCGACACGCACTTCTATCCGCTCGGTTCGTGCACGATGAAATACAACCCGAAGCGGAACGAGCGGCTGGCCAGCCTGCCGGGAATGCTCGACCTGCATCCGTATCAGAGCGAGTCGACGCTCCAGGGCATGCTCGAGTTGCTCTACGAATTGCAGCAGATGCTGGGCGAGATCGCCGGGTTGCCGGCCGTGTCGTTGCAGCCGGCCGCGGGCGCCCAGGGGGAGCTGGCGGCATTGCTCGTGGCGGCGGCTTATTTTCGCGACCACGGCCAGCCGCGGACCGAGGTGCTTGCGCCAGACAGTGCCCACGGCACCAATCCGGCCAGTGCGGCCATGGCCGGCTTCGATTTCGTCAGCGTGCAAAGCACGCCGCAGGGTTTCGTCGACCTGGCGGACCTGGAGCGCAAGCTGGGCGAGCGGACCGCGGTGTTCATGATCACCAACCCCAACACGTTGGGCATGTTCGACCGCTCGATCGCCACGATCACCGAGCGAGTCCATGCGGCCGGCGGACTGGTTTATCTGGACGGGGCCAACATGAACGCCATTCTGGGCATCACCCGGCCCGGCGATTTTGGCGCCGACATGATGCACTTCAATCCGCACAAAACCTTCAGCGGCCCGCACGGCGGCGGCGGCCCCGGCGCCGGACCGATCGCCGTGACCGCAGTGCTCGACCCGTACCTGCCCTCGCCGACCGTGGCCCGGGAGGGGGATCGCTACAAGCTCGATTACAGCCGGGCCAGGTCGATCGGCCGGGTGCGCAGTTTCTTCGGCAACGTGGGAGTCCTTGTGCGGGCGTATTGTTACATTCGCACGCACGGTCCCGATGGCCTGAAGCGGGTGAGCGAGAACGCGGTGCTGAATGCCAACTACCTGCTGAGCCAGGTGAAGCACATCTTTCCGGTGCCGCAGGGAGATCGCTGCATGCACGAGTTCGTGGCCAGCGGCGCGGCGCTGAAGGCCGAGCGGGGCATCACGGCCACCGACATCGCCAAGCGGCTGCTGGATTTCGGCTTTCATGCGCCGACGATCTATTTTCCGCCGATCGTCAAAGAGGCGCTGATGATCGAGCCGACCGAGACCGAAAGCAAGGAAACGCTCGACGCTTTTGCCCAGGCGCTGTTTCGCATCACCGAGGAGAGCGGCGACCTGGTGCACGAGGCGCCGCATACGACCTCGATCAGCCGTCCCGATGAGGTTGCCGCGGCCCGGCGCCCCGTGGTCGTGGCGCCGCAGAATCCCGCTCCGCCGCCGGCCGACCCATGAGCTCTGCCCTGCGCACGTGCCGCCTGATCGTCGACAATCCGGGCGAAGGTGCCTGGAACATGGCGGTCGACGAAGCGCTGGCCGAGTGGAGCGCCGCCTCGGGGATCGCGGCCCTGCGGTTTTACGGCTGGACCCCCGCCACGCTCTCGCTGGGCTATTTTCAGGGCTGGCAGGAACGACTCGCGCATCGGGCCAGCCTGCAGGTGCCCCTGGTCCGGCGAGCTAGCGGCGGCGGCGCCATCCTGCACGATCACGAATTGACCTACAGCCTGGCGCTGCCCGGCGGGCAGGCCCTGGCCGGCGATTCCACCTGGCTCTACACGGCGGTGCATCAGGCCCTGATCGAGACCCTGTCCGGCTGGAGCATCCGGGCCGAATTGTGCCAAGCCCCGACCCCCGGGCAGCGGCGGGCCGAGCCGTTCTTGTGCTTCGCCCGGCGGGCTCGCGGGGATGTGCTCGCCGGCGCGGAAAAAATCTGCGGCAGCGCCCAGCGCCGCCGTCAGGGGGTGCTGTTGCAGCACGGCAGCCTGATTCTGGCCCCCTCGGGCGCCGCCGCCGAGATCGCCGGACTCGGCGGGCGATTGGCGGCCGAGTCCGACATCGCCCGGCTCATCGACCAGTGGGCCCAGGGGATCGCGCGGCAAACCGGGCTGCGGCTGGAAAACGGTCCCTTGGAGCCGGTGGTGAGCCGGCGGGCGCGGGGGCTGGTGGCCGAAAAATATGGGGCCGACGACTGGACGCGGCGGCGCTAGCCGGGCGTCCCGCGGCAGGCCCGGTTGGCCGGTTAAAGCCGGGTCGCCGCAGGCGGGCGATGCTGCCGGTCAGCGACCTCGGGCAACCTGGAGGGGCTTTGCGGCCAGCCGCGAGTGGCTGGTTGCCGGTGTTGCTGGGCCGGTGGCTGGTCGCCGCGCGGCCGGGTTCCCGGCGGGCCGCCCCGAGCGCCCGAGCGTGCGGAAAAGACTCGCGGGTGCGCGTCTTGAAGGGGTGGGGAGAATTTTTATTATTGTATTCAAACCACAATCCAGCGATAATGATCTGGCGGACAGAGCGCCGACGATCCGATCTTTTCTTATTAGAGGCGTTGTTCCAACACGTCGGCGGGAAGTCCTTTTTTTCGCGCGGCCGGCGCCAGGCGGCACGGCACAGAATTGGCCCGCATGAGACATTCTATTCCATCGCACTCGTTCGAGTTATTTGATTCTGTCTCAATGCGGAGTCGGTTGCGATTATGGATGTCAAGCTTAGGGTAACCCAGGGAAAAAACGTCGGCCAGGAAGTACCGATCCCGGGCAAGAAATTTCTTATCGGCCGGGCCGAGGATTGCCACCTGCGAGCAGGCAGCGATCTGATCAGCCGGCACCACTGCATCATCATCATCGAGGACGGCTATCTGGCCGTTCGCGATTTTGGCAGCAAGAACGGTACTTCCGTCAACGGTGAACGGGTCGTCGGGGAGTGCGAACTTAAGCACGGCGATGAATTGCGCCTGGGACCCTTGGAGTTCGTGCTCCAGGTGACGCAAGGATCGCTCAGCGGCAAGAAGAAGCCTCCCGTCCACGACGCCAAGGAAGCTGCCGCGCGCACCGCGGCCAGCGGTGTCGAGGAAGAGCCGGACGTTGCCCGCTGGCTGAGCGAACCGGCGCAGGTGGTCGTGGATCCGTCGACGCAGGATACGCAAATGCTGCGGACCTCCGACACCGACGAGATCGATGTCGGCAGCACGCGGGAATTCGGTCTGGAACCGATCCCCGTGGCCGGTCCAGCCGCAGCGCAGCCCGCGGCCCCCGCGCCCACGGCCGTAGCGGCTCCGGCCAAGCCCGCTGCGGTGGCTGTGAAAGCTGCTCCTCCGGCGGTTGCCGCGAAGCCCGCTTCGGCGGTTGCCGCGAAGCCCGCTCCGGCGGCCCCCGCGGCCAAGTCGGCCCCGGTCGCACCGGCTGGCAAGCCGGGCCCGGTCGCTGCCACGCCGGCCCCGGCCAAAGCGGCAGTAGCGGAGCCGGCCCAGCCAGTCCCGCGTCCCTCGGCCCCTTTGCCGGCCTTCGTGGCGGATCCGGCGCCCGAGCCGCAAGCTCCCGCAGCGGCTGAGGCAGTGCCTCCGCCGGCGGCCGAGAAGCGTGGTTTCTTTGGCGGCGGCGGCAAGAAGTTCGGCAAGCTGCCCCAGCTGCCGCAGCAAGGCACCAAAGACAGCCGTTCGGCGGCCTCCGACATGCTCGACAAGATGCGCAAGCGTCGCTGAGCACTGAATTGCTGAGCAGCAGCAATGCTGAGCAGTGGGGCAGAGCGCTGCGAGCCAGAAAATCGCACTATCATGACGCGGGGCCCGATGCGGCCCCGCGTTTTATTTTGCCGGCGCCGCGATCAATCGCGCTTCGAGCCAGTCGGCATGGTCGCGCTCATCTCCCCGGTCGGCGAATTCGACCAGCAGGCTGACCCGTTTGGCTCCGCTGACATCGACCGACATGTGTTCCGGGGGCGCTCCGCCCTGCACGATGCCGCTGGTGAACTTGGGCTGCCAGCGGCCGTTGCCGTCGTCGACGAAGACGCGAAACACCACGCTGCCGTAGCCGGCCGCGTCGTCGTCGATGGCCAGATCGGCGTCCAGGCGGCGATAATCGCGATCCAGGTTGTAGGTCAGTCGCGCAGGCGCTGTGCATGCCCAGCCCCTTGAGCCGGAGCTTGCCCCCTGCGCGGAGCAGATCGGCCGATACGTTGCGATCGGTCTCGTAAGGCCAGGCCAGCTGCAGAAACGGAATGTGCTTGTAGCCGGCCGGCTTGAGATCCGACAAGTACACCGCCCGGCCGCCCAGCGGCTGCAGGGCCACGATCGCGTCGGTTTCGGCCGCCAGTCGCACGCCCTCGGGCAATTGCAGGTTGGTTTTCGTGCCCGCGGTTTCCAGTCCGGTGGCCAACAGCCGGCTACCGTCGCGCAGGCAGACCAGCGCCCGCTGAGAGCGGCTTTCGCTGCGCCGGGCCAGCGTGGGGTTGAAGACCAGCGCGGCGATCCGGGCCAGTTCGACCTCGATCTTGCCGGTGTCCGTCTCCAGCGTGGCCACGTCGTCGTGCAGGGCGGCGAGCGTGCCGGACAGCTCGTCGCCGTTGTCCAGCAGCACCCGATCGCTCTCGCCGCCGGCGCTGAGCAGACGCCGCACCAATTGATCGCGGCGGTGCCGGTCGCTGGGGGGATGGAAAAGGACGGCAGGGACCACGTCCAGCGGCAGCGCGACGCTGCCCAGCAGATCGGACTCGAGGGCGAGCTTTTCGCGATCGATCTGGCGCACATCGGCGACGATCAGTCCGCCGTCGGCCAGCAGGACCTGCGGTCCGGCGGACTTCTCCACGAACTCGCCCCAGCGGATCAGGTCGGCGGCGGGCAGCTCGCGGGGGGCGGCTCCGGCCACGTCGAATCGCAGGTTCCAGCCGGGGCCGATGCCGCCCAGCGCCCCGCGAAACGCTTCGCCGTCGGCCAGAATCGCTTCGCCGACGGGCGCCGCCGCGATCGCGTGTGAGGCGATCAGGAAGGTCGCCACAACGAGCGGCAAGCGAGCCCGGAGCGGCCCCAGGTTCGTCAGTAACACCGCAAAGCCGGCGCCAAGCCAACCGCCGTCGCCGCGGCGCCGGGCCGCCGCGCCTGGTGCCAATTGCCGCCGAGCCTTCATCTTGCATCCCTCAGACTCCCAGCTCAGCGCTGGAAGATCGGCAAATAGTTGTTGGGCATTTGCAGGATGATGCAAGCCATGGCGGTGCCGTACTCGGCGCAGATCGAATCCATCCACGTGCCGTCGTCTCCCTGGCGGGCGACCAGCGCGTCGCGAATGGCCGGATACCAGCGGGTCCAGTAGTCGCCCCCGGCGTGCCACATCGCCTGGACGGCGTAATAGTGGCCATAGAAATAATGGCTCTCGCGGTTGAAGTCGTTGCCGCGGGGCAGGTACGTCAACAGGTAGTCGAGCCCCTTCTTGATCTCGGGGCTGTCGTAAATGCCGGCGCTGTACAGCGCCACAACGCCGGCCGCCGAGCGCGGGAACGCGCTTTGCCCGCCCCCCTGCAACATGTACATGAAACCGCCGTCGGGGTTCTGGCTGAGCTTGACGTACTCGGTGCAGCGGTCGATCGTCTCCCGGGGGACGTACAGCCCGGCATTGCGGGCCGCCCGCAGGGCCATCACCTGGCAGATCGTGACCGAAATGTCGGCATCGCGCCGTTGCGGCTGATAGCGCCAGCCCCCCTCGCTGTTTTGCGTGTTGACGATCAGGTTGACCGCCTTGGTGAGTTTCTCGCGAATGTCGGAGCGCATCGTCATGCCGTAGCACTCGGCCAGAAACAGCGTGGCGAAGCCGTGCCCGTACATCGGGCCGTGGCTGCTGGCGTTGGAGACGTTGATAAAGCCGCTCTCCTGGGTGTTGGCCAGGATGAAATCGACACAGCGGTCGACGTTTTGCCCGAACGGGCCGCGCCCCGGCGTGCTGCCGGCCGCCATAAAGGCCATGCCCGCCAGGCCGCAAACGGCCACATTCCGGCTGTAACCCCCCGAGCCGAAGGCCCCCTCCTCGTCCTGCCGATGGGCCAGCACGGTCAGTCCGCGCTCGATGGCCCGGGCAGCGGCGGGGGTAATCAGATCGACGGCCGACTTTTCGGGATCGGCCTGCGCCCGAGCCAGCCGATTCCAGGAGCCGCCGATGGCCAGCGTGGCCAGGCCTTGGGCGAGGAACGTGCGTCGATTGGCCAGCGGCATGCAGAATCCTTTTCTCGATCGAGGGGCCGGGAAGTCCGGCTGTTGCATTCTAACGCCCCAGGCAACTCGCCGATCGCCTGGCACACCTGCACCGATTCATTATGGCTTTGGCGACTGCTGGTCGGCCAGCCGCTTGTAGTATTTTTCGATCAGCAGCTCGTATTTGGGCAGAAACTGCTCCGGCGGCGATTGCAGCATTTGCTCGCGGGCATGCGGCGGCAGCTGGCCCCAGGCGTCTTTGAGCAAACCCTTGACCGCGTCGGCGTCGGGTTTTTGCACGTCGTTCTTGCCCACCCGATCGGTGCTTTCGCGGGCCGGTTTCTGGCTGGCCTGCGAGCCGGAATTTCCGCTCGAGGGCTTGGGCTGCTTGACCTGTTCGCGCGAGGAGGGCTGATCCTGCGGATTCTGGCACTTGGAGCTCGACGAGCTTTGGCTTTGGCTCTGCTCCTCAATCTGCTTGATCAGTTTGGCCAGGTCGCTGAGAATCCCGTCTTGCATCCGCTCGGCGGTTTCGGCCTGATCCTCGCGGTCGATCAGTTTTTCGACCTTACGCATTTGCTGGCCGATATGGATCAGCGGCTCTTCGCCCGAATCGGCTGCCGCGTCGGTCATCTCTTCATCGGCCGAACCCGCTGCCGGCGCATCGGCATCGGGCCGATCCGCCTCGGCCCCTGAGGCGGCATCGCCCGCTGCGTCGTCGCCGGCGGACGGTTTGCCCGACGGTTTCCGGGGCGCTGTCTTCTGGCCGGGCAAATCCTTGACGCCGTCGAGCAGTTCGTTGTCCAGATCCTCGAGCAAGGCGGCATCGAGTGAATTGGCCGGTTGCGTTTTCTTGGCCGCGGGCCTGGCCGCCGGTGCGCCCGGCTTTGCCTGCGGCGCGGCGGGCCTGGCGGGCCCCTCGGCCCCGAGAAGGTCAGCGCCCATCGCTCCTAGCGAAAGCGTCAAAACGCCGCAAAACAGCGCAGCGCGGGCACAACGCGCCGCGGGCCGAATCGATCGAGGCATCCGGGACATTCGCATCACGGTTCTCCGTCAGTGGGTAGCAACGCGTCTTCGAGCGTTCGTGACTCGGCGGGCTCTCCGGCCCGGCCGGGTTCGCCGCGGCGCAGGTCGGGGAGCTTGTCGGGATCATCCTCCGGATTGCCTTCCAGCGGTTTGGAAAGGCGGAAGGCCACGTCGGCCAATTGTCCCTGCTGGCCGGACAGCTCTTCCTGCCGGGCCCGGCGCTCGGCCGGGTCGGCAATGTCGGCGAGCTGCTGGAATCGCCGGTTCAGGTCTTCCTGCATCCAGCGAAGCAGTTTCAACTCCGAGAGCATGCGGATCGCGTTGGCGCCGCCCCCTTTGTTGCCGTCTCCGCCCTGCCCACCGGGCTTGCTGCCCTGGTTGGCCTGGCTGGACGGCTTGAGCACTTCGATCAGGGCGGCCAGGCGGCCGAGCGCGTCCTCTTCCGCCTGCTGGGCGGCGGCGCCGGTTTCACCCCGGTCGAGTTCGGCGCCGGCGCGGGCCATGTCGCGGGCGGCAGTGGTCAGGGCCAGCTCGAAAACCTGGGCGGCGGCCAGTTTCTCGCCCTGGGAGCGGGTTTCGGTCTCCAGCGCCTTCTGCTCGCGGCTCAGGCTGCGCACGCTGGACGTTTCGGCCCGGGAGCGCTGACTCTTGGCGGAGCGCAAATCCTCGAGCCGGCCCGTTTCGGCCAGCACTTGCTGCTGCCGCTCATGCAGGCTCTTGAGGGCGTCCTGCAGCCGGGCCATCTGGGCCCGGGCCAGGTCGGCCTCGACTTCCTTGCGGCGCTGGGCAAGTTGCTCCTGGGCCTGCTCGAGGTCCAAGTCGGCCTGGCGCGCTTGTTGCTCGGCCCGGTCGCCGTCGCCTTTTTCGCCTGCGCCCGACGAACGGCCGAGTTTGGCCGCGGCCGATTGAGCGCTGTGGGCCGCGCGCTCGGCCTGCAAGCGCTCGAGCTTGCGGGCCAGCCGTTCGATCTGCTGCTGCAGCTCGCGCTCCTGGCGGGCCAGGCGTTCGAGCTGGCGTTTTTGGGCCTCGCTCTTGCCTCCGGCGGCCTCCGCAGCGGCGGCCTCGGCGCGTTTCTTGCGCAGGCCCTCGCGCTGCTCGCGGAGCGCGGCCAGTTCCTGCTCGGCATCGCGCAATTTCTTCAGCAGCCGGCCCAGCTCGTGCTCGCGACGATTGGCCAGGATGTCGAGCATTTCGCCCAGGTCCTTGCGGGCTTGCTCCTGGGTGCGGCCGGCCTGGCCCAGCTGATTGCGTTCGACCTGATCGCCGGCGGCGCGCATCTGGCCGCTCGTGCCCTGTTGCCGGGTCAGGTGCAAAGCGTCGGCCAGCGTCGCACCGGCCAACGGGTCGGTGTCCTCGAGGCGGCCACGGGCTTCGTCCATTTGCTGAAGCAGCTTGTCGAACCGGCGCCCCAGCTCGGCCTGTCGGGCGGCGATCTTTTTCAGTTCGGCGAGCTGCTGCGGATCGAGGTCCTTGAGATCCTTGCCCAGGGTCTTGCCGGCCGCTTGTTTGGTGCTGCGCTCGACTTCTTCCTGCTCGCGATCGATCTGGGCCACGTCGCGGCCGAAGCGGCGGTAGCTGTCCCACTCGGAGAGATTGCCGAGCATCGATTCGAGCGAGCGGATCACTTCGTCCTGATTCGAGCCCACCTGCTCCAAGGCGGCCGCCACCGCCGCCCGCTGAGGCCGATTCGGCTCGTGCTCGGCGGCAGCGTCATCCAGGTCGACCTGGGCGCTCTTGATGGCTGCGGTCCACTCGTGGTCGATCGGTCCGAGATGCTCCGCTTCGAGCCGTTCGATTTCGGCCAGCATGCCCTGCATGCGCCGGGCCACGTCCGCGTTGTCGACGCGGTTGTTTTCCAGGTCGGCCAGCAGGTCGTGGATCTGAGCCGGGACGCCTTCGGTCGGGCTGGTCAACGTGCGCGTCACCTGCCGCTGGCTGAGCTCGGCCCCTTGGGCATGATCGATGTCCTGCTTGCCCAGGTGACCGACCTCGCGCAGCTGAATTTCGATGGCCGCGGTTTGCCCGCGCGTTTCCTGCTGCATCTTCAGGGCCCGGCGGAGCTCGCCCAGGATCAGGCCCTGCCGCTGCGCCAGCCGGTCTTCGAGTTCTTGCGGCGTGATGACGACCAGCCGCCGATCCGTGCTGCGGCCGGACTGCGGCAGGTAATCGCTGGCCGAGGCATAAAACGTGACCTGGCTCCCCGGCTTCAGGTCCAAAGGCCCGATTTCCCAGGCGTGCTGGACGACCCGGGTTTCGCCCCCCGCGCCGGCGGCCAATCCGCTGGGCGACGGTTCGACGGCCGGCGGTCCAACGAAGAGCGGGACCACGCTATCGGGCGTCTCGGCCGTGCTCGAGCGGCTGAAATGCAGCGAGATTTCGTGGATCGCGAGATCCTCTTTGGCCGCAACTTTGAGCTGCACCACGGCCGCGGGCGTGACGAACAGCGTCGCGCCCGGCTGCTCGATCGTCACGCTTGGCGGCTGGTCGGCCACGGCGCGAATCTCGTACTGCGTGTCGTTGCCGCCGACGAGCCCTTCGACGTCGACCAGCTCGAAGGCATAGGTGCCCGACGCGTCGATCTCGAAGGGTTGCTCCGCATCGGCTGCGAGCTTGAAGACGAATCCGTCGGCATCCAGCGTGCAAGGGAGCAGCGGTCCGCTGCCGACGCGCACGGCGGCTCGGGTCAATCGCTTGGTCGAGCTGCCGGCCAGTTCAACGCGCGACCCGCGCAGAGCGTTCAGATTGTTTTCCACCCGTTCGATCGGCCAGCCGGTGTAGGCCGGCGGATGCAGCGTGGCTTGGAGCGATTCGATCCGCGGCGGCTCGACCACTTCCAGCGCGATCCAGGGCATCGAGCGGTCGTCGCCGCCTTCGGCTCGATACTTAAACGGCCGGGCGACGTTTTCCTTGCGCGCCAGCGGCACTCCGCCGAGCAGGTGCATCGACTCGACTTCCTCGCTCGCATGGCCGTCGTTGTCGTAGAGGTAATGGATCCGCAGGTCGGCCGGGGGCGTTCCGTGGCGGTCGCGCAGCTCGACCTCGAAAGTCTGGCCGGCGGCAATCCGGCTAGGCGGATTGACGAACTCCAGATCGTTTTTCCGCGGCCAGGCGTCGTCGCCGAAGGGGCGGATCAGCCGGGCCAGGGCCAGGCGGGCCGAAAACGGATCGAACACGGTGATCGCCAAGGCCAGCCCCAGCACGGCCACGGCCCCGGCCAGCGCCCGGTTGGCCGGCCGGCGCTCCAGCACTTCGTCCAGGTTCAACCGCTCGACGGCGTCGGTGGTTTCGACGATGACGGCCCGGCGCAGCGCAGCGCTGCCTGCCTGGGGATCGCTTTCGTCCTGATGGAGGAATTCGACGGCGCTGGCCAGCCGGTCTTGCAGGCCCGGAAATCGTCGCTCGATGCGCTGGGCAACTTCGACGTCGCCCAGGCGGCCGGCCAGGGCCGGATACAGGTAGTGGTAGCAGGTCCAGCCCACGGCCAACACGACGGCCAGTGTGGCCAGGGCCCGAATGCCGGGGTCGTGGAAATGGATCAGATAGTCGGCCAGGCCGAGGACCACGAGCGTGGCCACGAGCGAACTGGCGACCCAGCTGGCACCATAGATGAGCGACAGCCGCGCGGCCTTGCGGCGGGTTTCGACGATCCGTTGTTCGATCGGATGCGGCATCGCCCAGTTTCCTTTAGCCGGCACCGACCGGCAGAGCGATCTTAATTATAGCATTCCCTTGCGCTGCGCAGAACCCATTCCGTCACTAGCAGGCCCAGAAAGGTCGAAAGCAGCCACCATTGGTTCCAAAGCACCATGGGCGGCAGGGCCTCGATGGGCACCTGATGGCCGGGGGGCAGCTCGGCCGCGATCCGGCCCACGTCGGTCGCGCGATAGAAGCGTCCCCGGGTTTCTTCGGCCGCGCGAGTCAGCTCGGCGGCGTCCATCTGGACACGTTCGAACTCGCCGGGGGGCGGCACCACGACACAATCGGCGCTGGGAGCCATGCCTTCGAGCGTGGGTGTGGCGATCCAGAGGTGATAGGCTCCCTCGGCAGCCTGGGGCAGGAGGCCCTCGAAGACTCCCCGGCTCGTGGCGTTGCGGGCCAGTTTGACCCGTTCGTTCTTGTGCCCCTCGCGCTCCACGACGACCGTCACGCCGTCGTCTTCGGCAGGCGCCAGGCGTTCGTCGGTGAACCGGGCGCGGATCCTCACGGCCTCGCCGCGGCGATACTGCCGGCGGTCGGTGGTCAGCTCGGCGGAGCGGTCTTTGCCCAGCAGCTTCGACCGGCTGAGGTAACGTATCGTCTGGACCCAATAACGGGAAAAGAACACGTCCCCCACGCGGAAGCGCCAGCGCCAGGTGTCGTCGGTGGCGTGGAATAGGACTTTTCCCGCGCCCACGTACTGCAGCGAAAACACCGGCAGCTTGCGGCCGTCGGCAGCCAGCCGCGTAGGATGCTCGGCCAATACCCGGGCCGCCGGCTTGAGCGCCGGAGTCTCCAGCAGCCAGTACAGCTCGGGCAGGTTTTGCCAGATCCGCAGCGATTCGGCCAAGGTGTCGCCGAGCTGCATTTGCGGGCTGGCCAGTCCCAGTTCGGTGGGGACGACGCGAAAACCCTCGGTCAGGATTTTGTCCTGCCCGGTCCGCGGGTTGACCACGGTTTCCAGGTCGACCGGAAACAGCGGAGCGATCGGCGTGTGGCGGTACGCCAGCGGCGTGTAGAGCGGGCCGGCGATGAAGGCCACGCCGCCCCCTTTTTGCTCGACGAAGTCGTTGATGTTCTGCATCACGCTGGCGCTGAGAAACGCCGGGTTGACGTCGCCGAAGATCAGCACGTCGTACTCGAACAGCTCTTCCCGACGGACGGGAAAAGTCCGCAGCGCCGCGGGATCGAGCTCGGCGAATTCCACGTCCGCGTCCTGCAGCACGGTCTTGAGCTGAATGGTCGTGTCGCGTTCGAGCATGTTCTTCAGATAGCGAAACTCGTAGTTCGGGTAGGCCTGGACCAGGAGCACCCGAATCTGCTCTTTGCGCACGCTGATCAGCCGCTGGGCACGGTTGTTGTCGGCCCGGGACTCGTCGGCCAGATGCTCGACTTCGACCACGTACTCGAACTCGCCGACTTGCGTGGGGCGATACGGCAAGCGGACGCGCTGCGGCGCGCCGTCGGCCCCCAGCGTCACCTTGGTGCAGGCGAGCACGTCGGGCTTGCCCTGCTCGCGCAGGGTCACTTCGACCGTGCGGCCGGCGAAGCCCGTGCCGCCGACCTTGCACTCGAAATTCACGATGTCGTCGACGAAAACGACCTCGTCCACCAGCAAGTCGGCCAGCTCCAGGTCGCGGACCGGCTGCTCGCTGCCAATGCCCACGGTGAACAGGGGAACCCCTTTGCGGCGGGCAAAGCGGGCCGCGTCGGCCAGCGTTTCGCCGTCGGTGTTGATCCCGTCGGTCAATAGCACGATGGCCGCCGGCGGCGTGCCGCGCAGGTCGCCCAGGACGCGGCGCAATCCGGCGCCCAGGCGGCTGGTTTCACCGGTCGGCTCGACGGCGCCGATCGCGGTGCGCATCTCGGCCAGCGAGCCCGAAATGGCCCGCGCGGCGCTGGACACGAAGTACACCTTGAGCTTGTAATTTCCCTCGAGCGTGGAGAGCAGGTCGCGCGGGCCGCCCAGCAGGATGCTCTTGGCCAGATTCAAACGCGTGGGATCGGCCTGGCTGCCGAGCTTCAGCTGCTGCTGGATCTTGTCGAGCGTCTTGCCCGAGTAGCGGTCGTTGATTCCCATGCTGGCCGAGTCGTCGACCATGACGACGACCGTGGGCAGTCCGGTCCGCTGCAGCGAAAGCATCAGCTCGGCAATCATCAGGGCCACGAGGGCGATGATCGCCAGCCGCACGCCGGCCAGGAATGCGCGGTACAGCCGTGGGGCGGTGGGATTCTCGCGGGCATAGATCAGCCCGACCCAGAGCACGGCAAATATGGCGAACAGCAGCGTCACCCAGGGCGCCCAGCCCCAGCTGCTGTCCAGGCTCCAGAGCGTGCCTTCGCCCGCCCCGGCCGCCTCGACGCCGAGCCACTGCTCCAGCCAACGTGGAAGGATGCCGCTCATTGTTGATGCCCAAAGCGCCAGGCGAGAAACGTTTCGGCCAACACCAGGCCCAACACGGTGTAGAGCAGGATCTTGTTCAAGTTGTTGTGCCGGCTGACGGTCGATGCGCCGCCGTCGTCCGCGTCGGCCCGGAGGCCGGTGATGAACTGCTTGGGCAGTTCGTCGGCATCGATCCGGGTAAGATTGCTTTCGGCGGTGTCCAGATTGACGGCAAACTCCTCCTCGCGCGTGACGGGATTGCCGATCTTGGCCAGGTACAGACCGCTTTGCGAAGTGTCGCTGAACGACCAGCGGCCCCCGTGCGCATCGACCGAGACGCGCAGGTCCTCGTGGCGGCCGTCGGGCGTCACGATCGCCAGCGGCAGCTGGGCCGATGCCGTTTCGACCGTGTCCGCCAGCGGCTGGCCGACTTCGACGTTGCGCTCTCGGGATTGGCCGCTCACGGCCAGCGAAAGCATTTCCTGCACCAGCGGCACGAAGCTGGGCCAGGCGGGCATCGTGGTCCACGGGCTCTTGGTGGCCGGATCGACGCTGGAAAGCGAACCTTCGGTGGCCACCAGGATCACGCGGCCGCGGTGGATCGGCTCCTCGACGATCGCCGGATCGCCCCCTTCGAAGGCCAGCGCCACTTTGGCCTTCGAGTCGGGCGGCAGTTTGAGCCGGAAGTATTTGTAGACCGGCGTAGTGAGCAGGCCGGAGTTTTCCCGCCCGCTGAACGGATTGACCAGCACGTGGCGATAACCGAGCGGATCGAAACGATATTGGGCCTCGGCCACGACTTCGCCGATCTGGGCCGGCAGGACCCGCAGGCCGTCGCCTGCCAGTTCGCGGTTGTAGCGCTCGGCCAGCACCTGGTCGCCCAGAAAGATCACCAGCCCCCCGCCCTGCTGCAGGTAGGCATCGAGCACCCGGGCTTCGCTCGCGGTGAACTGGGCGACGTTGGCCAGAAAAACGCAATCGTAGCGGGCCAGGTCGCGCTCCAAGAGCGCGCTTTCCGGGATGATCTCGGGCTTGACCAGTTCGCGCTGGCCTTGGCCTTTCTCGGGGTCGAGCGCCAACGCCAGGTAATCGGTCGCGCCCCCCAGGCCGCCGCCAGCCGGCTTGCCGTCGACGCAAAGCACCCGCAGGTGCTCTTTGACCGGCAGCGCGAGCCAGCGGTGATTGTCGACGTCGAGCAGGTCGGCGCCGAGCCGGGTTTCGATCACGTGATCGCCGGGTGTTTCGAAGCGGTAGGCGAACGAAACCGGCGCCTGCTCGCCGGGCCCGAGATCGACGTAGGCCTCTTTCAGGCGATGCCCATCGACGAAGAATTCGACCAGCTGGTGTCCGCGCGGCAGCGAGCCGAAGTTGCGGACCTCGGCGTCGAGCGATGTTTCCGTGCCGACCACGGAAAAGCTCTCGCTCTGGCGGAGCGCGGTGACGGCGACGTTCTCGGTCGTGTTCTGTCCCAGGTCGAGCACGACCAGCGTGGCCGCCGCGGCCAGACGGCCCAGCCGGTCGCGGTATTCGGCCTCGGCCCCGGCGCCGCCCAGCTCCGGCATCCAGGTATTGCGCCCCAGATCAGTCAAGAAATACACTTCGCTGTGCGCCAAGCCGGCGGGCTCGGCCCCCCGGAGCACTTCTTCCACCTTGGCCAGCGTGGCGGGCAGATCGGCTCCGCCGTGCGTCATTTTCAGGTTGTCGATCTCTTCCAGAAAATCCCGCGGTTCGATGGCCGGCGAGCCGACGATCACCACCGGCGGATTGGCCATCAGGATCAATGTGAAGCCATCCCCCTGCGGGCTGTCTTCGACGATTTGCACGGCTTTTTGCTTCGCCCGCTCGAAGCGGGTCTTGTCGGTGGGCTTGTAGCCCATGGAATACGAACCATCGATGACCAGCAGCCGATGCGTGCGCTGGCCGGCGGAGAAGCTGAGGCCCGCGCTTTCCAGAAAGGGCTCGGCCATGGCCAGCACGACGAGCGCAATGATCAGCGTGCGGATGGCCAGCAGCAGCCATTGCTCGACCTGGATCCGCCGCGAGTTCTTGCGCAGCGCGGCCAGCAGATACTCGATGGCCGCCCAGGGCACCTCGCGGTACTTGCGCTTATTCCACAGGTGGATCACGATCGGCAGTCCGGCGGCGGCCAGCCACCAGAAGATCAGCAAATTGCCGAAGCCGAAGGCGAGGAGTTTACAGTTCATAGGGCGTCAAAGCGGGTGACAGATTCTCTTCTTCGGTTCTTCGCAGGATCACTTCACGCGGTTCATCCGCGAGGCCAAATAACTCGACAGCGCGATTTCCAGCGACTGGTCGGTGCGCAGGGGAACGTAGTCGATGTGCTGGGCCCGGCAGCCTTTCTTGACGGCTTGCACGAAGGCCCCGAACTCCTTCAGATACGCCTCGCGCAGGGCCCGGGGGTCAGCCAGCACGTCGGGCAGCTGCTCCATTCCCTTGAACAGCGTCATTTGCCGGAAGGGGAAATCCAGTTCGGCTGGATCCAGCACGTGAAACAAGATCACTTCGTGCCGACGATGGCGGAAGTGCTTGAGGCCGGCGAGCATGGAATTGACGTCGTCGAACAGGTCGCTGAGGATCACGACCACGCCGCGCTTTTTGAGCCGTTCGGCCAGGTCGTGAAAGATCGGGCCGGTGTTGGTCTTGCGCTCGGGACGCGTGTTTTCCATCACGTGCAGCAGCTGCTTCAGGTGCGAGGGATTGCTGCTGGCCCGGACCAGGGCCCGGATCTCGTTGTCGAACGTGACCATGCCCACGCTGTCCTGCTGTTGCAGCACCAGATAGGCCAGGGCCCCGGCGACGCACTGGGCGTATTCGAGCTTCGACATCGCGGCCGCCTCGCTCTGGTAGCGCATGCTTTCGCTGGTGTCGACGAGCAGGTAGCTGACGAGGTTGGTCTCTTCCTCGTATTGCTTGAGATAGAACTTGTCGGTCTTGCCGTAGACCTTCCAGTCGACGAAGCGCAGGTCGTCGCCCTGCGCATACTCGCGATGTTCGGCAAACTCGATCGAGAAGCCGTGGTAAGGGCTGCGATGCACGCCCGACACGTAGCCCTCGACGATCAGCCGCGCCCGGAGCTCCAGTCCCTGGAGCTTAGCCAGCGTCTGCGGATCTAAATACTTGAGGCTGCTTTCCACGCTCTCGGCTCTCGCTCTCGTCGACGGGAATGGTTTCGATCAACCGGCGGATGATGTCGTCCGGCTTGACGCCTTCGGCTTCGGCGTTGAAGTTGGTCATGATGCGGTGCCGGAGGACCGGGAAGGCCACGGCCCGGATGTCTTCGCCCGAGACGTAATAGCGGCCGTGCAGCACGGCCCGGGCTTTGGCTCCCAGCACCAGGTACTGGCTGGCCCGGGGCCCGGCCCCCCAGCTGACGTAGTCCTGCACGAAGGCCGGCACGGTGCCCTTCTCGCGCCGCGTCAGCCGGGTGAATTTCAGGGCGTAACGCATGACGTGATCGGCCACCGGAACGCGGCGGACGATCTGTTCGAGCGACGTGATCTCGTCGGCCGACAAGGTCGGAGTGATCGAACTCGACACGTCGGCCGTGGTCCGCTTCACGATCTGGAATTCTTCCTCCTCGTCCGGATAGTCGACGAAGATGTTGAACATGAACCGGTCCAGCTGGGCCTCGGGCAGCGGGTACGTCCCTTCCTGCTCGATCGGATTCTGCGTCGCCAGGACGAAGAACGGTTCGCTCAGCCGGTGTTGCCGGCCGCCGACCGTGATCTGGTGCTCCTGCATCGCCTCGAGCAACGCAGCCTGGGTCTTGGGAGGCGTGCGGTTGATTTCGTCGGCCAGGATCACGTTGGCAAAGATCGGGCCGGGCAGGAAGCGGAATTCCCGCGTGCCGGTGGTGCGATCTTCCTGGATCACTTCGGTGCCGGTGATGTCGGCCGGCATCAGGTCGGGAGTGAACTGAATCCGGCTGAACTTCAGCTGCAACGAATCGGCCAGCGTGCGGATCATCAGCGTTTTGGCCAGGCCGGGCACGCCCACCAGCAGGCAATGCCCGCGGGCAAACATGGCCACCAGCAGCTCCTCGATCACCTGCTGCTGGCCGACGATCACCTTGCCGAGCTCGTCGGTTATGCGGCGGAAGGCCGCGTTCAGTTTTTGCACCGCCTGGATGTCGTCCTGCTCTGCCATCGTAAGAACCTTGGGGAAGGTGGAATGCGAATTCGGGGTCGCCCGGCCTGAATGGAAGTTATTTGGCCAGCGCCGCCTCGAGGGGATGGCCGTCGGCCGACGGCAACTCGACCCCCAGGAGCCGGGCGATCGTCGGCGCGACGTCGCGGTTGCTGATTTCGCCCACGTTGACGCCCGGCCTGATCCCGGCCCCCCAGAGGACACAGGTCGCCTGCAGATCGGGGCTTTCGGGCAGGTAGCCGTGCGTGCCGGCCGCCGACTTCAGCGGCACGATCGGGTTATCGCCTTCGGAACTGTCGGAGAAGATGAATTCGCGCTCGGCCGACAGCCAGAAGTCGGCCCCGCGCGGATCCTGCTCGCTGGTCGGTTGCCCGAGGCGGGCGAATTGATCGGGCCCCAGCACCTCGGCCACGCCGGGCAAGGCGGCCAGTTGCTCGCGGAGCTTGCCGGCCAGTTCGTCGCGCCGGGCCGCGTCGAAAATGTAAATCGCCGCCGCGCCGCCTTGCGCCAGCGCCGGGCCGCGCCCGGCGTGGCCGCGTCAGCGCTTGTCTCGAGGAGTCCCAGTTGCGCAAGATCACGTTCGGCCGGATCTCCTTGCGGATGGGAAAGAAACCATGGTCGCTGCAAACGACGATCGTGGTGTTGCCGGCCAGCGGCGGACGCTGGGCCGCATCGAGCAAGTCGCGGATCCGGTCGTCGGCGTAGCTGGTGGCCCAATAGGCCTCGTCGCTGCGGGGCCCGAACTGATGCTCGACATGATCGGTTTCGACCAGGTGCAAGAGCAGCAGGTTCGGCCGATGCTTTTCCAGCGCCTGGACGGCCATGCGCGTATAAAGCCAGTCGCGCCGGACGCCGTTGCCCTCGGTGACCCAGGCCCCCTGCCGGTCGACGGGCAACCCCGCCGCGCGCAGCTCGGAGAGCCAGCTCTGGGTGCCGAACTTGTTCCAGGCCTCTCCGCCGGTGTCGGGCACGGTCCAGTCGAGCGTTTTGGCAGCGCGGGTGGCGGGCCAGATCACGCCGGCGGTTTTCAGCCCCGCCTGATGGGCCACGTCGTAGATCGTCGGCACTTTGACGATCTCCTCCTTGTCGAAATTGCCGTCCATGATGAGGGCCACGTTCTTGCCCGTCTGGCGATCCAGATAATTGTTGCCCAGGACGCCATGCTTGACCGGCGCGACCCCTGTCGCGAGCGTGGTGTGGTTCGGCCAGGTGACGGTCGGGAAGGAGCAGACCATGCCGCTGGCCCGGGCCCCTTCGCGGGCCATGCGCCGGAGCGTGGGCATGTCGGCCCGCGAATCGTCGAGATAAAAACCGGCCAGCCCGTCCACGCTGACCAGGATCACGTGCCGATCCTGCCGCACTTCGGCCCGGGCGCGGCTGGCCGGTGCCAGGGCCAGGCAGAGCACCAGCAGCGGCGCAAGTCGCCGGATCGCGTCGTTCATAAGCCGGGTTCCTGGATGTGGGCGCGGAAAAGTGGAAACGGAATTGGCGGCGGTCCGGGTTTTTCCGGCGGGCGGACATGCGCCCCCTGTTTGTCGGCTGGCGAGTCGCTGAAGTTCATCGCTCCGGGGGCGTTTTTCCGCTCGGGGATGCCGGCGGCACGGCATTGACGGGCGCCGGACCAGGCGGCGCGCCACTGGCGACCGGTGCGTTGGCGGACGGTGCGTTGGCGGACGCCGCTGGCGGGCGGCGGCCAAAGGCGTAGAGCTTGTTGGCGCTGGCAATCAGCATGACGCCCTGGGCAATGACCAGGTTTCCGCCCCCTGCCTGGCGGTTCTTTTCTCCGGCCAGCAGGATCGGGTCGCGGACCAGCGGAGCCTGCCCGGGCGTTTTCACGTGCTGGTCGAACAGGTAGAGCGCATCGCGCGTTGGCCAGTAGACTTTGTCGCCGGCGAGGATGCCGCGTCCATAGCCGGCCGGAGATTGTTCCGGCCACCTGGCCATCACCTTGCCCCCTTCGACGTCGAGCCACCACAAATGATCGCCGCTGGCGATCAGGTTGCCGCCGCCGACCCCCAGCAGATGCACGGCATCGGCGGCCAGGTGACTTTCCCAGATCATTTGGCCGGTGCTGGCGTCGAAGGCCAGGATGTACTCGCTATCGCTCGGGGCCACCAGCAGCGTGCCCCGATGGTAGATGCACGGATTCAAGTCGCGATAGAAATGGGCGGCCCGTTTGTCCTGCCCGGACGAACTCGATCGCTTGGCCCGGGGATACGTGCTGATCCACAGTACGTGTCCGTCGCGGGCCGAAATGGCGGCAACGGCCCCCAGGTTCGTGTTGGCAAACAACACGCCCTGCTCCAAGGTCAACAGGTTGTGGGTGAGCTCCTCGTTCTGGCCGCCGGCCGGCGTCTCGGCCGAGGAAACCACGGTCCGCCAGCGGCGGCGGCCGGTCTCGGCGTCGAAGCAGGCCACGTGGGCTTGCGGCCGCACGTCGCTTTTGCGCATGGCAACGTAGACGTCGGTTCCTTCGACCAGCGGCGCCCCTTCGAACGCCCATTTCTCGTCGTCGGGAGCGATCTTCCAAAGCAGGCGCCCCTGGGCGTTGAGGTCCAGGCAGATCAGGCAGCCGGTGTGCGATTCGTACGATTCGACCGGCCGCGTCGTGACTTGCGAACCGAGCCGGGCGTAGAGCTTGCCATCGGCCACGGTGAGCGTGAATCGCGGCACGCCCAGTCCGCGCATCGAGCGGCCCAGCGGCACGCCGACGAGGTCTTCGGAATAGATTTCGCCGGGTCGTTTCTTGGGGTCGCCGGGCCAGGCCGGCTTGCCGGTCCGCAGATCGAAGGCGAAAACCTGCAGCCCGTTGCACAACAGCAGCAAATCCCCCGAGACCACCGGGTGGTAGCTCAGCAGGCCATCGCTGCGCTCGCCGATGCGATGCGAGCTGAACTTGTGCGTGTTGGCGACGTCGGCCACGAGCGGTTCGCCCAGCGCTATCGCCGGCCAGAGATCGGCTCCGATTTCGACCGTGTGGTGGGCAACCTTGTTGCGGGCCGGGTTACCGGCGAAGGTCGGCCAGTCCTCCGAGCTGGCCCGCGGGGGCCAGGTTTCGGCGTCGGCCAGCAGCCGCTCGAGCGCCGCCGCGTAGGGCTCTTCGCGCCCGGCCAGATACCCGACGGCGTCTGGATGGGCGTGCCGCAGCGCGTCGAGCTCGTTCTTGGCCCGGGCCAGCGAGCCTTCCAGGATCGACGCCAGCACCAGCCGAGCCCGGACTGCAGCCAGGTCGAGCGACGTCCCTGGGTATGCCAGGCGCAAGGGAGGCAGGCGGGCCGCCACCCAGAACTCGAGCAGCTGCCGCGCGGTCGCGTCGTCCAGATAGTCGTCGTGCCGCAGGCGATAGGCGGCCGGCTCGGTCGAATCGTCCAGTTGGTACCAGCGCTGGACGGCTTCGCAGGCGGCCGGATCGACTCCCGCGCGGTGGATGGCCCCGTCGAACGCGGTCCCCACGATCCGCTCCGGCGGTCGCTCGATGATTCGTTCCCAGTAGCCCCGGGCAATGCTGGGGCGCCCTTCCTCGAGCGCGATGTCGCCCAGGGCCAAGAGGGCCTCGTCGCCCACGGTCGAGCAGAACATCTGGCTGACCACGGCGGCCAAGAGCGACGCGTTGCGCGTGGAACTGCCTTCGGCATACCACTTTTCGGCCAACGGGTCGACCCGCTGCCGGTACAGCGCCAGGGCGGGCGGCGGCAGCGCGGCGACTTGCAGGTGGCAATAATCGGCCAGGCTGACGAAGCGGCGGCCGGTCAGATGGATGACCTTGCCGGCGTTGTTTTCCATCACCTGACGCAGGGTCTCGACCGCCTCGTCCCATTGCTCGTCGGCGACGTAGGCTTTGACTCGTTCGAGATGGGCCCGGACCGTGCTGTCGACCTCGTCCAGATGGACCGAACCCGACAGCTCGAACTGGCTGGGAAACAGCGAAAACGGCTGCGCTCCGGCGACCGATACCCAGCAGCTGGCCAGGAGTATCGAGGCGATCGACTTTGCCGCCCGCGGGAACCAGCCGGCCACGTTCATTCCCCCAATTGCCTCGAAGCGGGTGGCGAAACTGCCGGGTTCGGGGACTTGCGGGGCCCCCGCCCGACGCATTAACCGATTGTCTTGCTGAAAGTTACACGCCGCCGCCACTTTTAGTATAGACGATCGGCCGGCAAAAGGGGACAGCGGGACCGGCCCTCGCCCTGCGGCGAGGGGAGAGCGGCACCGGCCCTCGACCTGCGGCGAGGGGAGAGCGGGACCGGCACTTGCCGGGGGGGGCGAAGCGATACAGGCAGCGGCTCCGCGAGGCGGCCGCAGGGGCTCAGGAGGAGTAGCCTTCCACGATGCGGCCGATGCCGAACAGGCAGACCGAGGCCACGAGCATGGTGAGCATCTGCTTGAGGTCGATTACATTTGCCAACTGCATCAGCACGCTCAAGGGGGGAGCCCCCAGGCCGACGAGTTGCATCCCCTTTCCGATGCTGCGCATAAGGCTTCGCGTGTGGTGAGTAGATTTCGCTGGGGGCCTGCGTATCATAGTGGCTGATACCGCCCGGCCGACAGGGGGCGGCTCCGGATCCCCAGGCCGCGCCGCAATATCGCAGCGGCCCAGTTTCGCCACTCCCCGATTCACCCCAGGTCCGATCCGCCGTCCCGGGTTTCTCGGCCTGCGATTTTCCAGGCCGGGAACGAATGTTTCGAATTCTCGCGGCCCGAGCTTCCCTCCCCGAGTGTCTGTCCCTCAAGCGTCCATCCCCCAAGCGGCTCTTACCCGGCGGCGTGCCCTTTTGGCCTCTTCATCCATCGGCTACTGGACGATCGTGGGACGGGCGCTGCGGCTGCGCTGTCCGCGCTGCGGCCAAGGCATCCTGTTTCGCGGCTGGTTCCACATGCGGGCCCAGTGCGATTGGTGCGGTCTGGTTTACGAACGCGAGCCCGGCTTCTTCCTGGGCTCGGTTTATGTGAACTACGGCCTGACGGCAGTGCTCACGACGATCATGTATTTCTCGCTGTTCGCGGCCGACGTGGCCTCGCCCGACACGCTGCTGTGGAGCATGGGGGCCTTCTGCCTGCTGTTTCCGATCTTTTTCTTCCGCTACGCCCGGAGTCTTTGGCTGGGCTTCGATCAGTATTGGGACCCGACCGCCGAAGACTCGCAGCCGGCGCCGGGCAATGCGGAAGATGAAGCGCGGTAAGAGGGTGCCGCGAAGCGGCCCCGAGGCAGCCTAAGCCTCGACCAGGTCGCGCTCGGAGGGCGCGGCGGCCGATGGTTGCGGCTGCGCTACCTGCTGGAATTCTGCTGCCTGCTGGGCTGCAGCCTGGGCCCGGGCCCGGCGAACGCTCAAATACATCGAGCCGCCGAACGCGCCGACCAGCAGGAACGGCATCGACATCATGAACAGGATACTCCAGAAGTAGCCGGCGACGAGGTTGCCCCCTTCGTTGTCGTTGGCGCTCAAAGCATCTTTGCAGCCCGGACAGGCCGCAGCGGTGCCGGCCAGCATCAGCACGACGGCCAGCGCGGCGCAGAGCGGGACCATCTTGCGGGCGGCAGCAACCAGGGGCTTCATGTCAGCATCCCTCACTTTGGTCCATCGCTTCCAGGGCCTGCGGCCCGGCTAAGAGCCTATCCGTGAACCGTCTCCGAGAGGGGGACAGTCCCCGTTTTGCTCCGAGGACTGCGCAAATCCGGGACAGTCCCCGCCGGTTCTCGGATAGGCTCCCAAGGCCGCACTCATTGTAGTCGTGGCGGCCGGCGCCGGGTAGAGATGGTAGAGCATCAGGTAGATCACCACGCCCGTCACGGAAACGTACAGCCAGATCGGAAACGTCCATTTGGCCCAGCGGCGGTGCCGCGCCCGGCGATCGCGATAGCCCAGGTAAATCGTCACGCCGGCCAGCACCGGCACGATGGCCGCCAGGCTGACGTGCGTGAGCAGGATCGCCAGGTACACCGCGCGCACCGGCGGCGGCCCCTGAAACGTCACGTGCCCCTGGCCGGTGCGGTCCAGCAGCAGCGCGTGGTACGTCAGGTAGCAGGCCAGAAACACGATCGAAACGCCAAAGGCCGAGAGCATCACCCGGGCGTGCGCCGTCTCGCGTTTCGCCTTGATCAGCCGGTAGCCGGCCACCAAAAGCAGCGTGGCCAGCGCGTTGAGCGTGGCGTTGACCGTCGGCAGCCAGTGGATCCAGGAAGGCACGCGAAGCTCGGGGAGGAAAGAACGAGGGAGGGATCAAGGGACCGCACTTAACCGGCGGGTCAGGGCTCGGCGTCGAGGCGTTTGACCAGGGCCGTCAGTTTGGCCACGCCTTCGGGTTGCAAGATGCTGAAGCGGCCGCGCACGTGCCCCGCTCGATCGACGACGAAGGCCCGTTCCGTGTGGGTTTGCTTTTGCAGCCCGACCTGAAAGTTGTCGCGGCTGATCCGTTCCAGCGTGGTCATCGGGCCGGTGAGGAATTTCCACCGCGCCGGATCGGCCGAGAACAGCTCGGCATAGCGGGTCAGCGTCTCGGGCGTGTCGTTGTCCGGATCGCAGGTAATGCTGACCAGCCGCACGTCCTCGGGCACGTCCCGGGCCACGTCGGCCAGGGCAAAGTTCAGCTGCCGGCACGTGCCGGGGCAGCCGGCAAAAAAGAAGCTCGCCACCCAGACCTGGCCCTTCAGGTCGGCGGTGCCGAACGGCTGGCCGGATTGATCGGTGAGCTTAAAGGGCTGAACCGGCCGATCGAGTTTGGCCGTGTTCTCGCTCGCGGCGTTCGCGCCTGCGGCACCGTCAGACGCGTCGTCGGCCGCGGCGCCGGTGGCGGGGTAGATTTCCGCACGGGCGGCGCCGGCCTGTGCTTCGTCGCGCGAAACGCGATACGAAATCCAGCCGGCGTAGGCCAGCGACAGCGCCGTGGCAAACAGCAGCCACCCTCGAACGGCCCAGCGATTCATAGCAGATCTCCTGTCGTGCGCTGGGCGGCCATTTTCCAGGCCAGGCCCAGCATTAACGCGGCAAAGCCGAGCGTCACCCACCAGCTTACCCACAAACCGGGCGTATCCAGCGGAATGGCGGCCGCGGCGGTCGTGTCGCTGTAGATCAAGCGCCGCAATGCGGCCACGCCGTAGGTCAGCGGATTGGCCCACATCACCACGGCCAGCAGCCGCTGCCCCAGGCCGAGCGAGGCCTGCCAGACGGGCGGGGGAAAAAAGGCCCCACTGAGGAGCCACATCGGCATCAGAAACACGCTCATGATGGCGTGAAAGCCCTGCGTCGAGTCCATTCGCCAGGCGATCACGAAACCCAGCGCCGTCAGCCCCAGGGCCAGCACAAACAGCAAGACCACGATCGCCACGAGCGCCAGCGGGCCCGGCGAAATTCCCGCGCAATAGCCCAAGGCCAGGAACAGCAATCCCTGGGCCAAGGCCAACAGGGTGCCGCCGAGCACCTTGCCCAGCACCATCGACCAGCGCGGCAGCGGCGCGACCAGCACCGACTGCAAGAAGCCCTCGCGGCGATCCTCGATGATCGAAATCGTGGCAAAAATCGCCGTGAACAGCAGGATCAGCACGAGCGAGCCCGGAAAGAAATACTCGCGGTAGGAAATCGAATCGCCGGTGGTGCCGGGCAGGCGAAACGAAGGACCCAGCCCCGCCCCGAACAACAACCAGAAGATCAACGGCTGCCCGATCGCTCCAACCACGCGGTTGCGCTGGCGGACGAAGCGCACCCACTCGCGAGCCACGAGCGTGCCCGTCGCCAGCCAGGGGCAGGGCGCGGCGGGCGCGGCGGCTTTGGCGGCTTCGACGTCGTCGGTGGTGGTTGGAGTGGTCAACATAACAAATGGAAAAACGAATCTTCCCGCAGCCTGGTTCGGCCGGGCAGCCGTTGGCTGCCGGCTATCGACTCCCTACCCCCTGCCCCCTACTCTCTGCTCCCTGATCCGCCTGCCAGAAGCGATGTCCCGTGCGATCGATGAACACGTCTTCAAGCGTGGGCTTGCCGAGCGTGAGCGAGTCGATCTGGCCGGGAAACGCTTCGACCAGCCGCGCGATCCAGGCATGACCGTCCGCCTGCTCCAGCCGCACGCGGCCATCGAGCACGCTGGCGGCGCAGCCAAACCGCTCCTGGATCGACCGGGCCAGTTGCGGCGCGTCGGACGTGGCGATCGTGATGGAATCGCCGCCGACGGTCGAGCGCAGCTGTTCGGGCTGACCCAGGGCCACGAGCTTGCCGGCGCTGAGTATCGCGATCCGGTCGGCCCGTTCGGCTTCTTCCAGCAAATGCGTGGTCAGGACCACCGTCACGCCGGCCTGGGCCCGGATCTCGCGCAAATAGTTCCACAAATCGCTGCGTGCGCCGGGATCCAAGCCGGTGCTGGGCTCGTCGAGCAGCAGCAGCCGGGGGCGATGGATCATGCCCTTGGCCAGTTCGACGCGGCGGCGCAGGCCGCCGGACAGCGTTTCGGTCCGTTCGCCGGCCCGGTCGGCCAGCCCCAGTCGGGCGAGCATTTCGTCCTGCCGGACGGCCAGCTCGCGCCCGATCAGCCCGTACAAGTGCCCCTGATGACGGAGGTTTTCGGCCACGGTCAGTTTCTTATCCAGGCTGGGGGCCTGAAACACGACGCCAATTCGCTCGCGAATCTCCTGCCGCTGCCGGTCGAGATCGAAGGACAGGATTTGCACCCGGCCCTGCTCGAGCGGGATCAACGTCGAGAGCAGGCGAAACAGAGTCGTCTTGCCGCCGCCATTGGGGCCGAGAAAGGCAAAGATCTCGCCCGGTGCGATCGTCAGGTCGAGGTGGTCGATGGCCGTGCGGGAGCCATAGTGGTGGACCAGCCCCTCGATCTCGATGGCGGCAGGGGTGCTCATGGCGAGGACTTTTCGGCGCCGCAAATTGAACCGCTGCCCCTCCACGCCGCCGCTTCCGCGGCGCGCGGCTGGCAGGCCGTGGGACATGCCCGCGAACCGGGCAGCCGTAGGCTGGGCGGCCGCGCAGGGCGCCTCCTCTGCGAGGGGAAACTTCGTGCCGCGCGCTGCGGGCCGGCGCGTTTTAGTGGTGGCTGACCGGTTCGGTTTCGTGTTCCAGGTCCTGGGCGCTGCCGTGGGCTTCGACCGGGCGCGGCGTGGCGGCGTGCAGGTCGCGCTCGGACGAGTACCAATGCATCCGCAGGCCGACGTCCGGAACCAGCATCACGGTCAGGAATATGGCCATGAAGCCCGCGGGAAACGTGAGCACGTACTTCCAGTTGGCTTCGTACTTGACGTGCATGAAGAACAGGATCACGAGCATCGCCTTGGTGCAACTGACGGCCATCATGAACGTCCAGCCCACTTGCGGCAGATGATGCCAGGGCCAATACGACGAATACGTGAAGAACGAGCAGCCGGTCAACACGCACAGCGCGATGAAGACGTAGATGTACTTGGCGATCCCGCCATGCTCATCGTGGCCGCCCGCGGCATGATCGTGCCCCCCGTGGTCGTGGCCAGTGGGGGGCCCGCTTCCCGGCGCCGGATGATGACCGTGATCGGACATGGCAGATTCTCCGCAAAGGAAGGCCGCCGAGTGTGGTTCTGCCCGTGGGGAGCGGAACTCTGGGCGGCGGTATCGGTCGAACGAAACAACAAGCTGCGTCAGGACGAACGCGTCAGAACAAATACAACAGCGGGAAGAGGAAGATCCACACCAGATCGACGAAGTGCCAGTACAGGCCGATGTTCTCGATGAAGCCCGCCGCGGCCAGGTCCAGCCGCATCGGAATCATCAGCACGAACACGATCAGCCCGATGGCCACGTGGACGGCGTGAAAACCGGTGAGCAGGAAGTAGGTGCTGGCCCACATGTTGCCGCCGGGAATCACCATCGGCAGCTGGAGCCAGGGATTCTTTTCGTTGAGCCCTTCGGCATGGTGATGGGCGCCCTGCTGCAGCGGCGAAACTTCGTTTGCCAGCTCGGCCAGGGCAGCGTGCCGATCTTCCAGCGAAGGCGTCTTGGCGGCCGGATCCTCGCGATCGATCGGTCGGCCGGCGGCCGTTTCTTCTTCCTTCAGCTCCAGCTCGATCTGCTGTTTGACCAGGTCGCGGCGGGATTTGTAGACCGTATCCCAGGTCTTCAGCCGGGATTCGTAGGCGGCCTTGTCCCGCTTGTACTGGGCCTGCTCCTTGTCGAACGCCTTGTGTTCCTTGGCCGCCGCCGCGGCGTCGCTGCTGTAGCTGGGTTCGGCCGGAGCCTCGGGCTCTTTCGGCTCCAGGGCGTCCAGCTCGGTGAGCAGCTGGTTCAGGCGGATGCGCACCGCCGCCGCGTAATAGACGTCGGCCTTTTCATAGATCCGGCTGTGCGGCTTGAACGGGTAGATGCCGTGCGAAAACTTGGCGTTGTATTCGTACATCTTCACGCCCAGGAACACCGAGCCCAGGGCCAAGGTGACCAGAATCCAGAGCTTGGCCGGACCGTCTTTGTTCGCCCGGGCGGCTTCCAGCCCCAGCACGATGCTGACGCTGGAGCAAATCAGCACGAACGTGTTGAACGCGCCGATCGGCTCGCTCAGGTGCACTTCGTGCGGACGCGGCCAGTTGGGCGCACCAAATCGCAGCACGATATACGTGCCGATCAAGCCGGCGAAGAACATGATTTCGGTCGACAGGAACAACCACACGATCAGCTTGCCGTTGGTAAGCGGCAAACCGGGGTGATAGGTCAGGTGCACGTGCCCGTGACCATCCCCGTGATCGTGTCCGTCGCCGTGGGCGTCGGCCGGCCCGTGACCGGATATTGCGTGGCTAGTTGCTTCCATGGTCGAGCGGCAACCCTTTCTGACTTTCAATTTGAACCAATTGCTCCGGCTCGACCGCGGCAGGCCGCTGGCCGACAGCTGCAGCCGGTCGGGAGACCGAATGCAATTGGACCGGACCGAGCATCAGCAGCACCAGGACGGCCGGCAGATACACCAGCGAAGCCCGCAACAGCCGCCGGGCGGACGATTCGTCGAGCCTGAGCAAGAACAGCATGGCGCAAAGGAGCTGGCCGACGCCCAGCACCAGCGCCCAACCGAAGTACACGCCGCCGGCCAGCCCCAGCACGGCCGGGAGCAAGCTGACCGGCACCAGCGCCAGAGCCGACACCACGGCCTGCGCACCGCGCGGCGGCCACTGGGGTCGACCACCGGCAGCATCCGCAACCCGGCCGCGGCATATTGCTGCCGATAGATCCAGGCGATGGCCATGAAGTGCGGGAATTGCCAGAGAAACACGATCAAGAACAGCGTGAAGGCCTTCAGCCCCAGGGCCGTATCGACGGCGGCCCAGCCCATCAGCACGGGCAGTGCCCCGGCCACGGCGCCCACCGCCGTGTTGGCCGGCGTGATCCGTTTGAGCGGCGTGTAGATCCAGACGTAGGTGAACCAGGTCAGCAGCCCGAGCGCCGCGGTCAGCCAGTTGACCGCCAGGGCCAGGTAGCCGAAGCCCAAAACGATGGTGACGGCGCTAAAGGCCAAGACCTCGGCCGATCCCAACCGACCCGCGGGCAGCGGCCGGTCGCAAGTGCGCTGCATCTGTCCGTCGCTGACGCGTTCCAGCCACTGGTTGAGCGCGCTTGCGCTGGCGGCCACCAGCGCGGTGCCCAGCAGCGTGTCGAACAGCAGCCAGGGATTCGGAGGTCCCCAGCCGGCGACAAACGCGGCCATGGCGACCGTGACCAAGACCAGGGTGGCGATCCGGGGCTTGGTCAGTTCGACATAATCGGCCACGCGCACCAGGATGCCCGGCTGACGATCGGCGTAGGCCAGAACTTGGGTGCTCATAGGGCCAGCTCCAGCCGGGGGGCGAGCCGCCCGTTTGTGGTTCGAACCGGGCGCACCAGCCGCAGCGATCGCAGCGCAACCAGCAGGCTGGTGGCCAGGATCAGCGAGCCGGTCGCGACGTGCAGCGTGCTCAGGTAAGCCTGCAAACGTCCTTCGGCCACGACGACGTAATCGAGCTCTCCATGCGGAGCCAGCCAATCGGGCGCGAGCCAGGCCGGCAGCAAACCGGTCGGCCAGCCGTACCTGGCCAGCCACGTGCCCAGCCCCAGGCCCAATTGTGCAACCAGCAGCAACGCCAGCGCGACGCCAGGCACCCAGAGCGGCCGCTGTCCGCGGGCCGATCGCAGCAGGCGGAAAGCCAGCCAGCCGATGTGCCCGGCCAGCACGGCCGCAACGATCAGGTGGAATACCAGGGCGGCGCGAAAGTCGCCCGGCGTGGCCCAAACGGGCATGTGCCGCAGCGCCGACCCCAGCACGAGCTGCAAATAAGCCAGCGCCGTGGTGAAGATCGCCAGGCGCTGGATCGAGCCCGCCTTGTCCAACATTTGCGCCGGTTCGTTCGAGCACCAGCGGCGCGAGGTGAGCACCGCCAAGGCGACCGCGAAGGCGAAGAATGCCGGCCCCACGCAGCCGTGAATCCGGGCCAGCAGCACTTCATCCAACCGCACGCGCAGCCCCCCCAGCGTTCCCTGGCCGATCACGGCCGCCAGCGCGGCAATGGCCAGATAGCGCATCCAGCGCCGCGGGTCGCACAGCCAGACGGCCAGCACGAAAGCGATGGTCATCAGCCCGACCAGGGCGCCGAGCAGCCGATGGCCATGCTCGATGAACAAATCCCAGGGCCCCAGGACCCACGTCTGCCAGGGATACAAGAACAGGTTGTAGCCGTAGGTCGTGGGCCAGTCAGGCACCGACATGCCGGCGTGATACGTCGTGACTAGCCCGCCCACCCAAATCAGCGGAAACGTAGCGCAGACCAGCAGCACGGCCAGGCCGTGTGGCCAACGCAGCGCAAATTGGGGTTGGGAATCTGCCACGCTCAAAACATCCAAAGCCGTCGAACCTGCCGAAATCTTGCCCGAGGGGCCCAGGTGGCCCCGGCGGATTAATGCACCGGCACCGCTTTTTGCGAGTCGGGATCCAGCTCGCCGGAACGCTGGCTGTCCGGCGGCGGCATGGTCTGGGGGTAATAGTCGATGTCCACCTCGGGCGAGCCGTATTCATACGGTCCGCGATAGACCACCGGCTGAAAGTCGAAGTTGCCGTGTCCCGGCGGGCTGGGGGCCTGCCACTCCAGCGAATTCGAGTGCCAAGGATTGCGCCCCGCCACCTGCCCGAAGAAGATGCTGTAGACGAAGTTCACGGCAAAGATGATTTGCGAAGCCACCATGCCGATCGCGCACCAGGTCATGAAGGCGTTGAGCGGCTGCAGGTGGTGGAACGTGGCGTAGTGGTACGGGTCGGCCAGGCGGCGGGGAAAACCGACCGCGCCCAGGATGTGCATGGTGAAAAACGTGCCGTTGAGGAACACGAACGTGAGGAAAAAGTGCACCTTGCCCCAAGTGTCGTTCATCATCCGGCCGAACATCTTGGGAAACCAGAAATAGATCGCGCCGAACACCCCCATCGCGGTGCCGGCAAACAGCACGTAATGGAAGTGGGCCACGATGAAATACGTGTCGTGGATGAAGATGTCGACCGGCGTGGCGGCCATGAAGATGCCCGACAGACCGCCGATGATGAACATCGATACGAACGACAGGGCAAACAGCATCGGCGTGTTGAACTGGATGTTGCCGCCCCAGAGCGTGCCCAGCCAGTTGAACACTTTGATGGCGCTGGGCAGCGCGATCATCATCGTCGACACCATGAACGTCATGCCCAGCCAGGGGTTCATCCCCGAGACGAACATGTGGTGGCCCCAGACAATGAATCCCAGGCCGGCGATGCCGGCGATCGAATAGACCATCGGCTTGTAGCCGAACAGCGGCTTGCGGGCGTTGCAACTGATGATGTCCGAGACCATGCCCATCGCCGGCAGGATCATGATGTACACGGCCGGGTGCGAATAGAACCAGAACAAGTGCTGCCACAACAGCGGCTGGCCGCCGCCCGTGGCCGGCACGCTGTTGTTGGCGGACCAGAACTCGGGCACGAAGAACCCGGTGCCCAGCAGCCGGTCGGCCATTTGCATGAAGCCGGCGGCCGTCAGCACCGGCAGGGCGAAGGCCTGCAGGATGGCGGTGATGAACATCGCCCAGATGGTCATCGGCAGGCGGAACATCGTCATGCCGGGAGCCCGCATCTGGATGATGGTGGTCATGTAGTTGATCGAGCCCATCATGGACGAGATGCCCACGAACGTGACTCCGGTGAGCCAGAGCGTCTGTCCGCTCAGGAAGCGATCCGCGTCGGTGAGCGATAACGGTGGATACGAGGTCCAGCCCGCCTTGGCCGCGCCGCCGGCCACGAAGAAGCTGGCCCCGATCGCGATGAAGGCCGGCCACATGAACCAGTAGCTGAGCATGTTGAGCGTGGGAAAGGCCATGTCGTCGGCCCCGATCATCAGCGGGATCAGGAAGTTGCCGAATGCCCCGGCCAGGATCGGGATAATCACGAAGAAGATCATCACCGTGGCATGCATGGTGAACAGCACGGTATAGAACTCGGGGGCGATCTGGCCCCCTTCGCCCGAGTACAGCATCTTGCCGATGACGGGCATGTCCGACCAGGGCCAGGCCACCTGCCAGCGCACGGCCAGGGCCAGAAGTCCCCCGACCAGGAACCAGAGCAGCGTGGAGAACAGGAACTGGATGCCGATGATCTTGTGATCTTTGGAGAACACGTACTTGCTGATGAAGCTCGCCGTGTGGGCGTGCTCATGCCCGTGCGCGTCGTCGTGGGCGTGCGAGCCGGCGGTGGTGGTGCTCATGCGTTAGTCCCCTTGTTTTTCGGCGGGCAGGTGCGTGTCTTGCGTGGCCTGCTGCTCGTCGAATTTTTGTTTTAGCCAGGCGTCGAACGAGGCTCGCGACTCGACGGTGAGCCGGCCCTTCATCTTGTAGTGTCCCCAGCCGCAGAGCTCGGCACATACCAGGTCGTACGTCGAACCCTCTTGCACCGGCCGAAACCAGACCGGAATCATCATGCCGGGCACGGCGTCCTGCTTGACGCGCATGTTCGGCAGGAAAAAGCTGTGCAGCACGTCCTGGCTCTTCAGGCTGATCAGCACGTCCTCGTTCACCGGCACGTGCAAGTCGTTCACCACGTGGACGTCGTCCAGCGTGTCGAACTTGCCGTCCGGGCCCGGATAGCGCAAGCGCCACTCGAACTGCCGGGCCAGCACTTCCACGGTGGGAGTCATCTTGGGGGCCCGGCTCTGGATCTTCGAATCGGCCCAGGCGTTCATCTGGTAGATGGCGATGAACAGCAGCGTGCCGGCCGGCAGAATCGTCCAGACGACTTCCAGCGTGTGGCTGCCGTGGGTGAAGCTGACCGGCCGCTTTTCTCCCTGCTTGCCGTCATAGCGCCAGAGGAACCAGAACAGGACCACCTCGGTGGCGATGAACACCACGCCGGTCAGCCAGAGAATGAAATAGAACAAGTGGTCGATCGTGCGCCCATGCTGCGAGATGTCCAAGGGAAGCCAGATGTCGTAATACGGCGCGACCGCGAAACAGGCCACGCCGAGCACCGGCACCAGCAAGAACAGAATCGCCCAGAACTTTCCCACGTCTTATCTCCCGTCGGGCGGCCGGGTGCGGCGCTGGCTTTTTGCCTCAGCGGCCGCGCCCCTGGCGCGCCAGAATGACTTGGCCCTTAGAGTTGATCCCGGCCGCTAAACTTCTGCTGTCGCGTCGGCTTGCTGATCGATTCGTACGGCAGCGAGCGGACGAAGTCCACGAGATTCCAAATGTCGTCGGGCGTGATGCCCGGCGTGGCCCCCAGGTTCGGCATCGGCGTGCCGTTGATTCCCGCGTACAAGCGGCGATACAGGTCCAAGGGGCGCCGCCCGCCGCGATACACGCCCAAGCGCAAATTGCGGGGGAGGATCGTCCGCGGCGTGAGCGAGTCGTATTCCAGGGCCAGCGACCGGGCGTGCACGGCCGCCAACTGCTTTGTCCGCTCGGCGGCCGTCAGATCCGTATCGGCAGCGATGCTCTTGCGCTGGTCCTCGACCTGCTTGGCCATCTCGACCCAGGGCTTGGTCCAGTCGTCGTAATCGGTGGTCTGGCCGTCGCCCAGTTCGCTGGGGCCGTGGCACTTCACGCAATTGGCCTTCGTGTAGAACAATTCGCGCCCCTTGGCGATCGACAGCTCGAGTTCTTCGCCCGACATTTCCGAACGTTCGGGGGGCTGAATCACGCTGGAATTCGCCTCGCGCCATTTCTTGGCCTCCGTATCGACGATCTTGCCGTCGCCAACGACGAATTCGGACAGGAAGCGCTTTTCGACTTCCAGCAAGCCCTCGGGTGCGAGCGCGATGTCGATCTTGGCCGCGTCATCCAGCTTTTCCTCGTCCGCCTCGCTCTTGACGCCCTTCTGGGCGGCCGCCTTGCTCCACACGCCGGCCGCTTTGGCCAGATCCTGCCAGTTGCTGGCTCCCATTTCCGCCGACATGGCGTTGATCAGACCCAGTTCGGTCTGGCCGCGCAAACTCAGATACTTCACGTATTCGACCAGGGCCGCGATGTCGCTGTCGGGCAGCAGATTGAACGAGGGCATCGCCGTGCCGTTGGCTCCCTGCCGCACGATCCGCTCCAGGTCCAGGTCGGTTGGTTCATTGGGCCGCTGCGTCGACTTGAACTTGAACTTGCCGGGCCGATAGTCGCGCGGGTACGGGTTCAGCACGGCCGCGGTCGGGCCCATGCCGTCGCCGCTGGTGCCGTGGCAGTGCCCGCAATGCTCGCGGTACAGCCCGCGCTGCTGGCCGTGCGCATCGCTCCACACCGGGCCCGAGGCCACGCGGATCTTGTTTTCGTCCAGCCCGCTGCCGGGCGGCAGGTGCGGATCGTCGGGCGTGCCGTAGAGGGCCAAAAGCACGTCGGAGATCACCTGCTGCTGATTGAGCGGCAGTTCGACCTTCGAGATTTCGATCTCGTTCAGGCGGAATCGCGGCGGCTCGGTCCGGCCGCAGCCCCAGCAGGCCGGCAGCAGCCCGGCGGCGAGAACGAGTGTCCAGCGGGTCATCGCTAATTGCTTCATGATGGAACCGAATCTTGGTTTATTTTCGGCGGCCCCGGCCGCTTGGGGCCGGTGCAGCCGACGGATGCGAGCGCCGGAAAAGGGACGCTTACTCGATCGCGACTATTTGATCGTGACTTTGAACTCCAGCTTCTTGTCCTCGCCCGGCGTGAGCTTGAGCTTGAACCGGCCTTTGCTGTCGACCTTGACCCCCGCGACCTCGACGTCTTTGAGGAAGCCGACCTTTTCCTGCCAGAGCTGAAATTCCAGCTCCTTGCCGGCCGGCAGCCCCTTCATGGTCATCTGGCCTTCCTTGTTGCTCACCTCGGCGTAGGGGTCGTTCCGCACGACGAGCCAGGCGCCCATCCAGGGATGAATGTTGCAGCCGACTTTGGCCGGCAGCGGCTCTTCCTTGGGCAGGTCGATTTGCACGGCCTGGTTGGCCGGGATGATCGGGTTGAACGGCGGATTGGCCTGCATGGCCCCGTTGCTGTTGTGACCCACGGGATCGGAGTTCTTGATCTCCAGCTTCTGGCCGGTGGTCATGGCCACGACGTGGGGCTCGAAGCGGCAATTCTGGTTGTCCAGGAGGACGGTCTTGCCCGTTTCGGCGGCCAGGTCCGGATTTGGCGTCACCTTGGTCCGCAGCCAGAGGACGATGTTTTCCACGCCGCCGCTCGGGCCCACGTCGAGCGATTCGTCGAAAAGCGGATGCTTGCCGCAGACCGTGGGATCCTTGTCGGCGTTGATCGCGCCGGGCTTGGGGGGCGTGCCGACGTATTTGAACGTGGCCGAAAGCGTCGCCCAGCCGCTGGCTTCGCTGCCGGTATCTGTCGACGCGCTTTCGACGGCCGAGCTCGACGCCGACGTCAGGGCCTCGCGCAGCGCCTGCCCCCGGGCGGCATTCGGCGCCGGTCCGGCATCCAGGCGGCGGTTGCAGCCCGAACTGGCGATGAGCAGCAGTCCCGCCGACGCTACGACGACCGAGGTGGCAGAAAGTTTGGTGATCATAATGCGTTCCGTTTTATTTGGCCGCGTCGAACAGAGCCGGGGCGACCTTGATGTCGCCCAAAGGGTTCTCGCCGGGGTTGAGCGTGAGCTTGAACCGCCCCTTGGCATCGACCGCGACGCCTTCCATCTGGGCGCGCTTCAAAAACCCGGCCGACTCTTGCCAGAGCTGGAATTCGAGCTCGCGGCCGGCCGGGAGATCTTTAATTGTGAAGTAACCGCCCTCGCTGGACACCGCGGTATAGGGCGACTTGCGAATCAGAATCCAGCCGCTCTCCCAGGGATGGATGTTGCAGCCGACCCTAGCCGGCAAGCTCTCCTGCTCGACGAAACGATATCTCGTATCTACTCCGTCAGGAATGATTTTGCAGCCATTGCTCAACGGCAGGCCGTTGCTGTTATGGCCGATCTGATCGCAATTCTTAAGAAGCAACGTCTGTGTAGTTCGCATCACGACCACGTGCGGCTCGTAGCGGCAGTCCGCCCACTCGACCACCACCTCCGCGGCGGCGCTTTCAGAGTAGCTGGGGGCCGGCTCTACATCCTCGGTGCGCAAGAAGATCATGACATTTCGCAGTCCGCCGTCGGCGGCCACGACCAACCGCTCGTCGCGCAGCTCGTGTTTGCCGCAGACTTGCGGATCTTTGTCGGTCTGGATCTTTTCTGGCGTGGGAACCGGAGCCCCTTCGTAGACGAGCCGACCGGTCAGCGTGCCCCACTCGGCGCGCAGCTGTGCCGCGGGCGCAATCGCAGCGGCCAGGGCAATTATCGCCGGCAGAAGGTTCAGTCTGGTTGGCATGACGCGGTGGGGCATACGGTGGGAAAGGGGCACGCTCGCCGCCGGGCCGCACAGCGCGGCGCCGGGGCGGGATCGGACCTACTTGAACAACTTGCTGCTGACCTTGATGTCGCCGAGCTTGTTTTCGCCGGGCTTGAGCTTGAGCTTGAAGCGGCCCTTGGTGTCGACCTTGGCCCCCTCGATCTTGGCTTCCTTCAGGTAGCCGGCCTTCTCCTGCCAGATCACGAATTCCAGCTCCTTGCCGGCCGGCAGATCCTTGATTTCGAAATTGCCTTCCTTGTCGGCGACGGCCACGTAGGGATTCTTGCGCACCACGATCCAGGCCCCCATCCAGGGATGGATGTTGCAGCCCACCTTGATCGGCAGGTTTTCCTCGTCGGGGAACTGCTGCTTGATTTCTTCGCCGGCCGGAATGATCGGGTTGATGGCCGGATTCTTCAGCGGCTCGACCTTGCTGTTGTGGCCGATCGGATCGCTGTTTTTCAGCACCAGAGTCTGCGTCGTGCGCATGGCCGCCACGTGCGGCTCGAAGCGGCAATTCTTGTTGTCCAGCTCGACATCGGCCTTGGCCGAGTCGGCATACGACGGAGCCACCGGCACATCTTTCGTCAGGACATAGATCACCGCATTGGCCAGACCGCCGTCGGCGGCGACCTCCAATCCCTCGTCGTGCAATTCATGCTTGCCGCAGACTTCGGGATCCTTGTTGGCCACGATCTTGGCCGGCGCCGGAGCCTTGCCGTCGTAAATGAACCGGCCGCTGAGCGTGCCCCATTCCTCGGCCGGCAATCGGCCGGCGGCGGCCAGCAGGCAGCTGGCGGCTACGAGCAGCGATAATTTCAAGTGCGTCATGGGTGTTTATCCTTTCGGATTGGTGGAAGGAGTGTCTTCGTCGGCGTCGGGTTTGGCGCCGCTTTCGTCGCTCGATTCCTCTTTGGCCGGCGGCGCCTCGCCCGGCGCAGACACGTGGCCGGCCGCCTCGCGGCCGGATTCGGTGTTATCGCCCAGGTCGACCTCGAGCGGATCGGTCTTCTCTTCGGCCCCCGGCGGCGGCGGTGGCTGCTTGCCACAGCCCGGGCCCAGGGCACAGGACAGCGCAGCGACCAAAGCCAGGCCTGACTGCCGCCAGGTCCCTGTGGGACGCGTTCGGACGCTTTCCTTCGAGTTCATCGCAACACCTCCTGGCGCACGCGCCGTGCGCCGGCGGGGATCGCCGGCTCGACCGCGGCCTGCGGGTTTTCGTCCGCCGGCGGATTGCCCGCGTCGGCCTTGGGATTGTCGGCCGGGGCCGCCGGAGCGGGCTTGATCATGGGCTTGATCGAGGTGCGGTTTTCCATGAAGCGATCCCAGTTGAGCAACAGGTCCACCAGGCCGTTGACCTGTTCGAGGCTCGAGCCGGGATACAGCGTGTCGCTGACCGGTTTGTCCGGCGGAATGTTCACCGGCATGCTGGTGTAGGGCAGGATCCGCGGCGGCCGGGCGATCCAGCGCAGCAGGTAATCGGGCCGGAGCCGCTTGTACACCTGGTCCAGGTGCGGACCCTTGGCCCGGTTGCTGCCGGCCGGTTCGAAGTCGCCGATCAGGTGGCACTTCACGCAGTAGTTGTTATCGGTGACGATCTTCAGCGCATCGGGCAGACGGTGCTGGTTGTTTTCCTCTTGGGCCTTTTGGGCCAGATAACCTTCGCGCGTCCGGGGGTCGAAATCGTAGGGGTAGTCGGCGTTGTCGATCGCGGCGAAATACGCCACCAGCGCCGAGGCGTCGGCCGCCGACATATTGAACTTCGGCATCCGCAGCACGACGGCCGGCCGGATCGGATACGGGTCGAGCAGGAACTCGTACAACCAGTCGGACTGCACCTTGCGGCCTTCGCCCACCAGGGGCGGCGGCAGCCAACCCCAGGCTTCGTCGGCCTTGGCGTTCGGGTTGGATTGCTTTTCGGTGGCCAACACGTGGGAGTAGATCAGCCGGCCCAGGTAGCCGCCATAGCCGGCGGGGTTTTCCTGCAATTCTGCGGCCGTCGGATACTGCTTCACCACCCGGCTCATGGGCACCATCAGGTTTTGCAAGCCGGCCGGGCGGATCTTGCCGTTGATCACGGCCGTCTCCCAAGGCATGAACTTCTCGAAGGCCGGGGTGGTCTTGTCGTCGGGCTCGAGCGGGCTGCCGTCTTCGTCGTCGATTTCGGGCTGGCCGGTCTTTTCACTGATCACCGGCAGGCCGATGAGCGTGGCATGGCGCAGGCCCCGATTATCCACGTCGAGCGAACTCTTGACCTGCTGCGGCGTCACATGGGCTTCGAGAAACGCGTAGTCGTCGAACTTCGGCGGATCGGAAAAATCGCCGGGCGCGTAGGCCAGGTCCCAACGATCCATCTGGAACTGATGGCAGCCCTTGCAGTTGAACTTCTCGATTACCTTCAGCCCCTCGGTGATCGCTCCGCGGCGCGGCTGCGCCCGATAGACGTACTGCTGGGCGGGGGGCTCGGCGAGCAGGCCCAGCACGAACGTAATCACGTTTTCACGCTGTTCGGCCTCCAGGTTGAACTGGGGCATCCGCAGCCGTTCGTTGTAGCCCTTGTTTTCGGTTTTCTTGAAGTCGTAGCTGCGCAGGGCGCGGAGCTTCTGCCAGACGAAGCCTTCGCGCTCGTGCCCGAACAGCTTCTGCATGAAATACCCGACGCTGGCGGGCAGATTGTTGAAGTTCAGCTCGTGGCGGCCTTCGGAATGGGCCAGTTGAACTTCGTTCTCGATGGCGTCTTCTTCGTGCGGGCCGAGGTAGGCCCGGTCGGCTTCGTCCACGTGACTGGCCACCGGGGGCTTATCGTGCCCGTGACCTTGCAGAACGTATTGCGTGATCTGTTCGAAGGCCAGCTTGTCGGCCGCCTTGCGCCCCCAGTCGGCCAGGCCGGTGCCGATCGGCTTCATGTCTTCGTAGCCGGGGATGTCATGGCAGCCCGAGCAGCCGTACTTGCTGATCGAGCGGCGGCCCACGTAGAGCAGTTGCTTGTGGATCTGCTGTTCGCCCGAGGCTTCGCCCAGCAGCTCGACGTCGTCCCCCTTCAGCTCGCCGCGGAGCGCAGCGGGAATGCCGTGGTCCAGGTATTCCCTGGCCTGCCGCCTGGGATAGGCGTCTTTCAGATGGTCGAGCGCCAGGTCGTACAGGGCTTCTTGCTCGGCCTTGGTCAACTCGCGCCCGGGGATGTCCTGGGGCTGCCAATCGTTCGAGGCCAGCAAATACGCACCGATGTCGGCCGCCGGATCGCTGACCGTGCCCTTGCCGTCGTCGATCGGCTCGAGAATCAGGTTGGGCATCAGCGTGCGGGGATGGTAATTGCTCGGATTCCGCAGCCAACTATAGAGCCACTTCTTGCCGCCGGCGTTGGCCGCCCGGGCCAGCTTGCCCCCCAGGTTCGTCAGGTTCGGGCCCTGATGCATCTGGCCCTGCGGAAAATCCGCCTGCCGGTGACAAGCCAGACAACCGCGCGACTCGAACAATTGCTTGCCGCGCTCGGCCGAGGCTTCTTCGGTCACGCCGCGCGGGGCGTCGGCGTAATCGAACGGCTGGCTCTTGGCGAGCAGATACTCCGCGATGCCGCGAATTTCGATCGGTTCGAACTTCTCGGAGTCGGCGAGCCCCTTGCCTTCCAGGTGTTCCCAGAGGCCGAAAAACTGGGGCATCTTGGTCGAGGGACGGAAATCCTTCGGCCGGCGAATCCAGGAATAGAGGAAGTCGAAGTCCAGCTTGCTGGCCACGTGACGCAGGCTGGGGCCGACCTTGCGCAGCTTGCCCGGCGCTTCCACGTCTTCGAGCACACCGGCCAGCTTGCGCGTGGCGAGGGAAATGCGCGGGCCCTTGGGCTGCTGGGGCATGTCGGCTTCGGCCGCTTCCGCCGAGGCCGAGCCGGATTCGGCGGCGACCGCAATGCGGATCGATTCCAACAGGGCCCGCCGTGCGCGATCGTCGTCCGGATGGTTCACGACGCGTTCGGCCATGGACTTCTCGGCAGTCGACAAGTCGCCGCCGGCCAACAGTGCCTGGGCCGCGGCCGAGTAGTTCGGCTCGACGCGCATGTCGGGTCCGATCCGCCGGTTGGGCCCGTCGTAGCCGTTGATCTCGTGACAGCCGTAGCAGCCGTTCTCGCGAATCAGGTTGAAACCAGCCATCAGCTTGGGCGCCGGCGGGTCGGGGAACCGTTCGCTGGGCTCAAGCTCGACCACGTCGTGGTGGCACTTCAAGCAGCTGCTCTCGGCGAACCGCTGGGGGTTCATCGGGAAAATCCAGTGATGGTTGTTGAACCAGCCGTACTCGTGCTTCCAGCGCGTGCCCTCGACCGGCGAGGTCGGCGAGTGCGAGGCCCATTTGAACTCGGTGGCGCTCCCCTGCCCGTCGTGGCAAATCGTGCAGCCCACTTCGGCCATCTTGTGCGGGCTGAGCGAACCGACGAACAAGTCGAGCCGCGGATGCGACGTATACGGGTTGGGCAAGCCGCGGCGCACGATCAGCTTGATCGGCTGGCCCCAGGCGACCGTCTTGACCAGGTACGTGTAGGCCAGGTCCTTGTTGAGCAGTTTCGCGCCGTTGGCGCGGACGAGCACGTCGCCGACATTGACTCCCGCCATCGCGGCCGGCGATTGCGGCTTGACCACGCTGACCGTCACGTCGCCCGCGTTGATCAAGCCCTTGTCCGCCAGGTGCAAGCCGTAATATCGGAACAGCAGGTCTTCCGGATCCTCGGGCTTGCCGCTGGCTGGCTTGGCCGCCGTGTCGGCCGCCGTCTTGTCGCCGGCCGCCTTTTCTCCAGCGGCCTTTTCCCCGCTATCCTGTCCGCGGACCAATTCGTCGGCCGGTTTTTCGGCCGGCGGGGCCAGTGTCAGCTCGATCTCGCGCTGCTTGCGATAAAGCGGCTCGACGGCCGAACCGGCGACGGTCTTGTCGAGGCCTTGGTGGCAGGTCGTGCAGCGGTCGAAGCGGGCCACGTCGCGGAAGTTGTAGTTGATCGTCAGCTTGGGGAGCCAGATCTGGTCGATTTTCAGCGGCCGGCCGAAGGCGTCCAGGATCGGCAGGGCGAAAATCTCTTTGCCCACGGTCTCGCGCCGCTCGTTGTAGGCCTTTTCCAGCTGCACGAGCTTGCCCTTTTGCTCGTCGAGGGCCTTCCGGGCTTGCGCTTCGCTGGCCACCATCTGGGCCAGCACGCGCTCCAGCCGCAGCCGCTGCACTTTGGCGCTTTCGACCACGGCGTTGCGCTGGTCGAGAATCTTGCGGGCCTCGAGCACGTTGGCCTCGAGCGCGTTCAGCTCGTCGTCGGGCAAGGCGTCGCCGACGCCGATCTCATACTTGCTCCGCACCACGTCGAACTCGGCGGCCTGAAACTTCTTTTCGCGGAGGAAGTTGCTCTCGCGGAATTTGGCATTGGCCACGAACTGTTCGAGCCCATGGATCACGTCCCGGCGCGCGTCGACGACGGCCTGGACGTTCTTTTCGCTGGGGTCCGTGGCGGCCGTCTTGGCCGCGGCCAGCAGCTTGTCGTAGGCGTTTTTGACCGGAGCGAAGTCCTCGGGCGGGACTTTGCGGCTCTCGGCCTCTTCGATCATGATCTGGTGGAACTGGTCGACCAGGTCGGCCGGCGGCACTTCGCGCTCGGCTGCGGCCAGCCGCTCCTTGCGGGCGGCCAGCTCGGTCTCGAACTGCGCGTTTTCCTGCTGCTGCATCCGGTACTCGATGCCCCGGCTTTCGACCTCGCGGAAGGTTTGCTGGTACTGTTTCCAGCCGCGGTGATGGTCGGCGGCCAACATCCAGATCGTGGTCAGCAGCATCAACACCGAGGTGATGCCGAACACGATGTGCATGCGCTTCGAGTCGCGCCAGGTTTGTTCGGTTGCGGGCATAGCGGAAAAAGTCCTTGACCGGGTATTTCTGACGACGCGCCAGAGCGTCCGTTCTGGCCTGGGCGCGTCGCGCCGGACGGCAGGGCCAGACGCCCGCAGGCGGACGCCGGCCCCCTGTTTCGTTTCGGCAGCTTTAGAAGTTCAAAAAGAACTCCGGGATGCTGATGATGTATTTCATGTTACAGACCCAGCGCAGCACCATCTTGATGGGCAAGGCCGCCATGAACAGCAGCAAATTGGCCATCAACATGTAACGCACGAATCCCATCTTGACGAAGAACTTGCGGAAGATCGTAGTCGCCATCAGCGGCGGCAGGGCCAGGAAGTAAAACAGCGTGGCCACGATGCCAGGCGATTCGCGCCAGGCAATGAACAGCAGCTCGGTGCCCAGCCCGCTGCCGGACGGCGCCTTGGGCAAGCCGCGGTTCAGTCCGCGCACCCAGACGTATTCCGACAGGTCCACGTTGTTCAGGGCCAGCACCTTGTGCGGGTCCCAGAACTCGAACGGCCCGAAGATGTTCCAATTCGGCCCGCGGAAGAACGTGCCCAGCACGATCAGCGTGACCCAGAGCTCGAGAAATCCGAACTGGAACAGCAGGTAGCTGAACTTGCGCTGGTTGATCGTGTAGTAGCCGTTGCCCTGCTTGTTGAAGTCGATGTAGGGAATCGCCATCAGTCCCACGATGATCAGGCTCGGCAGCACCACGCCGGCCATCCAGGGATCGTAGTAGACCAGCATTTCCTGCAAGCCGAGGAAGTACCAGGGGGCCTTCGACGGGTTGGGCGTCTTGACGCTGCTGGCCGGCTCTTCCAGCGGGGCCTGCAGGGCGATGCCCCAGACCAGCAGGAAAGCGGTCACGGCCACCATGCAAATCAGCTCGGTGTAGACCAGGTCGGGCCAGACCAGCACTTTTTCCGAGTCGAGCTTTTCCTTTGGCTCCAGGCCCTGGGCAATCCGCTCGTCGTTCTCCACGGCTTTGGACGTGGCCAGCCAGGTGAAAAAACCGAGCAGGTAAATCAGGCCGACGATCGGCACGTTGTCCGGCTTGGTCACGATGGCGGCGAAATTCGGATTGGCCATCGCCAGGCCCATGACGATCAGCACCGCATTGAGCAGCGCCCAGGCCACCGAGGGCTGGACGAAAAAACTCCGGCCAAGGAACAGCACCGCCAGAATCAACGTGGTGCCCACGCTGTATACGACCGGCCCGGTGGCCCAGTCGACGAAGTTCCGGATGAACTCGGGAATGGCCGGGGGGCTGCCGCTCATGGCCGCCGGGCTGCAGATGACCATTAAGAGGGCCACGCCCAACCAAAAGATCGCCTCGCCCAGCTTGTGCTTGTAGTGCCACAGGTAGAACGCGGCAAAGGCGTTGATCGCCGCCAGCGCCAGGTAGTAGCCGCCGAGAAAGCCGGCGATGTTCTCGATAAAGTCGTGAGCGGAGCCGTGCATCAGTCCGTCCTCGTGCCGCCCTGCGCGTGCTGGGTCTTGATCTTCAGTTTGGTCGTCGCCGCCTGGAATCGTCGGCCCGCCGGCCGCCGGTCAAAGGCGAAGACTCGTCAAAAAACTCGCTGCTTGCCGTCGCTACACCGGTCCGCTGATGCCGCCGTCCTTGCGCACGCGCCAGAAGTGGATGGCCAGCAGCAACGAAACCGCCAAGGGAATGGCGATACAGTGCAGGATGTAAAACCGATTCAAGGTTTCCTCGCCGACGAACCGCGCGCCGAACAGGGCAAAGCGCGCGTCGGACGCGTTCGTGATCAACTTCATGCCCTGGATGGTGAGCAGCTGCTGGCCGGGGCCTTCGTGCCCCAAAAAGGGCGTGGCCCGGGCCATGTTCGAACCGACCGTGATGGCCCAGATGGCCAGCTGATCCCAAGGGAGCAGATAGCCGGTGAACGACAACAGCAGCGTGAGCAACAGCAGGATCACGCCGACCACCCAGTTGAATTCGCGCGGCGGTTTGTAGCTGCCGGTGAGAAACACGCGATACATGTGGAGCCAGACGGTGATCACCATTGCGTGCGCGCCCCAGCGATGCAATTCGCGCAGTATCCCTAATGAGGTCACGTCGCGCAGCGCCAGGATGTCGTTGTAGGCCCATTCCAGCGTCGGCCGGTAATAGAACATCAGCAGCACGCCGGTGACCGTCTCGACCAGGAACAGGAAGAACGTCACCCCGCCCATGCACCAGGTGTAGCTCAGGGCGATGCCTTGCTTCTTGACCGAGACCGGGTGCAAGTGCAGGAAGAAATTCGTCAGCATCACCACAATGCGATTGCGGCGATCCTGGGGCATCGGGTGCCGGAAGACGCTCTTCCAGACCTGCGATTCGCGAATCATTTCACCGATCGACATCGCTTGTGCACCGCTCGTTCGAAGGAAGGAAAATCGGCCGAACTGATCAACGCCACCGCCGCAGACCCAAACCGCCCTCGGCTTACACCATCACGAACGACGAGGGATCGGCCCACTGACCGACTTCCTCCTGGAAGATCTTGCTCTTGTCGATCTCGATCTGGCCGTCGTCGGCCAGCCGGATCGCGTATCGCTCCAGCGGCCGCGGCGCGGGACCCTCGAAGTTGATCCCGTCCTTGTAAAAACCGCTGCCGTGGCAGGGGCACTTGAATTTCTGCTCTCCCTCAAGCCAGTTGGGCGTGCAGCCCAAGTGCGTGCAGACCGTGCGCAAGGCATAAATCTGCCGCTGGCCGTTGTACTCCCAGTTCACCACCCACACGCCGAACTGCGCGACGAACCGCGTCTCGACCTGGCCGGGGGCGAAGTTGCTGGGAAAGCCGACTTTGAACCGGCTGGGGGGCTCGGTCAGGATGTTGGGGAACATGAACCGCGCCGTCCCCAGCGTCCACAGGCCGAACGTCGTGGCCAGGGAAGTAAAGCCCAACCCCAGGAACGAACCGACCATCGCGCCGAACATCACCGCCAGGATGCCGCGGCGATCTTCGTCCGTGGCTTTCGTGGCCTTGGGCTTGGCGTACTCGGGCTTGGCCGGCATCGGCGGAACTTGCGGTTTCGCTTCTTTGGCGACATGCTTCGCAGCCGGCTTCGCCGCGGGAGCTGCCACGGCCGCTTCGGCCTTCGACACCGGGCCGGGCTGCGCGGTTTTGCGCGGACGCGAGGATGCTCGCCGTATCTTTCGGTCCCGACGGCTTGGCTGCCGCCGGCTTCGCGCCAGGCTTGGCCGCTTCTTTGGCGGGCGCTTCCTTCTTGGCCGCCGCCGGCTTGGCGGCAGCTTCTTGAGGCGCGGCTTTCGCCGTCGCGGGCTTGGCTGCGCCGGCGGCCTTCTCCGCCCGGGCCGCAGCCATCATCTCGGCCACGCTCAGCCGTGCGCCCCCGGCCGCTGCCGGCTTAGGCTTGGGCTTCGGCGCTTCGGCGGCAGGCGCTTCGGCAACGGGCGCTTCGGCAACGGGCGGCGTTTCGGCCGCCGCGGGCTCGCTCTCCGCCGCCGGCTCGCGCGGGCGCGGCGGCTGCCGGCTCGGCAGGTGGATTCTTGGAATCTTTGTTGCGCGGCCGCCAGCATTTCGGCGACCGTCATCTTTTTCTTCTCGGCCATGGTTTGATCGCTATGAGCGGTCCAAGGACCTGACGCTGAACGAGCGCATCAGCTATCGAACACGTCCCGTCCTGCCCGGCTCGGGTAGTGCGGGAAGGGGCAACGACTTTCGGCAGTTCGGCTTACGAAAAGATTGTGACAATTTTCACGAACTTGCCTCTGTTGTATCGAATGCAATCGAACGTTGTCAACCACCACAGGCCCAAGAATCCGGGCCGCAGGTGGCCAAAAAAAGAGGGCAGCTGCACCCCTTGCCAAGCTCTGACGAGCCGGCATTCTAACATTCGATGCGACTTTGGCGAGCCCATCGGGAACGTTCCCCCACTGCGGCTGGCCAGATTCCCTGCTGCGGCCTGATCCCGCGGCCCGCTGCACTCCCCGAGCCCCGGATCGAATCAAACCATGGATTGGACCGCGCTGGAAAACATCACGCATGCCGATCCGGCGCGCCGCGGACCGGCCAGCTACCGGGTGAGCGGCACGTGGCTCGACGCGGGTCAATTAGCGCTCGCCGCCGGCGACCTGGCACACAGCGCCCGGCGCGTCGCGATCGTGACCGGTTTTTGCCGCCAGGCAGCCGGCGGATTCGCCGCCGAGACCGACGGCCCCCCGGTGCGCTGTTCCTGGCCCGGGCGCTCGACGCCTGCGGCGCCCAGGTCATCCTGGTCGGCGATCGCTACGCCACGCCGCTCTTGCAGGCGGGCAAACGCCACTGGCGATTGCAGCGTGTGCAGATTTGCGAAATGCCACTGGAGGAGCGGCCGCCGCAGTCGGGCGGTGCCGGCTCGCTGCCGCAGACCGACGCCTGGTGCGCGGAATTCTTTGCCGGGCCGGGAAACAAACTCTCGCACCTGATTTCGATCGAACGCGCCGGCCCCAGTCACACGCTCGCCTCGCTCGTGGCGCAGCCGGGGCAGGTGCCCGCGCCGGAAGCACGCTTCGCCGCGGAAGTGCCCGAGCCGCGCGCAATCGTTGCCACAACATGCGCGGCGTCGACATCGACGACCAGACGGCCAAAGCGGAACGGCTCGTGGAATGGGCGACGATGGCCGAGCCGCAGGCCGTGACGATCGGCATCGGCGACGGGGGCAACGAGCTGGGCATGGGCACATTCGCTTGGGAGACGCTGTGTGCGGCGCTCGATTCGGCGGTTGCCGGGCGCGTGGTCTGCCGCATCGCGACCCGCTATGCGCTGTTGGGCGGAGTCAGCGATTGGGCGGCCTTCGCCCTGGGGTTGTCGGTGGCCCTGCTCTGCGGTGCGCACGGCCCGGCCGCCTCTTGGAACGAATCGTCGCAGCGCGAGCTCGTCGAAATGCTGGTGCGCGAGGCCGGCGCGGTCGACGGCGTGACCGGACTCCGGACACCCACGGTGGACGGTCTCGCGCTGGAGGAATACCTCGCGCCGCTGGGCGCGCTGCGACGAGTGTGCGGTTTGTGAGCCGGAGTGCGCGCGATCGGGGCTATCGCCATCGCGGCCGAAGCGCTAAAATTCAGGCCTGACATGGCCTCGTGAAAACCGAACGTTTCTGCGGCCTCGGGCCGGATTTTTATGAACGTCCTGATCATCGGCGAAGGGGGACGCGAGCACGCGCTCGCCTGGAAGCTGGCCCAAAGCTCGCGGGTCGATCGCGTCTTTGTCGCGCCCGGCAATGCCGGCACCGCCCTGGAAGCCGAAAACGTCGATATCGCCGCCACCGACATTGCCCGGCTAACAAAGTTCGCCCAGCAGAACAAGATCCAGCTTACGGTCGTCGGGCCGGAAGCGCCGCTGGTGGCCGGCATCGTCGACGCATTCGCCGAGGCGAAGCTGCGCGTGTTTGGCCCGCGCAAGGCGGCCGCCGAGCTGGAAGGCAGCAAGGTTTTTTGCAAGAACCTGCTCCGCCACGCCGACGTGCCCACGGCCGATTATCAGGTGTTTCGCAACGCCGACCACGCCAGCACGTTTCTCAAAGATCGCGAGGACGTGCCGGTGGTCGTCAAGGCCGACGGCCTGGCCGGCGGCAAGGGAGTGTTTGTCTGCCCGACGCGGGCCGAAGCCATCGAAGCGGTCAAACGCATTGGCCGCAATCGCGAATTCGGCGACGCCGGCAATCAGATCGTGATCGAAGAGCGGCTCGACGGCCAGGAGGCCAGCGTGCTGGCGATTACCGATGGCCGCACGATCGTCACGCTGCCCCCGGCCCAGGACCACAAGCGGGCCTACGATCAGGACAACGGGCCGAACACCGGCGGCATGGGCGCCTACTGCCCTGCCCCGCTGATCACCGACGAAATGTTGCACCGCATCGAGGAGCAAGTGCTGGTGCCCACGGTGCACGCCATGAAGCGAGCGCGGCGTCCGTTCCAGGGTGTGCTCTACGCCGGGCTGATGATCACCAACCAAGGGCCCAAAGTGCTCGAGTACAACGTCCGCTTCGGCGACCCCGAGTGCCAGCCCTTGCTCATGCGCCTGCAAAGCGATCTGGCCGACGTGCTCGAAGCGACGGTTGACGGCCGGCTGGAAGAGCTGGCGCCCCTGGTCTGGGATCCGCGCCCGGCTGTCTGCGTGGTCATGGCCAGCGAGGGCTACCCCGGCAACTATGAGCGGGGGCTGCCGATTCGCGGCTTGGACGAAGCGGCCCGGCTGCCCAACGTCAAAGTGTTTCATGCCGGCACGACGATGTCGGACGGGCAAGTCGTGACCAGCGGCGGCCGCGTGCTGGGCGTGACGGCGCTGGGGGCCACAATTCCCGCCGCCAAGCTGCAGGCCTATACGGCCGTCAAAGCCATTCGCTGGAAAGGCGCCTGGTGCCGCAAGGACATCTCCGACAAGGCACTGGCCATGCTGGCCTAAGCGGCATTGCCGGGGTCGGCGAACCGCTCAATGGTTGGTGAAGTATCGATATCCGGCGTAGCCGCCGGCCGCCAACAGCAGCACCACCAGCACGCTGCGCAGCGCGTCGCCGGCGACCACCAGCAGAATCAGCAGCACGACCAGCCCGGCGCCGATGGCCAGCCGCTTGGGGCCGATCAGCCGGCCTGAGCGGGATTGCTCGAGGGTGCTGAGCTCCTGGTCGAGTTCGCCGAGTCGGGTTTCGAGCTGCGAAATCGTCTGCAGCAGCGCCCGCGGGGCCCCGGCTCCCGCATGCTGCTCGTACACGGCTTTGCCCAATTCGCCGAGCAAAGCGTCGAACTTGCGCTGAGCGGTGTCCAGCTGCACGCGCGAAACCATCTTCGAGGCCAGTCCGCCTTGCGCGCGAGCCGTCTTTGGTTTGTTCCAGCTGGTCGCCCGCCGCCGCCAGTAGGGCGTACAGCCCGGCAAAGTCTTCCTTCAGCAGCCCGTCGTTATAGATGTCGTTGCCCAGCGCCGCGTATGCGGCGGGCAGTTTCAGGCTGGCGATTTTCAGCCGCTCGGCCTGACACGTGGCAAACCGGGACGCGGCTTTGACGTCGGCGGCCAGATCCTTGGTCCAGCGTTCGTCGGTCGGCTTGGCGCCGGCCGCGGCCGGCGACTCGGCCGCCAGGCTCGCCTGCAGCTGGGCGTCGTACTCGGCCTTGGTCTTGGCGTTCAACAGGCAGCGGCGGGCAGTCGACAGCTCGTTGAGGATTTTCTGGCTTTGCGGCGAACGCTTGCCGGTCTGAAACGAGCGCACGTGAGCCATGCGCTGATCGGCGGCCATGGAAATCACGTCGGGGTTGACTTCGAACAGCTCCACCCCGAGCAAGCGGTAGTGGTGAGGGGGCTGATGCTTGGCCGGAATGCCCAGCCACTGGTAGTAAGGATCAAAATCGTCGGCCATGATTCCCGCTTCGTTTTGCCACGGGGAGGCAACGGGCGCCTCGCAGCGAAGTTGCCCGGGTCCGGTGTTCCAGATTGCCGGGCGGCCTTCGCGCCCGCAGGGTCAGTCGTCGTCGGTGATGTCCTCGGCGTAGCCCGGCGGAAACGGATGGTTCCAAGTGGCCGGTCGATCGTCGGCCACCGGCTTGGCTGGGCCGTCGGCGGGCCTGTCGGGCTCGACGGAGCCCTCCTCGACGCTCATGCCGAACTCTCCCAGCCAATAGCTGACTTCGCCGGTCGAGAGCGGGCCGGGCGGCTTGGGAGCCTCGGCGGCGGACGGTTTTTGCCGGGCCACGCGCTCGCGTACGATTTCAGCATACCAGATGTCGCTGTCGATCGCCGTGGCCTTGCGCCGTTGCGCGGCCCGCTGCAGCCGATGATCGCTGGAGACGACGATCAGCTTGCGGGGACTGTGATCGGCCAGGATCAGCCGTTCGATCAGCTCGTCGGCGTCGCCCGGATTGGGCGCGAAGTGGACGCGGAGCCCGCGATGGTCGACGATCCGCGGCAGTCCCTGCGGCGCTTCACGCGCGTCGAAGACCGCGGTCGTGTGGCGGAGCTGCTCGGGGGCGAGTGACTCGGCCAGAAAATTAAGCAGCGCCCCGCGGGCCCGTTCGAGCGTGCCCGGTCCGACGCCCCGCGGCAGGATGCCGCTGGCATGCAGCAGGTTGTAGCCGTCGATGATCAGGGCCATCGATAATCAGGCCATGTTCCGGGGCCATGTTTTGGGGGGCCAGGTTCTGGGGGGCCCGGTTCTGGGGGGCCAGGTTCTGGGGGGCCAGGTTCTGGGGGGCATTCGTGCCGCGCCCTGTGCGCGGCGATTTCCCGGCTCAGCATCGACGCGCCCGCCGGCCAAGGTTCACCAACTGGCCAGCGGCTGCAGGCCGGCGCCGGCAACCTGATACTTGATCCGGCCCCCGACGATCACGGTGTCTGCCCGGGCGTGCAGCTTCCAGCCGGCGAAGGGCGTGTTGACGCTCTTCGAGCGGAATCGGGCCGGGTCGACGGTCCAGCGGGCCGCCGGATCGATCACGGTCACGTCGGCGTCGGCACCCAGCTGCAGCGTGCCCTTGTCGATTCCCAGGATCCGGGCCGGATTGATCGTCAGCTTGGCCAGGGCGGTGGGCCAGTCGAGGATGCCCGGCTCGATCAGCTGCGTAGCCACCAGACCCAGGGCGGTTTCCAGCCCCACGATGCCGAATGGCGCCTGGTCGAGCTCGCGCATTTTCTTTTCGACCGCGTGCGGAGCATGATCGGTGCAGATCACGTCGATCGTGCCGTCTTTCAAGCCCGCGATGCAGGCGTCGACGTGCTTCTGGGACCGCAAGGGAGGGCTCATCTTGTAGTTCGAGTCGAACTGCCGCAGGCATTCGTCGGTGAGCGTGAAGTGATGCGGACAGACTTCGGTCGTCACGCGCACGCCGCGCGCCTTGGCCCGGCGGATGATGTCGACGCTGCCGGCGCTCGAGACGTGCATGATGTGGATCCGGGCGCCGGTGGCCTCGGCCAAAGCCATGTCGCGGCCGGTCATCACGTCCTCGGCCACCGAGGGCATCCCGGCCAGGCCGAGCATCATCGAGACCAGTCCCTCGTGCATCACGCCGCCCTGCGTCAACTCGCGGACTTCGGCGTGGTTGAGGATCGGCTTGTCGAACATCCGGCAATATTCGCAGGCCCGGCGCATCAGCTCCGGATCGTAGACCGGGGCCCCGTCATCGCTGAAAGCCACGGCGCCGGCCTGGACCAACTGGCCGATTTCGGCCAGTTCCTTCCCCTCGCGATTCTTGCTCACGCAGGCCACGACGTAGACGTTGCAATGGTCGGCCCGGGCGGCCTGGTGCTGGATGAATTCCACGGCCGCCTGCGTGTCGACCGGCGGCTCGGTGTTCGGGATGCAGGCGATCGAGGTGAATCCGCCGGCCAGGGCGGCGGCGGTGCCGGTCTGGATGGTTTCGTCCTCCTCGCGTCCCGGCTCGCGCAGGTGGACGTGCATGTCGATCAGCCCGGGCGAGACGATCTTGCCCGACGCGTCGACGACGACGTCCTGGTTCCCCTCGGGCACGTCGTAGCCGGCGATGCGACCGTCTTCGATAAGCAGATTGGCGATGCGATCGAGCCGCTGGCTCGGGTCGATCAGTCGACCGCCCTGGATCAAGATGCGGGACATCGAGGTCGCTTCCTTTTCCGGTTGGATTCGTCGAGACGCGATCGTTCTGGCGGCCCGGCCGGCGCCAGTTTCACCGGCGCGCCGTAACGCCCGTGCGCCGTGTCACCTATGCGCCGTGTCATCTATGTGCTGTCGAGCGCGATCGGGCCGGCCAACCGCGTGGCTTGGCACACCGGCTGGCCTGGCACACCGGGTCATTCTGTTCCGCCGAGCAGCAGCCACAGCACGGACATCCGCACGGCCAGCCCGTTGGACACTTGCTCCAGGATGACCGAGTGCGGGCCGTCGGCGACGTCGGGCGTCACCTCGACGCCGCGATTGATCGGGCCGGGGGCCAGGATCAGGATGTCGTCCTTGGCTTTGTTCAGCCGCTCGCGGTTCATCGCATACAGCAAGGCGTACTCGCGGACCGAGGGAAACGGACGGGTCGTCTGCCGCTCGAACTGGATGCGCAGCAGGTTCAGCACGTCGCAGCGGGGCAGGATGGCGTCCAGGTCGTAGGCCACTTCCACGCCCAGCTCCTCCCACTGCGGAGAAACCAATGTCGAGGGACCGCAAACGATGACGTGGGCGCCGAGCTTTTGCAGGCCCCAGATATTCGAGCGGGCGGTCCGGCTATGGGCAATGTCGCCGACCAGCGCGACCGTCAGGCCCTTGATTCGGCCCCGGCGTTCGCGAATCGACAAGATGTCGAGCAGGCCTTGGGTCGGATGCTCGTGCGCGCCGTCGCCAGCGTTGATCACGGCGCAGTGAAGGTTTTGTGCCAAGAGCTGGGCCGTGCCGGGCGTGCGGTGCCGCACGATTACCGCGTCGATGCCCATGGCCTCGATGTTCTTGGCCGTGTCGATGAACGTTTCTCCCTTCGACAGGCTGCTGCCGCTGGAGGAGAAATCGATCGTGTCGGCTCCCAGGCGCCGGGCGGCCAGCGAAAAGCTGGTCTTGGTCCGGGTCGAGGATTCGAAGAACAGGTTCGCGCAGGTCCGGCCCCCCAGGACCGGGATCTTTTGCGTGCAGCCGGCCGTGGCTTCCTTGAACATCACGGCCGTGTCGAGAATCGTCTGGATCTCGTCAGCCGAAAGGCTTTCGACGTCCAATAAATGACGCCGTGTCCAGGAATCTGGAACCGCACCGATGTCTGCAAAATCGGTACTCATGGGCTGCCCTGGCATCCTTGCTGCTCGCGATCGCGCGCAGCATCACACCGCTGCACGCACTCTGGGGAAAGGACTGGCCGACTCGCTGGCGTGATTCTAACATGACGCAGAACCGCTGCAAAGCACCGGCACACCCGGGGGCGTAGCGCGTCGGGCACCCGCCCGGCGAAGCGCCCCAGCGGCCGTCGGGCCAGTGGCTGCAACGAGTAGCGGCAAATTGGCAACTTGCTTCGCGCCCTACGGGCCCGTCCATGAGCGCCGACCCCCAAACCGCCGTTGTCGTCGACGTTGCCGACGCCCCGCTCGCCGAGCGCATCGAACGGCTATTGGCGGCAGCGTCGATCGCCTCCCTGGCCAGCGCTGGGCCGCCCGGCGGCCGGCCGGACCTGGTCGTTTCGACCCGACCGGCGGCCCTGGCAGCCCTGGGCTGGGCGCCCCCCGGGCCAGCCGACTCGGGTTTGGCAGCCGATGTGGGCTTGATCGTCATCGGCTGCCAGGATCCGGTGGCCGACGCCGAATTGGGGCCGGATTTTTCCGACCGCGAGCTGGTCCTCGCCTGCCGGCTGCTGGGGCAAGCGGTGCATTGGCGCCGAAAAGCCCTGCACACAGCCGCCACGGGGCGCGAGCTGCAACGACTTGCCCATACCGATGCTCTGACGCACGTGGCCAATCGCCGGGCTTGGGACATCGAACTCCCCCGGCGGCTGGCCGAGGCTCAGTCCGCCGGCCAGGCCGTGGCGATGGCCGTGTTCGACGTCGATCATTTCAAGCCGGTGAACGACGGGCTCGGCCATACCGCGGGCGACACGGTGCTGGCGGCGATCGGTCGCGGCCTGGCCGATTCGCTGCGCAGCGGCGACTTTGTGGCCCGGCTCGGCGGCGACGAATTCGGGCTGCTGCTCGTCGGTTCGTTCGACGAACCGGCGGCGCTGCGGATCGTCGAGCGGGTCCGCAAATACGCCATGAGCGGTCTGGCCAGCTTCGTGCCCGGCCCGATTTCGATCACGGCCGGCTGCACGGCCGCGGCGCCTGGCGTGCACACCCCAGTGGCCGACCTGTTTGCCGCGGCCGACCAGGCCCTGCGCGATGCCAAGCAGGCGGGCCGCAATCGCACGTTCTTCCGGCCGCTCGGTTAGCGCCGCCGCGTCGTCAGCGTGCTGTGCCGCCAGCTTGCCGCCGGGTCAAATCGCCGGGCCGTCAACTCGCCGGGCCATCAACTCGCCGGGTCGTCAGCTCGCCACGCGCCAGCGGGTGTTGAACAGCCAGATCATGGCGCCCAACAGGCCGACGTTGGCAAACGCGTAAAAGCCGATGAACGAAAAGAACAGCGGCCAGTTCGTGACGGCGCTGGTGCCGGGCATTTGCAAATCGATCGGCAGGGCAAACGCCGCGGCGAACGGGCTGGTGAAGCTCGTCCGCTCGATCCAGCTGGCGACGACCGTGTTCGACAAAAACGTCTGGGCAAAGAAGGCCAGCGCCAGCGGTAGCGCAAACAGCACCACGATCAGCAGATAGCTGGTCATCAGGCTGATCGACGTCTTGCGAAACACCACCGAGCAGAACAGCCCCAGCATGGCCGTGGTCAGGCACGAGACCAGCACGATCGCCAGGTACGCCGCCACCGTGGGCAGGTTCGACCAATAGTACGACACCATCAAACAGGCCAGCAGCATCGGCCACAGCAAGAAGGTCGTCAGCACGACCGAAATCCGCAATCCGGAAAACAGCTTCGCGCCCAGGATCTGCTCGGGCGAAAGAATCGTGGTCAGCAGCAGGTCGAGCGTTTCGCGCTCGCGTTCGCTGGTCACGCTGCCGGCCGAAAACACGGGCCCCACCAGCATGTTGAACAGCACGACGTAGCTGATGTACCAGGGAGCCCACTCGGGCTTCATGTACAGGCAGGCGGCCATCAGCGGGATGGCCAGCAACATGCTGACCTGGATCACCACGCGCAGCATCAGCGTGCCCTGGGCAAAAATCTCGCTGCGCATTTCCTTGTCGTAAACCGGATTCGCGCCGTCCTCCAGCAGGTCGCTGCGCTTGGCCGGGGCAAACAGCTTGTCGGGGAATTGATCGCGCTGGATGATCAGCCCCACGGCTTGTTTCGATTCCTGTTCCAGGTCCACCACCTCCTTGCCTTCGCTCCCCACGTCGGGCGGATAGAGCAGCCGGCGGCTGGTCGCGGTGAACAGGCTCACGACCAGCGCCTCCGCCGGCCAGCGGCAAAAACGCGACGATCACGAACAGGCGGAACGAGCCCGAATCCGACAGCGCGTTCCAGCACAGCACGCCGACTAGCGCCAGCGGCAGGATCAGCAGGTAGGAAACCAAAAGCGACGAGGCCGTGCGGCGGAAGTAGCTGCTGGCCGCCAGGCTGATCATGCCGAAGGTCAGCACCGAAAGAATCAGCCCCAAATACGCGGCCAGCACTTCGTAGAGCGAGACGCCGCCCAGGGGCAGGCAGAGCATGACGATCGGCAGCGAGGCAAAAATCAGAATCGCCAGGTGGCAGAGCGACGCCACCAGCTTGCCCAGCACGACGGCGCTGGGGCGCAGCGGCGTGGCCAGCAGCATCTCGTAGCTCTTGCGCTCTTTTTCACCGGTGATCGCCCCGGCGGCGAAGCTGGGCGCCATCAGCGAGGCCAGCACGTACTGGCCCAGAAAGAACAGGTTCACCAGCCGCTTGGCCGCTTCGGGGTTGGTGGTCAGGTCGAGTTGGCGCTCCTGCGGCCAGGCGATGTAAACCACTCCGCCCAGCGCAGCCAGGTACAGCGACAACAGCACGAAGGCCCGGGTCATCCGCAGATTGACCAGAAGCTCGCGCTGCAGGACGGGGTTTTCGAGCAGGTACATGGGCGCTAGCCGGCAGACGCAGCGGAAAAAAAGCGGGTCCGGCTCGGATTCGGGCCAGGCGGTGAGCATCGCTCCCAGGATCGGGCCGATTGTTCGCCGCTATCGATAACTTACAATTGCGGCTGCGGCGAAGAAAGCCACACCGGCGATTTCGCCGCCCGCCCGACCCGCGTGGCGCAGGGGAGAAACCATGTTTTGCCATCGAATTTATCCCGCTGTGGCGGCCCCGCCGCTGGCCCTCCGCTCGCTGCTGGCCGCCGCGGTCTTGGCGCTGGGCCAGGTTTATCTGGTCGAGGCCTGGGCTGCCGAGCCTCGCCCCGCCGAACCGGCGCTGCCCCCCACGGCCACGAGCCATGAAGTTGTCTGGCTGACACGGCTCGATCTGACCACGCTCAAGGCCGACGACGTGCGGGCAGCGCTTCACGCGACCTTGGGGCATGACGCCTCGGACCTGCACGGGCTGGTCGAAGTGATCGACGGCAAGCTGCGCGGGCTGGCCGACCAGGGCGTGCAGGTCGTCCTGATCGCCCGCTGCTACGGCAGCGCCGACGACGAACTGCCCGTGCGCGAATACACCGTGCTGCGCTTTGCTGCCGGCGTGGACCAGAAGCAGCTGGGCGAGCAAATCATCAAGTCGATGTACGGCGCCGATTTCAGCGAATTGTTCACTGCGCGCTGGGACGGCAATTGGCTTACCATCTCGGGCGCCGACGAGCAGCCCAATGTCGACGAAAAGCCGACCAAGCGCGCCGCGCGCTTCGAGTCCGCCTACCAGGCGCTCGGCAAGCGGCCGGGCATGATCTTCGTGCCCAATGATCGGGCCCGCGAGCTGGATCGCGAAGGCCGCGCGGCCGCGCCCCAGCCGAAAGACGTTCCGGCCAGCGCCGGCGCGGTCAACGAGGCGCTCTTGAACTGCCAGTGGGCGGCTTTGGCGGTCAAGCTTGGCAAAAAGCCGGGCCTGCAATTCACGGCGGAAATGCCCGACGAGGCCCAGGCCAAGAAACTGCTGGCGGATTTTCAGCGGCTGCAACAGGATCTGCAAAAGACGCCGGTGGCTGGCGCCGGCGACCTGGCTTTGACGCTGGCTGGCACGATCAAAACCGCGCCCGGGCAAAAAGGAGCACAGGTCAGCTTGCTGCTGGACGCTCCGGCAGCCCAGCCTTGGGTCGCGCAGTTGGTTCTGGCGCCCTGCGCCGTTCGCAGCAAGCAGGGGCCGCAAGCCAGGTCATCCACAGTCTGAAAGAGCTCGTGCTGGCGATTCAGCAGTACGAGCAGAAGAAGGGGGAGTTGCCCGCCACGCTCGACGAGCTCAAGGCCTTCCTGGTCGAGAGCGAAGCCATGGACGCCGACGAATTCAAGCAGGTGCTCACCAACGTCAAGACCGGCGAGTCTCCGGGCTTCGTCTACACCCGGCCGGCCAAACACTCGCGCGACATCAAGCAGCGTTCGTCGAAGACCGTGGTGCTCGAAGAGCTGAAAGACGGCAAGCCGGACCCCGACGGCTACCGGGCCTACTTGGACGGCAGCGTCGATTCGAAGCAGCATCCGAAAGACGAAGACGAATAGCGCGCGGATCGATCCTGCTAGCCGGCAGCGCCGTGGCGCTCCCGTCCGCAGTTGAACCGCCGCGGCGCGGCCCGCTCGCTCTTAATACCGCCGCGGGGTCACGCGGCCTTGGACGCGCACCGGCAGGCCCTGAATCTTCAAAAAGCCTTCCGCGTCGGTCTGGTTATAGCTGCCGCCCCCTTCCATGCTGGCGATTCCCTCGTCGTACAGGCTGTTGGGGCTCTGCCGGCTGTCGACGCTGATGTTGCCCTTGTACAGCTTGAGCGCCACTTCGCCGGTGACCGGCTTTTGCGCTTCGCGGATGAACGACAACAGCGCGTCCATCTTGGCCGTGTACCAGAAGCCGTAGTACACCATCTCGGCCACTTCGGCGCCAGCCGGTCGCGCAAGTGGACCAGGTCGCGATCGAGCGTGAGCTGCTCGACCAGCAGATGGGCCAGGTACAGGATCGTCATGCCCGGCGCTTCGTACACCCCGCGGCTCTTCATGCCCACGAATCGGTTCTCGACGACGTCGATGCGGCCGATCGCGTTGCGGCCGCCGATCGCGTTGAGCTGGGTGACAATTTCCAACGGGCTCAGCTCGCGGCCGTCGATGCTCGTGGGCATGCCGGCGGTGAAGCCGATGGTGAGCTTTTCGGCTTTGTCGGGGGCTTGCTCGGGCGAGACCGTCATGCCGAAGTCCACCAGCTCGACGCCGTTGACGGTCAGGTCCTCCAGCCGGCCGGCCTCGTAGCTGATGTGCAGGCAATTCTCGTCGGAGCTGTACGGCTTGGCGACCGAGGCCTTGACCGGGATTTTTTTCGCGTCGCAGTAGGCGATCATCTCGCGCCGGCCGGGAAACGTGGCGCGGAACTTTTCCATCCGCCAGGGGGCGATGATCTTGACCGCCGGGTTGAGCGCTTCGGCCGCCAGTTGAAAGCGGCACTGATCGTTCCCCTTGCCGGTCGCCCCGTGGGCGTAAGCATCGGCACCCACCTCGCGCGCCGCCTGCAGGCAAACCTTGGCGATCAGTGGCCGGGCGATTGACGTGCCCAGCAGGTACAGCCCCTCGTAGCGGGCCTGCCACTGCAGCACCGGAAAGGCGAAATCGCGGCACAGTTCCTCGCGGGCGTCGACAATCACGGCCGACTTGGCGCCGCAGGTCTTGGCCTTGGCCAGAATCGCCGCACGGTCCTCGCCCGGCTGCCCCAGATCGACATAGACGCAGTGGACGTCGTACCCCTCGTCCTGCAGCCAACCCAAGATGACCGAAGTGTCCAAACCACCGGAATACGCCAAAACGCAACTAGGCATGTGAATTCGCTCGCCAATGACCAAGAATGAAAACCGGGCTGCGGTATCGAACATCGAATACGCGAAGCCGTCATTGTGCGAGCCAACCCCGTCATATCGCAAGGGGTCCGTCTCGCCGCTGAAGCGCCGAGGATTGAGCCATCCGGCCTGAAAGGCCCGAACGAAGATGACCGTGGAGCTGCCGTCAGGGCACCTTGTGCACGCGGACCATATTGTGGGCGCCCGAGCCCAGCCCTACCCCGGCCACGAGCACCAGATAATCGCCCGATTCGAGCGAATGGTCCTGCAGGCCCCAGCGGACGACATAATCGAGCAGCTCGCCGCTGTTGGCCACCGGGGCCGTGGCCAGCGGAATGACTCCCCAGAGCAGCGTCATGTGCCGTTGCGTGGCTTCCGCATCGCTCACCCCGACCACCGGCGCATAGGAGCGCTGCTTCGACAGCGCCAGCGCCGTGGCGCCGCTGTGGCTGGCCGCCACGATCAGCTTGGCCTTCATCTCGACGGCGATCTGGCCGGCTCCCCACACGACTGCCTTGGTGACCGGCAGCAGGCCTGTGGCCGAAATGGCGCCCGGCGGCTGGAGCGGCCGGTTGCGATACATTTCCTCCGTCGCCAGGGCCACCTGGTTCATCATTTCAACCGCTTCGCGCGGGTAGTGGCCGATGGCCGTTTCGCCCGACAGCATGCACGCGTCGCCGCCGTCGAGGATCGCGTTGGCGATGTCGGTCACTTCGGCTCGCGTCGGCCGGCGCGAATTCTGCATGCTCTCCAGCATTTGCGTGGCGATGATCACCGGCTTTTGCAGGCGCTGGCAGGCGGCGATGATCCGCTTTTGCACCAGCGGCATCTGGGCCACGCTGATCTCGACGCCCAGGTCGCCGCGGGCCACCATGATGCCGTCGGCCGCCATCACGATTTCGTCCAGCTCGTCCAGGGCCTCGGGCTTTTCGATCTTGGCGATCACCCAGGCGGTCGACTCGCGGTTGAGCAGAAACGACTTGAGCTCACGGACGTCGGTCGCCTGGCGGACGAAGCTCAGCCCGACGAAGTCGATGCCGTTTTCCGCGGCCCAGGCAGCGTGCCGGCGGTCTTCGTCGTCCATGGCCGGTGCGCTCAGCTTGGCGCCGGGCAGGTTGAGCCCCTGCCGGCTGCGGATCAAGCCGCTTTGAACCACTTTGCAGCGGACCCGGTCTTTCTCCTTGTGTTCGACCAGCAGGCTCACGGCCCCATCGGCCAGCATGATCGTGCCGCCCACGTGCAGCTCGTCGACCAGCGGGGCGTAGGTCGTGACCAGTTGATCGGCAGCGGGCGACTGGTCGCCGCGGACGAAACAGAGCACGTCGCCGGCACGGCAGTCGAGCTGCCCGCCCGGCAGTTCTCCCAAGCGGATCTTGGGACCGGCCAGGTCGACCAGCACGCCGATCGGCTGGCCCAGCTCGCGGCTCACCTGGCGGATCGAGGCCAGCACGGCGGCATGTTCGTGGATCTCGCCGTGGGCCATGTTGAGGCGGAAGGCGTCGACCCCTGCCCGAACCAGGTCGGCAAGCTGCTCGGGCTGCCGGCAGGCGGGGCCGACCGTGGCAATGATCTTGGTTCGGGCGCGGTCTTGGGCATTTCCTGCTGCGGTCATGCGGCACTTCGCTGTCGGAGTGGGAAAGGTTGTCCGTCCGCCGGAGCCCGCCCTTTTTTGCGCGCTTGCCGCGCGGCCGGTTGACGAACGCGGAAACGAAGCGCGAGAATGCTGGGCAACGTAACCGAGGGGCGCCGATTTGACTAGGGTGGCGGCTCCGCCTCGCCCCGGGCCTCTCTCAAGCGGAAAGCGGCAATCAGTGGCAGGAAAAACGGGCCGCCTGGCCGCCGGAATTGTGCTGGGACTGCTCGTCGGGATCGGCGCGTCGCTGGCGGTGCTGATCATTCGCTTTCGTGATACTACGCCCGAGCTGACTCCCGCGGCCTTGGAAGCCGCCGAGCAGCGCTGGGACGCACACGGCCCGGCCAGTTACGATCTCGACCTGTCGCTCGAAGGAAACCGCCCCGGCACGGTCCACGTCGAGGTCCGCGGCGGCCGCGTGACGCGGATGACCCGCGACGGCGTACAGCCCAAGCAAATGCGCACCTGGGCGGTTTGGGCGGTGCCGGGCCAGTTCGAAACCATCGAGCAAGAGCTCGACAAGGCCGGCGATCCCGCCGCGGGCTTCCAGACCCCAGCCGACTCGCGCTTGGTGCAGCGGGCCGAGTTTGATCCTCAATACGGCTATCCGGCCCGGTATCATCGAATCGTGCTGGGAAGTAACCTGGAACTGCGGTGGCAAGTGACCCGATTCCAGCCGCTGGACGCTTCGTCGCAGGAAGCGCCCGAGCGCTAGGCCTCCTGGTCCTGAATGGATAGCCGGCCGTCAACGACTGCCGGCCGCTTGCGGAAGCGCTCCCGACCCAAGCGGCCCCTGCTCAGCAAACCTCGGAACTCTCGATGTCCTATTGGCAGGGCAAAGTCGCGCTCGTCACCGGTGGCTCGGCGGGGTTGGGCCTGGCGATCGCCGAGCGCCTGGTGCAGGACGGGGCCCGGGTGGCGATCGCAGCCCGCGGGGCCGAAGCGCTCGAACGCGCCGCCGCCCAACTGGCCCGTCACGGCGGCGAAGTCCTGGCTGTGCCGGCTGACATCACCCGGGACGCCGACGTCGAGCGCATGCTGCAGGCCGTGATCGACCGCTTCGGCCGCTTGGACCTGTGCGTCAATTGCGCCGGCCGCTCGGCCCGCGGCGAAGTGCTCGGCACCACGCCGGACGATTTTCGCCAGCTCGTCGAGCTCAACTTGCTGGGCACGGTGCGAGTGACCCGGGCCGCGGCGCCGTACTTGCTCGCCTCGGGCGGGCACCTGGTGCAAGTCGCCTCGCTGGCGGCCAAGAGCGCGGTGCGCTACATGGGAGCTTATCCGGCCAGCAAGTTTGCTCTGGCGGCCTATACGCAGCAGCTGCGGCTGGAACTTGGGCCGCGCGGCGTCAAGGTGCTGTTGGCCTGCCCTGGCCCGATCGCCCGCGAGCAGCAGCGCGATTACCTGCCCGCCGATTCGGCGCTGCCGGCGAGTGCCGCCGGGCCCGGCGCGGGCGTGAAGCTGTCGCGCCTGTCGCCCGAGCGGGTGGCGGCGGCGATTCTGCGGTCCGCCGAGCGCGGACGGGCCGAGTTGATCCTGCCGGGCAAAGCCCGACTGTTGTTCATTCTGGCCGCGATTTCGCCCAAACTGGGCGATTGGCTGATCCGGAAAATGACGTAATTCTCGCGGCCGGACCGCCTGCTTTCCGCCGGCTGCTCGCTGCCGGCACGCGCGCCCCAAGCGTCAAGACCGTGCCAACCGGACCAGCTCCCCTCTGGTCCGCGGCCAGCGGCGGGCTGACTTATATTTTCTTGCGGCCGCGGGGCGTTTTTTCGCGCTCTGGCCCTGCCCTGCGCTCGCGGCGGTGGTCCAATTTGCCCTGGTTGATCTGCGCCCATGTCTCGCTCGTTCGAAGAACTCGCCGTGCTGGATGCTACGCGCGGGCTGCGCGCGGCCCTGCTCCCGGCGCGAGATTCCGGCCGCTGAGCCGCCCCGCCCTGCGACCGATCCGCTGCGCGAACTGCGCCGGGCCCTGGCCGCGGGCGAGGACCTGACCGGGCGCTCGGTCTGGAACTACGACCTGGCCGAGCGGATCGGCGCCGGCGGCATGGGCGTGGTCTATCGGGCCCGGCACCGCTTGCTGGGTCGCAATGTGGCGGTCAAATTCCTGACGCTCGAACTGCTCGACAGCAGCGAAGGACTCGGCCGCTTTGCCCACGAAGCGCTAGCGATCGGCTCGCTCGATCATCCGAACATCGTCCGCGCGACCGACGCCGGCGCGCTCGAAGGAATCCACTTCCTGGTCACCGAATTCGTCGAGGGACAGGACCTGACCAGGCTGGCCCGATCCGGCCAGCCGCTGGCCGTGGCCGATGCCTGCGAAGTCATTCGGCAAGCGGCGCTGGGATTGGAGCATGCCCAGGGCCGGGGGGTGGTCCACCGCGACATCAAGCCGTCGAACCTGCTGGTCGATGGCCACGGCGTGGTGAAGCTGCTGGACTTTGGCCTGGCCCGCTTGTCCAACGGCCAGACGACGTTCACCACGACCGGCCAGCTTATCGGCACGCTCGATTATCTGGCTCCCGAGCAGGCTGCCGATTCGCGCAGCGTCGATATTCGCGCCGACATCTACAGCCTGGGGTGCACGCTTTATTTCCTGCTCACCGGCCGGCCGCCCTTTGTCGGGCAGAACTACGAGTCGCCGGCCAGCAAGATCCGGGCGCATCTGGCCGACGAGCCCCGGCCTGTTGCGGCCGGCAACCGCCATGTGCCGCTGGCTGTGGTCGACGTGGTGCGGCGGATGATGGCCAAGAACCCGCAGGATCGATTTCAGACGCCGGCCGAGGTTGCCCGGGCGCTGGCGCCGCTGGCCCGGGCGCCGATCTCGCCCGACTCGTGGCCTGCTCGGAAGTGCCCGGCCTCTGGCGGCCGGCGCGGCGACCGCTGGTCGAGCGATTTTTCGACCGTGTGCGGTTGGCCCTCCGGTCCATTTGGACCCGGCGGAGCGGGCCGGGCAGCCTGCATCCGACGATCCACGCCCCGCGGGTGCGGCAGCCGATCTTTTCGGTGACCGGCGTGGTCATGTTGGCCGTGATTGCCTACGTCGTGTCGGGCTTCTGCTGCGCCGGCCGGGCGTTGCCGGGGCGCCGTGCAATTCGAGAATCCCTTTTCCCATCGCCCCCCAGCCCGGCCCTAGGTCGGCATGCCGGAGAACAGCCCGATGATCGATGATGGTCAGACCCGCATCTCGCGCACGCTCTGCGTGCGATTGGGAGAAGAAGCCGCCGAGACCGGCACGAATTGGCTGGTGCGGATTTATCCGGCCGATGCGATCGGCGACCTGGTGAGCATCGACGAAGAGCGGATGCTGATCGGCCGCGATGAAAGCTGCACGCTGGTCGTCAGCGACGATTCGGTCTCCCGCCGCCATGCCCTGCTGGAAAAAGACGCCGCCGGATTTCTCGTGACGGACCTGGACAGCACCAACGGCACCTATGTCAACGACCAGCGCGTGACGAGCAGCCGGCTGGCCAGCGGCGACCGCCTGCGATTGGGTAACCAGATCTTCAAGCTGCTCACCACCGATCGGTTGGAGGCGCAGTATTACGAGACCGTTTACAAGATGATGACCACCGACGGCCTGACGCAGGTCCACAACCGCCGCTACCTGGTGGACGTGCTGGAACGCGAGCTCGTCCGGGCGCGACGGAGCGGCCAGCCGCTGGCCGTGTTGCTCTTGGACATCGACCACTTCAAGGCGATCAACGACGTGCACGGGCATCTGGCCGGCGACGACGTGCTGCAGGAGCTGTGCCGCCGGCTGGGCCGGCTGCTGCGAGGCGACGAGCTCTTGGCCCGCTACGGCGGCGAGGAGTTTGCCGTGGTCCTGTCGGATTGTTCGCCGGAAGCAGCCCGGCAGGTGGCCGAGCGAATCCGCGAGGCCGCGAGCGCGACCCCCTTCGAGACCGAATCGGCCGTGCTCTCGCTGACGCTGAGCATCGGACTGGCCACCAGCCTGGGCGCGCATGCGGTGCCCGAGCTGTTGGCCGCGGCGGACGAGAATCTCTACGCCGCCAAGCGTGGCGGCCGCAACCGCGTCGTGGGCTGAGCGCCGGGGCCGCGAATTCATTCCTTGTCGCGGCGCCCTTGTCGGCCGCAGCAGGCGGATGCTAGAATCCCGGGTTCGTGCCGGGCCCGATTTTGCTTGGGCTCGTCTTTCACCGCCGCCCGACGTTTTGGGCGGGGGTATCCAGGCGGCCATGGTGCTTTTCTCAGGGAGTGTATTGAGTGGGCGTAAAGAAGACAGGCAAAGGGCGTCGCAAGCTGGGCCGCAAAAAGCGCCGCATGCGTTCGCGCATTCGCCACCGCAAATAGACCGCTGGGGCGGCGCGGCTGCACAGCATGGGCTTAACTGTGCGACTGCCGCCCCAAGCACAGGTCGAGCGCTGCAGGCCATCTCGCTTTTGCAGCGCTCGCGCGCTTTTGCGCGACTCTTTCGCCGCGCGGCAACCGCCCCCATCGCCGGCTGCACTCGGCGGGGCATAGGCTCCTGGCAGCTGCGCCTGGACTGCAATGATTCCGCGATGATTCTGCGCTGGCCTCTGCCTGCGGACCCGTGGCGGTTATGCAGCCTGAGTAGACTGTAGCTGCTAGCGGCGCCCTCAATGCACCGCTGCCGGGGGTTCGGCCGAAGAAGGGTGACAGATTGTGGAGCGGCGCACGCGCGGCGCCACTATGCGTGCGCCCGGCGCGCCACCGACCCGTCTCACCCCCTGCCCGCTCTGCGAGTCGTGGCATGCAGCCATCTTCGAAGTTCCGGCCCGCGTTGGCCGCGCTCGTGGCCCTCGGGCTGACGCTGCCCGGCGGCGCTCGGGCGGCCGAGGGCTCGCCGCAGGCCAAGGCCGCGCGGCCGCTGCCCGCGACAGGGATCGAGGACGTCGCACTCTTGGCCGGAGGCTGCCTGCAAGGCCGGGTGGTCGACCGCACCGGCGCGGCGGTGGTGAATGCGGCGGTTTCACTGCAGTTCGCCGGCAGCGATGCAACCCTGGAAACGAAAACCGACGTGCAAGGGCGATTCGTCATCGCCGAGCTGGTTGGCGGCCCGTACCAGATTTGCGCTGCCGGCGGCGGAAAGCTGTTTCGCTTGTGGGCCGAGAATTCTGCACCCCCGGCAGCCCGGCCAGGTGTCGTCATCGTCGCCGGCCAGAGTCCCTCGAACGGCCAACGGCTGGCCTGGCGGACGGGGCCCGATCTGTTGATCCTGGGCCTTGTGGGTCGCGCCGTCGCGGGCCAAGCGCTCGCTCACGGCGACCATCGCCGCGGAAGCTAGGCCGCCTGTCGGGCTCGGGGTTGATGGCGCCCGCGCTTGCCCGCGTGCCGCTGCTACCGGCACGGCCGCTAGCCCGCTGGCGCGGCAGTTGGCTTGCTGGCGCGCCCGCAAAGTTTAAAGCATCGGCAAAGTCGTGACGATAATAAGCGCGCAGTCGGTCTATCGGCCTGGGCCGCTGATCGAGTATTGTCCGCCCCCCACATCCAATGCGCGTCGAGCGGGCCGGTCTGGCTTGCGAGCGCACCCAAAATTGAGCGAGAGACGTCTCATGAAGCGAGCCGGTTGGTTCACTTGCCCGGCCGTGACGCTGGCCGTGGTCGGATTGGCCGTGCCGCAAGTTCGAGCGGCCGACCCTTCGCGTTTGCCGCAGCCGGCCAGTCCGGTTTCGCCGGCCGCCGCGCCCCAGACGACGGCCATTGCCGACGTGGCACTCGCCGGCGGAGGCATCTTGCGTGGGCAGGTGCTCGATCCGCAGGGCACGCCCCTGGCGAATCGCGAAATTGTCATCCGGCAACAGGATCGTACCGTTGCCACATCCCGCAGCGACCGGGACGGACGGTTCGCCGTCTCCGGCCTGTCCGGCGGCGTTTATCAGATTGCGACGACCGACAGCCAGGCCGTTTATCGCTTGTGGGCGCCGGGCACTGCCCCGCCGGCTGCCCAGCCGGGAGCCCTGGTCGTAGCCGGCGGCGAGCTGGTTCGCGGACAGGCGGGAAATCGCGTGCGGGCGTTCTTTACCAGTCCCTGGGTGCTGGCCGGGTTGTTGGGCGCGGCCATCGCCACGCCGATCGCGCTCAGCAATCACGACAAAATCAGCACCAGCTAGGTGCGAATGGCACTAGCTTAGGGTCGAATCGGACCTGTAGGAGGCGACTCCGATCGCCGACTGCCCCGAGACTGGTTCAACGAATCGGCGATCACCAGTCGCCTCCTACATTTTTTAAGTTAGTGCCATTCCCAGCTAGGTGCCATTTCATCCTCGTCCGGGTGGCGGCGAGAAGCGGTTAGTTGACCTTTCTCGCTCCGCGGGCATTCGATACCATTCGCGTCCTTTTCCAGCAGTGCTTTCGCGATCGCCGCGCGAGCGGCGAAAACATTTTCTGGCAGCAAAACCGCGGGCGGCGATGTTTCACGTCGCCCGGCATACCGATTCTGAAAAGGGTATTGCCATGATCGTCCGGATGTTGCGTCAGGCAGCGGCCGGGATTGCCGGCTTGGGTCTGCTCGTTCCCCCCGCCGTGTTGTCGGCCGCCGAGCCACAGCGCTCGCAGCCCGCCGCGGGCTTCGAAGTTCCACAGATCACGGATATTGCCTTGGCTCCCGGCGGCACGCTGGCCGGCCAGGTCGTTGATTCGGCCGGAACCGGCGTCGAAGGCGCGACGGTTGCGGTGCGGAGCGGCGACACGCCGCTCGCCTCGGCCATCAGCGGCGCACAAGGTCATTTCGCCATCGCCGGCCTGCAAGGCGGCGTTGTGCAAATCTCCGCCGGACACGGCGTGGGCGTGTATCGCTTGTGGGCCCCCGAGACGGCGCCGCCGGCCGCGGGCAAGGGAGCCCTGATCGTGGCCGACGCGACGACCGTGCGCGGCCAGTCGCGGATGGGGCAGTTCCTGCGCAGCCCGCTGGTCATTGCGGGCATTGTCACCGTGGCGGTGGCCGTGCCGGTGACGGTGGCGCAGTATCGCAAGGACCACAAATCGGGCAGTTGATTTTCCGAGACATTCCGCCGGCGCGACGCACTGTGCATGAGATTCCGCTCGCTTGCATCCTGGCTGGTTGCGCCCGCGACATTGGGGCTGTTGCCGCCGCCTTGCGCAGCGGCAGAGACGCCCGGTAGCGCGCCGCCGCCGGTCCGCGACGTGGCCTTGGCCGACGACGGATTGCTGTACGGCGCCGTCGTCGATCCTCAAGGCCACGGCCTGGCGAAAACCGAAGTGCTGCTTGCGCAGCCCGGCGGTGCGAGCGTTCGCGTGCTCACGGCCGACGACGGCCGGTTCGCCGTGGCGCGTTTGCCCGGCGGCGTTTACGAGGCTTCGGCAGCCGGCCGCTCGGGCGTCGTGCGCGTCTGGCAGCGGACTTCGGCCCCACCCGGGGCCCGCAGCACGGTCGTGATCGTGGCCGGCGGCGAAACGATTCGCGGGCAAGCCCCGCGAACGGGATTCATGAAGTCGGACGCGTTCCTGATTTCGGCGGCCATCGTGGGGGCCGTGGCCATTCCGGTCTTCATTTCGGTCTCTGCTCAAGACCTCCCGCCGGGAAGCTGACACGCCTTTGGGCGGCAGAGGCCAGCTTGCGCCCGGCAGCTCGATTGCAGCGCGCTGGCGCTGCGTCCGGCTCGTTTGCCGCGGTATGTCGGTCATGCGCGCACCGGCGCCGCTGGCTGAGGGCAAATCGGGCCCAGGGGGCCGTCTCCGGGGCCCCTCGGTCCAGGTGAGTGATGTTGACCAACTGCTTGTCAGTTTGGTACTTACTCGCCCCGCTGGCGCCGCGGAACTCTCCGCGCGAAGTGTTTTTTTGCTTTCTGCGCGTCTCTTCGCTTTTCGCGCTCCTCTCGAATCCGAAGTGCCGATGGCGGCGACCCGACGTTCTGCAAATCGCCGAGTCTCGATTCTCGCGCTGTGTGCGCTCGCGGCCTCGGGCTGCGCGCGTGCGCAATTCGTCAACGCCACGCGGCTGCCCCCCAACTCGCTCGTCGCGCATGCGCAGAACGCCCAGACGATCGACTTGTCGAAACTGGTCTCATCGTCGGCCAGCAGCGAGTTGATCGATCGCGGCGACGTGCTCGAGCTGACCATCGAAAGCGGCTACGAGCAGGAGAACACCAACGGCGGCATCCCCATCCGCGTGGCCGAAGACGGCACGACGCAGGTGCCGCTCGTCGGCCGGGTCGAAGTGGCAGGGCTCGAACTCACCGGCGCCGAGCAGGCGATCCGCCGCGCCGCCATCGAGCGCGGCGTGTTCCGCAATCCCAGCGTCACGCTGCTGATGAAACAACAGCGGATGAACAAAGTCACGGTCGTCGGCGCCGTGAACGAGCCCGGCACCTACGAACTGCCGCGGGCCAACAGCGCGCTATTGGCCGCGCTGATCGCCGCCGGCGGTTTCAGCGAAAACGCCGGCACCGAGGTCGAGATCCGGCGACCGGCGCTGCGCAACGAATCGCTGCCCGGCGGGCCGGCCCGCGGCGACCGAGTGGCGGCCGGGGCGAACCAGCAAGCCTCGTACGCCCAGCCGGCCGTGCTCCGCCCCGCATCCAGCGTGCGCGTCGACCTCGTGGCCGCGACCAAGAAAAGCAGCGGCAATCCCGAGTGGTATCTGGACGACGGCGACGTCGTGATGGTCGAACGACGCGATCCGCAACCGGTGCAGGTGCTCGGCCTGGTCGGCAAGCCGGGGCAATTCGATTTGCCGCCCGGGAAGGATCTGCGGGTGCTCGACGTGCTGGCCATGGCCGGCGGCGTCTCGACCCCCTACATCGACAAGGTCAACGTGATTCGTCACCTGCCGGGACAGGACGATCCGCTGGTGATTCGCGTCAGCTTGCGGGAAGCGAAGACCAAGGGCAAAGGCAATTTCCTCTTGGGGCCGGGAGACATCGTGATCGTCGAGCAGACGGGGCCGAACTTTGCCATGGATTTGTTCCGCATGATCGCTCCGTACGCCGCCTCGGCTTCGCTCAATTCGACGCTGCCCGTTTTCATCAAGTAAACGCAACTCATGAGCGTCGACCTCCAACCGCCGACCACCGATCCCGCCGTCCGCCCGGCCGCGCAGATGCTGCACGCGCTGTTGCAGTTTCTGCGCGTGGTGCGGCACCGGCAGGCGGTGCTGGTCGCGACGCTGGTGGCGGCGAGCCTGTTGGGCGGATTGTACTACGCCACGGCGGTGCGGTTGTTTCAGGCCAAAGCCTCGCTGCTGGTGTTGCAAACCGGCGCCGACATCACCAATACCACCATGACCGCAGAGGGCGGTCACCAGGGTCTGATGCCCACTTACGAGCGCTTGTTCGGCAGCGCCGTCGTGCTGGAGGGAGCCGTCCGCTATCTGGAGCCCCCAGATCGGGTCGACCTGGAAAACCAGCCCCGCGAAAACTGGCCGAACCTCCTGCGCTCGCGGCTGACGGCCAACACCGTGCGGCTGACGAACATCATCGAAATCAGTTACCGCTCGAAGTCGCCCCGGGCTGCGGTCGCGGTGGTGAACGCCGTGCTGCGTTCGTACCTCGAGTTCATGGACCGCACCCACAAGGGCACCGCCGGCGAATTGCTGCAGGTGTTCACCAAGGAAAAGGTCCAGCTCGAACAGCGGCTGGTGCAAAAACAGGAAGAAGTGCTGGTCGCGCGGCAGCGGTTTGGCGATTTGGGCATTCGGGCCGAAAGCAACGTCGTGCATCCGATGGTCCAGCGCGTCATCGAGCTGAACGAAGCCTTGATCAAGGCCCAGCAGCGCCGGCTGGAGGAACAGTCGACGCTCAGTTCGATTCAAGCCGCGATCCGCAACGGCGAGGATCTGCAGCAGTATTTCCTGGCCATGGAGGGTTCGGTGGGACGCGAGCTCGTGCTCGCCGGCCTGGGCATCAATACCCAGGACGTGACCATGCAGACCTCGCTGGAGAAAACCCTGCTCGAGGACCAGGCCAGCTTGCAGACGCTGCAGGAATACTACGGGCCCGCCCACCCCAAGGTGATCCAGGTCACGCAGCGGATTCAGATGAATCGGGGCTTTCTGGCCAACTATCAGAACCGGGTCAACGAACGGCTGTCGCAGGTGCGGGACAAGCAGTTGGGGCCGCTGCTGATGCAGATGCAGCGCCAGCGCTTGGGCGAAGCTTGGCAGCACGAAGCCGGCCTGCGGGGAAGCTTCGAGCAAGCCCGGCGCGACGCCGTGGCCCTGATCGGCGACCGCGAGCGGCTGCAACTGCTCGAACACGACCTGAAATTTCTCCGCGACCTGCGCGACGTGCTGCTGAGCAAGATCGCCAGCGTCGACCTGCGGCAGGACCACGGCGACATTCGGACCGCCGTGGTCAGCGAACCCACGTTGCCCAAGAGCCCCGTCTGGCCCCGGCTGTGGCTGGTCGTGGCCGGGGCCCTGGCCGCCGGCCTGGGGACCGGGCTCGGCACGATCTACGTGCTCGACTTGTTCGACGACCGTTTCCGCTCGCCCGAAGAGATGCGCAGCCAGCTGGGCGCGCCGGTGCTGGCGATGATCCGCCCGATGGAGGATTTCAACACCACCGGCCTGGACAACCTGCAGGCTCACGTGGCGCCGGACGCTGCCGCCAGCGAGCCTTTCCGCACGTTGCGGACCACGCTGGCATTCTCCGGTCACGAGACGTCGCGGCTGGTGGTCTCGAGCGCCGAACCGGGCGATGGCAAGACAACCGTGCTGGCCAACCTGGCCGTCTCGTTCCACCAGTCGGGCAAGCGCACCCTGCTCGTCGACGCCGACATGCGGCGCCCGGGACTGACGGCCCTGATGGGCTGCAAAGGCGTGCCCGGACTGTCGGAGGTGCTGGTTTCGCCCGACACCGCCAGTTTGGCGGCCGCGGCCCATATCCGGCCGCTGGCTCCGGGTTTCGACTTCCTGCCCGCCGGCGCACGGCGACACAATCCGGCCGAGGCGCTGGCCGGCCCGCGGCTGGTCGAATTGCTCGCCTGGGCCGAAGGCCATTACGACCAGGTGCTGATCGACGCCCCGCCGGCCGTCGCCGCCAGCGACGCGGCCATCATCGGCCGCGCGGTCGACGGCGTCGTGCTGGTCGTGCAGCCGAAGAAGAATCGCCGCCGGCTGGTTCTCCGCGCCGCCGACTCGCTGGCCTCGGTCGGAGTCAAGCTGCTGGGCGTCGTCGTCAACCGCGTGGGGAGCGAAACGTCGGATGCCATTTACGGCTATGGCGCCGAAACGGGCTACGGTTACGGTCCCGATTACGCACATGAACCGGTCGCAGCGGAAGCCGGCGACGCGCCGGCCGATCCCGAACCTCCGCATGCCACGCGCCGGCACGACACGTCCCGCGACGGCCAACCGCGTCGCGTGGCCTGATGCCCGAAAACCAGACAACCCTTACGACCTGACAGGCAATCGGCATGAGTTCAACCCATCGTCACCGTCCGAGCGTCGCGGGGCCGCCGGCCGATCGCGTCCAACAGGAATCCGTCGCCCCGCGGCGCAGCCTGCTGGGACGCATCGTGGATGCCGGCCTGGTCGGCGTGCCGCTCTGCGGGCCTTGGTTCATGGGCGGCCGGCATCCGCTGGGCGAACTGGTGCTCGTGGCGCTGGCGGTGGTCGTTACCGTGGCCTGGCTCGTCGACCGCGCGCTCGAGCGCCGCGAAGTGGCGGTCGAGCGCTCGCGGGCCGAGTGGGTCCTGCTCGGCGCCGTGATCCTGGTGCTGGTGCAACTCGCGCCGCTGCCGGAGGCCCTGCTGGCTATTCTCTCCCCGCACACCGGGCAATTGCTTCCCTTGTGGTCGGCCGATGCCAACGTGCCGGGGCACTTGGGCTGCTGGTCCCAGGTTTCGATGACGCCGGCGTGGACCCTGGCCGGGCTGATCCTGCTGCTGGCCTACGCGATGCTGTTTCTGGTTGCCGTCCAGCGCTTGCGGCGCGTGGCCGACGTCGAATGGTTGCTCGGCTGGATCGCAGCGGCCGTCGCGATTCAAGCGGTTTTCGGGATCGTGCAGTACCTGACCAGCAACGGCAAATTCGTCTGGGTGTATCAACATCCGTTCCGCGACACGTACAACGCGGTGATGGGCGCGTACATCAACAAGAATCATTTTGCCCACCTGATGGCCTTGGGGCTGGGCCCGCTGGTGTGGCTGGTGGCCCGCTCGCTGCAGTCGAAGCCGAGTGCGCGGCGGAACGATTTTGGCGGCCCGGCGCCCACGGCGGGAACGTCCCTCGGCGCGCTGGCGGCAGTCGTGGCCTTGAGCGTTACGCTGTTTGCCGGCCTGATGACCATGTCGCGCGGCGGCGCTGCCGCGATGCTCGTGGCCACCGTGCTGGTCGTGGTGGCGTTGTACCGGGTGAAGACGCTGGGCAAGCGGTTTGTCGTGGCCGCCGGCGGAGCCTGCTTGTTGATCGGGGCGTGCCTGGTGATCCACGGCTACAGCAAAGTCGCCGAACGTCTCGACGATTACGGCGCCGGCTCGCTCGACGAGCTGGATCGCGACGGCGCCCGGCGGGCGATCTGGTCGGCCGATTTTCAGGCGCTGCAGGACTATTCAACCCTGGGCAGCGGAGTGGGCAGCCACCGCGAAATCTATCCCATGTATCTGACCGAACCATGGGAAGTGGAGTTTACCCACGCCGAGAACGGTTATCTGCAAGTGGCCCTGGAAACGGGGGTGCCCGGCCTCGCCCTGCTCGCGATCGGCATTGTCACCGCGGCGGTCTGGTGCCGCCGCAGCCTGCGGCGCGCGAACGATCGCCGGATTTATCTGGCCAGTGCGGCGATCTCGGCGGCCCTGCTCGCCAGCGTGGTCCACTCGCTGGCCGATTTTGTCTGGTACATCCCCTCGCTGATGGCCATCACGGTGCTCTTGCTGGCCTGCGCGTATCGCCTGGCCCAGTGGAGCGCGGCCGCCAAGAATCCCCAGCTCCGCGTCTCGGGCAGCCGGCAGGTCTTTTGGTCGCCGCTGCAGTGCGGCCTGACGGCCTGCGGCGTGCTGGTGGTCGGCGGCTGGATGATTCACGATCGGTTCTGCGCCGCCATGGCCGAGCCGCATTGGGATAGTTACCTGAGGTATGCGCTCGACGCCCGGGCCGACAAAACTCCGGCCGACAGGGAGACGTTCGAGCATCTCGAATCGGTGCTCTATTGGACGCCCGACAACGCCAAGGCCCATGTCCGCGTGGCCAGCCTGCTGGTGACCCAGTTCGAGGCCTGGCAGCGGCAGTCGGCCAACGTCATGCCGCTGCAACAGGTTTGCGAAGCGGCCTTCGACTCGCGCGAATATTTCCATTCGCGGGCCGAATTGGACGCCTGGCTCGACCGGGCGATCGGCGAGCGGCGGCGGATGCTCGACCGCGCGTTATGGCACTTGCATCGCGGCCTGGCCCAGGACGCCCTGCTGGGCGAGGCTTACATTCAGCTGGCCGACCTGTGTTTCCTGGAAGGCGCCAGCCGGCCGATCAAGACCGCCTATCTGGAACAGGCCCTCCAGGTCCGGCCGAACGACGGCGTGGTGCTGCTGGCCGCCGGCAGCGCCGCCGCCTTGCGGCAAGACGCCGAGCAAGTACTGAAGTATTGGCGGCCGGTGCTGCATTGCCGCGAGGAAGAGCGGGTGGCCATGACCCGGCTGCTCGTGTCGACGCAATTGCCGATTGAGTTCGTGCTCGAGCAATTCCAGCCCGACCTGGCCGCCACGCGGCTGCTCTACGAGCAGTACGCGGCCGTTGCACCGGTCGAGGCGCTGGGGCCGCTGTTGGCGTATTACGGACAGTCGCTGCAGCAAAAAATCCGGCTGCTGGATGCCGAGTCGGCCGCCCCGTTGTGGTTCGAGCTGCATACCGTCTTTCACAATCTGGGGCGCCCGGCCGAGTCGATCGAATGCCTGCAGCGGGCCGTCGTGAGCCGGCCGAGCGACTTCAGCTTTCGCTTCGCGCTGGGACAAGAGTTGGCCGGGCAAGGACAGTTTGCCGCCGCCGAGCCACATTTGCGCTGGTGCGTCGAGCGCAAGCCATCCGATGGCCAGGTTACTGCGGCGCTGGCCGCCGCCGTGAAAGGGCGCGTCGGTGCGTCCGACGGAGCGGCCGCGACGGCGTGGTCGCAACCGACAAGTTCCGCGGTCCGCAAGTAACTATTGCTCGTTTCGACGCGTTCGATTTCCACAACAAACCGCAGTGTTCATGACCGGCAATCTGACCGCATTCATCGCCGCTTTAGCCGCGACCTTGGCGCTGACGCCACTGGCCCGCCGGGCTGCACTGCGCTTGCGGATCGTCGATTGTCCGGACGGTCGGCGCAAATTGCAAAAGCTGCCGGTGCCGCTGCTGGGCGGCCTGGCCGTTTTCGCCGGCTGGTGGCTCGGTCTGGCCGTGACCGCGGCCTGCGGCTTTCCGCTGCAGCTGCCGGCTGCCATGCCACAGGCGGCGGTTACGCTGGCGGCGCTCTCGCTCGTGGGCATCTGCGACGACGCTTTCAATTTGCGGGCGCGGTGGAAACTGCTGGCGCAGATTGTGGCCACGCTGCCGATCGCGCTGGCTGGCTGCAGCCTGGCACAAGTGGCCTGCTGCGGCGGGCTGATCGACTTGGGGCTCTGGGGACCGGCCTTCACGGTGCTCTGGCTGGTCCTGGGCATCAACTCGCTCAATTTGATCGACGGCATGGACGGCATGGCTTCGCTCACCGGCCTGGGAATTTGCCTGACGGCGGCCGCGCTGGACCTGGCCACCGGCGGAACGCACGTCGGCATGTTCGTTCTCGCGCTCGCCGGAGCCCTGGCCGGGTTTCTGGTGTTCAACTTCCCGCCGGCCAAGATTTATCTGGGCGACACCGGCAGCATGGTGATCGGGCTGGCGGTTTCGTTGGCCAGCATGCGGGTTGCCCGCACGCCGGACGGCGTGACCCATCTGACCCCCATGCTCGCGCTCATGGCGTTGCCCCTGACCGACACGCTGCTGGCAATCTTGCGCCGCTCGTTGAGTGGCCGGGGCATCTGGTATCCCGATCGTGGGCACGTGCACCATCGCCTGCTCGACCGCGGGTTGCCCGTGCGGCGCGTGCTGGCACTGGTGGCCGGCTTCATGGCTATTTGGGGCACGGTCACCGTCGTGGCCAGCGGACCCGCCGAAGGGCTGGTTTGGCTGGGCGCAGGGCTCGTGGGCCTGGTGGCCGTGCGGCGCAAGCTGGTCGGACATCACGAGTGGGCCCAGCTGGCCGCGGTCGTCTGGAACAGCGTGCGGCCCCGGGCATTGCTCCCCGCGCCGACCGAACTCGATGCATTACCGTTTGCCGAAGTCTGGCAGCGGCTGCTGGCGGCGGTCGAGCCGTTTCCGCTGGAGCGCTTGTGGCTGTCGGTCCGCCAGCCGGGCGGCGCCGAGTATGAAGAGGAATGGCTGCCGCGCGCCCCACGCGCCGCGGGAGCTGAACCTATGACCTTGGAAATCTCACGGCAGTCGGGCGAAGCGGTCTGCCGGCTGCGGGTCGAAATGTCGGCCGCGGGGGTCGTGCCTCGGGTGCCCCAGTTGCTCGAAATGCTGGAGCGGTTTGCCGGTTATTGGGCCAGCCACAGCGAAACGGTTCCGGCCCTGCAATCGCGTTTCCGTGCCGCGCCGCCGCCGCCGGCGTCGGCGATCGTCGGCCGCACGGCACGCGCGGAAGTGTCTCCCAAGCGGCGAGCCGCATAGCCCATGAAGCCAGTCTTGCAAACCGCACGAGGCGCCGGCAACTCGGGGCACCGCCGTTTGTTAACTCGGGCTGCCTGGCTTGCCCTGTTGGGTTTGAGCGTCAAGGTGGCGGCCCTGGGCAAAGATATTTGCGTGGCCCGGTCGTTCGGAACGGGCGCCGAGCTGGACGCCTTCCTCGTCGCGCTGGCGGTTCCGCTGTTCGCCTGGGCAGTGGTCTCGCAAACGCTCGCCAGTGCCTTGATTCCTGCTTTGGTCACTGAGCGCCAACAGCATGGTGCCGCGAGCGCCGACGCCTTGGTCCGCGCACTGGGGGGCAAAGTGATCGCGGCCCAGCTGGTGCTCATCGCCGTGTTGGCCAGCGCCGCGGCCTGGCTGCTGCCCTGGATCGGCGGAGGCTTTGACGCCCAGCAGCTCGCGCTCGCCAGGCGGCTGTTTTTCATCTTGCTCTGGATCGTTCCGTTGAGCGGGCTGTCGACCTATTGGGGCGCGGTGTTGAACGCCTCGAACGCGTTTCTGGCCGCAGGCATCGCGCCCGTGGCGATTCCCCTGACCACACTGGTCGGGTTGTTGCTCGCGCCGCGCCTGGGCATCACGGTGCTCGCCTGGAGCACGGTTGCCGGCTACGCGGCCGAGTTGGGAGTGCTGGGGCTGGCCATGCGCCGGCGGCGGCTGCCGGTGGTTCCCGCCTGGCACGGCCACCACCGAGTGCCCCACATTGCCCGACAATACGGCTATTTGTTTGCCGGCGCGCTTCTGATGTCGAGTTCCTTGATCGTCGACCAGTCGATGGCCACCTGGCTGGGCCCGGGCAGCGTTTCGGTGCTGAGCTATGGTTACAAACTGGTGGCCGTCGTGCTGGGAACCACGTCGATGGCTCTTTCCACGGCGGTCTTTCCGCACTTCTCCGAATTGGTCGCTGCGGACGACGGGCCGGCCATCGCGCAGACGTTGGCCGCGCTCTGCCGGACGGTGCTGTTGGCGTCGATCGGAGTGGCCGGGGTGCTGATTTGTTTTTCCCAGCCGCTGGCCCGGCTGCTCTTTCAACACGGCGCGGTGACGGCGGAATCCGTCGCCGCGATTTCGACCGTGCAGATTTGTTACCTGCTCCAGGTGCCGGTGTTCATCCTGGGAGTGCTCGGCGCGCGGCTGTTGAATGCCCTGGGCCGGGCCGGAACGCTCCTGCGCCTGTCGGCGCTCAACCTGGTTCTGAACGTCGTGGGAAATGTCGTCTTCATGCGCATGTTTGGCGTGGCCGGCATCGCCCTGTCGACGAGTTGTGTCTATCTGGTCTCGACCACGCTGTTGTTCGTGGCGTTGCGCGTGCACCTGGCCAAGCTTGTCCCGGCGCATTCCTGCACCGCACAGCCGGCCGAGGCGGCATGAACCACCAGAGGCTGCAGGCCTGGAACTCTCGCCCGCCTGGCCGAGGAGAATACTCATGATTGCCAATCCGACCGAGCCAGCTGCCGAGATCGCTCGACCCGCGCTCGCGGCGTCGACCCCCCGTGCGCTCGAAGGGCTGCTGCGGGTGGCCTATCGCGCGATCTGTGCGATCGGGCGTCCGATTGGCGGGGTGCGGCCGCGCCGGGTTTATCAGGCCTTGGCGCGGCGCGCGTACACGCGGCCCGACTTTCGCTGGACGCGCAATCGCTGGGGTCACGAACTGTACCTCTCGCCCCATTATCATTTGGATTTCGAGATCATCTCTTTCGGAACCTATGATCCGAGCTTGCACCAGTTCATCGAGCGGCACGTTCAGCCCGGAATGTACTGTGCCGACGTGGGGGCGAACCTGGGCGAAATGGCCCTGCACTTGGGCCAGCGCGTGGGCCCCGGGGGCCGGGTGTTCGCCTTCGAGCCGGTGCCGCACGTTTTTCGCCGGCTCTCCGACAACATCTTCCGCAATCACCTGCAAACCACCGTGCACGCGCGGCAAATCGCGCTCCTGAACCAACAAACCACCGTGCTGATCGGTCATCCGGCGGAAGACGCGTTCAACCAGGGCCTGGGTTCGATCGTCAATGCCGATCGGATGGCCTCGTTCCGGCAAACTGCCGTCGTCGGCACGACCCTCGATGACTTCGTGAACCAGGAGCAAATGCCGCGGCTCGACTTCATGAAGCTAGACATCCAAGGGGCCGAATACCTGCTGCTGGACGGCGCCCGGGAAACCCTGGCACGGTATGCGCCCGATTTCGTGATGGAGGTCTCGCCACTGGATCTCGCGCCGGCCGGACTCACCAGCCGCGACCTGTTGGCGCGGGCTGAAGCGCTGGGATACCGGGTTTACGAGCTCGCCCAAGGCCGCATCGGCGGACGCTTGCGGGCCGTGGCCGTGGCGGACGATTTCGACGCCACCAACGTGTTTTGCACGAAAGCCTGAGCGGAGTCGCGCCGGCGGGGGCCTGCGCATGGTGCCCCACGTGACCGTCAGCACACGGCCGCCGGATCGGCATTGCTGGCGCGAGGGCCCTTTTGTACTCTCCGCCGATTCGACCCACGCCCGCCGCGGCGGGTATTCCGCTCCGGCGAAGGGCTGCTCGAGTTGCCCGCGAACGAGACGAAGAATATGTCTGCCTCGAAGCGCAAATCGCCGCGCATCGCGCTCTTCATCTCTTCGCTGCATTGCGGCGGCGCCGAGCGCGTGGTCGTCAATTTGCTGCAAGCGGCCGTCGAGCGGGGCTTGCCGGTCGACTTGCTGCTGGCTCGGGCCGAAGGGCCGCTTTTGGCCGAGGTTCCGGCCGCAGTCCGCGTGGTTGAGCTGGGCGTCCAGAAACTGCAGCACGGCATTCCGGGGCTGGCCCGGTACCTGCGGCGCGAGCGACCCTATGGCGTCGTGTCGCACATCACTCATGCCAACGTGGCCCTGCTCTTGGCCCGAATGCTCGCCTGCACCGATACCCGGACCGTGGTCGTCGAGCATAGCAACTTGTCGGCCACTCTGGCCGGTGGCGTCGTGCGGCCGCGCGTCGTGCGGCTGGCCCGCGGCTTGTATCCCCGAGCGAGCGCGATTGTGGGCGTCTCGTGGGGCGTGGCCCGCGACGTCGAACGGCATCTCGGACTGGAACCGGGGCGCGTTCGGCCGATTTTCAATCCGGTCGTCAACGATCGCTTGCTGACCCTCGCCGCGGCGCCTTGTGCCGAAGCGTGGCTCCCGCGCGGGGCTGGCCCCCTGCTGCTCACGGCCGGGCGGCTGGAACCGCAAAAAGATTTCGCCACGTTGCTGCGGGCTCTGGCCCTGGTGCGCAGGTCGCGCCCGGCGAGACTCGTGATCCTTGGCGAAGGATCCCAGCGCGCGGCGCTGGAACGACTCCGGCGCGAACTTGGCCTGGATGCGCACGTGGTTCTGCCGGGCGTCAGCGACAATCCGTTTGCCGCCATGCGCGCGGCGGATTTGTTTGTCCTGTCGAGCCGTTTCGAAGGACTAGGCAATGTGCTGGTCGAAGCCTTGGCCTGTGGCTGTCCCGTCGTGGCGACCGATTGTCCGAGCGGCCCGGCCGAGATTCTGGCCGACGGCCAATTCGGCGTGCTTGTGCCTCCCGAGCAGCCCGAGTCCTTGGCCGCGGGCATCCTGGCAGCGCTCGACCGCACTTGGGACCGCGCGGCACTGGAGCGCCGCGGCAGCGAGTTCACGGCCGCCAGTTCGCTTGCCCAGTACCTCGAAGTGCTCGATTATCCGCTCGCGCAGCGTACGCCCCAGCTCGCCGACGGCCGGAACGCCGCAGCGGCCGAGCCCGTGGAACGGCCGGTGCGGGTCCGCATCGTGACGGCCAGCGAGCCACCCTGCCCCGCTGCAAAACCGCGGTTGGCGGTCTTTCTGCCGTCGCTCCGCGGCGGTGGCGCCGAACGAATGATGGTCAACCTGGTCCATGGCCTGACGGCGGCCGGAATTCCGGTCGACCTGCTGTTGGGCCGGGCCGAAGGTCCGTATCTGGCGGACGTGCCCGCTGGCGTGCGGGTGATCGGTTTCGACGCCGCGCATGTGCGGCAGGCCATTTGGCCGCTGGCCCGGTACCTGCGCCGGGAGCGGCCGTACGGCATATTGTCGCGCATGATGCATGCGAATCTGGCGACTCTGATTGCCGCCCGGCTGGCTCGGGTCGAGACGAAGGTGGCCGTGATCGAAGCGGTTCAGCTGACGGCGGGCCTGGCGTCGGGCGAGATCACCTCGCCGCTAGTGACTTTGGCGCGCTGGCTTTATCCGCGCCGGGGCGATCGTTGGCGTTTCGGCAGGCGTGGCGGCCGACATGCAGCGCGTGTTGCGTCTGCCGGCCGGTCGCGTGAGGACGATTTACAATCCCGTGGTCGATGCTCGCCTGGCCGAGCGCTGCCGGCAACCGAGCCCGCATCCGTGGCTCAGTGAAGCTGAGGTGCCCGTCGTGATGTCGGCTGGCCGGCTGGAGCCGCAAAAGGACCACGCGACCTTGCTCCGGGCCTTTGCCCTGGTGCGGAAGGAGCGGCCGGCGCGGCTGGTCATTTTTGGCGAAGGACAAGAGCGGAGCCGGCTGGAATCGCTCTGCCGCGAGCTGGGCGTCGACGGCGACGTCGATTTGCCGGGCTTCGCCGACAACACTTGCGCCGCGATGAGCCGGGCGGCGTTATACGTGCTGTCCAGTCGTTTCGAGGGCTTGCCCAACGCGCTGATCGAAGCCCTGGCCTGCGGATGTCCGGCTGTGGCAACAGACTGCCCCAGCGGGCCCGCTGAAATCCTGGCGAGCGGCCGATATGGACTGCTCGTGCCCCCCGGCAATCCCCAGGCCCTGGCGGGCGCCATGGCGACGGCGCTCGATCAGGCCTGGGATCGCGCGGCGCTCCGCCGGCGCGGGGCCGAGTTTTCGCTCGACGCCTCGCTGGCGCAGTATCTCGACGCGCTGGACTATCCCCTGCCCCCGCTGAAGCCTGCACCGCAGGGCGAATTGGCCGCGGCCTGAGCGGGTCAATTGCCCTTGTTCGGGGCAGCAGGTCGGGGTATTGTTCGCGGCCCTCGCCATTCGAGGGCAGCTTGCCCAGCCCGCCCCGGCACGCATCCCCGCGTCGCCCCCCGCCGAATGAACCCGGGATGCAGCTAGCAGCGGCCGCTGGGAGGGAGAGTCTGGCCGTCCGATTGCTAGGAGCCCCGCCGAGCCGTGCCCGATGAACTAACCGTCGAACTCTTGTGGGAAGGCGTCGTCGTCGCGCTGCTGGCGGTGCTGACGGTGCGCCGCGACTTGGGCCTGTTCACGGCGCTCGCGGTCGCGGTGCTGCGGGTCAGCGTGCCGCTGATCTATTTTTCCTGGTACTTCGACGGCCGCTGGACGATTCTCGACGACGTCACGTATTTCGCCAACGGCCAGCAGATGCTGGACGAGGGCTTCAATCCGCTCACGGCCCTGTTGACGTTCGACGGCTTCGAGCAGCTCCGGTCGCTCAGCGGCGGCAACCACATCCTGTATGCCTGGTGGAACGTGCTGGCCCAGTATCTGTTCGGCGAGCATTATTTTGCTCCCGTGCTGCTCAACGTGCTGGTGACGTTCGTCACGTCGCACGTGCTGCGGCGCAGCGTCGAGCTGCTGGGCTTTCCGCGCGGGTACGGCCGGGGAATGCAGCTGTTCTATCTGCTGCACTGGGAAGTGGTTGCCTGGTCGTCGTTCATGAACCTGAAAGACCCGATCGTGCAGCTGCTCACCGTGGCCTCGCTGTACTTCGTGGTCCGGTTTTTCCAGCGGCGCGATTGGTTTGCGGTGCTGGGATTCGTGGGCGTGGCCCAACTGTTCGGCTTGATTCGCTTTTATCTGCCGCTGCTGGTGGTGCTCACGGCCCTGCTGTGGATGACGTGGCAATGGAAGAACAGCGTCAAATATCTGCTGATCCCGCTGGCGGGGCCGCTGGCCTGGTGGGCCTGGCCGGTCTTGCAGGAGCACGCCCCGTACATGGATCCGGAATCGGCCCTGTATGGCACGGCCCGGATGGTGCTGACTCCGATTCCCGGCCGCATCGACGATTTTTATTCGTTCCTGCTGATTCCCTCGATCCTGCACCTGACGTTTTTGTTGCCGGCCGCGATCGGTTTTATCGGTCTTTGGCGCAGTAGCTCGCTGGCCCGGCTGTACTTGATGTATCTGGCGATCCTGATCGAGCTGTACGCGATCACCGAAGAGCTGCAAGGCCCGCGGCACCGCTTTCAAGTCGCGTTCGTCTTCGTTTGGGTCCAGTTCCACTTTCTCTGGATGCTCAGGGCCGATCGGCGGCGGAGCATCCAGCAAGCGGCCTTGGCGCGCGTGCCGGTGCGCCTGCCGGACCGGCCGGCTGTGCGCCCGGCCGGGGCTTTCGCCTGACGTAAGGACGACCGAACCACGATGTGCGGCATCGCCGGATTTCTCGACCTCAGGCCGCGGCCCGCGACGGCGCCGCGCAGCTCGCGGCGCGCGCCCGGGCGATGGCCAGCGCTCTGGTGCATCGCGGCCCGGACGATGAGGGAATCTGGACCGATCCGGCCCAGGGGCTCGGCCTGGCATTTCGCCGCCTGGCGATCGTCGATCTATCGCCGGCGGGCCATCAGCCGATGCAGTCGGCCGGCGGCAATTTGACAATCGTCTTCAACGGCGAGATCTACAACCACCGCGAACTCCGCCAGGAGCTGCGAGTCGACGGCCGGTCCGACGCATTCCGTGGGCATTCCGATACCGAAGTCCTGGTCGCCGCGATCGAAGCCTGGGGCCTGCCGGCCGCACTGGAGCGGGCCGTCGGCATGTTCGCTCTGGCCGTCTGGGATCGCCGCGAGCAGACGCTGAGCCTGGCTCGCGACCGGCTGGGCGAAAAGCCACTTTACTGGGGCGTGCACGGCCAAACGCTGCTGTTTGCCTCGGAGCTCAAGGCCCTTCGGGCTCATCCCAGCTTCGTCGACCAGACCGATTCCGCGGCCCTCGCGCTGTTGCTGCGGCACGGATACATTCCGGCTCCGCACTCGATTTACGAGCGCATCGGCAAGCTCGCACCGGGCACGTTCGTCCGGCTACCCGCGGCAGAGCTGCGGAGGTCGGCCGGAGTGCTTCCCGAGCCGATCGCTTATTGGTCGGCGCGCGAGGCCGCCCAGGCCGGCGCCGCGCGCCGCTTTGCCGGCAGTTTTGCCGCCGCCAGCGACCAGCTGGAGCAATTGCTCCGCCAGTCGATCGCCGGCCAGATGGTGGCCGACGTTCCGGTGGGGGCGTTCCTTTCCGGCGGCATCGACTCCTCTACGGTCGTCGCGTTGATGCAGGCCCAGAGCGCCCGGCGGGTGAAGACGTTCAGCATCGGCTTCCACGAATCCGAGTACAACGAGGCCCAATATGCGGGCGCGATCGCCGCGCACTTGGGGACCGATCATACCGAGCTGTACGTCACGGCCGCCGAAGCCCAGGCGGTCATCCCCCGCTTGCCGGCGATCTACGACGAGCCGTTTGCCGATTCTTCGCAGATCCCCACTTTCCTGGTGGCCCAATTAGCCCGGCAGCACGTGACGGTCAGTCTCTCGGGCGATGGCGGCGATGAGCTGTTTGCCGGGTACACGCGCTATGCGGCCACGCACAGTTTGTGGCGGGCGACACGGATGCTGCCCGTGGTCTTGCGGCGCGCGCTCGCGGCCGTGGTGCAGCAATTGCCCGCGGTGGCGCTCGATGCGCCGCTGTTTTGGCTGGCTCCGCTGCTGGCTCGTCGAGGTGCTCCGGCCCGGGTGAGCAGCAAACTTTACCGACTGGCTGAACTGCTGGAGCAAACATCGCTCGCAGGGCTTTACCGAGCGATGATTTCTTACCATTGGCCCGGCGGCGGCGGGCTTCTTCCGCGGACGGGCGCGTCGCTGTCGGCGCCGGCGGACTGGGCGGGTTTGGACGACGCCCGCGAACGGATGATGTACGCCGACCAGACGATGTATCTGCCCGACGACATCCTGGTGAAAGTCGACCGGGCCGGCATGGGCATGAGCCTGGAAACGCGGATGCCGCTGTTGGATCATCGGTTGGTCGAGTTCGCCTGGCAATTGCCGATCGGCTACAAGGTGCAGGGCGGACGCAGCAAGGCGGTGTTGCGGGCAGTTCTGGCCAAGTATGTTCCACCCGCCCTGACCGAGCGGCCGAAAATGGGCTTCGGCGTGCCGCTGGGGCGCTGGCTCAGCGGACCGCTGCGGGATTGGGCCGAAGATTTGCTCGCGCCCCGGCGCTGGCCGCGGACGGGCTGATCGACGAAGTGTTGATCCGCCGCATGTGGCAGGAACATCTGAGCGGACAGCGCGAATGGCAGCATCAGCTCTGGGCAGTCTTGATGTTTCATGCCTGGCGCCAGAATCGTTCCTCCCGGACGCTGGCGGAGGCAGCCTGACCCATGAGCCGCCCGCCAGCCAACCAGCGAACGCGAATCACCCACGTCATCGGCGACCTTGCGCTGGGCGGAGCCGAGCGCTCGCTCTGCGCGCTAAGCTCCCAGCTGGACACCCGGCAGACCGACACCCGCGTCATTACACTGCTCGCCGGCGGGCCGCTCGCCCGGGTGCTCGAAGAACAAGGTGTCACGGTCGAGATGTTGGGCATGCGGCGCGACTATCCAGATCCCCTGGCCATCCTGCGGCTGGCCGGCTTGCTGCGGCGTCATCGACCGCACGTAGTGGTGACCTGGCTCGATCATTCCAATCTTCTCGGCGGGTTGGCAGCGCGGTTGGCCGGTCGTATCCCAGTGGTTTGGAACATCCGTCATTGTGCGCCGCTGCAAGGCCACGCCCGGCGCCTGACCCGGCTGGTCGCGCGCTCGGGGGCCCTGCTCTCGCCCTGGCTGCCGGGGCGAGTCGTCTACGTCTCGCAAGCCGCCCGCGCGCTGCATGCCGCGGCCGGTTTTGCCGACGACCGGGCGACGGTGATTCCCAACGGCTTTGACACCGCTGCGTTCCGGCCGGATCCGGTCGCTCGCCGAGATATCCGGCGCGCGTTGGGCATCGACGCCGATAGTCCGCTGGTGGGCCTGTTTGGTCGCTTCCACCCTGACAAAGATCACGAAAACTTTGTCCGGGCGGCCGCCCGGATTCACAGCCGGTTGCCACAGGCCAGGTTTTTGCTCTGCGGCACGCACGTGGATGAAAGCAACGCGGTGTTGACTGATCGGCTGGGACGAGCCGGCGTCCGCGGGGCCTGCCAGCTGCTGGGACCGCGTCACGACATGGCGCGGTTGACGGCTTCGCTGGACATTCAAGTATCGTCGTCGGCCAGCGAGGCCATGCCCCGCGTGGTAGGCGAGGCGATGGCCTGCGGCGTGCCTTGCGTCGTGACCGACGTCGGTGACTCGGCGCTGCTTGTGGGCGACACCGGCCGGGTGGCTCCGCCTGGCGACGACGCTGCTCTGGCTGGGGCCTGCCTGGAGCTGCTGCAAATGCCTGCGGCCGGCCGGCAGGCGCTCGGGCTGGCGGCCCGGCAGAGGATTGCGGAAAGTTTTGCGCTCGATCAAATGGCCGCGCGGCATTTCGCGCTTTGGAGCGAGCTGGCCGGCCGCCCCATAGCGCGGCGGGCGTCGCCAGGTGTCCAATCTCAGGCCGCCTAGCGGCGGAAAATTCCATGATTCGCATCTGCCACCTCCAGGTTCTGCCGCTGCTGAGCGGTGTGCAGCGATCGATGCTTGAGATCTTCAAGCAGCTCGATCGCTCGCGATTCGAAATTCACGTCGCCTGTCAGGGGCCCGGCGCACTGACCGACCAGCTCGATCGGCTGGGCATCCGCTGGCACGCGATCGACGCGCTGGACCGTCCGATCCGCCCGCACCGCGACTGGCAAGCCTATTGCCAGCTGTACCGGTTGTTCGAGCAGCAGCGGTTTCAGATCGTCCACACGCACAGCTCGAAGCCCGGCTTCCTGGGGCGCGTCGCGGCGCGGCGGGCCGGCGTGCCGCATGTCGTGCATCATGTGCGTGGATTCGCGTTCCACGAGTTCAGTCCGCCCCCGAAACGCTGGATCTACAGCCGGTTGGAACGTTGGGCCGGGCGGTATTGCGATCGTGTGCTGTTCGTCAATCACGAAGAGCACGAGATGTCGGTCCAAAACGGCTGGCTGCCGGCGGAAAAATGTCAAACGATCTACAACGGCGTCGACCTCGCGGCGGTCGATCCCCGGCAGACACGGGCTGCTCGGGACCGCGTAAGGAAAATGTGGAACTTGGCGCCCGACGAGACTGCGATCCTCTTTGCCGGCCGATTCGAGCCGCAAAAACAGCCCCTCGTGCTGCCCGCGATCGCCGCGCGGCTACGCGTGCGAAGTCCCCAAGGCCGCTGGAGATTGATCGTGGCCGGTGCGGGCCCCGACGAGCTCGCGCTGCGGCGCCAGATCGAGTGCCACGCGGTCGCCGATTGCGTTTCGTTGGTGGGGTGGCAGGACGAGCCCTACGCGGCGCTGGCCGCGGCCGATACCGTCTTGCTGCCATCGCTGTTCGAGGGACTGCCGCGAATATTGATTGAAGCTCAGGCCGCCGGATTGCCGACCGTGGCGAGCGACGTAAAAGGCAACCGTGAGGTCGTTACGAGCGAAACCGGCTTTCTTTGCTCGCCGAGCGACGCCGAAGATTACGCTGGAAAGCTGGGCCGGCTGATTGGCGACCGCCTGCTGCGCACCCGCATGGGCCGGGCGGCCCGCCTGCGTGCCGAACAGCACTTCGACACCGTGGCCAACCATCAGCGGATTGCCCGGTTGTACGACGAATTGCTGGGAATCGAAGCGGCCCCCGTTCGCCGGGCGGCCTGAAGCACTTTCGCGGCGGGCGCAGCCCGAACGCGCCGGCGTGGCTCCCTGTTGCCCCTGCGGCGCTCGCTGGCGGTGGTGACCGGACTACGAGGCCAGTTTCCGCAGAAAGCGCCGGCTGGCGGCGCTTGCCGGTGCCGGGGCGCTCGTCGGTCCGCAGCGTCCGGCGACGGCCGCGGCGCCCGTATGGCGCAGGACGTACTGGCTGCAGCCCGACCGCCGGGTCGGTTGGAGCCGCTCCGGCGTGAAGCCGCGTTCCTGGTAGAAGCGGCAGATCTCGTCGACAGTCGCGGTCTCGAACGGGTATCCGCCGACCCAGTCGATCCAGTCGTGCCAGCGCGACATGCCCCGCGGCTGATAGTTCCGATACCGATCGAGCGGATTGCGGCCCAGGACCGTGTCTTTGACCAGCCCCTTGCTGAACTGGCCGGCAATGTAAATGCCGGCGATCAGCGACCGGCCCCTCGGGCCGCAGGCGACGTAGCTGCGCTTGAGCAGCTTGTTGAGCGGAGTCCAGAACCGCTCGGTGTTGTAGATGGCGATGAACAGCCGTCCGCCGGTCGCGATGGGCAGGGCCGCGTTGTCCAAGGCCTGCCACATGGAGCCCGTGTGATGCAGGACGCCCCAAGAGTAGACCAGGTCGAACTTGCCCAGCGAGCGCAAGTAATCCGCGTCCAGGACCGAGCCTTCCTCGATCGTCCAATTGGGGTCACCGGCCCGGAACTGCTCACGCAGATAGCGGGTGCTCTCGACCGACCAGGGGTCGTAATCGAACGAATGCACGCGGGCCCCGAGTTGCCGGGCCGCCAGGCTAAACAGTCCGCTGCCCGAGCCGATGTCGAGCATCGACGTGCCCGACAGATCCGTCACGTCGAGCATCTGACGCAGCGAGTCCTGAGCCCGGTCGATGCGCTCGGGCGTGAGCGATTTCAAGAACTGAAGCCAATTCTTGCCGAATTCGAACCGCCGGCCGGCAGCGACCTCGCCGGCATGGGATGCAATCTGGGCGGGCATACTGCGACCTTTTGGGGCCTGGCGAATCAGTGACACCGGGGGCGAGATAGGTAGCAAATTGGGCCTGCCGGGGCAACGGCTTTCGGCGGCGGCAGCGGCTCCGCTCGGGCCGCGTTTCGGACCTGCTGGCTTCGCGAGGAATGGGGCCCTGGCAACCTGGCGAGATTCGGCGAGCGGCGGATTTTCCGCTCCATTTGGGTGCTGCCAGTGGCCGAAACTATTTCTGCTGCGTTCGCTTCGCGAGCGAAGATCCAAGAGCCACTCGCCAGGGAGGGCGAAGTTGCTAGCCGCCAGTCGCCTCAACTATTTGCTGCTTGCCTACTTTTCCCGGCCGCAGAGCGACCGAACGGTCTATCGGGCAGTCCGCAAGCATGGCTGCCACCGATTCCTGGAAATCGGCGTCGGCAACGGCCGACGGGCACAGCGGCTGATCGACGTGGCCTTGGGCCGCCACGCCAAAGACCAGATTCGGTTCGTGGGCATCGACTTGTTCGAGTCCCGCCCCGTGCCCGATAGCGGCCTGAGCCTCAAAGATGCGCATCGGCTGTTCAAGGCGCGCGGGATCGCGGCACAGCTGGTGCCGGGAGATCCGTTTCAGCGCGCTCTCGCGAGCGGCCAATGCGCTGCGGGACATCGATCTGGTGATGATTTCCGCCGACCAGGATCCGGCCGCGCTCGAGCGGGCCTGGTTCTATCTGCCTCGGGTTCTGCACGCGAGCTCGCTGGTTTTCCAGGAGCAAGCGAACCCCGACGGCTCGCTGTCGGTCCTTGCACTGGACCGCGGCCAGGTGGAATCCCGAGCCCGCAAGCCGCAGCGGCGCACCGCTTAAGGCATTCCCCATTGGTAGGGAATTGCTGCTCAACGGGATCTGGAGCGGCATGCTTCGTCGGGCGAAACGCGCGCCCGCGGCGGGAAGCTGGCAAGCGCGCCTAACGGAGTTTTAAGGTTCTGCCGTTGCCCGACTTGCGCGGCGCGATAGGATTGGCTATGCGTGACTTTTGCGCACGAGAGCGGGTATCATACAGAGTCCTGAATTTTTCGGGCGACCGGCAGCGCGGCTGCAAGAGGTAGTCTGGTGCAAAGGTCCTTTGACTCGATGCCGTCGGAAGACACGCTCGAATCGCCCACCCATCCCTTGCCGGTGGGCGCGGCGAAGGCCTGTCCGCACGTGCAGTTTATCGAGGGGAGCGACCCGCAGATCAGCGTCGAAACGACGGATCTGCTCCGCATCCGCCTGCGGGCGGCGGCGCTGACGTTGTTTTGCGGGATCGCGGTGTTTTTCGTCTATCGGCTGCTGACCGGCGAGTGGAAAACGCCGGGGGGCGATCGGCTGCTCGACGCGCAGTTCGTCGTGCTGATTTTTCTGGCCGTGGCCTGGCTTTCGCTGCGGCGAAAGTGCTCGATTGCCTGCCGCTATTTGCGCTTTCACGAGCTGCTGATCTTCGGGCCCCCCGCCGCGTTCATGCTGCTGTTGGAGCACACGCGGATGTCCCACTGCATGGCGCAAGGGTTTTTGCAGAATCCGGTCGGGCCCTGGTACGCCCTGATCTTTACCTATGCCATTTTCATCCCGAACACCTGGCGCCGGGCCGCCCTGGTGATCGGCTGCATGGCCATAGCGCCGTTGGCGCTGATCGCCGTGATGTGGTTCCAGCACTCGCTCTGCGCCACCTTGCTGCAGGGCAATCCCGGCCTGCTGGTGGAAATCGGGCTGATGATGACCGTGGCTTTCGCCACCAGCGTCTACGGCACGCACATGGTCGGCGCGTTGCGGCAAGAGGCGTTCGAGGCCCGGCGACTCGGGCAATACCGGCTGTTGCGGCTGATCGGCGCCGGCGGCATGGGCGAAGTCTACCTGGCCGAACACCAACTGATGAAGCGCCCGTGCGCGATCAAGCTGATTCGCCCCAACAAGGCGCGCGATCCCCGGGCCCTGGCGCGCTTCGAACGCGAAGTGCAGGCCATCGCCCGGCTGTCCCACTGGAACACGGTCGAAATCTTCGATTACGGCCGGACCGACGACAACACGTTCTACTACGTGATGGAGTACCTCCCGGGCTTGAGCCTTTTGCAGCTTGTCGAACGCTACGGCGCTCTGCCGCCGGCGCGGGTGATTTATCTGCTGCAGCAGGTTTGCGACGCCCTGGGCGAGGCCCATGCGGCCGGTCTGGTCCATCGCGATATCAAGCCGGGCAACATTTTTGCCGCCATCCGCGGCGGGTACCACGATGTAGCCAAGTTGCTCGATTTTGGCCTGGCCAAATCGATGACCGATATCGACGATGTTCAATTGACCCAGGCCGGCTCGATCACCGGTTCGCCGCTCTACATGTCGCCGGAGCAAGCCACTGGCGACCTGGAGTCCGACACGCGGGGCGACATTTATTCGCTGGGCGCCGTCGCCTATTACCTGCTGACTGGCGTTCCTCCGTTTGGCGGCGATCAACCGCTGAAGGTGATCATCGCCCACGCTACGCTGGATGCGGTGCCCCCCTCGCAGTTGCGCCCTGACGTGCCTGCCGACCTGGAAGCCGTCATCATGCGCTGCCTGGCCAAGCGCCCGATCGAGCGCTATCAGGACGCCGCCGACCTGGGCGCCGCGCTCTCCGCTTGTGCCGCGGCCGGCCAGTGGGGCCGCGACGACGCAGCCGCCTGGTGGCACGATCGCGACGTGGCCGAACCAGCCGAATTCGAGCGCGAAGCCGCGCTTTCCTGAATGGGGCCGGACGCGGCGTTTTCGCCTCGGCGGAGCCCCTTGCTCGATCGTAGTCGCCGGATCGGCGCTTTAGGGCTGCTGTGCTCGAGCCGCCCCGGTGTCGATCCCCGGCTCCCCGCAGTGGGATGCGGCCGGTACCAACAGACACCACGATCCGCCGGGCCGCCCGCTGGCCCAATGGCATGCGATCAGCCACAGGCTGGCCACCGCAAGCGCCAGCAGCGATTCCCCGAGGGCGAACCACCAGCGGCCGGCGCGTGTCTTGAACGCCGTAGGCCGCCGCCGCACGTCGCCGGCAAGGAGCCCGGCGGAAGTTGGACCCCCCGCATTTTTCCCGCACCCGGGGTGATTGCCGCGGACATGCCCGAGCTGATTTCCGCGGCGTTTGTTCCCCTCGCGCAGGCGTCGAGAGAGCGAGTGCCAGCGGCTGGGCCCAATTTGCGGCCCCGGGCTGTGCCGGACGCCGCAGCGGTGCGCGTGAGCAGAGCACGAAATGGTTGGCCTGCGCTTCATGACAGGATTCCGCGGTCGGCACCGGGCAGGATCGTCGCCTGCCGTGCGCAGGTACCCACTCCCTCAGAGACGCGGGTCGGCTTATAATGAATGGCTTAACGCAGCGGGCTGCTGGTATTCGTGGCCCGCTGCCCCACGGGCAAGCCGGTTAGCGGCGGTGCCGTGCGTTCTCCTGACTTTCAAAATCGACCGCTTTCGACTCATTTATTCCCGATGGCCGCCATGCCCGTAACAAACACTCCGCGGACGATGTTCGAAAAGATCTGGGACGCCCACGTCGTGGAGGCCGAGCCCGGCAAACAGACGATCCTGTACATCGACCTGCACCTGGTCCACGAAGTGACCAGTGCCCAGGCGTTCGAAGGGTTGCGGCTGACCAGACGCAAAGTGCGGCGGCCGGAGCTGACGCTGGCCACGCCCGATCACAACGTGCCCACGACCGATCGCCGCCTGCCGATCGCCGATCCGATTTCGCGGCAGCAGATCGAGACGCTGCGCACCAATTGCCGGCAGTTCGGGATTCCGATCTATGACCTGGACAACCCGCAGCAAGGGATCGTGCACATCATCGGTCCCGAACTGGGCCGCACGCAACCGGGCATGACGATTGTCTGCGGCGACAGCCACACGGCCACCCACGGCGCGTTCGGGGCGTTGGCCTTCGGCATCGGCACCAGCGAAGTCGAGCACGTGCTAGCCACGCAAACGCTGCTGCAATCGAAGCCCAAGACGCTCGAGCTGCAAATCGGCGGGCGGCTGGCCCCGGGGGTCACGGCCAAAGACCTGATTCTGTACCTGATCGGCCAGATCACCACCGATGGCGGCACCGGATACTGCATCGAGTACACCGGCACGGCGATCCGCGCCCTGGGCATGGAAGAGCGGATGACGGTTTGCAACATGTCGATCGAGGCCGGCGCCCGGGCCGGCATGATCGCGCCGGATGAGACGACCTACTCCTATTTGCGCGGCCGCCCGTTTGCCCCGCCCGATTTCGACGCCGCGGTGGCCCGCTGGCGGCAATTGCCCAGCGACGAGGGCGCCCGGTACGACCGCACGCTCGTGTTCCAGGCCGCCGACGTCACGCCGCAAGTCACCTGGGGCACGAATCCCGGCCAGGTGGCGCCGGTGACCGGCCAGGTTCCCAACCCGGCCGAACTGGCCGACGACACCGACCGCAAGCATGCGACCGGCGCGCTCGACTACATGGCGCTGCGGCCGGGTCAGCCGATCCAGGAGATCGAGCTGGACCGCGTGTTCATCGGCTCGTGCACCAATGGCCGGATCGAGGACCTGCGGGCCGCCGCCGCCGTGGTGCGCGGGTATCGCGTGGCCGATCGGGTCGGCGCGATGGTCGTGCCGGGCAGCGGGCAGGTCAAGACGCAGGCCGAACGCGAAGGGCTGGACCGGATCTTTCGCGAGGCCGGGTTCGAATGGCGCGAAGCCGGCTGCAGCATGTGCCTGGCCATGAATCCCGACAAGCTGGAGCCCGGCGAGCACTGCGCCTCGACCAGCAATCGCAATTTCGAAGGCCGCCAGGGCAAGGGCGGCCGCACGCACCTGGTCTCGCCGGCCATGGCGGCGGCAGCAGCCGTGACCGGACATTTTGTCGACATTCGCCAGTGGAAGTACAAGCAGTAGCTGCGCAGCGTGTCGTCGCCGCGTGTCGTCGCCGGCGGCCTGCCCAAGCGTGGTAGACACGCATTCCCACCAACCGCCTCGAAACCCAGATTGCCATGCAACCGTTTACCGTGCACACCGGACTGGTGGCCCCGATGGACCGGGCCAACGTCGACACCGACCAGATCATTCCCAAGCAGTTTCTGAAGCGGATTGAGCGGACCGGGTTTGGCCAGTTCTTGTTTTTCGACTGGCGGTTTCACGACGACGGCACGCCCAACCCCGCCTTCGAACTGAATCGGCCCGAGTTGGCCGGGGCCAGCATCCTGCTCGCCCGGCGCAATTTCGGCTGCGGCTCGAGCCGTGAGCACGCTCCCTGGGCGCTGGCCGATTACGGCTTCGTGGTCGTGATTGCTCCGAGCTTCGCCGATATTTTCTACAACAACTGCTTCAAGAACGGCATGCTGCCAATCCGGCTCGAGGAAGGCGTGGTCGACGATCTGTTCCGCCGCGCTGCCGCCGCGCCGGGCTACAAGCTCACCGTCGACCTGGCGCAGCAAACCATTCGTGACGCGGCCGGGCTCGAATTGAAGTTCGAGGTCGACGGCTTTCGCAAGCATTGTCTGCTTCACGGGCTGGATGACATTGGCCTGACGCTCGAGCGCGTCGACAAGATCACCGCCTACGAGCGCGCCCACGGCATGCAGCCGGTCGCCTGACACCCGGAGGGAATCGCCGTGGCCGCCGCCAGTCGACGCGAGAAGATCGAAGCCATGCTGGTCGAGGATCCCCAGGATCCTTTTTTGCGCTACAGCCATGCGCTGGAGCTGGAAAAGGAAGGCGCTCACGATCGCAGCCTCAGCGGGCTGGCCGGCTTGATGTCCGACCCGAGCCCGTACGTGCCGGCATTCTTCATGGCGGCTCAGCAACTGGTGCGACTCGCCCGGCTGGGCGAAGCGCGGGCGGCGCTGCGGGAAGGCATCGAGCAGGCCCGCTCGCAGGGCAACGCTCATGCCGCAGGGGAAATGGCCGAATTCCTGGCCAGCATCGGACCGCTGGGCGAGTAGGCCCCCGCGCCTGCAGCGCACGGGCCGGTTCTTAGCCGGCCGGCGGTTCCAACTGCTGCGGCGTCCAGGGGGCAAAGTCGAGCCGCTGTTCGCACCACAGGGCGCAGTCCAACAGCCGCTCTTCGCCGTGGGCCCGGCCCACGAGCTGCAGCCCGACGGGCGTGCGGTTGCTTTCGGCCATGCCGCAAGGGAGCGTGACGGCCGGCACGCCGGCCAGGCTCCAGGGAGAGTTGAAGCCCGCGTCGCCGGTGGTGTCGGGCGGCGGCGCCGCCGAGCCGGCCGCGGGCATGACCCAGGCATCGAACCGGGCGAGCGCGGCGGCGAGCTCCTCGCCGAGCGCGCGGCGGCACTCGAGCGCGTAACGATAAGCGGGCTCGGCAATCAATTGCCCCTCGTCGAGCAGCGATTGCAAGTTGCGGCCGTAGCCGATGCGGCGGGTGCCGTACGTCCGGCGGTGATATTCGGCCGCCTCGTACGCCATGATCGTGCGGTGCCGATCGCGGAGCGTGGCAAAGTCCGTGGGCGGATCGACCGCCACCAGCCTGGCCCCCGCCGCACGCAGCCGTCCGAGCGCTTCGAGGATCGCCGCGGATACTTCGGCTTTGGCCTCGGTCAGCAGCGATTCGACGACGCCCAGGCGCGGGGCCACCGGCCGCCGGGCGCCGACAGGCCGCGGACTGGCGGGGCTCGACACCGGGTCGGCGATCACCTGCCAGACCGTTTTCAGATCGGCGATATTGCGCGCCAGGCAGCCCACGTGATCGAGCGACTTGCTGACCGGCACGACGCCCCGCGCGCTCACCGAGCCGAGGGTCGGTTTGATGCCGCACACGCCGCAGTACGCCGCCGGCCGGATGATCGAGCCGCCGGTTTGGGTGCCCAGCGCCGCCACGCACATGCCGGTGGCCACCGCCACCGCCGAGCCGCTGCTGGAGCCGCCGGGCGTGCACAGGACGTTCCAAGGATTGCGCGTCGGCGGCGGATCGAAACAGGCGAACTCGGTGGTCACCGTTTTGCCCAGGATGATCGCTCCCGCCTGTGCAAGCGCGCCACCACCGGAGCATCGGCGGGCACGGGATCCGCACTCGTCAGCCAGGAGCCGGCGCGTGTGGGGAACCCGGCGACGTCGACAATGTCTTTGACGCCCAGTGCGATTCCGGCCAAGGGCCCCGGCGTTTGGCCGGCGGTCAGGGCGGCCGCGAGCTCCTGCACTTGCCGCCGCGCACTCTCGGCATCGAGGGCGACCCAAGCCCGCAATCGGGGCTCATAGCGCTCGATGGTCGACAAGCAGGCCTCGACCCCCGCGTCGAGACGCACCTCGCCTCTCAGCAAAGCCTCGTGCCACTGCGAGATGGTCGGGGAAATCATGCCCCCAGTGGTACCACAGCCGCCCGCGCGGCGAAAGAGTGCCGGAGCGACCGGCGGGCGCGGCCTGACCCAACGCGCTGCGTGCCCGGCGCGGGGCGCCTGCCGGCAAGTCCATCGCCCGGCACCCGGGCTATTTGGCCTCGCCAACCAATTCGAAGCTGAAGGCATTCGGCCCGGCGGCGGTCACTTCGGCCTTGAGCGGCGAAGTGGACAGGCTGCTGTACGCCGGCGGAATCTCGCTCCGCTCGGGGGCGTAGGGCTCGTTGCTCGTGGGCACGCGCTTGGTGATCGTCACCGTATGCGCACCGACGACGGCCCCATCGGCCTGGCCCATCGTGGCCAGTTTGAACTGGCCCTGCTCGTCGGTCGTGCCATTGGCGGGGCGGCTCCCCCGCGGCATGAACATCACCTGAGCGCCGGCAACCGGCGCGCCCTGCCAGGTGACGGTCCCCGAGACGGGTACGATCTGCGGCAGATTCGAAGCCGAGCAGCCTGCCAAAAGCGCAAGCCCGCCCAGGACGGGCCATGGCCAGCAGCGGCGGCGATCAATAGTCGCCGATAAAATGGCCATCGCGCCGATCTCCCAATTGTTGGTAGGTGGTGTAGTCGATCACGTCGGTGAGGAACTGGACCGAGCCGTCGCACAAAGTGAACTGGGCGCCGCCGGAATGCCGGGACTTGAACCCCTGGGCGGCGCCCCAATGCGCCTCGTCGTTGCAGCTCGATTGCTGATAGCCCGGTTCCCCGGGACAGGTGGGGTAATTGATCGGCGCGGTCGTGGCGAACCACATCGAGTCGACGTGCATCCAGCCGTCGCGGGCGTGCAGTGCGCACTTGGCCCGCATTTCGCCGATCGCGATGGTCTTCGACAGCCCGTCGCTGATGTGCCGGAAGTCGGTGGCCCAGGCCATGTGCGAGACGATCCCGGAAATTTGGTTGGGGTCCATCGAATCGCCGTGCACGGCGGCTCCGGTGCCGAACATGTTGCCGCCAAAATTGCAGCCCTGGTCGAAGGCCTGATTGCCCATGCTGGCGGCGTAGTTGCCGGTGGCCCGCAATTGATTCATGTCGCCGGCGCCGCATTGCTGGGCGGCATAGCCGTTGGTCGGGGCGTAATACTGGGCGGTGTCGTCGCTCGGGCAGACGAACACCGCCGGCTGGAGCGAGCAGGCGTATTGCGTGCCGCCGCCTCCCATCAGGCTGTATTGCGTGTCAGCCTTGAACGTGAGCTGGGCGTAAAGAGTCGTCTCTTCGATGAAGGGGAGCAGCTCGACGAGGTGATTGCCGTGATGATTCGGGCTCTGGCAGAACCAGGTCCCAGGGTTGTTGTTCGTGCCCCCCAGCGGCAACTGCTTGTACACGTCGTGATAGTTCTGCAGGCCCAAGCCGAGTTGCTTGAGGTTGTTGGAGCATTGCACGCGGCGGGCCGCCTCGCGCGCCGCCTGGACCGCGGGCAAGAGCAGCGCGATCAGGATACCGATGATCGCGATCACGACCAGAAGTTCGACGAGGGTGAAACCAGGCCGAGTGTCGAGTGACGGCTGATTCCCGATTGAGTGCCGGAGCCTTCCGTGGCGCCCGCCGACATCATACACCGCAGGCATTCGCAAGCTCCTTCCGGCGTCAGTCGTCGCAGGCCGGCCAACGTCACACGTCCAGGATCCATCAAGACACGTCAGGTCGCCGCAGGGAAGGTTTTCGATTTCTGCAACCGCAACGATTGGCGGCAGCTTCAATTCGCGGTGCGGTTGCGGCGTACGAACAGCAGTCCGAGCAGAGCCAAACCGCCCAGCACGAAGGTCGAGGGCTCGGGAGTCTGCTGGCCGTAGATTTCGATCTCGTCGAGACGATTGCCACCCGGAACGATGATCCGCAGGCCGGTGGCCAGGACCGGGGTCGTCAGGTCGTAGACGTGGCGGTAGGCGTCGTTCGTGCCGTCCAGCAGAGTGATCGAGCCCAAGGTGTTCCAACTCGCGTCGGGGGTCAGGGCGTTGGGGCTGGCGGCCGTCGTGTACTGGACATAGTACGTGCCACCGGTGCGGTCGTGATAAAAGCCAGTGTCAGGGCCGACGGCGTTCTCATTGGGATCGCCTGTGTTCGAGGGCACGTTCGGATCCGTCTGGCCCGAAAGGTAGTTGCCGTTGTCGCTGCCGAATGCGAAAGACGTCACGTGATCCAGGGTCAGCAGGTTGATGCCGGCGAAGGTAGCGTTGACCGGCCCGACGCCGGTGACATTGATGCTGGTGTTGTTTTCCCCGCCGAAACCGCCGATCCAGCTGCGCGAGTTTCCGTAGCTGCCATCGTTCAGGTGAACGATTTGGTGGTATGGGATGCCGCCGCTGGCGATGTCCGCGCTGGCAAACGCTTGGGGGAGCGTCGGCGAGTTCAGCGGGTTCAAGGCGAGATTCGCCGGTACCGTGCCCGCCAGCCCCGAGCTGTTGAACGGCCCCTCGATGCCTGAATAAGTGATGTTGCCCGTGGCCACCGGCGTGGCTTGAGCAAGGGCGACGAGCGAGGAAAGCACGACAGCAGCAAGGGCGAAAGGACGGCAATACATGGAAATCACTCCTGAAAGGCCATGCGGGCAAGTTAGTAAAGCAAAATGCATAGCAATCGAAAATAAATTGATGTCAGGGCCATAGCGCTCTGTATTTTCGATGGATCTGGTAGATCACATATTTGCCGACTTCAGAACACTTCCGATAAGCCTAAGAGCGAGTCTTAAGGTTTCCGCCTGCCCCCCAAGATCGCTTGCGAAATGGCCTCAGGATCCGGCTGTGGCACGGACCCGCTGCCTATCGCGAACGCAAATGCAGCGGGCCTCGGACTTCGCCTGCCAGAAGTCGATTGGCTTTCGCAAAAGTAATCCCGGACGAGAATGCGGAGTATACACCGATCACGCCGAATCCGCCAGAAATCGTCAAAAGATTCTGTTCAGCACCTGGCGTGCGAGATTGTCTTGTCGGCGGTCGCCCGATCCGGCGCCCAATGAATTGCCGTACTCAGAATGATTTGGTTGCCGCGGCTGCGGCTGAAAATGTGGCGGACGGCGCGGCCCCGAAGGGAACAGCCCCGCACTGCAGCACTCTGCTTCAGAGCGTAGTGCGATACCGCCGGCCGAGAGTCAGCAGGCCCACCAGCCCCAGCGCCCAGACAACCAGCGAGCCCGGCTCGGGCACCGATTGGGCGTACTGCGCTTGGAGTGCCTGAATCTCCGACGCGGCCGCCATCGAATCGAGGGCATTGCTCCAAACGATCACCTGGCCCACGTTGACCGGGCTGCTTCCATCGCCGCTCGAACCGACGGTGAACGGATAGCTGGCCGTACCGAGCGTGATGCCGCCGACCGACACCGAGTTGACAGCGCCATTCAGTCCATACGCCCAGTAGAGCGATTCGATCTGAGTCGTGCTGTTGTAGGTCGCGAGTGCAAAGGTCAACTGGTCGGCAACCGGCGGATTGCCGGGATTCGGATATTGGCCGTTGGTGGTCAGGTCGGTGCCGGTGCCGAAGGTTACCAGGTACGGATTTCCGACTACGTTGTTATCCCGAGATTCCAGCCCCCACCACGTGGCCAGTTGTCCGGCCGTGGCAGCGGGAGCCTGGCCGGCCACGAAGGCATTGAAGCCGCCGTTCTGCGCGGACGTGTACGTCGGCGTATCGTAGACCACGGCCAGTGAGCGATCGTTGCCACCGGTGTACAGGGCGCCGGTCGTCGTGAGCCCGTTGCCGCCGCCATAGGCGATGTAGTTGTGGCCGTTGAACGCGGCGTCGGCTCCGGCCGTGCCGTAACCATAGAGCTGCGGGCTGCCGTAACTGCTGAGCGTATGCCCGTTCCCCGAGCTATCGCCAAGCGTCGAGACTCCGACGGGCGTCGAGCCGGCCGTCAAAGTGGCGGGATTATACGCAGCCGTGAGGGCTGCCCGAGCCGTCGCGGCCGGCCCCAGGACGCAGGAAAGGGCCAAGACGAGCAGCGAAGCGATCGACGACATACGCATAAGATGCCTCCTCAAAGATTCGATTGCCGCAGTCCCTACGGGGGATTGCGCTGAAGAATTGCCGAGAGTTCCCGCGGGTCAACACGTCCGGCTCGCGCCGCCAGCTCACATGACGCCAGAAATCACAGGTTCCGCTTGCGCCCGCAGACCGCGGCCGCCGCAATCAAACTCCGCCTGAGGGAATGAGAAGTGCGTTTACCACCTTCCAAATCCCCAAAGGGCGGCCAATCTATACATCTCGGGGGCAGAAAAACCCCCGGGCGGCAGAAAAAAACGGCCAGGTCCGGCTCGTGGTCGCCGAGCGCTCGTTCGATCGGGGGGTGAGCGTCTCGTGGGGCCGCAAGGTGCCCCGCATGTTCCGGCGCGGAGTCGACCGCGTCCGCCGGCGCGTGGACGCTACGACAACACGTCTTTGATCACCCGGCCATGCACGAACGTCAGCCGCTGCTCGGCCCCGTTGTAGAAGAAGCTGAGCCGCTCGTGATCCAAGCCCAAGAGGTGCAGAATCGTAGCGTGCAGTTCGTAGACGTTGCTGGGATTCTCGGCGGCCTGGTAGCCGAATTCGTCGGTGGCCCCGTAGCTGAATCCCTTTTTGACCCCGGCTCCGGCCAGCCAAACGGTGAATCCCTTGGGATTGTGGTCGCGGCCGTTGGCTCCGGCCTGAAACGTGGGCATACGGCCGAATTCGGTCGTCCAGACGACGAGCGTGTCTTCGAGCAAGCCCCGGGCCTTGAGGTCCTTGAGCAGCGCGGCGGCCGGCTGATCGAGGACCGGGCCGTGCTTGCTGTATTGATTGACGAGAAACTTGTGTCCGTCCCAGTTGCCTTCGCCCTCGCCCATTTGTTGATAGGCCCCGTTGAAGAGCTCGACGAACCGCACGTCGCGCTCCAGCAGCCGCCGGGCGAGGATGCAGTTGCGGGCAAAGCCGGCCTTGATCGGGTTGGCGTCGTTGGCGCCGTAGGCCTCGAGCGTGGCTGCCGTTTCGCGCGAAAGGTCGCTGACTTCCGGAGCGCTTAGCTGCAAGCGGGCCGCGAGCTCGTAGCTGGCGATGCGCGCGCCCAGTTCGCTGTCGCCGGGATCCTGTTCCAGGTGGCGGCGATTGAGCACTTCGAGCAGCTTGCGGTTGGCCCGATCCGCGGCCGCCGCGTCGCCGCTGGAGCCCACGCCGGCGGCCGGAAACAGGTTCTCGATGGGCCGGGCGGCGTTGAATGCCGTGCCCTGGAACACGGCGGGCAAGAAGCCGCTCGACCAATTGCTGGGGCCCGCTTGCGGCACGCCGCGCGGGTCGGGAATGGCCACGAAAGCCGGCAGATTCTCGCACTCGCTGCCCAGGGCATACGCCACCCAGGCGCCAGCGCTGGGGTAGCCCTCGACGGCAAAGCTGGTGCTCATGTGATTCTCGCCCGGACCATGCGTGTTGGTCTTCGACGTCATCGAATGGATGAAGCACATGTCGTCGGCCAGCTCGGCCAGGTGCGGCAACAGCTCGGAAACGTGTTTGCCCGACTGCCCGCGCGGCTTGAACTCCCAGGGGCTCTTCGTCAGATTGCCGGACGCTCCCTGAAACGTCACGAGCTTGTCGCCGCCGGGCATGGGCGTGCCGTGGCGCTTGATCAGCTCGGGTTTGTAATCCCAAGTATCCAGGTGGCTGCAAGCGCCCGAGCAGAAGATCATCAGCACGCGTTTGGCCTTGGGCGCAAAATGCGGCGGCCGGGCCGCCAGCGGCGCTTGCGGCAAGATCCGCGGGCGCAAGGGACCATGCGCATCTTCGCCGCGGACCCAATGATCTGCGGAGAGCAAACTGGCCAGGGCCACGCTCCCCAACCCGCCGGTCATCTGCCCCAGAAAATGTCTGCGTCCGCTGGTCTGTGGATTCATCGCCATCCGCCGATCATGATTTCCAAGAACCGCACCTGCCCTGGCCTTCCGCCCCATTCGCCACTCTCTGATTTCTAACTCGTCTCCTAGCCCCTGCTGCCCTCAGCGCACGTAGACAAATTCGTTGGCGTTCAAGATCGCCCGGCAAAACTGCATCAGGCCTTGGTCGGCGACCAAGGCCCGCGCGGCGGCCGACTCTTCGGCGGCCGGCGACCGGCCGAAACTGAGCTGGAACGCCCGCGCGATCTGGGCGTCGACATCGCCGGGCCGCTCGGCCGTCAGGCGATCGGCGAACAATTGCGACTGCTGCAGCATGAAACGGCTGTTGAGCAGATTGAGCGACTGCAGGGCCGTGGTCGAGATGTTCCGCCGCGCGGTCGATTGGCTGGCGTCGGGACAATCGAACACGCCGAAGGTCGGATCCAGCCGCATCCGCGGCTTGTTCTGATAGATCATCCGCCGCCATTCGCCCGGCCCGAGCAGCGGCTTGGGCTCGTACACCTTGACGTTGCTGCCGTCCGGCAGAAAGACCTCGTAGCCCGGGCCGCCGGCAGTCAGGTCAAGCGAGCCGGCCACCGCCAGGATCGTGTCGTGCAGCGGTTCGGCCTCGAGCCGCCGCGGCCGGTAGCGCCAGAGCCACTCGTTGTCGCCGTCGCGGGCTGCCTGCGGCCCCAGCCGGCTCGACTGCCGGTAGACGCTCGAGAGCAGGATCAAGCGATGCAGATATTTCGCACTCCAGCCGCGGGCCACAAATTCGGTCGCCAGCCAGTCCAGCAACTCCGGATGAGACGGGCGTCCGCCGCCGAAGCCGAAATCGCTGGGGGTGCGGACCAGGCCGCGGCCAAAATGGTAATACCAGATGCGGTTGACCATCACCCGGCTGGTCAGCGGGTGCTCCGGGTCCGCCAGCCAGCGGGCCAGGGTTTCGCGCCGGGTGGCGTCGTCGGCCGTGGTCGCGATCGCCGCCGGCTGGCCGACAAACACCGGCGTGGCGGGCGGGACTTCTTCGCGCGGTTGCATGACTTCGCCCCGATGCAGGCGCAGAATCGGCTGCGGGGCGCCGAACGTGCCGGCGTAGATCTTGGTGCGCTCGCCCCCGCGCAGGCGCTTGCGCAGCTCGTCGGCCTGCCGGCGCAGATCGGCCAGCTCGGGCGGCTCGGCGCTCGCCGGTGCGGTGCCCGACTTGGCGCCGTCGAAAACTGCGCGATCCGCGGACGTGGCCACGACTTGCCAGCGGCCGGGCTCGAGCGCCGCTTCGATGCGGTAGGCGGTCGGGAGCCGGTCGGCGTAGACCCCTTCGCGGTCGCGAGCCCATTCGATGCGGTCGATCACCGTTGGCGCGGCCAGTTCCACCTGCAGCCAGGCATCGCGCACCGCGGCCGGAATCCAGCTGTGGCTGTTGCCGTACTGCCCGTCGATGGCGTGGGCAATTTGATGGATCGGATACGTTCCGTCGGCGAACACGCCCGAAGCGCTGGCCTTTGCTCCGGCCGAAGCCAGCGCAACGTTGCGCCGGAATCGGCGGCAAACACTTCCAGCTCGTCGAGGCAGGGCTCGGCCTGGTTGGTCGCCAGCACCCAGAAGCGCACGAAGCGGGCTTTGACGGGCGCGAAACGCTCGACGTTGCCCTCGGCACGCACGGCCCGCCGCGCGGCAGGCGCGCCCGGCGCAGCTTCGGTCCGGGCGAGCGGCTCGCTGCCGGCCGCCTGCGTGCGGATTCGGGCTTCGAGCTCGGCCAGTTGTCCGCGCCAGCCCTCGAGCTCGCGGCGGCGCTGCTCGTCGACGGTTGGCGGCACGTCCCGTTCGCCGTGCTGCACGCCGGAGAAGATCGACTGCAGGCCGTAATAATCGCGCTGGGTAATCGGATCGAACTTGTGGTCGTGGCACTTCGCACAGCCGGCCGTCAGCGCCATGAACGTCTGGCAGGTCGTCGAAACCATGTCGTCCAAGTCGTTGTGCCGCTGTTGCCGCGTGAGCTCGACATCGGGGCTGCCGACGATGTCGTGCGCGCCGGCCACCAGGAAGCCGGTCCCGGCCGGGGCCGCGGTTCGCTCGCCGGCCAGCTGCTCGAAAATGAACTGGGGGTAGGGAATGTCGCGGTTGATGGCGTCGATGACATAATCGCGATACGGCCAGGAGTTTGGCCGGGAATGATTCGTCTCATACCCGTCGCTCTCGGCAAAGCGGACCACGTCCAGCCAGTGCTGGCCCCACTGTTCGCCATAATGGGGCGAAGCCAGCAAGCGATCGACGAGCTTCTCGTACGCATCGGCGGACGCGTCGGCCGCGAACGCCGCAACCTCCTCCGGCGCTGGCGGCAGTCCCCAAAGATCGAAGGTGGCGCGGCGAATCAGCGTAGCCCGGTCGGCCTCGGGCGACGGCTCGAGCTGGTGTTTGTTCAGCTCATCCAGGATGAAGGCGTCGATGGGTGTGCGGATCCAGCCCGCCGGTTTGCCCTGGGCCGGCGCCGGAACCTTCGGCCGCACCGGCGGGCGCAGCGACCACCAGTCGCGGCCGGCGCGCTCGGCCGTGGTCAGTTCGAACACGCTCAGCGTGCGTTCGGCCGGCCAGTTGCCACCGGCCTCGATCCAGGCCTGCAGCGTGGCAATCTGTCCGACGTCGAGCGGCTGGCCCTTGCCCTCGGGCGGCATTTCGCCGTCGCGGACACGGTCGAGCAAATAGCTCTCGTCCGGCTTGCCGGGCACGATGGCCGCCGTGCCGCTTTCGCCCCCTGCGCGGGCCCGGCGCGCGTCGGTCAGGTCCAGCCCGCCGGCCGGGTCGCTGGCGTTGTGGCAGCGGAGGCAATTGCGGATCAAAAGGGGCGCGATTTGCCGCTCGAAGTCGGGCGGAGCCGGGGGCGGCTCGGCACGGGCCAAGCGCGGCAGCCCGGCCAATAGCGCGCAGCCGCAAAGGAGCATCCCCAGCAACCGGGTGCTCGACAATAGGCCGAGACGCGTCAGCAGGCAATTCAACGGGCGGTCCAACGCGGGGGTTCTCCTTACCCGGTTCGGGGCTTCAAGATAGATCACCGAACCCAGTCGGTAGTATACATGCTTTCGCCGACCCTTGCGGCCGGCGACAATGTATAGACCAGGGCCGATCGGTGGATTCATTCTGGCGAGGATCAGCCGGCGCAGCGGGCCTGTGCCGGGACGAGCAGACCTGACCATTGCCCCCGCGCGGGGGGCGGCCGACACGGAATGACCAGATGGGATTGGATCAAGCGGCGGTCGTACGCGTGTTGTTGGCCGAGCGGGCAAAACTGCTGGCCTACATTTGGTCGATCGTGCGCGACGAACACGCCGTGGAGGACGTATTCCAGGAGGTTTCGCTGCTGGCCGTGGAAAAATGCCAGCAGATCCACGACGAGAACGCCCTTTGGCCGTGGCTGCGGCAAACGGCCAAGTTTCGCTCGCTGCATGCCTTGCGCACCGGGGCAGGCAGATCCCGCTCGATGGCGAACTGCTCGGCAAGCTGGACTTGGCCTGGCAGGCTTACGACGAGCTGCCGTCGCCGGCCCTGGTCGAGATCCTGCTTGGGTGCGTCCGCAAACTGAGCCCCTACGCCCAGCGGATCGTGGCCCTGCGCTACGTCGACGGGCTGTCGGGCATTGAAGTCGCCTCGCGTTTGAAGCGCGAAGTCCATACGATCTACGTCGCCCTGACCCGGATCCACAACGCGCTGCGCCGCTGCATGCAAGAGCGGTTGGCCGCCAGCGAGCTGAGCCGATGAACGAGCACGGAGCACCGCCCGACGACGAAAAACTGATCGACCTGGTCGTGCGCTATTTGGACGGCGAATTGCCCCCGGCCGAAGAGCAGCTGCTGGGCCAGCTCCTGGCGGCCGATGAGCACAACCGGGCCGTCTTTGTCGACGTTTGCTTGCAGGCCAAGCTGTGCGCCGAAATCCTCGGGCATCGCCTGCAGGACAATTCGGCCGCCGGCAGGTTCGTTTCCAGCGCCGACCCCATTCCCATCGAAGTCGAGCCGCCGTCGACCGGCTCGGCTCTGCTGGGCTTTCTGTCGGCTTCGCTGCGCGCGATCCCCGGCGGGGAGTTCACCGTGGGGTTGTTGGTCGTCTGCGCCGTGTTAGGCGCGACCTGGGGCCTGGCGCGGCTGCACGCCCACCTGACGGGCAGCGATGTCCGAACCGCCAGCCAGGAAGCCATCGATCCGGCCCGGTTCGTGGCCACGGTCACGGCCTGCGAAGATTGCCGCTGGGGCGATAAGACCCAGTCGGCCGAGCGCGCCGACCGGCTCAAGGCCGGCCGGCTCGAGCTCGAGGCGGGCGTCGCCGAGATCACTTTCGACTGCGGAGCGCGGGTGGTCATCGAGGGACCGGCCACGCTCGCAATCGAAACGGCACGCCGGGCGCATCTGGCGATCGGCCGCCTGGTGGCCCACGTGCCTGCGGCGGCTCGTGGCTTCACGATCGCCTCGCCCAGCGTGACGGTCGTCGACCTGGGGACCGAGTTTGGCCTGGACGTCGATGCGGCAGGCACGGCCGAAGTGCAGGTTTTCCAGGGCAAGGTCGAGCTGCGCCCCGCGGCCGCAGCGGCTGCCGACGTTCGTCCGCTGTTGCTGGAAGTGTCGGGCCAGGCTCGATTCGATGTGCAAACCGGGCAGATTAAACCGCGGCCGCAAGTGCATAGCGCCCAGTTCGTGCGCAGCGTGGACCAGAAGATCAGCCGGCCCAGGCTGACCTTGGTCGAAGAAGGCGGCACGTTCGCGGCCGGAAATCTGGCCCAGCAAAAGGGCGCTTGGGCGTTTGCGGAGAATGTTCTGCTGGGATACCCCTACCACCGCATCGAGTATCTGACCGACGGCCGCTACGGCAATGATCGCAGCTGGATTGCCGGCGACACGCCGTCGTTCGGCGGAGTGGTGCTCAGTGGCGAGGCCCAGATCGACAGCGTCGCCTTCGGCCGAGACAATACGGCGACGACCGGCCCCGCTGTGGAGCCCGCCCAGACCGGATATCGGGATCGCTGGGCCGGGTCCTACACAATCCAGTACAGCAATGCCCCGCGCACCAATCAACCGCCGCCCGCGGACAGCTGGCATACGATCGACGCGGTGAAATACGCGCCGGACATGCCGGAAATCGTCTCCGAGCACATCCATCCCTACCTGCGGCACCGATTCCGCTTTACGCCCGTGCGGGCGACCGCCGTGCGGATCCTCACCTCACAGCCCGGCACGGGCATCGACGAGCTCGAAGTCTACGGCACGCCTCTCGACGCCGTGCGGAAATGACGGTGCGGCCACCGGTGCGGTCCCGATCTAGGGTCCATCCGAGCACGGTCGCGGACAGGGGGAGAGTCCGGCTCGTTAAAGACGGCCTAATTTCGTTAAGATCCACGTGATTTGCGACAACACCAAGTTCCACGACTGCAAGGCCGTGGGGAGTATCTGGCAAGCTGGGGTCAGCTGCTACGTTGGTCTTATTCAGCGGAATGGAGTGAATGCGATGTTGATGCGCATTGTGCTTTTCCTGGCCGCAACCACCGCGGCGACTGCAGGCGCCGACTCCGACGACTATGCACGGGCGGTGCAAAAGTCTTCGAGCCTGCTGCTGTATTATCGCTTCGAGGACCGTGGTCAGGTCGTCAGCGATGATTCTGGGCGCCGGCACGACGCCGCCATTTCTGGGGCGGTGCACCACGACGTCGATTCCGCCTACGCGGCACTCGGCCGCGCAATCCGACTGGACAAGGGCGGCCACTTGAAGCTGCCCGACCTGGGCGAGCAGCAGGCGGTGAGCATCGAATGCTGGATCAACGCCGCGAACGCGCCGGCCGAAGGCATTGCCGGTCTCTATGCGGGAGACGGCTGGGAGTCAAAGCTGCTGCACCTCAATCTGCGCGAGAATGGCCGACTCGAACTGGCGATCCAAGACGAGGGACGTTATCTCAAAACGGGACCCGGTCTGTTTGCGGTCGGCAAGTGGAGTCACGTTGTCGCCACCTATGACGGCGACACCGGAGCCGAACGGCTATACGTCAATGGTCAGCTGGTTATGGAAGACGTCGCCAGGCAGCGTCCCAGGATTCGACTAACCACGGCGGCTGTTGGTGCCTGGATCAATGGCACCGCGGTGCGACCGTTGGAGGCGGATCTGGACGAGTTCGCGATCTACGGTTCCGCGCTCTCGGAGCTCGACGTCAAACGCCACTATCTGGCCGCGCAGGGCATTGAACTGACGCCGGTGAGTTTTGCCCGCGATGTGCTCCCCCTGTTGAGTAAACATTGTGTTAGCTGTCACGGCCCGGACACGCAGGAAGGTTCTTTGCGGCTCGACGTGCGCGATTGGGCCCGTCGCGGCGGTGAGTCGGGCGAACCCGCCTACGTTCCGTTCGCGTCTGGCAGCAGTCATCTCATTCAACTCGTCACCAGCCAGAATGAGGAAAGGCGGATGCCGCAGAGTGGCGATCCGATGAGCGGGCCAGAAATTGCGGTCTTGCGAAATTGGATCGACCAGGGTGCGCCCTGGCCCGACGAGCTTGCCGGCGACGCGAAACCGCCGAGCACGCCGACCTCGCACTGGTCGTATCAGCCGATCGTCAAGCACATGCCTCCCGCGAGCGACGATCCGTTCGTCGCCGAGGGCAACGCCATCGATGCGTTTGTCTACGCCAGGCTTGTCGAGAAGGGACTAAGACCCTCTCCCGCGGCAGATCGCCGCACGCTGTTGCGGCGGTTGTACCTCGATGTTCACGGCCTGCCCCCCACACCCGAAGAACTGCGCGAATTCATCGCAGACCAGTCCCCGCGGGCGTGGGAAAAGCAGATCGAACGCGTGCTCGCCAGTCCGCGTTACGCGGAGCGCTGGGCGTCGCATTGGCTGGATGTCGTGCGCTACGGCGAGACCCACGGATTTGAAGTGAACACTCCGCGCGAGCATGCCTGGCCGTATCGCGATTACGTCATCAAAAGTCTCCAGGAAGACAAACCCTACGACACTTTTATCCGCGAGCAACTCGCCGGCGATCAATTGGGCGTCGACTCGGCCACGGGATTCCTCGTCGCCGCCCCCGCTCTGCTTTCCGGCCAAATCGGCAAGGACGAAGCCTCGATCCGTCAGGCGCGAGCCGACGAGCTGCACGAAGTAATCGTTTCTGTGAGCGCGGGCGTGATGGGGATCACGGCGGGCTGCGCCCGGTGCCACAACCACAAGTTCGACCCGATTTCGCAGCGGGATTATTACCAGTTGCAGGCTTTCTTCACCGGTCTGAATTATGGCGATCGGCCAATTCGCGATCCCGACGAAGTCCGACTGACCGCAGGCGGCACGACACCGGCCACCCAAATCTTCGGCGGCGTGTTCGCGCAGCCCGAGCCTGCCTATCGCCTTTTTCGCGGCGATCCGATGCAACGTCGCGAGCGCATTGCGCCGATATTCCCGCTGTCTTCGGCAGTTTGAACCTGTCCCCCGATGTGAGCGATGCCCAGCGGCGACTGGCACTCGCCGACTGGCTGGTACGTGCCGACAATCCGCTTACTTCGCGAGTGATCGTCAATCGCGTGTGGCAGCACCACTTCGGGCTCGGCATTGTGCAGACCCCTTCGGATCTGGGAGCAATGGGTTTCAAGCCGAGCCATGCGGAATTGCTCGATTGGCTCGCGGCGACCCTCGTCGAACGGGGTTGGTCGCTGAAGTCACTGCACCGGCTGATTCTGCAATCGAACACCTACCGTCAAGCCAGTGTTCCTCGTGCCGAAGCACTCGTTATCGACGCCAACACGGAACTGCTGTGGCGTTTCCCGCCACGCAGGTTGGAGATGGAGCCGATTCGCGATTCGATTCTGGCTGTCTCCGGGGCGCTCGATTTGTCGATGGGCGGACCGGGCTTCATGCTCTTCCAGCCCAACGACAATTACGTTCGCGTGTACGATCCCAAAGAAGTGTGGGGACCGGCGGAATGGCGCAGGATGGTCTACGCCCATCGCGTGCGGATGGCACAGGACGGCGTGTTTGGAGCCTTCGATTGTCCCGACGCCGGTCAACCCGCTCCCAAGCGCAGCCGTTCGACAACCGCGCTGCAATCGCTGAATCTGCTGAACAGCACGTTCATCAAGCAGCAGGCGGAATTGCTCGCCGCCCGAGCAACGCGCGAAGCGGCGGAGCAGTCCCAAGAACCGATTCAGCGGTTGTTCGAGCTCGCACTCGCCCGGCAGGCGGACCCCGAAGAATTTGCCGCGTCGCTAGCGGTAGCCAGGCAATTTGGCCTGCCGGCCGTGGCGCGTGCCATCTTCAATACCAACGAATTCCTCTTCCTTCCGTAGGCAGCTGATCGCGATGACGACTTCTTCACAACCCGCGCTGTATTCACTCCCGGCGGCGCGAAATCTCCTGCTGGACCGCCGACGGTTTCTGGCCAATACGAGCAGTGGCCTGGGAGCGATTGCTTTGGCAGCGCTCTTGCAGGAGGAGAGACTGCTGGCCAACGAGAACCCGCCGCTGTACAAGCCGGAGATCGACCCGTCGCATCCCCACGCCGCGCGCCCGGCGCCCGCCAGCACCAAAGCGCGGAACGTATTGGTGATCTTCTGTTCGGCGCGCTTTCGCACCTCGATACGTTCGACTGGAAACCGGAGCTATTGAAGCGCGACGGCCAGATGATGCCAGATGCCGAGGCCGCGGTCACCTTTCAGGGAGAGAACGGTGCCATCTCCAAGCCGCTCTACGATTTTCGTCCGCGCGGAGAATGCGGCAAGATGACGAGCGACCTGCTACCCCAACTGGGCGATCTCGCCGATGATTTCTGCTTCCTGCATTCGCTGACGACAAAATCGAATACGCACGGGCCGGGCGAAAACTGCATGTCCACCGGCTTCACCCTCGATGGCTTTCCATCGGTCGGTTCCTGGACGACGTTTGCATTGGGAACCGAAAACCAGGATCTGCCGGCCTATGTTGCCCTGCCCGATCCGCGTGGCGTACCGCAAGCGGGGGTCAACAACTGGGGACCGGGTTTCTTGCCCGCGGTCTTTCAAGGCACCGTGTTCAGCGCTCAACGACCGGTGTCCAACTTGCAACCGGCGGCCGGCATCAGCGACGCGGAAGCCAAGGCAACCCGGCAGCTCCTGAATCGGCTGAACGAGGGGCATCTCAAGTCGTTCCCGGGCGATACCGAGCTTGCGGCCCGAATCGCAAGCTACGAGCTCGCGGCCCGGATGCAACTCAGCGTTCCCGAGGTCGCCGACCTGTCGAGCGAACCTGCGCATATCCTGGCAGAGTACGGTGCTGAGGATTCGCAGAATAAGTTCAAAGCAGGCTTCGCCCGTAACTGCATCCTTGCGCACCGCCTGCTGGAACGTGGAGTGCGGTTCGTGCAACTTTTCAATGGCGCCTATGCCATGGGTGAAGGCGTGGGCAATTGGGACGGGCACCGCAAGCTCAAGGAGCAATACGACATTCACGGCCCGATACTGGATCAGCCGGCGGCGGCTCTGCTGCGAGACCTGAAACGTCGCGGCATGCTCGACCACACCCTGGTGGTGTTCTGCACTGAGTTCGGCCGGATGCCGATGTTTCAAAAAGGTGCCACCGGTCGGGATCATAACCCCCTGGGATTCACCTGCATGTTGATGGGTGCCGGGGTCAAGGCGCCCTTCAGCTATGGCGCTACGGACGAGTTGGGCTATAAAGCAGTCGAGAACGTCGTTTCGATCCACGACTTTCATGCCACCATTCTGCACCTCTTGGGGCTCGATCATACGCGACTGCGATTTTACCACAATGGCATCGAACGCAGACTGACGGACGTTCACGGAAAGGTTGTCGAGGCCATCCTTGCCTGATGGCAGTTGCGCCGATTCTGTAAGCGCCCACGAGAGGCAGGGCTTGCGCGGTCACTGGCGGTGGCCGAACGCGCGCGGGCTATGGTCGACGCGCGGAGCGTTTTTGATAAGCCCTCATTCCAGCTCGATGATCCGCACGCCGCCCGCCAGCACTTCGCAACGCACCTCGCCACCCTCGACGGCCAGCGGCTGATCGGCCAGCAGCAGGTCGCGGGCCGCTTTGATCGGCACGTGGGAGCGAATCGTCACCGGCCGATTCTGGCGATAATCCGTCGGCGTCATGCCCTGCTGGGGCTTGTCCTGCCCGGCTGGATTGAGCAGCGTGACAGCCCAGCCCCGGGTGGTCCGATTGACCAACCACTCGACTTCGCCGGTCACTTCGACCGGCATCAGCCCGCGCGAGAGGTGCGCCACGAGCCGGGCCACGACGGGCACGGCGCGCCGGTCGATGCCCAGCCCATGCGGCACCGAGAGATAAACCAACCGCCCCTGCCCACGATCGATCGCCGCACAGAAACAGGCGCCGTCGGGCGTTTCGGCCAGCGAGCGGGCCATGCCCAGCGCGATCGGGCGATAGCGGAACCGCTGGGCGGGATGGACTTTTGCGTCGCTGAGCCAGCGGTAGCCGGTGGCCTCGGCCGCCGCGCCGACTGCGGGCAAGCCCAGGGCCGCCACGCCGGGCCCGGTCAAATGGGCGTCGGCCACGAGCAGCGTGCCTCCCTTGGCCACGTAGTCGGCCAGGCGCTGCCCTTCGGCTGCGGTCAATTCGATTTCGCCGGCGGCAATCACGACCGCGTAGCTGTCGAGCGTGCGCCACTTGTTCACGTCGGGATAGGCGAAGATGACGTCGAAAATATCGCCGAACACGCCGGCTACGTTGACTTCGCTGGTGCCGGTGATCGGCTTTTGGGCCTCCAGTCCGATCGGATGGTAGGCCGTCCAGAAGTATTCACCGAGCATCCGCTCGTGATCGCCGGGGCGGAAGCGGTCTGATAGTCCGTGATAGTTGTTGAAGGCATTCGGCCAGAACGGGGCCGGCTCCCAGCCGTGGGCATAGTCCACCAGGATCGCCACCGGCGTGAACGGCTGGCCGCGGTCGGGCTGCGCCTTCGTCACGCGCAGGAACCGGTCGACCAGTTTTCCCTTGGGCGAAAGCTGCACTTCCTTTTCGCCCGCGACCGTGGTGCCGCCGGGCTTCCAATACTCGTCGAAACCCTGCTCATGGTAGAACATCGCCGAGCCAGCCATGTACTGGTACCAGATGTCGAACTTGTACCAGGTCATGCCGGCGCCGGAGAACACGCTGTAGTAATTGTCCAGGATATTCTTGGGACTGGTGTACGACGAGCCATCGGAAAAGATCGTCGAGGCGTCGCCGAAATTGCACGATCGATACGTGCACGTCAGTACTCCATGCTGCCGGGCCGCACCCCGCATGAACGCCCAGCGCATGGGCAGCAGCGAGCTCGTGGCGGCGGCCGATTCGTAGCCGATGGTCCGGGCGCCCCAATCGGCCTCCAGCGGAGCAAAGGCGATATTGCCCACCGAAGGGCAAGGGATCACGTCGACATAAGCGTTGGCGTCGAGATCCTTGCCGAAGACTTCGCGGTACTTGGCCGCATTGGCGGCCAGGCTGGGGGGCGTAAAGCCGGCAGCCAGTTGCCGCCGGGTCTGGGCGTTGCCCACGGCGGCCTGCATCACCGGCGGATCGACACCGAAATAGCCCAGGCTTTCGCCGGCGATCGAGCCGACGTAGCGGTCGCGGTATTTGGCAAATGCGTCGATCCCCTGCTGGCTGATCTTGGTTCCATTCGCATAGTTCATCATCATGGCCCAGGGGCGACCGGGATGGGCGTCGAGCCAGCGGGCGAAACGCTTGCCCGGCTCGAGCAGTTCGCCGGACTGGGGATCGGTGGCGAAAATCGCCGGCCCCACGCCATGAAACGTGGGGACCAGCCGCGGATCGGAAAAGATCGGCGGATCGTCCTTGCCGGCATACTTCTGCTCGAACTCCTTCCGCACTCGCTCGTCACCAATCTGGTACGGAACGCCCACGCGGTCCGGCTTGTCGCTCAGCCAGGTCTCGGGTGCGGTGCCGGCGACGATGTTCCAGAGGTAGAGGAAACCCTGATCGCGGAACGTGTGCAGCTTCCAGACCTCGGGCAAGTCGAACCGGCCGCGCGTGCGGGCTAGCGGCTCCAGATCGGCCGGCGGCCCGCCGCGATACGCGGCCAGCACGTCGAACAGATCGCTCGGCGGGCGCTCCTTGATCCGGGGTTGGTAGTCGCCGTCGCTGGACAGGACGATCAAATCGATTTGCCGGGGCTCGGCTGCCTTGAGCGAAGTGCGCAGGGTCAGTTTGGCAGGCCCTTTCTTGAGCGGCACCAGCTGGCGCGCCCAGCCGAATGCCCAGCCCCAGTAGAGCTTCATCTCGTTGTCTTCGTCGATCACCGCCCGACGGCCGTACTCGCCGGTCCAGGGTGCGGCGCCGGGCTGTTCGACGACGATTTCGAACGGCTCGGCCTGCTCGCGCCAGTCGCCATAGCGCACCCACACCGCGTAGCGGTCGGATTCGGGGATCTCGACCGTGGTGCTGGCAGCGGCCTTGTCGTCGTCGGCCGCGGTGGCGATCGACAGAAATCCGCTCTCGCCCCCCTGGCTCCATTCCGCGGCCCAGCCGGGCCCCGAGAGTGCCCAATGGCCGGCCGTTTTCTTGATCGCCGGGGGCCCCATGGGCCAGCAATATCCGCGAACGCCGTCGAGGTGTTCCGCTTCGATCCAGATGCTCTCGGCCGCCCGGCCGGTTGCCGTGCCGACCAGGACCATGCCAACCAGCACCAGGAGCCAGGCCAGCAGCCGGCGGGCGGTATTCATGCTCGTTTTCCTGCGAAATGCGGCCCGTGGAAATTGGCCCAGCGGCCCAGGGGGCCCACTGGCCCTGCCCCGTCAGTATGGGGCAGCCGGCAGGCGGCTTCAACCGATTGGACCGTAAGGCATTCGCTCCAGGCGGCCCGGGCACCGCGCGTAGCGCCCTGCCCGGTCGCGTGCCCCGGGTCGCGAGCCGTAACGAATCGCCGCCCGGCGACATTCCTATCCTGGCGGAGCGGCACGGAACGGTGCTGGCAGCGGCTGGAGGAAATTTGGATTTTCCCGCGCTGCATCCGGCCGCTAGGATGACAGTTTGCCCTGGGGCCGCCACACGCGATCGCACTTGCCCCCGGCATTCCCGCCCCGTTTGGCACCCACCTTCCCCCTGTATTGATCCCGCCACGATGAAGCCGACGTTTTGCCGTTTATTGATCGTGTTGGCCGCCGGCTGGGCGTGGGGTCCGCGCCCGGCGCAGGCCGTGGTCGAGGTGCTCACGCCGCTGGCCAAGTTCATCGAAGACTCCGACGAAATCGTGGTTGCCAAGGTCGGCAAGCTCGCTCCCGAGCGACCCGCGGCGATTTTAAAAGTGACCGACGCGCTCAAGGGCAAGTCGACGTTCGGCGAACTGGCGGTGAACCTGAAAGGCAAACGGCCGGAGCAGAGCGAGCAGTTGCTGGCCCGACTGGCCGACGACTTGCCGATGATCCTGTTCATCACCCACCTGCCCAATCAAGAGTTGGCCTATTGCTACTCGAATGGCACGTGGTTTCAGCTTATCGGCCATCGTGATGGGCAGCAGACCCGGTGGGGCTTTACCGACCTGGAGATCTACCTGCCGCGGACGTTCAACGGCTCGACCGAAGAGCTGCGCACGACGCTGGCCGACGCCATCGCCGGCCGGCGCAAGCCGCCGGCCGCCAATTCGAAAGTGAAACCCGGCATCGGCCCAGCCGTGGAAAAGGCAGCGGTCGAAAAGGCCGCCAATGAAAAGCCAGCCGTTGAAAAAACCGCCGTTGAAAAGCCGGCGCTTGAGCCGCCCGCCGGGTCGCGCTAGCCACGCCGCGCGACCCGATCAGCGTCAGGCATGTCAGCGGCGGTTGGGGCAGTCGAGCGGTGGAGGGGCAAGTGATGGCCGGGCGAGTGGCGCACAGGATTAATTGGTTCGAGTCAGGAGCAAGATGAACATGTTGTGGGGCGTGGTCGGACTGCCGGTGCTGCTGCCGATTGTGGCCCTGCTGCAATTGTTGTTTCCGGGCCTGCTGCGCGACCAGTGGCGGCAGTACCGCTACGCCGTCCAGGTGCTGCTCACCCAGTCGACGTTGATCTTCACGCAGTGGGCGCTGGTCAAGTGGGTGTTCAAAATCCGCCCCTGGTGGCTTTCCGACGATGCCCTGGCGGCGGCCCTGGTGGCCGTTGCGCTTTGGGGCATCGTGCGGGCCTGGTTCAATCGCCGGGCCATGCTCGCCGCAGAGCCGGACGCGCCCGGGGCGAAGGTCGCGGCCAAAGGGCCGGCCGGCGTGGAATTTGGCGCGCTGGGAGTGACCCTCCTTGTCGGGCTGGCTTGGGCCGGATACTCGATCTGGACCGGCGGATCCCCCTGGGATCAGATGACCGTGGTCAGCGTGGCCGCTCTGGCCGGATTGCTGCACTTGGGTTATCGCGGGCTCCGGGCCCGCAGCGGCAGTCCGCCGCCCCGCTGGAGCACGGAGCTGGTGTTCGTCGCTGCCCTGGCGATGGCGGGGACCGGCATCGGCATTTATGCCCGGCAGACCGAAGACAATCAGCTTGCCGCCGCTGTGCGCGAGGATTGGCCCACTTTTCACGGCAACAGCGCCCACACCGGCACCGCACAGTCCGACGATCGTGGTCCCAGCAACCCCAAGGTTCTGTGGACCTTCGATCCCAAGGAGCGCAAAGGGCGGATCACGTTTCATTCGTCCCCCTGTGTCGTGGGCGGGCAAGTCTACATCGGGGCCATGCACCAGGTGCTCGGGTTGGCCCAGGGATTTCTGTACTGCGTGAGCGCCGTCGACGGGAGTCCGGCGAGCCCCCATCCGGTGGCGCTGGGCCAGCGGATCTGGACGTTCTCGGCCGGCAGTTCGCTGCTGCCCGTCTTTTCTTCGCCGGCGGTGGTCGGCGGCCGGCTTTACATCGGCGAAGGCTACCACCAGAACAGCGGCTGTCGCTTGTTCTGTCTCGACGCCCAAAGTGCCGACCGGGTGCTCTGGAGCAAGGCCACGTCGAGCCACGTCGAATCGACTCCCACCGTTCACGGCTCGCGCATCTACTTCGGCGCCGGCGACGACGGACTTCGCGCGCTCGACAGCGACGAGATGCAAACCGGTCCCGACGGCGACGTGCCCAAGACCCTCTGGCACGTGACCGGCATCCATGTCGACGCGTCTCCCACGCTCGACGAGGGCCGGTTGTTCGTCGGCAGCGTGCTGGGCGACGTGTATCAGGAAACCGCGGCGCTGGCCGTCGACGCGCGCTCGGGAGACGTGCTGTGGCGCATTCCCGCGCCGCTCCCGGTGGCCGCATCGCCAGCCGCCGCCGCCGGCCGGGTCTACTTCACGCTGGCCAGCGGCAAACTGAACGAAGACGCCGAAGTGCCCGACGGCCGCCTCTGGTGCCTGAATGCCGAGGACGGGGGCAAGCTGTGGGAATTCCGCGCCGCGGGGGGCATCTTCGGCTCGCCCGTGCTCGGCGACGGGCTCGTCTTTTGCGCAGCGCGGGACGGCTTTTGCTATGCCTTCGAGACGGCCAAAGGAGACCCGGCCTGGAAGCAGGATCTGGGCGAGCCGGTGGTGACCACGCCGATCGTTTCCGGCGGCCGGGTGTTCGTGCTCACGATCGGCGGCAGCCTGGTGGCCCTGAATGCCAATTCCGGCGACATCCTCTGGCGCTTGGACGATGTGCGCAGCGGCGACGGCGACGTCTATTCCAGCCCGGTGCTCGTCGGCGGCCGGCTGTATGTCGCCAGCGGCGGCAAGCTCTACTCGATTGGCGACGAAGCGCTGTGAGCTCGATTCGCCATCTCAGCGAGGTCACGGACGAAGGGGCCGCGCTCTTGGGCGGCAAAGGCTGGAACCTGGCCCTGACGGCCCGCGCCGGCCTGCCCGTGCCGGCCGCGTTCTGCATCACGAGCGACGCCCACCGCAACGCGCGCTCGATGTGCGCCGCGACCAATGGGGCAAGCGCCGATCAGCCCCCCGGCGTCGACGCCGACCTGCGCCGCCAATTGCTCGAAGCCTATGAGCGGCTGGGGCGCGGTGTCGTGGCGGTGCGCTCTTCGGCCACGGTCGAAGACGGCGCCACGGCCAGTTTTGCCGGCCTGCAGGAAACGATCCTGGGCGTGGAAGGCGACGATCAACTCGTCGCCGCGGTGGCCCGCTGTTGGCACTCGATCGACTCGCAGCGCGCACGATCCTATCGAGCCCGCGGCAATGTCGACGAAAGCCAGGTGGCTATGGCCGTGGTGGTCCAGCGGCTGATCGATTCGGAAGTGTCGGGCGTGCTGTTTACGCGGGACCCGCTGGACGCCTCGGGACGGCAGATGCTCGTCGAGGCCGCCTGGGGACTGGGAGAAGCCGTCGTGTCGGGACTCGTCACGCCCGACCGCTTTCACGTGGATCGGGAGTCGGGCCGGATCATCGACCGGCAAATCAACCGCAAGCCGGTCGCCATCCACGCGGCCGGGCGCGTGGACGTTGCGGCCGAGCGGCAAACCGCTGCCTGCCTGTCGGACGAGCAGCTGGCGAGCCTGGCCGACTTGGGCCGGCAGGTGGAAAAAGTTTACGGCGAGCCGCGGGACGTCGAATGGGCCTGGGCCCAGGGGCGCGTGTGGCTGCTCCAGGCCCGGCCGATCACCACCGCGGGCGCGGGCGAGCGCGAGCGGTTCCGCCGCGACGAAATCGCCCGGCTCGGGCAAATGGCCGATCCCTGCGGCACGGTCTGGGCCCGCTACAATCTGGCCGAAGTGCTGCCCACGCCAACGCCCATGACCTGGGCCATCGTCGGCCGGTTCATGTCCGGCCGCGGCGGGCTGGGGCTGATGTTCCGCGACCTGGGTTTCGATCCCGACCCGATCGTCGACCGCCTGGGCTTCATCGATCTGGTCTGCGGGCGGCCCTACGTCAACCTGAGCCGCGAAGCCAAACTGCACTTCGCCGGCTTTCCCTATGGCCATAACTTCGCGGCGCTGAAGGAACATCCCGACCGGGCGCTGTATCCTCAGCCGGCTCCGGATCCGGCGCTGGTCACTTTCGGCTTCTTCCTCCGTCTGCCGGGCTATCTGCTGAAGATGTACCGGGCGGCGCGCCGCATCGAACGCGCCAGCCGGACCCTGGCCGACCGGCTGCGAAAAGAAGTCTTTCCGCAATTTGCCGAGCGGGCTCGGGCCGCCCTGGCCGAGGACCTGGCGCCGCTGTCGGACGCGGCACTGGTAGCCCGGCTGGAAGAATGGCGCGAGCGCACGCTGGACGATCTGGCTCGCGAGTCGCTCAAGTCGGCCACCTTGGCAGCCACCGCCCTGGCCCGGCTCGAGCAAGGATTCAGCGGGCATCTGGGAGCGGAAAAAGCTGCTGCCCAGGCCCGGTCGCTGCTGACGGGCATCGAACCGGATGCCGAGGCCGATCTGGCCGCCGGGCTCGACCGGCTGGCGCAAGGCCAGCTTGCCGCGGCGGATTTTCTGGCCCGCTTCGGTCACCGCGGCCCGCAGGAGATGGAGCTCTCGGCCCCGCGCTGGTCCGAGCGGCCCGATCTGCTCCCCTCGGCCCACACCGCTTCCGCCGCGGGAACAGGCAGGCATGCGGGGCATGGCACTGGGCACGCCGGCGAACTGGATTCCGGCCAGCAGCCCGCCGCCACGTCCGGGCCCAATGCGCTTCAGCTCCAGCGCCTGCGGACGTACATGGCGCTGCGCGAGACCGGCAAGCACTACCTGATGCTTGGCTACGCGGTGATCCGTCAGACGCTCGTCGAGCTGGGCCGGCGCCATAAAATCGGCGACGGCATTTTCTTTTTGCTTCCCGACGAGCTGCCGCAAATGATCGCTGGCGAAGACCTGAGCGGCCGAATCGCCGAGCGGCGGCGGCAGCGCTCGATCGCGCTGGCGCTCGAAGTGCCCCTGGTGTTGTTCAGCGACGATCTGGAGGCGATCGGCCGGCCGGCCGAGATCGACGCGACGGCCGATTTGCGCGGCACGCCCGTTTCGGCCGGCGTCGTCGAAGCCGCAGCCCTGGTGCTGGAGTCGCCCGACGACGCGCCGGCCGGCGAGGGGTTCATCCTGGTCTGTCCGTCGACCGATCCGGCCTGGGTGCCGTTGTTTTTGCGCCGGCGGGCTGGTGATGGAGACCGGCGGCATTCTCTCGCACGGGGCCATCGTGGCCCGCGAGTTCGGGCTGCCGGCCGTGGTCGGAATCGATCACGCCACCCGGCGAATCCGTACCGGCCAGCGGCTGCGCCTCGACGGCAACACCGGCGCAGTGCACCTGCTGGATTGACACGCCGGCCTGCCGCCCAGTTCAGGTTCGGGCCACATCCAAGCGAGCGCTACGGCAGAACGGGTGCGGGGACGGGCGCGGTGGGCCGGGCTGGTGGATCGTTGTCGGCCGGCCTGGTCTGCTTGGGAAAATCGACTGCGGCGGCAGCCGCTTCGAGCGCCGCCGGCGGGACGAACGGCAACCCGCTCGTGCGCAAGCCCGAAAGCGGCGCCAGCAGCACGTTGAGCAACGCAGCGCCAGTTGCGTCGTCGGCCAGCGAGACCACTCCTTCGTCCATCCGCCCCAAGAGCGGCAGATCGATCAGTTGCCGCGGATCGGCGCCCGGCATCGATGTCTTCGGCGCCACTGCCAGCGCCGGCCGCTCGGGCCGGGGCGTGTCGTTTTCCGTTCCCAGCGGCGCCAAATCCATGGCCGGCCACTGCGGAATCGTCGCCACTCGTTCCAGTCGAATCACGTGTACTTCGGCGTCGTTGGCCGCGGGCAGCAAGTCGGGGGGCAGACGCTCGGCCGACTTCGGCCAGGATTGCTCCCGGGCCGGCGACTCGGCCGGCGGATCGGCCAGTGGCCGCGGCAGGGCGAAAAACTCTCCGACGGCCCGTCCCGCTTCGTCCGGCGCAAAATCGAACGAACCGGCGTCGACCGCCAGATGAGCGCTGGGCGGCAACTCGGCCACCTCGGTCACAGATACTTCGGCCACGGCGGGAGCGGTCACGCCAGTCGGCTGCGCCGCCACCGCGGGGCGGCCCGAATTGCTGGCCACCGGCTTCGCCGCTCGGCCGTCGGCGGGCTTTGCCGGCGCAGCCGCCGAGAGCAGGTCTCCGGTGCCGCGCTCGGCGCCCGCGGGCCGATTGGCTTCGGCGGACAGCAATGTTCGAGCTTCAGCTGCCGGCTGGTCGATGGCAGCGGCCAGCGGGGCGGCGTCGTCCGCGCGCGGGCGAGCGGGCGCTGTTCTTCGAGCGCCCGGCTCGGCGCCCTGGCGCCGGGCTGAATTGCTCGGCCACGGTTGCCTGCAGCATCGGCGTCGACGCCTCGCCGCATCCGGCTAGCGCCAGGACGCAGGGCAGCAAGGCAGCCGTCAGCCCGTCGAGTCGGTTCCAGGATCGTGTGAACATGGTAGTCTCGAACTCTATTTGGCTTCCAGGATGAGCTTCACGGGGGTTCCCACGGCCGGCAATTGCTTGCTGGTTTCCAGCTTCAAAAGCGGCTCTTCCTTCATTGTCAGGTTGGTTTGCAGCACGGTCTCGTCGGTGACTGGAAAAATCGAGATCAGCGTGCCGCTCAAGTCGGCGCCGTAAACCTTGTCGTTCTTTTGCGGATCGGGCTGCGTCATTATCGAGCCGGTGAAATACCACTTGAGCATCGGCATGGGCTTGCCGGTCTTGCTGTCGACCAGGGTTTTTTCAATCGCCATCCGCTGCGCCGCGCCATCGGCGCCGGGAATCTCGAGCGAGACCTTGACCTCGGGACCGACCGCCTTGGCCCCTTCGCCCTTGGCCGGTTTGCCCGGCTTCAGCCCGATCTGCTCCAACGCCTGATGCACTTCGCTGGGCTTGGCGTCGAACGTGATCACGGTCTCGTGAGCCTTCTTGCCCTGCGGCGCCGGCAGGCTGGCGATCACTTCGATCGGATAAACCTGCGGCAGATTGTCCAGCTTGCGCGGAGCGATCTTGCCGGTGATCGTCACACTGCGGGCCTGAGCGTCGACTTTGATCGCCGGCTCCGCGTCGGCGGCCCCGGCACGCCGTCCAACGCCGGCCGATAGCCAGAGGCCGCAGGCCGCGGGCAACAGCGTCAGCCAAATTCCTCGAGCCAGGCGATGTTTCATGAATTGGTCCATCATAAGTTTTGGTTTCGCGCGGCGTTCGCTGCCGAAAAGGTGCCAGGCGTCGCGCGTCATTTCGTTCCGATGCAAATTACTGCGCCCGGCCGCTGCTGGCCGCCGGTGCCTTCGAGGTTGCAAGTGCCGACATACAGCCGGCCGTCGTGCACTAGCGGTGTGCCGTAGACCATGCCCGGGGCTTTGACCGCCGGATCATTGCCCAGGTCGAACGTCCAGCGCGGCTTGCCGTCGTCGAGCCCGACCGCGTGGACCACGGCCTTGAGATCGGCCAGGTAGACCATGTCGTCCGACGCCGCGGGACCGGCGAAGACCGGCATCTTGGCATCGTAGACCCAGAGCGGCTCGCCGCTGGCCCGATTCCACGCCCGGAGTTTGCCGTCGCTGGCGGTGAACAGCAGCGTCTCGCCGCGGACGATTGGCGGGGCGACGATGCCGCCGGCGACGTCCTTGCGCCAGACGACGCTGCCGTCGTCGAGCCGCAGAACGAGGATTTCTCCCTTGGCCCCTTTGAGGGTCTTGGGATCGAGGCGAATGCTGCTGGTCGCGACAATGACCTGATCGCCCGCCACGAGCGGACCGGCCCAGGGATTGAGCTTTAGCGGCGCGCGCCAGACGGTGCCGCCGTCGGCGGCCCGGAGGCAATAGACGGCCCGGTCGCCGGTTTGTTCCTTGTCGAGAAACGTCGAGGCGACCAAGAGCCGCTCGCCAGCCAGGGCCACGCTGCCGTCGACGTGCCATTTGCCCTGTCCGACCTGCCAGAGCAGCTTGGGCGCCGGCTTGGGGAGCGAGTCGTCGCTGGGGGGCACGGCAAAGGTGGGATCTTTTTTCTTCTCTTCTTCGAAGCGGGCCAGTGCCGCTTTCCACAACTTGTCGAGCGCGGCCTGGGCTTCGGCCGGGGCCAGCTCCTTGCCCTCGAGCGTCACGCGGAGCGTGTCGATGGCCACCACGCCGGCGCTGCCGCCGCCGATGAACGCCTTGCCCCCGGCCACCGCGGGCGTCCCCTCCAGGTGGACCAACTCGCCCGGCAGCACGAATTGCCACACGGGGCGGCCGCCGGCCGCGTCGACGCAGTGCAGGATCGCCCCGTCGGTCTGGTGCATGCCGTCGCCGAAAATCACCTTGCCGTCGGCCAGAGCCGGTGCCGAAACGGTGGGCAGTTTCAAATAGGGTGGCGCTTTCGACCACAGCTCGCGGTCTTTGGCCGCCGGATCGAGGCTCAGGGCATGGACCACGCCCGTGTTGAAGGCGGCCAGGCCCGACACGTACAGCGCGCCGCTCCCCGCCACCGGCGCGGCCACGAAATGTTCCGGCACCTTATAGACCCAGAGCGCGCGGGCGCGGTCGGCCCCTTTTCGGCCGCCGTGCCAATCGCCCCCAGCCAGCAGGCCGCAGTGAAGGCCGCGGCAGCAATGCGCACGGCGGTGCGGCGCGCCCCGCGAGCCAATCGAGATTGCCCGGTCTGCGGAATGCTCATTTGGCGCCCGTCCCGCGAGCCGTTTCGGCCACTTGATCGGGCTTGGCTCCCAGCAGCACGACCGATTCTTGACCTTCGTTGTTCAAGACCAGGTCCAGGACGCCGTCGCGATTCATGTCGATCGCGCTGATCGACCGGCTGTGAAACACCCGTTGATACAGGCCCAGCTCATCGCCGGCGTCGACGAACTTGCCGCCTCCGGCGTTGCGGAAATAGCGATTGGGTCCCTTAATGCAGGCCACGAGCAAATCCGGCTTGCCGTCCTGGTTCATGTCGGCCCAGGCGGCCGAGACCGCCCCTTTGAACGGGCCGGCCAGATCGCCGGCCGTGCGCGTCACGGCCGTAAAGTGCCCCTTGCCGTCGCCGCGGTACAAGAGGGCGGCCGATCCTTGCGGCACGAACAGGTCGACCAGTTTGTCGCCGTCGAAATCGCCGAAGACGGGCGTCACCAGGCCGGTGTGAAAATTCAAGCCGCTTTTCTCGGCCAGGACGAAACCCTTGGGCGTATTGAGCACTAGCGCGCCCGAGCCGGAACAATACAGAAAGTCGGGCCGTCCGTCGCCGTTCACGTCGGCGATGGCCAGCTCGTCGCCGGGCGCCTGGGCACACAGGCCGGCTGCTCCCAGGCCCACTCGATCGGAGACGTCCTGAAACATCGGCGCCACGGCGCCCGTCACCTTGGCGGCGGCAAAGAAGAACTGCCATTCGCCGGTGCTCTGGCAAACCTTGAGCAGCAGCTGGTTCTTGCCCGGCTTCAAATGCAGTTTGAGCCGGGTTTGATCCGCCGTGGTCTGGCGGTTGACGTTTTCCGACCAGATCGGCTTGCCGTTGAGCCAGACCGACATCGTGTCGTCGCCGCCCACGGCGACCGGCAACTCGACGGCGCCGGTCGATTCGATCTCACGGTACAGATACGCGACGGCGAAGTCGTTGTTTTCGTTGCGGAACAGCCGCAGGCTTTGCATCTGGCCGTCGGTAAAGCCGCGCTCGCGCCATTCGACCGGCTCGCCGTTCTTGCCCTCGTACTTGGCCGCCAGGTCGACGCCGCTTTCGGGCGGATACTCGGTGTTGAAGCCGCGCTGGCCGACGTCGTTGAAGGGGCCGGCCACGTACCACTTGCCCAATGTCGGACCGCCGGCTGCCGGTGCGGCGGCCGCGCCCAGGTTGCGATACAGCCGCAGCCCGCGAAAACGATCGGCCAACAGCACGTCGGGCCGGCCGTCGCCGTCGTAGTCGAGCCAGGCCCCGGCCCCCAGGCTGTAATACGACTCAAGCGGCAAAGCCGCGCTATGGTCGGCGAGCGTGGTGCCTCCCTGGTTGGCGAATAACTTGGGCCCCTCGGGCGTGGCCAGCAGCAGGTCGAGCTTGCCGTCGCCGTTGAAGTCGGCCCAGCCGGCCGAGGCGCGCCGCCGACATAGGGCAGCGAGACGTCGTTCAGCGCGGAACCGCCGTTTTGCATGACCGCCACGCGGCCTTCGCCCGCCAGGCAGAGATCGCTTTTGCCGTCGCCGTCGAAATCGGCCGCGGCGATCGTCCGCGCCAGCGGGTCAACACGGGTGAGCGAGCCCAAGTGGCTGAAGCCGGGCATGCCCGACAGCGTGCGGAAATCTTCGCCCCCCCAGCCGACGAAATCGCGTTTGGCGTCGTAGTCTTGCAGTTTCAGGCTGGCCTTGAGCCGCTGGATCTTTCCCTGTCGCAGCTGCAGGACGGTTTTGTCGCCGTCGACCATGCAAGGCACGATCGCCTCGCCGCCGGCGACCATCGTGCTGACGGCCGATGATAGTTTCTCGGGCCGGCCGGCAAAGCTGCGCAGGAAGAAGGGCTCAGCATGGTTCATGCTCCACCAATCGCCGTTGGCGGCGCACTGATACCAGTAGTTGTCGATGCAGGTCTCGCTGCCGCTGCCGTTGGAGAAGTTGACGGCCATCTTGCCCGGCTCGGCCCAGGCCATGACGGTTTGCCATTCGCGGGGATGGAAGCCGTTTTGAGCAATCGCGTGATTGATCACCGTGATCGTGGACGTGCCTTTCAGGTCCTGGACCTTGCGAAATACGATCAAGTTGCGCTCTTTGTCGACCCGTTCCACCCGCATGGTCATCACGTTGGTGGCCTCGGCCAGCACGCGGCCCAGCGTGTAGGGGATTTCGACGTAGGCCCGGGCCGGCGTCGGAGCCAGGATCGGCAGCAGCGCCGCGGCGGCCAGGCCGCAGAGGACCCTTTGCAGCAAGCGAATTCGTTTTGCGATCATCGTCAGACTCCTTGACCAGCGCGCCGCGCTTCGGACGTCTTGCCCGCCTGCCGTGTGTTGCTGCCGCGCCGCCGGGGCGCCGCAGCTGGGACCAGAACGCTACGGTTTTTTCTCCGCCGCCAGCTGCTTGCGGGCCAGCTCGGCGAAGGGGGTGGTGGCGTGGTCCTTGGCAAGCCGTTCGAGCAGCTTGGTGGCTTCGACCGGTTGCTTCAGCTCGGTATAGGCCCGGGCGGCCTCGAACAGGGCCATCGGTTCCAGTTCCGGATAATCGTAGGTGCTGACCACGGCCATGAGCGCCGGGGCCGCCTCGGCATAGCGCTTTTGTTCCAGACGGCAGAGGCCGATCTGCATCTGAGCCCGGGCCGCCACTTCGGCGCCGGTGCGGCCGACCACCTGGCTGTACTGGCTGACGGCCGGGTCGAGTTCATTCTGATTCTGCATTGCCCAGCCGAGTCCAAACCGCGCTTCGTCGACCCAGCGGCTCTGGCCGAAGCGATTGATCAGGGCCTCCAGCGACTTGCGGCTGGCATCCCATTGCTTGAGCTGAGCCTGGGCCTGCCCCAGCCGCAGCAGCGCCCGATCGGAGATGCCGTACAGGTTCTGGAACGGCGGATGCTCGCGCAGAGGGAGCAAACGCTCGACCGCGTGCGGCCAGTCCTGCTGGCGGAAGTAGCATTCGCCGGCCCGGGCTCGGGCTTCGGCGGCCAGCGGATGTTTTTCGTCCTTGCCCAAGACTTCGAAGCGCCGCAAAGCTTCGACCAGGTTGTCGCTGGCCAGATAGGAATTGGCCAGGCGCAACTGTATCCGGTCGGCGAGCTCGGCCGGCGGCTCTTTATCGATCGCGTCGCGCAGCAGCTTGATGGCCGCTTCGTGCTGTTCGCGCTGGGCCAGCAGTTCGGCCAGCTCCAGGTGAGCCTCGAGGACCAGGTCGGCATTTCCGCCGGCATCGATCAGGGCCAGATACTCGTCCCGCGCCCGCTGTTCGCCCGGCTGGGCGGGAATGGCCGTAATCGCGATCTCGGGCGCACGCACCGCGGGCGGCGTTTGCCCCGGCGTTTCCGCCCGGGCGCGTTGCTGCAGTTTGGCCAGGGCTTCGTTTTCCAGCTTGAAGCGGGCCGAATCGATCTGCGCCTGCGCGGCCAGGCGATGGCACCAGGCGGCTTCATACAACAAACGCAGGTGCCCTTCGCTGCCGGCCGCTTTTTGACCGGCCGCTTCGGCCCGCTCGTGCAGGTACGCGCCGGCGTCGATCAGCAGCCGGGCCGCTTCCTCGCGGACTCCGTTGGCGGCCGAACGCTGATCGGGCGGCGCCGCCGGCTGATCGAAGACCTTGCGAGCGGTGTCGAGCTTGGCCAGGGCCTCTTCCTTGCGGCATTGACCCGCCCGCCAGGCCGCTTCGACGGCTTCCGGTCGATCGACGAATTGCCGGGTAATGTGCTCGAAAATCTGCCGGGCCTCGCCCAGCTTGCCCGACTCTTTGACCGCCAGGCCGTGGTGATACTGCAACAGCGGAACCCAGTCGCGCCGGGCCGGGTCGCCGGTCAGCTGGCCTTCGTGCTGGGCGCGGACTTGCCCGAGCAGCACGGCGGCGTCGGGGGCCCGCTTCTGCGTCCGCCAGATGGTCGACAGCCGCAATAGCGCGAGCGGAGCCACCGGCGCCTTGGCCAAGGGGTCGCTGGCGAAGCGGTTGTACTCGTTGATCGCCGTCGGCATTTCGCCGGATTGTTCCATGCACTTCGCCCGTTCGAAGACGGCAAACGGCATGGCCGGCGTGGTGGGGTATTGCTGGAGAATCTTTTCATAACTGGCGCGGGCAGCGGCCAGCGCCTGGCCACGCTGCTGCGGTTCGACGATGATCGCCGCCATCTGCTGCTGGCAGTAGCCCAGCTTCAAGAGCGCGTCGGGCACGTGCGGGCTTTTGGGCTCCGAGGCCAGGAAATTGCCCAAGAGCTTGACCGCTTCCTCCAATTGCTGCATCACCATCGCCGCGGCCAGCGCGTCGGACGAATCGGTCGGCAGCGTGCGAATCAGGCAATCGGCCAGGATGTAGGGTACGCTGGCCAGTTCGCCCGAGCGGTCGCTTTCGGGAACTTCGGCCAACCGGACGGCCGCTTCCTCGTACTTGCCCAGCCGATAGAGCGACAGGCCGATGCCCTGTTTGGCCACCGACACGCTCTCGAATTCGGGGAAGCGGTCGATCAGCGTCTGATAGCGCTTGATCGCTTCGCCGAACAAGCGGGCCAACTCGACTTCGCGATTGCCGATGTTCGGATTGACCGCCGCCGCATTGCCGACCAAGAGCGCGTTTTCGGCATAGCGAAACAGCACGACCGGCAGCAACGGGCTGCGCGGGAAATCGGTCATGAACTTCTGGCACACCACGTCCGACTCGGGATATTGACCGGCCAGGTGCAGCGCCGTCGCCTGCCGGGCCAGGGCTTCCTCGATCCGCTCGGGATTCGTATTTTCGCCCGCGGCCGACTGGTATGTGTTTGCCGCCTCGCGGTATTGCTTGATGAGCTGCTGCGCATCGCCCAGCTCGATCAGGATGTCGCCGCGGCGGCTGCGGGCCGTGGGATCCGCGCCGGCCCGGGCTCCGGCCTTTTCCGCCGCCTTGCGGAGCGATTCGATTCCGGCGCGGACAGCCTGCTCGAAGGCTTGCGGGTTGGCCGGATCGGCGCCGCCGATGCTCGCCCGACCCAGCCAGGCCAAAGCCTGATCGGCCAATTGCGGATGCTCGGCAAAAGGCTGCAGGTTCTTGGTTCCTTCGGCATATTGCCGCAGTTGCACCTGACACACTCCCTGGCGGAATCGGGCTTCTGGCGCCAGCGTGTGCTGCGGATACTGCTCGGCGAAGGCGGCAAATCGGGCCAGCGCTTCGCCGTATTTGGCTTCTTCATCGAGCAGCACGCCCCAATAGAACGAGGCTCGGGCCACGTAGTCCGGCGGCGGGTCGCGGAGCAGCGACTCGAGTCGTTGTCGCTCGGCCAGGTTGTCTTTCAGCTGCATCGCATTCTGCAGCAACTGCGGCGCGGACTTTTTCTGCTCTTCGTAGGCGGCCAGAATCGCCGCGTATTGGGCCTGGGCCTCCGGCCGCCGGTCGGCCAGGTGATGCGTCCGGGCCAGCAAATAGCGGGCATGCAGACCGATCGCCGGGTTCTCGAACGGCGCCAACTCACCTAGCGCCCGGCCCGCGGCCAGATAGTCTTTCAGCGCGAACGCGGCATAGCCCTGATAGTAGAGCACCGTGTCGCGGAACCGGGTGCCGGCCAAGAGCGGGTTCTGGGCCAGCGCGTCGACGATCGCCCGGGCCTCGGCATTCTTGCCCTGCTCGAGCAGCATTTCGGCTTCGTCGCATTTGGCCCGGACGTACCATTCGGCATCTAGCGAGAGGGGTTTTTCGGCGGCCAGCTTGGACGTCGGCAAACGGGTGGCAAACACGGTGGCGGCGGCGGCAAATTGCCCAGCGGCTTGCTCGAAGCGCTGCCGGGCCGTCTGCAGATGCTGCGCACCCTCTTTGGGCTTTGCGGCGGCGATGGCCTGCTCGCCCCGGCCCAGCGACCGGTAGCCCATGCCGATGTAATAGAGAGCCGTTCCCCGCTCGGCAAAATCCGGCGTGCCGGCAACCTGGTTCAAGATGTCGATCGCTTGCTGATACTCGCGGGGCCCCTCGACCAAAGCCAGCCCGAGCCCGTAGCGGGCCGACATGGTGTCCTTGTGGCCGCCGAACTTGGCCAGGTATTCGCGGAACCGTTCAATTGCGGCCGGATAATTCCCTTCCTGGTACATCCGCCGGGCGCTGGCCAGGACGATCGCTGCCTGCTCGTCACCCGAAAGCGGCTGGGCCTGACCGGCTGCCGGCAGGTTGCCCGAGGCGATCCAAACGCCCAACGTCAGCAGCCAAAGCGCTCGCGCGCCGAACCCCCGCCCTGCCCCGCGCAGGCGGGCCCGGGGCGTAGCCGACGGGCCGCCCGGTATGCCCTGGTTCTCGACGAGGTCTCGACCTTTTCCGCCGCTCCGGCCCTGCATGACGCCGCTCCTCGTTTGGGAAAGTCCAAACTTTTATTATCTGATCGCTTTGCGCGCTAAGTCAACCGACCGCTGGCCCGTCCCCGGCCCCCTCCGAGAGCCCTGCCGGGGGGCGGCACCGGCTGCACTAATCAATGTGTCGCAAACGCTCTGGGGGTTACGAAATGGTGAGCGATCGGCACTTTGGCCCCACGCCGGCCAGGGGGAGCTGAAAGTTTGCCTTTTGACCGGGGGCCGACTATGTTGCGCTTGCTCTCCGCTTGACCCTGCCCGCGAAACAGCTTGAACCGCGTCTGCCTGCTGCCTGCCGCGTCTGAAGTGGCCGGACGCAGACCGTTCGTCCGGCGTCGCATAACCCTGCCCGACCGACCCCCCCCTGCTCACTTATGCCCCTATTGCGCGGGGCCCCAGGCCAGTTATCCGGCGCGCCGCAGTCGACGGCCGACTGCAGGTCTCTGGCGATCACCCTGCTGGTGACGGTGGCGCTGCAATCGATCGGCACCGGGCTGTGGGCCCGACAGGGGGAAACGCCGATTTTCGAGGTCCTGCTGTTTCAGTGGAACTGGACGGAAGAAACCGCGACCGCCATTGAAGCCGGCTCGGTATGGTGCCTGTTCGCCGGAGCCACGGCGCTCTTTTTGGCCAGCGGCGTCTGGGCCCGTGGCAAGCCTGGCCGTTGGCGGGCACCGCTGGCGGCACTCCTGGGCCTGGCCGGTCTATGGCAATTGTTGTTGGCACTGGCGGCCTGGCAGCGGGATGAGAATTTCCGCCCCGGCGTCACGTGGGGAGTCGTTGAGGACTGGCTGGGAGATTGGCAGGTGCTGGGCGAAGTGGCGGTGCGCATCGCGGCCCCCGTGGCCGGCTGCCTGCTGTTGGCGCGCCGGCTGCCGCCGGGTGGCTCGTCGCGCTCGGTCGAGCGGATCGTCTGGCTGCTGCGCTGGGCGGCGGCGGTGACGTTCGCCGTGCACGGCTACGAGGCCCTGCGGGGAAACGCCCGCTTCGTCGATTTGATTCTCAGCGCCGATCGGACTTTTTTGGGGGGCAGCCTGTCCGAGCATGCAGCCCGGATTTGCCTGACGCCGATCGGGCTGGTGGATCTGGCCCTGGCCGGGGCAATTCTTCTGAGTCGCCGCCCGTCGGTGGCCGGCTACATGGCCGCTTGGGGACTGATCACGGCCCTAGCGCGGAGCATCCACTCCGGTGGCGACGGTCTTTGGGAGACGCTTGTGCGGGCCCCGAATTGCGGCGTCCCGCTGGCGATTTGCTTATACTGGAGTTCCCGCTACGCACACGATCCCGCCTCGGACCCCGCCGACCATGCCACGACGCTTGCCTGAGCGCACTGGCCCAGCCAGCTGTGCGGAATTGACCAGGGTGTGTTTTCATCGCGGGTGCTGGCGCGCGCTGCTGGCGGCCGCGCTGGTGCTGCCATTGGCCGCGGGCGCACTCGCTGCCGACGATGCGGCACCGGCCGACGCAGCAGCTACCGCCGCGCTGACGCCGCGCCAGTGGCGGCTGATTTGGACGGTCGATCCGGCCCACGAGGCCACGCTCTCCTGGAACACGTTGGCCGCGGGCGACGTGCACCGCGTCCACTTCCGCAGCGCCAGCGGTCGCGAGGAAGGGGTTGTCGACTGCCGCGAGACGGGGCGGTTCACCGCCGGCACGGAAAAACTCGAGATCTACTACCACCACGTCCGGCTGCGGCGGTTGAACGCGGCCACGCAGTATCGCGTCGTGCTGGAAAGCGACGGCCGGCGCACGGCCGAGTTCTACTTCGTCACCGCGCCCGACGACGGGCGGCCGGTCGGCTTGCTCTTCGGCGGCGATTCGCGCAGCAACCAGCAAGTGCGCGTGCGCATGAACCAGCGGATGGCCGAACTGCTGCGCGACACTGAGAGCATGCAGGCGCTGGCCCACGGCGGCGATTACGTCGGCAGCGGCACGAACCTGTCCGAATGGTCGCAGTGGATGAGCGATCACGAAGCAACCACCGGCGCCGACGGGCGCTTGCTGCCCATCATTCCGACCCGCGGCAATCATGACAAAGGGGCCTTGTTCAACGAAGTCTTCGGCTTTCCGGCCGGCGATGGCAACTATTACGTGACCGACCTGGGCACGCAGTTGCGGCTGGTCACGCTGAACACCGAGACGAGCATCGCCGGCGATCAGGCCAAATGGCTCGAAACCCAGCTCCAAGCCGGGCGTCCGGCCCATCGCTGGCTGGCGGTGCAGTATCACCGGCCGGCATTTCCCGCCGTCAAAACGCCCAGCGGGGCGCTGCAATTTTGGGTGCCGCTGTTCGACCGCTACAACGTGGACCTGGCCTACGAAGCCGACGGACACAACATCAAGCGCACGGTCCCGATTCGCGACAACGTCGAGGATGCCACCGGCGTGGTTTACCTGGGCGAGGGGGGCCTAGGCGCCGAACAGCGCAAGCCGAAACCGAATCGCTGGTTTCTCAAGTCGCCGGGCATGGGATCGAGCGGCTTTCACGTCCACGTGCTGCTGTTTTCCGACCCGCATTGGGAATCGCGCGTGGTGGCCGACAGCGGCAAGGTCCTGGACGAATATTTCCGCGATTACCGCTCGCCTCAACCCAGTCCGGCCACCGCTCCGCAGGCTGCTGCCCTGCAGTGAGTAGCACGGCTGGACGAGCCGGAGTTTCCGGTCGCATTTGTACCGCAGAGCGTTTTCGCCCCGGTCGAAACGCGGTCGCGAAGTGCCCGAGGAAGACATGATTCGTCTTATGCACATTCGGCGCGTTCGCGCTAATCGTTCGATCGTTTTTCTGGTCCGCCTGGGCCTGTTCGCGCTGGCAGCGACGAACGTGGGGGCCGAGCCGGCCGATTCGCATTCGGTGGCCGGGTGGCGCGGCAACGGCGCCGGAGTCTTTCCACAGGAGAATCCCCCAATCGAGTGGGGCGATACGAAAAACCTGACGTGGCGAGTGGTGGTGGGCAGCGCCTTTTCGTCGCCCATCGTGGTCGGCAACCAGGTCCTGCTGACTGCGGAACCGTCGAAGATCGTTTGCGTCGATCTCGAGCAGGGCAAGATTCGCTGGAGGGATTCACTCAAGACCGACGACTTGCCGCCCGATTTCCAGCCCCAATCCGCGGCTAGCTCGACCGCCGCGACTTCCTGCGGATTCGCTGCCCCCACGCCCGTCAGCGACGGCAGCAGCGTCTTTTGCGTCTTTGGTTCGGGGCTGATCGGCTGTCATTCGACCGACGGGCAACGCAAGTGGGTGCGCTACGTGGAACCGGCCGCCGGCACGTACGGGCATAGTTCGTCGCCGTTGCTGTTCGACGATAAATTGCTGGTCAACCTGAATCACCTGGTGGCCCTCGACGCCGCGTCGGGGAAGATCGTCTGGGAATGCTCCGAAGCGAAGCACACCTACGGCACGCCGGTCCGCGCGAACGTCGGCGGAATGCAAGTCGTCGTGACGCCTCTCGGCGACGTCGTGCGCGTCAGCGACGGACGTCGACTGGCGAAAGACATCGCGCCGGAACTCGGGGGTTCGGAATACGGAATCAGCCCGGCGGCCTGCGACGACGTGGTCTACCTGGGCGATCGCACGCTTTCGGCCGTACGACTTTTCGCCGAGGGCAACGGCATCCGCACGGAAAAGCTCTGGACCGTGAATCTGGACGTGACTGCCTACGCCTCGCCGGTAGCCTGGAACGGGATGCTGTTCTTTGTGGGGACGGCGGCCGAGTGCTTTGTCATCGACCTGAAATCCGGCCAGATTTTGCATGAAGCCGAATTGACCATCGGTCATCCTGGTGTGGAGGATCCGGACTTAAGCACTGCGAACCTGTACCCGAGCCTGGTGGTTGCCGGCGGCAAGCTGTTTGTCGGCAACGATCGCGGTCAGACCTTTGTGTACGAGGCGACGAAAGAACTTCGGGCGATCTCGCAAAACCGTCTGTCGGACGGATCGGGGGCAACGCTTGCAGTGGTCGGAACTTCGCTGGTCATCCGCAGCGGCAATGCGCTCTGTCGCATCGGAAAATGAATCTAGGAACGATAAGATGCGCCATCATTTGCGTTTGTTGCTGCAAGCCACGGCCTGGGCAATTTGTGTTTCGGGGCTGGCCGAAGCGGCCGAGGTATCGGGTTGGCGCGGCGACGGCAGCGGGCGATATCCGGACGCCAACCCGCCGCTGGACTGGGGACGCATCGCCCCCAGCGTGAAGCAGCTTTCGGCGCAATCCGCCAAACCCAAGGCCGGTTCGACTCCGGCCGCGGAAACGGCCGTGCCTGACGGCGTCATTCGCCAATGGCTCGTGCTCGGACCATTGCCGATCGACGACGAAACCAACGTCGAGGACCTCCTGCCTGGCGTCGAAACTCTTTCCCCCGATGAAGATGTCAAGGCGGGAAAGGATTCCTGGCGGGCCGTCAAGCTTGAAACCAGCTGCCTGGATCTCTGCTCCACGTTGCATGTTGCGCCGACCGGACCGGATTGGCCGCTTATGCCCACAGCTACGTCTATTCCCCGACCGGAGAACCCGTCGCCTGGAATCTCTTGTTCCAAGGTCAGGGCACGAACCGCGTCTGGCTAAACGGAAAGCCGGTCTACTCCAGTCCGACCAATATCGACCTCGCGCCGGGCACCCGCCTGGTGCTGCCGCTCGAAGAAGGGATGGAACCGGCTGCTGGTTCTCAACGCCAAGACGCTGTCGCACCGACGAAGCTGGTGGTTTGCGGGAAGTCTGTATGGCGAGAAGGTCGCCGAGTACGAGACCCGCGGAATCGTCTGGGCCACGCCGCTGCCCGCCCCGGGCAGCAGCGCGCCGGTCATCATCGGCGATCGGTTGTTCGTCACGACCGAGACTGGCAGTGTCATCTGCATCAACAAGGCCGACGGCAGACTCCTGTGGATGCATTCACTCACGTATCACGACTTTGCCACGGCGGCAGAACGCCAGGCCCATCCCGATGTCTTCGCCGAACTCGACCCGCTGGCCGAGCAGTTGAAGCAGATCGATCAGGTCGATATCCAGATGCCTTGGAAGCTACCCCCCTTGGAAAAGGACTGGCGTTCCAGCGTCGAAGGTCAGATCTACAAGTCCATCGGCAGGGTTTCTCCGGACAAACGGAGCCCGCTGCATGAATGCGAGGTGGGATTGACCGCTCACGCGCCGATTACGGACGGCACCAACCTGTACGCCGTTTTCGGCAGCGGAATCTGCGTCTGTTATGACTGCGACGGGAACCGCAAGTGGATGCGGCTCTTGAATCATGAACGAGTGGAGCACGGTTATACGACCTCGCCGCTGCTCGTCGACGGCAAGTTGATCGTCTATTTCAATCACCTCACGATGCTGGATCCGGCCACGGGCCAGACCATGTTGGAACGCCCGCACTTTTTGGCGTCGGATACGACGCTGAACTGGTACACGAATTTTCATGCCAGCGGAATTGTGCTGCCGTCCGGCGACGCCAAGGTGCTTTATTTCCTCAATGGCGAATTCGTGCGATTGGCCGACGGCAAGTCTCTTGCCCTAGACGAGCAGAAGCTGGCCATCCTGAAGCCCCAGCGGTACACGCAACATGACGCCAATCGCGTGGCGGCGCCGGTGGTCGCTAACGGCGTCGCCTATAAGATCCAGAACAGCAAGGGGGGCGTCGTGATATTCACGCTGCCGCCGCTCGTGGGCGATGCGGTCGATCCTCAGATCATCCGCGAAATCCCGTTCGACACGCCGGAGTTTCCGTACTACTACGAGAGCTTTCATTGCGCGTCACCGCTGCTCCACGAGGGTCTCCTGTATTGCCTGAACGACTTCGGCACGCTGACCGTTCTCGACGTGGAGCGGGGCGAGGTGGTTTATCAGCGACAACTCGACCTGGAGATCTTCATGCCCTATTCCGGTGTCCTGCTGCTCAAAGGAGGCGCCCAGTCCAGCCCCACGCTGGCCGGAAAACACATCTACATTTTCGGCAATCAGGGCACGACCCTCATCCTCGAGCCGGGGCGGACGTTCAAGCAAATTGCCAAGCTGCGTCTGGAGAACGTCACCGGCGTCCGCAGCACGCACCAGGAAGCGACGATGACCAATCCGGTCTTCGAAGGGCGGCGGATGTACTATCACGCCGAGGCCACGCTGTATTGCATCGGCCAGGGCGAATAGGCGGCTACTGATCGACGCGACGGTAGCTGCCGAAATTCTCTTCGGCCAGCGATTTGAGGAACAGATCGAAGGGGCTGCCCTGAATGCCGACGGCGATGCCCAGCGAATAGATCGACTCGCGACGGGTGCGATTGCCGTGCGAGATCAGTTCGACGATTTCTTCCGGATTGTTGGTCGTCGAGCCTCCCTGAGGCGCACCGTCGGAGAGGAAGTAGATCGCTTCGGCGTCGAACGAGAACGCGGCGTCGAGCGCGTCGTACGAGGCCGTGTTCGAGCGGGCGACTTGGGCGTTGACGAACGAAATCGCGGCCCGCTTGAAGGCCGGCGTGGCCTGCACCAGTTTCCGCTGCCAGCAGTCGACGTTCGAATTGAACACGATGATGGCGAACAGGTCGTCGTCGCGGAGTTTTTCGATCGTGTCGGTCAGCTCACGCTTGGCGGCCGCCAGACGAAAACCGGCCATACTGCCCGAGATGTCCATCACGAACACGATCCGCTGGGCATAGATCGGCACGCCGTAGTAGTAGGGCGTCCCTTCGCCGGCGACGGACTCGACCGCCGCGCGCCCGGCGGGCGCCGGAATTATGAACGATTCCTTGTTGGCGGCCCACCAACTGGTCCAGGCCTTCGGATTCTCGAGGAAGTTCTGGCCCGTGACTGCCGTGAGATACTTGATGATGTCGGCCCGGACTTCGCCCTTGATCTCGGTTAGCAGCTCGATCAGCGCCCCCAGCGATTCCAGCCGATCGAGCCGAATCAGGGCCCAGACCACCGCCCGGCGGGGACCGAAGTGGTGCTCGAAGATTTTGGTCTTGGTCAGCTTGATCAGGATCGGCAGCGATTCTTCTTCGTCGCGAGCGCCGAGCTGGTCGGCCAGTTCGGTGACGACCAGGGCCCCTGCCTTGGACTTGTCCAGCGTCTTGTCCAGAAAGTCGGTTACCGCCAGTTCGGTTTGCTCCGACTTGGCGGCCAGCAGCGCGGCGAGCACCGGCACGCTGGTCATGCTCAGGTCGTTCTTCCTCGCCCGGCGGCTCAGCTCCGAGATCAGGTACTTGCAGATCTCTTCGTTCTCGTTGAGCTTGGCGAGCGTTTCGTAGGTGGCGGATTGGACGGCGGGGGCTTCGTCGGCGAAGCCGGTCTTCATGGCGACCTTGACCGCATCGAGCACCGGATAGCCCTGCAGCTGACGGATCGCAGCGGCGCGGTCCTCGGGCTTCTTGCTGCGCAGCTGGCGCTGGATCGCTGGCTTGGCCGCGCGGAAATCGGCCGCGTCCTCGTTGGCCACGAGTGGACGGCTGCTCAGCAGCCCCGCCAGGGCAAGCAGCAAGCCAACCCGGCTCGCCCGGGGCATCGACATGGGGCCTGTCATGGGACCTGTGTCCTCAAGAATCCGGCTGACTCTGGAGCGAGGGCCGCCGTGCCCGTCCATGCCTCGTATTCTGAACCGGGCCGGGGGGTAAGTCAAACACCATGCACCTGGCCGGGCCCATCCCATTGGTCACCAGGCAAGTGCAAGATACGCCGTCGGCGCGGCCGTACTTAACGGATTCGTTAGCTGCCCGGGCTGGCGTGGCGGGAGCAGCGGCTGCGCTACCGCGGCGCGCTGGACCAACGTGCGGTCGATGTGTGCGATCGTCGGGCGACCCGCCAGGGCCAGATCCAGATCGATCTCGCTGCGGAGCAGTTCGAGCACGGCGCTAACGCCGGCCTGGCCGCCGACGGCGAGCCCCCAGAGATAAGGCCTGCCGATTAGCACGGCTGTAGCGCCCAGGGCCAGGGCCTTGAGCACGTCGCTGCCGCGGCGAATTCCGCCGTCGACGAGGATCTCGGCCCGGCCGGAAGCCGCTTCGACTACCTCTGCCAGCGCGTCGCCGGTGGCCAGCGTGCCGTCGAGCTGCCGGCCGCCGTGATTCGAAACGACGATGCCCGACGCACCGCAGTCGACGGCCCGCCGGGCATCCTCGGCCGTCAGAATGCCTTTGATCACCAGCGGCAACGGGCTCACCGAACGCAGCCACTCGACGGCTCGCCATTCGAGGCCGGCATCCCAGATGTCGGCGATGTATTGGACGAGCGCCGACCCGCGCTGGGGAATGTCCATGCGGTCGAAGCCGGCGGGTTCGAGATTCTTCCAACGCAGCCCCTCGGGCAGGCCGAAGCGGTTTTGCAGATCGCGCTCGCGGCGGCCGACCAGCGGGGCGTCGACCGTCAGGCACAAGGCCCGGTACCCGGCGGCTGCCGCCCGCTCGACCAGCGACCGGGTCACCTCCCGGTCGCGGTAGCAGTACAACTGGAACCAGCGCATCCCCTGCGGTGCCGCCTGGGCCACTTCTTCCAGCGAGTAGGTGGCTGCGGTACTGACGATTTGAATCGTGCCAGCGGCCGTCACGGCGCGGGCGACGGCACATTCCCCTTCGGGATGGGCCAGGGCGTTGAACGCACAGGGGGCCGTGAGCACGGGCAGCGAGACCGGGGTGCCCAGGACGGTGGTCGCCAGATCGCGCCGTGATACGTCGACCAGCACGCGCGGGCGGAGCCGCCAGGATTGCCAGGCCCGGCGGTTGTCGGCCAGCGTGATCTCGTCGTCGGCGCCGCCGGCGAAGTAATCGAAAACCATTTGCGGCAACCGCTCTTGGGCTGCCGTTTCGTATTGCTGGAGATTCAGCGGTTCCATCGCCATCGGGCACTGTGGGTCGAGAGTCTGTCAGAGAATCGACAAGCTAGCCGATTGACCGAACGCCGGACAGCCGCCCGAGCGGCATTTTGCTGTCGGTTTCGTGTGCTAGCAGGCTTTTTGTCCAGCGAGGCGGCGCGAACTGCCGACTTCTAATTCATGGACGATGATTCGGTTACTACCGATCTGCCCGGCCTCCTGCGGTAGCGGAAAACCTGCCCCGCACTAGCCGGGCGACCCGAGCGCCCTCACTCGGTGAACGCCCTCACTCGGTGAACGTACGACCAGCCCGTTCGCGAGACGGCCCGTACGCAACCGGGGAGCCCTTTGAGTAGCCGCCCGGGGCGCCAGCCCGATCGCGTGCCGGAAGAGTGTTTTTTTCGCCGGCGGCCTTGCCGCCCCAGCCCAGGAGCAGCTTGAACGATGAGTGTTGTTTTGCCCCGCGGGATCCTGACGATTTCGGTTGACGTGGAATTGGATGTCGAGCGCCGCGGCCTGGACCAGCAGCGTTCGCTGGAGCGCGTCACGGCTCAGCTGGCCGACCTGCTGGACGAGCATCAAATGGGAGCCACTTGGGCCGTGGCGGATCCGGCTGTTTCGGCCGCGACCGACCGCCTGACGCGCAGCCCCGCCGCTCACGAAATCGCCATTCTCGGAGAACGCAGCTGGGTCGGACGCGAGGCCGGGCGGACGCGCTTCGCCCGCGAGCTGGCCCGCCGCGTGACGCGTGGGCGTGCCGCCGGTTTCGAGATCTCCACGCTGCTGCTGCGCGACGCGGAACTGGACGACCACCTGGACCTGGCGATCAAGCAAGGCCTGACGGCCATTTCCAGCGCTACGCTGGTCGCCCAGCGATCGCGGTTCGGTGGGCGCACGGTCAGCTCGCCGCTGGCACTGCGGTTCGGCCTGTGGAGCATTCCCACGCACGAAGTGTTGCCCAGCCACAGCGTTTGGGCCTGGTTGACCGGCGCCTCGAAGCGCGCCCGCGCGCGATCGACGTGGCCATCGCCGAGCGGAGCGTTTGCCATCTGAGCATCAATGGCCTGGCCGCTGCCGCGCAAGGCGCGAAGGCCCTGCGCACGGTGGAGCGAGTCCTGCGGCACGCCGCCCGGCGCCGCGCGGCGTCGGAATTGGGCGTGACCACGCTGGCGGGCGCATCGGCCTCGTTGACGGGCGGGCGGCAAGCGGCGCCGGCGCGCTCGATCCTCCGTCCGGCCGCATAACGCGGCGCACGCTTCGCTCCGCACACCCTTGACGCATGCGCGCGGGCAAGTCGGCGTCTCGCGCCGCGGCCGCAGTGCACTCGGCGCGCGCCGCGAGCGGGAGCACGGGATTTCCGCGTTCCTCGGCCCCTTGGCCCCACTGGCGACCGCCCCAGCCTGACGCTATCCTGTCCCGTACACGTAGCTGTCCGGCGGGGGCGCTGCTGCCGCCGCGGGCCGTTCGAGGGGGGGCTTCGGCCTTTATTGGGGGGCTGCATCATGCGATCTGTGCCGTGTGCCATTTGGGCGGCTGTGGCGGGGCTTGCCCTGCTGGGCGCTAGCGAAGGATTTACGCCGCTATTCGACGGCAAATCGTTCGAGGGCTGGGAAGGCAATTTCAAGCACTTTCGCATCGAGGACGGGGCGATCGTCGCGGGCAGCTTGAATGAGCCGATCCCGCGGAATGAGTTTCTGTGCACGAAGCAGGATTACGGCGACTTCGAGCTGCGGTTGAAATTCAAGGTGCTGGGCAAGGGAGCCAACGCGGGCGTCCAGATCCGCAGCCGCCGCATCCCGAACCATCACGAAGTCAGCGGCTATCAGGCCGACTTGGGAGATGGCTGGTGGGGCGGCCTGTACGACGAGTCGCGCCGCAACAAGGTGCTCGCCCAGCCCGACGCCGCGGCCGTCGAAAAAGTGCTCAAACGCGACGATTGGAATCAATATGTGATCCGCTGCCAGGGGCGGCGGATCCGCCTCTGGATTAACGACGTCGAAACCGTCGACTATACCGAGCCCGACGAAGCGCTCGAGCAGACGGGCATCATCGGCCTGCAGATCCATGGCGGCGGCCCCAGCGAAGCCTGGTACAAGGACATCGAGATCAAGCGGCTGTGATTGATTGGCGTGGCTCGAACAACAGGCATTGCCGCCCGCTAGTGTGCTGAGTTAGAAGTTGCTGAAGTACTAAGGCCGCATCCAGCACACTCGATGACGCGCGGCGCCGCCAAGGAACCGTTCCGCCGGGAAACATGCCGCCGAAATTCATCTACTTCGACCTCGGCAACGTGCTCTTGCACTTCGACCACGAACTGGCCTGCCGCCAGATGGCGGCCGTTGCCGGCATCTCGCCCCAGCAGGTTCGCAGCGTCGTGTTCGACAGCGATCTGCTCGATCGCTACGAATCGGGCCGGGTCGACGACCGGGGCTTTTACGACGCCTTTTGCCGGGCCACCGGCACGGTGCCCGACTTCGAGCGGTTGCTGCTCGCGGGCAGCGAAATCTTTCAGCTCAACGTGAGCCTGTTGCCGGTGGTCGCCCAGCTCGATGCGGCCGGTCACCGCCTGGGCCTGCTGTCGAACACGTGTCCGGCCCATTGGGCCTACTGCACCGGCGGGCGCTACGGCATTCTGAATTCGGCCTTCGGCGTGATCGCGCTGAGCTACCGCATCGGCGCCCGTAAGCCCTCGCCCCAGATTTTCCTGGCCGCGGCCGAAATGGCCGGCGTCGCCCCGGCCGAGATCTTCTTCGTCGACGATATCGCCGGCCACGTGGCCGGCGCGCGGGCCGTGGGCTTCGACGCCGTTCAGTACACTTCCACCGCGGCCCTGGCCGCCGCGCTTCGAGAGCGCGGCGTGCGGTTCAATTATTGATCCGCCGCGGCGCATCGCGCCCTGCCCTGCCCCGCCATTCGTGCGCACTCATTTGGCGTTCCCGCCCTCGCGCCGAAATTTGACGACGCCGCTCCGCGTGGCCACCTGGCTGGTTGACTGGCACTGCGCATAAGCATAAGCTCCCGTTTATGCGTATTGCCCCTGCCGGACCGCCTTGGGCCCGGGCGCGTCCGACCTTTCCACCCCCAGAGCCCTCAAAGGAGTGAGCCATGCAAGCGTTCGGGATTCCGCTGACAGCGCTCGTTGTGTTGACTGCCTCGGCAATGGCCTTGGCCGACAAGCCAGACGTGTCGGCTTTGAAAAAGCAGCGCGCGACGATTGCCGAACAGCTTTCGGCCAAGAACAAGGAGTTGCGCGAAATTCGCGACGCGATCTCCAAGAGCGACAAGGTGGCCCCGGTGCAAAAGGAATTGCTGACCGCGTTCCAAGCAATCCGGTCGAAGCAGGACGCCGACCCCGAAGTGCAAAAGGCGCGCAAGGCCCGAGACGAGGCGAACCAGGCCCGCGAGGCGGTGCTTGCCGCCGAGGTAAAAGCAAGCAAGGAAGGCAGCCAATTGTATAAGCAAATCGACGAAGCCAACGCCCGGATCAAGCAAGCGCAAGAGGCGATCCGCACGGCCGAGCGCAGCCTGGGCGAATTGCGATCCAAAGTCGCCAAAGACAGCCCGAAGGTTGCCGCCGCATCCGCAGCGGCTGACAAAGTCGGCAAGAATTATCAGGGCATCAAGGCCAGCAAGACGACCGACGAAAGGGCCAGGCACGACAAGATTCGGGCTACGGCCGATGCTAAGACCAACGAATTGCTGGCTGCCGACTCCCGCGCCACTGCTTTGCAAAAGAGCATTGACGACCTGCAAAAGAAGGACCGCGACCTGGCTGCCCAGATTCGGGCGAGCGAGAATCCGCCGCCGCAGCCGGTCAAGGTGAAAGTCGAATCCAAGTCGGCCGGCGAACAAAAGCCCAAAGACAAGCCCAAGTCCGATCAGCCGGACAAGTCGGATTCGAAGCCGAAGAAATAGCCCCACAATTGACAGGCCTCGTGGCGAGCGGGCCGGCGCATGCGCCGGCTCGCTCGGCCTGCCTGCCAGATTTACCGGGCTTCCTGAATCGGGGTCGAGCCCGGAACGAGCGCCGCCAACGGCAATCGCACGAAACGGGGCCGATAGATCCCCAGGTCGCGCTGGGCCAGCTCGGGCTCGTGCGAATTGACCACATAGCTGATGAGCAGCTCGCCGGGCGCCGATAAGCTGGCGTGGCCCTTGGCCGCATACGCAAAATAATGCTTGTCCCGGTCGACGTCCGGCACGCGGTAAACGGCTGTCGGCGCGCTCCAGGGACCCTGCGGGCGATCGGCCGTGCGCACCATGATCTGGGGCTCGAGCGGCGGCTGGCTGTGCACCATCACCCAGCGCGGCCGGCCCGCCACGTCGAAGGTTTCGACCGACAACTCGCTGGGAACATTGTCGGCCACGGGCACCGCACCGCGCGGCTCGGGCGACCAGCGATCCGGTCCGGCGAAAAAACGCCACTGGTCGAACTGGTCGCAGGCGGCGGCCGGCACCCGGGCCAGCAGCAGGCGCTTGTCCAAGGGCGCGCCCGTGCGCACGCCGTACACGTAGAGCGTCGGCGCCCGTTGGTCCGGTTCACCCTGGACCACCGCAGCCACGCCCCAGGTGGTTTCTTTCAGCCCGGGGTCGCGCCGCACTGCTTCGGCTCCCCAGGCGAAAGGGATTTCGCGCGCCTTCCGCTGCCACGCGGCGGGAGTATCCTGCGGATGATCGATGGTGGCCAGCGCGCTCCCGGCGACTTCGAACGCCCAAACGCCTGCAGTCCCCGCCTTGCGCTGAATATGAAACAGAAACAGCACGAGGCGGCTACCCTCGGGGCCGCCATCGACCGGCGCGCCGTCGGCCGCCGCCCCACTGCCGACGAGCGCGCCGCCGCCCGTGAACCAGTACCAGTCGCTGGCCGGCTCGACCGGATTGCCCGGCCGGGAGGCGTCGTGCTCGGGCGCGATCCAGGCCGCGGCGCCCCCTTCCGTCGTCTCGCGCAAGAAAAGCTGAGCTGCGACCGATCAGGCTGCCGATCCGCTGGCAACGATTGGATCGCGACCGAGTTGTTGATCATCCGCTGCCGCGGGGTCCAATGCCCAGGGTCCACGGTGCCGATGTACGTGTCGCCGAATACCCAAAGCTGGCGTCCGGCGCCCAGGTCTACGGTGCCGGCCACGTCGCCGCCCGACCACTGGGAGATCGGGCCGGACGGTCCGCGAATTTCGAGCGGAGTAAAGATCTTGTCCCACTGGGGCGCGGCTGTCGCCCGCGGCGCGGGCTCGCCGCCCTGGGCCGCCGCCGCGAGGGCGAGCAGCGCTACCAGCAGCGCGCCGGTCGGTTGATAGCCGACGTTTTGCATGGCGTCGCCTGACATATTGCCGCGGTTCCGCCTAAATGTTCGTCGGCGGTCACGCACCGCCGACGAACAGAAAATGTCTGCGACGATCAGTTTCGTCACGGCAGAGCGGCAACTTTGATCTGCAACGCCCGCCCGCCTTAAATATACGTGTTGATCAAGTTCTCGATCATTTCCTGGCGGCCGCTCTTGTTGGGCGCTGCCTCCCCCTTGTCGAGCATGTACTTCTCCAGCGACTTGAAGCTGGCCTTGCCCGCCTCGATCTCGGCCCCAATGCCCGAATCAAAAGAGCTGTAGCGCTCCTTGACGATCTTGTCGAGCTGGCCGTCGGCGCGGATCGCGGCGGCGATCTTCAGCCCCCGGGCAAAGGCATCCATGCCGCCGATATGGGCGTGGAACAGGTCGACCGGCTCGAAGCTCTCGCGGCGAACCTTGGCGTCGAAGTTGATCCCGCCGGGGTTGAGACCGCCGTACTTGAGCAGCGAGAGCATGCAGGTGGTGGTCAGATAGATGTCGGTGGGAAACTGGTCGGTGTCCCAGCCCAGGAGCAAGTCGCCGGTGTTGGCGTCGATCGAACCCAGGAAGCCCTGGCTGCCGGCATATTCCAGTTCGTGTTGGATGGTGTGGCCGGCCAGCGTCGCGTGGTTGGTCTCGATGTTCATCTTGACGTAATCGGTCAGGCCGTACGCCCGGAGGAAATTGATGCAATTGGCCACGTCGAAATCGTACTGGTGCTTAGTCGGTTCCTTGGGCTTGGGCTCGAAGTAGAACTGCCCCTTGAAGCCGATCTGCTTGGCATGATCGACCGCCATGTGCATGAAGCGGGCCAGGTTGTCGACCTCGCGCTTCATGTTCGTGTTCCACAGGTTCTGGTAACCCTCGCGGCCGCCCCAAAACGTGTAGCCGGCTCCGCCCAACTCGTGCGTCACCTCGATCGCCTTCTTGACCTGGGCCGACGCATAGGCAAAGGCATCGGCATTCGGGCTGGTCGCGGCGCCGTGCATGTAACGCGGATTGCTGAACAGGTTGGCGGTCCCCCAGAGCAGCTTGATGCCGCTGCGCTGCTGCTCTTCTTTCAGCGCCTTGGCCACGGCGTCGAGGTTCTTGTTGCTTTCCGAGAGCGTCTTGCCTTCGGGGGCCACGTCGCGGTCGTGGAAGCAATAGAACGGCGCGCCGAGCTTCTCGATGAATTCGAACGCCACGCGCACGCGGTTGATCGCATTCTCGACCGAATCCTGGCCCGATTCCCAGGGGCGGACCATCGTGCCCGGCCCGAACGGATCGCTGCCGGTGCCGCGGAACGTGTGCCAGTAGGCAACGGCGAAGCGAAAATGGTCCTTCATGGTTTTGCCTTCGACCACTTCGTTTTCGTCGTAGTGGTGAAAGGCGAGCATGTTCTTGCTCTTGGGGCCCTCGAACTTGATCTTCTGGATTTCGGGAAATGCGGCCATGAAAAAGTCTCGCCTGCGCCAGGGGGGTGATCGTAAGGGTTTGGGAACCCACAATCGTGCCAAATTCCCGCCCCGCGGGCAAGGTGCCGCCTGCTGGTTCGCACGCGCCCGAAAGACCCTCGCGTCACGCCCGGCGAGGCCGCGCAGGACGATCAGGGCGGGGGTCAGGGGGCCCTGCGAGCGGCCACGCACCACACAATCCGTCGGAGCGACGCTGTCTCAAACCGCGGCGGCGATGCGGCGATCGGTCGGCCGGGACAGGTTTGCCGTCGTGGCGACGATTCGGCGGACGGCGGTGTCGATGTCCGCGGCGGTCGTTTCGGCTCCCAGGCTGAAACGCAATGAGCTGTTAACCAGTTCCGGTTCCAGGCCCATGGCCAATAGCACGTGCGAGGGCTCGCTCGAACCCGAGGCGCAGGCCGACCCAGTCGAACAGGCCACGCCCGCCAGGTCCAGGGCCATCGACAAGGCCTGCCGATCGAGGCCCACGAAGGCCAGGTTCGAAGTGTGCGGCAGCCGGTTGGCGCCGGCACCGTTGACCACGACATGCGGGCAATCGGACTTCAGACCTGCCTCCAGCCGATTGCGCAGCGCGCGCAGGCGGAGCGCCCGCCCGTCGGCGTCGCGAGCAAAAATCTCCAGGGCCCGGCGCATGCCGACAGCCAAGGCCACCGTTTCCGTGCCTGGCCGCAGTCCCCACTGCTGAAAGCCGCCGAACGAATGTGGGGCCAGTGGCACTCCATAACGCACCACGAGCGCGCCCACGCCCGGCGGACCGTGAAACTTGTGCGCACTGGTTGTCAGCGCCGCGACCTGCAGCCGGCGAAAATCGACGGGCAGCTTGCCGACCACTTGCACCGCGTCGGTGTGCAACGGCACGCCCGCTTTGGCGGAGATCTCGGCCAGTTCGGCCAGCGGCTGTTGCACGCCGGTTTCGTTGTTGGCCAGCATGATGCTGGCAAAGCGGGTGCGCTCATTGAGCAGGCCGGCAAATCGCTCGACGTTGACCAGCCCGTCCCGAGTGACGCCCAGCCGATGGATCGTCCAGCCGCCGCGCTCCAGCTGCTCGACCGGTCCCAGCACGCTGGGATGTTCGATGGCGGAAACAATCGCTTCGCCCGGCTGCGTGCCGGCGGCGTGGGCCAGACCGAAAATGGCCAGGTTGTTGGCTTCGGTGCCGCCGCTGGTGAAGATCAGTTTGTCCGGCTGACGGCCGATCAGGTCGGCGCCCAGCAGCCGGCCGATTTCCTCGCGGGCATCTTCCAGGACCCGCCGGGCCTGCCGGCCGCTGGCGTGCTGGCTGGCAGGGTTGGAGTGGCCCTGAAGGTGGCATTCGACGATCGCCTCGAGCACTTCGGGCAGGATCGGCGTCGTGGCGTTATGGTCCAGGTTTATGACGGTCATCAGACGGCGCATGTATGCAGGACGAGTTGCGAGTCCAACCCTCATTCTAATCAGCACGGCCCGGCGCCGGGAGCCGCGCCGGAACGTGGCGGTGGTCAACTCGAAGTGAATAAAGCGTCGGCGTGGCAGCGCCCGGGCCGGCTGGCTGGCCGCAGGGATTGGATCGCGTTTGCGCGATCGGACAAAATTAATGACTATTTCTTGATTGCCTGGGCTCGACTACACTAGCGTTCGGAGCGGCGCCGAGGTTCACACATCCCTTTTTCAGTTCGGAAAGCTGCCCCAGCAGCTCGCGCTCTGCGCACGGTGTTTCCCTTGAGCGGAGTTTGCTGCATGCCGGCTGCCAGACGCTCCCCAGCGGCGGGTTTCACGCTCGTCGAGCTTTTGGTCGTGATTGCGATCATCGGCATCCTGATCGCGCTTTTGCTGCCCGCGGTGCAGGCTGCGCGCGAAGCGGGCCGCCGCAGCCAGTGCTCGAACAATCTCAAGCAAATCGGCTTGGGCATGCAGAACTATCACGATGCCCACAAGCGGCTGCCTTTCGGCAGCAGCTACAACCCGAACATCACCGGCAACTGGTGCGCGTTCCTGCTGCCGTTCATCGAAGAACAAAACGCCTATAACCGGTTCAATTTCAACGTGGCCCTGTACGCGCCGGCGAACCAGAACGCCGTGGTCTCGATCATCAGCACGTACATTTGTCCGTCCGATCCGCAGAGTGCCAGCCCGATCCTGAGCAATCGGACGGAAATCGGCTTCAACAATCCGGCCAATACGCTGGGCCTTTGGTATCCGGTCAGCATGGGTCCGACCGACACCGACGGCTGTCCGTTCTGCAGCGTCGGCCAAACGCCCAGCGCGGGAAATTATTGCTGCCAGGGTTGCAGCTTCGGCACGTTCACGTTTTGCGCCAACAATCCGGGGCCGGGCAATTCGGTGGGAATGTTCGGCCGTTACCAGCGCTCGTTCTCGTTTCGCGAGGTGAGCGACGGATTGAATCACACGTTCATGGCCGGCGAGACCATTCCCGACCACTGCGCCTGGAACGGCGCGTTCAACAGCAATTTCCCCGAGCTGTCGACGACGATCCCGCTCAACACGATGGTTTCGGACAACGGCACCGGCGGCAATTACCAGCAGGCCTGCGGCTTCAAGAGCTTTCACCCGGGCGGCGGCAGCTTCGTGATGGGGGACGGCAGCGTCCATTTCATCGACGAGACGATCGACTACCAGCTCTACAACCAGCTGGGCACCCGCGCCGGCGGCGAATACGTGGCCCTGCCCGACGGCGGGTAGCCCGCCGCCAGGCTTTGGCGGGCCCGGCGGCCCTGTCCGCGCCTCGCCTGTCTCCATTCCCCGCTCGGGGCGAGAATCCGTATAATGCCCCCGGCGGTCGTCGCGCGGCATATCGTCAGGGAGTCTGCATGTCCGGTACGCTCAATTCGGTCAATACTTTTCTGCGCAGCATTGTGTCGCTGGGCATCTTGTCGGTGATCGGCGTCGGCAGCTGGTTCGGCTATCAGACGCTTTCGGCCCGTAGTTCTCTGGAAACCCAGCTCAACGAGCGCCGGGAGCAGGTGGAAAAGCTCGAAGCCGACCTGGCCGAACAGCACGCCCTGATGGAGCGGCTCGAAGAGCAAATCGCCCAGCAGTCTAAGCGCATTCAGCAGCTCGACCTGGCCAACCGGCTGCTCAAGCTGGATCATCGCCTAGCCCGGATCACGGTCGTCGATCAGTGGGAATCGAAAGAGAAGCACCACCCGATGACCGAGATCCTGTTCTCCGACATCGACGACGACGGCAACGCGCTGGGCCCGCCGCGCAAATACACGATCGAAGGGGACGTGCTCTATATCGACTTTTGGGTCATCAAGTATCTCGACAAGTTCATCGAGGCCGGCGACGCCCTGCGCGGAACGTCGGTCTGTCTGCTGCGCCGGCTCTGGGGCGATTTCCAGAAACCCAACGACGGCTTTCCGCTCGACCCGGCCCACTCGCGGCCCGCGGCTTACGATCGCGGCAGCGAGATGCCGGACTTCGAGCGCGAAATCTGGGAGCACTTCTGGGATTACGCCAACGATCCCAAGAAAGCCGAAGCGGCCGGCATTCGCGCCGCACACGGAGATGCTCCGTCGATCAAGCTGCGACCGGGCAAGAGCTACATCTTCGATCTGCGCTCGACCGGCGAGCCGACGATCAAGCCCGAGGAGGAAGCCGCCGGCAAACGCGAAGGCGTTTAAGCCGACCGCACGCTGCTGCAGCAGCGCGATTGGGCCTTTAGCGCTCGGCCACAATCAGCCGGGCAATCTTGCGGCCGGTGGTGCTGAGCGCATGGTCGGCCAGTTCGGCCGGCTCGACCCATTTGAGTTCTGCGCCGTCGGCGGCCCGCAGCCGGCCCGCGCGATGCCGGGCCTGGTAACAATCGAGCGTGATCCGGAATCGGGTGACGCCGTGCTTGATCGTGGCCAGCCGCTCGCCCGGCTCAATACAGAGGCCGCAAAGCCGCTGGACTTCGGCGGTCAGCTGGCGATCAAGCTGGCCGGCCGGCACATCAGCCAGGCCGAAGCGGGGAAAATCCCACAAGCCGGCCCAGCGCTCGCTGGCCGGATGCTTGCGCACCAGCAGCTTTGAGCCGCGCCACACGACGACCGCCGCTTCGCGCACCTCCTCGATCCGGAGCCGGGCTTTCGGGGCCGGGATCTGCTGTTCGAGCTTCAGCCGCTGAGCGGTGCACAGCCCCAGTGCCGGGCAGCGATCGCAATCGGGCGTGCGCGGCGTGCAGATCTGGCTGCCTAGTTCCATCAGCGCCTGGTTGAGGGTGCCGGCCCCAGAGCGCGGCACAAGCCGCTCGGCAAAATCCCAGAGCAGATCCTGTCCCTGGCGGTCGGCCGTGTCGCCCGCAAAACCCAGCAGCCGGCTGTAGAGCCGAACGGTGTTGGCTTCGAGGATCGGCGCCGGCCGATCGAAGGCGATCGACACGACGGCGCCGGCCGTATAGCGGCCGATGCCGGCCAGTCGACGAACGTGCTCCAGTTCGTGCGGAAACACGCCGCCGTGCCGGCTCACGATTTGACCGGCCGCGGCGTGCAGTTGCCGGGCGCGGCGATAATAGCCCAGCCCTTCCCAATGCCGCAGCACGTCGTGCTCGTCGGCTGCGGCCAGGCTGGCGACGTCGGGAAAACTGGCCACGAACCGCTCGTAGTAAGGAATGACCGTGGCCACCTGGGTTTGCTGGAGCATGATCTCGCTTACCCAGATGCGGTACGGATCGCTCGTGCGGCGCCAGGGCAAATCGCGCCGGTTGGTCCGGTACCAGGCCAGCAAGCGGCGGCGAAACGTGCGCAGCCACGTGGCGTCGGGTACGCCGGATTGGTGATTCGTGCTCGCGGTGTCGTGGCATGCGTCATCGAAACATCCTTGTCCATCTTCGATTCGTCTGGCGATTGTAGGCGGCGCGGCGCGGCGCGGGTAGTGGGTGCGATGGGCCGAGCGAAGGCTACGTCGCTATCGATACGGCCGATCCAGGCCAGGGCTCCCGTCGGTTTTCGTCCTACGCCGGATAACCTACAATACGGCCAGCCGCATGCGCCGCGTAACCGCCCGATTGGCCGCGGCCCGGCTCGCTATGGGCGGGCTTTCTCAGTCGAGGGTATGGCATGGATACGCAACTTCGCGTCACGCCGCGGATGCCGCCCCTTTGGGAGATCGAGTGGCGGGTGGTCGAGATCACCTGCGAACAATTGGGATTGGACCGGGCGCGGGTCACCCCTCAATCGCGGCTGCTCGAAGATCTGCACCTGGACAGCCTGGAAGTGATCGAGCTGATCATGGAGCTCGAAGAGGCGTTCGGCATTTGGCTGCCCGACACCGTGTGCCAGCAGTTTTTCACCCAACGCGCCCTGACCTTGGCCACGCTGGCTGAGCTGGTGCGACACCGCTGGGGCACTGGTCCGCCTGACCGCTCCGGCCGGGGGAAACGCAAATCCGGTCCGCAGGAACCGTCGCGGGCGCCGTTTACCCAGCTGGACGGAAAATGCCCGGCCGGATCCTGGCAGGAAGGCCAGTTGTACGAACTGTTGGGACCAAACCGCGAAGGGTTCACGCAATATCGCCGCCGGACGGACGGCATGCGCTGCGTGGCGGTGCCCGGCGCCGAAGCGTCGATTGGTAGTTCGGATTTTGCAGCGCTTGCTGATCAGGGCCCGCTGCACCGCGTCGAGTTGACACGGTTTCTGATCGATGCCGAGCCCGTATCGACGTCCGCCTTTAGTCGTTTCCTGAATTCGGTGGGCAAGCTGCCTTCGAGCGTGCTGGGCGAGTGGTGCGGCGTCGACCACTCTGACCGGCGCGGCGAGCAATATCCGCTCGTGCACGGAATGTTCGGCGGCTGGAAACCAATTCGCGGCACCGAAGGCCAACCGATGATGTTGGTGTCGTGGTACGGCGCCAACGCCTATTCGCTCTGGGCAAACCGGCTCGACTGGCGCGCGTACCGTGGCGACCTGCAAGTCGTGCCCGAGCTCGTCGATTCGCCGGTCCAGGCCCCGCCGCCTCCGGCGGACTGGTTGGGGACTTGCCTGCCTTCGGAGGCACAGTGGGAATATGCCGCCCGGGGGGCCGAGCCACGCGCTTATCCCTGGGGGGACGAGCCGCGCGACGGCGACGCGATGTGCGTGGCCCGCCATATCCCGGGCGCCAGTTACTCGGCGGATGGAATTCCTGCGCCGAGCGTGAACGCGCTCGCGGGGCTCTCGCCGTTCGGCTTGCATCACATGGCCGCCAATGTCTGGCAGTGGTGTCGCGACTGGTACGCCCACGATTTCTATCGCACGCCCGAGGCCACTCGCAGGAATGCCCAAAACGCGAATCCGGGCCACGCCCGCAGCGAACGCGGCGGCAGTTGGGTCGGGCCGGCGGAACTGGCTCGGTCGAGTTATCGCAGGGGACGGCCGCCGGCCGTGCGCGGCCGCTGCCTGGGATTTCGCTGCGTCGGCGCCCTGTCCGATCTTCCCTAGTACATTGGCTGCCCCCGGGGCGGCAAGAACTCCATGCCTCGTTTGCCCTGGCTTGCCGCGACGGTCTGCTGGCTGTGCTCCGCCACCGGGGTCGGCGCTGCCGAACCGGTCGACTATCTTAAGCAAATCAAACCGCTCCTAGCGCGCCACTGCGTCGAGTGTCATGGCAGCAAGAAGCAGGAGTCGGGCCTGCGCTTGGACACCGCCGCGCGGGCGATCAAAGGCGGCACGAGCGGGCCGGCCATTCTGCCGGGCCGCAGCGACGACAGCCTGCTAATTCAGGCGGTCGTCGGCAGCGACCTGGTCGACCGGATGCCACTCAAGGGCAAGCCGCTCGACGAAGCCGAGATCGCGCTGCTGAAAGGTTGGATCGATCAGGGGGCCAAAGCGCCGGCCGAGCCCGAGCCGAAATAGGCCGCCCGAGCCGCGCGCTGGCAGGCAGAATTGTGCCCTGATTGCCAAATTGGCAGTTGGCTTTCCGGCACCCGAACGGGTTGTTTTTCCCGCATTTCACCGAACCGCTGAGCGATCAATGCCTTCGGTCGAGGGCGCATGGCGACGGGTGCTTCTGGCACGCTCGTTGCATTTATAGCCGTGCGGCGGTTCTCGCCTGACAAAAACGAATCTGCCCGGTTCCGGGCGTGTGGCCTTCGCGGCCCGCTCGTCCGCGCCGGTGCAGGAACATTTCTATTTCATCCGTAGAGGAGATTTGCGATGGTTTCCAATCGTGGCTTGTTACATCATGCGTCGCGCGGGGGAGTTGCCGCAGCGGAAGTTGACCGCTGGTTCGATCGAGTGTTCGGTGTGCAGCCGTCGGCCGTCACGGGCTCGTCGCTGCCGGTAGCGGTGTGGGAAGAGAACGAACACGCCTACATCGAAATCGAACTGCCCGGCGTGGCCAAAGAGGATCTGGACATCACCGTCGAGCAAGGCCGGTTGACGGTCGCGGCCGAGCGCAAGGCGCCGGAAGCCGAACGTCAATACTGGGCTTGCGAGCGGCGGTACGGCCGGTTCGAACGCTCTTTCCAGCTGCCGAAGAATTTTGACGCCGAATCGATCAAGGCCGATCTGTCGGCCGGCGTGCTGACTCTGACGCTGGCGAAGAAGCCCGAGGCCCAGCCCCGCAAGGTCGAGATTCGCACAAACTGATCGCAGTCTGTGCGCTGCGTGGCAACACAAATGCCCGTCCGACACCCGAATTACTCGGGTGTCGGAGCGGGCATTTTTTTATTCGTGCGCTCGCGTTACGGTTGCTGCCCGATCGGGCGAAACAAGGGATTCTGCCGACCGTGGCGCGGATGGAGTTCCGCCCGGACGGGCGATACAATCGCCGGAGTGTTTCATTCGTCCGCCGCACCCCTGGCGCGAGGAAGTCATGCTCTGGCGACAAAGGCCGTTTTGGCAGCAAGGGGGCCACGGGTTGTCGACCCCCGGCGCTCGAACGCCGGCTGTAGCCGCTTTGCTATTGGTCCTCGCGGGGCTGACGGCAGGGCTGCAGGCCGAGGAAAAGCCGCGTTATGCCGGCCCCAGCGAGCAGGGCTTCTTGCTCCCCAATGGCTGGACGATTTCGCCGGCCGGAGAGCAAGTGCCGCTCACCGACCTGCCTTTGAACATCGTTCCGCTCTCCGATAGCCGGCGGGCCCTGGTCGGCTCGAGCGGATATAACAACCACGAGTTGGTCCTGGTCGACCTGGGCACGAAGCAGAAGCTGGCCACCCAGTCGGTGCGGCAGAGTTGGTTTGGCCTGGCACTGGGCGCAGCGCAGGACCGCGTTTGGTGGTCGGGCGGGGGCGGCAATCAAGTGCACGCGTTCGACCTCGGCGAAAATAAGCTCACCCGCGTCGGCCCGAATGAAACCGACGTCGAAATCGCGGGCAAATTGACCGCGCCCGCGGCGCACCACTTCGTCAGCGGACTGGCGCTCGACGCGCCCCGCGGCCTGCTGTATGCCCTGGATATCGATGCCGGGACGATCACGGCCCGGGATCTGTCCGGCAAAGTCCAGCCGCGCAGCCGCAAGATCGCCGTCCGGCCCTACGACGTGGCGGTGGCCCGCAACGGGGCCCGGCTGTATGTCAGCGATTGGGCTGCGCAGCGTGCTGGCGATCGACCCGGCCGAACTGCGCGTGGTGGCCAAGATCGGCGTGGGCGAGCATCCCAACCAGATTGCGGTGCATCCGGCCGACGACCGGATTTTCGTGGCCTGTGCGTCGAGCAACTCCGTGTCGGTGATCGACACCCGCCTGGGCACGGTTCGCGAAACGATCGCCACGGCGCTGTTTCCCCAGTCGCCTGAGGGGAGCACTCCCGACGCGCTGGCCGTCGCGCCCGACGGCGAAACCCTGTACGTGGCCAACGCCGACAACAACTGCGTGGTCGTGATCGACATTGCCCAGCCCGGCCGCAGCCAGGTCAAGGGCTTCATTCCCACCGGCTGGTATCCCACGGCCTTGGCCGTCACGCCCGACGGCAAGCGGCTCTTGGTGGGCGTGGGCAAGGGAAACCAGACTCGGCCCAATCCCCTCGCCCCCCCGGCGGCAGACAAGCCATCCGCCGGCAAATCGGCGGCAGACAAGCCAACGACAGACAAGCCAACGACAGACAAGCCCGACCCGGTGCCCGAGGTCCGGCGGTTTCCGTATATCGGCACGACGTTGTCGGGTGCGCTGTCGATCGTCGACATTCCCGACGCAGCCCGGCTGGCAACGTACACGGAGGCGGTGTATCGCAACTGCCCTTACTCGGACAAGCAGCTGTCGGCGGCCGCATATCCGCTGCCGACCGCCATTCCCACCAAGGTGGGCGATCCTTCGCCGATCAAGTACGTGATTTACATCATCAAGGAGAATCGCACCTACGACCAGGTGCTCGGCGACATGCCGCGCGGCAACGGTGACGCGTCGCTGGTCATGTTCGGCCAGCAAGTCACCCCCAATCAGCACAAGCTGGCCGACCAGTTCGTCCTGCTCGACAACTTGTATTGCAACGGCCATGTCTCGGCAGACGGGCATCCCTGGTCGACGATGGCCTACAACACCGACTACATCGGCCGCAATTGGGCGCTGACGTACTCGTCGCGGGCCGGAGTCGACGACGACGAAGAGGCTGATCTGGCCAACGCGCCGTCCGGCTATTTGTGGGACGCCTGCGCGCGGCAGGGAATCTCCTATCGCAGCTACGGTGAATACGGCGACCGCGTCAGCCAGCGAGACGGCTCGGTCAAGATGGAATCCCGCGTTCCGGGCCTGGTCGATCACATCTGCCCCGAGTACGGCGTGCCGCGTCGCCGGCCAGCCGCTGCGCGATACTGAAAACGTCGCCGTGTTTCTTGAGGAGTTCCGCAAGTTCGAAGCCGCCGACAACCTGCCGCGCCTGATCGTCATGAGCCTGGGCGAAGATCATACGACGGGCACCAAGCCCGGCACGTTTACGCCGCCGGCTTGCGTGGCGAGCAACGATCTGGCCTTGGGCCGGCTGGTGGAAGCGGTCAGTCGCAGCAAGTACTGGCCCGAGATGGCCATCTTCGTGATCGAGGACGACGCCCAGAACGGGCCGGATCACGTCGACGCGCATCGCACCGTCGGACTGGTGATCAGTCCGTACGCCAAGCGCAACATCCTCGACAGCACGCAGTATTCGACCGTCAGTTTGCTCCGCACGATCGAGTTGATTCTCGGCTTGCCGCCGCTCAGCCAATACGACGCTGCGGCGCGGCCGATGTTTGCCTGCTTTGGCGACAAGCCCGACCTGACCGGATACTCACACGAAGAGGCGAAAATCGATCTCGACGCCAAGAACGGCAACCTGGCCTACGGCGCCGAGCGGTCGAGCAAAATGGATTTCAGCGAGTACGACCGGATCGAAGATTTCGAGCTGAACGAAATCCTCTGGCGGGCCGTCAAGGGTCCGGACGCTCCGTTGCCGCCGCCGGTCCGCCGAGCCATCGCCCAGCGAATCGTGCCGGAGCAAGGCGTCGTCCGCCGTGCCCCGGATCAGGACCAGTGACCCGTCGCCAGCGTGCGGCGGGCCGGTGCGCCGGCCCTAGCGATAAAGCGGCTGACCGGCAGTAGCGGTATCGGTGGCGGGTCGTGCTGCCCCGTCGCCGCCGCGCGGCTGCCTGGTCCATTCCAGGATAATCTGCCGCGAGCGTTGAGCCTCCTGCGGCCGCGTCACCTGATAGTTCGATGCGTCGGCAGCGGCGGGATCGCCCGACGATGCGACGCCGGCAGCGACACCGGGCGCCGGCCGGGCGGGCACTTCGACGCCGGCGGCTTCCTCGGCCGGGCTTTCGCCCGGAGCGTGCCAGCCCGCCGCGCCGTTGCGACGCGGCGCGGCTGCTTGAGCGGTCGCGGGATTGGCTTGCGGCTCGGGTGGGCCCGGCTGCGGAGTCGCCGCGTAATTGCGGCGGTCAGAGGCAACGAGGTCGTCGCCGCTCTGGGCCCGGAAGATCAGGTTCGGTTCGGGCCGGGCGCGGCGGGAGTTGTCGGCCAGAGCGGCCGGAGCCGGCGGACCGGGCTTGGGAGCCTGCAGCGCCGGGCTGCCGCGGCGCACCCAGTCGAGCCAGGTTTCCTGCAGCACGGCCAGGTTGTCGAAGCCGTAATGCTGCCGCGTGGCCCGCTGCCAATCTTCGTCGCGCATGCCGTCGGCCAGGAATGTCAAAAACTTGCGTTTGCCGCCTTGGGCGATCAGGTATCGGGCCAGCGAGTAGCCCTGCGAGTACAGCGGCATCACGTCGTGCGGATAATCCTTCATCACGAACATGCGGCTGAACGCGATACCCCGGCCGGTGCGGAGGAAATCGACCAGCATGACCTGCTGCTTGGTGCGTTCGCTGGTATGTTCGACGGTGGTGCAGGCCCCCTCGTCGGCCCAGCGCGGCAGCGGGCGGCGGAAATGCGTGGCGAAGATCGTGTGCGTGACCTCGTGCGGCAGAACCGAGTCGAGAATCCGTTCGTGCGAGCCTTGGATGCTCATCTTCCAGCCGAATACCTCGCCATGCTCGAACAGAAAACTGGTCGCGCCGCCGGCACCCAAGTGCTCGGCGACCTGCGCGGTGATCGGGCAAGGCTGGCTCCACGTGGGCATTTCATGCCCGAGCCATTCGATGGCCAGCTCGCGGCGAAATTTTTCCGCCGCCGAGGCGATCTGCTGGGCCTGGTCGTCTGTTGGTGCCGTGACGATGAAGTTTGCGGTGCGCTGGCTGGCCCCCATGCAACTTACGGCGGCGGCCAGAATGGCCAGCCTCAGGATTCGAGCATCCATGCTCCCCACCTCCGATGCGAGACAAATCGATTCCGGCGGTCACATCCGTGCGACCGAAATTCCGCCCCAATCCACCGTAACCGCGCTGCGATCTCTGCGGCGCAGTGTCGATGGCGGCGTCTCCCACGGCGGCCAGCGCAGGAGATTGAAATTCTTACAGCCAAAACCGCGGGCGGGACTCCCGGGCGGGGCTGCGCGAATTTCCACGCCACGAGGGGCTGAAAACGTCGCAATTCTGCCCATTTCACCCGATTGGGGCCAGACCAGTTTGCCCAGCCGCGCGGCCTTGCCTGCTGGCAGAGGTGTTTCACGCAGCCGGGCGAACGAGTGCTATCGCCAGGCTTTTGCCCCCCGGGCGACGAATCACGCCGGCTACTCGGCAGCGTGGCTGCCGGCCAGCCGGGCCACCAATGCCGCATTGGCCGGCGGAAAATCGTACGCGGGTAGTTCCGCGGCGGGCACCCAGCGAAATCGCCCGTCGGGCGTTTGCGATCGCTCGACGACCCGGCAGCGAAAGAAATGCAGCCGCACGTGGCCGTGCGCGTAGCGGTGGTCGACCACTTCGTACGGTTCGAGCGCCTCGACAGCCAGCCCCGTTTCTTCCAGGCATTCGCGGGCCGCGGCGGCCTGGGGCGTTTCACCCGGTTCGACCTTGCCGCCGGGAAATTCCCATAAGCCCGCCAGCGCGACGCCGTCGGGCCGCGGGCCGATCAGATATCGGCCGTCCTGTTCGATGACGGCGATGGCGATTTGCGTCGGGGGCACGGTTCGTGATAGCGGTCACAGCGCTCCGGCGGTCGTTGACGGCCGGCTGTGGTCTCCAAAGGAAAATCAAATTCAGGTGGCCGAGCTGCGTTTCAATCGCGTTTGCGAATCTGCCCTGCCTTCCACAGGCAAAACACCGCCACGACCAGACCAAAACTGCCCGGAATGTAGAACGGCACGCGAGACAGCGGCTTCTTGTCGGTGAGCTCAATCAAGGTAACCAGAAACGCAAAAGTTGCGACCACCAGGCCCCCGACGCCGAATGTGTACAGCGTGGCGAGGGCAAACGGCTTGCTGGTGCTGCCGAAGTAAGTGGCGGGCTTTCCGTCGACACCAATCGCGCGTTCGTCGCTCGCACCCGAACGCGCCTTCAGCAAAGCCGCGACCAGCATCGCCCCGCCGAGACCCGCCAGCGGCAACCACCTTCGCGTGATCAGGTGTCCAGCCGCCAGGCCGGCCACCGCGCCCAACACGACCAAGGCGACTTGGGCGTGGAGACCAGCCTCTGGTTTCGCGGAAGTCATCGGTGGCCGCCGGTTGCGGTGCGCAGCGCTCCGGCGGTCGTTGACCGCCGGCTATCGAGTACGAAGTGGCGAAACCGTCCGAACGCGATTCAAACCCCGACGCCCTTGGCCTTGAGATCATCGAGCAGCCGGCCGGGAGAGCCCATGATGTTGTAGCCGCAATCGACGTGCAGGATTTCGCCGGTGATGCCTTCGGAGGCGGTGGAGAGCAGGAAGGCGCCGGTGCGGCCGACTTCCTCGTGCGTGACGTTGCGGCCCAAGGGAGCGACGCGCTCATACATCGGCAGCATGTCGTCGACGCCGGCCCCCTTGCCGGCCAGCGTGCGAACCGGCCCGGCGCTGACGGCGTTCACCCGGATGCCGCGCGGGCCCATGTCGAAGGCCAGGTATTTCACCGCGCAGTCGAGCGCCGCCTTGCAGATGCCCATCACGTTGTAGCCCGGCACGGCCTTCTCGCCGCCGAAGTAGGTCATCGTGGCGATCGTGGCCCGGTCGTTCAGGATCGGCCGGGCGGCGTTGACGACGGCCAGCAGGCTGTAAACGCTGATTTCCATGGCCATCTTGAAGCCGTCGCGGCTGGTGGCCACGGTGTCGCGCTTCAGGTCTTCGAGCGAAGCGTGGGCGATCGAATGGAGCAAGAAGTCGATCTTGCCGAACTCCCGGGCCGCGGTGTCCATCACCTGCTGAATGTTCTCGTCCTTGCTGACATCCAAGGGGACGAGGAACCTGGCGTTCGGCTCTTTCTCGGTGAGCATGGCCACGCGGCGGCGATTGCGCTGCCGCTCGTCGTCGGGCCGGTCGGGCAAATGGGTGAAACCCGCCTGTCCCCCTTCGGCCAGCACTTGCTGGGCGATGGCCCAGGCCAGCGAGTGATCGTTGGCGACCCCCAGGATCAAGCCTTTCTTGCCGTCGAACAGACCCATCGTTTCCTCCTTATCTCGCGTGCGTTCGGCTCGGTTGCGCCGCTTCGCCGACCGCCGTGGTGTGATTGGCGCCGCCCGCGGGCGGGAAAACGGCCGCTGCCGGCAGCCGGCTATTAGACCGCAAGAGCGGCCGCCGATGCCAGCCCTATCCGAGCCGGCGGCAAGGCGTTGAGAACGGGTCCGGCAGCATGGGCCCTTCGCCCCCAAACGACAAGAGCCCGGGACGACGCAGTGGTCTGTCCCGGGCTCTCTCGGTGGATAGAAGCGCGAACTCGGCCCCCAAGCGGAATGATTTGCCGATGGGGTTGAACGTTACGCGCTTTTGTTCTTGGTCTCCGGAATCGGGAACACCGGTGCTCGTTTCTCGACGGCGTCTTTGCTGATCACGTAGCGGCAGTTCTGCCCTTGCTCGGGCAGGTCGTACATGATGTCGAGCATCACCTCTTCGACGATCGATCGCAGCCCGCGGGCCCCGGTCTCTTTGACCTGGGCTTTGTGAGCGATGGCTTTGAGCGCGTCTTCGGTGAACTGCAGGTCGGCGTTCTCCATCGAAAACAGGCGTTGGTACTGTTTGACCAGGGCATTCTTCGGCTCGGTCAGCACCCGGACTAAAGCGGCGGAGTCGAGCGGCGTCAGAGCCGAGATAACCGGCAAACGTCCGACAAGCTCGGGAATCAGCCCAAACTCCAGGATGTCGTCGCTGGTAACCTGCGGCAGCAGTTTGCCCATGTCGGTTTCGCCCTTGAGACCGCTCTCCTGGCCGAAACCAATGGTCCGCTTGCCCAACCGCTTGCTGATGATCTTGTCCAGGTTGACGAACGTTCCGCCGCAGATGAACAGTATGTTACTCGTGTCCATCTGGATGTACTGCTGCTCGGGATGCTTGCGTCCGCCCTGTGGCGGGACGTTGGCCATCGTGCCTTCGAGCATCTTGAGCAGGGCTTGCTGGACGCCTTCGCCCGACACGTCGCGGGTGATCGAGACGTTCTGGCTGGTCTTGCCGATCTTGTCGATCTCGTCGATGTAGAGCACGCCCCGCTGCGCCGATTCGAGGTCGAAGTCGGCCGCGTGCAGCAGTTTGAGCAGCAAGTTCTCGACGTCCTCGCCCACGTAGCCGGCTTCGGTCAGGGTGGTGGCGTCGCCGATGGCAAACGGCACGTCCAGGATCCGGGCCAGGGTGCGGGCGAGCAAGGTCTTGCCCGACCCGGTGGGGCCGATCAGCAGGATGTTCGACTTGTCGACCTCGACGTCGGAGCCTTCGGCCCCAAGCATCAACCGCTTGTAATGGCTATGGACGGCCACGGCCAACACCTTCTTGGCGTGGTCCTGACCGATGACGTATTCGTCGAGCTGGGTGACCAGTTCGCGCGGACTGGGAATCCGGTTGAACAGTTGCTTGCCCGTGCCGCGGCGCCGGCGTTCCTGTTCGAGGATCGACTGGCACAGCTCGATGCACTCGCCGCAGATGTATACGTCGCCGGGCCCTTCGACGAGCGGGCCTACATCGCGATAACTCTTGCGGCAGAATGAACAAAACGCATTCTTTTTGGTGGTGCCGCCGCCCCGTCGACCTGCATTGACTTCCCTACCTGAGGGCATGTCCGCTCCTTTCCGCATACCGTGACCGCCGCTTGCTCGAAGCGGAGGGCCGGGTATTTCCGAGGTGTCGCTCGAGTGGCCAACCGGGCCGTCCTGTGCACTGGCCTTCCGGGGCGTCCTTGTCCGAATGCAATTCGAGCAGTGATGTACTTAAGGCTTGCTGACCGCTGGTTCGAAGTCGGCGCGGCGATCCCTCGCGCGCTCGGTATCGAAAACTCGAATTCATCTTGGGGGGACAATCCCTGACCCCCCGAATTTTCCCTCTTTCAGGCGGGCGCGTCCGACGGGCCGCTGTTTGCCGGTCCGACGGTGTCTTTTGCCTTGAGGTTATTGTCCGCTTTGTTGCTAATCTTCAGCTCTTTCTCCATGCGCTCGGCCAGCATAGCCTTTATTGTTCGGTATTCCTCGTCGCTGAGGCCACCCTGGGAATGCAAATCCCGGAATTTAGAGATCAGGTCGCTCGCTCCAGGCGAATTGCCCGTCATATCCTCCCGCACTTTGCCGATTGCGTAAACTCCCGCGGCCACCAGCACGGCCAGCACCGCCAGCGATATCACCACGGTGGCAACCGGAGTGGTGAGAAACTGGACCATCGGCGGAAACGTAAAGTAAAGGGACGCTACGTATGTCGGCAGTTCCAGGCTGCCCCGTCCAGGTTACTCGGTCCAGGCCATCCCAGCCCGGGCGAACACCGCCCAGTCCAACCCGATCCAGTTTTGGCGTCGTCCGGAAGCATTCTGTACGGCCAGGCCCAACCCGGGCGCAGGGCAGTGCAGATGCATTATTGCGGACTGGCCCGGGAGCGTCCAGGATTGGGGAAATTCGATTGGCAGGCGGCCGGAGCTTGTGCCGGCGTGCCCGACGCGCCCGCGGGGCCGGACAGAGGCCCCTAATTGGCCCCGGTAAGCAGTGCCAATTGGGGTGGGCGATCAGCGCCAGATCGGGTCCGTGGACGAAGCCCCGGCCCGCGGCCGTGAACGCCAGGCTCGCGCCGCGGCGTGCTTGCCTCGCGGCAGATTGGGGCAACTGGGGCGTGCCAGCAGCGGCACAGATTAACGGACCGCTGGTCCCGGCCCCAGCCCGGATCCGCGCTGTCCGGCCGGTCATCCGGCAGAGCGTCCTGCCAACGATTAGTGGTGCGCGGCGCTGTCGGCGGCGAAGTCTTTGGTGGCGTCGTGGTCGTAGAAGTGCCGCCCGATCTGGCCGGCCAGCTCGTGAATGAACTGCCGCTGGAACTCGGCCAGCGGTTTCTCGGCGGCCGGAATGGGGGCATTCGGCGGCCACATCCGCTGCGGCAGCGATTTCTGGAAGGCCGGCCGCTTGGTGGTCTTGCTCAAATCGTAGACCGACACATCGACGCTGGCCTTGCCCTGATACAAGGTTTGTCCCTGCAGCAGGCTGAACTGGTCGAGATCGATGCCGACGACCATTTCGGCCTTCAGCGCCTTGCCGATCTGGATGTAATTGTCCCACTCGTTTTCGTCTTCCCACTTGTCGATCTCATCCTGGTCGATGAGCTTGATATGCTTGACGTTTTCTTCCAGCAGGTAGGCCACGGCCATCGACAGTTCGCGCGATACGCTGGAGCTCTGGTACTGCAGCGACGCCACCGGCCGGCAGATCACCGCCACGCGCTTGCCTTTCAGGCCGTCGTACTCGGCCGGCGTGGCCAGGCCCTCGTACAGGTAAGCGATAAACGGCAAAATGCTGCAGCCGCCGGCTGTCGCCAGCACGAAGGCCGCGAAGAATGCACCAACCCACAGCGAGCGTGTCCGCAAGCGATCCATCGCTTATTCCTTGCTCGGGAAATATCCGATCGGCAGACGGCCTTGTCCGCCGGTCTCTACCCTGCTGAGGCTGCACGGGAGCAGCCGCCTCACTTTTGCCCGGCCGATTTAGCGGTCCGTCGGTCTGGACCATCGGGAGCTTACGAGGTGGCAAAGCATAGCCAGGGCCGGAAATGCCCACAAGATCGGTTTGGCGTGCTGGCAAGGCGAGCAGGTATTGAAGCGCGAAGGGTGCCTTTGCGTCTGAACCCTCGCGGCTCAGGCCGCTGAGCATTCCGGAGGCGCGACAGCCTGCGGCGACGCCAGGTCGGGCGCCGCGTGCCACTCGTGCTCGATGCCGCGCATCAGCAGAGCGCAGTCAAACTCGATCGAGCCGGGCGGAAAGAGTCCCAGATCGTCGAAATAGCTGGAACGCACCTCGTCGATCTCCAGCGGCTCGACGTGCCAGCTGTGGCAACGCAGCTCCAGCCCCTGGTAACATCCCGGCAGGCTGGCGGGTGAATACCCCAGCGAGCCCCGCTGAAAAAAATCGGCCGCTGCCCCGAGAGAGCCGAAGACCGATCCCCGGGGCAAGTCCGCCGCCAGCCGTCCGACCACGCGCACCCGCGACTGGCCGTCGTCGCTGAGCATGGCGAGCTCGAAACGCTCCTGCGTCTCGCTCACGGTGAAGCCTGCGTGCTGATGGACCCCTGGAAAGATCCGTCCGCCGGCGAGCGAGTTGGGCCACGAGCCCGTATCGCGCCGCCGCACGTACACTCCGCGGCATGGCACTGGCCCGTCGCCCCATTCGACCGCCACGCGGTGGGCGGCGTTCTCGGAGGCAATCCCGAGCCAGGGGGGCAAGATCGCCGGCCGGACGTGTTTCAGTCGGATCAGGCAGATGCCGGCCAGCCCCCAGCCGTCGACCAGTTGCGGCCGGAACGGCGCGGGCAGTTGGCGCGCCAGGACCTGCGGATCGACTCGGTAGTTCACCAGAATCCGCCGGTCGATCAAGCCGCGAATGACGGGGATTTTCATGGTGCGCCGCGATCAGAAAAGGAAATGAGGCACGCCTGTGCGGTGGACATCCCCCGCCGAAGCGATCAACCGCGGCCGCGCAAGTCCGATTAACAGTCAGGCCCGATTTACTCGCCGGGCGCAGAATGCGACGGCTCGCGGCGCGGCGCTTTGATCGCGGCCAAGGCGGCCGTTTCGTCCTGTTTGACGCACAACCGACGGATTGCGGTGGCCCGGCCCGTGGCCGGATCGACGTCGACCAGCGTGCCGTTGATCCGCACGTCGCCCGTGGCCACGTCGAAATGCGTGGGGTTGAAGGTGAGCGTGGCTTCCATCACGCGGTCCACGCGCCGGCCCAGGATGCTGTCGTGCGGGCCGGTCATGCCGACGTCGCATTGAAAGGCGGTGCCCCCCGGCAGGATTTGCTCGTCGGCCGTGGGCACGTGGGTGTGCGTGCCCAAGACGGCGCTCGCGCGGCCGTCGAGATAACGTCCCATCAGTTGCATGTCGCTGGTCGCTTCGGCGTGAAAGTCGACGACGATCACCTTGACGTCCGGCGGCAACTGGCCCAGGATCCGGTCGGCGGCCGTCCAGGGGCAATCGACCGGCCGCATGAAGACGCGCCCCAGCAGGCTGAATACGGCCACACGCTCGCCCGAGCGGGCCGTGCAAACGGCCAGGTCGTGGCCGGGCGCCGTGGGCGGAAAATTAGCCGGCTTGACGATATTCCGCTTCGATTCGAGCACCGGCGAGATTTCGCGCCGCCGGTAGATATGATCCCCCAGCGTGACGCAGTCGACCCCGGCGTCGATCAACTCGACGTAGTTGGCCGGCGTGATGCCCGAGCCGGCTGCCGCGTTCTCGCCGTTGGCGATGACGAAATCGATGCCCTCGCGCTCAATCAATCCCGGCAGAGCCTGACCGACGATCTGGCGCCCGGGCTTGCCGACGATATCACCGATGAGGAGCAATCGCATGGGTCAGGAGGTTCGTTGGACGTCGGATAGGTTAGTGAGCGGTTGCTGGTCGACGAGTTCCAGCTGGGAATCGGCAAGCCGGGTCGGGCCGGCGGACTTCCGGTTCTGCCTTCATCCTTCCGGCGTCATCCTTTCTCCCTAGCGGGCCATTTCGGTGATTCGAGTTTCGCGCAAGAGCGTCACCTTGATCTCGCCCGGATAGGTGAGCTGTTGCTCGAAGGCCCGGGCGATGTCGTGACAGATCTTGGCGGCCGAGGCGTCGGTGGTGTTCTTGGCATTGGCGATGACCCGCATTTCGCGGCCGGCCTGGATGGCAAAGGCCTGTTCGACCCCCTCGAAGCTGGTGGCGATGGCCTCCAGCTCTTCCATTCGCTTGATGTAGCGATCGAGCGTTTCGCGCCGGGCGCCGGGCGCGAGGCGCTGCAGGCGTCGGCGGTGGCGACGAGCACCGTGTAGGGATGATCGATGCGAATATCGTCGTGATGGCCCAGCGCGGCGTGCACGACTTCGGGCCCTTCGCCGTAGCGCTTGAGCAGCTCGGAGCCGATCTTTGGATGGCCCCCCTCAGCTTCGTGATCGGCTGCCTTGCCGATATCGTGCAGCAGTCCGCAGCGCCGGGCCAGGTTGCCGTTGAGCCCCATCTCCTCGGCGAGCATGCCGGTGAGGAAAGCGACTTCGATCGAGTGCCGCAGCACGTTCTGGCTGTAACTGGTGCGGAAGCGCAAGCGGCCGAGCAGGTGAATGATCTTGGGATGCAGGCCGGGAACGTCGGCTTCCTGGGCCGCCTCGTCGCCGTACTTCTGGATGTGCTGCTCCATCTCGGCCTGGGTCTCGTTGACGATCTCTTCGATCCGGGCCGGATGGATGCGGCCGTCGGCGATCAGCTTGTTGAGCGCCATGCGGCCGACTTCGCGGCGCACCGGATCGAAGCCGCTGACGATCACCACGCCGGGAGTGTCGTCGATGATCACGTCGACGCCGGTGGCTTTCTCGAACGCCCGGATGTTGCGCCCTTCGCGGCCGATGATCCGGCCCTTCATTTCGTCGCTGGGAATGTCGACGGTGCTGGTGGTGGTTTCGGCGGTGTGGGCGGCGGCGTAGCGCTGGACGCAGGTGATCAGGATTTCGCGGCTCTTGGCCTCGGCAACCTCGGCCATCCGCTTCTCGTGCTTGAGGATCATCGAGCCTTGCTCGTGGGCCAGGTCGGCGTCGAGCAGGTCCAGGAGCCGCTTGGTCGCGTCCTCGCGGCTCAGGCCGCTGAGCTTGTGCAGCGTTTGCCGCTCGATGTCGAGCAGGCTGGAAAGCTCTTCGTTGCGCCGGTTGGTGTCTTCGATCTTCTCGGCCAGCTTGCGCTGGTTCGATTCGACCATCCGTTCCTGGCGGCGGAGCTGCTCGGATTGCTGTTCGAGCGTGTCCTGGCGCTTGTCGAGTTGGCGTTCGCGCTCGTGCAGCTCCTGCCGCTGCTTGGCGAACTCCTTTTCCCCTTCGGCCTTCAGTTGCAGGGCCCGCTCTTTGATCTCCAATTCGGCTTCTTTGACACGGTTGGCGCTGTCGCGTTCGGCCCGGGAGAGGATTTCCCGGGCTTGAGATTCGGCATCACTCCGGCGGAGGCGGTCAATCAGCTTGACGCCCAGGGCCGAAACGACGATCGAGACGACGGCAACCAGAACAACGATCGCCCAGATTCCTGATGTCACGGCATTACCTCATGCAGCTAGCTTCGAGGTAATTCCGGCCAGACGGCGCGCCAGTGGGCCGGCGGCCCAGGGGCCGCGCACCACTCTTGGGCACGTCACAAGAAGCGACTTGCGCGCCAGGATCGGTTCAGGTCCAGCCCAGTCGAACCAGGCCGGTCAAGTCCAGTCAGGCCCAGTCCGTCCAGCGTGCCGGCGGCCTGGGGGCCTCCGACCGTGAACCGGGGATGACTGCCCGAGATACCGTACAGGGGTGCAGACAACGGCGCGGCGCGCCGTGGGCCGGCGCAGCACACAGGACGAACCCTGCTTGTGCGTAGCGGTCTGGCTGGCAGCAAGGGGCGCGCAATCGCCCACACTGACAGCCTGGCGGTTCGTGGAAAATGGCCACGCACACGCGAGAAAGCGTCCGCTCGACGAGCGCCCGAAAGGTGGCCAGCCCCGCGACCGACATTCGGTCCAGCGCCAGCCCGGGCACCGACAACGCAGTGCCCCGCCGCTCAGCCCAAAGCGCTCTCAGCCGACCACCACGCGCACGACCTATAGCCGCCAGCCGGTCCGGGGACAGCCAGCCGAAGCGAGGGGCGACGCGTCGGGTTTTGCCCGGCGTGGCCCTGCGGTCGGCTTTCGCCCACAGCTCACCCACCAGTTGTATGATGAACAACAGGTACATTCGGCAGCCGCTTACCGTGCGATGGTTCGTCTTACCACCTGGTACAGATACAATCGGAAACTTGTCATGAACCGTCTGGCGGACGAGCCGCTTGTCGGCGGAGTCCTCGAAGACGATCTTGATTCAAAGCATTCCCGGACAAGACCCCAAACAACCCCGTTGCAAGCAGCGCGGAGCCTGTTGTGGCTTGCCAACCAGCATCGTATCACAGCCACCTAGGACTGCAACACGAATAAATCTTCCACCGCATCGCAGTCCGCTGCCGGGCCAAGCGGCCACGCACGCGGGCCAAGCGGCCACGCACGACCCGCCTGCGTGCCCCCGGCCGACCGGCGGCCGAACCCGGCGAGCGGCTGTTATCCGACCCCCAGCCGAGCGATCACACCGGCGCATGCCACCCCGTTCGTCATGAGCGACCTCCCGGAATTCGAAAGCCGTCTCGAACAAGCCTGGCCCCTGGAGCGCTGGCAGGATGTCTCGGTCGTGGTAGCCGTATCGGGAGGAGCCGACAGTGTGGGGCTGCTCACGGCACTGGCCCGGCGGAAAACGGCCGGCAGCGGCCGGCTCTGGGTCGCCCATTTCAATCACGCCCTTCGCGGCTCGGAGTCGGATGCCGACGAGCGATTCGTCTGCGAATTGGCCGATCGGCTGGGCCTCGCGTGCCGGCTGGGGCAGGCCGAGACCGGCGAGCTCGGCCGCCCAGGGGCCGACGGGCTGGAGGCGGCGGCCCGGGATGCCCGCTACCGGTTTCTCCAGGCTACCGCCGGAGCGGTCGGCGCGCGTTACGTCGTCACGGCCCACACGGCCGACGATCAGGTCGAAACGGTCCTGCAGCGGATCTTTCGCGGCACGGGCCTGGCGGGACTGGCCGGTATGCGGCGGGCCCGGCCGCTGGGGCCGGCGGCCACGTTGATCCGGCCGCTCCTGGAGCTGAGTCGGCAGGAAATCCGGGCCTACCTGCGGCTGATCGGCCAGGACTGGCGCGAAGACTCGAGCAACGCCCGCACCGGCGCCACGCGCAATTGGCTGCGGCACGAATTGCTGCCCGGCCTCGAGCGGCAGTTCAGCTCCGGCGTGCCGGCGGCAATCCTGCGCCTGGCCGGGCTGGCCGGCCAGGCCCAGGCGCTGGTCGAACGTCTGGCCGGCGAATTGGCGGAGCGCGCGATGAGCTCGCCGGGGCCCGGTCAGCTCGTTTGCCGCTGCGACGCGCTGGCCGGTCAAGACCGCGCTGTGGTGCGCGAGATGTTCGTGGCGGCCTGGCGCGCGCAGGGCTGGCCGGAGCAGGCCATGGGACACGACGAGTGGGATGCGCTGGCCGAGCTGGCGCTGGGGCCCGACACGGCGCGGGCCCAGCGCGACTTTCCCGGCGCCACGCGTGCGCAAAAAAAGGCGCGCTGCTTTCGCTCGCGCGCCTGGAATAACGCGGATTGAACGCGTGGCTAGGCTTGCCCCGGCCCTTCGGTTCCGACCTCGATCGCGTCTTCCGCCGAGGGCGACCGCGCGCTGCGATGCTCGTGACCGGCGGCGTCGATCTCGATTGCTCGATATCCGCCGATCGCGCGGAAGTACACTAAGAGCAGCAAATAGCAGATCGCCATCGTGGCCGGCACGGCGGCCGTCCACTTCAGCGCCATGCGGCCGCCATAGATGCCCGCTTCCTTGACTGCCTCCGCGGCCGGCGAGCTCGGATCTTCTTCCAGCGCGGCGACCTTGGCACCGTCGAGCCCCGAAATCTTGGGGAAGAGCAGAAACTGGTTCTGCTCGCTCGATACGACGCTGTCGTACACGGCCTGGTCGTTTTGTCGCAGCGAGCTCGAAGCGTAGTAGTCCTGGACGTAGCCGATGCCCGGCCCACCCAGCAGGCCGGCCGAGAGCATGCCGATGCCGCCGGTCATGCCCATCACCAGGGCGCCGCCGCGCGGAAAGCGTTCGCCGACCACCCCCAGCATCGTGGGCCACAGGAAGGTCTTGCCCACGCCGTACGTCGTGGCCGCCAGAACGATCGCGATCCCGGTCGTCGCCGAGCCGAGCCAGAACAACCCGCAGCAGCCGAGCACGGCGCTCACGAACAACAGGCCCAGCGGATTGATGTGCTCCACGATCGGGCCGGCAAAAAATCGCAACACGAACATGATTCCCGACGTGTACACGAACAGCAGCAGGGCCCGCCCGGCGATCACGTTGTTCATGATGTTCGTGATCCAACTGTCGGTTCCCAGTTCGACGTAGCCGACCATCGCGTGGATCAAGAACAAGAACAACAGCAAAGGCGCGGCGAGCTGCGTGAGCATTTGCCCAAAGCTGACGCCGGCTGCCCTGGCCTCAGAAATCGGAAACCGCTCGGGCAGCGCCAAGAATCCGTAGATGAGCGTGGGAATCAGGAAGAACGACATCGGAATTTCCCAGCGCAGGTGATTGACCGCGGCGCCCGGTCCGCAAAACACATACGCCAAGAGACCGCCCAGGATCAGCCCTCCCGGCCAGCCCGCGTGCAGAATGTTGAGATAATGCGTCTTCTGCTTCGGATACAGCGTGGCCACGAGCGGGTTGATGACCGCTTCGCAGAGGCCGTTGGCCAACGAGAACAGCAACATACCGATCGACAACATCCAATAGGTGGCGTCTTTGCCCATCGCGTTGAAAACCGGGGTGGCTCCCAACGTGAGCAGCCCCGACAGCACGTGCAGGACAAAGGCGCCGACCAGCAGCGCCTTGTAGCCCACGCGATCCGCAAAAATGCTGCACAGGATGATCGTGATTCCAAACGGAGCCAGACCGAATCCCGTGATTTCGCCCAGATCGGCCTTGGTGAATCCGAACTGGGCTGCCCAGTCGGCCAGAATCGCGGCACGAATTGCAAAACCGACGCCCGCTGCGATCAACGTCAAAAAACTCGCGACGAAGATCTTTGTATGTTGTGATTGGTCACTCATGCATGGCACTCCGCGCGGTTGAAGTAAGGTTCTGCCTGGGCAATTCGTTTTGCGGACCCATCCACGCGCAAGCGTATGCCCCGCACAGGGCTAGCTAGCGCTGCAAGCGGAACGATGGGACGGATTTTGAACGTTGAGTATACAGTCGGCCCGACGCGAGTGAAACTGCGTAAGCGAGCGGTTTTGGCGAAGCCTCGGGATCGGCCGATACGGGCGGAATAGCCGCTAAGGTTTAACGCCGCTCGATGGCACGACGCGCCGGGCGACCGGCCCAGCTTACCTTGACCCGCGCAGCGCCCCGCGCGTACCATGCCCGCCTAATTTGGACACAATAGCGAGATTCTGCGCCGATGCCCGCCCCGTTCTCCCGCCGTGCCGCCGTGGCGATCGTGTTGTTGGCGCTGGCGGTGCGCTTGGCCGCGGGCGTCTGGTGGCAATCGCGCTTGCCCGAGGGCACGCGCTTCTTCTTCGGCGACAGCGAAAGCTATTGGGCGCTGGGCCAACGCCTGGCCCGGGGCGAGTCGTACCAGTTTCAGTCGTCCGACCAGCGCGTGTTCCGCGCGCCCGGTTATCCGCTGATCCTGTCGGTCCTGTTTCGCCTGCTGGGCACCGACGCACCGGTCTTCTGGGGCCGAGCGTTGAGCGCCGTGCTCGGCGCCGCCGCTGTGGCGCTGGTGATCGGTTGGGCCGGTTGGCTGTTCGACGCCCGGACGGGACTCGTGGCCGGATTGATTGCCGCCCTGTATCCGGGACAGATTGGTTTGGGCGCCCTGGTGCTGAGCGAGGCCGCCGTCTGTCCGCTGATCATCGCGCAGCTCTGGCTGTGGGGAGCTGCCAGCCGCAGCGACGGCCGTCGGGAGCGCTGGCTCTGGTCGGCGGCTGCCGGCATCGCGGCCGGTCTGGCCACATTGGTGCGGCCCAGTTGGCTGCTGTTCACGCCGTTTGCCGCGCTCATGGCGATCGCATTCTCGCGTCACAAACGGGAACAGTTTACCGGCGCCTTGGTGATGCTCGCGCTGCTGGCCGCGGTCCTGGCCCCGTGGTGGATCCGCAACGCACGGATCATCGGCCACTTCGTGCCCACGACGCTGCAAGTCGGCGCGAGCCTGTACGACGGCTTGAACCCCACGGCCACTGGCGCCAGCGACATGCGATTCGCGCCCGAGTTCAAAGCCCGGCTGTTGGCGGCCGACCAGGCGGAGGTGCGCCCGAGCGAAGATCCGCTGGAATATCGGCTCGATCGGCTGCTGGCCGCTGAGGCCGTCGGCTGGGCCCAAGCGCATCCGCTGCGCGTGCTGGAACTAGCCGGCATCAAGCTGGTGCGACTGTGGAACGTCTGGCCGAACGAAAACGAGTTTCGCGGCTGGCCGCTGCGGCTGGCAGTGCTGGTGACCTACGTGCCAGTGCTCCTGGCCGGCCTTTACGGCGTCTGGAGATTCACTTCCACGGGTTGGCCCTATGCCCTGGCCTGGCTGCCGGCCGTTTATTTGACGCTATTGCACACGATCTTCGTCAGCTCGCTGCGCTACCGCGAGCCGGCGATGTTGGGGCTGATCGTGCTGGCGGCCGCTGCGATTACGGGGGCGGCAATTTCGGGGCCCGCGGCGGCTCTCAAGCCTGACTCAGAGCTGCAGCGCACATCCCACCCCGGCCCGGCCGCCGCCTGACAGCCGCGGAACAAGCAAGGAACGCGACGATTACCAAGGGACTGGTCAACTTCTGTTGGTTCTTCTTCAAGTGGGGGCTGGTAGTCACGCTACTGGCCGCCGCGGTGGCCGTTCCCTATTTCTATCACCGGGTCGACGAGGAAATCCGCGCGCGCCTGGAGACCATGCTGGCCGAGCACTTTCCCAACCTGACCGTCCGGGTCCGGTTTGCCCAGTTGGTCGAAGGCGAAGGCATCGAAGTCCGGGGCATTTCGATCGTCGAGCGCGAAGCGGCCGGCCCGCAAGCCGAACTGGCCTACTTCGACGAGCTGTTCATCGGTTGCCAGTCCACGCTGCAGGACCTGATCAAGGGGGACATTGAGGTCAAGCAGATCCAGGTCCGCCGCCCCGTGCTCCGGGCCACGCGCCGGCCCGACGGCTCGTGGAGCATCGCGAAGCTGTTTCCCTTTCCGCGATTCGGCAGCGGGCATCCGGTCTCGCAGATCGAGAACGGCACGATCGAGATCTTCGATCCGACCAAGCAGCCCTCCAGCACGCTTACGCTGCGCGACATCCACCTGACGATCAAGCCGACCGAGCCCGCGGATCCGGCCGACCTCGAACCCGTCCTGATCGAGGGCTATCTGGCGGCCGACTATTTCCAGCGCGTCGAGCTGAAAGGCCGGGCCGACCGCCGCTCGAGCCGGTTTAACCTGTCGGGCACGGCCGTGGGGCTCGAGATTTCGCCCGAGCTGCGCAGTGGCCTGCCCTCGGAGATCGCCGAAAAGCTGGGCGAGCTCGGCACGCTGCGCTGCGAGAGCCAGCTCGAGTTTCATGTCGGACACGATCTGGCGCTCGCGCCGTCGACCCGCTTTGAAGTCACGGCCGACATCCTTCGCGGTCGGATCGACGATCCCCGGCTGCCGTTTGCCCTGTCCGAACTGCGGGCCCGCGTGCGGCTCAACAATGCCGGCTTCGTGGTCGACGATTTGCAAGCCCGCAACGGCCAGGCCAGCATCCGCCTGACGGGCAGCCGGCAGGGCTACACGGCGGGCAGTCCGATGAGCCTGGAATTGCACGGCAACCGGATCGAGCTGGACCGCAATCTGGTCCGGGTGCTGCCGCCGTCGATCTCGTGCGACTGGTACAAGTTCTTGCCGGAGGGCGAAGTCGACGCCCATCTCAAGCTGGCATACGACGGCCGGCGCTGGACGCCCGAGGCCGACATCAAGTGCCTGGACGTCTCGTTCACGTGCCACAAATTTCCCTATCGCCTGGAGCGGGCGTGCGGCACGATCGTGCACAAGAACAATCGGCTCACCGCCCAGCTCACGGCGTATGCCGGCGGCCAGCCGATCCGGCTCAATGCCGCCATTGTCAACCCGGGGCCGAACTTCACCGGCGGCATCCAGGCCGAGGGAGAGAATATTCCCTTCGACGAGAAACTGTTTGCCGCGCTGCCCGACGGCACGCAACCGGTCGTGCGCTCGCTGAGCCCGCGGGGCACGTTCAATTTCGTGGCCCAGCAGTGGCGCGACGATCCCCAGCGGCCCGAATCACACAGCCACCTGGCCGTGACGCTCAATCGCTGTGCGTTGAACTACGATCGCTTCCCCTACCCGCTGGGCAATATCCGCGGATCGCTCGAGATGATCGACAACGTCTGGACCTTCCGCGATCTGGAGGGCACGAACGACACCGGCGTGGTCCACTGTCAGGGGAGCCTGGGCCCGGGGCCCGAGGGCCGCCGGCTGGTGCTCGGTTTCGTGGGCGAGAATGTGCCGCTCGAAGAGGAGCTCCGCGACGCGCTGCCGCCGAACGTGGGCGAACTGTGGAAATCGCTCAAACCCCGCGGCGCGGTCGACCTGGATATCGACCTGGTCTACGAGTGCAACGCGCGGCGCACCAATCTCAAGCTCCGGGCCCGGCCGCGGAGCGAAACAAGCTCGCTGGAGCCGAATTACTTTCCGTACCGCCTGGATAAACTGCACGGCACGTTTTATTACCAGGACGGCCACGCCGAACTGGAAAACGTCGAAGCCGTTCACGGCCGCACGTTGATCACGACCGGCGGCAGCTGCGACATCGCTCCCGACGGCGGATTCAAGCTCAAGCTCAAGAACCTGGCCGTCGATCGGCTCAAGGCCGACCACGATCTGTTGGCCGCCTTGCCCGAGGGACTGCGGCGCATCGTCGGCGAGCTCAAGCCGGCCGGCGGGATTGCCCTGCGCGGCCAGGTGGAATTCACCAAGGCTGGCACCCAGGCGCCGCTCGAATCGGCCTGGGACGTGGTCTTCGACGTGCACCAAGGCGCGCTCGATGCCGGCCTGAAACTTGAGAACCTCTACGGCAGCGTCAAGCTGGCGGGCGCCTACGACGGCAAGCGGTTCTCATCGCGGGGCGACGTGCTGCTCGACGCCGCGACTTACAAGAACTTTCAGTTCACCGAAATTGCCGGCCCGCTCTGGATCGACAACGACCACTTCCTGGCCGGGGCCTGGTCCGAAACCCAGGTTGCCAACCGCACGCCGCGCCATATCAGCGCCAAGATCTTCAGCGGCGTCGTGCAGGCCGATTGCCAGGTCAACCTGGGGGGCAGCCCGCAATACATGCTCCGGGCGAGCCTGACCGACGCCGACCTGGGGCAATTCGCCAAGGAAAACGTCAGCGGCCAGCAGCGACTCAACGGCAAGGTGGTGGCCAACGTCGAGCTGCAAGGGACCGGCCGCAACACGCACACGCTGCGCGGCGCCGGCGGCATCCGCCTGCACGATGCCGACATTTATGAGTTACCGGTGATGGTGGCGATGCTCAAGATTCTCAACATGCGCGAGCCAGACACCACGGCCTTTACGCGCAGCGACATCGACTTTCGCATTCAGGGAGAGCACGTGCTGCTCGACCGAATCAACTTCTCCGGTGACGCGATCAGCCTGCTGGGCATGGGGCAGATGAATTTCGACCGTCAGATCGACCTGACCTTCCATTCGATCGTGGGTCGCACCGAACACCAGGTGCCGATCCTGCGCAGCGTGTTGGGAGAAGCCAGCCAGCAGATCATGCAGATCCACGTGGCCGGGACGATCGACAACCCCACCACGCGCAGCGAAGCGTTTCCGCGCGTCAGCCAGGCGATTCAGAAACTGCAGGCCGACTTTCAAAAGAGCCGCGAACAAAGTGGACCGGCGCTTCCAGCCACGCCCCTGTTTTCGCCCTCGACGGCGGCGCCCGGCGCCGCGGCCGGGAATGCGGCCCCGCCGCCCGCCGCGCCGCAATATCCTCCGCCGCCCCCGCCGGCCCCGGAGCAAACCGGCGGCCTACTGCGCAGCCTGAACCCATTCAAATAGCCGGCCCTGCAGCCGGAGCGCGCGTGCTTGCGGTCGGCATTGCCGTTAAATCGTGCCGCACTCGGGCGGCCCGAACCCGTTCGTCCGGCATTCTGCGCCGCTGGCGGGGTCGGGACAGCCTGCAGAACGGGGCGAAACTTTGTCGATATTATTGGTACCGAGGCTTCAAATCGGCTGTCAGGCTACATCGAACGTACCCGTCTCCGGGGCTTCCGGTGGTCGCCCCTGGCTCATTCGCTAGCCAGGGCTCAAGAGGATTTATAGTAGCGGCAGTTCCCGAACCGGCTGGGCCAGGCAGTCCATGAGCATCTTTCCCACCAGTGGAGTCGCGGTGAGCGCCGCCGGCTCGGGGTTGGCCCAAGTCAGCGGTCACCACGGGGTCCGCGCTCAGCAAGCGGCCACCGAGCAGCAGGCGCGGATCGAATCGCAGCGCCGGGCCGAAGACACGGCCGGCATCGCCGCCACCGACGGCGAAGATCAGGAAGCTCACGACCGCGACGCCGATGGCCGGCGCCCTGGGAATTCCCTCGCCACCAGCCGGGCGATGCCCCGGCCGAAGAGCCGGTGAGCGACCCGGCCGCCGGCATCGACGATAGCAGCGGTTCGAGCGGCAGCCAGCTGGATTTGACGGGCTGACGGCCGGCGTTTTGCGCTCCCTGCGGGCTCCGAGTAACTCGGTTTGCCGGCATTGCCCCAATTCTCTAAAATGTGGGGCGTCCGGCTTTCTGCCGGCGCGAGCGACCGCGGAGTACGACCCATGCGTTTCACCAAGATGCACGGCATTGGCAACGACTACGTCTACGTCGATTGCTTTCACGAGGCGCTGCCGGACGACCCGGCCGAGCTGGCTCGGCGCATCGCGGATCGGCATTTTGGCGTGGGCGGCGACGGGCTGATCCTGATTTGCCCTTCGACGGTTGCCGCGGCCCGGATGCGGATGTTCAACGCCGACGGCAGCGAATCGGAAATGTGCGGCAACGGCATCCGCTGCGTGGCCAAGTACGTCTACGATCATGGGCTGGCGCGAGACCAAGATCAAGCTCGAAACCGGCGCTGGCGTGCTCTCGCTCGACTTGGACGTGGCCGACGGAGTGGTCGAGCGCGTCCGCGTCGACATGGGGGAGCCCAAGCTGGAATCGACCAAAATTCCGGCCGACATCCCGGGCATCGGGTCCTGGGACCAGATTGTCGATCTGCCGCTGGCCGGCCATTTGGCCTCCTGGCATGCCGAGCCCTGGACGCTGGTCTGCGGCCTCGAGCCGACGATGACCTGCGTCTCGATGGGCAATCCGCACGTGGCGATCTACTGTCGCCGGGTGCAGGACGTGCCGCTGGAGACGATCGGCCCGCTGGTCGAGCAAGCGTCGATCTTTCCCAAGCGGATCAATGTTCATTTTGTCGAAGTCCATTCGCCCGGCGAAGTGACGATGCGCACCTGGGAGCGCGGGAGCGGCATCACGCTGGCCTGCGGGACGGGAGCTTCGGCAGTCTGTGTCTCGGGCGTGCTCACCGGCGCAGCGCGCGGCGGATCCTGGCGCACTTGCCCGGCGGCGACCTGCAGCTGGAATGGCAAGCGGACAATCACGTATATATGACGGGGCCGGCCGTCGAGGTATTTTCCGGCGAGTGGCCGGACGAGCCGTCTGCCTCCCCTGCCCCGCGCGGCAAGGAGTCGGCCGCGGTCTGAGCGGATCTGCCGGACCAAAAAGGAGTGCCGGCAGCGCGTCGAGCAGTCTGGTGCCGGCCGGAATCAGCAACAGCAGCAAGGATGCTATGAAGCTTCTGGGAAAAAGGACGATCAAGCCCTTCGGCTTTCTGGCTGCCTCCTCCATTCGGTTGTGGATGCGCACGCTGGACTATCAGGCCGCGTTCTACGACCTGGCGGTCGACCCGGTGAATCCCGCCTACAGCGGGCAGAAGATCTACGTCTTCTGGCACGAGAATCTGTTGTTGCCACTGTATCTGCGCGGGCATTGCAACTTTGCGATGCTGCTCAGCCGGCATCGCGACGCCGACATTTTGGCCGAGTTGTGTACCCGGATGGGTTTCGACTTCGTCCGCGGTTCGACGTATGCCGGAGGCGCCGCCGCGCTGCACGAATTGTTGCGCCGCAGCCAGTCGATGAACCTGGCGATGACGCCCGATGGCCCCCGCGGTCCGCGCCGCCGCATGTCGCAGGGGCCGATCTACCTGTCGTCGAAGCTGGGGATGCCGCTGGTCTGCATGGGCCTGGGCTACGACCGGCCCTGGCGCACGAAGAGTTGGGACCGCTTCGCCGTTCCGCGTCCCGGCTCCAGAGCCCGGGGCGTAATCAGCCCGGCCCTGACCATTCCGCCGCAGCTCGATCGCGACGGACTGGAGCATTACCGCCTGCACGTCGAACAGTTGCTTAACCGGCTCTCGCTCGAGGCCGAGGCCTGGGCCGCCTCGGGCACGAGCAAGGTCGGGCAGCAGAACATGCTGCCTCAAAAAGCCTACCGGGCGGCCTAGGAATGCCGCCCTGGCCATGCGTCCGAAAATCGCCCCGCCGCCGACTTGCCTGAGCTGCCGCCAACCCCCGCCCCGCTGCACTGCACACACGCATGAACGCGGCCGCCGAAACAGTGCTGACGGTTTCCGAACTCTCGGCCGAGATCAAGGAAGTGCTCGAATCGAGCTTTCCGTCGGTCTGGGTCAGCGGCGAGATCTCGAACTTTTCGCGCCCCGCTTCGGGCCATTGCTACCTGACGCTCAAAGACAGCGGCGCGCAGATTCGCGCCGTGATCTGGCGCACGGCGGCCGCCCGCGTGCGCTTCGACCTGGACGACGGGCTGGAAGTGATCTGCCAGGGCTATGTCGATTTGTACGCCCCGCGGGGCAGTTATCAATTGGTGATCCAGCAGGTCCTGCCCAAGGGACTCGGCGCGCTTCGAGCTGGCGCTGCGCAAACTGCGCGAGCGGTTGGCAGCCGAAGGCTTGTTCGACGCGGCGCGTAAGCGACCGCTCCCCCGCTTTCCGCGGCAGATTGCCATCGTCACCAGCCCGACCGGCGCCGCGCTGCGCGATTTTCTGGAAGTGCTGCGGCGCCGCAGCCGGCATGCCGACGTGCTGATCTTGCCGACTCGAGTGCAAGGCACGGGCGCCGCGGCCGAGATCGCCGCCGCGATCGAGTTGGCCAATCGGCTGACCCGGCCGATCGACGTGCTGGTCGTGGCCCGCGGCGGGGGCAGTCTGGAAGATCTGTGGTGCTTCAACGAAGAGGTGGTCCTGCGGGCGATTCATGCCTCGCGGATTCCGGTGATCTCGGCCGTCGGTCACGAAATCGACGTCACGCTCTCCGACCTGGTGGCCGATGTCCGGGCTCTGACGCCCAGCGAAGCGGCCGAGCGCGTCATGCCGTCGACCGCCGAACTGCTCGAAGGCCTGGCCCGGCAGCGGGAGCGCATGGCCGCGGCTTTGCAGCTCCGGGTACTCAGCGCCCGGCAGCGCCTGGATGCCGTCGCGCAAGCGCGGGTGGTGCGTCGCCCCGAGGAGCGCGTACACGAGTTGGCCCGGCGCTTGGACGAACTCGCGGCGCGCTCCCAGCTGGCGCTGGGCCACCGGTTGCACTCCGCGCGCAGCCTGCTCGAGGCCAAGAGCGCGCATTTGGAGTCGCTCAGCCCCTTGGCAATTCTGGCCCGCGGCTATAGCCTGACCCGGCGGCTCGCCGACGGCCAGGTCATTCGCGCCGCGAGTGAGTTGGCGCCGGGCGATCGGATCGCGACGCGCTTTGCCGCCGGCGAAGTGACGAGCCGGGTGGAGTCGCCGAGCGCATCGGAATGACTGGATTTCCTACTGCAGGAGTATAAGACTCGTGGAGCCATCGGCCGAAAACTCGTCGGGCGCGGAGCCGTCGTTTGAGCAGGCGCTCGAGCAACTGGAGCTCATCGTGCGCGAGCTCGAAGAGGGACGCATCGGCCTGGCCGAGTCGCTGTCCCGCTACGAATCGGGCGTAAAGCTGCTGCGGCAGTGCTACGGACTGCTGGAGCGGGCCGAACGGCGGATCGAACTGTTAAAGAGTGCCGACGCGCTCGGTAGTGCCGTCACGGAAAGCTTTGACGAACAGGCAATGAGTTTGGAAGAAAAGGCGCAAGCCCGTGGTCGCCGCCGCTCCAAACGGAACAGCTTGCCAGCCGACGAGGTCGGCGACAAATTGCCGCGCACGGGCGACGTAGACGAACCCGGCACCCTCTTCTAGAATAAACGAGCCGCCGAAAGCTCGTCCGGGTGCGCGCGGCGTTTTTGCCCGGGCGGCGGGCCTTTTCCCCGGTCTTTATTGCTGCGTCGTGCTTCATGGTGCAAAGCCCCGCATTTTCGATCGAATCCTATACGCACCAAGTGCGCGATCGGATCGATGGACAGCTCGATCAGTACACGCGGTTCGACGCGGGCTGCCCCGACACGCTCCGCGAGGCGATTCGCTATAGCCTGCTGGCGCCGGGCAAACGCCTGCGTCCGATGCTCGTGCTGCTGGCCGCCGAGTCCTGCCAGGGCGCGCTCGAGGCGGCCCTGCCCGCCGCCTGCGCCGTGGAAATGGTCCACACGTATTCTTTGATCCACGACGACCTGCCGGCCATGGACGACGACGATCTGCGCCGCGGCCGGCCCACCTGTCACAAGGCATTCGGCGAGGCGACCGCCATCCTGGCCGGCGACGCGCTCTTGGCCTTGGCGTTTGAAGTGCTCGCCCGCGACCTGCACCCGGCCAGCGCTGCGGCCGAAGGCTGCGCGCTTTTGGCCCAGGCCGCTGGCGCCACGCAGCTGGTCGGCGGTCAGGCCGATGACCTGGCCGGCGTCGACTTGCATGCCGGGATCGAGGCCCTGGAATCGATCCACCGCCGCAAGACGGGCGCGATGTTCCTGGTCTCGCTGCAACTCGGCGCGCTCGCCGCCGGCGCCGATGCCACGCAGCGCGCTGCCTTGGAAGTCTACGGCCGCAAGCTGGGACTGGCCTTTCAGATTGTCGACGACCTGCTCGACGTCCGCGGGTCGGCCGACCAGTTGGGCAAGGCCACGGGCAAAGACGATGCCCGCGGCAAGCTGACCTTTCCGGGAGTATTGGGGATCGATTCAAGCGTTCGCCGGGCCGAGGCATTGGTGGCCGAAGCCTGCGCGGCAATTGCTACTTTGGCGCCACATGCGGACGGCCTGGAAGCGCTGGCCCGCTATGTTGTCGAAAGGAATCACTGATGGACAAGCTGCTCTCGACGATCGAATCCCCGCGCGACCTGGCCGGTTTGTCGGCTCCCCAGCTGGAACAGCTGGCCGGCGAGATGCGCGCTGCGCTGTGCGGATTGCTCACCAACCGGTCGGCGCATTTCGCCTCGAACCTGGGCGTGGTCGAGTTGTGCCTGGCCCTGCATTCCACCTTCGACTTCAGCCGCGACCGCTTGATCTGGGACACCGGGCATCAGATCTATCCCCATAAGCTGATTACCGGCCGTTACCACGAATTCAGCACCATCCGCACCAAGGGCGGCTTGATGGGCTATCCGAATCCGGCCGAGAGCGAATACGACTTGTTCATGACCGGCCATGCCGGCTGCAGCGTCTCGACCGCCTTGGGCCTCAAGAGCGGCGACGACCTGATCCCCGGCCAGCAAGACCGGCATTCGGTGGCGGTGATCGGCGACGGCGCGTTCCCCTCGGGCATCGTTTACGAAGCGATGAACAACGCCGGCTACATGCGCAAGAAATTGCTCGTCGTGCTCAACGACAATCAAATGTCGATCTGCCCGCGCGTCGGAGGCATGGGCGAATACCTCGACCGGCTGCGGACCAACTCGTTCTACACCGGCCTGAAGAGCGAAGTGCTCAAGGTGCTCAACAAGGTACCGCTGCTGGGCGATCCGGCCGAGCGGCTCTTGGCCCAGGTGAAGGAAGCGGTCAAGGCCGGCTTGCACGGCGGCATGCTGTTCGAAGAGCTCGGCTTCCGCTACATCGGCCCGGTCGATGGGCACAATATCTCGCAGCTGTGCAAGTACCTGAACATGGTCAAGGATCAGGACGGGCCGGTGGTCTTGCACGTGGTGACGCAGAAGGGCCACGGATTCCAGCCCGCCGCGGCGGATCCGGTCTACTTCCACACACCCGCCCCGTTCACCTGCGACGACGGGGCGGTGCTGGCCTTCAAGAAGAGCGCTTCGCGCGCTTACACCGACACCGCCAGCGAAGCCATTCAGCGGCAAATGGAGCGCAACGAGCGCGTCACCGTCATGACCGCGGCAATGTGCCAGGGCACGAAGCTCGAACCGGCCCGGGCCGCCTTCCCGAACCGCTTCTTCGACACGGGGATTTGCGAATCGCACACGGTGGCCTTCGCCGCGGGCCAGGCCAAAGCCGGACTGCGGCCGATCGTCGATATTTACAGCACCTTCTTGCAGCGCAGCTTCGACCAGATCTTTCAGGAGGTGGCGCTGCAGAATCTGCCGGTCACGTTCCTGCTCGATCGGGCCGGGCTCGTCGGTCCCGACGGGCCCACGCATCACGGCGTTTTCGACCTGGGTTACATGCGGCTGTTCCCCAACATGGTCGTGGCCGCACCGGGCGACGAGTGGGACCTGGTTGCGATGCTCGAATTTGCCCTGTCGCACGACGGGCCGGTGTCGATCCGCTACCCGAAAGCCTCGGTGGAAAACATCGAGGGCGAACGGGCCGCGATTCAAAGCGGCCGGGCCGAAGTTCTGTCCTGGGGCCGCGACGGCATGATCCTGGCTTGCGGCACGCTCCTGGGCAATTGCCTCAAGGCGGCCGCGATCCTGCGCGAGGAAGGCTTGGACGTGGGCGTCGTCAACGCCCGCTTCATCAAACCGCTCGATACCGACGTCGTGCTCCGCGCGCTCGAATCGAGCTCATTCGTCGTGACGGTCGAAGAAGGCGCCCTGATGGGAGGCTTCGGCAGCGCCGTCTGCGAAGCGGCGGCCGACGCCGGAATCTCCGCGGCGCATATCGAGCGGCTGGGCATTCCCGACCGTTACATCGAACATGCCGAACGTGGCGAGCAATTGGCCGACCTGGGCCTCGATCCGTCGGGCATCGCGGCCGCCTGCCGGCGCTTGGCGGCCCGGGTCGAACGGGGCCACGCCGCCGGCCATCGCCGCGTCAGCTAAACGCGCGGATCGCTCTCGCAAGGCCTGCCGCCTGCTGCGACCGCCCGGTTGAAACCGGCCGTCATCGACTGCCGGCGGAAAGCATTGCCGGGGCTTAGAACGGCACCAGGAAGCCCAGCGACAGGTAATGGATCGACGCCTTGAACTGGCTGTTGGCGAAGTCGCCAGGAGCGCCGCCGGGCCCGATGATCCCGCTGGCGCCCACGTCGCGCGTCGGCGCGAACGAAAACTGGTAGCCCACGTTGAACTGGCACCGCGGCAGCTTGCGGCTGTAACCGCAGGTGAAGGTATGCACCAGCACGCCGTCGACCAGCGGGTTGAGCGTATAGTTCGGCACCGGGCTGGCGTGATAGACGTAGCCCAGGCGGTACGTGTTCACGTCGTCCGGCGTCCACTGGTAGCCGGTGCGGAGCGAGACGGAGTTGTTCCAGCCCAGCGGAAAATAGTCTTTCAGGCCGTTCGGCGCAATGGCGCCGATCAGCGGATTCGAGGGGTTGGTGAGCGTGATGGGCAGATTGGTAAACGCTCCCGACCAGTTATAGACCAGCACTTCGGCCGAGACCATGCGGTGCGGGCAAAGGTTGTGGCGCACGCCGAACGAAATGGAACTCGGCCAGGTGATGTGCACATTGGCGTCGAAGTGGCTATAGACCGGCGTGGGCGCCAGGCCAAAGATGTTCAGGCCTGCTCCGCCGCTCAGATTGAGCGTCGTCGGCGCGATGTAATTGAAACCGAGCACGGTTTCGTCGGTCCAAAGGTACTGAATGCCGAAGCCGCCGGTCGGGGCCACGCCCCAAGAATGCAGGCCCAGCAGCGTCGGCGCGCCGGCAAAGCCGGGCGTGGTTTGCACCACGTACGGCGCCGTGATCTGCACGTCGCTGAACGCCAGGCCGAAGGTTCCACCGATCGACAGCTTGTCGTTCACTTTGTACGACAGGCCCGGCAATATTTTGCCCAACCCGCCGATGGATTTGTACTGCTGCGGGCCGGCGAACTGGCTGACCATGTTGTAGTCGGCGCCGAAGCCGGCCGGCACGAACGCGCCGAGCCCGAACGTCCAGTCGGTATCGGCGATCTTCTGGATGTAGCCGATCGACGGGGACACGAAGGGACGCGTCTTGCCGGCGATGTCGCTATTCTGTGGATCGCTGTAGTGCAGGTCGGTGATCAGCGTGTCGGCGCTGGCGTCGAATAGCCCGTTGCCGGCAACGTTCGACATGGCGCCGGGGTTGTCGTTGATGATCGCCCCGTTGTCGGAGAAACCCAGGTTGGTGCCGCCGCGGCCCATCGAGATGGCGCCCAACCCGTCGCGCACCAGGCCGTCGGCGCGAACCGTCTGAACGAACAGGGCCAAAAGCGCAAGCACAACGCTACAGCGAACCGCAGCTGGTCGGTGCATAGAGCCAATCCGTTGGCGGGTGGTTCGAGGGACCAACCCTGGCCAATCGTCAAGATCGCCAAGGTTTATCCCGGCAGGTGGGAACGCTCGGGGGCAGCGCAAGGGGGTCGGCGCTGTGGCATTCTTCGACCCTGCGCGCGGCGAACTTGGGCGATTGTCCGGAAAATCCCTTGGACTGGCGGCGCCACCGCCGGCCGCCCGCCTAGCGGACTTCGAGCGGGAGCGGAAACTCGACGTATTCTTCCCGAACGCTCCGCCGTTCGACCGTCGCCCCGAACAATGCCTGCAACCGATCGACGCAGGCCACGACCAGCTCCTCCGGGCGCTGGCCCCGGCCGTGACGGCAACGGTTTCGTTGCCAGCGAACCAGGCCGGATCGATTTCGCTGGCATTATCGATCAGGTAAGCTGGTCGGCCCGCCACCAGCGCCACTTCCTGCAGCCGGGTGCTGTTCGAGCTGTTGCGGCTGCCGACGATCAAGGCCACGTCGGCCGTGGGCAGCAAGGCCTTCAGGGCCTCCTGGCGATTCTGCGTGGCGTAGCAAATGTCCTCCTTCGGCGCGCCGACGGCCAGCGGAAACCGCTCCCGGAGGCGGCGGAGAATCACTTCCGCGTCGTCCACGCTGAGCGTGGTTTGCGTCAGGTAGGCCACCTTGGCCGGATCGGCGATGACCAGCCGGTCGACGTCTTCGACGTTTTCGACCAGCCGCATCTGATCGGGCGCTTCGCCCAGCGTGCCCACCACCTCGTCGTGGTCGCGATGTCCGACCAGCACAATCGTATAACCCTCGCGGGCAAAGCGGGTCGCTTCGAGATGGACCTTGCGCACGAGCGGACACGTGGCGTCGATCACTTGCAGGCTGCGCTGACCCGCCTCGCGCTGCACGTCGGGCGAGACTCCGTGCGCGCTGTACATCAGGTGGCTGCCGGGCGGCACCTCGTGCAGGCCGTCCACGAAGACGACCCCCTGCCGGCGAAATCGGTCGACGATGTGCCGGTTGTGGACAATTTCGTGAAACACGTACAGCGGCGTGCCGAACCGCTCGATGGCGCGTTCCAGGGCTTCGATAGCCATGATGACGCCCGCGCAAAACCGCGCGGGCCAGCCAGCAGAATCTTCATTGGTCGGACTCCTGCAAGTGATTTCGTCGCTTTTGCATCCTGCACGCCGGTCGCCCCTCGCCCGCGAGGGTCAGGGCGCCGACGTTGCCGCGATCAAGTGGGATTCGTCAGGGGTTTGCAAACCGCTGCCCTCATCGGCAAGCGGCAGGTGAATCGTAAACGTCGAGCCTTGGCCGGGGGCCGAGCTGCAGTCGATCTGGCCGCCGTGCTGTTGGATCATCGAACGGCTGATATCCAGTCCCAGCCCGGTCCCTTCCTGCCCTTTGGTCGTGAAAAAGGGTTCCCAGATCCGCTTTTGGACCTCTGGGGGCATGCCGCAGCCGTTGTCGGCGACGGAGAGCACGGCCGAGCCCTCCTCGGTGGTCAGCGTCAGGTCGATGCGTCCGTCCGGCTGGTCGCCCAGCGCGTGGGCCGCATTCTTGAGCAGGTTGATCAGGACTTGCTGCAGCTTGGTCTTGTTGCCGCGGACCAGCGGATCGCTGTCCACGCGGACGTGGATTTTGGCGGCCGGCAGGCTCTGGTCGAAACGCACGAATTGCTGCAGTTCGTGTACGACGTCGGCCAGCGAGACCGGGGCCAGCCTCAGGTTGTCGTGCTCGCAGCGCACAAAGGCTTTGACTTCGTTGATCAATTGCGCGAGCCGCTCATAGGTTTGCCGGGCGAAGTCGGCCGTTTGCACCAGGTCTTCATGGTCGGCGTATTGGTCCTCGATCAGCTCCAACAATGGCAGCATGCAGAGCTGGTTGCCCATTTCGTGAGCGATCCGGGCCGCAGACCGTCCGAGCGCGGCGCAGCGGTCGACCGAAACCAGCCGGTCGGTCAGCGTCAGGTTCGACATTTCCAGCTCGTAGGACTCGATCGCCCGCACCAGCACCGACTGCACGTCGTGCCGTTCCCAAGGTTTCTTGAGAAAGTAGTAGACGTGTCCCTGATTGATCGCGTCGATCATGGCCTGCGAGTCGGCATAGCCGGTGAGCATCACACGGCGCGTGTGCAGATGCTGCCGGCGCATGATTTCGAACAGTTCCGAGCCCGTCATGCCGGGCATCCGCTGATCGGCGACCACGACCGGAAAGGGGCGCGATTCGATCATTTCGAGCGCCTGCTGGCCGCTGGTGGCGGTCCAGATATTGAACGAGTCCTCGAACGTGGCTTCGAAGACGACCAGGTTGTCCGGCTCGTCATCGACGTAGAGCACATCGCGTTTCATTGCTTACCTCAATGCGCCGCGCTGGCGAGCGCGTGGGGGGGCGTGTTCTGGCCGGCGGCCGCGGGAGCCGCGGCGATTTCGGCTGCGGTCGGCGAGACACGAAGAAACTTGACGATGAATTCGGTTCCCTGGCCGACGGTGCTATTGCACTCGATCGTGCCGCCGAGCCGGGAAATGATGCCGTAGCTGAGCGACAAGCCCAGGCCGGTGCCGACGCCCGGCTCTTTGGTCGTGAAAAACGGGTCGAAGATCTTGCCCCGGATTTCCGGCGGAATGCCGGTGCCGGTGTCGCGCACGCTGACCGTGACCCAATGCTCGTCCTGGCTGGTGGTGACCGTGATCTCGCCAGCGCCCGGGATGGCCTGCTGGGCGTTGGTGAGCAGATTCATGAATACCTGGTTGAGCTGGCCGCTGGGGCCGAAGACGTGTCCCACTTCGCCGTAGGTGCGGTGGACGGTGATCCGCCCCTTGATCTGGTTGGACAGCAGGTTCAGGCACACGTCGAGCGAACGATGCAAATCGAACTCGGCGGATTTTTCGTTGTCGGGATGAGAGAAGGTCTTCAGGTCGCCGACGATCCGGGCCGTGCGCGTGGCCCCGTTTTCGATCACCGTGGCCAAGGAGAAGATTCGGGCAAACAGCTTGGCCACCTGGTCGCGCTCGCCCGAGGCGCCGGCCGGCCCGGCCACTAGCGGAGTGACGTTCGCCTCGAGCTTGCGGGCCGTGGCCAACAGCGGTTGGATGCCGTTGTACACGCCGTTGATGGCGTTGTTGATTTCGTGCGCCAGGCCGGCCACGAGTTGGCCGAGCGAGCTCATTTTTTCCGACTGGATCAGCTGGCCTTGGAGCGACTTGAGCTCTTGATAGGCGGCCTGCAGGGCCCGGTTCTGCTTGTCCAGGTCGCCGTGCAGCCCGCGCAGCTTGAGCAGCGACCGCGTGCGGGCCCGCAGTTCCTTCTGATCGAACGGCTTGGCCAGATAATCGTCGGCGCCGCAATCGAGCCCTTCGATCTTCATGTCCAGGCCCGCCTTGGCGGTGACCATGATGAACGGCACGTGGGCGGTCAGCGGGTCGGCCTTGATCCGGCGGCAGAATTCCTGGCCGTCGACTTTCGGCATCATCACGTCCGAGACGATCAAGTCGGGATGTTCCGCCGCCGCGACCTCGAGCCCCTCGGCCCCGTCGCGGGCGAACAGCACGTGATATTCTTCGCCCAGGATTTCGCCCATCAGGGCCCGCATTTCCGGCGTGTCGTCGACCACGAGCACCGTGGCCCGGGGCCGCTGGCTGTCTTCGGCATCGCCGGCGGTGGACTGGTCGTCGCAAATCTCGAGGTCGGCGAAACGAATGGCCTTGCACGCGCGGGACGATTCGGAGCAGCCTTTTTCGCCCTCCGGCAAGCGGAGATCGGCCGGCACTTCAGCCAGCGGCAGATCGAACCAGAACCGCGACCCGTGCCCCAGTTCGCTCCGCAAGTGGATCTGGCCGCCGTGCAGCTCGACCAGTTCCTTGGCCAACGCCAGGCCCAGCCCGGTGCCGGCGAATTGCCGCGACGACGAGCCGTCGACCTGCACGAACCGCTCGAAGATTCGGGCATGCTGGGCCTCGTCGATGCCGATGCCCGAGTCGGTCACCGAGAACCAGACCCGGTCGGCGGTGTGGAACGTTTCCAAGCGGACCGTGCCGCCGGCGGGGGTGAACTTGATGGCGTTGGAGAACAGGTTGCTGATGACGGTGTCGATCTTTTCCACGTCGGCGCCGAAGGGGACGAGCTCCGGATCGCAATCGAGTTCGAGCCGCACGTTGCGTTCTTCGGCCAGCGGCGTGGCGGCCGCGACCAGTTCCTGCACCAGCGAATTGATGTCGAGCCGCCCCATGTTGAGCTTCATGTGGCCGGCTTCGAGCTTCGAGAAATCGAGCAGCCGGTTGATCAGCTCGAGCAGTCGCTGGCCATTGATGCGCACCGTCGAAAGCATCGACGACACGGTCGGCGGCAGCGTGGTCTTGTGCCGATCGAGAATCCGCTCGACGGGCGCCAGGATCATGGTCAGCGGGGTGCGCAGTTCATGGCTCAAGTTCGAGAAGAACTCGGTTTTCAGCCGGTCATACTCGCGCAGCCGGGCCAGCGAGCGCTGCAGCGATTGCTTGCTGCGCGAAAGCTGCCGGGTGCGGCGTTTGACTTTCTGCTCCAGGTTGGCGTTCAGGTCCCGGATCGTATTGTCGTTGCGGCCGAGCTGCTCGACCATCGCGTTGAACTGCCGGGCCAGGATGTCGATTTCGTCGTTGCCGCTGGCCTGCAGCCGGTCGGCCAGGTTGCCTTGCTGGACCCGCTTCATGGCCTGGAGCATCAATTGCACGCGCGTGGCCACCGAGTCGGAAAGCATCCGCGCCAGCACGAGTCCCGCCCCGACGGCGAAAATCATGATGTAGATCGTGTGCTGCCGCAGGCTGGCGACGGTTTCGGCCTGATGCTCGGGATCGTTGACAATGTCCATGCCGCGCTGATTGGCCAGGGCGCCGATCATCACGCCGGTGAGCACGATAATCATGCCGAACGACAAATTCATCCGCAGCCGCAGATTGCTCACCGGCAATTCGTCGTAGGCGATCGGGATGCCCCGCTGCAGCAGATACTGCACCACCGGCTGCATCCAGCGTTCGATGACGAAGAACGTCAACAGCAGCGACGAGGCGATGCCCAGCGACGTGCCGATGCAGACCTGTACCAGCACGTCCGCCGGGGCGCGTTCCAGCAGCCACATCGCCACGCAGACCGGCGCCGTCGTCACCAGCGGCACCAGCACCGCCGAGTGCAGGTGATACCGGACGCAGAACTGCACGGCCTCGCGGCCCGCGCAGGGCGTCGGGCAGGTCGACGGGTTCTTGCGCGGCCAGTTTGCGCAGCACGGGCGCAGGGACCGGGTCTCGAACAGACCCAGCAGCAAAGTGGTGGCCACGGCCATCACGATGGCGCAGACCGCCAGCCACAGGAAGGCGCTCGTGGCCTGCAGGGCCGGCAGCGTCAGATTCACGTAGTAAATCGTCAGCGATCCGCCCAGGAAGCCGATAAAACGAGTCAGCACCATCACTGCCAGGATGTAATGCTGCCCCAGTTTGTCGAGCCACCGCTGGTTCATGGCCGTTTATTTCAATCCTCGGCTGCCCAATTCCATCGCGATCAGCCGCTCCAGGCCCGCCAGGAGCGGGCGCAGATCGACGCTGCGAATCCGCGGCACGATGGCCTGGATTGCCCGCTGGTGAAACCGCCAGCGGTCGATGAAATACGTGTCGTGGTGGCCGCACTCGATGGTTCGCTCCAGCACGTCGGTCGAGGCGGATTTCAGATCGTCGACCTGCAAATCGCCTTGCTCGAGAGCCCGGGCGAAAACGCCGCTGGTAAAGTCACGGGTCCGGACTTCGCGCTGCCAGGTGCTGAGCAAATTGCCGATGCGGCCCATCGACTGCGCGTGCCAGACCAGGGCGCGGAGCCGGCCCAGCTCGCGGCGATCGAAACCGCTCGAGCCCATCAGGTCCATCGTGGCAAAACTCATCATTTGCATGTTGTGTGGCGAATACGCATCGTGCTCGACCAGGTTGACCAGCGTCAGGTCTTCGTTCAGCAGGCTGGAATACTCCATCGCGTTGACGATCTGCCGGTGGTCATACACGAGCACGTCGAGAAATTGTTCGTAGCGGGGATATTGCCGCAGCCGCCGCCAAGTCTCGGCGGCCAGTTCGAGGGTAAATTCGCCATAGGCTTGTTCCTGCGCATCGAACCCGGACAGCTCGACGCGTTGGTCTTCGGCCACTGCCAGGTTGAGCAATTTGAGCAGTCGCCGATTGCCGCCCAAATCGGCGATGTCGTCGAGCATCACGCCCAGCATCACGGCCAGGAGTTTCGTCTCGCACAAACTGACTCGCAGCGCCGGTTCGACGCAGGGCAAAGTCGTTAAGCGCAGTCCGTGCAGGCACCACCGCCACAAATATACGTTGCGTTTTCCCACCACCTCGTAGCGCCGGATCCAGTCGCCAAGCTCGTCGCTAAACCCCACTCCCGCGATCAACCGCTGCTCGCTCGCCAGGTCGAATTCCGTCCAGGGTGCCGGTTGCGCCGGAGTTGCCGCCGGTAGCGATGGCAACGATTGCGGCCAGCGCTGCCGGCGCGACTCGCCGCGCGGGATGTCGACCGCCGCCGAGCCGAACATTTGCAGCCAGCCGGCCTGGGCCGCCGTGCACGCCGCGCCGCCGGCGAGCGGCTGGGCCGGCGTGATGGCCCCGTTCGGCGCCATGCGCCGCTCGGGCTCCAGCGGTTCGGCCAGCCAGCGGCAACGATCGACAATGGCCAGGGCAAACCGGTCCCGGGCGTCGCCCAGATCCAGGGTCGCGTGGCGGTTGTTGAGCTGCTCGACCGACGTCGGCGTCGCGACCCCCGCCTCGGCCAACCTTTCCAGCACTTCGGCCGCGAAGCCGCTGCGTGCCTGGGGATCGTCGAGCACGAGGCAAGCCGCCGCCGAGCGCGCGGCCGTGACAATGGCTTCGCGATCGAGCGGTTGCAAGAAGCGGGCGCTGACCACGGTCGCTTTCAGTCCGCTTGGCGCCAACAGTTCAGCGGCCCGCTCGGCCGCGGCCGCAACCGATCCCCAGCCAATCAAGGCGACGTCCGTGCCCGAGCCGATCACTTCGGCCCGGCCGAATTGCCAATGCAGGCGCTCGGCGATTTGCCGCACGCCCGAAGTCGGCGTGTTTTCCGCCTCCCGGCCGAACAGCGCCGCCTCGGGGCACCAGATCGCCGCCGGTCCGTCGTAAGCCAGCGCAAAGGCGAGCGAGCGGTCGAAATCGTCGCCGTCGCGGGGCACCAGGAGCGGAGTGTCGGCCAGCAGCCGCATCAGGCTCAGGGCGCTCGCCGACTCGTCGTCGGCCGCGCCCGAAGGCAGCACGAGCAGCGTCACGGGATGTTGCGGCCGGCAGATTTCTGCGACGAGCGCCGGCAAACAGCGGGCCAGCGCCGCCGAACTGATGCAGAGCACCGGCCGGCAGCCGCCGGCGGCCAGTCCCGCACACCAGACCAAGGCGTCGGCATCGGCAACTGGGAGCTCGAAGTAGCGATCGGGCCGGTGGAGCGCCAACTTTGCGACGTTCGCGGGCGCATCCGCCGCCAGGATCACGACCCGATGATCGGCTGAGAGCGAACGCAGCAATGCCTCGGGCGCTCCGCTAAGGTGCCGTTCCAGCGCGTCGTGGCCAGACACAGTGGGGTTCGCGGTTGCCGCAAGCAATCCGGACGAGGGATCATTGCCATAGTTGTCTTCGCCCCGGGGCGAGTCGGCGGAGCCGTCATGCAGCAATATCTGCCGCGTGTCCAGGTCCAGGACGGCGGAGTGCGACTGGGCTTTCAAACGCCGCAATGTGTCCGCAAGGTGTTCGGCGTCGAGAGAGCCGTTCTGGGGATTTTGCTCTGTGTTCGGCAAACGCGACGCTTCGGCGGCGCTGGGCAGTGTCTGTTCGGCGTCGCCGGCCGCGGGGGCTTTCGCTCCGCACCAGACCAGCAAGAAGCGATGCAGCTCGTCGCACTGGGCGAGCAGATCCAGAGCTTGCTGAAAATCCAGCGTCTGGCGATCGGCCACCAATACCACCCAGTCCGGCCGGCCAAGGGCCGTTTTGGCCTGGGCCAGCCCAATCGCGGCGATCAATCGCTTGAGCGAGGCCGGTTCGGCCGGCACCGGGCTCGGCCCGTCGACGCGCAGCAGTCGCTCGCCGCCCGGGCCCAGGGGCGCGCGCCTGGCGCAGTTTCCGCCGAGACTTCGAACAGGATGTGATCGCCGGGGCCAAACACCGCGGCCAGCAGGGCGCGCAGCTCGGCAGCGTCAATAGCGACGGCCCGGCTTGGGGCCTCGCCGGCCGGAGGAGTAGAATGCTTTTCGAGTGCCGCGAATTGTGGAAGCCGGGAAACCGCCAGGCCAGACAGGCCGTCATGCGTCGCAGGCGCAATAGAGAAGTGTGACATGCGAGACCTTTTCCATCCGAAGCCGCAGTCGTGAAGGAAAGCGCGGGTACCCGGTCGGCGGCATCCGGAAAGAGGAGAACCTTCTCGTCGCCGGCACGACGTATCGTGTCTGCGGCGGACAGTCGCCGGATGCGATCGGCTGGATCCTGCCAGGCGGCTCTTCGTGAGACCGCCGACGTGCGATTATGCAAAACTTCGCAGCGCTCAAACCAGCGTTTTCGCCCGACAAACAGCGAGATTTTCAGAAATCGGTCCGCTTATAGCGGTGAGGTAAAAACTCGGGCGCGCGCGCCGCCCGACACGGGCGCGCTTGCCCCACTCCGGCAGCGGGCCTATCATCAAACGCCATGACCAAAACTCCCGCCAGTGGTCCGCTTCCCGGCCAGCGCTCCGCCACCGCTCGGCAAGAGCCCGCCACCGCTCGGCAAGAGCCTGCCGTGCCGCGGCGCATCGCACTGTTGGTCTCCGGCGAGCGGGACGAGATGCTGTGCGAGGCCCGCCGTCTGCTGCCGCTGGTCGCCGAACATGTCGCCACCGAACTGCTCGACCTGCGCGATAGTCAAGATCTGTCCGGCGTCGACTTCGATCTGGCGCTCGTGCTCGGCGGCGACGGATCGATCTTGCGCGCAGCGCGTCAGATGGCGCGGCGACAGCGCCCCGTGTTGGGCGTGAATCTGGGCAAGGTCGGATTTCTGGCTGACGTGTCCTCCGCCGAGCTCGTGGCGCAGCTGCCAAATATCTGCGCCGGCCGTCTGCCGATCGTCGAGCACTTGATGTTCGACTGTTGCTTGCAGCGCGGCGGAGCGACGGTTGTCCAGCAACTCGGGCTCAACGAAGTCGCGATCCTGGCAGGCGTGCCGTTCGCGCTGTTGAACGTCGAACTTTACGTTGACTCAGAACATGTAACTACCTATAGTTGCGACGGCTTGATCCTGAGCACGCCGGTCGGCTCGACCGCTCACAACTTGTCGGCAGGCGGGCCGATTTTGCGTCAGGACCTGCAAGCATTCGTGATTTCGCCGATCTGCCCGCATACCTTGACCAACCGACCGGTCGTGGATGCGGCCGATCGCGTCTACGAAATGATCGTACCGCGGCCGCATGCTGGCACGTCGCTGGTGATTGATGGAATCGTCGCCGGACGGCTCGAAGCGGGAGACCGGGTGCGGGTGGTGCGGGCCGAGGCGAAGTTCAAGCTGCTAGCAGTGCCCGGCCACAGTTACTATCGCACGCTGCGCGAGAAACTGGGCTGGGGCGGCCGCATTCAGTTGGTCGACGGATCGTAAAACACGCCGTCCGCGGGGCCCTGGGCGCCGCGGGCTGGTCGAAGCAAGCATTCATGCTCGAAAGGACGCGAGTATGTCGGACTTCTGCCCTCGCTACTTTGCCCCCCTGCCGGCCGCGCTGGCTCTGGCCGCGCTTCTGTTGGGAGTGCCAGCCTCCGCGGCCGACAAGCCCGCCGACGCCAAGAAAGCCGAGGCCAAGAAAGCCGACGCCAGGCCCGCTGACGCCACGCCCAAGAGCGCTCAGGCCGAGAAGTACGACCTACAATACAAGTTCGAGCCCGGCGAGGTGATCCGCTGGGAAGTCGTGCACCGCGCCGCGGTGGATTCGACGATCAAGGGCACGAATCAAACGGCCGAAACCCGTTCGATTTCGATCAAGGCCTGGAAGGTTCTCGACGCCTCCGGCGACCGGTTCAAGTTCGTCCACTCGGTCGAGAGCATCGACATGTGGCAGAAGACCCAGGGACGCCAGGAAGTCCGCTACAACAGCCGCACCGACGACGCTCCGCCGCCGGGCTATGAAGACGTGGCCAAAGCGGTCGGCGTGCCGCTGACCGAAGTGACTATCGACCGCCGCGGCACCGTGGTGCTCCGCGACGACAAGGTGCCGCAGTCGCTCACCAATACGGGACCGATCACGATTCCGCTGCCAGGCAAAGCCGTGCCGGCCGGACATAGCTGGTCGGTGCCGCTCGATATCGAGGTGATCCTGCACGGCGGCGCATCGAAGAAGATCGCCACGCGGCAGCAGTTCACGCTGGAGAAAGTCGTCGACGGGCTGGCGACCATTCAGGTCGACACGCAAGTCCTCGCGCCGCTCAACGATCCGGCCATCGAAGCCCAACTGGTGCAGAAGATGACCAGCGGAACGCTCAAGTTCGACCTCGACCGCGGACGCGTCGTCTCGCAACAGATGGACGCAGACCGGCGAGTAATCGGCTTTAGCGGCTCTGGCAGCAGCATGCACTATCTGACGCGCTTCACCGAGGAGCTGCTGCCAGTCGACGCCGTTGCCGGCACGCTGGGCAAGCAGGTCTCGTCGGCCCGTAAGCCCGTGGTGCAGGAGAATCCCTTCGTCAAGCGCGAGCCATCCGCGAAGGTGCGCTAGGGCCGCCGGGCGACGATGCCCACGACGCGCTGGCCCAACCGCGCGATCAAAAGTGTGGCCGCATGTTCGCCCGGCACTTTGAGCTGCCTGGCCACGGCGGCCGGGTCGTGCTCGACGCCCCGCTTCTTCACCTCCAGCCGGCCGAATCCGCCCGCGCGGAGCAGCTTTTTGAGACGCTTGATGTCGAACGGCACGACGTCGATCACTTCGAACGTCGCCAGCGCCGGATCGCGCACCGCGTGATCGCCGGTCAGATAGACGGCCCCGGCGGCAATGGCGGCCAGCGACAACTCCTGAGCCAGCGCGCCGGTCAGATCGGCTGCCAACACCACGGCATCGGGCTCGAAAACATAGCGCCCGATCCGCTCGGCAGTCGGCATCGGCCTGGCGGCCTGGCCGACCAGAGTTCGCAGCAGGCCCAGATGGCGATCGACAATTGTGGCTCTCCGCGAACCGGCGGCCCCGGCCAGCCGGCCGAACCAGGCCACTTGTTGCCGGCACTGCCGGGCCAGGCTGATCCACTCCAGCTCCGCCTCGCGCGCCCAGGCCTCGCAGACCGTCGTCGCCGGAGCCAGCTTGACCGCGCCGTGCTCCGACCGGCTGCGCAGCTGGTCGATCACCTCGGCCGGCGGGTCGTGCAACTCGGCCTGCGTGGTGCGCCGGCCCTGCGGGCGCCGATCCGGATCGATATGCCACGCCACTGCCGGATCGAGCGAGTATTGGCCCGCGTCTGCGACGTCGACCGTCGTTGGATCGCCATTGGAAGTTGCCTGCGTTTGACGATCGCTCGCCGCGCGCTGGCAGTTCGCGGTTGCCAACAGCGCCGCGACCGTGTCGCGATCGACGCCCCGCGCTGCGCCGCGGCCGGCCAGCGCCATCAGGTCTCCGCCGATGCCGCAGCAAAGATCGGCGACCGGTTCGCCGGCGGCAAAACGCCCTGCCTTGTAGGCGGCAATCCACTCGTCGGTGGCTTGCTCCAGTCCGAGCGACGTAAACAGCAGCCGGTCGGCGAGCGAGAATTTGGCCCGAGCTCGTGCCCGGAGCCGCACTTGTTCGAGCACCAGGCGCACGCGCTCGAGCGACAAAGCGCCGCGCCATCGCCTGGCGGCGCCGAGCGGATCTGCTTCGAGCGCGACAGCCGACAGGATCGGTTCGGCGTCGGCGCTGGCCAGCCACTCGTAGTCGATCAGTTCCGCGGGAGCCGCGGCGGAAGTGGATTGCGGCATGGATGGTTTTCCGGAGCGGAAGGAGAAGTGGTTGTCGCTGCGGCTCGCGAGCGCCATGTTATACTTGGCGCCGCGAGGGGACAACGCCTGCGAGAACGGAAACGCCGATGCCGCGGCTCGAACAATTGTTGTTGACGTATTTGCAGCTCGCCCGGGCGAGCGAGCGCCGTGGCCAACCGCTAGTGCGTGACAAGTTGCTGCTGCTGGCCGGCGTGACGGCCCTCGAACTGGATTGGGACGAGATCTCGGCCGAGTGTCGGCAGCGGATTCTGCGGCACAATCCGCGGCATTTGATCCGCCGCTGGCCGGATCTGGCCAGCGCTTCGCGCACCGAACGCTTTCGGTCGCACCAGGCTCAGTTGCGGCGCAAATACTCGCCCGAGAAGGCGGAGCACATGCTCGAGGAGCTCTGCATCCTGCCGAGCGACGGCTCCGGCGCCGGTCAGAGCGTGCGCGATCATGCCGCGGCACTCGTCGACTCACTGGACATGGCAGCCGAGCGCACCGCCGGGCCTGCCGGCGCCGCAGCGCTGCCGGCCGCGGCGCAGCCATCGCCGCCGCAGGGATCGCAATCGGCGATTAGTTCGCAAAGGATGCGGGGTTTGCAAATGCCGCTGGGTTCGCCAGCGGCACACGTTGCCCGGTGGTGGCCGTTTTGGCTGGGGCTGGCCGCGTGGATCGTACTGGCCTTGCTCGCCACGTTCTCGCGCGGCGGATCGGGCTGGAGTTGACGGGTTCTGCCGCTTGCGCGGCCTGTTGTGGCTGCGCCGTCCGACCGTCCCAGGCAGGGCTCAGTTCATAACGCCCCAACGCGGCTCGATGCCCCGGGGCCCCAGGGCTCCGGGCGCCCTCGGCATAAGCCGCAAGTTGGCAGCGGTTGCCCGAGTTCCGTCCGCAGCCAGGCCGCTCGGCGCTGAACGCCGGAGCCGGGCTTGCCGATGAATACCGACACAGGGTTGCTCGGTGGCGCTGGCTGTTGCCCAGGGTCATCCCAGTTCGGATGGGCGCCGCCGACCGACCTGGCCACGCCCCCTGCGGGTCCAGGAGACCAGCCATGTCGATGAACCGCCATACGATGCTGATCCTGATGCTCGCCGGATCGGTCGGCCTGCCCTACTTGTCGACCACCGATCTGGCACACCAGGCGAGCAAGGCGATGGATGCCGGCCCCGCCGCCAATAGCAGCGAGGGCGGTTCGACCCGATCAGGCTCGTACGACTCGACCTCCTCGACCTCCGCCACGCCCGCCAGTTCATCGTCATACGGCGGCAATTCCACTTCGAGCTATTCCGGGTCGAACTACTCGGGCTCGAGCAACCCGACGTCGAGCTATTCGGGCTCGAGCAACCCAACGTCGAGCTATTCGGGCTCGAGCAACCCAACGTCGAGCTATTCAGGCTCGAGCAATCCAACGTCGAGTGCCGCGGGATCCGGCAATTCGACCTCGGGCTACTCGGGTTCGGGCTACTCCAGCTCCGGCTACGGGTCGTCGCCCGAAGCATCAACGTCCACGACGGGCAACTCGACGTACTCCTACGGGGCCGGCGCTACCACCGGGGCCGGCGCCGCCGCGAGCGGCGCGCTGGCAGCATCGAACGACGCGGGCCGGCCGGCAGGGTCGCAGTCGTCGGCGAGCGGCAAAACTGCCGGCGGCGAAGCCGGGCAAACCGACGCCAGTCCGCATACGCTGGCCGAGGTGCTCCGCTTCGACATCACTGTCCCCTGGATTATCGCCCATTGGCCCCGCGTGTCGGCCGGCCTGTCGGAGCTGGACCTGCACGGCTATCGCGTGCCGCTGGTCACCGGCACGGGCGAGAGCGACCTGGCCGGCTCGCTCACCTATTATTTCAACAAGAAACAGCAGCTGGACCGGATCATCTTTCACGGTACCAGCGGTGATCCGCGTCCGCTCATCACGCTGGTCGGCAACCAGTTCAATCTGGAACGCGTGATCGTTAGCGATCCGGGGCTGGCCTTTTATCAGCGCAAGAGCTGGGGCAAGTCGCACAGCGAATTGCTCATTCGTCCCGCGCGGGTGCTCAGGTCGAACGACCCGAACAAGCGCTACGAGATCGAGATGGCGCTGAAGCGGCCGTAGTCGGTCGGCCCTGAACCGTGCTTTTTCGCGCCCCGGCCCAACGGGCCTGGCGCTACTTTCCGGCCGCTTGGGCTTCCAGCTTTTCCAGCCGGGCTTCGAGCTCGGCGACCCGCCGCTCGAGCGCATCGATCCGGGCGTCGTCGCCGCCAGGCACCAGCGCCGGCGCGAAGCCGGGCGCGTCCTGCGGCACGAAACCCGGCGGCGGCGCCGCCGGCACGTCGGCCGGTGCGGCGCCAATGGGCGGTTTGGCGCGAGTCTCGCTTTGCGGTGCGGCTGCCGCCAGGACCACGCGCTTGTGCAACTCCTGACCGCGCACGAGGCAGGTCAAATCAACCGTGGCGCCAATCTTCAATTGGCGAATGATCTCCGACAGAGCCAGCGGGCTGTCGACCGGCTTGCCGTCGACGGCCACAATCGCCGCGCCGATCGGCACGCCGGCTTTTTCGGCCGCCGAACCGGGATTGACGAAGTTCACCAGCGCGCCTGCCAGGCTCGGCAAGCCGTATTGCTGTTGCGACTCGGCCGTAATCGGCAGCGTGCGGATTCCCAGCAGCGGGCGGCCCGGCGCAGCACCAGGTTGTCCGATGCCCCGTCAGCCGCCGCGCGCCGGCGGGCGGCGGCAACTCGTCGGGTTGCTTGCCGAACTGAGGCAGCCGACGCTTGTCGGCCGGCGGACGCTCGCCCAGCGTCACCGGAATCTGGCGATTGCCGCCGTCCCGAGTAATGGTGATCATCACCACCGCGCCGGCGGGGCGGGTCTCCAGCAAACGCTGCATCGAGTCCAAGTCACGCACCGGCTGATCGCTGACACTGGTGATCAGGTCCCCGACTTTCAAGCCGGCCTTCGCCGCCGGACCATCGGCAACCACTTCCACCAATCGGGCTCCGCGGCCGCGATCTTCCCGATCGTCGGCGACCAGGCCCAAGTAGCCGGGCTGCTTAACCACTGGCGGATTCGCCAACTGGACTTGCTGGCGAATCCGCTGTTCCAGTCGATCGAGGGCCGGTTGCGCCCCGGCAGGGCGAGTTGCCAGGATGCCGGCGGCCAGAAGCAAACAAGCGAGGCAGCGGTTCATCGGGGTTTTCTATTTCGACAAGGAGGGGGAGAATTGCGGGGCTGCGTTTTGGCCGCCGAGGTTCTATTATAGTCGCCCGCCGACCGTCGTGCCCCTTTTGGCCCGCGGGGGCGGTCGACCGCTCCCTGTCCGCTGCAAAAAATCGTATCGCCGTGTCCGCAGAATCTGCCCAACTCGAAGTCGGACCGCCGGCCCACGCCGAGCGTTTGGCGACGCTCGATTTGGCGCTTGCGCACGTGCCTCGCAGCGAGCGCGAAGGGCAAATCATTCGCTTGCTGGCCCAAGTTCAAGGTCAGCCGGACGCGCTCGTCGGCTTGGTCCGGGCCCGGCGCGGAAGTCGGGTGGTCGGCGCAATTTGGGCGCAGTTGCAGCCCGGCAAGTCGGCGTTTGTCTGTCTTCCGCACTTGGTCTCCGGCGAGGCGGAAGAAACCGCGGTTCTGCTTTTGACGCAGCTAGTGGCCGTGCTGACCGGGCGGCACGTACGGCTGGCGCAGGCCTTGTTGACGGGCGATTATGGACCGGATTTCGAACTGCTCACGGCGGCCGGTTTCGAGCATTTTGCCGACCTGCTCTACATGGCCAGCCAGACCCGGGCGTTTCCGGACGCTCCGCCGGCCGGGGAGCTGGAATTTGAGCCCTACAGCGACCCGAAGCACGATCGGCTTGCCCAGATTATCCAACGGACGTACATCGGCTCGCACGATTGCCCCCGGCTGAGCGGCGTGCGGCAAATGTCCGACGTGATTGCCGGCTACCGGGCGACGGGGAATTTCGAGCCCCGGCGCTGGTTCATCGTGCGCCATGCCCAGAGCGACGTGGGCTGTCTGCTCTTGGCCGAGCATGCTCCGCACAAACAGTGGGAGGTCGCGTATCTGGGCCTCGTGCCCGAAGCCCGTGGCCACGGCTGGGGCATTGCCACGGTCCGGCAAGCGCAGTGGTTGGCCCGCCGGGCGCGAGTGGGCCGGCTGCTGTTGGCGGTCGACGCGGCAAATGCGCCCGCGATCGCCACGTACGCGGCGGCGGGCTTTTCGGCCTGGGACCGCCGCACGGTAATGCTGCGGATTTTCGGCTAGGTTGGGCGGCGCCGGCGCGCGGCGGCCGATCAATCTTCCGATTGCCGGGAACCAGTTTTGCGCTCGGTTGTCAATCAGGTTTTTTCGTGGCCGGCGATGCGGCATTGCATCTTGTTCCGGGCCAATGGCTTGAGAAGCGCGGGCCGTGAGCGCAGGGTGAGCCGGCTTGCGCCGAGCAAACAATTTGTCCACGCCGCAGGGTGGTGGGGGAAATTTTTTTCCAACTTTTCGACCGCCGTCAGGCCGGCAGTTTGCCGAGGAATTCCCGCCGCTGCGCATGTCCGCCGCGCCGCGCTAGGGCCCCTTCGGAATCGACTCCTTTGACAGCCGTGCTAGCAGACGTAAAATCGGCGTCTCTGGTGAGGCGAGGAGCGGACGGTTTCGACCACCGTTACAGTTACCAGCGTCCACGTCTTGGAGCGCAAACCCTCGGCAAGCAGCCGACGGTGAATCCAACGGTCATCGCGATGGTGAGCATTGGGCGCTGGTGGTGCGCGCATGGAGGACGGTCAGGAGTGACCCACGACGATAGGGAAATCGTATCCGCCTTACGGGCGCGGCTGGCAGATCGGGTTGGCAAAGACCGCTACGAGGTCTGGTTCGGCCGCAGCACCCATCTGGCCATCCGCGGCGGCACGCTGACCGTGGGCGTGCCCAGCCGGTTCTATCAGGATTGGCTGCGGACGCATTTCCGCCGCGATCTGGAGCAGTCCTGCGTCGACACGCTGGGCGAAACGTTGGCGCTCGAGTTTCGCATCGACGAAACCGTCGCCGCCAACCAGCGCCCAGCCCGCAGCGCAGCCGGCTCCCAGGCAGCGCCCCCGACGGACGAGGCCACGCAGCCCTCCACCGCGCCCGAGGCCAAGGGTGAGACGGGCGCCAGCGAGCCGGCCGCCCGGCGGCGATTCGCCACGCTGGACAGGTACGTGGTCGGCAACAGCAATCGCCTGGCGTTTACGACCGCCCAAATGGCCGTCGAGCGGCACGGCACGGTTTCGCCGCTGTTGTTTTACGGCCCGCACGGCGTGGGCAAGACCCACTTGCTCGAAGGCATCTGGTCGGCGTTCAAGAAATCGCATCGCCAGGCCAGCGCGATCTACTTGTCGGCCGAGCAGTTCACGAGCTATTTCCTCGAAGCGTTGCACGGCACCGGCCTGCCCAGCTTCCGCCGCAAATATCGCAACGTGGAGCTGCTGATCCTCGACGACATCCAGTTTTTTGCCGGCAAGCGCGCCACGCTCGTCGAACTGCTGCACACCATCGACACGATCGTCGGCGCCGGCAAGCAGCTGGTGCTGGCGGCCGATCGATCGCCGGCGGCGCTCAAGTCGCTGGGGCCGGAAATTGGCGCCCGGCTGGCCGGCGCGGCCGTGTGCCGCCTGGAGCCGCCCGAATTCGGCACGCGCTTGGGTATTGTCCAGCAGCTGGCCGAGCGGTTGGAAATGCACGTGCCCGCGGAGGTGTTGTCGTTCGTGGCCACGCACCTGACGACGCAAGCCCGGGAGCTGGCCGGAGCGCTCAAGCGTTTGCACGCCACGAGCCTGTCGCTGGATCGGCCGATCACACTTTCCTTGGCCGAAGAGGCGCTGGCCGACCTGATCCATACCAGCGGCCGGGCCGTGCGTTTGGCCGACATCGACAAAGCGATCTGCAACGTCTTTGGCTTGGAGTCCGAAAGCCTGCAGTCGGGCCGCAAGGCCAAGACCGTGGCCCACCCGCGAATGCTGGCGATGTGGCTGGCCCGCAAGCACACCCGGGCCGCGCTGAGCGAGATCGGCCAGTTCTTCGGCCGCCGCAGCCACAGCACGGTGATCTCGGCCCAAAAGAAAATCGAGAAGTGGGTCGCCGGCGGCGACTCGCTCGATCTGGATGGCCGCCGCTGCTACGTCGAGGACGCGATTCGCCGCGTCGAAGAGTGCCTGCGGGCGGGCTGAGCGGCCGGCGCTTTCGGTGGCCGGCGCTCTCGGTGGCCGTGTGGCCCTGCGGTAAGATGGCCGGCATGCCGCGATTGCAGTTCAATCTTTCCACGGCGCTGATTGTGTTGACGGCGTGCGCCGCGTGCGCGGCCTCGTTGGCCACGGCCAGTCGAGCTCAACACGCAGTGCCGGGCAAACCGGACGTCGCCTACACGGTCGCCCTGCCGGCGGCGACTCCGGCGGTGCGCATCACGATCGGGCTGGCAATGGGCCTGGTCGGGCTGAGCTGGATCTGCCTTTGCACGGCTGGCCAAAGCCGACGCTGGTCGAGCGCGGCCCGCCTTTTCTGGACTCTCGGATTTGCCTGCTATGCTGCCCACGTGGCCGTAGCGTTTGCCACCTATCACCATTGGAGCCACGCCCGGGCCGCCTGGCACACCGGCTATCGCACCTGGGAAATGACCGGCTGGTTCTGGCCGGGCGGAATCTGGATCAACTATCTGTTCACACTCCTCTGGATGGGCGATGTAATATATTGGTGGTCCGGGCTGGATCGCTACGCCCGCCGCCCGGCATGGCTCCGCTGGTTCGTTCACGCCTTTTTCGCCTTCATGATTTTTCAAGCCGGGGTGGTGTTTGCCTCGAGCACGACCCGCTGGCTGACGCTGGCCGGATTGTCGATCGTCGGGATCGCCCTGCTGTTGCGAATTCGCCGCTCCCCTTGGCCCGAGTCGCCATGACCGCCCGATCGCCGAAAGTCGCCTACTTGACCGCCGGGGGCGGCGGCATGTTTTGCGGCAGCTGCATGCGCGACAACACTCTTGCCGCGGCTCTGACCCGGTTGGGTTGCGACGTCACGCTGGTCCCGCTCTACACGCCGATCCGCACCGACGAAACCGACGTCAGCATCGACCAGGTTTTTTTCGGCGGCATCAACGTCTATCTGCAGCAGAAGATCCCGCTGTTCCGCTATCTGCCGGGCTTTCTGGACCGCTGGCTCGATCGCCCCTGGATCCTGAACCGGATCGCTTCCGGGCGGATCAAAGTCGCCGCCCAGGAGCTGGGCGAATTGACGGTGCAGGTGCTCAAGGGGGAACACGGTCATTTGCGCAAAGAGGTCTTTCGGCTCGTCGAATGGGTCGAGCGGCACGTGCAGCCCGAGTTGATCAATCTGAGCAATATCCTGATTGGCGGCTGCGTGCCGGAGTTGAAGCATCATCTCAAGGCGCCGATCGTGGTCACGCTGCAGGGCGACGATCTGTTCCTGGAAGAGTTGACGCCGCCGTACAAGCAGCAGGCCCTCGACGAGATCCGCCGCGTCGGCGCCGAGGTCGACGGCTTCATCGTGTTCAGCCAGTTCTATGCCGACTTCATGTCCGACTACTTGGGCCTGGACCGGCAAAAGTTCCATGTCGTGCCGCTGGGGCTCGATCTGGCCGATTATCCCGCGCCGCTGATGACCGATCCCCAAACGCGTCCGCCGGCGATCGGCTACTTTGCCCGTATCTGCCCCGAGAAGGGCTTGCACCTGCTCGTCGACGCGTTTGTGCAGCTGGCCGCCAGGCCGGGCTTCGAGCGGATTCGCCTGCACGCGGCCGGTTGGTTGGGCGCGCGCGACGAGGACTTCTATCGCCAGCAGGTCGAAAAGCTCCGCCGCGCCGGTCTGGCCGAGCGCTTCCACTATGCCGGCGCGCTCGAACGGCGCGAGAAGCTGGCGTTCTTCGGCGCGATCGATTTGGTTTCGGTGCCGACCGTGTATCAAGAGCCCAAGGGACTGTTCGTGCTCGAGGCCTGGGCCAGCGGCCTGCCTGTCGTTCAGCCCGCGCACGGCGCTTTTCCCGAACTACTGGCCGACGCCGACGCGGGACGCCTCGTGCGGCCGGGCGACGTCGACCAGCTGGCCGACGTGCTCGGTGCGTTGCTCAGCGACGGCAGCCTGCGCCGGGCGCTGGGGGCCAATGGCCAAACGGTCGTGCGCAGGCGCTATTCGGCCCAGCATGCTGCCGCGGCCACGTTGGAGGTTTACCGCCGCATTCTCGACCGGCCGCCGGAACTGGCGCCGGTCGGCGCCGCCGCGGCGACCTAGCGCGCCCGGGCAGCGTGCCAGCACAGCGAAATGGCCAAGTCACCAGGTCCGGGGTAAATCCGCCGAAATCGCGCCGGCCAGTTGTCCGCCGCTCGCCTGGGGGGTGACTGCATCGGCTGCGGGGACTAGCGAAAAACGTCTGGTTTTGTCCAAATGGTTGGCGGGGGCGGCCGCTTCGCGTTGAGCTAACCCTGGCCTGTTGCTCCCTTCGGCCCTAGGATTCCTGTAGTCGAGGAGTGTTTGATTCGGCACGACCGGCCAAATGGGGCGGCAGGTAATTGGCGGTCGAACTGTTTTTGGGGCGAAGGGGCCAGGCACATGATTCACAGCCACGCCGACAAAGCCAGTGTCAGCACCGATCCGCCCCCGGTGGCGCGGCGCGTGGTGCTGGTGGAAGACAGCGACGATCTGCGGAGCCTGCTGCGCGAGTTGATGGCCTTTTGCGGCCATGAGGTTCGCGTGGCCAGCAGCGCCCGCGAAGGAATCGCCCTGATCGAAAGTTGCCGCCCGGACGTGGCCCTGGTCGATATCGGGCTGCCGGACATGGACGGCTACGAAGTCGCCCGGCAGCTCCGCGCCGGTCCCGTAGCCCAAAGTGTCCATCTCGTGGCTGTCACGGGTCGGGCAGAGGAAAACGACCGCATCAGCGCACTGTCGGCGGGCTTCGACGAGCATCTGGTCAAGCCGGTCAATCTGGCCGTGTTGTTTGGGCTGTTGAACGAGCCGCGGCAGGCGACATAATGCCTGTCTGTCCGGGCGCGCTGCGCTGAGCGCGCTATCCGCTCTAGCACCCAGACTGGTTCCATGCCACGGCCAAGCGCCCAGAATTCGAGCCGCGCCCCGGCTCCACGTCGCGTCGTCCTCACTGGCGCGAGCCGGGGATTGGGCCTGGCGCTGGCGGCCGGACTGATTGGCGAGGGGCACATTGTCAGCGGCTGTGCCCGCACGCCCAGCGCCGTCGAGCCAATGACCCGGCGCTGGCCCGCGCCGCACCGCTTCGCCGCCGTCGACGTGGCCGACGATGCCCAAGTTGCCCGCTGGGCGCAGACGGTGCTGGCCGAGGGCGTGCCGGACCTGCTGCTCAACAACGCGGCCCTGATCAATGCCAACGCGCCCTTGTGGGAAGTTCCGGCCGACGAGTTCGATCGGGTCATCGACGTCAACATCAAGGGCGTTGCCAACGTGATCCGGCACTTCGTGCCGGCGATGGTCGCCGCGGGCCGGGGAGTGATCGTGAATTTCAGTTCGGGCTGGGGGCGCTCGACGGCGGCCGACGTGGCCCCGTACTGCGCCACCAAGTTCGCCATCGAAGGCTTGACCAAGGCCTTGGCCGAGGAGTTGCCCGGCGGCATGGCGGCCGTGCCCTTGAACCCGGGCATCATCAATACCGAGATGCTGCAAAGCGCTTTCGGCGCCGGCGCGAGCTCTTACCCGAGTCCCGACGAGTGGGCCGCTACTGCGGTCCCGTTTCTGCTGGCCCTGGGACCGGGCGACAATGGCCGCTCGCTGTCGATCGGCGGCTGAGCGCGGACGCTTGGTGCGCGATTTGCTCCCCCTTGCTGGATTCGGGACGCGCCGGCATTTTTTGCGGCGATTGCCGCGGAGAACCGCCAGCCGCCAGCCGCGGGGCTGCTTATCAGCTTGGCGGCCCCTGCCCGGTTATCGTACAACCATGGCTGGCGCGGCCCGCTTTCCGGCAAGCATCCATCCAGGTGGTCAGTGGAATCATGAAACGCATTGGCATTTTGACCGCAGGCGGCGACACTCCGGCCCTCAACGCCACGATTCACGGGGCGGTGATGCGGGCGAATCAGCTCCGGATCGAGATCGTCGGCCTGATCAAGGGTTTCAACAGCCTGTTCAATCCCCGGGTTCCGCACGTTCACCTGAATCCGCTGTTCAGTACGATTCCTGAACTCGACCCAACCAAGGGGGGCACCGTCCTGGGGGCCTCGCGCGATTACGTCGACGCCAACGACAAAAAGGCCATGGACGAAATCGCCGGCCGGTTGGAGCGGCTGAAAATCGAGGGACTGATCTGCATCGGCGGCGACGGCACGCTCAACGGCCTGCAGCCGATCTGCGACCGGCTGCCCACGGTGCTCGCGCCCAAGACGATCGACAACGACCTGGGGCTCAACTACGCCAATGAAGTGGACGAGTGGAAGCGGGATCCGGCGGAAAATGCCCACGGCTACCGCTACAAACGCGTGCCCTCGCGGACCAAGTTCGACCTGCAGCAAATGATCAACTATGCCACGCCTGGCTACGCGACCGCCGTGTTCGTGTCGGCCGGCGGCGTGCAGCGCGTGCGGACCACGGCCGAGAGCCATCGCCGGATCGCCATCATCGAGGTCATGGGCCGGCACGCCGGCTATATCGCCCTGGGCAGCGCCTATGGCCAGCCCGACATCGTGCTCGTGCCCGAGCATCCGCTGAATGCCGAATTGCTCGTGCAACGGGTCAAAGAGATCTACGAACTGCAAAAGAACGTGGTCATCGTCTGCGGCGAGGGCATCGTCGACGAGGCGGGCGAAGAGCTGGGGGCGGCCCAGCGTTCGACCGATCCGGCCGGCAACCTGGTGCTGACCGGGGCCTCCGAGGCGTTGCGCGAGATCCTGATCAAAGGCATCGGCGACGAATACTTCCGCACGTCGCGCCGCAACGATTCGGCCAAGGAAGCCATCTTCACCAGAAAGCTCGGGCACACGCAGCGCGGCGGCCGGCCGCTCTTGTTCGATCGGTTCCACGCCGCACAGCTTGGCGGCCAGGCGGTCGAAATGCTGCTGCACGGCCAGAACAACTGCGTCTCGACCCTGCAGTGGAGCGAGAAGCGCGGCTTTCACGTCGACAGCTTCAACGGCCACAGTTTCCGCGACCGCTGGGGGCACATCCACCCGCGGTTCATGCACCCTTCGTTCTATGACCCGCACCAGATGCAGCCCTCGCGCATCGGCATGGAGTACCTGCTGCCGATCTTCACCAACGCCATCGGCCACGACGACGTGGAAAACATGCGCGAAACGCTGTTCGACCCGGGCAACCTGTTCCGCGCGTTCCACTCGGTGAATACCGACATCAACAAGCGGATCTGCTATCTGGACGCCAGCTGACGCGGGGCGGCTCGCCGTCAGGTGCCGCGCGTGAGCCCGAACCATTCGATCTGCCGCCGCGGACAGAACTCGAATCCGTGCTCGCCGCAGTAGGGCTCCAGCCATTGGGCCGTGCGGGCCAGCGCACCGGCCTCGACGCCCTGAGGCATGAGCAGCACGCGCCGCCGCTCGACCTGCGGAATTTCCGCCAGGAAGTCCGCCACTTCCAGGCAATCGGCCGGCGTGTCGATGACGAACTTCAACTGGTAGTCAAACTCGCTCACCAGGCGGCGAACGACGTCCGGCGCCAGGCGGTCTTTCTCGTGCCGCTGGGCCCAGTGGCCGGCCGTGTCAATCGTGGGCGTCGAATTGGACAATTTGGGACTGATCGACATCAGGTCGCAGACGACCGGCAAATAGAGCGTGCCCGCGGTTTCGATCGTGATGTGCCGGCCCTGCGCCCGGAGGCCGGCGCATAGCGGGATCAGCTCGGCCAGCAACATTGGCTCGCCGCCGGTGAGCACGACGTGCCGCTCATCGAGCGCGGCGAGTTGAGCGAGGATTTCATCGGCGCTGAATTCGTCTCCCTCGGGCTGCCAGCTGGCATAGGGCGTGTCGCAGTAGCGGCAGCGCAGGTTGCAGCCGCTGGTGCGGACGAAGGCGCTGGGCGTGCCGGTCAGCCGGCCCTCGCCCTGGACCGATTGGTAAACTTCGGCGACCCTCATGGAGCGTACACCGCCGGGTCGGCCAGGCCGGCTTCGGCAAATCCTCGCAACCGCAACAAGCAGGCGTCGCAGTGGCGCAGGGCGCCCGGCCGGATCGGGGTCGTAGCAGCTATGCGTCAGGCCGTAGTCGACCCCCAGTTCGAGGCCGCGGCGAATGATCTGGGCTTTGGTCAAACGGATCAGGGGCGCGTGGATGCACAGCGGATGCCGGCCTTCCACCGCGGCCTTGGTGGCCAGGTTGGCCAGGCGCTCGAACGCGGCGACAAACTCGGGGCGACAGTCCGGATAGCCGCTGTAGTCGATCGCGTTGACGCCCAGGAAAATGTCGCAGGCGCCGGTCACTTCGGCAAATGCCAGGGCCAAGGACAAGAACACCGTGTTGCGGGCCGGAACATAGGTGATGGGAATGCCGGCTGCCATCGCGTCGTCGCTGCGGTCCTTGGGCACGGGGATCTGGTCGGTCAGGGCGCTGGCGCCGAATTGGCCCAGGTCGATCGACATCGTCACGTGCCGCCGCACGCCCAGCGCCTGGGCGACGCGCCGGGCCGACTCCAGCTCGAAACGGTGCCGCTGGCCGTAATCGAAGCTGATCGCAAACAGGTCGAAGCCCTGCTCCCTGGCGATCGCGGCCGTGGTCGCCGAGTCCAGCCCTCCGGACAGCAAGATGACAGCAGGACGAGACATGGCGCGTGGCGAAGTTGGAAAACGAGGTGGCAACCGCCGGGAATCGGCGGCCGGCAGGTCTTTCGCAAAGTATTGATGCCGAGATTGCCGGTGGGTCGTGGGCAGGCGCCGGGAGTCCGCGTTTCCGGGGCTCCCGGTGATCGCCCCTAGCCCAGGGGTCACCCCGCCCCGGATAGACCGCTAGGCGGGATACCGGCATCATGGCACAATCAAAGTTTTGTGAAAAGGAGCCTCGGACGATGAGCGGCGAGTTTCGGGCGGCATTGGAAACGTTCGACAATCAGTTTCCCGGTCGGGATTATCACATCGAGATCGTCTGCCCCGAGTTCACTTCGGTGTGTCCGAAGACGGGCCAACCCGACTTCGGCGTGCTCACGATCACCTACGTTCCGGACCGCAAGTGCGTCGAGCTGAAGAGTCTGAAGCTGTACTTGCAGCAGTTTCGCAATGAGGGAATTTTTTACGAGCACGTGACCAACCGCATCCTGGACGACCTGGTGGCGATGCTTCAGCCCCGCGAAATGACCCTGGTGGCCGCCTTCTCGGCCCGCGGCGGGATCACCACCAGCGTGACCGCGCGTCACGAAGCCCGGCGGTAGCCCGGCCGCCGCGCTGCTCGTGCGCGGCAGGTCAACCCTGGGCCAGGTGACGGCCCAGTCGGTGCAGCAGGGAGTGCATGACGTCCAGGCAGGTTTGAGCCTCGTCCAGCGGCATGACCAGCGGCGGGCTGACGCGCAGCACCTTGCCGGCCAGCGGCCCCAACAGATGGATCGCCCGGCCCTGTTCGTCTCCCAGGTAGCAGGCCTTGACGCAAGCGGCGGCCACCTGCTGCGGCGTATGATCGCCGACGCCGGCACACTCGATGCCCCAGACCACCCCTTCGCCGCGCACCTGGGCAATTACGTCGAGTTCCGTGAGCCGGGTGAGGCCCGCTTCCAGGACTCCGGCCAGCCGCCGGGCATGACCGAGCACGTCGGTCGATTCGAATTCGTCGAGCGTGGCCAGCACCGCTGCACAACTCAGGGCGCGGCGCTCCAAGTATCGGAAGCCTCGCCATAGTGCATGGCGGCGAACAAGTCGGCCCGGCCCACGGCCGCGTCGACCGGAATGCCGTTGCCCAGCCCCTTGCCCAAGACGACGATGTCGGGCTCGATCCCGTAATGCGTGAAGGCGTACATCTGTCCGGTCCGGCCGAAGTTGGACTGCACTTCGTCGAGGATCAGCACGATGTCGTGCTGGCGGCAGAAACGCTCGAGCAACTGCAAGTATGCGGGCTGCGGGTGGTACGAACCGCCGCCTCCCAGATAGGGTTCGGTCACCAGGGCGCAGATCCGCGTGCCGAGCTCCGACCACAGCTGCTCGAGTTCGGCCTGGAAGGGAGCCAGGTCCAGTGGCTCGCGGCGCCGCTCGACGCTGGCGCATTGTTCCTGGGGGAAACGCAGGAAGCGGACGCGCTGGTCGCGCTCCGGATCGGTCTCGCTGCCGGTGACCGCTCCGGCCAGCCCCTTCTTGCCGTGAAAGCCGTGCCGGGTGGCCAGGATGACATCGCTGCCCGGGCGGCGGTCGAGCGCGGCCCAGAGCGCTTTTTGAATGGCTTCGCTGCCGCTGGCGGCCCAGAGCACCTGCTGCATGCGGGCGCCGCCGGGCTGGTTTTGCAACGAGGCCAGCAGACGTTCGGAGGCCGCGACTTCGAGCTCGGTCACCGCGTTGTACGAGGTTAGCGGCGCGGCCGACGTGAACTCGCCCGTCTGCCGCAAGTCGCCCAGGCCCATGTACCCCAGCACGCGCCGCCACCAATGGGCCGGGTTGTGGCCCAGGTTGGCGACCAGCACGCCGGAAGTGAAATCCGCCAGCTTGCGGCCCTCGGGCGTCCAGTGGTAGCAGCCTTCGCTCCGCGCGATCACGGCCAGGCTGGGCGTATAGGTGCGCAGGGCCGCCGGTTCCGCGGCCGCCGCCCGGCGCCGGATTTCGTTCGAAGCGGTTTCACCCGGATGGACGATCGGCGGCGCGAGCGGGTCCTGAGCTGGGGCGGGCATTATGCGACTCTCGGGCTGGCAGGTAATGCGCTGACTTGGTTTCAGAGGATCGACGTCCGACCGGGAGCAGAAATCCTTGGCCATCGTAACGCTGGAACACCGTGACGCTGGAATACCGTGACGCTGGAATACCGTGACGCTGGAATACCGTGACGCTGGAACGCCGTGACGCTGGAACGCCGTAACGCTGGAACGCCGTAACGCTGGAACGCCGTAACGCAGGAACACTGTGCCGGCGGAACATCGGGCCGCCCTGCTCCGCTCACACGCGCGGGGCGTACAAAACTTCAGGCACGCTCGCGCCGGGCGAGTGCAGCACCAGGCCGCCGATCGGGCCGTTGACTTCGACCAGCGCGCCGGCGCGCCGGCCGCGTGTTTGGCCAGAATGGCTTCCATGGCCTGCACCGCGGCGACGGTTTGCCGGTCGGCGCTCAGGTCGTTATAAGCCAGGGCCGCGGCCGCTGCCAGCCGGTCGGCGCGCTCGGCCGGCGGACCGCCGAACTCGACGCCGGCCGCCTCCCGGGCAAACCGCTCGATCGCTTCGATGCCGTAGCCGCGCTGGCTGCGCTCGTTCCAGGGTTCGAGGCACGCGCCGTTGTAGTGGTTGTTGAGCGTGATCTTGCGCCAAGCGGCGTCCGATCCTCGATCGTGCACTCCACTCCGCGCTTGCGGCTGTGACCGTTCCAGACGCCGTTATCGAAGCGGAACTGCACCTCCTGTTCGACATAGCCGGGAAAATTATCGGGCGTGACCCAGCTGGTGTGAATGTCGAAGGCCGCTTCGCGCCGATCGCCAAACCCGTACACCAGCCGCAGCTGCACCGAATCCCAGGTATTGCCGTCGGCCGGCCCGACGATGCCGCGCTGCCCGGTGCAGTGCACGCTCTTGAGCCGGCCGCCGAAGGTGAAGTCGATCAGCTTGATATAGTGCACCGCGACGTAGGTGCCCGGATTGCGGCCACGGATCCACTCGGAGAACTGGCCGCCGGAAATGCTCTTGGGTTCCAGCAGCGAGCAGTAGCCGTTGTTGACGTGAACCAGTTCGCCGTCGACGACGAAGGTCCGCAGCTTCTTGTGATCGGGATCGAGCAGTTTGTGGTAGACGACCTTGGCCAGCACCTTTTGCTCGCGCGAGGCGGACCAGTTCGTCGAGTTCGTGCAGCGACAGCACGGCTGGTTTTTCCACCAGCAAGTGCTTGCCGGCGGCCAGCACGGCCCGGGCGGCGGCGAAATGTCGATCGTCGGGCGTGGCCACGCAGACAAAATCGACGCCTGCGGCCAGCAATTGTGCGACGCTTTGCGGCTCGCTGAAACTCTGGAACGGTCCGAGGCGCGGGCCCGAGCGGCGGCGGTAATCGTCCGCCCGGCTGCCGGTTCGGCTGGCGACGGCCGCCAATTCGATCTGGCAGACGCCGCCGGCGGCGTCGTAGAGCGGCTGGCGCCGGGCGGCCTCGAAAAAGGGGCGGTAGGTCTCGTCGAAGATCATGCCCAGTCCGACCATGCCGCCGCGCAGCACGTGCGCCCGAGTGGTTGCGATCGACTGGATTTCGCCCGCCGCGTTCATGCCGGCTAACTTAGCCGATGCGCCGCGGCCAGGCCAACCCCCGGCGGCCGGCGCCAGGCTCGAGGGAACCCCTTCGGCCGGGGAATTCTCCGCACGAAAGGGCGGCGGCGCGGCAATTGGCGGGCTCCGGCCCCTTGTCAGTCGCGCGGCGGGTATCCACAATGGCCGCTTTCACCCTGGTTCGTACCGCGGTCCCCTGCGCGCGGCGGAGACTTTGCATGTCGGAAAATCCCCAGGTGGTGCTCAGCGGCTTTGCCGACGAAGCGGCCCACCATAAGACGGCGGTCGAGCAGTTCGCGGCATTTGCCGCGATCGGGTTGCAGTATTACAGCCTGCGGTTCATCGACGTCGGCGGCGGCGTGAAGAACGTGATGAAGCTCAGCCGCGGCGAGATCACCCAGATCCGTCATCTGGAGGACGAGTACGGGCTGAACGTCACGTCGATCGGCTCGCCGATCGGCAAGGTCAAGCTGCGCGACGTCGAGGACGGAACGAAGAACCCGTATGTCCCGTTCAAGAAGTACCTGGAAAAAGACGTCAAGAAGGCCTGCGAGCTGGCCCACGCCTTCGAAACCAAGCTGATTCGCGGCTTTTCGTTCTACCCGCCGCGTGGCAGCGATCCGCGCGAGTTCCTGCCGCAAGCGATCGACCAGCTGGGTCAGATTGCCGAAACCTGTTTGCGGTCGGACCTGACGTTTGGCGTCGAGATCGAAGCCAACCTCGTCGGGCACACGGGCCAGCTGCTCGCCGAGATTCACCGCCAGGTTAACGAGCCGGCCATGGTGCTGGTCTTCGACGCGGCCAATATCATTGCCCAGGGTTTCACCTCGGCCGAAACGTTCGAGCAATATCAGGCGATGAAGCCCGGGCTGGGCTGGATGCACATCAAGGACTACCGCCATCCGGCCCCGGTCGAACGCGCGGCACATGTGGCCGAGGACCAGCTCAAGCATTTCGTGCCGGCCGACATGGGCGAAAGCGCCCACGAAGCCATTTTGAAAGATTTTCGCGGCATGCTTCCCAAACTGGAGCAGAAGCTCAAGCGGCGGGGAATTCCCGGCGTGTTCCTCGACCTGGAACCGCATTTGAAAGCCGGCGGCCAATTCGGCGGCGCCAGCGGGCCCGACGGCATGGGCGTCGCCCTGCGCGGACTGTGCCGGGTGCTCGACTACGTCGGACTCGACTACCACCTGCGCGACTTTGCCGATATCTGCGCCGCCCGCGGTTATTAGCGGCAGGCGCCGCCCGAGCCCGGAGGCATGGGCCCGCCTGATTACTCGGCCGAATTACTGGGCTGGATCAACTGGGCTGGAGTCGGCTCGGCGGCTTCGCTGGGTTGCGGCCGGGCGGGCTTGTTGTCGCGCAGCAATTGCCGCGACATGGTGGCCGCCGCCGCCGCACAGCCGACTGTCAGGCACCAGCCGATTGCGGTCGCGTACCAATTGAGCTCGTTCCCTTCGATCGCTTGGAAGGAGAGCACGCTGCTCATTACCGCGGCCATGCCCGTCAGGCTCCACTTGCCCAGCACTTTGCGGCGGCGGTGGTTCTTGCGGTGCGTGGTGAGCGCCGAGTGCACGCTCATGTTTGCCAGCGCCCGCATGGCGGCCATATCGCAAGCCGGTCCGGTCGTGGCGCGAGGGACCAGCGTCAGCGGTTCCTCAGTCGACAGGATGGTTTCGATCGGCGCGATCACCGGCTCATCGACCACGGGTGCCGGGGCCGGCGCGGCGGCCTCTGCCGCGGCTCGCGTCTGGGCCGCTCGCGTTTGGGCGGGCGAGGGTTCGTCGGCTCCGCCGCGCATCCGATTGAGCAGCCGGGCCATGTAGGCCTCGATCGATTCTTCTTCGTCCGTGGCGGGCTGAGCCGCGGGCTCGGCACGCCCAGTTCGGCGCAGCGGCTCGGCTGGCGGTTCCGGCTCGACCGCCGGTTCCTCGTGGCGTGGCGGTTCGGCTTCGGCGGCCGGCTCCTGCTGGGCGGCCGTCAAAGCCCGGAGTCGCTCGAAAACGTCGTCGTCCGAATCGTGCGCACTCTCGTCGCGCGAATCTTCACCGCCGGCCGACTCGACTTCGTCGTCCGGCAGTTGGCTTTCCTCCTCCGTGCGTTCGGTGCTCCGGGCAGCGTCGGGCTGGGTAGCTTCGCGCTGCGACAGGAATGCCTCGCGCTCGGCCATAAACGCCGCATGCTCTTCGAGCAGTTTTTCCTGCTCGGCCGCGAGTTGAGCCCGCTCGCGCCGCAGCTCGTCGCGCAATTCTTCCGACCGCCGGGCAAAGCTCTCCCGATCGGCTTCCGAAGTTTGCCGCTCGGTTTCCCAGGCCTCGCGGTCGCGGCGCAGGCTTTCGCGCTGGGCTTCGAGCTGTTCGAGTTCGGCGCTCAGCCGGTCGAGTTGGGTCGCCTGGTCCCCGCCCGCGGCGGCCTGCGAGTCGGTCCAGGCTTGCTGCTGGGCGGCGAAATGGGCTCGGGCGGCATCCAATTCGGCTTGGGCCTTGTCCAACTCCGCGGCCCGAGCGGCGAGATCGGCCGATTTCTCGGCGATCGCTTGGGCAGCAGCCTCGGCGGCGGCTGCGCTGGCGGCCTCGGTGGCCTGGCCGGCCGAAGCGGCGGCAATCGCTTCACGCTGCTGGTCGAGTTGCTGCTGCGCTGCCGTGAGGGCCGCTTGCGCGGCGGCAAAGTCGGAGGCTTTCTGCTCCCAAGCGGCGTCGACGGCGGCTTGTTGCTCGTGCCAGGCGGCCCGCTCGGCGCCCGCCTGTTGGGCCTGTTCCTCGAGCCGCTGTGCCCGTTGGGCCAGTTCGTCCCATTGCTGTTGCCAGGTGCGGCGGGTGGTTTCTTGCTCGTCGTGCCAGGTGCGGCGCTCAGCGTCGAGCTCCTGGCGCGCCGCGTCGAGCTGACCTCGCTGGGCCTCGAGCTCTTGTCGCTCGGCCGCGATCTGCTGGGCGAGATCCCCGCTGCGCTGCTCGTCGGCGGCACGCTCGGCCTGCCACTGCTGCCGGTCTTCGGCCAGCTGGCGGCGCTGGGCCTCCACCTCGGCGCGCTCGCCGGTCGTGGCATCTTGCTCGGCCAGGGTGGCGGATTCAGTGTCGGCATGCTGGCCGGTGATGTCGTCGAGTCCGGCGATCCGGGTAGCCAATGCCGCTTCGCGCTGGGCGAGGTCCCGGTCCCGCTCGGCCAAAGAGTTTTCGCGCTCGGCGAAATGCTGCGAGCGAGCCCGGAGGGCATCCTCACGCTCGATGAGCGCACGCGAGCTGGCCTCCAGCTCGTGGTGACGCTCGTTGATTTGGCGCAAATGACTGTCCTGAGCCGCCGCTGCCTGCTGACGGGCCTGGTCGAGGGCCGCCTGGGCCGCTTCGAGCGTCGCCTTTTCGGCCTCCAGGCTGCGGGCGAGCTCCTGGCATTGGGCTGCCGACGCCGACAGTTCGCGCTCTCTGGCTTCCGCGTCGGCCTCAGCCGCGTCGAGCGAATGCTGCCGAGCGTCGAGCGCTTGCTGGCGGGCATCGAGCTCCGTCAGCCGGGCTTCGAACAGGGCATAGTGGGCGGCAAATTGCGCGCTGCGGGCCTCGAAGTCGGCACATCGATTATCGAGTCCAGCTTGCCGCTCGGCGAGCTGCCGGACCGCAAGCTGGTGACTCGCTTGGGCGGCCTCGAATTCGGCACTGCGGCCGGCAAATTCGTCCGAGAGCGCTGCCAGCTCGTTCGAGCGCGCTTGCCAGGCGGCCAGGTTGGCGGCCTGCTGGGCGTCGCGGGCGTCGAGCTCGGCCTGCCGCTCGGCAAGCTGCCGGACTGCGGTCCGGTGTGCTTCCTGGGCCTGGCCCAGGGCGGCGGTTTCGGCGGCCAGTCGGGCGGCGCGGTCGGCCAGGATGGCCGCCTGGTCCTCATACTCGGCGATGCGGGCCTGGCGGTCGGTTGCCTGGTCCGCCTGACTTGCCTGCAGGGCGGCGAATGCGGCGCTGCTCGCGTCGAGTTCGGCCTGCCGCTCGGCGAGCTCGTGGGCGGCCGCTTGCTGCGCGGCCTGAAGCTGTTCCAATGCGGCGCGGCTCGCCGTGAGTTCGGCCAGCTGACGCTCGCGCTCTTGGTGGTTTTGTTCGAACTGGTCTTCGAGCCGGGTCATTTCCTCGCGGCGCCGGTCGATGTCGGCCTGCACCGCGGACAACTCGCGCCGCTCATGGGCCAGGTCGCGCTGGGCCTGGTCCAACTGAGAACGGTTGTCCTGCAGCTCAACCTCGAGTCGCTCCGCGGCGCGGCTGCGGTCGTCAAGCTCGCGTCCGAGCTGGTCCAGCTCCGTTTGGCGCCCTTCGAGCTGCCGCAGGGCCCGGCGGCGCTGGGCTTCGTCGGCCTGCCGTTGCGCATCCAGTTCGGCGAGCCGCTCGTCAAGCTCCTTTTGTTTGCGCGTCAGCAGTTCGCCGCGGGCCTGGTCGGCTTCCCGCGCTGTTTGGCGTTCGATCTCGAAGCGTTCGCGGTCGGCGGCCAGTTGGGCGATTCCATCGGCCAGCGCCGCTTCCCGCTCGGCCAGATCGATCTCCAACGTCTGGAACTGGTCGGCTTGCCGGTGCTTCTCCTGCTCGGCGGCTCGCGTCGATTGCCACAGGGCTTGCTGTTCGGCATGCGCCTGACGCTCGGCGGCAAATTGCTCGTGGGCGGCGTCCAGGCCATAGCGGAGCGATTCCAGCTCGTTTTGCCGGGCGGCCAGCTCCGCTGCGCGGCCGGCGAAATCGGCCGCTTGCCGATCGTGCTCGGCCTTCCGCTGCGTTTCCCGCGCGGCTTGCGCCTGACGCTCGGTTTCGAGCTCCAACCACTGAGCCCGGAGTCCCTCTTCAGCCTGGTTGTGGCGAGCCGAGGCCCCCAGGACCTGCGAAAGGCGCTGCCGCAGCTTGCGGACCTCGGCAATCAGCCGCTTTGCCCGGGCGCGCATTTGGGGAGCCGGCTGGCGGCGGGGCGGCGGCGAAACGCTTGGTTTTGCCGGCGCCTGGTCCGGGCTGCCACTGCCGGGGGCGATGACTTCGAGTTCGATCGGGCCAAAACTCAGGCGGTCGCCGGCCGACAGCCGGGCGTCGTCGAACGGCCGGCCGTTGAGCCGGGTGTCGAGCGACCAGCTGCGGGCCACCATCCCATGTTCGCCGCGGAGGATCAGGCAATGCAGCGGACGCACGCCATGGGCCCTGAGGCGCAGAGTGCAGCTCGGCCCCGAGCCCACCGTGCATTTGCCGCCGGCCAGCGCGATCAACTGGCCGGCGCGAGCCGCCGCGAATGCGCAGACTCAATTCGCCCTGAGGCAGGCCCAATACGGACGTGGCGTTTGCTAAACCGACCATTGCGTGTTTTCTCACCGAGCGTGTGGTAATCCGACAGCAACCGCGCTTCCTGGAGGAGCTGCCGACACAACGGAAAACCCTGAGTTGATGTACGTTAGGCCTTGCGTGGTGTCAAAACGCGCAGGCCGCCGCGCCAGCAGCCGGGCCGGACTTTCGGCCGCCAATTTTGCCGCTTTCCTCATTTGAGCTGCATATCTGTGCCGATTTTGACGATTATCCGATAACGAAGTTTGAACCGCCGGCCGGGCGACGCACCGAGTGCGAGCCGCCATGCGTCGAGCATTAAGTGTCCAAGTAGAAAATCGCGGCCAGTCGCCGACTGGGTGCCCGGGGGCACCCGGCGTGTGCTGGGTGCACGCATTAACCAGCGGCTGCTAAATGCCTTACGGCGACGCAGCGAGCCTGGGCCGGACGACTGACAAATTCCTCATATTTTGCGACCCCAGCGAGACTGGGTGCGTACTATAGTTTGGCTGCGAACTGAATCGACCGAATGCCAGCAGCCAAAAGCAGCGGGAACAGACGGGACCAATTCACACCTTTAGTACTCAGTTCAGGTTCGATCGGGGGCTGAACCGGGCCGATCGGCTCGGCAACAATCGAACAGCGAGGTAGCGGACATGGCACGCAAAGATGCAATCCTGAGCATGCGACAGATCCTGATTAAGCGTCGTGACGCCCTGCGCACCGCCCTGGCGGGCGACTTGAGCCTGCTCAAGGAATTGCGGGCACAGACGGCCGGCGACGTGGTCGATGCGGCCCTGGATTCGGCCCAAGACGAAATCAGTTCGCAACTGGCCGAAGTCGAAAGCCGCGAACTGGCCAGCATCGAAAATGCCCTGGAGCGGATGCGCCAGGGGCACTTCGGCGTCTGCGAGGGCTGCAGCGGGACCATTCCGATGGCCCGGCTCAACGCCCTGCCCTACGCCACGCTGTGCATCGAATGCCAGCGCGAGGCCGAACGCCATGGCGCCAATGGCAGCGGCGATGCCGACTGGGGACGTCTGCTCGACCATGGCGGCGACGGCGAAGTCTCGCTCAACGACATCGAGATCGACGTTTCCTGACCAGGTCGAAAATATCCCTGGCCAGCGCCAGGCAATCAGAAATGCACGGGCAAGCACCCGACACGGCCCTGTTTGCGGCCGAATGGGGGGGCTGGCCGGTGCATTTCGCGTTTTAGGGCCCTGTCGGCCGCTATACTGCCGCAGCTTGTCCGCTGAGTCGTCAAGCGGGCCCCACGTCCACGCGTGCCGAAGCTGGTTTTTTTGCCCGGCGCGCGCCTTCTGGCGACACGCCGGGCTTCCGCGCTGGAGTCCGGCCGCGGCGCGCCGAAGGTGAGCGGAATGTGTCGGGAAGCTACCGCCGAAGAATGCGCCGCACGAGCGGCACCCCGTTGCCAATTCAGCCGCCTGAATTTATCGTGAACCGAAATAGGCGTTCGGTCTGGGTCGTGTTAGGAGTCCATGGATGATTTCTCGCCGAAAGTTGCGCTGCGCCCCGCGAATGCCCTCGAGCTACCGGCCCTGCCCCCCGCGGCGAGTTGCCTGGGGTGGGGACAATTTTTTCCCTTCTCGCTCTGCCCGTCGCGGGGGTCTGCTTGTGACCCTGCTACTTGGCCTGTCGCTGCTGACCGGCCGTTCGGCACATGGTCAGGAGGAGGAGGCCGAGGACGAGGCCGCGGCCGCGACGCGCGAAAGCCAGTTCGAGGCCCTGGTCCACGAGGTTGCCGGGCTGGAAAAGCAGAGCAACGTGCTCAAGAAGGTGGTCAAGCTGGTCAGTCCCACGGTCGTTCACATCGAAGCCGAAAAGACCGATCAGTCGAGTCTCAAGTACGGCCGCCGCAGTCAGATCGAAGAGGCCGGCTCGGGCTTCATCATCACCCTGGGCGGCCATCCCTACGTGATCACCAATCGCCACGTGATCAAGCAAGCGGCGCTGCGCGACATTCGCATCCGACTGGCCGATTCGCGCGTGCTCAATCCGCTCAAGGTATGGACCGATCCGGACACCGATATCGCCGTGATGTCGATCAACGCGCCTTCGCTGGTCGTCTCGCGCTTGGGCAACAGCGATGAGACCGAGATCGGCGATTTCGTGCTGGCCGTCGGCAGTCCGTTCGGGCTCAGCCATTCGGTCACCTTTGGCATCATCAGCGCCAAGGGACGACGCGACCTGGAGCTGGGAGACGAAGTCCATTTTCAGGACTTCATGCAAACCGACGCCGCCATCAATCCGGGCAATAGCGGCGGACCGCTGCTGAATCTGCGCGGCGAAGTGATCGGCATGAACACCGCCATCGCCAGCAGCTCGGGCGGCAGCGAGGGCATCGGCTTCACGATCCCGATCAACATGGTCAAGGTCGTGGCCCGGCAGCTCGTCGAGCGCGGGGCCGTGATCCGGGCCTATTTGGGCGTTGGACTGGATGCCAACTTCTCCCCCGCCAAAGCGACTGGAGTGGGCCTGCGGCGGCCGCGCGGGGCCCGGATTACCCAGGTCAAGCCGGGATCGCCGGCCGAAACGGCCAAGCTCCGCGTCGACGACATCGTGCTGCAATTCGACGGCATCCGCGTCGACAACGACAGCCACCTGATCAACCTGGTGGGCATGACCGAGCCGGGCAAGGAAGTGCCCGTGATCGTGTTTCGCGACCACAAGACCGAAAAGATGATGGTCAAGGTCGGCACGGCGCCCAGCACGCGGGCGGCAACGAAGAAGGACTAGCCCCGCGCGGCAGCGGCTTACGCGTCTTTGGTGGCGGCACCCGCGGCCGCCAGACCGCGCAGGATGCAATCGGCGACGGCGGCCGCATCGAGTCCCGAGGCCAGGGCCATGTTGCGGCGCCACTCGGGGTTTCGCCGTCGGTCGAACACCGTCGCCCCCTTGGTCAGTTCGCCGCTGGTTTCGACGTCGCCGGCCGTCATTTCGATCTCGAACAGTTCCGGGTGCAAGGCCGCGATCAGGGCGACGGCATCCGGCAGTTGAATGCCCTCCAGCCCCAGCGCCTGGCGGTGCGAACGGAACAGGAACGGCAACAGCTTGCGGAGGAACCGGCCCGCCCGGCTGGTTTCGTCGGGGAGCTGGTCGAGCAGGTCGTAGTTGAACACGACCTGCCGGGTGACGTCGAGCGGCACCAGGGTTTTCGTCGTGGGGGCGCGAAACACCATCCGGGCGGCAGCCGGGTCGGAAAAGATATTGAACTCGGCTGCGGGCGTGATGTCTCCGGGCCCACCGATCGTGCCGCCTTGGATCACCAGCTGTCCCACCTGCGATTGCAATTTGGGATCGCGCTGGAAGGCCCGGCAGATATTCGTCAGCGGGCCCAAGGCCACGAGCGTGATTTCTTCCGGGGCCGCGTGGACTTCGTCGGCCAGCACTTTCTCGGCCGGGTGGCGGTGGTGCAGCTCGGCAATCGGAAAATTGGCGTTGCCCAGCCCGTCGGCGCCGAAAATATGGGCCCGATTGGCGGGCAGACCCTCGTCGGGGAGCGATGCCAGCCCGATCCGCGGCCAACGCGGCGGGTCGAGCTGCTCGATGATCGCCTGGACATTGCGGGTCGCCTGCTCCGGCAGCACGTTGCCGCCAGTGGCCGTGACCGCCACGACCTCCAGCTGCGGGTCGAAGAGCGCCAACGTCAGCGCGATCGCGTCGTCGATGCCAGGGTCAACATCCAATATGACCTTCTTGGTTATCATGCACCGGCATCCAAGCAATAATAAGGCGAGCCCGGCCGAACGGGTTTTGGGGGCGCCCCCGCTGGAGGGGCGTTTCGGCGAGCGCGCCGGATTCTAGGCGCGGCCGGCGCCGGATACAAGGGTGTCCCCCCGCGCCGGCAGCTGGTGGACCTGGGGTTCTAGCGCAGCCGCGCCGCTGCGGCTGGCCCTCACTTTGACCTTTGGCAGATATAAAGACAGATGGATGCGGCCCGTCGGGGGCCGGAACTTTCGAACGCTGGCAAAAGAACGGGGCAAGCGCGTGATCGAAGCGACTTTGGGCCGCCTGGCGGCCGGGCAAAATCTGACCTTCGAGGAAATGTCGGCCACGATCGACGTCGTCATGCAGGGCCGCTGCAGCGATGGCGAAATCGCGGTCCTGCTCACGGCACTCCGCGCCAAGGAAGAAACCGTCGCCGAAGTGGCCGGGGCCGCCGCAGCGCTGCGGGCGCACATGACCCCCATCCGCACCCGGCGCGCGGGCGTGCTGGACACCTGCGGGACCGGCGGCGACGGTTCGGGAACGTTCAACATCAGCACTGCCGCTGCCCTGGTAACGGCCGCCGCGGGCGTGCCCGTGGCCAAGCACGGCAATCGGGCGATCACCAGCCGCAGCGGCTCGGCCGACGTGCTGGCCGCGCTCGGAGTGAACATCGAGATCGGCGTCGAGCGCGTGGAGCGCTGTCTGGACGAATTGGGGATTTGCTTTTGCTATGCGCCGCTCTTGCACCAGTCGATGCGGCAGGTGGCCCCCGTGCGCAAGCAATTGGGAGTGCCCACGATTTTCAATCTGCTGGGGCCGCTGTCGAATCCGGCCGGGGCCGAGTTTCAATTGTTAGGCGTGGGTAAGGCCCATTTGCGCCCGCTACTGGCCGAGGCCCTGGCTCTGCTGGGCGTTCGGCGCGCATTGGTCGTACACGGTGAAGATGGACTCGATGAAGTCACGCTCTCCGGCGTCACTGAGGTGACCGAAGTCGCCGCCGGCACGACCCGCGAGTTCTGCTGGACGCCCGAAGATTTTGGCCTGCGGCGCGCGGGATTGGACGCACTCACCGTGGCGGGTCCAGCGGAAAGTGCGGCCGCGATTCGTGAAATTCTCGGTGGCCGGCCCGGTCCCGGCCGCGACATCGTCGTGCTCAACGCGGCTGCGGCCTTGTGGTTGGCGGGCCGTGCCGAGAGTGCCGCGGAAGCCGCCCGGCAGGCCGCCGCGGCGATCGATTCGCAGGCGGCGGCCCGGCTGCTGGCAGGGCTCGCCGAGCTGACCCAGGCGGCCTGAATACCTTCCCAGCGGGGCCTCCAAATGGTACCCTCTAGGGTTTACGACTTGAGCCGCTAGCGATTCATTTGAGGAGTGTTTGATGGCTAAGCCCCACCGCGGATTGAAGAAAGCCAACCATGGCCGGCGTCCCGCCAATAGCAAGGCCCGGCGACTGAAGCGCAAAGACCTGCGCACCTGATTTTCCCCGCCCGAGCTTGCCGCGGCTGGCAGCACCGCGGCTGGCAACACCGCGGCTGGCAGCGACGCCGCCGGCAGTACCGCGACCGGCAGTTGCCCCGCCTCCGGAGTGCGTTGCCGCTACGGCCCCGCGAGCGCATCGGGCTGACGGCGCAGGACGTTTGGCCCTGCCGACACGGTTCCCCGGGGCCTTCACCGATCGAGTCATCCAGCAACAAGAGCGACCGAGCGTGCCCGGCAAAGACCTCCTGTTCGATTTGTCGAAAATCGACCCGAACCGCGTCGTCGCGGATATCGAGGAGATTCGCCGCTACAATCCGCAGCGGTTCGAGATGGAACAGCTGACGGCCGTGGTCTACGAAGACCCGGTCGAGCGTGTCTGTGTCGGCTATAAGGACATCACCGAGCACGAATTCTGGTGCCGGGGCCACTTTCCGGCCTTGGCCTTGATGCCCGGGGTGATCATGTGCGAGGCGGCCGCCCAGATGTGCAGCTATTTCACCCAGCGCTACGATCTGCTGGGCGGCGCCAAGATGGTCGGCTTTGGCGGCATGGAAGAGGTCCGCTTTCGGGACACGGTGCGGCCCAATAACCGGTTGTACGTCATTTGCAAACAGCTCCGGGTGCGCAAGGGCGCGATCATCGTGTGTTATTTCCAGGGCGTCGTGAACAACTCGGTCGTCGTCGACGGCCAGATCAAGGGCATTCCGCTGCCCATCGATGCCTTGATCGACCAGGCCAAGCGCTGATCGACCAGGTAAGAACGGTGTGAGATACCTTCCGCGGCTCGTCTCGGTCGCGGCTCGTCTCGGTCGCGGCAACGTCCGCCGTGAACAAGCCGCAAGCTCCCGCGACACCAGAACGGCTCTCCTCGAGCCGATTGCACCAGGCGACAACTTCTCGGGATCCAGCCTGCCATGGGCCGACGCGCTTTGCGGCGGATCGATCCCCAGCTCGATCTGACCCCCTATTTGTGTCTCACCGCCGAGTTGCCCGAGGCGGTCACTTCGGCCGCCCTGTTTGGCCGCCCGGCTCCGCTGGAAATCGAGGTCGGCAGCGGCAAGGGGCTGTTCCTGGCCGCGGCTGCGGCCGCGAGCCCGGAAGCGAACTTTCTCGGCGTCGAGATCGGCCGCAAGTACGCCCGCTTTGCGGCGGCCCGGCTGGCCCAGCGCTCTCTGACCAACGCCCGGATGGCTTGCGGCGATGCGCTCGAAATGTTTCGCCTGCACGTGCCGGCCGAATCGCTGGCGGCAGTGCACGTCTATTTCCCCGACCCCTGGTGGAAGGCCCGGCACAAGAAACGCCGGGTGATGAACGAAGCATTCCTGGCCGACGTCCAGCGTACGCTCGTGCCGGAGGGGCGATTGCACTTTTGGAGCGACGTGGAAGAGTATTTTCACACCACGCTGGAGTTGATTGCCGCCACGACGCGGCTGGTCGGCCCCCTGCCGGTCGCCGAGCGGCCGGCCGAGCACGACCTGGACTACCGGACGCATTTCGAGCGCCGCATGCGGCTGCACGCGCTGCCGGTTTATCGCTCCGAGTTTCGCCGCGGCTCGGCGCCTGGCTCGCCGTAGGCCCGAAAGAACCGGGCGCCCGGGGCCCGTGGCGCGCGAAGGGAGCGGCGATGCAGAAGCCTGCGGCCCCTCGGCAGACCCAGCGATCCGGCTGCCACCCGTCAGGGCCGCGGCGCCTGCCGGCGCAGACGTTCGGCGATCGAGCGTTCGCGCGCCGCGCCGGGCAAGTCGCCGGTACTGGCCAGCAATTGGGCCAGGTCGTCGTGCAGTTGGGCCCGAAACGGCGCGATCGCCACGGCCTGCCGCAGGCCGGCCAGTGCGCCGGCCGGATCCGCCTGGCGCTCGCGGCAAATCGCCAAGAGCAGCCAATCTTCCGAAAGCCGCCGCATCTGCGTCAGCCGCTCGAACGCACGGCTCGGCCACGTCGAGTCGACCGGTTCGTAAGCCGATGTCGCCGATGTAATACAGCGAGTTGATCCGCGACTTGGGCAGCAGGTCGTCGTACTGCAGGGCCTCGCCGGCCAGGCGAAACGCCTGCTCGGGATCACGCTCGAAGTAATAGAGCCGAGCGAGCGCAGCCGTCGTTTCGGGACCGCGCCAGCCGTCCGACCGCAGTTCAACCAGCAGCTGCAGGGCCAACTGCTGGTATTGCCGCGCGAGCCGGGGCTCGTGTCCTTTCTGGGCATAAGCAAAATAAGCCAGGGCCAGGTTGCGCTTGGTTTCCGCCGGCGACAGGCCGGCCGCTTCGACAAACGGCACGAGCCGCGCCGGCGCCCTGCTGGCCGTCGCGGCGCTCGCGTGCATGCCGGCGCCCTCGGCAGCCGTGTGCGCCGTGCCGCCCGCCGCAGCCGGTTCGTGCAAGCCAATCCGATGATGCGTGAAAGCGATGTGGGCGATCTCCGTCGGCACCTGGGGCATGTGACACGTCAGGCAATCGTTGCCGGCACGATCCTGCCGCTGGTCGGCGCTCAAGCGGCAACTCGCGGTGTCGTGGCACTGGGCGCAAACCTCCCGATAGCCGGCACGGTCGCGGGGCCGTGCGTGCGGATCGTGACAGGTGGTGCAGGTCAGGCTTTCCGATTCCCGGTAGCAACGGGATTGGTGCATCTGGTCGACGTGTCCGACGACTTTCATCTCGCCACTCGCGCCGGCGACTTCGTAATGGATGGCAAAATCCTCGAGTGCTTCGCCGGGCTGAAAATCGGCGATGCCGCGGCCGCGCCGATAGACGAGTGACTCGCCCATCAAATGGCACTGGGCGCAGATCGCCTCGCTGCGCTCCCGGCTCAACCGCCCCGGATGAACGATCTGCGCTGGCTCGCCGTCCGGCGGCTGCAGGCCGTCGCGCCGGCGCGCTGCTGCGCCATGTGCGCGGCACCCGGGCCATGACAGCGCTCGCAGCCGATGGCTTGTTCGGCGATGCTGAATTTCTGGTAAGCGGTTTGAGGCTCCAAGATCCGCCCCACGTGGCAGATCAGGCAACTCGACTCGGCCGGGCGCTCGAAACCGCGATGTTCGGCGTGATCGTAGCCGGGGGACATGCCCCAGGCTTGCCGCGAAACATACCAGGTGAGCGGCGATTCCAGCAGAAAACCATCGGCCTCGACCAGATAGCTGCGCGTGTGGTGCCCCGAGCCGACGAGATAGCGGATCGGATAGTCGGCCGCGACGTATTCTTCGCCGCGCTCGTCGACGGCCGATTCGCGGTGCCGCATTTGCCCGTCGGCGCGATACACCCGGTACGTGCGGCCGCTGGCGGCGTGTACGAACTGCGTGTCGGCCGGCTCGACGCCAGGATCCAGGTCGGCGAGCGCTTTGCTGTGCGGAGATTGCCGAAAGCTCTCGTATTCGCTCGCATGGCAGGTGCCGCAGGCTTCGACGCCCACGAAAGCCGCTTCGGCCGGCTGGCGTCCTGGCCGCGGGGCCCGGGGACCGCTCGGTGCGCTACGTTCGTCCGCAGGCCTGGACACTGATGGCTGCTGTGCCTCGGTCCGCGGCGCGGCCGGCAGTCGCCCGGGCAACTCGACCCAGGCTGCGATTCCCGCTGCGCCCAACAGTGCTGCCACGCAGCCGAAGGCAGCGACGCGGCGAATCGGCGGCATCGAGGACATCGGGCGGCGCGCTAGGGGTACGGTGCGCACGCTGAGTGCCTGCGCCAGAGGAAAATTGCAGTGTAGCGATCCCTGGGCGAGTTTTCTGCTGTCAGAAAATCGCGGCGGAGATTTTGAAGTGTCACGGATCCGCGCAACATGCTCGTCGAACGCGGGGCTAACCTGAACTTGATCGAATCCAAACAAATCGCCGCCCCTGCACCGGCCGGGTGGCCGCGTGCCGGCGCGATCAAGGATTCCACGAGATCTCGAGCGGCGCTTCGTCCGGAAGCTTCCGCTCGACCAGTTCGTACCGCCAAGGACCGAGCAGCTCGGATGGCGATTGAAAGTAGCCGTCCAGCGCGGCGACGTCCTCGGGCTTTGGCCCGGCGCCCCCTGGCCGCTGCACGTGCCGGGAGATAACCAGCAAGCGGTAGACGCCCGGCGGCAGCTGGAGCTCGAATTGACCTTGGGCGTTCGCCCGGCGGTAGAGACCGGCGCTCGATTCGATCTTCCGCACCGCGTCGTTGGCCTGAGGCAACACCGGATCGTCGGGGCGGAGCCCGGCGATCGGAATCTTGTCGCCCGGCATGCTTCCCTGCGGAAACGCGATCACCACGGCCTGGGCGTCGGGCAGCGTCTGCGAACCTTCGACCGGATAGGAGATGTGACCGGCAACGGTGACCTCATCCGGCGTAGCCCGGGCGACAATTGGCGCGCTACCTCGGCCGATGTAGTAACCGGCTGCCAGCGCCGCCAGGCTGATGAACATGATGATCACGCCCTGCAAATGCAGCATCCGCCGCGAGACGGCCACGAACTGGCCGTCGCTACGGTGCGCTGGCGACGCGGACTCGCCGGCCGTTTTTTTCGACAGCGCGGGGTCGGGTTCTGGTTGCGGCATGGGGGCCGATGCCAGCACGGCCGGGATGTCGTCGAAGACGATGCTGTCCGAAATCCACAAGGCCGCTGCGGCCGCGTCGCGTTGGGAGCGGCCGGCCTCGACGTGCGCGGGGGCGTCGCGCGACTTGCCGCCGCCGGCGTCCGCGGCCGGCGGGGTCGTGGGCGTACTGGAGGCGGACTTGGGCGCCGCCGTCTTGCCACCCGCGCAGTTGTGGCGGCTTGGTCTCCCCCGAATGCTGCGCCGCTGTGCCCTCGGGCACCAGGATCGAGAACTGGCACTTGGGGCAGGTCACTTTGCTGCCCACCTTGCGGCTGGCCACGCTCAGCAACTGCTGGCAGATCGGGCAATGAAAACGGACCGGCATGGCTTTGACCGACAGCCTGCACCAGGGCCGGCACGATCCGACCCCGATGCCAAAAGACCTGGTGCAAGAAAACGAAAGCAAACCCCTTGCGCCGAACTCGGCCCCAGCGGCCGCGGCCCAGGCCAGGCGCACCGGGCCACTTCTATTCTAGGTAGCCGGTTGGGGGCGCGGAATCAGCCCGACGGTCGAAACGCCCCCTGTGCCGGAATTTGGGTGCTATTCCAGCGGTTCTGCGGGCAATTCGTGGGGCGGCCCAGGGGGCGGCCCAAGCCGATCGAGCGCCTGGACGATCACCAAGGCCACGAGCGCCATGAGCCAGACGAGGCCCGCGGCCAGGCTCAAACGCGCGAGCACCCGCGCTCCGGCGGCATCCTGCATCGCGGCCAGAAGCTGGCCGGCCGCCGAAAGAATCAGGCTGACGATGGGCAAGGCCAGCGCCGCCACGACCAGGCTGACCATTACGCGCCGAGAAATCACGTCCGTTCCCCAGGGGCCAAGGCGAAGGGCCAAAGATGGCTCGCACCCGGGTGCGGGTGCCTTTGGGGGAGTTATGCGGTTTGGTTCGGAGAGTGTCAATGGGCCGCTCAAGTGGGGCGGGTCGCCACGCCGGCGGGGCGCTTTCTCCTTACCGGGTGCGGAAATCGGGCTCGTTTTCGCCCCAGGGGGGGCCGCCCTGGGCCGAAGCTGCGTTGACTTCGCGCGGGGCCACGTCAAAATGAAACAAAGCCTGTCTCCATGTCGGCTTTCGCAACCGGCAACCCCGGCCGGACTTGCGGAGCCATCCAATCGGTGCGGACTCTGCTGGGAACGAGAGGAGTCGCTTCGTGAGCCACGATCGGCGATCGCGCGGGCAAAAAAGGTGCGCGGGCGGCTGGACGAGCGCCGGACGGCCCCTCGTTGCCATTCTGCTGGTGGCCGCGGCCGCTGCAGCCCACCATGCCTGGGCCGAGACTCTGGTCATGCGCGACGGCCGGATCCTGAGCGGAGCCCTGGCCAACGTGTCCGGTCTGGCCGAAAACCCGCTCAAAACCAAGAGCGGAGACGGGCCGGCCGTGAAGTCGATCCAGATGATCGACGACAATCTCACGCGGACGTTCTTCTCCAAACTGCAGGTGCTGAATATCCAGGAGGGGAATGACCGGCAGACGCTCTCGCCGGTCAAGATCCAGATCCCGCAGCGCGTGGCCGTGGCCGGCTTTCACATTGCCCGGCTGGGCCCCATCGTGCGGATGCAGCCCTGGGACGAATTCGGCCGGCGCATCGTCACGATCATGTCGGACAAGGGGCCCTTGGACGTGATCCAGGGGATCACCGAGATCACGCCGCACTGGACCAAAGTCCAGGGGCTGGCGGCCAAGCCGGCATATATCTGGGACATGCGGATCGCCACGAGTTCGATTCCCCGCGATGTGCTGAGCAAGATCATCTCTCGCCAGATCGACCCCAAGAACCTCAACGACCGGCTGAAGCTGGTCAAGCTGTTCCTGGAAAGCGAACGCTATCAGGACGCGCAGGCGGAGCTGCAGGCCATCGTCGAGGCGTTTCCGGAACAGGAAGACCTGCAGAAAGAGATCCGGGCAATCAAGCAGCTTTCGTCCCGGCGGATCATCGAGGAGGTGAACGTCCGCCGCAAGGCCGGCCAGCACCGCCTGGCCTACACCATGCTGCAAGATTTTCCGCGCAAGGACATTGCCGGCGAAACGCTGCAGCAAGTGCGGCAGATGCTCGAAGGCTACGCCGACACGGAAAAGCAAGGCCATGAAATTCTCGACGGCCTGGCGGAAAATCTCAAGGGCGTGAAGGATGCCCATCATCGGGGCAAGGCCAAGGCGATCGTCGAGGAGATCAGCTCCGAATTCAACATCAACACGCTCGAGCGGATGGCCGATTACCAGCGCCTGCGCACCGGCGAGGATTTGTCCGACGAACAAAAACTGTCGCTGGCCGTCAGCGGCTGGCTGCTAGGCGCCAACCACGCTTCGACCAATCTGGCGGTGTCGCTGTCCTTGGTCGAGGTGCGCAACCAGATCCGCGAATATCTGCGCGAGCCGGTCAAGCTGCGCCGCAATGCGATCCTGACCGGCATGCGCTCGCTGGAAGGCAGCACGCCCGAGATGGTGGCCCGGATCATCGCCCACATGAAGCCGCCGATCGACAGTCCGGAAGAGGACAAGGTGCCCGGCTTTTATCAGCTCGAAGTCCCCAGCCTGGACAAGGAACCGAGCGTCACCTATTACGTCCAGCTGCCGCCCGAATACGATCCGTACCGCCGCTACCCGACGGTGGTGACGCTCAACGGGGCCGGCACCACGCCGCTGCAGCAGATCGACTGGTGGGCCGGCGCCTTCGACGAGCAGAACGGCCGCTTGGGCCAGGCCACGCGTCACGGCTATATCGTGCTGGCGGTCGACTGGGCCAAGCCCGACCAGAAGGAATACGAGTATTCGGCCCGCGAGCATGCCGCGGTGCTGGTGAGTTTGCGCGACGCGGCCCGGCGGTTTTCTATCGATACCGACCGGGTTTATCTGTCCGGCCATTCGATGGGCGGCGACGCGGCCTGGGATCTGGCGATAGCCCATCCGGACCAGTGGGCCGGCGTGATTCCGATCGTGGCCGTGGCCGACAAATACAGCGCGTTCTACACCGACAACGCCGGGCTCGTGCCCTTTTACGTGGTCTCCGGAGAGCTCGACGGCGACAAGCTGGTGCGCAACGCCCGGGATCTGGAACGCTACCTCAGCAAGCACTTCGACGTGACGATCGTGGAATTCCAGGGGCGCGGGCACGAACACTTCCACGACGAGATTCAGCACATCTTCGATTGGATGGGCCGGCGGGACCGCAACTTCTTTCCCAAGAAGATCGCCGCCACCACGATGCGGAACTGGGACAATTACTTCTACTGGCTCGAGCTGCGGCAATTCCTGGCCAACAGCCTGGTCGAGCCCACTGATTTTCCGCCGCGGCAGAACTTTCAGCCGGTGCGCACCGAGGCCACGATCAAGGGCAACACGATCAACGTCAAGACCGGCGCCGAGAAAGTCACCATCTGGCTGTGCCCCGAATTGGTCGACTTCGACAAGCCAGTGCGGATCACGGTCAAGGGGCAGCGGCTGGCAGCCGAGAGCCACGTGCAAGGCGACCTGGGCACGATTCTGGAAGACGTGCGCATGCGCGGCGACCGGCTGCATCCCTTTTGGGTCAAGATCGACAGCGCCGCCCCCCGCCCGACCGAAACGGGCCAGCGCCACCCAAAACCTGCGGCCGAAACTGCTTCGGAGTGATGGCCAGTTTGCAGTTTCGGCCTGAGCGCTTGCCGCGCTGTCAGGTCCGGCGGCTGATTCGCTGCAGCTGGCAGCCCAGGCGCTGCCGCCACGGTCGATGAACCGCCGCCGGCAGGCCGATTACTCGACGTCTTTGCTCAGCGTGAAGCCGGTCAGGAACCAGCCGTTCGGCTCGCTCGTGCCCCAGATGCCCGCCGGGCCGAAATAGCGTCGCACGGCTTCGTAGTCGGGCAGCTTGCTGCCGTCGATCCGCGGGGCCCGGGGCACGCCCTCTTTGCCTTCGCCCAGGACCGCGTTGAGCAGCTTGCCCAGCAGCGATTCGGACTCGGGCATCCGGCCGGCGCGGATCAACTCGTAGACCGCGCGGTACTCTTCGTCGGTTCGGGCGAAGGTTCGGGCGCAGAGCAGCTTGCCGGCGGCCAGCTGGGTCAGTTCGTCGCGGACCAGCTGATAGTCGATGCTGTTGACCAGCTGGTGCGATTCGGCGCTGGGCGTGAGGATCTTGGTCATGAAGTCGTAGTGCGTGGCCACGAACAGGTGTCCGTAGGCCACCGTGACGGCCACGCTGGGCAGCATCCGCTCCTTGGGCTCTTCTTCCTCCTCTTCGCCGCGGCCCGGGGCCAAGGCCGGGTTGTTCTCGATCGTGATCATCGGCAGCGTGGTTTCTTCGTCGACGATTTCCCAGATGATGTGTTCGCCGAATTCATGCCGCCGGGCTTGCGGGTCGGTCTTCATCGATTTGTCGATGGCCGCGGCCAGCTGCGCCGGGTTCTTCACTTCGATCGCGAACAACATCCGCTCGCTCTTGGGAGTGATCGGCAACAGATAGTCGGAGACGATCGTGGCTCTTTGGCCCAGTTCGGCGATCAGGTCGCGGCGGATGTTGATTTGCGGGCCGTTCGGGTCTTCTTCGATGCTCTTGAGCACGTCCTCGAACACGTCGTCGCCGACGATCGCGTTGACGAGCGTCTTCGACGCCTCGAAGGCTTTCTGAGGCTTGAGATTGAAGCTGGCGTACGAGGCCACTTCGCGCGGCACCCAGGCCTGCGGCTCGAAATCGCCGCCGTTGGGGAAGTCGAGGATATTGGCGGCCAGCTCGTAGTGGTCGTCGCCCGGCTTGACCGGCGGCGCCCAGACGGCGGTGCGATGCAACAGCTCATATTTGCCGATGACCAGGTTCACGAATCCGCCGACCCCCTGGATGGCCGTGAAGCCCTGCTCCTTGAAGATCTTCACCATGTCGGTCCCCTTGCGGCGATGGGCCGGGGGGGACGCGATGCGGGCGGCCTCGATATAGCCGAACGGCTCGATGAACCAGCGAACCTCGGGCTCCAGGTTGCCGGCGTCGGCCTGGCAGCGGGCCATCACTCCGCTGAAGGCAGGCAACGCGGCCAGCGAGTCGGTGCCGCGGCCGCTGAAGCGACCCAAAATTCCCTCGAGCACGTGCAGGTTGTCCGTGGCGATCAGCACTTCTTCCCGCAGGCAGTACACCGTGCGCCGGGCCGCATGGTCGTCGTGCTTGGGAATGTCGTAGACCGTGATCTTGCTGCCGTGGGCTTCGGCGGTGCTGCGCTTGGCTTGATCGACGGTGGTCAGGTTCTTGTGGATCTTTTCCAGCAGGGCATTGGTCTCGTTCAAGTGGCCGGTGACGTCGGCGATCAGCACGAAGGCCGCTTCGGTCTTGCTCGGCTGGACCAGGGCCATGGCCACTTCGCCGGTCGGCACGCCGCTCAGGTCGTCCCAGGTGAGGCCGATCTTGCGATGCTGCTGGTTCCACTTGTGCGCGAGCTGCGCCCGGAAGTCTTCGACGAACGGCTGCATGATCGGATCGGCCATCAGCTGGCCGATCTGCGTTTTGGCCCATTCGGCGCGGAAGTGATCGACGTTGCCGACGGAGATGAAGCCTTTGGTCGTGCCGGGCAACAGTCGCTCGCTCGCCGGGGCGGCCAACAGCGTGCTACACAGGGCCAGCGTCAGACATCCGGCAATTGCCAGGGACCGCGTGCGTTTGCGACAATGCACGACTTGCCTCCTTGAGAGCTCTTTGCAGTAACAGGCGGGACCCGAGGCGCAGCGGGCGCGGGGAGCGACAAAGCGTGCCTGGGCAGTATTACTAATTCGGTTATCGCGGCAACCCACAATAGTTACAGAATTAAAAGCGACTGTGACTTTGCCAGCTGCGTGACTTGATCGACCTTTCGGCTTGCCGAAACTCTGCGCTGCTGCCGCTGAACTCGCCGCGGCCGCCCGCAGCCTTGGCGGCGGCACCCACGCCTGCGAGGCATGGTCTGGCACCTTGGTCCAAGGGCGCTTCTCAGGCTGCCCCCGGCCACGACGCCGCGGCCACGGCCGGCAAGTCGACCGGACCGGTAAAACTTAGCTATTTTGCGCCCTTTCTGCAAACGGCAGGCCCTTTCGGCATGTTCGGCCAGGGCCTATATTGCCCCCCGAACGAACGCGGCCCCGACACACCCAGCGCCGGCAGGCTTCGATGCGGGATTTCGTCCACGAGAATCTGAGCCACGACGCCGTTCACGGCTACATCCCGTTCGTCTCCGACGCGGGGCTGTCGCCGGGCGAGGTCTCGGAACGCGAGATCATCGACCACCCATGGGTGCAGCGATTGCGGCAAATCCATCAGCTGCAGACGGCCTGGTGGGTCTACCCCACGGCCGAGCACACCCGCTTTCAGCACGTCATGGGCGTGATGCATCTGGCCAGCCGTGCCGCGGCCGCGCTGTACGACAGCCTGGGCGAAGTCTGCCCCGACGTGCCCAGCCGGGGTTACGTCGAATCGCTGTTGCGCATGGCCGGCCTGCTGCACGACGTGGGGCATGGCCCGTTCGGCCATTTTTTCGACGACCAGTTCCTGAGCGGCTTCGGACTCACGCACGAGACGCTCGGGGCCCACATCATCCGGCATGCGCTGGGAGACCAGCTCCGCGGCATCCGCCGCAATCCCAACAGCCGGCTCGAGCCGCACGAGCAGCTGGACCCCGACCAGATCGTCACCCTGATCACTCGGCCCGCGACGGGCGACGCCCAGAGTGCGCCCCGCTGGCTGCTGCTCTTGCGGAGTTTGTTCAGCGGCATCTACACGGTCGACAACATGGACTTCGTGCTCCGCGACGCCTACATGTCGGGCTACGCGGCCCGGGCTTTCGATCTCGACCGGCTGTTGCATTACAGCTTTTTCAGCCCCGCCGGCCTGACGATCCACAGCCGCGGCGTGGCGGCACTGGTGCGGTTCATCAGCGTGCGGGCCGAGCTGTTTCGGGCCGTTTATTTTCATCGCACCGTCCGAGCGATCGACCTGACGCTCAAAGACCTGTTCGCGGCCAGCAAGTCGCTGGTGTTTCCCGGCAATCCGCTCGAGCATCTAGGCGAGTACTTGCACTTCACCGAATGGTCGCTGCTGGTCGACGTGGCCCGCTGGGGCCAGAGCAGCGATCCCGCCAAGCGCGCCTTGGCACCCGGCTGGGAAGCATTCACCCGGCGCGAAGTGCCCTGGAAGTCGGTCTGCCAGCGGCACCTGGTCTTCGGGGCCGAGGACGCCGAGCGGAGCAGCATCTTCAGCGACGCCGAGTTCGTCGAGCGCAAGCTGCGCGCCGCGCTGCCGCAGCAGCTTAAGGATCTGCCGCTCCGAGTCGATCTGGCCCGGCACATGCACCGGCCCGGCAGCCGCGGCGCAAGCGCCGGCCAGAACTATCTCTACGATCCGTCGCGCGACGAAACCCGGCCGCTGACCGACGATCAGCTTTTCCGCCAATTGCCCGTCAGCCACCGGATCTGCCGGATTTACGCCCACGGCGACGAGCATGCCGCCGACCTGGCCGCAGCGCTCGACGGGTTGATCGGCCCGGGCGGCAGCGACGACCTGACGAACATGTAGCGGCAAGCGGACCGCGCAGTTCAGACCGCCGGCACAGCTTCAAACCGCCGTAAGCCGGGCCGGCAGCGGGAGCTCGATCGTGAACTGGGTGCCGTGGCCCAGCTCGCTTTGCATCGAGATCAGCCCGCCGTGCACTTCGACGATCTTGCGGGTCGTGGCCAGGCCCAGCCCCGAGCCGCCGGGCTTGGTCGAATAAAATGCCTGGAACACCCGCCCCTGGGTTTTTTCGTCCATCCCGCAGCCGGTGTCGATCAGGTCGACCGCCACGCCGGTGGCCGTGGGACGCGTGCGCAGGACCAGCTGGCCGCCGTCGGGCATGGCCTGCTGGGCATTGAGCACCAGGTTGATCAGGGCCCCTTGGAAGGCCTCGGAATCCAGCACCACGCTGGGCAAGTCGGGGGCCAGGTAGCAGATCACCTCGATGCCCGACTCCTTGGCCTTGGGCCCGAAAAAATCCACCAGCCGCATGATCTGCTGGTTCAGGTCCGAGGGCTCCAGCCGCAGCGAGCGGAGCTTGGCGAAATTCAAGAAATCGTCCAGCAGCGTTTGCAGCCGCAGGCATTCGCGCTCCACCACGCCGATCTTGGTCAGCGCTCGGCGATCGCGCGGCGACTCGGCCCCCGCAAAATCCTCGGCCAACAGCTCCATGTTCAGCCGGATCGTCGACAGCGGGTTCTTGATCTCGTGGGCCAGTGCCCCGGCCAGCGTGGCGATCTCGGTGTATTGCTCGACGAGCCGGCGGTTGACTTCGTCAGGCGATGGCGGATGCGGGGCGGGCATGGGGCGAGGAAGGCGGAAGGATGAAGGATGAAGGCAGAAGGATGAATAGGAAGCGGGAAGCAGTCAGGGCATGGGTCGCGCTTTGGGTTCAGGACATAGGTGGCGCGCCGCCGGGATGCTTCGATTTCGCCAGATTCAGCGGCCCCTGTCAAGCAAACCGACCGCTCCGGGCCACCGTCGAACGCGGGCGGCCGGGCAAGAACCAGGAAGCGTCCGATTCCGCCCGAGCACAGCTGGGCATGCCGGGCCGGCGATCGTTTCGGCCGCTCCTGATTTCGCCCTCTGCCTTCAAAAAAAACGCCCGGCCGACATGCGACCGAGCGTTTCTGCATTTCGCGGCTAAACCGGCTTGCCGGCTTAGGTGGCGCTGGCCGGTTGACTGGCTTCGGCTTCTTTCTCCCGCAGCTCACGCATGGCTTGCTTGCGGCTGAGCTTGACGCGGTCCTGCTCGTCGATGGCGATTACCTTGACTTGCAGTTCGTCACCGATGCGGCAGACGTCGCCCACGCTGTTGACGTAGTCTTCGGACAGCTCGCTGATGTGGCAGAGCCCGTCCTTGCCGGGAATGATCTCGACGAAGGCGCCGAAATCCTTGACGCTGGTGACACGGCCGCGATAGATCCGGCCGACCTGCACCGAGGCGGTCAGGGCCTCGACCCGCTCCAGGCAGGCCTGGGCCGACGCGCCGTCGGCGCTAGCGATGGTGACCGTGCCGTCGTCCTCGACTTCGATGACGGCGCCGGTGGCTTCCTGGATGGCGCGGATGGTCTTGCCCCCCGGGCCGATCAGCGCGCCGATCTTGTCCGGCGGAATGTGCGTCCGCAGCAACCGCGGAGCGTACGGGGAGATGTCCTTGTTCGGCCGCGGAATCGTGGTCAGCATGGCGCGGAGGATTTCCATCCGTGCCTCACGGGCCTGGGTCAAGCTCGCCCGGACGATGTCCATGCTGATGCCGTTGATCTTCAGGTCGAGCTGGATGCCGGTCACGCCGTTTTGCGTGCCCGCCACCTTGAAGTCCATGTCGCCGTAGTGGTCCTCGTCGCCGATGATGTCGGTGAGCAACGTCCACTTGCTGTCGGTTTCCTTGACCAGGCCGATCGAGATGCCGGCCACCGGGTTGGTGATCGGCACGCCGGCGGACATCAGCCCGAGCGTGGCGCCGCAGACGCTGGCCATCGAGCTGGAGCCGTTCGACTCGAGGATGTCGGAGATCACGCGGATGGTGTAGGGGAAATCTTCCGGGTCGGGGAGCACCGGTTTGACGCTCCGTTCGGCCAGGGCCCCGTGACCGATCTCGCGCCGGCCCGGTCCGCGGATCGGCCGGACTTCACCCACCGAGAACGAGGGGAAGTTGTAATCGAGCATGAACTTCTTCGAATACTCGTCGATCAGGCCGTCGACGCGCTGTTCGTCGCGCCCGGTGCCCAGGGTGATCGTGATCAGCGACTGGGTCTCGCCGCGCTGAAACACGGCCGAGCCGTGCACGCGGGGCAGGAGATCGACCTGGCAATGGATCGGCCGCAGGGTCTTGCCGTCGCGGCCGTCGGGGCGGCTGCCCGAGAGGATCAGATCGCGGACGACTTTCTCCTCCAGGCGGTGCCAGCAGTGCGAGAAGGAGTGGAGCGAATAGGCTCCCTCGGCCTGCGGGTCGGGAATCAGCTCGGCCAGCGTGCGCGCCTTGAGCGCCGCCACGGCTTCAGCCCGGGCGTGCTTGCCTTCGGTCTGCTTGACCTGGCGGAACTCGGCGTACACCTTGCCCGACAACCGCTCGTACAAACCGTCGTCCGCCGGGACCTCGTAAACCTTCTTTTGCACCTGGGCTTTGGCGCACAGCTCGTTCTGCAGATCGCAGATCTGCTTGATGTAGTCGTGGCTGACGCGGATCGCATCGGCCATCACGTCTTCGGGCAGCTCGCGGGCAAAGCCCTCGATCATCAGCACGGCGTCCTTGCTTCCCGAGACGATCAGGTCCAGATCGCTCTGTTCCAGGTCGTCCTGCGTCGGGAAGGGCACGAACTGGCCTTCGACGCGGCCCAGGCGGATCGAAGCGATCGGCCCCTGAAACGGCAGCGGCGACAGCCCCAGCGCGGCCGAAGCCCCGTTCATGGCCAGCACGTCGGCGTCGTTCTGCCGGTCGCTGGCCACGACGAAGGCCTGGATCTGGACTTCGTCGCGGAAGTGTTCCGGAAACAGCGGGCGGATCGGGCGATCCATCAACCGCGAAGTGAGGGTTTCCTTGGTCGTCGGGCGCGATTCGCGCTTGAGGAAACCGCCGGGGAACTTGCCCGCCGCAGCGGTCCGCTCGCGATAGTCGCAGGTGAGCGGGAAGAAGTCGGCCACGCCCGGCCGCGGAGGACCGGTGGCGGCGGCCGTCAGGACGACGGTTTCGCCGAATTGCACCAGGCAGCTGCCGGCGGCCTGCTTGGCCAGGAAGCCTGTTTCGATACTGAGGGTTCCCGACCCGATTTGTTTCTCAACACGGATTTTCAATGTTTCATTCCTACCTGTCTCTAGTGCCTCTTCGTCGCAGCCGCGCGAAACCGCGGCAATTCCGGGCGCGTCGTCTGGGGAGCAGTCGAATTGCCCGGCGTCTTGACCGACGCCGGACAGGCGGTCGAAAGGCCCAACTTTGCAGTTGGCTGCACCCCGCGATGCCTGGCGGCAGAGCGCCTGGCCGCTTGGGGTCGCAGCGATCGACCGGGGATGCCGGCCGGCTGCTCTCCGGGGGTTTGCAGCCATCCACGAGTGGCAGCGAATTCCCTCGGCCGTCCGAGGTTCAAATGCTGCTGGGAGACCGAGCCGTGCAACGCCGCTTGGGCGGGCACCGCCTCCCCTGGTGCGACGCCAGGCTACTTGCGGATATCGAGACGGCGAAGGATGTCGAGATAGCGCTGCGGATCGACCCGTTTCAGGTAATCCAACAAACGCCGGCGGCGGCTGACCATCATCAGCAGGCCGCGACGGCTCGCGTAGTCTTTCTTGTGCGTGCGCAAGTGTTCGGTCACGTCGCTGATGCGCGTCGTGAGTATCGCGATCTGGATTTCGGGCGAGCCCGTATCCGCGTCGGCTCGCCGAAAACCGTCGATCAATCCCTGCTTACGCTCTTTAGTGATAGACATCTGCTGCTTGTCTCGACTCGATGTACTCTCTCGATGGACCTCAAGGCCTCTTGCCGCTGGCGGCAGATCTACCGGGCCTTTTTCTCGACTTACCTGTCGACCAACTCCCTCCACGCTCGGTTAGGAGCGTGACGCGCCTCGGCCTTGATTCATCGACTGAGGCAATTTCCACATGAAATTGTAAACAAACTTGAAGTCGTCAGTGTATCACTCGTCGGCCGCATTGCAACCGCAATTGCGCGGCGATCTGCAACGTTGGGCCAGGTCCGCCGAAAAACGCCCTCATGCTTGGGATCCGCCGCCCCCTGCCCGATTTCGCCGCGATTGCAGCCCGGGCGAGTCGGCGGCCCAGGGGCAGGTGAAATCTGGGCAATCTGCTGGCAAAGCCCTGTTCAGGCCGGCTTGGCGCCCTTGGGGATTTCGTGCACGACGTTCCACACCAGGCCCATCTTTTCCAAGAGGCAAATCGCCCAGTAAGTGACGTCGACTTCCCACCACTTGTGCCCCTGCCGGGCCATCCGCTGGAAGGCATGATGATTGTTGTGCCAGCCTTCGCCGAACGCCAGCAGGCCGACCCACCACAGATTGCGGCTGTCGTCGGTGGTTTCGTAATTGCGATAGCCCCAAATGTGGCTCGCCGAATTCACCATCCAGGTCACGTGCAGCACATAAATCAACCGCACGAACATGCCCCAAAAGACGAACGACCAACCGGTGTAGGCATCCCAGCCCAGGTAGCCGGCCAGGAACAAAATGCCGGACAGAATCAGGTGCGCCGGCAGGAACATGAAGTGCAAGAACCGCATGCCCCGATCCTTGGCCAAATCGGGCGCATAGCGCGCGACCATGACGTCGAACTCGCCTTCGGCCAGAGCCGGCGTGAACCACAGGATGTGGCTCCACCACTTGCCGTCGCGCGGCGAATGCGGATCCCCCTCTTTGTCGCTGAACATGTGATGCTTGCGATGATTGGACACCCACATCAGGGCCGAGCCCTCGCCCGACAGCCCGCCGATCAGGGCAAACAGCAGGCGAATCGGCCGGTAAGTGCAGAAACTGCCGTGCGTCAACTGGCGGTGATAGCCCATGCAGACGCCGATGCTGCCGGTGAGCCAGGCCAGAAAGGCCGCGATCCCGAGCGCCTTCCAGGTGAAGAAAAACGGGGCGGCCAGCGCGCCGGCATGCACGATCACGATCCAGGCCAAAACCGGATAATCGAGCCCATGCCGCCACTTGCCTCCCAGCCGGCCCCCGCGCGCTTCAGACTCGTCGGGACGGGGGGCAACCTTGGTTGCCAGCGGATCGGCGTCGGTTTCGAGCGGCTCGGCGTTGTTTTCGAGCGGCTCGGCAATGGCGGTGCCGACTGCACCCAGTGAAACGGCGTTCAGCGGCTCGGCGATTTCGCCGCGGTGAGTCCGGGTCGGGGTTTCGGTTTCGTAGTCTGCAGTCGCCATATTGCCACGCTCCTGGGCATTTTTTTGTGTGGCCAAGCGCCGGATCGACAAGTGACCGAAGCGCTTCGCCTTGTGATTACGTCGGAGAATCTTATCCGTGGCCGCGACAACCTGTGTCACGGCTGCGTGGGCCGAATGTAAAAACTCGGTAAAACTCCAGTTGCACCCTGGCTTACACCGTTCCGCACGCGCAGGTCCCGCTGAAAGACAGCCGGTTTGATCGGTCCGGCGTGGGGTTGCCGGCCGCTCAGCCGACGCTCGCCGCAGGACTGGCGTCGTGTTGGGCCGCGCTGGGCTCCGCATCGGCCGTCTGCGCGTGCCCGGCGAGCAAAATTTGCCGAAAATCCAGGTCCACAAAAACAATCGGATTCGACCGGCGAACGCTTGACAGACGACAGGCCCCGACTATGCTGGAAACCATCGCAATTGCATCCCGCCGGTGCGGACTCCGTGGGGTGCGATCGTATCTCTCAGGCACTGTTCATGTCTGGCGAAAACAGGCGGGCATCGTTCACGGTCGGACCGCGCACGGTCATGCGGCCGCCGGCCATTCTGATGCTGTTCGCCGCTTTGGCCGCCGCCGCCCTGGGGGATCTGGCGAATTCGGCCTGGGCCATCCCGATTCGCGACCTGGAATCCGGCCCTGACACGCGGCCGAGGACGCTGATCCAGTTTCCCAAGCTGATTCTGGGCGGCGACAGTCAGCGCAACGCAAGCGGCAGCCCGTCGCCGACTGCTGGCCAGGACGCCGCGCAGGACTATGAAGTTGCGCTGGGCGGCAGTGCGCCCGGCGGCAGCGCACTCGGCGGCAGCGCACGCGGCGGCAGCGCACTCAGCGGTGGGGCCCCGGGCGAAAATACCAGCGCAGCAGCCCGCAGCCCGATGGCTGGTTCGATCGATCCGGACGGCACGATTTCGGTCCGGGCCGCAACCGGCCCTGCCGCGCTGGCCGCCGCCGGGCAAGACCGCTCCAGCGGCTCAAGCGTGCCTGAGCCGGCCTCGATCGTGATGATCGTTGTGGCCAGCCTGGTGCTCTACTTCTTCGGCCGCCGCTGGAGCCAGACGCAGCCGGGCTGAAATAGCCGCCGGCCGCGCTTGCGAGCCCAGCGCAAGCAATCCCGTGACGCCTGGGGATGCCGGTCAGTGCCGCCAGGGCGCGACGGAAATCCGGCCGCCACGAATTCGGGTTTCGACGGCTCCGGTCTCGGCCGTGTGCAACACCTTGCTGCCCCGGCTCGCATAGCTCTGCTCGACCGTCGGCAGGCGATCGCTGTCGCTGCCGCTGATCACGACCCAATCGGGCGTGCTCCAGTTGACGATTCCCGGCGGATCGCTGTAGCGGCTGCCGTGGTGCGGCGCCATCAAGATGTCGCAGTGCCAGGGCTCTTCGGCCAGCACATCTTCCAGGCCCGGCGACTCCAGATCGCCGGTGAGCAGAATCCGCCGCTGTTGGAATTCGATGCCCAGCACGATGCTGTTCGCGTTGTCGCTTCCCAAAACGCCTCGCGGAGGCGGATGCGAGATTTCCAATACGCAGCCCTGCGGCCCCCGCAACCGGTCGCCGGCGGCGATGGTCCTTAAGGGCACGCCGGCCGTCTCGATGGCCCCGCGGAGCACTTCGAGCGCGGCGGCCCGCTCGTCGAACATCACCGGCGACACGTAGACTACGCCGACCGAAAACTTTTGCAGCAGTCCCGGCAGCGCGTTGTAATGGTCGGCGTCGGCGTGCGACAGAACGACGGCGTCGAGATGCCGGATCCCTTTGGACCAGAGCACGCCGGCGATGGCCCGTTCGCCGGCCAGGGGGGAGCCCATGCGGCCGGCGTCGTAGAGCAGCGTTTCGCCCTGAGGCAAGCGGACGACGACCGCGCTGCCGTGCCCCACCGAAACGAACGTGCACTCGAGCCGGTCGCCCGCGGCGTGACCGATCCAGGCGACCGACAGCCCCAGCGCGCACCAGCCGGAAAGCAACCCCAGGCACCAGCGCCGCGGCCAGCGGACCAGGCCGCAGGCCCAGAGGGCCAGGGCGCCGTAGAACCCGGCCAGCCACCAATCGGCCGGACCCGACACCCAGAAGTGGCCGCCGGGCCAGTGCCGCCCGGCGCTGACGGCCCGTTCGACCACGTCCAGATTCCAATCGCAAATCCGCCCGGCAACGGTGGCCACGATCGGCATTACCGAGCCGAAGCCGAACACGGCAAAACCCGAGGCCATGGCCAGCGTGACCGGCACGGCCACGAGCGGGCCCAGCAGGATCGCGGCCGGCGATACGAGGTGGAACCTTGCCATCACCAGCGGGCACGCCACGAGCCAGATCAGCGCGCTGGCCGCCGTCATCCGCAGCGCGTAGCCGCCCACCCAGGCGCAGCGACCGCTCCGGCCAGCTGCGCGAGCGGGCAATCAGCCGGTCCAGCGGGTCGACCGTTCGCTGGCCGAACTGGCGCGCGTGCAGCCAGACGAGCACCGCCACGCACAGAAACGAAAGTTGCGTGCCGGCGCGAAACAGCTCGCACGGATTCAGCGCCAGCACGACCAGCGCGGCTGCCGCCCAGGTGTTCAGCTGCAGGCTCCGCCGCCCCAGGGCCCGGGCCAGGCACATCACGATCACCACGACCGTCGAGCGGACCACGGGGGGCTGAGCGTCCGTGACGATCGCATAAAGCAGCGTCACGAGCACGATCGCCGCCAGGGCCCAGCGCAGCTCCAGCCAGCCCGCCCGCAAGCCCAAGAGCAGGCAGGCGGCCAGGATTCCGACGTTCAAGCCGGAGATCACCAGCAGATGAATCGTGCCGGTTTCCAGAAAGGCCTGGCTGGCATCCGGGTCGAGCTCGTCGCGCACACCCAGGAACATGGCGCTGGCCAGCGGCGAGCGCCGGCTGGCCAGGTCGCGCTGCAAGAGCGCCGCCCCGCGGGTGCGCAAATGGTCGACCGCCCGCGCCAGGCTCCAAGTCGAGCCGGCTGAAGTAAGCGTCACGGCTTCGGGAAAGCCGGCCCGCACCGCGCACAGCCTGCGCTCGGCCCGATTATGGGCGGCATAATCGAATTCGCCCGGATTGGCCGGCGCAGGCGTGGCCGCCAGGCGCCCGAAAACTTGCAAGCGGTCCCCTGCCCCGACGCCCAGCAGGTGTCCTTCAACGATCAGCGTTGTCAGCCCGCTGGCCGGCCGCCACGTCCGGCCATCGCGAATCGCCGTGACGCGTAGTTCCACACGGCTGCGATCTCCGGCCGGCAGCGTGCGGAGCGGATCGAACGGCGGCGCGGGCATGCGGCGCAGCGCGCCCAGGGCGATGGCCTGCAGGCAAACCGGCTCGGCCGCCGGCTGGGCGAACTTGCCGACGTCGTCGGGCGCGAACAAATACCAGCTGTCGTGATGCCAGGCTGCGCCGCCGGCCGCCAAGACGACGGCCAGCGCCAGCATGGCACCGGCGGTGCGGCCTGTGCGCCAGAGAAACGTCCAACCAAGGCCCGCCGCGGCGGCCAGCACGAGCCAGAGCCAGGCCGGCAGCGGCAGCATTCGATCGCACACGATGCCCGCGGCGCAACAAGCCAGCACGGCGACGAGCGGCTGTTCCGCGTAGCGCTCGGCGGCGATTGGCGATTGCTGGGCCACGGAATGCCTGGCGAAGATGAACGCAGCAGTTGCCGCCGCGCGACGCCCGAGCGATCGCGCCGGTTCTCAGCTTCCTGCTGGCATCACTTTATCTCCCAGCAAAGGCAATTTCCACGCGGGGCCTGCGGGGGACAGGCTTGCTGCGTGACGTTTCTTGTCGACGGGGCCTGAGTCGTGGGGGAAACGCCCCGTTACCACTTTGTCGGGTATTGCGCGATCAGCACGGCCACGATCTGCAGCACGAATCCGCCGGCCAGGAACATCCAGCCCCAAAGCGACCATTTGGCCAGCCGGTCGAAACTGTGGACGATCGCGCGTTCGTGAACGGCGTCGGCCTTGGCCGGGCGCTCGGCTTCGAGCGCGTGCAGCCAGGCGTGTATCTTGCTGTGGATTGCCGAATTGATAAACGCCAGCAGCACGGCCGCCGCCGCCGAGACCAGCAAGCCGGAAATCAAGTACTGCATGAAACACCTCCAAAGTGCGCTAGGGTCCGCCACCGACAGATATTGTCACGCATGGCGCGGCGGTCGGAAAGCAGATGCCAGGCAAAATTGGCTCGAAAATCAAAGGGCCGCACCGGTCACGGCGAGCGACGCGAATTCCGAGATGCGGCGTCTACGGCGGCGAATGTTCGATGGCCAAATTCGGCAAGATGCTTCGCAGCTCGGCCACGCCGGTACTTGTAACCCGCGTCCCCTTGACGTCCAGCCGCCGAAGCGTCGTCAGCCCTCGCAAGTGCACCAATCCGGCGTCGGTCACTTGCGTTCCGTCAAGAATGAGCGTTTGCAGTTGCGAGAACTTAGCGAGCTGGGCCAGGCCGTCATCGGTCATGTGCGTGTTCCTCAGAATCAGGCGAGTGAGCCGCACCATTCCTTGGAGGTTGGCCAGTCCGGCGCCAGTGACCTCGGCGCCATCAAGGTTAAGCAGTTCCAGCCGCGCGAGCGGCCGGAGCTGTGCCAGCCCGGCGTCGGTCACGCGGGTATTGCCGATGCAAAGGGTCCGGAGCTTTGCCAGCCCCAGGATCTGGCTCAGTCCGGCGTCAGTTGTCTGCGTGCCGGCGAGATCGAGGGAGGTGAGCTGCGTCAGCGTTTGCAAATGCGCAAGCCCCGCGTCGGTGACGCGTGTATCGGCCAGAGCCAAGGAATCGAGCCGCGTCAAGTGCGCGAGCTGAGCCAGTGCAACGTCGGCCACCAGAGTCCGGCTGAGGTCCACGTCTTTCAAGCGGCTTAGTCCTTCGATGTGTACCAGGCCGGCGTCGGAAACCCGAGTATCGGCAAGCCCCAAATCTTCCAGCTGGGTGAGTCCGCTGAGGTGAACTAGGCCGGCATCCGTCACTTGCGTTCCGCCGAGTTCGAGGCTCTCGAGCTGGGCCATTCCTCTCAGCTGCGATAGTCCCTCGTCGGTCACCTGGGATTCATAAAGACCCAGGTAGATAAGTTGCTTCAAGTTCCCGAGCTGGGCCAGCCCAGTTCCGTGCACCGCGGTTTTACCGAGGGCGAGACCTTGTATCTGCGTCAAGCCGCGGACGTGAGCCAACCCGGCGTCAGTGATGTTCGTGCCTTGGAGATCCAACCACCTCAGCTGTGGCAATTTCGCGATCTGGGCAAGATCCGTGTCGGTGATTTTTGAGAACGCGCCGTACACCGCAATAACATTCGCAGGCTCTTTCTCGCCGAGCCAGACCCTGAGTCGCTCGAATGCGGTCGGCGACTCGTCCTGAAGGTAGTCGACGCGGCAGCCCAGTTTTTCCAGCGCCGCGACCGCGATTCCCTGCTGGCGCGCCGTGCGCACTGCCCAGCCCAGCGGCACCGCGACGGCCAGCACGACGAGCAGCATGGCTCGCAAGCTGAACCTCAGGAAGCGGCGGCGGGGAGTGACGAGGCTTTCGGTCATGCCGCGATTCGTCAGCGATCGGTGCGCAAGTGTTGACGCGTTTTTTTGAATTCTTCCAGGCCGGCGTCTGTCACCTGCGTTCCCCGGAGAGCCAGACTGTCAATCCGAAGTGGGTACAGGCGTGCCAACCCGGCGTCGGTGATCCGGGTTTCTTGGAGGCACAGTTCCTTGAGCGCCGTGAGTCCCTGCAGGTGCACCAGCCCGGCGTCGGTGACGCGAGTTTTGCTCAGATCCAACCAATGCAATCCTTTCAGCTCGGCGAGGTGCGCCAGGCCGGCGTCGGTCAGCTGTGTGCCTTTGAGGTCGAGGCTCTTAAGCTGAGTGAGCCCCGCGAGGTGCACCAGGCCCGCGTCGGTCACTCGCGTTTCGTTCAGACTCAACCAGCCAAGCTGCCCCAGCGGCGCCAGGTGCTTCATTCCGTCGTCGGTCAGCTGCGATTCGCCGAGACACAGGAAAGCAAGCTGACTCAGGCTGCCGAGGTGGACGAGCCCGGCCCCGGTTACTGGGGTGCGCTCGAGATACAAAAACTTGAGCTGCGGAAACGATTCCAGGCGGACGAGCCCGGCGTCGGTGACCGCGGTTCCATTGAGCGACAGGTTGCCGAGCTGTTCGAGCCGCTCCAGGTGGACGAGTCCGGCATTGGTCACCTGGGTCCGATCGAGAAGCACGCGCTCCAGGCCCGTCATTCCCCGGAGAAGCTTGAGGTCGCGATCGGTCAGCTGCGAATCATCGCCGTTCACGGCCAGCACGTCGTTGGGCTCGTCGTCGCCGAACCACTCGCGCCAGCGCTCCATGCTGCTGGGCACTGCGTGGTGCGAGTAATCGACCCGGCAGCCCAGCTTTTCCAGCGCCGCGACGGCGAATCGCTGCTCGCGCACCTTGGACATTCCCCAGCCCAGCAAGGCCGCGATCGCCAGCACGAGCAGCAGCATTGCCCGCACGCTGAAGCGGAGCAAACGACGGCGATGTCGGCGGGGCGTTTCGGTCATGTGCACGGCGAGCCGGCGAAAAATGTGCCGGCGCTGCGCCGCCGCCGGCAATCGATTAGGCTCTCGTCAATCTATTCGGCCCATCCGACCCATGCCAGCGCGGAGCCAGATTCGCATGTTCCCCTACTTCGTCGACAAGCGCGATTGCGTCCACCACCGGATCTTCCCGGGCGTTGACATCTACACCACCTATGCCGAGCGGATGATGATTTCGCTCGTCGAGTTCGAGCCCCACGCCGTGGTCGAAGAGCATAGCCACCCGCACGAGCAGATGGGCTACCTGCTGGAAGGCGAAGCCGATTTCTACATCGGCAACGAGCACCGCCGCGTCCGGCCGGGCGACATCTGGCGCATTCCTGGCGGCACGCTGCACAAGGTCGTCGCGCTGGGGGCTCCGGTGCGGGCGATCGACGTGTTCTATCCGATCCGGGAAGACTATAAGTGAAAGGCAGAAGGCAGAAGGATGAAGGATGAAGGATGAAGGATGAAGGATGAAGGATGAAGGATGAAGGATGAAGGATGAAGGATGAAGGATGAAAATCGGCAAGCTGAAAAAGGGCGGTGCGGCCCTCTCATCGTTGTTTCAAATTGCTCAGCTTCGTTTTCTTGACGCAGGCCACGAGGATCGCGGTCATTTGGCCGACTTCGTCTTGCAGAGGTGCTAGTCGATCGACCGGGACGATCTCCGCGTCGCTCAATAATTCGAGCCAGTAGCAGGACTCTTCCAGCTCCATCAGCGCCCTTCCAGCTTGCTGATGAATTCCGCGTCGGAACGCGCCCGCGTCGCCTCACGATAATGTGCGCCGACGGAAGTTCCGGAGCGCAGGATTTGCTTGCCGATGACCTGCGCCTCGGCTGTTTTCGGGAGGGCACCAAAAAGCCGAATGACTCTCAGTGCAAACGCCCTGGTACGAGCTTTCAACTCGAACGGGGTGTCCTTGTCTTCATCCTTCATCCTTCCGCCCTCTGCCTTCATCCTTCTGCCTTCACTTGTACAATGGCCCCGCAATCTGCACTGGGCGCACGTCCAGGTGCACGTTGGCCACCGTAAAGTCCTCGCTGCCGTAGGCGTCGGTCCGCCAGCCCAGCGTGTCCTTGCCGCGGTAAAAATGAAACTCGAAGCCGGCCGTCGGCTGCTGGATGGCCGCCGCTCCGTCGAAGGCCAGGCCGATGGCGTCGGGCGTTTTGTTGATCAACAGCCGGTTGAGCAGATCGCAAACCGTGTTGTTGCCCAGGATGTCGTTGGTCACCAGCCGGTCGTCGAACTCGGGCTTGAAGTCGGCCGCGTTGGGATCGATCTTGGCATCGCGCTGCTTCTGAGCCCCTGGCGTGACGGCCAGCGTCGCCAGGTCGAACTGGTCGCCGTGATCGAGATAGCTCAGCCGGCAATTCTTCAGGTTGAACTCTTTGACGTTCTGGTCGACGCTGGCCTGCGACAGGTCCAGGACCACGGCCCCCCGGTCGCCCAGCACTTCGACGTGCGAGCCGCCGGTGACGATCAGGGCCGTGTTCTCATCGACGCCAATCCCAAACTTGAGCCCTTGCGACTGCATCGCGGCCAACGACCGGGCAAAACGGCCCCGGGCCAGCGAGTGCTGCTCGACAAACCACGAATCATCGAGAAAGCCCAACCCGCGCGAAATCTCTTTGCCCATCGTCACGCCCCGGGTGAGCGTGTCGAGCACGTTGCGGGCATCGCGAAACATGACGTGGCTCATCACGGCCGCGCCGGCGCTGGTGCCGGCCACGACGCCCCCTTTGCGGTAAACATCCCAGATCGCGTTGAGGATGGGCGTGTTCTTGCCGTCTTCGGCGTACAAGGCCTGGACGATGCGGCCCTGTTCGCCGCCGGTGAAGAAGACGCCGCTGGCGTCGCGCACCTGGGCGATCAACTGCGGATCGTTGACGGCCTGATGGTAGTCGACGTCGATCTTTTGCAAGGCCACCGGAACCAGGAAGGGCACGGCGCCGGCGCTGCGCAGCCCGCCCATGATTCGGTTGCCGGCCCGCACCGGGTTGCCGCTCGCCGTGGGAAACACGGCGATCTTGGCGCCCGAGCCGCCGGCCAGGGCGACGACTTTTTCCCAGACCTCTTCCTCGTCGAACCGCAGGGCACCGCCGATGATGACGAGCGAGCCCTTGGGAGCCTCGGCAGCCGGTGCCGCCGTGGCGGAGAGAATGACCAGAACCGCGAAACCGCACGTCCTTGAGCGTCGCATGGCAGGATCCTCGAATTGTGAGCGTCTTGAAAACGAAGGGTAAAACCGATCCGTCTCCACGGCGGGCGTCCATTGTCCGCTGTCCGTACCTCGAGTGTCTGGGGGGTGTGTCTTTGGCCGGTGTGTGGGGGGCGTGTGCTTGTCGGGCTATGGGCCCGCGAAAAATCGTCGGCTCGGGTTAAGCCCACCGGTCGCAGCCGGTGGGTTTAGCGTTGCTGGGCGGCGCGTCGCGCTCAATCTTCGTACAGCGCGACTTTGCAATTTCCTTTCTGGTCGATGTAGCCTCGGTAAAGCCCCTCGGAGTTGTGGGGCGCGGCGAAATTGCCTTTAGCGTCCAGGGCGATTACGGCTCCTTCGCCGCCGGCGTCTTTGAGCTGTTTGTGAATCACGGCATCGGCCGCTTCGCCCACGGTCTGGCCGGCGTACTTCATCCGCGAGACGATCTCGTGGGCCACGGCATAGCGGATGAAGAATTCGCCATGCCCGGTGGCCGAGACGGCGCAGGCCTGGTTGTCGGCATACGTGCCCGCGCCGATGATCGGCGAATCTCCGACCCGGCCGGGCCGTTTGGCGGTCATGCCGCCCGTGGAAGTGCCGGCCGCCAGGTTGCCGTGCCGGTCGAGGGCCACGGCTCCCACCGTGCCCCATTCGTGCTTGGGCACGCTACGGAGCGATTGGCGCGGGGCCGGCTTTTCCAGCTCGCCCGACTTTTGCAACGCGTCCTGCAGCTGCCGCCAGCGTGGTTCGGTCCAGAAATAGACCGGGCTGACGATGTCCAGTCCCTGCTCGGTGGCAAACTGCTCGGCCCCGCGGCCGATGAGCAGCACGTGTTTCGATTTCTCCATCACGGCCCGGGCGGCGGCGATCGGGTTCTTGACCACAGTGACTCCGGCGACCGCTCCGGCCCGCTTGTCCGCGCCGCTCATGATCGACGCATCGAGCTCGTTGCGGCCTTCGGCCGTGAAGACCGAGCCGCGGCCGGCGTTGAACAGCGGCGAATCTTCCAGCACCCGGATCGCAGCCTCCACGCCGTCCAGGCTGGTGCCATCGGCCTGGCCAAGCGCCTTGTAGCCGGCCTCGAGCGCTTCGGTCAGAGCGGCACGGAGCCGCTTTTCCAGCTCGGGGGTCATGTCGGCTTTGTCCATGCCCGTTCCACCGTGAATGCCGAGCACCACGTGAGCCGCTTTTCCATCCTGGGCCATGAGCAAATTCCGCGAGCCAGCCAGCAGCAGTAACAAGAAAATACAGCCCGCGCCCGGCAGCTGCCGCCGGCCGAAAGGGCACCATGTCATTTTTGATCGCAGAGCGGTCATGCGGGGGATACCGATTCGGGATAACTGGCGGCCACCGGCGCCGGCGCCGAGGCGGCGGCTGGTTCTTCGCGCGTGCGGCCGTCGAGCAGGCAGGCGACGTTCATGTCCCCCATCACGTTCACCGTCGTGCGGCAGCGGTCCAGAAACCAATCCACGGTCAGCAGCATGGCGATGTAGTCGAGCGGCAGATGGACCGCCTTGAACACCAGCGTCATCGTGACCAGTCCGGCTTCGGGAATGCCCGCGGCCCCGACCGACGCCACGATCGACATCAGCACGACCATGATTTGCTCGCCCAGGCTGAGATTACGACCTAGGCTCTGGGCGACGAACAGCGCGGCCATGGCTTCGTACAGCGCGGTGCCGTCGTTGTTGAAATTCGAGCCCACGAGCGCGCCCATGCTGGCCGACTGTTCGCGCAAACCGACGCGGTCTTTGAGCGAGGCATAGGTGAGCGGCATCGTGGCGGTCGAGCTGCCGGTGGAAAAGGCCATCACCAGGGCGTCGCGCGTGGCCCGCAGCAGTTGCAGCGGGCGGACCCAGGATCCCGCACGGATCCGCAGCAGGTAATAAGCCGCCTGCAGCGCCAGGGCCACGAGCACGGCCAGGACGAAGGCCCCCAGCGCGCGGAAGGCCCCAAAGCCCTTGGTTCCCACGACCGCGGCCACAATGCCGAAGGCGGCCAGCGGAATCACTTCCAGAATCCAGTGCAGCACGCTCACCAGGGCCGCAAAGGCCACGTTGATCAGCTGGTCGACGATCTCCATCCCCGGCATCTTCTCGCGCTTCAGGCGCTCGAGCGCCACGCCGAAGGCCAGGGCCAGGCAGATTACGGCCAGAATCCGGCCGTCGTCCCCCAGCGGACCCAGCAAGCTCTTGGGAATGTTCTTCAGGGCCTCGGCCAGGGGGTCGGCCTTGGGCAATGCGGCGTCGGCCGGCGGTTCGGCCAGCGCGTTGCCGGCGCCCGGCCGCAGCACGTTGACGACCACCAGGCCGATCGTGATCGCCACGACCGTGTTGAGCAGCAACAAACCGGCCAGCCTGAGTCCGCGGCGGCCGCCGATGTCGGCGTCGATCAGGGCCCGCACGACGGCCACCAGGACGATCGCCGGCGCCAGGGCGCTGAGCAATTGCAGGACCAGTTTGCCCGGCAGGCCCAAATGCTCGGCCCGGGGGCCCAGGATCAAGCCGCCCAGGGCGCCCAGCAGGACGGCGGCGACGATGCGCCAGTAGAGCGGCACGGCGCGTATCGCGCGACCAGAGCGCCAGGCGCGGGCGTTGTTGTGGGGGATCAGTCTCTTTCAAGCGCAGAGATTTCTCCTGGGGCGGCAGTCTTTGCCGCTGCTGGCGGCACGGCGCCTGGAGCGATTATAGCGCCCCGGCGCGATCCTGGCACGCGCGAAATTGGCTCGCCGGGGCGAAAAATGCAGCCGCGATTGCATCTGCCGCCGAGCGACTGCAAAATCAACGGTTCGTCGCCGGACCGCTATCCCCTGCCCCGCTCACAGCCCGTTGGTGGCCGGCGCCGGCCGGCAACTCTCCCTCCGCCCCGGGCGGGGGTTGGCAAAATCCTCTCGCCGAGCCTTCGTGATCCATGGCGCCACAGACGCAATTCCGGCCCGAGCAAGTCGACCCCAGTGCCTGGATCGCTCCCGGAGCGACCGTGGTCGGCGATGTGACGATCGGCCCCGAGGCCAGCATTTGGTTCGGCGCCGTGATCCGGGGCGATACCGAAAGCATCCGCATCGGCGCGGACGAATGTGCAGGACGGCTGCATCCTGCACGCCGACCCGGGCTTTCCCTGCCAGCTCGGCGAGGGGGTCACGTTGGGGCACGGCGCCATCGTTCACGGCGCGCAGGTGGCCGACAACGTGATGATCGGCATGCGGGCCGTGGTGATGAACGGGGCCAAAATCGGCGCCAATTCGATCGTCGCCGTCGGAGCGGTCGTGATCGAGGGCATGGAAGTGCCGGCCGGCTCGCTGGTCCTCGGCTTGCCGGCCAGGCTGCGGCGGCAGCTGGAGCCCGCAGAAATCGAGCGGATTGCCGAGGCCGCTCGCCATTATGTCCAGCGCGTGCGAGAGTATCGCCCCGCCAACGGTTGAATCGGCTCGTGCCGGGCGTCAGACCCGGCGCGTGGCGCAGGCTCCAGCCACGGCGCAGCCGGTCGCACAGCTGGTGCAGCCGCCCCCGCTGGCGCTCGGGGTGCCGCAGTCGGGGCCGCAGCCTGCGCTGACGGTTTCGGAGAATTTGCGGAATTGGACCTGCGCGTCGTACAGCTCGGCAAGTTCGGCCGTCAGGGCCTCGACTTCGGACGTGGTCTCGCCCAGGAAATAAAAATAGAGCGATTGCCCGTCGAACAGGTGCTCGACTTCCATCAGCACGGGCGGCGCTTCGAGCTGCCGCAGCCGGTCGGCGCAGGCGTCGAAGGCCTCCTGGCGGTTGCGCTCCAGCCGGGCTTCGAGCAACTGGTCGGCCATGGTGACGCCGCGCAGGATCGAGCCATCGGCCCGGGCAGCGTCGGGTTCGTCGGCCGGCGGGGACAGCACCTCGCCCAATTCGAGCCCGCGTGCGGTCCGCAGCACCACCCGCGCATGGCGCGGATAGCAGGTGCCGTCGACCGCGGTGAAGCGGCCGACCCGGCCCAGCGATCCGACTCGAACCAGATGATGTCGACCCATGACTCACTCGCCCACGCACCAGGATAGCAGCCCTTCGTCGCCGCACTTGGCAGAGCGGCCGACCCGCCCGCTACCTTGATTCTGCGGCACAGCGGCTGGCGGGACAAGGCCGAACCGGGCTCCTTGCGGGACTGGCTGATTGCCGCCGGCTCCCAGGCTGGAAGTCCGGTCGGCAAAACCCCCTTGTTCGCGAGCGAGCGGCGGCGATACTAGAACCGGTTTTAAATCCTGCCCGGAGAGGGGGACGGTCCCCTATTGCTCCGAGGACTGCGCAAAACGGGGGCAGTCCCCGCAGGTTTTGCAACCGGTTCTAGGAACCAAATCCGTACTCCGCGCCGGCCCCGCCTCCGGCGATCGCCTACCAGGGTTTCGAGGACAATATGATCGACAAAGCCGCCACCGTGACCATGTCCGATTCTCCGCCCGGGCTGTCGACGGACCAGCCCCCGGCCAGCGATTGGCACGCCCTGGCCACCCGGGTGCTCGCCGGGCATGTGCTCCAGTTCGAAGAGGCCCTGGCGATGTTGCAGTCGGCCGACGCGGGCCTGCTCGACCTGCTTTCGGCGGCGTACCGCGTCCGGCGGCATTATTTTGCCAACCGGGTGCAACTCTATTTCTTGATGAACGCCAAGAGCGGCTTGTGTCCCGAGGATTGCGGCTACTGCTCGCAGTCGAAAGTGTCGGAGGCCGAGATCCCCCGCTACAACCTGCTCAGCACCGAGAAACTGCTGGCCGGCGCCCGGCTGGCCGCCGAGCGGCAGGCCAAGACCTATTGCATCGTGATTTCGGCTCGCGGCCCCTCGCAGCGCGAGATGGAAGCGGTCACGCGGATCGTGCCGCAAATCAAGTCGCAATTCAACCTCAAGATCTGCGCTTGCCTGGGACTTCTCACCCCTGAGCAAGCCGCCCAGCTCAAGGCCTGCGGCGTCGACCGGGTGAACCACAACCTGAACACCAGCGAATCGCACTACGCCGAAATCTGCTCGACCCACTCCTACCAGGACCGCGTGGCTACGCTCCAGGCCGTGCGCACGGCAGGGATGGAGCTTTGCTCGGGCGGGATCGTGGGCCTGGGAGAACAGGATGCCGACGTCGTGCGAATGGCGTTCGCCTTGCGCGACCTGGAAGTCGAATCGATCCCGGTGAACTTCCTCAATCCGATCGACGGCACGCCGCTGGCCGGCCTGAAGAATCTCAATCCCCGCTACTGCCTGAAGGTGCTGGCCATGTTCCGCTTTGCCAACCCCTCGCGCGAGATTCGCATTTCCGGCGGGCGCGAATTGCACCTGGGCAGTTTGCAGGCACTCGGCTTGTACCCGGCCAATTCGATCTTCGTCGGCGATTATCTCACGACCCAGGGCCAGGCGCCCGACGCCGATTACAAAATGATCGAAGAGCTGGGCTTCGAAGTCACGCGCGACGAAGAGCTCGTCTGCCGCTAGCGAGCGGCGCGTCCAGGCCCCGGTCGCCGATTCGGCACGGCCGGCGCGCGATTCCCGGCAGCGCCAAGATTGCCTGGCCCGCCAATCTGCGGGACAGATGCAATCGCTGCGCAGCTGGCAGCGCTCAATCCATTTCGCCGCTGCGCAGTTCTCCCGGTCCGCCCCGATTGCGTCGGCGGGGCCTTGCTATCGCGCTCTGCGAGCGAGCGGCGGCGCCAGCATGGGACAAATTGTGAGTATTTCTGCAAACTCGACTCAACCGGCAAACTTTACCAAACCGATATAGCGAGGGACCAAGCTGCATACTCGAATTCTTTGCAGGAAGATGCGTCATGTCTCGCCCATTTGCCTGTGTCGCCCTGTTGGTCGCCGTGTGCGGCATGCTCCTGGCTCGAGCCGCAACGGCCCAGACCGGCGCCAAACGCACGCTGAGTCAACGGCTCGAACAGTTCCGCGATGACCTGCTGGGCGACGGCATTCCGGACGATGACGATCAGGATAGCGATGCGCGCCCGCCGCTTTCGGGCCGCCCGCCGCAGACGACGATGCCTTCGGCCACGCCGCGTCCGACTCCCGCCGCTTCGCCCGCTCCGGTGGTTTCGCAAACGCCGACTCCGGCCCGGTCCATGACCAGGTCTGCCGCGGCGAATTCCGACGAACAGACTCCTACGCTCGCCCGGCGGCCCGCGCCGACCGGCGAACCGGCCAAGAGCAGCAGCGGATCGAGCCGCCGCACGGCCCAGCCAGGATACAAGCCCGGCAAGCAGTCGCCGCCCATGACCATCGAGGAGGAAAGCCCGCAGCCCGAGCCGACTCTGGCCCGGCAGCCCGTGTCGTCGCGGCCGAGCGAAGCGAGCGAGTCCCCCTCTCCGCGGCTGGCCCGCAGCACGCGCAGCGACGTGGCGCCGCCGGTGACCCAGGATTTGCAGCCCGAGCCGGAAGTGAAATCGACTCCGGTGGCCAGGCCGCTGGTGCACAGCAAGAGCAGCCACGCGCACGAGTCGGACGTGCTGTTTTCGGGGCAGAGCCCGCAGTTGAGCGTCGAAGCCAGCGGTCCGCACAAAGTGCTGATCGGCAAGCCGGCCACGTTCGTCGTCAAGCTCCGCAACACGGGCGAGGTCGCGGCTAACAACGTGGTGGTGACGCTCAATATTCCGGCATTTGCCGAAGTAGCCGAAGCCCAGCCGACGGCCGGCATCACGCGCAACCCTGCGGGCACGGAGCATAACGAACCGTTCGAGTGGCGGATTGCCCGTTTCGAGGCGCACAGCCGCGAAACGCTGACGCTGAAGATCGTCCCGCGCAAGAGCATTCCGATCGACCTGGCGGTACAGTGGACCTGCTCGCCCGAAGTCTCGCAGACTCTGGTCGAGGTGCAAGAGCCCAAGCTGGCCATGGCTTTGTCCGGCCCGGCCGAAGTTCATTACGGCCAGACCAAGATCTACAAGCTCACGCTCTCGAATCCCGGCAACGGCGACGCCGAGAACGTGATGGTCAGTTTGCTGCCCATCGGCCGCGGGGCCGAAGGCACGGCCAGCCACAAGATCGGCCTGCTCAAGGCCGGCCAGAGCAAGAGCATCGAAGTCGAGCTGACGGCCCGGCAGGCCGGCGCGCTGACGATTCGGGCGCAAGCCTATGCCGACGGCGGATTGCGGGCCGATGCGGCCGAGCCGGTGCTGGTCCGCCGCGCGAACCTGAAAATGAACGTCGAAGGTCCCCGGGTCAAATTCGCCGGAACCAGCGGCGTGTATCACATCCACCTGGTCAACACCGGCGATGCCACCGCCGAAAACGTGCAAATCTCGGCGATCCTGCCGCCGCAGGCCAAGTACATCTCCAGCAACGGCAGCGGTCGGGCCGAGGCGGACCGGGGCAAGGTCGTCTGGGCGGCCGGCAATGTGCAGCCCGGCGGCGAGCGGATGTTCGAAGTCAATTGTGCCCTGTTCTCCCCCGGCGATAACCGCGTCCAGGTGATCGTCACTGGCGACGACGAGCTGTCGGCCTCGGCGGCGGCCAACACCCGGGTGGACGCCCTGGCCGACCTGAAGCTGGAAATCCGGGATCCCCAAGGTCCGGTTCCGCTCGGCGAGGATGCCCTGTTCGAGGTCATCGTCCGCAACCGCGGCACCAAGAGCGCCGAGGACATCGATCTGGTCGTGTTCTTCTCCGAAGGACTGGAAGCCACCAGCGTTCAGGGCGGAGCCCACGAAGTCGGTCACGGCCAGGTGGCGTTCAAAACCATTCCGGTGTTGGCGGCCGGCAGCGAGATCGTGATGCGGGTTCACGCCCGGGCCGATCGGGCCGCGAACCACGTCTTCCGGGCCGAACTGGTCTGCCAGGCACTCGGCACGAAGCTGGCGGCCGAAGAGACCACCCGCTTTTACGGCGACGACGACGGCGGCGATTCGTCCGGCGCCCAGCGCGAGCACAAGCTGCAGCCCGTGCCGAACGAATAGCTTCGCCCTCAGTGCGCAGCCGGCCGCTCGCTCTTGGTGGGCGGCGTGACGGGTTCGAAGATCAAAGGTTCATCGGCGCGCGGATCGCGAATGCGCACCGAAACCTTGCCGGCCAGGAGCTCCTCGATCAGATGGCCGACTACCTCGGCCCGCCAGCCCTGTCCCAGGATCGGCAGCTCGTCGCCGGCCTGTCCGTAGCCCAATTCGTGCGCGACCAGGTCGCGGACGTCGCTGGCCGTGCCGACAATGCTGGGAGCCACCTGGGCGGTGCGGCAAATGCTCGTGAGGGCCGACGAGATGAACTGGCCCAACAGGTTGATCTGCGGCGGGACTTCGCGGACCGCGGGCTTGGGGCAGTCGTGGTCCGGCAGTGCCAAGGCGGCTTCGACGGCGGCGGCCAGCTTGGGCATCAGTCGCTGCAAGTCGCCGCGCTCCATGCCACGGACCGCCCGGATTTGCTTCGCATCGGCGCTGCGGCGCTTGGCCAGTTCGACGATCAGGTCGTCGCGCAGCACTCGGCGGGCCGGCGTGTCGCGTTTTTGAGCTTCTTGATCGCGCCAGCGCCACAGTTCGCGCACGATGGCCAGGCTGCGGCTCGACAGCCCCGAGATGCCCGAAACTTTCCACCAGCGTTCACGACTGCGGGTGGCGGCGACGTCTTTTTCCCAGGCGGCCATTTCGCTCGCCAGCCAGTCGAGCCGTCCGAGCTCCGCGAGCCGGCTGGCAAGCACGTCGCGCATCGGCTTGAGGTGCCGCACGTCGTCCAGGGCGTATTCGATCTGGCGCTCCGAGAGCGGCCGGCGGCGCCAGTCGGTCCGTGTTTCCCCCTTCTCCAGCCGCTGGCCCAGCAGCTTGAAGAGCAGCGTGCCGTAGCCGGCCGGATACTCGTAGCCGACGAGTCCCGCGGCGATTTGCAGATCGAATAGCGCGGTCGGCGGCTGGCCGGCCGCTTCCAGGCAGAACAGCAGCTCCTCGCGCCCGGCGTGGACGATCGTTTCGTGCCCGGGCCGGGAAAGCAGCTGCCAGAAGGGCGATACGTCGGACACGGCCAGGGTGTCGATCACCGCCAGCGTGTCGCCGGCCGCCACCTGGATCAGGCAGAGCTCAGGGCGGAAGGTGTCTTCCGAGACGAATTCCGTGTCGAAGCCGATCGCCGGCTCTGCGGCCAACTCCTGGCAAAGATCCGCTAGTTGGCGATCCGTCGTAATGTGGGCGTAGCGCACCGGCCTCTCCGAGGTTTGTGCGGCCGGCGCGGCGCTTCGCACGCGACCGCTGCTCCAGGGCGCAGCCAGCGCCGTGGCCGGCCCCTGCCCGGCGGCACGCGTTGGCACGTCTCCGCGATGGCCGCAGGAGAACGCATCGGGCCGACAAAATCAAGGGTGCCCAGTGCCTCCCGTGCAGACGGCGGTGCTCCGCACGGGGCCGGGCCGCACTGAAATCCTCCGCGGGGCGTGGAGCACGCCCACGCGTGCCCGACGCCGGACTTTTTTGGTAAGATTGGCCTCTGCTTGCCGAAAACTGGGGCCTTGGCAATTATCTCGGGGCGAACATGGCGGAGGTCTGGCTGCGATCGAATCGTCGGGCGTTGGCCGTCGCCCTGCTGCTGCCCGGCGTGATGGTCGTGTCCGGCGGCCTGTTGGCGGCGCTGGCCGGCGCAGCGTATGTGCGCGGTGCCGGCGGTGCTCTGGCGGCGGCTGGCCTGTTAGGCGTGGCCATCGTCGCCTGGCAGATGCGGCAGCCGCGACTGGCCGCGGACCACGAGCGGCTGCTGGTCTACGCCCGTGGCGGTCGGCCGTATTGCGTGCCGCTGGAGGTGGTCGAAGGCTTCTTGCTGGGCCAGGGGCCAACGCTGCTGACCGGCCGGCGCATGGCCCTTGCGGAAACCAGGAATGTCGTCATCCGGTTGGCCGAAAGCGCGGTCGATTGGGCTCAGCGAGAAATGCCTCCCACGTTGGGCAAATGGTGCGGCAGCTACATCACGATTCGCGGCACCTGCTGCGAGCCGTTGAGCGTCGAGTTGGTCCAGCGGCTCAATGTGCGGCTAGCCGAACTGCAGGCCCAGGCTGCGGAGAAATAGCGCATGACGGGACTGCTGGTCAGCGTGCGCGATGCCGACGAGGCCCGCCTGGCAATCGAAGCCGGCGTCGATCTGGTGGATGTCAAAGAGCCGCTCCGCGGTCCGCTGGGTGCCGCGGACCGGCGAACGATTCGGCAAATCGTGGCGGCCGTGGCCGGCGCGGCGCCTGCCGGTCCTTTGCCCGTCAGCGTGGCGCTGGGCGAACTGGGTCAGATCGCGTCGTCGCCGGCGCTGCCGGCCGAGCCCGGCGTGCGGTATGCCAAGATCGGTCTGGCCGGTTGCGCTCGGGACAGCGATTGGCAGCAGCGCTGGCGCGAGGCGCTCGGCCGGTTGCCCTCCCAGATCGGCCGCGTGGCCGTGGCATACGCCGACTGGCCGGCCGCGGGTGCTCCGCCCCCTGACGAAATCCTGGCCGCGGCCGCAGGCGAGCGCTGCGCCGCCGCCTTGGTCGACACGTTCGACAAAAGCGCCGGCTCGCTGCTCGACCACTGGTCACGGGGTCAGATCGCCGGGTTTATCGCCGGGGCCAGGCAGCGCGGCATGTTGGCAGTGGTCGGGGGCGGATTGACGCGCGATGCAGTCGCGGAAATCGCTTCGCTGGGGCCCGATTATGTCGCGGTGCGGGGTGCGGCTTGCCGCGGTTCGCGGAGCGGCCCACTCGACCAGCAGCATATGAGACGCCTGGTTGAACTGATCCGCCCGCACGCGGCCGGCTCCCGTCGGGTGCAAAGCAGGGCTTAGGTCCTGATCGAGTCTCGCGGCGAATTGGTGCGAAACTTCTTGACCCACCTGCGACCCCGGCATACCCTAGGATCTTGGGCAGACGAAGAAGTGCGCGGGGGGCGACCGGCCGGCACGTCGCGGTAACGATACATGCGGCGACGAATCATGCGGCGGCAAAAATCGAGCAAAAGCGGTGCTACGTCGACTCTCTCACACGTGCGAGCGTCGGACTGTCCATGCCCTGGGAAACGATTCGTGCGTCGGTCGAAATATTTGTCGTCTTGCCTGCTGCCGTTCGACCGGATTCGCCGGACGCGGTGCGCGTTCACGCTGGTCGAGTTGCTGGTCGTGATTGCGATCATCGGCATCCTGATTGCGCTGCTCTTGCCCGCGGTGCAGTCCGCTCGCGAGGCCGCCCGGCGCAGCCAATGCTCGACCAATCTCGCCCAGCTGGCGACGGCCTGCTTCAATTTCGAGGACTCGCGGCGCACGCTGCCCATGGGCACCGTCGATCAAATCAGCGGTGACATCGGCAACAACGATCGGCGGAATTGGCTCTTCTTCATCCTGCCCTACATGGAGCAGGAAATCATTTTCGAGAATTGGTACGCCTGGTACGATGCCGGCGGCTCGGCTCCCTGGTGGTACGAGCCGAACCGCATGACCGTATTGGGCACGTATTTCTGTCCCTCCGATCCGATCAGTCCCAAGACCAAGACGCACGAAGACCTGGGCCCGGGAAGCGACCAGGGCTTTCACAGCAATTACGTCGGCTGCTCGGGATCGACCGTGTTCAACTCCGGCGGCAGCCTGGGGGACACGCTCAACGGAATCTTCTATTACAAGCACGCCACGCCGATCCGGTTGATTCTCGACGGCACCTCCCACACCCTGCTGACCAGCGAGATCATCCTGGGCACTGACGATACGGACCCGAACCCGCAGTCGTACGGGCACGACGTGCGCGGCAGAATGTGGAATCCGGCCAACCAGGGGGCCATCCTGTTCAGCACCCAATGGTCGCCGAATCCAACCGTCTCCGACGTGTTGAACTATTGCCAAAACACGAATCCCCGGGCGCCCTGCATCGCCAGCATCACGAATATCGTCCTGTACGCCCGAAGCTACCACTCGGGGGGCGTCAACGTCGGACTGGCGGACGGCTCGGTGCAATTCATCTCGGACAACATCGATTTCAACCTCTTTCGGGCTCTGGGCACGCGCGCCGGCGGCGAAATCGTCAACAATATCGACTACTGATGGACCGCTCGCCGACGCACACGACAACCTGCCGGCCGACTTCATCGCGCGCGCGGTTCCTCGTTTTCCTGACCTTGTTCGCGGCGATCCTGCCCGGGGTCGGATGCAGCAAGCGCGAAACTTTTGCCGTCGCGGGCAAAGTCACTTTCAACGGCGAACCGGTCTCCAACGGCGAGATCCAGCTGTTGCCGGCCGACCAGAACGGTCCGCCGGCCGCTGCCGTGATCAACGGCGGCGAGTATCGCTTGCTGGCCCGGCCCGGGGCCAAGCGAGTTTCGATCCGCGCGGCTCGTCAGGGAGGCGCGGCCCCCAAGGGAGCCCTGGGGGCGTCGTTCGAGGATTACATTCCCGCCGAGTTCAACAGCCAATCCACGCTCACCGCCGACGTCGCCCCGCGCGACGACAATCAGCTGGATTTTCATCTTCAAACCGGCGGCAAGCGCTGAGCCGCCGCCCTCTGCAGCACGTCCCGAAATAGCCCGACGATCGAGCCCGATCCGCGCAGCGGCCGGATTCGGGGCGGGTCAGAGCAGTCCCGCGCCACTGCCAGCAGATAAACAATCACGCCGGTCCAAAACGCCACGCACCCATAGAGCGGCAGACCGCAGCCCAGGATCGCGCCGAGCAGTGGCCGGCGGTACAGGGCAAATACCGCGGCCCCCAGCAGGGCGCCGCCTGGAAAACAGAGTGCCAAAAACTTCTCGGACAGCGGCGGGGCGGCGAGCAGGCATGCGGTGCCCGCCGCGAACAAGGCGATCGACAGCAGCAAATCGCCGAGGCGGAACTTCGGCGCGAGCCGCCTGCGCCAGACCGGTTGCCAGGGGGCCACGTCGACTGCCGCGCGATACGGATTGAAAGTATCTTCAAGCATGGTTGGATCTTCGGGCATCGACCCCTGCTTTTGAGATAGACTCGAATTCTCGCAATCGTTCCGGCGAACATCAGAATGACGCCGTCCACGGAGGCGACGCAACGGGTGGCCGGCGGCGCCTTGTGCTGTGCGGCCAACCGCAAACCGCACGCCAGCATTAACCGCCAGCGGCGCACTGTGCGCGCTCGCGGGGCCGCGCGTACGTCCAACGCGCCCCCGCGCGGGACGTGCAACACGTCGGAATTATTGCGAGCTAACCAATGGGAATTGCAACCGCATTTGCTGCGCCGGTCCGGCGCGCTACCGCCCACGCACGGCATTTTGCTTGACAAATCGCAGCCGCGTGAAATACTCACGTCTTCCGCTGCCGCGCGAATTTCGCCGCGTCGAAATCTCGTAGGATTGTGGCTGCGAGGGTGATGGATCTGGTCACGTCACGCAAGACCGGGCGGTGCCACGAAGTGCATCGCACACGTCTGGCTCTTTGGGAACAGGAGCATTTCCGTGCCTAACTCGGTCCTGGAAGCCATCAAGCTCGGACTGTGGGACTTCGAGCCCAAGCAGCAAGTCGAACAAGAAAGGTTTCGTGCCACCGGCGCCATGCCCGGCACCACTGCGAAACTGGATGTTCTGGCCGAACGGGTGCGGCTGGGCCTGCCGCTCTGGCACCCTTCGGACCGGCAGGATTTCGACGAGGAGAACGACGCCTATTCGTTCTGACCGCTTGGACTCCTCGCGGTCGTGAGCCGGTCGGCTCGCCACTGCCGGTCGTCGCGGGGCGGCGCCTGGCAGTCTTCCCACGGAGCGGCGGTCTTCCCAGGGGGCAGCGTGCCCAGTAGGATTCGTAAGCGTCCGCCGCCGGGAAGTGCGCGAACCGGCGCGCTGCCAGTCGACCTCGCGCCCGTGGATCGCAGTGTGACGCCCCGTGTGCGTTCCCCGGTTTCGCGTCGCCATCCGCCCTAGAAAGGGACTTCGCCCGACATGCCGAGTTTAGCCCTCTCGATCCCCAATCCAATGGGGCAACAAGCCGCCGCCGAGAAGTTGAAGTCGTTCCTCGGCAGGCTCAAGGAACGTCATCAGGACAAGGTGAGCAATCTGGCCGAAACCTGGGTCGACGATCATCACTTGAACTTCAGCTTCACGACCTACGGCTTCAACATCAGCGGCGATCTGGCGATCGACGAGGACGCGGTCAAGATGAACGCCAACCTGCCGTTTGCCGCCATGATGTTCAAGGGCAAGATCGAACAGGCGATCCGCGACGAACTGACGCGCTTGCTCTCCTGACGAATCGCAGCATTTCGCGCGGCGCCTCGCGATTTCGTCGCGCAGGCGTCCGGCCGGCCCTTCCGCCGCGGCCTTTCAGCCCATGCTCGCCTGGCCGAGCAGTTTGCGCAGCGCGGTCATGGCGATCTCGCCGAACTGGCGCGGCGGCACTTGCCACAGGCCCGGGTTCATCAGCTCCACTGAGACCGCGCCCGCGTAGCCGATCGCCCGCAGGCGATCGATGATCGGCGCGAGCTGAAAATCGCCGTCGCCAGGCAGAATGCGGTCGGCATCGGTCATCAGCTCGCGGGGTTGGCCGGCCACGTCCGAGAGTTGGACGTGAAACAGGTTGTCGGCGGACAGGTAGCCCAGGTCTTCGGTCTTGCTGGGCCCGAGATAATAGTGAAACACGTCGAAGCACAAGCCCAGGCTGGGCTGCCCCGCTTCGGCCACCAGGGCGGCCGCGGTCTGCAGGTTGTTGGCCAGGGCGGAGCGGCCCTGGAATTCAAGCGCCAGCCGCACGCCGTGCCGGCCGGCCAGCTCGCCGGCCTGGCGGAGCGAGAGCTGCACGCGCTCGATATCCTGCTGTTCGAGCGGGCCGGGAATGTCGGCCGCGACGACCAGCGTGCCGATGCCCAGCGCTTGGCAGAGCGCCAGCCGGCGCTGGAAGCTGGCCCAGTGCTCCTGTCGATGGGCTCCCTGGCTGGCGAGCAGCCCGCCTTGGAAGCTCGCCACCGGCGCCGTCATTTCCAGGTCGGCCAGGAGCGTGCGCACCTCGTCGGTCGAATGCCGCTCCAGGTAGGTGTCGAGTTTGCCCAGCCAGAGCTCGATCGAGCGGCAGGCGCCGGCCGAATAGTCTTCGAGATCCTTCTCGAACGGAGAACTCAGCGAGCAGACTTGGGCAATCGTGGGCAGCATGGCGGATCCGCAGGGTCAAGCTGGTGCGCTCCCGGCCGTGCCGCGAGCGGGCGTTGCTCATAAGAGTGCGCGGGCTCATTGCAGCGGGCGCGCTCATTACAGCGGGCTTTTGCTCATTGCAGCCGCCGCGTGATCTCCGCACCGCAGTCTTCGGCCTTGATCCGCCGCTGTTCGAGCGTGTCGCGATCGCGGATCGTCACGGTGCCGTCCTGCAGCGTTTGTCCGTCGATCGTCAAACAGTAGGGAGTGCCGGCCTCGTCCTGGCGGCGATAGCGGCGGCCGACGGCCCCCTTCTCGTCGTAGAACACGTTGAATTGCTTCTTGAGATCGCGATAGACTTTTTCGGCGAACTCGGGCATGCCGTCTTTCTTGACCAACGGAAACACGGCGGCCTTGATCGGGGCCAGCCGCGGATGGAGCTTCATCACGACCCGCTCCTGCATTTTGCCGTTTTCGTCAGGGGCCTGATCCTCGGTGTAGGCCTGGCACAGGAAGGCCAGCGTGGCCCGATCGGCGCCGGCCGAAGGCTCGATCACGTGGGGCACGAAGCGCTCGCCGGTCAGGTCGTCGCGGTAGCTCAGGTCTTTGCCGCTGCCGCGGTGCTTCGGCTTGCCGTCGGCGCCAAGCTCGACGACCAGCTCGTTGCCCTGCCGCACGAGCTTGCCTTCCATGTGGCTGCGCAAGTCGAAGTCGCCGCGATGGGCGATTCCCTCGAGCTCGCCGAATTCGCCCGGCGGGAGGAAGGGAAAGGCGTATTCGATGTCCGCCGTGCCGCAGGAGTAGTGGCTCAACTCGTCGGCCGAGTGCTCGCGCAATTGCAGGCGGTCGCCGGCCAGCCCCAGGTTCAGGTACCACTTGAAACGCCGGTCGCGCCAGAAGCGGTACCACTCGGGAGACGACTGGGGATGACAGAAGAACTCGATCTCCATCTGCTCGAATTCGCGCGAGCGGAAGGTGAAGTTGCGGGGCGTGATCTCGTTGCGGAAGCTCTTGCCCATCTGGGCGATGCCGAACGGCACGCGGACCCGGGAACTGTCGAGCACGTTCTTGAAGTTGACGAAAATGCCTTGGGCCGTTTCCGGGCGCAAGAAAGCGGCCCCCTCTTCGCCGCTCAGCGCGCCGACGTAGGTCTTGAACATCAGGTTGAATTCGCGCGGCGGGGTGAGCGTGCCCAGCGCCTTGGCCTCGGGACCCAGCACCTGGGCGAAATCGGTCACGGTGGTCAGCGAGACCAGCGGGCCTTGCCAGGCCAGCTCTTCGGCGTTCTTCGCGCGCAGGTTGAAGAACTTCAAGGCCCGCTGCTCGGTGTCGGCCAGCCCCGGATCGCCCCCTTCCTGCGTGGCGACGAAGATCCGCTGCCCTTTGGCCTCGACCCAGCGGCCGCGGACCTGGTCGTGGCGGTAGCGGCGTTTGCTCTCCCGGCAATCGACCATGAAATCGTGAAACAGGTCGTAATGGCCCGAGCACTTCCAGACCTGCGGATGCATGATGATCGTGCAGTCGATGCCGGTCATCTCGTAAGGCGTCGGCGCGCCGGCGAGCGTGGCCAGGTCGTCGTGCCCGGTGACCATGTCGCGCCACCACGATTCCTTGACGTTGCGCTTCAGTTCGACGCCCAGGGGACCGTAATCCCAGAAGCCGTTCAGCCCGCCGTAGATTTCGCTCGACTGAAACAGGAATCCGCGCCGCTTGCAGAGCGAAACGAGTTTTTCCATGTCCATAGTGGGTCCCGGCTCCTCGATCCGAATCGACCGCCCGCGGCCTGTTGCCAAACGGGCAAGTGTACTCTGAAGCTTCGTCCAGCGCAAAGCCCTGAGCGGGCCAAGGCAGGATGTTTGCAAGGTCGGCGTTTCGGCCGCACTGCGATTTTAGGAGGCGACTCCGATCGCCGACTTTCCCGAGACGGCGTCCATTGTCGGCGATCGGAGTCGACTTCTACACCCGACTTTACAAAGCCCTGAGCGGCCTTGGTTCAGATCCGCACGCCAATTCGGCCCGTGTGGGGATCGAACCAGGGCACGAGCGGGTAGCGGTCGACGGCGGCCGCGTCTTCAAGGTCGTCGGCCAGGCCCAGGCGGATGAGATTGCGGCCGCCTTGCGTCTCGCGCAGCGTTTTGGCAAGCGCGGCCGACAGCTGCGGCGCCGGGGCAATCGCCGCGCCCGGTGCCGACCGGGGTGGCTCGATGGCTTGCAGCCAGGCGGCCCGGGCGATGGCAGCCTGATCGTTCAGCTCGGCGGCAGCGTGGTCCGTCAAACGCGCGGCGATCGCACCGGCCAAAAGCACGTCTTCCCTCGTAATCCGCCCAGCCGTCCCAGCACATAAGATGTCGATCCGCGCGGCCCCGGCAGGCCGCGACCACCGCCGAAAGGTTTACGAATGCCGCCAGCCAGACTTCCTCGGCAGCCTGGGCATGCCACATGCACCTCGTGCCGTTGGTCGTGGTGAAGACCAGCGTCTTGCCGGCGATCGTCTCGGGCGTGTACTCGCGGGGAGAATTGCCGAAGGTGAATCCTTCGATCCGCACTCCGCCGCGCTCTCCCCCCAAGACAGCCTGGCCGGCCGGCAGGTTCGCGGCCGCGGCTCGGGCTTCGTCGACTTCCAGGCAAGGCAGCACCTCGCGCGCGCCGGCGGCCAGCGCCGTGGTGATTGTCGTGGTTGCCCGCAGCACGTCGATGACCAGCGAGACTCCGCCGGCCAGCCGCTCGGGCTCGATCAATGGCGGTAGAAAATGGACGTCGATGCGGGGCATGGATTTATCGCGAATCGTTTGGGTAGTACGAGAACGAGATTCAATTTCGGTCGGGCGCCGCCACTGGCAAACAGAGTTAAACTCCGGGCCAACGCTTAACCTGCCCGGTGTCGCCACAGCCACCATTGGGCTTTCAGGGCCCAGTGGCGATTGCGGCGGCGGTGAAAACTGGGGCTGTGGCGCACGGTGAACGTCACGTCGCGCATCAATTCCTGGGCTTTGGGCATAGCGTTCTGCGCCGCCAGGAGCAAGGCGTAGTGGTATTCCCCCTCGGGATGGCCGGGATAGAACTGCAGCATGGTGCGGTACACTTCGGCCGCGCGGTCCAGGTTGCCGCAATACTGCTGTGACTCGGCCAGCCGCAAGTACGTCATGCCGTAGTCGTGTTCCGGCTTCTCGGCGTACACGGCCTCCAGCAGCTCGGCCGCGGCCGGGTAGTCTCGCTGGGCGAAGTGGCACAGCCCGAGCTGGTAACGGGCTTCGAGCGAATGCGGATCCTTCTCCAGCGCCCGCTCGAACCACGGCCGGGCTTTGGCCGGCCGGCCCTGCGCGGCATAGACCATGCCGAGCTGCTGCATGTGGTAGGCTCGATCGAGGTGGGCGATCTTGCGCTCCAGCTCCTCGACGTCGTGGCGCCGGGTGCGCAATCGGCGCCAGAAATGGCTCACGTCATCGGCTAGTTCGCGAAACAGGCCGGGGGCGGCGTAGGCGATCAGAAAAATGCCCGGCACGGCCAGCGAACAGGCCAGGCCCACGACCGGCGCGACGTACCTGGCTATCGGTTCCGGCAAGGCGCCCGCTTCGAGCAGCAACCATAAACCGGGCAGCACGACGATGGCGACGAGCAGCAGACGGCGCATGAGCGTGAATATATCAACGCGCGGCCGACATGCTAGCGGACGTGCCCGATTTGCGCTCCTGTGCGGGCCAGCCGGCGTCGTTACAATGCCGCCATGGCTTATCGCGCGCTGGCCGAATTCCTCGAAGCTTTGGCCGATCAGGGCGGATTGAAGCTGATCACCGCCGAGGTCGATCCGCGCGGCGAGTTGGCCCAGATCGCCCGCTCGGCGGCGCTCGACGGCGGACCGGCCCTGGTGTTTCAGAAGGTCCGGGGCTGCCCGCTGCCCGTCGTGGCCAATTTGCTGGCCAGCGAAGCCCGCGCCGCCCGGGTGCTGGGTGTCGATACGCTGGCCCAACTCGCCGAACGCAGCGAAGCGGCCCTGCGCGCCGCCGGCGCCGCGGGCTGGCTCGATCGACTCAAAGGAGCGCCCGAGCCCGCCGCTAGTCAACGGTTTCGGCCCAAGACGGTGCGCAGCGCACCCTGCCAGCAAGTCGTCCGTCGCGGGCGCGACATCGACCTGGCCCAACTGGCCGTGCTGCGCCATGGCGAAGCCGAGTCTCACTCTTGGATGAGCGCCGCCCAGATGGTCTCGGCCGACGATTCCGGCACGCGCCGCTTGAACCCCTGCCGGCTGCTGCTGGTCGAAGGGACAAAACTGGCGATCGTCGACGACGGGCCAGGCGATTGGAGCCGGGCGGCTGCCGCAGCGCGCGAGCGCGGCGAAAGGCTGGCCGTGGCTGTGTTTCTGGGTGGCGATCCGAGCTATCAACTCGCCGCGGCCGTGCCGGGCTGCGAGTCGCTGGACGCCTACGTCTGGCTCGGCCTGGTCCGCGATGCGGTGGTCGAGACGGTCAAGTGCAAGACCAGCGCCCTGGAAGTTCCGGCCGATGCTGAAATTGTCATCGAGGGCGTGCTCGATCCGGCCGCCGGCAGCCAGCGCATAACGGTTGCTGCCGCCGCCGGTCCCTGTTATCGCGCGGCGCTCGACGCGCCGGTCCTGCAGGTCGAGGCCGTCACGCAGCGCACCAACTGTCTGCTGCCGGCAGGCCTGGGAACCGATGCCGAAACGGCGGTCGCGCGCAAAGTGGCCGAGCGCCTGCTGCTGCCGGCTGTTCGCGCCACAATTCCCGAGTTGGTCGATTACGCCCTGCCCAGCTGGGGCGGCGGCGACCGGTTCGCCTTTGTGTCGATCCGCAAGACGACGCCCTTGCAAGCGCACCGGGCGGCCAGCGCGCTATGGGGGCTGCCCGCCTTTCAAGCGATCAAGTTCCTGGTCGTTGTCGACGAGGAGGTCGACGTGCAGCAAAGCGCCCAGGTCTGGGACCGCGTCGGGGCAAACGTCGATCCCCGCCGCGACACCTTCGTGCGGCCGGGACCCGCTGCGCCGGCCGATCATGCCTTTGCCGTGCCGCTGGTCGGCAGCCAGCTGGGCATCGATGCCACGCGCAAGCTCCTCGACGAGGCTCCCGCCGCCGGCCCGGCCACGCTGGACGCCGGCCAGCAGATTCGCGAGCTGGTCGCCCGCCGCTGGAAGGAATACGGCTTTTAGCGGCGTATTCTCGGGCACCGGAGCGCAATCGGGCCGGGCGCGGCCCGGAAATCCCCTGGCCAATGGCGGGCCTTTGCCCAGGTCGCCGCGGCAATCCGGGCAGCAAGAGGGGTTAAAGCCCGGCGTCGCTTGCGGTTTAATGGTCAAGAGCGGCTTGGACCACCCCTTGTGGCCGCCGCTTGTGGGCCTCGAGCCCGGGCCGAACAGCTGTGACGTATGAATTCAACCGTTAGTCCACCGCCGAGCGAGCGCCCCGCAGGGGTCGACAAGTCCGGCGCGCGCGTCCAACGCATGTTCGGCGAGATCGCCGCGCGGTACGACTTTTTGAATCATCTGCTCTCGCTGGGGATCGACAAGTACTGGCGCTGGCGGACCGTTCGGGCGGTGCCCCCCGCCGGCGCCGAGCCGGTGCTCGATCTGTGCACCGGCACCGGCGACCTGGCGCTGGCCTACTACCGCGCGGGCTCGGGGCGCACGCCGATCGTGGGCGCCGATTTTTGCCGCCCGATGCTGGCCGTCGGCGAGCAGAAGCGGCTCAAGGCCGGAATTGCCGCGGGGCTGTCGTTCGTCGAGGCCGACGCCCAGCAGTTGCCTTTTCCGGCCGACAGCTTTCAGATCGTTTCGGTGGCCTTCGGCTTGCGGAACGTGTGCGACACCGATCGCGGCTTGCGCGAGATGGTCCGCGTCTGCCGGCCGGGCGGGCACGTGGCCGTGCTGGAATTCTCGCTGCCCAGCTGGCAGCCGTTCAAGGCCGTTTACGGCTGGTACTTCCGCCACGTGCTGCCGCGCATCGGCCAGCTCTTGGCCCGAAATCGGCAGGGGGCCTACAATTATCTCCCGGCCAGCGTGGGGGAATTCGCTTCGGGCGAAGCCCTGGCCGATCGCATGCGGGCCGCCGGACTTACCCGTGTGCGCCTGCTGCCGCTGACGCTGGGCGTGGCCACCTTGTACGTGGGCGCGAAATGAACTCGAAAAACGTCGTCCTCGCGATCACTGGAGCCAGCGGCGTGGTGTATGCCGTGCGGCTGCTGGAAGTGCTCGTCGCCGCCGGCTACGAAGTGTATCTGACGATCAGCCCGTCGGCCCGGACCGTGCTCAAGCAGGAGCTGGACTTGTCGGTCGACCTGGACGACTTTTCGCTTTCCAGCTTGCTGCTGACGCCGGAAAAAGTCTCCGACGCCAAGCTGGACATGCTCCGCTCGCTGGCCGGCATTTCCTCGCACGAAAGCAACGTGCTGGCGTTCGACATGGGCACCCCCGGCCAGGTGCGCTACTGCCACTACGAAGACATGATGGCGCCGATCGCCAGCGGATCGTTCCCCACCGCCGGGATGGTGATCTGCCCTTGTTCGGGAAGCACGCTGGGAGCGGTGGTGCACGGCAGCGGCAGCAACCTGATTCACCGGGCCGCGGGCGTGCATTTGAAGGAGCGGCGCAAATTGATCCTGGTGCCGCGAGAGACGCCGCTCTCGACGATCCAGCTCGACAACATGAAGCGGGCCTCCGAAGTGGGGGCGGTGATCCTGCCCGCCATGCCGGGCTTCTACCACGGCGTGAAGAGCATCCGCGACCTGGTCGATTTCATCGTCGCCCGGATCTGCGATCAGTTGGGCATTGCCAATTCGCTGATCCAGCGCTGGGGAACCTGAAGGCCATGCTCCATCGGCTGCGAATGATGCTCGAGCTGGTCCGGTTCAGCCACACGCTGTTCGCGCTCCCCTTTGCGCTGCTGGCGGCCGTGATGGCTTGGACCCTTTCGGCGCGAAGCAGCCGGGGCCGGCTTCTCGTGGCGGCAGCTGCTGGGCATCGTGCTGTGCATGGTCACGGCCCGCAGCGCGGCGATGGCCTTTAACCGCGTGGCGGACCGGAAATTCGACGCCGACAATCCGCGCACCCGAGGGCGGCATATTCCCGCCGGCTTGCTGTCGGTCGGCAGCGTGGCGGCCTTTGCCCTGGCGAATTGCCTGCTGTTCGTGGCGGCGACGGCCCTGTTCTGGCCGAATCGCTGGCCGCTGTATTGTTCGGTGCCGGTGCTGCTGTTTCTGCTGGGCTACAGTTTGACCAAGCGGTTTACGGCGCTGGCCCACTTTTGGCTGGGCGCGGCGCTGATGCTGGCGCCTGTTTGCGCCTGGATCGCCCTGCGCGGCCCGCAGGTGGCGGCGCACCCGGCCGATTTGCTGCCGGCGCTGGTGCTGGGGGGCGCCGTGCTGCTGTGGGTCGCCGGGTTCGACATCATTTACGCCTGCCAGGATGTGGAGGTCGACACGCGCACCGGATTGCGGAGCGTGCCGGCCCGGCTGGGCGTGCCGGGGGCTCTGCGCTTGGCGGCCGTCTGCCACCTGGGCATGATCGTGCTGTTGGTGCTGCTGCCGGAAGTGTTTCCGCCGCTGGGCTGGATCTACTGGTGCGGCGTGGCGGCCGTCGCGGCCTTGCTGGCGTACGAACACCTGCTGGTGCGACCCGACGACCTGACGCGCGTCAACGTGGCGTTTTTCCAGGTCAACGCGATCGTCAGCATCGGGCTGTTTGTCGTCGGCACGGTGGATTTGCTAACTTGACGCGGGCAAGATGAACCGGTCGCGCGCCGCGGCCGCCCACCGGCCGCCGCTGGGCTTAACAGGCGAGTGTAAAAAACCAATCCGCAACTGGTAACCGAGAACGATGATGATTCGTGCCACCGAGCCGACGCTCGAACAGATTCGCGAAAAAGTCGCCGCCGGCCAACGCCTGTCGTTCGACGACGGCATGTACCTGTATCGTCCGGACGTTCCGCTGGGGGAAGTGGGCGAACTGGCCAACCAGGTCCGGGAGCGCAAGAACGGCAATTTCGCCTACTACAACATCAACACGCATTTGAACCCGACGAACGTTTGCGTTTATCGCTGCGTGTTTTGCGCCTTCCGCTCCGACCTGCGCAGCCCCAAGGGCTATTTGATGTCCGATGAGCAGATCCTGGCCCGGGGGCAGGAAGCCATGGACTGCGGCGCGACCGAGATGCACATCGTCGGCGGGTTGCACCACCAGATGAAATACGACTGGTACGTGCACCTGGTCCGCATCCTGCACGAAGCCTATCCGCGCTTGCACCTGAAGGCCTGGACCGCGGTCGAGATCGATTGGTTCACGCGCATGACCGGCCGCTCGATCGGCTCGATCCTGGAAGAAATGCGCGCCGCTGGGTTGGGGAGCCTGCCCGGCGGCGGGGCCGAGATCTTTCATCCCGAGGTGCGCGACAAGATCTGCGAGCACAAGGCCGACGCCGGCCGCTGGGCCGACATCCATCGCACGGCCCACGGCCTGGGCCTGCGCTCAAACGCCACGATGCTGTACGGCCACTTGGAGAACGCGTTTCATCGGGTCGATCACCTGGTCCGACTGCGCGAGCTGCAGGACGAGACCGGCGGCTTTCAGACGTTCATCCCGCTGGCTTTTCATCCCGACAACACCGGCCTGGCCCACATCACCAAGCCGTCGGGCGTGATGGACCTGCGCACGATGGCCGTCAGCCGGCTGATGCTCGACAACTTCGACCACATCAAGGCCTACTGGATCATGCTCGACATCGGCACCGCCCAGACGGCCCTGGCCTTTGGCGCCGACGATCTGGACGGCACCGTCCGCCACGAGCTGATCTATCACGACGCGGGCGCCAAGACGCCGGAGATTCTGTCCGTCGAGGCGATCTGCCGGCTGATCCGCGAGGCCGGCCGCGAGCCGGTCGAGCGCGACACGCTCTATCACCGCGTCGTGCGCGAGGGCGATGCCTGGCGCGAAGGCGAAAAAATCGCCGTGCAGTGATGGGTCACGGCTGGGTCGGATGTGGCGGCTTTGGGAAGGGGATAAGGGGATGAGGCAGGGGATACGGGGGATTGGAAGGCGGAAGGATGAAGGCCGAAGGCAGAAGGCCGAAGGCAGAAGGATGAAGGCAGAAGGATGAAGGATGAAGGATGAATTTGCGCCGATCCGCCGTCCGTAGCCTCGACTCTCATTGATTGCTCCGTCGAACTCCGCCTGCCTAGTTTCTTCGTGCTTCGTCTTTCCGCTTCCTCCTTCATCCTTCATCCCTCCGCCTTCCAACCCCCCCCATCCCCCTCTCCAAAACCGTCGGCCTCACTTCTCCGGACGCAGCTCGATCGTGCGCAGGTCGATCAGCGCGCCGTGCAGTTCGCTGCCCGCGCGGAAGGTGACCGTCTGGCGGCCGGCCGGCAGCTCGAGGGTGCCGATCGGCGTCTGCTTGTAGGTGTCCCAGTTGCCAGTGCCGGCGACTTTGCCGGCGAGCGTCTTATCGCCGGACTGCAAGACGAACGGGTTGCCCGCCGTGCTGTTGTCGCAAGCGTAGTCGATCCGCACCTGGTACTTGCCGGACCGGGGCACGTCGATCGACCACTGCGCCTGGTCGTCGACGCTCGACCACCAGCCCAGGTTCTTGTAGTGCGGTTCGAAAATGATCGACGGGCCGTAGATCTCGGCCGCCGCTGCCGGCAGGCTGAGCTTGCCGTCGGCGCCGGCGGCGATGAGCTGCGGCTGGTTGCCGGCAAATTCTTTCCGCGGCGGCCGGGTGGATCGCAACAGTCCGATCACGTTGGCCAGGTCTTGTTTGGAGAGGTCTTTTTCCAGTCCCTCGGGCATCAGCGATTTGCCGCTGGACGTGAGCGATTCGAGCTGCGAGCGGAGAATCGTTTGCGACTTGCCCTGCTGGCCGATCAGCGTGATGCTGGTGCCGGTCTCGGCCGCGAGCATCCCGGTGAACGTCTGACCGGCGTCGGTCACGGCGATGTAATCCACGTATCGGGCTTCGACGGCCCGATTCGGATCGAGCATCGCGGTGAGCAGGAACTCGGGGGATTTGTCCGCCAAGGCCGCCAGATCGGGTCCGACCGCCTGCCCCCCATCTGCCTGGTCGGCCAGCTTATGGCAGACGCTGCAGCGTTTGGCAAACGTCTCGCGGCCGGCGGCCAGATCGGGCTTGAGCCCAAGCGCATCGCGCTGGGCGTCGACCACCGCGGCGCGGTCGGTGTTCGCCGGGCCGGCCAGCAGCCGGGCCGCCAGGCTGTGCAGCTTTTCGTCCTTGACCGCCAACAGCCGCTGCCGGTGCGCCGCACTCACGTCGCCGGCCGGAACATCCCCACTACCAATCGAAACCAGGAGCGCCCCGGTCGAATGCTCCCGGCTGAGCAGCACGTCGATCACTTTCGACTTGAGCGCGGGGCCATAACCCTTCCAGCCGGCCAGCAGCGTGGCGGTCGCCCGTGGCAGCTCGAGCCGGCCGAGCGCTTCGACGGCCGCGGCCTGCACGTCGCCGTGGGTTTGCGGCGCCAACAGCGCGGCCAGCGCGTCGAAATCGCCCGGCAGCTCGCTCGCGGGCGGCACGATCAGCCGCACCGCAGCCAGCCGCTCGGCTAGCGGAGCCTTGTCGTCGACAGCAGTCTGGCGGGCGAATTTCAGCAGCGGGTCGAGGCTCGCCGCGTCGACGTGCAACTCGGCCAGCGACGTCTTGCGACGCGCGAGCGCATCGACCAGCCCCGAGAGCGCGGCAATCTGCCAATGGGCAAACTTGCCGTCCGTGGGCCTGGCGATGGCCGCCAGCGTGGCCGGCAAGGCGGCGTCTCCTAAGGCCGTGGCCACGGCAAACAGCTGTTCGACGAATTGCTGATCGGCCGGCGAGTCGGCTCCCCGGGCCGCATCGCGCCGCGCCTGATCGGCCAGCACGGCCGCCAGGACCGTCTGGATGTTCTCCGCCTGGACCGAGCTCAGCACCGCGGCGCGGAGGAAACGATCGGCCCCTTCGCCCAGGGCGAGCTGAGCCAATGCCTGGCCGGCCTGCTCGCCGGGACATGCGCCCAGCGAATAGGCCAGTTGCAAGCGAGCCTGCGGATCCGCGTCGCCCGCCAGCGCGAGCACGGCCGCGGCCAGTTTCGCATCGGTGGCCAGTCGGGGTTCGGCCAGCCGCACCGCGTGCCGGCGAACGCCGGGGTGCTTGTCGGCCAGGGCCGACAGCAAAGTGCCTGCGTCGAGCACGCCCAGGGTGTCGAGGGCACACAGCGCCTGCACCCGGGCCGCCGGCCGCTGGCTGTGCGTGGCGACTTTTACGAGCTGGGCCGCGGCCGACTTGTCGCCGCTCCAAATGAGCATCTGCTGGACCATGTCGCGCTGCCATCCGCTGGGCGAATCGATCGCCGCGGCCAGTTCGGCCGTCGACAGTTTGTCGAGCCGGGGAATCGGCCGGGGCCGGGCGGCGACGGGAAACACGCGATAAATTCGCCCCTGGTCGGCCCCCGCCCGGAGGTCGAGCTTTTCCTGCCACTCCTTGGGGATCCACTGCGGATGTTCGATCACCAGCCGGTACATGTCCACCACCCACAGGGCCCCGTCGGGACCGGTGGCCAGCATCGTGGGACGAAACCAGTTGTCGCTCGACGCCAAGAATTCGTTCTGCTGCTCGTCGTCGGCGCGGCGGCTGGTGAAGCTCAGGCCGGCCGGCTGAATCACCTCGCGATGCACCAGGTTGTGCACCGGCTCGCTGATGAAGGCGCTGGCCGAAAAGTCCGGCCCGAAAAGCTCGTCGCGATAGACCATGGCGCTATTGGCCGAGGTGAATCGCCCGGCGCCCGCTGGATCGTTGAACCGCGTTAGCGTACGGCTGCGCGGGTAGATCACCGTCGGGCCGGGCGTGACCGAGACCGGCACCCGGGCTTCGGGCGGGGCCACGTGGGCATTGCGCCGCAAGTAATGATCGGCCAGGACGAAGTGCCACATCGGATTGCTGTTGTTGCAGCCGAACCAGTTGTCCCAGTCGTCGCGGTTGCGGCCAAACTGCGAGACGCCCAACTGCGGGTCGATCAATCCTTCGTCGGGGCGGATGCGGAAATCGCGCCCGCCCAGGTCGATTTCCGCGCCGGTCTTCAGCGATTTGATGTGGCCGCCGCTGTCGCCGTTGGCGCAGTAGAGCCAACCGTCGAGCCCCCATTTCAAGCCGTTGACCCGGTGCTGCTGATTGCCCTGGTTGAAGCCGGTGAACAGGACGTCGCGGCGATCGGCCCGGCCGTCGCCGTCGGTGTCTTCGGCATAGAAGATGTCGGCGCGCATGCGACGATCACGCCTTTGCGCCAGGGAGCCACGCCGGTGGGATAGCCCAGCCCGTCGAGAAACACGGTCGACTTGTCGAGTGTGCCGTCGCCGTCGGTGTCCTCCAGCGTGCGCACCTCGCCGCCGAATTTGCCTTTGCCGTCGGTGCCCAGTGGATAATCGCCCATCTCGACAACCCAGAGCCTGGCGTCGGGGCCCCAGGCCAGTGCAATCGGGTCCCGGACCAGCGGCTCGGCGGCCATCAGCTCGACCTTGAATCCCGGTCGGGCATGCAGGGCGTGGAGCGAGGCCTCTGGAGTCTTCGGCCCCGGCATCACGTCCCGGAGCAGATCGCTATAGGCGCGGCGGTCGACCAGATCCGGCAGTTGATTCGTGTCTTCGTTCTGCACCCACATGCCGCCGGAATGAAACCAGGCGCCGGCGCTGGTGCCCTGGCGGACGAAGAGCGGCAAGGCGTTTCCCTCGCCGCGCCGGCCGGCCAGGATCCGCTTCGACCAGCCGTCGGCCAGCGAGTCGAACAGATACACGCCGTAACCCTGCTCGTTCGAGAAAATCACGTCGTCGTGCCCGTCCGCGTCGACGTCGACGAGCCGCAGTCCTGCGTCCCGACCTTTTTCGTCGGCGAAGCGGGCGCCCTCGGGCAGCGCAAACGGGAGTTTGTGCCAGCGGCGCTCGGGAACCGAGTAGGAGAACGCCGCGCTGGCCGTAGGATTCGCCAGGAGCAGCTCGCAGCGGCCGTTGCCATCCAGATCGTGAAATCGCACGCCCTGGTCGACGCCGGCCCGACTGGTCAAAACCGGTTTGCCTTCCAGCTCGAGCCCGGCGAGCACGTTCGGGGCATCGACCCACGTCTGGCCGTCGAACTGCCACGCAGCGCTGGTCGTTTCGCTGGCGACGAGCAGCGTGGGATTGCCGCCCGGGCCGACGATGCCGAAGCGGGCGCCGGCATCGCGGGCGTGGCCCTTTTCGCGCGTCACCAATTTGAGCGGGAAGCTGCTGGTCGCCCAGCGCCGCGTCTGCGGCTGCCAGATGCGCGTTTGCTGCAGGTCGTCGTTGCCGATTACCACGTCCAAATATCCGTCGGCATTCAAATCGATCAGCCTCACGCCGCCGTCGCCGCCGTCGGCGGCGCGCAGCGACTGGCCGGCCAGCAGGTTCTTGTTCAGCCGCTCGAGTGCGTCGCGAAAGCTGAGGAACTTGACCTTCCGGCCGTGTTTGGCCTGGGCGTGGTCGATGATCTCGTTGACCTGCTCGCTGCGGATCCAGCCGTGCGGATGGAACACCAGGTTGTAGACCCCCTGCTTGGCAACCACCGCGTCGAGCGCGGCCTGCATGTCGGCCACGGTGCGCGGATTGGCCGATTGCTGCACGTTGAAGGCTTCCCAATCGCTCGGCACGACGCAGGGCATTTCCCAGCAGAGCCGGCCGATCGGGTACGGATACGGATAGTTCTCGATCGTGTTGACGAACGATTCGAATGGCAGATAGCGGCGGAATCGCTCGCCGCCGCCGGCCGAATGCACCAGCTCGGGCGGCAGCTCGGCATCGTCGGGCGTCAGGACGTTGAACACCGACGAGTCCAGGGCCAGGAAGTTTCCTCCGGGCGTGGTGGAATTGAAGATCTGTTCGAAGAAGCGCGGGCTGAGCGTGTTGCGCGAATCGCAACAGGGCATGCGAAAGGCCACGGCCCGATTGCCCGGGATGCGGTCCATGAGGTCGACGCAGCGATCGAACGTGCTTTTGGCTTTGGCCAGGTCGCCCCCCTGCAACAGCGGGCAGGGATGATCGATCGTGTGCACTTCCAGGCTTAAGCCTTCGGCGAGCCATTTTTGCAAGTGGGTATCCTGCGGATCGACGCTGCAGGTCATGATGCTCAGGGCGGCGCGGCCGTGGAGCTGCTTCAGGCGGTCGATGATCGGCCGCAGAAACGTTTCCCACTTCTCGACGCCCCGCATGTCGTCGATCGCCAGCACGACGACCGCTTCGACCCCGTCCTCCCCCACCCATTGCGGCGTCGTCAGCTTGGGGAATCCGCCCGAGACGTAATACGGATCGCTGCCGTCGAGATAGGCGAGCCGGTTGCCGTCGGCCCCGCGGGCGGCCGCCCCAGGCAGGAGGCTTGCCAGCAACCAGACTGCCAGGAAGTTGCACGCCGTGAACTTTCGCATCGCTCGCCGCCTTTTCGCCTCAGGTGCGGAAGTGGTTTTGCCAGCTGCGCCCCATTGTCGCGGCTCGCCGGTCGGGTTTCAAAGGGTTTCGCCCGCGCCGGTTGCCGCTGGCACGGTCGACGGGCAGCGGGATCCGCCTTGCCACGGGCGCGGCGGTTTTGCTATCTCAAGCCTGCCACCGAACAATTTGGAGAAACCCAAATGTGCGATTCTCGACTCGGGCTCGCGCTCGCCGTGATGTTTTTGGCCGTCTTGGCCGGCTGTTCGAAGCCCGCCGCGAGTTTGCCTGAGGACCGTGTGGCCGCCGAGGAGCGAACTGCCGCACCGCAGCCAGCCGCCGCTGCCGAAAATCCCCAGAGCGATGCGGCCGAGGAGCCGGAGCTGGCCGCGGCAGATTCTGCCCAGTTGCCGCCAACAGCGCAAGTGGCATTCGACGACGCGGAGGATTCCCCGGCTGCGGTCCCCGCCGTTCAAGTGGCCCTGGCGACCGAACCGGCGGACGCGCTGTTTCGCCGCCGCATGCTGGACCTGTTGGCCGAAGCCCGGGCTGCCGCGACCGTGCTCGAAGCGCACGGCAGCACCGAAAGCTTCGACCGGCATTGCCGGCGGCTGAAAAACCTGCTCGAAGACGCCCGGCTGGCCGACGAGGACGATCAGTTTGAGGCGATTAGCGCGCGCGCCCATCTGGTGCTGCAGCAGCTGCGTTTGGCCAGGCTATTGCTTGCTCAGCGCGATCAGCTGGCCGGCCCGCGCACGCCGGGCGAGTTCAAGCTGCTGCGGGACACCATACACGAGTGCAGCCGCGCGGCGCGCGACCAGCAGGCCGAGATCGCTCGCCTGCGGCAAGAGGTTGAAGGCCGGTAGCCGCGCCCCCACCCCAGCCCTAGCGCCTGCCCGTCGCCCACAGACCCCGCGGGCAAGGTTTCCTCAAGTCCCCGCGCCGCCCCCCAGACTTTGACAACGCATCAAAGTTCGCTTATAACAACAGCCGATGCTGGTGTTTGGGACAGCGATTCGCCCCCAGGGGATGCCCTCCGGCCATGCTTACGATTTATTCCGGACAGCGCCGACACGGGTTTTGCGATCGCGCTTCGCGGCGCGATTTTCTGCGCATCGGTTCGCTGGCCCTGGGCGGGCTGACGCTGCCCCAATTGCTGCGGGCCGAAACGGCCAGCGGCCGGCCGTCGCACAAGGCCGTGATCATGGTCTATCTGCCCGGTGGCCCGCCGCATCAGGACACGTTCGACATCAAGACCGCCGCACCCAGCGACGTGCGCGGCGAATTCCTGCCGATCGACACGCGGGTGCCGGGCGTCCAGATCTGCGAGCTGCTGCCGCGGATGGCCGCGCGGATGGACAAGCTCGTAGCGATCCGCTCGGTGGTCGGCTCAATCGGCGATCACGCCTCGTTCCAATGTCTGACCGGCCGCAGCGACCGCAGGCAGCCCACCGGCGGCTGGCCGGAGATGGGTTCGCTCATTGCCCGGCTGCAGGGCCCGACGGCCGCGGCCCTGCCGCCGTTCGTGGGCCTGTCGCCCAAGATGCAGCATCGGCCGTACAACTCGGGCAAGCCCGGCTTTTTGGGACCGGCCTACGCCCCGTTCCAGCCCAACGGCGAGGGCAAAGACGACCTGGTCCTGAAGGACCTGACGATCGAGCGGCTCGCCGACCGTCGGCAGCTCAACGCCGCGCTCGACCGCCTGCGCGGCGATCTGGACACGCAAGGCATGATGGACGGGCTCGACGCTTTCAAGCAGCAGGCCTTCGGCGTGCTGGGTTCGAGCAAACTGGCCGAGGCCCTGGACGTCAGCCGCGAGCGGCCCGAGGTGCTGGAGCGCTACGGCCGTGGCACCGCCCAGCATCAGGGAGACGGGGCCCCGCGCCTGACCGAGCATTTCCTCATCGCGCGGCGGCTGGTCGAGGCCGGCGTGCGCTGCGTCAGCCTGAGTTTCAGTTTTTGGGACTGGCACGGGCAGAATTTCCAGAACGCCCGCACGAACTTGCCCGTGCTCGATCAGGCCGTCACGGCGCTGGTCGACGACCTTTACGAGCGGGGCCTGGAGCGGGACGTGGTCGTCTGCGTCTGGGGCGAATTCGGCCGCACGCCGAAGATCAACAAAGACGCCGGACGCGATCACTGGCCCAACGTTTCCTGCGCCTTGCTGGCCGGCGGCGGGCTGCGCCGGGCAGGTGATCGGCTCGACCGATCAACAGGGGGCCGAGGCCAAAGACCGGCCCGTCCATTTTCAGGAAGTGCTGGCCACGCTCTACCACACGCTGGGTATCGACGCGAACCAGGCCACCGTGCCCGACATGTCCGGCCGGCCGCAATACCTGCTCGACGGTCATCAGCCGATCCACGAGCTGATCTGAGCCGCGCGCCGCACGCAGGCCCGGCTCGTTGCACGCAGGCCAGGCTCGTTGCACGTTGGCCACGGCGGGGCCGCTGTACAACGCGGCCGGACTCGCCATAATGACCCGGTGGCCGCGACGGGCGGCTATCTTCTCCACCCCCAGCCGAAACGGATGCACCATGGGAAACAAAGATCGTCGCAAAGAAAAGAAGAAGCCCAAGCAGCCCAAGGAAAAGCCCAAGGCAGGCTCGCAGGCCAAGGCGCCCGGCATGTTCCCGACCCGGTAGCCGCGCGGGAGTGGCCAAGCGCCACAGCAAAATTGGCGGCGCCTGGCAATGCACAGCGCTCCGGTCGGAACGCTCCGGGGTTTTCAGTCGCTGGGCCGTTCCTTACCGGGCCGTGACTTGCTGGGCCGTCACTTACTGGGCCGTCACTTACTGGGCCGTCACTTACTGGGCCGTCCCTTACTGGGCCGTCACTTACTGGGCCGTCACTTACTGGGCCGTCACTTACCGGGCCGTCACTTGTCGGTCCAGACGACCGGCTGCGGCTGAATTTCGTCGGCCGGGCGCTTCCCGGCGTCGGCACGCCCGCTGCCGGCCAGTCGGCTGTTGGCCCGGACGCTCATGTCGTGATCGAAGAGGATCTGGCAGCTGAGCCGGATGCCTGCGGCGGCCAGCCCGCGCGCGGCGAGCACGGTTTTTTCGGCCTCGGTCATCTGGGCCGGCTCGCCGGCGGTGAACTCAACCCGGCACGTCGTGCAGCGGGCGTTGCCCCCGCAGGCATGCAATTGGTCGATGCCGGCCTCGTCGATCAGGGCCAACACCATCCGTTTGCCGGCGGGTACTTCGAACGCGCCGACTCCATCTACGGTCAACTTGGGCATATCGCGTACTCCGAGAATAGAATATTTCGACTTGTCAGGGTCCCGAGCGAGTTCCCCATCATATCGCCTTGGGCCGGCTCCGCCAGTTCCTGCAACGGGTGCCCGACTGGGGTGAGCCCGGGCACCCGATGAAGACGAGTGGCACGCCGCCGGGGACTATCCGCGTGCCGGGGCGGTAGCGTCCGGCTCGAAGCGCACCTCGGTCCGGGGAAACTGCAGCACGAACTCGGGGCCGAAGGCTCGAGCCGGAGTAAGAAACCCGGCGGGCACCCCCTGCTGCACGCGCAGGACGGATTCCACCGCGGTATACATCGTCAGTTCGTAGCCGCTGAGGGTTTCGAGCGTGGCCGACACGCTTTGGCCCTTTGCATCGGTCGCGCGGCCCCAGAGATGGGTGCCTTCGCGCGTGCGCTCGTCGTCGCTGGGCCCGGGTGGGCGACGGTCGATTTGCCGGCGGGCAAACGCCGCCAGCGGCGCAAACCGCAGCAGCTTCACCAGCCCGCGAAAGGTGCGCGCCAGGCGAATCTGGCTCCGCGGGGCCGCGGCGTAGACCTCGATGTTCGCAATGCCGGTCGTATGATAGGCGCTGGCCACGTCGCCCCAGGGAATAGTCATCGCCCAGCGCGCCCGGTCGCGAAACGGAATCTTTTGCGACTTCCAGCCGGTCGGGACGCGCTCGATCCGGCCGTCGATCCGGCGCGGCCACCCGTGGGCAGTGATTCCAGCATCGTCTTGGCCGTTCCCCGGCTCATCGAACCGGAAAACGCGAACGCCAGCTCCAAGTGCACGGCACCGGGCAGCCGCTGGGCCAACAGCGCGGCCAGGCAATCGGTCGGCACCACGTCGAAACCCACGGCCGGCAGCAGCGCGATGCCGGCGGCCCGGCGCGATCGTGCGAGCGAAAGGCCGCTTCGATCACTTCGATCTCGCCGGTGATATCCAGGTAGTTCACCTTGGTCGCCAGGCAAGCTTCGATCAGCGGACCCGCGGTGCGCGAAAACGGCCCGGCACAATTAAGCACAGTCCTTGCGCCGGCCAGATGCCGGGCGGTCGCGGCGGGCTCGTCGAGCGAAAACACGCGCTCCTCGCAGCCCAGCTCGGCAGCGAGCCGGCCGATGGACTGGGCATTGCGGCCGGCCAGCACGGGCCGCAGGCCGCGGGCCACCGCGTGCCGGGCGATGAGCTGGCCCGTGTAGCCGCTGGCGCCGTACAGAATCCATGGTTGCTGGTCGGTCATCGGCTCGGCCGCGCTTGGGCGGCTCACTCCGGCACCAGCACCTGGATGTCGTCGCCTACGACGCGCACCTCAAAGGCCTGGGTCTTGATCCGCGGGTTGTCGCACCAGGTGCCGTCAGTCACGCGGAACCGCCAGGCGTGCCAGGGGCAGGTAACGACCTCGCCTTCCAGGTGTCCGGCCGCCAGCGAAGCGCCCATGTGCGGACACAAATCGTCGATGGCCCAATACTGGCCGCCACCCAGGTTGAACAGCGCCACGAGCCGGTCGCCGACGGCCAGCGCCGAGCCGGTCCCTGCGGGAATCGATCCGACCTTGGCGACGGTGACGAACTGGCTCATGGCCGACAGCATCCGTTCAAAGGAGACAGCTGGCGCGCCGCGTGGGGCGCTGGTGGAGCGGCGAGCGACTGATTCTAATCCGCGCCGCGCGGGCCCGAAAGCCGCAATCCAGGCTTCGCCGCCAGCCCGCGGAGGATGCTCGGCCCGATGCGCATCCTTGTCACGCGGGCCCGGCGTCTGCGATACTTGCCGGTGGCCCGCAGTGCCCGGCGCCCACGGGGGCGGTACTTCCCAGCGAAGCGATTCATGCTCAACCGCGACTTCAAAGATTACGTGACCAGCCATTTGCTCCCCCGGGTGCAGATGCCCGGCCAGTATTTGGGGGGCGAGCTGAACATCGTCGTCAAAGATCATCGCCAGGTGCGCGGCAAGCTGTGCATGGCCTTTCCCGATGCCTACACCATCGGCATGAGCCATCACGGCTTGCAGGTGCTGTACACGCTGATGAACAGCCACGACGACTGGGTCTGCGAGCGGGCCTTTGCACCCTGGCCCGACATGGAAGCCCAGCTGCGCGGCCCAGCGCCGCTCTACAGCCTGGAGACGTTCACGCCGCTCGCCGACTTCGACGTTTTGGGTTTCACCCTGCAGTACGAAATCTGCACCAGCAACCTGCTCTTGATGCTGGACCTGGGCCGGATTCCGCTCCACACCGCCGAGCGGACGATGAACGATCCTTTGGTCATTGCCGGCGGTCCCTGCGCCCAGAATCCCGAGCCCCTCTCGCCGTTTGTCGACGTGTTCGTCACCGGCGACGGCGAGCCGAGCTTGCCGGCCATCTGCCGGCGCTGGCTCCAGCTGAAAGAAAGCTGCCGTCGGGAGGGGGGCTTTGCCCGGGGCGAAGCCGGCCGCAGCGAACGCGACGAGATGCTGGCGATTCTGGCCGCCGAGCTGCCGTTTGCCTACGTGCCCCGGTTCTATGAGCCCCGCTACGACGCTGGCGGCCGGCTGCTGGGGCTGGAGCCGACGCGCGACGACGTGCCGCGGACGATCGAGCCGTCGGTGATCGACGATCTGGAAGGCACTCCGCTGCCGCTGCGGCCGATCGTGCCGTTCGTCGAGTGCGTGCACGATCGGATTTCGATCGAGATCATGCGAGGCTGTCCCTGGCAATGCCGGTTCTGTCAGAGCACGGTCATCAAGCGGCCGCTGCGGATCCGCTCGGTCGAGACGATCGTGGCCGCCGCGCTCGAGTCGTATCGCAACACCGGGTACGACGAGATTTCGATACTCTCGCTCTCGACCAGCGACTACCCGCACTTCGAGCAGCTGGTCAAGCGGCTGCAGGAAACGTTCCGGCCGCTGGGGGTGAACATTTCGGTGCCCAGCCTGCGGGTGAACGAGGCTCTGCGCAGCGTGGCCGCGCTGATGGACCCCAGGCATCGCAATAGCCTGACTTTGGCGCCCGAGGTGGCCCGCGACGACATGCGCGAGCAGATTCGCAAGAAGATCAAGAACGAGGACCTGTTCGAGGGTTGCCGGCAGGCGTTTCGCAACGGTTTCCAGCAGGTGAAGCTGTATTTTCTCTGCGGGCTGCCCGGCGAACGGCCGGTCGATCTGGACGGCATCCTGGAGATGTCCGAGACGCTTTCGCGGATCGGCCGCGAGGAGCGGGGCCGCCCGACCCGGATTACGGCCAGCGTGTCGAACTTCGTGCCCAAGGCCCACACGCCCTACCAGTGGAACGGGATGCAAACGCGCGACTACTTCCGCTGGGCCCACCAGTATTTGCGCAGCCGCCGGCCCAGCCCGAGCGTGGTGCTGAAGTGCCACGACGTCGACATCAGTCTGCTCGAGGGAGTGCTCAGCCGCGGCGACCGCCGGCTCAGCCCGGCCATCGAGTTGGCCTACCGCCGCGGGGCTCGCTTCGAAAGCTGGCAGGAGCAGATGAAGCCAGAGCTGTGGTGGCAGGCCCTGGCCGATACGGGCGTCGACGTCGAGGCGACGTTGCATCGCCCCTACGAACTTGCCGATCGCTTGCCTTGGGACCACCTGAACGTGAAAAAAGGACGCACCTACCTGGAAAAGGAACAGAACCGGGCGACCCTCCAGCTCGCCGCCATGGCGACGGCAGTTTGACGGGCCAGCCGCCGGGCGCACGGTCTGCACGGTACGCGGGGGCCTTGCCCACCACGGGTCGCTGCCCGTGGGCTTAACGGCAGTCACCAACCTGGTTCTGATTGCACCCGCTCGCATCCCCCGTTCCCCACGCCCTTTTCCCTCCCCGCTAGCCCCCAGGGCACGATTCCCCAGCCCCGAGCCCCGTTCGCATGCCGCGCTACCGATTACTGGCCCTGGATATCGACGGCACGCTCGTCAACAGCGAGCACGCGCTGACCGACCAGACGCGCCGCGCCGTGCTGCGGGCCAAGGACGCGGGCCTGGAAGTCGTGCTGGCCACCGGCCGGCGCTATAGCCGTACTTTGCCGCTGGTCGAACCGCTGGGGCTGCACGTGCCGCTGGTCACCGCGTCGGGGGCGCTCATCAAGGATCCGATCGACCATCGGACGCTGTTCGTGGCTCAATTCCAGCCGGGCGCCCTCGAAGGCTGGCTCGCGCTGGCTAGCCAGGCCGGGTACTCGCCGGTCTTGTATGCCGACTCGTTCGCCGAGGGATTCGATTATTATTGCGCCGGGTTCGAGGCGGCCCAGCCGGAGTTGGCCGAATTCCTGGAGCTGAACCTGGGGAGCGAGCGCGTTTGGCCGGAATTGCGCGTGCGGCCCCCGGCGGGCGTTTTTGCCGGGTTTGCCATGGGCACCCGCGCAGATGCTGGCCCTGGAAGCCTTGCTCACCGCCGAGTTGGGCGAGCAATTGTCGGTCCACGTGCTGCGCAGTCCGCGCTATCGGGGATTTATGTGCGAGATCTCGCCGGCCGGTGTGAGCAAGTGGTCGGGCATCCGGCACCTGGCCGACGATTGGGGAATCGCCGCCGAAGAGATCTGCGCGGTCGGCGACGACGTGAACGACCTGCCGATGATTCGCGCGGCGGGCCTGGGCATCGCCATGGGCAATGCCGTCGAGGAGGTTAAACAGGCCGCCGACCGCGTGGCTCCCTGCAACAATTCGAACGGCCTGGTCGAGGTCGTCCGCTGGCTGCTCGACGAGGCCAGCTAGCACGGCTGCGGACTCGCTGCTAGCGACCCGGGGCTCGAGCACATTCCAGTCTTTTGCCAACCGGCCGGGCTCGCTAAAATCCCCCACCTTTTCTCAGCGGGATTGCGCCTGCGCAGGCCCGATCCCGGCCGTCCTCGGCGCGAGTTCCGCATGCGTACGTCGATCCTTACGCTGGTCAGTCTCGCGCTCGCCTCGGCCGGTTGCAGCTCGACGGCCATGCCGGACTTGCTCCATCCCGGCTCGCTGGCCTACCAGCGCTGGCGAGCGGAGGTGTTCGACCCATATCCGGTGCCCTACCTCGGCCAGCCGGTCGAAAACGGACGGCCGCCGCAATACCGCACGCCCGTGCCGGAAGTGCAGGACAACGGTCCGGCACTGTTCGATCGTTTCGGTCCCCCGCCGAGCAAGTACGACATCCAGCCGATCCTCTAGCACGCAGCATCGGGATGCGAATCCTCTGGGCCGCGTTCGTTTGGCTGCTGCTGCTGCCTGCCGCCGGCTGCGGCAATCAAAACCCGTACTTCGGCACACCGGATATCCTGCATCCCGGCTCGCTGGCCTATCAGCGCTGGCGAGCGGAAACCTTCGACCCCTATCCGGTCCCCTACCTGGGCCAGCCGGTCGAAAACGGCCGGCCGCCGCAATTCCACACGCCCGTGCCCGAAGTGCAAGACAGCCTGACCCGACCTTACGGGCTGCAGTTCCGCAACGGCTGGCCGCCGCGCAAGGACGACACCGAGCCGATTTTCTGACCCGCCCGGCCTCTCGGGACGCTCGTCGTGCGTCGTTAGCGGGCATGGCTTCCAGTGCCTCCTCGCGCGTAGCAGGCGACTCCGATCGCCGAATTTCCCGACGCTTGGCTCCGCGTGTCGGCGATCGGAGTCGCCTCCTTCATTCTGGCTGGCCGCTTGCTAGCAAGCCGCGTGCGCGCGGGGGAGTGTAACGATTGCGTAGAGTTTCCGGCCGCGCCTGGTCGATAGGAAAAAAAGAAACTCACGCAGTCCGCCGGCCGCTCACGGAACGTTGGGTCGCCCCGCGCTGCTCGCCGGCGCCGCTGGGGAAAGGAATCGCCATGCCTCTGACTAGCATTGGCACGCTCGGCTCGAACACGTCGTCGTTTTATCAAAGCGTTTCGGGAAGCCCGCACTCGTCGACGCTGGCCGGAATGTGGAGCGGGGCCCCGAGCGCTTCCGAAGCCGACGCCGCGCCGCCTTACGACGGTTTCTACTACCGCCGCGGCGAAGAGGATTCGTTTCACCGCCTGGAAGCGGTGGTCGGCGACGCCTTGAATTCGGCCGTGCAACTGCCGGCGGCCGACCCGCACGAGATCATCCAGGACGCCGTCGAACAAGCCTTCCAGTCGAGCGCCGACGACGCTCCCTCGGCGGCACGCGGCAGTTCGCCCAGTGCGGCCGGTTCGAGCACAGCCGCTGCAATCGCGTCCCCCGCCACGCGGCGATTTCTGGCGGCGCTGCGTAGTTACGGCGTCGACCCGCAGCAGTTCAACCACGACCTCGTCGTCGCGGTGCAGGACGCCCGTGAGGGGCACGTCGACCCGAGCTCCGTGCTGCGCAGCTTTCCGGTCGGCTCGAGCCTGGACGCCGTGGCCTGACGGGTTTGGCCGTACGCGGAGATTATCTGTCGCGCAGCCGTTGCCAGGCCGCAATTTGCTCGCGCAGCGACTGCTGATCGGCGGGATCCATCGTAACGGGACGCAGTGCCTCGCGCAGCCACGCAGCCACGACAACCAGCGCTACGATCACCATTGCTGCCGGCGGAAAATCCAGCAGCCTGACGGTGGCCGTGAGCGTAGCGGCGACCAAGGTCAGCGCGAATAGCTCGATCAGTCGATAGCTTCTGCGCTGGATTGCCATGGCTCTTCAATCGGCGCCCAGATCGTTCACGAAGCTGGCCTCCGGCCGGACTTTGCTCTCGTCCACGCCGAGCTGCTCGCACACGATCTTCTGCAGCTTGTCCCACACCTCTTCTCGGCTCATCGGCGGCAGGCCGACCAGCCAGGCCTGATTTCTCTCGGCAACCTGCCGCACCAGATTGCCCAACGTCGGCTCGGTCAGCGGAAAAAAGACGGCCAGAGGTCGCGAAAGCCAATAGCTGAAAACCAGGAGCAGGGACCAGAGCACGACGAACGGCCCAAGCATGACGGAATTGAGCCCCACGGTTTGGGCGATCGCAATCCAGGGCAGCGCCACCAGTGCCAGGGCCAGGAGCGGTCCGACGCTTGCCGGCAGTCGCAGTTCCGGCACGCGCAGGGCGAGCGCCCGCCGAAAGCGGTTCCAGTCGCGCCGCCGCTGGCCGAGCGGCAGCAAGTCCGCAAGCAGCGCCGCCGGTTTGACGGCGCCGCGCTCCAGGCCGACGCCTTCGACCAGTGCCCGGCGAATGCGGTAAAAACAGCGGGCCGTCGCACAAACCGCGGGCTTCGCCGGATCGGTGGCCGCAAGATGCTCGATGATGTACTCGTGCAGCTGACCGACGGTCTGGATCTTCTCGGCGTCCCGATCGGCAATGTGAATGGCGAACGCGTCCTCCACCTCCAGGACCAGTTCGACCGTGTCGAGACCCATGCACGCTTCTCCTCGGCAAGGGATCGTGCCAGCCGCCGGACGTGGCAGCTGCCGGACGCGCCATGTGCCGGCACCCCGCCCGTTATTCTCGCACCAGCCAAGGGCACCGTGCAAGACAGAGTCGTTCAGCGTGCCGCAGCGCTTCGCGGGCGCGGCTGACCGATGGATTCGATTTCCAGGCAAGTCCGCTCCAGGGCGGCCGACGTGTCGAAGCGGCCGGCAAGCTCGCCGCATCGAGCGCGCACTTCAGCCGAGCCCTGCAAGTGCGAAAGCGCCGCGGCGATGCGCGGGCGCGAAACTGCCGGGGCCGCAGCGCCAGGCCCACGCCCAGCCGCTCGAGCCGCTCGGCGTTGTCGGGTTGGTCGTGGCTCATCGGCATCGACAAGTGCGGTATTCCCGCCGCCAGGCCCTGGGCCAGCGTGCCAATGCCCGCGTGGTGGACGATCGCCGCCGAGCGCGGCAGCAGCGCGCCCAGCGGCACGAAGTCGAAGTGCCGGACCTCGTCGGGCAAGCGGTCGGGCAATTGCTCCGGATGCCGGGTCAGCAGGATGCCGCGGCGCCTCAGCAGCCGGCACGCCGCGACCGCCTCGCCAAAGAACTCATGAGCATGCAGCATGGCCGAGCCGGGCGTGAACACGATCGGCGGCGTGCCGGCGGCGAGAAACGCTTCCAGATCGGCCGGCACCGGACTGTAACCGCGCTCGTCCCAAAGCGGAAAGCCGGTCAGCACCACTTGCGGCGGCCAGTCGGGCTGCAGCGGCGCGAACCAGTCGGGGAACAGCCCGATCACCCGCTCGGAGGAGTGCCACCAGCGGTCGGCCACGTGCCGCACCGGCGCCAGGCCATGCCGGGCGCGAAAGCCGGTCAGCCCGCGGTTGATCAACCGATCGATCAGCAGCCAATCGGCCAGCTGAAATTGCAGCCGCTTGAGCGGCCGCGGCGCCCAGCTGCCCAGCTGCCAGGGGCCCAAGACCGGCGTGTCGTGCATGCTTCGCAGCACCGCGGGCTGCAAGTGAAACGTCATCAGGTGGATGCCGAGCTTTTCCTGCGCCACCCGGGCCCCCAGGGCCGTGCACGGAGCGACGACGGCGGAATCCGCCTGCTCGGCGAACGCGGCCGCCAGGTCGAAAAGTCGATCCAGCTGCGGCAGCAGCAGATAATCGACCATGAACTTGAGGCCCCGCGTCGGATGCCACAGGTCGGGATCTTCCATGGCCGCGCGCAGCTCTGCGGCCGTGCCGATCGGCTCAAACCCCAGGCCGACCCGGCGCACGAGCGGCTCGAACTGCGGATTGGTGGCCAGGGTCACCCGGTGGCCGCGCGCCTGCAGTGCGCTCGCCACGCCGACGACCGGATGGACGTCGCCGGCGCTGCCCAGGGCCATCAGGAGGAGGTTCACGCCGGCGAGACTCGGTTGAAACTAGAGCGATCAAACGCTGCTTTATATCCCGGCAGGCTGAATCCGCAATCGGCGAGCGGGATGACGCAGGGCAGAGAGGGGGATACGGGGGATCGAAGACTGGGGATATTGCAGATGGGACGACCAGGAATTCCTGGCGCCGGCGCCACCAGGAAATAGGCACGCCATTGCCATGCCCGATGCACATGGCAGCTCGGGGCGATCCGATTCGGCGAGGAACCCGAATGACGTCGCGAAGCGCTTAGTACCCCGGCGTCATATTCACGCTGACCATCCGCGGGGCGACGCGGGCGAGCTCTTTGCCGCTCTTATCGTAGGCGATGCCGATCAGCTGATGCTCGCCGGGGATGGCCAGGTCCGTGGGCCATTCGGCCCGGGCGCGCTGGAAGTGACCCTCGGCATTCAGGGTTTCGACCTGGCCTTCGAACTCGCCGAGTTTGGTGCCTTCCAGATCGAGCAGGCGAAAGACGTACTTGCCGATCGCGTCGGCCTGGTTGGGGGGCACGGCTATCAGGCCGGTGACGTAGGCTTTAGTGCCCTGGGTCCAGGGGGTGTCGCAGCGGACCGGCATCATTACCGCGCCGCACTGCCGCCAATCGGCCGGATCGAGCCGGTCGACCAGCTGGATCTTGCCCTGCGAGGCCGGTTGCTGCACCGACAGCGGACTGCCGTAGGCAAACGTGCGATACGTGCGCCCGCCGCCATCGCTGTAGCACAGTTCGGCATCCAGCGCCAGCACGGCATTGAGCGCCGGCTTGAACTCGGGAAAGTTGGCCCAGGGCAGTTTGAACTCGACCTCCGCGCCGTAGCTGGTTTGCCGGGCCGCGACTTCGACTCCGGTGCCCGGGATCGCTTGGAGCATGTCGGGGCGCAAGCACCAGCGCGGCTTCAGCTCGGCCCCTTTGTAGGCGGTCCAGTACATGTGGATGGCGCCGGGGCCCCAGCTCGCAGCGCGAAGGGCGTCGCCGCGCCGCGTGTCGAAATACCACTCGACGCCGTCCCCTTCCCAGAGCTGGTTATCCGGCGCGGGGTTGGCTTGCTTCTTGTCGAGCGTGCGCAGGCCGGCGTAGAAGGCCGTCTCGTCCCACAGGTAGAAGAACTGGGCCGCCCGGTTTTCGACGTCCGCCTCGAAATATCCGACCGGCGTCGAGAAGGCATCCTTGAATTCCGCCAGGTCGCCGTCGATCTTCATTCCGGCCGGCGCCCGGGTAGCCAGCCCCCGCACGCCGGGCGCCAATTCGGCGCCGCTGGTCCTGGCCGTCACCAGAGTCGACAGCAGCAGGGCAACAAACGCTACGGCGCCGCACAAGTTGGCCTTCATCGTCCCTCCTCGTCATTCATCCTTCTGCCTTCATCCTTCTGCCTTTTACTTGCCTTCTACTTGCCTTTTACTTGTTGTTCTGCGTCGTCACCGGGAAATCGTCGGTGCGGAACGGCGAGGCCGGCAGCCCTTCCTTGTTCCACAGATTGCCCAGCGGGAAGTTGGCCCAGCCGTAGCGGACGGCCTTGGGCTCGGCCACCTTGTCGCTCGAGACGACGACCGTCTCGCCTTCGATCTTGGCCGTGGCGGGATAGAACTTCTTGTCCTCGCCGGCGATCGTGAAGTCGGCCAGCTCGCCGTCCTTGGCCACCAGGCCCGTGCCGACGTGCTTGAAGTTCAAGATCACCTTGTTGCCGCTGACGGTGAGCTTGTCGTAAATCGGGCCGGAGTAGACGATTTTCTCGCCATGCCCGATGGCCCGGGCGGCCAGGGCCAGCCGCTCACCCACCTCGCGCTTGCGCTGCGGATGGATGTCTTTTTCGTCGCCCAGGTCGGTGATCACGGCCAACCCGACATTCGGCACGGTATTGCTGGTGAAGAGCTGGGCGTCGCGCAGTTCGGCCCAGCCGCTTTCCACGGGCTCTTTGTGCATCTGCATGAACGGGGCCAGCTGCACGACCAGGAAGGGGAAATTGCCTTCGCCCCAGGCGTCGCGCCAGCACTTGATCATGGCCGGGAACAGCGTGCGATACTGCCACGAGCGGTCGGCGTTCGACTCGCCCTGGTACCAGATTGCGCCCTTGATCGGGAACTTCGTCAGCGGGGCGATCATCGCATTCCACAGGTCGCTCGCGCCCTGCGTGGGCTTCATTTCCTTGAGGACCGGATCGGCTTCGATCATTTCCTTGCTCATCCAGCGCTCGGCCGTCGTGCCGCCGATGTTCGAGCTGATCAGGCCGATCGGCACGTGCCGGGTTTTTTCCAGGTCGCGGCCGAAGTGATACCCGACGGCCGAAAAACCCTCGACCGATTGCGGGCTGCAAACCGACCAGTTGCCGCCGACATTCGTCTCGGGCGCGCCGTTGCCGCGCCGGGGCACCGTGAACAGGCGGATCTTGTCGTTGGCGGCGCTGGCGATCGCTTCGTTGCCGCCGGCCGTGGCCTTGACGGGCCACTCCATGTTCGACTGGCCGCCGCAAACCCAGACGTCGCCGACCAGCAGGTTCTTCAGTTCGAGCTTCTCATCCCCCTGGCTGATCGTCATCTGGAAGGGGCCGCCCGCCTTTAGCGGAGCCAGCTCGACCCGCCACTGGCCGTCTTTGGGCGTGGCGGTCAGCTCTTGTCCTTCGAACTGCACCTTGACCGCATCGGGCTTGTCGGTCGTGCCCCAGACGGGCACTTTCAGCCCTTCCTGCAGCACGGCGTTGTCGGTGAACAGACCGTGCGGTTTGATCGCCGCCTCGGCCCGCAGGCCGGCGATGGCCAGGAACGCACAACAACCCATCAATGCCAGACGTCGGATCATCGCAAAACTCCTCTGGGGGGTGGAATCGATTCGGCGCTTGCCGGGGCGAACTTCCGCTCAGTGCGGCAAGAAAACCTGCAAACCGAGGCATCATGGTACACGCGCGATTTGTCCGCTGCACGTACTTGGCAGGAATTTTTGAACTTGCCCCGGGCCCAGCGGTTTTGCCGCTGAAACGGCCGGTTCCGGTAGCCCGGCGACCAGCCGGTCGGACCGGCGGAATTTCACCCCCAAAGAAACTTGCGGACGTTTTGGGGAGTGCGGAGAATGGTGCTCAAACCAGATTTGCTTCGGATTTGTCCTGCTTCCCGCACACCCCCAGCTTTGGAGAGTTTCGTCATGCCGAGGATCATCAGCCGTTTGGGCCGCTTCTTGTTCTTGCCGCTTGTGGCCGCTGCCGCGCTTCTGGCGGGCGCCGCGGTCGCGCTCGAGCCCAAGGACGCCGAGCCGACGGATCCGGATTTCAAGTTTCAAGGCGAGTACGCCGGCGCGGTCAAGCTGCCCGACGGCGAGCAACCGATCGGCGTGCAGGTCATCGCGCTGGGCAAGGGCAAGTTCCAGGCCGTGGCCTACGTCGGAGGTTTGCCCGGCGACGGCTGGGACCGCAGCCCCACGAAGTCGGCCGAAGGTGAGCTCAAGGACGGCGCCGTCGGGTTCGCGGGGGACCAGCACCTCGGTTCGCTCAAAGACGGCGTGCTGACGATCACCGTGGGCGGTGTGAAGATCGCCGAGCTGAAGAAGGTCGACCGCACCAGCCCCACGCTCGGCGCCAAGCCGCCCGAGGGGGCCGTGGTGCTGTTCGACGGCAAGAGCCCCGATCAGTTCGAAGGCGGCCGGATGACCGAAGACGGTCTGTTGGTCCAAGGCGCGACCAGCAAACCCAAGTTCCGCAGCGGCACGCTGCACGTGGAATTCCGCACGCCGTTCATGCCCGAGGCGCGGGGACAAGGACGCGGCAATAGCGGCTGCTACCTGCAGGGCCGCTACGAGACCCAGGTGCTGGACTCGTTCGGCCTGGAGGGCAAAGACAACGAGGCCGGTGGGATTTACTCGATCAAGGCCCCGGACCTGAACATGTGCCTGCCGCCCCTGGCCTGGCAGACGTACGACATCGACTTCACCGAGGCTAAGTATGACGGCGGCAAGAAGGTCGCCGACGCCGTGATGACGGTCAAGCACAACGGCGTGGTCGTGCAAAAGGACGTCAAGCTGACGCACGCTACGACGGCCGCTCCGGTGGGCGAAGGTCCCGAGCCGGGCCCCGTCTATTTCCAGGACCACGGCAACCCGGTCCGCTACCGCAACATCTGGTTCGTGGAAAAGAAATAACGGCTGCGAGCGCCTGACGCGGCGCGGCCAAACGTGTGGCTCGTGAGACCGGCCGACCGATGAACGACGCCGAAGGCTCCGCCGCAGGGCCCGAGTTCGACGCGGACAAGCCGCTGGAGCTGGAGCCCCGCGCGGTGCCTGCCGAACCGACCAGGCCCCTGGCGCGGACCCGTGGCGCCGTGCAGCCCGAGGCACCGCCGGTCGAAGCAGGGCCGGCCGACGCAGGGCCGGCCGCTGACGGCCCGCGCCCAGAAGCTGACGCGCGGCCCGATTGGGATCGCGGCTATTCGCTCGGCCAGTTGTTCTTGTTGCTGGTCGTGGTCTCGGTCCTGCTGGCGGTGATCCGGCTGTTTTCGCCGCAGATCGCGGCCGGCCTGGCGGGGCTGGCGGTGCTGGTGGGGCTGGTGGTGATGTCGGTGGGCGATCCGCCGGCGATCGTCCGCCTGGCCTGGTGGACGATGTTGGCGATCTATCTCATGGCCGCGGCCGTCGCGGTGGTCCGCGGCTGACCGGTGCATGTGCCGGTCCAGCGCCTCCGGGCGGCGCGGTTCAGGCTGCCCGGCGCAGGCCGACGGCGCTGCGCAAGGGCGGGCTCATGCTAGCGGTCGCGCCCGGCCCCAGGCTGCGCAAGCACTCGGCGACGGCAGCGAGCTGTTCGCGGGCAGGCTCGGCCAGGTCGAGAAAGATCCAGCGCTGTCCCTTGAGCTCGCAGGCGCCGCTTCCGCGTCCGTCGAGCCATTCCTGGCGCACTTTGAAGCCCATTCGTTCGGCGAGTTCCAGGGCCTCTTCCAGCAATTCGACTGTGTGCATGTCAATCGCCTCGTTTGCCTGGCGGGTAACCGACCAACTGGCGCGTAAAAGGTCGCGGATTATAGCAATCGCTCCTCCAGTCGCGAAGGCTTCCTCGTCGATAGGATTTTCGTGCTGATAAGCCGATGTGGCACCATGGTTTAAGGCAAGAGATCCAGGCAAGATCGCGACTTGGCGGCAGCAGCGCTGGCCGAGCCGGTGGTCGGCGTTTGGGCAAGATTTAACGGCCGGAGCAAATCGCATGGCGGCGACCGACGAACGCAGCTTGTCCCTCGAAGAGCAGGTCCAATTGCTCAAAGAGCAGTTGGCCCAGATGCAGAAGCTTACCGCCTTGGGCGAACTGGTCAGCACGACGACGCACGAGTTCAACAACGTGCTGATGACCATCATCAACTACGCCAAGATGGGCATGCGGCATCGCGACCAGGCCACGCGCGACAAGTCGTTCGAAAAGATCCTGGCGGCCGGCAACCGCGCCGCCAAAATCACCAACGGGATCCTGGGTTTCGCCCGCAACCGCTCGGCGGGGCAGGAACCGACCGACATGGTCAAGCTGATCGACGACGCGCTGCTGCTGTTGGAACGCGAGATGACCAAGTACCGGATCTCGATCGACAAGCAGCTGGCTCCCGTGCCGCCGGCCCACGTGAACAGCAATCAGATCCAGCAGGTGTTGATCAACCTGCTGATCAACGCCCGCCAGGCGATGCCCTCGGGCGGACAAATCGTGATCCGTCTGGCGCACGATGCCGCGGCCGGCAGCGTGGATCTGACCGTTCGCGACAGCGGGACGGGCATTCCGGCCGATAAGCTGCCGCGGATCTTCGATCGCTTTTACACCACCAAGCAAGGTCCCGATGCCAGCGGCAAAGGGGGCACCGGCTTGGGCCTGGCGTTCTGCCGCGACGTGATCGAAGCCCACCAGGGGCGGATTCGCGTGGAAAGCTCGGTCGGTAAGGGTACGGCCTTCATCCTTAAATTGCCCGCCGTCGTGCCGGCTGCTGCCGCACCGGGCGCCCCGCTTCCCGCCGCCCCGGCACCAAGTACGCCGGCGCCAATTACCCCGGCACCCGTGTCGCACGCTCCGTTCGCGCCGTCATCCGCCAGTGCGCCGCACGCCAGCCTGGCCGCACAGAATGTGGGCGCTCCCGGGCAGCCGGCCGCGGCAACGCATGCTTGGGCATTGCCCAACTCCAGCCCGATGGCTGCCGGCGGCACGAGCACTTCGGCCCATTGACCGATTGCCGCAGGTTGTGCAATTGGTTCTAGAGCGGCGTCGGCGAGACGAAGGCCGCAAAGCGCGACTGCAAGTCGGTGATGATCTTCTGCTCCAGGGCCGTATCGCGGCCCAGCGGAATCCAGCCCAGCGAGGGTTGCGTTCCCCCCACCGGATCGACGAAGCGGCGGAGCGAGTCGTCGTTGCGCAGCGTGGGCGCGCGGCTGGCCGAGCCGACTTCGGGACGCAGCACGTCCTCCAGTTCCTTGTAGACGGTGACGTCGACGAGGAATCCGGATTCAACCGGAATCACGCGCACCAGGGCCCGGCGGCGGATCGATTGCAGCGTGCCTTCAAGCTTTTCGTAAAAGTTGACCGCGTCGCGGTTCCAGGGCTCCAGCAGCGTTGAGCCGCCGCGGGGAAAGGTCTCGATCTGCCCTTCGACCAGCACGTCTCCCTCCAAGCGGACCGGCAGCTCGCGATCGATCTTGAAATAGTCATCGACCACGTCGATCACCGTTTCGAAGACCAGCTCCGGGTTCTGGTTGGGAATCAGCGCCGGGTTGTTCTGCGTGATCGGCAGCGGTGCGAAGGCGGCCTCCGGCGGAACATAGTTCGCGCCAAACCAGTTGATGCAGCCGCTTCCGGCCGTGGCGAGCGCAAGCGCCACCAGCGCGGCCGCGGAGCGCCGCACCGCGCGCGGCGCGGGGCCGCCGCCCGGGGGGCGTCGAAGACCGATTTGCGGAATAACAAAGGCGCGCGCATGCGATTCGACAGCTGTCGGACCCTTGGCCGGCAGGGTTTCCTCAAGAAAGGGGCGGCTAGTGTGACGAAATCGCCGGATCGCGACAAGGTCAAACGCCCGCAGTCTGCGCAGTTCGCCCGGTCTTTTGCCTGGCCCCCTGCCCCGCCGGCCGATTGACCCTTGTGGCCCCCCGGCGGACCCGGTTCGCCTGCCGCCCGGTTCGCCGGTGCCCCGGGGGCCTGGCGGCTGGAAACTTTTTCGTCCGCCCCGGCGTCTGAACTGAGGCAGGTTCGCATTTTTTCGGGAGTGTCTCCCCGCTCCTCGCCGCTGCTGGCAATCCCGCTCGATCAAGGAGACTCGTGCCATGAACCGCTATCGTCTGGGCAGGTTCTGCCTCTGGCTCGCCGCGGGTTTGCTGCTGGCAACCGGTTTGCCGCCGGGCCTGGCCGGGCGCAGGGCATCCTGATCAACATCGAGCCGAACCAGCACGTGATCCTGCCGCGGCCGATCATCATCTATCCCGGCCCGCAGCCTGTGCCGCAGCCGCCGGCCAGCACGTACAAGATCAAGGAGCTAACCGTCAACTGCCGGCTGGTCGATCAGATCGCCCGGACGCAGGTCAGCCAGTCGTTCGTCAATACGGGCAGCGTGCAGATGGAGGTCTGCTTCGTGTTTCCGCTGCCCTACGACGGGGCGATCGATCAGCTCACGCTCCTGGTCGACGGCAAGGAGTTTCCGGCCCGGCTGCTCGAAGCGGCCGAAGCCCGGAAGCTGTACGAGGCCACGGTCCGCAAGAACAAGGATCCGGCGCTGCTCGAGTGGATCGGCACGGGCATGTTCAAGACCAGCGTCTTTCCGGTTCCGCCGGGGGCCGAGCGCAAGGTGACCTTGCGCTACTCGCAGCTGTGCCGCAAGGACCAGGGGCTGACGGATTTTCTGTTTCCCTTGAGCACGGCCAAATACACGTCGCATCCGGTCGAAAAGCTCGACATCCAGGTGACGATCGAAAGCGGCCTGAACATCAAGAACGTCTATAGCCCGACGCATGCGGTGGACATCAAGCGTCCGGACGAAAAGCACGCCACGGTGTCGTACACCGCCAAGGACACGATTCCCGGCTCCGACTTCCGACTGCTCTACGACGTGGGCAAAGGGGAAGTCGGCACCAGCGTGCTCAGCTATCGGCCGGACAAGAACGACGACGGCTATTTCCTGCTCTTGACCAGCCCGCAGCTCAAGGCAGGCGACGCGGAGCGTCCCAAGAAAACCGTGGTGTTCGTCGTCGATCGCTCGGGGAGCATGAGCGGCGAGAAGTTCAACCAGGCCAAAGGCGCGCTCAAGTTCGTGCTCGACAACCTGCGCGAGGGAGACTTGTTCAACATCGTGGCCTTCGACAGCCAGGTGGAGAGTTTCCGCCCCGAGCTGCAGAAGTTCGGCGACGACACGCGGAAAGCGGCCATCGGTTTCGTCGAGAGCTTGTACCCGGGGGGCAGCACGAACATCTCGGGCGCCCTGAAAACGGCCCTCGGCCAGTTGCAGGATTCCAGCCGGCCCAATTTCGTGATCTTCCTGACCGATGGCTTGCCGACCGACGGCCAGACGAACGAAGGCCAGATCGTCTCTGCGAGCAAGGCGGAGAACTCGGTCCGGGCCCGGATGTTCACGTTCGGCGTGGGCTACGACGTCAACAGCCGGCTGCTGGACAAGCTGGCCCGGCTCAATTTCGGCCAGAGCGAGTACGTGCGGCCCAATGAGAATATCGAAGCCAAGGTGGCGGCCCTGTACGGTCGGATCGGCTCGCCGGTGCTCACCGACGTGTCGATCAAGTTCGACGTCGAAGGCGCCGCGGCCGAGGACGGCAAGCCCGTCAACCGCGTCTACCCGGCCGAAACGCGCGACCTGTTCGCCGGCGAGCAATTGGTGCTGGTGGGCCGGTACAAGAGGCCGGGCGCCGCCAAAGTGGTCATCACGGGCAAGGTGGGGCCCCAGGACGAAAAGTTCGACTTTCCAGCCACGCTGGTCGAACAGAGCGGCGACGCCACCAACGGCTTCATCGAGAAGCTCTGGGCCGTGCGCCGGGTGGGCGAAATCATCGACGAGATCGATCTCAAGGGCAAGAACGACGAGCTGGTCAAAGAGCTGGTGCAGTTGGCCACCCGGCACGGCATCCTGACGCCCTACACTTCGTTCCTGTCCGACGAGCAGACCGACCGGCATAATCTGGCCGCCAATGCCACCCGCACGGGCGAGCAGCTCCAGCGGCAATTGAGCGTGGTCGACGGCCGCGGCGGTTTCGCCCAGCGGGCTGCGAAGGGATCGTTCCAACGGGCCGATCGCGCCGAGGAGAGCCGCCGCGGCTCGCTGGGAGGAACCTACTACGAGGCCGATGCTGCCGCCGCAGCGCCGGCCACGGCGCGCGCTCCCGCGCCAGCCGGCGCGAAGAGCTTCGGCGGCGGGCGGCCGCAGGGCGCCCCGTCGCGCCTGGGGTTGAATGGCGCACTAGCGGGTGGCAGCGGCGGGGGCGGCGCGGTCGAGGCTGCCCAGCTGGAGCAAGCCGAGGCTGCGGTCCAGCGCGTGGGCCGCAAGACCTTCTATCGCCAGGGCCAGCGCTGGGTCGATGCCGACGTGACCCCGGCCCAAGAGAAGGACCCCGTCCAGATCGAACGCTTCAGCCCGGAGTATTTCGAGCTGATCGACAAGTACGGCAAGGACGTGGCCAAGTACCTGAACTTTGATGAGCCGGTCGTGGTCGAGCTCGGCGGCAAGGCCTACGCCTTCTGACCGCGGGAACGCGGGCAGCCAGCGTCGAATCGCGGTGGCCAGCGTCGAATCGCGGTGGCCAGCGTCGAATCGCGGTGGCCGGGAAGCCGGCGCTCAAGCGAGCGCCGGCAGGCGAAGGGCGCGCTGGCGGCGAGCCGCAGCTGGGCGAGCGGCGGGCGCTGCCCGACGCCGGGCTTACCAGGTGCTGGGCGCGAGCCAGGCGTCGGCGTCCATGCCCAGCCGGATCTTGAGCTCTTGAAACAGCTCGGCGTATTGCTCGCTGGACGAGTGCACGTGCTCGGCTTCGGTGACGAATTTCATCTTGTCGTTGCAGAGCACGTTGCGGCCGGCAAGCACCTGCTCGTAGGCTTCGAGCTGGTTGCCGTAGACGATGAGCAGCTTGTGCTCGTCGAACTGCACTTCCTGCGGAATGTTCGGATTGAGCACCGCAATGCCCGTGCAGCCGTCGTTTACCAACAGGTCCTCGTATTCGTAGAGAATGCTCTTGAGGACCGGCAGGTCGATGTGTTCGCGGTACAGATCGGAGTGGCCGCGAGCCTGGCGATTGTGGCTGGTCTCGAGCACCACGTCGACTTCGGTGCCGAGCGGATCGAGCAGGTCCATGAACACCTCGAACAGGTGTTCGCTGGAGGCGGCGGCCATCAGGACCGGCACGCTGGTCTTCGACTCTTCGTCGCGATAGGCGTCGTGACGGTATCCCTGGGCGGGCACGACTTGCAGGTCGTAGCTCGGCCGGACCGCCCCGGAGAGCAGGAAGTCGCCGTAGCGGGCCACGCCCAAGTGGGCTTCCAATTCTTCCTCGCTCAGGTGCTCGAAGCTACTGGAGTTCTGTGGCTGAGCGCCATCGCGGAAGACGTTGCGGAATAGTTTTTTCAAAAACCCCATCGGCGACCTCAAGTATTAAGCAGTGCGGGTCAGCAGTGCCTCGATCCGTTCATTCAACAAACTTTAGGTCACGGCCGACCGGCGTGGTTCGCGGCGGGGGGCAAAGTTCGGTCGTCCGGCGGGCAATCCGCCCCACACAAACGTCATAGCCGGACATGATTGATACCGGGATTACAGGCGGAGCCGCACGCGTGCGCCCGCTGGACGACTTGTGCCACGTTTTCGGCGCATGCCGCCACCGGCAAACCGGGCCCGGGCCAGACAAACCGGTTGGCCAAGCGCCCCGAGGGCACCGACTTCGACCGGCAATGAGTGAGGCGCCAAGGAATTGCCAAGCGGACACAAACGGGATGAGCTTTGATCGAGTCCAGGACGCCGCCGCCGATTGGCCTCGCGGCGGCCAAAGGAACTCTACCACTCGCGCGCTGCGCGTGAAGGTTCGCCCTGCCCAGCGGCGGCGGATTCTTCTGCCGGCGCTGCGAAGCTCTTCCGTTTGCGAAAGCTTTGAGCCCTTCCGGGAACGTTGCCCAGCCAGCACCCGGCCTGCTCCCTACGCTGGCGCCGCTGTACTTCGAGGCGGCCGTGACTTGAAGTCGCTCGAGCAGGCCGATCGGGAACTGGGCGGCAGACGAATCCCAAGCGGGCTAGCAGACTTTGACTGCTCGATCGATTTGAGAAATTGGCCCAATCAAATTGAGAATCCGCTTCGAGCCGCGGTCGCCAAGGCATCGGAAGGGCTGGATGGGACCACGCGCCGGGGCAAACTGCGCGCGACCTGATCGCGCCAAAGCCGGCGTGCAGTCCGGCACTCGGCAAGCCGCCGCACTCGCGGCACACGATTCGCTTCACGATTTGCCGCTTCCGAGCACTCACACGAGTCGCGCGAAGCAATCTCGGCGGCGCTGGGGCAAAAAGTGGAAGTATTTTTCGGAGGTAGTTGCGATGAAAAAAGTCTGTGCAGAAAAAAACGTCGTTCCCAGAGCGATCGGGCTTGAGCGACTGTGCCGGCCGGCGGCGCTGGGCCTGCTGGCGCTCGTCGTCGCGGCCGCGACGACGCACGAAGCGTTCGGCGGGATCACGATCACGCCGGTCTATTCCACCGCGACTCCGCCGACCGGGCAGGCCGTGAATCTGGACGCGCCCAACGAAGGATTTCTCAAAGTAACGCCCAGCGACGAAGTGAATACGTCGGCCGTGATCAGCAACTACAGCATCATCGGCTCGTTCACTCCTTACCTCGAAGAGGGCAACAATAATCCCTTCTATCAGTTCCAGTCGGGCAGCCAGGCGATCAACGACAATAACGGCATCAATACCAACTACACGACCAATTCCGGCCTGAACGACGGTTTCTCGGTCACGATCACCAATAGCAGCCTGCCGCAGGTGATCAACGCTTACGTCGGCGGCTACGATGCCACCGGCACCCTGACGGTGACCAGCAGCATTAACGGCATGCTGGGCATGAACGTGCAGGGCTCCAACAGCAACTTCTATCCCGACGAAGTCTTCACGCTGCCGGCTGGTCAAGGCACGACGACCATTACCTGGATCGAGACGGCCGCTAACGGCGGCACCGACAACGTGTCCTTCTTTGCCGTTACCGCCTCCGTGGTTCCGGAGCCGTCGGCGCTCGTCGTGTGGGGGCTGGCCCTGGCCGTCGGGCTTGCCGCCGGTCGCTGGCGTCAGAGCTGGTAGACGCGGCATTTTGTCCAGCATTCGTCACGGAACCCCCGGCGTGGGCCGGGCGGTTCCCCGCGCGCGCCGGTTTCCCCGCGCCCGACGAAACCGAGTACAATTGCAAGCGGCGTCGGGCGTTGACCAGCGGTTGGGTCTTGCACACGGTGAACCATGGCCGGCGCGGGAATCAAACGATTTGCCGGTCGAGTGGTCCGCTGGTTGCGGCCCGCGGCGGTCGCCTATTTACTCGCCTTGCTCACGCTGATGTTCTTTGAAGAGCGACTGATCTTTTTCCCCCGGCCCTATCCGCAGGGCGAGTGGCAGCCCGCGGGACTGGCCATTGAGGACGCCTGGACCAAATCGGCCGACGGCGTTTCGATTCATGGCTGGTACTTGGAGCACCCCGATCCGCGTGCGGTCGTGCTGTTTGCCCACGGCAACGCCGGCAACATCACCGGTCGCGACGACGTGCTCCGCGACTTGCACGCCCTGGGGGCCAGTGCCCTGGTCTTCGACTATCGCGGCTACGGCCGCAGCGCCGGCACACCCCACGAGGCCGGCATCCTGGCCGACGCCCGGGCCGCCCGGACTTGGCTGGCCCAGCGCGCGGGGATCGCCGAAAGCCAGATCGTGCTGGCCGGCGAATCGCTGGGGGGTGGCGTGCAGGTGGATCTTGCGGCCGCCGACGGCGCGCGGGGGCTGATCCTGCTGAGCACCTTTGACTCGCTCCCGGACGTGGCGGCGAACATCTATCCCTGGTGGATTCCGGTAAAGCTGCTGATGCGCACGCGGCTCGACTCGGCGAGCAAAATCGCCGCCTACCAGGGGCCGCTGCTGCAGGTGCATGGCACGCGCGACAGCATCGTGCCGATCGCTTGCGCCCGGCGATTGTTCGCGGCGGCCGGCGAGCCCAAGCGCTGGGTCGAAATTCCCGGCGGCGACCACAACGATCCGGCTGGCCCGCAGACGCTCAGGGCAATCGACGAATTCCTGGCCGGACTGCCGGACGGGGCCGACCGCGACGGCCGCTGATTCGTTACGCGCGCCGCGCTGGCTTAAGGCAGCGGCTCGTAGACCAGCGGCAGCTCGAAGTCTTCGTCCAGCGAGTTGGACGTTTCGATTTCATCCAGCTTGTCCGGATGATTGTCGTACGCTTCGAGCACCAGCTGGCGAACCTCGCCGGGCTTGACCCGCGCCAGCTCAGTTGTGATGCCGTCGACCAGGCCCCACTCGGCCACGCGGATTTTCCGCCCCGGTTCGACGCCGGCCGGCCCCTGCCATTCGGGCGCCCGCCGGGCGATCTTGTCGACCTGATATTCGTTGATGATCAGGGCATCGCGATAGGGGGCGATTTCCGCCAGGGCCGGCACGCGCGACGTGGCCAGGCATTTCGCTTCGAGCTGGAGCTGCGGCATCACGTGCCGGGCTTTGACCCGGGCGAGGGCCAATTCGGCGTCGCGCTGGGCTTCGGCCGGTTCGATAAACCGCTTGTAGATCGCCACGTTTTCCAGCCGGCCCAGCCAGCCGTGGCGGCCGCCGTTGTGGTTGTCGCCAAAACACATTTCGCCGTAGCCCCAGGCTTTGAGCGAACCGGTGACCGCTTTGGTTTCGAAGACTTGCTTGCCGTCCAGATAGGCCACCAGCCGCCCCGGCACGTAGCTGACGATCACGTGATGCGGCGCCAGGTCGGCCAGCGTGGCAATCTCGTAGACCGGCCCCCGGCCGTGCAGGTCGCCTTTGACCGGCTTGCCGTCGAGCGAGAGCATGTTGTCGCTGGTGCGGATGCTGGCCAGCAGGCGATCCTGCTGCTGGCCGAGGAAAAAGTTCCAATCGCCGTCGTGCCAGGCGCTGCAATTGACGATCCGCGCCGGGAATTCGGGTTTGTGTTGCGCCAGATCGGTCGATTGCAGCAGCACCTCCAGGCTGAACGCGTCGGCCCGGACCAGGTCGCCAAATTGCATCTGGGCATTGGTCTGGGCGTAAAAGCCGGTTGAGAAGCGGCCCCCGTCCAGCCGCATCCGGCCGTAGCGGTCGATGCCAGCCTGGCCGGCATCGCGGCCGACGCGCAGCTCGCTGATTTGCTTCGACTGCGAATCGTAAACGGCGTTGAGCGTCTTGCCGTTTTCCCAGAGAAAGACCAGGCCGTCTCGATTGGCGGGCCAAGCCGGCACCGCCACGTCGATCGGCTTGCTGTCGAGCGGGTTGGGCTCTTGGGCAAAATCCGCCAGCCCCGTGATCGAGAGTTGGTCATTGTGCACCAGCGGCGTTTCCAGCTCGATCCGCAGGCGGCGGCCCGTGGCGCTCAGTTCGGTCGCGGCCACCTTGGCACCGCCGGCCAGCCGGACCGCCGGCTGTCCCCGCACGGCCTCGTTGAAATCGACGAGCAGGCACTTGTCGCTGAGGTAATGACACGCGCCGACCGGGGCCAGACGTTTTTGCACGCTGACCTGGGCCTGAAATTGCTGGTCGCCGAGCGTGGCTTTGACCGTATACGGGCCGGCCTTCTCGAACGTGTGCCGCACTTGCCGGCCGCTCACCGGCGGCGTGCCATCGCCGAAGTCCCAGCGGGCGTCGGCCGTGATCCGGGCATCCTGCAGCTCGACGGCCAACGGCGCCTTGCCGGAAAAGTAGCCGAGCAGCGCGGTCTTGCCGCCGGTCTCCCAGAACCCGGCCGCGCGATCGAAGCTGCCGTTCGGATTATGGGTCACGTTGAGCTGCCGCTGATTGATCCAGTCGTAGAGCATCGCATCGGCAAAATAAATTTCGTGCGTGCTGCCGAGCCGCAGCTTGCCCTGCGTGACGCTGATCCAGGCGAGCGCGTTGGTGGCCCAGCGAAAGCTTTGCCAGGCCCATTCAACTTGCTCGCGCGGTTTGCCCAGGCAGGGGTCGCCGTCCCATTGGCTGAGCCGAAATTCGTGCTGCCGGTTGCCGGCCATGTCGACCAGCGTCACCCCTGTATGGGCGCCGTTGTTGGCCGTCAGCAGGGCGCCGTCCGGCGAAATGCTTTCGCCGCAGCCGCCGGTGCGCGGGCAGTTGAACATGTCCCCGTCGCCGCTGGCCAGGTCGTAGATGGCGATCACGTAGTTGTCGGTCCGCTTGACGAAATGTCCGGAACGAGGCGTGGCGTCGGGCGAGAGGGCGAAGCCCCCCGAGGCGCCCCGGTTGAATTTCACCACCAGTTCGTCCTGCCGCGTTGCCACGTTCACCCGGCGGAGCGAATTGTTGGCCCCGCCGCCACGGCCGTCGAGGTAGTAAATCCAGGCGGCCCCTTCGCTGGCCGGCCACTGCAGCAGGGCGAAAGGGGCCTCGCCGGCCTTGGGCTTTTCGCCGGCCAGAAAATTGCCGATCTCGCTGGCCGGCCCGCCGTCGACCGAAACGACGGCAATGCTGCCGTCGGGCCGGGTGAAGGCCACGCGGTCGCCCAGCGGGCTCAGGCAGGCCGTGCTGACATCCGACTCGACCAGCACGCGCTTGCCGGCCGGCTGGTCATTGCGCACGTCGCGGCGGACCAATTGGCCGGGAAAAGACCCGTCGTGGATGTTGCCCAGTTTGCCCTCGCCGAGCTCGTAATGGATCGAGATCAGCAGGCCGTCGACCGCCGAGGCCGGCCGCGTGACGAACAGCCCCAGGGCCAAAGCAATCGAAAGGACGATTCGGATGCCACTGGGGGCCATAGATTTTTTCCTTGGCTGGCGACGCAGGGCTCCGGGAACCGGCGGTAACCAGGCCGCGGGCGGAGTCATATATAAAGATGACTGGATGCGAGCGATGGTTTCGCTCTCGAGGGGCCCAAAGGCGCCCGCCGGCCGCGCCCGTTCGGATTCGCCCCCGCCAAAACCACCCATTCCCAAAAACTCGAATGAACGGGAAACCGATGCACTGGCGCTCTTTCCGGCTGGTCAGGTGCGTTTTTCTGCCGGCAGCCCTGGGCCTGCCGCTGGGGGCCGGCGCCGCCGATCCCGCGCCCCAACCGCCCGCGGCGGCTGGCAATGAGGCGGCCGGCAGCGGCTCTTCGGCGGCCGACCTGAACTCCCCCGCCCACTGGCTGTCGGCCCAGCGCGAGCTGGCGCGGCTGGCCGATGGGATCCTGGTTTGGGAATCGCGGCGGACCGGCAGCTGGCGGATCTGGACGATGGGGCTCGACGGCACCGGCCTGCGCCAATTGACGGCCGACGAGGCAGGCCGCGACCACTATTGCCCCAAGTTTTCGCCCGGCGGCAAGCGCCTGATCTACCTCAGCCTGTCGGACGACGCCCAGAAAGACAACGGCGACCGCCCGCGCGACATGTCCGGTCCCTTGCACTTGATTCAAGCCGACGGCAGTGACGACCGCGTGATTGTCGACGTGGCGCACAAGTACAACGGCTGGGATCGGGCCGTCACCTGGTTCGACGACGAGAATCTGGCCTTCATCGCCGCCGACGGCAACACCTATCGCCTGAACCTGCCGAGCGGCAAGCGCGAGCTGCTGATCGAAGGAGGCCAGTTCTGGCTGCCCAACACGCGGCTGACGCACGCCGTCTGGTCGTTCAATACGTTTTCGCTCTTGGATCCCCAGCGGCGTGCCGTGACGCCGATGCCGCACCTGGGCGGCTGTCAGCCGTATTTTGCCCACGACGGCAAATGGGGTTTCTGGGTCCGGGCGCCGGGTGGGCCCTTGTACAAGATGCACCTGGCCACGCGAGCGATTTCCCCCTTGTTCGATCGTGCCTTGCTGCCCGCCGACCGCGACTATTGCTATTTTCCGATGGTCTCGCTGAACCAGCGGCTGCTGGCCTTTGCCGCGGCCGATCATAGCAAGATCGTGGGCGCGTACGGCGGCTACGTGCTGAGCGACTACGAAGTGTTCTTGCTGCCGCTCGATCCGGGCACGCTCGAGCCGCTCGGCCGGCCGATCCGCTATACGTTCGATCCGCACTGCGATCGCTTTCCCGACGTTCATCAGGCCGAGCCCGCCTTGGGCTATTTTGCCAACGAGGCGCCGTTCGAAGTGCAGTTCGCGGTGGATAACGTGGCGGCCGGGGGCGGCGCGTTGCGCTGGGATTATGGCGACGGCACGCACGAGACCGCCCGCGCGGGCCGGCATCGCTACGAAAAGCCGGGCGTCTATCTGGTCGAAGCCCGCTCGGAGGGCGCGATCCTGCGCGGCCAGGTGCGGGTGACCGAGGCCACGATCCCGCAAGTGACCGGCGGCACGCTGGAAGGCGAGCGGGAGCTGGTCGTGACGTTCAGCGAGCCGGTCGAACTGGGCGCGGCAACGTTGAGCCTGGCTTCCGGGGCGAAGATCGAGCGCTCGGCCGCCGGCGACGACGGCCGCAGTCTGCGCGTCCTGCTGGCGGCCAGGCCCCGGCAAAACGACCAGCTGCAGCTGGGCGGGATTGTCGATCGCGCCCAGCGGCCCAATCGCCTGGAGCGCGGCGTCGTCGACGTCGTGGCCAGCACCTGGCCCTCGAATCCGTCCGGTTTGGGATTCCTCTGGCTCTCGGCCGACAAGCCCAACACGCTGCGCGATCCGCTCTCGGGGCAAATCGTGGCCTATGTGCCCAAGGCGAACGGCCGGGCCTGGTTCGATCGCGCCCGCGCGATGGTGCTCGACGGCGGCTCCTTTTACTTCGGCGGCTTGCTCGACCAGGTGGCCAACGCGGTGCGCAAGAGCCACGAAATTTCGCTCGAAGCCACGCTCACGCCGGCAGCCAACGATACTAGCCGGCCCGGCTGTGTCTTAAGCTACGGGCTGGTGCAAGCGGGCGATCGTCTGCTGGCCAACCTGGCCGGCGCGCCGACCGAAATCTGCCCGCTCAAAGCCGGCGAGACGGTGCACGTCGTCGTCACCTACAAGCCCGGTGAGCTGGTTTGCTATCGAGACGGGCAAGTGGTCGCCAAGAGCGATCAACTCAAGAACGACTTGTCCGGCTTTCCCTCGATGCCGCTGAACGTCGGCAACGATCTGGACGGACACCGCTGGCGAGGCACGATCGAAGGCGTGGCGCTGTATAGCCGGGCCCTGGGGGCCGACGAAGTCGGGGCCAACTTTGCCGCCTACCGCCAGCTCCGCGCCGCGCCCGCCGGTCGAGCCATTGGAAGTGGAAGCTCGGCTCCTGGCCGCCTCGGAAATTCCGACGCTCAAGCAAATCGAGCCCTACCGCCAAGCGCTCATCGTCAACGAGTACGCCGTCAAGCGGGTCGTGCGCGGCCAGTACGCCACGCCCAAGCTGCGCGTGGCCCATTGGGCCATGCTCGACGAAACCACCCAGCCCATCGCCCGGCTGCCGCTGGGTAGCGAGGTTCGGCTGCTGGTCGAGCCGCTGGTCGACCAGCCGCAATTGGCCGATCAGTACACCAATAACACGCTGGAAGACGACTTCGACCTGCCGCTGTTTTACGGCGTGACCGACTCTGCGACTCCGGCGGCCATCGGACGCTGGACCGTGCTGGCCACCGGCGGCGCCGACGGCAAGGACGCGCTCGAGGCCCCCACGGGGCCCGAAGGCAAGTCGGGCCTGCCCGGCAGTTGGCCGGCTCCGAATGGTCAGACCTGGAAGGTGATCACGGCCGGCAGCGACGGATATGTGAACCTGGGCGAGTTGCCGCGCTCCGGCAACGGGCTGGGCTACGCCGTGGCCTATGTAAAGAGTCTCCGAGCGCAGCAGGCCAAGATCTCGCTGGGCACCGTGGGCGGACTGAAATGCTGGGTCAACGGCCGCGAAGCCCTGGGCGGTCAGTTTGGCCGCTATCCGCAGTTGGGCTACAAGCAGGCCGACGTGGAATTGGCCGAGGGCTGGAACGAAGTGCTGGTCAAGTCGATCCAACTTTACGCCTTCTGGGGCTTCGAGTGCGAACTGCTCGCGCCCGACGGCCGCGCGCTGACCGACCTGACGTTCGCCCCGGAACCTCAATAAGCACCCCAATCAGTCGACTCGGGCAGCCCGGAGCGGCCCGCCCGACAAATCCGCCCGACGAGTCACCCCCTGGGCCGAGTTGCCGATGGTCTTTAGCTCTCACCTGTTCCTTTTCTACTACCTGCCGCTGATCCTGCTGCTGTACTATGCCGTGCCGCTGCCGCGGTATCGTACGGGGCTGCTGGCGATCGCCAGCTACGGCTTTTACGGCTGGTCGAATCCGCCCTGGGCCGGGCTGATGTTCGCCAGCACGATCATCGACTTCGTCTGCGGACTGGTCCTGATTCGGCTCGCCGGGCTGCAGCGGTTGCCTAATGGCGACTGGCCGATCATCGATCCGCGGCGGACGCGCACTCGGGGCATGAAGCTGGCCCTGGGTTTTTCCGTCGCCTCGAATCTGGCGCTCTTGGGCTTCTTCAAGTACTACGACTTCACGGCCGCCAACTTGAACCGCGTGGCCGACGGGCTGGGACTCGGGCCGGACTGGGTGCCGATCTTGCAAGTGGTTTTGCCGGTGGGCATTTCGTTCTACACGTTTCAGTCGATGAGCTATGCCATCGACGTCTATCGGGGCGAAGCCCGGCCGATGACCAACTTGCTGGACTTCTGCTGCTTCGAGGCCCTGTTTCCGCAACTCGTGGCCGGCCCGATCGTGCGCTACGCCGACATCGCCGAACAAATGCGGCATCGCACCCACACGGCCGAAAAGTTTTCTCGCGGCATCGCCTTTCTGGCCTGCGGGCTGGGCAAGAAAATCCTGCTGGCCAACCCGCTGGGTCACGTCGCCGATGCGGCCTTCGGCTCGGCCACGCTGGAGTGGTACGACGCCTGGTACGGATTGGTGGCCTACGCCTTGCAGATCTATTTCGATTTCTCCGGCTACTCGGACATGGCGGTCGGTCTGGGGCTGATGCTGGGTTTTCTGTTCATTCAGAATTTCGACGCCCCGTACTCGGCCGACAGCATTACCGATTTCTGGCGCCGCTGGCACATCAGCCTGTCGACCTGGCTGCGCGATTACCTGTACATTCCGCTGGGCGGGAACCGACGCGGCGAATTCCGCACCTACGCCAACCTGATGGTGGTGATGCTGCTGGGCGGACTCTGGCACGGGGCGAGCTGGACCTTCGTCCTCTGGGGTGCCGTGCACGGCGGCATGCTGGCCCTGGAACGTTTCGGCGGCAAGGACAGCTTTTACCGCCGCTTGCCCCGCCCGCTGCGGGTGGCGGGCACGTTCGCCATCGTTTGCTGTAGCTGGGTGTTCTTCCGGGCCGAGACGCTGCCGGAGGCGATTTCCTATTTTCGCGCTCTGTTTGGCCTGGCGTCGGCCGGCTCGGGGCAGGCGCTGTTGGCCTCGCTGATGTACAGCCCTTACCACGTGCTCATCATGCTGATCGCGGCGGCAATCACCTGGCTGGCGCCGCAGTCGTGGACGTTCACGCATCTGCTCAGCGGGCCTCGGGCCGCCTTCTGTCTGGCGGTGATGGCCGTGTCGCTGGTGTTCATGTGGACGCAAACCGAGAATCCGTTCCTCTATTTCCAATTTTGATTCGTTCCGAGAGATTGCGGCGGATTTAATGCACGTCAGGCCGAAACAGCACCGCGACCGGCAAACGGAGCGCCAGCGTGCGCCGGGCTCGGTCGCGCCCGACGATCTGCGCTTCGGCCGGATCGAAACGCAGGTTTCGCGCCGCGTGGCCTGGAGCATGATCGCGGCCTTCCTGGCGATGATCTACGGCGTGCCGGTCGTGCAGCTGAGCGGCGAGCTGGTCCGCCGCGAGTCGCCGCAAGTGCTGCACCTGTTCAGCCGGGCCCCGGCCAAAGAACACCTCCGCGCGTGGGAAGAAGACCTGGTGCGGATCTCGCTGGTCAAGAACGCGGTCCAGCCGGTGTTGCAGGAAGCGCTTTCGGGCGCCGGCGGATTCGGCAATTCGCAGGTCGTGGTGGGCCGCGAAGGCTGGTTGTTCTACCGCCCCGGCATCGATTACGTGTCCGGGCCGGGCTTCCTGGCCCCGTCCCAGTTCGAGGCCCGGCGGCGCAAAGCGCTGAAGGATCTGCGGCCGGTGCCGCAGCCCGATCCGCGCCGCGCGATCGTCGAGTTTCAGCGCGAGTGTGCCCAATTCGGCGCCCGGCTGGTGGTGGTGCCGATTCCCGACAAGGCGATGCTGCAACCCGGCGAGTTCAGTGCCCGGTTTGCCGGTGCAGGTCCCCGTCCGCCGGCCAACAATCCCGACTTTCGCCGCTTCGTGTCGGAGTTGTCGGCCGCGGGGGTCGACGTGTTCGATCCCACGCCGCGCGAGATCGCCCCCGGCGAGGAGCGCTTCTTGATTCAGGACACGCACTGGACGCCCGAGTGGATGCAGCAGGTGGCCGGCGAGCTGGCCCGGCACGTGCGGCGGTTGGGGGTGCTGGCCGAAGCCCCGGCGGCAAAGCTGCAGCTCGAGCGGCATGCTGCCGTCCGCCTGGGCGACCTGGTCGACATGCTCAAGCTGAGCCCCGACCAGGGCGTGTTCGAGCCGCAGCAGGTGGGCATCCGCCGCGTCGTCGATGCCGGCGCTCCCTGGCGGGCCGATCCGGCCGCCGACGTGCTGCTGCTGGGGGATAGTTTCACGAACATTTTTTCTGTGGCCGAAATGGGCTGGGGCACCTCCGCCGGCTTCGGCGAGCATTTGAGCTACGCGCTCGGCAGGCCCATCGATCGGATTTCACGCAACGACGCCGGCGCGTTCGCCACACGGCAGCTGCTGGCCGCCGAGCTGGCCAAGGGGCGCAATAGGCTGGCCGGCAAAAAGCTGGTGATCTGGCAATTTGCGGTGCGCGAACTGGCCGTCGGCGATTGGAAGCAGCTGGCGCTCACGCTGGGTTCGGCGCCCGACAAGCAATTCGTCGTGCCGCCGCCCGGCAGCGAGCGAATCGCGAGCGGCACGATCCGCCAGATCGCCCGAGCGCCCCGGCCGGGCACGGTTCCCTATAAGGATCATATTGTTGCCGTGCATCTGGTCGACCTGGCGGACGAGCACGGACCGATCGCCGGCGGCGAAGCGCTGGTCTATGTGTGGAGCATGCGCGACAACGTCTGGACCGGCGCCGCCACGTGGCCCGCCGATCGAACGGTGCGCTTGCGGCTGCGCGCCTGGTCGGACGTGGCCGACCGGCTGGAAGCGATCAATCGCGGCGAACTCGACGATGACGAGCTCAATTTGCAGGAGCCCTGCTGGGGCGAAGAGGTGGCAAATGAATGACGGCGGGTGGAAGCAAGGTGGTTGGGTCCGGCCGGTGCTGGCCCTGTTGCTGTGGTCCGTCTCGTCGCTGGCGGCGCTGGCCGAGCCGGCGCCCGATGCGGAGCTGGTCGCCCAGTTTCAGCGTGTTTGCGCCCAGCGCGCGGCCGAGGCGGACAAAGCCGACACGATGACGGTCGTCGGCGAAGGCGGCTGGCTGTTCTTGGGCAAGGAACTGCGGCACGTGTCGGCCGGCAAGTTCTGGGGCCCCGAGGCGGTTCGCGTCAGCCGGGCCGCCAAGCCCGACCAGGCCGACCCGCTGCCGGCGATTGTCGATTTCCACGAGCAGCTCAAACGGGCCGGGATCGAATTGCTGCTCGTGCCGGTGCCTCCCAAGGCCATCGTGTTTGCCGACCAGATCCTGCCGGCTGCCGCCCAGGGCGGTGCCGCGCCGCCCCGGCTCGATCCCGATTTGCAGGCGTTTTATCGTCAGCTGGCCGAACAGGGGGTGAAGGTGCTCGACCTGACCGACGACTTTCTGGCACACCGCACAGACAACGACCAGCCGCTCTACTGCCGGCAGGATTCGCATTGGTCGGGCGCCGGCTGTGTGCTGGCCGCCGAGCGGATTGCCCGAGCGCTCGAAAAGTCGGGCGCCTCAGCCGGCGGATCCCCAGCGCACCATCGCCAGCGAGCGCCGCAGCGTGGAAATTGCCGGCGACTTGCGCCAAGCGGTGGCCGGCGCGAAACTGCCGGCCGAAACGATCGAGCTCCGGTTCGTGGGCAGTCCTACGCCCGCTACGCCGCTGGAACCCGAGCGGACCAGTCCCGTGGTGCTGCTGGGCGATAGCCACAACCTGGTGTTTCATTCCGGCGGTGACATGCACGCCAAGGGGGCGGGGCTCGCCGATCAATTGGCAAGCCTTTGGGGCCTGCCGGTCGACCTGGTGGCCGTGCGCGGGTCGGGAGCCACGCCGGCCCGCATCAACTTGCTCCGCCAGGCGCGGGCCAACCCCAAGTATCTGGGCGAAAAAAAGATCGTCGTGTGGTGCTTCGCGGCCCGCGAATTCACCGAGTCGCAGGGCTGGCAAAAGGTGCCCGTCGTGAAATGACGTTGAGAGAGCGGCCAGCGCTGAAACACCGCTTCCCGCCCGGCTCGGGCTGCGTCGCGCTAGCGCAGCTGGGCCAACAGGTCGTCCATTTCGCGCCGCAGGCGATCGACTTCTTCGCGCAGCACCGTGACTTCTTCGCGCAGCTCGCCAAGGATGCCGATCAGGGGCGACGGCGCGGCCGGCGAAGAATTGTGCTGCGCCGGAGTGCTTGCGTGGCCGCTCGGCTGCGCGGTGCTGGCCGGCGGCGCTGCCGGTGGCGATGGCGTCGGCATGGCGGGGCGCGGCGCGGGCTGGGCCGCCGTCGGCACTGCCGGGGCGTCTGACCAGGCGGCCGGGGAATCGCGATGCTCGGCCTTCAGCTTTTCCATTTCTCGCGGCTCGTACAGGGCGTGCGTCAGCACGTGTCCGCGACCAGGGGGCGAAAGCGAGACGATCAGCCCCTTGCGCGCAGCGAGTCCAGCACCGGGCGAAGGGCGGCCAGGTCGGAGATTGGCTCCATCCGGGCAGCCCGGCCGCGTAGTTCGCCTTCGGTCTGGGCACCGCGGAGGAGCAGCTCGGCCATGACGGCCAGTTCGACCTTTTCGGTGCCCAGCCAATCGTACATGTGGTGGCGGAAGCGCGCTGTGCGGCCACCCCCCTGCACCTCGGTGACGGCCCCCAGGCCACGCAGCCGCTCGAGCGACTCCTCGATGTCCTCGATCTCCAGCTCCATCAGCGGATAGCGGTTGTTTTTTTGATTCAGCGCCCGAGCGAAGCGCATTGCCGCTCATCGGGTACGCGTCGGGCGTGGTCTTGGCCTTTTCGACCAATACGCCGAGCACGCGCCGATCAATCGCCGAAATTGGCCGCCAACGCGGACCGGCAGCCTGGCCGCCGGCTGGGGCATGATCGCTCATCGGGGGGACTCCTGGGGGGAGAGAGTCTGGGCGTCGAACGTCGCCGGACCGGGTCGCTATAAATCGGCCAACTCCGGTGCGCAACCGGGTTTGCCGCCGGCGGCGAGTGCGCCAATCTAAATCCACGGACCCCGGCGGGCAAGCGCTCCGGCCACCTCCGGCGGTAGCCCGGCTGGGGCCATCCTGGTAAAAATGGTGTCGCGCCGGGCGCCGGCCGCGTCGCGCCCGGGCGCGAGCGGTTTTGACCGGGCGCGGGCCACCGGCCCACGCTCGCTGCGTTGGCCCCCTTGGTGCCGGCGCCCAATAGCGCGGCAGAAGCCTCGATCGTGTTCTGGGAGGAACAAACAGCATGCCCGCCGAGATGCCCTTGAGTGGACAGCGGTACCTCACGTTCGTCGACGACGTGTACGAAGATCTGGAGCTGTGGTACCCGCGGCTGCGGCTGATCGAGGCGGGGGCGCACGTCACGGTGGCCGGTCCGGCGGCCGACACGCTGTATCGCGGCAAGCACGGCTATCCTTGCCGCTCGGACGCGGCCATTCGCGACATGGAGGCCGACGATTTCACGGGCGTGATCCTGCCCGGCGGCTTCATGCCCGACAAGTTGCGCCGCGACCCCAAGGTGCTGCAACTGGTCAGCCGCTTTGCCGCGGCGCAGAAGCTGGTGGCCGCGATTTGCCATGGCGGCTGGATCGCAATCTCGGCCGGGGTGTATCGGGGCGTCCGCACCACCGGTTCGCCCGGCATCAAGGACGACCTGGTCAACGCCGGCGCCCTTTGGGAAGACGCGGCCGTGGTGGTCGACCGGCACTTCATTTCCAGCCGCAAGCCGGACGATCTGCCCGACTTTCTGCGGGCGATCCTGGCCTTTGCCGGCCGGCGCGAGGTGCGGCCGCCGGGGCACGCGGCCTCGGCAAGCCGTGCGGCCCGATGCCGGCAGCCGGCGCTGACGAGCCGCCCGGCGCGCGCGTGATGGTTTCTGTTTCGCTTCGCCAATACGAGTGACCAGCATGGATTGGTTCTGGACGATCTTGGGGGTGTTGGCCGTTCCACTGCTGGTGATGGTCAATGCGCTGTTCGTGGCCGCGGAGTTTTCGCTCGTGTCGGTCCGCCGCACGCGGGTGGAAGAGATGGTCAAATCCCGTCGCACCGGCGCCGTGGCGGTGCTCGGAGCGCTCGACCACCTGGACGACGCCATCGCAGCCACGCAATTGGGGATCACGCTGGCCAGCCTGGCCTTGGGCTGGATCGGCGAACCCTGCCTGGCCCGCAGCGTGCAGCCGGCCATGGCGTTTCTGCCCGGCGAATGGTCGATCGCGGCCAGCCACGGCATCGCCACGGCGATATCCTTCCTGGTGATCACGGTGCTGCACGTGATCCTGGGCGAGTTCGCGCCCAAGGCCATGGCCCTGCAGCGGCCCGACGTGTTCAGCCTCTGGCTGGCCCAGCCGCTGATCTGGTTCGCGCGGCTCACCCGGCCGTTCATCGCCACGATCAACGCCCTGGGCAACGGCGTCATCCGGCTGCTGGGGTTCGACCCGATTTACGGGCACCAGATGGTTCATTCGGTCGAGGAATTGAACCTGCTGGTGGAAGAAACCCGGCGGGCGGGCGTGCTGCCGCGCGATCAGGCCGAATACGTGACCAATGTGTTCCGCTTGCCGGCCAAGCTGGTGCGCGATTGCCTTGTGCCCCGCGAGCGGATGGCCGCGCTCGAGCTGCACATGCCCGAGGAGCAGATCCTGGCCGCCGTGCGCGACGGGGCCCACACGCGGATGCCGGTCTACGACCACGATCTGGACAACATCGTGGGCATCGTCAACACGAAGGATCTGTTCCACCTGTTCAGCCTGCGGGGCATGGTGGTGCTCGACGACGCCATGTACCTGCCGATCTTCGTCCGCCCCGACCGGCCGATCTCCGAAGTCCTGCGGCAATTTCGCCGCAAGCGCCGGCCGATGGCCGTGGTGCGCGACTCGACCGGCCGCGTGCTCGGCCTGATCACGATGGAGGACATCATCGAAGAGATCGTCGGCGAGATCGAAGACGAGCACGACCTGCCGTAAGCGGCAGGCGCGTGGCAGGCACCTGGCGGGCAGGCGCCGAGCGAGCGGCACCTAGCGGGCGACTTTTTCGCAGATGTCGCGCAGCTCGCCGAGCGTAAGGTCTTCCAGTCGCTTGCCGCGGCCGTCGAGATGCTCGTTGATCTTGATGGCGGTTTCCTGCATCACGCCGTGGGTTTCTTCCGATCCACCGGCCAGCACGAAATTCTTGCCCCGCGTCAGCCGGGTGTGGCCGTCGCTGGCGTCGAAGGCCAATCCCAGCAGGGATGCCCGCTTCGATTTGCGATTTGCCTGCATCTGGTTCCTCGAATCGTAACCCGGTGCTGCGGCGTCGACTGCCGGCCGCCAAAAAACCCGAAATTGGCCAGCTTGCCGCAACGCTGTCAGATTATATGCAGCTAGTCGAGCTTCGGCCAAATCGGGCCGCCGACGTTAATCTAACCGCTGCCCGCCCTGGCCTGGGTCAGCCCCGTCGGGCGGTTATTGCCCGGCCGTAAGGACTTCGCGGACCAGGGCTTTGGCCAGTTTGTACGCGCTCAGCAGCGTGTGGGTGCGGACTTCCATCTGATCGGCGTTGAAGTTGATCGCCCCGTCGCTGGGCGGCAGGCCGGCGATGGTCGTGGTCAGGGGCAGCAGATCGAGGAACTCGCGGTAACGGCGCTTCATCGTTTCTTCGTCGACGGGCATCGGACAGTCCTCCTGTGGAGATTTCGCTCCGGGATGCGGGATCTTGGCTCAGGCTGCCGGCGCCTTCCAGCATGACCAACCGGCGCCCCAGTATAGGCTGCAGTGTGGGCCTGCGCCAGCGGCGCGTTTTGGCAGCCGTGGCCTGGTTTGGCGCGGCGGCCGGTCTGGCAGTGGGCGGCATTCATCTATCCCGACGGGGCCGGTTTGGGTTAGGCTCCCCCAGGGCGGCGGCAGGCCCGCCCCCAAGCAGCGCCGCCCCTTTCGCGCGAGAAAGGCCGATGCCCGGCGAGAATCTGGACGTTTCGAGCGACGACTTCTCCGGCGGCCGCAGGCCGGTCGAATCGAGCCCGGGGGGACGCCCCTTCGTGGGCATTCGTTTCCGCTGCTGCGACGTTTACACCCGGATCTACATCAATCGCCAGCGGATGTCCTACCGCGGGGCGTGTCCACGTTGTGGGCTGCCGGTCGAATTGAAGATTGGCCCGGGCGGCACCGACGCCCGGTTTTTCACGGTTTCGTAGCCGCCGGCAGCACGTCGCCCGCCGCCGGCAGGACGTCGCTAGCAGGCGCTGCCGGCTCGCCAGCGTGTCTTGAGCGGGCGGGTCGTTTCGCGTACTATTTCGCACCTTTATGGACTACGAAGTCGGGCGTTCAACCCGCCACTGTGTGGCGACCGGTCGTGAAATCCAACCGGGCGAGACGTTTTATTCGACGTTGATCGTCCAAGGAGCCGACGTGCTCAGGCAAGACTATTCGTCCGAAGGCTGGCTCGGACCTCCCGACGGCGTGCTCGGCTGGTGGCAATCGACCATGCCGGCCCGCGACGCCCGGCGGCAGAGCTGGGCCCCCAGCGACGTGATGCTCGATCTGCTCGAAGAGCTCGAGCCGCAAGGCGATCGCCACGACATGCGCTACGTGTTGTCGCTGCTCTTGGTGCGCCGCCGCGTAGTTCGGATGGAAGACGTGGAGCACGACGAGCTGGGGCGCGAAGTCTCGCTGCTCTATTGCCCGCGCCGTGATGTTACCTATCGCGTGCTGACCGTGATTCCCGGCGCCGAGCGGACGCAGGTGATCCAGCAAGAGCTGGCCAGGCTGCTCGAGGCCGGCCGGTCGTAAGGATGCACATGCCCGGGATCGGGACCGCCAGCGCCAGTGGGCGGCGGTCAGATGCCGGGCCCTTTCGCGGAGACGTTCTGTTGGTCGGCAAACCCCTGGCAATGCTGGCTCTGGCCGGTTTGCTGTTTGCGGCGAGCGGGGCCAGTTGCCCGAATTTGCTGCAGCAGTACACCCAGCAGATTCCGCGCGCCTTGCCCGGCGATGCCACGCTGACCCAGGTCGTCGACGTGGTGAACAATAACAGCGCCCTGGTTCACGACCTGTATACCAATCACGGCTCGATCAGCGTGCCGGGCATGCCCTCGCTGCGGGCGCTAATCGCCTTTCAGCGGCAAAAGAACTTTCGCTTGCGGGCCGATACGGCCTTCACTGGCCCGGAGGTCGACGTCGGCAGCAATGACCAGCTGTTCTGGTTTTGGGTCAAGCGGAATCAGCCGCCGGCCTTCTACTACTGCGGGCACGACCAGTTCGCCAGCAGCTCGGCCCGGGCCATGGTGCCGGTTGAGCCCGAGTGGCTGATTCGGGCCCTGGGCGTGGTGACATTCGAGCCGGGCGTGGTGCATCAAGGGCCGATCCCGCTCAGCGCGGGCCGGCTGGAAGTGCGCACGCCGCCGCTGCTGCCGGGCGGCAACACCCGGGTCACCGTGATCGACGCCTCGCGCGGCGTGGTGCTGGAAGAACACGTTTACAACGCCCAAGGCACCCGGCTGGCCTCGGCGCTGCTGAGCCGGCACCGCCGCGATGCGGCCAGCGGCGTCACCCTACCGCGGCACGTCGACTTGAATTTGCCGGCCGCCCGGCTCAAGATCGGCATCGACCTGAGCAATTTGCAAATCAACTCGCTCAACCCGACGCAGGCCGACCTGTTCGTCAAGCCGGTCTATCCGGGCTACGCCGAAGTGAACCTGGCCGATCCGAACTTGCAGCTGGTCGAACCGCAAGGCCTGAGCCGCCTGCCGCAAGTGACGCCGCAGAGCGTGCGGTACTAGGGAAGGCGGAAGGCAGAAGGCAGAAGGCAGAAGGCAGAAGGATGAAGGATGAAGGATGAAGGATGAAGGATGAAGGTGGGAGCGCGGCCGGCGCTGCTCTTCATTCTGCCTTTTGCCTTTCTCTCTCCCCTCGGGCCGGCGCAAAAAAAACGCCCGGGCGATTGCCGGGCAGTTTTCTTTCGCGGGACGTTCTCAGGGTCACGCAATTCGGCGGCGGTGAGCGACCGTGAGCCCGCCTGCAATCAAAAGACCCCAGACGATGAGCGAGGCTGGCTCGGGCGTCCGGAATTGCAGATTGTCGATAATGTCCGCGTGGTCGTTGGCATTAATCACGACCGAGATCTCGTTGAAGGGGGCACCCTGGAAACCGTAAATGTTGTTGGCTTGGAACAGGGTAGAGTTCGTGGCCGTAAACTGCCCGTCGTGAACCTCAACCCCGTTCAAATAGGCCGTGATCGTGGCGGTGCCCGGCTGGTAGGTCAGCGAGAAATCGGCAGCCACCACGGGCGTACTGAAATTGATCAGCAGCGGCTGGAAGACAGGGCCGCTGGAGATAAAATCCTGGATCGTGTAGCCGTCTTGATTCGGAATTCCGATATTCCCGACGTCTCCCTGCACCGCGCCGGCGAAGGTCGCGCCCAGGGCCTGATATTGATTTGTCACCGCTGTGTCCGGAGCAAGCGGCGGCGTGTCGAACGTGATGTTAATCGGACCAGGCAAGAAACTGCTCGCCTGGTTAATTGGCGTAATTCCGGCCCAGAGTGGGGTGGTCCCCAGCGAGCAGACGACAGCCAAAACGAGCGACTTATTCATCAGAGAACCCTTTTGGTATGACTGGTCAGGACCAAGCCGACGGTGCGAACGGCGTGCCAACTTTGCCCAGGCACGTCCGTTGGCAGCTCGTCCGACCGCATCGTCGAAGCATTCGTCGGCAATTGCCGGCCTGGACCAGCAATCGCCCTAAGAAAAGCCAGTTGAGTGCTACTGAATCGCCCCCTCATTTTGATAGCGTGAGTTCTCAAAATGATCGGGTCAACAAAGGCAGAAGGCAACAAGGCAAAACGCAGAATGTTGCAATGCGACCGCCTCGCCGTGTCTTCCTCCTCGTCATTCTGCCTTCTGCCTTCATCCTTCTGCCTTCAGCTCAGCTACTCCTTCTGCCTTTCTCTTCACCGCCCGATCAACAGCCCGCCGTCGACGACCAGCACCTGGCCGGTCACCAGCGGGCTGCCTGTGGCCAGGCTCAAGATGGCCGCGGCCACGTCGTCGGGCGTGCAGACTTTGCCCAAGGGCACGCTCCGTTCGCTGGCCCGTTTCATCGTCTCATACTGATCGCCCAGGCCTTGCTGCAGCCAGCGCCCTTCGATGAAGCCGGGCGCCACCGCGTTCACGCGAATCTGCGGAGCCAGCGTCCGGGCCAGGGCCAGGGTCAGGTTGTTGAGCGCGGCCTTCGACGCGGCATAAGGAATCGAGCTGCCGCGGCCACTGAAGGCGGCCACGCTCGTCACGTTGATGATCTGGCCTCCGCCGCCGGCCAGCATCACCTCGCGCACGGCCCGGGCGCAGTGGAACGGCCCGACCAGGTTGACCATCAGGATCCGCTGCCAATCGTCGTCGGTCACGTCGTCCAAATCCGGCGCGGCGATGAAGCGGGTGGTGCCGGCATTGTTGACGAGCAAGTCGATGCGGCCGAACTCGGCCTCGGCTCGGGCCACCATTGCCCGCACCGCCTGGTCGTCGGCCACGTCGGCGGCATGGGCGATCGCCCGGCCGCCTTGGGCTTTGATCTCGGCGACGGTTTGTTCGGCCTCGCCACTGGAGCGCGAGTAGTTGACCAGCACGGCGGCGCCCAGCCGAGCGAGCCGTAGCGCCGTGGCCCGGCCGACGCCGGTACCGCCGCCGGTCACGATGGCGGCTTGCAGATTGGTTTGCATGAAAATCCGGTAGCAAAGAGGTCTGACACTAGAACCGGTTTCAAAACCTGCGGGGACTGTCCCAGTTTTGCGCAGTCCTCGGAGCAAAACGGGACTGTCCCCCTCTCCGAGCAGGTTTTGAAACCGGTTCTAGGAAAGCGGTCCATCTTAATTGGACCTGCCCCGTTGTGAAACGGGGTGCCGATACAGGGTGCCGGGCCGTCTGCGGAAACTCAGAATCGAGGCTATTCCGCGCTCGACGCCTTGCCGGCAATATGCCGGCCGGTTCACGCCGCACCACGCACTGCCGCTAAGGGTCGATCGGCTGATAGGTAATACCGGCGGTGTCCGCGAGCCTGCGGGTAAATGCCTCGCAGACCTGGGCCGATCTGGGATGAATGGAGATCGTTCTATTGCTGGTGTAAATGAAATCCGGTTTGTAGGGCCCGGTGAACGTGACGCGCACATAGTCCATTCCCGGATACTGATCGTACCGCGTGGCGGCGCGATCCTCGCCGACGCGAAACAGACTTGCCAGCTCCGTCAGGGTTCCGGCGTCGGTGATCACTGCTGAGCGAAAGCTGCTGCGATCGCCCCGCACTGCTTCGACCTCGGATTGAACCTCGACCTGCTCGGCGCTGCCCAAGGCTGCCTTGATCAACGTTTCGAGCTCGGCATCGCGCAGGTCCGCAGGCCGCATTGCGGTAAGCTCTTGAGGATCTGTCACATCTGCTCGCCGCAGGAGCAGTGCGGCCGATGCCGCAGCTCCGACGGCCAGGACGATGCCCAGCGCGAATGCGGCTTTGCTTTGCCGACGCGAAGACATGCAAGCACCTTGCCGGCAGAAAAAGCACAGGCGGCCTGTTTAGCGCGGCCGCACTGCGGGTCGAGGCCGGCATGGCCTGACTGGCCTGCGCGGCGGCGACGCACTCGCCTTTATGATAGCGGCGAGACAGCGCGATTGCACGCCGCCGGGGCTGCCGCTCTACCGCACGCGGCACTTGAATTTCACGAGGCCGCCGACGCCGGCCGGCAGCGGGTCGGTGAAGTCCCACCGAACGAGCGACGAATCGCCTTCGTTCGGCTGGACCGAAAATTCGGCCGCGTGGCTGCTCTGGGCGCTGCCTTCGACATATTCCAGCCGCGTCGTCAGGTTGTCGAGCAGCGTCACGTTGCCGATCTTCTGGTCGCCGATGTTGTCGTAGCGAATCGTGAATTCGACGATCTCGCCCGGCCGGGCCATGTTGGTCGAAGCGATCTTCAGCACCCGCAGCCGCGGATGGTTGGGCGTGTCGACGGTGAACGTGACCTGGGCCCGCTGGTCGCCGGTTTCGACGTGGGCGATCTGCTTCTCGATGACCGCTTGCACGGCCTGATCGTGCGACCAGGTGATGGCCGCCTGCACGCTTTCGGCCAGCCGGGCTTTTTCCGACTGCAGGATCACGCCGGTGCGGATGATCTCGAAATCCTCGAACGGCAGCAATTTGTTGGCCAGCTCGACCGGCCGCAGCACGCTGCTGACGATCCCTTCGCTCTGTTTGAGCCGTTCGATATTGACGAACTTGGTCCCGATTTCGCCCACCGGCTGCACCGGCTGCAGCGCCGTGCCGGCCGTCTGTTCTTCCAGTTGCTGGACCGGCAGGACCGGTTGGGCCACGAGCAGCAGACCTTCGGGCTTGTGGCTGGCCAGGGCCGCCGTGACTTGCCGGACCGCACCGAAGCGGGGCGAATAGATCACCACTCGATTGCTCGGCTCGACGACTGTGCGGCCGTCGATCGTGTCGTAATGGACGATCGTGTCCTCGGGCTCCAATCCCTTGGCCTCGTGGTTCGTGTCGACGAGCACCGGATAATGCTCGCCGCCGTCCCACAGATATTCGTCGTCGGGCCAGGGTCCGGCAATGCCCGGCGGTTTCCAGGGCGTCACAATTCCTTGAGGTAGCGGCAGGCCGGGCTGCGGCACCGGGCCGATCGGCAAGGCGCCGCCCGGCATGGCACCTCCGGGACCCGCTGACCAGGCTTCGGACGGCAGCGTATTGGGGCCCAGCTGTCCGCCGCCCGGCGGGCAGGCCGACGAATGGCCGCCGCGCGATTGCGGCGTGCGGCAGGAGCAAAGTCCGAGGGACATCAGCCCCGCGGCGAGCAGGCAGGCCCATTGGCCGGCGCGGCGCTCGGTCGGTTTTTTCGGCCAGCGCAGCGTCATGGAGCCACCTCGATCGGCCGGGCCGTGAGACCGGAACTGGGCAGCGGCTCGCGCACCAGCGCGGCCGAGAACGCAGGCTCTGTGCCGCGCAGCTTTGGTCTGGCTGCCGGCCTGGGCGGCGCGGAGCGAATTCAGCCGCTTGCCGCGCCGCGTGGCGCCGGCCGATTGGTCGTCGGCCGGGCCCGCCGGATTATCAGCCGGGCCGGGCGGGGTATCCGGCTGCCGCAGGCGGGCCGGCGGCGGAACGACTGCCCGTTCGACGGCCGGCTGCCGGAAGCGCACCCAGGGGGGCGAACCGTACAGGAACGCCTCGTCGGGGCCATCGGCCTCGGGCAAGCGTCCGCCCATCCGCAGTATGGCCATTGGCCGGCCGAGCCGGTCGGCCACTTCCAGCGGATTGTCGTGCATCGCGGCCTCGAAATAGGTTTGCTGGTCAGGGTCTTCGGCCACGGGCGAAGCATTGAGCGGGTCTTCCAGGTAGATCACCCGGGTCACGAACTTGCCGGCCAAGGCCAGATCCAGCTCTTCTTGCGTCAGCTCGATCGGAATCGGGAACCGCCCCTCGGCGCCGATCGGCGGATAAAGCCGATCGACCACTTCGACGGTGGGAAAAACTTCCAGCCCTTCGCGCTGCGGGATATTGGTCACCTGCAGCCGATAGACGGCGCCGATCAGCATGCCCGCGGTGACGGTGCTGCCCTGGTGGGGCTGAAAGGCGCCGTGGGCCGCCAGCGAGATCTGGGCGCCCTGGGGCGCCTTGATCTCGACCGGCTGGAAATACCCTGGCAATGGTCCGCCCCGCAAGAGTTGCTGGCTTCCAATCGCTCCCGGAGGCATTGCCCCAGCGTGCAGGTAATGGACGGGTGGTTCGTCGGCCACGGCGACTACGCGCCGCCGAGGCGATCCACCCGGCCAGCCACACGATGCCGGCAACTCGATTCGACCTGGCGGCCGAACTGCGGAGCATAAGGACCATTGTCATGGAGTCGCTAGTAAGGACGAGGAACATTCGCTACACGCACGCGCCGGCCGGCCCCTGGGAGCGGTTCCGCGCGACCCAGACCGCGGGTCTGGGTCGCGCTTCGCCGCGTTGGCCTGACGGATTGACTACTGAGGAGACCCATCCTCGCAGACGGCGCCGCCGCCCGGCGGGCATTCCGCCGCGTCACCCTCGTGCCGATCGCTCTTGGGCTGGTGGAACCAGACCGGCGGAGCATAGCTGCGTTCGGTGATCTGCACGTGATTGACCGGCGCCGGATAGCTGTAGCCCGGCTCTTGCTTCACATCCATGCGGAAGTGCTGCACCGGACCCGGGATCTTGCTGTGAGTGTGATTGACGATCGAGTGCTTCTGCAGGCCGGCGGGAATCCCCATCGGGATGTGCGGCGGACCGGGCAGCCCGATCGGCGTGCCGACCGACGGCATGCCGTACTGCGGGGCGGTCAGCCCAGCCACGAACTGCGGCGGCATTCCGCCCGGCAGGGCCATTCCGCCCGCCATCATCGGGCCGCCCATCGGCAGCGGGCAATTGCCGCCGCCCGCCCCGTAGTAACCGGCCTGCATGCCGGCCCCTTCGATGCCCTGGGCCTGGGCCCCGGGAATCTCCAGGTCCTTGTTACCGACGCGGATGATGGCCAGGATCGTGCCACGGCGGTCGGCCTCGACGATCGGGTCGACGCCCGGATCAAGCCGCGTGCTGACCAGCGTTTCCACGCCGGCCAGGGCCAGTTCCTGGAACTCGGCATCGGGCAGATAAATGACCTTGGTCACGAAATTGCCCGAGAGCACCTGGTCGAGGTCCTCTTCGGTGAACTGCACCGGAATGGCGTTGTGCGCCAGGTAGGCGTCCGTGCGCGGAGTCGACGGAGCAACTTCCAGCGTCGGATAGAGCTCGACCCCCGGACGACCGGGCACATTGGTCAGCTTCAGCCGATAGATCGCGCCCTGCGGAAAGTTGTAGCGGGCCGGAGCAATCAGCGGTTCGGAATCGAACGCGCCCGGCATGCTCACGTCCCACGAGATGGCCAGCCCGTCGGGGCTGACAAAGGCAATCTGCGACATCTGGGCCGGAGCCGGAATGTTCACATTGCCCATCATCACGCCGGGGCCGGGGCCGCCGACGCCCGGGCCGGGCTCCATGAGCCGCTCGGCCGGCGGCAGGTTGTTCGAGTGGGTCAGCTCGCCCATGGGCGGCAGCACCGTCGACTGGTGATTCAAATGCTGACCGTAGGGAGGATGTAAAAAGCAGCCGCTAGCAACAATCAGCGACCCTCCCAGCAACGATAGTGCGAACCCGTATCTCATAGCTCCCCCCTGAGGCTGCCTGCACGATCCGAGGCGGGCCAGGACCCGCGGTCCAACCAACGCCCGGATCGTTCGTTTTGCTCGTTTCGCGGCGGCTCACTCCGAGCCGTCGAATGACGTAGACCGCTGAGCGGCCGGCACCTAGAATCCCCGCCGCAAGCGGCCAGGACTCGAACCGCATCGGCCCTCCGGGTGCGCCCCATCCGGTTGGCCCAGGCAAACGCCCGGCGCGATGGCGCGAGCTTCACCCTGTGGAGTATTTGGTCGGCCTCGTACAACGCGTTTCTTTGGCAAATCCGGCAAAACCCGAATATGAAGTGCAGCCTGCCCGCTTTGCTCAGCCTGCCGATCTTGGCCGCGAGCCTGGTCTGCAAGGCGGCTTGCGCAGGCGGTAAGTGTCGACGCGGCCCAAGCATCGGGCCCGCCGGCTGCCGTCCAAGGAGCCGCAAATCAGGGGACAGGCGCAGCCAAACCGCCGAGTGCAGTAGCGCCCCGAGCAGCTGCTCCCGGCTCGCATCGAACGCATTCACCGCAAACGGCCCAGCGCTGGAACCCTGCCGCGCCGCCGGGCGCCGCCCCGGCAGCAGCCGCTAGCCAGCCCCAGGGCGCCGGGCCCAATGGACAGTCCACAGCTCAATTACCGAGTCAGCCGCCCGCGGCGCGAAATCAGCCGCTTGCCCGGCGCCCGCCCGCGCCCGGCGCACAGCACTCCATGGCGCCGAACCGTCAGCCCGCAGGTCTGCACGCCGGCGCCGGAAACACGCATCGCCCCGACCGTCTGGCCGCCCGGCCGGCCGGCTCGACCGCCGATCGTGCCGCGGTTTCCGCGCAGCCACTGGCACGCGCTGCGCAAGGCGCTGGCGGACGGACGGCGGGGGCGCTCCCGACGTCAATTTGCTTTTGGCCAGCGCCGTCACGGCGGCCGCGGCCCCCCCTGCCCTGAGCGCCAAGGTCCGTCAGCGGCTGAGTCTGTGTGGCCAACAGCTCGTCGGCAGTGGCATGTATTGGCAGCAGGGCAAGGCCGAAGGGCGCCGGTTTCGCCTGGAGCTCAAGGTGCAGCTTGCCGACGGACTGGCCAGCGTCGAGCAGATCTGCAACGGCGCCGAACTCTGGATTCACGAGGATCTGCTCGATCGTCCAACCTTGTCCCGGATCGACTTGTATCGCGTGCGGGCCGCCTTGAACCGCAATCCCACGGTCCGGACCCTGCCGGCCTTTTCGCTTTCGCTGCCGATCGGCGGGCTGCCGAACATGCTGGAGAATCTGGCCGGCGCGGTGCAATTCGGCAGTGTCGAAGAGAAAAAGCTCGACGGGCTGCCGGTCTATCGGATCGAGGGTGCCTGGAAGCCGACGGCCTTGGCCGAACTGATTCCCGACCAGCGGGACAAAGTGCTCGCCGGCCAGGAGCCCAACTGGAAGAAGGTGCCGGCCGAGATTCCGCAGCGGATCGTGCTCACGCTGGCCCAAGACGATCTGTTTCCTTACCGCCTCGAGTATCTCCGCGAGCAGGCCGGCCGCAAAGGCGCGCCCGCCACGTTGCAGCCGCTGTTGGTGGTCGAATGGTTCGAGGTGCAGGCCGGCGTGCCGATCGACCCGCAGCGGTTTGTCTATGTTCCGCCCGGCGGCGCCCGCGTCGACGATACGGCGGCTTATCTGAAGCAGCTGGGGATCGAAGAACCTGTGCCGCAGGACGCCCGGGGTCTCGAACCGCCCGCCTCGATCGGCGTGATTCACCGGTAAAAGGCCGACGGGCGTCAGGTTTCGACCAGACGCAAGGTGCGCGCCACGTTGTCGGAAAAGAACGACAGCAAAGCGAACACCGCGAGATTGGTGAGCGTACCTCCCAGCGACTCCTTCAGGAACATGATCGTCATGCAGGCCGAAATTGCGAGCAACCCAGCGTAGGCATCGTAAAGGTGGCTTGTCTGCCGGTGTCCCTGGCGGACATGTGCGAGCCCGGAGACGAAACTGGCACACGCGACGAGCGCTAGAACGGTCAACACCACGTTCGGCATGTAGCCGAGCCTGGTCGCCAATGCGTGCCCCAGAAGCGGAAGGCACGCTCGTGGAACTTGCCCCAGCACCTGGCGCCAGGGGGCGCCAATCAGGCGACGTTTCAGCGCAATGGCCGCTTGTGCCGCCAGCATTTGGATCGTGTAAGGCAGGAGCAACACATTGAGCGTCGCAGCACCAAAAATTCTCGTGGCCGGGCTCCCGTCGGGTCCCGGCGGAACGGCGTAGTACAAGCCGACGCACGTCAACATCAGCAGCACCGAAGCGGCCCAAACCGCCTTCGGGCGCCACAGATACCAGCGGGGCACAAACGGCGCGATCCACCGGAACGGTGGGAGCTGCCGACCCAAGGCAGCGGCAATCGCCTGACCGTCGTTGGCGTCAATGGGGTCCAGTCGCCGCGCCTCGAGCAAGTGTTCGACCGCCCCGGCTTCGCCCTGTGACAGGAGCAAGGCGCCTTGGGCGAGGTGGCTGGCGGCGTTCTCAGGGTCAATCGCCAATGCCGCGGCGAACGACTCGCGCGATTCGTTCCAACGCTTGAGCTTGCGCTGCGCGACACCGCGCAGATTCATGCAGTCCACGTGCTCAGGATCGGCCGCCAGACCTCGTTCGACGGCGTTGAGGCTCTCGCGCACCCGGCCCAGATTGAACAGGACCGCCCCCAACAGATACAGATAATCCGGGTTCGCGACATCGAGTCGAAGTGCGGTACGGATGGAACTCGAGCGCCGAATCGAGCTGCCTGGCTTGAAAACACGCGAGCCCGTGTGCGTAGAACGCATACGGCAGCGTCGGATCGAGTTCGACAGCCTGGGCTGCGACCCGCCGAGCTTCGCCCAGCTCATTCTGGAATGCGAGCGATATGCCGAGCATTGCGTGCGCAAACGCATTGTCGGGTTCTTCGACTAGGGCGCCGCGCAATTCTCGCTCGGCGTCGGCATAGCGCCGGAGCTGGAACAAGGCGCACTGCGCGCTCTAGCTGCTGGGCCATGTTTATCGCCGCCAGGATTTCCGAGGAAGTCCTCCAAGGATAGACGACAGAAACCGGATTGCAATCCGCTCTCCCAGGGCCGTTCGACGAGCGAGGCTCAAGGCCTCCCCGGCTGCCGCTTTACTTGCCGGTCGGCGCTAACGACAATGGCCGGTGCCACGATATTTACCCCTCCTGCCTGCCGAGAACGCTTCGATGCGACTCAGTTTGCCATTGGGTAGCGCGCTGATCGTCCTGCTGGTTTTCACCACCGGGGCCGCCGCCCGTCCGGCCTGTGCCGACGAGCCGAACCGGCTCACGGAGGCCGAACTGGCCGACGGCTGGATCCTGCTCTTCGACGGCGAAACTACGTTCGGCTGGCAGCCGGCCAGCAAGGCGAACTGGCAAGTCGCGGGCGGCGTGATCTCGGTCAGCGAGGGCGATCCCGGCCTGCTCTGCACGACCAGCTCGTTTGCCGACTTTGTGCTGAAGGTCGATTTCCGCAATCCGAAAGGAACCAACAGCGGCGTGTTCCTGCGCACTGCCAAGGTGCCCAAGGATCCGGCCGCCGACTGCTACGAGCTGAACATCGCCGACCGCTCGATCAGCCCCTTCCCCACGGGCAGTTTTGTCGCCCGGCAGAAGACCGAGGGGGACTACGACAGCACCGATTGGCGCAGCTACGAAGTGACAGCCGTGGGCGGGCATTTCGTGGTCAAGCTCGACGGAGCCGTGGTGCTCGACTACACCGATCCAAAGCCCCTGGCCAGCGGCCCGATCGGACTGCAGCTCAACAAGGGAGCCGTCGAATTCCGCAACGTCAAGCTCAAGCCGCTGGGCCTGGAAAGCCTGTTTAACGGCCAGGACCTGGCCGGCTGGAATGTCTTTCCCGACAAGAAGAGCGTCTTTTCGGTCACGCCGGCCGGCGAGCTCAAGGTGACCGGCGGCGACGGCCAGCTGGAGAGCCAGCGGCAGTTGGGCGATTTCGTGCTGCAGCTGGAGATTTTTTCCGGCGGCGAGCACCTCAACTCGGGCATCTTCTTCCGCTCGATCCCTGGCCTGTTCTGGCAAGGCTACGAATGCCAAATCCAGAACGGCTACAAGGACGGCGACCGGGCCCAGCCGCTCGACTGCGGCACCGGCGGCTTCTATCGCCGCCAGAACGCCCGGCGGGTGATGGCCGACGACTTCAAGTGGTTTCCGCTGACGCTCATCGTCTCGGGCGACCACATGGCCGCCTGGGTGAACGGCTACCCGGTGAGCGACTGGACCGACACGCGGCCGGCCGACGAAAACCCGCGCAAGGGCAAGCGGCTGGCCCCCGGCACGCTTTCGATTCAGGGGCACGACGCCACGACCAACCTGTCGTTTCGCAAGCTCCGGGCGGCCGAGATTCCGCCGCGGTGAAGCGCCAGCTCGGGCAATGCCGGGGCATTTTTTGACTTGGCCTCGCCGACGCAGTATGCTGAGGGCGCAAGTCAAATCCGGTGCAAGTTTCTCGACGCACTTCTGCTGATTTTCGAGCCCAGGCATGGAAAGGCCGCCCGAGCGGGCGGCCTGGAAGTTGGATCGGTTTCGCCCGAGCCACGAGCCGCGGTTTGCGATTCGCCGGGTCTGCGGTCATCCGCCGCGTAGACGGCCGCCCTCCCGACGTGTGCTGCGCGCCCGCGATAGGTTCTGGCGCCGATCGATCCGGCGTTGTTTTCCCGAGCGAAGCGGCCCCGTGCCGATCCTATCGCGTTACCCGAGCCCATGGAGTCGCCCGATCCGGCGAATGGCCTAGCGCAGCGATTCGCCACCTCCACGATCCCTTCCAGCGACAAGGAACCCGATCATGCAGTTGCAAGAAATTCTGGCCGCCAAAGGTAGCACGGTTTATACGATCCGGGCCCAAGCCACGCTGGACCAGGTGGTCGACTCGCTGGTCCGGCACAACTGCGGTTCGCTCGTCGTTTGCGAGGCGGACGACTCGGCCGGGCGACGCCTGCTGGGTATCATCACCGAGCGCGACATCCTCAAGGCGGCTGCTCACAATCGCCAGGGCTTCGGCCAGATGTCGGTCGCGGAAGTGATGACCCGCGACGTCCTGACCGGCACGCCCAGCGACACGGTCGAAGAAACGATGGGCCTGATGACCCAGCACCGCGTGCGGCATCTGCCGATCCTGCAAGACGACCGCCTGGTCGGGATCATCTCGATCGGCGACGTGGTCAAATCGCAGTACGACCACCTGACGCTAGAGAATCATTTCCTGAAGAGCTATATCAGCGGGTAGCGGAAGAGGATCGGGGCCGCTTCTTCTGACCCGATTCTTTGTTTCTCTTGCAGCTTCGCGTCCACTGCGCCTTCGCGGTTCACTTTTCCTCTGGCCACTTTCCCAGGAGTTCACGGCGAAGAGCCGGCACCGCTGGGTTTCATGGCCTGGCGCAGCTCGCGCGGCAAGGGGAAGTAGACTTCCTCCTCGCGGATCGAACGCGACTCGACGCTGGCCGCGAAACGCCGCTGGAGGAACTCCACACATTCGTCCACGACCGACTCGGGCGCGCTCGCCCCGGCCGTGACCAGCACGGTATCGTCGGGCGAGAACCAGCCCAATTCGATGTCGGCGGCGCCGTCGACCAGATATGCCCGCACGCCCGACTCGCCGGCCAGTTCGGCCAGCCGCTGGCTGTTCGAGCTGTTCTGGCTGCCCAGGACGAGGACGACGTTGGCCTCGCGGGCCAAGAGCCGCACGGCCTCTTGCCGGTTTTGCGTGGCGTAGCAGATGTCTTCTTTCGGCGGGCCGACGATGTGCGGAAAGCGCTCCTTGAGCCGGGCGATGATCCGGTTGGCGTCGTCGACCGACAGCGTGGTCTGAGTCAGATAGGCTAGCTTGCGCGTCGAGAGCTCCAGTCGGTCGACGTCCTCGGTGGATTCGACCAGCACGATGGCCTCGGGCGCTTCGCCCATCGTGCCGATCACCTCGTCGTGCCCGTCGTGCCCGATCAGCACAATCGTGTAGCCGTCCTTGGCATAGCGAACCGCCTCCAAGTGGACCTTGGTCACGAGCGGGCAAGTCGCGTCGATGATGTTCAGCCGCCGCTCCTGGGCAATGCGGCGGATTTCGGGCGAAACGCCGTGGGCCGAATAGAGCAATTGCGAACCGGGGGGCACCTCGGAGAGATGATCGACGAACACGGCCCCCAGCTTGCGAAATCGCTCGACCACGTATTTGTTGTGGACGATTTCGTGATACACGTAGACCGGTGTCCCGAACAGCTTGATGGCCAGCTCCAGGGTGTCGATCGCCATGTTCACGCCGGCACAAAAGCCGCGTGGGCTCGCGAGAATCACTTTCATCCGGATGTTTACCGCCTCCGCCGGGCGGCCCGCAATTCGAAGTGGCTTTGTAACGCCGCGAAAAACGCATCATAATGCACGGCGTCCGGCTTGGCGAGGCAAGCTCGGCGCCAGGGCCCCGGGGTTCGGCGGCGCCGGCGATTGCCGGCGCCGAACGCGCCCGAGCGGCCCTCGGGAGCGCCGGACGTCCAGGCCCCCCCGCATCCGGAAGCAAGTTTGATGCTCGAGACGTCGTTCGCCGCCGAGCTGGCTCGTTTCGGCCCCCGTTCGCCGGGCGCTTTGGCGCCGGCGTCGGCCGCGCCGTCGCCGGCCGAGGCCCGGGCGTATTGTCGCCGCCTGGCCCGGACGCACTACGAGAATTTCAGCGTCGCCAGCCTGCTCTTGCCGCGAGCGCTACGGCAGCATTTTTACAACCTCTACGCTTACTGCCGCTGGTCGGACGACCTGGCCGACGAGACGAGCGACCCGGCGCAAAGCCTGGCCTTGCTCGATTGGTGGGAAGGCCAACTGCAGGCCTGCTACCGCGGCAGCGCCGAGCACCCGGTGTTTGTGGCGTTGGCCGAAACGATCCGCGAGTTTGCGATTCCGCTTGAGCCCTTGGCCGACCTGCTCGTGGCCTTTCGCCAGGATCAGCGCGTGGTGCGCTATTCAACGTTTGCCGAGTTGCTCGGCTACTGCCGCTACTCGGCCAACCCGGTGGGCCGGCTGGTTCTGTATCTGGGCCGGGCGTGCGACCCGCATTCGGTCGAGCTGTCGGACTCGATCTGCACTGGCCTGCAGCTGGCGAATTTCTGGCAGGACGTGGCCCGCGATTGGGATCGTGGCCGGATCTACTTGCCGCAGGACGCCCTGGACGCGGCCGGCTACACGCCCGAGATGTTCGGCCGCCGCGAGTTCAATCCGGCCTTTCGCGGGCTGCTGGCCGCCGAAGTCGACCGGGCCGAGGGATTCTTGCGGGCCGGCGAACCTTTGATCGCGCGCGTGCCGCCCTCGCTGCGCGTGGATGTATCGCTGTTCGTGGCCGGGGGACTGGCGATCCTGGAGGCGATTCGCCGGATCGATTACAACGTCTGGCTGCGCCGGCCGGTGGTTTCCCGGCGCCAAAGGTTCGGCCTGCTTGCGCCTGCTGGTGGAGTGCCCGCGCGGTCCGAGGGCGAGGATTGCCCGACGCATGACGCAATTAACTGCCAGCTACAGCGCCTGCCGGCGCATGGCACGCCGCTCGGCCTCGACGTTTTACTATTCGTTCTGGCTGCTGCCCCGTCCCCAGCGCTCGGCCATGCACGCGCTCTACGCGTTCTTGCGGCACACCGACGACTTGGGGGATAGCGCCGAACCGATCGAGGAGCGCCGCGCCAGCTGGCCGCCTGGCGACGATCGCTCGAGCGGGCGCTCACCGGCCAGTTCGACGATCCGCTCTGGCCGGCGCTGGCCGATTCGGTCGAGCGCTTTCGCATTCCGCCGGAATATCTGTTCGACGCCATCGACGGCGTGGAGATGGATCTGGATCGCTCGCGCTACGAGACGTTTGCCCAGCTGACTGATTATTGCCATCACGTGGCGTCGGCCGTGGGGCTGGCATGCATCCACATCTGGGGTTTTCGCGATCCCGCGGCGCTCGAGCCCGCGCGGCGCTGCGGGCTAGCCTTTCAATTGACGAATATCCTGCGCGACTTGAAGGAAGACGCCGAGCGTGACCGGGTCTATCTGCCTCAGGAGGATCTGGACCGCTTTGGCTACTCGGTCGCCGATCTGAAACGTGGGATCCGCGACGAGCGATTCCGCGCTGATGGAGTTCGAGATCCGCCGCGCCGAGCAACTGTATCACGAAGCGGCCGACTTGCAGCGCTGGCTGGAACCGGCCGGCAAGCGGATTTTCGCCGCCATGCTGGCCACGTATGCCGCCCTGCTGGCCGAAATCAAACGCCAGGGCGGCGACGTCCTCTCCGGGCGCGTGCGTCTGCACTGGTGGCACAAACTGCGCATTACCGGCCGGGGACTGATGCACGCGCGGCGCGAGCTCACGGCCGGCGAGGTCCTGCGGAAATGACCGAGGATCCCCAGGGCGATTCCACGGGCGCAAGCCCGCCGGGCGATCGCCTGCACCCGCTCGAACCCGGCGCTCCCCGTGCGGCCGTCGTCGGCGGCGGTCTGGCGGGCATGGCGGCGGCCGTGGCCCTGCGCACCGCCGGCGTTCGCGTCACGCTCTTCGAGGCCAGGCGCTACCTGGGCGGTCGGGCGGCTTCGTTTCGCGACGTCGATTCGGGTGATTGGGTCGATCTGTGCCAGCACGTCAGCATGGGTTGCTGCACGAACCTGGCCCACTTCTGCCGCACCACCGGCATCGAACACCTGTTTCGCCGCGAGCGGGTGCTGCATTTCTTTGGCGACGGCCGGCGCTGCGATTTTCGCGCGACCCCGGGCCTGCCCGCTCCGCTGCATTTGGCGCTGGCCTTCTGGCGGCAAAGGTATCTCTCGGCCGGCGACCGGATGCGGATTGGTCGCGCGCTGGTGAGATTGGCGCGGATGCCCCAGGCGGCAGCCGACCGGGCGGGCAGCGCCGCCGCGTGGCTCCAGAGCAACGGACAATCACCGGCCGCGCTCGAGCGGTTCTGGAGCGTGGTACTGGTGAGCGCCTTGGGCGAGTCGCTCGAGCGGGCCAGCCTGGCGGCGGCGCGAAAAGTGTTCGTCGACGGATTCATGGCCTCGCGCCGGGCATTCGTCGTCGAAGTGCCCAGCGTGCCGCTGACCGAAATCTACGACCACGCTTTGCGCCGCTGGCTGCTGGCCCACGAGGTCGAAGTGCGCACCGAGACCGGAATCGCCTTGCTCGACGTCGCCTCTGCCGGCCCCCTGCAGACGACCACCGCCGCCGGTGAAGTGCATCCCTGGGACGCCGCGGTTCTGGCCGTGACCTGGCGGCAAATCGGCGCGCTCGTAGGCCCTGTGCTTAAGCCCAAGCTGCCTTGGATCGACCGGGCCGGGCGGCTGGAATCATCACCGATCAGCGGCGTGCATTTATGGTTCGATCGGCCCATTGCCGACGTGGACCACGCGGTGCTCGTGGGTCGCACCAGCCAATGGCTTTTCCACCGCAGCGCCCCGGCCGGCTCCGATTCCCGGAGTCATTACTACCAGGTGGTCATCAGCGCCTCGCGCGAGCAGGACGAAATCGGCCGGCAACAGACGATTCAAACCGTGCTCGAAGACTTGCGGGCCGTGTTTCCGGCAGCGCCGGGCCCAGTTGCAGCGCGCCCGGCTGGTCTGCGATCCGCACGCGGTGTTTTCCGTGTGTCCCGGATCCGACGAACTGCGACCGGCGCAAAAGACCGATGTGCCGGGACTGGCCGTGGCCGGCGATTGGACGGCAACCGGTTGGCCGGCCACGATGGAAGGCGCCGTCCGCAGCGGCTACCTGGCGGCCGAAGCCGTCCTGGCGGATTTGAACCGCCCGGCGCGGATGCTGCAGCCCGACCTGGCATGCGGGCTCCTGGCACGCTGGCTCATTGCGTGACGCGCGGCGGCCCGGTCGCGAGAGATGCTCGCGAGAGCGGCGTGCTACGCCGCGGTGCGCCGCTGGTCGAGCTTGCGCTCGCGGCGCAGGCGTTTGCGCTCGGCTCGGGTCAGGCCGCGATTTGCCGCCGCGTCGTCATCGTCCTCGTCACCGTCGGAATCCGACGGTTGGGAACTGCTCGCTGCGGCGGTTGCAGCCGGCCTGGCGAAACTGGCCGTCACCGGACGATCGGCTTCAGACCTGGACGGCGCGGTCGTGGCGGATTGGCGCGCGGCGATCAACGGCGGATCCAGATCGGTCCGCGCCGGTGCGGTGGATTTGGTTGTTTCGCCGCTCTGGGCTTCCTCGTCGGCTGCGGCCTCGCCGCGCTTGCGACGCCGCCGCGTGCCGCTGGGCTCCGCGGCGCCGCGGGCCGGCAGCAGGCCGTGGGCATCGAGCAGCACGTATCGCGCGTACGCCGTGTGGGCGGCCAGGATCGTCAACTGTCCGAACAGTTTCAGCCCGACCGCCAGCATGATCGTCAGCGTCGGGCTTTCGAGGTCCAAGAGGCCGAAGGCATTGGTCGACGCCAGCCAGGCTATGGCCCCCAACCAACCGATCAGCAGGCCGGAGCGCGAGCGGCACAGCTCGAAGCTGAGCCGCGCGACGCAGGCCAGCCAAACGGTGGCACACAAGCCGGGCCAGATCCAGGGCGAACTGACGCCGGCGCAGCGCGCCGCCAGATCGACCACCTCGCCGAGCAAGTCGTCGACGTCGGCCGTCTGGTTGACGGCCAGCAGCAGAAAGCCCAGCGTGGCCCAGATCCAGATCCGGTAGCGCCCGCGATAATCGTCGATGCGGTGCCGGCGCAAGGTATAGATCAACGCGGCCAGGGCGGCGGTGACCGATAAGAGCAGCGACGAGTACCAGGCGGCAAAACTGCCTCGGCTGGCCAGGTCGAACACGCCCAGCGACTGCCGCACCACGTGCACCGCCAGGGCATCCAGGTGGAAATAGAGCAGCTCCACCGCGCCCACAACCAGCAATCCCAAGAGGTATACGAAAAGCAAGGTGCGGAAGCGCGTCGGAACGAGGTCCGTCAAGCGCGGCTGCTGGTCGCGGCGGGCTTGGGCCGTATAGGTTTCGGTCGGCCCGGTCGAGCGCTTGCTGCTCGAAGCAGTCGTCCGGACCGTGCCGTCGGCGGCGGCATCGTCGGACAAAAGGCGGCGGCGGCGCTGCTGGCTGAGGGACATAATCGTGGGATCGAGGTGGCAAGAGCCGCCCGCGCGCTCGATGGGGCGCAGCGTGTCGGCAGGTGGGAGGCGGACTGGTGCGCCTATGCATATCGAATTCGGCATTCGTACCGGTCCAACTCAACGCGCAAAATCTAGGGCCGTCCGCCGGCCGTACCCGAGTGGTTCGGGCGTCTTTTGGCCCGCCTGCGGCGCGTTGCAAACGGTATTCTCGCTACGGATTGCCCGGTCGCGCGCTTCGCCCAACCGGCACGATCTGCCTAGACCATGCGTTTGACTATGGTCGACTTTGACCTACCTTTGGCATAGACGTTCGCGCTCGATCCTCCCTTCGCGATTGGGGGAAAGGCGGCGCCGGCGCGCGCCCCTCCCGGCGGCGCGCTGGCAAGAGCGCACGCTGTTTTCAGACACCTTGCGCGGTTCGGCACATGGCAAGCGGCGGAATGACACCAGGCATGGACCAGGCGGAAGCGCCGAATCCGATTCCCCCGGAACTTCCGGCGGCGTCGAACGTCGAACGCCAGGTCCGCAAGATCGACTCGCTGTTGAGCAACATCGACGTCGAGGCCCAGCCCTGCGCGCCGCTGCACGAGGACTTCGAGAGTCATCTGGCCGAAGTGCGGCTGGGGATCGCCGGCAGCCTGTTTACGGCGCTCCGCAGCAAGCACGCACCCACCGCCGCCCATTCACTGCGGGTGGCGCTGCGCTGCTCGTCCTGGGCGATGGTCCTGGAGATGAGCGAGGAGGAATCCAGCGAGCTGGAAGTCTCGGCTTTGCTGCACGATATCGGCAAGATCTCCGTGCCGGACGCCATCCTGGCGAAGCCCGAACCGCTGCTGCCGGAAGAACTGCTCCTGATGGACCGGCAGCGCCAAGCCGGCCTGAAGATCCTGAGCGGCTGTTGTTCGTCGCCGGCGATCATGGAGATCGTGCGGCAGTTGCCGGCCTGGTACGACGGCAGCCGGCCGCATTATCCGCTGGCCGGGCGCGAGATTCCGCTGGGCGCCCGGCTGTTGTCGATCGTCGACGCCTTCGACTCGATGACCACCGACCAGGTGTACCGCAGCGCGCTGTCGCGCGATCGGGCCTTGGCTGAGCTGTTTGCCGGCGCCGGGGTGCAATTCGACCCGGACCTGGTGATCCTGTTCGGCGAGCTGCATCAATCGGCGAATACGGATCAGCAAGTGGCGGCCCGTTGGCTCGAAGAGCTGAAGCCGGGCGACGCGAACGGGCTCTGGCGGCGGATGCAGCCCAGCGACGAGCCGCAGGACTTGACGCCCGAGGGGCTGTTCCAGCAGAAACTGCTCGACAACATGCATGATGCGGTCGTGTTCGTCGACCAATGCGGCCGGATCATGACCTGGAATCGTGGGGCCGAGCGGCTGACGGGCATCGCGGCCGGCGCCGTCCGCCAGCAGTCTTGGCTGCCGCGGCTGGTGAGTCTGCGCGACGAGGACGGCGCGACCGTCGCCGACACGGATTGCCCGGTCATGTACGCCATCGAAAACGGCGTCCAATCGCTGCGGCGGTTCATGATTCGCGGGCGCAACGAGCGGCCCGTGGCGGTCGACGTGCACGTCATGCCCGTGCTGAGCGGTGACGGCGCCATGCACGGGGCCGCGATCACGCTGCACGATGCGTCGCCCGAGGCTTCGCTGGAGAAGCGCTGCCAGAGCCTGCACGAGCGGGCGACCAAGGACCCGCTGACCCAGGTGGCCAACCGGGCCGAATTCGACAACACGCACAAGCGGTTCGTCGAGGCGCATCTCGAGCGCCGCTTGCCCTGCAGCCTGATCATTTGCGACATCGACCACTTCAAGCAGATCAACGACACGTTCGGGCACCAGGCCGGCGACGAAGCGCTCAAGAGCTTCGCCCAGCTGCTTAAGAGCTTGTGCCGCCCCGGCGATCTGGTGGCCCGCTACGGCGGCGAGGAATTCGTGATTCTCTGCGCCGACTGCAACAACGCGGCCGGGGCCCAGCGGGCGGAAGAAATGCGCCACGCGATCAGCTGCTTGCCGGTGCCGGCCCTGGGCGGCAAGTCGATCACGGCCAGCTTCGGCGTCACGGCAGTCCAGGCCGGAGACACGCCCGAAACGATGCTCCGCCGCGCCGACCGGGCCCTGCTCGAAGCCAAGCAGTGCGGCCGCAACCGGGTCGTGCAGCTGGGCAGCGGCGTCGCCGAAACCGAGGCTCAGCCCGAGGGGCGCTCGTGGTTCCGTCGCCGCTCGGCGCCCAGCATGGTGTTGGAAAAGTGGTTGGTCACGGCGGTGCCCCTGAAGATGGCCGTGGAAAAGATCCGCGGCTTCGTCGTCGACAACCACGCCGAGATCAAGTTGCTCGAACGGGACCGGATCGTGCTGGAGATCGACTCGCGCCGCAGCGGCGTGCTCAAACGGGGCAGCGATCGCCCCGTGCCGTTCTTGATCGAAATGCGGTTGACCGAGGAACTGGCTGAGAAGCCGAACCGCAGCCCGCAGGCCGGCGGACGGCTGTGCCGCACCAAGGTTTACGTGGCCATTCGGCCCAAGCGCGACCGCGACCGGCGGCGCGAGAATATGGCCGAGGGTGCCCGGCAGGTGGCCACCAGCATCAAGGCGTACCTGATGGCCAACGAGGAAGCCGCGGCCACGCCGACTGGCGACGGCTCGCTGCGCCGGGCGACGAACGTCCTGATTCCCTGGCTGCGGAAGTAACGCCGCGGCGGCGGGCCCGGCGCTCGTGCGCGAAGCGACTTCCCGCGCCCCCTGGTTCCGCTTTCCCCGGTTTCACGCCCCCCGCGCCGGATTCCGGTTACCCTGCGCTGGCGCGCCAAGAGCCGCGCCGTTCGAGCGAGCTTCGCGCTCGTTGTGCCGCCGGGATTCGTCTTGCGCGCGCCGGCGATTCGCGATCCGGCAGCGATTTGCCAGCTTGCCCGGCTTCGGGTATGCTGCCCGCAGCGCTAGCCTCTAGCAGATGAACCGACCCCTTCCGACTGAAAATTCCGCTGCAGGAAGACAGGAGATATCGAATCATGGCTTACGAAGTTCCGGCCCTGCCCTACCCGTTCGACGCCCTGGAGCCGCACATTGATGCCAAGACGATGGAGATCCATCACGACAAGCATCACGCGGCCTATGTCACCAACTTGAACAAGGCCATCGAAGGGACCGAGCTGGGCAACCAATCGATCGAGGCTCTCGTGGCCAAGATCGACAGCGTGCCGGAGAATATCCGCGCCACGGTCCGCAACAACGGTGGCGGGCATGCCAATCACTCGCTGTTCTGGACAATCATGGGCAAGGGCAAAGGCGGCGAGCCCACCGGCAAGCTGGCGGCGGCAATCCAGTCCGAACTCGGCGGTTTTGAAACCTTCAAGACCGAGTTTGCCAAGGCGGCGACCACCCGGTTCGGCAGCGGCTGGGCCTGGCTGAGCCTGAACAAGGGTAAAAAACTGGTCGTCGAGAGCACGCCCAACCAGGATAATCCCTTGATGAACGGCCATACGCCGCTCTTGGGGCTCGACGTCTGGGAACACGCCTATTATTTGAAGTATCAGAATCGCCGCCCCGACTACATCGCTGCCTGGTGGAACGTGGTCGACTGGGATGCCGTCAACAAGCGCTATGAAGCGGCGCTGAAGTAAGCCCGACCCCCTGCGGAGCGGCGCGGGCGATCGCAGGATTGCCGGGCTGCCGGGCGTTGCGGCCCGGCGGGGCAATAGATAGGATGACCTGTAGACCGGCGGCAATTTTTGGCCGCCGGTCTTTTTTTCCGAACCGGCGGCGGTGCCGCTGCGTATGGGGTGACTAACTCTCCATAGTTGCGAATGGGTCCGGGGCCTGGTTGCCTGCGGGACGCGAAAACTCGAGCCGACGCTGCCTGGCCCCCTGACGGCGGGCCGTCGCGCTCACCCCCCCATTCGGATCGCATCGATCGCGACGATCGTGGCGCCGCGCGCCCTCGCGCGCGTGCCCAAAGCGTTTCCCGCCGTGCTGCGCCACCCCCCGATATAGGTCCGCTTTGCGCGTTCGGGGTCGGCCGCTCGCTGTGTACAAGGCTTGACCTGTGATTAGAGTGAATAGAGGGCAGTTTCTCACACCTCTCGGCGCCTCGCCGACGTTTTCACCCGCTTGACGTGCATCTTTGGGGGATTCTCCATGGGGCTGTTTTCTCTCGTAGGCTTTGGTCGCAATCGAGCCCGGTCCAACTTCAGCCGGGGCTCGCAGGCGCCGCGGCGCGGCACGGGACGGATCCTGTTCGAGCAGCTCGAACAGCGCAGCATGCTCACCATCACCACGATGACGGTCGACGGCGTCCAGTCGGACAATTCGATCCAGGACCCGGCCGGCAAGGACCTGTTCGTGCCGATCGCCACCACGGACAGCGCCGGCGACGCGATCACCTACACGGTCACGAGCTCGAATTCCAACGTCACGGTCACTCCGGTCGCCGGCGACACCTACTTGTCGCTCAACGTTTCGGGCACGAGCAGCGGCGGGACCGCCTACTCGGGAACGCTGGTCTTCAAGCTGTTCGACACGTTGACCCCCAATACCGTCAGCACCATTGAATCGCAGGTCAACAGCGGCGCCTGGAACAACACCAGCTTCGCCCGGATCATCAACAGTATCTCCAACCTGATCATCGCCCAGGGCAACTTCACCAGTTCCGGCGGCAACAACGGTGACGGCAACCAGTATGCCGACGAATTCAACTCCAAGCTGACGTTCGACAGCCAGGGCATGATCGCCTGGGCCAACGCCGGGCCGGACACCAACGACCTGGAATACTTCATCAGCGGGGTCGACGCGCCCGGCACCTCGACGCCGCTCACGCAGGCCCAAATGGCGACCGACCGCCAGTCGCTCGATTACCGCTACACGATCTTCGGCCAATTGGTCAGCGGCCTGGACACGTTCAACAATCTGATCAACGAGACTCTGGTGCCCAATCCAAACGACGTCGAAGGCGGCCAGGAGCAGACCTCGCTTCCCTCGCCGCTGATCAGCGTGTCGTCGGCCACGATCGTAACCAACACCCAGGACACGGTGCTGGATATCTCGGCCCCGGCCAGCGCGTCGGGCCAGTCGTCCACAATTTCCATCACCGGCACAGAGGCCAACGGCGCAGTGGCCGAAAACGCCTTCACCGTCAACGTGGTCGGCAACACAATCGTCGATCCGCCGTTCTTGGGCACGGTTCAATCGCTGGTCAGCACGACGGAAAACTTCCCGGTCACGATTACCGTGCCGGTCGTCAATCCGGATGGGGCGACTCCCAACGAACAGATCGTCGATCCGGCGACCGGCAACGCCCCCGCCAACGTGACCATCGGTGCGATCAACCCGACCACCGGGCAAGTCACCTTGACCCCGAAGTCTAATTTCACCGGACAGGTCAGCCTGTTGGTCGTGGTCTCGGGCACCAACGCCGCCAACACCAGCTACGATACGCAACCGTTCACGCTCGCGGTCGATGCGCCCACGACGCCCAACGCTCCGACGAATCTGGCGGCCTCCGCCGTGGCGACCAACGACGTCCATCTGACCTGGACCGCGCCGACGAGCAACATCACCGGCTACTACGTCTATCGCGGCACGACCAGCGGCGGCGAATCGAGCACGCCCATCAACAGCACACCCCTTTCGGCCAGCGCTACCAGCTACGATGACCTGACCACTGCCGCCGGCACGCAATATTTCTACACGATCCAGGCGATCGACTCGACCGCGGCCAGCTCGATGTCGAACGAAGCCAATGCCACCACGCCGTCGAGCGGCCTGACCGCGCCCTCGGCGCCGACCAATCTTGCCGTTTCGGTCGCTTCGGCGACCCAGCTGAATCTGTCCTGGACCGCGTCGACCGGCACAGTCACCGGCTACAACGTCTACCGCGGCACGAGCGCCGGCGGTGAGGCGACGACGCCGCTCAACACGTCGCCGTTGGCGGCGTCGACGACCACGTATCAAGACACCAGCGTGACGGCCGGCACCACCTATTTCTACGTGGTCAAGGCGGTCAATAGCACGGTTTTCAGCCCCAGTTCCAACGAGGCTGAGGGAATCCCGTCGTCCAACACCAGTCCGTCGGCTCCGACGAATCTGACGGCCGCTGGCGTCTCGTCGAGCGAGATCGATCTGGCCTGGACGGCCGCGACGGGCACCGTGACGGGCTACAACGTTTTCCGCGGCACGGCGGCCGGCGGAGAGTCGAGCACGCCGATCAACACGACGCCCCTGTCGTCCTCGACCACGAGCTACCATGACACCAGCGTGACGACCGGCACAACGTACTTCTACGTCGTCCAGGCGATCAATAACACCGGCTCCAGCCCCGTCTCGAACGAGGCCAATGCAACGGCCAGTTCGAACTCGGCGCCGGGGCGCCGGTGCTGGGCACTCCGGACGTCGTCGCGTCGACCCAGATCGATCTGGCCTGGACCGCGGCCAGCGGGACCGTGACCGGCTACAACGTCTATCGCGGCACGACGGCCGGCGGCGAATCGACCACGCCGCTCAACAGCACGCCGCTGGCATCGACGACCACGACCTATCAGGACACGACCGCCGTCGCCGGCACGACCTATTTCTACGCGGTCAAGGCGGTCAACAGCATCGGCAGCACCACCTCGAACGAAGAGAGCGCCACGGCCGCCACCACAGGCGCTGCCGCCACGCCCACGGGATTGAAGCTCGATTCGACCAGCGTGACCGGCCTGATCAGCACCGACAACTACACCTCGCAGGCCACGCCCTTGGTCGACGCCACGACCGACCCGGGCGACACCGTGACTTTCTCGGTCAACGGCAAGACCGTCACCGCCACGGCGAATTCGTCCGGGCTGGCACAGGCCAATCTTCCGGCCGGCAGCCTGATGGTCGGCGCCAACTCGGTCACCGCCACGGCCAGCAATTCGTCGGGCTCGTCGACCACGTCGTCGCCGCTGAGCGTCACCTACGCGCCCAGCGACCTGCAGGTCTACGTCGTGCCGGGAGCCATCGGCAGCAGCCAGACGCTGACCATTAACTGGACCGATCGCCACGCTGCCTACAACGACGAAATCGGCGTCTACCAGGTAAGCAACGCCACCGGCACGGTCAACAGCCTGGCTCCCGGGGCCAGCGGCTACGACAAAGCCGCGATCGGCGGCACGACCGACGGCGGCCAATTCGCCCAAGTCGTCTTCCCCAGCGGCGACAAGGGCGGAGCCACGATGAACCTGACGGTCACCGGCGGCGAGATGCTGGCGTTCTACATGATCCAGAACAACACGACCGCCAACTTCTTGTCCAAGAATGCGACCGACGCCGGCAATCGCAACTCGAGCGCCAGCCAGCCCACGGCCTTCTTCACCACCACGGCGGCCAATCCGGACAGCGGCCAGCACGTGCAGGTTACTGCCGACTCGACCACGGGCACCGTGCAGTATGCCTGGGAAGACCAGGATTTCATCGCCGGCAGCGACAAGGATTACAACGACGTCGTGATGACCGTCGCGCTCTCCTCGGGCGTAACGGCCGATCCGGGCACGCTCCACGCCCCCGACACCACCGGCTCCGGCAACGTGTCGCTCAGCGCCACCTTGACCTCGGGCACGCACGACTCCACCGCCCCAGGAGACGTCGGCGCGTTCTACGTCGACAGCCCCAACGGCAACATCGGCTCGCTGACGCCCAGCAGCTCGGGCTATCTGTCCGCCGCGCTGGCCAGCGGAAACGCGCAAGTGCTGATTCCCTCGGGCACTGCGGGCGGATCGGCTGCCCAGTCGATCACCGTGCCGGCCGGCAAGTACCTGGCGTTCTTCGCGATCTCCAGCGGCACGCTCTCGAACTTCCTCACGGCCAATCCGACGAACGGCACCGCGACCTCGGGCTTGCCCAACGCGTTCCTGTCCTTCCCGGCCGCCAACCCGAGCCAGATCAATCACTTCAATTTCACCAGTCCGGAACTGATTTCGACCAATCCGAACCAGACGCAGTTGCACGTGATGGACGAAGTGATGGGCAGCCAGACCAACTTCGACGATCTGGACATCGACCTGACGTTCGCCGGCTAATCCGCCGGACGAAAAACACCGGGCCGGCTGGGCTCTGCTGCAGCCGCTCCGGCGGCAGGCGGCTTGCTGGCGGTCGCTGTGCCAGCGAAATGCCGACAGCTGGCAACGCAACTCAGTGCCAGCATCGCCGGGCCGGGCGCGCAGCGGCCCTGGCGCCGGGATATTGCCGTTGACCTTGCGGGCTGGTTTTCTATAATCCGCCGCCGCCGTCCGCCAGCAGGTCCGCACTTGAGCGCAATCTTTGGGCTTTGTGTGCGGCAAAACCGGCACAGAGTCCGATGATGCACTAGAGACGGTGGTGGCGGATCACGTTGAATCGTCGGGTCGGGATCTTTCTGACCCCCAGGCAAGGATGCCCGGAATCGACGGATGCGACGCGACCGCGGCACAAAGCTCGCTGCCCAGGGCGAGTCACGTCGCAGAACAAACGAAATCGAACAGCTCCTCAGGGAAGAGGTGCCGACGATGTCCCGACTCGCCGTTTCGGGCTTCTCGCGCTCTTCCGCTACCAACTAAAGGGCGTTTGCGCATGCGAGTACAGCTTGCTCATCCAGCGGCCGTCGCCGCTTTGATCGTCACTCTGGCCGGTTGCCAAAGTGGTCCCGGCGGATCGGGCCGCACCTGGTACGGCGCAAAGACCAAGCCTGCGGCTCCTTCGTACAGCAACGCCCCTCCGGGACCGCAACTCCCTTCGGCTGCGGCCAATCCCCCGTCGAGCCCGGCGCAGAGTTATGCCAGCGTGCCGCCCGGCACGCCTGCCGCGACGGCCGACAAGGCCGCGGCCTATCCGAACACGACCGCCTCGGCCCAAACCGGTCCGAGCGGCACCTATGGTGCCACGAACTCCGCCTACGGCGCGCCGGCGAGTGCTGCCCAGAGCGGTCCATATAGCCAGGTCTACAACCAGGGCGGCGCCGCTGCTCCGGTCACCACGGCCCAGGCCACCTATCCGAGCACGAATTATCCGTCGACGTCGGGCGTCCCGGCCAGCGCCGATCCGTATGCCGCTGGTACCGCCGCCGGCAGCAACAGCTATGCCGGCGCTCCGTCGGGCATTCGCACCGCCGACGCCAGCGCAGGAACCGGCTATGCCACGGGCTCCGGTGCCGGGGCCATGCCCGCCGCTGTTCCGCCTGCGGCCTCGTCCGGTTACCAGTATCCCGATCCGGGTCGGGCCGTCGATCAGCCCGGTGCGACTCCCTACGGTGGTGCCGCCGCGGCGCCCGCCGCCTCGGGCGCTTACGGCGTTGGGCCCTATGGTGCTCCGGCTGGCGCGGCTCCAGGGGCCGCCGCCGGGGGCGCGTATCCTGCCCAAGGCAGCGGTTACGCTCCGGCCGGCAACTATCCAGCGACCAATTATCCCGCCACCGGTGCCAGCACGACCGACACGTATCCGCGGACGAACTATTCGCAGTCGGACTCGCCGTATAATCCGGGTGACACGGGCTACGCGCCCGCGGGCGTGGCGCCCTATCAGGGCACCAATCCGCCGGCTGCGGCAACGCCGCCGGCCAGCACCGATCGACCGGCGCCCAACTGGCGCCCCGGCAGCACGAGCGACTTTTCGCCCACGCGGAATGCCCGGAGCGGATCGGGCGTGATGTCGGCCGGTTACGAGACTCCGGCTGCCGCTCCGGCGGGCGCCGCCAATCCGTATGCGACCGGCGCCGGCCCTGCGTCGTACGGTCCGCCGGGAGCCTCTTCCTACGGCGCCAGCGGCGCCAGCCCGACCGGCGCTGGGTCGTATGCCGCCCCAGGCGCTGGATCTTACGCTCCGGCCGGTGCAACCCCGGCGACGCCGTCGTACAGTCCGCCCGCGGGCGCCCCGTCGTATGGAGCCGGCGCTGCCGCTCCGAGCGGCTACTAAGGCCGCGCCGCGACCGGGCCGCTACTTGCGCTCTCTGGCATAGCGGATGCGACATCCCCGGGCGACGGTTTCGGCCGTCTCCGGTGCGGCGTCCTTCAAGGCCGCTGCGATCGCCGGCTCGAGGTAGTTGTGCTTCACCTCGGCCGGATTGCTGTTGTCGTCCAGGCCGCCCATGTAGCTGATCTTGCGCTTCGGGCCGAGGACAAACACCTCGGGCGTGAACGTGGCCCCGTAGGCTTTGGCGATCTGCTGCGATTCGTCGTACAGATACGCGTAGGGGAAGTTCCGCTCCTTGGCCCGCTCTTGCATCTTTTCTAGGCGGTCTTCCGGCACCCGATTGACGTTGATGGCCACGACCGCCGCTTCTTCGGCATGGGCCTTGGCCGCCGCGATGATCCGGTCTTCGTACTCGCGGGCAAAGGGGCAGCTGTTGCACGTGAAGACCACGATCACCACCGGCTTGTCTTTCAGCTCGGCCAGCGAATGCTTCTTGCCGTCGGTGCCCGGCAAATCGCTCCAGGCGGGCGCCGCATCGCCGATATTGAGGACCGAGTTGTACTCGCCCGCTGTGGCGGCAGGTGCGAGCATCCGGACGAGCACGAGCAAAACGATTCCGCACGAGCGGCGAAGCATCGGAAACCTCTGGCTGGCTGGGAGCGAGGAAAAACGGGCGGGTGTCGAGCGCTGATCCGGCATTCTAAACCGCGAGACGCTCGCCCGCAAAGTCCGCAGGACCGGGACGACCGCACCGGCGCACAAATCGCCTCAGGCGCGGCGCTGCTGCAGGTGCGGTAAGTCTGGCTGCTTCGGCGCGTCGGTCCGCAGGGCGCGCCGGCCGCCTCGCCAAAACAAAGCCAGAATTGACTAGACCCTTTGCCGTTTACCTTTCGCGCGGCCAACCCCCTTGGGATGCCGCGGCAGCCGGAAGATACCGCATGTTGCTTGCGCCTTTGTTCTTGCTGTTGGCCGCGCAGCCGGGCCTGGAATTCTCCCTGCCCGACCAGCACGGCGCCGTGTTCCGGTTGAGCGATTGCGAGCGCGATGAGCTGGTCGTGGTGGCGCTGATCGGCACCGAGTGCCCGCTGGCCCGGCTGTATGCCGCGCGGCTCGACGAGATCGCCGGGCGCTACGCGCCGGCGGGCGTGAGGGTCCTGGCGATCAATCCGAACGCGCACGCCAGCGCCGCCGAAGTTGCCGAATTCGCCGCCCAGTTCGATCTGCGGTTCCCGATCCTGCGCGACGTTCGCGGGCGCGTGGCCGATCAGCTGGGCGCTACCCGGCAGCTCGAAATCTTCCTGCTCGACCGAGATCGCCGCGTCCGCTACCACGGCCGCATCGACGATCAGTACGAACCGGGCCGGCGGCGCAGCGAGCCCTCGCGGCATGACCTGGTCGAAGCGATCGAGGAACTCTTGAACGGCCGGAGCGTCTCGGTCGACGAAACTCCGGTCGCCGGCTGCTTCATCGATCGCGATCCGGCCGGCGAGGTTAGCGAGTTGACCTACAATCGCGACGTTGCCCCGATCCTGGCCCGGCATTGCATGGAATGCCATCGCCCCGGTCAGATCGGACCGTTCTCGCTCACCGCCTATGACGACGCCGTGGCCTGGGCCGACACGATCGGCGAGCGCGTGTCCGAAGGCGCGATGCCGCCCTGGCACGCCGATCCGGCGCACGGCAAATTCGCCAACGAGCGGCGCTTGTCCGACGCGGAGAAGCAAACGCTGCTGGCCTGGATCGACTCGGACCGGGCCGAGGGCGATTCGGCCGACCTGATGCCGCTGCCCGAATTCGCCGCCGACTGGACCATCGGCCAACCCGACCGCATCGTGCCGCTGCCTGAGCCGATCCAGGTTCCGGCCACGGGCATCGTCGAGTACATCACCGTGGAAATGGATCCCGGCTTTACGACCGACACCTGGATTCGGGCCTGCGAAGTGCGGCCCGGCGATCGCCGCGTGCTGCACCATGCCACGGTGGTGATCGCTCCGCCCAGCCAGGGGAATCGGACCCACGCTTTCGAGCAATCGTCGGTGATTTCCGGCTGGACGCCCGGTTATAAGCCGATGGTTTCGCCGCCCGGCTCGGGCCGGCGGATTCCGGCCGGTTGGCACATCTACATGCAATTGCACTACGTCACGATCGGGACGCCAGCGACCGACACGACGAGCATCGGCCTGCTGCTGGCCGACGACGTGCAGCTTCCGGTCTGGACCAGCATCCTGCTGCGCGAAGGCTTCGTGCTGCAACCCTTCGAGGCCAACCAGCAGCTCGAAGATTGCTGGCGGGTGCCGCACGACATCCTGCTGCTCTCGCTGTTCCCGCATATGCACCTGCGGGGCAAATCGTTCCGCTACGAAGCGGTCTACCCCGACGGCGGGCGCGAAGTGCTGCTCCACGTGCCGCATTACGACTTCATGTGGCAGCACCAGTACATCCTGGCCGAACCGAAGCGGCTGCCGGCCGGAACCGTCCTGCGCGGCGTGGCGATCTACGACAACTCGGCCGGCAACCCGAACAATCCCGATCCCAGCGCGGCGGTGAAGTGCGGATCGCAAACGACCGACGAGATGTTCAACGGCTGGTTCGAGTTCGCCGATCTCCCCGCGCCCGGCCGTTTCCATCCGCTCCCGGCCGTCGCCGGGCTTGCGCTCGTGCTGCTGGCCGACCGTTCGCGCCGGCGATGGACTCGCGGCGCGCAGGTCGCGCCCGGCGTCGACGTTCGAGCGGCTAGCGACCCGCCGGCAGCGTCGCGACCCGGGTAGCCGCTTCCAGCGGGCGCGGATTGTTCAGCCCGCCGCAACTGACGACCAGGCGATCGCCAAAGATCGCCGCCGACGGGGCCATCAGGGGCTGGGGCATCGAGCCGAAGACGCTCCAGCGATCGCTCGCCGGATCGTATTGGAGAATGTCGGCCACCAGGTCGCGCGGCGGGGTCGAACTGTTGCAGCGCCCGCCGGCAACCAGGATCTTGCCGTCGTGCACGATCGTGCTCCCTTCGAAGTGGCTGCGGCCGTCGGGCAGGCTGGCAATCGCGGTCCACTTGCCGCTGGCCGGGTCGAAGACGTGGCACGAGGCGACGTCGACCTGTTTGACGTCGTGCCCGTACTGGCCCCCCAGCGCGTACAGCTTGCCCCCGAGTACGGCGGCGGCGATGTGTCCGCGCGGATCGGGCAGGTCGGCCGCCCGCTCCCACTCGGATTTTCCGTCCAGCGCGAGCACCCAATGATCGGCCGAGTTCGTGTTTCGATCGGCCTGGTACCCGCCGAAGAAATGCAGCCGGTCGCCAACCACCTCCAGCGCGCCGGCACCGCGGCCCTCGGGCAGCGCCGGACCCGGGCTCCAGCTGTCGGCCGCGATGTCGTATTTCCAGACTTCGCGGGTCACCGGGCCGGGATGCCGGCCTTTGAATCCGCCGGCCAGCCAGACCGTGCTTCCCACGACCGCCGGGTTCAGGTGCGTGACCCCGGTCGGCATGTCCTTCAGCCGCGTCCAGGTGTCGGCCGCGGGATCGTAAACGTCCAGTTGCGGCGAAGCGTCGAGGTCGGACGTAAATCCGCCGAACAGGTACAGCTTGCCGCCGATCGCCGCCGTAGGTGCCTCGACCCGGGCGAACGGCGACGGCGCGGCCGTGTGCCATTTCAGTTCGGCGGCCGGCTCGTCGGCCCGGGCCCACGAAACGAGGCAGTTCGCCAGAAGCACGGTCGAGGCCAGGATACCGCTGCGCATGTTGGGCTCCGAGTGAAGGTCGCTGGACATTCGCTGCCGGTCGATTCTAACGGCTGCGTCCGTGCAGGGCATCCTGGTCGGCAATCTCTTGCAAACGCTGGGCGACGCGCGCTTCGGTCAGCCCGGCCAGGTGCGGCAACGCTGTTTCGTACCAATGCCGGCTGCGCGCAATCATGCCCGAGCGCTCTTTGCCCTTGGCTGCTTGCCCCAGTCTCCACCAGCCGTCGGCCAGCTTGACCGTGTCGCCGGCGGCGTCCGAGCCGGCAAGTTCGTCGCGGGCGGCTTCTTGCAAAGCCCCCGGGTCGCCTGCGGCCAGGTGAGCCAGCCCTGCCGGCCAGTCCTGCCGCACGAAGCACAGATACTTGCCCACGGCCAGATGGGCCGCTGCGTCGTCGGGCGCCGTTTTCAGTATCGATTGCGCGGCCGTAAAACGGTCGTAGAGCTTCTGCCGTTCGGCGGCGTCGGCGGCGCGATCCGCGATTTGCAGATTAAGCCGCGGATCGGTTGCCTTGCGAGCCGAAGCCGTGGCAACGGACAGGACGCGCCGCGCGAGCGCATATTTCTCGTTCGCCAGCGCCTGCTCGCCGGCCGCCAGGCTGGCCGCGGCCAGCTGCTGCCGCGCTTCGGGCGCAGCGGTTGCCGGGCGAGCTGCTCGAACGTCTCGACCGTGATCTGGAGGAGGTCGACGTCGAACTGCTCAGCCAGCGCCGCGATTGCGCACTGCGCCTGCCCGACGTAGCCGCTCGCGGCGGCCAGGTTCCGCGCTTCGTCGAGCATGGCGTAACGGTACGAAACGGGATAAGCGCTGGCGTCGCCCAGGAGCACTTCGGCCAGGCTGAGCTTGCCGTCCGGGTCTTTGGCGGCGGCGAAATCGGCCGCGAACAACTTGCGGATCGCCGCCGTGGCCCGCTGCTGCGCGGCTGCGGCCGGCGGTTTAGGGAGCGGTTCGGGCTCGGCCGCGACGACCTTTGCCGGCGCGGCGACAGGCTGCGCAGGCTCGAAGATCGACTTCGCCGCCGGGGCCGCGACCCCCGCCGCGGCGGCCACGGCCGCGGCTTGTTCGGCAGCGCTGGCCGCCGGCAGACGCCAGATGCGGATTTGTCCGTCCCCGCCGCCGGAGATCGCCGTGCGTCCGTCAGGAGCGATGGCCACCGACGTCACGCCTTTGGCGTGGCCCGCGTAGCGCATCAATTCGATCCCGCCGGCAACGTCCCAAGCCCGGACCGTCGAATCGATGCCTCCCGATACCAGGCGTGCGCCGTCTGCCGAAAGCGACAAACGAGCGACCGGCCCGGTGTGGCCGGCGAGCGAATGAATCAAGCTGACGTCGACCAGGTCGAACACGTGGATCCGGCCGTCGCGACCGCCGGCACAGGCCTGGCGTCCGTCGGACCGCAGTGCGACGGCGGACAAATCCGCGACGCGGCCGGTCAGATCGAGCTTGAGCGTGGCGCGAAACACCGGTTCGCCGGCGGCGCCCGCGGTTGCAGCCGGCTGGATTTGCCACAACTGGAGCGGCGCTGCGCCAGCCGCGCCGCGGGCGGCCGGTGCCCCGACAAAGGGCCCGGCCGTGAGCAGCGTCGAATTGTCGGCTGAAATTCCGAGCGCCGCCGGCGCGGACGGCAGCGCGGCGCAGGCCACGCGCAGAGTGCTGTGCGTGCGATCCCAACCTTCGAGCGCCAGCTGGGACGGCCGGGCGTACAACAGCGCGCTGTTGCGGGTGGCAATGGCCGCACCCAAGGGGCCCGCTCCGCGCCCGATCGCCAGCACCTCTTCGCCATCGAGCGCGACGAGCTGGGCTTTGCCGCTGCCCGTGCCGACGAACAGTTCCCGGCCCGCAGCCGCATAGCAGGCAATCGTAACGTCGGCCGGGAGCTTGAGCGGGCGTTCGATCTGCACGCCGCCGTCGGCCACGCTCCAGAATCGCAGCGAGTTGGGCATCCCGGCGCGAAGATCCTGGGCCAAGCTCAGCGCTTCGCGGCCGTCCGGCGACACCGCAACGTGCAGGATCGGGCCGTGCTCCCGGTGCAACAGCCCGGGCTGCGGCCCCGCGGCAACGTCGTCGTCGGGCTCGGCCGGAGCCGCCGCCCTGGCGACGGCTGGCGCATGCGGCGTCGCACTGGCGACGGCCGGCGCATCGTCCTCATACAAAGCGCCCGCGTCCGGATCCGGCCTGGCGGCTTCCTTGGGCCGCGGCGCGCGCGGTGGGCTGGCCTTCGCAGCGGCCGGCCTGACCCGGCTCGGAGCCAACTCGTCGCTTGCGGCAGCATCGTCAGCGGCCGAATCCGCGACTTGATCCTGTGCTGCGCCCTCGTCGCCGCGAGCCAACCGCTCGCTGCGCGACTGGTCGATCTGGCGCAGGACGGAGTTCAAGAAGACGCCTCCGCCGACGGCGGCGGCCGCAGAGATCAACACGATCGCCGCGATGCCTTTGGCCCAGAATCGCCGGCGCTTAGCCCTCGCGGCCAAAGCGCCCGGCGGCGGCCCAGGCGGCAGCGCGGTCCACTCGACAGGCGGTGCCGCGGCGATGGGGGGCGCTGGCATCGCGGGCGGAGTCGCCAGCGCGGGGGGAATGGTCTGCGCGGGCGGCGGTGCCGGCGGACTGTCCGCAAGCGGCGGCGGCACGACTGCGGGCAGCGCCGGAGGCACGTCGGGCGGCCCGGATGGTTCGTGCGGAGCGCCATCCTCGGGCAGCTGGAACGGTTCGGGGCCCGCGGCCGCAAGCCGCCCGCCGAGGTGCGCGTCGTAAACCGCCTTGCTCTGTGCATCGACGAGCGTATCGCGCGCGGCGGCCAGCTCGTTCAGCACGCGCTGTGCGACCGCCGACCAGCGCCCCAGCCGCTGCGCGCTGACCCGCACGATTTGGCGCTCGGCCGCCGCGCGAATGTTTTGCGGATCGGCCGCGAAGGGAGCGAGCCCCAGCAAGCGGTAGTAGTGGGGCGGTTGCTCATCCGCCGGGATGTCCAGCCACTCGCGATACGGATCGAACGAAGCGGACATGCCGGACACGCGCCGCGGGGTCGACGGGTCGAACTCGAGCTTCCGTCATTATGGCGGTCTCGGCCCGAAGCCTCAACCGAATGCCTGCCGGCCCTGCCGCCGCGGCGCATTGCCGAGCGCCCCCCGCTCGGGAAACTCGGCCGGCTGCCGGGTCGCGGCAGGTGGCCGATGCCTCGGGTGCTAGGGCCCTGCCGGGCTGGCGGCCGCCGCAGCCGGCGGAGCGGCCGGATCGGCGAACACGGTCACGGGATACCCGTTCTCGCCGTTCCAGACGCGGAGAACTCCGTCTTGCCCGCCGGCGATCGCCAGGCGGCCATCGGAAGTCGCCACGGCCGAGTACATGAAAGCCGGGCTGTCTTTGTAGGTCCGCACGTCGCGCGTGCTGCTGGTGCGAAGCAGGCGGACAGTGCGGTCCCCGGCGCTCGCCAGCAGATGCTCGGTGTTGCCGACGAACGAAATCGAGGTCACTTCGCGGCGGAATTCGCCGATCATGTACGTATCGCCGCGCATCGTCCGCAGGGCCGTGCCCGAGTCGACGTCCCAGACTTTGACCGTATGGTCGCCGCTGGCCGTGGCCAGCAGCTTGCCGTCGGGGCGCCAGGAGGCTCCCAGCACGTGATGCGTGTGGCCGGCCAGGGTGCGCACGAGCGAACCATCGGCCGTGCGGAAGATGCGCACCAGCCGGTCCGCCCCGGCGGCTGCCAGCAGCTGGCCGTCGGGCGAGAATCGCACGCAGTAGATCGTGTCGCGCGCGCCGGTGGCGATCTCGCGGACCAGTTGACCGTCGTCCACGTTCCAAAGCTTGAGCTGGCCGTTGCGGCCGGCCAGCCCGCCGGCGGTGGCCAGCAGGCGGCCGTCGGGATGGAAGTCGAGTCCGAGCACGCGGTCGACCAGCTGGCCGGGCTCGTCGGCACGGCCGATCTTGCGCTCGAGGATCCAGGATCCGGCGTTTTTCCATTCGATCGTGCGCCGCTCGGCGTCGCTGGAGACCAGCCGATCGGCCACATAGGCCAGCGACCGGACCGCCGCGCGATGCCCTTCGACCACTTCCAGCAGCGTGCCGCGCTGGCCGTCGAAGACCAGAATGCCCGGCCCCTCGCCGGCCAGGGCCAGCCACTTACTATCCGCGGAAAAAGCCGCCGCGGCGAGCGGCTTGAACGGGGCCGGCGGCTCGACGGCCTTCTTTTCGCCCTCGCGCGTCGCCAGCGTCGCTTCGGCCGTCACAATGGTCTGCTGGGCCACCGGCACTGCCGCTTTTGCCCGCTCGACGGCGACGGCGGCCGCGGCCAGGTAACTGGTGAAGCCGTCGCGGACGCCTTTCAGGTCGTCGAGCTCCTGCCGGGCAGTCTTGGCTTTTTGCGCTGCCTCGCGCCGGGCATTGTCGGCTTGCTGCATTTTCTGCTGGGCCGGTCCGATCGGCGCCGCCGTGTCGTTATAGGCCGCAAGCGCGGTCTGCCGCCGGGCGGACTGTTCGGCCCGCGATTTTTCGGCCGCGTCGCGAGCAGCCGCGAGACCCGCGTTGTCCTTGTCCTGGGCGGCGGCGTCGCGGGCCACCTCGAATGCCTTGCGAGCTTGGGTTTCGGCCAATTCGGCCGCGTCGGCCAGCACCTTGGCCGCGGTGCGCTTGTCGTTTACTTCCTTGAGCTCGGCTTCGGCTTCGGCCAGGGCCTTTTCGGCCGCCTTGGCCGCTTCGTCCAACTTGGCGGCCGGCTCCGTCTTGTCGGTAATCATCTTCTCGGTATCGGCCTTGTTCTTCTGGCCCCCTTCCATGGCGGTCATTTCGCGTTTAACCGCCTCTTCGGCCTCGCGATGTTCTTCCTTGCGGTATTCGACGCAAGCCCGGGCGTAGTTCAGGGCCGCGTCGGCCCGCTCAAGAGCCCGAACGCTGCGGGGATCGGCCTTGATTTCGACGACCAGGGCTCCGTCCGCCGCATTCCACAGCCGCGCTACGCCGGCGGCGCCCACCGAGACGATCCGCTGGCCATCGGGGCTGGCGGCCAAGTGGGCCAGCGGGCTGCCGTGGTCCAGGTCGCGCACCGCTGCGCCGTCGGCCAGGTTCCAGATTTTCAGCCGGCCGTCCTGGCTGCCCGAGATCAGTCGATCGCCCGGCGTCGAGGGCACGGCCAGGACCACGATCGGGGCTCCGTGTCCTTTGAGCTCCAGGAGCGGCACGATCGGTTCGGCCGCGGGCGGATCGCGCACTGCGTCGGCGGGCCAGATCCGGATCGTCATGTCGGCATCGGCCGTGACGAGCCGCGCGCCCGAGTCGGCCAGCGCCAGCGCCCGAACTTCCTGCGGCAGCGTAAATGTGCCCAGCGCTGCGCCGCTGGCCGAATCCCACGCCCGAACGGTCTTGTCGCTGCCGGCCGAGTACAACCGCTTGCCATCGGGCGTGAAAGCCAATCCGGTCACCGCTCCCTGATGCGCGGCAATCGATTTGGCCGCTGCTTTGCCGTCGGCGGCGCCCGGCTCGATCCGGCCCGGTCCCCTGCTAGACAGTTCGATGCCGCCGGCTTCGGTGCCCAGGGCCCACTGGGTGCCGTCGGGGCTGACCGCCTGGCTGCGGGCCGGCGCGGCGAGCGAAAATTCCCGCTCGATTTGGGTGACCGGCCGGCGCCAGAGGCTGACGGTGCGGAAGCCCCCCGCCGCCAGCAGCGTGCCCGCGCGGTCGAAGGCCAGCGAGCGCACGAGATCCTCGTCGGCGGCGCCCGGCTGGCCTGCGGCGGCCAGCGCCGGATCGGCCAGCTGAGCCTCGAGCCGCTGGCCGCGCAGATCGTAGACGAACAGGCGGTTGCCACGATTGCAGGCGACCAGGGCGTCGTCGGGCGTGATCGCGGTGGCCAGGATGGCGCGCACGGCCGGCGGCACGGCGTGGCGCACCACGACGCGCGCGGCGCCGGCATCGCCCCCGGCGCCTTGATCGATCCAGAGCTTCACGAGGCCCAGTTGCTCGGACGTGAGCGCGCCGGCACCGACCTTGTTTTCCGGCGGCGGCATCACCAGGTCGGCGTCCTCGTGGGCCGCGGCGCGCAGCAGTCGGCTGGCGCTCCCCTGCCCCGGCACAACGGCCGGGCCGCTTTCGCCCCCTTTGCGAATCGTCTCGGGCGATTCCAGGATCAGTTCGCCCGCCGCTTCGCTCGCGTTGTGACAGGCCAGGCAGTTCTGCGTGAGGATCGGCAGGACTTCGCGGGCGAAATCAACCGGCGTGGGGCGATTGAGCGTCGCGACGGCAATCGGCGGCAGCTTCGCTGGGGGATTCTCCGCCGCGGCGACCGGTCCCCCGATCATGAGCGTGCCGACGCACAAACAGCCGGCAATAAGTCCGATGGCGCGCAGCGTCGGCAGGTGTTCTGGATTTGCGTTGCGCTTCACAGGATTTCTTTGATCGGCTGGCCGTAATTGAGGATCTCGACCGGGCGGTGAGCTTCGTTGAAGTAGGTCTTGTGATAGTCGATGCCCAGTTGATGGTAGATCGTGGCCAGCACGTCCTGATGGCTGATGGGCCGGGTCTTGGGGTTTTCGGCCAGCGCGTCGCTCTCGCCCAGGATGATGCCGCGCTTCAGCCCGCCGCCGGCCAGCACGGTGGTGTAAACCATCGGCCAGTGATCGCGGCCGGCATCCTTGTTGATCTTGGGCGTGCGGCCGAACTCGCCGCCGATGAGCAGCAGCGTCGTGTCGAGCAAGCCGCGTGAATCCAGATCCTCGATCAGCGTGGCCAAGGCCTGGTCCCAGGGCGGGATCAGCTTGCGATGCGTGGGAAAGTTGTCCTTGTGCGAATCCCACTGGCCGTCGATCTGGGCGGTGACGAACCGGGCGCCGGCCTCGACCAGCCGCCGGGCCAAGAGCAGCGACTGGCAGCCCGAGCTTTGGGCGCCGTACCGCTCGCGCAGTTCCTTGGGCTCGTGGTTCAGCTCGAACGCATCGCGAACCGCCGTGCTGCTGACCAGTTCCAGGGCCCTTTGGGTGAACTTGTCGACCCCGCCGATCGCACCGGTGGCGTCGGCCTCGCGGCGGAAGTCGTCGAACCGCTGGAGCATCGAACGCCGCCGCTCGAGCCGGGCCGCATCGACGTCCTGCGGCAGCACCAGATTGCGCACGTGGAAGCCCGGACTCTGCGGATAGCCGAACGTCTGAAACGGATTGTGCTCGACGCCCAGGTACGCCGCGTTCGAGCTGCCCAGCGCCTGCATCGTCGCCACGTAGGCCGGGATGCCGCCGGGGCGCGGACCCAGCTCCTTCGAGACGATGCTGCCGATGCTGGGGCATTCGTTTCCCGGGTCGGGCTTGGTCGGCTTATAGCCGGTGAACACCATGTGCACCGCCTGGCCGTGCTCGGTCTGGTCGTGGTACACGCTCCGCAAGATCGCCAGCTTGTGGCAGACCTTGGCCAGATTGGGCATGTACTCGCCGACCTGATAGCCGGGGATGCTGGTGCCGATGCTCTTGAAATCGCCGCGGTATTCGACCGGGGCCTCGGGCTTCATGTCCCAGGTTTCCAGGTGGCTGGGCCCGCCGGACTGCATGATCACGATCACGCTACGCTTGTCGGCCAGGGATGCGGCGGCCGCGGAGGAAGCGGCTGCCGCTTCGCCGCGGAGCAGGTTGGCCAGGGCCATACCGCCGATCGTCACGCCGCCGGCCCGGAACAAATGCCGCCGGGAGAACGCACCGGACGAAGCCGCCGCAGACTGCGCGCTATCGCCCTGTGCGCCGAACATCGCTGGAAAGTGCATGCTGCCGTTCCCGAGGGTGCGACCCTAGTGATTGAAAATGAACTCTTTGCAATTGAGCAGCGTCCAGAGCAAGTCTTCGACCGCTTGCTGCCGCTGCCGGGCCGCGATCTCGGGCGTTAGCGGCGGCGGCGGGTCGGTGGAGTTTGGCCGGGCGGCCGGCGGCCGGGCCGCCGCGGCGTCGATCAGGGCCACGGCATCGGCCAGCTCGGCCGGCGCCGGCGGCCGCGCGAGGACCCGCAAGTACAACTGCGTCACAATGTCCGACGGCGAGCGGTTTTCCTTGAGCATCTGGCTGACGATGCCGTCCGGGCTGGCGATATCGGTCTGCAGCTCGGGCGAAAACATCACGTACAGCACTTGCGACAGGTTTGGCTCGATGTGGGTTTCGCACACGCACGTGCTGTCGCGCCGCGAGCGGCCGAAGATATCCAAAAAGTCGCTCTGTTGGGCCTCGTTCGGCAACTGAATCGCCCGCTGCACGGCCGGGAATTGCGGAAACTTGGGGGCAATGCCCGTCGCCGCGGCCAGCGCATCGAGCAGCACGTGCGGCAACAGCCGCTGCGGATAGTGCCGGGCGTAATTGCGACTGTCCGGGGCGTTGTCGGCCGTCGGGATCGCGCTGAGCCCATAGACGCGGGACTTCATCACCGTCCGGGTCAAATGCTTCAGATCGTAGCCATGTTCGGCCAGGTCGGCGGCCAGCGCGTCGAGCAGCGCGGGATTGCTGGGCGGGTTGGTGGCCCGCAGGTCGTCGACCGCTTCGACCAGCCCGCGCTTCAGGTAGTGCGCCCAGATGCGGTTGCTGATGGCCCGGGCGAAGTAGGGGTTCTCCTTGGCGACCATCCAGTCGACCAGCTTCTGCCGCGGATCCTCGCCCTTGACGTAGGGGGATTCGGGGCCGCCGAAAGCCTTGGGGACCACGGCCTGGCCGGTCCGCGGATTGTTCATCGTGCCGTCGTCTTTCAGGCCGACCATCGTCACCGTGCCGTAAGACATCGCGTCGACGCGGGCAAAGAACGCCGCATATTGCCAGTAGTCGTTCTGCGAGATGCGCTCAAACGGATGGTTGTGGCAGTTGGCGCACGAAACGCGCAGCCCGAGAAACACCTGCGAAGTGTCTTCGACTTTGAACTGGGGCGTGTTGATCTGCCGGTACCAGTCCATCTCGGGATGGTCTTCGGCCTTGCCCGTGACGGCGATCAGCGCCCGGGCGAACTTGTCGAACGGCATGTTCTGGGCGAACGACGCGCGAATCCAGTCGGCAAATTTCTGGCTGTCTTCTTTGTGGTCGCCGGCGCTGTAGTTTTGCTTGTTCCGCAGCAAGTCGCCCCAGCGCTGGGCCCAGAACGTGGCGTACTCCTCGCGCTCCAGCAATCGATCGATCAGCTTGTCCCGCTTGTCGGGCGCGGCGTCGGCCAGAAAATCGAGCACCTCCTGCGGCTTGGGCAAGGTGCCGATCGCGTCCAGGTACGCGCGGCGGACGAATTCGGCATCGCCGGCCGCCGGGCTGGGCGCCAGCCCCAGTTGGCGCCACTTTTCCAGAACCAGGCGGTCGATGTAATTCTTCGGCTCGAAGCCGGCGTAGGCCGCCGCAGGCAGATTCCGCTGATAGGGCACCGTGAACCGGGCCACCGCCACGATGCCCAGGTAGCGGACCGTGACGATCGAATCCCCCTTGCCGCCCAACGAATGGGCCAGGCCCAAGGGGGTCACTGACAAAGCGGCCGGCTGAGCGCTGAAATACTCGGCCGTGGTCGTGACGTCGCGGGTCGAGTTGTCTGCATAGCTGGCCGTGACTTTGAGCTGCTGCGTGCCGTCGTCGGCGAGCACCTGCTCGGCCGGCTCGACGCGGATGCCGGTGAGCTTTGGCGCGTCGGCTGTGCCCCAGGGGGATCCCTGGCTGATCCAGTTTTCGATCAGCTGGTAGGCGGAGCTGTCGGCGGCAAACCGGACGCCGCCGCCATGCGGCAATTGGCCGGTGGGCTTGGCCAGCAGCAGCGACTCCTGCGGCGCCGTCCAGGAGATCCGGCGCCCCAATCCCTCGCCGACCAGGGCGTCGTAGTCGGCCTCCGGGTCGAAGCCGAACAGCGACAGCTTGAAGCCGTTCTGCCCGTTGCCCCGGCCGTGGCAACCGCCGCTATTGCAGCCGTGCTTGGTCAACAGCGGCAGGATGTCGTTGACGAAGTGGAGCGTCGGGGCTGGCGGCGTCTCGGCTGGCGGCGCTGCGTCGGCAGCGCAAGCGGTCGACGCTCCGGCCGCCAGACAAAGGGCAACCGCCAGCAGCACCCAGCGGTGCAGCAGCAGAAGAGGCAAAGCGCGGTGCGCGCGACCGTTCATCACGATTGCCGCCGAATTGCGTAGGGGTGGGATGCTGCCGGCCGCCCGCTCTGCTGGCGCCGGCGGCACTGGAGCGCAGGTTCATCGTGCCGCCAAACGAATCAGGATCATTTTATACGATCGGCTAGCTGATTGCAAAGCATTACGGCTTCCCGAGAAACGGCGAATCGCCGGCGCGGCAATTCGACGCGGCGCGCGGCTGCGGTGGGTTGGCCGATCGACGGGTTCGTGCACTTGTCTCGAATTGGCACGCCCCCGGTCGGGCAGAAAAACCGTCGCCGCGAGAAGCCCGCTACGATGCCGAGGCCGACGGCGGCGACGGCTGGGCGGGCGGCGGCCGGACGCCGAGGCGGCGCAGGATGGCCTCGCACTGATTGATGGTCATCGTCGCGGCGGCGTAGACTTCTTGCGCGTCGCGGAGCCGATACTTGGCCCGCATTTTGGCCGAGCCGCCGCCAATCGCCTCGATCTCGGCATGGTTCTGCGACTTCAGCGCGTCGCGAACTTGTTCGCTCATGGACATCCATTCCGGACTGCTGCGGACCATTTCGGTGCGGAGCTGGCCGAACTTGAATTTCTTGAGCTTCACCCGGGCCAACGCGTTCTGATAGTCCTCGTCGTGCTTGAAGACTTCCTCCCGCACCTCGGGCAGTTTCTTGAGCCGTTCGCTGGGATCGGTCAGCTCGGCCATTTTCGATTTGTATTCGTCGGAATGGAGCACTCGCTTATAGACCTGATCGTACTCGTCGATGGCCGCCACGAGTGCGCCGTGGGACTTGCTGATGTCGGAGTTCGGGCCGGTCTCTTCGATCAGCCGGGCCTGAATCTCCTGCAGCGACAGGTGCGAGGTGTGCTCATCGCTCTTGCCCTGGTCCATTTCATTTTTGGCGGCGCGAATCCGGTCGTTGCTGCTGTCGATCTTGGTTTGGGCCTGGTGCATCTGCACCTGGGCCAAAGCCTGGGCCTGACGGGCGGCCGCCAGATTGGCCTGCGCCGCTTGGATCATGCGCTGTCGGGCGGCAGCGTTGTAGTTGTTGTTGTGATGGTAGTTGCGCGCTGCGGCCGTGCCGGCGAGCAGAGTTACCAGCCCGACCGTCGCCGCGACGCGAATTGCCTTCTGGCCGCCTGACATGTTCGTGCCCTGGAGCGCATGCGCCGTAATACTGCCGTGGGCCGCGCCAATCAAAAGTCACCAGCCCGCGGGGCGACAACCGTCACCTCGAGCGGTTCGCAGCCTTGAGTATCCTCGCGGTCAGGCGAACGTGTCAATTTGGGTGTGCCGCGGCAAAGTTACTTTTCCGCAAGATTTTCCTTCTCCCGGGGCCTCCGGGGCACTGGCTGATTCGTGCCGGGCACGGGGCGAATCGTTGCCGCGTCCTAACCGAACGCTAAGTGGAGCCTAACACGGATGCGTCAGAATGCCCTGCCAGCAAAGGGGCACCAGGAAGCCAAAAGCTCGCCTCGCGCGAGCCGCATGTTCGCTCGCAGTCGTCGCGGCAAGTTCGGACGCCAGGGCGCTGAACCCGCTCGCAAGGCGCGCCGGGCGGAAGCAGGGTCAATGACGCAAACCGTGACTCACGACGAGTTTCTCGATCTGGTGGCCCGCAGCGGCCTGGTGGCCCCGTCCGTCGTCGAAGCGTATCAAGCTGCGTCCGAAGCGGACGAAGCCGGCTCGCTGCCCGAACTCCTGGCCCGACGCCTCGTCGACGAAGGCCTGCTCACGCCTTTCCAATCGCGCGAGCTGCTCCGCGGGCGCTGGCGCGGTTTCTTCGTCGATGACAAGTTCAAGATCCTGCATCTGCTGGGCACCGGCGGCATGGGCACGGTCGTGCTCTGCGAGCACCTGATGCTCGAGCGGCTGGTGGCGCTGAAGCTGATGAGTCCGGCGCTGGCCAAGATTCCCGGCACCGTGGATCGCTTCATGCGCGAAGCCCGGGCCAGCGCGGCGATGGACCACATCCACATTGCCCGGGTGTTCGACGTCGATCGTTCGTCGCGCGGCCCGTATCTGGTCATGGAATACATCGACGGCACGACGCTGCACGATCTGGTCGGGGCGCACGGCCCGCTGGCGATCGATCGGGCCGCCCATTACATTCGCCAGGCGGCCCTGGGTTTGCAACACGCGCACGAAGCGGGGCTCGTGCATCGCGACGTCAAGCCCAGCAACCTGATGCTCGATCGCTCGGGCACGATCAAGCTGCTCGACTTGGGTCTGGCCCGCTTCTTCGATACCGGCAAGAACGGCAACCTGACGGCCAATCTCGATGCGGAAGCCGTGATGGGCACGGCCGACTTCATCGCCCCCGAGCAGGCGCTGCAGTCGAGCTCGGCCGACATTCGGGCCGACATCTACAGCCTGGGCTGCACGTTCTATTTCTTGCTGCTCCGCAAGCTGACGGTGCCCGAGGGCTCTCTGATCCAGAAACTGCTCTCGCACCAGGCCCGCGAGCCGGAGCCGGTCTGCAGCCTGCGGCCGGAAGTGCCCGCCGAGCTGGCCGCCGTGATCGAGCGGATGATGTGCAAGAAGCCGGCCGACCGCTACCAGACGCCGGCCGAAGTGGTCGAGGCCCTGGCCCCGTGGACCAGCGCCGCCCATTGCCCCGCCGCCGGCCGAAGAAATGCCGCAGTTCACGCCGGCCATGTTCCGCCTGGGGCTCTGCCCCCCGATGTCGACTTCGCCGGGCGCGATTCGCAAGCCGCGGTCCTCGCGCCCGCCGGCGCCGGCCGCAGCTTCGACGCCGCCGGCCATGGCGGCCGGAGCTTCGACGGGCCCGGGCGTAGGCCGGGTCGGCGCGGCGCAGAATCGACAGCCTGTCGGCGCGCTATCGTCGGACGTGGCCTTGGCCGAAGACGAGCTGCGCGATCCGCACCAGCCCACGCGCATGGCGCCGGCAGCCCAAACTCCGGCAACCCGGACGCCGCCCGCCGCGCCTGCCGCCGCGCTCGCTGAGCCCCGGCCGGCTGCGCGGCCGGCGAACTTGCGCCGGCGGGAGATTCTATTGGCGGTGATTGCCGTGCTGGCTGGCCTGGCGGCACTGGGCGTCTGGTTGGCAAACAGGCCGCCGAGTTCAGGCACTCCGGTTGCCTCGCCGGGGCATCTCTGGCGCCGCCTGGCGGCGATGGCCAGTCCGGCGCTGCGCCGGCCGCGGCCGGCCCCGTCCCAACAGGCCTGGTCCTGCGCGGCGGCGGCTCGACGTTCGTGCGGCCGATCATGGAACAATGGGCCCGCCTCTACGAGCAGCAGACCGGCGTCAAGATCGACTACACGGCAGTCGGCTCGACCAAAGGAATCGAAGGCGTGACGTCGAAGTTTCTCGACTTCGGCTGCAGCGATGCATTCTTGTCCGACAAGCAACTGGCCGACGCCGGCGGTGCGATGATCCACATACCCTTGGTCATGGGCGCCGTGGTGCCCACGTACAACGTGCCGGACGATTCGGGCGGCAACGTCGGCCTGCGGTTCACCGGTCCGCTTTTGGCCAACATCTACCTGGGCAAGATCACGCGCTGGAATGATCCGGCCATAGCGGTCAACAACCCCGGCGAGGCGCTGCCCGACTTGGAGATCGTGGTCGTCTATCGTAATGAGGGGAGCGGCACAACCTCGATCTGGACCGACTACCTGAGCAAAGCCAGCAGCGCCTGGAAGCGCGACGTGGGCAGCGGTACCAAGGTCACCTGGCCCGTCGGCGTGCCTGCCGAAAAAAACGACGGCGTGGCCGACAAGGTCAGCCGCACTCCGGGCGCCATCGGCTACGTCGAATTGAGCTTCGCCCTGGCGAACGGCTTGCCCGTGGGCATGATCAAGAACCAGGCCGGCGTGTTCGTCTCGCCGTCGGTCGAGGGGATCACCGCCGCCGCCGCCGCTTCGTTGCGACTGATTCCCGACGATCTGCGCTATTCGCTCACCGACGCCCCGGGGCAGGCCTCGTATCCCATCGTCGGCACCGCCTGGGCACTGATCTATCTGGACCAGCCGCCCGGCAAAGGGTCCGAACTGGTGAAGTTCTTCCGCTGGGCCACCGGCGAAGGGCAGCAATTCGTCGGCCAGCTGCGCTACGGCCGCTTGCCCCCCGACCTGGTCGGCCGAGTGCACGACGCGCTCGACGCCGTGAGCGGGGCCAACGCCCAGCCGTAGGTCACGGGGCGGCGCGGCAATACGGATCGCGGTCCTGCGACGCGTCGACCGCGGTCGTTGACCGCGGGCCAGGATGGCCCGAGTTCGCGCAGCGCATAGCTTTGCGTCTTTGCCGCTTTGCGGTTAAGTTCGTCTTTTGCGTAGGAGTCGTTCCCTCCGCGCGCCCCGAGCCTGGTCAGCCGGATGAAAATCGAAATCCTGCCCGATGCCGACGCCGTTGCCCGGCACGCGGCCGCCTTGGTGGCCGAAGCGGCCCGCGCGGCCGTCGCTGCGCGCGGGCGGTTCGTCATGGCGGTCAGCGGCGGGAGCACCCCCTGGCTCATGCTCCGGGCCCTGGCCGACCAGACGGTTCCCTGGCCCGGTGTGCACATCGTGCAGATCGACGAGCGCGTGGCGCCGGCCGGCGATCCGGACCGCAACCTGACGCATCTGGCCGAGAGCCTGCTCAGCCACGCCCCGCTGCGGCCCGAGCAGATCCACGCCATGCCGGTCGAACAGCCGGATCTGGCCGCGGCCGCGCAGCTACGCCCAGACGCTCGAGTCGCTGGCCGGCTCGCCGCCCGTTTTGGACCTGGCGCATTTGGGTTTGGGGCCCGACGGGCACACGGCGTCGCTCGTGCCGGGCGACCCTGTGCTGGATGTGATCGAAACCGACGTCGCGATCACCGGCGTCTATCAGGGCCGGCGGCGCATGACGCTCACCTATCCGGTGCTCGATCGGGCTCGATCGATCTTGTGGCTGGTGACCGGTGGCTCGAAGCAGTCGATGCTTGCGCGGCTGGAAAAAGGAGACGCGTCGATCCCCGCCGGCCGCGTTTCTCGCGCAGGCCGTGGTGCTCGCCGACCGCCCCGCGGCAGGATTGCCGCCCGCCTGATTGCCCGGCCGCACAATTCAAGTCGGGTTACCCAAGCCTCGTCGATGCTGCTACACTCCACGCACGGCGCGGCAGGGCAACCGCGATCGCCAGCCATTTCACCAGGTTCTCCGGGGACAATTCGTATGCGATGCCTTTTGTGGATTGTGCTGACTGCGCTCGCCGGCCTGGGACCGGCAGTGCGCCTGGCGGCGGAAGAGCCGGCCGCGAGCGCTCCGTTGCCGCCGGGCAAGGTCTGCCTGGGTTCGCTGCGTCTTAGCGACAAGGCCTACAAGCTCGAACAAGCCGTGGCGTACCAAGCGCGGCTCTATGACAACGACGTGCTGGTCGTCCTGCTCTCGGACAAGCCGATTCCGCTCGACAAGCTCAAGGCCGCGCTCGTCGAAGGCAAGGGATCCGACGATCGCTTCAGCCTGTTTCAGCCGCACGTCAAAGTCACGTTCGACCAGGACGGCAAGCCGCTGTACTGCAGCTGCTGGGCCGCCAACACGTCGTTGAGCATTTCCGGCTCCGAAGACCTGAAAGGGCAGCGGACGCTCAAAGACGGGCGCGTGCGCGGCAGCACGTCGCTGGTGCGAAGCGACAAGCCGGGCAGCAAGGACGGCTTCGACGCCCGTTTCGACGTGGCGTTGCTAGCCGTCGCGCTGCCCAAAGCACCCCCCAAATCGGCTCCGCCGGGCAAACCCCAGGCCGCCGGCGACGACGGCCCGGCCGCCAAAGCGGGTTCGGCGGTCAAGGTCGGTGATCTGCCGATTCCCAAGGACGCGACCGACGTCGAGTACAAGCAGCTCGTCGGCCACATCGGCTTCAAGAGCAAGTCGGACGTCAAGACGCTCTCGGCCGCGCTGACCAAGAGCTTCAAGCAGCAGGGCTGGCAAACTCCGGACGAAGACCTGGTGACCGCCGCCTCGGCGATCCTCAAGCGGACCAAGGGTCCCGCCGAGCTCACGCTGTTCGTCAAGCCGGACGGTGCCGGAAGCAAAGTGACGATCATGTCCGAAGGGCTGACCTGGGGCGATGAGGCCGCCGACGAAGACGAGTAACCAGCAGTTCGCCTGCCTGCCGACTCGCCTGCCTGCCGACTCGCTGGCCAGATCTACTCGCGACCGGCTGCCACCAGCCGTGCGTCGACCACCCGGAGCGATTGCCAGAGCTGGGCCAAGGGGTCGAGGCCCACCGGCTGCGGGTTTGCCGGCGCATACTCGGCCCGGCAATACAGATCGGCCAGCCGCAGGACGCCGGCCGCCAGCGGCTCGAACTGCCGCCCCACGTCCCGGGCAAACTCGTGCGGTGTCGCATCGGGCGTGCGCGGGTGGCCGTGGTCGCGGCTCCAAGCCTCGAGCGCGGCGAACGTGTATTGGATCAGCTCGCGCGGCGCATGTTGCCGGGCCGTGCCGGCCAAGAACGGATCGACGAAATCTCCAAACCGTAGGGTGCGCTGGGCGGCCACGATCGGCTGCGGCAAGCCAGCGGCCGCAGGTTTCGCTCGGCCCCGAAGTTCGTCCCAGAACGACCGCAGTTGGGTCAGCCAGCCTTGCAGGATCGCCAGCAGCGCTTCCCGCGATCGCCAGGCGAAGAATGCCACGGCCGCAATCAGCACCAGGTAAAAGACCCACTTCAGGGCCACCGCTAACATTCCGCCCACGGCCGTCAAAGCGCCGGTTGCGACAGACGGCGCCGAGGCTGGAGACTGTGCGGCTTGAGGTTGTGCGGCCTGCGCTGGAGGCGAATGCGCCGGCTGAGATTGTGAAGGCGACTGGGATTGCGCAGACGTCTGGGACGGCGCAGGCGACTGGGATTGTTTCGGCGGAGACTGTGCCCCAGCGGCCGGCGCTGGAGAAGGCTGCGACGAAGAAGATTGCGGCTGAGTCGGTTTCGACGGGTCGGGTTTCGACGGGTCGGGTTTCGACGGGTCGGGTTGCGGCTGGCCGGGTTGGTTTGGAGGCGATTGCTGCTGCGGAGACTGCGCCGGGGCCTTGTCGCCCTGGTCCTTTGCCGGCGCCTGACCGTCCTTGCCCTGTCCGCCCGAGCCGGCAGGTTGGTTTTTGTCTCCGGCCGCGGTATTTGCCGCGTCGGGGGAGGATTGTCGGCCCTCGCCGGCCGAGTCGTTGGCGGGAGGCTGGCCGCCGGGCGAATGATCGACGCCCGAGCCGCTCGCGGCCTGCTCGTCGCGCGTGCCCTCGGCGCCCACGGCCCGCGACGATGAGCCCTGGTCGTGCGAGCCGAACTTCAGCGGCAACTCGGAAATCGCATACTCGGGATTTGGCCGCGGCAGCAGCGCGACGAATAGCAGCAGCCCCACGATCATCAAGGCTCCGCTGGCCAGCCAGGTGCCGGCCATGATCGGCGGCATTTCCAAGCGCCGCGTGCGCAAATACCGGCGCAGGGTCAGAAAACTCGTGGTCAGCAGCAGTCCCAGGCCGCAGGCCACGTAAACGCACAGCAGCTGGAACACATAGCGCCGGCTGGCCACGTTGGCGGCCGGAATGCAGAGCTGGCCGATGCCGAAGATCGGCAGCGAAGCCAACGAAAAGTAGACGATCCAAACGCCCGGCGCGTGGGGCCGGCCCTTGCGCCCCAGCACGTTCTCCCAGCCGGCCAGCACCCGGCCGCGCCGGTTCGACGCCCCGCCCGGCGACTCGGGCGGAGTCTGCGCCGCAGCCGGCCCGGCTCCCGCGCCCGCGGACTTGTCCAGCCCCACGGTTTCCAGCAGGCCCTGACTGTCGGGCTCGGCGTCGTCGTCGATCAGCGTGCAATCCCAAGTCAGCTGATGGGCGCACCACCAGGTCAGTGCCATCAGGCCCCAGTTGATGGCCCAGCCGAACTCGGCCAGCGTGCCCCGGCCGTATTCGACAAAACGCCCGAGCGCCAGCGCAACGACCACCGCCAGGGCCGCGCCGAAAGGCGCCGCATGCTCGAACCCGTCCTCCATGGCGATCCGCGAAATGAGCACGGTGCCCATCACGAACATGCTCAAGCAGAACTGCAGCCGGTCGGGATAAGCCCCCTGGTAAAGCACTTCGAGCAGGAAGTAAATCAAGCTGCCGACCAGCCCCATCACCAGCACCGGGTTGATGGCAATCGCCACGTAATCGGCCAGCGTCGGATGGAGTCGGTGGGCGGTCATCGGTTATCTGAAGTACGAGTTGGGGATCAAACCGCTGCTCTCAATACAAAAACTGCCGGCAGATTTCCGGGATCGCCGCTTCGTCTTTCAAATGGTGGGCCGAGATCCCCTGCCCGGCCAGCGCACGGCCAGGTCGCCGAACTCCCATCCATCATACAGGTTCAGGATCGCCGCGACGGCATAGCCGCGGCGGCGCAGGCTGCCCAGCGCGATGGCGGTTTCCTCGTTGACCTGGCTGAGGATGACCACCACCGTCGCGTCGTGCCGCAGCCGGCAGGTGGGCTCGGCCAGCAACTGGGCCAGCGACAGGCCATCGGTCAGCTCAGCCCGGGCCAAGGCGCCCAGGATGTGCAGCAATTGCTCGCTCCCTTGCCGGGTTTCGACGATCACGGGCGCAGCCGGTCGCTCGTTTCCAACATGCCGGCCACGCGCCGGGCGGCCGAACGGCTGCGCAAGTCGTAATCCCAGCCTTCGGTGCGGATGCGGTCGGCCGCGTCGCGGCAATTGCTGGCCAGCCCGACTTGCTGTCCCATCTCGTACACGGCGTTGGCCAGTGAGGCGGCCGCCGTGATGGCCAGCTCCGAGCGGTATGGCTCGTGCTTCGGATCATGCGCGGCCTGGTGAAAGTCCAGCACGATCGTCACGCCGGCGATGCTCGACGGCTCGTAGACTTTGCTGTGCAGCAGGCCGGTCCGCGCCGTGGCCCGCCAGTGGACGCGCGACAAGGGATCGCCGGCTTCGTAGGGCCGCACGCCGGCGATGCGCGTGGGGTCTTCGAACAGGCGGTGGGTCATGCGGATTTCGCCCAGTGGCCGGCGCGAAGCGATCTCGAAGCCCTCGAGCTGCAGCACCTGCGGATAAACCATGAGGAAATGCGGCTGGCTGGCCACCTGGAAGCGGCGGTGGAGTCCGAACAGATCGCCGGTCTCCATGACCAGCGGCCCAATCTGGTAGAAGCCTCGCCGATTGCACTGCAATTGATACAGCATTGTGCCGCGGCCCCGGCGGCCCAGACTCAGCAGCCGCTCGCGCCGCCCCACGATCCGCAAGTTCGGCGGCTCGAACATCAGGGCGCGGCGCGGAAGCACGTCTTCCACCAGCACCCAGGCCACCGGCAGCCAGCCGGCATTGCGCACCGTGATGACCACGGCCACGGTGTCGCCCACGTTGGCGGTGGTCCGGTTGCACTCGCGCATTGCGGACAGGCTGCGCGTCCAACTGCGGGCCAACCAGCGGCTCACCAGCATGGTGGCCAGCAGGGCGTACATCGCATAGGCCAGCAGCCCGAAACCGAAGAGCAGACTGACGGCCAGCAATCCCCCGGCCCAAAGAAACCATTTCATGGCCAGGCCGGCTCTTGATCGCTGACCGGAACGCGCACGTCGCCGATGACATCCTGCACCACCTCGGCGGCCGTGACTTTTCGCAGCCGGCTTTCCGGCCGCACGATCACGCGATGCCCCAGCACATTGGGCGCCACGCGTTTCACGTCGTCGGGTTGGACGAAATCGCGCCCCAGAATCGCGGCCATGGCTTGCGCGGTGCGAAACAGGGCGATTGTCGCCCGCGGGCTGGCGCCCAGCGCCAGATCGTCGTGCTCGCGCGTCTTGGTGATGATTTCCAACAAGTAGCGGCGGATCTTCTCATCGACGTGCACGGCCCGCACCGCCCGCTGACAGGCCACCAGGTCGGCTCCCGTCACCACCGCGGTCAGCTTGCCGAGCGGGTGCTCCTGCTCGAGCATTTCGAGCATCTTCAGCTCGTGCTCCGGGCTTGGATAGCCCAGGCTGAAACGCATCAAGAAGCGGTCGAGCTGGGCTTCGGGCAAGGGAAACGTGCCTTCGTGATCGATCGGGTTTTGCGTGCCCACGACCAGAAACGGCGCCTTGAGCGGATACGTCGTGCCGTCGACCGTCACCCGCGATTCGGCCATCGCTTCGAGCAGGGCCGACTGGGTGCGCGGCGTGGCCCGGTTGATTTCGTCGGCCAGCACGATCTGGGCGAAGATCGGGCCCGGGCGGAATTCGAAATCGGTCGTCTTGGGATTGAAGATCGACGCGCCGGTCACGTCGGTGGGCAACAAATCGGGCGTGCACTGGATGCGCTTGAATCCGCAGCCCACGCTGGCGGCCAGGGCCCGGGCCAGCACCGTCTTGGCCACGCCCGGCACGTCTTCGAGCAACAGATGCCCTTCGCAGAACCAGGTGACCAGCGCAAGCACGATCTGCTGCCGCTTGCCAACGATGACGGTCTCGACGTTGGCGATGATTTTCTTCGCCGTTTGGGTGACTTCGGTCATGCGCGTTCCAGCTCAAACGAAATCCACACGAACGCATCCCGCTCGGGGGCGCCGGAGGGCCGGCGCCGGCGAATAGCGCGAAAGCGCGAAAAGTCCGTTTCCTTGTTGATCTTAGTTCAGTTTCCCGGCGTTTAACAGGCAACCGGCGGCGGCGCTCCTGCCGCCCGCGGCCGCCTGCCCGCCGTTCAGCGGCGGCGGCGGCCCCTTGCCGGTTTGAAGTCCGACGGGTAAAACGCGCTCTGCCGGGGCGCCGCGCAGGGCTCGACGGAGGCGCAATCGGGCTCCCGGTTTTGGCCTTTATTCGGCCGTCCAATTTCTTCTGAGTGTGCAACTGCGATGAATGTCTTAGTTGTCGACGTGGGCGGGACGAACATCAAGATCCTGGTCACCGGCCAGACGGAGCGGCGCAAGTTTCCCTCCGGCTCGTCGATGACGCCGGCCCAAATGGTTGCCGGCGTCAAGCTGGCTGCCGACGGCTGGGCGTACGACCTGGTCTCGATCGGCTATCCGGGGCCGGTCTTGCAGGGCAAGCCCCTGTCGGAGCCAATCAATCTCGGCCAGGGCTGGGTCGGATTCGATTTCGAATCCGCGCTGGGCCGCCCGGTCAAAGTGATCAACGACGCGGCGATGCAGGCCATCGGCAGCTACGAAGGCGGGCGGATGCTGTTTCTCGGCCTGGGAACCGGGCTGGGCACAACCATGATCGCCGACGGGATCGTCGAACCGATGGAATTGGGGCATCTGCCGTATCGCAAACGAACCTACGAGGACTACGTGGGCGAGCGCGGACTGCGCCGCCTGGGCAAACAGAAATGGCTGCGCCGCGTGAACGACGTGGTGGCTCGGCTGCGCAACGCGCTCGAGCCCGAGTACATCGTGCTCGGCGGCGGCAACGCCAAATTGCTCGATCCGCTCCCCACCGGCTGCCGATTGGGGGACAATGCCAATGCGTTCAAAGGTGGCTTTCGTTTGTGGGAGCAGGCTGATCCGGCGCATGCGGGCGCGACGATCGCGCTAAAAGCCTGACCGGCCGAAGTTTGCCTGGCTGGCGGCAGGCACCGGCGAAAAATCGCGAGACTCGTCATTCCGCCCCGCCCGCGCCCGACAAAGCATTTCGCTGCGGCGCCCGACCGCGTGCCCGGGCAATCCAGAAAGGACATCGATGGCCACCGAGCAAACGGTCTTGCCGCTGGAAAAGCGCCCGGCCTGGCAGGCGCTTTCCGCCCATTACGAGCAGATTCGCCACCAGCACCTGCGCCAGTTGTTTGCCGCCGATCCCCAGCGCGGCGAGCGCTTCGCCCTGGAGGCGCTGGGCATCTACCTGGACTACTCGAAGAACCGCATTACGGCCGAAACGCTCGACCTGCTTGTGCAATTGGCCGAGCAATCCGGCCTGCGCGGCGGATCGAGGCCATGTTCCGCGGCGACAAAATCAACGTGACCGAAGGCCGGGCCGTCCTGCACGTGGCCCTGCGGGCGCCGCGCGGCGCGACCATCCTGGTCGATGGCGTGAACGTCGTGCCCGAGGTCCATGCCGTGCTCGATCAGATGGCCGCCTTTTGCCAGCGCGTCCGCTCGGGCGCCTGGCTGGGCCACACCGGCAAGCGGATCCGCAACGTGGTCAATATCGGCATCGGCGGTTCGGACCTGGGGCCCGTGATGGCCTACGAAGCGCTCAAGTATTACAGCACCCGGGAAATCCAGTTCCGCTTCGTCTCGAACATCGACGGCACCGACCTGGTCGAAGCCCTGCACGGGCTGGCCCCCGACGAAACCCTGTTCATCATTTCGTCGAAGACGTTCACCACGCTCGAAACGCTGACCAACGCCCATTCGGCCCGGGACTGGTGCCTCAAGGCGCTGGTAGACGAGAAGGCCGTGGCCAAACACTTTGTGGCCGTCTCGACCAACGCGGCCGAGGTGAGCAAGTTCGGCATCGACACGGCCAACATGTTCCAGTTCTGGGATTGGGTCGGCGGACGTTACTCGTACGATTCGGCGATCGGACTGTCGCTGATGCTGGCCATCGGACCGGAGAACTTCCGCGAGATGCTCTCCGGCTTTCACGCCATGGACGAGCATTTCCGCACCGCCCCGCCGGCCCGCAACTTGCCCGTGCTGCTGGGGCTGTTGGGAATCTGGTACAACAACTTCTTCGGCGCCCAGACCGAGGCCATCCTGCCCTACGATCACTACCTGGGGCGGTTCAGCGCCTACTTGCAGCAGCTCGACATGGAGAGCAACGGCAAGAGCGTCGACCTGGACGGCAACCGCATCGCGTACCAGACCGGACCGATCGTTTGGGGTACGCCCGGCACGAACGGCCAACACGCCTACTACCAGCTGATTCACCAGGGAACCAAGCTGATCCCCTGCGATTTCATCGGCTTTTGCCGCTCGCTCAATCCCGTGCCGCCGCATCACGACCTGCTGATGGCCAACTTCTTCGCCCAGACCGAAGCGCTGGCCTTCGGCAAGACCGAGGCCGAAGTCCGGGCCGACAAAGTGGCCGAAAAACAAGTGCCCCACCGCACGTTCGAGGGCAATCATCCGACGAACAGCTTGCTGCTTGAGCGGCTCACGCCGGCCGCGCTCGGCAAGCTGGTGGCCCTGTACGAACACAAAGTCTTCGTCCAGGGAACGATCTGGCACATCAATTCGTTCGATCAATGGGGGGTCGAGCTGGGCAAGGTGCTGGCGCAGCGGATCGTGCCCGAGCTGACCGCCAAACAGGCACCGCCGCTCGCGCACGATAGTTCGACCAACACGCTGGTTCGCCGCTACCGACAACAGAAGGAGTCGACGCAATGACCACCGGATACGATAAGCCGCTGTATATTCTGCCCTTCGATCACCGGCACTCGTACGGCGAAGAGGTCTTCGGTTTCCACGAGCCGATGGGGCCCGAGCAAATTGCCGTTGTCGCGGCCAGCAAGCAGGTGATTTACGACGGCTATAAGCTGGCCCTGGCCCAGGGCGCCCGGCAGGATCGCACGGGAGTGCTGGTCGACGAGGAATTCGGCCACGCGATCCTGCGCGACGCCCACAAGAGCGGCTTCACATTCTGCCTGCCCACCGAGAAGAGCGGGCAGCACGAATTCGATTTCGAATACGGCGAGGAGTTCGCCCACAAAATCGAGGAGTTCGACCCCACGTTCACCAAGGTGCTGGTGCGGCAGAATCCCGCCGGAGACGCTGCCCTGAACCGCCGCCAGACCGCCCGGCTCAAGCGCCTGTCCGACTACCTGCACGAAAAGCAGCGCCTGTTCATGTTCGAACTGCTGGTGCCGGCCGAACCGAAACAGCTCGAACAATTTCACGGCGACAAGCACGCCTACGACGTCGAGCTGCGGCCCCAGCTGATGATCGAGGCGATTCACGAACTGCAGAACGCGGGCGTGGAACCCGACGTCTGGAAGATCGAAGGGCTCGACCGCCGCTCGGATTGCGAGCAGGTGGTGGCGGCGGCCCGGCGCGGCGCCGCACGAGCGCACGTCGGCTGCATCGTGCTGGGGCGCGGCGAGGACGAAAAACGGGTGATCGAATGGTTGCAGATCGCGGCCGCCGTGCCCGGCTTCATCGGATTTGCCGTCGGCCGCTCGACGTTCCTCAAGCCGATCGTCGACCTGCGCGAAGCGGATCGACCGCGACACGGCCGTCGCCCAGATTACGGCCAAGTTCCTGGAATGGATCCAGGTGTTCGAGGCGGCCCAAGGGGCAAAGTGAGGGGGCCGAGGGAAGTAGAACCGCAAAGCCGCCCTGAGCTTGTCGACGGGCGTCTTTGCGGCTCCATCCCAACTCTCGCGACGAACGAGCCTTGCTCAATCGGGTAGCTTGAGCAGCGGATTGTCGCGGCTTTCCAGCGGCAGCGGCACCCGGGCGCCCAGTCGCTGCGACTCGAAGCAGGCCACGATCATTTCGATCGCCGCGGCGGCTTCGGCCGCGTTCATCTGCGGCTGGCGGCGCTCGGAGATGGACGCGAGCAGATCGCGGATGGCGAGCCGGTTGCCCTCGACCATGCCGCCGTCGGCCAGCGGTTCGGCCTGTCCGATGCCCGCCGAACTGACATCCTGCCAGTTTTTCTTCGAGCGGCCGGGAGACCAGCTGGCATCGGCCAGGAATTTGACGCTGGGCAAGTATCCGGTGACGATTTCCAGCACCCCTTCGGTGCCGTAAATCTGCAGCGCGAACCGCGCGGCCGAGCGTCCGCCCGACTTCTGGCTGCTGAAATAGGCCGTCGCTCCACCCGGCATGGCGTACATGGCGCTCACCGCGTCGCCGGCGAGCGGGCCCAGCCCTTCGGGTCCTTCGACCACGTCGCGGCGGCGGATCGGCTCGCCCTGTTGGGTCACCGCGGCAAAGCACCACCGCGGATTGCCGCCGAAGTTGCGAATCAAGTCCATGATGTGGGAACCGAGCACCCAGGTGTCTTCGGCGCCGCCGCGCTGGTCGGCTTTGCCGCGGCCGCGGTATTCGAGCACGTCGCCCAGTTTGCCCGCGGCGATCAGGTTTTTCACCACCGCGATTTTGGGGCTGTAGCGGGTTTGATGGGCAATGACCACGTGGACATGGGTCTGCTCGCAGGCCCGGACGATCTCGTCGGCTTCGGCCAGGCTGCGGCACATGGGTTTTTCGCACAGGACGTGGATGCCCCGTTCGATGGCCGACAGGATCATGGCCTGATGCTGGTCGACGTGCCGATTGCAGATCGAGACAACGTCCGGCCGGGTTTCATCGAGCATCTTGCGCCAATCGGCGAACGCCCGGTCCACCTTAAGCCGCCCGGCAGCCTTGGCCAGTCCGGCCGGATCGTCGTCGGCGACGGCCACGACTTCGACCTCCGGCAGGTCGAGCCAGGCGATGTCCAGATCGTGCCCGTAGTCGCCGTGCCCGGTGCGGCCGATGATCGCGACGCGTCGCTTGGTATCCATGGGTGGTTCCTGCCAAGATTGCGGTGTCGGTTTTGCGTCCAGCTTGGGCACGCGTGCCGCCGACCGGTGCGATCGGGAAGCCCCCCTAGTTTATTCGCTTGAAACGTGGGTGCGATAGCCTGACAATCAGCGGCGGTCCGGGCACGTTACTTCTGCGGGGCGGGAATCACTCAATGGCGAATTCTGGGAACGATGATCAGCCGGCGGCGGAATTGGTCGGCCCTGCCGAATCGGCGGTGCTGACGAAAGTGACCATTCGTCTGATCCCGTTCCTGTTCCTGCTGTATGTGCTGAACATCCTGGATCGGGCCAATGTCGGCATGGCTCAACTGGTCATGATGGACGACTTGGGGTTGTCCGACAAAGCCTATGGGCTGGGCGCCGGGCTGTTTTATGCCGGCTACATCCTGTTCGAAGTGCCCAGCAACCTGATCCTGGCCCGCGTCGGCGCCCGGTCCTGGATTGCGCGCATCCTGATCAGCTGGGGCATCGTCTCGTCGTGCACCATGTTTGTCACCGGCCAGTGGAGCTTCTATGCCCTGCGCGTGCTGCTCGGAGTCGCCGAGGCCGGATTCTTCCCGGGGATCATTCTTTATCTGAGCCAGTGGTTTCCGGCCCGGGCCCGCGGCCGGGCCGTGTCCCGATTCATGATCGCCGGCTTGATCGCTTCGATTATCGGCAATCCCATTTCGGGGGCCATCCTCACGCACATGAAAGGCGTTGCAGGCCTGGCGAGCTGGCAATGGCTGTTCCTGCTCGAGGGCATTCCCTCGGTCCTGATGGGGTTCGTGACCTTTCGTTACCTGACCGACCGGCCGGAGGAAGCCGAATGGCTGACGCCCGCCGAGCGGACAGTTCTGGTCGACCGCCTGGCGGCCGAACGCAAGCTGCTGGGCCCGCAAGAGCAGCACTCTCTCGCGTCGGCATTGGCCAATCCGCGCGTGTGGTTGCTGATTGCCGTTTATTTTTCGGTCGCGATGGGGGACAATGCATTCGGTTTCTTCCTGCCCAAGCTGCTGCATTCTCAGTGGCCCGATACGAGCGAGGCGTCGATCGGCTTATTGGCCGCGCTGCCCAGCGTGGTCGCCATCGCGGCCATGCTGCTGGTCGGCATGAATTCCGACCGCACGGGCGAACGCCGCTGGCACGTCGCGTGTTCGGCGTGGGTGGCATCGCTCGGTTGGCTGGCCGTGGCCCTGGCCCCGTCCCCGTGGCTGTTCGTGTTGGCCCTGACGGTGACCTTGTGCGGCATGAAGGGAATGTTGCCGACATTCTGGGCCATCCCGACTTCGTTTCTCACCGGCACCGCAGCGGCCGGCGGCATCGCGCTAATCAACTCGGTGGCCAACGTCGGCGGCATCCTGGCCCCGACGATCATGGGGCACGTGAAAAGCCGGTTCGACAGCTACACCCCCGGCCTGCTGATCATGTCGGCCGTGCTGTGTGCCGGCGGCATCCTGGTGCTGTTCGCCCGGCCTGAGCCGGCCGATCCCGCGGCGCACTAGCCGCCAGCGCCGTCGTTTGTCGGGCTGCTGTCCGTCGGGCCGCCACCTACTTGGACGCTACCCCTTGCGCGACGTGTTTGCCGCGTCTCGATCCACTCGGGCCAGCGCGCTCGCGGCGCTCGGCCGCCAATTGTCTACTAATAAAGTAGACGAACATCCGCCGATTCGGCGGCTTTAATTCTGGACAGCGACGTCCCCCCCATCGGCCATCGCCTTGGCACCCGTTCGTTCGGTGCACAGGTTCCAGCCCTGCATCTAGAATCGGAGTTGGAACAACACGGAGCGGAGCGAGGGCAAATATGAAGTGGCTCTACGTCCTGGCGGCGGGCGTTGTGATTTCGTTGGGGAGCGTGGTCGTAGTCCGAGGGCTGGTTGACGAAGCCCGGTCGCGCGCCATGTCCGTCCCCGAACCCGTGGCGCCGGTCATCTTGCTCGAAGCTTATCGCCAGCTCGGCAGCGAGACCAAGGCGGTGCACCTGCAGGACGCGGCCGGACACGAATTCGACCTGCGCCTAACGATGAGCGAAGAAGAGGTGCACGACGACCGCCACAATCGACTCAACTGGCTCGTCGGCGACGAGCGCCATCTGGTCGATCTGCACTCTCAGGACGAGCAGCGCTTGAAACGGGCGCTGAGCCTGGCCATCGAATACCGTCGGGCGCATCCGGTCCTGGACGCCGCCAGCTTCGATGCCATTGACCGGCCGCTGATGTACGCTGAAGCCGCCCTCGAGCGCTTCGGCCATCTGGGCAAACCCTGGCCGTACTGATCCGCCCACTCCAAAGCGGTCAGGCGGCTCGCAGCTCTGGCCCCTGCGACGTCGCTCGTGTTTTGCCGAGCGAACTGCGGCCCTGCCGCGTCCCTTCCGATGACCGAAACCCGGCGGCGGGCGGAAATGAATTGGCGGTCGCCAGGGCACCCGCTACAATCCATCGGTGTATGTTGATGTCTTGGCCGGACATCTTCCCGCCCGGGGCCAAACGGACCGGGCGCCGCTTCGTCCCACCGCCGAACCCTCGCCGCATTTACCCTGCAGGAGGCCTGCCGATGAAACTTTGCCATGCGCGATTGGCCGTGTGTCTGGTGGTCTGTACCTCGATCGTAGCGGCCGCCGGCGATGCCGGGCCTCCGGGCGGCGACTGGCCGCAATGGCTGGGCCCGAACCGCGACGGCATCAGCCTGGATACCGGCTTGCTCAAAGAGTGGCCGACCGAAGGACCCGCGATCGTCTGGCAGGTCGACACCGTGGGTGTGGGCTATTCGTCGATCGCACTGAAGAACGGCCGCATCTTCACTCAGGGCGATCTCGACGGCATCGAGCACATCCTGGCCCTCGACGCCAAAGACGGCCGGATCTTGTGGGCCGTGCAGCCGGCGCCGGCCGTCCAGTTGCTCGAAGTGCGGATCGCGGGCGAACTGAAGCAAATCGACAAGAACGGCGACGGCAAGGTCGACGAGCTCGAAGCCCTGCAGCGCTTCGGCTGGGATTGGAACAAGAACGACAAGCCGGCAGCCGGCGCCGACCAACAGGCCCTGGAAGCCAACGCCCAGCGCCGGGCGGCACTCCTGTTCGAGCAACTCGACAAGGACAAGGACGATCAGCTTTCGTTCGCCGAGGCCGGCAACCTGCTGCGCGACGCGTTCGACCGCATCGATGCCGCGGACCCCAAGGCCGACGCTCCCGCCCTGGCCGCTGCCCGCACGGCCGAATATCTCAAGCAGCTCGATACCGACGGCGACGGCCAGATCTCGAAGCAGGAAGCCAAGAGCACGGCGCTGGACCGTCACTTTGGCCGCATCGACATCCGCGATCCGGCCACCAACAAGGCCGACGATCTACTCACTGCCGCCGAGATTGCGGCCGCCTTGGAGAAATACGAGCCCGGCCGAGACGGCGTGATCGTCCGCGAGGAGCTGGTCCGCTATTACGTCGGCAATAAAGTCAGCGGCGACGGCGTGCTATCGATCGATGAGCTGCGGGCCACGTTTGGCGGATATCGCAACGGCATGGGCGACGGCCCGCGCGGCACGCCCACGGTCGACGGCGACTGGCTCTATGTCGAAGGGGGCAACGGCGACGTCACGTGCCTGGAAGCGTCCACCGGCAAGACGATCTGGAGCGTCAACCTGCGGGCCGACTTCGGCGGCGGGGTGCCGGGCTGGGGCTATTCCGAATCGCCGCTCGTCGTGGACGAAAAGCTGATCGTCACTCCCGGCGGCAAGGCCGGCACCCTGGCAGCGCTCGACAAGCGCAACGGCCAGCTCATCTGGCAAAGCAAGGAGATCACCGAGGGGGCCCATTACTCGTCCCCCGTGCTGGCCGATTTAGGGGGCATCAAGCAGATCGTTCAGTTCGCCAACCAGAGCGTTTTCGGCGTGTCGCTGGCCGACGGCAAATCGCTTTGGCGCTATACCGCCCCGGCCAACGGCACGGCCAATTGCTGCACGCCGATCGTGTCCAACGATCAGGTCTTTGCTTCGAGCGCCTACGGCACCGGCGGCGGGTTGGCCAAGATCGTGACGAGCGGCAGCGTGCAGGCGGCCGAGCAGGTGTACTTCGAGAAGAAGATGGCCTGCCACCACGGCGGAATCGTCAAGCTGGGCGAGTATCTCTATTCGGCCGGCGGCGGCCCGCTGATGTGCATGGAGTTCAGCTCTGGCACAATCGCCTGGCAAGCCCGCAGCGCTGGCAAGGGCTCGCTCTGCATCGCCGACGGCATGCTCTACGTGCTGGGCGAAGGTCAGGAAGCGGCCCTTGCTGAAGCCACGCCCGAGGGCTATCGCGAACACGGCCGGTTCAAGTTCGCCGGACACGGCAAGCCGTCGTGGGCGTACCCGGTCGTGACCGGCGGCCGGCTGTACATCCGCGACCAGCAATCGCTGACGGCGTATGACGTGAAGGCGAAATGAGCTCTACGGCGGCAAGACGGTTTCTGTGGCGGCGACACCGCTTCTACGGCGGCAACACTGCTTTTGCCGCGGCAAGACTGTACTCGTCGCTGGCAATCTCTTTACAGCCGGCGGGCAACGACCGCCAGGCGCGCCGCAAACGCTAACCGGCGGTCATTGACCGCCGGCTAGTAGTTCATCCTTTGCGCCGTGGACGGCGGCATGGTCGCCGCGGATCACAGCTTCTTGACTTTGATCTTCCGCAGGCCCAGCGGCAGGCCGTGATCCTGGAAACCGATGAAGCCGGTCGGCTTGCGGCTGCCGAGCGCGCCTTGCGAAATGTCGACTTCGTTGACCACGACGTCGTTGAGCTTGACGGTCAGCTTGTTGCCGATGCACGTGATGTGGAAATGGTTCCACTCGCCGGCCGGCTTGGCGGCGTTCTTGATCGGCGGCACGCCGGGAATGATCCCGCCCGAGTCGTGATCGTTCAGCTTGCCCTCGGGCCCCTTGGGATGCGAGTCGTAGATCTGCACTTCGATGCCGTCGGCCACAGGGTTGGCCTGATCGCCGACGTGGAAATAAAAGCCGCTGTTGCTGCCATTGGCGACTTTGTATTCGAAGTCGACTTCAAAGTCCTTGTACTGCTCCTTGGACCACAGATAAGCGTCGTAGCGCTGCCAGCCCGATTCGCCGGCGCGCGGTTCCAGGTTCACGTCCCCGTCCTTGCCGGTGACCCAGTTGCCCTTGGTCGTCCAGTTCTTGGTGATATCCCCCTTCTCGAGCAGTTCGACCCAGCCGGCCGCGTCGTCGGCCACGAGCGGGGCGGAGCGCGAAATCACCAGCGCCAGCGCGCCGAAAGCGCAAAGGGCAACCAGGTAGCGGGACAAGCTCTGGGTGTGCATCGAAGTTCTCCGGGTCGAAGGAATTCTGCCTGGTGAGCAGGCGGAACGGGACAAACATGCGGGCGGCGGGAGCCCTCACCCTACCCTCTCCCTGAAGGGAGAGGGGTTCTCGGGTCCAAATGCGCTCTCCCTGCAGCGAGACGGTTTGGGCGACCAAATCTGCTGACTAGTGTCGCAAACTATTTGCCCAAACAATAGAGCCAATCGAAATCGCGGACAAAAATTCGTCCGCCCGACACCGCCGGCGACGAGCCATTGCCGCCCCCCGGCAACTTGCTGCTGGCCAGGATCTCCAACGTCGGCCCAGCCTTCAAGACATAGCTATGGCCGGTGCTGACAAAATAGATCCGGCCGTCGGCCGTGGCGATCGGGCTGGCCACCTTCGATAGCCCTTCCAGCCGGCTGTTGAATTGCTTTTCGCCCGTGGCCAGGGACCGGCATTCCACCACGCCGTCGTTGGACGGCCGGTAAATATAATCGCCGCTGATCACGGGCGAGCCGTAGTCGCCGGCAACCTTTTCGACCTGCCATTTGACGTGCGTCTTGCTGACGTCCCCCATGCCGGTTGGATCGACGCAAATGGCCGGCTCGTTGCCGCCGCGATCGGCGTAGACCAGCCCGTGCCCGTAAGCCGGCGAGCAGCCAAAACCCCAGCTTTTGCAAAACCAGATCGGTTCGCCGCTGCTCGGCTCCAGCCCGGACAGGGCCTTCGACCCGGCCACGATCAGCTGCGTCTTGCCGGCCACGTCGATCAGGATGGGCGTGGCGTTGCAATAGTCGAGTCCCTTGCGCGATTGTTCCCAGCGGACCTCGCCGCTCGACTTTTCGAGCCCCTGGATGAAACCCTGGTTGCGCCCTGATCGCACACCAGCACGACGGTGTCGTCGTACAGGATCGGGCTGGTGCAAATTCCCGGGTTGAGCACGAACGGACCCGCGCGCTCGTGCCGCCAGACCAGCTGGCCGTCGAAATCGACCGCCGCGATCACTGCCGAACCGAACCAGGCGTACACTCGCTTGCCGTCGGTGGCCGGAGTGGGCGAGGCGTAGATCGAGTGGCCGGCCAGCTCCTTGCCCGGGGCAATCGGCGTCCGCCAGAGCAGCTTCCCGTCGGAGGCTTGAAAGCACTCGACATGATGCTGGGGCACCTGCTTGTCGTGCTCCTCGTCGTGCGTTTGCCGGTCGGACGTGGTCAGAAACACGCGGTCGCCCCAGACGATCGGGCTCGAGTGGCCCGTGGTCCCTTTCAGCGTTGCTTTCCAGGCGATGTTTTCGCCGGTCTTGGCGTCCCAGCTGAGCGGCAGGTCGGTCTCGTCGGTCCAGCCGATGCCGGTCGGCCCGCGCCAGCCTGGCCAGTCGCCGGCCCGCGCGCGGCGGCCAGCGCCGCGACCGTCAGCAGTGCCACGAACGCAGCGAGCCCTGCGCGTGACGTGCTGGGCCGCTGCAGGCCGCGCGGGTGAGCGGCTCGCGGTCGGCCGCTTGGATCTTGCTCTACCCAGGTTCGATGATCCTGCATCGCGAAGCCTCCTGCAAACGGGGTTGTGTTCGTTCGAACGCCGCTTCGCCCCCCTGCTATCCCAGCTCTTCGATCCGCCGCCGGTCGTCGAGCAGATAGATCGGCCGGCCGGATCGATCGGCGAGCGTCGCTGCCGGATCGATGCCCAGCACGTGATACAGCGTGGCCAGCACATTCTGCGGCGTGTTCGGCGCCCCGGCCGGCCGCTGGCCCAATGGATCGGACGCGCCGACGACTTGCCCGGTCTTCAGCCCGCCGCCGGCCAGCAGGGCGAAGCCCGCGTCGGGCCAGTGGTCGCGTCCGGCGACAGTGCCTTTTTGCGTGCCGACCCGAGGCGTGCGTCCCATTTCGCCCCAAACCACGACGGCCACGTCCCGCTCCAGTCCGCGCTCGTGCAAATCGGTAATCAGGGCGTGCAGCGAGCGGTCGAGCTGCGGCAAGACCACGCGCAGGCACTTGAAGATCTGGTCGTGATGATCCCAGTCGCCGTTGCAGCCCTGGGGAACATTGTGGTTGCGGGCGGTCAGCGTGACGACCGGCACGCCGGCCTCGGCCAGTCGTCGGGCCTGTAGATAATCGGTCCCCAGGCCGTACCGTTCGCGGACGCTGGCCGGCTCCTTGCTCACGTCGAATGCGTCGCGGGCCTGGTCGCTGGTAATCATCTCGAGCGCCTGCGCGGTGAAGGCATCGAGGCCCGCCACGCTGCCCCGGGCGTCGTCGATGTCGCGCCGCAGCGTATCGAACGAGCGCAGCAGCGCGCGGCGATCGGCCAACCGATCGAGGCTGACGCCGCCGACGAGGCCCAGATTCGCCGCCTTGGAGCCGGGCTGATACGCCTCGTGTGCAATGCCCAGAAAGCCCGAGTGCCCCACGTGGTTCGCGTCGCCCAGATAGACATAGGGTGGCAGCGCTCCGTGCACGCCCGCATCGGCGCGGAGCCGGCTGACCACGCTGCCGATCGACGGCCGGTCTCCTTTGACGAACCCGGTGTACAGCTCGGGCGAGGTATGCCCTTGCTGCTGGAACTTCATGTTCCGCACGATCGCCAGCTTGTCGGCGATCTTGGCTTGAAGCGGCAGCAGCTCGCTGATCTGGATGCCCGGCACGTTGGTCTGGATGGCACGGAATTCGCCGCGATATTCGGCCGGAGCCTCGGGCTTCGGATCGTACATGTCGATGTGACTCGGTCCGCCGTTGAGGTAGACCATGATGATCGATTTGCCCGAGCGCCTGGTTGCCCGGGGTGCGGCGGCGCGGGCAGCGCCCAGAGCGCGCTCGTCGGCGCCGGCCGTGGTGGCGGGCGTAGCGGCGGCCTGGGCCCTCAGCCGCAGAATGTCGGCGAGCGTGAGCCCGCCTACGCCGAGGGTGCCCACCTTGAGGAAATTGCGGCGCGAGATTCCATCGCACAGCTTGCCCGCGTGAGAACCCCATACGTCCAGCATGGCGGATCCTTTCGGCAGATGTAGGGCACCACCTCCCGGGGCGCCGGACGGCGTGCGCAAATTGCGCGCGGGCCACTCGCGCCGGGGCGGTGAAGCATCGGCAGCAGTTTATGCGTTTTTGGCGCCGATTGCAACGATTTGTTTTGGGCCAGGGCCTGTCGTTTCACAACGGCTCAGCGTTTGGGCGAAGCGGCCAGGCGTTTCGCGTCGCGCCAGCGGTCCAGGCGGTTGAGCGCGGCGAAACCGGCGCAAACGACGATCAGCGGCCACGCCATCGCGGCCAGCAGCAGCGGCATAAACAGGCAATAACCGACCACGATCAAGAGCCAAAAACCGAACACGGGAAACGCCACCCCGGCGGCCAGTAGAACGCAGCCGGCCGTCACCGCGACCAACAGCGAGCGCAGCGAGAACGTCCACCGTTGGCCGGGAGCAGTCATGGAAGCTTCTCCCCTTCGGCGGCCGCCTCGCCGCGAGCATCGTCCGGCGTTACACCGACTGTCGAAATGCCGTCCAGCGGTGTGTCGTATGTCGATGTACCACCGACCAGCGGCGGGGACGTGGCGGCGGGCAGAGCCAAACGCCGGCCGTGGCAATGTGTGACGACTGCCGGCATCGACAGCCCGACTAGCATAAGGTAGATCGCGAAGATGACCATCCACTCGACAAGCGTGCCGGACGGCACCCACAAGAACGAACCCACCAGGCCAGCTTTCTTCGCCATCGCCAGGGCGAAAATCGCGCCGCCGGCCAGCGCCAGCCCGACCCAGCCGCCATTGACCCAGCCGGCCAGCAAGATGCCCAGAAGCAGCATTGCGCTAAGCGGCACGTTCAGGCCAAACTGCAAACGGCTGGGGCAATGGGTTTGCATCCCCTGATTGTAGCCGGCGGGCGGGGGATTTTCCGGCCACCCGGCTACCAATCGTGCGAGTCGAGTTCCATGACGCCCGAGTCGCGCAGCTGTTGGGCCTGCCCCTGGAGTTTCTTCTTCATCGCCTCCAGGCGTGCGTCCAGCGTGCCGGCGCCGATCTTGGCCAGCACGTCCAGTGCCTGGGCCGGCCGCTGCTGGTCGATCAGGATTTGCGCCAGCTTGAGTCGCACCCTCGCGCTACGCTCGGGCCAGCGCTGCAGGCATTCGACCATCAGGGGAATCGAGGCCACCCAGTTTTGCTGGGCGTGCAATCCTTTGATGAGGCCCAGCAGTTCGCTTTCGCTGAGCTCCCATTCGTTCAGCGAACGCGACAGCGACTGGTGCAACGCCAGCGCCCCGTCGAAGTGTCCGGCGGCGAGCAACTCGCCCAAGCGGGCTTTGCCCTCGGCCAGACGCACGGCCCGGTTGGCTGCTTTGACCGGCTCGGGCGTCGGGCGCGGGGCGGGTTCGCGTCCTTCGCGGTCGGCCATTACGGCAAACAGGTCCCAATTCTCGCAGTCCACCCAGTCCAGTTTGAGCATCGCCACGCCCACGCCGAACCCGATCGCTCCTCCGCCCAAGTGCAGCAGCGAGGACCCGATGCCAAACCCGGTCCACCACAGCGTCACCAGCTCGATGGCCACGTAGATCGCGGCGAACGACAGGATCGGCAGGTCGAACGTATGGACGCCATAGATCAGGGCCACGCAGCTCATTTCGTTTCGCGGGGCCCAAACCAGGGCCATGGCCAGCAAGCCAAACAGAATTGCGCTGGCGCCGAGCGAACCGCCCTCGGCGCCTTGCGTCAGCGTTTGCTCGATCGCGCATTCCGCGATGCCGATCCCCAGGAAGACCAACAGAAATCGCCACCAGCCGATTTTCCCCTCCACCACCAGCCCGAAGCCCCAGAGGAAAATCATGTTGCCGATCAGGTGCATCCAGCCGGCATGCAGAAAGTTGGACGTCACCCAGGTGAGCGGATGCCAACCGTCGCCATAGACCAGGATCCAGTCTTCCGGCGCCGTGAACTGCCCGTTCACCAGCGCCAGGAAGACCGCCGTGTTGACGACGATCAGGCCGATCGAAGCGAACGGAAAGTGATAGATCGGCGCGTCGGTGTTCCAGGGAATGAGCATAAGGGGCGCGCGCCGCAGGAAAGGATTCAGGCCGCCGTGGCCTGCAGCCGGGATGCATCACGATCTTAATCAGGATTTCCGAGGCTGGCGATTGCCAGCCGCTGCGCGCCTTTGCCGCTGCCGGGTCCGCGGTTAAGATCAAAACCTCCCCGACCAGCGAATGCAACCGACGAGTGTCAGACGTATGTCACCTCCAGCGAAACCCACCCAGCCGCTCGATTACTCTGCCGGGCGCCCGGTGCCGGCCCGGACGATTCCCGTGCCCGGGACGGTCAGTCCGGCCATGCAGAACTGGATTGCCCATCCGGTTCCGGCACTGGTCGAAGCGGTGCCCGAAACGGCCGCCCAGTGGCGGGCAGCGGTCAAGCTGCACGTGGCCGCGCGGAGTGAGTTGCTCTCGGCGGTTCGGGCGCAGTGTCCGGTGCGCCTGGAGCGGGTGACGGTCGGCGGAGCCGCCTGCCACCTGGTCACGCCCGAGGGTGCTTCGGCGCCGGAGGCCGGGCCGCTGGTTTTGCATTTGCACGGCGGAGCCTACGTGTTCGGGCCGGGCGAAATCGGCGCGACCGAAGCCGTGCTGCTCGCCCACTACGGCCGCACCCGGGTGTTGTCGGTCGATTATCGCATGCCCCCCGATCATCCGTTTCCCGCCGCACTTGACGACGCGCTGGCCGTCTACGGGGCCCTGCTTGCCGAGCACCGGCCGGCGGATCTGGCCCTGTTCGGCACTTCGGCCGGCGGAGGTCTGGCGGCTGCGCTGCTGCAGCGGGCCCGGGCGGCGGGCAAGCCAATGCCGGCCGTGCTGGGCTTGGGCACGCCCTGGATTGACCTGACCCGGACTGGCGACACGATCACGGCTCTGGAGGACATCGACCAGGTGCTGTTGCGCTACGACGGCACGCTGGCCGCCGCCGCCCGGCTGTACGCGGCCGGCCTTGATCTGGCGGATCCCGGGCTGTCGCCCTATTACGGCGATTGGAGCGGCTTTCCGCCTACGATTCTGATCGCGGGCACACGTGACATGCTGCTCAGCTCGACCGTGCTCGCGCATCGCAAGCTGCGTGCGGCACAAGTGCGGGCCGACCTGCACGTGTTCGAAGGCCTGTCGCACGGATTTTACCTGGCCGTGCCCGACGCTCCCGAATCGCGGGAGACATTCGGCGAAGTGGCCGCGTTTTTTGCCGCACATCTGGGCCGGTAGCCGGCGCCGGGCGAGCGGAAAACGATTTGGCGGCCGGGCCGATCAAGAGCATAATGTGCGGGTGTGCGACGCGGCCTGGTTTTGGTTTCCCGCCCCCACGACTCCCCCCGCGATTTTTCCATGCCTGGTTCCCATCACCGGCCCGCCCGCGGCCTTTGGGTCTCGGACCCGGCTCGCTCACCCGGCCTGCGGCTGGCCGCCTCGATCCTGGCGGTTTTTGCCGCTGCTGCCGCCATCGCGAACCGCCCGGCTGCGGCGGCCGAGCCGGCCAAGATCGACTTTGCCCGGGACATCCAGCCGATCCTGGAGCAGAACTGCCTGAAGTGTCATAGCCGGGGCAAATATCGGGGCGGATTGTCGCTCGAAACTCGGCAGGCGCTCGTCGCGGGGGGCGAGAGCGGTCCGGCCGCGACTCCCGGCCAATCGGGCGACAGCCTGCTCCTCGAGCTGATCACCACGGACGATGCCGAGCGGCGGATGCCGGCCAAGGGCGCCAAGCTCGCGGCCGCGCAGACGGCGCTGCTGCGCCGCTGGATCGACCAGGGGCTGCCGTGGCCGGCCGAGATCGACTTCGGCTTCCGCCGCGCGGCCCTGGCGCCGCGCCGCCCGCAAGTGCCGGCGGCTGCGCCCGGTTCGGACCTGGCCAACCCGATCGACCTGGTTCTGCAGCCGTACTATGCCCAGCAGCATGTCGCGGCGAGCGGAGCCGTGGACGATCGCCTGTTCGCCCGGCGTGTTTATCTGGACCTGGTGGGATTGCTGCCCAGCGTGACGCAGCTGGGCCAGTTCGAGCGCAACGCGCGTCCCGACAAGCGGGCCCGGCTGGTGGCCACGCTGCTCGACGATCGCCGCGCCTACGCCGACCACTGGCTCACGTTCTGGAGCGACTTGCTTCGCAATGCCTACCGCGGGACCGGCTTCATCGACGGCGGCCGCGAGCAGATCACCGATTGGCTCTACCAGGCGTTGTACGACAACCTGCATTACGACCAGTTCGTCCACCAGTTGATCAGCCCCGTGCCCGGCTCGACCGGTTTCACCAAGGGCATCGTTTGGCGCGGCGTGGTCAATGCCAGCCAGACGCCGCCGGTGCAGGCCGCCCAGAATCTTTCGCAAGTGTTCCTGGGCACGAACCTGAAGTGCGCGAGCTGCCACGACAGCTTCGTCAACCATTGGAAGCTGACCGAAGCCTACGGTCTGGCCGCCGTGTTTGCCGATGGCAAGCTGGAAATCCACCGCTGCGACAAGCCGACCGGCCAGATGGCCCAAGTCGGCTTCATCTATCCCGAGTTGGGGAGCATCGATCCGGCCGCTCCGCGGGCCGAGCGGATGAAGCAACTGGCCGACCTGCTGGTGAAGCCCGAGAACGGGCGGCTGGCCCGCACGATCGTCAACCGCCTGTGGGCCCAGCTGCTGGGCCGGGGCATCGTCGAGCCGATCGACGACCTGGATCAGGCCCCCTGGAACGCGGACCTGCTGGATTTTCTGGCCGCCGATCTGGTCGATCACGGATACGACCTCAAGCACACGCTGGCCCTGATTTGCAACTCGCAGGCTTATCAGCGCGCGGCGCTGGGCATGCCCAAGCCGGGTGCCGATCCCGGCCCGTTCGCCGGCCCCTTGGTCAAGCGGCTCTCGGCCGAGCAATTCGTCGACGCGGTTTGCACGCTGGTCGGCGTCGACGACGCGCGCCGCCCGCCGGCGGTCAAGCCGGCCGCCCGGCAGCTGCCGCTGGCCGGCGCGCAATCCGGTGGCGGCAAGCCTGCGGTCGCGCCGCTCGAGGCCCACTGGATCTGGAGCCACAAGGGCGCGCTGGCGAGCGATCCGGGCGGCCGGATCCTGCTGCGCAAGGTGCTCACGCTGACCGAGAAGCCCACGCGCACGCCGGCCCTGCTCACCTGCGACAACGAGCTGGTGCTGTACGTCAACGGCAAGCAGGTCGCCAAGAGCGAAGACTGGCAGCAACCGGTGTCGATCGATCTGGCCCCGTTCCTGACGGCGGGGGACAACGTGCTGGCGATCGAAGCCACCAACTGGCCCGACCTGGAGAACAAGCGCGGCGTGCAGTTTGGGCCGGGCAATCCGGCGGCGGCGATCTTTCTGGCCCTGGGCTTTGCCGGCGACGACGTCGCCTGGACGCTGGGCAGCGATGCCACCTGGCTCTGGGCCACGCGGGCCGAACCGGCCTGGAAGAGCCAGCCGTTCGACACCACCGGCTGGCAGCATGCCGTCGAACTGGCCAAGGCCGGCGCCGCCTACACGGGGCTCCAGCTCGAAGGGCGCGTGCAAAAGCTGGCGCAGGGCTCGGTCGCGACCGGGCCGGTCCGCGCGGCGCTGGGCAACGACGACGCCCTGCTCCGCATGCTCGGCCGGACCAACCGCGAGCAAGTGGTCACCCGCCGCGAGTCGATCGGCACGACGCTGCAGGCCCTGGAACTGACCAACGGCGAAGTGCTGGACAAGTTGCTCGTCCAAGGGGGCGAGACCTGGCTGGCCAAGGCGCCCGGCGGCGGCAATGAGCTGGTCGACGCAGTGTATCTGGCCGCGCTCTCCCGGCTGCCGACCGACGCCGAGCGCGGCGTGGCCCTGTCGCTGGTCGGATCGCCGGCAACGCGCGAGGGTGTAGCCGATCTGCTGTGGGCGATCTTGATGTTGCCCGAGTTTCAATTGATTCACTGACTCCCGTTCACGATTCTGTCGGCCCGGCGGCCGGCCAGCGAGGTGCCCGATGTCCCGCAGCGAAACGAAGCGATCTTGGACGCGGCGCGATTTTCTCGAGACTGCCGGCGCCGCCACGTTGTCGGCCCTGGCTGCCGGCACGCCGCGGATGCTGCGCGGCGCCGATCTGGATCTGGCCCGCTCGAAGTCCACGGCCGACAACGTGATCGTGCTCTGGATGGGGGGCGGCATGGCCTCGACCGAAACATTCGATCCCAAGCGGCACACGCCGTTCGTGGCCGGGATGAAATCGGCCGACGTGGCGAGCACGTTTCCGGCGCTGCCGACCAAGGTCGACGGCGTCCAATTTTCCGAGGGCCTGCAGCGGATCGGCTCGGTGCTGGACCGGGGCACGCTGATCCGCACGGCGATTGCCGCCGACCTGGGCTCGATCCTGCACTCGCGGCATCAGTATCACTGGCACACCGGCTACGAGCCGCCGCAAACCGTGGCGGCTCCGCACCTCGGCGCCTGGATTGCCAAGGCCCTGGGCCCGCGCGATCCGGCCGTGCCGGCCTATATCGATATCGGTCAGCGCTACGAGAACGGCGAGGCCGAAGAGCTGAAGGCTTTCCAGACCGGCGGCGTGCTGGGGAGCGAGTTCGGTCCGTTCCGCGTGCCCGACCCGAGCGACGCCGTGGCCAGCGTCCGCCCGCCGGCCGGCATGACGCTGGCGCGGTTTCAGAACCGGCAGCAGGCTTATCGCCGGCTGCTCGCGGCCAGCCCCATCGGCCGCTACGGCAGCGACTACCAGCAGGAGTCGCTCCTGCGTTCGCTGGACAATGCCGACCGGCTCTTGAATTCGCCCGCGGCGAAGGCCTTTGACCTGTCGCTGGAGCCGAAATCCTCGTTCGAGGTTTACAATACCGGTCGCTTTGGCCAGGGCTGTCTGCTGGCCCGGCGGCTGCTCGAAGCGGGCGCCCGCTACATCGAGGTGACGACCGAGTACGTGCCCTTTTTGTACTGGGACACGCACGACAACGGGCACACGCGGCTCGCGGACTTGAAGAAGCAGATCGACGCGCCGGTCGCCCAGCTGATCCTGGACCTCGAAGAGCGTGGGCTGCTCGAGCGGACGCTCGTCGTGCTGGCGAGCGAATTCAGCCGCAGCATGCTGATCGAAGGCAAGGTCGACAAGCGCGTGCCCGACCAGGTGGCCCAGCCCGACGTCGTGGCGGAGCTGAAGAACTACGGCATGCATCGGCATTTCACCGGGGCCGGGTCGGTGCTGTTGTTCGGCGGCGGAGCCAGAAAGGGATTCGTGTACGGTCGCACGTCCGACGAATCGCCCTTCACCACGCTGGAAAACCCGCTCACGGTGACCGACCTGCACGCCACGATCTATCACGCCCTGGGCATCGCGCCGCAATACGGCATCGAGACCGAGCAGCGGCCGTTCTACGTGACCAAAGACGGCCTGGGCGTGCCCGTGGCGGCGCTGTTGGGCTGACCCCCTGGCGAATCGATCGCGCGCTTGATGGCACCACCGGGCCGCAAGGCTCAATACGTCGGCTTCGCCGCTGCCGGCTTGAAGACGTCGAGCGCCGGGTCCACCAGCCCGACGTGGGCGATGAAGTCGAACAGCTCGCCATGCCGCTGGCCGTCGCGCGTGATGTCGAAAGCCGCGATGTGCAAACCGGCGGGGGCATCGGCCGCGGCTTGCAACTGGGCCGGCACCGCGACCGTCTGACCGGCGGGAACCACCTGCGCAAGCGCGCCCGGCGTGACGGCCAATCCGGCCGGCGCGTGGATTTCGATCCGGTACTCGACCGGCCGGGTGTAGAAGTTGCGCAGCAGGATCTGAAACTCCGTGCTGCCGCCGCGCTCGACGACCACGCGGTACGGCGCCGCGCGGACCCAATAGGGGTCGAACATGTAGCGGTATTCGGCCTCGGTGCTCAGGCTGCGGAAGGCTTCGCGCAGCTGGAGCATCCGCTCGCGGTAACGGCGGATCAGGTGCACCGGGCGGTCCAGCACCCAGCAGTGTCCGCCGATGATCAGGTCGGGATTGATCGTGTGCAGATACTCGGCGGCGTAGAGATAGCCTTCTTCGAGCGGGCCGCCGTTGCGGGCGAGCACGCATTCGTTGCCCCCCTGTCGCGTGTCGGTGGTGCTGGCGAAGATGTTGTCGCCGGTAAAGGCCACGCGGCGGCCGTCGATCTCGCCGTGCAGGCAGGCGTGATACTTCGTCTGGCCGGGCATCCAGTCGACGGCCAGGGAGTAGCCCTCCCACTGCAGCGCGGCCCCGTCTTCGATCACCCGGTCGAACCGCAGCGGCCCGACTTCCTTGTTGCGGTCGTTGTAGAACGGCAGCAAGGCGGCCAGGTCGTGATCCCAGGGCCGCTCGAACTTGTCGGCCACGCCCTGCATGGTCCAGAGCTCGGCGCCGTACTTGTCGCGCACGTAGCCGGCATCCAGGGCATGATCGCCGTGCATGTGGGTGACGAACACGGCGTCGATCTTTTTCAGCCCCAGCCGCTCGCGCATGCGGTCGAAAGCCTGATCGAGAAACGCCCGGTCGAACAGCCCGCAATCGATCAGCAGGGCATGACCGCTGTCGGCCAGCAGCATGGCGAAGTTGACCCAGTAGTTCGGCCCGCGGAATTTGTACAAGTGGGGCGTGACCTGCCAGAGGTGCGGCACGTCCGAGGGGCGCGAGGTGTTGTCCTGGTCGCAATTGTCGAACGTCTTGCAGTCGTAGCCCCGCAGGTAACACGCGGCCAGCTGCCGCAGCTTGCCGACGTATTGCTCCAATTGCTCGGCCGGCCGCTCGACCACGGGGCCGTGCGCCGGCAGCAGCGCGGCGGGCTGATAGCCGGCCACCTGGGCAGCGCTTTTGGCCAGCTCGTAAATGCCGGCGGCAAAGCCGTAGTCCCATTCGCTGTCGTACCAGGTGTGCAGCCGGGCGCCGTCGCACATCAGGTCGCCGGAGAAGGCCAGCCACTCGTCCCCGCGTTTGAGCAGATAGCTGGTATGGCCGGGAGAGTTGCCGCCGGTCTCGATGCACCAGAACTCGTGCCCGCGCCAGGCGAGGTCGTCCATCTTGGCCAGGGCCCGGTCGATCGGCACCGGCTCGATCGGCGGCCGGACGTAGCTGGCTCCATAGACCGTGAACGGGTCGGCGAGCGTGGGCCGCATGTGGCGAAACGAGCCGGGCTGCTCGAACAGGGGCGCTCGATGGCCGAGGCGGCGGTCTGGGTGCCGCGCTCGCGCCAGGCCCGCAGCCGCCCGGCCCCCTGGCACTGCTCGCGATGGTGGTGGGTAAACAGCACCCAGTCGATCTGCTTGACGCCGATCGAGTCGAGCGCGTCCAGGACCGAGCCGTCTCCCAGGTCGACCAGGACTGCCGCATCTCCGGCCCGCAGGACGTAGACGTTCGTCGTATCGGTCCAGCGGAAGACGTCGGGCCGGATTTCCGTGAATTTCATCGCTGGGGATCCGCGGCCAGCCGTGTGCCCGGGGGCCTCCGTCGGCCCCGCGCGGCGTGCGCCTTCAGGCTAGGCGGGCCAGCGCGGCAAGTCAAATCCGCGGCCGGCCGCGCGCGCGACGGCTCTTGTCCCCCGCCGCCGCCCGCCCCTGCCCCGCGGGTCAAGCGCACGTTACCGGGCCGCGCGCCACTGCGGAATGCTTCAGGCGGCTGCTAGGGTTGGCTGCCGGCCAGAAAGTTTTTCAGCCCGAGCGGCGCGTTCGCCGCATTGGGAGTCGTCGTCAACGTCGTGACCTGGGGCGCCACCGGCGGCGGAGCGGAGACCTGGTTGTTGGGCGCCCCGACGACGGCCGGACTCGAAGTGCCCGCGAATTTCGAAGACAAGAACGATCGCAGCGAGATGATCCCCGGGGGCGTCGGCGCGGTGTACGTGCCCCAGGGCGCAAAGGTGACGGTCGCGCTGGTGAACGTCGAGACACCGATGTCCGAGGCATGGCCGTCCTGGTCGTCGAAGGCGAACCCGTAGTTCTTGCCGCCGAGGCTGACGCTGGACTGGTGCAGGAACTGGGCGTACTGATTCCAGGCCTGGCCCGTCGTATTCAGGCCGTTGGTGTCGTAGTAATAGTTGGCGTCGGTCCAGGTGCCCGTTCCGCTGGCGGTGTAACCCGGCAACAGGGCCACGCCGCGATTGAGCGCCGAGACGATCTGGTTTTCCAGGTCGGCCAGGGTGGTTTGTTGGGTTTTCGATTCGCCGCTGCGGAACGAGTTGTCGGCGAATACGCCGTTGCAGTTGAACACCATCTGCGTGGGCGAGAGCGAGGCGACATTGGCTCCGAGCTCCGTAGTCGGCGCCGCGCCGACCGACAGCAGCGGCGTGTAGCCGGCATACAGGTAGGCATTGTTCGTGAAGAACGGGTAGTACACGTCGTAAGTGTCGCTCGCGTCGGTCGTGTTCACGAAGTGAAATTCCCACAAGTTGTTCGTGGGATTCTGAATGACCTGGCCCTGATAGGTGTTGGTGATGCTGTTGACCGTGGTCTGCAATACCAGCTGGTTCGCGGGCGCCGCGTTTTCGTATTTTGCGAACAGCGCGTCGATCGCGGAATCGAAGATCGTGTTCAGGCCGCTTTGGACCTGCGGGTTGTAGATGGCCAACTGATTTTCGTTGTAACTGGCCGGGGTCGTGCCGTCGACGCCGCGGGTCACGGTCCAGGTGGTCGTCGCGTCGCGATTGACGACGGCGGCCGTGACTTGCATGATTTCCGTGCCGACTTGAATCAGGAACGGCGCCGCGGCCGGGTTCGGGAATCCGGTCGTCCCCGGAACGGTGATCGTGGTTTGCGTGGCCGAAACGACCGGGCCGACTTTGGTTACGAAGATGCCGGCGTTGTGGGCCGCGGGCGTGGTGCCCCCCTGGCCGCGAACGACCGTCCACAGCGTCGATCCGTCCGACTGCAGCGCGGCCCCGGTGACGGTCAGCTTCTCGTTGTCGATCTGCACTTGGAACGAACCGTTCGCCGGGTTCGGGAAAGCGCCGGCAAAAAACACCTTGATCGACGTAGCGCTAGCGCTGATCGCGTTGGGCAGCAGCGTTTGCGCCCGCACCGGCTCCTGCTGCTGCACGAACCCGTTCAGCACGTCGCTGGGGTTTTGAATGCGATAGGGCCCGTACACCGGATCGGTATTCGGGTCGATCGAGGCGGCGTAGGGATCGCCCGCTGCCGACGTAAACGTCTGATACTGGTTGAGGATCGAGGCCCGCGACGCCGCGGCTCCCACCGTGGTGGGTGTGTAGGTCGGATCGCTCGAAGCGACGGTCAGCGTCATCGGAATGCCGAACTGGTCGACGTTCGTCGTGTCGATGTTCAGATTGCCGTACGGATTCTTCGGGGCATTCATCGTGAATTCGAAAAAGTCGAAAAACGAATTGTTGGCCGCCGGAGCGTTGACGCTGGTGTCGGCGTTGACCGAGAGCGTCAGCGCGTTGGCCGCCGTGGTCCCCATCGCCACGTACGCCCGGGCCGATTGCAGACCATACTGACTGCCCGGCAGCGTCTCGGGCAGGACGAGCGAATACTGGTCGGGATTGGTCCCCTCCAACAGGCTGCTCATCAGGAACGTCGGGATATCGCCGCCGGTCGCCGTGGTCGTCAGGTGCGGCGTGCCCGAGGCGTCGAGGTAATACCACTGCTTGGTCTCATACATCTGACCATAGATCGCGATGTGAATCTGATTCGGTTGAAAGGCCAGCGTGCCCGCCGCGTTCGTCGTCGTATTGTCGACGAAATTCAGCACGGGCGCGACCTGCACGGGCGTCGACGGCGGAGTCGAGGCCAGGATCGGCGACGCGCTGAGCACATGGCGGGTTTCGAGCGATTCGAAGCGCAGGCGTTTTTTTGCCGTATGTGCGGGCCGGGTCTGGCTACGGTCGCCCCTGCGCAGTGCCTCGAGAGCCGTTTGAAACAGGCGCATGGCCGACCTTTCGGAATTGCTAGCGGCGGGATCGATGCCCACGTTGTCGGGCGCGATCGCGATCGGCCAAACCGTGGCGCGGGGGGTGGAGCAGTTGGACTTGTGCGCGACCGAGCGGCTTTGCCGGGGCTCGATCGGCACGAATGGGCGGGAACGGCGAAATTTCGGCGGATAAGTCTCAGTCGGCGCGGCCGGCCGTCGCTATCGACCCGATCAGCGAGACGGAGACTTATATTTTCTTCATCGGTGCGCCGGGCCGGGGCGGAGAGGAATTGTTTCCAGCCGGTCTGTTGCGTTTCCGCTGCTAGCGAGGAAGTGCTTGCGCTGCGACTGACCCTAGCGCGCCGGGTGCCGCTGCTGGCTTGTGCAGCAGTCGTGGCCGGCGAGCCGTGTTCGTTCGGCGGCGCCGGATGCGCGCGGCACTGCCTGGGTCGAACGCGCAAGCTCGACGCGAAGCAAGATGGCGTGCCGCTGCACGGCAGCGGGTCCACGGCTGTTCAAGATTGAAGAAGATTCGCTCCGCGCCCCGCCCGTCAGACGCCGGCGGCGTCTGTATGCGGCGCAGCGGCACGCCCTGGAGTGACAGTCCCGTAGGGGCCAGCATCCCCACCACGGCTTCGCGCACCCGAAGAACGATCGCCGTTCTCCGGGAGCCGTCGGCCGGGGTCGCCAGGCTTTCCGCTTGGAAACACCTGACGGTGGTCCGGCCCTGGCGGTCTGCAAGTCACCCGCCTGCACCGCGAGCTACTGGCCTGGGCTTCCGAACGACAACTCGCGTCGGTCTTGCCCCCGGCCCTTCGACTTTTGCTCAGGGCTGCCCTTCGACAAAGCTCAGGGCTGCCCTTCGACAAAGCTCAGGGCTGGGGAGCAGCGGCTGGGGCCCGCTCGGGCGTGGTGGTTTGCCCGAGCATGTTGCTTCAACGGCTGCCTTGGCAGACGCGAGAGGAGGGTTCTTTGATCCGCGGCCGGCGCTGCTCGACTTTGTGCAGTCGACTGACGCCCGCCTGGGATCGGCTTGCCTCTGTGCTCCCGGTTCGGTCTTTACGGCGTATGACCTCGCCCCGCATAGTGCGGCCGGAATTCGCGGCCGCGATCGGGGTTCGGTCTGCCCCGCCTGGGAACCCAAAAACGCAAGTTCTGCCGGGCACCGCCGGCCCAAGAACTAGCCGGCGGAATTTGGGACAAGCCCACACTCGGACCCTCGCGCCGGCCGTGAGGCCAAGAGCGGCAAGGAATTCGCTTGCCGTCTGGCTGCTCGCTTGCCGGGACCCTGGATCGCTGGCAGGATTGTCTTCTTGCCCGGCCGGCCTCCTCTGGCCGACTCGGCTGGCGGCATGATCGCAGATTCGCCCGCGAGTTCAAGCGAGTTTTTAGGCCAGTGGGCGCCTGGTACAATCGGGTGCGGCTGCTTCGTGTCGCGAGGCCGGCGATTCGCGGGCTCGGTCTTGGCCTTCGCGCCTCGTGCGACCGACGAGTCCGGCCGGGACGCACGAGTCCCAGATCTGACTGTCGTCCGCTTTATTTAACCTGAATGGCCGGCCGAAAGGCGACACCACAACTGCTTAGCGAAACCCATCACACGAACCGGTCGGCCCCTGGGAGCCTGATCACGGCCCAGGGGCCGCTTGCGTTTACGGCATCGCTGCCGACACCACGACAGCCGCGACCATGTAGCAGGCAAGCGAGGTGGGGCCGCCGTTTGGCGAATGGAGCCGGCGCAAATCGCGGCTGGCCGAGAATTCTACTGGACAAACCTTTTTTGCGCGGCAGGTTAATGGCGTTGCGGCGCCTATACTGCCCAGGTAGATGAATGTTGCAGGCGCACGACCATGAGCCAATTGGAGCTTGCCTACATGGCTGACGACGAAGCAAACGACGCCCAAGATCAGCAGCCTTTGACTGCACCGCCAAAGAAGCGTGCCCGCGCTAAGCAAGTGGCAGGGCGAGGATCACATCCACAAAAGGAAGATGAAGCGGCAAAATCCAAAGCAAGCAAAAGCCGACGCCCGAAAAAGAGAACCAAAACGGCGAAACCAGATAAGCCGGGGCGCCGAACACGCACGGTGCGACCGTACCCGCAAGTCGCGTTTAGCCAAGCGACAAAACTTGGAGAAGCGATACACTTGTTTGCGGCGGGTGAGAGGGTGCGCCGCCTGACCCTGCTGGAAAAGCTGAATCTATCGCCGTCGAGCAGCGGGACGCTCAACCTCATCAATAACTCGAATAAGTACAAGATCACAAGCGGGAGCTACGTAGCTGAGTGGCTTGAGCTTACTGCAGACGGCAAAACCGCCTGCGATCACAACGCGCCACCACGTGAACGGTTACAATGCCGCTTTACGCTGGCCATTAAAGGCGTGCAGCCCTTTTGGGCCCTATATGAATCCTACTTCGCAAAGAAATTGCCCGCCAAAGAGGTAATGCACGATTTGTTGAACGCGACGGATCTACAAAATCTAGACGTTGCCGAATGCGTTGACATCTTCATCACTAATCTGAAAGACCTCGGGCTGCTACGGCCGATTGCTGGATCGGAAACGGTGATCCCAATTGAACAAGCGCTGGACGAAGCTGGCACTGCGGCCAAACCAGCCAGCGAGCAAGTGGGATCGCGATCTAACGGAGCAAGCGCGGCTGCCGTTGGCACGCACTGGGATACTATCTGCTTCTACATCGCGCCCATAGGGGATCCTGGTACGGAGATAAGAAAGCACAGCGATCTTTTTCAAAGCCAGATCGTTGAACCTGCAATGGAAACCCTCAATCTAAAAGTATTGCGGGCGGACGACGTTGGCACGCCAGGCATGATTACCGCCGCGGTGATTGAGCATATCAAGCACGCGAGGATGGTGGTCGCCGACTTGTCGATGTTGAACCCAAATGTGTTTTACGAACTGGCGCTGCGCCATGCTTGCCGATTGCCTATCGTGCAGATCAAACGGAAATGCGACAAGTTGCCATTTGACGTAGGACAGATTAATACCATCGAAATTGACAATACCGACATCTATACGCTATTGCCGCAAATTGAAACCTACAAAACCGAAATAGCTACTTTGGCGCGCAGCCCTTGAGGCCCCAGAAAGCTGCGGCAATCCGATCACAGCATTTTATCCGGCGTTTTGGGACACGCCGGCCAAGTAGACTGCCCGAGGGCGGACCCTGCGCCGCCCCTGCCCGCGCATGGGCTGCAGGCTCGTGGATCCCTGGTTGCGGCGACGCCGCTTGTGTTGAGAAGACTGACGAGCGGAAGCGCGTGCGAACCCTAGGAGACTCAAAGCGGACGGGGATGTATACTGTCGGCGCCCGCCCGTGTGTTACTTCCCCGTCGTGTGCTTCAGGACGAAGTCGACGATCGGCGTCGGGTCGGCCAGGCTGTGCGGATGATGGCCGACGCCGGGCTTGGCGATGACGGTGATCGGGCCGCCCAGTTCCAGGTAGCGCTTCTCCACCAGCCGCGTGTTCTCGTCGATCGGCACCACGTCGTCGGCGTCGCCGCAGACGTGGAGGAGCGGAATCTTGGCCTTGGCCAGCGGAGCCAGATTGTCGACGGGGTTCAGCTTGTAGGCCAAAGCCTCGGCCTCGGTCAGCTTGTAGACTTCGAGGCATTGCCGCCAGTCGCCGGGCGAGCCCTGGCCGCGTCCGCGTCCGCCCGGCCAGCTCTTGAAATCGCAGACCGGGGCGTCGTTGTAGATGCAGGCCACCTGGTCGGGATGGCGGGCCGCCCAATTGAGCGCGAACAGGCCGCCGCGGCTGAAGCCCTCGAGCACCGGGCGGCGGCTCAGCCCACGATCGTCGGTGAGCTGCCGGTAGAAGGCGTCCATCAGGTCCATGGCCACCGGCGCGCCGTACATGTTTTGCACGTCGATGTAGGCGACATGAAAACCCTTGCCGACCAGGGCCAGGTCGGCTTGCGGCTCGTGACCGAAAAACTCGGTCCGCCAGATCCAGGGCTTTCCGGCGGCGGGCTGCTCGGGCACGATCAGCAGGCAATTGCGGCCGGCCACCTGAAAGTCGCGCCGCTCGTGCCCTTCCCACTTCGACACGCGGTCGTCGGCCGGCGGGTCGGCAGAAACCGTCGAGCCGGCAGAGCAGACGGCAACGGCCAACAGGAAAAAACGTAAGCGAGCGCCGTGGGAGTTGAGCATCAGATTGCCTTGGAGAGAATTAAACGGGAGATCGAAATCGAAGACGAGGCAGAGACGAGGAACGAATGGCCACAAAAAACACAAAAATGGAAGCGGGATGGTTACGAGAAAAAGCGCGCCCGGCACTCGCCGCCCGACTGGCAAATCACGGTTTTTTCGGCGGCGGCTCGAGGCCGGCGATCCAGGCCTGCAATAGCTCGACCGCGGCCGGATCGACCAGGGCGCTGGCCAGTTGCGGCATCTGGCCGGCTCCGCGCAGAGCCACGCGATGCAGCAGTACGGAGCGCTGCGGCGCGCCGGGGGCCAGCAGCCGGGCGTCAGCCAGGCCGAACGTGTGATGGGCCGGCTTTTCGTCGACCAGGTGCGTCTTCGCCAGCGGCGTGTCGATGGCCAGATCGATCCGCGAGTTGCCGCCGCCGGCCTCGACGTGGCACTGGGCGCAGTTGGCGTGCAAGTACGAGCGGGCGCGCTGGGCCAGCGGAGCCGAGCGGTCGAGCGGATCGACCAGGCGGGGCAGGTTTTCGGGAGCCTGCGGCAGCAGCGGCGATTCTTTCGGCGCCGGCCGCTGATCGCGCGAGGCAAAGCGCCGGGCCACTTGCTCATCGGCCTCGCGCCCGATGCGCAGCTCGGTCTGGGGGTCGAAGGCTTTGTCGCCGGCCGCGGAGCGGGCCACGTCGATCAGGGCTTTGCGCTGGGCGGCCCAGGTTTCGCCGGCCCAGTTGACCCGGAGCAAGCCCAGCCGCTCCAGGACGCGGAGCTGGTTGTCGACGGTGCCGCCAATGACGGGGCTGCCATCGACGGGGCTGCTGTGGAAGGCGCCGCCGTAATCGTGGTCGCGATTCATCTGGCCGGTTTGCAAGCCGAGGACGAAGTTTGCGGCCCGGCTGTGGCAGGTCATGCATTCGGCCCGGCTGGGAAAGTGCCAGGCTTGCATCCGCCGGCCGTCGGCGGCGGCCGAGTCGGGCACGTCGAACTGGCGATCGGCACCTCGGGCGTCGACGAGAGTCGCGTCGCTGCCCTCGTCGTTCCAAGCGTAGCTGTAGCCGGCCCACTCGTTTTGCTGGCGGACCAGAAAGCGCGTTTCGATCCAGCGCCGCGCGCCGGGGTGCTCGACGCGGATTCCAGGGCGAAGCTCTTGATCAGCACCGTGCCGTTGGGAAAGTTCCAGCCGCCGCTGCCCGTGTAGCCGATGCGGCAATCTTCGTCGGGCCGGTGGGGGAGCGCCAGGTAGCGCTCTTTGTAGGCACCGTCCGACCAGAGCTGGGCGTTGACCGAATAGGGCAGCACGCCGTCGGCCATCGTGTGGTCGGCCACGCTGCGGAACAGGCCCGACTCGCTGAGCCGCCGCGGGAACTCCGGGGCGGCCAGAGCTGCGGCATCCGGCGGCGGGTTTTTGACCAGCCGGTAAATCGCCTTGCCGAGATGGTCGGTCAGCCACAATTCGCAGTTGGGGGCTTCGAGGATGCACGTGATCGCGAGCGGCGTGTCGGCGATTTCCTGGTGCCAGCTTGCGCGGGCCGTCGTGCTTGAGGGCCCAAATCTTGCCGGTCGAGTAATCGGCGTAGAGGTAGGCCCCGTCCAGTTCTTCCGGAAGGCTGTAGAGGTAGACTCCGTCCGCTTCCGGCAGTTTGCTGCCGTGATAGACGATGCCGCCGGTCAGCGACCGGGCTTCGCTGTGGGGATGGTCGGCGATGGGCGCGCTGATCGGGTCCGGGCCGGGCTGGCGGTCGGGATAGAAATCGTGCGTGCCCTCGACCAGGCTCCAGCCGTAGTTTGCTCCGCGCTCGACCAGATAGACTTGCTCCCAAAGGTCCTGGCCGTTGTTGCCGACCCAAACGGTGCGGGAGGGCGCGTCGATCGAAATCCGCCAGGGATTGCGCAGGCCGTAGGCCCAGGTTTCGGGACGCGCACGGGTCGGTCGACAAACGGATTGTCCCGGGGCACGCCATAGGGCCGGTCGGGCGCCGGATGATCGACGTCGATCCGCAGCACTTTGCCCGTCAGCTCGGCCAGGTTTTGTCCGCGCAGGTTCTGGTCGCTGTCGCTGGTGCCGTCGCCGCTGGTGACGTAGAGCAGGCCGTCGGGGCCGAAGGCGAGCGCGGCGCCGTTGTGGCCGTCGGATTCCCACTCGATGATCGTGGTGGCCGACGCCGGATCGAAGCGATGGGGCGGCGCCGGATCGACGTGATAGCGCGTGATCCGCGATCGCTTCGCTCCGCCATACGAGCCGTTGCCGCCCAGATAGACCCAGCCGTTTTCGGCAAACCGGGGGTGGAAGCAGATGTCGTAAATCGCCGCGTCGCCGGCGGCCGGCAGCAGGGTCTCCAGCTCGGCGGCGGCCGGCGTGTTGTGAAATCGCCGCAGCGAGGCGGGCGCATACGAATAGGGCTGCGTGGCGACCCAGAGCCAATCGCTGCCGGGCTGCCGGGCCAGCACGATGGGCATCTCCAGCGGCAAGTCGGGAAATATCCGCTCGACGCCGTAGGGCGGCGGCGGATCGGGCGATCCGACCACGCGCGACGTCTTGAGCGGCGCCAAGCGCGCAAGGCCCGGCGGCCGGTCGGGCTGGGGCTGAGCTTGAGGCGCGGCTTGGGGCGGGGCTTGCGGCTGGGCTTGAGGCGGGGCTTGGGGCGGGGCTTGGGGCGGGGCTTGGGGCGGGGCTTGAGGCGGGGCTTGGGGCGGGGTTTCAGGCGCTTCGTTCGGGCCGACGAAGCGCAGCGGGGCGTAGTCCTCGAAATAGTGGAACATCGGCGACGGGTTGGTCTTCAGCGGCGCGCTCGACGAGAGGGCCGGCCCTTCGAAGTCGACCGAATAGTCGTAGCGGCAGAAGGCGAACGTCCAGCGCTCGCCCGGATTCGGCCGGCCGCCGGTGCGGGCGAAATCCTTCCAGGCCAGCCGGCCCTCGGCCGTCCAGCCGGTGTCGGTGTCGGTCCACTGGTTCAGCGTGCCCTGGAGCGTGACCGCGGCCGGAAAATCGAAATCGCCGTCGGCCTTGAAGCGGTCGTAGCCGCCGGCGCCGCGGCGGGGCAGGAACATGTCGAGCGTCGTCCCGGCCGCGTTGATCTGAAACTCGTAGTAGCCCGGCTTGTCGAGCGCCGGCTTGAGGAACAGCTCGATCACGTCGTTGTTCCAGGTCTGGCCGTCGTGCTGCTTGACGTCGGCATAGAGGTCCGTGTCGTCCATCTCGGCATAGAAATACAGATACTCGCGATCCCAGAGCATCCGGGCGCGGGTGGCAGTGCGAGGCTCGGTGCTGCCCTTGCGCACCCAGGCCATGCGGAAGTCGTCGATCACCGGAGCCAGCTTCCAGGCGGCTTCGTCCGCGCGGCCGTCGACGGTGATCCGCTCGTCGGTGAACCGGCATTCGTAGTCGGTCGGGGGCGGTTCGGGCTTTGTCGGCTGTGACTGGGGTGACTGCGGTTGGGGTGTGATGGCCGGTTGGCCGGGCCGGCTTGTCGGCGGTTTTGCCGCTGGCCGGGCAACTAGCGGTTTGGGAGCGCCCGCGGGAGGCCGGAACAATCCCTGGGCGTGGGCAGCGGCGGGCACGATCCAGATGCTGCCCAATGCCAGGACCGCAAGCAGGCAAGCGCGGCGGCGGGACGCAGTGGCCAGGACTTCCGGCATGAGGCTGTTTCCAATGCGGAGCGAAATCAGAGCGGCCGGGCGCACGGCGCCCTGCCGGCGGCGGGCGCGGCGGATCACTTCATCATCGCTGGCCGAAAACGAGCGTCAACGCAAAAGCCGGCTGCGCCCAGCGGGCGGACGGCAGCCTCAGGAGCCGGGCCCAATGAGTTGGGCCCCCAGAGCCGGCTTCCAGAGCCGGTTTCCAGAGCCGGGTCCCGACAGCCGGCGGGTTTTATGCGGGCTTGGCGCACCGGCGGACGGCATCCGCGGGCGGGGCGAATTTTGGCCCCCCTTTTGGTCTCGCCCAGCGGCCCGCTCGCCGCCGCTGGCCGCCGGGTCGCACCTGGCTCGTCCGCGGCCGCCAGGGCCGGAATAATCGACAAAGCTGCCAGCGAACTACTCTTCGGCGGCATCCGAGGCACAAATCCGGGATCCGCCGGGCGGGCCGGTTATTGGCGCGGGCTATACCATCGCACATACTAGCTGAATCTGCCCGGCAGCACCTCGGTCGGGAGATTCCCCAGTCCATGTCGAGGCTGCCCGGGCCGCAAATTGCCACCCCTGGCAAGCTGGGGTCTGGTCGATTCCAACGGCCGAGCAATGCGTGGCCGAGCAGCAAGCGGCCGAACAATTTGTGGCCGAGCAACCCGTGGCCGAGCAACCCGAGACAGGCGCCCTGCGCCGGACGCGAAAAGCTCAAGAGGCACTTTTCGCGCACCGCACCGAGGGCTCGGTTCAGGTTCGAGTGGCGTATTTGAGGGAATGGTCAACGAGCGCGGCCGGCAGACCGCACTCTGGCGGGCCGGAACACCCGGAACACCGGAACACCCGGGACACCAGCGGCACCAAACACTAGCGACACCGGAACAGTAGTCCAACAGCAGGTTCAGGAGATCACATGCTCACGCAAATGTTTCTCAAAGTTGCCTTCGCGGGCAGCGAATGGGTTTTGTGGGTATTGCTATTGCTCAGCTTCGTGAACGTCGGCGTGATCGTCGACCGCCTGCTGTATTTCCATCGACACTTTATCGACGGCGACGAGCTGGCCTCGGTGCTCGACCAGTTCCTCCGCGCCGGCGACTTGAAGCAGGCGTATGCCACGGTCCAGACCGGCGAAGCCATTGAGCAGGTGGTGGTTGCCGCGGGCTTGATGGCCTTCACGCGGGGTGCGCACGCCTGCGAAGGGGCCATGGCCGCCGCCCGGGCCCGGACCAAGAAAGAAGTCGACACCCGGTTGCCGGTTCTGGCCTCGATCGCCAGCAACGCGCCGTTCATCGGGCTGTTGGGCACGGTGCTCGGCATTATCAAGGCCGCCCACGATTTGACGGGCGGCGGGGCCGAAGGGGGCCACGACGCCAACGCGGTTATGGCCGGCGTGTTCGAAGCCCTCATCGCCACGGCCTTCGGGCTGTGCGTGGCGATTCCGGCGGTGGTCAGCTACAACTACTTCTCGCGCCGGGTCAAGGGCACGTTCGACCAGGTCGAAGCACTGGCTCAAGAGGTGCTGGCCCACATTTCGCACGGCGACAAGCCGGCTCAGCCCGCCCAGCGCACCGCCCAGCAGCAGCAAGCTGCCCGACAGGCGGCCCAACATGCCGCCGCCGGGGCCGCTGCGGCCAAGGTCCCCTCGTAGTCCTGGAGGCTCAAGATGGCCGGTAGCGTAAAATCAGGCGACGACGCGATCGTCAGCGAAATCAACATCGTGCCGCTGGTCGATGTGATTTTGGTGCTGTTGATCGTGTTCATGATCACCATGCCGACGATCGTCGGTTCGGCGCCGATCAAGGTCGACCTGCCGGAAAACGAGGCTGCGGCGATCGACGCCGAGTCGTTGCCGCTGCGTTTCGCCCTGCGGCGCGAAGGTGGCGCGAACGTGCTGTACCTGGAAGAGCAGCCGACGAACCTGGAAAAACTCAAAGCCGTGGTCAAGGACATGGTGCCCGGGGCGACCGAAGTTTCGCTGGCCGCCGACCGCGGGATCCCCTACGGCGACGTGATCAAGGTCATGGACATGCTGGGTTCGCTCGGCTTGCACAAGATCGCTTTGGATACCAAGCACAGCCGCTGAGCGGCAGATGAGCACAGCCGCTGAGCGCAGCGGCTGAGCGGCAGATGAGCACAGCCGCTGAGCGGGGCCGTGAAGCGGCGCAGGGCCGCCGGCCGAGTGGTCAGAGACTTTTCGCGGTTCGTGGTTTCGCAGTTCGTGGTTGTTGCAGTCCGGGAGTCGCGATATGGCCGGTAGCGTGAGTTCGGGCGACGACGATGTCGTCAGCGACATCAACATCGTGCCGCTGGTCGATGTGATTCTGGTGCTGTTGATCGTGTTCATGATCACCATGCCCACGATCGTCGGCTCGGCGCCGATCCAGGTCGACCTGCCGGAAACCGAATCGGCGGCGATCGATGGCGAAGGGCAGCCGCTGCGTTTCGCCCTCAAGCGGGAGGGGGGCGCCAACGTGCTGTACCTGGAAGAGTCGCCGACCAACCTGGAGAAGATCAAGGCCAAGATCAAGACCATGGATCCCGGCACGACCGAGATTTCGCTGGCCGTCGACCGCGGCATCCCGTACGGCGAAGTGATCAACGTCATGGATATGCTCAGCTCCGTCGGCTTGCACAAGATATCTTTGGATACCAAGCACGCCCGCTGACCCGGCCGCCGCAGTGTCGGCAACAACCGCGTTGGCTGCAACAGGGCCGACTGCAAGAGCGCCGGACCAGGGACGCAGGACCAAGGGGGGTATCAAAGGATCATGAACCACCGCCCCAGTCACGAGCCGGCCGATCGAGGGGGCGAACCGCAGCCGCCGGATCGGCGCCCGGCCAGTCCCGGCCCGAGCGATTCCGCCCGGCCGCATCGCGGCCCGAGCGGCGCCCAGCCCGCGCCGAGCTCAAGCCGGCCGGCGGCCGCGTCGCGGCCCATTCCGCTGGCGAACCTGGATCGGGCCCGGGCGGCCCTGGCCCCAGGCTTGGACGATTCGGAGCGCAGCTGGGGCGATGTGTTGCGCGAGGCGCCGGCCTGGCTGGCCAGCGCTTCGATTCACATGCTGGTGCTGATCGTGCTGGCGATCTGGGCGGCCGTGGCCGTGCACCGCGGCGGCCTGGGCGACGGCCCGGTCGAGACGGCTCCGCTTACGGCCGAGCCGCTGCGCTTCGCGGAAAAGATCGGCGAGCAACCGAAGGATCCGTCCGTGCTCAAGGGGCATGATGCGGGAGAACCGATCGACCTGACGGCCGACCGGCAAGTCGTCGTGGCGCAGAACCTGCCGACGATGGTGGACGACCCGTTCGTGGCTCCCCTGCCGGCGGACAACATTGCCCTGCGGGGCAAGTGGCTGGCCAGCGAAATCGACGCGCCGCTGATTGGCGCGGGATTCATCGGGCGGCAGATCGGCGGCCGCAAAGCCTTGATGAAGAAATTCGGTGCCGACGAAACGACGGAAAGCGCCGTGGATAAAGGGCTCGTCTGGCTGGCCAAGCAGCAGCGGTCCGACGGCTTTTGGAGCCTGCTGGGTCCGTATCCGGACGGCGCGGGCGAAGAAAACCTGCCCGCGGCCACGGCGCTTGCGCTCTTGGCCTTTCAAGGGCACGGGACGACGCCGCGCAGCGGCACGCATCACGAGGTGGTCAAAAAGGGTTGGGACGCCTTGCTCAAGCTGCAAAGCAGAGACGGCAATTTCGCCGCCGGCGCGACGCCGCACCAGCAGCTTTACGCCCAGGCCCAGTGCACGATCGCCGTGTGCGAGCTGTACGGCATGACGCGGGACTCGCTGTACCGGAGCCCCGCCGAATTGGCGCTCAAGTACGCCCTCAAGGCCCAGGATCCCGTCGGCGGCGGTTGGCGTTATACGCCGGGCGTCGATTCCGATACGTCTGTCACCGGCTGGTTCGTGATGGCGCTCCAGACGGCTCGGATGGCGAGCCTCGAGGTCCCGCAGGAGGCGCTGGACAAGGTTTCGCGCTTTCTCGACTCGGTGGCCACGCCCGACGGCAAGTACGCCTACACGGTGGGCACGTTCAGCACGCCGGCCGTCACGGCCGAGGGATTGTTGTGCCGCGAGTACCTGGGCTGGAAGCAAAACGACCAGCGGTTGATCGATGGCGTGGGGGCGCTGAACGGCAACCGCGTGAACTACAGCGCTGCCGAGCGCGACGTCTACTACTGGTATTACGCCACCCAGGCCTGCCATCACCTGGAAGGCGAGATCTGGGAGCAGTGGAATGCGGTCATGCGGCAGGAAGTGCCCAGCCACCAGGTCCAAAACGGCGGCCAGGCCGGCAGCTGGTCGCCCCACGGGGACAAATGGGGCAACACGGGTGGCCGGCTGTACGTGAGCTGCCTGTCGATTTATATGCTGGAAGTTTATTACCGGCATTTGCCGCCCGGAAAAGTCGAGTTTCGCGGGCCCGGACAGCCGGCGGGCGAGCGCAAGTTTGCTTTCGCGCCGCTCGGGGATGTTTTACGATGAAACCTGGTGGGTATGCGCACCGCAGCCGGCGTGCGTAGAATGCCTTTATAGGGAAATCCCGGCCTCCCGCCCCAGGGGGTGGCCGATTGCCTTGAGCCAACAACCGATTGGGTCGGATCGAATCATGAATCATCAACCCCGGCAAACTGCGGTCGATCCCAGGGCGAACGGAGCGCACGCGAACCGGCCGGTGCCGGCGGGCGCCGCGCCCCGCGGGGCCGGTGCCCCGCAGCGCAACCCGAACGCCCCGGTGCCGGTTTCGTCGCGTCCGATTCCCGTGCAGAATGCGAATCGCTCCGGGAAGGCGGCCGACGATGACGACGAGGACGAAGAAGGCGCCGACAAGCTCTGGCGGGACTTTTTCAAGGAAGCGCCGGCCTGGCTGGTGAGCGCCTCGTTCCATTCGTTCGTGTTGATCATCCTGGGCGTTTGGGCCGCCGTGGCCGCGGTGCGCCAGAAGGTCGAAGAGGTCGAGATTTCCGCCGAGCCGATGCGCTACGCCGAGCAACTGGGCGACCAGCTTTCCGATCCCTCGGTGCTCGAAGGGGGCGGCAACAAGGACATGATCGATCCGACGGCCGAAAAGCAAATCATCACCGCGCAGAATCTGCCCCCCGTCGACGATCCGTTCGCCGCGCCCATGCCGGCGACCGAGATCGCCCTCAACGGCAAATGGGCTGCCAGCGACATCGAGGCCCCGTCGATCGGCCTGGCGCTGACCGGCCGGCAAGTGGGCAGCCGCAACGTCCTGTTGGGCCGCTATGGCGGCAACGCCACCACGGAAAGCGCGGTCGACAAGGGATTGGAGTGGCTGGTGAAGCAGCAGAAAGCCGACGGCTCTTGGAGCCTGACGGGTCCGTATCCGGACGCGGCCACGGAAGAAAACTTCGCCTCGGCCACGGCCATGGCGCTGTTGGCTTTTCAGGGCCGCGGCACGACACATCGTTCGGGCACGAATAATAAGGTCGTCAAAAAGGGCTGGGACTGGCTGCTCAAGCAGCAAAGCAAGGACGGCGACTTCGTCCGCAATGCCTCGATGCACCAGAAGCTGTACGCCCAGGCCCAGTGCACGATCGCGCTGTGTGAACTCTACGGCATGACCGGCGACTCGATGTATCGGGCCCCCGCCGAACTGGCGATCAAGTACGCCGTCAAGGCCCAGGATCCCAACGCCGGCGGCTGGCGCTATACGCCGGGCAACGATTCCGACACGTCGGTGACCGGCTGGTACGTGATGGCGCTGCAAAAGCGCCCGGATGGCCAAACTGGACGTGCCGCAGGAAACGCTCGACAAGATTTCCCGCTATCTCGACTCGGTGGCCACGCCCGACGGCAAGTATTCCTACACCATCGGCACATTCAGCACGCTGGCCGTCACGGCCGAGGGCTTCTTGTGCCGCGAGTACCTGGGCTGGAAGCAAAACGATCAGCGGTTGATCGACGGCGTCAGCGCGCTCAATCAGCACCGCGTGAACTACAACAGCCCCGATCGCGACGTCTACTATTGGTACTACGCCACCCAGGCTTGCCACCACATGGAAGGGCAGATCTGGGACCAGTGGAATTCGATCATGAAGCAGGAGATTCCCAGCCACCAGGTCAAGAACGGCGCGAATTCCGGCAGCTGGGATCCCAACGGCGACAAATGGGGGAGCACCGCCGGCCGGTTGTACGTGACCTGCCTGTCGATCTACATGCTCGAAGTCTACTACCGGCACTTGCCGCTCTACTCGGGGTACCGCACGCCCGCGGGACCGAAGTAAAGCTGCCGCCGGCTTCGCGAAATGCGGCAGCCGCCGCATGGGCTGAGCCGGCCCGGGCACTTGGCCACGTGAGCGGCCGTTTGGGGCGGGCCGTCAGCTCTTGTAGATCTTGTGCTGCGGCCGGCCCGACAGGATCTGTTCCTTGCCCCAGGTCGTGACGTCTTTGAAGGCCTGGCTGTGGATGAAATCGAGGAACGCCTGTTCCTCGGACCACTCGCTGGTGATCAGGTACGAGGCGTCATCCGCCACGTCTTTCCACAAGGTCGAGCTGCTATGTCCCTGCGCACTGCGCAGGGCGGACAGCACGGCGGCGAACTTGGACTCGAAATCGTGCTGCTTGCCGGGCAGGACGTGATAGTTCATGCCGACGGTGATCATCAGGTGAATTCTCCAGGGATGAAGGCGAGCCGCGCTGCAACGGGCGGCCGTGGGTGCGGCCAGATTTCTGTGCGGCCGGCTTTATTGCGCAGCATCGCCGCCGTCATTCTTGCGCAGCAAAGCTGCGGACACAAGACCCGGGTGCGCCGGCGCCGCGGCGCTGAACGGCCGGCGTCCAGCCCCAGGATGGCGTCGAGGAAGGTGTCGGACTGGATGGCGGTCGTGCCGGGCAGGTCCTTCAGGACGTCGATGTTGGTCGATTCGCCCGATTTGAGAATTTCCAGCCGCGGAAACCGGTCTTCCGTGGGCAGGCAGACCATCACGTAGGACTGGCCGATCACGCTCCAGTGCTTGCGCCGCAGTTGGACGACGACGGCCGTGTGCTCGTCGATGCCCACGCCGATCAAGTCCGGGTGCCGGGCCAGCACGGCCAGCAGGCGCTGGGTGCGGTTGCGGCGGAAGAAATGTTGATCGATCACGGCCTCGGGCAGCAGATCGAAGCCCGGCTGCTCGATCACCGGATCGTGGCCGCCGGCGATCATCACCCGAGTCATGATGGCGGCGCCGGCGCTGACGCCGCCGACCACGCCGCCGCGTTCGAGCAGCGCCCGGAGCTGATCTTCCACCTGGGTGTCGACGTAGGTGTCGGCCAGGCGGGCCTGGTTGCCGCCGCCGATCCAGACAGCCGTGGCTTTGCTGATCGCCTCGGCCACGGCCGGCGTATCCGCCTCTTCGCGGCTGGTGGCGCTGAGCACGTCGACCGCCGCGACGCCGCAGCGGGTCCAGAATTCTTTCAGCTTGGCTTTTTCTTTGGGCGTGGGATTGTAGGCCGGAATGACGATGATCCGGGCGTCCCGGCCGCCGGCACATTGGACGAAGCGGTCACGCACCACGTCGGGCACGCTGCCGCCGCCGCAGAGGATCAGCACGCCGCCGGGCTGGGGCGCCCAGGCGTCGGGCCCGGCGGCCACGGCTTGCTGCCGCAAATGGACGAGATAGCCCCCCATGACGCTCAGGGTGACCAGTCCGACAGTCACGACGAGGGTCGAAATAGCGTTCAAACGACGATTCATCCTCACTCCTCCGCGTCGATTTGCATTCATCCATGACTGCAAAAGCCACACCTTTCGTAGTCTAGCGGAGTCGTCAAAACGCTGCACGGCGAACTTGGCAAACCTGGACGAAAACTAAGCTTTCTGGCGGAAACTTTTTCGCCTCGCGCGGCCCGAATCGGGGGCCGGACAGCGGCGCGCAAAGGTTTGCGCCGCGGATGTTTGCCGCCCGCCGGCCGACGTTCGCCCCGGGGATCAACCGCTCGGCGAAGAAGATTTTTTCAGTGCGCGCCAGATCGAGCCGAAAATTGCCCACGGAAATGCTAGCGAGCCCAGGGCCGAGATGGGAAATGTGACTTCGGGGTGGTCGAAGCCGGCCCCGGCCCATTGGGCAGCCAGCCCGAATGCCAGCGAGCTGGCTGCCAGCACCAGGCCCAGCCAGACCTTGGCCCGGCGCGTGGGCTGGGCTCCCGGCTGCCGGCTGTGGACCAGCGTGCCGATGAGCGTGCCGACCGTCGCGCCGACGATCATGGCCATGGGGTCGTCACCGAAGTGCCAATGCTGGATCAGGGCCAGCGCAACGCTGGCGCCCAGGCAGAATCCGGCGGCGGCGAGCAGCAGCGCAAGCGGTTTCAAGCGTACGGGGCGCTCCTATTTTCCGAAGGCTTCCATCGCCGCCCCCACGAACGCCCCGTGCACTTTGCCGCCGTCAGGGCCCGGATAGCCGTTGTGCTGGACCATGTAGACGGTGATGAGCCGCCGGGCCGGATCGATCGACATGTTGGTGGAATAGGCTCCGCCGTGGCCGCAGTTGCCCGGAATCACGGGGCCATCCGGACCGGGGGATTTTCGGCTGGTCTGCCAACCCAGGCCGTAGCCTCCCTCGCCGTTGGCGTCGATCAGCGTGCCGGTTTGGGTCGAGGTCATTTGCCGCACGGCCGCCTCGGACAAATAACGCTTGCCGTCGCGGACGCCGCCGCCGAGCACCATCTGGCAAAAGGCGGCGCAGTCGGCCGCGGTCGAAAACAGCCCGCCGCCCGGACAGGGATAGCGGTCGCTCGAGGTCAGCGGATAGGACAGCTGATCGATGTTCTTCACTTCCAGTCCCATGTTGTTCGGGCCGGGCTTGTAGGATTTGGCCAGCCGCGCGACCTGGGCCGCGTCGAGCAGGAACACCGTGTCCTTCATGCCCAGCGGCTCGAACAAGCGCTCGCGGAGAAACTTTTCATACGGCATGCCGCTGGCGACCTCGATGATCCGCCCGCCGGTATTGATGCCGGCGTTGCAGTAGTCGTACTTCGTGCCGGGCTGGGTCTTGAGCGGGCCAAGGGCATACGTCACGACGGCCGTCGGGAGCGGCAGCGTGTCGATGTGCTGCCGCGATTGCTCGAAGGGGGACATGAACGGCAGGCCGCTGGTGTGCGACATCACCTCGCGAACCGTAATCGGATGACTCGGCCGCTCGAGCACGATGCGCTCGGGGCTGCTCTCGGCGGCGACCATCTGCCCGCGAAACTCGGGCAGGTATTTTTCCACCGGGTCGTCGAGCTGGACCTTGCCCTCGTCGACCAGCATCATCAGCGCGGCGGCGGTGATCGGCTTGGACATCGAGGCGATCCAGAACAGGTCGTCGGTCCTCATCGGCGTTTTGGCGCCCACGTCCGCGTAGCCCACGGCTTGCAAACTGAGCACCTTGTCCGGCGACGCCACCAGCACCACGGCACCGGCCAAGGTGCCGTTGTCGACAAACGGCTGCAGCGCGCCGGCGATGTCCGGCTCGGCGGCGCCGGCGGTTGGGATAGCCGCAGGGCCCGCTCCGTGCAAAACCAGAACGATCGTCAAACCAACAGCGGCCGACAACCACCTCGAAAGCGCCACGCGCATGGGAAAAGTCTCCTTGGGAAGGGGTGTATGCCGGCCACGCGCGGGCAGACCGGTCATGGGCCTCGCGGGGGCAGTGTCTCGCAGCGACGGCGCGTTTCGGGAGCGGCGTCTCGCGGCGACGGCGCCGCGGGGGGACGGCGCCGCTAGCAGCGTTCTGCTAGACAACCTAAACGGCGCGACTCGACCTGGCAAGGAAAAATCCCCCGGCCCGGCGCCGTGGCCCGATTCGCCCGGCGCACGAAGATTCGCGCTAGTGCAAATTTTCTTTGCTGTCAGCGGGCGTGATGGCGGCCGCCGACTCGGTGGAGTTTGCCCAACCTGACGGTCAGTCCGGACAGGCAGCCCGCTGGCAGGCGGAATTTCGCCGGGCGGATCGTTTTGGGGCCTTGTCCCGGCAGCGCGGGCCCCAAAGATTACTCTGAAGGGCGACAGGAACGCGCCTCAATGCCGAGCCAGGCAGGGCTCACCCATCCGAAAGCGTCTGGCGAAAACAGGGCCCGCAGCCGGCCGTCGCGCACCAGGGACACCGGAAAAATCCGGCGTCGGCGCGGCGAGGATCGACATGGCTGCGCGAAGTGCCCGCTCTCTTTGGATGCGGCCTGCGGCGGCCGAGGAGCAAGATCATGAGGCAATTGGCGAGCGTTCTGCGTGGGACCGCGCCGGTGGGCGCGACGGTTCGAGCGGCATTTCAGTCGGTGGCTCTGTTTGCGCTGTTGGCGGTGCCCTGCGCGGCGGCGACGCCGAGCGTGGCATTCGACATTGCGCCCAAGGCGGCCGCCCGACCGGCCAGCGCCGCGGAGGCGGCAAAGCTGCGCCCCGGTGCGAACGTGGTCGAGGTGGCCTTCGATCTGTCGACGCGGATCAGCGGCAACGAAGCCGATCTGAAGCAGATCACGATCGAGATTTGGAGTCCCGATCGTGAGCTGTCGATCGTGGGTTTCTCGCCCACGACAACGCTGCAAAGCGAAGCGATCGACGGCGTGATCGAAGTCGAAGAGCATCGCGCGGTCGGGCAGTTGAGCGTCGAATATGCGCTTCCCACGGCCAAGATCCAGGCTTCGGCCAAGAATGCCGGCGACTCGAAACTGGTCGAAAAGAAGCTTGCGCCGAAGAGCTTGCTGTTGGCCAGCGGCACCTTCGATCGTTCGCACGGGGTGTTTTTCACGCTGCATCCCTCGACGCAAGAGTCGTTGCAGAAGACCCGGCAGTTCGTCTGCCAGCTCGAAGTGCCGGCCGGATTCCGCGGCGACTACGTGCAGATGACCTGCACGGCCGTGGCCCGCAACAAGGGCGTGGTGCGCTCGCTCGATACGGAGGTCACGGCCGGACTGGCGCGGTTCACCATCGGCGTGTATCTCGATGGCGACAGCCAGGCGCGGCGGGCGGCGGAATTGCTGGCCGAAAAACAGCAGCAGCTGAGCGAGGCTTCGGCCCGCTCCGCAGAAGCGTCGCGTGCCCAGCCGCATCACTGGTGGGATTCAGTGGGCAAGACGATCCAGAGCGTCTCGCACGTCAAATCGAGCAAGCCCGCGGCGCAGGAGCCCGCCCTCGATGAAGTGGCCCGGTGTGCCGCCGAAATCGAAACGGCCCAGCAGGCCTTGCGGGCCTTGAGCGGCTGCAGCCCGGCGAAATGAGCGGGATGCGTCAGCCGCTGGCGCCGCCCGGACGAAGGCCGGCGCAGCGGCCTGCAGGCTAGAATTCCACTGCGGCGACGGCCGGCTTTTCCGCGCTGTCGCGGCTGCCGGCTTCGGGATCGAGCTGACAATCGCGGACCCGGCCGAAGGCGTCAGTTGTCAGTCGCAGGCCGCCCTGGACCGGCGTCTGGCTGCTGAAGACGCCGACCAGGTGGCGGCGCCAGGTGGCCTGGCCCTCGTACTGGTAGCGCAGTTCGGCGCCGTCGCCGCCGGCGCGGGCGATGCTGAGCTTGCCGGACTCGAGTCCGCCGCCCCAGTGGTCGCGCCGGGTTTGTTCTTCCAAGAGCGAAAACGCGCAAGCCGCGGCTTGCGGCTCGAGCCAGCGGGCTCGCTGCTCGGGGGTGGCGAATCCCTGCCAGCAGCCGCCATCGTCGTCGAGGAGCCGGCAGACCCAACTTTGAACGTGCCGGTCCGCCAGGGCGGCGGTGTGCAGCATCTCGCTCGACTGTTTCTGCACCCGGGCCACGACGTATTGCACGGCCCGGCCGGTCGAGGCCTCGTACCGCGCAGCGCAGCGCGCCAGCCGCAGATTCTGGGTTCGCACGCTGAGCACCTGGTCGCCGCCCTGGCGAAAGTCGACCGGCAGGCGCTCGAGAAACTCGCGGTCGACGAGCCGGTCGTAATCGCTGCCGTCGCCGCGGACGTCGGTCCAGATGCCGCGGACGATGATCGAGGCAAAGCAAACGTCGGCGGGCAAGTCGAGTTCGTCGTTCAGGTCCGTGAGCAAACTGGCGGTGGTTTTGAGCGAGGTGGCCCGGGTGCCGAGCCAATCGCCCCAGTGTTCGGCCAGCGCGCTGCCCAAGTGGGGCGCGGAAATGGTGATCAGCCGATCGACGTCGTGGCGGAAGTTGAGCGTGTCGGGAAAGGCGTTTTGCAGATACGCGCGGGCCACGAGCGCGCCGGCGCTGTGCGTGACCAGATACACTTGCTGCCGCCCGGTCAGCCCGCGCAGCCGGGCGATGGCGCTGGCCAGTTCCATGGATTTGAGCGCCAGGCCGTCGGTGGCCGCATTGCGGGAGAACTGCAGCCAAAAGACATCGGCCGCGGCCGGCTGGACGCGCGCTCCGGCCCGATCCAGATCGCGCGGCAATTCCAATGCGCCTGCGCCGGGCGCAGCACGCCGCCAAAGCGATAGCCGGCAGTCTCCAGGGCGCCGACCATGCCGTTCCAGCGCGGCGGGCCGTCCCCGTCCGCCGCGAGCCGCCCCCACACTTCCGAGGGCTGCGCGAGATCTTCGACGATGCCACCCACCAGCAGGACGAGGGGGCGGGCCGGACGATTCTCCTCGGACCGGTTTTCCTCCGCTCGGGCCGGTTGTGCCCGGCCGGTGCTGGCGATGAAGAGCAAGACGACCCAAGCAAAGCGTCGGCCGACCATGGCGGGATGCCTCCGGACGGGGAGTAAGTCGTGCGCCGGACCGCTCGCCGAGGCCGACGAGCCGCGCGCTTTTGGGGGTCTAAACGTCATTGTAACCGGTGGGCTGCCGGCTTGCACCGCGGCATGTAAGTTGCAACGATGACTGCATCCAGCGGCACGCCCGCAGTTTTACGGCTCTGGGAGCCTTGTTTGCGTAACAACCGGTCGCCGGCTGCCTGAATATCGGGCAGCCTGGAAGGTGGGTCTGCGCAAGGGGCGGGCGCGAAGCGAATTCGGCCTGGTGGCGGGCCAGATCCCCACGCGAAGATCGGCGAAGGCCTCATGCGTTTCGACACATATCGCACGGAGTCGTATTACGACGAGATGTTCGAGCTCGACGGCCAGCCGCGTCCGCGCGGCGCCGTGCTGGCCCAGCGTCTGGCGGCCCTCTCGGACGGCGAATTGCAGCGGCGGCAGAAGGCCGCCGACCTGGCGCTCTTGAACATGGGCATCACCTTCAACGTGTACGGCCACGAGGCCGGCACCGAGAAGATCTGGCCGTTCGACATCATTCCCCGAATCATCGAATATCCCGAATGGGATTTCATCGAGCGCGGGCTGAAGCAACGGATTCATGCGCTGAATCTGTTCATCGACGATATTTATCACGATCAGAAGATCGTCCGCGACGGCATCATTCCGCGCTGGCTGATCCACTCGGGCAAATGCTTCCTGGCGCCGTGCGCCGGGCTGAATCCGCCGAACGGCGCCTGGTGCCACATTACCGGCACCGACCTGGTCCGCGATCGCGACGGACAGTTCTACGTGCTGGAAGACAACCTGCGCTGTCCCTCGGGCGTGTCGTACGTGCTGGAAAACCGCGAAGTGATGAAGCGGACGTTCCCGCAGATGTTCGACGGGCTGTCGATCCTGCCGGTCGAGGACTATCCCGAGCGTTTGCTGGAGATGCTGCAGTCGATCGCTCCTCCTTCGGCCGGCAACAACCCGCTGGTGGTGGTGCTGACTCCGGGGGTTTTCAATTCGGCCTATTTCGAGCACTGCTTCCTGGCCCAGCAAATGGGGGTCGAGCTGGTGCAGGGGCCCGACCTGCTGGTCGACGATGGTTATGTGGTCATGCGCACGACGACCGGCCTGAAGCGGGTGGACGTGATCTACCGGCGGATCGACGACGATTTCCTCGACCCCGACACATTCCGGGCCGATTCGGTGCTGGGCGTGCGCGGGATCATGGACGTCTATCGCGCCGGCCGGGTGGCGCTGGCCAATGCTCCCGGCACCGGCATTGCCGACGACAAGGCGGTCTACGCCTACGTGCCGCAGATCATCAAGTACTATCTGGGCGAAGACATCCTGCTGAACAACGTGCCGACGTATATCTGCGGCGACGAGAAACAATGCCAGCACGTGCTGGCCAACCTCGATCAACTGGTGGTCAAGCCGACGAACGAGTCGGGCGGTTACGGGATCGTGCTGGGGCCCCGGGCGTCGGCCGAGGAGCTGGCGCAGTGCCGCGAACGGATCGAAAGCAATCCGCGCAATTTCATCGCCCAGCCGATGCTGGGACTGTCGCGCGTGCCGACGATCGCCGGCGACCATCTCGAAGGGCGGCACGTCGACCTGCGGCCGTACATCCTGTATGGCGGCGAGAAGACGTACGTGCTGCCGGGCGGCCTGACGCGCGTGGCCCTGGTCAAGGGATCGATGGTCGTCAACTCCTCCCAGGGGGGCGGCAGCAAAGACACTTGGGTATTGAAAAACTAGAGCGAGAAGCAAAAACCATCCGGCGGAGCGGCCGGGTCGAGATTTCGGCCCGCAGCGAGCTACCGAACACACAGCGGGGCCTCCAAACACACAGCGGGGCCTCCGAGCACACAGCGGCAAAATGGCCGCCAGGGCGACAAAGCGAGCGGGCGTAAGCGGCATTTCCGGCCTGATATTGTAGAATGCCTGCCGGCGCCGCCCGAGACCGCCCGAGCGAACCTTCCTTCCGATCCATCCTTCACGAGCACCAGGCGAAACTCGTATGCAGCGCGGCACACGCTTTCCCGGAATGTTGAGCCGAGTAGCCGAATCCGTTTACTGGATGAGCCGCTACGTGGAGCGGGCGGAGAACGTCTCGCGCTTCATCGACGTCAATCTGAACCTCACGCTCGACCTGGGGGCGACGGTCGGCAGCCAATGGGCCCCGCTGGTCTACACCACCGGCGACCATCAGGAGTTCCTCGATCGCTACGGCGATTTCACGCAGGAGAAGGTGGTCCAGTTTCTCACCTTCGATCAGAAGAATCCCAACTCGATCCTGTCCTGCCTGCGCACGGCCCGGGAGAACGCCCGCACGGTGCGCGAAGTGATCTCGTCGGCCATGTGGGAAGAGATCAACAAGTTCTACTTGATGGTCAGCGCGGCGGCGGTCGAGCGGAACAAGCCCCCCTCGCCGTTCGACTTCTTCAATCAGATCAAGCTTTGCAGCCACATGCTGCAGGGCGTGACCGACGCCACGATGTCGCACGGCGAAGCCTGGCATTTCGCCCGGATCGGCCGGTTGCTGGAGCGTGCGGACAAGACCTCCCGGATCCTGGACGTGAAGTATTTCGTCCTGCTGCCGAACGTGGCCGACGTGGGGACGCCGCTCGATTCGATTCAGTGGGCCGCACTGCTCAAATCCGCCAGCGCGCTGGAAATGTACCGCCGCCGGCACGGCCGGATCGTGCCGGCCCAAGTGGCCGAGTTCCTGATGCTCGACCGGCATTTTCCCCGGGCGATGCACTTCTGCCTGATCAAGGCGGCCGAATCGCTGCACGAGATTTCGGGCAGCCCGAATGGAACCTTCCACTCGACGGCCGAACAACACCTGGGTCGGCTGCGGGCCGAATTGGACTACGCCAGCATCACCGAAGTGATCGACGCGGGGCTGCACGAGTTCATCGACCGCTTTCAATCGAAGCTCAATTGGGTGGGAGAGGAAATCTCCCGGACATTCTTCGGCGAGTTCTTCGTGGCCAGTTCGGCCGCCGCTCCCAAGGTGGCGGTGCGCGCCGGCGGCGACGCTCTGTCGGCAGGCGTGGGACAAAAACAGTCCGGCGGGGCAAAAATGGTCTCCGCCATGCAGTAAGCTTGCCTGAGGGCTGCCGCAACGATCCTTGGAAAACCCAGGCAGGGTCGCCGGGCAGTCTGATTTTGCCGCGCGGAGGGGCTATTCCGCGGCCGCCGGAGAGCTGGCCGCCCGAAGCCCGAAAACGCCAATGCCGCCCGAACCTACCTTCTGAGGAAAGCCGTCCACTTACATGTCGATTCGTGTTGCCCTGCATCATTTGACGACCTACCGGTACAACCGGCCGGTCCAGATTTTCCCGCAAACCGTGCGCTTGCGACCGGCGCCGCATTGCCGCACGCCGATCGAGAGCTACTCGCTCAACGTGCAGCCGGATCCGCATTTCCTGAATTGGCAGCAGGACCCGTTCGGCAATTACCTGGCCCGGCTCGTGTTTCCGGAGAAACGCAGCGAGCTGACGGTCGAGGTCGACCTGGTCGCCGAAATGACCGTCGTCAACCCGTTCGATTTCTTCCTTGACGAACACGCCGAGCAGTGGCCGTTCGCCTACGACGCGGCGCTGGCCTATGAGCTGAAGCCGTACCTGATGACCGAGCCGGCCGGGCCGAAGCTGCAGGAGCTGGCCGACAGCATCTCGCGCGAGAAGCGCCGCAGCGTGCTGTTTTTGATCGAGGTCAATCGCCGCGTGCAGGAGGAAGTAGGCTACACGATCCGGCTCGACCCCGGCGTGCAGACCAGCGAAGAGACGCTCACCTTGCGCCGCGGTTCGTGCCGCGATAGCGCGTGGCTGCTGGTCGAGCTGCTGCGGCAGTTAGGATTGGCCGCGCGGTTTGTCTCGGGCTATTTGATTCAATTGGCGCCCGACGTGAAGCCGCTCGACGGTCCGGTCGGACCGACCCAGGATTTTTGCGACTTGCACGCCTGGACCGAAGTCTATCTGCCCGGCGCCGGCTGGGTCGGCCTGGACCCCACCTCGGGACTGTTGGCCGGCGAAGGGCATCTGCCGTTGGCCGCCACGCCGGGCTACCAGAGCGCGGCCCCGATCAGCGGCGCCGTCTCGCCCTGCGAGGTGCAGTTCGACCATCAAATGTCGGTCGTCCGGGTGATGGAAGAGCCGCGCGTGACGCGCCCGTATAGCGGCGAAGTCTGGCACGACATCGATCGGCTCGGCCAGCGCGTCGATGCCGACCTGGAGAATTCGGCGGTCCGGTTGACCATGGGCGGCGAGCCCACCTTCGTTTCGCTCGACGACATGGAAGGGGCCGAATGGAACACCGCGGCCGACGGTCCCGGCAAGCGGCGGATGGCCGGCGATCTGCTGGCCCGGCTGCGAAATCGCTTCGCCCCGGGGGGCTTCCTGCACTTCGGCCAGGGCAAATGGTATCCCGGCGAACAGTTGCCGCGCTGGGCCCTGGGCTGCCATTGGCGGCGCGACGGCCAGCCGATCTGGAGCGATCCTGATCTGGTCGGCGACGGCCGCGACGACCTGGCCTACGACGAGCGCACGGCCCAGCAGTTCATCGGTCACCTGGCGAACGTGCTCGAGATCGACGAGCAGTTCATCGTGCCGGGCTACGAGGACGCCTGGCACTACCTGGCCAAGGAGCGCCGCTTGCCGATCAACGTCGATCTGGCCGAGTCGCGGCTGGACGACCCGCTGGAGCGGGCCCGGTTGGCGCGGATCTTCGAAGCCGGCCTGCAAAAAGTCGTCGGCTACGTGCTTCCCCTCAAGCCCCAGCCCGGCGGCGAGCGCTGCAGCTGGTCGAGCGGTCCCTGGAGCTTCCGCCAGGAGCGGATGTACCTGGTGCCGGGCGATTCGCCGATGGGATACCGTCTGCCGCTGGGGTCGCTGCCCTGGTCGGTGCCGGGGGATCGCCAGGTGGTGATCGAGCGCGATCCGCTCGAAGACCGCCCGCCGCTGCCCGAATATCAGAATTGGCACAGTCTGCCTCCCGCGCCGAGCAACGGCCACGGGCACGTGCGGCTGTTGCACGCCGGCAGCCGGCTGGCCGACTCGGGCGCGGCCGCGGTCGGCACGGCGACGATGGAAGAACCCGCCTCGCGCTGGTCGGCGCTGCCGGCCGCCGAGCTGGCGATCGGTCAATCGGCACAGGGACTCGTGCGGACGGCGCTGTGCGTCGAAGCCCGGGCCGGCAAGCTGTATGTGTTCATGCCGCCGGTGAGCCGGGTCGAGGATTATTTGCAGCTGGTCGCGGCGGTGGAGCAAACGGCGGCCGCGCTGGGCACGCCGATCCTGGTCGAGGGCTACGAACCGCCGTTCGATTATCGGCTGCAGCACATCAAGGTCACTCCCGACCCGGGCGTCATCGAGATCAACGTCCATCCGTCGCACGACTGGAGCGAGCTGGTTTCGGTGACCAGTGCGATTTACGAGGAGACTCGGGCGTCGCGCCTGGTGGCCGAAAAATTCATGCTCGACGGCCGGCACATCGGCACCTGCGGCGGCAACCACATCGTGCTGGGCGGGGCCACGCCGGCCGACAGCCCCCTGCTCCGCCGGCCGGACCTGCTCCGCAGCCTGATCGCCTACTGGCACAATCACCCTTCGCTGTCGTACTTGTTCTCGGGGGCCTTCCTGGGCCCGACGAGCCAGGCCCCGCGTTTCGACGAAGCCCGGCACGACAGCCTGTACGAGATGGAAATCGCCTTCGAGCAGATCGATGCCCAGCAGCGTCCCTGTCCGCCCTGGGTGGTGGACCGGCTGTTCCGGCATTTGCTGGTCGACGTGACGGGCAACACGCACCGGGCCGAGTTTTGCATCGACAAGCTGTATTCCCCCGATTCGGCGGCGGGGCGGCTGGGTTTGCTCGAGCTGCGGGGCTTCGAAATGCCGCCGCATCCGCAGATGAGCCTGGCGCAACAGCTGCTGCTGCGCGGCCTGGTCGCCCGGTTTTGGAAATTCCCCTACACCACGCGGATGGTTCGCTGGGGCACGATCCTGCACGACCGCTTCCTGCTGCCGCATTTCGTCTGGCAGGATTTTCACGAAGTGATCCGGGACCTGCAGCAGTCGGGCTACGACTTTCAGCCCGAGTGGTTCCTGCCCCACTTCGACTTCCGGTTCCCGTTGATCGGCAGCGTGGCCTGCCAGTCGGTCCAGCTGGAATTGCGCCACGCCATCGAACCGTGGCACGTATTGGGCGAAGAGCCCGGCGGCGGCGGTGCGGTGCGGTACGTCGACTCGTCGCTCGAGCGGTTACAAGTCCGAGTCAGTTGTCATACGGACAGCCGGCACATCGTGACCTGCAACGGCCGGCGCTTGCCGCTGAATCCGACCGGCGTGGCGGGCGAGGCCGTGGCCGGAGTGCGGTACCGCGCCTGGCAGCCGCCGAACTGCCTGCACCCGACGATTCCGGTGGACGTGCCGCTGGTGTTCGACGTGGTCGACCTGTGGAATCGCCGCTCGGTGGGGGGGTGCACGTGGCATGTGGCGCATCCCGGCGGGCGCAGCTACGACACCTTCCCGGTCAACGCCAGCGAAGCCGAAAGCCGGCGCACCGGCCGGTTCTTCCGCTTCGGCCACACGCCCGGCGCGCTCGAACCGCCGCCGGAGGAAACCAACCCCGACTTCCCGCTGACGCTCGACTTGCGGCGCGCGAAAGACACCTGAAGCGCGGCCGGCAGTGCCCGGCCGCTGCGCTGTTGACGTGCGCATGAGACATGCTGCCCAGACCGAACCGCCGGCCGCTCGCACGCCGGGCGGCGCCCCGCCAACAACTCGAGGCACGATGCCGAAAGCTTTATTGCATGATTCGAGGTCGAGCCTTAAGCTGCTCACTGGGCTCACCTCCAGGCGGACTTCTGCATGAGCACGCTCCATTCGACGGACCCGACCGGCGGCTTGCCGACGGCGCTGGCCAGCACTCTGTGCGGCGGTTATCGCGCTCCGCTGGGCGTGCACGATGAGATGTTTTCCGGGCCCGGCGTGCTGCGCCCGCAGTGGCAGCGCTTTGCCGCCGATTTGAACGCCCTGGGCCCCGCCGAGCTCAGCCGCCGCTGGGAAGCGGCCAAGCGGCTGATCTACGAAAACGGCGTCACCTACAACCTGTATGCCGACCCCGCCGGCCGCGACCGGCCCTGGGAGCTCGATCCGGTTCCGCTGCTGCTGGACAAGCCGGAATGGATCACGCTTTCGGCGGCCTTGGCCCAGCGGGCCCGGCTGTTGAACCACATTCTGGTCGATCTGCACGGGCCGCAGCGGCTGCTGCACGAGGGGCTGATTCCGCCCGAATTCGTTTTCGCCCATTCGGCGTTCCTGCGGCCCTGCCACAATTTGCACGTGCCGCAGAATTGCTACCTGCACGTCTATGCCGCCCACCTGGCCCGGGACGCCAGCGGGCACTGGCGGGTGCTGGCCGATCGGGCACAGGTGCCTTCCGGCGCGGGCTACGCGCTGGAGAACCGGATCGTCATTTCGCGGATGCTGCCGCAGATCTATCACAGCTGCCAGGTGAAGCGATTGGCGCCGTTCTTCATGACGCTGCGCGACACGCTGCGGTCGCTGGCCGCGCATCATCGGGAAAATCCCCGGATCGTGCTGCTCAGTCCGGGCCCGCGCAGCCCGACCTATTTCGAAGACGCCTACCTGGCCAGGTACCTGGGCTACACGCTGGTCGCCGGCGACGACCTGGCGGTGCGCGACAATCGCGTGTATCTGAAGACTCTGGGCGGGTTGCTGCCGGTCGACGTGATCTTGCGCCGGGTGTACGACGAGGATTGCGACCCGCTCGAACTCCGCGCCGACTCGCTACTGGGCGTGCCGGGTCTGGTGCAGGTGGCCCGCAGCGGCAATGTGGCCATCGCCAACGCGCTGGGCAGCGGCCTGGTCGAGGCTCCGGCCTGGCTGGCGATCCTGCCCGATTTGTGCCGGCGGCTGCTGGGGGAAGAATTGCAGATTCCGTCGGTGCGCACCTGGTGGTGCGGCCGCAGCGCGGAGCTGCAGTACGTGCTGGAGCATCTGGACAGCCTGGTGATCAAGCCGGCGTTTCCGCAGCGCGTGATCAAGCCGCTGTTCGGCCACGGCCTGTCGGCGGCCGAGCGGTCCGAGTTGGCCGAACGCATCCGCCATCGGCCGCGCAATTACGTGGCCCAGGAACAAATCGAGCGCTCGGCCACGCCGGTCTGGAACGGCGAGGGGCTCGAACCCTGGCAGGCGGCCTTTCGCGCGTTCCTGGTGGCCACCGACGACGGCTATGCGGTCATGCCCGGCGGTCTGTGCCGCGTTTCGGCGGCCGGCGAGTGGAAGACCGACTCGATGGCCGCCGGCGAAGGGAGCAAAGATGTCTGGATCCTGTCCGACGGCCCGGTGGCGCCGGTCAGCCTGTTGAGTCCATCGGGGCGGACCGTGGCCCTGCGGCGGAGCGGCAACGAACTGCCCAGCCGCGTGGCCGACAACCTGTTTTGGCTGGGCCGCAACGCCGAGCGGGCCGAGGGCAAATTGCGTTTGCTCCGCAGCATTCTGGCCCGGCTGACGAGCGAATCGGAGACCGAGGACCTGCCCGAGATCGGAGTGCTGTTCCAGGCGCTGGCCGGACAAGGCCAGCTGGGCGCCGAGGCGCTGGCCCCGCATCCGCTGCTGCCGCCCCAAGTGCTGGAGGACGAGCTGTTCGCCAGCCTGTTCGACACGCAGCGGCCCGACAGCCTGCGTTCGAACCTCAACGCGATGTACCAGGTGGCGTCGATGGTGCGGGACCGCATTTCGATCGACAGCTGGCGGATTCTGTACCGCATCGAGCAGGATTTCCGCCGCCCCAGCCTGGCCCGCGAGCTGGTGCAGCCCGGCGACCTGCTGGCCCTGCTCAACCAGGTGCTGATCAATCTGTCGGCGTTCAGCGGGCTGGGCATGGAGAGCATGACCCGAACCCAAGGCTGGCGCTTTTTGGACATGGGGCGCCGCATCGAGCGGACGCTGCATACCTGCGCGCTGCTGCGGAGCACGCTGGTGGTGCCGACCGACAGCGAGACGGCGGTGATGGAGGCCCTGTTGGAAATCGCCGACAGCCTGATGACCTACCGGTCGCGTTACTTGTCCACGCTGCAGCCGGCGCCGGTGCTGGACCTGCTGCTCAACGACGAGACCAACCCGCGATCGATCGGCTTTCAGCTGGCCGCCTTGAGCGACCACATCGAAAGCCTGCCCCGCGATCAATCGATTCCGGCCCGCAGCAAGGAACAGCGGCTGGGCATCTCGGCCTTGACCGGTGTGCGGCTGGCCGACCTGACGGACCTGTGCCTGGCGGAAGGGGGCGTGCGCGAGAAGCTCGACCGGCTGCTGCGGCGGCTGGTGCTGCTGCTGCGGAATTTGTCGGACACGATCGCCCACACGTACCTGGTGCACGCCGGCCCCTCGCGGCAGATGGCCGAGCTCGAACCGAGAAAAGCCTGATGCGCTTCAAGATTTCCCACTCCACGACGTACAGCTACAGCGAGAGCGTGCCGATCTGCCACAATCAGGTGCACCTGGTTCCGCGCGATTCGTCGCATCAGGCGTGCATCTACAACCGGCTGCGCGTCAAGCCGCGTCCGGCCCTGATCGAGCACCGGCTGGATTACTTCGGCAATCGGGTGATGAACTTTGCCGTCGAGCAGGCGCACCAGAAGCTGACGGTGACGGCGGTCAGCCGCGTGGACCTGACCGCGCCGCTGGCGGTCGATCCCGAGCGCACGGCCCCCTGGGAGGACGTGCGCGACGCCCTGCCCTCGTACGGCGACCTGGTCGACACGTACCAGTTTGCCTTCGACTCGCCGCTGGTCGCCGCCTCGGCCGAACTGGCGGCCTACGCCGCGCCCAGCTTCACGCCCCGGCGGCCGATCCTGGCGGCCATGACCGACCTGAACGGCCGGATCTTTCGCGAATTCGCCTACGATCCGACGGCCACGACGGTCAGCACGCCGCTCAAGACCGTGCTCGAACTGCGCCGGGGCGTCTGCCAGGATTTTGCCCATCTGGCGATCGGCTGCGTCCGCTCGCTCGGCCTGGCGGCCCGGTACGTCAGCGGATATTTGCTCACCCGGCCGGGGCTGGGGCAGACGCGGCTGGTCGGAGCCGACGCCTCGCACGCCTGGCTGGCCCTGTATACGGGCAATCACGGTTGGATCGATCTGGATCCGACGAACGACGTCCTCCCCGCGCTCGAACACATTACGCTGGGCTGGGGACGCGACTACAGCGACGTCTGCCCGATCCAGGGCGTGTTCGTCGGCGGCGGGCAGCACGCACTGAAGGTGGAGGTGGATGTCGCCCCAGTCGGCTGACGCGAGGTTGCCGCTCAAGCGGCTCAGTCGCCGGTGGCCGGTAGTTCCCCCTCGGGCCGCAGACTGACCAGGAAGGCGGCCAGCGCGTTCATTTCGGCCGGGCTCATTTGCTTGCCGTAGGCGGGCATGTTGCCGCCGCCGGGCGTGCCGTTGCTCACCTGGTCGATCAACTGGTTGCGGCTCAAACGCGTGCCGACCGTGGTCAGGTCGGGTCCGCGCCGTCCGCCCAGGCCGTCGAGAGCGTGGCAATTGCGGCAATTCTTGTATTGCAGCACGAGCGAGCCTTGCAGCTCGAGCGGCGTCGAGCGGCGCACCATGGCCACCGGAATCGGGTCGCCGGTCCAGGCTGTCATTTCCGGCGACCAGGGGGCCGTCGTTCCCTGATAGGTCAACACGCCCAGCAGCGTGTAGCCCACGATCACCAGCAGCACGGCCATCGGCCGCCGGCTGGGCGCTCGCTCGCCCCGATTGCTCACTACCGGCACGAGCAGCAGGGCCACGATCACGAGCACTGGAAAGACCAGGATGATGAACGTCTCGATCGCCGGCGGGCTGAGCGACAACAGGGCGAACAGCCAGAGAAACGGCCACTCGGGGCGCGGGTTGGCACCCGGGAGGGTCGGGTCGGGCGGGCCGGTCGGGCCCTTGGGGCCGACGATGGCCGCGATCGTCACCACCACGATCACCGCCAGGGCCGAAAACAGGATGTCCTTGAGCATGGCGTCGCCCAGGAACGGCACTCCCGTGCGGAGCTCGGCGTGATACTGGGCATCGTACTTGTCGGGCTCGACGACTTTGCCCGGCACCGGCGGCGCGCTAATCCCGCATCGCAGCACCAGCCACAGATGCAGCCCCAGAAACGTGAGCAGCGCGCCCGGAATGACGAACACGTGCAGGGCGAAAAAACGGCTCAGCGAGTCGCTGCCGATGATCGAGCCCCCTAAGAGCAGCCGGACCACCCAGGGCCCGATGACGGGCACCCGGCCGGCCATCGCGCCCGCGACGCCCAGTCCCCAATAGGCGTCGGGGTCCCAGCGCAGAATCTGTCCGCTGAAGAACATGCCCAGCGTGCACAATAGCAGGACCACTCCGACCATCCAGGTCAGCTCGCGCGGATACTTGTAGGCACCCTGCAGAAAGACTTGAGTCATGTGCACCAGCAGCATCACGACCATGCCCGAGCCGGCATAGTAATGCAGCGCCCGCAGAAACCAGCCCAGCGGTTGCTCGTAGTCCAAAAACAGCAAGCTCTCGTAGGCCTGGCTGGCCGAGGGCACGTAGACCAGGGCCAGGCCGATGCCAGTCAGGATCTGGATTCCCAGCAGCGTCATCGACGCGCTGCCGAACACGTACCACCAGCCCATGGGTCCTTCGATTGCCCGGGGCACGGGATGCCGCAGCATCGGCATCAGCACGGCGCGCACGCCCAATCGGGCGTCGCACCAGTTTCCCAGGGCTTGGAGCAGGCGATACATCGGGGGCCTCATGTCGTGCGGTCGTCGTCGCGGAGCGTGTCTTGCAGGGTGGGGTAGTGCGGGGCCTGCAGCTCGAGCTGCCCCCCGCGGACGCGCCAGTCGCAGTGGTACAGCCCGCGCGGCGGCGGCCCGCTGGCGTGCGCGCCGTCGGCATAATAAACGCCGCCGTGACAGGGGCACATGAACAACCCCGACTGCGGAAACCAGGACACCGGGCAACCCAAGTGCGTGCAATTGACGGCCAGCACCCGGAACAGTTCCCGGCCGTCTTCGCCCCGGCCCTCGTTGCGGACGTAGACGCCGGTATGCGCGGTCATGCCGTCCCAGGGCTGGCGCAGCGGGTTGTCGAACTCGATCAGCCGGGTTTCGTCCAGCGGAAAATCCTCGACCGCGCCCAGCGGCACCCAGATCAGCCGGCGCCGCCGCAGCCCGAGAAAATATCCCACGACCGGAAGGCCCAGCACTGCGCCGGCCAGGGCGCCCAGCGCGCCGGTCAAGCGGCGCAAGAACGAGCGCCGGGCGAGCTCGTCGGCCGGTAGTCCGACGGCGCCGGCGCCGGATCGGGATCAAGTTCGTGCATGGCCAAACACCTTTCGGGTGCGAATGAAGTGCTGATTCAGGGCTGGTTCAGTTCGAGGTTGCCGCTGGTCCGGTCGCGCCGGGCGGCCAGGATCGCGACGATCGCGTCGATCTCGGCCGAAGTCAGCGGCGCGAAATTGTCGGGCCGGCCCGACGCATCGGCGTACGACGGCATGCCCAGGTCGGGACGCCCGGTGATGATGATCCGCCGCAGCGCCTGGTTGCTGATCAGCGCCAAAAAGTCGGGATCGGCAACGGCGCCGACGCTGGAGTCGGTCCGCCGGTCGACGTCGGCAAGTTCACCGTGACAGTCGGCGCAGTTGCGCGTGTAGAGCTGGGCGCCCGCGGCGGTGTCGCCCTGCGGCACGTTCTCTGCGGTCCACAGATAGCCGGGGAGCGCGTGCCCGGCGTCGTCGGCTGCTTTCCACTGTTTCTGGATGCCTTCGGCCAGCACCTGCACTTGCGGGGCGGTCAATCGGCCGCCGGCGCTCTGCCCGAAGCCGGGCATGGGCGTAGCGTGCCGGCCATCGCGAACCACGCGCAGCAGCTCGGACTCGGGAACGATGGCCAGAAAGATCGGGTCGTTGAGCGGGGGCGCGGGGCCGAGTTTGCCGTCGGCGCCGTGGCAACCCGAGCAGTTGCGCCGATAAAGCGCGGCGAATTCGAGCACCTGGTTTTCCGGCACCGGCCGATCCTGGGGATTCGGCTTGCCCGGCAGCGCGTCGACGCAGCCGGCCGCCAGGAGCGGCAGCAGCGCAACGAGCGTGCCCAAGCGCGCTGGGCGGCGGGGCCGCGGTTTCGGTTTGGAGTGCAAAAGGAACAATGCCGGATCTCGTTTTAGCCGGTAATGAATTCGGACAGCGAATCGGGGCCGCGGCCGGCAGGCGGAATGTGCACTTGCTCGCTCCGCACGACCACGATCGCCGCCACGATGCCAAAGATGAACTGCGACACCACGAACCAGGGCCAATCCACCCGGTGCTGCAGCGCCGGATTGACGACTCCCATCAGGGCATAGCTCATGGCCGTCCAGAGCAGCGGCAGCACGAGCCCGCCCCAGGCCAGCGGACCCGGTAGCGTCGGCAGCCGGGGCACGGCCAGGCCGAGCGCCAGGCCGAACGAGAGGGACAGGATCGCGTGCACCACGACGGCCGCGATCAACCAATCGAGATGAAACCGCTCGAGCTCGGCCACGGACAACTCGGCCGCATGCGCCCGGCCCAGCGCCGACAGCAAGTTCACCGGATACCAGATGCCGTGCCCGGAGAGCAGGCCCCAAATGAGCGCCGGGGCGGGCATGAGGATCCCGCCGGCGATGCCGCCCCGCAAGCCGGCGCTGGCCGGATGCCGCTGGGCATTGCGCAGGTAGACCACCGCCGTGACGACTCCGAAGATGAATTGCGAGACGACGAACCAGGGCCATTCGACCCGGGCCCGGATCGTGGGATTGATGGTGCCCAGGCCCAGAAAGCTGACTGCCGTCCAGAGCAGCGGCATCAGCAGAGCGCCCCAAGCCAGCGGTTTGGCGATGTCCGGCAGCGCGGGCAGCAGCACTCCGTACATCAGGCCCACGACGAGCGACACCGTGGCGTGAATGACAATTCCCGTGATCAGCAGAACGGGATCGAAGCGATCGAGCTGTTCGGTGCTCAGCTGTCCGACGCCGGGCACGACCATGCCGGCCAGCAGATTGAGCGGCAACCAGATGCCGTGTCCGCTGGCGAGTCCATAGACCATGGCCGGCAGGGGCATGACGAGCCCGCCCACCAGCCCGCCTTTGACCCCGGCGGACAGCGGATGGACTTTCACCGGCAGCCGCAAGCGATAGCCGGGCAATCCGCGGCGCATCCGCTCGACCGCGGCCGGCGCGACGGCCACCGGCTGCGGGCGCAAAGCGGGCGCGACCAGCGGCTGGTGATAGTGGCCGCGGCCGGGGAGCAGTTGGGCGATCCAGAGGCCCAGGCCAGCCGCCAGCAACAGGCCCCCGACGCAGGTCAGCGCGTAGCTGGCGGCGATGCCGGAGGCGACGAGCGCAATGCCCACGGCCAGCACCAAGGGCGCGGCGGTCGGGCGAGGCATTTCGACCCCCTCGGGCGCGGAGTGATCGTGCGTCTGAGGATTCATATCTTGCCGGTCCCCGCCACGTAGACCACGAGAAACACCACGACCCAAACCACGTCGACGAAGTGCCAGTACCAGGAAATCAATTTCAACGGTTGCGGGTCGATGTGGTCCGCGCTGCGTCGCCAGTTGATCCCCAGGGCCACGAGCAGGGCCACGAGCCCGGCGGTTACGTGCAGTCCGTGGAAACCGACGAGCGTGTAATACGTCGTGCCGAACAGATTGCCGCTGATCGTCAGGTGCTTTGCGAAAATGAGGTCATGCCATTCGTAGGCCGTGCCGGCCAGAAAGGCGACGCCCAGGGCGATCGTCAGCTGCCAGAGTCCGCGGAACCGGTCGGATTGACCATGGCGCAGCGCGGTCTCGGCCGCATGGATGGTCAGGCTGCTGGACAGCAGGCAAATGGTGGTGCCGATCACCAGCGGCAGCGCGAGCACTTCGGCGGGCTTGGGGCCGCCCGTGTCTTTGCCCAGGTACAGGGCGTACGTGACGATCAGCGTGCTGAAGAAGGCCACTTCCGAGAGCAAGAACATGATCATGCCCCACTCGGCCGGGCGCAAGTTGTGCGCCGCCACGATCGCCGGGGGCTCGGGGAATTTGCTGGGGACAGCGGACATAGGCGGGGTTTACTCGTAAAGCCAGTCGGGGTCGTCCGGATGCTTCAAGTCCCAGAGCGGTCGGCGGCTATGCACCACCGGCAGCGTTTCGAAGTTGTAAGCCGGCGGGGGCGACGTGGTGGTCCACTCGAGCGTCCAGGCATCCCAGGGGTCGTCCCCGGCCACTTTGCCGTGCCGCAGCGAGTGGACCAGGTTGTAGACGAAGATCAGATAACTCGGCGCCTGCAGCAGGGCGCCCAGCGTCGCGAGCTGATTCCAGATCTCCCAGCCGCGATCGGCTTCATAAACGTAGATCCGGCGCGGCATGCCGAGCAGCCCGGAGACGTGCATCGGGCCGAAGGTGAGCAAGAAGCCCAGGTACAAGAGCCAGAATTGCCAGCGGGCCAGTCGCTCGGACATGAGCCGGCCGGTGGCCTTCGGATACCAGTAGTAAATGCCGGCGAACGTGCCGAAGAGCGTGCCGCCGATCAGCACCCAGTGGAAATGCCCAACCACGAAGTAGGTGTCGGAAAGCTGATAATCGAACGGCGCGGCGGCGAGCATGATGCCGGTCAGGCCGCCGATCAAGAACAACGACAGGAAGCCGAAGGCAAACAGCATCGGCGCGTCGAAGCGAATCCGGCCGCCGAACATCGTGGCCAGCCAGTTGAAGAACTTGATCCCGGTGGGAATCGAGACCAGCAGGCTGGCAGCGGCAAAGAATAGGTCCAGCGTCCGGCTCATGCCCACGCAGTACATGTGGTGGGCCCAGACGCCGAAGCTGATGAAGGCAATGGCCATCGTGGCGGCGGCCATGAACTCGTAGCCGAACAGCACTTTGCGGGAAAACACCGGGATGATTTCCGAAATCATGCCGAAGACCGGCAGGATCAGGATATAAACTTCCGGATGGCCAAAGAACCAGAACAAGTGCTGCCACAAATAGGCCGAGCCGCCGTTCTGGACGTCGAAGAAATGCGCCCCCAGCTGCCTGTCGAGCACGATCATCACCAGCGCGGCCGTCAGCGGCGGAATGGCCAGCAACATCTGCACCGCGGTCCAGAGCATTGTCCAGACGAAGAACGGCAGCTTGCGCATGGTCATGCCGGGCGCGCGCATGCCCAAAATCGTGGCGATGAAATTGACCGCCCCGGCGATCGTGCCAATGCCGCTGACGAGCAAGCCCAGGGCCCAGAAATCGGTCGCTGCGCTGCGGGCGAACGTGCGCTCGGTGAGCGGCGCGTAGGCAAACCAGCCCAGGGCCGGAGCCCCGCCGGTCAGAAAGCTGAAATAGACGAGAAGTCCGCCGCAGAGCGTCAGCCAGAAGCCCCAGGCGTTCAGCCGCGGAAAGGCCATGTCCCGGGCCCCGATCATGAGCGGCACGAGGTAATTGCCCAGCCCGATCAGAATCGGCATGCCGACGAAAAACACCATCGTGGTGCCGTGCATCGTGAACAGCTGATTGAAGGTGTCCGGCCCGACGACGGATCCCTGGGCGTGCCAGAGCTGCCAGCGCATCAGCATCGCCTCGATGCCCCCGATCACCAGGAACACCAGGCTGAGCAGGATGTACATCAGGCCGATCTTTTTGTGATCGGTCGTGGTCGTCCACTCGTGCAGCACCGCCGTCCAGCCCAATCGCGCAGCATCGGGCGCGGGCCAGTGGGCGGGCTCGACTTGGGATTCGTGGACGACAGACATCAGAGGGACCGGACGAATTCGGGCCGTTAGTGCAAAGACAACAGGTAATGTACGACCGACTGCTGGTCATGCTCGCTCAGGCCGAAGGCGGGCATCAGGCAGCCGGGCTTGATCGTTTGCGGATCGCGCACCCAGCGGGCCATGTTTTCTGCATCGTTGGCGACGACGCCGGCGGCCAGAGTCTCGCGGCTCATCAGGTGGGTCAGATCGGGGGCGTAGCTGCCGGCGGCGGGCGTGCCACGGACGCGATGACAATTGACGCACGACTGGGCCAGAAATGCAGCGCGTCCCTCGCGCTCGGCCCGGTCGTCGGCAGCCGGCTGGGCTTGCGCCGCCAGCCAGGCGTCGAACTCTTCAGGCGGGTCGACGCTGACCCGGAGCAGCATCTTGGCGTGCTGCATGCCGCAGTACTCGGCACACTGCCCCAAATACAGACCGGGCACGTCGCACTGCAGTTGCAGGCTGTTCGTGCGGCCGGGAATCAGGTCGACCTTGCCGGCCAGCCGCGGCACCCAAAAACTGTGGCAAACGTCGGCGGATTCCAGTTTCAGATAGACTGGCCGCGGAGAATCGGCGGCGCCCGCGGGCATGTGCAACTCGTTGGCCGTGGCGAAGCCGAGCCGCCGGCCGTCGTACGTTTCGTACACGTACTCCCACCACCATTGGTGCCCGACGACGGTGACGTAAAGGGCCCGGTCGTCCGGTTTGGCGGGCGGGTCGGGATTCACTTCCCAGAGCGTGCGGGTGGTCACCAGCAGCAGAAAAAACACGATCATCGCCGGCGCCGCGGTCCAGGCCACTTCGATCGGCTGGCTGCCGTAGACCTGCGGAGGCTCGGAGGCCGAATCCCCCGGCCTGCGCGGAATCGCCAGATGCTGTACAGCAGCACGCCTTCGACCACGATGAAGATCAGCGCCGAGATCGCCAGCACCAGCACTGCCAGATCGACGATCGACTGCGTGGCCCCCGAGGCCGGCGCAAATACCGACAGGTCGCGTGTCTGCGTGGCGGCGATTGCCGGCTGGAACCAGCGGTCCATGGCGTCCACGATTGGCACTGCGTTCTCCCACTTCGACCGCCGAGCGCACAAGTGACGAATAGTATATCGGCTGTGCCCGGACTGGCCAGCGGTGGGGCCACTCGAACTAAAATGAGGGCGACGTGGAATGGGGCCGAGCGACGGTCTGAAAAAAGCGTGGGGCCGGGGCGCGAACCGGCGGCAGATCGTGCGTGCCGGTTTCACGCGGCTTTTGTCTTGGCTTGAAAGCGGCGCACGAATCGCGATCCGGCTCGGGCCGCGACGTTTCCGCCCGGCATGTTTCCCGCCGGGCGCGTTTCTAGCATACAATGGGCATACGATAGGGCCGGTTGGGTAAGCGCCGCATGGGCCGGCAGCGCGGCGCTTGCCCCCCGCAGATCACAATGGGCCCTGGGGCAAACAACCGCCGGGCAATAGGAGCCGCACCGATGCGTCATCCGTTCGCGCTTGTTCTTGTCGCGCTCCTGGCACAGGCGGCTGGCGCCGCGCCGGAGCCCGCCGACAACCCCATCTTTCCTGCCGACGCCCAGTTGGAATTGCTCTTCACACGCACGGCGCCGCTCAACGGCGGCCTGACCGAGGGCCCGGCCGCTGCTCCTGACGGCAGCATTTACTTCACCGATATGCCGTTCGGTCCGGCAAGCGACACGATGATCCACCGCTACGATCCGCGGACGGGCACGATCACGCTGCTGACCGATCGGGCCGGCAAAGCGAATGGTCTGACCTTCGATGCCCAGGGCAATTTGCTGGCCTGCGACGGGGCCGATGGCGGCGGCCGCTGCGTCTGGCGGATGAAACTGGCGACGGGCGACCGTGCGGTCGTCGCCGACAGTTACCTGGGCCAGCGCTTCAACGCGCCCAACGACCTGTGCGTCGATCGGCGGGGCCGGATCTACTTCACCGATCCGCGCTATCTGGGCGACGAGCCGCGCGAACTGCAGCAGCGGGCCGTCTATCGCCTGGACCCGGCCGGACAGACGAGCGAAGTGACCGTGCGGGAAATTACCCACGATGTGGAAATGCCCAACGGCATCGTGCTCAGCCCCGATCAACGCACGCTGTACGTCGGCGATCACAACAATGGCGGGCTCCGCAAGTCGCCGGCCGATCCGCCGCCGTCGCGCGGGGCGATGCGGCTGTACGCGTTTCCGCTCGGCGAGGACGGACTGGTCAGCGGGCCGCGGCGCACGCTGATCGATTTTGCCCCGGAGAACGGCTGCGACGGCATCACCGTCGACTCGGCCGGCAATATTTACGTCAGCTGCCGCAGTCTGGCCAGGCCGGGCGTGATGGTCATCGATCCGGCCGGCAAGCGGTTGGCTTTTCTGGCCACCGGCCCGGAGAACCAGACCGGCGAACTGGCCGACTGGAAAGGCATTCCCAGCAACGTCGAATTCGGCGCCGCGGTCGAGGGTCAGCAGAATTATCTGTACGTGACGGCCGATCGCAGCTTGTACCGCGTCAAGGTCAAGTCGCACGGCATCCGCTCGGAGCAAGCGAAACCGTAATCGCACCGCCTCTGGCGCGGTTCCCAGATCCACTTGCCTATTCCCGACGCCCGGGTTCGCGCATGAGCCTCCACGAGCAAATCGACGCGGTGCAGGTTGGGGCCGGCCGCTACCGCTACGCCGCCGTGGTCGATTGGTGCCGGCTGCCCGACGATCGCGAGTTGGGCGAAGTCACCTCCGTGGCCACCGATGGGCAGGACCGGGTGTTCGTGTTCGCCCGGGCCCGTGATCCCGTAATGGTCTTCGATGCGGGGGGCGAATTCCAGTACGCCTGGGCGCGGGCCTGTTCAACGGTCCGCACGGTATCCACATTGGCCCGGACGATGCGCTGTACTTGACCGACTACCTGGATCACACGGTGCGCAAGTTTACGCCCGACGGCCGGCTGCTGCTGACGTTGGGCCAGAGCGGCTGCCCGGCGGAGACGGGTGCCACGACGGTCGATTATCGCACGGTGCGCCGGGCCGGACCGCCCTTTTGTTTCCCGACCAATCTGGCCCTGTCGCCGGCCGGCGATCTGTACGTGGCCGACGGCTACGGCAATGCCTGCATTCACAAGTTCGACGCGCTGGGCCGGTGGCAATTCTCCTGGGGCTCGCCCGGCAGCGGGCCGGGACAGTTTCACGTGCCGCATGGAATCGCCATCGACCCGGCGGGCATCGTGTATGTCGCCGATCGCGAGAACAGCCGCATTCAGCGGTTCGACCTGGGCGGCCGATTTCTCGACCAGTGGACCGACGTGGTCCGGCCGTGCGAGGTGCTGGTCGACCCGCAGGGTTCGGTGCTGGTCGCCGAGCTGGGTTACCGGGCCGGCATGTTCCCCGGCAACGTAGCCCCGTCGGCCGATGCTCCGGGGGGCCGGCTCAGCATATTTTCGCCCAAGGGCGAGCTTCTGGCCCGCTGGGGCGGCGGCGAGCATCCGGGCGCGGCCGGCGATTTTTTCGCCCCGCACGATGTTTGGGCCGATGGCCGCGGCGACTTGTACGTGAGCGAGGTTTGCTGGACCGCCCAGCCGGCGGGCGCAACGCTGCGCGACGCCCCCGTCGATTTCCCCCGCCATACGCTGCAAAAATTCGTCCGCCTGGTCGACTGACACGGCGCTGTTTCGCCCGCTCTCGCCACGATCCTGCCGGAAAAAAGCAAACATGAAAGCCTGGCGATTTTATGCCTTCGGCGACATGCGCCTGGACGACGTGCCGCCGCCGGCATGTCCGCCCGGGCACGTCGTCGTCGAGCCGCTGTGCGTGCAGCCGAGCGTGACCGAAGCGCAATTGGCCGCGGGCATTCCCACTTTGGCCTTCGATCGGATCCGCCGCCGGCTAGAGCGCAAAGCGCCCGTGCAGCTGTTCGGCCACGAGTTTTGCGCCCGGATCGTCGAGTGCGGAGCCGGCGTCAACCGCTTTCGCGTGGGCGAGCGCGTGGCCGCCCGGGCGAAGCTCCCCTGCCAGACGTGCGCCCTGTGCAAGAGCGGCCGCAGCGCCTTGTGCCGCCGCGGGCCGGTGATCGGCTTCGATTTGCCGGGCTGTTTTGCCGAGCTGGCGCTGCTGCCCGAGATCGCGCTGGTCAAAGTCGACGATCGGATCTCGAACAGCGAGGCGGCGTGCCTGCAATCGCTCAGCGATAGCGTGGCCGCCGTGGAGACCGCCGAATTGCACATCGGCGATACGGTCGTGATTTTCGGCCAGGGGAGCATGGGCCTGGAATGCCTGCAGATTGCCCGCACCGCCGGCGCGGGAACGGTGATCACCGTCGACGTGCGCGACGAAGCCTGCGCCATGTCCAAGCAGCTGGGGGCCGACGTGGCCTTGAACGCCCGGCAGTGCTCTGTCCTGGAGGCGATCGCCGATCTGACCGAGGGAATCGGCGCCGACGTGGTCTTCGAGTGTGCGGGCGGCAGCGCCAAGCAGGGGCTGGCCGGCAACCAGACGCTGCTGGCCGCCATCGAAGCGGTGCGCAGCGGCGGCAAGGTCGTGGGCGTCTCCTGGTTCGGCCAGCCGCTGGAAATCAACATCGACGCGCTGCGCGAGCGCAGCTTGCGTTACGTGTTTCCCGACATCAGCACTCCCGAGCATCTCGAGTACACGGTCCGATTGGTGGCGTCGGGCCGGGTGAGCCTGAAGCCGACGATCACCCACGTGCTGGCCGGGTTGGAGTCGGTTCCCCAGGCCTTCGAAATCACGGCCAATAAGGGCAAGTATCAGGCGATCAATCCGGCCCAGGTGCGGCTGCAAGATTAGCGCCGCGTAACTGGCATGAGCATGGCACGCGATGTTCTTCGACCGATCGATCTGGCCGGCGATTGCCGCCGGGCCCGGCGGTTGCGCGCGCGCGTCGGCCGGCTGCGCTGTGTAGCCTGGCTGGGCCTGTTCTTTGCGGGGGCGGCTGTGACGGCCGGCCGCGCGGAGGCAGAGCCAGCCGATCGCCCGCCGCCGGCCGAGTCGATCGATCAGTTCGAGCGCGAAGTTCGGCCTATTTTCGTCAAGCACTGCCAGAGCTGTCACGGCGCGAAGAAACAGGAAGGCGACCTGCGGCTCGACTCTCGGTCCGGGCTCGCCAGGGGCGGCACCGACGGAGCGGTGGTGATTGCCGGCGCGCCCGAGGAAAGCCGGCTGATTCGGGCGGTGCGTTATCAGGACGAAGCGCTGCAGATGCCCCCGGACGGGGCGCTGCCGACCGAGGCCGTCGCGGCCTTGGTCGAATGGGTGCGGCGCGGTGCGGTCTGGCCGGAGGGGGACGCGGCCGCCGGCCTGTCGCCCGAGCGGGCCTGGAAAGATCACTGGGCGGCGCAGCCGTTGCGCGCACCGGCGCTGCCCGAGGTTGGACGGGCGGATTGGGTGGCCACTCCGGTCGATGCGTTTGTGCTGGCGGCGCTCGAGCAGCAAGGGCTGAGCCCCTCGCCGGCGGCCGATCGGCATACGCTGCTGCGCCGTGCGACATTCGACATGCTCGGTCTGCCGCCGAGCGAAGCGGAGATCGCCGCCTTCGAACAGGACGCGACGCCCCGGGCTTTCGAGACGGTCGTCGATCGATTGCTGGCCTCGCCGCACTATGGCGAGCGCTGGGGCCGGCACTGGCTCGACCTGCGCGCTACGCCGATACCAAGGAATACGTCCGGCTCAAAGAAGAGCGGCGCTATTTGTACGCCTATACCTATCGCGATTACGTGATCCGGGCGTTCAACACCGACTTGCCCTACGACCAGTTCCTCCGCGAGCAATTGGCGGCCGATTTGCTGCCAGCCGATTTGCTGCCGGCCACCGGCGGCCGGCGGCCGATCGAGGCGCTGGGCTTCTTGACCCTGGGGCGGAATTTCACCGGCAATCCGCACGACATCATCGACGACCGGATCGACGTCACCACGCGCGCCCTGCTGGCGCTGACGGTCAGTTGCGCGCTGCCACGACCACAAGTACGATCCGATTCCCACGGCCGACTATTACTCGCTCTACGGCATCTTCGCCAGTAGCGAGGTGCCGGCCGTCCCGCCGCTGGTGGGCGCCGAACCGACCGACCCGGCCGGGCAGGCCCATCTGGCCGAAGCCCGGTCGCGCGAGGCCGAGCTGACACGCTTCCAGCGGTCCAGCCACCGGGCGCTCGTCGACGAGCTGCGCGACCACAGCGGAGCGTACTTGCTGGCGGCGCTCGAAGGCCGGCGTGCGTACCTGGTGCCGCTCCCTTCGGCGCCGGGCGAAGTGCGGCACTTTGTCGTCGAGCGCTGGCTGGACCGCATCGATCGGGCAGCTCGCAGCGGTGCCTCGGCGTTCGTGCCCTGGCATGCGCTGCGAGGAGTGAGCGATTCCGAACCGTTCGGCGAAAAAGCCCGGCAGATTCTCGACGAACTGGCCGCCGAGGCCTCGACCGCCAAGGGCAGAGCGGCGAATCCGTTGATTCTGGCGGCGCTTCGCGGCCGGCGGCTCGACGGGATGGGCGACGTTGCCCGGGCGTACGGCGAAGTGCTGGAGGGGGTCTATCGCCAGCAGCGCGAGGCTGCCGAAGGACGCAATCTGATCGTCAACGGCAGCTTCGAAGCGGACGGACCGACAACGAATGTTCCTCTGGCCGGCTGGAAGCTGTCAGGCACGCGCTTCTGCACGCTCTCGACCGAAGGCGTGACCGACGGCCGGCTGTCGGCCGTCTTTGGCGACGGCACTCCGCAAAGCCAGCCCCCCACGGCCCACTCGGCGGCGATCTCGCAAACCGTGGCCGCGCAGGTCGGCGCGCGCTACCGGCTCACGTGCGATTGGGGTGTCTATGGCGATGCGGCCGAATCGAGCGCGCAGTCGCTGGGGGTCCGCGTGACCGGAGGCCAGACGCTGCTGGAAGACACGGCGACGGCCCGGGGAGCCATTCCCGGGGTCCTGGCGGAATTGTCCTGGGAGTTCGTGGCCGATGCGCCGGCCGTTACGGTGATCTTCGCCGATGCCACGACCAACGGCGAGTCCGGTCTGGCCGACGGCGTGCTCGACCACATTCGGCTCGTGCAACTGGGGCCCGACGGCCGGCCCCTGGGCCCGGCGGCGGGACCGTCGAGCGAGGACCCGGCGCGGGCGGAGCTCGCGGAGCTGGTCGTCGGCGCCGATTCGCCGACGAGCATCAGCGAAAACGACGCGGTCGATTTCTATCTCTACGAGTCGACCGTGCATGACAAGATCATGCAATTGCGCAGCCGGCTCAACGAACACCTGGCCGACCTGGCCCATGCGCCGCCGCGGGCGCATACGCTCGTCGAGCGTGCGATCCCCTGCGAAGCCACCGTTTTTCTGCGCGGCGATCCGAGCCGGCGCGGCGACGCCGTGCCGCGGCGATTCTTGCAAATCCTGGGCGGGGCCAACGCGGCTCCCGCTGCGTCCGGAAGCGGCAGGGTCGAACTGGCCCAAGCCATCACGGGGGCCGACAATCCGCTGGTGGCCCGGGTGCTGGTCAATCGCGTCTGGCAGGAGCATTTCGGCGCGGGGCTCGTCGATTCGCCGAGCAATTTTGGCCTGCGCAGCCTGCCCCCGTCGCACCCGGCGCTGCTCGATTACCTGGCCGCGCGGTTCGTGGCCGAGGGTTGGTCGATCAAGCAGCTGCACCGCTGGATCCTGCTGTCGAGCACCTATCAGCAAGCGAGCGCCGAGCGGCCCGAGTGCGCCCAGCTCGATCCGGGCAATCGCTGGTTGTGGCGGATGAACCGGCGTCGCCTGGATTTTGAGTCACTCCGCGATGCGATGTTGGCCACCGCTGGGCGGCTGGACGAAAGCCTGGGCGGTCCGCCGATCGAACTGACGGCTGCCGACGCGCGGCGGCGGACCGTTTACGGCCGGATCGACCGGCAAGATCCGGCCGGCATGCTGGCCACGTTCGACTTCGCCAGCCCCGACGCCCATACCCCGGCCCGGCACCTCACGACGGTTCCGCAGCAGGCCTTGTTCTTGCTCAATGGGCCTTTGATCCTGGCCCAGGCGGCGGCATTTGCCGAGCGGCCCGACGTGGCTGGAATTGCCGACCGCGACCCGCGCATCGAGCGGATGTATCGATTGGCGCTCGGGCGCCCGCCGCAGCCGGCAGAGCTGGAGTCGATTCGAGCGTTTCTGGCGGCGGGCGGCACTTGGGCCGATCTGGCACAGGTGCTTTTGGCATGCAATGAATTCAGCTTCGTGGATTAACGCCATGCACGATTCGAACTGCCACTGCCCACGCTCGCCGCTGGATCCCGCGCTGGACGCGGCGCAAGGCGCTCGAGCGCCTGCGGCCTGGGTTTGGGCGCGCTGGCCCTGGGGCAACTGCTGGGCACGGCCAGCGGGGCCGAACCGTCCGCCCCGCGCGAGGTCGAACCGCAGGGGCTGGCTCCGCGGAAGCCGCACTTCCCGGCCCGGGCGAAGCACGTGATCCATTTGTTTATGAACGGCGGGCCGTCGCAGGTCGACACGTTCGATCCCAAGCCGGCGCTCGCCCGGTATGCCGGCCAGAATTTGCCGTTCAATCTGCCCACCGAGCGCAAGACCGGCGCGGCGTTTCCTTCGCCGTTCCGGTTTTCCAAATATGGCGAGAGCGGGATCGAAGTGAGCGAGCTGTTTAAGCGCACCGCCGAGCGGATCGACGACATTGCGGTCGTGCGCTCGATGGTGGCGGACATCCCCAATCACGAACCTTCGCTGCTGCTGATGAACTGCGGCGAAGCCCGGTTGCCGCGTCCCTCGCTGGGCTCGTGGTTGACGTACGGCCTGGGCACCGAGAACGAGAATCTGCCCGGCTTCGTCGTGCTTTGCCCAGGCGGATTGCCGACCGTCGGGCGACAGAACTGGCAGGCGGGTTTTCTGCCGGGCGTGTTTCAGGGCACGCACATCGATCCGCAGCAGACCGATCCGGACAAGGTGATCGAGAACCTCAAAAATCCGCGGCTCGGTCCAGCCGAGCAGCGGCGGCAGGTCGATCTGCTGGCGGCCCTGAATCACCAGCACGAGCGGTCGCGTCCGGCCGATCCGCTACTGGAAGCGCGGATCCAGTCGTTCGAGCTGGCCTTTCGCATGCAAACCGCGGCGGCCGACGTGTTCGATGTGCGCGACGAGCCGCAGCACATCCTGGACCTTTACGGGCCCGGCGTGCAGGGGCGGCAGATGCTGCTGGCCCGGCGGCTGGTGGAGCGCGGCGTGCGCTGCGTGCAGCTCTGGCACGGCGCGGGACAACCCTGGGATTCGCACGATGACATTCAAGACCACCGGCGGCTGGCCGGCGAATGCGACCAGGCCATCGCGGCCCTGCTGACCGATCTGAAGCAGCGCGGCTTGCTGGACGAGACGCTTGTCGTCTGGGGCGGGGAATTCGGCCGCACGCCGACCGTGGAATTGCCCACGATCGCGCTCAACTCCGGCCGCACGCAAGGGCGCGACCACAACCACTACGGCTTTAGCATGTGGCTGGCGGGCGGCGGCGTGAAAGGGGGCTACGTGCACGGCGCCACCGACGAATTTGGCTTCAAAGCCGTAGAGAACAAGGTGCACGTCCACGATTTGCACGCCACGATCCTGCACCTGCTGGGGTTCGATCACGAGCGGTTTACGTTTCGGCACGCCGGCCGGGACTTCCGGCTGACCGACGTTCACGGCCGAGTGGTCCGCGAGCTGCTGCGATCTCCCGGCGTTTGAAGCCGCGAAATGCGCGATTTTCCGGTCAGCCGGCCCACCGGGCACCCAAAACGGGGGTCTAAAACAGGGGGGCCAAAGAACCCTTCCGCAGGAGCCGGGAGTCGCGGCCGGCGCTGGCCGGCCGGCTGAGCAAGCAATTGCCCAAATCGGCCGCCGGGGCGCATAATACATATTGAAGAGTTTGTCTCATTGGGCAGCGGGACAGACGTCTCGGGAAAATCGAGGCACTTGAATATGTATCGTCGTGCGCCGCGAGGTTTCACCCTCGTCGAACTGTTGGTCGTGATCGCCATCATCGGCATTCTGGTCAGCCTGTTGATGCCGGCCGTGCAAGCCGCCCGCGAGGCGGCCCGGCGCACCACCTGCACCAGCAACCTGAAACAAATCGGGGTGGCGGTCCTGGAGCACCTCAACGCGCTGGAGCGGTATCCCTCGGGCGGCTGGGGTTGGGGCTGGTCGGGCGATCCCAATCGGGGGACCGATTACAAACAAGGCGGAGGCTGGATCTACAACACCTTGCCGTATCTGGAACAGCAGGCCATGCACGATGCCGGACTAGGCATCACCAACCAATCGCAGTTGATGACCGCCATCGCCGCGCGCGATTCGATTCCGCTTGCCGTGTTCAATTGTCCGACCCGGCGGCCGCTGATGGCCTGGCCCTTCTGCACCAGCCCTGCCCCGCCCAACGCCGCATTGACTCCGGGCAGCTCGGTGGTGGCCCACAGCGACTATGGGGCGAACGGGGGGGACTACTACAATTCGCCCGGTTATTTTCCCTTCTGGCAAAGCAACAATTGCGACAACAGCGACGGCGGCCCTTCGGCCAGCGGCGTGCCCGATGCCAATACTTTGGGACAATACTCGTCGCAGGTCGCCAATTCGAACCCGGGACCGACGGGCCTGATGTTCCTGCTCAGCATGGTCCGTGCCGCGCACGTCAAGGACGGCACGAGCAACACCTACCTGGCCGGCGAGAAATACCTGGCGCCGGACAATTACCAGAACGGCCAGGACGGCGGCGACAACGAGTCGATGTACGTGGGGGACAATCCGGACATTACCCGCTATACCGGCTGGGCATCGACCAACAACCCGTCCTCCTGGCTGCCGCCGATGCAGGACACGCCCGGCTACGTCGTCGACTACATGTATGGCAGCGCGCACGCGGGCACGTGGAACGTGGTGTTCTGCGATGGTTCGGTCAAGGCGATCAACTATGCGATCGACCCCGAAACGCATCGCCGGCTGGGCAACCGGGCCGACGGTCTGCCGATCAGTCAGAACCTGTACTGACGGCAACCTGTGTTAGCGGCGCTGATTTCAATAGCGCTTGCCTTCGCGGCGCTGGGGCGGAACCGCCCCTATTTTGAGCCGATCCGAGAACCGTCTCGGAGAGGGGGACAGTCCCGTTTTGCTCCGAGGACTGCGCAAAACCGGGACAGTCCCCGCCGGTTCTCGGATAGGCTCTTAACCGCCCCTATTTAACGGCCACCCGCTGGCGCTGCCGATTGCCGGGGGCGGCCGCCCGCGGCGTATCGCGGGCGCGGAAGAAGTCGCGCCAGAGGATCGTCTCCGACAGGTTGTCGACCTCGTTGCAGTGCTCCCAGTCGATCCAGACGTATTCGATTCCCAGGTAGCCGCGGTAGCCGCAGCCCCGCAGCACTTGCAGGACGCGGTCGTAATCGATCGTGTTGTCCTTTAGCGGCGCCTGCAGCCGCCCCTTGCGCGCACCGCGGACATGAAAGTGGCTGGCGTGCGGCACCAGCGGCTCGATCTGCCGGTCGGCCAGGCCGCAGCGCGTGAAATGCGTGTAGTCCAGCGTCAGGGTCAAGCCCGGCACCGACTCGACCAGGCGCAGGGCCTGCCGTGGGCGGGGCGCGATCGAGCCCACGTGGGCTTCGACCGAAAACGTCAGCCCCGCGCTGGGCTTGCTCGACCCGCCAGGCCAGCTCGTCGCACGCGCGGCCCCAGGAGTCGGCCGCGGATTCGTCTTCGAAGCGAACGCCGGGCAGCGCCGACACGTGCCGGCTGCCGGCGGCCTGGGCGTATTCGAGCGTGCGGGCCAGCAGATCCCGGGCCTTGCGGCGGCGGCGTGCGTCGGGCTGGTTGGGGGCCAGGCTGACGAAGTCGGGGGCCGTCTGCAGAAAAACATCGGCCAGCGCCAGGCCCCGATCGGCGAGCTTCGTTTTCAGCTGCCGGGCCGAACCGGCCAGGTCGGCAAACTCCCGCGAGGGCCACAAGTGCGACCGCCCCTCGAACAGCCCGATGTCGATGCCGTCGAACCCCAGCATCCGCACCAGGTCGAGCGACTTGATCGTGAGCGAGCAGCGGAAAGGTAAAGTCGGCACAGGCCAGGTGCAGTGTCATGAGGGATCCAGGGTCATGGGGGTGCAGTATCACTGAGGATCCCGTGTCACCGAGCGTCCCGTTTCGCTTGGCGTCCGGCATTACTGAGGATCCATGAAAGCGGTTCGGCCCGCGGTGGTCCATTCGGCGGCAGCCAGGTAGCCGCCGTCGACGACCAGCGACGTGCCGGTGATGCCGGCCGATTGCTCCGAGCAGAAGTACAGCACCGCCTTGGCGATGTCGTCCGGCGTCAGTGCGATGCCCATCGGCACGCGCACCAGCCGCGCGGCCAGCGTGGCGGCCGGGTCGGGCGTGGTGGCCAGATGCTGGCGGAGCATGGGCGTATCCGTGATGCCGGGGCAAATGCAATTCGCCCGCAAGCCGATGGCGGCGTAGTCCAGGGCGATCGACCGGGTGAGCTGCAGGACGGCGCCCTTGCTGGTGGTGTAGGCCGGCGTCGAGGCCTGACCGATCAAGCTGCCGATCGAGCCGATGTTGACCAGGTAGCTGCGGCGATGCTGTCGCAGATAAGGGTAGGCGTGCTTGATCGAGAAGAAGATCGATTTGACGTTGACCGCCATCAGCTGGTCCCAGTCGCGCTCGCTGTATTCGTGGAGCAGCTGGACGTGGACGATGCCGGCGCAGTTGACCACGATGCTGGGGGGCCCAAACGTCTGGGCCGCGCGGTCGAGCGACGCCCGGACCTGTTCTTCGCTGGTCACGTCGCAGGCGATGAACAGGCCCTGGCCGCCGGCGGCGCGGACCTCGCTTTCGAGCTTGTTCCCGCGCTCGGCCTGCACGTCGACAAACGCGACTTGCGCGCCTTCGGCGGCCAGACGCCGGACCGCGGCCTCGCCCATGCCCGAGGCCCCGCCGCTGATCCAGGCCACGCTGCCCGCGAGCTGGCTTGCGGTCATGGCTTTGGCTCCTCGTGGGCCCGGGCCTTGGACCGGGCTTGCAGCTCGTAGAGCGAGGCGTATTTGGCCGCTGTCGGCACGAGCGGCGGCGGCCCGCCGAACCGCGCGACCCGGCTGGCCCGGCCGCGAATCGGGCGCCACCGGGCTTCGGCCGCGGCGGTTTGCTCGCCGTACCAGATCGGAAACGAATCGGCCGCGCGATACTCGAAGATCAGCGTCCGCCGGGGCCGATCCGAGCGGTTGGGGAGCGAGCTGTGCGGCGTGATGCAGTGCATGAAGATCACGCTGCCGGCCGGCGCGGCCAGCGGCACCGGGCGGCCGAACTGCCCCGTCGCCAGGTCCTCGCGGATCATGCCCAGGAACGCCCCGTCGGGCCCGCAATGATCGAAGAAATGGTGATGATGCCGGGCGAGCACCTGCAGGCAGCCGTTCTCGACGGTGGCGTCGTCCAGATAGATGAGCGTGGTGACCAGGTCGTCGTTGGTGTGAGGAAAATAGGCCAGATCCTGATGCCACTCGACGGGCGAGCCGACCCGCGCCGGCTTCATGTTGAGCTTGCTGTGCTGCAGGTTGAAGTTCGGGCCGATCAGCGATTCGATGCGGTCGAGCAGCCGCGGGTCGGTGGCCAGGCGGCGAAACGACTCATCTTGATCGTAAGGGTTGTAGATTCGCCGCGGGATCGGCCGGCCGTCGATCTTTTCCGGCTCCAGCTCGAGCACGTGCGAGAGGTCCTGCCCGGACGCGGCGCGGTCGGCCAGCGCGCGGATCGTGGACTCGACCGGGGCCAGGTCGTCGGGGCCCAAGAGCGCCTCGACCACCACGTAGCCTTCGCGGCGGTAGTGGGCAATCTGCTCGTCACTGAGCGGGTGGGCGAGCACGGCGGAGATTCCCCTAGTTCAAGCCGGCAGGCGCAGCCGGGCCCACTTCTGCTGAAAACCCCGCTGCTCGAACACCTGTGGATTCACGACTCCCCGGGGCTGGCGGCCGTGAGCAAGGTCGATCATGCTGCGCGAGACCGTCTGGCCGATGTCGCGAAACAACTCGTCGGTCCAGGCGATGCAATGCGGCGCCAGGAGCACGTTTTCCAGCCCGGCCAGCCGGGGCGGTTTGCTGAACGGCTCCTGGGCAAAGCAATCGATCGCAGCGGCCGCGATGCGATTTTCGGCCAGGGCGTCGAACAGGGCATCCTCGTCGACGATGCCGCCCCGGGCCGTGTTGATCAGATACGATTTCGGCTTCATCAGGGCCAACTCCCGCACCGATCAGCTGTCGCGTGTGTTCGTTGAGCGGGCAGTGGATCGAAACGAAATCGGACCGGCTGAGCAGATCGTCCAGCGAGACCAAATTGACGCCAATGGCCTGGGCCGCGGCTGGATCCAGGACTGGGTCGTAGGCAAGCGTCGGCGCCATGCCCAGCCCGCGGACCAGGTCGACCAGCCCGCGGCCGATGCCCCCCAAGCCGACGATGCCCAGGGTCCGCCCGCGCAGCTCGCAGCCCATCCATTGCGAGCGCTCGTCCCAGCGGCCGTCGCGGACGAGGCGATCTTTTTCCAGCACGCGATGCGTCAGGGCCAGCATCCAGGCCAGCGTGGCCTCGGCGACCGAGCGATCGACGGCTCCCGCGGCGATATACACCGCAACGTCGGCGGCAGTGCAGGCAGCCACGTCCACCGAATCGAATCCGACGCCGAAACGGCCGATGGCCAGCAAGTCGGCCGCGGCCGAAACGGTCTCGGCCGTGACCTTGGGCGAGAGCACGATCAGCCCGTGGTGGCCGACCGTTTGATCGGCGCCGATCGTCGGCCGGTCCTCCGCGAGAAAGTCGAGGCGCAGGCCCTTGGCACTGCGCAGTTCGTGCAGATCGAAGGTCGGATAGCGGGGCGCACCTTCCGGCAGGCTGAAATCGGCGGTCATCGCCACCGCGAACGTATGCTTGGCTACGGCCATGGGCCTCGTGCACCTTTTGCCCGGAGATCAGGTTTGCCCGGCGATTAAGTTTGCCCGGAGATTAAGTTTGCCCGGGGAATAAGTTTGCCCGGGGAGTGGGTCTGCCCGGAAGGGGGGAAGAATTTCTCCCACGATCACCGAGTACGCAGGAATCTAGCCGAGCCGCCACGGCACGTCAAACACCCGCTCCGCTGCCACGAACCGCGCGGCCCGGGGCTGGGAACGGCCCGGCTCGGCGGGCCCGCCCTGCCTGTTCCCCGGCTTATTTCCAAGGACTTCCGGCGACGGTGGCGCAGGCTTCGTCGACGACGATGCGCTGGGGCAACGGGCCGGCATAGACCCAGATCATGGCCATCGGGCCGCCCGATTCATTGATGAAATAATGGACGCGGCCGCGCGGTTGCAGGGCGGTCGCTCCATCGGACATCGCATATCTGCGCCCCTCGACGATGCACGTCGCCTGGCCGTCGATGATCGCAATCGACTCGTCGAAATCGTGCACGTGCGCCGGCAGCCGGCCTTGCGGCGCGAAGAGTCCGTAGCCGCCGCTCATCTCGATGCCAGTCATCAGGTCGCGATTGAAGTAGTCGACGAACTCGGTATTGGGCCCCGCCGCGAAACGCTGGGCCGTGAGGAACCGGGTCACCCGCTCCGCGCCCGGAATGCCGGTCGAGTCGTCGGGCATGTCGCGAACCATCTCGGGCGCGGCGACCAGCGTGCGCGCGGGCGTGTCGCTGGCCAGGGCAATGTGCAGCGTGGCCGGAGAACTCGTCGCCGGGTTTGCCGCACGATGTGCCAGTCCGGCCGGAATCGTGACGTTGTCGAGTTTCTGCAGCCGATACCGCCGGCCCTCGACATCGAGCGTGGCTTCGCCGGCCAGCAGCGTGATCGATTCGCCGAACGTGTGCCGGTGGTAGGGCAATTCGGCGCCAGGCTGGAAAGTGACCAGCCCCGTCGTGAGCCGCCGGGCCTGGTTGTGCGCGCCGACCAGGCATTCGAATTGGACGCCGGGAGCCAGCTCGACTTTCGGGCCCGAGCCGATCGGATTCATGACTTCGGCTCGATCGGGGCGCATGTTGGCCGGCGGCGCCGGCAAGGGAGCGGCCGGCCGGAACGGGGGCGGCGCGGCCAGGTCGGCGGAAATCGCCCGATCGCGGCCGACGGCGCCCAGGCAATCGTGCAGCGAGCGGACCAGCAGTCCGGCATCGAGGCCCACGCCCAGCATGCGGAAGCCCTGGCTGCGCCGCTCGATCAGGTTCTCGCGGCTCGTGGCGATCAGTCCGCAGTGCTTGCCGGCTCGGCGGATCGCGTCCTTGATCGCCAGCAATTGCGCGGCGACGCCGGGGCCTTCCCAATGGCCGCGATGGCCGGCCGTGGCCGAGTAATCGGCCGGGCCGAGCAATAGCAGCTCGATGCCGTCGACGGCGCATAGGGCATCGATATTCTGGCCGGCCCGGACGGTTTCGACGATCGGCACGACCAGGACATTTTCGTTGGCTTCGGCCGTGTGCTGGGCGAAGCATTGGCCCCAGGCGGTGGCGCGTTCGGCACCAATGCCGCGCACCCCCTGGGGTGGGTAGAGGGCATAGCTCAGCGCCTGGCGCAGCTGGTCGGCCGATTCGATCCAAGGGACCACGACGCCATCGGCCCCGATGTCGAGCGCCCGCTTGATCAGCCCGGCGGCGGATTCCGCCACGCGGACCAGCACGACGGTTTCGCTGCGGACGGCGGCGCGGACATGCTCGAGGACGTCGTGCCAATCCAGGTGGCCGTGCTCGGCGTCGATCACGACCCAATCGAACCCCAACGCCACCGCCATTTCGGTGATGCTGGCCGATTCGAGCGTCACCCACAGGCCGTACACCGGCTCGGCGGCGGCCAGGCGGGTCCGAAACGATCTCAAAGCGCCCGTATTCATCTGGTCGTGCGGCCGGCCCAGGCAAAGATATGCAAGATTCCGAAAAGCCGTTTGGCCCTCGGCAAGTTCCCAGGATAGAGTACGGCACAGAGCCTTGCCAGGGCCGCGGGCGGCATTACAATGCGCGGCCGGCCGGACGTTTCGAGCCCCCCAGCACCGCGAGAACCCAGCACCGCGAGTTGTCCCTGCCGAGGCTCACCCCCATGCGGAGAACCATGCGATGATTCGACGTGCCTTCACCATGCGGCTCAAGCCGGATGCGTTCGACGAGTACAAGCGGCATCACGACGAGATCTGGCCGGATCTGGTCGCCGAGATTGAGCGCAGCGGGATCGCGCAGATCACGACCTTTCGGCGCGGCTTGGATTTGTTCTTGTTTTCGCAAATCGCCGATCTGGAAGCCTGGAATCGCTTGTGGACGAGCGAAGTGCATCGCCGCTGGGCTCAGGTCATGGAGCCGCTGATGCACCTGCGCGACGACGGGATCGTCGATGCCGGCGAACTGACCGAAATTTTTCACCTCGCGACTCCCGTCGGCCAGCCCGCTCCCGCGGCGCCGCACTCCGCGAGGGCACAGTCCGCGAAGCCACAGACCGCGAAGCCGCCGCGGCGCAAGCCGGCTGCCAAAGCGGCCAAGGCCAAAGCCAAACCTGCTCCGGCCAAGAAGGCCCCGAAGGCTAAGAAAGCCGTCAAGAAGGCGGCCGGCAAGGCGACCGCAAAACCCGCGGCCAAGAAGTCTGCGAAAAAGCCCAAGCCGGCGAAGCGCAAAGGCAAACACTAACGCGGCGGGCGCGAGCGGCCAGGTGTGATTCCTTCTTCTGCTGCCAGTAGGCGCCGCTATGCAACCGAACCTGCAGGGCAAGATCGCGATCGTGACGGGCGCCGGCCGAGGCTTGGGCCTGTCGGTGGCCGAGAGTTTGGCGCAGGCCGGAGCCCGAGTCGCTCTGGTCGCGCGGAGCCGCGACGAGCTCGACCGGGCCACCGAGCAAATCGTTCGATCCGGCGGTGAAGCGCGAGCTTTTGCGCCGATGTCGCGGTGCCGGCCGCGGTCGAGCGCTTGCGCGCCGACGTGCTGGCCCAGTGGGGCCCGCCGGGCATCGTGATCAATGCGGCCGGCGTCTTCGGCCCGATTCAAACGGTGAGCGAAAGCCAGCCCGACCGCTGGATCGAAACCCTGGCGATCAACACCATCGGTCCGTACCTGGTTTGCCGGGCTTTCTTGCCCGAGATGCTGGCCGCGGGCTGGGGCCGGATCGTTAATTTCAGCTCGGCCGCGTCGCTGCACCAGCCGGGCCCGCTCAATAGCGCGTACGGCGTAAGCAAGGTCGCGCTCAATCAGTTCACTCGGCATCTGGCGGCCGAGCTGGCGGGCACCGGGGTGATTGCCAACGTGATCCATCCCGGCGAAGTGAAAACCGCGATGTGGCAGGCGATACGCGACGAGTCGCAGACCTGCGGCCAGGCCGGGGCCCCCTACCGAGCCTGGGCCGAAGCGGTCGGCCAGTCCGGCGGCGACGATCCGCAAAAAGCGGTGGAACTGGTGCTCAAGCTGGTGAGCGATGCGACGGACCTGCCCAACGGCGAGTTTCTCTGGATCGAAGGGGGTCAGCAAACCCCGATCGCCAGCTGGTAGCGGACCCGCGCGGAGTTTCCGGCTGGATTGGCAAGGGCGGATTCCGCCGCGGGCAAGCCGCCGGCCGCTTGCTTTTGCGTCGGCGGCAGCCGACAACTGTCGATAGAGCGATTGCCGGGCGGAACTGTCCGCGGCTGGGAGCGCAGTTGCTTGCCACCCCACGCGCGGAGACTTCCATGTGCTTTTCGCCCCAAGCCAGTTTCGCCGTCGGCGCCGCCCTGTTGCCGGCCGGCGCTTACTGCACCCAGGCTGCCGTGCGGAGAGACATGCGCTTTGTGCCGCTGGGGCTGGTGCCGATCGCGTTCGGGCTGCAGCAGATCACCGAAGGGTTCGTGTGGCTGGGCCTGCGTGAGGACAACGCGGCGCTGGTGCAGCAATCGTCGGTCGTGTTTCTGTTTTTCGCGATTGCCTTCTGGCCGCTGTGGATCCCGCTGAGCATGGCGATCGCCGAGTCGCGGCATCGGCAGAAGGTAATCCTGTCGATCCTGGCGGTCGTGGGGTGGGCCTGGCTGTGGCTGTATTGGCCGGTGGCCGCCGATCCGGCGAAATGGCTGTCGACGGAAATCGTGCAGCACTCGATTCGCTACAACGTGGGCGAGGTGCCCGCGCTGGACCTGGCCCCGCGGTGGGCCTGGCGGGCGGGCTACCTGCTCGTGATCTGCGTGCCGCTGTCCATGGGGCGTTTTGATCCGGGCGGCAACCGTTGGGCGAATCTGTCCGGCGGATTGCTTGTGGCCGTGCTGTTTGCCGTCAGCGTCGGACTTTATTGGCACGCGTTTCTGTCGGTGTGGTGCTTTTTTGCCGCGGTGCTGTCGCTGCTGTTGTGCGGGGCGTTCCGCCGGCTGCCCGTCCGGGTGCCAGGTGCCACCGTCTGAGCGGGATGTTGCCGATGGCCGCGCCCCTCAAGGCGAGCGGGGCCAAAGGAACAAATAAACGGCAACGGCAAACAGGGCGGCCGCGATCGTCCAGCGGCGTCGCCACGACCAGCCCGGCAATTCGTAGGGTTCCTCGGGCGTGGCCCGCCAGCCGTAGCGGATCCCCACGCCCAGGGCGATCGCAACGCCCAGAAACAGCGCGTTGCACATCTGATAGCCGAAGCCGAAGCGCCACACGATCCAGGTGGCAGCGCCGGCCGCATGCCCCAAGGTGACGGCGATGCTCACGATCAGGGCCAGCGCGTCGGGCAGCAGCAGCACGATGGCCACGAAGATGCCGGCCCAGACCGCCGCTCCCAGGGCGAACGCCAGCGGATGCACGGCGAGCAAATGGTTGAACGTGGGCGAGCCTTCGTTGACGGCGCTATAATCGCCGGCCCAGTACTGGGGGGCCTGGCCGATCAGGGTCAGCGAAATGTCCAGCGCCCAAGCCAACAGCGGGGGCAGGCAGAGTCCGAGTAGCCGCCGGCCGACCCCGCGCATGCAAGTGGCTCCGCTCGAGGGTGAATAAACAGCACGCCCCGCAGTGGATTGGGCATCCGCGGGCGGCCACGTCTGGCGCCGTGGCCCGGAGGCGCCAATGTCGCCGCGCGTGGCGGCTGCGTCAATCGCCCCCCGCGGCAGCCGGCGCGGGCTGGCAATAGCCGTAGGGCCGCATCCAGGGACCCCAGCGGCGATCGACCTCGTCGCGCAGTTCGGCGCGAGCTGGTAGCGGTTTGTCTGGTAATCCTTGTTGTCGGCCAGGTAGCGCTCCAGGGCCGGCAGCGCCGCGTCGAATTGGCCCAGCTCGAGCCGCTCGTAGAGCGAGCGCGTCTGGCCGATCGGATCGCGGACCAGGTCCTCGTAGCGGACTTCGTGCAGGTGCGCCGGGTCGACGTGGCTGCGCTGGCTGTCGAACGCCCGATACATCCGCTCGAAGCAGCGGAAGACGTACTCCTCGAAGCCCTGAAACGTCGGTTTTTCCAGCGACTGGACCGCGTAGTGGGACTTCCACAGATTCATGGTCGACGGAAAAACCACGTGCGGATCGCGCACGATGTGCACGAACCGGGCCCCGGGAAAAAGTTCCGCCAGCGCCTGGATCCGACCCAGGTGCGTCGGCGACTTGAGGATCAGCCGGCCCGGCCGGGCGAGCGTCACCCGCTGCAGAAACCAGAGCAGCCCCTGCTGCCAGCGGCGGCGGTCGGCGGGAGAAACATCGACCAGGTCCAGATATTCTGGAAATCGCTCGGCCTGGTTGGGAAACATCATCTGCAAGTAAGGGGACGGCAGCCCCATGTTGCACAGCGCGAATTCATCTTCCTGCGGCCGGTCCCAGCCGAGCGGCATGTTGTCCATGGGCCGCTGCCGGGGGAGCAGAAATGTCAGCCGCCGCACCAGCCAAGCCGAGATCAGGAAGTGGTTCGGGACAAAGCATTCGTAGGTCGTCGGATACGTGAAGCGCTGGTCCAGCGCCAGCAGCTCGTGCAGCAGCGTGGTGCCGGAGCGCCAATGGCCGATGATGAAGATCGGCGGCTGGGGGAATTCGACCCGGGCAATCCGGCGGCCGAATATCAAATGCTCGAGCGGCCGGCCGAGCGAATTGATCAGGCTGAAGGCCGAGACCGAGGCGACCAGCGGCCACTGCAGCGGATGGACCCGAAAGCCGCCGCGCGCGAGCTCCCGCAACCAGGTGCCCAGCAGCATGCCGTCCCAGAATCGGGCAGCCCAGAGGGGATAAGGGTTGGCGGCGATGGTCGTCGATCCTTCCGGCAATCGCGCGGTCTAGACGTGAATGGCCGCGCCGCCGTCGACGATCAGCGTGGCCCCCTGCACCAGGTCGCTCAGCGGGCTGGCCAGGTAGAGCACCGCATCGGCCACGTCCCCGGGTTCGAGCATGCGGTCGCCCGTCATGGTCTTTTGGCGGCGGGCGGCAAAGATTTCCTGGCTGTGGGGAATGTGCCGGGTGGAGTCGGTTTCGACCAGCCCGGCCATGACCACGTTGAGGTTGATGCCCCGATCGCCGATCTCCAGGGTCAGATGGCGGACCAGGCTTTCCAGGGCCGCCTTCGAGGCCCCGATCAGGCCGTACATCGGCAGGGCCATGTGCGAACCGTGGCTGGACAGGGCCACGACCTTGGCTCGCCCCTCGGAGCGCTCCAAGAGCGGCAGGGCGCTTTGGACCAGGAACATCAGGGCCCGGACGTTCGTGTTCATCGCCGCCTCGAAATTGCGCGCTGGCCCCGATGACCATGCGGAAGCCGCCGGCGGCCGCATTGCTGACCAGGATGTCGAGCCGGCCGAAGGTTTGCCGGACATGCTCGATCATCTCGGCGACGTCGTCCTGCTCGCTGATGTCGGCCTTGATGGCCACGGCCCGGCGCCCGTGCCGTTGGACGGCCGCCACCGTTTGCCGGGCTTCGTCGAGCGAGCTGACGTAGTTTACGACTACGTCCGCGCCGGCCTGGGCCAGGCGCTCGGCGCAAGCCCGGCCGATGCCCCGCGAACTGCCGGTAACCAGGGCCACTTTGCCAGTCAGGTCGATCATGGGAACACTCGCTGTCGCGTTTTGTCGGGAAATCGAATTGTTTGCGGGGGCGCCTGGGCGAATCACTTCGGCGGGCCGCCAAACACGCTGGTCTGGTAGCCTTCGACCAGCAACAAGCAGTCGCCGTTGTCGCCGCTGAGCTGGAAGTCGTACCGGGCCGAGCGGGCGTCCTGTCCTTTGAAATACATCCGGACCAGGCACGATTCGCCGGGGCGCAGAGCGCGACCCACTTGGAGCCGGGCCAGGGCCGTGGGAATTTCGAACCGGCCGGCGAACTGGAAATAGGCAAACGTGCTGCAGAGCATCAGGCAGCCGTCGAGCGCCGCGGCGGGCAGGATCCAACCGCTCTTGCCGCGGCCGGCCCCCAGCTCCTCGGGCGCGGGAGCGACGATCTTGCCGAACGCGCCGTCGTACTGCACGGCCAGTTGCTTCAGCGTGCGGAACTTCGGTCCGTGATAAATCGGGGCGTCGTCCGGATACATCATCGGGAACCAGCCCAACGGCGGCTGGCCAGCCGCGGACGGAGCCAGCGGCGCGAGCGCCGCGGTGCACTGGATTTCGGCGCTGATGCATTCGCGCTCGGGGTCGACCAGGCGGCCTTCGCGGTCGCGGAATTCGCGTGTGATGCGGCCCCGGCACTTGCCGGGCGAGAGCATCCGCATCTCGACCAGGGCCCGCATTCCGGCCGGGTCCGACACGCTCAGGCCGTTGTGAACCTGGACGTTTTCGATGATCGCCGCGTGTCCGCCGGCGAACAGCTGGGCTGCCTGCGCCAGGCTCTCCACGCCGATCACAAACGGCAGCAGCGGCTTGCCGCCGAGCAGATGTTCGGCCAGGAACGCGTCACGAGCCGGATCCAAGTGCATCTCGGCCACCAGCCGAGTGCCCGGCTGCTCGTCGACGACTTTGGAGAGCATCGGCGCTGTGTCGGAAAGCGGTCGGCTGGCGGGGACCGCTGCCGTCAGCGGCGCAGCCGCGGCGGCGGGAGCGGCCAGGTCGATGGGCGCGGCGCTGGCGCCAGGCGCTGACACCGCCGGTTCCAGTTCGCTCGCTTCGGCCAGACAGGTGAGCGGATACTGCTTGCGGCAGGTCTCGATGCTGGTAAAGACGATTTCGCTTTCCGGCACGCCGCATTCCAGCTCCCGGATCAGGTGCTCGACTCCTTCGGCGGGCGGCATGAACTGGATGTCGAGCGAGGCGAACGTGGCCGCCAGCTCGGGGCGGCTGGCCAGTCCGGTTTCGTCCCAGGCATGCCAGTGGATGCCCACGCTACGGCACTCGGGCCGCTGGCGGCGGAGGCCGTCGATCAATTTGCACTGCAGCTCGTTGGCCGAAGCGTAATCGGCTTGCCCGGTCATGCCGAATCGTCCGCTGACCGAGCTGAAAGCCACGAAATGTCGCAGCGGATCCTGCCGGGTCAGTTCGATCAGGGCCGCGGCCGAGCAGGCTTTGGCTTCGAAGGTCTGGCGCACGTGCGCGGGTTTCTTGCGGCGGAACGAGGCGTCGCGAACGATGCCCGCGCCGTGCAGCACGCCTTCGATCGGGCCGTCGATTTCGCGAATTTCTTCCAGCACGCGTTCCAGGTCGTCCCAGCAGGACACGTCGCAGGAGTGATACGTCGCGGCGATGCCGGCGGCGGCGCAGGCCCGGAGCGTGCGGTCGATTTCGATCGCCTTTTCCACCTTGCTCCATTCGTCGAGCGGGGGCTGTCCGGCCGCGTGGGCCCGGCGAATGACGCTCCGCCGCAGTTCCTCGATGCCGGTGGCCGACAGGCCGCGCCAGGACGGATCGATTTCCGGATAGGGGGACCGGCCGACCAGGTGCAGGCGCAGGTTGTAGCGCCGGGCCAGGGCCTGGGCGCAGATCGCGGTGATCCCGCGAGCGCCGCCGGTGACCACCCAGGTGCCGCGCGGCAACGCGGCGGCGGGCTGCGCTGCCGCGGTCGGGGCCGGTTGCTCGACGCCGCGCACCACGTGGCGCCGCCCGTCGCGGAAGCCGATTTCGACGTCTTTTTCGCGGGCAGCCAATTCCTGGAAGATTGCCGCCGCCGCATCCGCCGCCGGGACATTGCCCGGGAAGTCGACGACTTTGAAACGCAGGCCGGTCCATTTTTCGTACAGCGACTCGATGAACAAGCTCTTCACGAGTCCGGCGGCGGCGCCCCCTTCGACCGTGGCCGGAGCGGTGGCGAAGCCGAAATCCCCTCCCAGCGCGGTCGCGGCCAGGAGCGTGGCACCGTCGCAAAGCTTGGCTTCTTCCAGGCGCGAGAGCCACTCCTGACAGAGCATTAGCGGCGAGAGCACGCCCCGCTCGTAACGCCGCTGCCAGGCCGCTTCGCCGGCCACGAGCCGGGCTTCGGGATCGTGGGAGGTGGCCAGAAACACGTGGCGAACCGGTTGCCGGCTCCAGAAGTTCTCGAACTGCTGCCGGACTTGCGGCCAGGATCCGCTCGACGAGATCAGCTCAACCGGCACGCCCTGCGATTTCAGCCGGGCCGCGATCGCGCCGGCCACCGCTCCGTCGCCCAGCACCATGGCTGCGCCGGCGGGCACAAAAGCCGCGCCCGCGTCCTGTGCATTCAGCGGGGCAGCGAGCATCCGCAGCACCAGCCGTTGCGTGCGCTGCGTCGGCGCCGCGGCTGCCGGTTGCGGTTCGCCATCGCGTGCAACGGGCGCCCCGTTTTCCGGACGCCGCCCGGCCGCGGTGCCGCCGAGTTGCCAGGCAATCAGGTTAGCGAGCGATACCTGCGCGCCTTCGGCCAGGCCGCGCAGGGCCTCCAACTCGGCCGGGTTGAACAGTTCCTCGGCCGGAGCAGGTCGACTCTCGGGCCAGGCCGCGCGAACCGACTCTTTCGAGGCCTTTTCGGCCCGCTGCTTGAGCTGCTGGCGAATGCTTTGTCGCTGCGCTTCGCCGTACTGCCGGGCCGCGGCATACGTCATGCCGGCCAATGCGGGCATCCGATCGTCGGCCGGCGCTGGCTCGTCGACCGATTCGAGCGCGGGCCGAGCTTCGAGCGGGCGAACGTCGAGAGGCGCCGCAGGCGCGACGCTTGCTTGGGCAGCCGTTTGGGCCGCAGGCGCGACGGGGGCCGGCGTGGGAGCGGCAGGCGGTGTTGCCGGCGCTGCGAGAGGCGCCGCAACCGGCGCGGCCGCGGCGGCCTGCGCCTCGTCCATGGCCGACTTCAGCAGTTGCAGAACATGACCCAGCGTGGGGAAGTCGTCGAGCCGCAGGTTCTCCGGCGCCGAGACGTCGAAGAACTGGCCCAGCTCGCCGAACAGTTGGGCCTTCTTGATGCTGTCGATGCCCAGGTCGGCTTCCAGATCGGCTTCGAGCTTGACGATTTCCGGCGGATAGCCGGTTTGCTCGACGACGAACTGCACCAGGAACTGCTCCAGCTCGTCGATCCTGGGGGCGTTGGCTTTCGCCCGAACGACAATCTTTGCCCGCTGCGGCCGGCCGTCGGGCGGAAGTTCCGGTGTGCTGGCGGTCCAGGCGGGCACCGGGGCGAGCGTCGCCGAGGCCGTCGGTCCATTGCCGGTGGGCGACGTGTCCAAATGCGAGCCGCCGAACTGCGCTGCGTTGTATTGCGCTGTGTTAATTTGCGACGTGCTGAATTGTGGCGTGTTGATTTGAGACGTGTTGATTTGAGACGTGTTGGTTTGGGACGGGGCCGGCTCAGGCGTGGCTGTTCGGCTGGCCGCGACGGGAGCTGGAGGTGCCACGGGCGCTCCGCCGGCCGGCGGAGCGTCGTCGAGCCAGTCGGCCTTGCCCGGCGCTCTGCGCAAGAAGTCGAGCACGTGCCGCAACGTGGGGAACTGGTCGAGCCGCAGGTCGTCGCTGGGCGTGACGTCGAAATATTCGCGCAGCTCACCGAACAGCTGGGCTTTCTTGATGCTGTCGATGCCCAAGTCGGCTTCCAGATCGGCGTCGAGCCCCACCAGCTCGGGCGGGTAGCCTGTCTGATCGATGACGAATTGCACCAGGAACGTTTCCAGTTCCGAGATCGGCGGAGCGTTCTGCTTGCGCCGGACGAGCGAATTGCCCGTCTGGCCGTTCGTGCCTGAGAGTGCTGGCTCGGCGGAGGCCGGGGTGCCGTTCGCGATTTGGGGTTCGCCGGCCGGTGCGGAAGCAGCCACCGGTGCGGGCGCGGCGGACCGGCTCTCGGCCGGGCGGTTGGGCGCCGCCGGTGTGCCTTGATCGCGCAGCTTGGCTTTGCGGCGGGTCGTCGCGTCGAGATTGACGAACGTGGTGGCCAGCGGATCCGAACTTGCCGGGGCCGCCGAAGGTGACATCGCTCGGGCCGCAGGCGTCGCAAGCAGTCGGGCAGCGGGCGCGGACGAGCGCGAGACGCCGGCGACTTCGAGCTGAGCCAGCAGTCGGCATAGCTGCTGCTCGCTGCTCCGCTTGGGATGATCGCTGGCGACGGCCACCGCCGTATCCCCCACGATGCGGCGATTCAGCCGGGTGAGCACCTGCTGCGGTCCGGCCTCGATGAGCACGCTGGCTCCGGAGCGGGCGAGTCCTTCGACCAGCGCCACGTAATCGACGGGTTCCGTCAGCTGGGCGACGAGGTTGGCGCGAATCTCGGCCGGATCCTGCGCCAGCCGCAGACTGACACTGCTCAACAGGGGAATTTGCGGCGGCGTGAGCCAGGTTTTTTCCAAAGCGGCGGCGAAGTGCGCTCGGGCGCCGGCCATCAGCGGCGTATGGAACGCCCGGGGCACGTTCAGCGGGCGCGATTCGAATCCGGCCGAACGCAGCTGGCCGGCCAGAGCTTGCACCGCCGCAGCCTCGCCGGCCACCACCGTTTGGTCCGGGGCATTGCGATGCGACAGGTATACGTCGCTCCGCCCGGCTACTAGCGGACGGACCGCGTCGGCGGGCGCCGCCACCGACAACATCTGCGTGGCCAGCGGCGGGCAGCCCCGATCGATCGACTGGCAGCGGGCGGCCGTGGCTCCGATGGCTTGCTCCAGGCTCCAGGCGCCGGCGGCGACCAAGGCGGCAAATTCGCCGTAGCTGTGGCCGCTGACGATGGCCGGCTGGATGCCCAGGCTGGTGAGCGTGCGGAACACGATCAGGTCGGCCAGCAGCATGGCCAATTGAGTCCGCAGGACATCGGCACCCAAGAGCTGGTCGGCGTCGGCGCTGATTTCGTCGAAGCCGGGATAGCCCATCAGGGCCAGCGCCGCGTCGACCTCGCGCACCGCGTCGCCGGCGGCGCTGTTTTGACGGACCAGGTCGCCGAGCATCCCGGCGTACTGCGAACCCTGGCCGGGAAAGACGAAGGCCACCTGCCCAGTGCGGCGCGGTCCGCCCTGGTAATAGATCCCCTGCTCTTCCAGCACGCCGCGACTGCCGGCCAGCGGCAGTTGATCGGCCGCGAGGCGCAGTTTCGTGGCCAGCGCCGCGGCGCTGTCGGCGACCACGGCCATCCGCCAGGCGGCGTCGGCCGGAAAGCTGTTGGCGCCGGGGTGCTCCAGAGCGCTTCGGCCGTGGCCACGGCGGCGCCGGCTCGGGCGGCCAGATCGCTAAGGCTGCCGGCCGTCAGGCGGAAGATCTGCCACTCGGGGCGGTTTTCGTGCCGATCGGCGAGCGAAACAGGAGCGGTCGGGTTGGGCGTGGCGTGGGGCACTTCGGTCCCTCGTTCTAGGATCACGTGATAGGCCAGGCAGTCGTCGGTACTGGCCGCGACGGCAGTGACAAGTTTTTCGGCGGTGCCGGCCGCGCCGAGCGCGAGCGGCCGGGAAGCGACTTGCAGCTCGGCCGGTTTTTCGGCGACCCAGGTCGCCGCCTGGTCGAAGCCAATTTCGGCCGGCAGCTCGCCGTGCTGCATTGCGAGCGTGCTCTTGACCACGCCGGCCAGGCCGGAGGCCGCCCGGGTATTGCCGATCTGGCCCGCCAGCGAGCCGAGAACAAGCGGCTGCCGGCGATCGCCGGTGCAGTAGGTTTCGACCACGGCTGCCGCTTGCCGCGATTCGGCACTGCCGGTTTCGGCACCGCAAAGTTCGAGTGCCGCGACCTGGTGCGGTTCGACGTGCGCGTCGCGGAGGGCCCGGCGCATGGCCAGGCGGTTGGCCTGGTACAGGTCTTCGCCGGCGGCGGCGCCGACGCCGCGGATGATCCCGCGGATCCGATCTCCGTCGCGCTGGGCGTCGGCCAGGCGCTTGAGCAACAGCACGCCGGCGCCTTCGCCCGGCAGGCTGCCGTCGGCCCGAGTGCTGAAGCGCGAGTGGGTCTGGCCCGTGGCCAGCCGGCCGCGGAGGGCTTCGGCCTCGTAGACCACGAGGCCCATGTTGCGATCGCCGGCGGCGCAAACCACCATGTCGCAGGAGCCGTTTTGCAGGAAGTCGACGCCCGCGGCCAGGGCCGCCAGCCCCGAAGCCTCGCCCGCGTCGAGTGCCAGGCCGCCGCCGAAAAAGTCGAACGACTTGGTGATCCGCGAGGCCAGGGTGCTGCTGGTGAAGCTGCCGGTTTCGTCCACCAGGGCGGGCATTCGCTTGAGCAGCAGCTTCTCGAACCGGGCTGCGATCGTGTCGATCTCGCCGGCCGGCACGCCCCGAGCGCGGAGCAATTCGCCGAGCGTGCGCTGGAATTGCGGCATCCGCAGAGCCATGTTCAGCTGCTGCGAGAATTCGTCGCCGAACATCGCACCCACCACAACGCCCACGCGCTGGCGATCGAGCGGCTTTTGATTCTGGTCGTAGCCGGCGTCGCGGAGGGCTTCTTCGGTCGCGTCGAGCAGCATGAACTGCAATGGGTTGGCCTGCTCGACTTGCTTGGGCGGCACCACGTGCCGGCGCCAGTCGTAGGCATAGTCGGTGATGAAGCCGCCGCGGGGCAGCTTTTCGGCGAACGAGCGGCCCGTGCGCGAGTCGGTTCCCGCCGACGGATCCCAGCGGCCCTCGGGCAGCACGCCGAGCGCATCGGCGCCGCGGGCCAGGAGATCCCAGAAAGCGGCCACGCTACGGGCGCCCGGCAGCAAGCAGCCCATGCCCACGATCGCCACCGCGTCGCCCCGGTGGGGAGCGGCCGGAGCGACCACGTGCGTCGAGCGGGCCGTCTCGACCGCGAACTCGTCCAGCACGATATGCACGTTGAGCCCGCCGATGCCGAACGAATTGACCGCGGCCCGGCGGGGCTGTCCGGCGGCCGGAGCCGGCCAGGCCAGCTCGCTGGTGGGCACGAAGAACGGCGCCCGGCTCCAATCCAGCTCGGGATTCAGGCGCCGGCAATTCACGGCCGGCGGCACGATCTGGTGCTGCATGGCCAGCACGGTCTTGACCAGGCCGGAGAGCCCGGCGGCCTCGAGCGTGTGTCCGACGTTGGCTTTGACGCTGCCGATGGGGATCTTCTGGCCCGCCGGCAGGCGCCCGCTGAGCGACTCGGCCAGCGCCTGCAGCTCGGTGGCGTCGCCGATTTGCGTGCTGGTGGCGTGGGCTTCGAGGTATTGCAGTTGGGCGACGTCCAGGTCGGGCTCGTAGGCCCGGCGGATCGCCAGCATCTGCCCTTCCTTGCGCGGCGCCCACAGGCTCTTGCCGCGGCCGTCGGTCGACATGCCGATGCCGCGAATGACCGCCAGGATGCGATCGCCGTCGGCGGTCGCCCGGGCCACCGTCTTGAGGATCACCGACACGTAGCCTTCGGCCAGGATCAGCCCGTCGGCATCGGCGTCGAAAGGCCGGGAGCCCTTGGCACTGAGAGATTGGGCATGCGAGAACAGCACCAGCGTGTCGCTCTTGCAATACGAGGCCCCGCCGACGACCGCCATGTCGATCCGGCCCTGCTGCAGGGCAGCTGCCGCAATCGATAGTGCCTGCAGCGACGAGGCGCAGGCCGCGTCGACCACCAGGAACGGGCCGGTCAGGCCAAAGCCGCGCGAGATCAGCTTGGCGGCGCCCAGCGACGAGAGCTCGAGCCGGCTGCCGGTCTGCGCCGCCCAGGCTTCGCCCCGGACCGCGGCAATCAGCTCGCGAATCAGGTCTTCGCGCTCGCCCGCGGGCAGCCCGGCCAGCGGTTCGACCTGGCGCAGCAAATGGGCCATCTCGGCCACATTGCTGCGGTAGGCCACCTGGGCGGCCAGCGGCGAAGCGGCCGTATGGCCGACGTAAACGCCCGTGTTGCGCAGCGGCAAATCGAACGGATCGAGACCGGCGTGCCGGCAGGCCGCCGCAGCCACTTCGCACAGCGTGAGGTGGGCGATGTCGGCGCCGGCGATTTGCCGATCGGTGAGCGGGCAAAGCGAGCGGTCCAAAGGCCGCGGCGCGACCAGTCCGCCCAAGGTCGAATAGGTCTTGTTCAGCCGTCCCTTTTCCGGATGGAAGTACAGCTCGCGATCCAGCCGATCGGGCGGGATTTCGCCGATGCCGCTGCCGCCGCTGCGCAAGAGCTGCCAGAAGGCGTCCAGATTCTCGGCGCCCGGCATGCGGCAGGCCATGCCGATGATCGCCAGCGGCGGGTTTTCACTCGGTCGGTCCATCTTTTAGTGTCTCGCTCGTACGTCGGAATAAATGTGGCCGGCAGGCCGAAGCCCGGTGCGGCAGATGTATCGAAATGCTTTGAGGTCGAAGGCTTGGGTTTCGGGGCCGGCTGCTTCTCGTTTGCGGGAGGTCTGGGCCGAGTGCGCCGGCCGGTCCGGGCTGCGGGCGATCTGCCAGTCTCTGCTGGCGGGTTCGATTCGTCAGGCTCCTTGGGCGGCCACGATCTGGCGCAGGGCGTCGGCGGCGGCGTCCTTTCCGGTCCCCTCTCCGGCGACCAAAACCGCACCGCTGTAGAGCGCCTGATCGAGCTTGATCTCGTTCTGCACCAGGCCCTGCAGAATCGCGCTGTTCAAATAGCAGCTGCTCTGGCAATCGCTCGCGATCCCGCGCTGGGCCGCGACCGGGGTCTGGCCGGAGAGCCACACGGTAAAGTCTCCGCCGCCCCGGCCGATGATCTGCAGGCCGATGCCGGCCAGGCCCGGGGCTGCTGCGCCGGACGCGGTCGTGCCGGCGGCCGGCGCTTCGGGGCGATCGGCGGCGTCGAGCAGCGGCTGCAGGCAATCGGCGGCGTCGAAGGTCAATTCGATCGGCTTGGGCCGGGGCCAGCCAAAATTGCCCTGAACCGCGTAGCGGGCGGTGCGCAAGAGCAACTCGCGGTCGGCCGTCGGGCAGGGCAAATGCGGGGCGGCCCGCAAGGTGTTCGCGCAGTCGAAATGGGGGTCGTCGCGCCAGTGCGAATCGTAGGTCCGCATCTGTTCGCGGAACATGGTTTCAGCCGTTTCGCGCTCGGCGTCTTGCAGGCGAACCGTCGGCTCCTGGCTGTCGTCGGGAATCTCGGCGTATTCGCGGAGCACGGCTTCGAAAACTTCGCTCACCAGCTCGACCGTCGCACGCTCGCGCGGGGTCAGGTGATACGTCTCGCCGTGCAAGTCGGGGTGTCGCAAGATGTGCACGATGACGGCCGAGACCCAGTCGACCGGGACCAGGTTTTTGCCCTCGGTCCCTTTCAGGTTCAGCCGGTCCATGAAGCGGGTTTGCCGCATGGCATCCTGGATGATCTGCCGGCCCGCGTCTCCCAGGGCCAGGAAACCCTTGGTCATGGAGTAGAGCACTTGCAGCGGCGCGTAAAAGCCGTGGAAGTTGGTCGTGTAGCCGGTGACCGAATCCCCCAGCACGCTGGCCGGCCGATAGAACGTGGTGCTGCGCAGGAACGGCGCCTCGCGAATCTGTTTTTCGGCCGCCATCTTGCTGCGTTCGTAGTCGTTGCCGCAGGTTTGCCCCAGGTCGAGTTCCGACTCCAGGATTCGCCCGGTCCGCAAGCCGCAGACATACGAGGTCGAGACGTGATGAAAGTGCCGGATGCCCGCGGCCTGGCAAACCGCCAACAGATTGGCCGCGCCCACGACGTTGGTCAAAAACGGCTCGCCCTTGGCATCGTCGGCGTGGAACATCATGCTGGCCGCGCTGTGGACGATCGTGTCGCAGTGCTGCTTCAGCCAGCCGAGCGCGGCGGGGCTGAGCCCGCAGCCGGTCTGCCGCATGTCGCCTTCAAGAACCACCGGGCGGGCGAGTGTCCGGTCGAGTTGCTCTTCCCAGTACGCCAGCACCGATTCGATCCGCTGTTGGGCCGACTCGCGCTTGGTCGAGCGGACCAGCACTGCGACCGGCATCTCAGCCAGCAGCATGTCCTTGAGCAGATAGCGACCGAGAAAGCCGGTCGCTCCGGTCAGCAGCGTGTAGTGCATGGAGATCTCGTTTGCTGGCAGTGGCGCCCCCAGGACCGGGTCGCAGTCCGGAGCGCTCGAATCGGTTAATATCCACTTGCTCGCCGAGTGTGGCAAGTAAATGGGTAAAGTAGATCGACTGCGGTTATTTTTCCGTCCGTCGGCCACCGGCCGGGCAGTTCCGGCGGCGGCCCCTAAGCTCCGAAATAGCTTAGGGATAAACGGCCCAATGTCCCGCGTCTCGCAGGCCAAGACATGGCCCCGTTTTGAAACACGTAGAATTCAGGCTAGTTGCCGTTGATAGGCTTCGCAATTGTGCCCCCCCGGCCAGTTGGCTGAATCCCCAGCTTGCCGGGCGCCGGCACGTCGCACATCCGTCATGCGCGGCAAAGACGGACGCGCCGGCCGACGCGGGGCAGCCTTTGCATCAATGTTCGCTGATGCGTACAATCGCCTGAAGTCCGACGGGATGTGGGGCGGCGCCAGGGAGTTGGCCTGTCGTCGGCCTGGGGGGAAACGTGATGGCAAGATTCGCGCGCGGTCGATGCCTGGCCTGGGCCCTGGTCCTGCCGCTCACGCTCGCGGCCCCGGCTGCGGCGCAGGCCGATCCGTTTGGCGAGCGGATTCAGCCGTTTCTCCAGGCCTACTGCTACGAGTGCCATGGCCCGACCAAGGCCGAAGCCGAGTTGAACCTCGCGCGGTACACGTCGGCGGCGATGCTGGCCGACGATTTCCGGCAGTGGAACGAGGTCCGGGCGTTTCTCGAGAGCGAGGAAATGCCCCCGGCCGAGGCCGAAAAACATCCCACGGCTGAGGAGCGGGCCGTGGCGCTGCGGACGCTCGATGAAGTGATGTCGGCCGAGGCGGGCAAGCTGGCCGGAGACCCGGGCGACGTGCTGCCGCGCCGGCTCAGCAACGCCGAATACAACAACACGATCCGCGACCTGACCGGCGTTGACATTCGGCCGGCCGATGCCTTTCCGGTCGATCCTGCCTCGGGCGAAGGTTTCAGCAACACGGGCGAGGCTTTGCAGATGTCGGCGGCGCTGTTCAAGCAGCAATTCGCCGCGGCCGGGCTGGTGGCCGATCACGTCGATTTCACGCCTGGCGGCTGGAGCTTTGCCCCCTATTCGGTAGCCACGTACGCCGACCAGAAAAAGTTGCACGAGCAGACGATCCTCGATTTTTATCGTCGCCATGACGTGCGGTACGACGTGTACCTGGCGGCGGCCTGGCGATACCGCCATCGGACCGCCGAGCGCCAGTCGATCACGATCGACCAGTGGGCCGACGAGCACGAGCTGAGCCCGAAATATCTGCACGCACTTTGGGATCTGCTCGAAGCCGCTCCGGGTGAGCAGCACTTTTACGCGGCGTGGCTGCGCCGCCGCTGGCAGGCGGTGCCGGCGCCGGACCCGGCCGCGGCCGGCGCGCTGCCGGCCGAAGCGCAAGAGCGGCTGCGCACGCTGGCCAAGGATCTGTCCGGGCTAGGCGCGATGCTTTGCCCGGTGGAAACGCCCCCCATCGTGGCCCACGCCGGCAACGCCCCGATCCAGCACCTGGAGCGGCGAAAACAGACTGCCGCTGCGCACGACACGTTCAACGCGGCGTTGCTCGGCGACGCGCGGCACTTCCGCCTCGAGCTGGGCAACCTGGCGAAAAAAGACGTAGTTCGGGTCGTGCTGCACGTCGCGCCGGCCGAGCCTGCACCGGCAAGCGACGTGCTGGTTTTGCTGAGCAATTTGAATTTCAGCACGGCCGGCGACGATTACAAACCCGGCGACACGCAGCGCAACGTCGCCCTGATGGCGGTGCTCAAAGACCACGCGCCGGCGATGCTGGAGCGCTTGCAGGCGAGTCCGCGGCCTCGGCCCGAAGGGATCGACCCGGACTCGATCGCGCTCTGGGCGCCGGCGACGATTGAGCTGGAAATCCCCGCGGCCGCATTGCCCCAGCAGGGCACGGTCCGCCTGCACGTCGACGCGCGGCTCGACCGCCAGCACACTCCGGCCGGCGCGGGCCGCTTCGCGCTGTTGGATCACCTGCCCCAGGCCGAGAGCCTGGGCGATCTGCCGTTTCCGCTGGTCAATCCTGAGCATGGCGCGGCGGACGAACTGCGGCGTTCGTGCGCGGCGCTGTGCGAAGTGTTTCCCAACCGGTTCTATTACGCGGACGAAACCCGGGGCCTGTCGGCCGGCTTCCACCTGATCGAGGGCTTCTTCCGCGACGACGGGCCGCTTTGCCGGCGCGTGCTCGACGACGACCAGCGGCGCGACCTGGACCGGCTGTGGGAAGAATTGAGCTTCGGCACCCACATCGCCGAAAAAATGCTCCGCGGCTTCGTGTTCTTCGAACGGTCCGAGCGGAATTTCATGAAGCACCCGGATTTCGACGGCTTCCGGGAAGAAGATCCCGATCTGGTCCAGAGCCAATCGCTGGAGCGGCTGGAACAGGTGTATCTGGCGCGCTCGGGCGTCAAGGCGACAGGAGCGGAGCTTGCCGAGCATCCGATCCACCTGTTCTTTGCCGACATCCGCGCGGGACTGGAACGCCGCGCCCAGACGCTGAGCGCCTGCCGGCCGGCGTATCAGGCTCAGTTGGACACGTTTGCCGAGTCGGCCTATCGCCGCCCGCTGACCGCCGCCGAGCTAAAGCAATTGCACGACTTCCTCGACGACGCCAGCCGGCGGCCCGAGCTGGGGCTCGAAGGGGCGCTGCGGGCGTCGATCGTGCGGATCCTGGTTTCGCCCTACTTCTGCCTGCGGCTCGATCCGGCGCCGCCCGGCGAAACCGTTGCCCCGCTGCCGGATCTGGCGCTGGCCTCGCGGCTGAGCTATTTTCTCTGGGCGTCGATGCCCGACGCCGAACTGATGTCCGTGGCCAAGGCGGGCCGGCTGCACGAGGAAGAAGTCTTGCGGGCTCAGACCCGGCGGATGCTGCGGGATCCCAAAGTCGCCGGAATGGCGCTCGAGTTTTTCGGACCCTGGCTCCGCTACCGCGATTTCCTGCAGACGGCCGCGGCCAGCCGCACGGCCTTTCCCAAGTTCGACGATGCGCTGAAGCAGGCCATGTTCGAAGAGCCGACGCGGCTTGCCAGCCTGCTGGTGCAGCAGAACCGCTCGGTGCTCGATTTGCTCGCCGGCGATTCGACCTGCGTCAACAAACGCCTGGCCGAGCATTACGGCCTGCCGTTCTCGGGCCCGCCGGGGTCCTGGTGCGAAGCGACCGGCCTGGGCGAGCGCGGACGCGGCGGCCTGCTGGGCATGGCGGTCTTTTTGACCAAGAACTCCCAGCCGGAGCGCACCAGCCCGGTCAAACGCGGCTTCTGGGTCGTGCATCACTTGCTGGACCAGCATATTCCGCCGCCGCCCCCTGGTGTGGTCGCGCTGCCGGCCAAGGAGACCGACACCAGCGGCAAGACGATCCGCCAATTGCTCGCCGCGCATACCGAAGAGGCCCGCTGCGCGAACTGCCACCGGCGCTTCGACGCGCTCGGGCTGGCGATGGAAGGCTTCGACGCGATCGGCGGCGCCCGCGGCAAGGACCTGGCCGGTCGGCCGATCGACAATCTGGTCGAATTGCCCTCGGGCCGGCAAGCCCGCGGCGTGCCCGAGTTGGCGCAGTATCTGGCCAGCGACCGGGCCGACCAATTCACTCAAACCCTGGGCCGCAAGCTGCTAGGATATGCGCTGGGGCGATCGCTGCTGTTGTCCGACCGGCCGCTGCTCGAGCGGCTGCAGGCGCGGCTCAAGCAAAACGATTATCGCTTCGGCGAGCTATTTGAGACGATTGTCGCCAGTCCGCAATTCCGCAACGAGCGCTGTCAGGATTTTACCGCCGCCGCGTTTCGTAACGAGCGATCCGGAGAATGACCATGGGCCGACCTCACCGCGTATCTCGCCGCGTGCTGCTCCAGGGCTTGGGCGCCTCGGTCGCGCTCCCCTGGCTGGAGTCGAAACAGCTGCTGGCCGATGTCGCCGGCCCGGCCGCGGCCCGTTCGCCGCAGCGGTTTGCCTGTCTGTTCATCGGCGACGGGATCTCGCCGCCCGATTGGTGGGCCAAGGGGAGCGGGGCCAACATGGAGCTCGGCCCCAGTCTGGCGGCCCTGGCGCCGCACAAGGAGAAAATCAACGTCATCAGCGGGCTGTTCAACCCGCAGGCCGGCGGCGGACACGCCAAGTGCACCGGCAATATCCTGTCCGGCCAGGCGCTGGCCCGGGGCCGGGTGATTCGCGGCGCCGTGAGCATGGACCAGAAGCTGGCCCGGCATCTGGAAGACGCCACCGCGGTGCCCAGCCTGGTGCTGGGCTGCGAGCAACCGGTCAGCGGATTCCACGAGAGCGAATACTCGATGGTCTACGCCTCGCACATTTCCTGGGCCAATCCGGACTCGCCGATCCCGATCGAGCTGCATCCTTCGCAGGCCTTTGACAGCCTGTTCGGCAGCCAGACCGGCACGCTGCGGACCAGCATTCTCGACGCGGTGCTGGAACAGGCCGGCGATCTGCGCCGCCAGGTTAGCCGTGCTGACCAGGCCAAGGTCGACGAATACCTGAGCTCGGTCCGCGAAACCGAACAGCGCCTGCAGCGGCTCAATCGGCTGGCCGCCGACGAGGCGGCGCCGGTCGATGCCGGCCAGCGCCCCCCTGCCGGCCAGCCGAAGGACTTTCGCGAGTACGCCCGGCTGATGTGCGACGTGGTGGCCCTGGCGTTTCAGGCCGATCGGACGCGGATCGCCACGATGCTGATGTCGCGCGACCTGTCGGGGCAGGTCTATCCGTTCCTCAACATCCGCGACGATCATCACAGCTACTCGCACTCGAACACCGGGCCCGAGTATCAGTCGATCGTCAAATGCCACGTCGAGCAGTACGCCTATCTGGTCGATCGTCTCAGCCGGATGCCCGAGGGGGACGGCACGGTGCTCGATCACTCCTGCCTGATGTTCGTTTCCGAGCACTGGAACGCGCACAATGCCGACCAGGTGCCGCTCGTTCTGGCCGGCGGCCTGGGTGGAACGCTGGAGACCGGCCGCACGCTCGACTTTCTGAAAGCCGGCAACGACAAGCGGAAGCTCTGCAGCTTGTACCTGGCGCTGATGGACCGCATGGGCCTGGAGCTGCCCGAGTTCGGCGACGCCCGCGAGCGGCTGGCCGGCATCTGAGGCGGGTGCGAAGCAACGCATTCTTCGGCGCAGGTTTAGGCGGGGCGGGCGCCGCCATCGGCCGGCGGGGGCTCGCCCCGGTCTTGATGCACAGGGCCGGCATGCACTTGCTTTGTTGAGAAGCAGCCGTGGATGGCCCGCGATTTGCATCGCTCTAGGGCATTGCCAAATCCAGCCGTGCCGCCGCGGAAGTGTATGTTTTGCGGCCGGCGGCGGAGAGCGTGCACCTCGAAACGAAGGAGTCGACTGCCATGCCAGACACCGCAACCATCCGACGGGCGCAAAAAGACCGCCGCGAGGGCAAGTCTGCCTCGACCCAGGCGGGTGAATTCGTCAAGGAAGAAATGCACCACATCCGCGAGGGAAAACACGGCGCGCGTTCGGCCAGGCAGGCCGTAGCGATCGGTTTGTCGAAGGCCCGCCGTGCGGGCGTCAAACTCGCAGCGCCCGAGAAAGGCAAGGCGCCGGACAAAACCCGCCGCAGCGCCGCGCGCGAGCTCGATCGAGGCAGCCACCCAGCGGGCAAGCCCTCTAAAAATCGCTCGCAGGCGACTCAGCATGCGCTCGAGCGCGAGGGGCGCTCGGCCGCTTCACACCAGGCGCTGTCGAAGCAAGCCCATGCGGCGGCCCGCAAGCGGAGCGCCGCCGATCGCCAGGCGGCGGCGCAGAAAGCGGTGCGCACCAAAGGCCACGCCGGACTTGCCCGGGCAGCCAGGAAGGCAGCCAAAACCCGGACGGCCAAGGCGGCTGGCCGCTAGGGCAACGGGCCGCCGATTCGTTAGCGACCAGGCGGGTTTCCGGGCGATCAAAGGCGTCCGTGGACCCGAGGCGCCGCCGATTTCGGCGACGTAAGCGAGACAGGGCGGCCGGCGTTCAATTTGCCGCCCAATGGGCTTGTCGGACGTGGTACGATAGGCGGCATGAAGGCACCGGCCATCCTGCTTATCGACGACGACGACGAGTTCGCTGAGATCCTCGAGCGCCGGCTGATGCGCCGCGGTTACCTGGTGGCGATCGCCGGCAGCTGCGAGGCCGCCCTGCGCGTGGCGGTAGACCAGACGTTCGACGTGGTGGTCGTCGACCGCAGTCTGCCGGATGGCGACGGCGTGGCGCTGGTGAAGCAGTTGAAGCAGATCCGGCCGCGGCTGCCAATCGTGATGCTGAGCGCCTTTCAGGGGGCCGAATTCGCGCAAGCGGCCTTGAACGCCGGCGGCTTCGAGTATCTGGCCAAGCCGTGCAGCCTGGGCGATATCGAAGCGTCGATCGCTCGCGCCCTGCAATCGAAACAGATGAGCGACGCCCGCGCTTGACCAGGGCACCAGCCGGGCGGGGTAGGAGGAATTCGAGGTGGACCGACGACAACTCATCTCGCAGGCGATCGCCGTGAGCGGGATTGCCACGCTCACCGCGCAGTCGGGCAGCCGGGCGGCCGAACCCCTGGCAGCCGAGCCGCAGACAGCCCAGCCTGAGACAGCTCAGCCGCCGAGCGGTTCGCGGCCGGGCAATCCGATCGGCGTGTCGACCTATTCGTTTTGGCGATTTCGCGACGACTCGAAAACCTCGATCGCCGATTGCATCGCCCAGGCCGCGGACATGGGTTTCGACGCGGTCGAGATTCTCGAAATGCAAATGGACCGTAAGGACAACGCGGCCTTGCAGGCCGTCAAGCGCCAGGCGCTCATCGCCGGGCTGCCGCTGTGCGGGCTGTCGACGCATCAGGGCTTCGTTTCGCCCGACGCCGAAGTCCGGCGCCAGAACATCGCCAAGACCATCGCCAGCATCGAGCTGGCCTACGCGCTGGGCATTCCGACCATGCGCGTGAACACGGGACGCTGGGGCACCACCAAGGATTTTGACGAGCTGATGAAGAACCGGGGGATCGAGCCCGCGCTGCCCGGCCATTCCGATGACGACGCCTTTCCCTGGGTCATCGAGTCGCTGGAGAAGTGCCTGCCCACGGCCGAGAAATGCGGCGTGGTGCTGGGCCTGGAGAATCACTGGGGCCTGGGCCGCTTGCCCGGCGGCGTGTTGAAGATCGTCGCCGCGGTCAACTCGCCCTGGCTGGGGATCACGGCCGACACCGGCAATTTCCTGGAAGATCCGTACGACAAGCTGGCCGAGCTTGCTCCGCAAACCACGTTCCTGCAAGCCAAGACGTATTACGGCGGCGGCATCTGGTACACGCTCGACCTGGACTACGGGCGCATTGCCGAGATCTTTCGCCGGGCGAAATACCGCGGCTACATCTCGCTCGAGTTCGAGGGCGCGAAAGCCCCCGTCTGGCGCTCCCCAAGAGCCTGGCCCTGCTCCGTCAGGCATTCCGCAACCCGGCCTGAAGCCCAGCGACCGGGGCAGGCGCCGTTTGCGCGCCTCAGGACAGCGGGAGCACTTCTCCATCGCTGATCGGATGGGGGCGGTCGAGCACGTCGTGCAGCTCGGCCCGCGGCGAGATGCCCAGGGCCTGAAAGATCGTGGCGTGGATGTCGGCCGGACTGCAGGGTTGCGTATGGGGAAATGCCCCGTGGCTGTCGCTGCTTCCGTAGACCTGCCCGCCCCGGATGCCGCCGCCCGCCAGGGCCACCGAGTAGACGTTGGGGTAATGATCGCGACCGGCGGCTCCGTTGATGCGCGGCGTGCGGCCGAAGTCGGTCAGCAGGACGACCAGTGTCTGGTCGAGCGCCGAGCGGTCGGAGAGATCCTGAAGCAAGGCCGACAGCCCGCGATCGAGCACGGGCAGCAGGCGATTCTTGAGTCGATTGAAGTTATCGCCGTGCGTGTCCCACATGTCTCCGGCCCCGCCGTTCAGGTCCCCGGCCGCGCAGCACACCTGGACCACCGGCACGCCGGCTTCGGTCAGGCGCCGAGCCAGCAGCAGGCTCTGCCCGCCCAGATGGTCGCCATACAACTGGCGAACTCGGGGATCTTCTCTTTCCAGGTCGTAGGCCTGCTTGACGGCCGAGCCGCAGAGGATGTCGGCCGCCAGGGCGTGAAAGTGCTGGTGGTCCTCGTAGCCGGCCGCTGCCTTGCCGGGCGCGTCGAGCGCGGCCAGCAGATCGCGCCGGCACGTCAGGCGGCCGAGGTCCACGTCGCCCAGGTTCAGCACTTCCGAGCCGAGCGTGCGGGACGAGCCCTCGAACGGCGCACCGCTGGCCGGGCGCATCAGGATGGGGTCGAACTTCGCTCCTAGCCAGCCGCCATACTCACCGGCCTGCAGGGTTCCGTTGTCGACGAGCGGATAGGGCAGACGGACGGCGGCCGGCACGCCGCGCGGCGGCGAGCGAAACTTGGAGATCATCGCGGCCAGCGAGGGCCAGTCATTGGGCATGGGGCGCAGGTTGCCTTCGGCCCGGGCCGGCTTGTGCCCCGCCAGGTTCCAGTACATGCCCCTGCCGTGCGCCGACTCGTCGTGATGGATCGAGCGGATAATGGCGAGCTTGTCGGTCTGGCGGGCCAGGAGCGGCAGATGCTCGCTGATCTCGATGCCCGGCACGACGGTCGAAATCGGGCGGAATTCGCCGCGCACTTCGGCGGGCGCTTGGGGCTTGAGATCGAACGATTCCAGGTGGCTGATGCCGCCCCAGCAATAGACGATGATGCAGGCTTTTGCCTTGGCGGCGGCCGGGTTGGCCGGCGCGGCGGCACGAACCTGGAGCTCGAGAAAGTCGGCGAGCGAAAGTCCGCCGATTCCGGCAGCCGTCGCCAGGAAGCTGCGCCGCGATCGGGCGGCGGGTCGAAGTGTCGACTGCCCAGTGGCGCGTGCAAAGGACATGCGAGGGGCCCCGGCGAGGAGAGGCGGACGGAATCGACGGTCGTGGGGATCGAGCGGGCGGGTCAGGCCAAAGCGGCGAGCAACTGCTGCGCATCATCCCACGCCGCAGCGGCAGCGGTCAAGACTTGCCCTCAGGCGGCGCAGAAGTTGCCCCCCCCTGCAGCCCTGGCGCAACAAAAAAACCGCCCGAGCAAGTGCTGGGCGGTTTTGTGGTTGCGGCTGCGTTCGAACTAGGCCGTGCGGCGGCGGCGTACGGCGACCAGCAGGCCCCCAGCGCCCAGTCCGCAGAGGACGAATGCGGAGGGTTCGGGACTCGAGACCACCAGTCCGGCCAGCGTGGGATTGTGATCGGCCGAGCCGGCGTTGGGCGTCAGGTCAAGGGTGATCACTCCCAAATTCGAGGCGGTGGCAAATTCCTTGATGTTCAAGCCCGTGCTTGTCGGCACCACGACGTTGGTGTCTTTAACGACGCCGTTGACGGCAAAATCCAGGCTGCGGGCATTGTAGGTGCCGTCGGAAACCAAGGCCTGGATCGTATAGAGCCCGCCCGGAGTCAGGCCGCCGATACTGACGTGCTGCACACCGTAATAGATGCTGGTGAGGATGCTCTCCAGGTTGGTGTCGTTCGACGTGACGATGGGGAAATTGGCCGCGGGGGGATTACCTCCGCCGCCATTGACGGCGCCTTGGCCGGCACCCGGGAGCGCTGCGGTGGAAATCGTGTCCACCACGTTGCCGCTGTAGGCCGTGCCAGTATTGCTGCCGTTGTAGGAGTCGTTTTGAAAGGTGACTCCTTGGACCACGTTCGTGCCGGGCGCCTGGCTGGCGTTGAAGTCGACCGCGTAAACCGTGGTTGCCGGATTGATCACCAGGCCTTCGCCCGCGTCGCCGCCGGACAGAGTGATCACGTCGCCATGAGCCACAGCGGCGCAGGCCAGACTCAACACCACGGGCAGGACAAAAGCGGCAGAAAGATTGCGAAACATGGATCACCTCTTTGTTTTAAAGCAGCGGATTGATGGCACTCAGAGTGAGACGTTCCGAACCGCAAATCGACGGACGTTAAATCGACGGACGTTGAAAGTGCTCGCCGATGAAAGCAGCGGCTCGGTTCAAGACAGTGTTCTGCAAAGCGGCGGACAGGTAAATTATAGGAAGTACACAAAAATGCATTGACATCGTCTGCGGCACAACACACCCACATTCGACTCAATATAAACCTTTTCGACAGTGCCCTGTGCCTGCCCAGTTAGACGTGACGACTAACTCCGAGGCACATTATTTCGCTTCGCCCGGGCGGTGTTTCCAATCGCCTGGGCAGGCGGTGTTTCGATTCGCCTGACGATCTATCGTTTCGCCCACCGCTGTACGACGCGGCGGTCTCAACCGCGACCGATCACCCGGATCACCGTGGGCTCACTCGGACAATTTCGGCGCGCCTGCCAATTCGGGCGGTGCCGCGAAGGGCGGCGCGATAAAAGTTGCCGAGCACCTCCGAGCCAAACGCAAAGGTGCTGGGCAACTCTTGTCTGGTTCACCTGCCGCTCCGAGGGTCGATCTCTCTCCCCAAGGAGCCCGCAAATGCCGGGAAAATAGCCTGTCTAAGGACCAAGCGCCGTTATCATGGCTCGCTTCGAATGCCATGTCAACTAACTTCGCGGCGGTTTGTCGGGGCTCCGTGTGCTCAGCGGGCAGTGAACGCCGAGCGCGGCCTGGGGCCTGGCGACGCGCAGGGCGCCGACGAAGGATCCTTGGCCGTTCTGCGGGGTGCAGCGGCTCCCGCGCCGACGGCTACGGCGCGAGGTTCGTCCGAGAGGTCGGCCGGAGCGCCGGGGACCGAGCTCAATTCCCTACTCGGGGCGCGGCGCTGAGTTCAGCACCGCTTGATGAATCCCGTTCCAAAGCACCAGGCGGGCTTCCAAGGCCCCGGCGGCGGCTGAGGTCGCGGCCTGCCATTTGCCGTCGTCGGCGCCGCAAAGCTCTTCGATCAGCCGGGCCGCCATTGGTCCATGCTCGTGGCCATCGAGCTCGACGTGCCGCAGCAGATAGAACTTGAATTCGGCAAGGTTCCCGCCGACCTGGGTGTCGAGCTCAGCCACGATTTTCTGGAATACCTCGGGCAGCAAATCTTCGCGGCCGAAGGTGAAAGCGGCCGCAACCCGGCACAGGTCGCCGCTTTCGATGACGTCGAACGTGTGACCCACGAACTGGCAGACCGATTCCGGAGCCTCCGCGCCGCGCAGCGCGCGTCGCACGTCCTGACCCGCGCAGGCGCTGGAGCACCTCGTCGATTCTGGACGTGTCGGCTCCGAACCGTGTCATGGCTCGACGATACAGATCGAAATGACTCGCATAGGCGCCCCGGCCGTCTTCGTCCGTTTCTTCGGCCAGGACAATTTCGTTGACCAGGCGGCTGCCCAGCGAAAGCTGGCTCGGCAGCCAGGGCACGGCCACGCAGCACAGGCTGCGTTGCAAGGCCTTTAAGAGCGACATGAAATCCCAGACGGCAAACACGTGCTGCTCCATGAACGTGCGCAATGCCGCCGCGTGCCGGATGTCGGCATAGACGGGATGGCCCAGCAGCGCTTGACGCTGCGGTGCAATGTCCGCGCGGAGCTGATCGACCCGCCCGGACGGCGGTCTATCGGACAAATGCACGAGTTCTGGTCCTCTGGCTAAACCTGCCGGCGCGAAACTGACCGGGCGAGGCCGCTCGGCCGCCCGGCCGCTGGGCAATGTCCCGGGTGCGGCGTCCGGACTGGCGCTGCCGGCGGTGGACTCAAGCAGGGGCAAGGTGAGCATTGTTCCGCGGCCGGGCCGCGATTGCAACCCGCAAGCGGCCGGGAACGAACCCCCTGGCATTGTCTGGCGCGGGCGGAATTGCGAGGTAACGGTCGGCTGCCTGATCGAAGAGGCGAGAAGTCGCGGCACGAACACGCTTCGCCGGCAGAGCGTGGGCCGCTCGCAGTCTGCCTCCCGGCCGACGACACAGCGCTATCCGGTCCGGCTTGCGCAACGCGCGTCGCGCGTGGCGCGTGGCGCCGGCTCAGCTCCTCAGGTTCGCGCGGACCTGCATCTTGGCGGTGGGATCGAGCGGCGTGCCGACGACGTCGACGGTGATTTCGACGAAGTAGTCTTCGATCCCCGGGTCCTGCAGCCCGGCGGCGAATTTTCCGACCTTGCCGAGCGTGCCCATCACGCCGCCCTTGTCCGCCATGCGGTCGGCGATCGTGGAGGAATCGTACGAAATGTGAATGGGCAGGTCGCAGGGATCGGTTTCCGAGACATCGATGTCGAGGGCCTGTTCGCTTTCGGCAATGATCGTCGTATCGACTTGCTTCTCGTCGCCGGTTCCCTTGGTGGTCACGCGAATGAACTTTTGCGTGAGCTTGACGATTTTTGCCGGCCGCTGCGAAGTCACCTTCGCGGTTCCCGAGACGACGCCGAACACATTCGTAATCGGCTGGTCGATCTCGATGATCTCGACCTTGGGTCCGCCGACATTCAGAAAGCCCTTCACTTTGTTCAAGATTCCCATGATTCGCTCCCTGTGGCGCCGGTTGTTCCCGGCCCCATTATTCCGCGCGGCCGCGGTTCGTCAAATTTCTGGCACCCGCGCCGTCATTCGGGACGGTCTGCGCCATAGATGAGAACGATTCTGCGACGACACTGCCGATCGCGCCCGCCGGCCGATGCCAGCGCCGAGCTGAGGATTTCTGCAGCGCATGAAAAAGCCCGGCGTGGCGGCCGGGCTTAAGGGATTGCGCTGGCGAACCGGCCGTGCCGGAGCACGGAACACCGACGATTCAATGTTTCGAGGTCGTCATTGGATGTTCGGCAGTGCAGCCCGGGCTGATGTAGATGTATTGCGGCGTGCGTTTGGCGTCATTGCTGAAGCTGATCTTGGGCACAATGCCGTCCTGAAAAATGAAGTCGCCGTTGGTAATCTTCTGCCGCACCTCGGCGTCCGTGATCTTCAGAATTGCTGCGGTCCCTGGGATATCAATCCAAGCCTGAACTGCGGCCATCGGTTGGTCCTCCGGGTGGTCTTAAGGGGTGAAATGACTCAATCCGCCAAAGCAAAGCCAGAATACACGACCGGCTCAGCTGGGGCGCCGCTGGCTGGCCAACAACTGCAGCTTTGATCCGGCCCGAAGCGCTGCGAAAACCGGGCGCGTGCAGACAGAGCCAGCCCCGGATGGGGACCTCTGGCCAAAAGACCACTCAGGGCGGATCGGCCCCGAAATCCTGCGACGGCTCAGGGGAAGCTGGCACTCCGCCGCGACTTGGAGCCCTTGGGCGAGTACTCCAGCCCCCATAGCCCCTTTTTCGGCACACCCTCTTTTTCCGACGACTCGCCGCGCTTCGACTCGCGTGATTCGCTCCCCCGCTCGGACCCATCGTACCTCTTGTACATCATGGTCCAATGTTCCTCGACCTCGTTGCGCGTCTTCTGGGTGCCTTCGACCTTGCCGGAGGCCCTGCGTTCTGCGGCCAGCAGGCAGGTGGGGGCCAAAATCACAACGAACGCCAGGATGTAGCGATAGGTTTTCATATCCCCTATTTTCAACCCGTGGCCAGCGACTCTCAAGCTGAGCGTACGTTCAGGCGAGGGACCGAAAACGACCCGGGGCCGGAGCAGAGGGCCACGACGCTTGTGACGGTCGCCGCCACAAACAGCATCCGCAGGCTGAACCGGAACCAGTGGCGGGGAGCGGTCATGGGAGTGGTTACTGCCGGTGTGAATGGCACTAACTTAAGGTTGATTCGGGCCTGTAGGAGGCGACTCCGATCGCCGGCTGCGCCGAGACTGGTGCAGCGAATCGGCGGAACAAAGTCTGCCAGCCTTCCGGGGGCACGGATCACTTCGCCGGCTTAGGAAGATGTGGCTCGAAGAGCTTGATCAGCGCCTTTACCCGTTCGGCCGAGGGCGCGTCGTGAACGGTGCATTCAATTCGACAGGTGCAGGAATTGAAGGTGCAGCCGTCGAACAGGGATGTGGCATCGTGCACCACAATCGTGCAGTGATCGAAATTGCAGTCGACGAAGCCGTTACCGCTGGCAAAAACGACGGCATCCTTGAAATGAACGAAGTGGTGCGGCAGCAAGGCGCCGCCCTGTTGCTCGAGTGGCATTCGAGATCCTCCGGCCAGGCGAGATGGATGGCGGTTCGCAGAGCTTATAGAGCCTGGGGAAAAAAACGGTTGGGAGCAAGAGGGGCGGTCCCCGTTTGCTCCTCAGACGAACGCAATTTCGGGCCGCCACCGCCCGTTTTCCCTCCGGGCACTTAGCCGCCAGCCTATCGCGCCGGCCGGCGGTTGCCAGCGGCCGGGCGGCTCGGCGCAAAAAAAAAATGCCCAGCGCCGGGCGGTTCAATTGGGGGGCGGGCTGGGCTGTCTTGTCGCGGCGGATTTTCGCAGCCGCGGCGGTGCGCGCCCGGATCGGCGCTCGTGACTCGGCACGTTTGCGGCACCTGTGGGGCGGCAGGGTAATTGCCGATGTGCGTCCCATTGTACCGGGCGCGAAATGCGCCGCAGAACGCAACTGGCCTGTCAGCTTCGCGGCACCCTGTTCAGGTGATTGCAGGAGGGGCACCGCGCCAGGGCGCCGCGTTGGTCGGCGCTGAAGCTGACCGCGTCCTCGCATTTTACGCACGTCAGCTCACCCACGGCTTCGCCGGGCTTGGGCGGACGCGCGGACCTGTAGATCGGATAAAACGACACGGCCAGGCCAGCCAGGATTGCCGACAGGATCGATGTGGCCCGGGTGCCCGCGGCCGACATGCCGATCTGCGTGCAAATCAGCGCCGCGATCGCGCCAGTCACGATCAGCCCCAGGCATCCCAGCCGCAGCGAACGCGTGCCGATGGCCTCGCGTTTTCTGAGGTGGTCCAGGGCCTCCTGCCTGGCGGCCGTCAGGTCCCCTTGGCAATCGGGGCAGGCCGTGTCGGCGTAGGGCACCTTGGAGCCGCAATGCGGGCAAACGACGTGTTTCGGGTCGCGGGGCATGGCTGCAGGTCTCGCACAGGCGTTGCCAGTCGTCGACCAGCCTACCGCGCCCGGCGGGCGGTGCCAGCGGCGGCTTCGGATTTCGCACAGCGCTTCGGATTTCGCTCAGCGCATAAAAAAACCGCCCAGCGCTGGGCGGTTCTGTGAAGCGTTCGACTCAGGCCTTGCGGCGACGAGCGACCAAAAGGCCGCCGGCGATCACGACGCCCCAGATGGCCAGCGATGCGGGTTCGGGGGTGACCACGCCGTTGATCTGGACGGCGTCCATAGCGACCCAGGCCCAACCCCCGTTGAAATTGTTAATCAGGTCGAGTTGCAACAGGGTTCCGTTGCCGAGCACCCCGGCACAGGACGTGATTGCGAGCGTGAATCGACATCGCAGGCGGCCCCGGTTCGCGGCGCTGCGGACGGGGAGCCGCGGCGGCCGATGCACCGTTTCAAATCCGATTGGCGGCCCGGCAGAGCGCGAGCCCCCCGACGGGAACCACTGGCCGCAGGCATGCGCAACGGAAAAGCCGCTCGCCGACGAGGGACTATCTCGCCGGCCCGCTGGCGGCTCGTGCGGTACGGGATCCGGGTGGTGTACGAAGGCACTTGTTCGCGATGCCGCATGACGGTGGCGGAAGTCCCGCCGTCATACACAAAGTCGCCGTGACCGAACGGGCCAGGCCCGTAACCACCAAGGTAGTTGATGACTGCCCCCCGCTGACGTTGGCGGGCGGCGTGCCCATCCGCAACCAGGGATGCGAGGGCGGCGACGAACAAAACGGCCAGCAATGAACGTCGCAGCATGTCTCAACTCCTACGGAAAACGTCCCTGTGTTCCTCGTGCTTCAGACGTCTTCGGCTTTCAAACGCCAGCATGAGCAAGTTTTTCGCCAGCACTGGGCCCGCCGCTAAAATCGTTGCGGCCGGTACCAGCCGCGCGGTTGAAATGCGGACGTTCCTGTTCCTAGCGCATAAAAAAACCGCCCATCGCTGGGCGGTTCTGCGTTTCGAGCGTCGGTGGATTTACGATTTGCGACGGCGGGCGACCAAAAGGCCACCGGCGATCAGAACGCCCCACAGAACGATCGATGAAGGTTCGGGGGTGGCGGAGCCAAAGGAAGTGATCGTCACGCTTCCAATAATCGGCGAGGACGAGCTGTCACCGGGCGTGTTGGATTGGAAGGCAAGAGTCTCTGTCGGGCCAGTGGCCGTGAAGGCGTAATTTATCGTGTTGTACGATCCGCTTTGGGCCGTAGTCCAGCTGCCGTTAACGGAGTTCAAGTTTGCACCAATCGAATAAATCAAATTGTACGTGCTGCCAGGACCCCATACGTCGGTCGGCCGATTGTCACCCCAGTAGTTAAACGAGAGCGTGTACTGGTCGCCTGTCGTCAGGCCTCCAACGGTGTCGGTAATCCCACCTTGGGCTAATCCTGGATAGCCCTCATTCAACAGAATACCGGTGATAGGATTGACATACGGGTCGCCCAATGACCAACCCCCCACCTGTCCCGACTGGCCCCATCCAGGGATGACCACTGGAAGGTAATAAGCGCCTCCGCCAACCTGGGAATAGTCGCTCCGACTGACAACGGATCCGGTCGTTCCGCTCCAGTCATTATTGGTAAATACAACGGCGGCCTTCGCCTCCACCAAATTGCCCAGGAGCAAAATGGACGCAGTAAGCAACACGATGCTATAGGCCCTGTTGCTGTTCAAGATCATGATATTTCACTCGGCGATCGGCCCCGAGGCCCAGCGCATTGGAGCACTGGGCCGAAGACATAGGCCGACTCTAACGCCCATTTATGACCGATACAATCACCCCCCATTAGAATTGTCAAAGAAAATACGACAACAATAGGGCGCTAAGATAACTCTCGCCTGGATGACGACCGCGTACCAATCGACGTCGGCCAGGTCTCGGCCCGCCAGCCGGCTGGTGGGCGGGGCATCGCGCTTTCGAGGCGCCCCAGGCGTTCGTTGAATACCTGGAACGTGCCCCCCGCAGAGCGTGCCCGGACAGGGGGCCTGGAGCACGATTCCTTTCCTTCGGGCCGAACCGGCGCAGCGCCGGGCCAACGCCTGGCAGAGCCTTGGCGATTATTGAAACCGAGATTTCAGAGGGGTTGTCGGGCGACCTTAAGCGACCGCTTCTCGGGGGCTTGGCGCTGATCGCCCCTGGCCCACTGGCCGGCGGGGACTTTATGGGTGCGGTTGAGCAGAGCGCGTTCGGATTACCCGCCCCCAATCCGGTATTCGGTATCGACGTACTCGAACTCGGCGGCTTTCGTCGGGTCTTGCACCAGCTTCAGCGGTCGCCAGGCCGGGACTTTTTCCGGATCACGCTGTGTTTCCGGCGACAACGCGTCAACGCCGACGTACCAGTTCTGGAAGGGACCTTCGGCGAGTTTCATTTTGAAACGAAAGCCGCTTTTTCCCACCCAGAACTTGTCGTGGCTTGAGCCTTCCCGGCGCTCGGGTTCGAAGCGTCCCAGGAATTCAAACGCCCATTTGACGTGGGGACCCTTATCCTTGCACAGATGCACGGTCGCTGCCTTGCCGTCCGGATCGCTGGCGATGTATTGCCCGTTCTGGTCCGTGATCGTCGGAGCGCTGGCCAGCCATTTGCCGGACTGAGTTTTAGCCAGGCCTAATTGTCCGTTCTGTGAACTGAGTTGCCAACCATCGACACTCAATTTGCCGCTCTGCCATTTGAATTGACGGCCGGCCATCGTGACGCCGGCGCCAATGGTCAGGCTGAGCAGAACAACCAGTCCGGCGACCAGGGGAAAACGCGTCATCTGTCACCTCGGTTCAATGATCTAGAACTCAATGGAAAATCCACCTGCCGCTTGCTGGGCAGCGGAACGCGAAACCGGTTGCAGAGCCGCTCTGCCGCACGTTGAGACTGCCCGGACAAGCGGTGCGCCAGAGAGCGGCTTCTGCTGGATAGCAGAACGCGTGCCGCTCGGCCGAAAGATCTCTCCGCGCGGCGTCTCACGCGGAATTCAGCAGCGCGGCAGCCCCGGCGAGGATGGCGGCAGGGCAAGATGCGCTCAGATGGACGTCAGCCAGCGTCAGAATGAGATCACTGCAGGGGACGCTTTGCTCCGGCACCGGGGTCCGGGCCTGCGCTGCGCGAACCCGTCTCCTCAACCGGCTGGCAAACCGTTGACGAGAACCCCTACATAGCTAAACGGCCGCGGCGGCGGGGAGCGGTCACGGCTGGGGCGGCTTCTTGGAGATAGCTCGCCAGACCAAGTAGCCGACCAAAACCCATGGGCCCACCCCGAGGATCAGAAGCTCCATCGGTCCCAGGCCGAACATTTGCTTCTCCTCAATCGATTGGCAGAGACGATTCCGCCATCTTCCGCCATCCGGCCGGGAGGGCGGAGGGGAGTCACCCGGGCGAATCGGCAGAGCGGGCGCGCTCCGGCGGTAAACCTCAGCGGTGCTCTCGCCATAACATCACCGCGAGGCCACCGGCGACGACGCAGGCAATTCCACTGGCCCACGTCGGCACGAGCATTCCGCCGATCATCACCTCCCAATTCATCAAGATCCGCACCAGTTGCAGCATCGCGACCACCGCAAGGAGAACATCGGCGACGGCTGTGAAAGGCTTCATCTGACCGGGCTCCGTTTATTGAGGGCACGATGGCAGGCAATGCCCAGCCTACCGCGCTCGTCGGCCGATGCCATCAGGCGCAGGCAAAAAACCGCCCGAGCAATCGCTGGGAGGTTCTGTGGATTGCGTAGTCGAGCCAGGCCTTGCGGCGCCGGACGACAACGAGGCTAACCCCTAGCAGCGCTGCGGGCCCGGGTTGCTGTGTGGGACGCAGGCCAGCGGCAACCGGGGCCGTTTCCTTTTTCGGCCGCCGAACGTAGCGCCGGCCCGGATTTATCATCCTGAGAAAACGAGAAAAGCCTTGCGGCAACGCGATGTGCGGCAAGGCTTTTTGCGTCAGCTGGGGAACTAGGATTTGAACCTAGACTAAATGATTCAGAGTCATTCGTGCTACCGTTACACTATTCCCCAAAAAAGCCTGGCCGAAAATGGCCGGAGTGCCCGCGGCGACGCGAAAGTCGGCAGCGCTGGCGGGCGCACAACCAGCGGCCACGGGCAGTCTAAAGCCTAGGACTCTGCCCCAGCCGCGTCAAGCCGAAGCGCCGGGCAACGGACCCCGCCAGACGGCAAGAATCAAGGCTGCAAAACCGCGGCGGCGCGGGCCAATTCCGCACGAGGCAGTTCCGCGCGGGCTGGCGAATTCATTCGGACTGGAGCGCTGCCCGGGCGGCGGAGCGGGAATCTCGCTTGCCCGGCAGGCACGGCGCTGCCAACGCGCTCGATCGCGGCGCCCAGCGCCGTGAGCTTTTCTTCCAGCCGTTCGTAGCCCCGGTCCAGATGCGCAAGGCCGCCGACGATGGTGCGTCCGCGGCCGGCCAGTCCGGCCAGCACCAGCGCGGCACTGGCCCGCAAATCGCACGCGGTCAGCTGCGCGCGGCTAGCGAGCGCACGCCGTCGATCGCGACGCCGCCGGCAACCGGCGCAAGGCGAGCGCCCATCCGAGCAAGCTGTGGCACGTGGGCAAAACGCGACGGAAACACGCCGTCGCGCACCAGGCTGCGGCCGGCAGCCAGCGACAACACGGCCGTGAACTGGGCCTGCAGATCGGTCGGCAAGCCCGGATAGGGCTGCGCCAACAGCTCGACCGCCGCCGGCCGGCCGCTGGCCAGCAGGCGAATCCAATCGCTGCCCGAGCTGACGTGAAAACCCATGAGTCGGAGTGTTTGCCCGACGCTCGTCAGATGCTGTGGGCAAAGCTGTTCGATCCGCACGTCGCCTCCGGTGATGGCGCCGGCCAGGAGCAGGGTGGCCGCTTCGATCCGGTCGGCAATGATCCGATACGCGCCGCCGTGCAACCGCTCGACGCCGCGCACGGCGATTGTGTCGGTGCCCAGTCCTTCGATCTCGGCGCCCAGGGCGATCAGAAAGCGGCCGAGATCGACGATTTCCGGCTCGCGAGCGGCGGACAGAATGGTCGAGCGGCCGCGGGCCAGCGTGGCGGCGCACAGCACGTTTGCCGTTCCGGTGACCGTGGGCCCGTGGGGGCCGGCGAGCCGAACGGTGGCTCCGCGCAAGCGACTGGCCTGGGCCACCACGCAGCCGCGCTCCAGGCGGATGTCGGCGCCCAGCGCGGCGAGGCCCGCCAGATGCAAATCGACCGGCCGATGCCCGATGCGGCACCCGCCCGGCAGCGCCACGACCGCGCGGCGGCGGCGCGCCAAGAGCGGACCCAGCACGCAAAAGCTCGCCCGCATGCGGCGCACCAGCCGGGCGTCGGTTTCGACCGGGCCGGCCTCGGGAGTGTCGAGCAGCCACTGGTCCGGGCCGAGGCGATCCAAGCGAGTGCCGAGCCGGGCCAGCACCCGGGTCAGCACGGTCACGTCGGCCAGTTCGGGAATGCGCTGGAGCCGAACCGGACCATCGGCCAACAGCGCAGCAGCCAGGATCGGCAAGGCCGCGTTCTTCGAGCCGCTGGCAGGCACGCTGCCGCGCAGAGGGCGTCCGCCGTCGATGGCCAGGCAATCCATTGCTCGTTCTCGAAAATCGATCGGCCCGATCGGCCCGCAGCCGCCGGCGCAAAAGTCGGGTCCCCGATCCGTGACCCCGACTCACAGGGCCCGGCGCTTGGCCCGGCCCCAACGTTTCACCGCTCGGTCCGACGTCTCACTGCCTGGCCCCAACGTTTCACTTCCCGGCCCAGCCGTGCCGCCCGCGCTGCATCAGCGCCGCCGAGCGGCAATCACCCGGGCGTGGCCGGCCAGGTCCTTGATCGTGGGGTCCAGTTCGAATCGTCCGTCCGCCGCGATCAGCTGCCGCACGGCATTTTCCAGCATCGGGCTGATTTCCAGCAAGAGCGATCCGCCGGATTCCAGGCGATCGGCTGCCTGCGGGATCAATCGCTCGATGACGCTGGTGCCCCCGGGCCCGGCCACCAGGGCCTGCCGGGGCTCGAAATCCTTGACGTCGCGCTCCAGGGCCGCGTACTCGCTGTCGCTGACATAGGGCGGGTTGCTGGCCACAAAGTCGAACCGCGCGGCTGCCGGCAAAGCGGCGAACAAGTCGCTCTGGACCAGTTCGATCCGATCGGCGACGCCCAGATCGGCGGCATTGCCCCGGGCAACTTCCAAGGCCGCCGGGCTGCTATCGATCGCCGTGACGGCGGCCTGCGGGGCATACTTGGCCGTGCAAATGGCGATGATCCCGCTCCCCGTTCCCACGTCGGCCACGCGCAGCGGGCCGGCCGCCGCGCGCTGGCGGATGCGGTCGAGCAGCGCAATGACCAGGAATTCGGTCTCGGGCCGGGGAATCAGCACGTCGGGCGTGACCCGAAACGGCAGCGAGTAGAACTCGCGCCGGCCGACCAGGTAGGCCACCGGCATCCCTTCCGAACGGCGGCGAACCAGGTCCCGAAACCGGGTCCGCAAGTCGTCGTCGGCCGGCTCTTCGAACCGCGTGTACAGTTCGATCCGCTGGCAACCGGCCGCGTTGGCCAGCAACACCTCGGCATCCAGGCGAGCGCTGCCGGATCCGTGCTGCTTGAGATAGTCGGTAGTCCAGGTGAGCAATCGGCCGATCGTCCATGTTTCGGCTTGCGACATCGGGCATTCCAAGTGGGGCCAGTCCGCCGACCCAGCGGGTGGGATGTTGCCGCGCAAGTTAACCGCGGGCTCGGCGGGCCGCAAGCGGCAAAACCGGCCAGCGGGCAGACGAATTCGCCAGTTTTCCGGCGGCTTATGCTTGTCTCGCTCCGAGGTGCGCGGGCCGTCCGGAGAATCGAGCAGATCGGGTTTGCCCGTGCCACCTGGATGGGGCCGGTCACTGGGACGTTGCAGCGTGCTTGCTACAATGCCGCTCGGGCGAATCCTACCTGGCCGAGAGGAAATGCCATATCCATGTCCGCTTCTACGTCCGGCGAATCCGCGCCCGGCTTGCCGCCTGAACAGCGAGCGCCGGCGCCACAGATCGCACCGTCTGCCGGCCCTGCTGCTGCCGGTGCCGCTCCTCCTTCCCGTGCTCCGACTTCCGCCGCACATTCTTCCGGTGCTGTGTCTTCCGCTGCGGGGCCGCCCGGCGGTACGCGCGGCCGGGCGCGATTGTTGGTTCGCGTCGGGTTCGTCCTGGCCGTCCTGGCGGCGGCGGCGTATCTCGGCGCGGGCACGATTCGAAAGCTGCTGACGACGGTCTCGACCGACGATGCCTACGTCAATAGCCACGTCACGTTCGTGGCCGCGCCGTGCCGGGGCAGGTGACCAGAGTCCTGGTCGACGATAACAACCGCGTGCGCAAGGGGGACTTGCTGGTCGAACTGGACAAAGAGCCGTACGAGGTGCAGCGCGGTCTCAAGCAAGCCGCACTCGACCTGGCCAAGGCCGACCTGATGGTCACCGAGAACGACGTCCGCGCGTCGGCGGCCCTGTTGCGCGGCAATCGGTACAAGCTGCAGCACTCCATCGAGCAGGTCGACGACCAGATCGCCAAATTGAAGGCTGCCGTAGCCACGTACGAAAGCCAGAAAGCGACGCTCGAGCTGGCGCAGGCCGATATCAAGCGGGCCGAGAAGCTTTTGCCCCTCAAGACGATCAGCCAGGCGGAATTCGACCAGCGCGTGCAGCAATTCAAGGTGGGCGAGGCGCAGGTCAAGCAAGCCCTGGAGCAGGTGCGGCAGATTCGCGTGGGGCTGGGACTGCCGGCCGAGCCCAGGAACGGCGACTTGACGCACGTGCCCCCGGACCTGGATCAAAACTTTTCCTCGGTCCGCCAGGCGCTGGCCGAATTGATGCAGAGCGCGGCGCCTTTGGGTGTTTTTCCGCCTTCTTACGACGCCTCGCCGAAAAAAGTCGTCCAGGAATTTTTCAAGCGCGATCCCGAGGGCAACCTCGATCGCATCTACGCCAAGCTGATCGAAGATGCGCCGGCCACCAAGCAAGCCCAAAGCAAGCTGCGTCAGGCCGAGCGCGACTTGGAGCAGGCCGAGCTGAATCTGCGCTATTGCCGTGTCTATGCCGAGATCGACGGCGTCGTCACGCGCCGCAACGTCAACCCCGGCAATAACGTCCAGGCCGGCCAGTCCTTGATGGCCGTCCGTTCGCTGACCGAAATCTGGATCGACGCCAACTTCAAGGAAACCCAATTGGCCGACCTGCGCATCGGGCAGCGCGTCGAGCTGGACGTCGACATGTACGGCACGCGGCGCACGTTCGAGGGACGCATCACCGGGTTCACCATGGGCACCGGCTCCACGCTGGCCTTGCTGCCGGCGCAAAACGCCACCGGCAATTTCATCAAGGTCGTGCAGCGCCTGCCGGTGCGGATCGAACTGACGAACTACGATCCCGATCGCGAACCGCTGTTCGTCGGCTTGTCGGTGGTGCCCTACGTTTATGTCAACGAGCCGGCGGCCGGGCCCGAGGCGGGCAAAGTGCTGCAACCGCATTTGATCACCGCGCCGGCGACCGACGAATCGGCGGACAGCCCAGCGGAGCCGGGGCCATGAGCGTGGCCGAGTTGAGCCCGCCCCTGACTCGCCAGGCGGTGAATCCCTGGATCGTGGCCGCGGCGGTGGTCGTGCCGACGTTCATGGAGGTGCTGGACACCACGATCGCCAACGTGGCCCTGCACTATATTGCCGGCGGGCTGTCGGCCTCCGAAGTCGACAGCGAATGGGTGATCACCAGCTACCTGGCGGCCAATGCCACGATCCTGCCGATTTCCGGCTGGATTTCCGCACACTTGGGCCGCCGCCGGTATTTTCTGCTTTCGATTGCCGTGTTCACCCTGGCCTCCGGGCTCTGCGCGATCGCGACGAGCCTGGGACAGATCATTCTGTTTCGCGTGATCCAGGGGCTGGCCGGCGGCGGGTTGCAACCCTCGAGCCAGGGCGTGCTGCTCGACCGATTTCCGCCGGAGAAGCAGGGCGCCGCGATGACCGTGTTCGGCATGGCGGCCCTGGTCGCACCGATCGTGGGCCCGACGCTCGGCGGTTATCTGACCGACACGTACAACTGGCGGTGGATCTTCTACATCAACATCCCGATCGGCACGTTGGCCTTTGTGGCGTGCTACATCTTGCTCGAAGACCCCGACTACCTGAAGCAGGAGCGGGCCGAGTTGCGCAAGCGGCCGCTTAATTTCGACACGATCGGGCTGGGGCTGTTGGCCATCGCTTTGTCGTGTTGGGAAGTGCTGCTCAGCAAAGGCCAGCAGTGGGATTGGCTGGGCGACCCGTTCTGGCGCGTGCAAACGCTGGCGATCTTGTTTGTGTCGTCGCTGGCGATCCTGATCGTGCGCGAACTGCGGATCGAAAACCCCGTGGTCAACTTTCGACCGCTGGCCGAGCGCAACCTGGCCATCTGCAGCATCATTATTTTCTGCGCTTACGGCGTGCTGTATGCGGCCAGCACGTCGCTGCCGGGTTTGCTGCAGACGCTGTTCGGCTACGACGCCTTTCGCTCCGGCATGGTGATGTCTCCCTCCGGCGTGGGCTCGGTCGCCATGCTCCTGCTCGTGGGCGTTCTGTTGGGGCGGGGCATCGATGCCCGGTGGATGATCGCCGCGGGTTTGCTCGTCGCCGCGGCCGGCAATTACTGGATGTCGCTGACCAACCTGGACATCAGCCCCTGGCAGGTCGTGTGGCCGCGGGTGCTGTTGGCCTCGGGACTGGGGATGCTCTTCGCGCCGGTCAACGTGGCCGCCTACCTGTACACGCCCCGGCATCTGCGCGGAGCGGCCGTGGGCCTGTTCAGCTTGCTCCGCAACGAAGGCGGGAGCGTCGGCACGTCGATGGCCCAAACCCTGCAAGAGCGGCGCGACCAGTTCCACGCGCTGCGCTTGAACGAACTGCTCGATCCCCTGAATCCCGAGTCGAATTCGTTTCTGGCCCAGGCCCAGGATTTCTTCTTCCAGCAGAACGGCGACCAGGCGCTGTCGCAGCAAATGGCCTGGCAGGCGCTCGATGATTTGCGGCAGCAGCAGGCCTCGTCGTTGTCCTACTTCGACGTCTTCTGGGTCGCCGCAGTGGTGCCGCTGGTCCTGGTCGGGCTGGTCTTCTTCATGAAGCGCTCGGTGGCCGAGAAGGGCGCTCACGTGGGAGCCGAATAGCCGGCGTGGCCGCGGCGTCTACTCGACGGTGCCTCCTGCCGTCTATTCGACGGTGCCCCCTGCCGTCTACTCGACGGTGCCCATGTCGTCGCGCTGCTGGCGGCGGTCGTAGTCCATCAGGGCATCGGTCACGGGCTGCAAGTTGCCGGCCAGGATCGAGTCGAGCTTGTAGAGCGCTAAACCGATGCGATGATCGCTGAGGCGGTTTTCCGGGAAGTTGTAGGTGCGGATCCGCTCGCTGCGGTCGCCCGAGCCGACGAGCGACTTGCGTTCGCTGGCCCGCTTCTCGTGTTCGATCTTGCGCTTGTGCTCGTACAGCCGGGCCTTGAGCACGCGCAGCGCCTTGGCAAAGTTCTTGTGCTGGCTTTTCTCGTCCTGGCAGGAGACGACGATATTGGTTTCGTAATGCGTCAGGCGAATGGCGCTGGCGGTCTTGTTGACGTGCTGGCCGCCGGGCCCGCTGGCGCAAAAGATGTCCTTGCGGTAATCGTCGGGCTTGATGTCGACTTCGACGTCCTCGGGCTCCGGCAGCACGGCGACCGTGGCCATCGAGGTTTGCAGGCGTCCCTTGGTCTCGGTCTCGGGGACGCGCTGGACGCGATGCCCGCCGCTCTCGTACTGCAGCTCGCGATAGGCGCCGTCCCCTTCGATGGCCAGGATCAATTCCTTGAAGCCGCCGAGCTCGGTGGCGTTCATATCCAGGATTTCGACCTTCCAGCCCCGCGACTCGGCGTGGTGCTTGTACATTTCGTACAGATCCCGGGCCCAGAGCGCGGCTTCGTCGCCGCCGGTGCCGGCGCGGATTTCCATGACCGAGCGGGACCGCGTAGCGTCCTCGCCCCCGACGGTCATGTCGAGCAGTTCGTTCCAGAGCGATTCGCGTTCGGCGCGCAGGCCGGGGAGCTCGGCCTCGGCCAGTTCGCGCATTTCGGAGTCCTTGCCTTGGCCCATTTCCACGGCCTCGGCAATTTCCTGATTGAGCTGCTTGAAGCGGCGATATTTGTTCGCCAGCTTGGCCAGCGAACCGTGTTCGCGGGCCGCGGCGGCCATCAGGCCCGAGTTGGCCTGCACCGCCGGATCGAGCATCTGCTGCTCAAGCTCGGTGAATCGAGCGAGCTTGCTTTCCAGCATTTCGCGCAGCGACATGGAACCCTCCCCACTGAAGGGCCCTGGCGGCGCGCCGCGCGGTCGCTTGAGGGATCGCAGACCAGGACCGAAAAAAGTCACGCACAACTCACCGAGCGCCGTGGCGCGGGGACGTGCGGGCTAAGATTCGGTCTTGGTTTCGGCGGGCTGCTTCTTGCCGCGGCCCAGGCTGGCATAGCCGGCCCCGGCGAACTTGGTCTTGAACTTCTCGATGCGGCCGGCCGTGTCGATGAATTTCAGCTTGCCGGTGTAGAACGGGTGGCAAACGTTGCAGATATCGACCTTCAACTCGGGCCGCGTGCTGCGGGTGACGAAGCTGTTGCCGCAGCCGCACTTGACCGTGGTCTGGAAATACTGCGGATGGATTTCTTTTTGCATGATCGTGACATTCCTTTCCTGCGACGCCCCGGATCCCAGGCGCCGAACCCCAGGCGCTGGGCCCGACTCGCCCCGGGGCTTGTACCCGCGGCCGCTGCCCGCGCGACCGGCAAATCTTGGCCGGAGCGTAATCCAGTAATCTAACGGTATTGTACGCAGCTCACAAGCCATTTGTGCGCGCCGCGCAAGCCACCGGTTTCCGGACGGCCGCCGGCACGCGAAAGAAGTATTGCCTTTTCGGGTAAAACCGCTAGATTCTTCGAGATCATCATTCCACGGCCCCAGTCCGGATTCATTAGTGTCACCGGATTGGGGCCTATTTTGCTGCGCCGCCGCGCTCTGAGTGGGCAGCCTCCGGCAGCCGCGTGGCGCCGGGAGGAGCGAGCTACTCGGCCGAGGCCGATTCCGCCGGCTCGCCAGGCGGGGTGGCCGTGTCGCCGGCCCGCGCCGCCAGTTGGGCCTTCAGACGACGAGCCCGCAGCCGGTTGCCGTGCTTTTGCGGCGACGAGTCGGACTGCAAGAGGTCGATGGCTTTGTCGAGCTGGTCGCTGCTTTCGTAGGTGCGGGCCAGGTTGTAGCGGGCCCCCTCGGTCCAGGGCCCGCCGGGGGCCAATTCCAGCGTGCGGCGCGCGAAGTAGTCGGCCGCCACGTCGTAGTTTTGCTGTTCGAAGGCGATCAAGCCCAGCCAATAACTGGCGTCCTGCTTGGCCCGGCCCCACAGGGCTCGTTCCTGGGGCGAGAGGTTCGAATTGGCCAGGTTGTCGTCCGAGCGCCGCGACTTGAGAAAGTACGCCTTGGCCCCCCGTTCGCCGTCGAACTCTCCCTTGAGCTCGAGCGCCCGAGCGCGGCGCAGCGGCGTGATGAAATGCAGCGCCAGCAAGTCTCTGGCCCAGAGGGGCGGCCTTTCCGGGTTGATCGGCTGCTCGCGCGAGCGGGACACTTCGAACGGGACCGTCCAGTAGCGCGTTTCGGCGATCAGCGGCCGGCCCTGGAGCCGATCGGCGATTTGCCGCGGGCTCGACGAGAGGATGATCTTGTTCTGGCCGGTCAACTTGGTTTCGATCAGTTTCATGCGCCGGGCCAGGTAACTGGGAGACGCTTCGACCAGCGCGACCAGGCCCGTCAGCTGGCCCGCCTCAAGCGGATACTTGCGCTGCGAGCTCATGTCCAGCTTGCGCAGCAGGGTGTCGTCGGCGGCCAATTCGGCCAGGGTGGCCACCGGCCGGCCCTCGGGACCGGCAATCGGCAGCCCCAATTCCGCGTCGAACACGTACAAGTCCCGGTCGGTCACGAGCGCGGGAGCCCAGGTCCGCAATTGGTGCGTTTGCGGGTCGGGCACGGCGAGCATCACCGCGTCCAGGCCCTGTTGGCGCAAGAGCAGGATGAAGATCCAGGCGCGCTCGTTGGCCGTGGCCCGGCCCGATTGCAGAACCTCGTAGGCGAATCGCCGGGGCGCGTCGACCGGTGCGGCCACCTCATCTTCCAGCTGCAGATTGCGAATCGTCCAGTCGAACAACTCCCGGGCAATCGACAGATCGTCAAGGTCGTTGCCGCGCGCGTGCCGGGCCACGTCGCGCAGCCAGACGGCCTCGCGCAGATTGAGCATGTCGACGTCGTTGAATTTTTCCGAGTCCAAGGTGGCCAGCGCGCGCGCTTTTCGCAGCGGCTCGGGCAACGTTTCGACGAGCGGATCGGGCTGCCAATCGACCTGCGGTTTTTTCTGTTCGACCCATTGGTCGAGCCGGTGCCGGATTTGGGGCAGGATCTGGTCAGCCTCGAATTCTTCGAGGTGATTCAGATTGTCGGCCAGCGACAGGATCAACTGGTCTTCCTCTGCGCCGGTGCTGACCGTTGGCCCGCGCCGGCTTTCGCCGTCGCCCGACGAATGCCGGCCGCAGCCTCCCGCCGCGCCAAACACCAGCAGAAGCGCAAGCGCGCAGCACGGCCCGGCCGCCAGGCGGCGGTTTCGGGCCCGGTCCGGGCCGGCATGCGGCGCGGGCGAACCCGGCGCCTCAGGCAGACGAACACGAGCGACCATCAGTCGAGCTTCTCCACGGTTTCACGGATCGCCAGCAGCCGGCCCAGGAGCGCCGCAAAGTCGTCCAGGGGAACCATGTTCGGTCCGTCGCTGGGTGAAGTGTCGGGCGTGGGGTGGGTTTCGAAAAACAGCCCGTCCACACCCACAGCTACGGCTGCCCGGGCCAAAGGTTCGACCATGGCCCGATTTCCGCCGGTGGAATTGCCCAATCCCCCCGGTTCCTGCACGCTATGGGTGGCGTCGAACACGACAGCCGGCCCCAGGGCCCGCATTTCCACCAGCGAGCGCATGTCGTTGACCAGCCGGCCAAAACCGAAAAACGTGCCCCGTTCGCACAGCAGCAGGTCGCGGCAGCCGGCGGCCGCGAGCTTGCCGACCACGTGGCGCATGTCGCGCGGGGCCAGGAATTGGGCTTTTTTCACATTGACGGCCCGGCCGGTGCGGGCGGCCGCCACCAGGAGGTCGGTTTGCCGGCAGAGGAAGGCCGGAATCTGCAGCAAGTCGCACACTTCGGCCACCGGGGCCGCTTGCTGGGGCTCGTGGATGTCGGTCGTGATCGGCAGGCCTAGGTCGCGCTTCACCCGGGCCAGGATTTCCAATCCGGCTGCCAGGCCCGGGCCGCGATACGACTCCAGGCTGGTGCGGTTGGCCTTGTCGAACGAAGCCTTGAAGACGAGTTGAATCGGCAGCTCGCGGGCGATCTGGCGCAAGCGGTCGGCGATGGTCAGCGTCAGCGCGGCCGATTCGATCACGCAGGGCCCGGCAATCACCAGCAGCGGCTGCCCCTTGCCCACGCGATACGGTCCGACGAGCGCCGGAGCATGCAACGAGGAATGATCAGACACGATCGGTGACCTCGTGGGCCGGGGCTTCGGCCAGCCCCAGGCTGACGGCTCGCTTGGCCGGCATCAGCAGCGTCAGGCGACGAGGCAGCACCTCGATGTCCAGCGGCAACATGCCGCCCGGATCGCCGTCCAACTGATAACGGACCGGCCGGTCGGATTCGATGCGCAGCCGCCGGGCGAGCACCTGGCCGAACTCGGGCGAGCGGTCGTGGCGGCCCGTCCAGATCTGCATCAGATAGCGCAATCCGTGCCACAGCGATCCGCGCTCGAAAGTGCACACGTTGAGCAGTTCGTCGCGGCCCGAGGCGTGCGGGGCGAATTGCAGCCCCGCGGCGTAGCGCGGCAAGTTGACCACGAATGCCCAGCGCGCCCGCAGCGTCACGGTCTGGTCCGCCGCCGTGGGCACCTCGCTGCAATGGATCCGCAGCTCCGGATATTCATAAGTGCGGATCGCGGCCAGGGTCGGTTTCAGATAATTCCACATGCTGATATGGCCGACCCGCACGCGATGCAGCCGTTCGACCACTTCGCCGTCGAAACCGCAGCCGGCCATGAGCAGAAAGACCCGGTCGTTCGCCCGGCCGGCATCCAGCTGGACGGTGCGGCCGTGGGTCACGGTCTGGCAAAACGAGGGGATGTCGGCCCGGATTCCCAGGTAGCCGGCCAGCAAGTTGGCGGTGCCCAGCGGAAACACGCTGATCGGCAGGCCGGGTTCGGTGCGGTTGACCAGCTCGGCCACCGTGCCGTCTCCGCCCGCGGCGACCAGGGTCCGCAGTGAGCCCGCGCGATGGGCCTCATCGGCCGCCCGGGTGACCGAAGCCAGATCGGTGAGCACGTCCACCCGAAGGTCCTTGCTGCGCAAGGCGTCGGCCAGGCGTCCGACGATCGAGGTGGGCGAGCCGCCGCCGGCGCGTGGATTGGCGGCGATGATGACTCGCTCCGGTCCGGCGATCGTCGCCGTTGGGGCCAGGTGCACGGCGGCCACTCCATGAGCAAACGGGGGGGAAGCAAGCGGTTGACTATAGAACAGCCGCCGGGAAGTGGAAAGCCGGCTTACGGAGTTTGCACCGAGCGGTTCGATTTCCGCGATTGGCAGGGCATTTTGCTGGCGCGCCAGCGGTCGGGCCCCAAGCGGCGCGGGGCGCTTTAGACCGCCCGCCCGGCGAATTCGATCGTCAGGGATCGGCCCCGGCGGCGGCGTCGGCCGGAGCCAATTGGAACCTGTGATCTGGCCGGGCGTTGAAATAAAACGGATCCGCCGCGCTGGAGATCTCCGACAGGCCCACGAGGTCGCGGTGTGCGCGCTCGCCGCTGAATCGATCGGCGCGGCCCAGTTCGATCGCCCGCACCCGCCGCGCCCAGCCGGGGCTGGCCGCCAAAGCTTCGGCCACGCCGAGCTGAAAGCGATTTTGCGGATAGAGCGGCGCTCCGAGCGCGGCGAGCGACCAGCGATCGATGCGCAGCCGCGCCCAAGCTTCGTCCTCGGCGCCCGATTCGACGAACGCTTCGAGCGAGCCCAGCGCGCCCGTAGCGCTGCGCTGCACCAGCACGGTCGTGCGTTCGCAATTGGGGGCGTACAGCGACCAGCTGGGCCAGGCGTCCCACAGGCCCCAGGGTTCCAGGATCGGCAGCAGCATCGCGGCCACCAGCAGCGCTTGGGTGGCCCGGTTCGCGAGCCGGCCACTGCCCGGCTCGATCGGCGCGCCCGCTGCCCGCGCACTTTCGGCCGCGCCGATCGCGGAGCTCTGGGTCGTGCCGCCGGAAAACAGCAACAGGTTTTGCACGATGAAGTACGCATTCCAGAGCAGCACGGCGGCGCTATGGTTGAGTCCCCACGGGCCCAGCACCACCAGCAGCAAACCATGCAGCACAATGGAGCCGGCCAATGCGGCGGTCCACAGCCGGCGGAAGCAAAACGCCCCGGCCAGCGCGATCTCGGCCAGCGGCAACATGCCGGCCGCCGCCAGCCGCCAGGCGTCGGGCCAATCGGCGGGATTTGCTCCCACGATCCGAAGCGGCACCGCGATGAATTGCTGCCCCAGCGTGTGCAGGAACTCGTAATCCAGTTTCGACCATCCCGAGTACAAATAGATGCTCAGCGTCAAGAGCCGCACCAGCGCCAGCGCCCGCGGCGGCGGACAATTCGCCAGGGCCAGCGCCACGAGGACGGCTTGCCAGGCCCAGGGCTGCAAGCGGTGCTGATCGAGCAGGATCAATCCCAAGCACGCTCCGGCAAAGGTGCGCAGCGCCGCGGGCCAGACCCTTGCGCTCGACGAGAAGATCGCTACAGCCAGTCCTGCTACCGCCAGCCCCAAAAGCAGCCAGTCCAGAGCGGCCGGCAGCGCCGCGAGCGTCTGGAGCAGCGGCACGCGGGGGAATATCGCCTGCGGGGTCCACAATCGCCAGGTGGCCAGCAGCATCGCCAGCGTAAAGGCGACCAGCGCGCGGCGCAGCTGCGCGGCCCGGCGCACTTCGAGCGGTGGCTGGACAAATGGTGCTGGTCGCATGGCGCGTGGGCAGAATCCTGCGCTGGGTCGATTCGAGCGGCAAGCCGAACGCCGCCGGACTGAGGACGCATCCTGGCGCCCCCGTGGCGAGACAACGGCCGGCAGGGATAGAATAGCCCCGGCATTCGAGCGGCACCACGCGTCGGGCGCCACGAGTCGGCCTGGGTCGCAATTCGGCGAGACTGGATTCATCGTGAATGCGTACGATTTTTTTGCCCCGGCCAAGATCGTGTTCGGCTGGGGACGCCGCGCCGAACTGGGCCGGCTGGTCCGGCCGCTGGGCCAGCGCGCCTGGATCGTCTGGGGTTCCCGCCGGCTCCTGGCCGGCGAATTGGCGTCTGAACTGCGCGGCAGCTTGAGCACTGCCGGCGTCGAACCGGTCGATCTGGTCTCGATCGACCACGAACCGCTGGTCGCCGACGTCGACGCCGCGGTGCTCCGCTTGCGCGAGTCGGGGGTTGCGCCCGGCGATTGCGTGCTGGCGATCGGCGGCGGATCGGCCATCGATCTGGCCAAGGCTGTCGCCGCGCTCGTGACCAATCCGGCCAGTGCCACCGTGCGCGATTTTCTCGAGGGCGTGGGGCGCGGCCTGGCCATCGTCGAGCCGCCGCTGCCGCTGGCCGCGCTCCCAACCACGGCCGGCACCGGGAGCGAGGCCACGAAGAATGCCGTCATATCGTCGTATGAGCCGGCGTTCAAAAAGAGCCTCCGCAGCGACCTGATGATTCCGCGCCTGGTCCTGGTGGATCCGGAGCTGACCGTCTCGCTGCCGCCGGCCGTCACCACCCACACCGGTCTGGACGCCATCACTCAGCTGGTCGAAAGCTACATCTCGTGCCGGGCCCGGCCGATTCCGCAAGCGCTGGCCCTGGCCACCCTGCCGCGGGCGGTTGCCGCGCTGCCGGTGGCGGTGCGCGAGGGGCACGACCGGCCGGCGCGCGAAGCGATGTCGCATGCGGCGCTGGTCTCGGGAATCTGCCTGGCCAACTCGGGTTTGGGAATGGCCCATGGCGTGGCGGCCGCGCTGGGCGTGCATTGCCGCGTCGCGCACGGACTGGCCTGCGCCGTGATGCTGCCGGTGGCGCTGCGGACGAATCGCGGCGTCGCGGAAGGCCGGCTCGCCGAGTTGGGCCGGGCGCTCGGCGCCCCCGCGGCCGGCGACGCGGCTGCGGCCGACTTCTGCTGCCGCCGGATCGAAGACCTGTGTCGCGAACTGCAAGTGCCGCTGCGCTTGTCCGAGCTGGGCGTCCGCCGCGAGCAGATTGCCGACCTCGTGCGCGACTCCCGGGGCAACAGCATGTCGGGCAACCCGCGCGAAATCGCGGACCCCGAACTCGGCGAAATCCTGGAGGGCATCTGGTGATCGTCGTCGCCGGCCTCTCCCCTGCCTGGCAGCAGATTCTGTCGTTCGACGAATTGCGCTGGGGCGAAGTCAATCGTGCCCGTTCGGCACACTGGTGCGCCTCGGGCAAGGTGCTCAACGTGGGCATCGCGCTCGCGCACTTCGCGCGCCGGCGCTGACGATCGCACCCTTGGGCGGCCTGGCCGCTCGGGCGATCGCCGACGAATTTGCCCGCTTCCAGATTCCGGCCCGCTGGATCGACGTCGAGGCCCCCACGCGCACCTGCACCACGCTGCTGGAAGCCGCCGGCCCGCGCACGACGGAATTGGTCGAGAACGCGGGGGCCATCACGATCGCCGAATGGGTGCATTTCGAAGCGGCCTTCCGCGCCGCGGCGCCGGGGGCCAGCGCGGTCGTGCTGACCGGCTCGATCCCGCCCGGGGCCGACCCCGCGGCATTCGCCGCCTTGCTCGATGCCACGCCGGCGCCGGTGATTCTCGACATCCGCGGCGCCGAACTGACTGCGGCCCTGGTGCGCCGGCCGCTGGTCGTGAAGCCGAATCGCGAAGAACTGGGGCATACCGTCGGGCAGCCGCTGCACAACGATGCCGATTTGCACCGGGCGATGCACGAGCTGAACGAGCGCGGCGCTCAGTGGGTGGTCATTTCGGCCGGCCGGCACACGCTGTGGGCGTCGTCAGCCGGAAGGCTGTATCGTTTCGAGCCGCCGAGCGTGACGGCGGTCAACGCGATCGGTTCGGGCGATTGCCTGGCGGCCGGCATGGCCTGGCAGGTTTCCTTGGGCGCCGATCCGCTCTGGGCCATTCGCGTCGGCATGGCGGCCGCTTCGCTCAATGCCACGCTGCTGCTTCCCGGCCGCCTCGACCCGGCCGACGTGCTGCGAATGGCGGAGACCATTGCCGTGGCCGAGGGATGAACCCGGACCCGGCTTGAATGCCGGCTCGCCCGGCGAGTTCAATCGGCGGGTTTAACGAAAGCGGCCGCGGGCAGGGGCGTCCGAAGCGGCTTTTCAGCGCTCGAGCGCGAGCGTCCACTGACGGAAGTCGGCGTCGAGCTCGTCCCAGGTGAACTGGGGCAACACGGCCAGCACGCTCTGCGCGCCGCGCGGGTCGTCGGCCTGATGGTCGCGGAACTGGCGGTAGAATTCTTCCAGGAGGTCGTGCCGCTGCAGGTACAGGCAGAAATAGCGAGCCTGGGCGTAGTTCAGCCCTTCGCGAGCGCCGCGAAAATCGCTGCCTTCGATGAGCGTTTTGAGCGTGCGGGCCCGGCCCGCGCGAATCGCCTTTTGCAAGGCCGGCAGCCGCCAGTTTTCCAGGCCTTCGATCCAGGGGCCGTCGGCGTCCTGGCGGAAGCGGCATTGCTCGTGCAGCGAGGCCAGTCCCTCGTTGAACCAATCAGGGATCTTGGGAAAGTCGAAGTCCGCCAGCGCGTGCGTCAGCTCGTGGACGAGCGTGCCGCCGCCGGTGGCGATGTTCATCACCAGCACCCGCTCTTGCGGCTTGAAATAGCCGTAGATCGAAACGTTGCGATCGCCGTAGAGTTTTTCGGCGTAGAGGTTGTAGCTGGCCTCGCCGGAAAAGAGCAGCACGGTGATCGGGGCGTCGGGCGCCCGGCGGAAATAGCGGTTGGCCATCGCCCGGGCGGCCGGGCCGATCGTGTCCTTGTGCCAGGTGGCGAGCTGCTTTTCGTCCAGATCGCCGGCCACGACCATCGGCGCCCGGACGATCACGTGGCACTCGCTGCCCAACCGCGGCCGGAGCCGGTCGGCCGCTTCGTGGCAGGCGCGTTCCAGCTCGGCATTGCCGCCCGTGCTGGGAGGAGTTTCGCCGGCCAGCACCTGGCTGACGAGCACATGATTGGCCGTGGCCGGACCGGTCGAGTCGCTGCGCAGCCGCTCGCACAGGACGAACGACAGCACGACGATCACGATCGGGCCGAAGGCCAGTATCGACAGGCGAATTTTCGACACGCGCGGCACCTTAGCGGGGGTCAACCGCTTGGGGGCGAGGCTGTAAATTCCGCCAGCAGCTCGGAAACTGCCGGCGAATGGGCAAACGTTCAAATTAACGCTTCCGGCCCGAGGGGGACAAGCTGCGTCTGGGCAATTATAGGTTGCAACTGCGGTCGGCAAGGGCGCGTTGTAACGATTAGGCAAGCGCCCCGTCCCGCTGCCTGGCCAGGCTCAAGTTGCGGGCTCGTCCGGCGTTTTTTTGACCTTCACCAATCGCAGTCCGGTGCGTCGCAGCCAGCCGAGCGAGGCCAGCAAAACGAGCGCGTCGCAGGCCGCGCCCCAACCGAAAAACCAGACCTTCTCGACGGCGCCGCGCTGCGAATACAAGGGACCGGCCATGCCGAGCAGTCCGGCTGCCAGGACCAGGGCGGCGGCGCGGAGCGCGGGCACCCCCCGCCCGAGCGCGGCCCAGGGCGCGGCGACCGACACGGTGGCAAACGTAAGCCCGTAGGAGAACAAGATTCCCAGGGTACCGTTACGATCGAGAGTCTGGCCGATCTTTAGCAGCACGGCCGTGGCCAGGATCCAGGCCATCAAATGTCGGATGCCGAACCGCAGAGGCTCGTCGCGGTTCTGCGCGTCGTCAGCGCCCGTCCTGCGCAGCGCCGTCCCCCTGCCGCGCAACGCCGACAGGACACCGGCGACGACCAGCATGTTGGTCGCGAGCAGACCGCAGAGAATGGACCGCTCGTTTCGCAGGGCACAACAGGCAAGAGCGCACGGCAGCAGCAGACCCAGGCCTGCTCGGAACCAGCGAACGGCAATCGACGAGGTCCCCAGGCCCGCGCCTATCCCCGACAACCCGGCCTGGGCAAAAATCACTCCCACGAAGGCGACCGCCGCCGGACCAAATTTTTCGCCCTCGCTGAAAACCGACGCGAGCGCGATGCCGGCCACGACGTGGATGGCGACCAACTGCGCCACGGCGGTGGGGATCGACTTTAGCACCGCGGCACCTCCGAGACTTCTAGTTGTGCCGTCCGCACGCCGGTCCGCACCAATCGCAAGCCGGCGCGGCGCAGCAGACCCAGCGAGACCAACAGAATCAGGGCTTCGAAGGCGGTTGCTAAGGCCCAAAAAACCATGCTGCCTGTATCGGGCGTGCGCTCGGCGTAGGCCGCCGCAGCAGCGCCCGCTAGGGCTGCACCCAATACGTAGGCGATGCCGCGAACCGGCGAGCGCCTGGCAGTCAGCGCGGCCCACGGCGATGCGATGCCGACCGCCGCCGAGCTAAGCCCGAGAGCGAAAAAGGCGGCTAGCCACCTTCCCCGGTCCAAGGATTGTCCGATCTTGAGCATCACGGCGGCGACAAAAATCAGGATCAGCAAATGCCGGATGCCAAAACTCAGCGACACGTCGGGCCCTGTGTCGGTGCCGGCCTCAAACGTGTGCAGTTCGATTCCCCGGCGCCGAGCCAGCCCCGTGGCGGCCGCGACCAGCAGCGCACAAAATCCGAGCAATTCGCAAACTTCCCAGCTATCGCGCTCCACGACGCACCAAACGAGGGCACACGGAAACAGCAGGCCCACGGCGGCCAGCACCGCGCGTCCTGGCAATGGAGGGGTCCCCAGGCCGGCCAGAATGCCCGTCAGCCCTGCTTGCGATACTATGAGCCCCAGGAAAAAGGCAATGCCGGGCGGGGCGGATTTCGTGTCATCGGCGAACGGTGCGATGCCTAGCCCAGCGACGAAGTGCAGCGCGATGAGCAGGCCAATCGCGCGGGTGATCGAAATGGGTGGGGAGGTTCCCAAAGCGAGAACAGCCTGATTTCAGGTCGATTCAGCATTCTGCCGAAGCACGGCGATTTGTTATCATAACTTGTCCAGCGTGCCCGCGGTTTCTCGAACGGCCCCCGGAGAGTTACCATGCGAAGCTTGCTCAATTCTGCCTGGCGTTTCGGACGCTGCAGCCGGCGCGCCGGCCGGATCTGCGTCGCGCTGCTGGCGGTGCTCTGGGCCGCGGCCAGCGCCCGGGCCGAGGAGCGCAGCTGGACCGTCACCAAGAGCGGCGAATCGTTCGACGCCGAACTGGTCGACCTCAAGAGCCAGAAAGTCCAGCTCCGCAAGACCGACGGCTCGGAAGTCTCGCTGCCGCTGGCCACGCTCAGCAAGGAAGATCGCGACTTCGTGCGCGCCGAGATGCAAAGGCGGAAGAAAGAAGCCAGCGGCAAGCCGGTCAAAGGTAAGCCGCCCACGGGCAAGACGCCGGCCACGAAGACCTCGGCCGTCGTGGCGGCCGGCGATTGGCCGCGCTGCGCGGGCCGAACCTCGACAACCTCTCGCCCGAGACCGGGCTGCTTAAGAGCTGGCCGGCGGCCGGCCCGCCGCTGCTGTTTCAGGTCGAGGGGTTGGGAACTGGCTTTGCTTCGGTGTCGGTGGCCGGCGGCAAGGTGTTTACGATGGGCCGCGCCGGCGGCGTCGATGCGATCGTGGTCCTGGACGAAGCCGACGGGCACGTGCTGTTCACGGTGCCGGCCGGGCCCGGCAAGCACGAGCGCGGGCCGAACTGCACGCCCACGGTCGACGAAGACCTGATGTACGGCCTGTCGATCGAGGGAGACCTGGTCTGCGCCGAAGTGGCCGGCGGCAAGGAAGTCTGGCGGAAGAACTACGCCAACGATTTCGGCGGCCACATGATGTCGCACTGGGGCTATAGCGAATCGCCGCTGGTCGACGGCGATCGGCTGATCTGCACCCCCGGCGGGCCGCAGGCCGTGATGGCGGCGCTCGACAAACGCACGGGCCGCGTCATCTGGACCACTCCCCTGCCCCAGGCCGGCGAACGCGGCAAGGACGGTTCGGGCTATTCGTCGATCGTCATCAGCCAGGGGGCCGGCGTAAAGCAGTACGTGCAGCTCGTCGGCCGGGGCGTGATCGGCGTGGCGGCCGATTCGGGCAAGCTGCTCTGGGGTTACAACAAAGTGGCCAACGACACGGCCAACATTCCCACGCCCATCGTGAGCGGCGATTACGTGTTCTGTTCGTCGGGCTACGGCACGGGCGCCGCTTTGCTTAAGCTGACGGGCGGCCGCGGCCGGGTCGATGCCCAGGAAGTTTATTTCAAGGGGGGCAACGAAGTGCAGAACCATCACGGCGGCATGGTTCTGGTCGACGGCTACGTCTACCTGGGCAACAAGCACAACGAGGGCTTTCCGCTCTGCCTTAACATGCTCACCGGCGAAAAGGCCTGGGAGCCGGGGCGCGGCGCGGGCGCGGCTCGGCGGCCATCGCCTATGCCGAAGGCATGCTCTATTTCCGCTACCAGGACGGCACCATGGCCCTGGTCGAGGCCAACCCGAAGCAGTATCAGCTGGTGAGCAGCTTCAAGCTGCCCAGCGTCCGGGCCGAAAGCTGGCCGCAGCCGGTGATCGCCGGCGGGCGGCTCTGGCTGCGCGACCAGGAGGTGCTGATGTGCTATGACCTGCGGCGCGAATCGAGCAGCAGCCCGTCAAGCCGATCCGGCAATTAGCGCGGTTTCCACAGCCGTGTGACGAGCGGTTCGTTTGTGGGAGGCGACTGGTGATCGCCGACGTACGGCACCAATCGTCGGAATTTCGGCGATCACCAGTCGCCTCCTACATTTCGTTCACGTACCAGCCGGCTGAGGGGCGCTGAGCGCGTCGGGTTACAGCCGCTCGGCGAATTCGAGCAGCCGCAGATCTTCGCCCCTGGCGGCCAGGAGCGACAAGCCGATCGGTGCTCCCTGGGCGGTGGCCAGCGGCAGCGAGACTTGTGGCAAGCGGCCGATTCCGGCCAGCGACGTGAGCGAGAGCGCCCGGCGGTAATAGTCGCCCAGGCGATCCAGGCCGGCGGCCCCTTTGAGCGGCGCGATGGCCGGGGCCGTGGGAATGCAGAGCAAGCAGCCGGCCCCGAGTGCGGCCTGCAGCTGCCCGCAAAATCGCTCGCGCCGGCGAATGGCCTCGAGCACGCGGGTGCGGTCGAGCGTGCGAACCAATTCGAAATTGGCCACGGTGCGCGGACCGAACTGCGGCGATTCGGCTTCGATCCAGGCGCCAGGCTGCTGCGGATTTCGGCCCATTGCACGATGCAAAAGGTGTCGCGCCAGCCCTCCAGATCGGCCGCTTGCGCGTCGCCGCAAAGCTCGCCCAGCGACGTTTCGTGCACGTCGGCGCCCAGCCGCCGGAGGCATTCGATCGGCCCTTGCAAGGCCTGCCGAACATCGGCATCGGCCAGTGCGAACGCCTCGCGCACGAGGTGCACCGTGACCTTTGATGGCGCCGCGGGTGGCGACGGCTGCGACTCGCTACCGAGCAGCACGCCGGCCGCTTTGCGCAGCACCGTGGCGTCTTTGGCCAGGATGCCCACGGTGTCGAACGTGGGCGCAAACGGCATCACCCCTGCCACCGAGACGATGCCGTGCGAGGGGCGCAGTCCCCAGATGCCGCAGTTGCTGGCCGGCACGCGGACCGATCCGCCGGTGTCGGTGCCCAGGGCGAAATCGGCCAGCCCGCAAGCCACGGCCGCTGCCGATCCGCAGGACGATCCACCGGGAATCCGCCCGGGAGCGGCCGGGTTGAGCGGCGTGCCGTAGAAGTGATTCTCGCCCAGCAGGCTGAAGGCGACTTCGTCGGTCAGCGTCTTGCCGTCCGCGCGGCCGCCGGCCGCCAGCAACTGCTCGACACAGACCGCGTGCACGACTGCCGGCGGGTGCGTGGCCAGCCAGGTCGGGTTTCCGCAGCCGGTGCGACAGCCGGCTACGTCGATAATGTCCTTGACGGCAAACGACAGCCCGTCGAGCGGGCCGCTGCCGGTGGGAGCCAGCGTGAACGTTTCGACAAAGGCGCCGCTTTCGGCCACGGAGATCGACATCAGCGACTCTTGGTTGGGCGCGGCGCCGGCGACGTCACTTCGCAGCACCGATGCAATAAAGGTAGCGCTCGCCGCGCAGGTAAAAGCAATCGCCGTCGGCGATCGGCGGGGCGTAAGCCAGCGTCTCCTGGGCCGGGATTGGCCAGGGCCGGTCGAGCTGAGTTTCGATGCGGTTGCGGGCGACCACGCGGAACTCGCGCCCGGTGGCCAGCACCAGGGCCGTGCCCTGATTGTCGAGCACGACGACGTGGTTGCCGATCAGCGTCGGGCTGGCCGCGACGGGCACCGCGTTGTAGTGCATCAGCCCATCGATGCCCAGGTCGCGGAAATAGACGGTCTCCTTGGTTTCCAGATCCAGCACGTAGAGAAAACCATAGATGTCGACAACGTACATCAAGCCCTCGTGCACCAGCGGCGAGCCGGCGGTCGAGCGATCGAGCCAGCCGCCGTGCGGATTTTCATGAATTGCCTGAGGCAGGTTGAGCTGCACCGTGGCGACGGGTTCGATTTTCCAAGCGTCGCCCTGGGCCTCGTGAAAATCGAACAGGTCCAGCTGGAGCACGCCGTAGCGGCCGAGGTAAACCTTGTCGCCCAGGATCAACGGCGGCGCCCAGGTGCCCGAGTCGCCCGAGACGGTTCCGCGCGGCCGGAACAGGACCTTGCCGTCGGCCGGGCGGATGATTTCGCCCAGGTAGGTGACCAGCACGTCCTGGCCGTTGAACCGGGCGCCCTGCACGGCCGCGATATTGCGATTGATGCGCGCCTGCGTCCAGCGGAGCTCGCCGGTCTTGGCATCCAGGCCGTAGAGCTTGCCCAGGAATACGGCCAGAATGCCGTCGGCCAGGGCCGGCGACGAGCCGTAAGCCAACGGATCGGTGCGCGGCACGCGGTTGATCCACTGGCGGTTGCCGTCCAGGTCGTAACAGGCCGCGACTCCCAAGCCGCACCAGACATAGACGCGCTCGCCATCGCTGACGGGCGTGGGCATGGTGAAGCCGACAATGCCCAGGTGCGCCGCGAAATGGTCGTCGGTTTGGAGCTGGAACTGTTGCGAGTCGATCTCTTTCAGGGCCTGCTGCAGCTCGTGCCGCAGCTCGATCCGCCGCCGCCGATCGGGCTCGTCGCGTAGCGCCGCGACGAGCGGCTCGATGCGGGCCGCATAGGCGGGGTTGGCTTGCCGCTCGGCAGGCGTGAGCGCGTCGTAATAGTTGTTGGTCGCCGACCACAGCCGGCGGCCCGTCCGCTTGTCGAGGCAAACCAGCACGTCCGGCTCGGCCATCAGAAAGATCCGGTCGCCGACGAGGATCGGCGTCGACGTGCTGCGGGCAGGCAGCTCGGTCATCCAGCGGATGTTCTCTGTTTCATAAGCGACGTCGGGCGGGTCCATCAGCCGCAGGCAGAAGGCGTGATCCTTATAGTCCTCGCGGTTCGAGGTGCTTACCTTTGCCAGCAACCGGTTCCAACCCGGCTTGAGCTCGCACTCGAAGCGGCCGGACAGCGGCTCGGAGTTGTCCAGCTCGTAGTGGCTGATCGAAGTGTAGTAGCCCAGTGCCGTGTGGCGCTGCGGATCGCGATAGACCTCGCGGCCGTTGACCCAGATCTTCAGGCCGAAATTGTGGTCGACCAGGCCCCGCACCGGTCCTCCGCGCGGCGAAAATACGTACGCGTGGGCATAGCTGACGCGGTTGGGAGCGAAATCCTCGGGCTTGGCGAACTCGACGTACGGCAGCGCGGCCGTGCCAAAGATGTACGGATCGTCCCGCGGCGGCGTGATCGATTGCCAGACGCGGTCGGCCGTGCGCTCGCCGGCGGCCGGCGAGGCCTGGGCCTCGCCTCCCAGCAGGTCCACATCGAATTTGGCGACCGAGTCGTCCACCGTGAATGGACCGAGGGTGAGCCATTGGCCGATGAGCCCTTTGGCTAGCGGCGGCGCATCTTGGGCGTCGGCGCCCGAAGGCCGATCGGCCTGGGCCCGCGCGCCTTCGATCGCGCCATGGGCCAGGCGGTGCCACTCGACGGGCGCCGTGCAAGCGGGCCACAGGCCCGTGCCGTTGCCTCGCCAACCCGACACCGGCTCGGCGGCCGGCGTTGTCGCGGCCAGAACACCGAGCAGGGCCAAGAGAGAACCAACCAGGGGCGCTTTGGACATCGGACAAAACCAGTCTCGCGCGCGGCAACGGGCACGCGTCCGAGGATGGCCCCCCTCGGTCCACGGCCGCCAGATTCGAGCGGCGTTTGATTCCGGCTCTCCGACTATGGCGATTGGCCCGGGCGCACGCAAGCAGAAAGCGATCCTCGGCGGGTTGCTGCCGAAAGACCACTATTCTGAGTGCGCGCCTGGGCAATCGCCACGCGGGGCGGGGCTCCCTGATGCCGATGGGCCAGCGCGGTGCAACGGCGTGGGCGACGACGCGGCCGCACGCGGCCCTCGAGCAACAGCGGAGTTCACCCGCTCACAGGGCAAGCAGGAGCAAGTCCCGACGTTGCCCTTACCCCGTGGGTGTTCGGGCGGGTGGCGACTCTGCGGCCGCCGGTTTGCCCGATTGCGACAGGTAAACCGATAAGGTCGCAGACAACGAAATCAAGATTGGATCCGAGACGGGCAGACTCATCAGCAGGTTAATCATGGCTCAGCTCCGGGGAATCAAAAACCATTCGGCGCAACTGAACCCTAGCTCGCCCCGGTGGATTGTCAAATCGGCGTTTTTCGGGCTTTTACCGGCCGGCCGGCCGGCGTCGGGCCGAGCTGCCCCCGCGCCGGGCAGCGGGCCTGTTCTGCCGGGCGCCAGAGGGCAAACGGCGGCGAGAGACGCCGTCTGGGCTCGTATGGTCGATGGGCTGCCAGCCGAACAAGCAGATGCCGAGCGCTGCCCCCTCGACATGCCGCCGATCCGCGGGACAAACTGAACCGGCCGGCGCGGCATTTGACATGTGCGAGGTGCGCCCGGCAGTAGAATCCAGGTTCTGCCAGAGAAGTGCTGTGCCGCGCATGGTTGCGATGTCCCAGGAGTCGATCTCGTGAATTTTCTGACGCGGATTTTCGACACGTCCGACTTTCCGCCGCGCTGGCATTGCGGCAACTGGTCGCCCGAACACGGCTGGCTGCATATTTTGTCGGATCTGGGGGTCTGGTCGGCGTATCTGGCGATCCCCTTCGTGCTGGTGTATTTCATTTTGCGCCGCAAGGATCTGCCCTTCCGCAAGATCTTTCTGCTGTTCGGGGCCTTCATCCTGGCCTGCGGCACGACGCACTTGATGGAGGCGATCATCTTCTGGTGGCCGGCCTATCGCCTGGCCGGCGGCATCAAGCTGCTGACGGCCATTGTTTCGTGGGCGACGGTGATTGCCATCGTGCCGGTCGTGCCCCGCGTTCTCGCCATGCGCAGCCCCGAGGAATTGCAGCGCGAAATCGACGGCCGCAAGAAGGCCGAACAGGCACTGCAACAATCGAACGACGACTTGGAGCGCCGGATCGAGCAGCGCACGGCCGAGCTGGCTGCCGCGATCGGCAAGCTGGAACAGGAGCGGGAACGATTTCGCACCACGCTGGCCTGCATCGGCGACGCGGTGATCGCCACAGACACCGCCGGGCGGGTGACGTTTCTGAATGCCATGGCGCTGACCCTGACGGGGTGCGGCGAAGCCCAGGCGCAAGGCAGCCAGCTCGACGACGTGTTCAAGATCGTGGACGAGGCGTCGCAGCGGCCGATCGAGAATCCGGCAATGCGCGCCCTGCGCGAAGGTCGGATCGTCGGGCTGGCGAACCATACGGTCCTGATCGCCCAGGACGGCACCCGGCGCTCGATCGACGACAGCGCCGCGCCGATTCGCGACGCGGCCGGCACGATCGTCGGCGCCGTGCTGGTGTTCCGCGACGTATCGGACAAGCGCCAGGCCGACGACGCCTTGCGCGACAGCGAGCGCAAGTTCCGCCAGTTGGCCGACACGATCCCGCAAATGGCCTGGATCGCCCGGCCCGATGGCGAAGTGGTCTGGTACAACCGCCGCTGGCACGAATACACCGGCAAGAGCCCCGAGGAAATGCAGCGGCAAGGCTGGGAAGTGCTCCACGACCCCGAGGTCTTGCCCGAGGTGCAGCTGCGTTGGCGCAAATCGCTGGCCGAGGGGACGAGCTTCGAAATGGTGTTTCCGCTCCGCGCCGCGGACGGAAGCTTCCGGCCGTTTCTCACGTTGGTGGCCCCGCTGCGGGGCGAGGACGGCACGATTCTGCAATGGTTCGGCACGAATACCGACATTACTCACCGCCGCAAGCTGGAAGACGAACTGCGCAAGCTGGCTGCCGGGCTGGCCGAGGCCGATCGCCGCAAGAACGAGTTTCTGGCGGTGCTGGCGCACGAGCTGCGCAATCCGCTGGCCCCGATTCTGACGGCGCTGGAACTCATGCGCCTGGGTGACAACGACGAGCGCGAAACCGCCGAGATGCGCGACATGATGCAGCGGCAAATCCAGCAGATGGTCCACCTGATCGACGATTTGCTCGACGTGTCGCGAATCAGCAGCGGCAAGATCGTGCTGCGCAAGGAGCGGCTCGACTTGTCGGAGGCCGTGAGCAGCGCCCTGGAAGCCAGCCGCCCGCTGATCGACGGCGCCCGGCATGAGCTGACGGTCGCGCTCCCCGACGAGCCGCTGCTGGTCGAAGGCGACCGCACGCGGCTGGCCCAGGTGCTGTCGAACTTGCTGGCCAATTCCGCCAAGTACACGCCCGAGGGCGGCCGCATCTGGCTCACGGTCAGCCGGGACGATGGTCAGGCGGTGCTCCGGGTGCGCGACTCGGGGCTGGGCATTCCGGCCGACATGCTCCCCTTGATCTTCGACATGTTCACGCAGGTCGATACGAACCTGGGGCGCTCAAGGCGGACTGGGCATCGGCCTGGCTCTGGTTCGCAATCTGGTGATGATGCACGGCGGCACGGTCGAGGCCTTCAGCGACGGCCACGGCCAGGGCAGCGAGTTCGTCGTGCGGTTGCCCTTGGCCGCTGCGCCGCCGGCAGCGGAAGAATCCTCGCGCTCCCGGACTCAGACCGTCGCCTCGGACCATCGCTCCGGCAAACTAAGGATCCTGGTCGTGGACGACAACCACGATGCGGCCAGCATGCTGGCCCGATTGCTCGGCGCTTTGGGGCACGAGGTGCGCGTCGCCCATGATGGGCCCGAGGCTTTGGCCGAGTGCCAGGCCTTCTGCCCGCAAGCGGTCCTGCTCGATATCGGTTTGCCGGGCATGAACGGCTACGAGGTCGCGCGGCAAATCCGCAAAATGCCGCATCTGGCCGGCGTGCTGCTGGTGGCCCAAACGGGCTGGGGGCAGGGAGAAGACAAGCGTCAGTCCGAAGCTGCGGGCTTCGACGCTCATCTGGTCAAACCGATCGAGATGGGCGCGCTGCGGCCCCTGCTGGCCAAGGCCCAGGCTGCCGGTCAGGCGCCCGCGTAGCGTCCGGCACAAGCGGGCGCTCCGCGCCAGGCGCTGCATCGCACTCCGCCAGCAGCGCGTAAGCCGGCCGACGTTTGGCCCGGCGCACGAAAAACCCCCCAAGGGGACGAATCCCCCGGGGGGCCAGAGCGCGGTCAGCGTTTGGCGTTTTGCTGCGCTTGTTCCGCATCGGCCTCGGCGGCATCGGCTTCGGCCGATTGCTTGTCGGCCTGAGCCTTGGCTGCCGTCTTCTGGAACTCTTCGTTCGCCTTGGCGGCGTCCTTCTGATACGCAGCGTTGGCCTTCTGCTGCTTGGCATTGGCGTCGGCAGCGGCTTGCTGCATGTTCGCATCGGCCTTGGCGGCGCGCTGCTCGGCGTCGTTGCGTTTTTGCGCCGGGCTTTCGCAGCCCAGCGTAAACAGATTGACGACCAACAGGATGGCCAGAATGCTCAACTTTCGCATGGTTGGATGCTCCCGGAATCGATTTTGAAAAAAAAGGCGCTGTAAGCGCGGCGGGCATCACTCCATCGATCCCAGGCACGCTCGCGACACGAACTACTTTCCGTCGTTCGCCTTGTGGGCTGCGTGCTTGACGTTCTCGACCACTTTTTCGGCGGCCTGTTTGACCTTGCCGGCTGCCTGGTCGATTTTGCCTTCGCGGCGCAGCTTGTCGTCGTCGGTGATTGCCCCGGCGGCTTCTTTGGCCCGCCCTTTCATTTCGTCCGCTTTACCAGTCATGGCTATGCTCCTGACAAACAAGGGGAGAGTTTATTTCTCGGTCCACTGGTTTTCTTGAGGAAGCAAACGCCATGCCACGCGGTGCGCACCCACTTGCAGATGCCGGTCACGCAAAGGGCGAATTGCCCGAGCAAACCGCCGTTTTTCCGCGAGGGGCCAAAGCTCTATCGGCCTTCGCCGGCGATCGCCCCCGACGCCGGCGCTGGCCGGACGCAGACCAGCGCGGCCAGCGAGCGATCGGGGGCAATCGGGCGGGGCGGCCTGCTAGACGCTGGCACCGGCCATCTTGCGGCATTCCTCGGCGCAATGCTGACAGTGCTCCGCGCAGGCGCTGGCAATGCTCTGCCTCGTGCTTGGAGCATTCGTTGCCGCAGGCCTCGCAGACTTCGGCGCACAAGCGGCAAATCTCGGCCGCGAAGTGCGATCCGCGGCTCATCAAGCGCACGGCCAGCGAGCAAACGTCAGCGCAATCGCGATCGAGCCGGATGCATTCGGCCATGTGCTGGGCGTCCGGCTCGCTCAGGCAGGAGGCCGCGCAATGCTCGCAGACGGCCACGCACTTGCCACACGCTTCGATGCAGGCTTTGAACTGTTGGCAGGACATGTTCGTTGCTCCTTGTGAGGGGAATGCGAAGCGTCAGGGCTCGCACTTCGGGCCCCCACGGCATCGCCGAAGGTTCTGGATCTTCTGCCAGTCAAGCGCGAGCAACTTCCATACCCCGCGCCGGCGCTGGGCATTCGGATGAGCATCCACGGCGTGCGGCGGGACGCTCGTGCCTGGAGCAAGCGCCGGAGCCGGCAAGGCGGACGGCAATCGCCGCGCACGGCGCTGAATGCGAGCGACAGCCGCCCTTAGGAGCTCTTCCGCCGGGGGGGGTGCGAAGCAGCGCGTCGGGTGCCCCCCGCGCTTTGCCGGCCGGTTGGCGCGGTACGCGCAGCGGATCGGCCCTTGGTCTTGCCCAGGCTTTTGCGCAGGGCATCCATCAGGTTGATGACCGCGGGCGGCTCCGTCGACGGGGCGGCGACGAGCTTCTTGCCTTTGACTTGGGCATCGATCAGCGCGTGGACCTGGTCCGTGTAGTCGTCGTGATATCGGGCGAGGTTGGCCTGTTTGGCCGTCGAGGCGTTGATCAGCGTCTGGGCGAGTTTCAGCTCGGCCGCCGAAACCGGGATGGCGCCAAGGTCCGGATGCACCTCCTGCGCGTCGCGAATCTGGCTCGCGTATTTGAGCACGCTCATCACCAGCATCCGATCCAGCGATCGGACGACCACCAGCTGGGTCCGCCGCGAAAACACGCAGCGCACAGCGCCACCCGGTCCTGCGCTTGCATGGCTTTGGCCAGCACTGCATAGGGTTGGCGCCCGGGGCGCCGTCCGGCACGAGATAATAGTTGCGTCCGTCGAGATACAATGGATCGATGGCGTCGGGCGCGAGAAACGTGTCGATTTCGATCTGCCGGTTCCCCTCGCCGGACAGTTCGTCCAGTTCCGCCGGGTCGATAACGACGTATTTACCCTTGGAGTACTCGTAGCCCTGCACGATCTGGGTGTTGGGCACCTCGCCGTGCAGGGGGCAGAATTTCTTGTACTTGATCCGGCTATGGCAAGTGGCGTGAAGCTGGTGAAAGTGAACCAGGCCCCCTTGCGGCACACTGGCCGTCACGGCCTGGACCGGCACAGAAACGAAACTGATTCGCAAGTGACCCTTCCAATTCGCTCGCATCGCAGCACCTCCCGAACCGGCGTGGGAACGCCAATCTCGTTCGCCCAACCTGCCTTGCTAGCACGTGCCGTGCCGCCAATTGCCCGCGGCCCCCGACCGTGGCTGCACCGGCGGCGGCGGAGAGCCGCGCGCTGCCATCGACTGGGGTCTTTTCGGCACCCGACAAGCCGCGGTCTGGGAGCGCTGCCGGTCGCCAAACGGACTTGGTTGCTGGTAGTCTTCCCGCCACGGTGGCTGCCCGGCAGCCAGGCTTGGCGATTGCAGTTCTGCTGTGCGCAAACTCGATAGATATAATCAGTTAGGCACGGCCTAGGCCTCCGGCCGACGAACGGGCGGGGCCCCGAAAAGACCGGCACCGCGTTTGCATCTTAGCGGCCAGTTTCTCCGTCCGCCGGGTGGCAAACGGCTCGAGGCGGAGCAGCTATTTTGTGGCTGCCGAGCCGCCTCTTAAGATATCCACCTGGCCCGTCGCTCCCGCTCCACACGATGTGCTTCGTCAGATCCACCTTGGCCGTTCGCCCTTCAGCTTGCCGATCGATCGACCGTCTCCCCGAGGCTAGCGCTGGCGTCTCGCGCGGCGGCGGCCGGCCTGCGCCGGCGCTGGGGCCGACTTCGCTTTCCGGAGTGTCCGGCCGTGCCGCCGCTTTGCCAGGGCAAAGGAGCAGCGCATGACCTGGCCCCTGTCGCGCGGCGCAACGCTGCTGTTCTCGCTCGTCTTGCTGCTGCAGGTCGCGAGCGGTTTCGTGTTTCTGCACAACCTGAACGCGATTCGCCAGGCCAACGTTTGGGTGATGCACACGCACGACGTGTTGCTGGAATTCGAACGGCTGCAGTCCGCGATCACCCGCGCCGAGACCGCCGTGCGGGGATATATCATCACCGGCAATGAACAACTTGCCGAGGCGCACCAGCGCAGCGTGGACGAAGTCGCCGGGCATTTCACGCGGCTTGGCGCGCTGGTTGCGGACAATCCGGCCCAGGTCTCGGATCTCGCCCGGCTGGAAGCCAAGGCTCAGGAGCGGTTGGCGGTCTTGCAGGCCGCCGAGGAACTGCGGCGCGACAAGGGCCTTGCCGGCGTGTTGGAAAATGCCAACGGGCGCGGTCTGCAACTGATGCAAGAAATTCGCGCCCTGGTCGAAGAATTGACGTCCCACGAGCGGGGCCTGCTGGCCAGTCGCGAGCGCGAGACGACCGCCAGTTTTCACGCCGCCATTGCCGCGATCGTGATGGCCAGCGCCGCCGGAGTCGTGCTGATCGGCGCGCTGTTGGTTCTGATCGCCCGAGAGCTAAAAGCGCGAGTTCACGCCCAGGCTGTCGCCCAGCGCGAACGACAGAGCCTGCAAGTGACGCTCTCGAGCATCGGCGACGCGGTGATCGTGGTCGACGTCCGGGAGCGGGTTACGTTCGTCAACCGGGCGGCGGAGCAACTGACCCAGTGGACGCTGGCCGAAGCGATGGGCCTGCCGTTGCACGAGGTGTTCAAGATCATCAACGAGTCGACGCGCGCCGTCGAGGAAGGGCCGGCCGCCCGGGCCTTGCGCGAAGGCGTCGTCGTCGGGCTGGCGAATCACACCATACTGATCACCAAGGACGGGCATGAAATCTCGATCGACGACAGCGCCGCGCCGATTCGCGACGAATCGGGGGCCGTCTCGGGGGTCGTGCTCGTGTTTCGCGACATTACCGCCCGCCGCCGGCTCGAAGTCCTGGCCAAACAGCAGCACGAATCGCTGGTGGTGGCCGAGCGCCGCAAGGACGAGTTCCTGGCAATGCTGGCCCACGAGCTGCGCAATCCGATCGCCCCGATCGCCAATGCGCTGCAGTTGATGGCGCTGAAGAGCCCTTCGCCCGAAGAGCTCTCGGAACTGCACGACATCATGGATCGCCAGATCGGGCAGATGCGGCGCCTGATCGACGACCTGTTGGATATTTCCCGGATTTCCAGCGGCAAGTTCGATTTGCACCTGGAAACGGTCGAGCTGGCCAGCGTGCTGCGCAGCGCGATCGACACCAGCCGACCGCTCGTCGAAGCCGAGGGCCACACGCTGACGACGAACATTCCCCCGCAGCCGATTTTCGTCCGCGGCGACCAGGTGCGGCTGGCGCAGGTCATCGCCAACTTGCTCAACAACGCCGCCAAATACACCCAGCGCGGCGGACAGATCTGGCTCTCGGTCGACGAGCGCCAGGACGAAGTCCTGATTCGCGTCAAAGACACCGGCGTGGGCATTTCGCCCGAGCAGCTGCGGGGAGTCTTCGAAGTCTTCGCCCAGATCGACAAGTCGCTCACCCGCAGCCGAGGCGGCTTGGGCATCGGGCTGAACCTGGCCAAGAACATCGTCGACATGCACGGCGGCTCGATCGAAGCGCACAGCGCCGGGCTGGGCAAAGGTACCGAGTTCGTCGTGCGGCTGCCCAAGGTCGCGCCGGTTCCCGGCGCCGCGCCGCCGAGCGACGGTTCGGCGCCGCTCGGGCAGCTGCCCGAACGCAAGATCCTGGTCGTCGACGACATGCGGGCGTCGGCCATGGTGCTGAGCCGGCTGTTGACCGCTCTGGGGCAGGACGTGCGAACCGCCCACGACGGCGTCTCCGCCTTGGAAGCCGTCGAACAGGAGAACTTCGACCTGATTTTCTCGGACATCGCCATGCCCGGCATGAGCGGCTACGAGCTGGCCCAGCGTCTGCGAGCCCATGCCGGCGCCCGGCGGGCCAGGTTGATTGCGCTGACCGGCTATGGCCAAGAGGAAGACGCCCAGCGCGCGGCCCGGGCGGGCTTCGCCGAGCACCTGGTCAAGCCCGTCGGGATGGACGACTTGCGATCGATCCTGGAGCGATCCCTCGGCGCTTCTTCCGGTCATTGAGCGGCGGCATGCCGTGGCGGCACGTCGCCTGCCGAACCGAGCCCCTTCAGGCGTCGACCGTGTCGGCGGCCTGATCGAGATCTTCCGGGGAGCCGATTTGGCGGTCGATCGAGATGCCCAGCTGGCGGATTTTGTGCCGCAGGCTGCCCCGCGTGATGCCCAGGATCTTGGCCGCTTTCGACTGGTTGCCGTCGGTGTGGCGGAGCACCGTGGTGAGCAGGAAGCGCTCGACCATGTCGATCGTCTCGGCGTGCAGCTGGGCCGAGCCCGAGTGCAGACGCTGCGTCACGAACGAGTGCAGATTGGCCGGCGACAACTGGCGGTCGTGGCCGTTGGCCTCGGGCTCGGGGGCCTGCGGAGCGGTGATCTCGCGCGGGAAGAACGCCGTGATCAGCACCGGACCGGTCGAGTGCACCAGGGCCTGGCGGACCACGTTCTGCAATTGCCGCACGTTGCCCGGCCAGCGATAGTTGAGCAGCATTTCCAAGGCATCCGGCGCGATGCCCTGCACGTCCTTGCCCAGTTCGCGGCGGAAGCGGGCCACGTACCAATCGAGCAGGATGCGGATGTCCTCTTGCCGCTGGCGCAAGGGGGGCAGCTGGATCGTAAAGCCGTTGAGCCGGTAGAACAGGTCTTCGCGAAAGTCCCCCTGGCGGACCATTTTTTCCAGGTCGCGATTCGTGGCGGCGATGATCCGCACGTCGGTCTGGATGGTTTGCGTGCCGCCGACGCGCTCGAAGCGCTGCTCCTGCAGCACGCGCAGCACCTTGCTCTGGACCAGGGGAGACATGTCGCCCACCTCGTCCAGAAACAGCGTGCCGCCGTTGCACTGTTCGAATTTGCCGATGCGCTGCATCGTGGCGCCGGTGAACGAACCCTTCTCGTGGCCGAACAGCTCGCTTTCCAGTAGCGATTCGGTCAGCGCGGCGCAGTTGACCGCCAGGAAGGGCCCGCTTGCGCGGCGGCTGTGATGGTAGATCGCCCGGGCGACCAGTTCCTTGCCCGAGCCGCTTTCGCCGCGGATCAGCGTGGCCACGTCCTGCGGCGCGACCCGGCCGATGGCCTTGTAGACTTCCTGCATCTGCGGCGTGCGGCCGATCAGCAGGTCGCCCGGCGCCGGCAGGTCGCCGTCGGCCTGAAAGCGGACCGGCACGTGCATCAGGCGGCGGATTTCCAGGGCCTGCGTGACCAGCTCCTGGACGCGCTCGAGGTTCAAAGGCTTGAGCAGGTAGTCGAACGCGCCCAGGCTCATGGCCTCGATGGCCGTGTCGCTGGAGCCGCCGGCGGTGATGAAGATCACCGGCACCTTGGGAGCGATCTCGTGGATCCGCCGACAGGCTTCGATGCCCGACATGTCGGGCAGCATCACGTCGAGCAGCACGACGTCGGGCTCGCCGGCTGCGAGCAGGGCGATACCTTCGCCGGCGTTGGCCGCGGTCTGCAGTTCGAGCGGGATATCCCGCAGGGCCCCGGCAATCAGGGTCCGCAGCGAACGGTCGTCATCGATCAACAGCACCTTGGGCATGCTTAAACCTGTCTATGAAAAATCGGGTTCGTCGAGGGTCCGCTGCAGACGCCGCGGGTACCGAAAAACTGGCACCGCCACGGTTCGTCTGCGGCCCTAACACGTCGCCTCACACGCTGCACGTCTGGCTTCTGGGGCGGGCGCGCTGGTTTGCGCGGGCAGAGGGCATGACGCGCACTGCAAGCTGGGCAGCCGCGGCATGGGAAGGCGGTCATTCGTCGTTGAAGGACCGATTCCAACGCAGCATCACCGAGCATTCCACGAGTTCGACGTACGGTGCCTGGTGGGCCCGGCGCAGCGTCTGCCGCCGCGACCAGTTTTGGCGAATCTCGCTGGCCAGTTCCTCGATGCGGGCCGGGCTGGGCACGCTCGATTGACGCTCCTGGGGTCGCTTTCGCATGACGATCATGGCCGTATCTCCCTATCGGGTATCGCACCGCGCTCGATTTTCGGAAAAATGCCCATTGGCAAAGTTCGGGGATTGCAAACGACGGGCCAAACCGCACGCTGGCCGGAAAATGATCGGCATCCTCGGCAAGCCAGGCTTGGTACTTTTTCCTGCCGCTCCTCGGGATGAGTACGGCTAGCGTGACGGCTTAGCCCCCGCCCCAGGCGGAGGAGTGCGCTCGTCCGGTAACCAAGTCACGCCTGCGACTTAGAAACCCCGCCAAAACTGCTTTGACTAGAATGGCTGGGGTGCTGTGCGTTGATCGTCAGGAAGTCAGGTTGGTCATTTGCCGTCCAGAACAGTGGATCGACAGCGGGGGGCTTTCGTTAGGCGAGGCTAACCGCCCGGGCTGCGGAACGGTATGTGCTGCGAGCTGGTCATCCCTCACTGTGGGAAAGTCTGATGGGACTGGTTGAATATCGAGCCAAGCGCGATTTTCGCAAATCGCCCGAGCCGCGCGGGGGCCGCCGCTCGAGCCCGGGGCCGCTCGCCTATCTCATTCAGAAACATGATGCGTCGCACCTGCACTACGATTTCCGGCTGGAACTCGACGGGGTGCTCAAGAGCTGGGCGGTGCCGAAAGGCCCCGACCTTGATCCGGCCGTCAAGCGACTGGCACTGCAGGTCGAAGATCATCCGCTCGAGTACGGCGATTTCGAGGGCACGATTCCTCCGGGTCAGTACGGCGGCGGGACCGTCATGCTTTGGGATCGCGGCACTTGGGAGCCGCTGGGCGATGCCCGGCGGGGCCTCAGCGAGGGGAAGTTGAAATTCATAATCCACGGCGAAAAGCTCCAGGGTGCCTGGATGCTGGTCCGCCGCGGCGGTCACAAGCCGGCGGGCCAAGAGCGCCAGTGGTTCTTGTTCAAGGAGCGCGACGAGTTTGCCGATGCGGGGCAAGACATCACCGTGGCCCAGCCGCGGAGCGTGAGTTCCGGACGCGATCTGGACGAGATTGCCGCCCGGGCCGGGCGAGTTTGGGGACCGTCGGGCGAAGTCCGGCAAAAAGGACAATCGGCGGTTCCAGCGGAGCGGAAAAAGCTCAAAAGTCGAGGCCGCTCGTCGCCCGGGCAACTGGTTAAACAGCTGCTGGCCGCCGGCGCGGCAGCGAAGTCGAAATTGCCGAAAACGCCAGCGGCCGAATTGGCCACGCTGGTCAAGACGGCTCCGGCCGGACCGGAGTGGCTGCACGAGATCAAATTCGACGGCTACCGGATGTTGTGCCGCATCGACCGCGGTCGGGCGCACTTCATCAGCCGCAACGGTCACGATTGGACGAAAAAATTTCCGGAGCTGGCCCAGGCCGCCGGGGGATTGGCGGTGCGCCGGGCCCTGTTGGACGGAGAGGTCGTGGCCGTCGAGCCCGACGGCGTGACGCGCTTCCAGGCATTGCAGAAAGTGTTTCAGACCGGCCGGACGCAGGAGTTGGTCTACTACGTGTTCGACCTGTTGCATTTGGATGGTGTCGACCTGACGGGCGCCGGTCTGGAGGATCGCAAGGCAATTCTGCAAACGCTGGTGGACCGCGAGGCTACTGGGCCGCTGCGCCTTAGCGAGTATTTGGAGGGGGCCGGCCCGGATGTGTTTGCCCAGGCCTGCCGCCTGCATCTGGAAGGCATCATTTCGAAGCGCCGCGGCAGCCCCTATCGACCCGGGCGCGGATTGGACTGGCTGAAGACGAAGTGCGCAGTGCGCAGAGTTTGTTATTGGCGGTTTTACGCAGCCCGCCGGCCAGCGCCAGCATCTGGGAGCAATTCTGGTGGGCTACTACGACCCGCAAGGCAAGCTTAGGTACGCCGGGCGCGTGGGCACCGGTTTCGACGAGCGAGCGCTGGCCGACTTGCGGCGGAAGTTCGACCGGCTCGGGCAGAAGACTTCGCCGTTCGAGAATCTTTCAGGCAAGACCGGTGCGGCCCGCGGAGTGCAGTGGCTGCGGCCGAGATTGGTCGCCGAAGTCGAATTCTCGAACTGGACCGACGATCGGCTGCTGCGGCATCCTTCGTTTCAGGGCCTGCGCGAGGACAAGCAAGCCAGACAAGTCATGCTGGACGTTCCCCTGTCCGTCGACGAGGCGACCGATATGGAAAATAATTCCCGACGCCGAGCCCCTCGGGCATCGGCCGCGCCGGCGGGCCCTGCCCGGCACGGCACCAGGTCCCCTGCCGGCCGCCGGCGCAAGCCACCCGATCCTCCGCAGGCATCCGATTCCGCGGAGTTTGAAATCGCAGGAGTGCGCCTTTCGCACCCCGACAAAGTGCTCTATCCGGCCGCGGGAATCACGAAGCGCGAGCTGGCCGAGTATTACGCCGCCGTGGCCGACTACATGCTGCCGCACGTCGTCGATCGGCCGCTGGCGATCGTGCGCTGTCCGGCCGGGCAAGGACGAGCCTGCTTTTTTCAAAAGCATCCAGGGGCGGGTTCGCCGGCAGCCCTGGGGCAAGTCGACGTTTCAGCAGGCGGGAAGCCGGAACTGCACCTGCTGATTTCCGACCTGGCGGGCCTGGTGGCGCTGGTCCAGCTGGGCGCTTTGGAAATTCACGTCTGGGGCTCCCGCGCGGATCGGTTGGAGACCCCGGACCGCTTGATCTTCGACCTGGATCCCGATCCGGCGGTGCCCTGGGCAGCAGTGATCGCCGCGGCGCGCGAAATGCGGGGCGTGCTCGAGGATTTGGGCCTGGCTTCGTTCGTCAAGACGACCGGCGGCAAGGGGCTGCACGTGGTCGCGCCCGTGCGCCCGCGGCTCGATTGGGACCAGGCCAAGGCGTTTTGCCGGGCGGTGGCCGAGGGAGTCGTGCGCTCGGCGCCCGATCGCTATGTGGCCACGATGAGCAAGGCCGCCCGGAAAGGAAAGATCTTCATCGATTACTTGCGCAACGGCCGAGGCGCGACGGCCGTGGCTCCCTATTCCACGCGCAATCGACCGGGCGCGCCGGTGAGCGTGCCGCTCGCCTGGGACGAGCTCACGGCGCGCTGGCACTCCGACCATTTCACGCTGGCCAACCTGCCGGCTCGGCTGGCCCGGCTGCGGCACGACCCCTGGCATGCGCTTTCGGCCACGCGGCAGAGCGTTACAGCTGCCATGCTCAAGCGGGTGGGAGTGACCGCAGGATAGCGGGTCCCGCAGGCATGGTGACGGACGAGCGATAACGGCTCGTTCGTCTCGCGCCGGATTCTTGAGCGATGAGCGTTCGCTGTGGTCGTCGTTCGACCGCCGGGAGACAATTCCGCCGCGTGTCGCACTTTTCTTTATTGCTCACGCGGAGCAGGAAAAATGCGCCGCGGGCCGTCCCGGCGATAGTCGCGCGGGCGGCGCTGCCTCTCCGGCAGGTTGGGCGGCCGATGAGTCGCTGGCATACCGTTTGCCCTAATCGGACAGTACCACTGAAGAGTGCTCCCCGAGTTTCTGTGTTGGAGCGGATATATGCAGTTCATCGATCCGACCCCTGTTTGGCAACAAATCGAGCTCGGCTCCTACGACCCACTGGAGCGCCCGGGGCACTTTGACGTCGTGGTCGTGGGCGGAGGAATCACAGGTTTGTCGGCGGCTCACTTTCTCAAGGCGGCGGGCAAAAAGGTCTGTCTACTGGAGCGCGAACGGCTGGGGAGCGGAGACACCGGGCAAACGACCGCCCACCTGACATGCGTCACTGATACCCGGCTGACGCAGCTCGTGAAAAGTTTCGGCCGCGAACAAGCGGCATTGACCTGGTATGCGGGCAATAGCGCCTTGGACTTGATCGAGCGGATCGCCACGGACCACGGGATTCCTTGCGAGTTCCGGCGCACGCCCGGCTTCTTGCACGCCGCGCTCGACGGCGACCGGGATGAAACGGCCGAGATCGAGGCCGAGGTCGAGTTGGCCCGCGAATTGGGCTTCGACGTGGATTTCGTCCGTAGCGTCCCCGTGGTCGACAAGCCTGGGATGCGCGTGCGCGATCAGGCCAAGTTTCATCCCCGGGCCTACCTGGCTGGGCTCGCCCGGCTGGTGGCGGGTCGCGGGTCGGTGATTCACGAGCTGTCCGAAGTCTCCGCGGTAGAATCCGATCCGCTGGCCGTCAGGGTCGGCGACGTGCGCGTCGAGTGCGATTTCCTGGTGATTGCCACCGAAGTGCCGCTGGCCGGAACAAGTGGATTGGTCAAGGCCGCACTGCTGCAGGCAAAGCTGGCGTCGTACTCGACCTACGTCGTCAGCGGGAAACTGCCGCCGGGCCATCTGCCGGACCTGAGCTTATGGGGAACCGGAGACCCCTACTATTACTTGCGGATCGACACGGGACGGGATTTCGACCGTGTCATTTTCGGTGGCAACGATCACAAGACCGGGCAAGCGGCCGATACCGCAGATTGCTACGGCAAGCTGGAAGCGACGCTCCGCCGCCTGCTGCCGAGCGTGGCGATCGACCATCGCTGGTCCGGTCAGGTGGTGCACACCAACGACGGCTTGCCGCTGATTGGCGCAACCTCGGCGCAGCAGTTCGTGGCCACGGGATTCAACGGCAACGGCATCACGTTCGGCACTCTGGCCGGCCTGATGGCCCGCGACGCCGTGCTGGGGCAGAAGAATCCCTGGCAGGAGCTGTTTTCCGTCGATCGACAGAAGATTCGCGGGGGCACTTGGGACTATATCAAAGAGAACCTGGACTTTCCCTACTACCTGGTGGCCGATCGCCTGGCGTCGGCGCACAGGTCCAGCGACGACATTCATCCGGGCGAAGGGGTTGTCATCAAGCGAGACGGCCGGCACGTGGCCTGTTCGCGCGATGCAGCCGGCCGGCTGCACCAGGTGAGCGCGGTTTGTCCGCACTTGGGTTGCCTGGTTCGCTGGAATGACGCCGAGCACACCTGGGATTGCCCCTGCCACGGCTCACGGTTCGAGGCCGACGGCAAACTCCTGGCTGGTCCCGCCGAATCGTCGCTGGCGCCCGTCGACGATCCATCGAGCGGCGAAGTGCAGCCCGTCGCGGGCAAGATTCAAGCCGGTTCTGGGCAGTAGGCCCAGGTGGCAACTCCGGTCCCCACGACAAGCAAGGTAAATGAGCCGATGACTCCTGCACCCCGCGCGGCGCGTTCGTTCGCCCTGACTTTGCTGGCCGCCAGCGCTGCGCTGCTGTCGGCGGAATTGCCGGCGCGCGCTGCCGACAGCGTCGATCTGGCAGCCGGGCCGAGCGCGGTGGCCGCGATGCACGCCAAGGGTGTGGCCGCCGGGGCGGCGCTCGCGGACGCGCTGGATCGGCAGAAAAGCGCGGCTGGCGAAGGCGCGTCGTCCCCCGAGCTTGCGGCCCGGATCGATCAGTTGCGCGCGCTGGAAGCCAATTACTTTCAGCACGAAACGTTGCTCGCGGAAGAAAGCAAGCTCTCGGCGTTGACCCGGCAGGAGGAGAAGGAACTGGCCCGGCTGAAGGAGTACGGGCCGACCGAGCCGAAGCCGTATTCGTTCCGACTTCTGGAAAAACTACGCAGCCAGTGCGATGACGAACAAGACCGGCAAGCGTCGATCAAGGCCGAGACCAAGGCCGCCAGGCAATTGCTCGCCACGCATCACGACGAGCTGGACGCCGCCAACGAGCGGCAGCGGCAGGCAAAGCAGGATAAATCGACAGCGGACAAGACGGCCCAGGCCCCGCTGGCCGAGCAAACGAGCGCGAATCTGGCGGTCAGCGTCGCGGCCGCCCGGGTCGACCTGGCGGAAACCGTCGTCGAGATCCAGTCGTTGCGGCTGGAGGCCTCGCAGGCCCGGCAAAAGCGTCTCGAAGAGGAAATCGACCAGGTCAAGAAGGGCGTTCACTTCACGGCCGACGACCGCGATCGCGAACTCGAGCGGCTGTCGGACCTGCAAAGCGACTTGGATCAGCAGGCGCGCAAGAAGCAGCCCGGTGGCGCGAAGCGGCGGCCGCCAACGGCGACCCCTCGGCGCCGGGATCCACGCCGCACACCGACGACGCGGTCACCGCTCGCGACGTCAGCAGTGCCCTGCTATTGCTCGTCGATCAAGAGCGCGAGGTCTTGGGCAGTTTGCGAAAGCTTTGGAAGCGGCGCTATGAGCTCGCGCACGGCGACGCCAGCGGGTCGCAGACTTCGCAGTGGCTCGACGACGTCGACGAGTGTAACACCGAGATCAAAGACTGGCGGCAGACCTGGGAGCAGCGCTTGGCCACGCTGGCCCGGACGAAAGCCGGCGATAGGGCGGCCGGCAATAAGGCGAACTCGGACGCCGATTGGGAGACATTCCGGGCCCAGGCGATGGAGCGTCTGTGGCAGGCATTTCACGCCGCCGAGCACGAGCTGCGCGAAGACCAGCGCTGGCTGGCCCGCTTTCGGGACGAACTGAAGACTCAAATCAAAGAGCAAGGCCGCCCGGCGCTGGTCCCGCGCTGGCTGGCCGGAATATGGGACTATGAGATTCTGTCCGACAAGCAGAACCCGATCACGCTGGGCAAACTGCTGGTGCTGATTTTCTATGTCCTGGCCGGCCTGCTCCTCGCCTGGCTGGCCAGTTGGGTGGTCGGCTTCCGGCTGCTGCGGCGCTGGGGCTGGCATCCCGGCCGGATCGCGGCGCTCAAGTCGATCTTGTTCTACACGCTGTGCGTGCTGTTCGGCTTCGTGGCGTTCAAGGCTTTGCAGATTCCGCTGGGGGCCTTCGCATTTCTGGGCGGAGCGGCGGCGATTGCGGTCGGATTCGGCAGTCAGGACATCATGAATAATTTCATGAGCGGCATCATCCTGCTGGTCGAACAGCCGATTCGCGTCGGCGACGTGATCGAACTGGACGATGTGCAAGGCCGGGTCGTTTACATCGGCCTGCGCAGCACACGCATGCTGACTGAGGCCAATCATGAGACCATTGTGCCCAATAAAACGTTGCTCGACGAACAGGTCACGAACCTGACGCTGAGCGATCAGTTCGTTCGCCGGGTGATCACGATCGACGTCGACCGCACGCGTCCCGTTGCGGCGACGAAGCGGCGCATGCAGGAATTGGCCTTCTTTCATCCGCTGGTGATCAAGGCGCCGCCGCCGATGGTGCTGCTCACCGAAGTGGACAGCTACGCCCTGCGTTTCGAAATCCACGTTTGGATGGAACATCACAGCTTTTTGAAATGTGCGTCCATCCAGAGCGAGGTCCTGGAGTCGATCACGGCCGAGTTTCCGCCCCTGGACGAGGATTCCGGCGCGCCGGAAAGCGCCTCGAATGCCCCAGCCGAAGGCGGCCCCGAGGCCGAGCGCAATGGCTCGGCGCAGGGGGACGCCGCCGCAGGCCACGAGTCCGAGCAGACCGGATCCGCGGCGAATGGTCCGGCGGCAGATCCCGACGCCGGGGCAGCGCCGGCGCCGCTGCCAACGCCCGATATCGAATCCAATCGGCAGCTAATCAATCGGCTGGGCAAGCTCGGCCGCGCCGCAATGAAGCGCGAGCTAAAGCGGAGCGGGCTCAAGTAGCCAAGAGCAGGATTCCCACGCCTGGCTGCCGTGCGCACGACGCCTGGGGCGAGATCGGCTTCGGGCGGCCGAAGAATTGCCCCGTTGCGCGGGGGGGATAGCCGGCTTGCCGGACATGCGGTCAGCCTGGTCAGCGTCTGGCCAATTCCAAGCTGCGAAGGCAGAAACACCCCGTCGTTTGAGCCCGGAAGATTAGCCAATTGTTCGTTGCTTGCCCAATCGACCGCGGCTTCGGACTGGCACGCAGTATGCATTGCAAGAGAGTTGGGGTAGTATGGGCGGCGACCTGAATGCATCGGTGTACTTGAATGCGTCGGTGTAGCAGAATCGAGCTATCATGGCACTGCGAATCTTGCTCGTCGATGACAACCTGGATGCCGTCTCGCTCCTGGCCAGGCTGCTGGCTCGCTACGATTGCGAGGTGAAATTCACCTGTGCGCCGCAGGACGCATTGGAGATCGCCATTCAATTCCATCCCGAGGCGGTATGCCTGGACATCGGCATGCCCGTGATCGACGGCTATACGCTGGCCCAATCGTTGCGTCAGGTCGACGGGCTTCGGGATTGCCGGATCATCGCCGTGAGCGGCCATCCGCCCGATCGGGAGCGGATGGAAAAGGCCGGCATCGACCTGCACCTGCTCAAGCCGGTGGCTGCATCCGTGTTGGCCGAAGCGCTCGGCCGGCCGAGCTGCTAGGTCCTCCGCATTCCGCGACGCTTAGCCAGCGGGCCGTTTTGATCGGGCCGCGACCAGGTCGAGCGCTCGGCTTTCGCGACGCTGCTTGCAGAACAAGGGATCTTGGCGGAACGAAGCTCCGCGCAGGCTTTGGCACCTTGTTTGCATGAATCTTCGCGGCATGAAGCCGCGCTCGCGGCGTTCCCTCTGCACCAGGGGAACAAGAATGGCGCCGAGCATGCGGGCGGACCTTGCAGCGCGAACCATCCGGTGCACGTTCGAAAGAAGGAGAAAAGTCATGAAGTCGATCTGTTACTTTACTGGATTGGCCGTGCTGGTGTGCTGCGCGGCCGCGGCACAAGCCCAGGTGCCCGCGCCCGTCGTCGAGCAGAACGCGGCACCGGCAAACGTGGCGCCGGCCCCGGCTGCGCCCGTGGCGCCGACACCTGGCGGCGAGCGGCGCGCCATCCGCCGAGAAGACCGACGGATTGATCGCAACGACGCAACCGGCACGCTTGCGCCTACGGTGAATCCCAACGGGACGATCACCGCGACGCCGACTGCGCCCGGCGCAGCGGGAACGGCCATTGCCCCGCGCGCCGCTGTGCCGGCGACGACCCCCGCGCCGGTGGTCGAGGGCAACGCGGCTCGTGCCGTGATTGCGCCGAATACGGTCGCGCCGAACGTGATCGCTCCGAATGCGGCGCCGGCTGCCGTCGAGTCTTGGCGATACCGCAACCAGGGTGGCCAGTGGCTGTATTACACGCCGTCGAACAACTGGGTCGTCTGGAACGGCAGCAGTTGGGGAGCGTACACGCCGAGTGCGCCGATGGTGGCGCCGGTCGCCCCGGCGGTCGCCACCGCGCCGGCGGCTCCCGTCGCCCGGGCCTATTCGTATCCGCCCAATCAGGCCTATTACTACAATAACAGGCCCTACCGCCGAGGTTTCTTCGGCCGCCGGTACGTCTATTGACGCTTGGTGTGGTCGAGTTGGGCGATACAATGCCCTCTGCGTTTTCCAGGCGCAGAGGGCATTTTTTATTGCCCGGGCCGGTTGTTCACCCGGCTCACCCTGTTCTGCCACGACACTGGACGGCGCTCCTTTCAAGAAGGACTGGCCGCGAAATGTCCGAAGACATCAATCTGGCGGGGAAACATTACAAACACCGTCGCGACGGCTTTGCAATTCTCTCGGTGGACATGACCGGACGCATCGACCGGCTGATCTATGTGGCCGCCACTCGGGAAGATGCCGACGACGAAGCCCGACGGTTCGTCGCCGCGTCGCACGATAATCTGATCGTGCTGCCGATCGCGTCGACCTATTTTCGGGCCGACGCAGCCGATCTGCCGCTCGAATAATTGGGCCGGCGTGCCCGCCCAATGTCGCAGTGCGCTCCGCCGCCGCTTGGCGACCGCGGCCGGCCCCCCCTGCTCTTTCTTGCGGCGTCACCCCGGGCCGGCGGGCTGTGGCCCGCAGGCGCTATCCGCATAGTCCCGCTGGGGGGGCGATCAAGGCCGCCCCGGTCGCGCCGCGATTGTGAAAATCATGTGAGAAAGCCATTGCGATTGCTTGGCGCGGGGATTTTCACGCGGTCAAATATCGACGTTTGGGCTCGCGTGGATTGAATTGCCGCCGACTGCTCGGCAACGGTGGGGCTGGGCAGAATGGGACGGATAACGAAAAGTTCCTCGCGACAGTTTTGGAAGAGCTGGCGGTTTGGGTAAATTCTTGGCCTGGCGGCGGAATGTCCTTGGCGGGCAATCAATAGCTCGGCAGTTGCGTCCCCTTCGAGGTTAGGAGCACCGCTGTGAATCCCCCGCGCAACCGACCGGCTCTCTTGCGGCGCCGATCTGCGGCCAAAGCCCGCCTGCGACAGTTCGAGCCCTTGGAGGAGCGCCGGCTGCTGGCTGTGCTGACGGTCAACAACCCGACGGATACGGCGGTGACGGGCGAGCTCTCGCTGCGCCAGGCGGTGGCCCAGGCGAACCTGGATGCCGCGGCGGGGCAATCCGACACGATCGCGTTCGCCGCCAGCTTGGGGAGCCAGACCATCAGCCTGACCCAGGGCTCTTTGGAACTGACCGGCGCGGGCGGCGGCACGATCACGCTCGACGGCAGCGCGCCCAGCCAGCCCATTACGCTCCAGGGCGGATTCAATTACGCCCCGCTGCTGGTCGATGCCGGCGTGCAGGCCGTCGTGACCAACCTGAACATCGAGAACTCGGGCAGCAGCACGAACGGCGCGGGCATCGCCAACGCCGGCACGCTCTCGGTTGAAAACGTGCTGTTTTCCGGCAGCCGCGCCCAGCTCGACGGCGGCGCGATCTCGAACACGGGGTCGCTCACGCTCGCGAGCGACAGCTTTTTGAACCTCAATGCGAACAAGTCCGGCGGCGCCATCAACAACGCGGGGGGCACCGTCACGGCAAGTGATTGCACGTTCACGGTCGATCAAGCCGGCGTCGCCGGCGGCGCCATCGAGAACGCCGGCGGTGGCACGATGACGATCACGAGCTGCACATTCACCAGCAACGGCGGATACGGCACGGGCGGCGGCGCGATCGACAACAACGCTTCGACGCTCACCGTCACCAGCAGCCTGTTCACGCTAAACAACTCGCCCATGGGCGGGGCCATCGAGAACAACGGCGGCACGCTGACGGTCGGCAATTCTTCATTCTGGAGCAATAACTCCAGTTCCAGCACCGTGGGCGGGGCCGCCATCGACAATTCCGGCTCGGCCACGATCACGCTCAGCAGCTTCTATAAGAATGCGGCCAGCGGCATCGGCGGGGCCCTCTCCAATAGCGGCACGCTGCAGGTCAATAACAGCACTTTTTCCGGCAACTCGGCCAATGGCGCCGGCGGTGGGGCCATTGCCAACACGGCCGGCGCCCTCACGCTGGCCGACGTGACCATCTCGGCCAACCGCAACACCGGTTCGACCGGCAGCGGCGGCATCCAGATCGCCGGCGGCACGCTGGCCGTGCAGAACACGATCGTCGCCGCCAACACCAGCAATACGACCAGCCCCGATGTCGGCGGCACGATCACCACCGATTCCGGCTACAACTTGTTCGGCGCGGCCGTCAACAACTCCACGACCGATCCGACGCTGGGGCCCGGCGACGTGTTCAGCAACACTCCGCAGCTCAGTGCGCTCGGCAATTACGGCGGGACGACCGAAACCCTGGTGCCCCTGGCCGGCAGTCCGGCGCTCGGCGCGGGGCATGTCGTCGTCGGACTATCGGCCACCGACCAGCGGGGATTGCCGCGCGTCGTCGGCGGACACCTGGACATCGGGGCCGTTGAAACCCAGGCTCCGGCGATCGCCTTCGCCACGCTGGGACAGACGTTCCAGGCCGGCCAGGTGGCCAGCATCACTCTGCAACTGCGGGATCTGGACGGCCTGCCGACCGCGGCCGGCAGCGGCGGGCTGACGGTGAGCCTGTCGACCACGTCCGGCGGCGGCACGTTGCTCGACGCCAACGGCAATCCGCTGGCCGGCGGACAGCTGACGATTCCGGCCGGGGCCAGTTCGGCCACGTTCGAATACCGCGACAGCCAGGCCGGAACGCCGACGCTCGCGGCTTCGGCCGCCGGCTTTGCCTCGAGCAGCCAGCAGGAATCGATCCTGCCGGCGCCGCTGAGCGCCGCGCCGGCGACGGAGATCGTCGTGGGTCGCACGCTTTCGTCGTACTTCGTCGGCAGCGTGCAGAACGGCCAGGTGACCATCACTTATACGGTCTACAACGAATCGGCCGACCCCGAGACGGGCGTGCTGCTCACCGACACGCTCACGGCCGGCGTGTCGCTGGTCAGTGCCACGCAGCAGCCCGACCAGAGCGGCCAGCACCTGGCCTGGAGCCTGGGCACGATCCAGGCTTACGACCGGGCCAGCGTGACGATCACGGTCGCGGTGGCAAATTCGTCGATCCTGCAGCTGGACGTCGGCGCCCAGGCCTATGCCACGCTCAATGCCGCGGCGATTTCCAGTTCGACGCCCGCGGCCACGTTGACGGCCGGCAATGCGGACCCGAGCTTGCTGGCCTCGACGCCCGACGCCAACACGGCCGACCCGTTCATCCAGGCAGAGGCCGCGGCGCTCGACTACAACGCCCAGAATATTTTCAACTTCCTGCACAACGACGTTGCCTACAACGCCTACATCGGTTCGGTGCGCGGCGCCCGGGGCACGCTCTGGAGCAGCGCCGGCAACTCGCTGGACGTGGCCAGCCTGGGCGTCGCCTTGATGCGGGCGTCGGGCATTCCGGCCCAGTACGAGCAGGGCACGCTCTCGCAAAGCCAGGCCCAGCAGCTGATCCTGTCGATGTTTCCGGCCAGCTACCAAACCGTGGGCTACGTCTCGGCCACCGATGTGCCCTTGGATCCGGCCGACGATGGGCAACTGCTCAGCGAAACTGAAAACCATTTCTGGTTTCAGTTCAATTCCGGCAGCGGCATGCAGAACGCCGACCCGCTAATGACGGGCGCTACGGTCGCTCAGGCGTTCACCGCGGTCACCAACAATTTTGCGGCGGTGCCGGCCGCGATGCGCGAAACGACCGAGGTCCAGCTGACGGTGGAAATCTACAGTCAGGCGGCCGCCAACATCGCCCTGTCCAACGGCTTGTCCGACACGGTCGTGCTCGATCAAACGTTCAACGACGTCGACCTGGTCGGCCATCCGCTCAGCCTGGGGTTCGTTACCAACACCAACACCATTCCGGCGTTCTTCACGACGACGACCAACGTCTATCAGCCCTATCTCTCGTTGGGCGACGACGCCTCCGACTTGACCAACGACCAGATCATCAATGGGCAACCGTTCCAGGAAGTGCTGACGAACCTGGCCAACGGCAGTTCGGTGCTGACGGGCGTGTTTCTGAACATCGTCGAGAACGGCCCCCAGGGGGCGTCGCAGTCGTACAGCCGGGCGCTGCTCGACCGCATCGGCTATGCGGCGCGACAAGGCCTCGTGAGTCCGACGATCGCTGTCTCGGCCAGCAGCCCGCCGGCATTCTCGAACGAAGACGTCTTTACGCTCGACGTGTCGGCCGCCGACGCCGACCCGCAGCCCACGGCCCAGGCGAACGAGAACCTGCAGTCGGTGGCGGCAAGCTTCAAGACGTTGCAGAGCTCACCGTCGTTGGCCTCCGACGCCGAGCCGCTGGCCAGGGCCTTCGACATCGACATGACCCGGGTGCTGGGCAACAACTTCCTGGGCCTGTCGCAATTGCAGACCGATACGCTGGCCACCGAATCGAACATCGTGGCCTATTTCAGCCGGCCCCGGATCGTCATGATCTCGGCCCAGTTCGCGGCCGGTTCCACGGCGCCCTCGGGCGTCAACGATTCGATCGATCTGGTCAACGATTCGATCACGCCGGTCGGCGCGCCGCACGTGTCGCAGTCCGCGCCGTTCCTGTTCAACATGACCCGCGGCACGTTCGAAAACCTGATCGAGCGCAATACGATCGCCAGCGTTTCGCCGGGCGGGCTGAGCACCCCGATCGACAACACTTACGACGTTTTCCAGGCGGCGCAGGCGCAGGGCATCGGGCTGATCAACATCACGAGCAGCAACCTCGCGGCCTTAAGCGCGCTGAACATCCCGGCGGACGCCAAGGCCCTGATTTCCACGGAAATCGCCGCGGGCTTCGGCGTGATCGTGCCCGAGAGCACGGTGGAACTGAACGGAACGCCGACCATCTCCTGGGCCGAGATCAACCTGGCCACCGGCGAATACATCGGGGTCAATGAAGACGGCCGCAATGAAGGCGCATTCGAATTCGTGGGCCTGGTTGCCGAGGGGATCGAGCTGGAGATCAAGCTGGTCAAGTTCTTCTCGCCCGTCATGGCGTTCGACACCGGCGCCGTGATCAGCGCCGCGTTCGAGTTGACCGCCATCAACCGCAGCCAGTCGGAGGCCGTCGCCAAGCTGGGGGCCCAAAAAGAGCAGGCCCAGGAGCTGTTCAAGCAACTCATCGAAACCAGCGAAGCCGCCAAGCTCATCTTGTCCAGCGACACCGTCCTGCAAAAAGTGCTGGGCAAGATCGACAGCACCAACGGCGACACGGTCGACGGCGCGCTGCGCTCGGCGCTGGGCGCCGCGGAGAACGAATTCAATTACACCCTGGACAACACCGTCAAACGCCTGACCGGCGAGGATCCCGCGGTCACCGGCCTGGTGACCGATCCGCAGCCGGTCTCGACTCTGCCGGCCAACGAGGCCACGGGCAGCGTCAGCGTGACGAGCCAGCTATCGCCCGGCTCGGTTCAGGCGACGGTCACGACGTCGACGGTCTCCGTCTCGCAGCAAATCAGCGCCAGCTGGTCTTCCTCGGCCACGAGCGCGCTCTCGGCCACGACCCTCAGCGCCGCTACCGGCACGGTGCTGGATTCGCACGGCAATACCGTGGGCACGGGAACGGTCGCGCTCTCGGCGCCGAGCGCCGTTTCGCTCGCCGTCTCGGGCACCAATGCCTATAGCGCCAGCGGCACGGGCAGTCTCTCGGTCTATGGACCGGCCGAGACCAGCCTGGGCGTCAGTGCCGACTGGCAAACCTACTCCGCCACCGTCACCGGCAGCGTCACGATTACCCTGACGACCGCCGGCCTGACGCTCAACGGGTCGACATTGCCCGCGGGCACTTACACGATCACCACCGGCTCGGCCGCTTTGAGCGGTAGCGGGCAGACCACCTCGCCGAATTTCTCGGGCTCGATCGCGATTACGGCCACGACGGGCGTGGTCAGCCTGGGACCCGGCAGCGGCAGCATCTCGTCGGGCGGCACTCCGCTCGATCCAACCCACGGCGTCACGCTCGACGGCTACACGGGCATGATCGGCGTCTCGGCCAGCGGCGCCGGCACCGACGCGGTCACGCTCAATGGCGCCGCGGCAAGTACCCTGGCCGTGTCGGGCAGCCCGGCGACGCTGTCGACCAACCAGAACACGCCCGTGACGTTTGCGGCCAACGTCACCACGAGCCTGTCGGACACCTACACACTCACGGCCCAAGCACCCCAGGGCTGGACGGCGGCCATCGATGCCAGCGGCAACGTCACCGTCACGCCGGCGCCCGGCGTTCAGGCCGGGACCTATTCGATCGGCCTCACCGCTCGGTCCACGGCGGATCCGAATCTGGTTGCGGGCGCGCTCGTGCATGTCACCATTGCCGCGACCGCGCCGGGCATGGCGCTGGCGGTGAATCCGGACCCGTTATTCACCGTTCCGTACAACGGGGCCCAAGTCCCCACCGCCTATCGGGCTGTGATCCAAAACACGGGACCCACGGCCGACACGTACAAATTGACGTTCCCGACGGTGCCGGCCGGCTTTAGCGTGCTCGATAGCGCGACGTCCGTCACCATTCCGGCCGGAGCGACCGGCATCGTGGGCATCTACCTGCAGCCCACGGGCGTGCTGCCGGCACCCGGCACGGCGGAATCGTTCAGCGTGACGGCCACCAGCACCAGCAATGCCGAGGCTCCGCAAACGGCGACCGTGAACTTCGCCATGCCGACGATCGCCGCCGTAACCATCACGGACAACCCGACAACGCTCAGCACCGCGCCGGGTATGGCGGTCACGACGACCCTGACCATCACGAACGTCGGCAATGTCGCCTACGACGCGGCGATCGATCCCACGCTTCCGGCCGGCTGGACCATCAGCGGGGAAGGCACGCCGGTTTCGCTGGCCATCGGGGCATCGACCACCGAGACCGCGACCATCAACCCGGCGGCGGGCGCCCCGCTCAACACGACCCAGGACGTGACGCTCTCTTACGGACAGGCCGCGGCGCAGAACACGGTGTCGGTCGTCGCAGTGACGCCCAGCCCGGCGACGGTGGAAGCGGATGCCCAGGTCGACGTCTCGGCCACCGTGCTGGCCGGCTTGACGGCGGCTGAAGTCGGCTCGGTGTCGTACACCGTCACGAATGCACTGAATACGGTCGTGTTCACCTCCTCGCCGGTGGCGATCACGCTGCCGGAAGTGATCGGCGCAACCAGCGTCGACCTGGGCACGCTCGACACGACGGGCTTTGCCGCCGGTGCCTACACGATCAACGTCACCGTATACAATCAGAGCAGCCAGCCCATCGCCGGCGCCACCGGCCAGGGACAGCTCTTCGTCGCGGCGCCGCTCTCGGCGACCCAGTCGCTCAGTTCGACGACTCAGGCACCGGGCAGTGGCACGGTTACCAATACGCTTTCGATCGCCGCTGAGGCGCAGGTCGGGCGCGTCGCCACGGATAGCACGGGGACCAGCGTCGTCACCAGCGGCAATCTGGCCTACGTGATCGGCGCCCAGGACATTGCGATCGTGGACCTGACGAATCCGAACAGCCCGACGCTGGTCGGCACGTTCGGCCTGGGCACGCTGAATACGACCGGCGCGAATCTGGCGCTCTGGCCGGCAGCGACCTCGTCGTGGCCTCGCCCAACACCAATGGGACCTTCAGCCTGATCGTCTATTCGCTCGCCAATCCGACCAGCCCCACGCTGCTCGCCAATCGCACGATCGATTACGAGTTCCCCGGCAGCCTGTTCGTCGCCGGGACCACGGCCTATGTGACCACGAGCGGCATCGACTATACCGGCGCCGGGCCCAGCAGCGTCGTCGATCAATACGGCGATTTCCTGGCGATCGACTTGAGCAATCCGGCCAGTCCCGTGCTTTCGGGCACATTGGCCAATGCCTTGGGCACGCCCGAGGGTGGTGCCGGCAATATCAACGGCGCGGTTTCCGCTTCGAGCTCGCTGGCCTATCTGGTCGGCTCCAGTTCGACCGGCGCCGCCACGCAAATGGGCAGCGGCCAGCTGCAGGTGGTCGATCTCTCGAATCCGGCCAGCCCGGCGGTGACGACGACCCTGCAGATTCCCGGCACGATTCAGGCCCTGGCCGTGGCCATCCAGGGAAACCGGGCCCTCGTCGTCGGTTCCTCGGGCGGATGGCAAACCCCGTTTGCCAGCGCGCCAGATACGCTGGGCGGCAATCTCACCCTGACGCTGTTGGACATTACCAATCCGGCCGATCCGGTGATCCTGTCCAGTACGCCCGTGGCGGGCGCGACGCTGGACAACCCGACGTCGCCGGTCGACATCGTTGCCCTGGGCGGCAATCAGTTCGCGGTCAGCAACGCTCAATCCGCGGGTTCGCCGGTGGTGCTCGTGGTCGACGGCAGCAATCCGGCCAGTCTCGGCGTGACGTCGTTTACGGGCGCCGGCGCCGCCAGCGGAATGGCCACGAGCGGGGCGTTTCTCTACGCCGCCAGTGCTTCCGGTCTGGACGTTTATCGGGCCGGCGCGATCACCAACATTCCGGTGACCGTGAGCGTGCAAGTGCCGACGACGACGGGCGTGTCGATCGTCGCGGGCTCGTTCAACGTCGCGCCGACCTCGATCACCCCCAGCGCCACCTTCGAAACGCTGGTCTGGAATTTCCCCTCCCTGGCCGACATTCCCAGCGGCGGTATCACCTGGCAAACGAGCGTCGCCAACTTGCTGGCAGGCCAGGCGCTGCCGGTCACGTTGGGCACCAGCGTGCAATACACGGCCCTGGGTGTGGCGGGCAGCGCAACCCTGCCGCCCTTGGTGTTGGCCGGCGTGCCCGACAGTCAGACGCTGGATATACCCGTCCAGGTCGTCGTGCCGGGGGCCGCGGCGATTGCCAGCGCGTCGACGGCCGCGGCCCAGATCGGCAATTCCAACCTGGCCGATCAGCTCAGCAATCTTGGCGTGGCCCTGACGAGTCTGGTTCAATCGCCGACGAATGCGGCCTTCGTAAGCGAGGTGCAGGCGGCGATCACCAGCATCGTCAGCCTGATCACCAGCGATCCGTTCCTGGCGCCGTTCGTGCCGGGCCTGAATGCCGCCAGCGCCGCGCTCGGCGCGGACACGACGGCCGGCCAGATCGATACCGACGTGATGAATCTGGGCACCGCGCTGGCTGCGCTTTCGCAGGCCATTGCCGACGAAGCGGCGCACGGCTTTACGATCGGGCTGGCCGATTCGTTCGCCCAGATCCAGCCCGGCTCCCCCAGCGTCTTCGAAATCAATCTGCATAACACCGGCAGCCAGACCACGACCTACGATTTCAGCACCGCGGGATTGCCGGCCGGCGTGACCGCCGTGTTCAGCCAGCCGTCGGTCACTCTGGCCGCGGGAGCGACGATTCCCACGGCCACGCCCATCACCGTGAGCTTAACGGACAGCACCGATCCGCTCGCCACGGTCAACTTCCAGGTCGTCGCCACGGCGGAAGGAGCCACGGAAATCACCACCGGCACGCCCGGGCAGTTGGTGCTCCGGCCCGAGGCGGTGCTGGTGGGAGCGGTCAGCCCGACGCCGCCCTACACGGCAGCTGGCGGCAGCGTGGACGTCCAGACGACCCTGGAGAGCTCCCTCAACGAGTCGCGCCAGTTTTCGGTTTCCTACACGGTCACCGACATCAACGGCAATGTTCTGTTCACGTCCACGCCGGTGACGACGACGCTGGGCATCCACTCCACGGCAACCCTGGTCGACCTGGGAAGCGTTACCACGACCAGCTTTGCCAACGGCACCGACACGATCACGGTGACGGTGGTCGATCAATCGGCCCAGCCCCTGCCGACCACCACGGGCCAGGGCAGCCTGATCGTGGGCGTGCCAGTGACGGCGGTTCTGTCGGTCAATCCGGCCGCCGCGCCGACCGGAAAACCGACCGTGACCAACTCGCTCGAAATCACCGCCTCGGTGCCGATGGACGCTCCGCTTTCCCTGGACGGAGCCGTAACCACCACGCCGGCAACGACGGTTGCCTTGTACACCGATGCGACGCACAACCTTGCCTACGTCTCTGGTCCCAACGGGATCGACATCGTCGATGTCAGCAATCCGGCCGCGCCGGTCGACGACGGGACGTTCGGCGCGACGCAGATTGTCCAGGGCGGACTCACCGTGGGCCGGGTGGACGAGATCGGCGGCACGCAGTACTTGATCGTCGGCTCAACCTCGATCGGCAATCACAGTTCTGCGCCGCCGTTTACGCTGCTGATTTACTCGCTGGCGAATCCCTTGATCCCGACGCTGGTCAGCAACACGACTTTCAATTACGGATTCCTCAGCGATATGGTCGTCGAGGGAAATACGGTTCTGGTGCCCGTCTTGTCGTATTCCTTGTTCGGCGGATTCCTGGAATCGCAAAACGGCAACGTGATGTCGATCAACGTGAGCAATCCGTCGGCGCCCACGCTGAACACCGTGCTCTTCGGCAGCAGCGATTCGAACGCCAACACCACGCAGTTCGGCGCCACGATCGTCAACAGCCAGATCGCCTACGTGGCCAGCTCCACCGCCAACGGCGGCAGCACCACCGACGGTGAGGGCCGGGTGCTGGTCGTCAACGATTCGAATCCCGCCGCCCTGACCTATTCCGAAGTCGACATCCCGGGCACCTACCAGGTGGTGGACGTCGCCGTTCAGGGCAACCAGGCGCTCGTCGTGGGACGCACGGGCGGAAACAACGGCGCCGGCGTCACCGGCAGCATGACGCTGTCGTTGCTGGACATCACCAATCCGGCCAGCCCAACTCTGCTGGGCACCACGCTGGTCACGGCGGCCCAATTTCCCACCAGCGGAGCGGGCTACAAGATCTCGGCCCAGCCTTTGGGTGGCGGACTGTTCGCCGTGAGCGAAGCGAGCGTCGGGGGCAGCTTTGAGCTAATGGTCGTGGACCCCAGCGATCCCAGTAATATCGCCGTGAGCTATGTGCCGGTGACCGCGCTGGTCAACGAGATGGCCGTCTCGGGCAACCTGCTCTATACGACCAGTTCCCAGGGGCTGGCGATCTACAACATCGGCACCGTCGAGAGCATCCCCCTGAGTGTTTCGGTCGAAGTGCCGACGACGACCGGCGTGGCGATCGTGGCGAATTCCTATAGCACGCCCCCCTCGCAGGTCATAACCGGCGCGACGTACAACACGCTCGTCTGGAACGAGACGCTAGCCTACGGCGATCCGACGCCGCCGATCACCTGGCAGACGACGGTCAGCAATCTGACGGCCGGCCAGGTCGTGCCCGTGACGTTGGGCGCCACGGTAAACTTTACCAGCCAGAGCACACCCGGCACCTTCCAAGTGCCCGGCGCCGCGGTGACCGGCACGCCGATCGTGAGCATCGTGGTCCCCTCGCAGACCATCCAGCCCGGGGCGACGGCGACCTACGACGTCCGCTTTACGAATCCGACCGGCAGCACGGTCGATTACGTTCCGGGCATCAGCGGCGTGCCCGCGAGCATTTCCGGGCCGGTCATTGTCGGTCCCAATGCGACCGTCGACGTGCCGCTGCAGGTGTTTTCCAATGTGAACAATTCACTGGGGTCCACGCCGTTTACGGTAATTGTGCAAAGCAACAACGGGAGCTCGGGTTCGGCGCAAGGATTCCGGATCCTGGCGGGCGCGCCGATCATCGAGCCGAACGCGAATTCCTACGGCATCGCGGCCACGCTGACGCCCGCGGCGGCCACGCTGGGGCAAGGAGACGCGACGCAGTTCAACCTGCAGCTGATCAATACCGGCACCACGGACGAGAAATTTCACCCGCAGGTCAGCGGACTGCCGAGCGGAGCATTCGCCAACTTCACCGAATACTACGTGGACGTGCCGGCCGGGGTGAGCAATTTCCGCGACACGCCGCTGAACATCAACATAAACACCGGCGTCACGCCCGGCGTGTATCCGTTCACCGTCACGATCGCGGCGCAGGATGGCACCAGTTCGACAACCGTCGACGGCACGTTGACCATTGCGCCGCAGGGCGTGTACTTGACGCTGAACCCGTCGTCCAGCTCGCCGGGCAGCAATATCAACCTGTACGTGTACAACAAGGGAACCGTCGCCGACACTTACAATTTGGCGCTCAGCGGTCCCGCCGCCGCGGTATCCATGCTGGGCGTGACGTCGGTCACCGTGAATCCGGGCCAAAGCCAGGTCGTCCCCGTGACCGTCGGAGCGATCAATTTTGCTGATGCGGGCTCGCTGCTCTTGGGTGCGACGGCCATTTCGCAATCCAATCCGGCGGTCGCGGCCAGCACTTCCGCCACGATCAACATTCCGGTCGCGGCCGGGCTGACCAGCAGCTTCACGCCGACGTCGGTCACGTTGCCCGCCCCCGCCCCGGCGAACTTCACGCTGCTGGTCGGCAACTCGGGCAACTCGGCCGATTCGTATACCGCCACGATCACGGGCACCACGGGCGGAATCGCGGCCAGCCTGTTTGGACCCGACGGGCTGCCGGTGCAATCGATCCCGCTCTTCCGCCTGCCGGGATTGTCGACCGGCCAGTTGCTGCTCGATACCAATTTGTCCGCCCCCGGCACGGGAACCGTCACCGTCACGATCACCGACGCCGCAGGCGTGGTCAGCACGAGCACCGCCACGGTCATCGTTTCGCCGCAGGGCACCCCCGGAACCACGACCAGCGTCGGCACCGACCATCCCAGCGGCTCGACCTACGGGCAGTTGGACCAGTTTACGGCGACCGTGTCCGGCGGAATTTCCGGCACTCCGACCGGATCGGTGCAATTCGAGATCGACGGTGTCGACTCCGGTGCGCCGGTCACGCTCAGCGGCGGCATGGCCAGCTTCAGCACGTCGGCCCTTTCGGCGGCGAATCACACGATCACGGCGGTCTATTCGAGCAATAATCCCGACTTTACCGGTTCACAGGGCGCTGTGGCCGAGGACGTCGCGCCCGCGGCCCTCACCGTGACGGCCGCCAGTCCGACCAAACTCTACGGGGCCACTCTGCCGACGCTGAGTTTCAGCACCAGCGCTTTCGTCAACGGCGACACGGCGACCACAGCCTTGACTGGGACCCTGGCAACCACGGCGACCGCGTCCAGCCCCGTCGCGAGTTATCCGATCACACAGGGCACGCTGTCGGCGGCGAACTATACGATCACGTTCGTGCCTGGCACGCTCTCGGTCACGCCGGCGCCGCTGACCGTGACGGCCGCCAGCCCCAGCAAGGTTTACGGAGCCGCGCTGCCGACGCTGAGCTTCTCCGCCGGCACTTTCGTCAACGGCGACACGGCGGCCAAGGCCCTGACCGGCGCGCTGGCGACCACGGCGACCGCTTCCAGCCCGGTGGCGGGTTATCCGATCACGCAGGGCACGCTGGCGGCGGCCAACTATACGATCACGTTCGTTGCCGGCACGCTGAACGTGACGCCGGCCCCGCTCACGCTGACCGCCGACAACAAGACCAAGACAACCGGCACGGCGAATCCTCTCCTGACCTTTACGCCCAGCGGGCTGGTCAATGGCGACACGGCAGCCAGCCTGACGACCCAGCCGTCGCTCTCCACGACGGCCACCACCACCAGCCCGGTCGGCAACTATCCGATCTCGATCAGCGGCGCGGTCGACTCGAATTACTCGATCAGCTACGTCGCCGGCAACCTGAGCGTCACCGCGGCCGGCACCGCCACCAAGACCACGCTCACTTCCTGCGCCAACCCGTCCGTCTTGGGACAGTCGGTCACGTTCACGGCCACCGTCACGTCGAGCGCCAAGAACAGCAAGCCGGGCGGCACCGTCACCTTCATGGACGGCAACACCGTGCTGGGCACCGTCACGCTGTGCGCGGCAGGCAGCGGCGAGCAGGCGACTTTCAGCGCCTCGAGCCTGACGACCGGCAGCCATACGATCACCGCGGTCTACTCCGGTGGCGGTGGCTACGCCAGCAGCACCTCCAGTCCGCTGACGCAGATCGTCAACAAGGCCTCGACCTGCACGACGGTCGCCAGCAGTGTTCACTCGCCGGTCTTCGGTCAGGCAGAAACATTCACGGCGACCGTTACCGTCTCGTCATCGGGCAGCGGCACGCCGACCGGCAGCGTCAACTTCCTGGACGGCAGCAATGTGGTCGGCAATGGTCTGTTGTCGCTGGTAGGCGGCAAACTGCAGGCCACGTTCAGCACCAGCAGCTTGGCGGTCGGCAGCCATGCGATCACGGCCGTCTACGTCGGCGACTCGAATTTCCAGACCAGCCAGTCGTCGGCAGCCTCCCTGTCGGTCGGCAAGGATGTCTCCACCACCGCGCTCACGACCAGCCTCAATCCGGCCAGCTCCGGCCAGTCGGTCACGTTCACAGCCAAGATCGCCGTGACCGCACCGGGCACGGCCAGCCCCACGGGCACGGTCACGTTCCGCAACGGATCGGCCACGCTGGGCACGGGCACGGTGCAAATGGTGGGCGGGGTCGCCGAGGCGACGTATACCACGAGCACCCTTTCGGTGGGACGCCATACGATCACCGCCGTCTACGCGGGCACCGCCAGCATTGCCGGCAGCACTTCCGGCACGCTGACGGAAACCATCAGTTCCAGTTCCGCGGTCAAGCCCGCGGCGGCCAACCCGCTGGATGTCAACGGCGACGGCGCGGTGACTCCGCTCGACGCGCTGATGATCATCAACGAACTCGACCAGCAGAACGCCGGGGCGACGATCGACCCGTCGATGCTGGCGGCCTGCGATGTCAACGGCGACGGCGTCTTGACCGCCTTGGACGCGCTGCTGGTGATCAACTATCTAAGCGCGGGCACGGCCGCGTCTTCCGCGGCGCAAACCGCCAGCGTCGTGAGCCCGCAAGTCAGCACGCCGACCGGCCAGCCGAGTGCGGCAGTGCCAGCGGCGGGGCCGGCCGTTTCACCGGCGGGGCCGGCAGTCTCGCCGTCGAGTGCGGCAGTTTCACCGGCGGGCGGAGCGGCGGACGAGGCGATCGCGTTTGCGGTCAGCACGGCCGCGACAACCGCGTCCGCATCGACGGCGCAGCGCTCGCGCGACGGCATCTTCGCCGCCTATCCCGGCAGCCTGGATTGACAGCTCCGGCGGAAAGCGCCCGCGCAATTGAAAAGCCGGCTGCGCTTCGGGCGCAGCGCGGGGCTCTGGTGGATTCAGCCGGTGGTCTGGGGCCCTTCGTCAGGCGGACTGATCGGGCATGTCCCCCAATTCGCGCCGCAGCCGCAGCAGCACCCGGGACTTGGCCACGCGCACGGCGCCCGCCGACATGTCGAGGTCGGCGGCCACGTCGGCGCTGGTGCGGCCTTCGACGACCACTCCCCAAAAGGCCTGCCAGGTGCGCTCGTGAAACTCCGGCCGGACCGACGCCAGGGCGCGCCGCAGCAGATCGCTCAACAGCGCGTCATCGTGCCACTCGGGCGGTTCACCGAGCTTGACGGCGTCGAGAACCTGCTGCATGTGCCGCGTGGCTTCGGTGCCGCCGGCGGCGGCGGGTTCCCCGGCCCGGCGACGGAAGTGATCGCGCACTTTGTTCCGGGCAATCGTGAACAGCCAGCCGCGAAAAGTGTCGGCAGGGCGATCTCGTTGGAAACGGTCGAGATGACTCGCCACCGCCGAAAAGACCTCCTGCAAAACGTCGCCCACGTCTTGCCGGGCGACGCCCCAGCGGTTGCACCACGAGGCCACGAGCGGCGCGTAGAGCCGGACGAGCCGTTCCCAGGCCGCCGAGTCGTCCTGCCTGGCCTCGGCCAACAAGCTGCGCGAGGTCGAATCGCCGGATCGCGCGCGGTCTTCAGGGTAATCGTCGCGGGTCATGGGGCGGGCGCCTTTCGTCGACGCTGGGCCACGACCACCACCGCCAGGCTGCCGACCAGCAAGAGCGAGGCGATCGAGCCCATGAGCAGAAAGGCCCCCCGCAGGCCGGCCTGCGTGTTTTCGATTTCCCGCTCCAGCGGCCGCACGATCTTCAGCACGCCGACCACGTCTCCCTCTTTCCAATCCTTTTTCGGGCTCAGGCTGTCCGGCTGGTTGTGGCAGCCCAGGCAGCTCTTCTCCATGTGACGGGCCGTGTAATAGAGCAGTTTGCGGCGCCCGTTGTCGGCCACAAAATGTGCGTACTCGGCCGGCGGATCGTCGAGCGGCCTGGCCTGTCGCTCCAGCCATTCGAGCGCGACCAGATCGAATTCGCCCTGCGGCCCGCCATCGGTGCGTGTGGGCCAGGGATACCGGCTGTAGACGCGCACCTCCATGCCGGGGCTGCGGCGGCTGATCCGCTCGCCCAGGTCGATCGCAAACGTCGCCGGCAAAGGCAATGCGGGGTGCACATTGCGATAGTTCTCCGTGATGGCCACATGCGTGACCCGCGGATCGAGATCCGAAATCTCGTCGCTATAGAACCGCCAGACCTCGTCGAGCATCTTCGTTTCCAGGCGTGCGCTCTCGAGGGCCGTTTGCCGGACGAAGAACTCCGACAGGCTTGAGAGATACCACAGCCCGGCGACCGACCCGACCAGCACGGCGGCCAGCACGCCGACCGCCAGCGGATAGCGGCGACACCAGCGCAGCGTGCGCTCGACGTAGCCCATCGGCCGGGCCAGGATCGGCTGACCCTGCAGGAATCTGCCCAGGTCGTCGGCCATTTCCTGCGCCGTTTGATAGCGGCGCGACGGGGCCTTGCTGATGGCCTTGAGGCAAATGACTTCCAGGTCGCGCGGCAGGTTCGGCTTGATGGCGCCGGGCGGGCGAGGGTCGTCCTCGACCACTTGCAGCAGCAGCAGGCGGCGGTTGCCGTGAAACGGCCGGGTGCCGGTGAGCATTTCATAAAGCACGACGCCCAGGCTGTAGATGTCGCTGCGCGAGTCGACCTGATGCGATTGTCCGGCCGCCTGTTCCGGCGACATGTAGGCCGGGGTGCCGAGCACCCGGCCATCGGACGTCATGGTGGCCTCGCCCGTGTCGCGTTTGGCCATGCCGAAATCCATCAGGTGCGCCCGCTGCTGGCGATCGAGAATGACGTTCGACGGCTTAACATCGCGGTGCACGACGCCATGCTGGTGCGCGTATTGCAAGGCGCCCGCGAGTTCGCTGGCAATGCCGGCGGCCTGCTGCGGCGCGAGCGGTCCGTTTTTCAGCGTCTCTTCCAGCGTGGCGCCGTCGATGTGCTCGCAAACCAGAAACCAGACGTTGTCTTCGGTCTGGCCGGTTTCGTACAGCGCGACGATCGCGGGATGGGCGAGCTGGGCCACGCTGCGGGCCTCGCGCAGGAACCGCTGCACCTCTTCCGGCGAGGCCAGGCTTCCGGCCCGCTGCACTTTGAGCGCGACCACGCGTTCGAGCCGGGGATCCCAAGCCTGAAACACATAGCCGAACGAGCCGACGCCCAACTCGCTGCGCAATTCGAACCGGTCGAGCCGCACGACGCCTTTTAGCAAGCGGTGCGCCAGGTCCCGACCTGCGTCGGCGGCGATCCGTGCATCGGAGCCCCCCGGGCGGCAAAGAATGGACGCGACGGCCTGCGACCACGGCTCTTCGGCTTCCTGAGCGAGGCCGCCGTCGGTCGGCAGTTTGCCGAGCTGGTCGACCAGTTCATCCGCCGAGCCGTCGAGCTGCTCCAATTGGCTCTGACAGCGCTCGCAGTCTTCCACGTGGGTCGCGATGTCGTCGAACCCGGCGGCATCCCCCAGGCCGAGGGCGAAACGGCGGAGCTGTTCCTGATCGGGGCACACGCTTTCCGACACGGAGACCTTCCCTTTGCCCTGCGGCCTGGCCTGGTTCTGAAACGGACCCCACGTGGCTCGCTCGAGACTCGACTCTATCTATAATAACGGCCGGCTGTTACAGCGCGGCATCGGCAGGCGGAAAAAGCGGTCCGGCCGGATGCTGCCGCGCCGTGGCCGCCACAGGTCCGAGCCGGGAAGTTTTTCCGTGTAACGCGGCGGCGTTCTGGGAATTAGCGGGTTTTGATCGGCACGCAGTCGGCGAGCGGCGCCCTGCTTGCCCGCCTGAAGCACCCCTTGGCCAATGGTCGGAGAACTCTCATGACGCCTACCAACCGTCGCGGATTCCTGTCGGATGTCGGTCGCGGAATGCTGGCCGCCGGGCTGGGCACGGCGCTGGCCAATGATCTCGGTTCTTCGGCGGCGTTTGCCGATCAAGGCTCCGACGCGATTCCGCTCGGGGAGTATGCCGGCCTGGTCGAGCTGATGCGCAGCACCCCGGCCGACAAGCTCCAGCCGCTGCTGGCCGGGAAAATACTGAAGGGCGAGGTCGACCTGAAAACCCTCGTCGGGGCGGGAGCCCTGGCCAATGCGGTGGCGTTCGGCGGTTGCGACTACGTCGGCTTTCACACGGCGATGGCCATGCTCCCCGCGCTGGAAATGAGCCGCCAGCTCAGCGGCAATCGCCAACCGCTGCCCGTGCTCAAGGTGCTGTACCGCAACGCGCAGCAGATCCAAAACGTGGGCGGCGCCTCAACGACCAAATTGCACGATTTGCATCTGGCCGAACATGCCGCGGAGCATGCGTCTCCGAGCGACCTGGGCCGGCAAATTCGCGACGCGTGCCGCAAGCCGGACGTCGACGAGGGCGAAAAGCTGCTGGCCACGGTCGGCGACTCCCCGATTGACGCGTTCAACGCCTTGCAGCCGGCCGTTCAGGACGACATCAACGTGCACCGGTTCGTATTTGCCTATCGCACCTACGGGCTGGTGGGATTGCTGGGCAAGGACTACTCGTATTCGCTGCTGCGGCAATGCGTCCGGTTCTGCGCCGATCACGAGCGAAGCCGCATCGCGCAAAATCACCCCGAGTCGCCCATTCGGGCGCTGCTGCCGAAACTGCTCGACCAGTACAAGCTGGCCGGCAAGTCGCTCGGCACGCGCGATCCGGGCGACGCCGCCGTGGAGCAGCTCAGCGAAGCGATCTACAACGGTCCGAATGAGCGCGCCGCCGAGGCCGTCGCCGCCGCGCTGGCCGAAGGCATCCATCCGGACGTCGTCGGCGAAGCGATCTCGCTGGCGTCCAACCTATACGTCTTGCGGCAAGGCCCCGAAAACTGGCGCACGCATGGCGATTCGGCCGGCGTGCATTCGTCTGACGCCAGCAACGCCTGGCGGAACATGGCCCGACTGGCCGAGACGCGCCATGCCGTGTCGGGACTGATCGTGGCCGCCTATCACGTGGGCGTTCAGTCCGCTCCGTTCAAATCGCCCCCCTACCCGACCGACGAGCACCGCGCCCTGATCAAAGTGCAGGACGCCCCGGGTCTGCTGGCGGAAACCGCCGACGCCATCCAGCACAACGATCAACCGCGGGCCGCCGCCGCGATTCAGATTTACGGCGACCGCGGCTACCCGGTCGACCCGGTCTTTGAGCTGATGCTGAAATACGCCGTCAGCGAAGATGGCCGGTTGCACGGGGAGAAATACTTCCACACGGTCCGCGACGAGTATCGCACGATCCGCCCCGCATTCCGTTGGCGGCAGGTCGTTGGCCTGGCGCGGGTGACGGCAAGCGCCTACGGCTACAATCGCGACGACAAACACGGCTTCCGGGCCGCCGGCTACGAAGACGCCTGCAAATTGCTGGGCGTCGACGCCTGACCTGGCCCCCGCAACGGCGCCCGGCCCGAAGGTTGGATTTCGCGGAGCAGGTCGCGAGGTCCCATTCGCAACGGGGATTTCAGGATCGCCTAAGCCGGCATTCTGCGAAGGCGCCCGGCAATGGCGACTCGATTTCCAGCGAATCGCTGGTCGTTGGATGAACCAGCGAGAGTGCGGTGGCGTGCAGCGCGAGCCGACGAAAGGGGTCCGATTTGGCTCCATACCGCCGATCCCCGGCGATCGGGCAGCCCAGGTCGGCAAGATGCACGCGAATTTGATGCTTGCGGCCCGTCTCGATCCGCACCTCCAGCAGCCAGAGCGGCAGCGGAGAGGGCAGCAAGCGATAATGAGTCACGGCGAGCCGGCCGCCCTCGGTTTGATGGTCGTTGCTGAAGACATGGAGTGCCGAGGTTTCGGTGAGGTAGGTCTTGATCGTGCCTTGCGGCGGCTCGGGGCGCTCTTCGACAATCGCCAGATAGGTTTTTCCGACGTTGGCCCAGGCGGTTTGCAATGACTGCTGCACCGCCGCGCTTTTGGCAAACAGCACCAGCCCGGAGGTCTCGCGGTCGAGTCGATGCACGACAAACGCGCGCCCGGCGCCGGTCGAATCGCGCCGACGGAGGTAATCGTTCAAGCGAAAGAGCAGAGTGTTCGACTTGTCATTGGACGTGGCCACCGTGAGCAGCCCGGCGGGCTTGTCCAGCACGATCAGGTCCGAATCCTCATAGACCACCCGAATTCGGGCAGTCTCCAACCGGTTGTCGGCCCGGGTGTTTTCAAAACCGCGCACCAGCACTTCGTCGCCGGCTACCAGGGGATGGTCGAACTGTCGAACCGTAATGCCGTTGACGGCGATGGCTCCCATCCCGAGCAGGTTCTTGACCGCGCGGCGCTTCCAGGGCAATGCACCGAGCAAATAACTCAGCAGCGACCCGCTGTCCACCACGGTCAATTGTCGGGAATTCAGCATGCGTTCGGTTTTCCGCTTTCCGGACCGCGCAGCGACGGTGCTGCCGCGGGTGACACTATCGAGTCCTCGCTGTGGGTCCGGAGCGATTTTGCGGGCGGCATTTGTTGATCGCGGAAGCGGACGAGGCAGACCCCGAGCTTCCGAGCCAGCTGGGCCAGGCTGAACTCCGTGCGGCCACGCCGCTGGTCTTTGCGACACGGGCCGAAGGGTTCGGCCCGGCTGCCACACGGCGACACACCAATGACCCTGGGCGTGCCGGCCCATTATCATGGGGGCATCTGCCGGTCAAGGTTTGACGTAAGTCTTTGCAGTGCGAGAGCCGGGAGTCGAACCCGGACGGGTTGCCCCACTGGATCCTAAGTCCAGCGCGTCTGCCAATTCCGCCACTCTCGCAAGAGATTGCCCACCAGCAGTTTGAAGGCGGTCTGCTGGCCCGTCAAGGGCGTCTGCGGGTGGTCGCACCCGAGATCCGCGAATGACACAGCCGCCGCAAATGCCCGGAGTCGATCAGCCTGATTGGGCCATAGAGGGCTCGATCGGCTGGCGCAAGATCTCGAGCAGCCGCCGTCGGGCCTGCCCGCCGTCCAGCCAGAAACCGAGCAGCGCAATGATCCAGGCGGCGATCGAGTACCCGACCAAGACGAACAGCACGCGGGCAAAATCTCGTTCGAATACCAATACGATCAACAGCGCGAACAGCATGGCCAAAATCGTCAGCGTCGCCCGGCCGGGAATCATGGCCACGACAATTCTGGTGCCGCCAGCATGGGGTTGCAGCGATCCATGCAACTCGGGCACAAAGGACCGGACCGAGTAGATGACCCGCTTCAGCACGAAGCCGGCGTTATTCACGCTCCCCTCGAATTCTCGCCGGCGGGGCGCGTGGCCGGCAGGTCGATTCGGCGCGATGCAACCCTCGAGCCGTTCGACGATCTGCCTGGTCTCGAGACAGGTCTCGATGACGAAAGACTCTGCCGGCCAAAGTTTCATTCTGGATGGGGGCCGCTGCCGTCGAGTCGAGTGTCGCTGCGATGGAGCAAGAATGCCGCGCGAGCGTTAGTCTACGTGGCCGTAGCGGCTAGAATCAATGTAGCCACTCCCTCCCCCGCGTGGCCGTTCGACAATGACTGCTCACCCTACGCTCCGACGAAACCTGGCCTTCTGGCCGTTGCCGCTGATCGTGATCGCGGCGACAGCCCTCGTGGCCGGAATCCGGCTGAATCGACTCTCGTTTTCGGGCAAGCCTTCGCTCGACGGCATGGTGGTCATTATTGCCGCCGAGTTGGCCCTGGCTGCCTGGCTGATGTGCCTGTCGGGAATGCCCGTCGGTCGGAGGATTCGGTGGCTGTACCTGCTGTTTGGGATCGAGCTGATTCCTCCGCTGCTCTGGTGCATCAGCGGCTTCAATGGCGACGCACAGCCGCGCGTCGACTGGCGATGGGCGATTTCCAGCCGGTTTCCGGCCGAAGAGGCCGCTGAAGGAATAACGCCACGCCCCGCCGACCGTCCGGCGGCCGGCGTCGACCTGAGTCAAACAACGCCCTGCGACTACCCTGCCTTCCGCGGCCGCGACCGTTCGGGCACGATCCGGAATACGAGCTTCGCCACCGATTGGGATCAGTCGCCGCCCCGGCTGCTTTGGCGGCAAGCCGTCGGCGCGGGCTGGTCCTCGTTTGCGGTCGTTGGGGACTATTGCGTAACCCAAGAGCAGCGCGGCGAAGACGAAGCCGTCGTCTGCTACGAGCTTCGCACTGGCCGCCAATGCTGGCAGCATCGGGAGAAAGGCCGCTTCCACGAAATGATGGGGGGCGAAGGACCACGAGCCACCCCAACCATCGAGCAAGGCCGGGTCTATGCCCTGGGCGCGACCGGGACCCTGGTGTGCCTGGACGGGCGCGACGGCAGTCCCCGTTGGACGGTCGATATCCTGGCCGACAATCAGGTCCGCAACGCGCCCTTCGGAATGTGCGGTTCGCCGCTGGTCGTCGACGGCAACGTCGTGGTGTGCCCCGGCGGCAAGGGTGCATCCCTGGTTGCCTACGACCAAATGACCGGTGCAAGGATCTGGGCAGCGGGCGATTCTCCCGCGGCCTACAGTTCACCGCAGTTGGCCCAGTTGGGCGAGCGCCCGCAGATTTTGAACTTCAACGCCGATGGCTTGTTCGCCCACGACCCGGCGTCCGGGGCGATCCTGTGGAATTATACCTGGGTGACGCCGCCGGAGCGCAACAATGTATGTCAGCCGATCTGCTTGCCGGGCGACGGCGGCGCGCCGGACGAGGTGCTGATCTCGTCCGGATACGGCAAAGGCTGCGCTCGACTGGCAATTGCCGCGGAGAAGGGCGCATTGCAGGTGCGGGAAATTTGGACGAACAAGCTGCTCAAGTGCAAATTCGCGAGCGCGGTTGCGCGTGATCGCTTCGTTTATGGGTTGGACGAGGGAATCTTGACGTGCATCGAGATTGCAAGCGGCGCACGCCGCTGGAAGCAGGGGCATTATGGCCACGGGCAATTGCTGCTGGCGGGCGACGTTCTGCTGGTGCAGGCCGAATCTGGAGAAGTGGTGCTGGTCCGCGCGTCTCCGACCGGGCACCGGGAATTGGCCCGCTATCCGGCGCTCCTCGACCGCACCTGGAACCATCCGGTGATTGCGGGCAAGCTGCTGCTGGTTCGCAACGACCACGAAGCCGCCTGCTTCGAGTTGCCCGAAGCGATCGCGGGCGCTTTATGACGGTGAATCGATGCGGATGCAGGTCCTCCGCTGAGATTGCTTTCTCGCGGTCGGCCTGATTGCACCTGGATGCGGCGGACCGAGTAGCGCGCCGCGCATTGGACGTCGAGCGGAGTTCGGGCTGGTGCCGATACCGTTATCGTTCCTGTCGAGCGCCTCGGTCACAGCGAACCGAGGCGGGCATCTTGTTTCGTCCGCCGCTCCACGCCTGTTGCCGCTCCGTGTCTGGCGCTGCCCCGTGTCTGGCGTGCTGGCTGGCTTCATGCCTCAATCGCGCTAAAGCTCGCAGGCGATCCGGAAGCCAGCTCGGGGGCAGCAAAACGAGGGACTGTGATCCAGCCGGGCAGCCGACCGGTAATAGATCGGCGTGTCGTCCCAGCCGCCGCCACGCATTACGCGATACGTGCCGGTTTCGGGGCCCGGGGGATCGTCGACGGGCGAGCGCGAATAGTAATTCTCGTCGTACCAGTCCTGGCACCATTCCCACAGGTTGCCGTGCATGTCGTACAGTCCGAATTCGTTGGGCTCGAAGCTGCCCACCGGGGCCGTATGCACGTATCCGTCGCGACCGGACAGATACGGATACGGAATCGGCGTGTCCTTGATTTCGCCGTCTTGCAGCGTTCTCACGACGGCGGTTGGCCAGCGGCTCTTAGTGTCCTGATCGGCCACATTGGCAACGCGCGTGAGCTCCTCGGGGTCGCTGCCGCACGAATACCAGGTGGTCGTTCCGGCTCGGCAGGCGTATTCCCATTCGGCCTCGGTCGGCAGGCGGTAATTCTTTCCTTCTTTCTGGCTCAGCCACTGGCAGAAGGCCACGGCGTCGTTCCAGCTCACATAGTTCGCCGGATGCTCTGGGGTCTGCTCCCAGCCTGGCTTCCAGGGGCGAAAGCCGGCTGCTTTGACCGGCCGGCCGTCGGGGTCGAGCCCATGCCGCGGCTTGTCGTCGCGCTCGGCTTCGATCCGGTAGTTCGCCTGGTGGTAGAACTCAAGAAAGTCTCTGAGCCTGGTTTGAAAGGCTGCCAGGTAGAATGCCTTGGTGATGCGGACGCGATGGCGCGGCGTTTCACCTTCGACCCAATTGGGCGGGGCATAGGGAAACGCCTGCAGCGTTTCGCCGGGATTCTCGTCGGCGCCCATCTGAAACTCGCCCGGCGGGATCAAAACGAGCGGCATTCCGAGGGAATTCGTGATCACGTCGGCCCGATCGCCGCCGGGCGACGGTGCCGCCGGACCGAGCTGTTCGACACAACCGGACGCGTGCGGGGAGTTCATTTCTTGGGCCCTTTCTCAGCTTGGAAACGACGGGCAGCAACGGCATTCGCGACGCCGGCCGGCGCGGCGTGTCGCTCCGTCAGCGCGCGGCTGGAATTCAGATCGCGAGTCGCCAGGAGACAAAACACGCTGTCGGCCAGACGACGCAGAGATTATGCAAATCGTGGGCCGGCGCTCTGGCCGCGTTCCGTTCGGCAAGCACTGCTTCGGGTTTTGCAGGGCTTCAGGCCGTCGGGATTTCGAGCGATAGGGACATGACCATGTCGCGAATCCACAGGCACCTTGGGCACCGAAGAAATTCGGTCGCGGTGAACACATGTGTTATCAGATGCGCAGCGGAGCGCTGCCAAATAGCGACACCCCCGGCGGCGCTAACCTCGCCAATAAAAAAGGGCAGCCCCAATGGCTGCCCTGCTGTTGATTTCCGTCGTTCAACCGGCGGCGCTTAAGCCAGCCTGGCCCAAGCGTCCAAAGCCTTCTTCGCCACCTCGACGCCGCCGAGCTTGCCGACCAGGACCTTGGCAGCCAGCAGGTGTTCCAGCGTTATCTCTGCCGCGGCCGACTTGTGGTGAGCCTGCGGCGCAGCAGCGGATTTTTTGCGTCGAGTTCGGCGCATGCCGGCCGCTTTCAAAGTCGCACTGACTTGAGCCGGGGCGACCGTAATGCCCTTGCTCGCCAGAGCCGCGATCACATCCTTCGGCCGGACCTTCTTGCCGCCCAGTTCTTTGGCGGTTTTGCGGATTTCCTCGGCCTTGTTGATCGAGCCATGGGTCTTGGTGGTCTTCTTCGGGCGCTTCGCGGCGGCAGTTGCCATTATGAACTCCCAGGGTTGAATGAAATAAAGCTGCTGTCCGCGGACAGTTTAACGCAAAGCGGTTCGCACGGCTATGACCGCGCCGTCGATTCATTCTCGCGCGTTGATGCGAAGCGCTCGTTGCAGCTCCTCCCGGGAAGTCGCTGCGTGGGCCAGCGCTCTTGGTTTCGGCGACCAGATCGGAAATGCGCTTGGCGCCGGTTTCCTGTTGCGCTCAAAAAGGAGAGACAAAATTACGGACACACCGCTGCGGCGGCGGCGCGTCAGCGTTCGCGCGCCCGGACACACACGGGTTTACAATGATCCCGATCATTTGCCGCAGTCCATTTAGCGCATCGACCGGTCCCGCCGCACTGCGAACGCCAGCCGGCGCCAGTCCCAAATATATAAGCCGAATAGATGCCGGTCCTGATATTTCCCTGAATCCGGAGCCGAAGATGAAACCCTGGTTTGCCACTGCAGTATTGGTGTTCGTTTGTGGCTGTGGAGCCGGTGCCCCGCCGGATTCCCATTCGGCTCCGCCCGCAGAAACCGGCCCCTGTCCGCTGCTGCCGGGCAACGTGGTCGACCTTACGCACCCGTTTGACGCGGCGACGATTTACTGGCCCACCGAGCAAGGCTTCCGTTTCGAGCGGGGAGACAATGGAGTGACGCCGAAGGGCTATTACTACGCCGCCAATCGCTTTGCCACGGCCGAGCACGGCGGCACCCACATCGACGCGCCCATCCATTTCGCCGCCGCCGGGCACACGACCGACGAGATCGAACTCGAGCGCTTGCTCGGCGAGGCCGCGGTCATCGACGTAGCCGATCGGTGCACGGCGGACCCCGACTATCAGGTGAGTGTCGCGGATCTCCGCGCCTGGGAAGAGCGGCACGGCCGGCAGCTGGTCGACGTGATCGTGCTTCTGCGGACCGGCTGGAGCCGCCGCTGGCCCGACCGGCTCGAGTATCTGGGCACCGAGGTCCAGGGGGCCCAAGCCGTGGCCGCCTTGCATTTTCCGGGCCTGGCACCGGAGGCGGCCCGCTGGCTGATGGAGCAGCGGGCAATCAAGGCGATCGGCATCGACACGGCCAGCATTGACCACGGTCAATCGACCCACTTCGAGAGCCATGTCACGCTCTGCGGACACAACGTGCCGATCTTCGAAAACGTGGCGAATCTCGAGCAGTTACCGGAGCAAGGAGCGCTCGTGATCGCGCTGCCCATGAAGATCGCCGGCGGCAGCGGCGGCCCGCTACGGATCGTGGCGGTGGTGAAGGACTGAGCGCCAGGCTTGCCCAAAACAGTCGCCGGCAAGCCTGGGTAGCTGGGCGAGGCGGGGCGAGAGGCGTGTCCGCGACTGGCCGCGTCGACCTGGGATAAAGGCATCGGCGCCCGGAGAATTCTCGACAACTTGGGAGCGGTGCCGAGCCGATGTTCCAGGACAGCGGTCCTGCGCTGGCCTTTCACCCGAGGTCGATCGACATTGCTGCCAGGCCGCGCTGCAAGCAGCCGAGCGGCCCTGGGCAGGGGAACTTATCGGCCGCCGGCGTGCGGCTCGACAGCAAATGGTCCGACCTTACAGAAGTTTAACACCGCCTCGGATTGCGATGGCGCGAGGCCCCGCGTACCGTCTGCGGCCGCGAAGATACCGCCACCTGCGTGAGAGTCTCGTCATGCGGCGATACCGGCAATTCACATCGCTCGGCAGGATGCTCTGGCTTGCCTTGCTGCCCGGTTTGGCGACCGCGGCCGGCTGCTGTTGTTGCGCACCGTCGGGCCCGCAAACTTGCGCGGTGCTGCATACCGATGACGACGCGGCGCTCGAGCCTGGCGAATGCCAGGTGGAAAGTGGCCGGCGTGCACCGGTGCTGGACGCCGTCGGCTGGGTGGTCGGAATCCCCTCGAAGATTCTGATGCTCAACCACAAGGTGAACAATCACAATATCTCGCCCGAAACCGAATTGCAGATCCAGGAATATCTGGCCGCCAACCACCTGGAAAGAGTCAAAGTCCGGCTGAACGAATATGCTCCGCTCGGCGAATGGCGGCGCCTGGTGCGCAACAAGTCCGTCGGTTGGCCGCTGCGCTATACCTTCGGGACTCTGGCCGTGGTGGAATACACCTTGCTGCCGGGACGCGTATTCGGCGGCGACCGGTACAATCCCTATACCAACTCGGTCTACCTCTACTCCGACGTGCCGGCAATCGCCGTGATCGAGGGGGGCTACTCCAAGGACTACGCCCAGCACGTCCACAAGGGGCTATACGCCGTGGTCTATGAAGTGCCGGGCGTGGGAATGTTCTTTCAGGACGCCCACGCGTCGCGGGAAGCCATCGACTATTTCGCCGCGACCGGCAAGCCCACGGACATCAAGTCCGATTATCGCGTCGTGTATCCGGCCTATGCCATCAATGCCAGCCGTCCGTTCGGCAGCATTGCCGGAGTGCCGGTGGTGCTGCCGGCGGTGGTGGCCGGGCATCTGGTCGGGCAAACCCGGGCGTATTGGGTGCCCGAGTCGGAAAGCGTCAGCGGCGGCAGTGCCGAATTGCACACGGCGGCCTGGCAGACGGACGATCCGGCGCGCGTGGTCGAAACAACGGCGTTAGCGGACGGCGCGCTCGAGCTGTACTGAGCGCCGCTGGGCAAACGGCGCCCCGCGGCGGGGTATATCCGCCGGCGCGCTGAATCGCGCCCGGCGGCTTGGGGCGCGTGGCGGCGGCGCTTTCTTGATCTGCCCGGGCGCTGGCAATTTCCTGCGACGTTGCAAGTCGCCGCAACATCTGCCGGATGTCGAGGGCGCCGCGCCAGGCAATGTACAGCGTGACCGTCGAGTACCAGGCCACGCAAACCAGCGTCAGCAACAGCCAGAAGTTTGTCAGATTCATGCAGCGCTCCTCGCAGGCGCTGGTGCGATCGGCGCCGGCTTGAGCAGCGACCCGCCGATCATGCCCAGAGCGGAAAACGCATACGCCGCGATTCCGGACCAGTAGGGACCGATCGCCTTGGCCCAGGATTGCGTGGCCGGCACTTGCTCCAGGACCAGGTAAACGACCGGCACGACGGCCCCGGCGGCAATCGCGGCGGTGGCTCCCCAGCTGTTGGCCGGTTTCCAGTAACAGCAGGCGATGAGCAGCGTGGACATGCTCGACAAATAAATCGTGCCGGTCACGCCCAGATACGTCCACAAGTCGCCCCGCAACGGATACCACAGCCCGTAGAACAGCAGGAACACCCCGATCAGGGCCACGATCGCGCGATTGATCACCAGCCCGCGGCGCTCCGACCAGTGGCGGCGAAACGGAGCCAACAGATCGTTGTAGATGATGCCGCCCCAAGTGAGCATGTAGGCCGAATCGGTCGACATGTCGGCGGCCAGCATCGCCGCCACCAGGATCCCCATCAAGCCGATCGGCACCGCCGTGCTCAAAAAGCGGGGCATGGCCTGGAGCGTATCGCCCTGCAAGGTTTCGGGCTGCAGCACGGCGAGCGCGGCAATACCCCAAATGCCGGGAATCAAGAACCGGCAAACGAAAAAGAAGCTCGTGCGGATATACACCGACCTGGCCGTGGCCACATCCCGGGCCGCCAGCACGCGCTGGATCGTCGTCTGCCAGGTGAGCACGGCGGCAAAGTTCAACAGGCCGTTGAAGATCACGTAGGGCCAGCCCATTTGCACGTTCGCCAGCGGGTTGAATCCTCCGGCGCCATGGTACTTGTCGACGGCGCCCACCAGCGCGTTCCAGCCCGGGTTGAGCAGGATCAGAATCGTCACGACCAGCAAGCCCGCGCTCATCACGATGAATTGCAAATAATCGGTGACCAGAATCGAGATCATGCCGCCCAGGATCGTGTAGACGGCCACGGCCACCAGGAGCACGGTCATCGCGAGCTCCAGGTAGCGGGGGTCGAAGCCGCAGACCGTGACCAGGAATTCGCCGCCGGTGCGGAGGAACACGCCCATGTTGAGCAGCCCGCCCAGAACGATCACCACGCCCGCGGCCCAGCGCACACGGGGTCCAAACCGCGTCTCGAACAGCTCGGGAATCGTCATCACCCCGCTGTCGCGCAGGGGCTTGATGCAGAATCCGGTCAGGCCCACCAGGAGCATGGCCAGAAACATCAGGATGCCGGGCGAGGTGCCGGCGAATCCGTACAGGTAGCCGTTCTGAGCGGCGTACATGCAGGTGACGATGCCGAACTCGGTCGCCGCCAGCGAGGCGATCCCTAGGTGCAGATTCATCTCGCGGCCGGCGACCAGGAAGTCCTCGACGCCGCCCACGTACTTGCGCACCATCATCCCGGCGACCATCGTGGCCAACAAATACAGCCCCACGATGCTGCCGTCGACCCAGAGCGAGAAATGCGTCATCCGAACTCCTGGCGGGGGGTACCCCGCGCCGCCGTGCCGCCCGCCGGACTCGAACGGTCCGCCACAATTCGAGCCGGCTGGCTGCGTGACGGTAACGCGCGGGTAGCCAGAGCGTCAAACCCCGCGGCAGACGCCGCCAAGGGGATCGGATGTTATTGCGACAAATGGGCGAATGGTTTGCGACAAACCCTGCCGGCCCGGCCAGGAACCGCCGCCAGATCCTGCACCCCTTTGACGACGCGCCCGGGCCCAGTCACAATCACAATCGCTGTCATACTCAGCAGCGCTGAATCGGCCGCGACACTTCTCTTCACCTCGTTAGTGGTTCTCGGGCGTGGCGAAAATCTACTACGTTGGCGATTGGGCCGTCATGCTCGGCCCGGTGTTTGCGGAAACGCCCTTCAACTATGCCGTGAAGGGCACCGAGATATTTAATTACGGCCAGTGGCTGAAGACGGCGCTGGAATCTTCCGGCGAGCACCAGGTGGACAGCGTGCCCACCTGGGATTTCTATCGCAACCCGCCCGGCCGCTACGAGCAAATCCTGCGCGACTACGACGTGGTCGTGTTCTCCGACGTCGAGTCGAAGAATTTTCAGCTCGATCCGTCCTTCTTCGATCGCAGCCGATTCGGCAAAGAGCCGCTGACGTTTCCGGACCGCGTGCGGTTGACGGTCGAAGCGGTGCACGCCGGCACGCACATGATGTTTCTCGGGGGGTGGCTCAGCTTCAACGGAGAAATGGGCAAAGGCGGCTGGGGCCGCACCCACCTGCGCGAGATCCTGCCAGTCGAATGCCTGCAGTACGAAGACCTGCGCGAAAGCACCGAAGGATTCCGGGCCGAGGCCAGCGCCGCACATCCCGCGCTGGGCGACGTGAACCTGGCGACGATGCCGCCGATCCTGGGCTACAACATCGTTCGCCCCCGGGAAGGCTGCCCGGTGCTGGCCCGCTGGCTGCCCGAAGGCGATCCGATGCTGGCCGTGGGTCAATTCGGCCGCGGCCGCGTGTTGGCCTACACGTCGGACCCGGCGCCGCATTGGGGCTGCAACTTCGTGTACTGGAATCAGTACGCGGCCTTCTGGTCCGGCGCGCTCGGCTGGCTGCTCCGCGGCCATTGATCGGCCGCCGGTTCAGACGCCCGGGTGTTCGTTCTCCGTCGCGACCGCTTCGCGCGCTGCGCAACCCGTCACGCAAAAGCCGCCCCGCGCCTCAGGCCCGGCGAGATTTCCGGCGCAGCGTCAGGCCCAATCCGGCCAGACCCAGTCCGGCCAGCACAAACGTCGAAGGTTCCGGGGTGGGGGCAGAGACGGGCTGAATCTGAAAGCCCACCAGACCGGACGTCGGATTGGGATCTGTGAAGACGCCGAAAATGTTGCCCGACCCATCGCTGTGCAAGCCCGACCAGTTCCAGTCCCCTTCGCTGTCGAGCGTGCCGGATACGCCATTGGCGGTGTGGGTGGTGCCGCCGGGCACGCTGCCGTCGCCAAAGAACGCCAGGTTGTAGGAACTGTTCGCATGCAGGCCGGTGATCTCCCAATTGTAGTGATCGCCGGTGAAAACACCGTTGTACAGATAGGCCGACTCCGCATTCGGGAACGGATTCGAGTCCGTGGGAGCCTGCGAGCGCAGCAAGGGAATCGTGCTCGTGGTGTAATTGCCGCGCCAACTGCCGCCGGAGTTGTCGGCTGCGCCCATCGTGAATTGAACGCTCGTGGGATTGCCGTCGCCGTCGTGCAACGAGACCGGCGCCACGTAATTGTTATCGCCGTTGTTCATGCCGGTGGTGATCGCATTCCAGGCCACGTTCTGCCCCGTGAAGATCAAGCCGGCCGTGTTCGACTGGGGACCCGGAGCGAGCGTCGTATCGCCCATGATCGGGCCGACGCCCGTGTCGCTGTAGACAAAGTCGGCGCTGATCACGTTCGACGCCCGGGCCGGAGCCGCAGCCAAAGCGAAAACGAAAGCCAAACCCAAAGCGAAGCGGATCGATTGGCGGACCATGGGATTCTCCCCTCAAAAAAAGGACGTGGTGTTCGACGGTGGTTCAAGGACACGTTAACTTCCCGTAGCGCGCACCAATCACGCAGCCATCTGTGCGCGGCGGTTACACATCAGCGCGGAATGGTTGGACCCGAACTCTGCCGACGGGATGCATCCAAGCAGTCGGCAAAATCGCCAGGCGGGGTAACAAAAAAGTTGCCCCTCGCCGCGAACTGAATCGCAGGCGTCCTGGGCAACTTTTAGAGCCTGGGGACAAGGCGGGCGGGGACTGCCCCAATTTTGCGCAGCCTGCGGAGCAAAATGGGACTGTCCCCCTTGCTCCAGACCGTCTTGTCCCCAGGCTCGTGGTTCGCAGCGGAATTGGCAGGAGATTCTTCATGGCGGATCCACCCGCAACTAATTGCAAGTAGCCAGCGCGAGCAAAAAAAACTCAACGCAATACGTTCCGCCGCACAGCGTGATCTTGGGGCCGATGATCGGCCGTGTCAATGATTCTCACCCGCGGGGTACAGAAAATGCGCAGTGTGTCGCAAATTGCGCGATCAAATGTCGCATTCCCCGGCAAGCGACGGCACAGGTTGGCCGCTGTGCAGCGATTGGCGCCGCCTGCCTCGATCTACTTGCCCGGCGCTTGCAGTCGCTGATAGTCGGGGCCGTCGCGGCGATCTTCGCGCGGCGTCTTGGCAAACCGGCGGTGGTAGTCGCGCGACAATTCCTGGACGCGGCCATAGCCCACGCGCATGGCGATTTCGGTCATCGACATTTGCGAATACAGCACCAGCCCCCGCGCGTAGCTCATCCGTAGTTCCTTCACCCGCTTCATGGGCGAAGTGCCGGTGGCCAGCTCGCACGCCCGCACGATCGAGCGCTGGCTGCGATTGCTGATTTTCTGCAGCCGGGCCAGATCGATCGGCTGGCTCAAATCCTCGCGCAGCTTCGCCTCGATCTCCCACCACGGTTGCGTCGACAGATCGCTGCGGTGCTCGTGGCTCTGCACGGGCAAAATTTCCGCCAGCAAATCGAGCAGCCGGGCGAAGGTCTGCAGGTGCCGCACGACCGGCGGCACGCTCGACCGCCACGCGGCCAGCAACTGCGCAAACAGCTCGGATGCCTTGGGGCTGGCCGTCCAGACTCGATGGTCGTAATCCGGCGGAGGCAATCGCGGGGCCAGGAAATTGACGGTCAAGAACGTCCACGGAGCTTGCCGGATCGTGCCCCGCACCGGCTCGTTTTCGAAGTACCAGACGCCCAGCCCCGGTTTGAGCTGCTGAATCTGTCCGCTGACTTCCTGCTCGACTCGGCCGGCCAACACCAGGTGCAGCAAATGCCCGGGCGGGCTCGTGGACTGAAACAAATTGGCCGTCGGCCGCGTGACCTGGTCGACCAGCACGATGCTGCGGACCACGGAACCGTCGATGGATTGCTCGTGCTCGGAATCGGACATGGCGAGAAATGCGACGTTCTGGGTGACAGAGAGCGACGGGAAATGCGACATTCTTATGTCGAATTGCGACGCACTTTTGCTGGGCCCGACTACGCTAATGGACATGGAGCGGCGCAGTATCGCGACATTCGGGCGGCGATGCAAGCGCGGCCCCAGCGCGGCAAGCAGGAAAGGCTGACGATTACCGGATGTTTGGTGCGGCGCGTTTTCCGTGAGCGCTCGCCACCCAAAGGTGCGGATGAGCAATCACGATTGAGTTTTTCTGGAACGAGAAATGCAAGTCGGTGTGCATCGCCGCAAAAATGCGGTGCTTGGACCCAGCGGCGAACTTTTAAGCGGGGCGCGACCGAAAACTCGGCAACGACTGCCGCGAAAACCATCACCCACGGCACACGTGCAATCCACACCCCTGGTTTGACAGCGTTCGAAGAAATGGCTGCTGCGAAAAAAATGCTTCACCTGTTGTGATCGGCCGCAGCCAAACGCAGAGCATTAGAATTGGAGGAATTGCTGATGAAAAAAGTCTGGTTGAGTGCCATCGCGCCTGTGCTGGCCGTCATTGCAATGACGGGATCCGCCCAGGCAAATCCGACCACTGGATCGATCGGCTGGGGATTCGGCGGCAACGATCCCTCCGGTCCGTTCATGACGGGATATTCCGACAGCGGCGGATACCAGGAGAACGTCTACAGCGGCGGCGGTCCGATTAAGACTGGCCAATGGCAGACGCTGAGTTACACGGTCGACAACATTCACAGCGACGCGCCGACCATTACTACGTCGGTCGGCAACATTAGCAGCAGTTCGACCTATAATCTTCCGGTCAGCGTGCCGACCGACATCTTCTTGGCGTTCGGTCAAGGTGTGAACGGCGGCGACGTCCCGTTTGGGGCACCGATCTACGTTAACAATTTCCAGTTCTCGATGTCCGACTCAAACGGCAACAACGTAGTGTCGGCCAGCGAGCCCATCAGTTACGCCGTCGGAACGAACTTGCTCAGCGGCAGCGTTGCCGGCTGGAGCGACTTGGGCGGCACGGGCATTCCGCTCTACGTTGAAAAGGCTCCGGACGGTAGCACCGCCGCCGCCGTCACCGACGCGAACGGGTTCTCGGGCGGTTTCACTATTCCTGACTGGACGTTTCCGGCGGTGACCCAGGACCAATTCAACTCCGCCAACTCAATGTCGTTCTCGATCCAGGTTTTCTGGCCCGCACAAGGCACCCCCGAGCCGTCGTCGTTCGTGCTGCTTGGCCTGGCTGGCGTGGGATTGGTAGGATACGCGGGGCGGCGGAGGATCCGAGCCAGGTCGGGCGAGGTTTCCTGAACGATGCGGATGCCGGCGTGGCGGGATTTGCCCCCGACGGGAGCCGATGACATGACGACATCGAACGAATTCCGAACCATGCGTGGCCGTGCCGCATGTGCGTGCCTGTCCGCTCTGGCGAGCGGATGGGCGCGCAGGGCTCAGCTGCGCTGGTTCGGCCCGGCCGCCGGCAGGCTGCTACAGCCCGCCTATGTGCCAGTCCGCGCTTGCGGCCGTGCGCCGCTCGCGACCCGGCGCGGTTTCACGCTGGTCGAACTTTTGGTCGTGATCGCCATCATCGGCCTGCTGATTGCGCTGCTGTTGCCCGCCGTGCAGGCTGCCCGCGAGAGTGCCCGGCGGATGCAGTGCAGCAACAACCTGAAGCAGATCGGCCTGGCGATGCAGAACTACCACGCGGCGCAGAAGACTCTGCCCGTGGGAGCCTACAACTGCTGCTGGGGTACCTGGGCCATTGCCATATTCCCCTTCCTGGAGTTGCACGATTGGTCGGATGGCTACGACTATCGCAAGTATTTGAGCACCAGCCGCTACGCGAGCGCCCAGAACCAGATCGTCACCCGGGCGCGGTTCTCCGAGTTCACCTGCCCCAGCGATCTTTACAGCACCAACAACCTGGGCATCGTCCAGGCCAACTACGGCGGCAACAGCGGCAGCACGGGCTACGTGAACACGTCGGTGGGCTGGAACACCACGCCGCCGGTCAATAACTATGCCGGAGTGCCCTACGCGGGGGCCCCCTTAATCATGTCGGGCGGCGATATGAACCTGAATCCCCCGGAAAGCTCCGCGCTGCTGATGCCGGCGAAAGCGGTCCGCTACAAAGACATCACCGACGGCTTGAGCAATACGCTCTTGGTGGCCGAGATCCGGCAAGGGGCCGACGGCAGCTCGGACTATCGGGGCATGATCTGGTGGGGGCCCGGCGCGTTTTTCATGACGTATCTGGGCCCGAATTCGGGCCAGCCGGACGTGGCCCAGTCGAGCTCCTACTGCTCGCAGACCGATCCCACGATGCCCTGCGCGCCGACGTCCGCCTCGGCCGCCCAGCCCATGACGTTTGCCGCCCGCAGCCGGCACTCGGGCGGTGTCCAGGCAGTGCTGTGCGACGGCGCCGTCCGGTTCTACAGCGACGATATTGGCATCAGCATCTGGCAAGCGCTGGGTTCGACACAAGGGGCCGAGGTCTTTAACCGCGGCGACTTTTGAGGCCCCCGGCGGCGCGCGCTTGCGAATCGCCGCGCTATTATTGTCTTGGCCCGGATTGCAGCGAGGGAGCTCACGTAGCACAGCAGATGACGATAATCCCAGCTCGAACCGCGGATCCGGCCCCCCGCCGATTTTATCTTCCTGCGCTGCTCCTGGCGGTCGGCTGTCTGACGGCGGCCGGCTGCGGCGGCAATCCCTTGGGGCGCTTGCCGCTTTCGGGGCACGTCACCTTCGAGGGCAAGCCGCTGGACCTGGGCACGATCGATTTCCGGCCGCTTCAGGGAAGCAAGGGAGTGGCCAGCGGAGCAGCCATTCGCGATGGGCAATATCAAATCGAGGCCCAGCGCGGCCTGCCGCCCGGCAAGTATGAAGTGCGCATCTTTTCCAGCCGGGACGACACCAGCCCGCTGCCCGAAGGCGTCGAGCCGGGCGGAATGCGGCCGGCCATCGAGCGGCTGCCGCCCAGCGTGAACATTGAAACCAAGCTCGAGGTAACCGTATCGGCGGATGCGAAGAACGAGTTCAATTTCGACATCCCGGCGAATTGAACTTTCCCGGCCGGCCCACGATCTGAGCGCCCGGTGTGCCGAATAGCGGCCGCCCGAACGGGCCCGGAACCGGCCGCGAGCCCCCCTGCCGCGCCGCTTCACGCCCGCAACTCGCACACAGCCACTGAGAAGCGGATCGATCGATCCGCCTTTGCCAACCGCCCTGGGAAAGTACCACGCCAAAATGATTCAGCCAAATTCTCGGTCTTGCTCGCTGCACGTATGCCGGGCTTTCCTGGTTTTCGCCGCGCTGGCTGCCACGCTGTCGGCCGCCGACGAACCCGCCGCCACGCCGAAGTTGATCCCGCAGCCGCGCTCGATCCGCGTTGCGGCCGGCAGCCTGGAGCTCGGTGCGAAAAATCGCGTAGTCGCCGGCGATCCGGCGCTGCTGCCCCTGGCCAAGATCCTGGCCGGCGAAATCCAGCAGACCACGGGCCTGGCGATTGCCGCCGGCGAGCGGGATCCGGTCGCCGGCGACGTGCTATTGCTGATTGATCCCGCCCTAAAGGGGGAAGCCTACGCGATCGACGTGAACCAGCAGGCCGTCGTGCGGGGCGGCAACTACGACGCCGTGGCCGCGGGCACAACCACCCTTTTGCAGGCCCTCCAGTCCGGCCAGGGGGGCGCGAAAATCCCGCGGATCACCGTGGCCGACGAGCCGGTCTATCCGTTTCGCGGAGCGCTCATCGATCTGGCCCGCAAGTACCACTCGCCGGGCGGGATCGAACAAGTCGTCGAGCTGTGCCGATTTTATAAGATTCGCTATCTGCACGTGCATATCAGCGACGACCAGTTGTTCATGTTTCCTTCGACAAAGTTTCCGCAGCTCGGCAAGGGGAACCATGAGTTTGCCCGCTTCGAGCCGGCGTCGAAGCCGCACATCGAGCCCTACCGGCGGGAAGAGCTGGTCGCCTTGGAACGCTACGCCAGCGAGCGCGGCGTGCACATCGTGCCGGAGATGGATCTGCCTGGCCATTCAGGCCGGCTGGTGGGAGACGCGCCGGAGGTGTTTTCGTTTCCCGGGAACGGCTCGACGGTGAACATCGCCAGCCCCCAGACCTGGGAGGCAGTGACCGTGCTGTTGGGCGAAGTGATGGACGTGTTTGCCTCCACGCCCTACGTCCACTTGGGTGCCGACGAGGTGGGGCTGGGTGGATTGGAGAACACTCCCGAGTACAAGGCGGCCCAGGCGAAATACGGCAACATCGCGAGTTCCCACGACTTGTATTGCAAGTTCATCGTCGATCTTTGCGGCGTCGTGACCAAACGCGGCAAGAAACCGATCGTCTGGGAAGAAGCCTGGAATGCCGGCGGCGCCTACACGCTGCCCAAAGACGTTCTGGTGATGGTCTGGTCGCAAGGCCGCAATCCCAACGAAATCGTGGCCAGCGGCTACGAAGTCGTGAATGCCACCTGGACCCCGCTATACATCGTGCGCGACAACAAGAAATCGCTCGAGTTCCTGTTTGGCTGGGACCCGACGAAATTCGGCCGCGAAGGCTCGACCGAGTTCACGCTGCTGGCCGACCCGTCGCACTTGCAGGGTGCCCAGCTCTGCTCCTGGGAGAATTCCGAGGCGATCGAAATCCAAAGCCTGCGCGATCGGCTGGCCCTGGTCGCCGAGCGCACCTGGAATCGCCCCGCTGCGACCGATTTTGCCGAGTTCAAAGTGCGGCTGGCCGGCACCGACGCGCTCCTGGAAAAGCTCGTGCATCCGGTCTCGATCCGCGTGCAAGGCGCGGCGGAAGATTTCGTCCGCGACGAGAACTCGTTCGCCGAGCCGATCACGATCACGCTCGTGGCCAACCAGCCGGACCCGGGCTTGTCGATCCGCTATACGCTCGACAATTCGCTCCCCAACCCGGGCTGGAAGCCGTACACGGGGCCGTTCAAGCTCGAGGATTCGGCCCACCTGCGAGCCGGCTTGTTCGACAGCCAGGGCCGGCAGCAGGGCAACCTGGCCGGCAGTTGGTTTCAGCGCCGCATGGCTGTGAAGCCCAATCTGGCCACGCGCAAGCCGGTCAAAGTCGGGCCCGGGCCGGATCGCACCGACGCCTGGGCGGCGAAAGTCGCGGTCGACGGCGAGGCCGAAAACGTCAACGCCCATTGGGCCGCCGAACACCCGGGGCCCCAATGGCTGCTGATCGACCTGGAACAGGTCTACCCGGTCGATTCGATCAACGTCATCACCTATTACGACGGCGGGCGGTATTACCAGTTCACGGTCGAGACCTCGCTCGACGGCAAGACCTGGAAAAAGGTCGCGGACTACTCGGACAACAAGATCCCGGCGACCGCCAAGGGGCATCCGGCGAAGTTCGACAAGACCGACGCCCGCTACGTCCGCGTCAACATGCTCAAGAACAGCGCCAACCCCTACATGCACATCGTCGAAGTGATCGTCAATCAGGCGCCCTGAGACCGCCCTGGGCGGCTCGCCCGACCGAAACGGCGGCTGCCCGTGGCACCTGCGCCGGATCAGGCAGAGACGCCGCCGCCGGACTGCATGTGCTCAAGCGCGATCGACTGCCCAACCACCGCCAGGCGGGCGACGTCGGCCGGCGCCAGCACCGTCAGCCGGGCTTTCCAGCCCAACAGCTCCGCGGCCCGAGCGTATGAGGCGGACGTCTCGGCCGGCGCAGCCAAGGCCACCGGCAGCCGCGCCCAGGCCGGCTGCTCCAAGGCGGCAAGCTCCGCGGCGATCAACATGCCGCTCAGCAGCGCGCGGCATTCGGCTGCCGCATAGCCGGCCAGCAGACTGCGGCTGCGGACCTGAAACAGCGCGGCCGGCAGCGGCTCGCCGGCGCCCAGCCGAACACCGACGTCGAAAGCCGCCGAGGTTTTCGGACTGGCCGGTTCCGCAGCCGCGTTCAAAACCACGCTGTGCCGCAGCACGCTATGGTTGGCCAGCACGTCGAACAGTTCGCCGGTGATGAACGTGCGAAAGCCGACGATCGCTCCGCCGCTCAAATGCACGTGCTTGGAATGCGTGCCGGGCAGCAGGACGATGCCCTCGCCGGCGATTGGCCGGCCGGCAAGCAGCCGCGCGGCGCCGAGCACTTCGGTCTCTTCGCCGCGCATCACGTCGTCGCCGCTGGCCAGCCCCGAGATCAAGAGCACGGGCCCGCCGCCGGGCTCCAAGGGATCGAGCGCCCGCCAGACCAGCCGCCTGCCGTCGAGAGGCAGCGGCAGCGCGGCATAGGGCAGCTCTTGCCAGCCGATCGATGAGCTGGCCATGCCGGAGATCACGATCGGCAGTTCCCGCATCGCCAAGGGCGCCGCCGCGCTAGCGCCGTTGAGTTCCAGCTGCGCGAGGGCGCCCGCAGCGCTCCGCGAAATGCCGCCGGCCGATCGGCCGCAGGCGAAGCGGCCAGGCGGGCGACCCCTTCGTCGGAGCAGGATTCGCCCAAGACGGCCGCGCTTGTGCGTTCGACCAGGCGCACGCGCAAGCGCGAGGTTCCCCAGTCGCAGCTCAAGAATCGCGCGTGTGTGCGGTTGCCGCCAGGCATCGGTGGGCTCGCAGGAAGCGGCGGCGCCCGCCAGCCCGGTTGGCGGCGCGCAGCACCGATTCGGCCCGCTCAGATTGGTCGAAAGCGGCGGCCCTGTCAACGCTCGCGGCCACGACTGTCGCGGCAGTGAGTTTCGCGGCGGTGAGTTTCGCGGCCCGGCGGCTGGCGGTTACTTGGCTTCGGCTTCGCTCTTTTCGGCGGCGCTGGCCTCTTCGCTGGCCACGATCGCTTCAATATCTTTCCGCGCATCGGGGTCCATGATCGCAATCGCATGCCGCTTGCCGAGCTGCAAGACTCCGGCGCGGAACCCGAGCTGGGTGAGCAGCGAGGCGACCGACCGGGCTTCGGTGCGCTGCAGCGGGATCAGGTAGAGCCCGGCCACCTCGCACTTGCTGAGCTTGTCCGGGGCGACATCTAGCGCCTTGACCAGCTCGTCGATTTGAGCGAGCTCTTCCGCCGTGCCGCGCAAACAGCGTCTTGCCGCGCTCGTCCTGCGCCAGCCGCACCATGCGCACCTGGCCACCTGCCAGCGGCCCGCGCATGGCATGGGCCGTGATAATTTCCTGGGCCCCGACGTTCTTGAGCGGAAAGACCTTGAGCGTGGGCTCCGTTTTCTTTTCCGGGGCGCTGCTGTCAGACACGCTGCCCGTGGCGGGCGCGGCCGGTGCCTGGCGCTTGCAACGCCGGCCAGGGCCAGGGTCACTAGCGCGGTTGCCAGGGACAGCAGGCCGGCGGTCGAATTGCGGAATCGTAGCCACATGACAGATCCTCCTCGGAAAAAACGGGGGAGATAAGGAACCCGACCCGGGATGGGTAAACCCCTGACCGGCACGCCGAACGGGCGCCGTGACAAGTCCTGCAATGCCTCTCTAGCTGGAAAAAAAGCTTCCTTCCGGCCGCGCGCTGTTATTTGGCCGGCGGCTCCTCGTGCACCCACATGTCGCCGGTCGGAACGGTGCGGAACATTTCGTCGAACGTGCTCAGCCCTTGGGCGACCTTGACGAGCGCGGCCCGGCGAAAATCGATCATGCCCTCTTCGATGGCCTTTTGCGTCAGGACGCTGGCGGGCGTTTCTTCGCAAATCAACTGGCGGAGCGTGGGCGAGATCGTGAGGATTTCGAACACGCCGGTCCGGCCCGCGTAGCCGTCGTCGCCGTTTCCGTCGGAGGCCGCGGCATAAATCGTTCGGCCTTCGCCCGGCTTGAGCCAGGGCGCAATCTCCTCGAACGTGCGCGGGGCATCGGACAGGTCCATGGGCGTGCGCGTCTGGGGGTTGAGCGTGCGGATCAGGCGCTGGCCGACCACTCCCAAGAGCGACGCGCACAGGAAGTACGGCGAGCTGCCCAGGTTGATCATGGCCTGCACGGCTGCCGCGGCGATCGGGGCGTGCAGCGTGGCGAACACGAGCTGGCCGCTGTTGGCTGCGCGGACAGCGGTGTCGGCCGTCTCCTTGTCGCGGACCTCGCCGATCATGATCACGTCGGGGCTCTGCCGGAGCACGCCGCGGAGCAACTCGTTGAATTCGACGTGGCCGGCGTCGGTCTGCCGCATGCCCGGAAACGTGTATTCCACCGGGTCTTCGATGGTGTGGATCTTGCGGCGGCCGTCGTTCAGATGCTGCAGGCAGGAATAGAGCGTGGTGGTCTTGCCCGAGCCGGTGGGGCCGGTCACCAGGATCAAGCCGCTGGGGCTGTGCAGCATCGTGACCAGGGCGTCGTACTGCGCGTCGACGAGGCCCAGCCTGTCGAGCGAGTGGAGCTGCGTCGACCGATCGAGCAAGCGGATGGCAAAGCTCTCGCCATGCACCGTGGGCATCGTGTTGAGCCGCAGGTCGATGACCCGGCCGTCCGCCCGGCGGCGGACCCAGCGGCCGTCTTGCGGCACCCGCTTTTCGTGGAACTTCATCCCGGCCGCGGCGCGGATGTGCATCATGCAGCGGATGCCGGCTTCGAGCGGAAGCGTGGCAATCCGCTTGACCATGCCCAGGTGCCGGATCGACACCTCGACGTCGTCCTCGCTGCAGCCGAAGAACAAGTCGCTGGCGCCGGCGTCGATGGCTTCGTCGAGCAAGCTCTCGACGATCTGCTCGGGCGGCAACAGGCTCAGCTCGGCGAGCACCTGAGGCTGCCAGGTGGCTCGCGGAGCGGTGAGCGTGCTATTGCGGTGATTGTCCATGAAGTGTTTCCTGGGCCAGTTCGCGGGCTTTTTCTTCGTCGGGGGCCAGATTGAGCACGAGGTCCATCCGCATCATCTTCAGGATCTGCTGCATCATCAGCTTGGCCGAGTGGATGATCAGCTTGCCGCCGCCGTGCACGAACCGACGATGGGCCGTCAGCAGCCACTCGACCCCGGTCGAGTCGAGGTAGTTCGAGTTGCTCAAGTTCAGCAGCACCGTCTTCGTGTAGATGTCTTCGCCGAAGACCTTGACCAAGGGCTCGTGATTCACGGCCCAGCCGTCGCGCGAGATCTTGCCCAATACGTCGACGCGCACCACGTCGTTTTCGAAGCGGACGACCTTGATTTCCATCATGTCTGCGGACAACCTTTGTTCGGGTACGGGCGTTTCGCGGGGTATCGGCGTTTCGCGGGGTATTGGGCTTTTCTGGACGCTCCCGTGCGGCCGGGAATGATCGCGGGAACTTTCGTCACTCGGTGATCGTGGGCGGACCTGCCGGCCAGGCGTCGTCCGCCGGGTCCTCGGCGTTGCGGCGGTGCGTCATGACGATCTCGTTGCCGCACTCGTTGAACCGGACGTCGTGCATGAAGGTGCGGATCAGGAACAGTCCGCGCCCCCCGTTTCGCTCCAGATTTTTGCTGTCGGTCGGATCAATGCCGGCCAGGGTCAGGTCGAAGCCGGGTCCTTCGTCGCGGATGGTGTAGCAAGCGCCGCTGGGCGATTCGCGCGCCGTGACGTGGACGCGCCGCCCGCGAAACGGCTCTTGCTCCCGGCGCTTATCGGCCAGGCGGTAATAGTCTTCGGGCGACTCGCGCCGCAGCTCCGAATCCAGCTCCAGGTTGCCGTGATGCATCGCGTTGCGCAGGGCTTCGTGCAGGGCCACGCCGACGCGGATCAGCTCGGTCTCGTCGCAGTGCTGGATCGCCTGCAGGTATTCCTGCAGGTGCGAGACCAATAGCGGGATCAAGGCCGCGTCGTTCTCCAGGCAGAACTGGAACTCGGTGTGGGTCCAGTGCTGGTGCAACCGCTGCAGCTGGATCCGATTGATCGTGACCCGCAGCACGTCCTTGACCGTGTCGGCCAGGTCGGTGGCCAGGCGACGCTTGGGCACGTAACTGGCCGCTCCGCGCCGCAGTGCCGCCAGCGCGATCTCTTCGCTGCCGTGGGCCGTCATCAGGATCGTCGGCACCAGCGGAAAACGCCGGCGCACTTCCGAGACCAGCTCCAGGCCGTTCAATTCGGGCATTTGCAGATCGGTCACGATCAGCGCGATCGGCTCGCGCTCCAGGATCTCGAGCGCCGCGGCGCCGTGCTGGGCGTAAATTACGCGAACCTCGCCGCGCTGCTGCAGGATTCCCCCGGCCAATCGCCGGTCGATCGGAGAATCGTCCACTACCAGCACCACGGGCACCGCACGCTCGGCACCGGGCAGCGTCGAAGACTCGGGCATCGTCAACATGGCCTGGCTCCTCGGGCAAAGGCGCGACAAACGGCCTGGCGGCGGCGTGGTCGAGCCCGTGGAATCTGCCAACTGCGCATCGTGCGCGAATCGTTCCATCCCAGCGGCGCACCGCCAGCGAGCTGGTGGCGGCAGGCATTCTACGAGTGCCCTTGCTCCAGGCAAAGCATCTTGGCGGAAGTCTAACAATTGCGTTCGGCTTGCCCCCCACACCGGCGTTGAAGGTGTGCAAAGTGTTAAGGCGGCGCGAGCGTTGTGTGTGAAATTCGTAGCAGGCATGTCGAAGATCGACCGACGCCGGGAGCCGGATCAGCGCACCCGTCGCCCGCGCACGAAGCGCAGCTTGGAATGCTCACGGCCGGGTTGTAGAATCCCTGCGCCTGCTGGCCGCGGTGCGGCAGGTCGTCGGCGTTTCTGGCTCGATCATGCGCGGCCATGCGCGCGGCAACGCGCGACGGGATCAGGCAGAAGTCATCGAGCGCGGTTCCTATTCGAGGGTTCGCCCGGCAAGCGGCAAAATTCCCTGCGTTGCAGCGGGGCCAAACGCTGCCCGGCAAATGCGAGGCAAGCATGATCATTCGCTGTGCACGCTGTGGTCGGCAATTGGTCGTGCCGGATGGCGCGACGGGCGCCTGCCCGGGTTGCGGAGAACTGATTTCGTCGACCGCCTCGGCGGCCACCGAGCGGATGAATCGAGCGCTGGCGGCCCAGGGCCTGGCCGGCGCGGCACCGGTCAGCGCAGGCGCGGCACAGCATGCGACCGGCGCTTCGCATGCCGAGTCGTCGGGGCTGGGCATGCAGCCCGGCTCGGCCTGGGAAGCACAGGCCACGAGCGCGGCGTATGCGAACGGATCGCAGCCCGGCGGGGCACCCCGCCGCTGGAGCCGGATGTCCAGGGCCGAAGCGTTTGCCCAAGGGGGACTGCCGGCGCAGATCCTGCGCTGGGGCGGTGCGGGCGCCATGTTGCTGGTTCTGGCCGTCGCGGGATACTGGTTCCGCACCCACCGGTCGGCCGGCGCGGCGACGCCGGGCGAAGATTCGCTCGCGCGGCGCTGGGTCTATGCTTTGCGGACCACGGCCGAGGGAGCACTGGAAAAAGAATTGAACGAACAGGGCGCGGCCGGCTGGGAACTGGTGGTTGCCCAGCGCTCGCCGGACAACCAGTATCAATTGATCTACAAAAAGCCCGAGCATCCACTGCCGGCCGCGGCAGCCGAAGAACATTCCGAGGCCGGGTCGGGTTCGCCGCCCGAAGGCCAGGAGCCGGAACCGCCAAGGCTCAAGACCGACTTGCGGCGCTTTGAGCAGGACTTCAATCCACCCAAGAAAAAGCCGGGTCCGGTCACGCCGCCGGCGCGGTCATCGGCGCCGGGAGATGGCTAGAGGGCCCGAACGCTGGAGAACCCGTCTGCTAGGGGGCCTGGCGAAAGGCCTCTGCTTCGAACGGATTGTCGAGGTAATGATCGCGGCCTCTCAGCCAGAGCACGAGCGAACAGCCCAGGTAGGCGGGCAAGAAGGCGGGTCCCCAGCGCTCGTACTGCCGCACGTGAACCAATTCATGCTCGCGGCAGCGATCCAGCTCGCGGGCGGTCTGGCCAAGGATCACGTGGCCCAGCGTCAGCGCCAGAGCTCCACGGATATAGGGTCCGTGGCGCAAGAGCCAGGTGACGGCGCCGCCCCAGAACTCAAGCGTGCGTCCCGACCGGCGCACGCGGCCGCCGGTCGACAGGCCGGCGAGCCCCGCGGCCAGGCCCAGCAAGCTGGCCGGCGCAGCCCAGGCAATGGCCAGGGGGGCAAAGGGCCACGGAGTGAGATGGGGCCTGGCACTCATGGCACGCGGGCGACCGGGCGCCTCAGGGAGCGGCCGGCGCGTCGGCGGGCATCGGGCCAGGGCCCACGCCGGCGGGGTTGGGACCGGGTTCTTTGATCGGCGATCGCGCCTCGTCCAGGCTTGCCAGGTAGGCAAAGATCAGGGCCACCATCAAGAGCACGACAGTCCAGGTCCGCCAGTCCTTGTGCAGGGCCCGCTTCTTGGCCTTTGCCGCCTCATACTGATGGTGATTGCCGTGCTGGGGATGATGGCCGTGGTGGCCGTGATCGTGCGACGAATGATCCTGGGTCACTGCGGATTCTCCACGTCGGGAAGGGGGCAACTCGGGAGCGCCAAAAATACGCCCGCGGCCGGTGCGCGACAAGCCCTGCTTATCATACCGCGCCCCACGATTGGCTGCCGAAAAAGCGGCCCGCCGGGCGGCGGGGCGAAGGTGTCCGCTGGGCCGCAGATTCGGCCCACGTCCCCCTGTCGGACTTCGTCCGCCCATGGATGCGAGCTGCCGCAGGAACCTCAAGGCCGGTCGGGATCCTGGTCCTGGAGCTCGATTCCGGCGACCAGAACGTCAAAGGTTTCGCGCATGACGTCGCTGTACCCCTCGGCGCATGACCAATCGCGCAGGGCCACGAGCGCGTCGTGCAATCGCCGCCGGTTGCCCGGGCCACGCGGGGCGGCGTGGAAATCGCGCTTGGCTGCCACCAGGTCGTCGTAGAGCGGCTGCGCGGACTTGCGCATCGCATAGATCCAGTCTCGGATCCGAGACTCTTCCCACGTGCGGTCGGGATGGTTCACGCGTTCCAAGCGGCGGGTGAGATCCATGCCGCCGATTATATCCGCTCCCGTACGCCCTTGACCCTGAGCCACGCGGGCCCCCTGCGGCGGCCGGGCCTTCTCGGCCGTCACGCCGGGCCGGGAAACGACTTGCGTAGCCGGAAACCCCAGCCCCGGGCGGACCAGACCGCCCCCATCGGGCGGCCGCCGGCAAGCTGACTTTTCGCCGGTTTCGGGGTATACTTGGCATGCTTGCAGGCGGAAGCAAGAACTCCACGTTGCCCTCTGAATAGGATGGGTATGCGCCGCCTTTTCGTCGGATCGCCTCTAATCATTTCGGCCGCGCTGCTGACCACGATCGCGGCCCGAGGCGCGGAGCCGACCACTTCCGGCGCCGCGACCCTGTCGACATCCGGTGCTGCAACATCGGGCGTTGCGTCATCTAGCGTTGCGTCATCCGGAGCTGCCTCATCCGGCACCCTGTCATCTGGAGCCGCTGCGTCTGGCACTGGGAAAACCTCCAGCGACGCCCAGCCCGCGGCGGTCGACCCCTCGAAACCGCCGCGCGTGCTGTTTGTCATCGGCAAGGACTGCCCGCGCTGCGAGCGTGAGCTGGCGCGTTTGCGGCGTCCCGGCGGCGACTTCGAAAAGATGCGTTCCCGGGGCTGGAAGATCGGGCCCGGCCCGGAGAATCATCTGCAAATCGTCGATCGCGGCACGCTGGGCGAGCTGGCCGAGCTGCTCGGCGGGCAGGAATTGCCCAAGGTGATTTGCGTGCGCGACCAGGAGATCGTCCGTTCGTTCCAGTCGGGTTGCACCACGCCGCTCGACATGTGGACGTTCGGCTGGCTGATCAAGGGCATCGACGAGCGGCCGCCGGGATTCGTGCCGGAGAAAGCCCGGGTCGAGTCGGCGGGGCATTATCCGCTCCGCGGCAATCACTGGTCGATCGACGAGGATTGGAATCCCTCTCGCGAGCGGGTGGTAGCCCATTTGCGCGGTCCGACGCACGGCCATCAGATCTCGGTGAGTTACGAGATCGAAACCTGGTCGTACGAGGAGCTGCGTTCGCTGCACGACAACTTGCACGAGCAGGAAATGGGGGGCATCTCTTACGGCTCCTACGGCGCCCGCGCGCAACCCTCGAATCCCTTCAGCGCCACGCGCAAAGTCACCGGCCACTAAGTGCCCGCGGTGATTCGCCTCGGGCGCAAATCGACGCCCAGCGTCAACTCGGGCCTGCCGTCCGGCGGCGCGTTTGCCTCGCCGCTATCTTGGGCTACAATGCCGGCCGCTGCGGCGCTCGCCCGGCCAGCGCCAGGACACCCTCACCCCAACAGCAACAAGGGAACGGATATGAAGGTTCAGGACGCGCTCAAGATGTCGAGCAACATGAGTTCGATGATCGCCATGGGCTACGTAAACGATCTGACCGACGCGGAACTGCTCCACCGGCCGGCTCCGGAATGCAACCACATCAACTGGCAGTTGGGGCACTTGATCGTGGCCGAGAATCAACTGCTTGAGAAAGTCGCGCCGGGTTCGATGCCCCCGCTGCCGGCCGGTTTTGCCGAAAAATATACCGCCGAAACCGCCAAGCAGAATGACCCTGAGGCGCTTTGCTCCAAGGAGGAATTGCTGCGCGTCCAGGGCGAACAGCGGGCCGCCAGCCTGGCCGTGATCGCCAAGACCAGCGAGGCCGACATGGACAAGCCGTCGGGCATGGAATGGGCCCCCGACGTGGGCACCGTGCTCTACGCGGCCGCCACCGGCCACTGGTTGATGCACGTCGGCCAATGGGCCGTGGTCCGGCGTCAGCTCGGCCGCCCGCCGCTGTTTTAGAGCGGGTCGTCGATCAGCCGACGCGCCGCCGCGGTTCGAGCGCGCGGCGCGGCTCGCCGCCAGGCCGCAATTCGATGGTCGCCAGCCCGGCGGATTCGTGGGCGATGTCGGCCGCGAGCGGCGCGCCGTGTCCGGCGCCGGATGCGGCTGCCAGGTCCCCGTGGCCGCTGGGCTCGAGCAGACTTTCCGGGCGCAGCAGCAGCCGGAACCACATCCGCAGGGCCGCCGGCCGCGGCGGATAACACAGCACGATCGAGGCGATCGACGCCATCAGGATCCAGTGGCCGAACCTGGCCGGCAGGAGCGTCAACAGCAGCGAAGTGGCCACCAGCAGCAGCGGCGGCATCCAGCGGCAACCCGCCGTGATGCGGGCGACGGCCGCTCGCGTCTCGACGGTGTCCAAGACGTGCAACACGTGGATCGCCACCACGACGATGAAGGCCCCGAACACGAAGATCTGGCAGCCCAGCAGAAAGAAATCCATCCGCGTCAAATAACTCAGCGGCGGCAGGCTGCTGTCGATTGAAATCCGGTAGGCCACGATCGTCAGCATGGCGGTGATGCCGACGCTGACTTGCGCGCCGAATTCCTTCGGGTTCATCCAGAACACCGACCAGGCGGTCGCCACGATCGGTATCAGCGGGAGCACGATCGCCCAGAAGTAATAGTGCGGGTCCCGGTCCACCGCCAGGCTCACCCGCAGCATCGAATACTGCTCGCCGGTCTTGGAGTACATCGAGGTCTTGGCTTCGGACGACATGCCGACCAGTTTCCAGCCGTGCGGCACGGCGCGCTCGGGAAACAGGGCACGTACTTCGCCCGGCACGAACACGACCTGGTCGGCCTCGAACACGGATTCCTCCAGTTCGACTTCCAGGTGATGCTTGTCGAGCGGGAATTCGTGCAAATCGAGCGAGCCGGCGATCGTACCCCGATAGTACCGGCTGAAGCACAGTTTGCCGTCGGGATAGACGTGGACGACCTTGCCCCCGCGCACGCTCACGTCGAGTTCGTCGAGCAATTGCGGGTCCGGATTCCAAATGTCGTCGGCGCTGACCAATTTGCGCTGCACGCCGGCGCGCTGCGGATCGAAGGCAAACCGCGGATCGTGCCAGGTGTAGTAGACGTAGAATTCGGCTTCGAATTTCTGATCGCGATCGACAATCTGCGAGATTTCGACCAGCTCGACGCTGACTTCCACTTGCACCGGATGTTCGGGCGGGAGCTGGATGCCGCTCTTGGCCGCTTCGTCGCCGTCGGCTCGGCCGATGCTCGGGCCGCCGCACAACAGGGCCACCAGCGCGACAGCGGTCAGGCCTTGCGCAGCGAGCCATGCGCCGGCACGCCGGGTTGCAAGTCGCACGGCGCGACGCAGCCCGGCAGGCAAAACGTAATCCGCGCCAACACTTCCCGATGCCAGCATGAAGTCCTCCGCTTTGTGCCGCGCCGCGGCCGCAATTGTCCAATTACCCAGTTGCCTAATCACCCAGTCGCGCAATTGCCCAACCGCGAAATCATTCAGTCCCCTGAATCAAATCGAGGGGGGGCGAAGAGTACCGTAAACAGGCGCGCTAGCGGAAGACCGCCTTGGGCTGGAATTCAGGCCGCCGGCCTTTTGCTGAATGCAGTCAGCGGCGCCGCGGCGGCGACGAGCCCCGATCCAGCCCAGGCGTCATTGGCGGAGCGCGGCGGGATTGGGCCACGCGGGCGGACAATCTGGGAGCAGGCTGCTAGCTACCGGACTTGATCAAGTGCGGATATTTTTCCCGCACGCGGCAGGCCTGCGGCACGGCATGGAAGCGGATGTAGGGCTCTCCCGGGTGTTTGCGGGCGTAGTCCTGGTGATAGGCCTCGGCCGAATAGAATGTGCCCAACGGCTCGAGGCTGGTGACGATCGGCCGGGGAAAGCGGCCGGACTTGTCGAGCTCGCGAATCTTGTTTTCGGCCGCCGCGCGCTCGGCCTCATTGGCGAAGAAGATGGCCGAGCGATATTGCGTGCCGATGTCGGCGCCCTGCCCATTGAGCTGCGTCGGATCGTGGGCGTCGAAGAACACGTCGAGCAAGCGCTCGTAGCTGATGCGGGCCGGATCGTAGCTGATGCGAATCGCCTCGGCATGTCCGGTGCCCCCCCCGCACACGCTCGTATAATCGGCCGTATCCGCCGACCCGCCGGCATAGCCGCTTTCGACGTCCAGCACTCCGGCGAGCTGCTCGAAGGCCGCTTCGGTGCACCAGAAACAGCCGCCGGCCAGCACCGCGGTGGCCGGCGCGGCAGCCCGCGGGCCGGCTGCGGCGGGATCGGCCAGCCGCGCCGTCTCATTCTCGGGCGTGAACTCCAGCGAGGCCGAGTTCAGGCAAAATCTGCGCTGGGTCGGCGGCGGGCCGTCGGCGAATACGTGCCCCAGGTGCCCGTCGCAGCGCGCGCAAAGGATTTCGGTGCGCATCCGCCCGCCGCTGGGGTCGGGCTGTTCGACGACATTGCCCGGCCCGATGGCCTGGAAAAAACTGGGCCAGCCGGTGCCCGAGTCGAACTTGGCCTGCGAGGAAAACAGCGGCAGGCCGCAGCCGATGCAGCTGTAGACGCCCGATTGCTTGTTGTCGAGCAGCGTGCCGCAAAACGGGCGCTCGGTCCCTTTGCCGCGCGAGATCTCGTACTGCTCGGGCGTGAGCCGCTCTTGCCACTGGGCGTCGCTCAGCTCGAAGCGTGGCGACTCGACGGGGCCGACAAGCTGGCCCTGGGAATTGAAGACGTAAACGCTGGGCATGGCCGGTCTCGCGGTTGCAGAGGTCTTCCAGCAACCTTGGCCGACAGCAGCCCAGCGGGGCACCTGCTCAGCGGGTGAACGTCAGGCCTGGATCGGCCGGATTGCCCCCCGCGAGCTTGAATTTGAGCTGGTTGCTGGCCGTCAGTTCGACTTGCCCGACGAGGGCATTCTGGTCGCTGGCTTTGAGGATCAAATAATTGTCGGCCAGCGTGTACGTGCCGCTCATGGATTGCGGCTTGTTGTCTTGCTGGCTGCATTTCCAACTGAACTTGTTGTCGCCGGCCAGGTTCATCTCGAAGTTCGAACCGTCGGGCCGGCTGGACTTCCACATGCCGACCACGCTGGACGCGGCGACCGGTTTGGCCGGTTCGGCCGGCGGACCGGGCTGCGGAACGTCGCCGCGCGTGGTCAATCCCTTGAGCAATTGGGCGGCCAGTTGATCCTTGGGCTGCAACTGAACCACTTGCTCGAACTCGGCGGCTGCCTGGTCGCTGTGTCCGCCCAACAGATAATGGTAGCCGAGCAGGAATTTTGGACCAGGGGCCTCGGGATGCTGGGCCGTGTAGGATTCCAGCGCCGCCAATTGCTGGGCGTACACGTCGACGTTCGGGTACAGGTTGCTCACGGTCGTCCAATCCCAGCCCGGCCCGACCGACACCACGGCGTACACCCCTGCCGCCGATTGTTGATAATCGCCCAGCGCGAACAAGCACAAGGCGCGGAACTCGTGCATGACCGAGTCGTTCGGCACGAGCTTGATCGCCCGCTCCGATTGGGCCAGCGCCGCTTTGTAGTCGCCGCGGCCGAACAAGCTCCGGGCGTTCTCGAAAATCGCCAGCGCATCGTTCTGTTTGGCCTGCGCGGCCGGATCCACCGCGGGCGCGGGGGGCTGAGCCTGGACGCCGTAGGGGTTGTTGCCGGCCCCGTAAGCGCCCGCGCCGCCGTAGCCTGCCGGCGGAGGCGCGGCCTGCGCCTGGACGACCGGCTGCGCCATCACGATCGGCTGGGAGTAGTTGATATACGTCGCCCCGCCGTAGCCGTTGCCCCAATACGGGTTGTAATAGCTGTAGTAACCCCAGCCCCAGGGCGAACCCAGCGCCATCGCGCCGACGCCCAGACCCACGCCCAGCCCGACGCCCAGGCCGAGTCCCCAGCCTCCCCAACCGCCGCCCCCGCCCCAGCCCCAGCCGTAGGGACGATATCCCCACGGTCCGCCGTAGTGGGCGTGCCAGTCGCCGTGGTACCACCCGCCGTGATATGCCGGCCGGTTGTTGAATTGGGGATGGTAGCCGGCGTTGTTGTAATGGGCCGCCATCGGAGCGGGCCCGCGCGCGGCCGTTCCGGACGCCAGCGGCCGGCTGGTCGAGCCGACACTGCCGGCCCCGTGTCCTTGGAATCCACCGCCGCCGGGAGAACCGAAACCGGTGCCACCGGATCTTCCGCCTCCACCACCACCTCCGCCCCAACCGCCTCCGCCTCCACCGTGTCCGCGCTGAGCCAGCGCCGCAGACGGTGCCAATAGGAGGGCCGCGATGAGCATGATGATGACTAGGATTCGCATGCGACAAGCTCCGCTTGTGGTGCGCCGCGCCGGGCGGCGCATGCGCAAGATTCGGGGTCTGAATACCGGGCCTCCGGCGCCGAGCAGCAATTGTAATCCAGAGCCAAAAGCCGGGTCCATCCGAATCGCCGGCCAGGAGGCCCGCGACCGTGGTTGTGGGCCGGCGCAGCGGCATGCTATCGTGTCGACATGTGGCAACCGGCGAGGGGCGATATCTGGAGAAGCAGGCTACGCTGGCTGGCGGCCCTGTTCTTTGTCGCCGGGGGCACCCTGCATTTCGTCGATCCGAACTTCTATCGGCAAATCGTTCCTCGGGCATGCCACGACCGGATCTGTTGGTCGTCGTGAGCGGGATCTGCGAAATTGCCGGCGGCATCGGGCTGCTCGTGCCGCGCTTGCGGCGCTGGGCGGGCTGGGGCCTGGTCGCGCTGTTATGTGCCGTGTTTCCCGCGAATATTTACCTGGCCTTGGTCCCCGGGGCCGTGCCCGGGCTGAACCTGCCGGCCTGGCTGCTCTGGCTGCGGCTGCCGCTGCAGGCCGTGCTAATCGCCTGGGTTTGGCAGGTGGCGCTGCGGCCTGTCGCCCCGCGCGGAACGCCGGACGCGCTCCTGGAATTGTCGGCAGCGCCGTCGCAAGGGGCATCAGACCGTTCCGGTGGCCGCTGGCCCGGGCGGTTGTGGTGGACGTCCGTGGCAATGTATGCCGCGGTGCTGGCTGCGGTGTGGGGCGTGTTGCACTTTGCCGCCGACAATCAGTGGTGGGCAACTCTGTTCTTGTTCGCTCCACGCTGGATCTGGGCGCTGCCGCTGGCGGGCTTTCTCGTCGTCGCCCCGCTGCGCCGACGGTGGAGCACCTTGGCCACATTGGCGCTGCTGGCCGCCGGCGCGCTTTGGCTGGCCGGCGTGCATTGTCCGTGGCGCAAGCTGCTCGAGCCGGCCACGACCGCACCGAGCTTGCGGGTGCTTACGCTCAACTGCGACAGCTGGTCGTTGGATCCGGCGGCGCTGCACCGGCTGATCGTCGTGTTCGATCCGGACCTGGTTGCGCTGCAAGACATCGAGTCCACGCACCTGCCCGTGGTCCTGGCCGATTCCCAGCGGCGCTGGTACGTGGCCCAGGACGAGTACATGGCGCTGGCCAGCCGCTATCCGATCCGCTCGAGTTCGAATTGTCCGGACCCGGCGCTCGAAGGATATCCCGGCGCAATGCACCGCTACGAGCTGGACGTCGACGGGATGACGGTGCACATGTTCAACCTGCACTTGATGTCCCCGCGCTGGGGACTGCGGACGGTGCAGGCCCTTGGATGGCGAGGCGCCGCCATGCTGCAGGCGTCGAGCGACGGCCGCCGCCAACAGGCCGAAGTCGCGGGCCCGTGGTGCACGGCCGAGCCGAACGCAATCGTGGCGGGCGATTTCAATACGCCCCCCGAAAGCCCCGTTTTCCGGCATAATTTCGGCCGGCTCAGCGACGCCTTTGGCACCGCCGGCTGGGGCGTCGGCAGCACGTACTTTGCCGGTTGGTTCAGCTTGCGGCTCGACCACATCCTGTGCGACCGACAGTGGCAAGTTCTGGAGTGCACCGTGGGGCCCGACGTCGGCTCGGAGCACCGGCCGCTGATGGCGGTGCTGGGCAAAACGCAGTGACGCCCCTTGGGTTTTCGCCGCCCGCGGGCTGCCGCGTTTGAGGGGGCCGTGTCTGCGAACCGCGATCCGCGCATGCGATCTTCGGCGCGCCCTTTTAGCGGGCGTCCTTCTTGGCCGCCACCGGATCGCAAATCACGCGAAAGCCCAGTCCGTCGATCGCTTTGCCGGGCGGATCGTTGAAGATGTGGGCGCAGCGGCATTCTTCGGCGCTCGACATGCCGTAGCCGCCGCGAGTCACCTGGTTGACGCCGGGAAATCCCTTGGGATCGATTTGGCGGGTGGTCAGGACCAGGTTGCTGAACGAATCGGTGCACCACTCGCTGACGTTGCCGTGCATGTCGTAGAGCCCGGCCGCGTTGGGCTTGAGCTGGGCGACCGGCCGCGGCCCGCCCACGCCCTTGGTGGAATCCTTGTACCAGGCATATTCGCCGAGCTTGCCGGGGTCGTCGCCGAAGCAGTACGTGCGCTTCGAGCCGGCCCGGCAGGCGTACTCCCATTCGGCCGAGGTCGGCAGGCGGAATTGATACTTGCCGCGCGTCGAGGGGAGCAGATCCAGCCGCTCGCAGAACTCCTTGGCCGCCGTGTACGTGACATTGTGCACCGGCACGTCGGGGCCGGTGAACCGGCTAGGGTTATTGCCCATCACGGCCTGCCACTGGGCCTGCGTCACTTCGGTGGTGCCGATGAAAAACGGCCGAGTCAGGACCACCTCGTGCTGGCTCTCGAACGGTTGGTGCCCCGGCTCATTCGCCGGCGAACCCTGGATAAACTTGCCGGCCGGCATCCAGCGCAGGTGGAGCACCGTGGCTCCGTCGCCGGCGCCCAGCGGCACGTCGAGCTGCTTGCCGGCCGTCAGCGTGGGCGCTTGCGCCCAGCGGTTCCTCGTGGGTATGGGTGGCGATCTCGCCCAGACGCTTTTCGATCCGGGTTTGGGTCAATCCGGTCAACTGCGGCAGCGCTTGCTGGTACCAGTGTCCGGCGCGTTCCAGCAGCAGCGGCTTGCCGACCGATTTGTCATCGCCAGCCAGATTCCACCAGGCGTCTCCCACCTGGATCTGCGCGGCAGCGTCCGGGGCCGGTTGCAAATCGAGCCGGGCCGCAGCGCTGAGCTTGCCGGCCGTGCCCTTGGCGAGCAGCGGCAGACCCTGGGCCCAATCGCCGTGCGTCAGGCATAAATAGCTGCCGTAGGTCAAGTTGGCGGCTTCGTCCTGGGGATCCTGCTTCAGCTGATCGGCTGCCGCTCGAGCCTGGTTCCACAGATGCTCCACCTTCTTCACGTCGGCCAGCCGAGCTGCCGAGGCCTTGCGCAAGTCGACGTCGCGGGTTTTGGTAGCCACGTTTTGCGCCAACTGGGCCAGCTTCTCGGCCACGGCCAGCTCGTCGGCCTGCGTGGCCCGGTGCACTTGTTCGAGCGCCGCCTTGCCGACGCTCAACTGATCGGCCGGCCTGGCCGTCTTCGACATTTGCTGCAGCGCCTGCAACCGCAAAGCGTGGGGATCGACGACGAACGCCGCGGCCAGCGCGTCGATCACCTCGAGCGCCACGCCCACGTCCGCCGCCTCGGTCGCCAGGTGCAGCGCGGACTGGAAGAGGCCAAAACGGATGGGCACCTCGTCGCCGGCCGTTTCGGCTTGCTTGAGCAAAGTCTCGGCCAGATGCCGCTTCAGGCCCGGGGTCGTTGCGTCGGCAAACTCCTGGCGATAGACCTCTTTGATCTGCTGGTTGGCTGCCGTCATGGCGTCGGCCGGGGGTTCGGCCAGGCGATGGTCGGCCGCGGACGATTCGCCCGGATGGGTATCGGGTCTGGGCATCGGCACAGGGTCTGCGGGCGGCGTGTCCGGGACCGCCGGCTTGGGCTCAACGGGTTTAGGTCCGGCGGGCTTGAGTTCAACGGGCTTCGGTTCGACGGGCTTGGCTTCAACGGGGGGCGTTGGTTTTCCTGGCGGCGTGCTAGGCGGCTCCGGCTGTGGCGGAGGAATGATCGAAGTCTGGCTGGAGGGGGATTCGGTCTCGCCCGGCTTGTTGGTCCGCGGCTCGGGCTCTGGGCTCGTATCGGTCGGATCCTCGGGATCGAGGGGCGCCACGGGGCGGTGTTTTTTTGAGTGCCGGGGCGGTGCCGCGGGTTCGGCGCTCGCGGGCTCGTCATCCGCCGCTGGACCGGCCTGCTGATCTGGTGTCCCGGAAGCCGTCGAGCGGTCGCCCAGCGCAAGTTCGGGTTGCGAACGCTCGCGACCGGCCACCAGGACCACGACCAGCACGACAGCCAACACGCCGATGACCGCCGGAACGATTAAGAGATGATTCTTCTTGGCCGGCGCAGGTCGCGACCGCTCGGACTTTTCCGGGCGCCGCGCGATATCGTAGCGCGACTCCGCCGCTGGCATCGGCTCCGGCATCGGTGTCGGCTGTGCCACGGGGATCGGCCTGAATTCCCCGCTCGTCCGTCCCGATGCTGCCGGCGGAGAAACCAGGCGGGGCGGTGGGGCGACGCCTGGCGGCGCAGCGACTGGCGGCGCCACGGCGGCCGGGGCATAGGTCACGGCCGGGGCATACGGAGCGGCCGGGGCATACGGAGCGGCCGGGGGAGGCGCCACAGGGTGCGACACGGCCGACGGCGGCGGAGGCGCCACGGGCGGAGCCGTCAGCGCGGCGGCCCGGCGCGCCCCCAAGTCGGTCCGCAGGGCTTCGTCGTAGGGAACTTTTCGCTTCGGGTCGAGCAGCACCAGCCGGGCTGCGGCAATCTCATTGAGCAGCTTCTGCGAGAGCGCCGACTTGGGGCCGGCTTGAAACGTCCGCAGAAACGCCATCCGCTGGTCGGCGGCGTTGGCGATTACATCCGCCGCCGATTCGAACGGCGTCACGCCGAGCAAGCGGTAGTGGTTGGGCGGCTGCTCATCGAGCGGGATGGCCAGCCATTTGTAATACGGGTTGAACTCCTCGCCCATACCGTCGCCCAGACCCGACTGATGACCACTACTTCGCTAGTGGCAAAACCGCTCGCGGTGAGCAGTCGTTTATTATAGCCGGCCAGACTCGGGCAACAATTCGACCGGTTGTAACGACTGTCGCGTCCGGATCGCTCGGCCGGCCTGGCCGCCTTCCGCCCCCGGCCCGGCGGGCAATTGGGCCCGGCCGGCTGGCGCTTTTCGCCGGCTTTGGGTCAGCTGCGGGTTCTGCGAGATTTTTCGTCCGGGGAATGACGTATGCTTGGCTTGGTAAGGTTCGTTGGGGGACGTCTTTCGGAGCGAGGAGTGCGAAACATGCCGGTCCGCGTTTTGGTCCTGGCGGTAGCGATCTTTTTCAGCGGCTCGGCTTCCCGCGCCAGCGACTGGATTTTCGATTACGGGCCCTATACGACCAACCCCAAAGGGCACCGCGTCGAGCAGTACAAGAAGCACAAGGCGGCCGTCAAGATTCCGTACTCGAAGTACTTTTCCGACGACGGCCCGAGCCCCTATATTCCCTACTGGTACTACCAGGACGAACTGGGCCCGCTCAACGGCTTCTACGGCGGCGGCGGCTTTTATGGCGGCGGCGGCGCCCTGACGCCGATCACCGGCAGCGCGTTCGGCGGCTTCATGATCCCCTAGTGTGCCCGTTGCAGGATTCAACCGGCGCTCAGGCCTGCCGCGCGGGCCGGCTCACTCTTTGGGCCGGTGCACTTTGTAGTTGCCCCGGCTCTCGTCGTACTCCAGGTCGACCAGGCCCTTGCTCTTCAGGTCTTCGAGCAGATCCGAGAAGCTGCTATAGCCGTAGTAGCCCTCGTTGAAACCGGGAAACACGCGGCGAATCGCCTGCTTGAGCAGCGAGCCCCAGAGCGGGTCGTAATCCTGCTCTACGCTGTGGAAAACCTCCAGCACCCGGTCGAAGGCCTCTTGGCCCTTGTCCTCGTGAGCGCCGTCGTCCTTGGGCTTGGTCCGGCGGGCCGTCCCCCGCGTCTGGGTCTTCTTGGCGACGCGAATCAGGTCGTCGTAGTAGATGAACTCGTCGCAATTGGCGATCAGCAGGTCGGAGGTCGAGCTTTTCACGCCGCACCCCAGCACGCGTTTGTCGTTCTCCTTGAGCTTCGAGACCAGGGGCGAGAAGTCGCTGTCTCCCGAGATCAGGGCGAAGACGTCGATGTGCTGTTTCGAGTAGCACAGGTCGAGCGCGTCGACGACCATCCGGATGTCGGCGCTATTCTTGCCGCTCATCTTGGTTTGCGGCACGTCGATCAGCTCGATTCCCTGGGCGTGGAATTCGCGCACCGAGTCGCCGTAATTGCTCCAGTCGCAATAGGCCCGTTTGAAAACGATGCGCCCCTTTTCCAGCAGCCGCTTGAGGATCAATTGAATCTGAAACGGGCCGGCCTTCATGTGCCGCACGCCGATCGCAAGATTCTCGAAATCGACAAATACGGCAATCAGGGGTTCGTCGGACATGGAAGCTCGGGTGCGAGGGATCGGGCCAGTGTGAAGGTCTAAATCGGGCGGTCAGGCTGCGACGAGACGAGAGCGGCTGCGGCCGGGCCCGCTAGGGCTTCTTCACGTGCCGCGAGCTGCGCCGCTTTTGGGCCCGCAGTTCGGGCGATTCTTTTTTCCGGGGTGTGCCCTGGGTGGAGGTCGGATTGACCGGGGCGCGGTAACGCTCGGCAAACAAACTGGCCGCCAGCGTGCGCAGCTCGGCGGCCTTGGCCTGATGCGCCAATTTGAACAGGGCCGATAGCGGCGCCGCCGACAGTTCCGCGTCGACCCGGCGGCGGTCGCACAGTTCGAATTGCTCGTCCGTCAGCGAAAGCAAGTGATCGGCCTGGGCGCTCGACCCGCTGGCGGGCGCCAGGCGCGCAGCGGCGTCCGCCGTAACCGCGGGCCGTGAGGGACCTGCGTCGCCGGCTGGCTCCGGTGTCTCGCTTCGAAGGGTCCGTATCTGCGAATTCATGCTGCTCGTTCGGCTCGCAGGTTGATGGAATCCGGTTGCGAACCGGCCCGGCGGAGAATCGCCGGCCACGTTCGCCGCTGCTGCTTTGCGCTGCGGAGGTCCGGGCGGTCGTTCATTCTATCGAGGCGGGGTGGCCGCCGATAGAACCGCCCGGACGCGGTAGTGGGCTTGCGCCGGGGTGGATGCGCGTTGCGCGTGTCAGGTCACCGGTCGCACCAGGTTGCCCAATGCCGCCCGCAGCGGATCGGCCGATTCGGCGCAATAGCCCAGGTGCAGGTGCTTTCGCCAGCCTTCGGCAAATGGGCAACCGCCGGTCATCCGGCCCACTTCGGCATTCAGGGACTTCATCGTTTCGAGGTAGGAGCCGAGCCCCTGGCTGGCGTCGAGCCAGTCCTGCTGGCTGCGGTGGCAGGCGAGCATGGCGGCCTTCTGGTCGATCACTTCGGTCACGTCGACGCCGAACTCGGGTCGAACCACCTGCCCCAGGGGATCTCGATTGCCGTGCGGCTGGGCGTGGTAAATCGTCACCGGCCCGGCGACCGGCGGCCGTGCCGGCAAAGTGGGAAAATTCGGCATGCCGCGGGCGAATGCCGCGGTGACCGCCAGTCGGCAGGTGTTCGTGTGGTCTTCCATGTAGTCGACCGGCGGATGCGTGAGCACGACCTGCGGCGCAATCTCGCGCATCACCGCAGCCAGCCGGGCCAACGTCGGCTGATCGAAAAAGATCGCCAGGTCGTCGGCCAGGCCGGGGTGGAATTCGGCGCCGATCAAGTCGGCCGCACGCATGGCTTCGGCCTGGCGCACTTGGGCGGTATGGCTGGCGCTGAGCGTGGTCGAGCCGCACGAGCCGCTGGCCAGGTTCAGGTAGTGCAGCTCGTAGCCGGCCCGGCCCAGCAGGATCAGCGTGCCCGCCATGACGAACTCGATGTCGTCCGGATGGGCGCCGATCGCCAGGATGCGCTCGCGATTTTTCGTGGTCACTGAACCCGTGCTCCAAGTTTTCAGCGGTTTTTGAGTCTTTAGCGGCTCTTAATGCATTTCGGCATCGCAGCTGCCGATCCCGCCGCGGAAGAAATTGAACTGCACGTTCGGGTGATCGGCCAGCAGCGACATGGGCACCGCACTGTCGGGAATCCGTTGGGAGATCATCAGCGTGGTGAGCCGCTGGCCGAAGGGGTTATCGTGATTTCCGGCGTGCCAGATCGACACGCGCTCGGCCTTCCACGTTTCCACCGGGCCCACGCTGATGGCCTGCGTCGGCACGTTGGACACGACGCCTCCGCCCGACGTCCGGGCGTTCTGGATGATCGTCATCGGATGCAGCTCGACGACGCGGGTGCCCAGGCTGCGGTATTCGGCCGGCGCGGGGGGCTCGGCCGCGTAGGCGCCCTGCCGGCGCGGCGGATCGTTGAAGGCCCAGTGCTTGACCTCGCCCTGCCCGCCTTGCATCACGACGCAGCGCACCTGGTCGTAGCTTTGGCTGTAGCGGGCCGGCTGGGCCGAGGGAAAGTGCAGATTTTCCCCGGGCATCCGCAGCTTTGGGTGAATGCGATCGAAGCAGAGCTGCCTGTCGGCCCGGGCGAAGGAGAGCGGAAAATCTTCGCCCACCTCGCGGCCGCCGATGGCCCATTCATCCATCCCCCAAAAATGGCAGTGCCGCAAATCCAGCTCCAACTCGTTCACCAGCCGGGCCACGAGGGGCAGCTGTTCGGTCGGGCCGATCGGGCCGCAAATGCCGGCCGGGTTGTCGGGCGTCGCCTGGCGCCAGGCGGCGATGTACTCCAGCGCCTCGGCCAGGTAGAAGTCTTCCAGCGTGTCGTAAAACCGGATCGCAAAGCCCTCGCGCGCCAGTCCCGCCAGATCGCTCGCCTGCAGCCGGGCCGCGTCGGCCAGGATCGCCGGATCGAGCGTCGTATAGTCCCACCAGTCCGGGGCAACGCAACTCAGGGCACGCATGGATCGGATTCTCCGCCGGTCGAGAAAAATTCAGACGTGGCAAGCCTTCGGGAGTGCCTGCCGGACGGGCCGCTGTTGCCATTCGCGTCCAAAGGTCGGTTTAGCATACCGACGGCGAGCGATTTTGGTATCGGGTCGTCGCCGACCGCTGCGGGCCAGGGGCGGACCAGCCGCTCCGGCGCGATACGCTTGACGGGGGCCCGCCGGGGGGCCTAGGATATGCGATTCTAAGTCGGGAGCTAGTGACGCTTTATGCAACCAGCGCAGGTCGCCATCGTCGGTTTGGGGACGGTCGGCACGGGGGTCGCCCGGATACTGATTCAGAACGGCGAGCGGACCGCGCGCCATGCCGGGCGTCCGTTGGTTTTGGCCCAGTCGGTCGTTCGCGACCTGGCCAAGCCGCGGGCCATCGACCTGCCGGCCGGCAGCGTTTCGGACGACATCCGGCGGATCGCGGCCGATCCGCAAATCTCGGTCGTGGCCCTGCTGGTGGGCGGACTGGAGCCGGCCCGCACGTACCTGCTCGATCTGCTGGCCGCCGGCAAGGACGTGGTGACGGCCAACAAGGCCTTGCTGGCCGAACACGGGCCGGAGCTGTTCGACCGGGCCCGGGAGCTGGGGCGTTCAATCGCCTTCGAGGCCTCGGTGGCCGGCGGCATCCCGATCATTGCCAATATCGGCACCTGCCTGTCCGCCAACCAGATCGTTTCGATCGACGCGATCCTCAACGGCACGAGCAACTACATCCTCACGCAGATGGAAGCCGAGGGGCTGGCCTACGATGTGGCCGTTGCGCAGGCCCAGAAGCTGGGCTACGCCGAGGCCGATCCGTCGATGGACGTCGACGGCTCCGACGCTGCCCAGAAACTGGCCATCCTGGCCCAATTGGCGTTCGGCGCCCGGGTTTCCTGGCGCGACATCTCCCGCCGGGGCATCGACACGCTCGATCAAACCGATCTGCGGTTCGCCAAAGAACTGGGTTACCAGATCAAGCTGCTGGCCGTGGCCCGGCTGGCCGACGCCGGGTTGGAGCTGCACGTCTCGCCCACGTTGGTCCGCATCGGCAGGCCGCTGGCCGAAGTCCGGGGGGCGTACAACGCGATCAGCCTGGTCGGCGACGCCGTGGGGCGGGTGTTCTACTCGGGCCTGGGCGCGGGCCAGATGCCCACCGCTTCGTCGGTCGTGGCCGACATGATCGACATGGTGGCCGGCCGGGCCCAGATCACGTTCCGCCTGCTCGAGCTCTGGTCGAAGCAGAAAGCCCGGGTGCCGGTGAGCGATTTTGCCCAAGTGGCCGGGCGCTATTACCTCCGCTTCAACGTCGAGGATCGGCCCAGCGTGTTGGCCGAGATCGCCAGCATCCTGGGGCGGCAGAATATCTCGATCGCCTCGGTGATCCAGCACGAAGCCGACGAACAGAGCGGCGTGGTGCCGCTGGTGATCATGACGCATCGCACGACCGAAGGGGCCACCCAGCGGGCGATCGACACCATCGACCGGCTGCAGTTCATGCGCGGCGGCAGCGTGCGGATGCGGGTCGACGAATAGCCCCCGGCGCGCGACGCGCCGCCACAACCCACCAGAAAGCGATTCATGAAGTTCGCCATCGTCATTCCCGACGGCTGCGCCGACGAGCCTCAAGCGGCCCTGGGCGGCCGCACGCCGCTCGAAGCGGCCCGCACGCCGGCGATGGACGCCCTGGCCGCGGCCGGAGTCGTCGGCCGGGCCAACCATGTGCCGGCGTCGCTGCCGGCCGGCTCGGACGTGGCGAATTTGAGCCTGCTGGGCTACGACCCCCTGGCCCATTTCACCGGCCGGGCGCCGCTGGAAGCCGCGGCGCGATCGATCCAGCTGGGCCCCAACGATTGCGCGGTGCGCTGCAACCTGGTGACGATCGAGCAGCAGACGATGCGCGATTTTACCGCCGGCCACATTTCGACCGACGAAGCCCGGCGCTGCTTGGCCACGTTGCAGGAGAAATTAGGCGCCGGCGGACACTGGGAATTCGTGCCCGGCGTCAGCTACCGCAATCTGCTGCTGTATCGCGGCGGAGACGCGTCGCCGCCGTTCACGGCCGACACCCGGGCCACGCCGCCGCATGACCTGACCGACAAAACCGTGCTCGACGATTATCCGCGCGGGCCCGGCAGCGACCTGCTCAACCAGCTGATGGCCGACAGCGTGGCGCTATTCGCCGAACACCCGGTCAATCGGGCCCGGCGACAGGTCGGCAAGCCGCCCGCGACGAACATCTGGCTCTGGGGCCAGGGCCGCGCGCCGAACATCCGCCCCTTCGCCGAGGTCTACGGCAAGCGCGGAGCGATGATCACGGCCGTGGACTTGCTCCGCGGGCTGGCGGCGCTGATCGGCTGGGAGCGGATCGAAGTGCCCGGCGCCACCGGTTACCTGGATACCGACTATGCCGCCAAGGGACGCTACGCGATCGAAGCCCTGGAGCACACCGACGTCGTTTGCGTGCATGTCGAGGCCACCGACGAAGCCTCGCACGAAGGCCGGGCCGATGCCAAGATCCAGGCCCTGGAAGAAATCGACCGGCACATCGTGGGTCCCCTGGCCCGGGCTTTGGCGGCCCGCGGCGAGCACCGCATCCTGGTGACGCCCGATCATCCCACGCCGCTGCGGCTCAAGACGCACAGCCACGGGGCCGTGCCGTTTGTGATCGCCGGCACGGGCGTTCAGCCGGACGCGGCGCTGACCTACGACGAGCCGTCGGCCGCGCGGTCGAGCCTGGCGTTCGAGGCCGGTTGGAAATTGATGGGTCATTTTCTCGGAGTGAAAGCATGAGCGGGCGGGTCGAGAGCGGCAAGGCACGCGGTGGGGGCGAAGGCGGTGAGCCGCGCGGAGTCATCGTGCAGAAGTTCGGCGGCACCAGTGTGGCCGACAGCCAGAAAATCCTGGCCGCGGCACGCAAGGCCATCCGCGCCCAGCAGCAAGGCAGCGAGGTGGTGGTCGTGGTCAGCGCCATGGGCCAGAACACGGACCTGCTCATCGATCTGGCCCACGAGATTACCGACGAGCCGCCAGCCCGCGAAATGGACATGCTGCTGTCCACCGGCGAGCAGGTCAGCGTGGCGCTGATGGCCATGGCGATCCATTCGCTGGGGCACCAGGCCATCAGCCTGACCGGCGCCCAGATCGGCATCAAAACCGACAGCACCCACACGAAAGCCCGGATCCAGTCGATCTCCACCGAGCGCGTCCGCAGCGCTTTGAGCGAGGGAAAGGTCGTGATCGCGGCCGGCTTTCAGGGCATCGACGAGGAATTCAACATCACCACGCTGGGACGCGGAGGCAGCGACACCACCGCCGTGGCCCTGGCCGCCGTATTGGGCGCCGAGGCGTGCGAAATCTATACCGACGTCGACGGCGTCTACACGACCGATCCGCGGCTGCTGCCCGAAGCCCGGCGGGTCAAACAGATCGCCTATGACGAAATGCTCGAGCTGGCCAGCCTGGGGGCCGGCGTGATGCACAACCGCTCGATCGAGTTCGCCAAGAAGTTCGGCGTGCCGATCCACGTGCGGTCCAGTTTCAGCGATACGCCCGGCACGATGATCGTGGCCCAGAGCGAAGCGCCGGATCAGCCCGTGGCCGGCGCGGCCCTGATGAAGAACGAAGCCCGGGTCACGATCATCGGCGTGCCCGATCGGCCGGGCGCCAGCTACGCGATTTTTTCGAAGATCGCGGCCCAGGCGATCGCCGTGGACATGATCGTGCAGAACGTCGGGGCCGACGGCATTGCCGACATCTCGTTCACGGTCGATCGCGACGAGCTGGGGCCCACGCTCAAGGCGGCCGGGCAAGCCGCCGAGGAGTTGGGGGCCCAGGGGGTCATGCACGACGACGACGTGGCCAAGGTCTCGATCGTCGGCTCCGGCATGGCTCAGCAAACCGGCGTCGCCCGGCGCATGTTTCGCTCGCTGGCCGACGCGGGCATCAACATTCAGATGATCAGCACGAGCGAAATCAAGATCTCGGTGCTGGTCAAGCGGAGCGAAGGTCCGCAGGCCCTGCGCACCGTGCATCAGGCCTTCGACCTCGCGGCGCCGCCCCGGCCGCCGGTCGACACGTTTCAGCACGGCATGAAATTGGGAGATGCGTCTGCGCGCCCGGCAGTTCCGCCGGCGGTGCCGCACGGCTCGAGCGACGCGCTGGCCGTCGTGGCCCGGCTGCAGCGGATGGAGGACCTGGTCGTCGACCAGATCGGCCTCGACCAGTCGCAGGGCCGGCTCACGCTCACCGCCGTGGCCGACAAGCCGGGCATCGCCGCGGCGATTTTCGACGCCGTGGCCGACGCCGGCATCTTCGTCGACATGATCGTGCAGAGTTACGGCCACGCCGGCAAGGCGAACCTGAGCTTCACCGTGCCGCAAACCCAGTTCGACGATTGCCTGCAACTGCTCCGCAAACTGGCCGAACGGCTGAACTGCGGCCCCGTCACCAGCAGCCCGAAGGTCGCCAAGCTGTCGGTCTCGGGCATTGGCATGCGGAGCCAGTCGGGCGTGGCCATCCGCACGTTCGAGTGCCTGGCCCGGGCCAGCATCAACGTCGACATGATCAATACCAGCGAAGTCCGCGTGAACGTGATCGTCGACGGCCGGCACGGCCAGGCGGCGCTCGACGCGATGCAGAAGACCTTTGCCGACGCCCAGCGGTGACGGACGGGGAAAGGCAGAAGGCAAAAGGCAGAAGGCAGAAGGCAGGATGACAAGCGACAAGCGAAGGGCTCGGCCACCGCTCGGTGATTAATCGTCGCCGGCCCTGATCACGGCGATTCGCCGGCCTTCCGACTGCGCTCGGCCACGATGTACCGGATCGCGTCGCCCACGGTGCGGATTTTTTCGGCCGCCGCGTCCGGGATCGGAACGTCGAACTGTTCTTCGAACTCCATCACCAGTTCGACCGCGTCGAGCGAATCGGCTCCCAGGTCGTCAGCCAGCAGTTGCGTGTCGGCCGTAATTCGCTCCGGCGCGACGTTGAGCACGTTGGAATAGTAGCGGCGAAATTGCCACAGCAGGTGGCCGCAGCGCGGGCACGGTGCATCGCCCGTCGGCTCGGACGGCTCGATGATCACCCGCGCGTCGCAGATCGGACAGCGGTTGGAATCCCCCTCGGGCGTGCGCGAGGAAATCGACATGGGGGGGTCGAAAGGCTAAAGGATAAAGGCGGAAGGATGAAAAACGAGGGGGGCCGAGTCCCTCCGCGTCCTTCAGCGTTCCGCTTCTAGCTCTGCTCTCCGAGCACGTCGTTGAGGACTTCCTCGGAGACGTAGATCGGCAATTGCGGGTCGCAGGTCACGGCCACGGCGATGGCGTCGCTGGGGCGGGAGTCGATCTCGACCAGTTCGCCGTCGTGCCGGACGCGGAGCTTGGCGAAGTAAGTGTGGTCCTTCAGCTCGCTGATCACCACGTCCTGGAGTTCGCCCCCCAGGCTTTCGACCACGTTGACCAGCAAGTCATGCGTCAGCGGGCGCTGCGAGTGATACTGCTTGACGCGGCGATCGATGCTCGTGGCCTCGAATATGCCGATCAGGATCGGGAAGGTGCGGTCGCCGTCGACCTCTTTGAGGTAGATCACCTGCTGGTCGTTGATCTCGCTGATGATGATCCGCGACAACTCCATCTGGACCGGCATACAACGCCCTTCTTCCCACTGGCCGCGAGCACGATGCACACAGGCGGCCGCGTGCACGCGCTGCGTCCGCCGGCTTTGATTATAAATGCCCGGCGAGCGCTGCGGCTAGTGTGGCGAAAAACTGTCTGCCCCGCGTGCGCACGCGGCCGGCGTCACAATGGGTCGCGCCCGCGCGAATCGGACGACCGGCACGCTTTGCGACTCGCATTCGCGGCCCCAGGACGGCGGCGGCGGAAAAGATCGGGCTGCGAGCAAAAGGTGCGCCCGGAATGCCGGAAAAATTTTCCCGCCGATTGGGCTGTTTTTCCGCGTTTTGAGCGGCCCGGGCGACGGATAATTCACAGTCGGGCCGTCCCTGTGTTACAATGCCCGGGACACCCTTAGGGAACTTTGCATGACTCCTATCCTCACTGACGAACAGCGCCGCGCTTTGCGAGTCACGGACGATGTCGGCCCGATCGAAGTGCTCGATCCCACCACCAACACCACCTACGTGCTGCTGCGGGCAGATCGCTTTGCCCGGCTGGCGGCACAAGCCGATCCCGCCTTCAGCGACGACGGCGACGAGCTTTATCTGCTCAAGTCCGGCTGGGAGTAGGTCTGGCGGACCTTTCGGATCCGCAGGTCACTCAGTCCGCCGCGCCGCGCGCCGTGATGCAGGGTGGTAATGAACGCGCGGCACTCCGTGATGGGGCGCGTTGGGATGGAGCGCGCCCTCAGGCAGCACGCGTCACCCCCCGGTTGGAGATTGCGCTACTCGGAGCGCTTTGAGCTCCGCTTGCAGCTGCAGCTCTTTTTCGGCCAGCGCCACCAGATCGGCCCGGAGCTTGTCGACGACTTCGGCCGGCGCCCGGGAAACGAAGTTCGGATTTTCGAGCTGCCGCGCTTTGCCCTGCCGCGACGCCGCGACGCTCGACAATTCCTTCTCCTTGCGGACCCGCTCGGCGGCCACGTCGATGTGCCCGGCCAGGTCGACCACGATCTCGCCCCCGTCGATGGCAAAGCGGCTGGCCGTCGCCGGCAGGGCGACGCTCAATCCCCAGCCGGTCGCTTGTGCGCCGGCCATCGAGCTGAAATAGGGCTCCAGCGGTGCTAGCAGCGCCACGGCCTGGTCGGTGCAGCGGCCGACGAATCGAATCGGCGTCTTGGGCGGAATGTTCTGCCGGCTGCGAATCTCGCGCAGGCCCGAAAGCACTTGCTGGAAGATGGCGAACCGGGCCTCGATCTGGGTGTCTTGCCGCGTCCGATCGGGCTCGGGCCAGGCGGCAATCACCACGCTGGCCGCCGCGGGCTGCGGCACCAGCCCCCGCACCGGCGCCGCGGCCGCCAGGAGCTGCCAGACTTCTTCGGTGACGAACGGCACCAGGGGATGCAACAGGCGCAGGATCACGTCGAGCGTGTGGGCCAGCACGCGCTGGGCCACCGGGCGCGCGGCCGGGTCCTGCAATCGGCCCTTGACCATCTCGACGTAGAAACTGCAGAACTCGTTCCAGGCAAAATCGTACAGCGCCCGGGCCGCGTCGCCGAAATGATACGCTTCGAGCGCCTCGGTCGCCTGCCCGGCCACCGTGGCCAGCCGGCTGAGGATCCAGCGGTCTTCGATTGCCAGCTCGCCGCCGGCGACGGGCGCCGGCGTGTAGCCTTCCAGGTTCGAGAGCGTAAAGCGCGAGGCGTTCCAGAGCTTGTTGCAAAAATTCCGGGCGACTTCGAAGCGCTCGCTGACCACCGCGCCCCGCGGCAGGGCCAGGTCCTCGGGCTTCTTGGCCCACTGGGTGGAAAAGAATTGGCCGCACTTCTTGCATTCGACCCGGGCCAGGATGCGGTTCTTCTTGGTTTGCTCGATCAGCGTCTGGCAATGCGGGCATTCGAACTCGACCGGCATCCGCACGTCCTGCGTTTCGGTCGTCATGTGGGCCAGGGCGAAGCGCAGGGCATCGGCCCCGAACTTGTCGATGATGTCCAGCGGGTCGACGCCGTTCCCCTTGGTCTTCGACATGCCCTCGCCGAAGCCGTCGAGGATTTTGGGATGGATGAAGACCTCGCGAAACGGCACGTCGCCGACGTTGTACAACCCGGTCAGCACCATCCGCGCCACCCAGAGCGTGATGATGTCGCGGCTGGTCACCAGCGTGCTGGTGGGATAGTAATAGGCCAGCTCCGGCGTCTGCTCCGGCCAGCCGAGCGTGGAGTGGGGCCAGAGCGCGGAGCTGAACCAGGTGTCGAGCACGTCCGGATCTTGCGTCAGCTTGCGGCCGGGAAGCGCCGTGGCCGGCAGCTCTTCGTCGCGCGAGGAGATGAGCCAGCCCCCCTGCTCCGCCGGCTGCCAGGCAATGTCGTCGCGGCCGGCGAAGGCCGCCTGGATCTCGCGCTCGGTCGCGTCGGGCGCGTGCCAGATCGGAATGCGGTGTCCCCACCAGAGCTGGCGGCTGACCGGCCAATCGCGTTTTTCGCTCAGCCAGTCGAGATAGCCCTTGGCGTAGCGCGCCGGAAAAATCTGCACCCGCTGGTCGGTCACCGCGTCCATGGCGCTTTGGGCCAGGTCCTGCATTTTGACGAACCATTGATCGGCCAGCAGCGGCTCGATCGGCGCCTTCGAGCGATCGGAGTGGGCCAGCTCGATTTCGCGGTCTTCGATTTTCTCGACCAGGCCCAGGGCCTCGAGATCGGCCACGACCCTTTCCCGCGCCTGCGGGATCTTCAGGCCCGCGTAGCGCTCGCCGGCCTGGGCGTTGAGAGTGCCGTCGGAATTGAGGATGTTGAGCATCGGCAGGTTCTGCCGCTTGCCGACTTCATAATCGTTCACGTCGTGGGCCGGCGTGATCTTGACGCAGCCCGAGCCCAATTCCGGCCTGGCCCAGGCATCGGCCACGAGCGGGATTTCGCGATTCGCGAGCGGCAGCAGCAGCTTGCGGCCGGCCAGCGCCATGTCGCGCAGCTTGACCAGTTGCGGCAGCAGATCGCGGCGGCGGGCCGCCAGATCGTCGAGCTGGGCCTGGACGGCCGGAGCCTCTTTCTCGGCCGCGTCGGCCAGTTTGAGCCGTAACTGCGCTTCGGCGGCGTCGAGCGCCGCGGCCGGGTCGGGATGCACGGCCACTGCCGTGTCGCCGAGCATCGTCTCGGGACGGGTGGTGGCGATGGTCACGTGCGTGGGCTCGCCCGGCCGGGGGTCGACCACCGCGTAGCGGAAATGCCAAAAGTGGCCGGCGACGGTTTCGTGAAACACTTCGTCGTCGCTGACGGCCGTTTGCAGAAACGGGTCCCAATTGACCAGCCGCTGCCCGCGGTAGATCAAGCCGTCGCGAAACATGCGAAAGAACGTGTAGCGGACCGCCTTGGCGCAGATCGGGTCGAGCGTGAAGCGGGTCCGCTGCCAGTCGCAGCTGCAGCCCATTTGTTTCAGCTGGCCGAGGATCCGCTGCTCGTACTCGTTCTTCCAGTTCCAGATCCGCTCGACGAGCGCCTCGCGTCCCAGGTCGCGGCGGGTCTTGTTTTCTTCCTCGCGCAGGCGTTTTTCGACCATGGCCTGGGTGGCGATGCCGGCATGGTCGGTGCCGGGCATCCAGAGGGCGTTGTAACCCTGCATCCGCCGCCAGCGGATCAGCGTGTCCTGCAGGGTGTTGTTCAGCGCATGGCCCAGGTGCAGGGCGCCGGTCACGTTGGGCGGCGGAATGACGATCGTGTAGGGCCGGCGCTGGGGGTCCGGCTCGCTATGGAAATAACCCCGCTCGAGCCAGAACGGATACCAGCGCTCTTCGGCCCGGGCGTGGTCGTATTGCTTGGGCAGTTCGGCCCCGGGGGCCGCGGCGGTGCGATCGGTCATGCTGTGAGATTTTCCTTGCTGGCCACTGGCGCCGCGTTCGTCGAACGGCCCGGTCACCCGTTTTCCTGCCACCACTGCGGCCCCGGCAGCGAATGCTGTCGGCGGCTGCGGCCCCGACGCCCGAGCACGAAGGGGTGCCACCTGGCGTGTCACTTGATGCTGGCTGCGGTCGGTTGCTGGGCGGCCAGGCGAGCTTCGTCCCGGCAGAGTTTGTACTCGAAACTGTCGGCCAAGGCGATCCAGCTGGCCTCGATCACGTTCTCGCTCACGCCTACGGTGCCCCAGACCTCGTGCTGGTCGCGGCTTTCGATCACCACGCGGACGACGGCCGCGGTGCCGGCCTCGCTGTTGATGACGCGAACTTTATAATCGACCAGCTGCAATTGTTCCAGGTTCGGGAAGGCGTCTCCCAGGGCTTTGCGCAGGGCGGCGTCCAGGGCATTGACCGGCCCGTCTCCCTCGGCCACCTCGTGCCGCACCTCCTCGCCGATGCGGATCTTGACCGTGGCCTCGGTGACCACGCTGTCGTCGGCGTCGGTCTCGACGTTGACGCGGAAATTGACCCGCTGGAAATGGGGCCGCAGCGTGCCCGCGCAGGCGCTGGATGAGCAGATCGAACGAACCCTGGGCCGCCTCGAACTGATAGCCCCGGTTTTCCAGCTCGACGACCCGGGCCAGAATCTTGTCCATCAGCTCGCGGTCGTGCTGGATGTCGTGCCCGGCGGTCATGGCCATGATGTTCGACCGGCCCGACAGTTCGCTGACCAGCACCCGGCGTTCGTTGCCCACCCGCTCCGGGGCGATGTGCTCATAGCTGGCAGCCACGCGCGAGACGGCATGCACGTGCATGCCCCCTTTGTGGGCGAAGGCGCTCGAGCCGACGAACGGCTGGTTGGGGCGGAAGCGAAGGTTGGCCGTTTCGTACAGGAAGCGCGACAGTTCGGTGAGATGCTCGACCCCGCTGCCCCCCAGCACCTCGTAGTCCTGCTTCTTGAGCGCCAGGTTCGCGATGATCGAGATCAGGTCGGCATTGCCGCAGCGCTCGCCGAAGCCGTTGATCGTGCCCTGCACGTGCCGGGCCCCGGCGTCGATCGAGGCCAGCGAATTGGCCACCGCCAGCTCGCTGTCGTTATGGCAATGGATGCCGACCGGCACGTCGAGCACGGCGATCGCTTCGCGCGTCAGAGCGGCGATCTCCTCGGGCATGCTGCCGCCGTTGGTGTCGCAGAGCACGACGGTCTCGGCTCCGGCCGCGGCGGCGGCGCGGATCGTCCGGGCGGCGTACTCGGGGTTGGCCTTCCAGCCGTCGAAGAAATGTTCGGCGTCGTAGATCACCCGGCGGCCGGCCTCGCGGAGGTAGCGCACGCTGTCTTCGATCATGGCCAGGTTTTCTTCCAGCGAGACGCGGAGCACTTCGCGGACGTGAAAGTCGGACGTCTTGCCGACGATCGTGATCACCGGGGCCTGCGAGTCGAGCAAGGCCCGCATGCCGGGGTCGTCCTGGGCCAGCACGCCTCGGCGGCGCGTCATGCCGAACGCGCAGACCAGGGCCTGCTTGAGATTCAGCTCGCCCACGCGCTGGAAATACTGGGCGTCCTTCTCGTTCGAGAGCGGATAACCCCCCTCGATGAAATCGAAGCCCAGGCTGTCCAGCCGCTCGGTGATGATCAGCTTGTCGTGCAGCGAGAAACTGATGCCTTCGCCTTGGCTGCCGTCGCGCAGCGTCGTGTCGTAGACTTGGATGCGTGGCATTTTCGTGGCGGTCGACTTATCGGGTTTCGGGGAATCGGCGAGTAGAACTACGTCACGGTCAGGCGGCCGACTGGTCGGGGCGCCTTCGGGTTCCCAAACGAAATCAGCCCTGCGACCGCTTGGGCCTCAGGGCTGACAGAAGTCCGCAGGGACTACGCATGCCCTAGGGCCGCACCTCCGCAATAATAATCGTCTGGCTGGCCACAGCGCGAGGCGCTCCGGCGGCAGTCGGCTGGCGGAAGTGGGTCGTTCGGCAGAGCATGCGGTTGTTTTCCGGGCGGAATTTCAACGACTAAACAAGGATACGGCGCGCCGCGGGGAGTGTCAACTCGGCGTCCGGGCCGAAGGACGCCGGCTCTTGTCCGGCAGGAGGCCCGGGCCGGCCGGCCGCCGCCTCACGCACTTTCGGCTCGGTAGTGCGGGGCCGGAAAATTGCCCGGGCCGGGGCCGGCGTTGTCCGACTCGTGCGAGTCATCCGCCTCGGCGGCTTCCGAGTCGTCGTCGTCTTCGTCGAAATCGTCGTCGTCCTCGTCCGACAGTTCGTCGTCGTCCGAGTCGTCTTCGTCGGCCAGTTCATCGTCGTCGAACGGGGCGTCCTCGTCCGAGTCATCAGTCTCGTCAGCGATTTCGTCGCTTTCGTCCTCGGGGTCGTCTTCATCGGCCGAGCCGCTCGAGGCCGAACTCGGCACGAGCGAGACGCGATTCGAGCGCGTCGGGGGCGAACTGGCCGGTTTGGCCGGGCCGTCGGAGTTCTTGGCCCCGCTCATCTCCTCCCACTGTTCGACGGTGAGCAGCACTTCCCGGGCTTGCGAGCCGTTGTAGTGGCCGACGATGCCGTCTTCGGCCATGTAGTCGACCAGCCGGGCGGCGCGGCCGTAGCCGATGCCCAGCGTTCGCTGCAAGAGCGAGACGCTGCCGCGGCCCTCGCGCACGACCACGTCGACGGCGGCCTCGTACATTTCGTCGCGATTGGGGAGCTTGCCTTTTTCGCCTTCGGCTTCGGGCGGCTTGAGCTGCACCAGCTCTTTGACGAACTGCGGCTCGCTGGTGCCGACGGTGGCGATGATCTTGTTGATTTCGTCGTCGCTGACGTAAGTGCCCTGCCCGCGCAGCAGCGTGCTGGTTCCGGGCCAGAGGAACAGCATGTCGCCGTTGCCCAGCAGCTTGTCGGCCCCCATTTCGTCGAGCACGACGCGGCTGTCGGTGCGGCTGGCGACCTGGAAGGCGATCCGCGCCGGCAGGTTGGATTTGATCAGCCCCGTGATCACATCGACCGTGGGCTTCTGCGTGGCCAGAACCAGGTGGATGCCGACCGCGCGGCTCTTCTGGGCCAGACGGATGATGTGCTGCTCGACTTCTTTGGCGGCCGTCATCATCAGGTCGGCCATTTCGTCGGCCACGATCACGATGTACGGCAGGTTGGTGGGAATGTTCTTGCGTTCTTCGTCGCTCTCGGGCTGCAGGCGGTCCATCAGCTCTTCTTCGCCCAGCTGGTTGTAGCCGCTGATGTGCCGCACTCCGGCCCGGGCCAGCAGGGCATAACGCTCTTCCATTTTTTCCACTGCCCAAGCCAGGATCGCCTCGGCCTTGCGCATGTCGGTGACCACCGGATGCATCAGGTGGGGCAAGGTCTTGTAGGGGCTCAGTTCGACCATCTTGGGATCGATCATCAGCATCCGGACTTCGTCCGGGCGGCGCGTCATCAGGATCGACACGATGATCGAGTTCAGGCACACGCTCTTGCCCGTGCCCGTGCGCCCGGCGATCAACAGGTGCGGCAGCGAAGCCAGGTCGGCCACCAGCGGCTTGCCCGACACGTCCTTGCCCAAATAGAGCGGGATGTGCATCTTCTGGGCTTTGCCGTTGGCCTCTTCGATCACCTCGCGGATGCGGACCAGCTGTCGCTCGGCGTTGGGCACTTCGATGCCGACGGTGTTCTTGCCCGGGATCGGTGCGACGATGCGCACGCTGGGCACGCGCAAGGCGATGGCCAGATCGTCGGCCAGGCTGGTGATCTTCGACAGCCGCAGGCCGGCTTCGAGCTCGACTTCGAACTGGGCGATGACCGGCCCGGTTTCGATTTCGACGACTTTGACCCGGAAGCCGAAGTCGAGAAACGTCTTTTCCAGGATCTTGGCCTTGCGGCGGACGTCTTTCTCGTGCTCGTCGTACGAAACTTCTTCGCTTTCCAAGAGCAGATCGAGCCCCGGCAGCTGATAATCGCGCGTCTCTTCGGTGCGGCTGGCGGCGTCGAGTTCTTGCATCACCTCTTCGCGCTCGTTCTGCTTCGGCGGCTTGATCCGCAGGGCGCCGGCCAGTCGCTGGCCCACGCTCTTCTTGGCTGGGGCAGCCGGCTGGGCGCGGGTTCCTCCGAGTCGTCATCGTCGGCCGGATCCTCGTCGGCCGCCGCGGCGTCTTCGGCCTCGAGCTGTTCCTCGTCGTCATCCTCCTCGTCTTCTTCGTCCTCCTCGTCGTCGTCCAGCTCGTCGACGATCTTCTTGCCGCTGATCTTGACGGCCAACTCGCCGGACGAGGTCTCGACGACCAGCGGCAGCGCGCCGTCCAGATCGTTCTTGCCCTTGCGCACCGGCCGGGCGGTGGTCGCCACGGCCGCAGCGGCCTTGGCCGCCTGGCGCCGGCGCAGCGGCAGCGCGATGATCCGGCCGAACAAGTGCACGAGGAGATAATCGGTCGAGAGGAGCAGGCCGGCAATGATTGCCGAGAACGTCAGGATGTACGCACCGGCCCGGGCGAAATGCATTTCCAGAAACGCCCGGCCGGCTGCCCCCAGGTAGCCGCCGGGGCCGATCGCGGGCCCGGGCGAAAACCGCGGCAGCACCAGGGCCGTGAGCGTGGTAAAGCCGGCCAGCGACAGCAGCCAGCCGATCGTGCGGGGCAGCGGATCGCGAATCGGTCGCCGGGCCAGCAGTCGGGCATCGACCGCGGCCAGCGAGACGAGCAGGTAGAAAGCGCTCCAGCCCAGCCCTTCCAGCAGCAGGTGGGCCGCCCAGGCGCCGGAGCGGCCGCAGGCGTTGGCCAGCTCGGTCTGAGGAGGGTAGACGAGCGTGCCCGGTGGATCGGCTGGATCGTAGGTCAGCAGCGCCAACCCCAGAAACAGCGCGATTGCCAAGAGTCCGAGCGCAAACAGATCCAGCTTGAGACTGCGTTTTTCGAGCATGGGGCGCGTCTTGGTGGGCGATTACTCGCCGGCCAGGGCCCAAAAGCCCGGGCCGTGTCAACCGTGGGCGCGTCCGTGCCCGACAGCGGTCCTGATTGTCACTATTCAAGATCGGCACAAGCTGCGGACGGCCGCCAACTTCCGCCCGGCCCCCCGTCCGGATTGCCCCGCCACTTCGCCGGGCACGATCCGTCCGACAGATGCATTCCGCGCCATCCGGCGCGGCCGGGACCGCAATCCGGGCGAGCGCCCCCCGCAAGAATGCCCATCGAGGCCGGACAAACCGCACCCGCGGCGCAACCCGGCGGCGGCGCGGCGCCCGCCGGCTGGTCGGTGCGTGCGCAGGGTGCACCGGGCCGCTTTCCGTCCGCTCCGACCGCTGAATCCCTCACGGCTCGCGCGGCCGGCCCGATCGTTTCCATCCGCGCAGAGTTTACTCGGCGGGGCCATCCGGTGAGAATGAAGGAGCGCCAGGCGGCAAGGTTGCCGTGCCAGGGCCTGCCGGCTGCAGCGCGATTTTCAAATTCGAGGAAGGATTGTGCCGCGTGCATGGACTTAGCGACGCTTCTGGCTGCGATTCGGGACTTGCCGCTCGGGGCTGGACGCGGCGGTGCGCCGGCCTGGTTCTGGTTGCGGCGGCCGTCCTGGGCGTGCTGCCCGGCGGCAACTCGCCGGTTGCCCGGGCGCAAACCGCCCAGCCCGGCGAACTATCGGCCGAGCTGCGCAAGCTGGCCGACGAATGCGACGTGCTCGGCCGGGGGACGGTCCTGAAGCTCGACGAAAAACTCCGCGGGCTGCGCAGCGGGCAGGTCAAAAGCAAGAACCGCGCCGCCGCCATCCGTCAATGCGAGAAGGACATTGCCGAGATCAAGTCCCGCAGCCGCGTGATCGTGCCGACGATCCACTTCCCGGTGACGGCCGGCGGAATCGGCCGCTTGCCCGGCCTGGGAGCCCACGTCGACCAGATCCTGAGCCCCACCGAGATGCTCGTGACTTGTGCCTTTCATGTTCCGGTCGTGGTTACGCGCCATTTCAATAGCGAGAGTGAAATGGTCACGCAGCTCGTGCGCTTCAAAGTGCGGGGGCTGCCGACGACCGACTTTGCCGAAGCGACCGATATCGAATTGCTGCAGGTGCTGCGCGTCCTGCCGGCCGAAAAATACCAGACCGTCGACGGCAAGCCGGCCAGCGTGCTGGTCCTCGAACCCTTCGACATGCAGCCGGTCGAGCGCTATCTGAAGGCCAAGCCGCCCTTTTGACGCATACCCAACAGCCTGGGAGGAAAACACGATGAAACGGATCCATCTGGCGCTTGCCTTGACGCGGGCGAGAACGGCACTGCCGATCGCAACGCTGCTGGTCCCGGCGCTGCTGATCGCGGCGCTGCCGGCGGCCACGCTCCGGGCCGACGACGCGGCCGAGCGGGCCACGCTCAAGGATCTGGGCAATGTCCGCGTGGTCGTGTCCGACCTGAGCCGCACGGTCGAATCGCAAGGCCTGAAAAAGCAGGAGCTTCAGGCCGATCTGGAAAAACGGCTCCGCGCCGCCGGCATCACCGTGCTGAGCGAAAGCGAACGGGCCCGGGGCATGCCCACCTTGCATTTGAACCTGCTGTTGGCCGATGCCGACGATGCCCAAACGGCCTATGTCTATTCGCTCGACCTGACGCTCAGCCAGGAAGTGCGGCTGATGCGGGCGCCGAACATCCGCGTCACCAGCCCGACCTGGAAATCGGCCGGGGCCGTGGGCGTGGTCGAAAACGACAAGCTGTCCACGCTCCGCGACGCGGCCGGTCACGCGGCCGACGCCTTCATCGCCGCCTATCGCGCGGCCAACGGGGGCAAGTAGCGGCGGTGCGTCACGCTCGATCGGGCCGGAACATGCACCGTATCGCCTCGCCGCGCGCCCGTGGCCTGATCGCCGCGCTGCTGCCGTGCATGCTCGCGGTTTCCGGGCGCGTGTTCGCCGAAGAACCGCTCGCTGCCTTGCCCCGGGCGGAAGCGGTTCTGGCCGAAGCGATGAAGTGGGCGGAAGCAGGGCGAAAGACCCTTACCGGCGCTTATCTGCTCCGGCGAATTGCCGCCCTTGAAGCACGTTTGGGTCATGTGGATGCTGCCTTCCGGGTGCTCGATTCCATCGAGCTGGACAATCCGCAGCACGGCCAAACGGCGGCCAATCTGCGCCGGGTCGGATATGTCGAACTGGTCGAGGCCCTGGCCCGCGACGATCAGGCCGCGGCGGCGCTGCGAGCCGTCGATAGCGCACAGGGCGAATACGCCGCCCATCGCGACGCGGCATTGGGAGCCATCGCCGTGATCCAGGCGGAACGCGGCGACGCGGCGGGTGCGAAGCGGACGCTCAAACGCCTGGCCGATGCCCGCAGGCCCTACGACTACGAGCTGCAGGTTGCGCTTCATTTGAACGACAAGGCTTGGGGCCGCCGGCTGATCGGAATCGACTCGGAGCACGGGGCGCGGGTCGACGCGGCATTCGAGAAACTTGCGCCGGGCGATCTCCATTCATCCGTGTTCCTGGAAATCGCTCTGGCTGCCTGGTGCGGCGAGCGCGAGCGGGCCGAGCGCTACATGCAGAAACTGCTTCAGGTTGGCGAGTTTTCCAACGACGAGCGCCAAGAATGGGAGCAGGAATTGGAGAACATGTCGAAGCCCGACGCGCCCTGGTTTCCGGAGGACGAGGATCGAAATCGAGAGGTCAGGCAGACTCCCGCGGCAGCCGAGATCCTGGCCAAACTCGCGGCGGCTCGGGCCAAATCCAATTTCGACGACCGGGCCGAAGCGCTGCTCGCGGTCGCGACGCTGCTATTCGAGTCGCGCCAATCGACCGATGCCGCCTCGGCTGCGGCTCCTCCGTCCTCGGCTGCGGCCCGCGGGCTCGCCCGTTGCGCCAGACCGGCGTGCGTGCCGGTCCGGCGGCTGTGGCAGCGCCGTTGCCGGCCCATTCGCTAAGGGACCGGTGCCGCTAAGGGACCCGTGCCGGTAAGGGACTCACCCGGCATTGGCCGCTCCGGGACGTTAGCCGAGACAGTTGCTGGGCTCGGCCTTCAGAGTTGCTATAATGCCCGGCGTTATTGCACACCGCGGGGACACGATTCTCTCGCGCCCCCTGGCGCATGCGTAGCCAAACGAACCCACTCGCTCCCGAGGAACCCCTTTATGGACAAGCACGAATTGACGCGCCGCGACTTTCAGCGGCTCACAGCCGCGGCCTTTGGCGGATTGGTGGCGGGCGCGGCGGCCGGCCCGGCCAGCGCGGCCGACAAGAAAGAGGAGAAGAACCCGCTGCTCGGCGATCCGCACGTTTGCCGCGGGCTGAACACCTGCAAGGGCAAAGGGGGCGGCGACGCCAAGAACTCCTGCGCCGGACAGGGAGACTGTGCAACCGCGGCGGCCCACACCTGCCACGCGGCCAACGAGTGCAAGGGTCAGGGCGGCTGCGGCGCCAGCCCCGGCGAGAACAGCTGCAAGGCCAAGGGGGCCTGTAACGTGCCGCTCAAGCCGGCCACTTGGAAGAAAGCCCGGGCGCGGTTCGAGGAGCTGATGAAGAAAGACGGCAAGGAATTCGGGCCGGCTCCGGCCCCGAAGAAGAAGTAGTCGTCCCTGGATATTCCGGTTGGCGGAGTCGGCAGGACGTGCCGGCTCCGCCCCGTTTTTTTTCGCCCCCCTTTTTGCCCTGCCTTGGCGACAGACAGCGCCTTGCGGGCGCGCCTGCCATGAATACTGCCACCAGCCGCCGCGCCAATCTCGGGCTGGGCGTCGGTCTGCGCTCGGTGCACTATGCCCACATCCTGGAGCATGCGCCGGCGGTCGACTGGTTCGAGGTCATTTCGGAAAACTATATGGACTCGGGCGGCCGGCCGCGCTACGTGCTCGACCAGATCGCCGAGCGCTATCCGATCGTCATGCATGGCGTTTCGCTGTCGATCGGCAGCACGGAGCCGCTGGATTTCGACTATCTGGCCCGGCTCAAGCGGCTGGCTGCGGCCACCCGGGCGCGGTGGGTGTCGGACCATCTTTGCTGGACCGGCGTATTGGGATTCAACACGCACGATTTGCTGCCCGTGCCGCTCAACGAGGAAACGCTTGCGCACGTCGTGCGGCGGATTCGCATCGTGCAGGACGTGCTCGAGCGGCCGCTGGTGCTGGAGAATCCCAGCAGTTACGTCACGTTTGCCAGTTCGACGATGAGCGAGTGGGAGTTTCTCGGCCGGATGGCGGCCGAGGCCGATTGCCGGCTGCTCGTGGACGTGAACAATGTCTTCGTTTCCAGCGTGAATCACGATTTCGATCCGGCCGAGTACCTTCGCGCTTTGCCGCATGAGCGCGTGATGCAGTTTCACCTGGCCGGCCATACCGATTGCGGCACGCACCGCATCGATACGCACGACAGCCAGGTGATCGATCCGGTCTGGGAGCTGTACCGCCTGGCCCACGCGCTGACCGGCGGCGCTTCGACCCTGCTGGAGTGGGACGCGAAGATTCCCGAGTTTCCGGTCGTGCATGCCGAAGTGCTCAAAGCCCGGGACTACATGCGGGCCGGACTCGCGCCCGCTCCGACCGCAGCGAGCGAAACGGCAGCCACGCGCGGCGCGGCAACGGTACCCAGTGCGGCAACGGTACCCGGTGCGGCAACTCTGCCCACTCCTCCACCCCGATCGACCCCTGGCGTTTTCCATCCCGTGGCACATACGGTCGTCGAAGTCGCGTAGCGACCAGCGGAATATACCCGGCGGCGGCTACCCCGAGATTCTGCGAGAGCGAAGAAAAATCGTGGATTACCCGCTCGAACAAATCCAGCGCTGGATGCAGGCCGTCCTGATGCATCCGGGCGGCGTGGCGGCCGGCGCCGAATCGGCCGACGCCCGGCAACACATCGATCTGACATCGGACCAAATCGACGAAGTCGTGCGCCCGTCCAGCACGCTCGACGCCACCGAGCGGCTCGAGATCTACGCCCGGGCGTACTACGCGCGGCTGGTGGAATGCCTGGAGGCCGAGTTTCCCCTGCTGGCCAAAGCCGTGGGCGAGGAGCTGTTCCAGGAGTTTGCCGTGGGTTATCTGGAGCGCTACCCCTCGCGGTCCTACACGCTAGGCAGGCTCGGCGCCCGCTTTGCCGAATACCTGGCGCAAACGCTGGCCGCGGACGGCGAGCCCGGCGCCAAATCGGCCGACGCCGCTGCCCCGGCGGACGGCGAGGTCACGGGCAGCGCAGAAGCCGGGCCCGCATTTCTGATCGATCTGGCCCGGCTCGAATGGGCGTTCGGTGAAGTCTTCGACGGGCCCGGCGCCGAGAACTCTGCGCTCCTGGCGCCGGAGGAGCTGGCCGGCATCGATCCGTCGCAGTGGGCCGATCTGCGGCTGGTGCCGGTCCCCTGCCTGCGGATCGTGGAATTGGATTGGCCGGTGCAGGATTACTACCGCCGGCTGCGCGCCGAGGCCGACGCGCCGCCGCCGGCTGCCGCGGCCAAAACCCGGCTGGCCGTGACCCGGCGCGATTACGTCGTGCGGCACTATCCGCTGGGGCTCACACAGACGGCGCTGCTCCGGGCGATTCTGGCCGGCGCGACGATCGGCAGCGCAATCCAGGGGGCGCTGGAGGTGGGCGAGTTCGACCCGCAGAGCCTCGCCCGGCCGCTGGGCGAGTGGTTCCGCTTCTGGTCGTCGGAAGGCTTTTTCCTGGCTGTCCAGGGATCGGCGACGCGGCGCTGAGCGCGCTTGCCGGTTGTGCAGATTTTTTGCCCGGCCTGGCCGGCAACCTCGTCACCCGCGGCAGCGCTCCCTGATTGCGGGGCAACCGGGCCGGTTGGCCGCTGACCATTTTCTCATACTGCAGCCGGGTTTCCCGGAGCTAATCTTTCCTGGCGGCGCCCCGGGTTTGGCGAAGCCATCCGCAGCGCGCGGGTCTTGGCGGTCCCCGCGCGGCAGATCCTCTGAAACCTTCCAGGCCCAGGGACCCGGTCGGTAACCGCATGCAAGCCGAAGACCAATACCTGAACGAACTTCTCGCCCGGCTCGACATGCTGCCCAAGATCGCCCGGGCCGCCGACCCCGGCTCCGAAGCTTTTTCCGCCGCGCCGCTGCGCGAGCCGGAATCTGAGGCCGGCTTTGGCGCGCGAACGGCAGGGGCCAGCGCCGCTGCAGCGCCGGCGGGTGCGGCCGACGCGGCGCCTGCGTCGCTGGGAACGGGCTTTGTGCCGCTGGCGCCCAAATCTCTGGAAGAGACCGGCGTGGCCGAGGCGCTCCTCGAATCGTTGATTCTGAAGCTGCTGCTGCGGCGCGGAGCGCAGGCCGGCCGAACGATCGGCGATCATCTGGGGCTGGCGCTGCCGGTCATCGAGCCGCTGCTCGCGCGGCTGAAGACAGACCAGATCGTCGTTTATCGCAATGCCGCGGCGATGGGGGACTACTACTATCAGCTCACCGAGAAAGGCGTAGTCGCGGCCCAGCGGGCTCTGGCGCAGGGAAGCTATTTCGGCTCGGCCCCGGTGCCGTTCGAAGATTACCTCGAGGCCGTGGCCGCGCAGGGCATCAAGCACCATCGCCCGAAGCTGGCCGAGATCGTGGCCGCCTTCGCCGACATGGACCTCGACCCGATGCTGCTCAACCAGCTCGGCCAGGCCTTGAGTGCCGGCAAGGGCTTCTTCCTCTACGGCAGACCGGGCAACGGCAAGACCAGCATCGCCGAACGCGTCTCGGAATTGTTCGGCCAGTATATTTGGATTCCGCGGGCTCTGGTGGTCGACGGGCAAATGATTCGCCTGTTCGATCCCTGCGCCGATCGGGAAGCGCCGGTCGATCAGGCCGACCTGCGCGTCGTCGACCGGCGCTGGATCCGCATCCGCCGGCCGGCGATCGTCGTCGGCGGCGAGCTGGTCTTCGAGCAACTGGACCTGGCGCCGAACGACGAGACGGGGATCAGCGAAGCCCCCTTCCAGCTCAAGAGCAACTGCGGGACCCTGGTCATCGACGACTTCGGCCGGCAGCGGATCAGCACCGTCGAATTGCTCAACCGCTGGATCGTGCCGCTCGATCGAGGCCACGACTACCTGCACCTGCCCGGCGGCAAATCGCTGCGGGTGCCGTTCGAGCAGATGCTGGTCTTTTCGACCAACCTGCAACCGCGCGACCTGGTGGACGAGGCGTTTCTGCGGCGGATTCCCTACAAGATCGAAGTCCGCGACCCGACCGAGGAAGAGTTCCACCGCTTGCTGGTCAAGTACGCCGAGGTATACGAGATCGTCTACCAGCGGTCGGCCTGCGAATACCTGCTGGAGCGGCACTTCCGCCAGGCGGGCCGCATGCCCCGCCGTTGCCACGCCCGCGACCTGATCGCGCAGATCCACCATTTCTGCCAGTTCAACGAACTGGCGGCCGAGCTGGCGCCCAAGAACTTCGACATGGCCGCGATGAACTACTTCGCCCTGGCCGAAGGCTAAGGGCCTGGCCGAGAACCGACCGGGACGGTCCCCCTCTCCGAGACGGTTCTCGGGTCGGCACGAAGGTATCCCGGGCGATTCAGGCCTTCGCCGCGCGCGTGAAATCCGGCAGCCGCACGATCTGGCCCCCCTCGAGCGCGGACTGGTCGGCGCAGATGCCCACGCAGGTCCAGTTGGCCGATTGGACGGCGTTCGGATACGGGTCGCGCCCTTCGGCCAGCGCCGTGATGAACTCATGCGCCAGGTGCGGGTGCGAGCCGCCGTGCCCGGCCCCCTGCTTGAACGACAGGTGCTGGTTCTCGTCCAGGTCGTACACGCCCCGGGTCGTGAACGACTGGATTTCCTTGGGCAGCCGGTGGGCGTAGTCGGGCACTTTCACGCGCCGCGGCTCTTCGCCCGCGTGGATCACCGGATCCTCGCCTTCGATCAACTGCCACTCGAAGGACTGCTTCGAGCCGTAGACGTCGAAGCTCTCGCGGTACTGCCGGGCCGTGTTGAACAGCGAGCGATAAATCCGGGCCGACAAGTCCGAGTGGGCGTATTTGATCTGCGTGCTCTCCACGGCGAAGGGGGAGCGGTACTTGGCGATCAGCTTCTCGTCGATCCGGCCGGAGCCGAAGCAGGATACGTATTCTGCCTCGCCCTTGACCAGCGCCATGCAGGGCCCGACGCAATGCGTGGCATAGTGCATCGGCGGCAGCCCTTCCCAGTAGCCGGGCCAGCCGCCCATCTCCTGCTGGTGGCTGGCTTGCAGGAACTGCACCCGGCCCAGTTCTCCTTTGTCGTAGAGCTCCTTGACGAACAAGAACTCCCGGGCGTAGACGACCGTTTCCATCATCATGTATTTCAGGCCCGTCTTTTGGACCAGCTCGACGATTTGCCGGCACTCATCGACGGTCGTGGCCATCGGCACGGTGCAGGCCACGTGCTTGCCGGCCCGCAGGGCCTGGATCGATTGCGGGGCGTGATCGGGAATCGGCGTGTTGATGTGCACCGCGTCGACGTTCGGGTCGCGGAGCAATTCGTCGTAGCTGGTATAGCGCTTCTCGACGCCCAGCGCGTCGGCCAGCTGGTTCATCTTTTCCGGATTTCGCTGGCAGACCGCGTACATGTTGGCCTGCGGGTGCCGCTGATAGATCGGAATGAACTCGGCCCCGAAACCCAGCCCGACGATGGCAATGTTGATCTGCTTGGCACTCACGTTGACGATTCTCCGCGGGGTTAAACGGCCAGGCGGTGCGCCGGCCAGTGGATGTTGTAATAAATCGCAGGTTGAAATTCGACGGGTCGCCAGCCGGGTCTCACTCGCCCGTTTCGACCGTGACCGCCATCACCACCGGGGCCGTGGCGTCCGGTCCCTTGACCAGCTCGATCGAGGCGAGCGGCTCGGATCGCTGGGGCAGGATGGCCAGGTAACGGATCTGCTGGCCGCGGAGCTTGAAAGCCAGCTGCGACTTCGGCACGTCCACCTGCCGGATGTAATCGGCAAAGTGGACGCCGTTGCGCAGCTCGTGGTCTTCCGTCTGGCCGCCGGCGTAATGCAGCCGCACGGTCATGGTGACGGTCGGCTCGACCGGGTTGCCGATGTAGCCCCAGCCGCTCACGCCACTGAGCAGGTGGATCGCCTTGGCAGGCAGGTTGCAGGGCAGGCTGACGCTCTTGGGCATCCGCGGCGGAAAAGTGCCCTGCGGGCCGTAGAGCATCACCGCGTTGGGCGTGCGCCCGTCCTGCGGATCGACCAGCTGAAACGGCACACCGGCGAAAGTCTTGGGTGTCCAGTCGTCGAAGATCAGCCGCTCGACGTCGGCCTCGTGGCTGTAGAACATGCCCTTGGTCGTGACGATCGTGGCCACTTTGCGCAAGTCCAGGGGCACGAAGCGGCCCCGCTGGGTGAGAAATTCCAGCAGGTTTGCCAGATCGTCGGGCGCGACCTGCTTTTCGAAGCCCTCGGGCATCAGCGATTTGTTCGAGGCCAGCAGCTCGTCGATGTCCTCGCGGAGCACGGTATGCGTCTTATTGTCGGCGTCGAGAATCTCGACGGCACTCTTGGTCTCGGCCACGAGCAAACCGGAGAACACCTTCCCCTCGGTAGTGACCAGCGAATAGACGCGGAAGTTGCCCTCTACGCTGCGGCTGGGATCGAGAATGCTCAGCAGCAGTTCGGCCTTGGGGTGCACGGCCATGCCGGTCAGATCGGGGCCGATCTTGTTCCCCTGGCCGCTGTGCATGTGGCACTTGGCGCATTGGGCGGCAAAGACCAGCTTGCCCTTGGCCGCATCGGCCGGGCGCAGCACCTGCGGGCCAATCTCGTCGATGACCTTTTGCCGGTCGGGGTTGGGCAGCCCCGCGCCCGGGCCAGCAGCTTGCCGGCGCGCTCGGCGAGGGCCTTGTCGGGGTGATGGGCCAGGGCCTGCTGCTGGTCGAGCGAAAGCTCCCCGAGCTGCAAGCGGCCGGCGTCGAGCGCCTCGAGCAGATGGCCCGTCCATTCCGCGCGCCCCAACAGTGCCTTGATGGCTTGCGACCGCACCGCGGGCGTCAGGCTGCCCAGTCGCTCAACCAGGCTGGCGGCCGCTTCGGCCGCTTCGCTCCGCGCGATCGCCTCGACAATGCCGCCGGCCAGCACGGGCGAAGTGCGGGGCGAAATGATCTCGAGCAGCGATTGGGCCACTTGCGGATCTTGCCGGCGGAATTCGACCAGCTGTCGGGCCGCGGCTGCCCGCGCGTCGTCCGGCCGGTCGGCATCGCGGGCGATGGCCAACAGCGATTCAGCGATCTCGGCGGCGTGCTGTTCCAATCCCTGGGCGCCCAGCGGCCCGCCAACTGCAACAGCTGGCTTTGGCCTTGCGGCGAAATGCGGGTAAACAACCGGGCGAGCGCCGCCTGGCCCTCGGCCGAGAGCGCGGCCTGGCGATCCTTCGGCCAGCCCCGGGCCAGCCCGGAGAGCACGGGATCAATCACGGCCGGATTGCCTGCGGCCAGCACCGCCAGAAGCCGCTCGGCGCATCGGCCGGCGCGCGGCGGCCGCAATGTTCGGCCACGCGGCCGGCGATCTCGGCGAGCCTGGCGGGGAGCGGACGATCGGCGGCGCGTCCGGCCAATCGGGATAAGAATTCGACGTCGTTGCGGGCCGCGGCGCACGTGATCGCGTCGGGAATCCAACGGTCGTCGAGATTGGCCGCGTCGTCGAGGGCCTCGATGATTTGGCCGGCGATGTGGGGGTCTGCGGGGGACTCGGAGAGCGTCAAGAAGGCAGCCAATCGGACCTGGGGATCGCGATCCAGCAGCATGGCGTCGGGGATCCCCAGTGGGGCTCGCTCCGTCCCTTGCAGCAGCAGCGCTGCCGCGCGGCGTACGGCCGCCGCCGGATGGCTCGCCGCATGGTAAATCACCGGGTGCACGATCGGAGACTGGGCGACCAAGAGCCCGTCGAGCGTCCACAGCGCGTGCAGGGCGCCTGGATTCAAGCCCGACTCGTCCACCGAACGGTCGTTGACCAGTTCGCACAGCCGGTCTACCACGTCCTGCCGGCCCCGTTCGACCAGCAGCCGCTGGGCGGTGAGCCGCCAGAAGAGGTTGTCGTTTTTGAGCGCTGCGACCAGCTGCCCGGCATTGCTGGGATCGAGCGGGACGGGCTTGTACTTCTGGGCGTCGCCATAAACCAGGCGGTAGATGCGGCCATGTTTCTTGTCGCGCAGGTCCGTTTCGTAGGCGTTGCCCTTGCCGTTCTTGAATCCCTGCGGGACCGGATTGTGCTGCACGATGAAGTTGTACCAATCGATCATCCAGACCTGCCCGTCGGGACCGACTTCGGCCGCGACCGGTGCGGTCCAGGCGTCGTCGCTGGCGGCCAGGTTCCAGGAGTTGCACGTCTGGACGTCGCTGCCGTGCCGTTCCAGGAGGAAAGTCGCGACCAGGTGGCCGGTGGGCTCGCAGACGAAGGCAGTGCGGTTCCAGTACCACTTGGGATACGCCCGGGCCGTATACAGGGCATGCCCGGCGCCGGCCGTGAACTGACCGTGCCAGTCGACCTGGCGGACTTTGTCGGTGATCGGATACATCCGGGCGCTGGCGGCGGCATGCGGCAGGACGCTGCCGGACCAGCCCCGCACCGCTTCGTAATAGCGGTTGGGGATCGGCAGGTAGACGCTGGGATCGCCGTTGGCGGTCGAGCCGAACAGCAGCCCGTCTTCGCTGAAGCCGACGCCCCAGGAGTTGTTGTCGGTGTTGCGGAGGAATTCGAGCTTCGAGCCGTCGGGGCGGAAGCGGAGAAACCCGGTGCGGAATTGCAGTTTCTCGCCGCCGACTTGGCCGGAGAACCCGGCGTAGCCCACCATGCTGTACAGCCAATTGTCGAAGCCCCAGCGCAGATTGCTCGGGCCGGCGTGCGTGTCGCCGGTGTCCCAGCCGCTGAAGAGCACCTGGCGGACGTCGGCCCGGTCGTCGCCGTTGGTGTCGCGCAGGAGCAAGGTTTGCGGCGCCTGATGCACGACCAGGCCCCCGTGTGCGAACGTCAAGCTGGTGGGAATGCTCAGCCCTTCGGCAAACACCGTGAACTTGTCGGCCCGGCCGTCGCCGTCGGTGTCTTCGCAGATCTTGATCCGGTCGCGCCCCTTGCCGGGCGGCTGCATCTCGTTCGGATAGTCGACACTTTCGGCAATCCACAATCGCCCGCGATGATCCCAGGCCAGCGCGATGGGCTTGGTGATGTCGGGCTCGGCGGCGAACAGCCGGGCCTCGAAGCCCCGGGGCAGGCACAGATGCCGCCGCGATTCGCCCGGCTCGAGCGGCAATTGCATTTGCCCGACCGGCTCGCCTTGTGCGCCCCAGGCCTTGCCCGGCAGGTAGTTCGGCAGTGCCGCTTCGACGTACTCGAAAGGTTTGAGATCGCCCGGCGGACGGCTCGTGCTATCGAAGACTTCTCCCTTGCCGGCTGCCCAGCGAATGCCGCGCTCGACGAGCGCGTGAAAGCCGGGATGGCCCCAGGTCTGACCGTCGTGCCCGTAGGCCGTGTAAAACACGCGCCCGCGCCCGTGCTGGCGGACCCAGGTCCAGGGTTCCGGCGTGCCGGCCTCGTCGCGCGTCTGGAGCACGGTGCGGCCGGCCGGATTGTGCGCGCGGTGGACGTAGGTTTCGTCCCAGGTTTTGAAGGGCACGAGACCGCGGGTGATGGGGTGCTCGGGCTCGACAACCGTGGTCGTGAATTCGCCGGTGCCGTGCCGCTCGAATTGGGCCCCGACCAGGGCGATATACCGGGGCGAATTCAAAAAGCAAAACGACGCGCAGTGAAGCGGCACGAAACCGCCGCCCCGCTCGACGTAATCGAGCAGGGCCTGTTCCTGGGCCGGTTCGATCCGGTCGATGTTCGCATAGATCAAGAGCGCGTCGTAATGGGCCAGGTTCTCCGGGTTCAGGTCCGCGAGCTGCTCGGTGTATTCGATGCGGATCCCCCGGTCGGCCATCACCGGGATGAGTTGCCGGGCCCGTTCGGCCGGTCGATGATGTCCCTCGTCCCCCAAAAACAGCACCGCGAGCTGCCCGGGGGCGCCGGGCGCCGGCTCAGCCGCCCGGAGCGCGGCGGGGACCAAAACGAGCCATGCCAAAATAGCGGCTGTAGCAAAACGACTCATGCTCAAACGCACTCCTGGGACGGGAAATCTCGGCGGAGAGGATCTCTTGAATATATCTTCTGACGCGAAATGTTGCTGGTCACTGCAGAGGTCGGGGCCGTAACGCCGGGCGCCGCAGCACTGGGCGCCGCAGGGCAGCTTTACCAATCGGTGTTGTAAACATCGCTGCCGTGGCTGGTGGACATGCTGCGCCAAATGTTCAGGTCGATCTCGCTGGAAGTGAAATGCACCGACCCGTCGCACATCGAGCTGTTGACGCCCCCCGGATGATGGCTGCGGGCCGCCAGCGACTGCTGCGTCATGTCGTTGCCGACCAGGTTGCAGCCGGGCATGCCGTTGTAGGCCGACGACGGGGGGCAAGTCCGCGTCACGTCGTCGGGCACCGGCGAATTCGGCGTCAGCCAGGCCTGAAACGTGCCGCCGCCGAGCGACGTGGTGAAATCGGAAATCGGGCCCCCCCAGTTTCCGCCGGCCTGGTTTCCCAGGTCGTCCACCGTGATGCACTCGGACATCATCAGCGTGTAGGTCACGCCGTCGGTGATCTCGCGCAGCCGCGCGCTGCGGTGATAGCTGAACGGAGCGCCGGCAAAGTTGATCCCGCCTTTGCTGGTCTGGCCGTAGTTGGTCGTGCCCCAATTGACGACGAAATTTCCCCGCCAGCGGCCCCAGGTGTTGCTCAGCCATTCGTTTTGCTTCATGCCGTCTGAAGGGCAGGCATAGACCGAGACCACGACGCGCCGGGCGGAATCGTTCGAGGCGTCGCTGAACGAGACCGTGAAATTGATCGAGTGGAACCAGGCTTCTTCCTCCAGATAGCCGCCGATCTGCGTGTACCAGCCGTGGTCATCGTACCAACTGCCGACCGTGATCCGCGGCGGCAGCGGATCGGTGGCCCAGGTGATGGCGCCGGGCGGAAACTGGTGCATCACGGACTCGTAATTCAGCATCGCCAGACTGATCTGCTTGAGGCGGTTCGTGCAGTCGGTGCGCCGGGCCGCTTCGCGCACCGCTTGCACGGCCGGCAGAAGCAGGGCAATCAAGATCCCGATGATTGCGATCACGACCAGCAATTCCACGAGCGTGAATCCTCTTTGCCGTCGGCCGGCGCCAGCTGCCCGCCGGGGCAAGGCAAACCCGCGCGAGCGCCGGCCGGCAGCTTGCCCGAGACTCAGTCGGCCGACGCGCATGGCTGCCGCCTTTCAGCGAGTTCCCAGGGCGAAATGCTGCTGCGAATTGTCGCCGGTCACTTCCAGCGGGATGCCCTGCCGGGCCGACTCCGGCACCAGGTCGATGCGCTCGGGAAATTCGTGCCCGCCCTCCTGGATGGTTCGACCGGTTTCGGCGATTGCCGTGACGAGCACAGTCACTTTGCCGAGCGGAACCGCGGCGGCGACGTAATGCCCGTCCGTAATCGGGGCGGCGGCGGGCTTGCCGGGCCCTTGTGGCATGAACTGCAGGCTGCCGCTGGCCACCGGTTTGTCGTTGATCGTCACCTGGCCCTCAAGCCGCGCCGTCGGCAAGCCCGGCTTCGCCGGACCGCAGCCGGCCGTCCAGGCGAGCAGCGACAGGCAGGCTCCCGCGACCGCAAGTCTGGCTCGAAGTCTGGCTCGAAATTCGAAAAGCGACATCGGTTGCCAATCATCCCGACCCTGGTTACCCGCGCCGACTCCAACCGGACATTCGATCGTTTGCTCGAACGTTGCCGGCCGACCAGGATGGGCCGGCCAGCGATTCAACGCCTTGCCCACGCTACGCGTCAGGCCCGGCGACGGCGGCGTCGAGCGATCAACAGCCCGACGGCACCGACGGCCAGCAGCAGCACGCTCGACGGCTCCGGCGTATTGGTGGGGCCAGCCTGGTAGTCCTGGAAAATCTGATTGGAGGTGGCGGCTCCGTTGTAGATGCGGAATTCGTTCACCGAACCGACCAGCCCCGGGTCGCCGTATTGCGAACGGCCCAGGTAATTCGCCACGTCGTTCAGGGCGGCAAGCGTGTTGGTGCCTTCCGAAGTCGTGGCGAACAGGCTGCCGTTGATGTAGTAGCTGATCGTGTGGGCCGTGTCGCTGACGACCGCGGCGACCATGTACTGGGTGTTGTCGTTAAGCGTGCTGGCGCCCGTCGGGCCCGTCTCGCCCCCGCCGTTGTTCAAAATCACCCGGCTATCGCCCGGGCCGCTCACCGGGGTGAAGAACAGGTTCTGGCCCGGACCGTTGCCGAAGTCGAAGCCCCGGGCCCAGCCGTTGCTGCCGTTCGAGGTGAACCATTCTTCGATCGTGGCGTCCGTGCTGGGCAGGATGCCGGCCGGCATCTGCATGTATTGCACATTGCCGCCGGACTGGTTCAGGTTGGCCAGTTGCAGCTGGCCGCCGGAAACCGTGGCTCCGTTGACTAGCGTGCCGTTCCAGCTCGGGCCGCCGACCGAGTCCTGGGTGCCGTTGGTAAAGCTGTAGCGGTGCTCCAGGATCGTGTTTGCCCGGGCCGGCGTGGCCAAAGCCAAAGTCGCGACGAGGCCGGCGATGAGCAGCAACGCAAAGTTTTTGATCGTGGCGGACATGGAGGCATCTCCTAGTGGGGGGCTGTAAGGCCAATGATTGGTCGTGGTCGTAAACATCCGAAAACCGAAAACGTGGGCTGCAAAGGGTCGCCAGGAATTCAGGCGTGCGTCTGGATTTGGCGGCTCCGCCTGAACTCACCGCATAGAAATATGTAGTAACTCATGGTTTTTGATTGACTGAAGTCGGACCGCACATTACTCCCGGGTCCTCATCCTCAAGAGCTTTCAGTCTGGAAGGTATTCGACGCTTCTTGCTGCCGCGGGGTCACTCGCCCGATCTGCGGCCATCTGTCCTGCGCCGAATCCTGCGATTGCGGCACACTTTCGCCGCACTGCAACCGCCAACCGCAAACAAAAAAATTGCCGAGCCCCTCTGCATCAAGCGCAGAGGTTCTGGGCAACTCTTTTGCGAATCACGTTTTGGTTCCGACTCACAAGCGTTTCTCCCAGCAGCGTTCGTAAGGTGCGGGACGCCGGGTTATTCGCCGAACAGGCACCGCTAGGGTGCCCCGCATCCGACGTGAGGTTCAACCCATGTGGGCGATTCTAACTACGGCAAATCGGCTGTGAATGAGGTTTTTTGCATTTTTGACGTGCAAAATTACGCTTCCGGGCCTGACCCGCCGGCACTTTGACCTCGGCTTCGCTGGCGGAATTCGCGGGGCGACAGTCCCGTGCGGCGTTTGAACACGACGCTCAGGTATTCGACGTGTTTGAAGCCGGCCCGCTCGGCCACGTCCGCCAGCGGCAATTCGGTCTCGCCGAGCAATTGCATCACGCGCTGCATTTGGACCTGCACGATGCGCTCGTGCGGGCTGCAACCCAGCCGCTGCAGGAAGCGATACTCCAGCGCGCGCCGCGACATGGCGACGTGGTCGAGCACCGCGTCGACCTTAATGCCCTCGCAGGCATGATCGCGGATGAAGCGCACCGCGCGGACCAGGTCTTCGTCGTCGATGGCCAGCACGTCGGTCGAATGACGCGTGGCCACGCCCAGCGGCTTGATCAGCTGTTCTCCCGGCTCGAGCGGCTCGCCGGCCAGCAGGCGATCGAGCAATTCGGCGGCCACATAGCCGGACTGGCCGGTATCGGGGATCACGCTCGACAGGGGCGGCTCGGCGAGCTCGCAGAGCAAATCGTCGTTGTCGACGCCGATCACGGCCACCTGGTCGGGAACCGCGATGCCGCCCTGGCGACAGACGTCCAGCAGCTGCCGGCCCCGGATGTCGTAACAGGCCATGATGCCGACCGGCTTGGGCAGCCGCGACACCCAGAGGGCCAATTCCTCCTGCTCTTGTTCCCAGGGCCGCTCACTCGTCGCGCGCCGCGGCCGATACACTTCGACCGACAGCCCCGCCTGGCTGGCCAGCTGCACGAAACTTGCCGAGCGCAAGTTCGACCACTCGAACCGCGCGTCGCCGCAATAGCCGAACTGGCGCAGGCCGCGCTCGTGCAAATGCGCGAAAGCCGCCTGGGCGATCGCCGCGTTGTCGGTCTCTACCACCGGAAACTGCGGCGCCAGCCGCCCGGCGCTCACGTTGACCGTCGGCAGGCGGGCCTGCTCGATGATCCGGGCGATCGATTCGTTCTCGATCCGGGCGATGATGCCGTCGCCGTGCCAGCGCTTCAGCCAGGCGGGCGGAACCTCGCCGCGGCCGGTCTCGGGCACGTAGGTCGTCCAGGGCCGATGCTCGCGGACGTAGCGCGTGATTCCCCGCAGCAGCCCGCGCCCGTAGGAGTTCGAGGTTTCGATCAGCAGCGCAACGCGCGGTCGATGCGACATCATCGGCGAAACTTGCGGGGTCAGTTGCCGGACCGATCGGCCCGGATACTCCACGACAGCCTACAGCGCCCCGCCGCGCCGCAAAACCAGGAAATCGCCGCAGCGGCCGCGCTGAATCGCGGGATCGGCAGCCCGGCCGCGCCGGTTACCGCGGCGGAGCCGCCGTCAGTGACCCTCGGGCGGATCCGGCGCAGGAAAAGCCACCGGCCGCACGGGGAGCGAATCGCCGTTCGTCTGCGGGGCCGGGTCGCCGTGGCCGACCGGCGACGCCCCCAGCCCATTGCCCGGCGCAGGCGCTAGTCCGGCATCGGGCGCAAGGGCCGTGGGCTGCGCGACATCGGGTGTAATCGCAGCGGGCACGGCTGCAGCCGGCGCAGCTGGCTCCGACGCCGACGCTTCCGGGGCCGCCGCAGGAGGCGCCGGCGCGGGGGCCAAGCGCTCGCGAATGCTGTCCAGCCAGGCGGCCGCAGGCCAGCGATAGGGGCGGAATTTTTCCAGGATGCCTTGTTCCTCGCTATGGAACAAGGCGCGGTTCTTGCCCAGCCGGCCGGCGACCGGGCTGTCGATCAGCGAGCTCGAATCGTTGCTGCTCATCTGGAACACGACGCGCATTTCCAGCTCGCGCAGCAGCTGCCGGTCGAACGTGCGGTTGAGGTTGTTCGTGCCGTCGCACCAGACGATCGTGTGGATGCCCCAGGCCGGTCCGTCGCGCACGATCGAGGCGAATTGCTTGCTGGGGTTGGGGGGCGTCTTGTCGCCGGGGCGGGAAAAACCGAAGTCGTCTTCCGCCTTGCGCAGGTCGCGCAGCTTTTGCACGCCGTGCACGAAGATGAACACCGGCTCCAGCTCCACGCCGGCGGTCTTTTGCCGCCGCTCGACTTCCTGGGCCACTTCGTTCACGGCCGCCGGCACGTCGCGCGCCGCCACCAGCCGCACCGCGCCGCCAAAACGCTGGACGAACGCTTCCAGCGTGGCCGCCTCGGGCGAGCCCGGCGACGTGCCGTCGAAGATGTAAAACGGCGGCCGGGTCGTATCGGCCGGCGGCAATTGCGCGGCCAGGGCGACAATGCCCGTGGCCAGGATGCCCAGCGCCGCTTCTTCGTATTGACCCACGATCAGCAGATTGCTGCCGCTTTGTGGGCGGAAATTGATGCAAGTCGGATCCTTGATCGCCACGGCATCGCCGAGCCAGAGGTCGGCCACGGTGGGAATCTTGGCCGGCGGAGGGCTCGCCAGCAGCCGGGCCAGGCCTTTGTTTTCGGCCGGATCGGCCGGCACATTGCCCTCGAACACGATCTGCGGCTTGATCGGATAATTGGCCTCGCGGACTTTGTCCATCACGTGGCCGAGGAAAATCTCGCGGCGCTCGTCGGGCAGGAAGACCACCTGGAACGGATGGTTGCCGGCCAGCATACCGTTGGAGTCGTTGTAGATCGCCTCGCCGGGCCGGGTGAGCAGCCGGGCCGCGGAGTTCTCGTCGCTGAGGATCAGATGCGCGTCCCCTTCGCTGCATTGCAAGGCGATCCGCACGCCCATCTGGCTGATCGTGCTGCGCGGCAGAGACGTGCCGGCCAGGGTTTGCGAACCCAAGAGCACGTGGATGCCGAAGGCCCGGCCCTGACGCACCAGGCGGTCGAGCAACAGCGAGGCATCCTGGGCGATCTTGTCGTCTTCGGTGAAGAACTCCTGGAATTCGTCGACGATCATCAGGATCCGCGGCAAGGGATTCACCGGATCGGCCTGGCGATAGCCGTTCAGGTCCTGCACGCCCAAATCGCGGAAGCGGTCGGCCCGGCGCTTGATTTCCGTATCCAGCCGGCCCAGCACGCTGACGCCGAACTCGCGATCGCTTTCGATCGCGATCACGCGCGCATGGGGCAGCTTGTGCGTGACGTAGGTCTTGAACTCGACCCCCTGCTTGAAGTCGATCAGGTACAGTTCGATTTCGTCGGGGCTGTAGCGCAGGGCCGCATTGGTGATCAGCGCGTGCAGCAGCGTCGACTTGCCCGAGCCCGTCTTGCCGCCGATCAGCACGTGTTGCGACGTTCCCTTGCCCAACAGCAGGCTCTGCAGCCGGGTGGCGCCGGCCCGGCCCAGCGGCACGTCGACGATCTTGGAGGTGGAAAACGTCCAGCGCTTGTCGATGGTGGGCGCGATTACCTCGAACGGCACTTCCACCTTGCCGGCTTCGTTGGCGTAGCGGCCCGCGGTCTGCAGCATTTCGGTGACCTGGGCCGGGGCCGGCGGCGCGTCGAGCACCAGGTCGTACTGCGAGAAGGCCCCGTCCTTCCAGAGGAATCGCCCGTGGTTCCAGACCAGCGTGGTGGCATGTTTCTCGAAGTCGCGCAGCGTGGCGCCGCTGGCCAGCGGCAGCTGCGTGTCGGCCATGATCAGCGTATGCACGCCGCACCGCGCACCGCTGGCGGCGATCGATTCGAGCCGCCGCTGGGCCGCTTCGCTGAATCCGGCCGGGTAATTGGCAATGACCAGGAACTTGAACGGCTCGGCGATCTCGCCGGCATCGCGGTTGTATTCCTCGATGCTCTGGAACTCGTTCCGCAGATACTTCTGGATCACGTTTTCCATGTGTTCCGAAATGTCTGCCAGCCGCTCCTCGATGTGCTTGGGCTCGGTCCAAATGCGGTTGGTGACCAGCGCCTCGTTGAAATCCCCGAGGTGCATGAAGGCGGCGAAATTCTCGCCCAAGCCGACCGGGTCGATAATCAAGAACCGCAGCTTGCTCGGCGGAATCGTGACCAGGAGCCGCAGCATCAGGGCCTGCATCGCTTCGATCGCGGCGGCCCGGCCGTTGCCCCGAGCGCGAAACAGGATCGAAGGATGGTCGGGAAACGCCATCGTGGCCGGCAGCAAGAACCCGTCGGTGGTGTGGGCGGCGAGCTGGCGGTTCTGGGGCACGCCGTCGGGCACCTGGTCCATTCGCACGCGGAACTGGCCGAAGCGAATCGCCGAGGGAATCTGCTGGGGCGGTTTCCAGGTGCCGTCGGCCCAGTGCTCCCAATCGCTGAGGAAATCGCCCCCCTCGGCTTCGCCGCCCCGGGTGCGGATCAGATCGGCGCTGGCTTTCGCCTCGGCCTGGGCCGCTTCCCACTGGGCGACCAGTTCGTTCCAGTCGGCCGCGTGCTGGAGTTTCAGCTCTTCCAGCCGCTGCTGGTGCCGGGCTTCGATTTCTCCGGCTTCGGTTTGCTGGCGGCGGAGCCGTTCTTTTTCGCGCTGGGTGCGGTTGGCCTCGGCCTCTTTCAGCTCGCGGTCGTAGCGGGCGGAGATCTTGGCCGTGAGCTCCTCGTATTTCTGGGTGGGGGATTTGAGCCGCTCGGCGATCTTGGCGTCGATCTGGGCGACCAGGGCGTCGTGCTTTTGCTGGGCCTTGGCCTGGGTCTGCTCGCGCCATTCGATCAGCTTGGTTTGGGCATCGGCCGTTTGCGACTTGGCCTTGTCGGCGGCGCCTTGCACCAGCTCTTCGACCTCGCGGGCGGCCGCGATCAGCGGTGGGTACAGCTCGCGAATGTTCGACCGGGCCGAGCTCTTGATCAACATCCGCAGCACGATCCCGACGAAAATCCCCGCGACCGCCACCCCGCCGCCGATAATCGGCCCCTGCTCTTCGATCAGGAATGCGGCAGCCCCGGCGCCGGCGCCCACGAGCACCAGCCAGACCAAGGGGAGCACCCAGCTCTTGGCCATCTTGGGCGAGCTGAGATGATTCAGGGCCGCCAATTGCTGGCCGACGAATTCCACCCGCTGCTGCATCCGCGGCGCCAGCTCGCCGGTCGTGGCCAGGCCCGAGACTGCATCGGGGGCCATCGGCGGAGTGGCCTGCCGCCAGGTCTTGAGCAGCTTGATGGCCTGGTCGCGGTCGCTGATGATCCGCACTTTCCAGGCTTCGAGCTGCGTCTGGAACTCTTCCAGCTTGCGCGGGGCCAGATGCTTGCGGCTGTCGAACTGCTTAGCCGCCGCGGCGTTGGTTTCCTTCAGCACTTTGGCGGCGGCCTGCCGGGCCGGCTCGAACTCGGCTTGGAGCCGCTGCTTCAGGTCGGCAAACTGACGCTCGTTTTTGGCGTTGTCGCGCTCGTAGCGCTGGTCGGCCGTCTGCCGGGCGGCGACACGCTGGGTGCCGATCTCGCGCTCTTCGGTCTGGAGCCAGGCGGCGAAATCCTGCCGGGCCTGTTCGGTCGCCTGAACCGCTGCCTCGACGGCCGCCTGGTAGTCGGCCTCCAGCCGGGCTTCGGCCGCGACGCGGTCGGCGGCCATTTGCGCCAGGTCGGCAACGAATCTTAGCTCGTGGCCCCGCAGGCCCGTGGCGGTCTCTTCGGCGGCGGCCGCAACCGGCTCGTCCGCATCGAGGCTGAGCGAGTCGACATCCGACTCGGCGAACTGATCGACCTCCTTGGGCTCGGCCATTTCGGCCGCCCAATGGTCGAACGAACGCCCCTCGGCGGCAGGAGCGTCGCCGGAGTTGCCGGGAGCGAGCGAGCGATCTTCGGGGTCAGCGTTCGCAGTCATGTTGGGCCGTGGTCAACACGCCGGTGAGCGTCTTCATGCGTTCCAGGGTGGAAACGATTTGCGGCTCGAGCGCCTCGATGTACTTTTCATTGAAGTCGCGGCTCACCGAATCTTGCCAGGTGAGCAGCGTGATATCCCAGTGGGCACGCAGCTTCTTCCACGCTTCCTGCAAACGGGCCGATCCACTCGTCAGGTCGCCGGCTCTCATGGCTGGGTGCCTCCGGGATGCTCGCCGGCGGCGCCGGCCTGGACAGGTTTAGTATGATCGGCCACGGCGGCCGCTGCTTGCGGATTCGCAGCCGCGCCGGCGGGCGGGGCCGCGCTTTCACCCCCTGCAGCCGCTACGACCGGCTCCGGCCGGACCGTGGACTGGGTGCCGGGCGTGCCGGCCGACATACCGGCAGGAGCCACTTCGCCGATCGGAGCCCGCAGCGCCTGGTAGGATTCGAGCGCCCGCAGGGCCCGGTCGAGTTCGAGGATCGCCTGCGGCAACTCGGAGTCGAAGACGCTGGCCAATTGATTCGAGCGGCCGGTGTATTCCGAGGCCTCGCGCTGGGCCACCTGCCCCCAGCGGCGCGTGGCGTCCAGCTTTTCGTGGGAGTATTCCAGCCGGACTTTGGCTTTTTCCAGCGCCTTCTTCTGTTCGATGCACGAGGGCGTGCCGCCGCCCGGTAGCGGCGTGTTCTTGCAGCGCTCCAGGTCGATCCGGCATTCCTGCACCAGCTCTTCACAGCGCCGGATTTCGTTCTTCCAGTATTGGGGCATTTCGTCCAGCAGCCAATCGAGCGTCCGGGCGACTTCCGTGTCGAACGTGCTCAAGGCCTCGCTGGCCTCTTTGGCGAACGTGTGCATGACGGCGCGAAAATATCGCACCGCGTCGATCGAGCCGACATTGGCTCCGCTGCTCATGGCAATGATTCCTCGATGGGGGAAAAGCGAACGATCGATCGGCAAGGCTGGTCCCAGGCGGCGCGTCGCCGCGCCGCCGCAAAACCAGGGCACCCCGCGCCGCTGCCTAACCTGGCGGCCAGCGCCGCGGCGTAACCTGGCGGCCAGCGCCGCTGTGAAACACGGCGTGCAGCCCAAAACTCGCCGGGGCGCTTACCGCTGCCGCAAATAATCTTCCACGCGCTCGGCCTTGCGCATCAAAAACGGCACGTACTGCCGGGCCGATTCCAGGAAGCGATTCGTAGCCAGCAGGGTCTGCTCGAATTCGCCGGTGAATTTCTCCTGTTCCTGGTCGCGCCAAGTCTGGCCCAGGTTGTTCAGCTGGCCCTTGAGCGTCAGCATCTGGCTTTCCAATTCATTGCTGAACCGATCAAGGCTTTGCGCGAACCTGCGAAGTTCGGCCGGATCGACAACTGCTTGCGACATACGATTGCCTGTGAGGGGTAAGAAAAGATCCGCGAGCGCGATGGCCGCCTGGCCCGGCAGCCCAACGGGCGCGACTGCGCACAGCCTGCCGTCGACCGCTCTACCACGCTCGATTATAGGACTCGCCGGGCGGCTTGTCGCGGGACTTGCCCACGGCCCGGCCTCTTTTTCCGTCCTGGTCGCTAGCCGACCGGAAACCGGGCCCGCCAGGCCGCCTCAACGGCTCACCAGCGAAAGAAGCGATAGGGGTCGTCCCACTCCTCGGGCGTGTCCAGATAGAACCCGGCGAGCGAGCGATTCGGTTCGTCGCCCCTGGCGGGCGTGTGAAAGCGCGCGACGAGCGGCGTGTCGGCAGCCGCCCCCAGGTTGGCCAGCAGCCGGGTTAGCAAAAAGTTAGTCCGCCGCCGCGTGCGGCGAAATTCGGACTTTCCGTCCTGTTCGAACTGCCAGGGGGCCAGCTGGCAGAACACGACGTGCCCCCGCTCGTCGAACCCCAGGACGCCGTCCCCGATGCTGGCAACCCCCGTTTCGATCAGCGGAAACTTCCGCGGATCGCGATTGTGCACGTCGGCCGGTCCCACGCCCACCAGCGGCGAGCGCCAGCCGGGCGGCTCGAAGTACGCGGCGATATGCTCGGCCGGCCGGGTGCGAACGTCCGATGGCAGGCAGCCGGCGGATTCCTCCCGGTCGAGCCCGATCGCCAGCGCCTGCCCCCCCGCCTGCAGCCAGGCGGCGATCTGATCGCGCCGGACCTGGGCGATTTTGCCGCCGCCGGGACCGATGACGAGCACCTGCTCAGGCCCCAACTCGCCGCCGGAAAAATCGCGCACCGCAAGCCCCGCCGCCGCGAGATGTTGCTTGCCCCGCTCTTCGCCGGCATACACGACCTGCCGCCGCGGGCTCGCCTTCCAACCGGCCAGATACGAAAAGAGATTTCCAGCAATGGTCCGGGCGACCGGCTCGGCCTCCGTCCGCCCGGTCACGTCGAGTTGGCAAAACAGGATCACGCCCGAGCCCTGGCGGTATTCCATCAGCGGGCTGTACTGCAAGCTGTAGCCGCCGTCGACTAGCGGCAGGAAATCGCCCCGCTGCGGTTTTTCGATCAGCACCGAGGCCACATTGCCCCGATTGCCGCAGCGCCACGGGCGCGAGACGGGAATGTCGCACCAGCGAACCGTCGGGCCATGCTGCGGCACTCGCTCGTATTTCAGTTGCGGGGAAAGCAGCGTCGCCGAACCGCGCCAGTCGGCCAGATGCTCGGCGGCGATGTGGGCCAGCGCCGGATGGTCGGGCACGCGCGGAAAGACCTGCCGCAGTCCATACTCTACCGACCGCAAGCCCAGCCGCTTCTCCAGGGCCTCGGCCGTCTGCTCGAACACGAGCACCTTCAATCCACGCTCGACGGGGCTCAGGTCGGGGGCGGCGCCGCCCGCGGTCAGGGCCTGCTTGCCGATCACGACCAGGTCGAACTGCGATACGTCGGCCGCCGCGTCGATCGATTGGTGGGCGATGCCCAGCGTTTTGAGCACGGCTGCCGTCTGGCCGACGGGATCGAACAGCGCGATCCGTCGATCGGCTAGCGGGTTTGCCGGCCGCGGCAGGACGTGCAGCGAAAAGCTGTCCTTTTGTAGTCCCTGGGAAAGGAACGCGACCTCTGCGGAGATGGCGTAATCGCCGGGCGCGAGCCCAGCAGGCAATTCGATGCTTAGCGGAATCCGCAGTTGCTCGCCGGTGGGCAGGTCGAACTCCCGGCGGCCCGCCTGCGCCTCGGGCAAGTCGGCCTTCCAATCCGCTTGGCCGTGGACGGTCCGCCGCGAATTGTTGATGACAATGATCTGCTTTTCAATCCTTTCGCCGGGCAGAAAGTTGTGGTCCTTGCTGGTGAATGCGTCCGGTTTGCCCGCGATGAAAGCCAGGAGCGGCTGATTGTTCCGCAGCAGCGCCTCGCCGGCGGCGGTGGGTACCCACGCGGGCGGTTCGAAGCCGTTGCCTGGGTGGTTCAGGTCGACGCGCTCGTAGAGGTTTTCGACATAGTCGGGGCTGAAGCCGAGCCGCTGCAAACTCCGCCAATCGACCGACAACTTTGCCCGGGTCGGCTTGAGCCCTTCGCGCAGTTGCCAATAGTGGCCCAATTCCCAGGGCGAGGTGGCCGACACACCCCAGGTGCGATGGGCCCGCCAGTTGTCGGTGATGTAGCGGGCAATCACTTCGTTGCGATCATCGAACCGCCGGTTGCTCATGTCGAACGGATAGTCCCAGCGATGCCAGAGTTTGTGGGCCCGCACCTGCTGCGCTTCCCAGCGGAGGTCGGCCTTTTCCGGCTCGCCGATCTTAAACGCCCGGTCGCCGAGGAACTGGGCATTCCACTCGGCCACGCAGAATTCCCAGGGCACTTCGGCGCTGCCGAACTCGCGCTTGCCGCGGAACCAGCCGCGGTACATCCCCCAGTCCCAGGTGAACGGGGCCCCGTATTCGCACAGAAACACCGGCTTGACGCCCGTGGTGGCCCAGTGCTCGAACCAGTCGGACAGCTCCTGGATCGGCACGAAATTGGGATAGAAGTTGCTCGCGTGCAGCGGGCCCAGATTGCCCGAGGCGTGGTGATAGACGATCCGCGAGGGGTCGATGCCCGGACGATCGCTTCGGCCCGGGTGGCCAGCTTCACATTGTTCACGGCCCACTGGTCGCGGCGATCGTGAATGCCGTCGATCAAGTCGGGGTTCATGTCCTCGTCGTAGCCGGTGGCATTGTGGCTCATCGAGTAGCAGACCACCGACGGATGGTTCTGGGCCGCGCGGACGTAGAACTCGGCGTGCCGGGCGTAGCCGTTGTCGCGGTCGGCATCGGGCGCGTCCCAGGGGTAGTGGCTGAAGTGAGGCTGCGAGAACGAAACCAGCATGCCTACGTCGTCGGCCGCCCGGAGGACTTCGGCAAAGCTCAGGTGCGAGCCCGGCTCGCAGCCGTAATTGTGGGTGTAGACGAAGTTGATTCCCATCCGCCGGAGTTGCTCCAAGCTCTCCCGCGCGGCGTAATAGCCGGCTTGGTGGGCGCTTATCTGGGCGTTGTCCAGAGGGACGGCCGAGAGCCAGATCCGGCTGCCGTTGAGATAGAAATCGCGGCCGTCGATCCAGAACTCGCGAAAGCCGAACTGGATCGGCAGACTGGCATCGAGCGTGTTGTCGTCGGCGTCGGTCAGGGTGAGCGTTAGGCGATGCACCCAGTGGATATCCAGGTCCCAGAGCTGGTCGGGCAGCCAATCGGCGCGAAACTCGTAGCGGCCGGCCTTCAAGTCGGCGGCGGTGAACTCGGGGCTTGTGAATTTGACCAGCGGAATGTCACTCGGTGGTGTCCAGCCCCCAATCCGGGCGACCAGCCGGTACCGGCCGACTTCGACCAATCTCGCCAGCGCCACGTCGAACCCGATCTGCCGCTTGCGGTACGACGTTTCTACGCGAACGTCGGCAATCCGCGGGCCGGCCGGTTCGCTGCTCAGATACACGTCGCCGCACAGACCCCGCCGGGCAACGCTCCCCTTCTCCGTCTTTCCAGCCGCGCTGTCGTGATAGGACAAGAGCACCGCCTTGAGCGGCAGCGCCACCACCAGCAGGCTCAGCCGATGCTTGCCGGGCGCGGTGGCGAAGGCCGCCGTCAGATCCAGCTCGCCGCCCGGAAACGCCTGCTCGCCCGCCGCTTTGCCGTCGACAAACACCTTGGCCAGCGAGTTGACGTATTCCAACCGCAGCACGATCCGCCGCCCGGCCCAACCCTCGGGTAGCTCGAATTCGCGCTCGTACCAGGCGGCTGTCAGATCGGCCAGCCGGGTCTGAGCCCAGGCCGGGTGGGAAAGGACCGTCTGGCTGTCCTTCTGCATGTAGTCGGTGATGCCCGGCCAGCAGCCCGGCACTTTGAAATAGCCCCAGTGATCTTGGGGGGGCTTGGTCGCGGTTGGCTCGGCCGGCTGCCAGCGCCACAGGCCGTTAAGGCAGAATCGCTCGCGCGTGGAAGTCGCTGGGCGATCGGCCAGTTGCAAATCCCAAACCGCCTGGACGCCGTCGGGCAACTCGACGGCCAGATCATCGGCCGCCGCCCGCAGCACCAGTGCCGCCAAAACAGCGGCGCAGGTGAACGCGTGGCCCACAAACGGCCGCCATCGGCACGTGCGCTTCATCTTGCGCTCCCGCGGAAAGGTGCAGAGGCATGGCCGCTCGCCGGCGCTCGACCGACCCTACACCGCCCAGGGATCGCGGGCCGGCCGCGAGCGCAGGCCGTTGGCCTCGTCGTCGCCGACGAACGCTTCCTTGGCCGGATCGAAGCCCAGTTTGCGGTTCAGGATCCACGACAGCGCCGCCGCGTGACAGGCAATGTGCGAATGCCGCATCACTTCCGGATTGGTCACCGTGGGCTGCCGGCTCTTGACGCAGTCGAAGAAATTCCGGGCATGGGCGGTCACGTCGAGCCCCTGCACCTTCGGCCCCCGGGCTTGCAACTCGGCCTTGAGCGATTCCGGCTCGACCACGATGTCGCCGCTGTCGCCCGTCTCGACCCAGCCGTCTTCGCCCACGAACCGCACGGGGCAGGTTCCCAGCCGGGTAATCCAGCCCGGCCGATCGTTGAACGGCGTCTTGAGAAAGTCGAGCACCAGCTTCACGCCGTTGGCGTAGCGGCAGGTGATGCCTTTCTCCGACGGTTCGTATTCGATCGGCATGGTGTCGTCGGCTTTGTTGGCCCATTGGCACAGATCGACCGTGTGGGCGCCCCAGTCGAGCAGCCGCGCGCCCGAGTCAAAGTCGTAGTAGCCGCGCCAGCCGCCGCTCACGTATTTGCTGTTGTAGGGGCGCCAGGGGGCGGTCCCCAGCCACAAATTCCAATCGCACACGTCCCGCGGCGGGGTCTGCTCGCCGGGCAGCCAGGCGCTTTCGATCTGCGGAGTGTAGACCGAGGCGTATAGCGTGTGGATCTTGCCGAGCTTGCCGCTGTGGGCCAGGTCGACCGCTTGCTGGAAATTCGGCACGCTGCGGCGCTGAGTGCCGGCCTGGAAGATGCGCCCGGTCGCTTTGATCGTGTCGGCCAGGTCCTGGCAGTTGCCGATGGTCAGGCCGCAGGGCTTTTCGCTGTAGATGTCCTTGCCGGCCTTGGCGGCCAGAATCGAAGCCGGCGTGTGCCAGCGATCGCCGGTGGCGATGATCACCGCGTCGATGTCTTTGCGGGCCAGCAGCTCGCGCATGTCGCGGTACAGGGCACAATCCTGGTTGCCGTAATGCTGATCGACCAGGGCCTTGCCCGCGTCGCGGCGGCTGGACTGGACGTCGGCAATGGCCACGCACTGGACGTCCGGCAGGCCGAGCATGGCCTTCAGGTCGTAGGTGCAGCGGGGTCCGATGCCGATCACGCCCAGCGTGATCTTGCCGCTGGGCGCCGTGGCGCCGTCGAGGCCGAGCACCTTGGAGGCCACCACCATCGGCGCCGCGACGGCGGCACCGGCCGCGGCGGTGCGGCGAATGAATTCACGACGCGTGGTTCCGGAATTATCGCTCATGGGGCGTGTCTTTCTCGTTTCGCGGAGCTTTGGCTGCCCGTGGACTTGTGAAGCGCAGTTTACGACAAAGCCGGGCCGATTGCACCCAGCCTGCCGCCAGGTTTTGCCCGGCCCAAGAAATGCGGCTGGCGCAGGGGCAAACAGAAGGCAGCCCGTCGCTCGTTGTTGGCTAGCGACCGCCTTACCGCCGGCTTTCTCTGGGTGCCGCTGCTGGCTTGTCCAGCAGTTGTTCTGATCGCCACCGAGTTGCGCGAGCGTTCCCGGCCGGCAGGCACTTCTGGGCAAGCCAGCAAGTGGCACGCTGCGCACAAAAAAAAGCCGCCCGAGCAAGTGCCGGGCGGTTTTTCGTGTTGGGGGCGGACGTCGAGCTAGGCTTTGCGGCGGCGGACAACCAACAGGCCGCCGACGATCGCGACGCCCCAGACGACCAGCGATGCCGGCTCGGGGGCCGGCGCCGTATCGAAGAAGATGCCGGAAATGGTCGCGTTGGAGCTAAGGTTGTTATTGGTCAGCGTGATGTCCAACGGGCCGGCCGCTGCATTGATATTGAACACCGCGTACGCCCCGGCGCGTAATATCCGTTCGCGCCGTCGAGTGTCAGTTTTTGGCCGTCAACGCTGATCGTCACATTGCGGCCGCCCGCATAGTTCTCCCAGTCGAGGCCATAGACCGCCAGCTGGAATTTTGCCGGCTCGCTGATGTCCAGAGTGATCGTGGATGTGCCGCCTGTATAGGCCGTGGCGGCAGTGCGTGGCCCCGAGGGATTGCCCGGGTCTTGCAAATAGCGACTGTTTAGCGAGGGGCTGGCCTGGTTTTGATCCCAGACATATTCCTGGATACCGGAGTTGTAGGTGTAACCGGAGACATAAGAAGGCAGCGACGTGACGTCGATGCTGGGCGAGGCGCCCTGGTTGCCGGGATTGCCGTCGTACCCGTTGAGGATATACCCCTGGCTGCCGTAGGTGCCGATCCAGTTGCCCGAGGTAATGCTGTCGATCCCAGCGAAAGAATCGCGGGCCTGGCCGGCCGCGGCCGCCAACAGGATCAAGGCCAGGGCGTAACGCACAAAATGCGCCATCTGATCACTCCTCAAGTCTGCAAGATTGGGCGACGGCGAAATCGTCTTGAAGTGTCCGGATCGGATCCGAGCGCAGTCCGTTCGCCCTAAATCCGTCCGCGGTTACTTGTGCCCGCGAATTTCGTGCCACGCGCTCCTCGCGCTGCCCTTATTTCTGGCGCACTCAAAAAATGCGACAATTCCACTGCAAAAATGATTCGCGCGCTTCCCATTCAGGGAAAATGGCCGAGGTGTTTTTATCATCTTGATCGACCGGGCCTCTCAATTTGAGCGGCCAGCGCGAAGCGGCGCCGCACGCCCACGACGCCGGGACAACGTGTGGCCTTCGCTGGTCTGCCGGGCTAGCGGGCCGGACCGGCGAACTCGGCGCATAAAAAAACCGCCCATCGCTGGGCGGTTTTGCGTAATCGTCGAACTAGACTTTGCGGCGGCGGGCGGCCACGAACAGGCCGACGGCACCCAGGCCGCAGAGGATGAACGAGGCGGGCTCGGGAGTGCTCACCGTCCCGTTCACTGCATATACGTTGGCGACCCCGCTTGCCACGTTGGAAATGGTAATGGAATCGAGCACGCGGTGCGCATCGGTTGGGCTGAGCGTCAGCGTGCTTTCGTACATGTTCCAGGTGCCGCCCGTTATGGAGCCGAGAACCGCACCAGGGCGAGTTCGCTGCGCGTCGACCGCCGTGGTCGGGCCGCCTATGCCCCAATCTGCATTAGCCAGCCCGCCGGCAAATGTGGTCGATGGACCGCTGGAGAAATTGAGCGTCACGTCAGCAACTCCGCTGCCACCGCCACCCGTCCCAAGCAAGTGCAAGGTCGAATAATCGCCCGGGACTACGTTTATCGTTCCCGGCCCACGCAGCGCATCGGCGCCAACATTGAACGGTTGTAGCGTGTAGACTTGGCCGCTTCCGGTTGCGCTCAGGAATGGACCGACGGGCAGGCCAGTGCCAACAGTGCTGGTTCCGTCGTTATAGCCGGTGCCCGTCCAGAAAGAGTTCGAGCCGTCGACATCTTGGGTAGGGCCAGGGCTGCCACCGTTCGGGAGGGCACCGGCGCCGAAGACTTCGCCCGCATTGAAGCCGGACACATAGATGCTGCCGGCGCAGGAAATTTGAGCCATCAGAGTGGTGACAAAGAAGGCCGCAAGTACGACATTGTTTTTTCTCATCATTCGGTCTCCTGGAATTGAGTTGAAAGGGTGCTGCCCAGGGATCCGCCGACGAAAAAAGCCCGTCCCCGTCCGCTCGGTTGAGCAGAAAGGTCGGGCTCTGGTTTGGTCAGCGGATTAGCGGAATACAGGCCGGTTGCCGACTACTCGCGTCACGAAATCGATGCTAACCCGCGCCTCTGGAGGATGCAAACAGTTTCTCGGGGGGTAGCGGCTGAAAAGCCGGAAGTCCACCGAGCCATCAACTGGATTGCAGTTTCACCCGGGGCGGCTCACTTCAAAGGACACGGCCGCGAATGTCGTATCCGCACCCGAAGGCGGCAAGCAGCGTTTCCCAGCCCCCCGGTGTGGATGATGGCGGCCGGCGCAGGCCATTAATTCGACGGCGCTTGCTCGGCAATTGGGAAGTACCAATTGCTCACCCCTAGCAGATAGACGTTCGCCAAGAGAAACGCCGCCAGCCACCACCCGAGCGACGGATGTATTCCAGTCGACAGCCCGAAGAGTGCCAGGATGCAAGTCACGGCGGCGAGCAGATTGAGCAGCATCTTGCGTTTGAGCAGCTTTTCATAACCCGGAGTGCCCAGCACCAGGGCGTACTTAATGTCCGCGATCAGGAACAGTACGGTGCTCGCGACCAGGTATCGCGTTGGGTCGGTAAACTGAAAGGCCAGATACACGTACATGCCTGCGAGCATGGCATCGATCGCAATTTGGGCGGTGGTCTTGCTCGTTGCGACGCTGGAAAAACAGCGGATCGAGAAATAGGTATTGAGCAAGAGCAAGCCGTGGAAACCGAGCAGAGGCGCAGCGGCGGACCAGTCGCGCAGGGTCAACAGAGCGCCGGCGACCGCTGCCGCAGCGAAGACGCCAGTGGCGCGACCGGCTAGACGCTTTGCCGCGAGAGTGAACACGTTGATCGCCCAGGGTCTTGAGCAAGTTCCCCAATCGGACCGGGGCGAATTGCCCACAATCAAACTTAGGTCACCGCTTGGCTCGGCGCAGCGCATCCGCCACTACGATCCGCACAATCGCGCCCTACGCGCCGGACCGTTCGACGGCACGTCCAGGCCGACGGCATGGGGACGATGGGAACGGGTTCGTGTGCGAGGGCGACGTTTACACGCTCCGCGAGTTCAAGCGGCGGGGATCGGCGATGATGGGCTGCGAACTATGCGGCTGGCGGGCCTTGAGGATCAGGCGATATGGCAAGCGGGGGTACGTTTCTGGTCGAGATGCGGTGGCTTTCTATGAAGGGGCGGGGCGAGTTGGATCGGGGTGACGTAAGCGATGTTCAGACGTGAACGGCTCTGGGCCGTTGGTGAGTCGCAAAGGCGGCGTGTGGCCGCCTAGAATGAACAAATGACGGAAACGCCAGCCAACTTCCGCCGTCGGTTTCTCCGATTCAGCCTGAGTGGCATGCTGCTGCTGGTGCTGGGCGTCTCGGCGTCGCTAGGCTGGAGCCTCCACAAGGTGCGGGAGCAAGGCATCGCTGTGGCGGCACTGGAGGAGTTGGGGTGCTCGGTCGTGTACGCTCGCCATGAACCGCTGACGCTTCTCGAACGCCTGAGACTGTGGTCTGGCGAAGCTGAATACAGGGATGTGCTTGTGGTCGGAATCAATTCGCAGTTGACCGAGGCCGGGCTTGTTCACGTTGGACGATTGGCGCAAGTCAAATATCTGGACCTGGGAGGCGCGCAAGTAACGGATGCTGGGCTCGCTCATCTAGAGCGATTGCCGAGGCTCATTGAGCTGAACCTCGCAGCAACGCGGGTAACTGACGCGGGGCTGGCTCGTCTTGAAGGGCTGACGCAACTCAGAGTGTTGATCCTCAATGGAACGCAGGTATCCGACGCCGGGCTGGCTCGCCTTGAACGATCGGCGCGGCTCCTGTGGCTCAATCTAGGCGGCACGCAGATAACCGACGCCGGTTTTGTTCACCTTGCACGACTGACACAACTCCAAGGGCTCGGACTAAGCGAAACGCAGGTGACCGACGCCGGGCTGGCTCGCCTTGCACGACTGGTGCAACTCGGAAGCCTGGACCTTGCAGAAACACAGATAACCGACGCCGGGCTCGTTCATCTTGAATCGCTGGCGGAACTCCAATCACTGAACCTTGCCGGAACGCAGGTGACGGATGTGGGAGTCGACAAGCTGCAAAAGGCTTTGCCGAGTTGCCACATTGATCGCTGAAATGCGCTGATGCATTCTCGTCGAGGGAATAGGGCGTGGTGACAAGCTTGAAGATCGTCGATTTCGACGGAGGTGGGCGCGTTGTCCGCTGACGTGATCCGCAGACAGGTAGATTGCGGCAGTAGTTGACAGACGGTGGCGCGGATCGTTTTTTTGAGCTTGAACCGCCGCGGCCCCGGCGCCCTTGCAGCCGCACGCCAAACGCGCCTTTGGGGCGGTACTTTCGACCCCCTGCACCGCTGCACCGCTGCGCCGTGCATGCGGCAGTGGCAATATTCAGCCTTCTGCCTTCATCCTTCTGCCTTTGCGAGCGGAGGGCACGGGGCTCGAACCCGCAACCGGTTTCCCGGCACGACATTTCCAGTGTCGCCGCTAGCCATTCGCTTACCCTCCGGATGGCTTGCACTACTCGAATTCTAGCTTAGGGTCAGGCCCGCCGGCTGGCAAGCCGCGCCAGACACGCCGGCCGGCGCCATCCTGCGGCCGGCTGCGGCGGCTGGCCGACTGGCCTGCGCCGGCTGGCCGACCGCGTGCGAACCGCTATGCTAGGGCGTCGCCAATGTTCGCCAGGTGTCGCACTGCCGCGGCAACAAAAGGCCCGGATCCCGTCATGTCCGCTCCGTCTGATACCCACGCGCCCAGCGAGCCGCCCGCGCCCGGCGAGCGGCAATGGTTCATTGTCCAGCGCTGGGCCGAGTTCGACGGCGAAGGCCGGACCAACCTGCTGCGGATCGTCGGCATCGGCACGTTCTACGCCATCGAGCTGGCCAGCTACCACGGGCTGCACTTCGCCGGCCTGAACATCGATCCGACCAGCGGCCGCCGGTTCCATATCATCGTCACCGCGCTGGCCGCTGCCTGGGCGCTGGTGGCCCTGGCGACACTGTTCTGCCTGCGGGCGCGGATCTTTTCGTCGGCGCTGAAATACCTCACCACGGGCTGCGACGTGGTGCTCCTGACCATGGTGGTGCTGGTGGGCGACGGGCCGCAAAGCGCGATGCTGGCCGGCTATTTTCTGATCATCGCCCTGGCCACGCTGCGGTTTCGCCTGGGGCTGATCTGGTATGCCAGTGGGCTTTCGCTCGCCGGCTATCTGGTTGTCCTGGGCTGTTGCAAATGGTATCCGCGGCCCGAGCGCGACTTGACCGTGCCGCGCTACGAGCAGCTGATCATGATCGCGGCGCTCGCCTTGGAAGGAATCATTCTGGGCCAGGTGGTGCGCCAGGTGCGGCGCATCGCGGCCGACTATTGCCGACGGATCACTCGGCTCAAGGCCTGAACCCATGCCGACCGACGCCACCGATCGGGTCTGTCCGAGCTGCCACTTTGCCTACGGGTCGCGGCAAGGCCGCTGCTGGCTGTGCGGCGAGCCCCTGCCGCCGATCGACCAGGCGCCGCGGGCCGAAGCGCCGGTGGCGGCCGAGCTGGTCGAGAATCCCTACGCCACGCCCCCCTCGAGCGTCGCGGGGCACTCGAATTTCGCCCTTAGCACGCTGTTTTTGATCGTCACGTTGGCGGCCGTGTGCTGCGGCGTGACCGGGTTGGCGCCGGGGCTGGGCGTGCCGCTGGCGGTCATTTCGGTGCTGGCGCTGGTGCGCACGGCGGCCGTGTCGCGGCGACAAGCGGGCACCACGGGCCTGAGCACCGGCGAAAAGTTCGCGGCGTTCGCGAGCTCGGCCCTGCTGGTGGCGGTCATCCTGTTGGCGGCGGCCATCGCCTTTCTGGCCGCCTGCACGGTGGCCTGTTTTGGCACGGCGGCCGCGACCAACCGGGAGGAAGTCGCGCTCGGCGCCGGCGCCGTCGTGGGCGGCATCGCCGCGATTGTCATGACGGTCATGCTGTTTCGCCTGACGTGGCCCCGCCGCCGCCCTCCCGGTCCGCCCCAGAGCGGAACTTGACAAGCATCGCCGGCGCCCTGCGGCTGGCTCGAGAAACATCGGGACGATTCAACATGGAGCTGCGAGACCATACCTTCCTGGGCCTGACCCAGAGCTTGTGTCCCGAGTGCCTGGCGGTGGTGCCGGCCAAGATCATCGTCAAGCCCGGCGGCCGGGTTTACTTTCGCAAGCGCTGCCCGACGCACGGCGTGCGCGAGGACTTCGTCTGTTCGGACGTGAGTCAATACGACCGCCTGGAGTTCAGCGTGCCGGGCAAGGTGCCGCCGCAATTTGGCATCGAGCCCGAGCGAGGTTGCCCGCTCGACTGCGGCCTGTGCACCGAGCACGAGCAGCACACCTGCGTGGGCCTGGTCGAGATCACGGCCCATTGCAATCTGACTTGCCCCTTGTGCTATGCGTCGAGCGCGCCGGGGGGCAAGCATTTGAGCGTGGCCGAGTGCCGCCAGGCGATCGACCGGCTGGTCGAGGTCGAGGGGCGGCCCGAAGTGCTGCAGCTCTCGGGCGGCGAGCCGACCTTGCATCCGCAGTTCTTCGAGATTCTGGATTACGCCGCGAGCCAGCCGATCGACGTGGTGATGATCAATACCAACGGGACGCGGATTGCCCGAGATGCGGCGTTCGTCGAGCGCTTGGCCGAGTATCGCCGCCGGCTGGAGATTTATCTGCAGTTCGACTCGCTCGATGATGCCGCCTACGTGCGGCTGCGTGGCGAGCCGCTGGCCGAAACGAAGCAGCGGGCGGTCGAAGCCCTGGGGCGGCACGGCCTGCGCGCCATCCTGGTGACCACGGTCGAAGCGGGCGTGAACGAGGACCAGCTGGGCCCGATCGTCGAGTTTGCCCTCGAGCGGCCCTGGATCACGGGCGTCAGCTTTCAACCGGCCACCTATTGCGGCCGGCACGAATCGTCGGCCGATCTGGAGCGCCGGGTGACGTTTCCGGACGTGATCCGCCAGCTCGACGAGCAGACCCGCGGCCGATTCCGCCAGAGCGATTTCATGCCGCTCCCCTGCGCTCATCCGAATTGCCACAGCCTGAGCTATGCCTATCGCTCGGCCGGGCGCGTGGTGCCGCTGTTGCGCTTCATCGATGCCGCCGAGCATGTGGACCTGCTGGCCAACGGCATCACGTTCACCCGGCCCAAAGCCCGGCAGCTCGTCGAGCAGTATCTCGGCCGGCAGGGCTGCTGCAGCTCGGGCGATTGCGCTGCCGAGCCGGTGCTTGTCTCGCTGGGGGCCGGGCCGGCAGCCGCGGGCGTAGAGCCGCTCGCACCGAGCGCCCGGCGGCCAGCTCGGCCGCGGCCATTGGCCAGGGGGAGTTTGCCGACGTGGCCGCGGAATTCTTCGCCCGGGCGCTGGCCGAAGATTTGTCTCCGGCCGACGTGTTTCGGATCACGATCACGTCGTTTCTCGACGCCTACAACTTCGACGTTCGGCGGTTGATGAAGTGCTGCATCCATCACGTGCTCCCCAGCGGGCATGTGATTCCGTTTTGCGCCTACAACGTGCTCTATCGCGACGGCCACGTGCCGCTGCCGCCGCTCGCGCAGCGCGCCCGGCCGCAGGCAGCAGAGAGCACCCCGCAGGCAGCAGAGAACGCCGGGCCGGAAAAGACGGCGCCGCAGTTCGCCGCGGCGAGCGAGGGGGGCACCGGGTGAGCGCCGCCTACATGGGATGGATGGGGTTGGCAATCGGCGCCGGAGTGCTGGTCAGCCGCCAGACGCAGGCGGCGCTGCCCCTTTCACGCCGCGAGAAGCTGGCGATCGGCTGGGGAGCATTCTGCGGCGCGATGCTCGGCGCCAAGATTCCCTTCGCCCTGGCCGACTGGCCGGGCTTGCTGCGCGGCAGCGTCTGGTTCAGCGACGGCAAGACGATCGTCTTCGGGCTGGTGGGCGGCTACGCCGGGGTGGTGCTGGCGAAGTGGGCCCTCGACATTCGCACGTCGACCGGCGACAGCTTTGTGCTGCCGGTGGCGATTGCCGTGGCCATCGGCCGGCTGGCCTGCTTCAGCGTGGGCTGTTGCTACGGCACGCCGACCGGCGCCCCCTGGGGCGTCGATTTTGGCGACGGCCTGCGGCGGCATCCCACGCAGCTTTACGAAACGGCATTTCACGTTTGCGCCGCCGCAGTGCTGTATTGGCTGTGGCGCCGGCATGTTTTCACCGGTCAACTGATCAAGCTGTACATCATCGCCTATCTCGTCTACCGCTTTGCCAGCGAGTTCATCCGGCCCGAGCCCAGGCTGTTGGCCGGCCTGACGGGCTACCAGTGGGCCGCCTTGGCGCTGATCCCGGCTTTTGTGGCCCTCTGGATCCACGATGCCCGCAGCCAGGCGGCAACGTGCGGCGTGCCGCCCGCCGAAACGGTCGAGGCCGTCTGAGCCACCGGCCGGCGCGCTGCGCAGACCGCATGCTGGCGCATGGCGGGCGGAGAGCCGTCTTGCCCTGTTGGGGCGTTTTTGCGATGCTCTCGCCCCCCACCTCCGGCACCCGAAATGCGCGCCTGACCCAGCCCGACCGCCATGAATCCTGCCAGCTCTTCCGACGACCCCTCTTCGGGCAACACCGCCGCAAGCAACACCGCCGCAAGCAACACCGCCGCGGACAACACCGAGGCGGAAAACCCAGCCGCGCACAACACAGCCGCGTGCGCTCTGAATGTGTCCTGGCGTCCGTGGGCCGAATGGGAATTTTGGGCCGTGCTGCTTGTCGTCGGGGCCATTTACTTCGGCCGGCTGACGACGCTGCCGGTCTGCGGCGAAGAATCGCGCTGGGCCAGCTCGGCCCGGGAAATGATCGCCACGGGCGACTGGATCGTGCCCCGCCAGCAAGGCCATTTGTTTGCCGAGCGCCCGCCGCTGGGCACTTGGGCGATGGGCCTGGTCGGATTGGCGCGCGGCCAGGTCGATGCCGTGGCCGTGCGCTTGCCCAGTGCCTTGGCCACGGTGTTGCTCTCGGCGTTGATCTACGCCTATGGCCGAATTTTTCTGGCCCGGCGCGGCGCGTTGTGCGCGGCGCTGGCCTATGCGACGTTCGGCCAGGTGCTCCAGATCGGCCGGCTGGGCGAATCGGAAGCCCTGTTCTCGCTGTTTCTGGCCGCGGCGCTGCTGGTCTGGCATGCGAGCTATGTTCGCGATTGGCCCCAGGCCCTCGGCTGGTGCGCGGGCTATGCGCTCGCGGCGCTGGCCGCGCTGGTCAAAGGCCCCCAGGCGCCGGTTTATTTTCTCGCCGTGGCCGGGGGCTTGCTCGTCTGGCAGCGCGCGTGGCGGCGCTTGTTCAGCTGGCAACACGCGCTGGGAGTGGCCGTATTCGCCGGCCTGATCGCCTGCTGGCAGATTCCCTTTTGGCGCGCGACCGATTTGCAATCGGTGCTCGACATTTGGACGGGCCTGGCCCGCGACCGCTTCAGCCTGGCCGGCCTGGTCAAGCACCTGGTCAGCTATCCGCTGGAGACATTCGGCTGTCTGTTGCCCTGGTCGCCGCTGCTGGTGGCGCTGGTCGACCCGCGCGTGCGCCGCGGCTGGGGCAGTTACCGAACCTTGCTCACGTTTCTGGTGCTGGCCCTGGCGGTGACTTATCCGACGGTCTGGTTTTCGGCCGGCGCCCGGGGGCGTTACTACATGCCGCTGTATCCCTGTTTCGCCCTGCTAGCGGGGATCGTGGTCGAGCGCTGCACGGCAGCCAGCACGGCCACCGAACTGGCCCGCGGCTGGCGGCGATACCAGCTGGCCATCGGCACGATCGGGGCCGCCCTCGCGGCCGTGGTTGGCCTGGCCAGCGTGGTCGACATCAAACTGCTCGCGCCGCTGGCGCTTCCCGCGGGCTGGGCCGGCGCGATGGTGCTGTTCGCCGGTTCGACGGCGCTCGTGCTCTTGGCGACCGGATTGGGGCGGATCCGCTCGCGGCCTGCTTTGGTCGTGCTGTCGCTGGCAATCCTGCTGGGCGCCGCGCAGACCGTTCTGTTTACCAGCCTGAAAGCCCGGGCGCGAACGACATCACCCCGGATGTGGCCCGGCTCCGGGCCCAACTGCCGCCGGACGGCGCGCTGGTCAGCTTCGGGCCGATTGCGCACCGCTTTGCGTATTTCTATGGCCAACCGATTCCGGAATTGCCCTGGCCCGAGGATTCGGCGGCCGTGCCTGCCGGACTCGAATATTTCTGCTTCGAGCAGCATCGCAACGACACCGACCAGCGGCGGCAGAGCGGCCGGGGCCGCAGTTGGATCACGACCTCTGGAACGCTGCCGTTTGCCTGGGAGCCGGTGGCCTGGATTCCCTGCGACCCGGGCTTGCGAGAAAACCCGGTGATCTCGGTGGTCATCGGCCGGATCGTGGGGCCGGGCCAGCGCGGCCAGGCGGCCCCGAACCGGGCGGCAGCGACCGGCCAGCGCGAGCGGTCAATCGCTAGCGCCCGGCGATCTTCGGCGGCCGGGGCCCCCCGCCAGGGTGTTCTACCCCTTAGCGGGCCGGTGTTTACGCACTTGGGCGCTGATGAATCTGCCTTGCAGCAAGGGCGGATTTTTGCGACTCTCTCGCCCCTTGCGGGGCAGCCGCATTCCTTCCCGACTTGCCACTTGGGGCAAGCACTTTGCCAATGGAGATGTCTCAAGAACCGACGGCCTGGGCGCGCTTCTGGCGCGAGCCGCAATTCTGGCTGCTGGTGCTGCTAGGCGCCGGCTCGTACCTGACGCGCCTGGATCATTTGACGATCCGCGGCGAGGAGCCGCGCCGCGCGCGCGTGGCCTGCGAGATGCTGCAGTCGGGCGATTGGATCGTGCCCCGGCAGCAAGGCGAAATCTATTTGAGCCGGCCGCCGCTGGGCAATTGGTTGATCGCGCTCGCCGGCTTGGCGCGAGGCCAGATCGACGCGGTCGCCGTGCGGCTGCCCAGTGCTCTGGCGACGCTGCTGACCTCGCTGGTCGTCTATGCCTACGCCCGAACCTGGCTGGGGCGGCTCGGGGCACTGGTCGCAGGCGTGAGTTTCCTGACCACCGTGATCGTCACCGACTTGGGCCGCTTGGGCGAGACCGAAGCCGTGTTCACGTTGCTCGTGAGCAGCGCGCTGCTGGTTTGGCATGCAGGGTACCAGCGCGGCTGGCCGCCGGCCGCCAGCTGGACAGCGGGCTATGCGCTGGCGGCGCTGGCCGGACTGGCCAAAGGCCCGCAAGGCCCCGTCTATTTCGCCGCCCCGGTCTTCATCTTCCTGGCCCTGCGCCGCGACTGGCGGTATCTGCTGGGCCGTGGGCATGTCGTGGGGATCCTGGCCTTCGCCGTCGTGCTGGGAGCCTGGCAGATTCCTTATGCCCTGCGGACCGACTGGGCCAGCGTGCGGGGAATCTGGCTGTCCAATGCGGCCGAGCGATTTGCCGATGGCCGCTGGCACGTCGTGGCCCGGCACCTGGCCGTGTATCCCGTCGAACTGTTCGCCTGTTTGCTGCCTTGGTCGCTGCCGCTGTTGTACCTGGCCAACCGCAGGTTCTGGCGCAGCCTGACGGATGTGCGCCCGATGGTCGATTTTGCCCTCGTGGCGATTGTCGTCTGCTTTCCCAGCGTGTGGTTTGCCGGCGGCGCGAAATCGCGCTACTTCATGCCGCTGTTTCCGCTGTTTGCCGTGCTCACGGGCCTGGTCGTCGAACGCTGCTGGCGGCTGGATCCCCGCGAATCCCCCCGCCGGGCTTGGAATCAGTTCCTGGCGGCACTGACCCTCGTGGCCGCCGGGGCCGGAACGTGCATCGTTGCCGCCTCCTGGTTGCCGATCGGACGTCTGGCGACGCTGGCCCAGCCGCGGGCGTTTGCCGCGATCTATGGACTTGTGGCTCTGGCGACGGCCGGACTCCTGTGGGCGGCTCGCCGTGAGCGCGGGGACAGGCTCGCGCCCGCCGCCTTGACCGGCTTAGCGCTGCTCGTGGCCGCTTCCTCGGTCGGTGTGGCCGCGAACATCCGGGCGGCAATGAGCGAAGACACCGCCGGCGCCGTCGCCCAATTGAAACAGCGACTGCCCGCCGGCGCGCGCCTGGTCAGCCTGGGCGGGATCAGCCACGCGTTTGCCTACCACTGGGGCGACATGATCCCCCTGGCGCCCTGGCCGAGCGATGCGCTGCCGCTGCCGCCGGACGTCGATTACTTCTGCTTCAACCAGCTCGACGGCAAGTCGTTCGAGTTGCCGTTCGACTGGGAATCGGTGGCCGTGATCTCGCTCGACCGCGTGCAGCGCTCCGTGCCGGAGCGAACCGTGGTCGTCGGCCGGCGCCGGGCGGACAACCGGCTGGCCGAGGCCGAGCCCTGAATTCATCGTCGCCCTGGCTGCCTTTTTCCCTGAACACCTGCTGCGTGCAATCAACCAACGAGTCCCGTCGACGGGCCATTCGCCCGGCAAACGCCATGAAAATCTCGATTGTGGTCCCCGTCTATAACGAAGTCGACAACCTGGAGCCCCTGCACTTTGCCTTGAGCGACGTGCTGCGGCGGCAGAACGCCGCGTACGAAATCCTGCTGGTCGACGACGGTTCGACCGACGGCTCGCTCGAGCTGGCCGAGCGTCTGGCCGAGCAGGATCCGCGGGTCCGGGTGGTCGAACTGGCCCGGAATTTCGGTCAGACGGCCGCGCTCGACGCCGGCTTGCGGTTGGCCACGGGGGACGTGATCGTCACGCTCGATGCCGACCTGCAGAACGAACCGGCCGATATTCCGCGGCTGCTCGAAAAACTGGACGAAGGCTTCGACCTGGTTTACGGCTGGCGCAAGAATCGCCACGACCGCTGGTGGTCGCGGCGCTTGCCCAGCAGGATCGCCAACGAGTTGATCCGCCGGGTGACGGGCTTTCCGGCCCACGACATCGGCTGCACGCTCAAGGCGATGCGCCGCGAAACGGCCGGGCGGCTGAAGCTCTACGGGGAAATGCACCGCTTCATCCCGATCCTGGCCCACGCTCAGGGAGCGCGCTGTGCCGAGATCGTGGCCCAGCATCATCCGCGCCGGCGGGGCCAGACGAAATACGGTCTGGGCCGCACACTGCGCGTGGCAGTCGACCTGCTGCTGGTGCAGTTTCTGACCCGCTATGCCGCTTGTCCGATGCGGCTGTTGGGTCCGCTGGGCGCCGCCGGTCTGGCCGCGGCGGCCGTGGCGGCGAGCGCCGCGTTGCTATCGGGCGCGTGGCTGGGCCTGGGCCTGGCAGCTGCCGCATTGGGCGTCCTGGCAGCGGTGGCCGCCGTGGGCGGGATCCAATTGCTCGGCCTGGGCCTGGTGGCCGAGCTGCTCATGCGGAGCTATTTCGAGAGCCGGGACGAGCGCCCCTACACGATCCGCCGGGCAACACCTGCTGCCGGTGCGCTGGAAAGCCAGCCGGCCGCCATCCGGCCGCGTGCCGAGCGGCAGGCAGCGTAAGCGCGACGGGACGGCCAAGCGCGACGGGACGGCCAAGCGCGACGGGACGGCTGCGTCCGACCGTCAATCTGCCGCCGGCTCGGGCAGCCCTATTGGCTCTGTCGCCCGTGCTCGCTCGAGTCGCAGCGCCGACGTCAATCCACGGCCGCCTGAGCGCCGCTGATCAGTTTGATGAAGTCGCGGTTCGACTTGAACTTGCCCAGCTGCCGGGTCAATTGTTCCATCGCGTCGACATGGTGCATTTGCGCCAGGGTGCGCCGCAGCATGGTCACCGCGTGCAGCGTGTCGGCGTCGAGCAACTTCTCCTCGCGGCGCGTGCCCGACTGCGAAATGTCGATCGCCGGCCAGACGCGCTTGTCGGACAGCTTGCGATCGAGCACGAGCTCCATGTTGCCGGTCCCCTTGAACTCCTGGAAAATCAGCTCGTCCATCCGGCTGCCGGTGTCGACCAGGGCCGTGCCGACGATGGTCAGCGAACCGCCTTCTTCGAACACCCGGGCCGTGGCGAACAGCTTCTTGGGGATATCCATGGCCTTGATGTCGACGCCGCCGGACATGGTGCGGCCGGTGTTGCCGACCCACTTATTGAAGGCCCGGGCCAGGCGCGTGATCGAGTCCATGAGCAGGAACACGTCCTTGCCCATTTCGGCCAGGCGCTTGCAGCGTTCGATCGTCAGCTGGGACAGCCGGACGTGGCTTTCGACGTCGCGATCGAGGCTGCTGGCGATCACCTCGCCGACGACGCTGCGGCGCATGTCGGTGACTTCTTCCGGCCGCTCGTCGATCAGCAGCATGATCAGCTGCACTTCGGGATAGTTGGTGGAAATGGCCGTGCTGATGTCGCGCAAGAGGAAGGTCTTGCCGGTTCGCGGCGGGGCCACGATCAGGGCCCGCTGGCCTTTGCCCAGCGGAGTGAGCAGGTCCATCACGCGGGTGGTGATGGGCGTGGGGCCGGTTTCCAGTTTGAGCCAGCTTTCCGGATTGATCGGCGTCAGCTCGTCAAAGGTCTTGACGTTGACGTAATCCTCCGGCTTCATGCCGTCGACGTCGATCAGCTCCTTGAGCCGGGGCCCCTGCTGCTTGCGGCTTTGCTGCACCATGCCGTTGAGGACCAGGCCTTCGCGGAGGCGGAACTTCTCGATCATCGTTCCGGGAACGAATGGATCGGTGCGCTCGCGGAGGAAGTTGGTCTTCGGATTGCGCAGGAAGCCGTACCCGTTGGGGTGCAATTCGAGCACGCCCGAGCCCGGCTCGATTACGCCCGGCTCACCGTTTTCGGGCAAGTCGTTTTCCGGATAGGGAGGTCGATCGAGCGGGTCCTTGAAGCGGCGCTGCTGATTGCGATTGCGCGGCCCGCGGCCGTTTTGTTGCGGCCCGCCGCCGCCACCGCCACCGCCACCGCCGCCACCCCCGCCCCCCGGGCCACCGCGTCCGCGCGGACGGCCTTTTTTCCGTTTACCCATTTTTCACCTGAAAGAAGGATTCCGCCGTCCTACGGTCGTCCGCGGCCATGCGTCGAGCGGTAAGAACAGAATCCGCGCCATAACGACGGACTGTCAGCGCCGAGCCGCTGATCCAAGTCCTGCTTGAGTAATTCCCGTCTGCTGACGGAAAAAAAGAACACACCTTCCGCCGCTGCGGGCGGAAAATCGTGACAACCTACGCGAGGCCGCTCGCAAGCAGCACGCCCAGGAAACTTCCCGGACCCCGGGGCTTCTGGCGCCAGGCAAACTGCCGGCCAGAGCAATCAACCGCGAGGTTCTTCGACCTATAGCAGCAGGATTCGATTCGACCGCCCAAGCGGGCACGAGTACTTGCCCCGCGGTGGCCGAACCAAACGACAGCCGCATTCATGGCGGCCGCTTTGCACCATAAGCCATCCTGCACCGGCGCCGCCTGTTGGCCCGGGTCGCTGCGCGCTGCGTTTCATGGCAGACGGCTCAGCTCCGCGACCGCACGGTCGACACACAGCAGGAAGTCGAGAAGCTTCAAGCTTCCCACAGTTCATCCACAACAACCAGACCGCCGAAAGATCATGCGGCCGGAGGCTGCAGCACTGGGAATCGCCCAAAAAAGATCCAGTTATTTGGGCGGTGGCGTCTGCCTGCTTGGCAGAACGTAACTACGGACATCTTAGTTATCTATCGACACGTGTCAAGCGTCGCCTTGAGAGATTCTAACTCCTGGCGAGACTTTTCCGCAAGCGCGATCGTGCGCTATCCCGGAAGCTGTGCCGCCGTGCGCCCGGCGCCTTTTTCTTGGCCCCGGTTTGGCGGAATCGCGGCGGCCAAAAGCCGCCTTGCAATCGGGAAAAGCGGCGTTTCCCTCCCAGCCGGTATTTTTTGCCGCATCCGGGAGCTTTCGCCGACCGATACAGAAGGACTAGCGAGTCTCTCCGCGTACCGAGCCTCGATTGCGCGAATCCGTCCTTGGACAGGAAATCATGCGACAAGCTAGCTGGTTTGCGTGCCTGGTGGCCGGGCTGGCCACGACCGCCGCAGCACAAGAAGTGATGCCCTGGCAGCCCACGCTCGAGGCCGCTCAACAAATGGCAGCCAAGACCAACCGTCTGGTGCTGATCCATTTCTGGGCGCCCTGGTGCGGCCCCTGCATGAACTTGGAAAAGAACGTCTTCAACTTGCCCGAGACCGGGCCCGCGCTCAGCGCCAACTTTGTCATGGTCAAGCTGAACGTCGACGAATCGAAGGCCATCTCGCGGATCTACCAGGTCACCACTTTGCCGACCGACGTCATCGTCACCCCGGCGGGTCGACTCGTGGCGTCGATTCCCAGTCCGGCCAAGGCGCCTCAATACATTGCCCAACTGAATGGAACCGCCGACGCATACAAGCGTCAGCTGGCCGCCGGCATGGGCGGCGGCTCGAATCGAGGTCCCGCGGCGGCGAATCCTTACAGTGCCGCGCAGGCTGCTGCCGCGCCCGTCGCTGCGCAGAGTCCTCCGCCCCAAGAGCCGGCGTACGCGGCTTACGCCCCCGCGGCGGCCGCTTCGACAGCTGCCCTGGCGGGCCAGCCACAAATGCCCGTTGGGTCCGGTGCGAACCCGGCGCAAACGACGCCGGCGTCGTTCCAGCATCCGGCCGAAATGCCACAAAACGCCGCACCGCCGACAGCGGCCGATCCGGCCGCCGGCTATGGCCAGGTGCCAGCCGGTTACGGTCAGGTGTCAGCCGGATACGGCCAGCCGACCGCCGGTTACGGCCAACCGGCTGCCGGCTATGCGCAGGCTCCGGCCGGCAATGCACAGGCGCCGGCCGGTTACGGTCAGCCGGCCGCCGGCTATGCGCAAGCTCCGGCCGGTTATGGCCAGCCGCCCGCCGGCAATGGCCAGGTGCCCGCGGGTTACGCCCCGCCGCCCGCGTACGGTGCGCCTCAGATGCCGGCGCAGCCGCCGGCCGCCGCGCCGGCCGGGCCGAGCGATGCCCTCGACGGGTATTGCTGCGTCACGCTGGTCGAACGCAAGAAGTGGGCCAAGGGGGACGTGCGATTCGGAGCGATTCACCGCGGCAGGGTCTACAAGTTCGTCAGCCAGGAGGCCCAGCAGCGGTTCCTGGCGAACCCCGACGCCTTCAGCCCGGTGATTCAAGGCAACGATCCGGTGCTGGCGCTCGATGGGCGGCAGGTGGTGCCCGGCACACGCGAGCACGGGCTGTTTTATCAAGGCCGGATCTATCTGTTCTCGACCGAAGACTCGCTCAAGCGCTTTCAGGCCACGCCCAACCGCTACGCGGCTGAAGTCATGCAGGCCAGCCGCTAACCGCAGCCAGCCGGGGCGGACCTTCGGGGGCGACTGCTCCCTTGCACGCCGGAGCGGCTCCCGCCAGAATCAGGCGCAAGCCGTCGACGTGCTCGTGCGCGCCGCCGCGAGCCACGATCTGCGCGAGAGCGCATTGGCCGCCCCGGTTTCTTTCCTGCCCGCCGTTTTTCCCGGCGATTAACCCCGCCCGCCTTGCCGTGACCCAGCCCACGAACGAAGAGCTTGCCCGCTGGGACCGTGAGATCGTCTGGCATGCGTTTACCCAGATGGCGGAGTACGAGCCGCTGATCCTGGAGCGCGGCGAGGGGGCCGTGCTGGTCGACGTCGAGGGGCGCACATACATCGACGCGGTGAGCAGCTTGTGGTGCAACGTGCACGGGCATCGGCATCCGCGGCTGGATGCGGCCCTGCGCGAGCAACTCGAGCGGGTGGCCCACGTGACCCTGCTGGGCAGTTCGAATCCCACGACGATCCGGCTGGCCAAACGCTTGACGGAACTGGCCCCGCCGGGTCTGGCCCACGTGTTTTTCTCGGACGACGGCGCCACGGCGGTGGAAGCGGCCCTGAAAATGGCGTTTCAGTATTGGCAGCAGCGCCGCGAGCCGCGGCCGGAGAAAACCGCTTTCGCCGCGCTGGCGCGCGCCTATCACGGCGACACGCTGGGGAGCGTCAGCGTCGGCGGAATGGATCGCTTCAACCGCGTCTTCGAGCCGCTGCTGTTCGACGTCGTGCGGATCCCCTCGCCCGACATGTACCGCTTGCCCGAGGGGGTGACGGCCGACACGGCGCTGGCCCATTACCTGGCGGCGCTGCGAGCGCGAAATTGCGACGCATCACCGGCGGCTGGCGGCGCTGATCGTCGAACCGCTCGTGCAAGGCGCCGCCGGGATGATCGTGCATCCGGCCGGCTACTTGCGCGGCGCGGCCGAGATCTGCCGGCGCTACGAGGTCCTGCTCGTGGCCGACGAAGTGGCCGTCGGCTTCGGCCGCACGGGCACGCTGTTCGCCTGCCAGCAGGAAGGCGTGACGCCCGACTTCCTCTGCCTGGCCAAGGGGCTCACCGGCGGCTATCTGCCGCTGGCCGCCACGCTGACCACCGACGAAGTCTGGCGGGCGTTTCTGGGCAGTTATGCCGAGAGCAAGACCTTCTATCACGGCCACACCTACGGCGGCAATCCGCTGGGCGCGGCCGTGGCCCTGGCTTCGCTCGACGTGTTCGACGAGGAACAAACGCTCGAGCGGCTGCCGGCCAAGATCGACCGGCTGGCCGAGCACTTGCGACGCATTGGCGAACTGGCCCACGTGGGCGACGTACGGCAATGCGGACTGATCGCCGGCATCGAACTGGTCCGCGACCGGCGGACGCGAGAGCCATATCCCTGGGCCGAACGGCGCGGGATCGAAGTCTGCCTCCGAGCCCGGGCTCAGGGCGTGTTGGCCCGGCCGCTGGGCAATGTGCTGGTTATCGTGCCTCCGCTGTCGATCACGCTGGACCAGCTCGACCGGATTGCGCTGGCGTTGGAGTCGGGCATCGTCGCGGTTACCGGCAGCGGCTAGCCACTGCCAGGCGGCGCTGGGCCGGATGCGCGGCGCGGGCCGTTTGTGGCCGACAGCTTTCTTACTCGACGGCCGACTTGCTGCCGTGGCGCGAGCCGCCGACATTCGAGCCTTCGGCCATGGGCCGGGCGGCGACGGTGAAGCCCTTTTCGTAGAGCTGCTTGCGAACGAAGCGGAAGTCGCCGAAGCTGTCGGGGTAGACCCAGACGGTGACGGTCGTGCGCTTCGGGTTCAGGTCGTCGAGCCGGCCGCGAAACGCCGACTTGCTGCCTAGGGCGTCCTGGATCGGCTCACCCTGCTGCGATGACGAAGGCAGGAATTCGCAGCGGTCCAGCGCCACGCTCGATCCGCCATGCCGGCCGCTGTGCATGGCCTCTTCCCAGGAAATGTCCTCGCGCACCACGGTGTAGCGCACGGTGAAGCCGTCGACCGGGCCGAAGGTCTCGGTGAATTCGGTGTCGTCTTTCAGCTTCCAGGATTTCTCCCGCACCAGCTCGACCACTTCCGCCAGGAATTCGTTCATTGGCACATAGGCCAGGCGCCCGTGCTGGAGCTGAAAGTGGATCTCCTTGGTGTCGACCGGCCGGCTGAGCGGCGTCGGAAAGCTTTCGATCTTGACCGTCTTGTCCGGCTTTTCCGCGGTTTCTTTGCGCCGTTTTTCCAGGCGGTCCAAATCGGCTCGGGCCTGAGCCAGCTCGCGGTCCAGATCGAGTTGTTTCTTGTCGTCGTCGACCAGCGTGTTGCGCTGCGCGGCCAGTTCGGCTTCGCCGGCGGTGATCAGCATGGCCAGGTGATCGCGCTCCAGCCGCCGGGCGGCGGCCTCGGCCCGGACGGTGTTGGCCTCGGCCGCCAGGCGATTGACTTCGCCTTCGAGCGATTGTTCGGACCTTTGGGTGGCAGCCAAGTCGACGCTGATGCCGACGAGCGCCGCGGCGCTCTGCCAGGCCCGGTCGGCGACGACGGTCACCAGCACGAGCAGGATGCCGGCCACGCTGGTGACCACACCCACGAGCGAAAACGCTCCGCCGGACTCGGTTTCCACCACGTCAGGTCGTGCCATGATCGTTATTTCCACCAGCGCTTTTTGGGAGGCGGAGGAGGCGCCGCCGTGCGCGTGCTCTCGTGCACGTCCAGGCCGCTTTCGGCCAACAGGGCCTGCAATTCGTTGAACCGGGCCCGGCCGTCCGGCGCCACGCGGACCGCCAAGGTCGGCTTCCAGTACAGTCCCTTGCCGGCCGAGCCCCAGGTCTTCATGTGGGCCCAAACGGCGGTGCGCAGTTCGTCGACCGAATCGTCCGTCTTGCCCGGCAGGGGAATTTCCTGCGAGACGCTCTTGCCGTCGTCCGCCAGAATCACCAGGCGGTCCCCGCGGCACTCGACGATGACCGGCCGGCTGACCGCCGCCGAATTGTGCGACGAGTCGGGCAGCGCCCAGTCGCGGCCCCGCCGCTTGGCCACGCTGTCCGGCTTGGGCTGGTTCTGGTCTTTCTGAAAGGTGAGCGACGGCATGAAGCCCGGCACCTGCTGCGACTGCATCGAAGGATCCGCACTCATCCCCGAACCGGCCTGCCCGCCGGGAACCGACGTGCCCTGGGCTCCGCTGGGTGACCCGCTGCTGGGAGACCCGCTACTGGGCGATCCGCTGGAAGAGCTGGCCTGTCCGCCGCCGCCTTGCGAAGCGGACCGCGAGCTCGATGGCTGCGAATTGGCGTTCTGCGAACTGGAATTCGGCGCGGTCCCGGTGCCGTTGGATCCGGTGGGCAATCCCGACAGCTGCGGCAGCGACGTGGCCTTGCCGCCTTGCGTGCCGCGCAGGTTCGGGTCGGCATTGCCGTTGATCAGCCCGGTGCCGTTGGCCGAGGGACCATTGGCCTCGCCGGCGCCGGGCGCGGCGCCGGCTTGCCCGCCGCCGCCAGAGGCCGAAGCCCCGCTGTTTCCGACCGGTCCAGACGAAGCGTTGTTGGCGGCTCCTTGCGCCGCCCATGGCTCCGGCCACCGAATTGCCCCCCCCGGCAGCCGCGCTTCCGCCGCTGGGCGCCGTGCCGCCGCCTCCGGATCCGCCTCCCGAACCGCCACCCCCTGAAGCACCGCCTCCGGCACCACCGCCCGCCGAACCGCCACCCCCTTGGGCGCCCGCACTGCCCGCAGTGCTGCCGCCGGCGGCAGCCACAGCGGGATCGGCGCCCGCGCCCGGGTTGTTGGGATCGACCGAATCGTCGGTCTGGCCGTCGCCGCCTTGATCGCTCGCCGCCTGACCGCTGGCCCCGCCGGCCGCACCGCCGCGTCCGCTGCCGCTGGCCGCACCGCTGCCATTGCGATTCGTTCCTGCTCCGCCGGCGCCCGGATACTGGCCAGCCGCGCCGCCGGCCGCTGCGCCGCCCCCGGCCATTGCATTGCCGCCGGGCGTAGCGGTTCCGCCGCCGCCGGCTGCATTCGCTCCGGCCAGGGCCGAGTTGCCACCGGCGTTTCCGTTGCCCGCCGCGCCGCCACCGGTGCCATAACCGGGCTGCCCGCCGCCGCCGGGGCCGCGGGCCGCCAGACTGCCGCCCGCTCCGCCATTGGCATTGGGGTCATTGCCGTTGGGGCCGCCACTGGCATTGGGACCGCCCGGCGCGCTGAGCGCGCCGCCTGCGCCGTAGCCGCCGCCTGCCTGCTGCGAGCCGGAACCGCCGAACAAGGAATTGCCACCCGCGCCGCCCGGAGCATTCCCCAGGGCCGAGGCACTGCCGCCCGCGGATCCGCCGGGCACGCCACTGCTACCGGTGCCGCCATAATCGACGCCGCCGCCCAGCGTGCCCCCGAATCCATTTCCGCCCGGGCCGCGTCCGCTGGAAGCTGGTCCGGTGCCGTTGGGTCCCTGCCCTGCTCCGTTGTTTCCAGAGTTCGGGGGTCCGCCGCCGATCGCATAGGGATCATTTCCAGACCCCAGCGCCGAGCCTCCGACCCCGCCGGCCGAGGAGCCATCGGCCAGAGAGCCCGCGGCCTGCCCGGCCGCACCGTTGCCGCCACCCGCGCCGTAAGGACCACTCTGCCCGAAACCGCTGCCGGCGCTCGGACTGCCGCCGAACAGTCCGCCGGACTGGCCGCCGGGTCCGTTGCCGCTGCCGCCCGGGCCCGCGCCGCTCTGCCCACCGGGTCCGTTGCCACCCGTTCCGTAGGGCCCGGTTTGAGCGAGTCCGGCTCCGCCGGCTGGGCCTCCGTCGAGCAGGCCACCCGTTTGTCCGCCCAATCCACTGCCGCCGCCGGCACCGTAGGGTCCACTTTGGGCAAATCCAGGTCCGCCGCCCGATCCTCCGGCCAGCGCACCGCTGCCGGTTCCCGTGCCGTCGCCGTCCGAGCCTCCAGCTCCGCTCCCGGCCGGACCAGTTCCACCCGGACCAGTACCACCCACGCCAGTGCCACCCACGCCAGTGCCACCCACGCCAGTGCCACCGGGACCGTTGCCGGCCCCTCGTCCGCCGGCGAGTGCGCCAGGGCCCGCGGCGCCGTTGGCTGCGTTGCCGCCGCCGGAGCCATACGGCCCAGCGGCTGCGAGCGAGCCCGCATTGCCGCCTGGGCCAGTGCCGCCTCCCGGGCCATTCCCGCCGCCTGCGGCCGCATTGCCGCCGGGTCCGCCGCCTTGCAGTCCGGCGGTGCCTCTGGTGCCGGTTCCGCCGGCGCCAGTGCCACCAGTGCCATTGGCTCCGGCGCCATTAGCACCGGTGCCTGTGCCTGCGCCTCCGGCGCCCGGTTTACCGCCATTTTGGGCCAGCGCTTTGTAGGGGTTCTTGCCTCGGCCGGTTGCCGCGCGCGAGGCTGGATCCGGCTCGATACCGCCGCCTCCCGGCTTGACGCGGAAAGCCGGCTTGTCCTTGCGATACTCTTTGGGTGCCGCGGCGATCAGCGCCTGCTGCCGGGCCCGGGCTTCGGCAATCGCGGCGTGCATGATGGCGGCCATCTGCGGATCGGGCTCGGGGAAGTCGAGCTGCCAGTCGGCGCCGATCAACTCGTAGCCGAATTGCGAACCCCAGGAGCGCACCGCGACTTGCGCCGCGTAATAGGCCTCGATGGCGTCCGGCCGCACCAGGAGCAGCGGATAGGGCTCCTTTTTCTCGAAGTTGTCGGGATCGGCGTTGGCCAGATATTCGCGCACCGCCCGAAGCGCCGCGGCGATTGGATTGCCAGGCCCGAGCGGCCCGGCGAAATCCTTCTCCGTGAACACGATCCCCTCGGGCTGCAGCACGACGGAGTCGGGCCGGCACTCGAGGTAGATCGGGCGGCGGTTGGTGCGGAAAGGGCCTTCATACGGCACGACCGAGTATTTCACCGGCTTGCCGTCGGCGTCGCGCTGGGCATCGGCCGCGGCCCGCTCGGCGGATTTGACTTGCTGGCGCAGCGCTCGAGTTCGTCGGCCGAGGCCCGGACCTTGTCGAGCTTGCCCGGCTCCAGACCCGCGGACTCGGTCAAAGCACGGCGCAGCTGCTCGCCCCGTTGGCGGAGGCGGCGGAGGTGATCTTCGAGATGGCTGAGCTCGCCGCGGGCGACGTTCAACTCGTTTTCGGTTTTGTCGCGAGATTGCTGCAGCTGGCTGATCCGCCACTCGAGCGCCTCGCGCTCGCTCTCCTGGGTGCCGCTTTGCTGCGCCGCTTCGTCCTGAGCCTGCTCCCCTTGCGCGCAAAGCCGATCATGAGCGTCACCAATGCGCCGGTCGTGCAAATGAGGACCGACAGCAAAGGAAACAGCCGGATGCCTGCGGCCGGAAACGAGCCTCCGCGACGGCGCATGCCGCTGGACCTTAACTGGAGTGAAGCAACGAATCGGGATCGATCGAACCGGGCGCCCTATTGCCGCGTGGCGACTGCGGCCCGGCGGCGATTGCGCGCCGGGTTTCCGCCGTCGCCGGCCGAAAGCAGGCGCGAGGGGCGAGTCACCGATCTGGGGGCGCAACCGGAGCGCAAGCCGCAGTGGGCGCCTGCCCTCAGAATCGACGTAATCGGCGGAGTTTATAAGGCAAACCCGGCTCGCGAGGGTAGGGCGAACCGGGGCCGGCGGCTCGCAAAAACACGGGGAAAACCGCCGCGCTGCCCAAGCGGGCAAGTCGGGCGGGATGCGCAGTCGCGGCGATCTTGCTGCGCCGCTCTGCCCGACCCCCCTGCGGCGGCCGGCAAGCTCCAGCTAACCGGCAAAGTTTGCCAAAGTCGGGCTTCGTCGAGCGACGATATTTCTTCGGTCGCGACGCGTACAACCCAGGGGGGATAACGGTCCGGTGAGCGTCTGCCAAGGCAGGCCTCCCGGACTGTTTTTTTTGCTCCCCACGCCCATGTTTTACTCTGCCCGCCAGCTACTTTCCGGCTTGCCCCGGGCCACGATAGGTGGCAAAGCAGCGCGGGGTCTCCCAGAGGTGGGCTTCGACGATCGGGAAGCCCTGCGAGGCGGTGTACTCGAAGATCAGCCGGGCGATGTTCTCGGCGGTCGGATTTTCGTCGACCAGGTATAGCGGCTCGCCCAGTTTCTCCAGCATTTCCCGGGCGGGATCGTCGCGGTGCAGGATCATCCGGTGATCGAGATTGTCCTCGATCCACTGGCTGACCACACGCTTGATGTCCGAGAAATCGAGCACCATTCCCCGCGCGTCGAGCCGGTCGGACTCGATGACGATCACCGCGCGGCCGTTGTGCCCGTGCAGGTGCCGGCACTTGCCGTCGTAGTTCAGCAAGCGGTGGCCGTAGCAGAAATCAATCTCGCGGGTCACGCGGAACATCGGGCGATCCTGGTTTGGGCGATCCTGGTTTAGTCGTGCGGTTCGGGCTGCGGGCGTTGCCTGCCAGCACCGGCCGCTAGCAAGCTCGGCACCCAGGGTGGCGGGGCAGCGCACGCTTCGGCGCCGGGCTCCAGTGAGCAAACCCGGCTTGCCGCCGGGCTTTCGGCACCTCGGCAGGCCTCGGGGGGCACCCGTCGCGCCGCTGTCGCAGGGCCAGGTCATTCTATGCCGCTGGGCCTGCGGTCGCGAGCGGCGGCTAAGCCCTCCGCGCTGTCCGGCCCACCTGACGAGGCCGGACAATCGCTGCCACCGGCCGAAAGTGCTCCGGGGAGAGCGGGCCGGGACGCGCAAGTGGTCTGGCGGGCTGATCTTGTCGGCGATTCGGGCGATCATTACACTCCGCAACCCCCCAATGCCCGGGTTTTGAGGGCCGAGCGCCGAAGTCCAAGTTACGAAAATGCTTGAATTGGAAATTGCGGCTTTTAGAATGAATCTGGTGCCCGCGATTTCCGCCAGCTCAAAGTTCATAGGTGACTTATGAGAATAGCGGCCGCGGGAATCCTTGTGTCTGCAGGTCTGGTGATTGCGGCTCTGGCCGCGACGGTCCGTCCGGAGGCGGTTTTTGCCGGACGCGTGGGCCCGTCGCCCGTAAGCGGGTCGAGCCAGTTGGTGACCATGGTGTCGGCTTTGGGGGAGAATCGCCAGCAGTTGCTGGTGATCGACCCGGAGTTGCACGTGATGAGCGTCTACCATCTGGACGCCAACGGCGAAGTGACCCTGAAGAGCGTACGCAACTTTCACTGGGACTTGCAGATGGAACAGTTCAATGGCACGAATCCCCTGCCCCGGGAAATTCGTTCGCTGATGCAACAACGATGACGTGCGCGCGTTTGCCGGTCGTGCGGCTGGCTGGGCCTGATGATGGCCCGCCCCCGCCCTGCTGGTGAGGCGCTGCCGGCGTCCGGTTGAGGAGTCCTGATGGCCCGCAAGCTTTTAGAGCTGGAAGAAGCCGCCCACGCACTCGGCGTGACCGTCGAGCAACTCAACGCCATGCGCGACCGCCGCGAAGTGTACGCGGTGCGCGACGGCGGCGCCTGGAAGTTCAAGCCCGAAGAAATCGAGCGCCTGATTTCCGAGCGCGAAGCGGGGGCGCCGCCGAACAGGCCGCGCCGGAGTTTGCCGAACTCGACGAGAATCTGGACTCCATCCTGCTCAGCGAAGTGGAGATGGGGCAGTCGGGCCCCAGCACCTCCAGCACCGTGATCGGCAAGTCGAACGCGCCCAGCTCGCCGGAGAGCGACATCCAGATCGCCCAACCCGGCAGCAAGAGCGGCAGCGATCTGCCGATCGACGTCACAACGCAAAGCGACGTCCAGCTGGCTTCGCCCTCCGACATTCTCAAGGGAGGCTCGGGCCTGAGCACAAGTTCGACGACCTGGACGCCCTGGACCTCGACCTGACTAGCCCCTCGGGCAGCGGCAAGTCCAGCGACATTACGCTGGGCTCCGACGCGATCAAGCTTTCGGATGCAGACGAGCTGACGCTCGAAGATCAGCAATTGTCGCTCGGCGAGGAAGCCCGCACTTCGACCCCCAGCAGCCACGGCAGCGGTTCGGCCCTGGATCTGTCGGGCGAGGACGACGACGGTGACCTGGTCCTGGGCGGCAGCGGCCCGGGCAGCGACGTCACGCGTTCGGCCAGCGATAGCGGCATTTCGCTGCTCGACCCGTCCGATAGCGGCCTGTCGCTCGAGACGTCCGACCTGCAGTTGGGCGGCTCGACGGTCGAGTCGCTCGAACTGGGCGAAGACGACATGATCTCGCTCGAGGATCAGTCCGGCGACCCGGACGCCGCCACGCAGCTCAAGGCCGACGAAGACTTCTTGCTCACCCCGCTGGAAGACGCCGGCGGCGAAGAGTCGGACAGCGGCTCGCAAGTCATCGCGCTGGACGCCGAGTCGGAGTTCGACGAGTCGGCCGCCACGATGCTGGGCTCCGGCGCCGGCATGTCGGGCGTGCAGGCCCTGGACGAAGATTTTGGCGAACCGCTCGGCGCCGGCGTCGGCGACCTGGGCGCCGCGCCCGGTTTGGCCCCGGCGCAGCAGATGGCTGCCGCGGCCAGTGCTCCGGACATGGTTTTTCCGGGCTGGACCGTCGCCTTCATGTCGATCATCGTGCTGTTTTTGATTCTTTCGGGCATGATGATGTACGACCTGATGCGCAACATGTGGAGCTGGAACGGAACGTACGAAGTCAACAGCTCGCTGATGGATACGATCCTCAGCTGGGTCGAAAAATAGCACGGGTCCGATCGCGCACGGCATGGCGGCCGGCAACGAAGCGGGTTCGAAAGGAGTCGAATCATGTGGGGACCGTCTCTCCGGCCTGCCGGCACCACCGGCAGGCGCACGCAGCAGGCCTGGCCCGGATTGGGCCGGCGCGTGCCGCGATGCTGGCCGCTGGGCTTTGGGGCGCTGGGCTTTGGGGCGCTGGGCTTTGGGGCGCTGGGCTTTGGGCCGCTGGGCTTTTGGGCGCTGGCCGTGATGCTCGCCGGCGCCGCCGGCTGCGGCAGCTCGGGCGGCAGCTGGGGCCTGGTCGGCCGTTCGCAATACGACAGCCTGCAATCGCAGAATCGCTCGCTGGCCGAACGCTCCCGGGCGCAGCAGACCGAGATCGAGAATCTCCGGCTCCATGCGCAGCGTCGAAGATCAACTGATTCACGCCGAGGAAGACCTGGCCCGGCTCGATGACAACAGCCATCGCCAGCAGCAGAAACTAGCCAACTTCAAGCACGAGCGGGACGAGCTCGACGAGCGCTACGGCCAGCGGCAGATCGGCGTCAATTCGATTCCGCCGGCGCTCAGCGGGCGTTTGTCGGAGCTGGCAGACCGCTATCCGAGCCTGCATTACGATCCCAAGAGCGGCATCAGCAAGTTCGACACCGACGTGCTGTTCGACTCGGGCGAGGCCGATCTCACGCCGGCGGCCCGGCGGATGCTCGGTGAATTTGCCGAGGTCTTCCAATCGCCGGAAGCCCGGGATCTGAAGATCATGGTCGTCGGCCACACCGACCCGCGCGGCATCAAGGGACGCGAAGCACGCCAGAAGTATCCCAACAACTGGATGCTCAGCACGGCCCGGGCCGTGAGCGTCGTCGAGCGGCTGCGCGAAGCGGGGCTCCCCGAGAAGCGGATGGGCGTGGCGGGCTTCGCCCAATACCAGCCGATCTCGTCCAACGACACGGCCAGCTCGCGGAAGAAGAACCGCCGCGTCGAGATCTTCGTCGTCGGTCCCGAGACGCCGGTCGTGGGCTGGACCGAGACGCTCAACAGCGTTTATCGCTGAGCGGGCCGCGGCAGCGTTCTCGATTCTCGCGGGATCCGGCGGGATCCCGGCCAAGGGCCGGTATCTGTACTTTTTTCGCGGCCCGCCACTATAATCGGGTAGTGCCTGCCGGAAGTGTGCTTGCGGCCCCGCATCCCCCCTGGGGTCCGCCGCTCGTTTTTCTTGCCCACGGCCATTGCCGGCGCCCGCTTGTCGGGCCCGGCCTGACGGGTTTCTTGCCAGCCGAGCTCGGCCGGCAAGCGGTTCACGTGCTGCTAGATCCGGTGCCTCTTTTCCAGCCCCCCGAGCGAGACGCCCGCCTTGCGATATTTGCTCTCGACGCTTGCCGTGCTGGCGGGGCTGTTGGCCGCGGTCGCCGGCTGCCGGCCGCAAGACCAGATCGAACATTATCGCGCGCCGAAGGACCCGGCCGCGCTGGCCCGGCCGCAGTCGGCGGCCGCGGGGGCCATGCTCGGCGCGATCGTCCCGCATGGCAGCGACGCCTGGTTTTTCAAGCTGACCGGTCCGGTCGTGCCGGTGGCCTCGGCCGGCAATGCCTTTCGCAAGTTCATCGCCAGCGTGCATTTCGACGGCAGCGAGCTGCGCTACAACGCGCCGGCCGATTGGCAGGCCCAAGGCGCCTCGGGCATGCGCCGCGAAACACTGCTGATCCCCGCGGCCGGCAAGCCGCTGGAATTGGCCATCAGCACGTTTCCCATCCTCGCGGACGACGGCGACGCCTACGTGCTATCGAACATCAATCGCTGGCGCGGCCAGATGGGCCTGGCCGACATTGCCGCCGACGAGCTTGCGGCCAACACCAACAAAGTCGCGCTAGCCGACGGCACCACGGCGATCCTGGTGGCCATCGGGGCCCCGGAGGCCTCGGCCGGCACGGGCGCGACGCCAGCGGGCACAGGCGCGACGCCAGCCGGCGGCGGCGAGCGCGCCGACGATCGCATGCTGGCCGCCCTGGTGCCGCAAGGCAAGCAGGCCTGGTTCTTCAAGCTGACCGGTCCGGCCGCGGCCGTGGCCGGCCAGCGCGAAGCCTTTCGCAAGTTTGTCGAGTCGGTGACCTTCGAGGGGGACGCGGTGCATTATGTGCCGCCCGACAGCTGGCAATCCGAGCCCGGCGCCGGGATGCGCTACGAAACCTTTCGCATTCCGGCGGCCGGCAAGATGCTGGAGCTGGGCGTCACCACGCTCGTCAAGCCGCCCGGCAATGACCGCGAATATCTCCTGGCCAACGTGAATCGCTGGCGGGAGCAGCTGGGCCTGGCGCCGCTGGGACCCAAGCAGTTGAGCGGCGAGACGGTCGAAGTGCCGCTCGCCGGCGGGCAAACGGCCACGCTGGTCGACCTGGCGGGTAAACTACAAGCCGGCGGCGCGCCGCCTTTCGCTCCGGGAAAATAATCATGGCTAGCGGCGCCGCTCACAATTCGTTTGCCACGGGTTCCCCGCTCGATCGCTCCGATTCCGGCTCGCTGGCCGCCGTACTGCAGATGCTGCTGGCCCCGATCGCGTCGCTGCGGCTGACCGTGACGCTGTTCGTGCTGGCGATTCTGCTGATCTTTTTCGGCACGCTGGCCCAGGTCGAGAAAGACAGCTGGGAAGTGATGGAGCTGTACTTCCGCTGCCCGGTGGCCTGGGTGCCGGTGCAGATCTTTTTTCCCAAGGCCTTCTTTCCCACCTTAGAGCCGCTTAACCCGCGGTTTGGCTTTTATTTCCCCGGCGGATTCATGATCGGCGGGATGATGGCCGCCAACCTGCTGGCCGCGCACGGCATTCGCTTCAAGGTCCAGGCCACCGGACGGCGGCTCGTCGCGGGGCTTGCCGTGCTGGTCCTGGGCGTGCTCCTGGGTTGGCTGGTCGTGATGGGAGGCTCGGACAAAGACGTCAGCGAGGGCCCGGCCAGCGGGACCGCCGACCTGCTCTGGACCGGCATCAAGGCCGCGTTGGCTGCGCTCTGGCTCACCACGCTCTACGGCTGGTGGCACGCCGATCGGGCGCGCCCGCTGGAGCGCTGGGGCTTGGGCGCCCTGGGCGTGATCCTGGGCGTGGTGCTCTCGACGCTGGTGTACTTCGGCTCGGCCGCTTCGCCCGACCCGTCCGGCATGCGGATCCTGCTGCAGATCACCAAGGCCACGGCCGTCAGCCTGGTGCTGTTGGCCGGCTGCGTGCTGGTGTTTCGCAAGCGAGCCGGCATCGTGCTGCTGCACGCCGGCGTGGGATTGATGATCGCCAACGAGCTGGTCGTCTATTCGCTGCACTCCGAAGGCGTCATGCGGATCGCCGAGGGCGAAACGGCCCACTACACCGAGGACATCCGCACGATCGAGCTGGCCGTGATCGATCCGTCGGACAAGGCCGAGGACGAGGTGACCGTCGTTCCCCGGGAGCGGCTGATCGAATCGCTCGCCAGCGACAAAGACAAAGACATTGTCAGCCCCCACCTGCCCTGCGACCTCGAAGTGTTGCAGTACTATCCGAACTCGAAGCTGCACCGGCCGGCCCGCGCGAGTCGAACCTGGCCACGGCCGGCTTCGGGCTGGCACGCATTGCCGAAAACGTTCGCCCCAGCAGCGGCGTGGAAAGCGGCAAAGAGGTCGACATTCCGGCGGCCTACGTGCGGCTGCTCGACAAGCAATCGCACAAGTCGCTGGGGACCTACCTGGTCAGCATGGAGCTGGCGCCCGAGCCGGTCGACATCGACGGCAAGCGCTACGAGCTGACGCTGCGCTTCAAGCGCAACTACAAGCCCTATGCGATCCACTTGCTCGACGTGCGCAAAGACGACTACGTGGGCACCGACACGCCGCGGAATTACTCGTCGGAGATCAAACTGGTCTACCCCGAGTCGAAGGGGGATCGAAAAGTCTCGATCTGGATGAACAATCCGCTGCGCTACGCCGGCGAAACGTTCTACCAGAGCGGCTACCACAATCTCGGCGGCCGCGAAATGACCACGCTGCAGGTCGTCAGGAACACCGGCTGGATGATCCCGTACTTGGGCTGCATGATCGTCGTCGTGGGGATGGTCGTGCAGTTCGGCACGACGTTGGTGCGCTTCGCCGAGAGGGGCGATGTTCGGCCCCTGACCGCTGCTGGCGCAATTGCTGAGGCCATCCGCCGCGAGTCGAAGCGCCGCCATCCGGTGCCGGCCGCTGCCGTTCCGGTTGGCCCCAGCGGCAGCTACGCGATTCCGGCCCTGGTGGTGCTCGCGCTGGGCAGCTGGCTCTTGACCCAGGCCCAAGCGCCGCGGCCGGTGGCCGGCCAGTTCGATTTCTATCAGTTCGGCCAGCTGCCGATCGTCTACGAGGGACGCGTCAAGCCGCTCGACACGCTGGCCCGAAATACGCTGCGGCTCCTGTCGGGCAAGCAATATTACGTCTCGACCGACGGCACGCGGCAGCCGGCCATCCGGTGGCTCCTGGACCTGATTGCCGATCCCAAGGCGGCCTTCGGCCAGCGCGTGATCCGGATCGACAATCCCGAGGTGCTGGGGGCCCTGGGGCTGGCTAAGCGCGACGAGCCCGACGCGGCGGCCGGCGCCAAGCACAAGGAAGCTGCCGACCAGAAAGACGCAGGCGACGGCAAGGCCGTCAAAGACACGGCCGAAAAGGACGACGCGGAGGATGTCGACAAGGCCGCTTCCGACAAGGTCGCTGCCGAAAAGGTCGCTGCCGACAAGGAGGGCGAAAAGCCTGCCAGGCGTTCCGGCTCGCTCTACTCGCTGTCGGAATTGATGCCCTGCATTCGTGAACTGGAGGAGCAAGCCGAGCGCACGCGCGACGTCGACGTCCATCATTTGACGACGTTCCAGAAAAAGATCATCGAGCTGGACAAGAAAGTCATGAAGTGCGTCCAGCTCAGGGCCTCGTTCATGCCGCTGGAGTTGCCGCCCAACCCCACTCCCCGGGAACAACTGGCGATCCGGGAGCGAGTTGAAGAGCTCCGCACACGCCCCACGCCCCGGGTCATTCCGCCGGACACGAAGGATGGCCAGTGGCAGCCGTTTGCCATCGCGCTGTTGCTCGACGAACTGTCCGTCGGGCAGGGCAAGCCGGCCAACGGACCGGTCGTGGCCTGGGAAGCCATGTTGCACGATTACGCCCAGCACGACGTGGCCGGCTTTAATCAGACCCTGGGCGAGTATCGGGCCAGCCTAGCGCAAAAGCCCCCCAAGGATCTGAACCAGAAAAAGACCGAGTTCGAGGCCTTGTTCAATCATGCCGAGCCGTTCTTTTGGGCCTGCATCCTGGACGGCGTGGCCTTTCTGCTCACCTGCTTGTCCTGGTTCGGCTTCCGGCGGACGGCCAATCGCACGGCCCTGTGGCTGCTGATCCTGGTGTTCACGGTGCACACGCTGGGCCTCGTGGCCCGGATTTATATTTCCGGCCGGCCGCCGGTGACGAACCTGTATTCGTCGGCCGTGTTCATCGGCTGGGCGGCGATGCTGGCGGGGATCGTGTTCGAGGTGATCTTCGGCCTGGGGATCGGCAATCTGGTGGCCAGCGTGGCCGGGTTCGGCACGCTGGCGATTGCCCACTTTCTGGCCGGCGACGGCGACACGTTCACCGTGCTGCAAGCCGTGCTCGACACGCAGTTCTGGCTGGCGACGCACGTGGTCTGCGTGACGCTGGGCTACGCCACGACCTTCGTCGCCGGACTGTTGGGCATTATTTACGTCCTGGCCGGCACGCTGTCTCCGGTGTTCGATCGCCAGTTGCAGAAGACGCTGGCCCGGCTGATCTATGGCACGGTTTGCTTTGCGATGTTCTTCAGCTTTTTCGGCACGGTGCTGGGCGGCCTCTGGGCGGACGATTCCTGGGGCCGGTTCTGGGGCTGGGATCCGAAGGAAAACGGGGCCCTGATCATCGTGCTCTGGAATGCCGTCTTGCTGCACGCCCGCTGGGGCGGCATGGTCAAGGACCGCGGCCTGGCGGTGCTGGCCATGGCCGGCAACATCGTCACGGCCTGGTCCTGGTTCGGCGTCAACGAGCTGGGGGCCGGCCTGCACTCCTACGGCTTCACCGAGGGCGTGGCCAAAACGCTGGCGATCGCCATCGGCGTGCAGTTGGGCCTGATCGGTTTGGGCCTGGTGCCCAAGAAACTCTGGCCGCTGGTCGGCCGGGGACCGGTCGCGGCGACGGAATAGAACCGGATTCAAGACCCGCGGGGACCGTCCCAATTTTGCGCAGTCCGCGGAGTAAAATGGGACTGTCCCCCTCTCCGAGCGGGTTTTGAAACCGGTTCCAGGCAGCCGGCGCGTGGTCGGGCCGGCCGGTGGATCGCCGCCCCGGCGGCCGCCGGGCAGCGCCAAAATCTGCCCGCCCCTGCTTGGACTTGGCCCGGCGCGGGCCGCTAGAATCGCGCCACCATGCCGCAGCAACCGCTGTTCGAAGATTCGTCGGCCGCCCGCTCCGCCCCGCGCGCCAAGGCCCCTGTGCCCTTGTCCGAGATGCAGTCCGGTCAAGAAGCCGACCTGTTCGCCTTGATGACGCTCAAGGAGCCGCTCACCACGCGCGACGGCAAGCCGTATTTCAAAGTCGGCTTTCGCGATCACGCCCGGGAGGTCAGCTTCCCGATCTGGAGCGATTCCCCCTGGGGCGCCGATTGCCGCGACCAGTGGCAGGTGGGCACGTTCTACAAGATGCGGGCGGTCTATCGCGACACGAATTTCGGCCCGCAGCTCGAGATCCGCAAGATCCGGCCCGTGGTCGAGGCCGACTCGGCCGACGGGTTCTCGCCGGCCATGTGCCTGCCGCAAACCCGCTTCGATCGCGAAGCGATGTTTGCCGAGCTCGTGTCGATCGCCCGCGAGCGGATCGACGATGCCGCCTTGCGCGACCTGACCATCGACGTGCTCCAGGCCAACCGCGAGGCGCTGCTCACGCTGCCGGCGGCCACGCACAACCATCACGCCTTCGTCGGCGGATTTTTGGAGCACGTGCTCAGCGTGACGCGCACCTGCGTTTACCTGGCCGACAAGTACGACGAATATTATCCGGATCTCGAGCCGCGGCTGAACAAGGGGCTGGTCGTCGCCGGCGGCATCCTGCACGACATCGGCAAGCTGCGCGAAATCGAAGAGCGTCCGCAAGGCGCCGAGTACACGGCCGCCGGCAACCTGATCGGCCATATCCTGCAAGGCCGCGACATCGTCCGCGAAGCGGCCGCCGGGCGGAAGCTGGATCCCGAACTGCTCCTGCGGCTGGAGCACATCATCGTGGCGCACCAGCGGCTGCCGGAGTGGGGCTCGCCCAAGCCGCCGATGACGCCCGAGGCGCTGTTGGTTCATTATGCGGACGACATCGATGCGAAGTACCACATGATGTACGCCATCCTCCGTTCCGACGGCAGCGAAGGCCCGGTCACGTCGCGCAAGAACGCGCTATTCCAGAAAGTGTTCAAGGGGCTGTGAGCGGGGCGCCGCTGGGGGGAATCAGTTTTGGTTCTCCGACCGGCCGAGAGCCCGGAGCTAACCGGATTCTCATCGTTCTGCGGGCCCCTTCCAGTGGCCAACCGCGTCCGTCCTGTCGGCCCCTGGCAAAGCGGCTCTGCCGACCCTATAGTGGTCGGTTCGAAGCAATCCAGCGACCGATGAGCTACCAGCGGCCATGACGCCCGAGCGACCAACCGGCCCGCCGGCGGATCCCAACCAGCCCCGCCAGCGGCGCGAAGTCCGCTACGCGGGACGAGTTCAGGGGGTGGGCTTTCGCTACACAACCCGGGGCATCGCCATGCGGCTGCCCGTCGTGGGATTCGTCCGCAACCTGCCCGACGGAACGGTCGAGCTGGTGGCCGAAGGCCCGGCGGAGGCTTTGGATCGGTTGCTGGCCGGCATCGCCGGCGAACTGGGCCGGTTCATCGAGCGGGCCGACGTGGTGGTCAAGCCGGCCAGCGGCGAGTTCGGGGGTTTTGAGATTGCCTATTGAGACGCGGCCACCCAAGGGGGCGGGAAATTTCTCGCGAACCTTGTGGCCGGCCTGTGCGTAGTCACTCCCGAGCGGGGAGGGGGAAAATCTTGCCAGTCGGGAGTCCTGCCGCGTGATATCGGGCAATTTGATGCTGTTTGGCTTGTTGTCGACCTGGGTCACACCGGTCTGGCTCGTCGGGGTCGGCGTGGCGGCGGGGCTCGCTGCGCTCGTCATCCTGTATGGTGCCGTCGCCGCGGCTTCGCGCCGCCTGGCCGCTTTCGTCAACATGAGCGTGCGCGAGGGCATCCTGCTCCCGCTCACGATCGCGGCGATCTTTATCAGCGGCGTGACGCTGCTGGCCACGCCGCTCGTGCCGTATCGCTCGCTGCTGGGCGCCGTGAGCCGGATTCCGGCCGTCGGCGATCACCAGGTGGATGTCAGCGTCCCCCCGGCGACGAAGGATTTTTCCATCGAGCTGCCCTTCCGGCTCAACGAGCTGCAAGGCTTCGACCTGCGCAGCGATCAACCGCTCACCGTGACCACCTGGGTGGCCAAGGGCGCGGGGCAGAACGGCGCGGTCACGCTCTCGCCGGGCAAGGTGTTCGAATGGCGCAAGCCCGGCCCGACCGAGTCGATTTTTCAGGCTCACACCGACGTCAAAGAGTGGTCGGCGACGAACCTGGGCGAGAAGCCGGCCAGCTTGACGATGCTGATCCACGACGACATCGCCTATCCCGAAGTCCGGATCGTGCCGCTGGTGGCCATTTCGCTGGTGGGCCTGTATCTGGTTTACCTGGCGATCGGGCTGGCGCTGCCCCGGATCGCGGCGATTGCCGCCGTGACGTCGAAAGAGTCGATGGCCCAACCGCTGTATTACGTAATGCTGTTGGGCGTGGCGTTTTTCATCCTGCTGTTCGTGATCATTCCCTACTACACGTTCGGCGAGGACGTCAAAGTGCTGAAGGACACCGCCCTGTCGGCGATCATGCTGCCGGCCATCTTCGTGGCGATCTGGTCGGCCAGCGTGTCGGTCTCGGAAGAAATCGAAGGCCGCACCGCGCTCACGCTGCTGTCCAAGCCGGTCCGTCGCCGGCAATTCATTCTGGGCAAGTTCGTGGGCATCCTCTGGCCCACGCTGCTGTTCTTCGTGCTCCTGGGGCTGTGGCTGCTCTTGGCCGTGTCGTACAAGGTGGTTTACGACGCCCGTGAGGTTGCCAAGGAAGAGCCGACCTGGCAGGTCTGCTACTGGGAAATGGTGGGGACGATTCCCGGGCTGGTGCTGGCCTTTTTCGAGACCGTGATCTTTGCCGCCATCAGCGTGGCCCTGGCGACCAAGCTGTCGATGCTGGCCAACTTGATCGTGTGCACGTCGGTGTACGTGCTGGGGCACCTGGTGCCGATGCTGGTCAACTCGTCGGTCGGCAAGCTCGAGCTGGTGCGTTTCGTGGGCCAATTGCTGGCCACGGTGCTACCGGTGCTCGACCATCTGAATATCTCTGCGCCCATAGCTGCCGGCACGCCGGTGCCGCTGCTTTATTTGGGCTGGGCGCTGGCGTACTGCGTGCTGTATTCGGCAATCGCCATGCTCGTGGCGCTCGCGCTGTTCGAAGATCGCGACCTGGCCTAGCAGCCGGGAAGCGTTTTGCGGACGCGGCCTGGGCGCATCGCAGGCCCAAGGCGCACGGCCTACCGCCGCACGTAGCGGTCCAGCTCGTGATCGCCGACCACTTTCCATTCCCCCTTGGCGTCCTTGATCCGATGGCCGGGGCCGGCGTCTTCGCCCGTGGCGGGGGGCAGCGGGGTCAGCTCGGCGATGAATTTGCTCCGCGGCTTGCGACCCCCCCACTGCATCCAGTCTTCGAGCAGCCGCACCCGCTTGTGCTGTTCGGCGGCGAGCACCCGGTCCCCCTTCTGGATCACCAGCTCGTGGGCCCCGGTCCAGCCGAACCAGGAGTAGCAGGCCGTGTGGGCGGGAATCCAATGCCCGGCGCCCTCGCTGTCGGTCAGATAGAACTCCGACCAATTGTGATTGGGCACCCAGACCAGCCGGGCCGGAATGCCGATCGAGCGGCACAGGGCCACGAACACGGCCGACATCTCCTCGCAGTCGCCCAATCGCCGTTCGAGGGCCGCCGTGACGCTCGTGTAGCTGCCGATTTGTGGCCGGATGTTCTTGGGGATCCACTCGGCAAACCGCCGGGCTTTGTCCCAGGGATGGTCGATGCCCGCCGACAGCTCGGCCGCCAGCGAGCGCACCGCCTTCGTGCTGGTCTGGATGCCCGGGCTGTCCTGCAGGTACGCCTTGCGCACGTCGGCCGGCGGTTTTTGCTGGGCCGGGAATTGGTCGCGCTGGTAATTGTGGTACTGCTTGAAGAGCGTCAGCGTGTAATGGGCGATCGCGCGGACCACGCTTCCCTGGGTAATCGACTCGGCCGAAAGCAGCATTTGCCCCATGCCGGGGGCCAGCTCGCGCAGCTCGGCCTCGCAGCCGTCGGTCTCCAGGTGCACGTCCTCGATCTTTTGCTCGGGGTGGGCCACCGGTACCGGAGTGGTGGCCAGCACCGAGTCGGCGTCGCCTGGCGACTCGAGCTCGATGCCGATCTTCAGCTTATACGGGCGCGGCTCGAGGTAACCGGTGCCCTCGGCGGGCGGCTCGGTCCAGATCCACTTGCCGTCCCCCACGACGGGAATGACGCTGAAGGCCGGCGGCGGGAAAAAAGCTTCGCCCAGCGGCGAGCCCGCGCGGCCGGCGCCACCCGCCAGCCGCGTAGCGCTCAGGCCGAGCCCGCCCAAACCGGCAGCACCCAGACCGGCAGCGCCCAGGCACGTGGCGCTTGAGCTGCCGACGGCCCAGCGGAGAAAATCGCGGCGCCGCATCGCTTGCCCCCGTAGACGAAAGGCCCGGTTCGTGAAAGGCCCCGTGTCCGCCCGCCGCCGGACAGGCCAGTGGCACTGCGCCGGGCGGCCGAGCCGGTCTAATTCGAGATTATCGCCCGCTCGCCCCGCTGTCCAATGAATTTCAATCCGGGCCCGCGGGCGCGGACGAATTCCGCGGCCGGGCGAGTGGTTCTGCGGCCGGCATCGGCTAAGATTGGACGGCCCACCCGTTTGGTGCTGGCCAGCAGCCGCTGAGCGAGCCGTGAGGGCGCGGCAGTGAAGTCGCGGCAGTGGGTAGCCGGACGGCGACGAACCATACGGAGATGTTTGCGGCATGGCAATCCTGCTGACCGAATTTGACGTGCAGGAACTGGTCGATCTCAATATCGCGATCGACGCAATCGAAGAGGCCTTTCGCCAACTCGGGGCCGGCAAGGTCGACAACGTCCCCCGGGTGCGGGCCCGGGCTCCCGGCGTGGTGCTGCACAGCATGAGCGCCGCGGCGCCCTACCTGGGCATGGTCGGCTGGAAGATCTACGCCACGACGCGCGGCAGCGCGCAGTTTCTGGTGGGCATCTACGATGCCGCCACGGGTCAGCTCGAAGCGCTGATCGAAGCCGATCGCCTGGGCCAGTTGCGCACCGGCGCCACCACCGGCGTGGCGGTCGAGTGGCTGGCCGCACGTGGAGCGAGCGAGGTCGGCATGTTCGGCGCCGGCCGGCAAGCCCGGACGCAGCTGGAAGCGGTTTCGCTCGCCCGCAAGCTCAAAGTTGCGTATGTGTACAGCCGGACCGAACGGGGGCGCTGCCAATTTGCCGACGAGATGTCGGCCCGGCTGGGCATCGACGTGCGGCCGGTCGACCGCCCACAGCTGGCGGCCAAAGATTTGCCGATTGTCATTACGGCCACGAGCAGTCCGACGCCGGTGTTCGATGGCATGGACCTGGCCGAAGGGGCGCTGGTGTGCGCGGTGGGCAACAACTGGGCCACCCGGGCCGAGATCGACGCCCACGTCGTGCGGCGGGCCGACCATATCGTGTGCGACAGCGTGAAAGCCTGCCAGAACGAAGCGGGAGATTTCGTCGATCCGCTGGCCAAGGGAGTCTTCGACTGGTCGCGGGCCGTGGAACTGGCGGACGTCGTGGTCGACAAGGCCGTGGGCCGCAGCACGCGGGACAGCATCGTGCTGTTCAAATCGGTCGGCATGGCGATCGAAGACGTGGCGCTGGCGGCCAAGGTGCTGGAACTGGCCCGGCAGAACGGGCGCGGCACGAAACTTCCGTTTTGACCCATGGCCTCAGCCCCCTCGCCAGCGCTACCGCCGGAAATTCGCGTCGAGCAACTTTCGCCGGGCACGGTGCGCTACATCTTGCCGCGTCGGCCGCTGGGCAAGCATCGCTGGCTGGCGCTGGGACTGGTGGCGTTCGCCGCCGTCGCCTTGACGTTCGACATTGGTTGGTTTGCCGGAATTGCAGGTGGGCCGGCCCAAATGCCGGGCATCTTCGCTGCCCTGTTCGTGGCTATCGGCCTGGTGTCAATGGTTCCAATGGTCCTGGTGCCATTGGGCCTGGCGGCCGCGATCGCCTGGGGCCACAGCGAAGTGCAAATCGACAGCGGCAATTTGTGGCTGGGCGAATATGTTGGCCTATTGCGCTGGCGCCGCCGCTCGCGATTGGCCGACGTGCGGCGTCTGGTCGTCGACTCGGCCCACCCGCGCAGCGGCAGCATGGATCAGACGCCGGCCGAACTGGCCAGGTTCGCCGCGATTCGGGCGGAGTTTGTCCGCGGCAAACCGCGCTCGGGCGCGATCGGCTACCCGCGCGAGTGGCTCGTGCCCCTGGCTCACGAACTGGCCAGTCATGTGCACGGCGCTCAAAGCGTTGCCTCTGAGCCCGGCGCGCCGGAGCCGCCGCGAATCGCGATCGACGACATGGTCGCGGTGGTCGAGACCGGATTGCCGGTCGAGCGTTTCGAGCAGCCTGCCGGCAGCCTGGTGGTCATGAAGGAGCAGCCGGGCAGTTTGACGTTCGAAGTTCCGCCGGCCGGAATCCGCCGCGGCACGGCCGGGATGTTCGTCTTTGCCTGCATCTGGCTGGCGTTCATGGCGGTTTTCAGTTCGCTGGCGATCGGATCGCTCTTTGCCCAAGGACAGCAGCAACCCGGCCAGGGCCAGGCCCCGGGCTTTTGGGGCACGCTGGCGATTATCGCCTTCATCGGGCTGTTTTGGGCCGTCGGCATCGGCCTGCTGCTGGCGGCGCTGCACATGGCCAAGCGCCGGGCCGCCATCGCGGTGGCCGAGGGGCGCTGCCTGGTCGTGCAGACCGGCTTGTTCGGTGAGAAGAAGCAAGTCTGGGAGCCGGGCACGCTCTCAGCCGTGCAAGTCGGCCCCAGCGGAATGGAAGTCAACGACCGGCCGGTGCTGGAACTGCAATTCATTCCTCGGCAAGGCGACAAGTTTGGCATCCTCTCGGCCCGCGACGAAGCGGAGCTCGAATGGCTCGCCACGCGCTTGACCCACGCGCTGAGTCTGACGCCTGTTCGGCCGGGCGCCGAGGTCGTGGCCGACGTCGAGACCCGGCCGGACGATTGCGACGCCGTATTCGAAGATCTTGACGGCGCCCAGACGATCAGCGTGCCGCCGGCCCGGTTTCGTCGCGGTCCGTTAACGTATTGGATCTTTGCCCTGTTCTGGAACGGACTGAATATTGCGGTCGGCTATGCATTCGTTTTCTTTGGTCCAAGGCAGGACTTCGCCGAACATCTGTTTCCGCTCGCGATGTTCGGTCTGTTCGCCGTGGCGGGTCTCGTGCTCGTAGGCGTGGCGATTCACATGACCATCCGCCGCGCGGAATTCGCCTGCGCCGGCGGGCGATTGCTCGTCTTGCAGACCGGGTTGTGGGGCAAGCGGCGCAGCGAGTGGTCTGCCGACCAGCTGGCCGCGATCCGGGCAGCCTCCAGCGACACCACGATGAACAATAAGCGCTTGATGCAATTGCAGATCGTGCCCGCCGAGGGCAAAGCCCTCAACTTGCTCACCGGCCGCGACGAGCAAGAACTGGCCTGGATCGCCACGCTGCTGCGCCGCGCGCTGGAGGTTCCGGCCCAAACCGCGGCGGAGCGGCCAGACAGCCGGCCGGTGGCGAGCGCGCCGCTTCAGCCCCGATCAGCCAGCGGCACCCAAGGGCGCTCGGCGGGACCGGTGTAGTTCGAGCGGGGGCGGATCAGCCGATTGTTGTCGAGCTGCTCGATCACGTGGGCGGCCCAGCCCGTCACGCGGCTGACCACGAACAGCGGCGTGAATAGCTCGACCGGCAGGCCCAGGTAGTGATAGAGCCGGGCGCTGGGCCAATCGAGGTTCGGCGGCAGGCCCTTCTCTTCGCGGACGATCGTTTCGATCGTGTCGGCCATGGCCTCCATATCTTCGTTGCCCGTCTCGGCTGCCAGCTCGCGGCAGAGCGGCTTGAGCAGCGTGGCCCGGGGATCGCCGGTTTTGTAGACGCGGTGGCCGAAGCCCATGATCCGGACCTTGCGGGCCAAGGCGTCGCGGACCCAGGCCTCGGCCTTGTTGGCTGTGCCCACCTGCTGGAGCACGTCGAGCACGCGCTCGTTGGCCCCGCCATGCAGCGGGCCCTTGAGCGCGCCGATAGCGGCCGTCAGCGCCGAATCGAGATCGGAGAGCGTCGACGCGACCACCCGGGCCGTAAAGGTCGAGGCGTTGTATTCGTGCTCGGCGTACAGAATGAGCGAAATGTCCATCGCCCGGGTGAGCCGCTCGACCGGGTCGCGGCGAAACAGCATCCAGAGCAGATTGCCGGCCAGCGACAAATCGGTGCGCGGATGGACTGGCTCCTTGCCCTGCACCAGCCGGTGGCGGGCAGCCAGGATCATCGGCAACTGGGCGGTGCGGCGTTCGGCCTTGCGGAGATTGGCGTCGTGGCTGTTATCGCCGGCTTCGGCGTCCCAATGGGCCAGCGCGCTGGCGCCGTGCGCATCACGTCCATCAGCGAAGCCTGCGGCGGAATCCGGCGCAAGAACTCGATGAGCGGACCGGGCAGATGCGTTTCCGCGCGGAGCCGCTCCTGCAGGCCGGCGAGCTGAGTCGCGGTGGGCAGCTCGCCATGCAAGAGCAGCCAGGCCACTTCTTCGAACGTCGACATCTGGGCCAGCTCTTCGATCGCGTAGCCGCGATAGTGCAACCCGCCGGTGATCGTGCTGATGGCGGTTTCGCCGGCAATCACCCCTTCGAGCCCGGGGCTGTAAATCGGTTCGCTCATGGCAGTCGCTTTCGCTGAGGCGGGGGCTTTCGCAGATGCGGGGCCGTTGGCCGAAGGGTGGGAGCTGCTTAGTTGGACGCGGCGTGGCGGGGGCCGGCTACTCGGCCGCCGGGGGCCGAGAACGCGGATCGGGTTCGGCCTGAAAAAACTCCCGGTCCCGGGCTTCATAGTCTTCGTAGCCCAGCAGATCGTACAGCTCCTGGCGCGATTGCATGAACTCGAGCATTTCGGTCTGGATGCCGTCGTTGGCAATCGAGGCCAGCGCCGCTTCGGCCGCCTTCATGGCCACGCGCAGTAGCGTCACCGGGTAGAGCACGGCCGCGTAACCCATTTCGGCCAGCTCGTCGAGCGTCAACAGCGGGCTCTTGCCGAACTCGGTCATGTTGGCCAGGAGCGGCGCGTCGATCGCCGCGGCAAATTGCTCGAACTGGTGGCGATCGGCCAGAGCCTCGGGAAAAATCCAGTCGGCGCCGGCGTCGAGATAGCGCTTGGCCCGCTCGATCGCCGCTTCGATGCCGTTGACCCCCGCGGCGTCGGTGCGGGCGATGAGCACCAGGTCCGGATCGTGCCGGGCCGCTGCCGCCGCCCGCAGCTTGGCGCACATTTCGCTGGGCTCAACCAGGCGCTTGCCCGACAGATGCCCGCAGCGCTTGGGCAACTCCTGGTCTTCGAGCTGAATTGCGGCCACGCCGGCCGCTTCGAGTTCGACGATCGTGCGCTCGACGTTGACCGCCGAGCCGAAGCCGGTATCCGCGTCGACCAAAACCGGAATGCCCAGGCTCCGCGTCAGGTAACCGGCCTGGGTGACCAACTCGGTGAGCGAGAACAGCCCCACGTCGGGCAGCGCCAGAACGCCGGCCGACAAGGCGGCGCCCGACAGATAGACCGCATCGTAGCCGACGTCTTCGGCCATGCGCCCGACCAGGGCGTTGAACACGCCCGGGATCTGGATGGTCACATCGGCCACCGCTTCGCGCAATTGCTTGCCCGGTGAACGACCTGGCATCCGTTTGTCCTGCTGCTCGTGGAGAAACTACTCGGCTGAAACCGTGCAGGAATGATAGGTGCCCCGAGCGGCGCTTGGCAAGGGCCAACGGCCGGCGCCTGGCGCGGGCATGAGCGATCGATGAGCTGCGCGGATCCGCGGCGGGATCGGCAGGCCGCGGCAAGCACCTTGTTCGCCTGCCGAGCGAGACGTTAGGCTACACCCCGCCATGGAAACCGAGCGCCCACACCTTCCGCCCGCCGGCCTCGCCGAGCGCCCGCTCTTGGTCGCCGGCCTGGAAATCGGGCTGATTTTTGCGATCTTCTTCATCCATGGCGCCTGGCCGGTGCCGGAAGTCAACGAGACGCATTACCTGGCCAAAGCCAGGCATTACTGGAACCCCCAGTGGTGCGCGGAGGATTTCTTCCTCCGCACGGCCGACGCCCATCAGGTGTTCTACTGGACCTGCGGCTGGCTGACCCGCTGGCTGAGCTTGCCGGCAACGGCCTGGGTTGGCCGCCTGGCGACCTGGTCGCTCCTGGCCTGGGCCTGGCGCCGCTTGAGCCGGGCGATCGTGCCGCTGCCGCTGGCCGCGGTGCTCTCGGCGGCGCTGTTCGTCGCGGGAACCAGCCGGCTGCACATGGCGGGCGAATGGATCATCGGCGGATTCGAGGCCAAGGGCCTGGCCTACGTTTTTGTGCTGCTGGGGCTCGAAGCGGTCGTGCGCAACCGCTGGCAGCTCGTTTGGCCGCTGCTCGGAGCGGCCAGCGCCTTTCACGTGGTCGTCGGCGCCTGGTCGGTGCTGGCGGCCGGCCTGGCCTGGCTGGCGACGGGCGAAAACCGGCCGCCGCTCGGGGCGATGATCCGTCCGCTGGCCATCGGCCTGGTGCTGGCGCTGCCCGGCCTGTTGCCGGCGCTCGAGCTGAGCCGGGGCGTCGAGCCCTGGGTCCTGCGCGAAGCGAACCGGATCTATGTCTTCGAGCGGTTGTCGCATCACCTGGTTCCGCAGCTGTTCCCGGTCGAATTCATTCGCCGGCATCTGCTGCTCTGGCTGCTGTGGGGAGTCTTATGCCGGCTGGCCCCCTCGACGCCGGGTGAGCGGCGGTTGAATTGGGTGGTCTTCGCGGCAATCGGCATCGCCGTGCTGGGATTCGGGGTCGCGGCGCTCACGGCTTCGAACCGGGCCATCGCGGCCGCCGTGCTGCGCTATTACTGGTTCCGGATGGCCGACATTTTCGTGCCGCTGGGCGTGGCGCTCCTGGCCACCGCGCTGATCGTCGACCTGCGCCAGCGCCGGATGGCGTGCGGCAACCTGCTGTTGGTCGTGGCCATGCTCGCCGCGGGCTGTCATCTGGGTGAAATCGTCCTGCGGCGCTCGACGCGCCCCCGTCCGCCGGCCGACGACAAAATCGCCGACCTGGAAGCCTGGCACGACATCTGCGACTGGGTGCGCGACTACACGCCGCCCGACTCCGTGTTCCTGATCCCGCGGACGGCCCAGACCTTTCGCTGGTATACCGGCCGGGCCGAAGTCGTGTGCCGCAAGGACATTCCCCAGGATGCCGACGGCATCGTGCAGTGGTGGCGGCGGATGAACGACGTCTATCGCGACCCGCGCTTGACCGTCAATCCCTCGTGGTACCGTTCGCTGGTCGACCTGGGGCCCGCGCGGCTGCGGCAGCTGGGCGAAAAGTACGATGCCGACTTCGTCCTGACCGATGCGCAGCCACCGCTCCCCTTGGAACTGGTCAGTCCGCCGAACCGGGCCTATGCTGTCTACCGGCTGAAGGCTCCGCGCTAGAGAAAGATCGGCGTCAACGAGATGGTTCCCCTGGGCAATGAATCGGCATCCGGCGCGGCCGGCGGTGGGACGGCCGATGATCAGCGTGCCCTGAGCGCGACGTGCCGCGATCCGCGGCTGACCCAGCGTTTGGCCGGGCGGCTGGCGCAGCCGCTGCCGGGGGCCGCGGCGCAGGCGCCGTTTCAGCCCGAGCTGAGCTACGGGCGTTATTTTGGGCCTCCGCCCGGCGGCGCGCGGTCGGCCGCGGTGCTCGTGCTGCTTTATCCCCAGGCGGCGCCAGCGTCGTCCGGCGCCGATTGGTGTCTGCCGCTGACGCTGCGCCCGGCCCATTTGCTCGACCACGCCGGCCAGATCAGTTTGCCGGGGGGCGCTGTGGAACCGGGCGAATCGAGCGAGCGGGCTGCCCTGCGCGAATTGGACGAAGAGCTGGGCGTCGGCACGGCGGACCTGGAAATGCTGGGCGAGCTGTCGCCGATTTATCTCTTTCGCTCAAACTTTCTGATCCAGCCCTGGCTGGCCGCTCGCCGCACCAGGCCATCCTGGCAGCCCAACCGGGCGGAAGTCGCCGAACTGCTGGAAGTGCCGCTGGCGGCGCTCTGCGACAGGTCGGCCCGGCGGATCGTCGAGCGGCGTCAGGGCTCGTGGTCGCTCCGGGCCCCGGCCTTCGTTTGGGGTGGGCACGAAATCTGGGCGCGACGGCGCTCATTCTGGCCGAGCTCGTGGCCCTGGTCGCGGAAGTGTCCGCCGCGTCTGGCACTTAACTGGGCCGTCGCCTGCGGGCTGATCCCAAGCCATTGATTTAATTTAATTTCCGCAGGATAGGGGGAATCTGGCTCTGCCTTCGCGATAGATGGTCAGATGTGGCAGTGCTTTTTGCAGTTTCTCGGCTCCGGCATCGGTTACCTGCGTTCCATTGAGGTTCAATTGTGTGAGTTGCGTCCGACGTTCAAGGTAGGCGAGCCCAGCGTCGGTCACCTGCGTCCCATTTAGATCGAGCCGTCCGAGTTGCCTCAGTCGTTCGAGGTGAGCGAGCCCGGCATCGGTTACCTGCGTCTCGTTCAAGAAGAGCCAATAAATTTCTGTCAGATGCTCAAAGAGAGCCAGCCCGGCGTCGGTCACCTGCGTCCCGTTTAGTTCGAGGTAGTGGAGTTCCGTCAGACGTTCAAGGTGCGCAAGCCCGGCGTCGGTTACCCGCGTTCCATTTAGCCTGAGGTAGTGGAGTTGCGTCAGGTGTTGAAGGTAAGCCAACCCGGCGTCGGTTATTTGCGTCCCGTCTAGGCCGAGGGATTGGAGTTGCGTCAGTCGTTCAAGGCGAGCCAGCTCGGCGTCGGTCACCTGCGTGCCCTCTAGACCGAGCCATTGTAGTTGCGTCAGTCGTTCAATATGAACAAGCCCGGCGCCGGCTAACCGAGAATTGTTTCCGCCCAGCCCAACGACATTCCTGTATTCCTTTTCGCCACACCACATTCTCAAGCATTCGAGAACGGTCTGCGTTTCGTCCTCATCCTCGGCGTACCAAACCGAGTATCCCAGCGTCTCCAACGCCGCCACCGCAACGCCTTGCTCCCGCACCTTGTGCAGCGTCCAGCCAAGCGCGGCACCGATCACCAGAACGAGCAGCAGCATGGCCCGCAATGTGAATCGCAGGAATCGGGGGCAGGTTTTGGGAGAGGTGTCGGCCATGCGGTCATTTTAGCCGGGACAGGCGATCAATCGTCGGATTGCCGTCAACGGGCCGGCCCGTTACATGGGGATACCATTGATTAGCGGGCTGACGACTTTCCAAATTGACTTAATTTAAGTTCCGCAAGAACTGGGGGAAATTTGGCTCTGCCCTTAGCGATAGATTTCCAGATTTGGCAGTGCTTTTTTCAGTTCGTCTATTCCGGCGTCGGTTACCTGCGTTCGCCTGAGGTGCAGTTCTGTGAGTTGCGTCAATCCCTCAAGGTGAGCCAGCCCGTTGTCGGTTACCTGCGTTTGGTTTAGACAGAGCCACCTAAGTTTCGTCAGTCGTTGAAGGTGGACCAGTCCAGCGTCAGTGACGAGCGCTCCTTTGAGACTCAGACTTAGAAGTTGCGTCAGTCGTTCAAGGTGAGCCAGCCCGGCGTCGGTTACCTGCGTTTCGCCCAGTCCGAACGATTGGATTTGCGCCAGATGTTTAATGTGAGCCAGCCCGGCGTCCGTTACCTGCGTATGGTTTAGTCTGAGAGACGTGAGCTGCGTCAGTCGTTCAAGGTGAACAAGCCCGGCGTCGGTTAGCTGAGAATCGCTTCCGAACACCGTAGCCGCATTCCGGCACTCCTTTTCGCCATACCACATTCTCAATCGTTCGAGAACGGTCAGCGGTTCGTCCTCGGCGTACGCAATCCTGCAGCCCATTTCCTCCAACTCCGCCACGGCGACGCCCTGCTCCCGCACTTTGTGCAGCGTCCAGCCCAGCGACCCTCCGATGACCAGCACGAGCAGAAGCATTGCCCGGAGGCTGAAGCGGAAAAAGCGGCGGCGGGTCTTGGTAAGTGTGTCGGCCATGCGGACATTCTAACTAAGGACTGGCCAAGCGCCTTGCGCCGCCGGGTCACGGCCTGCACGTTCTGACGGGGCCGGTTGTAGGGGTTCGCCGGCCGGTCCGCGCCCGCCCGGCGCGGCGCGTAAGTAGGCAAAAGTCGGGCTCAATTCCGAGCGCGGCGGTCCCCTAGGGCGGGAAAAATGCCATGCTTGGGAAGACTGTTTTTTCGGAGTGACATCGTGGCCCCGCTCACTTGCCAGCGACTCGAATCGATGGCCGAACTGCGCGCTGCCGCGGTGGGCTGGGACGAGCTTTGGCAGCGCAGCGACGCCGCCCTGCCGACCAGCCGCGCCGAACTGGTGGCCCAGTGGGTGGAGCACTTCGCGCCGCACTCGCGATCGGCCATGATCGTGGTCCGCGACGGCGCACGGCCGGTCGCCGCGCTGCCGCTAACCGTCGGCGGGCCGGCGGGTTTTTCCGTCGGACGCTTGCCCGGCAACGCCTGGACGACGGCCGGCGAGTTGCTGCTCGATTCGGGCTGCGACATGGCCGCGGCGTGCGACCAGCTAGTGCGCGGGCTGGTCGACTTGCGGCTGCCGCTGATTGTGTTCGACGGCGCCGCGACCGATCGGCCCAGTTGGCGGCAGTTTGCCGCGGCGCTCGTGCGGCAGGGCATTCAGCCGGTTGTCCGGCCGCGTTTTTTTGTCGAACGATTGCAACTCGCCGCGGACTGGCAAACATTTCTGGCCGGCCGGTCGCGCGGACTGCGGCGTCAGATCCGCCGGGTGCGCGGCCGAGCCGAGGCAGCAGGCACGCTCCGATTGCAGGTTCTGGCCGGGCTTTCGACCGCCGCCGTGGCCAAATGGCTGCGCATCGGCCTGGAGATCGAAGACCGGGGCTGGAAGGGCCGGGCTGCGAGCTCGGTGCTCAAGTCGCCCGGCATGTTCGATTTTTATCTGGAACAGGCCCGGCGGGCGGCCCTCTGGGGCCAGCTGCGGCTGGTGTTTCTGGAGCTCGACGGCGTGCCGATCGCTTTCGAATACGGCTGGCTGTCCAAGGGCGTCTACTTTTCGCCGAAGGTGGCCTACGACGAAGCGTATGCCCAGCTCAGCCCCGGCCAATTGCTGCGGGCCGAGCTGGTCGAGCGATTTCATGCCGACCGCTCGTGCGAGTCGATCGATTATCTGGGGCCCTCGAGCCGCGCGACGGCCGACTGGTCGACCGAGCACTATCCCGTGGCGCGGGTTCTTATTCCGACCACTCGGACCGGCCGCATCGCCCTGGCGGGGTACGAAACGCTGCGGCCCATCTTGCGGCGGCTCACCGGCCAGCGTGCATCCGGCGAGCAAGCATCGACCGGGTGCGAGCCCGCGGCGCCGGCGGACTGCCCCGTCGAGCTGGCTGGCACGGCCGCAGACTGACGGGCCGCCGACTGATGCTGCCTCGGGCTGACACGGCCGCCACTGACGCTGCCGCCGACCGACGCGGCCTCGTCCGGGGTGCCCGGCGGGCGATTTGCTCTGCCCGGCGCGGCCGCGGAGCGATAAAATCGGGCCGAAGCCTGGCCGCGGTGTCGCTGCGGTGCCGGGCCCGCTTTGCCCGCCCCCCCGAGTCTCCCACCAAGGCACGTGCATGTCCGATTGGCCCCCCCACTGGCAACCGCGGGCCGTCGTGTTCGATCTCGACGGCCTGATGTTCAATACCGAGGAGTTGTATCAGGACGTGGGGGGCGAGTTGCTCCGCCGCCGCGGCAAGCGATTCGAGCCGGAACTGCTCGACGCGATGATGGGGCGGCCGGCCCGCGTCTCGCTGCAGATCATGATCGACTGGCACACGCTCAGCGACACGCCCGAGGGGCTGGCCCAGGAAACCGAGCAGATCTTTGCCGGCATCCTGGCCGAGCGGCTGGAGTGCATGCCGGGGCTGGTCGACCTCTTGGCCTCGCTGGAACAGGCGAACATTCCCAAGGCCATCGCCACCAGCAGCGGGCCGCGGTTTGCCGCCGACGTGCTGGCCAAATTCGATTTCGCCCCGCGGTTTCAGTTCGTGCTCACCTCGGCCGACATCGTCGAGGGGAAGCCGCACCCGGAGATTTACCTCACCGCTGCCCGGCGGTTGGGCCTGCCGCCGCACGATTTGCTCGTGCTGGAAGACAGCTTCAACGGCTGTCAGGCGGCGATCCGGGCGGGCACGTTTGCCGTGGCCGTGCCGGCGGGGCATAGCCGGCGGCACGACTTTTCCGGAGCGGCGCTAGAGATCGACACGCTCGCCGACGAGCGGCTGTATCAGGTGCTGCAGATCGAGCACGTGGCCGCGGCCTGAAGCCGGGCCGCAACCGGCGGCCGGCTTGTTCAGGCGGCTTGTCCGCGCACCGGTGCGTGATCGGCCAGGCGGCTGCGCTCGCGCCAGCCGCTGGTGGCCTGCTCGGCGAAGCGCTGCAGCCCCTCGCGCAGCATGGGCATCGGCATGTCCAGGCTGCGCCGGGCCCGGCGGCTGCTGAGCGAGGTCTCGTTCGAGCAATCGGCCGTTTCCGGCGCTTCGACCATGCCCAGCGGACTGCGCCCAAGGACAGCCCCGAGGCGGCAGCCAATTGGCAAGCCAGGCGGTACGGGCTGCTCCGCTCGGCGCCGGTGACGTGCCACAAACCTTGCAGGTTCAAGTGCCGGGCCCGCGCAACAGGACGGCCAGGTCGCTGGCCAATATCGGCGTGGCGTAGCGGCGTCCGTCGGGCATGACCGGTGCGCCGCTCGATAAGCCCTGGTAGATGCGCTCGGCCAGGCCCGATTCGCCGCCAGCCGGGGCCCAGCCATAGGCGTGCGTCCGGACGACCAGTGCGATGGTGTCGGACAGCAATTGTTCGAGTGCCAAGGCATAGGGGGCCGCCGGATGGATCGAGGCGGTGGGGGCCGCTTCATCGTGAAACATGCGGGGACCGGCGAACACGGCGTCGGTCAGCAGCACCGTCAGGCAGGTGGCTTTCGACCGGGCAAACTCCAACAGCCCGCACACCATCGGCAGTTCTTGCGACCAGGCCGGATCGCTGGCCGGCAGATCCCAGGCCGATGCCGAGAGCGAGCCGGTGTGCAGGATCCAGTCGGGACGAAAGCCGGCGGCGATGTTGACCAGGTTGTTCGCATCTCCGGCGGCGGTGGTGCGGCAGTCGAAACCGTCGAACGCCAGGCCGGCGCGCGACGCCGTGCCCAGCACTTCGAATGTGTCTGCACAGGCCAGGGCCAGGTTGGCCCCGATGGTGGTATCGACGCCGACGACGAGCAGCTTTTCCATGATTGGCCTCCATGCCCTGCGAGCATTAGCGTCGCGGCCGGCCGCCATCCTTGGCATCCAGCGAGCGAGAAATCAGGCGGGGCGGATTGTAGTTTCGTCTCGGTGCCGGGCCAAGGTGAATTCGGGTTCTGGCAGGCGAGCAATCTGCGGCAGGCTGGGCGAGTTGGCCGAGCAACCGCGCCCCAGGCAAGCTCGGCGCTACCGCGGATTGCCGCGCTTCTCAGGGCGAGGCCAATCTGCAGAAATTCGGGCCAAAACCAGGTCGCGGCCAAAAGAGCTCTGGACGTTCGCCTTCGTATTTACCGATTTGACGGGTGTTGTTAGACTCCGCGCGATCCTGGACAGCCGGCTCTTTGCTGCCCGGTCGTCGATGCCAGCGGGCGGCGCGGCGCCCACGGCGGAACCCCTCGAGTGGAGATTGCCTTGAAGACCTTGGGAATCGTGCAAGCCTGTCACGTGGCTCCGCCGGCACTCGACAAGATCGGGCGCAAGCTGGGCGGCAAGACGCTGTTGGAATGGGTCGCTCGCCGGGCCACCGATTGTCAACGGCTGGACCGCGTCGTCGTGCTGCTGGGCGACAGCCCCAGCGAGCGCGAGCTGGCACGCTTGACGCCGCCCGACGTCGAGGTGTTTGTCGGGGCGGAGCCGGACGCGCTGGCCCGGTTTGCGGCGCTGGTGTCGCGGCATACGCCCAGCGGCATCGTGCGGATTTGCGCCGATAACCCCTTTGTCGACGCGATGCTGATCGACCGCCTGGTTTCCACGGCCGATGCGCACCCGCATTGCGATTACATCAGCTACGCCTCGAGCGACGGGCAGCCGTCGATCGTCTCTCCGCTCGGGCCGTTTGCCGAGTGGTGTTCGGCCAAGGCCATCGCCACGGCCGACCGGCTGGCAACCGACCCCCGCGATCGCCAGGAAGTGACGCGCTATGTGTTCAGCCATCCGAAGCAATTCAAGCTGAACCTGGTCCAGCTGCCGCTGAACCTGGAACGCAAGGACGTGCAGCTGCGCATCGACGGCAAGGAAGACTGGGATCACATCCAGGTGATCTACGAAACCCTGGGACCCGAAGATTGGGACCTTAATCGCCTGGCCGGCATGCTCGATCAGCAGCCCGCCGTGCGCAAGCGCAAACCGCTGGCCGGGATCAACCACCCGGCGGTTTCAACCAGGCCGGCGTGACGGCGGAACCGCGCAGATTTTAACCCGCACGACGAGACAACCACGGTTTCCAGATCGCCGGCCCCGAGGACTTTGCACCGATGGTCATCAGCCGCTCCTGTGTCGGTTCGCCTGAATTGCCCGGCTTCGCGGCCGGCGAGTGCACCTCGCCCGGCGCTGCGCCCGGCCGCTCGTTGCGCGGACTGATCTTCGAGATGACCAACGTCCTGTACGACGCCACGCTCTGGCGGCGGGAAGTGGTCCGGCTGCTGGCCCGGCTGGGAATTCCGGCCTGCTATCCGACGTTTTTCGATCTTTGGGAGCGCGAGTATCTGGCCGACGTGCATTGCGGCTTCCGCCAGTTCGAAGAAGCGTTTCAAGCGTTTCTACTGGCCAAGGGGCTGGCCTGGGGGCAAATCGACGAAATCGAAGCGGCCAGCCGCGTCCGCCGAAAAGAATTGGAACAGTGCAGCCGCCCGCTTCCCGGCGTGACCGCGACCATCGCCCAGCTGAGCCGGCAAGGGCTGCCGCTGGCGGTGCTCACCGACTCGCCGTATCCGGCCGACCGCCTGGAGGCCGAACTGGGCAAGCTGTCGGTCGGGGGCTGTTTCCAGGCGGTGTTGTCCTCCTTCGACCTCGAGGCGACCAAGCCGGCCGCCGCCTGCTATCAGGCGGCCATCGCCGCGCTCGATCTGCCGGCCGACGAACTGGCCCTGGTGGCCAGCGACCGCGACAGCCTGGCGGGCGCCCGGCGGTGCGGTCTGCGGACGATCGCCGTCAACGCGCCGGACGACATCGTGGCCGACGCGCGGTTGGCGAAATTTTGCGAACTGATTGAAGTCTTCGAGCGCTGGTCTGCGTTGCAAGTGGCGGCATGATTGCTCCGGTCAAAGAAAACCCCGTCGCCCGGCGTCGTTCGCCGCTCCAGGCCGCCCGCCTGGCCGTGGCCGATGCCCTGCTCGCGCCCCAAGCCGCCGAGCGCTCTTGGCGCCGCCGCGCTCTGCTCTGGGCCTGGCTGGGCTTGGGCCTGGCTGTGGCCCTGGCCGGAATCTCGCTGGTGGCCATCGGTTGGTGAGCGGTCGACGGGAAGCTGGTCCCCGGGCACGGCGTCCCGCCCGCGCCCTGCTTTCTTGTTTCGCGCCGGGCGCTTCGGGTTCGTTTGCTGCTGCGCGCAGCTTGCCAGCAATCACGCGGTCGGCCTTGGCCAGCCGATAAAGCTACTATCCGTTGCCTGACTGCTACGATCCTGACCTTTGGCGGCCGGGCCCAAATTGCTATAAGACGCCCCGAATTCGCGCCGCGGGGGCCGCTCCGTCGTACCCTTTGCTCCAATAAGGCACGTGCCATGCAACGCCTGCTCCAATGCCTCGCGCTGGCCGCTGTGGTCTGTATATCGCAAGGCTGTCCGCTGCCGCAAACCGGACTCGACTATTGCTCGCCGACCGTCAACCAGAATGGCGTGCCGATCGGCGGCTTCAACATGCGGCAAGGCTCGGTGCTGGGCGGCATGCCCGGCGTGCCGGTCTACGCTCAGCAGCAGCCGACTCCGGCCCAGCCTGGCGGCGCGCCCACGCCCGCTGGCGCACCGGTCCCCGCCGGCCAGCCCACCCCGGCCGCGCAGCCGACCGCCGCACGCTGGAGCGCCGGCGCACAACCGGCCAGCGCTACGATGCCGGTCAAAGCGGATCCGGATTCGGTCGAAGACGCCGAATAAGCACCGGCCGGTTTGTCCGCGTGTGCCTCGCGCGGCGCCGCGCCGGCAAGCGATCGGGTTTCAATCGCCCTGCCGGGCCGCCAAGCGCTCTTCGATCGCCAGCAACCGGTTGTACTTCGCCAGCCGCTCGCTGCGCGTGATCGAGCCGATCTTGATCTGATCGGCCGCCACGGCCACGGCCAGGTCGGCCATGGTCGAATCCTCGGTTTCGCCGCTGCGGGCCGAAACAACGAGCGAAAAACCGGCCGACCGGGCAACCCGGATCGTCTCGAACGTCTCGCTGAGCGTGCCGATCTGGTTGACTTTCACCAGCACGCTGTTGGCGGCGTGCAGCTCGATGCCACGCCGCAGCCGCTGGGGATTGGTCGTGAATAGATCGTCTCCCACGAGTTGCACGCGCCGGCCCAACCGGGCGGTCAATTGCTGCCAGCCGGCCCAATCCTCTTCGGCCAGCGCGTCTTCCAGGCTGACGAGCGGAAACGCGTCGACGAGTTCGGCCATCTGCTCGATCAGATCCGCGCTGGTCAATCGCTCGTCGCCGGTAGCCGCCAGACGATAGTGCGCACCGTCGAAAAAATGCGTGCTGGCCACGTCCAGTGCCAAGGCCACGTCGCGACCCGGTTGCAGTCCGGCGGCTTCGATCGCCCGCATGATGTATTCCAAAGCCTGACGATTGCTGGCCAGGCGCGGGCCGAACCCGCCTTCATCGGCCACCAGGCGGCCCTCGTAACCGGCGGCCGAGAGCAATTCGCCCAGCCGGCGATGCACCCGCACGATCCATTCCAGCCCGACGGAGTAGCGCGGCGCTCCGACCGGCAGGATCAGGAAGTCCTGAAAGTCGAGATTGCCGCCGGCGTGCAGTCCGCCCGAGATCATATTGGTCATCGGCAGCGGCAGGGCCGGCTGCAAAGCCGCGGCAGCGGCCTGTCCGGAAGTGTTCGGCGCAGATTGCCGTGCAATCGCGGCCAGGTGCTCGTACAGCGGTCGGTCGGTGACGACCGCGCCAGCGTGGGCCGTGGCCAGCGAAACGGCCAGGATGGCGTTAGCGCCCGAGCGCTGCTTGTTCGGCGTGCCGTCCAGTTCGATCAGGCGACGGTCGATCGCGGCCTGATCGACCGGATCCAGTCCAGCCAGGGCCCGGGCGATTTCGCCGTTCACATGACCGACAGCTGCCAGCGTGCCGCGGCCAGCGTAGCGCGCGGGATCGCCATCGCGGAGCTCAAAGGCTTCGGCCTGTCCCGTGCTGGCGCCGGAAGGTGCGAAGGCCCGGCCAGTGAGTCGCCCGGCGACGTAGATTTCCGCTTCGACCGTGGGATTGCCCCGGCTGTCGAGCACTTCGCGAGCATGAACCTCAGAGATGCGGGGCACGACGCGGCTCCTGATTGCCGGGGTTGCGGGGTTCGAAGTGGTGCGGAGGGTCGCTTTGGCGGCCGCCGCCGCCGGGTGGGCCGGCGGGCCAGCACCGCTTGCGGCGTGCTCCCAGCCTAACGCGCAGCCGGCTCGGCCACCCAGACCGCAAGGGGGAAAACCGGGCTTGCGGCCCCCGAGAAAGTGCTCCGCAGGGCCGAAATTAGCGGCTTTTTTGACCTTTACCCGTCTGGCAGTTCTCGGCACAATACCGCCTCGAAATGGGAGGCCCCGTCCGCCGGGCGGGGCGGTGGGCCGGCTGGCGGATGTTCGTCCCAGGCCACGCCCGTTTCGGTGGTGCCAGTCACGGATGACCGGCGTAGGAAACGAAGCAAGGAGCGCTCGAACGTGAAAACTTCTCGAATTCTCGCCGTCGTTTGGATTGGTCTTGTGATGTGCACGGCCAGCGGACTGCTGGCTCAGCAGCCGCCGCAACAGGGACCTCCGCAGGGGCCTCCGGCCGGCGGGGCGCGGGCCAGCCGCCGCAGCGTCAGCCGATCCCCGGCGTGGGGAATGGCGTCACCAACGGGCCTGCGCTGGTCGCGCTGGTCGATTTCGAACGCTTGATGACGAATTACGTCCGCTCGAAATACATTCGCGATCAGATTCGCAAGGACAAGGAAGGCGCCGAGACCGCCATCCGCAAGGAATCGGCGGAAGTCGAAAAGCAGAAGGAGAAGCTCAAGGAATTGCGCCCCAACAGCCGTGAGTTCCGGGAGCTCGAAGAGCAGCTTGCCTCGCGCGTGGCCGAGCTCAACGTGCGGATCAAGATCCAGCAGCGCGACTTCCAGGAGCGCGAGGGTCGGCAGTTCTATGCGCTCTACGTCGAGATCTCCGAGGAAGTGCGGCGCTTCGCCGACGCCAAGGGGATCCAGCTGGTCATGCCGTATTCGAGCGAGCCGGTCGATCCGAACGTGCCCGAGACCATGCAGCGTCAGCTGAGCAAGTCGTTCGTCTACATCAACGGCCCGGACATCACCGAGCCGGTTCTGCAGGAACTGAATCGCCGTGCCGTGCACACCGCCAATCCGCCGGGCGGCACGCGGCCGGGCGGCAACACGACCCGCAAATAGAGCCATGGCCCGCACCGGCGCCGCACCCGCGGCGCCGGTGGCGGTTGCTGCGGCCTCGGGTCCGATTCGGTTCGGCCATCTCTTCTCGTCGCTTCCGACCTACTAGCTAACGATTGACCTCTTGGATGTACGCAATACGCAAACAACGCACACTCTCTGCGCCGGTGGCCATCGAAGGTTTTGGCTTCCTGGGCGGGCGTGACGTGCGGGTCGAATTCCGTCCGGCCGAAGCACACAGCGGCATCGTGTTCGTGCGCCGCGACCTGCCCCGCGCCCGCGGATTCCGGCCCTGGTGGCTCACCGCATCGAAACCCCGCGGCGCACCACGCTGTCCACGGCCGGCGGCAACGTGGAGATGGTCGAGCATATCCTGGCGGCGCTGTCCGGCCTGCAGGTCGACAACTGCGAAATCTGGGTCAACGAAGCCGAGATGCCGGGCTGCGACGGATCGAGCCAGCCCTTCGTGGCGCTGTTGGAATCGGCCGGCATCGTCGAGCAGGACGCGGAGCGGCCCGTGCTCGTGATCCGCGGCACGACGCGGCTGGGCGACGACGAGAGCTGGGTCGAAGCCCGGCCCAGCACGACCGGCGGCATGTCGATCAAGTTTCGCCTGGACTACGGCAGCGGCAATGCCATCGGCCGGCAATCGCTGCAGCTGGCGATTACGCCCGACAGTTTTCGCCGCGAGCTGGCGGCCAGCCGCACGTTCATGCTCGAGGAAGAAGCCCAGTGGATGCTGGCCCATGGGTTGGGCAAGCGGACGACGTATCAGAACCTGCTCGTGTTCGACAAGGACGGGCCGATCCAGAATCAGCTCCGCTTCCGCGACGAATGCGTGCGACACAAAGCGCTCGACCTGCTCGGCGACCTGGCCCTGACCGGCTGCGACATCGTGGGACACGTGATCGCCCACCGCAGCGGCCATCGCCTGAACGCTGAGTTGGTGCGGGCCCTGTTGAACGAGGAAGAAATTACCGCAGGCATGAGGCGTTCCGCCTGAGCGGGGTGCCCAGCGGCTCGGCGGCGCCGCGCACCGCCGGTAACAGTATCACCCATCCAGGCGACTGGCCTCGCCGAGGAGAGATCGATGGCAGGGTTCATCGCCGAAAACGTCTCGATTCATCCGCGGGCGGAGATCGACGCGGACGTCGAAATCGGCCCGTTCTCGGTCATCGGACCCGACGCCCGGATCGGCCGCGGCACCCGGCTGGAAAACAACGTCACGATCATGGGCCGCGTCTCGATCGGCCAGTACAACCACATCTATCCGGGGGTGGTCATCGGCGGCGAGCCGCAGGACGTGAGCTACCGCGGCACCGACACCCAGGTGACCATCGGCGATCACAACCTGATCCGCGAAGGCGTCACGATCAATCGGGGCAGCGAGAAGGAAGACGGCATCACGGCGATCGGCAGCCACAATTTTCTCATGGCCTGCTGCCACGTGGCCCACGACTGCAAGCTGGCCGACCACATCGTCATCGCCAACGGCACGCTGCTGGGCGGGCATGTCCACATTTACGATCATGCCTCGCTCTCGGGCGCCGTGGCCGTGCACCATTACGCCTCGATCGGCAGCTATAGCTTTGTCGGCGGCTTGAGCCGCGTGCTGCACGACGTGCCGCCGTTCATGCTGGTCGAAGGGCATCCGGCCCGGCCGCGCTGCATCAACGTGGTCGCCCTGAAGCGCAATCAATTCTCGCCCGAGACGATCGAGTCTCTGTCCGAGGCCCATCGCTTGCTCTACCGGGCCAAAGTCGGGTTGGATCACGCCCGCGAAATCCTCCGCGGCAACGATCAGCTCGCCCCCCAAGTCAACCATCTGCTCGGCTTCATCCAGCACCAGCAGGAAGGCAAGCACGGCCGGGCACGCGAACGCAGGAGAGCCGCGTGAACAAGCTGCGTGTGGGCGTGATCGGTGCGGGACATCTGGGCCGGATCCACGCCAAACTGCTGTCCGAGCGGCCGGACGTGCTGATCGTGGGCGTGGCGGATCCCGATCCGCAGGCCCGGCGGCTGGTCGCCGAAGTCTGCCCGGCTCCGACGCTGGCCGATCATGCGGCGCTCCTGGAGCAGATCGACGCCGCGATCGTGGCCGTTCCCACGCACTGGCACCGCGACGTGACGCTGGAAGTGCTGCACCATGGGCTGCATGCCCTGGTCGAAAAGCCGCTGGCCGCGAGCGTGCGCGAAGCCGATGAGCTGGTGGCCGCGGCCCGGCATCGGGGCGTCGTGCTGCAAGTGGGCCACATCGAGCGCTTCAATCCGGCCCTGGCGGCCGTCGAGCCGCACCTGGCCGAGCCGAAATTCATCGAGGCCGTGCGGGCCGGCCGCTTCACGGCCCGCAGCGTGGACATCGGCGTCGTGCTGGATCTGATGATCCACGACATCGACGTGATGCTCTCGCTCGTGGCGTCGCGGGTGCGCAGCGTATCGGCGCTGGGCCGGGCCCTGCTCGGCCGGCACGAGGACGTGGCCCATGCCCGCTTCGAATTCGAAAACGGCTGTATCGCCCAATTGAGCGCCTCGCGCGTGCACTTCGGGCCGCCGCGGCGCGAAATGCACGTTTGGGCCGCGGGGGCCATGGCCGACATCGATTTTGCCGCCCCCTTGGCCCGGCTGGTCACGCCCAGCGCGGCGGTGCTGCGGCACGAAATCGACGTCGAGCGGATGAGCGGGCCGGAGCGGGTGGCCTTGCGCGACCGGCTGGGGCAGGAACATCTGCAGGCCACCGAGCTGGCCGTGCCGCGGCGCAATGCCCTGGCCGACGAGCAGCAAGATTTTGTCGAGTGCATCCGCACCGGGCGCACGCCGCGCGTCAGCGGCGATGCCGCCCGCGACGCCCTGGTCGTGGCCGAACGCGTGCTGGCCGCCATCGGGGCCCATGCGGCGGGCGGCGAGTCGGCCGCGCCCCTTGTGCATCCCGTCCTCCGCGGTCCGCATTGGCAGCAGCTGCCTGAGTCCGTGCGTCCGCGCATCGCCGGCTAGCTGGACCACGCCCGGCTGGCGAATCGACTCAGAGAATCAGCATGGCATCGCCATAGCTGTAAAAGCGATACTCTTCGCGGATCGCTTCCTCATAGGCCTGGCGCAGCAGCGCATCGCCGCCAAACGTGCGCACCAGCACCAGCAGCGTCGTACGCGGCAGATGGAAGTTCGTCAGCAGGGCGTCGACCGCGCGAAACTGGTACGGGGGGCGGATGAACAGCCGCGTTTCCCCCTGCCACGGCGCGAGCGTGCCAGCGGCTGCGGCGGTTTCCAGCACGCGCACCGAGGTCGTGCCCACGGCCACGATGCGGCCCCCCTGTCGCCGACAGGCCTCCAGACGCTCGACGGCCGCGGCATCGATTTGTCCCCACTCGGCGTGCATCGGATGCTCGGCCAGGGCCGCGGCGCCGATCGGGCGGAACGTGTCCAGCCCCACGTGCAGCGTGAGCTTGACCTGGCTGACCCCCGCCTTTTCCAGCCGCGCCAACAGGCCCGCGGTGAAATGCAGGCCGGCGGTCGGCGCAGCCACGGCTCCCGGGTTACGGGCGTAAACGGTTTGATAATTCTCGCGGTCGGCCGCCACCATTTCGCCCGAGCGAATGTAGTGCGGCAAAGGCACCCGGCCGGCCAGCTCGACCAGCTCCAAGTCGGAGTATTCGTGCACTTCGCCGGGCAGCCGGCGTAGCTCCGGCCGGGCCACCCAGACGCCGTCGTCCGACTTGAGCAGCAGCCGCAACTTCAGGGCGTCGGTTCCCAGGCTGCTGACCAGGTCGATCGTTTCGCCCGGGGCAAGCCGGCCTCGCGCTTTGGCCAAGAGCCGCCAATTGCCCTGGCCGTCGGCCGAGAGAAACAGCCCCTCCCAACGGCCGCCGGTGCTCGTGCGCTGGCCGATCAGCCGGGCCGGCACGACGCGCGTTTCGTTCAGCACCAGGGCGTCGCCGGCCCGCAGCAAGCCGGGCAAATCGCGGATATGATGGTGGCTGATCTCGCCGCTGGCCCGCTCGACCAGAAGCAGCCGGGCGTCGGTGCGATTGGCCAGCGGCTCCTGGGCGATCAGGTGCTTGGGGAGCGGATAATCGTAGGCGTCCACGTCGGACATGCGCGTCACTCGGGCTTATTGACACCAGGATTTCGAATGGACGGTCGGGCTGCCCAGGATTCAATCGGGCCGCCGGCAGCGGCGCGGCAGCACGTTCAGGGCAGCCAGGCGTTTGGTTTTGCGAAGCGGTAAGCGATGACCTTGCGCGTCGGCCTGTGCATTACGGAGCTCGAAACCGGCGGCGCCGAGCGCATCCTGGTCGAGTTGGCCCGGCGGCTCGATCCCCGGCGCTTCGCGGTTCAGGTTTATTCTCTGGGCCCTCGTCCCTCGGGCAGCGGGCAAACCTTGCCGAACGAGCTCGATCAGGCCGGGATTGAAACCCACTACTTGGGCGCCCGGTCGTACTGGTCGAGCTGGGGCACGCTGCGCCGGCTCGCCAGCCTGCTCGGCCAGCAGCGCCCCCAAGTTTTGCAAACCTTCTTGTTTCATGCCAATGTGTTGGGGCCCTGGGCGGCACGCCGCGCCGGGTTGGACGTGCCGATCGTGACGGGCATCCGCGTGGCCGAACGCCAGCGATCATGGCATCGCTGGGTTGCCCGCCGGACTGCGCACTGGGCCACGCGGCACGTCTGCGTCAGCCAATCGGTCGCCGATTTCACGGCCCGGGCGACGCGCATCGACCCGCAGAGCCTAATGGTTATTCCCAACGGCGTCGATGTCTCGCGCTTCGAGCGCGTTTCAGCGGCCGATCTGACGAGCCTGGGATTGGCCCGCGGCCGCCGCGCCATTGTGTTCGTGGGGCGGCTCGACGTGCAAAAGGGAATCGACGCCCTGCTGGAGCAGCTGCCCCGCGTTTTTGCGTCTCAGGAGAGTCACGATTTGCTCCTCGTGGGCAGCGGTCCGGAGGAGCCCAACCTGCGGCGACAGGCCGAAAAGCTAGGGATCGGCGGCCGGGTCCATTTTGCCGGCCGGCGCAGCGATGTGCCGGCAATTCTGGCGGCCAGCGACGTGCTGGTTTTGCCCTCGCGGTGGGAGGGAATGCCCAACGTCCTGCTCGAAGCGATGGCCAGCGGCAAGCCGGTCGTGGCCATGGCCGCCGAAGGCGTGGCCGAGATTTTGGGGGCCGAATCCGGCGCCCAGCTTGTGCCGCTTGGTGATATGCAAGTCTTTATGCAAAAGCTACTTGCGATCCTGGGTGATCCGCCTTTGGGGGCCCGGTTGGGGGCCGCCAATCGGCACCGCGTGGCCCAGCACTTCGCTCTGGAAAAAATGGTTGCCGCGTACGCCGACCTGTACGAAGAGCTCGCTCAAGCGGCCCGCTGAGCCGCTCCGGCAACTTTTTTTTCGACCCCAATTTTGGACCCAACTCGCGCCCTGCTTTGGACCTGCGGCGCGGACCAGGGGGCTGGTCGGGGGGCCCAAAAAAAACCCTGCTTGACGCAGGGAGCGTAGCGGATAAATTTGGGGCGTCGTGGCGATCAGTGGGGAACAGTGGTGATCTTGAATGCTGCTCACCGGCACGTTTTCCCGAGCCGTCGATGAGAAACTTCGCATCGCCATACCGAAGCAGTTTCGAGATCGTTTGGCCAAGTCACCTCATGGCGTCCTGTTCGTGGCGCCGGGCACCGACGGGTCGTTAGCCATCTACCCAGAGGAGACCTTTTCGCAGCTGGCCGAGCGGCTGGCCAAGGTTTCGCCGACCGGCCAGGACGTGCGGGCGTTCAGTCGCCTGTTCTTCGCCCAGGCTCAGGCGGTCGAAGTCGACGGCCAAGGCCGGATCCGCATTCCGCCCGAGCTGGGCCAATGGGCGACCATCGGCAAGGAAGCGGTGCTGATCGGCGTGCAAGATCATCTGGAGCTGTGGGACCGGGCTCGCTGGGAACAATACCTGAAGGAAAAACAACCGCGCTACGATCAGATTGCCGAGGGTGCGTTTGGGCGCGGCGACGCTTAGTGCGTGGCCCCTGCCCTGTCCGGCAACGGATCTGTAGCACGTAGCAGGAAAGGAACTGTCCGTCCGATCGTTCGCCACGCGTGCTCTGCCAAAACGTCAGTCAGCGGCCACCGACTGACCTGTTGGGGAACACGGGTACGTGCAGCAAGATGCTGCCGGCTGCGAACAGCGGTTTGCCAGGCCGTCACGAGCGGCCGCTCGATCCGCACGCCCCCCGGCCTGCGTGGGTACACGGATGTGCCCGGGCGGGAGGGCTCTTTTTTTGAGGAGGAGGGCAGCAGCCTGAAGGCAGAATGAAGAAATCGAGGGCAGCCTCGAATTCGGAAATCTCTGCCGGCTGAAAACTGCTATTCTACCGGGCGTTATGTCCGACGCCTGCCCCGTCCACGTTCCGGTCCTGGTCGACGAAGTGATTGCCTGGCTCGATCCGCAGCCTGGGCAAACGTTTGTCGACGGCACTCTGGGGGCCGGCGGCCACACGCGGGCGCTGGCCCAGCGCGTGGGCAGCTCGGGGCGCGTGATCGCGCTCGATCTGGATCCGGCCGCGCTGGCTGCGGCCGAGCGCAGCCTGGCCGGCATGCCGGTCTTGATCGCCCAATCGAATTTCTGCGATTTGGGAGAGGTGCTGGCCGAGCTGCACATCGAACGCGTGCACGGCATCCTGCTCGACATCGGGATGTCGAGCGATCAATTGGCCGACGCCCAGCGCGGTTTCAGCTTTGGCTCCGAGGGCCCGCTCGACTTGCGGTTCGACCCGACCAGCGGCGAACCGGCCTGGCGGCTGCTGGAGCGGCTCTCGGCCGACGAGCTGGCCGACGTGATTTACCAGTTCGGCGAAGAGCGGATGAGCCGCCGCATTGCCCGGCGCATCGTCGAGCAGCGTGCCAGCACCCCGGTTCGCAGCGCGGCCGACCTGGCCCGGCTGGTGCGCTCGGCCCTGGGGGCCGCCGGCGCCGCTCAAGCCATCGATCCGGCCACGCGCACGTTCCAGGCCCTGCGGATTGCGGTGAATCGCGAGCTGGAGTCGCTCGAGCGGGCGCTGGCCCGGGCGCCCGATTTCCTGCTGCCCGGCGGACGCCTGGTCGTGATCAGCTTTCATTCGCTGGAAGACCGGCGGGTCAAAACGGCCCTGCGCGACGATCCGCGGCTGGAAGTGCTGACCCGAAAACCGGTCATCGCCGGACCGGAAGAGCTGGCTCGCAATCCCCGGGCCCGCAGCGCGAAGCTGCGGGTGGCGAGCCGTCTGGCGTAAACCGAGCAATCGGTCGCCCCCCGCGTTCGTGCGTGCTGGCACGCCAGCACGGCCGCTGCGGCACAGGATGTCGGGCGACTCCGATCGCCGAAACGCAAAGCCAAACGTGGGGCTGGCGGCGATCGGAATCGCGTCCTGCAGGCCAGCTGGAGGAAACGAGGGGGCGTCCACCCCAAGTCGCTCTGGCATCGCCCGGCGAAACTGCCTAAAGTTCCGCGTCTTGGATCGACCGTTCGACCGTAGCGGGGCTGCCTCGGGAGGAGGCCACTCATGGGAAAGATGCGCAAGGAAGTCGTCGCCGGCCTGGCCATCATCGCCTTGATGCTCGTGATCTTCGGCTCGCTGCTCTACAAGCGGCTGCGCCCCGCGGCTGCCGACGGCGATAACGAGCCGACCATCTCGGCCCGCGAAATGGCGGTGCCGATCCGCGAGCCGGAGCCCAAGCGAACCGTGATTGCGGCCGAAACCTTGCCCGACGGCGAAGTGGTGCAGGTCGAGGCCCGCGATTGGTCGGGGCGCCGCGGCCGCGAGGTGGAACCTGTGGCCGTCGACCCGGTCGACGCTCCTCCGCGCGAGTCGTATCTGCCGCGCGACGAGGCGGCGCTGGCCGACGCCGGTGCCGATTCGTACGGCGGCGATCCGTTTGCCCAGCGGCGCCAGGCGGTTGAGGACGATGCAGCCCTGCCGGGCGAAGGGCGAGTGCCCGGCGACGCGGCACTCCAGCAGCAAGTCGATCAGGAGCTGCACACCCAGGCGGATCGCGACACGCTGGAAGCGGCCGTCGATTCGGCCGAGCGGCGGGAATCCCTCGGGCGGCGCGAACCGGCCGGCGCGCGTTACGAGGAAGATGCGCCGGCCGAAGCCATCCCCACTTCCGGCACCTATGGGGCCGAGGCCGAAATGCCCCGCTCCGGTCTGCGCAGCCGCTTTCCGCAATCCGAAGCGGGCGGCGGCGGCTACGATGCCTACGACCGCCAGCCCGGCCATTTGCGCCACGAAGGCGGCGCCGGGCACATGCATGCCCAGGTGACCGTCGAGAACGGCAAATACACCGTGCAGCCGAACGACAACTACTGGATCGTTTCGCAAAAAGTCTACGGCGACGGCGGCTACTTCAAGGCGATCTACGAGCACAATCGGCTCCGCTATCCGCGGGCCGACAAGCTGCAGGTGGGCGACGTGCTGGACGTGCCGCCCGCGGCCGTGCTGCTGGAGCGCTACGCCGACATGTGTCCCAAGCCGCGCAAGGCGCCCCCGCGCAAAACACGCTGCAGCCGGCCAGCACCCGGCATCGCGCCGGCGAGCGGGTCTATGTCGTGGGCGAAGGGGACACGCTGTTCGACATCGCCAAGTTCGAGCTGGGCAAAGCCACCCGCTGGGCGGAAATCTACGAGCTCAACCGCGACGTGCTGGGCGACGAGTTCGACTATCTGCGCCCCGGCACCGAGCTGGTGCTGCCGCGCAGCGGCCGCGAAGGGGACTCGATGACCCGGGGCCGCGACCCGGGCTTGCAGCGGTAAGCTGCCGCGGGCCATCTTGCTCTCTCTGCTTTCCTAGCCGGCATTCAACGAATGCCGGCGTGCGCGCCGCTTGCGCATTTCTGCTTTGAGCCCGTTGCTCTTGGGTTGCTCCGATTTGTAGCGCCTGGGGCTCTTGTCGCTTCCTGGCTGATAGTGGACAATTGAACACTAATCGCCGGTGGTTTGCAAGCCGGTGAAGTCGTGGGCGGTGAGGACGGTTGGTGGTGTGGGACGCGGTGATCGGGGGCGGCAGACCCTCACCCCTGCCCTCTCCCTGAAGGGAGAGGGATTGGGGCGCCGCCGAACTGAACTGCTGCCCACGAACTGACCTGCTACCAAAACAGCCAGTTCAATTGTCGGCGGCGGCCATGCCTGAAATCCCTCCCTCCAGCCGCCGTCCCCTGCCCGCTCCGCCCGCTGCCGGGCGGCGTCCCGAGCTGCGCTATGCCGAGCTGCACGCCAAGACGAACTTTTCGTTCCTGGAGGGGGCCTCGCATCCCGACGAGCTGGCCGCGCGGGCGGCCGAGCTGGGTTACCAGGCGCTGGCCGTCACGGATCGCAATACGCTGGCCGGCATCGTGCGCGCGCACGTGGCGGCGCGGGAAGTCGGCCTGCGGCTGATCGTCGGCGCCGAGATCACGCCCGACGACGCCCCGCCGGTCGTGCTCTGGACGACCGATCGGGCCTCCTACGCCCGGCTGGCCCGGCTGATCACGCTGGGGCGGCGGCGGGCCGAGAAGGGCAGCTTTCGGGCCTCGCTGGCCGACCTGGCAGCGCACGCCACGGGATTGCTGGCCGGCATCGCGGCCGAGCCGACGCGCCTGCCCGCGCGAGGCCGTCGAGCGCTATCGCGACGTGTTCGGCGATCGCTGTTATCTTTTGGCCGAACTTTACCTGGGCCCGGACGACGAGCAGCGGCTGGACGAGCTCGTCGAGCTGGCCCGCAGCACGCGCGTGCCGCTGGTGGCGGCGGGCGACGTGCACTATCACGCCCGGGTCCGGCTGGCGCTGAAGGACGTGCTGTCGGCGACGCGGCTGGGCTTGAGCGTGGCCGAGGCGGGCGAAGAGTTGTTTCCGAACGCGGAGCGGCAGCTCAAGCCGCTGGCGGCGCTGGCGGCGCGGTTTGCCCGGGTGCCGGCGGCGCTGGCCCGGACGCTGGAGATCGCCGAGCGTTCGACGTTTTCGCTGGACGAGCTGCGCTACGAATATCCCGAAGAGCTCGCGCCGGCGGGGCAAACGCCGCTGGAATATCTGACCGAGCTGGCCTGGACCGGCGCCCGCAAGCGCTATCCCGGCGGCGTGCCGGACAAGGTGCGGCGGCTGATCGAGCACGAGCTGGAGCTGATCGGCCGCTTGCACTACGAGGCCTATTTCCTCACGGTGTTCGACCTGGTGCGGTTCGCCCGGCGGCGGGGCATCTTGTGCCAGGGACGCGGCTCGGCGGCCAACTCGGCAGTGTGCTATTGCCTGGGGGTGACGTCGGTCGATCCGGAGCGGCTGGACGTGCTGTTCGAGCGGTTCATCAGCGCCGAACGGAACGAGGCCCCGGACATCGACGTCGACTTCGAGCACGAGCGGCGCGAGGAAGTGCTGCAGTACCTGTACGAAAAATACGGCCGCGAGCGTTCGGGCATGACGGCCGAGGTGATCACCTATCGCCCGCGCTCGGCCGTGCGCGACGTGGGCAAGGCCCTGGGGCTGTCGCTGGACCGGGTCGACGTGCTGGCCAAGAGCCTCGAAGGGCATGGGCTGCAGGAGCACTTTGCCGATCGCTGCCGCGACGCGGGAATCGATCCCGATTCGTTCGTGGGCGCCCGGCTGATCCACCTGGTGCGCGAGCTGGTCGGATTTCCCCGGCATCTGGGGCAGCACGTCGGGGGCATGGTGATGACGCGCGGGCCGCTGTGCGAGCTGGTGCCGATCGAAAATGCGGCCATGGCCAACCGCACCGTCATCGAGTGGGACAAGAACGATCTGGACGAATTGGGCATCCTCAAGGTCGATTGCCTGTCGCTGGGCATGCTCACCGCCATCCGCAAATGTTTTGCGCTCATCGAGCGGCACACGGGGCGCCGGCTCACGCTGGCCACGGTGCCGGCCGAAGATCCCGCGGTTTACGAGATGATCTGCCGGGCCGACACGCTGGGGGTGTTCCAGATCGAAAGCCGGGCCCAGATGAGCATGCTCCCCCGGCTGCGGCCGCGCGAGTATTACGACCTGGTGATCGAAGTGGCCATCGTGCGCCCCGGCCCGATCCAGGGCAACATGGTGCATCCCTACCTGCGGCGCCGGGCAGGCGAAGAGCCGGTCAGCTATCCGAACGAGGAAATCCGCGCCGTGCTGGACAAAACTCTGGGGGTGCCGCTGTTCCAGGAACAGGCGATGCGGCTGGCCGTCGTGGCGGCCGGCTTTACTCCGGGCGAAGCCGATCAATCTGCGCCGGGCCATGGGCGCCTGGCGGCGGACCGGCGTGATCGAGCAGTTTCGCCAGAAGCTGCTGACCGGGATGGCGGCCAAGGGGCTGCCGGCGGAGTTTGCCGAAAACGTGTTCCGGCAGATCCGCGGTTTTGGCGAATATGGTTTTCCCGAATCGCATGCGGCCAGCTTTGCCCTGCTGGTCTACGTTTCGGCCTGGCTGAAACACCACCATCTGGCGGCGTTCACGGCCGCGGTGCTCAACAGCCAGCCGATGGGGTTTTATGCGCCGGCCCAGCTGGTCGGCTGCGCTCGCGAGCATGGGGTTGAGGTAAGGCCGATCGACGTGAACGCGAGCGCGTGGGATTGCACGTTGGAGGGCAGAGAGGGGAAGGAGGAAGGCGGAAGGATGAAGGAGGAAGGCGAAACGAGGAGGGAGGAACAAGGAGCGAGGAGGGAGAAACGAGGAACGAGGCAGGCGGGGCGCGCGGCGGGGCAGCACGCGTGGGCGCTGCGGTTGGGGCTGCGGATGATTTCGGGGTTTTCCGAAGCGCAGGCCGGGTGCATCGAGCGGGCGCGCGGCGCGGGGGTGTTTGTGTCGCTGGACGATTTTGCCCGCCGCACGGGCTTGAGCCGCGCGGTGATCAAGCGGCTGGCGGCGGCCGACGCCTTTGCCTCGCTGGCCGTCGATCGGCGGCTGGCGTTGTGGCAGGCCCTGGGACAGGAGGAGCCGACCGCCCGGCTGCCGCTGTTGGCCGCGCTCGACGAAGCGGACGAGCCCCCGGCCCTGCTGCCCCCCTTGTCGCCGCGGAAGCAAGTCGTGGCCGATTACCGCACGGCGGGCCTGTCGCTGCGGGCCCATCCGCTCAGCTTCGAGCGGCCGGCGCTTCGAGCGATTGCAGGTGCTGCCGGCGGCGCGGCTGCCGCAGGTGCGCAACGGCGGCCCGGTGCGCGTGGCCGGCCTGGTGCTGATGCGGCAGCGGCCGGCCACGGCCAAGGGGATCACGTTCGTGACCCTGGAAGACGAAACCGGGACGATCAACCTGGTGATTCGCCAGGACGTCTGGCAGCGGTTTTACCGGGTGGCTCGGACTGCCACGGCGCTGCTGGTCCAGGGCCGCCTGGAGCGCAAGGGGCAGATCATCCACGTGCTGGTGGCCCGGCTGGAAGACTTGTCGGAGCGGCTCGGCGAAGTGGGTTCCCGGTCGCGGGATTTTCATTGACCGCGGCGCGGTTTACGTTTGTAATCGAGCGTGCCGCGCCGACTTGCCAGCGCAAGATCCGGCGTGGCCGATTGCGAAATAACGTTCCAGCCGCTCCAACCCCGCCCGGTGCGTGTCGCCCCGATGCCCGCCCCGATCACCGCCCCGACGCACGGCACCATGCCCCATCCGCCCGCTGCCCAGGCCGGCCCCGCGCCGGCCGGCCGGCCGGGCACGTCCCACTCGCCGGTCAGCGAGCGGCTGGTGTCGCTCGACGCGTATCGGGGTTTCATCATGCTGGGCATGGCCTCCGACGGATTGATGCTGGGGCATGTGGCCCGCAGCTTTCCCGACAACCCGCTCTGGCAGGCCGTGGGCTACCAGTTCAGCCACGTGGCCTGGGTGGGCTGTGCCGTTTGGGATTTGATCCAGCCCTCGTTCATGTTCATGGTCGGCGTGGCCATGGCCTATTCCTACACCAGCCGGCAAGCCCGGGGACAGACCTACGGGCAGATGGCCCGGCACGCCGCCTGGCGCTCGATCGTGCTGGTCCTGCTGGGCGTTTTTCTGCGCTCGCGGGCGACGGCCGAAACCAACTTCACGTTCGAGGACGTGATCAGCCAGATCGGGCTGGGCTATTTCTTCCTGTTTCTGCTTTGGAACCGGCCGGCGTGGGTGCAGTTCGCCGCGGCCATCGCGATCCTCGCCGGCGACTGGCTGCTGTTCTATCTGTATCGGTTGCCGTCCGTCGCGTTCGACTACGCCCAAGTGGGCGTCGCGGCCGATTGGCCGCACCTGCACGGCCTGGCCGCGCATTGGGACAAAAACACGAACGCGGCCTTCGCCTTCGATCATTGGTTCTTGAACTTGTTCCCGCGCTCCAAGCCCTGGCTGTTCAACGGCGGGGGCTACCAGACGCTCAATTTCATTCCCTCGCTGGCGACGATGATCTTCGGCCTGCTGGCCGGAGGCTTGCTGCGCAGCCCGCGCACGGGCAAGCAAAAGTTCGGCCTGCTGGTTGGTTGCGGGCTGCTGGCCCTGCTCTTGGGTTGGGGGCTCGACGCGGCCGGGGTCTGCCCCCTGGTCAAGCGGATCTGGACGCCCAGCTGGGTGTTTTTCAGCACCGGCTGGACGCTGCTGTTGCTGGCGGCTTTTTACGCCGTGGTCGACCTGGCCGGCTTTCGCCGCTGGACGTTTCCGCTGGTCGTGGTGGGCATGAACTCGATCGTCATGTACTGCATGGCGGAGCTGATGGTCCCCTGGCTGGCCAGCCGCCTGCAAGTTCACCTGGGTCCCGAGGTGTTTACGTTCTGGGGCGCGTTGCAGCGATCTATCAGCCGCTGGTCCAAAGCACGCTGGTCCTGGGGCTGATGTGGCTGATCTGCTACTGGCTGTACCGGCAGAAGATCTTTGTCCGGATCTGAGGAAGGCGGAAGGCAGAAGGATGAAGGCAGAAGGCAGAAGGCAGAAGGATGAAGGATGAAGGATGAACGAGGAAGGATGAACGAGGAAGGCGGAAAGGACCGAACGGTGAATCGCTCGACGGCGCGCACGAGAGTTCTTGCTAGCCGGCGGTCAATGACCGCCGTGCCGGTCGCCGTTGCCGCGCTGGCGCTGCTGCTCAGCGCCGTGCGCCGGCCCGCGCGGCCGATGCCGACTTGATCCTGCATGGCGGCAAGATCGTCACGGTCGACGCCGATTTTTCGCTCGTCGAAGCACTGGCGGTCGCCGACGGGCGCATCGTCCAAGTGGGGCCAAGCGCCGAGGTGCTCAAGCTGCGCGGACCCAAGACGGAAGTCGTCGACCTGGCCGGCAAAATGGTCCTGCCCGGCCTGATCGATTCGCACGTCCATCCCACCGATGCCTCGGTGACGGAGTTCGACCACGAGATTCCGGAGCTCAAGACCATCGCCGACGTGCTGCACCACATTCGCGGCCGAGCGCAGCAGGTCGAGCAGGGAAAGTGGATCGAAGTGCACCAGGTGTTCATCACCCGACTGGCCGAACAGCGCGTATCCCACCCGGGCAGAGCTCGACGGCGCTGCGCCCGGCCATCCGGTGGCGTTCATGACCGGGCCGGACGCCTCGCTCAATTCGTTGGCTTTGCAGCGCTCGGGCATCGACCGAAACTTTCAGGTCACCGGCAGCGGCGAAGTCGAGCGCGACCCGGCCAGCGGCGAGCCCACCGGCGTGCTCCACGGCTGCAACCGCTACATCAAAATCGAGTCGAGCGAGCGTCGGCCCAGCGAGGAGGAGCGGCTCGAGCGGCTGAAGGCACTATTCAAGGACTACAACGCGGTCGGCCTGACCACCGTTGGCGACAAGGCCGCCAGCGCCTCGGCGGTCGACCGTTATCGGCATCTGGCCGAGACGGGCCAATTGACCGTGCGGATGGCTGTTTCGCGGCTGATCGAAACCGACGGGCAGATCCAGGCCGTGCAAGACGCGATTCGCCAGGTCGGCTCCGATCCGTTGGTCAAAGGGGATAGCAAGCTCTGGATCGTGGGCATCAAGACCTTTCTCGACGGCGGCATGCTCACCGGCAGCGCCCTAATGCGCGATCCCTGGGGCGTGAGCCAGATCTATTCGATCCGCGATCCGCAGTACCGCGGCGTGCGATTCATCCCGCAGGAGCGACTGGTGCCGCTCGTCGAAACGGCCGTCGAAGCCAATCTGCAATTCACGGCGCATGCCGTGGGCGACGGGGCGGTGCACGCGCTGCTCGACGCCTACGAAGACGTCAACCGGCGGCATTCGATCCGCGACACGCGGCCCTCGATCACGCATTCGAACTTCATGAGCCGCGAGGCGATCGATCGCGCCGCGCGGCTGGGTGTGGTCGTCGACATTCAGCCGGCGTGGTTGTATCTGGACGGCAAAACGCTGCTGGCGCATTTCGGTTACGATCGCCTGCGCTACTTCCAGCCGCTTGCCTCGATCTTTGCCGCGGGCGCCGTCGCTGGCGGCGGCTCGGACCACATGCAGAAGATCGGGCCCCGGCGGTCGATCAACTTCTACGATCCGTTTCTGGCGATGCAAACGTCCGTGGCCCGGATTCCCCGCGGCCTCGACAAACCGTTGCACCCGGAAGAGGCCCTGGATCGCAAGCAGATGATCCGATTTTATACGACCAACAACGCGATCCTGCTCCGCCGCGAGGCCGAGATCGGCTCGCTCGAGGCCGGCAAGCTGGCCGATTTCATCCTCCTCGACACGGATCTGCTGGACTGCCCGGTGGAAGCCATCAGCAATACAAAAGTCCTGGCGACGTATTTGGGCGGCCAGCGCCTGCCTTGAGACGCGAGCGGCAAACGCGGCGCCGCCGCCTTGCCGATCGAAGCGCCCAGAAACCTGGTCCCGAGCGGGAAACGACCGGATGGCGACGAAGTTCGACCCCTATCACGAGTGGCTGGGAATTCCGCCGGCGGAGCAGCCGGCCACGCACTATCGCTTGCTGGGGCTTAAGCCCTTCGAGAACGATCCCAGCGCCGTCCAATCGGCCGCCGAGCGGCAGTTGGTGCACGTCAAGACTTTTCAGCTCGGCAAGCAAAAGCTCGAGTGCCAGAAACTGCTCAATGAGCTGACCGCCGCCAAGCTGGTGCTGCTCGATCCGAATCGCCGCGGCGCCTACGACGTGGTGCTGCGGTCGGCGGCGCCGGCCTCGGCGCTGGAAGCGGTGGGCCAGTGGCCGGCGCCGGAAGCTGCGCCGCGGCCCAACCCGATCGCGCCCAGCCGTCCGATACCGATCGGCGGGCAAGCGGCCGGTTCGTTCGCGCCGGGCGGCACGCTGGCCAAGTACCGCATCCTGGAGATGCTGGCCGGCAGCCTTCACGCCCGGACGCACAAGGTGCAGCATCTCGAGACGGGGCGCTACTACTTCCTGAAATTCGTGCCCCCCGAGTCGCTGGGCAATATCGAGGTGGTCAAACGCTTTGAGCGCGAGTGCCAGATATTGACTCGGCTCGATCATCCCAACCTGATCGTCGGACACGAGACGTTCGAGCACGATCGGATGCGGTTCCTGGTGATGGAATACGTAATGGGCACCGATCTGGCCACGCTGGTCAAGCAGCAGGGGCCGCTCGCGGTGGACCAGGCCGTGGACTATTTGCTGCAGGCCGCGCGCGGGCTAGGCCAGCTGCACGGCCACGGCATCTATCACCGCAATCTCAAGCCGCACGTGCTATTGGTCGATTTGCAGGGCCGGCTGCGGATCACCAACCTGCTGCTGGCCAAGATCGGCGAGCAGAGCGACCTGCCGGCCGAGGAGCTGACCACAATGGGCGAAGCGATGGGCAGCCTGGACTACATGCCACCGGAGCAGGCGATCGACGCGCGCAAGGCCGACGCCCGCGGCGACGTCTATGCCCTGGGCTGCACGTTGTTTCACCTGCTGTTGGGGCGGCCCCCCTTCGTGGCCAAGGGGGCCATGCAAAAAGTGCTCGCCCACAAGCAAACGCCGCCCCCCTCGCTGCTGGCCCTGCGCGGCGAGACGCCCCGGTGGCTCGACCAGGCATTTCAAAAGATGCTGGCCAAGAATCCCGACGCGCGGTATCAGAACGCCGCTCAGTTGATCGCGGCGCTAGAGACTTCGACCGCTCCCTGGTGGAAGCGCGTGCTGTCCCGGCTGGGGCTGGAATCGCGCCGCCGGAAACAATCGCCCCAGCGGCGGATGCACCGCGGCGGTCTGCGCTTGACGAGCGAGCGGCGGCTCGTTGAAATCGAGCGGAGTTCACTCCCCCTCGCCCCCGCATCTGCGAGCCCCATGCAATCGACTTCACGCGTGCTGTTCTTGTGCAGCGGAAATTATTACCGCAGCCGTTTTGCCGAGGCATTTTTCAATCACCACGCCGGACAGCAGGGCCTCTGCTGGACGGCCCTGTCGCGCGGTTTTCGGCTGAGTCCGAAGAACGTCGGGCCGATCTCCGAGCATGCGATCTCAGGCTTGCAGGAGCGCGGCGTTCTGCTGGCTGAGCCGCGGATGCCGCAAGTGGCCAGCGAAGCCGACCTGGACGAAAGCCAGCTGATCATCGCTCTGAAAGAAGCCGAGCACCGGCCGCTCGTGCTCGAGCGCTTCGCCCGGTGGGGCCACCGCGTCGAATATTGGCGGATTCACGACATCGATTTCGCCGCGCCGCGGATTGCGCTCGTCGAGCTGGAGGTCGAGATTCGCAGCCTGCTGGAGCGGCTCGGCGCAGGCCTGAATCGGCGCGTTGCCCAGAGCGATCCTGCCGTCGCCAGCAGCGCGCTGCGATCGCGGCAGTGCCGGCAATTTGCCCGCCAGCACTCCCTCTTTCGGGCCGTTTTGTCACCTTAGAATGCCGATCCCCCGCAACGGTTAAAGGCTCTCCCCGCGCGCAGCCGAAGTTAGAAGCGGTTGGCTGGGGCGATCGAGCCCCGCCCAGGCGACGGGCCTCGGCTAGCGCTGGCCCGAGCATTCGACGCCGGGCTGTCCGTGGCGACTCGGCCGGCTTTGCCGCGGGGCGAAGTTCGGCCCGCGCGGCAGAGGGCGCGTCGCTCCGCCGGGTGCAGAGAATCATTTTTGCCAGACCGTCGGCCGCAAAGGCGTGTCGGGCGGGAGAGGAGATCGCGCATCATGACGATTCGTCGTTCCAGCGGCAGTCCTTCGCGGCGGTTGAGAATCGAATCGCTCGAAGGCCGCAGCATGCTCAGCGGCGGCTCGCTCACGCCGGCCCAGGCCATCCAGCAGCTCAACGCCCAGTCTGCGGTCGTGGCCACGCAAACGTCGCAGCAGCAGGCCAACACGCTCAACCTGGAAAACGGCCTCCTGGCGGTTGCCCATCAGCTCGACGCCGACAACCTTTCCCAAATCTCGTACGCCAATTCTCACGGCAACCCGCAGGCGGCTGTCGCCGACATGCAGGAGCGCAACATCATCGTGGCGGCCGAGACCCGGATCACCAAGGAGTACACCTTGCTGGTGCAGAATCTGCTCGCCGCCAACCAGACCTTCAAGAATGAATCCGCCCTTTTGGTCACCGGGGTGAGCCGGGGCACGATCGCGCCCGACGCTGCCGTCGCCCAGCAGACCACGGACTACGAAGTCTACAAGAGCGTTTCGGTCAGCACGCAAACACAGTCGAACTCTCTCGACCAGTTGGAGCTCGTGAATCTGTCCGGGTTGACCTACGCCGTCGAAGGCATCGTCGGCCAGCAGAACCTGGGCACGTTCTACGGCCCCTTCGACGTCAAGGCCGTCGGGCACACCCCCGGCGTGCTTACCGACTACAAGGGCGCCGTCACCACGCGTTTCACGCTCAGCGCCCATCTGCTGCAAGGCACCTTCACCGGAGCCACGACCGATTACTTGCAGGCCTTCCAGTCGGCCACCAGCTCGCAATTGGTCAACCAGCCGATCACCGGCGGCACGATTACGGCGGCCGTTTCGCCATCGCCCGACACCAGCGGCTTTTCGATCCATGGCCAGGTGACGATGAATCTGGGACCGATCGACAATCTGCCCTCGTCGACGATGAGCTTCCAGATTTCGGCCAACCTGGTGGGCTCGAACATCCTCACCGGCAATCTGCTCGTGGGCGGTCAGAAAGTCGGCAGCTTCAGCTGGGTGCTTAGGTAGCCCGCGAGCTGCCCCCGGTGCGGCGCGGTCCGCCCGTCAGGTAGAATATTCGCCAAAACCTGCATTTGATGCAGTTTTCTTGGTCGCCCCAAACTTCCCGGCCATTCTGATCTGGCCAGGCTATCTGGCGCCTCGATCGGCGGGGCCTGTCCTGGCGACTCGTCGGCTCCCACCGCACGCTGGCGTCAGGTCCCTTCCAGAGGCTGCCGAGACCTCTTCGCCGGTCTGAATCTTCCCAAATAACCGGCGTTTCACGACCTTTCCGGTCGCGACTTGGCGGGCCGCAGGGGTCGCTCGGCACGCCGCCATGGGCCTGGTCCGGCCCCCCTACATTGGCCCCTCTTCCGCAGGGGCCGGGCGAGTCGCCCGTGAGGGTTACCGTACCCCCCACCATCGGACGTAAGTCACGGCTGTGGCAAACTTTTCGGATTGCGCAAACGTTGACATCGCGCGCCCGGCTGGTTATCACAGAAGCTGGACTTGCCAGGCGCTGCGAAGCGCTGTAGCGACAGTCCAGGCATCCCTTTAGCGTTGAGTTGCTCATGAGGTCGAGGTAGGGCTCAGCCGCCCCTACCGCGAAGCGTTAACGGCGGACGCGCTGCGTGCTCCTGCGCAGCGTCATATCCTTTTGTCCGCGCGTGCTTCGCGGTCGCACCTGGCCAATCCTGTATCGTCGCGCTTCGGGTGCGCTTTTGCGCGCTCCGGTTGTCAGCCTTGCGCTGCGCGTGCGCGACGAGAACTCCATGAGCAGCTTGGACGTGCGCTGAAGGGTGGAAACGAGCGTTGCCTCGACAGGCACCATCTACAAATTCGTTTCCATCTAATTAAGCGAGACAAACATGTCCAAGCAATCGATCGTCGTCCGTTTCGTGTTGACTGCACGCGCTGCGCTCACGGCTCAGTGGATTGTCGCCGTGGTCGTAATTATGCTGTGCTCTAGCCTTGTCGTGTGCGACGCTCGGGCGACGACGATCGACGATTTTACCCAGCCGGCACTAGGCACGCAGTTTTTTGTCACTACATTGACAACGCTGCCGGCCTTCACATCGGCGGGAAACCCCGTCGTTTTTTCCAACACCAACACACTCAATCTGGACGACCACGTGTCACCAAGTTCCGTGATTGGCGGCGAGCGCAAGACGTCGGTGAACGTCTTTGGCACCCTCACGCCGAACACGATTACGGGCGTGGTTGGGCACGATAACTCCAGCGGCCTGAACGCGATGCAGATCGCCACCAACGGCACGGCTCAGTCGATCATTACGTCGACATACCTGCCTGGCGGCGCGTCCCCGACGATCGACCTGACGAGCGGCGGCACCCAGTCCGGCCTCGACATCAAAGTGCTCAACACCGACGAACCGCTGACGATCAAGGCGATTCTGTCCAATAGCTCGCAGCAATGGACCGACAGCGTCACCGTGACGACCCCCTACGACGCGATTACCAAGACGTATACCCCCGTCGACGCCCTGTTGCCCTTCAGCGCGTTCGGTCCGGGTGCCGGCACGTCGGTCAATCAGATCTCGTTTGTTTACAACTTCAACGGCGGGTCGCCTTTGGCGAACATCGACTACAACATTGGTTCGATTACCACGACCAATACGCCCGAGCCGGCCAGCGCCGTGTTGATGGGCCTGGGGCTGGTCGTGGGTGGCCTGGGATGCCGGCAAGCCCGGCGTCGGGCGGTTGCGCGCGCGCATGCGCCAGTGGTTTGCTAGTTTCGCTGGCCGCCAGGGCGGCGGCCGTTTTCCGCACGATGCAGCCGCGAATTGATCTCGCGGCGCTCTCAAAGGCATGACGCCGGCGATCGGTTTTTCGCGTTCATTCGTCATGCTATTTGCGAATTCTCGGGCTTGAGCCGCCGCGCCGCCTCGCGCCGACGGCCTGCCCCCTATTCGCACTCCGCACTGCTTTGCAACTTTAGATCGTCTGCCAGGAGATCCGCACGTGGCTCGTCACGGAAATGGGCGTAGGACATCTTTGCTCGACCAGGTTTGCGATCGCCTCTCGGCGCGGCTGCGCGGCGTTCGCCAGGCCAAAGCGCGTCGCCCCAGGATGCTGGGCGTCGAGCCGTGCGAGTCGCGCAACCTGCTCTCGGGCGTGTCGCTTGTCGATAATTTCTCCGATCCCAATCCGGCCAGCTTCTACTTCATCAGCGCTTTCAATACCAATCCCACGTTGCTGGTCCTGCCCACGACGCCGCCCAATCCGCCTTCGGCCGGCATTCTGGGGGGCTATCGCGATGTGCTCGTGCAGGTGCTCGGCACCGCCAGCGCCAATTCCGCCGCCGGCTACGTAGGCACCAACGGCGCGCTGGGAACGTTCGACCTGGCCACGGCCACTTCCGCGCCGGGCACGGAGGTGACGCTGCAGTACAGCGGCAGCAACACCGACATGCTGAGCGGCGGCAATCTGACCAACGCGATGGCCCTGAATGCGGATCTGACCAACGGCGGCACGAACCAGGGTCTGAAGCTCGACTTCGATTTCCTCCAGCTGCCCACGTCCTCGATGGACGCGGAAATCTTCCTCACCACCACGACCGGCAACGAAGAGTTCACCGGCAACATTCCGGCCAATGTCGGCCCCCCGGCGGCCTTCAGCTACTTCGCCCCCTTCTCCAGCTTCGTTCCCACCTCGGGAACACCCGACCTGACGCACGTCACCAGCGTCAAGATCGTGATGAACTCGGCCGGCACGCCCGACGTGGACTTGGAACTCAACAGCATCGAGGCGGCGCCGCAACTGAGCATCGTCAAGTCCGATAGCGCCGGCGGCAACAGCGCCACCGGGGCCGTGGGCACGGTCGTCCAGAGCCAGCCCCTGACCTACACCATCACGGTGACCAATCAAACGTCGATCGCGGCGACCGGTGTCGATATCACCGACCCGTTCCCCACCGCGGATTTCACCGAGGCCAGCTATACCGCCAGCCAGACCGGCGGTGCGTCGGGGTTCACCGCCAGCGGCACTGGCGACATCAACGACTCGAACGTCAGCATGCCAGGCGGTAGCGAGATCACCTACACCGTCACGGGATCGATCACTCCCACAGCGCTCGGGACAGTCGTCAATACCGCGACAGTGGTGTTGCCGTCGACCAATTCGACCGCCACCGCGACCGACACCGACAACGTGATGACGATCACGAAGGTCGACAGCGCCGGCGGCAGCAGCGTGACCGGGGCGGTTGGCACGGTGGTCCAGGGTCAGGCGCTGACGTATACGATCGTGGTCAGCAACACCGGCACCCAGGCCGGGACGATCACCGGCGCCACGGTCGACGATCCGTTCCCGACGTTCTTTACCGCCACGGTCTTCTCGACCAGCACGACGGGCGGCGCCCAGATCACCACCGCCAACCACACGCCCACGGGAATCAACGACACGGTGACCCTGCCGGCGGGCAGCACGATCACTTACACGGTGACCGGCACGGTGAGCGGCACGGCGATGGGTACCTTGATCAACCCAGCCAGCATCGCCGACACGCCGCCGAACGGCACCCCGACCAGCACGACTGCGACCGATACCGACAACGTGATGACGATCACGAAGATCGACAGTGCGGGGGGCAACAGCACGACTGGCGCGGTCGGCACGGTGGTCCAGGGCCAGACGCTGACCTACACGATCGTGGTCAGCAACACGGGCACGCAGCCGGGCACGATCACGGGCGCGAACGTGAATGACCCCTTCCCGACGTTCTTCACGGCGACGCTCTTCTCGACCAGCACGACGGGCGGCGCCCAGATCACGACGGCCAATCACACGGCGACCGGCATCAACGACACGGTCACGCTTCCGGCCAGCAGCACGATCACCTATACCGTCACCGGCACGGTGAGCGGCACGGCGACCGGCACGCTGGTCAATCCGGCCAGCATCGCCGACACGCCGCCGAACGGCACTCCGACCAGCACCACGGCCACCGACACCGACAACGTGATGGCAATCACAAAGATCGACAGCGCGGGCGGCAGCAGCGTGACCGGCGCGGTCGGCACGGTGGTCCAGGGCCAGGCGATGACGTATACGATCGTGGTCAGCAACACGGGCACGCAGCCGGGCACGATCACGGGCGCCACGGTGGATGATCCGTTCCCGACGTTCTTTACCGCCACGCTCTTCTCGACCAGCACGACGGGCGGGGCCCAGATCACGACGGCCAATCACACGCCCACGGGAATCAACGACACGGTCACCCTGCCGGCCGGCAGCACGATCACCTACACGGTGACCGGCACGGTGAGTGGTACCGCGACGGGCACGTTGATCAACCCGGCCAGCATCGCCGACACGCCGCCCAACGGCACTCCGACCAGCACCACCGCCACCGACGTCGACAACGTGATGACGATCACGAAGGTCGATAGCGCGGGTGGCAACAGCACGACCGGTGCCGTCGGCACGGTGGTCCAGGGTCAGGCGCTGACCTACACGATCGTGGTGAGCAACACGGGCACCCAGCCCGGCACGATCACGGGCGCGAACGTGAATGACCCCTTCCCGACGTTCTTCACCGCCACGGTCTTCTCGACCAGCACGACGGGCGGGGCCCAGATCACCACCGCCAACCACACGCCCACGGGAATTAATGACACGGTCACCCTGCCTGCCGGCAGCACGATCACCTACACGGTGACCGGCACGGTGAGCGGGACGGCGACGGGCACTTTGATCAATCCGGCCAGCATCTCCGACACGCCGCCGAACGGCACGCCGACCAGCACCACCGCGACCGATACCGACAACGTGATGACGATCACGAAGATCGACAGTGCCGGCGGCGACAGCACGACCGGCGCCGTGGGCACGGTGGTCCAGGGTCAGGCGCTGACCTACACGATCGTGGTGAGCAACACCGGCACCCAGGCCGGCACGATCACGGGCGCGAACGTGAATGACCCCTTCCCGACGTTCTTCACCGCCACGCTCTTCTCGACCAGCACGACGGGTGGGGCCCAGATCACCACTGCCAACCACACGCCCACGGGAATCAACGACACGGTCACGCTTCCGGCCGGCAGCACGATCACCTACACGGTGACCGGCACCGTGAGCGGCACGGCCACGGGCACTTTGGTCAACCCGGCCAGCATCGCCGACACGCCGCCGAACGGCACTCCGACCAGCACCACCGCGACCGACACCGACAACGTGATGACGATCACGAAGATCGACAGTGCCGGCGGCAACAGCACGACGGGCGCCGTGGGCACGGTGGTCCAGGGTCAGGCGCTGACCTACACGATCGTGGTCAGCAACACGGGCACGCAGCCCGGCACGATCACCGGCGCGAACGTGAATGACCCCTTCCCGACGTTCTTCACCGCCACGCTCTTCTCGACCAGCACGACGGGCGGGGCCCAGATCACCACCGCCAACCACACGCCCACGGGAATTAACGACACCGTCACCCTGCCGGCTGGCAGCACGATCACCTACACGGTGACCGGCACGGTGAGTGGTACCGCGACGGGCACGTTGATCAACCCCGCCAGCATCGCCGACACGCCGCCGAACGGCACTCCGACCAGCACCACCGCCACCGACGTCGACAACGTGATGACGATCACGAAGGTCGATAGCGCGGGTGGCAACAGCACGACCGGTGCCGTCGGCACGGTGGTCCAGGGTCAGGCGCTGACCTACACGATCGTGGTGAGCAACACGGGCACCCAGCCCGGCACGATCACGGGCGCGAACGTGAATGACCCCTTCCCGACGTTCTTCACCGCCACGCTCTTCTCGACCAGCACGACGGGCGGCGCCCAGATCACCACCGCCAATCACACGCCGACGGGGATTAATGATACGGTCACGCTGCCGGCCGGCAGCACGATCACCTACACGGTGACCGGCACGGTGAGCGGCACGGCGACCGGCACCCTGGTCAACCCGGCCAGCATCTCGGACACGCCGCCGAACGGCACCCCGACCAGCACGACCGCGACCGATACCGACAACGTGATGACAATCACGAAGATCGACAGTGCCGGCGGCAACAGCACGACCGGGGCGGTCGGCACGGTGGTCCAGGGTCAGGCGCTGACCTACACGATCGTGGTGAGCAACACGGGCACCCAGCCCGGCACGATCACGGGCGCGAACGTGAATGACCCCTTCCCGACGTTCTTCACCGCCACGGTCTTCTCGACCAGCACGACGGGCGGCGCCCAGATCACCACCGCCAACCACACGCCCACGGGAATTAATGACACGGTCACCCTGCCTGCCGGCAGCACGATCACCTACACGGTGACCGGCACGGTGAGCGGCACCGCGACGGGCACCTTGATCAACCCGGCCAGCATCTCCGACACGCCGCCGAACGGCACGCCGACCAGCACCACCGCGACCGATACCGACAACGTGATGACAATCACGAAGATCGACAGTGCGGGCGGCAACAGCACGACGGGCGCGGTCGGCACGGTGGTGCAGGGCCAGGCGCTGACCTACACGATCGTGGTCAGCAACACGGGCACGCAGCCGGGCACGATCACGGGCGCGAACGTGAATGACCCGTTCCCGACGTTCTTCACCGCCACGCTCTTCTCGACCAGCACGACGGGCGGGGCCCAGATCACCACCGCCAATCACTCGGCGACCGGGATCAACGACACGGTCACCCTGCCTGCTGGCAGCACGATCACCTATACCGTCACCGGCACGGTGAGCGGCACCGCGACCGGCACGCTGATCAACCCGGCCAGCATCTCCGACACGCCGCCGAACGGCACTCCGACCAGCACGACTGCGACCGACACCGACAACGTGATGACGATCACGAAGAAGGACAGCGCGGGGGGCAACAGCACGACCGGGGCCGTCGGCACGGTGGTCCAGGGCCAGACGCTGACCTACACGATCGTGGTCAGCAACACGGGCACGCAGCCGGGCACGATCACGGGCGCGAACGTGAATGACCCGTTCCCGACGTTCTTCACCGCCACCAACTTCGCCACCAGCGAGACCGGCGGGGCCCAGATCACCACGACCAATCACACGGCGACCGGCATCAACGACACGGTCACGCTGCCGGCTGGCAGCACGATCACCTACACGGTGACCGGCACGGTCAGCGGCACCGCGACCGGCACGCTGATCAATCCGGCCAGCATCTCCGACACGCCGCCGAACGGCACGCCGACCAGCACGACCGCGACCGACACCGACAACGTGATGACGATCACGAAGAAGGACAGCGCCGGCGGCAACAGCACGACCGGGGCCGTGGGCACGGTGGTCCAGGGCCAGACGCTGACCTACACGATCGTGGTCAGCAACACCGGCACCCAGCCCGGGACGATCACCGGCGCGAACGTGAATGACCCGTTCCCGACGTTCTTCTCGGCGACCAACTTCGCTACCAGCGAGACCGGCGGGGCCCAGATCACCACGACCAATCACACGGCGACCGGGATCAACGACACGGTCACGCTTCCGGCCGGCAGCACGATCACCTACACGGTGACCGGCACGGTCAGCGGCACGGCGACCGGCACCCTGGTCAACCCGGCCAGCATCTCCGACACGCCGCCGAACGGCACCCCGACCAGCACGACCGCCACCGACACCGACAACGTGATGACGATCACGAAGAAGGACAGCGCCGGCGGCAACAGCACGACCGGGGCCGTGGGCACGGTGGTCCAGGGTCAGACGCTGACCTACACCATCGTGGTCAGCAACACCGGCACCCAGCCCGGGACGATCACCGGCGCGAACGTGAATGACCCGTTCCCGACGTTCTTCACGGCGACGAACTTCGCCACCAGCGAGACCGGCGGCGCCCAGATCACCACGACCAATCACACGGCGACCGGGATCAACGACACCGTCACCCTGCCGGCCGGCAGCACGATCACTTACACGGTGACCGGCACGGTGAGCGGCACCGCGACGGGCACCTTGATCAACCCCGCCAGCATCTCGGACACGCCGCCGAACGGCACCCCGACCAGCACGACCGCCACCGACACCGACAACGTGATGACGATCACGAAGAAGGACAGCGCCGGCGGCAACAGCACGACGGGCGCCGTGGGCACGGTGGTCCAGGGCCAGACGCTGACCTACACGATCGTGGTCAGCAACACCGGCACCCAGCCCGGCACGATCACGGGCGCGAACGTGAATGATCCGTTCCCGACGTTCTTCACGGCGACGAACTTCGCCACCAGCGAGACCGGCGGCGCCCAGATCACCACGACCAATCACACGGCGACCGGGATCAACGACACGGTCACGCTTCCGGCCGGCAGCACGATCACCTACACGGTGACCGGCACGGTGAGCGGCACGGCGACCGGCACGCTGATCAATCCGGCCAGTATCTCGGACACGCCGCCGAACGGCACTCCGACCAGCACGACCGCCACCGACACCGACAACGTGATGACGATCTTTAAGGCCGACAGTGCCGGCGGGTCGAGCAATCCGGTGATGATTGGCAACGTCACCGCGGGCCAGGTGCTGACCTACACCATCATCGTCAGCAATACGGGCACTCAGCCCGGCACGATCACGGGCGCCACGGTCGACGATCCGTTCCCGGCGAATTTCTCGGCGACGAACTTCGCCACCAGCATGACCGGTGGGGCCCAGATCACGACGGCCAACCACACGGCCACCAGCATCAACGACACGGTGACGCTGCCCTTCGACAGCACGATCACCTACACGGTCACCGGCACGGTCAGCCCGTCGGCCACCGGTCAGCTTGTCAACACGGGCACGATCACGGCGACGCCGCCGAACGGCACTCCGACCAGCACCACGGCGACCGACACCGACAATGTCACGCCGCTCAATGCAAGCTTGTCAGGCTACGTTTATGTCGACTCGAACAACAACGGCACGAAGGATGCGGGCGAACCGCCGATTGCCGGCGTCACGGTCGTTTTGACCGGTACGCCGACCGGAGGGTCGCCGGTCACCATCACCACCACGACCGACGGGCTGGGCTTCTACAGCTTCACGACGCTCGGGCCGGGCAATTACACGATCACGGAAACGCAGCCCACGAATTTCATCAACGGCAAGGATTCGGTCGGCAGCCAGAACAGCGGCACGATCGTACAGAGCGCGACCAACAACAAGATCGAGGACATCACGCTGGCCGGCGGCGTGAACGGCATCAACAATAATTTCGGCAACCTGGGCCTGACGCCGCCGTACGTTTCGAAGCGCGAGTACATCAATCCCACCACGCCGCCGCCGATGGCCGCGGTCGAAACGCTGTCGGGCTACGTGTATTCGGAGACGTCGGTCGGTTCGCCGCAGTACGATCCGTCGAACCCGGCCGCTGGCGAGATCGCCCTGGCCGGCATCACGGTCACGCTCACCGGAACTGGTGGCACGCAAACCACGACCACCACCGCCGCCGGCGCGTACAGCTTCACGAACCTGGCCGCCGGCACCTACACGCTGACCGAGACCACGCCGAGCGGTTACACCGCGGAAACGACGTTCGTCGGCAGCCAGGGCACCGGCACGGCCGGCGTGGGGACGATTACGAATATCAAGATGATCGTCACGGCCTGGGGAACGAACAACGATTTCCCGAACCTGGTCCAGCCCGATACGTTCACGATCACGAAGGTCGACAACGCGGGCGGCTCCAGCGTGACCGGAACGAAGGGCAACGTCGCCCCCGGACAGCCGCTCACGTACACGATCGTGGCCACCAATACGGGCGCCACCACGGCCACCGGCGTGACCATTGCCGATCCGCTGCCTGGCTCGTTCACCGGCGACACCTGGACGGCCAGCCAAACCGGCGGCGCCAGCGGCTTTTCGGCGACCGGCTCGGGCAATATCGACGATACGTCGGTCACCATGCCCGCCGGCAGCAAGATCACGTACACCGTGACCGGCACGGTGAGCAGTTCGGCCACGGGCTCGATGACCAATACGGCCACCCTGACGCCGACGGTCGGCACGGCGGTCTCCGCGACCGACAGCGACAACCTGGCGAGCTTCTCGATCACCAAGGTCGACAATGCCGGAGGTTCGAGCATTACGCCCTCGACGGGCAATGTCGTTCCGGGACAGTCGCTGACCTACACGATCGTGGCCCGCAACACGGGCACCGCAAACGCGAGCGGGGTACAGATCGTCGATCCGCTACCCGCCAGCTTTACCGGCGACACCTGGACGGCGAGCGATACGGGCGGCGCCAGCGGCTTCTCGGCCACGGGCTCGGGCAACATCCACGATATGTCGGTATCGATGCCCGCCGGCAGCACCATCACCTACACGGTCACGGGCACGGTTAGCAGTTCGGCCACCGGCACGATGAGCAATACGGCCACCCTGACGCCGACCCTCGGCACGGCCGCCACGGCGACCGACACCGACAACCTGGCAAATCTGTCCATCACCAAGACCGACAGCGCGGGCGGATCGAGCGTGACGGGCACGCAGGGCGATTTCACCCCGCCGGGCACCGTGACCTACACCTTGACGGTCAGCAATACGGGTCCGGGCAGTGTCGTTGGCGCCACGATCACCGATCCGACTCCCGCGGGCGTCAGCAGCGACACCTGGACCGCGACCGAGGCCGGCGGCGCCAACGGCTTCTCGGCGACCGGCAGCGGCAGCATCGACGACACGTCGGTCAGCCTGCCGTCAGGCAGCTCGATCACCTACACGATCATGGCCAACTTGAGCGGCGTGACGAGCCAAGGCACGGTGACGAACGTCGGCACGATCGCTCCTCCGGTCGGCACCTCGAAGTCGGCGACCGACATCATCAACGTCTTCACGGTGCCTTCGGTCGCCTCGGCCGTCGCCAGTCCGGCCGTGACGTCGGCCGTGGCCAGCAGCGGCACCGCTGGGGGCAGCTCAAGCAATACCGGTTCGCTGAACGCCGCGGCCGTGGATGCGGCCCTGGCCGGCGCCAATGGCGGCAGCAGCCTGGTCCGCTCGTCGGCGTCGGGCGGATCGGCGGCGGTCGACGCGGCCCTGCAGAGCTTGTAACGATCGGGCCCTTGGGGGCTTTGCGGGCGGCACTTGACCGCGGACAATGGACCGTCGGCCGAGCGCTGTCAGGGGTCGGATGGTAACCGCGGGCCAGGTGCACGCCGGGCCGTCGATGTCGCCGGAGAGGGATTTCGGTCGACCGCAACTGTCACGGAATTCTCAAGGTCGCTCGTGCCGCGCACGATTGCCATCGGCGATGTTCACGGCTGCCTTGCGGCGCTGGATCGGTTGCTCGCCGCCGTCAGCCCCGCCGCCGACGATACGATCGTCAGCCTGGGCGACTACACCGACCGTGGCCCCCACAGCGCTGGCGTTCTGGCGCGAATGATTGCGCTTGCCGGTCAAACGCGCCTGGTCGCCTTGATGGGTAATCACGACCAGATGCTGCTGGATGCCGTCCGGCACCCGGCGATCGAAGCGGATTGGCGCGCTTGTGGCGGCACGGCGACGCTCGATTCGTACGGCGTCGATCAGCCGGCGCTGATTCCCGCCGAGCACATCGATTTCGTGCGCCGGCTGCGTTCCTATTTCGAAACGGAAACGCATCTGTTCGTGCATGCGAATTATCGGCCGAAGCTGCAGCTCGCGGCGCAGACGCAGGAGACGCTCTACTGGATGTCGCTGCGCGAGAGCATGCCGGGGCCGCACGTCTCGGGCAAGGTGGCGATCGTCGCTCATACGCCGCAGAAAGAAATCCTGGTGCTGCCGCACCTGGTGGCGATCGATACGGGCTGCGTCTACGGCGGCTGGCTCACGGCGCTCGATGTGGACAGCGGCCAGGCCTGGCAAACGAACCAGTCGGGCGACCTGCGCGAACTGCAAATCGCCCTCCCGGCCGCGGGCCAGACGGGCCGGCGCAGCTGGCTGCCTTGGGGCGGTTCGTCGCGCCCAGGAGGCTAGAGCGCCGCGGCATCGGCCACGGGCGCGGCCCAATCGCCCGTTGAGGCCAAGGTCACTGCGGCCGACAAATCGCCGGCAGACCCATCGCGCTCGGTCACGTCGCGAAAGATCGACAGGTGCCGCCCGGGCTGAAAGTCGGCGATGGCCTGGAATTCGAGCAGCCGCCGCCGGCCGTCGGGGCGGCAGATGGCGAACTGGCCGGACAGGCTTCGGCGCTGGCGGAACGAGCGCCAGAAGGCCTTCGCGCGCGTGCCCGGGGCCGTCATGTCATGCACGTGCAGCGTCTGCAACTCGACCGGGGAGCGGGCCAGGATCTGGCACGCGGCCGGGTTGGCGTCGATTACGCGCCCGGCGTCGTCGAGAATCATCATGCCGTCGAGCGCGGCGTTGAACAGGGCGCTCAGTTCCGCCTCACGGTGGCGCAGGGCTTGCTGGCTGCGCCAGGCGTCTTCGATGTCGGCGGCCGTGCCGACCCATTGTTGGATGCTGCCGTCGTCGCCGCGCACGGGAATGCCGCGCAGCTGAAACAGGCGGTAGATCCCGTCGTGGCGGCGCACGCGGCACTCGACCAGCAGTTGCTCGCCCGTGGCCAGGGCCCGCTCGATGGCCGCCGACACGCGGGGCACATCGTCGCTGCAAAGCGCCTGCATCCAGCCGTAGCCGCTGGCCTGGTCCGAAGTCTGGCCGGTGAATTGCTCCCAGACCTGGTGCGTTTCGATGATCTCGCCTTGGGCGTTGGCGCACCAATAGATTTGCGAGGTGGCTTCGACAAACGACCGGAACCGCCGTTCCCGTTCGACGACCTGTGCGGCAAACGTTTCCTGATCGACGAACAAACCAAGCTGCGCGCCGATTCCTTCGACCAGCGACAGCATTTCGCGATCGACCGGCTTGGGCTGCCGGCTCAAGAACTGGCACACGCCCAGCGCCTGGTCGTTCACCGAGATCGCAAAACAGCAGGCCGAGCGGAATTGGCCGTCCAGGGCCGCCGCCGTGTCGATGTCCGGTTCGATCCGCAGATCGGCCCGCCAGCGCGGGCGGTGGTCGGACCAGACGGCGCCGGCCATGCCCATGCCGCGAGGCACGGCCAGGTCGCCCAGCCGGGCCTCGAAAGCCCAGTCCAGCTCGCAAGTGGGGTGCAGGATTCGGTGGCAGCGGAGCTTGCCCTGTTCGGCCGAAAGCTGCCAGAGCACGGCGACATCCCAACCGGCGCGGCGGCAGATCACCTCCATCACCTGGTCGAGGCAGGTTGCCAGGGCGGGTCGGCCGGCCAACAGCTGGGTAATTTCCAGCTGCATGTGCAAGCGGTCGTCGACGCGCTTCTTTTCGGTCAAATCGCGAATGAAGGCGGCATAGACCGGCGGATCTTGGGCCTCGATCCGTGTCCAGGCGACCTCGATCGGCAGCCGCCCGCCGCCCGCGCAGGCCGATCATTTCGCGCCGCTGGCCGACCATGCTCGACAGACATTCGGCAAACGAGCCGACTGTGGAGGGGTCCAGCTCGATGATCTCGGCCAGGCTGCTCCCGAGCACGGCCTGGCTGCGGCAGCCGAACGTTCGTTCGGCCGCCGGATTGAAGAGCACGATCCGGCCGGACTGGTCGGCCTTGATGATGCCGTCCAGCGAACCTTCGATGATGGCCGACCGGCTGCCTTGGGTGGCGCTCAGCTCCAGGCCGCGCTTTTCGACTTTGCTCTCCAGCGAGGCAAAGGCCTTGGAGAGCGAATCGGCCGCCTGGTCGAAAGCGGCGGCCAGGCGTCCGACCTCGTCCCCGGTCGTATCGCGGGTTCGCTCGGCTGCCGCGGGATTCTGGGCCACGGCATTGACGACCTGCATCAGCCGAGCCAGACGCTGATTGACTTGGCGGGCGAAGACCAGATAAATGGCCGCCGAGACCGCCACAGCCAGGATGCCGCACAAGTCGAACACGGCCCGCAGCACATCCAGGCGATGGTTGTCGAGCCCGGCCGCGGGCAAGGTGCCGTCGCTGGACCTGGCCGCCAGTTCGCTGGCCTGCTCCTGCAAGAATCGCTCGAGCAGGCTATCCAGATAGGTGGCGCCGCTGCACATCACGGCGAAGACGCCGATTGTCACGAGCGCGATGAATTTGAGCTTGGGCGACATCGACGCACCTCACATTACCGGGCCAACCGGGATTCCGCCTCGGATCCCGTCTTTGTGCCCCGAGTAAGTCTAGTTCTCCGGCGACGTTCTGGCGGACCGGCCGGCCGCAATCGGGGCAAATCTGACCGCACCGGTCAGAAACGCCAGACCTGCCGATTGCAGCGGCCGAGACCGAGCCAGGTTGAGTCGGCGGCAGTCACCCGCGCGACCCTTTTATCCGGCCCCTGACGGCTGTAACGACGGGTATGGGGCGGAGGCCCGCGCGACCAGCGGTGGAGTTTGCCCAGCTACGGGCGTACACTTGGCTCCGCTTTGGAGCGTGCGAGCGTCTCGGTCATCTGGCTCTGTCGGCGGCAGACCGGTGGACGCGGCGGGGCCCTTACCCCATTTCATTTGCCATGCCGGTTGCAGCGCGAGAACTGAGCAAGCCCGAGCGGCGTCGCGCTTTGGCATTGGGCATCGTCAACGGCGCCCTCTGGTCGATGGGCAACGGGCTGACGACCGGCGCGCCGGTGATTTACCTGGCGCTGGAGCTCGGCGCGGCGGGCCGGCAGATCGGGATGCTGCTGGCGCTGCAGTCCGTGCTGGGCGTGTTTCGGTTTGCCGCGCCGCTGGCGATTAGGCGGCTCGGCGGCGTGAAAAGCAGCACGATCGTGCTGCTGGCCAGCGGCTACGGGTTGCTCTGCCTGCTGCCGGTGCTCGGGCTCCCGGGATTTCCGCCGCCGGCGCGGCTGCCCTTTTTTGTCCTCTTGATCGGCGTCCACCAGTTGCTCGAGAGCCTGGGCACGGTGACGCTCTGGGCCTGGCTGGCCGAGATCGTGCCGCCCAGGCTGCGCGGCCGGTACTTTGCCCGGCGCCAGCGCTGGCAGCTGGGCGTGCTGATTCCGACCTTGCTGGCGGCGGGATGGTTTGCCGATTGGTTCCGCACGCGCGTGCAACATTTTTCGACACTCGAGACCACGATCGCCGGCTACTCGGTGCCGGTCGAACTGGTGGCGATCGCGGGTTACACGCTGCTGATCGGGCTGGGGGCCCTGCTGCTGGCAGCGTCGGTCGTGCCGCTCGTGCGGATGCCGGCCGTGGCCGCCAGGCTGGCGGCACCGAGTTCGCGGCCGCTGCCGCGCGCCACGGGCAGCCTGGCACCGCTGTTCGATTCGCGGTTTCGGCGGCTGTTGTTGTTCGGCTGCTGGATTTCGTTTTTCAACGGATTGCCGCAAAGCGCCGCCCAGATTTATCACCGCCGGGTCCTGGACCTGGGATTGCTGCCGCTGCTGCTACTGCCGGTGGGCATGCGGCTGGGACAAATGGCACTGTCCGGCTGGGCCGGGCGGCTGAGCGATCGCTATGGCAACCGGCCGGTATTGCTGGCCTGCCAGGCGTGCGTGGCCTTTGGCCCGCTGTTTTATTTGCTGGCGAGCCCCGCCGAACCCTGGTGGCTGGCCGGGGCTTATGCGGTCTGGTCGGCCTACGTCGGGCTGAATATCTGCTTGCCCAACCTGACGCTGAAGCTATCGCGCGACGGCAACTTTGCGGCCTACTCGGCCGCGTATTTCGCGCTCTCCGGACTGGCCTACGGAGTGTCAACGTACCTGGGCGGATGGTTGTTCGACTATTTTCATTTCGATCATTTCTACGTTGGCGGCTACCGGCTCGACCATTACGGCTACTTGTTCTACATCGGCTGGATCACCCGGCTGCTGGCCCTGGTCTTGATCCTGGCCATCGACGAACCGGGCGCCTGGACGTGGCGCAGGATCCTGGCGGCGCGGCGAAAGCCGGCCTATCCGCCGACTTCCGTCCAGCCGGGTTGAGGCGCCGGGCAGAGTTCCGCCGGGCGCCCGGCGGTCATGGCCAGGATGTCGCGCTCGGCACGTTCGAGGCTGGCCGTGTCGGTGAGAAAGTCGATCGACAGCTCGAATTGCGCGCTTGCGCCCGGGGCCAGCGGGACCACGCGGCCCTGGGCTTTTTCGAACGATCGCGGATTCGGATAATTCGTGGCCGGCTCGATGCCGGCGACGTAGCCGTCGGCGAGCGCGGCCGTGTTCTTCCAGAGGATGAAGCAGGGAAGCTGGGTCCGGTCGAAACCCAGGCTGGCGCCCAGGTTGCCGGCGCCACTCTTGAGCAGGACGCGCGTCTGCTGACCCTGCGCGGCCAGGTCGGCGAAAAACACTTCTTCGACGTAGCCGGCTTGCGGGCCGGCGAAGCGGTCCCAGTGCTCGCGCCCCGCGGCCGAATGGGCATTCCGCGGCACGACCTTCGTCGCCGGCGCGATCAGCCGGGCGCCGGCATCGAGCAGTGGCGGACCGAAATTGATGTGATACAGGAGCTGCATCTCGCCCGGCTGGGCGGACAGGTTGGTCACCTGGTCGCGCACGGTGAGCCCGCTCTGGCCGAAGCGGGTGACCAGCGTGCTTTGCAGCTGCAGATGATGCATCAAGAACCGGGCTTCCACGACCGTGCCGGTGAGGCGGATTTCTTCGCGCTCGACGTCGATTTCCAGTTCCAGCCGGCTGGCCGGCAGGTTGGCGATCCGGCCGTGCAGGCCGTACTTGAGCCGGCCCGCGGCGTCGAATTCCGAGGCGCCGTTGCTCACCAGGCCGCAGCGGACCAGCCACTCGTCGAAGCCGTCCAGAAAGCCCAGGCCGCTCGGCTCGTCGAGCGGCACGAACTGCGGATGAATCGGCCCCCGAACGGGCGAATCCCAGCCGATCGGCGTGTCGCCGAGCCAACCTTTCCAGATGCTCATGCCCCGCGTGGGCAGCACGCTCAGTCGCAGGTGGCCATTGTCGATTTCGACCACCTCGACCCCTTCCCGCAAGCCGCCGTGCAGCGTGCGGCGATGGACCGAGAAGCCCGGCTGCGACAGGCCAAAATCATTGGCCGTCACCGTGAAATCGGTCGACGCGTGATGCAGGTCGGGGCTGGTCAGCGTCCAGCGGTTTTCGCTCATGGCAGGGCCTATTTCGGCGCGGCCGGATGGAACAATAGCACGAAGGCCACGGCTGCGACGGCCGAAACTATCGCGGGCACGATCCAGAATTTGGCCCAGTTGGTTTCGCGCACCGTCTCGCCCGTGGCGGGGTCGGTCACGTCGCGGGTGCAGGCCTGGTTGAGCCAGCCCGCCCCTTCCGTGCCGAGGTAGGTGCCAAACCCGTACGTCAGCACGATGAACAGGGCCTGGGCGCTGCCGCTGATTTCCTTCGGAGCATTATCGGCGACGAAGATGAATCCGGCCGCCAGAAAAAAGTCGAAGCAGATGCCGTGCAGGGCGATCGCCAGGATAACCAGGATGAACGGGCGGCCGGCGGCAAACAGGGCGTAGCGGGCTGCCACCGCAATCATGCCGGCAGCGAGCACCGCTTTCATGCCGATCGCGGGCACGTACTGCTGCAGGAATTTATCGAGGCCGCTAGGGTCGACCACGGCCGCACCGCCCAGCAGGAAGGGCAAGACGAGCATGCCGCCGATTTCGACCCACTGGCCCAGCGTCATCAAGGGGCCGACGTTGTCGGGGCGGATGCCGATTCGTTTTTCCAGATAGATCGAGGTGAAAGCGAAATAGAAGGCGAAGGCGCCCGCGACGACCAGGGCCGAAATCAGAAACACGGCGAACGATGTGTCGCCGAACAGTTTCAGGGCGTCCAGAAAGGGCAGCGTCGTGGCGCCGGCCTTGGGCGGCGTGGGCGGCAGAAAGAACGAATAAGCGCCGAGAATTAACGACAGCACGCTGGCCAACAGGATCGGGCGGTTGTTGACCGGTTGATCTTTTTTCAAGAGCAGCTTGAGCGAAGTACCGGCCACGATCCAGCCGATCGTCCCCAGAACCCGGATCGAAGGATAGTCCCGCGAAGCGTCGGGCAGATGGTCGAAGACCACGGTGTTCGCCAGGCCGATCGTCGGCTGATAGGCGAAGGCGTAGAATAGCGCCGTCCAATAGAACAGCTTTTCGTGCTTCGTCAGCGCCAAGGTGAGCAGCAGCGCCGCTCCCGCGAGGTGCAGCGTGCCGAGCACGTACTGGGCCTCGAAGTACTTGTCGACGACCATGCCCAGGAACATCGGCACGACGATCGCACCCACGGCCATCGTGGCGTACACGCGGCCGATCTGCTTGCGCGTGAAATGGAGTGTTTCCAGGTATTGCCCGAGCACCGTCCACCACGCGCCCCAGATGGCGAACTCCAGAAAATTGAGCACCGAGAGCGGCAGGCGAAGCTCGGGACTCAACGGCGGCGTGTCGGCGGCAAACAGCAGGGCGCTAAAATCCACGGCCAGTCTCCAAGGGGTGTGGGTGACTGGTTGGGGATTCTAACGTGCCCAAGCGGCGATGGGAAGCAACGGGATTTCCGGCCCGCCGGACCGAGCGCCGGGCTCTCCGCCGGCAGAATCGCGAGCTTTGGCCGTGGTGCGCTGAAGCTAGACTTGCGCAGCCGGATTTCCGGTCCCGATGGCCCGAAACCAGCCCATTCCACGAAGCCAACGCAGTGCCCACCATGCCCTGGCAACTCGAGCGGCCGACCTGCACGCTCTCGCAGACTCAAGCGAGAATCGCGCTGGCCCTGATAATCGCTACGTCCGTTCTGTTCGTGGCGATCACTTTTTCCCCGCTCAAGAGCGGCTATGCCGACGCACCCGACCGGGGGCCGGGAGACTTTGCCCTGTATCGGGCCGAGATCGACCGGGTCCACGCCGGCGAGCCGTATTACGCCGTGGCGGCCGATGAGCTGCGCACGCGCGGCTACCCGACACGCAGCATCTTCAACTGGCGCACCCCGCTGCCGATGTGTCTGGTGGCCCTGCTCCCCGACGCAAAAATGGGGCAGGCCGCGCTCGTGCTGCTGGCCGTTGCCATGTGGCTGCTGGCCTTCGGCCTGTTGGAATCGCAATTAGGCCGGCGGGCCAGCGTGTGCGGCCTGGTGGCGATCAGCGGCACCGTCCTGCCCTGCTTGCTGGGCGATTTGTTCGTCCTGCCCGAGATGTGGGCCGGCATCCTGATCGGGCTGTCGGCGGTGAGTTACGGCACCGAGCGGCGAAAGCTGGGCTTCGCCTCGGCTTTGGCAGCGCTCTTTGTGCGCGAACTGGCTGGCTTGTGGTGCCTGGTTTGCCTGGCGCTCGATGCCCGCGAGCGGCGCTGGCGGGGCGTGGCGGCCTGGGGAGCCGGGCTGGCTGCTTACGGCCTGTTCTTTGGCCTGCACCTGGCCCGGGTGCTGCCGCTGGTTTCGGCCCAGGATCTGGCTCACCAGCACGGCTGGGTGCGCTGCGGCGGAGCGGGCTTTCTGATCTCGACGGTCCAGGTCAACGCCTGGCTGCTGCTCGTGCCGCAGTGGGTGTCGGCACTGTACTGCGTGTGTGCCCTGGCTGGAGCAGCCGGCTGGACGACGAGTGCCGGACAGCGGATCGGACTGGGAGTAGCCGGCTATGCCATCGCGTTTGCGATCGTGGGCCAGCCGTTCAACCAGTACTGGGGCTCACTGACGGCGCCGCTCTTCGCGCTCGCCGCGAGTGCTTTTCCGGCGATTGCCGGCCGGTTGTGGCGAGCGGCCTGCGGCGGCCCGGCCGCGGCCGGTGCTCTTGCGGTGGTCCGACGCTAGTTCTTCGCTCGGCGTCTGGGCCAGGGCCACTTGCGGCGCCGGAGAGGTGAGGGCCATCAGGGCCTCGGCTTCGGCCAGCAGAGCTTCGCAGTCGTCTTCCGCTTCGTCCTGGGAGTCGATCTGGCCGGCAATCGGCTGGGCGATATTCAACATCGGATCGGCAGCCAGTGCGGCGCCGCCGCTGGTCCGGTCGACCACGTACAGCGGCCGGCTGCGAACCTGGTCGTAGATCCGGATGACGTACTCGCCCAGGATGCTGATGCCCATCGCGTTGACCGCTCCGAAGAAGCTGGCCACCAGCACGTTCGACGTCCATCCGGGAATCGCGACTGCCAGCACGAACTTGCAGAAGAGCGAATAACCGCCCAGCGCCAGAAATACGCCCAGCGCCGAGTAGCCGATCAGGTAGAACGCGGTCAGCGGGAACGACGAGAAGGAGAAGATTGCCGTCTTGGCCAGCCGCCACAGGCCGCCAAGGGAGACGCGCGGCTTGCCGTCGTAGCGCGGGTTGCGGCGCACTTCGATGCCCCGCTGCTTGAAGCCGACCCAGCTGCGCAGTCCCGGCAGGTAGCGGTCGCGCTCGGCCAGGGCCACGATCTGTTTGGCCACTCGGCCGTCGATCAGGCTGAAATTGCCCGCGTCGGTCGGAATGGGCGTGGTGGCGATGCCGGCCAGCAGGCGATGAAAGGCCGAAAACAAACAGCGCTTCCACCAGGCCTCGGGCCGCTCGCGGCGCAGGGCGTAGATCACGTCGTAGCCGCAAACCCATTCGGCAATCAGCCGGCCCAGGGCCTCGGGGGCATCCTGCAGATCGGAGTCCATCAGCACGATGGCGTGGCCCCGGGCCTCGGCCAGGCCGGCTTGTACGGCTGCCTGATGCCCGAAGTTGCGCGAAAAGTGAACCACGCGCACGTTGGAGTTGCGCTGGGCCAGCAGATCGAGAATCTGGGGGCTGGCATCGGTCGAGCCGTCGTTGACGAACACGATTTCCAGCTGCGTGCCGCATTCGGCCACGGCCTGGCTGATGCGCCGGCAGAGCTCTTCCAAAACGCCGGCTTCGTTATAGACGGGCAGGACGACGCTAATCAGCGTGTCGCGCAAGGCGGGACGGTTCATCGCGATTCTCGTGCAGCGAGGTCGGTTCGGGCGGGGCGGAATTTGGGGACGGGCCGCCCAGCCTCGCGGCCAGGACGAGCAATCCCACGATCAAACCTAGCCCAAGACTCGACAGAGTCGCCCCCTGCCGCAAACTCGCCGGCCGGAACTCCAGCTCGACGCGATGCGCGCCCGCTGCAACCACGCAGCCCAGAAAATCGCGATTAACCCGCAAAACCGGAACGCTCTGGCCGTCGACCCGGGCTTGCCAGCCGGAATGGTGACTTTCGGTAATGGCCAGCAGCCGTGGAGCGGGCGTTTGGCACGTCAGCTCGAACCGTCCCGGCCGCTCGTCGACCACGTCCACGGTGCCCGGCTCGCCCGGCGGCAAGTCCAAGGCTTCGTCGACGAGGGCGGCGTCGGGCTGGGCCGCTTCGGCGGGGATTGGGCCCCCAGCGTCGACGATCGCCCGGCTGACGAGCCGCGCGCGCGGAAGCGCGTCGGCCACGGGGTGCCAACCGAGTGTCGGGCCCCAGCCCTTCAATTGCCAGTGCACATCCGCGAGACGCTTGTCGGCCGGCTGCGTCAGGTCGAGTCGCCGAATCGGCTCCAGACCCGAATAGCCGTCCGCGCGGCGGTAGCCGGCCAAAAGCACTTGGTTGCCGGCGTGCAGTCCGCGCGACTGGAGCCAAGGTGACTCGGCCACGACCGAGCCCTGCCGGTTGGGCGGAATGTCGATGCCCGCGATGAACTCGCCCAGCGGCTCGGTCTGCGGCCAGACGGCATAGCTGATTCCGTAGGCGCCCAGGTCGAGCGCGGTGAGGAGGACCAAGGCAATGGCGCCCCAGCGCCACCCGGACTCGGCGGCAGCGAGCGCGACTGCACCGGCGCATAGCAGCACTGGCCCGGCCCAAATGAGCGGCTTGGAGCTGAGGTAGTCCGACCAGGCCAGCGGACCCAAGAGTGCGGTGAGCAGGCTGAATGCGACCAGCAGCCAGTAGGAAGTGAGGCGAAACGGCCGGGATGCCCGTCGCGGGGGGCTCGTGCTGACCAGCGGCAGGGCAATTGCCGCCAGCACCGCCAGCGCGAAATGCATTAAGACAATTGCCCGGCAGGGGAACCGAAACGCCCCCACCAGCGGCAAGTGCGTCTGGAGCGCGTAGACGAAGCTGCGATTGCCCAACGCCAGGGCAAACCCTAGCACGCCCAGCGCCGTGGCCGCCAGGATCAGCGGCCGTAGCGATCCCCAGGCCTGGCGATTTAAGAACAGCCACCAGCAGAGCAACAGCGGCACGGCGCCGATATACAGCCCCAACTCGTGCGTGTTGCCGCCAACGACCCTCGTGCCGAACAAATACGGGGCCACCAGCTGCAGCACATTGAGCGGAGCGAGCGAGCCGGAATTCGCGAAATCCGCGCTGGCCGCCGCCCGCGTCGAATGCTTCAAGGCGTCGATCGTGGGCAAAAGCTGGATGCTGCCGACGAGCAGTCCCAGCGCGAGCGCCGCGAGCCAACCGGCAACCGGCCGCCAGGCCGGCCCGGCGATCGCGCGATATCGGGATGCCACGTAGCAGGCCTCCGCCACGAGCGAGAACCAGACGTATTGCGGATAGCCCAGCAGCAGTTGCGAGCCGGTCAGCAGCGCGATCGCGGCCACCATCCAGACTCGCCGGCGCAGGTCGATTGAGGTCAGCAGCACCTCGATCGCCACCAGCAGCCAGGGCAGATGGGCGACCACGGCGACCGCATTGGGATGAATGAAATGCAGTAGATTGAAGCCTGAGAACGTAAACACCAAGGCCCCGAACAGGGCCGCGCTCCGCGATCCGATCCGCCGGGCCAAGAGCAAGTACATGCCGGCGAACATCCAGGGGTAGCTGAGCAGCAATTCCAAGTCGAAGGCCGCCGGCAGCGGCAGCAGACGGTACAGCACCAGATGCAGCGGATGATAGCCGCCTGTTTGCCCTTCACCGGTCACGTAGTAACCGTTGTACAAGTTGGGCAGCCAATCGAACGGTTCGGCCTTGTGGAGCTGCTGGGCATAGAACGCCCGAAGCGGCAAATGGTAGGCGCCCAGGTCATCGGCAAGATAGACCCGGCCCAGGAGCATGGGGCCGGCCATGGCCAGCCAGACTCCGGCAGCGGCCAGCAGCGTGCAGACGCAGAGCCGGCGGTCGAGCTTGGCGGCTGCGGCTTCGTGCTGCATGGTGTGCGGGCTCGCAGGATGCGGCCCCTCGCCGCGCCGGGGCCTTTAGACGGCAGCCACGCGGCCGCCGGAGGACGCGGCCTGGCAGATCTGCCGCGGACCGGTGCCCGCGGCGGGCCGGCTGGAAATGTACGAGCCGGCCGGAGCCCCCAGATTGCGGAGGTGCGGCACGTCGAGAATCTTGAAGGGCGAGGCTACGTCCTGCCAGCGTTCGCCGCGCTGGGCAATGGCCGCTTCGGCCAGCGGGCCCAGGGGGCTGGTGCCTTCGATCCCGCCGGCGAAGCGCAAATAGCTGACCAGGTCGGGATCGAGGCCCATGATCCGGGCGACCGTGGCGTCGACGGCCGTGGGATTGGTGCCGATCACGACCAGGCCCATCGCCTTCGGGCTGCCCATGATCGGGCCGTCCCCTTCCATGCCGACGATTCCGTCGACGATGGCGATCGCCTTGGGCAGCGAGGCGTTGATGTCGTACACGGTTTGCGGAATGCCGGCGTGGTGGAGCACATTCTTCGGCCAGCCGTACTTGATGCCGGGAATGGTGCCGTACAGGTTCTTGAGCGCCGCGGTGAAGCCGACCCAGTGGTGGGTCTTCATCTTGGGCATGGAAACGATCAGGTCGGCCTCGACGACCGCCTGGGGGAAGAAGAATCCGGCCAGCTCGCTGGCTCCGCCGTCGTTCTTGCAGAACCGGACTTCCTGGTAGTTCAGGTCGGCGAATTCCAGCTTGCTCGCGGTCAGCTGTTCCTGGACGCCCGATTCGACGAGCGCCATTTCGGTGTCGCGAACGTGCCCCGGTCCCTCGCCGACACTCACTTGCGCGCCCCAGCGGCGGAAAACCTCGGCCGCGGCCACGATCATCGCCGGATGCGTGGTCATATGCGGCACATGACGGCTGGGCTCGACCATGTTCGGCTTGAGCAGCACGCGCTTGCCCTCCCATTCCTCGGGCTTCAAGCCGGTGGCCAGCAGCCCGTCGTGAATGGTGCGCTCGAGCGCGCCGTCATAGGTCTGATTGCGGGCGATGAACACGGCCTGGTCCGAGCGGGAAAAATCCGTCGCGGCCGAGCGGCGCAAGAGCGAATAGGCCGCCGCGGCCACGGCGCCGGAACCACCGGCCACGATCAGCTTGCGGCGGTCGAACCGGGTCGGGCTATCCGAGTTCTTCAAGGGTTCGCCGGTGCTCATCAGCCGGTACTCCCGGTGGGTGCGGCAAGTAGCGGACAGTCGCTGCCCAAGGCGGCCAGCGCCAGCAGGGCCAGCGGATGGGCGCTAGCCGGACGCTGCAGCTCGCGCGCGGCGGCCGCCGCCAGAAACGCCTCGGCGCGTGGCGGCGTGCGGCCGTGCGCCGCCAGCCCCATGAGTGCGTAGCTCAGCGAAGCCGTGGTGGTTTTTTCGTCGATTTCGCCCAGCAGCCAGTCGATCGATTTTTCCAGCCGCGGATCGGCAATCGGCTCGCCGGCGAGGGCTAACAGGCAAATGCCGGTGGGCTGGACGTGCGGGCGGAGCTGCTGCCGGAGCACGAACGTGTTGCCGTAATTGCAGCCGCCGTCGGGCAGCAAGCGATCGGTCAACATCCGCACGCCTTCGCGCGTCCGCGGATGCTGGTCGCGGCCGGTCGCGCGCAGGGCCAAGACGGCCCAACTCGTGGGTTCCTGCCAGGAGTGAGTGGTCTCGACCCAAGGCCAGCCGACCAGTGCCGGATTGTGCCCCAGCTCGGGCGTCGGATCCAGCGCCACCCCGGCCACGCCCAGCGTGAACCGGATCGCGCGATCGATGGCCCCCTGATAGCGCTGGCCGAAATCGGCACCTTGCTGAGCCCGCTGCCAGGCCAGCACGGCCTGACTCGTCGGCCAGTGGGGCGCGGTCTGGCTCTCCATTACCCCGATGCTGCCGTTGACGGCTTGAATCGAGGCCAGCCAGTCGAGCGGAGCGCGGGCCGCCTCCGGACGCTGCTGGCCCAACAAGGCCAGCGCGGATAGCGCCGCCGGCTCGGTGGCCCGGGGCGCATCGCCGTGGTAAGCCCACGAGCGCTGCTCGGCCAGCCGCGCGACGATTCGCTCGCTCCAATCCATACCTGCGTCCTTTTCGGCACAACCGGTTCGATCCGACGTTCCCGGCACCGCCGCGACTGCCTTCGACCACGAACCCGGCCGCACGCCCTGCCAGAAAAGATAGCTTTGCGTATCTCGCGGGGAAAAAGTCGGATGAACCTGGAACTGGCAACTCACTCGCCGCCAATCGTCGCTCGATCGTCCGGCCGACCGCGCCCGCTACTCCTGGGCGCGGGCGTGCTGGCGATCCTGACGTTCGCCATCGCCTTGCGCACCTGTCGGCTGGGCAACGTCCCTGGCCTGAACGGCGACGAAGCCTGGTCGGGCGTGCAGGCGATGCGTTTGGCCACTGGCCAGTCGTTTGCCTGGCGCACACCGACCGGCAATCCGGCGAATCCGTTCTACTTGGGGCCGCTGGCCGCCCTGCACTTGTGGCTGGGGCCCAGCACGACAGTCCTGCGAATTCCGGCGCTGGTGAGCGGTTTGGCGGCGCTGGCGGCCAACTTTCTCCTGTGCCGGCGCACGTTCGGCTCGACCGCAGCCTGGGTTTCCTCCCTGATTCTGGCCGTTCTGCCCCTCAATATAGCCTATAGCCGTTTTGCGTGGGATGCCAGCCAGACGCTGCTGGCCGTCACCCTGCTAGTCTACGCGGGGCTGGCCTGCACGCTCGCGCCCGGCCGGCCCAGAGGCTCGCTGGTGCCGGCCCTGCTGGCGTATGCGGCGGCCATCTGGGTGCATCCCACCAACCTGTTTGCCGGTTGGCTGGTTCTGATTCCGGCGGTCCAGGGACACCGGGCCGAAATCGGGGCCCGGCTGGACGCCTTGCGCTCCGGCCGCCTGGGCCCACTCGCCCAAGGGCGGGGAATCGCCGTGGCCCTGGCCCTGTTGGCAATTTTGGCCGGAACCTGCGTCGTCATGGCCCCCACGCCGCTGGGCCCTTTGGCCCTGGCGGCGCTTCGGCGGGCCGGCGATCCGGCCGAGTGGGGCTTGTTTCTCCAACGGCTGATGCAGCTGCTGTCGGGCAATTCGGTCTTCCAGTTCATCGCCGGCCCCAAGTCCGGCGAGACGGGGCTGGATGCCCTGGACCTCGTCGCACTGGCCGTGATCGGCATTGCCGCGGCGGGGCTGGTTCCCGTGCTCAAGAATCCGGCGCGGTGCGCGAGCGCTCGCTCGCCTGGGCGACGCTAGGGATGACGATCAGCTTTTATCTGGTTGCCGGACCGGCCGCCATCGCCCCACACGCCGAGCGATACGGCGTCTGCCTGGTGGCTCCGCTGGTGACGCTCTTGGCTTTGGGATGGACTCATTGGCTGGCGCCTGGCCGGCTGCTGGCGCGCCCGCTGGCGGCGGCGCTGATTCTTTTGGCCTGCGGTTGGCTGGGGGTTTTCAGTTCGCGCTATTTTGGCCGCATCCTGACCACCGGGGGCCAGTCGCACGTCGCATTCCGGACCGCGGCAGTCGAGCCCAAGCAAGCCGCCTGGGATTGGATCGTCGCGCACCGCGCGGGCCGGCCGATCCGGGTCGAGGCCGATTCCTGGTGGACGTATTGGCCGCTGGCCTATTTGTCGGCAGCCGATCCGGCCGCGCGCATCGTGAGCGACATCCCGGGCGCGGCAAGCACGGGTCCAGAGGCGGCCGACGAATTTCGCGTGCGGGTTGGGTTTTGCGAAACGGCGGCCGCCGATAGCCGCTCGGCTGCAACTAACACGGCCCCGCCGGCTGACCCTGCCCTGCCGGCTGGCCCTGCCCTGCCGGCTGACTCTGCCCTGCCGGCTGACCCTGGCGGGCCGGGCGGCGCAACCGTCATAAGCGATTTTTCCGGTCGTCCGCTGCTGTTCGTGGAGCGCTTGTCCGCGCCGGCGGCGAATGTGCAAGGCTCAGAGTTTGACGTGCCAGAGTTTGACATGGAAGGCAAGTGACCTAGGTTTCCCACAGAGGCGGCACCAGCGTTTTGTGCCGATCGTGTTGGTTTGCCGCGTGGCATTCTCCGCGGCGCTCGAGGATGCGTAACCATGTACCCGTTTCTTCCGGCCGAGTCGCTGACCAGCTTCATCCAGATTGGACTGACGCTCGTCAGCTTGTTGGTCGCCATGTTCAGTTTCTTGATGACGCGCAGCGCCTGAGGCGCGAGCGCTCCGGCAATTCATAAGGATCTTTGCAATGTCGTGGGCCGATCTCTCCGATTCGCTGATCGAAAACTGGCACGTCTGGTTCGTGACCGTGACGTTGATCGTCGCCGCCGTGATCGACGGGCTGAAGCTTAAAGTACCCAATTGGATCACGTTCCCGATGATCATCAGCGGCTGGATTTACAGCGGCTGCGTCCAAGGTCCCGAGGGCGTGATGTGGAGCCTGCTGGGAACCATCGTCGGCCTCGCCCTGCTGATGCCGGCTTACGCGATCGGCGGCATGGGCGCCGGCGACGTCAAGCTGCTCGCGGGCGTGGGGGCCTGGGTGGGCAGCACGACCACGTTTTACGCGTTCTGCGTCTCGGCCGTGCTGGGCGGCATCATTGCCGTCGGCATGGTGCTTTATCGCCGAGCCTGGGAGCACCACCGGGACCAGTTTTGGAGCATCGTCAACGAAGTCACCACCATCCGCGACGCGGACAAGCTCTCGGCCATTGCCGCCGAGCGGAAGAAATCGATGCTCCTGCTGCCCTACGGCATTCCCATCGCGTTGGGCACGATTGCCTATTTTGCCTGGTCTGGCATGTTGATCTAGTTCGACGACCCGCGGCAGACGAAGTTTGCGACTTTCAATTTGGAGAAGTCGGGCTCTTTCTGCCGAATGTATCGACAAGGGACCGCTCTTGCCGCTCATAACGGTAATACGTTCCGCGCCCGGCGTGTTTTCGTCAAGTTAGCCGGCGGGCGAAGCGAATCAACATAAGTGGGGACGACTGGAAGGCCCTGCGCCGCCGGTGCGCCCGCAAAGATTGCCCAGTCCGCCCGCGCGGCCGACGCCAGGCAACCTGCTCGGTGCTGTGAATCTGGAGTGAACCATGCGTTCGAAATCGCTTGTCTTGTTGGGGCTCGCCTTGGGTTGCGGGCTCGTGGCGTCGATCGGCATCAGCCAGGTGATGGACCGGCGCAATGTCAGCGACGCGCCAGCGGCCGAGACCGAGCCGGTTTTCGTGGCCGCAGTGGACATCAATTTCAACGATGAAGTCACGAAGGAACGAATCCGGGTCGAGGAATGGCCCAAGGACAAGGTCTATCCCGATGCCCTCCGCACGCTCGATCAGATCAAAGGACAGCGGGCCGCGCACAAATTCTTTGCCGGCGAGCAGATCCGCTCCGGCAAGCTGATGGGCGCCGAAGGCATGGTGAGCGCCACCGGAAAAATCCCGGCCGGCTACCGGGTCGTGGCCGTGCGAGTCGACGCCGTGACCGGCGCCGCGGGCCTGATTCTGCCCAACGACCGCGTGGACGTGCTGGTCTATCTGCGCGTAATCCCGGCGCCGGCATCGACGAAACGAGCACCAAGACGATTCTGCAAGACGTCCGGGTGTTTGCCGTCGACACGCAGTTCGAGCGCCGCAAGGGAAGCGACGAGCCCGCGATCACGGCCAAGACCATTTCGCTGCTGGTTACCCCGGCCCAGGCCGAGAAGGTGACTCTGGCCACGGAGATGGGCACGCTGCGGCTCGTGATGCGCAGTCCCGACGACAGCGCCGAAGGGGTCGCCGGAGGCGCCAGCATCAAGGACATTTTCGGCCGCTCCGACAAGCTGGAACGCGAAGCTGAAGAGGCGCGGCCGCCGCAAGCCAATCCGGACGCAACCGCCTGGCTCGAACAGCAGCGGCAGGCCGGCCAAGGCGGGCAACCGGGCGGCCCGGTGGCGCCGGTCGTGCCGCAACGGCCCCGGCCCTGGCGGATGACCTTGCTCGAAGGGAGCGAGGTACGGCAAGTCGATTTGGACGGCGAAAACCAGTTCCCCGACCTGACCAGCGAATTGCCGGACGAAAACCAGCAAAACGACGCGCCCGTCGACTTGGGCGGCGACAGCCAGGAGCTGCCGCCGGTTCAGGAGTTGCCGCCGGGCGAGGCGGCCCCGCCAGCGGAAGAGGCGGGCGAACCCCAGGAAAACTGAACGCCGAGCCACGGCGACGGCTCCCCGCGGGGCCTATGAACTTCGAGCGACCAATCATCACGCAGTGCAAGGAAGTACTCGGATGCCCACGAATCGCGTCTGCTCATTTGCATGTTCCGTTCTGCCGGGCGTTTGCCTGTGGACGGCCCTGACGACCGTCCCGGCCGTGCTCTGCGCAGCAGAACCCCGCGCAGCAGAACCCCGCCGCGCAGCAGAACCCCGCCGTGCAGGACCCGCCGGTGGCCGGCCCGCAAATACCGGCGGCGCCCTATCAGCCGCAGCAGAATCCGGCCGTGCGCAATCCGGCTCCCCGGGGCACGACGCCGCAGGTGATCGAGAACAAGCAGGCCCGGCAGGTCGTGCACCGCGTGCAGGAGACCAACGAGCGCGTGGACATGACGTCCAACTCGAGCCTGATTCTGGCAATGGACCGCAACATTCCGCGGTTGCAGGTCGACAATCCCGATCTGCTCACGCTGACGCCGCTGTCGGCCAATCAGGTCCAGATCCACGCCAAGAAAAACGGCATCACCAACGTCAGCCTGTGGGACGAACGGAATCGGCTGTACACGGTCGAAGTCAGCATTCGGCCCGACGCCCGGGCTCTCGAGGAATTGCTCAGGGAGCAGTTTCCCGGCGCCGCGATCAAGCTGCAGCCGACGAACGCCGGCGTGATTCTGCGCGGTTTCGTCGACCGGCCGGAAGACGTCAGCAAGATCGTTTCGATCGCCCAGGACGAGTATCCCAAGGTGATCAACAACTTGCGCGTCGGCGGCACGCCGCAGGTCATCCTGCACGTCAAAGTGATGGAAGTGTCGCGGACCAAGCTGCGGCAATTGGGCGTCGACTTCAACGCGATTTGGAACTCGGGCAACAGCTTCTTCAGCTCGACCGCTGCGGGCGTCGGTAAATTGACCGGAGTCTCGCAAGTGGTCGGCGCCGGCACGCAAGCCATTACCTCTACCGTCGGCGCCGGCGGCAATGCCCCGACCGTGGCCCTGGGCATCGTCGACCAATCGAGCGGTTTCTTCCTGTGGGTCTCGGCGCTGCAGCGCAATCAACTGCTCAAAGTGCTGGCCGAACCGACGCTGGTCACCGTCAGCGGCCGGCCGGCCTACTTCCTCTCGGGCGGCGAACTGCCGATTCCGATTCCGCAAAGCCTGGGCACCATTTCGATCCAGTTCCGCAAGTTCGGCACGCAGGTCGACTTCGTGCCGATCGTGCTGGGTAACGGCCGGATCCGCCTGGAAGTGCGGCCCAAGATCAGCGAAATCGATCCCACGATCGGCACCACGCTCAACAACACCACCGTGCCCGGCTTCCGCACCCGCGAAGTCGACACGGCCGTCGAGCTGATGGCCGGCCAGACGCTGGCTTTGGCCGGTTTGATCCAGACCGAAGTTCAATCCACGGTGCAAGGCATTCCCTACCTGATGGACGTCCCCTACCTGGGCGTGCCCTTCCGCTACACGACCGACACGGTCAACGAAGTCGAACTGCTGATCATGGTCCGACCCGAGCTGGCCGAACCGCTCGATTGCGAGCAAGTGCCGCTCGTGGGCCCGGGCACCAGCACGACCGTGCCCGACAACTGCGGCCTGTACTTTCACCAGTACATGGAAGTGCCGGTCGACGGCAACGCGCTCGATCCGGGCCGCGTCATGCCGCCGGGCATGGGTGCGCCGGGCGGTGGCTACGGCATGCCCGAGGTTCAGCCGGGCGAGTTGATTCCGCCGGGACAGCCGGTGGACCCGAATTCGCCGGCCGGCGGGGGTTTTTCGCCCTCGGCTGGCGGCGGCCCGCGACAGGTGTCGCCGGAAAGCTACGTGCGCAGCGGACGTGGCCGCCCGCCGTCCCGTGCCTGCGCCGAACAACCGTTCCAACCCGCAAGCTCGGAAGGTTTTGCCAGCGGCAAATGTGAATTCCGAGCCGCCCGCGTTCATCGGCCCCTCGGGCTATGACGTAGGTAATTAGGGGGCCGGTTCGTGGCCAGCGTGGTTGATTCCCGGTCACGCGCCTGCGCGCCCCCTCGTGTTGGTTTTGCCGAGTGGCTGGGCGGTTATTTCATGAGCAATGTATTACGACTGGCCGTGGTCGATCCCAGCGATCGATCGCGCGACGCACTGAAGACGACGCTGTTGGGCATGGACCAGGTCTGGCTCGAAGCAGAATGCTCGCGCTACGAGTTCTTCGCCGACGTCGTGGCTCAGACCCACCCGGACATCGGCATCATTGCCATCGACTCGAATCCCGAGAAGGCCCTGCAGCTCGTCGCGCAACTCCACGAAAATGCGCCCAGCTGCAGCATCCTGGTGATCAGCTCGTCGACCGACGGCAACCTGATCCTCCGGGCGATGCGGGCCGGGGTGAAGGAATTCCTCACTCAACCGCTGCGGATCGAGGATCTGGCGGCCGCTCTCGAACGGATCAGCGAACACCGCTTCGGCCGCGGCGACCGCGGCTCGCGCACCAGCACCGTCATTGCCGTGGCCGGCGCGACGGGCGGCGTGGGCGCGACGAGCGTGGCGGTCAACCTGGGTTGTGCCCTGGCGGCCGATCCGCAAAACAGCGTGGCCCTGGTCGACATCGATCTGTGCCTGGGGGACGCCGACGTCTTTTTGGATGCGATTCCGGATTACACGCTGGTCGACGTGGCGCAGAACGTCACGCGGCTCGACTTTGCCCTGCTCAAGCGATCGTTGACCAAGCACTCGTCGGGCTTGTACCTGCTGCCCCGCCCCGTGCAGCTCGAGGACGTGTCCTTGGTCACGCCCGACGACTTGCGGCGCGTGATCGGCCTGCTCAAGGCGACGTTCACCCACGTGATCCTCGACCTGTCGAAGAGCTACAGCCCGGTCGACATGGTGGCCCTGGAGTCTGCGAACCACATCTTGCTGGTCACGCAGCTCGACTTGCCCTGCCTGCGGAACGTCGTGCGGCTGATGATGTCGTTCAGCGCGATGGACGCGGTGAAGGACAAAGTCAAGATCGTGGTCAACCGCGTGGGCCTGGACAACCAGATCAGCCTGAAGAAGGCCAAGGAAACGATGGGCCGCGAAATCTTCTGGCAGTTGCCCAATGACTATCGCGTGATGGTCGAAGTCCGCAACAACGGCGTTCCGCTGATCGAACAGGCCCCCAAGGCCGCGATCACGCAATCGGTCATCGCCCTGGCCGACGCCCTGGGCGGCGACCGCAAGTCGGAGGAAGCCTCCGAAGCGGGCAAATCCTCGGTCAGCCGCTGGCTGAACCTGTGGCCCGGCAAGCAGCGCAGCGCCGCCAAGCCGGCTCCGGCCAAGACCGACGCCGCCAGGTAGCCGCCCTCCGGTTCGCGGCTCTCTCAACGGCTGCCAACCCTCGTATCTTTCGCGGCGGCGGCACGCGCCCGTTCGACGCGGACCGCGGCGCCTGCGAGCGCCGGCCCGGCGCCTGGGCCGCCCCCCTGCTCTGTTGCGGTGCCGAGTGCGCCCCGTCTCCTGCCGGATCTCAGCCAGGCTTTTTGCTGCCTGTGTCGATTGCGCCGGGTGCGCCTGTGGCCCGGTTGGTTCGTTTCGTTTTCGCATCCGACCGTGCCGATCCGCAAGCTATGTTTTTTTAGGCAGCGAGCGCAGCGGCAGCGCGGCGCGTGGCGTTTCGGCGGCGCCCTTGGCGACCGGCCGGCAGCGCCAAAGTGCGGGAAAGATTTTCAACAGCGCGGCTAAATCTCGGCCGCATTTAAATTGGCACTCGGAAGGTGAACGGAAATGGCGATCAAACCGGCTCCACTGCGGGCGACGGAAGATTCCAAGAGCCAGGAATTCGAGAACCTGAAGCGCCGTATTCACGGCAAGCTGGTCGATAAGCTCGATCTGACCAAGGTCGGGGACCTGGCCGGCGACGTGCTGCGGCGCGAGATCCGGCTCGTCGTCGAGCATCTGTGCGATACCGAAGACACCTTGCTCAACCGCACCGAGCGGGAGCGGCTGGTCGACGAAGTCCTGGACGAGACGTTCGGCCTGGGCCCGCTCGAATTGCTGCTCAAAGACCCCTCGATCAGCGATATTCTGATCAACGGACCGAAGCAGATTTACGTGGAACGCCGCGGCAAGATGGAGAAAACCGCCGTCACGTTCCGCGACAACAATCACTTGATGCAGATCATCGACCGGATCGTGTCGAAGGTCGGCCGGCGCGTGGACGAAGTCTGCCCGATGGTCGATGCCCGCTTGCCCGACGGCTCGCGCGTCAACGCCATCATTCCGCCCTTGGCACTCGACGGGGCGTCGGTCTCGATCCGGCGCTTCGGCTCGAATCCGCTGAAGCTGGAAGACTTGCTGAACTACAAGGCCTTTACGCCCGAGATGGTGATGCTGCTCGAAGGGGCCATGAAGGCCCGGCTGAACATCATTATTTCCGGCGGCACGGGCTCCGGCAAAACGACGCTGCTCAACACCTTGTCGAGCTTCATCTCGCAAAGCGACCGCGTGGTGACGATCGAGGACGCGGCCGAATTGCAGCTGCAGCAGGAACACGTCGTGCGCCTCGAAACGCGCCCGGCCAACATCGAAGGCAAAGGCGCCATCACGGCCACCGACCTGGTCCGCAATGCCCTGCGTATGCGGCCCGAGCGGATCATCATCGGCGAGTGTCGCGGACCGGAGACGCTGGACATGCTGCAAGCCATGAACACCGGTCACGAAGGCTCGCTGACCACGGTGCACGCCAATACGCCGCGCGACGCGATCGCCCGTATCGAAACGATGATCACCATGGCCGGCTTCGAGTTGCCGCTGAAGGCCATGCGTGCGCAGATCGCCAGTGCCGTCGACCTGGTCATCCAGGCCAACCGGCTGCAGGGCGGCCCGCGCAAGGTCACGCACATTACCGAGATCCTGGGCATGGAGCAGGACACGATCGTGATGCAGGACATCTATCACTTTGCCCAGCAGGGTGTCGACGAAAACGGCCGGGCTTTCGGCCGCTTCGAGGCGACCGGGATCCGGCCGTCGTTCATGGATCGGCTCGAGTCCGCGGGCGTGCGGCTGCCGTCCAGCGCTTTCCGTCAACGCGTGATGCTCGAGGACTAACGTCTTATGACTCCGCTCATGATTTCGATCGCGGCCTTCGTGGGGGTCACCGCCTTGGTGGCGGGCGTCGCCGCCATGTTTCGTGGCGATTCGGCCACCCTGGTCGAAGACCGCCTGGCCCTGCTCACCGGCGCGAGCTCGGCGAAGCAGGCCAAGGACGCCGTGCTCAAGGACAGCGTTCTGGCGCAGCCCTGGGAGAGCGGCCAGGGGGTGCTCGAGGGGCTGTTCAAGCGGTTCAACCTGGGTCTGCTCTTCGAGCAGGCCGACACGACGCTGTCGGTGCAGCGGTTTCTGATCGTTTCCGGTTGCTTTGGCTTCGTCGGAGGGGCCGCCTGCATCATCCTCAAGATGCACATCGGTCTGGCCCTGCTGGTGGCCGTATCGGTGGGCTTTCTGCCGCTGATGTGGATCCTGTTTCGGCGCAAGAGTCGGCTGAAGAAATTCGGCCAACAACTGCCCGACGCCCTGGAGCTGGTCGCCCGGGCGCTCTGCGCCGGCCATAGCCTGGCGGCTGGCCTGAACCTGGTGTCCCACGAGATGAACAATCCGATCGCCAAGGAATTCGAGCGCGTGTTCGAAGAAACCAACCTGGGCATTCCGATGGAAGACGCCCTGGAAAACATGACCCTGCGGATTCCCAATCTCGACCTGCGATTCTTCGCCACCGCCGTCATCCTGCAGCGCCAGACGGGCGGCGACCTGGCCGAAATCCTCGACAAGATCGGCGAATTGGTCCGCGAGCGGTTCAAGATCTGGGGACAGATCCAGGCCCTGACCGGCGAAGGCCGCTTGTCGGGCATCGTGCTCTTGGCCTTGCCGCCGGTCTTGTTTTTGGCCGTGTACCGCTTGAATCCGGATTATGTCACGGTGTTGTTCACCGACCCGATGGGCAAGAAAATGCTCGCCGGCGGCCTGCTCATGCAGGTGCTGGGCGCGCTGGCCATCCGCAAGATCATCGACATCAAAGTCTGACGGTTCGCTCGCGCCGCCGAGCCGGCGCCGATGGGTCGTCAGACGTGATTACCTGAAATAGTACGGAACCGTGGCTATGAACCATTCGTTGCCGATCCTCTGGGCCGACCTGGTCTCTTGGGAGAAGTTGCTTCCGTTCGCCGTATTCGGGGCCTTTGCCGCGGCGGCCTGGTGGCTGTTGGATATGCTGGCCACCTCGAAGCCCCGCGCCGAAGAACGGCTGGACGAATTCAAGAATCCGCGGGCCCGCCGTCGCGACGAGGATAATAGCCCGACCAAGAAATCGGCCAAGATGACGCAAGTGCTGGCTGCCGCGTCGCCGGCGTTCGCCAAGCCCTTGCAGCCCAAGAACGAGGCCGAAGTCGGCAAGCTCAAGAGCAGGCTCACCCAGGCCGGCTTTCGCAACGAATCGGCCGTGAGCATCTACCTGGGGTTGAAATTCGCGGCCCTGATGGTCGGCGTCATGGTCGGCGGCGGCGCCGTCATGCTCACCTCGGGCGTCAACCAGAAGTCGCTGATGAACACCGTGGCCGTCGCCGGCGTGATGTTCTACCTGCCCGGCATGGTGCTGTGGTACTTGGGCAAGAAGCGCAAGGACAGCGTCTTCCTCGGTTTGCCCGACGCGCTCGACCTGATGGTGGTTTGCGTCGAAGCCGGGTTGGGCCTGGACCAGGCCATGCGCAAGGTCAGCGACGAAATGAAAAAGAGCACGCCCACCGTGGCCGAGGAATTCGGCCTGTGCAACTTCCAGCTGCAAATGGGCCGCCCGCGGACCGAAGTGCTGCACGAACTGGGCAGCCGCTCGGGGGTCGACGACCTGCGCGCCCTGGCGGCCATTCTGATCCAGGCCGACAAGTTCGGTTCGAGCATCGCCCAGGCCCTGCGGGTGCAAAGCGATTCGATGCGCACCAGGCGGCGGCAGCTGGCCGAAGAAAAAGCGGCCAAGACGGCGGTGAAGCTGATCTTTCCGCTGGTGATCTTCATCTTTCCGGCGATCTTCGTCGTCCTGGTGGGCCCGGCGGCCATCACCATGGTCAACGAAATGTTCCCGATCATGAGCGGCAGCTGACGCGGCTGCGTCCGCGGGCAGGCCGCACCCGCCACAGGGGCGACCCGGCGACTGCGCATCGCCAGCATTGAATCGAGCCCGGCGCCGGGCGAGAATCACGATTCTTGTCCCGGGCGAACTCGTTTTCATTGCGGAGGAAAAAACGCATGTACGACATGAACAACCTGAAGAAGCTCAAGCAGCTGGGCGAACTGGCACCGGCGGCCTGGAAGGCCTTTCGCGACTTCGACGCAGCCGCCATGGCCGAGGGAGCCGTTTCGGTCAAGACCAAGGAGCTGATCGCGCTGGGCGTGGCCCTGACGACCCAGTGCCCTTATTGCCTGGAGATCCACGCCAAGCGGGCCAAGGCGGCGGGCTGCAGCGAAGCCGAGATTGCCGAGACCACGCTGGTGGCAGCAGCGCTGCGTGCTGGCGCTGCTGTCACGCATGGCACGCACTGCCTCGAATGAGCCATAAGTCGGGCACTTTGCGCAGACTTTAACTGTCTGGCGGAAGATTCCGAACTTGTCGTGCCCAGGGTGTCGATGAATCCCTCAATGACGGCACCGCTGGGAAGCGCGCGCCCTTTGCGCAGGGAGGATGCACGGATGATTGGCTCCAGGCGAATTCTGATGGCCATGGCGCTCTTCGTGTCGCTGGCAGCGACATGTTTGGCGCAGGCGCCGCTGGCTCCGCAGGACGCCCCGCCGCAAAAACCGGGGGGTGGCTGGTGGAGCCGGATTTGGCGCGACTACCATCGCAACAACTCCTGGCCCGACCCGTTCATTCCGATCGATCGAGCGGCCGTCAAGACGCCGTTCATGCTGATGGCCGACAACGGCTGGCAGCGGCAGAACTTGCTCTGCGAATATCATTTCAGCGACGACGGCCAGACGCTCACCGAAGCCGGTGAATATCGCGTCAATTGGATCGCCACCCAGGCTCCGGCCGGACGCCGCACCGTTTTCGTGCAGCGCGGGCCAACGCCCGGCGTGACGTCGGCCCGGGTCGACGCCGTGCAGCAAACCATCGCCAAGATGGTGCTCGCCGGGCCCATGCCGCGGGTGATGGAATCGAGCATGGATTCCAATGGCTATGCCGGCGAGGAAGTCGACGCCGTGACCACCGGAGCCGGCAAGACGCGGCCCGATCCGCGGCTGCCGGACGCCAAACCGACCGCCATCAGCAACTAGAAGCTCGGCCGAGGTTCGCGGGGCGAGCCTCTGGGTCGCCGTATTGGGAATAATTGGATTGCAGGAGATCTCCGGGCAGGGTCGATCAATACCAATGCGGTTCGCCGGCAAGGCTTTGGCACCGGTCAAACAGGCCGCGGCGTAACCGCCAAGGACGACGTGGGGGGGATTGCGTGCGAGCAAGGATGCTCTGGACTTTGACGCTGGTCGGCGGCCTCGCGGGGCTCAGCTCGGGGTGCGCCTCCACGACCACTTCCGGTCAGGGCAACAGCACCACCTCCGGCAATAAGTTCCTGGCCTTTCTGATGCAGCCCTCGGCCAAGCCGGCCGCGGTCCAGCGCAACGATGCCACGGCGCTGTTCTCGAAAAAGACCAAGCCGGGCCCCGACCTTTACGTGACCATGGCCCAACTGCGCGAGCAGGCCGGCGACGTCGCCGACGCCGAATCGCTCTACCAGAAGGGGCTCAAGGCCGATCCCAAGTCGCTGGCCGCTCTGATGGGCTATGCCCATCTGGAAGACCGCCGCGGCAATCTCGAAGCGGCCACCAAGTTGTACAAGCGGGCCATCGCCGCGCATCCCAACGAGGTCGCCCCGTACAACGACCTGGGACTGTGCTTCCATCGCCAGGGCAAACTCAACGAATCGGCCCAGACGCTCCGCCACGCGGTCGAACTGGCTCCCGACCGGCTGTTGTATCACAATAATCTGGCCATGGTGCTGGTCGACCAGGACCGCAGCGACGACGCGCTCAAAGAGCTGTTGGTCGCCGGGGCGCCGGCCGCGGCCCACTACAACCTGGCCAGCCTGCTGCACCGCAAGGGGGACGACGCGGCGGCCGTCGACCATTTCCGTTTGGCGCTGGCGGCCGATCCGACCATGGACGCAGCCCAGCAATGGCTGGCCCGGCTCGCTCCGACTGAATCGTCGTCGGAAACCGAGGCCCTGCTGGCCGGCCGGCCCAGCCATCGCAGTCGGCCCGTCGCCCCCGAGACGACCGTTCCCGTTGTCTCGCCGGGCCAAGCGAATCCGCCGCCGGCGGCGCCGGCAACCGAGCGTCCGGTTCAGCCGGCAGAGCAACCGCCGGCGCAGCGCGGCTCGGGCGTCCGCACGGTCAAAACGGATCCGCCGCGGCCGCGGCGTGGTGCGGCGCCCGCGGCACCGACACCGGCTCCGGCGCTGTATGCCGAACGCACGCCGCCGACGACCGCGGTCGAAACGCCCGCCCAGACAAATGCCGCCCCGCCCGCTGCCGTGGAAGTGCCCGTTGCGGCCAATGCCGCTCCGCCGGCCCCGATCATGGAAACGGCCGACCCGGCCGCTGCTTTGCCCCCCGCCGGACGTCCGGACCGGGTGGCTTCGACCAGCGGGCGTGCCACCGGCCGCGTGGTGGCACCGCAAGCGCCGAGTCCGCCGCAGTTCTTGTATGCCGAAGGGCAGCCGCCAGCCGCCCCCAGCGCCGGCTGCGCCGACCCGCCGCCGCGGTCGCCGCCCGATCCCTGCCGCGACCGCCTTGGCCGCACCGCTGCCGCAAATGGTTGAGAAGGCGCCGGACGAGCCGCCGCTGTTGGCCCAAATCGAGCGGCCGGAGCTTGCCGCGCCGCCGCATGTCGAAGCGCCGACGCCGACACTGACCCTGGCCAGCGATCGTGCCCAGGGCACGCGGATCGTCAAGACCGAGAGCGACGAGGGTGCGGCAGCGCCGCGCCGTACTCCGGCCGTGCTTTCGAACAAGCCGCCGCAATTCTTGCATGCCGAGGAGCCGGCCGACGCGTTTGCCGATGCTCCGGTGCCCGGCCCGGCGGCGGTCAAGCCGGCGGCCATCCGGCGGATTCAGTATCCCGACCGGCATTCAGAGCTGGCCAGTGCCGAGGCTCCCGTGCCCGGCGATGCTTCGCCGCTGGATACGGCGGTGGCCCAGGGGGACGACGTCGAGGACTCGACGTTTATCGTCCCGGCCGAGCCGAGCAATTTCGGCCGGTAGCGTCCGCGGCGGCCACGCTCCGCCAGAGCGGCCCGGGTCGGCTCTTGGTTCTACTTGCCGTTGGCCGGGTTGCCTGCGTACGGCTGGCCGTCGATCCAGAGCTTTCCGCCCGTCACGACTTCGGCCGGCGCCGTATTGGCGATCAGCTGGCAAGCCGTGAGGTGGACGCTGGCATATCCCTCGATTCGAAGCTGCGCCGAGCCGTTGTCGCCGACCAGGGCGTCCTCGATGTCGACGCGCGAAGATCCGCCGACGGAAATGCCGCTGCGGCCGTTGCCCCGGGCGGTGACGCCGATCAGCCGCACGTCGACGTCGCCGTCGAACACGTTGATGCCGTCGAGTTGAAAGCCCTGCACGACCAGGTTCACGACGTCGACGCCGCGGACATGGTACAGCGTGATTCCGGTCTGCAGAGCGGCATACGACGGCTCATAGGCGTCGGGCAGCTGGCCCTCCTCGACGCGAAAGTAGATGTAGCCGCCGGTCAGGCTCCATTCCAAAGGCTCGAGCGGCGGGACCACGCCGTCGAAGCTTTGCGCCGGACGCCGGATCGCCGGACGCCCACGCAGGAACAACTGCTGATGCCCCAAACGTTCGGGCTGAAAGCGGTAGACGTCTCCGCGGTAGTGCTCCCAGGCAAGCGAAGGAACCGGCAGCGAGCCGTCGAGGATCGCGCCGTTGCCCACGAGCGAAAGCGGCCCCAGTTCCGAGGCGCTATGCTTCAAGCCGACCAGGCTGACGCTTTCGTGATAGGGCGTGGCGGTGGCGGCCAGGACGATGCGATCGCCGGGGCCGGCCTTGCGGGTGGCCTTGGCAATGGTGCGCAGCGGACCCTCGATGCCGGCTGCGCTCGCCGGACTGTCGCCGCTAAAGCGGTCGTCGCCGGCCAGGTTGTTGACGTAGAAATCGCGGCCCGCGGCCGGCGCGCAGGCGACAATCGCCAAAAAAAATCCGCCGGCCCAGCGTGTCACGGCAATCGTCCGCATCGCTCTCGACTCCCCCTGAACAACCCGCTCGAAACCGTCAGCGGCGCGGGCAGTGCCCGGGCCGGCTTTCAAGTTTAGCACGCCGGCGGCACCGAAGTGGTATGATCCGGCAAATCGTCAAGCTCGCTCCGCGAGGGAGAGTTTCTGCCATGCGCGTCCGCTACGATCGTTGCAGCCTGGAGCTCAGCCAGGGGGACATCACGGCACAAGCGGTCGATGCCATCGTCAACGCGGCCAACAGCCGCCTGGCCGGGGGCGGCGGCGTCGACGGGGCGATCCACCAGCGCGGCGGACCGACGATCATGGCGGAAACCCGGCGCCGCTATCCGGACGGCTGTCCCACGGGTTCGGCGGTAATCTCGGGGGCCGGCCTGCTGGCGGCCAGGTTCGTGATTCATGCCGTCGGTCCGGTCTGGCGCGGTGGCGGTGCGGGGGAAGGCGAGCTGTTGGCCGACGCGTATCGCCGCTCGCTCGAGCTGGCCGTCGAGCACGATTGCCACAGCATCGCCCTGCCGGCCCTGAGCACCGGCGCGTACGGCTATCCGCTCGATCGAGCCAGCCGCATTGCGCTGGGGACCACGATCGAATTCCTCCGGGCTCACAATGGCCCGGAGCTGGTGCGCTTCGTGCTCTTTTCGGCCGGCCCGCTGGGCGCCTTTGCCGCGGCGCTGGAGGAGCTCGAACGCGGTGGTGCGCCCGCGTGATCGGCGGCGGGCCGGCAGCCCTGGCAGCAGCCGCTACTCTTCGCCCGAGGCCAGCGCCAGATTGGCGGCCAGAAACGCGGCGATCGCCTGCTGGGTAACGGCGTGCCGCATGGCGGTGTTCGAGTCCCAGCTGTTGTGCAGGGCCACGATCTCGCCCTGCTCGTCGAACAGCGGACTGCCGGAGTGCCCCCAATAGGTCCAGGCGTCATGCTTCGTGCGCCCGAGCGACTGCGGACCCAAGGGATCGCTCAAAAAGCCGCGGATTTTTCCCGCCGACACATGGAATGGCTCGTAATGAGTCGGCTTGCCCTCGGGCGTCGTAGTGCCGGGCTGCCCGATGCAGACCACCCGGTCCCCCTGGCGCGGCGGCGACAGGGCCAGGCGAGCGAAAGGCAGCGGCTGTTCGGCGGCGATTCGGCAAATCGCCAGATCGAGCTTCGCGTCGATCGCCACGCAGGTTGCCCGAAAATGCTGGCCGTCGGGAAATGTCGCCGTGAAGGTTCGGCCGCGGGCCTCGGCCACGTGCGCCGCGGTGAGAATGCAGCCCAAGGGCGAAACGTTCACGCCGCTGCCATTCGAGATTTGCACGCAAGCCGGCTGGACCCGGCGCAGGGCGGCCCGAATTTTGGGGTCCGACAATTCGGCGTCGACTTTTTCCAGGTGCGCGTTCGCGGTGGTTGCCGGCCGCACCGTGCGTTCGGCCGTCGCTGGAGCGTTCCAGCGGCCATCTGCCGTGAGCGATGACTCGCGCTCGGGCGGACCCGACTGCATGATCCGCACCGCGAGGGCCGCCTGCTGGGGCGGCATGGTCGCCGCAATGCGATCGCAAGTGTGCTGGAAAACCCGCCGCGTGCCCGGCGTCACTTGCCAGTGTGCGGCAATGAATGCGTAGTAAGCATCGACGAGCTTCACGCTGTCGAGCTGCACCTGGGCGGGCGCCGTGGCGAAGAGCGGATTCCAGCGATTTAACCGGCCGACGCGCTCGGCCGCGCGGGCTGCCTCGGCCACGTCGTCGCGCAGCGTGTGATTTACGCCCTGGGCGTCTTCCTGTCCGCGGACCAGGAATTGGCCGGCCGGCTGAATCCGCTCGGCCAGCAGGCGGTATTGCAGCGCGGCGTACAACCGGACCAGCTCGTCGACGAGCACCGGCTCGACCAGTCGCGGCACCAGCGACGCGGCCTGGGGCAACACCTCGGCGGCCTCGGCCGCTCGGGCACCGGCGCCGTCGCGCTCGCAGGCCAACCGGCGCAGACGCAGCATGGTCGCCAGGGCCTGCGCATCGAGCTTGTCGGGGTCCAGGTTCGAGAGCCGGTCGGAACCCTGGGCCACCTTCAGGAACCAGTCGGCGTCGGGGCCACGGCCGGAATTCGAACGCGCGTAGGTGGCCAGCACCAGTTCAAGTCGCCTGCTTCCAGCCAGGCGGGGTTTGCCATCCATCTGCAGCAGGCTGTCGGGCAGCGTGCTGAGAAAATGGCGGGCGGTTTCCGCCTTGTCCTCGCTGGGATTTTTGGATGCGTAGTCGCTCACCGCACCCTCGAGCACGTGGCCTGCGCCCAGCCGCCGCAGCGCTGCCCGATCGGCAGGCGCTAATGCGACGGCGGCGCCGGATGCTGCGGCACCCGGTGCCGCTGCGATCCATTCGGCCCAGTCTCCGACCGGCGGCGTCAGGCGATCGATGTGGTGAAACAGTTCGTGATTCAGGGTGAGCGGCAATTGCTCGTCCGTGTAGTAGGCGGCCACCAAGGCGTCGCGCTGGTTGTACAGGCCGAAGTAGCGATAGCCGCCCAGCGCCTTGTCGAAGGGATGAAAGCCGTCGTTCGACCGGCTGGCGCAGGCCCGAAAGATGCCGATCGCCCGCAGCTTCAGCTCGCCCAGATAGTGCGGCGGGTATTTCTGGATTTCGCGGCAAGCGATCCGGGCTGCCCCCAACCGGGCCGCCTCAGACAACTCGGGCAGGATTTCGAAATACTCGCCCGGCGGCAGATCGGCTGCGCGAAACACCAGCTCGGCGCCGGAATACTGGCGGAACTCCGCGACCAGCCGGTCGAGCTCGGCCGCAGGCGGATCGGCCGCGGCAGCAGCCTGCCCCAGGATCGCCACCCAAGCCGATAACGCAATCAGGCACGCCTTCATGGCTGGCGCCTCTGAGCAAGGGGGCAATTCGCGCATCCCCCGGTTGAAAGCCGCGGCCAACGTAGCAGCGCAGCTTAGCACGGATCGGTTTGGCGCGTCTGCGCCAGCCGGCGCGCGGCCGGCCCTAATGGCGGCTGGCAGAAGACGAGCCCGCGGTGCCGACGCGTTCCCCCGCGACCGATTTTGGGGCGGCGCAAGCCGAAAAAGCCGGCCTTCGCCCTGCCCCCGGCGGCTATTGCCTGGCCACCGGGCCGAAGTCGGGGTGCTTGAAATCGTGGTCGAGCATGTAGACGTACATCACGGCCATTGAGTCCTGGTCTTCGTCGCTGGTGTTGTTGTACGTGCTGATGATCTCGTATTCGTGGTCCGCATGGACCACGAGACCGTCGGCGCTCGAAAACGAATCGACATGCGCCAGCCCGATCTGGCCGTCGTAGTTCTGGATCGAACTCTTGAAAAGCGTCTCGTCGGCCGTCATGTCGCGCAGTTCGAGCGATTCGGCAAACGGGTGCATGTGCACGGCGATGTAATGGATCGTCGTGTCGGCCGAGAGATTGAACATCGTCGTGACCCGGGTGTGGTTCACTTCGCGGCCCGGCTTGACCAGCCAGTGACCGGTGAACTTGCGTCCGAAGCGATCGACTCCTTCGGCCGAATCGACGGCCTTTTTGCCGGGCAGACAGCAGGACGAGCACTTTTCGTCCCCCAACATCATCATGCTCTCGTTGGCGTCGTAGGCCAGCTCGTGCTCGCCCAGGGCCTTCAGGCCGTACACGCCCCCTTGATAGAGCGGCTTCATCGGCTGCTGGGCGTCGCGATCGCGGACGAAGTCGATGTGCACGCGGTGCCGGACTTTGAATTTCTCGTCCTTGAAATTCAGGTTCAGCACTTGCGTCACCAGGCCCAACGCTTCGTTCGACAAAACCGGAATCCCGAAGCCAGGCGGAAACTTCACTTCGAGCTGCCCTTGCGACAGCGTGAACAGTCGCCCGTCGTGCGACGTGCGGCAGGCAAACAGCTTGCCGTGGTTGTCGACGTCCAGGTCCAGGTTGGCATGGCACATGAACAAGTCAGGCATCTTGTCCCGGGCCTCGCCGTCGAGCATCTCGACGTGGGCACCCGTGATCCAGACCAGCTCGGGCTGATCCCCTTCCCGGTAGCGCACTTCCTGCTTGCTCCAGGGGCCGGTCATCGATTTGTAGATCCGATCGACGTTGTAAGCCTTGCTGATCACCTCGACTCCGTCGGTCGAGCGCGTGATCGTGCCCCCCGCGGGCGACTCTTCGGCCGCCGCCATGCCGGCCATGCCGCCCGAGGGGCTTGCCGGTTGATTGGCTGGCTGACTGCTGACCGGCGGAGTAATGGCCGCAGCTTGCTCGGTGGCCGCGGGCGGGGCGGCTTGTCGCTGGCAACTCGAAAGCCCTGAGAACAACAGCGCCAGGCCGGCAATCGTCCAGATCGTGCGATGAGTCATGAATTTGGTTCCGGGTCGATGGCGGATTGTCCCGGGGAACGGCGGCCCGGCCGGGCCCTGTGCCTTTCCCCAGAATACCATACGTTGCGACCGGCCTGAACGGTCGCCGCGGGGCTCCGGCCCGGTTCAAGTGATGCGGATTGGATCGGTTGAACTGCCGAATTCTGACCCAGGTCGGCGATCAGGGGCCGCGCCGGGTGGCTTCAATTGGCATCCGGCGGATTTTGCGCGGCAAGGTCCCAGCGCACGAGTTCCAGCTTGACCAGTGCCCGCTCGCGCAGCAATGAGCAGGTGGACCGGACCAGATACGGACTGTAGCCCAGGCGTTCGATCGCCTGGTGATATGCCGCGGCGGCCTCGTCCGCAGCGGTGGCCGCCAGCCGCAAGGCGCCGAGCGCCAGTTTGTCGTTGCCGTAAGAACGAGCAAGCGTGCTGCGGGCCTGGCACATATCGAACACCGTTTGCGTCCACAGCTCTGCCTCTCCCCCCCGGGCACCGACCACGTACAACGCGTTGATTTGCTGGAATACCCTGATGCGGGAAACGCAGCGCTCGATCTGGAATTCGACTTCCGCATCGCTCAGCGTTCCCGCCGCCGACTCGCGTGCCAATTCGATCCCCGCCAGCAGAGTGGCCGATTCACAGGCCAGGAGGTCGGACTCGATGGTCGGCGAGCCGGATTTGTCGGAGCCCAGCGTTTCCAGGAGTGCCGCAAGTCTGTGCCGGTGCGATTCAAGGAGCGCGATCCGCCCGGCCTTCGTCTTGGCCAGGGCCAGTTCGGTGCGCAGCAGCTTGTGTTCCACGCCCAGTCGCTGCGGTAGACCGCTGGCCGGCCGCGCCGGGTTGGACCCCTGCAGGTCGGACTGTTGCTTCAAGACGAGCCGGTGCCGACGTTCGAGATCGCCCAAATCGGCGGCTTGCCGGTGGACCTCGATCAAACGGCGGTCCTTGTGCGACTCGATGTGTGGAGAATCGGCCAGCGCCCGCACCTTAAATGTGAATGCCTTTTCCCGGGTGGCCGCCGGGTCGTCAAACAGCGGGTCGGGTTGCGCCGGATCGTCCGGCGCGATCCAAACCAGAGCTTCCGGAAACAGGCTGGCCAGTTTTTTCTGCAGCGGACCGGCCGGATCTGGATCATCGGGATTCGGCTCCAGTCGGATCTTCGCCAGGCCGCGGGTTTCGCCCAGCCAGCGCAGCGAGCGCGGCGGCAATTGTCGGCTCTCCGGATCGCCCGGGCGAGTGTGCTCCGAATAGTAATCGCCTCGGAAGGGGGCGAGCTGCTCGATCGCTGCACGGCGGTCGCGCAACCAGCGGACGTGAATGGCGAACCAGGCTACCGTCAGAGCGACAACTGTCGTGGCCAGCAGAAACGCCCGCAAGCCGAACTGCAGCCAGCGCCGCGGGGGAACAGCGGGCCCTGGAGGCTCGTGCTTGCGGGTCGTGTCGTTCATGGTTCGCGAGCGCCACACGAGGTCGTTCAGGGACGATTGCGGCCGAACTCGGCCCATTCCATCTGCTTGCGGTCGCCCAGCAGGCGGGCGTAGCGGAGCAGTTCGAGACGTGCCGTGGTCAGGTCGTAGCGGGCTTGCGCGGGTTCGGTTGGTGTCCAATCGGGCGGGCCGCCCATGTTGACGCCGTAGTTCTCGACGAGGTTGGCGCCGAACTCGCACGTTTCGCGCCAGTGGGCTAGCGCTGCCGGCCGGTCGCCGCACGCCCTGGCCAATTCGGCCCGTGCCCGGCAAAGGGCAAATCCGGCCCGCGCCCAGTTTTGGGATTCGCCACCACGTTCCCCGACCCTATAAAGCGCATCGATTTGCGTGTAGATCTCGTGCAGGTGCCCAACCTCGTCTTCGAGAATCAGCACTTCGGAGAGCGCCCGTTGATCGCGGTAGCGCTCTTGCGCCAGCCGCAGGGCCGCTTCGGCGCGCGCCGCCCGGCAAACGGCAAGATCGAGCGATTTGCCGCCCGCATCGCCCGGCTTTTTTGCGATGTCGGCTTCGAGCCGGTCCAGACGGTCGAGCCACTGCTGGCGAATGATCAGATGCTTGGCCAAAGTCTGCTCGGCGGCCAGCTGGCTTTCGATCGATTGCTGTTCTACCTCTAATTGCTCGAGCAAGGCGTTGGGCGGGCCCGAAGTCCGCTCGGCGAGCGCTTTGACCAGCAGGGCCAAGGCGTCGCGGTGTGCCTCGGTCAATTGGAGCAGTTCGGCCGAGCTCTGGACGACATGCTCGTGCCGGGCCGCCACGACGGCGTCCCCTTCGACCACTCCGACGCCGGGTGCATCCCAAATGGCCACCGGCTGGGAAGGTTGCTCCAGCCAGTTGTTGTCCGACGAGTCGAACGGGTTGATCTCGGTCCCGGCCGATCCACCGGAGCCCGCCGCCTGATTGGCGGTCTCGGACATCCGCGCCAGCCGGAGCAGGAACATGGCCAGAAAGACCCAGATGCCGACTCCCAAGATCGCGAAGGCCGCCAGCCAGAAGCGCCTGCGGTTTCGCGGCGGGCTGGATTCGGGCGTTTGCAGCGGCTCGGCCATGCCGATATTCTCCGCCGTGTGCGGTTGCGGAGCAACCGGCCGGTGTGGCATCCTGGCAACTCGTGGCGTGCCGCTGCCGCCGGAACAATTGGAACAGCCGAAGGCCAGTGGAATGAGCGAGGAAATCCGCACCGCGATCCAGCAGGCATTGAGCCCGGGCCGGTTCTTTGCCGCGGGCGGGACGCTTGTCTGGCAGCAGCAGCCGGGCGAAGTCACCCGGTGGGAGCTGTTTCGCGGACATCTCGTTGGCCCGCGCAAACGCGCTGCGAAGAAGTCTTTGATCGCTGGAGCGTGCTGTTTCACGTCGATGGCGACGCCCGGCCGCAGCACGTGATCTCGATTCGCTGGACCAGCCCCGAAGGGCCGATCTACGTCACGCGCGAGCACTGGGTTCAGGCGGAGGAAACCTACGAGCCGGCGCCCAACGTGATCGACACCCGGCCGGCGCTGGTCTTGCAGCGCGAGCTGGTCGGCACGATCGACGTGCGGCAAATGGCCGACACCGCGGCTCTGGCCGCCGAATTGGCACGCTATGTCCAGCTGGCCGTCACCGGAACGAGCCGCCTGCCGATCACTTCGGTCGAATCTCCGCTGCCGGCATTTTCCTTCGGACGGTTGAGCTATGCACCGAGTGCGGCTGGCCAGGGGGAGCCAGTTTCCGACCCGGTCGTCTGGATCGAGCGCGGACTGGCGGCCGCGGCAAGCATGGAAGACCAGGCCCGGACGCTGGAGCTGGCCTTGCGAGCCGCCGAGCCCGGCCAGCTGGGCGACGTGGCCCGGGCGTGGCAGCAGCGACTGGACGCGCTCGGCCTGTCAGCTCGGCGGACCGTCGACGTCTTCAGGCAGATTTTCAACCAGGTGGCTCTGACGCCTTACACCGGGCTGGTCGACAACCTGGTCGCGCTGGGCGAGCGTCTGGTCGAGCTGGGGCATTGGGGCGAGCTCGAACGGGTCGACGTGTTCGCTTTTTTCCTGCGGCAATTGTTTCGGCACCTGACCGCCTTCGACCTGGTGACGTATCACAATCAAGGGGCGAACTATCCCGACGCCTTGCTGCTGGGCGCGATCCTGAATCCGCTGCTGGCCTGCATCGAGCGCCGGCCCGAATGGTTTTTGAGCCAGGCGGGCGACTTGGCGGAACTCGACCGGACGAAGCGGCTCCGGCGCCGGGCCCTGCGCGGATCATGGATTCTGGCCCGGCAGTACGCCGGCCACCGGGTGCCCGATTTGCCCACCTCGCCGGGCGAGAACGTGCGCGTGTTGGCCGGCGCAAGTTACCAGGTGCCCGTCGAACAATTGCAGCGGTCGGCGGCGCGGCGCAGGCAACTGTTCGAGACGAACCCGTTGCAAGCGCCGGGCGAACGCGTGGCTCGGGTTTTGCGACAGAGCTTTCAGGACCTGGACGATCCGCGGGAACTGGCCGAATTGGGCACGGCCTTGTATCTGGATCGGCCCCTGGGGCTGCTCAAGCAGCCGGGCGCCGTGGACCGCACGCCGCTGGTTTCGTACGTGGCGTTTAGCCGCTCAATCGCCACGGGCCGGCTGGAGCTGATCGGCCAGGGCGAAGCCGTTTTGCCGGCGCGGCGCGGGCGGCTGGGCGACCTGCTCGATGGGCTCCTCGACAGGCTTGGCACGCAGGGGTTGCCGGTCGAGCGCTTGCCCGAGCGCCAGGGGGCGGGAGTCGTGAGTCTGGCGGATGCCCTGCGCACGGCGAGCGATTTTCGCCTGCTGCATAGCACGCGAAGTTCGCTTGGCACACTGCTTGGCGGTTACGACTTGGCGCCGCTGGCCGAGCGCTATGCCGGCCCGCACGCTTGGCTGGTGTCCGCAGCCGACGTGCTGGCCGTGCGCACAGAGGCGCAGGCCGGGGCCCTGGCGGGCGAGCCGTTTTTCACGGCTTTCGACGGGGCGCTCCGCCAGCGGATTCAATTCGCCCTGCCGCGGGGGCGGCAGGCGGGCTATGTCGAGCGGGCCGGCAGCGAATGGTTGGCGCCGGCCCTGCGCGTGACGCACGTCGACGGGCAGGCCTGCGACGTGGTGCTGCCGGCCGCGTGTTGCACGCGCGGCGACAGTACCTAGAATTCAACCAGGTTTCGACATCCCCGCCGCGCTCGCGCATGCGCGGCGCACATCGACCGACAGAGGTTCCGCCCCGTGCATTCACCGTTTCCGGTCATTTGGCGCCTGGTCTGCGAAACGGTGCGCCGCTGGAACGAAAACGACGGCAACCTGCTGGCCGCCTCGATGGCCTATTACGCGGCGTTCTCTTTCTTTCCGCTGATCCTGGTGTTGATCTCGGGCCTGGGCTTTGCCCTGCGGTTCTCCAGCGGGGCCCGGGACTCGGAACAGGAACTGCTCAAGCTGCTCAGCCAGAACGTGGCCCCGGCGATCGCCGAGCAGGTGAACAACATCCTCAACGACGTCCGGATCAACGCCTCGGTGACCGGGCTGATCGGTCTGGCCGTGCTGATGTTGGCGGCGGTCGCGATGTTCAACCAGCTCGACTTCGCTTTCGACCGGATCTGGCGCGTCGAGCCGGCCGCGGGGGGCATCTGGCGCACGATCCGGCGGGTGATCGGGGCCCGGCTCAAGGCATTCTTGATTCTTTGCGCGCTGGGGCTGGTGATCATGAGCGCGCTGGTGCTGGGAATCTCGCTCTCGGCGGTGCACCGCTGGGCCGACCGCTGGCAGAGAATCGGCACGGCTTGGGAAAGCGTCGAGTTCCTGGCCGGCGTCGCATTTCATACAATCGTATTTACCCTGCTGTACAAATTGCTCCCCAAGTGCAAAGTGCGCTGGATCAATGCCCTGGTCGGCGGATTGTGGGTCGCCGCGATCTGGGAGGTGGGCCGGCTGACCATGTCCTATATTATTGCTGGGAGAAACTATACGCCCTACGGCGTGGTGGGATCTTTCATCGCGATCATGGTCTGGGTTTACTACGCCAGCAGTCTGACGTTTCTCGGCGCTCAGTTCGTCGAGGTGCTGGAGAAGCCCGACGAGGCGTCGCCGGCCGATGCGTCCAAGCGGCGCACCGCGCGCGGCTGAGTTCGGCGCGCGATCGCCGCGGAGCGCAGGATCGCCTGTCGGTTCGCCGGCGAGGCGCTCGCCTGCAGCCGATCGCGACGTTCCGAGGCGGGCGGAGCATGGGAGTCGAAGCGGATGGCCGAAATCCAGTGGTGGTATGCCCGGGGGGACGAACAGTCCGGCCCCGTCTCGGCAGCCGAACTGCGCCGACTGGCGTCGACGGGCGCTTTGGCGCCGGGCGACCTCGTCTGGCGTGAAGGATTGGCCGAATGGGCTCCCGCCGCCCGCTTGAAAGGCCTCTTCCCCGAAGGACCGACCGCCGGCGCGCCCGCCGCAGCGACACCCGCTGGCGCAGCGGTCACGGGTGCGGCAGCAGCGGGGCCAACGGCTATGGTGTCGGGCCCGGCTGCGGGGGCAGCGACGCTGCCGCGCGAGGCGGGGCGGATGCTCGCCGAGGCCGAAAAGGGAGCCGGGCTGGCCGCCATGGGGCAGCGTCCGCCGCTGGCCAACCAGGAAACCGCCGAGTTGCCCCCCGACCCGCCCAGCGATCCGGGCTTCGCCAGTTTCGTGGTGGTCGACCAGCCGCCGGTCGAACCGCCGGTGGACATGCCGCCTCCGCCTCCTCCGCCGGCGAGCGCCGTCGAGGTGCAGCCGGTCGTTCATGCGCCCAGCGGGCGGCAGCGAATCTCGCACTTGCGGTTGGTGCGGATCCTCAGGATCGTGCAGGGGCGCTCTGGGCCACCTGCGTGCTGGTAATCCTGTTTGGCGGCCTGGTCTTCACCTGGGTGAAAATCAAGGGTAAAGACAGCACCGAACAGGCGGCCTGGGCCACGATCTTCGGGATGTTCTTTATCGGCGCCTACGTCATTGCCCGGGCCGGCGAGAAAATCTCCCAGCTGGTGCTTGCGCATCTCGAGCAACGGCGCGGCTGAATCGTCACTGCCGGCCGTCGGAATCGGTCGCCGAACCGACCGCGTTCTTGTTGGGCTTGGCGGGCTTGCCGTTGAAATCGCCGGCCACGACAACCACCAGCCGCTGCGGATCGATGTACTTGTCGAGGGCCTTGAGCACGGTCTCGGGCGTCTGGGCCTTGATGCGTTTTTCCAGTTCGACGTAATACTGCATCGTGCGGCCGGCAAACAGGCACTCGGTCAGGATCGTGGCCAGCGTGCTGTCGCTGGACCGGCCGACTTCCTGCAGTTGCAAGTAACCCTTCTGGGCGTCGGCAAGTTCTTTGGCCGTGATGCCTTTCTTGAGCAGCAGGCGGAGTTCTTCCGAGATCGCGTCTTCGACCTTCTCCACGTTCGCCGGATTGAAAATTGCGAACAGCGTGATGCTGGCCCGGCGATCGAGCGGCTCGGCGCCGAAGAACGAGCCCACACCGTAGGAGAGCCCCTCCTTCTGCCGGACGCGGTCGCCCAAGCGGGAAGACAGCGAACTGCCGCCGAGAATGTAATTGCCGATGACCACCGGCGCGAAGTCGGGATCCGTGTCGCTCAGGGCAAAAGCCTCGCCGGCGGCGTAGATGGCGTTTTCCTTGTCAGGCGTGACGATTTCCAGTTTCTGTCCCTTGACGTCCGAGAACACGACCTTGGTTATCCGCTCATAGGGTTGGGCGGTGTTCCAGTCGGCCAGGGCCTTGCGCACCAGATCGAGCGCAACGGAGGAGTCAAAGTCGCCGACGATCGCCAGCTCGCCGGCCTGCGAGCTGAGGAATTCGCGGTGCAGCTTTTTCACGTCGTCGATCGTCAGCTCGTTCGTGGCGTCGATTTCCTGCTGCGGCGTCGGCGCGTAGCGGACGTCTGTTTCGGGGTAAGGATTCACCGTGCGCCGCAGCTTGTTCGTGGCCAGGGCCTTGGGATCGCTGAGTTGACCTTCCAGGTCGGCCAGGCTCTCCTGCTTCAGGGCGTTGAACTCTTCGACCGGAAAGGTCGGCTCGCGCAGCACCTGGCGCAACAGGCCCAGCACGGCGGGCAGGTTGTCGCGCTTGGTCTCGATCATGAAATGGGCCACTCCGGTGTCGCCGTCGGCGCTGAGCGTGGCGGACTGGGCGTCGAGCTGATCCTGCAGTTGTTCCCAGGTCAGCTTCTTCGTGCCGCGCAGCATCATCGGCGGCAGAAAGTCGCACGCCGTGCGATAGCCCTTCAGGCTGTCCTTCGTGCCATAGCGCAGCACGAGCCGCAGCTGGACCGTCTCACCGCGGGTCTTTTTCGGCAGCAGCACGGCCTGGATGCCCTTGCCCACCTTGGCCCGCTCGCTGCGGGCGTCGATATTGGCCGGCGACGTGTCGAACGATTCGCCGGCGCTGAGGCCCGCCTGGGGCTTGAAATCCTGGAACAGCTTGGCCAGTTCAGGCGTGGGCGGGATGGACGCCCGCACCGGCTTATCCGACGGCACGAAGATGCCGCTGGTGCGATTGCTGCGGACCAGATACTTGGCGGCGACGCGCTTGACGTCCTCGGGCGTGACTTTCTTGAGCCGATTCTCGTAGAGGTAGTACAGCCGCCAATCGCCTTGGGCGGCCCAGTCGCTCAGGTCGGTCGCCAGTTGGCCGCTGTCGGCTGCCTTCTGCTCGCGCTGTTTGAGGAGCTTGGTGCGCGGCGCGGTCGACTTCTTCGGCGCTGACCTGGGTTTCGGCAAAATTCTCGGCCGTGGCCAGGAGCGCCCCGATCGCATCGTCGAGCGAGTCTTCCTTGCGCACTTCGGCGAACAGCTCGAACACGCCCGGGTCGTGCCAACTGCTCACGTCGGCCGCCACGCTGGTGGCCTTTTTCGTTTCGACCAGCGCCTTGTACAAGCGGCCCGAGGGCGTGTTGCCCAGCACCCCGCCCAGCACGTCGAGCGCGGGAATATCCTCGTGCGGGCCGGCCGGCACGTGGTAAATGGCGGCCACCAGTCCCACGTCGCCCACGCGGCGCAGCGTGACGGCCCGCTCGCCGTCCTGCGACGGTTCTTCGGTGTAGGTCGTGTCCAGCGTGCGCTTGGGCCGGGGAATCGTGCCGAAGGATTTTTCGATCAGCTCGAGCGCGTCGGCCTCGTCGAACTTGCCCGCCACGACCAGCATCGCGTTGTCGGGCTGGTAATATTTGGCGTAAAAGGCCTTGAGCCGGTCGATGGGCACGCGCTCGATGTCGCTCCGGTTGCCGATCGTGGGCTTGCCGTAATTGTGCCATTCGTAGGCGGCGGCCAGCAGCCGCTGATAGAGGATCGCCGGGGGCGAATTCTCTCCCTGCTCGAACTCGTTGCGGACGACCGTCATTTCCGAGAGCAGGTCTTCGCGGTCGACTTTGCTATTGATCATCCGGTCGGCTTCCAGCTCGATGGCGAATTTCAGATTCTCCGGCGTGGCGGGCAAGGTCTCGTAGTAATTCGTCCGGTCGACCCAGGTCGTGCCGTTGTAGTGAGCCCCGCGGTCGTGCAGTTCCTTGGGAATCTGGGTGTGCGTGGGCGTGCCCTTGAAGAGCATGTGTTCCAGCAAGTGGGCCATGCCCGTCTCGCCGTAGCCCTCTTGCCGCGAACCGACGAAGATCGTCAGGTTGACCGTCACGGTCGGTTTCGAAGGGTCGGGGCAAAGCAGCACCTGCAGACCGTTGTCCAGGCGGTACTCGGTGATGCCTTCGATCGATTCGATCTTCTTGGCGGGGGCAGCCACGGCGGCGGACATGCTGGCGAGCAAGACCGTCAGGAGGGCGGCGGCGAAACAGATTGCTCGGAGCGGATTCATGGCTCAAACATCCTTTTTTGCGTCCGTGGGAAGCCAGATGGCTGAATTATAGGCGCACTCGCCGCAGGCGGAAGCACAATATCCGTCGGCCCGCGGGCCGGCACACCGCACGGGCCGAGCCCCCCGGAGCGCCGCGCGCGGGCACGTCCGTTCGGCCGGGCGCCGCACGCGCCGGGCACCAGCCGGGAATTTGCCCGGTTTTTTCGCGTTTTGCGCTGGGCCCCGCTAGGGCTGCGCCGCGCGCACTCCGCTGAGCGGATGGTCGATCGCCGCTTGCCAGGCCAGCTCTTGCAGCAGGCGGTTCAGCTCTTTGTTGGGCACCGATGATAGCGGCAGGCCCACCGGGCTGCGGCGGTACATCACCGCGAATTGGCAATAGCTGGCCAGGGCTTCCAAGGGGGGCGTGGCGTGGCCGATCGGATCGGTGAACAGGTCCGACTGCTTCGTCAGGCCGGGCGCCTGGCCGGCGATGATCTTTTCGCGCAGGGCGACCACGGCCTGGCCAATCGGCACCACGAACAGCACCTGCTTGCCGTATTTCTTGTTGAGCGCGGTGATGTGCTCGTCGAGGGCGTTGAAATACAGCGCGTGCATTCTGCGCAATTCTTCGCCGGTCGGCGCGTTGTGGTCGACGTTGGCCGGTTGCGCCACTTTCGGATCGTAGACGTCGAACGGCAGCCAGAACTCGTCGACATTGATGCGAATGTTCGGATTGTGCTCCACCGCCAGGAGAGCAAATTTCTCGATCCCGTCGTCCGGCAAATAGCGCGGCGCGAGCGTCAGCACGTCGACCTTGCCCGCCCGCAGCGCGTCCTTGGCGGCATTCTTGTCGTCGGGGACATCCCAATGCTGAAACACTTTCGACCCGCCGATATTCGAGCCGCCCACCTGAACGTGGTCTTTGATGCCGGCCTCCTGGGCCAGCTGAGCCAGGATTTTCGGCATGAACCAGTGAAAGCTGTGCCCGACGGAGAATACCCGTTGGCCGGTCTCGATCGGCGGCGCCAGGGCCGGCCCCGCGGCGTCGGCCGCGCCGGCGGTGCGCAGCGACGGGGCAAGCCCGCAGAGGAGACAGGATGTCAACAGCGCGCGGCGCCCGGCGCGGGGCAAGCGAAAGACGGGCATGGGGGTGTGCCTTTCGGAGGTCAGGTGTTGCGAGCGCGCGCACCACGCGCGGCACGACCGAGAGTATGCGGCATGGCGCCGGCCGGATCAATTCGCCGCCCGCTGCAATCTGACGGCCGGTGCAATTTGACGGCCGCTGCAATTTGACCGTGGGCGAATTCGAAACGCGTCCACTGCCGGTCCGGCGGCCGCTATTTCGTTTCGATCCGATACAGGTGCTTATCGGTGCGCAGAAAGATCGCCTTGCCGGCCACGGCCGGCGAGGCCATGAACGAGCCGTCGAGCGAGTTGACGGCCAGTTCTTTGTACTCCTGGCCCGGGGCCAGCACGGTCGTCTTGCCGTTTTCGCCGCAGAAGTAGAGCCGGCCGTCGGCTAGCACCGGCGAGGCGGTGAAATTGCCCCCCAGCCGCTTGCGCCAATGTTGCTCGCCGGTGCGGGCGTCGAGGCAGGTCAGCACGCCCTTGTCGGAGAGCAGATAAATCTCGTCCCCGACCACGATCGACGAAGGCTTGGTCGGCGCTTGCTTGTCCATCTTCCAGACGACTGCCGTGGGCGTGATGTCCCCCTGGCCGTCGGGGCGAATGGCCCAGAACTCGGGGTCGTCGTAGCCGGTCGCCAAATACAGCAAGCCATGGGCGAAAGTCGGACGCGGCACGTTCGAATAGCCCGGGTAGTGTAGCCGCCAGATTTCCCGGCCCGTGAGCGGTTCGTAGGCGTAGCAGTATTCCGCCCCAGGCATGATGGCCACGTCGCGGTCATGCGCCCGAATCACCAGGGGGGTGACGAAGGCTTTTTTCTCGCTCGGCGATTTCTCGATCCGGCCGGAGCGGGGCGTCTTCCAGACAATGCGTCCCTTGCGCTTGTCGAGCGCCACGGCGTACTGCACGTCGATGCCGTCGCAGGTAATCAACAGCAGGTCCTTGTACAGGGCCGGAGAACTGCCCGGCCCGACCTGATGATCGAGCGTCAATTCCTGGTTGGCCCAACGGATTTTGGCCGTGCGCGGGTCGAGGCAGGCCGTGCCGAACGTGCCGAAGTGGACGTAGACGCTGCCCGGCTCGAGCACGGGGCTGGGCGAGGCAAAGCTGTTGGTCGGATGAATCTTGGGCAATGTGTCGACGTGAAAAACTTCGACGTCGTGCAGGACGCGTCCCGACCGGCGATCGATGCACACGGCGTGCAGCGAATGCCCGTCGTCGACCGCGGTGGTCAACCAGATCTGGCCGCCGAGGATTGTCGGGCTTGACCAGCCCTGCCCCTCGATCGGCGTTTTCCAGACGACGTTTTCCGTTTCGCTCCAATAGACGGGCAGATCCGTCGCGTCGGAGAATCCTTGGCCGGTCGGTCCGCGAAATTGGGGCCAGTCTTCGCCCGCCCCTGCGGCCGGCAGCCAGACCCCCAACAGCAAACACCCGCACAGCAGCGGCAGGATTCTGGGTTTCATCAGGTTCCATTCCCGGTGGCAGAAAATCGAAGGCCGGCGGGAGCCGGCCAGCGCGGCACGCCGCTGCGCCCCGGGCGGCATCGCTCGCCAGAGGCCCGAAATCGCGGGGGAGCACACCTACGTATGATGCGCGACGGCCGCGCCCCGCGAAAGAGCCAAAAGGGGGCGAAATAACCGGCGCAGCGGAGCACCCGAACAAAAACTCGGCAAGCTACGGAAAGGACACCGTTTCGCCGCCGGCGCGCGTGCCGAGATTGTTGTACAGCTGGAAATCGATCGTCTCGTCCAGAAATTGCACGCTGCCGTCCCCCATCACAAAGCCCGCTCCGCCCGGATGATAGCTTTTGAAGCCGCAATTCTCCCACCAGATGGTCGAGCTGGGCGTGTCGGAGGTCATGGTGTTGAGCGGGATGGTCGTCGGGTAGCAGCTGAAGTTCGTGTCGTAGGCGCCATTCCAGGAACAATGACTGGGAATGGTTTCGCCGGCCATCAGTGTCTTGCTCAGCCCATCGGTCACCTCGCGGAGCGTGATCGAGCGCGGAAACCGCATGAACATGCCGACACCGTTTCCCGGCGGCAATTGTGCCCCGAAGTTGAAACCCTGGCAGCACCAATTGTTCGGGCCGGGGGTCTGGTTGGGGCAAAACGGGCAGCCGTCGGGCTGCGTGGGGCCCATGCTCGTAGGGTACGAGATCGCCAGGCAGTTCGTGGGGTTGTTGTAGCCCCCTTGCCGCGACGGCAGTATCGGGCTGGCCGAGCCCGGATCGCTCGGGCAAAGATAGCCGGCGACGACCGTCGTGACCGCGAACTGATTGCTCGGGTCGTTCATCGGCAGGTTGAAATTGAACAGGGCGTAGGTCGTCGACTCTTCCAGAAAAGGCAGGATGAAGGCGGCCCAAGTGCTGCCCTGCATGCAGCTCCCCCCGGTGTAACAGTACGTACTGGCATAGGGGAGCTTCCGATGGGCATCGGCATAGTTGTTCAGGGCGAGTCCGATCTGCTTCAGGTTGTTCGCACACTGGCTGCGGCGACCCGCCTCGCGCGCCGCCTGCACTGCAGGCAGCAGCAGCGCGATCAAAATGCCGATGATCGCGATCACCACCAGCAGCTCGACGAGCGTGAAACCAGCCTGGCAACGTGGCCGCATCGGCAAGTGGCCTCCAAACGTGCGACGCTCATCCCAGCCCTGCTCGAGGCTCGGCTCGAGCGAGCCTCGCGTGTCGGCACAGCGTGCGATGAGGTCAGCGAGAATCGCCGGTCAGCGAATGCAGGGCGAAAAGGCGTTTTCTCTTTTGACTCTCGAACCTAAAGCTCCGCTCCGCCCATGTCAATTCGGATGTTCGCCGGCCCGACATTCCTCGCGCCGACCGGCCTGGCAGCCCGACGCGGCTGCGGCGCGCTGGGTCGGCAGCGGCGATACACCCCGTGAGTGGCAGGAGCACGATCGTGTGCTGGCTGCTGCTGGTCGGCGAAAGCTCGCTTGTCCTCGCCGACACGGCCTCGGCCGGCGCATCCGGCACAGATGATGCGGCCGCCCGGGGGGCCCGATCGCAACTCGGCCCCAGTGGGCAGAAACCGCTCGATCTAACGGTCTTCAAACGATCAGCTGTGCTGTGGGTGGCCTATGTTTTCTCTGGGCCAGCTGTTTGTAGGGGGCCGCGCAGCGCGAGCCGAAGCGAGTCGTTATGAGTGTCGAAACGTTAACGGTGGAGCGGCACAAGACCGGATATGTTCCGGTGGAAGTGGCCACGCTCGCCGCTCTGAACCGTTGCGAGTTCAATCTTTACCGAGCCGATCGCGATGGGCGTTTTGTGCTGTTTCGCGAGCGCTCCGTTCCGCTTACGCGGGACGATCTGCGTCAGATCGCCGCCAGCAACATCGGCACCCTGTACATCGGCTTTGGCGACCGCGACGCTTTTGCCGCGGCGGTGCGCGACCAGCTTGCCAACGGCGACGACCTTCCGCCGATCGAGCGCTGCCGCCTGTTGAAGGAGGCGACGCGCACGGCCTACGAAAGCGCAATGCGCACGACCAACGTGGTCGAGATTCTCAAAATTTCCGACAAACTGGCGCAGCAACTGACCGACGGATTGTGCAGCCAGGATTTCCTCTACGGCGATATGTTCGACCTGGTCGCCCGCGACCTCTCGGCGTTTACCCACGCGACGAATGTCTCGACCTACAGTCTGATGCTGGCCGCCCGGCTGGGCATCACGTCGAAAAAAGAGCTGATCGAGATCGCCTCCGGCGGCTTGCTGCACGATATCGGCAAGGGCCAGATTCCGCCGCGGATCCTCAACAAGCCGGGCCAGCTCACGCCCGAAGAACGCGAGCTGATGCGCCAGCATCCGAAACTGGGTTTCGAGGCTTTGTGCCGCGAGCCCCGGATCAGCTGGGGGCCATTGATGATGGTCTATCAGCATCATGAACGACTGGATGGCACCGGTTATCCCGTCGGCTTGTTGGCCGACGACACACATCCCTGGGGCATGCTCTGTGCGGTCGCCGACGTTTTCGACGCCATGACGGTCGATCGGCCCTACCGCAAGGCACTGCCCGTGGATCAGGCTGTCCGCTTCTTGAAGGAGCGGGGTGGCCGGAGCTTTGACAAGGAAATCGTGAAATGTCTGTGCAGCGTGATCCCGTCCAGGTAATCGCCGCGCTGCCCGGCAAGGTCGCCTTGCCCCCGCAATGGAACGGCTTTTTCGACAAGCGCGGCGCCGTTCCCATCCAGCCGGATGACCAGCGCCGCTTTCCGCGATTCTACTTCCGCACCGTCGCGGGCCTGACCTACGTGCCGAGCCTGCCGAATCTGGTCCGCCCGACCGAAAGCCAGCGCGTTCTGGTCAAGGACCTCTCGCGCGGCAGCGCGGCCTTTCTGCACAGCGAGCAGTTGTTTCCCCGCGAGCTCGTCAAACTGCTGCTCATCGACGGCGTCGAGCGCCTGCTGGAAGTCACCCGCTGCCGACGAATTCAGGCCGACTGCTTCGAAGTCGGCGCCAAGTTCGCAAACGTCGAGTAATCGTGGCACTCCCCCGGGCGACGTGGCCGCCCGGAGATCGCCCACCTGGCGCTTGCCGTTCCGGCCGGTTTTACAGCGCTCTGTAAAACTGGGAACTGGCCGATCTGCCCGATCGCCTGACGGCCAGGCCAGCGCTGGCTCGACTCGGTTGCCCAGGCGGAGTTTGACGGCGCGCAGTGTCGCTTCGCAGAAGCTGGGCAGGATCTGCGGCCGCCGCGGTCGAAGCGGCGCGAGATCGCGCGAATTGGCTCGCCGTTTGCTCCTTTGGCCGGGTGGACTGAGCAAGGAAGTGACTCCATCCCGGGCCCAACCTCAATGTGGGCCCAGCACCCGAACAAGGAGGTTCAATCATGCCGCGCACCGTTACGAATCTGGTCCTGGCGCTCACTCTGGAACTGGCCGCTCGAGCGCTCGTGGCCGAACGGGTGGCCCAGGCCGAGGAAGTGGTCTTCGATCTTCCCAGCGTCGTCGAGTGTCGCGACGTCACGACCACGGAATTTGCGGCGGCCACGCCGCACTTGAAGCAAGTCGAGGCCAAAGTCCGGATCTCGGCCAGGGAGTGCGACGGCGCGCCGGTCGAGATCCTGCAGCTCGACTACGAAATCCGCACCAGCGGGGCCGTCCGCGTGGTCGATTATGGTCCCCGGACGACGCTGGAAAGCTCAATCGTCCTGGATCAAATCGATATCAACGCCACGGCCGAGAACTCGCAATCGCTGGGGGCCGAAGCCGCGATCCTGTACAAGCCGGGCGTCCTCGGCGGTTCGCGCACCACGAGCGCGAAAAAGTCGGAAGCCAAGCATTTCAAGCAGGTCGCGGCGAAGGACGTGGTGCTGGCCAGCGGCACGCTCGATCGCGAGCATGGCGTGTTCTTTCGGCTGCGCCCCTCGCGAATGGCCGCCTTCGAGGGCTCGCGCGATTTCACGATCGTGATGGCCGTCCCCGTGGGTTGGCGCGGCGACATCTGCCGGATCTCGTGTGCTGCCCGCGTGGCCAGGCATTCGATGATGTCGACCTCGGCGGCCACGATTCCCGGTCCGCAGACGCCGGTGGGCATGTACATCGCCGGCGATACCGAGGCCAGCGCGGCCGCCGAGCAGCTGCAGCGCATCGGCGACCAGTATCAGCAGCTCGTGGCCGAACGGGAAGGCAAGTCGCGACTGGTCGACGCGCTGTCCAAGAGCGCTGGCAACATCTTTGCCCGGGCCGAAGCCAACCGCCGGCGCGAGACGACCGAGGACGTCGCCCATTCGCTCAAGGCCGTCGAAGAGCGCCTCAGGCAGCTCTCCGACGCTGCCGCCGACAACGGCAACTACTGAGCGCCGCCAGGAGGAGCGAAAACGAAGTCCGCGGGGCGCCGGGCCTGCGGTTACTTCTGTTTCTTCACCCAGGCCACGTGCCGGGCAACCGCCGGATGCCCGAGCAGTGCCTCTTTGCTGCGGAAGTTGTCGGCCAGTTCCTGCTTCGAGACGAGGTCATGAATGCCGTCGTGGCACTGCCGGCAGATGTCGATGCCGCAGGAGCGCATTTCCGCCTTCGTGTGGCGTTTTTGATAGCGCCGGCGGCGATGCAGGGCCTTGGGAATCAAATGGTGAAACGTCAGAGGCTTGTCCCGCCCGCACAGGTCGCACGTCGTCAGGCAATCCATCGGGGCCTCGCGGGACATGAGTTCGTCAGCCTGAGCCGGGTTTGAGCGGTGGCATCGGGCGGGCCGTTTCCGCCGAGCCGGCCGCGCTGCTAAACTTGAACCGGTGGCAATCGGTTTTGCCGCGTCGGCCCCAGCCGTCTCCAGTGCCGCCGTGCGGCTGAGAGCGGTCTGGCGTGCCGGGCAGGCAGCATAGCGGCCGGGAGTGGAGCGGCCGGCAGTATAGCGAAAGTCACGAGTACAGCGAAGGCGACAAGCATCGCAAACGCAACCAGCGCGGCCGAGCGCCGCATCCGGATGGGTGGCCGAGTGGTCTAAGGCGGCAGTCTTGAAAACTGCAGGCGTCGCAAGGCGCCCGGGGGTTCGAATCCCTCCCCATCCGCCTCAGTTCAACACGGACAAGAACGACGCCAGGAGCCCGGCGAGGCGCCACCGACAGTAGCACCGCCCGGCATTCCTTCTAGCCGCTCGCCCAGCAATTGCTCGGGCGGTCGTATGTTGAGCCGGCAAGAAATCGCAGGTCGCTCGCCGATTTCGGCCGGCGCGCTTTCGACTCGTGTGCAAACGCGCGCCCGCGGGCCGTCTTTTCTAGACTCAGTCTGAAGACCCGAGTCGCCATTGCTTCCGTGGCGCAGTACAATGCGGGTGCTCTGCACAGCGACCCCATTCACAGGTCACATTGAAAAATCTATTCATCTGGGCATCTTTGGGGCCGTTCTGGCTATACGGCATGTGCTGTGCGTTGCTCGTGGCCGCGGGCCAGGTGCTCAACCCGCCGCGGGACCGCCACGGCAAGGGGCGGCGTTCGTAACCGACGGGGAGGAAATCGCCATGACCGACCAGACGTTCGGCGAGCCCGGCCATCGGGCATCCCCTGGCGACGAAAAGCGGCAGCGCATCGAACTTGCGTGCGTGGGCAGCTTTGTGGCCTATACGCAGTCCGGCAATCCCTACACGATCGAAATCTGGACGCGGTTCGGCGCCGTCCACGATCGCAATCGATCGCGGGTCGCGCCGGGTCTGATTGTTCTGACCACCACCGATGGTCACGACGTCGAGTACGTGGGCCGCGGCTTGTACCGATTGCACGAGCAGCCCGAGGTCAGCCTGTCGTCGAGCGACCCCCAGGCACCGTGAGTTGTTCGCGAATCGACAGAGTCCCGCCGCGCAGGCTCTGCGCCCTACTTCAGGGCCACCCCGGCCCTCGCGGCCGGGGATTTTCCGCGTTGCTGACGGCGCGCGCCTCTTGCGGCCGGCAAGGCATCGTAACTAGCATCGATAGAGCCCCTCCTGGCTGCGGTTTCCTGGGCGGACCGCGGTTTCATCCTGCGATGCATCCATGCCGAACTGGCGCGACTGGTTGATTCGACGCACTCCGGGCCAGCGCTCCGGCGTCGCGGCACACATTACCTTCGGCCAGACGTCGATCGGCCGGACGATGTCGCGCACGGGCTTGATCCTGCGGCGGCAGCTTTGGATTTGGCCGATCGTGGCCGTCGTGGTGCTGGCCACCCTGGGCTACGGCATCAAGCGGGCGATCCAGTCCACGATGGAGTCGACGCTCCGGTCGGAGCTGCAAACGCTGCTCACGGTCGAGCGCTCGATGTTGGAAAAATGGCTCCAGGTTCAGGAGTCGGGGGCCTTGGCGCTGGCCAACAGCCGGCCGGTGCGGGACGCCGTCGGGCAATTGCTCGAGATCCGCTCCGCTGCGGCGCTGCACCCCGACGACGCCGCGCCGGCGGACCGCCGCAGCCACGGCGCCGAGCTGGTGGCTCGGCTCACCAAGGAACTGGAGCCGGGCCTGGCCTCGCAGCATTTTGCCGGCTACTTCGTGGCCGACAAGCAGACGCGCATTCTGGCGGCGGACTCGCCGGAATTGATCGGCGAGATCGTCCCGCAATACGAAGATTTCGTCAACCGTGTCCTGGACGGCGAGCCGACCGTGTCGGCGCCGTTTCCCAGCATGGTGATGCTCAAGGACGCCACCGGCAAGGTTCGCAGCGGACGCCCGACGATGTTCGTTTGCGCGCCGGTGCGCGACGACAATCTGCAGGTCGTGGCCGTGCTCGCGCTGCGCATCCGGCCGGAGAAGGAATTCACGGACATCCTGCAGCTCGGCCGGATCGGCACCACGGGAGAAACGTACGCCATCGACAAGCAGGGCATCATGGTCTCCAACAGCCGGTTCGATGACAGCCTGGTGCTGTTGGGCCTGCTGCCCGACGAGGATGCGGCCGCGTCGCTATTGAACATCCAGGTGCGGGATCCCGGCGGCAACATGGTCAAGGGCTTCCGTCCGCAGCTGCGCCGGCGCGAGCTGCCGCTGACCGAGATCGCGGCCGCGGCCATCAGCGGAGCCACGGGCGTGAAGATGGCGGACTACCGCGATTACCGCGGCGCGCCGTCGGTCGGGGCGTACACCTGGCTCCCCGAATATCAGCTGGGGATCATCACGGAGATCGACACGGCCGAAGCGTTTCGCCCGCTGGCCATCTTGCAGTGGAGTTTCTTCTCGCTGTTTGCCCTGCTCGGCGCCAGCGCCGTGGCAATCTTCATCTTTACGCTTGTCGTGACGCGGCTGCGGCGCGAAGCTCAGAAGGCCGAGATCGAAGCCCGGCAGTTGGGCCAGTACCGCCTGGAGGAAAAGCTCGGCGCCGGCGCGATGGGGGTGGTCTACAAAGGGCGGCACGCCATGCTCCGCCGCCCCACGGCGATCAAGCTGCTCAACGTCGACCGGGTCGACGAGGCCGCCACCCAGCGCTTCGAGCGCGAAGTGCAGATCACCTGCAACCTGAACAATCCGCACACGATCGCGATTTACGATTACGGCCGCACGCCCGAGGGCGTTTTCTACTATGCCATGGAATACCTCGACGGGATCAACCTGCAGTCGCTCGTCGAGCAGGACGGGCCGCAGCCCGAGGGCCGCGTGGCGAGCATCCTGCGGCAGGTCTGCGCCTCGCTGTACGAAGCCCACTCGCAGGGGCTGGTGCACCGCGACATCAAGCCGGCGAACCTGATGCTCAACCGCCGCGGCGGCGAGCCCGACGTCGTCAAGGTGCTCGACTTCGGCCTGGTCAAGGCGCTCGACGACCGGCAACTCGTGGGCAGCGAAATGTCGGGCACGCCGCTCTATATGTCTCCCGAATCGATCCAGACTCCGGAACTGGTCGACGCGCGGAGCGATCTCTACGCCCTGGGGGCCGTGGGTTACTTTCTGCTCACCGGCGAAACGGCCTTTCACGCCCGCACGCTGGCCGAGCTCTGCCAGCAGCATGTCGAGACCAATCCCCAACCGCCCTCGCAGCGGCTGCGGCGCGCCGTTTCGCCCGAACTGGAACATGCGATTCTGGCCTGCCTGGAAAAGAATCGGGCCAAGCGTCCGCAGACTGCCCGAGACCTGGCGGCGCTGCTCGACCGCGTGACGGCCGTCTGGACGCTCGACGAGGCCGAAGCCTGGTGGAGCCGCTGGGAACGCGGAGCGTCGGCCGAGCGCGGTTTGGCCCAGTCGTCCGAACGCGCGCGAGAAGAATCGTCGGCCACTTCGGCCCCCCGGCCGGCGTCGCCGCCGCCCGCCGCCCAGAGCACGCGAACGTCCACCTCCAGCCTGGAGCGGACAACGATCTTCGAATCCGGCGACAACGGGCCGGAATCTGCCTGAAAAGCTGCGGCGATCGGCCCCATGAGCACGGAGGGCCTGATCTACGGTTGCGGCCTGCGGCGGGCTACAATAACGTCCGCCGACAGGGCGGCCCTCGCGACGCGCAGCGGGTCGCTCCGACGGCGGCGGCAACACAGTGCGGACCCGGGTGCGGCGCCTGGGCCCGACTTCGCGCAAAGCACGCGGCACGGCAAAACCATGGCCAGGCATTCGAACGACCGTGGCGGCGGCACTCGGCTCGCGCTGCTGTTCGGCGCACTGCTGGCCTGTGCGAGCCTGCCAGTGCCGCTGGGCCTCGCCGCGCCGGACGAGGGCAGCGCGCCGCTCAAAATCGCTAACCCACACTTCGACGCGCTGACGGTCGCCGACTTCGAATTCGGCACCACTCAGCACAGCGGAGCGCTGATCCCGGACGGCAGCTTCACGCTCGGCTGCGGCGGTAAAGTCGACCTGCGCGACGCCCGGAGCGGCAACCCGATCGCCGGCGCGGCGGCCAGCGTGTCCGGCTGGGCGCTCACGGGCACGGGCGGCGTGATCCGCTCGAGCGAGTCATTTCCCGCCGCGCGCCGGAAGGTTCGGCAGGGTTTTTGCTCCTGGCGAGCGACTCGGCCGAAGCGGCGCTGCGCAAGCGCTGGTCGGCACGCGGCTGCAGCCCCAAACCCGGTATACGCTCAGCGTGCGCGTTTTCGACCGCGACAGCCCCAACGCGGCGCAGCAAGACGTGGTGGCGTTTCCGCGCCGCGTGTCGCTGCAGCTGCTGGCCGGAACCACGCTGCTCAAGAGCATGTCCGGGCCGTCGGCGAACGGCGGCGGCCGGCTCTGGTCGCTCGAGTACGACTCGCCCGCCGAGAATCTGCCGCCGGACGATTTGACGATCGTGCTGGGCGCGGCCGGCTTTGCCACCGAAGGAGCCGTCAACGCCCAGGTGGTTTTCGACGACGTGAGTCTTTCGGCCGGCCCGCTGAGAACGACCCCCGACGCCGACCCGCGGGAGCTGGCCTTCTTCGAGTCGCGGATTCGGCCGGTGCTGGCGCAGCATTGTTTGAAGTGCCACTCCGGCGGCAAGCCGAAGGGCGGGCTTGCGCTCGACCATCGCAACGGCTGGCGGCGGGGCGGCGACTCGGGGCCGGCGCTTGCGCCAGGCAAGCCCGACGAAAGCGTGCTGCTGGCCGCGCTGCGGTACGAAAACTTCGAGATGCCCCCCACCGGCCGCCTGCCGGACAACGTCGTGCAGGACTTTGCCACCTGGATCGAGCACGGGGCGGTCGATCCGCGCACGTCGCCCCCGCCGGCCACGAAGCCGACCGACGCCGCTTGGGAGGACGTCTTCCAAGAGCGTCTCGGCTGGTGGAGCCTGCAACCCCTGGTCAGGCCGGCCGTGCCCGCGGTCGCCCATCGCGAGTGGCCGCGCGGAGAGGTCGATCATTTCATCCTCGCGGCGCTCGAGGCCCGGCAACTGGCGCCGGCCGCCCAGGCCGATCGCCGCACGCTTGCCCGGCGGCTCAGCTTTGCGCTCGTCGGTTTGCCGCCAACGGCCGCGGCGCTCGAGCGCCTGGCTGCCGATCCGTCGCCGAGCGCCTATGAGAGTTACGTGGATGAGCTGCTGGCGTCTCCGCAATTCGGCGAGCACTGGGCGCGGCATTGGATGGAACATCGTGCACTATTCCGATACGCACGGTTACGAGTGGGACATTCCGGCCCACGAGGCCTGGCGGTATCGGGACTATCTGATCCGCGCGTTCAATGCCGACCTGCCCTACAAGCGCTTGATCGAAGAGCACCTGGCCGGCGATCTGCTGGCCGATCCGCGCGTCGGGCCCGAGGGCATCAACGAGTCGATCATCGGGCCGATGGGGCTGCGGATGGGCGAACGCCGGCACGGCGACAACGGTTCTGCCATTTCCGGCGGAGTGACCGAAGAGGCCATCGACAACGTGATCGACACGCTCGGCAAGGCATTTCTCGCCACGACGGTCGGTTGCTCGCAATGCCACAACCACAAGCTGGATGCCGTCTCGCAGCACGATTACTACGCCCTGGCCGGCGCTCTGATGAGCTCGCGCTGGGTGATGCGCTCGCTCGACCGGTCCGGGCCCGACCAGCAGGCGATCGACGAGCTGCGCGGGCGGAAATCTCAGCTCCGCCAGGCCCTGGCCGGGCCCTGGCTGGCCGCGATCGACGCGCTCGCCGAGCGGTTGCCGGGTCTGCCGGTCGCGCCGGCGCCGGCCGGCAATAATTTTCCCGACGGTCCGCTGGCGCTTTGGAACACGCTGCGGCTGGCACCTGACGCCGCGGCGGTCGAAGCCAGATGGACGGAGCTGGCCAAACAGTGGCTGGCGCTCGGCGACGAGCGCCGCGCGGCCAACGCGCGGCTCATCGTGATTGCCGATTTTACCACCGACCGCGTGCCGACCGGCTGGCAGCTCGAGGGATTGGGCATGCGTTCGGGCCTTGCCCACAGCGGCGAATTGGTCGTGGCCGACGAGGGGGACCGGGCCATCGTGCATCTGTTGCCGGCCGGGCGCTGGACGCAAGTCTGGTCGCAGCGCTGGGGCGGAGCCGTGCGCGGCCCGCTGATGGACCAATGGGCCTGGCCTTCGATCCAGGTCGGTGGCGGCGGCGGCGCGGGTTCGGCCTGGCAATTGATCGTCGACAACGCGCTGTTCCCGGAAGAACACATGACCTACTTCCGGCAGCCCGCGTTCGGTTGGGTGGGCCGGCCGACGAAAGTTGGCCGCTATCGCACGTATTTCGAGTTGTCGACCAAGGCCTACAACAACAATTTCCCGCCGCGCGTCGATCTGTCTCCCGGCGGCGAGGAGGATCCGCGTTCGTGGTTCGGCATCACCCGGGTTTATGCGGCGAGCGCTCCGGCGGACGAGCTCGGCCGCTACGCCGAATTGTTCGAGGCCGTGCCCCAAGTGAAATCGCTGGACGAAGCGGCCGCCGCCATCGCCGCCTGGCTGCGCAAGCCCGTCGCGCGCTGGGCCGCAGGCCGGGCCTCGGATGAAGATGTCTCGCTGCTCAACAGCCTGCTGGCCGCCGGCCAATTGCCTAACGACACGGCGCAATCTGCCGAGGTCAAGCAATTGGTCGAGGCCTATCGCCAGATCGAGTCGAAGTTGCCGGGCGAAAGGACGGTCGGGTCTCTCGCGGACATGAACGAGGGGCGGAACGAACGCCTGCGGATTCGCGGCTCGTACACCGATTTGGCCGAGGAGGTTCCCCGCGGCAATATCCGCCTGCTCGAGCCCGAGCGCAGCGCGGCGGCGCAGGCCGACAGCGGGCGCCGCGAAATTGCCCGCAACTGGGCCGACCCTCAGAATCCGCTGGCCAGCCGGGTGATGGTCAATAGGGTGTGGAATTACCTGTTCGGCGAGGGATTGGTCCGCACTCCCGACGACTTCGGGCACTTGGGCGCATTGCCCTCGCATCCGGAACTGCTCGATTGGCTGGCCAGCCAGTACGTCGAAGACGGCTGGTCCACGAAGCGGCTCATCCGCCGCCTGGTGACGAGCGCCGCCTGGCAACAGTCGGGCGCGGCGGCAGCCGAGTGCCTGTCGGCCGATACCGACAATACGCTATGGCATCACATGCCGCCGCGCCGGCTGGAGGCCGAGGCCATTCGCGACAGCCTGCTGTGCGTGGCCGGGCGGCTGGATGCGCGGCTGTACGGGCCGCCGGTCGAGCCCTTTCGCGCGGCCGAAGACGCCAGCAAGCGCCTGCTGCGCGGGCCGCTCGACGGCAACGGCCGGCGGAGCATCTACATCAAGATGACGCTGATGGAGCCGCCACGCTTCCTGGCGCTCTTCAATCAACCGATTCCCAAGCAAACTTTCGGCCATCGCGACGTGACGAACGTGCCCGATCAGGCCCTGGCCCTGCTCAACGATCCGCTGGTGCAAGCGCTGGCCCGTGTGTGGAGCGAGAGAATCGTCGGGGACGGGGCGGCAGCGGCTTCCGTGCGATTGCAGACCATGTTTCTTGCCGCCACCGGCCGGCCCCCGACTGCGGACGAGACCCAGCGGCTCGTCGAGCTGGTCCAGCAATCGGCCGGCCTGCGGCAGGTGACGGCCGCAGACATTCTCGGGTCCGTCGCAGTCTGGCAGGACGTGGCCCATGCGCTGTTCAATCTGAAAGAATTCATTTACATTCCGTAGTCGATTATGCATTTGCATCCCCTTCACCCGACGAGTCGCAATCCGGGCTGCCCCGGTCACCTGCCGCCGGCAACGACGCGGCGCGGCTTTTTGCGCTCGGCCGGGCTGGGGTTCGGCTATCTGGCCCTGGCCGACCTGGCGGCACGCACCGCGGCGGCCGAGTTGCGGCGGCCCCACACCGACTTCGCCGCGCACGCCAAGAACGTCATCTTCTTGTTTATGGACGGCGGGGTTTCGCACGTCGACACGTTCGACTACAAGCCCGAGCTCGCCAAACGCAACGGTCAGCCGGCTCAGCTCAAAGAAGACAAGCGTTCGCAATCGGCCGAAGCCAGCCGCAAATGGCTGAAGAACCTGTGGGAGTTCAAGCAGCGCGGCGAGTCGGGCTTGTGGGTCAGCGAGCTGCTGCCGAACATCGCCGCCTGCGCCGACGACCTGTGCGTCGTCCGGTCGCTGGTCGGAGAAATTGCCCTGCACGGCCAGCAGAACCTGCTGCTGCACACCGGGCGCATCGTCGGCGCGGCCCCCAGCCTGGGTTCCTGGGTTTCCTTCGCCCTGGGAACCGAAAACGAGAACCTGCCCGGCTACATCGTGCTGAATAACGACTGGATTCCCAACGGCGGATACCAGAACTTTGCCGCGTCGTTCTTGCCCGCCACGCACGAGGCAACTCCCGTCCGGGCCAAGGGCACTCCGGTCGACAACATCGCGCCGGCCGATGCGAGCGAGATCCAGCAGCTCAAGCTGCGCTATCTGCAGGCCCAGGACCGCCGCTTCGCCGCCGAGCATCACGGGGACCAGATCGAATCGGCCATCAAGAACTACGAGACCGCCGCGCGGATGCAAACGCTGCTGCCGTCGCTTTGCGATACCAGCGGCGAAAGCCCAGCGACGCTGCGGATGTACGGCGTGGACCGCGGGCCCGACTACGACAAGTTTTACGCCCTGCAATGCTTGCGGGCCCGCCGCCTGGTCGAAGCCGGAGTCCGGTTCGTCGAAGTGACCTGTCCGCTGACCCACAAGAACAACGCGCCCTGGGACCAGCATGGCGAACTCAAGCTGCGGCACGAAGAGAACGCCCGGATCACCGACCAGCCGGTCGCGGCCCTGCTGAAAGATCTTAAGCAGCGCGGTCTGCTGGCCGATACGCTGGTCCTCTGGGCTGGCGAAATGGGGCGCACGCCGCACTCGGCCGGCAGCGACGGACGCGATCACCACGTGGCCGGTTACACCATCTTCATGGCCGGCGGCGGCATCAGGCCCGGCATGGTCTTGGGTGCCACCGACGAATTCGGCATGGCAGCCGTCGAGGATCGCGTGGACATTCACGACATCCACGCCACGGTCTTGCACCAGCTGGGTCTGGATCACGAAAAGCTGACGTTCCGCCACGGCGGCCGCGACATGCGGCTAACCGACGTGCACGGCCGGGTGATCGAACAGGTCATCGGCTGAAATCGGCGCACCCCTCCCCTGCTCTGCCCCGGCAACCACTCCCGAATCCGCCCCGCCCCATGTTTGCAGCCGGCTTTTTTTCCAAGCAGCGGATCGTCGCGCCGCCGGGCTTCAACCGTTGGCGGGTGCCGCCGGCATGCGTGGCCATCCACCTGTGCATCGGCTCGGTGTATGCCTGGAGCATCTTCAATCCGCAACTGACGCGGATCCACGGCGTGGTCGCCAGCGCACCGGACGATTGGACGCTGGCCCAGGTGGTCTGGGTATTCACGGTGGCGATCGTCGCGCTGGGGCTGTCGGCCGCCTTCGCCGGCAAGTGGCTGGAGAAAGTCGGTCCCCGGGCCGTGGGCACGGTGGCCGCGCTGTGTTGGGGCGGCGGGTTGGCGCTGGGCGCCGCGGGCATCGCCTGGCATCAGCTGGCCTTGCTGTATTTCGGCTACGGCGTGGTCGGCGGCTGCGGATTGGGGCTCGGCTACGTTTCGCCGGTCAGCACGCTGATTCGCTGGTTTCCCGATCGGCGGGGCATGGCCACGGGGCTGGCGATCATGGGATTCGGCGGCGGCGCGATGATCGCCGCGCCGTTGAACGAAGCATTGATGCGAACCTTTTATCGCCCGCCGCAATACCTGGGCCAGGCGGCCGAGGTCGAGCTGACCACCATCGCCGGCCGCCGGGTGGCAATGGTCGACGGCCAGCAGCGCACCGTCGTCGTGCTGGCCGCGGGCGAAAGGGCCCAACTCCTGGTGCCTGCGCCCGAGGGCGTGTACGTCGCCGGCACCGGCAACAACGGCGCGGCCGAAACGTTCCTGGTCTTGGGCCTGGGCTATCTGGTCTGCATGCTCGCCGCGGCGCTGGCGATTCGGATTCCGGCGCCCGACTGGCGGCCCCGGGGCTGGACCGCGCCGGAGCCGTCGGCGGCGGCGCGGCGGATGATCTCGGCCGGCAATGTCGACATCGACCAGGCGCTGCACACCCCGCAGTTCTATTTGCTCTGGATCATGCTTTGTTTCAACGTGGCGGCCGGCATCGCGGTGCTGGGGGTGGCCAAAACGATGCTCAGCGAGATCTTTGGCTCGGCTTTGCCGCAGATCGTCAATGGTTCGTTCGCGGCCACGTATGTGCTGATGACCAGCGTGTTCAACATGTTGGGTCGGTTCTTTTGGGCCAGCGCGTCCGACTATCTCGGCCGCAAGCGGACCTATGCCATTTTCTTCGGCTGCGGCGCGTTGCTCTATCTGTCGATTCCCTGGACGGCCCGGCAGATGAGCGTCGCGCCGGCGGTGACCTGGCTGGTCGAGTTTTACGCGGTGACGATGTTGATCTTCACGATGTATGGCGGGGGCTTCGCCACGATTCCGGCCTACCTGGCCGATCTGTTCGGCACCCGCTTCGTGGGCGGCATCCACGGCCGGCTGCTGACGGCCTGGAGCACCGCGGGCGTGCTGGGACCGCTGGCCATCACCTCGCTGCGCGAGCACGCGGTGCGCGAGGCGATCGGGCAGCTCAGCCAGCAGGTTTCGCCCACTGCATTTGCGGCCGAGTTCGGCGCGCCCGTGGCCGAACTGCCGATGCTGATCCAGCAAAAGACGGTCACGATCGCCAAGCTGCTCGCGCTGGCTCCGCCTGGCACGGCGGATCCTTCTTGCACGATCTACAACTCGACGATGTTTCTGATGGCCGGGCTGTTGGCGCTGGCCTTCGTCGCGAATGCCCTGGTCCGGCCCGTCGCCGACCGGCATCACCTGCGCGAGGGGTAATCCCCCGGGCCGCGGCGCGCCGCGGGGCGCGCTGCCGGCGGAACGGGTCGCGCGCACTCCGAGCGCCTCTGATTAGGAATCCGTGTCGGTTCCGCTTTGGTTTCGTTAACCCGCGCGCGGAGGATAACGGCGGCGCGGACGCGAACTGCTAGCAGCGCGCGGGTTGCCAAGAATTGCCGCCGAACTCACCGGAATCTCACCGCGTCGAAACTCGTTTCAAGCCGAGGCTGGATAGTATTGCCGCGGTGGTACTGGCAGGGCGCGCTCCTCCGAGGCCGAATAACACGCAGTGCAATCCGGAAAAACACACAGTGCAATTCGCCACGGACGGCGTCGACCAACGGCCAAGCGATAACTCGAGGCAGACGATTCAGCCTGCCGGGAGTGTCGCTCGGCGGTGAAGGAACCCAACTTCCCAACGGAAGGCGAGGCGCACTGTGATCACGAAACACCCGTCTGCTGATTCCGCGCGAAATGAGGATGGATTCGATCTGACTTCAGTCCCGCTGGCCGGCGGCCCCTCTGGCAATGGCCCTCTTCCCACGCGGGTCGATCTGCACGTTCACAGCAAGTATTCCGACCGCCCCAGCGAGTGGATTCTGCGGCGCATCGGCTCGCCGGAAAGCTTCGTCGAGCCGCTGGAGATTTATCGCCGCGCCCGGCAGCGCGGGATGCGATTCGTCACCATCTCGGACCACAACTGCATCGCCGGCGCGCTCGAGATCGCGCATCTGCCCGACACGTTCCTGTCGACCGAGGTCACGACCTACTTTCCCGAGGACGGCTGCAAGATCCACTGCCTGGTCAGCGGCATCAGCGAAGAGCAATTCCGCGCGATTCAGCAGGTCCGGCAGAATATTTACGACTTCCGCGAATATGTCCTCAGCCAGGACATCGTCTATTCGGTGGCCCATCCGCTGTTTCGCGTCAACGATCAGCTGACGGTCGAGCACGTGGAAAAACTGCTCGTGCTGTTCAACCGGTTCGAGGGCATCAACGGCTCGCGCGATCCGCGGGCCAGCGACCTGGTGTCGCTGATCTTCCGCGAGCTGACGCCGGACCTGATCGCCGACATGGCCGACCGCCACGGACTGGAGCCGCTGGGCCCGCGGCCCTGGCAAAAGTCGTTCACCGGCGGCAGCGACGACCATAGCGGCATTTACATCGCCAGCGCCTATACCGAAACGCCGCCGGCCGAAACGGTCGAGCAGTTTCTGGCTCACTTGCGGGCCGACCGCCACGAGATGGGCGGGTCGTCCGGCACCAGCTTGCGGCTGGCGCACAGCTTCTACCACATCGCCTACGATTTTTACAAAGCCCGACTCCTGGGCGGATCGCTCGCCCGGCGAAATTTCATCGACGAGTTGTTCCGCCGGGTGATCGAAGGCCAGCGCTCGACGCGGCTGGGCTTGAAGGATCGGCTGCGCTTCCTGGCCCGGCGGATCACGGCCCGGGCGACCGGCGCCCACGTGGCCGAGCACGCGCTGGTCGACGAGCTGTCGCAATTGCTGGCTCAGGCCGAAAAACAGAGCGGCGCGATTCCCGAAGCCCGGGACGACCGGCACAGCTTTGAAACCGCCTGCCGCATCTGCCACATCGTCACGTACGAGTTCTTCAAGAAGTTCGTCCGCTATGCGGGCGAGGGGCGGCTGGTCGACAGCCTGCAAACCGTCTCGGCGCTGGGGCCGGTCGCGCTGAGCATCGCGCCGTATCTGGCCGCGTTCCGCACCCAGCACAAGGACGAGCGCTTTCTGCAAGCGGTGGCCGAGCACTTTCCGGCGGCCCGTTCCCGAGTGCGCCGGAGCAATCGCAAGGCCCTGGTCAGCGACACGTTTGCCGAGGTCAACGGCGTCAGCCTGATGCTGCAATGCCTGGCGGCCGAAGCACGGCGGCAAGGCCGGGCCCTGACCGTTGTCACCAGCAGCGACAAGATGCCGCCCGACGGCGTCGCCGTGCGCAACATGACGCCCGTCGGGTCGTTTGCCTTGCCGGAATATGAAATGCAGCCGATTGTCTTTCCGCCGTTTTTGGAAGTCATCGAATACCTGGAGCGGGAGCGGTTCGGCGAGCTGATCATTTCCACGCCCGGCCCGGTCGGGCTGGCGGCGCTGGCCGCGGGGCGCTTGTTGGGCATACCGCTGGCCGGCATCTACCACACCGACTTTCCCCAGTACGTGCGCTGCATGACGCAGGACGAGGCCCTGGAGCAGCTCACCTGGCGGTACATGCACTGGTTTTACGACCAGCTGCAAACCATCTACGTGCCCAGCGAATTCTACCGCCGGCAATTGATCGACAACGGTTTCGACAGCCGCAAACTCCAAGTGCTCAGGCAAGGCGTCGACAGCGAGCGTTTTTCGCCGGCCAAGCGCGATCCGCAGTTCTACCGCCGCCGCGGGGCTCACGGCGAATTCGTGTTTTTGTATGTCGGCCGGGTCTCGAAAGAAAAGAACCTCGACGCCCTGCTCGAGGCCTTCGTGCGGTTTCAATCGCGGGGCCGCTCGGCCGAACTGGTCATCGTAGGCGACGGACCCTACCTGGCCGAGCTGCGCCGGCGCTACCAGCGGCCGGACGTCCTGTTCACGGGCTTTCTCGACGGCGAGACCTTGGCCCAGGCCTTTGCCAGCGCCGACGCTTTCGTGTTTCCCAGCACGACCGACACCTTCGGCAACGTGGTGTTGGAAGCTCAAGCCTCGGGATTGCCGGCCATCGTTTCGAATCAAGGAGGCCCGGCCGAAGTGGTCGAGCATCGCCGCACGGGGCTGGTGTTCGACGCGGCCGACCCCGACGCGTTGCTGGCAGCCCTCGAATGCATGCGGCGCGACGAGGCCCTGCGCACCGCCGCCGGCCGGCTGGCCGTGGCTAGCGCAGCCGGGCACAACTGGTCGCAAGTGCTCGACCAGCTCTGGACCGAGACGGCCCGAGTCGAAACGCCGGCGGCCGAAGAGCGGTTGCGGCGCATCCGCGCGACAGGCGCGGGCGTGTCGCTGATGAGCCTGGATGTCGCGTAGCCGTAATGCAACGAGGGAAAATCCTGGAGGCGGGAAATCCGCTGAACTCGAGCAAAGTCAGAGGGGCATGTCGGGTGCATTCGAATCTTCGTATCTAATCCGTCTCGCGGAGCCTGAAGAGGTATCATGACTCTTTGCGATTGGATCGGGGCGCGGTGCTTTAATTTCGTCCATCGTCATCAATTGGTTTACAACACGTGCTGGGAGGACCCGCGGGCCGACCGGGTGGCCCTGGGCCTGGCGGCCGACGACGTGCTGTTGACGATCACGTCGGCCGGCTGCAACGTGCTGGACTATGTGCTCGAGGAGCCCGGCAAGATCGTGGCCGTGGACCTGAATTCGCGGCAAAATGCGCTCCTGGAACTGAAGATCGCCGCGATCCGGGCGCTCGACTTCGAGCCCTTCTTCCAGCTCTTCGGCCAGGGGCGCTGGCCGGACTTTCCCGCGGTGTACGAGCGCGAATTGCGCGGGCAGCTCTCCTCAAGCGCCGGCGCTACTGGGACGGCCACCTGGATTTCTTTCAGGGTACCGAGCGGCGCCCGAGCTTTTATTTTCGCGGCACGACCGGGTCGTTTGCCTGGATCGTCAACCGTTACATCGATTGCATCAAGGGCCTGCGCGAATCGCTCGAGGCCCTGTTTGCCGCCCAGTCGGTCGACGAACAGCGGCAGATTTACGAAGACCACGCGCTGCACAGTGCGGTCTGGCGCCCCTATGTGCGGTGGTTCTTGCGCCGCGATTCGACCCTGTCCATGTTGGGCGTGCCCCGTCCGCAGCGCGACCAACTCGACAAGAGCTACGGGGGTGGCATCGTGCGCTTCATCGAGGACATGACCCGGCACGTCTTTACCTGCTTGCCGCTGTGCGACAACTACTTCTGGCGGGTGTATCTCACCGGCCAGTACACCCAGGCGTGCTGTCCCGAATATCTGCGCCGGGCGAACTTCGAGCGGCTCAAAGCCGGCCTGGTCGACCGGATCGAAATTCACACCTGCTCGGTGGCCGACTACCTCGAGGCCCACGAGCAGCCGATCTCCCGCTTCGTGCTGCTCGACCACATGGACTGGCTGAGCACGCTGCGCTGCCCCTGGCTGCAGCAAGAATGGCAAGCCATCGTCCGCCGTGCGGCCCCCGCCGCCCGGCTGCTCTGGCGCAGCGCCGGGCATCGCAGCGATTTTGTCGACCGGCTGGAAGTGGGCATCGGCGGCCGGACGGTGCGCGTGGGCGAGATCCTCCGCTACCGCACGGAGATGGCCGCAAACTTGCACTCGCTCGACCGGGTTCACACCTATGGCAGCTTTTTCATCGCCGATCTGGCCGTGTAGCGAACTAAATAGCGCATGTCGCTCGCCTCGGACTTACGTATTCTTTGGCACCTGGCGGTCCAGCCGATCCGGGGCGAAACCCACGCCCAGCGGCTGGACAGCTTCTATCGGGCCCAAGCCGGCGGCTACGACGACTTCCGGGCCCGGCTCCTGCCCGGCCGGCGCGAATTGCTGGCCGCACTGCCAACCCCCGAGCGCGGCCGCTGGATCGACATGGGGGGCGGCACCGGTTGGAACCTGGGCTGTCTGGCCGAACGCTTGCCCCAGTTGGCCGATGTCTATCTCGTGGACCTGTCCGCGGCGATGCTGGCGGTCGCCCGGCGTCGGGCCCAGGACGAGCGGTGGTCGAACGTCGAGCTGTGCCAGGCCGACGCGACCACGTTCGCGCCGTCGGGCGGGCCGGTCGACGTGGTCACGTTTTCCTATTCGCTGAGCATGATTCCCGACTGGTTTGCGGCCCTGGAAAACGCCTGGCGGCTGCTGCGGCCGGGCGGCCGGATCGGGATTGTCGATTTTTACGTTTCCCGCAAGCACCCGGCGGCGTCGCAGGCCCGGCATGGCTGGCTGACACGGACGTTCTGGCCGGCCTGGTTCGCCCGGGACAACGTGTATCTCAGCCCGGACCATCTGCCGTATTTGACGAGCCGTTTTACGACTGAACTGGTGGTGGAAAGCACGACAAAGGTACCCTATGTTCCGTTGGGCCGTGTTCCGTACTACCTGTTTGTGGGACAGAAGCCGGCCTAGCGCGCCGCGGGGACGCAGCGGGCTGTGCGCCGTCCGAGAGCTGGAGCGGCGGTGGCACGTTCGCCGATTTCGTGCGGTCGCAGGCCCTTTGCAGCAGGCCGGGAGGCGGGGCCGTGATGTCCTGGTTGTGGACCGCAACTCCCTTTGTGCCGTTTGGCGCAGCTCATGGAATGGCGCTGGCGCTGACCGCCGGCGTGGCGGTGCTAATCGCCCGGCTGGGGCGGCGCCTGCGCGGGCAGCCTGCTGAGCGCCTGCTTAGCCGGACGCTCGCGCTTGTGATTCTGGCCGTTCAAGGGAGCATGCAGATCGAATGTATGCTCCCGGCCCGTTTTGCGCTGGATGGTTCGCTGCCGCTGCAGCTCTGCGACGTGGCCTGGATGGTCGCGGTCTATGGGCTATGGACGCACCGGCGCTGGGCGTTCGGCATCGTCTATTACTGCGGGCTGACGGCCACGCTGCTGGCCATGCTCACGCCCGACTTGCATCAAGGCTTTCCCCATTTCGAGTTCCTGATGTTTTATTTCGGCCACGCGAGCGTGATCGTCGCGGCCGTCTACCTGTGCTGGGGCGTGGGATTGCGGCCAAGCTGGGGGCTCTATCGCCGCACGTGCCTTGCGACGCTGGCCTATGCTGCCATCATCTATCTGGTCAACGCCCTGCTCGGCGTCAATTACATCTATCTGAACCGCAGCGCCGACCCGGGCACGTTGTTCGATTATTTCGGGCCGTACCCGATGCATGTCGTGATCAGCACGCTGATCGCACTGGCGAGCTGGGCGGCCCTGACCTGGCCTTGGGAGCGACCGCCCCGGCTCCCGGCCGGCCCCTCACCGCCAGAGGCACACTAGTCCCCAGACCGCGGCCGCAGCGACTGCGCCCAGCATGGCCAGCGGCACGAACGGGTGGACATTGTTCGCCAGGCGGAACAAGTTGCAGGCCAGCCCCACGGCGCGCTGCAGCAGCGTCCGGGGGCTCTTGGAGTATTCCATGGCTGCCTTGACGACGTAAAACACGCCCGTATTGGCCCCCCACACGAGGCGGCCCGGCAGCCCGGCGCCGGCGGGCAGGATCAGATAGTTGCATTTCAACAAAATGCGCTGCTGATCGCCCGGGTCGAATTGACCCTCGACCCAATGAAACTCGCGGTGAAAGTCGAGCAGGCCGAATTCGTAGGTCACGAACGCCTGCTCGACCTGGCTGTCGCGGAAAACGACTTTGTAGGCGGCGTCGGATTGCAAGTAGATCAGAGCCCGAACCACCGAGCCGAACGGCAGGAAACGCAGATTGCCGTCGTAGTGCTTGTCGAACAATCCCTGGTCGCCCCCTCGATCGCGATTGTAGTGCGAGATATACAGCTCGTCGGTGTGCTTCATGGCCGTCAGGACGCTGTCGGCCGGAAACGCCCGCAAGATTGCCGAGCGAATCAGGGGGCTGTCGCGGAGTTCGTCGATCTTGGCCGTTACTTCCGCCGGCAGCGTGCGGAGGTACACGTGCTTCGACGGCCTTTCGACCAGCTCGGCGCGATATTGCTCCTCGACCCAGCGGGCCAGCCCGTCGATCGTGGCCCGGGCCGCGGCGTCGTCGAAGCGGCCGACCAGGGCCGGAAAGTGCCGCAGCGTCTTGTCCCGCCGCGGCGCGGTCGTTACCCCGGGCACGCTCCAGGCATCACTCATCGGCTTCCCTTTCTCTGGGGTTTTGCGGCCCAGCGGCCAGCGGCCGGGCCACCGAATAGCAAACAAACAGGGCAGCGGCGAAGATGACCGCCGCGGATACGACAACGGCCGCAAGCCACTGGGCGCCGCGGCCCACGGCCCACAGCCCCGATTCCGTCGCCAGCGCGGCGCCGAGCGCCACGGCCGAAATGCGCGCCAGCGGAAACCGCGGCCGACCGCCCGGGCCGCCGCCGCCCCGTTGCGCCCGGGCACTCCGCCGCTGCGGCACGACGGCCAGTTCCATCAACAAAAGAGCGAGATTCAGCGCCACGTGGCGCAGGCCAGCGGCCACCAGGCCTGGCGAAAAACGGGATTCAGCAGCGTGCCGCCAAATGCCGCCACGTTGCCTGCGAGCATCGGATGCGAGATCCAGGAAAATGGAAAGGCGGTAATCCTGCGCTCGGGCAAGTCGGCCAGTTCATGTCCGTAATAAGTCCGATCCGGACCCAGCGCCCGGGCGCCGGCGATGTTGAGCAGAAAACCCAGCGTGACGACCGCCAGCGACAGCCCGTCGAGCGGCGCCGCCAGATACGCACAGCCCAAAACGGCCAGCGACACGCTCTTGAGCAGAACCGCGTCGCGTTTGAAATCGTCGAGCGCCGCGGCACCGTAATAGTAAGCGAGCCAATAGAGATAGTAGTGCCAGAAGCTCAACAGGTACGCTGCGGCGATCCACTCCCCGGCGGCGCCGGCCCACAGCAAAACGAGCCCGACGTACGCCAGGCTGAGCTGCAAGGGTGCGCTCCTGCGCGGGGCGTGGGCGCTCCGGTGGCGGCGGGAACGGCGAGCGCTGAGGCGCGGGAACCAATCATCTGGGTGAATCCTCACGCAGCGGGTAGTCTATGAGATGCCTCGCGGCCCCTGAATCCCGATTCAGCCGCTTTAGCGGGCATTAACGAGAACCGCATGATTCGCTAACGCCGGGCGAGCAAGACTCGCTCGCGCTAGCGGCATCTGCTCCCTTCCCACCCGGCTGATGGACTTTTTCCTCGCCCGATTCGCATGATCCAGCCGGACCAATTGATCGCCCTGGGACTCAATTACCATCGCGCCGGCGATCTGGCGCAGGCCGAGGCGGTGTACCGGCAAGTCCTGGCGGCGGATCCGCAAAACGCCGACGTCTGGTGCGTGCTGGGCATGGTCCAGCGCGCCGTGGGCCGACTCGATGACGCCGAGATCAGTTTGCGCCAGGCCCTCGAGCTGCGGCCCGAAGCCGTGGAAGCCCGGGTCAACCTGGGCAACGTATTCACTAGCCGCCAGGACTGGGCCGGGGCCATTGCCGAGTATCGCCGCGCGCTCCAGCTGCAACCGCGCTCGGCCGACGCGCACGCGAACCTGGGCGTTGCCCTGCGCGGTCAGGGCCTGCTCGAGCCCGCCATTGCCGCGTACCGGCAAGCGATTGAACTGCGGCCAGACCATCCGCCCACGCACGCCAACCTGGCCGACGCCCTGGGCGCCGCCGGCCGCCAGGACGAGGCCGTGGCCGCGGTGCGCCGGGCGCTCGAGTTGCAGCCCGGCATGAGTCTTGCGCATCTCGACTTGGCCGACGTCCTGGCCCGAATGAATTCGCCCCAGCAACCGGGCCCTGCGCAGCCGGCGCCCACCAGTGTCCGATCGGCTATGCCGGCCGACGCCGCCGCGCAGATTCAGGCGGCGGAGGCCGATTTCGGAGCAGGCAATTTCGCCGCGGCCCGTCTGGGCTTTGAGCAAGCGATCCGTCTCGACGGGCGCTCGGCATCTGCCCAGGCGGGCTTGGGCACGTGCCTGGTCAGGCTGGGCGAGGCGGACGGTGCGATCAGCGCGCTGGGGCGATCGCTCGAGTTGGCGCCCGGCCAGGCCGAAGTGCTCACGCAACTGGGCCGGGCGTATATGCTCCGGCACGATTGGGTCGAGGCCAGCCGCCAGTATCGACTCGCTCTGGAGTGCCAGCCGGATTATGCCGATGCCCACGTCAGCCTGGGGGTCGCGCTGCGGCGGCAAGGGCTGCTGGACGAGGCGGCGGCCTGTTATCGGCAGGCGATCCGGCTGCGGCCGGATTACGCGCACGCGCACAACAACCTGGCCAACGTGCTCAAGGCCCAGGGCAAACTGGCCGAGAGCGTGGCGTGCTACGAACAGGCCCTGCGTCTCGTGCCCGACTATCCGGACGCGCACAAGAATCTGGCCATGGTTCGGCTGACCCTGGGAGACTTCGCCCGCGGCTGGCCGGAGTTCGAATGGCGCTGGCGCTGCGAGGAGTTCGTCGAGCCGCGTTATCCGTTTCCGCGCTGGGACGGCTCGCCGCTGGCCGGGCGGACGATCCTGCTCCATCCCGAACAAGGGTTGGGCGACACGCTGCAATTCATTCGCTATGCGCGGCTCTTGCGACGGCAGGGCGCCCGGGTGGTGCTGGCCTGCCCGGCGCCGCTGTGCCGGCTCATGGCGCTGCAGGCCGACATCGACCAGTTCGTCGAATTGGGGCACGACGCGCCAATTTGCGACTTCTATGCGCCGCTCTTGAGCCTGCCGAGCATCTTGGGGACGACGCTCGGGAGTGTACCGGCTGAGGTCCCCTATTTGCAGGCCGACGCTGGGCTGGTCGCGGCCTGGCACCGCGATTTGCCCGTGGCCGGAAGGCTCCGGATCGGCATCGCCTGGCAAGGCTCGCCCACGTACAACCACGATCGCTGGCGTTCGATTCCCCTGGCCCAGTTTGCCGGCCTGGCGGCGCTGGAGGGGGTGCAGCTGATCAGTCTGCAGAAGGGCTTCGGCGCCGAGCAGGCCGCGGGCGTCGAGTTTCCGCTGATCGAGTTGGGAGACCGCCTGGACGGCACGGCCGGCCCGCTGTTGGACACGGCGGCCATCATGCAGAATCTCGACCTGGTGGTCACCAGCGACACGTCGATCGCCCATCTGGCGGGCGCCCTGGGCGTGCCGGTTTGGGTGGCCCTACCGTTTGTGGCCGACTGGCGCTGGTTGCTCGAGCGCGAGGATAGTCCCTGGTATCCCACGATGCGCTTGTTCCGCCAGCCCGCGCTGGGCGATTGGCCAGCGGTCTTCCGGCAAATTGTTGCCGCCGCACGGAAGCTGCGCCCAATCAGGGACTGACGATCCACCGTTCGGGGCTCGCTGGCCTCCTGGGGCATTTTTGTGCCCGACCCAATCGCGCCCGGGCGAAATCGCGCGCGTCCGCTTCAGCAGCCCTGCGCGTAACGGCCCCGTATTGCCAGTTTTTGTCGCATGTCGTGCGAAAGAAGATGACATTCCGCGGCGATCAGCGGTGGTGACCCCGCCGGGCGACGAGCCCCGTTTTCCCCCGGCAAAACGGCCCAGAAAGCCGCCTCAGGGGGTTCCCCAGGCGATCGGTACGGCGATTGCTCTTTGCCGCCCGCTGGGCGGGAGCCGGGTGTCTAGTTCCCCGCGCGCATTTTGCCCTCGGCAGTCAAGAACAGGTGGACCATCGAATCATGAGCGAAACGCTGACTTTGGGCGCAAGTTCGGCTTTGTGGACGATCGAGGAAATCTGCCGGCTGGCCTCGGTCACCGGCGACTCGACCGAAACGCTGACCAACGTGGTCGAGTTCATCCAGCGGCGGTTCGAGGCCGACGTCTGTTCGGTGTACCTGTTGGAGCCCGACCGGACCCGGCTCGTGCTGGCCGCCACCCACGGCTTGCGTCCGGAGAGCGTCGGCCGGGTGCGGATGCGGCTGGACGAGGGGCTGGTCGGCATGGTGGCCGAGCAGTTGCGTCCCCGGATGGTCGAAGATGCGTTTCGGCATCCGCGGTTCAAGTATTTCGGCGAGACCGGGGAAGACTCTTACCGGTCGTTCCTGGGGGTGCCCCTTACCGACCAAGGCCTGCTGCAGGGGGTGCTTGTGCTGCAAACGACCGACACCCGGAAGTTCTCGCCGGACGAAGTCGGATTGCTCACGGCTGCCGGGGCCCAATTGGCGCCGATCGTTTCCGAAGCCCGCACGCTGGGGCAATTCGTCGCGCCGGCCCACCAGCGGCTCAAGGCCCTGGCCCAGAACCTGTGGTGGAGCTGGGACGAAGAAGCGGTGAGCCTGTTTCGCGACCTGGACCCGGTAAAATGGCGCGAGCTGGATCACAATCCGATCGCCCTGCTCCAGCAGATTCCGGCCGACAAGCTGGAACAACGGGCGTCGCAAATGGCGCTGCACAGCCGGATCAACTACACCTACCGGCGGCTTCAGGAATACCTCAACTCGACCAAGACCTGGGGCCTCCGCTACGCCGGCGTGCTCTGGGCCCGGCCCGTGGCCTACTTCTCGGCCGAGTTTGGCATCCACGAATCGCTGCCGATCTATTCGGGCGGCCTGGGCGTCCTGTCCGGCGACCACATCAAGAGCGCCTCGGACCTGAACATCCCGCTCATCGGCATCGGGCTGTTCTACAGCCAGGGCTATTTCAAGCAGCGCTTGAATGCCGCCGGCTGGCAGGAAGAGGACTACCTGAACACCGACCACCGTCTGCTGTCGATGAAGCTGGCCACCGATCCCGAGGGCAAGCCCGTGACCGTGCGGATCGAAACCCGCACCGGCGCCATCGGCGCCCGGGTCTGGCAGCTGGCCGTCGGCCGCAACACGCTGTACCTGCTGGACTCGGACATCGAAGGCAACCAGCCGGAAGATCGCGAGCTGACCGCCCGGCTCTACGGCGGCGACCAGCGCGTGCGGATCCGCCAGGAGCTGCTGCTGGGCATCGGCGGCGTGCGGGCGCTGCAGGCCCTGCGGATCGCGCCGGGCGTGTTCCATCTGAACGAGGGGCACAGCGCCTTTGCCGTGCTCGAGCTGCTGAAGCAGCGGATGCATCAAGAAGGTCTGTCCCCCGAAGAGGCCGCCCGCCGCGTGTCGAAGCAGGTCGTGTTCACGACGCACACGCCGGTTCCGGCCGGGCACGACCGTTTTTCCCCGGCAATGATCGAAGAACATCTGGGCCCGCTGCGCGACGCGATCGGGCAGCAGTACGACCCGTTCATGGCTTGGGGCCGGGTCGACCCGTACAACCCGAACGAAGATTTTTGCATGACCGTGCTGGCCCTGAAGCTGTCGCGGCGCTGCAACGCGGTTTCGTCGCTGCACGGCGAAGTTTCGCGCAGCATGTGGACCAGCCTTTGGCCCGGCCGGCCGGAAGAAGAAGTGCCGATCGGCCACATCACCAACGGCGTGCACGTGCTCTCGTGGCTGGCTCCGCAGATGCACCAGGTCTTCGACCGGCATCTGGGGCCCAACTGGCCCGAGCACAGCGGCGACCCGGGATTCTGGGAAGGGGTCGAAAAGATCGACGACGGCGAGCTCTGGGAAACGCATCAAACGCTCAAGGCCCGGCTGCTCGACTTCGTCCGCCGCCGCGCGGTGGCCCAGTCCGAATACCGGGGCGAGTCGACCGAGCGCATCGCTTCGCTCCGCCGGGTCCTGAGTCAGGACGCGCTGACGATCGGCTTTGCCCGGCGGTTTGCCACCTATAAGCGGGCGAACTTGCTGTTTGCCGACTTGGACCGCCTGGCGGCCCTGGTGAACGATCCGCGCATGCCGGTGCAGTTCGTGTTTGCCGGCAAGGCGCATCCGCACGACAAGCCCGGCAAGCAGATCATGCAGCAGATCTCGGAGCTGACCAGGGATCCGCGCTTCGCCGGCAAACTGGTGTTCGTCGAGGACTACGACTTGAACGTGGGCCGCCACCTGGTCCAGGGCGTCGACGTCTGGCTGAACAATCCGCGCCGCCCGCTCGAAGCCTCGGGCACCAGCGGCGAAAAAGTCGTGCTCAACGGCGGCCTGAACCTGTCGGTGCTCGACGGCTGGTGGGCCGAAGCCTACGACGGCCTGAACGGCTTCGCCATCGGCATGGGCGAGACGCACACGTCGGTCGACCGTCACGACGAATGCGATCGCGCCTCGCTGCTCGAAACCCTGGAGAAAGAGGTCGTGCCGCTGTACTACAAGCGCGATCACGACGGCCTGCCCCGATCCTGGATCGCCCGCATGAAGCGGGGTATCCGCACGATGGGCTGGCAGTTCAGCGCCGACCGCATGGTCAAGGACTACGTGCTCAAGTCCTACATCCCGGCGGCCGGCGGTCAGAGCAGCGACATGACCCGGATCTGAGAGGCTATCCGAGACCCGGTGGGGACTGCGAGCGAATGGCGAAAATCTAAGTTCGATTCGGGTTTGTACGAGGCGACTCCGATCGCCGACTGCCCCCGAGACTGGTGCAGCGAATCGGCGATCGGAGTTGCCTCCTACATTTCTAAAGTTGGCGCGATTCGGAACGGTCCCCCTCGCCGAGACGGTTCTCGGACAGGAAGAAAGCGGGATTTCCGACGCCGGCCGAGCCGGCGCTGCGGTTGCAACACAGGAAGCAGGTATGTCGCAAGTGGAGAAGCCGGCCCCGGCGCCGGATACGCCCGAAGTTGTGCTCGCGCAGCCGGTGCCGGCCGCAGCAGCCGGAAACCGCCGCTATCCGGGCAGCTGCCCGCAGCATCACATTCAGGTCATCGTGTCGCGTCCGGCGTTTTTCGACAACATCTCGTTTCTGCGCGAATCGGTCGCACCCAGCAAGATTTGCGTCGTGCTCAAGGCCAATGCCTACGGGCATGGGCTGGCCCCGCTGGTGCCGGTGGCCGTTGCCGCGGGTGCCGATTACCTGGGCATTTGCACCAATCCTGAAGCTGCCGCGATCCGGGCGCTCGGTTTCGACGTGCCCATTTTCCGGCTGCGGATGGGCCTGCCCGAGGAGCTCGAGCAATCGGTCGACGAGCTGGACATCGAGGAGCAGGTCGGCACGCTCGAAGCGGCTGAATACCTGGCCGCGCTGGGCCGCCGGCGCGCGCGAGAGATTCCAGTCCACATCAAGATCGACGCCGGCATGGGGCGGAGCGGATTCTTCGTGGGCGAAGAACCGCTGATCCGCCGCGTGTGCGGGCTGCCGGGTTTAAGAGTCGTGGGCATCCTGTCCCACTTTGCCAGCTCCGACGCGGCCGACTTGCGGCGCACGCTCGACAGCCTGGAGGCCTTCGAGCGGTTGTGCGAGCGGCTGCGCGGCGCGCTCCCGGACGATGTCCTGATCCACACGCACAACAGCGCGGCCACGGTCCGGTTGCCCGAGCGCCGGCACGACATGGTCCGGGTCGGGGCGGCTTGCTTCGGCGTGCGCACCTCGCAAGATTTTGCCAACCCGGCGCAGCTCCGCCCCGTGATGTCGGTGCGCACCCGGGTGGCCCAGGTGCGCGAAGTGCCGGCCGGCTGCACGATCGGTTACGGCGGCCTGTTCACCACCCAGCGGGCCAGCCGCATCGCGGCCCTGCCCGTCGGTTTTGGCGAAGGCTACCCCCGGGCTTTGTTCAACAAGGGGATCGTGCTGATCCACGGGCGCCGCTGCCCGGTCGTGGGGCGCGTGTCGCTGAACATCGTCACCGTCGACGTCACCGACCTGGACGTGCCGGTCCGCTGGGGGGACGAAGTGGTCCTGGTCGGCCGCCAGGGGGACGAAGAAATCACGTTCGAAACGCTGGCCGACAAGTTCTCAAGCGTCCACACCGAGATCAACCTGATGGCCGGCAGCATGAACGAAGTTGAGTACGAGTAAGGCGCGAGTGCGATTCGTTATCTGCCCGGGCTCGATGCCACAGTGATGCTAGTCACTCGGAGTCCTCCCCGCGTTCTTTGCTACTTCCCTTGGGCGCTTTAGCCGGGTGGGGATCTTTCGCGTCCACGGTCGCTCCCCGCTCGACAAGCAAGTCGGCCAGCTCCGAGTTGTTGGCGCTCCGGGCACACTCGAGTGCGTTGGATTCGTCGAATTCCCGCGCGTTGAGGCTGGCGCCGTGGTCGAGGAGAAGCCTGGCCACTTCCATACGCTGCGGCTGATCGTCCTTGCGACTGGCGGCGGCAATCAAGGGAGTTCGGCCGCGGGCGCTGCGGGCATCCGCCTTGGCGCCGGAAGATAGCAGCAGCTGAACGATCTGCGGCTGAGCGTGTTTGGCCGCCAGGTGTAAAGGCGTTTCATTGGTAGCTCGGTATCCCCCTGGGGGTCCGCAGCCGCCTCCTTCGTGCCGGCCGACCTTTGCCTCCAGCTCGGCGCCTGCTTCGATCAACGCGGCGGCGACTTCGGCCTTGCCGCGTTCGGCCGCCAGATGCAGCGGCGTGCGTGACCACTGGGTCCGTTTTTCGAGGTCCGCCCCATGCCGGATCAGCACTTTGACTGCCGCCACGTGTCCATGCTCAACGGCAGCGTGCAATTGGTTGGGAAGCAGCGGGTCGCCGGCATCCAGCAGCAGGTTGAGCACCTCGGCGTGGCCGCGTGATGCCGCCCAGTCGGCCGGCGATCTGATCTGGCGAGCTGTGCTTTCGCCGGCCCGGCCGCGTTCCACCCGGGTCCCGCCACCCTCGGCTAAAAGCAGCTTGGCGACGGCAAATTGGCCGGCGGCGGAAGCATAAACCAGCGGACTGCGACCTTCGCCGTCAGGCAGGAACGCCCGGGCCGGATCCTCCGCGATCGCCTGTCGCAGAGCGTCGATGTCGCCCAGTGCCGCCTGGGTGAAGACATCCTGCTTTGCACCCTGGGCGATGAGCAAGCGTGCGGTGTCGGAGTGCTGATGGAGCGCCGCGGCTTGCAAGGGCGTCAGGCCCGAAGCGGTGCGCCGATTGATATCGGCCCGGTGGGCGAGCAGCTTTTCGACGGCAGCCGTTTGGCCCGCTTGGGCAGCCGCGTAGAGTGCGCTGGGCACACGGTCGCTTTGCAAATCGACATCCGCGCCGCGAGCCACGAGCAATTCGATGATTTCGACCGCGCCTTTTTCGGCAGCCCAGGGCAGCATGCACATGCCTTCAGTAAACCCTTGACCGATGTAGTGGTAGGGCCAGGGATAGGTCGCCAATTCAGGAAGTCGGTCGAGCAACTCCGCGAACTCGTCCGCCTTGCCTGCCTCGATCAGCCGAGCCACTCCCATTGGCCGGACACCCGCGGCCTGGTATTTGGCCTCGACTTCGTCGCGTTCGTCCCGGGCTGGCTGGCGTTTGGACGCCTTGGGGGTGTCGAGCAGCTCATCGATTTCACTGCGCAGTTCGTCGGCGGCGAACCAACCCTGGCGCGTAACGACGACGCCGTCGCGCACCACGACCGCCATGTTGGGGCCGCCCCCCAGTGCCTTCCAGGCTGCGTTGTCGAGGCTGTCGACGTAGATCGGCACGTTTACGTCCAGCCGTTTCTTGAAGTCGGCTGCCAGCTTCAGCCGTTCCTCGAGGGTCGCCGGTTGTCGCCGCAGGATGTCGTCACGAAGGTTCTCTTCAGTGACGTCGACCACCCCCTTGTAAGGACACACATCTCGATCCGGGTGAGCCTCAATCACGTAGACCACCACGACGTTCACCGTCGTACCGTATTTGGCAGCGATCTTGGCCATGCCCGGCCAACGGCTGCGCGACTTGGGACAGGTGAGCGAACTCGTCAACAGCAGAGCCGGCCGCTCGCGCCAGGCGTCCGCCAGGGGCTGCTCGCCGCCCTCGATCGTGCGCAGGATCAAGCGGGGCAGCCGCTCGCCGGGCTGCGCCCCTGCGTGCTGAACGTCAGGTCCACCTGGCCGGCGGCCGGCGGATCGCCAGCCGGCGACTTCGCCGCATCTTCGTCCGCGGCGGCCGGCGCCTGGCACAGGGCCAGCAGCCCGGCGCCGATCACGATTTGCGCCACCAGAGTTCTAGCAACGCGAGGCACACTAACCTTCGCAACGGACGAGCAGTCATCGATACGTGCCATGATGCTGGCTCCTTTGCACCGGTGGCGGTGGAATTGCTTGGAATGAACCTGTCCGGACATGCGCGCCGCTGGACCGACATCGCCGGCGTCAATTCGACGACGCCCCGCGCTGGCCCCCCTCATTCTATCCGAAATTGCCCCGCGACCGGTTCCGGTTCCTGCCTCCCTTGCGAACGGCATGCCGCAGCACGCGGCGCGAGTCTCGAGAACTCGCGCCGCGCGCCGCTCTAGCCAGCTCTGGCAGTCGGGCTCAAAAGCCGGGCTGTTGGGCCTGCATGTTCAGGCCGTGAAACACCTCCCATTGGCCCGAATCGTCGGAAAGCACGCAGTGGCCGCGGTCGCCGGCTACGCCGTAATGGCCCAGGTGATCGTGGACCTGGATCGTCTGTCCGTCCTGGACGTATTGCTGGCCGTTCCAGTTCAGCAGCCGGGCCCGGGCGCTGCGGCCCGGTTCGAGCCGCTCGAGCAGGGTGAACATTTTCATATCGATCATGGCAAAGAGTCCTTCTAGGCGGTGGTGAAATGGTCGGGGCCGACGCACACCCGCAGTGGGTGCGCGTGGACCGCAGGGGCACCGCGGCTAGCGCGAGCTGGCGCGGCGGCTGCCCGCAGTAAAAACGGCGCTGCCGCGGCAAAATGCCGTCAGCGGCGAGCGGCAGCGTGGGATCGAGCGGCGCCGATTAACAGCGCAGCGGCCCGTCCATTCCGTTGCCGACCGAGAGCCACGCGCGTGGCGGAAAGAAGGAGGCCGCCCGGTGGGCAGGCTCGCGTTCGAACAAGCGGCTGCGAGGCGCCGCGGGGGCCAGGTGCCGGGAGCTTGTGTCGCGGCGCGCCGGCAGGGCCTGCTCGCCCGGGTCGCTTTGGCCCAGCGGATCGGGATCCGCCGTCGATTCGGCACTGTCATCGCCGTCGGCGCATTGCCAGGCGGTGGCGGTCGACGTGCCCAGCGCGAACACGCCGCACAAGAGCAGGATCGAAAGTCGACGGAAGATCGACACGGGATCGCTCAGAAATGGCCAAAAAACCAGAAACTCGGCCCGCTGGCTCCGGCAGGCCGGTGAAATTTATGCAATCGGTGCGAATCTGGCAAGTGCGCGCCGGGAATGAGCAAAGTCGATTTGCCCCCCAGGAGCGTAAGAAAAAAATCTTGCTCGCGCGCAGAAACACCGAACGCCAATTTGCTCTAGAGCGGCTGTCTTTTTCGCCCGCCCGCACGGACCGGCAGAAACCTGTTTTTAGTGCCTCTCCGAGAACCGTCTTGGAGAGGGGGCAGTCCCGTTTTGCTCCGAGGACTGCGCAAAACTGGGACAGTCCCCGCCGGTTCTCGGATAGGCTCCTAGTGCCGGGTGAAGTGGTGATAAACCACGGTCGGCTCGAAATTCTGCCCTGGCTTCAGCCGCACCTTCCAGGTGACTTGCGAGCTGTTGTTGACCGCCGGGTGGCCGTGATACTGCACCCAGTCGGCCGCGTCGAAGGCTCGCAATACGACTTCGCCGTCGTCGCTCACCTTGTCTACCTTGCCGCCGACGCGCAGAGTGATCTCGGCGTCGATGTCGATGGCCTTGTTGTTGCACAGGTCGAGCTTGATTTCCTTGTCGATCCGGGCGTAATTGTGCCCATCCCATTGCAGCTTGTTCAGTTCGCGGCCGACTTCTTTCTCGGTCAGGCTGCCCCGGGTGTCGACCGACACCGTGACCGGCACGCGCACTTCGTCCTTGGGCGGAGTGTAGGTGAGCAGCTCCTGGGCCAGGGGCTGGTTGCCCTGCATGATCATCGCCGCGCCGGTGGTCCAGGGCACATTTGTGGCGTTGGTCAGCAGGATCTGGTGCCAGACTTCATTCTTCGAGAGCGCCAGCGGCGACTTCGTGCCCGACCCGCTCGGCGCGGCGTCGTTGTCCGACTTCGTGACGTGCACGTCCCAGGTGTACAGGTCGCGATAGGGCACGCCGGTGGAAAAAATCGGCACGGCAATGCGGTCTCCCTTGCCGAGCGTGATCTTGGGCAAGTGATAGACGAACAGGTCCTGGGCGCCGCCGGCAGTGAGCTCGCCGGGCAGCTGAATTTCGCCCTGCGCGCCGGGATTCGCCTGGGCCTGGTTGCGGCGGAATTCGCCCGCCCGCTGCGAATACATCGCGTTGGACAGGGCGTTGCTCGAGTTGTTCATCAGGTCGGGCGCCGCTTCGGCCAGGGCGTTGCGGAGCGTGGCTTCGAGCACCAGGGGGCTGGGGGTGGTCCGAAAGCGAAAGTTCGGCACGCCCACCACGATGTCCATCGGCACGTCGTCGAAATCCTCGGCCTCGTTGAGCAATTCCGCCTGTAGCGCCACGTCGGCCGCCTGCTTGCCCTTCTTATCCTCGAGCCCAACCCGATAGGTCGGAATCCAGCGCATCCCGGGACGGAAATACAGGATCGTCAGGGCCTGCTTCTTCTCCTGGGCTTCGAAGCGGAAGCTGAGCCGCTTGGTCTTTTTCGACGTGGTCAGGGTTTTGCCGATCGTGGTCTGCATATCTTTCACCACCACCGAGCGCACGTCCGCCACGGGCAGCAGCATGTCGCCCTCGTCCGTGCGCAGGATGAAATTCGTGCCCGTGATCGACGTGATCGTGTGCTCGCTCGTCGTCGGGTTCGCCGCCAGCCGGACCGCGCGGCTCGCCAGCATTGCCGCCGGTTTGAGTTTGGCCGCCGGCGCCGGCGGGGTCAGCTCGAGCAGCTCCCACTGGGCCGGCGTAAGCTGGGCGGGGGTGCGGTCGACCAGCACCTCCTGAACGACGCCCGAGTAGAACGTCTTGTCGTGCAGTTCGACCCGTGCCAGTTTTCCCTTGTTCGCCAGCAAGATCTCGATCGGCAGCAGGCAGGGCATCTGCTTGTCTTGCGCGTCTTTGGTTTCCTTCCAGCCGGCGAGCATCGAAATGAGCCGGCCGCCGTCGGGCACGGCCCAGAACGAGCCCAGCACGGCCGCGTCGGGCACGTCGTCGGTGAACACTTCGCCATCGGCGTCGGTCGTGGCCACGCCGTGCTTGATGATCAGCGAATAGCCGTCTTTGAAGATAATGGCCCGCTCGGTGGTCAGCACCAGTTCGCTGGGGTTCGCCTCAGCCGCCCGAGCCCGAGCGGGCGCCAGCGGCAGGCAAATCAGCAACAAGCAGGCAAGGCGGCGATTCATGGTAGGCTCCGATTGGCACAGGCACGGTTGGGGAAGGGTCGACGCGCCCCAATCGTACCGACAATCGGGCCCCCCGCGCGGTAACGCGTCGGTAACAAGCCCCCGCCGTAAGTAGCGCGTTGCGTGCGCTGCCAGCCAGATTCGGCGCAGAAATGGCCGCGTCCGGGCCCTACTTAGCTGGCAGCGGTTCCGCTTTGACGTACAACTCGGCCGGGGCCCGGTCGTAGTAGCGGAACAGCGCCGGGCAGATCCAGCCTTCCATCGGCGGATCGTCGAGCCGGTAGTAGTTGCCCTGCATATCGCCGCGCAGCCGGGTCAACTTCTTTGCGAAGCCCGGAAAGGGATTGGCCGAAAACGTGAGCCGGAACCCGCTCTCGGCCGCCGGGATGTCGGCCACGAGCGCGTCGATCATTTCCGGCACGCCGGCCACGAATGGCTCGCGGACCAAACCGAAGCGAGGATCGTCGAACACCCAGGTGCCTTTGTCCCGGTAGGGCGCGATGACCATGATCGCATTTTGCGGCGGCTTGGCGCGCGCGCCGGCAGGATGCCCGAGTACCAGACCGCCGCTCCGCCCACCAGCACCAGCACGCCTACCGCCATGAGCACGCGTTGCGGACGAAAGTCTTGCGGCACGGGATGCCTCTCCTGCCCCTCGGGCGCTCGAACGAGCGGGCGACTTATCGATTGCCGATCAGCAGTTCGCCGACCACCAACAATCCCAAGCCTAGCAGGCAGCCGTAGCCAAGGCGAGGATTCGTCGCACCCTGGGCGCTGCCCAGCCCGAAGTGGACGCCTTGTCCATGCCAGAGCCAAAAACCCGCCGGCACGCTGATCGCCCCGAATAGCCACAGCTGCCAGATGGCCGAGCCGTGCGACAGGATCTGTCCGCAATCGCCCACCCGAGAAAACGAGCCGGCGGCCAGATATGCTCCGTTGGCGACCAGGCAGAATCCGGCGAAAAACCGGACCAGGAACTCCACGCTCAGCCGCAGCCAGCGTGCAATGCCCCAGGCCGCCAGCGGCATGAGCACGCCCAGCAGCGGTCCGCACCAGGCGACGGCCAGCGGATGCGGATCGCCCGCCAGGTCCGTGCGCGAAATCGTCAGCGGATGCAGGACGACGCGTTCGACCCGGCCGCCGGTGAGCCACGCGCCAAGCACGTGCCCGGCTTCGTGGACCGCCTGCATGGCCAGCCACGAGCCCAGCACGGTTGAAACGATGAGCACAGTCTGATGCACGCGCCGCACGAGCGCCATCCTCCGAGGCCAGGTTCGCCCGGAGCGCGCCGCCGGAGTTTCGACCGCTCGCCGGGCGCCTGCTATGATACCCCCAGTGCGGCGGCAGAGTACCCCAAGCCGGCGACGTCGGGCCTTGGCGTTCGACTTTGCCTCTTCGGGGACACCCCGGGGGATCGTGAAGGGTTCGGATTTCGTCGCGTGAGCCGCGATGCGCCAGGCGCATACAGGCTCGCGCCAGACCAGACTCGTTGGGGTACTCTGCCGTTTGCCTGCTCGATGATGGATTCCCCTGGCGTCATTTCCCGAGCCCTGGCCCAGGCGCTGGTTGCCGGCCCGCTGGACGTCGACGGGCTGGTTGAGCGCGGGTCCAGTCTGCTGGGCCGGCGCTGGCGTTGGCTGCGTCCGCTGGCCGAGCGATTGTGCGCCCAGTTCGCCGGCCGCACTCGGCCGCGACGAATCGCGGTGGCCAGGTTCCTGGCGGCGGACGCAGGGTTTGCCCGGGCTTGTGAGCGCTACGAGCTGGAACTGCGAGCGCCGCTTGCGGTGCGGCCGCAAATGGGGCCGGTGGCCGCCGGGGCCGCCTGGACGCTGCCGCCCATCCGCACGGCCGGCGAACTGGCCGACTGGCTGGCGATCGGTCCGGCCGAGCTGGATTGGTTCGCCGACCGGCGCGGACTGCAGTTCCGGCAGCCCCACGAGCGACTGCGACACTACCACTTCCGGCCCCTCGCCAAGCGGCTCGGCCAGCTGCGGTTGATCGAAGCGCCGAAGCCACGATTGAAACAGTTGCAGCGGCGGATCCTGGCCGGGATCCTCGATCATGTTCCGCCGCATGCCGCGGCGCACGGATTCTGCCCGGGTCGTTCGATCCGGTCGTTTGCGGCCCCACATGCCGGCCAGCGTGTGGTCGTGCGCATCGATCTGGCGGACTTCTTTCCTTCGATCGCCCTGGCCCGGGTTGAGGCGTTGTTTCGCACGGCCGGCTATCCCGAGGAGGTGGCCGACCTGCTGGCCGGATTGTGTTGCAACCGCGTGCCGCTCGACTTTTGGGAACAGATCGACGCGGCGCTTCCGGCGCGGCAACTGCAACAGGTGCGCGAGCGCTACGCTCGGGCGCATTTGCCGCAAGGAGCCCCCACCTCGCCGGCGCTGGCGAATCTGTGCGCGTACCGTTTGGACTGCCGCCTGACGGGATTGGCCGCCGCGACCGGAGCCGTGTACACCCGCTACGCCGACGATCTGGCTTTTTCCGGCGGCGAGGACTTCTCCCGCCGCGTTCGCCGATTCTGCCTGCACGCCTGCGCCACCGCCCTGGAAGAAGGGTTTGCCGTATGTCACCGCAAGACGCGCATCATGCACGCCGGGGTGCGCCAGCACCTGGCCGGCATCGTGGTCAACGAGCGGCCGAACGTGCGCCGCGCGGACTTCGACCGGCTGAAGGCCACGCTCGTCAATTGCCGGCAGCATGGCCCAGCCGGCCAGAACCGCGCGGGGCTGGTGAACTTTCGCGCCCATCTGCTGGGGCGCATTTCATTTGTGGAAATGGTCCATCCAAGCCGGGGAAAACGTCTGCGCAGAATATTCGAGCAAATCGACTGGCCCGAACCGCTCTGATGTCGGATGCGGCGCGTGGCGGTCGCTGGAACTCAGCGCCTGGGAGCATTATCATCGAACAGGTGATTTGCCCGACGACACGGGACGAACGACACACGACGACAGGCAGGTAAATTGTCATGGCCAAGGCCAAAACCCCCCGCACGCAGAACGGCGACGCGGCGAAAACCCAAACCTCGCGTCAGACTCCGAAACGCGCACCTGCAAAACGCCAGACGGCGAAAACCACGGCTGGAAAAGCTTCAGCCGCGAAAACCAAATCTGCCAAACCGGGGACCCGACCGATCGATATGCAAGCCGGCGACGGACGACTGCTGCGTCAGGAAACCCCGCGCTCGAGCCATCGCGGCTGGACCGCGCCGGCCGATCGCCGCAATCCGGTCGACATCCTGATCGAAACCAGTGCCGATCGCGTGCCGCATCTGCTGCCGATCCGCTACGGGCGCATGCTCCAGTCGCCGTTTGCGTTCTATCGCGGCGCGGCGGCGATCATGGCGGCCGATCTGGCCCGCACGCCGGTCACGGGAATTCGCGTGCAGGCCTGCGGCGATTGCCACTTGCTGAATTTCGGCGTCTTCGCCACGCCCGAGCGCCGGCTGATTTTCGACGTGAACGATTTCGACGAATCGCTGCCCGGCCCCTGGGAATGGGATCTGAAGCGGCTGGCGACGAGCTTCGTGATCGCCGGCGAGCACAACGGCTTCAAGGCTTCGCAGTCGCGCGCCGCGGCCCTGGCCTGTGCGCAGCTACCGGCAGCAGATGGCCCGGTTCGCCGGCCTGCGGGCGATCGACGTCTGGTACGAACGCGTCGACGTGAACGAGCTTTTGGACCGGGCTCCGCCGAAAGAGTTTCGCCGGCAGGATCGCGACGCCTTGAAAAAGGCCGCCCGCGGGATTTACGGACACGAGAATCCCAAGCTCTGGGAGGAGTCGGCCGGACAATACAAGATCAGCGACAATCCGCCGCTGATCTATCATCCCCAGCACGTCGAGGCCCTGGAGTTTGTCGACCACCTGCACGAAGCGTTCAAGTCCTACCGCAAGTCGCTCCCCGAGGAGCGCCGCGTGCTGCTGGATCGCTATCGGCTGGTCGACCACGCCGTCAAAGTGGTCGGCGTGGGCAGCGTGGGCACGCGCTGCGGCGTGCTGCTCCTGGTTGCCGGGCCGGGAGATCCGCTCTTCCTGCAGGTCAAGGAAGCCTGCGCTTCAGTGCTCGAGCCCTATGCCGGAGCGTCGGTGTACGACAATCACGGCGAGCGCGTGGTCGTCGGCCAGCGGTTGATGCAAGCCGCCAGCGATCTGTTCCTGGGCTGGACCAAGGCCCATTCGGGCCGGCACTTCTACGTCCGCCAGCTGCGCGACATGAAGGTAAAGCCGATGGTCGAAGTGTACGATCCCCCCACGATGACCAGCTATGCCGAGTCGTGCGGCTGGGTCCTGGCTCGGGCCCACGCCCGCAGCGGCGACCCGCTGCGGATCAGCCAGTATCTGGGCGCCAGCGGCCGGATCGACGAAGCCGTGGCCGACTTTGCCGAAGCCTATGCCCGGCAAAACGAGAGCGATCATGCCGAGCTGGTGGCCGCGGTGCGCGATGGCCGGGTACAGGCCGAGATGGAACGTTAGCCGGCGAACGGACTGCGGCGTTATACCTGTCACCCTAGGTTGGCGCGTCGCGCCCCCCGCTGCGGCGTGCCAAGGCAAAATTTCTGCTCCCTGCTTGCCCGCTGCCACGCGGCCGCTCATCATAGAGTTTCCAGGCAAGAGAGTGGGTTTCGGCACAGGCGGTTGTTCCGTGGAAATGATTCCATGGTCGACCTTGTCCAATCGCTGATCAAACAGTGCCCGACGGTTGCTCCGTCGTTGGTCGATGCGCATTTGCGCCGCATGCCCCAGATTTATCTGGAGAGCTATTCGCCGGCCGAGATCGCGCGGCATTTGAGGCTGCTGGCCAGGCTCTCGATCGAAGTCCCCGTCGAAGTCGAGGTGCGCCACTTGGGCGGGCGCGACTACGAAGTTTGCGTGGTCGGCTTCGACCGCACCGGCGTGTTGGCTGCCATCACCACCGCGCTGGCCAGCAACGAGTTGGACACGCAGGACCTGCACCTGGCGACGTATCAGAGCGATTCGGAATTGGACGATGACGACCGGGCGCGCTTCGTCGACGTGGCGCGGGTCTCGGCCAAGGAACGCCTGAACCTGGCCGACGTGGCCGCGAATCTGCGCGAGCGGCTGTGCATCGCTTTCCTGCACCTGGCCGAGGGCGACCTGATCAGCGCCCAGACCGCTGCGGCCGACAGTCGTTCGACCGTCAGCGGAACGGTCCGGGCGGCCAGGCCCCTGGCCACGCCCTGGGTGGTCAAAGAAGGACTCCTGCTGGGCGACTTTCGCCTGGAGAGCAAACTGGCCACGGGCGGCATGAGCGAAGTCTATCTGGCCACGCAGGTCAGCCTGGATCGCAAGGCTGCGGTCAAGGTCGTCTCTTCCCCCTCGGTCGAGTCGGACCCGGTGTTGGCGCGGTTTCAGAAAGAAGCCACGGTGCTGGGCTCGTTCATGTGCCCGCAGATCGTGCAGGTGTTGGCCTCGGGCGCCGCCGGCGCGGCCAACGGGCAAGTGCTGCGCTGGCTGGCGATGGAGTATCTGCCGGGAGGCGACCTCGCGAGTTGGGTTCGCCGGCACGGTTCGCCGCCAAACGACTTGGGAGTGGCCTGGCTGTACGAGGCCCTGCTCGGCTTGCAGTACGCGCACCAGCACGGCGTCGTGCATCGCGATCTGAAGCCGCACAATTTGCTGCTCACCGCCGACGGCCACCTGAAGATCAGCGATTTCGGGCTGCTCAAGGAAGCGAGCGCCGTCGAACTCGATCTCACGATGCACGGCGCCGTGCTGGGGACGCCGCATTACATCTCGCCCGAGCAGGCGCTGGGGCACACGGTCGACGAGCGCCTCCGACATCTACTCGCTGGGCGCCAGTTTCTTCTACCTGATGACCGGCCGGCTGACCTTCCAGGAGCGCAGCTCGACGGCCATGCTGTTGAAAGTCACCCAGCATGAGGTTCCCGCGCTGCGCGACGTGGCGCCGCAGGTGGCCCGGCCCCTGGCGGTGATCGTCGACCGCATGATCGCCCTGCGGCCGGAAGACCGTTATCAAAACGTGCGCGTGATCCTTGAAGACATCAAGAGCTACGCCCAGCGCGGACTGCTCAAGGTGACCAGTTCCGGCCACCCGCTCGACTCCGACACCGGCGACGAATTGGCGCCGGACATCACGCAGGTGTTTTTTCCCGCCACGGTGAATAAGTCGCTTTAGCAGCCACAGCGGGTCGGACTCATCCGGTCCTGCAGCCCGGCTGCAGGCTACGCGTCCGGTCGTGGCGCCTGTTCAGGTTCTGCCGGAAATTCGGTGGGCCGGCGCGAACTATAATTCCCTGGGTGAGCGTGCTTTCGGTTTCGAGTCGCAGGCGAATTTATGCAACGGCGACGATTCTTGTTTTGGGTCGGCTTCGGCCTGTTCAGCTTGGGCGAGAAGCTCCGCGCCCAAGGTTTCGATCAGCTGGCCGCCGCCACGATGAAGGCTGCCGAAACGACGCCGGCCGTGCACTGGCGCGCCGCGAACAACAACAGCTGGCAGTGGTACGAGCGCGAAACGCTCGTCGACGGGCACTGGATGCAGACCGGCATTACCACGCCGATCCACCGCCGCACCGGCGAGCCGTATACCGGCAAGACGGGCTATCTCGACCCCAGTCTCGTGCCGTCCAGCCAGCGCGTCTGGGAGGCGGCCGACAGCGAAGAGTCAACAGGCGAAGCGGGCGCCGCCAGCGTCCACAAACCCGACCCGGCCCGCCGGGCGCGCCACGGCCGGCCGCCGAGCAAGTGGCTGCGCAGCCTGCACGCCGACGAACTGCGGATCTGGCTCAAGACGATCGATCCGCCCGAGGCCCTGGTCAGCGGCATGACTTATTGGACCCACCTGACGCGCGATCACTTCTTCGACGCCGAGAAGATCGAAGGCCTGACCATCGACGAGCAGGCCAGGCTGCACGCGGCCGCGCACGAAGGCTACTGAGCCCTGGGGCCAGTCGGCCGGAAGCTTTGCCGGGTCCCCATTTTCTGCCGCCGCCACGGCTGGGACGTTCGTTCGGCTAGCGCACTGCGTCCGCCAAGTCAGTAGGGCCTCCGCTGCAACGGGTCCGCCAGCGTCCTGGGATTGGTCCAGCGGGCGAGATTCCACCGTTTTGCCGTCGGTCTCGCTGGTACAGCGGGCGCGGCCCCTGGTGGAAACGCGCCGGCTGAACCGGTATGCTGTTTGGTAACAGGCAGTCGACCCAATCAATTGCCGGGCATTCGCCGCGGGCAGCGGATCCTTTCGACGGCGACACTTTCGACCCAGACCAATTCGACGACCATATCGACCAGGAGACGAGTCATGCCGAGCAAGCCAACGAATCTTCCCCGGCGCCGGTTCTTGCAGACCGCGCTTACGGCGGGCGCCGCGGTGATGGCGCCCCAGATTATTCCCGGCTCGGCCCTGGGGCTCGACGGCACCGTCGCCCCCAGCGAGCGGATCGTGCTGGGCGGCATCGGCATCGGCAATCGCGGCACGTACGACCTGGGCTGCTTCCTCGAGCAGAAGGATGTGCAGTTCGTCGCCGTCTGCGATGTGAAGCAAGCCCGCCGCGAAGCGGTCAAGAAGATGATCGACGGACATCATCAAACCGACAAGTGCGAGATGTATCGCGACATGCGCGAGCTGCTCGACCGCAACGACATCGACGCGGTGCTGATCGCCACCGGCCCGAACTGGCACGCCACTGCCGCGATGACCGCCGCCCGGGCCGGCAAGGACATGTACTGCGAAAAGCCCTGCACGAAAAACATTTCGCAAAGCCTGATCCTGCGCGAAACGATGCGCCGCACCGGCCGCGTGTTTCAGGCCGGCACCCAGCGGCGCAGCCTGCCGCACTTCGCCTTTGCCTGCGAGCTGGCCCGCACCGGCAAGCTCGGCAAGCTCAAGGCGGTGTACGCCCACCCGGCCGGCATGACGGCGCTGATGAGCGGCTGGCTACCGGCCGAGCCGGAGCCGGCGAAAGAAGTCGTCGATTGGGACATGTACCTGGGCCCCGCCGCCTGGCGCCCCTACAACGCCAAGCTGCTCGACGGCTTCAACTTCGAAAAAGGGGGCGGTCTGGTCGGCGGCGGCGTCCTGGAATGGGGCTCGCACTGCGTCGACTTGTGCCAGTGGGCCATGGGAGACGCCGTGGTGCCCATCGAATACAACCCGCCCCAGGATGGCAAGCTGGTCGCCCGCTACAAGGACGGCGTGCAGCTGATCCTCCGCGAAACCGGCTGGATTCCGCTCGGTTCGTGCCCGGTGCGGTTCGAGGGCGAGACCGGCTGGGTCGAAACGGCCGACAGCGGCAAGCTGGTGCTCAGCTCGCCGGAGCTGATCGCCGGGCGGACGGTGGCCGAAATCGGCGGCTATCCAGCCACGTTCCACGTGCGGAACTTCCTGGACTGCGTCAAGTCGCGCAGCCAGCCCCGCACCAATGCCGACGCGGCTTGCAACGCTCACATCGCCTGCCATGCGGCCAACGTGGCGCTGGCCCTGAATCGCAAGGTCGAATTCGACCCGGTGAAGAACGAGTTCATCGGCGACGACGAAGCCAATCGCCTGCGCAGCGAAGCCCTGCGTGAGCCGTGGCGGCTATAAGCCCGCCGGCCCGGCTGGATTTCAGGCGTCCTTCTTATCTGCACGAACCACCCGACCCCTTCAGGATGTTGATCATGCGTCAGAACCAATCCTCGGCCGGCCGCGCCCTGCTGGCTGCCCTGTTCGTCACATTGCTGTCGACTGCCGCGCTTTCCACTGCCGCGCTTTCCACCGCCGCGCGCCGCGGAGCCGCAAAACGCGGAGCGGGAAAAAGAGCTCATCGGCATTTTGCAAACCTCGCCGCCGCCGGAAAAGGCCATCGCTTGCAAGAAGCTGGCCATTTATGGCAGCAAGGCCGCGGTGCCCGAGCTGGCCAAGCTGCTCGCCGATCCGGAACTGGCCTCTTGGGCCCGGATCGCGCTGGAAGCGATTCCCGATCCCGCGGCCGACGAAGCCCTGCGCACGCGCGCTTGGCTCGCTCAAAGGCCGCCTGGCGATCGGCACGATTAACTCGCTCGGCGTGCGCCGCGACGCCGGCTCGGTCGACGTGCTCGTCGGCCGTTTGAAAGATCCGGAAGCGGACGTCGCCTCGGCGTCGGCCGTGGCCCTGGGACGCGTGGGCAACGACGCCGCCACGGCAGCCCTGCGGCAAGCGCTGGCCGCCGCGCCGGCCGGAGTGCGCTCGGCCGTGGCCGAGGGCTGCATCCTTTGCGCCGAGCGGCTCCTGGCCGAAGGCAAGAACAAGCCGGCCGTGGAAATCTACGACGAAGTCCGCAAGGCCGAAGTGCCGCGGCCGCGCAAGCTGGAAGCCACGCGCGGAGCAATCCTGGCCCGCAAGAACGACGGCCTGCCGCTGCTGGTCGAACTGATCAAATCGCCGGACAAGGGCCTGATGCAAATCGGTCTGACCGCTGCCCGTGAGCTGCCTGGCCGCGCAGTGGCCGATGCCCTGGCCGCCGAATTGGCTAGCGCGCCGGCCGACCGGGCCGCCCTGTTGCTCTATGTGCTGGCCGACCGCACCGATTCGGTGGTTTCGCCGGCGGTGCTGGCCGCCGCCAAGGGGGGCGACAAGCAAGTCCAGATTGCGGCCATCAGCGTGATCGGCCGTTCGGGCGACGCCTCGGCCGTGGCCGGCCTGATCGACCTGGCCGCCGCGCCGGACGAAGAAGTATCGCAGGCCGCGAAGGGCGCCCTGGCCGCCCTGCCCGGCCAGAAAGTCGACGCGGAAATCGCCTCCCGGTTGCCGCAGGCCGAAGGCAAAGCGCTCTCGGTGCTGATCGAAACCGTCGGCCAACGGCGGATCCCGGCCACGGCTCCGCTGGTCAAGGGGCTGGCCAATGCCGACCCGGCCATTCGCGCCGCCGCCCTGGCGGCCTTGGGCGAGACGATCGGCCCCAAGGAGCTGGCGGTGCTCGTCGACCCCGTGCTCTCGCCCAAGAGTCCTGAAGACGGCAAGGTTGCGGCCCGGGCTCTGCAAACCGCCTGCGTCCGCATGACCGACCGCGAAGCCTGTGCGGCCGAATTGGCGGCCGCCCTGACCCGTGCTCCGGCCCCGGCCAAGAAAGATCTGCTGACCGTGCTGGGGGCCATGGGCGGACCCAAGGCTCTGGCCACGATTGCCGCGACGATGAACGGCGGCGACGAAGAATTGCAGGACGTCGGCAGCCGGCTCCTGGGCGAATGGATGACGGCCGACGCGGCCCCCGTGCTGCTGGAACAGGCCAAGACCGCCTCGGGAGACAAGTACCAGGTCCGTGCTTTGCGCGGTTATATCCGCATCGCCCGGCAGTTCACCTTGCCGGCCGAGCAGCGCGCAGAAATGTGCCGCCGGGCCCTCGAAGCGGCCGGCCGGGGCGAAGAGCAGAAGCTGGTTCTGGCCGTGCTCGAGCGCTATCCCCATCCCGACACGCTCAAGGTCGCGATTCAGGCCACCGAGGTTCCCGGGCTGAAGGACGACGCGGGGCGGACGGCGCTCATCGTGGCGCAGAAGCTGGGCAACGACTCGCCCGACGTTCGGGCTCAACTGGCCAAGGCTGGCCTCGAGCCGCTCAAGGTCGAGATCATCAAGGCCCTGTACGGAGCCGGCGGCACGCAGCGCGACGTAACCGCTCAGCTGCAGAAGCACGCCAAGGGCCTGGCCGTGATCGAGTTGCCCTCGCAGTACAACGAGGTCTTCGGCGGCGACCCGATTCCCGGCACAATCAAGACGCTGAAAGTGCAGTACCGCCTGAACGGCAAGACGGGCGAGGCGACGTTCGACGAAAACGCCCCGATCTCGCTGCCCGTGCCCAAATAGCTCGTTGCGACGGCAACCCAGCGCCGAGAATAACCCGCGGCCGGCGTTCGCTTAGCGCAAATCGTCCTGGGCCCGCTGTGCGGTCGTCGGGGGTGTTAGCGCCGGCGGCGCCACGGTGGTTGCGGCGGCCGGAGGCGAAGCTTCGCGCGTGGCCGAGCTGAGCAGCCACCCCAGCACGAAGGGGATTCCCAGCACCAGCAACACGCCCATGCCGATCTTCGAGAGCGTGTGGTGCGGCATGACGTGCCGGGCGAACTTCATCTCAGGCGAGTAGTAGCCCAACTCGCGCTTGACGTCGCGCTTCTCGTTGCCCCACCAGCGGAACGGCTTCAGGATCGCCGTGATTCCCAGCTCCCGCTTGAGCCGCTTCTTCTCCTTCGTAATCCCCAACAAGGTCTTGAGGGAAGTCCGGCGATAACGAATGGGTTCGGACATGGACGTCTCTCCTGACGGCAAGCCAGTAATCGTCGGGCGACGGCTGCCCGATCCGGGGCCACGGGGGCCGCGGTTTATACTGAATTTTGCCGGCAGGTAGAACGGCAACTTGCCCGCGGGTTTCCGTCCCCGCTGTGCTATCACCGCCCAGAAAGCCGCATCGCCCGGCAGCGAATTGCCCGGAGCGGAAATCGGGTTATGTCGGGAGGTCCGCCGGCACGACGGTAATCGATGATCGGTAATCGGGTGCCACTGCCGGCTCACTCAGCAGCGAAAACGGACAGCGCGCGGCTGGCGTTGATGTGCGAGCCGTTCGGTGGTCAGCACGGCTGGGCCAGCCAGCCGTGGCACCCGGAGTGCGATCAGCAAGGCCGGATCGGTGGGCCGTGGCACCCAAAGCGTGGTCGACACGGCTGGGCCAGCCGTGGCACCCGGAACCCGGCAGTCCTACTCGCCGGCGTCGTCGAGCCGGCCCAGCGCCAGCGCGGCGGCCCGGCGAACGTCGGGACTGTCGTCCTTCAGGGCCTTGCTCAAGGCTTGCGTGGCCACCAGCGCGCTCGGGCCGATCTCGCCCAGCGCCAGCACCGCGGCGACGCGAACTTCGGCCTCTTTGTCGCCGACGGCGTCGGCCAGGGCCGGGACCGCGTCTTCGGCCGTCGGGCCGAGTTCGCCCAGGGCCGTGGCTACGGCCACCCGGACGCTGACGTCCTGATCGCGCAGCGACGCGGTCAGAGCCCCCAGGGCATCTTTGGCGTCGGGTCCGAATTCGGCCAGCGCTTCGGCTGCCGTGCGCCGCACGTCGGTATCGTCGTCGCGCAGGGCCACGCCCAGCTGGCGGACGGCGCTGCGGGCGGGGCGGCCGATTTCCCCCAGGGCGAAGGCCGCCGAACCCCGCACGGCCACGTCCTTGTCCGACAGCAAATCGGCCAGGGCGTTCACGTGGGGTTCCGCCTTCGTATCGACCAGGGCGAGCGCGCACAGGGCATAGACCCGTACTCGCTTATCGTCCTGTTTGCTGGCTTCGGCAAGTGCCGAAGTCGCGGCCGCGGCGTCCGGCCCGATCCGGCCCAGGGCGAGCGCAGCCGCGCCGCGGATGTCGTGGTCCGGCTCTTTGAGCAGTTCGGCCAGGCTGGGCGTCGCGGCCTTGGCCGCCTTGCCGATTCGCCCCAGAGCCACGATTGCCGCTCCGCGCACGTCCAGGTCGGAATCCTTCAGAGCGCCGGTCAACGCCGGCACGGCCGGAGCGGCGTCTTCGCCAAATCGGCCGATCGACAAAACCGCGCTGCGGCGAACCTCCACGTCCTCGTCGGTCATCGCGCCGATCAAGGCTTTGACGGCCAGCGCCGTCTGCGAATCGTCGTCGGCCGCCTGGGCTGCCGTCGGCAGCGTCAGCCCCGCCAGCATCGCGGCCAGAATCCATTGCCGCTCGCGGCTTGCTTTGCGGAACGCCGAACGATTGCCAATTTTCGCCAGGTTCAGGAGCTGCGCAGCCATGAGATCCTCACGCAAGAAATTGCCCGGCCCCACGCACAAGGGTGAGGTCGGGCAGATAGTGGACTCGTCGATTTTAAGCTCGGCCGCCGCTCGACGCCACAAGCGGCGTCGAAGCGACCTGGCCGGGGGCCTTAGCCACCGTGGTGACGGTGGTGGCCATGGTCATCATCGCCCCGATCCGGGCCGTGGCCGCGGTGGAAGCTGGCCTGGAAATGGCCGCCGCCCCACCCGCCGTGCCCTTCAAAGTGGCCATGTCCGCGACCCGGGCCGTGCCCGCCAAACTGACGGTTCTGGCCGTGGCCATGGTGATGGCCGTGTCCGCCGCCGAAACCATGGTGTCCGTGCCAGCCGCCGCGATGTCCGCGACCACCGCCGAAGCCATGATGTCCGTGGCCGTGATGACCTCCGCGACCGTGCCCGAAACCATGATTTCCGGAGCCATGATGACCGTGTCCGCGGCCCTGATGTCCGCGTCCACCGCCGAAGCCATGATGTCCGTGCCCGCGATGGCATCCGCGACCGTGCCCGAAGCCACGATTTCCGGAGCCATGGTGACCGTGGCCGCGTCCCTTGTGTCCGCGTCCACCACCGAAGCCGTGATGTCCGTGGCCGTGATGACGTCCGCGACCGTGCCCGAACCCACGATTTCCGAAGCCATGATGACCATGACCGCGGCCCTTGTGTCCGCGACCGCCGCCGAAGCCATGCTGCCCGTGGCCGTGATGGCGTCCGCGACCGTGTCCGAAGCCCTGATGGCCATGTCCGCGGCCCTTGTGTCCGCGACCGCCGCCGAAGCCATGATGCCCGTGGCCGTGATGGCGTCCACGACCGTGCCCGAAGCCACGATTTCCGGAGCCATGGTGACCATGTCCGCGGCCCTTGTGCCCGCGTCCGCCGCCGAAGCCATGATGTCCGTGGCCGCGGTGACATCCGCGTCCGCCGCCGAAGCCATGGTGGCCCTTGTGTCCCTTATGGCCGTGGCCGTGATGCTTGCCGTGGTGGCTGGCGAACTTGGCCCCGCCGTGATGTTTGCCATGTTTGCCGGCATGACCGTGGTCCTTGCCGCCGTGTTGTTTGCCGTCATGCTTTTTGGCGCCGTGTTCTTTTCCGCCATGCTGACTGCCGGCGAAATGGGCCTGCCAATTGGGGCGTCCGCCGCCGAATTGACCAGGCCCGTGCGCGCCCGGTCCACCTGCGCCCGGTCCCCGTCCTGCCGGTCCGCCTGGACCACCCGGTCCGCCGTGCATCCGCGGGCCACGATCCGAGGGGCTGCCTTGATCGGCCGAGCGTCCGCGATCACCTTGTCCGCGTCCGCCGCGCCAGTCGCTATTGCGCCACTGAGGGCCGGGGCCACCCGGGCCACCGGGTCCGCGACCTTCTCCACCGCGTGCTGCAGGCGGAGGTCCGCCCGGCCCGCGACCTTCCGGCCCGCGACCTTCCGGCCCGCGACCCTCTGGACCACGGCCTTCCGGCCCACGTGGTCCGCGACCTTCGGGCCCGCGGCCTTCGCCGCGCGGCCGGCGATCGTCACCCCGTCCGGCGTCCGGTCCGCGACCGTCGCTCGGGCTGGCATCGGAGGGCGGACCTTGGCGACGCATGTGGCCGCCTCCGCGTCCGTCCCAACGATTGAAGCCAGAGAACCCGCGCCCGCGATCCTGCGCCTTGGGGGCATCCTTCGCGTCGCCGTCATCGGCCGACACGGTTGTCCCCCGCAGCGCGACCGCCACCAGTGCGATCGCGCCTATCCGCCAAGCCATCCGAAACTTGCTCATGTGGTCCTCCGCCCTCACGATGAATTGATCTACGCCTGGTTTACTCTTTGACGACATCTACTATCTACCGCAACACCGAAGCCGATTCGATCTGCTCGCGCTCGAAGGCGCTCGCCAAGTGCTTTCGCCTAGCTATTGCTGCGTGCTTGCGCCTAGCTATTGTTGCCGCGCCGCCGCCCGCCGCCGTTGCCGCCGGTCGGCCGCACAATCTCGCCGGAGAAGGTCGGACCGGTCAGCTCTTTCCACTTGGACTGCTGGTCAGTCGTCAGCACGCCCATGGCCTCGTCCGCGACGGCCTTGCGGGCAGCCTGCATCTTTTCCCGGTCAGGCTGGCCACCCTGGAAGGCAGCCCGCATCTTCTCGCGGGCACCTTGCTGCAGGGCCTTGAGCTTGTCTTTCTGATCGTTGGTCAATTGCAAGGCCGAGGCCACCTCCGGCTGCTCGAAGGCAAACGCCCCCTGCTGCTGCCAGGAAATCTGCTTCAGACGCTTTAGTTGCTCGGGCTGCAGCAATTCCGCCAGCGATTTTTGATTCGTTTCGGCCCGCTCTTCGAGCTTCTTTCGGCGCTCGTCTTCGCTCAGGTCCCGCAGGCCCTGGAAGCCGCCGCGCTGCTTTTCGGCCAACTCACCGGCCTGCTTCGTTTGATCGGCCGAGAGCTTCAGCTCCTCTTGCACCGACTTCTGCGTGAGCAGGCCGACCATGTCGCCGCCCATGCCGCCGCCGAACCGGCCGCCACCCGGACGCTGCGCCCAAAGCGACGGTGTCGCGGCAGCGACCAAAATCAGCCAGAGCAGACTCGCCGTAAAATTTCGTCGCATTGCAAACCTCAAATTGTCGCTGTTTTGGGTCATTTCTTGTCGCCTGGCCGGAATGAAAGGTTATACACCGGTTGCTGGCCCGAGGTTACGACGAATTCCGGGGTATTGCAAGCTGGCCATCGGGGGGGCTCGCCGAATAAACTCTCGGCCCCCCGAACGCCCATCCGGGCGGGTTCGTCCGACGAAAGAGGCCGCGCAGCAGAGCCGCTCTGGGGATCGCCAGGGCGGCCGCTGGGCGCCAGTTTCCGCTCCGCCGGCTGCGGGTTGCCGCAGGCGGGATGCGCCCGGGCGCATCGCGCCGTGGCGCGATGCCCGAGTTATTGCGTTTGACGTGCGAATCATCCAGAATGAAGGACTCCTGCCCCCAAGCGCGTCCCGCCTTGCTCGACGGCCCCTGAGACATCGCATGATGCCGGCCCCGGTTGACGTTTTGCTCCCAGGTGTGCGCCTTATGGCCAAGCAGCGGCTAGGGTTAGGTCGCAGGCGGCAAATGGCCCTGGCCGCCGGGTTGGCGTGCCTGCTGACCGGACTCGCGCGCAGCGAGGAGATCGTGCCCGCGGTCGCTGGCGCTCAACCCGCGGCCGCCCCAGCGATCAAAGCCCCGGCGGCTCCGCCCAAGGTCGACTTCGGCCGCGACATCCAGCCGATTCTGGCCCGACGGTGCTATGCCTGTCATGGGCCGGACAAGGCCGAGAGCGGCCTGCGCTTGAACGCCCGCGACACGGCGCTGGGCCAGCTCGACTCGGGCGAGCGGGCCGTCGTGCCGGGCAAAGCGGACGAAAGCGAGCTCTTGCGCCGCGTGAGCTCGACCGACGACGACGAGCGGATGCCGCCGAAGGACAAACCCCTGTCGGCCGAACAGATCGAGCTCTTGCGACGCTGGATCGCCGAAGGCGCGGTCTGGAACGAGCACTGGGCGTTTCAACCGTTGCGCGCGCCGGCGCCGCCAGCGGTGAAGGACCAAAGCTGGCCCCGCGGCGACATCGATCGCTTCATTCTCAGCCGGCTGGAAGAGAAAGAGTTGCCGCCCGCGCCGCCGGCCGCCAGCGCGGCGCTGCTGCGCCGGGCGTATTACGATCTGACCGGCCTGCCTCCGACCCCGGCCGAGGTCGACGCCTTTCTGGCCGACCCTTCGCCGACGGCCTATGCCCAGGTGATCGATCGCTTGCTCGCCTCGCCGCATTACGGCGAGCGCTGGGCCCGGCACTGGCTGGACGTGGTCCGCTATGCGGACACCAACAGTTTCGAGCGCGACGGCGTCAAGCCGCACGCCTGGCGCTATCGCGATTACGTCATTCGTTCGCTGAACGCCGACAAGCCCTACGATCAGTTCTTGCGCGAACAGCTGGCCGGCGACGAACTGCCGAAGCCCACGGCCGAAACGATCATCGCCACGGGCTTCTACCGCATCGGCGTTTGGGACGACGAGCCGGCCGACCGGATGACGGCGCACTACGACGAGCTGGACGACATCCTCACGACCACCAGCCAGACCGTGATGGCGCTCACGCTCAATTGCGCCCGCTGCCACGACCACAAGCTCGATCCGCTGACGCAGCGCGATTACTACCAGATGATCGCGTTTTTCCAGGGGCTGCGGGGCATGGCCGGGAATGGTCCGAACATCGAGACGCAGATCTTCGACGCTCCGCTGGCGCACGATGAATACACGGCCGAGCAGCGCGAACTCGAAGCCCAATACAATGACGTGCAGCGACAGATCAGCGAACTGGGCCAGGCGCTCGTCAAACGCTTTCGCGAGACGGCGCCCCCGATTCGCCCAGCGAAATCTACATCGCCGACCTGGAAGACCTGGAGTACAAGTTCTACCGCGACACGTTCAACGCGCTGCCGAAGTTCGACGAGCTCAAGCCCGAGACCACGGCCCGACTGCCCGGCTATCTCATCGACCTCAGCCCGGCCACGCGCAACACGGCCTTTGGCTTTGTGTTCAGCGGCACGTTGATCGTGCCGCAGGAGGGGGATTACGAATTCTTTCTCGATTCGGACGACGGCTCGCGGCTGCTCCTCGACGGCAACGTGATCATCGAACACGACGGCATCCACAAGCTCGGCCAGCGGCACGACAAGCGCATTCATCTGCTGGCCGGCCGACTGCCTTTCCGCCTGGAATATTTCCAACGTGACGCCGATTTCGGGCTGCACCTGTATTGGGGCGGACCTTTCGGGCACCGGGCGCTGTTCAAAACGAACAATCCGCTCAAGCGCACGACCGGTCAACCTGGACGAGTTTTTTACCAGCGACGGCGCCCGGCTGCTGGGCCCCGAGCAGGTCGAAAAATACCGCCAGCTGCGCAAGCGGCAAGACGAGCTCAAGACTAAGCGGTCTCCCGCGGCGTTTGCCTTGAGCGCCACCGAGCACGGCCGCGAAGCCCCCGATACGTTCATTCTGGGCCGGGGCAGCGTCTACAACCCGGGCGAGAAAGTGCAGCCGGCCTTTCCCGGCGTGCTGGCCAAGAACCGGCCCGCGATCGAACCGCCCGCTGCCGACGCCAAGTCCAGCCACCGCCGCCTGGCATTGGCCGAGTGGCTGGCCTCGGCCGAGAATCCGCTCACGGCCCGGGTGATGGCCAACCGCGTTTGGCAGCACCACTTTGGCCGCGGCATCGTCCGCTCGCCGAACAATTTCGGCAGCCTGGGCACGCCCCCCACCCATCCCGAATTGCTCGACTACCTGGCCGCCCGCCTGGTCGCCGGCGGTTGGCGGCTCAAGCCGCTGCACCGCGAGATCATGCTGTCCAGCGCCTACCAGATGTCGGCCCGGGCCAGCGCCGCGGCCACCCAGGCCGATCCGGCCAACGACCTGTTCTCGCGCTTCGAGATGCGCCGGATCAGCGCCGAGGAGCTGCGCGATTCGGTGCTGGCGGTCGACGGCCGGTTGAACTCCAAGATGTTCGGGCCGGGCATTTATCCCGACATCTCGGCCGAAGTGATGGCCGGCCAGTCCCGTCCCGGCGATGGCTGGGGCAAATCGTCGCCGGCCGAACAGGCCCGGCGGAGCATCTACATCCACGTGAAACGCTCGCTGATCACGCCGATCCTCAGCAGCTTCGATTTCCCGGATACCGATTCGACCTGCGAAGCCCGCTTCGTCACGACTCCGCCCACCCAGGCGTTGGCTTTGTTCAACGGCAAGTTCCTGCACGACGAGTCGGCAGCACTGGCCGATCGGCTGCGGCGCGAAGCTGGCGACGACCCCCGGGCGCGGATCGCCCTGGCCGTGAAGCTGGCCTTCTGCCGGCCTGCCGCGCCGGCCGAAATCGACCGGGGCCTGAAGCTGATCGAAGCCCTGCAGGACAAGCACGGTTTGACGCTCGATGCGGCCTGGAAATACTACTGCCTGACGGTTCTGAATCAGAACGAGTTCGTGTACCTGGATTGACCAAGCGGCGCGGCGCCGGGCAACGTCCGGCCCGAGTGCCGTATTCCTTAGAGCCGCCGGACAAAACGGGCGGGGACTGTCCCAATTTTGCGCAGCCTGCGGAGCAAAATGGGACTGTCCCCCTTGCCCCAGACCGTTTTGTCCGCAGGCTCATAATCAGAGCAAGTGGAGTTTGCCATGTCCGACAGCCCCCGCGGCCAGCACCCCCAGGCTCGTTTTGCCGACGTACCCGGCGCGAGTTCCTCTGGCAAACCGGCGGCGCATTCACCGGGCTGGCCCTGGCCGGCCTGCTGGATGGCGACGGTTTCTTCGCTCGGCTCGGCCGGGCGGCCGAAGGCCCCACGGCCTATGCCAACCCGCTCGCGCCCAAGCAGCCGCATTTCACGCCCAAGGCCAAGAGCGTGATCTTTCTGTTCATGTACGGCGGGCCGAGCCACGTCGACACGTTCGACTACAAGCCCAAGCTGTACGAACTCGACGGCCAAACCGTGCCGGTCAAGACCAAGGGCCGCGGCGGCAGCAAGAACGAAGGCCGCGTGGTCGGGCCCAAGTGGAAGTTCCAGCAATACGGCCAGTCGGGCCAGTGGGTCTCCGAGTTGTTTCCGCACCTGGCCGGCTGCGTCGACGATCTGGCCTTCATCAAGTCGATGACGGCCGATTCGCCGATCCACGGCTCGGCGATGTTGCAAATGAACTCGGGCAAGATCCTCAGCGGCAGCCCCTGCCTGGGCTCGTGGGTCAATTATGGCCTGGGCAGCGTCAACGAAGACCTGCCCGGCTTCGTCGTCATGCTCGACCCGACCGGCGGCCCGATCAGCGGGGCCAAGAACTGGTCCTGCGGCTACATGCCCGCCACCTACCAGGGCACGATCCTGCGCTCCAAGGGCGCACCGATCCTCGATCTGAACGTGCCCGAGGGCATGACCCGCGAGGTCGAGCGTGAATTGCTCGACGAAGTGCAGGCCGGCGGAGCCGCCCATCACCAGCAGCGGATCGAGAACCAGGACCTGGCCGCGCGGATCTCGAGCTACGAGCTGGCCTACAAGATGCAGCAGCACGCGCCCGAGGCGGTCGACCTGGCCCAGGAGAGCGAGGCCACGCACAAGCTCTATGGCATCGATGAGCAGCGCACGGCCGATTTTGGCCGCCGCTGTCTGATGGCCCGCCGGCTGGTCGAGCGCGGCGTGCGGTTCGTGCAGCTCTACGCCGGCGGCGCCCACAACGACGACAACTGGGACGCCCACGGCGATCTGCTGCAAAACCACAACTATCACGCCGGCCGCACCGACAAGCCGATCGCCGGCCTGATCGCTGACCTCAAGCAGCGGGGCCTCTTGGACGAAACGCTGATTATCTGGGGCGGCGAATTCGGCCGCCAGCCCACCGCCGAATACGAAAAAGGCACCGGCCGCGACCACAACGCCTACGGTTTCACCATGTGGATGGCCGGCGGCGGGATCAAGGGGGGCACCAGCGTCGGCGTGACCGACGAGTTGGGCTCGGCCGCCGTCGAAGACCCGTTCCACGTCCGCCGGCTGCACGCCACCGTGCTCAACCAGATGGGCATCGATCCCAATCGGCTCTCCTACTTCTACAGCGGGCTGGACCAGAAGCTGGTGGGCGTCGAGCACGTCGAGCCGATCCACCAGATCATCGGGTGAGGCGCATCCGCGCGGGCGGATGAATACGCCGTGGCGAGGTTCCCCTGACGGGTCATGGCTCAAGCGAACCGAGGCAGTGCCAGCTTGGACGGCCGGCTTAAACGCGCATTGCCGAGCCGGCCCCGGGAACGCAGATGAACGCGGATGAATCCCGGATGAACGGGATAGAACGGCGGCAGGTTCGGCAGGGATTCGATCCGCAGATTGCACCGATTTCGCAGATTTGAAGAGATCGGAATTCCTCGAGCGGGTCCGTGTGACCGATTTGGCCCATCCGCGGAATCTGTGCAATCTGTGGATGAATTCCAGCTTTCGTATGCGGCCGTTCAATCGTCCATCTGCGCTGATCTGCGCCGATCCGGTTTATCTGCGTCCTCAGGTGGAGCAGGCCTCAGACGGGCGGAAGCGGTCCAAGTTTAACCGCCAGACGAAACGCGGGGCGCGGCGTGGTCCGGCTTGTCCTCTGGATTCTGCAGAGCCAGTTCAGGACTGGAAAAGCGGCTGGCTCTGGAATCTAATGACGAGCGGTTGCCGCCGTCGGGATTCGCTCGACGGCGACGGGCAAAGGATTCAAGACTTTCACAATTCCCCACGATTGGCCCATCATGACTCTGCATGCGTGTCGCTGGTTTTTGTTTTTGCTGGCGTCTTTTGGCTGGGTCGCCGGGGCGTACGCCGCCGATGACGCCGCGGCACCCACGGCCAAGGGGCACCGGCTGCTGATCGGCGATTACGACAAGCATCTGCTGGCGATCGTCAATCCGCAGGGGCAGATCGAGTGGCAGACGCCGGTCGGGGCCATCCACGACGCCTGGCTCTTGCCGAACGGCAACGTGCTCTTCCAGACCGACTTTCAGCACCTGGTCGAGATGAATCCCGACAAGCAAGTAGTCTGGAAATACGACGCCAGCCAGCAAAACGGCAACGAGGGCAAGCCGGTCGAGGTGCACGCCTTTCAGCGGCTGGCCGATGGCAGCACGATGATCGCCGAGAGCGGACCCAGCCGGATCATCGAGGTCGACCGCGACGGCAAGCTCCTCAAGCAGATTCCGCTCACGGTCGAACATCCGGCGGCCCACTACGACACGCGCCTGGCACGCAAGCTGGATGGCGGCCACTATCTGGTCGCTCACGAGGGCGATAACAAGATCGTCCGCGAGTACGACGCCCAGGGCAAAGTCGTCTGGCAGTTCGACCCCAAGTCGCGCGTCTACTCGGCCATTCGCCTGGCGGGCGGCAACACGCTCATCGGCACCGGCGATGGGCATAGCGTGGTCGAGGTCGATTCGGCCGGCCAGGTCGTGTGGTCGGTCACCGAAAGGGAGCTGCCCGGCATCACCCTGGCCTGGGTCACCATGGTCGAGCGGTTGCCCAGCGGCAACACGCTCATCGTCAATTGCCACGGTGGTCCGGACAATCCGCAGATCATCGAAGTCAACCCCGCGAAGCAAGTCGTGTGGACGTTCAAGGACTTCGAGCATTTCGGCAACGCCATGGCGGTCGGTCGCGTGATCGACGCCGCGCGGTGAAGCTCGTCCGCTGACGAAGGCGTTCGATTTGACGCCCCCCTTTTTCTCAAAGCCGACAATTTGGCCAGCCGCGTACCAACCCCGGGAGGCACACGATGAAAACGCTCACCCTCGCTTTGGTGGCACTTTCGTGCGTTCTGTTGGCGACCGCAGGCCGAGCGGAGGACCCGGCGCCGCCGCGCGGGCAGCAGCTTGAAGACTCGGCCCAAAAGATCAAGCGGTTGCAGCAGGAACGGCTGACCGCTTTGAAGGACGTGGCCGAGCTTACCGGCCACCTCGCCAGGCAGGGCCGGGCATCGCTCGAAGAAGCGTGCGAGGCCAGGCTGGCCGCGTTTCAAGCGGAGTTGGAACTGACCGAGCGGCCGGCCGATCGGTTGACGCTGTGCCAGAACGTCGTCGGCGTGCTACAGCAATACGAGGATTTGGCCCGGGCTCAAAAGGCGTCTGCTCGCGGCACCGAGGCCAACGTGCTGAAGGTCAAAGCCCGGCGGCTGGAAGCCGAAATTCGCCTGGAACAGGCGAAGGCGGAGCTGGGCGAAGCCGGCAAGTGAACGCGGCCCGCGCTGCCGTTCCGGCCCCCGCTCCGCGCTCTGCTCGAACGACAGGGCGGAGCAGGTAATAGCAGTCGGGCCTCGGCCTGAAGGTCGGCCCGGCGGAGGTGGTTGCGTGGACTCGCACCGGCTTTTTCGATTGGGCGACATTTCCGACGACGGCTGGGATCTCGACGACACCGCCGCCAGGCGTCCGCCGAACACCGTGTGGGTGCTCGCCTGGGACGAGGCGGTCCTGACCCTCGACGACTCGCGAAGCCGGCGGGTGATCGAGATTCCAACGGGCGCCGCCCACTGTCTCTTCGACCTGCACGCGCTGTACGTCGACGACGAGCTCCGTTTCGTCGCGCCGCATGAACCGCAACATTTTGAGAAACATCCGGCCGCTGCCAGCGCAGTGCGGCGCCTGGTCGAGGCGAGCCTGGCCAGCGACCCGGCGTTCTGTGCCCAGCTTCGCCGCGATTCGCTGCGTGCGGTCTGGGGCGGACTATTCCTGTTCGTTGTAGCCGGCATCCCCTTCGGAGTTTACTGCTGGTGGGCCTCTTGGGCTCCCGACCCGCCGCCCGATCACTGGGTCCGCTCGTTCGGCTGGGCCGTCAGCTCATTCCTGTTCATTCTCATGTCCGTAGCCCTGGCGGGTCCGTTCATTTCGCTCTACGGTCTGCGGCAATGGCTCCGCACTCCCCGCATCGAAGGCGACACGGTTTAGTTCCCTGCACCCGCCAGGCTTGGACGAAATGACTCGCTGTTGGTGACTGCCGCCCAGGCATCTGGGAGGTCAGTGACCGATGGCGACAATCACACGGTCGGCTTGCCCACAGCTTCAAGAAACTACCTGAGAGGTGAGAGACCGCTCGCTATTCGTTTCAGCCGAAAATGGGTATAGTTCGGTGGATCCGCGGGCCGCGATTCCCCGCCGGCCGCCTCGATTTGACGCGCCGCGTCGGCGATCGTGAGTCGCCACTTTGCTTAACAGCTTGCGAACAGAGTCCGCCCACAATTCCCGCAGAGAAAACCTCAATGCCCGCGACCGCTCCGACGACTACCGCCTCGACTGCTCCCTTTCGTTTGGACGGCCGCGTGGCCCTGGTGACGGGCAGCTCGAAAGGGCTGGGCCGCAGCATTGCCGAGTCGCTCGGCGCGGCCGGGGCCAAGGTGGCCTTCAACTACTGCAACAGCGCCCCGAAGGCCCAAGAGGCTTTCGACCGCTTTGCGCCCGGGGCCACCAGGGCACGCTCGTTCGCGCCGACGTCACCGATCCGGCCGACGTCATCCGGCTGTACGACGAAGTCCGTGACACGCTGGGGCCCATCGACATCCTGGTGCTCAATGCCACGCCCGACCAGCCGCAGCGGCCGATCGAAGAATACGACTGGGCCTTCTTTCAGCAAATGCTGGACTTCTTCGTCAAGAGCCCCTATTTGCTCACCCGGGCCTGCCTGCCGCACATGAAGGCCCAGAAGTTCGGCCGGATCATCAATATCACCAGCGAGGTGTTCGACGTGGGCGTGTCCCCGTTTACGGCCTACGTCGCGGCCAAGGGAGCCCAAACGGGATTCACCCGCAGCCTGGCCCGCGAGCTCGCGCCCTGCGGCATCACGGTCAACAACGTGGCCCCGGGCTGGATTCCCGTCGAGCGGCACGAGAAAGATCCCCAGAGCGCCAAGGACGCCTACCTGGCGCTCGTGCCGGCCGCCCGCTGGGGGCAGCCTCAGGATGTCGGCGGCGCGGTGGTTTATTTCGCCAGCCAGGAGGCCGCGTTCGTCACCGGTCAGACCGTTTCGGTCAACGGCGGCCGGACGGTGCACTAGCCGAGTGGCGCACGAGAGTCTGGTAAGGGAAATAGCGCTCGAGCGCCGCTCAGCCTTGCCTGGCGGCAATGCGCTGGCGGCCGTTAGGGCAGATCGAACAGCTCGCCGCCGGCCCTAGTCGCCAGGGCGCGCCAAACGCCCAGGTCGATCGTCTCATTGATGAACTGCAGCGAGCCGTCGGCCAAAGCCAGATTGACTCCGCCAGGATGCAGGCTGCGCACCGCCCGCCAGCCGAAATCGACCAGTGCGGCCGACGGACCCCCGGCACCGGCAAGTTGTTCCCCCATGCAGTCCCGCGTCGTCGAATTCGGCCCGTAGTAGTGATTGTAGCTGGTGCAGCGGAACTCGCCGCTGACCCAGCCAAACCCTTTCGGGTAGAGCAGGTTTTGGCTCCAGTTGGTGGTCGAGGCGCAGGCGGCGTCAGTCAGCGGAGAGGAAAGGTAGAACACGTACTGGGTCTGGGGGTCGTTCGTGGCACTCGCGCCTGGCGCCGGCGCCAGGCGACTTTCGGAAAACAGCGCCGTCCTGCTGCTGCCGTCCGTGACCATTTTCAGATTGGTGTTCGAATTGATGGCGAAAATGCCATCGGTCGTGACCGGCGAGCCGCCGTTGACCGACGATCCCATGCAGGCGGCATAGTTCGTCGGGCCAAAGCCGGCCAGGACGGCTTGCCCGTGGTCGGAGGGACACAGAAAGTCGGGAACCACGGTCGCCACGCCGTTTACATTCTGCGGGCTTACGGCCAGGCTGGCGGCGTAAAGCGGCACCGTCATGTCCAGCAAATTAACGGCGTTGGTCTGCTCCATGTACGCCGACAGATGCGCGAGTGCCCCCCAACGGGCGAACGTCCAGGGGGATGTCGAGGCAGCCGGGTTCGGTCGCGAATCCCAGCCCGAGGGAAATCCGTTCTTGGCGGAGTAGAAGTTCTGCGCGGCCAGGCCGATTTGGCGCAAGTTATTGCTGCACTGACTGCGCCGGGCCGCCTCGCGAGCCGCCTGCACGGCGGGCAGCAAGAGTGCGATCAGGACGCCAATAATGGCGATGACCACGAGCAGCTCGATCAGCGTGAAACCGCAGGAACGCGGCCCAGCGTCTCGCGGTTGGCTGCGGCCGCGCTTCGCGAACAGTCGTCGGCTCGGCATATCGGCCATCCTTACCGCGTAGATCCCAAAATCCGTTCCCTCGGTGATTGGCCCGCGCGGCGAATCAGCCGTTGCGGCGAGCGCGGCTCCGGCGGGCTCCGGCCAGACAGGCCACTCCGGCGATCACCGCCAACGACCAGCTGGCCGGTTCCGGCACGCTCAGAGCGTATACCAGGCCGGTCGGGGCCACCAGACTGCCGCCGATCTGGGTCACGGAACCCGTGGAAATCTGCAGCTGCAGCAAACCGCCCGTCGGCCCGAACTCGTTCGTGCCGTTGGCCGCGATCAAGATCGAGTTGCCGTCCTTCGACAAGAGCATCCCGGACGGGCTCGCCAATGGGGTGCCGTATTCCGCCTGGAAGGTGCCGCTGGAGTTGAACTTGTCGATGGCGGAGTTCACGCCGTCCTTGGTGTTGGCAAGGTACAGATTGTTCGCGTTATCGAAGGCCAAACCCTCGGGAAAAACGATCCCGTTTGTCCCGCCGTTGACGAAGACCGAGGGCGTGCCGTTGCCGGCGATCTGGAAGACATCGCCCGTGTTCAGGCCGGTGACGAACAAGGTGCCGTTGTGGTTGAACGCAATGCCGCCCGGTTGATCGCCGATGTTCGTAGCGGTGCCTTGGTCCTGGCCGGTCGAGCTGAATTTCTCGACCGTCGTGCCGCCGAAGTCCGCGACGTACAGGCTGCCGTTGTGGAACGCCAGCGAGGACGCGTTGTCCTGCCCAGTCAGGTTCGGCAGCGTAGCGAAAATTCCCTTGTACGCCCCGCTGCCGCTGAATTCATAGACATTCGGGTCGCCCGAGCCGGTCGACAAGAAACCAATGTTCGACACGTAGAGATTGCCGGCCCCATCTTGCGCGATCCCGCCGGCGATCAGCGGCGCACCGCCCAGCGACGGAATACCGGCGAAGGGAAACGGATTGGCCGGGGCCGAAGGATTGCCGCCGGCATTGGTCGAGAAAGTCGACATCGTGCCGTCGCCAAACGTCGAGTAGCCGAATTCACTGAGGATCAAATCACTCGCTCGCACCGTCCACCCGCTGGTGAGCACGATGGCCAGGGCAAGCACGGTCGATTGGGTTGAGCGGTGCGGCATGCGAAACGACAAATGGCTCACGGTTGCATTCTCCAAAGGCTGCTAAATCTCAGATTCAGGTCAGTAGCGGGATCCGTTTGCTTGTGAACGGAGACATCACAGGAGGGCGGGCATTCCGAGGTGCTCCCCCCGGGCAGCGGGACGGTTCTCGGATGGAAGGTTAAAGCGAGTGTAAGGACAACCTTAGCTTGCTCTTCGCGCCAACATCTACATCAGCTTAGTAAGAGCAGCAGGAGCACGCTACCGGCTTGGGCGGTGTCGTGTGCGTTGGGCACCGGACGCGTCAATTACGGATGCCGGAGTCAAAAAAAGGCGGGCACATCCGTGCGTCGAATCGGTATCAACAGGCGGGGCGAACTCAGCCGCTCGAAAATCTTCGCCCAGCGGCTGATTCGGATCGTATCACGCGGGTAAGTATGGGTCAATCATCTGGATTCGCGGAGCGTAGGCAGCCCTTCATCCGGCGGGGCAGCCCTGCGGCTTCGGCGTCCGACGCCCGCCGAGGGCACTCTCGGCAACCGGCGGCCAAGAGAGCGGAATTCGAGCACGTTCTCTCTCGCCTGCCCGGAATCGCTAAGGTCTCAACCAGCCCAGATTTAGATGAAAGGTCCGCTCGAATTCGCAGCCTGCGCCCAGCGGCTCACGGCGCTCGCCGCCTGAGAACGCTTGCGGAACGTTGCGGCGCTGTCAGTTAGCCGAATCCCGTTGCGCAAGCACGTCGACATCGGCTGCCGCCGGCTGGAACTGCCCTACGAAGGCGTGTGCTGTAGCGGCCGGGCGAAGCAGCAAGAGAAATCGTCGTAGACCGCGAATCGGCCGCGCCAGGTTCGCTGCCCGGTGTTAGCCGCGATTGACCGGACCGCTGCAACCGCCGACGGCGAGGCTGCGACCAGCGAGACCTTCCGCCTTAGCGCGGCTCGTGACCCACGAGCTCCAGGTTTTCCTGGAAGTAGCGGACCGCCTCGGTCGGATTGAGATTGAAGATGGCCCGGCCGTCAGTCGCCCAGCTGCGCCGCCGCACGCGGAAAACGGCCGTCGCGGCCCGCAGGTTGCCCACCGCCTCGACCCCTTCCATCGGCCCGCCTTCGACGGCCTCGAAGCCGATCGTGATGGCCACGAAGGCCGAGAGTTCGCCGCTGCGGCGATCACGGGCATAGACGACCGCGTCGTCGAAATCGCAGCTGGTCCATTCCAGGCCGCGTGGTTTGCCGCTGCGCGAGGCAATCTGCAAGAAGCGGGCTTCGAGATGTTCGCGCTGCCGGTGAAAGTCGCGCCGCGCGTGGGCCAGTTGCGATTCGCGCCAGGCGGCGCGGCAAGGTCGCCACGCCCAAGCGGCCGCCACGAGAGCCAACGCCCCGCCCGCACCCAATAGCACCCACCATACTCCGTCCATCCGAGCGACCTCTCTTCCCTGCAACTCGGAACCTCTAACCATCCGTTGAAAGACGCCTTCGTGGCATTCTTCAACTTCGCCCTGTGCGGGGCAGCAGCTCCGCAGGGCTCACAAAGAATAGCGACTGGCGTCGCCAAACTGCCCCCAGCATCCATGCGCTGTCGCAGGCCGCTCAACTCTTCGACGAGCTGCAAAGCGGCCGGCCTTCGTGATTCTACTCCGCTATGGCATCCGGAGACAAGAAACGGATTCGGCGCACGGCTCGCGGCAGGACGCAAAGGCGGCGCGGATGCGTCGCCGCCGGGCGGTTTCCGAACCCGCCGACGCAAGGTTCAGCGCCCTGTCCGCGTTCAGCGCCGTGTCCCGTCCGTCATCAGGAGCCATTGCTGCGCGCCCCGGCTGCCGCCGGCCGGCCCAGAGGGGTTTGGCCGCGATGTGAACCCACCCCCCGGGAGCGAGTGGGCCGAAACCGCGCGCCGGTCTGGTGGCCCCTTTCGGGCCCTATTTCTTCGCGGAATCGTTGTGTTATGATAGCACCCAATTGGGTCCCCGATTTGGGGAGTTCTCTGGCGCAGCCCCCGGACGTTCGTGATGCCGGCGCGGAGAAGGCAGAACTCGGGGGGCATGGCGGTTTTATTCCCAAATTGGTTACCCCGTTTTTGCGTTGGAGCGCTGAGGAGCAATCGGCAATGCCTTCCGGTAAGATCAAAAAGCTGGTTCAAGACAAGGGATTTGGTTTCATTCAAACCAGCACGGGCGAGGACATCTTCTTTCATCACTCGACCGTGGCCGACAATCGGTTCGACGAACTGACCGAAGGTCAGGCCGTGGAATACACCGTCGAGCAAGGCCAGAACCCCAAGGGCAAGGGCCCCCGCGCCGCATCGGTGACGCCCGTCTAGGGCGGACCTGCATCCAGCGGTTGCACCGCGTGCTCGGGCGAGATGCCCTTTTCCGCTTCTGTTGCGGCGGCCGGGCTAGAATTGCGCGCGGTAGTCGTTGAACCACGATGGGTACGCCAGACATATGGCGAGGGCAGCTCATGGCGTTTCTTAGCAGGGAAGTCCACCCCGCTCGGGTGATCCTGGGCGTCGTTGCGGTCGCACTTTTGGCGATCTTGATCTGTCTCACCTGGAGGACGGTCAATGCGCCCGCCTGGGAATCGCTGCGTCCGGATATGACGCCCGAGCAGGTGGTCAGCGTGCTGGGCCCGCCCGAATCCAAAGACCGGGACGAAATTCATAGTTGGTTGGATGAGGAGTGGTCGTACCACGTGCAAAATCACCGAGTGCGGCTGTGGTTCAATGCCAGCGGCCTGCAGATCGTGGACATTGACGGGTCCAAAGGCGATCCGTTATGGGATTACCGTCACTAGGAATCTCGTAGGACACGCCCTGCCGCCTCCGCGGCTGCGCTGCATGCGATGCCCATTCTCGGTGCCCACATGTCGATTGCCGGCGGCTATTATAAGGCCGTCGAAGCCGCGCGAAAACGGCTGCGACTGCGTGCAGCTGTTCACCAAGAACAACAACCAGTGGCGGGCCAAGCCGCTCACGGACGAAGATCGAACGCAGTTCCAGGCCGCGCTCAAGCGGCTGCGGATCAAGCACCCCATCGCCCACGACTCGTACCTGATCAATCTGGCCAGCCCCGACGACGCGCTGTGGGAAAAATCGACCGATGCATTTGCCGAAGAGCTGCTCCGCTGCGAGCACCTGGGCATTCCCTATCTGGTGATGCATCCCGGCGCGTTCGTCCACAGCAGCGAGGCGGCCGGCCTGGCCCGGGTGGCTGCGGCCCTCGACGAGGTGCACCGCCGGCTGCCGGGGCTGAAAGTCCGGACGCTGCTGGAAACCACCGCCGGACAGGGCTCGACGCTGGGCTGGCGGTTCGAACAGCTGGCCACGATCCTGGGCACGGTGGCCGAGTCCGACCGGCTGGGCGTGTGCGTCGACACGTGCCACATCTTTGCCGCCGGCTACCCGCTGGGCACGAAGAAAGAATACGCCCAGACGATGGCCGAGCTCGACGCCACGGTGGGCCTCAAGCGGGTCAAGGCCTTTCACCTGAACGACAGTAAGAAGGGCCTGGGCTCGCGTGTCGACCGGCACGCCCACATCGGCCGCGGCCAGCTGGGGCTGGAGCCGTTTCGGCTGCTGCTCAACGATCCGCGTTTCCGCCGCACGCCGATGTACCTGGAAACGGCCAAGGAACAGGAAAACGGCGTCGAGATGGACGTCGTCAATTTGGCCACGCTGCGCGGCCTGGTACGCGGCCCGAAAAAGAAGAAAACCTAGCGCTCGGTGGCCGCCAGGCGATCGGTCGGGCCGGGTTCGAGGGGAGCGCTGCGATCGTCCTGCACAGCGGTGCCGGCGGTCTGACTGGTCCGCGGCTCGGGCCGGCGAGCCTGGGCTTGCCAATCCTGCTCCAGCTGGGCAATGCCGGCAATGCCGTAAACTTGGCGGAGCGAGACGTCGTAGCCCTGTTCCAATGCCAGCTCGACGAACTGGATGAAGTCGGCGGGCGTTTTCTGGGTCACGAGGTAATCGACGACCGAGGCGCTCTGACCGTAGAACGTGCCCCAGCGATGGGCCGCCGGATAGTCCTCGAGCGTCATCAGCTCGACAACCCGAAAGGCCGAACGATTGGCCAGCGCGCCGCACATGTCTTGCTTGTGCCGGCTGCGCTTCTCTGCGGGATCTGCCAGGATGGCGGCCCCTTCGTCGATCCAGCGCGGCAACTGCCGGCCGATGAACCGGTCGGCCAGCACCACGTGGGTCATTTCATGCGGCAGCGCGGCCGAACGCCAATCCGAGTCCACGGCCCGGACGTCGATCCGCCGGGTGCGGATGCGGCCCTGATGCTGATCGACCAGCGACGAGGCGAGCGTGCTCACCGCGCCGGGCCCGACTTCCTTGAAGTAACTGGCATCGTTCGGATGCAGGACGACGTCGCACTTGGGCGCCCAGGCGGCGGCCGGAGCGTCGGAGGCCCACTTGGCGCACAGGGCCGTGCGGAGGGCCTCGCAGGCTTCGCCGGCCCGGGCGTCGACCGGCGTCGTGCCGTATTGCAGCACCCGGAAATTTGCCGTTTCCAGGATGTGCCACTTGAGCTCGGCAGGGGCCGCCGCACGCGGCCGGGCGGGCATGGGCCCCGTCTTGGCCGCCTGGGCGACCAAGGGGGAGCAGCCGACCGCAAACAGAACCCAGGCAGTCAATCCGTTGGTCGCAGGCGTTTTTCCCGTCATGGGCGTCTCGGGCCTTGGGCAGCGGGGGAGCACAAATACAGGGCTCGCCCAGTATTTGTTTCGCTGATATAGGCAATTTGCGCGCCAGGACGCCGAAGAAAGTAGCTGACGGGGACGTAAGTCTTTGTCTGTTAGCCATTAGCATTCGATGAGCAAGGCTCGCGGCAGGCCTCGACGAGCGGCCTTTCACCGGCAGAATGCCTTGGCGCAAGGCATTTTGCAGCCTGCAGTTTGGGCAGCGCTCGGTGACGCGCGCAGGCGCGGGCCCGCCCAATGGTGGGGATGGGAATAGCGGGGACAGGACGTCAGCTGCGCGGGCGCGGATCAAGAGCACCGGAATGTTCGTCCGATGGCGCACCTTATCGGCCACGCTCCCCAGGACCAGATCGCTGAAGAACCCATGCCCGTGCGTGGACATGGCGATCAGGTCGCAGTGTTGGTCTTCGGCCAGGGCCAGGATGCGGTCGGCCGGCTCTCCGCACTCCAGTGTGGCGTCGACCTTAAAACCCTCGGCGGCCAATTCGGCCACCAGCCGGTCGAGATACGCCCGGTCGTCGCGCATTTCTTCCGACTCGTCGAGGCTGAGCCGCTGCTGGTTGCGGGCGACGAAGCCGTCGGCCACGTGGATCAGCGTCAGGTGCGCGCCGGTGAGCCTGGCCAGGCCGCGGATGTGCTGCAAAATGGCAGCGTCGACGGGCGAATTGTCGAGGGGGACCAGGATGTGCGAGTACACGGCGTCGCGCGCTCGATAGGGTGAGGAAACGTCGGTGCCCTGGTGCGCGCTGCACCGCCTTAGGCGGCCAGGGTCAGCCAAAGCAAGCACGCATTCAAACCGATGATCAGCACGGTGACAATCCCGGCCAGCACTTTCAGCCAGGTGGGATTGACGAACTGGCCCATCTTGCGGCGGTCGCTGGTGAACATGACCAGCGGCACCACGGCAAAGCTCAACTGCAGCGACAGGATCACCTGGCTCAGGATCAACAGGTTTTCCTCGCCTTGCTGGCCGTAGATTGCGGCCACGACCACGGCCGGCACGATCGCCACGAGCCGGGTCAGCAGTCGGCGGACCCAGGGACGCAGCCGGACTTGCAAGAACCCTTCCATCACGATCTGGCCGGCCATGGTGCCGGTGAGCGTCGAATTCTGCCCGGCCGCCAACAGGGCCACGGCAAACAGCACGCTGGCCACCTTGGCGTTGAGCACCGGCGTGAGCAACTCGTAAGCGTCGCGAATGCCGGGCGGACGGCCTTGGATCGATTCGAAGGGGCTGCCGTGAAACACCGCGGCGGCGACGATCAGAATCGCCGCGTTGATGAAAAAAGCGAACAATAGCGCGGCCGTCGAATCGACCGTCGCGAAGCGGATGGCCGTGGCCTTGCCGGCGTCGTTGCGCTCGTAAGCCCGGGTTTGCACGATGCTGGAGTGCAAATATAAGTTGTGCGGCATTACGGTCGCCCCCAGGATGCCCACGGCGATGTACAGCATGTTGGGATTGCGGACGATTTCGACACTGGGCACCAGGCCGGCCAGAATGCCGCCCACCGAGGGATGCGAAACCGCGATCTCGTAGGCGAAGCAGCCGCCGATCATCAAGATCAGCGACACGACCACGGCCTCGATCGAGCGGAAGCTCCTGTTTTGCAGCAGCAGCACCACCAGCACGTCGAGCGCCGTCAGGATCACTCCCACGACGAGGGGCAGGCCGAAGAGCAGATTCAGCGCGATCGCCGAGCCAATCACTTCGGCCAGATCGCACGCCGCGATCGCGATCTCGCAGACGATCCAGAGAAATAGCGAAACCGGCGCGGAGTAATGATCGCGGCAAGCCTGGGCCAGGTCGCGCCCGCCGACGATGCCCAGCTTCAGCGCCAGGTGCTGGAGCAGGATCGCCATGAAGTTCGAAATCAGCACTACCGAGAGCAACGTGAACCCGAACTGGGCGCCGCCCGCCAGGTCGGTGGCCCAATTGCCCGGATCCATATAGCCCACTGCGATCAGCAGCCCCGGCCCGGCGAAAGCCAACAGCTTGCGGGCGACGGTCGACTGGTTGACCGGGATCGTGGCGTGGACTTCCGGCAGCGATGGGCTGGTGATCCGACGCCGCCAGCCCGGCTCGGCCTCAGGCGGCACGGCAGGATCCGGCGATCGTGAATCGGCTTTCATAGCGGCGGGCGTATGCTGGCAGAACCGTATCGACCGTGGCGGGACGAAGCGAGGTGTCGTGCCAGCCGTGGGGCCATTCGCCCCGGGGGCGATGGTCGCGCGGGCGTCAGGCACATAGGGCTCGCGTCGCGGCTTGGAACCCGGCAGGCAAAGGGCGAGGATTTTTGACCCATTGGGATTATCGGCAAAAAAAGAGCCGCATTCAATAGCGCTAAAACACTTTTTTTGAACCCCAAAAATGCTCTGCCGCTGTGGCGTCTGCGTACGATTGTTCCGGCCAGGCCCGGGAGAACGAAAAACTGGCACTGGAGAGCGCTTTTCGTGTCGATAGCAGGCCGAGTGGTTGGGCCGGCAAAGAGTCCGCGTCGACGGCTTACGCGTGACGGCCGCTGCCGGTCCACCGGTCGTGGGGGCAAAAGTTGATTCTTGCCAGTTCCGCCGGTACATTTCCTAAGAGCTAGTCCAAACGGCGATAGCGACCGTTTGCGCAAGGATTTGCGTCGGCTCGAGCCGGCCGCTCGAGCGTCGGCGGCCCACGGGCGCCCGGCTGGCGAAGTGTGGAGAAACGACGTGCGCGAAGAGCGAGAGCGCGGCCTGGGCTTGACCTATTTCAAGCGCTACCGCATGGAGATCGACCTTGCGGGACGGGTTTTCGACACGTCGCCGCCGCTGGGCTATCGCCTGGTGGCCTGGGACGAGTCGATGCTCGAAACGCATGCCGAGACCAAGTATCTCAGCTTTCGCACCGAGATCGACGCCAACGTCTTTCCTTGCCTGGGCGAATTGGCCGGCTGTCATCGGCTGATGCACGAGATCCGGCGCAAGGACGGCTTTCTGCCCGGCGCGACCTGGCTGGCCGTTTACCAGCCGACGGCCCGCTCGAAGATGGAGTACTGCGGCACGATCCAGGGCATTCGCGATCAGGCGCAGCTGGGCGCGATCCAGAATCTGGGCGTCACGCCCGAGCATCGCTCGCAAGGTTTGGGGGGCTGCTTGCTGCGCAAGGCGCTCGTCGGCTTCCAGCAGTCCGGACTCACTCGGGCCTTTCTCGAGGTCACGGCACAAAATGCCGGCGCCATCGGGCTTTATCAGCAGATCGGCTTTGCACGCTCGCGGACGGTCTACAAGGCCGTCGAAGTTGCATTCACGTAAGCAGTCCGCTAGTCTGCGTGGTTTCGCCGGGCGGTGGCAGGCGACCTTTTGCTCCCGCGATCTGCCTGCGCACGCGCCACCGTGGCGGCGCATGACACGTGTCTTTTCGATCCCCCTCGCGAGCCCGACCGGTGACCCAGCGCATTTTATCGCATTGCTACGAAAACGGCCTGGTGCTGGTCGCCGAGCCGATGATGTCGCTCGAGTCGGCGGCGTTCAGCTTTCTGCTGCCCGCGGGCTGCGTGCACGATCCGGCCGATGCTAGCGGCCTGGCGGCGTTCACGTGCGAGATGGCGCTGCGCGGCGCGGGCGAGCGGGACAGCCGCAAGTTCGTCGAGGACCTGGAGAACCTGGGCGTCGAGCGGGGCGAATCGGTCTCGGTCAATCACACCAGCTTCGGCGGAGCCACGCTGGCCAAGAATCTGTGGCCGGCGCTGGAAATCTTTGCCGATCTGTTGCGCCGCCCGCATTTGCCCGCCGATCAGCTCGAAGCCGCCCGGCTGGTCGTGCTCCAGGAGCTGCGGGCCATCGAGGACGAGCCGGCGCAAAAGGTGATGCTCGAGCTGCGCCGCCGGCACTATCCCGATCCCTGGGGACGGCCCAGCCAGGGCAGCCTGGAAGCCCTGGCCCGGATCGGCGCAGGAGATCCGCGACTTTCACACCCGCACGTATGGCCCCCGCGGCACGATTCTGGGCGTGGCCGGGCGGATCGATTGGCCGCGGCTCAAGGACGAGGTCGGCCGCTTGCTGGGCGATTGGAAGCCGGCCCCGCTGCCGGCGATTGCCGCCGAAACGCAGCTCGCGCGCCACGAGCACTTGCCGCACGAATCGAACCAGACGCAAATCGGCATCGGTTACGACAGCGTGCCCTATGCCCACCCCGACTATTTTCGCGCTTGGGGCGCCGTGGGCGTGCTCAGCGGCGGGATGAGCTCGCGGTTGTTCACCGAGGTGCGCGAGAAGCGCGGGCTGTGCTATTCGGTCTACGCCAGCTACCACGCCGCCTTGCGCGACCGGGCCAGCGTGCTCTGCTACGTCGGCACCGAGCGACCGCAAGAGGCCCTCGACGTGATGCTGGCCGAACTCGCCCGGCTGGCCCGGGGAATCGAACCCAACGAGCTCGATCGGCTCAAGGCCCGGATCAAGAGCGGGCTGATCATGCAGCAGGAATCGAGCTCGTCGCGCAGTTCGTCGCTGGCCCGCGACTGGTTCCACCTGGGCCACGCCCGCACGCTGGACGAAGTGGGCGGCCTGGTCGACGTGCTGACCTGCGAGAGCATCAACGCCTATCTGGCCGAACATCCGCCCGCCGGTTTTACGATCGTCACGCTGGGGCCCAAGCCTTTGGAGGTGCCTGTTGGAGTTTCATGAGCACAAGCTGCCGAACGGCTTGCAAGTGATTGCCGAGGTCAACGGCGAGGCCCATTCGACCGCGATCGGTTTCTTCGTCGAGACGGGCGCCCGCGACGAGAGCGACGAGATCGCCGGCGTGAGCCATTTCCTGGAACACATGGTGTTCAAGGGAACGCCCAGCCGCACGGCGGACGACGTGAACCGCGAATTCGACGAGATGGGGGCCCACTACAACGCCTTTACCAGCGAAGAGTGCACGGTCTATTACGCAGCGGTGCTGCCCGAGCATCAAACGCCGGCAGTCTCGCTGCTGGCCGACATCATTCGGCCTTCGCTGCGCGAGGAGGATTTCAACACCGAGAAAAAGGTGATCATCGAAGAAATCAAGATGTACGAGGACTCGCCACCCTTCGGCGCCGACGAAAAGTGCAAGGCAGCCCACTTCGGCCGCCACCCGCTGGCCCGCAGCGTGCTCGGCACCGCGCAGAGCGTCGGCGATTTGCCCGTCGAGGCCATGCGCGATTATTTTCGCCGCCGCTACAGTCCCGGCAACATGGTGCTGGTGGGGGCGGGCAAAATCGATTTCGACGAACTGGTCCGCACCGCCGAGCGGGCTTGTGGCGGCTGGCAACCGGTCGAAACCTCGCGCGAGCTGGTGCCCGCGGCACCCCATCGCGGGCTCGACTGCATCGAGAAAAAGTCCGCCACGCTGGAATATGTGGTGCAGCTGGCCGGCGGCCCCGACGCCCGAGCCGCCGACCGCTACGCCGCCAAGGTGCTGGCCACGATTCTGGGCGACGATTCCGGCAGCCGGCTCTACTGGGCGCTGGTCGATTCGGGGCTGGCCGACCAGGCCAGTCTGACGCATTACGACTACCAGGGCACCGGCTTGTTCATGACCTACTTGAGCTGCGAGGCCAAGGAAACCGCCGGCAATCTCGACCAGATCGCCACGATCTACCGCCAGGCCGAAGCCGACGGCGTCGCGGCCGCCGAGTTGAGCCAGGCCAAGAACAAGATCAACTCCCGCGTCGTGCTGTCCAGCGAACGCTCGCGGGGCCGGCTGTTCAATGTCGGCAACAATTGGCTGCAGCGGCGGATCTACCGCTCGGTGCACGATGATCTGGAATTGATCGACGCCGTGACCCGTGACGACGCGGCAGCGGTGCTGGGCCGCTTTCCGCTCTCGATCAACACCACACTGGCCATCGGCCCGCTCAAGTCGCTCGCCGAGTGTGCGTAAAGCGCCGCGGCGTTTTCGCTCCTTACCGGGTCTGATTCCAGTAGATTCGCACGTTCTTGGTGGCCCGGCCGACCGTGACGATGTCGAGCTTGCCGTCGCCGTCCAAGTCGGCCACGGCCAGGTCCTCGACCGCCACCGAGCCGGGCTCGACGAGCTGCCGATTCCACGTGGCCCCGCCATCGGCCGGATCGTAGATCCGCAGGCCCGAGCGAACGGCGTCGTCCTTGTTGTCGCGCACGCCGATCACGAGTTCCTCGTCCGGATCGTCGTCCAGATTGGCGCACCACACGACGTGGCCCCACTGAAGCTGCTCGTCGAGCACGTGGCGCTGCCAAAGCGGCGGCTCTCCGGCCGGCCCTGCGGGCGCTCCTGGCGCCGGCGGCGAATACACGACGACCTGGAAGCCATGCCAGGGCTCGATTGTGGCCAGATAGCTCTGTCCGCCGGCCAGTTTGCCCCGCTTGATCTCGCTGGCCCCGCGGCTCGGGGAAGTCTGTTGGTTGCCCGAGCCGACCAGTGCGCGCGTCCACTTGCCTTCGCCGGAGCGTTTGAGCAGGCTGACGCCCTCGAAGCTGGCGACGAGCAAATCGAGCTTGCCGTCATTGTCCAGATCGGTGGGCGAGAAACCGTGCGCGACGTGCAGTTCTTCGTTGATGACCGTGGGCACCCAGGCGTCGTGCACGGGGTCGGCCGGCACCTCGTAGGACAGGATGCGCAGCGGCGTCTCGGCGAAGAGTGGCCCACTGCTGCCGCGGCCGAAGAGCGGCACCACGACCAGCGCCTGCCGACCGTCGCCGTCGAAATCTGCCCAGGCGATGCGGTGGATCGTGGGCTCGGTGCCGATCGGATGCACGGTCCAGGGATCGTCGCTGCTCTTGCCGCGCGACAGCCATTGCAGGCTGCCGCTGTTGCGCGTGTCGGCCGGCCGCCAATCGGCGCCCAGGGCAAAATCGATCTTGCCGTCGCCGTCGATGTCGTAGGGGGCGATGCAAACATTGTCGGGCTTGGTCGTGCCCTGGATCAGCGTGTGCATCTTCCAGTCGGGATTTTCGAACCAGATCACTCGTTCCGTATCGACCACGACGATGTCGGGCCGCTTGTCGTCGTTCATGTCGAGCAGGCGCACCGCGTAGCCGACGGTCAACTGGTTCGAGATTTCCTGCGGGCGCAAGTCGAGCGTGGCGGCCGTCGCCGCCGCCGCAAGCGCGCCGCCAGCCAGAATCGCCGTGGTCAGAATGACAGATTTGCAGAGGCGCATGGTGCTTACTCCTCGTTCGGGCGGGGCGACTCGGATGGATTCGGCCGGCCATCGCCGGCGGAAGCCGGATCGGTGCCGGGCGGCAAGTCCGGCGCTGTCTCTGCTGGTGGCTGGGCCGGCTGGGTCTTGTCCGGCGGCGCAGGCTCCGACGGCGCGGGCTCGGTGTGCAAAGACGCTGCCGGTGCGTCGGCAGCCGCGTCGGCACTGTCTTCGGTGGCGGGCTCGTCCAGCTCAGGCATCGGCCAGGGCTTGTCCGTGCCGGGCAGTTTGGGAATGTCGCGGTCGATCTTGCCCAGCTCCGCGGGCGAAATTCGTGCCCCGCAGCCGGCGAGCACCGACAACAGCATTCCTGCGGCTAGCCGGCCGGCGCCGCGAAACCATCGATTACGATTCATGATCCGCCGACCGATGTCATAATGAGATTCGTCGTGAGGCGTTTGTCAGATTAACCGATCGATCGGCGGCTGCAAGTCTTGTTGTTTGCGGCGCCGGCAGACCTCGGCTCGACTAGGGCCAATTGATGGATGCGGCAGCCGTTACCGACGCATTGAAGGACGAGGCCCGGCGCTTGGACTTCGACCTGGTGGGCATTTCGCCCGCGCTGACACCGGCCGGCTGGCCCAAACTGGTCGAATGGCTGGAGGCCGGCTTCGCGGGGGAGATGCAGTACCTGGCCAGTCGCGCCTCCGCTTACGAACATCCGCGGTCGATCCTCGACGGCGCGCGGAGCGTCGTCATGCTGGGGCTCAATTACCGCACGGCCGAGCCGGCACCGGCGCACGGGGCCACGGGCCGGGTCTCGCGCTACGCCTGGGGCGCCGATTACCACGATTTGATTCGCGCTCGGCTCCAGAGCCTCGTCGGCTACTTGCAGCGCCTGGTGCCGCATGCCCGGGCCCGCGGCGTGGTCGACACGGCGCCGCTGCTGGAACGCGAGTTTGCCCAGCTGGCCGGGCTGGGCTGGATCGGCAAGAACACGCTCTTGCTCAACAAGCAGGCCGGGAGCTGGTTTTTTCTGGCGGCGCTGGTCACCGACGTCGAGCTGGAGCCAGATACTCCGCACCAGACCGATCATTGCGGCACGTGCCGAGCCTGCCTGGACGCCTGTCCGACCGGGGCCTTCACCGACGCCTACGTGCTCGATGCCAGGCGGTGCATCAGCTACCTGACGATTGAGCTGCGCGGCCCGATTCCCGAGCCGCTGCGGAGCCCCCTGGGCGACTGGCTGTTCGGCTGCGACGTTTGTCAGGACGTGTGTCCGTGGAATCACCGCGCGCCGCAATCGGGCGTGGCTGAGTTGGCGCCGGCGGCCGACACGAATCCGATCGATTTAGTGCAATTGTTCGCGCTGGACGACGAGCAGTTCCGCCGCCGCTTTCGGCATACGCCGCTCTGGCGCCCGAAGCGGCGTGGACTGCTGCGCAATGCCGCGATCGTGCTTGGCAATCGGCGCGATCCGGCCACTCTGCCGGCGCTCGGCCGAGCGCTCGACGACGTCGAGCCGCTGGTGCGCGGCGCGGCCGCTTGGGCCTTGGGACAGTTTGACCTACCCGGGGCCTGGCAGCTGCTCGAAGCCCGCTCCCAAATCGAATCCGACTCCGACGTGCACAGCGAAATCGCCGCCGCATTGGGCCGCCGAGACCTGTTTCAGCCGACGCGGACGTGAGGATTGCGGGCTGCCGTGGGTGTGAGGGCCGAGGTTTCTCAGACCGCCGGCTCGTTATGTGTTGGCGCCGTGATCGACCCTGTCCGAATCCTTCACTCTTCCTGGTCTTCTTTCCTGCTTCTCCGCGCCTCGGTGCTTTCGTCGCCCTGCCCTATCGCGGCGCGCACTCGGCCATTTCATCTGCTTCGACTGGCGGATGACGCCCCGGCAGGTCCTGGCTATAAAAGCGGTCGAACACGGCCTGCCATTGGTCCGGATTGCTCACGGCGACGAACGCGTCGCGCAGCTCCCGGCCTGCCGGGTGCAATTGCGAGTATTTGATGCCGAACTTGCGCATGTGCCGGCCGCTGATCTCGGGACCGTACAGTTCCGTGGCCAGTCGATAGTGCTCGGCAATCACCGCTCGCTGCTCGGGCACGCGCGGCGGTTCGGGCAGCGGTTGACCGGCGGCCAGCGCCCGGGCCTGGGAAAAAATCCACGGATTGCCGATCGCCCCCCGAGCGGCCGTCACGCCGTCGACGCCGGTCTGGGCCATCATGTCCAAGCAGGCCTGCGGTGTGAACAGGTCGCCGCTGCCCAACACGACGCGGCTGCCGGCGTGCTGCTTCACCTCGCGCAGGAAGTCCCAGCGGCTGGGGCCGACATAGCGCTGCATGACGGTGCGGCCATGCACGGTGATGGCAGCCACTCCCCGCTCGTAGGCACCGTCGAAAATGCGGAAAAAATTCTCCCGGCTCTGGCTGCTGTCGTCCAAGCCACGGCGCATCTTGACCGTGACCGGAATCTCGGCGGGCACGGCCTCGCGCACGCGGCCGACGATCTCGAGCGCCGTTTCCACCTGGCTGAGCAAATAACCTCCGCGGCAGCGGCCGAGCACTTTCTTCACCGGGCAGCCGAAGTTGATGTCGACCACGTCGAAGCCCGCGGCCACGAGCCGCCGGGCCGCCGGGGCGAAGTCCTCGGGATTGGCACCCATCAGCTGGGCGCCGACCGGATGCTCTTCGTCGGTGACACGCAGATAGCGGTCGGCCTTTTTGCCGCGGCTGACCTGGATCACGAACTGATCGAGCAGCACTTCGCACAGCGTGTAGGGCGCGCCCAGCCGGCGGGCGATCACCCGCATGGCCCAATCGCTGTAACCACTCAGCGCGGCCTGGACTACGGGAAAATCGAGCTCGATCCGGCCCAGCCGCAGCGTGGGCAGCGGGGGGGCGGCGGGTGCAATGGTTTCTGGCAGCATGACCCGATTCTGCCGGACACGCACCCGGGGGGTCAAGGTCGCGCGCCCCAGCAATATCCGTTGCCCGAGGGGGATCGACGAGCGTCCTCCTCTCGGATGCCGCACTGTTGCCGGGAATCGGCAATTCGCCAGAAACAGGCTTGAATGACCGGATAATGCCCCGGAGTGCCGATCCGCCGCTGCCGGGCTACAATAAGCCTTTGCACCGGCGCGAGGCGCCGGCCGGCAAGCTGGGCGTGACGAAGCGTCGAAACCGCGGACGGGCGAATGGCCATGACAACTGGGCAAGAACCCATGACCCATGAATTGCAGAACCAATTTTATCGCTATGCTCTGGCCCTGAGCTGCGTGCTGTTGGCCAGCTTGATTTGGTGGCTGGCCGTGACGCCGCTGGTGGGGACTCGGGCCTACACCGGCTTTGTGCTGGTGGCCATCATCGTGGCGGGCCGGTTCGCCGGATTCGGTCCGTCTTGGCTGGCCTTGGCCGCTGGCGGGGGTTGTTTGACGTATGTCCAGTATTTGCGCTACCTGGAGGACCATTCGGGGATCGCGCTGCGGTACTGGGAGTATCTGCAAAAAGGCGTCGATGACTCCCTGCCCAGTGTGGTCGCCGTGTTTTGTGTGGTCGGTGCGACACTCGTTTTGCTGACGCACTCGGAGCGCGTCGCCCGGCAGACTGCGGAGACCAACGCACACCTGCTGAGTCAGGAGATTCACGAACGCAAGGCCATCGAGCAGCGGTTGCGCGAAGAGCACCAGCAATTGGAGTTGGCCTTGTCGGCCGGGCGGTTTGGCACGTTCGACTGGGACCTGCGCAGCGGCCTGGCCACCTGGTCGGCCACGAACGAAGCGATCCACGGTTTTGCGCCGGGCACGTTCTCGGGCGCCGTTGCTACGGCCCTGGAGAAGCTTGCCCCGGCGGATCGGCAGGCGCTCGACCAATGGATTGCCGACGCGACCAGGTCTTCCCCGGCCAGCCCGTTCGCCTATCGACTGACCTGGCCGGATGGCAGCACGCGCTGGATCGAGGGGGTGGGCCAATTCCTCTGCAACGCGGTCGGCAAGGCGATTCGGGTGCGCGGCGTTTGCGCCGACATTACTTCCCGCAAACATATCGAGATTGCCCTGCGCGAAGCCGAAGAGCGGTTTCGCCTGCTGGCCCTGCACGCTCCGGTGGGCATTTATCTGGCCGATGAAGCGGGGAGGCTCACGTTCGTCAACCATCAATGGTGCGAGATCGCCGGCGCCGAGTTCGCTGCGGCGCTGGGCCAGGATTGGACCAACTACATCCATCCCCTCGACAGCCAGCGGCTGCGGCAGACCTGGACCGCCAGCAGGCAAGACAATCAGTCCTTCTGCCTGGAATATCGCTACCTGCACGCCAGCGGCGACATACGCTGGGTCGAAGGTTCTGCCGTCACGCTGCGCAATGAACGCGGCGACGTGCTGGGCTACGTGGGCACGGTCATGGACATCACCGCCCGCAAGAATTCGGCCGACGCGCTCAAGGCCGAGCAGGACCTGCTGCGACAGAGCATCGAGCTGCAGGAACGCGAGCGGCAGATGATCGCCTACGACATCCACGACGGCATCATTCAATATACGACCGGCGCCCTGATGCATTTGGAGGGGCACCGGGTACGCGGTGGGGCCGACGCCGACGACAATCTGCCCGCGGTGATGGCCCTGCGGCAGGCCATTGCCGATGGACGCCGCGTGATGAACGGCATTCGCCCGCCGCTGCTCGACGACGACGGGATCGTGGCGGCGATCGAGTATCTGGCCGGCGAGAACCGCACCGACAGGATCGAGATGGAAGCCGTCGTCGACCGCGATATCGGGCGCTTGATGCCCGAGCTCGAATCGGCGCTGTATCGCATTGCCCAAGAGGCGCTGTTCAACGCCGTCAAGCACAGCGGCACCCGGAAAGTGCGGATCAGTCTCAGCCGGCACGACAAGGTCGTGCGTCTGGTCGTCCGCGATTGGGGCTCGGGCTTCGACCTGGGCAAGGTCTCGCGCGGCGTACATGGCCTGAGCGGCATCAAGGAGCGCGTCAAACTGCTCGGCGGCCAGAGCAGCATCCAGAGCTCGCCGCACGAAGGAACGTCCGTCAGCGTCGATCTGCCCTACATCGAGCGCGCCGAACGCGTGCTGCAACCGGCCCTGTGACGGCGCGCCGGGTGGAACAGGGCGCTGGGGGCGGCAAAAACTTCCGGGCCTGTGGCCGGGTGTCTGTCGTGATTCCACTCTAGACGTCGCCGCAGGCACTGTGGCTCGCCCGAAGGCGTCACCCCGGCCAGAGTTGCATCCTGGCCGCGATTGACAGCCGTCGAGGGCCGAATATGCTCAATGAAATCCCTTGGCAGCAAAAACAGATCGGTCGTCGAGGCAAACCGGATGAAGCAATTGATTCGCGGCGCGATCCGAGCGATGGGCTTCGATGTCGTGCGATATCGTCCTCCCTCGGTCGGTCCGAATTTGCCGGCCGATTTGGCGAGCAACGACCGCGCCGTGCTCGAACGGATTTCCGACTACACCATGACCGGCGTAACCAGGCAGTTGGCGCTTGTGTCCGCCGTCCGCTATCTGGTCCATCGCCGCATTGAAGGTTGTATGGTCGAGTGCGGCGTGTGGCGCGGAGGGAGCACGATGGCGATGGCCCTCACGCTCCAACAGGAAAACGCTACCGAGCGGGACCTGTACTTGTTCGACACGTTCGAGGGCATGACGCCCCCAACGGATGTCGACAAAACGGCCAACGGCGTCATGGCCCAAACGGTCCTCGAGATTCATTCGAGCTACCGGTGCATTGCGGACATCGAGGATGTTCAGGCGAACATGGACTCTACCGGCTATCCCGAAAGCCGAGTTCACCTTATCAAGGGCCCCGTCGAGAAGACCATTCCCGAACAGGCGCCAGCTGCGCCGATAGCGCTCCTCCGACTCGACACGGACTGGTATGAATCCACTCGTCATGAGCTGGTGCACTTGTTTCCGCGTCTCGTGGAGGGGGGCATTCTGATCATCGACGACTATGGGCACTGGACCGGATCGCGCAAGGCGGTGGACGAGTACTTCGGCGGATTGCCTCAAGCGTACTATCTCAACTGCATGGACTATAGCGGCCGGCTGGTAATGAAGGTGTAAGCACGCCGCGCGGGAAGGGCGCTGGCACGGCAAGAAACTGTCCCGAGGCGTGGCTGGCCATCGTTTGTCCGGCACGAGGCGCGCACCTGCCAGACGGTCTACGCGCCAGACGGACCAACTGGTCGGTGCATCGGCCCAGGCTTGGGGCCCGCGAACCTCCGACCTTTGGCAACTTCATTAGGCCGGCGACCGAAGCATCGCGTACGCCTGCGAGGCCAGCAGACCGACCAACCGCCCAGTCAACTTTGCGCCGGGTAGAGGATTGGCTCGGAAGGCCGGGGAGAGTGGCCTGCGCTGCAGCCTCGCCAAGGGGCTTGTTTGCTCCGCGGCGCTTGCACAATGCTCCGGCGGACCACCGGGCACCGAGTCGGGGCGACGAGCCGCACGACGCGCAGGAAACGAACGACAATCTTGCAGGCACCGGGCGTCCAGGTGCCTTAGCCTTCTGAGTGCCCGATCGCGCGGATTGTCGTAGCGCCCGGCAATGTCGCCTCGAGTCATTTCCACGACGAGGCAGCGTCACAACGAGGCAGCGTCACAACGAGGCAGTGTCACAACGAGGCAGTGTCGCGCTGGGCGTGGCGGCTTGACCTGCGTCAGAAGAAAAAGCCGCTCGTCACCTCCACGCTTGTGCCCGACGCGGTGTAATAAACCGTCAGCTGGACGTAGTCAACCCGGACGTCGGGCACGACTACCAGTTTTTCGATATCGGCCTTGATGCCGTTGATCGTCACGCCCGAAGGTATGCTGAAACCAAAATTGGTTGCTTCGAGGTAATGCGAGGCAGCAACGAGAATGCTGGAATAGGCGACGCCGAAGTTGGACGCATTCACGTCCGCGGCCGTCAGGCTCAGGCCCCACAGATTTGTTGAGCCGCCATAGCTATCCAAGCGGAAGCCGGACGTCGAGATCGCCGCACCCGTTGATTGGTCAGTGCCGGAAACCGTTCCGCCCACGATCAGCTTGACGCTGTTGTCGCGAAAGCTCGATGCTTTGTTGTGGACGCAAAACCCGTTGGCAATGTACGTGTGATTGCCCGTCACCTGCAGGTTGTACACAGTGGCCGAGTCGAGGAGGATCTCCTTCTCGGCAAGCGTTACCGGGTGGAGCATCCGGCTGGTGCGGTCCAGCGCATAAACCGCGTCGCCTACGATCAAATTGCCGATCGGCACGAATCCGCTCGGAGTGCAAAAGGGGTGTTCCGAGGTGGCCTCGACAGACCCGTCCCCGGCTTTCAGCCGGTAGCGTCGGGGGGCCGGCCCGGTGGAGACGGCCGCGACGGAGTCTTCCGAAATCGTTCCGTCGGCGGAAAACGAAAGCACGCGGTCGCCGGCGACAAGCTGCTCGATTGCTTTTTGCGCACCGTCAGCCATAGAAACCAGCGTGCCGGCGGGAAAGCACGTCAGGGCAGCATCGGCGTACACCCCGTTGTTGGCGGTGATGTTGCCCGGATTGCTCCAGGCAACCGTGCCGATGCCGCTGTTGTCGGCGCCCGTGCCGCAGATCGTTGGTCCCTGAGTGCTCATGTTAGAACCCCCTCGCAATCGCCATGGCGCGCCAGGTGGAATCGGTGGCGTTGTAAATGAATTTCAGTTCCTGCTTGGAACTGGCCGTGGTCACGATCAAAGCCGATGTGATGTCCGTGCCGAAAGCAAAAGCCGCGTTCCAGGCGATCGTGCGTCCGCCGGTGGCGTCCTGAACGAGGCGGAAGGTCAGATCGTTGCCGTCACTGGGCGTGCCGCTCGGCGCGTTGATCGTGATATTGCCCGTTAGCGAGCCAAGATTCACGATGCTCTTGGCATTCGATCCGACGGGGGTGATCGTGGATGCATAACTGATCGTTTGAATCACGGGGCCGACGCCCGGGACCCAGCTGGCGTTGGTGCCGTTCGTGGTCAGAATGCTGCCGCTGTTGCCGCTTTGGCTGGGGAGCAAGGCGTTCAGCGCGGCGTTGGCCGTCGTCGCGCCGGTCCCGCCATTTGCGACGGTGATCGGAGTGCCGTTCCAGGTGCCGGTCGTAATCGTGCCCAGGGTGTTGATCGATGCCTGGCCGGCGTAACTCGAGGAAACGCTGATCGTGCTGCCGGCAATCGTGATGCCCGTGCCGGGCGTCAGGCTGGTCGCGCTATTGAGCTGCGTGAACGGAATCGCCGTCGTGCCGACCGTGACCGTGCCTGTGGGATTGGCCAGCCAGAGGGTGTTGGCGTTGGCCGTGCCCTGATTGTCCACGGGCACAAAGGCGCCGGAAAACTCCCCAGAGGACTGCATCTCCACCGAACGGGTCAGGACATACGGGGTCGAGACGCCGCCGGTGCCCGTCACCACGTAAAGGCCGTTGTTGGCCGCGGCCGATTCGTTCTTGACCAGGACCAGCATCCCGGACGTCACGGCCACGCTGTCGACCGTCAGGGCGCCGTTGGAATTGGCCGTCAGCGTGGCCCCCACACCGCTCGATCCGTTGTTGTAGGTATTGGCTGGCAAGGCTGCGGCAGTGGCCAGGTTGGCGGTCGACTTGATCTGCAAGCCCTGCACCGACGCGTCGACGTACGACTTGTTGGCGGCGTCGCCCGGATTGACCGGCGTGCCCAGTCCGGTCACCGCTGCCGCCGTGATCGTGCCGGCCGAAAAGTTGCCGCTGCCGTCGCGCCGGACAATCGTGGAAGCCGTGTCCGCCGCAGTCGCGGCGTTGGCCGCCTGTTCGGCCGCATGGATGTTGGCGGCCGTCGATCCGCCCACGGTTGCCACGACGGTGGCCGACTGTGTGCCGGTGACATCGCCCGATAGTGAGCCCGTGAAACCAGCCGAGCTACCGGTGAAATTGCCGGCGGCATTGATTGCGGAGAGCACGGTGCTGGAAGAATTCTCGAACTGGGCCAGGTTGGCCGTTTGGCCGCTGGCGCCGGCGACGGTCAGGCCGACCGTGCCGCTGGCTGCGATGGGGATCGAGACTTGCTGTGTGGCCCCTGCGCCGCTCGAACCGTTGAAAACCACTTCGCCCGCGGCCACTTGCACCAGCGGCGTCCAGATCGCGGCTCCGGTCGCGGCGCTGATGCACTGCCAGGTCTGCAGCGTGCTGGTGTTGAGCCATTCGGAGCCCGGGGCAAAGCCCTGGGTGGTGTCGTTCGTGGCCGTGGGGTCGGCCGCAGCGGTGTACACCACACGATCGGCCAGCGACCGCACGTCGTCGGCTAGGTACGTGCCGGCATCGCTCGTGGCGACGTCCGGTACGTTTACTCCCTTGTATGTTGTCCAGGCCATTGCTGATCCTCCTTGCGCTCAAGAATGGTCGCCCTACACACCTGCTCCCAAACCACGCGTCCGCGTCCAGTGGAAAAAGTATCGTTGCAGCACGGCCTGCGCTGCTACACACCGATGTCTTAAGTCACCTTTATTCATTTCTGGGTAGCAGCCTGATTGTCTTCTACTTGTCGGCGGTCGCCCCTGAGGTGGGGGCCAATCGCCGATGCATCGGTTGACATTGACTCCCATCCCGTTCGGCTCCGCTCAGCATAGGGCAACTCGTCGCGCACGGTCGAAGAGTCCGCAGCCCCGATGCTCTCTCGGCGTCGCAATCGATCCGTGCCGATCACGTCGCTTGCGTCACCGTGACGGTTCCATCGGCGTTGGTGACCGCCGACCACCCGCTCGGGACGAAAGACGGCGGGACCGTTCCCGTCACCGTCTGGACCATGTTGGAATACGCTCCGGCAAAGGCGAATAGTTCGCCTGCCGACGTGCCGTATTCGTTGACCACGGCTTGAGGGTCGAAACCCAGAGGATTATTCCAGATCCAATCGCCCAGGTTACCGAACATGGTCGGCAACTGGTCCCAAAGCGACTGCGCCTGCCGGCGCTATTGCGGGAACGGTTTGTTAGCGCTTCCTGCGGGTTCAGAGTTGGTTGACTCGTGACAAAGCCAGACATAGCTACCCTCCTGATATCGATATGTGTGAGTAAGTTTCGGCCCAGGGCCCCAGCACTTCGCGCCAGTCACTTGTTACCGGTTCGATCTTGGACCGGATCGCATGCAAGTCATCGAAACCGTGAATCGCGTCGTCTTCCTTGGTTACTTGCTCGACATGAGCAAAATCATGATCGAAGTGCTCCCACCCAACCTGCTTATACAGCCGTTGTACAGTCGTCGCCGGCTTGTGAGTGAGCTCGTCGAACGGCACCACGATCATCCGGCCCGCATACCCGCGGTTCACCGCGTCGACGATGCGATTCACGGCCAAGCCAACGGGCTGATCGGGTCGCATCCAGAATTCGCATCGCCCCTCCACGGTTTGAAACTGAAAATAGTTCTCCGCTTCGCCCGACGTTTGCCGGAGTGCGGATTGCCTACGGTGAAGTTTCTCGAAACTGGCCAGCACGTCAGCCACATTCCGGATCGGGACAATGATCTTGGCCGGGTAGCCCAAAGCGGAGTCCGCCATCTCGACGAGCGACAGCCAGCCACGGCACTTTTCCACGACGATCGGCTCTTGTACGTCGGCATAATATGCATCGATGATCGCGCAAAACCCGCTGTTTTGCACGTTGATTGGCCGCCCGATCCGGATTGGACCGGTGCTCGATCAGTCGATCCCAGTTATTCCGGACGCCAAACATCACATCCATGCAGCCGCTCGTGGCCGTGGCGTGGAGCGCCGGGTTCTGGGCTAGCAGGTTGCAGAGCAGGGTCGAACCCGCTCGTGGCATCCCTCCCAGGAATACGAACCGTTTGTTGCGCATTAATAGCTGATCTCGTCGGCTGTCACCGTTGCGCGCCAGCGAATGTTTGTCGCGGCCAGCCCGGTCACCAGGATCTGCAGGGACTTGTTCGTGTTATCGGCCTGGACGGTGAGCGAGACTCCCAAGGCATTCACGTCGGTCCCGATCGTTGTCACCGAGCCAATGACCGCTACGGTGCCCGAGACGTTGGTAATCAGGACCTGGCGAACGAAATATGCCGAGCCACCGGTGGAAGTGCGGCAGGCGATGGTCAGGAGGCAGGCATAGGTCTTTGGCGAGACGATTAAGAACCGATTGCTTTTCGGCTCTGTAGTTCCCAACGGGGCGGTGGCGTCCGTGGTCAACTCCGTGGCAGCGGTATTCGAAGTGTTGGCAGCCAAGGACGTGATCGTGTGTTGATTATTTGGCGAAGCCGCACGAGCAAACTGCCCAGACTTGCTGGCGGTCGAATGGTAGCCGCTGGCGGCCGAAAAGTAACCGCTGGCAGTCGAGTTCAATCCGCTGGCGCTCGAATAGTAGCCGCTGGCGGTCGTGCCGTTTCCGTCGGATGTGGAGTAGGCGCCGCCGGCTGTCGAAGCACAGCGAGCGGCCGAATAAATGCCGCTGGCAGTAGAATAAGAGCCACTAGCCGTTCCACCCAGACTGGCGATGCATCCGTTGCCAGAGGCGGTCGCGTAGTCACCAGCACCGCACAGATAGCCTGACGCTGTGGAGAAGAAGCCAGCGGTGCAGTTTTCGCCGACGACGAAGGAAGCGGTGCCGTAAGCGACTTGCGACGCAGAGCTTCGGACGGTCTGTAGGTCAACAGATCCGAGCCCTCGAGGACTACCCCCGGCGTCGGCCTGAATCGCCTGCTTCGCAGAGAGTATCAAGCTCGACGACGATCCTCCCAAGCCACCAATTTGTGGAAGATTAGGAAATATGTTCGTTCCGTCACCGACGGCAAACATCCCGGTGTCGGTCGCGTAACCTGCCTGGCCTTGTGCAAGAACCACGGTTGCGAGGCTGGCCGCCGTCCCCTGTCGGAACAATATCTCGCCCACAAGCGCGCCGTTTTGATCGACGGCGGTCACGGCGCTACCACTGCTATTACGCCACTCTTGCAGATTGGCGGTCTGACTGGTTGCAGCCTGCACTGCCAGACCCACCGACGCGGCCTTTGCGATCGGGACGTTGACTTGCGGGCTGGCGGTGACTGAACTAACGCCATTGAACGTCACAGATCCGCTAGCCACTTTGATGAAGGGCGTCCAGATCGCGGCTCCGGTCGCGGCGCTGATGCACTGCCAGGTCTGCAGCGTGCTGGTATTGAGCCATTCGGAGCCCGGGGCAAAGCCCTGGGTGGTGTCATTCGTGGTCGTGGGATCGGCCGTGGCCGCGTACACCACGCGATCGGCCAGCGTTCGCACGTCGTCGGCCAGATAGGTGCCGGCATCGCTGGTGGTGACGTCCGGAACGTTCACGCCCTTATATGTCGTCCAGGCCATGACGGTTGCTCCTCGGTTTTTGTGGATGGCGAAGAAGAGTGCGTGTGTTGATTCGACCTTGCCGCGGCGCGCCGGGGCGTTTGCCGCCTGGCGTCTCGGGCGCCGCTTGGGGCCAGGGGCGCGACTGGATTCCTGGGGCGCGTGGCGCAGCTCGGCGCGCAGTGCGATCGGGGTCAAAAAAATCGTCTGGGTGCCGGGCCACGGCCGCTTGCCGCAGGCGCCGGGCATTTTTCACGCCCTGCGCGTTGTTTTCAGACTGCGCGGGCGCCGCCGGGGCAACCTGCCGCGGCGAGAAAACCATCAGCTAAAGGTGGTGGGAGTCAATAATATATATCCCCCGTCCCCTTTAATTTCCTCCTTGAGGACGAATCCTCGGCGAGATCTATGGATCCCATTTGACGTCGGCCACATCAGAAAGGGGCCCAAGCGCTAGATCTCCAAGACGCACCCAGCCACTCTTTATTGTTCCCGTTGCAGTTTGAACAGTAATTTGAAAAATTGGAGTTTTGGTCGACATCAGCCAACCGAAGCGATATGGCCCGCTCCGAATGAAATATTGCGTGCACGATACGATGCCGTATCCGTTTCGATCGGCCCACCGCGCCAGGGCGAGTTTCTGAACTCTACGCGTCTCCCTCAGCCCCGACCCGAGAAGAAACAAACAAAGGGCCACGAACGAACCAATCGCGCAGAGTGTCAGGACAGATTGCTTCATGTTGTCGTCGAAGGCAACCATGTGGCTGGCGTGATGAAAGCGGAGCCGGTTTATTAGCCGAACATACAGTCGGCATAGGCATCCGCGACGCAATCGTTCAAGTCCTGCATCGACCCTCTGGGCTGGTGTAGGCACCAATTCCATGCAACGCCTTCGCAGTAATCTTCAGCAAGCCTTAGCTTCTCCGCATACGTTAGTGGGTTGGTCGGCGCTTGTCCCGGGGCGCCTGGTTGCGCTGGCATTGCCTCGGTGCCCAGGTACCAATAATAGCACGCGGCCGCCTTGACGCCCGGCAACCCTGCAGTGACCCCTCCTTCAGCCACGCCGCTGGGACTAATGTCAGCCGAAACTCCAACGCCGGTTGGCGAGACTGCGCCGAACTCGAAAAACCAGCCTTTGTAGGTCTCCGGGTCGCACAACTGTCCTCCCATCGCGACCGCTCCAACTGTCCCGCCGACGCTGGGCCAGGGTAAGGGCGACCCGCACACTTTTACGAAAAGCATCAGTTTGGGGCAGCCCTTTTCGTCCTTGCAACTAACAGCCGTTACGCCAGCCCCGAGCAACAGAATAAACTCGCCTCCATAAAAGCTACCATATGGATCAAGAATGTCCCTGCCCAGCGGGTCCAACCATGAGGCTGCGCGCCCCAGCACGTATGAAAACAGTGACGTCGCCCGCCGTTGCGAACCTCCATCGCGTGAGGTAAAGCGCCCGTGGGCCGGCGTGTATGTGCGTGACTTAAAGTAGTGCTGCGACGTTTCTGCGTCGAATCGCTGCCCTGTGAAGATGAATTCGCAGGTGGCGTTTGTGACGGCTGTGTCGCTCGTCCAGCCGATGGCGGAGGGGGGCGATCCGGAGTTGCGGAAGATGAGCGTATTGCCGTAGGCGTCGGTGTCGTAGGCTTCACGGATGACGCCGGAAGAGTCGGCCAAACCCGTTGTGCGATAGAGCAGGTCCGGAAGCGGGTACAGTGCTGCGTCCGTTCCGAAGTTATTGATCGCCGCGATGTTGTACTGTTGGAGTAGCTCATCGAGGTAGGTGCCCCAGGTGTATTGCTTGAGCGGGTTGTTGCTGCCGTCGCGGTCTTCAACACAGCGCCAGCCCGAGTACAGGCAATCGACCGTGCCGTTGAGGGCCGAGTTTCCTGGCAGGCCGCCGTTCTGGACGACCTTGCGGATGCGGCGGCCGAGGGCGTCGTAATAGTAGTTGGCAAAGACGGTGGTACCCGCGGCGTTCTGGACTTCGACCAGGCGGTTGAGTGCGTCCCAGGTGTACCTGAGCGTACCGTCGTTGGCCAGATTGCCGTTGGAATGGCCAGTTGTCCCGTCGTAACTGAAGTTGGTGTTGTTGCCGCTGATCGAAACGCGGGTGATCTCGTTGAGGCCGTTGTGCTGGCGGACCTGAGTCGTAAGCGAGCCGCCGACCGGAGTGTAGCCGGTGCGCCGCCAGTTACCCAGGCCGTCGAGCGTGTAGGTCTGCTGAGTGTTGGTGTTCGAGAGTGAAATGGGCGTGGTGATCGAGCCGCCGCCGAGGTTGCTCGGGCCGCCGGTCGAGCTCAATACTCCGCGCTGATACTGAAGCAGTCGGTCGAGCGAGTCGTAGCAGCCGGCCTGGGGAATGGTGGCGCTGTAGGCCTGATACAGGCTGTCGCGCGATTCGCAGTGCAGGGCCCGCTCGTAGAGCTTGTTGCTGGAGGGGTCGTAAGCGGTGGTGAAGCCGACGACCGACGAGGGGGTGTTGTAGGCATGCGTCGTGCCATTGATGCCTCCGGCCAGGAAGCGCTTGGCAGTCGGCCGGCCGGAGCCATCGTAGCCCAGGCGATCGGACGACTGGTTGCCCCAGCTCGGGTTGCTCACCGACGGCTGGACGGCCGAGTGTGTGCGGGCATTGTTCATCCAGGTGCAGATCAGACCGTTGCCGAGCGTGACTTCGGCCACGCGCGATGGCCCAAAGAACTGCCAGGCGGCGATGTTGACCGAGTTGGTCACGTCCTCGACCAGCGTGCGACGGTAGAGCACGTCGTACGTGTTCGTGAGCTGGCGGCCCTGGGGGAACGTGAAGCCCGAGACGGGAGTTGACGTGAACGCGGCATGCGTGACGTTGCGCGTGTTGCCTCCGAAGCCGTGCGATTCTTCGAGCACGCGGGAGAGCGAGTCGTAGACCAAAGTGACATCGGCGTTCGTGCTGGAAAGGGAATCACGCGCGAAGGTCATCCGCGAAAGGCCATCGTGCTGGAACGATTGGGCCGTGGTGCCGGCCACGCCGCTGGCCAGCGAGATGCTGACGGCTGTCTTGCGGCCGAGCGGATCGAACGTGCTAGTGAAGACCGAGCCGTTCTCGTCGGTATACGTGACCACGTCGCTGGCCTCGTCGTAGACGCTCACGCGGGTCGACCCGTCATGGAACGTCATGACGGTCTGGCGATCCATTGTATCATACGTAAAGCCGGTCACATCGCCCCGGTCGTCGATGAGCTGGATAAGGTTGCCATTGCCGTCCAAGACCTGGGTGGTGGTCATCGAACCGGCCGTGAACGGCAGCAGACTGCTGCCCGCGACCGGGCCATTCTGACCCTGACCAGCCTGGCGCAAGTGCTGGATAGTTTGGAGTCGGCGGCTGGCCCCATCAAAAACCATTACCGACGTGTTGCCCTTGGGATCGAGCGACAGCACCCGATTGCCGCGGCTGTCGAACGCCGCGAGGTTCAACAGGGCGCTGCCCGGCACTTGCCAGAGTGCATCGCTGCCGCAGAAGACTGGGCTCACGTCCAAGTTGCCGTCGGGCCCTTGCTGGGCGCTCATCACCTGGCGGCCCAGGCAGTCGTAATAGGCGGCCGATTGAAAGATTTCGTTCGACACGGTGGGCGACGTGATCGTGCAGACTTCGGTCCGGGTAACCAGCGTGACGTTGCCGGCCGGATCGAGCGTGTACTGGACGAAGTTGCCGAGGGCATCGGTTTCTTCAATCTTGCGGTTGGCGCCGTCGAAGGCATAGCTCGTCTCGGCCGTGCTACTGGTTGAGGGTTGCAAGTCCTGCGCCAAGGCGGCCGTGCGCCCGGCGCGGTCGTAAACGGTGCGGGTCAGCACGTACGAGGCGCTACCCGGGCCGGGGCTGGCGCTGATCGTGACGGTGCCGGTGTGGGTATTGGCGGTGGAGTTCTGCAACAAGCCGCCGCCGGTGTGGGTGATCGAGCGACCGGAAGGCACGGTCGTGCCGGTGGCCATGTAGGCGAACTGCTGCTGCTCGTAGGGCCGGGCGGCCTCGTCGAAGAACATCGCACTGCTGGAGAGCTGCTCGTTGGCCGAGCCGCTGCGGTCGGTGGGCGTGCTGCCGCCGATCGTGCCATTGAAGTTCATGGCGACCAGACGATTGCCCGGGTCGAACGTGTTATTGGTGACGCCGCCGACGGCGTCGGTGGCCGAGGTGACGCGATTGAAGCCGTCGTAGGTGTTGGCCAGCGCGAAATCACCGGTGTGGGTGAGCGTGACGCCCGAGCGGAAGGCGTCTTCCAGGATGACCGTCTCCTGGTTGCCGCTCGAGCCGCGGGCAGCCGGGCCGATCATTTGCAGCACATTGCCGTTGGCGTCGTAGGCCGTGATTGTGACCGCCCCCGGTTCGCCGGCCGCTATGCTCATGCCGACGCGCTGAGCGATCCGCAAATTGCGCTCGTCGTAGTCGTACTCGACGATATTGCCGTTGGGCCTGGTGACCTGGACCAGGTTCTGGTTGGGGTCGTAAAGGTACGTGCTGACCAGGCTGGCCGGGGTCGAGCCGGTGGCGTCGAGGTCTTGCTCGACCAGGTTGTTCAAGAGGTCGAACGTGTACAAGTTGGTAAACCAGCCGGCGCGCACGGTGCCGCCGGGGCCGGGTTGCATGGGAACCTGCGCCGTCGAGCCGCTGCCCGAAGGGGTGAACTGGGCAAAACAGGCGCTGGTGGGATCGCTGGAGCCGTACAGCGGCTGCATATCTTGGGTGTCGACCCGGACAGTGTTGCGATTGGCGTCGAACTGGTTCTCGACCTGGAACAGGTACGGCTGCGGAGACGTGGTCCGGTACAGCTCGCCCAGCTCGTTGCGGTCGAACCGGGTGGTGAAGCCGCGCGGGTCGGTCATGGCCAGCGGATTGCCCAAGGGATCGTAGGCGCAACTGGTGCAGGTGCCTCCGGTGCCGATGGTGCTGCCCTCGTAGCGGGTGACCAGGTCCTGATAGACGCCCGGCGTGTTGGTGCGCGTGACCTGCCAGCCGGACGGAATCTGGCCGGGGTTGAAGTCGACCAGGTCGCCGTCCGCGCCGACCAGGCTGAGGACGTCGTTGGGATCCGCATCGACGTGGATCTCTTTGAGCTGACCGTACTGCTTGTTGCCCAGCCCTGGCGCCTCGAATTGTTCGCTCCCCTCCGGGTTGCTGAGCGGATAGCGGACCATGACGGTCAGGTTGCCCTCGGTGTCGGTGTGGGTGGTCGACTGGCCCCGGGCGTTGGTGGTGAACGACTCGATCCGCGTTTGGTTGGGCGTCCAACCGGATGTGCTGCCCGACTGCACCAGTGTGACCGCCGGCCGGACGATCGCCACGGCGTTGCCCAGGTACATGCCGTTGACCGCCGCGGACGGCAGGCCGGAACTGGCGCCATTGCCCGTGCCGTCGCCATTGATCGGGCCGAGGTTCAGGGGGAATCCGGCCGCGATGCCGCCGGCGGTCATCTGGCCGCTGGCGTAGGTGATCAGATCGTCGATCTGGCCGGAAGAGAGCCCGCCGAGCAGGGTTTGCAAGGCCGAGTTGGTGTCGACCGTGCTCTGCGTGTCTTTCTGATAGTCGAAGTAGGGGATCGTGGCGTAGCGGCTGCGGCTGCTGTCGGTGGGCGTGGTGCCGCCGTTTTGCGGCGTGAAGTAAGTGTTCGGGCTACCCAGCTCGATCGGGTTGCCGCGCTCTTCGATCATGGCGCATTGCTGGTTGAAGAGCGGATCGTAGAAGTACGTCCGCTGGAGCTGGTATTGCCCGTTCGAGCCGGCGCGGGAGGCGATGCCGATCGAATTGCCGGGCAAGCGGGTTTCGCTGAGCAGCAAGCCCAGGCGCGGCGAATAAACGCCCGAGATGCCGCTGATCACGCCCGTGTCGTAGGTGTACTGGGTGCTGTTTCCCTCGGGATACACGACGACCAGCGGTTGATTGTTGGCGTTGTATTTGGTCCAGGTGACGTAGCTGGCGAATCCGCCGCCGCCGCTGAACGGCGGAATATCGATCTTCGAGCGGGTGCGCATCACGGTGACGCAAGAGGGCATCTGGTTGGCATTGAAATCGTAGATCGATTGATTGCCGTTGCGGTCGGTCATTGTGGCCTGGAAGACGATCGGATCGCCCGAGTCGATCAGGTTGGTCGGCAAACTCTCGCTGGTGTACAGATAGTTGTACGTACCACCGACCCCCTGCTCGGGGTCGCCCACGGTTTCGCTCAAGACCCGGCCCCAGAGGTCGGTGTCGGTCGGATCCTGGCCGTAGGCGACGTTGTAGCGGGGCGCAGCGCCGGAGTAGACACCAGCCACGTCAACCGTGCGCGTGGCCGTGTCCAGATAGCTTTGCGTCTGGTTGGGGTACCAGACTTTGATCAGGTCGTTCTGCCGCTGGGGGCGCGGGTTGTTCGAGTCGTACTCGAAGACATACGCCGTGCCGCCGGGAAACGTGTTGCCCGCGGCAGCCTGCAGGATGCTGGGCGTGACGACGGCCACCAGCCGGGCCGCGCTGTCGTACTGAAAGTTCAACTGCCGGCCGAGGAAGTCGGTGATCTGGCTCAGCTGGTAGTTGCTCTCGGAGCCGTAGTAGGTGTAGGTGATGGTGCGGCCGTAGGAGTCGGTCACGCTTTGCAGTTGATCGATGCCGCCGGTGTTGACCCAGGTGTAGGTCTGTTTGTTGCCCAGGCGGTCCTGAATGCTCTGCAGCCGGCCGGGCGTGGCGAGGCCGCTATAGAACCCGTAGAACGTGCTGACCGTGCCCTGCGACGAAGTGAGCGTGAACTGGTCGGCCGAGGTGCCCGAGCCGGTGCGCGTCAGCCGCGCGGCGGTGTTGTTGCCGGTCGCCGGCACATAGACGCCGCCGGAAAGATTGAACGTTTCCTGCGTATTCTGGCCGCTCAGCAGCACCACGCTGGTGCCCGAAGATTGCAAGTACAGGTTGTTCGTGTAGTTGAAGCCTGCGCCAGAATGCCGGTCATTCCGGTCCCTGACAGATAGTTGAGCCCGAAGCTCCAGCCGACCCCGCCGAGCGAATCGAGCGACAAGAGCGGCAGGCTGAATGAGAACGAGCCGGAACTGAGCAATACCGACTGCGAACAGCCGCCGCCGCCGCTGGAGAGCGTCGGAGTGCAGCAAGCGCTGCATGCTTGCCCCTCTGCGCGGCGCAACAAGGGCACTGCGAAATCGTGGTCGTGCATTTAACGGGCTGATAAGAACCGCTGGACATGGCGCTCCTTCGCTTCCTATTTCGGGGTGGCAGTGGGCGGTGGGCTGGGGCCTGACTATCGCCAGGCGATAGTCGTAGCGACGACCATGACGACAACCGTGAGCCGCGCGGTCGGCGCGCATTGGTAGCGCAAACAACCTGGCAAACGAACTGAATCCGGAAGCGTCGCGGCCGCGAACTCACGGCCGCTGACGCAGACAAGACGCCCGTAGTGCGAAACGAAGGAAATCGTTTCGAAACTAGAGAACCACCAAGGGCGTCGTAAGCGGGTTGCAATTTAACAAATCACCGCGAGCTTTCAATCGGCGAAACTAGGCCACGCGAAAAGTTAATAATTGCGTCTGTGGCAACCGCCAAACGCGCCGCGGCGCCGCGTCCGACCGCGGACAAATGCATTGCGTAGCGCGGTGAAAAGTAGCGCGCCCTGCCGCAGCATCTGCGAGGCGAGCGCCCGATCACCGAGTGATCCGCCGGCCGCGGCACTTGCCGCACCCGACCGATGGGCCTCGCACCAGCTGCGCTGCGGCGCTCAAGCGAGCTTGAGTCAGCTCGGCGCGGCGCTGCCCGTTTTGCGGTAGCGAGCGACCGTGGCCGGCGGAACGGTTTTGTTCTGTACTCATGAGATGGACGATCCTGAAAGAGAAGGCCGGCGCCGGAGTGGTCGGCACCGGCTGAGAGACGCAACACTGGAAATCTACGTTGGCCGGGGTTGTCGCAGTCGGGGGCGCAGGCGCGGCCGCGCATGGCGCGGACCACTGCGGAGATGGCTTCCGTCGGGCTGGACGCGCTGCGCGTTGGCGTGGCGCAAATAGCCGCGGTATTCGGCGCCGAGGCCCAAGTGATCGGCCATGGCCAGCTCTTGGCGGGCAGCTTCGTCGCGCGAATAACCGCTGCCGGCCGGATGCAGGATGGTGATGCCGTAGTCGCGCACTGTCCAGCGGCCCGCCCGCGCACAGCAGATTGCCGCCAGGACATCGATACCCCAGCCCAGGTGATTCACTTCGAGCGGCACAGGCCCCACCATGTGGGCGAGCTCGGTTCGCAAGAACCAGCAGATGCCGTCGGTCGTGGGCACGTGGTACATATCTGCCGATAGCCGGAGCAGCGCATCCAGGCGGTACTGCCAGGGCGTGTGGTCCACGTTGGGAGCGTAGCACCACAGCTTGTCGAACGTGGCAAAAGCCCTTCGCATGCGGTCCAGCAAGCGTGGCACGTCGGCAATCCGGGCGTCGGAGGTGATGATGCCCAGGACCCGGGCATCGTGCAGTCGCAACGCCTCGTTCCAGAGATGGCCGTAGTAGTGTCCGTGCGGATAGGTGAACAAGCCCGGATGGGATGCATAGGCCCGCAGATCGTCGGACGGCGCGCCGCAGACGCTGAGGATGGTTGCAGTTTCCCCGCGCGCTCGATCTGGGCAGCCAGGCGCACGGCGCTCGCCAGGTGGCCATGATTGATGATGAAGCAGTCGCAGGCTCGCATGGGTCGCGACTCCCAGGGCGCGAAGGCCGACGGCGTGTGCCGCCTTTGATTTGCGCAGGACGGATCGTAGCGCCGGCTGGGCCGGCGGGAAGGGTTCCAGGCGGTTAGCACTCGGAGTGCAGGCCGATCTGCTCGCTCATTGCGGAGCAGGTGCTCGAGCGGCTGCCTCGCCGGCCGGGATATTCGGCTCGGATGCCACTTGCCTGGCCGGCGATTCGGCGCTACTGCCGCCGTGGGGCCAGGCCGGTCCGTAAAGCACCAGCCAAAACGCGCAGGGCGTCATCAGGCAACCGGACCAGGCCCAGACTTCGCCCGTGATTCGCCACCACGGCCATGACGTGGCCAGGCCGACCCAGAAGCCGAGGCAAAGATAACAGTCGAGGACGGATTTTGCGGCGCTTGGCAGCAGCGGTCGTAAGCAGCGCTCGCGCAGCCAGGCGGAGGGCCCTGAATCGGGCCAGACGATCAAGATCGTCAAGCCCATGGATGACAACAGGTAGGCGATCAGGCAAGTCATGCGGTCTGGTATCCGCGCCGGATGAATGCATTGCGACAGGGCAAGCCTGCGGGCCGGTCGCTATCGCACGAGCCGAAGTCGTGGCTGGCGAACTCGCCGGTGAATGTGCCGCGAGGCCGGCCAATCGACCGGAAACTGGACGTCGAGCGTGCCGCGCTGGATTTCAAAATCGCCCCGGCCGTAGCCGAGCGGATTGACGATGGCGCGCGTGGCCAGGTGGCTCGAATTGTCGCGCTGGCTGGCCCACAACGATTTCTCGGCATGGTATTTCACGCGTTCTCCGTCGGAATGCCGAATCGGAAACAGCAAGCCGGGCGCGAACCAACTGCCCTGGGTCGCCAATCCGCAGCGGTGATAAAAGTCGCTGTCCTCGGCGCCCCAGCCCCGCATGGCCTCGTCGAAGCCGCGCACGCCGTGGAAAACTGCCGCCGACACGACGCAGGTGCCGCCGCGGTCCCAGCCGCGCGACATGTCGTGCGCCGCGACACAGCAGATGCCGGCCCGACCGGCGACGATCGGCCTGGTTGCCAGATCGAGCCACGTCGGCCGCAACCGCATGTCGGCGTCGACAAAAGCCAGGATCGGCCCGCGCGCGACGCTTGCGCCGCAGTTGCGCGAACGGCTGCGATTATATTGGGCGACGTCGTCGCGCACGCGCAGGCAAACCAGCCGTCGCGCGTCGAGCCTCTGGCACCAGCCAAACGTATCTTGCGGACAGCCGTAGTCGACGACGATCACTTCGAAGTCTAGCGCAGATCCTGCGCCAGCACCGTAAAAAGCGTCTTGCGCAGATGATGCAGCCGCCCCTTGCAGGGAATGATGACGCTAACGGTCGGCGGCGGCGCTGGATGGTCGTTCATCGATCGCTCTCAGAACAGCGAGATCGTTTGGCCCTGCGGAGCAGCCGCAGGGCGATCATCATATCAAGTCTCCTAGCGGCAAAATGAGCCACCGCTGGATCGAGGGGTCCTCGCTCGTGCTCAGATCTCGGCAGCCCGTTGTGGGAAGCGCAGATCAAGCGCGGCGCGTGGGCGCAGAAAAACGCCCTGAGGAAATGGCAGCCGACGATGAGTGTCACGTGGTTCCAACGTTCGAGTTATGCCAAGTGCTCGCCCGGTTGGCATAGGGAAACTACGGCGCTACGTCGGCCTGGACTAAGCGTTTGTCGTGGAGCGGCAAGTTGCCATAGCAACAGCAGCCGAGTATGCCGATGGCGAGCAAATTGTGCGTCGGCAAGCCGGCGCCAGAGGGCTTCGGCGGCTCTGTCGCGCTTTCGCAGTTTGAGGTCTGTCTGTTTTGGGTTGGCTGGTCCTTCGTTGGCCGTTGTGATCCTTTGTAACTGTCGGTCGCGCTGCGGGGCGTGAACCGGCGTCATATACAAATCCAGTTAGCCCAAGGGGCTGTTAGCTTGCTATTGACTCGATAATTCTGAGCGCGAGGTGGGGACAATCTTTTGGGGGCTGCTTTACCCCTCCTGCGAACTACGCTAGCATGTGCCCCGTGCCGGCGAATCGACTGAATAGCTCTTCTCCAAGATGTCGCTTCCACAGGCTTTTCTAGCCGCCTTTTCGCTGGGCCTTCGTTCGAAATACGCGTATCAAAGGAGCTAACGTGCGCCTATTGCCTGCCTTGCCGGGACGTGCTCTCACGCTTTTGATCCTGGCGTCCTTCGCAATTGTTACCACGCGCAGTGTGCGCGCCGATGCGCCTGTGGAACTGAATGGCGTGATGCTGCAGGCGTTCTATTGGAACGTGCCGCAAAAGACCCCTGCCGGGTCGTGGTGGAAGAATCTCGAACAGAAGGCCGGAGAATTCAAGGACGCTGGATTCACGGCCGTTTGGCTGCCACCACCGTACAAGGGCGCTAGCGGGACGTCGGATGTCGGTTACGGAGTGTATGACCGTTACGACTTGGGAGAATTCGACCAAAAAGGAGCGGTCGCCACGCGCTACGGCACCCTGGCCGAATTGCAGTCGACGATCGACAGTCTGCATGGGCAGCACGTGGAGGTCTACGCTGACATCGTCATGAACCACATGATGGGCGCCGATGCCAGCGACGAGTTCGACTACTCAGGCCGGCATTTCAATGTGCCGACAAAGTTCAACTTCACTGCCCGCGGCAACAAATACAGCAACTACACCTGGCAGTATTACAATTTCAACGGTGTTCAAGCGGGGGATGGCTCGTGGCAGAACTGGAAAGGAGGCTGGGATTTCGCCCCCTACAGCGGCGACGCGGTAGACAACCTGATGGGTTGCGAGATTCGCTACCTCGACGAGAACAATCGCAATGAAATGGTTGCCTGGGGGCAGTGGCTCACCGCAATATTGAAGCTCGACGGCTATCGCCTGGACGCCACGAAACACATCTACACTCCGTTCGTGAACCAGTGGCTCGACACGGTGAAAGGCCAGCGATTCGCGGTCAGCGAGGCGCAATTCTACGACATCGCCAAGCTGCAGGATTACGCCGTGCGCACGGGCCGCCGTACGAGCCTGTTCGACTTTCCTTTGCATGGCGTCTTTGCCACCGTGCTTAATGCGAATGGGCCGGGCGACCTGAGAAACTTCCGCTTCGCAGGCTACACGGAAGTCGACGGGCCGTTGTCGGTCTCGTTCGTGGATAACCACGATACCGATAACAATGGCGGAGCCGTGTTCACGCAAAAGATGCTCGCCTACGCCTATATCCTGATGCGCGACAAGGGGTATCCCTGCGTATTTTACAAAGACTATTACGAGTATGGGCTCGGGCCCGAAATCAAGCGGCTGATGCAGATTCGCCGCGACCACGCGCATGGACCGAGCTGGGAGCACGATGAAACCGATGCCGATGTCTACGTCTACTCGCGGGCAGGCGATGCGCAACATACGGGCCTGCTATTGGTTCTGTGCGACCAGAACGCTCCGCCGAAACGCGTCCGGACGCCGTTTGCCAATGCCCATTTGCGCGACCTGACGGGCAACCAGACGGCCGAAGTCGTCACCGATGCGCAGGGAAGCGGCACGTTTCCGGTGACCGGGAGAAGTTATTCGGTTTGGTCCCCCGTGCCGGCTATGGCACTTACTGCGGTGGTGGCGCCGGTGGCCAATATCGCGGTGCCATTGAATACGGCGCCGCTCGATCCCAACGAGACTCGCGGAGCAATCGCGGCCCCCACAGATCCATTCCAAGAAACAGTCAACCGCGTGACATATCTCGAACAGGGTTGGACCAGCGACGAAAGCAACCAGTTCCACTTTACCGCCCAAGGGTCGCAAATCATTCCTTACGAATGGTTCGTGGCGCTCGAGCAGGTCGATTCGACCACGTTGTTTCGCGACAACCAAAACATGCTCAAATACCGCTATCTCGTGCAATCCGCGACCCCGGCGAATCAACAGGGATTGCCGATCGGTTTCGTCCGCGACGGCGGCGTCAGCCGAGATTGGCTCGGCATGACTTGCGCGGCCTGCCATACCAACGAAATTCACTACCAGGGCGTCGCTTACCGGGTCGACGGAGCGCCGACCCAGGGGGACGTGCAGGCTTTCTTGAGCGACATGATCGCGTCCTTGCAGCAAACCCAGCAGGACAGCCAGAAATTCGGACGCTTTGTCAGCCGTTTACCTGCCGCCGTAAACACGCCCGAAGGACTGAATCGGCTGCGGGCGGAGATCGAGGCGATGCTGGCGATTCGCATCGGCTACAACCGGCGCAACTTTCCGAACTACGATCCGTCGCAGATCAGTCCGTTGCGACCGCCAGCTAGTTTCGGCAGACTCGATGCCGTCGACGCGATTGTGAACGAGGCTTTCCACCTGGCGATTCGCAATCCGGATCCAGCGAATCCGACGCAGGAATCGCAGCCCGCCAACGCACCGGTGAGTTACCCATTTCTGTGGGACACGCCCAGGCACAAAAAGGTGGAATGGCTGGGAATCGCGCAAAGCGGCGGCCTCGACGGCGTGCTGAGCTTGGGGCGCAACGTGGGCGAAGTGGTCGGTGTGTTTGGGGATGTTACGATTCCGGACAATCCGTCGCTGCTGACTTTTGGCTATCGTTCGTCGGTCAAGATCGATGAGTTGCGAGCACTCGAATCGCTGATCGCGAAGCTGATATCACCGCAGTGGCCGGCGACCTTTCCACCGATCGACCAACCGGCCGCCCAGGCCGGTGCCCAGATCTACAACATGCAATGTGCGAGCTGCCACAAGGTAATCGATCGCGCCGACCCCGGCCGCAGTACGGACGAGATGATGAGCGACGAGAAAACCGACCCGCAGGCGGCGATCAATTTTTTCTCGCGCGTCGGATCTTCCGGAAAACTGAGGGGAACGCCGGTCAATCTGGTGCCGTTCACGCGTAAGTTTTCCGATCAGGCTTCGGCCGGCGACATGTTGACGAATGTGGTTGTCGGCACGATTCTGGGCGGCGTTCATGGCGCGCCGCCCGACCAACTCGAGCGGATAACGTTCCAGCGACCGCCATCCCAAACGACATTTGCCCTGCCCTCCGGTCCGACAGCTCAGTACAAGGCTCGACCGCTCAACGGCATTTGGGCCACGGCGCCTTACCTGCACAACGGCTCGGTTCCGAACCTCGACGCGCTCTTGCGTCCTGCGGCGCAACGGCCGAAATCGTTCAACCTCGGCTCGCGCCGATTCGACCCGGTGCGAGTCGGGTTCGAAACCGATGGCGGAAACTTCCCGCGGTTCAATGTCAACCAGCCCGACGGCACCGCGATCGTCGGCAATTCGAATGCCGGCCACGATTGGGGCACCAACCTGGATGATCTGTCTCGACGGCAGTTGTTGGAATACCTGAAATCATTGTGAGCCGCGTCGCTAGCGTCAGAGTCGAGGCCGGATGGAATCGTGTCAAATCCCCCAGGCTCGCCAAAAGGAGATGAGATTATGAGTGCATGTCGCCTGCCCGTTCATTGCATCGTCCCCCCGCACATGCTGAAAAAGCTATTGGGGCACAGCGATCCGAGAATTCAAGACAGTGCGATGAGAACGTTGCTCTTGACGGCGGACTTGCGCGGCTATCGCCGGGCAGTCGGCCCCATGGCGGCTATGTTAGCGACGCCAACCGGTGGGCTGCGGCGGACGATCTACACGGCTGCTGGCGGAACTGCCTTGCCCGGCACGCTTGTCTGCGGAGAGGGTAACATCGGAAGCACTCAGGACAAGGATGCAATCAACGCCTACAACGGCCTGGGTGACACGTACAACTTCTATAAATCCGCCTACGGGCGCGACTCGATCGACAATCGAGGCATGCGGCTCGATGCCACGGTCCACTTTGGCAACGAATACGACAACGCGTTCTGGAATGGCAGCCAGATGGTTTTTGGCGACGGGGACGGAAGCATTTTCAACGATTTCACGATCTGCCTGGACGTGATCGGACACGAGCTTACTCACGGCGTTACCCAGCACGAGTGCGGCTTGATCTACAATGGTCAATCGGGAGCGCTCAATGAGTCTATGTCCGACGTGTTTGGATCGCTGATCAAGCAATTCAAGCTCCAGCAAACCGCTGCATCTGCGGACTGGCTCATCGGCAACGGCCTGCTCTGCCACGGTGGGGCGCTTCGCTCCATGAAAGCGCCGGGTACCGCGTACAAAAACGATCCCGTCCTCGGCAGCGATCCGCAGCCGGGCGTCATGTCGGAATACGTCAATACCGACGATGACAATGGCGGAGTCCATTTGAACTCCGGCATTCCCAATCACGCCTTTTATCTGGCTGCGGCGGCGATCGGCGGCAACGCCTGGGAACAAGCAGGTAAGATCTGGTATACGGCTTTGCCCATGTTGCCCGAGGACGCGACGTTTCAGAAGGCCGCGGACCTCATCTATCAGGCGGCAGCCGGACTGTATGGATCCAACTCGACGCAGGCGCAAGCCGTCGGCAATGCTTGGGCCCAAGTCGGGATCGCCCCGACGGGAAGCGCTACTGCCGCGCGTGCATTTGCCGCGGCCGACGGCGATCACGACGACGATCTGTTCGTCGCGCTTGCCGACCGCGTGGCCGACATGGTGCTGGAACGTCTGACGGCGCAATTGGATAGTCGAAAGCGGCGGCCGAAGGTGCGGACCGGAAGCTGAACCGAGTCATGGCCCACCAGGGTCTGCCGCTCGCAGGGCCCGGTTTTTGATCCGCGTTCTTGGTTTTGGTAGCCTTGACACGATGGAAGCGAAAATCACGTTAGAGACCTGGAGCGGCGCCCTGGCTGTGCCCGTGGCGCGTAAACAAATCGACGCGGCGCACTTGAGTGCCGGCCAACAAGCCGAATTGGCGCGGTTGCTTGCCGACCCGATGATTTCAGGCTTGCCCGAGGCGTCAAGCGCGCTGACCGAGACGCGCGACGGGGTGCACTTCAAGATGGTGCTGCAAGAGCAAGGCAAAACGAAAACCGTGCGCGTCCCCGGCGATAAGGTGTCGCTCGGGCTGCAGCGGCTGTTCGACTTCATCAAGTCCAACGCGTCGTCGGGTGCAGACGAGGCCGGCGAACGCTAGTTTGGAATCGAGGGCCCGGTGTTCAATTTTGCCATCTACTGTTGGTGCGTGTTCGGGATTGCCATCAGCGTTTTGCTGCCGATCGTGTGGGAGGCGGTTTATCGCTCCTTTCCCAAGCCGGCAGTGGCAGCCCTGGCAGTGCCCGAACCGGTGATCGCGTTTTGGCGCGTCGCGATGCCCTATTTCCTGCTGGGGGTCGCGTCGATGCTGACCGCTCTGTTAATCGTGGCGCTTCTGGCGGACACGTTGAAGGACCACCGCGCGGCTTTGTTGGCCGGCTACGCTTGGGATTCGACATTGCAAAAGCTACGCAAGTGAATGCCAGGGTATTGAAGGCGAATCGCAGTTTGCGAGTCGCATTCACCCTGCGTTTGGCAACGAGTTGAGTGGCGCTGCTCTGCCCCGTTGGCTGAGCATTGTCGTTTAATGTGATCATTCGAAACGAGGATCGTGGAATGGAACGCAATCGATTGATTTACCGCGTGGCTCTTGGCTCGGTGGCCCTCGTGTTGTGGTTCTTCCTGTTCAGCGCGGGCTTGCTGATCGAAACGGTCGAACAGCGGGCGCTTTTGGCGCCCACAACTTCCTCGACCTGGCCAAAGAGGACGCAAGTCACAACATAACCTCGAACGCTAAAAAAGATTCTCCGGTTGTCGCGTTTATCGTCGCGGCCGTTTGCTTCACGCCCACGAACCTGGCCTTGTTGGCACTTCTGTCGGGATTTCTCGGAGGTTGCGCGAGCAAGTTTCTGGTCGAAGGAATGTCGGCGGAGAAAGTCAGCCGCATCAATCTGGAACGGCTACACTATCTCGATGAGTCGCCCTGGTCGGCAATGATCCGCAGTTTCATCGTCTATCTGTGCGTCATCGCCGGACTCTATTTCGCCATCGATGACCCGTTCAAGCACTCGACTCCTGCTCAATATACCCGCCTGGCCGGAACGATTTCGGTGTTGGCGCTCGTGGTCGGCTATGACCCGACGCGCCTGCGCGGCTGGCTGGGCATCATTCCGACGCCACAGTCGCAAAAGCTCGTGGTCACCGAAGAAAACAAGGGGAACCTCAAGGTAGAGGCCACGCAAGGCCCCGCCGCCGCGTTGACCTTTGCTGACACATCAACTCCAGAAGAGGGGCCACCGGAAACCGATCGCAGAAACGGCCGCCCGCGTTCTCGGAAAAAGGCGCTCCTGCGGAAGCCGCGTTGACAGTCCGCGCCGGACGACGGTGGCGGGCCGAACCACGTTTGCGCGACACGAGGGTGATCATTTCCCGGGTCTTCAGAACGGAATCAGCTTCTGGTCGTTTGACGCGGCAGCGACGCGCGCACTGTGTTACGTGCCGCCGCTTGCGGTTGGGCTCGCGTGCCTGGACTGCCGACCCAAACCGAGAAGCGACACACGACGCGGCAAGGTGCGCCGCCCATGGGCAACGCAATGTTCGCCCGTTGACCTGTTCGCTTGGGGCAATGCGAGCCGGCTTTCAGCGCTTCCGCAGTGTGACACTCCCCTTCAGCACGATACCGTTCGAAGCCAGACTGGAAATCGCGCTGGGGTGTCGGCCGTTCATTCGCCCATTTGGGCAATACGTGCTCTGAGTCCGTGAAAAAACCCGACTTTATTAGAAGGCTGTGAGAATGATCAATATCCGTAAGGAGCTTATCTTCACCGCAGAGATGCGACCGCTTGTGACCGAACGGCTCGATCTGGTTCCGGTGGGCGAGGTGCCTAGAGTTGAAGTGCGCATGCGTAACGCTCGGCATCGGCTTCATCCCAAGCTCACTGCCACCGATCTGTGGACTTATGACGGGCACTTTCCGGGGAAAATCTTCTTCGTCCGGTCTGATCAGACCATTGCCGTCGAATGGATCAACGAAATCGACGGAACGCTCCCCTTCTCGGTTGTCGAGAGTGGTTATGCTCCAATCGATCCAACGCGCGCTCATCCGGGGAACGAGCCAGGGGCGTTCGATGGCGCTCAAGGACAGGCCGGCGGCCGATCCGCTTGCAAACCGGACCTCGACGCCATGGCACTTAACGCATGGACCGTCGTCCACCTTCACGGAGCGCGAGTACGCGCCGAATCGGACGGATGGACAGAGAATGCGTTCCTGCCGCGCAACGTCCAAGCCGCGTCGCAACGATCGCTTTATCCGCCGCAGCCGCGTTCGATGATGCTCTGGTACCACGACCACGCCTATACCATTACGCGCCTCAATGTCTTTGCCGGTCTGGCCGGTGGCTGGGTCATTCGTGACGACGAAGAGCAAGCCTTGAATCTGCCGGCCGATGAATTTGAATTGCCGTTAATTATTCAAGATCGCAACTTTGAGATCGACGAGAAGGGTTGCTTAAGCGGGCGCCTGCTGCACAAGGTTGAAACTGACTCGACCAAATTTGTTCCCTCGGCCCCTACGCCGGCGGAAATCGCGGTCGGTCAACCGGGCTCAACGACCCCACCGGACACCGCGGAATTCTTCGGACCGTTTACCCTGGTCAACGGCTCTCTATGGCCTTGGGTATCGGTCAAACCGATGCCCTATCGCCTACGAGTATTGAACGGTTCCAATGCGCGCACGTATCAACTTTTCCTGGTGGACGAAACGAATCAATGTCGCAACGACCTGATTCGCCAGATTGGAACCGATGCGGGGCTGATGGCCAGCGCTGTCTCGATCGATAGCCTGAAGTACCCTGCGTATACCCAGTCGCCCGTGCCGAACCAGAACACGCAAAATCTCAACTTTTGTGCAGGTCGGCCCAAAGGGCTGATACTCGCCCCGGCCGAGCGCGTCGATCTCATCGTCGATTTTCAGCGCGCCCCGGGGCAGAAGTTGCGCTGGGTCAACGTGGCGGCAGCCCCTTTTGACGGGTATTACGCGGCTGTCGATGGCAGCACTGATCCGACAAAACCGCAGCCTGTCGATCCGTCTGCTCTGCCCGAGAACATTTTGGCGCTGGGCTCTCGACTGCCGTTTCCCGAAGTCATGCGCTTTGACGTGTCGCCAGGTCAGATGGGCGAACCGCTGAAACTGCCAGCGGTCATGTCGTCTTTTCATCGTTTGACACATGATTCCCCCGAGTTGGCCGGTCACAAACATCGTTGGCTTGCTCTCAACGAAAAGCTAAAGGGCAGCAATTTTCAGGACGGCTTCCTTTTCTTCAATGAGTTGATTGAGCTTGTCGCGGATGACGCTCGAAAAGAAGAGTTTACGATTACCCTTGCGGATGATGGCACCACTCACCGATTCTTGAATCGTCCGGCATTCTTCCGATCACCAGTCAACTTTTATCCAGAAGCCGGTAAGCCTGAGGTGTGGCACCTTGTCAACTTCTCGGCGGATTCCCATCCAATTCACCTTCACCTTGTCGATTTTCAGATCTTATCGAGGTATTCATACGTCATTGCGGATCCAGGCGGTCAATTACCTATCCTCTCGATCGTGTCTGCCACAAATAGTGACGGTCTGCTTGTGCCTGATCCCGTATCGGGCCCGCACGTGATTGTTCCCAATCCTAGTGCGAGCAATGCAATCGATGACAATGAGGTTGGCTGGAAGGACAGTGTCCGAGTCAACCCTAACGAGATCGTGACGATCGGGATGGTTTTCGAGGGGTTCACGGGGCGTTTCATGTATCACTGCCATATCCTCGAACATGAGGACATGGACATGATGCGGCCGATGGTCGTTGTGCCGTCCACGGTCAAGAAGTTCGTCGCTGACATGCAAATTATGGCCGACGACGAGCCGGACGAGCCTGGCATGTCAGGAATGGCAGGCATGCAATAGCCGCCTCGCGGTGCCCATTCGGTCTGGTATTATCCGAGTGAATGCCATCGGCGGTTCGCAGGCCAGCCGAGGCGCTGATTGGAGATAAACGTCCGAACAAGCGCCCTCGGCCATTTTTCAGCTGGGCGGCGATGGGCACGCTTGCGCAGGGCGTCGATCTGCGAGCAGTACTGCGGGTGGGCCGCCAACTGACGAGGTTGGGTGGAGCGTCTGGGTGATTGACTCTTCGGCCGTGCAAAAAATGGCAGTGCGCGGCGACGGAAATACACCCACATTGGCTTGGGCGATTACGCGCTCGCGACGGCGAGGCCGCCGGCTGCTGCGCTGCAAATGGGCTGCACTTCTGGCGTCGCAAGCCGTCGCGCGCTGGCAGCGGCGATTCGCGGAGCAGAGGTCCATGAATGCGAAAACCCTTGCCAGGGCAAGGGTTTGTTCGCGGATCGTCGTCGGCTGTTGCCGATGGTCCAAGTGGAGGATAGGGGGGTCGAACCCCTGACCTCTAGCATGCCATGCTAGCGCTCTCCCAATTGAGCTAATCCCCCGCCGAAAATGCCCCGTGGCGGCTGGCCCTGGAGCATCTTAGTGGATGTCCCGTAGCGACTTATGGCCACAGGGCGATCCATCAATCCACCAAAATTATCACTGTCGGCCCAAACTGTCAAGACGAACGGCGCCGCGCCATCGGGCTTGGCGCTGCTGCACCGTGCGCCCAGCGCCCCCCTGCCCCTCCACTTTTTTCATCCTTCTTCGGTGCGCTTTCATCCTTTCCACTCGGCTCCGTCCTTGCGCGTGCCGCACAGCGAAACTTCGATTCCCAGCGCATCGGCCAGGGCGGCTTTGGCCAAGAGCGCTCGATCGGCGTCGGCCGCCGAGTGGGCGTAGGCGACTTGCAGGTGATTGCTCTTGTGCCGGGCCATCATCTGGTCGCGCGACACGCCGTAGGTGACGGCGTGCATGATCGGCCACTCGGGCGTGGTGGCCTGCCAGCGGCGCTCGGTTTCCTCAGGCGGCAGTTCGACGACTTCGGCCCGGCCCAGGTCCATGCACAGTCGGCCGGCGTCGATGAAAATGCGCGACCAGACGATCTCGCCCGGCTTCGAAATGCCCCGCAGCGTGCCGCCCCCCGAGGGAAAGTACATCGCCGGCTGCCGCCGGCTGGTGGCGCCGGCCCAGCCGCCGATGAAATGCTCGGGCGGCGCCGCCCCGCTGATCAGGAACACCCAGACGTATTCGTCCCGGGTGCCCGAGCGGTCGACGTCGCCCCAGCGCAGATCGTGCAGCGTATTTTCGACCGGCTGTTCGAGCGCCTGGTGCACGCGGTAGGTCATCAGGCCGTCCAGTCCGGCGCATTCGTCCACCTCGTTGAAGTGGACCAGCGGCTGCCCCTCGTAGAGCACGCGGCTGCCGTCGCGGCTGCGCACCGGGGGACGGTCGGAGTTGTTGAGCGTGCCCTCGACCAGGTCGCTGGCCGGCAGCAGGTCCTTGAGCCCCTGCTGGTATTGAATGCCGATCGTGTGGCAGCCGAAGTCGTCGGCAATGCGCAGCGCCGCGACGTACATCTTGCATTGCAGCAGGATCTGCTCGTCGGTCAAGTGTTCTTGCGGGTTGGGTCCGGTCTCGAAGCGCATTCCGCGGTCGGTCATCCAGCGGCGCACGGCGGCCGCTTCGGCGTCGGTGGTTTGCATCGTCTCGTAATACAGGGCCGATTGGCTGAGCCGCTCCTTGAATACGCCCGTGGGGTTGAGCAGCTCGTCGGGGACGATGGCATTGAACATGCCCATGCAGCCTTCGTCGAAAACGCCCATGATCGCCTTTTCGCGGCGCAGCTGGTCGGCCAGACGCTGGCCGAGCCGGCGCAGCGGGCCGGCGGCGTGGATGTGCTTCCAGGGCGTGACATGCGCGGTTTTATGCTTCACGGAGCCTGCGCCAGCCAGCGCTCGAGGTTGCGCAGGAAAGGCTTGTCGGAAAAGTCCTCGCTCCAGAGAGACGAGTAGCGGCAGCCTGCCTTGCTGAGCGAGGCGTTCAAGTTGAGCATGCCGACCAGGCCCGGCCAGGTGCCCGACCAATTGGCCACGGTCAGAATCGGTCCCCGGTGCGAGAGGAGTCCGTGCAGCAGATGATGCGAATATTGCCAGACGGCCTCGGCCACAATCAGCCGGCAATCCGGATCGATGCCGGCAAAGACCTGCATGCCCTCTTTTTGCGAGGCGATGAAACCATGCCCTTGCTCGGGTTGATAGGCGTGAGCCCGCACCAGTTCGTAGCCGGCCTGCTCGACCGCCGCTGTGAGTTGGGCTTCCATTTGCTCCTGGGCTGGCCAGCAGCGGCGGTTGGCCGAATGCCTGAGATCGCCATTGGCGACGAGCAGAACCTGGTTTTTCTTGGCCTTGGGGGGCTTGGCGATGGTCGGCAGATGCAGTTCGGGCACGATCGCTCCGCGGGGATGTAGGAGTTTGGGACTTTGGCGCTAGAGCCGGAAGAACAGGAATGCAGGCGGCGGGTGATCCGCCAGCGGGTGATCAGGGACCGACGATTTCGACGCGGCCCCAGTAGCCGAACTCGTTCGCCCAGTCGTTGGCCGAATTTTGCAGTTCCAGCTCGAGCTTCTGGCCGGCAAACGGTGTGAGATCGACGGCCAGGTCCGCCCAGCCGTCTTTGGCGGTCTTGTCACCCACGATCGAGTCGTGGAGCACTTTGCCGTTGCCTTTGACGATCAACCGCCAGTCGCCGCTGGGATGGTGCGACACGCTGATCAAGAGCTGCGATTTCTGCCCCGCCGGAATCGCAAAGGTGCCCAGCAGCACGCAGGGCTTTTCGCGGCTCACGGGATGCGTGCGGACCACGCCCGAGCGGCCTTGATGTTCGGCCAGCAGGGCCAGTCCGCCCTCGCCGCTTTCGCGGACCAGGAAGCCGGGCGCCGCGTGCGCGAGGATCTCTTCGAACCGGGCCGGATCGCCGCTTTGCTGCGGCTGGACGATCGTCTGATCGGGCAACTGCTTCGCCGTCGGGTCGCTGGGCGGCTTGTCGAGTATCAAAAAGGCGAACAAGTCACACAGTTCTTCCGGCTTGAGTTGCTTTTCCAGTTCTTCGGGCATCAGGGAGAGCTGGCTGACGCGCACCTCGTCGACGTCGCCGCGGGCGATCGTTTCCTGCTTGCCGCCCTGGGTCTTGAGCACCACGCGCTGGGGGCTGTCTTCGGCCAACAGGCCCGTTAGCACGCGGCCGTCGACCGTGACCACGATCCGGGCCTGATACGCGGCGCCGATCACCAGGCTCGGATCGAGCACGTTCGAGAGCAACTGTTCCAGCGAGCTGCGGCCGTTGGCTGTGACGTCGGGACCCACGTCCTGTCCTTCGCCGTAGATCTTATGACACTGGCCGCAGACGCGGCGAAACACTTCCTGCCCGGCTGCCGGGTTGCCCGGATGAGCCCGCAGCTGTGCGCGGACCTGAGCAATAACCTGGTCGCGCTGCGGATTGCGCTCGCTGCGGACCGAACCCCATTGGGCCCGGACCTTTTCGACCAGGCCGGCGTCGCGGCTGGCCAGCAGCGTGCGGACCTGGTTGACGTTTAGCGCCGTGGGCGGGATCTTCTTGTCCGCGATCGCGTCGAGCAGATCGTGGGCCCACTCGCGCCGCTCGGTGAGCAGCTCGATCGCCTTCGGTTGCTGGACCGGTTCCAGGCTCGGGTAGCTCTCCAGCACGACTTTCGAGACCCAGACGGCTCCCAGTCGGCCCAGCGAAGCCAGCGTCTGCGCCCGCAGTTCGCGCGGGCTGGACGCAGCGTTGCCCAGGACGGCGGACACCGCCTCGCGCAGGGCCGGGTCGCGGGCAGCGATCAGGGCGTCGAGCGCCCGTGCGCGGCGGTCGGCCGGCAGATCGGTCGAGACGTAGACCTTGCGCATGGCGTCATTGCCAGCCGGGTCGCCTAGCGACGTTGCCAGCAGCGCAGCGTCGAAGTAAAGCGGGCGATCGGCGCTGCCCGAGTGAATTCGCTTGAGCACGGGCTGAAGAGCGTCTTTGAGGGCCGCCAGGCGGGGACCGGCCAGTTCGCGCGTCTGCACCTTCTTGGCCAACACTGCCAGGGCCTGCCGGGCGCTGGCCGAGTCCGCCTGGTGGTCGAGGGTCAGAGTCTTGATCAGGTGCGCGATCGAACCCGCGTCGAAGTTCTGCCGGGCCAAGAGCCGTTCCATCAGCAGCGGCGTCAGAGCCTGAAAGCCGGGCGACTGGCCAATCTTGCGATCTTCGAGCGCCTGCAGAATCTGGCCCGAATCCTCTTCGACCAGGGATTGCAAGTTCTGCCAGACGATGTGCGGCATCAGCCGATCGTCGCCGCTGTGGACCAGGGCTTGCAGCAGCAGCCCCGCGCCGCCGATCTCGGGCAACTTCCTGGCGGCGATCGCGACCTGCAGCCTCACATCCGGCGCCGGATCGGCCGCCAGCTCGACGAGCTTTAGCATGATTGCTTCGTCGACTTTGCCGAAATTGCCGGCCGCCCGCACGCCCCAAGCGCGGAAGCCCGGGTCTTCGTGCGCCAAAAGCCGCCCGTGAAACGCCGGATCGAGCGCGCCCGTGCCGACCAGCGACCAAAGCGCATGCATCCGCGCCTTGCGCGGTGCGGAATCGTCAAGAACCAGTTTTTCCAGCTTGGGCCGGGTCGAGGGCTCCGCGCGCTCGCAAAGCACGCGCTGGGCGATGTCGCGATAGTACACGTTCGGGCTGTGCAGGCGCTGGATCAACTGCTCGTCGGTTTCTTTGGCCAGGTCGAACTTCGCGGCCCGGGGCGAATTCTGGTAGCGGACGCGATAGAGCCGACCTTTGAGCCGGTCGATGCCTTTGGAATCGCGCCCCGCATCCTGATAACAGTGATAGCGGTCGTACCAATCGAGGATGTACAGGCAACCGTCGGGGCCGGTCTTCTGCACCACCGGCATGAACCAGGCATCGTTGGCCGTGAGAAAGTCGGGGCACTCGATTCCCTGGTAGGTCGAGCCGTCGCGCTCCAGGCGATCGACGTTGATGCAGCCGCCGTGGATGTTGCCCATGTAGAGCCGGTCGCGATATTCGGCTGGATAGGCGTCGCTATCGAAATAGTGGATGCCGCAGTAAGCCGCTTTCTGGTGCCGATGCTTGACGATCGAGCCGATGATCGAAGTGAACGGCGGATAGGGCCCCCCCTGCCGCTGGTAATAGCCCGTCTCGGTCAGATGCCAGAGATGATCGATCACGCAGGCGCTCAAGAAGGCGCTCCCCTCGGGATCCCAGGCCACGCCCCAGGGATTGCTGGTCCCTTCGGCAAACAGCTCGAAATCGCGCGTCCGGGGATGGATGCGGAACAGCGCGCAGGTGAATTTGAATTGCTTGCCGTGCTGGGTGACGTCGGCCGCGTTGAACACGCCGTTGAGGCCGTAGAGCCAGCCGTCGGGCCCCCAGGTGAGCGAGTTGGGCAACTCGTGGGTGTCGTGGCGGCCGAAACCGGTGACGACCACTTCCTGCTTGTCGGCCCGACCGTCGCCGTCAGTGTCTTGCATAAAAAGGATGTCCGGCGCGTTGGCCACCCAGACGCCGCCGTGGCCCACGGCAACGCCCGAGGGAATGTTCAGCCCCTCGGCAAACACGGTGAACTTGTCGGCCCGGCCGTCGCCGTCGGTGTCTTCGAGCACTTTGACCCGGTCGCTTCCCGGGCCGGCCTCGTGCCGCGGATATTCCAGGCTCTCGGTGATCCAGATGCGTCCGCGCTCGTCGAACGTCATGGCCACCGGGTTGACGATGTCGGGCTCGCTGGCGACCAGTTCGACGCTGAAGCCCTCGGGCACGGTCATCTTGGCGATGGCTTCGGCCGGCGAAAGGGCCGGGCCGGGCGGCTTGTCCTGGGCGTGCGGTATGACGTCGGCGGCCGGCAGCGACCGCCCGCCCGAACCTGCCGCGCACAGCCAGAAGGCCGCGATGAAGATCGAGCTGGCCTGGGATGCGCGCCGCCCGGGCGCCACGCTTTTTGTGGAGAGGTCATCATGCCTGGGCTTTTCTAACGAAGCAGGAACTGAAAGGCGGCGCAGAGCGCCCCCCTCTTGCCAGCTGATTATGGATGTACGGTTTTGCGCCCGCAACTAGGTGTGAGCTGGGGCGCACCGCCGGCCATTCGGCGAGGGGTTCGAGCGTAAGACCGGCGTGTGCCCAGCGGTCTCCGCGGTCTGCGGGCGCTAAAATTCCCGGGCGCCCGAGCGGGCCGGTGGAACGGCGCCGGGCTGAGGCGCCGGCGGCGGGGGAATCAGGCCCCGGAGCAGGCCGGAAATCGGACCCGGCTGGGGCGGGGCCGGCGTCGGCTGCGCCGGTTTGGGCGTCATTGGTTTCGATTGCACCGCTTTGGACTGGGCCCCATTCGGCGCGGCAGGCGCCGGCACGGCGGCGCCGGGCTTGCCGGGCGTCGTGATCTCGAGGGGCATTTCCAACTCGGCGTGCAGCACGACTTGTCCTTCGCTCAAGCGCCCTTCCATATCCAGGCCGCGAATCCAGGTCAAAGCCGGGAACTGATAGCCGGCCGGCGCGCCGGCGGCCGATTGGCTGGAGCGCCACGTGCCCGCGCCGCCCGGGCCGACCACAAGCTCGTATTTGCCCCCCAGCGGATCGAGCAGCCGGGCATCGAGCACTTTTTCGGCCGTCGCGAGCGCGTCGGCCGGGGGCACGCGGAACTGTTCGGCCAGCAGCGCCATGAGCCGCGTATTGCCCAGCGACATCTTGGCGGCATGTTCGTAGCCTTGCTGATTCACCCAGCGAGCCAGGTTCGTGCCTTGCAGATCGACCAGGTGCGCCCGCAGTTGGGCGGGATTCGGCGAAGGCTCGAAATGCAATTGCGGCGTGACTTGTTCCAGCACTTCGCGGTGGAACGAAAGCACGGTGAACTGGTTGAACACGCGCCGCCAGACGCCGGTGATCGAACGCGAAAAACCCGCCGGGTCGGACTGCGCGACAGGACCAAAGGGCACGAGCGCCAGCAAACCCGGCTGCGGCCACGCGCCAGGTAGCCGCGCAGCGGGCTCTGGCCGGTGATCATCTTGACCACGCCGGCGAGCGGCCGGTCGTTGCCCCCCAGGTCGGCCGAGATCGAATCCTGCAGGCCGAAGAACATATAGTTGTCGCCGGTCTGCGCGAGGCTGCCGCCGCGCAGCGAGGCCTGCACGTCGACCAGGCTGCCGGCGACCGGCGCCAGCCGCTGATCGGTCGCCGGGCCCAGCCACTTGGCCAGCCGGGCGTAGTTCTGCGCGCCCAGCGGAGCGGCCTGCACGTCGACCGACAGATGCTCGAGCCCCGGCCGCTGGCTCTCGCTGCGGTGGATGCCCACGAACACCGGATCCAGATCGCCCCAAGACTCGGCCGCCGCGGCCATGGTTTTCTCATAGGCCTGGGCTTCGCTGCCGGTGTACTTGCTGCGGGGCATGTCCGGAATCGGGAGGAAGCCCCCCCGCACGCCGCGCAGGCTGTCGACTGCCTGGCCGCCTTCGAACGTCAGGCGGCTGCCGTCCGAGCGACGGCCGAACCACCCGGGCAACGTGCCGGCCGCGACCAACTGGTCGATCGATTCGGCCGGCCGGCCCTCGCTGCGGGCCAGGAGCTGGGCCAGCTCGACCAATTCCATTTCCACGGACGAGCGCAGCCGGCGGAGCATTTCGATCTGGTAGTGCGGACTCATCAGGTTGCGAAAGAACGCCCGGGGCAGATAGACGAAGACCGTGTCGTCGCGCTCCAGCGGCAAGTTGACCCGGGCCAGGCGGAACTCGGCCGAGGCCCCCAGCGAGCCTCGCCCCGCCGGCTGGTCTTTGCCCTGGGCGCCGGTCTCCAGAAACCGCTCGACGATGGCCCGACTGGTCGAGACGAGGTGAAAGTCGCCGTCGACCACGTAGTACGAGCGGAGCTGATTGTCGGGCGTGGAGATGAAAGAGACCTGGCGGCCAGCGATGGTCAGTTTTTCTTCGCCGGCGCCGTTCGTGGCTTTGAGCGCTTCGTTGCGCTGCCGCTGCAGATCGGTGCCGAGCAGCAGGTTGTTGCGGGCCTGGAACAGAATGCCCATGGCCGCGCCGTCGCGCTGGAAGGTGTCGGTGCCGATGATCGCCACGTCGGCGATCACCGCCGGCCCCACGACCGGCGCCAGGGCCGATTCTTTGAGCCCGATCTGGCGCTGAAACCGATCGTTCAGGCCATAGTCGACCGCCTGCTCCGAGATCAGATTCCGCACGTCGCCGCCCCAGGCGTCGAGCCGGTGCTGGAACCAGAGGAAGTTGGCGAACGAGCCCGCCCGGACGTACATGCACTCCTCGGGCACGCGCAGGGCGATCGGCTCGACACTGGGAAGCTGGCCACCGGGTGCGACCTGGCCGGCGGGGGCGACTTCTTCGGCCGCGGCCGCGGCTGGCGGCGGGCCCGCGAGTTCGACATCCAGCGGCTCGTCGACGTCTCCGCCAGCCAGCAGGATTTGCTCAGCGATGATCTTGCGCGAGTTCTCGCCGCCGGCGAGCAAACTCAATTGGCCGGAAAATCCGCCGGCCAGAGCCGCCAGCCCGCCCGCGCGCGGCAGCGGCATGCCCATCCGCCGGGCGATCGTGTTGGCCAGATAATTGTGGAACTGCGGATACAGGTCGGCCGGGTCGCTGCGGGTGAACTCGCGCCACCACAGCGGCAGCAGCTGCTGCACGTTGCCGGCGCGGGGCGTGACCGCCTGGCGAATCGGCGCGGGCGTATAGAGCGTCAGATCGAGCGGCGCGTCTCCGGTGAACAGAAAGTACACCGTTATCCGCCGCCGCGAGCCGATCAAATTGCGCACCAGCTGGCCGCCGGGACGCTCTTCGGCAGCGGCGAAAAACGCCCGGCCGCTGCGCTCGACCAGCGCGACCTGGCCGTCGGTGCCGTCCGCAATCCGTTGGCCCAGTGGCGTTTGAATCGAGATCACGCCCACGCCGTAGGGCTTGCCGGCGATGGCCTCGGCCTGGATGCGGGGCTGATTCTGCAGACGCGGTTGGGCCTGCGCTGCTGCCGGCACGGCAAGAGCGACGCCGACGGCAATAAGCACCCAAAGTGCTCGGAGGATGTTTTTCCTGCTGCTCGGCGCACGCGCCGCGCCCGCCGCCGGTCGTCCGACCTGGTTCCCATCCGTCATGACGTTTTCCCCTCCGTGCGATGCAGCGCCGTCCGCCCCGGCCGGCGCTTCGGCCGTACCGCTGATGACTAGCCGTACAGCTTGTTGGCTTCGTCGAAATTGATCATCCGGGCTCGAATCAGGCCGCCGGCGACCTTCTCCCCTTCGGGATCGACGTAGACGCGGCCGGTTTGCAGCTTGCTGCCCGGCTTGACGACGTCCATCAGGTGCAGGTTGAAAATAAACGCCGGCTCCGTGAGCGCGGTAAACCAATGGACGTTGTCCCGATAGTCCGAAACGGTCGAAAACTCGCCCGGCGCAAAGGTGCGGTCGATCGTGGGCTTGATCAGCATGTGGCTGTCTTCGTCCTGGATGCGGTCGTAGTGCCGGCCGCGCAGGTCCCCCTTCAGAATGATAAAGGCCGTGGCCATGTTGTTGTGGCCGTGCGGCACAACCGAGCAACCTTTCTTCAGAGCGAAGATTTGCTTGCCGAAGCTCAGATCGCCGGGCACGCCTTCCACCTTGGGAAAGGAGAAGCGAATACTCCGCTCCCCTTTGTCGGCAAACGACGTGCCGGCGGCCAGCCGATCGAAGTCGATCATGGCCAGCAAATCGTCGAGCTCGACCTGGCCGAGCAGCTCCTCGACCTTTTTCTGCCAGGTGGGCTGGTCGATCTTCTGCCCCTTCAAGTCCAGGCCCAGCTGGTTCACGTCGGCCACCCAGCGGGCGGTCAGCGGTTTGACGTCGCCGGCCAACAGATCGTGGCGCACCAGGGTCTCGAGCAGCGAAAAGGTCAGAATCGAACCCAAGGCCTGCTGGGTGAACGCCCGCCGCGATGGTCGAGAGTGTTCCATGGATCGTGCCTTTCGTGGGTCTGCGGGGCTGGAGGTTTTTGGCGGACGAAGTTTGCCACGGCTCGGTCGGCTCGGCATCTGGACCCGACTTGGAGCGCCGGAGTGCGGATTCTTTTTGCGCCAGCGGCTCGCCTGGGGGTAGGTGCGCACCTTGGAGCAAAAGAGCAGGCGTGCGCGCTGCTGGATCGGCAGGTGTTTATGGGAGTTATCCTATCGCTTGAGCCCCAGGGACGCAAATTGCCGCCCCGGCCAGCGACAGCAACCGGTGCAGCCCTGCCGTGTGCCGCGCGGCAAAGCGAACCGGCTTTATTCGCGCACGGCGCCGCCGAGCGAAAACATTCCGACGATGGCAAACCCGATAGCCGCCGCGAGGCCATAGAGGGCGCCCCGCCAGGGCTGATGCAGCGGCGTGCCGATTCCGGCACCGATCCAAATGGGCGACGTGAACAACATCAAGCCTCCGCCGAGCGCCGCCAGCGGCGACTGCGGGGCGGAATCCCAGCAAAGGACGTTCAGACCCGTGCAGCCCAGGGCAATGAGCAGCACGGCCAAGAACAGGTCCCGCAGGTTGAATCGTGGCGTAGTCATCCCGTGTATTCTAACCGACGTGGCCACCCCGGTGGGCGAATTGCTTGAATTGACCGCAGCCTATGGGACAATCGAGCCTATGTTCATTCGCCAATTTTCGTTGCGGACGCTGCTGGCGATCATCACGCTGTGCGCCGCCGTATCGCTGATCCTGTCGTTTGCCGTCCAGGGCCGTGCCTGGGCGTATTCGCTTTTCGCAATTCTGTTGATGCTGGCAGTCGGCATGCTTGTCCAGGGATTCGTCTTCTGGCTGGTCTGGCTGTTCAGCGTCGCCGCCGACTACCGGCAGCGCTACCACCTGGCAGCGGCGCAGCGCGGAGCGGCACTCTCGGCCGCGGCATTCGGCACCGCCGGGTCAAGCGCGGCCGATGCCTTGCCGGGACCAGCGCCCGGCCTTCCGGCGAATTCTTCCGCAGCGCTCGACGAGCGGTCGAGTGCCTCGTCCGCATGAACGTTCCCCTGCGCCGCAATCTGTTGTCGGTCGATCAGACTCGGAGCCTATCCGAGAACCGGCGGGGACTGTCCCGGTTTTGCGAAGCCCTCGGAGCAAAACGGGACTGTCCCCCTCTCCGAGACGGTTCTGGGCGTGCGCCGGCCGGCCTTGTCCGCCCGGCGCGCCGGATCCTGGCATCGCTTGTCCTGATGCTCGCGGCCGCGGCAGCCGCGCAAGGCGCCGTCACGACCTTGCCCGCCAGTGGGACTCCCAACAAGACGGGCCTCACCCTGCAGATCGAATCGGACTGGGTCGACAGCGACGGTGGCTATCGGCCGGTGACGGTCACGGTCAAGTGCGCGCCGCCGCCGCTCGGCGATCGCACGCTGAAGATCGCCCTGCGCTCCGATGGCTATCGCCAGGGTTCGTATGCAGTCTCGCAGGATTTGGAGCTGCCGGCCGGGGCAGCGAGCGCGAGCAGCGTGATTCCGGTGCCGCAATTTGGCCGGGGCATGTTTTTGTCCGTGGTCACCGCCGAAAACGGTCAGACGATCGACGACCTCTCGGCCCAGTGGCTGGCCACGTCCAGCCGGCCCCAATCCACCGGTGAGCCGCAGCTGCTGCACATTAGCGAAAATCCGGCGACGAGCGACTTGGACGCGTTCTACCGTCAGCCGTCGACGCCTGGCAGCGGCACGGTGATTCAGAGCGACGCGATTGGCCGCAAGTTGGCGGACGTGCCGAACGAGTGGGTCGACCTGAGCGCGCTCGATTTCATCGCGCTGTCGGCCGTCGAGCTGGAATTGCTGGCCCGCACCGCACCCCGCACCTGGCAGGCCGTGCGCGACTGGACTGCGGCCGGTGGCAATTTGTGCATTTACGACGTGGGGGGCAATTTCGAGCAGCTGGGCCCCATCGATGAGCGCCTGGGCGACCGGCCGCCGCTGGCCGGGCTGGAAAACACCGGGCCGCTCGAACCGTGGATCGACTGCGATCCCGCGCTGCTCCCCGAATTGGATGCCGCCGGTTTTCCGGTCCTTGCCGGCGACGACGCGGCGGACCTCGACCCGATGGCGGCCGCGGAGCCGGTCGCGAGCACACCGGCGATCCTGGCGGCGATCAAGCGGATTGCCGCTCGCGTGCAGACCGAAGGGGAGCGGCCGTTTCGCAGCCGGGCGTTCGCCCTGGGGCGCGTCGTGGCGCTGAAGGCCAGCGATCCCTTTCCGGCGGCGGCGGATCCGGCCCGCAGTGAGATGCTCTCCCAGTGGCTGTGGGTCCGCGCGACGGTGGGGGCCGATCGCTCGAACTGGATCCGGCGACACGGCGTGGTGTTTGAAGGCGCGAACCCCGATTTCTGGAATCTGCTGATCCCTGGCGTGGGCTTGCCGCCGGTCAACACGTATCGCGTGTTGATCTCGCTGTTTGTGATCGTGATCGGCCCGGTCAATTATTTTCTGCTCCGCCGTCTGCGCCGCCTGCATTATTTGTTGTTTATCGTGCCGGCCAGCGCAGCGCTCGTAACTTTGGCCCTGCTGGGCTACGCCTTGATGAGCGACGGGCTGTCGACGCGGCTGCGAGCCCGGTCGTACACGCTCGTCGACCAGCGCAGCGGCCGGGCCGTCACCTGGGCCCGGCTCAGTTACTATGCCGGCCTGAGCCCCTATGGCGGATTGACGTTCGATCGAGATACCGCGGTTTATCCGTTCAGCTACGAGACCGGCAGGTCGTCGGGCGGGCGGCTGCCGCTCGAGACGAAATTGGGCCAACTGCAGCACTTGGAGCGCGGCTGGCTGCCGGCGCGGACTCCTACGCAGTTTCTGGCCGTGCGCAGCACCGCCCAGCGCAAGGGGTTGAAGGTCACGCCCCGGGAAAAAGGGATTGAAGTGACCAACGAGCTCGGCGTGGACGTAGCCCAGCTGGTCGTCGTCGATCCGGCGGGCCGGATGTATCACCTGTTCCGACTGGCTGCCGGCCAGCAGGCGCTCGCCGAGCCGCTGGCGGCCGCGCCGACCGACGGAGCCTCTGCGGCGCTGCCCACGCCGCTGGTGGCGGCACTCATGAAGCGGCCGGCGGGCGAGCTGGCGGTCCAGCCGGGCAATTCGACATCGTTCTTGGGCATCAGCCGGTCGGCCTATTACATGCCCGGTCGGACGGCTACCGGCGGCAGCTCGCTGCTGGAACAGCGTCTGAAGCAGTTCGAGCGCGCAGGCCTGGGGCCTGCGGTGCTTGGCCCGGGCAGTTACCTGGCGATCGTCGAGCGGGCCGATCCAGCAATGCTGGGCGTGGCCGACGCGGTCGAAGACAACAGCCTGCACGTCGTCGAAGGAAGGTGGTAGGCCCGCGCCATGGTTGCCTCGCATCCCTTGATCGAACTGCGGCAGCTGCGCCGCCATTTCGGCCGCACGAAAGCCGTGGAGGACATTTCCTTCAGCGTCCAGCGCGGACAGGTCTTCGGCTATATCGGGCCCAACGGCGCCGGCAAGACGACCAGCATGCGGATCCTGGCCACGCTCGACGTGCCCACGCTGGGCGACGCGCTGATCGACGGGTTCTCGGTAGTGAACGATCCCGACCGGGTCCGCACGCGGCTGGGCTTCATGCCCGACTACTTCGGCACGGCGCCGAATATCAACGTCTACGAGTATCTGGACTTTTACGCCCGGGCGTACGGTCTGATGGGGGCGGAGCGGCAGCGCGCGCTGCGCCGGGTGCTGAGCTTCACCAGCCTCGACGGCCTGGCCCAAAAGCCGATCGAAGGGCTCTCCAAGGGCATGAAACAGCGGCTCTGCTTGGGGCGCACGATCATCCACGATCCGGCGGTCCTCGTGCTCGACGAGCCGGCGGCCGGGCTCGATCCCCGGGCCCGGATTCAGCTGCGCGAAATGATCGGCGCCCTGGCCGCCGACGGTAAAGCGGTGCTCGTCAGCTCGCACATCCTGACCGAACTGGCCGAAATGTGCGACACCGTGGGCATCATCGAGCGCGGGCATTTGCTCGCGGTCGGCTCGGTCGACGAGATTCAAAAAGGCCGCCAGCCGCAGCGGGCCGTGCAATTGCGCGTTTTGGGGGGCGCTGCCCCCCTGGCGGGCTGGCTTGCCGAACGAAGCCGCCGGGGGGCCGACGGCGCCGCGAGCGCCGGGCCGCACGCCGCGCCGCCCATTGGCGAGGCGAAACGCGAAGGCCTCGAGATCACTTGTCTCGAGATCAGCGGTCTCGAAATCAGCGGCGAGACGGCCCATTTCCTGCACGACGGCAGCGAGGCCGACGAGGCCGAGTTGCTCCGCGCTGGTCCTGGCCGGATTTCGCCTGGCGGCCTTCGGCAGTCGAGTCAAAAGCCTGGAAGACGTGTTCATGCAAGTCACCGAGGGGCGCGTGCAATGACGACCCCCGACGATGCCCTCGCGCCCGACTTGCCGCCCGCCGGCGCCGCTGCGGCGCAGAGGGCCATCGACGCTGCGCCGCTGGCAGCGTTGCCGGTGGCCGGGTCGCCGGTGGACGGGTCGCCGGTGGACGGGTCGCCGGCGGACGGCGGCGCGGCGCACTACTGGGTGCGTTTCGAGCATTGGCTGGAGCGCGCGGGGGAATATCTCAATCCGATCTTGATCAAGGAATCCCGGCAGGCGCTCAAGAGCCGGCAGTTCACGATCACGTTTGCCCTGGTCTTGGGGGCTTCCTGGTGCTGGTCGTTCCTGGGCATTGCCCTGATCGGCCCGCAGGTTTATTACGGTGCCCACGGCCCGGACTTGCTCCTGGGCTATGCCGTGATCCTGCTGTTTGCGCTGGTGATCGTGGTGCCGTATACGCGCGTTTCGCTCGCTGGCGGGCGAGCTCGAAGACCGCAGCTACGAGCTGCTCTCGATCACGTCGCTCAAGGCGCGGCAGATCATCGGCGGCAAGCTGGCCACGAGCTTTCTGCAGATCCTGGTGTTTTTGTCGGCGATCTCCCCCTGCATTGCGTTCACGTATTTGCTCCGCGGGGTCGACATCCTGACGATCCTGATGCTGGTCGTGTACTCGACCTTGGCCTCGCTGGGCTTTTCGCTGCTCGGGCTGCTGCTGGCCACGTGTGCGATGGAGCGGTATCGGCAAGTCGTGGCATCGGTGATGCTGGTGCTCGGGCTGGGCGGCTTGTTTCTGGCCGGGTGCGGGGTGACGGCCGACGTCCTGCGTTCGCCGCCGGCTATGGAGCTGCGGGATTTTTTCCTCGGCGTGGCTGCGATGTTTACGGCCTACGCGAGTTATTTCCTGCTGCTGTACCTGGCCGCCGCCGCGCAGCTGAGCTTTGCCAGCAGCAACCGCTCGACGGCGCTGCGGATCGTGATGTTCGCTCAGCAGGCGCTGCTGGTCGGCTGGATGGCGTATGCCTGGCTCCAGGAACAGCGGCAGCTGGACGTGCTGCTAGCCGCGCTGATGTTCTCCGGCCTGCACTGGTACGTGATGGGCATCTTCCTGATTGGCGAGCCCGAGCGGCTGTCGCCGCGCGTCCGCCGCGACTTGCCGCAAAGCTTTCTCGGCCGGGCCCTGCTGACCTGGTTCAATCCGGGGGCGGGGAGCGGCTTGATGTTTGCCCTGGCCAATTTCCTGGCAGTGGCCGTGCTGCTGCAGTTGGCCGTGCAGTTCGGCTTGGGAATCCCGACGGTCAGTTTCGGAATGATGGGACCGCCGCTGTGGAATCCCCAGGAAAAGATGTTTTACGCCAGCCTGCTTGGGCTCTGTTACCTGACGATCTATCTCGGCCTGGGCAAGCTGCTGTTGGGAGCGGTCCGGCCGGCTCCGACCGAAGGGGTGGGCATCGTGCTGCGGGTCGCGCTCAACGTGCTGCTGGTGGCGCTGGGGGCGGGAATTCCGCTGGTCATCCAGATGTCGTCCGACAACCTGCAGAATTCCGGCTACTCGCTTCTGCACATCACGAACCCGTTTTGGACGGTTGTCGAAGTCGTCCATCCGTTTCGTGCCCTGCCCACCGAGATCAGCGTGCTGCTGGTGGCCCTGCCGGCCGCCGCCGGGCTGGTGTTGCTTTTGAACTTGGCGGCCGTGGTGGCCGAAGTCCGGCAGGTGCGGATCGCCCGGCCCACGCGGCTGGTCGAGGAGGATGCCGAGCGTAGCCCGGCGGCGCGGCCGCTGGCCCCGACGAGTCCCTGGGATTGAATGGTCCTGCGCTTGAAACTGCCCCCGGGCTTGAAAAAGTTCGCCTTGGCCTGACAGGGTTGCTAGCATTAGTATATGCATGTACACTAATGCCAACCCGGGAGCTGGACCATGGGCAAACCGATTTCCGCCTCGACGCCGGCCGAGATCGTCGAGCGCCTGACTGCCCAGGTGCGGCGGATCGAAGGGCTGCACCACTGCGGTTCGGCCCAGCCCGGATCGGCCCTGCCCGTTTCGACCGGCTGTGCGGCGCTCGATCGGCTGCTGCCTGGGTCGGGCTTGCGGCGCGGCACGCTCGTCGAGTGGCTCGCTCCGGCTGCCGGCAGCGGGACGGCCACCTTGGCGCTCATTGCCGCCCGGGCCGCCTGCCGCGAAGAGCGGGTGCTGGCCGTGCTCGATCCGGCGCGGGGATTCTATCCGCCGGCGGCTGCGGCCCTGGCGATCGACCTGGAGCGGCTGCTGATCGTGCGGCCGGGTGAGCGCCGCGACGACTCCTGGGCTTTGGACCAGCTGCTCCGTTCGCCCGCCGTGGGGGCTGTGCTGGCCTGGCCCGGCGATTGGGAAGAAGCGATCTTCCGCCGGCTGCAATTGGCGGCCGAGACCGGCGGGGGGCTGGGTTTTTTGCTCCGCCCCGGCTCGGTCCGCGCTGAGCCGTCGTGGGCCGAAGTGCGGCTCTGGGCCGTGCCGCTGGCGGCGCCGGCTTTGCCCCGACAGGCACTGGTTTTGCCCCGAGAGGGGCCGGCCCCGCGCCACGCCGGGCGCTGCTGGCGGATCGAGATTCTCAAAGTTCGGGGGGGCCAGGCGGGCGGGATCGTGGACGTGGAGCTGGACGAACGGACGGGTACGTTGCATGAAATGCGGCCAACGGATTCTCTGCGTCTGGCTCCCCGGGTGGCCGCTGCAGCGGCTCGCCGCCGCTCGTCCGGAGCTTAGAGCCGGGCCGGTTCTGCTCTACGAAGTGCAGGCCCGGGGCGGCGGTTTGAAAGTCACGGCCTATGCCGTGCGCCTGGGGGCGCTGGAGATGGGCGCGCCTGAGCCCATTGCGCAGCCAGGCGACCAATCGCAGCCAGGCGATACGCCCCAGCCAGAGCGGCGGCAGCCGAGCCGTCCGCGGCGGCTGCCTGCCGGGCCGGGCGCCGGCGTTCGGGTGGGCATTCGCGCTGGCATGCCGCTGGCCGAGGCCCTGGCGCTGCACGAATTTTCGCTGCTCCACCAGGCGGAGGCCGATCAGCCAGCCTTGCACGTCGCCCCCCACGACGCGCTGGCCGATCAGTTGGCGCTCGTCGACCTGGCGGCGGCCTGTCAGCGGTTCAGTCCCACCGTGGGCTTGGAAGAGTCGGAGCGGCCGGAAAGTTTGCTGCTCGATATCACGGGGCTGGCCGAACTGTTCGGGGGCGAAGCGCAGCTGGCGGCCCGAGTGGCCGAATGGCTGACTCAGCGCGGCCTGGTGGCCCGGCTGGCGGTGGCCGACACGCTGGGCGCCGCCTGGGCGGCGGCTCATGCTGCTGGGCGGTTTGCGCTTTTGCCGGCCGGCGAAACTGCCGCGCACGTGGCCGACTTGCCGCTGGCCGTGCTGCGATTGCCGGCGGAAACGCTCGGGCTGCTCGGGCAGTTGGGCCTGGAGTCGATCGGCCAGGTCGACCACTTGCCGCGCGCGAGCCTGCTGGCCCGTTTCGGGCCCGAGTGCGTGCGGCGGCTGGATCAGGCCTGCGGCCGCCTGGCCGAAGTCATTCGAGCGCAGCACTTGCCCGGCGAACTGGCCGCCGACTGGGTTTTCGAGCATCCGACCGAGCGGCGCGACGTGCTGGAAACCGTGCTGGGGCAATTGCTCCCCCGCGTGGTCGAACCGCTGGCCAGCCAGCGCCGGGGCGTCGTCGAGCTGGTTTGCCGGCTCGAGTGCCAGGCCGAGGCGCCGCGGCATTGGTCCTTGAGATTATTCCGCCCTAGCGCCGCGGTCGAACATCTGCTCGACATGCTCCGCTTGCGGCTGGAGTCGGTCTGGGTGCGCCGGCCGGTTACGGCCGTGCGGCTGACGGTCACGGCCTGGGGGCTGCTGGAGCTGACGCAGCAGGAATTGTTCGACGGATCCGCGCTCGACGGGGCAGCGCTCGACGAGTCCGCGCTCGACGGGGCCGTGTTCCACGGGGCAGCGCCCCGCAGCACCGAGCGCGAGCTGGCCGCCTTGGTCGACCGGCTCACGAGCCGGCTGGGGCGCCAGGCCGTGCTTCGGGCGCAGCTGCTCGCCGACGCCCAGCCGGAACATGCCTGCCAGTACCTGCCGCCGGACGAGGTTGCTCGGTCGTCAGGGCGGGCTGCTGTGTCTTCAGGGCGGGCTGCGCGGTCTTCGGGGCGGGCTGCGCGGCGGCCGGGCAGCAAGCGCAGCGGCCGGTCGGCGAAGCCGGCGCCGTCTGCCTCGGTCCCGGCTTTGGCTCCCGGCCAGCGGCCGCTCGAGCTCTGCCTGCCGCCGCTCGAGTTGCCGGTGCTGGCTGTCGTTCCCGATGGCCCGCCGCTGCGGTTCCGCCTGGCAGGAGTGGAAGAGCAAGTAGCCCGGTTCTGGGGTCCGGAACGGATCGAAACCGGCTGGTGGCGGAGCCGCTGCGTGCGGCGCGATTACTACCGCGTCGAGACGGTCGGCGGCCAGTGGTTTTGGCTGTTTCGCCGGCTGGACGATGCCCGCTGGTTTTTGCAGGGCACGTTCGAGTGAAACGGCGGTTACCATCAGGCAGAAGGATGCCGTCCACCATCGGACCGCGTGAACCGGGCTGAGGCGGGATCGACCCATTCCACGCAGATGAACGGGATAAACGCAGATGAAGGAGATATGCGTTGACGAGGAACGGCAAGCCCCCTTCCGTCAGGCCAACGCCCGATTGATCAACACCAGGGTCTGCTCCGCTCACCTGTCCGGCGTGATCTGCGCTTATCTGCGTTCATCCGCGTTTATCTGCGTCGATTCTCAGACGCCGCTGTCAGGCAGGAGGATGCCGTCCACCATCGGACCGCGTGAACCGGGTTGAGGCGGGATCGACCCATTCCACGCAGATGAACGGGATGAACGCAGATGAAGGAGATATGTGTTGACGAGAAACAGAGAACGGCAAGCCCCCTTCCGTCAGGCCAACGCCCAATGGATTGACACCAAACTCCGCCGCGCTCACCTGTCCGGCGTGATCTGCGCTTATCTGCGTTCATCCGCGTTTATCTGCGTCGATTGTCAGACGCCGCTGTCAGACAGGAGGATGCCGTCCACCATCGGACCGCGTGAACCGGGCTGAGGCGGGATCGACCCATTCCACGCAGATGAACGGGATAAACGCAGATGAAGGAGATATGCGTTGACGAGGAACGGCAAGCCCCCTTCCGTCAGGCCAACGCCCGATTGATCAACACCAGGGTCTGCTCCGCTCACCTGTCCGGCGTGATCTGCGCTTATCTGCGTTCATCCGCGTTTATCTGCGTCGATTCTCAGACGCCGCTGTCAGGCAGGAGGATGCCGTCCACCATCGGACCGCGTGAACCGGGTTGAGGCGGGATCGACCCATTCCACGCAGATGAACGGGATGAACGCAGATGAAGGGGATATGCGTTGACGAGAAACAGAGAACGGCAAGCCCCCTTCCGTCAGGCCAACACCCGATTGATTAACACCAAACTCCGCCGCGCTCACCTGTCCGGCGTGATCTGCGCTTATCTGCGTTCATCCGCGTTTATCTGCGTCGATTCTCAGACGCCGCTGTCAGACAGGAGGATGCCGTCCACCATCGGACCGCGTGAACCGGGCTGAGGCGGGATCGACCCATTCCACGCAGATGAACGGGATGAACGCAGATGAAGGGGATACGTGCCGTTGGGAAGGAATGAGTCCTCGAGGCCGATGATTCAGGCCTGCGCCCGATGGGCGGATCTGCAGGCCCCCGTGGCAGAAACACGATGACCTCGCGTCGCTTCCCAGCTTTTGGTCCGGGGGCGTCGCGAGGTCAGGGTTTGAACGCTCTTCGGCCGCCGGCAAATCCCGGACGGCCGCGATCGATCAGGGGAAGCCGTAGCTGGGATTGTGCACGTCGAAGTCGGCGTCGGTGAAGCCGTTGTTCAGCTTGAGGTCGACGTAGGTGTACTCTTCCAGCAGGACCGGCTGGCCGCCCTGCACGCTCGGCCACTCGAAGGCCTGGTAGCGGACGGGCAGGTTCAGCTCATCGTCGATGAAGACCAGGGCCTTGTGGAAGCGGAAATTCCGCCGCGGCGTCGGGTGCACCACTTCGATGCAGGTGCAGGAACGCTTGTTGATCTTGGCGCCCTTGTAGAACTTGACCTCGCATTCGCCGAACTTCTTGTCCTCTTCGGCGACTTCGATCAGCCGCTTGGTCAGGTTCAGGATGCCGATCTCGGTGATCGGGTAGCGCTGGCCCTGCATCGCCATGGCGCCGTCCGGCTTGAGGCTGACGGTGCCGACCAGCTTCTTCAGGCCCACGCCGTGGGCCAGCATGTTGCCCTCGTTCTTGCCTTCGACGTACATCGCTTCCTGCCCCTTGAGGTTTTCCGGGGCTTTGAAGTAGGTGTATGCGCTGAAGGGCTGATGGCGGATCTTGACGAACAAGTATTCGGTGTCGCCGAGCTTGCCGTCGATCCGCTCGCGCTTGACCATCGTGGCCGAGTAGTCGTGGACGTTTTCCTGAATGTTCTTCAGGCACTTGTAAGCCATTTCCAGGGCCGGCTCGAGCGGGTGCTCGGCAACCTTGGTGTCGGGATCTTCGGACTTATGGGCAACGCGGTGGATCGGCTGAGGCAGCGAATCGCGGTCCGTGCGCGTCCGCTCGACCGGCGTCTGAGCCCGAACCAGGCCCACGATCCCGATCAGCACCAGGCCGAGGAAAATCATCGATTTGTGATAGCTCATTACGCGTTCCCCACGTCGATTGGTGGCCACGAGCTTGCCGGAACAACGCCCCTGGCTGGGCGGCATTGGGCATCCATGCTCACATCCGCTGGCGGCCGGGCGTCACAGGGTCTTTTATCGCCAAGCCAAGCCGCCATAATTACAATGCTTGGAATCGCCGGAGTCTTTTGACGCTCACCCGCTTGCCGGAGCCCCTCGCGACGGTTGCCGGTCGCCCGGCAGACTTTACGTCATCGCTAGTTCAAGCATCTCCGGACGACTCCCAGCGTGGGCCGCCGGCTCCGAGGCAGCTGGAAACCCGAGAGGAAGCAACTCCCGTGCCGTCAGAAGTCGCCCAAGTTTACTCGCTTCCCGGTTTTCGGGGGAAGGCCGACTTTCGTGCCTAAAACCGCCCAGACCAACTTCCACACCATCGTTTCCGCCCCGTTTGCCGAGAACACCTACATCGCGCGACTCGCCGGACGCGACGATTGCCTGGTAGTCGATCCGGGTTTGGAGCCCGACAAGATCGTCGAGCTGCTCGCAGCCGAGCAGCTGCAGCCGGCCGCATTTCTGATCACGCATGGGCACAGCGACCACATCGGCGGCAACGAGCTGATGAAGCAGCTCTGGCCGGGCGTGCCGCTGGTGATTGGTCGCGGCGATGCGCCCAAGCTGACCGACGCCTGGCTGAATCTGTCGGCGGCCTTCGGCGTGCCGATCACGAGCCCTCCGGCGGACGTGCTCCTCGACGAGGGGCAAACGTTCGAGTCGGCCGGCTTCCGCCTGGAAGTGCTCGAGATTCCCGGCCACTCCAGCGGCCACGTGGTTTACGTCTGGAAGGGCGCCCGGCCCTGGGTGGTGCTGGGGGGCGACGTGCTGTTTGCCGGCAGCATCGGCCGCACCGATTTTCCCGACGGCAGTTTCGAGCAGCTGGCCGAAGGCATTCACGCCAAGCTGTTTACGCTGCCCGACGACACGCTGGTGCTCCCCGGCCACGGGCCGGCCACCACGATCGGCGAGGAGAAGCAGACCAACCCGTTCGTCGGCGCACGGCGGGGTGGCGGCCTGAACGACCGGCTTAATCCAGCTCGAAATCGGCGTCGCCAAAGTCGTTGTTGAGTTTCACGTCGAGGTACGTGTACTCTTCGATGAGCTTCGGTTTGCCGCCGGGGCTGTCGGGCCAGTCGTACGCTTCGTAGCGCACGGGAATGTTGAGTTCGTCGTCGAAGAACACCTGCGCCCGGTGGACGTCGAACTGCGGTCGCCGCGTCGAATGCACCACTTCGATCCGAGTACACGAGCGCTTGTTGATTTTGGCGCCCTTGAAGAATCTGACTTCGCAGTCGCCGAATTTCTTGCCGGATTCGGCCGCTTCGATCAGTCGGTTCGTCAGGTTGAGGATGCCGATTTCGGTGATCGGATAGCGCTGGCCTTGCATGGCAATCACGCCATCGGGCTTGAGCGACAACGTGCCGAGCACCCCCTTCAAACCAACGGGGCGGCCGATCAGGTTGCCGTCGTTCTTGCCGCGGACGTAAACGACTTCTTGTCCCTTGACGCTCTCAGGCGCGGTGTGCTGCAAATAGACGCTGAACGGCTGGTGCCGAATCTTGACGCGCATCCGTTCGGTCTCGTTCAGCTTGCCGCCGATCGACTCGCGCTTGATCAGCGTGGCCGAGTAATCGCGGATATTAGTCTCGATATTCGCCAGGCACTTCCGCGCGATCCGCAGCGCAGGATCGAGCGGATGGTCGGCGTCCGGCTGGGACGCATTGGAGGTCGGCTCGGCCCGGACCAGGGCGGCGCCGCCCGCGAGCAGCAGACCGAGAAAGACGACCGCATGGCGCCAATTCATTGAAAACGATTCGCGGCGGCGGTTGACCATCGGTTTCCCGCGGAACCGGCGCGCGTCTCGAGCGGCACGATCTAGGCTCATTTCAGCTCGAAGTCGGCGTCGGTGAAGTCGTTGTTCAGCTTGACGTCGACGTAGGTGTACTGCTCGATGAGCTTTGGCTCGCCGCCGGGCGTGTCAGGCCACTCATAGGCCTCGTAGCTGACCGGGATGTTCATTTCGTCATCGATGTACACGAGGGCCTTGTAGAAGTTGAAGTAAGGCCGCCGGGTGGGATGCACCACTTCGATGCAGGTGCACGCTCGGCCGTCGATCTGGGCGCCGCGCGAATCGTCACTTCGCACTCGTCGTGTTGCCGGCCCTGTTCGGCAGCTTCGATCAGGCGCTTGGTCAGGTTGAGGATGCCGATCTCGGTGAGCGGGTAACGCTGGCCGTACATGGCCACGCGGCCGTTGGGCGCGAGGCTGACCACGCCGATCAACCCCTGCAAGCCCACGCCGTGGGCCTGCATGTTGCCGTCGTTCTTGCCCTCGACGAAGGCGACTTCTTGCCCTTTCAGATTCTCGGGCGAGGCGAAGTAGCCGTAAACGCTGAACGGCTGGTGCCGGACCTTGAGCAGCATCGACTCGGGCTCGGTCAGTTTGCCGTCGACCCGCTCGCGCTTGACCAGCGTGGCCGAGTAGTTCTTGACGTTGGTTTCAAGGTTCTCGAGGCACGCCCGGGCCATTTTCAGGGCCGGGTCGAGCGGATGTTCGCCCGGCTGAGCGCCCTCGGCCGCGACGTTTTCTGGCCCCTCGCCCGCGGCGGCCTGGCCGGCAGCGCGGGGAACATACACCGGTTGATTCAAGAACCGGGTGACAAACCGGGCGCCGGTGGTCCCCAGCAGCACCACGGCCACCAGCACAATCCATTTGGTCTTATTCATCGTTTCGTGTTTTTCCCGTCCGTGGCTGCAAATTGACTGCGGCTTCGAATTGACTGCGGCTTCAAATTAACTTCGGGCACGCGTCCGCCAGCCAGCAAGCAAGCATGTGCCGCTGCGACGAGGGGGCCGCTCTCCCCCCTCAACTGTACCCTCGCGGGGGCCGCCGCGTTTCCTAATGTATCGTGCCGGGCTCGACTTTTGCCTCGTGGGCCGAGGCGTCCGGCGAGACGGCGGGCAGTTCGAGCACGAACCGGCTGCCGGCCCCGACTTGACTTTCTACGCGAATCCGGCCGCCATGTTCTTTGAGGATCTTCTGGCTCACGGGCAAACCTAAACCCGTGCCGCGGCTCCCTTTTTGCGAGACGAAAATGGTAAATATTTTTTCCCGGTCTTCTTCCGGGATGCCCACGCCGTTGTCTTCGACGACCACTTGCAGCATTGCCTCGGCCGGGCCGTGGGCGGTGCTCACGCGGACCCGGCCGCCGGGCTGCTTTTCGCAGGCGTCGATGGCATTGGTGACCACGTTGAGCACGGCCCGGTGCATTCCTTCGGGGTCGAACAGGCAGGTGGGCATTTCCGGCGCGGGTTGCCATTCGAGGGCCACCTCCAGCTCGTCTGCCCGGGCTTGCATCAATTCGACCACTTCGCCGACGAGCTGGTTGAGGTCGCTGGGCACGGGGTCGGGCTCGCGCTCTTTGGAGAACGTGAGCATGTCCATGACCAGGCCCGAGATCTTGTTCTGGTTGCGCTCGACCATGCCCCAGCCTTTGCGCACCACGGCCTCGTCGTGGGCCGAGAGCCCCATCTCGATCAGGTAGCTGCCGCCGCGAATGCCCTGGAGAATGTTCTTGATGTGGTGCGACAGCATGGCGATGGTCTGACCGACGGCCGCCAGCCGTTCGGCCTGGACCATGGCCGAGTAATAGCGGGTGTCTTCGACCGCCAGGGCCGCCTGGTGGGCGATGGCGATCATCAGCTTGAGGTGTTCGTCGGTGAATTTCTTGGCCAGGCCTTGCTGCAGGATCCGCTGCGGCGAGATCGACGTGTCGATGTAGATCACGCCGACCATGTTGTAGCGGCCCTGCATGGGCACGCAGATGGCTTCGCGAACGCCCATCTTGAGGATGCTGGCGGCCGGGTTCCAGCGGTCGTCCTCGCGGGCGTCGCTGGTCAGCACGCCCTCGTTGTGCTGGGTGACAAAGTCGAGAATGGTCTTGCTGATGGTGAGTTTTTCGTCGCTGCTGACTCCCTTGCGATTGCGGCGGACCTTGGGAGCCAGCTCCTTGGTCTCTTCGTCCATCAGCATGATGCAGCCGCGATCGGCCTCGACCCACTCGAAAATCAATTGCATGATCCGGTTGAGCAGCAGGTCGATATCCTGCGTGTGGCTCACGGCCAGGGCCGTGCGGTACATGATCTGCAGGTTGCTGCGGGCCCGGGCCAGCCAGGGACTGGGCAAGCCCTCGGCCGAGGGGGAGAAAATCTCGCTCCCCTCCTGCTGGGTCATCGAGCGGACGATCCGGGATCCGTCCAGCACGTGGCTGCGGGAGACAATGTCGATCTTGTCCGACAGGTCCTCGGAGGCCGCGTCGCCCGGGTCGGTAAACAGCATCAGCGTGCTGCCGACCTGCACCCGGTCGCCGCTGGCCAGTTCGTGCGATTCGATCCGCTGGCCGTTGACGAAGGTGCCGTTCGAGCTGGCCAGGTCGGCCACCGTGTACGTATCGCCCACGCGGCGAATTTCGGCGTGGCGGCGAGAGACTTCCGTGTCGTGAACCTGGATCGGGTTCGAGGAATCACGGCCCAGGCCCGTAATTCCATCCTCCAATTCGAACCTGGTTCCTTGGTCGCGACCCTGGATCACAAATAGCGACGGCGACACGATCCTGCTCCGTTGGCCCGTCGGGCAGCCGGAGCCTGCGGGGGGCCGATCGCTTATGCCGCTTGCGACCCCCACGGGGCGAGCGCGTCGGCTCGCCGCAGTTTACGCACTCCGGACCAGAGGCTGTTGGGCTTGTTCCAACAACTGCTCAATTTTACGGATCAGCGGGGCGTAATGATAGGGTTTGGCCACAAACTCGCCGGCCGGCAGCCCGCGCTGACGCCGGGCCGTGCCCAGCAGCACCAGCGGCGTATGATGCTGCTCCGATTGCTGATCGTAGCCGCGCGCCAGCGAGGCCGGCCAGCTGGCTTTCAGATCGGCATCGAGCACGATCACCGTGGGCTGATGCCGACGCGCCAGGTCGAGTCCCTGTTCGGCCTGGCTGGCTTCGAGAATTTCCGTGCCGCGATGCGCAAATGCGGTTCGCAGCACTTCTCGGGTTTCTTCCGACGGATCGACGACAAGCACGCTCAGGTGGGGCACAGGCGCGGACCTCCGTGTACGCTGGCTCGCCGTGTGCGCGGCTGGACAGAGCGATCGCGACCCGACGCGTCCATGGCCCCCTAGGGCGCACTCGGGCACGCAGCGTCCGCTCGTTAGTTAGCCGACACAGGCCTCTACCGGGTGGGATGTTGCTTTCGCTGCGCTGCGGGCATCCATGCCCAACAATCGCCCGTCGCCAGAGGTGCGACGTCGAAAGCGGCGGAAGAATATCGAGCCGTGCTCCGCGTGTCAAAGGGGAAATCTTCGGCGTTTTTCAGCCCGGCTGCGGTAGCCCGCCGCCGGCTGCTTGACGGGCCGGCTGCCGCGGCCAAGAATCGTTTGTAGTGGCGCTCGAGTTGCCGTCGCTCCGCTCTCTTCCCCGCTTCTTTCCCTTCCCGCCCAAAGCACCCCGCATGCACGCTTTTCTTCGCCGGTTCGCTGTTTTCGCCAGTTTCAGCGTCGTGCTTCTGGGGTTGGACGCCTCGCTCGGCAGGGCGGCGGCCGACGACGCCGAATCGGTCAACAAATCGCTGACCGACACCGTCAAATATCTGGCCTCCGACGAACTCGAAGGGCGCGGCGTTGGCACCAAGGGGCTCGATGCCGCGGCCGACTTCATCGCCCGGCAGTTCGAGAGTCTGGGGCTCAAGACGCAGCTGTTCGACGGCTCGCCGTTCCAGAAGTTCTCCATGACGATCAGCACCAAGCTGGGAGAGAAGAACGAGCTGGCTTTCGTCGGACCGGCCCAGGACGGCAAGCCGGCCGAGGAAAAGAAGCTGGCGCTCGGGCGGGACTTCAATCCCCTGGCGATCGGCGGCACGGCCCGGTTCGATCTGCCGGTGGTCTTCGTCGGGTACGGCATCACAGCCAAGAAGCTGGACTACGACGACTACGCCGGCATCGACGCCAAGGGCAAAGCAGTGCTGGTGCTCAGGCACGAGCCGCAGCAAGACAATCCGCACAGCGAGTTCAACGGCCGCGAGCACTCGGAATATGCGCCGTTCGTGCGCAAAGTCTCGAATGCCTACGAGCATGGCGCCGCGGCGGTGATCTTCGTCAACGACGAGTTCGACCTGCAGAAAAACAAGCTCCAGCTCCGCGGGCGCTGGCAGGCCGCGGTGGACGAGCTGGCCGAAGCCAATGCCAAATTCAAGGCCCTGGAAAAACCGAGCGACGAAGATTGGCTCAAGCACCGGCAGCAGACCGAGAAATTCGCCGATCAGATCAAATCCTACGGCAGTCAGATCCAAGGCGCCGACGATCCCCTATTGGGCTTCGATGCAGCCGGCGGCGAAGGCGAGACGCGTCCCTTTAGCGTGCTGTTTTGCCGCCGCGCGGTGATCGATCCGATCGTGCAGGCCGCGCTGGGTGCGAGCCTGGCCCAATTGGAGCACGACATCGACCAGGGCCCCACGCCGCATAGCCACGATCTGGCCGGTTGGCGCGCCCTTGGCGAGACCACGGTCGAGCAAACCCGGGTCGAGGTCAAGAACGTAGCCGGAGTGCTCGAAGGCGCAGGCCCCCATGCCGAGGAAACCATCGTGATCGGGGCCCATTACGACCACCTGGGTTTCGGCGGCAACGGTTCGGCCGATCCCGGTTCGCGCGAAGTGCACAACGGCGCGGACGACAATGCCTCGGGCACGACCGCGCTGGTCGAAGTGGCCCGGCTCCTGGCCGCCCGGCCGCAACGCTTGCCGCGGCGGATCGTATTCCTGGCCTTTACGGGCGAAGAGCGCGGCCTGATCGGCAGCGCCCGCTATGTGCGCGACCCGCTGGTGCCGCTCGACAAAACGATCGCCATGCTCAACATGGACATGGTCGGCCGCCTGGTGGACAACAAGCTGATCGTTCACGGCACGGGCACGGCCACGGAACTCAAGCCGCTCGTCGACCGTCTGGCCAAACAGTTCGGCTTCGAAGTGAGCAAGAAACCCGGCGGTTTCGGCCCGAGCGATCATTCGTCGTTCTATGCCAAGCAAATCCCGGTGCTCCACTTTTTCACCGGCACCCACAAGGACTACCATCGCCCCTCGGACGATTACGACAAGCTGAACATCGACGGCATGCGCCGCGTGGCCGAACTGGTCGCCACGGCCGCCGTGGACCTGGCCGAGGCCCCCGAGCCGCTCCACTATCAGGAGACGAAAGCCCCCGCCGGCGGCGGGGGCGGCGGAGACCGGCCCTACTTTGGCAGCATTCCCGACTTTGCCCAGGATGCCCCGGGCTACGCCATCACCGGCGTTACCAAGGACGGCCCGGCCGAGCGCGGCGGACTCAAGGGGGGCGACGTGATCGTGCAATTCGGCGACAGCCGGATCGGCAACCTGGAGGATTTCGACAGCGCGCTGCGCAAATTCAAGGCCGGGGACAAGGTGCCGATCGTGGTCAAGCGGGCCGGTGCCGACGTAAAGCTTGAAGTCACGCTCGATCCGCCGCGGTAGGCCCGCTGGGCAAAACGGGCTGAAGTGCCGCCGTCGCGCGCCCCAGATGCTCGCTCGATTCGCACCATCGATGGCGGGGATTGTCCACAGATTGCGCAGATTTCACAGATTTGAAGCTGTGACCTCGGGCGAACGATCGGGGAATCCTGCGGGGCTGTTACTGGCTTGGAGCCTGGGGACAGAACGGGCAGGGACTGTCCCAATTTTGCGCAGCTTGCGGAGCAAAATGGGACTGTCCCCCTTGCCCCTGCGATCTGGAGCAGACACATCCCCTGCTCCCAATCTGTGAAATCTGCGCAATCTGTGGATGATTTCCCTGCTTTCGCTTGCGCTGGATTAGCGCTCGCTCACCGCCGCCTGCAATGCCGCGGCACAGCGCTTCAAGCGCCAGCGGCCAGGTTGGCGGGGAATCGATGAGTAGTTCCAGGCACAGGTTGCGCACGGCCTCTTGCCTCGGCGAGTCGAGATAATCGACCGGGCTCTTGCCGTCGATGCGGGCGAGGGCGCATGCGGCAAAATGCTCCGCCATCCGCCGCTCCAAGTCCGCCAGCTCGCCGGGCGCGACGTGCGGGGCCAGATGCCGCTGGTACCCGCGCCAGAACAGGGCCGAGAGCCGCAGCAGCGGGTCGAAACGGGGGGCATGATAGAAAGCCTTCAGAATCAAGTGGCTCTGGAAAAACCCCAGGTCGAAGGCCGGATCGCCGAAATGCCCCGTCTCGAAATCGACCATCATCAAGCCCGCCGGCCCGACGAGTAGATTCTTAGGACTGAAATCGGCGTGCACTAAGGCCAGGCGGTGGACCTCGGTCGACGCGATCAGTTGCGCAAGCGCGGGCCGCAAGGGCGGGTGGACCGTGGCCAGCGTGCGGTAATAGGGGTCGATCCGCAGCTCGTCGAACAGGGACCGATCGGAGAGCAATGGGGTCAGCTCGGGATCCTGCCACGACTTGCCGTGCAGCGTGGCCAGCAGATGGGCACAAGCGGCGGCGATGGTCTCGTCGAATACGCCGGCCAAGAGCTGGGTCTTCCAGACCGTGGGCGTGCCCGGCGCGGCGGTCATGGCGAACAAGTAGTTTTCGCGGTCGACGAAGAGCACTTGCGGCGTGCCGATGGGCGGCAGGCTTTCCCCGGCGCAGGCAGCACAGGGAATCGCGGCCGACTCGGCCAGCAGGCGCTCGCAGGTTTCCAGCACTTCGACCTCGCGCCAAATTCGCTCCAGGCGCGAAAACCACGCCTGGCGCGTGCGCAGCTCGGCGCGAGCCTGCTTGAGCACGAAGCGGCCTTCCGGCCGGCCGGCCGGCTCGACCAGCAGGACCATGTTCGAAACGCCGCCGGTCAACTCCGCGACACGCACCTGGTCGGCCGCCGCGATCCGACCGGCCGCTTGCAGGTAGTCGGCGGCATTGCGGGCATCGATCTCGTGCATGGAAGGCTAGCGCCGCGGACGGCCGCCCCGAACGGCGGCTGAGATTCAGGGCCGGGAGTTTTCAGGCCACTCGGGGCTGCTCTGAGCAGGCCGTGCCGGCGCCCGACGGGCCCGCCGCCGGCGGCATCAAGGGGCCGGACGAGTCGCCGAGCGTCGCCAGGCCGCGCTGCGTGGATTCGTCGGGAATGCCGATCGACCAGGCGGCCGCCAGGCCGGCCAACACTGCCCGCGGGGGCGGGGATCGATCGACGCAGTCGGCCAGCCGGACTTCGCGATTCGCGGTCGCGCCCCAAACGGCGGCATCGCGCACGAAGACGACTTTGCCCCCTGCTGCCCGATGCTTTTGCACCAGCGGATGCCCGGCCGACAGGTGATAGAGCAGCACGGCGCCCGAAGAGAGTGCCGCCAGGCGCTCGGCCTCCGGATCGTCGGCCGCCAGGACGGCAGTTCCTTGCGGGGCCACGTTTTCCAGGACCACGCGGCGCCAGGCATCAGCCGCTTGGATTTCGTGTTTCAGCAGTTCGGCGCCTGGGGAGAGCGGTTCGATGATTGCCACGTCGCTCTCGTCGAAGGCTAATCCTTCTTCGTAGACCTCTTGCGGTCCGATCTCGAAGACGCCCGCGTCGACCAGCGGATTCAGGAACAGCTCCGCCGGACCGGGGCGGCGGGGAAATCGGGTCGACAAGTTCCGCTCGCCGACAAACGTGCCGGCCGCCGTGGCCCGACCGACCGTCATGCCTGCCGTGGCGAGCAAGTGGGCGGTGACCGCGGCGGTCGCTTCGGCGGCGGGGCCGCTGGTGACGGCCACGATGGGGATGCGTCCCGACTTGCCCCCCGAGAAGAGCGTTTCGACGATCGCAGCGCCGACCGGCCGGGGCTGGCCGATCTGCGGCTCGGAGTGCATTTGCAGCTGGGGGCCGGCATTCACCTCGATCACCATGCCCCCCTGCTCTTCCATGGGCCGGCTGACGTCCTCGAGCACCATGTCGATGCCCGCCACGTCGAGGCCCACCACACGCGCGGCCAGCACGGCGCGGGCGGCCACTTCGGGATGCACCAGGTCGGTCACGTCGGTCGTGTATTCGCCGTGGCGATGCAGCACCGCGACGGCACCGGCGGCCGGCACGGACGAAGGCTCGAAGCCTTGCTCGGCCAATTCGACAACCGCCGGGTCGTTCAGCTTCATGCGGCTCATCGGCAAGGCGTAGGCATCGCCGCGCCGCGGATCCTGATTCACGATGTCGACCAGCTCGCGGATCGTGTGGACGCCGTCCCCCTCGACTTGCTCGGGCTGGGCCCGCGTCGCGGCCACGAACCGATTGTTGACGACCAGGATCCGCGTCTGGCGGCCCACGACGAATTGCTCGATGAGCACTCCGCTCCCTTCGCGGGCAGCGATGTTGTAGGCCGCGATGATGCGGTCGCGATCGGTCAGGCAGATTGCCACGCCGCGGCCGTGATTGCCGTCGAGCGGCTTGATGACGACCGGCAAGCCCAGATCGCAGGCCACTTGCCAGGCTTCTTCCGGGCTGGTGGCGGTCTGCCCCTTGGGGACGGGCACCCCGGCCCGGGCGAGCAGCGACTTGGTCAACTCTTTGTCCTGGGCGATCGACTCGGCAATGGCGCCGGTGTTGGTGGTTTCGGCCGTGCAAATCCGGCGCTGCTGGCTGCCCAGCCCGAATTGCACGAGGCTGTTTTCATTCAGCCGGCGCACCGGAATTCGGCGTTTTCGCGCCGCCAGAACGATCGCCCGGGTGCTGGGGCCGATGCACAGTTCGTTGGCCAGCGATTCGAGCGCGTGCAGCGGGGTGGCGAAGTCGTACGCCTGGTCCGCTTGGGCGGCCGCAACGAGTGCCAGGACCACGTCCAGCGCGGCCCGCACCAGCCCTTCGTCCTCGAAGTAGATCGCCACCCGGCAGATTCCGGCCCGGGGCGCTCGAACGACGCGGCCAGGGGGCAATTCGACGCCCGCGAGGCTTTGCAGTTTGCGGGTCAGGTATTCCAACCAGGACGGCGGCACACCGATTGCGGCCCCTGCGGCCTCGTCGGCTGGCGGAAGTTCGGCCGCGGTGACGTAGGGCGCGGCCAACCGGGCGATGCGCTGGGCCAAAGTGGCCGGGTCCAGGGCGGCTGCCGGGCCTTCGGCGAGCCAGACCTCGAGGATCGGCGCGCGGTCCCAAACATTAGGAGATTGCAACGCGAGCGACTTGAGCAGTTTCATGCGATGCACTTTGATGGGATACTAACGGGCAAATCGACAAGACAAGCTCAGCTCAATTGTTAATATAACCCCCGGCAGCCCTTGGCGCTTAGAGCACCCCGCTCTGGCCGGGTGACCAGCCTCGACCGCAACCAAAAAACGTAAGTCTATGCTACGAAAAGCCTGGCAGCGTATTCAATCCGTCCTGGAACCCGACGAATCGGTGCTCGGCTGGTTCGAGCCCAATCTGGACGACAAGTTCAATTACGCCTCGGGCCTGGTGGTGTTCACGAACCGGCGGCTGCTCTGCGTGGAACCCTTGGCCGCCCAGTCCAACGGCAAGCCGGTCGAGTCGGAGCTCCGCTCCTGGCCAATTACCCAGGTTACCGCGCTTCGGAGCCGCGACCGGGCCGGCTCGGGCATTCTGGAGGCAGAATCGGCCGGAGAACGGCTGGCCTACTGGCGCTACACGGTGAGCCACGCCGGCGAGGTCCATAAGCTGGTCGACCGGTTTCTGGCCTTCCAGCGGGGGGAAGGTGTCGGCTCCGAAGAGGACGAAGAGAGCATCGACGAGCTGGTCGGCGCGCGCAAAATCAAGCACGCGCACGTGCCGGCCTCGGCCCTGTTCCGGTTGCTGCGTTTTGCCCGGGCCCGGGCAGCGCTGATTACGTTGGGCTTCATCCTCACGCTGGCCTCGACCGTGGCGGGGCTAGTGCCGACGTATCTGACCGGCCCGCTGATGGACAACATCCTGGTTCCCTACCAGAACGATCGCACCAACATCGAAAGCGAGCAGCTGGCGCCCGACCAGGTCGAGACCCAGCTGGCCGACTTGCAGCAGCGCGAGCGCGAGCATTTCTTGACGGTCGGCTGGTACCTGCTGGCCCTGGGCGGGGCCGCGGCCCTGGCCTGGCTGCTCGCCTGGTGGCAGGGCGTGGTGATGGCCTTCGTTTCGGAGCGGATCAGTGCCGACTTGCGCAATCAAACGTATGCCCATCTCAACAAGCTGTCGCTGGAATTCTTCGGCGGGCGGCGCACCGGCGACCTGATTTCGCGGCTGTCGACCGACACGGAACGGCTGTGCAATTTCCTTTCCGACAACCTGGTGGATTTTGCCGCCGACGTGCTGATGCTGATCGGCATCGCGGTCATCCTGGTGTCGATCGATCCGCTGCTGGCCGCCGCCACGCTGGCCCCGTTTCCGGTAATCGGTTGGCTGGTCTATCGGGCCCGGACCAAGATGCAGCACGGGTTTCATCGCGGCGGCCGGGCCTGGTCCTCGATGACCAGCGTGCTGGCCGATACGATCCCCGGGATGCGCGTGGTCAAAGCCTTTGCCCAGGAGCAGCGCGAAATCGAGCGCTTTCGCCGCGCCAACGAACAAGTGATCGAAGCCAACGACCGCGTCAATCGCGTCTGGACCTTCTTCTGGCCGATGGTGGCGTTCTTGAATCAACTCGGGCTGATGGTGGTTTGGGGTTGCGGAGCCCTGCGGGTGTACGAGTTCCGCATCACGGTCGGCATTCTGACCGTGTTCCTGGGCTACATCGGGCGGTTTTACATGCGGTTGGAATCGATGAGCCGGATGTTCTCGGCCACCAATCGCGCGGCCGCCAGCGCCCAGCGGATCTTCGAAATTCTCGACCGCGTGCCGAGCGTGGCCGAGCCCGCCGCGCCGGTCAAACCCGAACATCTCCGCGGGGAACTCGAATTCCGCAATGTCGATTTCCGCTACGGCAGCCGGATCGTGATCGAGGATTTCAACCTCACGATCGCGCCGGGCGAAATGATCGGCCTGGTCGGGCCCAGCGGGTCGGGCAAAAGCACCTTGGTCAACCTGGTCTGCCGGTTCTACGACGTCTCAGAGGGTTCGGTCCGGGTCGACGGCATCGACATCCGCTCTTTTCCGATTTCGGACTATCGGCGGCACATCGGCATCGTGCTGCAGGAACCGTTCTTGTTCTTCGGCACGGTGGCCGAAAACATCGCCTACGGCCGTCCCGAGGCCACCCGCGACGAAGTCGTGGCCGCGGCCAAGGCCGCCCGGGCCCACGATTTTATCCTCCGCCTGCCGCTGGGCTACGATTCGCTCGTCGGCGAGCGGGGGCAATTCCTGTCCGGCGGCGAGCGGCAGCGGATCTCGATCGCCCGGGCGCTGTTGATCGATCCCAAGATCCTGATCCTCGACGAAGCGACTTCCGCCGTCGACACCGAGACCGAGCGCGAAATACAGCTGGCCCTGGACAACCTGGTCAAAGGGCGCACGACGATCGCCATTGCCCATCGTCTCAGCACGCTGGAGCAGGCGAACCGGCTCGTGGTTTTGGAACGGGGTCGAGTCGTCGAAGTCGGCCCGCACGACGAACTGCTGGAAAAGAACGGCCTCTATGCGCGGCTGCACCGTGCCCAGCTCGATTCGGTCCACGCCGCCGACGAATAACCGGGCGGCCTCTTCGCGCACATCAGGGATAGCTCTGGCCATGATCGAAAAAGAAGCCTTCGACGTGCTGCGGGTGACGCCCGGCAAGAAAGCTCATATCGCTCGCCGCGACACCACTTGGGCCCAATCCGACGAGCTGAAAAAAACCGGCAAGGCCGCCGTCCGTCAGCGGGCCGACGAAGTCCTGGCCGAGAGCCAGCAGGAGCTGGCCGCCGCGCAAGAGCTGCTCTGGGCCGACGACCGCTACGCCGTGCTGGTTGTCCTGCAGGCCATGGACGCCGCGGGCAAGGACGGCACGATCAAGCACGTCATGTCGGGCGTCAATCCGCAGGGTTGCGAGGTCTACAGCTTCAAGCAGCCTTCGAGCCGAGAACTGGATCACACGTTCTTATGGCGGTGCATGCGCGCGACTCCCGAGCGGGGCCGCATCGGCATCTTCAATCGCTCTTACTACGAAGACGTGCTGGTGGTGCGCGTGCATCCCGAATTGCTCGACAAGCAGAAACTGCCGCCGGGCAAGCGCGGCAAGCATTTTTGGGAGAGCCGCTACGAGGACATCAATGCCTTCGAGCAGCACCTGGCGCGGAATGGCACGCTGATCCTGAAATTCTTTCTGCACGTGTCGTACGAAGAGCAAAAGCGCCGCTTTCTGGACCGGCTGGAGCGGCCGGAAAAACATTGGAAGTTCTCCCCCGCCGATTTGGCCGAACGCGCCTTCTGGCCCCAGTACATGGAAGCGTATGAGGAGGCGCTGACCGCCACCAGCACCGACTGGGCACCCTGGTACGTCGTGCCGGCCGACCAGAAATGGGCTGCCCGTTCGCTCGTGGCCGGCATCCTGGCGTCTGGCATCCGCGGCCTGGACCTGCACTACCCGACGATCACCGACGAGCAGCGCCAGGCACTGACCGAAGCCAGGCGGCAGTTGGAAAGCGAGTGAGGAGGAAGGCGGGGCGGAAAAGGCAGAAGGCAGAAGGATGAAGGATGAAGGATGAAGGATGAAGGATGAAGGATGAAGGATGAATCAAGCATGCCGGAGCATGGAGTCCGGGCCTGCTTCCGCCGCGCATAGTTCGTCACTCTGCCATCTTGCCTTTATCCTTCTGCCTTTTCAGAGCCGGCATGCCGGTTGATCCGGATCTTTCGCCGGATTTCGGTTTTCAGCCGTTCGAGCACCGATTGCTTGTCGGTGGCCTGCAGGATCCGCGTGACGACGGTCTTGGGCGCTTCGCCCCCCCAGGATCCGCCATGTTCGAAGTAGAATTTGGCCGCCTGCCCGACGATGACCGAGCCGTATCCGGCCGCCGCGCCTTGCGGCAGCGCGGTGAGAAACTTGCCCGAGCCGAGCGTCAGGCTGTTGAACAGCGTTAGCGAAAGATTCGTGGCCGCTTCGCCCAACATCACCCAGCCGGCCGCCTTGAGAATCGACTCGATCAGGGCCCGGGCGTTGACCGACGTGAGGGGCATGGCGTAGACGTGGGCCAGCGTGACGACCATTGTGGCATCGACGGCGCTGCCGCCCAGCACGTCGAGCACGGGCATGGGCGTGAGCGCCACGGCGATCGATTTCATGGCCGCATAGCTCCAGATGATGGCCGTGGCCTGCTCGTCGCGCATCCGCAGTTTCATCGCCGTGATCCGATCGCTGCGGTCGGCGGCGTACATGGCCCCGTTCAATGCGACCAGGGCCTTGCCGTCGCGGGCCAGCACTTCCAGGATCCGGGCTTTGAGCGCCGTGACGTTCGGCGCCGAGGGGCGAAATTCGCTCCGCGAGCTGCCGTCGGCCGCTTCGATTATGTACTCGCGCGGCAAGGGATCGGCCGAGGTTTCGACAAAATCCTCGGGGGCCACGATGCCGCGCAGCCGCTCGCGAAACGTATCGAGCAGAATCTGCCGCTGGGCCGCGGTGTAATTGTCGGTCTTGTTGAAGACCAGCAGGATCGGCTTGTGGCTTTCGGCCAGTTCGGCCAGGGCCGAGTATTCGAGCTGGTTCAGATCCGAATCGGTGACGAACAGAATCAGGTCGGCCCGTGCGGCCGCGTCGCGGGCCATCTCGGCGCGCTGCTGGCCGTCGACCTCGTTGATTCCCGGCGTGTCGATCAACACGACCTGCGAACGTTCGAGCCCGGCCAGGCAGTACCCGGCGCCGTCCCAATGCGTGTGCCAGACGTCGCGGGTCCAGCCGCCGCGCACGTCGACCTGGGCCACTTGCCGCCCGACCAGAGCATTGATCAAGGCCGATTTGCCGGTGTCGATCTCGCCGAACAGCACGATCTCGACGCGGCCGGCTTCGAGCTTGCTGACCATGCTTTCCAGGTCGGCCAGTTCTTTGACCAGGGCCTGCTTCTCGTCCGGCGAGCAACCGGCGAATTGATCGATGGCGTGCCGGACGCTGGCCAGGGCGGCAGAATAATGCCGGTCGGCATCGGGCGGGTCAGTGGTGCTCATGGCGACTTGCCTCCCAGCTGGCCGAGGCCCGTCTTCACCAACTGTGCCAACTCCGCCGGCCGCGTAACTTCGTTCCATTTCGCCCGGGCCAGCGCGGTCCAGCCGCCGAGCGGTTCGCGCATCTCGCTGCGAAAGTAGGCGCTGAACACGCGGCCGATCCAGCGCGTGACCAGCGCCTGGACCAGGCCCTGCAGCGCGCCGCCCGCCAGGGTGCCCACGCCCGGAGCCGTCTTGAGCAGCGTGGCCACCGCCGAGCCGACGACGGGCGCCGCCGCGGTGGTGCCGAGGATCGCCACCAGGTTCTTGCCCAACTCGCCGATCAAGCGGCTGGCGGTTTCCAGATCGATCGACTGACGGTAGACCCGGGCCAGGGCCAGCACCATGTTGGTCGAGATAGCCAGGCTGGCCGCCACGTCCAAGACGGGCAGCGGGCTCAACGCGGCGGCAGCGCCGGCCTGCCACATCGCGCGCTCGACGATTTGATCCGCTCGGCGATCGAGCGTGCTTTGGATCCGCTCGCGGGCGTCGGCTGCCAGGCCCCGGGCCTGCAGCAGCAGATTGGCGGCGAGCAACTCCCGGCCGTCCCGCTCGACGATGGCCAGGATCCGCAGCGCCAGGGGCGAGATGTCCGCCTCTTCGCGAACGGATTCTTCCTGCTCGCGGCCATCGGCCAACACCCGCACCCGGGTTCGATTGACGGCCCGGGCCCGCAGCGCCACCACGTCGTCGGGGCGGACGATCGCGGCGGTCTGCTCGGCGATCTGCTGCCTGAGCCGCTCGCGATCGGCCGGCGCGAACCAATCTTCCTTGTTCAAGCAGAGGATGATTCGTTTTTCCATCTGGCCCAATTCGGCGAGCACAACGTGCTCGAAGTCTTTGAGCGGGCCATCGACGACAAACAGCACCAGATCCGCGTCGCGGGCTGACAGCCGGGCGATGTCTGCCCGGGCGTGGCCCCGAATCTCGGCCAGGCCGGGCGTGTCGACCAGCACGACGCGGTCGGCGCCGGGCCAGGCGATTTCGCTGCGTGTGGCGGTGGTGCCCGCCTGCGGATCGGTGCGAAAGACTTCGCGTCCGGCCAATTCGTTCAGCAGCGAAGATTTGCCGCTGGAGACGGTGCCAAAGGCAACGATTTCAAGTTTCTGGCCACCCTGACGGTCACGAATCTCGCGGAGCGATTGGCGCAGCGGCGCCCGTAATTCGGCGGGCAGCGAGGCATCTTCGGCCATGCGCTCCACGTCCGTCAGATGCAACTCGGCCTCGGTCGACTGCTCGGAGAGCGACATTTCGCTCGGCGCGCGGCTCTGCGCCGTTTGCCGGCGCCGCTTGTCGGCACTTGCCCGCACCAGCAGCCAGGCGGCCCAGCCTATCAGCGTCAGCGCGGCGACCGCCGAAAGCGAGAGCACGGCCAGATAGATATAGCCCCAAGTCGGGCTGAACTCGCGCGCCTGCTGGTACTGCTGCACCAGCGCCGGCAGCTGGGTCACCAGCAGGTAGCCTCCAACGGCGACGCCGGCGAGCAGCAGGAAAGCGGAGGTTTTTCGCCCGACGGGCATGCGCGTGTGCCTGAGATTCCGGTATGCCGGGAGCCGATCGATGGGGAGCCGGTGGACAGTCGGTCGCCGGGTTACGCGGGCTTAGTTTTGCGGCGGCATGTCCAGCGCCGGCCGGTTCGCCCGGACCCGCAGGCGGTTGATCGTGTGCAGAACCGAGGGCAAGGTGACGATGCGGCGCTCCAAAGCCTGCTTGCCCGGCAAATCCAAGAATATCACGGCCAGCAGCACCGTCACAATGCCGGGTCCCGGCGCCACCAACATGGCGATCCCCAAGACGAGCAAAACCGCACCGATCAGATTCTTGCCCGCGATCAGGCACGCGCGCACGATCGGATGACGGTCGCGCCAACCCGGCTGCCGCGGCGCGGTGAAATAATCGTGCGGAATCGCCAGCACCAGCCAGCGCACGACCAGCAGCCCGCCGAGCGACATCACCAGCGACAAGACCACCAACCAGGCACTCACGGCCGTGTTCTGCGTGAGCCAGGTGCCCAGAGCCTTGAATTGCGCCAGCAGCCACTGCATGAATCGTCATCCCCGAAGCGAGCCGGTACGAAAGCGTCCGGCTCCCTCAATTATACGCCGCCGGCGGCGAGCGCGAGGATAGCGGAAAAACGCCGGCTGCCGATGGGGCCGTCAGGGCGCGTCCAGCATCTCGATGCGCCGCACGTGCCGGCCGCCTTCGAAGGGCGTGGACAGCCACTTGCGGACGATCGCCAGGGCCAGATCGGAGCTCATCATCCGCTCGCCGATCGACAACACGTTGGCGTCGTTGTGGCGCCGGCCCAGTTCGGCCGATTCGAGATTCCAGCACAGGGCGCAGTGCACGCCCCGCACGCGGTTGGCGGCCATCGCTTCGCCGTTGCCCGACCCGCCCAGGACAATGCCGCGCTCGCAGCGGCCGGCGGCCACGGCCTCGGCGACCGGCCGGATGAAGACCGGATAGTCGACCGGCAATTCGGAATCGGTGCCGAAGTCGACGACTTCGTGCCCCAAGCCCACCAAGAGCGGCTTGATCAGTTCCTTGTAACGGAATCCGGCGTGATCCGATCCGATGCCAATCTTCATCCCCGACTCCCAGCAGAAGCTCGATGCGCCGACGGCGTGCGGCTGGCTATTCGTCGCCGCTGCGCGACTCGCGACGAAGGCAGTCCCCGCCCCCGCGAGTGGGCAGCAAACACGCTGGGCGCCAACCTAATCCTCGCCAGCCGGCCGGTCAACGGGAAAGACCGCGGGCCAGCGCTGGTCCGGACCGGTGCGAGGAGCCGCGCAGCGCCGATCTCATAGTTCGATGCCCGAACCGGGTTGCGAACTGGCCGGGCGGTGCGCATCGGGTTTCGGCTGCTCAGGACCCGAGCGGTCGCGGTTCGCCGGCTTCGACGATCTGGTCGAGCGGTCCGGCGGGCTCGCTGGGCGGTACGTTCGATGCCGGCCACTTTGGGCAGGCGGCGGCTGCGAGACAGCGCCGTCATCGATCTGGGCCGGCGGCAACACGTCGATTTCGATCACCGCATCGGGCCAACCGCTGAAGTCTCTGGTTTCATCGTCGATGTCGGCCTGGTCCCCTTCAGGGACGCGGCTGAAGCGGTCGTAGCGGTCGAGAACGCTCGCCCGCGGTCGCTCGCCGCCGGCGGTGCCCAGATCGCGGCGCCAGGCGTCGGACAGCCGCCGCACCCCGCCACCGATCTCGGCCGCAGCGTGACCGATGTCACGCGAGGCGGCTTCGGCCCCTTGGGCCAGAGCTTCGACCGGATGGAACAGTTGGGTGCTGCCCGGCAGATCGATTTCGCGCGTGCGGCCTTCGCGGGCGATGATCAACTCAATGTCCTCGTTCGCCGGATGGCGGCCGAGTGCCCGTCGGGCGTCGCGCAGCGAGCCGATCTCGTAGCCGTCGATCGCCAGCACCTTGTCGCCGGGCCGCAGACCGGCCCGGTCGGCCGGATCGCCGCGGAGCACCGCGCTGACGAAAACCTGCCCCTCTTCGCTGGCCCGCAGCCGCAAGCCGAGCTGACGGCGATCACGGTTTCGACGATCCGTCGCCGGGCGGCGATAGTCGGCGTCGTACGACGAGTCGAACGGATACGACTGGGCGTCGGAATTGCCGTCGTCGAAATCGGGCCGATGGGGCTCGCGGCTTCGTTGGGCAAACGAATCGGCGGCCAGCAGCCCGCTCAACACGACAACCGACAGCGCGGCCACGCGCATCGGCGCCCAGCGGCCCATCACGTTTCTGACCAGGTTCGTGTAGCGGCGGCGCATGGCGATGTCCTCCTCAAAAAAAGTTTGAGCCAAGGGATCGCCACCCGACGGCCCGGCGGCCGACGCGGCGCCATTGCATTGCGCCGCGGTGCCGCTGGCGGATTTCGTCCGCCGCAGGCTAACTTGTCCCCCGGGCAAAACGAGCGCGATCCGACAAGAATGCCTCGTTGCCTGCAGTCTAGGACTTGCCGTTTGGGGGTCAAAAAAATGCACGTTTGCCGGGCCGGGCGGCAGCCCCCCAAACGAGCGCCGCTTGCGTCGGTGGAATCGGACGATTACAACGGCAGACTTGCCGCAGGCGTCGGCGGAGCGCGTGTTTTTTCCCGGCCTGAGGCATGCGTTGGCTAACCCGCCGCAGTGTTTTCCCGCCTTGCGCAAAAACTCTATGCCCCGCATCCTCGTTACGCCGATCGAAGTGGTCTACCAACAGGGTGCCTGCCAGGAAGTGCTCCAGCAGGCCGGATTCGAAATCGCCTATCCGCCCCGGGGCGTCCGGCTTTATGAACCCGATTTGCTGATCGAGCACCTGGCCGGTATCGACGGCATGATTGCCGGCATGGAGCCGCTAAACCGCCGCGTGCTGGAAGCGAGCAAGTTGCGCGCGGTCGCGCGGATGGGCGTCGGCTACGACGCCATCGACGTGCCCACGGCCACCGAGCGCAAGGTGGCGGTGACCATTTCGCCGGGAACCAACCAGGTGTCGGTCGCCGAGCACACGCTTGCGCTCTTGCTCGGCGTGACGCGCGGATTCCCGCAGCGCGACCAGGCCGTGCGCAACGGACAGTGGTCGCGCAAGCTGCTGCCGCGCTTGGCCGGCAAGACGATCGGGCTGGTCGGACTGGGACGGATCGGCAAAGCCGTCGTGCCCCGGGCCCAGGCTTTGGAACTGAACGTGATCGCCCACGATCCGTTGGCCGACCGCGAGTTTGCCGCAGCCAGCGGCGTGCGGCTTTGCTCGCTCGACGAATTATTGGCCGCGGCCGACATCGTCAGCCTGCACCTGCCCTGCACTCCGCAGACGACGCGGATGATCGACCGCGCCGCGCTGGGCCGGATGCGGCCGGGGGCCATTTTGATCAACACGGCCCGCGGCGGCCTGGTCGACGAAGAGGCCCTGGCCGACGCACTGTCCAGCGGACATCTGGGGGGCGCGGGACTGGACGCGTTTGTCGTTGAGCCGCTGCCAACGACCAGCCGGCTGCTGCAATGCGAAAACGTGCTCTTGAGCCCGCACACGGCCGGCGTGGATCAGGAATCGATCGTGGCTATGGCCCGGCTGGCGGCCGAGTGCATCGTGGCCCTGTATCGCACCGGCGCGCGCCGGACGGCTGCCTGGTGAACCCCGAGTTGGGACCTGACTGGCGCTGGGGTTAGGTCGCGCCGGAACGCGTGGCCGGACGTCCTCTAACGATCCTGCCGGGCTGAGCCTTGCACTTGGATCGCCCCGCGGCGATGTGTATCCTGATGGCGGGTTTGAACACGCGTCAAAGGTGGTGCCATGCAGATTGTTTTTACCGTCTGGATCTTCAAGGGGGACGGCTCCCTGGAGTGCCAATTCGAGGATTTTGCCGACGCCAAGAAATTCGCCGCGGCGGCCCAGAAAATCACCGACGTCAAACAGGTCGGCATCACCAACAACGAAAGTCCCGAATATCTGACGGTTTGGACGCGGCCGGTCTGACGGTCCCGTCGGCGCCATCCTTCTCGCGCTGTGCTGCCGGCTTTCTCAGGCCAGATCGAACAGCATGATCTCGGCCGGCTCCAGAGCCACGATCTTCAGGGCTTTCTCCTCGCTGGCGGCCAGCCCGTCGCTGGCTGACAGATCGGTGCCGGCGGCCTGCTGCGTGCCGACAGCATTAACCCGACCGCGCAGGAGTTGCAGCCAGGCGTGCCGCCCCGGCGCCAGGGCATGCTCGACCGACGCCCCGGCAGCCAGCGACGACAGATATACCCGAGCATCCTGGTGGATCGCGAGCGAACCGTCGGTGGCCGCCGGCGAGGCAACGAGCCGCAACTGCCCCTGCAGCTCTTCCGGGGCAAATTCCTGCTGCTCGTAGCTCGGGGCGATTCCCTCGCGGTCGGGGAGCAGCCAGATCTGGTAGAAGTGCACGGGCTCGTCGGCCGACGGATTGAACTCGCTGTGGCGGATGCCAGTGCCGGCGGAAATGCGCTGGAATTGGCCCGGGCGGAGGATCGCACCGTGCCCAAGACTGTCCTTGTGTTCCAGGGCGCCCGAGAGCACGTACGAGATGATTTCCATATCGCGGTGAGCATGCGTGCCAAACCCCTTGCCGGGAGCGACGCGGTCTTCGTTGATCACCCGCAGCGCGCGAAAGCCCATCTGCGCCGGATCGTAATAATCGGCGAACGAGAACGTGTGCTGGGTGTTGAGCCAGCCGTGATCGGCGTGGCCCCGCTGGTTGGCTTTGCGCAGGCGAATCAAAACAGGCTCCTTAAATGCTGGCCGGGTCGCTGGAAGACGCGTTGGCGAGGCGCCGCACGGCGCACGAGCGATGTGTCTGGCCACGACGCTGCACGCAAGACGCGTCCCGTGGCAATGAGTGCCGACGAAGAACTATAGCCGCGTGGTCAAGCCCCACTGGCCGGAGCGGCAATCTCCGGGCCGCGGCCGGTGCCGGAAGCAGGCAGCGCGGCCTGGCGTGAGCGGCTAGGAGGACGCCGCGTCTTCGGCCGTGACGGTTGCGTCCATGCCGATATGGCTGACCGTGTCGACATCGGCCGGGGCGTGCCGCCCGTCGCCGTGCGAATGACCGCTGCCGCTATGCATTCGATGTCCGTCGGCCTGGCTCCGGAAGCGCGAACGGACGAACGGGGGCATCCACGATCCGGCCGTCGGTTGCCGACGATTGCGAAATTTGGTCCGCATGTCGGCCAGCCACTGGATGACGTAGTAGAACACGGGCGTAAGAAAAACGCCGAACAGCGTGACGCCCAGCATGCCGCCGAACACGGCGGTGCCCAGCGTGCGGCGCATTTCGGCCCCGGCGCCGATCGAGACCACGAGCGGCACCACGCCCAGGATGAAGGCGAAGGACGTCATCACGATCGGCCGCAGCCGCAGTTTGCAGGCTTCGAGCGTGGCCCGATAGCGATCGTGCCCGTGGTCGCGCTGGGCCTTGGCGAATTCGACGATCAAAATCGCGTTCTTGCAGGCCAGGCCGATCAGCACGACGAAACCGACCTGGGTGAAAATGTTGATGTCCATATCGGCCATTTGCACGGCCGCGATCGAACAGAGCAGGCACATCGGCACGACGAGAATCACGGCCAGCGGCAGCGACCAGCTTTCGTACTGGGCGGCCAGCACCAGAAACACCAGCACCACGGCCAGCAGGAACACCAGCATGGCCGTGTTGCCGGTTTGCAATTGCAGCAGGGCCAGCTCCGTCCACTCGTAACGCATCGACCAGGGCAGCTCGCGCTGGACGACGCGCTGCATGCGCTCGATGGCCTGGCCCGAGCTGACTCCCGGCCCCGGCGAACCGTTGATCGGCGCCGCCGGATACATGTTGTAGCGGACGATCATCACCGGACCGGTCACGTCGTGTACGCTGGCCAGCGTGCCGAAGGGAACCATGGTGCCCTGGTCGTTGCGAATCTTCAGCCGCTTGAGATGCTCGATCTGCTGGCGGAAATCCCGATCGGCCTGCACGTTGACCTGCCACGTGCGGCCGAACAGGTTGAAGTCGTTGACGTACAGCGAGCCCAGAAAAACCTGCAGCGTATTGAACACTTCGGCCATCGACACGCCCTTGGTGCGGGCGGCCGCCCGATCGATGTCCAGGTACAGCCAGGGAGTCTTGGCGCGGAAGCTGGAAAACAGTTCCTTCAGGCCCGGATCTTCCGAGCCGACGGCCACGATCCGATCGGCCGTGGATTGCAGTTCTTCGAGCCCGGCGTTGCTGCGGTCTTCGATCATCAGCTTGAAACCACCGGCGGTGCCGAGCCCGTCGAGCGGCGGAGCGCCCAGCACGTTGATCGTGCCGTCGGTGATTTCGCGCTGCAGTTCCTCTTGGAGCCGGGCGCCGATCGCATCGCCGCTCAGCTTGGAATCGAGCCGGTGATGAAAGTCGTCGAGCATCACGTACAGGGCGCCGAAATTCGGGGCGTTGGCTCCCAGCAAAATCGATTGGCCGGCGATGGCCACCGTGTGCTTGACCCCCTCGGTGCCTTGGGCGATCTTCTCGATCTTCCGCATGGCCCGCTCGGTGCGGCCCAGCGAGGCGGAGTCGGGCAATTGCAGATTGACCAGCAGGTAGCCCTTGTCTTGGGTGGGGATAAAGCCCTTGGGCGTCTGGTCGAAGCCATAGTAGGTCAGCCCCAACAGCCCGCCGTAGACCACGAGCACCAGCAGGCTGACTTTGAGCAGCCGGCCGACGCTCCAGACATACAGCCCCGTGCTGAAATCGAAGGCCGCGTTGAAGGCCCGGAAAAACCAACCCAAGAGGAAGTTCAGCGGCCAACTGGCCACGCCCCCCAACACCGCGCCGACGCCGGCCGCTATCCAAGGCAATGCGTCGGCGGGCAAACCGAACGTGGCCGGATCGACCAGTTTTTCCAACCGCAGCGGCAGAAACGTGAAACCCAGCCAGCCGCCGGCCACGACAAACGCCAGAGCCGGCAGCGGCGCGGCGCGGTGCTTGTCGCGCGGCCGCAGCAGCAGCGCCGTAAGCGCCGGGCTGAGGGTGAGTGAATTGAACGCCGAAATCACGGTCGACACGGCGATCGTCAGGGCGAACTGCCGGAAGAACTGCCCCGTGATTCCGGTGATGAACGCGCAGGGCACGAACACGGCAGTGAGCACCAGCCCGACCGCGATCACCGGCCCCGACACCTGCTCCATCGCCCGGACCGTGGCGTCGCGCGGCGACAGCCCGTGCTCGATATGATGTTCGACCGCTTCCACGACCACGATCGCGTCGTCGACCACGATGCCGATCGCCAGCACCAGTCCGAACAGCGTGAGGTTGTTCAGGGAGAAGCCCATTGCCGCCATGACGGCGAACGTGCCGATGATGGCCACGGGCACGGCAATCAGCGGAATGATGGCCGAGCGCCAGTTTTGCAGGAAGACCAGGACTACGATCGCCACCAGCACGACCGCGTCGCGCAGGGCCTTGAACACCTCGTTGATCGACTCGGTGATGAACGGCGTCGTGTCGTAGACGATCGAATAATCGATGCCGTCCGGGAAGCGCTCTTTGAGATCTTCCATCTTCGCCCGGACCTGCTGCGCAATACTCAGCGCGTTGGAGCCCGGCAGCTGATAGATCGACAGCGCCACCGAAGGCATGCCATCGAGCGTGCAAGTCTGATCGTAGCCGCGCGAGCCGAGTTCGACCCGGGCCACGTCCTTGAGCCGCACGATCCGGCCCTGCGTGTCGGCCTTGATGATCATCTCGGCAAACTGATTCGGATCGACCAGCCGGCCCATCGTGCTGATCGTGAACTGGAAGACCTGCCCGTTGTCGACCGGCGGCTGGCCGATCTGGCCTGCCGCGACCTGGGTATTTTGCTGCTCGATCGCCCGCTGCACGTCGAACGTCGACAAGTTGCGCGAGGCCATCCGCTCGGGGTCGAGCCACAGCCGCATGCTGTAGTCGCGCTGCCCGAGGTAGGTGATGTCGCCCACGCCGGGCAGCCGCGAGAGCTCGTCCTTCAGCTGGATCGTGGCGTAATTGCTCAGGTACAGGTTGTCGCGCGTGCCGTTGGGCGAAAACAGGTTCACCATCAGCAGCGTGCTGGGCGACTTTTTCTTGACCGTCACGCCGCGGCGCTTGACCAGGTCGGGCAGAATCGGCTCGGCCAGCGCCACCCGGTTCTGCACCAGAACCTGCGCCATGTTCAGATCGACGCCGTTCTTGAACGTGATCGTCAGGATGTACGTGCCGTCGTTGGTGCACTGCGACGCCATGTACAGCATGCTCTCGACGCCGTTGACCTGCTGCTCGATCGGCGCGGCCACCGTGTCGACGACCACCTGGGCGTTGGCGCCCGGATAGGTCGCGGAGACTTCGACCGTGGGAGGCGTGATCTCGGGGTACTGCGCGATCGGCAACGTGAACAGCGCAATCCCGCCCCCCAGCGTTATCAGGATCGATAACACCGAGGCGAAGATCGGTCGATTGATGAAGAAATTCGAAAACACGGTGCAAAGCCGCCTTTAATCGCGCAGGGCGGGTTCCGGGGGTGCGGGTTGCGCGGGCCGTTGGCGCCGCTCGGCCGGGCCGTCCTGCCGCCAGCGGCGCCCCAGCCGGCGCACCGACTTGAACGTGAGCAGGTCGAGCGTGAAATCGCGCGACAAACGCATGGCGCGCGAGGCGAACAGCCGCGTCCCGCCCAGCCAGTCGATCGCATTGAAAAACACCGGCGTAAGGAAGATACCGAACAGGGTCACGCCCAGCATGCCGCTGAACACGGCGGTGCCCAGGGTCTGCCGCATTTCGGCGCCGGCCCCGTGCGCGTTCATCAGCGGGACCACGCCCAGGATGAAGGCGAACGACGTCATCACGATCGGCCGCAAGCGGAGGCGGCAGGCGTCCAGGATGGCGCTGCGCCGCGGTTCGCCCGACTCGCGCTTCTTTTTGGCGAATTCGACGATCAGGATCGCATTCTTGCTGGCCAGTCCCACCAGGACCACAAAGCCGATCTGGGTGAAAATGTTGATGTCCATCTTGGCCAGGTTCACGCCGATGATCGCGCTCAACAGGCACATCGGCACGACCAGAATGATGGCCAGCGGCAGCGACCAGCTTTCGTACTGGGCGGCCAGCACCAGAAACACCATCACGACGGCCAGCCCGAAGATGATCATCGCCGTGTTGCCGGCATTGAGCTCCAGAAAGGCCATTTCGGTCCACTCGAAGGCCATCGACGGGGGCAGTTCGCGGTTGGCCAACCGCTCCATCACGTCGATCGCGTCGCGCGAGCTCACGCCGGGCTTGCCGGCGCCTTGCAGCGTGGCGGCGGTGTACATGTTGTAGCGCGGCAGCACCAGTGGGCCGTTGAGCTGGCCGACGCTGGCAAACGAGCCGAGCGGCACCATGTCGCCCGAGGCATTGCGGACTTTGAGCTTGGGAATGTCCTCGACCTGGTCGCGGAATTGCTGATCGGCCTGGATGATGACCTGCCAGGTCCGCCCGAACAGGTTGAAGTCGTTGACATATTGCGAACCCTGATAGATCTGCAGCGTCTCGGCAAAGTCGCGCAGGTTGACCCCCTTCTTCATCGCCTCGCGCATGTCGGGCTCGACCTTGAGCATCGGCACCTTCGACTCGAAGACGGTAAACACGCCGGCCAGCTGCGGTTCCTGGCTGGCCTTGAGCATCAGGTTCTCGGCCTGTTCTTGCAGGGCCTCCATGCCGGCGTCGCCGCGGTCTTCGATCACGATGGCGAATCCGCCGGCCCGGCCCACGCCGCGAATCGGCGGCGGCGGAAAGACCTGGATCCGGGCCTCGGAGATCGTCGAGAACTTGCCGATCAGCTTGCCCAGGATGGACATGCTCGACGTGTCGGCATCCCGCCGCTCGTGATACGGCTTGAGATTGATGAACATGGTGCCGAAATTGGGGCCAATCGCATTGAGCGCGAACGACTGCCCCACGATGCCCGACGCGTGCAGCACGCCGGGCGTGTCGAGCGCCATGGTTTCCATCTGCCGCACGACCTTGGCCGTGCGCTCGGTCGACGCCGCATTGGGCAGCTGGACGCTGACGAACAGATAGCCCATGTCCTGCGAGGGAATGAAACCCTTGGGCGTGGACGCGAACTGGTCGTACGTGACCAGCAGCAAGCCGGCATAGACGACCAGCACCAGCACGGTGACGTGCAGCATCTTGCCGACGATCCAGGTATAGCCGCCGGCCGTCCACTCGAAGGCCGCGTTGAACGCCCGGAAGCTGCCGGCCAGCACCCAGTTCAGCGGCCAGGCGACGATCGAGCCGGCCAGCGCGCCGGCAGCCACGACAAGCCAGGGCAACCATTCGGCCCAGGCCGATTGGGGATCGACGAGCCCTGCCGAGCGCGGCAGGAGCAGCTCCCAGGCCAGCCAGCCGCCCAAAAGCGAAAACGCCGGCCAAGGCAACGGCGAGGCGTGAGCCTCTGCGCTCTTGGGCCGCAGCAGGAGCGCGGTCAGGGCGGGGCTGAGCGTCAGCGAATTGAACGCCGAAATGATCGTCGAGACCGAAATCGTCAGGGCGAACTGGCGGAAAAACTGCCCCGTGATGCCGCTGATGAAGGCACAGGGAACGAACACGGCGCTGAGCACCAGGCCCACCGCGATCACCGGCCCCGAGACCTGCTGCATGGCCTTGATCGTGGCGTCGCGCGGGGAAAGCCCCTCGCCGATATGATGCTCGACGGCTTCGACCACCACGATCGCGTCGTCGACCACGATGCCGATCGCCAGCACCAGTCCGAACAGAGTCAGGTTATTCAGGCTGAAGCCGAACACGGCCATCGCGGCAAACGTCCCGATCACGGCCACCGGCACGGCCACCAGCGGGATCAGCGACGAGCGCCAGTTTTGCAGAAACACCAGCACCACGACGGCCACCAGAATGATCGCGTCGCGCAGGGCGTTGAACACTTCGCGGATCGATTCGCGCGTGTAAGGCGTCTGGTCGAACGCGATTTGCCATTCGATCCCCTCCGGGAAACCCTTGGCCAGCTCGCGCATTTTTTCCAGGGCCCGATCGTAGGTGTCCAGGGCGTTGGCCTCGGGCAGCTGAAACACGGCCAGAAAAACGGTTTCCTTGCCGTCGATGCGGATGTCGACGTCGGAGTTCTTGGCCCCCAGTTCCACCCGGCCGATGTCCTTGATCCGGATGATCCGGCCGTCGGCGCCGCGCTTGAGAATCACATCCTCGAATTGCTCGACCGTCGACAGCCGGCCCAGAGTGGTGAGCGTCACCTGGAAGCTCTGCTCGTCCGTCGTGGGCGGATTGCCGATCATGCCGGTGGCCACTTGCGCGTTCTGATCGCGAATGGCCCGGGCCACGTCGCCGGCGGTCATGTTGCGGGCCGCGAGCTTTCCCGGATCGACCCAGATCCGGATGCTGTAGTCGCGCTGGCCGAAGAGCATCACGTCGCTGATGCCTTCGAGCCGCGACAGCTCGTCGCGAATTTGCATCAGGGCAAAATTGCTCAGATACAGCTGGTCGTAGCGCCCGTTGGGCGAAGTGATGGCAAAGCCGACCAGGATGTCGGGCGAACGCTTCTTGACGGTCACGCCGGTTTGCTTGATCACGTCGGGCAGAAGCGGCACGGCCAGGCTCACCCGGTTCTGGACCAGCACCTGCGCCATGTTGACGTTCATGCCGTTCTGGAACGTCACGGTCAGGTTGTACGAGCCGTCGTTGGTGCAGCTGGAGGACATGTAAAGCATGCCCTCGACGCCGTTGACTTGCTGCTCGATGGGCGCCGCCACCGACCCGGCCACGTCGCGGGCGCTGGCGCCGGGATAGACGCAGCTGACCGTTACCGTGGGCGGAGAAATCTGCGGAAACTGGGCCAGCGGCAGGGCGAAGATCGAGATCGCGCCGGCCAACGTGATGACGATGGACAGCACGGAGGCGAAGATCGGCCGGTCGATGAAGAACCGTGAAATCACGGCCGCTGTCCCTTCGATTCTGGCGCAAGCACGCGCCCGCTGCGCTACGGGCGGCGCGGGCTGTCGGCCGTGGATTCCGCCTTGGCCATGGCGCCGGGGGCCGTTGATTCGCTTTCAGCCACCTTCTGAGCCTTGGCCACCACCGCGCCGCCGGGCGCACGCGCTGCAGCCCGCTGACGACGACGCGCTCGCCTTCCTGGAGCCCCTTCAGCACGACGCGCTTGCCGTTTTGGAGCTTGCCGACCGACACGCTGCGATATTGGGCCTTGCTGTCCTGGTCGATGACGTAGACGAATTTTTGTCCCTGGTCGGTGCCCAACGCCTGCTCCTCGATCATGACGGCCTCGTGCGGATCGCCGATCGGCAGCCGCACGCGCACGAACATACCGGGGGCCAGCATGTGATTGGGATTCGGAAACGTGCCGCGGACCTGCAAAGTGCCGGTCGACACGTCCAGCTGGTTGTCGACGAAGTTGATCGTGCCGCGATGGGGAAAGCCCTCCTCATCGGCCAGCCCCATCAGCACGTGCACTTCCATATCTTCGCCGGTCTGGAGCTTGCTCTCCTCGACATAGCGGCGCATGGTCAGCAAGGTTCGCTCGTCGACTTCGAAGTAGGCATACATCGGGTCGAGCGTGACCAGCGTGGTGAGCACGCTCTCGTCGGCCTTGACCAGGTTGCCGGGATCGAACTGGGTGCGGCTGATCCGCCCGGCGACCTTGGGCCGGACTTTCGTGTAGCTCAGGTGCAGGTTGGCCGTGCCCAGATTGGCCTCGGCCACGCGGACCGCGGCCTCCGACTCGGCCCGATCGCCCACGACCAGATCGTATTGCTCGCGGCTGATCTGCTTGGCGGCAATCAGGTTGCTGGCCCGCTCGAAATCGTGCTCCAGCCGCTTGAGATGCGCTTTGGCCTGCTCCAGCGTGGCCGCGGCCCGTTCGGCGTCCCGCAGATACGGGCGCGGGTCGATCTCGAACAGCACTTCCCCTTCTTTCACCTCGCCGCCGTCCTTGAAGTGGATCTTGTCGATGTAGCCGGTCACGCGGGGGCGGATTTCGATCGTTTGCCGGGCCCGGGTGCGGCCGGTGAAGTCCTCGAAGTCGGTGATCTCGGCCGTCGTCGGGACGGTGACAAAGACCTCCGGAGGCGCGGGAGCCTGAACCGGCGGCGGCTCGGTCTTCTTGCAACCGACCAACGTCAGGCCGGCAGCCGACAGAACGACCAGAGCCATGGCACGCAAGCGGGCGTTCACGGTGTTGCTCCTGGCACTTCGGGTTTGATTTGCGGCCCCAAGGTTCGCGCGCACGCGGCAGATGCGTGGGCGCCGGCTGCGCCCTGCGAGCCGGCGGTGGGCACCGTGGCTTGCGCGTCCGCCCCGGCGCCGGCTTGCCGGGCCCGCTCCTGGGACGTGAGGATGCCGTTGTAGATCACATCGATGATGTCGTGCGTCTGCTCGTCGACGGACGTCGGCTCGCCGCTGAAATAGTTCATGAAGATCGTGCCGTAGAGCAAATGGCTGACGACATCGCTGATCCGCTCGGCGGGCATCAGCCGGATCCGCCCCTCGCCCATCAGCGAGCGATACAGATCCTGCCAGCGGCGCACGTTGGCTTCGCGATGCTCGATGAAGGTGGGCTTCTTGCGATCCTTGAATTGGGCCCGTTCCTGGATCAGCAGCTCGACGAATTCCGGATGCTCGGCAAAGAAGCCCAGGAAGGTGCGGATGGCCACCCGGATCTGCTCGAGCGGCTCGACGATCCCCTGGATCGATAAGTCGACCCGGCAACGCAGCTGCCGCATCACCCGATCGGCCGCGGCCAGAAACAGCTCGCGCTTGCTGGGGAAGTAGCGGTAGACGGTCCCCTTGCCCACGCCCAGCGATTCGGCCAGCGACTGAGTGTCGGTCTCGCTATAGCCGTGCTGAGCGAACAGCACCGCGGCTTGTTCGAGGATTTCCTCGCGCCGGCTGGCGATCAGTTCCTCGCCGCACGGGCGTTTCGGACGGTTATCGGCGGCCTGGGACACGCTGGCACTCCTCGAACGGCAACGACTGACTGACTGGTCAGTCCGGATCCTCAATTAGTATGCGAACTAACAAGTGCTGTCAATACCGATCCCAGGGGGGCTCGGCGGGAGGTGGAATTGACGCGATTAGGCGGGAGAATTGGGCATTGCGCCTGGCTGGCGCCCGGCGTCGACTCGCAGCAGCCGGTTTCTGGCCATTCACCCGCTGGAGATGTCCGGTGGCTTCCGGACGACCAGCTAGGCCAGCAGCTCCCCGATCACGCGCGACGGTTCGACGCCGGTCAGGCGCTGGTCGAGCCCTTGGTAGCGGTAGGTGAACCGCTCGTGGTCGAAGCCCAGCAGCTTGAGCACCGTGGCGTGGAAGTCGTGGATGTGGACGGGATCCTTGACGATGTTGTAGGAGAAATCGTCGGTTTCGCCGTAGACCGTGCCCGGCCGCGAGCCGCCGCCGGCCATCCACATGGTAAAGCAGCGCGGGTGATGGTCGCGGCCGTAGTTGTCCTTGCTCAGGCCGCCTTGCGAGTAGATCGTGCGGCCGAATTCGCCGCCCCAGATCACCAGCGTTTCGTCGAACAGGCCGCGCTGCTTGAGATCCTGGATCAGCCCGTAACAGGGTTGGTCGACATCGCGGCACTGATCGGGCAGCCGGCCGGCGACATTGGCGTGGGTATCCCAGTTGTTGTGGTAGATCTGGACGAAGCGCACGCCGCGCTCGACCATCCGCCGGGCCAGGAGCGCGGTGTGGGCGAACGTGCCCGGTTTCTTGGCGGCGTCGCCATACAGGGCGAACGTCGATTCGGGCTCGTCGGCCGTGTTGGTCAGCTCGGGCACGCTCGACTGCATGCGGAACGCCAATTCGTACTGCTGGATCCGGGTGTGAGTTTCCGGGTCGCCGACGGATTTGTACGTCAGCTCGTTGAGCGCGTTGAGCCGGTCGAGCGTGCTGCGGCGCACTTCGGGCGTCACGCCGGGCGGATTGTTGATGTACAAGATCGGGTCGCCGCCGGTGCGGAACGACACGCCGGCATGCTCGCTGGGCATATAGCCCGACGACCACAACCGGGCCGAAATCGCTTGCACCTGCTCCGTGTTCGAGGGCTTGGCCACCAGCACGACGAAGGTCGGCAGGTTCTGATTGAGCGAGCCGAGGCCGTACGAAGCCCAGGTGCCCAGGCAGGGGCGGCCGGTGATCTGATTGCCCGTCTGCATCAGCGTGATGGCCGGCTCATGGTTGATGGCCTCGGTGTGCATGCTGCGGATGAAGCACATCTGGTCGGCCATCTTGGCGGTGTTGGGCAGCAGCTCGCTGATCCACATCCCGCCTGGCCCGTACTGCGCGAACTTGTATTTCGAGGGGGCGATCGGGAACCGGGCCTGGCCCGAGGTCATGGTCGTCAGCCGCTGCCCCATCCGCACCGAGTCGGGCAGGTCCTTGTCGTAGTATTCCTGCATCAGCGGCTTGTAGTCGTAGAGGTCCATTTGCGGCGGACCGCCGACCATGTGCAGGTAGATCACATGTTTGGCTTTGGGGGCGAAATGCGGCAGTCCGGGGGGCGGCGCCGCGGGGTCGGCCAGCGCCGGGCGCGCCGTGCGGTCGAGCCCCAGCGAGGCCAAGGCGGCCAGACCCAGGGCGCCGGCGCCCCGGCCGATGAATTGCCGCCGCGTCTCGTAACGGACCCAATCGTGAAACAGGCTCATGGCTATACCTTGCTGGGGGCGAAATTCGCCGGGCGTTACTTGTTGAGCACTTCGTCCAGGTTCATCAGTTCGTTGACAAGCATGGTCCAGGCGGCCAGCGCGGCGCTTCCATCGCCGCATCGGCCTGGAAATCGCCCACGCCCAAGAGCTGCCGGGCGTCCTCGGCGTGCGCCTGATAATGGGCCGCCAGCTCGTCCAAGCTGGCCTGGACGATCGGCAGCTCCTCGGCCCGCAGCGGCCGGGCCAGCAGCCGCCGGGCGACAAAGTCGAGCCGGGCGGCCGTATCGGCTCCCCCTTCCTTGATCGCCCGCTGGGCCAGGAACCGGGCGGCCTCGACGAACTGCGGGTCGTTCAGCGTGACCAGCGCCTGGAGCGGCGTGTTCGTGCGTTCCCGTCTGACGGTGCAGACCTCGCGGCTGGGCGCGTTGAACACGTCCATCGAGGCCGGCGGCGCGCTGCGCTTCCAGAAGGTGTACATGCTGCGGCGATACAGGCTTTCGCCGCGATCCCGCACGTAGTCGCGGGTGTTGCTGCCGATCATGGCGACCGCCTCCCAAACGCCGTCCGGCTGGTACGGCTTGACGCTCGGTCCGCCGATCTTGCGGACCAACAGCCCGCTCGAGGCCAGTGCCGCGTCGCGAATCATTTCGGCGTCCATGCGGAACCGCGGCCCGCGCGAAATCAGCCGGTTCTGCCCGTCTTTTTCCAGTTTTTCCGGTGTCACGACGGCGGCCTGGCGGTAGGCGGCCGAAGTGACCAGCAGCCGGTAGAATTTTTTCACGTCCCAGCCCGATTCACGCAGCTCGACTGCCATCCAGTCGAGCAGTTCGGGGTGCGAGGGCAACTCGCCGCTGACGCCGAAATCGCCGGCCGTGCGCACGAGGCCCGTGCCGAACAACTCCTGCCAGAAGCGATTGACGGTGACCCGGGCGGCGAGCGGATTGTCGGGCCGCAGCAGCCACTGGGCCAGGCCCAGCCGATTGCGCGGCAAGTCGTCGGGCATGGGGGGCAGAAACGACGGCGTGGCCGCGGCAACCTGGTCGCGGCGCTTGTCGTATTCGCCGCGAAACAGCATGAAGGCCTGGGGCGGCTCGGCCCGCTCTTGCATCACGTGGGCAATCGTCGCGCGGGCTTTGATTGCCGCGTCCTCTTGCTCGAGCGCCACCGCGCGGGCCCGCAATTGCCGGTACCCCGGATCGATCCCCGTAAGCCAGCCCTGATAGAGCTCGTCCTTTTCTGCATCGCTGCGCTCGGCGGCCGGTTTCTGTGCAAGGGCCGCTATGCGCTGGCCCTTGGACAAGGCGGCAATGTCCGGCGCGCCCAGCTCCCGGCCATACACCCGGAGGTCTTGAATCACCGCATTGCTCAGCCGCGAGCCGCCGTTGCCGCGCTGGCCCAGCCGCGCCGGCTTGGCGGTGCGGGTGGTGTTGGACACCAGGTTGGCCTCGGGCGCGGTTGCCTGCGGTTCGCCGTCGTAATAGACGTGGATGCCGCCGACCTTGCCCGAGCCGTCGTACGTGACCAGCACGTGATGCCACTCATTCGGCTTGAGTTCGGGCGTGGCGATCGTCTTGATCGCGTCGGCGGGCCAGGCGTTGATCAGGTGCATGCCGACGCGATTGGCCTGGACGAAGAAATCCCAACCGCGGTAATTGTCGGTTTCGTCCATGCGGGCGATGATCGCGCCGGTCTGGCCGGGCTGCGTGAGCTTGATCCAGGCCGCCATGGTGAGCGGTTGATCGCGCTCGAAATCGCCGAATTCGGGAATCTCGACCAGGGCATTCGAGTCGATCCGCGCGGCCTTCGGCGCCACGTGGCCGTCCTCCCAGCCGATGTTGCCGGCTGCCAGCGGCCGGTTCTGGCCGGCAATCGAAAAGTCCAGCGTCTGGCCGGTCCCTTCGCTCATGGGCGCGTGCAATAGCAGGCCCGCATTGGCCGTCGCCGCGCTCAGCTCGTCGGGTGTGGCTTTGGCCAGCCAGGCGTCGAAGTCGGGCCGGGCCGATTGCTTGCGGGCTTCGGCCTGACGATTCGCCTCGGCCAACTCAGCGGGAATCGCTTCGGACCGTTGGCGGTCTTCCTCCACCGCGGGCACCTTGACGATGGGGGGCGTGTCCTTGATGTTGCCGTCCATCGCGGCCTGCGTCGTATTGTTGAAAAACGCGGCCAGCTCGTAGAACTCTTTCTGTGTCAGCGGGTCGAACTTGTGGTCGTGGCAGACCGCGCAGCCGGCCGTCAACCCCAGCCAAACCTGGCTCGTCGTTTCGGTGCGGTCCCGGGTGTACAGGACCAGGTATTCCTCGTCGATGGCGCCGCCTTCGCTGGTCGTGATGTTGCAGCGATTGAAGCCCGAGGCCACCTGCTGGTCGAGCGAGCGATTGGGCAGCAAGTCGCCGGCCAATTGCTCGATCGTGAATTGATCGAAGGGCAGATTGCGATTGAAGGCCTTGATTACCCAGTCGCGGTAGGCCCAGATCTCGCGATAGTTGTCGATGTGGATGCCGTGCGTGTCGGCGTAGCGGGCCGCGTCGAGCCAGTAGCGGGCCCGGTGCTCGCCCCATTGCGGCAGGGCCAGGAGCCGATCGACGTATTTCTCGTAGGCGTCGGGCGCCCGGTCGAGCACGAATTGCTCGACCAGCTCCGGCGCAGGGGGCAAGCCGGTCAGGTCGAGGCTGGCCCGCCGGGCGAGCGTGCGGCGGTCGGCCTCGGCGGCCGGCTCCAGCCCGCTTTGTTCCAGCCTGGCGAGCACGAACTGATCGATCGGGTTTCGCACCCATCCCGCGCGCTTGACGGCCGGCAGCGCCGGACGCTGGGGCGCGATGTAAGCCCAGTGAGGTTCATACTCGGCGCCGGCGGCCACCCAGCGCTGGAGCAGATCCTTCTGCTGGGCCGTGAGAGTCTTGTGCGTGGCCGGGGGCGGCATCAATTCCTTGGGATCGGTGGCAAAAATCCGTGCGATCATGCCACTGTCGCCCGGCTTGCCCGGTTCGATGGCGCCCATCTCCACGGCCGTCTCCCGGCGGTCGAGCCGCAGGTCGGCCTTGCGGCTGGCGCTATCCGGCCCGTGGCAGCGGAAGCAGTTCTCGGACAGGATCGGGCGAATGTCGCGGTTGTACCGAATCGCCTCGGCGGCATGCGCTGCAGCGGCGCCCGTGGCACAGGGGGCCAGGGCCAGCAACGCGCCCAGCCAACGCCGCATCGTGGAACAGGACATAGATCGTCCTCGTGGATCAGTAGCGGTGGAATTCAGGATGGCGACATTTGCGGTCACGCCGTCGCACGGCTGGACCCGGGCCGTGGCCCGTCGACGATCCGGCAGCGTGGGTCCAACCGCAGCGCTCGGGGGTATGGCAGGATCGCGGTGGCCGGATGAGGTCCGTCCTCCGGCCAGGTGCGCACGCGTCAGGCGGGACCCGTCCTGCGGGTTCAGCTTGATTATGCGCTTCGTCCGCGGCGGCAGCAAGATTTTTGGCCCTTCGAATCGGGACAAAATGGCCGTGCGGCGGCGCCGCACGCCTGTGCCGTGCCGCGCGCAAGCGCGCGATTCGATGTGCGCAGCGGGGCATTTCTACGGCCCCGCCACGGCCTCGGATCGCGCTAGCCGCCGCCTAGAGCGGCAGTTTGTAAAACCGCGTTGCCGTGCCACCGAAGATCGCCTCGCGCTCACTAGGGCTAAGCGGGCCAAGTGCGTCCCGGAGCGCCGCGACCACTTGCTCGTAGCTGCCGGCCAATTCGCAAACGGGCCAGTCCGAGCCGAACATCAGCCGCTGGGGCCCGAACAGTTCGACCGCGGCCTGGACATACGGTTTCAGGTCGGCGACGGTCCAGCTACGCCAATCGGCCTCGGTAATCAGGCCCGACAGCTTGCAGTAGATGTTCGGCCAGGCGGCCGCCGCTTGCAGGTCTGCCCGCCAGGCGTCGAAACGCCGGTGCTTGATCTCGGGCTTGGACAAGTGGTCGATGACCATCGGCAGCTCGGGCAGCGCCCGGGCCAGGGCCGGCACGTGCCGCAAATGCCTGGCGTAAAAGAGCAGGTCGAACGGCAGGCCGTGTTTCTCCAGCACTTTCAGGCCGGCCAGCACCGCAGGGCGGACGATGAAGTCGTCGTCCGGCTCGTCCTGCGTCACGTGCCGCACGCCGACGAATTTCGGCTGGGCCTGAAATTCGGCCACCTGCTCGGCGCAATCGTCGCCGGCCAGATCAACCCAGCCGACGACGCCAAGAACGCGCGGATGCCGCTCGGCCAGTCGGAGCACCCAGCGGTTCTCGCGCACGTCGTGCTGCGTCTGGACGAAAATCGAACCGTCGATGCCCGCGCTGTCCAGGTGCGGCTCCAAATCAGCGGGCAAGTAATCGCGCCGGATGGCGGCCAGCTGGGGCGCATCGAGCCAGGCGTAGTTAAACGGCTGGCTCAATTGCCAGAAGTGCTGGTGCGAGTCGATCACTTGCGACGGGGGCACATGTGGCTGGGGAACTGGCGGCATGGGCGAGCGCGCTCGGGCGTCAGGTGTCCATACGGACGCCGATCGACAGCAGAACGTTGGCATACCGCTGCTGGTCGGCCGTTTGGATGGTCAGCACATGATCGGGCGTTTCCACGGCTTTGTAGAAATTCCACTTCTCGATCGGCTCGAGCTCCAGCTGGAGGCCGGCTCGGCGGATCACGTCGCGGTAGTTTTCCCACACCGGCGGATCTTCGCCCAGGGCGTACGGTCCGCTGGTCTCGTACATCATGGTGTTGATCGCTTCGACCGGGACGGCCGAGAGCACGGCTTCGAGCACTTGCGTGCAATTGACCACGCCGGGCATGAGGTTCAGCGAGACGACTTCGGCCTGCGGCCCCCGCTTCGAGGACGAAGGGTAATTGCCGTCGGCGATCAGCACCTTGGCGTGGTGGCCGGCGCGGCCGAGCACCTCGTTAATTTTCGGGTGGATCAGCAAGTGTCTGAGCATCGGAAAGGGATCCTGATGGGGGCCTGATTAGGAAGCGCGGAAGCAGCGCCGGAAGGTATCGATCGTTTGCCGGGCGGCCGCGTCGGAGTCGGGATACGGCAGCGCCTCGGCCGAAGCGTAGCCGCCGTAGCCGATGCGCGCGAGCGCCGCGGCAATCGGCCGGTAGTCGAGGTGCCCCAGCCCGGCCGGGCGGCGATTCGAATCGACAAAGTGCAAGTGCCCCAAATGCGGGCCGCAGGATTCCAGCGACTTTGCGACGTCGACTTCCTCGATGTTCATGTGAAACAGGTCGGCCAGCAGCTTGACGTTGGGGGTCGAGAGCGCCGCGATCAGATCGAGCCCGGCGGTGATGCTTGTAATCAGGTTCGTCTCATAGCGGTTGATCGGCTCGAACAGCAGCGGCACCGAGTATTGCCGGGCGTGCTCCCCCAACTCGTCGAGCGCCTCGCCGAGCAGCCCCAGGGCCGCCGGTCCGTCGATCTCTTCGCCGCTGCGCCCTTGCATCGATCCGATGATCACCGGCGCGCCCAGCGGGCCGGCGAAATCGATCATCGAGCGAATGAACGCCCGGGCCTGGCTGCGTTTTTCGGCTTCGGGAAGCGTGAGGTTCAGCCGTCGCTTGACCCAGCCGGCGCCGGTGCCGACCGCGGCCAGTGCCAGACCGTGATCGCCCAGCAGTTTGCGCATTGACTCGATGCCGACTGTGTCGGGGCCGGGCGGAAAGACTTCGACGGCGTCGAAGCCCAGCTGCCGCGCCTTGCCGCAGGCGCCGGCCAGATCGTCCCAAAAGACGAACGGCCCACCCCGGGCCTCGGGAACCAGGCTGATCGTCACGCTGGAGCGGATCACGCGTTTCTCCGTGTGGGGTCGTTGGTCTTGGGATGGTAATCTGCCACCGTAGCGATGCACCGGGGGGAACTCGCAGCGGCGCGGTCAGCAGCGGGCCCAGTCGGGCGGGTGTTTCAGTCGATACAGCATTTCCCCCGCCTTGGGCACGTACAAGATCCCCTCGTCCTCGCGATTCTGATAGGCGGCCGGGTCAATCGAGCCCGGGTCGCGATAACCCAGGTTAATCGCGCAGCAAACGGACTCCGGAATCGCGGTGGCCAGCGTCACCTGGATCCGCGGCTTCTCGATTCCGTTCTCATACGTGCCGATGCCGCGAACGTGCGTGGAATGGGCCAGGATGCCCCACGGCTCGTCCTTGAATCGCTCCCACTGGCCGAGGAAGTAGTCGCGCACGTGATAGCCGATGCGGGCAATCCGCTCGCCGTGCGTGACCGAGATCTCGCGGATGTGCGGAGCGTAGATGATCAGCTCGCCGCCGTCGGCCACGACCGGTTCGAGCTTGTACATGCACTTGCCGCCGACCCAGATCTCGTCGTACATCGGCGGGGCACAGGAAAGCACGGTGTGGTAGGGCCGGTCCTTGTAGACGATGTGCAGCCGGTCGCTCAGGTCGGCGGCCTGCGACCAGGCGGCTTCCGGCGTGCCGGCGAATAGTCCGGCCAGCTGCCCCTCGTGCACCACCATGCACAGCGCGAACCGCGGCACGGGCACCAGGGCGGCGGCCCGATCGACGACGCTGCGGACGGGCGTCTGCTTGTTGCCGATGATCTTGGCATTGCTGATTACCGCGCCCAGCCAGTGGAAGAAATTGAGCAGCTCGGCTCCGCCAATGCCGGGGAACAGATACTTGTTTCCGCCGGAAAAGCCGACCACCTCGTGCGGAAACACGGGGCCCAGGATCAGCAGCAGATCGTAATCCAGGATCGCGCGGTTGATCGTGACGTCGACGTCCATTTCGAACAGGCCGCCGGTCAAGGCGCCGATCTCGGCCGCCGGGATCCGGCCCAAGTGCGCCAAGGCCGCCGGATCGCGCCAGGCGTGGTTCAGCATCCGCACCCGGCCGTATTTGCCGGCCCGCTCGGCGGCCGTGATTTCCAACCGCCGGTTGATCGCCTCGTCGCTCATCGGCGGATGCGTGCCCAGGGCGATCATCACGTCCAGCGCCCGGACCGCAGAGCCGATCGCGTCGAAGATCGTCCGGAACAGCAGGCCCACCGGGGCGGTGCGCGTCGAGTCGGGCACGATCAGCAGCACGCGCTGGTTGGCCAAACCGAGCGGCCCGAGCGCCGCGGCGACGATCTCGTGCACTTCGGCCGCGCTGAGCGGTCCGGCCGCGGGGGGCTGCGTGGCCGCAGGCTGGGCGGCCGCAGGCGAGGCGGCGCCGGTTTGGGGCGGTTGTGTTGTGATCGCTGGGTTCATGACCAAACCGCGAGGCTGTTTACTCGAACGCGTCCAAGCGATGCCCTGTGCTCGAACCTCTGTGCACGTTGCTGCGGACTTTCCGCCGGCGGGGAATTCTAGCGCTGCACGCGGGCCGAGCCACCTTTGGCCAGGGCTTCGACTTCCTCCAGCCGGGCCATCGTGACGTCGCCGGGAAACGTGGTCAAAAGCGCCCCATGCGCCCAACCCAGCCGCAGGGCTTCTTCCGGCGCCCGGCCGGCCAGCAGGCCGTAGATCAGTCCGGCGGCAAAACCGTCGCCGCCGCCGATTCGGTCGATCACGTCCAGCTGGCACGTGGGGCTGACATAGCGTTTGCCGTCCAGCCAGAGCACGGCGGCCCAATCGTGGCGATTGGTCGAGTGGACTTCGCGCAGCGTTGTGGCCACGAGCTTGATCTGGGGATGCTGCTCGACGACCCGGTCGATCATCTGGAAGAACGCGTCCGGATCGAGCTTCGACTTGGCGGCCACCTCGGGGCCGGCGATGCCCAGCGAATGTTGCAGATCTTCTTCGTTGCCGATCAGGGCGTCGACGTTGGCGACCACGCGCTTGAGCACCTTTTGCGCCTGCTTGGGCCCGCCGATGCTGCCCCACAGCTTGGCCCGGTAGTTCAGGTCGAATGAAACGATCGCCCCGGCTTTCTTCGCGGCCTGCATGCCTTCGATGATCAGCTCGGAAGTCGTTTCCGAGAGGGCGGCGAAAATCCCGCCGCTGTGGAACCAGCGGACGCGGCGGCCGAAGATGCCGGCCCAATCGAAGTCGCCGGGCTTCAAGAGCGCTCCGGCCTCGTTCGCCCGGTTGTAGAACACGATCGGCGGCCGGACGCCGTAGCCGCGGTCGCTATACACGGTGGCGATGTTCGGTCCCCGCACGCCGTCGTGCTTGAACCATTTGTAGAACGGCGTCACACCCGTCTCGCGGACCCGATTCTCGACCAGCTCGCCGATGCCGTAATCGACCATCGCCGTAGCCACGCCGGTTTTCAGACGAAAGCAATCGGACAGGCCGGCGGCCACATTGTATTCGCCCCCCGAGACGTGGACGTCCAGGCTGCGGGCTTTGCGAAACGGCACGATGCCCGGATCCAGCCGGTGAACCAGCGCGCCTAGAGCCAGGAAGTCGAGTTGGCAATCGTCTTGTCGAATCTTGAGTGCGGACATGCAAAAGCCCAACGTGGAGGATGGAGGGTGGGAGGCGACCTGCTGCCGAGAGCGCCGGGCAGCCGCCTCGCCGGCCATTTCGAGTGTGCCATCGTCGTTCATTCACGCCCGGCGGTCAACGAGGTCGCGCGTTTTGTCGACGCCGCCTGCGGCGGGTGCGCAACTGTCGGTCGAGGCTTGCTTGCGGCAGGTACGGTTCAGGGAGGAGATGGGGGGATGAAGAGGGGATACGGGAGATGAAAACGGAAGTACAGAGGCGGGTATTCGGCGATGCCGGAGGTCGCGGGCGGGGCCCTACCCTGGACTGGCGCCAGGCCCAGTTGATGAGGGAAGACGTAGGCGTTGGCGGAGCCGGCAGCGCGGCGCTTGTTGGGGGTCCGATTTCGATCGTCGGCGGCTGGGCCGAGCCGGATCGACGGTGGATCCGGCAGCTTGACGGCCGGGAGAAAGGATCGCTAGACTGTCAGATGTCTGACAACTGGACGACAACGCCCGCAGTCGCTGCGGCGGCAGGCTAAACCGGCTGCCAGACCCCGCCCCCGGACCCTTTGGATCCCCACCCTGGCCGTCCCGCTGCAGGCAGGATTTCTCGTGCAATTGGCCCCTGTGACGCGAATTTCGCTGGTCGACACCGTGGTCGGACGCATCCGCCAGGTGATCGACGAAGGTGGCATGGCCTCCGGCGATCGTTTGCCGAGCGAATCGGAGCTGGTCGAAAGCCTGCAGGTCAGCCGGACCGTGCTTCGCGAGGCGATCGGCCGGCTCGAGACGATGGGGCTGCTCACCGTGCGCCGCGGCCGGGGCATGTACGTGGGCGACCGCAGCAGCTTGTCGAATTGCGCCAAGCTGGTCCGCAGCGCCGTGAGCATCGCGCCGCGCGAATTGCTCAAGATCACCGAATTCCGCCTGGTGCTCGAATGTCATGCCGCCCGCCAGGCGGCCACGCTGGCCACGCCCGAAGATCTGGACGAACTTCAGTCGCTGCTCGAGGCGATGGATCGGCCCGGTCTGGAGTATATGGAGTCGATCCGGCACGACTTCGAGTTCCATCGCAAGCTGGTCGAGATTGCGGGAAATGAGCTTTTCGTCAACGTCCTGCAGGTCGTGCGGGATTTAATCATCGCCGCCATGATTCAGACCACGCCCAAACCCCGCGCCCGCGAAGAAACCAGCCGGTTTCACCTGGATATCCTGGAGGCGGTTCGCGCCGGCGATCCTGATGCCGCCGAGCGGGCCATGCGGCGGCACATGGACACGCTCTCCGAGCGCTTGCAGCGGGCGGCAGACCGCTTGCGCGCGGCCGAAACCGTTTCCGACTCTCACGCCTAGCCCCACAGCTATGTCCGGTCAAACTGCAGCACGTCGAGCTTCGCCACCGGCCGCACCAGCGGGCGCTCGCCGGTCGCGGGGGCCCGTGCGCTGGCCGCTGGGCAGCTGTTTGCTGCTGGCCGCAACGTGCGCCACGCCGGCGCGCGCGGCCGATGCGCCCGCCCAGGCCCAGCCGACGCCCGAGGCCGTCGAGTTCTTCGAGAAAGAGATCCGGCCGCTGCTGGTGAATCGCTGCTACGAATGTCACGGCCCGGGCGACAAGATCAAAGGCGGTCTGCGGCTCACGTCGCGCTCCTCCATCATGGCTGGCGGCGAATCCGGTCCGGCAGCCGAATCGGGCAAGCCGACCGAAAGCCGGATCATCGAGGCCGTGCGCTACCAGGGGGGCCTCGAGATGCCTCCCAAGGCCAAGCTGCCCGCGGACGACATCGCCCGATTTGTCCGCTGGGTCGAAATGGGACTCCCCTGGCCCGCCGGCGATGCTTCGGACGACGTTCCGGTCCGCGAGGACAACGTCTTTGCGATCAGCGATGCCCAGCGCCGGCACTGGTCCTTTCAACCTTTGCGGCCGGCGACACTCCCTGAAGTGCGCGATGCCGCGTGGCCGGCCGGGCCGATCGACCGGTTCATCCTGGCCGGTCTGGAGGCGCGCGGGCTGGCGCCCAACGGACCGGCGAGCAAGGCGGTGCTGCTGCGCCGCGCGACGTTTGACTTGATCGGCCTGCCGCCCACGCCGCAGGAAATCCGCGATTTTGTCGCCGACGAGTCGCCGCAGGCCTTCGAGCGGGTGATCGATCGGCTGCTGGCCTCGCCGCATTATGGAGAACGCTGGGGGCGGCATTGGCTCGACGTGGTGCGCTATGCCGACACGGCCGGCGAGACCGCCGATTACCCCGTCCCGCAAGCCTACAAATATCGCAACTGGGTCATCGACGCGCTGAACCGCGATGAGCCGTACGATCAGTTCGTGCGCGAGCAGGTCGCCGGCGACCTGCTGGCTGCCACGGGCCCGGCCGACCAATACGCCCAGCGCATCACGGCCACGGGCTACGTGGCGATTTCGCGCCGCTTCGGTTTCGACCCGCAGAATTATCAACATCTGACGATTGCCGACACGATCGACACGTTGGGTCGGTCGGTGCTGGGGCTGTCGATCGGCTGCGCCCGCTGTCACGACCACAAGTACGACCCGATCTCGACGCGCGATTACTACGCCCTGTACGGCATTTTTGCCAGCACCCGCTATGCGTTTCCCGGTTCGGAGGAAAGAAAGACGCCGAGCGATTTTGTGCCGCTGATTCCGCCGGCCGAGGCCAAGGCGGCGGCCGAAGCCCAGCAGGCCGAATTGGCCCGGCTCGAAGCGGCCGAAAAGCAGGCCGACGCCGAACACAAGACCCTGACCGCCCAATTGGCCGAGTTGACCAAACTGGCCGAGGCCAGCGCGGCAGCCGCCCAGGCCGATCCGGCCGCGGCCGAGCGCTCTGCGCAGATCGAAAGTCTCAAAAACCAGGCCGCCGAAAAACAAAAAGCGCGCGACACGCTGCACAACGAGCGCAACGCGCTGGCCGCGCGCGGCCCCTATGAATCCGCCTACGGCGTCGTCGAAGGCGAGGCGGCCGATGCCCGCATCCAGCGCCGCGGCGAGCCGACGCGCCCGGGCGACGTGGCGCCTCGGCGGTTCCTGGAGATTCTCGGCGGGGAGCCGCTTCCCGCTGGCACGGCCGGCAGCGGCCGACGGCAATTGGCCGACTGGCTTGTCGGAGCCGGCCAGCCGCTGGCGGCCCGCGTGATTGCGAATCGGCTCTGGCATTACCACTTCGGACACGGACTGGTCGCCACGACCAGCGATTTCGGCCTGCGCGGCCGCAAACCCTCGAATCCCGAGCTGCTCGAGTACCTGGCCGGCGATCTGGTGAGCCAGGGCTGGTCGCTCAAATCGCTGCACAAGGCGATCCTGCTTTCCCGGACGTATCAGTTGTCGAGCGAGGCCAACGAGCGCAACGTGGCGATCGATCCGGCGAACGAAAGCTTTTGGCGGTTCGATCGCAATCGGCTGGACGCAGAGGCGATTCGCGACGCGATCCTGGCGATCAGCGGCGGCCTGGACCGGAGCATGGGCGGGCCGCATCCGTTTCCGCCCAGATCCAGCTGGGGCTTCACGCAGCACGCGCCGTTCAAGGCCGTCTACGATTCGCGGCAGCGCAGCGTGTACCTGATGACGCAGCGGATCCAGCGGCATCCGTTCCTGGCCCTGTTCGACGGCGCCGATCCGAACACGAGCACTTCCGAGCGCAGCTCGACGATCACGCCGACGCAGGCCCTGTTCATGATGAACGATCCGTTCATCCACGAGCAGTCGGCGCTGCTGCGCGCAGCTTGACCAGTGAGCGCTCGGACGATGCCGGCCGGCTGCAGCTGCTCTACGAGTTGGCCTATGCCCGCCAGCCCCGGGGGGACGAAGTCCAGGCCGGCGCCGATTTCCTGGGCCGCTACACCGCGAGCCTGCAAGCGGCCGGCGTTCCGGCCGAGCGGCAAATGGCCGAGGCCTGGGCAGCCTTGGCCCGGGTAGTGCTGACCAGCAACGAATTCGTTTATTTGGATTGATGTGCCGGCGGTCGTTTTTCGCGCTTTGACAACCGACCCTTGCGGAAAAAAGAATCATGCACGCTTGCTCGCACGGATTTTCGCGGCGGCAAATGCTGCGCTCGGCGGCCGGCGGTTTCGGCAGCCTGGCGCTGGCCGGTCTCTTGGCCGATTTAGCGGCGGCCGCCCCTGCGCCGACCGAGCGGCCGGACCCGCTCGCGCCGAAACGGCCCCAATTTCCGGCCAAGGCCAAGAACGTCATCTTCCTCTACATGACCGGCGGCGTGTCGCACGTCGACACGTTCGATCCCAAGCCAAAACTCGTTGCCGACGGCGGCCAGACGGTCACCGTCGACAATTGGCAGGGCAAGCTCGGCGAGTTCAAGCGATTCCTGAAGCCGCCCGGCTGGGCGTTCAAGCCTTACGGCCAGTCGGGCATCGAAGTCAGCGATTTGTTTCCGCACGTCGGCGGCGTGGTCGACGAGCTGTGCGTAATTCGCTCGATGTCGTCCGACCACACCAATCATTACGAAGCCACGCTGGGCATGCACACCGGCTCGTTCACGTTCGCCCGGCCCAGCATCGGCGCCTGGGTCAGCTATGGCTTGGGGACCGAGAACCAGAATCTGCCGTCGTTCGTGGTCGTGTCCCCGTTCACGCCGTATGCCGGCGCAAACCTGGGGGGCCGATTTTCTGCCCGGCTGCCATCAGGGAACTCAAGTCTTCCCCGGCCCCACGCCGATCGCCAACATCCAGCGCCGCGTCGCCGCCGCCGAGTTGCAGGAGCTGGAACTCGACATGCTCCGCCGCACCAACGCCCGGCACGCCCAGGAGCGCCGCGCTCGACGAGGCCCTTGAATCGCGGATCAAGTCGTTCGAAACGGCCTTCGGCATGCAGCGCGAGGCGCCGCAGGTATTCGACCTGTCGCAGGAGTCCGACGAAACGCTGGCGCTCTACGGGCTCAGCCGCGGACAAACCACGGGTTTCGGCTGGCAATGCCTGATCGCCCGGCGGCTGGTCGAACATGGCGTGCGGTTCATCGAATGCATCGACACCGGCTCGAGCGGCAACTGGGACTCGCACGGCAATATGCAGGATCATGTTGGCCTGGCCAAGAACGTCGATCAGCCGATCGCCGGCCTGATTCGCGATCTGAAAGCCCGGGGCATGCTCGAAGACACGCTGGTCGTCTGGACGACCGAGTTCGGCCGCACGCCCTATCATGCCGAGGCCAACGCCCCCGGGCGCGAGCATCACCATCAGGTGTTCTCCTCCTGGCTGGCCGGCGCCGGCGTCAAGAAAGGCCTGGCTTACGGGGCCAGCGACGAATACGGCATCGCCGTCGCCGACAGCAAAGTCCATGTCCACGACTTTCACGCCACGATTTTGCACCTGTTGGGCATCGATCACGAGCGCCTGACCTATCGCTACAGCGGCCGCGATTACCGGCTGACCGACGTCGCCGGCGAAGTCGTGCGCGGGATCCTGGCCTGACCCCGGGGGGCCTGGCCCGCTCGCCAGTTTGTATCGGCCGCGGTTTGCGGATAAAGTCGTGGTCGGCCGAGCCGGCAGTGGACCGCCGGTTGGCTGCCGACCCACATTGCTTGCTTGACGTGAGAAACCCATGCCCGACCCGACTTCACCCGCCCGCAGCCGCGCAAATCGCGTCGCCGCATCTCCCCGCGCACGGCGCTTGATGCGCCAATTGGCGATCGATCCGGCCAGCGTTCGCGGCAGCGGTCCCGGCGGCCGGATCGTCGAAGCGGATATTCGCCAGGCCCACGCCGCCGGCACCGTGCAGACGGCTCTGCAGCGAATGTCGCAAACGTCGACGGCCCCCGCGCCCTCGGGCACGAGTTCGATGCGCCGGGCGATCGCCCGCATGACGACGGCCAGCGCCGCGGGCGTGCCCCAGTTCTACGTTCGGGCCGAGGCCGACGCGTCCGCACTGGTCGCCTGCCGCGAACAGCTCATCGCACGGATCGAGGCCGACGCTGGCGTCCGGCTCAGCTTCACCGACTTGCTCGTTCGGGCCCAGGCACTGGCGCTCGGCGATCTGCCGGCCGCCTGTGCCACCTGGCAGAACGACGAGCTGGTGCCGGCCGAATCGGTCGACTTGGGGCTCGTGGTCAGTTTGCCGGGCGGGCTCTTGATTCCGGTGCTCCGCCGGGCCGACCAGCTCAGCCTGGCCGAATTGGTTCCGCGCGGCATGAGCTGGTGACGGCAGCCCGGGCCGGCCGCCTGGCGGCGGAGAATATGGCCGGCGGCGTCAGCAGCCTGAGCAACTTGGGCAACAGCCGGGTGGACGAGTTTTCGGCCATCATCGCGCCGCCGCAAAGCAGCATCCTGGCCGTGGGGCGGCTGGCGCCCCGGCCGGTGGTCGTCGAGGGGCAGCTGGTCGTCCGGCCCACGCTGCGGCTCACGCTTACGGCCGATCATCGGGTGATCGACGGGGCACTGGCTGCCGATCTGCTCGGGCGGATCGTGTCGCTCATCGAACAGCCCACCCTGCTGCTCTACCACTGACGGGGTAGTCCAGCGAGCGGCGGGCGCAATCCTGCCCCTTCGGGTCGCGCTGGGCCGATCGACCGCGCCGCCTCTGATGGCCGCGGTTTTCCCGCGGTGCCGCTTTCGCTTAGGCTGCGAACGATCGTTGTTTCAGGGCGTCACAGCGGCATAGCAGCACGGCGTCGCAGTCGCAGGGCGGCGGGAACTTTCGCCCCCCAGGGCACGTCTGAAAGCTATCCTTAGGGAAGCTGGCGCGAGCGCGCCGAGCCCGTCCGCGCGCCGTCTGGTTCCCTGTCCATTTGTCCTTTTGCCGTTTCTTGGAGCCAGCCATATGCGAGCGAGCCATCTGCGTACCCGCCGTCTTTCCTCTGCTTGGATCGCTAGTGTGCCGCTCATGGGCGGACTGCTCTTGGCCACCGGACTGGCTGGGGCAGCGCTGGCGGCCGACGCGCCCGGCAAGGGGGATACCGGCAAAGCAGGCGGCGGCAAAGCGGCGAAAGTCGAACCCGGTTCCGACGTGCCGCTGGAGCGCGTGGTGCTGTTCAACTCGGGCGTCGGTTTCTTCGACCGGGAAGGGACCGTCAAAGGGGACGCCCAGATCGAATTGAAGTTCAACGTTGATGATATCAACGATCTGCTCAAGAGCATGATCGTGCAGGACGCCAACGGCGGCCACATTTCGGCCGTGACCTATGGCTCGAAAGACCCGATCACCAAAACGCTCAAGACCTTTGCCATCGACCTGACGAGCAATCCCAACCTGGGGCAGATCCTGAACCAGGTGCGCGGCGAGCGCGTCGAAATCGACGCCGCGAACCCCGTCACCGGGATCATCCTGGGAGTCGAAACCAAGAAGCGGGAAATCGGCAAGGATCATGAAACCATAGACGTCGACATGCTCAACCTGCTCACCGACGCGGGGCTGCGGAGCATTCCTCTGGACAACGTGGGCACGATCCGTTTGCTCAACGAAAAGCTCGACAAGGAATTCCGCCAGGCGCTCAAGGTCCTGGCCCTGGGACACGACACCGACAAGAAAACCGTCACGCTCAACTTCCTGGGCGACGGCAAGCGGCAAGTCCGCGTCGGCTACATCCAGCAAGCCCCGATCTGGAAGACCAGCTACCGGCTCGTGCTCAAGGACGACGCGGCTCCCTTCCTGCAAGGCTGGGCCATCGTGGAAAACACGACGGAAGAAGATTGGAACAAGGTGGCGCTGACCTTGGTCAGCGGCCGGCCGATTTCATTCATCATGGATCTGTACGATCCGCTGTACGTGCAGCGGCCGGTCGTCGAGCCGGAACTGTATGCCTCGCTGCGGCCGCAAACCTACGGCCAGGACCTGGCGGCCGGCGAACGCGAGTTTCTCAAGAAAACCGATCAGGCAAAACAGTCAGGCCGCGGCGAGGGCAAGGGCGCTGCCGCCTATCGCGACGGCGCGGAAAAGCGCAAAGCCGCTTTTGCAGCGAATGCACCGGGAGTTGCCGGAGCAGCCCTGGGGGCCGCCGCCGGCGAGGACCGCGACCAGCTGGCGCGATTCGATCTCCAGCAGGGCGTGCAGTCCCTCTCGCAGGCCACGAACGTGGGCGAGCTGTTCCAGTACGAAATCTCCTCGCCCGTCACGCTGCCCCGGCAGGAATCGGCCATGCTGCCGATCGTCAACGAGTCGGTCAAAGGCAGCAAAGTGTCGATCTACAACCAGCAAGTCCAGGCCAAGCATCCGCTCAATGGCCTGCGGCTCACGAACTCCACCGACCTGCACTTGATGCAAGGCCCGATCACCGTGTTCGACGGCGGCGCCTACGCCGGCGACGCCCGGATCGAAGACATGCAGCCCGGCACCGAACGGCTGATCAGCTACGCCCTGGACCTGGACACCGAAGTCGCGCCCGAGACGGCCGGCCGGCCCGAAGAGATCACGCAGGTCCGCCTGGTCAAAGGCGTGCTCTGGGTCGATCGCAAGTTCCAGCGGCTGAACAAATACACGATCAAGAACTCCGGCAAGCGGGCGAAGACCGTGCTCGTCGAATATCCGCTCGACGGCAGCTGGAAACTGGTCACGCCGAAAGAGCCGGCGGAAAAGACGCGCAATCAGTATCGCTTTGCCGTCGAGGCCGAGCCGGGCAAGCCCGCCGTGCTGGAAGTGCTCGAGGAGCAAACGCAGAATCAGCAAATCGCGATCACGAACATCGACGACAACACGATCGTGTTCTACATCAATCAAAAGGTCACCAGCGAGAAGGTCAAGGAAGCCCTGCAGTCGGTGATCCAAAAGAAGCAGGCACTGGCGAAAGTCATCGCCGACCGGCAGCGGCTCGAAGAGCAGGTGAAGGTAATCGGCCAGGAGCAGGACCGGATCCGGCAGAACATGGCCCAGCTGGATCGGGCGACGGATCTGTACAAGCGCTACGTGAAGAAGTTCGGCGAGCAGGAGGACGAGGTCGAGAAGCTCCGCGGCGAGATCAAGAAGCTCGTCGACGAAGAAGCCCGGCAGCGTCAAGCGCTGGACGCCTACCTGATCGGGCTGGAGCTGAGCTAAAGGGCGCTTGCCGGCGGCCAAGCGCTTGTTCATCGGTTAAGCCCGGCGGCAGCGGCCGCCGGGTGAGCGCATCGCACCGGCGCTGCATCCGTGTGCGGAATGCTGCGGCTTCGCCGCCCACCGGCCGCCGGTGGCGGGCTTGACCGGGGTGCGACGGTCAGTGTTCTTCGGGACGGCGGTGCGGGGCGGAAATGCCGCCCGATCCGGCGTCGGCCGGCTCTTGTGCCTTGGCCAGACTGCCGAGCGCGATTTCGGCATCTTTCCAATTGCCAGCGCGGGCCTGCGCGAGAATCGCGCCAAGCGTGGCGTATTCCTCGTCGCTGAGCGAACCGGCCGTGCGGCGGTCGTCGATGGCCTGGGCGTTCAATTCCAGCCAGTCGGCCCTGTGCGCGGCAACCGCCGTCCGCAGCGACACGATCAGCCGGCGGTTTTGCGCCGAGTTGTGCTTGTCGTTGGCAGCCGCTGGCGGCGAGCAGGCAGGACGCCGCGGCGGCCAGAACCCAGCAGCGCGCGAGCCGCAGCCATAAAGGTCGTTTAGGCATGATTTATGGATCCGGGATCTGAGCGATTTCGCCCCCGGCACGCGTCGACAGGGCCGACCAGGTGAGCGGATCGATTTCGTCGGGAATGAAATGGACGCTGCCGTCGCCGAACAGGATGTTGCAGCCGGCCGGATGATCCGACCAGGTGTTGTCCGTGTCGCTGGTCAGGTTCGGAGTCAGGATGACCGGCAGCGGATCGCCGCCCGGCCCGGCGTGCACGTTCACCTGGGCGGCGGCATCATCGCAGTCTCCCCCTGGAAACAGCGGGCCGGGGCAGGTTTGCGAGCCCGGCACGATGCCGACCCAGGTCGAATCGCTGTGTCGCGGCGTTTGCTCGCAGACGAACATCGTGTGACTGGTGCCGTCGGTGATCTGCTTCAGCCGCGTCTTGCTGTTGCGGTAGAAGACTCCGTCGGCGTAGGTAGAGAGGTCTGCGGCCGGATTGCCCCAGACGGAGAAGCGGCCTGCCATGGCGGAGTAATGCCCGCGGGAAAACGTGTAGATCGGCGACCCGCTCGGGCCGATAACGCTGTAGGTCGTCGAGTCGTCGCCGACCGACGGACAGCGAAAGGCCGAAACCCGCGTGGTCGCGGCCGTGAGGTTCGAAGGATCCCAGCAGGGCAGTCTCGTGTTGAACGCGTTCTTGAGCGCCGCCTCCTCGATGTAGGGCATGATTTGCACGAACAGGGTCCAGCCCGGCCCGGTGTCGCCGGTGGTCGGATCGGGCGCGCCCATTGCTCCGCCGCCGCCCGGGGTCGTGCAATACGACGAAGGCAAGACGGTGCGGGCGTCGTTGTACATGACGATCGCCAAACCGATTTGTTTGAGATTGTTGTCGCACTGCGACCGCCGCGCCGTCTCGCGCGCCGCTTGCACGGCTGGCAAGAGCAACGCAACGAGCAGACCAATGATGGCGATCACCACCAACAATTCGACCAGCGTAAAGCCAGTTCGCCTGGCCATGTGAACTCCTCCAAGATTTGGGGCGTAGCCCGGCGGCGCGTGCCCCAGGCATGCGCAAGCACAGGCTGCAGATTCGATCCGCGAGTACAGACGCGCCGGCCCAGGGGGCGTCGGCGCACGGGGCCACGCGGGCTCAGGCGAGCCCGCGGCAGCGGATCAAACCCGGGGCGGAGGAACAGGGGGCGCCAGGCAACCGCCCAGATCGGCGGGCGTTGCCGTGGAAAGCCACTCGACGACGTTCCAGGAGAATTGCCATTGAACCGGCGGTGGACCGGCGATGGCCGCTCCGAATACTGTCCACAGCGTCGGCAAGCCATGGCACGTGCGCCAGGCGTCGCCAACGATGAAGTGTCCCATCGCGAGCGAATCGTTTTCCTCTTCAGCGGCCGGGATGCTCGAAGGGTTTGCGCTCGATGGCGCGGAACACCGGGTCGACGTGCGGGTCTGGGGCACGCAGCAGCCACGGTGCGGGCCGCGACTTGCAGCATGGCAGCTCGGCAGATTTACGCCCCGGACACCGGCGTCGTGATCGGCCAGGTTCTGCTGGCACGCCAGGTGATCGTGCGCGGCGGGGTCGTTGGTGTCGCGGCTGTTGGCGTCATGGACGCACCCGTCGTGATCGTGCGCAACGTGATCGTGTACAGCGTGTTCGTGTGCCGCTAATTGCGGCGCGTCGGTCGGCCGCTCGGCATAGGCCGGCGGCACAACATGGTTCGCCTCGGCCCAGGCCAGCTTCTGGGCCGGCGTAAAGCAACAGCATTTGCGCCAGCAATGCTCGGCATCGGCACAGCCGCAGGCGTGATGCTGGCAGGGGAAGGGCTGTCCGGCAAACTTGCGCGCGGCGGGGCGCGGGGTGTCCGATCACGGCGGCCAGATAGCCAAGCAGCGAAAACACCACGACGCCTGCCCGCAACTGCCGGTGCCCCGAGCGCCGCATTGGCCTGGCGAGTTGCATGGCGTGTTCTTGTCGGGGGGGCGTGTAACGCGGCGAGCAAATTCGGGGCAGACCTAGAAATTAGGCGGGCCGCCGGGCATTGTCAAATCGGCCGAAGTGCGTGGCACGACGAGATTCTCTGCCTGGCGCGGTTCACGCAAGCGCGCCTTGCTCGTCGTTCGGCCAGACGGATAGAATAACTCACGCATAGGCGCTTCGCCGACACCCCAGGGCTGAGCAAGGAGCTTTCCGCTATGGCCACCATGACCAAACCCGTCAAACCGCCGAAAATCCGTCAGACGCAATGCTTTATCGACGGCCAGTGGGTGCCGGCCGCCAGCGGCAAAACCTTCGAAACCGTCAATCCCGCCACCGAAGAGGTCATCACCCAAGTGGCCGAAGGAGACGCGGCCGACGTCGATCTGGCCGTCAAGGCTGCCCGGCGGGCGCTCGATTCGGGCGACTGGAGCCGCATGGACGCCCGCGACCGGGGCCGGTTGCTCTACAAGCTGGCCGACCTGATCGAAGAGGATTTCGACGAGTTGGCGGCCCTCGAAGTGCTCGACAACGGCAAGCCGATCAGCGAGGCCAAGGCGGCCGACCTGCCGCTGGTGATCGACGTGCTCCGCTACTATGCCGGTTTCGCGGACAAGATTCACGGCCAGACGATTCCGGTCCGCGGCAATTACTTCACCTACACGCGGCGCGAGCCGGTCGGCGTGGCGGGCCAGATCATTCCCTGGAATTTCCCCATGCTGATGGTCGCCTGGAAGTGGGGTCCGGCGCTGGCCGCGGGCTGCACCCTGGTGATGAAGCCGGCCGAACAGACGCCGCTGACCTGCCTGCGGCTGGCCCGGCTGGCCCAGAAGGCCGGCATTCCCGACGGCGTGATCAACGTCGTGCCGGGCTTCGGGCCCACGGCCGGCGCGGCGCTCGTCAAGCATCCGAAGGTCGACAAGATCGCTTTCACCGGCGAACATCGCACGGCCCAGATCATCATGCGCGACGCGGCCGAAACGCTCAAACGGCTGACCTTCGAACTGGGGGGCAAGAGCCCCAATATTGTGTTCGCCGATTGCGACCTGGACGCCGCCGTGGCGGGCTCGCACGTCGGACTGTACCTGAACCAGGGGCAGTGCTGCTGTGCCGGCAGCCGGGTGTTCGTGCAGGAAAAGGTTTACGACAAGTTCATCGACAAGCTGGCCTCGATGAACAAGGGCCGCAAGCTCGGAGATCCGTTCGATCCCGAGACCCAGCAGGGTCCGCAGGTCGACAAGGCCCAGTTCGACAAGATCATGCATTACATCGACCTGGGCAAGACCGAGGGGGCCGAGTGCGTCAGCGGCGGGACCCGGCACGGCAAGCGCGGCTACTTCATCGAGCCGACGCTGTTCGCCGGGGTGACCGACGACATGTCGATCGCCAAGGACGAGATTTTCGGGCCCGTGATGTCGGTGCTCAAGTTCAAGGACGTCGACGAGATCGTGGATCGGGCCAACAACACGTTTTACGGCCTGGCCGCCGCGGTCTGGACGCGCGACATCGGCAAGGCCCACCGCCTGGCGGCCGCCATCCGGGCCGGCACCGTGTGGATCAACTGCTACGACGTGTTCGACGCCGCGGCGCCGTTTGGCGGCTTCAAGATGTCGGGCATCGGCCGCGAACTGGGCGAAAAAGGGCTCGAAGCCTACACCGAGAGCAAGACGGTCACGGTCAGCCTGGCCTGAGGCAAGGGCGGCCGGCCCGAAGGTGGCGTGCCGTACTCGATTTTCGGACCACGGATCCGCCAGCGCGCCGGCGTCACCCCATGCATCGTCCCACGATCGGCGCGATTACCGTGGCCCTGTTCGCCATCGGCGGCGGGCTGTGGGTCATCGCGCCGTCGTCGGGAGCGGCGGTGGCCTTGGCCTGCATTCGGGTGGGCATTTTGCTGGCCGTGCTCTGGCTCGCGCAGCCGCAGCTGGTGACGCTGCCCCGCTGGATGGTAATCACCATTACCTGCGCGCTGGCAATCGTGTGCTGGCGGCCGAAGGCGCTGCTGTTCGCGCTGCCGGTGCTGGTGCTGCTGGCAGTGATGCGGCCGCGCATGCGCAGCCGCTCGTCGCGTGGGTAGCTGGTTTTGCTCGCGAGGGCGCCGGGTCCGCGGACCGTCACGCCGGGTCCGAGCGACTGCCGCAGCGCTTCAGCCGATCTTGGCCTTGAGCTGGTCGAGCAGGCTGATGGCGCGGCCGATCTCGGCCTTTTGCCGCTCGGGGTCTTGCGGAATTTCGCGCTCGATGGTCAGCGGACCGTGATAGCCGATCTTGTCCAGCGTGCGCAGATACTTCTCGAAGCCCACGTCCCCTTCTCCCAGCGGCACTTCGGTGCCCCACTCCTGGCCCGGCCGGGCGGCCCAGCGGCCGTCCTTGCAATGCACGCTGTGCACGTAGCGGCCGACCTTTTCCAGGGCTGCGATGGGTTCGCCCGAGCCGTACAGGATCATGTTGGCCGGGTCGAAATTGACGAACAGGTTGTCGCGCTCGACGTCGTGCAGGAATTGCAGCAGGCTGTCGGCCGTCTCCTGCCCGGTTTCCAAATGCAAGTCCTGGCGGTTGCCGCGGCAGTGATCGCAGACGTCGCGCGTCACGGCCAGCACTTCGCGGTAGAGCGGATCGGCCGGGTCATGGGGCACAAAGCCCAGGTGCAGGGCCACCACGTCCACTTCCAGCAGCCGGGCGAAGTCGGCAATCTCTTTCATCTCGGCCGTCCGCTCGCGGCGGGTGGCCGGCGGCACCAGGCCCACGGTGCGGGCGGTGGTGGGAATGTCGGCGTAGCTCTCCCCTTCGAAGCCGCCAAAGACGGCGGTCAGCCGGATGTGCATGTCACGGAGCGTGGAGAGGAACTCGCGCGCCTTGGCCGCAGTGCGCGTGGGCTGGGCCGGCGTGTGCAGTTGGATGGTCGGCACGCCCAATTCGCGGGCCACCTCGAGCTGGACCCCCAAGCCCGCGTCGATGCTGGCAAACACGCCGATCGGCCATTTTTCCATCGTGGAACCTTTGCAGCGGAAGGCGGGGGGAAATCAATCCGGGTGGGCCAAACCGTCCGCCGTGCCACCCGGCAGGCGGCGCGGCCGGGCCTATCGGGGGTGGAACGGCAAGTCGAGCAGGATCGTGCTTACGACCACTTCGAGACGTCGGGCTTGATGCCTTCGGGGGTTTCGTCGCTTTCGATCTTGAACCACTCGGGCTTGAATTCGATGCGGCGGTTCTCGCGAATGGCCAGGTTCGTCGTCAGCGCGATGACGGCGTCGCCCAGGGCGACTTCCGGATTGCAGCGCGGCCGGTTGTGCGGGTCCGGATTGCGGATGCACCAGGCCCAGTGCTCGATCTCCTCGGTGTAGCCGCGGCTGGGGGGCCCGGTCTCGAGCGCCTTCTTGCCGATGGCCGCCGCCTCGCCGCCGCCGCTCTCGGTGGTGTCGAGCGTCGGTCCGCCCTGCTTGCCCTTGGCCACGGTGACCTTGGTCGTGGTGTTCGAGCCTTTGAACAGCATGACTTCCTGTTCGCGCTCGAGAATCAAGGTGCCCTTGGTGCCCAGCACGGTTTCGCCGTAGCCGCCGAAGCCGTTGCCGTTGATCGACGAGTAGGTGACGCCGATCGTCTTGTTCGGGTCTTCCTTGTAGCCCGGGCCGGGGAAATCGTAAATGCAGTAGACGTGATCCTCGCACTCGCGGTCGAGCGGGAAGATCTGCCGCCCGCCCATGGCCGAGACCGTCAGCGGCAGGGCCTTCTTGTGGTCTTCGTTCAGGGCGCTGATGAAGATGCCGGCCGCGTCGAGCTGATGGCTGCCCAGTTCGGCCATCAGGCCGCCGCCGGTGCGCGCCCAGATCCGCCAGCGGATCAGCTCTTCCAGGGCGGTGCGCTGCTGGCCGTTAGGCAGGGTCTTGGTCTCGTAGCCGTAGTCCTCGGCGTTGAGGATGTGATCTTCGTACTGGGCGGCCAGCTGGGCCACCTTGGTCGAAAGGGCCGCGATCTCGCCCGGCTTGGCCTTGTCGCGCTGTTCGATCAGCTTGGCCAGTTCGGCCTTCATCTTGTCGTTGGGAAGCGGCGGCTGCCAGCTGTCGTGGCCGGGCAGGTTGTCGCGATGCCACTGGGCCCGGATGTAATGGATGTCGCCGATCAGGCCGCGCTGAATCATGTCGACCGCGTTGTCGTACAGAATGCTGTAATGCCGCTGATGGCCGACGGCCAGGATCTTGCCGGTGTCGTCGCTAACGCGCCCCATTTCCTTGCACTGTGCGACGTCATGGGCCATGAGCTTTTCGGTCAGCACGTGCTTGCCGGCCTTCATGGCCTCGATGGCCACCTTGGCGTGCAAGTGCAAGGGCAAGGCGATGATTACCGCCTCGACATCCTTGTTGGCCAACAGATCGTGGTAGTCCTTGTCGTAGACGATCACGTGCTGCCGGGCTTCGTCCTCCGACTTCCAGCCGTACTTGGTCATCAGGCCGGGTCGGGCCTTGAGCGCGCTGTCGCTGGAGTGGTCGCCGTGGAACGCCCGCCAGACGTTGTAGGGGCGGATGTCGGCGATCGCCATCACCTGGATGTAGCTGGGCGTCACGGCGCCCAAGAGCACGCTCCCCTCGTCACCGGTCCCGATCACGCCGACGCGCAAGGGATCGCCGATCGACTTCTCATAGCCGAAATACATGGCGCCGAGCCCGCCTCCCGAGACCACGCCGGCGGCGATGCCCCCTTTGAGGAAATCGCGCCGAGTGTGTTCGGATCCGATGGCGGTGTGGAAATTCCCTTTGCCAATCGCCTTTTGTTCAGGAGTGAGGTTCATCGCTTACCTTTCGCCTTGATCGGCCGAACAGATGATGGAGGAAGAAATCCAGGCCGCACCAGCGCCCGACCGGTACGGTGGACAGAGTGAGCAACGTCAGCATTTCCAAAGTCTGGGGATACGTCGGAGCCGTGCCGGCCAGCCAGGCCGGTTGCGACAAGACGATCGAGGCCAGAAACACCGCCCCCAGGAGCGCCGCCAGGCGGGCGAACAACCCCAGGATCAAACAGACCCCCACCCCCAAAATGCCGTACTTCATTACGCGGTCGACCGACTCCAGGGTCGCGCGATCTTCGGCCGGGGCGGCGGAACGGGGTTGATCCGGCCGCAGCGTTTCGTCCAGATCGCTTTGCATTTCGCGTTCGATCGAGCGCAGCTGGGCGACCCAGCCGGCCGTTTCGCCGTTGAGCCTGGCGAGCGCGTCGTCGATGCGTTTCTTCTCGAACGGCACGTCCGTGGCGGATTTCGAGGAGCGCGCCTTGTCCAATCGCTCCCAGCCGTGGATGTGCTCCGCCATCTCGGTCCGGTGCTCGCCGAGCCAGCCATCGAATTGGCTTAGCCGCCGCTTGACGATTTTTTCGACGTCGGCCTTCTGCTCGTCGTCCAGCGGGTGATGCTTGCGGAACGTTTCGGCCAGGGCCGTCAATTGCTTCGTCACGTCGGATTTCCAGCGATCGAACAGCGCGGCGGCCTCGCCGCCCGAGTGGAGCGCGGACTCGATGCCGTAGTCGCCCCGGGGCAGCACCGATTGGTAGTACGGCGCAAGCGGACCTTTGGCCTGGCGCAGGAAACCCTCGCTCGACCAATGCGGCTCGGCGAGGTGTTTGGAGCCCTCGGTGAAAAAATGCCAGCCGACCGTCAGCCGCAGCACGACCAAGAGCAGCATGGTCGACAGGCAATACGAACCACAACGTGATTGCACCGACGGATTCCTCCGGTATTCGTAAGCGAGACCGGCCAGCGGCCTTTAGGCCTCACTGCCAGGCGGAGCGCCCGGCGAACCGCGAAACGGCGGTCCGCGCTCGAGGGTGGGGATGATCGCTTTTTCATTCTAAATAGTCGGTTTGCAGTTCACCAGCCGGAGAGAGGCTCCCAGCCTCGTGGATGCCAAGCGCTGAGCCTGTCGCGGCAGGAGCACGGGCGGATTGCTGCGCAGCGGTGAGTGTGCCAGGCTCCGGGCCGGTGCGCCGCCCATCACGTGGCTCGCCGTAGCCTCGGGGGCAGCCGCCGACGGCGAGGAAATATTTTGTATGTTCCTGGCATTTACGTCTTGTGTCTGACTGCAGGCGGACTAGACTCTGACTTCGGCGTCGGGAATTGTCCCGGGGCGCCGGGTTTTCTGCGGCGTTGGCCGGTTGTCCGTCAGCGACGGACGGCAAGACTTTTCGGCACTGGGCCACGTCGGAACAGTGAGTGTCTAGGGAAGCATCAAGGCGGGGAAGTTGCCACCCTTTGTTGAATAAAATATGGATATCAAGAAAAATATATTGGCGCATGCCCCGGCCTGGGCAACCGATCGATCCCGACCGTACCGCTGAACGCAAATATTCGCCGCCGGCGCCCGAGCCGGCCGTCGCTGCCCACGAAAATTCTGCTTGTCTGCCGAGTTGATTACCTCAAACCTACGAACTTTTTTGCCCCGGGAGTCCGCCATGAACCGTTCCAAGAAGCAATTGCTGGGTTGTGCGCTCGTTTCGCTTTGCAGCTGGTTGTTGGCCCACGCAGACGCCCTGGCCGGCGACGTTTTCAACATCGCCCAGCCGACGCATGCGATCGTCGACGACAAGACGCCGGTCTACAACGCGGGCGGAGCCGATTTGTCGAACAACTTTGCCACGGGCTACATCTACAACATCTTCGGCGCCCATAATCCGGGTGTTGAAGGGACCAACGATATGTTGTTCTCGGACAATAACACCACGGACTTCGTCGACTTCCACACGGCTGGCCCAGTCAACCTGTCAACGATAGCGCTGGCCGTGAATGCCGAGGGGGCGACCTCGAACGCTCCGCGCGGCTATACCACCGCGACGTTCCAGCAATTCACGGATGCCACGTACACGACGCCCGCGGGGCCGCTCTACTCGTTTGCCAATGGCGCCCTGGTGCCGTCGAGCTCGCCGAATGACCTGGCGGTGTCGATCCACAACGGCCAGTACTTTCAGCTGGAACTGACCACGATAGCACACTACGGCACGGGCGACGGCGTCCGGACCTTGTACTTGCAGGGAATTGGCAGCGCCGCCCCCGAACCGTCGGCCTTGATTTTGGGTGGACTCGGGGCCATCGGTTTGTACGCGGTGGCTCGGCGTCGCCGCCAGGCCTAGAATCAGCGGCATCCGGTCTGGGTGCTGTGTCAGGATGGCTGGGAAGCACGACACTGGTTCGATCGAGAGGCGACACGGCTGCGGCCGGGCGGAAAATTATGCAAGCGACTCGCCTGCGTCGGGGATTCACGCTGGTCGAACTGCTGGTGGTGATCGCGATCATCGGCATCCTGGTGGCCCTGCTGTTGCCGGCCATTCAGGCCGCCCGCGGCGCGGCGCGGCGAACGCAGTGCCAGAGCAACGTCAAGCAGATCTCGCTGGGCTTGCAAAGCTTCGTCGCCGCGCTGAAGCGCTTTCCGCCGCAATTCGGTTGGTTGTCGACGAACAACGTTACCGGCGCGAATAGCGGCGACGTGGGCACCGTGTTTTTTCACCTCCTGCCCTACATTGAAGAACGCAACACCTTTCAATTGGCTTTGATCCAAGCCAATCAGAACCAGACCTACCCCTGCAGTTTTACGCAGGTCGCGGGCACGCACGATTCGCGCGACACGCTCGGCGGGCAGGAGTTGGGCGTCTACATTTGCCCCGACGACGTTTCGCAGTCCTACACGCTGCCCAACTGGGGCTGGGGCGGGTCGAGCTACGCCACGAATTTCCAGGTCCTGGGCGCCCAGAAGGGCACGCCCACCAACGGCGACAACACTTGCGACCCGAACGGCGTGGCTCTCTGGCAGGGTCGGACCACCATCGCCCAGATTCGTGACGGCACGTCGAACACGATTCTGATCGCCGAGAAATTCGGCGATTGCCAGTCGACCGGACCGTATCCGGGAAATCCGTCGAATTGGTTCAGCCCGCAGAATGGCGGCGGCAACATGTGGGCTCGCTGGGACGGCTTGGATTCGTGGCAGCCCACGTTCGCCGCCTTCGTGACGGGCCCCGCCTCGCTGTTCCAGAACAACCCGCAGCCGTTTCTCTACGGCGGCCCCTGCAATCCGCTACTGGCCCAAAGTCCGCATACCGGCGTGATGAGCGCGGGCCTCGCCGACGGCAGCGTCCGACTGCTCGACGCCACGCTGGACGCGAACGTTTGGTGGTCGATCTGCACCCCCGCGGGCTATGAAAACACGAACCTGGGGGACTAGCGCGTGCGGACGATCTTTCTTGTCGCCTGGACCGACCGGGCTTGGCGGCTCCTCCTGCTCGGGCTGGCGATGGGGCTGCCTGGCGGCTGCGCGCAGCCGCCGCCCACGGGCGACGTCTCGGGCCGGGTCACCGTCGCGGGGGCCGCGGTGCAGTTTGGCAACATCGCTTTCGTCAGCGCCGACGGCCGCGTCACGACGACCAATATCGAGAACGGTGCCTACAAAGCCGTCCACGTGGCAACCGGGCAGGCGGCGGTGACCGTGCAGGCGGTGCGGCGAGGAACTCCGGTCGGCAGCCCGACCTTGGGGCCGCTGCCAGGGGCGGAGGTGCCCGGCAAATTTGTCGCGGTGCCCGAGCGCTATACTCTGCCGAAAACTTCGGGTCTGAGTTGCGACGTGGCGGCGGGCACGCAGACGAAGGACTTCGACCTGGAGCCGAAGTGAAGCCTGCGCCCGGTACGGTCTGGCACGCCAGGATTTGAGCTCGAGCCTTAGCGCGACTGCTGCAGACGGTCTTTGGCGGCCTTGAGCAGTTTCTCGGCACTGTGCTCCAGCTCGGCGGAGCGCTTGAGATCGATCTGCACGCCGGGCGCATCGTCCGACCAGCGGAGCCGGATCACGCCCAACCCGACGAGCACGACGAGCAGCACGAACAGCGTTCGCCAGTGCCAGCGCTTGGGAATGAGCTTCAAGAGCAGCAACGACCAGCCGCCGCCGGTGGCCGTGCTGACGACGGCTTCCGCCACCAGGCGATTCTTGTTCGTTTTGGCCATCGGTTGAGTTCCGTGCCGTAGGCAGCCGAGCGAGTCGATGGCCCCGGGGGATGCCGGCGTGCGCAGCACCACGAGGCCTGAAAGCGCAATGAAAGGAGCCGCTCGGCAACAGGGGGGATGTATGCCGAGCGGCTCAGCGAACCAGGACCTTGAAGTACCAGGAACGCCATACGCCCGCAAGGCCGACTTTGGCCGCGGACCGAGCAGGCCTGGTATCCGCCGAAAGCCGCCCACCGGCCGGCCCTTTTCGGTCCGACAGCACAGGCCCTGCCGGCTGCGGGGCGGAATCCACAAGCCAATGGCAGCGGCCGGCTTTCGCGTTGTTGCCTAAGACCCCGGTCGACGTATAGGATGACAGCCAACTTTTACCACCAGTCAGGGGGGCGGCTGCTGGCGCCCCGGCTCGGGACCGACCGGGGGCCTCCTGCACCTTCGGCCCCGCGCGTCGGGCCTGCCGGCCACGGCTGGGGTGAGGGGGCGGAAATTCCACGAGAATTCGAGAGAGCCCTCCGGCGGGCCGCTCGGAATCGACTAGTCTCCGATTGCAACCCGCGTTTGCCGCAGTCCGGCCCCGCTGTGCGGGCGGCGGATCACTGGTATCGCTGGGCCCACTGGAAAGAAATCAGGCATGTCCGATGAGCGCGGCCAGTTGATCGCTTTCGACTGGCAAGAGTTTTTTCCCTGGACCAACCTGGCCAAGGCTTTGCGGCTGGCTGTGCAGGCCCGAGTGTTGATTCTGGCCGCGGTGGCCCTGGTCGGCACGGTGGCGGGCTGGCGGCTCTGCGGCTCGGCCTGCGGCGCGCTGTTCCTCGGCGCCGACGACGAAGTCGTCACTGCCCCGCTTCCGCCCGACGAGACGTCGCTCGACCATTCCGGCCGGCGGCAACATTTCGAGGCCACGATCACGCGCCTGCGGGCGTGGCCCTGGGAGCCCGGTGCGGCCGCCGGGCGAGGCGAATCGATCAGCACGCTGCCGCTGGGATTCTCGCTCGATGACAACCCGGTGGTGCGAGCGAGAAACGTGCTTTCTGCTCCTTGGGTTGGCCTGTTCGATCCGGCCGCCTCGCTCGAGGAATTCGTGTTTCTGCTGTTGTGTGCCGTTTGGGAACTCGTCGTTTGGGCATTCTTCGGCGCGGCGATCACGCGGTTCGCCGCTGTCGGTTTGGCGCGAGACGAAATGCTGTCCTGGAGCCAGGTGACCGGCTATGCGCGAGGCAAGTGGATGTCTTATTTCACGGCCCCGCTGTTTCCCTTGGCCGTGGCGCTGATGGCTGCCCTGCCCCTCGCTTTGTTCGGATTGCTGCTCCGGTTCGAGCTGGGCATGCTCGTCGCTGGAATCCTTTGGTTCGGCGTCTTGCTGGACGGGCTGTTCATGGCCGTCTTGTTGCTCGGCCTGTACTTCGGCTGGCCGCTGATGTGGGCCACCATCAGTGTCGAAGGCACCGATTCGTTCGACGCGCTGAGCCGCTCGTATGCCTACACCTTTCAACGGCCGCTGCAGTATTTCTGCTACTTCGTGCTGGCGGCGCTGCTGGGCGCATTGGGCTGGCTGGTCGTCACACTCTTTGCCGGGGCCACGATCGTCCTGGGCGGTTGGGCCGCCAGTTGGTTTAGCGGCACGGCGCCGGTGGTGATTCCCGCCGATCGCTGGGCGGGGCTTTCGCAACTGCCCGCGCTCGGCGCCGATCCCAATGCCTTGGGCGTCCTCGGCCAAACGGGTCTGACGCTGATCGGTTTTTGGATCAACGTCGCGGTGACGCTGGCCACCAGTTTTGCCCTGGCCTATTTCTGGACCTCGACCACGGCCATCTATTTCCTGCTCCGCCGGCACGTCGATGCCACCGAGCTGGACGAAGTCTTCCTGCCCGAAGAACGCGAGCCCTACGGCCTGCCGCCGCTGGAAGCCGATCCATCCGGCGTGGTGGGCGTGGCCGACGAGCCCAGCCGGGCCGCGACCGATGGTCCCCCGCATCCGGCGGCCGACGCGTCCCATCCGTCCTGACGACTCGCCACGAACGCGTTCGAGAAGTGGTGATTGTCGTTTGAACAACGGTTGTGTTGACAATTGAGTGGGCGGCGTTTATGCTCGGCAGAAGATCGGGGGGATGCCGCGCGGGCCGCGATCGCACCTCCCGGCGGCCGATGGTTGAGCCTGGCTGCTTGGGTTTAGCCGGGCCGCGGGCTGGTGACTGCCACTCTCGTCCGCTGATTGATTGCTCGGTCCCCCGCTGGCCAGCGCAATGGAAGGAGCTCCGACGCATGCCCAATTCGCAGCCCGCTAAGGTCGTGGTGATCGGCGGCGGACCGGCCGGCTCGACCGCGGCGACGTTGATTGCCCAGGGCGGCCACCAGGTGCAGTTGTTCGAGCGCGACCGCTTTCCGCGCTTCCACATCGGCGAATCGCTGATTCCCGAGACCTACTGGGTTCTCAAGCGGTTGAACATGCTGCCCAAGATGCGCAGCAGCCATTACGTGAAGAAATACAGCGTGCAGTTTGTCGGCGCGTCGGGCCGGCTGTCCGAGCCTTTCTATTTCGTCGACCACAAGCCGCACGAATGCTCGCAGACCTGGCAGGTGCGGCGGAGCGAGTTCGACCAGCTCATGCTGGACAACGCCCGAGAGCACGGCGTGGACGTGCAGGAAGGCGTGCGCGTGCTCGAAGTGTTGTTTGAGGGGGCCCGGGCCGTGGGGGTGCGAATCATCGACGCCGGCGGCAGCGAGCCGCACTGTCCAGGCCGACGTCGTGGTCGACGCCAGCGGCCAAAGCTCGATGATCATGAGCCGGCTGGGGCTGCGCGAATGGGATCCGCTGCTCAAAAAGGCCGCCCTGTGGACGTACTGGGAAGGCGCCTATCGCGACACTGGCCGCGATGAGGGAGCCACCATCGTCATGCAGACCGCCGCCAAGAAAGGCTGGTTCTGGTACATCCCGCTGCACGACAACATCGTCAGCGTGGGCGTGGTTTCCGATCACGAATACCTGTTCAAGAACCGGCCTAACAAGGATCACGAAACGATTTATTTCGAAGAGGTCGCCGATTGCGCCGGGCTGCGCACCCGCTTCGACGGCGCCCGGCGCGTCACCGATTTCTACGCCGCGAAAGAATACTCGTACCGCTCGCGGCAGGCTGCCGGCGACGGTTGGGTGCTGGTGGGCGATGCGTTCGGCTTTCTCGACCCGCTGTATTCCTCGGGCGTGCTGCTGGCCCTGAAGTCGGGACAACTGGCCGCTGACGCGATCGTCGAAGGGTTGGCCGCCGGCGACACGTCGGCCGCCCAGCTGGGCAAGTGGGAGCCGGGCTTCGTGCGCGGCATGGACCGCATGCGCCGCCTGGTCTGCGAATACTACGACGGCTTCAGCTTCGGCGGTTTCGTCAAGCGGCATCCCGAATATAAGGGACATCTGACCGACCTGCTCATCGGCGATCTGTTCAAAGACAGCCTGGACGAAGTCTTCGTGCTCATCGATGCGATGAAATCGGAGCCCGTCGGCCAGTCCGCCTAGCGCGGCCGACCCCCGGCCCGGCCCTCGATGCCTGCCAGTGTCCATGCCCGCTAGCGCTCAGCCCCGCCAGTGCGCCCATGCCTGAAAGTCTGGCCGTTGGCTCGACCAGTCTACACAAGACGTTGGTCGGCTACGCGGCCATGGTCGCGGCCGGCGTGCTGGGTTTCCTGATCATCCGGCATTACGGCGAGCAGATTTCGCCTGCGACGTCGAAACGGGCACCCGCCCAGGCCGCGGCGGATCGCGCGGCCGGGGCGCTCGAGCGCGACGAGCAGCCACCGTCGCCCGGTTTGGCGCCCACCGCTGCTGCAGCCCGGCCCGCCAGCATCCTGGTCCATGTGATCGCGGCGCTGGCCGCGGTGGTGGCCGTCGGGCAGGTATTAGGCCGCGCGCTGCGGCTCGTCGGCCAGCCGCCGGTGATTGGTGAAGTGATCGGCGGGATTCTGCTCGGCCCGTCGCTCTTGGGACGCTTGGCGCCCGGGGCGGCGGCGCTGCTGTTTCCGCCGCAGGCCACGCCTTATCTGACGCTGCTGGGCGAACTCGGCGTGATTCTGTACATGTTCGTCGTCGGGCTCGAGTTCAACGGAACCCAGCTGGCCGGTCGCGGCCCTGCGGCCCTGGCCATCTCGCATGCCAGTATCGTGGCCCCGTTTTTGCTCGGCGGTCTGCTCGCGCTCTGGATCTATCCGGGATTGGCGCCGGCCGACGTGGCTTTCACGCCGTTTGCGCTCTTTTTGGGCGTGGCCATGTCGATCACCGCGTTTCCGGTGTTGGCGCGGATCCTGGCCGATCGCCGGCTCCAACACACGCCCTTGGGCGTGCTGGCTTTGACCTGCGCCGCGGCGGACGACGCGACGGCCTGGTGCCTGTTGGCCTTCGTCGTGGGCGTGGCCAAGGCCGAACTGAATTCGGGCGTGAAGGTCGTCGCGCTGACCCTGGCGTATCTGTTGCTGATGGTGCTGGTCGTGCGGCCGCTTGCGCAGGGCTGGCTGCGGCATGGCCTGGGCCGGCAGGCGACTGGGATCCGGCTCTCCGCAACGCTGGTGGCCGTGCTCCTGTCGGCACTGGTGACCGAATGGATCGGCGTGCACGCGATCTTTGGCGCGTTCATCCTGGGCGCGATCATTCCGCACGACAGCCGGCTCGCGCGGGATGTGACCGCGCGGGTCGAGCCATTGGTAAGCGCCCTGCTGCTGCCGGCGTTTTTCGCCTCGACCGGCCTGCGCACCGAATTGGGGCTGTTGGCCGGCGGCGGCAATTGGCTGATCTGTGGCGCGATCATTGCCGTCGCCACGCTGGGCAAGTTCGGCGGCACACTGGCCGCGGCCCGCAGCGTGGGCGTCGGCTGGCGCGAGGCCTCGACCCTGGGCATGCTGATGAACACCCGGGGGCTGATGGAATTGATCGTGCTCAACGTCGGGTTGCAGCTTGGAGTCATCTCGCCCGCGCTGTTCGCCATGCTGGTGATCATGGCGATCGTCACCACGCTGGCGACCGCGCCGCTCTTGAGTTGTTTCGAACCGAATCGCGCCGCGCAGCCGGGCGGGCAAGCGGCGGCGTCCTGAGGCGAATCGGCTGCAACCAGCCGCCTGATGCCGTGGTCCAACCCGGACCTGCGGCGAACGGGCCGCGCGCGGCCAGAAAAAACACAAGGCTCCAACCCCCGCGCCGGAGTTGGAGCCTTGCAAGTTCGATCTGGCCGACTTCGCGGCTCAGGCCCGCTGGGTCCGGATCCGGCGCCCCGCCACGAGCAGGCCGATGCCGCTCAGGCCGAGCAGGACGAAACTCGACGGCTCGGGTACGAGGCCGATGTTCGAGATTACGACCGAGCTGATCGTGTTGGAATAGGCGAGGCCGGTAGTGGCGGTGGTGGTATCGGGCACCCCGAATGCCCAGATTTGTGAGGCTCCCCCGTTCGAGACGGGATCCTGACGCGTGACGTTGAGGGTGACAAACGGGGCGCCGTCAAGCGAGCCGAACAGCTTGCCCAGGGTGTCGTTGTAGCTGTACACGACCGTATTGTCGCCGGGCGTTGCGGCACCGAGGTTGATGGTTGCAAGGTAGCCAGCCCACACCGCGGCATCGACCTGGCCGGCGGCCGATACCTCCACTTGGGCGTCGTGCCAACCGGTGTTGACCGTTGGCTGCCCGATCTCGCTCACCACGACACCTGAATCCCCTGGGGTGTAAGCGAAGTGGACGACGGTTGTGAAGTTCGGCGTGTAGCCCAGGCTGGGCGTCTGGTCGCCATTGATGGGCGAGGCGAAATTCGAATAGATGACGTTTGCCTGGGCGGGCGAAACGGCAATCAGTCCAACAATCGCGAGCAAAACTAGGGCGCGGGTCATGGTCATGCTCCAAGGAAAAATGGGTTCGGTGTTTGGTCGGTTTCTCGGTTGGCGGTCGACGGCGTCGGGTGCCCGATTGGCCTCAATCGCGAGCAGCACATTCAAAGATGGGCGAGACGTTCGGTTCAGAAGCAAAGAAGGTCGGGTCTGACAGAAATTGGGCCACAGCTTTTAAAAAGGGCAGAGCGAACCTCAAACGGATAGATGTAAATTGTATTTGTGTAGATAGTGTATTTTTTGTTCAATCGGGCCACACGTCTCCGCCACTTGAGCGTCACTAACCACACGCTTGGCACAGCGGCCTTCAACCGCCACTGAGTGCCCTATGTCACCACATCAACTTGGACCTTCTCGCCGATCTGACCCGACTTGGCCGGGTCCAGTGCCAGAAAGCCATTAGTTGACGCGTCCTTTTTTGCGCACTGCGGACCCGGGCAGACCCGGACCGCCGCGGCGAAAAGGGGCAATCATGGAGTGTAATCGAAAAGGGCTCGGCCGCAAGCGATTTCTTCGGATTTTGTTGAAATTCACTTGGGGTCTGCCGTTCGTCGCCGAAGCTCGCCCGAAACCTGGAGCGAAGCTGCCCGGCCTGGTCGGATGGCGAACGGCAAACATCCGGCCGGGCCAAAACAAAACCACCCGAGCGGTCTTGCTCGGGTGGCTGGTTGGAGATCGATCCGGATTCGAGCGGTGCGTTCTCAGCCCTTCCGGCGGCGGCGGGCGGCCAGCAGCAGCGCGACGGCGCCCAGGCCGCAGAGGATCAGCGAAGAGGGCTCGGGGGTCGTCGCCAGGCTCACACCGGTGAGGAACACGGTGTTGTCGCCGCCACCCGGTCCATTGACGCCCGTGAACGTCAGGCTATAGCTTCCGGGAGCGAGCACAAGGGGAGACGTTGTGACGGTGTTGAAGCTGCTGCCGCTGAGGGGTGCATAGGTTCCCAGGTCGTGGCCGCCCAGCGATACGTCGACCGAGGCATCGTTGCCCGGCCGCGACTCGATGCTGAATGTCACCGTGGTGATCGAGTTGACCGAAACGGGTTGCGAAAGCGTGTTGGTCAGGTTGTAGCCGTTCTGAATGATGGCTGCCTGGCCGGTCGGCGAGTTGGTCATGCCGAAGGCGCTGTTGTCAGCCGTTACGCCCGTGTTGCCGTTGAGCGCCCATCCCGTAGGATCCGAGGCCAGCACAGGCCCGTAGCCAGCTCCGCTCCAGTAACCAAAGCCGCCGGGCCCCAAGGCCGGGTTCGAGAAGTCGTTGTTCACCGGATAGACCTCGTAGGCATTGCTCACCGAGGCCAGGGTCAGGCACAAGCAGAGGGCTGCCGCAACGGCGGTCAGGCGACGGCGCCGGGCCGCCAGCAGCAATCCCACGGCGCCCAGGCTGCAGAGCACGAGCGAACCCGGCTCGGGAGTCGGCGTGCCGTTGAACTGCACCGCACTGAGGCCGAGGAAGTTGTTATCCGTGCCGGGGAAGGCCGTCATGTTGGTGAAGCGGACGAACTCGGCCTGGGTGTTGATCGGCACGATTTGCGAGAAGTCGACCGTTTCGGTGCCCGGGGCCTGATTGAGCGTGACGTGTTCCAGGAAAGTGTAGGTCACGCCGTCTTTCGAGGTGTAGATGTCGGTTGCGGCGGTGCCCCGGGCCGTGAGGTTGACTTCGTTATAGTTCCAGACCCGCACATTGCTGACATCGTAAACGGAACCCAGGTTCCAGGTGATCTGGGGAGCTGGATCCGTGTTACCCGGCCCGATGTTCGACACACCGCCGCAGCAGCCGTTCCCGGTGTCGAGCCACATGTTGCCGTCGGGCACGTTCGAGTAAGTTCCCGGCCCGTTGATGTTCAAGCCCGGTGCCGTGACCGTGTAGACGGCGGCCCGATTGAAATCTTGGGTCAGCTGGCTGGAGACGTCTTGGATGCCTACGCCCGGGATGAGTTCCGCCTGGCAGACGCCCGTCAGGGCCAGAAACATAAGGGCGGTGAAGCAGAGTTTGGATTGCATGGTGAACCTTCTCCGGATTGAGCAGCCAGGACTGTTGTTAGCGGGACGCGTTTTCTAAGCGATAGAGTCAGTCGTCAGGGTCGTCTTGGTTTCGAGAGACAGCGTGTCAATTTATTTTTACTGTTATCGTTAGTTTTTGTGTTGTTGGTCTGCAAGCCCCCGATGTTGGGTAGGCTGCACCCAACTTCGCTTAGCCCTCTCCGGCACTCATAAAGAACTCGCCGGATTCGGCTTGTGATTGCGCTTGCAGGCCATCCACTGACTTTTGATCGAGCGGCGCGTCCACGCCAGCGAATCACTCCACATTCTAATCACGCGTGCGGCCAATGCAAGATTCAAAACTACATTTTTAGGAAAAATTGCCCGCCTGACTCCGGTCGTCAGGCCTGGGGGCCGCTCGCGCGCACAGCGCCAACGGGTCCCTGCCCCCGCGTATCACGGCTCGGGCGAACCGCTGTAACGCAGCGCGTACCAGCGGTCGTAGATCAGCAGGCCGATGAAGCAGTCGTTGGCCGCGTCGTAGCAAAGCCGCATCCAGCCGGCCCAGTACTTCGGGTCGGGCGCCGGCGTGGCGCCGGCGATCGTTTGCCAGCGATCCTGTTTCGGGTCGTAGAGGAACGTGCCCGACGGCAAGCCGTCTTCCGGAAAGTGAATCGTCACGGCCGTGACGAACACATCGTGACGCGGATCATAGGCCAGGCTCGCGGCGCACAGCGCGGTAGGGCAATCGGCCAGCCGGGTGATCGTTTCGCTCGCCGGGTCCAGCGCATACAGCTTGTCGCACGAGGGGTCGCGCTGCTTGCGATTGGGAACCGCCACCGAGGGATCGGTCGTCACGCCGCCGGCGATCAGCAGCCGTTTGCGCGGCGGGTCGTAGAAGATAGTCTGGCCGCCGCCGCCGGTCGGCACATCGTGCTTTGCTTTGCGCCAGCGGCGCGTGGCCAGATCGAACAGCCAAAGTTTGCCCTTGCCGGTGTAGACGATCGAGTGGATGTCGGGGCACCAGGCCATTGCCGCGTCGAGATCATTGGTCGGAAAAGTCTCGGTCGGCAGCCGCGACCAGGCCATGCCGGCCAGGTCCAATCGCCACGTGTTCTCGCATTCCTTTTCCCAGACCAGCTTGCCCCCAACCGCGGCGGTGCCGTTGGCGCCGTTGGCGATGAAGATGGACTTTTCCTCGCCCACGTAGTCGAAAGCCTGGTAGACGTGCCGCGGACACGGCGTGGGCTCGACCGCGTTTTCCGGCAGCGCGACGGTCCAGTAGCTGTTGGGATTGCGCTGCACGGTCCAATGGTCAACCTTCAGCGGCCTGACGACCTGCCGGGCGGCGTCGAAGGCAAACAGGCAGTTCCCGTAAATCGTGCCGCCCCCGTGTTGCTTGTCGAGCCAACGGTCGTAGAAGAGGACGCGGCGGCCGTCGGGATCGTAGACCAGCTTGTTCCAGCCCGCGGTGCCCCAGGCGCCCGGATCGGCGGCGCTCGTTTCATCGGCGGCGGCCGGACGAGGCAGCTGTTCGGTCGTGTAGCCCAGCGGCACCCAGGTGTTGGCGGGCAACTTTGCCAGATCGACCGGGGGCAGATCGGCCGCGAGGCAGGGAGACGCCATAACCGCGACGACGCAAGCCATTGCGAAGAGCGCGGCCGCGCGCGTGCTAATGAGTCGCCGCCCGGGCGTATCTGTGGTGCTTGTCGGCGGGCGGCCGAGGCACGACAACGTCGGGCTGGCCCTACGGCGGCGAGTGGCCGCAGAGTCTATGCGGCGCCGATTTGCGGTTTGCATGCCGACGTGCTCCCGAGCTGAACGCGACTGGGCCGAAAGGAACTCGCCCGGCATTCTAGCTGGTTTTTCGGCCGCGCCGGTCCTGTGTGCGCATGAAAAAAGCCTCCACCCTTGGTGGAGGCTTTGCGAATGCGAGGCAGCGATTAAGACGCTCAGGCCGACTTCCGGCGGCGGGCCGCAACGACCAGGCCGATAGCACCCAGGCCGCAGAGTACCAGCGACGAGGGCTCCGGTGTATAGGCCTGAAACGTGATGGCCGAGATCACTGCGTTGGCTCCGGAATTGTAGGTGATGTCGATGGGCAAGGTTCCCACGGGGGCGTTGAATACGCTCCAGGTCACCCATTCACCATTGTGGTAGGCATTCACGACGGGGGTCGAGTTGTTCAAATCCACCGAGCTGCCGCCCACAGTCAGCGTCACGTCGCGACTGGTGGAGTCCCAGTCGAGGCCGTACACGGATACGTTGAATGAGGCGGTATGGCTGACGTTCAGGCTCACTGAATAGTTCCCGTCATACGCCGTGGCCGCGACGCGCGGTCCGGAGGGGTTCGCCGGATTCTCGAGCGCCCGAGTATCGCTGGTGGATGCGTCCCAGACGTAGTGGTTCGTCGAGCCGGAGTACGAATAGCCGGAAATGTACGAGGGCAGAGCCGCGACGTCGCTGCCAGCACCGTTGTAGTCGTTGAGGATGTATCCCTGGCTGCCGTAAACGCCGATCCAGTTGCCCTGGGTCGTGGTGTCGATTGTGGCGGCCGAGGCCAGCGACGCGGCGAAAGCGACGATCAAAACCGCCGACAACGAGACGAGGTGCTTACGGCTGGTCATGGAAGAACCCTTTTTGGGAGGTGGAACTAATGCTGGTTTTGTGGATCGAGTCAAAAACGCCTGGTCGAAATCACGCGCCGCAACATATGTAAATTAAAAAATATTGAGTACCATAATTTTTCGAGTATCGGCTCATGTACCACCGCTTGTTCGCAGGATTCACAGCCACTTCGCACGTGGCTTCGACAACCCAGAAGCGTCGAGCCACATTCAACTTACTGTTTTCCGCCGCACCGCTGCCCGAACTTGCGTTCAGGCTTGCGCAGAACCCAGCAAAATCACTCGTATTCTAATCGGAAAAAACTGAAACGCAAGATTTCTAAGACGAAATTCGCAAAATAGTCGGCAGGGTTTCCGCGGCGAACGGTTCTGGCTGGTCGGCTGCGTCTTTTGGGAACCGCTCCGAATTGCCTACCTTTGAGTCCGGGCCATTTGGTAGCGTGCGACCAGGACGGTGACATTGTCGCGTCCCCCCTGTTCGAGCGCCGCGTCGACCAGCTTTCGACACGCGGTGGCCGAATCGGCCTGGGCGGCGAGGATCGTCAGGATCCGGGAGTCGTCGACCATGTCCGTCAGGCCGTCGCTGCAGAGCAGCAGCCGATCCGCATCGCGCAGCCGAAAGCGGCGGAAGTCGACGTCGACGTGGCGGTTCGGGCCGAGGCAATTCGTCAAGATATTGCGCATGGGATGGGTCGCCACGTCGGCGGCGTCGATGATCCCGATATCGGCCAGCTGTTGGGCCCGGCTGTGATCGCGGGTGAGCCGAACCAATTGCCCGTCGCGGAGCAGATACGCGCGCGAATCGCCGACATGAGCGATTAGCAGTTCATGGCCCAGGCTCACCGCAAAGGTCATGGTCGTCGACATGCCGGTCAATTCGGGCGATTCTTCGACCGCAACCCCCAAGCGATCGGCCACCTGCTGCAGCCGCTGCTCCATGCGGGCCATCACGCGGTTGCCATCGTCATCGCGCAGCGACAGGATCCAGTCCGGCGTCTGTTCCACGAGCCGCAGCAGGCCGCTCACGGCCATCCGACTGGCCACTTCCCCCGCCGCCATGCCGCCCAGCCCGTCGGCCACTACCATGCCGTAGCCGGTCTGCACGAATGGGGCCACGTCTTCGCTGGGCAGGTTGCTGCTCAAGGGGCGCAGGTGCCTGCCAAACTCAACCGCCAGATAACAATCCTCGTTGTTCTCGCGCACCCGGCCCGGATCGGTGAGCCCGGCGAGGTCGACGGCATCCTGAGGCCCGGCGGCCGCCGCAATATTTGGCGGGGGACTCGGAAATTTGACCGTATCAGCCATGGGATCGACGATCATCGGGCCGTACTCCGTGTGTGCAGAGCAGCATATCGCGCCCGGGCCGATAGCAGCAAGCAATTGCCGCCAGGCTGACGCCACGAGCCGTCGGTACCTTTCGACCGCTGTGCTTGGTGGAATTGAGGGTCAGGACGAAATTGGCCATATCGGGCTCGTCGGGGTCTGTCAGACTGCTCCCGGCGGCGGCACTGCAATACGCCCGCCTGGACTCGAACCAGGAACCAACAGATTATGAGTCTGCTGCACTAACCGATTGTGCTACGGGCGCGAAAGATGCGTACCGACAGTCTAGAGTCCGACGCGATAGCGAGAAAGAGCGCAGTCGGGCCGGGCAAGTCGGGCTGCTTTGCCGCTCCGAACAGACCAGCCACGGGCAAGGCAGGTTCGCCGCGCCGTCATTCCAAAATGACCCGCGGCGAAACTCGCGCAGCGTATTGGCGCACGGGACGGCGTGCGCGACAATGGTCGCGTTGGCGTCGGGTTCGACTCCTGGGTTGCCGGAACGTTGACCATGAATGGCTTTCGTACCCTGCTCGCAGCGATCCTGATCCCGCTGCCGGCGATCGTCACCACAGTGGTCGGGATCGAGCAGCTTCAGGCTGGCGGCGAAGGAACGTCCAACGGCATCCGGGCGCTCATTGCCGCGGCTGTCTTTTGGCTCCTCGCCGTCATGGCCGTTAAGCGCTTCTTCAAGGTCGCCGGGGAAGTCGCCGAAACGCTGGCAGCCGATGCGAATCCCTCAGTGGGGTCAAGCCCAGAGGACGATCCGCCCCGAAGAATCATGTAGCCTGCCGCTCGCTCGCGGCGCCCAGGGCAGGACCCGCACCGCCCACCGCGCGGCTCTACGGCGCCGGTTGGGCTTTGAGCAGTTCCAGCATCGCTTCGCCCATGGCATGGCCGATGCGCGTGAACCAGATCGCGCTGCCCAGATAGTGGTACCCGTGATCGCCGCCGGTCAATTGCCAGCGCGCGAAATTTTCCCGCCAGGTCGGGTACAACTCTTCGGCGGCCTGGTCGACCAGGACATCGGTGCGAAATGCCCGGACGTTGCCCTGGTACTCCGGCACGTCGTTCATCGACAGCTGGGCATCGCGAATGATCAGCATGGCGCCCTGGGCCGGCTTGGAGCCGTTCTGGCCCATGGCCGCGATCACCACCGGCAGTTGCGGGGCGTTCAGGTCTTTGCGGACGTCGTCGATGAGGTGCCGCAGATTCGAGGCGTACTCGTGCTCCGCGCCGTACTGGTCGTTCCAGCCCTGGAACCAGACGAAGCCCGACAGTTGCGGCCGGGTGCCCGCGAGTTCCGGAAACAACGTGGCGTGGTGTTCCAGCACGTCTTTCACTTCGGTCAGCATGTTGCGATACGAGACGCCGTAGCCCTGCTTGATGTCGTCGAGCGTGGGCCGCGGGTCGTTGCGGTTGTTCTTCTGGTTGTTTTCGTCGACGCGTTTTTGGGCCTGGTCGAGTTCCTTCTGCAACACTTCGTCGGCCGGATAGCCGGCCGAGGGGGAGCGGAACTGCTTGTACAGGGCATGGCCGCCCCAGGCCGCCTTGACGAGCAGGACGGGCTCGTCGAAGTGATTGCCCAGCAGCGTGCCGAACTCCAATTCGACGCCGGTGCGGTCGGGCGAGCCGTAGCCGATGGTGAGCGGGCCCTTGCGCTCCAGGAATTTGATCCACACGTCGTCGCGCACGGCCCACTGGTCCCCCTGGCGCAAGTGGGCGAACAAGCCCTTGGTCTGGGCGTCGGTCGCCTGGTGCTCGAAGAGCGTGTTGGGGGCCTTGCCCTCCATGTTCGATTGACCGGCCAGGATGAACACCCGCACCGGCTTTTCCGCGGCGCGCAGCGTGCCCGCCGCCAACAGGAAGACCGCAATCAGCAACGCCCGTTTCATGGATAGCCCCTTTGTGCCTGCAACGCCGCCGGCGCGGCTGCGGATCATTTGTAACGGAACGTGTCGCTTTGCACCACGCCGTGGACGAGCGAGCGCAGGCCATAATCTTTGTCCGCGGCGGCTTGAACGATGGCGTCGATCGCGCGCTCGTCGACGTACGTCGCCGGCGCCCCGGTCGCATAGGTCAGCAGATGCCGCGTCACGCCCCGGGCCAGTCGCTCCGGGTGCCGGGCCAGCAGCTGGCGCAGGTCGTTCACGCCGGCGAACGGCTGTCCGTCGGGCGTGGTCCCGCTGCAGTCGACGGGCAGCCCCTCACGCCATTTCCGCCGGGTTTCGGGGGGCTCTTGGGCATAGTCGGGGTTCGCCACGCGATACCGGGTGCGCAGGGCGCCCGTCACGTCGAAGCTTTCCAGCGCGAAGCCATACGGATCGAACCGGGCATGGCAGGCCTGGCAGGATCCCTTGCTGGCGTGCAGGGCCAACTGCTCGCGCAGGGTTTTGGCGCCGCGCGTGTCGGGATCGACCGGCTCGATGTTCGGCGGCGGCGGCGGAATGGGCGTTCCCAGCAGCCGCTCGGCCACCCAGACGCCGCGCTTGACCGGCGAGGTGAGCGTGCCGTTGGCCGTCACTTTCATCGTGGCGGCTTGCGTCCAAATGCCTCCCAGCGGCGCGCCGGCGGGCAGGCGGATTTCCTGGAGCGCAAAACCTGGGACCGGCGCCAGGCCGTAATGCCGGGCCAGACGCTCGTTGACCAGCGCCCAGCTGGGCGCCACGAAATCGCGGGTGCTCAGATTGCGGTCGAGCATGCGGCGCAGCGAAGCCTGGGTCTCCAGCAGGCTGGAGATCTTGAGCACGTCGTCGTACTCGGGATACAGGTCCGCATCGGGCGTGGTGTCGCCAATCGACCGCAGCCCGAGCCACTGATCGAGGAAGTCGTTGACAAATCGCTGCGACTTCGGATCGGCGAGCATCCGCTCGGTCTGGTCGCGGAGCACGGCCGGCTCGCTGAGCCGGTTTTGCCCGGCCAGCGCGAGCAAAGTCTCATCGGGCGTCGAGTTCCAGAGGAAATACGCCAGCCGCGAGGCCAGGGCGAAATCGTTCAGCCGGCCGGGCCGCTCGATCACGCAAAGGAAATCAGGCGCCGTCATCATCTGGGCCACTTCGCCCAGCAGGGCTTCGCGCAGACTGCGTCCGTCGTCGATCTGTCGGGCCACCCGGGCCACGGCGCCTGCCAGTTCCGCGTCGGCCAGGGGGCGCCGATAGAGCGCCGGCCCGATTCGCTGGAGCGTTTTCTCGACCGCAGCCAGAAAGACTTCTCGGGTGCCGCTGGGCAAGTTGGCCAACGTGGCCTGGGCGTCGCCCAGGCGGATCTTCTCCAGCAGCTCGGCCGGAATGTCGGCCGAGAGCCAGCGATCGCCCGGCAGCGGGAACGCGGGTTCTTCCACGTCGACCCATTGGATGGCCAGGCCCGGGCCTTTGCAGTCTTTGGCCAGCGAATTCTTGGGCACCTGGACGCCGATGCCGAAGGGCACCAGCCGAAAATGATCGGAGATCTGCAGGTCGCTGTCTGGGGCGGTGCGCAAGTAGATTTCAGTCTCGAGCACGGCCGGCTTGCCCGGCGGCGCTTCGAGCACTTTGACCAGGTCGAGCAGCTGCGGATAGGCGACGGTGTGCCCCGCGTAGATGCCGAAAATCAGCGGCTGTTCCGTCTGATAGCCATAGACCGAGAGCCGCAGCTTGTGCATTCCGGGCATCCGCGGGCCGGGCGGATAAACAAGCGCGCCGTCGGCATTCTTCAGCCGCAGGGGACCTGAGGTGGTGTCGGTGTTGAACGAAACCTTGGTTCCGTCCGGAAGCTCCAGGATGTGCCCGGCCGACTGTTCGCTTTCGCAGGGCCAGAGACGATAGGTTCGCTGCAGGTCCGGCGGCAGCGGGCGAAGCATGCGGGCCAGGATGTCTTCGGTCATCTTGACGATTCCCGCGGCCCCGGCCGACGAGAGCGGCAGGGCCGCGCTGATCTTGTCGTAGCCGTCGACGCGGCCGTCGCCGGGCAATTCACGCACGACGGGCGGCCGGAACCCGAACAGATCGAGGATCGTGTTGGCGTACTCGTTGCGGTTCAGGCGGCGGAAGCGGCTGCGGCCTTCCTCGAGCTGCAGGCCGGCGAGCCACTCGGCCAGCGGGCCGCGGACCCAGCCGCGCACGGCGTCGCGCTCGGCCGGGGTGAGCGGCTTTTCGTCCTCAGGGGGCATCGCGCCCGACTCGAGCTGCTCGGCCACGCGGAACCAGCGCTTGGCGTCGGTGCGCAATTGCTCAAGCGTGCGCGGGCCTTCGAGCGTGAGCCCGGCCTCGGGGCATTTGCCGCCGTGGCAGCTCGCGCAGTGCGCGGCCAGCACCGGCATCACGCGCGCCGTGAAGCCGCTCGAGACGTCGTCGGCCGCTGCGCTGCTGCCGCAAGCTGCACAAGCAACGATCCAGGCCGCAAGCCCGCAGGTGATGAGGCATTTTCCGAGGTGCATGTGGGTCACGCCAGGCCTGTGATCGTGCCCGCACCCGAACCGAACGCGTCGGTCTCGACCCCGAATCGCTGCAGCATGTTGACGTACAGTTTGGCCAGCGGGGTGTTGTTCTTCGGGTCGCCGGCGATGTGCTGGCCGTGTTTGTAGCCGCCGCCGGCGAGCAAGATCGGCAGATTCGTGGTGCCGTGGCCGCTGGCGTCCCCCAGGTTGCTGCCGATCAGCACCTGCGTGCTATCCAGCAGGCTGCCGCCTTGCTCCTTGGTGTCGCGCAGGGCCAGCAGGAAGTCGCGGAACACGGCCATCTCGAGGCGCTCGATGATCTTCAGTTGCTCGATCTTTTCCGGGTTGCGGCCGTGGTGCGACAGGCCGTGATGCCCTTCGCTCACGCCGGGGATGGGGGGCTTTTCGTCCATCCCGCGAATGAACAGCGAGACGACCCGGGTGGAGTCGGTCTGCAGGGCCAGCTTGATCAAATTCAGCAGCACCCGGGCTCGCCCCAGGCTGTCGCTGCGATCGGAAAACGGGCTGGGATACTGCTCGTTGGGCATCGGCTCGGTGACGGTCGGCTTGGGGCGCTGGACCCAGGCCTCGTCGGCCTGCAGTTGCCGCTCCATGTCGCGAACGGCTTCGGCGTAGTCGGTGACTTGCTGGCGGTCCTGCTGGCTGAGCGTTTGCTTGAGCTCGATGAAGCGCTCCCCCATGCGGTCCAGCACGCTTTGGCCGCGCTTCAGCCGGTTCATTTCGCGCTCCACGTCGCTTTTCTCGCCGGCCAGGAACAGACGCGAGAAAATCTCCGACGGGCGGCTCAGCGCGGGCACCCCTGCCCCGCTGGCGGTGTAGGTCAAAGGGCTGGAATCCAGCGTCGACAGCGTGAGCAGCGGAAACCGCGTCGCGGGGGCGACGTGCCGGGCAGCGACGAAATCGAGCGACACCGTATTGCGGAAGCCCCCCTTAGTCGGATGCTTGGCGCTGGTCAGGAAGCAGGCCTCGGAGGCATGGTCGCCACCGATCTCGGGATGCGAAATGCCGGAAAAAACGGTGAACTGGCTGCGGAGGTCTTTGAGAATCGCCAGGTATTCGCTCGGCTCGTAATCCTGACCCGGCTGGTCCGGAAAGAAGGCCGGGCCGTAGAGCCCGAAACTGGTGCAAACCTGGACCATCCGCTTCGGCGCCCCCTGCTCGGCAGCGCCGGCCAGGCTTTCCAGCCAGGGCAGCGAAAGCAGCACCGAGCCGGTCTGTAGAAACCGGCGCCGACCAAGGTTCGTGGGGGACATGTTGAATCCGTAGTGCTGGCGGCTCGCGCCGGAGGATGCTCGCGGTGGACGGTGGGCAGGCGGCGTCACGCCATCGTCAGGCCACGCCGTCGCCAAGCTCCGATTCTAGCTGCCGGAGCGTGGCGGGTTCCAGTGCCCCGGCGGGGAGTCCGGCCAGGGGGCTATTCGTCTTTGCGGCCGGGAAGGTCGAAGTCGAGCTGGTTGTCGCCAGCTTGAATGTCGCGCGTGAGCGTCGAGCGATCGTTGAACTCGGGACCCAGGGCGATGACGCGCTCGGCAACGTTCTGGCCGGGCTTCCAGACGTCGCGGACCGTTTTGCCCGTCTGACGAAAGCCGCGGATTTCTACCCGGCTGCGCCCGACCACCGGGCCGCTGGCGGCGGGAATGCGATACTCGCCGTCGCGGATGATTCCGCCCGCGCTGGGGCCAGTTGCGCCTTCGGTGGGCAGAAAGGAAATCGACCCTTCGGCCATGGGCTGGCCGTCCACCACGACTTTGCCGCGCACTGCGGCCCGCTGCGGACCCGAGTGCGAACAGCCGCTCCCAACTAGCGCAGCCAGGGCGGCGGCCAGCCAACAGAAGGAGTTGAAAGAGACAGCGGTGCAGGCTCGTGGCATCAATAGCTGCCCGTCAGTTCGCTGCCGGCAATCGTGACCAGGGCCCGGTAGGTGGCCAGGTCGATTTCGTCGGCGATGAATTGGACCGAACCATCGGCCAGCACGACGTTGACGCCCCCGGGATGCCGGCTGCGCGCGGCGACGGTGTTGTTGGGGCCGCCGTCGCCGGAGATGCAGGGCAGGTTGAGTTGCGGCTGGTTGTCGCAATAGCCGACGTATAGCAAGTCGGGGCTGCCAGAGTTGGGATTGAAGTTGGCATAGATGTGGCCGTAACCGGGCTGATCGGCCCAGAGCAGGCCGCGCTGGTCGTTGCTGGCGCCGCGCGAGCGCAGATACTCGCCCATGAGCAGTGTTTTGCTGGTGCCGTCGGTAATTTTCGAGAGCCGGGCCCCGAAGTTGACTCCGAAGGCGGCCAGCTGATTGTCGGGGAGCGCCTGCGCGGCTCCCAGGTTGGCGCCGCCGAAATAAACGTGGTAATTGCCCATCGTGAAGACGCCCCAGGGTTGCGACTCGGTCTGCATGCCGTCGTCGCTGGGGCAAAGAAAGGTGGGCACGATCTGCCGCGTCGGCCCGTTCGGATCGGTCGCCGCGGTGCTGCCCCAAGGTTCCCACTGCAGTTGTGCCGCGGCCGGCTGTGGCAGCTGGAAATAAAGATTGCTCTGCTCCATGAACGGAAACAGGTGATAGATCCAGTTACTGCGGGGAAAGTTGTAAGGCGGCGAGCAATAGATGCTGCTCACCGAGCCGTCGCCCCAGGCCAGGCCCTTGGGCAGTTGGCGGTGCACGTCGTGAAAGGTGAGCTGGGCCAGCCCCACTTGCTTGATATTGTTGTCGCACTGGATGCGCCGCGCGGCTTCGCGCGCGGCCTGCACCGCCGGCAACAGCAGCGCGATCAAGATGCCGATGATGGCGATCACGACCAGCAGTTCCACAAGTGTGAAACCTGGCAGAGAGCGACGGCGCTCGCCGAGGACCAGCATGTTTTCGACATCCCGCCGAGCGGCGGAAAAGAATGAAGTGACTTCGCCAAGCCTGTCAGCAGGATAACAGCCGCCAGTGGCACTGAGTAGAGCAGGAAACCGCCTGGCGCCCGCCACGGCGGGCGGCCGACCGCGGATTTTCGGCGGAATTGGCCGCTGGCCGAGCGTAACGCCGCCGGCCGATCGCGACATATCTATGTCGGGCGGCGGCAAGGTCGGGCTTCGACGCCACCGGGCCCTCCGCCCCCGCAGCCCAAATCCACGGTAATTCACGCTGCCAGCAAGGAATGTCGTCCATGCTTCGCACCCTGATCCGATGTTCGCTCTGGTCCCTGTGGCTCGGTTTGTGCTCTGGCACGCAGGCCCGGCGGCCGGCGAGGAGCCGATCCGGGTGCTGTTTGTCGGCGGCGACTGGAAGGCCCAACTGCCGAATTACCAGGGGCAGCGGCCGCTGCGCGGCTACTTCGTGCGGGACGAGGTCAACAAGGCGGCGCCGGGCCGGTTCGATTTCACGCTCTGGACCAGCTACGAACTGCTGCAGTACGGCGAACCGGCCTCGCTCGGCAAGTTCGACGTGATCGTGGCCGGCGATGTGATGGGGCAGAGCGTGCTGCCCAGGCTAGTGCGGGCAATGGACGATTTCGTCCAGCGCGGAGGCGGATTTCTCTACTGCGACAACCACAAGGCCTTCAGCTTCAACACCAAAGAGCTCAGCTTCGCCGGCGTCCTGCCAATCGAGGTCGAGCCGTTCCGCCCCAGTGACCCGAAGCTGAGTCAGCCGATCTGCTCGGACAAGCCGCTGAAAATCGAGCCCGCGGCGCCGGATCATCCCGTGATGCGGGGGCTGGATTGGGGCCAGGCGCCGGCGCTCGCCGCCGCGCGCTACGGCGAGCTGCGTCCCGGCGTCACCGTGCTCGCCCGCTCGCCCAGCGGCAAGCCGATCTGGGTGGCCGGCGAAACAGGCGCCGGGCGCTCGGTGTGGCTGGGCGGAGTGTTCTCCAACGACGAATTGTCGGAGGAGTTTTCCAAGTGGCCGCAGTTCGGCAAATTCTACGCGCAGCTGCTCGGCTGGCTGGCCGAGCACGCCAGGCATCGGCCGGCGCAGCTGGCCGCGTCGCCGGCCGCGGGCACGTTGCACGTCGACCTGACGAAGACAGGTCCGGCATTGACCGCGGCCCACTTCGGCATTCATGGCCAAGAGAGCTCGGCCGGCGGCGACGGCATGCAGGGCGCCGACCTGGCGATGTATCGCGAGCTGCGACTCGACGGCACGTTTGCGCACGGGCATCGGCTCGCCGGGAGACTACGTCGAGCGCGGCCCCAAGGGCCAATTCGATTACCTCGACGACGGCACGGACCTGACGTCGTTCGATGCCCGGAAGTACAAGTTCGAGCGCGGCGACGGCGTGCTGGCCGACATCGACCGGATCGGCGCCCGGCCGGTCGTGCTGGCCTGGTGTCCCTGGTTTGGCCCCGATTGGCCGCAAGCGAGCCGCTACACCAAGTATTTCGCCGCGGCCATCGAGCATGCCAACGGCCGGCCGGGCACCGACGCCTATCGGCCGCGGATCAGTTACTTCGAAATCATGAACGAGCCGAACCTGACTCCCTCGGATGAAGTGCTGCCCAAGTTCGCCGATTTCTTCAACGAAGCGGCCGACAAACTGCACGCCCGGTATCCCGGCATCAAGCTCGGCTGCGGGGGATTCTTCGAGTGGAGTTACATCCAGCGGGTGATGGATCGTTGCGGGAAGCGGCTGGACTGGATCAGCCGGCATCCCTACGGCCATACCGGCGAAGCGGTGTTCTACCTGCAGGATCGCTATACCGAACACGCCCGAGGTCTCGGGCTCGACGGGCTCAAATACCTGATCACCGAATGGGACTTCTGGATCTACGGCGAGCCGGCTTTCGACTACATCATGCAGCGCTGGAAACCGGTGGCAGATCACGCCGACAGCTGCCTGGGCACGCTGCACTATCGCTGGCGCGAATACGCTGAAGGCGGCTACGTGTTCGGCGTGCATGGCGAGTTCGATCAGCGCTACGGCGAGCTGCCGCCCGAATGGCCCAATCCCGGCAAGAACAAGCCGATCACGTACCGTTACAACGCCTTCTGGCTGATGCGCAATTGCCGCGGCCAGCAGTACCCCGTGGCGCTCGACCTGCCGCAGCTCAAGAGCAGCGAAAGCCAGCGGGCCTACGCCCTGGCGACCAGCGACGGCGGGCGATTCAACGTCGTGCTTTACTACGGCTATCCGCACGAAGACCCGCAAGCCGGCAAGACGTACGACAAGCTGCTGATCCACGTCAACACCCGCCTGCCCGAGGCCGTCAAGGGGCGCAAGCTCACCGTGGCCAGGGCCGATTGCCGGCGGATCGTCGAAGAGCCGGCGCGACAGATCGCCGGCGACCTGCTGGACGTGGATCTGGAGATTCCCGCGCAAAGCGGCGTCTCGTTGACGGTCGAATAATCGGCCAGCGCCGCCGCGCGAAGTGCAAAGAGCCGGATCTGCCTCCGGCCGCGCGCACTGATTCAGGGCCAGGATCTGCGCTGGGACGGCGCGGCGCTAATTTCGCCCTGTCATGGCTGCCGAGCTGCCGGCGCCGCTGGGGCGGAGCTCGGGCGCACCTTTCAGCTGCGACATCATGTCAGCAGCCGAGCCACCCCGCGCGGCAGCCGCCGCCGCTACGGCCGTGTCGCCCGGTAAAGGGGCGAAGCAAGCAGCGCCGCTGGGTCGAATGCCGCTCTGCGGGCCATCGAAGAGGAAACGCAGGATCGCGCGTCCGCGCAGATTCGGCCGGCTGGCGGCGGGGCGGGAAAGCGACATGGCAATTGGCTCATGTGCGGGGGAAGGCGGGGGGAGCATTCGCCTGGCGTCCACCGCGAGTCGTCGCTGTTCAGGATGGCAACGACAGGCTCGCGGCGGACGTTGACGAAGTTCTGGGTTTCATCCCGCTTGGCGGTAATCGTCTTGATCTGCCGCCGTCACGCCCCGGTCACGTGGAGGCCGGGACGTGCAATCGATGAAACCCAGGCCGACTCTCAGTAACGCGACTTTAAGGCATCGAGGGCGTGTAGGTCTGCGGACTGGGGGTCAGCGTGCCGGCATCCATCGTTCCAGGAACGATCGTACCCGGCGTTGCCTGCAAGGTGGGAGCGCCGTAGCTCTCGATCACCGGGGCGCCCATGTTTTGCCCACAAGGGCTGCACGTGGTGGCCGGCCGGCAGCAAGGCTGCGGTGCGGTGTGGCAACCGGCGGCACCGGTTGTCGCAATCGCCAAAATCATCACAATCGAAAGCCTGCGCATGGCTGGTGTCTCCCGCAAAATGCGTTCAGGGAACCAGGGCGAGGCTGTGGGTCAAGCAACTCTACCCCACGGGGCGCGATGTGCAAATTGAACGTGGTGATTTTTTGCCACATTCGCGTGGCAAGAATTCGCCGCGCTGTTGAATTGGTGCTACATTTTACCCAGTTGCCAACTTGCACTTCCCGCCTGCCGATACATGGGCTATGCGGTTGGCGCTGGTGCGGCCAGCGGACGCCCGCCGAAACGGGGACGTTTGACGTAGCCCGAGGGCCCGTTCGAAATCTCGGTGTCAATAAATCCAACCACCCGAAATACGCAGCGCAGCAGGCACTTGCCGGCATAGCGCTTGGCGATTCAGTTGTTTTCATTTAGAACCATGCCGCACCCACCCCGGATTGTTTCCTTTCGCGCAGCCTCCATGCCGCTGCGCTCGCTGGCGACGCTATGTCTGGCGCTGGCGATTTGCGTCGGCCGCTCGTCGGCCGCCGAAGCCGTGCGCGAAGCGAGCACCCCGACGGCCGCGGCCCCTTGCTGCACGAGCCTGCCACGGCCGCAGGATCAGGTGTGGCTGGTCAGCGATCGCGGGCTAGGCTGCGGCGAAGTCAACGCGCAAGCCTCGAACCTGCAGTATTGGCATTACCAGGGGGGCAGCTGGCAGGCCTCGAATAGCGCCGCGTTCTTGGGCAGCGATGATCCCCAGGCGACCACGGCCATCTGGATCCACGGCAATCAAATCGACCACGGGCGCGCCTTCCAGGTCGGTTGGACCGTCTACAGTGCGATCGCCCGGCAGGCCACGGATCCCAAGCCGCTGCGGTTCGTCATCTGGTCCTGGCCCAGCGAGCGCACGGACAGCGGCTTGTTCGAGGACGTGCGGATCAAAGCGGCCCGGACAGGTCCCTCGGCACTGCACCTGGCCCGGTTTATCGACGCGATCTCGAGCGATGTCCCGGTGTCGCTCATGGGTTACAGCTTCGGCGCCCGGATCGCCAGCGGCACGCTGCACTTGTTCGGCAGCGGGACGATCGACGGCCGCAGATTGAGCTTGAACACGGCAACCCGGCGGCCGGCGTTCGACGTGGTGCTGATCGCGGCCGCATTCGACAACGACTGGTTGCTGCCGGGGCATTGCCACGGTCGCGCCCTTGGCGTGGTCCGCCAGATGCTCCTGGTCAACAACGGTTGCGACAAGGTCCTGCAGCGCTACCACTGGCTCTACGGCCGCCGCAGTTGTGCCGAGGCGCTCGGCTACACCGGGCTGGTCGGCGGTGGACAATTGGGGGCCGACCTGGCCAAGATCTCCCAGTTCGACGCCAGTTGCTACGCCGGCACGGAGCACGACTGGGCGCTCTATTTCGCCGCGCCGGCGGTGGTGGCCCGGATCGTGCCGGTGATCTTCGGCACATCGGCCTCGAAGCCGGTCAGCGGACAACCTGTCGCCCGGCAACCCGCCAGCCGGCAGCACGGGGCCTGATCGGCCAGCAGCTTGCCGCCGACGTGGCAGAAAATCACTGCGAATAGAAATTCGCCAGCTGGAGCTGCTCTTGCTCCAGCGTGTCGACGTGTCCGTCGCAGGCCAGCACGCAGAACACCCCCTGGTGGCGCAGGATCGGATAGTGCGGCAGCGCGATCGGACTGTCGAACGGTTGAACCGGCAGGCCGGTCGAATCGGCGCAGCTGGGCGTGTTGTCGTGGTCCCAGGCCAGGAGCACCTTCGAGGTGCCGTTGCCATTGCTGATATCGGCTAGCCGGGCGCCCTGCGGACCGCCATTGACGCCGTTCAGGGCGTAGCTGATCTGATACGGCTGGCCGTACGTCAGGCTGGTTGGCGACAGGTCCACGCCATCGGGACAGCGGAACGCCGACCAGTTGCCTTCAAGGTAAGGCCAGATCATCGCCCGCGTCGGATCGAAATCCGGCAACGGCTGCGCGGTGACGGCCACGCGGCCATCGAACGGGGCCCACCAGAGTTCGTTCGGGCCGGTATAGTAGGCGGGCGAGGGCAGCAGGCCGCAGTACAGATCCTGCCCGTTCTGCCAGGGCGCCGGACACAAGCGGGCTCGCGGCAGCCGGCCCCGGGCGCCGTGGAACATTTGCAAAGCCAGGCCGATTTCCTTGAGGTTGTTCTGGCACGTGCCGCGGCGCGCCGCAGCTCGGGCCTGCTGCACGGCGGGCAACAACAGCGCCAGCATCAGGCCGATGATAGCAATCACGACCAACAGCTCGATCAGGCTGAATCCGCGCGCCCGTCGCACTTGTCTGCGTCTCCCCGGGTGGTCTTGGCAGGCGTTCAACATGCGCTAGTGCCGATCGGGATGCAAGCATTAGCCGCCGCCGGGCAGCGAACGGCCGCCCGTGCGGGCAATGCGCCGTCGCCCCTGCGGGCAGTGCGCCGTCGCCCGGCGGCCCGACTGCTGTTGACGCCGTCGCCCGGCGGCCCTAGACTCCCGCCCTCATTTTTCAAAGGCCGCAGCCGGGCCGCGCGCCTGGGCCGCGAGGACAAAGTCCGCACTTTCACGGAGGAATGACCGATGAGAATGTTGTTTTTGCTGGCTGCCATCGTCGTTGCGCTGGTTGCCGTGGGTGTGATTCACCTGCAGAAGAACGGCGACAACATCAACGTGTCGATCGACGAGAACAAGCTCCGCCAGACGACGGCCAAAGTCGTGCGCGAAGGCGAGCAGATCGTCAACGAGGCCGAGAAGTCGCTGCAGCAGGACGGCCAGAACCAATCGGTCGGTCAGCAGATCGAGGATGGAGTCAGCAGCGAAGCCCGTCGCCTGGTGCCGGCCCAGCCGCATCAGTAATCGGGCGTCGCCATCCGACGATCGCGCGATCAGAACCGTGCACAGCCTTCCGGGCGGCCAAACGGCCGCCCGTTTTATTTTCAGGCTGCCGGTGCGCCGCCTGCACCTGCGCCTTCCGGCCTGTAGCGTTCCCTGCGCACGACGGCATACAGCGCCGGCAGGACGAACAGCGTCATCAAGGTGCTGGTGGCAATGCCGCCGATGACCACCGTGGCCAGCGGTCGCTGCACTTCCGACCCGACTCCGCTGGAAAGCGCCATCGGCGCGAAACCGGCGCTGGCTACCAGGGTGGTCATGATGACGGTTCGCAGCCGGGCTACGGGCGCTTGAAATACGGCCTCGGCCAGCGCGACACCCGAGTGGCGCAAGCGGCGGATCTCCGACACGATTACCATGCTGTTAAGCACCGAAACTCCCGACAGCGTGATGAAACCCACGGCCGCTGAGATCGAGAGCGGCATTTCCCGGGCCCAGAGCGCCAGGACGCCGCCGGCGCAGGCCAGGGGCACGCTGCCGAAGACGACCAGGGCGTCGGCCGCGCTGCGGTAAGCCAGGTAGAGCAGCCCGGCGATCAGGGCCAGGGCAATCGGCACGACGAGGCCCAGCCGGCGCTGCGCCCGGCGCATGTTTTCAAACTGGCCCCCCCATTCCAGTCGATAATTGGGCGGCAGCGCGACCTGGTCGGCGATCCGCCGCCGGGCTTCGGCTATGAAGCTGCCCAGGTCGCGGCCACGCACGTTGCACTGGACGGTGATCCGCCGCTGGCTCCATTCGCGGGGAATCATTTTCGGACCGCTGGTCTTTTCGATCGTGGCCACGTGCCCCAGCGGCATGCGCTCGCCCGCCGGAGTCAACAGCAGCACGCCGGCCAACGCCGTGGCGTTGCGCGTCAGCGCGTCCGGCAAGCGGGCGGCCAGCGGAAAGCGGTATTGCCCGTCGACGACGTCCCCCAGCGGCTTGCTTCCCAAGGCTTCGACGACTTCAAGTACCCGTTCGGCCGGCAAGCCATAACGGGCGATCTGATCCTGGTCGACTTTGATGCGCAGGGTCGGCTGCCCCTGAATCTGCTCGGTCGAGATGTCGACGCAGCCGGGCACGCCGGCGAGCGCGGTTTCCAACTCGGCCGCCTTGCGGACCAGCGTGTCGAAGTCGTCGCCGAACAATTTCAGCGCCACGTCCGAACGCACGCCGGAGATCATTTCGTTGATCCGCTGTTCGATCGGCTGCGTGAACCAGGTGATCTGGCCCGGCAGGTGCCCAACGGCTTGCTGCATCAGCTCCACGAGTTCGGTCTGCGTGCGGGCCCTCTGCCAGCGTTCGCGCGGGGCCAGGGCCACGAACAAATCCGTGGCCTGCACGTCGCCGGCATCCGTGGCGACTTCCGGAGCCCCGTTGCGGCTCCAGACGTGCGAGATCTCGTCGGGAAAATGGGCCAACAGCAACCGCTCCATCACGCCGTTGATGCGCGTCGATTCGGCCAGGTCGGTGCCGGCCGGTCGCACGATCCCGATCACGATGTCCCCTTCCGAGAGCCGGGGAACGAATTCTGTTCCGCTGCGTGCGGCCAACACCACGGTGCCTACCAGGATCAAAGCGGCTGCGGCCAGCAGCCAGCGCGGCCGGGCGATGGCGCCGCGCAAGAGCGGCTCGTAAATTTTCTCTGCCCAGACGAGCACCAGCGGCCGGTGTTCCGTAGCGTGCCGGCCAATCAGGAGCGAGGCCAGGGCCGGAATCAGGGTCAGCGACATGAGCAATGAGCCGGCCAGCACCAGGATCACGGTCAGAGCCATCGGGCGGAACAATTTGCCTTCGACCCCTTCGAGCGTCAGGAGCGGCAGATACACGATCAGGATGATCAACTGTCCGAACAAGGCCGGCTGGCGCACTTCGATGGCCGCGTCGCGGACCACGTCGAGTCGCGACTGGTCGTCGCGGGCGAGGTTCAAGCGGTGGAGGATGTTTTCGACCATCACCAGGCAGCTATCGACCACAACGCCAAAATCGATCGCCCCCAGGCTGAGCAGCGTGCCGGCGATGCCCAAGGGCAGCATGCCGCAGAAGGCGGCGAGCATCGACAAGGGAATGGTCAGCGCCACGATCAGCCCGGCGCAGATTGCCGAGCAGGAAGAATACGACCGCGACGACCAGGATCGCCCCCTCGCACAAATTGCTGCGCACGGTGCTCGTGACCTGGTCGATCAGTCGGGTGCGATCGTAGACGATGTCGACCTCCACGCCCGGCGGCAATCGCTGGCGGACTTCGGCGAGCTTTTCTTTGAGCCGGCGCGTCACTTCGTAGCTGTCCTGGCCCATCAGCATGAAGCCCAGGCCGAGCACGACTTCGCCGCGGCCGCCGCGGGTCACGGCGCCGGCGCGAATCTGATGCCCGACGGCCACTTCGGCCACGTCCCTGACCGAAACCGGCACGCCGTTCTTGGCCGCGATGACGATGTCCCGGATCTCATCGAGACTGGTCGTGCGGCCGATGCCCTGCACGAGCAGCATTTCGCCTGAGCGATTTTCGTTGATATTGCCGCCCCCCACGTTCAGGTTGTTGCGGCGGACGGCGGTGACCACCTCGTCGAACGAGATATCGTGCCGCACCAGGCCCAAGGGCTCGATGCGGATCTGAAACTGTTTCTCCAGCCCGCCCCAGGAGTTGACCTCGGCCACGCCCGGCACGCTGCGCAGCAGGGGCTTGACCACCCAATCGTGCAAGGTGCGCAGCTCGGTCAGGCTGAGCTCCTCGCTGGAAAGCGTGTATTGGAAAACTTCGCCCAGGCCGGTCGCCACCGGGCCCATTTTGGGCCGCTCGATTCCCTCGGGCATTTGCACCGCGGCGAGCCGCTCGTTGATCAGCTGCCGGGCGAAATAGATGTCCGTGCCGTCGCCAAACGTGGCCACAACGGCCGACGAGCCAAATTGCGACACCGACCGCAATTGCACCAGGCCCGGCAGGCCCCCCAGCGCCAGCTCGATCGGGAAAGTGATCAAGCGCTCGATCTCTTCGGGCACCAGTGCCGGCGCGGGCGTGTTCACCTGCACCTGGACGGGGGTCGTGTCCGGAAAAGCGTCGAAATTCATCCGCTCGAGCGACCAGGCTCCGGCGGCCGCCAGCGCAGCGGCCAGCACGACCACCAGCCAGCGATGGGTGAGCGACCAGCCGATCAGCCAGCTCGACACGGGATTCCTCGACTGCGCCTGCAATCACGTGCCCGGGCGGCGCGTGCGCGAGGCTTCGGATTTGAGCATGTGAGCGCCGGCGGTGACGACCATCTCGCCGGCGGCGATGCCGTCGACGATTTCCACCGACTCATCGGTTTCGATCCCCAGCACCACCGGCCGCACTTCGTACGACGAAGGATCGCTTTGTACGAACACGACCGGTACGCCGAGGACCGATTGCACGGCCCGGGCCGGCACGATCAGCGCTTGCGACTTCTGTTCGACGCGGATGTGCGCCGACAGAAACATGTTGGCCCGGAGCAGAAACTGGCCGACGGCCTCGTCGGCCGGCGGGTTGGCCGTGTCGCAGCGCACCTCGACGGTCCGCGTCTTGCGGTCGACCTCGGTGTTGATCCAGGAGACGGCGGTTTCCAGGTCACGCTCGCCGACGCGGAAACTGACCCCCTGCCCCAGCCGCAACTGGGAAGAATCCTCTTCCCGCACGCTGAGCTTGACGAGCATCCGGCGGACGTCCGCGATCTCGAAACCCTTTTCCAGCGTCGAAACGACCTCGCCGCTGACGATATCCTGCCCGATCACCACGCCGTCGAACGGAGCCACCAGCGGCAGCAAATTGGCCGTGGCCGTCAGCGGGTTTAGTTCGCTGGTGATCGAGTCGGGCAGCCCCAGGAACTTGACCCGCCGCACGAGCTCTTCATCCGAGAGGCCGGTCAATTGCTCGATGTCGACTGCGAAGCCCAGGTTGATCAGCGACTGCTGGGCATTGAACAGCTCGAATTGCGCGTGGCGCAAGTCGGCCTGAACCTGCTCGATCTGCTTATACGGCACCGCACTGGCGGCGGCCGGACCCAGGCGCGCGGCCAGCTTGCGCTTCAGGTCGTAATCGGCGAGCGCTTGCAACAGATCGGCCTTGGCTTTGCCGACCTGCAGCGAATCGATCACGGCCAGGACTTCGCCCTGCCGGATCGGCTGGCCGACCCGTTTTTCCACCCGCCAGACGGAGCCGGGCACGCGCGAGGTGAGCTTTGCCAGCCGCGTTTGCTCGTAGCTGACGTGAGCCGGCACCGACAGTTCGCGGCAGAGCGGCGCTTGGCGTGCCTCGGCGAGCTCGATGCCCAGCAAACTGGCCAGCTCGGGCGACGAAAGCCGGATCGTGGTGACGCCGGTGCCCTGGGCGCGGATGATTTCGGCGCCCAGCCCGGAGTCCACGTGCATGGCCGGCAGATCGGCCACGGCGGATTCGCGCGCGACGAAGGTCCAGGCCGTGTGGTGTCCCCACCACCAGATGGCCGCCAGAGCCCCCAGCACCAGGGCTCCCAGCCCATGACGCCGCAGTCGCGTTCCCAGCCCCTCGGGTAAGACGTCCCGCCTGGCAGGCGAGGCCCATCCCTTGAGCGGCAAGCCCAGACTCTTCAACAGTGGTGACTCCGCAGTCCAATCGGTCAAAACAAACGACACCCGCGCCGGCTGCGATTGCGCAGCACAGCAAACGGCTGGCACTGCAATTTGCTTGCCAAATCCGTGCGCGGCCCTGCGAGGAGGCCCCCGCAGTGCTGCGGTAACGCAGGGTGCGGCCGTGTGTCGCGCTCGTAATTGCTTACATATTCGTAAGTTTTGGCGGCCATCGCCGCAAAAGCGGGCTCAATCCGCTATTCGCGCAGAATCCCCAGACGCGGTTCGGCCGGCGCTCGCCGGAGCCTGAAACCTGCGCGCCGCTGCGCGGCGAATGCTCAAATTGCGACGCCGGATCGCAAATCGCGACGACCAGTTCGCCCGGGCAATATCCGGCAAACTGGGCGGGATGCTCAGCGTGCGCCGGCCCGGCGGGAAGGCCAGCAAACCGCCCGCGCTTTAGAGCCAGCGGCGGCGCTTGAACCAGATCAGCATGCCGCCCGCGGTGGCCAGGCACACGAACCAGAAGATCGGATAGGACCACTCCCAGTGGTTTTCCGGGATGTCCATGTTCATGCCGTACACGCCCGCCAGAAAGGTGAGCGGGATGAAGATCGTGCCCATGATCGTGAGCACTTTCATGATCTCGTTCATCCGGATCGACAGGGCCGACATGTACGTTTCGGTCAGGCCGGTGGCGAATTCGCGGTAGGTTTCGACCAGATCGATGATCTGCACGCAGTTGTCGTATACGTCGCGGAGGTACGTCCGGGCGACATCGGACATGCACTCGTGCGGTTCGCGCTGCAGGCTGTTGATGACTTCACGCATCGGCCAGATCGAGCGCCGTAGCACCAGCAGCTCGCGCTTGACGCTGTGAATGCGCTGGATCGTCTCGGTGCCGCTGGTCGTGAGGACCAGGTCTTCCAGGTCTTCGAGCTGATCGGAATAAAACTCCAGGATCGGAAAGCACTGGTCGATGATGGCGTCGAGCAGCGCATAGAGCAGAAAGCTGACGTCATTCTGCCGCAGCCGAGATCCCTTGGCGCCGATCCGCTGCCGGATCGGGTCCCAGACGTCCCCCTGGTTTTCCTGGAACGTGAGCAGTGTTTTGCGGCCGAGGAAAAAACTGATCTGCTCGCTGTGCAGATGTCCGCCGACCAGCTCGAGCATCCGCGCGATCACGAAGATCCGCGCCTGATGATCGCCCGAGCCGGGATAATCCTCGACCTTCGGCCGCTGCGGAATCTGGATCACGTCTTCGATCGCCAGCGGATGCAGCCCGTATTTTTCGGCCAGGGCCCGAATCACGCTCATGTCCGTGAGGCCGTCGAGGTTGATCCAGCGCACCATCGACCACGGCGGCCGATGCCGGGCGATGAAATCCGACACGTCGCAGATCTGTTCGACTTGCACACGGTCGGGCGAATAGTCGGTGCAGGTCACGGCGACCGTCGCGGTCGAGCTGGGGCGATCGGACAGTTCGTGATGTTCGATGCCCGGCGCGGCGCCCGGCGTGAGCTCCTGGATCTTCGGCAAACGGCTGCTCGCCGGCGCCGGCGCAACGGTGGCCGCGCCGAACCCGCGCAGCAGCAGGTTGCGGATCCGCTGGTGCAACAGCGGGAGCGCCTCGGTTTGCGGATCGTGGTTGCGCATAGGTTAAATATAGCCGATTCCGGCTACCGTTTGACGAGCGCGATGCCTGGCATCGGCGGCCCCGGGCCGACGGAGCGCCCCGAGTGTCGCTAGCGCTGTGCGAGGGCTCGCCAAAGCAGTGAGTTTGACAGTGCCGGAGTTGGCCCGATACGATTGACCGGACGCGGCGGGCGGCGCCTTATGGGGCCTGATCGAGTCGGCTTGGCCGCAGGCGGCGCCTAGACGCCGAGCAGGGATCGCCGGCTGGACTCCGCCCAGCGGGCCAAGGGCAGTAGTCACTTGCCGGCACCAGGACCGGCGGGCAGCGCGCCTGGGCCCGGTCGTTTTGCCGGGCGATTAGCTCAGTTGGTTAGAGCACCTCGTTTACACCGAGGGGGTCGGGGGTTCGAGTCCCTCATCGCCCACTGGACACACGCATGTAGAGCAATCGGGCGGCGTGGCGGAAACACCCCATCGGACGTTGCCCGTTGCCCTGCGGCTTCTTCCGCATGCTCCGGCAGCCGCACCCGGGTCCGTAGAGCTCGCGCCGACTGTTCCGCGCTCTCGAGCCCGGATTTGCGAGCCCGGGCGGGCTTTTCCATGGCACGCCTGGGTTTCCTGACCTAGGCTTCAACATGGGAAATTCTCACGACATTCGGGCGCTGCTGGGGTTCGCCGCCCAGTCCATCGGCCAACTCGCGGATGTCAACCGCCTGATGCTGCCCACGGCGGTCGTCCTGGTGATCCTCCTCTGGTTCCGGATGCGGCCGATCTATCGGCTGATGCGGATTGGCACGGAAGCGAACGCCGCCTACTGCTCCGCGGCGTTCAACGTCTGGTGGGCCGAATCCGGCGCTCCGGAGTCTCTCGTGCTCGACGATCGCAGGCGATAAAAGCGCCGGGCTGGAAAACCAGCCGGCCATATCGTCCCCAGCCTTGTTCCGGGTTCCGGCTGGACGCTGCTACCTGAGCCGCAAATGGAGTCGGCATCGAAAACGTGGCTGCGGCACATAAAGGAAATTAAGAACATTTCCTGGCCTGGGTGCTTGACGCACGGCCCCGTTGAGGTGATCATATGGTCGTGGCCCGGAAAAAAGGGCCCTTTTGCCCGCGGATGCTCGGATGAAACGCTACTGACGCAGTGAAAAAAGGTTGCTCGGTGTTTCTGCGACCGGCGCAGAGGCGTCGAACAACCTTTTTTTCGTTAGTGCGATCCTCCTCGGTGGTCCAGCAAAACGACCGCAACAGTGCAGAGTGAACCTCGCGGCCGGGCAATCGGCAGCCCGAGGTCAAGAATGATATTGAGCGTGGGCAACGCCCCACGCCCGATGCGGCTTGAGAGGCCCCTTGGAACGAAGTTCGGTGGGGCCGCGGATGAATCGTGCCAGACGGGCGGTCACATCGCCGCGACTGGCGAAGCGAATCCAGTGTCCCAGCGGATAGATTCGCAGTGAGGCGAGTTAGGCACGATTAGATCCTGTGGAAGGGTTCACGAGACCGGGCAATGCCGGTTACGTGCAACCCAAAGTATGTAAAGAAAAATACATGAAAACGTGTATAATATTTTCTGTCACGGCCCAATCCGTCCAAGAATCCGCGGTCGAATCGAGCTCGCCGCTGGCTTTCGCCTGCGTTTGCAATTCGCTTGACTCCAGTGCGACTGGCTATGGATCGACTCAGCTAGCCGGGGCACCGCAAAAAACTTGAACCATCGCCATTTTTGAACCTCGTTCTTCATCCCGTTTTCGACTTGAAACCAAACTGCAGCTTCAAAATCACTTGATCCAAGGACCATTGACCATGACTCGCCGCACTCGCTCCGCCGCTAACCTGCTCGGTTGTCTGCTCGCCTCGCTGCTGATCGTCGCCATTTCCACCTCGGCCGTCTCGGCCGGCGGGATCATCGGCATCAATTTCAGCGGCGGCAGTTTCGGCACGCCGGGCCCCCTGGCGGCGACGGACATTGCCGGCGTGGTTCCGCAACAAAATTGGAACAACGAGGGCACGAACGCCGGCGGGCCGAATTCGCTGGTGAATTCCAATGGGAGCTCGGTGGCCACGACCGTCGCGTGGTCGTCCGGAAACACGTGGTCGAACGGGGACAACGTCGCTTTCAGCGGCCCCAACAACGTTCTCCTCAGCAACTATCTGGACGGCGGCAGCGGCGGCCCGGCGTCGGTCACGATCGCCAATGTGCCGTACGCCAGGTATGACCTCTACATCTACACCCAGCGGGACGGCGGCACGACTTCCGACTACACCGTCAACGGCGTCACCCAAAACGTGAACGTCGCCGGATCCGGGTTCTACAATACAAACGGCTTCGTGCAGGCCACCGGGTCGACCACCGGCGACTACGTCTTGTACTCGGGCCTGACCGCTTCCTCGCTCACCATTCTGGCCAGCGAAACCAGCAATCGCGCCCCCATCGACGGTTTCCAGATCGTGCAGTACACGCCGGAACCCAGCTCGCTGATTCTCTGTGGGCTGGGCGCCATCGGCTTGCTGATCGCTGCCCGTCGCCGTCGCAAAGCCTAGTTCGACGGCCAGCGCGAACCCTACAAAAACTGCCCGGCACTGGCCGGGCATTTTTTTTGCGCCGCCCCGGAACCGGCCTCCGGCACGGCGGCCGAGCAATCGCTTCCCCACGTTCAGCCGGCCCGCGGGGCACGCCATGTCGCCTTGCATTTTCGCATGGTTTCTGGCGAAAAAGCGGCTGCACTCGCGGCAAATCCGGACTTCTGGCTTCCGGACTGAGGTTTTTTGTGCCCGGCACCCGATACGGGGGTAAGCGGCTTTGTCTTTGCACCTGTGGCAGGCGTCGGCGGTCGGTTGGCAATGCGTAATCTCGTCCAGCGAGCGAATGACTCGCCCCGCGCGAAATTTCGAACATTCTGCGACATCGCGCCGTTCGAGGGGGCTTCGCTGGGCGAATTCCGCTCGGTGCTTTGCTGCGACCTGGGAACGCGCGGGTTTTCCTTCTTCGACCGCCGGTCCCCGACCGCCGAATTTCTCGTGGCCAGGTTCCGTCGCCCGGGCGGGTTCGTCAACCTGCTGTGCGAGGTCGAACGTTGCGCCCCCCGCCGCGATGAGGCAGGCGAGCTGAAGCTCTGGGTCGAATGCCGGTTCGTCGGCCGCCTGAATAGCGACGATCAGCCTCGCCCGCAGGACGGCTGAGCCTGCGGGCCAGCGGCCGCAGCGGCAAACATGGGCAGATGACGGTCGCTGGCCGGGCGCTGCAGAATGCCGTCGCGCTCCGGTGGCTCCGCTTGCGGCAAGAGCCTGCGGCGGTGGTCCGATGCGGTTCTCAGGACTTCGCCGCGCCGCGGCGCTCGTTCTCGACGGCACTGGAAGCCAGCCAGCGCTCGATGGCGGCCGAGTAGATCGCCTCATCCTCGGCCGATGCCGACGGAGCCTTGACCGGCGGTGGGCACATCTTGGTCCAAAGCAGGACCACAACGGCCAGCGACGTGGGCAAGAGCAAACGCTGGGTGTCTGTGAGCAGTTCGCACCACTGGAGCACGGCTGCTACCCAGTCGTGGCTCACGCGCGACACCGGCTCCCAGATCGAAAGCATTTCGCGGCCTAATTCCATACTCAAATATAGGTCGAAAACGGACTTTCGGGCGGAGGCCCTTTTTTCCCGGTTTTTCCAGCCGGAACCGGCCGAACCAGCCCTTGGAGACTGCCGCATCCGGCGTCCGGACAAAACCACCCGGACTGGCGACAAAATACGCGAACAGCGCCCCCCGCGTGGCCTGGCTGGCTCGCCTTTGCGGGTCCGGCAGGACCGTTACAAGGCGGCCCGGCCGGCACTACAATGCGGCGCCCGGCTGCGTGCCCAGTGCTGGCCACCGCGCGGACTCCACCGTGGCCCGCGTCGCACACCCTGGCCGACCGCCCGGGCCGGACCGCTCGCCGTGGCTCTAGCGCCTCGATCCAGCAGATTCTGCCCGACACACGAAAGACTGCCGACATGAAAACGGCTTCCCTCTGGCTTGCCACCGCCATCCTCGCGGCCGCTACGGCCAACGTGTTTGACTTCTCCCAGGCCGAAGTCGGCAAACTGCCGGCGGGCTGGACCGCCGCCCAAACCGGCGAAGGCAGCGGCAGCGTCTGGCAAATCGTGGCCGACGAGACGGCGCCCGGCGGCAAGGCCCTGGCGCAGATTTCCGACACGGCGCCCAAGCCGATGTTCAATTTGTGCGTGGCCGACAAAACCAGCACGGCGGACGTTGACGTCGCGATTTCATTTCGAGCGATGGCGGGCAAGATCGACCAAGGGGGCGGGCTGGTCTGGCGCTACCGCGACGCCGACAACTACTACCTGGCTCGGATGAACCCGCTGGAAGACAACTTTCGGGCGTACAAAGTCGTAGCCGGCAAGCGAACTCAATTGGCCACGGCCGACGTCGTGGCTGCGGCCGACCGCTGGCACGCGATCCGGGTCGTGCATGTCGGCAAGCGCATCCGCTGTTACCTGGACGACAAGCTCCACTTGGACCTCGAGGACGAGACGTTCCCGGCCGCGGGCCAGATCGGCCTGTGGACCAAGTCCGACGCCCAGACCCGGTTTGCCGGCGGCAAGCTCCAGGCGGAGTAAGGGGTCTCTCCAGACGCCGGGCGAGCTTAAGCCGCCAGCTGCTTGCCATTTCGGCGGCGTAAGAAAAAAGCCCCGGCGCGGCGCGCGGGGCTTCTTGTTGCGGGTCATGCCAGGTCATCAGGCCCGGCGGCGGCTGGCGGCGATCACCAGGCCGATCGCGCCGAAGCCGAATAGCACCAGCGAACCGGGCTCGGGCGTCACGCCCGAGATCTTGACGTTGTCCAGGGCCACCCAGCCCCAACCGCCGTTGAAATTGTTGATCAGGTCGAGTTGCAAGACGGTGCCGCTACCCAGAACCCCGGCCGAGGCGAGTTGCGCATTGGTAAACCCGAGCGACACGTAGGACTCCCCGTTGCTCGCCTTCGTGTCGCTCAGCAGGTAGGCTCCGGTGGCCGTATTGCGCAGCGCGACTCCCTCGAATCCGCTGCCGCTGGTGGCGGTGGGCAGCGTGTTGAAATTGCCCGTGGCGGGCGAACTGGCGCCACCTTGGCCGCCGGTGAGGGCGAACGTAATCGACCCGGACAGTCCCAGCTGGAAAGTCGGCGACGTCAGAACCAGCGTTTGCGGCTGGTTGTCTTGATAACAGCAGTTAACCGCGGTAAACGTGCTCACGTCGGGCGCCGCTTGCCACACGCCGGACGCGCCGGTGCCGTCGAGCGTGGAGGGAGAATTCGAGTCGTTCGAGTGGGGCGTCACGTTCTGGAAGGGCTGAAAACTATCGGCCTGAGGCGGAGTGTTGACCGTATTGGTCCGCACGTTCTGCCAGCCGTCGAGGCTCCCTTCGAAATCGTAGCTGAGCGTTGCGGCGAGCGACCGGCCACAGCAGGCGATCGAGACGAGCAAGGCGAAGGCGACAGCCAAAAGGCGCTGGGTCGAGCGATTCATGAGCGTTCTCCTGAAAAGGGTGGACGGAATAGTCGGTTTGAGGGTCAGTGTTCGTCCCATACTAATGGCGGGTTCGGTGTTGGTCGACCGTTTTTCGTGCGTGTTTTTGTGACTTTGCCCAGCACAAGGCGGGCAAACAGGCAGCCGGAACCCGCTGGATTGCCGGGTTCGCGTTGCCGCAACAGGCGGCGGAGACGGGGGAACTGCGCGCGGCGTCTGCGTGACGCGTCCCCGTTTGAAGGGCGGCCGCGTTTACTCAGCCTTGCCCATCAGGGGCGGCTCTTTTGTCGCGCCGAACCCGACGTTCGACTCGGAGCTGCAGCGCAGCTCGTTGCCGGAGAACGTCAGCGCGACGCTGACGATAAACGGCGTCTCGTAAAAGCAAAGCCGGGCGGTGAACGTGTCGTCGGCGGTCCAGGCACCGCTGGCGGCCACGGGCTGATCCGGCAGATTGCCCCAGCCGGCGCGCCCCTTCTGCCAGCGGCCAACGCCGCAAGGGATGCGTTTGTCGGCCCCGTCGACGCGCGCCACGAGCGTTACCGCGCCGCCGGCGTCCGCCTCGAGCGTAAGCGCTTCGAGCTTGCGATCGTTGGGGGCAAACACGTACTTCTTGCCCAGAACGTTGGCCGCCGCGGCCGAGCCGGCTTGCGGCCGGAGCGACAGCCCCTGCAGCGTTTCGGCGAGGCGGTTCGCGGCAGCGTCATCGGCCGGCAGCGACGACGAGTGCATCGCGGGCAGGAGCGTTTCCCAGACCAGGTTCAACACGGCTTGCATGTCCTTCAGCCCACCCGTGATGGCGATCACGGCATCCTGCTCGGGCAGCACCACGCAATATTGCCCGAAGGCGCCGTCGCCGCGATACGCGCCGTGCCGGCAGCGCCAGAACTGATAGCCGTAGCCCTGGTCCCAATCGCTTTGCGGATTGCTGCCGTTGGAGGTCTGCCGGCTGGTGGCGGTTTCGATCCAGGCCGCCGGCACCAGCTGCCGATCGTGCCACTTCCCTTTTTGCAGATAGAGCTGGCCGAACCGCGCGATGTCCTCGGTGCGGACGCTCAGCCCGTATCCGCCGGTCGAGATCCCCGCGGGGCTGGCTTCCCAGGTCGGGTGTTCGATGCCCAAGGGCTCGAACAAGCGCGGCCCCAGGTAATCCAGCAGGGTCAGGCCCGTCGCCTTTTGCACGATGGCCGAGAGCATGTAAGTGGCCGACGTGTTGTACAGGAAATGGGTGCCGGGCTTGAAGGGGACCGGATGCGCCAGGAAGGTTTTGGTCCAAGGCGCGTCGGCCGTGCGCGGCGGTTCGCTTTGATGCCCCGTGGACATGCGCAGCAAGTCGCTCACCCGCATCGCCTTGAGATTGCTGCTGGGCTCGGCCGGGGCGTCGTCGGGAAAGAACTTGAGCACTTCGTCATCGACGCTGAGCTTGCCCTCGGCCACGGCCAGGCCGACGGCCGTCGAGGTAAAACTCTTGCTCAGCGAATACAGGGAGTGCCGCGACGCGGCGTCGTAGGGGGCCCACCAACCCTCGGCCACGACGTGGCCATGCCGCAGCAGCATGAAGCTGTTGGGATATTGAATGTTCTTGTCGATCGCCTCGACCAGCGCAAGCACGGCCGCGGACGAAATGCCCTGGGCCTCCGGGGTGCTGCGCGGCAAGTCGGCTGCCCGGGCAACGGCGCTGCACAGCAAGATCAGTGCGACGAACCAGCACCTTCTCATCGGGGCACCTGGCGGAACAAGCGGTTGGGATGGGGGCCGCAGCCATTCTAACGAGGCCGTGCAGCAATTCGCAGCAGTCGCATGCGCGAAATGGGAATCCGGCTGGGCGCAGAAAAACAGCCAGGGAGCGGTCTCCCTGGCTTTGCGCGGTGGTCGCGGCATGGCCCTGGCCGAGCGTTTTCCGGCCTGATTGCTACCCAGAACTGCCCGGCCGAGCGTTTGGCCGCCAGTCGACTTTTCCAGTGGACGGGGGCGGGATCGAACCGCCGACACACGGATTTTCAGTCCGTTGCTCTACCAACTGAGCTACCCGTCCCGTTTGCCATATCCCCTTTGCTGCAAAAACCTTCCGCGGTTCCGCTACCAGCTTGGTCAGTAAACTGGTCAGTAAACTTGCCGAAAGCGGTGGATACGACCGGCAGATGTTACCTTAATGGACTGCTCGATCCAAGCCCCTGTCGCCCGCCCCGCTTGCTTCCGACGACACTGATCGTGGCCGGCGTGCCGCAGACGTGCCTCGAATACTGCAACGCTACCGACTCGCCCAAGACGTGCAGCCCCCGGCACGAATTCCAATTCGATTTCGCCACAGGCCCGCGAGCGTCATCGGGCCAGCCGCATTTGGGCGGGCGGCTTTTTTCCGTTGCCGTTCCAAAGCGACCGAGGGCGGGCTAACGAGACGAGGTGGCGAGAGGGACGTAGACGTTGTTGGTTTCGCCAGTTCTTCGCAGCTTGACCTTCAACGCATTAAAGAGTGACCATTGCCCCTCAAGGATTAGGATGAGATCGTGGCCGCTCATCGTGATTAGGTTCGCCCGTCGCCCATTCGCAAATGATTCCGAAGAAAGGTCGGTGAAGTCATTGATGGATATGAACAGCCCCCGTGTCCATTCTGACTTCTCGGCCTTCCCGCGTAACACGTAAAGATCGGCGGCCCTAGCTGGCGTCGTTCGCCAGCGTGCCTCGACAATGTACGTGAAACCTTCCCATTCAAATGTCCCGTCGATTTGCTCGCCGAGCAGTTTGAATGAACCGCCAGGGTTCATGTCGTGAACGCCAAAAAAATCTTCCAAGAACTTTTCAAACGCATAGCCTCTTGCGTGGGCGTCGGAGTGTCCCACGAGTGCGGCGAATCTCTTGCGGAGCGATTCGAGGTCGACCTGCTCCTGCTTTTGCCGTGGCGGTGATTTGGGGGTGGCGGTGCCATTTCCCGCCGGAAGTCCAGACGCCAATCCGGCCAAAAATCTGGGCTCGTGCAGTTCAGGAATTTTGAATTCCAGACGCAGGAGAATGCTGTTGATTTTGGAAATCTCTTCGCGGGTGACTGGATCACCTTTCTTGACGCGATACTTAAGCCCACCCTGTATGGCGGTGATCAGCAAATCGCAAAACTTCGCCCGCTCGTATTCGTACGTCTGTTCAAATAACGCGGTAATAGCGGGAAGTTTGCTGCCCCCCGACCAGAATTTGGGCACGTCGTTTTCGTGTGCCACTTCTGCCCACGTATATCTGGCACCCGATCCGGGCAGAAAGCTGTATAGTGCGTCGGCGAGGTCTGCGATTGCCGACGTTTCCGCGAACTTCAATGTGGTGGGCATTCAGTTCGGAGCCTTGCTTACCGGCTGTAGATCAGCTAATGAAAGCCCCCGCATTCTAGCAAACCCACGGGCCGAAACGACGGGCAGTAAACCGGGCAGTAGATTCCGCACAAACGGGGTCAAATCCGGTCAATTTGGGAAAATTGTTTGGGGGCGAAAACGGCAAGAATTGCCGAGAAAAACCAGGGTTTGTGAACCCCATGATCCCCGCCAACTGAGCTACCCGTCCGAAATACTGCCTGCCAGACGCTTTCGCGCTCGTGGCTGCCGGCCGGTCGGAGCGGCGCCAGCGTGGGCCGTGCCGAGAGCCACGCCGCGACTCGCCAAAACGACCGGAAGCACAGCAAGGGGCTAATTTAAGAGAGTCTGCCGCGGCACGCAAGGCTCGAATCACGCGGGAAACGTGCCCGGCGTTCGAACCAGACAGAGCGGCGCGTTCACCGGCCGGCAAACGGAAAATGGGCACCGCCAAGATACCGCCAAGATACGGTAAGGCCGCCGATGCAATTTCGCCTCCGCTCCTTGCTGGCAGTCGTCACAGGATTCGCCCTGTTGGCCGGGCTGGCCCGGTTCTCCGTGGCGAATAGCGTGGTCGCGGGCGGCTTTGGCGGCCTGGCCTGGGCGCTGGCGTGTCGGGCCAAGCGCACCCTCGAACAGGAGGGGGACTTTAACCAGGCCATTGGCGTCATGTTCGCCCTGATCACCGTGCCGGTGGCGATCCTGTGTTTGCTGATCGCGATCGCAGCGATCATCGGCTACGCCTAGCGGCCACCCGTCGATGGGCCCGCAAGTTGGGGGCAAATCTGGCCCGTCCGGCAGTTTGATGCGATGTGCCCCGAGAGGGAGTTTTGCCGATCCGCGCCGGCCGGTTAGAATTGGCCCCGTGCGCTGGCGGATTTCGCGACACGGCAAAAAGTTCCCCCGCGCCGGACTCGTTCTCTTGGAACAAGGAGGAGTCGCAGTGACCGCGTTACGTCCGCGTGGTTTCACGCTCGTCGAATTGCTGGTCGTGATTGCGATCATCGGCATCCTGGTCAGCTTGCTCATGCCGGCGGTCCAGGCCGCGCGCGAGGCCGCCCGGCGGAACCAGTGCCAGAACAATCTCAAGCAGCACGGCGTGGGCATGCTCGCCCACCACAACACTTACGAGCGCTTTCCGTCCGGGGGTTGGGGCTGGTACTGGGTGGGCGACCCGAACCGCGGCAGCGGGCTCCAGCAGCCCGGCGGCTGGGTGTTTACGATCCTGCCCTACGTCGAGCAGGAGAATCTCTATCTGCTGGGCAGCGGATTGTCGGGCACGCAAGAGCAAACGGCCCTCGCGCAGATGATCCAGACGCCGCTGGCGCTGCAGAACTGTCCGACCCGGCGGCCGCTGCAAACCTGGACGGTGCAGGGTTGGCTCAACCAGCCCTACGGATCGGCGGTCATTTCCACCGCCGCCCGGGGAGATTACGGGGCCAACGCGGGCTACATCGGCGGCTACTATCCCTACGGCGAACAAGGGCCGGGCGATCTGCCGACCGGCGATCAGATGGCGGCCAGCAACACCTGGCCCGACATTTCGGCGTATTGCCAAGGCATCGCCTACATGCGGAGCACGATCCGGCTGGCCAACGTCACCGACGGGTCGAGCAACACCTACATGGTCGGCGAGAAGTACCTGAATCCCGACAGCTACGCCAACGGCACCGACGGCGCCGACAACGAGACCATGTACGCCGGCTTCGACAACGACAATCACCGCTCGAGCAACAACTGGCCGTGCGCAGGACACGCCCGGTTATGCGAATGCCGACATTTTCGGCAGCGCCCATGCGGGCTCGTTCAACATGCTGTTCTGCGATGGATCGGTCAAGCCGATCAGTTACTCGATCGACCAGACGACCCACACCCGGCTGGGCACGCGCAGCGACGGCCTGCCCGTCGACCAAAGCAAATACTGACTTCGCGCTCTTGTTGGCCCGCGGCAAAATGGGCCAGATTTCTGGCTGGCTGGCCGGCGGCCGCGCCGCTTGACCATTCCGCTGGCTCGAACCTCAAAGGACCCCAGATGACAGTGCCCAGTTCGTTTGGCGTGCGGCGGAGCCTGCGTCCGCTGCGAGACGGGGCGAAATCACCGCTCGCGGCCTGGGCGCTCGCCCGGCTGCCGTTGTTGGCGGGGGCCCTGTTTTCCGCGGCGCTCCTGTGGGGAGGCGCTGGCGGCAACAACGGCCCAGGCGGGCGATCCGCCGGCGCATGATCCCGCCGCAGCCCGGGCCCTGCTCGACGGAGCGCGGCGGATCGTGTTTTTGGGGGACAGCATCACGGCATCCGGGCAATATGTGTCGTATTTCAACGCCTGGCTGCTGGCCACTCGGCCCAACGAGCCGGCCGCGGTGATCGACGTCGGGCTGCCGAGCGAAACCGTTTCGGGCCTGAGCGAAGAGGGGCATGCCGGCGGCAGCTTCCCGCGCCCAGACCTGGCCGAACGGCTCGCTCGGGTGCTGGCCGCCACGAAGCCCGACCTGGTGATCGCCTGCTACGGCATGAATTGCGGGATCTATCAGCCGCTCGACGAGACGCGCTTCGAGCGCTATCGCCAGGGCATGGCGGCGCTCAAGGCGGCGGTTGAAAAGGCCGGAGCGAAATTCATCGTCATGACGCCTCCGATTTACGACGACCAGCGCAAACCGCTCCCCTTCAAATACAACGAAGTGCTCGACCGCTACAGCGAGTGGCTCCTCCAGCGGCGCGGGGATGGCTGGGTAGTGGTCGACTTGCACGCGCCGATGACGCGCGAGGTCGAGCGGCGCCGCAGGGCGGACCCAGAGTTCACGTTCGACCCCGACGGCGTGCATCCGAACGAGGCGGGGCACTGGTTCATGGCCCGGCAGCTGATCGGGGCTTTTGGCGATCCGCAGGCCGCGGCCGCCCCGTCGCCCGAGGAAATGCTCGCCCTGCGGCATGCGCCGGGGCGCTGTTGCCGCTGGTCGTCGAGCGCGTGGGGGTGCTGCGCGACGCGTACGTGGCGGCGGCGGGCCACAAGCGCCCGGGCGTTGCGGCGGGCTTGCCGATTGCCGACGCCGAGCGCCGGGCTGCTGAGCTGACCGGCCAGATGCAAACCCTGCTGGCCGCACCGCCTCAGTAAAATCGCTATGAAAGCAGCCTACATCGAAGCGCCGGGACCAGCCGCGAGCATCCGCTACGGCGAGCTACCCGAACCCCAGCCCGGCCCGGGGCAGGTGCTGGTGCAGATGACGGCCGTGGTGGTCGACCCGATCGACACGTACATCCGCAGCGGAGCTTACCGGATCGAATTGCCGCTGCCCTTTGTCATCGGCCGCGATATGACGGGCCAGGTGCTCGCGCTGGGGGCCGGGGTCAAGCAGTTCAAGCCCGGCGATCGCGTCTGGTGCAACAACCAGGGCTACGCCGGCCGCCAGGGCACGTTTGCCGAGCGGTTGGCGATTGACGAACGGCTGCTTTACAAACTGCCCGACGGCGTCGATCCGCAGGCTGCGGTGGCCGTCGTCCACTCGGCCCTGACCGCGGTCGTGGGATTGAACCAGCGCGCCGCGGTCCGCGAGGGCGAGAACGTGTTCGTGGCCGGCGGGGACGGCAATGTCGGGACAGCAGTATTGCAACTGGCCAAGGCCGCCGGCGCCCGCGTCGCGGTGACGTCGGGCAGTGCCCAGAAGGCCGCCTGGTGCCGCGAGCTGGGGGCCGATCGGGTGATCGACTACCACCGCGAGGATCTGCGGACGGCGCTGGGCGAATTCGCCCCCGGCGGGATCGACATTTTTTGGGACGCGACCGGCAAGCCCGACCTGGAGCTGGCCGTGGGGCTTTTGGCCAGGCGTGGCCGGGTTGTCCTGATGTCGGGGCTCGCAAGCCGGGCGACGCTGCCCGTCGGGCCGTTTTACACCCACGGCGGCTCGATCCTGGGCTTTACGGTGACCGATGCCACGGTCGACGAGCTGGCCGCGGCGGCCCAGCATATCAACCGGTTGCTGGCCGGCGGCCGGCTGCGGAGCCAGGTTAGCGCCGTGCTGCCGCTGGGCCAGGCGGCCGAGGCCCACCGCCGGGTCGAACAGGACAAGCCGTTCGGCAAGATCCTGCTCGTGCCCGGGGATTGAACCGGGCCCACCGTCTCGCTGCGAAGCGGTCTGGGCGCTCGCCGCGGCGCGATCCTGGGCGGCGAGACGCTGTTTTTCCGGCGTTTTGGCCGGCCCGGCCGTTCGTGTCGGCAAAGCCATACTTGCGGACATGTAATTAAACTGGCGCGGCACCCTGGGGGCGCCGGCGGCGTTCAATGGGTAGAAAGCGTGACCCAGGAGGGATTTCCCGAGGTTCCCCGTGAGAAAGGCAGTTGTCATGTCCCGCACCGTCTTCGCCGCCGCCGTTTGTGTTTTCCTGGTTCCGCTGCCCGTTTTTGCCAAGGGGCATCATGGCGGTGGTGGAGGTGGAGGACATCAGGGTCATCAGGGGGGCCAGGCCGGCGGGCACCACCACTATAACCAAGGGGGCGGGCAGAATGCCGTGCGCCAGGCCCATCACCAAAACAACCACAACAACCAAAACACCAACACTCAGTCCACCACCGGAACCAACCTGCAGAACAATGGCAACATGGGCGCGGGCGGCCTGGGCATGATGAACGGCAGCGGCGTCAATGGGGCCATGTTCGCCGGGATGAACGGGATGTACTATCCCTGGCACCATCGCCACCATCACCGGCATCACCACCATCATCCGTATTGGAACGGCAACCAGATGGCCGGCATGAACGGCGCCGCAGGGATGGGCGCGGCCGGCATGGCGGGCGGAATGGCCGGAGCCGGCGGACAGCTCGCTGCTAATGGACTGAATGGCGCCGCTGGCGTGGGCGCTGCGGGGGTCGGCGGCAATGGTCAGGCAGCCGGGATGGCCGGACAGGCCGGTGCCGGGGCGAACTTCCAGCATCGCCACCACCATCACAATGTCGGCGCTGGGGGCAACAAAGCCGGCGGCAAGCAGGCGGGCGGCAAGAACAAGGCCACTTGAGCGGCGACGCGTCTGCCGCATCTGGCGGGACTCGGCCACTAAAACTGGGTCGCGCGAGCGAGCAGCCCCGCTGGGGTTGGCTCGCTCGCTCGTTTACGGCCGGGCTTTGATCGACCGCACTAGCGCCACGAGCTTTTGCAAGTCGCCGGCCACTTCGTCCAGTTCCACGCGCACCGTGTTCATCGCCACGACGGTTTCCAGCTGCACCGTGTCTTCGAACGAGGGCGTGCCGTAGATCGTGAACTCGCGCTGCGTGGCGACGTCGACGCCCACGATCACGTCCGCCCGGGCCAGGGCAGTTCGGGCATCCGGGCTGACGTCGGCCGCGCCCTGTCCGCCAAACAACGATCGCATCGAGATGACGTTCATCGGACCTCCTTGGCGATAGTTCGCCGGGGCCAGAATCAATTCTCCAATCAGCTTATGGCCCGCGACGCCGACTGGCAAATTTCGGTTGCCGCGGTCAAGTCATCCGCGCGAATTCGCCGACTTTCCGCGCTGCCCGCCGTGAAAGTCGTGAGCCAGCGCCGCTGCAGCGGCGCTCGGGGAAACGAGCGTCCCGGGCCGACTCAGGCGGCATCTTCGGCACAGCCGGTCTTGCCGGAGGGGGCTGACGCCGGCAGCCCGACGGTGCTACGGCAATTCCGTCGCCTGTCGAGCGGCGGCACCCTAAAGTTTTACACCGCAGCAATGCCTGGCCTGGGCCGCGTCGTTTGAGCGCCCGGCACTCAGCCCTTGCCTGCGGGGTCAACCGGGCTCGGCTTCCGAGGAAATTGGGTGTCTCGATGAACGTCCAACGGCTGCAGGATCTGAGCGCGCCGGGGCTTGCGGCCTCGTGGAATGCGCTCGCGGCCGGCATCCCGTTTCGCAGCCACGAATGGTTGTCGAACTGGTGGGCTCAATACCAGTCCGCCTGGCGGCGCCTGCACCGGCAAGTCGAGCTGTTCACCCTGGTGGTCTCGGCGGGCGGCGAGCCGGTCGCCCTGCTTCCCTGCTATCTCGAACGCTCGCGGACCGCTGGCCGGGTGGTGCAATTCCTCGGCTCGCGCGAAACCTGCAGCGATTACCTGGGCGTGCTCTGCCGACCCGGACTGGAAAGCGAAGTCGCCGACGCTTTGGCCGATTGGCTGAGCGCGGCCAGCCGCCAGCCGCGGGCCAGCGCCGACCGCTGGGACATCCTGCAACTCAACGGCGTCGACGCGGCAGACCCGGCGATGAATCTGCTGGTCGCGCAATTGCAGCGGCGCGGACTGTCGGCCGTGCCCCGCGCCAAGGACCGCACCTGGCGGATCGAGCTGCCGGCCACTTGGGACGAGTACCTCGAACGGCTGAGCAAATCGCACCGCAAGCAGCTCCGCCAGCGCGAGCGCCGGGTGTTTGAGAGCGGCCGGGCCCGGCTGCATACGGTCGATCGGCCCGAACGGGTCGAGCATGGCTGGAGCATTCTTACCGGTTTGCATCAGCGGCGGCTCGAGTCGTTGGGCCTGGCCGGTTGTTTCGCCTCGCCGGTGTACAAGGCATTTCACCGCTCGGCAACGACCGACCTGTTCGCCGCTGAGCTGCTGCGGTTGCATTGGATCGAGCTCGACGGGCGCCCGATCGCCGCCGAGTTTCATCTGCAGGGCCGCGACGCGATCTACGCCTATCAAGGCGGCGTCGAGCCCACGGCGCTCGACCACGAGCCCGGTCGGCTGGCGACGATGGCCACGGTGCGGCTGGCCATCGAGCAGGGCTTCCGGGCGTTCGACTTTTGCCGCGGCGACGAGCCCTACAAGGCTCATTGGCGGGCCGAGCCGCGCGAAAGCCTGGAATGGCGGATCGTCTCGGGCCAGACGTCGGCCAAAGTGCGCGACTGCGTCTGGGTCGCCCGCGAACGGGCACGCCGGCTGGTCCGCTCCGGCCTGAATCTGGCCGGCGGCCGACGGACGGGCTGACCGTCGAGCCGGGCCCGGGGTCCTATTTCGTCCCCAGGGCGGCGGCTTCGCGGGCATCGACCAGTCCATCCTGGTCGGCATCGGCGGCGGCAAAGTCGGCCGCCGGGCCCAAGAATTCCCGGGGCGTCAGGTCGCCGTCGTGGTTGCGATCCATGCTGCGGAACCAATCCGGGCCGGCGTCGCCCGCCGTCAGCTGTGGCGCCCGGACGCGGCGGGCGACGCTGGCCGCTTGGGCCGCCAGTGGGCCGCGCGCGATGTCCAGCGACCAGCGCAGCGGGATTTCCGAGCCGCCGAGGGCCCCGTCGCCGTCGCGATCCTCGGCATCGACCAGCGCGCCGGCGGAGCGCAGCTCGCGCGGCGTAAGCAACCCGTCGCCGTTGGCGTCGAGCAAAGAGAACAAGTCCTGGCCGCGATCGACCGCTTGCAGTCGCACCCGCATGGCCGCGGCGGCATTCTGGCCGGCGACGTACACCTGCAGCTCGCCGTCGGTCAGCTTGTCGTCGTGATCGGCATCGGCAGCGTCGAAGGCGGCGGCCAACAGCGGGTTGGCCTTGGCCTCGCTCCGATCGAGATAACCGTTCTGGTCGGCGTCGAACGTGGCCAAGGTCAGCTCGGTGCGGCCATTCTGGCGCGGATCGCGATTGTTGCGATTGACGTCGATTTGCACGTCGCCCAGGTGCAGCTTATAGCCGCCGTCGATTTTGCGCCGGACCCGCAACGCCGCCGTGTCGCCCCCTGCCCGCTCGCTAGCCGCTCGTTCACTGCGTGGCGAGGATCCCGCTGAGCCGAACGACAGCCGCAGCACCGCGGCGGGGGGTTCCGCCGCCAGTCGCTCCAGTTCGGCGGCATCGAGTCGGCCGTCGCCGTCAGCGTCGATGCGCTCGGCCAATGGCGCCGGCAGCGACATCTCGGCCGGCTGCGAACGCAGTTGAATCAGCCCGTCGCCATTGCGATCGTAACGGGCGAGGATCGCCGCGGCGACGCTGCCGGAAGCGACGCTGCCAGCAGCAACACCACCGGGACTCGCTGTCGCGGAAAGCCAGAGCACGCTTTCGGCCGGCTGCACGCGGCGGGGGCCGTCGGGCGCGCCCAGGTCGGAATCCTGCGTGGGATCGACGATTAACTCGCGCTCGCTGACGAGTCCGTCGTCGTCGAAATCGCGCGCCGCCAGTTGTCGCTCGGCGGCGGCAAGTTCGGCTCGGGTCAGACGACCGTCGCGATCGGCATCGAGTAGCCCGAACAAGGCCGGTGCCGCCGCGCTGCCGGGCGCCGATCCGCGGGCGATGACCAGCGGCGGAAATGTCCGGGAGATGTATTGCCGCAGCGCCGCGCGGGGCACGCCCGGTTCGCGGCCGGACGACGGCCGGGCCACGCGCCCCAGGTCCTGCCGCAGCTGCGCCCCCGACCGCTGCTGGCCGAAATCGCCGGCGGCCAGATCGGCAATTTGCACCGCCGAGGCCAGGGGAATTGGCCCCGCGGCATCCCCGCCGGGTACCGCCGTCAGCTCGTCGATGTGCTGCTGCCAAACCTCGCCCAGCGGACGGCCATCCAGCTGCAAGGCCAGATCGATGCGCAAAGGTTCGCCGGGCAGCAGCAATAACAAACGCTCGACCGGCGGCCCCACCGCCGCCTGTGCCGGCACTTCCGCCCCGGGCGCCGCCGGACGGCTGCCCTGCGATGGCTCGTCGGCGATGGCCGCGCCCACGAGGCCGATCGTGGCGAGCAACCACGCGCAGGAGCCAGCGATCGAACGCAGCCGGCTCATGCCAGAACCTCGTCGATTGGCCTGGCTGCCGGATCCACCAGGCGAATCGGCCGGCCCAGGTTCGACTCGTTTTGCTTCGTCGGATCGATGCCCAGGGCCCGGCAGACCGTGGCCAACAGGTCGGGCACGGTCGTGGGATGCTCGGCGACGCTGTTGCCGTCGGGGCTGGTGCTGCCGTAGGCCTGGCCGCCGCGGATGCCGCCGCCGGCGAGCACGCTGGTCCAGGCCTGTGGATGGTGGTCGCGGCCCCCGGCCGGATTGATCTTGGGCGTGCGGCCGAATTCGCCCATCCAGACGATCAAGGTCGAGTCGAGCAGGCCGCGCTCGGCCAGGTCGTCGAGCAAAGCCGACCAGGCCGGGTCGAGCACTTGGCAAAGCTTGCGCACGCCGGCGAAGTTGTCCGCGTGCGTGTCCCAGCCCAGCGGAGAGTCCCCCGTCGAACCCAGGGCCACCTCGACGAACGGCACCCCCTGCTCGACCAGCCGCCTGGCGAGCAGGCATCCTTGGCCGAAACGGTTGCGGCCGTAGCGGTCGCGCACGGCGGCCGGCTCTTCGTCCAGCTTGAGCGCGGAGCCGGCTGCACTGCGCATCAGGCGGACCGCTCGGGCGTAGGCAGTCGTGTGGGCGATCGCCGGCACGTCGGCATGCTGGCCGACAAACCGGTCGTTGAGCGCCGCGAGCAGTTCGAGCCGGGCGTCGGCCGTCGCCGGGGCCAGCTCGCTCGGCGCTTCCAGGTCTTCGACTTGCAGCGCGTCGTCGGCTGCCGCAGCGGCGGCCTGCGCACCGACAATGAGCGGGGCATATTGCGGGCCCAGGAATCCCGAGGAGTAGGCCGCCGGGCTGAGCGCTCGAAACGGCGCGATGCTGACGAAGCTCGGCAACTCGTCCTCGGGCCGGCTCAACTCCTTGGCCACCAACGAGCCGAACGTGGGATAACGAATCGGTCCGCGCGGCAGGTACCCGGTATGGACGAATTGCGTGGCCTGGGCGTGGTCGCCTTCCTTGCTGGTCAGCGAGCGGAGGATGGCCAGCTTGTCGGCCCGCGCGGCCAGCAGCGGCAGATGCTGGCAGATTCGCAGCCCCGGCACCTTGGTGGCCGTTTCTTCGAACGGGCCGCAGTTCTCGTGACCGGGCTTCAGATCGAACGTATCCAGCTGGCTCGGCCCGCCACTCATCCAGAGCAGGATGCACGAGCGGCGGCGCGCCGGATCGGCGGCCGACTGGCCGGCCAAGGCCTCGATCCAGCCGGACAGCGACCCTCCGACGGCCCCCAGGGACGCGAGCTGTAGCCAGTCGCGGCGCGAAAGCTCGAACCTGTCGCGCGGTGACCGCCTGGGCGATGTTCGCATGACCACTCCTCGTAACGGCCCAAGAGAAAAACAATCGATCCGGCGGCTAATGGATCAGCACGAATTCGGCACTATTGACCAGCGCCCACATCACATCTGCCAGTCGTGCGCCGGGCGACTGGTCGGCGGGGCGCTGGACCACGTAGTCGACGAACTGCCGACTTTCGGCCGCGGTCGGCGGTCGGCCGAGCGTGGCCAAGAATAGCGTTTCCACTTTGGCCGGCAGGTCCAGAAATGGCGCGCCGAGCACCCCGGCCAGGGTGTCGCCGGTCTTCAAGTCGGTTGCGTCGACGACGAGCTTGCCGTTCATCAGCGCCAAGGCTTGCAGGATGCTCGTTTCGGCATCGGTGCGCGGCGCCGCCCGGCTCGGCGAATTTCTGCTGGAACGCTCCGCGCTGCGAATCGATGTCTCCCAGCGGGCCCCGCGCACCCCGGACTTCGCGAATGCCCGTGGCCTGCAACAGGCTGTCGAACAATTGGACCGCGGTCATCTTGCGCAGCGGCATGCGGGCGAATTGATGCCGGGCCGTCGGCTGGGCAGGATCTCGCTGGCTGGACAGCCGGTACAACCGCGTGCCGGCGATTGCCCGAAGCAGATACTGCAAGTCGTAACCGTGGGTGCGAAATTCGCCGGCCACGAACGTGAGCAGCTCGGCATGATCGTTCGGCCCCGCGGCTTCCAGATCGTCGGCCGGATCGATCAAGCCCCGGCCCAGCATCTGTTGCCAGACGCGGTTGACGATCGCCGAGGCGAACCAGGGGTTCTGCCGGCTCGTCAACCAAAGCACCAGTGCCGCGCGTTCCGATTGGCCGGTTGAGAGGTCGGGCAGCGAGCCGTCGAGAAATGTCGCCTGGGCGAAGGTGTCCGTATCCGGGATTTTCAGCCGGCCCGGCGCGTTCGACGTTGCGCGCTCGGCAGGCTCCTCGTTGGCCGCGTCGTCGTCGCTGGCGCCGCCCGTGGCAAATTCGCCGAACAGGGCCGCGAACGACCAGAACTCATGCCGCGTCCAATGGGCGTGCGGATGGTCATGGCACTGGGCACAGCCGACCTGCAAACCCAACAGAGCACGCGACAGGTTGGCCGCCAGCTGCTCCGGCTTGCGGTCGGCAGCGGCGAAAAAAGCGCCCGGGTCGGACAGAGCATCACCAGCGAGCGCGGGTTGAGCGGTGCGGTCGGCCGGTGCCAACAGCAGCTGGGCAGCAATGCGGTCAAAGGGCTCATTGGCGGCAAAGCGGAGCCGCAGCCAGGTTTCCAGCCGCGGAGCCAGGGCCCGGACTTGCGCGTTGTCCTGCGAACCGGCGAGCAGGATATCGGTCCAGGAGTTGGCGAAATGCCGGGCGTAAGCCCCTTGGCCGAGCAGGCGGTCGATGAGCCGCTCGCGTTTGTCGGAACTGGCGTCGGCCAGGAATTCCCGGACTTCGCTCACCGCGGGAATGCGTCCGGCCAGGTCGATCGAGGCCCGGCGAAGCAGCTCGGCATCGTCAGCCGGGGGGGCCGGCAGGACGTCTTGCGACGCCCAATACCGCTCGAAATAGGCGTCGATCGCCTGGGCGAGCCGCCGCGCGTCGTCCGGAGTCGCCCGGCCGAAAGCCGAGGGCCTAACCGGCTGCGTTGCCGAACTCCCCGCGTCCTGGGCGGCCAGCGGGCCAGTCAAGATAAAATAAATCGAGATGAACGAAACGAACCAAGACTGGGTCGAGCGCAACGAATACTGACCGAAACCCTTAGCGGTCATGGCCGAAGACTCCGCCGGCAAGTCCGACTGCTGCATAGCGCTCGAACGCAAGCTGGATTGTAACACTCGTGCGCAAATCAGCCAGCCAATTATGCCCCGGCAGCGTCGGAATCGTGCGCTGGTAGCACCGTCGGCGCTGGAGGAGAGCGGCTTGTTGAACGCAGGGTTAACACAGTGTTTTCGTGCCGGGCGCGGGGCGAAGACGAACCAAACCCCGAGAACCCGAAACGGCAAGAACTATTTGCTTTGGTTTATCCGGGGGGACTAGAATCAACGCGCTGTGCCTGTCCCTGCTGCGCTTCGCGCACAAGAGTGCTCTTCGGTCGCACGCCATGACGATCATTGCCGGAGTCTGCGCACGTCGTCAGCGGTTCTGCGGACCAGGCCGCGCGGGCCATTTCCGGCTTCTGGCGGCGCTCTGCCTTGGCGCTGGTCTGTCGCTCGCGACGTCGAACCAGCCGGCTGCCGCTCAGGCGCAGGCCGTCGTCGTCGACGACGAATCCCCCGCCACGGATACGGCGCCCAAGCAGCCTTTCGTGCTGCCGGCGGCGAAATCCGAGTCGCTCGAAGCCCTGCAGGACTTTCGCCGGGCGGTCGCCAAGGGCACGTGGGAGGCCGCGTTCAAGCAGTTGGACAAACTGGCCGCCGATACGAGCGCCGGACTGGTGATCGGCACGGACGGCCTGTATTTGCCGCTGCACCGCGCGCTGGCCGACGACGTGCTGCACCTGAATCCGGCCGGGCAGGTCGCCTATCGGCTCTTCCACGACGCGCAGGCCAAATTGCTCTGGGAACAAGCCCAGCACGAGAAAGGGACGGCCGAGATCGACTCCCTTTCCCGGCTCGCGACGCTCGATCTGATTACCACGGTTGGTGATCTGGCATCCGACCGCCTGGGCGAGGTCCTCTTCGAGCAAGGCGACATGACCGGCGCCGCGGACGCCTGGCAGCGGATCCTGACCTGGCGGCCGGAGAGCAATCTGTCTCGACCGCTGCTCCTGGCCAAGATCGGCGTGGCGCTGGCGCACGCGGGTCGCTTCGACGACCTGGCACCGATCGCCCGGCAGCTTGCCGAGCGGCATGCCGGCGAATCGATCGTGCTGGGGGGCCAGCGGGTCGATGCAGCCCGGTTTGTGGCCCAGCTACTCGCAGATCGCACCAGCGGCAGCGCGGCCGATGAGCCCGGCGCTGCGGACCTGACGCTGCCGACCGAAAACGAGCCGGCCTGGCAATTTCGCTTTGAGGCCGGCGGGAGCAAGCCTCATGCGCGGATGCGGCGCTTCAATCCTTGGGCGATGCAAGAAGCCCAGAACATCGACCTCGTAATGCCGGCCGAAGTGCTCGGCGGGTCCCTGTATGCCAACTGGATGGGATGCGACTTTGCCCTCGACCTGGAGACGGGCAAACTGCGCTGGCGCCACGGACGATTCCACGACGTCGAGCAGTCGCTCCGCCAGGGCAATTGGATGTTCGCCGATCGCTTTGCCCTGTCCACCCATGGCGACCAGCTCTGGCTGCTGACCACGGTCCCCCACGAGTTGCCCCCGGGCATGCGGGGCATGGTCATGCAGCAGGGGCAGGATCTGCAGTGGCTGCGGCGGGATCCGCAAAACGGGCAAGAGCTGTTCGCCAGCAAGCAAGCGGTGGAGCTGGCCCAGTACGTGCCGTTTGGCTCGATGTGGTCCGAGGGCAACCTGCTCTATGTCACGGCTCACAAGGAGAATCAGCCGACCGAACTGCACGTTCTGGCGATCAAGGTCAATACCGGCCACTTGCAGTGGGACACGCTGGTGGGAACGTACCCCTTCTCGCCGCAGCAGCAAAACGGCATGCGCTCGACGCAGCCCACGCTGCTGCTGCGCGGAGCCCGACTGTACGTCGACTCGCATTCCGGGGGCCTGGTCGAGATCGAGGCTGCGACCGGCAAGATCGGCTGGGCCTACACCTATCCGTCGCAGCCGGTCGAGACGCAGCAGCGCTGGTACGGCGGCTCGACTTCGACGACCTACAACCCCAGCCCGCCGCTAGAAAACGGCGGCCTGCTGTTGATCAAGGGCATGAATTCACCCCGGCTTTCGGCCCTGTCGCTCGACGGGCCGGCGCTAGCCTGGAAGCGGGCTGTGCCGGCGACCGCGCTGTTGGCTGGAGTGGACCACGAGCGGATCTATCTGGCCGGCGAGGAAGTGCTGGCTTACGACCGCCAGACGCAGCAGCTGGCCTGGTCGAACCGCTTGCCGGCAGGAACGACCTGGATCCGCCCCTGGATCACGCGGAACCGGTACTACCAGTTCACGCCGCGCGGCATCTACGAACTCGACAAGAAGACGGGCAACGTGCTGCGGCTGTTTCGCGGCGCAGACCTGGATTCAGCCGGCGGAGCCATCCTGGCCACGCCGAAATTGCTGTTGACCGTGTCTAATCGCGCGATCACGGCCTATCCGCTGGACAAGCCGGCCGCCGCGACGCCGGCCCAGGCAGCCGGCCAGTGACTCGATGACTTCGAAATGCGGATTGAGGATTTTCGGTTCTGTTTTCTTGCCCGTGCTTCGGATATTTGCCACCTAAGGACGTTGTTATGCAGAGTCTCTGCCGCCCGCGCGATTGCCAACTCGCTTGGCTGCTGGCCCTGGCCGCTGTTGCGGCCGCGGCCCCATCGGCACGGGCCGACGAGGGGATTCTGGTGAGCGGCAGCGGCGAGGCCCTGGTCAAACCCAACCTGCTCGAGCTGTACCTGACCGTTTCGGGCGAAGCGGAACTTGGCGCCGATGCCGTCGTCAAATACCAGCAGGCCGTCACGCGAACGCTCGAAGCGTTCGAGGGCTTGAAACTGCAGAATCTGAAGCTGGAGCCGCGCGGCCTGGCCGTTTCCACGACGGGGGTCTCACCGGCCACGGCGGCCCGGATGGGCATGGAGCCCGGCCAAGCGCCGAATCCGCAGGTGGTGCTGTCGCGGAGCATGCGGCTGCAGGTCGGCGGCATCGACGGCTACAGCGACGAAGAGTTAATCAAGCTGGTCAGCAAGCTGATCGACACCTCGCGCGACATGGGGATCGTGGTCGGGGCGACGGAAAACGCCGCCGCGATGGAGGAGTTTTCCGGTCAGCAGAACTCGCAGCCGGTGGTCCAGTTCGTGGCCGACAACGTGCAAAAACCGCGCGAGCAAGCCTGCCGTCAGGCCTTCGAGCGGGCCAAAGAACGCGCCCAGCGGCTGGCAGCGCTCAGCGGCGTCAAGTTGGGCGAAGTCAAATCGATCGAGGAGCTGCACGACTCAGCGGCAGCCGATGACGCCCAGGAAGTGTATCTCGCGGCCGTTTATCCCGGGGTCGGCCAGGTCCGCCGGGGCGACAAGGCGGTCGCGAGCACCCGGTTCCAGGAGATCCCGGTGGCCGTGACCCTGAAAGTCCGCTTCGCGATAGCTCCAGGAGCCAAATGATGCGAACCCCGCCGCTCTCCCTCCTGTCCCTTGCGCACTGTGGCTGGCGATCGCCGCTCCGCTCGCCCGGGCCCAAAGCGAACCTGCCGCGGCCGGCCGGGCGCCGGCAGCCGGCATCTCGGTCTCGGGCGTGGGCACGGTCAAGGGGCGACCCGACCGCGTACGGATCGACGTCCGATTGCAAGGCAAAGCCGAAATCACCGACGACGCGCTGGTGAAGTATCGCGATGCCCGGCGCCGGCTCGTCGAGGCGCTCGACAAGCTCCAGCTGAAGAACCTGCGGACCAGCGAACAGTCGGTGGCCGTGGCCACGGCCGTCAATCAGGCGGCCTACCAGGCCATGTTCAACGGCATGGCCGCCCCGGCCGAAGGAACCAGCCCGATTGAAGTCTCGGGCAGCGTCCTGGTCGAACTCGGCCAGCTGAACGAGGCCTCGCCCGAGGACGTGCTGAAAACCGTGGGCAAGGTGCTCGATACGATCAAGGATGCCGGCGGCAACCTGGGTCCTTCCCAGAACGAGGCGATGATGGCCATGCGCTACGGCCGGACGCCGGGCGGAACGAACGTGAAATTCATCCTGGGAGATTTCAAGCGCTTGCGCGAACAGGCCTACGAGCAAGCCGTGGCCGATGCACGGCTGCGCGGCAACCGGCTGGCAACGCTCAGCGGCGTCAAACTCGGGCCGGTTCTGGCGGTGCAAGAAGTGCAAATTGCGGGCGACGTCGTCGAATCGACTGCCCAAAAAATGCCTTGGTTCTGGGGCGGCGAAACCAACGAGACCCCGCGCGAACCCGACGAGATCACCGCAGATTCGCTGGGCGATCTGCCCGTGACCGTGCGGCTGGTGGTTCGCTTCGAGATTCCCGTCGCCACAGGGGGCGCCTCGAGTGGCAATGCAAAATAAGTCCGCCCACCTTGTCGCCGCGTTTCAAATCGCCACATTGCTGGCGGGCACCCTTTTGGCCTGCCCGGGTTCAGCGCGCGCAGCAGACGAGGTGCTGCCCAAGCATGTGACGCGCGAGACGCTCAAGGCAGTGCGCGACGGGCTCGACTATCTGGCCCGCAGCCAGGCCGGCGACGGCGGCTGGCACGATACCGACGGCGGCCGCGCGTATCCCACGGCCGTATCCTCGCTGGCCGGGCTGGCCCTGCTGGCCAGCGGGAACACGCCCACCCGGGGGCGCGATGCGCCGCAAGTGCAACAAGCCACCGAATTTTTGCTCGGCTGTTCGACGAAGTCCGGCCTGCTCACCGGACCGAACGAGGACTCGGGGCAGCCCATGCACGGCCACGGGTTCGCCTTGTTATACCTGGCGTCGGTGTATGGCATGGAGTCGAAGCCGTCGCTCCGGACGCGCACGGCCGAGGCTGTCAAAAAGGGGGTTCAGCTCACCGCCCGCGGTCAAAGCGCCGCCGGCGGCTGGACGTATATTCCCGCCAGCGGCGACGAAGGATCGGTCACGGTCACACAGGTGCAAGCCCTGCGCGGCCCACAATTCGGGTTTTCTGGTCCCGGCCGGGACGATCGAAGAAGCGGTGCGCTACATCGAGCGCTGCAGCACGCCCGAAGGGGGCATCGCCTACTCGTTGGGCTCCGGCGGCGGGGCCCGGCTGGCGATTTCGGCCGCGGCCATCGCCACGCTCTACAACGCGGGCGAATACGACGCCCCGGTCGCCCGCCGCTGCCTGGACTACGTTTGGGGCGAATTCAAGGCGCACGACAACTGGAGCAAAGGGGGCGGGCACGATTACTACACGCATCTCTACGCTTCGCAAGCGTTCTACATGTCGGGCGACAAGTACTGGGACGAGTATTTCCCTGCCGCCCGCGATCAGCTGATCGCCTCGCAGAACAAGGACGACGGTTCCTGGGACGGCGACGGCATCGGCAAGACGTACGGCACCGCCATCGCCCTGATCGTGCTGCAATTGCCCTATAAGTATTTGCCGGTCTATCAACGCTAATCCCCTCACCGAGAGATCGCATCCCCGATGGAACTCGACCCGCAAGCCGCCGCCGACGTGGACCTGTCCGCCTTGTCCCGGCTGAAAAATGCCCACGACACGCTGCGCCGCGAGATTGCCCGCGTGGTGGTCGGCCAGGAAGAGGTGATCGATCAGCTCATGATCGGGATTTTTGCCCGGGGGCACTGCATCCTCGAAGGCGTGCCCGGCCTGGCCAAGACCCTGATGGTGAGCACGCTGGCCCGGTGCCTGTCGCTGAAATTCAACCGCATCCAGTTCACGCCGGACCTGATGCCCAGCGACATCACGGGCACGGAAATGCTTCAGGAAGATCGCGCGAGCGGCGCCCGGCAGCTGCGCTATGTGCCCGGTCCGATCTTCGCCAATATCGTGCTGGCCGATGAAATCAATCGCACGCCGCCCAAGACCCAGGCCGCCCTGCTGGAAGCGATGCAGGAGCGCCAGGTGTCGTCCGGCGGCACGCCCTATCCGCTGCCCAATCCGTTCTTCGTCCTGGCGACGCAAAACCCGATCGAGCAGGAAGGGACCTATCCGCTGCCGGAGGCCCAGCTCGATCGCTTCCTGTTCAAAGTTTTCGTCGGCTATCCGAGCCCCGACGAAGAGCGGCAGATTTATCGCCGCACCACCGGATCGAGCGCGGAGCACGTCGACCAGGTGCTCCAAGGGGACGAGATTCCGGCCTTGCAGGAGCTGGTGCGCCGGATTCCCATTTCGGACCACACGATCGACTACGCGATGGCCCTGGTGCGCTCGACGCGCGTGGGGGGAGATGGGCCGGCGTACATTGCCAAATGGATTGCCTGGGGCGCCGGGCCCCGGGCCGGTCAGGGCCTGGTTCTGGCGGCCAAGGCCCGGGCGGCGCTGGCCGGACGGACCAGCGCCACGATCGACGACATCCGCAGCGTGGCTCCGGCCGTGCTGCGGCATCGCCTGGTGACCACCTACGCGGCCCAGGCCGAGGGGCAGACGGCCGACACGATCGTCGCGGCGCTGGTGCGCGACATTCCCGCACGCTCAGGAGTGGACCGCCTCGATGGGCAAGTCTCCCACGTATTGCGATCCTGAGGTCCTGGCCCGGATCTCCGACCTGCTCTTGCGCGCGCGGCAGGTGGTCGAAGGGACGATCTCGGGCCTGCACCGCAGCCCGTTTCACGGCTTCAACGTCGAGTTTGCCGAGTATCGCGAATACTCGCCCGGCGACGACCTGCGCCGGCTCGACTGGCGCGTTCTGGGCCGCACCGACCGCTACTACATCAAGCAATACGAAGAAGAAAGCAACCTCCGGGCCACGTTGATCCTGGATTCAAGCGCGTCGATGCGCTACGGCTCGGGCGCGATGACCAAGTTCGATTACGCCGCGACGGTCGCCGCGTCGCTGGCCACGCTGCTGATCGGTCAGCAGGATCCGGTCGGCCTGGCCTTGTTCGACCGCGAGCCCCACCCATTTCTGCCCCCGGCCGCCACGCAAGCGCACCTGGTGCAGCTGGTGGGCCGCCTGCAAGACGCCCAGCCCGACCGCGAGACTCTGCTGGGCCCCATGCTCGGCGGGCTGGCCGATCGGGTCCGGCAGCGCGGCATGGCGATCGTCATTTCGGACCTGCTCACGGATTTGCCCGCCTTTTACGACGGCCTCGCGCGGCTGCAATACCGCGGGCACGAAATCCTGGTCATCCAGGTGCTCGACAAGGACGAGCTGGAACTGCCGTTCCGCGACCTGGTGCTGTTTCGCGACATCGAGGGTAGCGAAGAGCTGTTCGCCGAGCCGTGGGCGTTTCGCAAGGCCTACCAGGCGGCCATGCAGACGTTTCTCGACGAGACCCGGTCGGCGTGCGGCGAGCGCGGCATCGACCATCTGCTCCTGCGCACCGACGAGGACCTGGGCACCGCGCTCAGCTACTACCTGCATGCCCGGCAGCGCCTGGCCCATTTGCGGTATGGGAAGTGAGCCATGCAGAGCCTGACATTCCTTCATGCGCCGCTGCTCTGGGGCCTGGCTCTGGCTTCGATCCCGCTGATTATCCATCTACTGTTTCGCCGCAAGTTCCGCCGCATCGACTGGGCGCCGATGCGCTACTTGAAGCTGTCGATCGAGCGCAACCGGCGGCGGATGCGGCTGGAGCAACTCCTGCTGCTTCTGCTCCGCACCGCGGCCTTGCTGCTGCTGTTTACCCTGGTGGCCCGGCCCGTGCTGCACGCGTCGGGCTTGTCGCGCTGGCTCACCGGGCGGAGCCGCTCCAGCCAGATTCTGCTGATCGACGATTCGCTCAGCATGGGCTATACCGTCAGCGGCAGTTCGGCCTTCGACTCGGCCCGGGAGTTGGCCGCTTCGATCGTGCGGCAGCTCGGCCCCGGCGACCGGCTGACACTGGTCATGGCGTCGCAGCCCGGCACGCCGCTGCTGCGCGAGGCGGAGCTCGTCGATCCGAAAGAAGCGCTCGGCCTGGTCGAGCCGCTGCGGCCGACGGACAGCTTCGTGGCCTGGGACTCGGTCGCCGCGGCGCTCGACGCCCTGCTGGAAACCAGCACCTATCCCATTCGCGAAGTCACGCTGATCACCGATTTGCGGCAGAGCGGCTGGCAGCACGATCTGGCCGAGCTGGGCAGCCACTGGGCCGCGGGGCGCGTGCGGCTGCGGATCTTCGACGTCGGCAGCAAGCTCGCCGAAAACGTGGCCGCGGTTTCGCTCGAACCGGTCGAAAACGTGGCCACCGCGGGCGCCCCGGTCGAGTTTTCGGCCGCGATCCAGAACGGCACGGCGCAGGATCTCGACGGCGCCGAAGCCGATTTCCTGGTCGACGGCCAGCCGACGCTCGTGCGCCTGCCCTTGATTGCCGCGGGCCAAACCGTGCGCGTGCCGCTTACGGCCACGTTTGCCGAGCCGGGCTGGCATCACGTCTGCCTGCAGTTGGGCAGCGACGCCCTCCGCGGCGACAACAGCATTTGGAGCGCCGTCGACGTGCTGGACGGCCTGCCGGCGGTGCTGGTCGATGGCGAGCCCTCGACCGAACCCCTGGGGGGCGAAACCGACTTTCTGGCTGTGGCTTTCTCGTTGGGCGCAAACGACGCCGATGCCTTTCGGCTGGAAATCGTCACCGACGCCCAGGCCGATTTTCTGGCCGGCACGAATCCGCGGCTGATCGTGCTGGCCAATGTCGCCAGCCTGTCGGTGGCACAGGCCCAGCGCCTGGAGCGCCTGGTCGCCTCGGGCGTCGGCTTGATGATCTTTCCCGGCGACGGCGTCGATCCGGACAACTACAACCAGGTGTTGTACCGCGACGGCGCAGGGCTGTTGCCGGCAGCAATCGACAGCGTCGAAGACCAGGAAGCTCAGGGCCTCGCGCTCGAGGACCTGCAGGCCAGCCCGCTGGCGGCGCTCGCCCAATTGAACCCCGCGGTACTTTCGCGGATCAAGATTCGCAAGCTCGCGCGTTTGAAGCTGCCCGCCGCGCTTCCGCCCGGAGTGCGGGTGCTGGCGCGCTGGAACGACTCGGCCGCTTCGCCGGCAGCCATCGAGAAATCAGTCGGCCGGGGCCGGGTACTGCTGTGGACCGTGACGGCCGACAAAGCCTGGAGCGACTGGCCCAAGGACCCGAGCTATGTGCTCGCCATGCGCGAAGCGGCCAGGGCGCTCGTGCGCAGCAACAGCCAGTCGCACAACTTGACGGCCGGCGAGGCGCTGCGTCGGCAGCTGGCGGCCACGCACGCGATCAGCCATGCCGAAGTAGAAGCTCCCGGCGCCGATCGGCCGCTGGCCCTGGCGATCGAAGCCCCGGCGGCCGACAGGCCGGATGCGGGCCAATCGCTGGTCTGCAGCGATACGCGCCGCGCCGGACTTTACAAGCTGCACTGGCAAGACGCCCAGGCGGGCGCCGGTGCCGATCTGTACGCCGTCCGGCCCGACGGGCGCGAAAGCGCGCTGGCCCGCATTGCCGACGACGAGCTGCGCAAGCTTTGGGGCCCGGCCGAGCCGGAAATCGTCCACTTGCAGTCCGCGGCGGATGTGCCGGTCTCTGCCGAAGGTCAGGAAATCTGGCGCACGCTGGCTGTGGGGCTGTTGGGCATCCTGGTGATCGAGACCTGCGTGGCCACTTGGGCCGGCCGGCAGCATTAGCGCCGGATCCGGAAACGAACGATGAACGATTGGATCCACTGGCTGCTGGGCATCAGCGAATCTCCCGAGATGATCGAGGGGGAAGCTGGTCGCTGCGCTGTCAGGCTCTGCCCGAGGGAGCGGCCGCCGTCGCACTCGTGGCGTGCGGCTGCCTGGCGGCCTGGGGCGTGTACTGGCTGTATCGACTCGAAGGCCGTTCGATCGGCACGTTCAGGCGCTGGTTGCTTGTGGGCTTGCGGCTGGCGGCCCTGGCTTGCGTCGCTGCGATGCTTGTGGAATTGGTCCTGGTCATCACCAAGCACGAACTGATTCCCTCGCGGCTGGTCGTGCTGGTTGACGATTCGGCCAGCATGGGCTTGAAAGATCCGTATGCCGATCCCGCGGCGCCAGAGCTCGCCGCCCCGACCAATCATGCCGGCCAGCAGCTCACGCCCGACGCGCTGCGCGGGCGCACGCGTAGCGAACTGGCGCGCTATGCTCTGGGCGAGGTTTCGGCCGCGCTGGCCGACGAGCGGCAATTGCTGATCTATCGCTTTGCCGGCGATCTCGAGGACCTGGGGCCCAACGGCCTCGAAGGCCTGCACGCCGCCGGCACGGCCACGGCGCTGGGCGATGCTTTGGCCGCGGCGCTGGCCGCCAATCGCGGGCAGCCGCTGGCCGGCATGCTGGTGGTTAGCGACGGGCAGTCGAACTCGGGCGAGGATGCACGCAAGGTGGCCGAAGCCGCCGGTCGCGACGGCATCGTGATCCAGGCGCTGGCGGTGGGCACGGAGCAAGGGCCGAGCAACGCGCGGCTGGTCGAGATCGAAGCCAGCCCGGTCGTGTTCGTGCGCGATCCGACCGAGATCACGGTGCTCTATGAATCGCGGGGGCTCGAAGGCAAGCCGGGGGCCGTGCAGCTCGAAATGCGGCACGACGCGGCCTGGACTCTGTTGGGGCGCGAGGACGTCGTTTTCGCCGCCGACGCGGTGCTGGGCCGGGCCACGTTCAAGTTCAATCCCGAGGCCACCGGACAATACGAATTCCGTGCGTCGATCATCGACGCCGGTCCCGAACTGACCGACGCCGACAATATGGCCGCGAAGCTGGTAAAGGTGGTTCGCAAGCGGGTTCGGGCACTGCTGGTGGCCGCTTATCCGGCGCCCGAGGTGCAGTTTCTGCGGAACGCGCTGCTGCGCGACTCGGCGATCGAGTTTGCCTCCTGGTTGCAATCTGCCAGCGAGGGCTACGAGCAGAGCGGGCACCGGCCGCTCCGCCGCCTGCCGGCCAACCTGGCCGAACTGTCGCAGTATGACGTCGTGATCCTGTTCGATCCCGATATGCGGGCGTCGGCGCCGGCTGGTCCGAAATGTTGCAGAAATTCGTCGGCTCGGCCGGCGGCGGACTGATCTTTGTGGCCGGCGAGATGAACGCCCAACCCTTGCTGTCCGCCGGCAGCGAGGCGCCCGGCCCGGGCGGCACGGACAATGCATGGCTGCGCGTGCTGCCGGTGGTCTCGGACCCGGGCTTGTATCAATCGACGGCCGACGTGCAGCTCAGCTCGCGCGAGAGCTGGACGCTCGAGCTTTCGGCCGACGGCCAGGCCGACCCGATTTTTCGTTTTGCCGACGATCCGGGCCGCAACCGCGAGATCCTGGCTAGCCTGCCCGGCATGTTCTGGCACTGCCCCGTGACCCGGGCCAAGCCGGGGGCCAGCGTCCTGGCCGTTCACGGCGATCCGCGCATGCGCAACTCGTTCGGCCGGCACGTGCTGATGGCCACGCAACGTTATGGACCGGGTCAGACGGTGTTCATCGGTTTCGACAGCACGTACCGCTGGCGCTATTTGCACGAGGGCTACTTCGACGGATTCTGGGCTCGGCTGATCGATCGCGTCGGCCGCAGCAAGGCGCTCGGCGGGCGCTATCCTTTCGTGCTCTCGACCGATAAATCGGCCTATCAACCGGGGGACCAGGCAGTGCTGCGGGCCGAGTGGATTCAGCTGGCGGCCGAGGCGGTCGCCCCCGCGCAGCTCAAGGGCGAAGTCGAGGGTCCCGACGGTCAACCCGTGGCGATCGAACTGGCCGCCGTGCCCGAACACGAGGGCCTGCTCTCGGCGACGTTTCCGGTCGATCAACCCGGCTCGTACCTGGTGCGGATCACGCCCGACGCGGCCAGCGGCGACGAGTCCGCGCTGCGGCCGGCGACGCTCACCTTTCGCGTGCAGCCGCGAAGCCAGGAAATGGACAAGCCGGTGCTCGACCGGGCCCTGCTCGACGACATTACCCGGGCCGCAGGGGGCCGGGTCTTCACGCTGGCTAACTTGGGCGAACTGCCGGCGGCCTTCAAGGTCAAGCGCGTCGAGCGGGTGCTCGAATATCGCGACGAGCTTTGGGACGCGCCGGCCCTGTTCGGGCTGCTGGTGGTGCTGTTGACCTGCGAGTGGGTGTTGCGCAAGCAAAGCCGAATGGCATAACGATGAGCGTGACCGTCGAATCCAATCCGATCGAACATGTCCGGCAGCGCCTGCCGCAGGGCCAGGGCATTCCCGGCCGCTTGGGCTCGCTGCGGCGCTCGATTCGCCGGCAACTGCTGCTGGCCGGCGGCGTGCGGTGGGCGGCATTGCTGGTGGCGCTGGCCGGGGCCAGTCTGCTCGTGGATCGGGCCCTGCGGCTGGAGCGCTCGAGCCGCCTGGCGCTGGGCGCGGCCGCTGCCGTGGCACTCGTGGCATGCGGTTGGCGCTGGCTGGTCCGGCCACTTGGGTTGCGGCTGGCAGACTTGGACCTGGCGGAGCTGGTCGAGCGCCGCCGGCCCGGCCTGGGGCAAAGGATCGCCGACGCGCTGCAGCTTCCCGACTTGCTCGCCACCCCGCAGTACGCTTCTTCCGAGCTGGTCGACGCGGCCGTCGCCGAGCACCGGCAGGTGATCGAGCAATTCGACTTCCGTTCGCTGGTCGATGCCCCGCGCGGCCGGCGCAACGCGGCGCTGCTGGCAGCGCTCGTCGCGGCGCCGCTTGTCGTCGCGGCGGCATTTCCGCTTACGGCCGAGATTTGGGCCCGGCGCTGGATGCTGGCCCAGGACATCCGCTGGCCGCAATCGAACTATCTGGCCCTGGCGGGACTGGCCGATGGTCGGCGCCTGCTCACGCCTCGCGGCGACGCGCTGACTCTGCAGCTCACCGCGGCGCCGGACTTTCAACCGGTCGCCGGGGGCTGGCAGCTCGAGGGCCGGGGCGAGCCGCTCGTGGTCGAAGGCGCAGCCCCCCGCCTGCGCCTGCCCGAGCAGGTCAGACTGCGCTATCGATTCGCCGGCGGGGCCAGCAAGCGGGGCAGCTTCACGCATTTTGCCGGGGCCGATTTTCGCTATGAGCTGCCTCCCCTGGTCGAACCGGTGGAGCTGATGATCGAAGGCGGGGACGACTGGTTCGGGCCGATCTACGTCGAGCCAATCGATCGGCCCGCGCTGGCCGAGTTGAAGTTGATCTCGCAGCCGCCGGGCACCGAGGCGCTCGACACGCACGTCGTGGGAGCTGCTGACGAGCCGCTGCTGTTCCTGCCGCAGACCGGGCTCGAACTGCAACTCGCGGCTAGCGAGCCCTTGCGCCGGGCCGAGTGGATCGACGCGGCAACCGCCGAGGCGCCGCAGTCCCTCGAACAACTCGATCCCCGCACCTTTCGCTACCGCTGGACGATGGACAAGCCGCGGACGATCGAATTGCGACTCGTGTCCGAGGCCAGCGGACTGGCCTCGCGGCCGTATTTTCTCACGGTTGGATTGTTGCACGACCGCGAGCCGCGGCTGACGCTGCGGGCCAGCGGCGTCGGCCGGCGCGTGACCCCTCAGGCGCGGCTGCCGCTGGCGATCCATGCGAGCGACGATTTCGGCCTGGCGAGCCTGGGCCTGGAGCTGGAACGGACCGAGCTGGCCGGAGATCAAACGCAAACGACCAGCAAAGCCTGGTCGCTGGAGAACTTTGGCGCCGACTCGCCGAGCGCCCTGCCTGGCACGGTCGACCGCACGCCCGAACTGGCGTTGGCCGAACAGGGCCTGGCGCCGGGCATGTCGATTCGCCTGCGGGCGCAAGGGGTCGACGGGTGTCCGCTGGGCGTGCATCAGGGTTATTCGCGCTGGCTCGGTTTTCAGATCGTGACGCCGGAGGAATTGTTCTACGAGATCCTGATGCGGCAGCGCGAACAGCGGGCCAAATTCGTCGTTGCGATCGGCCAGGCTCAGGCCCAGGCGGCGGCCATCGAGAAGCTGGAAAGTCTGGACGGAATTCCACCGATTGCCCGGGTGAATCAGGCCCTGGGCCGGCAGGCCCGGCAAGTGGCCGGGGTCCTCGACGCAACGCTGCGCGAAATGCAGCTGAACGATCTGGGCAACCCGACGGCCTGGCAACTGCTGGCCGACCGCGTGATCCGGCCGCTCGGCGAGCTGCACGACGGGCCGTTCGAGCAGTTGCGGTCCCAGCTCGAACGGATGCGTAGCGGCGAAGCGATCGATCCGGCCGACCGTGACGGAGCCCTGAAGATCCAGCAGGACATCGTCCGTTCGATGCAGGGCATCCTGGAGCAGATGTCGCAATGGGAAAGCTTCATCGACGTGGTCAATCAATTGCGCAATATCTTGAAGCTGCAAAACGAGCTCAAATCCAGCACCGAACAGGCCCAAAAGAAGCTGACGGAGCAATTGTTCGACGAATAATCCGGCAAGGCCGGCAAGCTGCGCTCGTTCAGGCAGCTTGAAGTTTGACAGTCGCCGGGACCGAGCCTACAACGGCCAGTGGAGGTTCCGGCAGCGATCAAGGAAAACCAATCAGGAGATCGTACTATGCCGTCCGATCTGCTCGCGCGTGTCCGGTGGTTGCATCTAACGGTTGCCGCCATCGGTGTTGCCGCGGTTCTAGCCGCGTTAGCCGGCAACCGGGCTGTGGGCGAGGATGCCGCCGCTGCGGGCGCCGCAACGGACGCGTCCGCCCAGCCCGCGGATGCCAAACCTGGCGCAGCCAAGGGTGACGCAACGAAGGGTGATGCGGCCAAGGCCGACGACGGCAAGCCGGCGACAGCCAAGCCCGCGGAAGTCAAACCGTCGGGGGCCAAGCCGGTCACGGCGGCCGAGCAGCTCGAGTTTCAGCAGGCCAAGGTCTCGGCCGAGATGGCCGAGCTCGAGCAGCGGATGTTCCACCTGTCCGAAACGCTCAAGCCGCTGGAGCCTGAAAATGCCTCGCGGCTGATGCTGGGCGTGAAGTTCGCCCGCGAGGAATTGATCGTTCACCAGATGAAGCAAATTCAAACGCAGTTGCGCGCCGTCAGCCTGGCCGAATCGGTGATCGAGCAGAAGCAGTTGCTGGCGAAGCTCGAGCGTCTGGAGCAATTGCTGCTTTCGGCGGATCTCGATTTTCAAATGCGTCTGGAGCGGCTGCGGCAGATTCGCGAGGTGCTGCATCGGTTGGACGCAGTGATCCGCGAAGAACAGCGCGAGCGGCAGCTATCGGAGCAAATAGCGCAGAAAGCAGCCGAGGCCGCTGCGGCTGAGCAGCGGGTTTTGGATATCGGGAAACTGATCGAGCGCCAGACGTCGCACCTCGCCCAGCTCGACCAGCTGCCGGCCGGCACGGCCCAGCCGGCGCCCGACAGTCCTCAGGCGAAATTGCTCGCCGAGCAAGCCGAAACGCGCACCGCTACGGCCGAACTGACTCCGGAAGCCGCCGATCCGCCTCCGGCCGAGCCTGAGCCCCTTTCCCAGGCGCTGGCCGATGCCGGCAGGGCAATGCAAACGGCCGAAGAAAAACTGGCCGGCGAAAAACCGGCCGACTCCCAAGAGGCGATGCAAGCGGCACTGGCCGCCCTGCGGAAGCGCAAGAGGAGAGCAAGACGCAGGCCGAGAAGCTCCGCGCCGAGCTCGACGCGCAGCGATTTGCGGCCATGGCCCGGGATCAGTCGGTCAACCGCTCGTCGACCGAATCGATCAGCGAAATGGTGCGCGGGCTGGGCTCCAGCGGAGCCGACGCCCTGGGCGAGCTGGTCAAAGCCGGCGGCAACATGTCGAAAGCCGAAACCGACCTGACGGCCCGCGCCGCCGAGCCGGCCGGACGCGAGCAGGAGCAAGCCGTCGCCGCGCTCAAGTACGCCCGCGAGCAATTGGCCGCCGAAGCCCAGCGGCTGCAGGAGCAATTGCGGGCAGAGGTCAAAAAGCGCACGGTCGAAGGGCTGCTCCTGATGCTCGAGCAGCAAGTGATGGTTCGAGAGTCGACCCAATCGCTCTCGAAGCGCGTCGCCCAGGGGTCGCGGCAAGCGCAGGCGTCGGTCGTCGGCCTGTCGAAATCGGAAGGCAAGATCATGGCCCTGGCCGACGAACTGATTACGCTGGTGGAAGAGACCGAGTTTGGCATCGCCCTGCCCGCGGCGCTGCGCGTCGTGCGCGACGAAATGGAACGGGTCCAAGCCGCGCTGGCCAAAGGCGAAGCGGGCGAAGAGGTGATCGCCGACGAGCAGCGCATCGAGGCCGACCTGCAGAGCTTGCTCGACGCCATGAAGCAAATGCCGTCGGCCGGCAAAGGCGAAGGCGGGAAGAACGGCAATCGCCAGGACCGGGAGCGCGAGCTGAATCGATTGATCGCTGAATTGAAGATGGTGCGGCTGCTCGAAACACGCGTGCACCAGGATACCACCGACACCGATCGCGGCCGCCCCGAGCCGGCGGAAGTTTCCAGCACCCTGCGCCGCCAGATCGAAGCTTTGAACGGGCGGCAAGAGGACATTCGCGACGTGACCGAACGCCTGGCCGCTGAGCGGGATCTCAACCAGCCGTAGCCGCTCGCGCCGCCCCAGCGGCGAGTCGGACATCGAGCAAGGAGCCAACCATGAACATCCAACTCCGTCTGGCGGCACTGGCCGTCTTGCTGGCCGGCGCGCCGCGGCGCGGCGCAGGACGAGGCCGAATCCAATCCGCTCGTGGAAATTGCCTCCGACATGAACTCGGCGGCGACGCAGCTAGGCAAGCTGAAGACCGGCAAGCCGGCGCAGGATCCGCAGCGCAGCGCGCTGGCCAAGCTCGACGCCCTGATCGCGGAGCTCGAAAAGCAGCAGCGGGCCGGTCGCAACGGATCGGTCAATCCGAACCCCAGCCGGCCGGCTGCCGATTCGGTCATTCGCAGCGGGCCGGGAGGCATGGGCAAATTGCACGCCGAGCGCCGCGAGGGAAAGCAGTGGGGTGATCTGCCGCCGAAGGAACGGGAGCGGATCCTGCAATCGCTCAACGAGGGCTTTCCCAGCCATTATCAAAAGATCCTCGAGCGCTATTTTGCCCGACTGGCTGACGAAAAAGTCGTCAGCGACGCCGAAGCCGCGCCGGATCGGCCGGCTGGCGAGGCACCAGCTTCGGATTCCGCCCCGCCGACTCAGCCACTCCCCCCGGCGTCGGGCCAGACGCCGCCGGCGAAGGACAAACCATGAGCTCAATGGGAATTGTCCTGCTCATGGTGGCCCTGTCGGGGCAGGTCTTTGCGGCCCCGATGCGCGTGATCCGCCGCATGATGATGCCGCAGTCGCAGCCGGTCGCCACGAAAGCCGACACGGCGGCGTATCCGCGCGGGGCGGTTTTCACGATCGACAACGAGCGCTTCGATGGACCGATCGTGGCGCTCGAGAGCGGCCGCCTGTCGATCGACAGCGACCCGCCGCGCAGCGTGCCCCTCGACGAAGTAGAACGCATCGAAATCGGCGCATCCGCCGAGCCGACCGCGGTCTGGCTGGGCCAGGGCAATCATGACGTGGCCCAGCCGGGAGCCAATGCCGGCGCCAATGGAATTGGCGACGTGCATCTGCAATGCCGGGGAGTCGCACCGGGACGCACGATCACCCAGGCGGTCGTCATGACCAGCATTGGCGGCGTGCCGCAGGTTTGGATGCTCGAGCCCAACAACACGCCGTTCTGGCGGCTGGCGAGTGAGCGAACCGCAGGCGGCGACACGGCCGACTTGTATCTTGAGCCGCCGGCGGGCGATTGCTTCGGCGCGCAGTTTGACGTCACGCTCTCGCTGGATGACAACCAGTCGATCAAGCTCAACCTCAAGGCGACCACCCACACCGACGCCAAACTCAAAGCGGCCCCGGCCGAAGCGCCGGCCGGCGAATCTGCTCCCGCGGCCGCCCTGGTGCTGCTCGACGGCGGCGAATCGATCCACGGCAAACTCGCCGATCCCGGCAAAGACGCCCCAACCGAGTCGCTGCGGGTCGAAGTCTGGCTGGGGCAGCACGTCGACATTCCCCTGGCGCAGATTCGCGGCTGCTGGCTCGTTGCCAACCAGCCCGACGAGCGGCGAAAGTTCGACGAGCGGCTCACCGCCGGCGGAGAAAAGGATTGGGCCCTGATTACGGGCCGCGATCAAACCATCGCCGCCGCTGAGGGGACTTTCACCGGCGTGGTTGACGGCAAGCTGGAGCTGGTCGTCGATGGCGAAGCCCGCAAGGTGGCCCTGGGACGCGTGCTGGGATTCGTGCTCGCCTCGCATCCGCCACGGCCGGCGAGCGATGCGTTCTATCAACTGTTCGAACTCGACGGCGGCGACAAGATCTCCGGTCAGCTCACGGGCGTTAGCGGGCAGGCAATCGGTCTGCATTCGCGCTGGGGAACCGATCTCGAGCTGCCGCGGAGCACGCTGCGATCGATCACCTGCCGCAATGGCCGGGCCACGTACCTGTCGGACCTGGAGCCCGTGGCGGTCGAAGAGACGCCGTATTTTTCCCGCTTGCTCGGCTATCATCGCGACGAGAGCCTGGACGGCGGGCCCCTGGTGCTCGGCGGCACGACCTACCGCAAGGGGCTGGCCGTGCATTCGCGCTCGCGATTGACGTATGCCCTGGACGGCCGGTTCGACCATTTTCAGACCAGGCTCGGCTTCGATGACGGCGCGCCCCCGGGCGGAGCCGTCGCCTGCCGCGTGCTGGCCGACGATCGCGAGCTGCTGGCCCGTCCCGACTTGCGTCCCGAAGCAGAGCCGCTGGCCGTGAATCTCGACGTGCGGGGCGCCAAACAACTGGTCCTGGAAGTCGATTTTGGCGCAGGTCAGGACGTCGGCGATCGGGTCGTCTGGGCCGTGCGCGGGTGTTCCGGCCGCTGCGCGAGCCGACTGCCGCCGCGACTACCGACCCCGAGAGAAACGCGAGCGAGGCGAAACCATGATCGGGCGATTTTGCACTGCCGCAATCTGCACTGCCGCACTCTGCGTTGCCGCATGCTGGTCGGCCGCCCCACTGCGCTCGGCCGCGGGCGATGAACCGGCAGTGATCAGGCCGAGGCTCGTCGTTCCGGCAGGGGCCAGGCCGACGCTGGAGCCGACCACGACGGACGCGCCGGCAACGGACCCCTCTTCGCCGGACAAGCCGGCTGAGAAATCCGGGGCCAAGGGAGAATTCGACCTGCATCACTGGGGCGTGTGGCTGGCCGATCCGGCGCTCGGCGAGATCAATTCCAAAGAGCATTTCACCACGGCGCTGCCCCTGTCGGTGGAAACGGTCCGGCCCCGGCGAATCAAAGGCGCGCCGACCACCGCGCCGATCAACGTGGTAACGTTCCGCGGCCAGCCGGCGCCGGCCGTCGAGATCGATCTGCGCTTGCAGGGTGGCGCGCTCGAAGGCTTCTGGCCGCCGGCTCAATCGAAAAACAGCCGCCTGCGCTGGCTCGACTACCAGCTCGCGGCCGCCCGGCCCGAAGGGGTCAATTGGAATTCCGCGCCGCCGGAGCATTGGTTTCAGAAAGCCCGGAGCGATGAGGGGGCCCTCGTACTGGCCAAGGGCTCGCGGGCGGAGAAATTCCTCACCTACGATTTTCAGGCCAGCTTTGCCCTGCCGCTGGTCGTCGAAGGGGGGCCCGACGTCTACGATGTCCGCAGCACGGCCGGTTACCCATTGCACGACGTCGTGATCGTAGCGACCGGCAAAGCCGGGCGGCGGATCGGCTGGCTCGACACATTGCCCGCCGCGCATGCCGCAAAGCCGCTGACCCCGGGCAACACCGCGGCCGCCGGCGGCGAGCAGCCCATGGCCGTGCAGATCCAGGGGGGCGCGATCGCCGCCCAGGTGGTCGTCGTGCAAGGCGGCGGCCGCGTCGTGTTCAATGCGTCGAGCGGAGTGCCCGTCTCCGCCGCTCCGTCGTCGCCGCAGCCCGCGGCTGCGCCGGGACCGGCCGTCCAGTTGGCCATGTCGCAGCCGTTGGATCCGGCCGGCGAGGAGTGGCGCTCCCAATCGCACGACAAGCTCGCCCGACGGTTGCTCGAAACCGGGCTGGCGCAAGCCGAAGTCGACGTGCTTGTGGCGCTCTACGGCCCTGCGCTGTTCGAGGCCGACTCGCTGATCGTTTGCTGGCGGCTGCCTTCGGGCGTGGTCGAAGAGCTCAATCCGCTCGCGGTCGACCCTGAACCCGCCAAAACAGTGCGCACGGTGCTCGTCGTCGGACGCAATCTCGATCCGCAGATCAAAGTCGATCTGCAGCAGTACGTCAATCAGCTGGGGAGCGCAAGCTACTCCCAGCGCGAGGCGGCCGAGCAGCGGCTGAGCGACTTCGGCTCGCTGGCGTTTCCCGTGCTGCGGCAGGCGCTCGCGCATGCCGATCCGGAAGTCGCTTTCCGGGCCGAACGGCTGCTGGTGGCCCAGCAGCAATCGATCGACTTGCCCACCGGCAATAAGTGAACTCGCACCCGGGCACAGGCTGCTGTCGGCCGGCGCGATCGCTCGCCTGGCTTGCTGCCCCCGGGGCTTACTGCGGAATCCGGTGCACGGTGTACCAGGCCTCGTTGTGCAAGAGCGTCTCGCCGTCGTCGGCCGCGAGCTTGCCGGCGTTGATCTCATAAACCATGCCGATCGGATAGGTCTCGACCGGCAGCGAAAGCACGAGCGACTGCCGGTCCGGCGCCAACTCGACGGCCGTGGCCGGCACGACGGTGACGTCGGCCTCCGGCGAGCCGTAGTTGCCCGTGTACAAATAGTGGTAGCGCCGGATGCGCAACTGCGCTGGACTGACTTGCGTATCGGCTGCGAGCGGCCTGGTGAAATGGACCACGAAGCCCTTGCCGCCCGGCCGGATCTTGACCTCGCGAATCGCCAGCGGCGTGGTTCCTTGCCATTTCAGGCGGGCCAGCCCGGTGGTCAGCGCCGCGATGTACAATTGCTGGTCCGGGCCGAATTTCATCCGCACGCAGCCGTGCGGCTGGTTGTCGACGAAACGGAAACAGGCTCCCTGGTACTCGCCGTCGACTTTCTCCAGCGCCACGCGCATGATTCCGGGATTGGCGCCGTAGCCCACGTCGCCGACGAAGAGTTGGTCGGCGAACGGCCCGAACTTGCCGCCGGTCTCATCGCAGACAGGGCCGCCGGTGCTGCGCGAGCGCTCGTAGGGCATCCAGACCGAGCTGCGACCGTCAGGATATTGGCCGGCCGGCAGGGCATCCTCCTTGTATTCGGGATGGCCGTAGAATCGCCCGGACACGACATGGGCCAGTTTGCAGCTTTGGATCCAATCGCCTTGGTTGTCGGTGTAGAAGATGTCGCCGTTCGGGCCGCGCAATGCCGTTGGGCACCCGGCAGCCCTTGGCCACCACCTCGAGCCGGTCAGCCTCGAACGACGCCTTCATTACCGAGCCGCGCCAGCGGCCCGGATTCACATAGCCCGGATTCGTCCAGAAGTAACCGGTGTTGAGCGCGAACCAGAGATTTTTCTGCCGATCGACGGCCAGCCCGAACGTGTATTCGTGCCAGCCGCGCGACAAGCCCCAGCCCGAGGCGACCGTGCGATACTCGTCGGCCCGGCCGTCGCCGTCGCGATCGATCAGCTCCGTAATCTCGGGCTTCGTGGCGACGAAGATCCGGCCGTCGACAATCGCCAGGCCGATCGGATGATACAGGCCCGAGGCGAACCGTTCCCAGCGCACCGCGAGCGGCTGGTCGACCGGCGGCCGCGGCGTGCGATAGACCTGTCCTTCGCTCATGGCAATGGCATACATCGCGCCGTCGGGGCCGAATTCGACGTCCGATGGCCGGCAGCCATCGAACGGCAAAGGAATCAGCTCCAGGCGGTATCCCGGCGAGGCGTCGGCCACGATCGTCGCGCCGGCGGCCGTTGCGACGCGGTCGGCATCGTCAGCCACCTTGGTCCACTGGGCGCCGTCGTCGGAGACGAGCACTTGATAATGCACCGCCAGCCGATCGCGACATACGCCGGTCCGGTCGCGGGCCCAGATCACCTTGCGCAGCTCGACGGGCTGCGGCCACTCGATTTGGGCCCAGCCGCCGTTGGACTCGTTGCTGATCCAGCTGTTGTTGTTGCCCAGCTTGCCGTCGTTGAGGTGCGCGATCTGATGGATCGGATAGCCCGGTATCACCGACGAGGCCGTGGCTTTGCCCTGTGGTCCCAGGTTCACGGCCGGATCGGCGCCGTAGACTTCCAGTTCGTCGATGCCGGGCGAGGCATCCTGCTCGCTTTTGGTGATCTTGAACCGTAAAAACCGGGCTTTGACCGGCGCGAATTCGTCGACGTTTTCCTTATGGTTCACGGCCGCGCGGGTGGGCTTCGGTTGCTCCGGCTCGGGCGCTGTTTGAACGACCGGCACGGGGGCCAAGGGGGCGGCGGGGCGCCGCGGCGCGTCAAAATCGTCATCCATCGCCGGGGCCGTGCCAGCCAAACGCGCTAAGCTGGCGGCCATATTCTCCTGGGCGCCGCCGGCCGGCATCCACCAATCGACGCCGATCTCAAGGGGCCCGGTGGCCGGTGCGGGGCCGGAAACAATCCGCGGCGCCTTACGATCGGCCAGGTCCCACGCCGCGCCCGCTGCGGAAGTCGCCCGCACGATGCGCAGCCGGTCGCCGGAATTCAGCGCGGCCAGGGGGGCCCGGGCCAGCGTGAGCTCGTCGTCGGCCGGCCGGCCGTCCGCCGAGAATCGCTGCAGCGTTTCGGCCGGCTCCAGGGCCAGCGCAGCGCGGCGCCGGCGGGCAAGCCGGCGAAGTGCAGCCGCCGGGCAAATCCCTGCCACCTGGCCCCGGCCTCCAGACGCAACTCATCGGTGACCGCAACAGGCGATTCTCCGACCAGCAAACGATAGCGCAGCCGAACCGCGGAGCGGCCGACCTGGTAGCCCTCGAACCGGGTGCCCCGGTTGGGATCGCTGTCCAAAGGCAGCGCGAACGAACCCCAGGCGCCGCCGGCCAGCTGAAATGACAGTGGCTGAGCAGCGAGTTCCAGACGCAACGGCGGGCTCCCCTGAGTGCTCCAATTGACTCCGAAGTACGAGCCGGGAGAACTCTTGATGAAACCGCCGAACCACAGCGCCGCCGGCTGCAGCATGTCGGCGTCGAACAGCAGCGTGCCGTCGGCAAAGCCGAGCGCCACGCTGCGCGGAATGCCCAGCACTTCGCCGCGCTGCACGACGGGCCCGAACAGCGTGGGCTCAACCATCACGGCCGTGTCTTCGACCGGGGCGGGAGCCTCGGCCCCGCGGCTCAAATAGGTCCACAAGGCGTCGAGCGGCGCGCCGCCAGACAGCGACGCCAGTGAGCGAATCGGCACCGTGCCGTCGGGGCGAATCGTTTGTGGCATCTTGGTGCCCGGCCGAATCCGGGCCGGATCCCGCATCCAGCGCGAAATACTCGCCGCGCAGATGCGCGGCGAGTTTGTCGAGTTCGGGCCCGCGGCTGGTCAGATCCGGCTGCCCGGACAGCGTCTTGCCGTGCAAGGGATGACAGTTGACGCAGGCCAAGGCTTTCGTGCCGACGAGCGTTTGTCCGGTGGCGAGCAGTTGGGGGTCAAGGTGCGGCGCGGAAACGCTGGGCGCGGCAGCCCCGGTCAGCAGGCCGGCCGCCGAGACGCCGTCGCGGGCGGCGAGTTCATCCGCCAGGCGGCTGGCGCGCTGGCCGAAGCCAGGCATTCGGGCACCGACCCAGGGCGCAGCGCGTCGGCCCCGGCCCCGCCGCTAAGCCAGGCCCGGAGAACTTTGCCGTCGACGCGCTCGCCGGCGCCGGTGAGCATCGGCGGCAGGGCGTGCAGCGCAGTGCTCTCGGGGCCCGAATGAGCCGCGAGCGAGTGGCCCCCCTGCCCTTCGTTGTTGTGGCAGCGCAGGCAATTGAGCGCGGCCAGATCGAGGCGCAGCCGATCCATGCTCGAGGCGGTCGATGTTGGCGACAAGGTAGCCAAATACGCGGCCAGGGCTTGCCGGTCGGTGTCGGCCAAAGCAAACTGCGGGGCCTGGCCTCGCTCGGCGCCCTGGCCCAGGCAGCCCGACTGAAGCCGAGCCGGCGCAAGGGCCCGCAGGTCCGGCGCTGACCGGCGCGGGCAGAGATCCTTGCTTGACGGTGATCCGCGCGCGGCCGCGGGCGGAACGCATGACCGAGAGCGCGTCGCCCGTGGCGTGATCGTGGCAATCGAAACAGCCGCGCGCGGCCATCGTGCGCACGCCCACCTGGGCCAGCAGTTGATCGGCGCAGGCAACGGGGCCGAGGTGCCAGCCAGCTTGCGCGAAGCCTGCGCGAGCTCGTCGTTGGTAGGCGCCGGCACCGGCGCATTGGCTGGGCGATTGTCCGGTCCGTCGCGTTCGACCAGGTAGGCCGCGATGTCCGCCGCGTCGGCGGCCGATAGTGTAAAGGTCGGCATGCGCCCGTGCGGCCGAGTGGCGAGCGGATCGCGCAAGAATGCCGCCAGGCCGGCGGGTTTCCATTTACGGCCCAAGTTCGCCAGCCGCGGGGCGGGCGAGACCAGGCTCGGATCGGTCGGATCGTTTTCGGGGGGCTCGTGGCACGCGGCGCAGCCAGCCGCTGCGTACAAGGTCTTGCCATGTTCGGCTTGCGGCGCCTGACTCGGCGCGGCGGGCGCCCCCTTGGCCGGGGGACACAAATACGCGGTCAGGATGCGGGCCGTCAAACGGTCGGCCGGCGTGTCGGCGAGCAGCCTGGGCATCCGCGCTTGGGCATCGACGGCGCTCGGGTCCAAAAGCCAGGCGAAGACCCAAGAACTCTCCACGCGCTCGCCGAGCTGATCCAGCCGCGGGCCCGGCAGCTCGGCTTCGGGTGGCAGCCCGCCAGCCAGGCCAGTGACCAGCGACTCGGGGCCGGCATGACAACGGAAGCATCCATGCGTCTGGGCGAGCACGGCTCCGCGATCGGCCAGGGCGCTCCGCGGCGCGCCGGTTTTTGCCGCGCTCGCCCGTTCGTGCCGGAAATGCCGGGCTTCGATGGGTTCGTCGGCAAAATGCCCGCTGCGCCACCAGAGCTGGAAGGCCGGTGTTCCACTGCGCTCGAGGCCCGAGATCGCGAGTGGGCAAAGCCCGGGCGCCAGCTCGATCGGCTGTCCGAGCGAGACTGCCTGCCCGGCGAGCGTGATCTTCAATTCGTCGAGCGTGGATTGCTGAGCGGTGAAGACATACTCGGAACGAAACGGGATGGTGAGCAGGCCGGACCAGACGACGCGCGTCGCGCCGGGCGCCGCCGCCGTGGCGAACAGACGCGGCACCGGCTCGATCCGCTCGACGACGACCGCTTGTCCACCGGCAGCCGGTGAAGTCTCGTAACGGGCCAGCACGCCCGGCACCGTTTCGCTCTCTTCGGCGTCGTCGTCGGCGCGGAGCCAACCAGGGAAAACGATCAGGGTCCAAGCGCAGACGGCCAGGCAGCCACGCAGTGCGAAGTTCATCGGGACTTGTCCTTGGGCGGGCGCGGCAGCAGGCTCGCATGCCGGCTGGGGAAGGCGATTCCGGCGGGGTATCTCGATTAACGCTGGCAAAAAATGGGCGGGAACCGGCCCGATTCGGCGGAGCGCTCACAGGAAGCTGGGCCGGCCGAATCTGGGAGCAGGTCTTCAGGCCAGCTCTAGTCTAGCCACTCGCGGCGGCCAGGGCAGCCCGCTGTTCGGCCGGCGGAAAAGAAAAAAACGCTCACCGGCAAACTCGTCCGCGGGCAAGCGATTCGAGAAACTCTCGGCGTTCGCCGAGATTCTAGCTGCGAGCCTTGCGCAGCCGCTCGCACATGATGCGCATCACCTTGATGGCAAAATTCGGCGCTTCCTGGATCATGTACAGAAAACGCTTTTGATTGATCGGCACCAATTTGCAGTCGGTCTTTGCCCGGACGGTCGCCATGCGCGGACTGGATTCGATCAGTGACATCTCGCCTACGATGCCGCCGGGTCCGGACGTGTCGATGACCTTGTCGTTCAAGACGATTTCAAGCTCTCCCTCGATGACCACGAACATCACGTCACCGGGGTCGCCGGCATTGAAGACGGTCTGGCCTGGAGTGAAGGTGACGAAGTCGGCGGCGTTGCGAAACAAATCGATGGTTGTTCCCACGAGAGCACTCTCCTTTGGTCCGGCACCGAGTGTGCGACGCCGGCCGGAACGCCTGGCCCCTCCCGCACCGGCACACGCTGCAGAGCATCGCCGGGGCGGAAAATGCACCGGGCGATGAGCTGTCACGCGACGAAGTAGAAACGCGAACTGGATTTTAGAAAGCTTGACGCCGCTCAAAAATCACGCTGAAATTGGCATCGGCGCGATTTGGGGATTGTTAGCAAATGGGTTAGGGCCGTGCGCGGCCTGGCCGAGCGTCAAGGTCACCCCCCAAGCGGCCAGTCGAGGTGGCAGTTCGTACGCACGGCGATTGGGAAACGGCCCGGCGGCTCGCCGAGGCTGCGGAGTCGGTCGACGGCGCGCGGCAGTTTCTACTCGATTTCATGACCGAGCGCGACTTCCTCCCGCCGGCCGGCTGGGACGGAGTCATCTCGCTCAAAGAAAAGTAAGCAGGCCCGATGGACCATCTCGACGCGCCGCGATTTTTGGGCCTCTTGGCGCTGATTCTGGCCGTGGCCAAGCTGTTGGGCGCGGCCGCGCAGCGGATCGGCCAGCCGGCGGTGCTGGGGGAATTGTTCGCCGGAGTGCTGCTAGGCGTCTCGGTGGCCGGCGTGGTCGATCCGGCCAACCACGTGCTGCATCTGCTGGCGGAGCTGGGCGTGGTGATCCTGCTCTTCGAAATCGGTCTGGAGACCGATCTGGCGCAGTTGCTGCGCGTGGGGGGCGCTTCGTCCGCCGTGGCGCTGGTGGGGGTGGCCTTGCCCTTTGCGCTGGGCTATGCCGCTTGCCGCTTGCTCGGCTTGCCCGCGCTCGTTGCCACCGTGGCCGGAGCCAGCCTGACCGCCACGAGCGTCGGGATTACGGCCCGGGTCCTGTCGGACCTGAACCAATTGCGGGCCCCCGAAGGGCAAATCATTCTGGGCGCGGCGATCATCGACGACGTCGTTGGCCTGGTGATCCTGGCCGTCGTCGACGGCATTGCCGAGGGGCACGAAATCACGCTGCCCGGCGTTGTCCGGCTGGCTGGCGTGGCGTTTGGATTCTTGGCCGGTACGCTGCTCCTGGGACGGCTGGTGGTGCCGCCGGGAGCCCGGTGGCTCGACCGGATCAAGCTGCCCGGCACCGCGACGATGCTGGCCATCACGTTGGCCTTCGGCCTGGCCTGGCTGGCGCACCTGGCGGGTTCGGCGATGATCATCGGCGCGTTTGCCGCCGGCCTGCTGGTCCGCGAAACGCCGGCGTTTCACGAGGTCGAACGGGGCGTCGCGCAGCTGGGGCATTTTTTCGTGCCGCTGTTCTTCGTGGCCGTGGGGGCGGCGGTCGACGTGCGCGTGCTCAATCCGTTGAACCCCGCGAATTCTCAGACGCTGCTCGTCGGCGCCCTGTTGGTGCTGGCCGCCGTGGCGGGAAAATTTGTCGCCGGTTATGCCCCGTTCTGGACGGGTGCCAACAAGAAGCTGATCGGCGTGGGCATGATTCCGCGCGGAGAGGTCGGCTTAATTTTCGCCCAGATGGGGCTGGCGACCGGCGCACTGACGCCGGACCTTTTCAGCGCGGTCACGGCGATGGTGATGGTCACCACGTTCATGGCCCCGCCGCTCTTGAAATGGCTCTGCCCCCGCCCACCCGCGGGAACCCGCCCTCCGGCGGCCGACGGCATCGAAGACCTCGTGACCGAGGCTTGATTCGCGCCAGCAGTGGCCGCTAGCAAGCCCGAATGCCCCCCGATATTGCGCGGGGCTTCGTCCGGCGGCGGCTTTTCGCTCCGCCCGGCCGGTGCAAGCTGCCGATAAACGAAACAATGCCGCTTGTAGCGGTTTTGCGGGATCGGTGCGTCGCGGCGGCGGCGCAAGCGCGCCCGACGCCTGCGCAAGCGGCGCGCGACTCGTGCTCTGGGATTGGGAGGACTCCGGGGGGATGTCCGATCGATCGTCTCAACGACCGACTTCGGTAGCCGCCTGCGCAGCCTCCAGGCAGGCGGGCCAGCAGTGCCAGGCGCCCCTGCGCTCGCCTGGCGGCGGCGATCGCTGCGCTGCTGCTGACCGCGCTGGCGGGCTGCACGAGTTGGTCGGAGTATTTTCAAAACGGCTTCAAGGTCGGCCCGAATTACCAAAAGCCGCCGGCGCCGGTCGAGCGCAACTGGATCGATGCCAACGACGTCCGGGTGCGCAGCACGTCCGACGATCTGTCGCACTGGTGGCGGGTCTTCAACGATCCGATCCTGGACGGCCTGGTCGCCGATTCGTACCGCCAAAGCCTGACTTTGCGCCAGGCCGCGTACCGTGTGCTGCAGGCCCGCGCCATCCTGGGCACGGCAGTCGGCAACTTATTCCCCCAGACCCAGCAGCTCACCGGCGACCACACGGAAAACGCCATCAGCAAGGAGACCGCCAACCGCGGGTTCGTGCAGAAGCGTTTCTACGGGCAATGGGACTTCGGCATGACGATGTCCTGGGAGCTCGACTTCTGGGGTCGCTTGCGGCGGTCGATTCTGGCCGCCCGGGACAACCTGGACGCATCGGTCGAGAACTACGACGACGTGCTGGTGACGACGCTCGGCGACGTGGCCGCCGACTATGCCCAGATCCGAATCCTGCAGGCGCAGATTGCGTATACCCAGGCGAATGTCCAGCTGCAGCGGTCGATTCTCACGCTGGTCAAGGCGCGGTTTCAGGGTGGCCAGGTCACCGAGCTCGACGTCGACCAGGCCCAGAGCGTGCTCTCGCAAACCGAATCGCAGATCCCGGCGCTGGAAATCACGCTCCGGCAGGTCAACAACGCGCTCTGCGTGCTCTTGGGCATCGCGCCCGAGGACCTGGTGGCCCGCATCGGCACCGGCCCGATCCCCCTTGCGCCGCCGGACGTGGCCATTGGCGTGCCGGCCGACCTGCTGCGCCGCCGCCCCGACGTGCGCCTGGCAGAGCGGAATGCGGCGGCCCAGTCCGAGCAGATCGGCATCGCCGAGGCCCAGTTGTACCCGATCTTCTACCTCAATGGCACGATGGACTACTCGGCCGTGGGCTTCAGCCAGTTGTTCAACCAACGCTCGCTGCAGGCCACCGTCGGCCCGACGTTCCAATGGAATGTGCTCAATTACGGCCGCATCCTCAACAACGTCCGGGCCCAGGAAGCGCTGTTCCAGCAGCTGGTTGCGCAGTACCAATTCACCGTCGTCACCGCGGCCAGCGAAGTGGAAAACGGTCTGATCAACTTTCTTAAGTCGCAGGAACAAACCCGGGACTTGAACGAGGCGGTCGATGCGGCGCAAAAAGCCGTCAACATCGCCATCGTGCAATACAAAGGCGGGATGACCGACTTCAATCGCGTCGCCACGCTGGCCCAGAATCTGGTGCAATATCAAAACCTCTTGGCCCAGGCCCGCGGCTCGATCGCCACGGGGTTGATCAACACCTACCGGGCCTTGGGAGGCGGTTGGGATTACCGGCTCGATCCCCAGTCCGAAACCGCGCCGGGCTTGAACGCCGCGCTCGAACAACGCGGCCCGGCTCCGCCGGAGAATCTGCCGCCGGCGAATCCGTTTGCGCCGCAGGAAGAAGCGGAGCCGATTCCGATGCCCGTCGAAAAGGCGGCCGACGCGCCCGACGCTGCGTCTCGCCCGATGGATCCCAAGCCGCTGCCGTCCGTGCCTCAGGCACGCATGGTCGATGCCTGGCCGCCGTCGACCATGCCAGACCGCACCGCCGGGCGAACGCTCTGGCGGGCCCAGGCCGCGAGCGCTCCTGCTTCAAAGCCCGCATTCAGCAGGCCGCCGGCGCTGGTGGCGCCCTTGCCGGCGATGGCCGGCAGCAACCGCCAATTACCCGGCGAAGCTCGGATCGTGCTGCCGGACTCGGCGACAGGCGGTCAGGGCGTATTGCCGGCCGGTTGGAATAATCCGGCCTCGACAAGTCGCGGAGTGTCGACTCCATGACGGTCCGCAAGGCAATCACCCCTGCGCTGGTGCTGATGGTGGTGCTATCGACCGCCAGCGCGCGTGGCGATTGGCCCAGCTGTCTGCGCTTGCCCTGCGGCAAGGCGTGCCCTCCGTGCGGCGAAGCGTGCGCCTGCGGGTGCCCCGACGATTATTGCCGCAAGCCGCCGCCGCTGTTTCCGCACGGGCCGTGCGTGTGGTGCCCATGCGACTACTGCCGCAAGCCGCCCCCCAAGCTGCCGGCGCCGCAGTGCAGCTGGTGCCCGGATGATTATTGCCGCAAGCCGAACGTGCGAGTTCGCTCGAACTGCGTGCCCGGCTACCAGTGCGTGCCGGCCTGTGCGCCGCCGGCCGGCAGCGGCGGTCACTGATCCGGTCGCGATTCGAATCGGGCTGGCGGGCCAGGGCTAATCGTGCGGCCCGGCGGCAGGATGGCCGCCGGACCCGGCGGGCGGCACGGCTACGCCTTGTACCGTTTCGCCTTGTGCTATGCCGCCCTGCTCGGCGTCTTTGGCCCCGATCGGGCGGGGCGGCTTGCCGAACGCCTGCAGGACGAAATAGAAGACCGGCGTCAGGAACAGGCCGAACAGCGTGACGCCCACCATGCCGCTGAACACGGCGATGCCCAGCGTGCGGCGCATTTCGGCGCCGGCGCCGGTGGCCACGACCAATGGCAGGACGCCCAGGATGAAGGCGAAGGACGTCATCAGGATCGGTCGCAAGCGGAGCCGGCTGGCTTCGAGGACGGCCTGGCGGCGATCGACCCCGGCCTCTTGCTGCTGCTTGGCGAATTCGACGATCAGAATCGCGTTCTTGCTGGCCAGGCCGACCAGCACGACGAAACCGATCTGCGTGAAGATGTTGATGTCCAGCCGCATGATGTCGACTCCGACGGCCGAGCAAAGCAGGCACATCGGCACGACCAGGATCACCGCCAGCGGCAGCTTCCAGCTCTCGTACTGGGCGGCCAACACCAGGAACACAAACACGACCGCCAGGGCAAAGACGAAGGCGGCCGTATTGCCGGCCTGCTGCTGCATGTATGTCAGCTCGGTCCAGTCGTAGGCCATCTGCGGCGGCAGTTGTTTGGCGGCGATGCCCTGCATCAGCTCGATCGCCTGCCCGGAACTCGTCCCCGGCACCACGTTGCCGGTGACCGCGGTGGCCGAATACATGTTGTAGCGCATCAGGGCCACCGGGCCGCTGGAATCGTCGACGGTCAGCAGCGTGCCCAGCGGCACCATCTGGCCGCGGACATTTCGCACCTTGAGCAGCAGGATTTCGGCCACGCGGTCTCGGAACGGCGCGTCGGCCATGACGTTGACTTGCCAGGAGCGGCCGAACTCGTTGAACAAATTGACGTAATAGGAGCCAAAATAGACCTGCAGCGTGTCGAACACGTCGCTGACCGACACGCCCACGGTCATGCACTTGGTGCGATCGATGTTCAGGTAAAGCCAGGGCGTGTTCGCCCGCGAACTGCTGAACAACCCCTCGAGGCCCGGCGTGCGATTGCCGTCGAAGACAATCTCGTCGGCCACGCTTTGCAGCCGCTCGAGTCCGAGGTTGGCCCGGTCCTCGACGATCATCTTGAAGCCGCCCGTGGTGCCGAGTCCGTCGATCGGCGGCGCGCCGAAAATGCTCACCGTCGCGTCGCGGACTTCGCGGCGGTAGCGGTCGCGCAGGTCCGTCGCCACGTCGTCGGCCGTCAGGCCGTGCCGCTCGGGAAACTCGGCCAGCATGACGTACATCGAACCCAGGTTGGGGGCATTGGCCGCCAGCAGCAGCGACTGTCCGGCAATTCCCACGGTATGCGCCACGCCGGGCGTATCGCGGGCGATCTGTTCGATGCGGGCCATCGCCTCCTGAGTGCGCTCGACCGAGGCCGAGTCGGGCAGTTGCACATTGACCAGCAAATAGCCCTTGTCCTGCTCCGGAACGAAACCGGTCGGCACGCGCTGGAACTCGACGTAGGTGAGCACGAGCAAGCCGCCGTAGACCGCCAGCACCACCACGCCAATCCGCAAAAAGCCGGCGACCAGCTGGGTATATATCGCGGTGCTGATGGAAAAGGTCTTGTTGAACAGTTTGAAGAACCAGCCCAAGGTCACGTCGAGCAGCCAGGTAAGCGGGTCGCGGGCCGCGCCATGCGGCTTGAGAATCAGGGCCGCCAGCGCCGGGCTGAGCGTCAGCGAGTTGAAGGCCGAAATCACGGTCGACGTGGCGATCGTCACGGCGAATTGCCGGAAGAACTGCCCCGTGATGCCGCTGATGAACGCGCACGGCACGAACACCGCGACCAGCACCAGGGCCACGGCAATCACGGGGCTCGTGACCTCGTCCATCGCTTTGCGTGCCGCTTCGCGCGGGGGCATGCCCTCTTGCAGCCAGCGCTCGACGTTTTCGACCACCACGATGGCGTCGTCCACGACGATGCCGATCGCCAGCACCAGGCCGAACAGCGACAGGTTGTTCAGCGAAAAGCCCAGCGCGGCCATCACGGCAAAAGTGCCCACGATGGCCACCGGAACGGCGATCAGCGGAATCAGCGCCGCGCGCCAGTTCTGCAGGAACACCAGCACCACGATCGCCACCAGGATGATCGCGTCGCGCAGCGTCTTGAACACCTCGGCGATCGACTCGCTGATGAACGGCGTCGTATCGTAGACGATCTTGTAGTCGAGCCCGTCGGGGAACCGGTTCTTCAGCTCGCGCATCTTGGCGTAGACGCCCTTGGCGGTTTGCAGCGCGTTCGAGCCCGGCAACTGGTAGAGCGATAGCGCGACGCTGGGCTGCCCTTCGAGCGTGCAGGATTGGTCGTATTGCTGCGAACCGAGTTCGATCCGGGCGACGTCTTTCAGCCGCACGACGCTGGCTGTCGTGCCCGAACCGGGCCCCGAGCTGCCGCCGCCCCCCGAGCCTTGCGGCTGCGGCGCAGTCATGGCCGACAGGCCCGGCGGCGCGGCGGTCGAAGCGCCCCCCGAGGCACTGGCTCCGCCCAGCATCTGGGGCGTATTAGCACTCGAGCCGGTCAGGGGGTTGTTGCCGCTGACGCTGGTCGAACTGCCGCTGTTTTGCGCCAGGCTCGGCCCGCCGGAAGTGGTTTGGGCAGTCATCCGCTGACTGGTGGAGGCGTAGCGGCCTTGCAGGGCGTACTGGCCGAACATGCCGATGCCCCCCGACATGCCCGAGCCCCCCGCCACGCCCCCCTGCCCCGCCGTGCCGCTCATCCCGGGGATATTACTGACACCCGAGATTGCCGGTCCGCCCCCCAGCGCCGGCCCGCCGATCAGCGTGCCGCTGGAGGTGAGCCCCTGCTGGCCGATTTTAAGGATGATGTTGCCGAACTGCTCGGGATCGGTCAGACGACCGAGCGTGTTGATCGTGAGCTGGAACTGCTGACCCGGAGGGACCGGCTGCTGGCCGATTTGTCCGGCCGCGACTTGCAGGTTCTGCTCGCTGATGGCGCCCACCACGTCGTCGGCCGAAAGGCTGAGCGAGGCCAGCTTTTGCGGATCGAGCCAGGCCCGCATGCTGTAATCACGCTCGCCCATGTAGCCGACGTTGCCGATGCCGGGCAAGCGGCCCAGTTCGTCCTTGATCTGAATGGTCGCATAGTTGCTGAGGAAGATGTTGTCGTAGCGACCGTCGGGCGAATACAGGTTGACGATCATCAACGTGTTGGGGGACATCTTCTTGACGTTCACGCCTTCGCGCTGCACGAGCGGTGGAACCGAGGGCATGGCCAGCGAGACGCGATTCTGCACCAGCACTTGCGCCATGTCGGAATTGGTGCCCAGCCGGAACGTGACCGTCAGCGTGTACGTGCCGTCGTTCGTGCAGAGCGACGACATGTAGAGCATGTTTTCCACGCCGCTGACCTGCTGCTCGATCGGCGCGGCAACGGTGTCGAGCACAGTCCGGGCATTGGCCCCGGGATAGATGGCCGTGACCTGCACCGTGGGCGGCGTAATGTCCGGATACTGGGCCACCGGCAGCGTGAACACCGCCACGCCGCCGGCCAGCGTGATCACGATCGACAGCACGGCGGCGAAGATCGGACGATCGATGAAAAAGTGCGAGATCATGCCGGCCCCGCTGAGGAGTTGCGTCCCACGCGCTGCACGAGCATGGTGATCGTTCCGGCGACCAGCAGGCCCACGGCGCTGGCCCCGCCCGGTCCGAGCAATTCCATGTTCCAGACCAAGAGCGCCACCAGCAGGCCGGAGAGCGATCCCCACAGGGCCGACCCGGCGGCTTGCATGGCGCGGCCGGAGAGCAACGGGCTTTCGCCGAACCACTCGATGACGAAGAAGAAAACCGGCGTCAAGAAAATGCCGAACAGCGTCACGCCCAACATGCCGCTAAATACCGCGGTGCCCAGCGATTGACGCATTTCCGCCCCCGCGCCTTCGGCCACGACCAAGGGCACCACTCCCAGGATGAAGGCCAGCGAGGTCATCACGATCGGCCGCAGCCGCAGCTGCGAAGCTTCGCGCGCCGCCTCGGCCAGCGGCCGGCCCTCACTCCGCAGCCGCTTGGCGAATTCGACGATCAGGATCGCGTTCTTGCAGGCCAGGCCGACCAGCACGACAAAGCCGATCTGCACGAAGATGTCGATCGGCATTTTCGACAGCGCCACGCCCACCACCGAAGAGAGCAGGCACATCGGCACGACCAGGATCACCGCCAGCGGCAGCGACCAGCTTTCGTACAGCGCGGCCAGGGCCAGAAAAACAAAGACCACGGCCAGGGCGAACACGTTCATCGCCGTATTGCCGGCCCGGGTTTGCATCAGCGTCAACTCGGTCCATTCGGTTTTCATCGAGCGCGGCAGATTCTGCCGGGCCGTTTCCTCGATGAACGCGACGGCTTCGCCCGAGCCTTTGGTGGGATAGATGCCGCCGTTGATCGGGGCCGCGGAGTAGAGGTTGTAGCGATTGACCATCACCGGCCCGGTCGTGTCGCGGACGTTGACCAAGGTGCCCAGCGGGGCCATTTCGCCTCGGTCGTTGCGGACCTTGATCTGGTTGAGATCTTCGACCTTGTTGCGGAATTCACCGTCGGCTTGCAGGTTGACTTGCCAGTAGCGGCCGAAGGCGTTGAAGTTGTTGACGTAACTGGAACCGAGGAAGATGACGAGCGTCTGGTTCAGGTCGTTGAGCGAAATGCCCATCGAGCGAACTTTGGTGCGGTCGATGTCCATGAACAGCTGCGGCGCGTTGGAGCGGAACAGCGTGAACACGCCGATCAGCCACTTTTGCTTTGTCATCACGCCGATCAGCGATTCGGTCTGCTTCTGCAGCGTGTCGAGCCCCAGCGAGCCGCGGTCCTCGACCATCAGCTTGAAGCCCGAGGCCGTGCCGATGCCGGGCACCGGCGGCGCGCCAAAGACGCTAATCGTGGCATCGCGAATCTGGGCCGCAAACTCCCGCCGCAGGGTGGCCATGATGGCGTCGGCCTTAAGTTCCGGTTTGCGCCGCTCGGCGAACTCGTTCAAAGTGACGTACATCGAGCCGAAGTTCGAGCTGTTCACGCTGAGCAGCGTCGACATGCCCGAAACCGAGACCGTGGCCGAAACACCCTCGACCTGGCGGGCGATCTGTTCCACGCGCTTCATCACCTCTTGCGTCCGCTGGACCGAGGCCGAGTCGGGCAATTGCACATTGACAAGCAGATAGCCCTGGTCCTGCTGCGGAATAAAACCGGTCGGCACGTGGGTGAACATCCACCAGGTGCCGGCTAGCAAGCCGCCGTAGATCATCAGCACGATCACGCACAGCCGCACGGACCAGCCGACGATGCCGGCATAGATGTTCGTCGTCCAGGCAAACGCCCGATTGAAAACGCCGAACAGCCAGCCCAGCGTAAAGTTGAGCAGCCGATCCAGCGGATCCGGCGGTGCGCCGTGGGGTTTGAGCAGGATGGCGGCCAGTGCCGGGCTGAGCGTCAGCGAATTGAACGCCGAAATGATCGTCGACGTGGCGATCGTCACGGCGAACTGACGGAAAAACTGCCCCGTGATGCCGGTGATAAAGGCGCAGGGCACGAACACGGCACAGAGCACGACGGCCACCGCGATCACAGGGCTGGTCACTTCCTCCATGGCTTGGCGCGCAGCTTGCCTGGCGGGCAGGCCCTGCTCCAGCCAGCGCTCGACATTCTCGACCACCACGATGGCGTCGTCGACCACGATGCCGATCGACAGCACCAAGCCAAACAGCGAGATGTTGTTCAGGCTGAAGCCAAAGACCTGCATGACGGTGAACGTGCCGACGACGGCCACCGGTACGGCCACCAGCGGAATCAGCGAGGCCCGCCAGTTCTGCAAGAACAACAGCACGACGATGGCCACCAGACCGACCGCCTCGAGCAGCGTGCGGACGACGTCGTCGACCGATTCGCGGATGAACGGCGTGGTGTCGTGCCGGATGGCATAGGTCAGACCTTCCGGGAACCGGGCTTCGAGTTCGTTCATCTTGGCCCGAATCCGGTCGGCCACATCCAGGGCATTGGTTCCGGGCAGTTGGTACATGGCCAGCCCGACGGTCGGCTGCCCATTGAGCATGGCAAACTGGTTGTAGTTCTGCGCGCCCAGTTCGACCCGGGCCAGATCCTTTAGCCGGACGATTTGCGGCGATCCGGCGCCCTGACTGCCCGAGGCGATCTTGACGATGATCTCGCCGAATTCCGCCGGCGTGCGCAGCCGGCCCAGCGTGTGCAGCGGGTCCTGGAAAGCGGTGACCGCGGGTGCCGGTTGCTGATTGAGCTGGCCGATGGGAGCCTCGACGCTTTGCATCTGGATCGCCGCGGTCACCTCGGCGGCGGAGATATTGCGGGCCGCCAGCAGCTGCGGATCGAGCCAGCCGCGGATGCTGTAATCGCGCTGCCCCATGTAGTTGATATCCGAGACGCCTTCGACGCGGAGCAATTCGTCGCGAACGTTGATCGTGGCGTAGTTGCTCAGGTAGATGTCGTCGTAGCGGCCGTCGGGGGAATAGAAATTGATGACCATCAGGATGTTGGGCGTCTTTTTCTTGATCGTGATGCCTTGCCGCTGGACGGTGTCGGGCAGCTGCGGCATCGCCAGGGCGACGCGGTTCTGAACCATCACGAGCGCCGTATTCAGGTCGACTCCCAGATCGAACGTCACGGTCAGCGAGTACGAGCCGTCGTTGGCCGAGAACGACGACATGTACAACATGCCCTCGACGCCGTTGACCTGCTGCTCGACCGGGGCTCCGATCGTGTCGGCCACCACCTGGCTGCTGGCGCCGGGATAATTGATCGAGACGATGACCGTGGGCGGGGCGATCGGCGGATACTGCGTGATCGGCAGCGCCACCATCGCAATGGCGCCGGCCAGGGTGATGACGATCGACAGCACCGAGGCGAAGATCGGACGATCGATGAAGAAGTGCGAGATCATGCCGCCAGACGCGACTAGGGTTTCCGGGGTTCGGCCGCCGGCTTGTCGGCGGGGGTCGCCGGCGGAGGTTTGCGCGACCCTGGGGGTGTTTTGCCCGGCGCTGCCGCATTCGGCTCGGCACCCGGCGCCGTCGCCGTGGCGTTCGCCTGCGCCTTGGCAGCCGCCGCGGCCTGGGCCGTGGGCAGCGGCATAGGCATCTGCTCGGGCGAGACCTCCATCCGGGCCCGGACTTGCTGCAATCCGCTGACCACGATCCAATCATCAGGCTCGATTCCGGAATCGATCACCCGCAGTCCGTCGTCCTGCAGCGGGCCCAGCGAGACGCGGCGATATTCGATCTGGTTGTTGGACGTGTTGACGACGTAGAGGAACTTCAGCCCTTGGTCGGTGCCGACGGCCCGGTCGTTCACAAGCAGGGCGTCGTGCGGCTCGCCGAGCGGAATGCGCACCCGCACGAACATGCCGGGCGAGAGCACCCGGACGCCTACCGTTGGTTTGGGATTGTCGAACACGCCGCGAAAGGTGATCGTGCCGGTGAACGGATCGACCGTGTTGTTGATGAAGTTGACGTGCCCTTCGTGCGGATAGCCGTCTTCTCCCTGCAGTCCCATGAGCAGCTTGATCTCCTCCGGACTGCTGACGGCCTTCAGCTTGTGCTCGTTGATCATATTGCGCACGCGGAGCACGGTCCGCTCGTCAATGTCGAAATAGGCGTACATTGGATCGAGCGAGACGATGGTCGTCAGCAGCGTCTGGTCCTGCGTGACCAGATTGCCCAGCGTGTAATAGTAGCGGCTGACCTTGCCGTCGATCGGGGACGCGACTTCGCAGAACTCGCGGTTCAGTTGATAGGCTTCCAGCGAGGCCTCGGCCGCGGTCACCTGGGCGGCCGCTTCCTCTTCGGCCGCCTGGTACTGGTCGAGGTCCTGCTTGCTAATGGCGCCGGGGGTCCTGGCGATGATCTGCGCCCGGGCGTTGTTCGCCTTGGTCAATTTGAGCTGGGCCTTGTTGAGCAGGACGTTGGCTTGGGCCTGGTCGAGTTGGGCCTGATAGGGACGCGGGTCGATTTCGAAGAGCAGATCGCCCTGCTTCAGCTCATCTCCCTCTTTGAACGGCATCTTCACCAGATAGCCGGTTACCCGGGCTCGGATGTCGACCGCATTGACCGCCTCGGTCCGCCCGGTGTAGTCGATGTAGTCGGTGACCTTTCGCTTCAGCGGCTGGCTGACGGTGACAATCGGCGGCTGACTGCCTGCAGGCTGGGACGATTTGCTGGCGCAGCCCGCGGCGGCGAACGAAAGCACGAGCAGCAACAGGGCACGCAAATTCATTGACGTCTCATCGTCGGGATCGCAAAGGACAACTCGTCGTCCAACGGGCGTCAGGCCACGTTGGCTGCGGGCGTTTCGCCGCGGCCGGTTGCGCTGGCAAGTTTCGAGGCTGTGCGCCGCCGAGCATCCGCTCGCCGGTCGCCGCAGCCAGCGCAGGTTAGCCGGGTGGCTATCGTTCTAAGTTCTGCCAGCCGTTCCGACAAGAACAGTTCGGCGGCGGCTGCATTTCCGGCCAGTTTGCCGCGCCGGGCTTGGGCACACGCGCCACGCGCCGGACGGGGAAAACGCGCGGTATCTGTTTGACGGCGATCCGTCGGGCATGCGCCACGCGCCACGGCCCGGGCACCCCAACGCCCGCTTGAAGAGCGGCCGCTGCAAATAATTGACGCTCCCGGCCAGAGATTTAGATTGTGCATAGCCGGTTCGCTCCGCGTCGGGGGCGACCGCTCGGCGCACCCGAAAGGCAAATCTCGGGCGCGAGGCTCTCGATCTCGACGCCGGGCGGACGACCAGCGGCCGCAAACCGGCTACCAGTCGATCGGGCCAAGACGGCCCCTGTTTCCGGCGCCTTCGCACCCGGAAAAAAAGATCACCCGCCTTCGGAAGGTTTTTCCTCCGGCCAGGCGTCGGTGGGCACGCGGTGCCGGATCCGGTGCGGGCAAACCAGATTCTCAGATGGTGGCGTTGTCGTTTGTTCTTCGTTTTCTTCAGGAGGAGGTTCTATCATGTCGCGCAAACATAAAATCTGGCTGCTGGTTGCAGTCGCGGGATGCGGGTCGACCCTGGCCGCTAGCCTTTGGGCCCAGCAGCCGGCGGATTCGCCGAATGCATCTTCCAGCGGACGCCGCTATTCGGCCGCGCGGCCGGTGCAAAACGAGAGCGACGCTGATCGCAGCATCGCGCGTTTGCTGGGCAATATGAACCAGGTCGAAGTCGAGCTGACGCAGTACGCTGAGGATCGTGCCGATTTGCCGGCGATCAATCGTTTTGCCCGCAATCAAAACCGCCAGCACTCGATGAATCTCGAGGAGTTGCAGCAGTTTGCCTCCGACGCCGGGGCCAATATCGGCCGTTCCAGCGACGAGGACGACCGCCACAGCCGAACGGACAAAGAGTCAGGCAACCACGCCGCAAAAGATCAAAACGATCGCGCAGACAAGGAACGTGCCGGCAAAGATCAGGCCGATAAGGATCATGCAGAGCATTCCGGCAAGGACCATTCGGCTGGATTGGATTGGAAGAAGTTGTCCCAGGAGATCGCCAACGAGAATCTGCGCGTGGCCAAGCGCGAGCTGCGCGAGCGGCAGGGGCTGGATTTCGACTGGGCCTTCGTCGGCCAGCAAAAAATGCTCCACGACGCGATGTGCGCCAACATGACCGTGCTCCGGCGCTATGCCTCGCCCGACTTGCAGAAAGTCATCGACAACCAGCTCGATGGCGTCCGGCACGACCAGACGACGCTCGAGAACCTGATGGGGCAGCTGAAGGTCGAGGAGCAGCGGCGCTACGCCGGCATGCGACAACGCCCCGATCGCGGGGCGTCCACCAGCGCCGGAGCCCGGCAGCAGTCCGGCGCTGAGCGCGGCTATGCCGACGAATTCGAGTACGCCGAGGCCGCCTTCACCACCAGCCTGCGGCTGGCCGAAGGGCAGAATGGAAAGCCCAGCCTGGGTATCCAGGTCGACGGCCGCTCCGGCGACCGCGTGACCGTGGCCCAAGTGCACTCGGGCAGTCCCGCCGATAAAGCCCAACTCCGCCCGGGCGACGTGATCCTGGCGATCAACGGGCGCGACGTCCATTCGCCCGACGACCTGGTCCGGCAAGTCTCGCGGCTCGACGCGGGCGATCGAGTCGAGTTGACGATCGATCGCAGCTTCGCCAGCGAGCGGCGGATCCCGCTGGGGGCCGACGAGGATCAAGCACGCGGGCAGAATCCCCGCTCCGGCGCCGGTCAGCCAAACAATTCGTCGGCCGACCAGCGACGAGACAAAGAAGACCCAAACCGCTAAGCCTGTCCGCTAAGTCCGGCGTGGTCAGGTCGGAAGCCGGCCGGGCCCTTGGCAAAAAAGAGCCGAGGGCCCGGCATAGTTTCCGGGCCTCGATATTCCTTTGCCCAGTTGCCCCTTGATTCATGGCCATTCGTTCCGCCCATCGATCCACTGAGCGCCGTTTGGCCGTGGGTGCCGAGATCCAGCCAGACGGGCTGACAAACTTCCGTGTCTGGGCGGGCGACCACCAGCAAGTCGAATTGCTCCTGACCGAGGGGCCAGGACAGCCGCGACACGCCCCGCAGGCTCTGCCGCTGCGGGCCGAAGGCGGCTCCTACTTCTCGCTTGCCACGCAAGCGCCGCCGGGCACGCTGTACCGATATCGGCTGGATGGCGGTCCGCCGGTTCCCGATCCGGCTTCGCGGTTTCAGCCCCGCGGGCCGGAGGGCCCTTCGCAAGTGGTCGATCCGGGTTCGTTCCGCTGGACAGACGACGCCTGGCCGGGTCCCACCTGGCCAGGGCAAGTGATCTATGAAATGCACGTCGGCACGTTCACGCCCGCCGGCACCTGGGCGGCGGCGGCACGCGAGCTGGCCGAACTGGCCGCCCTGGGGATAACGCTGATCGAAATGATGCCGATCGCCGATTGGCCGGGTCAATTTGGCTGGGGTTACGACGGCGTCGCGCTCTTCGCGCCGACGCGCTTGTACGGCGCGCCCGACGACTTGCGCGCGCTGGTCAACGAGGCGCATCGCGTGGGCATCGGCGTGCTGCTGGACGTAGTGTTCAATCACTTCGGCAATCAGGCGGCAAGTGTGCAGTGTTTCAGCCCCGACTATTTCAGCCGGCAGTACGAGAACGAATGGGGATCGCCCATTAATTTTGACGGACCCAACAGCGGCCCGGTGCGGGAATTTGTCCTGGCCAACACGCGGTACTGGATCGAGGAATTTCATTTCGACGGCTACCGTGTCGACGCCACGCAAGCGATCCACGACGCCTCGCCTCGCCACATCCTGGGCGAGATCACGTCGGCGGCTCGGCAAGCGGCTGGGCGGCGCTCGGTCGTGATCCTGGGCGAAAGCGAGCCGCAAACGAGCCAATTGGTCCGCCCGATCGAGCAGAGCGGGTTCGGCATGCAGGCCTTGTGGAACGACGACTTTCATCACAGCGCGACGGTTCGGCTCACGGGGCATCACGAGGCCTACTACTCAGACTATCGGGGTGCCGCGGAAGAATTCGTGGCGCTGCTCAAGTGGGGCTTCCTCTACCAGGGGCAATACTATTCCTGGCAGCAGAAAAGTCGCGGTTCGCCTGCCTTCGACCTGGAGCCGCCGGCGTTCGTCCACTACCTGCAGAATCACGACCAGGTGGCCAACTCGGCCTGCGGCGCGAGGATCGATCGCCTCACCAGCCCCGGCCGCCTGCGGGCCATGACAGCCCTTTGGCTGCTGATGCCGCAAACGCCGCTTTTGTTTCAAGGGCAGGAGTTCGCCGCCTCGACCCCGTTTTGCTTTTTCCTCGACAGTCCGCCGCAGCGGGCGGCCGAGGTAGCGGCAGGGCGCGCCCGCTTCTTGTCCCAGTTTCCCTCGCTCGCTACGCCCGAGGCACAATCGCGCATCCCGGACCCGGCCGACGAACAAACGTTTCGCCGTTGCAAGCTGCGGCTCGAAGAGCGCAAAGCGCACGCGGCGGTCTACGCCCTGCACAAGGATCTGCTCCGGCTGCGGCGGACCGATGCCTTGATGTCGGTCGCCAGGCGCGATCGAATCGATGCCGCCACGCTGTCGCCCGACGCGCTGGTCGTCCGCTGGTTTGACGAGCCGGAAGCGAACGACGGCGACCGATTGTTGATTGTCAACTTCGGGCCGGATGTGGAGCTCGCGCCGCTGCCGCAGCCGCTCGTGGCGCCGCCGCTGGCGGGCAGCTGGGAGCTGGCGTGGTCGAGCGAAGCGCCGCAGTATGGCGGGTCGGGCACGGCGGCGCTCCATACCGAGAAACAGTGGCAGATCCCCGGCGAGGCCGCCGTGCTGCTGCGCGCGGCGGTCGCCCGGCCCGCACTTGGGCAATGATTTTCCGCAGGAGGCTCCTGGCATGGAAACGCGATTGCTGCAACGAACTCCGCTGCCGACCTCCTTGCCGCACAGCCCAGCGGCGCTGGTCGAGCGCGAATGGATCGTGACCAATGCCTTGGGCGGCTACGCCGCGGGCACGCTGGCAGGCGTGAGCACGCGGCGCTACCACGGGCTGCTGATTGCCGCGCTCCCCGCGCCGCTCGGCCGCACGATGATGTTCAATCATCTGGCCGAGGAGTTGCGTCTGCCTGATGGACGCATCGTGCGTTTGGGGGGCGAAGAGCTGCCGAACCAAGCGGCGGCCGTGCACGGGGCCCAGCACTTGCACGAGTTTTCACTGCGCATGGGATTGCCGGTGTGGCGGTTCGAGGTCGACGGTTTTCAGCTGGAGAAGCGGGTCGTGCTGCCACACGGCCAGAATACGGTTTACGTCCACTACCGGCTGCTGGCAGGCGAAGGCCGGGTCGGGCTCCGGCTGCGCGGGGCGTTCAATTTTCGCGGGCACGACGACCACGTCAGCGGCCCGATCGCGGCCCCCTATGAAGTGCTGGCGCAGGGAAACCGGGTCGAAATCGCCGGGCCGAATTTTCCCCCCTTGCGCATGCGGATGATTGCCGATCTGGAGCCGGGACTGGTGCTCGACGGCGGACGCATGCAGGAAGTCTACTACCGCATGGAAGCCTGCCGCGGATACGACGCCAACGGCCCGCTCTGGAGCCCCGGTTATTTTCGGGCCGAATTATCGAGCGGCTTCGAGGCGGCGCTGGTTGCCTCGACCGAACCTTGGGAGATCGTCGACGCTGCCGCGCCCGCCGAAGCCCTGACTTCGGAACTCGATCGCCGCTCGCGGTTGCTGGCCGCCGCCGATCCTCGAGCCTGCGAGGGCGAAGGCGCCGAACTGGTCCTGGCCGCCGACCAATTCATCATTCAGCCCAAGGCCCGCCTGGCGGACGCCGCCCGCGCCGCGGCCACCGGCGACGAAATCCGCACGGTGATTGCCGGCTACTACTGGTTCGGCGACTGGGGGCGCGACACGATGATCAGTCTCGAAGGGCTCACGCTCTGCACGGGTCGCCGGAACGAAGCCGGCTGGATCCTGCGGACCTTTGCCAACTATGTCCAGGACGGGCTGATCCCGAACTTGTTTCCCGAGGGGCAAAACGAAGGTCTGTACCACACCGCCGACGCCACGCTCTGGTTTTTTCATGCCCTGGCCCGCTATCTCCACGTCACGGGCGATCGGACGGCGTTGCGCCATATCCTGCCCAAGCTGGACGAAATCGTTTCCCGGCACTTTGCCGGCACGCGGTTCGGCATCGGCGTCGACCCGGCCGACGACCTGTTGCGTCAAGGCGCCGACGGATACCAGCTCACCTGGATGGATGCCAAGGTGGGGGATTGGGTCGTGACGCCCCGGCGGGGCAAGGCCGTCGAGATCAACGCCCTGTGGTACGACGCCCTCTGCCACTACGAAATCTGGCTTCGGGAAGAAGAGCACGACCATTCGCGGGCCGACGATATTGCCGCGCACGCCCAGCGCACCAAGGAGTCGTTCAACCGGCGGTTCTGGAACCCCAAGGGGGGCTATCTTTTCGACGTCGTGGACGGCTCGACCGGCGACGATCCGAGCTTCCGGCCGAATCAGATATTTGCCCTCTCGCTGACGCACCCCGTGCTGGACGAGATCCACTGGCAGCCGGTGCTGGACAAAGTCATCGAGCGGCTGCTCACGCCCTCGGGCTTGCGAACGCTAGCTCCCGGCGAGCCGGATTACAAACCCCGCTACGACGGCGACCTGCGTTCCCGCGACGCCGCCTACCATCAGGGCACCGTCTGGGCCTGGCTGGTCGGACCGTTGGTCGATGCCTGGCTGCGGGTTCATCCGGGCGAGCAGCGCGTGGCCAGGGAGTTTCTCGATGGCTTTTTCCACCACCTGTGCGAGGCCTGCGTCGGTTCGATCAGCGAGGTCTTCGACGCCGAGGCCCCGTATACGCCTCGCGGCTGCCCCGCGCAAGCTTGGAGCGTGGCCGAAGTTCTGCGCGCCTGGGTCAAAACAGCGCCTTAAACCGCCCTGCGCACCGCGCCCCGCTGTCTGCCATCCCACTCAGCGGCAGGAGCGACGAGCGACCGCGCGGGGGGCGGACCCTCGGCTACCGCTGTAGTCCTGTCTGGGCGATAATGTCTTTTTGCTTTTGTGCGCGTGGCCGGCAATTCCAATCGACCGTGAGCCACCGGCCGCCATCCGACCATTTCAGCTCGTAGTTGGCCGGCGCGCTGCCGGGCGGCAACAGCGCCGTCGACGAGAGTTTCAGCAGCGACCGGTACCAGGGGGAATTCAGGACCGGTTCGAGCGATGCCCGCAGCTCGCCGTCTTTGATCGCGGCGTAGACCACCGTCGAGTGGACTGCCACTTCGATATCCGGATGGGGGCCTGCCTCCGTGGGAGGCGGAACGAATTGGGCCAGGTCGCTCGCATCGGCGTCGTCGCGCAGCAGGATCAATTGCAGATAATCGCTGGTCGTGCTGGCCAGCACGCGGGGGCGTTTGACCTGGCGATGCTCGAGCGCCTGGTCCAAGTACGCCACGGCGGCGTGAATTCGTCCGGCGGCGTCGCTCACGGCCTGGTCCAGCTCGCGATCCACGCGCCGCGCCGTGTGACTGGCGGCAATGCTGTCGGCTTCGGCCCGCGCGTCGTTGACCTGCTGCCAGGCGGCTCGGAGCACAATCCGCGACAAAAGCGGACCCAAGTCGGTCGTGATGTTGGTCGTCGTCGAACGGCATCGGGCTTGGGTTTGAGCCGGCGATTGCCGGATTTGCCCTTCCTCGATCGACACTTGCTTGCGCGACGAAAACTCGGTCCGGCTGCTGGTATAGATCCAGACCGGATCATGCGAACCGATGGTTTGGGCGTCGGCCGTCCCGGTCAGGTGCAAATCGACGCGGGCCCGCTGCGTGTCGGGAACCAAGACCAACCTGGTCGTGCCGGTGGTGTTCGACGTGCCGGAGATCGGCGTTCCCAGAATGTTGTCGCTGACCGGCCCCTGTTTGAAAATGCGGCGGCTCACGTATCGATTCAGAAACGGCTGCGACAAGCGCACATAGATGACGTTGGGCGGCATCGCAGCCGCTTGAGTCTCTTGAGCGGGCGGGAATTCCGCGCGAGGGGGGGCAATGATGTTGGCGATCGAGGTCAGCGCCGTCGCGGGGCGCGGCGTGGCTGCCTGGGTGAGCAGTTCCTGAACAAGCTGCCGGTCTGCGCGCTTAAAGTTGCCAAGGAAATGGTCATCACCCGCCCATCCGGCTTTTCCAGCCGAGCGCGGTTCTCGCCTGCGGCCAGCAGACGTGCGCTTGCCTGCCGCCCCCCGGTCGCAGAGGTCCACTCACGAAATGCCTGGCCGGGAATGGAATGCAGCTCGACCTGAGTGGCGGCCTCAACACCGGAATTTAGCGAGCAAAACTGCAGCGCCGTTGCAAGTATCCACGCTCCGCAGATGGTTCGTCGCATCGCCCGACCTCCTGTTTAGCCAGCCTGATCCACAGTTGTTTGACTTTGATGAGCACCCATCCAGAGCCGGCAATTTGTTCTCGAGCGGTCAGGGCTCGCCGGCAGCTTTTCAAGGCATGAGCACACGGCATACCGAATGAAACTGGTTCTGTTCCACTTTTCGGCCGGACGTTGGTCCGGTCGCCGGCCTGCTGCGCGCGAGAATCCAGCCTGGTCGCGGCGCGACCAAAGCTTGGAATGCCTGCAGTTGCGGAGTGCGAAGATTTGGCCGTAATTCGTATGTGTTTCAGGAGCGCGAACATTGGCCCGAGGTTTGCACGACCTTGTGCCTGTGCGTTGCTGAGCTATCAATCTTTCCAGCCGCAAATCAACGAGCTTTCCACTTGGGGGCAAGAAGCCCCGCCCGGGGCAACTTGTCAGCAAGGAGAGTGAAACATGATCGTCATGCGAAAACCTCGAACTGAGCGGCTTTTGGCCGTACCGAGTGCCGACCGCATCCGCCAGCTCGCGGCGGAGGTCCAGCAGAGCTGGTCGCCCGCAGAGCGCGTGCGGCGAGCTAACGAGTCCCATTTCGTCGAGCTGCTCGAGCTTTCGGTCACGCCGCGCTGGAAGCGGATGTTCGACGACTGATCGACTTGGAGGCAGAATTCGTCGCGCCGCGCGAAGGCGACCGGCCCGCACCGTACAAGCCCGCCTGGCAAGCCAGGCGGGCTTTTTCATTTGGTTAGCCGGCAAAGAAACCCGCGATGCAATCGCAGATATAGTCGACCTCTCGCAATTCGAGGTCCGGGAAAAGCGGCAGGGTCAGCAATTCCCGCCATGCCCGTTCGGCCACCGGCAGTTCGGCCTGCTGGCCGTAGCAAGGATGCAGATGAATGGGCCGGTAGTGGACCGAAGTGCTAATCCTGCGAGAGCGCAAATAGCCGGCCAACTCGTCACGCCGCGGCGTGCGAATCGCAAACATGTGCCAGCTGGAGTTGTCGTCATACGCGGGTACCCGAACGACGCCACTGAGCCGATCGCAATAGCGGCGAGCCAATTGCCTGCGACGGGCTTGCATCTGGGCCAGCTTGGAGAGCTGGACGAGGCCGAGCGCAGCGGTGATGTCGTTCATGCCGCATTTGTGCCCGATCTCGGGCACATCGTAGTCCCAGTGATAGCCACGCTTCGAATCCAGACGGTCCCAGGTTTCGCGATCGATACCCAACCAGCGCAGTCGCCGGGCCCGCTGATAATGCTGCGGATCGTCAGTCGTGAGCATGCCGCCGTCGCCCGTGGCCAGGTTCTTCACGGCGTGAAACGACCAGCAGCACAATTGGCCGCTGCGCCAGCTCGACCCGGCTGCATCGGCGCAGTCGAATACCAACGGCAGGCCTGCCAGTCTGTCGAGATCCTGGCCGGATCCGCGAGCAGCAGAAGGCGTCATGCCATCGACCCGGCCTGCATACAAGACGGGCATCACGGCCTTGGTCCGAGCCGTGCGTTTGCGAGCCGCGTCTTGCCAGTCGATCAAGAGCGATTGCTCGTCGATGTCGCAGAAGATCGGCTTGGCCCCCAGGTACGCGACGGCGTGGCCGGTGCTGACGAAGGTCAAGGTGGGCACCAGCACCTCGTCGCCGGGGCCGACATCGAGCAAGCTCAATGCCAGGTGCAGCGCCGCCGTGCACGAATTGACCGCCACGGCAAATCGGGCCCCCACGGCGCGGGCGAATTCTTCTTCGAATCGGGCCACCTTAGACCCGGTTCCAGGCCAGCCGGAGCGGAGGACCTCTATGACGGCCTGCTCCTCGCGCCCATCGAACGACGGCCGAAATACCGGAATCATGATCCCGCAAGCCGCAAGCACACAACGGCCCGACGGAACTACTTCGGTCGAACGGCATAGCGCGGCCACGTCATGGGCAGAGCGCATCCGAGGGCGGTTTGAATCGTCAAGTTCCGTTCAGCCAGTCGACCGTCCGATTATGCCTTCGCGCCCGCTCCGCGTCCAGCGGCCGGGCGCGCCTCGACTTCTGCCCGATCCAATGCTGCTCGATACGAAAACATCGCCCGGAGACGACGTCCGTCGCAGCGACCAAGGTCGTTTCCACGTCCGCAGCCCCCGAGCGATGTGTTTTCTCATCCAGGTTCGTCGCGCGGTTTGTGGTCGGTTGCTGCGCATCACTTACCGAGCATCTTCGCGATGATGAAAATCACTCCGGCACCGACGATGCCGCCGCCACCGAGCAGATACATGAGCGAATAGCCGGCCGCACCCAGGATCAAGGTGTTTGCGAGGACGATATCCATTTTCTTGCTCCAATCAATTTTGGGGTCCGTTGAAAGTCGCTGCGGTTTCCGCAACGTCGCTTCCCTAAGATTGCAAATCGCGCGCCGAACTTTTCCCCTGCCCGCTGCGCCCGAGTGATTGGCATTTCAGATTGAGGCTACGGGCACCTCAAGCACGAATCGCCGCGGCGGAGGAACTCTTTTTGCTGGATGTCGACGGGCCAGGCTGGTTGCTGGGCAATCAGAGGTTGGCGCGAGAACGGCGCGAAAGCGAACGAGAGTGCCAAGCTGCGCGCCCGAGCGACGAGCGCCTAGGCGTTGGCTGCCATCGTCAGAGGCGCGCCGTTCGGGGCAGACGCGGGAGGCGGCGTTTCTGCGTCCGGCGGCGGCGGCAGCAGCGCCACGGACTTCTGCACTGCCGATTGCAGGGTGTAAGCGACATCCATGGCCCCGGAACGCAGCAATTGTTCCGGAGTCCGAGTCGAAGTCGGGCCCGTCCATAGTCCCACCAGGACTTTGGCCGCGGCCATCCGAGCCCGCAGACGTTTGCAGACAATTCGGGCGTGAATCTCGGCCACGGGGGGTAAAGCGGAAACCCAGACCACGGTGGCTGCCTTGAGCCGGGCTGCATCGGGTTGGCCGGCAACTTCTTCGCGCGGGATGAGCTCGGCGGAAAACCCGTTCATGGCCAGCAGGTGCACGAGCATCCGGCCGACTAGCTCGTCGGCAGCGTCGAAGCCCGGGACGCACAGCGCCAGCGGGTTGGCCAGCGCAGGTTCGACGACCGCCAGCTCGCCGGACACGACGGCAGCCGAGGCCGCCTGTTCGGCTGCCGCCTGCTCGGCCACGTCTTCGATGATCTCGCGGACCGCGGTGTGTATTTGCTCGATCCGGTCCTGGCCGAGCTCGCCCTGGTGGCGGTCTTCCTCGGCCAGTCGCAAGGTCGGGATCAGCACCTCGTCGAACAATTCCGGCACACTGCGGCTCTTGAGAAAGTCGCGCGCCTGCTCGGCGGCCTCGTCTTGGTCGAGCGCCAAAAGCCGCTGGTACATCGTGGCGTGCAAGGCTAGCGGTGGCTCGTCGCCCAGGAGCACGCTGAGGAAGTGAAACTGCGGCACATGGCGACCGAGCACGGCGAGGCAAACCGTGATCGGCGTCGACAGCACCAGGCCCACGCCTCCCCAGAGCCAGGTCCAGAATACGGCCGAGACGATGATCGCCAGGGGCGAGACGCCGGTTCCGGCCGCGTAAAGCCAGGGTTCCATGACGTTGCTGCTGACCAGTTCGAGCAGGATGACCCAGCCCAGCACCAATAGCGGCCTGGTCCAGCCGGCGAAAACGGCCAGCGAAAGCACGAGCGGCATCACGGCCCCGACGGCCGGGCCGACATAAGGGACGAAACGCAATAGTCCGGCCAGCAGTCCCCACAGAATCGCGTTCGGCAAGCCGATCAGCCAGAAGCCCAGCGCCATCGCCACGCCATAAGAGGAGTTGATGATCAGCTGCATCAGCAAGTAATGGCTCACGCGGCGGCTGGCGTCGTCGATAGCCTGGGTCGTCAGTCGCAGTTGCGTGTCGCCCACCAGCCGGATCACGCGGTTACGCAGGTCCTCGCGCTGAATCAGCATGAAGATGACCAGCACGGCCACGACCGCAACCGTACCCAGCGGCGCCAATACCGGCGAGAGCACGCTGCTGAAAATCGAAGGCACCGAGATCGGCGTGGCCACGACTTTGACCGGGATGGCCGCCGAGCTGTCGGCCGCTTTAAGCATCCTCTCGGCGTCAGGCGTCTCGTCGTCCGGCGGCAAACTCTGGGCATCGGCCGGCGCCGAAACACCGGGTGCAGGCGATTTCGCAGCTGGCGGCTCCAAGTGTTCGCTGACCTGGGCCACCGTCTGATTGGCCTTCGACAGCGCGGGCCCGATCGATTCCTTCAGTTCGTCGAGCTTGGCCAGGATGTTTTCCCGATAGCGCGGAAATTGGCCGCTCAGATCGAACACCTGCTCGGCGACGATGAATCCCAACAGGCCCGTGCCCACGACCCCGACCAGCACAACGGTCAGCACCGAGGGGACGCGGCCCAGCCCGAGCCTTTGCAGCCGGGCCACGAGCGGCGCCAGCAGGAAGCTGAGCAGCACGGCCATGGCCAAGGGAATCAGGAAGTCCTTGGCCAGGTACAGCGCCGCTACTACCAGCGTGGTCGTGCCGAGCGTGAGCAGCCGCGATTGCGAGCGGGATTCCGCTTGTGCCATGCCGTCGATCCTGCATGCAGTGGCCAGCCCGACGCCGGCGGACGGCAGGTCAAACGCGTTGCTGGGGGCCGCCGCCGGAGGCTATGCCCCTTACCAGGGCTTTAGCCGCCAGCCTAGCACGAAACCAATTCCCAGGCACCACAGCGCGGCGGCTTCGGGGTTTTCGTGGGCATACTGGCGCAGGCCCTGGATTGCACCTTGGGCCGGCCCGCCGACCGCCTTGGCGGCTTTCGAGGCCAGTTCGTTCGACGTGGAAGGGCGGCGTTTCGTGGCATGTCCGGCTGCCATGAGCTGGTTCCTTTGGCTATTTATCGCTTGAAGGTAAAGAACGGCGCCTGTTTGCGAAGGGCACGGCTGCCGCCGGCCATGACCTGAGGCGCATACCGATCGATGGTTTCCAGCAGCGCCTCGCGCATCCGCTCCGTGGTGGTCATTTCGTGCTCCTGCCAGCCCCGCCTGGCGGCATGAAACATAAGACAACCGGCCGCCATGCCGGCACCGAATCCGCACAGCAGGGCCGCGGCCGGTGCTTTGCGAACCAGATCGGCCACCGCTCCACAGGCGCCTTCTGCCTGCATTTCGGCTGGGCCATTGCTTGTGCTTCCGGGGAACCGAGATTGCTGCATGACCATGTTCCACTCTCCTCAGTCATGAACTGGTTTTGTCATCGAGCGAATCGGACGCAAGGTGTCTCTAGCGCCGGATCAGCAGGGCCACGAGGACCCCTGCCATTAAGCCGGCTCCGAAGGCCACTGCCACCGACTCGTTGGGTCTGCGCCGGACCAGGCCCTCGGCGGTTTCGTAGCCGTCTCGCACGCGCTCGCCTAGCGCGTCGGTCGCGTCGGCAACCCAATCTGCCGCTTTGCCCACATGCTCGTGCGCGTGTTCGGCGGCATGGCTGATGGCCGCGGCCCCGTGCTGGGTGGCCTCGTCAAGAAAGCGTTCGATCTCGCTGCGCACCGCGCCGGTTTTTCGCTGAATGTAGCCGACGAGTTGGGCCGCGTTGCCCTTGAACTGTTCCAGCTCGTCGCCGCTCAGCTCGCCCCATTTTTCTCGCAGGCGGCCGGTCAGTTCGTGCCAATTTCCGCGCAAGGTCTGCTGATTGATCATGATCTGGCATCCTTTCATGCTGGTCATCAGGACGGACAGGTCCGAAAAACGTCGGTCTGCCCAGTTTTCGTGTCACTCCTCTTGTGCGGCGCTCAGCGCGACGCTCTTGTATGCCTGCCCGGATGGCGGGGCCGTTGACGTCCACGTCGACACCACCCCCGGGATTTACGTCGACGCCCACTTTGCGGCCGCCGGCCGGTTGCGGGCCGTCCACTTCGACCTCAGCGCCACCCGGACCCGTGTGGACGTCGACGCCGCGCTGCGGCGTGCCTGGCGGACGGTCCGTGCCAACCCGGGGCGCTCCGGGGCCGCAGCCCGAGAGGCCCAGCAGGACGCAGCCGCCGGCCATGAATCGCCATAAAGAGCGTGGCATGGTTTATTTCCTCCGTGTGATTGGTTCGAAGTGTCTGGGTAGCCGAATTGCTATCCTGTACTGCCCCCGGCAGCGCTCCGGGATGATGCCGTTCGCCAGAACACATCAAGTTGGCTCCTGTCACGCAAGAGGCGTGCCAGATGCGGCTTTTTGCAGATCGAGGCGTGATATAGGGCATTCGATGGCACGCTTCGCTATGCTCCACCGACACTGGCTGGTCGCACAACGACCAGGGTGGTCTTCGTTCGGCGACTTCGGTTGTGATCTCGATAGCTGCTGTCGCGGCTGGCCCCCCCAGGAATTACCACCTAAGATGACGTTACGCCTGGCAGCACGACAGCCAGGCCCTTTGCGGCGCGTTTGAGGCACAGATGCTTGATACCGACCCGCAGTATTTGCACGCCGAACGCTTCGACGAGATCAGTCGCATCATCGAGCGGGACACGGATCGCCTGATTGCCCACTGGGCAGCCCAAGCGCTGGTGGAGCAGCCCGATGCCGATCCGGCCTATCGAGCCGAGATGCACGATCGATTGCCCGCCTTTTTGCGCCGTGGCCGAAAGCCTGCGCCGCAGCGATGGCGATCAGGGGCGACATCGCCTGTTGGCATTGGAGCACGGCGAGCAGCGTTGGCACGCGGGCTGGAAATTGGCCGAGGTGGTCCGCGACTACCAAATCTTGCGGCTGGCGGTCGTCAACCACCTCGACAAATCCTTGGACCGCCCGTTGGCGACTCGCGAGGTGATGGCGATTGGCCTGCTTCTGGACGAGGCGATTGCCGCGGCCGTGGTCATGTTCGTGGCCCAGCATGAGCAGAGACTGGGGCAAGCCGAACGGCGCATCCGCGACGTGATGGACACCGTGGCCGACGGCATCATCATGCTCGACTCACAGGGCCGGGTGGTGCTGCTCAATCCAGCTGCCGAAAGAATCTTCGGCCGACAGGCCGCCGATATGCTGGGCGCCGACTTGCGCCACCTGGTCACATTTCCACAAGCCGACGCCGGGCTCGCCTGGCAGCAGCTGTTGCCCGACGACGGCCCGGTCGCGGGCACGACTCGCAAGCAGGCTCACGGGCTGCGTGCCGACGGGACTCGATTTGAGCTGGAAATGACCGTCACCGGCTTTCAGCGGGACGAGCGGAAACATTGGATCGTCGTGGTGCGCGATATCACCGAACAGAAGCGGCTGGAGAACGAGCTGAAGCACAGCGCGCACGAGCAGCAATTGCTCAATCAATCGCTCGCCCGACTTTCGGCCGAAGCCGATGCCTCGAACCGGGCCAAGAGCGAGTTCCTGGCCAACATGAGCCACGAGATCCGCACGCCGATGACGGCGATTCTCGGCTATCTCGAACTGCTGCGCGGCGAACTGCGCGAACCGGGCCAGATGCACGCCGTCGAGACGATTCAACGCAATGCCGACTTTCTGCTGGAGATCATCAACGACCTGCTCGACCTGTCCAAGATCGAGGCCAACAAGTTCGACCTGGAAGTGACCCAGGTGGCGCCGCCGGAGCTGCTGGCCGAAGTCGTGGCGCTGATGGACATTCGCGCCCGCGCAAGGGATCCAGCTGAACCTGACTTATCCCGAGCGAATCCCGGCCTCGATCCGGACGGATGCCTTACGGCTCAAGCAAATCCTGATCAACCTGGTCGGTAACGCGATCAAGTTCACCGACCAGGGCGAAGTTCGGATCGCGGTGTCGCTGTCCCTGCCGCAGGCGGAAATCGCCTTTGCCGTCACGGATACGGGCATCGGCATGAGCCCCGAGGACGTGGAGCGGGTCTTCCAGCCCTTCATGCAGGGCGAAACCGCGGCTTCGCGACGGCCAGGCGGGACCGGACTCGGCCTGACGATCAGCCGTCATCTGGCCGAATTGCTGGGCGGGCGGCTGGAAGTCGAAAGCCAGTTGGGAGCAGGCAGCACGTTTCGTTTGATTCTGCCCCTCGGTCCGATGTCGGCCGCCGAGCTGGTGCCGCCGCCGCCCGCAGGATCGCTCCACATACCGGCGCCCCCCGAGCCGGTGACGCCCCTGTCCGCCCGGCCGTTGCTGGAGTGTCGCGTCCTGGCGGCCGACGATCGCCGCGACAACCAGTTGTTGATCGAACGCATGCTCAGCAACGCCGGAGCGCGTGTGACGATCGCCAGCGATGGCCGGACGGCCGTTGCCAAAGTCCTGGAGGCCGCGGCCCAGGGCCCCGGGTTCGACGTGGTGCTGATGGACATGCAAATGCCCGACGTCGACGGGTATGAGGCCACCCGCCAGCTGCGCTCTGCCGGCTGCAGCGTGCCGATCATCGCTCTGACGGCCAGTGCCATGATAGGCGATCAGGAAGAGTGTCTGCTGGTCGGCTGCGACGACTACCTCGCCAAACCGATCGACTTTGGGTTGCTGGTCGCGATGGTGGCGCGCCACGCGGGAAAGCAGCGCTGAGCCGGCGCCTTTTTCTGAGCGCTGCCCGCTTCGCCAGGCCACTGCGGGCGCCGGCGCTCCTGGTCGTCGACAAGTCAGGTTGAGCGCGCCCGGGTCAGCGCCGGCATTTTTTTGGCGGGCTCCCGTCGGCTGATGCCAGGTTTCTAAAACCACGCCCTGCAGGCAGGTTACGTTTCTGTCGGATTTGCCGCCGCTCAATCTGTTTGGCATTGCGGTTGCAGACAATCGGGGCAGACGACAATTCTTGCCCCAGGCCCTGCCTACAGGTGATTCCAATTATGAACAATTCAAACGACGTCGACCGGCCGCTGCCGCACGACGCCCACGCGTCGACGAGTGTGCCGGGCGCCCCGCTCGCCGGCGAGGTTCCAGCTGCGGCTGTCGCGCACGCGGAGCGCCTCGTCGAGGAACTCGGCTCGGTCGATCTGGCCAAACAGGCCGTGGATCTGGCCAAGCAGGCCGTCGAAGCGGTGGCCAGCCAGGCGGAGCCCCGAGCGACCGATGTCGAGATTGACCGCGCGCTGGGCTATGAATCGTACCAGGCGCTGATGGAGGCCTCGTCGCCGCTCGAATCGAGCGACGGCAGAAAATGGTTCATCACCCATCTGCCCGACGATAGCTGGGTCGCCTGGAACGAGGTCGAACACAAATGCGATCGCCATTACGTCACGGCCGAAGAGGCTCGGGCTAGCGTGCCCCTTGACACCGGCTTTACCGGTTCGTCACTGCTCGGCTGACGCCGACCGTTGCGCCACTCGTCTCGCGCGCCGCGCTAGGCAAGCGGGCCGGAGGGCTCCGGGCTGCTTACCTGGCGGTCGATCGAGATGCCCAGCTCGCGGATCTTGTGCCGCAGGCTGCCCCGCGTAATGCCCAGGATGTCGGCCGCTTTCGACTGGTTGCCGTCGGTGTGGCGGAGCACCGTGGTGAGCAGGAAGCGCTCGACCATGTCGATCGTCTCGGCGTGCAGCTGGGCCGAGCCCGAGTGCAGACGCTGCGTCACGAACGAGTGCAGATTGGCCGGCGACAACTGGCGGTCCTGGCCGTTGGCCTCGGGCTCGGGGGCCTGCGGAGCGGTGATCTCGCGCGGGAAGAAGGCCGTGATCAGGACCGGACCGGTCGAGTGCACCAGCGCCTGGCGGACCACGTTCTGCAATTGCCGCACGTTGCCCGGCCAGCGATAGTTGAGCAGCAATTCCAGGGCATCCGGCGCGATGCCCTGCACGTCCTTGCCCAGTTCGCGGCGGAAGCGGGCCACGTACCAGTCGAGCAGGATGCGGATGTCCTCTTGCCGCTGGCGCAAGGGGGGCAGCTGGATCGTGAAACCGTTCAGCCGGTAGAACAGGTCTTCGCGAAAGTCCCCCTGGCGGACCATTTTTTCCAGGTCGCGATTCGTGGCGGCGATGATCCGCACGTCGGTCTGGATGGTTTGCGTGCCGCCGACGCGCTCGAAGCGCTGCTCCTGCAGCACGCGCAGCACCTTGCTCTGGACCAGGGGAGACATGTCGCCCACCTCGTCCAGAAACAGCGTGCCGCCGTTGCACTGTTCGAATTTGCCGATGCGCTGCATCGTGGCGCCGGTGAACGAACCCTTCTCGTGGCCGAACAGCTCGCTTTCCAGCAGCGATTCGGTCAGCGCGGCGCAGTTGACCGCCAGGAAGGGCCCGCTTGCGCGGCGACTGTGATGGTAGATCGCCCGGGCGACCAGCTCCTTGCCCGAGCCGCTTTCGCCGCGGATCAGCGTGGCCACGTCCTGCGGCGCGACCCGGCCGATGGCCTTGTAGACTTCCTGCATCTGCGGCGTGCGGCCGATCAGCAGGTCGCCCGGCGCCGGCAGGTCGCCGTCGGCCTGAAAGCGGACGGGCACGTGCATCAGGCGGCGGATTTCCAGGGCCTGAGTGACCAGCTCCTGGACGCGCTCGAGGTTCAAAGGCTTGAGCAGGTAGTCGAACGCGCCCAGGCTCATGGCCTCGATGGCCGTGTCGCTGGAGCCGCCGGCGGTGATGAAGATCACCGGCACCTTGGGAGCGATCTCGTGGATCCGCCGACAGGCTTCGATGCCCGACATGTCGGGCAGCATCACGTCGAGCAGCACAACGTCGGGCTCGCCGGCTGCGAGCAGGGCGATGCCCTCGCCGGCGTTGGCGGCGGTCTGCAGTTCGAGCGGGATATCCCGCAGGGCCCCGGCAATCAGGGTCCGCAGCGAACGGTCGTCATCGATCAACAGCACCTTTTGCATATCGCCAGTTGCCCCGCGGCTGCTTTGCTTCGCTATCTCACGCGTCGCATATATCTTCCCAATCTGTGAGCTGGTTGGCAATCGACCAAACGGATCGTTCTAGCCTCCAAAACTGCGGCGGATTCGGCATTTCGGCCGTATCTGCCGGACCGCCGGGCAGCACGTCATTTGAGCCGGGGCCGTGACCGTCGGGCGGGCCTGATTGGTTTGCAGTCATTCTGGTTCCTTGGGCACCAGGAAATGGCAGTACCGGAATACTCGAACCGTGAATTTCCATCGCCCCGCCGGAATTTCGGCCGGATTTCGGCCACGTTTGACGGTTGTGGCACGGTCTGTGCATTGCTCTGTACGAACAGTGCGACGGAAAGTTAACGCCGCTGCATTTGTTGCCCAACTATCAAAAAATCTTCGGAGGACCGTACCATGTTGTCCTGGGCTTTGACGTTCTTGATCATCGCGCTCATCGCCGCGGCGCTCGGTTTCGGCGGCATCGCCGGCAGTGCCGTGGGGATCGCCAAGATCCTGTTCGTCGTGTTCCTGGTGCTGTTTGTGGTCAGCCTGCTGTTTGGCGGTGTGCGCAGGCCAATGGTCTGAATACCCCCCGATCAAGCCGTGAACCATGCAAGCTACGTGGTACCGGGGGGTGCCACTGGCGCAGACGACTGCCGGGCGGGCACATTCGCGCGAATCACACGAATGTGCGCACAGCCGGGCAGTCGTCTGGCATTGACGGGCATGCGATAATGCCCGGCATCGGGCATTTCACAGCGCTGCTTGGATCGCTATGGATATCGATTCGAATCGCGTCCGCCGCCGCATGCCGGTCGGGGCCGAGCTTCAACCCGGCGGCGTGCATTTCCGCGTCTGGGCGCCGCGCTCGACCAAGGTCGAGGTCGTGTTGGGCGAGGGGCTCACACTGGCCGATGCCGTGTCGGCGTCCGGCAAGACGCTCGGCCGAGAAACGGGGGGCTATTTTTCCGGCCTGGTTGCCGAGGCCCGGGCGGGCAATCGCTATGGTTTTCGACTCGATGGCGGCGCCCGGCTGCTGCCGGACCCGGCGTCGCGCTTTCAACCGGACGGTCCTCACGGCCTGTCGCAGGTTGTCGACCCGGGAGCCTACGCCTGGGGGGACCAGGCCTGGCGCGGCGTGACGCTGCGGGGTCAGGTAATCTATGAGCTGCACGTCGGCACGTTTACCGAAGACGGGACCTGGCAGGCCGCGACGGCCGAACTACCCCGGTTGGCCGACCTGGGCGTCACCCTGCTCGAGGTGATGCCGGTGGCGGATTTTCCCGGCCAGTTCGGCTGGGGCTACGACGGCGTCAATCTGTTTGCCCCGACTCGGCTTTACGGCCCGCCCGACGAGTTTCGCACGTTCGTCGATCGGGCCCACGGGCTGGGGCTGGGCGTGCTGCTGGACGTGGTTTACAACCACTTCGGGCCGGATGGCAACTACCTGTCGCAGTTCGCGGCCGACTACTTCACCGAGCGCTTCCACACCGATTGGGGTGAAGCGATCAATTTCGACGGGCCGCAGTCTGGCCCGGTGCGCGAGTTCTTCATCGCCAACGCCGGCTACTGGATGGACGAATTTCACCTCGACGGTCTGCGGATCGACGCCGTGCAAGCCATTTACGACGCGTCGGCCGAGCACATCCTGGCGGCAATCGGCCGGCAGGTGCGCGCCGCGGCCGGGGGGCGTGGCGTGCTGGTCGTGGGCGAAAACGAATTGCAGGACGCGCATCTGATGCGCCCCATCGCCCACGGCGGCGCGGAGCTGGACGCGGCCTGGAACGACGATTTTCATCACGCGGCCCGGGTGGCCCTCACCGGGCACGCGGACCATTACTACGGCGACTATCGGGGCACGCCGCAAGAACTCGTCTCGGCCGTCAAGTGGGGATACCTCTACCAAGGGCAGTGGAACACTCGGCAGCAGAGACGGCGCGGCTCGCCCGCTTTGGACGTCGAGGCGCCCCGCTTCGTCACGTTTCTGCAGAATCATGACCAGGTGGGCAACACGCCTTATGGCTGGCGGCTGCACGATTTGACCTCGCCCGGCCGGCTGCGCGCGATCACGGCCCTGCTGCTGCTGGCCCCCGGCACGCCCATGCTGTTTCAGGGTCAGGAGTATTGCGCTTCGAGCCCTTTTCACTATTTCGCCGATCACGAGGCCGGCATCGGCCAACTGGTGCGCTGGGGTCGCGAGGAGGCCCAGCGGCAGTTCCGCTGCCTGGCGGGCGACGACGCCGCGGCCCATTTCGTCGATCCGTGCGATCGAGAAACTTTCCGGCAATCGAAGCTCCGGCCGCCCGACGCGCGCCACGGCGAGCTGGCCCTGGCGCTGCATCGAGACCTGCTCGCGCTGCGCAAGCGCGACGCGGTGTTTGCGGCCCAGGATGCCGGCCGAGTGCACGGGGCGGTGCTGGCCGACGAGGCGTTTCTGCTGCGGTTTCTCGGGCCTCAGGACGACGACCGCCTGCTGCTGGTGAATCTGGGGCGCCAGCTGGATCTGCGGCCGCTGACGGAGCCCCTGGCCGTGGCCCCCCGCGGTCGGGGCTGGCAGTTGCTCTGGTCGAGTGAAGATCCTAAATATGGCGGATTGGGCAGCGGGACGGCGGACTCCCACCTGCAAGTATTGCCGGGGCACGCGGCGGTCGTGCTGCAATCCACGTCTCCTGAACCGGCGCAAGGATCGAATTCATGACTGGATCGGCCAACCCGACCCCTGCGGCCGAACGCGCGGTCGATTGGTACAAGGATGCGATCGTCTACCAGCTGCACGTGCGCTCGTTCTTCGACGGCAACAACGACGGCATCGGCGATTTTGTCGGCCTGACCCGGAGGCTCGACTACCTCCAATCTCTGGGCGTGTCGGCCCTGTGGCTGATGCCGTTCTATCCGTCGCCGCTGCGGGACGACGGCTACGATATTTCCGACTATGAGCAGGTGAACCCGGCTTACGGCACGCTGGGCGAATTCGAAGAGTTCGTCGGGCAGGCCCACGAGCGCGGCCTGCGGGTAATCACCGAGCTGGTCATCAACCACACTTCCGACCAGCATATCTGGTTCCAGCGCGCCCGGCTGGCCGAGCGGGGCGATCCGGCGCGCGAGTTCTACGTCTGGAGCGACACGCCGGAGAAGTACCGCGACGCGCGGGTCATCTTTCGCGATTTCGAAAACTCGAACTGGTCCTGGGACCCGGTGGCCAAGGCGCATTACTGGCACCGCTTCTATTCCCATCAGCCGGACTTGAATTTCGACCATCCCCAGGTCCACGAGGCGATTTTCCAGATCGTCGACTTCTGGCTCGGCCTGGGCGTCGACGGCCTGAGGCTGGACGCCGTGCCCTATCTGTATGAGCGCGACGGCACGAATTGCGAGAACCTGCCGGAAACGCACGCCTTTTTGCGGCAACTGCGCCGCCGCGTGGACGAGAAGTTTCCCGGCCGCATGCTTCTGGCAGAGGCCAACCAGTGGCCCCAGGACGCGGTCAAGTATTTCGGCGACGGCGATGAATGCCACACCGCGTTTCATTTTCCGATGATGCCGCGTTTGTACATGGCCGTGCACATGGAGAGCCGCAAGCCGATCGTCGATATTCTCGAGCGCACGCCGCCGATCCCCGACAGCTGCCAGTGGTTCTTGTTCTTGCGCAATCATGACGAGCTGACGCTGGAAATGGTCACCGACGAGGAACGCGACTACATGTACCGCGCGTATGCCAAAGACGCGCGCTCCCGAATCAACCTGGGCATTCGGCATCGCCTGGCGCCGCTCTTGGAGAAATACCGGGCCAAAATCGAGTTGATGAACGGCTTGCTCTGCTCGCTGCCCGGCACGCCGGTGATCTACTACGGCGACGAGATCGGCATGGGGGACAATATCTACCTGGGAGACCGCAACGGCGTGCGCACGCCGATGCAGTGGACGCCTGACCGCAACGCCGGCTTTTCCAGCGCCAATCCCCAGCAGCTGTTCCTGCCGGTGATCATCGACCTGGATTACCGTTACGAGACGATCAACGTGGAAACGCAATCGCGCAATCCCCATTCACTCTTGGCCTGGATGAAGTCCTTGATCCGCCTGCGGCGCGAGGCGCCGGCGTTCAGCCGCGGCTCCTTGGAAGTGCTGGCCTCGGCCAACCAGAAGGTGCTGGCCTTCGTGCGCAAGAGCAAGGATCAATCGATTCTGGTCGTGGCGAATCTTTCGCGGCACGCGCAATACGTCGAAATCGATTTGTCCGCCCATGCAGCGCAAACACCGGTCGAAATGTTCGGCAAGTCGCGGTTTCCCTCGATCACCGCCGCACCGTATCCGCTGACCTTGTCGCCTCACGCGTTCTTCTGGTTCGCGCTCGAGCCGGCCACGCTGCCGGAGCACTAGCCCCATGCGGTGGATCCCGCTGTGGAGATCGCGCGACCGTACTAGTTAAGAGAGCAGCGCAATAATCAAGAGAGCAGCGCCGCGTCGCTGGCCAGCAGGGCCACGGGGAAATCGGAGAATACGTCGGCCAGTTCTAATGACAGCCGGCCGCTCTCGCTGCGTACGGGGCGAATCCGCCGCCCGGTGAATACATGCCGCCAGCTTCCGGTGACGCCTGCCGGCGACTCGATTTGTGTTTCCTGCCACCAGCGTGCCGCGGGCCACGCGTCGCGGGCTGCCGGGGCCTTGAGCCCAAACTCGGCCAGAGCCGGCAGAGCCAGCCGCGGCGCCAGGCACAGCGATATACTGTTTCCGGCCACTCGGGCAAAGGCCACGACCCGATCCGCGCGGGGGCCCTCGGCGGCCAGCGGAACGTAATCACCGCTCCAGAACTCCCGCCGCTCGCGCCGGTGGCGCAGGGCCTGCGCCAGCACGAACAGCTTGATCCGCTTGTCGGGCCAACCGGCCAAAAGCTCAGCGGCGCGCAACCCCGGCGGATCGCAGGGCGTCAGCAAACTGGCCAATGCGTGGCGCCGTTGTAAAAAATCGACCCGCCGGCGGTTGTCCGGGTCCACGAGGTTGAAATCCCAAAACTCGGTCCCCTGGTAAAAGTCGGGGACGCCCGGGCAGCAAATCTTGATCAGCGTTTGCGCCAGCCCGTTGACATACCCGGCATCGGCAAGCGCGCGGACAAATTGGTCCAGGTCGGCCACAAACGGGCTGCCGTTGTCCTGAACAATGCGCCGCAGAAAACCAGTCACGGCCTGCTCATATGCGACATTTGGGTTGAGCCAGCTGGTATTCAACTTGGCCTCGCGCAGGGCCTTGAGGAAATAGGCTTCCAGCCGATCCAGGTAGTCCGAATCGGGCCCCGCGCTGGCGCTTGCACCGGCCAGCTGCCGACGAGCGTTTGATAGATCAGATACTCCTCGTTGGCGTCGGGCGCCTGGGCACCGTCGACTTCGGATCGGGCCGGGGCGTTCCAGGTCCGCCAGCGGTCGATGGCCGCCTGCCAGGCGTCCGGGATTTCGGACAGGATGTTCAGGCGTGCCCGCAGGTCTTCTCCCCGCTTCGTGTCGTGGGTGCCCGAGCTGAGCATCGTGCGGGGCCAGGTGCGCGCTTGCTCGCCCATCCGCTGGTGGAAATGTTCGAGCGTCGCCGGCGGAAAGGCCGGATTGCCGCCGACCTCGTTCATCGCGGCCAACGGGTAGTAGCGGTAGAAGGCCGTGTCTTCCAGGCCTTTGGCCGTCACGGGGCCCGTCACCTGCTGCAGCCGCAGCACGAACAGCCGCCGCTCGGCCCGCGCCTCGTCGGTCAATCCGGCAGGATCGTCATGCAGCAGGAGCGAGGCGATGAATTCGAAAAACGTGGGGCTCATGGCCGGGTTGCGGCGTTGGGCCATTCGAATCGCCGCAGCGATGCGGGCCCGGTCCTCGTCGCGAATCTGCGCCGCGCCGGGCGAATCGTACGAACGGTAGACCGGAAAGCACGCCACGACCTCGCGCAGGGCCCGATGCAAAGCCGGCCGGGTGAAATCGCGCGACCAGCGATGCTGTTCGGCAATCCGCGCCAACTGCTGGGCCAGCACGTTCAACTCGCTGGAAAGCGAGGTGGACAGGATCGTCCGCTTGCTGTCGTACAGCACTTGCCCAAAGCGGTCGACGTCGCCCACGAACTGACCGTAGATGCGCCGCAGCGCGCTCAGGCCGGCGCGGTCGACGAAGATCCCCTCGAGCAAATTCAGAAAGTCGTACCCCGTCGTGCCGTCGACAGGCCAGTCGCTTGGCAACGACTCGTCGGGAGCCAGAATCTTCTCGACCACGCAATAGGGCCGTTGCCGGGTCTGCGCCGCACGACTGGCCAGGTCGCGCAAGTACTGGCCGGGATCAAGCAGGCCGTCGACATGATCGATCCGCAGCCCGGTGATCCAGCCGCGGTCGACGTAACGGAACAGCGTCTCGTGGACGGCGGCGAACACCTCGGGGTCTTCCACGCGAATGGCCGCCAGGGCGTCGACGTCGAAGAATCGGCGATAGTTGATTTCATCGGTCGCCACGCGCCAGTAACTCAGCCGGTACGGCTGCTCGGCCAGGAGCGCCTCCAATCGGTCAAAGCTTGCCGGGTCGCCCGGCCGGCCGTTGAATTCCATCAAGGTTGCGGAGAGCGCCGCGGACAGCGGCGCATTGCTTTCGATCAACTCGGCCAGCCGCTGGCTGAGATCCTGCCGGTCGCGGGCCCGGCGCTGGATCGCGTCGGGATGTATGTCGTTTGTCGGCGGCAGCCCTTCCAAGGCGACGATCAACCGGGCCCATTCGACGTGATCGACCACGGCGTCCGGAGGGCTGCCATCGAGCCGGGCTTGCACCTGGCGGAGGACGATCGGCCAGCTGCGCGGATCGGTCGGCAGCTTGCGCCCGTGGCACTCGACGACGAACTGGCGGTCCGCGTAGGCCAGACGGATTTCGCCGGCTTCCAGAACTTTGCCGAACTGGTCGCCCAGGATCGCCAGCAAGATTTTGTCGTGCAGCGCCGGTTTCGGCGGCGTCCAGTCGATGTCGAAGAACCGGGCGTAACGCGAACACTGGCCGTTCTCGAGCACGTCTCGCCACCAGACGTTGTGCGGATCGTCGATGCCCATGTGGTTGGGCACAATGTCCAGGAGCAATCCCATGTCATGAGCGGTAAGCTCGTCGGCCAGATGCTCCAGGTCGGCCTCGGTGCCGAATCGCGGATCGAGTTGCCGATGGTCGACCGTGTCGTACCCGTGAGTGCTCCCCTGGCAGGCGCGAAACACCGGCGACAGATACAAAGAGCCGATTCCCAACGCGTCCAGGTACAGAACCAGCCGCCGCAGATCGTCGAAGCGCATCTGATCGCTCATTTGCAGGCGATAAGTGGCGGTCGGCGTTGGCTCCGGCGCGGTTCAAGAAGAGCTCGCTCTCAGTTCAAAGGCGAAAGTCTGGTCAGAAACGGGGATTTCATTCCGACCGCATTGGGCAGCCGACAACCGGTCCGCGCCACCTTAAGCAGTTCACGTGCCGGCGGCCCGCAGGCTCGCGAGATTCGGAAAGGGCCCATCTTTGGAGTGACTCTCGATCGCAGAACCAAAGCATTCTGCTATGATCTGGTCTCGGGCCGTCCAGTCCGGTCGGCTGCCGGCCATCGCGACGGGTCGTCCGTCGCCGTTGGGCAAGCGTTGCAACCAGGACAGGTCGGGCGACAATCACCGGCCGCGCCGGTTTGCTCCGCTGGCCGCACCTGCTCCTGTACGCGTTGCCATCGCTAAGTGTTTGGTACGCGCTTTGCCAATAAGCATCGGACGGAACGGATGCCAGTAGACTGGTGCCTGCCTGGACGCCGCCTAAAGCTGGGCGAATGCGGAACCAGGGCCCCCACCTTGGGGTGGGCGGTTGGGTGCCGGTCGCAACTAACGGCGGGCTGACTGCGTGGGAAGGAAACGAACTCGATGATGAATTCCAATGAGCCAAAAATGAGCGCGACGAAATCCTCCAGCGAGACAACTTCCAGCCCGACGCTGGCGCCAGAGGCCTCCGATCTGAATCTGTCGGGGGCACTGGCCCGGCTGCGGGGCGACCGAGAGCTGCTGCGGGCCCTGATCGATATCTTTCTCGAGGATGCGCAGCCGCTGCTGGATCGGGTCAAGTCGGCCTACCATGCGTCGGACGCGGCGGCGTTGCATTATGCGGCCCATAGCCTGCGTGGTTTGGCAGCTAACTTTGATGCCCAGGGAGTGATCGAGCCGGCCCTGCGATTGGAAAAACAGGCCGCGGGCGATGCTTTCGATGCGTCGGCCGACGTCGCACTGGCGCAATTGGAAAGGGCCACGGCGGAGCTCGTCGAGCGGCTGCGCGAATACCGCGGTTGAGCACACTTGAGATCGAATTGCGAACGGGCCGTGAGTGGGGATGAATGGCCCGTTCTCGGGGGTGGCCAGCGGCCGATTGGCAATCCAGGCCGGCGAAAACCCTCGCCGCTGCGTGTGCCATTGATCGCCAATTGCTAAACTGGATGTAGCAATGGATGTTGCTCGGCGGAGAGTCCCGTATCGGGGGGCCAACCCATGGCCAAGGTTTTCGCCGCTGCTCCGGCTGTCCTGTTCGTCGCACTGCTCAGCGTGACGACGTCCGAATCGTGTTGCACTGCCGAGGCGGCAAACGCGTCGCCGGCGACAGCTGACTCAACCAGTCCGATCGAGTCGGGCGAACTCGAGATCATGAGTCGCGGGCCGATCCATGAGGCTTTCGCGGCGCTAACGACCCAAGTGCCAACGCCGCCGCCGCTGGTGCACCAGAAGCCGCCGCGGCCCATCGCCGAGCGCGTGCCCGCGTTGGCGCCTGCTGCCGACGCGCGCTGGATTCCAGGATATTGGAGCTGGAACGATCAACTCGATTGCTGGGTCTGGCTGTCGGGCGCATGGCGGCGGGCGCCCGCCGATCGGCACTGGATGCCGGGATATTGGTCGCGCAGCCCGGCGGGGTATCGCTGGGTCGCTGGATTCTGGCTGGGCAGCGCCGCCGAGAAGCTGCGCTACGTGGGCGAACCGCCTGCGAGCCCCGGGCAAGCGGCGGACGTTCGGCCCCGCGCCGGCGAATTCCGCATCGCCGGGTATTGGCGGCCCCAGGCCGATACATTCGTCTGGCAGAATGCGGCCGCCGCGACGTTTGCAGCGGGCCGGGTTTGGATGCCCAGCCAGTACTATTGGACTCCAGCCGGATACGTCTTTGTCGACGGCTATTGGGACCATCCGCTCGGCCAGCGCGGCTGGCTGTTCGTTCCCTTGGGGCTCACCGACCCCGAGACGGCCGGTTCCCAGTTCGCGCTAACCCCCGAGGTGCTCCTGAAGCTCGAGAGCATCTCGCTGGAGTTATTTGCGCGGCCCCGCGAGCGGTGGTATTACTTCGGAGATTACGACGGGGCGAACGATCGCCGATACGGCTTTATCCCGATCGCCGAATACGCCGAGCGCCACACGGCGCCGATTTTCGACTATCTCAATTGGTACTACGGCCGGCAGAATCCCCATTGGCTGCGCGATGCTCAGGCGGCCGCACGCAGTCGGCGCGTGCAGGGCTTTGCCGGGCTGACCGCCGCCGGCGCAAGCGCGGCAGCACCTTGTCTGGCTCGGCCAGGCCTCGGAGCGGGCTGAGCTCGGCAACCGCTTCGTCCGGCTGACGCCGGCACAGCAGGCCGTTGTGCACGAGCAGGTCGCGGCATTGCGCGGCGCAGTCAGCGCCCGGCACAAGATCGAGTTGGCCCAGAGCGCAGCCAACGAAGCTCCGGCCGTGGCCGCCCAGCAGGCTGCTGCGCGCCAGGCGGGGCCGGCGCATCCACACCTGGCCATCGCGGAGTCCGAGGCGCTCGCAGGCTCCCAAATCGCGCCCTCAGGATCGACCAACCTGACGCCGAAATCGATCGTCGCGCACAACGGTTTCAGCCGCGACGATTTGAATATCGATTCCTTCCGGGGCCGTGAGGATTTAGCGGCCGATGCCTCGATCGGCTCCGGCCTGCGGGTTGAAATCGCGCCGAGCTTGTACGGTACGGCCGCGGTGGCCGGGCGCTCGATGATCGCCACCGGCGGCGGAGCGCGTGGGTTGTCGTCGCGCGCCATGATCTACAACGGACTGCCGATTGGAGTCGGCAATACCTTCGGGGCGATGGCGGGCAACACGTTGGGCGGCGGCCTGTCGGGCCCGGCGACGCTGGGCGGAGTGCCCTCGCTGCCCAGCGGCATCGGCAGCGGCTATCAGGGCGGATCGCCCGCCGGCGGCTTCAATGCTCCGGGCGGTTACTACGGTCTGGGAAGTCCCGGCGGCGGGGGCGCATTCTACGGTGCAGGCGGCGGAGGTACGGGCCACGGTTCTCCGGGGGGCGGTTCCTGATTCGTCCGCGAAAGAGGAGATCACTCCATGCGTTGCTTTGTCTCACATCCGACCGCCCCGCGCCGACCTCTTCGGTCTCTCTCGCGCGCCCTGAAGCTCGCCGCGGCCGCGACATTGCTCGCGGCTTTGCTGCCGCTTGTTTTGGCGGCGGCTGAGCCTGCAGGGACCAAACCCTTGGCCCCGGCGGCAAAAGCCGGCGCTGAGGAGCGCTCGGCCCCTGCAGTTGTCGAGAGCACCTTGCCGGCGGATTCACCGGCGCCCTCGCCCGCGGCTGGTTCGGACGCTGCGGGTTCGGACGCTGCCGCCGACGAGTTGCTTTTGGACGAGGAAGAACTGGCACGCGAGCGCGCCGAGATCGACGCCCGCTATGCCGACGTGTATCGGAAGATTGCCGAACTGAATCTGCAATCGGCGCTCGATGCCAATCGCCGCGTGCCGAACACCGTGTCTCCGGCCGAAATCGATCGGCTGCGGCAAATTGTTCGCCTGGCCGAATTGCAATCCAAAGCCGCCGACGCCGGCGAGTCGACGACGGACGAGAGCATGACCGTGGAAAACGACGCCAGCCAGGTCCGGATGACGCAAGAGGCACTGCGCCGAACCGTGGCCGCGAACAATCGGGCTCCGGGCGTCGTGCCGCGCATCGAGCTGGACCGCCTGCGGCTGTTGGCCGAGCTCGCCCGGCTGCAGTTGGCCAAAGACAAAGTCGCTGCGGCCGAAAAGAAAGCCGCCGGCGAGTTCCGCAAGCGATTCAAGCAGCTCGAATCGCAGGTTCAGGAGCTGCAGGCAACGGTCGATCGCTTGTCTCAGCGCAGCACGGCGATTCCTGTTCAACCGGCGGCGCTCTCTCCGCCGCGGAAGTCGACCGGCAAATAATCGTCGCGATAGAGCGCCGCTGGCGTCGGCTGCGGGTCTGGGTGTGCCGCAACTGTAGCTGGCGGCTACTGCGGAATCGAAACGGTCATGCCGTCGGCCTTCGATCCCAGGTACTGATAGGTCTGTTGATCGATCTCGTCGGACAGGAAGAACACCGAGCCGTCGCCAAAGCCGAAGTGGCAGCCGCCGGCGTGAGCGCTGCGAAAGCCCAGCGACGTGTTCCAGTTGGCCCAGTTGTTGCAGCCGTTGGCGGCGGTTTGCGAGCACGTGTCGTAGTTGATCGGAATGATCGTCGAACACAGGCCCTGGCTGTCGTTCGAAACGGCCCAGCCGTTGCTCACGTGCGTAGCGCACTGGGGCCGGGTCTCGCCGAAGAAAATCGTCTTCGACAGTCCATCGGTGATTTGGTTCAGCTTGACCGGCACGCCTTGGCGGTAGAACGGCCCGGCAAACGTGTTGGCCACGCCGTATGGGCCCAGGGCGAAGCTGTTCCAGTTGTTGGCGCAGGGCATCGCCGGATTGTCGATCAGGGCATTGGCCCCGGAGGAGGCTGCGTAATTCTGGCTGGACATGCCCGTGCTGGGAATGATCGAAGGCGCGTCGTCCGTCGGGCAGACGTACGTCGGAATGATCGCCGAGCCGATGAGCGTGGTCGAACCCGGCACGTACTGAAAGTCGGTCGTCGATTGCGTGAAGTCGAACCGGTCGTAAACGGTTTGCTGTTCGAGGAAGGGCAGCAAGTGCAGCAGGATCGTGCCGAAGCCGCTCCCGTTGTAGGTCGGCGCCACGAACCACAGCGCCCCGGGCGGCAGGATCTTGTTCACGTCGACGTAATTCTGCACGCCCAGGTTGATCTGCTTCAGGTTGTTGGCACACTGTGCGCGACGCCCGGCTTCGCGGGCGGCCTGCACCGCCGGCAGCAGCAAGGCGATCAAGATGCCGATGATCGCGATCACGACCAAAAGCTCAACCAGGGTAAACCCGCGCCGAGCCCGCGGCCCGGGCTGGCAAGTGCGCGGTCGACCGATTGGGCCGGGCATTGGCTGACGTCCTGGGCTGGAAATCGAACAGAAGCGACCACCGCGAGCCTCGGACGACCGGGCGCTCGCCCACGAATGACTTTCAATCACCGCAAACTTACAGTTCGAAGTCACACCGGTTCTTCCCCGGCTTGACGTCGGCCGTCAGGCCCGACTCTTTAGGCCAGGCCAGCCTCTCGGGCAGCACGGACTGCGTGTGGATGCTCCCGGGTACGGGCGGTCCGGAAAGTCCGTGGTCATCGGCGGTCGCACCGGTTACGACCTGCTTGGAGATGGTGACCGCCGCCGCTCCGAGCAAGGCCCCGTCGTCGGGACCGAACGTGGTCAATCGATATTCGCCCTGGGCGTCGGTGGTGCCGCTGGCCGTGCGACCGCCGGCCAGGGGAAAAAACATCACGACGGCCCCTGCGAGCGGCTTTCCGTCGAGCGTCACGCGGCCGGCGACTTGCCCAAGCTCGGGCCGGCCTTTGCCGCAACCGCCAAGGGTCAGGAGTCCCACGGCGCACACCGCGGCCAGCCGTTTGCCAACTCCTCGCGGATGATTCATCCGGAGTTTTCCAGCGTTTATCGAATTGAAAGCGGGCACCGCCTGACGAAGCGGCCGAAAGCCGGGTGAACGCGGCTGCGAAAAGACGTGAATCGATAGCCTCGCGTTTCGTCGTTCACACTTGAGAGCGGGAGAAGGGGATCGAACCCTCGACAGTTGCCTTGGGAAGGCAATACTCTACCACTGAGTTACTCCCGCGATGAGCACTCAAAGTAGTTTAGAAGCACCCGCGTCCGCTCGCAAGCAGCGGCCCGCGGCCGTCGAGAGCTTCCGCACGTTTGGCCCGTGCGATTCGCCCGTTCGGCTCGACGCCGATTCGCCCGGGCAACCGCTGCAGATCCGCTCGCGCCGCGTGCGCGTGCGAAAGCACCGCAGCGAGCTCGTGCGCAGCCCGCCCACACCTGGGCAGTCACTCGGCAAGGACCAGTTCCGCTTCGCGAACAGTTGCTGTTGCCGGATTCGCGGGCTCGGCGAGCTGATAGCCGGCCAAAAGGTCGCCCAGGATGTCCGCGATCGGTCGCAGCGAGCCGGTCCGGACCGGACGCGCGTCTTCCGCAGCAGGCAGCATTTGATCCGTGGCAATGGCGATCATGGCGAGCGCTCCGGCGAATTCGCAGCGCGCCGTGAAACCCCCGGCACGCCATGACCGAATTCTAGCGGGTACTGTACAAATGTCAATGTACCGGCCGGCGCAAAACAACCGGCCGAGCGGCGGGCCAATTTCTGCCCAGGAACCGATGCGGCCCAAGCATCCCGTCCCGCGGACGACTGGACTGCGCAAGAGCCAGACAGAATGTGCTAGCGGTCGGACATCGCGCGGGCAGACGAATGCCCAAAGAGCCAGATGCAGGACACGCCTAGAGCGACGTATTGCCTGCGCGTGTCTTGGAGCGCGCGTTTGGCCGAATGCCGGGCGAATCGACTTCCGGCCGGCGTGTTGGCGGGCCTGTGCGCTCTAGCGGCGCTTGAGCATCCGCAGCGGCGGCGTCTCGTTTTCGGCCTGCGCCGTGCTGATGGGCGCCTCGCGGTAGGGCTCATTCTTTTGATAGAGCGCCAGGCGGCTGGCGGCCCGCGCTTGCTGCTCGAGGGGAGCCAGCTGGAGGACTTTTTTCTGCGTCCGCTCGGCCGCTTCGAAGTCGCCGCCGCTGGCCTGGGCGGCGGCCAGCGTTTCGAGGTAGTGATAGTCGGTGTCGCCGTCGAGGGCGATCGCTTTCTCGGCGGCTTGCAGGGCCAGCTCTGCGTTGCGGTAGCTTTCGTCCGGGCAGGTAGCCATCAACCAAGCGGCGCTTTGATACGCCCGGCCGAGCCTGGGGCTGAGCTTGATTGCGGCGCGGTAATCGTGCGCCGCTTCAGCGTACTGGCCGATGTCGGCGTAGAGATCGCCGCGGTTGGTGAAGGCCGCGGCGGCCGAGGGATCGATCCGCACTGCCAGGTTGTAGTCGTCCATGGCCTCGCGGGTGTGCTGCAAACGGTAATGGGCGTGTCCGCGGCTGTTGTAGGCGGCCGCATCCTTGGGAGCCAGCTTGATGGCGTGCGTGTAGTCGGCGATCGCGGCCTCGAACTCCTGCTTCTCGTAGCGCAGTTCGCCCCGGTTAAACCAGGCGTTGGCATAGTTCGGGTTCATCTTGATCGTCTGATCGAAGTCGGCGATGGCTTCGTCGAACTTTGCCAGGCCGGCCAGGCTGACGCCCCGGTTGTGAAAATGCCGCCACTTCGTGTCATCGAGCCGCACGGCGGTGGCAAAATCTTCCAGGGCTTCGAGATTCTGGTCGGCATCGGCTCGCAACTCGCCGCGGCGGTTGTGGGCCCAGGCCAGGAACTGCCGCGTGTAGGGCACCATCGGGCCGGTGAGCCCGGCTTCGATGCCCCGGTTGCACATCTCGATGATTTCGTTCAGGTCGTCCTGGCCGCGGGCCTTCTTGCTCATGTCGAAGGCCCGGCGGACGATTGGCTCACCCTCGCCGGCGGCTTCGGCCTCGCCGACGGCCGGCCGGACTCGCGCGTCGGTAGCGCCTTTTTTCGCCCCGCCGGCGGGCTCCAGCGGTTGGGCGGCCGTTTGCGGGGGGGCCAGGCGGCGCGGCGTCTCGGAGGCTTTTTGAATCTCGCGCTCGCTGGGCAGTTCCGGGTCGAGCAGGTCTTGCTCGGAGGCGGCCGCCGTGTCCGGATCGACTTCATCGGGCGCGAGCGGAGCGGCCCACAACAGGCCGGAGCCGCTGCAGACCAAGATCGCCGCTAGCGCCGGGCAAATCACGGCCGCTCGGCCCGCCGCCCAGAGCCATCCCGCGAACCGGAGCCACTGCCGAATACCGCAGAACGAAGGTGCCTTGCGCATCGATTGGGTTTCCTCGCTCGAAGGGGAGCCGGCGGCTGGTGTCCGCGCGGCAGCCGCAGGTCAGGCCCGGGGTTCGGTCATCCGCCAGGGATCGAGGGCAGCCCGCAGCGTCTCGTCGGGCAGTATCTTTTGTTCTTCGCAAAGCTGGCGGATGGTCTTGCCGGTTTTGAATGCTTCCTTGGCCAGGGCGGCAGCCCGCTCGTAGCCGATATAAGGGTTCAAGCTGGTGACCATGGCCAGGCTCTTTTCAACCGCCGCCTGACAGGCCTCGGCGTTGGCGTCCATCTCGACGGCGCAAAACTCGACGAAGGCCCGGGTGACGCGGGCCAGCAGCATCACGCTTTCCAGGGCCGTTTGTGCCATCACGGGCATCATGATGTTGAGCTGAAACTGCCCGCCGGCGGCGCCGCTGAGCGTGATCGTCTGATCGTTGCCCAGCACGCGGGCGCAGACCTGCATCATGCTCTCGCACATCACCGGGTTGACTTTGCCCGGCATGATCGAGCTGCCCGGCTGCCGGTCGGGAAGCATGACCTCGTAGAACCCGCAACGCGGGCCGGAGCCCAGCCAGCGAATGTTGTTGGCCACGTTGAACAGCGTGGTGGCAATGGTCCGCAGTCCGCCGTGGCAATCGACGAGCCCGTCGCGCTGGGCGTTGGCCTCGAAATGATTCTGGGCCTCGACAAAAGGGATGCCCGTTTCGTGGGCCAATGCTTCCGCCACGCGGCGCCCGAATTCGGGATGGGTATTGATGCCCGAGCCGACGGCCGTTCCGCCGGCCGGCAGTTCGACGATCGCCGCGATCGCCAACTCGGCCCGCTGAACCGACAGCTGCAGTTGGCGGGCGAAGCCGCCGACCTCCTGCCCCAGGCGCAGCGGCGTGGCGTCGGCCAGGTGCGTGCGGCCGATTTTGATGATCTTGTCCCAGGCGCGGGCTTTTTCCGCGAGCGTGGCAGCCAGCGATTGGAGCGCCGGCACGAGATCGTTGTGAATGGCCGCGGCCACCGCCACGTGGATGGCCGTGGGAAACATGTCGTTGGTGCTTTGCCCCATGTTCACGTGATCGTTGGGATGCACGTGCTTGGTCATGCTGAAGCGGTCGCCGCCGAGCAGTTCGATGGCTCGATTGCTGATCACCTCGTTGGCGTTCATGTTGCTCGAAGTGCCCGAGCCGGTCTGAAATACATCGATCGGAAACTGGTCGTCCCAGCGTCCGGCGGCCACCTCGCGGCAAGCGGCCAGCAGCGCCTCGACATCTTTGGCGACCAGCGGGTTCTTGCCCGATCCGGTCAGCTTGCCCAGGTCGCGGTTGGCCGTGGCGGCGGCCAGCTTGATCAAGCCCAGGGCATGGATGAGCTCGGGTCGGAGCGGCCAGCCGGAGATGGGAAAATTGTCGATGGCCCGCTGGGTCTGCGCCCGTAATAGGCCTGCGCCGGGACGCGCACGTCTCCCATGGAGTCGTGCTCGATGCGGTACTGTGTCGGGGTGCTAGCGGTCATGGACGTCGGCGAATTCCGGTCAGAAGGGCTGTTGGGGGCACGTCGAAATACGGGTGCGCGGTCATCATAGCGGCTTGTTTCGGCTTCACAAAGGCCGACGCAGCGGGGCGATTTGGCCCCCTACGGCGGCTTCGTTCGACTGGCCGCAGGCCGGCCATGCGGCTTCCCGCAGCGTTAGCGACCTAATCGATCGCCTGGCGCGGATTTGCTTTGCGATCGACAGGGCGAAACCCCCCGCGGTCGAGAATCGCCCTGGCCGTGTGTTGCCCCCCCGTTACCCCAGCGCTAGAATTCCAACAGCTGCAACGAAAATCCGGTAGTTCTTGGCATGCCCAACTTCAGCACCGAAACCGAATTCAACAAGCTTTTGGACGGACGGTGCGACGTCGACCTGGTCGGGCTGATGCTCGAACTGGCCGCCGATCGATATCCGGATCTCGACCGAGTCGGCTGCCTGTTGGAGCTCGATCGGCTGGGCGTCGAGTGCGCCGCCCAGCGGGCTTTCTGCGGTTTCGGCACGGTCGCCGACCGGCTCGCGGCTGTCAGCCACGTGCTCTACGAGGTCGAAGGTTTTCACGGCGACCAGGAAAACTACTACGACCCGCGCAACAGTTACCTGAACGAAGTGCTGGCCCGGCGCACGGGAATCCCGATTTCGCTGGGCATTCTTTACCTGTCGGTGGGTGCTCGCGCGGGCTTGCGCCTGTTCGGCGTGAACACGCCGGGACATTTTGTCCTGGGCTGCCGCGCGGGCGGCGAGACGCTGTTTGTCGATCCGTTTTCCGGCGGCGAAGTGCTCGACCGCGGGGCCTGCCAACGCCGGATCGAGCAAGTGCTCGGCGAGTCGGACGTGGTGCGCGACGAAGATCTGCGCCCTGCCCCGCCGCGCGATATCGCGGCCCGAGTGCTGCGCAATTTGAAAGCGTCGTTCGCCCTGTCGAACGACTGGCAGGGGGCTTTGAATGTTCAGACCCGGCTGGCCACGCTGCTGCCGCGCTCGATCGACGAACAGCGCGACTTGGGGCTGATCTATCTCCGCGCCGGCCATCCGAACAAGGCGATTCCCCTGCTCGAGCAATCGCTGGGCTGCTGCTCTGCGGAGAATGCGGAGTTGCTCCGCTCCTCGGTCCGCACGGCCCGCAAGCTGCTGGCCGAGATGAACTAGTGTGCTGAGTCAGAAGTTCCTGAAGTGGGAAGGCCAGGTACAGCACACCAGTTGTCATTGCGGTCAAACCACTTGCGTGTTTGGCCGTCGTGTCCAGCGTTGCAACGAAGTTGCAACTCAGGACACTAGCATTCTCGCTCGCCGCCAGCTCCCTTGGGCGGGATGGCCAATCCCAAATGCTCTGGCAGCAGGCAGTTGCGCTGCGCCGTTGCTCCGGGCGGCCGTCGACCTAGAATTGCCTGACGGGTCGCCGCAAGGGTTGTGGCCGCCCCATGTCGCGCTTCAGGAGCCAGCGCCTTGAGTTATCCGATCGACGAATACCGCCCCAGCGGCCCGGGCGGCGCTTATTCTCCCGTGGCTGTGGCGCCGGACCCGGCCGGCCTGGAGCATTACGAAGAAGAATATCGTCCCACGCCGCTGACGCCGCTGCCGGTGCTTTTGTTCCTGGCGACGTGTTACACGACGTACGAGGTCGGCGGGCCCTGGTACTGCATTCCGCTGATGCTCACGCTGCTGTGCCACGAGTTCGGCCATTTCATCCAGGCCCGGCGGTATCGCGTGAGCGCGAGCTGGCCATTCTTCATTCCGGTCCCGTTTCCCCCCTTGGGCACGATGGGCGCCGTGATCGGCATGCGCGGACACATGGGCGACCGCCGAGCGTTGTTCGACATCGGTATCAGCGGTCCCCTGGCGGGCCTGGTGCCGGCCCTGATTTTCAGTTACGTCGGGCTGACGATGTCGCAACTGGTCAAGATGCCGCCAAACGTGCGGGGCGGGTTGGGCGAGCCGCTGTTGTTTCAGTGGTTGTGCGATTTCATTTTCGGCCCGCGAGCTCCCGGCGAAGACATCATCCTGCATCCGCTGGCCTACGCCGGCTGGGTGGGCATTTTCATCACCGCCCTGAACCTGATTCCGATCGGCCAGCTCGACGGCGGGCACGTGCTCTATGCCCTGCTGCGGGGCAAGGCTCACTTCGTGGCCCAGTTGTTCCTGGCCGGAGCGGTCGTGGGCGTGATCCTGACCGGCAATTGGGGCTGGTCGCTGATGCTGATGCTGCTGTTTTACATGGGCCCCAACCACCCGCCGACCGCCAACGACGAGGAACCGCTCGGCACCGGCCGCACCGTGCTGGGCTGGGTGACGCTGCTCTTTATGATCGTCGGCTTCACGCCCCAGCCGTTTCTCCACTGAGCGAGCCCTGCTCGCCCCGGCCCACTGTCCGGCGAAAGTGCGCGCCGTTAAGTGCGCGGCGCTGCGTGGAGCCGTTAAGCCCGCCGGCAGCGTCCGGCGGGGCAGCCGCTTCGCCGCACCATCACTTGAACGCCCCGTCCCGCGGGCCGCCGCCCGCGGGCTTAACACCTTCTGGGGGGGCACCGCTCATCGATGCCCGCGCCGCTCCGCGCTACGTCGCAAACCGCTTGCGGAAGATCATCATGTGGTCGCCGTCGGCGTAGTAATCGGGAATCGTGGCGGCCAGGTCGTAGGAGTGCTTGAGATAGAACTTGCGCGTCAGATCGTAATGCGCAAGCGACGAAGTCTCGATGAACATCACCCGGCCCTTGCGCTCGGCGATGTCCTGCTCGATGTGCTTGAGCAACTTTCCGCCGATGCCCCGGGCCTGCGTGTGCCGGGTGACGGCAATCCACCACAGATACCAGGTGCGATCGGTCATCGCCGCCGGAGCATAGTAGGCAAATCCCAGGATCTGGCCGGCTTGCTCGAACGTGATGGCGCGGTGTCCCAGCTGGTGGTTGGTGCTGTGATAATCGTCGAGCACCTCGCGCAAAGCGCGGATCTCGTGCGGCTTGAACACGCCGGTCTCTTGGGCCAGCGGGACCAGCACCTGGGTATCGGCCGGCAGCGTCGCACGAATCAAAATCGTCTCTCCTTGCCGGTCGCAGGCGCTGGGTGGCGCCGCGGCGGCTGCAGGGGTCCCTCGATTCGGAACCCGGATCCTTATAGCTCGAGCGGCCAAATGCTAAGCTGTTGCCAATCTTACCGGCTCGCGAGCCGGCGCAGAACCCCCAACCACCCCCGAGCGAGCGCATCATGGCCGAGCGCGGCTGGAAACGACTGCTGGCGAACCACACCTGGTTTCAGGGCAAGGGCAAATACCCGATCACCGCCTACAGCGAGTTCATGCCGCCGCCGCGCTTGGGACGCAAAGCGTACGGCTCGCTCGACCAGATTCTGTTGGCCGAAGACGATCCCTGGGGCTGGCACGTCACCGAATATGAGCAAGTGTCCCAACTCGATCCGGGCCTGCTGCAGATCGCCCGCGAGCTGGTCGGCGCCCTGCATCATCTGGGCCGGGGCGAGCCGGCGCACGGCATCTCGCGGCACAAGCTGACAGGCAATCCCTACTGGCCCGAAGGCACGATCGCGCCGGCCGGCGAACGCTACGTAGTGCTGGCGCCGCTGGCCCTGTCGCGCACCCAGGACGACAAAGGCCGCATCCGTTGGACGCTGTTCGGTGCCAGCGAACAGGGGCCCGCCAAGGGCTTTTGGCGCGGCTTCTATACGGCGCCCGGCGCCGAGTGGCCCCGGGAGCGGTCGCTCGATTTCGTCAGCCGGCTGCTGGCCGCGGCGTACGGCGAGCCGCTCGAAAAGCTGACCGATTTGGCCGCCGCGGGCTTTCGCATTCTGGGCCAGCAGAGCAAGCCACTCGTCGCGCATTGGGAAGTCGAAAAACTCCCCGCTTGGACCGAGCCATTTCTGCTTTCGCCGCGTCAGAAGCTCAGCGGCGTGAAGTACCTGCTGACGTTCGAGCCCTTCGAGCGGCTGCCCGCGCCGGTGCGCAAGGCCTGGCTGGCCGGCGAATTGCACTTGCTGCCCTTTCCCGGCAGCCTCGTTTTTTGGGGCAGCCAATCGTACAACCAGCTGGCCGAAAAATTGCCGTTTGCCGGCCAGATTGCGCTGCTCCACTCGATCATGCGGCACGAGGCCCCGCTGGGCATCCGCGTGCCGCAGTCGGGCTGGATGCACGAACCGCGCGAAGGCAAAGCCCTGGGCGAAGTTCAGCGCGGTCCGCTGCGCAACACGTTCCAGCGCACGCATCGCTGGGGCCGAGTGCACCGCTACGAAGACGAGTTGGCCGTCACCCAAGACGAAGATCGCGTGGCCCACGTGCTGTTCAGCACCCAGGCCGACGACCTGGGCCTGTACGGCAAGCCGATGGCCCGCAACGCGCAGGTCTGGAGCCGCGAATTCGAGCCGCTGCTCGACGGCCCCCGGGCCCATGCCCGGGATCTGATCACTGCGGCGGAAACGGTCGCCGCCGGCGGGCTGTTCGGTTACCGGATGTTTTATCCGGCCATGCGCGTGGGGCGGCATTCGGTGTTCTGGCAGCGGCCGCTGGTGGCCTGGTTTTCGGACCAGACGCACCTGCCGGCCGTGCTCGGCGATGTGCCGCTGGGTTATCTGACTGGGTACCGTTTCGAAAAACCGGACCTGGCCGCGCCGATCGAACTGTGGCCGCGCCTGCTCGATCGTGAATCGCAGCGGATCGCGTTTGCCGGGTTCGAGCGCGATCACGACGCGCGTTACCACCGCACGTCGGTCAACATTCGCAAGCTGCTCGACACGCACGACCTGCTGCAAACGGGTCCGCTCGAGCCCGAGTTCGCCCGCAGCCTGCTCACGCTCGCGAAGCACCAGTCGCTGGCCGACTGGCTGGGTTCGCTGCCCGGGCGCGCCCGCCAGGCTTCGGTGGGCGAGCGGCTCGCCGAGGGGCTCAAGTCGGTCATCGCGCCCGCCGCGCCAGACGGCAAGAGCAAACCGGCCAAGGCGCCCGGGCGCTGACCTTCGCCCGCACGGCTAAGCGCACGTACGAAAAAGCGTATTGGAACCTGATCAGCGAGTTGGCCACCGGCCAGTACGTGAACAAGGACAATGCCGACTGCGTGCGCGATCCGGCCACGCAAGCCAGGCTGACCCACGCCCAGCGCAACTTGGAAGCGCTCGGGGATTTCATCCTCAACTACTACGTCCGCCTGGTGGCCGACAAGAAAATGACGGCCGACGTGCTGATCGGCGAATTGCCCTTCCGCTGGCAAACGGAATTTCCGTTTCCCTGGATGGGCGGCTGGGTGCAAAACCAGGATCGCCAAACCTACGAACGCGATCTGGTCGTGGTGATACCCGGCCGCGATCGTTCGCGGGCCGTGATCATGGCCGACCATTACGATACGGCCTACATGGAAGACACGTTCGGCTACGCCCATGGCGGGCACGGCCCCCGCCTGTCGGCGGCCGGCGCCGACGACAACCATTCGGCGACTGCGGCGCTGATGCTGGGGGCCGAGTCGTTTCTCGAATTGAGCCGCGCGGGCAAGCTGGGCTGCGACGTCTGGCTGGTCCACTTGACCGGCGAAGAATTTCCCTCGGATTGCATGGGCGCCCGGCATCTGGCCCAGCAAGTCGTGCAGGGCACGCTCGAGCTGCACCTGGGCGAGAACCGGCGTCACGACTTGTCGCGCACCCGGATCCAGGGGGTCTACGTGCTGGACATGGTCGCCCACAATAACGACCGCGATCGCGACGTGTTCCAGATTTGCCCGGGCAGCAGCCGGGAATCGATGTGGCTGGCCTACCAGGCGCATCGGGCCACCGAAACCTGGAACGCGCTGGCCCCCACCTGGAACGAGCGTCCCGAACGCCGCCAGGCTCCGCGCGGCCGGCGCAGCACCGACGGCACGATCCCCGCCGTGGCCCAGCACCCACTCCTGTCCGGCGAAGTGCGGCCCCCCTACGATCCGCGCAGCACGCTCTACAACACCGACGGGCAGATCTTTTCCGACGCCGGTGTTCCGGTCGTGCTATTCATGGAGAATTACGACATCAACCGGCAGGGCTACCACGACACGCACGACACGCTGGAAAACATCGACCTGGACTACGGCGCCGCCGTGTCGGCGATCGCCATCGAGTCGGTCGCCCGGGCGGCTACCGAAGCGCCGCCGGGGAGTTAGTCGCGATCGACGCGCTCAGCTGGACGCCGGGGCTTCGTTCACCGCGTTTCGAGGGCTCGGGGGGGCGGCAGGGTCACGCCGAAGGGCTTTTGCCAGGAAAATTTTCGGTGGGTAGTTGACACGGGGCCGGGCCGAAGCAATCATGGGGTTCAGCTGACGATTCTGCCGGTTTTTCGGCGTTTCGTGCGTTCATAGAGGTTGGACAGCTAATGCGCGGATCACGGGCGACGACGCAAGGAAAAATTGCCTAGGATCTCTGCGCCCGCAGTAGAGGTTCCAGGCAATTTTTTTTGCTCCGCCGAGCGCCGAGCAACGTTTCGGTCGGTGGTTGCAAATCAGGAATTGAAGCGGTCTGTGAGTGTAGGTTCTCAGTGAGTGGCCGCAAATAAACGTTCGTCAGGTGTACAGGCACCGACGTAAAAGCGGTGGGTTATGGACAGAGAACACAGTTATTATGAAAGTCACGTAATAAACCTTGACTTTGTCTTGGGCGATTCCCAACAACCCGTTTTCAAATCAGGTGATCGTTCTTAGCGTCATTTTTCGAGTCTGGATCGACTCCAGACTCCCATTGAAATTCCAGTTTTCAAGCTTAAGGAAACCTCAGATGAAGACCTCCCTCCGCTTGTTCGCCGCCATCGTCACCCTCGGTCTTGCCGCCGCAGCTAACGCCAATCAGATTCCGATCGCCCTCACCGGCGGCAGCTTCAGCAACGACGTAGTGGTCGAGAACACGGCCCCCAATTTCGCTGGAGCGGTCAATGGCACGATGGACGGCGGAGCCGGTTCGACCAGCGGCGACACGTGGTATCAGATCGGGCTCGGCGGCAACGCCGGAACGGGCTTGCCGACCGGTACGACCTTCACCAGTGCCGCAGACGCAACCACGTCCTACACCTTGCAATCGGCCGTGGGGAACAACGTGCTGCTGTTGAACGGCAGCAGCGGCACGATGACCTTCGCCGGGCCGGGCGTTTACTCGACCCTGAGCGTGCTCACCAGCACCGGTGGCGGAAACGGAACGTTGAGCTACACGATTGATTATCAGAACGGCCATACGCAGACCGGCTCGATCAGCTCGCCCGACTGGTTCGGCAATACGCCGGTCGCCGTCGGTGCCGGCGGCCGTGTCAGCAGCGGTTCGCCGTTCAGCTTCGACAATCAGAGTGCCCCGGGCGGAAACCCGAACCTGTACCAGGAAAACATTGGCGCCACCCTGACCACCTCGCCGATCGTCAGCATCTCGTTCACGCAGTCGGGTGGCGGCAACACCGCGATCTGGGCGATCAGCGGCACCCAACACTCCTTGACTCCGGAGCCCTCGAGCTTCATCCTCTGCGGCCTGGGCGGACTTGGCCTGGTCATCGCCGCTCGCCGCCGCCGCAAAGCCTAAGCGGGTTCCGACGCACACAATCAGCCATTCGCATGAAGCCCCCGGCCGGAAACGCCGGGGGCTTTTTTTTGTTTCTCAACTGCTGGCCGTGCGTCCGGTCATGGCGCGTCGATCAAATTGGTAACGATTGATCGATCAAATTGATAAATTGCTGTCCAGTCGGCAGGCAGTTGGGCGGGCCGGCCAAGAGATTCATTCCAGCCAGAACGAGGGGTATTGCGTCGGATCGGACCTGAAACCATAATCCAAATCGGCGCGTTCGGCGCGGAATTCGCTGATTAAAGCGCGAGCCAATCGCGGCGCAATCCCTGAGTGGGTTGGCTACGATTTCACAGCAAACAACGGGAGCTTTTCAGATGCAGTTGCGACGACTACTTTGCCTGACTTCGGCTGTTCTTGTCCTGACCGCCTGCAGCGCGGCGCAGGCTGGCGTGGGGTTGATCCTCGAGCAATACAACACATCGGGCGCGGGCGGCAACTACACGAACGCCTCGTCGATTCCCGTCAACACCAACGGTGATCTGCTGCTCGGACTGTCGGCCCTCAGCACGAATTATGTTGGCAACAACGAAGCGGCGGGCGGCACCACCGCGCCGTTCACCGATGGCCTCACGGCCACGGACGGCAATAGCGATTTGAACCAGAACACGCAGCCGGGCAATGCGCTCTTCGATCTTGGCGCTGGCCCTCAGCCCTGGTATGTCGAATACCAGTTGCCCAGCGCTGGGGCTCCCAACGGTGAAACTCTCACCGGCGTGACCGTGATTTCGGGTCACCAAGACAACCGCGTGAACCAGCAATATGACATCCTGGTGAGCAAGGACGGAGTCAATTTCACATCGTTGAGCAACGGCTCGATTCATTCGCTGGGTGGATTGGGCAGCGGCTTTGCCTACAACCCATCCGGCGGTAACGGCGGCGCCGCCACAAGCACCGTCTCAAACGGCGGCACCACGGTATACAACGGGGCCGGATTGGCTTATGGCATCAAATACATCGAATTCGTCGATAACTCGGGCGGCAACGACATCTATCGCGAGCTGGCCGCTTATGGCCAGCCGACACCGGAACCCGGCTCGCTCATCGTCTGGGGCCTGGCGATCACCGCTGGCGGCCTCGCCTTCGCCCGGCGGCGGAAGGCCTGATCGGCGCCGTTGAGAAAGCAATCCCATTGAGCAAAGCCCTCGGCGCTGCGGCGCCGAGGGCTTTTTCTGTTTTTGGGTTGCGCGCTTCCCACATATTTGCGCCCGGCCGACGGCGCTCGGCCGCTGTCGAGAGCCCGGAGATTGGTTTACACTGGGGGCCGAAGACGCGCTGAGCCCCTGAACCTGCACATCGCTCATGACACCGACGCCACACCCGACCGCGACCAGGGATTTGCGACCGCTGGGTGGCACCGGTTTGAAGGTTTCCAGCGTCGCGCTGGGCTGCTGGCCGATTGCCGGCATGACCAGCTCCGGCGTGAACGATGCCGACAGTCTGGCCACGATTCGGGCCTGCTTCGAGCTGGGGATCAACTTTCTCGACACGGCCTATGCCTATGGCCCGACCGGCGAAAGCGAGCGGCTTGTGGCCCAGGCCATCGCCGGCCGCCGCGAGCAGATGGTCATCGCCACGAAGGGGGGCATCGAGTGGGGGCCCGGCCGCCAGCAGATCATCGACGGCCGGCCGGAAACGCTGCGCCGGCAGTGCGACGAAAGTTTGCGCCGCCTGGCCACCGACCGGGTCGAACTGTATTACTTGCACGCGCCGGATCCGCAGGTGCCCATCGCCGAGTCAGCCGGAGCGATTCGCGAGCTGATCGCCGCGGGCAAGGCGCTTTCGGCCGGAGTTTCGAACGTCAACCTGGCGCAGCTCGAAGCGTTCGCGGCCGTTTGCCCCTTGGCGGCCTATCAGCCGGCCTACAACATGCTGCAGCGTGAGATCGAAGCCGACACGGTTCCCTGGTGCCGCGCGCACAACGTGGCCGTGGCGGTATACTGGCCCTTGATGAAAGGGCTGCTCGCCGGCCGCATGCCCCGGGGCGATCAACTGGCCGAAGGGGATAGCCGCCGCAAGTATCCCATGTTTCAGGGCGACGAGTGGCAGAAAAACCAGGACCTGGTGGACCGGCTGCGCGCGATTGCCAACGAGGTCGGCCGCACCGTGGCGCAGGTCGTGATCAATTGGACGATCCATCAGCCGGGCATCACCGTGGCCCTGTGCGGTGCCAAGCGCCCCGGGCAAATCGAAGAAAACGCCGGCGCCCTGGGCTGGCGGCTGAGCGCCCAGCACCTGGCCCAGATCGACGCGGCCTTGGCCGTGCGGGGCAAAGCCCTGACTCGTTCGCCGGTGTAGATGGGCCTGCGCGGGCTGGCCGCAGCGCGATTTGACTCGACATGATGGGGGTTCGAACCCGATTGGCAGGCGGTGCGGACTCGGTGGTTGTGGAACGTTGAATCAGCGGCTCGGTTGGCAATTTCCGATGGCTTCCATCCTGGTGACCGCATTCGAGCCCTACGATCGTTGGAAGACGAATTCCAGCTGGCTCGCGCTCGTCGAGCTGACTCGCGATCTGCCGGCCGGCCACAAGCTGGTCACCCGGCGATATCCGGTCGATTTTTCGACCGTCCGGCAGCGCCTGGCCGATGATCTGACGGCCGATTTCGATTACGCCCTGCACCTGGGCCAGGCCCCCGGCAGCGGGCGGATTCAGCTCGAGGCGATCGGGCTGAACATCGGCGGCTCGGGCGGGCAGACGGCCGACCAGTTTCGCCGGCTGGTCGACGGCGGGCCGGTCGCCTACCGCAGCGATTTGCCCTTGGGGGATTGGGCCGTCAAACTCTCGGCGGCGGGAATTCCGACCACGGTCTCGTATCATGCCGGCACGTATTTGTGCAACGCAATTTTGTATTTGAGCTGCTACCTGGCCGAGCAAATGCGTTTGCGCACCCGGGCGGCGTTCATCCATCTGCCGCTCGACTTGACGCAGACGGCCGGTTTGCCGCAAGATTTTGCTTCGCTGCCCGCTTCGATCTCGGCCGCCGCCGTGCGGATGATCCTGGATGAGCTGGCCGAACTGCCGCCGGTGTGAAGCGACTTTGCCGCGCTGGGGGTAGCGATCCCGCCGCGGCCAGCGCCGCGGCCAACGACCTTGCCCCCGCCCGTTTGCCGGAAAGCCGCGGCCGAGCGTACCCAACCAGGCGCGGCCCTGGCCAGGCAAGCGTCTGGCCTCCCATTCCTTCCACCCGGAGATTGTCAGCCACGATGACCCGTCGCCCCAAAGTGTTTGTCACGGACTTTATCACCGACCGGCTCGACACCGAGCGCGAGATTCTGGGCGACATCGCCGATCTGGCGGCGCTGGGAGCCAATCACGAGGACGAGCTGCGCGGCCACATCGAGGATGCCGACGCGATCATGGTCTATCACATGCTCAAGCTCAGCGAGCAAACGATCGAGCGCTTGGAGCACTGCAAGCTGATCGTGCGTTGCGGCGTGGGCTACGACAACGTGGCCGGCGCGGCCGCCCGGCGCAAGGGCATCGCCGTGTGCAACGTGCCCGACTACGGCACGGAAGAAGTTGCCGATTCGGCCATCGGCCTGACGCTGGCGCTGACCCGGGGGATCGCCTACCTCAACTCGCGGCTGCGCGACGGGCAAGGCCCCTGGACCTATACCCAAGTGCAGCCGGTCTGGCGTTTGCGCGGGCGGACCTTCGGCATCGTCGGGCTGGGGCGGATCGGCTCCGCCGCAGCGCTGCGGGCCAAGGCCCTGGGCATGGACGTGCTGTTCTACGACCCATACGCTCCGGACGGCCGCGACAAATCGCTCGGCGTGCGGCGAGTCGAAACGTTCGACGAGCTGCTGGCGCTCTCGCATGTGCTGAGCCTGCATTGCCCGCTCACGCCCGAGACCCGGCACATGATCAACGCCGCCTCGATCGAGCGACTGCCGCGCGGGAGTTTCCTGGTCAACACCGCGCGGGGGGGCGTGGTCGATACGACGGCCATTCCAGCGGCGATTGCCTCGGGGCGCCTGGCCGGTGCCGGCATCGACGTTTTTGACGGCGAGCCGCCGGCCGACGACCACGTGCTGATCGCGGCCTGGCGCAATCCCGAGCATCCGGCCTATCACCGGGTGCTGATCAACCCGCATTCGGCGTTCTACTGCGAAGAGGGCTTGAACGAGATGCGCGTCAAAGGCGCCGACGCCTGCCGCCGCGCCATCCTGGGCTTGCCGCTGCGCAACGTGGTGAACTGAAGCACCGTGCCTACTTGCTGGTCAGCGGGATCACGCCGTTCCAGTTCTCCGGCGGGGTGCGGTTGTGCTGGGCGATGAAGACGGTGAGGAAATCCTTCACCCGGTCTTCCGCCGGCACGCGATGCAGCCGCTCGAAGGCCTGGGCCCAGCGGCCGGCCAGCAGATCTTCCAGAGCCCGCTCGTAGTCGGCGATGTGGGCGTCGGTCAGGGCCGGAAAAGCGGCCAAAGGGGGCAATAGCTCGGTCACCTCGACCCGTTTGTCCAGCCCGTACGGTTTGACGATCGCCACGCGGCGCAGCCGGGCCACGTCGACGGGCAGCTTCGCGCGCACGGCGGCGGCGGTGCGTTCGTCGAGCAGGATCGGAGCCTGCAGGATCTTGGTCATGCCCTCTAAGCGCGAGGCCAGATTGACCACCGGTCCGAAGACGGTGACTTTCACCTGGTCGACGGTGCCGATCTTGCCGGCGACGGCTTTGCCCGTGGCGATGCCGATGCCCATGCGAAAGTCGGCCAGCGGATCTTCGCTGCGGCTGGCGGCGGCTTCGAACTCGGCTCGAATGGCCAAGGCGGCGTGGCAGGCTCGCAGGGCCGCGTCGGGCTGAGGCAGGGGCCAGCCCCAAAACCCCATCGCCGCATCCCCCTGAAAATCGCCCAGCACGCCCCCCTGTTCGCGAATGGCGTGCGTGGTGACGCCCAGCGCTTTGCTCACCCGATTCAGCAGTCCGAACAGGTCGTCGGCCGAGCGCTCGGAATGTCGCGAGAAACCGCGCAGGTCGCAGAACAGCACGGTCACTTCGGCTTCGCGCGGGGCGAGCACCACCTCAGGATCGCGGCCCTCCAGGGCTTCGAGCACGACCGGCGAAAAGAACTGGCTGAGCCCCGCGCGCTGCCGTTCGAGCAGCCGCACGTCGCGCAGCGAGCTGGTGGTCGCGGCGGCCAACTCGGTGAATTTCAAATCATCGCGCAGGTCGCTGGGGTCGGAAGTTTCCAGGCTTCCTGGTTCGCTGTGAAACCGCCCGGACACGTAAATGCCCCAGCCCTGACAGGCCTTGCCGCCGATCGGCGTGCAGTAGGCCCAGTCCACGCCCTGGCGGACCGTGAAGGCGCTGTTGGCGGCCGAATCGGTCGCGTTCCAGACGTGCAGCACGCTCTCGCACCGGCGAACCGCTTCCAGAATCAAACGCTCGCTGGGCTGAAAATCGTCGCCGGTGATCTGGCGCCGGTCCCACTGCAGGACCTGGATGGCCGGCTCCCCCGCCGGGCCGGGCTTGACCAGCACCATGGCCGCGGCGCTGGCCCGGCTGACGCCCGAGAGCACCAGGTTCACTAGCCGCACGCACAGCTCCGGGTCGGTGGCGGCGCTTGAGATCACTTCCGGCAATCGGCTGAGCATGTCGATGTGCGCGTCGGCGTGCCGGAACTGCACCTGCTGCAGATAGCGCGAGCTGAAGGCCTGTTCCTGGGCCGGCTTGGGCACGTCGAGCGAGACGTTGACCCGCTCGTCGGCCAGCGTGAACGTCGTTTCGCCGATGACGAAATGCTCTCCCGGCGCGATTTCGAAGTGCGAAAGTTGTTTGCCTTTGACGAAGATCGCGTTGCGCGGCGCTCGGCAATCGCTCGACAAGCAGTTTCGAACCGTCCCAGACCACCTGGGCATGATCCCGGCTGACGCGGTCGTCCCAGGGCGTGGCCCAGTTGGCCCCGCCGCGGCCGAGCACCACGGCCTGGGCCCCCGGCAACTTGCGTCGCCAGCGGTGCTGCGGGTCGGTGCCTTGGGCGATCAGGTCGGCCATGAGAAAGAGGGGTCAGGAGGTAGAGTTTAGAGGTTAGGGAGGAACCCTGCGCACCGTTCGGCAGGATTCTGGCGAGTCTGAAAGTCACGCCGCTTTCGACCACAAAACCCGGAGCACGAAACTCCACAGCGCGGTCGAGAGCGCGGCAATCAGCACGAGGGCCACCAGGCCGTATTCCCACAAGCTCGTGCGCAATTTGTCCAGGGCGCGGCCGATGGCCTGATCGTAGGACTCCTGCACGATCACCTGCCAGCCGCTGTTGCCGGGCCCCCGGCTGACGTTGGCCACACCGGCCAGCCAATGTTTGTCGTACTCGCCCCCCTCCGGATCGGCGGCCAGTGGATCGGCATAGTTGGCCCGCCGCGTCTTGTCGTCCGGCAGCTGGTCGTCTCCCAGGTGATATTGCAAGAAGCGGTCGGGGACCTGGCCGTGTTCGTCGATCAGCTTGTCGAACAGCGGATGCTCGAGGATCAAACCGCGGTCCTTTCCCGGCCGCAGGTCGACCAGGACGGCGAACTGCTCGGCCTGCCGGTTGAGCGCGACGAAGTGCCCTACCTCGACCGTCATGCCCATGACGCCCAGGAACCGAGGCCTGGCGTTTTCGTCCTTGGCGCCCTCGTCGGTGAGGATCGGCGTGGAGATTGCCACCGCCCAGCGGTTGACCGTCGGGCTTAGGAACACGCTCGACAGCGAGGTCTTCTTGATGTGCTCGTCGGGTCCGGGACGCCAGCTGGGGGGCATGTCCTCGCCCAGCGCGTTGAAATAGCTGCGCCAGGCAAAGTTCTCGCCGATGCTCGAAGCATCGGGCGCGCGGGCCAGTTGCAGTCCGCTGGAGTCGGTGACGAACCAGCTGGTGGCTTCGGGCTCGGACTCGTCGGTGAGCAACTCGTTCAGGCGGTGCTGCAGCGCTTGCCGCGCAGGATGGGCCAGGAACTCGGTGCGCAGCTCCTCGCGCTTTTCAGCCGGCAAATCGGGATCGCTCAGTTGGGCCCGCAGCCGGGCCAGCTCGGGATCGTTCAGCGCCGCTTCGAGAATCTCCTGGAAGCGGTGGCTGCCGGCCATTTCATCGACCGCGGCGTAGCGCCGTTCGAGTTCGTTGCTGACGGTCTTGGCGACGAACTTGGCGGCGAACGAATTGGCGTCCATGGCCCGCAGCTTGAGCGTATCGTCCGACTTTTCCAGCACGTCTTGCAGCGACCACCAGGCAAACAGCGACATCACCATCAGCACCAGCGTCGGACCGACGGCCCCCAGGGCGACCAGCGGACCCCGGGCCCGACGCAGCGCCCGGGCGTCGAGGGCGTCGAGCACGGCCTGGACGTTGGCGTAGCGTTTTTCCCGGTCGACGGCCAGGCAGCGATCGACGATTTCGGCCAAGGACCGGTCCACCCCGGCAATTTGCCGATGCTGGTTCGGCAGCGGAGCAGTTTCGATCAGGTGGCGATAGCGGGCCAGCCGCTGCTCCAGGTCGGGGGCCGTTTCGATCTCGGTGACGGCCGCGTCGCTGCGATGCGGCGGCACGCCGGTGAGCATGCAGTACAGCAGCGAGCCCAGGGCGTAGACGTCCCAACGCACGTCGGGCACCGCTTTGGGATCGGCCTGCTCGGGCGCCATGAAGAACAACGTGCCCAGGGCCGGCGTTTGTTCGTGCGACAAGCGCGACTGGCCGAAATCCGCGAGCCGGGGTTTCGTGTCCTGATCCAGCAGCACGTTGGCCGGCTTCAAATCGCAGTGCAACACGCCCTTGCCGTGCGCGTGCATCAATCCCACGGCCACGTCGCGGAACAACTCGACCGACCGCTGCACGCCGAGCCGGCCCTGCTGCCGCAGCAGATCCTCGAGCGAGCCGCGCTCGATGTATTCCATGACGTAATACGGCGGCTCGGCATCCCAGCCCACGTCGAGCAATTGCACGACGTAGCGATCGGTGGACAAAAAGGCCAGCTTTTCCACTTCGCGCGCCAGCAGGGCGCAGTCCAGGGCGGAGCGATGGGCGTAGAATTTGATCGCCACCTGGCGGTTCGTATTATTATCGACGGCGACCCAGACTTCGCCGAACGAGCCGGCCCCCAAAAACCGCTTGGGCTCGTAGCCCGGCACGTCGGTGGGGGGACGCAGACGCTTGAGGCTCAGGTCTCGAGCGCGCAATTGCTCGTCGGAAGACTGCTGTTGCGTTTGGTCGAAAACCATCCGGTGATCGATCTCTGCGGACCCGGTGCGCGGTGCGGCCCTCGCCGCCGCTCCCTGCGTTATAGTATGAGTAACTCGGTCCCCGCAATCCGCCGGCAAAAAGTGAGGCTGGGATGAAAAAACAGCGTGCAAACGGTGGCAATTGGCACAGGGCGGCGGTCTCGCTGTGCTGTCTGCTGGGCCTGGTTGGCTGGGCTGCGGCCGACGAGCCGGCGGCTCCCGCCACGGCCGCTGGCGATTCGCCCCGCGCCGCCGGCGACGGCGCCGCGCTGCTCGATGGCCGGGACGGCCGCGACCTGGCTCTGGACAAGTTCCGTCCGAAGTCGATGCTGGTCGTGCCCGAGCACTCCGTCGAGCGGGCAAAATATCCGGTGGTCGACGTGCACTTTCATCCGCGGATCCGCTTTCATCACGATCCGAAACTGCTCGACGACTTCGTCAGCCAGGTGATGGACCGGCAAAACATCGCTGTGTGCGTGAGCCTCGATGGGCAGATGGGGGCCAGCTTTCTCGAGCATCGCAAGTTTCTCTGGGATCGCTACCGCGACCGGTTCGTCATTTTTGCCAACGTCGACTGGCGCGGCGACGGCCGACCCGACGATCCGGCCAGTTGGGATTGCCAGCGCGCCGACTTCGGCCGGCGCATGGCCGAAGAACTCAAACGGCTCAAGGCCGAAGGCGCGAGCGGGCTGAAGGTGTTCAAGGATTTCGGCCTGGTGTATCGCAATCCCGACGGCTCGCTGATCAAGGTCGACGATCCGCGCTGGGATCCGATCTGGGCCGCCTGCGGCGAACTGGGGTTGCCGGTGCTGATCCATACGGCCGATCCTGCGGCATTCTTCCTGCCGCTGGACGAGACCAACGAACGCTGGGAAGAGCTGAAGCGGCACCCCGATTGGAGCTTTCACGGCAAGGCCGATCGCCAGCAGTTGCTCGACGGGCTGCTCCGCGTTGTAGCCCGGCATCCGCAGACCAGGTTCATCGGAGCGCACGTAGCGAGCAACGCGGAAGACCTGCAGACCGTGGCGCGCTGGCTCGACGAGTACCCGAATCTGTATGTCGACATCGCCGCCCGGATCAGCGAGTTGGGGCGGCAACCGTACACGGCGCGGAAGTTCGTTAGCACGCACGCCGACCGGGTGCTGTTTGGCACGGACGGCCCGCGCGTGGCCAGCCGGCTGTTACTCCACTGGCGATTTCTGGAAACCCAGGACGAGTATTTCCCCTATTCGGAAAATGCCTTTCCGCCCCAGGGCTTCTGGCAGATCTATGGCCTGGGCCTGCCCGACGACGTGCTGAAGCAGGTGTATTTCGAGAACGCCGCCCGGATCATTCCCGGCGTCAAAGAGCGCGTCGAGAAGTACACCGCGGCCGAGAAGGCGGGGGCGTCGCAGCCGTAGGACACTCCGGCAGCCGGCTGGCGCCGCACCCGCTTGCGCGGGCTCTGCGTCACCGCTGCTGCTGCGGCCAAGAGAATAGGCGGATCCGGTTGCCGTCGGGGTCGGTCAAGTTGACCTCGCGGAGCTCCTCGCTGCTGGTGCGCGGAGCGGGGACCTCGAATCCGGCCCGGTTCAAGCGGTTGATCGTAGCCGCCAGGTCATGCACCTCGAAGGCAAAACTGATCCGCGTAGTGGGCTCCCCCGGCGATTCGCGGGCCAACAGGGCCAGCCGGGTTTCGCCCGCTTCGAGCAGCGCATAGCCGTCGTCCACCACGCGGACGAGCACCTTCAGGCCCAGCGCCGTGCGGTACCATTCGACGCTGGATTGCCAACGGGCGGTCCGCAGCTCAATGCAGTACAGGCCCGGCCTTTCCTGGAGCGGGAACTCTTTGGGCATCGACAAGTTCTCCAAACGATTGACAGCGAGCAAGTTGCGCGGCACGTGCGGCTGGGCCTCCCCCAGCCGCGGCCGACCGCGGAGTCTGACATTGACCGCGCCGCCGGTTTCACTAAAATGTTGCGATTCTTGAGGTTAAACGCAAGGTGAGTCGGCCGACGCCGCGCTAGCGAGCCGGCGAGCTGCTGCCGCCGGTTTCGCCCCCCGAGCATCGGTCTTGCTTGCCGCGGGCGCCCCCAGGGCAGGCTCTGCGCAGCTGGCTCACCAGGATTTGTCCGCTCGTCCCTTTTCGCAAGCGCGCCGAAAGACTCCTTGATGAAGCCTGAAGATGCCCGGCGCGAAAAGCTGCGCAAAATTCGCGAGCTGGGTTACGACCCTTGGGGCCAAAGGTTCGACGGTCACGTGCCGATCGCCGAGATTCGCGATCGCCAGGGGGAGATCGTCGCCGAGCCGGCTGCCGAAGGGCAGCGCGAGCCGGTCCAGCATGGCCCGAAGGTCCGGGCCGCGGGGCGGATCGTGCTGCAGCGGCCAACCGGAAAATTGATTTTCCTCCAGATCCGCGATTGGTCGGGGCAGATCCAGTTGTTCGTCGGCCGGAACCAGGTGGGCGACAAGAACTGGAACCTGGCCGAGTGCTTCGACCTGGGGGACATCATCGGTGTCGATGGCGAGTTGAAGCGGACCAAAACCGGCGAGCTCACGATCTTTGTCGAGAACCTGCACTTCCTGACCAAGACGCTCGATCCGCCGCCCGAAAAATATCACGGCCTGACAGACCTGGAAATGCGGCAGCGGCTGCGGCACCTGGATCTGGCGTACGGCGAGGGCGTGCTCGAGCGCTTTCTCACGCGGACCAAGATCGTGCAATCGATCCGGCACACGCTGGCCGCCGAACGCTTCGTCGAGGTCGAAGGGCCCACGCTGCATGCGATCGCCGGCGGCGCGGCCGCACGCCCGTTCAAGACGCATCACAATGCCCTGGACATGCCGCTGTACCTGCGGATCGCCCTGGAGCTGCACCTGAAGCGGCTGCTGGTCGGGGGCATCGAACGCGTGTACGAGCTGGGCCGGGTGTATCGCAACGAAGGGATCAGTCCCCGGCACAATCCCGAATTCACGATGCTCGAAGCCTATCAGGCCTATGGCGACTACCGCTCGATGATGGATCTGACCGAGAAGCTGATCCTCGGCGCGCTCGACGCATTCGGCGGCGGGCGGCAGGTGAGGTGGGGCGAGGCGACGATCGACTTCACGGGCCCCTTCGCCCGCCGCACCTACGACGAGCTGTTTGCCGAACATACGGGCGTTTCGCCGGCGGACGAAGCGGGCGTGCGGCGTCTGGCCGACGAGATCGGGCTGGCCACCGCCGGCAAGCATCCGGACGTGATCAAGAGCGAGGTCTTCGAGGAGCGCGTGGAGGACCGGCTCAAGGGACCGATCTTCGTGATCGACTACCCGGCCAGCATTTGCCCGCTCACCAAGCGCAAGGCCGACAATCCCGCCGTGGCCGAGCGGTTCGAGTTGTTCGTCGAGGGCATGGAGCTGGCCAACGCCTATACCGAGCTCAACGACCCCGACCTGCAGGAAGAGCTGTTTCGCACGCAATTGGCCGGCCAGAAGGAAGAAGACTCGATGGCCAAGATGGACCACGATTTCATTCGCGCGCTGCGCGGCGGCATGCCGCCGGCGGGCGGTTTGGGCGTGGGCATCGACCGGCTGGTGATGCTGCTGACCGGCAGCCAGTCGATTCGCGACGTAATCCTGTTTCCGCTGTTGCGGTTGGAAGCCGCGATGCAAGGATGAATTTCTAAAGCGACGAAATCCCCGGCGGCACTGGTCCGCCTTCCCAGATTTCAGCCAAGGATGGCGTATGTACAAATTGCTGCTCTGCTGGCGGTATCTCCGCACGCGTTACATCGCGCTGGCTTCGATTATCAGCGTCACGCTGGGCGTGGCCACGATGATCGTCGTCAACAGCGTGATGGCCGGCTTCAACCGTGAAATGCAGGAACGCATTCACGGCATCCTCTCGGACCTGGTCATCGAAAGCCACAGTATGAACGGCTTTCACGATCCCGAGTGGCACATGAACGAAATCCGCCGGGTGGCCGGCGACACGATCGCCGGAATGACCCCCACGGTCATCGTGCCCGCGATGCTCAGCTTTCACGTTGCCGGTCAATGGGTCACGCGGCAGGTGAATTTCATCGGAGTCGAGGCCGAGACCCACGCCCAAGTGAGCGACTTCGGCCGCTTCCTGCAGCACCCGGAAAATCGCAAGCAGTTGAGTTTCGACCTCCGCGACGGGAACTACGACGTCCAGGATCATCAGGCCGGGCCCGAGGCCCGACCGCGGCCCCAAATGGAATTTGCCGGCTGGCAGCGCCGCCGGATGATGGGCGAGCGTCTGCGGGCCTACGACGAGAGCGTGTCGCCGCGCCGGCCGTCGCAGGATCCGTTCTACGACGACTCGGGCAACCGGCGCGAAGAATCGCAAGCCGAAGATTCGCAACCCAAAGAGCCCGAGCCCAAGGAATCGCAGCCCGAAAATTCGCCGGCCGATCCGTCGCCAGTTGACGTCGCGACAGAGGGCCCCCTGTCCGACGACGCGCCCGCGGCGGCGCCTGCGCCGCCGACGGAGCCGCCCGCCGGTGACGTGGCCGAAACTTCCCCTGCCTCTGCCGGGGCTGAAAGTGATGCGCCCGTCGCGGACCCGGACAAATCTGCGCTCGCCGCCGCCGAAGCGGACGAAGAGCCGAGCCCTTCGGCCGACATTTTCAAGATCCACGAGCACGTCGAAGACGTCTTCGACCCGGCCAAAGAGCAGCATACCGGCATCGTGCTGGGCATTGCGCTGGCCAGCTTCCGCGGCCCGGACGGCGAGGATCGGTTTCTGCTGCTGCCCGGCGACGACGTGAAGATCACGCTGCCCACGGCCGGTCAGCCCCCCAAGGCAGTCAGCGAAACGTTTACGGTCGTCGATTTCTATGAAAGCAAAATGAGCGAGTACGACAGCGGCTTCGTGTTCGTGCCGCTGAAGAAACTGCAGCAGCTGCGCGGCATGATCAACCCTTCGACGGGCATCGGCTACGTCACGTCGATCCAGATCCGGCTCAAGCCGGGCGTCGACGGCGACGAGATCTGCCGGCAATTGCGGGCCGCGTTTCCGCCGGAACTGTACGGCGTGCAGACCTGGCGCGACAAGCAAGGCCCGCTGCTGGCCGCCGTGCAGATGGAAACCGCGATCCTCAACGTGCTGTTGTTCCTGATTATCGCCGTGGCGGGTTTCGGCATCCTGGCGATCTTCTACATGATCGTGGTGGAAAAAACCCGCGACATCGGCATTCTTAAGTCGCTGGGCGCCTCGGGCGGCGGCATCATGGGCATTTTTCTGGCCTATGGATTGTCGCTGGGCATGGTCGGCTCCGGCGCAGGGCTGGCGGCCGGGCTGCTGTTCGTGGTGAACATCAACAAGATCGCCGAATGGCTGGGCAAGCTCACCGGCCAGCAGGTGTTCAGTCCCGAGATTTACTACTTCCAGAAGATTCCCACGCTGGTCGATCCGTTTACCGTGAGCTGGATCGTGACCGGCGCGATGTTGATCGCAGTGGTGGCCAGTATCCTGCCGGCCCGTCGGGCCGCGCGCCTGCATCCCGTGGAGGCCCTTCGCTATGAGTGACGTTCAGCATGTGTCCTCGATGCCGGTGCGCGTGCGTGGTGCGGGCGGCTCGGCCTCCGCGGAGAGCGCCGCGCCGGAGCGGTTCGCCCTGGCGCCGCCGCTGCAGTTGGCCGCGCTCGGTCTGACGAAAAGCTATCGCAAGGGACAGGTCGAAATTCCGGTTCTGCGCGGCGTCGACCTGGAAGTCCGCCGGGGAGAATTCCTCTCGATCATCGGCCAGAGCGGGTCGGGCAAGAGCACGCTGCTGCACTTGTGCGCCACGCTCGATGCCCCCGATTCGGGCGAGATCCGCTTCGAAGGCAACCGGATCGACAACCTGCCCCGCTCGAAGCGCGACGCCCTGCGCAACCGGCGGTTTGGCATGATCTTCCAGTTCTATCACCTGCTGCCCGAGTTGACGGCGCTCGAGAACGTGCTCTCGCCGCGGATGATCGGCGCCGGCGTGATCGAGTTCATGCGGACGCGCAAAACCCATTACGCCCGGGCGGCCAAGCTGCTGGAACTGGTCGGGCTGTCGCATCGCTTGAAACACAAGCCGCGCGAACTGTCGGGGGGCGAGATGCAGCGTGTGGCCATTGCCCGGGCGCTGTCGATCGAGCCGCAAATCCTGTTCGCCGACGAGCCCACCGGCAATCTGGATAATTCCACGGGCGAAGAAATCCTGGCCATCCTGCGAACCTTGAACGCCCAAAACAATCTCACTATAGTCATGGTGACACACGACCGCGGCATCGCCGCGCAGGCCGATCGCACCGTGCGCCTGGTCGAGGGGCGTGTGGAAACGCTGTGATCGATCATCGTGACGCCGGCGCCCCGAGCGGCGGCAGATCGGCGGCGGCGCTGGCCATTCTGTTTCGCTCGGAGTCGCGGTGAGCCCCATGGGCCTCAAAGTCTATATCACCGGCAAGTATTACGATAAGCAGGACGCCAAGATCAGCGTTTACGATCACGGCTTCCTCTACGGCGACGGCGTGTTCGAAGGGTTGCGCAGCTATCGCGGCAGGGTCTTCCGCCTGGAGCAGCACCTGGATCGGCTCTGGCAATCGGCGCGGGCGATCCGGCTCGAAATTCCGCTGGCCCGGCCGGCGCTGGCCAAGGCCATCGTCGATACGCTCGAGCTGAACAAGATCGAAGACGGCTACATCCGGTTGGTCGTCTCGCGGGGCGCCGGGAGCCTGGGGCTCGATCCGCACCGCACCAGCGATCCACAGGTCGTGATCATCACCGATCACATTTCGCTCTACCCGGCGGAGCTGTACCAGAACGGGCTGGAAATCGTCACCGCCAGCACGGTCCGCAACCACCCCGCCGCGCTCAGCCCGCGGATCAAGTCGCTGAACTATCTGAACAACATCCTGGCCAAGATCGAGGGGCTGCAGGCCGGCTGCGTGGAAGCCTTGATGCTCAACCACAAGGGAGAGGTTGCCGAGTGCACGGGGGACAACATCTTCCTGGTGCGCGGCGGCGTGCTGCTCACCCCCCCCAATGACGCCGGCATTCTCGAGGGGATCACGCGCGAGGCGGTCATCGAGCTGGCTCGCGCGTCCGGCCGGGAGGTTCGCGAGGTCGCCCTGACGCGGCACGACGTGTACATCGCCGATGAGTGCTTCCTGACCGGCACGGCCGCCGAGGTCATCCCGGTGGTCCGGGTCGACAGCCGGGTCATCGGATCGGGATCGCCCGGCCCGGTCACCCGCGACCTGATTGAGCGCTTTCACAAGCTCGCCCGGCAGTAGTGGGCCGGGGCTTCGGCCAGCCTTGCCGCATCGAGTTCCACCGCGTCAGAACCGCTACGGCCGGCCGGCGGCGGAACGTTGCCCAAACGCCACCTGCCCCGATTCTTGCTATAGCCGTCACGGCCCCGGCTTGCCTGGCGTTGCGGCGGGGTTTTGCCCCATTCTGGCCGCCAGGCGTGGTTGCGGACCCCCGCGGCCGTAGTTAGCATAAATGCTCGCCCGGCCGGCCTTTCGGCCCCGGGACGTCGTTCGGGGTGCAGCCAAGCGGAAACCTGCAAGGGGAGGCGAAATCGATGCAACGTGTTTGCAAGACAGTCATGGCTTGGACAGCCATCATGCTGTTGGTGGTCGATCCGGCGTCGGCATGTCGGTGGGCGTGTCGAACGCGCTGCTGTTCGCCGTGTTATCGGCCCTGCTACACGAGTTGTGCTCCCATGGCGCAGAACGGCTGTTCGGCGCCGTCGAGCTATTCGAGCATGATGCCCGCCACCAGCGACACGGCCGCTCCGCCGGCGCCCAGCGACATGGCTCCGCCTTCGCTGCCCAAGGAAACTCCGGTGCCGGCTCCGGTTCCGACTCCGGCGCCGAAGCCCGCTCCCACCCCCACTCCTCCGCCGGCCCCGACGCCGGCACCTCCGCCCGCGCCGGTTGCGCCCCCGGCTCCCAAACCGGTTCCGGCCCCGGTTCCCGCGCCAGTTCCCGCTCCCGCGCCGAAGCCGGCGCCGGTTCCAGCGCCCAAACCGGTTCCGCCCCCGGCGATTCAGGAAGAGCCGACGCCCGAAGAGGACATGCCCGAGGAAACCACTCCGGCCAAACCGGCGCCCAAGGCGCCGGCGGCCGATGACGATCTGGACGACATTTTCTCCGATTCGGACAAGAGCACGGATTCGCCCCCGGCCAAGCCGGCAGCCGGCGATACCGCCGGACCGCAAGCCGACGACGACAGCATGGACGAAACGGCCGACGACATGCCGGCCGCCGGCGACAGAAATTCCGCGGGCGAGCGGGACTCAGCCGCTCCGGGCGGCGACGATCTCGACGACTTGTTCGAGGACGGTCCGAAGAATCCTCCCAAGCGAGCGGCAGTCGAGCCGGCCGGCGGCGACATGGAAGAGCCGACCGCCGAAGACGATTCGCTCACCGAGGAAGAGTCGGCCCAAGTCGAGCCCGCTACCGCCGAGGAAACGGCACGTGCCGCGGCCCCGCCCCAAGCCGAGCCGGCCGCCCCGGTCGGCGAAATGCGGCTCTGGACCGACAACACGGGCACCTACACGGTGCTGGCGCGACTGGTCGTCGTGCTCGACGGCAAGGTTCGCCTGCAAAAAGATACCGGCCGTTTCACGACCGTTCCCTTCGAGCGGCTCAGCAAGCCGGACCTGGCGTTCGTCCAAAGCCAGGTGACGACGATCGCCAGTGCGGTGGTCGATCGCCCGGCGGAATTCTGAACCGCGTCGAATTCCCTGCCAGCATTGCCGGGTTGAAAGCGGCGCGCAAGTGCGCCGCTTTCAACCCAGGCGTTTCTTCCGGCGGGACCACGCGGTCGCTGCCCGGCGCTCTCTCTGCATTCACGCTTTTCCGCGCTCGCGGCGCCGGTTTTCAGAAGCGCGTCAGAATTCGCTTATCTTGGCCAGCCCGGATAACCGATACAGCTTACGGACGCGCCTTGGCGGGTTTAGTGCCTGCGCGTGTTCGATAAGTGGCTGCGAATCACTTCCCCGGGCGATGCGGCAACCCATGGCGATAGCTCCCATCGGCAGTTCGGCCAGCGGCATCACGCGCGGTTTGGCGAACGCCCGGCAAGCCGGACATCCTTTCTCGCAGGCCCTGGCAACCGCAGCCGCCAACGCGCCCACGTCGGCCGCCGGCGGCGCGACCCAGGCGACGCCGCAGCAGCAATACAACCAATCGCTCACCGACCTGCAAAAGACCCTGGCGGGCCTGTTCAGCAGCGCAGGCATCGATACTTCGCAGCCGATTGCCATCGAGCAGAGCCCCGAAGGCAACCTGACGGTTTCCAACGCCCGCCCGGACACCGACCAGATCGAACAGGTTCTGGCCGCGCATCCGGAATTGGGAGCCAAGTTCAGCAACCTGGCCGCCAACTTGCGGGTCTATCAGCAATCGACCGGGAATAAGAACCTGCCCGATCCTTCGTCCGCCAGCCTGATCGTTACGCTCGTCGGCAGTCAGGCCACGGCAAATCTGGCGTAGGCGGACCTGGCCAGTTTTGCGGAAAGCAAACACGGCGGCGCCGGACGAATTGGGTCAGGACCGCGCCGGGACGCTCAGCACGCGATCGGCCGCCTGGCGGCCGCTTTGCACGCACTGCGATATGCCCACTCCGTGATAGGCATTGCCGGCCAGGGCGAGCCCCGGCAGCTCGGCGGCCAGTCGCTCGATCCGCTCGACCAACTCGATGTGTCCCAGGTGGTACTGGGCCATGCTCGCGGGCCAGCGGGCAATGTCGCAGACCACCGGTGCGCCGCGAACGCCAACCAGCTCCCCCAGCTCACGCTGCGCCATTTCGGCGAGCGTCGCGTCGTCGCGCTCCACGAGTTCTCCCTGGCAGGCACCGCCGATGAACGTGCGAATCAGCACGTGTCCCTCGGGCGCCCGATCAGGAAACTTCATGCTGGAAAAACTCGCCGCCAGGATCGAGCGGTGCTCCACCTCCGGCACGACAAAGCCGAAGCCCGACAGCGGATGCGCGATCTGATCGCGACGAAACCCCATCGACACGACCGCCGCGCCGGCGTAGGGGATCCGGGCGAGTTCGGCGGCCAACTCGGGGCTCGCCGAACCGACAAGTCGCGCCGCTGCCGGCGCCGGCAGCGCGACAATCACGCCGTCGCACGCGAGGGTTTCGGTCTCCTCACCCGGTCCGGATACTCCGACCGCCCAACCGCCGTCTTGCCGACCGAGCGACGTTGCGCGGCAACCGAGCCGGATCGCGCCGGCCGGCAGACACGCAGCGCAGGCAGCGATCAGGCTGGAAAGTCCCGCGCGCGGAGTCATAAACATGCTGTACCGGGCGCCGCTGCTGGCCGCGTCGGAAGCGCTGTCGTGATCCCGTCGGGCATGGCGCCGGGCACGCAGCAAGCCACCCCAGGTGCGCTCCATGTCCAGAAACCTCGGCATCGTGGCCGCGAGGCTGAGCTTTTCGGCGTCGGCCGTGTAAATGCCGCCGACCAGCGGCTGAACCAACCGCTCGAAGGCCTCGCGCCCCAGCCGGCGCCGGGCGAAGGACGCCAGGCTTTCATCGCCGTCGTCTTTCTTGGGCGGAACAAAATACTCGCCCAGGACCCGAAGCTTACCCCAGGGGCTGAGCAGTCCGCTCGTCAACAGCGGCCAGATTCGCCCCGGCACCATTAGCAGGAATCCGGCCGGAATGCGGTGCAGCCGGCCCCGATGGACCACGAAGGCTTGCCGCAGTCGTTCGTTGGTGCCCAGCAGGTCGCTGTCGGCCAGGCCGACAGCGCGACACACGCGCCAGCGCGCTTGGCGAGCTGGTGATGAAATTGTCGGCCCCGCGCTCGATCAAGAATCCGTCCCGCCGGACGGTCTGCAAGACTCCGCCCAGCCGATCGGCGGCCTCGAGCAGCGAGATTCGGGCGGCCGGGGCAAGCTCGTGCAGCCGCAGTGCCGCCGACAGGCCGGTAACGCCGCCACCAATGACTACGAAATGTCGGTTGTCGGCCGTATCGAGCACGATGGGGTGCGTCTGCCTGGCGAGTCGGCCGGCGAGCGCAGTCCCGCCGGCAAACGCATATCGTACCATGCCGAGCCGGGGCGCGAACGTGGGGGCTGTGCGCCGGGGATGCGCAAAGGGGCACGCCGAAACGCGGGCAGGTCGCTGTCGCAAAAAGGCGAGCGTTTTCCCGGTCCAGAGCTGACTTAGAGGATGCCGGCCCCAAATCCGCCCTGCTCCTGGCTGGAGGGGGCTTTGGGCTGGTTCTGGTCGATCGGCGCATGGGGCGGACGCGGCTGACGTTCGGCCGTCTGGATGCGCTTCTGCGTTGCCGCCGGGCGTCCGGCCGGCTCCGCCGTGGCGGCCGAGCGCGGTGGCGCGACCGCATCTTCGGGGTCGAAGTCGTCGTAGCGCGAGACATAGCCTGGCAGTTTGGCTCGCTCGATCTCCTTCTGGAACTCGCGGATCACGCGCTCCTGGATCATTTCGCGGCAGGAGGAGTTGATCGGGTGCGCGATGTCGGCGTAGAGCTTGGCTCGGCCGTCCTCGTCCTTGAGAAATCGATCCTCTTTGAGCCGGCCGCCGCAGTGATTGCAGTAGGCGGCGCGGAGATGGTTCTTGGAACCGCACTGCGGACAATGGGCGGTCAGTTTGCGGCTGGGCATGGCCACGAACGGTCCGTTGGTTCCCTCAATGATCTTCAGGTCTCGGATCACGAAGCTGTCGTCGAACGTGATCGAACAAAATGCTTGTAGCCGCTCGCCCCCCTCGTCCATGAGTTTGATGCGCACCTCGGTGATTTCCACAACGTTCTCCTTCGAGCAAACAGGAAGTCGAACTGCTACAGCCGAACTGGATAAACCCGGCCCAAGCGGCGCGACCGCAAGCGGTCGGCAGTGCGTCGGGCATGCCGGGCATGATGGCAAATCGCGAAGTAGCTCGTTCCGCTGCCGCTCATCTGCGCCGCCACGCAGTCCAAACGGCCAAACTCTTCTCTCAGTCGAACAACCCAGGGACTCAAATCCACCGCCGCCTCCTCCAGACGATTATGTAAATGCGAGCCCAGCCGCCGCCGATCACCCCGCCGCAGCGCCACCCACCAGGGGCCCGAGTTGCCGAGGCGGACGACCGGGCCGGCAGTGCCGGTAAACTTCCGCAGTGCTCAATCCCGCCGGCGGTCGCACGACGACGCCGTAAAGATTGCCCAGCGGTTCGACCGGCACGACGATCTCGCCCCGGCCGCGGCAGATCGCGGCGCCGCGGCCCAGGAAAAACGGCACGTCGCTTCCCAGCTCGGCGGCCAGCGGCATCAGCCGCTCCAGCGGCCAGTTCAAATCCCAGCCGATGTTGCCGGCCACCAGCGCCGCCGCGGCATCGCTCGACCCGCCCCCCAGGCCCGCGGCGGCCGGGATGCGCTTAACCAGCCGCAGGGCTGCGCCTGCCTCGATTCCGGCCCGCTCGCGGAGCAGGCGTGCCGCCTTGGTCGCCAGATTGTCGGCTTCTGCCGGCAGGGCCCCCAGGGCCGCGGCGGCCGAGGGATCGGCCCACTGGCACTCGAGCGAAATCCGGCCCGACGGATCGGGGCAAAACGACAGGCTGTCGCAAAGGCTGATCGGAACCATGAGCGTTTCGATCTCATGAAATCCGTCGTCGCGCTTGCCCAGCACCTCAAAAAAGAGGTTTACTTTGGCCGTGGCGTGGACGGCAACGCGCGCGCCTGATCGGTAGACGTGCATCTAAGCGTTCCCTGCTTAGTGGCCTGACCCTACCGCCTGAACAGCAGTCAGATGGGCAGTGGCGATCGGGCCATGCGGCCACGACCTCGCTTTCATCGAGGCTTAGTGTACTGGATTCGACAACCCGGTCAACGTAATTTACGGTTGGCAAGCGAATTAAATCGCCTCACCGCTCTCGGGCAGCCGGCCGGTTTGCCACGGCTGGCAAACCTGCGTGCGAGACGGGGCACGCGGTTGGGCAACGCTATGCCGCGCGTTCCAATTGCCAGAAGCACCCCCCACATTCCAGCATTGCCGGGGCGCGAAGGGGCAGCCGCCGCGATCGCAGGGCGGGTTGGTTGCCGGCGACGGGCCGCCGCGAGCCCCGCCGCAGAGAGGGGGCCGTCGCATTTTGCTCCGCGGACGTCGCAAAAACGGGACAACCCGCTTCCGGCTCTGCACCTAGCGCTAGTTCGTCCCGGCTTCCAGGCTGGCGGCGACGAGGGCCTCGTCATTGCGGGCAAACACATGGCGATAGGCAAAGGCCGGATGCGACCAGCAGACGCCGCCGCGCTGGCCGAGCTGTCCGCCAGTGGGTTCGATCAGCTGGGCCCGGCTGATTTCGGTGAAACCCGTCGGTGCCAGTTCGGCGATGAGCAGCTGGCCCCGTTCGTTGAACATCCAGGTGCGCGAGCCGGTTCCCCGCACCATGTGGATCGTGCTCCAGCGCGCCTTGGGGGTGGCCGCCAGGCTTTCCCAGACGCGGTCGCCGGTTTTGGCATCCAGGCAGCGCAGCTCGCCGTAACTGTCGACCCCGTAGATAAAATCCCCCTCGATCCGCGGGGTGCCGATCATCGCGTGGAGGCTATTGGTGTGCTGTTCGTCGGGCCCCAGGCGGCGCCAGACTTGCTCGACCTTGGGCTGCGTCGGATCAAGTGCTAGCACGAGTGAGCCGTCGTAAAACGAGCTGACCAGCAGCCGGTCGGCCCCCACCACGGGCGTGGTGATGCCGATAACCATCCGGGTCGGCGTGAACGGGTTCTTCCAATAGACCTCGCCGCTCTGGGGATTGAGCCCGACCACGTTGTCCCCGGTCCAGCAGACCAGCACTCGCTTGTCTCCCTGCTTGATGACGATGGGGGCCGAGTAGCTGGCCCGGTCGTCGAGCGCTTTCCAGCGCTCCTCGCCCGAGCGCTTGTCGAAGGCGACGATGCAGGCCCCTTCGCCGCCGACTTGCACGATCAGCAAGTCGCCTTCGATCAGGGGGGAGGCGGCCAGGCCCCAGATCGGCATCCGGATCTTGTAATCCTTGGCCAGATTTTTTTGCCACAGGATGTCCCCGCTCGCGGCGTCCAGGCAAAACAGGTTGCCCATCGTGCCCAGCGAGTAGGCTCGGCCGTCGTCGATGCTCACGCTGGCCCGGGGCCCGTCGGTGTAGCCGACCTCGACATAGTCGCAGTCATAGGCGTGGGTCCAAAGGGTTTTGCCGTCGCGCCAGTCAAAACAGTGTATCCGTTCCACCTGCTTGGGCTCGACCAGCCGGTCGGTCACGTAGACGCGGCCGTCGGCCACGGTCGGGCCGCTATAGCCGCTGGCCAGCGGGACGCGCCATTTCAACTGCAGCTTGTCGCTGGCGAAGCGATCGACGAGCCCCGTTTCGCGCCATACGCCGTCGCGCTGCGGTCCGCGCCATTGCGGCCAGTCGTCGGCCCGCGCGGCGAGCGGCAGAACCCCGAACGCCAACCAGGCGAGCGTCGAAAAAGTCAGCTTTGACATCTGAGGCATTCCCCGGCGTGAATGGAAAATAATTTGGAGACCGCGACCGCAAGCGATGGGGTCCGCTATGCCGCCCGCCGGCCACCGCCATTCTTCCCGCCGCCGGCCGGAAGTCCAGCGGCTTTTCCACCCCGGCAGTCGCCCGAGCGTCCTGCGGGGCGAGCGCCGACGCCCGCTTGGGCCAGCCGGGGCAAGCACTTCGGCAAATGCCCGCGCGACAAACGAATACGTCCAGAAACCAGGCGTTTCGTGCCGTGGCCAGAACGCCGGCCGGAGGCTGGGCTAAAGGATCCGGTTTCGCAGTAGAATGCAGATCCCGCCTGATTCTCCCGCGCTCGAAAGCCTTGCCGTTTCATGCCCGAGCTGCCTGACATCACCGTGTACATCGACGCGCTCCAGCGCCGCATCGTCGGGCAGCCGCTCGTGAAGATCCGGGTGCAAAGCCCGTTTTTGCTGCGAACGTTCGATCCGCCGCTGAGCGCCGCCGAAGGCAAGCTGGTTCGTCGGCTGGAGCGGTTAGGCAAACGGATCGCGATCGGCCTGGACGATTCCCTGTGGCTCGTCCTGCACTTGATGATCGCCGGTCGACTGCATTGGAAGCCCCCCGCGGCCCGGCTCAGCGGCAAGTTCAACCTCGCGGCTTTTGATTTTCCCCAGGGAACGCTGGTGCTCACCGAGGCGGGCGCCCAGCGCCGCTGTGCGCTGCACCTCGTCGTGGGCGATGCGGCGCTGGCCGAGCACGATCCTGGCGGACTCGACGTCTTCGCCGCCACGCCCGAGCAGTTTCAGACCAATCTGCAGCGGCGCAACCACACGCTCAAGCGGGCTCTGGCTGACCCGAGCTTGCTGAGCGGCATCGGCAACGCCTACTCCGACGAGATCCTGCACCATGCCCGGCTCTCGCCGGTGATGTTGACGCAAAAGCTCTCCGACGAACAAGTCCGCCGGCTCTACGCCAGCACGCGCGAGGTTCTGGCCCTGTGGATCGAGCGCCTGCGGGCCGCAGCGGGGGACGACTTTCCGGAACGGGTCACGGCTTTTCATCCGCAGATGGCCGTGCATGGCCGCTTTCGCCAGCCCTGTCCGGTTTGCCAAGCGCCCGTGCAGCGGATCCGCTACGCCACGAACGAGACGAACTATTGTCCGGGCTGCCAGACCCAGGGTCGGATCCTGGCCGATCGCTCGCTTTCGCGCCTGCTCAAGGACGATTGGCCGCGGCACCTGGACGAGCTGTAAAAGGCGGGGGTGACGATTCGCACCACGGTCGCCGGGGACTTGAGTCGTTATTTGCGCCAGGGGTATTTGCGACGACGTACGAATCTTGGTTGCGCAACACGAGCGCACGGTGGGCAACGATTCTTGAGGACCCCGGCGACGGCATACAACGCTCAACGTTACCCGGCGGCGTCGCGGGAGGTTTCTCGCGTAACGTCGAATGGCGTCTCCGTCGGGTCATACGAGTGGTGTTTGTAATACTCGCGCACGAATCTTGTGCCCGCCGCCAACGGGAGCGGTTCTGAGCAGTCTGGCCGCGGCGTGCCCCGCGCCGTCAGCCTTTTCCGATAGCGGACCAAACCGCGCTCCTCGGCGATCGGCAGTATCTTCCACCAATTGATCTGCTTCATCCTCCCCAAAATTGAGGGCCGGCGACCGGGATTGAGTGAGCACGCGTAGTACGCCTTGCCGTAGACCTCGTCCTGCAGATAGAGCGGACCCTCAAATGGCCCATCGTTCGACAACGAGAGGTGGTCCGCCAAAATCAGGTCGAGCCGCTCCGAAAAGTCTTTTGACATGTCGATGTGATTTCGCGCCACGCGTACGCCGGTGATCGCCAACTGCTCGTCGTCTTCGTTTATCCGGTCGCGGACGGCGGGCACGACCAGCCGCCCATGGCGCACTTTGCTTTTCGCGATTTCAAAATGATGCCTCGTCAGTGTTTTCTCGATTGCCTCTTCGACGTAGCATTTGCGCAGCTTGAATTTGCCTGAGATAGCGATGTCGTCGATGAATCGGGTGTAGATCAAGCCGTGCCGTTTGCAAAATCGTCCGATATCACGGTCAATCGGCCGCATTATTTCGTTTGCGATCAGCGGACTCGTAACGAGCCCGAGCGCAAGATGAAAATCAAACGTGCAGAGCCGCGTCAGAGCGTTCGCCACCTTGTGGTGGCAAGCCTTGCTCAAAAAGAGCCTGTTCACGCGCCCGCAGCGGATCGACGGAAAGAAACTCGATATGTCCGCAAGGAAAACGTGGGTGTTCCCGAGATGCATCCGAGCATTGGTCGCCGGACTTCGTCCGCGGACGCCGCCCTGGCAGCATGGCGGTGGCGCGAACCAAGGCAAAAGAAGCTTGCGGTAGATTCGTTCCTGTAATAGCCGCCACCGCTTTCGCAAGGCGATGACGTCTCTCGGCTTCTTGGTCTGGTCAGCGTGATACAGCGTGAGCTGATCCACCAGCGAGTCGGGCGCCATGTCGAAGTCGTCGAGTACGCCATGAAGAAAAGCGATGTCGACTCCGAGCGCGTTCGCGAGGTCATTTAGTCCGCCGAGATTAAGCACGTGTAGGCGCCCTCCTTGAGCCGCTCACGAAGCAGTTTCTCAATATGCCGCTTCCACCCAGCGGCAAGCGCCTTTACCGGACCTTGAAGTGACTTTGGGGTTTCCCGATCGTCGGGGAAAAAAGCCAGGGCGTACATGTACAGATCGATTCCCCAGGCATCATGGAACTTTTCTAGCATGTCAGGCGATGGCGATGCCTTTCCGTTCTCAACATTGCAAAGGTGCGTGTACGACACGCCCAACTCCGCAGCGGCCTGGCGTAAAGACAGGCTCAGCCTGCTTCGAAGGTCCTGAGCGGCTTTTCCTAAGCTTATTGGCATCAGAGTTCCTCTGGTAGTTTTAACAATGGGGATCGATCACGAGCACAGTCGTCGGAGATAATCAAATCGAGCGGTGAGGCGGTACGCCTCATAGACCGCCCATACTTCATTCCTTTGAAGAAGTTCCGTTACCTGACTTTCGTACTCATGAACGAGAGCCCCAAGAGCCCCAATCAGACCGTGCTGTTGCGCTACTGCAATCCAGTAGTCTACGACTTCCTTGCGTACAACTTCCGCATCCGAATCTGACAGCGGTATCAGACTATGGCTTATTACCATAATGTCGTCCCCCATGTGGAGCCTCCGCGACGATGTCTCGGTCGCTTTAACCGAGAAGGACACCGTTGCGAAATTCTCGCCGCGAAGCGGCGCCTTTAGCGACGGCAGTCGCGAGGCACCATGCGGCTTGGAGACGATCACTGGCACCAGTCTAGGGCGCCATATAATGCACCAGGGCGGTAGGTTACCTCCGTGATGACGACTGCCTTACGGCAGGAAAGGGACGACACGAGTTTCTGATCCGCTGGCGAGTATGTTACTGTATGGCTCAACGCGCTGCAAGCCCCCGGCGGAGAACCGCAGCAAGACCGGGCTGGGAGACTGCGCCGGCTGCTTGCACGCGGCACCCAGCACGCCCGGGCACGGCGTGGCGGCGCGCGCCGGCCCGCAAAATTCCAGAATGGCATGCCGCCGTCGATTGACGCACCAGCCCTACCGTGCGTGCTTTTGCCGCTCGGTCTGCTCGACGGCCTGCTCGTAGCCGTCGAGATTGTGAATCTCGTGGTCGGCGATCGCCCGGCCGTCGATGCGGTACTCTTCCACCGGGTGGCCGCCGATCAGATGGTCTTGGATGATCCGCTCCAGGACCGGCGGATCGCACAGCCCGTACCAGACCCCCTCGGGATAGACGACCGCGATCGGCCCGCCCTGGCAGATTCGGAAACAGGAAACCTTGCTGCGATACACGCCCCCTTGATCGCCCAGGCCCAGCTGCTTCAGCCGGGTCTTGAGGAAATCCCAGCTGGCCAGCATCCGCCGCTTGCTGGTGCAGCTGGCCCGGTCGGTATCGCAGCACAAAAAAATATGCCGCTCGACGTCCGGCACGCCACAGTCCGCGGCCGCTTCGCGGGCTTTGCCCAGGGCTTTTTTGTCTTGTCGCGAAAGTTCCACGGAAGGCACCTGCTGGTCGGTGGGAGAATCAATTCTCGAAATCAAGCCGCTGTTTTGCCGGAAAAGAAATGGTCCACAGATTGCGCAGGTTTCACCGATTGGCAGAAAGTCTGGAGATGTCGGCTGTTCCGGAGCACGCGCGGCAGAATTGTTGACCAGATCTGCCGAGATAAATCTGCGTCATCCGCGAAATCTGTGAAAGTTTCTTCCTGGCAGTGCGAAAACAATGGCCGCCCAGCGCATTGAGTCCATGTTTCATAGCACGCGGCAGATGTAGCACTTCAGGTACTCGGTCTCCAGGCAAGTAGCGCTCACCGGATGATCGGGCGCCGCACCCCGGGTTTCGAGGATCTGGATGTCGCGTTTGCTCTGCTGGGCCACGCCGACCAGCATGTAGAGGAAATCTTCGCGCGAGACGTGTCCCGAGCAGCTGCAGGTGACCAGGATGCCCCCCGGCTCCAGCACGCTCAGGGCCAGCCGGTTCAAATGGTGGTAGGCCCGCAGGGCTTCGTCGAGCGACCCGCGGCTGCGGGCAAACTTCGGCGGATCGACGATTGCCGCGCCGAACCGCTCGCGCCGCGCCGCCAACGTTTCGAACACGGCAAAGCAATCGCCCGGATCGAAGCGGGCGTTGGTCACGCCGTTCAGCTCGGCATTGGCTTTGGCCAGGGCCACGGCCTTCTGGCTGGTATCGAACCCCCAAACCTCTCGGGCATTGCCCAGCACCGAGGCGGCCAGGCTGAAGCCGCCGCTGTAGCAGCACATGTCGACCACCCGGCGCCCGCTCAGGTAGCTGGCGGCCACGCGGCGATTCTCGCGCTGATCGAGATAGAAGCCCGTCTTCTGGCCTTCGGCCAGGTCGACGCCGTAGCGCAGGCCGTTCTCTTCGATGAACACCGGCCCCTCGGGCGCGTGGCCCCAATAGAGCCCGTCGCGCAGCTCGATCTCTTCGGCCTGCGACACGCCTTTTTCCGTGCGGATGAAAATGCCCCGCGGGCCCAGCCGCCTGACCAGGATGCCGACCAGCTCGTCCAGCCGCGCGGCGGTTGCCCGGGCCGTGACTTGCAGCGACAGCCACTGACCGTAGCGGTCGACGACCAGGCCGCTCAGCGCGTCGGCCTCGCTGAACAGCAGCCGGGCGGCGCCGCGCGGGTCGTCGTAGCCGAGCTGGGTTCGCAGCTCGATCGCCCGGGCAATCCGTGATTCCCAAAACGCTTCGTCCAGCGCGTCGGCCGCCGACCAGGTGTAGAGTCGCACCCGGATCCGGCTCGCGCTGTTGTAGATGCCCCGGGCGACGAACTTGCCGTTGTCGGCCACGAGGTCGACGATGTCGCCGTCGGCCGGCGCGCCTTCGACCCGGTCGATCGCGCTTTCCAGCACCCAGGGGTGGCGGCCGTAGAAGGGCCGGGCCTTGCGCGGCTTGAGCACGACGGTCGCCTGAGCGTAGCCCGGGGCGGCGACGGCAGCCACTTCATGTACGGTGGGCGCAGCGCCTTCGGGGGCGTCGGTTTCGTCGGTCGGAATTGGGTCGGAAAAATCGCCGGAGTTCATGGCGGAATGGATCGCAAGGGGCGGCGGACAGAAACCAGGTCGGACGAGCCAGCAGGCCAGCCTGTGGCCGAGACCATCGAATATAGACTGCCCGGCCCGGGTTGGCTAATGGTCCGAGCGGCCCGGTGGCGGCGTAACCGAATCGCTTGTTCGGACACCTTCTAGGATGAGGCGGCGGCGGTATTTATAATCGATCGCAGCCCCTGCCCTGTCGGACCCGCCCCAGACCACGCGCCCCAGCGGATATGTCCCGCCGGCGCGTATGTGCCCCCTGCCCTGCCGCATCCCCAATAAGCCCGCTGCTGCTCGAGAAAGGTTGTTCCATGCCGCGATTGCCTCGGCCGCGATTCGTACTCGTGTTGTTGACAGCCGGTTGGCTCTGTGCCGCCAGCGGGGCCCGGGCCGCCGGCCCCTGGGGTGCCGCTCAATGGGTTTGGGACACGCCGGCCGGCGCGAACGGCTCGAACGACGAGCCGCGCTACCTGCGCTACTCCTTCGAGCTGCCGGCCGCGCCGGCCAAGGCGGAAATTGTCGTCTCGGTCGACAACGTTTACGAGGTCCGCGTCAACGGACAGAAAATTGGCGGCAATGGCGAGTGGTCCGATCCCAAGCATTGGGATGTGGCGAAGCAGCTCCGGCCCGGCAAGAACGTCGTGGCCCTGGTGGCCAGGAATCAAGGAGGCGCCGCCGGTGCGATCGTCTGGGGCCAGATCACGCTGGCCGACAAAAAGACCGTCGAGCTGGCCAGCGGACCCAAGTGGCGCTTGTCGCTGCGCCCGATCGACGGCTGGGATCAGGCGGACTTCGACGATTCGGCCTGGGCGGCGGCGGCGGTGCTGGGCCCGTCGAACATGGGGCCCTGGAATCTCGGTGGCGGTGGCGGCGCACAAGGCCCGAAAGACGGCGGCACGCCCCCCTCGAAGGATTTTCAGGATGCCGACAAGGAGCTGGCCGATTTCATCGTCGCACCGGACTTCAAGGTCGAGCTGGTGGCGGCCGAGCCGCTGGTGGTCAACCCGGTCTCGCTGGCCCTGGATGAAAAAGGCCGGATCTATTACGGCGAAAGCCACACCTATCGTTGGGGTCCGCAGGGCTCGCCCTATCCCAAGCCGACCAACCCGGTCGTGATGCTCAAGCCGCTGGCCGACGGCAAAGGTTTCGAGCGCGTCGTGGTGGCCGAGGGTTTTGACGATCCGGTGATGGGCATCCTGGTGCAAGGAGGCAAGCTCTGGTGCGCCTCGACCCAGTTTCTCTACCTCTTCGATATCGACGACGAGGGCCACACCAGCAATCGCCAAACGATGCTCGTGGACAAGGACAAACCCTGGAACCCGTTCGGCATGTTCGTGCTGGAAGCGGGACCGGACGGGCAGTTCTACTTGAGCATCGGCAATCACAACATGGACATCGGCGGACCGAATAACCGGGTCACTTCGCGCGGCGGCGCGGGAATCGTCGTCCGCATGAAGCCCGACGGCCGCGACCTGGAGCGGCTGGTCCAGGGGCTGCGCGTGCCGTATTCGTTCGAGTACGACCCGTTCGGCCAGCTGTGGGTGCTCTCCAACGGCGAGGGCAACCCGAACCGCTTCGTGCGCGTGATCGAAGGAGTCGACTATCACTGCTACAGCCGCCCCAGCGCCGACGGCACCTGGCTGGCCGGCAATCATCCGCTCGCGCCTCCCTGCTTCGAGCTGCCGGGCGGTGCCAATACGCAGCTCTTGCACTACTACGGCGCCGCCTTCCCGAATTCGTGGCAAGGCAGCCAGTTCCTGGTGAACTGGGGCCGGCACGGATTTCCCTCGGCCAATCACACGATCTACCGCTACGTGCCCGACACCCGGGGCAACATCGTCGACATGCAAAGCTGGCTGACCAGCTCCGACCCGCATTTCCGGCCAACCGCCATCCTGCTGGCCCCCGACGGCAACATGCTGGTGGCCGACTGGTACGGCCGCGACGACGAAAACGACAAGACCGGACGCATCTGGAAAGTCAGCTACACCGGCAGCGAACCGACCGGCAAACGCTCGGGGCTCAGTGCCGCGGCGTGGTCCGATCCGGCCCAGGTCGCCGGCGCGCTGGGCTCGGCCGATCACCTGGAGCGCGAGCGGGCCATGCAAACGCTGGCCGCCCGCGGACCGGACACCCTTGGGCTCTTGGCCAAGACGGCCAAAAGCGGCAATCCCCCGGCCGGCGCCGGGCGCTCTGGACTCTGACCCGGATCGGCACTCCGGCGGCCTTGGCCGAACTGGCAGCCGGAGCCGAGAACGCCGACTGGCGGGTCCGCCGGCTCGCTTTGCGTCTGCTGCGGCGCTTTGCCGCGCCCGAGGCCGATGCCGTCGGCAAGCGGCTCAATGGCGATCCTGATCCTGCCGTGCGGCTCGAGGCGGCATTGGCCCGCAAGCTGCCCGCCGATCGTTTGCACGACCTGGTCGCGGCGCTGGACGCCGGCGTCGCTGAAGACGCGCATTTGCGCTACGAGGCCGCCTGGCACATTGCCGCCAATGCCGACGACAAGGTGCTGGGCAAGCTGCTGGCCGCGGAGAATGCTTATGTGCAGCTGGCCGGGCTGATCGCCATCGACGTGGCGCTGTTCGAGAAATTCGAAACCCAGTCCTATGCCGAGCAGGCTCTGGCGGCGGCGCTGGCCAACCCGGGTTCGCTCGACCCGATGATGCTGATCAAGCTGGCCGACATGAATCGCTCTCCGTCGCTGGTTGCGCCGCTGCAAGCCCTCATCGCCCGGCCCAATCTGCCCACCGAGACGGCCGTGCACGCGATCCTGCTCTTGCGCACGCTGGCTCCGGCCGGGGCCAACAACCTGGGAGATCAGGCCGGCCTGAACCTGCTGGCCGCGATGCGCACCGGCCGGGTGCCGATCAAGACGGTCGACGATGCCCTGGTGCTGTTGCAATTGCTGCCGGTCGAAGGACCGTCTGAATTCAGCCTGCAAAAGCTGGGGCAGTATCTCTTCGAGCGGCACGACGCCGTGCGCGATGCGGCCCATGCCGGCGCGCGGACGTTTGGCGTCAGGGCCGCGGCGCTGGCCGCTCCGATCTGGCAGCGGCTGCTCACCAAGGGGCTGCCGCAGGAGGAAAAGGTCGAGCTGATTACGACTCTTGTCGCAATCGAGCCCGAGGCCGACCTGAACAAATGGTCGCAACTGCTCAAGTCTCCCGAGCCGATGGTCGTGCGCGAAGCCGTGCGCGCCTGGCGGCGCTTCAAGGGCAATGCGGCGGCGACCGCGCTGCTGGTCGATCAAGCCCCCGCGCTGCTCCAGACCGACAAGACGCTGGCGGGCGATCTGGCGGCCGTGCTGACCGATCTGAAGGCCGATCCGGCGGCGGTGGTGCTGCTGGCCCTGCCGCCAGCCGAAACCGACAAAGCGGCGCTGGCCAAAGCGGCGCTCGCGCACCCGGCCACGGGGCAATCGGTCGCATTCGGGCGCCAGGTGTTCGTCCGGGCCACGTGCGTCAAGTGTCACAACACGACCGGCTCGGAGATCAAAATCGGGCCGCCGCTCACCGGCATTGGCCGCATGCAAAAGCCGGACTACCTGATCGAGTCGATCCTGGAGCCGTCGAAGATCATCAAGACGGGCTTCGAGACCGAGACCGTGCAGACGACCGACGGAAAGGTGCTGAGCGGACTGGTCCGCGAGCACGGCGCTGAGCTGGACATCATCGAAGCCGATAAGACGACTCGCCTGCCGAAGGCCGAAGTCGATGCCCGGCAGGTGCAAAAGAAATCGCTGATGCCCGAGGGAATCGAAACGCAACTCAGCCCGGCTGAGCTGGCCGATCTGCTGGCATTTCTGGTTTCGCTGAAAGTGGGCGGCCCGGGGGACGCGGCCAAGTGAAACGCGGCCGAAAAGTCACCGCCAAGTGAAACGCGGCCGAAAAGTCACCGCCAAGTGAAACGCGGCCGAAAAGTCACCGCCAAGTGAAACGCGGCCGAAAAGTCACCGCCAAGTGAAGCGCGGCCGAAAAAACGCTCGGCCGAGTGACACGGGGCCCGGCGGCTGCGAGAATTGCGCGCGTCGCCTGGGCTAGTGTGTGAGGCGTGACGGCCGGCCCCTTCCGGCCCGCCGTGCCTGGCGATTCACTCCGCACCCGGCAGGAGACCTACCATGGCGGATCTTCGGCGCTGGGCGGCGCTGGTCCTGGCAATTGGCCTGGCAATTGGCCTGGCAATTGGCCTGGCATTTGGCCTGGGGGCCCGCGCGCTGGCTGACGACCTGCTCGACGACCTGAAGCCCGCGGGGAAGCCCCAATCGCCTGCAGCGAAGACACCGTCGCCCGCGGGGGCCGTCGACGATCTGCTCGATCGGGCCGATGGCCGGATCCGTTTCCGCCTGGTCCGCCACGATCAGCCCGACGAGGGGCTCGATCAAGACTGTTACTGGCGCACGGTCGAGGGGATTGTGGCCGCCCGAGTGGCTCCCACGGAATTTCGCCTGGGCGATGCGGAAATGCTCGCGCCGCAGGCCGCCGCCGGTAAGGCCGAAGGGGCGGAGCCGACCTACCCGACCGAATCGCTGGTCAAACTGCCCTCGGGCAAGCACCAGCTCTCGCCCGGCGGTATCCCGATCGAAGTTCGGGCGGGCGAAGCGACTTCGAAGCATCCGGCCGTGCGAGTTGTGGCGGATCGGCAGCCGGCCGAGCTATGCATTCTTTGTGCTCCCGTGCGGCTCGAGGCCGTCGACGCGCGGGGCACGCCGGTGGCCGTGCCGATCCGGGTGCTGCGCGAACAGAAGTCGCTGTTGCGCAAGGATGCCCGCTACAATCCGCTGGTTCTGTGGCTGCCGGTGGGCGGACAGTACGATTCGAGCTTCGGCCGCTTCGCCCTGACGGCCGACGGACGTGTCGACGCGAAGAACTCGCAACTGGCGCCGGATGTCGTGATCACCGCCCGGGGTTTGCGGCGCACGGTCGAGGCGGCACCGGACGCCGGCTCGGCCTCTGACGCAGCTTCGGACCTGGTGGCCGTGACCGTCAGCCGGAGCGCGAAGGAGCCGCCGCCGTCGTTCGCAGTTTTTGTCCCGCCGATCGTCGGCCTCGATCAGCCGGCTCGCGTGGCGCTTTCCAAACGCGAATTCCGCAGCGTCACGGGAGAAGAGTTCTCGCTGGCTGGGCTGTCCGCCGAATTGCTGCTCGGCGGCGCGGTCGTGCCGGAGGCGAAGCTCGAGATCCGTCCGGCGGCAGCCGCGCCGGCCGGAGCCGCCGAAAAACTCAAGAGCCAGCAAGGCGATCTGGTGTCGCTGGAGATCGAGCTGCCCGAGGGCCTGGCCGGTCCGGTGGGCATCCAGATTTCAAGTCCCGGCGGTGCGTTCGATCGCGCCCGGCTCGAGTTCCTGGTGGCCGATCTGGGCGAGAAACTGCAACTCGTGCCGCATCGCTGGCGGACCGTGTTTGCCGAATCGGAACGGGCTGCCTACGAGGTGCTGGTCCGGGGCCCCTGGCCTGCCGGTCCGGCCGAACTGGTGTGCAAGCGGCGTGGAGTGGTGGAAAAGCAACCGTCGCGGCCAATCCAGTTGGGCACGGTCGAACTGCCCGCGGTTTCGCAAGGTCAGACCGACGCGCGATTGGTGACGCTACGGGCCGGCGATCTTCCTTGCGGCAAGTACCGGGTGTGGCTGAAAGCCGGCGCCGAGCACAGCGGCGAGGTGCCGCTGGAAGTGGTCGACTGGACGGCTAGGAGTCCTTTTTTGCTGCAAGCCATGAGCTGCTGCATCACCTGTTGGCCGCTCTCGGACGCCGGGCTGTCGCTGCTCGAAAGCTTCGATTTCCAGATGGGCACGGCCACCGGCCACAATAGCTTGCTCGACACGGGCATGCCGCGCACCAGTGGGCCGCTGGCGGCCCGCCTGCGCAGCCCGCCCCGGCCTGCCCGACGAACTGGCCCTCGTGCCGGCGGCCAACGACGCACTGCTCGGGCGCCTGTTGCGGCACCGCATCCGCCTCGTTGATCTGACCACTGCCCGGGGAGCCAATTTCTACAACGAGGGGCTTTCCTACCATCACAGCTATGCTCCGTCGGTCGAGCGGATGGTGCGGCGGATGCAGCTGTTTACCCAGCAGACCGGCGATTATCCGTCGTTCTGGGGCGTGAATTACAACTGGTTCCCCGCGCTCTACGGCTACGTCGAAGGCGGCGTGCCGACCGATGCCCACACGGCCGATCGCAATCGAGCCCTGGACGAGACGGTGCGGGCGGCCGGGTTCGAGCCGCTGAGCCCCGAAGAAGCGAAGTGGCTCACCGAACACAAGCTGGCAGTCGACCCCGGCGACAGGCGGCGCGCCGCCGATCTGGCCCGCCGGGCCACCGATCGCTGGCGGGCCGAGCAGCAGCTGGGCTTCGGCCGGCACAACGAGCTCTACAACGCCGCCGTGCGCGAAGTTCGTCCGCAGACCGTGTGCACGCTGTTCGAGAATGCCGGCCACGACGAAGGCAAACGCACCCGGGCGCTATTTGCCGACATGGCGGCCGCCTGCTACGAGAGCTACACCGATTTCGGCGATTGGCCCATGTCGGCCGGATTTACGACCGATTGGGCTCGCGGCAACACCGGCGGCCAGCCGGTCTGGCTGACGGTCTGCTGGGGCACTTCGCCCGAGGGCACGATCAAGAGCCTGCTGCATGCCTTTGCCCGGGGAATTCGCGGCGGCGGCGTGCCGCTGTCTGGCGACATGGACGCGGCCGAGCTGGCCCGCCGCGGCAAGGGACTGCGGCTGGTCAGCCAGTATGGCTCGCTGGCCCGCGACGCCGTGCCCGACGGCCGGGTGGCCATCGTGTCGCGCGCTTGCCGGCAGGCGCTTGTTTCCCGCGGCATGTACGAACTGCACGCGATGTACTACCACCTAACGCGGCTCGGGTTTCCGCCGGTGTTGGTGGCCGACGACGAGTTGACGCGCTCTGGCGTTGCCGACTCGGTCGAGCTGCTCGTGCTGGTCCAGGAACAGATCCCGCTCGAGCCGGAGCTGGCCGCCGCGATCGCGGCGTTTCAACGGCGCGGCGGCAAGCTGCTGTCGGTCGGCACGCCGGCGATCGAAGTGGCCGGGGCACTGGCGGTGCCGGTCGAGGTCAAGCAGCTCTGGGGCTTGGGCGGCTTCGAAGCCGGCGGCCACGCCCAGATGTGGCAGGAGTTCAACGAGCATTGGCGCGAGCCGCTCACGGCCGCTCTGGACAAGCTCGAATTGCGGCCGCGGGTGGATGTGGATTCGCAGCTGGGGTTCGGTCTGGCGGCCGAGGCCGGCCCGGTCCGCTACGTGACCGTCATTGCCGACGCGGCCGGCACGCATTCCAACGACTTTCAGCGGCCCCGCGGCCTGGCGTTGTCGCTGGACGGAGCCGGCTGGACGGTTCGCGACCTGGTGCATCAGCAGACGCTCGAGTCGGCCACGGCTGCAGGCAGGACCGAGACCAAACTCGACCTGGTGACCGAGCCGGCCGTGATCCTGGCCCTGTACAAGCAGCCGCCGGAGAAAGTCGAAATCGAGCATGTTGCCGCTCCCCGCTTGGGGACCGAGCTGGTGTTTCGCGCCCTGGTGCGCACGCCGCAGGGCGCGAGCCTGGGCCGGGTGCCAGTGAAGTGCGTGCTCACCGCTCCGGACGGCGCCGTGCCGCCGTCAGTGGTACGAAGCAGCCGAAAACCAGCTCCGCGTCCCGCTGGCCGAGCGCGACATGCCGGGCGAGTGGCAACTTGCCGTGCAGGAACTGATCACGGGCCAGACCGCGGTGGCGAAGCTCGCAGTCCAGGCGGCGGCCACGTCCGGGAGCGTGTCGGCCGAGGGTGAGGTGCACGTGGTTGACGCCGGCCATTTGCGCTCGTTTCTCGGGCGCGAACCGGAAAAGCTGGTGATTGTCGAGCCTGGCCAGCAAGCGCTCTTGCCGCTGGCCGAGCGGCTGACCGCGGCGCTCAATTCCGCAGGCGTGAAGGCCCGGCTGTGGCAAGTGACGCCCGAGGAATTCGACACGGTGCCCCTGCGCTGGTATCCGCGGAGCGAAGATCAGGATCGCCTGCAACGCATCGCGGCGGGCGAGCTGATTGGCTACCGCGGCAATCTGCTGGCGCACATCGACAAGTTCAAGCGGGCCCACGTTCCCGAGCTGGGGGGCTATAGCGAGATCGCCCCGCCCTGGATCGTGGGGCAGGATTGCCTCGTGTTTTCCGGCGGACGCCTGGCCGAGAGCTTGCGGGCGGCCAGTCCCTGGCTCGGTTCGACGCACGTGCCCGGGCGCGGCCAGGCGCGGCTCTTGGTCGCGTTCAGCCCGTTTGCAGCCGGCAAGCAAGCGCTGGCGGTTATCGCCAACGACCCGGCGGGCTTCGACAAAGCGGCCGCCGCGCTGATTGCCGGCCTGCAGCAGCACGCGCCGCCGGCGCCCGGCGCGGCAAAGTCCGACAAGCTGATCGCAGCCCGGGCGGTGCAGCAAGCGCAGCCGGTCGACCAGCCCTATCGCGATTTTTCTCCCGAGCTGCGCTCGCTCAAACTCTTGGCGACCGAAACGGGGCGGAGCGCCTTACTGCTTGCAGGAGCCAACGATGATTTGGCTTTCATCGACGAGCGGGGCAAGATCACCGCCACCGTGCATGCGCCCAACCTGGTCCGTTCGCAGCTGCAGATCGACGAAACAGGCCGACTCCACGGCCTGAGCATGCGAGTGCTCGACAAGGATCCGGCCTGGCACTTTGCCACTGCGGTCGAAATCGTGCCCCAGACCATCGATCCGCAGGGCCGGTGGGGCGACGTGGCATCTACCTACCAGGCTGAAACGGCGAGCCTCCCGCCCGATTGGGAAGCGGGTTTCGCGGTGGCTCCCGATGGGAATCGCAGCCTCGTTTCGCTGGCCGGCGCACTGCTGGCGTTCGGTCCCAATTTGGCCGACTCCGGAAAATTGGCGCCGATGTCCCGGCAAGTGTATCGCGACGTAGACCGCGCTGGCTGGCGGTTTTCGCTGCTCTATCCCCGCCATGCGGTCGGCAGCACCTTTTCGCCCGATGGCCAACTTGTGCTCTTTACGATGGATAGTCGCCCGCCCTTCGGCGGCTTGGGCTCGCCGGCCTATCGGCCCACCGGCTCGGAAACCGTGCTCTGGGATCTCAAGTCGGGCGAGGTTCGTTGGCGGCTGGCTGCCGGCGATTACCAGGCCTCTCCCTATGCCGTTCACAGCGGGTTTGCCGCCGTCTCGCGCGACGGCCAGCGAACCGCCCTGGCCGGTTTCGACGGCGGAATTTACTTGCTCGACGCCGCGGGCAAGCCGCTGATCGAAGAGCAAATCGCCTCGCCTGCGGTGGCCGGGGGTGGGCGGATTGGCCCGACCGACGGCGTCGGCGTGCGGATGTCGCCCGGCGGCGAATTGACCGCGTTTGCGTTCAAGAAGCTCCTCGTGCTGGCGGCCGGCAAGCGGCTCACACGGATCGAGATTCCGGGGATCACAGGCGTCGCCGTCCTGGGCGACGGCTCGGCGGCCGTCGTGGCGACCAGCTCGGGTGAATTGCGAGCTTTCGACCCCGCGGGCAAGCCGCTCTGGACCGCCAAGACGGGCCCGGGCACGCTCGTTGCCGCCGCCGGAAACCGGCTGCTCGCCGCCACCGGCACGGGCGAGCTGGTGATGCTCGATGCCGAGGGGCAAGAGATCCGGCGCACCAACGTGGCCGCCGCCGCCGACAAGTCGAAGCACTCGCCAGAGCCGCCGGGCGACATGGATTCGCCGCCTCCCGCGCCCAGTTATCTGGAACCGGATACCCTGGCAGTCGCCCAGCGCGAGCTGAAGGCCAAGGAAATCGCCCGCTGGAAATCCACCGGCCCAGCGATCCAGGCATGGGGCAAAGAATTTCACCCGCTGGCCGGCAAGATCGAGCTGTCGGCCGGGTCGGCCGAAAACGCGCTTGTGCATCTGGTGTACCGCCGGCTACCCAACAACAAGTCGCTTTCCGTGACGACGGCCGACGCGACCGGCACCAGCGAGTTCCTGCTCGACCTGCCGACGCCCAATTTCCGTGTGGTCGATCTGCCGCTGGCCGCCGGCGGGCGCGTGGTCGTTTCGTCTGACGGGCCGGCCGAAGTGGCCGAGTGTTCGCTGTGGAGTTTTTCCTGGCCCGGGCCGGATCTTTGTTACGTTAAACCGGCCGGAGCGCCCAGCGGTGCGCCCGCCAAGACGGGCTCTGCCGCCGGCGACATCGACGACTTGCTGGACGAGGCAGTCGACAAGCCGGCCGCGGCCGGCGTGGCCAACCGGGTGAAGCTCTACTGCGCGAACTCAGACCCCGATCGCGTGGCCGGCACATATTTGCCCGTGCCCGTCGACCCGATGCGGATTGCCGATGGCCGCCGTTTCGAGGAGGGCAAGTTGCCGGCCTGGGCTCCGGCCAACACGGCATACTTTCCCACCCGGGGCGCGTTCGTGGCCTTCGAACTGGGCAAGGCGGCGCCGCTGGGTCTGGTGGCCACCTACGACCGGTCGCTGCGGCAATCGCAGGTGACCGGGCGGATCGTCGTGTTCACGACCGAAGGGCTCGACGATCTGACGAGCGGCAAGGTCCTTGCCGGCGACGCCGCGAACGATCAATTCTGGCGATTGTTTCCGCTCCAGCGGACAAAGCTCGGCGGCTTCGGCGTGCACATCTACAACGGCGCCAGCCAGGCGGCCGGTCTGAGCGAAGTCGAAGCGTACCGGTAGGCGGAGAACAAAGGCAGAAGGATGAAGGCAGAAGGATGAATGAGGAAGCACGATGGGCGGTGCTAACGATTCTTTGAGCCGCTCGGGAAGTCGAGCCCACTACAATTTTCAATAAAAAACCCAGGGCGAGTTCGCCCTGGGTTTTTGTGTTGTCGCTGGCCGGTTTGGCTGCGCTGCGTCAGTCGACGACGGGCGAGGCAAAGACCGTGGCTGTGGCCGGAGGAGTGGACGCGGCAGGTGCGGCCGGCACTTCCAGGGCCTGAATCATATCGATCTCGCGGCAGGCCTCGCTGGTGGCCAGATACTTCTGAATGAAGTTGACGGTCTCGTCGATTTCGTCCGCCTGCACCAACAGCAGTTCGCCCGGCCGCACGTTTCGCAGCGCGGTTTCGACCGCTTTGACGGCGCCCAGAATCTCTTGGACTTCACTGGTCCGGCCGCGGGCCGACATGCCCCGCCGCAGCAGGCCCATGATCTCGCCGGTCTGGCGTCCGCGGACGTAATGGTCTTCGTACAGGATTACGCGGTCGAAGGCGTCGCCCAGCAACTCGCCCTGGCGAATCATGTCGACGTCGCGGCGGTCGCCGGCGGCGGTGTAGACCGCGGTCCGGCGCTGATGCGGGAATTGTTCGATCGCTTCGATCATGGCCTGCAGCGACGAGATGTTGTGGCCGTAGTCGACGATCACCGTCGCCCCGCGGACGTCGAGCAGGTTGAACCGGCCGGGCACCTTTTCCATGTCGCCGGCGAACGCTTCCAGAGCCTTGCGGATCACGTCCAGCGGCAGGCCCAGGGCCCAGGCCGCAGCGGCCGAGGCCAAGGTGTTTTCCACCTGGAAGCCGATCCGGCCGCCGTGCGTGAGCGGCACGTCGGAGAGCGAGACGAGCGGCATGACGTTGCTGCCTTCGGCCAGCATGATCGTATCGCATTCGACGTACACGGCCCGGCCGCCGCCACGGCGATGCCGGGCGATCGTCAGATCGTCGGCCCGCTGGGCGAAGAAAATCACCGAGCCGGGGCAGTATTCGGCCATTTCGGCCACCTGCGGGTCGTCGGCCTTGAGCACGGCGTAACCCGCGGGCGAAACCGCCTCGACGATGCAGCGTTTGACCTTGGCCAGTTTCTCGATCGTGTCGATGTCGGCCAGGCCCAGATGGTCTCCCTCGCCGATGTTGGTCACGACGGCCACGTCGCACAGGTCGAAGCCCAGCCCGGCCCGCAGGATGCCGCCGCGGGCGGTTTCCAGCACGGCGGCGTCGACCAGCGGATTGGCGAGCACGGATTGGGCGCTCATCGGGCCACTGCAGTCGCCGCTGTCTACGCGGCGGTCGTCGATGAACACGCCCTCGGTGCAGGTCATGCCCACCTTGCGGCCGGTCGAGCGGAGAATGCTGGCGATGAACCGCGTGGTCGTTGTCTTGCCGTTGACGCCGGTGATGGCCACGATCGGGATGCGGCCGTTTTCGGCGGGGGCGAACATCGAGTCGATGATCGCTTCGCCGACCGGCCGGCTCTTGCCGCTCGACGGCTCGATGTGCATTCGCAGGCCCGGGCTGGCGTTCACTTCGACGACGATGCCGCCTTGGCTCTCGAGCGGTTGACTGATGTCGACCGCCACGACGTCCACGCCGGCCACGTCCAGACCGACCATCTTGGCCGCTTCGACCACGCGGGCGGCGACTTCCGGATGGACTTCGTCGGTCACGTCGGCGGCGGTGCCGCCGGTGCTCAGATTGGCGTTGCGGCGAATGAGCACTTTCTGGCCGGCCGGCGGAACCGAATCGGCCGTGTAGTTTTGTTCGCCGAGGACACCCAGGGCAATCGCGTCGAGCTTGAGCTTGCTCAGCACCGTGGCGTGATCATCGCCGCGGCGCGGATCCAGATTCACCTGGTCGATCAATTGTTTCACGGTCGAGCGGCCGTCGCCGACCACCTGGGCCGGCTCGCGCCGGGCCGCGGCCACCACGCGGTCGCCCACGACCAGCAGCCGATAATCGGCCCCGGGAGCATAACGCTCGACCAGGATCCAGCGCGATTCCTCGCGAGCAGCGTTGTAGGCTGCCATGACTTGTTCGCGGGTGGTCAGGTCGGTGGCCACACCCCGGCCCTGGCTGCCATACTGCGGCTTGACGACCACGGCCACGCCGATTTCCTGAGCGGCCTTCCAGGCGTCTTCGGCGTCGGTCACCGGGCGGCCTTCGGGCACCGGCACGCCCATCGCCCGCAACAGCGAGCGGGTAAGCTGCTTGTCCTGGGCGATCGCTTCGGCGACGGCGCCGGTGCGATCGGTCTGGGCGGCCAAAATCCGGCGCTGGCGCGAGCCGTAGCCCAACTGAACCAGGCTTTCGGTATTCAGGCGGCGGACCGGGATGCCGCGGTTGCGGGCGGCTTCGACAATGGCATTCGTGCTGGGACCCAGGCAGACCCGCTGATGCAGGGACCGCAGTTCGGCCAGCTCGGCCTGGACGTCGAAGGGCAGGTCCTTTACGGCGGCGTCGAGCATGCGGCGGGCAGTTTCCAGCACGGCCCGGCCGACTTCCTCGTCGCGATATTCGATCACCACCTTATAAACGCCGTCTTCCGAAGTCTCGCGAGCCCGGCCGTAGCCGACGTCGACCCCGATCAAGGCCTGCAATTCGAGCGAGACGTGTTCGAGAATGTGTCCCTGATAGGTGCCGGTCCGCAGACGCTCGAAGAACCCGCCGCGGTAGCCCAGGCCGCAGCGATGTTCGATCATCGTGGGGATCCAGGCCATCAACCGCTCGTTGAAGCCGGGCAGCGTGTTGGAGGGAGAATCCTTGAGTTCTTGGAGATCGACCCAAGCCTCAAGGACGGGAAAATTTGCCCAAACGTTCGGTCCGCGGAGAGCCAGGACCTTGCGGAATTCCATGATTTCTTCTCGCTCCAGGATGCCTAAGCTTCGTGCGCCAGGAGTTTTGCACCCGCCCATGCCGCCTTAAGGCAAAGCCGGTCCTGCGCCGGACCGGGCAAATCAAGCACCCCGACAAGGTGGGGTGTCGCTGGGGGGAGCTGCGTCGCTAGGGGTGCGCCGCCGGGGTGTTCGACGGTGGGTGACTGCCTGTGGGGCCCGCTGTGTTGTTCGGTTGACCGATCGCGAAGTCTTCAAGCTTCAGGCGATGCACGTCGTGTGCCAGATACTCGGTACGATTTTCCTTCCCGTCCCTGGACCGGTCGAACCCGGGCAATACGTGCAATTGGCACTGCCTACACGTATGCGGCCTGCGTCCCGCGGGCTATTTCGGGCGTCGCTGGTTTGATAGCACGCGAGATCAAATTGATCTCACGCGCCAGGTTAGCCAGGTATGAGGTGGGGTGAACTCCGATGAATCGACTGGCCAATCGTCGCCGACAATGCCGATCGCCGGGGGCGGCAATTCGAGGGACAGCCAATTCAAAGCCAAGGTGGGGATAGTCGGGAGAGCGCTTCGTGGCGCGTAAAACACGTAGCCGGGGACACGGTGGGTTCGGCGGTGTCGAACGCGGCTGACTTGGGGACTCGGGGCACCCAAATAAAATGCAAAAACCAGGGCCTCCGGTCAGCGACTATCATCCTAATGAGCCCCAGGGGCACTGCCAACTAGCGGGCAGGAAAAAAACCCGCGATTTCGCCCGGCCGACGGCCGTCGGGGTCCGATTCTGCCAGATCGGTTGACCTTGAGCGGCCCGGACCCGGCTATCCCGAGGGGGCCGCGGGCGCAGGCTCGCCGGGGCCCCCGGCTGAAACCGGTTGGCCCGGCGTTTGCCCTGCCCCTATCCCTCAAAGGGGGCACGCCTACAATGTGGACGAAACGTCTCCCCAAAGTGAGTCTGAACCATGGCCCATGAAGTCGCTCCCGCCCCGCCGCCGGCCCAGTCGTTTGAACTGAGCCACGACTCCTGGGGGCGGCTGGTCCTGGTCGATGCCGCGGGCCGGCGCCACGTGGGAGCCGAGCCGGTGCGGGCGTTTCCGATCTCCGACCCGCAGCACTGGATATCGATCGTCGACGCCGAGGGGCGCGAGATCGTGTTGATTGAAGATGTCCAGACGCTGCCGCCGGCCGTGCAAGCGGTGCTGGCCGAGGATTTAGCCCGGCGCGAATTCGTGCCGCACATTCGGCGGATCGTCAAAGTGGCGATCGACGCGGATCCCTCGGAGTGGCGCGTGGAAACCGATCGCGGACCGACTCATTTCTTGCTCAGCGGCGGGGATGACATTCGCCGCTTGAGCCCGTCCAGCGTGCTGGTGATCGACACGCACGGCACGCGCTACCTGATCGAAGACACCCGGCAGCTCGACTCGACCAGCCGACGGTACCTGGAGCGGTTTCTCTAAAGTCCGTCAGCGACCGCGGGGCACTGCCTGACGCCGCTGGGCGCGGTTACGCATCGCCGTTGCGGGCTGGCTCGTGGTGCCGCCTGGCTTCGTGCGCGGCCAGGTGCGACTCGGACAGGTGGAAATCGATGACCAGCGGCAAGTGATCGCTTGCGCGTTTGGCCAGCTTGGTGCGGACGACGCGCGCGGCCCGGACGAAAATCGAGCCGCGGCAATAGACCTTGTCCAGCGAGCCCATGGGAAACCAGGCCGGGAACGAGCGGAAACGCGAGATCGGATGCGTCACGTGCTCGAAGCCATGCGCGGCAAACGGCCCACGGCCCAGTGTATTGCGCCAGTCGTTCGTGTCGCCGGCGATCATCGTGGGCAGATGAGCCGACTCGCCAAACAGCGGGTGTTCGAGCAAATGCCGGACTTGCCAGTGCCGTTCGCGCTCTGCCAGGCCCAGGTGCCAGTGGACCAGGTGCAAGGGCCCCTCGGGCGTGTCGACGACGGCGATTTGCGCGCCGCGGGGCTTCTTGGTCCCCATGCGGAGCGAAAGCTGGTGCCGCGTTTTCATCGGCCAGCGCGAGAGCACCAGATTGCCGTAGCCGCCGCTTTTGAGCCGGACGTTGGTTTGCTGCAAGTGCGCCACGGCGCAAAATAGTCGGCCAGCATCCGCGGTTGATCGTGAAACCGGGAGCGACGCACATTGCGGTCGACTTCCTGCAGGCAGATGAGGTCGGGATTTTCCGCCTCGATCACTTCGATGATCCGCTCCAGCCGATAGCGCCGGTCCCGTCCGCCGACCCCCTTGTGGATGTTGTAACTCAACAGACGCATGGCGGCAGAGACAGAGCGGACAAAGAGGCGGGTCAGAAGCTGCTGGGCGCGACGGGCACGGGCGCTGACGGACGCTGTGCGCAGGGGGTAAATGACCGGCTGCGATCCGCCGCCGAGTTCGGCGCGGAAGGCCTGCACCCCTTTGCTCGCCGGCGGAAAAGAGGCACGGCCCGGCGACCGAATCCTCCGCCTGCAGACGGATTCGCCGAGCTAACCTGGAAGATATCCCGGCGGCTGGGCAGGGTCAACGCCGGGCCCGGCGGTCACATGACGGCAAAGTAATTCTCGACCGCGAAGTCCATCATTTCGTTCGTCATTTCGGCCGGGCGGCCTTCGTAGTAGCAGTAATTGCGCACCTGCAGCAGCAAGTCGCGCGGCTGGCAACAGCGGAACCGCCGGTTCACCGCCTTGTAATGATTCTCGATCAAGTGATCGATCGGTTCCTGACGGTACTCGAAGTCCAGCTTGGGGGCCATCAGCTTGAACAGCTCGCGAAACTCCTGCTCCGAGGGATCGCTGACTTCGATCTTGTAGGGAATGCGTCGCAGGAAGGCATCGTCGACCAGGTCTTTCGGCTCCAGGTTGGTCGAAAAGATGATCAATTGATCGAACGGCACCTGGATCTTCTTGCCGTTGGCCAGATTGAGATAGTCGTACCGTTTTTCCAGCGGCACGATCCAGCGATTCAAAAGCTCGCTGGTGCTCATCCGCTGGCGGCCGAAGTCGTCGATCACCAGCGTGCCGCAGTTGCTCTTGAGCTGCATCGGCGCTTCGCTGATGCCGGTCGAGGTGTTGAGCGTGATCTCCAAGTTGTCCATCGTCAATTCGCCGCCGACGATGATCGTGGGGCGGCGAATCCGCACCCAGCGCTTGTCGGCCTTGTGCGCATGCAGCAGGCCGGCCGCCGGCTCGAGCGGCAGCTCCTCGTGATTGCTGGGATCGAAGAGGCGAATGATTTCGCCGTCGACACCCAGGGCGCGGGGAATCCAGATATGCTGCCCAAAGGCCCGGGTCACCCGTTCGGCGATGCTGGTCTTGCCGTTGCCCGGGGCGCCGTACAAAAACAACCCCCGGCCGGAATTGATGGCCGGCCCCAGCCGGCGGAGCATGTTCTTGTTGATCAGCAGATCCTGGAATGCGGCGTGCAGCTCGGCCACCGTGGGATGCTGCGTCGCGAGCGACTGGGCGGCCACGCTGGCGATGTAGTCCTTGAGCGACACCGGGGCGGCGCCAAAATACGTGCAGTGCGACGTCAAACGCCGGGCCCGCTCGCGACCGACGTCGGTCAGCTGGAATTGATAGTCGTTCATGGCGGCGGAGCCGCGATGCACGAGGACCTGCTCCGACTTGAGCTGCCGCAACAGCTCCTCGAGCAACGCGAAGGGCAGGCAGAGCTGATCGGCAATCTGCCGGCCGCTGACATCGCCGCGGGCCAGCAGCAGTTTGAGAATCAGGGCCTCGACTTCGCTGCTCGTCAGGTTGGCGGCGGCGAAGGTCTTGGGCTCGGGCGGGACAAAGCCGTCGGGCTGCTCCTCCGGTTCGCTGGCCGGCGGAGCGACTGCAGCGGTGGTCAAACTCTTGACCCGGTTGAGCAATTCATCGAGCTGCGCGCCTGCGGCGCTCTTGTCCGGCGGCGCCTCGGCGATCGGCGGCGCGGGCCGGGCGGGCGCTTCGTGGCGGGGAGCGGCGGCCGCCAGCGCGGGCCAGGGATCGGGACCGGCCGTGGCGTGTCCGTTCAGGCGGGCCAAAATGCTGTCGGCGGAAAGTTCGGACATCGGGATCGGAGTCCTGCCAAGATCGTGGTGCGTCGGGATCTTGCCCCTTGAACTGCGAGCGCAGCGGTGCAGCATCGCAAAGCTAGGTCGCCTGGGAGCGAAAAGCAAATTAGGCCCGGTCGTGCGGGTTTTTTCGACTTCGCACGTCGTAGCCCGTGCGGCTGGCCCGGTCGCGCACGCGCGGGGGGCGTGCTGCGGCCCCCAGACAAACCCCCGGGGCTTTAGTACAATCTGGCGCACGTCGGGCGGCCGGAGCGACGCGGTTTTTGCGCTTTTTTGGGGCCAGGTAAGGATCTTCCAATCATGACCAGTTCGGCAGGCAAAACGGACTCGTTCGGAGCCCGGGACACGTTCGACACCGGCAGCGGCAAAGCCACGCTGTACCGGCTGACGAAACTGGAGCAACAGGGGCTGCTGCGGATTGCCGAGCTGCCGTTTTCGATTCGCGTGCTGCTGGAATCGGCCCTGCGCAACTGCGACGGATTCCAGGTCACCGAGGCCGACGTCAAAAACCTGGCCGGCTGGAAAGCGACGGCGCAGGCGGCAATCGAGATTCCGTTCAAGCCGGCCCGCGTGCTGCTGCAGGACTTCACCGGCGTGCCGCTGGTGGTCGATCTGGCGGCCATGCGCTCGGCGATGAAGCGGCTGGGCGGCGATCCGGAAAAAATCAATCCACTGATTCCAGTCGACCTGGTGATCGACCACTCGGTGCAGGTCGATCATTTTGCCGGCCTGAACTCGGCCCAGCTGAATCTCGAGTTGGAGTTCGATCGCAACAAGGAGCGCTACGAATTTCTCCGTTGGGGGCAAAAGGCGTTCGACAATTTTCTCGTCGTGCCGCCGGCCGTGGGCATCTGCCACCAGGTGAATCTGGAGTATCTGGCCAAGGGCGTGTTCCTGCGCGACGAGGGCGCGGGCCCCGTGGCCGTGCCCGACTCGCTGGTGGGCACCGATAGCCACACCACGATGATCAACGGGCTGGGCGTAGTGGGCTGGGGCGTCGGCGGCATCGAGGCCGAAGCGGTCATGCTCGGCCAGCCTCTGTACATGCTCATGCCGGAGGTCGTCGGCTTCGAGATCACGGGTGAGCTACCCGCCGGAGCGACCGCCACCGACCTGGTGCTGACCGTGACGCAGATCTTGCGCAAAGAAGGCGTGGTGAGCAAGTTCGTCGAGTTCTTTGGGCCGGGCGTGTCGCGGATGTCGCTCCCCGACCGGGCCACGATCAGCAACATGGCTCCCGAGTACGGGGCCACGATGGGCTTCTTCCCCGTCGACGCCCAATCGCTTGAGTATTTACGGCGCACCGGCCGGACCGAGGCAGAAGTCCAGCTCGTCGAGCGGTACATGAAAGAGCAGCACCTGTTCCGCACCGACGGCGGCCCCGTGCCCAAGTTCACCAAGACTTTGCGTCTGGACCTGGGCACGATCGAGCCCAGCCTGGCCGGGCCCAAGCGGCCGCAGGATCGAGTAGCGCTGGGCGCGATGAAAGAGACCTTTCGCAAGGCCCTCCGCGCCGGTGGCCGAGCGCGGATTCGCACTCGACGAAGCCGCCCTCGCCCGCCATGCGAAGGTGGTGGACAACGGGTCATCGTCCGAAATCGGCCATGGGGCCGTCGTGATCGCCGCCATCACCAGCTGCACGAACACGAGCAATCCGTCGGTCATGCTGGCCGCCGGACTGTTGGCCCAGAAAGCGGCCGCCCGGGGATTGAAGGTCAAAAAATATGTGAAGCCGAGCATCGCTCCGGGCTCGCGCGTGGTTAGCGACTACCTGGACAAGGCCGGCCTGACCAAGGCGCTCGAGGCCGTAGGTTTCAACATCGTCGGCTTTGGCTGCACCACCTGCATCGGCAATAGCGGGCCCCTGCCCGAACCAGTCGCGCAGGCCGTGACCGCGGGCGACCTGGTGGCCGCCGCCGTGCTGAGCGGCAATCGCAATTTCGAGGGGCGGATCAACCCCCTGGTCAAAGCGAATTACCTGGCCAGTCCGCCATTGGTCGTGGCTTATGCCCTGGCCGGCACCACCGACATCGACCTGACGAGCGAGCCCTTGGGCACCGACCAGGCCGGCAAGCCGGTTTATCTGCGGGAAATCTGGCCCTCGCACGCCGAGATCGAGTCCGCGGTCGAGGCCAACGTGCTGCCCGAGATGTTCCGCCGCCGTTATGCAAATGTGCGCGACGCCAACGAGCAGTGGAACCTGCTGGAAACGAGCACCGGGGCGCTCTACCAGTGGGTGCCCAAGAGCACGTACATTCAAGAGCCCCCTTACCTGGCCGACCTGACGCGCAAGCCTGCTCCGGTCAAGCCGATCACAGGCGCTCGGGTGCTGGCGGCGCTCGGCGATTCGGTGACGACCGACCACATCTCGCCGGCCGGGTCGATCGCGGCCAAAAGTCCCGCCGGGCTGTACCTGCAGGAGCACGGTGTCACGCCGCTGGATTTCAACAGCTATGGCGCCCGGCGCGGCAACGACCGGGTGATGACCCGGGGCACGTTTGCCAACATTCGCATTCGCAACGCGCTGGCCGGCGGCGCCGAGGGCGGCGTCACGCGCCACTTGCCCGACGGCAAAATGCTGAGCATCTACGACGCGGCGATGCAGTATCGCCAGGAAGGCGTGCCACTGGTGGTGCTGGCCGGTGCCGAGTACGGCACGGGCAGTAGCCGCGATTGGGCCGCCAAAGGCACGTTCCTGCTCGGCGTCCGGGCCGTGCTGGCCGTCAGTTTCGAGCGGATCCATCGCAGCAACCTGGTCGGCATGGGCGTGCTGCCGCTGGAGCTGCCGGGGGGCAAGGGCTGGCGCGATCTGGGCCTGACGGGCGAAGAGTTCTACGACATCCAGGCGCTCGGCGACGGGTTCAAGGCGGGCGACACGCTCGCGGTTACCGTGCGCCGGGCAGACGGATCGAGCCAGCAGCTGGCCTGCAAAGCCCGGATCGACACCCCCGTCGAGCTGGACTACTACCGCAACGGCGGCATTCTGCAGACCGTGCTGCGAAAACTGCTGGACTAGCCCGCTCGCCGCGGGCGTCGACTACAGCCGGGTTGAGGTGGCGGTGGAATCCTGCTCGGGCGAATGATCGCGGAGCACGGCCAGCGAACAGGGCTGGAGCTGATACTGCTGGCCCGGCTCGAGCCGTTGCCGGATGGCCTTGACGTCGGCCGAGTCGAGCAGCAATTCCCAAACGTGCTCGGCGTCCAGCTCGGGGAGCGTGAAAGGGATTGTCAGGCCGTGGTCGGCATTGAACAACAGCAGCAGCGTGTCGCCGCTGATTTGTTCGCCGCGCTCGTCGACGTCGATGTTTTCGCCGAATAGCTGCACGCCCAGACAGCGCACGAAGCCCTTGTTCCAGGCGTCGTTGTCCATTTCGTGGCCGTCGGGGATCAGCCAGGCGATGTCGGGCGCTTGCTCCCCTTCGATGGCCATTCCGTGAAAAAACCGGCGGCGGTGAAACACCGGCTGGTCGTGATAGATCTCGAGCACGCGGCGGCAGAAGGCGAGCAAGTCTTTCTGGCGGTCGTTGAGGTCCCAGTGGATCCAGCTGATTTCGTTGTCCTGGCAGTAGGCATTGTTATTGCCTTGCTGCGTGCGCCCCATCTCGTCGCCGGCCAATAGCATCGGCACGCCCTGCGAATAAATCAGCGTGGCCAGGAAGCTGCGCTGTTTCCGGGCCCGGAGGTCGAGGATTTTCGGGTCGTCGCTCGGGCCTTCGACGCCGCAGTTCCAGCTGATATTGTCGTTGGCTCCGTCGCGATTGTCCTCGCCGTTGGCCTCGTTGTGCTTGTTGTCGTAGGAGACCAGGTCATTGAGCGTGAAGCCGTCGTGGGCGGTGATGAAGTTGATGCTGGCGTGCGGCCGGCGGCTGCTCCATTCGTACAGGTCGCTGGAGCCGCAGAATCGGGTGGCAAACTCGGAGACCACGCCGCCGTCTCCCTTCCAGAAGCGGCGGACGCAATCGCGGTACTTGCCGTTCCATTCGGTCCAGAGCACCGGAAAATTGCCGACCTGGTAGCCCCCTTCGCCCAGGTCCCAGGGCTCGGCAATCAGCTTAACCTGCGAAATCACCGGGTCCTGGTGAATGATGTCGAAGAAGGCCCCCAGCTTGTTCACGGCATGCAGCTCGCGGGCCAGCGTGCTGGCCAGATCGAAGCGGAAGCCGTCCACGTGCATTTCTTCGATCCAGTAGCGCAGGCTGTCCATCACCAATTGCAACACGCGCGGGTTCTGCATGTTGAACGTGTTGCCGCAGCCGGTGAAGTCCATGTAGAACCGGGGATCCTCGGTGGGAAGCCGATAATACGCCGAATTGTCGACCCCGCGGAAGCTGAGCGTCGGGCCGAGCTGGTTTCCCTCGGCCGTGTGGTTGTAAACCACGTCCAGGATCACCTCGATCCCGGCGGCGTGCAGGTTGCGGACCATGGTCTTGAATTCGCCCACCGCGTCGAGCGGGAAGCCGACCGAATCGTAGCGGATGTCGGGGGCGAAAAAGCCGATCGTGTTGTAGCCCCAGTAGTTCGACCGCTTGGCCTCCATCAAATGTCGATCGTCGACGCGATGATGCACCGGCAGCAGCTCGACGGCGTTGATGCCCAGGTCCGTCATGTGCCGGATCGCCGCGTCGGAACCCAGGGCCGCGTAGCTGCCGCGCAATTTCTCGGGCACGTCCGGATGCAGCTGCGTGAAGCCTTTGACGTGGACTTCGTAGATCACCATGTTTTGCCAGCGATGCCCCGGCCGGCGATCGTCGCCCCAGGTGAACGCCGGGTCGATCACCGCAGCCAGCGGCGCGAAGGCCGCGTTGTCACGATCGTCGAACGACAGGTCGGCGGTCGGATCGCCCAGCTTATAGGCGAACATTTCGTCGGCCCATTTCAGGTCGCGGGCGATCAGCTTGGCATAGGGATCGAGCAAAATCTTGTTCGGGTTGAAGCGATGGCCCTTGGTCGGTTCGTAGGGGCCATACACCCGATAGCCGTAAATCTGGCCCGGCGCGACGTCCGGCAGATACCCGTGCCAGACCAGGTCGGTGTATTCCGGCAACGTTACGCGGGCAGTCTCCTTGGTCTGGTCGACCGCATCGAACAGACACAATTCCACCTTCTCGGCGTTTTCCGAATACAGGGCGAAGTTGACGCCCGATCCGTCCCAGGTGGCACCCAGCGGTGTCGATCGCCCCGGCCAGACTCGCATGCCCATGATCGGCTCTAATCAAAAAGTACGAGTACGCGTAAGGTTAATCGCGGGCAATTGTAGGGTGCGCGTGTGCGGATGCAAGGGCCGCGGACAGAGGAACTTGTAGCTGCTCTCGACAACCCCTGGCAGAAAATTGACCGGCGAGCGCCGGCTGTTAGACTCGGAGCTTGTCGAGCCGCACGGCACCCGACCCGGCCGAAGAATTTCTTGAGCCCCCGGGGGGCGATGCGGATCCGCCCTCGGGTGCTTTTTTGCTCGCCACTCCGCGTCCCTGATTGGCGGAAAACGCGAAACGCGCAGGTTGCGCTTCGGCAAGCTAGAATGAACTAAAAGGAGCCTGTCTGCATGGCAACGAATAAACGATCCTCCCGTGCTCCGCGCCGGCACACGGCCAAGCCGCAGGCCGCAAAGGCCAGCGCCGTCGGCCGCGCCATCCACGAGCTCGGCGCCGCGGCGCTCGGCGCGGCCCAGGATGCCACCGCGGGCATTCGCGCGAGTGCCGCCCAGCGCGCAACCGAATACCGCGAAGCCGTCGCCGACGAGGCCGAGCATCTGCACGATGCCGCCACCGAGGCCTGTGCCGCCGGCCGCGAGCGGGTGGCCGAGATCGAGCAAAGCCTGGAAGACCGCATCCGGGCCAATCCGCTCCAATCGGTGCTGATCGCCTGCGGCATCGGCATCTTGATCGGCTGCTTCTGGAACCGCAGGTAGCCGCTTTCAAGCGCGTGGCAGGAATCGGCCCCATGATGCAGTTCGATCCCCGCAATCGCTTCGCCGATGCCGCCGCCGCGACCGGCGCCGCAACGGAAGCCGACGAATCAGAAACTAACGGGCCAGAAACCAACGACCCCCACGCCGGAAACGGCACAGGGCCGGAGTCGGCCCGGCGGATCTTCGACGATCTGGCAGCTTTGAGCGAACAGGCGGCGCTGTACCTGGCCGCCCGCCGGGATCAGATCAAGCTTGGTGCCCGGCGCGCGCTCGTCGGGCTGGTACTGGGCATGCTCGGGCTGGTCATCGGGATGGCGGTGCTGAGCACGGCGGCGGTGATGCTGGTGACCGGCGTCGCCCTGGGACTGGCCGACGCGCTCGGAGGCCGGCTTTGGCTGGGCACCTTGTTGACCGGCACTGCCATCCTGGCGCTCACCGCGCTTGTTAGTTATCTGGCCGTCCGCAAACTCATGCAGGCTTCGCGCCAAAGCACGATCAACCGTTATGCCGAACTCCACAAACGACAGCAAAGCCGCGTCCGCCGCGGCGCAGCGCCCGCCAACGGATCTGCCGGAGAGTGATTTTCTCGCCGCGGAGGCCGCCGCCGCCCGGCAGAACTTCACCGACAGCATCCAGCGCCTGCGCGGCGACCTGAAGGGCTGCACCGACGTGGCCGCCTGGGCTCGGCGCTACCCGTGGCCGACCGTGGGCGTGGCCGCGGCGCTGGGGTTTCTGACCGCCTCGGCGCTCGCCGGCGCCGGACGCAGGTCGAAGGCCGATCCGGCCCAGGCCCTGAGCGAGGCCCTGGCGGCGCATCAGGCTGCTGCCGGGCAGCCGGCAAAGCCGTCGCTTTGGGCGGGCCTGGCGAGCGAGCTCGTCCGCGGCTTGCTTGGCATCCTGGAGCCGGTTATCGTCGGGGCTTTCAGCGCCGCAGTGCCGCCTGGCACTCCGGCCGACGCTAATGGAGAAGCCCCGCCCACCGATTCGCCCCCCCCGCCGCCCAATGCCTCCCAGCCCGATTGAGGCGCCGGCGGCAAACGACGCTTCGCCAAAATCTTCCCTACGGCTGAACCTTCACAGCCTGTTACTTTCACTGCGGCGTGCGCTCCGCCCCTGCCGCTCTGGCCAGACGGCTCGCGCGGCATTGTTTCGCCAGGAGACTTTGTATGTCGTTCGTGTCCAGCCGGATGAATTTCGGTGGTATGGCGCCGCGTTGGTTCCAAGACAAATCGCGGCAAGTGGGCCCGCTCGTGGTCGGCCTGACTGCCGTGCTAGGGCTCGCCGTAGCCGGTCTGCGGGGAGCCGAAGCTTACCGGGCGCCGCACGACAAGATCATGGGGAGCGGCGATTCGATCCCGGCTCGGAAAGCGTACAAGCCCAACCAGTTCACGGGCGCCTGGCTGACGAGCGTGCCCCTGGTCGGGGTCGACTGGACCGACTTTTTCCGCCTCTCGGCCGGCGCGGACGACGTGTTCTACCGCGTGGGGTATTAAGAGCCTGGGGACAAAACGGCCTGGGGCAAGGGACACTCCCAATTTGCTCCGCAGGCTGCGGAAATTCGGGACAGTCCTTGCGCGTATTGCCCCCAGGCGCCGAAGTCGCAAAGCATTTCCAGCCGGCAACTTCCACGATTGCCGCCGGTCTGCCTTACCGCTCGGCCGCCACGCGCACCAGGCGGTCGACAAATTCGCCGTAGGGCATGCCCGCGGCGCCCAGCGCCCGCGCAAAGCCAGCCTGCGGCCCGATGTCGGGATTGCCGTTCACTTCCAGAATGAAGATGTTCTGGTCCGCGTCCACGCGCAGATCGACGCGGGCGTAATGCCGGCAGCCAGTCGCCTGGAATGCGCCGCGAGCGGCCCTCCCGATGCGCTCCGCCAGCGCTGCGTCGACGTCGGCCGGACACTTCGGTTGCGTGGCCAGGTCAGCCGCGCTGCCGGAATCCCATTTGGCCGCATATGTCACCAAACGCTGCTGCGGCGGAATGTCGGCGGCAAACTGGATCTCGGCCAGCGGCAACAGCACGGGCTCGGGGAGCGCCACGACCGCTGCGTTGAACTCACGTCCCGCGATGAACCGCTCGACCAGCACGCCGCCGTAGCGCGACCTAACCCGGTCGATTTGCGCGACCAGGTTCCGGTACTCGCTCACGACACTCTCGCTGCCGATGCCCAGGCTAGCGTCTTCGTGCGCCGGCTTGACGATCGCCGGCCCGAGCGACAGCAGTTGTTCCAGCCGCTGCGGGCAAAGCGGTTCGCCGGCCGCGACCAGTTCGAACGGCGCAGTGGGCAGGCCGGCCCCGGCGAGCAGCCACTTGGTGCGGGCTTTGTCGCGGACCAAATCCAGGCACTGGGCGCGCGAGCCGGTCAGCGGATACCCCAACAGCTCGACGAGTCCTGCGACCACGGCTTCGCCTCGACCGACCCCGCCGAAGCCCTCGAACAGGTTGAACACCACGTCCGGCGCCGCACAGGTGGTCAGGCCGGTGAGCAACTCCTCGAGCGTGCCGGCGGACAAATGCCGGGGGCGATGCCCGAATTCGGCGAGGGCCGCCTCGACGGCCGCCACCGACTCGAGCACTCCGGCTTCGGACGCGTAGTCCGGGTCGTCGGGCGCGAGCGCCGGAGTGTTGTAGAGAATCAGGACGTCGAGCGAAGCCGAACGGGCCGCGGGCATCGCCGGTATCTCCAGGCCGCGCTTGAGCGCCGCGGGCCGACAGGCGCTGCTAACTCACGTGCGGGGAAAGCGCCGCCAGGCCGTGCCGCTCGGTCGCGGCGGCGAGGATCCGGCCGATCAAGTCCGGGTAGTCGATGCCCAGCATGCCGGTCAGGAGAACCAGATCGCCCGACGTGGGAGACAAGCCCGGTAGCGGATTGACTTCCAGAAAATAAGGCACGCCGTCGCGCAGCCGGAAATCGATCCGGGCGACGTCGCGGCAACCCAGCGCCCGCCAGGCCGCGAGCGCCGCTTGTTCGACGGCAGCGGTGTCGGCCGGGGAAAGTTTGGCCGGGCACTCGTAACGGACGCGCTGCTTCCAGTCGCGCTTGACTTCCAGACTGTAGATGAACGAGTTGGCCGTGTCCTTGGGCAGCACGCGCATGATGCCCAGCACTTGCGGCGGCTGATTGCCGACGATGCCCACGGTCAGTTCGTCGCCCTCGATGAATTCCTCGACCAGGACACTCTGGCGATAGTGGCGATAGACTTCGTCGAGCTTGTCGGCCAGTCCCGCGGTGGTGCGCACCAGGCTGGTCGAGAGAATCCCCTTGCTCGAGCCCTCGAAGGCCGGCTTGACGATCAAGGGCAGACGCAGCTCGGCCAGCCGCTCCTGAGCGTCGGCGTGGTCGCCGGAGAACACGGCCCAGGCCGGGGTCGCCACGCCGGCGGCCGCCACCAGGCGCTTGGCACAATCCTTGTCGAGCGTGACAGCCAGCGTCAGCGGATCCGAGCCGGTATAGGGAATGCCCAGCATCTCGAGCACGGCCGGCACGCGGGCCTCGCGCGAGCGTCCGCCGCCGGTCCCCTCGGCAAAGTTGAGCACCAGGTCCGGCCGCGAGCCTTCGAGCAAGCGGTGCAGCAGCGGCTCGCCGTCGCCGAGCAGATCGACCTGGTGGCCCAGGCTCTCGAGCACCTCGGTAATCGCTTGCACGGTTTCCAGGGAGTCGAATTCTTCGTCCTCGTCCCCCAGGCCGGCCAGGCCGAGCGGTCCCGAGGCGAGCACTCCGCCCCCCGGCGATGGTTCGAGCGAACGAAACTCCGAGCGAACGTTGAACGTCATCCCGATGCGCACTTTCAACCGTCCTTTGCTCTCAAATTTGGGGGGGCCGGCGCCGCGACCTACCGTCGGCGTGCGGCGCGGCCCGCCACCACGTTATAACAAAAAAAAGCCCACGGGTCGCAGCCCGTGAGCTTGGGAATTCGGCGCGCGACCGCAGCCGGTCATTTGGCCTTGGAGCGGTTCCAAGACGGGCGCGGATCAAGCGTCGTGGCGTGCTGATAGCCCTCGAGCTGGATCACGTCGACCGGCTTGTCGTCGGCGGCCGCTTCGGCCGCATGCTCCTGGCGGCGGACCATGCGGGGCGTTCCCTCGGGCATGAGCATGTCGCTGTTGCCGCTCAGGAGATTGCTGACGCCCAGCGACGGGTAGTGCCCGCCCGGCTCGGTGCGATCTTCGGGAGCGTAGCGGAAGATCATCCCTTCGTAGTTGCGCAAGACCACCGCATTCTCGGAGGCCGAGATCAGGTAGTTGGGCATCAGCGGAATCTTGCCGGCCCCGTGCGTGCCGTCGACGACATAGGTCGGCACGGCCAGGCCCGAGACATGCCCACGGAGGCCCTCGATGATCTCGAGCCCCTTCCAGACCGAGGTGCGGAAGTGCCCTGCCCCGGTGACCGGGTCGCAGTGGAACAAGTAATAGGGGCGGACCTTGATCCGCAGCAGGCCGCGGACCAGGCGGCGCATGGTGGCCACCGAATCGTTGACCCCCTTGAGCAGCACCGCGTGGTTGCTGACCGGCATCCCGGCGTTGACCAGGTTGCGCACGGCCTGGGCGGTTTCCGGCGTGATTTCGCGCGGATGGTTGAAATGCGTCTGAATCCAGATTTTGCCGGCCTGCCGGAGCAGGTCGATCAGGTCGGGATCCGAGAGCCGCTGCGGCAGCGTGACGGGCACGCGCGTGCCGATCCGGATCACGTCCAGGTGGTCGATCTCGGCCAGCTGGGTGACAAACCAGCGGAGCTTGCTCATCGGCAGCGACAGTGGGTCGCCGCCCGAGACGATCACGTCGCGGATTTCCGCGTGTTCGCGGACGTACTGGATCATCCGCTCGTCGTTGTGGCTGGGAGCATCCCAGCCGTCGCGGTCCATGGTCACCCGCTTGCGGGTGCAGAACCGGCAATACATCGAGCAGACGTGGGTGGTCACCAGCAACGCCCGGTCCGGGTAGCGGTGCGTCAGGCCGGGGACCGGCGAGTCTTTGTCTTCCTCCAGCGGATCTTCGAGCTCCAGGCCCGAATCGCTCGACAATTCGCGCGTCGAGGGGAGGGACTGCAGGCCAATCGGATCGGCCGGGTCGTTGAAGTCGATCAAAGAGAGGTAGTACGGCGGGATCGCCAGTTTGTACTTCGCTTCGAGACTTTCGAGGGCGGAGAGCTCCTGGCCATCCATTGCCATGAACTCCGCGAGCTGGGAAGTGGTGCGAATGGCATTTTGCATCTGCCAGCGCCAATCGTCCCACTGTTCGGCCGGCACATCCCTCCAGATTGGATGTCGCCGGCTGGTACCGGGAGGCTCCTCGGATTCGTCCGGTAGCCCGCTCCCAGTGGAGACCGCAAGAGCCGCGGTATCGAGTCGATTCATTGTAGACGAATCCCTCCTCTAGCTACGACTAAACGTGCCAGGCGACCGGAACGACCCGGCCGGGCGTCCTAAACTCGCGTGCTTATACCATCGATGCCCAATATCAACAAGCAGGCTTGGCGGCTGCGAGCATTTTTTTGCCCCGCCATTGTCCAGTATTATTCGAGCCAGCGCCCGGGGGACAAGAGTTGATCTTGACTCGCCGGCCAGGTTTTCGTTTTGCCGCCCGCGCGGCGTATCGCGCAGCGCGGGCCGAACCGCCAGAGGCACCCTGCCCGCCGGGGCGCGCTTGTTTCCGCCTGGGCCCGGCAATATCATCGAGCTTTGACTTTCCCGCCCCCTCCGCGCCCCCCCAAGGAAACAGGCATGGCGTCCAATACCCCCGGTTCCGCGCGCCTCAGCATGACCCAGTGGCTCATCGTCGTGCTGGCCGCGATCGGCTTTGCCTTCGATATCTACGAACTGCTGATGGCCCAGTTCGTTTTGCCGCCGGCGATTCCCGAACTGACCGGCACGAAGCCGGGCACGCCCGAGTTTCAGGAATGGGTCGGCCGGCTGTTCTATATTCCGGCGTTCGCCGGGGGGATTTTCGGCCTGCTGGGCGGATACTTGACCGATCGGCTCGGCCGCCGCCGGGTGCTGACCTGGAGCATCCTGCTGTACGCGGTCTCGGCGTTTCTGGCCGGATTTTCCACCTCGATCCAAATGCTGCTGGTGCTGCGCTGCACGACGTTTATCGGCGTTTGCGTCGAATTCGTGGCGGCCGTCGCCTGGCTGGCCGAGTTGTTTCCCGAGCCGCATCGCCGGGAAAGCGTCCTGGGCTATACGCAGGCCTTTTCGTCGCTGGGCGGGCTGCTCGTGGCCGGCGCCAACCTGCTGGCCGTCAAATACGCTGCCGAACTGCCGGCCATCGCGATGCCCGGCTTCCTGACGGGCTGGCTCGGGACGATCGACCCGGCCCATCAGCACGAAGGCTGGCGCTACACGCTGATGTCGGGGTTGATCCCGGCCTTGCCCCTGATCTTGATCCGACCGTTTTTGCCCGAGTCGCCGGTTTGGGCCAGCAAGAAGGCTGCCGGCACTCTCAAGCGTCCCAGCCTGACGGAGTTGTTTGCGCCCCAGTACCTGCGGACCACGATTGTCACCACGCTGATGTTTGCTTGCAGCTACGGCGTGGCGTTTGGCGCCATCCAGCAGATGCCGCAAATCGTGCCCGGGCGCCGGAGGTCAAAGCCGCCGCCGAAGGCAAGCCGGCTCCCGAAGCCAAGAAAATCGGCCAAAAGTTCGCCGCCAGTGTGGGCACAGTTCAGGAAATCGGCGGCCTCGTCGGCCGGGTGCTGTTTGCGGTGCTGGCGGTGCGGATCGTCAGCCGCCGCAAGTTGCTCCGCGTGTTCCAGTGGCCGGACCTGATCGTGGCTCCGGTCGTGTTCGCCCTCTGTGCGACCCAGAATCTGGCCTTCATGCAGGCGGGAATCTTCGTCGTCGGCCTGCTGAGCGTGGCCCAATTCAGTTTCTGGGGCAATTACCTGCCCCGGGTCTATCCGGTCCACTTGCGCGGCACCGGCGAAGGCTTCGCCGCCAATATCGGCGGGCGGATGATCGGCACCTCGTTCGCCTATGTGACGAACAAGCTGGTTGGCGCTGATGCCGGGCGCTGCCCCGACCGAGAAAATGGCCTATGCCGCGGCCGCCGTCGCCGCGGGGGTGCTGCTGGCGGGCTCGATCTTGAGTTTCTTCCTGCCCGAGCCGGGCTTGGGCGAGCCGAACGACTAGGAGCCGGCCGTCCGATCTCGCCGCGCGGCGGTCAAAACCGCGCTCCCTAAGACAACTTGCCCCGGGCGTCGATGGTCAGCTTTTCCAGCCGGCCGTCCGGCTCGCGCAGCCAGACGCTGTCCTGCAGGTTGATGCAGGGGCAGATGTGATTGGGAATCACGGTGACCCGCTCGCCCAGCTTGGGGGCCTGCTGGCAATCCCGGGCGTCGACCTGGGCATGCTCTTCGCTCAGTTTGACGATCTTGGCGTCCGGGTATTCGCAAACCAGCCCGTGTCCGCTCTCGGGGGCGGTCGCACAGCGGTCGCTGGTCAGCGTCTTGGTGCCGGCATCGAGCACGAACTGGCCGGGCACGGCGGTGCTGACGACCGTGGCCACGATCCGGGCGGCGCAGTCTTCGAGCGTGCAAAAGCCGCCCCGGGCCGTGTTCAGGTCATTGAAGATGTACGTCCCGGGCCGGATCTCGGTGTATTCCGGGACCAGGTGCGATTGGTAGGCCGTGGGGGTCGAGCCGCCGGAAACGGCCCGGGCTTCCAGCCCGTGCTTGGCCCACAGGTCCAGCGCCTCGGCCAGGACGTCGGAGACCCCCTCCAGGGCCGGCCGCTGCTGGGCCGGGGGAAACCAGATTTGCCCGGGATAGCACATGATCCCGTCCAGCCGCAGTCCTGCCACGCGATCGACGAACTGGGCCAGTTTGAGCGAAGCGGCGGAGGTCTGCACGCCGGTGCGGTGCTGCCCCACGTCGATGTCGACCAGGATGCCGATCGTCGAGCTGGTCCGCCGGGCGGCGACGGCCAGAGCCTCGGCCGCTTCGACCGAATCCACGGCCACCCGAATGGTGAAATGCCGGGCCAGCTTGGCCAGCCGCTCGGTCCGGGCCGGATCGATGGCCGGATAGGCCACGAGCAGGTCGCTGCCCACTTCGGACATGACCTCGGCCTCGCCCACCTTGGCCACGGTCAGGCCCAGGGCCCCGGCGGCCAATTGGGCGGCTGCCAGCTCGCGCGACTTATGGGTCTTGGTGTGGGGCCGAACGTCCAGGTCCTGCTCGTCGGCGTAGACGGCCAGCCGCTTGATGTTGCGTTCGACCGTTGCGCTGTCGATGACCAGCGCCGGGGTGGCAGGAATATCCATTTCGATATCATAGGCAATGCCCCGGCTGATTGCACCACTGGATTGCCCCGGTGCCGGATGGACTGGCGGTGCATCCGTACGGCGCTTGCGGTAGAATCGCCCCTAGCATCCCATTGCTCCTTGCAGAGCACTTTATGATTCGGCAAAAAATTTTACTCGCGCCCGATGAACTCGCCCGCTTCTGTCGGCGGAACTTGATCCGGCGGCTCTCGTTGTTTGGATCAGTGCTGCGCGACGACTTCGGTCCGGACAGCGATGTCGACGTGCTGGTGGAGTTCGAACCTGAGGCCCGTGTCGGCTTGCGATTCTTCGCCATCGAGGACGAGTTGGGGCAGCTCCTGGGGCGCAAAGTTGACCTGAATACGCCGGGTTTTCTGGGCAACACTTTCCGGGAAGAGGTGCTGGCCCAGGCTGAAGTGCAGTATGACGCGACACGATGACGCGACCCGCCTCCGGCACATGCTTTCACACGCCCAGGAGGCAATAGCGATATCGGCCGGACGAGCGCGCGAGGATTTGGACACCGACCGTTTGCTCAACCTCGCCCTGGTGCGCTTGATGGAGATCGTCGGGGAGTCGGCGATGCGTGTCAGCGCCGCCGGCCGCGAGAGCATGCCATCGATCCCCTGGCCGGAAATTGTCGGCCTGCGCAATCGATTGATCCATGGCTACGATGCCGTGGACTTCGACATCCTGTGGGCGATCATTCAAGCGGATCTGCCGCCACTCGTCCAGGCGTTGCAGCAGGCGCTCGACAGACATTGATGGCGCCGTTCGCCTACCGTCCGCGATTGAGCAGGCTGCGCTGGTTGAGATAGTTGACGAACACCTCGCCCATGTCGCGGCTCGTGTCGACCAGCACGCGCTCGACGCGGTTGCGCTGGCAAACTTCCTCGAAGCGGTCGTTGAACTTGTGCATGGCCTTCAGATAGCCCTGCCGCAGTTCGTCGGGCTGGGTGAGCAGCTCCTGGGGGATCTCCAGGCCGACGAACTTGACCATGCCGTTGAACTCGAAGTCCAGCTCGTCGTGATGCATGATCTGGAACAGCACGACCTCGTGCCGGTTGTAGCGCATCCGCTGCAGGGCTTTTTCCAGCGCGTCCAGGTCCGTGAAGAAGTCGCTGAAGACCATCACGATCTCGCGGCGCTTCATCCGCCCGGTGAGCTCGGTCAGGCATTCCGACATCCGGGTTTTGTGGACCGGCTGGATGTCGTCCAGGTGGTTCGTCATGCGGACCACCTGCCCCATCGAGTTGCTAGGCTGGACGAAGCCCAGAATCCGCTCGTCGAACGTGGCCAGCGACACTTTGTCGCTCTGGCGGACCACCGAATAGCCCAGCGTGGTGGCCATCTGGGCCGCGTACAGCAGCTTCTGCTCGCGCCCCTCGCCGTAGCGCATCGACGCGCTTACGTCGAGCAGCAGATGGCAGACGAAGTTCGTCTCCATCTCGTACTGCTTGATGAAGTACTTCTCGCGGGTGAAATAGACCCGCCAGTCGATGTGCTTGGGGTCGTCGCCGGGCACGTACTCGCGATGGCCGGCAAACTCGACGGCGAAACCCGACAACGGCGACTTGTGCGCCCCGGCCAGGTTGCCCATCACCAGCCCCCGGGGCGAAATATGGCGGTCGGCTACGCGGCCCAGCACCTCGGGGTCGAGATAGCGGGAAAGAACGCTTTTGGCCATGGCAGGGAACTCGCGGAGAAATTCGGACGGATCCCCCGTCAAGCCCACGGGCTACGACCCGTGGGCTTAACCGAGGTGTGGCTGAGGGCCGGCTCCGATCAAGCCGCCGGCTTTTCGTACTTGCGATCGGCCGGAACGGCTTCCATCAGCATTTCGATCAACTGCTCGCTGGAGACGTTGGCGGCCTGGGCGGCGTAGTTGCTGGCGATGCGATGCCGCAAGGCCGGCTTGGCCACCGCCTGCACGTCGCCCACGGTGGCATGGTAGCGGCCGTAGAGGATGGCCCGCGCTTTGGCACAGGTGACCAGCGTGAGCACGCCGCGCGGGCCGGCGCCCCAGTTGACCCAGCGATTGACGAACTCGGCCGCCTCGGGCGTGCCCGGCCGGCTGGCCCGGACCAAGGCCCAGGCATAGCCCAGCACCTGGTCGCTCACCGGCACGCGGTTGACCAGCTTCTGGACCTCGATGATGTCATCGCCCGAGAGCACGGCGCTGATCTTGCCCAATTGGCCGGTGGTCACGCGGCGGGCCACTTCCCATTCTTCGGCGCCGCTCGGGTAGTTGACCTTCACGTACAGCAAGAACCGGTCGAGCTGGGCTTCCGGCAGCGGGTAGGTGCCTTCCTGTTCGAGCGGGTTCTGCGTGGCCAGCACGAAGAACGGGGCCGGCAGTTTGTGAATCTGACCGCCGGCGCTGATCTGCCGCTCCTGCATCGACTTCGAGCATGGCCGCCTGGGTTTTCGGCGGGGTGCGGTTGATTTCGTCCGCCAGGATCATGTTGGCGAACAGCGGGCCGGGCAGAAACTTGTATTCGCGGGCCCCGGTCTGCAGGTTTTCCTGGATCACTTCCGTGCCCGTGATGTCGCTCGGCATCAAGTCCGGCGTGAACTGGATCCGCTTGAACGACAGGTGCAGGGCCTCGGCCAGCGAGCTGATGAGCAGCGTCTTGGCCAGGCCGGGAACGCCTTCGAGCAGGGCATGGCCCCGGGCAAAGACGGCCACCAGCACTTGCTCGATGACTTCGTCCTGGCCGACGATCACTCGGGCGAGCTCGTCGCGGATGCGGTTGTAGGCTTGTTCGCACCGCTGGACGGCGGCGACGTCGTCGGGAGAGACGTTGTCGGGCATGGCAATCAACTCCAAGGTAGGAAAACTTGTGGGCGGGAAATTCGGTGTCGTGATTAGTCGATGTTCTCGAAGTAACGCTGCAAGCGCTCTTCATAGCCACGCGGCGCGCGATTCTGCCCCTTGGCCCGGATCGCCTTGCGGACGTCCGGCGGCAGCTTGGCGAACCACGGCTCTTCCTTGAACTGGTGTTTGCCGGGCTCGGCATCGCGCGGGCCGGCGTTCGGGGTCTTGCTGTCGGTGCCCATCTGCTGCGGCACCAACTGCAGCGCACCGTCGGGGCTGCGTTGATTCTGGGCTTCGTTGCCCCCCTTCGTGCTGCCTCCGGCCGTGCCCATGGGCGATGTCTGCCCCTCGTGCGGCTCGCTGCCCGGATGAGGCTCGCCGGCGTGCGGCTGGCCCGGCTGACCCGGGTGGGGTTGTCCCGGGTGAGGCTGGCCCGGATGCGGCGAACCCGGATGCGGCTGCCCTGAAGCAGCTTGCTGGGCCGCTTGCGCCAGCGCGGCGGCGGCCTGGGCGTTGGCCTGCGGACCGGCAATCTGGGCGGCCGTCACTTCGGGCGAGTTGGGGACCAATCCGGTTCCCAGGCTCGGATCCTGTGGCTGCTGACCCGATTGGCCGGTTTCCTGGCCGCCTTGACCCTGGCCCTCGTGCGGAGCGCCTTGGCCTTCGTGCTGACCGGAGCCCTCATGCTGGCCCTGACCTTCGTGTTGGCCTTGGCCTTGATGCTGACCCTGACCCTCGTGCTGGCCTTGGCCCTGGTGTTGGCCCTGCCCTTCATGCTTGCCCTGGCCCTGATGTTGACCTTGGCCTTCGTGTTGGCCCTGACCCTGGTGCTGACCCTGGCCCTCATGTTGGCCTTGCCCCTCATGCTGACCTTGGCCTTCATGCTGGCCCTGCCCTTCGTGTTGGCCTTGGCCCATTTCGCCTTGGGGTTGGCCTTGCTCCAGACCGGGGAGGTGATCGGCCTGCTCCAAAGCTTCGCGAATTGGCTGGTTGGCCAATTCTTGCTGATTGGCCACGGCTGCGGCCCCTTCGCCGGTTGCCCGCTGGGAATCGGCAAAACGCTGTTGTGCCGCTTCAAGCGCCTGAGCCGCGGCGATCTGCTCGCGCGACGCAGGATGGGGCTGGCCCTGTTGACCCTGAGGCTGGCCCTGTTGACCCTGAGGCTGGCCCTGTTGACCCTGAGGCTGGCCCTGCTGACCCTGAGGCTGACCCTGTTGACCCTGAGGCTGACCCTGTTGACCCTGGGGCTGGCCCTGTTGACCCTGAGGCTGGCCCTGCTGACCCTGCGGCTGGCCCTGGTGGTCGCCCGGTTTTCCTTGCTCGCCCTGCGGCTGACCCTGATGGGCATCGGCCTGGGCGAGTTGATTGAGCAAGTCGCTTTGCTGGGCAATGTCGTCGCGAGCCGATTGCTGCTCCTTGGCCAACTGCATCAGCGCTTCGGCGATGTTCTTGTCGCGCTCGACTTGCGCAGCCCGGGCAGCCACGCTGGCCGCGGCCCGTTCCAGCCCGCGCTGGACGCCCTGCTCTGCCTGAGCGGCCTGCTCCGGCGTGCCCTGGGGCCGTGCGGCACCTTGCTGGGCGGCTTGTTCGGCGCCGCGCAAGGCCGCGTTCGCGCCTGGATCGACGGCGGCAACCTGCTCGGCCAGCTGGCCGGTTTGTTGGGCTTCGCCGGCAAGTTGCTGGGCCTCCTGGCGGCCGAGGGCCTCCATGGCTTGCTTGACTTGTTCGGCCGCTTTATCCAAGGCAGCAGCTGTGTTCTGCTGCGCCTTCTGGGCGGCCTGCTGATTGCCGGCGGCCATCTGCTGCTGCGCGTGGCTGGACTGCTGGCCGGCCTGGCTTAGCGTCTCGGCCGCTGAAGGAGCCGACTCGGCGGCCAGCTGGGCTGCTTCGGCCGCCATTTGACCAACTTGCTGCTGGGCGGCCGCGTTGGGCTGATTGCTCGGCGTCTGCTGGGCGGCCTGAGCCGCGGCAGCCTGCGCCTGCTGCTGAGCATTCTGCAAGGCTTGCCGTGCCTCGGCCCGGGCGGCTTCGGCCTTGTTCGGATTCCCGCCCAGCGATTCCTTGGCGGCTTCGGCCGCTGCGGCCTGGGCCTTTTGGAGCGACTCGGCGACGGCGCCCTGGGCCTGCTGAGCCAATTGCCCAGCCTGCTCGCTTACTTTTTGTTCGGCCGTGGCGGCCTGGGCCGGAGTGTTGGACTGCCCTTGGGCCAGAGCCTGGGCAGCCTGGTCGGCTTGGGCCTGCTGGGCCATCGCCTCGCCGATGTGGTTGGCAAGTTCCATGGCCTTGGCAGCCTGCTCGTTGCCGGCAGCCCGTTGCTGGGCGGCCTGAGCGCCTTGGATTTTTTCGGCGGCCTGGCTCAGCTGGGCCATCTTCTCGGCGGTCGAGTCGGGCATGTTGGCCATGGCCCCTTCGACGGCCTGGCTGGCCTCGTTAAGCTTCTCGAGCTGCTCGCCCGCCACCTTGGCCAGCTGCTCGGCCGTCTGGCCGATTTCCTGGCGGAGCTGGGCAGCGGCTGAGGTCAGTTTTTCGGCTGCGGCCTGGGCCTGCTGGCTGGCGGCTTCGGCCGTCTGAGGCGTTTGCTGGGCGGCCGCTGCGGCTTGCCGGGCAGCGTCGATGGGCTTGGCGGCATCGGCCAGTTTCTGTGCGGCCTCGGGAGCCGTGTTCTTGACGCCTTCAGCGATCTTGGCGGCGATCTGGGCGACGTCAGCTTGCTCGGCAGCCATCGCCTTGGCCTGTTCGGCCGAGAGCGGTTGATTCTCAGCGGCGGCAGCCCGAGCTTCGGCAGCCATGGCTCGTTCGGCGGCGGCGGCCCGTTCCAGCGCTTCGGCCGCCCGAGCCAGTTCGCCGACCTTCACGGCCAATTCGCGCCGCTGAGTGTCGGCGAGCGCAGCCTGGGCCTCGGCCGCAGCTCGTTCGATGGCCTTTTCGGCGTTTTCCAGCGCTTGCTGGGCAGTGGCATTCGGCTGCTGGGGCGATTGGGCCAGTGCCTCGGCCGCCTTCTGGGCGGCTTCTTCGGCCTGGGCCAGACGCGTATCGACCGCGGCCGGCAGATCGCGATTGTCGTCGACCTTGGCCAGCGCGGCGGCGACCTGTTCTTCCTGCGGCTTGGCGGCCGGAGCATTCTGCTCGGCGGCTTTTTCGGTCTGCTGCTGCTGAGCCTGAATCTTGGCCAGGTCTTCCTTGGCCTTTTGCAAATCCTTGGCCTGCTGGGCCAATTGATCGGCGCTGCGGTTCGAGCCGCGCGGATCGGCCGCGTTCTGCAATTGCTCTTCGATCTGGGCCAGGTTGCCGAGCACTTTGCTCTGCTCGGCCACGGCCTCTTCCTTCTTGGCGTCGAACAGGTCGGCAGTGGCCTCGTAGGCCGCGGCCTTGGCCTGCTCGAGCAGCGGCGCAGCGGCGGGCAGCCGCTCCAGCGTGTCGTTGAGCTTATTGAGATCCTTGCGCAGCTGAGCCTGCTTTTCGACCAGCGGCTCAGTGTTCTTCTCGGTCAGTTGCGTCTGCTTGGTCTCTTGCCGCAGTTGCTCCTGCTTCTTCATCATTTCGCGGACCAGCTTGAGAGCTTCGTCCTGGCTCGAGCCGATCAGGCCTTCCAGCCCCTGGATCTTTTCCAGCAGGGCTTCCAGGCCGCGGATCACCGTCCGCTCGCTGACGACCGCGTCGGCGAACCGGGCCGATTCCAGGTGGCCAATCGAGCCGTCGAGCTCTTTGTCGACCTGCCCGGCCTTGAGAATTCGCATTCCGTCGGCGGCACCGGCGCCCACGGGGCCGCCCCAAGTGCTGACGTCGCCGAGCATCGCCACGAGCTGACCGAACAGCACGATCACGTCGCGCTGGTCTTCGATCGCCCCCAGGGTCGACTGCTCGCGCTTGCCGGCCGCTTGTTCGGGCAGCGACTGCGAGGCCTTCAGCACGACCGTTTCCATTTGGATCAGCCGCCGCACCTGGGCCGCCAGCTCGGCGACCTTCAGCCGCCGCAGCAGGTTCTGCCGTTCGACCGAGAGCTTGACGACGATCTCGCGAATCTTGTCGCGGGCTTCGTTGAACCGAGCCTGGCGTTCGGCCGCCGGCCCGTTCTGAGCCTTGATCAGGATGTCGACCACGTCCAGCATTTCGGCTTCGACCAGCTTGTCGATGTTCTTCCGCATGCTGATGATCTCGGCGTAGATCGGCAGCTTGTCGAGCCCGTTTTCCTTGAGCTGCTTGATCTGGATGTCGAGGATGCCGCTAATCAGCTCTTTGGCCATGCCGCGGGCCCGCTGCTGGGCTTCCTGCTTGTTGCGGAAGGCGTCGGGCGTGCGTGGCTCGGACGGGTTCGCTCGGGCAGCGCCTGTTTCGGCAGCCCGCAGGCTTGCGGCCGGGTCGACCGAGAGCAGCCAGAGGCAGGAAACAGTAGCGGTGAACGTCAGAATCCTGTTCATTTCGATTCTCCGATACCGAGCTGTCGTTTGATAATCGCGTCAAGCTGGCGGGCCGAACGTTCGTCCGACTCCGAAATAGCCGCCAAAATGCCGCTTTCGTCCGTGACCTGAAGCACAAGCGGTTCGCTCGAGGCCGACTGCCCCGGCGTGGAGCCGCGATAATCGATCGCTTCGAGCGTGACTTTCACCTGGTCTCCCTTGGCCAGCCCGAGCTGGGCCAGGTCGAGCTTGTAGGTGCCCTTGAGGGGCAGTTTGTCGCGCAGGAGCGGCTCGCCCAGCCGCACCAGTTCCAGCGTGCGCTCGTCGGTCGCGGCACTTTCGCCGCGCGTCGACTGCAAGTGAACGAGCAGCTTGCCGATGCCGAAATCGTCGTTGGCCCGGTAGTCGATCACGGGAGTTCCCGAGGGCAGCACGAACCGCGTCACCACGTCGGCCGAAATGCGGGGCCGCTGGTCGGCCTTGATGCGAATGAACCCTTGGATCGGCGACTCCAGGTGCATCCCGTCCTCGTCGATGACTTGCACTTCGAACCGCGTCGGCTTCTCCACGTGCTCCAGCGGCGTGCCGGCCGTGGCCAGGCTCCAGTTCCGGCCGGGCCCGGAGCCCTTGCCCGAGTCGGTCAGCGGATACGACTTGCCGTCGACCAGCACCTGGGCTTCGGCCAGGCGCTTGTTGGTGCAGGCCAGCTCGAAGCCAACCTGCGAGCCCTCGATGACCGAAATCTGCCGGGCACCGGCCGGCGCATCGTCCGGGTCGGCGGCGCCGACGGCATACGCCGGCGGAGTGGGGGTCAAACGCAAATCGACGACCGGGAGCGGAATCACCCGCAATTCGATCGGATCGGTCCAGGCATCGCCCAGATACACCTGGAAGAAAAGCGAATCGACCAGCTTGGGCAGTTGTCCCTGGAAGGCGGCCTGATTGTCGCTGGGGTTGGCATCCTTCTTGCGGGCCAGGTCCACCGTCGATTGCAAGCCGCTGGCGACGGTCGACAGGTCGACGCGGCCCCCTGAGGGCAGTTCGCCCGAGGTGCGCACGTCGAACCGCAGCGGTTGGCCGTAGGCCGTCTTGACGACAAAATCGCCCCCCGGGGCGGCGTTAATCGGCTTGCCGTTGACCAGGATCTCATCGATCGACGTGCGCGTGGGATAATGCGCCGAGCCGAGCAGAAAGCGATTCAAGAAGGCCGCCACGTGCCCCGGATGCGAGACCACGACCAGCCCCAAGAGCGCCACCGTGGCCGTCAGGGCGGCCCCGCGCCGGACCAGCTCCTGCCGGGAAAAGCCTTCGAAAACGTTCCAGCCCTTGCCGAACTCGGCCACGTAATCGATCACCGCATGTTCGAGTTGCGTGGAGCCCCACTTGGGTGCCTCGGCCGACTCGAACTGCAGCGCCGCCACCAGATCGCTGTCGATCTTTTGCTGCCGCTCGACCATCAGCGCCATGTCCAGGTCGGTCTCTTGGTGGCCCAGGTAGGGCAGCGTGAACCGCCGGGCGATCCAGACGACCGCGCCCACGCAAACGAGCAGCGACAGCAGCCGGGCCGGCTTCGACAGCTCGAAGCTCCAGTCGACCAGGAAGGCGGCCGCCAGGGCCCACAAAATCGCCAGTAGCAGCGCGGCATAGCCCGTGCCCCAACGCACCGTTTGACGGCGGCGGCGCAAGTCGGCCAGGCGGGATCGGAGTGTCGTAAGTCTGGTCATGGCAAATTGATCAACTTTCGGGCAAACCATTCACCCAGCATCAGTGTAACCACCACGCCGAACACCAACCACGTATCCCAAAGCGGGATCACGCGGATCGAGGTTTCCGAACGCGGGTTGGTCCTTATGTCGTCGGCCAGGCTGACGGCGGTCGTCAGATCGTAAGCCTTGCCGTCGGTTTCGGCCGAAATCGCGTTTTGCAAGGCTACGTTACGCACGGCACTGCGGCGCTCGGCCGACAGGCTGGTGACCTGGAAATTCACCTCGCTGAATTCCCCCGTCACCGGGTCTTTCAGCCGCACCCGATATTCTCCACCCATCGCGACGGGAATCCGGGTCTCGAACACCCCCTCGCGGAGTTGCGGCACCGCCAGCGGGACCGGTTCGGCCCCTTCGCCCGAGCGTTCGGGCAGGATCAACTCGCCGATCAGCTTGCGGTCGGTCAGTTTTTCATCGCTGAGCGGCTCGAAGTTCGCGTCGTAGGCCTCGGCCGTCAGGGTCACCTTGTCGTCGGTCTGATACTGCTGGCGGTCGGTCCGGACGACGAACCGCTTCTGGCTGCCCAGGGCATGGCTCAATCCGAGCCGGTGGATCATCTGGCCCCAGAGCTGCCGGTAGTACAGCTCGCCGTAGCGCTTCCGCAGCCGCCAGGTTTCGTTGAAGCCCAGGTAGATCACTTCGCCTTTGCCGTAGCGGCGGATGGCGATGATCGGCTGCGGCGTCTTGCCGTCGACGCAAGTGTCGGTGGGATGCTGCGCCAGGACGCTGGCCAATGGATGCGGCCGCGAAACCGGCTGATACCAGGGGAGCGGCCCCAGGTCGTCCCAGGCTTTGCGGTTTTCGGCGTCGTCGGCGCCCAGCTGCATGAACTCGACCTGCTCGGCCGCGGGCGTCAGCTGCAGGCGAAATTCGCGCTGATCGGCAATCCGGGTCTCGCCGTCGACCACCACCGGAAGCATGTCGGCCAGCGCCGTATCGGCCAGTTGGCCGGGGCCAAACCGCGGACCGGCAATCACGACCAGGCCGCCGCCGAACTTGCTGACAAATTCCTTAGTCATTTCGCAGAACCGCGGGCTGAGCGTGGCCTTGGGCATGTCGCCTAGAAAGATCACGTCCTCGGCAAAGAACTCGCTCCGCTGCGGCGTCAGCGTGGGCAAAAACAGCTCGTTGGTCGTACGAACCTTGGGGTCGGCCGAACGCAAGAACGTGCGGAAGCCCCGCATGCCGACGAGCTTGTCGCGGTGGAACACTTCTTTGATGAACCGCCATTCCCAGGTCGGCTCGTATTCGACGTACATCAAGCGGAGGAAGTCGTCGCGGATACTCACTTCGCGCGCGGCGCGATTGTTTTGATCGACCACTTCTCCGGGCAGCGGAGTCACCTCGGCGATGAACTCGAAGCGGCCCGTCTCTTCGGGCGTATAGGGGAAGTCGACCGGCGTGCTCGCACCTTTGAGCGCGACCGACTTCTGGCCGATGTTCAGCGTGTCCATGCCCGCCAGCGCGTCGGCCGAGCCGCCCAACCGCCGGGCGATCACCGAGACGTTGACGTTCTCGCCTTCCAGCCCGGTCTGACGGAGCGTGACGACCACGTTCGAGCGCTCGGCCTTCTTCATCAAGGGCGGAGCCTGCAAGTCGACGGCCAGGTCGATCGCGGTGATCGGCCCCACGCCGACGGTGTAGACCGGAACGCCCAGGCTCTTGGCCTTGGCCACTGGCGGCGGTCCGGAGTTCTGGTCGAAATCGCTCACCACGACGACGCCGGCCAGATTGCTGGTGGCGTGGCGCAGAGCCAGATCGTCGAACGCCTTACCCAACGCGGTCACCTGGCCTTTGGTCGTCAGCTCTTCGGCCGTTTTGGCCGGGTCGATCTTTTCGCCGCTGGTGCCGGTCTCTTCCAGGCTGCGGACACCGTCGGCCCGGTCGACCAGGAACGTGCGGATGCGAAATTTGTCGGCCAGCCGCTCGAGCGTGTTGTCTTGGGGTTTCTTCAGCCAGGCCTGCACGTATTGCTCGCGGCTCAGTTTGCCGGCCTTGGCCCCTTCGCCCGCCGGCGCCTTCTCGGCGGGCAAGCCAACGGCCGCGGCCAGCCGCTCGCGTTCGGCATCGGGCATTTCGTCCTCGATGGCCATGCTGTCCGTGCCGTCGAACAGCACCCAGAGCAGCGGGCGGGGGCTGTTGGTCAGCTTCAAGGTGAGCACCGGCTCGGCCAGGATGACCAGCAGCAGCCCCAACAGCAGGGCCCGCATCACGGTCAGAACCGTCCGCAACTTGCGGCGATTGGTCGGCTGGTAGCGGGCGTAGAACAGCGCGGCGACGACGGCCAGGAGCACGCACCCGGCCAGCACCAGCACCGGCGCGTGGTGCGCCCAGGGTGCGCCGAACGAGGGCTCGATGTTCTCGATCGAGCGGACGTTTTCCTGGCCCAGCAGGCGGCCGACTTCTTCTTGAAATTTCACGCTGCTCGCTCCCTGGCCAGAATCGGTCGCGCAAGGATCAACATTTCCGCCAGCAACCCGATCAGCACCAGCAGAATCAGCCACTTCCACAAATCCTGGAAGCGAACCTGCGCGCCCTCCAGGCTGATCTGCTCGCCGGGGCCCACGTAGCGATAATTGGCGTCGCCCATGCGGTCTTTCAGCGAGATCGGATCGATGGTCGCCAGTTCCGACTCGCGGGCCGGACCGTTGACGGCCAGATTCACTTCCCACAATTTGACCGCGGCGTTTTCGTTCTCGGCGCTGACGTCGCCTTTGACCGCGGTGACGGTATAGATGCCGCGGGACGTCAGGTTGCCCAGCGTCACGCCGTACACGTCGGCCCCCAAGGCGTCGACCTGCAGCACTTCGGGAGCCGCGCCTTCGGCCGCTTCCGGCCGCTTGAGCGTGTACATGCCGTTACGATCGAGCACCGGAATCGTGACCTGCTCGGGCGAATTGAGGTTGCGATCGGGCAGCGTCCGGGCGAGCATGCTCCGCAGCAACCGGTCGTAAATGAACACGGCCCGGTCCTTGGGCAGCGTGTTCCAATTGGACAGCACGCCGGTGGTCACCAGCAGGACGCGCCCCCGGCCCAGGTTGCGCTCGACCAGAAACGGCAGCTTGTTGTCGAACTCGGCCAGCACCCGGGGTCGGGTGTGCTCGGCCAGGACGGCGGGCTTGGCGTCGGAATCGTCGGCTTGCCGCTCGGACCAGGCGAGCCAGGCCGGCTGGATCGCCGCCAATTTGTCTTCCACCTCGTTGCGGGCGGCGCGGTCTTCGTCGGTGAGCAGGCCCCGGGCTTCCTTCTCGGACCAACGGGCAAGCCGGGTCCGGGCGTCGGCCAGGATCTCGCGGTCGGCAGCGATCCGCTTTTCCTCGGCGCCCACGGCGGCCTTCTTGACGTCGTCGTTCACGTCGGCCTCGATCGCCTTGAAGAAGATCGGCGACTTGTAGATGTCTTCCAGTTCCTCGTTCGAGGTATTGGCCAGCTGGAAGATGTCGTTGCCAGCCACGCTGGGAAACGAAATGAAAAACGGCTTGAGCATCGTGTCGCCGGTGGCTTCCTCGGGCGTCTTGCCGACCATCTGCGGCTTGAGCGGAGCCGGCAGGATTCCGGCGCCGTCGAGCCAGGCCGCCTCGTTCCACTGGGCCGGATCAAAGTCGGCTCCAGCGGCGATGACCAGTTGTCCGCCTTGCTCGACATAATCGCGCAGCACGTCGACCGCTCCCTCCGGATTGGCCACGCCGGCGATCACCACCAGCCGGGCGTCCTTGAGACTGTCGCGATCGACCTGGTCGATTTTCAAGTGCCGGATTTCCACCAATTGGCGGATCGTGTCGGCACGCGAAGTCACCGGGGCCAGCAGCCGCCGCAGGTGCAGCGTTTCGCCGTAGCGATTGCGCTTGCGGTCTTCGTCGGATCCGTATTGATCGACGAATACGACCGGCAGGGCCGCCACCACCGGCACCGCCAGAACGCGGAAGTCGTCCCCTTTGAGATGGTCGGGCGGAATCGAAACCATGGCCGGCACGAACACCGCTTTGCCCGGCTCGGCCCCCGCGTCGAAGCGATACTTGAACGTCACTTCCCGCGACTGGCCGCCTTCCAGGTCGATGGTCTCGCTGGCCACTTCGGCCCCGTCGACCGTGAGCGTCACCTGGACGTTGGGGCGCGAGGGGCCTTCGTGTTGGATGGTGGCCACGAACAAGGCGGGCGTTTCGACGTCGGCCACGCCGTCCATCACCGTGAAGTCGGAAACCCAGCTGTTTTCGTGTTCCTCGCCGCCGATGGCCACGACCTGCAGCTCGGGCAAATCCCGCAGCTGCTGGGCCAGCGACTCGGACGGCCAATCGATCGACTGCTGATCGCCGATGAAAGCCACTCGCTTGGCGGGCATGTCGGGCACCTGGGCAATCGCCTGGCGGGCCAGATCGGCTGCCTGGGGCGCGTTGCCGGTGCGGTCGACCACGACAATCTTGTCCAAGGCGTCGCGGGCGTCTTCCTTGGTGCGGTAGGCATCCAGGCTGAAACTGCTGGCCGAAGCGCACAGCGGCAGCACGCTGATCCGGCTGCCGGCCGGCAAGTCTTCGATAAATTCCCGGGCCTTGGTCTTGGCTTCGTCGAGCAGATTCCGATCGAGCTTCGTGTAGCCCATGCTCAGGCTGTTGTCGACCACCAGCACCGCATGCAAGGGCTCGTTGGCGGTGGTCGAGGCGTCGTTGCGCGACAAGAACGGCCGGGCCAGCGCCAAACCGAACAGCAGCACGCAGGCCGTGCGCAGCGCGAGCAGCACCAGGTCGCGCAGCTGCAGCATCCGGCGATTGCGCTGCAGCGCCTCGAGCAGGAAATCCATCGCCGCCCAGTTCACCACCCGAAAACGGCGGCGGTTGAGCAGGTGGATCAGGACCGGCCCGGCGGCGGCGATCAGGCCGGCGAGGGCAAAGACTCCAGAACCTGGCAGGAAATTGAACATGGATTCAGGGCGGGTTCAATTGAGGGCCAACGGCCGGGGGGGTGTACGCTGCAAGCACCGGCGGCTGCGCGGGGGGCGGCCGGAGCGGACTTGCCGATCACTTCTTGCTGGGAAACTTGTTGCGCAGACTGTCGATCTTGCCTTCTTGCAGGATCGGCAGGTATCGGTTGGGCATCGACAGGACAAAACAGGCCACCGCGGTGCCGTACAACTCGCCCGGGTGTCCGCCGACGTGTCCGCCCGACTGCCACATGCCGTCGCGCAGATTATTGGCCGGCTCGAGGATTTGGGTGGCGACCAGATGGTCCCGCAGCTTGGGATAGTTCTCGATCCAGCCCTGCCCGCCCACCTGGTAGAGCGCCTGGCCGACGTAGTAGAGCGTGTAGCCGTCGAACGGGACTTGCCCGCTACGGGCGCGGGCTTCTGCTCGCGAATCGCCGCGGTGATCACCTCCATGTTTTTGCCGATCCGCCAGTCGTCGTACTGGCCGAACTCCTGCAGGCAGACCACACCGGCGGCCGCCATGGCGATGGTGGCCTGGCCGCCGCCTTTGTCATAGGTGAATTGGCCGGCCAATTTCTGCTGTTCCGCTTCGCTGGCATTGCGCTGGTTATTCGCCGGCTTGTAGTGTTCGCGGACGCTCTTGATCGCCAGATCGATGACTTCCGGCGGCACTTCCAGGCCGCTGTCGACGGCGCTGCGCAGGGCCTTGGCCTGCATCACGGCCAGGCTCAGGTCGTGCCCGTTCGCCTGCGGCTTGGCCCGATAGTCCCAGCCGCCGTCATTGCACTGCGTATTGGCGATGAGCTTGAGCGCCCGGTCCAACACCGGGCTGATCCGGGGATCGGAGGTCATGCCGTGGGCTTGACCAAGCACGAACGTGGCCAGGCCATGGTTGTACATGTCGCGCTGGCCGTCGGCGATGTTCAGCAAACCGGACGGCTTGGCGCTTTTGAGCACGTAGTTCAGCGCCCGATCGACATTCTTGCCGTACTGGCCCACGCCGGGGGTGTGGCCGGCAGCCAGAAAAGCGAGGGCCCCCATGCCGACAAGGCCCAAGTCGTTCGATTCCCAATTGCCCTCGGGCCCCTGGGTCCGGGCCAGCCAGGCGAGTCCCCGGCGGAGGGCGGCGTCGCTGTCGGGAGTGATTTCCCAGTCGCCCTCGGCCCGAGCCGGCAGGGCCTGGCTGAAAGCCCCCGCCAAAATGCAGAAAACCGCGGTCAGCGGCAGCACTCGACGCAACATAACTGTTTACCAGGTCAGGATCTGGGGTAATTCGCCAACGGCCGGTCACCTTACTAATGGCCTTGCGGCACGATTGGTTACTGCCTGATGAGCATTTTTTCGCCAGAGGGCGGCTGTCATTTGGCCGCGCGGACGAGCAAAGCCGGTCAGCCGCGCCCGGAAACACGGCCGAAAACACAAGCGCCAGTCTCATCCGGACCCAGAAGTTCTCCGGCAGGCAGAACTGCCCTGACTAATAGATCACTTCCAGCCGCTTCCACTTGGCGTATGGCTGCGGGCCGTCTTCCACCTGACGGACATCGAGCCACACGTTCTGACCGGCGAAGGGCTTGAGGTCGATTTCCAGGTCTTTCCAGGCGCCCGCGGTGAACGTCTGGTCGATCGATTGCGTGAGCACGCTGCGTCCGGCCACGCGCACGTCGAGCTTCCACTTGCCGGACGGATCGTTGCCCACGCGCAGGCTGAGCCGCGGATTGCCCCCGCCCGGCACGGCCAAGCGCCGCACCAGGCACAGCGGTCGGGCGGTCGACGTGGGCAACGTGTTGAGAATGTTTTTTTCCTGCTGCCACTCGGGCTGAATACCGGTTTGCGCGTCCACACGCCCGCCGAGCAAAGTCCACTCCGGCAGCACCTGCGCGGCCGCGGCCTGCAGGAAGGGATCCGTGGTCGGATTCCAGCGACCGAATGTTGCACCAGCGCCGGGGCTCACTAGCGGCGTCGGCTTGGACACCAGCTCGACGATCTCGCGGTTCGGATCCTGTTCGCCCCGGCCAAAGAAGGCAAACCGCCGCTCGCCGGCGGCAAACAGCGGGCCGAATTTGGGCCGCTCGTGCTTGAGTTGCTCCAGCGTGGTGCGGGCTTTCGTCTGGCCCGTGGCCGGGTCCACCCAGACCAGCGCCGGGCGCCAATTGTTCTCGCCCCGGATGGGCTCTGCCTGGGAATAAACGAGTCCGCCCGGGTTGCCGCAGACGACCGCATCCAGGCGTTTTTCCCCGTCCAGGCGTTTTTCCACGTCGTGAAACCAGCCCGACTTGCCGGTGGCCGGGTCGAGCGCCATAAAGCCCGCGTCCGTCTCGACGATCAGCCGGTCGGAGATCAGGCCGATGATGCGCCGAACGTTGGGCAGCACGTGGTTCCAGATGAGGCGGCCACTCTCCGGCTCGATCGCGGCGACACTGCGCACGCCGGGCTGAGTGACGTAAAGCCGGCCGTCGGCAAGCAGCGGCGGCTCCTGGGCCTGGGCGAGCCACGCCCGTTCCAGATTCGCGGGCACCCAGATTTGGCGGCGAACCCAGTGGACCTGGCCGAGCAGGTCGCACACGAGCACGGTCCCGCCGCAAGTGACCACCAGCCGATCGCCCATCGGCAATACCTGGCAGACGCGCTGTTGCCACCAATTCTCGCGGAAATGCAAGAGCGGCCGGGTGCTCAGGACCGCGCCGGACTGGGGATCGTAAGTGGTCAGCTCGAGGGTGAATTCCTGTTCCAAACGCGTCATGACCAGCGCGAACAACTCGTCCTGGATCAAAAGCGGGTCGGAAACCACCCACTTCTCGGGCTCGATCTTGCTGTTCCAAAGCACCTTGCCGTCGGCACTGTTGAAACAGGTGAGCTCCGGCCCGCTGCGCTGCAAGCGGCGTGCGAAGATCCGGCTGGCCGTATTGAGCGGCCGCATCGGCGTCAGCGGCCAATCGTGCGTGGCGGAATGGCCGCCCCCCAGCTCGCTGCGCCATTGCGCTTGGCCGGAGTTCAGGTCGTAGGCGGTCAGTTGAAAGCGGTTGGCCAGCAGCAGGCGATTGCCGTCGAGCACCAGGGCCAGCTGCCGGGCGACCCAATCGATGTTGTAGAGGTTGTTCTCACCGGGCACGTTTTGCGGTCCGTCGCCGCCGTCCCCTTCCAGCCGTCCCCGGACCGGCGTGTCGTAAGCGGTCGGACTGGGCGCCCAGCCGCCGGTCGTGTCGGCCGGTTCGCCGCGGGCGGTGAGATTGTCGGCCAGCCGGTGCTGCCGCAGATCCGTCACCAGGGCCTGCAGATCTGCCGCACTGAGCTGCGTTTCGCCAAAGGTGACGCTGCGCGTGATCGGTTCGCCGGCGGTCTGCCCCAACAGCGCCGCGGCCAGTTGCTCGCTGGCCGCGATCCGGCCGCGCAGCTCCGGCGCGGCGGTACGCTCGGCCTGGCGATAGTGGCCGAGCGCATGTGCAAAGGCGCCGCTGGATACGGCCCGGTCGCCCAGCCACAGATGTGCTTCGGCCGCCGCCTCGGTGCCGAAGAATTGAATTGTGGCCGACTCCACGGCGGCCACGTTGTTGTCGGCGATCGACTGCCGGATGCGCAGTCGCCCCAGTGCGCCAAACTGCTCGCTCATCGTCGTCCGCAAGCCCGGATGATCGCGCATCGCCAGGGCCACCGCTCCCGGCAGCGAAACGATCAGATCGGGATCGCGGTCGTCGGGCAACAGTCCCAGCATGCCGTTCTCGGCCGAGCTGGAAATGATCTGGCAGGCGTCGCGATAGGCTCGGGCTTCGAGCGCGGCGCGGAACTCGGCCAGCACGTTGTAGCCCTCTTTGCTCAGTTCCACGACCAGCGGATGGCGCCACTCCGCCAGCGGCGCCGTCGCCGCGCGCCCCAGTTGCTTGGGCAGCTGGTTGCGAGCCAGCGCATCGGCCCAGTCGATCACCGAGGGGGGCGGCGCCGTGTTGGGCAGCGTTCGCCGCCAGAACCGCTCTTGCCCGCAGAAATCGTGGACCGCCAGCCAATCGCCGGCTTGCGTAAGCTCCAGGATCTCGGTCCGCATCAGCCCATCGGGCAGGAAATTGTAGAAGTGCCGCGACCAGATCGGAGCGGTCCGCTGGGCATGTTCGATCAGCGAGCAAGGTCGGATTTGCCCCTCGCGATGGGCACGCTCGCCCACTTGCTGATACAGCTGGGCCATGCGCAGCGCGATGCCCGGATCATCCCAGGCGTGGCAGAGCAGCGCCGCTTCGTCAACCAGTTGCAGTCGGGTCGCCGTGGGCAGGTGCTCGCGGAGCGCTTCGTCGACCAGGCCTTCCAAGAGCGGCATGCCCAGGGCAGCGGTCGTGCCGGCGGCCAGCGTGCGCAGGCGCAGGCCCGGCGCCAGGTCGTGGAATCGGCGTCCGAGGGCTGCGCTTCCAGGACCGCTTCCAGCCATTCGGTCATATCGGCTGCTTGCGGCAGCGCCAGAGCTTTGCGCCGCAGCAGCTGGGGCGCCAGTTCGTCCAGCGCCGCCAGTTCGCGGAGTTGGATCTGTCGGAGCTTGATCGATTTCTTCTGTTGGCCGGGCAGGCAGTACAAGCCCAGGTGCGTGTAGGGAAGCTGCTGATTGACCAAAGGATCGAAGGGCCGTCCCCAGTGCACGCCGTCCTGGCTGACCCAGATCTTCAGCGTGCCGCAGCCGAACAAGAAGCGGAAATAGGGCTTTGCCGGCGACATCGGGGCCAGCGCGCCCTCCGGATCGTGATTCGAATCGAACCGGTTGTCCCCCACGCCGAGCGGGAAGAACGATGCCAGGCCCTGGTGCCCTTCGCGAAAGAAACCCAGCTGATAGCGCGGGCCCTGATCGTCGCCCAGGAAAACTCCGCACCCGGGCAGCGGCTCGTCCAGCCGAACGACGATCTCGCAGAGCGACTCGCGGTGCGGCAGCGCGAACGAGACCCAGGACGGTTGCGGATTTTTTTGCGGCTCAATTCGACCCGGCCGTCGGGCAATTTTTGAAAGTCGGACCCTTCGGTCAGCTGGCCGCTCCACTTCAGTTTCGCCGGCTGGGTCACATCGACCAGCACCGGTCGGGCTGCAGGCTCAGGGGGCAACTCGGCGGCCGGCACCATGGCGATTTGGCGGAACACGGCGTGGCCGTCGAAATAGACTTCGCTGGCCGGGCCTTCGAACGGCACGCTCAAGACGCGCACGTCGCCGCGGGACAGGATCAGCAAGCCGTCCTCGGCCCGCAATTCGTAGCCCGTGGGTTCGAGCGGATTCGTGCGCCAGCAGCGATCTTCGTCCGTGGCGATCAGCGCCTGGGTGACGGGCCTGGCTTCGTTGGGTTTGCGTGTCGTGTGATAGGCCGCCCAGAGCCGGTTCAGGTTGTCGTAATAGTGCAGCGTGACGCCTTCGCCCCCGTGCCAGAAGTGCAGCTTGAGGTTGTGGATTTCAGCCACCGACAAGCGCAGCGCGGTCTTGGGCTTGAGCGGCGCGCGGAGGCGCCAAACGCCGTCCAACACCCCGCAGCCGACGCCCCAAAAATCCTTCCGCCCGACGCCGTGAGGCTGCCCCGGCGCTTCGGCGAACCACTGCTTCAGGTCTTCTTCGCGCGGCGGCGCGACGGTCTGGTCGACTTCGACAAAGAGTGCCGCGGAACTTGGCCGGGCCCGATCTTCGGCCAGGGCGAGCACGTCCCAGGGCTGCTTCGGCTCGGCCGGTTGGGCGGCCACGGCCGGCGGCGTCGCCGGTGCCGCAGGCGGCGTGGCCGGCGGCATGGGGGCGTCGGGATTCGCCGCGGCCGGATCGGCAGCCGGTTCGGTCTGGGCGGCGTCCGCCGGTTGGTCGCCGGCGGCAGGTGGAGTGTCCCGCTCGGCAGCCGGAGTTTTGTCGTGCTGAGCGGCGAGTGGCCGCTGGGCATCGACAGCCGGCGGAATGGTGAAGGTCAGCAGCAGCACCAGGCCGACGAACCCGACCAGCACCAGGCACAGCACCCAGCCCAACAGCGGCAGCGCCGGGTTGGCCCGCAGGACGGGTGCCTGGCCGGCGCGATTCATGATCTCGTCGACCGAGACATTGACCCGGCCCAGGGCCGCGGCCAGATACTGCTCCATCTCGATCCGCACCGACAGAGCCGCGCGCAGCATGGGCGACTCCGACAAGCGCTGACGCAACTGTTCGATTTCGGCGAGCGTCAGCTCCTCGGGCGACTTCTTTTCGATCAGATCGAGCAACTGCTCGTCAGTCATGCACGCAGCCCAGAATCTTGGAGTCGAGGCAGCGTTTCAAGGCCTGCCGGGCACGGAACATCAGCAGCTTGACGGCTCCCTCGCTGCGGTGCAGCTTCTCGCCGATCTCGGCCAGCCGCAAACGGGCCTGGTACCGCAAGTCGAGCGCCTGGCGGGCGCTTTGACCCAACCCGCCCAGGCACGTCGGCAGATGAGCCATCACGTCGTCGTACGTGTGGGTCTCGAGGTCCAGCAGATCCTCTTCCAGCCGCAAGCAGAGCTCGGTCCAGGCGACTTCCTTGCGCCGCTGGACTTTGCGGGCGTGTTCCCGCAACAGATTGCGGGCAATTCCCAGCAGCCAGGGCCGGATCATGATCGTGCCCTCGAAGCGGGTGTGCCCAACGTACCAGCGCAAGAATACTTCTTGCGTCAGGTCTTCGGCGTCAGCCGGCTCAAACAGCCGCGAGCGCAAGTAGCCGTAGACTGCCCCCTGGTGCCGCTCGACGATGGTCTGGAATGCCGCCCGGTCTCCGCGATGCGCGGCGGCGATCAGCAGTTGCTCCTCCGCGCTGGGGAGCGGTCGAACCGGAGGCGCGGCGCGTTCGATACTCGGCCGGGCGGTCGTTGCCAAGACCCCGGCGGCCGACACGGCTGCGTCTGGCGGGGCGGATGTCGTAGCTCGCAAGCTCGTTCTCATGGTTCGCCTCTAGGTTCTGGCACCGTTTGCCGGAAATGTTCCTAGCCGGAAGGCTGCGGGCGGTCGGCCCATTCAGCATACACACAACTTCGCATCGATCTCAAACATTTCCGCTCTCCGCCGTCGCGATCGACAATCCCCCTGATTGCCCATAGCGCCGCTTCAAACCAGAAGCCAGCGCCGCTAGGGAGCAGGCCCAAAGTCACTCGGCGAGCGCCCCAGCAGGATGCGGTCAAACAACATGTATTGACCGTCGACCATCGTCAGGGCCATGCCGGTCAGGCTGAACTCACCAAAGTCTTGAAACAGATCGCGCGTCACCAGCGTCCAGCCGATGGGCAGCCTGGCGTCGATCAAGATCGAAGCGCCGTTGCATTCCGGCCCGGGGCCCGCGTGGTAGCGAAACTTCGCATTGCCTGCCGGCCCCCAGGCGCCGTCGTGGGCGAGCTGCAGGCAAATCGCCTGTCCGTCGACTTTTTTCCAGGCGAATTGCAGATACCGATATTCGCCGGCCTGCGGATTCTGACGAATCTTGAGCCCCGGGCCGAGCCGCGGCATGCGGGCGTTGTCACGCTGCCCAACAATCTTGATCGCGACGTCGCCGGAGAACTTGTCGTCGTGCTCGATCGTCGCCTGGCCGCCGCCGCCATTGATCTCCGCCGGGAACTCAAGCTGGTCTTCGAAGATCGCCAGTGCCTTGCCGACCCAGTTGATCGGCAGCAGCTTGCCCGGCCGGTCGGCCGGCACGGGGCGCGGCACGTTCGTGGCGAGCAGCCGCAACCGGCCCAGCGTCTGCTGCGGCGGCAGCCGATGGTCGAGGGCCACCGAGAGCAGGGTTCCACCCGGAAAGCCCAGATCGCTTTCGGTGGTAAACACGCCGAAATGCGTCCGACCCGGCTCGCCCGAAACGCGCCAGCCAGTTTGCGGATTGCCGTCGATCGCTGCGGCCACAGGTGCATCGGCCGGTGAAAGGTCCGCGCTGGCCGAAGCGAACGTCACGTTGGCCGATTCGGCGGACTTATCGCGCGGAGCGGCCGCAACGCGGAATTCGGTGAGCAGGAACGACCCGTCGCCGGTCCGCCCCGGTCCGCCGCTGGGCAGCCGGGTGTCGGCGACCGCCTCGAGCCGCAAAGCGGTGACGCCCAGCAGCTCCGTCTCAGCTGCCAGGCTGTACGTGTCGACATCCGAAGGCTTGCCCGCCGCCAGGATCGAACCGTCGGCCAGCGGACTGAAAATCGTCTCGCCGGTCGAGCGGGCCTGGCGGATTTGCACCGGCACCCAGGGGGTGATGGTCGGATACTCGCTGAAGCCGAGCCCACGCCAATCGACCCAGCTCTTGTCCGTCGTTGGGGTTTGCACGATCTCGATCTGCACTTCGCGTCCCTGGTAGGGCGCCAGGCGCAACAAGAACGGGTCGATCACTAGATTCGGCACGCGCTCCGGCACGTCGAAATCGGTGACCGGGTCGCCGTCGATGCGGACTTCGATGTGCGCGGGCGCGGTGGTTCCCTGGACCCGGCTGACCGCCATGAGCAGATACTGCTCCCGAGCGCCGAGCTTGATCCGCCGGCTGATCGAGAGCGGCCCTCCGACGCTCAGGCACTCACTGCGAAACCGTCCGTCGTTCGGATCGGTCGGGTCCCAGCGACTTGCCAGTTGCAGCTTGACCGGCGGCGTCACCGCGACTTTCCAGTCTTCCCAGGCCGGCACGGCGTGCGGGACTCGCGCGGTCACTTCGGCCAGCAGTTTTTCGGCATCGAGGTACAACACTGGCTCGAGCCAGTCGACCAGATCCCGAATGTCCAAGGGATCGCTCCCCGGCGGCCGATCAGCGTGGGCCGGATCGGCCACGAGCAAGAGCGACTGCTGCCCGGCGGCCGGTCCGGCCAGGGCGATCGGACCGGCGACGACCGATTCCGTGCTGCCGATCAGATGGTTGGTACGGAAGACGGGTTCGCCTTCGCGCCGATTGATGTAGACGAGTCCCTTTGCGCAGCCGCCGCGGCCCGCGGCCTCGTCGAGGCCGACCCGCGCCTGAAACTGGCGGACCGTCGTCGGCAGCTCGAACTGCAGCTCGGCAAAGGCCTGCACGCCGAAGCCCCAGCCATAGGTCTTGCCGCCGTTGCGCAGCGGGTGCCCCTGCACGTTGCTGTCGGTCTGGCAGCGCCAGCCGCCGCCGACCGACCAGCGCTCGACGATCTTCGTTGGCTCGACCTGCGAGAGCGGTACTTCCTGGGGCAGGAAAAAGTCGCCGCCATTGGACGTGCGTGTGGCGCACCCAGAACGGGTCGAGGCACCAGGCGGGCGCCAGCAGATGGAACCAGTCCTGCGGATTTCCGGACATGGCCCGCGCCTGGAATCGCGCCAGCGACGTCGTGGCGACCAGCCCGGCGAACGTCTCGACGCGCAGCAGCCGGGCCGTGCAATCGGCCGTGAGGACGGCCAGGCTTTCGTAATACGAGTCCCAAGCTCCTTGAGCCGGGAGGTGCAGTTCGGCGATCTCACTGAACGCGACCCGCCGCGTCCCCTCGGGCAGCAGCAATACGACTGAAGTCTGCGACCAGCGGACCGAGCGAAACGGAGCCTGCCGGCCATCGAGGTAAAACAGCGTGCCCGGCGCGTAATGGTCGCTTCCCCGCCGCTGCCAGACGATCCGCCGCAGGCTCGGCAGGGTGACGCGCAGATGCGTCCGCGGCGTCCGATCGGGCACGTCGACCGGGACATCCACCTTGACCATCAGGTGATCGGGCTGGCGCACGGCGGCACTGTCGTTGCCTGCGCGGTATTCGACCACGCGGCCCGGCAAGCGGTCGCCGCCGACCATTTCGACAAAGGCCCGAGGCGTGGCCCGCTGCTCGGGCGATTCATTGCGGAGCCAGCGAATCGCTCGATTCGGGTCGAGCAGCATTTGCCCGTTGAGCTTGGGCTGGGCGCCCGTGTCGTGCCATTCGCTGATCCGTCCGGCAGCGACGTACGTGCCATCGGCAAACAGGCCGGTGTACGTAGGCTCCTGCCCCTGCGCGGCCCAGGCCGGTGCACCCCAGCGCAGCGCCGGCGAGGATCAAAACAATCCATGTCGATCGAACCATGGCAGCCGCACGAACCGGTGGAGGGAATGCGGGGGGCGGGCGAACGGGCGGACGCTCGTGGGCGGCCGGCACGTTCGAAGTCGGGTGGTCGTCCGAGCCGGCGAGCGTCTGGCAGGATCTCGCTGCGGCCGAAAGTCTGGGTGCCGAAAGATTGAATCTGGAGCTAATTATTTCCACATCATAAGCGAGCGCTGATACGATGTCCAACCTTTTGAGTAGCTGTTCAAACGAGCTTTCGGCTACTCTGGCGCACCGCGGGGCGAGACCCACGGATTTGCTTCCGGGGCACATCTGCACGCGAGCGCCTCGGACCTCGCAGCCACCGAAGTTGCGCGGCCGCGAGACTCGATCGCGCGGCCCAAAGCGCTTCGCGTGGCCGAGCCTTTGCTCTGCTTCAGGCGCCAAGCAACCGATCGAGATCAAGGCAAATTCTTGAGCAGCCCGCGGGCACGCGAGTCGTCCGGCTGCAGTTCGAGCGCCCGCTCCAGCTGGCGCCGCGCCGCCGCGGGCTGCCCCAGCTTGAGATACACTTCGCCCAAGCCGATGTACGCATCCGGAAAGTCCGGCCGCAACCGGATCACGGCTTCGAAATCTTCCCGGGCGGCTGCCAGATCGCCCACCGAGCTGTGACAGACAGCCAGATCGAAGCGGGCATTGGAGTCACCGGGGCGGATTTCCAGGGCTTTGCGAAAACACTCGATCGCGGCCGTGGTGTCCTGGTGCTGCGAATGCACCGCACCCAGCTGGACCCAGGCCTCGACATAGCCGGGATCTAGCTCCAGGGCTCGGCGTAAGGACCTTTCGGCTGCGGCCTGATTGCCACGCTGAGCTTGGGCCCGTCCCAACAGCAGCCAGACCGGCGCCGAGCCGGGATAATTGCGCGCGGTCGATTCGAGCAAACGGACCGCCGCGGCCGGATGCTGCTCGTCGATCAGCAATTTGCCGCGTTCCATGTCCGCGTGACGACCGCTGCGCACGCGCGATGGCCTGTTGCACGATCGGGTCGAAGTAAGGCCGGTCCGCGGGCATTCGGTCCGCCGAGCGCCGTAGGTCTCGCGCTTGCTCGACATGACCCAAGCGCGCGTGCAGCTCGGCCGCGAGTTGCGAAGCAGCTTTTTGTGTTGAGGGATTGCTCAACGGGAGTGCGAGTCGATCCAAAGCCGCCGCCGGCTGGCCTTGCAATGCCGCAACCCGGGCCAGGCCGACGAGCGCCTGAGGTCTGGTCGCATCGAGACTCAATGCCGCCTCGAACTCTTGCTGCGCCCGATCCAATTGACCGTTTTCGATCAGCAGCCGGCCGAGCCGCAGCCGCAAACCGGCTTCCTGGGGAGCGACCTGGACCGCGCGTTCGAACTTGGGCAGTGCGCGGTCCGGGTGCTCCTCCGCCAGAATGACTCCTTGAAAAAAAGGCCAGCGTGGATCGCGCGGCGCATACGATTCGGCCTGCTCGAGCGCCGTCAGGGACTCCGGGTAGAACTCATGTGCCCAGAGCAGCATGCCCAACCGCCCCCAATTCGAGCCCGAGTGCGGCAGCCAGCGCACCCAGCGCTGGCCGGATTCAATCGCCCGCGCGATGGCCGGATCGAGTTCTTCTACGGCCACCTGCGGCGGCTCGATTGCGGTTGCCAACGTCCAGCCGTACCAGCCTGCCAGTCCCGTGAGTCCCGCCGCCAGCAGGATACACGCCTTGCGTCGTCGGGTGCGCCGGCCAGTCGGCTGGGGCTGCCCGGAATCGCTATGCGGATCGATTACCGAACTCATCCGCTCCCCCATGAAGCACGCCGGGACACCCCGCGGGCGAGGCTATTGGATCACCGCCGCCGGCCGCCCTGCTCCTTTTTCGAGCACCAATACATTGTCCGCTCCGACGGGCCCAAACGACTCTTGTGTACCCTCCGGCCAGGTTATGCGGATCTCGTCGACCGTGTCGACGGCACCCAGGCCGAAATGAACTCGGGGGTCGCTGCTGGCCAAGTAACTGTGCGCCGGATTCAACCAGCGCAAGAACCGGCGCTCGCCGGCGACCAGCAGGATTTCGGCGCCGTAGGCGTCTCGATGTAAAGCCGGATCGACGGCGCGAATCATGAGCCAGTGTCCGCTCGGCGGTGCCGTATTGCGATATACCAGCGCCGGGCCGGCAATGTTGGTGACTACCAGATCCAGGGCGCCATTGTTGTCCAAATCGCCGCAGGCTAACGCCCGGGATACGTGATATCGCGCGGAAAGCGACTCGTTAGCGGCCGAAATGTCGACGAGCCGACCTCCCGCGGTGCCGGCGAAGACCTGGTTGCGGTCGCCGTAATGGCTCCAAAACGGACCCAGCTGCTCCAGTGCTGCAGGCGCGGCGGAGCCGGCCGATTTGTCGCGGCGAACGCGGCCATTGGCGATCGCCAGATCGACCAGGGAATCGCAATTGAAGTCGGCCAAGATCGTGCCGAACCCCGTCGCCCGCCAGCCGGCCGAGAGCACCCCGACCGTGGCCGTCTGATCCTGAAACATTCCCGCCGGATTCTGCAACCAGACCGTGTGGGTTTCTTCGGTTAAATGGGTGACGACGACGTCCATCAATGCATCGCCGTTTAGATCACCCAGGGCGATGCCCATGTTGGCTTCGGCGCTGCCCATGCGGTTCAGCGCGATCCCACGCTCGACGGCTTCTTCGCGAAACGTGCCGTCGCGTTGATTAATCCAGAGGTGGTTCGGCTTGCCGTCGTTTGCCACCAGCACGTCGGGCCAGCGATCGCCGCTGAAGTCGCCAGTCGCCACACCTAAGCCCGGCCCCGGTTTGGCCGCAAAACCCGCAGTGACAGTGACATCTTCGAATCGAACCAGCTTGCCGCCACTGAGACCCGACCGATTGTGAAATAGCCGCGAGGCAGTGCCAGGAAACGCACTGGGGCTGCAGAAGTCGGGCTTGTCGTTATAGTCCGAACAGGCATGGGTAGCCGAGTACTCAACATAATTCGCCACGACCAGGTCTAACCAGCCGTCGCGGTCGTAGTCGAAGAATGCCGCCGACGTGCCCCACTGCGGATTGTCGAGCCGCGCGTCCCGCGTCGCGTCGGCGAATCGACCCTGACCCAGGTTCAAGAACAGCCGCACGCGGCCAAATTCAGTCAGCAGCACGTCGGGCAGCCCGTCGTTGTTGACGTCGCCAACCGCCACGCCCATGCCGTAGCCGGCCACGTCGAGGCCGGACGAGGCAGATACGTCGCGGAATCGTCCGTCGGCCTGCTGTTGGTACAGTCGATTCGTGGACTTCGACTCGGGGCCCCCATTCTGCAACAGGTACAGATCAAGCCGATCGTCACCATCGAAATCGAACAGCGCCGCGCCAGACCCCATGACCTGGGGCATGAAGTACGCACCGGTCGGCCCCGCATCGTGGACGAAATCGATGCCCAATTCCTGGGTGACGTCGGCAAACCAAGGCGATCCGGCGTGAACGGCAGCTTGCTCCGCGACGGGCTGCGCTGGTGCGATCGAGGAAATAACCCGGGGCGCGTTGCTGCAGCCCCAGGTGAGTGCGAGCCAGGAGAGGGCCATGAAGCAGCCGCCAGCGCGGCGCGAAGTCGCACTGGCGGCGGGGCAGATCGGCTCGCGGCGGCCGGCGCCGGATCGAGGGGATTGGGCCGTATCGTCTGCGGGAATCTGCGGTTCCACCCGATGCCTCAAGCCGTGACCACGATCATCAAAGGAGCGTTGGCAAAACTGGCGTCACGCCAAAAGCGACGCGTCCCGATCTTGCGGCATTTACCCGCCATGACGGCCCGTTGGAGCGCGAGATCCGGGCAGAGCTGACTACGCAGCCCATTTCAAACCAGGCAGCTGGATTGATTGTACACGTCGCCGCGGGCAGTTTTGCGATTGCGCTTGCGCGGAGTCCGGTTGTGGCATGACTTTTGCGCGACCGCCGGAGCAACGGCAACGGTGAAGACGCGGTCGGCGGCGAGGTCGCGGCCGCGCCATCCAGGGAAAGCCGCGGAAAACGAAAAAACCGCCCGAGCAGGTGCTGGGCGGTTTTTCTTTTTTTACCAGTCGGCCGATATCGTGTGACCGGCCGATTGCAGTGTCGAATGCACTCCCGGCCGGCTAGGCTAGGTGGTCTTCCGCAGGCGGCGACTGGCGATTAGTCCTGCGCCGATTACCAGGCCCCAGATCACGATTGCTGTCGGTTCAGGGGAAACCGTGACAATCTGAATGCCGTCGAGCGACGACCGGAAATTGCCGATCTCATTCGAGTTGGCAATGATCGTCAGGGTCGTGCCCGTAAAGGGAACCACGAACCAGTTGCCCGACTGAGCTCCGTCAGGAGTCAACGACGGGGTGTACTGATAGAGCACGCCGTCGCTGTAGCCGTTTTGGTTGATTCCGTAGTACGTCGTTCCATTCACGGTGAAATCGTTGGTGCTGCTTTGATTGCTCGCATCGTAGATGTAAAGCGTGTTGGGCCCGCCACCAAGACCTGACACGGTGACCTTGTCCTGGCCACCGCTGCCGCCATCCAGGAAGTTGCTCAGCAGGCTGCCGTTGCCACCGTCATTGGGCTCGTTATTGCTCCAGGTGTTGCCGCCCGTGGTCGTGACGCTGACGGAAGTCGCGTTGCCGTTGGAATCGATCAAGTTGTTGGTCGTGTTGCCAATGCCGCCAATATTGTTCCAGTTCGCCTGCGGGAGGGCCCCGGCGGTCCCAGTGACGGTGGAATAGCCGTAACTACCGCCCGCAAAGTTGATGCCGATCTGCGTGGTCGTCGTGTACGACAGCGTCGCCAACGCCTGCGACGAGGTGGCCAGGAGGATCGCCACCGCCAAAACACTATAGAACCGCTTCATGCCAACCTGCCTTTTTTGAAGAGCACCGATCGAGTGTTCAATGATATTTCTGCAAAAAAATATCCGTAACTAGAGGCGAATTATGCGAATTTTGTGCCGGGACCGCGGAGGGCGAGACGTCTCTAAGGCCGGAAAGATGAAAATCCCGGCAAAAACGCCTGAGATTCGTTCCGTTTATCAATAGTTTTTCCGAACGACAAACCACTTGATCGCCCCGTCCTATCAGACCCAACCCCTCAAAATGATTGGGCGGATTTCCAATATGATAAAAATCGCCCGCCCGATGGTTCGCCAAATACCCCGAGGCTCCGCGCACGTGACGGGTCGCGCGAATGCACCCGAGTCGTCAGCTAACGGTGACGGGGACTACCACGGTGCGGCTGGCGCCGCCGGCGCTGGTCAGAGTGAGCGTGATATTGGCAGTGCCGCGGGCGCCTGTTAGGGGCTTGATCGTCAGTTGACGGTTCTGCCCGCCGAAGAATGCGCCGGCGACCACCGTCAGGTCCCTGTTCGGCACAAGCGCCTGATTGTCGGAAACGGCGGTGATCGTGAACGCTGCCGCCAGGTTGCCGCCGCTGCTGACCGTGAAGCCGATCGACTTCGAGCCGTTCTTGGCGATCGCGACTGGGGCTTGGCCGACGTTCAATCCCAGGAACGGCGCCGTCTGGGCGAGCGGCGCGCCCGAGGGGTTCAGGAAGTCGAGCGAATTCAAGCCCGCGGTCGTCACGATGCGGATCGTATTGAACCCTGCTTGCAAGTTCAGCGGCAACGGGACCGTATTGCCGGTCCCTGCCGTGCCGATCGGGGTTTTTACGGTGCCGACCAGGTTGCCATTCAAATAGACGGTCACAGGCGTGAGTGTGCCGCTGGCCACGACATTGAGTTGCAGTAGATACGTGGCGGCGGTCGGTGAAAGAATGCTGTAATCGCGGTGCGGACTGGCGCTCGCGGCATACCCTTGGTAGACGAGCGCCGGTTGTGCATAGCCGCTGACCGTGGCCGAATAACTGCCGTAAAGCGGCGCCGATTGCCTCGCGTCCAGCTCGCCCGGCAACGGGCTGAAACCGGTGAAGCTTCCCGAAACCAACGCGACGGGCGGGCTGAACCGCACGGCTCGAAAGGCAACTTCCTTCGGCTCGTTCAAGTTCGCCTGATTGTCGGTCACGGCCCAGTCGCCGTACTGGTTGCCGAAGGGGTACTGGCTCACGCCCAGCTCGAAAAAGTCGAATTGTCCGCCGCCGTTGGCGAACCAGACGTTCAATTCCGCTTGAATGATATTGGCATACTGCGGACTCATCTCAGCCGCGGCTACCGCCGACAGATTAAGCGTGCTGGGGCCGCCCGACGGATCGCCCAGCGACGGGCCCCCTTCGTACGCCAGTGGCGCCAGGCCCCAGGCATGCGCCTCGGTGACAAACGATTGAATATTCGGGGTCAGATTGTTCAGGTCCGCCTGCAGGTCGGCCAGGATTTGACCAGACGTCAAATTCGGGTTGGCCGCCTGCGCACCAGTCAGCGTGAAATAGGGATTCATCGCCAGCCCGTACAGGTAATTGTCTGGGGTGCCGAAGAACTGGTTGAGATACTTGAGCGCATCTTCCTGGCTGGTGCCACCGTTGCTGGCCAGGACGCCGCGAACCTGGTTGTTGATTGTTCCGCTGCCGTAGACCGTGGCAAAATCCTGGACGATCTGCACGGTGCGCTGGGCCGCCAGGCGTGCCGCCCAGCCGTACTCGTTCGACTGACTGCCGTCGTAGTCGAGGTTGGAGCTGCCACTAGCGGCGCCAGTCACGGGATTCGGCTGACCAGTCACGGCCAAAAGTGCGTTGGCAGTGATGTAGTTCGCTTGTGAAAAGCCATAGTTCCAGTTTTCGTTGCCGTACTCGACATACACGTGGAGTCCGGGAGCCAGCCCCGCGTAGGAAACGCCGCCCACCGTGTCGCCGTTCTTGATCAAACTGGCCAGCTGGCGAACATAACTGTCGGTCGCGTCGACCGGGATGTTGATCCACAGGTCGGCATGCAGCGCGTTGGCCAGTGCAACATCGTATTCCCAGGGCAGCCCGGCCAGGCTGGTCACTGTCGTCGAACCGACTGGATTGGTTTGTGCTCCTGCCGGCGACGGTTGGACGGTAGGCACGGTTTCGGTGACCGAATTCTTGCGCGGAAATGCGTCCGTGGGCAGAGTGCGATCCGACCAATTCACCGAGACGTTGCCGTTGGTGTCGCTGGCGTCCATGAACCGCAGCGACGTCGGCCCCAAGTTTTGATAGCTGGCCAGAAACGCATTAGTGAACAGCGGCGGATTCGTGGTCGAGTATCCCGGCCGAATGATGTGCAGGTTTTCGAGCGTGCCGCTCGTGTGATTAAAGGCGAGCTGAATGCTGCTGGGCGTGCCCCCGTTGAGGGCGCCCGACAACGTCGGAATCACGATTTGCAAGGTCGTCACCCCGCCCGACGTCGCTTGATTGAGGACATTGATGTTTTGCGTGACCATTTTACCGGCCGCATTCGTTCCGGTGGCCAAGCCCGTTATCGTCGTTTGTGGAGAGCCGGTAAACGAGGCGTTATAGATCCCCGGCGTCAGGCTTTCGTAGATCGTGAGATTGAAGTCCGCAAGCAAGTTTCCATTGGCATCCGAGGGGGGCGGTGCCGGATTGGTCCACTGGATAACCCCGCCCACGATCTGATTGATCTGGGTCACGTCCTTGGTGATGTCGACAAATGCGTCGGTAATGCTGACATTGCCCCCCAGAAGTGATTGCTGGGTGGGCGCCGGATTGCTCGGCGGCTGCAATGCCGGCGCAACGTAGCCCACTACGGCGCTGAGCATCTCGCGCCCTTCGAGGCCTTCGATTCCCAGGCGCCGCGCAGCGCCTCCGACAAGTCGACTCGCCGCCAGCGCCGCCAAACAGGGAACGGAGTGAAAACATGCTGCGACTCACGCACGCGTCGTATCGAAGGCCCGTGGCGATGGCTCACCGTCAGCCGGGCAAGCGCGCCCGGACTGCCGGCGCACGGGCGCTGGACACGAACAAGGGACAACGAGCGAAACAGGAAGAACGAACTACGATCGAACAGTCGATTCGCCGATGTTGCGCTTGGCCGTTCCGGCGGACCAGGCGATGCGGGTCGGACGAGGGGCGTACTGTCCGAAAAACCCCCGATTGCTGGAAGAGCAGTTTGTGCGCGTTCCCCGCCTGCAATGCGGCAGAAGCCCGCTTAGGGCGGCCAATCTGGCGCGACCCGAAAGATTGGCCGCCGCGCGATCAGGCGCATCGCCCAGAGGGCTGGTGTCGCCGCGAGAGCGGCATGCCGGGCGCACCAACAGAAAAGTTCAAAGGGAACGCCGCGCCGCGGCAAGGGCTCCTGGCAGCTGCATTCTGCGGAGAAGCCGGCATTTGTCAACCAACCCGCTGGGGGCGGATCCAGATGGTTAATTGTCCACGCGCATTCTGGTCGTTGTTGCTCCACCACGGATCAAAGTGCGGTTGACGCGCGGACGCCGCCCAGCTGTCCACAGCCCGCGCGACTTCGAGCTGCCCATGTGGGCGATTTGCAGCATCCGGCCCAGCTTCCCCCACGTGCGATTCGGCAGTCCATAGACCTCGGCACCGGGCGATCGGCACGACTCGACCGATCGAGCGCCCACTCGGACCTGAACGTGCAGCGGCTCGCGAATGCTTGGCAACTGCCACGCTCGTCAGCCCGCATTGCGTGGCATGGGCAGGCGAAAGAGCAACTCGAAGTTCAGCCGGGACGCCAATCGTGACAGGACGAGCGGCAGGTAAATACCTGCAATCGTGCCGGCTACGAGATGAACCAAGACATCGTCGATACCGAGCAGTCTTAGCAAGGTGATTCGAGCCAGCGCGACCGACAAAGTATGGGCCAGGTAGATCTTGAGCACCCTTCGCCCCCAATCTTCAAGGAATGCAAATTGCGGCATTCTCGCCAGGCAACCGGCGAGCGCGGCAGAGGCGATGATTCCGCACAGGGGAGCGACAAATGGAAGAAGAAAAACCGGGTCACGGTGGTGCCAGGCGATCCAGCCAACAACCAGATATCCCGCCGCGGCAATGAATGTCAAAACCCAAGTCGACAAATGTTCCGCTACCCGGATGGCCCGCGGGCTGGCGACGAACGCCGCGCCCAGCGCGGTCCAGACTCCGTTTTGCTGAGCGCCATTCAGGGGAACCCACGCGGAAGCCCACCAGAGCACAGCCGATATCTTCCACCCCAGGAACAACAGGAGGATCGCCAGGGGGCTCGCGCCGAGCTTCCGTAGACACACGAAAATCAACTGCACGATCAGCAATGAGTACAGGAACCACATGAGCAGCGGCGGCGCGTAGATGATCGTCCACATTTTCCAGGGATCATTGGTGCCGTTCGTGTACCTCCCCAGGGCTCCCTGGAGGGCAAGCAGAATGACGGACCACACAAAATACGGATAAACGATGGTCGCCAACTTCCGGCGACCGAGTTCCGCCGCGGGTAGCGACGCCTGTCTGACGAGGAAGAGCCCGGAAAGCAAGAAGAAAAACGGCATGTGGAATGAGTAAAGGAAATCGCTCGTCGACGTCACGAGCGAAAATGCGCCGCTACCTTCCTCGACAATGTTCGCCCTGACGAGTCCACGAATTACATGTCCGATAACAACGAAAATGATTCCAACGGCTTTCGCAACGTCAACCCAGCGATTCCGGGCGCCGAGTGACGTGGGCGCGGCAAGTCCTGAATCTGTGCGCCGAATGTGGCGGATACTTGTGGCATCGAATATCTTGCACGGCTACCGCATCGCAAACGATCGCCGACGCGGTGACCCGGCTTACTAGTACACGACCGAAAATCACTGGTGCGTCTGCGAAAGCCATCTCCAGCAGCCGGTCGGAGCACGTCGACCTGGCGAACAACCGATAAATGCCGCACCGCCCGCAGAGACGTCAGTTGCCGCTGGCGCGTCGGAGATTGTTCGGGCAACTCCCTCAAAGTATAATTGACGTTGATGCGGACCGCCGAGGGGTTGGTCGTCAGGACGACAAGCGGAAACGGCGGCAAAAAATCGTCTTATTCGGCTTGTGACGTCCGCCTGTGACTCCGACATCGAGCGTGGGCCGGCGAGAGTTTCTGTGGGTGCTATCGGCGTGCAATTCAGCCAGCCGCCGGTGCCGCGACGAAATCTCGGGCTCGGATTGTTGCAGTTCGATTTTGTCCGGCCGCTGCCAGGGTTGCAGTAAGTTCCCCCCTTCTGCACTGGCTGGAACCCGCTCGCACGTCCCGCAAACTCCAGTTGCTCTATGTCTGGCACCGCAAGCGGAATGAACACGGTCGCGCCCGAGGGTCTGACCGAGCTGTTGGAACGGCATCTTTCGCCGGGACCTGACAGCGCTCAGGCGGCATTTATCTCCGGCCCCACGGCAAGCGCTACATTTCCCGACCCTTATACGAAGAACCGCTTAAGCCGCAAGAATGGCTTTTCGTAGAGATGGTAGCTTGCAACCGCGACCGCGAAGCTTATCGCGCAGTTGACCGCCATATCGACCAGGGTGCGCATAGTGACCGATGCGATGTGTTCGCGGTACCCGGCTGATTCATTAAGGACGTGAAACCATGGGGCGAGCGCGTCGTGGTATACGTACAGGCCGTACGAGTACGTCCCGACGATGCCCAATAGCCGGCACGAGAATACCCGCCGCAACACGCCTCGGACGCCCACCGTGAGCACCAACGCCGATGCAAATGTGGTCGCCAACGCGGTATAGGCGAGCACCGCGGCGCTGCGGCCGCCCGCTGCAGGGTATTCGCGGCCGAGCAGCGCCCCCCCGCCCGCAGCGAAGAGCAGGATGCACGTGGTGCCCGCGATGGCAAGCGCCATTCGCGCGGGCGTGGCGAGCCGAGCAAGCCTATCCGCGTCTTGTGCGGCAATTGCGACGAGCGCACCGAGTGCAAGCGAGTCCATACGGCATGGCGTCAAAACGTAGAGCGAGATCGGCGGCAGCCACAGCGAGAGCACGAGCCGCGTCAGGAGCGCCCCTGACACGAGTGTTCCGCAGACATAGGCGAGGCGCCGCACGCTGCACCACCAGACGATGGCAGGCCAAAGGAGGTAGAAGTGCTCCTCCACGGCGAGTGACCAGAAATGCGATACATTGATGCTGTGTATGAAAAAGTGCCAGCTCTCGTTGATAGCGACGGCGATGTTCATCCCGTACAGCCAGGCCCATAGGGGGTTTTGCGTCCACAGGACGGGCGCCGTCGCTGCGTCGCGCGCGGGCAAGCAGACCGTCGCGACAGCGAGGATGCCGAAATAAAGCGGGAATATCCGAAGCGTGCGCCTCGCGATGAAGTTGCGGAAGTAGTGTGGTTCGCTGCGCGTCCTCAGCAAGATTCCGGTTATCAGGAACCCGGACAGGACGAAGAACAGGTCGACCCCGGCCCAGAGAGACATGCGAAGGTTCGTCGCGATGCGCGCCCACGCACTTGTCGCTGACATGTACGGCGCGTAGTGGAACAGCATTACGCTGATTATGGCGGCGCCGCGGAGCCCGTCGAGCGCGGGGACGTGTCCCCCCGCCTCCGCACGCCCCTGTTCGGTCATTTCGGTAATCGGCACTTCGTGGGCCTCTGGCTCAGTTTTTGGGAGTGTCCGGCCGCCACCGCGGCGCGCCGGCCTATCCGGCGCAGCCAACGTGACGGTTTGCCGCTGTCTTCGCTACGCCCCGTCGACGGGCTGCGGCAGTTTGCCTTCGTCCGGATCTGCCTCTGGCCCGTCGGGTGTGGACGTTCCAGAGTCGGGCGTGCGCGGGCCCAAATGGCCAGGCACCAAGCGCCGCCGCACGGCGCGTGGTCGAGGAGCGACCGTTCGCTCCGTCTGAGCGGAAGCGAACTTCAGTCCGCGCCAGCTTGCGCCGAAGCCGATCCAAAACAGCATCACGTCGCCACAGGCAGGAATCATTAATACTGTGAACAGCAGCAAGAGCACGGCAAGGATCGCCGAGCAGGCGGCTGCCGCGAGCACTGATCCGGGTGCGTCCAATTGCAGGGCGATGCGCGCCAGGTTATAGCTGCCGGTCAGGCCAAGCAAAAGGAACAGGGCAACCCCGAACCAGCCTTTACGCAGCACGTACCAGATATAATTGTCATCGATCGACCAGAAATTCGTGCCGCGGACTGGCTTCTGATAAGGGATCTCGCTCATTTCGCGGTCGCCGTAGCCGAACCAGCCGGCGCAGCAAAGAATCCTTATAGACGATGAACAGCAATTCTCGGTGCAGTGTACCGGAATAGTTGTACGGCTTTCCATCGATGAAGATTCGCCCATGGAACTCCTTGTGGGACCAGGTGTGGAGAACGTTTTTGGCGAGATCTCGGCCAAAGTAAATCCCGCCCATGGCCAATGTCATGGCGACGACGAGCGAGACCCGCGCTTTCGGCGTGCGGAAAAAATAGACACCACAACAAGTGAGTAGATAGGCCAATTGCGGCGCACGGGACATGGAGCTGAACGCCCCGGCTCCCATGATGAGTGGCATGTGGCGCCACCAACTCGGCCCCAAATTCTGCCGTGCGCGCCGAAACGCCTCGAAGCCAATCGGCGACATCAACACGATCATGAGACCGAAGGGAATCGGCTGGGCGACATTGACGGACGCACGGAGAAATCCCCAACGCGTTTCGGTGTAGGCCCAGTGGCTGAACAGATGATTCAGCACGTTGATCCGAGTTACGGCTTCGAAAACGCCCGCGATACTCAGCACTACGCAAATCGATACCAGGAACGGCATGACCCGGTCCAGGCTGTCGGGCGATTGCCCCGCAATCCGGCCGAAAAAGTACGGCAATACCCAGACTCGCGCTAAAGTGATGACCCCCAGCGGCACGTATTCTTCGGCCAGCAATGGCGAGACATTGAACGATATGAACAAGCCGGCCACGAGCAGGTCGGTCAGCGTCAGGCGCAACTTCGGGAACTGACCGCGCGGCGAAAAGACCAGCGCGGCCAGCAGCGCTACGCTGGTGATCAATCGCAAGTCGATCATGAGCGAATGGATGTATCTGGCGCTATGCGTGGGCATTGCCAGTGAGAACCACCAGCAACACCAGATCGCGTCGCAGATGTTCCGGCGCACCGTCACGTAGACGACGAACAGTACCAGCGCCATCGCAAACGGATAGTACACGGCTTGGCGGCCCGAAAAAACGCCAGGGAACTACAAGGTGGCCAGCGACGTGTCCATGCGACGGACCGCACGCCCCGGACTTTCCACGCGGCGTCCGCGACGGCGCGTCGCGCCACAAGGAGTTTAGGGGAAGGCCCGGGCGCGTGGCAACACGTAACTGCGGAAGGCCGGGCCGCCGGCACCGTTACGAGATCCCGACGTAGTTAAACGCGCGGAATGGGTAATTCATCGAATCCGCGAACTGGGAGCAGTCGAGCGGTGGCGCACCGGCGAGGAAATCCTGCGGCAGGTAGACGCGGTACCCCAACCCGTCAAGCAGATTGAAGACATCCGCCGCCGCCGCGCCCAGCGCGGCGAGCCCGGTGCGCGTGCATTCAAACAGGATCGCCGGCTTGGACTCTCTCAGCACGCGGCATGCGCCCTGGAACACCTTGTACTCGCACCCCTCGACGTCCACCTTGATGAATCCGATGCGCTTCCCCGGCGGGACGATGTCGTCCAGGCGTTGGCACGGCACCCTTAAAACTTCGCGCGCCGTGGGCGAGTGCCTGACCATGCCGCTATAGCCCGACTGCCGGCGGTCGAAGAAGAATTCGACCGTCTCGTTGCGATCGCCCAGCGCCGATTCGTGGACCTCGACCGAAGGAAACTTCTTGCGCAGCCAGGCGGCCTTGTACCCGAGGGGCTCAATCGCGATGTGCTGTCCGCGAGGCGCGAGCCGCACGATTTCGTTGAGCACCGAACCGAGGTGGCAGCCGACGTCAATGCAATTCATCTGCGCGGTGATGATCCGCGCCATGACCGCTCGCAGGCGCCCACCCTCGGCAAAGATGTCCGCCAGCTCCGGGTGCCGAAGCCTGTGAGGCAGTCCGCAAAACCGCACCGCGCATTCAGCGACGCCTTGGAGAGGCGTTCCGATGAGTGCCGACGCGACGCGCTCGTAAAGCAACATGAAACCTGCCCCCGCGAAACCGTGCGCGGCGTTCCTGACCTCGCCGCGGCCCGGGGGAGAATGTACCTGCGCCCCCCGCGAGGACTGGCGCCCGTCACGCCGCGATCAAAGCGGCAAGTGAGTTCAAGCCTAACTTCGCTCGCCTGCGCACGCAAGAACACCCGTGGCGGGCCTGCCCCGAAAAGGTCCCGAATGCGGGGTTTGCAGCCAGGCAGATCCGACCTAGCTCATGGCGCGCCCGTGAATCTACTTGCCGATGCAGAAGCGGCTGAAGATCCGCTCGAGGACGTCGTCGGTCGCGATCGCACCCGTCACTTTGCCCAGTTCGTCGAGCGCCAGCCGCACCTCCGCCGCGACCAGCTCTTCACCGCTGGCCCGCTCATTCAGAGTCCGGGCCCGGGCGAGTGCCCCGGCCGCCGCCTGCAGGCATTCGACCACGCGAACGGCCGTGGCGCCGACGGCCGGCAGTTCGGGTTCCTGGCACTTCCTCGCAAGTGTAGCCAAGCGGGCTCGTAATGCGTCGAGCCCCGCTGCGTGGAGCGCGCTGGTGGCGATGGCTCCCGTCGGAAAATCTGCCTGGGATCCCTCGGTCGGCTCGGCGGCATCGATTTTGGTCAGCACCAGGATCTCGCAGCTCGGGTCGAAGGCCGCGAGCCGAGCTTGCTGCCAGGCCGAATGCGGTTTGCCGGCCTCGCAGCAGATCAGCTTGAGCTGGGCCTGCCGGGCCTGGTCTTTACTCTGGTCTTGCGCCTCGCTGGCCACGACGTCCGAACGCTCGGTGTCGTCGATTCCGGCCGTGTCCACCAGGTCGCAGTGGATGCCGTCCAAGTTGAGCCGGGCGACCAGATAATCCCGCGTCGTGCCGGGCTGCTGGCTGACGAGGGCCCCCGAGCGCGACAGGGCGTTGAACAGGCTGCTCTTGCCGGCATTCGGCGGCCCCAGCAGGACCGCTCGAACCGCCGCGTCCGTCCGCCCTCGCCCGGCCAGCTGCCGGCGCAAGGCGTCGACCTGTCCGCCGGCTGCCGACAGGAGCGACTCGATCTGAGGCGCCGTGATGAACTGGATGTCGTCCTCGACGAAGTCGAGTCCTGCCTCGAGCTGGGCCAGCAGATCGAGCAGCCGTTCACGCAGCGCGCCAATCGGCCGGGCGAGTCCGCCCGCCATCTGCTGGAGCGCCGCGTCGAGCTCGCTGCGGCCGCGGGCGTCGATGATGCCCAGCACGGCCTCGGCCTGGGTCAGGTCGATCCGGCCGGCCAGAAACGCCCGCAAGGTAAACTCCCCCGGCTCGGCCGTCCGGACCCCGTATTGGCCCAGCTGTTCGACAATCGCGGCCAAAAGCGGTGGGGCGCCGAGCGTGTGCAATTCGGCGGCCGGCTGGCGCGTATAACTCTGCCCCGTGGGCCAAACGAGCAGCGTGGCGGGCAATTCGCAGCCCAATCGCTGCAGCCGCACTCGGCCATCGCAGGCGCGCGTGCGATTTGAATCGCAGGGCAATCCGTCCGCCGACCGAAAGATCGCGGCGACTGCCGCCAGGACGTCCGGTCCGCTCAACCGCACAATGCCGCGGGCACCGCCGCCCGTGGCGGATGCGACCGCGACGATGGTGTCATCCACGCAGTAGGACATTGCTCGGACGTGCGCGGCGCGCCAGGACCTGTGTCCGTTAGCGGCGGCTCGGTTGACGCTTCTTCATGCCGGTATCGCCGCCACCGCTCGACGGTGGCGGGGCGCCGGGGGCCGGTTTGGGTAGCAGTTTGCGCTCGGTGATGCCCCACAGGCTCGAAGCGATGAAGTACAGACACAGGCCGCAGGCCACCTTGAAGAACATGACGCCCATGAAAATCATCATGTAGGACATCATTTTCTGCTGCATGGCCGTCTGCTCGTCGGTGGGCGGCGGCATGAACATCTTCTGCTGCCAGATCATCAGGCCGATGGTCACCAGTGGAAACAGGTTCAGATACGGCCCCAGATACGAGAGGGCGAAGCCCGGCATCACGTGGCTCCAGTCCCAGAGCATGTCTGGCGCGGCCAGGTTCGACGCCCAGCGAATCGAATCGCTGAGCAGCGGCGCTTGCCGTAGTTCCACGTCGACCATCAGCGAACGATATAGCCCGACGAACACGGGCAACTGGAAGAAGACCAGCAGACAGCCGCCGAACGGGTTGTACTTGTGCTTGCGAAACAGCTCTTGCTGGGCCCGGGTGCGTTCCTCGGGCTTTTTGTATTTCTCGGCGATCTTCTGGATTTCCGGCCGCAGCTCCTGCATTTTCTGCGCGCTGACGGCTTGCTTGCGGCTGAGCGGGAACATCAGGCCGCGGACTAGCACAGTGAGCAGCACGATCGCAATGCCGTAATTGCGCACCACGGCATAGAATGTATGCAGGATTCCCAGCATCGGCTTGGCAACCCAGCCGAACCAGCCGTAGTAGACCAGCTCGCCCAGGTTGGAGTCGCCGTTGACGTAGTTCTCCAGCAAAGCCGGCTTCTTGGGGCCGGCAAACAACTCGTAGCTGTGCCGCAAGGTCTCGCCGGCAGCCAGCTCGAACGGCTTGGTCGTCATCCGGAAGGAAACGTTGGTGAGTTTCTTCTCGGCTTTGTCGTCCGGAACGTTTCCCACGCGAATCGGGCGGATGTCGTCGAACCAGATGCTCGCCTGCTCGGGACGGCGGGGAAGCACGGCGGAGGAGAAATACTGCGTGTCGACGGCGATGAAATCGAGCAAGCCTTCGCTTTCGCTCCAGTGCGGCATCTTGCCCTCTTTGGCGTCGACGATCACGGCGCACGACTCTTGCTCGACCGAATTGCCTGAGCCGTTGAATCGCACGATCACGTCGCGCATGCCGGCGGCGCCCCAGGTGTGACTGATCTTGGTGGCGTACCAGGCTCCTTCGAGCGGCAGGCCGGTCGGGCCGTCGAGCCGATAGGCCACGTCCTGGGTCTGATCGGCGAGGTTGCGGATCTCGACGTCGAACAGCAGGCTGTAGTCCGGCGCGTCCGGGTTGTCGCCCACGGCCTTGGCCAGGCGATACCGCTTCGTGACTTCCAGGCCTAGCTTGTCCAAGCGGCGGCGAAAGACGGCCTCGTCGATCGAGCTTTCGACGACCTCCCAGTTGCCGCTGCGCAAATCGATGCCGGTCAGTTCGTCGTGGTCCTTCTCCAAGTGCCGCTTGCCGGCCTGCTCGAGCGTCAGCAAGAGGGACAAGGGGTCGTGCTCGCGGGCGACGGTGTCGACCGGCTTGCTGTCGAATTCGGGGCGGATGATCTCCAGCGGACGGCGTCCAAGTTTGCATGTCACCTTCAGCGGCGCACCGTCGCGCTGGCCGACCAGTTCGACCTCGTCGCCGGCCTGGGTTTGCTTGAGCGCCGCTTCAAAATCGGCAGCATTCGTGATTCGCGCTTCGCTGAGCCGCTCGATTACGTCTCCGGGCTTCAGCCCGGCCTCGGCCGCCGGAGTGCCCCGGCCGACGACCTCCAGCACGCAGCCAGCGGCTGCCGGGGCGTCGGAGGGCGCCAGATGGCCGATATAGCCGCTGCGATCTTCTTGTTCGCGGTAGCGCGGACTGTTGAGCTCGGTCCGCTCGATCGCGGCCCCGGTGCTGGTCAATGTGACGAGCAATCGGTAGCCCGACTCCGGGTCGTAAGAGCCCAGCGAGATGCGCCGGGTGGGCAGCGATTGCGCGGCAGCGGGTGCTTCCTCGCCCGCGGGCTTTTCGTCCTCTGAAGGGGCTACTTGAGCGTCTGGCGTTTGGGCGTCGGGCGACTCGGACGGCTGGGCCTCGACCTTGGCCGGTTTTTCGTCGTCGGACTTCTCGGGGGCCGCTTTATCTTCGGCCGCTTTCCCGGCGGCGGGTGCGGCGTCGTTTTGCGCGACGGGGACCTTGCGCGGGAAGAGCACCGACGAAACCAGCATGTTGATCGAGAGGATCAACGTCGCCAGGACGATGAACAATACGAAACGTCGTTCCACGAACCAGGACCCTCAAAACGTGCCCACGAAAAATCGCGCGCTCCGCCGAGCGAAGCCAACTGGCTTTCAGTCACCGGCAATGAAAGCATCACCCCGGTGGCAGGCGGCCGAGAAAACAGCGCGGACTCACCTCGGCCGACAGTCAGCTATTCGTTGGCACCGAGCCGCTCTTGTTTTCGGGGCTCGGGCGCCGTTCGGTGGCCGGGGCTATCTATTGTCCAGCTTGAGGCTTAACTTGCAATGGCAAGCTGGGCACAGCCAGCCGGTGCCAACCTACATGGCCCAGGAAAACCGGCCCGCGGGGACCGCGACCATCGCCAGCGAACAGGGCATGGAGGGATAGCTGACGCGTCCGCGCCGGCATCCGAATCGGCTCTAGCGCCCTTCGCGCAGCCGATCGCCCAGGAAGTTATCCAGTTCGGGAATATCGTAGATCTTCTTGATCGTATTCTCGAACGGATATTCAACGCGGCGGAACTTGACGGTTCCCTCGTCGAGCACGACGTAGCAGGCCCGCGGATCGCCGTCGCGCGGCTGGCCGACGGAGCCGACATTAGTCATGGTCTTTTCGTCGGCGAGGCGATACTCGTAGCCGATTTCCTCAGGGCTGAGGAAATTCAAGCCCTGCGTAAAGACGCCCGGCACGTGCGTATGACCCTGAAAGCAATGATGCTCGATCAGGCTGAAAATCTTCTCCATCTTCCGCTGGTTGTAGATGTCCTCGGGAAAGACATACTCGTTCAGCGGATTGCGTGCCGAACCATGCACGAACAAGAAACCGTTCTCGCGGCGATTGCGGGGCAACTCGCCCAGAAAATCCCAACGCCGGGCGTTCTCGGCCGGAGTGCCGCGCCCGACTCCAGCTGGTCGCGGGTCCAGAAGATCGCGCGTTCGGCGCCGGTATTGAAACCCTCGGGATCGAACAGCGCGCCCTGGTCGTGATTGCCCAGCAGGCACACGTTGCACTTCATCACCAGGTCGATGCACTCGCGTGGATTTGGGCCGTACCCGATGATGTCGCCGAGGCAGTAGATCTCGGTAATGCCCTGCCCCTTGATATCCGCCAGGACGGACTCCAAGGCTTCCAGATTACTGTGGATGTCGCTAATCAGTGCGCGCTTCACGCCGACGCCGCTTCAATGACAAGAGAAAAGTCCAAAGAGCCCAAACTCGTCTACGGACCTGGGTACAACCCTCCGGCAGGCTCTGCTGCCGCCGGTCGCAAACCCTAAGGCTCGTCGCAAGTTCCGTCGGTCATCCACGATACAAGCCTACAGTCTAAAATCGCCCGCTGCGCCGGTCAAGTCGAGCTGACGCGCGCTGGATCGATCGCCAGCCGGCCCTCGACATCGGCTGGCGGCAGGCTAGGTTAGCTCCTGCCGGCACGGCCTGCGCCGGTCCGTGCGGATTACCGCCCATCGCAGCCTTTTTTGCCGAATGTGGCTTTTAACCATGCGCGTCCTCTCGCTCGAAACCAGCGGAAACAGCGGATCGGTGGCTGCGCTCGAGGACCGCGAAGTCCTGGCCGAGCTCCAGCTTCCCGAAGGCGCGCGCAGCGCGCAAACGCTGGTGCCCACGATCGAAACCTTGCTCGGCAACCTGGGGTGGAAGATCGCGCAAATTCAACTGTTTGCCGTGACCAGCGGCCCCGGTTCGTTTACGAGCTTGCGGATCGGCGTCAGCACGGCCAAAGCGCTGGCCTATGCCGTGGGTGCCGAAATCATCGGCGTCCACACTCTGGAAGCGATTGCCCGGCAGGTGCCAGGCGAGCCGGCACGCGTCAAAGCCGTTGTCGATGCCCAGCGCGATCAGCTGTTTGCCGCCGAGCTCAGGCGCACCGCGCCCGGCCCATCCGGTGGCGGATTTCAAACGCCCTGGGCTACCGAGGTGATCGACAATCGCCCTTGGCTTGATGCGTTGCAAGTCGGCGATGTCGTCTCTGGCCCGGGGCTGCGGCGGCTGCTGGGCCGCGTGCCGGCGGGCGTGGTGATCGTCGAGCCGGGGCTGTGGATGCCCAGCGCGGGAGTCGTCGGCCAGATTGGTTTCGAGCAATATTCCGCCGGGCAGCGCGACGACGTCTTCCAACTCGTGCCCCAGTATTTCCGCCGCACCGCGGCCGAAGAGCAGTGGCAGCGGCGGCAGCACGAGGCCGGCCCTCAGAGTGCAGGCCGCCCCTAGCCGCAGGGCAGGAAATCGCCCGCTGGGTTATACTGACGTTCGGGCGTAGGCGATGTTCTCCCTGCGCGGAGAATCCAGCATGTCTAGCGAGCATTCCAGCCAGTTCACGCTGCGCGATTTGTTCGTGGCGACTGCGATCGTCGGGTTGATCTGCACCTTCGCGCCGAGCTGCCTCCAGGTGGCTCGCACGCCGAGCCGACGCAACACTTGCCAGAGCAATCAGCACAATATCTCGCTGGCTGCGATGCAATTCGCTGAGGCGCACCGCTATTATCCCGGCTACGCCAACAGGCTCGGATCAAAGACCACGAGCTACCTGGTCACGATCATGCCGTACCTGGAGAAGTCTGATATTTACGAGGTATGGCGCAAGTCACCAGGAACCGCCGCGCCGCCTGAGGCGACGGTGTACTGCAACATCTTCGTTTGCCCTAGCAACATTCCGACCGGTTCGTCTTCGGCCCCCAATGCCTACGTGATCAACGCGGGCCAGGCGGACGTGACCGACGATGCTCAGCCTGCCGTGATCGAAGCGGGAGGGATCGCGACGGATCTGACCGCGCCGAACCCGATTTTAATCAGCCCGGCCTACGTCGCCGCGCACGACGGAGCATCTTGCACGCTGCTGACCTCCGAAAACCTTCAAGCCGGAAGCTGGGCACTGACCAACCGGGCTCAGCTTTACGACAGCACGACATTTCTCTGGTGGAACCGCCCACCATCGGGCACTCGCGATTACCAGATCAACCGTGGCAGGGGCGCGACCTCGCCCAGCCGCAGCGTGCTCTACTGCCGGCCCGCGAGCAATCATCCCGGCGGGGTCGTGGTTTCGTTCTGCGGCGGCAACGTCCGCTTCATCGCCGAAGACATCGACTACGACGTCTACAAACAGCTCATGACACCCAATGGCATGGCGTCGGCCGACGAAGTGAATCTCGATATCATGGACAATGGCTATTGAGCCCGTGGGCCCGACGTGCGGACGCGGGGTATTTCGCAGGAGAAATCCCGCAAGCCTCGGGGTGCCCCGGTTTGCGAGCTAATCGTCCAGGAACGAGTCTTCCTCGGTGTCTTCGAGGAACTGGGCCCGCGTGCCGCGCGGGCCGGCGTCGCCGTGCTTGACGAACGAGACCTGGTCACCGGCCGGCTCCTCGTCGATTTCGCTCAGGAACGACGAGCGATTCAGGATGCCGGCGTCCGGCCGACTTGTGGACCGCCCTGCCGGCAAAGCAGCGGCAGGCGCCGCAAACTTTGCCGCGGATGCTGCTGGCAGCGTTGCCGATGCCGCCGGCGGGATCACCGGCGGAGGCGGCACGGGCGGCAGGTCAGCGTTTGGATCGGCCTGCAGCAGCATGCGCGGCACCCGGCTGGGATTGACCGGCTCGCTGGCGGTCTCTTTTTGCCTGGCCGTGGGCTGCGACAGATCGTCTGCTTCCGCGGGGAACTCGGCCAGCGCCGTCGCGGCAACTTCCGTCACCGACGGTTCCGATTCTCGGGCTAGCGTAGGCTGGTTCTTGCGGCGGCGGTTGCCGGCGTGGTGCCGGGTGCGGTGCGCCCGGCCCTGCCCCGAAGTCGTGGGAGCGGGAATCTCTTCCGGGTTGGCGGTGCCCGCCGGGCTCGAACTGGCCGGGCTCGAACTGCCCGGCACATCCTGGCTCGGCGGTTTGAAATCGCTCCAGGTCGTGGCCGTATAGCCGTAGCCGGGGACTCCGACATAGGGAATGCACGGATTGGCCGGATTGGGATTCATCTTGGCGAAGGCGTAATCGGCGCTCGTGCCTTTGAACGGCGGCGTGCTGTTGATGTGCAGCCCCGCGCAGCCGACGAGCAAGATCGTCAGCGGAGCCGGCGAGCGGCCAAGCGAGCACAGGAGTCTTCCGATAAAGCGCATTTCAGGTTTTCAACAGTGGTCTGACGAGCACAGCCGCAAACGAAGTTATTCGAGCCGGACTCGACACGCTGGTTCTCGGCTGTCTGCCGGGTTTGCGAGTCCGTTGGGGATTCGCGCGGTCAGCACTTGTTGCGATCACGATTTCGACTCAGCCCAACCGCCAAGGCCGGCCCGCGACATCAAGTTCCGCCCCCCTGCCCAGTATTCAGGAATTTGTTGTAGAACTTGACGCCCTTGGCCGTCTGCGTGCCCAGCAAGGTGACGCCGAACACCCGTTCCATCGGAGCGATCAGCTTGGCCAGATAATTGTCGAAGGCGACCAGGTTGTCTTCGGCGATGAACACCCGGTCGCCGGGCATGATTTGGTAATTGGTGGCCGCGGCACCGCGACCGGTGATCGCGCTCCAATCGACCGGCAGCACGATATTGCCCTCGCAGCCGGGCGTGGGGCGGGCGATCCAGATCTTCTTCGACGAAATCGCTTGCAGGCCGGAGACCTGCGCGATCGCGTCGAGCACCGTTTCGTTGCCGGTCAGCGGCACGCGCACGACGTTGTCGCCCAGTCCGGCGCCCTGGGTCACGATGTAGTACACCTTGCTGTTGTAGGCGTACACGTCGACCGCCACTTCGGGCTCCATCAAGTGCGGCGAGAGGAATTCCTCGATCGCCGTTTTCGCCTCGCGCAGCGTGCAGCCGGCCACCGAGACGCTGCCATAGGTGCCCAGCACCACCGTGCCGTCGGGGCCGACCAGGTGCTCGCCGGCGATCTGCTGCAAGCCGCTGAATTCGGCCAGCGACAGGCTCACCTTCGGATTGGCGAATCCCTGCTGGACGAGAATCTCGCGGATCTTCTTTTCGGCCTCCTCCGGCTCCAGCCCATGCACGTCGATCGGTTCGTAGCTGGGCCCCAGTTCGAGCGTGCCGTTGAGATTGACCGGAATGATGTTGTTCACCAACGACTCTTCGGGCACGTCGGTAATCATCACGCTCACCCGGTCCAGCGCCCGCAAGTGATAGGGCGGCTTGGGCAGGATCCGCACCGCGTTGATCTCGAGCACGTCGGGGGCCTCGATGACGTACTCGGGCATTTTGATTTTGGTCAATTCCCGCGGCACGTTGCTTTGCGGCGGCACCACCAATATCGGCGCCTGCGGCTCGCACTTCGCGTCGTGCAAATGGCAACCCTGGGCCACTGCGAGCGCGGCGAGCAGCAATCCGAAAACCAGAATCGGGCGGGCCATCCGTTGCCGTCCTTAACGTGTGCTTGCAATCCGGCCGCCGAGACCGATCTGGCCTCGGCCGTGGGCCGGCGTATCGTCCGTGTTCTGCGGTCGCCCCTCGGGTCCGGTCTTTGACCGTCCCTGTCCGCCGGAGCGGTTCCTAAGTTCGATTTCGGCTCATTCAAGGGTGGAAGATTAGCTGGAATATGCCGAATGTGCCGATTGTGCGGGCACGCGATAGCATTCTCGCCGGCCAGCAACCGGCCCGCGACAAGTCCAGGCAGCGCAGGCGCTTGGGGCAGCAATAGGTCTGCGAAAAAGCGAGGTGGGCGGCACACAGCAGAGCGCATGCGCCTAGGGCAGCAATCAAGAAGGGCGCCCGAGCACACTCGGCAGCCGCGGCGGCGTCAGACCCAAGATCGCAGCCTGGTCGACAATATTACGAGCCGGCACCACGCTTGGTGCTCTTGGGCGGCCTGGCCGGCGTCGATCCGGCTCCGCCGCCTGAGTAGAAGTGGTCGAAGTTCATGAAGCCAGCCCCGGTGCCTGTCGGCTTGACCTCCGAGTTACGAACCGAGAAGGATTTGTCCAGCCTGTTGATCTCATCCTCTTGTTGCTGCGTGATCGTTTTTTGCCGGTTATTGATGTCCATCTGCTGCAATTGGGGCCTGGTCAGCGAGAAGTAATTGGGCAGTGGACCCGTGTCAGGATTGGTCAGATTCAAATACGGGCTCAGCGTGGAGCTAGACGGATGGTATTGCCAGGGCTTTCCCTTCGCGCTTTTCTGTTGCTGCGCGAAAGCATCCGCACCAGGCAAACAAACAAGGCCGATGAAAAAACAGCAGGCCGTCAATCGCACCGCGTTCATAACTCCATCTCCAGTTTGCCGATTAGGCAAAATGTATCGATTACTCTATCGACCCGCCGGACTCCCCGACGTGAGTTCAGTATCCCATGCTGTCGCCAACTCTGCAACAAATTGCGCCTGCCAGGCAGGCCGCTCGACGGGCGGGAAATGCCCAAATCGCCGGGAAACTGCGGCCGGTCGCCCACCGTTGCTAGCGAGCCGGGACAAAATACCTGGCCGGCTCAAGTCGCGTCGACGACCCGATTCTTCTTCCGCACCACGCTGTTTTGCCAGAAGTCCGCCAGGTGCCGCGGCGGATCTTTGTCAGGTCGACGAGACAGCGCCCGGCGCACCCGCCAGAGGGCAAAACCGAATCCGAAGCAGAGGTCGGCGAGCGTTGCACCCCCCAGGCCGAAATGTTTGAGAAAATACCGCCGCCGCGAGGCGAACCAGTACTCCGGCGTGCGCGGCGGCCGGCCCTCGCGAGCGGTCAGTCCGCTACTTTGACCGGCGATGTGCATCACCCGGCTTTGGGGAACATACCAGCAGGGCCAGCCTTGGCGCCGCGCGCGGAGACAAAAATCCAGCTCTTCGAAGTAGAGAAAATAGCCCTCGTCCAGCAGGCCGATCGTGCGGAAGACTTCGTGCCGAACAATCATGCAAGCGCCGGAAACCCAGTCGACCAGTTGCGGTTTGCTTTGGTCCATCACGCGTGAGGTAACGTGGCGGCTGAGCAGCCTGGTGACGGGACCGAACCTCAAACCCCGCTCAAGTTCGGAAAGCGGTGTGATAAACCGAAAAGCGATCGGCCAGGAAGAACCGTCCGGGTTCTCGAAGCTGCTCCCGGCGATGCCGACCTTCGGATTTGCGTCCATGAAATCGACCAGCGCCGGACGGCGCCGGGGCGGACCTCGGTGTCCGAGTTCAAGAGCAGCACGTAAGGAGGCGCGCTATCGCCGCTCGTCAAGGTTGGGCGGATCGCGCGGTTGTTCCCGTACGCGAATCCGCCGTTCCGCTCCGCAATGTCCAGCCGCGCCCAGTCGGCCCAGCCGCGTTGGCGAATGGCCTGGTCCAGTGTTTCTGCGTCGCCGGAGTCGTTTTCGACCACGGCGACTCTGGCTCCCGGTAGATTGCACAGCTCGGGCTCGAGCGACTCCAGGCAGGCCACCGTCAGGGCCGCAGTCTTATAATTGACAATCACCACCAGCAGCGGACAGGATCCTGCGTTGTCGGCATCCGGGGGATTTGCGGTGGGTTGTGGCTCGGCGCTCATGCGGACTCCCTGCCCGCCAAACTCGCTTCAGTCCATGCGCACAAGGGCACGACGACGATCCCGACATCGGCCCCTGACGCCGGGCCGTCGTGGTGCGGCCTGTGGATCGGCCCGTGGCCGCAGAAGCTGGGCATGAGCAGGGCGCAGTCTTCGGCACGCGCCAGAATCCAGTTCACGCCGCCCCGATTGCCAACCGGCATGCAGTGAGCATCGAGCAATTCGGACACATCTGCCTGGCGGTGCGCGAACTCGATTCGCCCCTGAGAGCCCAGCGTTCGCAGCCGAAATTGCACGAATTTTTCGAGCGGCTCGCTGTTGCTCCGCACTGCGGAGGCGTCGGCAGCGGGTTCAGCTGTATCTCGCGCCTGCAAGTCGTTTCCCCAGGCCGTCCTATAAGCCGCGAGCCACTCAAGTTCCGATGATTCGAGCGATCGATGCCGCTTGCGTCATTGTACCACTGAGCCCGCAGGCTGTCATGAACGCCCAGTGCTAACGCGCATAACCGAACTGAACCGCAAACCCGGAACGATCGCGCACCAGTGCTGCGCACATTCTGAGCGCCAGTAACCTGCGGAATGTTTTGCAAAAACCGCTGTCGGCGGCGCGGCAGACCAGCCACGCCCTTTGGCAGCCGGATGCGCCCCGCCGATCTGCCTTGCTGCCGGCGATGGTGGTTGGCGGCACTGCGGCGCACTTGCCCGTCTGCGCGTCGCGAAAACCCGGCGCCAAGTGAGAACTGCCTGGTGCTGCCATTGCTGGACGACCTTACGCGGGCAACTTCAGCGGGCTGCCGACGACGCAGCGCTGCAAACCGAGAATTCCGTCCCGCGGCACAGTGGCGGAGATCACCTGCCGCTAACTGGCGGGCTGGTTTTGCCGGCTGCCCGAACGAGCCCGCCAACGGCGCCCAGAGCAGAAAATGGGTACGAAAATGAGCGGCTCCGGAGATGAATCGGGACATCTCTATTTGAGCCATTTTGATAAACCTGCGGTGGGAATTCATCAAAATGATAAGCCCTAACGCCGCTCAAACTGCCTCCCTGCCCTTCTGACGGAAAGGTTTTGAGACCAAGTTGGAGTCGTCCTAAACCCCTCCCAGAAAGGGGGGTTGCGAGGTCATCCCACCCTTGCGAGTGTCCCAAAAAAAGGGAGTTTTGAGATCGGCGGCCGCCTCGACCGGTCTCCTATTCGCGGCTCGTCGTGGGGCCTTTCCGCCGTCAACCGAGAACGGGCGGCAGGCGGAAACCGTTCGGCAGAGAGCAATTGGCACGCAAATCGCTTGATCGGGGAGACCGGAACATGCAGGTCGCCAGCGCAACCCCCCCGCTCTACGGACCAATGCGTAGCGTTGAAGAGGCCCCCACCCGGGCCGACACGGAAAGTCTCGAACAGATCAGCGTCCCGGATTTCGAGGATTGCTGCTCGGTGTTCGGACTGCGCCTGGCGCGGTTCACCCACGAGCAGACGCTCGAAGCCGTGGAGAGCCTGATTGATCGGGGCCAACCCGCCTATTTCATTACGGCGAACGTCAATTACGCGATGCTCTCGTCGCGCGACGCCCGCTTGCAAGCGGTCAACGAAAAGGCCGCCTTCCTGGTGGCTGATGGCATGCCCCTGGTTTGGGCCGCGCGATCGCGGCGCGATTCCTTGCCCGAGCGGGTGGCCGGAGCCGACCTGTTTCCCGACCTTTGCCGCCGTGCTGCCGCCCGAGGGCATCGCGTGTTTCTGCTGGGAGCCAAGCCGGGCGTTGCGGCGGAAGCGGCCCGCCGCATGCAGGAACAGCATCCTCAACTCATCATTTCCGGCATCGCCTGCCCGCGCATGTCCGACCTGACTGAAGCGGACGAATTGGAGCTGGTCGCGCAAATTCGGGAGAGCCGGACCGACCTGCTCTTTGCGGCGCTGGGACAGCCGCTGGGGGAACTTTGGCTGGCCAAGCACTGTGCAGGCTTGCAAGCCGTGTGCGTGCAAGTCGGTGCCTCGTTCGATTTCACGGCCGGCGCGGTCAAACGCGCCCCGTTCTGGCTGCAGGCCAGCGGATTGGAGTGGGCGTATCGCATGGTTGGCGATCCGCGCCGTCTGGCTGGGCGTTACGTGCGTAACGCATTTTTTTTGGCGAGAAACTACCTCCGAGATCTGGCCCGGCTGCCGGGCAGGTTGAAGCTCTCGACGGACGAAGGACACGGCGGCATTGCAAGGACACGCAGTTCAACGTGTGATTCGATTAAGCCCTTGGGACGTACTTCTTAGATTCGCAATCGCGCAGCCAGCATGCCTGGCGCTTGAACTTGAGTTGAAAAAGGTCCTTGCTGCATGTCACCGGAATACGAATTCGAATTGCCGGCCGAAGCCATTTTCCTCGATGGCATCGACCTGCCGGCGCTGCCGGCTTTGGGCTACGAATCGGTCAAGCGGGTGCTTGACGTGATTCTGGCCGTTGCTGTTCTGGCCCTGGTCTGGCCGCTGCTATTGCTCGCAGCCCTGGCGATCAAGCTGCAGGATTTTGGCCCGGTGCTGTTCGTGCAGGATCGAGTCGGGCGCAACGGCAAGACGTTCAAGTGCGTCAAGCTGCGCACGATGACCCCGAACGCCGATCAACGCAAATGGTTGTTGTTGCATCAAAGCCACCACAACGATTCGCGCACGTTCAAGATCCCCCAGGATCCGCGGATTACTCGCGTCGGGCGGATTCTGCGCAAAACCAGCATCGATGAGCTGACGCAACTGTGGAACGTGCTGATGGGGGACATGAGCATCGTTGGCCCGCGGCCGGCGGTTCCCAGCGAAGTGGCCCTGTACACCAGCGAAGATCGTCGCCGGCTGTTGGTCAAACCCGGGCTCACCTGCATTTGGCAGGTTTCCGGGCGCGGCGACTTGCCGTTCACGGCCCAGGTCCAGCTCGATCTCGAATACATCCAGCGCCGCAGCCTGTGGCTGGACATTAAACTGATCAGCAAGACGATTCCGGCAGTGCTCTCGGGTCGGGGCGCCTACTAGACGGCGCCTACTAGACGGCGCCTACTAGACGGCGCCTACTAGACGGCGACTACTCGAGGGCGCGCATGAGACGGCGCCCATTAGAACAACAGACCGCCTGGAGCCTGGCGTGCTTGAGTCCCAGCCGCCGTCGGGCCACCAGGGCATTTCCGGCCGTGCAGACGGCTGCTGGTCGACTGGGACCCTACTTTGGCTCGCGTGTGAATTGGTGCGACATTCCCGGCAGGTCGCCGGTTAAACGAGGCATGGAGGCTCCCATCGTTACGCAGACTCTAGACATGGCTTGGGAAGTTGACGACTCGCTGTGGGCGCTGATCGAGCCGATCCTGCTGGATTATTGGCCTCGCAAGCGCACGGGCCGGCCTCCCGCCTGCTGGCGGGCCTGCCTGAACGGAATCGTGTATCAGGCGCGCACAGGTTGTCATTGGAACAACGTGCCGCAGACTTTCGGCGACGACTCGACGATTCATCGCTGGTTTCGTCGCTGGGCGTCTGACGGAGTGCTGGAAGCTGTCTGGGCCGTGCTGACCGAGCATTGCGACGAGTTGCGCGGACTCGAATGGAAATAAGCGCCGCCTGCCAGCGGAGGCTTGCCCCCGGCAGACGTGTTGCGGCCCACCAAGCTCGGTTCGCGCGCCGCTCCCGGCGGGCCCGATCGACGTGCGGATTGTTTGGATCGTAACACTCGCGCCGCTTCAGAGGGCTCGTGGCGCGCGAACGATTCGCAGTCCGCTGGCAATTTAGGGAAATGATCCAGGCGCCGACTCTTTGCACCGCCAAAGCGCCACGTTAGAATAAAAACTTCGCTTATCTATCAGTTTGCGGCAACTTGCCTGGCCGCGGTCCTCATCCAAGCGTTGCCCAAAACTTCGTCTTATAGCGGGTTTTAAGATAGCCAGGGCTCGGCAATCAGGCCGACTTGCTCGACAGCGGCCAACGGCACACCATTGATCTATCCCACTACCTAGCCGTCCAGCGCACTCAACCATGGCTTCCAACGACGTGAGATTGGTCAAGTCGCCTGTCATTCAAACGGGGCAGGCGCTCGCTGTTGGGCAGGCGAATCAGCAAAACGTGGTCGCCTCCGTCCTGCGCCGGCGCTGGTGGGTGCTGTTGATTTGTGCCGCTGCCGCGGGCATCTTTACCGCCGCGATCGTTATCGAGTTTCCTCCGCCGGGCGCTTGGATCTATTCCGGAGCGGTCATGCAGACCGGCCTGCCCTTGGCGAACGTAAAGGGCCTGACGGAATCCACGGCCAAGTCAGAAGCGGTCGTGCTGGGCAGTTCCAAGCTACTCGTGCCGCTTTGCGTCAAGCACAATATTGAATTGTCGCTCGAGCAACTGAAAAAGCTCATGGAGATTGCGGTTACGGACAATATGATCGACGTCGCCCTGGAATGGGAAGATCGCGAAGCCGGCGAACGCATCTTAAACGACCTTTTGGAAAACTTCGTCGATGAAGTGGCCCGGCGCCGTGCCGTAACGCTGGCCAATTTTTGCCGCGACCTGGAACGGAGTCTGCTGGCCAACCAGGCCAAGCTTGAACACGCCCGGGACAAAGTCGCGATGTTCTACGCCAACAATGGCAAGGCCGACAACACCCGTGCGACCGAGCTTCTCATCAGCAGCATCGCCGTGACTGAAACGGCTCTCGACTCCGCCGAGACCTCCCTGAAGAGCCTGCAGTCCCAGCTGGACGGCTTGAAAACCCAGCGGGCACAGTTGCTGGCGCAGGCCAAGCAGGTGCTCATTGAAGCCCGGCGGACGAAGCACGTGGCCAAGATGGCCTTTCACAGCAAGGGCTCGGACGGCCATACGCAGCTTTCGACGGCCCTGGAAAAACTGGAAAAGATTGCCGAGGACGTCGCCAACGACGATGTCGACCTGGCTGTGTTCCGTGAGAAGCTCAACGGCCTGGAAATAAAGTCGTTTTTGACCGATGAAAATCAAAAGCTGGTCGAGCATTTGAACCAACGGATTGAGCAATTCGAAGACAAAATCCGGGATCTTGGCTTCTCCATCGAAGCCAAGAAAAACGAAGTCAGCCAGATTCAAGCCCGGCTGGAGGACAAACAGCGCCGCATGGCGGAGCAGCCCGGCGTGGCACGCCCGATCGAACCGCTCGATCTGATGGACGACGTGCGCCAGGCCGAAGCGATGCAGGACGTTTTGGCCCACCAGTTGACCGGTGCCCGGCAACTGGAGAAGTCCCGAGTTCACGAATACACGATCGTGGCGCCTGCGACGCTTTCCAAGGAAACGCCTCCCAACTGGCTCAAACGGATTGTGGTCGTTTTCTCAGGGGCGATGATGGTGTTGCTCTTGCCGGTGTTGGGCTGGGAATTCTTTTCCAGTCGCGGCACGCCAGCCGACGCGGCCGCGCGGCGGTTCGGCTTGCCCGTGCTGGCACGGATGTCGCACTCGAACGTCCTGCCCCAGTCTCATGGGCTGGCCATTTCGGGCAAGGAAGAATTGCGGCTCTTGGCACTGCGGATTCAGCAGTTCATCCCCAACGCGGGATCGGTCATCCTGTTCAGCCCGCTCGATCCGTTGGATTCGCCGGTGAACGTCATCTGCCAATTGGCGGAGTGTTTCGCCGATCGAGAAGAGCGCGTGCTGATCATCGATATGAGCCGCACGGCGGCGGTGCACGATCATTTGTTGACACGTTACATGTCGGTGGTCGAACACGTCGAGCACAACGGGGCTCATCGCGCTGAACTCAACGGCACGCCGGCTAACGGCGCGGCAGTTAACGGCGCCGCAGGCAGCAAGCACGGCAGTGGCGCAGCGGGTGTGATTGAACGCAGAGCGGCTGCCGCCCAGGGGGTTTCGGATTTCTTGCGCGACGAAACGCTGGACTTTACCTCGCTGGTCAGCAGCCCGGCCAGCGAACGCGTGCACTTCATCCCGGCCGGCGAGCGTGAATTTCCCCGCGAGTGCTTCGGCACGCGGCGGATGACGGATTTCATCGAGCAATGCCGCCGGCGGTATAGCATGGTCCTGGTGAGCGCTCCGCCGGCTTCGGAAAGCGCCGACTTGCAAATGCTCGCCGCCCGCGCCGACGGCATCCTGTTTACCGCATCGCACGACAAGCGCCGGGCCCGTCACAATTACCATGCACTGCAGGAGCTGCTGGAGCTCGACGCGCCGGTTTTGGGAGTGGTCGGCTAGTGCCGTCTCCACCTCTCCGCCTCGTCGCTCCCTGGACAGTCGTCTCCCGGCCGGGAAAGTCGTAGACCGAACGCATGGTGGATGCCGTCGCTATTTTGATCCTGGGGCTCGCCGCGCCAACGGTCGTCGCAGCGCTCGTCTTGTGGGTCGAATGCGTTGTCGCCCTGTTTGCCCGGCGCCCAGTCCGACCTCAGGACGCTGCGGAACCAACAGCCCCGCGTCCGCCGGCCGCCGTGATCGTGCCGGCGCATGACGAGGCCGCGGTGATCCGCGAAACGCTGCGCTCGATCGGGCCACAGCTCCTGCCGGGCGACCGGTTGCTCGTGGTGGCCGACAATTGCACCGACGCCACCGCAGCGATCGCTCGCGCGGAACAAGCCGAGGTTCTGGAACGCCACGACACGACACGCCGCGGCAAGGGATTTGCCCTCGACGCGGGATTGCGCCGGCTCCGCGAGCAGCCCCCCGCGGTGGTCGTCATCGTCGACGCCGATTGCCAGCTCGGGCCGGGCTGCCTGGATAGCCTGATCCGGCAGTGCGCGGACACGCTCTGTCCGGCGCAAGGCGACTATTGCATTCTGGCGCCGCCCGATCCGCGGGCGACGGACCTGGTTTCCGCCTTGGCCGTGTACGTAAAAAACTTCGTTCGGCCTCTGGGACTTTGGCGGCTCGGTTTGCCTTGTTTGCTGAGTGGTTCAGGGATGGCCTTTCCCTGGCAGGTGCTCGAGCATTTTTCGCTGGCCGACGGCAACATCGTCGAGGACATGCAGCTCTCGGTCGATCTGTGCCTGGCCGGCCGCCCGCCACGGTTTTGTCCGACCAGTGAAATCCGCTCCAGCCTGCCCGGTCAGCGCCAGGCAGCCTGGGGACAGCGCAAGCGCTGGGAGCACGGACATTTGGCGACCATCCTGTCGCAGACCCCGCGGTTGTTGTGGGGGGCCCTGCGCCGCCGGGACGCCCTGGCCCTCGGCATGATGTTGGACCTGTTCGTGCCGCCACTTTCGATGCTGGTGAGCATTTGGGCCGTCACGCTGCTGGCGGCGGTTCTGTTGGGCCTGGCCTGTGGTAGTTGGCTGCCGGCGCTGTTGCTGGGGGCGACCGGTGGCGTGCTTTTTTCGGCGATCTTGGCGGCCTGGGTCGGACACGCGCGCCGCTGGCTGCCGCTTTCGGCACTGCTGGCCGTCCCCTGGTACGTCGCTGCGAAAATCCCGCTCTATGTGGGCTTCTGGACGAACCGCCAGCGCGCTTGGGTCAGCACCGACCGCGACCCTGCGGTGCCCGCGCCCCATTTGGCAAATCGCCGCGCGGAGATCCTGGACAACTGACGCGGTTTCCGATTTTGAGGCGATCGGAGCAGAGCGGTACAACGCTCGCCGGCAGCCGTGCTCGCCCCGCGCCCAAGCCCATTGCCCGAGTTCCCCTGCGGCCCATCATGTCTTCCATTAATCCGCCAGACGTCCCTAGTGATGCTCCTGGCGTGACCGCGGCACCGGTGCCCGACAAGCGGCCGTCCGACCGGGCGGACGAAGCCGATCCGCAGTTGGGCGTGGTCGTCATCGGCCGCAACGAGGGGCCGCGGCTGGAAACCTGCTTGACCTCGCTGCGGGCGGCGCTGCCCAACGTGGTCTACGTCGACTCGGGCTCGTCCGACGGCAGCGTGGCGTTTGCACGAAGTTTGGGATGCCGGGTGGTCGAACTGGACATGTCGCTACCCTTCACGGCTGCCCGGCGCGCAATGCCGGATTTGCCGAGCTGGTGTTGCTGGCCCCGCACGTGGAGCTGGTGCAATTCGTCGATGGGGACTGTGAAATCGTGACCGGCTGGCTCGAGCGCGCCGCTCAATACTGCCGGTCGCACGAAATCTGCGCCATCGTCTGCGGGCGGGTCCGCGAGCGGTATCCCGAACGAACTATCTACAATCGGCTCTGCGACATGGAGTGGGACACGCCGATCGGCCTGGCCAGCTGGTGCGGCGGGATTTTTCTGATGCGGACATCCGCGTTCCGGCAGCTCGACGGCTTCTGCGCCGATATGATTGCCGGCGAAGAGCCTGAGCTTTGCTCGCGGGTGCTCCGCAGCGGCTGGCAAATCATGCGACTGGACGCCGAAATGTCGATTCACGACGCTGCCATCACCCGGTTTGGTCAATGGTGGCGGCGACAGGTGCGATCGGGGCATGCCGCGGCAGAACTGACCAGCCGGCAGAAGAACCACTGGAGCGTGAACGGGCTACGGATCGTCCGGTCGTTGGCGATCTGGACTGTCCTGCTCCCGGCGACGGCGCTGGGCCTGGCCCTGGCCTGCTCGTACGCCTGGTTGTGCCTGTTGCCGGCCGCCTACGGGTTGCAATGGCTGCGTATTTGGCGGAAACAGCGGGGCCGCGGCTATTCCTGGCGGCCCGCTGCCGAGTATGCGACCATGATCTTGCTGGGGAAGTTTGCCGAATTGTGCGGAACACTAAAATACGTGTTCACCCGCCTGCGCCGTGGACGATCGCACCTGATCGAGTACAAGTAATCTCCTCGGGCAGCCTGTTCGAAGCGGCGTCCCTGTTTTTCGTTCACGCCGCTGGCTCCGTGTTGAGTGCCGCATGCAGTTCGACAAACTCGGTCCCTATCGGCTGGGCAAGAAACTGGGCCAAGGCGGCATGGGCTCGGTCTATGAAGGAGTCGACGAAGCCACCGGCCAGCGGGCGGCCATCAAAGTGCTTTCGCCGCACCTGGCCGGCGAGGAAGGTTTTCGCGTCCGTTTCGAGGCGGAAATCGAATCCCTCAAGAAGCTGCGGCACCCGAACATCGTTCGCCTGTATGGCTACGGCGAGGAAGACGAGTACTTGTTCTACGCCATGGAGCTGGTCGAGGGCACCAGCCTGGAAGAAGAGCTGCGGGCCGGGCGGCGATTTCATTGGCGCGAGGTGACGCAGCTGGCGATCAAGCTCTGCAAAGCCCTCAAGCACGCCCACGATCACGGCATCATCCATCGCGACATCAAACCGGCCAACCTGCTGCTCTCGACGAGCGGCGAGATTCGCCTGTCGGATTTCGGCATCGCTCGGCTGTTCGGCAATACCCGCATGACCAACGACGGCGGCGTGCTGGGCACGGCCGAATACATGGCTCCCGAACAGGCCGACGGGCGCCCGGTCACGGATCGCTGCGATCAGTACAGCCTGGGTGGCGTGATGTACGCGCTGCTGGCCGGCCGGCCGCCATTTCGAGCCTCGACCCTGGTCGAAATGCTGCAGCTGCAGCGGTTTGCCGAGCCGCAAACCGTGCGGCGCTGGGCGCCGGACACCCCGGCCGAGTTGGACCGCATCGTTCGCCAGCTGCTGGAGAAAGAGCCGCAAAAGCGCTTCGTCAATGCACTGATTCTGGCCCGGGCGCTTGAGGCAATGGAGCGCGGCCTGTCGCTGTCTTCGCAGCGACTCGATTTCGCCCTGCCCAGCGACGAGCAATCCGGAGAGCACCAGCCGCCGATCGACGCGCTTGGCCCCACCCTGGTGCCCGAGGCGCCCGTGGCCGCGCGCCGGACGAATCGACGGCGCCGGGGCGCGATCCGGGGGGCGCCCTTTCGCCCGGGTCGGGAACCAGCCTGGTGGCACGTCCCGCCGCAAGCGTTGCCAGCGGTCGATTCACCAAGGTCGAAGACCCGTCCTCCGACCGTTCCACGTGGCGCGAGGAACTTTATAACGGGCTGGCCAACTGGCAAACGATCGCCGCCATCGCGGGACTCCTGGCCGTGGGCTGGCTGGCTTGGCACGCGATCCACGGCCCGTCGGCGGACCAGCTGTTTACTCAAATCGAAAAAGCCGCCGACAGTCGCGACGCGGCCGGCCTGCGCGACGTGCGCACCGCAATGCGGGATTTTCTCGACCGCTTTCCGGACGATCGGCGACACGAGCAAGTCCAACGCTGGAACGACCAATTGCAACAGCAGGGTCTGCGCCGCAAGGTCGAAAAGAGCAGCCGCACGTTGAAAGGCGAAGGAGCCCGTTCGCCGATGCAGCGCGCCTATAACGATGCCCTGGAGCTGCGCGCCCTGAACCCCGAACTGGCGATTCGAAAATTCCAGGCCCTGGTCGACTTGTATGGCGGCGAGCCCGGGGAAGAGGATGACTACGTGGTCCTGGCCAGGGAAGAACTCGACCGGCTGGAAAAGCAGCTTGCCCAGGACATTCAGGCCGATAGCAAAGTCGTCGAGGCCCAGCTTGCCGAGGCCGATCGCCTCGCGCCCTCCGATCGGGCAGCGGCGCACCGCATGCGGCAGGCGGTAATCACGCTCTACGGCGAAAAGCCCTGGGCCGGACCACTCGTCGAAAGGGCCCGCCAGGCCTTGGCCGAGGAATCGCCAGCCGGCAGCCCGCAGGGCGATCGCTAAGCTGGGGGCATTATCTCGATCGGCCGTTCCGGAGGCGCCGCGGCACGGTGCCGCTACGCGCCGAACGCACGACGGGCAGCTCCGGGCAGCCATTTCGCCCGGCGGCGGGTTCGATTATAAGAGCATGATGGGGTCTACCGAACCATCTCGCGACGCGGTCCGCTATCCGACCACCCGGTTGCGCCGCTTGCGATATTTGCCGGCCGTGCGGCGACTCGTCCAGCACACGACTCTGGCGCCGGCCAATCTGATCTTGCCGCTGTTCGTTCGCGCCGGACACAACGAGCGCGTGCCGATCGCGTCGATGCCGGGCCATTTCCAGCTCAGCCCCGACCTGTTGGCCGAAGAGGTCCGTGCCGCAGCCGCCTCAGGCTTGGGCGGTGTGATCCTGTTCGGCATCCCGGAGAGCAAGGATTCGCTGGGCAGCGATTCGTATAGCGACGTGGGCATCATCCAGCGCGGCGTCGCCGCCGCCAAGCATGCGGCGCCGGAACTGCTCGTCATGACCGACGTCTGCTTCTGCGAATACACCGATCACGGCCATTGCGGCGTGCTGGCGGACCATGCCGGACGGACGGACGTCGACAACGATCAAACTCTCGGGCTGCTGGCCAAGCAGGCGGTCAGCCACGCCCGGGCCGGTGCCGACCTGGTGGCGCCCAGCGGCATGATGGACGGTATGGTGGGGGCAATCCGCACGGCGCTCGATTCGGCCAGCTTCACCCATCTGCCGATCATGAGCTACGCGGCCAAGTACGCCAGCGCTTTCTACGGCCCGTTCCGCGATGCGGTCGCGAGTGCTCCGCAGTTTGGCGATCGGCGCGGCTATCAGATGGACCCGGCGGCCGACCCGGGACAGGCGCTGCGCGAGATCGAACTCGATCTGGCCGAAGGGGCCGACCTCGTCATGGTCAAGCCGGCGCTGGCCTACCTCGACATCGTCCGTGCTGCCAGCGACCATTTTCCTGGCGTGCCTCTGGCGGCGTACAACGTGTCGGGCGAATTCAGCATGATCAAGGCGGCGGCGGCCAAAGGCTGGCTCGATGAGCGCGCAACGGCGCTGGAGATGCTCACCGCCATCAAACGCGCCGGAGCGGGCATCATCCTTACGTACTGGGCGAAGGACGTCGCGCGCTGGCTGTCGTAGCCCTCGTCGCCTGGCCATTCGCTCCGTGCCGCGCTCCGATCCTCTTCGGCCGAAAAGGCCCGATCGCTTAGCTAGCGAATTGCCGGCCAATTCGCGGTTAAACGATTGCCGGATTGCACCTTGCAACCCAATCCGCAAAGGCAAGTTTGCGCCCCTGGGTATAATAGGGGCCGTGTAGCCGAATCCAGCGTCGAGAACGACGCGGGAACGGGGGACCCAACGAAAACGGCCCATTTTGCGGCCGTTTTCTGGGCGCAGGCTCGCGACGCCGCGAGCCGGGGCACTTTCAAGCCCTAGCCCGTCAGCTAACCTCGTAGGCCGGTCGCGACCAGTCGTCGCGGCCCGAAATTGAAAGAGCACTCCTCGTCTCAGGTGGCGGCACGCTCGAGCCTGGGGAGCACTCGTTCGCAGGGGACCGAACGCCTGTCCCCCTCTAAGGTGCTCTATGTTCCTTGCTGTTGGTGCGTCGCGCCTGGAATGGCTCGACGCCGGGTGGTTCCACGCGCTGGAAGTCGGGCTGCTGATTCTCGCGGCCGTGGCCTGCGCGTCGCTTGTCATCAGTTGGCTCACGGTCCGGTACATCCCGAACAACAAAGTCGGGGTCGTGGAGAAATTGTGGTCCGCGACCGGGTCGGTCTCGGAAGGCCGGATTATTGCCCTCGGCGGCGAGGCTGGCTTTCAGGCCGACTTGCTCCGCGGCGGCCTCCACATCGGTCTGTGGCGCTGGCAGTACCGCGTGCACAAGACTTCGCTGGTCACGATTTCGCAAGGCAAAATGGGCTACGTCTACGCGCGGGACGGCGAAGCGCTGCCCCCCAGCCAGACGCTGGGCCGGGTGATCGAATCCCAGAATTTTCAAAACGCCCGGGCGTTTCTCCGCGGCAACGGCCACGGGCTGGGCGGACAGCGGGGCCGGCAGCGAGCGATCCTGCGCGAAGGTGTGTACGCCATCAATACGGCGCTGTTCGTCGTGATTACCGAGAACTCCGTCCACGGCTTGAACCAGATTGCCCAGCCGCAGGAACGGTCGATGGCCAGCTCCTGGCGGGAAGAACTGCTGGCGATCGACGGATTCGAACCCGTGGTCATCGGCGCGCCGATGGACGTGGAAGATCCGCTCGGCACCGACAAATCCATGCAGGTCGACAGCATCGGCCTGGTCACCGTGCATGAAGGGCCTTCACTGGGCCCCGGCGAGATCATCGCGCCCGGCGTGGGCACCGATCCGGCCGACAAGAACTACCACAACAATTTCCAGGATCCCGAGGCGTTCCTGCGCCGGAGGCCTGCGCGGCCGGCAGTACGTGCCCCTGACTGACGGCACTTACTACATCAATCGTTGGTTTGCCAAGGTCGAAATGATTCCCAAGACCGTCGTGCCGATCGGCTATGTCGGCGTGGTGGTCAGTTACTACGGTCCGCAAGGGGCCGACGTCTCGGGCACCGCGTTCCGCCACGGCGAGCGCGTGGCCTCGGGGCAGCGTGGCGTGTGGGAAAGGCCGCTCGGGCCGGGCAAATACGCCTTCAACACGCTGGCCGGCAGCATTGTGTTGGTGCCCACGACCAATTTCGTGCTGCACTGGGTGACCGGCAAGACCGAGTCGCATCGTTATGACGAAAGCCTGAAGTCGATCGACCTGGTGACCAAGGACGCCTACGAGCCGCTGCTGCCGCTATCGGTCGTCGTGCACATCGACTACCAGCGCGCACCCAGCGTAATCCAGCGGTTTGGCGACGTGAAGAAACTCATCACCCAAACCCTTGACCCGATGCTCAGCGCCTACTTCCGCGACATTGCCCATCGCAAGACGATGCTCGAGCTGTTGCACGAGCGCGACGCGATCCAGCGCGAGGCGGCGGCCGAGCTGCGGCGCAAGTTTGGCGATTTCGACATTGAATGCGTCGACGTGCTGATCGGCAAGCCCGACACCGCCGAAGGCAGCGGCAAGATCGAAGTGCTGCTCGAGCAATTGCGGCAGCGGCAATTGTCGCACGAACAGCTGGAAACCTACGCGCGGCAGACCGCCGCGGCCGAAAAGCTGCGCTCGCTCAACGAAGCGCAAGCCCAGGCCAACATGCAAACCCAGCTGACCAACAGCCGGGTGCAGGTGCAGATCGTCGAGAACCAGGGGGAGGCCGAGCTGGCCCGGTCGCGCAAGCAAGCCGAGCAGACAGTTGTGGTGGCTGAAGCCGAATTGGCCCGCTCGCGCCGCCAGGCCGAGCAGACGGTGCTTCTGGCCGAGGCCGAAAGCCAGCAGCTCAAACTGGCCGGGCGCGGCGAAGGACAGCGCGTGATGCAGGTCGGCCTGGCCGACGCGGCCGTGCTGCAAAACAAGATCCACTCGTTCGGCGACCCGCGGCTGTATGCCCTGTCGATCGTCACCGAGCACTTGTCGCGCAGCATGCAGCCCTTGGTGCCGGAGCGGCTGTTTGTCGGCGGAGCCGACGGCAAACCGCAAACCGGCGGCATGCTGGGCTTGCTGGTCGATTTGCTCGTGGCGGAAAAAGCCGGCTGGCAGCCGGCCGAAGCCGAGCCCACGGCCGGGCTCAAAGACCTGGCCGCCTCGATGACCCACGATGGGATCGAGTCGCTGCAGACCGATAGGGTGAAACCGTGAGCCGGATGGACCGGTTCGCGTGCGGCGGCGGAGTCCTTCTCAGGTTCCGCCGCCGCGGCGGCGCGGTCACTGCGCTGGTCTCGACAACGCGTATATCGAGGTGCAAGCCTGTTGGCGACCAGCGAAGCAAGTTAAACTCATTCGGAAGCCACGGTGGCCTCGCATTAGGTTCCACCCAACCGACTCGGCAACGCGTGACGTAAATCGCAAGCATGCGAATCGCTCTGATCAGCGACATTCACGGCAACCTCGAATCCCTTGACGCGGTGCTGGCCGACATCGACCGCCAGCAAATCGACAAAGTCTATTGCCTGGGCGACGTTGTCGGCTACGGGCCGAATCCTGGCGAGTGCCTGGATCGCATTATGCACTGTGACCTGTGCCTGCTTGGCGATTGGGATGAAGTCGTCCGCAAAGATGACATTGGTTCGGGCCCTGATTCCCGGCACATCTCCTGGACGCGACGACAGCTCAAGCAGGGTGCAGCGGCCCGGCGCCGATTGGAATTTCTGGATGGATTAAACCCCCTGGTGCACGTCGATGGGTTCCAGCTAGTCCATGGGTCGGCGCAATCCTCTGAACGAATATGTGTTCCCTGAGGACATCTACAATCAGCGGAAGATGGAAGACATTTTCAGTCTGGTCGAACATTGCTGCTTCCAAGGACATACACATCTGCCCGGCGTTTTCACTGCGGAATTGAAATTCATCGACCCTTCCGAATCTGGGTACGAGTGCCGCATACAGGCTGAAAAAACTATGATCAACGTCGGTTCGGTCGGTCAGCCGCGCGACGGAGATCCGCGCGTGCTACGCGATTGTCGACGGCTCGGCGGTTGCTTTTCGCCGGGTCCCCTATGACACGCAATCGACGATCGACAAACTGCGTCGTATCTCCGGGTAAGCAACCAATTGGAGCGTTTCGGTTTCTAAATGAATCAGCCACGAGACAAAAGCCACGCCGCTTTCGCCCGCGCCAAGCGGCTCATGCCCGGCGGCGTTAATAGTCCCGCCCGTGCCTTCGGCGGAGTCGGGGGCGAACCGATCTTCTTCCAGCGCGGCCAGGGCGCCTATCTCTACGACTTGGACGGCAATCGCTACATCGATTACATCGGCTCCTGGGGCCCGATGATCCTGGGACATGCCCATCCGGCAGTCGTCGAGGCGGTGCAGCAGGCCGCCGCGCGCGGAACCAGCTTCGGTGCCCCGACCGAAGCCGAAAGCGAGCTGGCCGAACTCATCGTCCAGGCTGTCCCCTCGATCGAGCGCGTGCGGCTGGTCAACTCGGGCACCGAAGCGACCATGAGTGCCATCCGGCTGGCGCGTGGCTTTACGGGCCGGGACGTGATCGTGAAATTCGCCGGCAACTATCACGGGCACGTCGACAGCCTGCTGGTCGCTGCCGGCAGTTCGGCCGCCACGCTGGCAGTGCCCAATTCGCCCGGCGTGACGGCAGGCACCGCAGCCGGCACCCTGGTGCTGGCCTACAACGATCCGGCCGGCCTGGAAGCAGCGCTCGCGCGTCATGGGGCGAAGATCGCCGCCGTGATCGTCGAGCCGGTCGTGGGCAACATGGGCTGCGTCGTCCCCACGCGCGAATTCCTGAGCGTGCTCCGCGAGGGCACGGATAAAGCCGGCGCGCTGTTGATCTACGACGAGGTGATGACCGGTTTTCGGGTTGCTTACGGCGGTGCGCAGTCGCTGCAAGGCATCCGTCCCGATCTGACCACGCTCGGCAAGATCGTCGGCGGCGGGTTGCCGGTAGGCGCCTACGGCGGTCGGGCCGATATCATGGAGCACGTTCTGCCGGCCGGCAAAGTCTTTCAGGCCGGAACCCTCAGCGGCAATCCCTTGGCGACGGCGGCGGGAATCGCCACGCTCCAATTGCTCCGCGACGGCCAGGTTTACCGGCAGCTCGAAACCGCGACGCACCGGCTTGCCAAGGGGCTGGAGCAAGCGGCTCGCGATGCGGGGATTCGCTGCCAGTTGGCCCGGGTCGGCAGCATGATGACGCTGTTTTTCAACGACCAGCCCGTCAGCGACTGGAATTCGGCCAGCCGGTCCGATACGGCCCGCTATGCCCGGTATTTCTGGGGCCTGGCCGACCGGGGCGTCTACATGCCCTGCAGCCAGTACGAGGCCCTGTTCGTCTCGGCCGCTCATACCGACGCCGATCTCGACGCCACGGTTGCCGCCGCCCGCGAGGTTTTGGCCGGGATGGGCGGCTAGTTCCGAGGAATGCTGCAGCCCACGCATGAACTGCTGCAATGGCTCCGCTGGAGCGCCCTTTAGCGCGCCGCTAACGAGTGAGCGGAATCTCGGCCACGGCCGGCCGCTCTTTGCGCAGCATGCGGGCTCCCTCGCCGGTTAGCCGCAAATACCAGTCGTTGGGTAGACCCTCGTAGCCGACGAAATGGGCCTCGACCGGCGGCTGGCTGGTGACTTTGAAAATTGCGGTTCCCTCGTCCACTTCGTCGAACATGGCCACGAATGCCGTATCGACGCCTTGTTGAGCCAGCTCGTAGAACTGCTCCCAATAGAACTGCCCACCCCGCCGCGGAATTCCGCTCGTGTCCGCCGGCTGCCGCTTCAAGTTGTCCCAACTGAAGCCGGGATAGACTGTGGGAATCCAATAGGTGTCGTTGCGCTCGCACTCGCGCCGGTCGTCGACCCAATAGCTGGTCGTCGCGTGTTTGACTCCCTGAGCATCAGTCGAGTAATTGCCCACGTTCCAGGGGATGTACGCGTCCAGGCGGCGGTAGCAGGCCCGCCACTTCGGATCCGGATTGTTCCGCCAATTCCAGTCGCCTCCGCCCACCAGGTAAGCCCGATACCGGCCCGCGGCGTGAAAGAAATCGATGATTCGCTCGCCCAACTCGCCGGTCATGGCCACGCCCGGACTGTCGCGATAAAAGCCCCAGACCTGGACCACCGGCAAACCTCGCTCGTGCAAATAGCACGGATGGTCGACCAGCTTTTCGTCGACCATTTTCTTCCAGTCGTCGGTGAGCACCTCGAATAGCCGCTCGGCTGGCATTCCCGAGATGTCGTAGGAAAGCGCCCAGACCCGATCGGACTCGTGCGCTGCGGCGGCGACGAGCTCGAGCGTGGAGCGCCGCGACGGATAGCGGTCCTGCGCCGGACCGCCGGGCAAATCGACCACGAAATGCTGCAACCAGGCTCCGTCGATGCCGTAGTCACGCATCCAGCGGAAATGCCGGGACACGGTCTGCGGATGTGCTGAACTGAACAGTGCCGCCGGCGAACCGTCCGGGTACGAAAAGCCAGGAGCCGCGAATCGTTCGCCCGGGGCGGATTCCGCCAGGTCGGGCCACATCTCGAAACTGAGCGTTCCCGGGTCGAGCCGCGTGCGGTCCCGGCTCCAGTGGATCCAGCCCTGCTGCGAGCCATCGCCCGGGCAGCGAAACCAGCCCTGGTAGCCGCACAGGATCCGTCCGTGGATGGTCGACGCGTCGGGCCGCCGCGGCGCGTGTTCTTCGGCCGCGAGCGCCGCTAGGGCGCCGAGTGCAAAGAGCCACGCAAGGGCTCCGGCGACGCGACGCGTCATGAGGGCTCCCATGCTCGTCGCCGCTATGCCGGACATGGATCCTCTTGCTGCTCGGTAGAAGTTGGATGTGCGAATTGGCACGGCCATGCAGCACAATCGCATTGCCGGCCCGCCCTCGAGGGCTCACGGCCGGGGGTTCATCGTCGCCTTTTTCGCGCTGGCTGCGTGGTCGATCACAACCCACGGCCCGGAGAACCCGCTTATGCCGCTCATTCTAGCAGCGCTTGGGGCGGATGTGCGGCCTGGTGCGAAAGGGCCGAAAAAGCCCGGCATTGACGGAGATTTGACGGCCAATTAGCGTGAATTAAAGACCAGCCCGGCGGGCGTTTCCAGACGTTTTTCGAGCCGCCCGCCGCCCCTGGGCGTCGGGCGACCAGGCGTGTTTTTGTGCGGATGGTTCTCTTTTTTTATTGTCGCTCAATCAGGGGGATTGCTGGGCGGAATCTTCAGTTCTCGGTCGGTGCGCTCTGAATGCCTAATCGATTCCAAGCGCTCCCGAATGGGCCTGCCCTGGTTCCGCAAACGCCCTGCTGACGAGCGCCGCGATAACCGCTTTGGACCGTAAAAACCGCCACCAGTCGATCCATCGTGGCCCGTTTCAAAGCCGACTGGTAGCACAAACATACTGTCCTCGACTGACGGCCCGCGGACGAACATATTGCGTTGCCCAAATTCACATTTGCTTGCGAGACTGAGGTGTTTCAAGTAGCCTAGTTCCAAGGGCAATCAGCATGTCGACACCCGGCCCACGGAACGGCCGATCTGGGAACGAATCTTGTTTCCAGACTTATCCGTCGCCCTGTTTGCCTCCCATCTGAGGCTTCCAGATTCAGCAGCTCCGATTTTCAACAACCCGCGGCGGATGGCGTGTGAACGGAGAGAGTGCTTCTCGCGCTTGTGCTCTTGGCTAACATCGAACGGATTTGCAACCCGGCGCGTTCGTCCAACGAATTCCAGGGCTTGAGTTGTCGACTTGGTTTTGGCCCGTGGCGCAAAGCCCGCCAACGGCTGGCGGCCAGACTGCCGAGATGCCAACAAGAGCCCGAAATCTTCTGCACAAAATCACGAATCCGTTTCGTGGCCCCGGCACGGAACAGCGGCACGTCACGCTGGATGCGCGACGTATGACCCAGCACGAATGACTCGCCTGCGTACCCTCGAATTAGCTTCCTGATTGGCTACCAGCGTTTTCGCAGTGCCTGCTCCGCCTGACCGCCCGCCTCGACATTTGGCGCAAGCGGACAGGTTTGGCGCAGGAAACCCGTGCACAAAGGATTCGTCACCTTGGACATGCATTCGAGCGAAAAAGGAATTAGCTTCTTGGCTGCCTTCAGCCACGAGCTGCGGGGCGCTGGCCAAAGTGGTCGGCTGTATGGAGATTCTTCTGGAATCGCGCGGGGCGATCGACGAAGAATCCGCCCTGCTCCGCACCGTCCATGCAAACAGCCGATATCTGTTGGACATCCTGGATTCGATGACCGTTCCGTCGCTCGCCGCCGCCGACCGCGTCGTGATGGCCCGGCATTGCGATCCGGCGGCGATGCTCGATGATGTTTTGCACAGTTTTTCGGAAGATGCGCGGCAGCACCATCAGAATCTGGTCATCCACGTGCCGGCGTCGGTTCCCCGGCGCGTGCTGCTGGATCCGGTGGCGGTGCGACAGGTGCTGCACAATTTGCTCAGCAACGCGATCAAGTTCGGCCCCCCCGGCCCGATCACCATTTCGGTGTCGCTGGACGCCACCAGCGAGCAGGCCCGGCCGGGGGCCAAGACGCTGCGCTTCGACGTGCATGACGAAGGCTGCGGTTTGTCGACCGACGAGGCGGCTGAAGTCTTTTCGCCGTTTTACCGCGGCGCCGAAGCCAGGCGATTGCAGATCGAAGGCGCCGGATTGGGCTTGTATATATGTCGGCGTATTGTCGACGGACTGGGCGGGTCGCTGTCGGTCGCCTGCGGCACCCCCAAAGGCACGACCTTCACTTTGCGCGTGCCGGTTGAAGTTCCCGCCGGGCCCTCGGACGATGCCTCGGTGCGCTGGGCGACGGCGAGACGATCCGGCTGCGCGGTCGCGTGCTGCTGGTCGAGGACGACCCCTCGATGCAAACGATCATCCGGTATTACCTGGAGAGCGCCGGCCTGAGCGTGGCCGTCGCGCAGGACGGCCAGAAGGCCCTCTTGGCCTTCGACGATTGCGACCTGGTGCTGATGGACCTGTTCATGCCGCAGCTCAACGGCCGGTCGACGGCCGCTGCCTTGCGGCAACGCAAGTGCACCAAGCCGATCATTGCCCTGACCGCGGCCACATGCAGCCTGGTCATCGACTCGGATCTGCAGATCTTCGCCGACTGCGTCAGCAAGTCGGCTGGCCGGGCCGGACTGCTGGCCGTGCTGGCGAAGTACTTGCCCTCGCCGGCGGAGGCCGATGCTCCGGCCGAAATCGCGGATTCCCTCGGTGCCGAGACCGACGGCGCCGCAGCTTTGTCCGCTGGCCAAACCGACCTGACGCGAAACTACGTGCAGACCTTTCCCGGCATGGTCGATGAGCTCCGCCGGGCAGTGAGAGACCGGGACGTTGAATCGTTGCGCCGGCGCGCCCATCGTCTGATGGGAACGGGCGGGCTCTACGGTTTCCCGCTGCTCTCGCAGCACGCCGAGTCGCTGCTCAATCATCTGGAGAGCGGAGTGGACTGGAGTTATATTCGCCAGCACGTGAGCAAGATCGATCGCTGTGCCGAAGAGATCGCCAATCGTTTCATCCCCTCAAATCCCCGAGACCGCGCCGGCAGTTTGCCCCGATAGCCGGCCAGGGCTGACGATCTGGTCAAGCGGCCAGAGGCCACGCCTGCCCGGCAGCTTTCGGCATTTGGCCCCCCGATCCCCGCGTTTGCGCTCCCCACGGCACAGTCGATCCGAGTACCCCGCCGATCATGTCACACGTTTTGATTACCGGCGGGGCCGGATTTATCGGCAGCTGCCTGGTGCGTCAGTTGTTGGCCGCCGGCACCGAACGGGTGGTGACGCTCGACAAGCTGACGTACGCCGGCAATCTCGACTCGCTGGCCGAAGTGCTCCACGATCCCCGGCACGTTTTCGTGCAGGGTGACGTTTGCGACGGCGACCTGGTGCGCCAATTGCTCGAGCGCCACCAGATCGACCGCGTAGCGCACCTGGCCGCCGAGTCGCATGTCGACCGGTCGATCGACGGGCCGCAGCCATTCATCCAGACGAACGTCGTCGGCACTTGCCAGATGCTCGAAGCGGCCCGCCGCTACTGGAGCGAGGCGGCCGAGCCGCTGCGCAGCCGTTTCCGGTTCCTGCACGTGTCGACCGACGAGGTTTACGGATCGCTCGGCGCCGCGGGCGCCTTCGTCGAAGAGACTCCGTACCAGCCCAGTTCGCCCTACTCTGCGTCGAAGGCCGCGGCCGATCATTTCGCTCGGGCCTACCAGCACACGTACGGGCTGCCGGTCGTGATCACGAATTGCTCGAACAATTACGGACCCCGGCAGTTTCCCGAGAAGCTGATTCCGCTGACCATTCTCAACGCACTCGAGGGCAAGCCACTGCCCATTTACGGCGACGGGCAAAACGTGCGCGATTGGCTGTTCGTCGACGACCACTGCCGGGCCCTGCGGACGGTGCTCGACCGCGGCTGCCCGGGCGAAACGTACAACATCGGCGGCAACTGCGAGCGGACGAATCTCGAAGTGGTCCAAACCGTCTGCCGCACCGTCGACCGGCTGCGCCCCACGCCGGGAGCCGCACCCAGCGCCGAGCTGATCACCTTCGTCCGCGACCGCCCGGGGCACGACCGGCGCTACGCGATCGACGCGAGCAAGATTCGCGGCGACCTGGGCTGGAAGCCGGCCCAGGATTTCGACTCGGGCATCGAGCAAACTGTGGCCTGGTATCTGGACAACTCGCTCTGGACCGAGCGCGTCACCAGCGGCAGCTACCGCCGCGAGCGCCTGGGCCTGCAATTCGAGGAGTGCCCCACGTGACAGGCCGACCCGTGCGCAAGGGAATCATTCTGGCCGGCGGCGCGGGCACGCGTCTGCATCCGGCCACGCGCGCGATCAGCAAGCAATTGCTACCGGTTTACGACAAGCCGATGATCTATTATCCCTTGTCGACCCTGATGCTGGCCGGCATCCGCGATGTGCTGGTGATCACCACGCCCGAGGACAGCGACAGCTTTCGCCGCCTGCTCGACGACGGCAGCCAATTCGGCATCCGCATCCGCTATGCCTTGCAGCCGCGGCCCGAGGGTCTGGCCCAGGCCTTTCTGATCGGCCGCGAGTTCATCGCCGACGACTCGGTGGCCCTCGTCCTGGGAGACAATATCTTCTACGGCCAGGGTTTCCAGGATATGCTCGGTCGAGCCACGGCCCGCCCGCGGGGAGCCACCGTGTTCGTTTACCCGGTCCGCGATCCGCAGCGCTATGGAGTGGCCGAGATCGACGGCCAGGGCCGGGTGTTGTCGATCGAGGAGAAGCCCTCGTCGCCCCGGTCGCACCTGGCGGTGACGGGGCTCTATTTTTACGACAACCGCGTGGTCGACATCGCCGCGCGACTGAAACCTTCGGCCCGCGGCGAGCTGGAAATCACGGCCGTCAACCAGCAGTATCTCGAACTCGGTGAGCTGAGCTGCGAGACCTTCAGTCGCGGTTTTGCCTGGTTGGACACCGGCACGCACGAATCGTTTATGCAGGCGGCGGCCTTCGTGCAGACGATCGAGCTGCGGCAGGGCCTGAAAATCGCCTGCCCGGAAGAAGTTGCCTTCCACATGGGCTTCATCGACGAAGCCGAATTGAAGTGCCTGGCCGGATCCTTCAAAAACGAATACGGCGATTACCTGCTCGACGTCGTGCGGCGCAGCGCGACCGAACTACATGGCTCCCACGCGACGATGCACCGTCGCCATCAGCCACTCGAATAACCATGGCTCGCGGAAAGACTACGATGACTAAATTCACCCTGATTCCCACGCCGCTGGCGGACGTCTGGATCGTCGAACCCAAAGTCTATGGCGACGTGCGCGGTTTCTTTCAGGAAACGTTCAACCAGTCCGAGTTCGAGGCCGCGGGCATCGAATACAACTTCGTGCAGGATAACCACTCGCGCAGCGTCCAGGGCGTGCTGCGGGGACTGCACTTTCAGCTCAACCGCCCGCAGGGCAAACTCGTCCGGGTCGCCCAGGGCGAGATTTACGACGTCGTGGTCGACGTGCGTCCGGAGTCTCCCACGTTCGGCCAGTGGACCGGCTTGAGGCTTTCGGCGGCCAGTTCGCGGCAGCTGTGGATCCCGCCCGGCTTTGCCCATGGGTTCTGTGCGCTCGCCCCGATCACCGACGTGACGTACAAATGCACGGAGTATTACGCACCCGAAGACGAGCGTACGCTGCGCTGGAATGACCCGGCCCTGCGGATCGACTGGCCGCTGGACAGTCCGATCCTGTCGGCCAAAGATAAGCTCGGCCAGACCCTGGCCGAGCTGTTTCCGCTGGCGACGCGCCGTCGGCAGACGAGCGCTGTCTGAAAGCGGCACCACCCGGCCTCCAAGGAAAACGTCCCGCGTATGAGCGAGCCGCGCATCCTGGTGACGGGCAGTCGAGGGCAGCTGGGCGCCGCCCTGTGCCGGCGGTTGGGTACGGCTGCCGTCGGACTATCCCGCGACGCCCTGGATTTCGAGCGGTTGGAATCGATCGCTGCGCGGATCGAGCCCTTGGCGCCCACGGCCATCGTCAATTGTGCCGCGTACACCCAGGTGGATGCGGCTGAGAGCCACTCGCAGCTTTGCTTTCGAGTCAATGCGGAGGCGGTGGCGGTCCTGGCCGAGTATTGCACTCGCCGCGACATCCCGCTGGTGCAAATCAGCACCGACTACGTCTTCCACGGCGAGTCCGACCGTCAGACGCCGTTTAGCGAGGAGGATTCGCCCAACCCGCGCAGCGTCTATGCCCGCTCGAAGCTCGCCGGCGAGGCCGCCGCTCGCAGCTGCCCCCGGGCGCTGATCGTGCGCACCTGCGGCCTGTACGGCCAGGGCGGCCAGAACTTCGTCGAAACCATGCTCCGCCTGGGGAGCGAGCGCGATCGACTGCGTGTCGTCGGCGATCAGCGCTGCACTCCCAGCAGCGTGGAGGACGTCAGCCGGGCCATCCAGTTCTTGCTGTCGCGGCAAGCGAGCGGAATCCTGCACGTCGTCAATCAGGGCTCGACGACCTGGTGTCAGTTCGCGCGAGATCTTCCGCCTCGCCGGGATGAACGTCGCGGTCGACGAGATCACCGCCGCCGAATATGGCGCCGCGGCCCCGCGGCCGCCCTACAGCGTGCTCGACACGTGTCGCTACGCTGTGCTCGAGGGACCGGCCTTGCCCGACTGGCAAACGGCGCTCAGCTGTTATCTTGCCGGCCGCAGCCCCGCGAGACCGTCCGCGGCAAACTAGGAATTTGTCGCAGCTGCGTCGATCAGCGCAAGCAGCTTGCGGGCCTCAACCCGCGCGTCGTGTTGCTCGGCCACACGCGACGTGCCCGCGGCGCCCAGGCGGCAGAGCAGTTCGGGCGGAGCGTCCAGGGCCTCGACGAGTGCGTCGGCCAGGCACTCGACATCCCCTGCGGGGACGAGCCATCCGCTTTCGCCGGCCTGCACGAGTTCGGGAATCCCGGCAATGTAGGTGGCGATTACCGGCCGCGCCAGGGCCAGTGCTTCCATGATCACGACCGGCAACCCTTCGGCAAAACTGGGCAGCACAAGCGCCGGGCGCCGAGCAGCTCCTGGCGCACCTCGTCTCCGGTCCTCCAGCCGGCCAGCCGTACGACGTCCTGCAGGCCCAGCTCGCCGATTCGCCGCTCCAGCGCCGGCCGGAGCGATCCATCGCCAATCACGATGATTTCGAGCGTGCGGCCCTGGTCGCGCAGCCGGGCTGCCGCCTCGACCAGCACCATTTGCCCTTTCTGTTCTTCCAGCCGGCCGACATTGACAAGTCGAGCCCGCGCGGGGGGCGGACTGGCCGGCGCATTCAGGTACGCCGCGTCGAGGCCGCAGCGGATGACGTGCACCTTTTCCCAATCGCGAAATTCGGCCCAGCGCCACAACTGGCTGCGGCCGTACGAGCTGACGGCCGCCACGAAGGCGGCGTGGCGAATCTTGAGTCCCAGCGAGAAGGACGCCGGCTGATCGAATTCCTCCGGGCCATGGACGGTGAAACTATAGGGAGGGCCCCCCAGCAGCCGGCATAACAGCGCCACCGCCGCCGAGTTGCTGCCGAAGTGCACGTGCAAATGCTCGGCGCCGTCGGCCTCGAGCCAGCCGACGAGCACGCAGGCTTCGGCCAAATAGGCCAGGTGCGCAAGGCACCCGCGCGTCGAAGCACGGTTCAGAGTGTGCAGGGCCGACAGCGCCGCACAGAATTTGGCCGGTCTGCGCACGGCCATGGTCACCAGCGCGGCCAGGAGCCGCAGCCCGCCCACAGCCAGGATCGTGCGTGTGCGCTCGGCCTCGGCCTGATCTTGTGGGTCGACCAGCCGATTGTGCCAGGCGCGCACGGCAAATCGGCTGACCCTCGCACCGAGCTCTTCCAACGCCGCAATCTCGCGGCGAATGAAAGTCAGACTCGACATTGGGTACATATTAATCAGGTAGGCGACTTTTCGCGTCATTTAGTCCACCGTGGCAGCGGGCTTTCGCTCAAATCTCGACGCAAGCTTCACTCGCCCGGATATCGCTGGCCCCACTGCCGCCGCAATTCGTCCATGGTTTCCAGAACTCCGACCGTCTGATCCAGCGGCATGACGGGACTCTCCAGGAGACCGCCGCGCAGGCAGCGCATGACCTCCTGCGCTTCGTAACGATAGCCATCCCCGGCACAGGGCATAGTCAGACGTTGGACGCCCCGACCAGGCAGTAATTCCGCCAGCGGCGCCAGCCGGCGCCGCAGCTCGCGGATCCAGGGCGATTTCTTCAGCCCCGCGGCCCGGCTGGGAGAGCCCCAGGTTGCTGGGGCAATTCGAGCGGCCGGGCGGATTTCCAGACGCTCGGCGCAGAAAGGGCGCGGCCAGGCGAATCGCCCCCTGGCTGCCGGCGACAGCGCATTCGTTCGAGCAGGGGGAATCCAAACTTGCCGACAATGACGCACTGCGACCGCCGGAAAAACCGAGAACGATCGCCGCCGTGTCATCCACTCCGCCCGCGGTCAGCGTGCCTCGTCCCATCACCACCTCCGGCCGGCCGAAGAGAAACCAGGCGAGTGAGATCGGATACACGCCCAGATCCAAGAGCACTCCGCCCCCCAGTGCCGCATTGAATTGCCTGCCGGCCGGGTCCCTCACGAACGGATATCCGATGTCCGCGGTGAGCATGCGCGGTTCACCGATCGCGCCGACATCGACAAGCTGTTTGAGCCGGGCCATTCCCGGCACGAAGCGCATCCACATGGCTTCCATACAAAACAAGCGTCGCTCCCGCGCGATGTCGACGACCTGCCGGGCCTGTGACGCATTCAGAGCGAACGGCTTCTCGCACAAAACCGGTTTGCCGGCCCGCAAACACTCGCTGCACAGATCGCGATGCGTCGTGTTGACGGTCGCGACATAGACCACGTCCACGTCAGCATTCTCGATCACACCGGCATAAGATCCGTAGGACCGCTCGACGCCCAATCGCGCGGCAAAGTCCTGCGCCTTCGCGGCATCGCGCGAACCGACCGCCGTAAGCCGGGCATCCGGCAAACTGGCCAGCTCGCGGGCAAACGCGGCCGCCATGCCGCCGGTTCCCAATATGCCCCATCGAATCGGCTGCGTCATACCAGCGAGTATCCTGATTCCTGTTGACTCGAACGATACAAGTCGCAGCGGCGAACTGGCATCGCGATTACGCCCGGCCATTCGCTAACGCAGGTGCCACGTAGCAGCTCGCGGTTCCTTTGCGCCGCACCGCGAATTGTGGAACGCATGTTCGGCGACCTCCGGGCGGGCGACAAAGATCGGGCGGAGAGTAACATTTCAGTCGCCCGCCCAGGGCATCGGCAGCATGGGATCGAACCGGCTGACCAGTCGGCGGGGGCACCCCATTTCGCCAGGGTTTTGCAGCGTGAGTACGATTTCATTGACGTGCAACGAAAACTGCGGCGAGAGTCGGCAAGGGCGCTGATCTCGAATCGATTCGGCCAACTCCGAGACCCCCCGGCAGAAATCGATCCGGTTCGCCCCAGGCACGTCGCACCGAAAGTCTGGCCGCCGGATCAAGCGCAGGCGCCGCGGCCCCAGCCCGGCCATCTTCGCCAGCAGCGGCCGTTGATTGGCCCGAAACGACCACCGCGTCCAGCGCCGCAGCAAGACGGGCGACGCGAAGTTCCAGGCCTCGCGGACGGTCAAGGTACCGTCATCGCCGAACAGCCGCAACGAATGGTCGTGGGAGCCGATGATGCTGCAGGTCAATCGGGCCACTACCCCCGAGGCAAACTGAATGCAGCCGCTGGAAAAATCGGGCGCGCCCGGCGGTTGCAACGCAGCACCGTTTCCCTTGTCTGGGAGCTGACAGGCAGCGAACGCCGTCACGGTTTCCGCCGGCCCGAACATCGCGGCCAGCCAGGAAACATAGTAACCGGCGTGTTCGAGCGTGCAGCCGACTTCGAACTCGTCCTCATAGGGCCAGGGATTGCCCGATGCGCTGATCCAGGTGCGGTAGTTCTCGCGATGCACCATCCCGTCGTCAAGCTCGGCATAGGCCAGCCGCACCGGGCCGATGCGGCCCTGGCGAATCGCCTTCCACGCGGTCTGCGCCGCCTCGCCCAGAACCGTGCAGGGTGCGGCCGCGATTTGCAGGCCCGAATGCTCGGCGAACTCGACCAGTTCGACCGCCTGCGACCAATCGGTGGCGAGCGGCTTTTCGCTGTAGACGTGCTTGCCGCGATCCAGACACGCGCGCGAAACCTCGTAATGGCTGCGCGGATTGGTGAGGTTCACGACGAGCTTCACCGCCGGATCGTCGAGCAGCGCCGCCAGCGAACCGTAGTCCCTTAGGCCGTGAAAGCGCGCGAAGCGCTCGGCGCGCGCCGCATCGCGATCCGTGATTCCCGCCAGCTCGAGTTCGGGATGGCTCTTGAGCGTGGCAACGTAAAAGTCCGCCACGTACCCGCACCCGACGATTCCGATCCTCACCCTTGTACCTCTTCGGATATCCGGCAGCGATGGAACCCGGGTGCGCCGCCGCAATCGGCCAGCGGCCCGATCCGGCAGGGCAACCGCGGCACGTCGGATCGGGTTCGAGCAGCAGCCGAAAAACCTCGCCCGGCGCCCGCCGCCACTATGATGGCACAACCAGGCGGACGGGGCCAAGGCCCGTTACACCCCCTGGCGGACATTCTGGGGCCGGGGGCTGCCCACAAACGTCGCCCGGCGGCGTCGGTCACCAAACCCAGACTCCCAGATTGGCGGTCTGCGGCTTGTAATCGTACTGCCGGACGCTGCCCGCCATTGCGCTGCCGTAGGGCATGCCAGTCGAGGGCCGATTGATCCGCTCTTCGCGGGCCCGGTTTTGCTCGGCCACCATGTTGTCGATGGCCTGCAGATTCCGCGTATTGGCCTTGTTGAACGCAGCCCGCGAGCGGGCGATGTCGGCCCGCCTGGTCTGCACGCCCAGCACCTGCTGCTGCAGTTCGGCGGCCGAGAGCTGGAAGATGTCCGGTCGAACGATGGCGATGTCTTCGGCCGGTGGCCGCGTCAAAAGCGCCATTTGCGACGCCACCCAATGCCTGGCTTCTTCCGAGGCCGGGCTCGTCAGGATTTCCAGTTTGCGCTGCGAACTGGCGAGCAATTGCTGCAGCTGGGGGGCCGAAAAGGTCTCTACTTTCTCTTGAAACTCGGCCTTCAATTTGGCCAACTCGTCGGGCGTATAGGGCTGCGCGGCGATCCAGTCGCGAAAGGCGTACACCGTGTCGCGAAAGGCCGGGCTTTTGAGGATCGCGTCGCGCGCGGCCTGCTCGTCGGAGGTCGGCGGCGCCGCGGTGCTCTTGGGAGTCGCGGTCTCATTAGCGGCTCCTGTGGCGCTGGGGGGCGCAGCGGCGGCTTGCCTCCGGAACTGCAGCTGGACGGCCGGTTGCTGCTGATCGTCGACGCTGGCGTCGGTGGTTTCGAAATCGTACTGATCGCCCGTGATGTTCGAATAAATGGCCCGGCCGCTGGTCACGGCGCCGTCGTCGCGAACGCCATGCAGGGCGACGACCCAATCATTTCCTTTCTTCGTCCAATTGCCCTCGGAAGTGCCTCCTTCGACGTCGAAGCTCCAACTGCGGATCGTTCCGGTCGAGGCCACCAGGCCGATGCGCTGATGGATCTGCTGACTGGTGCCGTCTTTCTGGGTCACCGTAATATCGCGCAGCAAGAAACGCTTGCCGGGCGCCCAGTGACAATCCACGGAAACCGTGTGTCCGCCCCGTTCGGCTTGCCAGCGCCCGACGAAACAGCTCAAGTCGTCCAAAGTCGCCGGGGCTTCGGCCGCGGCTGCGCTCAGGCCATGTTCGCGCATGCTGCTGATCAGCCATTTGCCCTGCTGCCGAATCCAAACCGCCGTGTAAGTGCCTTTGACTGCTGGCTTGCCCGAACCGGCGCCCAATTCGGCCGAGCCATCTTCGATCGCCATTTCCGGAGTCACCATGCGGACCGAGCCGGTTGACAGCGTGGTCCGCGGGATTGCCTTGCCGGCCGCGGTGCCCCCGCCCGCTTTCGCTTCGCGTTCCAAGGCCGCTCGGGCAGCCGTGAACTTGCCACTGGGATCCGCATAATCGCCGTCCGGCGTCCAGAAGGCCGCGGCGGCCTGGTAATCGCCCGTGGCAATGGCCTTGGCATGGGCGGCGATCGCCGCTTTGAGTGCCGCATCCGGCTCGACCGGCCGCGTTTTGCTGGCCGCGCCGGGCCGACCGCCAGGAGCCGCTGGCGCCGGCTTAGCAGCAGGCTGCGCCTGGGCTGTCGCTGCCCAGGCGAAACAAACGAGCGCCGCAAAGAATCGATGCATGATGTGGAGTTTTCCTCAGGCTGGAATTGCCGGTCGGCCACTAGAAAGCGGGCCGTCGAGAGGTCTTTTCGAGCGATGTTCTCGCGCAACCGGTCCGCCAGTATATCACGCGGTCCGTTCCCGAGAATAAGACGGCCGCGCCGCGCCCTCAGCCAAAAAAACTGCCCAGCGCTGGGCTGGGCGGTTCGGTGGCATCGAAGATTCGAGCGGACTGGCCGGCGGCCTTGGGCCACAGCACGCCAGTGGTTCAGACAGCCTTGCGGCTTCGCCGCACGCAGACCGCAATGCCGGCGATCACGACGCCCCAGACGAGCATCGAGCCGGGCTCAGGCGTGACAGTTCCGCCGATCGCGACGTTATCGACAAATGCGGCATGAATGGTCGCATCGCCGAGGAACGTAATCGTGTACGTGCCCGGCAGCATCAATCCGAGCGAGAGCGTCTGCTCCACGAACGCGGTGGTCGTGGTGGGCAAGTAGGTATGGGTGACATCGTAACCGAGGGGCCCGGTGACGGTCGCCACGATCTTTTCCGTGTTCAGGACGTTCGTCTCATCCCAGAACGTCAAGCTGGCATGCGCCAGCTCGACCGGCAGCGTGAACGATTCATGGAAGCTGCCGTCCCCCTCCAGATAGGCTGCCTGCGGGGTTTGGCCGGCTGGCTGAGGCACTGCTGGCAGAGCATTTACCAGGGCCAACCCACCATCGCGAGCGATTCCGCTGGTGCCGACGAACGTCCAGGTTTGTGTCGGCGAAGTGGCGGGATGTGCAATGGTGGGGTGCGCGCTCGTCAGCCCGGGATACTCGAACGAGTAATTACCCAGCGGCACCGAATACGTAAGGGTAGCAAACGCAGGCGAGCCCGCGCCGAGAATCGGCACGAGCGCCACGCAAGCGACTACTAGCGGCCAATGTAGCAATTTCACGTTGTTTCGCTCCGTCGCGCCTCAGCAGGAACACTACACCCTATAAAAGCACGCACGCAAGGGTTCTCCTGCTACGGCTACACGCTTTGTGCCCAATCGCAATGCAAACAAAGTGCCGTTGGCCCACAATGCATAAGCGGTATCCAGCGGCTGCGCTCAGCTCGTAGCCGACAAACTAAACCCTCGTAATGACTTGTGCGCAACATTGCCGTCGCTGAGTGTACCTGCCCCCGCTGCTCGTGGCAAGCTTGGGGGAATCAGATTGATCGGAAAAATTCTCAAAATGAAAATCCCCCGATTGGGTCATTCGTTCAGGCCGGCTCGATTTCATACTGGCATCGAGCACCGGTCAGCGGTCGCCGGGTGGATGGCCCCGCTTTGTGGCCAGAGGGGGGACCTGGCTTGGGCGGCGACGCTCGCCGAGACTTGAACCTGGCCAAAGCGAGGTGATTTCAGCCCCAACCGTTTTCGGCCGTCGTGAAGCCCGAGAAAACAAAAAGGGCTCCCTGGAAAGGAGCCCCTGCGAATTCAAACTGCAGTCTCTGGAACTGATTTGAGGCCCCGTCGTGCGACCCTCAATCGCTTTGGCCACTACGCTTTACGACGGCGACGGGTCATCAGCAGTGCGGCCGCAGCGATCCCCAGACCCCACACGGCCAGGCTCGCCGGCTCCGGCGTGGGCAACACGGTGGGCGTCAGGGTCATCGTCACCCCCCCAAAATCCCCCTGGAAGCCGCCGTTGTTAACCAGCATCCCGTAGTCGCCGCTGCCGTTGCCATAGAGATTCAGGAAGATCCCCGCGCCATTCTCGAACAGCAAGCCGTTGTTGTCGACATAGGCCTGGGCAGGAATCCCGGCAGCATTGCCGGTCGGGTACAGGACATTGTCCACGTAGAACGCGCCATCCGGCGAAGTGAACGTATTCGGGAAGGTGGTAACCGGGATCGGATAGACGTTGTACACGCCGTCCAGCACGGGATTTGTAGCGCCGGTCACGTCGATGAAGCCGCCCCAGACATTGCCCGAGGCATCGGTGCGCAGCTGGCCATTGGCGACGTCGGCGCCGCCGTTGGTGAACAGGTAGTCGAGCTCGGCCCGGGCGACATTCGAAATCGCCAAGCAAGCGACCACCGCCGCCGTGGAAACAAGTCTGCCCCGCATTGTGTAGCCTCTCAAACGCACTTGGAACGCTTCATGCTCCGATTATAGTCACACATTCCCCAATTTCCAGCGAATTCCGTGCCGCTCAGGCGTTCCCAGCGTTGGCGGTCGCTATCCGGCGGGCATTCCGCTCGTGAAAACAGGGGTTTTTTGGCACTCGCTTAAATTAGCTGGCGAATCATCGACAAAAACTTTTTCAGCCATTTTCGCTCAAAGCGAGAATTGCTTCTATCAAATTGATTGGCGTCAAGAATATCGCTGCCGATGGCGCACCCGGGCAAGCTGCACGCTGGCCAACTTGCCGCGATTCTGGACGGAGCCGGATCCCCGATTGCCGCCCAGGGCGGGGATTCCGAGGTGGAAACGACCCCATGGTGGCCAGACGCCGGCTGCGAACACTCCGCAGTACCATCGCGATAGCGAGCGAACTCTCGGTACTGGTGCTTCTTGATCTGCAGATATTTCGTTGATCGCGCGACGATCAATTTGATAATCGCACTTATCAGAATAGTAACATTTCCGCACATTTCGGGGCCTGGACAGATGCGTCAATTCAATGGCAGCGAAAAAACATTGCGTTTTTCCGCATAAACCGCGATTGATCCGATTGACGCCAGCTTGGATGACCTCTTGGCACAGCATTCGCTTCGCTGTGCCATCGCGAAGGTGGGTGGGGCTAAGGCGGTTACTAAAACCTGTCCCGATCGGGGAGTTGTGCGATGAAGCGAATCTTGTGCGGCTGTATAGCTCTGGCGCTCTGTGGGGCCTTGTCACACAGCGCGACCGCGGCCATCGACACGGCATCGTTCACCTACTCGGACACGTCCGGCAACGCCGCCACCGCATCGCTCACTGGCCAGAGTTCCGGCCTTGGGGACAATAGCTACTGGATGACCGGTGGAACGATCACGGTGTCGGCGTATAGTTTTGCGGATGGCGTGACTGGGACGTTTCTTATCGACCCAGCCGTCGGTCCTGGCGTGACCGTGGCCAGCCCGTCTGCGTATGTTGACAATCTCTTTTTTCCGAACAACAACGCCGGAAGCAGCGTTAACTGGACCGGCACGAATCCGTCGTACCTGACGAATTGGGGCCTGTTCGCTATTGGGACCGGCAGTGCCACCGGCTACGCGGTGAACATTTGGGGCAATGGGAATGGCGACTACGCTCTGCTTGAATCCACCTATCCAGGTGGCGCTTACGACGGATCGAACCCCAATGCCGGTGGTACCCTGAGCAACGTTTCTTCAACGCCGGAGCCGTCGAGCATGGCCGCGTGGGGCTTGGGCGTGGCCGCCGTGTTCTTCGTTTCACGTCGCCGCCGCATTGCCTAAGCACGAGCGGCGCGCTAACTGCGGGAAGAAGTCGCCAGATTCAACAAATCCGAATTCGACCCAGGGCGCCCCAAAAACGGGGCGCCCTTTTTTATTGCCCGCAACCACTCCGCGGCGCCGCTCCACATTGCGAATATCCTGTAGGGTCGTCAGCTGATCCGAGGCTCTTTGAGACTGCGTCCCAAACCAGGTTGGTTCGCGGTGCTGCAAAACCATGTACAAAGCGGAGCGCCATCACGACGAGGAGGACGCTTGAAGTCTCTCGCCCGCTGCTCTAAGCTCCGAAAATCGGCATTTCTGCCTTGTGCTCCCATCCCATTCGGGCGCCGGTCGTCGATCATGGGCATCCTAAGCCGACGGGTGGTCAAAAACCGCCGAGGCGAACTCCGCCCGCCAGCCCGTGCGAATCGGCGCTGTGGTCCGCGGGCGCTCGGTTTCACGTTGGTCGAACTGCTGGTGGTGATTGCGATCATCGGCATTCTGATCGCGCTGCTTTTGCCGGCCGTCCAGGCGGCACGCGAGGCGGCCCGGCGAACCCAATGCACCAACAATCTCAAGCAGATTGGGCTCGGACTGCAGACGTATCACGACGCCAAGGGTCGGCTGCCCGCCGGAGCCGACTTTCAATTCAAGCAGGCACCCACCTGGGCGGCGGCCATCCTGCCCTTTATCGAAGAGAAAAACACGTACGCGCTTTTCAATTTCAAACTGCCGATCTGGGATCCCGCCAACGTGAACGCCGTGCAGACGCCGGTCAGCACCTACGTCTGCCCCAGCGACCCCACTGGGAGCAATCCGCTCCAGGGGGGCCGGATCCAGGCGGGGGCCGACAATCCGGCCGCGTCGATGGGACTGTGGTACCCGGGATCGATGGGGCCAACGCGCGACGGCACGGCGCCGGGAAACTCCTGCGTCTTCTGCCCCGGCACGGTGCCCTGTTATTGCTGCTCGAACACGAGCGATTACGGCTGCTGTTCGCCTATCGGCGGCCAAATCGTGGGAGGCACCGGGATCTTCGACCGGGCCTGGCATCCGATCAAGTTTCGCGACGTCAGCGACGGGCTCGCCCATACGTTGATGGCGGGCGAAACGATTCCTTCGCAGTGCACCTATAATGGCGCGTACAACCACAATTTTCCCGTCGCCGGCACGACCATCCCGCTCAATACTTTTCAATCGACGCTCGATGGGGTCGACACGCTGTGGTGGAGCGGTTGCGGGTTCAAGAGCTATCATCCGGGTGGCACGCAGTTCGTGATGGTCGACGGCAGCGTGCAACTGCTCAACGACACGATCGACTATCAGCTCTTCAACAACCTCGGAACGCGTGCCGGGGGCGAGCTGGCCGCGCTACCGTGAACGGCGCTCGGGCGCTGGCCCCTCACATTGCGGGGGCGGGTTCTAACCAGGCCGGCGAAGAAAAGCGCGCGGCAAGGCTGTGGCGGCCCCCCGCTTCGCTACACTGGAGATGGCCCGCGGCGCGCCGCGAAGGCTTTCCGCTCGTCTCCTCCGGTGAAACGTCCAAAATGGCTCGTTCAATCAATCCCTCCAGGCGGTCCCGGGTTCTTTCGCTGGCGCCGCTGGCCGCGCTACTCGCCTGTCCGCTGGCCGGAGCGGCTGAGCCGTACCGCGTGGCTTTGGACACGAAAAACTCGTTCGGCTATTTCTTTCTGTTCGGGTCGCAGCCCCTCGCGCGCCTGGCGGTGACCGCCTGGGGGCCGAAGTGGACCTGGACACCGGTCCTGGCCCATCAAAAAGGGGTCGAGAAAGCCGTCGCCGCAGCCGGCACGATCCGGTTGGGTGATCGCGAAATCGCCCTCGCGCTGCAGGCCAAACAAGTCGACGGCCAGACGCTAGCGTTTCATTACGAGCTCGAGTCCAAGGCTGCGACGCCGCTCACGTTCGTGATCGTCACGATCACGAGTCTCGGCAAGGATAGCCGGGCTGTGCTCACCGGCAGCGATGGCAAGCAATCGACGGTCAACTTTCCGCCAGCACGCAGCTCGTACGACTCGATTCGCGAGATCAGCATCGAAAACGCCGCGGCACCCGCGCCGATTCGCTTCCGCCTCGAGCCGCCGCTGCGCGTGACGACCGACGGCGAACTGCGCTTGGTCCTGGCGGCCGATGAGCTTCCGGCGGGGCAAGTGCAGGCCACGCTCACCGTCGATTTCCCACGAGCTGTCGATTTTCTCGTGTCGGAGTCGGATCTGGCCCGATTTGCCCCGTCGATAGTTGAGCCAGACTGGTTCCCGTACCTGCCCCAGGGGGCTACAGGTTCGAGTGCGGCCGGAATGGAGGACTGGCTGGACAAGCCGGCCGGCAAACATGGCGGCGTGCGGATCGCAGGGGACGGTTTCCGCCTGGAGGACGGCACGCCGATCAAGTTTTGGGGAACGAACTTGTGTTATGCGCTCAACGCGCCGGCCAAGGCAGACGCCGAATTCACCGCGGCCCGGTTCGCTCGACTGGGGATCAACGGTATTCGCATGCTGAAATTTACCGGAGTTAAGACTTGGGAAGGCATCGGCGACGAAAAGGATGCCACGCGAATGAAACCAGAGGGTCTGGATCGACTGGATTACTTTTGCAAGCAACTCGCCGATCGAGGCGTGTACTACGGCTGGTCGCACACATTCCAATTCACCGTGCGGCCGGGCAATAAGTCGCGAGTGTCCGGCTACGACGAACTCATGAAGAAAGGAGGCAACACCTACGCAGTAATCAACTGGGCCGAAGACGTCCAGGACCTCCTAATCGAACAGCTCGTGCATCTGCTCAAGCACAAGAACCGCTACACCGGCCGGACTTATGCCGAGGATCCGGCGCTCTCGTTTCTCGAACTGCAAAATGAGGACGACATCTTTTTTTGGACGTCGGGCAAAGCCTACGACGATTTTCCGACTTACCGCGCAGCTCCTGGCACGATATAGCGAATGGCTTAAGGCAAAATATGGAACGCAAGCGAAGTTGGCAACCGCCTGGGGCCGGGCGCTCAAATCCGACGAAAGACTCGATTCGGCCAACGTCTCCGTGATCGCTAATCCCTGGGCGATGAGCGATCAGCACTTGCCCGTCGCCCGCGGCGGCGAGCGCGAGCGCCTGCTCGACAACGCGGCCTTCATGCACGACACCCAAAACCGCTTCTACAGCCGCTTTGTCAGCGCCATTCGCCAGACGGGCTACAAAGGCCCGGTGACGGGCTCGCCCTGGCAGGCTCCCGCTATGCTGCCGCATTACTACAATCTCAAGTCGGATTGGATGGTTGGATACATTGACCGCCATAACTACTTTGGCGGCGCGCTCGACGATACGATGCTCAAGGCCCCCGGGAGCGGCTACCTATCCACCGGTCTGCAGCAGGTCGCCGGACGCCCGTTTACAGTGTCAGAGTGGATTCACGTGTATCCGTCGCTCTACAGCGCCGAGGGCCCCGTGATCATGGCGGCCTATGGCCTCGGGCTGCAGGGCTGGGACGCATCGTACGAATTCCAATCGACCAGCACGCGCCCGAGCAAGAAAGATCTCGTCGGCAATCAGCCTTACGGTGTCTGGAATGCCGACGCGCCCAGCCAGCTGGGACAGAACCCAGTCCTGGCGCGGATGGTTTTGCGCGGCGACGTCAAGCAGGGACCGGTCATTTCCTTGCGTCAGGTAAGCGACGCCGACCTGCTGCAGGGAACGTTCGACTTCACCGACAAGATCGAGCAAAAGGCCGACACCAAATCGTTCACCGGCTCGGTCGCGGCCGAATCGCTGGCCGCCGGCCGGGACCTGGTCGAATTCGTCAGTCAGTCATCTCACAGCACGTTTCCCGACATGAGCAAATATCGCCGAGGGAACGTGATCACCTCGGCCACCGGCCAATTGAAATGGGACACGGCCCGGGGCCTGGTCGAAATCGACACCGCAGGAACGCAAGGGGTTGTCGGATTCCTGGGGGACGAGGTGATTCGCTTGAGCCGCATCGCGATCAAGCCGGCCTGCAAATACGCATCCATCTTGGTGACGGCCGCCGAGCAAAACGCGACCTTACCTGATGCGAGCCGCGCGCTGGTCTCGGTCGTTGCCCGCAATGCGAACTCGGGCTTTCGCTGTTCGACCATCGACGGCAAGTCCATTATCGACAACGGCCGGAACCCGATCATGCTCGAGCCCGTCAGGGCCGACATCATCTTTGTCGGACGCCGTATTCGCAAGGTGAGCATCCTCGACCATGGTGGCTTCGCGACGCAGCGCACGGCTGACTTTCAGGGAGACACCTTTACCGTCGACGGCGCGAAGGACAAGGCGCTGTACTACGAGGTCCAGCTGGAGTAGCTGCCACACGTTCTAAGGGACTGGAACTTGGCGTTTCGCGAGGCTTGGGCGCACACGACGGCGAACCGGCCGAGCGTGCTTTCCTTCGGCGGCGAAATGAGGCGATTCGACTGCCCGTTCGTGCACGGCTGGCTTGGGCAGCGGGCCGCAATTATAATCGGCCTGACTTCCTTCTTCCGGGTGGCCGGACGGAATCCTGCCCGCTCGCCCGCGGTCGGCATTGGGCGGGAAGCAGGCAGAACTTGCCTTCTTCCCGGAATTCTCGGGTCGAAAATTCAGCGCGGACCGCTTTGCCAAGCAGGGGCCCGATTTGTGCGTCTTGGATGACGCCTGATGATTGAGCCACACAGGACGATTAAGTGTTTCAAGAGATCGTGCGGCGGTTGAATATCTGGGCCTATCATGGCGACACGCCGATTGCTCGCGGTCGTGCGCGGCGGATGCAAGAATTCCTCAAGCGGGTGCGCCCCCGCGACGCGCGCGCATCCTTGATCTTGGCGGCAGCGCCTATCTCTGGCGCCTCTTCGAGCACGACTTGCAAGTGACGCTCGTGAATTTGGAAGGTTCAGCCCTGGCCGACGCCGAGGCTGAACGCTTCAAGGTGATCCAAGCGAACGCGTGCGATCTTGGGAGCCTATTCGAAGATCGCGCGTTCGACGTGGTCTTCAGCAACTCGGTGATCGAACATGTTGGCGACGAAGATCAACAACGCGCCTTCGCCCACGAAGCCATGCGGCTGGGCCGTGGCTTTTGGGTTCAGACGCCGAGCGATCGATTCCCGGTCGAGGCGCATACGGGCGTCCCGTATTACTGGCGACTGCCCGAGGCTGTACGAACCTCGCTCAAAAACCGTTGGCGACAGCGCATGCCCACTTGGACCGAGATGATTGATGGCACCCGGGTAATTTCGCAAGAAGCAATGCGCGGGTTGTTTCCCCGGTCCGAGGTCTACATTGAGCGCCGGTTCGGCTTCGAGAAATCGTACGCGTTTTATCGCCCCTTCGACGAGGCCGCCGGCTCCTGACGACCCGTGACGCTTATGTCGAGGGTCGACGTGGCGCGTATCTCGCTGTTACGCCGCCGACCCGTCCCGAGAGGCTCAGGGAGCCAACTTATGCGGGCGGCATGGGTGGCGCCCAGTCTAAAGACAGCGGCAGCTGTTGCGCAGCTTCGGAAACGCTTGCCGGCAGGCAAATCGATGGTGAGGCGTCGCCGGCGTTTCACTGAGCGGCCGCTTGCTCGGACTTGTCCGGGGCAAGTACGGTGTGACGGATTGCGGGCAAAAACTCCTTCAGGAACGACTCGAACGCCGCCCGGGACTCTTCCCGGGTCATTTCCTCGCCGAATAGTTGCAAGCCAAAGATCACCGGAGCGCCGCCGAAGTCGATCCGCGGAGACGTCGGCCGATTCCAGCGGCCGCCATCGCTCCAGGCGTAGGCGATTTCGAATTCGCCCGCCATTGCGCCGGGTGATTTAAAGCGCACCTCGCGGAAGGCGTTCTCGCCCTGTTCGGGCGTTTCCACCTTGATCATCGACGATTCGCCCACGTGGATCGCGTTGCGGCACTCGTAGCAGAATTCGGGATTGTGGCGGACGATCGGGCCCGCCGGGCCGACCGTCATGATGATGTCGACCCGCTGGCCTGTGGTTTTGTTGCGGTAGCTGTTGTTGTTATGGGCGTAGCAATGCAGGATTTCTTTTTCCACGTCGGTCATGGGCCTGCCGGCCGATTCCTTGACCCAATCCCCGAACTGCTCGGGAACCTGATTGAGCCGCTCCGCGGCGGCGATCAGGTCCGGCGGATCGCCCCAGCGATGGGCGAAATTGCCCTGGATCACCGCCGGAACGATGGTCACCACCAACAGGACCGCAACCAGAACGAACGTTTTGATCGTGCGGGACGTGTTCATGCGAACGCCTTTTCTTGGGGGTTAGTCGTGCTGGCCGAAAACGTCTGTCAACTCTTTGAGCGCCGCGCGTTCTCCCGGAGTGAGCGGCGACTTGGACACTTCCATTGACTGGGCCATGGCCAGCGATGCCCGGGCCGATTCCTTCTTGCCATTGTGGAAATAGGCCGAGGCCAGGTGCAGATAGTTGACCGGGTCGGGCGGCGCACGCCCGATCGCGTCTTCAAACATCTTCAGGGCTTCTTGATTGTCGCCGTGGCGCAAGAGCACCATGCCCCAAGTGTCGAGCAAGTTCGGCCTGCTGCCGGCCAGCTCCACCGCCTTTTCGATCAGCTCGATTTGCTCGGACGACTTGGGCTTGACCTCCGACAGGGCAAATGCCAGATCGTTGAGGACCGAAGCGTCTTCCGGTGAAATCTTGAGCGCCCGGCGATACAGGGCCACGGCATCCTGGCCGCGCTCCTGCAACAACCGATAGGTCGCCAGGGCGCGGAGCAGCTCGCCGTCGCCGGGGTTTTTCTTCAGGGCCGCGTCCAGCGTCGCCTCGAGCGACGCTTCGTGAACGCCGACAGCCACTTCTGCCCTTGCCAGACTGGCGGCCAGTTGCGCTTCGGGAACCTGGCGCAAGGCCTTGGACTGCAGCAGCGAGCCAAGCGTGTCGGTCAGTTTTTCTCTGAGCAGGACGCTGAAAAAATTCGCCAGCCAGGCGCTTTGTTCGGGCGCCGTGGCTTTCTTGGGAAAGCGCTTTTGCACGAATTTCTCGGCGGCTTGCAGCGCTACCTCGGGGAAATCCGCCTCCGGCGTATTGAGCCGCAAACCGGCCAGCCGGAGCCGCAGCCCTAGCGCAGCGGTCGGGGGTGCATTTTCCAGTGCATCGATTTCTTCCTCGGCACGTTTGCCGAACAGCGGACTATCCTCCACGTGGTTCTGCAAAAAGTTGACGAAGCCGACCAAGACCTGCAGATTGCCACCGCGCTGCGCCACCGCTTGCAAATACTGCTCGAACGCAGGCTGATAGCGCTTCTCCTTCTCGTAGAGCGACGCCAGCCGGGCACGGTCTTCGTAGTTTGCCAATTCATCGTCGGCCAGGCTCTCGATGATTTTGCGGGCCCGCTCCAAATCGTCTCCGGTGGCACGTCGCATCAGCAGCCGCGATTCGATCCGGCGCGTTTGCACAGGATCGAGATTCTTCTCCTTTAATTGCCCAAGCAGTTCGAACGCCTGCTTCAAATTCGCGTCGCCGCCGCGCTCGGCCAGCACGGAGAGCAGGACCGACTTGGGGCCACCGGCTTCGGGTGCAAGCTTGATGGCTTGACGGCTGTACTTTTCCGCCAGCGCGGGACTGCGGAGCAAATAGAAGCGGGCAGCCCGCTCCAGCATTTCTGCCTGATCCTGGGCACTGGCACCCGGATCCTGCAGGCTCGTGGCCGTCGCGTATTCCTCGCCCGCCCGGAGCACCTGACCCATCGATTCGTAAATCTGGGCCAGGACGAAGGCTCGCCGGGCAGGCGGCAGGCCGGACTTCTTGGAGAACTCTCGCAAAGTGGCTTGGATTTTGGGCTGATCTTCTGCCGAGCGGCCATAAAACTGCAGCAGCGACATCCAGCCCAACACATTCGCCGGAGCAAGTTCGACGCTTTGCTTGAATGCCGCTTCGGCCAGGGAACGGTAATCCTGGGCCTGCGTCTTGTCGGCATCGGCCACGGCCGCGAGTGTCGTCGCCAGACGCAGCTGAGCCAAGGCCGATTTCGGCTCCGCCTGGACCCGCGCTTCGGCCAGCTTCACGGCCTCGGCGTAATCGCCGCCCCGCAGCAGCAGGGGGATCACGTCCGCGGTCAGTCGATCGGAACTGGAAATGAATGGCCGCACTCGATCCAGGACCGGCGCCGTTTCGGCAAACCGCCCCTCCTGCTGGAGCAATTCGAGTAGCTGTTCACAGGTATTGATCGACTTGTCGCCCAGCCGCAGGGCATTGTTGAAGGCTTCGATGGCATCGGCATTGCGTCCTTGCAGCCGGGCCAGACTGCCGCGCAGCACATACAGCTGAGACCAGTTGGAGCGCAGTTCTTCGATCTCGTTGAGCAGTCTGGTTGCCTCGCGCAGGTCGCGCTGATTCGTGCGTGTCGCCGTCAACAAGGAGCGCACCCGATAATCGCGCCAGTGTGTCCCTGAGTTTCCTTCGATCGACTGCAAACGATCGCACCAGCGGTCGAGGTCGGCCAGGTCCCGGTCTTCCCAGGCCAGCTGAGCCCCTTGGACTGCCGACTTCAGGTCGCGGCTGTCGGCGTCGACAAGCTCGGCGTACAGGTTGCGTCCCTCCTGACGCTTGCCGGAGCGGACGAGAATATCGGCCAGGAGCGTTTTGGCATCTCGCCGGAATTCGTCGCTGGCGCCGGCCAGGCTGCCGGTGAGCAGTTTCTCGGCCTCATCGAACTTAGCCACTTGGGCCAGGATCGAGGCCCGGAGCAGGATCGTGCGCTGGGGGTCGTGGCTGGCTCGCTCGAATTCGTCGGCCGCCTGCTGGGCTTTGGCCAGGTTCTGGTCGCGGGCCTGGGCGGCGGCCAAGGCCCGCCACAGCCCCGGCTCGTCGGGCATCTGCTTGAGGGCAGCTTCGAGCACGTTGACGGCATCCTGAACCCCGCCGACGGCCGCGGCTTGCTCGGCCCGCAACAAGACGACGGCTGGACTGTTCGGTACTTTCGCCTCAACCTGCTCAAGGGCCCGATTGAATTCGGTCCAGTCGCGCTGGTCTTTGGCAAGCGACATCTGCTTGGCCAGATTCACTTCGGCCAGGCTCAAGTGAATGGCTGGGTCAGTCTCATTGCGCGTGGCGGAATCGCGCATCAACGCGACGGCGTCGTCGGTGCGGCCGGACAACTGGTACACGCGGGCCAGCGCCATGCCGATCTGGTTCGAATTGAAGCCCGCGCGGGCTGCGTTGCGGTACGCCGCTGCCGCCTGGTCGAACTCGCCGTCGGCCGAATAGAGCGCGCCCAGGGTTGCCCAGGCTTCGGCCAGCGTGGCATCGCGAACGCCGGCCGAGGCCCGGCCGCGCGACGCATTGACCGCGCCGGACAAGATGGCGATGGCATCGTGGGGGTCGCCGCCGGCAGCCTTAGCCTTGGCTCGCAGGATGGCGATCTTGATTCGAGCCCGATTCCGGTCCGCTTCGCGCAACTGCAGCAGGTCGTTGGTCAACTTGCCCAGCAGCTCCTCGGCTTCCGGGCCGCGGTTGACGGCGGTCAGCAACTCCGCAAGGGGCAAGGAAATCGGAAGTTTGGCGATCCCCGGCTTGTCGAGCGTTTTCTGCCAGAGGGTAATTACGTCGCCGCGGGCTTCCGGTCCGTTTTGCCGCAGCTGGAGATTGCCCAGGTAAAGGTATCCGCGATAGTCCTCCGGGGCTTCGTCGATGGCGCGCTGGGCCAGCTCGAGCGCTTTGGCGTTATCACCGCGATCTGCTTCGCGGCCGCTGGCGGCGAGCCAGACCTCGGTGTTGGCCGGTCCGTGTTCGCGGTCGGCCAGCTCGAGCGCGCGGTCCAGGTCTTGGTCGGCGGCTTGCTTGTCGGCTGCGTCATCCCCGGTGCGCTGGAAGGCCCGGCGATAGAGATAGCGCTGCAGCCAGGCGATGGCCGTATCCTTGTTCCGCTCGACCATGTCGTTGACGGCCTGGTCGGCCAGGGCATTGCGTTCTTCCGGCGCGGGGTCCTTCAGCCGCTGGCGATAAATCTGCGCCAACTCCAGCGCCAAGCTGACCTCGTTCGGATTGGCTGCGATGGCCGCCTCGAGTGCGTCGGCGGCCGATTGCCAGGGGAAGCTGTCGGCCTGGTCTTCGTCGATGAACTGCCGCACGATCGCATTGGCCCGCAACTTGAGCGCACTGGCTCGGGCGTTCTGATCCGGAGGATTGGCTTTTTCCGCGTCGGCCAACAGGCGCTCGGCCCCTTCGGCCGCCTTGGCGAATTCGCCCGTTTCCAGCAGCAGCTCGAGTTCGCGGCTGCGCAGGTCGAGCTCTTCGGGCGCGGCCTTCATGGCATTTTCCATCAACTGGATGGCCCGCCGCTTCTGCAGCCAGTTGCCCGCCGACTTGTCGTACGCCTTGGCCAATTCGACGGCGGCGACCGTGTCGTCGGGACGAGTCGTCAGGTAGCGGTTGTAATAGTCGACCGCTTTGACCCATTTCGCATCGGCGACCAGCGCCTGGGCCCGCGCCAAGAACGCGTTCGCTTGGCGCTGGACTTGATAGCCGTGCCAAAGCACCGCCACCGGCACGAGCGTGACGACCGCGATGGCGCCGGCCACCGCCAGCATCGGGCGGAAGGGGCGTTCGCCCCGCAGCACGCTGTCGACGCGTCGCAGCGCGAGGACCAACAGCACGCACATCGCCAGGGCCAACGGAATCATCAGCCAGCCGGCAAAGTCGTGTCCGAAGTGTCGCGACCATTCTTCCGAGCAATACTCGAAGACGAGTCCGGTAATCACGAGCCGGGCGGTGTTGGCCGCCAGCGCAATCGGAATCAGGCAGGCGAGCAAAACGTAATTGATCCAACGGGGCGAGCGGACCAACATCATGAACGCCACGGAGGCGGCCGTGATTCCCACTAACATCCGTAATCCGCTGCAGGCCCGTTCGACTTCCAGCGTGTTTTCGTCGAGCAGAATCGTCGTACCTTCGGCCAGCGCCGGTTGACCGATCGACTGCAGAATCCAAGTCGTTGTCGACGTGGCCAGGCGCTGCAGCGGCGTGCTGAGAAAGATTTCCAGCGTGCCCGGCAGCGGGCACATGAACCACAAAAACGCGATTGCCGGCCAGGCCCAGCGAATCAGCGCAAAGCCGCCAAACAGCCAGCAGACGCCGCCAACCCAAAGCGGAATCGTCCAACTATCCCCCTGCGGAATGTAATACCGGGCGCACAGCACCCGAAACAGTCCACAAAGCACGATCAGTCCCAAGGCAATCCAGCTGGGCTTCAAGCGACCGTGGGGAAACGAATCGCGCCGCCGCCAAAGGAACCAAAGGCTCAACGGGACGACGAAATAACCGTGCGAGTAATCCGAATTCGAGTCCCACGTGTCGACCAATTCACAGAGCGTCGGCCAGTAGGCCCAGACGAACAGAATCGACGCCAATCCGCCGACCAGCAGCCAGGCGATTCGCTGGACCGTCCAGGCGTTGCCGGACAAGCTCGGAGCTTGAGTGGCCCCGGGCGGGTCGCCCGCCTGGGAGGAAGATGAACGCGGTGACGAAGGATTCGCTGGGGAATTCATGAGTGCGTTCTCGACGTCTGAATGATGCGCGGAGACGGGATCGGCCTAAGCCCGGCCTTCAAGATTTCGCGTCGCTGGCGATATCCGAGGGCGAACGGACAACACCAGTGTTGTTGCGAAGCTTGGCCGACGTAAACGATTTTCGCGCAATGCCATACTGCCTGATCTTGCGGTAAATCGTGGCCTGTCCGAGCCCAAGTTGCTCGGCCGCCCGGACCACGTTGCCGCCCGAGTGACGCAAAGCGTCTTCAATCGCTTGCTTTTCCACGTTCTCAAAAACCGATAGCGAACCATCGCTGCATTCAGCCGCGGGGGCGACAGGGCGCGGGATCACCTTGAGCAATTCAGAGGGGAGGGCATCCTGGCCGATCTCGCCCCCCTTCGAAACGATCACCAGCCGCTGGACCACGTTCTCCAATTGGCGCACATTGCCCGGCCAGTCGTTCTGTGCCAGGATTTCCAGAACGTTGGGCGCAAACCAGCAGGCGGGCTTGCCGTTCTTGGCGACGGTTTGCTCCAAGATGGCCGAGGCAATCAGCGGGATATCATCGCGCCGGTCGCGCAGCGGCGCCACTTCGATCGGAAACACGTTCAAGCGGTAGTACAAGTCTTCGCGCAATTGGCCGCTGGCCACCATTTCGTCCGGATCACGATGCGTCGCGGCCAGGATGCGCACGTTGACGCGCTGCGAGACGCCGCCCCCCACGCGCTGCACCGTCTGTTCTTGCAGAAACCGCAACAACTTGGGTTGCAAGCTCAACTCCATCTCGCCGATTTCGTCCAGGAACAACGTGCCGCCGTCGGCCAACTCGCACCAGCCTTTTTGCGTCTTATCGGCGCCGGTGAATGCGCCACGGTCGTGACCGAACAAGGCGCTCTCCACCAGCCCAGGCGGAAGCGAACCCATGTTGACCGGCACGAACAGTCCGCTGCGGCCGCTGCGGGCATGAATCTCGCGCGCCACCAGTTCCTTGCCTGTTCCGCTCTCGCCCACGATCAGCACCGTGGCCGTCGTCGTCGCCACTTGCGCGATCGTGTCCCGCAGCGATTGCATCAGCGGGTTCTTGCCGAGCAAAGGCTGGTGGCTGGCCTGGCTTTCAGCCAACTGCTCCCAGCGCTCGACCCTCTCGGTCAATACGTATCTTTCCACCGCATGGGTGCAAATCAATTTGAGCCGCACGAAATCCGGCGGTTTGGTCAGATAATCGTAGGCGCCCAGCTTGATCGCCGAAACTGCCGTGTCAATCGAGCCGTAGGCTGTCAGGAAAACAACCGGAATAGACGGATATTTCTGCGCCAGCTGGGTGTAAACGTCCAACCCGTCGTGGTTGCCGAACTGCAGGTCGAGCAGGACTAGCGCCGGCCGCGTCTCGCGCAGGCGTTCGAACAACTCCCCTTTGTTCAGGGCCGCCGCAAAGCCGAATCCCCACTGGAGAATCTGCGCTTGCAAGGCAGCCACAACATCCGGGTCGTCGTCCCCCAGAAGAACTAGCGGCTTGGTAGTCGTTGTTCCCATGCGGAGTCAAAACGCGTGTCTAGGAGCAAAGGCAGAAACTATCAATCGATAATACACATTGCCTGGGAAACAAGCGAGCGTGGGGACCCCCATTTCGCGGCGCCAATCGAGCCTGGGACCTCGGAAAAATCGGAGCATTCGCCGCAACTTTATCCGCCGGCACGGCGCGAGCAAGCGGCAGAACCGATGCGATCGGCAGCATGCGATTCCAAGTCCAGGAATCGTCGTGCTGGCGCGTCGATCGAGCCCTTCGCACGCGCCCCAAACCGCGCACGCAGCAGGCGCCCGAAGGGCAAGGCCTTTCCCGACCAAAACACGGGGACCTCGCGCCGCGAGGGCATGTTAAGATGGACCAGGTTGCGACAAGTTCGTTCCGCCGGCAGAATTCGCGGCCGGAGGAACGGCAGTCGCTGGATAGCCGGTAATGTCGATTTCCCGCTTCCATTTTTATTGGCGCCAGGCAACGCCAGGTGGATTGTTCAGCCGTCAAGGGCGACCCGCCGCTCGTGGTCGAGCTGACCACATTACCCGAAACGCTCAGGAACTCGGCGTGACTGCCGGGAATGCGTGGAAGACGCCATCGTGACGGCCATCGTTCCTCAGCAAATGCCCCCCGCCGAATCGCCGCTCAGTTTGCGAGCCCGCTGGCATAGCGCTCGCGCGGCGATTGCCCGGCCGACGATCAGAGCCGCCCTCTGGGCGGCCACAGGCTATGCCGCCGGCCAGGCCATCCGGTTGGCGAGCAACATCGTGCTGGCCAGGCTGCTATTCCCGCAGGCCTTCGGCATCATGACCCTGGTTAACACGGTCCTGGCCGGTCTGGTAATGTTTTCCGACGTCGGCATTCGTCCGAGCATCATCCATAGCCGGCGCGGAGACGACCCGGCCTTCTTGAACACCGCTTGGACCATCCAGCTCGGGCGCGGGTTCCTGCTGTTCCTGGCCTGTTCGACGCTGGCCATTCCGCTGGCAGCTTTTTATGGGGAGCCGGCCCTGCGCGCCCTGCTGCCAGTGGCGGGGCTTACGGCCTTATTTAACGGGTTCAATTCCACGGCTCTGCCCTCGGCAAGCCGCCATCTTCGGATCGGATTGTTGACGAGCCTGGACATCGGCACCGCGCTGTTGGGTGCCGCGGTGATGATCTCCTGGGCCTGGCTCGCTCCAAGCCCTTGGGCCCTACTGGGGGGTAGCCTGACGACGGCCGGCTGCACGATGGTCGCAAGCCACATGCTTTTCGCCGGTCCACGCAATCGATTGTCGTGGGATGCAACGGCCTACCACGAACTGTTCCACTTTGGCAAATGGATCTTCCTCAGCACGCTCACAACGTTCTGCGCAACGCAAGCCGACCGTCTGGTATTGGGCAAGCTTGTGCCGATCGCTGAGTTGGGAATTTACAGCCTTGGCCTGGCAATCGCCCTCTTGCCGAATGCCATGATCTCTGCTCTTTGCCACGGAGTCCTGTTTTCGCTCTTGGCAAAACACGTCCGCGAATCCCGCTCATCGCTCTCGGGGCGGCTGCATGACGCGCGCGAGACACTGCTGACCTTGACGGAGCTGATGATTCTGGTCATTGGATTCGAAGCGACGGCATTCTTTCGGCTATACCCTGCCGCTTATGCCGATGCTGGCTGGATTGCGGTCTATCTGACTCCCTGGATTTGGCTTCGGGTGCTCAGTCTGACATTGGATCGCGCTTTTCCGGCTCTTGCCGACACGCGGGGAGGGGCAATTTTCGAACTGGTCCGCGCCAGCACTTCGCTCGTGGCTTCGATCGCCGGATTCTACGTTGCCGGATTGCCCGGCTTTATCGCCGGTCTGGCTATCGGCGCACTGTGCGGGCACATCGCGATTCTGCTGCTACTCGCCCGCCACGAAATCTATCCACTAGGGCAGGACCTTCGGCAAACCGCGATTCTATGGCTCTGGGCGGGCAGCATCTACCTGGCGGGTGTCCTCGGCCAACAGCTGCACCCTCAGGGCTGCCTGATTGCGCAGACAGTCATGCTGGCCGTCCTGGCCATGTGGGCAGCGAGCCGCATCGCGCGGCGATTGGGCGCCAGGCGGCACCGTGATGTGCCATCAATGAATGCGTCGGGCTAGGACAGCGCCGGCCGAGTGTTTCGCGCCGAAGCAGGCCGCTCTTACGGCTTAAGCTGGCGAATCGCCGAGCGTAGAGTTCGGGCAAGCCAGTTCTGTGCTCGCTCCATGGGCATCAGCACGGCCCCTTTGAACCGCTCGTTGGGTCGAGCACGAAATATAGTGCTGTGAAACTCCCCACGCCAATGAGCCGGCGCTTCGGCGGTGTAGTAGTACGCCGCAAACGAGCGCCGGGCAGTGTCGGGCGGACAGGTCACCGCAGTCACGCCGTGGAAGCTGATTTCGTTGGTCTCGAAAACCACGCAGCGATTGAAAATCGGCAAATAGGCATGGTGCCGCACCTTGACGTCCTTGTCCCAAAGCTCTACCTCGCCACCCCATTCGGGCTGCCAGCCGTCATTGAGGTAGATCAGAATGTTCAGCCGCCGATGCAGATCGCGCTGTTTGATGTAGTTGAAATCGACGTGCACGTCCAAGTGCCCGCGCGGACCGGTCTGGTGCATGCCGCCACCGACCAGTTCGGGATCGGCCAGCAGATTGGGAATGTCCATCACGTAGCTCAGCAGCTCGAGAAAATCAGGAGCGGCGAGCACCTCATTCAGCTTGGCCACCGGCGGAGCGAATTGGCTGGCGTCAGTGATCTGGACTTTGCCGCGCTCGTTGACCGCCTCGAACGAACGGCCCAGCTTCGACGCGGATGCGAAGTCCGGGTAACATGCCATAACCTGGCGGGCAAAGTCATCGCACAGGAAATTGTCGAGGCAGAAGTTGGGAAACGGCGTCGAACTGCGCACTTTTGCCCGCAGCGCGTCCCGATCGATCGGATTAATGTAGTCAACCATGCCTGTGGAACGTCGGCCGATAATACGACCGCCCGGTGAAGAAAAGGAACCCGCGCATGCGCGTATTGCTCGATTGTACCATCGCCTCCAAATGGCCGAAAGCGCGGCGCCGGCGCTCAAGATCGCTGCAGGGCCGAAAGAATTGCAAGCCGATGCGTGTCCTCAGCATCGCCTCGATCCACCTCAGCGCGGCGGAACGACGCCTACTAGCGTCGCAATCGTTGCAACCTCCCCGCAGGTGTTCCGCAGATTCGATTTGCAGCGCTGTCTTGAACGCCTGATGCACTCGGTGTGTCGTCGTCCCAGCCAGCGCCGGGGGGTGGAACACACCGGACACGGTATCTATTCTGGAAGCTTGAGCCACCAGTCGACCTAGTCCCGCAGGTCCGGATTTATGTCTCTTTCCATCGATTCCGCTGGCGCGCCGTTCGATCTAGATTCCGTGCTTGATCGGCCCGTGTTTCTGGTGGGCGCGGAGCGCTCCGGCACGACGCTGCTCCGACTGCTGTTGAATCATCATCCGCTGGTGCGGTTTCACCACGAATTCGAATACGTCGTGGACCATGTGGGCGAACACGGGGAATTCCCGCGAGTCGCCGACTTCGCCCGCTCCGTGGCTGACGACCGCGTGTTTCAATGCAGCGAGGAGACCCCGCTCGACAATGTCGATTACCCGACGCTGGCAAAGAGCTTCTTGCGAGCCAAACTGGGCGGCTACCCATTCCGGGTGATCGGCGCAACCGTCCACCGGAATATGGAGCGATTGCTGTACTTGTGGCCCCGGGCACGCTTCATCCATCTGGTCCGCGACCCGCGCGACGTAGCCCGTTCGCGGATCGCTATGGGCTGGGCCGGCAATACCTGGGTGGCAGCCGAGGCCTGGATTGCAGCCGAAACCGGTTGCGGCCGCCTGCGCGCAAGGTTTCGGCCGAGCGCTGGATCGGGCTGCGGTATGAGGAGCTGGTTGAGCGGCCTGAGGCCGAATTGCAGAGGCTTTGCGAATTCTTGGGCGTGCCCTGGGACGAAAGTATGCTCGAGATTTCCAAAGACTCGACCTATTCCCGGCCCGACGCCAAAATGGCCTGGCAGTGGCGGCACAAGGCCGATCCGCGCGAAGTACAGCTCGTCGAGGCCCGGCTTGGCGATTGGCTCGCCAAATCCGGCTACGAGCCCAGCGGGCTGGCGCCGCTCGAGCTGAGTGCGGCCGAAATCGCCCAGCTGGAGCGCGAATCCAGAGTGGCCTGCGCCGCGTTTCGGCGCCGGCGCTACGGCTGGCCCCTGTTTTGGCTGGAACGCTGCGCCGGCACCTGGGCTGCGAGCCAGTGCGGCATTGGTGCCAGCTGCGGATCAACAAAATCGACGAGCGATTCGTCAAGTAGCCGCCCCCCGAGCTCGCGCGGTGATATCGAGAACGGCCACGCATCCGGTCCCAGAGATCGAGTAGCTGATCTATGCTCGCAGCTATCCAGAACACTGGTTTATTGTTCGCGCCGGGTCCGTTATCGCCATATTTTTATCAAAATGATGCGCCGTCCCTATCGGTCTGATAAACGGAGCGCACCGGGAAGCTAGGTGGGCCGGTCGAGTCCGCCCGCGCTTTGCCTATTCTCTGAGGTAAAACGGCCAAAAGAATTTTACCCCCCCTCTTTCTGGTTGATGGCACAAAAATCGCTGTTTATAATTGGCCCTGACCGAGACCTCCCGTGAGTCTTGGGCAACGGTGTTGCGGGCCCACGTAACTACCGACCTTCTTGCGATAGGCGAATTTGGTGAACGCGAAACGGATCGGTTGTGCAACGCTGGTTCTGGCCTTGCTCTGCGGAGGAGCGGGGAAAGCGGTTGCGAGCATTACGCTGCTTCAGCTGACCGATGCACCGGGTCAGACTGACACCGCCTACGCATTACCGTTTCTGGCAACCGCCGCGACGACGACCGTCGAGTTTGCCGGCTACCAGGTTCCCCTGCAGGAGAGCGTTGGCAGCATTAGCCTCACGCCCACGGCCGGCGGGTCAGACTTGCTGGGAAGCTCCTGGACGTTTACACCGGCCCTGTCAGGTTCCGGCGCGAACCAGTCGATTGGCATTCTGTTCTTCTATGGGCAGACTGTCGGCAGCTACGACACATTTTCCCAGACGGTGCCGACGACCGTGGGCGCGTCCTACTCGCTTAGCTTCCAGTACACGAACACCGACAGCCCATTTAACGCCCCCAGTGGATTCATCGTGTCCAGCAGCGGTGCCGCCACGCCCGAGCCCGCTTCACTGGCCATTTGGGGCCTGGCGATGGCCGGCATTCTGGCGGTCGCTCGTCGTTGCCGGGCGTAGCTTGCTCGCCACCCCAATCCAAAGATTGAAACGCCCAAATAAACTGGGTGCTCTGACGCGGTGCCGTTTCCGGCGATCGGAACGACCGAATCGGCGCGGCAATGACTCCGGCTCGCTGTCGTTTGAGATGTGCCGCGACACGGCACGTATCACGAACAGTTCGGCTAACGTGTCGATCAGGCCCTCGCTCGCAACGCTCCGGGCCACCCGGGCGCCAGGAACTCCTGCGTGCCCAAATCGAAATCTACAGCCGCTGCGGCTGGGTGCCCTGGTCGTGCGATGAAACGCGATGCTTCAGCCCCACGTGCCACCATCGCGAGGGCATAGGCGACGCCGAGCACAGGCCGTGTCTACTGAGCGCAATCGTCCGGGATATCGTCGTTTTTGGGGACTTTTAAGCCTTCTCGCGGCGCTACGCCCGAAACACGCAGGCCCCGAGCCAACCCACCAGCCGTCGGCCCACAGCGGTCGGCCGACACGCCGATAGCAGGATCGCGGTATTTGGCGCACCACAGCCAGGGACCGCTTTATCAAGGCGAGCTCGTCCGAACACGGCCGAAGCTCATGACGCTGACCGCTGGGCGGCGGGCGGATCGACTCGCCCGGCCCTCGCTCTGAGTCTGCGAACTGCCTTGCGATCCGTTGCTCACAAGCAAGCCGCACCGGCGACGAAAGTCGGGAGATACCGGCGCATGAAAAACCCTCGGCCGATCGTGGCCGAGGGTTTTCGTTGAAAGCGCGAAACGCAGCCCGTGGGCTAGGCCGCCCGTCGACGCCGCCGGGCGACGATCAAGCCAGCGCCAGCCGCCAACCCCCAGACAAAAACGGAAGCCGGCTCCGGTGTTGCGGAAGTTTGCGTGATCGACCCAAATGCAACGGCGCCACCGCCTGAGTTGTCGGCGTTGCCAGTAAACCCGCAGCCAGCACAACCCTGATTGTAATAGATATACTCCAGCGAATAATTGTGGCCCGCAAGCAAGTTGTAAACGCTTGTCACAATCACTTCCCCGTGATCGCCCGAATCGTAGCCCAGCGCGACTCCCGTGCCAGACGTTCCGTTGCCATTGAGATAGAAGGATGCGCCGTCATCGGCCCCGGTTGTGAACGCATAGTTGCCACTTGTACCAACACTGAACGTGCCGGTCAGGTCTATGACGAACGAACCCAACGGCGACGGGTTGGCACTAGCGGTTGCGGCATCAGCCGGAATCGCGGACAGGAAGACGGAATTTCCGACGGACTGCGAAAAAGAACCACCGTCCTGGCCGCTGTAAGTGGCCCCACTGTTGATCAAGGTCGAGGTGAACGTAGCAGTGGGAGTCGTCGTGTTGACTACGCCGGCGGCCTGCGTCGGGCTGCCGATTGCGGTGAAGTTGCCGATACTGTACTCCGTGCCTGAGAGCGTAATCGCGGCATGGGTGGACGAGCCAGCCATCATTAGACTGGCCAAAGTAAGCATCGTGAAAAGTGCCTTCATCGTACGACCTCAAACAAGCAGGATTAGTGAATTACCCGACATGGGTGCGACCGAAACACCGCCGCCTCAGATTGCGACGGCATTGAGCTATAGATGAGCAAACCATGTGCCAGAAACGGCGGCAGCGTAGAGACTGCCTCAGGCACGGTTCCGCAAAGTCATTCTTACAAGAACTTTACGGCACGTTTTCGAGCCAGGAGCAGTGTACAGAGAATAATCGCCTAGGCCGTGTCTAACTCGACTTTATCATGCTATCGATAAAATATTCGATCAAAAAGATAAAACCGCTGTTTTGCGTCGGGGGGTGATCAGGCCGCGGCCACCCAAGACCAACGCAATTGGCAGCGGCGCACAGCGACGAACTTCGGCCAATCGTAGCCGGGGGCATTTGTTAATCGTGCGAAACGCCGCCGGGGGCTGAACCGCCAAGCGGCGTCAGACGACGGTGACTAGGCCAGCGCCAGTCGCCGGGTCCTACACGATAATCGATGCTGGTTCGGGACTCAGCATTTCGAAGGCGTCATTGGTGGAGCCCTATGATGGCCTCGCCTCCCGCCGATCGCTGGGTAGAAGTTTGGACGGGTAAGGAGGCTTTGCTCAAGGCAATCGGCACCGGCCTGACCGCACCTTTGGATTCCGTCGACCTCTCCGGAGCGACGAAGTTGGCCTCGAACTGCCACCGCGTGCAGGCCGCCTCCGCTGAGTCGCATCTGCTGCGAATTGATCTGGACCCCGGTTGGGCAGCAGCCCTCGCTGTATGGTACCGGGAGTTTCCGGCCGACGACTGACGCATTGCGAGTGTTGAGGGCGGTTCAAAAAGGCGGCGGAATATGGTGGCGCTGGTTAGGTGATGAACTCCGTGGCGTCGGGGCTTTGTGTCTGGAATGAAGTCAGGCTGTCGACCTTCGTCGGCGCTGTGCATCCTGAAGGCGGTAGCTGTCGCCTTTGGTATCGAGGATATGGCAGCGGTGGGTAAGCCAGTCTAGCGCGGCGCCCGTCAATCGTTCGCTGCCGAGCACCTCCGTCCAGCGACCGCATCGCTGCCGGCGCCGCCGTTGACCGTGACGCCCAGGTTTGCTGAGATGCCCGGAGAGAAATCGAGATTGGGTTGATCCGCACCCTTGCCGAGGTCGAATGCAAGCTTCTCGGCGTTGGTTAGATTGCCGGTGAGCGTGTAGTTTATGACGTCGTTGCCGCCGCGCGTGTCGACGAGAATTCGGCTGATTCCGGTAGCCGTGGCGCTGAGTGTGCCATTGGCCGTGGTCTCGCTGGCAGTAATGTCTCCGTTGCCGTCGTCGCTGATCGTGATCGTATTGGCTGAGTCGTCGCCGCTGATCGTCAGAGTATGGCCGACGGTGTCGATAGCAGCCGGATTCGCGCTGAGCACGGAGCGACGTTCTAGGAATTCAAGTCGAGTCGTCCAATTGCGGCGCGGGGAATTAGTACGCAAGGGCGAACTCATAATGCCTCCTCCGACGAAAAAAAAGAAATGGTGGCGGCTTAGTCGACCGCTGAAAAGCGATCACCGCGACATGCCTGGGCGTTCGATCCGCGATTCCGAACGCGGCGAGCGCAATCATAAAAAATGAACCTGCGGGCGGCCCAGCGCTCCGGAGAAGATTCGAACTTTGTTTGGGGCAAAGTCGCGACGGCGCAACCACGCTGGCTGCTAGCGACGGCAATTCGATTCGCCGACCGGCCGTGCCGCCGCGTCGGCGGGGACTGCCCCGTTGGTCGAATTCAGAATGAACAAATCAGCATGCCTGCAACCTGAGACAATCAGCTCGCCCTACCGATCGGACGATGAAGGGGACCTCGTCATCAGATCTCGAAACTCAATCGTTTCGGCCGGCGGAATGGAGGCGGTACACAGTCCGTTTGGTTATTCGGCGAGACGACGACTGCCAGCTGGTTCGCCGCACGACAATCGGATTCCCATGCGCTGACAGGCCGCTGATGGGCAAATTTCGCCAGTGGGGCGAGTCATTCGAGTTCGAGGGTTCGAAGATTGGCTTGGAAGTTGGCACGTACCGCTTGGCGGGCAGCAGCTATATTTGGCAGCCGGCTCTGAAAGCGTAACTCATGAACCCGCCCGCCGCCGCCGGTCGTTCAGTCTCGCTGTCGCCCCCCTACATAGTTTCAGTCTGCTATTCCCCTCGTCCCTCGGCCCGCCGCCCAGCTTCAAAAAGGAAGACTGTTACTCGATGTCGGCTCCGATCGATGCTAGACTAACTGCAATTCACGGCCAGGATTGGCTTTGCGTCTAATCCATCTTCCAGTCGCCGGAATCGGGCCATGCGGCTCGAACCGAATTTTTACCCCAGAAACGAAGGCAGAAACAATCATGAAACGCTCCTCGATTCTCATCGCCGCGGGCCTGGTCACGATCCTTAGCACCGCCTCAGCCCGGGCCGCGCTCATCGACTTCACTATTCCCGGCGCCACCAGCTTCGCCCCGATTCCCAACTCCTACCAGCCTTTGGCACCGGCCGTAAACATCACCTACACGAACGTCGGCGTCTACAACGGCACTCCCGACCACACTTCGGGCACGAGCGGCGGAAACGACTTCTACTCTTACCCGTCGTCGGGCAATGGCGGCACCGAGCTGTTTTCGTTCAGTTCGACCGTCAATGTTGCGTCGTTTTGGTACGGCGTGTTCGATAACACAACGCCCAGCGTTCAGGTGGTCGCCAGTGCCTATAGCAACACCACGGGAACCGGTTCGCCGCTAGTGACGCTGGACCTGACGCCGACGTTCAACTCGACATCCGGTCCGCTGTGGACCGAATACAGCGGTTTGGCGCTGTCCGCGTTCGGCGACGTCCGGTCGCTGACGTTTACGACGACGCAAGGGGGCGCCGATGCCGTCAACATCGACGACATCCGTGTTACGGCCACTCCCGAGCCATCCTCGATCGTCCTCTGGGGCCTGGGAATTGCGGCATGCCTGATGGTCGCTCGCCGCCGCAAGGTCTAGCGCGACTGCTCAGCCGAACCGCCCAGCGATGGGCGGCTATCTTGGCGCACCCCGCGACTGAGGTGCCGGGCCCACGCATCATGATCTACTGCAAGGGCTTCGCGACCTCCCCTGCCGCGCAGGCCGGAATCACTTCGGCATCGGCCTCCGGCGGCGGCCGCCTATTTGGCATGGGCTCCTGCAGGCCATGCAGCCGGCGTGGTCAAGCGCGATCGGCCGCGACGCCCTCGATTGTGGTTTTGCGCCGGCTGCTAATCCGGTAGCTCGTCGAATAGAGCGGCCGGCGAATCTGCACATTATTTCGCTGTTGAACGCATTCGCGTCGCGTTAAGCTGAAAGCCCCCCAGGACGCGCAGGTCCTGCTGCCCTGGATCCTGATTGTGCACGGATTCGCACAGAAAATACCCCCTAGTTGCCCTGGTTCGGAATCGCCATGTTTGTCGTGGAAAACTATGCGGCCGCAGTCTTTTGTTGCGTGATCACGATGCTCTGCTGGGGATCGTGGGCCAACACGCAGCGACTGGCGGGCAAGAATTGGCGATTCGAGCTGTTCTACTGGGACTATGCGTTCGGCACGGCCCTGATGATCCTGGTATTCGCCCTGACGCTGGGAAGTTTTGGCGACACGGGCCGGAGCCTGGCTGTCGACCTCAAACAAGCCGATCCGCAACTCGTCGTATCCGCCATGATCGGCGGCGTGGTCTTCAATGCCGCAAACATCTTGCTCGTGGCCGCCATCGATATCGCCGGAATGGCCGTGGCGTTTCCGGTAGGCATTGGATTGGCCCTCGTGCTTGGAGTCGTGCTGAACTACTGGGCTGAGCCACTGGGCAATCCAGCGCTGTTGTTTGCGGGCGTGGGCTTGATCGTGGCGGCCATGGTGTTCGCCGCCCTGGCCCATCGCGCCCGGCCAGGGCAGGACAAACAAGGTGGCGTCAAAGGGTTGCTGTTGTCGCTCGGTAGCGGCCTGCTGATGGGCAGTTTCTACCGGTTTGTCGCAGCCTCGATGTCGACGAACTTCAACGACCTTGATCCGGGCAAACTGGGGCCTTACTCCGCACTGCTCTGCTTTGCCCTGGGGCTGCTGTTGAGCAATTTCATCTTTAATACCTTGCTCATGCGCTGGCCGCTGCGTGGAAGTCCGGTTTCGGCCGCCGACTATTTTCAAGGCACCGCCCGCGACCATGTGTGCGGGATTCTTGGCGGTGCGACTTGGGCCCTCGGTATGACTTTGAGCATCGTTGCCGCCGGACAAGCCGGGTTTGCCATCTCCTATGGACTGGGTCAGGGGGCAACTTTGGTTGCGGCCTTTTGGGGGGTCTTCATTTGGAAGGAGTTTCGCGATGCTCCGGCTGGCACCGGGCGCCTCTTGTGGCTGATGTTTGCCGGATATTTGTCGGGCTTGGGCTTGATCATCGCGGCCCGGATTGCCTGAATGCCAACGCATAGGGAGGCGGCGTTTGATGGGCTCGCGAATTGTCGTCATCGGCAGCGTGAACACCGACATGGTGGTCAAAGGCCCGCGGCTCCCCCGCCCGGGTGAAACCGTGATTGGCGGGGAGTTCGTCATGGTCCCCGGTGGCAAAGGCGCCAATCAGGCTGTGGCTGCCGCTCGATTGGGTGCGCAAGTCGATTTGGTGGCGAAAGTGGGGCAAGACCTGCTGGGCGATCAAGCCATCGAAAACTACCTGCGCGAAGGCATCCACACGGGTCTGGTGTTTCGTGACCCGACCGTTTCCACCGGCGTGGCACTGATCCTCGTCGACGCCGGCGGAGAGAACTTGATTTCCGTTGCCTCGGGCGCCAATGCCGCGCTGATGCCCGCTGATGTCGACCTGGCCGCCGAGCGCATCGCTCGGGCCGACCTGATGATGCTCCAATTGGAAATCCCGCTGGAAACCGTTTGTCGCGCTGCGCAATTAGCCGCCCAAGCAGGAGTGCCGGTGATTCTCGATCCTGCCCCGGCAGCGCCCTTGCCGCGCGAATTGCTGGAACAGGCCATGTTCATCACTCCGAACGAGCACGAAGCCGAACAGCTAACGGGAGTCGCTGTACAGGACGAAGCCTCGGCCCGCACCGCCGCGAGGCGACTGCTAGGGATGGGCGCACGCAATGTGGTCATCACGTTGGGCGCGAAGGGAGGCGCTGGTTGTCGGGCGCATCATGAGACTCTGATTCCCAGTCAGCCGGTCACGGCCATCGACTCGACGGCCGCTGGCGACGCCTTTAACGGAGGGCTGGCCTGGGCACTGGGACGAGGACTGCAGATCGATGACGCGGTCCGACAAGCCTGCCTCGTCGGTGCCCTGTCCACGACCCGGCTTGGTGCTCAGTCGTCATTGCCGACCTGGCAGGAATTGCAGTATTTTGCTGCGCAGCACGGCGAAATGCCTCACAAGACCTGAGTGCAGCTCGTCGCCAATCGCGCGGCGCGCTAGGCGTCGCGGTCCACCCGGCCTGGCAGCTGCAGCAGCACGGCGGCGAGACGCCGCAGATCACCGGGCCTCTTCAGGGCCAATCAGCCGGACTGGCGGCCATGACTTCATGCAGCCTTCGACCGAACACGATCCGCGACGCCTTCACTTCGCGGGCTCCGCGTTCGCTGTCCAACGCAGTGCTTCGAACACCAACCTCTTGCCGAATGGGGTGTCTAACGAGCGCACGTCATGGCCCAGTTCGGTATAGAAGAACCGGCCGCCGTCGTGCTCGCGAGTCCAGGTCATGGGATGGTCCGCGCCCATAGGTTTGCCATCATGGGTCTTGAAATAATCGCGGACCGGTTCGAATGTCGATTCATCCAATCTCAGCAAAACGCGAACGCCGGGTAAGCCCGTGACCGATTTGTCGTGATTATGCCAGTCGGCCTGGTACCAGAATTCACTTCCTTGGCCTTGCACGAGCGGATCGTTTTTCGCCTGCGGGTCGACAGTCACCCGTGCCCGCACAAATTCCGAATCGCTGTTGAAGTCACATCCGGCCAGATCGTTGAACCAGGGCCACCCCTGTTGATGGACCAATGCTGCGTGCAGTCCGACAATTCCGCCACCGTGTTGAAACCATTGCTGCACTGCCTCCCGCTGCTTTTCGTCCAAGACCTTGCCCAGTTCATTCGCATTGTTGAGCAGCAGGACCTGGTATTGGGGCAGTCGTTCGGGCGTGATGTCGGCGGCAGTCTCGCTCACGTCGACTTGCACACCGTTTTCAGCACCCAGGCGAACCAGCCAACTATTGCTGGCCGGAATTTGCGGATGCCGATACCAGCCGGTTCCAGAAAAGACCAGTACGCGTTGCAATCGGCCGTTACCCGCACTTGCGGGCGAAAGGCCTCCTCGTTCGCTAGGGGCCGGATCGGCCGCAAGTGTCAACGAGCAAGCCACCACGACCAGGCCCAACGTTAATCCGACTGTTTTCATGCGGTGACCTTTGAGTGCGACAATTCCTGGGCCACGCGCCGGTCTGAATGCCCGGCCAATGTAACGGCGGCACGGAGGTTGTTCAACTGGCTCAGATTGACGACAGTACGCCTGAGCAGCTTCCCGAGCGCAGACGCTTCTGGTGTGCGTAGAGATTGTTCTCCTCCGCGCCGGCATGCCAGGAGCGCAGCAGTTTACCATTGATTGTGTCCCAGAGGCCACACTCACCGTTTGCGTACCCAACTGCCAACGTCTTGCCATCTGGGCTGAATCTGCACTCCCCGGGCATCGCTCGCTGTAACTCGTGATGCAATTTGCCAGTTGCCACCTCGTACAGGCGGGTCGCAGTGTATCGGTGTCCGACAGCGATCGGCGCTACGCAATGAGTGGCGTCGCCTGAGTTAGCAAGAAAAGAGACTCTTAGCCGTCGCCGCTGGCGAGCCGCAGATACGGACCCGAGATGGCTGCGCAGGTCAGTTATCCGTAGTGGCTTGAGCACATGATGGTCGATGCCGGCAGCCGTAAGAAGGTCCCATTCGGCGGCGTAGCCGGATACTGCCACGACTCGACTGTTTTCCAGTCCCGGCAGCTGCCGCAGGCATGACGCTATCTCGTAGCCATTCATGCCCGGCATGCCCAAATCGACGAGGACGAGATCCGGTTTCCAATTTGCGGCGATCCGCAACGCTTCGGGACCATTCTCGGCCGTCCGCGCTTCATGACCATCCAAGCCGAGGAGCAAGCTAAGTAGTTCGATCGCGTCGTGCTGATCGTCGACGAGGAGGATCTTGAGCCGCATGTTGCCCGATCCATGCGATGGCTGGTGCCCTTTCCATTTGATTGTTTTGCAGCCAGGCTGGCCCCCGGAAATATCATCCCTTATACCGAAAAAGAGCGGCATGGCGATTGACTCCCGGAAAGGGCGTGGTGCTTGCGAAGCCAAAAGCAAGTCGCGTGCCGAAAGAGGCTGTCGGTGGCAGAGCCGACCCGGGAATTGCCGATCGGCGAGCGTCCCATGCAGCAATTTGACGCGACGGGTACGGTTGCTAGAAACGAGTCTATCGGTCGAGCCGCCGCGAGCCCCCTGGGCTGTCTAGGCCCGGCAGGCCGGCCGCCATGGGGGAATGCCCGTCATGTCTGTCGACATCTCGTTGGAGCAATCTGACGTCGACACCTCGGATTGTGATCCCACGGTTGTGCAATGCTACTCCCTATTCGACAGAGTATTTCCGCTGTGCGGAATGCTCGACTATACCGAGGGGATTTATGGTGGCGACGCGAGCGTGACGCTGGAAGACGCCCAGCTTCGCCAAATCAGATATGTCTTGGATCAAGTGCGGTGTGTCGCCGGCAGCCGGATTCTCGATGTAGGCTGCGGCAATGGCACTTTACTCGATGAAGTGAAACGTCGAGGCGCCGAGGGCACAGGCATCACCGTGTCGCCGGAGCAGGTAGCCCGGTGCCGGCGACGCGGGCTCGACGTTCGCTTGCTCGATTACAAGCTGCTGAGCGGAGAGTACGACGGTCGATTCGATGCCGTCGTGTGCAACGGCCCCATCGAACACTTTGTCCAGCCTGCGCAGGCAGCCCAAGGGCTTGCCGAGCGAATCTATCGGCGGATGTTCGAGAAACTCCATCGCGCGATCGACCCGGCTTCATCGGTCGGTCGATTTGTCAGCACGACCATCCATTTTGTCCGAATTCCGCTGGCCGAGGACCTCATGCAGGTCCCGTGGAAGTTCGCTCGCGGGTCAGACGCCTGGCATTGGGCATGGCTCGCGAGGAGTTTCGGGGGCTGGTATCCCGCAGGGGGGCAGTTTGAGCGAGCTGCTAGCGGTTATTTCGATTTGATCCGAACCGACGACGGCACCCAGGACTACAGGATTACCTCTGAAGAATGGCTCCGGAGAATTCGCAAATCGCTGCGAACGCCCTTCGGTTTCAAGCTGCTTCTCGGCGTCGTACCCTTCGCAGTGCGACATTTTCAGCAGGCCTGCGACATGTTCATCTGCATGCTAGCCACAGAATCCTGGAACTGGCAGTTTCGCGGTTCCGCGCCTCCGACTCGCCTATTGCGACAAACCTGGCAACGCTTGCCTTGAGCGGCTCGCAAGAGATGCGCGAGCGGCTAGCAAGTTGCCTCAAGGGCGGCCGCGCGACCGTTCGTCGATCAGTCATGAGCCATGGCGTCAGATGACCAGGTCGCAATGAGGAGCATTATCGCCGTGCCCCATTTCATCGTCCTTGCGTGATGCGCATTGCTTCGGTCGAGCAGCGACCGCGCTATTTCTTGCCGCGTTCGGCGGAGCGCTCGCTGCCTCCCGCAGACTTCTTTGGCAGAGCGAACGCGGTCAGATTCGCCGCATCTGGATTGCGTACCCGCGAATGGCACGAGCATTGCATGAGTGGTGGATTAACTTACGCGTTGTCTCGCTTCATTCATGAGGGGGAAATCATGCGAGGTGCACTTAGCAGCTTAGGGATGCTGGCAGTATTCGCCCTAACGTCGGCCGCTCAAGCCCAGCAATCGGGATCGCCCGCCCCTGCGGATGGCGGTAGCTCGGTGATTCCTCCGCCGATTTATTCGAGTGGGGGGTCGTACCAAAACGCGAGCACAGCGGTCGAGGGAGGGCTCCGCGGGGCGGGATCCGTGATCCAAGCGGCCGGCGAATACAACTACAACACTGCGGCCGGAATGGCGGCCGCCGCTGAGGCCGCCAGCAAAGGCATCGCCAATGAGGCTGCGGCCATGAGCAACTATTTCACGCTCAAGGAGCTGAATGACGCCTATCAAATCCGACACCGGGGGCCCAGAACCACCGGGGAGCAAGTCGCCTTCATCAGTCGGATAACGGCACCCAAACGGTTGTCGGCCTATCAGATTGATTCCCTGACGGGCGAAATTTTCTGGCCTGCGATTCTCAAGCGACGCATTTTTGCACCCTATCGCGACACGCTCGAGCAACTGTTCTCCGAACGGGTCAAGAACAATAGCGGCATTGGGACGCCCACGTATGAGGACATCTTGGCTTCGACTGAGGAATTTCAAAGCGAATTGAAAAGCCACATCGATGTCATGACCCCGGCCGAATACGTCGTCGCCAAGCGTTTTCTAACCAGCATTGCCTACGAGGCGCAATTTGCGCCAGTGGTGGAAAGCAACGCCAGTCGCTAATCAATACGGTCCCCAAAACGCGCTACAGAGGAGCAGTTCCATGCGAATTACAAGAACCACCAGATTCGGCATTGTGGCCGGTGTCCTTTCAATTGCCGCTTCTGCATGGGCGGCGGGCGGGGCGGGCGGAGGAGGAGGAGGAGCAGCACCAGTCGCCGCCGGTGGGGCTCAAGCTGGCCAACCCGGCGGAGCAAGTGCTGCGGCCCTGCCAGGCAGTTCCGCCCATAGCGGCGCGGCGGGGGGATCTAACCCTTCAGGCAACCCGGCTGCCGCCCAGACGCAGGCGGCCCGCAATGCCCGCCGCCTGCATCGGCGTCGACTGACGCCCAACGCGAACACACAGACTTCAGGCTCGGCTGCCAATTCAGGAACCAACAGCGGCAACCCTGCGGGGTCGGGGCAGAATGCTTCGGGCTTCAACCCCCAAGTACTTGGCACCTACCCCACCGTTCAACAGTTACTGAGTGGGGCGCAGACCAGCGGCGCATCGAATCAAAACTCTGGTGGCGGCACCGCCACACCGAACGCGGTTCTGCCTGGACCATCCGGAATTGCCTCAGCGTCGCCCAATAATAATGTCACTGCAGCAACGCAAAACAGCGCTGGAGCCGGCGGTGCCCCGACCAGCCAGATTGTGATCCCAGGTGCCTCGAGCGGCGTGCAATACGGTGCGGGCGCCGGCGTGAGTACGCCCGTGTCCCCCACCAGTCCAGCTCTGAATGCGGCGACAGGCACGACGGTGTCGGCAGCCAACGGCAACAGCCAAGTGGTAATTCCCGGTGCCACCGGCTCGGCCCCATACGGAGCGGGAGCGTCGGCCAGCCCGGGCGTTTCCCCAGTCAATCCGGCCTTGAATACGGCCGTGGCCAATGGGGCCGCGAATACCACGCCCAATCTCAGCCAGAGCGCGGGCAATCCTTTCAGCACTCAGGCGAATCCTGAGAACGGCAACGGCAACCCTGCCACCTCCCCCTTCTATCAGGCGAACCAGCAATTTCAGAACCAGAATACGATCCCCGGCAGCCCCATTCTGAATACCGATCCAGTGCAGGCCGGCAATGCGAACGCAGCGGGTTCCGCTCCGAGCACGGCGGTGGGCCGCGCGCTGTCGCCAAATACGCTGAATGGCACTAACGGCGCAAATACTGGCTCCGCTCCACAAATCAGCACAAACAGTCCGAATGCCAATCGGCGGAACGGAACGTCGGCGCGGGGTACCGGCGCAAGTTCAAATATGTCGACGAGCGGGGTCACCACAGCCGGGGGCGGTGCGCAAAACTCCGCTGCCCAGACAAACGCCATCAATGCGGCAAATGGGAATACCAACACCTCGTCCGGCACTTTGACGACGGGGAACACCGCCAACGGCACGGTAAACGCTGCGGCCATCCGGGCGAATGCCACCGCCCAATCCCAGCTTCAGCAGGCCTACGGATTGCAGTTTGCGACCAACAACAATGGCGCATTCACAATCTCGAATATCGCCGCTGGAGGGCCGGCCGCGCAAGCCGGGCTCATGGCGGGCGATCAAATCACCGGGGTCAATGGGCGCGACGTGAGCTCCTTTAGCAGCCTGACGCGAGCACTGAGGCAAAGCCCCAACGGCCGTGCACAAGTAACCATTGACCATGACGGCCAGTCCGAGACCATTTTAATGAGCGCCGGGCGCTCGGCGCGAGAAATGCTAGCTCATCAACGGCACGGAGCACGTCGGGCCTGATCGATTTCTAGAGAAAACCCGCTCCTCACAGTTCGATGCTCTTTAGCCTCGTTTCCATCCCTCAAGAACGCCGTTTTCGGGAGCAATCACGCCATGTCAAGAATTCGTCCGACTGCCTTCTCCGTGTTGGCGCTGTCATATTTCGCCGCGACCGCGGTCGGTCAAGCCCCGGGGTCGCTGCGTCAGGCTCCTGCCGCAAGTCCAGCTCCACATCCGCCCTCCACCAATGCCCCGGCGGCCGGCAAGGTTTCTCCCTCGGCTCCTACCGGCCAGGCCCAGGGCGATAGTCCGTCGGGCCAACAACCACCCCAGCAACAGGTCCCGGATCTGCTGGCCGGCTATTACGGCGGATATGCCGACGGATATATGGATGGCCTCGAAGACGCAGTTTACTACATCATCGATCTGCATCACCAAGGCCAGGACGCACAATCGGCGGACGGCATTCGGCGCAATGATCAGATGCAGCAGTATCGCGAAGAGCTGCGGAGCCATATGCGGCGACGGCAGCGTCCGGCCGACGAATGGTCGCAGTCGGCCAGCACGCGACGCGTCACCGGTGTCGTGCGCGAACAATGGCTCGGGCGGCGGCAAGGGGACGAGCACCATTTCGCAGAGCTCGAAACGTCTCGCGGCCAGCGCTTGGACGTGGATTTGGGCACCACGCACGAATTGGGCACGACGCGCTTTCAGGAGAACGAACCGATCACCGTCCGCGGCGTGATGGATCATTCGGGGCCACAGCAGGCGACGCTTACCGCCCAGAAAATTTGGCTGAATAACGGCCACTCGTTGACGGTCAACGTGATCTCCCGGGGACCGGCCAAGGACGTGGTCGATGAACCCAGAGAACTGAATGGCAAACCGGCTTTAGATCGGCCGGCCAGCGCGCTCCAGCCGCCACCCAGTGCGCCTTTGCCGCCGACCCGCGAATCCAGGGGACCGCAGAGCGCCGTGGCGCTGGGGTCCAACAGGCGCAACCGGCCGCCGCGATCGAAGAGCCCGCCGGGTTCGCGGAGTTCACCACCACTATCCGGCTGTCGCAGGGACCGCGGGGGCGTGCCTTTCTCGGTGTTCAACTTGATCGCCGAGCCACCGACGAAGCGCGAATTACTCACGTCTACCCGAATAGTCCGGCGGAGCACGCCGGGCTACAACCGGGGGACGTCATCCTCGATATCAATGGGCAGGAGGTCGTTTCGGCTGCTGACGTTACACAATTAACCGGTGGGTTGCACGCGGGAGACACGATCGAAATGTCGATCGAGCGCGAGTCGGCAGCGCCGCAGGACAGGGGCCGCGCGTCTGCCCTGCCGGCCACCAATTCGCTGCAGCACCCCGAGGCGTCTCGCAGCCGAGGTTCATCGGGACAGCAATTGCGGGATTTCTGACTTGTGCCCCCGGTCCAAGGGAGCCTGGTCACAGTTTATTGCAAATGATGATTCGTTTCTGGACTTTTGTCGACAAGAATAAGGAGATCGTCCGATGACGGTTGCATCGTGGTTTTCAAAAATGACAGGCAACGCTCAGAGCCTGAACAATCTGGAAGACTTGCTCGTCGAACAGCTACAGGATTTGTACGACGCCGAGAATCGGCTGATCGATGCCCTGCCCAAAATGGCCGACGCTGCTCACGTGCCAGCGCTGAAGCAGGCTTTCCGAACGCATCTCCAGGAAACGGAAGGCCAAAAGCGCCGCCTGGAGCAGGCCTTCCAACGACTGGGCAAGGAGCCCACGCGGGAGTCGTGCGAAGCCATGCAAGGTTTGATCTCGGAAGGTGAAGAAATGATCAAACTGGAGGGAGAACCGGAAGTCAAGGACGCCGGCTTGATCGCCGCTGCCCAGCGAGTGGAACATTACGAGATCGCTGGGTATGGCTGTGCCCGCTCGTTTGCTCGACGGTTGGGACACGACGCTGTAGCTCAACTCCTGCAGCAGACACTTGACGAGGAATCGGCGGCGGACGACAAGCTCAGCCAGATCGCCGAGACCCTGATTAATCCTGTCGCGGCCCGCAAGTAAAGGCAAACCGCGGCCATGTGCGGCGCCAGCGCACAGCTAGGTGCCTGCACGTGGTCGCGTGTTTTGCGCGGCGAACCGATGTCGCGACCAATGCGGCTTGTATCGATGTCCTCGCCGCCGCGCCTCGCTGGAGCGTCGCGTCGGGCCGCTAGTTGCCGCTTGCTCCCGGGCGACTAAATCGCCGACGCCAACTCGCAATCAGCTGACCAAAGAGGGTGGCTTAATGCCTCGCACTTCCGCGCATAGTCGTTCTGCGTTTCGACGAAGGCAGGAAAGCAGCACCGAAAAGCGGCGACGACGATCGGATCAAAGTGCGTACCTTCGCCATTTTCAATGATTTGGCGGGCACAATCCGGCTTCCACGCGCTTTTATAGCAGCGTTCGGTGGTTAGTGCGTCATAGACATCGGCAACAGCCACGATTCGCGCGCTCAAAGGAATTTCGCTACCGGCCAGCCCGGCAAGATAACCCTCGCCATTCCAGCGTTCGTGATGAAATCGCGCGATATCCATCGCCATCACCAGAAAGCCGCGACCGTTCATTTGATTCACGGCCTGCTCGATGATGCCGGCGCCAATGGCGGTGTGCTGTTTCATCGTCTCAAATTCTTCTGCGCTGAGCGCACAAGGCTTCAGCAGCAGATCATCCGGAATTCCGACTTTACCGATATCGTGCAACGGGCATGCGCGATAAAGATCGGCGAGAAACGAGTCGTCAATCTGGTCAGAGTATACGGAGTCGCGGTGCAAATGCAGGGCAAGCAACATCGTGTAATCCCGCATGCGAAACAGATGCTGTCCGGTTTCGTTGTCGCGAGTCTCGGCGAGCTTCAAAAGCGCGCCGGCCAGAATCTCCTGCGAGCGATCGAGCGAACTTGCGGCGTCTCCGACTAGGTCGGGTGGCCGAAGGTCGCTTGCCGTTCGCAGTGTTCCGTGCAGCCTCATGTGCAGCCGTACCCGAGACAGCAACTCGTGCGGATTTACCGGTTTGACCAGGAAGTCGTCAGCGCCAGCGTCGAATGCCTTTTGTAAATCTTCGGTATCGGAATGGCCAGAGACGACGACCACGCGGGTCGACCTCAGCTCTGGCAATCGCTTCAGGCGTCGACAGGTCTCGTACCCGTCCAGCCCAGGCATGGCCAGATCCAGCAAGATGAGGGCCGGCACATCTTGCCGGAGAATATCCAGGCCTTCAGCGCCGCAGGCAGCGTCTTGAGTCGTGTAATATGGAGTAAGAATTGTGCGAAACAATAGGCGAATGTCTGCCGCATCGTCGATAATCAACACTTGTGTGTTCATCAGAATCCTACTGCACGTTCAAGAACGATCGCGATCGGATCCGCCCGCCCAGATCGACTATCACGTGAAAACGCTCGAGAATGGTTTCGGCATCTTCCTGGGTGCGAACGGCTTGCTCTAACAGGGCCGCGGCAAAGGTGATCTGGGGGAAGCCATAGCTAGCCGCCGCGCCCTTGATCTGATGGGCTAATTGTTGGACGCCGACCCAATCGTGACGAGCGACCAGCGTTACCAGCTCGGCGATGCGGAGCGGGATGCTGGCGACGAAGGCCTCGACGATCGGGCCCAAGCACGGGTCGTCCGCAACCGTAGAGTAGATCGGGGAATCGTCTGAACCAACCGGGCTCGACATTCAATTGCACCTTGTGGCACAGTTCGCCGAATGCAACGGCCGGTCGTTAAGGCGACGAATAACCCGGCCGTTGCGATTCGGCAATCTTCGTGGGCCGAACGTGAAACAAGCCTAGTTTTCAGAATGTGATTCGGGTCGTCGAATCGTGGCAAAACGTGGCATCGACGTGGAGTTCCACGCCGATCAGCTTCCGCTCTTGTCACCGGCCGGCCGGTAGAGGCCCGCTTCAATTCCGAAACGCACCAAGTCTGGCAACGTCGACGCGCCAAGTTTGCGCATCAGGCGTGTCCGGCGGCTTTCGATGGCCCGGCGACTTTCCCCGAGCTCGTCGGCGATCCATTGAGTGCTCTTGCCGGACAGAAGCAGCTCCAGCAACCCGCGATCGATTGGGCTCAGTTCCGCCAAAGACGCCTGGATCGTTTTTTGCCGATTGTACGCCTGGCGGTTGGCGAGGTCACGCGCAAGGGCCGCGTCGATCGCTTCGCACAGCTCGTTGTCGCTGAACGAGTGTTTGAGCAGGAAGTCAGTTGCGCCCATTCGCTTCGCACGCATCACAGCGTCGACATCAGCCTGCGACGTGACGAGAATGACCGGAAGTGCGACCGGCGCTGTGGCGAGCCGTTCTAGGATTTGCAGACCGGAGAGATCCGGCAGGCTCATTTCGGAAATGAGGCAACCGGGAACGTCGAAGTCGAATTGACGGAAAAAGGCCTCACCTGAGTCAAACTCATGACAGGTCAATCCCATCGATTCGACTAGTGCCGACAACGACCGCAAAAAGAAACGATCGGCATCGATCACGAATACTCTTTGTTCCACGCGTCACGACTTTTGTATGGCGGCAGTGGATGAATCGGGGCACACAACCCAAGCGTCCGCCTGGACAGTAAGAACTAATGACGGCATCGTGAACAATTGCCGTCTCCGTCAGCCTATCCTAGTTCTTCGGCATCCACAGCGGCGGACGTGGAAAACCACGGCGTGGTGCCGATTCTCCACACCCGGGCGGCAAGCCAGCGGCGATTATTCGCCGAGTTGAAAGCCGGCCTCGGTAACCAGCCGGACGAGTTCCGGCAGAGAAGTCGCTTCGAGTTTTTGCATCAGTCGCGAGCGGCGGTCTTCCACGGTGCGGCGACTGACGCCTAACTTCGTAGCAATGGTCTTATTGGGTGCGCCTGCAAGAATTAGGCCCAGCACCTGACGCTCCGCTGGCGTAAGCAGTGCGAGCCGAGCGAGGATTTGGGACTTCGCGGCGTACTCACGACGACTTTCCGTGTCGTGAGCGACGGCCTTTTGAATTGCTTCGCGGAGCTCGGATTCTCGCGCTGTCTTCTGCAAGAATTCGATTGCACCTTGTCGTAAGGCCCGAATCGCGGTGGGAACATCGGCATGCCCCGTCAGAATGATAATTGGCGGACAGAGCGGCTCCTTGGCGAGCCGCTCCTGCAATGCCAAGCCGCTAATAGTCGGCATGCGCACATCGAGAATCAATATACCCGGCACTTGCGGATCGAATTGACTCAGGAAGTCTTGGCCGGAGGCAAAGGTTCGCGTTTTGAGGCCCATCGACAAGACCAACACCGCGAGCGATTCCAAGAACGCCGGATCATCGTCGACGATAAAAACCGTTGGCTCGTCCCTCATCGCGAATCTCGCTTGGCCGGAATCGGCAACGAGAAGCTGAATGTTGTCGACCTCCCGACCATTGATTCGACGGTGAGCTTGCCACCGTGATGTTCGATGATCGACCGGCTAATCGATAGGCCCAATCCCATCCCATTTGGTTTGGTGGAGTAAAACGGACTGAACAACCGAGCCAGCTGGTCGGGTGGAATTCCTCTCCCATTGTCACACACGTCCACCCGCACGTAGGTGCCGTCGCACGACGTGCGAACGAGCATTTTCGGATCGGCCGCCGGAAGATCCTGAATTGCCTCGACGCCATTACGAATTAAATTGAGCAAGACCTGTTCGATCTGGATCCGGTCGGCCAGCACGAGCGGCAGGGGCTCATCCAACTCAAGGATTGGCGAAAGACTCTGGCTGTCGCTCGATCGGCTCGGTACGCCAACGGAGGAAAGTGCGACAATATTTTCAATGACTCGATTGATGTTGATCAACGAGCGTTTCGCGGGTTCGTTTTTTACGAAGGCTGCGAGCCGGTTTATGATTTCAAGCGTGCGTTCGATTTGTGCGGACGCCTTGCTCATCCAATCTACGAGTTCGTCAAGCGTAGCTCCCTGCTTGTCCCTGGCGAAGCTCACGCAAGCGCGCGCGTAATTGGCGGCTGCGGCGAGCGGTTGATTCATTTCGTGGGCCAGTTCGGAGACCATCTGCCCCATGGTGCTGAGCCGCGACACATGGGCCAATTCCGTCAGATATCTGCGTGCCTGCTCTTCGGCGTGCTTGCGCTCGGTGATGTCGACAATGGAGCCGAGTACCTGCAGGCCGGACGCGGTTTCGATTGGGTGCAATCCGATCTCTACCGGGAATTCGGTTCCATCGCGGCGGCGACCATATAAATCCCTTCCGGCGCCCATCGGACGCACGATTGGCTCGCTGAAGTAGCGATTGCGGTTGGCTGGATGTTCGGCCTTGAAACGATCGGGAACCAGCACTTCGATTGACTGGCCGACAAGCTGTTCACTCGTGTAGCCAAACAGGGTTTCGGTCTGGGGGTTGACATCGACGATCCGCCCCCGGTCGTCGACCAGAACCATGGCATTGAGAGCCAAGCTGACCATCAATCGAGACTTTTCCTCGGCTCGCTTCGAGAGCGTGACATCCTGCGTCACCTTGGCGTAGCCGCGTAATCGCTGCTCGTCATCGAAGAGTGCCGTAATGACGACCGACGCCCAGAATGTCGAACCGTCTTTGCGCAATCGCAAGCCTTCCTCGGCATAGCGACCGGCAGCAGCTGCGATTGCCAACGCGTTTTGCGGCTTGCCGGCTGAAATGTCTCCCGGCGTATAAAAGCAGGAGAAGTGCCGGCCAATGATTTCAGGGCTCTCGTAGCCTTTAATGCGTGCCGCGCCATCGTTCCAGGTAATCACATGACCCTGCAAATCGAGCATGAAAATGGCGTAGTCTTGCACCCGGCCGACAAGCAGGCGAAACAGTTCCTCGGAGTTGCGCAGCTCCGCAATGATCTGTTGCAATTCCTCTCTGGATTGTCCTAGTGGATGACCGGCAGCGCTGGGCGGTGATTCATGGATCATTCTTGGCGTGAACGTCCATTCTTCGAGCTCCTCGGCCGGCCGCCGTTGAGCATCCGTGCAATCATCGATTGGGCGAGAATTCATTGGTCAGTAAACTTCGGCGCGCAGCCGCTCCACAAGTGCGGCTAAATGCGAGCACTGTAGGAATCAAGCGATGCAAAGGCGTCAGCCAACGGCTGACAAATACTTTTTCCATTACCTGGGACAGCGGGCCAATGAAGCCTAAACGGCATTGCCCTCGGAGCTCCCCCAATAATCGTCGGCATTGTGCGGGGTAAATCGCCACTTCGCAATGCGGGCTGGTCCCCGATGAACAGATGCTTGGGTGAAATTGATCAGCAACCAAAGCGTAAGCGAGCTGTCGGAAATCAAGCCACCCCCCTCGCTAGGGGCCCGTGGCTTTCCACACTGCCGCTACGGATTGCCTCATTTACGCGCTGAACTCATTAATGGGCGAACTAGGTTTGGAACAGCTTGTGCGAGGATTCGTCGCCACCGCCAAACTAACGGCTGCCTGGGGCACCCGCAAGCTGAGGGCACCAATCAAATTGCTACCACAGCGCTATGAAATCAACTTTCGTCGTATTCACCCTACTGAGCATTGCTACAACGGTTGAAGTCTGGTTGCTGCAAGGTGCAATTGACGCGACTCCGGCATTTGATGGCATGGTCACAACGCGTTGGCCCAACGAATCCTTGCTCCCACGCCCCAACGAGACGGCGACCTTGGTCGTGTTTGTTCATCCTCGCTGCCCATGCACTCGCGCTACACTACACGAACTTGCCAATGTGCTTGAGCGTTCCGACGCAACTGTTGCTGTGCAGGTCCTGTTTTCACGCCCAGATCCTGCGCTTGGCGAACTGTGGCCAACGACCGAAACATGGAATCAAGCCGGTCGACTGCCTGGAGCAATCGCCCAGTGGGACGACAATGGGCGCGAAGCGGCGTGCTTCGGTGCACGGGCATCGGGACACGTGATGCTCTTCGATCGGGCCGGCTTACTACGGTTCGATGGAGGCATCACAGCCAGCCGGGGCCAGGAAGGCAAGAATGGGTTTTGCGACGCATTGGGCGGAATGTTGCAAGGTCGAAGCGGTCCGCGCCGGACAGCCCCTGTGTTTGGCTGTGCTCTGGTCCTGCCGAATCAGGGTGGTTGAATTGCAATGATTACTTTGCGGACTAGGCCAGCATATGGCAGCAAACTTCCCGAATTGGCTGGGGCGCTGCTTGCTGACCATTGCGATCGCATTTGGCGTCGCACAGACCGAATGTTCGCTTGGCTATTGCTTGTCGAGTGGTTGGCTTGCATAGTTGTGACACTAGTCATCTCGCCAACCGCTTGGAAAGGCGCACACAGCTATGTACATCCGCATGTGCGTCTGGCCACGCTAACCGGCGGCTTGGCGATCGCCGGGCCCATCTTAATGGCATTGCGTTTCCCTGGCAGCACGGCTACTCGTCATATCGTTGCCATCGGCCAGGCGCTTATCTCAGCGCTATTCATACATCTCTCAGGAGGTCGTATTGAATCACATTTTCACGTCTTTGGCTCGCTCGCGTTTTTGTCATTCTATCGAGATTGGCGGGTGTTGATCACTTTCTCAGGAATCATCACTGCCGATCACATCCTGCGTGGCCTGCTTTGGCCGGAGTCCATATTTGGGTTTGCATCCCCAGGCGCGTGGCGTTGGGTTGAACACGCTTTTTGGGTCGCGTTCGAGGATGTGTTCCTGGTTTATTCTTGCCAGCAGAGCCTGGACGAAATGTGCGAGATCGCCTGTCGTCAGGCGGATGAAGTCGATGCGGCGCAGGGATTAGAACGAACGATTCTCGATCGCACTCGCGAGCTGCGCCAACGAGAGGAGGAATTGCGCGCTGCGCGCGATAAGGCCCAGGCCGCGAACATCGCCAAAAGCGACTTCCTGGCTAATATGAGCCACGAGATTCGGACTCCGATGACGGCCATCCTGGGGTATACCGAGCTGCTTTACGAGACCGGAGACATTCAACGGGCGCCAGCAGAGCGATTGGATGCTATCCGCACCATTCAACACAACTCGCAGCACTTGCTAAAGGTGATTAACGACATCCTCGATTTTTCGAAAATCGAAGCGGGAAGAATGACGGCCGAAGTGCTGCCGTGTGACCCCACGCGAATTATAAGCGAAGTCGAATCGTTGATGCACCATCGTGCCGAAAGCAAAGGACTGGCATTGACCGCCGAATACCAAGGGGCGATTCCCGAGCGCATTCAAACCGACCCGACTCGCTTCAAGCAGATCCTCATCAATTTATTGAGCAACGCCATTAAGTTTACGGATCAGGGCTCGGTTCGATTGGTCACGAGGATATGCGATGGACCGAGGCCGACATTGGAAGTTGACGTCATCGATCATGGCATCGGAATCGCACCCGATCGGCGGGCTCAACTATTCGAGCCGTTTGTGCAGGCCGACAACTCAATGAGCCGGCGCTTCGGCGGGACCGGTTTGGGACTGACGATCAGCAAGCGATTGGCCGAAACGTTGGGTGGCAGCCTGATCATTGCCAGCTCTCAGCCCGGGCAAGGCACGATATTTCGTCTGGCTGTTCCCACGGGTGATCTAATTGGCGTAGCGAGGATCATGCCAAACGCACTTGTCGAGCGACCATCGCAAGACGACCAGGTTACGGTTTCGCATAACAGAACGGCGCTTGCTGGTGCGCGCTTATTGCTCGCCGAAGACGGAGTGGATAACCAACGATTGATTCTCCATCTGCTTCGGCACGCGGGCGCTGACGTTGACATGGTCGATAACGGCAAGAAGGCGTGCGACTTGGCGAAAGCGACACTACAGGACGGTCGCTGTTACGACGCCGTTCTCATGGACATGCAAATGCCGGAAATGGATGGCTATGAAGCGACCACTCATTTACGCGCCAGCGGCTACGAGGCCCCGATCGTCGCGCTGACCGCGCACGCCATGGTCGACGACCGCCAAAAGTGTCTTTCCGCCGGTTGCGACGACTATATCGCCAAGCCGATCGACCGGCATCTACTGATCAGCACGATTGCCAAATACACTGCGTCTGGACTTCGATCGGCGAACATCAGCTGCCTCCCCGTGGCGGTCGCCAGCGCAGTCGATCCCGTCGCTGGCTTCGAAGGCTCTAGCCTCCAGCAATCGAATGCTGGTTGGTTAAACCTCATAGGGGAGCCACCTGAAGCGCTTTCGCAATGGGGGCAGGCAAGGGCCTTCAGTTGAATTGCAGAGGGCCGCGATCGCCGCTTGGAGATCCGGCCCGAGTGTTCGCAATCGACGACCACCCGGCTACTGCAGACGCCTTGGCCAAGCTCCTTGCGCACCACAACTGCGAACGTCGCTGCACAACGCCCCCCCAAAAGCGATCGACATTGCAACAGACTTTCGGCCGGATGGAATCTGCCTTGATTTGGTTATGCCGCTTGTCGACGGATATGCACGGGCCAAGTGGCTGCGGGAGTTGCCCGGACTGGGCACCCGCGAATCGCGTTTGCGTGGGGCTCGTCGATGCAAGCGCCCCGGGCAGCCGCGCGCTGATCTACCGCCGGCCCCGCGTATCGGACGGGCCGTTCGGCCCCCAATGCCAAGGTCTTCTAGGCGCGTTAAGATGGTTGGATGAGCAATCCAATCCCCGCAGTAGTTCAGCATTACATGGACCTGATCGGGCAGCGGCAGGCGAGTCCGTTTGTCCGTCAGCATTTTCATCAAGTTACGTGGCTCGAATTTCGGACGGCGCAGGGCGACGCGGAATTCTTCGTCCTGGAATTTCGCAACGGACAGCACGCAGCCTTAGTCTGGGAAACCTTGTTGAAGAAATGGGCCGCCGGTCGCTGGGTTACTTTGTCCCACCCCGGAGCCGACATCACCTGCCCCCCCAGCCCGATTGCAGGAGAGTACCTGCCGCAGGCAGTGGCCTTCGAGTCCCTGGATGCCGCCTTGAAATCGCTCTCCGAGTCCATGCCCAGCAGCAACAAGAAATCATGGGCCGGTGCCATTCGCCGTTTTTGGCAGCGCGGCGACTAGAGTGGTTCCACGTTAGGTATATCGGTAGCCGCGGTGTTTGAAGTAGCGGCGGCACTCGCGTTCCGGGAACTCGCTGAGAGCTCGGCCGCACAGACTCCAGAGTTTGTCGACGGTCCGTTCTGCGCCGTTGCGCAGGAGTTTTTTCAGTTTCGAGAATGCCAGTTCGATCGGGTTCAGATCCGGCGAGTAGGGTGGTAGATAGCGCAGCTCGGCGCCAGTGGCTTCGATTGCTTCACGGATGCCTTTGACTTTGTGACTGGACAGATTATCCATCACGACGATGTCGCCGGATCGCAAGGTCGGTGCAAGATGTTGCTCGACCCACGCGCGGAACAGCGGGCAGTTGATCGCACCGTCAACCGTCAGCGGAGCCACAAACCCCTCGGCCCGCAAGGCGCCGATGAAGGTTGTTGTTTGCCAGCGGCTGGCAGGCGTTCGCTCGATCAGGCGCGCGCCCAGCACGGAGCGTCCGTACGTGCGCGTCATGTTGGTCTTGGCCCAGGGCTGAGACACCGAACCGTAGCGCGACACCATGTGTTCCTTCGCCGGCGTCGCACGCGGCGAGCACCCGCGCCCGAAATCCTTTCGAGTAAGCGTCCATCGACCACCTCCATGAAAAATGAGATGGCCTAGCTTAGCCAATCTGCGCAGGGGCGCTAGAGGCTGCGTAGAGACGCTCTAGGCCCGTTGGAGCCCTGGCGCGAGGTGGGCCGCCGCTGGACCGACAATCAGTTCATGCGTCGGTTGGAGGCCTGCTATCCCCACGACTGCTTGAATCGGCTTGCTCAGCCTGCTAACATCAACAGCGGTTGATGCATTGACATCGCCTGGAAGATCCGGGGATACGGTCCATTCTGCCGAGGTCCAGGTTGAGATTGCGTTGGTTGGGCCGCATCGCCGCGGGCGAACTGTTGCAGGCGGGCGGTCTACGTGGGCGGCAATTCAGGGTGCCCTATGCGTCGGCAGATCATCGGCCGGTTAAACGCGCGTCGTTTTCGCCATTGCCTGGACTTGCGCGGTTGTTGTGCCCATTGCCCAGAACGACTTGGCAGCCGCCGAGCGGGTAAGTTTTCGCAGCCAGGTGGCGCCGATCCTGCTCCAGCATTGCATCGCGTGCCACGGGCCCAAGAATGCCAAAGGGGGCTACCGAGTCGATAGCTTCGCCTCGGCCGTGGGCCCGAGCGACTCGGCCGATGCCGCCTTTGTCGCCGGCGACGACGAGGGAAGTGAGGGCTTACGACGCATCGTTTCGAGCGATCCCGACGTGCGCATGCCCTTGGACGCTGACTCGCTCTCGGCGACCGAGATCGAACAGATCCGCGGCTGGATCGACGGCGGATTGGAGTTCGATGGCCCAGATCCGAAGGCTCCGCTGGTCGCGCTCGTGCCGCCGCCGCAGTACCACGATCCGCCTGCCGCGTATCCCCGTGCGCTGCCGATCACGGCGCTGGCCTTCAATGCGGCCGGCGATGAGTTGTTCGTCAGCGGTTACCACGAAATAACCGTCTGGAGTCCCGTCGATGGGCGCTTGCTGCGGCGATTCAAGAACATGCCGGAGCGGATTTATCGCCTGGTGCAAAGTCCCGATGGAAAACTATTGGCGGCGGCCGGCGGTACGCCTGGTCAGCGGGGAGAGGTGCGGCTCGTCGATCCGGCGTCAGGAGCCATTGCGCGAGTCTGGAGCGGAAGCGCGGACGTCGTTTTCGACGCGGCCTTTAGTCCATCGAGCGAGCGGTTCGCCGCTGGGGGTGCCGATGGAGTGATCCGGGTGTTTGACGCGGCGACGGACGAGCAACCTTTGATGATTGGAAGTCATGCCGACTGGATATTCGCTCTGGCTTGGAGCCCCGATGGCAGCTCGCTGGCGTCCGCGTCTCGCGACAAGTCAGCCAAAGTCTTCGATGTCAGGTCGGGCACATTGCGGGCGAACTATTCCGGGCACAATGCCGCGGTGTGGGGAGTCGTCTTCAGTCCCGACGGCACCGAGGTGTTTTCGGCCGGTGACGACCGCAAGGTCCACAGTTGGAACGTGGCGGAGGCCAAGAAAACCGGCGAGTTGACGGCGTTCAATGGCGAGTCGCCGCGGCTCGTGGCAGGCGCCGACTCGTTGTTTGTCTTGGCCAGCGGAATGGGAGTGCGCGAGCTGAGCTCCAAGACCCGGACCTCGGTTCGCGAGTATGCCTCCGACTCGATTCGCGATAACTTTCCGCAATCCACCGCTCAGCATGCAGGAACCGCGCGGTTGGCGGTAGGCGGTGTTGGGGGGCAAGTGCGGATTTGGAACACAGTCGATGGCAGCTCGGTGACAGCATTCGTGGCCGCGCCAGGGATCGTTTCGACACCCTAGGAGGCTGTCCGAGTGCGGTCGGGGACGGTGCTCGCGAACTCGAATTTTGAAAAGGGTTGTGGATGGCGAAATATGCGTTGCTCCTGTCGCTGCTGACATGCCCGGCCGCTTTCGCACAGACCGATTACCCGACCCTGATCGGCGCCTATCCCGCCGGAGTGCAGCGCGGCCAGACCACCGACATCCTCGTCTATACCTGGCGCTCCACCCTGGCTGGGGCCTACACTCTCCTGTTTGACGGCGACCCCGCAGACTTCCAGACGACGATCCTGTCGGACGGGAAGCAAGGCCCGTTGTCCGTGCGGGTTTCCGTGGCCGCGAACGCCCGCGGCGGAATCCGCCAATTCCGCGTCGCGACGCCCCTGGGCGTCTCCAGCGTGGCCGCGCTGGCGGTCGGCGACGAGCCCGGCCTGCTGCAAAGCGAATCCGACAATGCCCCGCAGCAGGCTCGGTCCGTCACGCTCCCCGCCACGCTTTACGGCCGGCTCGATCGGCCCGAGAAAGTCGACTGTTACAAGTTTCGGGTGGAGGCAGGCGATGAGGTTTCGTTCGCCGTGCTGGCCTCGCGCTTGCAGTTCCAAGTCTACTATTCGTATTTTGTCGATCCGCTGCTCATTCTCACCGATGACCAGGGCCATGAATTGGCGAACAACGACGATTATTTCGCCGCGGATCCTTTCTTGCGTTATCGGTTTGCCCAGGCCGGCGAGTATCAGATTGCCATCCGCGACAATCGTTTCCGCGGCGAGCCGCCGTCTTCCTATCAGTTGACCATCTCGCGACAGCCTTTCCTGACGAACGTCTACCCTTTGGGCATCGAGCGTGGTCAGGAGGTCAAACTGCGGCCGACTCAGGCCGGTGACCCGCCGCGAACGCTGCCGTCCGTCACATTGCGCGTCCCCGCCGACTTGCCCCCCGGCCACCATGAGCTGGGGCTGAAGATCGACGGCCAACTCTCCAACCCGATTCCCATTCTCGTTTCCGACCTGCCGACTAGCCAGAAACTGGGGCTCAACGACACGCTGAACACGTCCGAACCGCTCGCCGTGAACAGCGGAGTCAACGGTTGGATTTGCGCTTCGGGCGACGTCGATTGGTTTCGATTCGAGGCCCGGAAAGGCGAGACGTACGCGTTCGAAATCTTTGCCCGTCGTTACGAGTCCGACCTGGATTCGGTCCTTTCCGTGCACGATGCCAGCGGCAAGGAGCTGGCGGTCAACGACGACACGGTGCTGGACAGGCGCGATTACATGAGCCTGACCACGAAGGATTCCTGCCTCGCCTGGACCGCACCAGAAGGCAAGACTTATTTTCTCCGGCTGACCGACGTTCAGGGCAATGGCGGGCCGTCCTGCGTGTACTTTCTGACTTGCCGGGTGGCCCAACCCGATTTTGTCTTGTGGTGTGAACCCGACGATAAAGCTAACCTCGGTCCCGGTTGCTCCACGACCTGGCACTTGCACTTGGAGCGTCTTCAGGGCTTGCAAGGTCCCGTGCAAGTCGACGTTCAGGGACTGCCGGCAGGAGTGACGGCCAGCCGATTGATCTTTAGCGAAAAAAGCGGGGAGAAAACGTTCCGCGACCACAATGCGAACGTGCATCGCGAACAGGAGGGATGCTTGGTCCTGACGGCGGCGCCGGATGCCCAGGTCGGAGCTGCGAATGTACGGGTCACGGGCACCGCCAGGGTCAAGGATGCCGAGGATCGAGAAACGGCCATCGTTCGTGACTGTCGTCCACTGCAAGGGCGACACTATCAAGGACCCTGCAGGGTCAAGTTACACACCGTCGCGGTGACAAACGTCTCCACCTTGGTAGTGACGCCGTCGGCGACCGAGGCGCGGCTGATTCCGGGCGGCAGCATTCGCATCGACTTTGACTGGAAATGCGGTTCCGACCTGCCGGCCGACTTCAAGTTCGTATTCGGACCTCAGCTCGGCAAGCTGGGCATCAACGGAGTGGAAGGGGCCGATCCTTTTCCGCCCGGCATCGCGGTTGACCTGGAAAAAAGCAAGCTCCGCCTCGCCGCCAGCGAGGGCAAAGGGTGCCTCGTCCTGAATGTTGCTCCCTCCACCGAGCCGATTGCCGAGATCCCGTTCTCCGTGATGGCGTCGGCGGGGACCGACGGACGACGGCCGGTCCTGTATTCGACTCCCGCCATCTACTTGACGGTAACGCGGCCTGACGAGTGAATCTTCGATAGTTCCGCGAGAGGAGATCTCATGCTCCGCTTCCCCATCGGAAAAAACAACAACTGCCAGGCTGTGAGTCGCCGCCAGTTCCTGCAGGTCGGCGGTGTCAGTGCCTTTGGTCTATCCCTGCCCGGCCTGCTGCGCTCGCAAGCGATCGCCGCCGAGAAGACGCGCAATGATGTCAACTGCATTCTGCTCTGGATGAGCGGCGGTCCCAGTCATCACGATACGTTCGACCCCAAGCCGGAGGCGCGGGAGGGGGTTCGCGGCGATTTCAAGCCCATTCCGACCGCTCTGCCGGGCGTCCATTTCTCCGAGCACCTGCCGCGGCTGGCCGGCGCGCTCAAGCAGTTCTCGCTGTTGCGGAGCCTCAATCCGCGGCAAGGAGCCCACAGCGCCGCCGACGCCAACATGCTGAGCGGCCATGCCTTCACGCCCGTGATGTCCTACCCATGTTATGGGTCGGTCGTCGCCCAGCAGAAGGGCGGCCGCAATGCCATGCCGCCGTTCCTGCAACTGGGGACCAGTCTCAGCACTTTGGCCGGTGGCGGAACCGCCGCCTTCCTGGGCAACGCCCATAATCCCTATGTGGTCCCGAGCGATCCGAATAGCGCGACGTTTTCGGTGCGCGACTTGACTCCGCCCAACGGCGTCTCTTTCGCCCGGGTCGGACGCCGACTCGAAATGCTGCAGTCGCTCGATCGCTGGCAGGAGCACATGGAACAATCGGACCTGATCGCCTCGATGGACACCTTTTACAAGAAGTCTCACGAACTGCTGACCTCGCCGGAAACCAAGAAAGCTTTCGACCTCGGCTTGGAGAGCGATCAGGTCCGCGATGCCTACGGCCGCACGACCCTGGGCCAGTCCTGCCTACTGGCGCGGCGACTGATTCAAGCGGGCGTGCGGTTTGTCACCGTCACAGATGGGGGTTGGGATACCCACGCCGACAACTTCAACCTCCTCAAGAACAAACGACTGCCGCCCCTGGACATGGCACTGCCGGCACTGCTCGCGGACTTGCAGGACCGGGGGCTGCTCGAATCAACCCTGGTCGTCTGGATGGGCGACTTTGGGCGAACGCCGCTGATCAACAGCGGCGCCGGCCGAGATCATTGGGACTCGGTTGGGAACGTGATTTTTGCCGGCGGCGGTATCAAACCGGGCGTCGTGGTCGGAGCGACCGACGCCGAGGGCGGCACTTGTGTCCGCGACCAGTATTTCACGCAAGATGTGGGCGCCACGCTGTATCAGCAACTGGGAATTCCCTTGGATGTGGTGTTTTCCACCACGGACGGCAGACCCATCCCGTCGTGGGTGGGCAAGCCGATCGCCGAACTCGTTTAAGAGCCTGTCCGAGAACGGACGCGGAGCACGAACCGTCATGTACGCAGCCATTGCCTGTCTGGTCTTCATGCTCGGGGCTGACCCGGCGTCCGAAGTCGTGACGGTGGCTGTTGAACCCGTCGAATTGACCTTGTCCCACCCGCGTTTCGGTCAGCGGCTGCTGGTGACGGGAATCGACGGCGCCGGCCGGACCGTCGACCTGACGTCGGCGGCCGAGTGGTCGGCGCAGCGACAGCGCCATCGCCGAGGTGCGCGGCCATCGAATCGTGCCGCGCGGCAATGGACAAACGGTGGTTAGTGCCGAAGTGGCGGGCAAGCGGTTGGAGGTTCCAGTGCGCGTGGACGGCTTCCAGGCCGACCCTGCGGTGAGCCTGCGATTGGAACTGGAACCCCTGCTCACGAAAATCGGCTGCAATGCGGGCGCCTGCCACGGAGCCCAATACGGTAAGGGCGGCTTCAAACTCTCGCTGTTCGGCGACGACCCGAACGCCGATCACACCGCCATCGTGCGCGATTTTCTCGGGCGGCGGATTAATCCGATCGAACCCGCGGCAAGCCTGCTCCTGATGAAGCCGAATAATCAGGTAAGCCATGAAGGTGGAAAACGCTTGCGCAGCGGCACGCGCGAGTACGAAGCCTTGCGGCGCTGGATTGCGGATGCCTGCCCCAACGAAGACCAGTCTGCCGCTCCGCAAATCGTCAAGCTGGAAGTCTTGCCGCGCGAGCGCAGCTTCACGCGTCCCGGCTGTAGCCAGACGTTGCTCGCGATCGCAACCCTGTCCGATGGCTCCAAACGCGATGTCACGCCCGACGCTCGCTTCGATTCCAATACTCCGACGAAGGTCGCGGTCGACCGAGATGGACTGGCGACCACTCTCGACAGGGGCGAAGGAATGGTGATGGTCCGTTATTTGGGCCACGCGGCGGTGGCACGGTTGCTGGTGGTCCCAGACGATCCATCCTTCGCCTGGCCAGATTCGCCGGTTTACAACTTCGTTGACGAGTTGGTGGACGCGAAACTCAAGAAGCTTCATTATGTCCCGTCGCCCTTGTGCAGCGATGAGGAATTCATCCGGCGAGCAGCGCTCGATGCCACGGGCACGATGCCGAGCCCCGAGGAAGTGGAGGCTTTTCTGGCCGACGCCACGCCCTCGCGCGAGAAACGCCGCCAGTACATCGACGATCTGTTAGACCGGCCCGAGTATGCCACCTTCTGGACGCTTCAGTGGGACGATTGGCTTCACAACCACGGCCGGTTTGGCACGATCAAGCCGATGTTCACGCTCCGCAACTGGGTGCAGGCCTCCCTGCGGAACAATAAACCCATGGACCAGTTCGCCGCGGAGCTAATCACTGCTCGCGGCAATACTTTCCGCGATGGGCCGGCCAACTTCTTTCGCCTGCACAAAGGGCCGGAGAACGTGGGTGAAGCCGTGGCGAGCATTTTTCTCGGTGTCCGTTTGGAGTGCGCCAAGTGCCATCATCATCCCTTCGAGAAGTGGACGCAGGACGATTACTATGGCTTGGTTGCGTACTTTGCGCGCATCGGCGAAAAAGACGCCCACGAATACGGCCCCGTTCGGGGCATTTATGGCAGCGATGATGATATTTTGGTGAAGCCGAGCGGCGAAGTGCGCAGATCCGCGCAGCGGCACACTCGTGGCGCCGACACCGCTCGGTGCCAGTCAGCCATCGGACGATCCGGCGGATCGTCGGAAAGCGTTGGCTCGCTGGCTGACCGATTCGTCAAATCCACAGTATGCACGCAACCTTGTGAACCGTTATTGGGCCCACTTCCTGAGTCGCGGACTGGTCGAACCGGTCGACGACCTGCGTGATACGAACCCGCCCACTAATCCCGAGCTGCTTGATGTCTTGTCGCGTGACTTGATTTCCCACCGCTATAACCTGCGCCATCTGCTCCGCGTCATCATGAATTCGGCGACCTATCAGCGTTCCGGTCGGGCCCTGCTCGGCAGCGCGGAAGATACCACGAACTACAGCCACTACTATGCCAAGCGGCTGCGCCGAGCCATTGATGGACGCGGTTTGCTCAGTGACGGGGGTGCCGGAGAAATTCGCAGCCCCGGGAGACTCAAGACCTTTTAATCATGTGCCGGCTGGAACAAGGGCCATCGCGTTGCCGGCTCTCATGTCTGACGACGTGCGGAACTATTTTCTCGATGTATTTGAGCGGCCGCAACGAACTTTCGATAAATGCGAGTGCGCTCGTTCCGTCCAGCCGAACCTGGCTCAGGTGCTGCATCTGATGAATGGCGAATGGCTGCACGAAAAGGTGACAAATCCCAACGGCCGATTGCCGGCGTTGGTCAAATCCGGAAAAACGGATGAGGAAATCGTGCTCGACTTGTATCGATCGGCATTCACGCGACGGCCGACCGACGACGAGCGGCAAGCGGCGGCCGACATGATTGCGACTGCGCCGACGCGACAGGAAGGGTTGGAAGACTTGCTATGGACTTTATGTAACTGCAAGGAATTCCTCTTCAACCACTAGGATTAACCGCAGGTAAATGGACCAAGCGAAAGCGCGCCGCATTCTATTACTCGTTTCAGCTCCGGTTTCAGACGCCAAATCACGTTCGTAACAATCACAAAATGACGGCTGCGCGGAGTCGGTTTTGCATCCCCTGCCCTTTTCCAAAAAGGTAGTGTCGACCGGCTTACAAGGCTCGAGGCCGCTTCGGCGAGCCGACTGGGCGGTTTTGTTTGTGCCGAGTCGCTCCCTGGTCATTTCGCGGCTGATCGAGCATCACGTTGCGGCGGTTCTGCCTCAGCTGTTGCTTCTGCGCGTGCTATTTGCAGAAACATACCTCCTGTCGGTCAGCTTGCGCTGGCAGGTCCGACACGGCGAGATTTTGTTCAGCACCCCGCGACCCTTTATCCGCGGGCGGGAATCGCTCCGGCGATTCTGGCTGACGGCATCCAAGTTGGCCGCTCTTTACTGCTCTTTTTTGGCCATGCGCAGCGAATGCTCCTTTTTCGACGTCAGCCGCTCAAGTGGTTCGCGATCGCTGACGAGTTCACGCGTGCGTACCTGGCGCTGGACGTCGATCGCAGATTGAAGGCCGACCGTGTGCTCGACATGCTCTCTCCAATGGCTCTCGCAGTTGCCTCGAGCATCCACTCAAATTCTTCTCCGGTGCCCATCACATCGCTCATAGATTGTCGAGCCGTTGCAGCACTTGCGGCACTCTGGTTTGGCCGGTGCGGTGGTAACCGGAGATCGATGTAGGCTCTTGACCTGTCAACGCGAATCGTTCGAGTTAGAATACTCAGCGTAACGCTCGGGTATCGCAACACAAAGGATTCAGTCTGGACCGATCACACAGTGCCAGGCGCGACGCCGGGGCGCCCGAAGTCGGCATCGCGGCACGTAGCGAACCGGGTGAGACATTTCGGTAAACCACACCGCCATGAGGTTTCAACATGGTTTTGAGGGAAGACAGGCATTGTTCCGTGAGCTTCGGCATCTGTCTCCTGGTGCTTGCGACAGCTGCAAGCTCTGCGACAGCTGCGGGCAATCCCCTGAAAGTGTTTATCCTGGCCGGACAGTCGAACATGCAGGGGCACGCGAGCATTGCGACATTCGACTCACTGGCCGACGATCTGACGACCGCCCCGCTCCTCCAGGAGATGCGAACGCCGGATGGCAAGCCGAAAGTGTGCAACAATGTCTGGATCACGTCCGTCGGCTGCCTCGGCGATGCGTACTCTGACTTGCGGGAAAAGAAGGGCCAGCTGACGGCCGGGTTTGGCGCCCCAGACGACAAGATCGGTCCGGAGTTCACCTTCGGCCTCACGATGGAAAAGGCCCTCGGCGAGCCGGTGCTCATCATCAAGACCGCATGGGGCGGCCGCAGCCTGCACACCGACTTCCGCCCGCCGACTGCCGGGCCGTATGCCTGGACCGACGCCGAGTTGAACCGGTACAAGGGCCGGCCCGACGACCTGAAGAAGGCGAAGGCCGACAAGGAGCAGGCGACGGGGGTGTACTACCGCGAAATGATCTCGCACGTTCAGAAGGTGCTTAAGGACATCAAGCGGGTGGTGCCGACGTACGACAAAAAGCAGGGGTACGAACTGGCCGGCTTCGTTTGGTTCCAGGGGTTCAACGATTATGTGGACGGCTCGGTCTACCCGAACCAGATGAAGCCAGGCCGGTACGACCTGTACGCCGAGTTGATGGGGCATCTCATCCGCGACGTGCGGAAAGACCTGTCCGCCCCGAAGCTACCATTCATCATCGGCGTCATGGGCATCGGCGGCGAGAAGGAAGAGAAGAACGGGGCGATGTTGAACTTCCGCGAGGCGCAGCGAGAGCCAGCCACGCTCGACGAGTTCAAGGGGAACGTGAAAGTGGTCGAGACGGCTCCGTTCTGGGACGACGACCTGGACTCGCTCGCCCAGCGGAAGGAGAGATTGTACGACAAGCTGGAGCAGGAGTTTCCTAAGACGCCGAAGATCACCGAAGCGGAGAAGGAGGCGGCCCGCAAGGAGGCGCTGGGCGAGCAGTTCACGGACGACGAGCTGAAGCGGCTGAAGGCGGGGGTGTCGAACGGTGGCTACCACTATCTCGGCGCGGCCAAAATTCTCGCCCCCATCGGCAAGGCGTTCGCCGAGGCGCTGGTCGCCCCTGCCGAGCCAGAGAAGAGAGGCGCCGTGAAGCCGGCCAAGGTGTTCGTGTTGGCCGGGCAGTCGAACATGGAAGGCCAGGGGTTCATCAAAGCCGATCCGAAGCGGAATGACGGCAAGGGGAGCCTGGAGTACCTGACGACCGACACGGCGACGGCGGACAAGTACAAGCACCTGCTCGGCAAGAAGGCCGGGGAGTGGGGGGTGCGGGACGACGTGTGGATTCACTACCTCGACCGCAAGGGCAATCTGACAGTGGGGTACGGAGCGAAGGACGACCGCATCGGCCCGGAACTCGGCTTCGGCACAATCGTCGGCGACGCCTACGAGGAGCCGGTGCTTCTTGTCAAGCTGGCGTGGGGCGGGAAGAGCCTGGCCAATGACTTCCGCCCGCCGAGTTCGGGCGGGGAGATTGGGCCGTACTATAAGGAGATCGTGGACCGGACGAAGGCGGTGCTCAAAGATCTGAAGAGGGAGTTCCCGGAGTTCGGCGACCGTGGTTACGAGCTGGCCGGGTTCGGCTGGCACCAGGGATGGAACGACCGGGTTAACCAGCAGTTCAACGACGAGTACGAGAAGAACCTGGCCAACTTCATCCGCGACATCCGCAAAGACCTGGGGGTGAATGACCTGCCGTTCGTCATCGCCGAGACGGGCATGAGCGGCCCGGAGGAGAAACATCCCCGCGCCCTGTCGCTCATGAAGGCGCAGGCGGCGGTGGCCGAGTTGAAGGAGTTCCAGGGGAACGTGGCGTTCGTTAGCACGAAGGCGTTCTGGCGCGAGAAGGAGGTATCGCCCACCGACCAGGGGTACCACTGGAACACCAACGCCGAGACGTACTACCTGATCGGTGAGGCGATGGGGAACGCCATAAAGAAGCTTGGCCCGACGCCCGACTGCACTGGCGGCAAGGCCAAGGGCCAGCCGAAGGCCGGCGAGATGGCCGGCTACCTGATCGTGCCGAACAGCAAAGTGCACAAGGAGTACAACGCCGGGTTCTCGTTGTACGTTGCCGCGTGGCCGCTGCTGAAGAACTACCCAGGCCAGGACTTCCAGAGCGGGCTGTTCGGCACCTGGATGTTCGCTCAGTTCGACGGTCCGCCCCCAAAGAAACACTACTCGGACATCGAAGGCGGCCTCGGCTGGTGGCGGGACACCCGATTCGCCACCGTGACGCCGAAGTTCATCATGGGCGGCGTGGCGCTCGAATTCAGCGAGTGGGCGAATGGTCCCGGTGCCGGCAAAGGCCGCGACTGGAGCAGGCCGGCAGGCAAGTACGCTGTCGCCCAGCTAAGCCCGTGGGTGCTCTGGCCGCCGGACGGCTTGAATCTGAAGCAAGGCACAAACGGCGAACTCTTCGGGTACGGCTACCTGCCGCTGCCGCTTGCTGCGGCCAAGAAGACCTCTGCCGGGATGGACGTGCCGACCGGCAATCATTGTTGGACGCTGTTCCTGAACACCGGCAACTTCAAGGGGCCGGTGACGTTCTTCCTCCCCTACTTCTGGTCGCGGCCGTCGGTGGAGAACCCGAAGCTAAGCGGGCTGTTTCTCGACACCCTGCCGTCCGACCCGAACCGCGCGATCCAGATGGAGACGCAGCACATCCCCGCGTACCTCGCCCAGGACGCGAACGGGGACTCCTACGCCCGCGTTGCCCCCACGCAGTTCCCAGGAAAGGCGGACGGGGACGCGGCGCTGGTTCACGGCATCACCGCGTACAAGAAGGCCGCCCTGTGGAACGGGGTGAAGACGTGGTTTGACGGCGGGCAGCCAGTATCCGGGCTGATCGACCCCAAAGCGAGCACCGTCCACAAGTTCGACGGCAAGGGCGGGGCCACCTGGGAGATTTACCCGCCGAACTCCAAACATAAGAAGGTGCCGCTCGCCTGGAGTTCGTTCGCCACCCCGATCGCCCTCGACGACACCACCTACGGGTACAAGTGGGACAAAGAACTGGTGACGAAGGCCGACGCGAGGGACGGCGGGTACGTCACCCTGCCCGAGTACTACCGCCTTGGGAAGGACGCCAAAGACGAGGAGAGCTGGGCGGTGGTGAGCGCGAAAGACGTGCCGGTCGAGACTGGCTTGGCGAACGTGAAATTCCCGCGGCGGCGGGTGGTCAATTCCGAAGCGTATGTCACCCCCGACGGCGCGGACACCTGCTGGAAGAAGCCGGGGCCGGCGGCGGGCCCGTTCGAGGCGAAGCTGGGCGACGGCAGCGTGGCGATCTACTACTGGTATCGCTTCGCCGACCAGCCCGCCCTACTGAACGCCGACCTGACCGCGGACGAGCGGGAGGTCCTCCAAAAGCGGGTGGAGATGCTCCACGAGAAGTGGACGAAGGACCGCGAGTACCTTCCCCCGCCGAAAGTCGGCAAACTCGCCGATCTCGACCCGGCGCTGATCGTCGCTCCGCCGAAGGGGATGGAGGTCGGGTATGTGCCCATTGTCACGTGGCAAGGCGCCGAGTGCGCTGGCGCCGATCAACCCACCTCGACTCGAACACCCGCCGAACGCATCGGCACGTGAGATTTCCCGTCAGTATTTCAAGCCTGGAACCCAGCCGACAACCTCCAGAACGAGGACCAGTGGACGACGGTCGTTCGACACGATCTTGTCTTTCACGCTCCGGACTTTTTCGGTTTGAAGTGGGCAGGCGAGTCTGTCGGGCTGTCCACGGAATTTGCCCAAGATGGTCTGGAGCCTGCCTTGAAGTTGAGAAAGCAATTGCTCGGCAGCAATCCTCATCTCATTCTGTTAGCCGAGGTTCGCTACCGGGACGCCCACCAGTCGTATTTGCCTGACAATCACATATGGTGGCGGCGCAAAGACGGCAAACTCGTGTCGGGCTGAGAATAAGGCGGTTATCTCCAACTCGACTTTGCAAACCCCGTCTTTCGCAGCCAGGTTGCTCAACAAGCCAAAGCGGTGATGGCGTCGGGTGTCTTCGATGGCATCATGCTTAATTGCTGGCATGACGACGAGGACCGTCTGGGGCTGGCGAAAGTCATCCGAAAAGTGATTGGGGACGACGCACTGATCTTGGTAAATGCTAATGACCGCAGAACACCGAATCCGGCAGCCTACGCCAATGGCCTCTTCATGGAATGCTACAAGTCGGAATGCGTCTCCGATTGGAAGCAAATCGCTGAAACGTTGCTTTGGGCCGAACGCAACCTCAAGGAACCACGAACTGAACTACAACCGGCTGAAGCCGGTAGTAGTTCAGATATGCCCGCTGCCCCGCTCATTACCCCACCGAGTCCCATCGACTCGCGGTCGATTTCGGCTGGAGGCCGAGCACCAAGTTATGCTGGGATCCGGGGAGCAGCTCAGACGGACCTCGGCCAACACCTTGCCGCTGAAATTCATCGCCGCGAGCTCATATTCGGCCAAGGCATTGCGTTCGTTGGCCAACGGGTTGTCGTTCGCGTTTCACTCCCTCGGGCGTCGCGAAGTGGTGGCCCGCTTTGATGGCGGCCACGTGACTTCCGACGCCGGCGGACTTCTGCTGCGCGAAGTCGAACAGGCGACCGGCATCTTACGGCAATTCGCCAGTTGCTTCGAAGATCATCGCGATCCCGAGCGGATCGAGCATTCGGGGGGCGAGCTGGTTAGCCAGCGGGTGTACGCCCTGGCCTTGGGTTACGAGGACCTCAACGACCACGACGAACTGCGGTACGATCCGCTGTTGGCCGTACTGGTGGGCAAGGCCGATCCGACCGGCATGGGCCGGCCTCTGGCGCGCGACCGGGGCAAGGCCTGCGCCGGCAAGAGCACGCTCAACCGGCTGGAGTTGACGCCCGTCGGCGCAACTGCCGGTAGCCGCTACAAGAAGATCGTGGCCCACCAGGCGGCGATCGAGCAGTTGTTCGTCGACGTCTTCCTACGCTCGCATGCCCAGCCGCCCCGGCAGATCGTGCTCAACCTGGACGCCACCGACGACCCCGTACACGGTCATCAACTGGGTCGTTTCTTCCACGGTTATTACGGCCGCTACTGTTATCTGCCGCTCTACATCTTCGCCGGCGGGCACTTGCTCTCGGCCAGGCTGCGGCCGGCCGACATCGACGCGGCCAGCGGCAGCGTGCAGGAACTGGGGCGGATCGTCGGTCAGATTCGCCGCCGCTGGCCGCGGGTGCGGATCGTAGTCCGGGCCGACAGTGGCTTCTGCCGCGAGAACATCCTGAGTTGGTGCGAGCGCACCCAACCAATTTGAAGCCGAACACGCGCCGGCCATCGCGGCGTAATCCTCTCCCCCGCCGGAATCGGTCATTCCTGGGCCATCGCACAAGGCTCTTGGTCATATGCGCGGACCGTGCACAGTGGCCTGAAGGCCATCGAAGCAGCTCAAGGGTCTCGACCGGACATTGTGTTGTTGGATATTGGTCTGCCGGATATGGATGGTTTCGAAGTTGCACGGCAAGTGTGGGCCGTCTTTGGCGAACGATGTCCGCTGTTAGTGGCGCTTACCGGCTATGGTCGCGCCGCCGATTTCGAACGCTCGCGCGAAGTCGGTTTGTCTCACCATCTCACTAAGAGCCTATCCGAGAACCGGCGGGGACTGTCCCGGTTTTGCGCAGTCCTCGGAGCAAAACGGGACTGTCCCCCTCTCCGAGACGGTTCTCGGATAGGCTCTAAGCCGGTCCACGGCCGCACGCTGCAGAAACTGCTCGAAACATCTGTGGCGGACGAATTTACAAAGCGATGATTTGTTCGAGAAGCCTTTGCGGTAAGGCACGCGGATGAAATCAACGCGGCACCACTTCTCACGGCGTCTCAACCAATCACCGGCGAGCGCGCGAGACAACTGCACCGGCGGCGGAGCGAGTTCACCGAGCGGGCATTTGCCCGCGTGTGCGAGACCGGCGGAGTGCCTTGACCCCCGGAATCGCGCCCAGCCCGAATGTTGAAATTCGGGGAGCAAGTCGGAGCAGCTCACCCAAAAAGGCCCGTGACAAGCGCTATAGTGAAAATGACGGCTCTGGTCGTTGGAATCAACCGTTTGGCTCGATTAACGAAATGCGCAACTCCGGATCGTAACGGCGGACTACTTGGGCTGGCGATTCTACCAGTGTCAATTCGAGAGTGGGCCGCACGATGGCCTTCAGCAAGTGGCCTCCGCGGGTGGTGCCATTCCGCAGGCCGACGACGACCTGAGCGTTGACCGCCGGCTTGCAATCGACCCAGGACAGATTGCCTGCCATGGACAATAACTCAACCTGCTCATCAAAGCGGTTTTCGATATACTCCTTTCGCTCCCAATCAAAGAAGCCCAGTGCGCAGCACTGCAATGCGCCGATGGCCGTGAAGCTAGCGCAGGCAGGTCGTTCCTCCTGGGCGAACTCCGTGAGTCTTTCGATCACTTCCTCACCGGCGGCGAGAACGAGCACGTGCGTGCGAGGATTGTCCAGCAATTCCTGCGATTTCACGATTTACCATCCTTTCTGAGACACCGTCTGAGTGCCTGCGCCAACGACCGTGACTCGGCTAGCGGCAACGTTTATCGATCAATTGACAACCGCTAACTTGAGGTATATGTCGCAGATCAAACAGCGGCAAAGTTCTTGGCCAGCGTGCTGGGAGTCGAAACCGGAACTGATCGATTCGACCTTCGTCAGCCATCAACGACTGAGGTTGGCACGCAGCAAGATCCGGAGAGTGTAAAATGCGCGGCCCAGGTCCGCTGGGCTCAATTATTTCGAACATCTTGCGTTTCGCAAGTCAGCGTGGTTGCCTCGGGCGATTTCCCATGACCGCGTCTTCGCGGCTCGAATATGGGGTGAAGGCGTCGTCCAAGTGACAGATTCGCAGCACTTCCTGGTTTGATTGCGTCAAGCCCGCGACTCGCATGATTCCGCCGTGTGAGTGGATGCGCTTGAGCAACCAAACCATCTGCCCAATCAAGAAGCTTTGCAGAAAACGAATTTGATCTAGCTCCAGCACTAGCCGCGTGGTGAAATGCTGCTCCAGCAGCGCCCACACTTGCTCAGCCAACGGCGGCGTGTCGGTGGCCTGTGGACTCACGGTGCGGAGGCGCACAAACAGCCAGTCGGGTCCGCGCTCAACGTCCAATTCCCAGCCTTCGGCGATTTGGACCATGACCTGGCTCGATAAAATGGCACAAGGGTATTCGCACTGCGCGAATCCGTCCGCAATCCGAGTTCCAACGGCCATGTTATTGAGCATATATTCCTCGCCGCAGGGACGTCAATTTATTGCAGCGGAACCATGTACCCGAAAACGGATCGCCCCCCAACAAAAGTAAGAATTCTCCGCATGAGTCGGGCGGCGGACAGTTCAGCCGAATGAGTAGGTTTGACGTCGGCCGGGTCGGGCGAGGCATTGCAAGCGGCTGACTGCTCTAGCTGCTCCGACTCGAAGATCACAGTCGCCGGGAACGCCGCGGACAAATAGCGGATGCGGATTTCCGATCCCGCCCGAAAAGGGGGCGGTGATGGATTCGTTCAGCGAATTAGGACCGATCGGATCGTCGAAGTTGCCGGGGCAGGCCAAAGCATTCGCGACGCGAGCAAATGTCGGCGCAATGCATGGCATTTCAGCAGGATCACACGGGACTTTGTCGCCCTCCATGCGAACTGAATTGGACATGAGAAACACTGCTCTGCCTGGTGCCGCTAAGGGTGGTCGACCAAACGAGCCACTCTCATTGATGCCCGCAAACCCGGGTCCGGTCGAGGGCGGCTATCGCGCGGGCCTCGTAAACGCGCGGGCAGTGTCCAGTAGGTGATCTATGCCAGGCTGGCCGATGGGCTTGAGCAGAACCTGATCGAAGCCTGCGTCGAGACAGGCGTCCCTCGTCTTCTGATCGCCGAATCCAGTGCGCGCTACGAGCAAGAAGTCAGGGAGATCGAGGGCCCGAAGCTCTTTTGCCAATTTCAGGCCATTTGTCCGCGGCATGGCAAGGTCGAGTACGATCAAGTTCGGCAGGAACTCGATGGCCGTTTGCGCCACTCGCGGGAGGAACGGCAAGTGCGGACTTCGCAGCCCTTGGCTGCTAGCAGGATTCCGAAAATCTTCAGGTCGTCGTCATTGTCGTCAACAACCAGCACGCGAAGCGGCAGCATGGATGGCATCCCTGGCAATCGCCCGCTGTGTCCACCGACGAAACAGTGTAGACCTCGAACCGATGTGCCGGCAATGAAATGGCGGAGGCCGCCCACAAATCGCCAGCGAATCTCAGCGCGGTACCGTCCAGAGCAAGCGACCCGCTAATTGTCCGATTTTATTTGTCAGATCGAAAAGGTGCGGCGGGCAAGCCCTCTTTGTTTGCGAGGTTCGGCTGTGCGGTGCCGCGGAATGCGAACCGGACGGCGACGGGTTTTGTCACCGCATCGCTAACGACGACCACGGTCGAGCCGTCGATTTCGGCGGTTGCCGGTAGAAACCTCTTGTCGGCGCCGGCGATCATGAACTCCGTGAGCGGTTTGCCATCGCGCGAGACAAGGCCGCCACCAACGTGGTCGAACGTAATTCGAATTCTCTGGCGCTCAATCGCCATCGATTTATAGATCGGCCCGGAATAGACCAATGGTCGGTTATAGACCTTCGCCAGGGCCCAAAGCGCCAGGCGATCGCCGACGTCTTGCTTGTTTTTCGGATGAATGTCGTCCAGTTCGCCGATGTCCATCGTCAGGGCGATGCCAGTGTTGGCGACGGTTTGGGCGGTCTTCAATTGGGCTTCCCAGATCTCAGCTTCGGCGGTGCCGTCGCCGCCGTAGAAAAAGGGCGCGATCTGCACGATGCCGAAGGGGAAGTCCCCTTCACCCCATTCAGTGCGCCAGTTGCGGATCATCGTCGGGAGCAAGACTTGATATTGGGCGCTGCGGCCCACGTTGGCCTCGCCCTGATACCAAATCGCGCCGCGGATCGCAAAAGGAATGAGCGGAGCAATCATGCCGTTATAAAGCGAGGACACCTCATACTGGCCAACAATGCTTTGGAGCGAGGGCTCGGCTTCCAACGCCTTCTGGCTGGTCCATTCCTCGGCCGGAGTGCCGCTCCAAGCGGCGAAGATCAAGCCAACGGGCACTTTCAATTTCTCGTGCAAAGCGCGCCCGAAGTAGTAGCCGGCGGCTGAAAAGCCGCCCCAACCGCCGGAACCCAGGGTCTTCGGGGTACACACATCCCAATCCGCGTCGACATCGCGGGCGGGCTGGCGGGCTCGTTCTTTGGGGACCCAGAAGAGTCGGATGCCCGGATGATGAGCAGCAGCGATTTCCGCCTGGCCGTTCTTGGCCTCGCCGACGCCCATTTCCATGTTTGACTGACCCGAACAAACCCAAACCTCGCCCACCAAAACGTTCTTGAGTGTGATCGAATCGTCGGAGCTGCCCTTAATGGTCATTTTTAGGGGCTTGTCGATGGGGGTAGCCTCAAGCTTTCCGAGGGTGACCCGCCATCGGCCTTCGTCGTCAGCTTTGCCGGTGGCGGTTTGTCCCGCGATGCTCACGGTGATGGTTTCGCCTTCTTCGGCCCAGCCCCAAATCGGCAGGCTTGTGCCTTGTTGCAGAACCATGTCGCTACCAATTACCGCCGGAAGTTTGATCTCGGCCGACGCGGTGGCGGACCAGCCACAGATTGCCAGCGACAGGGCGAAAACGGGCAAACGCGTTCGGCGAACCATCAGACTCTCCTGAGGGCAGAAGTGGGTGGGTATCGGCGCGAGGTAGCAGGGCGAAACAGTACGCTACGCAATCGACGTTTCCTGGGCAATAAAAATCCCCTGTCTTTTGCGCGGTGAACTGTCCGCGCAATTGTGAAGTTCTTTGGGACTTCCTGCAGGAATTAACGGTGATAGTCGCGAGACCGCCGGTTTCCGATGCCGCGACTTGCGATCAATCGGGCTCGCGCAGCAGCAATGGCAATCTCCCATCAGCAGGCCTGCTCCGGACCAAGGATGCTCCACCCATTCCCCTGCCTCCTCCGCAGCGGCATTCCTAGGGGGAAGCTGCCCTACTCCGGATTGACGGCATTGCTTGCAGGGCACCCGGAAGGCCCGCGAGTCAGTCTTCTCAGCGATCCCTTCGCCTCGTCGAGAATTTCAAAATACTGAGCCTGGCCCAAGCTTGGCGCGGCTGGAATATCCGGACTGCGGGGCAACCAACCAACATGGTCATTCAGCGAACAGGTCGCAAGTTGGGAATGAGTTACGAATCCGAAAGCAGAGCTCCGGTCTGGACGCAGCGTCGCTGCATTTACTCGCCGCTCGCAAATGATCACGCCGTCGGATCGCGGAGATGGCACAGACTTTGCTTCCGGAGTCGTTCTTCAGGAATCGAATCGCGCGCGCGAGTTTCTCGGCTCGCGTTCCAGGATTACTAGGGCGAATATCCTGTGACGGTTGCTTCTCTTGGGGTCTTAATGAACACGACATCCCTCCATGAAGACGGGCCAGATTGCAAAGGCATCCCGGTTCCGGCACGCAGGCATCCCATCGCAGTCGCCCTGCTTGCGGGTGGTGGCTGTGCCATCTCGGCCTATTTGTGTCTGTTTCAGTACGGCGCAATTTCTCAGGTCTGGGATCCGGTATTTGGCTCGGGTAGCCGACGCGTGCTGCAATTTGATGTGGTGCATGCAGCCACTACTTCGGTGGGATTGCCCATCCACGACTCATTGTTGGGTGCAGTTGCCTATTTTATCGAAATGCTGTTGGCGCCAGCGGCACTGCAGCCCAAAGCTCGAATCGCGGTCGTAATGGCCTACGCTGCGCTCGCAACAGCACTGGCGGCGACCGGAATCGTACTCGTCGCCATTCAGGGCATCTGGATGCGTACTGGGTGCGTTCTGTGCCTGGCCTCTGCCGGAACTTCTGAAACGATCGCCGTGCTCTCGTGGCGCGAAATCAGCTTCGGATGGGGACAACTCACTAACCGAGGGGTTCGATCGCGGTACTGGCCCACTTTGAATCCGAGCAAGCCGAAGTGGCATCGTGCCGGGAAGCATCATTCAGAAGGTTAAGGGTCGAAACAGATGTTTAAGAGTCAATCGCGACCCGAAGTCGTTGTCATCACAGGAGCGTCGGCCGGGGTCGGCCGCGCTACGGTTCGCGAATTCGCAAAGCGGGGAGCCTGGATCGGGTTGCTCGCCCGGGGCGAGGATGGCCTTGCCGCGGCAAAACGCGAAGTCGAAGAAGCCGGTGGCAAAGCACTTGCGCTACCAACGGACGTTTCCGATTCCGACGCAGTTGATCTGGCGGCCAGCGCCGTCGAGCAGGCGTTCGGACCGATCGACGTATGGGTCAACGACGCCATGGTATCGGTCTTTTCGCCGTTCAAAGAAATGACGGCCGACGAATTTCGCCGTGTGACGGAAGTGACTTACCTGGGCTTCGTACATGGAACCATGGCCGCTCTCAAGCGGATGTTGCCGCGCGATCGCGGCATCATTGTGCAGGTGGGCTCGGCTCTGGCCTATCGCGGTATTCCGCTGCAGTCGGCATATTGCGGGGCAAAACACGCCATGCTGGGTTTCACGGAGTCCGTTCGCTGCGAGCTCATTCACGACGAGAGCCGCGTTTGGATCACCATGGTTCACATGCCGGCTTTGAACACGCCGCAATTCGGCTGGGTGAAGAGCCGCCTGCCGCGAAAACCGCAGCCGGTGCCCCCGATCTTTCAACCCGAAGTCGCCGCGGAGGCGATTTACTGGGCCGCACATCGCCGCCGCCGACAGGTTTACGTGGGTACACCAACCGTGATCGCTATCGAAGGCAACAAAGTCCTTCCCGGCACGGGCGACCGCTATCTCGGCTCAACCGGTTACGACAGCCAAATGACGGATGAGCCCACGTCGCCGGACCGGATGGATAATCTTTGGCAGCCGGTCCCGGGCGATCATGGGGCACATGGCGCCTTCGACCGGCGAGCGCACCGTTGGAGCCCACAGTTATGGGCCACAATGCACCGCCCTTGGATCGCGTTTGCAGGATTAGCGATTGCGGGCTTTGCAATTGCAAAACTTGCCTCCAGCCATCGCGACAACGACTTTCGCGATTCGGTTGGCCGTAGGTCTGCTCTGGGGCCCGCGGAAAGGTGCCCCCGATGAGTCCGACTCAAAATGCTCCAGGCGCTCCGGCGCTAAGCCGCGTTGGACGGTCGCTGCCAAGACGGGCGTCGGCAGCGCGATCGGCCCAGAGAGCCGGGTCTGGTTTTCGCTTAGCGAAGGAGTTGTGACGGAAGTGTTTTATCCGTCGATCGACCAGCCGGCAGTGCGGCAGCTCGGGTTCTTGATTACCCAAGGCGGCGAGTCGTTGGCGGATGAGGCTCGAGATACAGACTCCGTCGTGACCTACCTGGCCGAAGGCGTGCCGGCGTTTCGCCTCCGCAATCGCTGCCACGCCGGCCGCTTCGAGCTCGCTAAAACGATTCTGGCCGACCCGCGACGTTCGGTACTGCTGCAGCAGATCGAGTTTCGCCCGCTGCAGGGGGAGAGGGCCGATTACGGGCTCTTCGCGCTGCTCGAACCGCATCTGGGCGGTCAAGGCAGCGACAATACCGCCTGGATCGGCGAGTTCAAGGGCATGCCGATGTTGTTCGCCGAACGGCCCGGCTATGCGCTGGCGTTCGCTTCTTCCGCCCCCTGGGTCCATCGATCGGCAGGCTTCGTCGGCACTTCGGACGGCAGGACCGACCTGAATCTGCATCGGCGGCTCGAATGGACTTACGCGAAGGCCGCAGAAGGAAACGTCGCGCTGACGGGCGAAGTGAATCTGCCGGCCTGCGAGGGCAACTTTTTGACGGCTCTCGGCTTCGGACGAAGTTGGCAGGACGCGGCACACCGCGCCCGAGCCAGCCTTCTGCAGGGCTTCTGCTCCGCCGAGCAGCAATACCGCGAATCGTGGCAGAAGTGGCAGCGGGATTTGTTGCCGCTCGAGCGCTCGACGGGGCACGAACAGAACCTGTACCGAATCAGCGCGGCGGTCATGCAGACTCACGAAAGCAAGGACTATCCCGGCGGCATTGTCGCTAGCCTGGCAATCCCTTGGGGATTTGCCCGGAGCGATAAGGATCGCGGCTACCACCGGGTATGGCCCCGCGACATGATTCAAACGGTGGGCGGTTTGTTGGCGGTGCGCGGGCACGAAAACTCGCGACGGGTGCTATTTTATCTTCACGTCACTCAAGAGGCTGACGGACATTGGCCCCAGAATATGGAAGTCGACGGCGAGCCGTCGTGGAATGGACTTCAGCTCGATGAAACCGCATTCGTCATCCTGCTCGTCGACTTGGCTCGTCGCGAAGGCGCCCTGAGCGACGCCGATCTTGAGCCATTGTGGACCATGGTCCGCAAGGCAGTCGCATATCTCGTTTGCCACGGTCCGGTAACGCCGCTGGACCGCTGGGAGGAACAAGCCGGGTACTTCGCCTCGACCATGCCCGTCGAGATCGCAGCCTTGCTGTCCGCTGCCACAATGGCCGAGGAGCACGCAGAGGCTAGTTTGGCCGCATTCCTCCGCGAGACAGCCGATGCCTGGAATGCGGAGATCGAATCGTTATTGTATGTGACCGGCACAGATTTGGCTCGCGCCGCGGGGGTTAAGGGCTACTACGTGCGTTTCGCCAACCCGGAGCAGCGAGCGCAAGGCGAGCCCGCGCACGGCCAGGTGACCTTGCGGAATCACCAGCAAGGCACGGGCCAGCACGCGGTCAATGCAATTGTTAGTCCGGACGTGCTGTCGCTCGTGCGCTTCGGACTTCGCTCGGCAAACGACCCGCGAATCATTGATACCGTTAAAGTGATCGACCATGTGTTGCGCGTCGAAACGCCCGGCGGGCCGGGTTGGCATCGCTACAACGACGATGGTTATGGTGAGCATGCCGATGGATCGCCTTTTGATGGCACTGGCATCGGTCGTCTGTGGCCGCTGCTGACCGGCGAGCGGGCTCATTACGAGTTGGCAGCCGGGCGGAACGACACCGCGAAACGGCTCTTGGCAACGATGGAATCGTTCGCAAATGCCAGCGGTTTGTTTCCGGAGCAGATCTGGGATTCGTCCGACCTTCCCCAGCGGAAACTGTTTTTCGGACGGCCGTCCGGATCGGCCATGCCGCTCGTCTGGGCACACGCCGAATATGTCAAATTGCGGCGTTCGCTCGAGGACGGCAAGGTTTTTGACATGCCGGAGCACGCGCGGCGGCGCTACGCGGGCAAGAACCACGACAGTCCCTTCAAGTTCTGGCGATTTGAGCAACCCTGCCTGTCGCTTCCGGCAGGAAAGTCGCTGCGCATCGAAGTGCTAGCGCCTGCACGAGTCCGCTGGAGTGACAGTAGTTGGCACCACTCGCAACACGTCGACACGATCGACACCGGCCTGGGGCTTCATTACGCAGATTTGCCAACCCATGAACTCGATGGCGGTGATGCGGTCTGCTTCACATTCTTTTGGCCGCAGGCGGGTCGTTGGGAGGGTCGCAATTTCGAGGTGCGCGTTGAGAAGAGCGCGGTCGAAGGATCGATCCACGGAAATGTGCGCGATGCAGGCGCGGCGGCACGCAGACCCCCGCTGGCAAGTACTCGAGCTGAATAAACCCCGATCGTTGAGTCGTGGCCAGTTGGGCTGGCAATGAACGAAAGGCAGCAATCGTGGCGAAGCCCCTCTCACCCATCGGAAAAATGCGTTGGGCGCTGGCGGAAGGTTATATCCCCGGCTGGAGCACTGGGCCGGAACCGGAGATGACCAGCCACGAAACGCTTTGCCTGCTCAACGCGGGAGAAAGCGAAGCCCAAATATCGATCACCCTGTTTTTCGCGGACCGCGCACCGGCCGGCCCTTATCGGGTGCTCGTACCGGGGCGCCGGACGCGCCACATCCGCCTCAACGAGCTCATAGACCCCGAACCGGTTCCGCGCGACACCGATTTCGCCAGCCTGGTGGAGTCCGACGTGCCGATCGTCGTGCAGCATACGAGGCTCGATTCGCGCCAAGCCGAGAACGCTTTGATGACCACCATTGCCTTTTCGGAGTGAAAACCCCCTCGCCAGGTGTTGAACTATCGCACAGCTGCGATCAACCGCCGGGAAGAATAACCTCCGCCGAAAGGAGTCTGTGTCATGGCCAATACTGTCGCCAGTCTGCTCATCGAACGCCTCATCGACTGGGGGGTCGATACGATTTTTGGTTTCCCGGGCGACGGCATCAATGGAATCTTCGAAGCGCTGCGCACGCATCAGAACAAAATCCACTTCATCCAGGTTCGCCACGAAGAGGCAGCCGCTTTTGCTGCCTGTGGCTACGCCAAGTATACGAGTCGGTTGGGAGTGTGCATGGCCACCTCGGGCCCCGGAGGCGTTCATTTGCTAAACGGGCTCTACGACGCTAAGTGCGACGGGCAGCCGGTCCTGGCCATTACGGGCCATACGTTCCACGATTTGATCGGCACGCAGTATCAGCAAGATGTCGACCTCACCAAATTATTCATGGACGTGGCCGTCTACAACGAACGGATCACCGGACCGGCCCATGTCCATAACGCGCTGGATGATGCGATTCGAACGTCGATGACGCGGCGCGGCGTTGCCCACCTATGCATACCCAAGGACATCCAGGATTGGCAAGGCGTCGACGCGCCGCGCTCGAAGGCAAATATCAAAGGCCACAGTGCAGACCGAGTGGCAGCCTCACTGCTGCTCCCTTCCCGCGACGATCTGCAGGCCGCGGCGGAAATTATCAACCAAGGTAAGAAGGTGGCCATTCTGGTGGGGCGCGGCGCGCTTCGCTGTCGCGAGCAAGTTCTGGCATTGGCCGAAAAGGCCGGCGCGCCAGTTGCGAAAGCACTGCTCGGAAAGGCCGTGCTACCCGACGACAGCCCTTACACCACGGGGGGCCTTGGGTTGCTGGGCACGGCACCGTCGCAAGACATGATGCAGTCCTGCGATACGTTGGTGATCGTGGGGAGCGGATTTCCCTACATGGAGTTCTATCCGAAGCCAGGGCAGGACAAATGCGTGCAGATCGACATTGATGCCTCACGTATCGGACTCCGGCATCCGGCCGACGTCGGCCTCGTAGGCGACTGCGGTCGTGTGCTGGATTCGCTACTGCCGCTGATCGAACGCAAGGTGGAACGGTCGTTTCTCGAATCGGCCCAAAAAAATATGCAGGGCTGGAATGAGTTGCTCTTGAGCCGCGCTTCCAACATGGACAAACCACTCAAGCCTCAAGTGGTCACGCATACGCTCAACAAGTTTTTGCAGCCCGACGCCGTTATCGCGAGCGATTGCGGAACCGTCACGACCTGGTGTGCGCGCTATATCCAGATGCAGGCTGACATGCTGTTCACCGCCTCGGGGCTGTTGGCAACGATGGGCAACGGACTGCCGTACGCCATCGGGGCCGCAGTGGCGTTTCCAGGCCGGCAAGTCGTCGCCGTGGTCGGCGACGGCGGTCTTACCATGATGCTGGGCGAAGTCGCGACGATGGTCAAGTACGACCTGCCAATCAAGGTGATCGTCATCAAGAACAATACGCTCGGGCAGATCAAGTGGGAGCAGATGGTTTTCGAGGGCAATCCTGAATTCGGCGTCGATCTGCAACCGATCGATTTCGCCGCTTATGCTCGCGCCTGCGGCGCCGCCGGCTTCACGGTTGACGATCCCACCAAGGTTGAAGAAGTGCTCCGCCAGGCCTTCACCCACCCGGGACCCGCCGTGATCGAGGCGGTCGTCGACCCGAACGAACCAGCCATGCCCGGACATGCTACGCTCGATCAGGCCTGGCACTTTGCCAAGTCGATGATCCGTGGCGAGAAGTACAACAAGGAAATCCTCAAGACCGTACTCAAAGACAAGATTCGCGAAGTGATCTAGCCGCTGGTTGTTCGGCGAGTGAAGGTCATTCGCCCCCGAGCCGCTCGGATTCGTGACACCCAACGTAGTCGTCCAAGATGGCAACCATCGCCCATAACGCCGTCACGATTAGTGATCTGGAGGTCGCTGCTTACCGCGTTCCAACGGATTATCCCGAGGCCGACGGTACGATTGCCTGGAGGAGCACGACGCTTGTGTGTGTCCACGTCCATTCCAGCGGCAAAGTGGGGTTGGGCTATACCTATGCGGACCAAGCGACCGCTGCGCTCATTCAGGAAATGCTCGAACCGGTGGTCCGGGGGCGCGACGCCATGGCGGTTCCCGCCGCCTCGGCGGCGATGGTGCGGGCCATTCGAAACATCGGCCGACCGGGCGTCGCGTCCATGGCCATCGCCGCGGTCGACGTGGCCTTGTGGGACCTCAAAGCGCGGCTGCTTGATCTGCCGCTCGTCGCGCTGCTTGGGCAAGCGCACGACGGGGTGGCAGTCTATGGCAGCGGCGGATTCACCTCCTATCCGATTGCGCGCCTTCAGGAGCAGCTAGCGGGCTGGGCGTCCGAAGGCATTCGGAGAGTCAAAATGAAGATCGGCACGCATCCCGAACAGGATTTGAACCGAGTGCGCGCTGCGCGGGAAGCCATCGGTCCTGACGTGCAATTGTTCGTCGATGCCAACGGAGCTTACGATCGCAAAGAGGCCCTGGCGTTCGCCGCACAATTCGCCGAGTTGGGCGTCGGGTGGTTTGAGGAACCCGTGTCTTCCGACGACCTTGAGGGACTTCGCCTGTTGCGCGACCGCGCGCCGGCCGGCATGGAAATCGCCGCCGGCGAATATGGTTACGACTTGCCGTATTTCCGGCGCATGCTCGAAGCGGATGCCGTCGACGTGCTACAAGCCGACGCCACCCGAGCGGCCGGCATAAGCGGTTTTCTTCAAGCGGCGGCGCTGTGCTCTGCTCGTTCGCTGCCATTGTCGGCCCACTGCGCACCCTCGCTGCACGTGCACGTGTGCTGTTCTGCGCTGCCGCTGAGGCACCTGGAGTATTTTCACGACCACGCCCGCATCGAGCAGATGTTGTTCGACGGCTTTCAGGCTCCGATCGCAGGGACACTTACGCCAGACGTGACGCGTCCGGGAATGGGCCTGGAGTTGAAGGTAGCGGACGCACGGCACTTTGCTGTGTGGGGAAATCTGGACGCCACGCATTCTTGAGGCCCCTCATGGACAGCTTGCCGATTTTGCGCGAGGAAAGCGAGCATCAGCGATTCGAGCGACAGCAAATCGACGATCGCCGATCTGCGCTTTCGGAAGCTCATGCCGCGGCGCTGGCTGCCGAGCTAAGGGACAAAATTGAAGGCGAGGTCCGCTTCGATGCCGGCAGCCGCGCACTCTATGCCACCGACGGTTCCAATTACCGTCAAACGCCGATTGGTGTTGTGATTCCGCGAAGTGCCCAAGATGTCGAGCATACGATCGCGATCGCCCGTCGGTATAGGGCCCCGATCCTGTCGCGTGGCTGCGGCACTAGCTTGGCCGGCCAGTGCTGCAATGTGGCCGTGGTCATGGACTTTTCGAAATATCTGCACGGCGTAAAACGCATCGATGCGGGGCAACAATTGGGAATTGTCGAGCCCGGCTGCGTGCTCGACGATCTTCGCGAGACAGCCAGGCAGCACGGCTTGACGTTCGGCCCCGATCCATCAACCCATAGCCATTGTACGCTCGGCGGCATGCTCGGCAACGACTCGTGCGGAGCCCATTCGTTGCTCTGCGCCAAGCATGGACGAGGCTTGCGCACCGCAGACAATACCCACGAACTCGACATTCTGACCTACGACGGCTTGCGCCTTCGCGTCGGAGAAACCCCGCCAGCCGAGCTAGAGACGATAATCCGCGCAGGCGGCCCACGCGGCGACTTATACGGCAGGTTGAAGGCGTTTCGCGACAAGTACGCCGACGACATCCGGGCCCGCTTTCCGAAACTGCCGCGGCGAGTATCGGGCTACAACCTGGACGCGCTCTTGCCCGAAAATGGCTTCCACGTCGCGCGGGCCCTCGTCGGCTCGGAGGCGACACTGGCAACCATTCTTGAAGCCACTTTGCATCTCGTGCCGGAGCCGCAATCCCGCTCGCTGCTGGTTCTGGGCTATCCCGATGTATTTCAGGCCTGCACACATTTGCTGGAGATCCTCACATTCCAGCCGACTGCGCTCGAAGGGTTCGATCATCTGCTGTTCAAGTTTGTCAAAGCCAAGGGGGACGAAACGGCCGATTTGGCCCTGCTGCCCCCAGGTACCGGATTCCTAATTGTGGAATTCGGCGGAGAAAACAAGCAGGATACCGACGGGCAAGCGCGTCGCTGCATGGATGCGCTGCGAAGGCATAGCGACGCGCCGGAGATGGCACTCCTCGACGATCCAAAAAAGGAGCAGATGATCTGGAAGGTTCGCGAGGGCGGGCTCGGTTCCACGGCCTGGGTGCCGGGACGCGCTGACACCTGGCCGGGCTGGGAGGACTCGGCAGTTCCGACAGAAAAGGTCGCCGAGTATTTGCCCGCGCTTCGCAAGCTGTTTGAGAAGTACGGCTACGAGCCATCGCTCTACGGGCACTTCGGCCAGGGGTGCATCCATTGCCGCGTGGGCTTCGACTTGTACACCGCTGCCGGCGTCGAAAAGTTCAAAGCCTTCATGGACGAGGCCACCGATTTGGTTGTGGCTTTCGGCGGCTCATTGTCGGGCGAGCATGGCGACGGCCAGGCCCGCGGCCAGTACTTGCCCAAGATGTTCGGCGACACCCTGTACCAGGCATTCCGCGAGTTTAAGGCCCTTTGGGATCCCCAGGGAAAGATGAATCCCGGCAAGAAGATCGACGCCTATGGCGTGGCCGACAATCTGCGCATCGGTCCGGACTACAGCCCCCCGCAACCGAGGACGCATTTCAGCTTCAGCGGCGACCGCAATTCATTCGCCCGGGCGGCCCTGCGATGTGTGGGGGTTGGCGAATGCCGCCGGCACGGCCAGCAGGTGATGTGCCCCAGTTATCAGGTCACCAGGGAAGAAAAGGATTCGACCCGGGGTCGGGCGCATTTGTTGTTCGAAATGATGAATGGCGAAGTCCTGACCGACGGCTGGAGGAGCGAAGAGGTCAAGGACGCGCTTGATCTTTGTCTGGCGTGCAAGGGGTGTAAGGGCGACTGTCCGGTGAACGTGGATATGGCCACTTACAAAGCGGAGTTCCTGTCGCACTATTACGAAGGGCGCCTCCGACCGCGCTATGCCTATTCGATGGGCTGGGTTTACTGGTGGGCGCGCGTGGCGAGTTACTTGCCGCGCGCGGCCAATTTTTTCAGCCAGACGCCAGGGCTGCGCGATATCGCCAAATGGGCTGGCGGGATCGACTCCCGCCGCAGCATGCCGGCGTTTGCCTCGGAAACCTTCAAGGCCTGGTACGCGCGCCGACGAGTACGCAACGCTGACAAACCCCCAGTATTGCTCTGGCCGGATACTTTCAATAATCATTTTCATCCGGAAACCTGCATCGCGGCGGTCGATGTGCTGGAAGACGCGGGATATCGAGTGCTCGTGCCGCCAATGTCGCTCTGCTGCGGTCGCCCGCTTTACGATTTCGGGATGCTCGACAGAGCAAAACGGCAGTTGCGCGAGATTCTGCTTTCGCTACAACCGGAAATTCGAGCGGGGATCCCGCTCGTCGGCCTCGAGCCGAGTTGCGTCGCCGTGTTCCGCGACGAACTCGTCAACTTGTTTCCCAATGATGAGGACGCCAAACGTCTGCATGGGCAGTCGTTCCTGCTCAGCGAATTCCTCAACCGGAAGGTTCCCGGCTACCAGCCGCCGAGGCTTGAACGAAGGGCACTTGTGCATGGCCACTGCCATCACAAGTCGGTCATGGGCATGCAGGACGAAAAAGAGCTGCTCGAAAAAATGGGCCTCGACTTCGACATGCCTGAGCCCGGCTGCTGCGGGCTGGCCGGGTCATTCGGTTTCGAGCGCGGGCGGCACTACGATGTGGCTGTTGCTTGCGGCGAGCGGGCACTGCTGCCCGCCGTACGCCAGGCCGACGCCGATACACTCGTGATCGCCAATGGATTTAGCTGTCAGCAGCAAATCCAACAAGGGACTCATCGCCGTCCGGTGCATCTTGCCGAAGTGCTGCAGCTGGGTTTGTCGGCCGCGGGACGATCCGGCGAATCTCCATTACGCATGCCGCTCCGCGCTGCGGGCCAACCGCAGATTATCGGTCGCGGCGCAATGATCCTTGCCCTGGGGGCCGGCTTAACGCTTGGTATTGCGGTCGGAGGCGCTCTTTTGCGGAGGTGAGCGGTTATGAGAAGCAAGATCCTTGCTGAATCCGACGCTGGACAGACATTCGCGCTGGTCTTCGATACCGGTGATGAAGTGGCTTCGCTCCTGGCCGCCTTCGCCAGAGCAGAGAAACTGGCCGCTGCCCATTTCACTGCCATCGGAGCGTTCTCGGACGCGGTCCTCGGTTATTTCGATTGGCAAACGAAGGATTATTCGAGGATCCCAATTCACGAACAGGTAGAAGTGCTGTCGCTGATGGGCGACGTCGCATTGGACGAGAGCGGAGATCCCAAAATACACGCGCATGTCGTCCTAGGCCGATCTGACGGATCGACTCGCGGAGGTCATCTCCTGGAGGCCCACGTGCGACCGACGCTCGAACTGATTCTGGACGAGGCCCCTGAGCACCTGAGGCGACAGCACGATCCGGAAAGCGGTTTGTCGCTGATTCGTTGGTAAAGGCGTTCTCGTTTCACGCTTGGACTAAGTGCGCTATTCACGGTGGAGGTGTTTCGATTCCGCGGCCGAGTATGTTACTCGACCGGAATCATTTCCAAGAGCCGCTCTGGCGGCGAAAGGGGTGTAGTCATGATTCGTAGAATGTTCTGTGCAATGCTGGTGATCGGACTTTGCACGGGTCTGGCGAATGCGGCCGACAAAAAAGCCGACAAGGCCAAAGACTCAAAGGAGGCAAAGATCACCAAGGTCGACGCCAAGAACGGGACTGTAGACGTAAAGATGACCGACGAGAAAGGCAAGGAAGTCACGAAGACTTTCAAGCTCGCAGAGGACATCGAATACGTGGACAGCACCGGCAAAGTGGCGACTATCGACATCTTCACGGCCGGCGACATGATCCTCTACGTGGAAGAGGACGGCCAACTAAAGATGATGAAGAACCAGGACAAGCCGACCAAGAAGAAATAAACGCTTTGCACGTCTGCGGCTCGCTCACGGGGGCGAAGGAGCGCCCCTGCGCATTTTTGTAGAAATTATGCTCCGTGTTGTGAAGTCGTCGAATTGTTGCAAACCCCCGGCAGGCGACCCAGCATGCCGACGGCCGCGCCTATCGTTAGATACGTCGAATTCTGGCCGGTACCGCGGCCATCGCAGAGCAGAGCACTCTCAAGAGCATAGGCCCGGCGCTGGGCAGGTTGCTCGGCCTCGGACAGAGCAGCCGGCGCTGGAAACACCGCGGGTCGGACCCGATGGATGGCCGGCCGATCGGTCTTGAAAGTGTCGAGTTCACCCGGCGGGCGTCGGCGATGCCGCTCGTTGCGCATCGTGAGCGCCGTCGGTTACTTAGCCACCGGTGATCATCGCCACTCAGTCGATGCTTTCGGGATAGGAGGCAAACACGCCGTCGACGGAGCGCTGCTGGGCCGACTGGGCCGAGGCTGATTGGGCCACGCTGACGGCAAAGGCGATGTCCTCGCTCGCCAACGTGGGCGTCGCGTTTGCTGCCTGAGCACCGGCGGAAGCGGTGCTTGCGGCAACACTCGCACTTACCGGCGCGACGCCGGCAGTGGCCACCGCCGGCGAGGCGGCGGCCGGCGAAGCCACGGCGCTAGTGGCCTGGTCGCCCGACGGACCGAACTGGGCCAGGTAATTGATCACCTGCAGGGCGTCGAGGGCCGTCAGGACGCCGTCGCCGTTGACGTCGCAGTTGGCCAAGGTAGCGGCGGGAATGACCGCGCCCGAGCTTTGTAGGTCCAGCTCGTTGATAATCATCAGGGCATCGAGCGGCGAGACCACGCCGTCCTGGTTCACGTCCAATGGGTTGGCGGTGGCCGGCTTGATCTTGGAGCTGGTGTTGACCGTCTCGGTCAGATAGGCCGACGTGCTGCCGGCATACGTCCCGTTGCCCGAATAAACCGCAGTGATCGTGTGACGGCCGGCCGAGAGATTGCTGGTGGTGTACGTGGCTTCGGCCACGCCGCCGACGACTTGCACCGTGACGCTCTGCAACGTCGCCGAACCGTTGCGGAACGTGACCGTGCCGGCCGCGATGCCCGTGCCGGGCGAGACCACGGCGATCTTGGCGGTGAACGTGACGGATTGCCCCGCCGAGGCCGGATTGAAATTCGAGGCCAGCGTGGTCGTGGTCGCGTCTTTGCCGATCGAGATTGACAGGGCCGAGGACTTGCTACCCAGCTCGTTCGAGTCGCCGCCGTAAACGGCCGTGATCGAATGGCTGCCGATCGCCAGCGTCGTGGTCGTGAAGCTGGCCACGAGCTTGCCGGACGAAGTCGACGTGGTGCCGGTGCCCAGCACGTTGCTGCCGTCCATGAACGTGACGGTGCCGGTCGGAATGCCCGAGCCGGAGGTCGGCGCGACCGTCGCCGACAACGTCACAGCCTGGCCGACGACCGGCGACTTGCCGGTGCAGGCCAGCGTAGTGCAGGTGGCCACCTGCTTGACGACCTGGGCCAGGATGTTCGACGTGCTGCTGGCCAGGCCGCTGCCGCCGGAATAGACCGCCGTGATCGAATGGCTGCCGACCGTCAGGCTGGAGGTGCTAAAGGTGGCCTGCTCGCTGCCGTCCGAGCCGCGGAGTGTGCCAGTGCCGAGCAGTGCGTTGCCATCGTAGAACGTGACCGTGCCGGTCGGCTTACTGTTCTTGGTGGTCGAAGTGACCGTGGCCGTGAAGATGACGTTTTGGCCATAGGTCGCGGGGTTCGCGCAGCTGGTTAGCGTGGTCTTGGTGGCCGTGCCGGCGGCTGTGACGGCGAGCGTGCCGTTAACGTAGCCGATCGTGTAATTCGGATCGACGGCCCCGGTGATCGTGATCGGATAGCCGCCGACTCCGCTGCTGGTGGTCGCAGTGGTGGAGAGGGTCGGCTGCGTGGTCAGACTGCCTGGGCCATCGCCGTTGACGAAGCCGGAGCTGGAGAAGGTCAGCGGCGGATTGGCCGTGCCGGCCGTCTTGGTCTTGTTGTCGGCGGTCAGGGTGAGCGGGACCGGCGTGACCGACAGCGTGCCCGCCACGAACGAGATCGCGTAATTGGCCGCCGACAGGCTCCCCTGCGTAATCGGATACGAATTCACCGCACTCGACTGGGTGGCGGTCGTCGCCAGCGAGCCGGTCAGTGCAGTCATTGCCTTGTCGCCGTTGACGAAGGCGCTGGTGGTATAGGCCAAGGTCGGCAGCGCGGCTCCATAGGGCTTGGTCGTGCTGGTCACGGTCACCGTCAGCGGGGCTTGCGTCACTTGCAAGGTACCGGCCACGAACGTGATCGTATAGTTGGCCGCCGATAAGCTGCCCTGTGTGATCGGATAGCTGTTCACCGGGCTCGACTGCATGGCGGTCGTCGCCAGGCTGCCGGTGAATGCGGTCATCGCCGTATCGCCATTGAACAGCGCGCTGGTGGTAAACGCGAGCGTGGGCAGCACGTCGCCGTAGACTTTGGTGGTGCTCGTGGCCGTAACCGTCAGCGCGGCCCGCGACACGTCCTCGGTGGCATCGTTTTGCGAGTTGGCGAAGTTGGGATTATCGCTGGTGTACACGGCCGTGATTGTATGGTCGCCGGCCGACAGCCCGGTCGTGCTGAAGGTCGCCACGCCGGCGACGAGTGCCACGGGACTGCCCGTATCGACACCATCAATCTCGAATTGCACGGTGCCGGTCGGCGTTCCGGACAGTCCGCCGGTAATCGTGGCCGAGAACTGGACCGACTGGCCGTACATCGAGCCGCTGGGATGATCGCTACTGACGGTGGTGGTGGTCATCGGGCTGGCTTGCGAAGGCACCGTGACGGTCAAAGTGCTGCTGCTGACGAGGCCGTTGGCGTCGGTCACGGTGACCGTGACGGTGCCGGTGCCGACGGTGGTCAAGTTGGTGTCGAGCTGCAGATCGCCGGTGGCCAGCCCAGGCAGCTTGATAAGCGGGATCGACTGGGTCGGCTGGCCATCGGCACCGATCAGGCTGGCCGAAATGCCGCCGGTCGTGCCGGTGATCGTGGCGCTGTACGAATCGATGGAATTGCCCAGATTATTGATCTCGAGAACGAAAGCGGCCGGGGCGGGCGTCGGCAACGTCGCCGAAGCCGGCGTGAAATTCGTGGACAGACCGGTTGTCTTGGGAATCACGACTGGAGCGCTACCGCTGGCGGTAACGGCGGGGTTCGCTTGCGATGTTGCGGTGGCGACGAGCAGCAGTGCGCCGGCATCGGCAAAATCATAGCTGCCGATGCTGATCGGAATGCTCTGACTGCTGTTGGGCGCCAGCGTGACCGTCGTGCTGTTCAGCGTGGCCGCGACCGAGGCCGGGCCGCCCAAACTGAGATTGTAGGTGTCGGTAGCCGAGCCCTGGTTGTACACGTACAGATACACGGTGCCGCCCTGCGTGATTGGACTCGGGGTGAGCGAGACGTAGACGCCTTGCGGGGCAACGACCAGCGTGCCGTCGACCGTAGTCGAGGCCTTCCCATCCTGCGAAGTCACCGTGACAGTAAAGGGATAGTTGCCCGGAGTGATGCCCGAGTTGATGCTGATCGCGAGTGGCACGTTGACCGTGTTGCTGGCGCCGGGCAATACGCTGTAGTCATACTGCGAGAAGCTGGGGAAGATGCCGTAAGGGAAACCGCTGACCTGCGGATGAAACTGTTCGGCCACGCTGCCGGTATTGGTCAATTGCAATGTGAATTGGGTGAGATCTCCCTGGCCGACCGTCGCCTGCGGCGGCGTCAACGAAGCGACCACGCCGTAGGAATTCGGGTCGGGCAGGATGGCGGGCGGACCGGCTTCGATTCGGTCCCCTTGGGCGGTGCCCGACGATCCGTTGCTGGACGATACGTAAACGGTAAACGGCGTGTCGCCGAGAGCGTCGTAGACCGACGACGTGACCTGAAGCGGTAGGTCGATGGTCGCGTTGGCCGGCACCTGCACATAGCCGGGATAGTCTTGGAATGTCCCCGGTACTCCTCCGAGGCCCAGGTAATAGTCGACGGGGCTGCCGGTCGGGTTGCTCAGCCGCACGTCGTACATGGCGCTGCTGCCGGGCTGCATGGTTTGCGATTCAGGAGTGACGCTGACGATCGACGTGCCGGTAACCGACGTTCCCGGGATCTGGAAGCTGCCGGGCGTGCTTAAGCTGGTAAAGCTGACCTGGGCGCCGGACGTGATCGGCACGACCTGACCGACCGCCAGATTGCTCAGCGTCGATTGCCAGGTGTAGGTCGGCGCGGGGTCGCCATAGGCGAGCGTCGTGCTCCAGACCAGCGTTTCGAAATTGGTCCCGGCGATGATCTGACTGGGCGCAATGTTGAACGAGTTGGGCACGATCGTCGCAGCAACGTTGGTCGGCACCTGCACCGAAACCGTCACCGGAATGCTCTCCAGAGTGCCGATGTTGTAGATCGTCAATCCCTGGGCGCTGGTTGTGTACAGCAGGTCGCCCGACACGGTCATTTCGTTGACCAGCGAGGTGACCGGGATGTAACTGGCCACGATACTGCTGGGATCGCTCGGATCGACGACCATCAGCTCACTGTTGCCGTTGACGTCGGCTTCGCTGACGGCGAACAATCCACTGCCGATTGGCTGGGCCGAAATCTTGTAGCCCGAGCCGCCCGTGGGAAAGTTGGCTTGGGTGACCAGAGTACTGCCGAGCAGCGTCGGGTTCGTCGGATCGGTGATGTCGAGCACGGAGAGCGTCATGCTGCCGTTGACGCCGTAGGTGTCGGTGCCGCCGGTCCGGCCGACGACCAGGGCCCGGTTGCCCTGCACGGCCACGTCGACAATTTGGAACGTACCGGGAATATCAACCTCGCCCAGATTCTGAATGTCGTCCACATTGGAGTAGTTGACCACGAGCACCCGGCCGACGCCGTCGGTCGTGCTGCCGCCGCTGTCCGTCGAGCTGGCGATATAGGCAATCTGGCTGTTGACGATCGTGGCCCCGAACTGCGTGGTCCCAGCATTGGGGTCGCTACTGCCAAATAGCACGCTACCCAGCACGGGTGCCGCCGGGTTGCTGATGTCGATCGACATCACGTTGCCGCTTTGGTCTTCGAAGACGATTCCGCCGAACAGGAAATACGACTCGACCGGTACCAGCACGGTATTACCCTCGACGACCATGTCGCTGAGAAACCCGTAATTGAACGACGTGTCGCTCACCAACGACGGTGCCAGCGGATCGGCCAGCGAGTAGATCAGCAAGCTGAACGGCGGCGTGGTATGGAGAATGCCAACTGGCGTCGAACCGACGATCAGGTAGGACGAGCCATTGATCTGATCCACGCGGCCTACGGTCAGACCGCCTTGCACGATCTGGGCGCTTCCGAACGTCCCATCGTCGACCGGGTTTGTCGGATCGCTGACGTCGACGATGTCGATGCCGTTCGGCCCACTGACGTAGGCCAGGTTGTGCGTCGCGTCCGTGTACAGGGTTACCGTCGTGGCAGGTGTGGTCGACACCTGGCCCTCGAGCGTGAGCGGCGAGGGGAGCGGCACCGTACTAGTTAGTTGCAGGGTGCTGGTTACCGTGGGATCGCCCGTGGGCGCAGGCGAGGGACTTACCGACAGCGTCGCGTTGACCGGCAACCCGACAATCAAGCGGCCGGTTCCAGTTGAGGTGGGAAGCGGCTGGGACGACTGGTCGACCGCGGTGATGGTGATCGTGTCGGTGCCGTCGGCAAAGCTGGTCGTGTCGACCGACCCCAGGTCGACATTGGTTGAAGACGAGCTGATATCGAGCGTGGTGGTCACCGGCGTCGACGTAAACAGCAGGTTGCCATTGACGTCGGTCACCGTATACGAGACGGAGTACTGCCGCGGCCCATTGACGGCACTGAGCAACGTGGCGTGGACGTCGATGGTGCCGCCGGCGGCCGTGTAGGGTGGAGTGGCATTGACCGCCCCGACCAGCACGACTTCGGTCCGCAGCTGCAAATGACCGGTCGTGCCGGCCGTGATTTCCGCCGCCTGTTCGGCGGTCGCGACCACGTTAAACGTGGCCGACATGAGCGGATCGAGGTTCTCTGACAGGCTGACCGTAATCGGGCTGCCGACCGGAATCGACGCGCCCGGGGCCAGCGTGATCGACGGCTGGCTGAAGGTGGCCGTCACGCCGGCGGGCAACCCGGGAATGCTCAGGTCATACGTCGCCGTCTGGCTGCCGGTATTCGTCAGTTGCAGGGTGAATACCGTCGGGCTGCCCGGTTGCAGCTGGGCAAACGAGTTAACCAGTGAGATCTGGAAACCGTAGGCCGCTTCGTCAACCAGCGCCTGCGCGAGCGAGGTCAGCGCCGTGCCCAGATCGTCGATGGCCGTGTCGATCTGGCCGGCGGTCGTGGCCGAACTGAACGCGCTGCTGGCCGCCGACAGCGTCGTGGCATACGGCGCCAAGAACGGATCGGGCAGCACCAGCGAGATCAAGCTGTTGATCGTCGAAATGACTTCGCCCAGATCGATCTGACTGGTCGGATTCAGAAACAAGTTCGTCAGCTCGACCTGCAAATTGCCCAATTGTGCCGCCAGGGGCGAATTGCCGATCTGGTTGGCGGCCGCTGCCGCGGTGCCGATGGCCACAGCCCCTGGCACCGCCAGTTGCACGGGTAGGATCAGCGTCTGGCTGTCGGGCACGCCCGCGACAACCAGCGGCGGCAAGGTCGCCTGGTTGGTCGCGCCCAGGGCGCTGTACTGAACTTGGGCGCCGAGCGTCACCGGCAGGGCCTGGCCGACCTGCAATCCGCTGATGCTGGATTGCCAGACAATGCCCGCGGCCGGCATGCCTGTCAGCGAGGGGAAGGTCCAGACAAGCGTCTCCGACGTGGTGCCGGTCGTGATCGTCGTCGGAGCTACGTTGAACGAGCCGGGCACGATCGACACGCCGGTGGTCGTCGGCACGGTGACCGTCACGGTGACGGGAATGTTGCCCAAGGAGCCGGCCTGGTAGATATCCAATCCTGCGGCCGTTGAGGCCAGAAGGTTGCCGCCGGCTACTGCCATCCCGCCCACTGAACCGGCCCCGGTAAATGTCGTGACGCTCGGACTGGCAGAATTGCTGCTGTCGACCACGAGCACGGCCGGCGTGCCGTTGGAGACTATGTTACTGACAGCGAACTGACCCCCGCCCAAGGAAATAATGCCGACCGGCACGGCGGTGTTCGAAACCGTCGTTCCCATCAACGGCAGGGAGCTGAGGATCGACGGATTAGCGGGGTTGGTGATGTCGAGCAGCGTGAGCGTGAGATTGCCGGAGAGCGGGTCGAGCGGCGTGGAGAACGGACTCTGCCAGCCACCGCTGCTGCCGACGACCAGCGCTCGGTTGCCCTGCAGCGCCACGGCCAGTGCTTGCAGCGTGCCGGGAATCGACAGTGTGTCGGTCACGTTCAAGCTGGCCGGGTTCGAGGTGTCGACGACCTGCAATTGTCCGCTGCCGGTCTGGGTGACCGAACCGGCCGAAGTCGAGCCGACGAGATACGCCAGGCTGCTCGCCGCGGCGGCCGCGCCGTTGATGTTGCTGGCCCCGCCCTCGGGCGAGCCCAACGAATTGACCAGAGAACTGGCCAGCACGGGGCTGGCGGGATTGCTCAGGTCGATCGCCAGAAAATCGCCATACTGGTCGCTGACGGTGCTTGGCCCGGAGCCCGCGGTGTCGGTGCCGGTCGTCGTTACGAAGGCTGTCGTTCCTTGGACGAACAAATTGCCCAGGAATTGGTAGTTGATCGTCGTCGTGCTCAGCAACGTCGGACTGGTCGGATTGGCCAGGGAGTAGACGAGCAGATTGAACGACCCGTCATCGTTGTCCGAGACGACGACCAGGTTGTTGCCGGCGAGCGCACCCAGATTCGACAGGTCGATGCCGAGGGTGCCCGAGCCAAACGTGCCGACCACGGTCGGACTGGCCGGATTGCTGATGTCGACGATCGAAACGTCGGAACTGCCGATCAGATATGCGTAGTTGCCAGCGGTGACGACGCTCGAGGCCGCGCTGTCGGTCGCGGTCTGGCCCAGCAGGGATTGAGCGGCGACCGATAGTGTGGTGGTGACCGTGCTGCTACCCGGTTCGAGCGAACTCCGGTTCAGCGACTGGCTCACCGTGACCGGTGCGGCGACAAGCAACTGCCCCTGAGCGGTTGCCCCGGCGATCGGCTGATTCGACGAATTGTAGACGCTGACGTTGAGCGTGTAGCTGCCCGGGGCCAGACCGGTGGTGTCGAACGTGCCCAGGTTGACGTTGGTAACGCCGATCACTTCGTTCAAGGCGAGCGGCACTGCGGTGGAAGTGAAAACCACGTTGTTGTGCGAATCGCTGACGGTGTACGACACCGAACCGTGTCCGGCCGCGGTCACGCCGGTGAGAATGCTGGCCGCGACGTCGACCTGGGTGTCCGCCTCAACCGTCGACGGGCTGGGAGTGACGCTCAGGACCGACACGGTGTTCTGGGCGGCGGCCTGGCCGAAGGTCAGCGTCACGTTCTGGGTCGAGTTCAGCGGCGCATTGGCGGGCGGCGTGACCATGACCGTCTCAGTCGTCGAGCTGCCGACGGCCAGCGACACCGGCACGTCGCCGCCGCTGATCGTCCAGCCTGCCGGCAACGTCGGAGTCACCGCGGCGTCGTAGGGCACGTTGCCCACGTTGGTGATCGTCAACTGCGTCGCCACCGCCGTGCCCGGCGTGGTGCTCAGCGCCGTGGGATTGTCGGTCAAAGTCACCGCGGCGATCGAGGGCATTGCGAAATCGACGGTCGCAGTCTGCAGACTTTCAGCACCGCTGGCGCTGGTCGCCGTCACGCTGAACGATTCCGCCGTCCCGGGTGCGGGCAGCGCGCCACTCGGCACCAGGTAAATCCCGACGATGCCGGTTTGCCCGGCAGGAACTGTCACGCTGGTGACGGCGGATTGAATCGTGAATCCTGCTGGAGCGGTGGGGAACGTCAACTGGTACGTGTCGGCCGTCGGGCCGGTGTTGTGAATCACAGCCTGATAGGCCGTGGGGACCTGCGCCCCGTCGAAGGGGATGGTCAACTGCGAATCGGGATTGACCGCGAGCGTCATTCCCGGTGGTGGCAAAGTGACCGTAACGTTGACCAGGGCGTTGGCGACCAGGTTTGGGTCGGTGCTCGACGTGGCGGTGAGCAGAAGCGGATAGGTTCCGGCCTGGACGCCGGGCGCGGGAGTTGCCGAGACATTGCCCGACGCGTCGACCGTGACAGTCCAGCCCGCCGGACCGGTGGCGGTCAGGCTGTACGTATCGGCCAGGCTGGTGCCGAGAACGGCCTGAAAAGTGGCCGAGGTGTTGGCGTCCGTGGTGATTGTCGGCGAGCTGTCCGAAATCAACAGTGCGTTAGCCGCCGCGCCGTTAATGGCCAGTGTCGTGCTTGACCCGGCGTTGGGCGACAGATTCAGCGATCCCAGGAAGTTATCGACAGTCAGACCGTTGTTCAAATGGCGTGCGGCGCCGGCGACTTGGATCGCGCCAGTGCCCGGTCCGATCCAAACCGTGGCGTTGCTAGCCGTCATCGCAAGTGAGCCGGCGAACGTCGGCGACGTGGTCTGCCCACTGCCGGCAAAAATGGCCGAGGTCGTCGTAATGGTGTACGTGCCGGCCGGCAATAGCGTTCCGTCGAGCGAGAGCTGGTCGGTGGTCAAAGCGATAGCGGCGTTGCCGGAGACCGTGGCCGAGTAATTGTTCCAGTTCGCGCTAATGCCCAGGTTGCCTTCCGCCGCGGCGTACGAAGCAAAGCTTCCGCTGCCGCTGGCCGAGTATTGATTGCTGCCCCCGACCGACAGCGCGAGGGGGCTGGTCGTCGAAAGGGTCACGAGCCCGCTGCCGATCAAGTTGCCGTGCGAGTCCTTGATCGTGGCGCTGGCCGCCGAGAGGGAGCTAGCCTGCACGGCGACGGTGCTATTCGTCGACCAGGTCGCCGAGACGCTTCCCTGCAGGGCGATCGCGCCGATCGGGACAATTCCGCTCACGGTACTCGCGGGGATGTTGGCAGCCACGTTGACGGCTGCCGTCTCGGTATTGTTGGACGTCGTGTCCGGAGGCGGTGTTTCCACCACGACGAAACCGGGCAGCGGTGGATCGATGACGGCAAGGAGGGCCGCAATCCCCGCCAGCCCGCTCGCCACACCGGCAACGATGGTATCCTGGAACGTCGAATCCGGGAACAAATACGAATGGATCGCCGCCAAAATCGCGTCGGCGGTGGCGGCGACGCCTCCAACGCCCGCGATGACGGCTTTTAATTGCTTCGCCTTGCCGGCCTCGGCCGCCGTCGTGGCGGCGTCCTCCAGGGCCTTCACCCTCGCGTTGAGCGCTGCAATTTGCTGGGCCTGCGCGGCCTCTCTAGTGGCCTCGTTCTGCAGGGCTTTCTTGCTACCCGTCAGGTGGGCCCAGACATATTCGAAAAAGTCATGCGTGCCGTCGTCGAGTTCGTCGGATATGGCACCCGTGGTTGAGTTGATCACGTACCACCCGACACGGCCGGCGCCATTAATGCTGACGCTCGAAGTCGGAACCACGACGTAATTGCCTGCGCCGACCGCAGCGGAGATCAGGGCCTTCGCGTCGTCAGAGATATTCAGCGTGCTCAGAATACCGAGGTTGGCCGGGCCGATCATTATGATGCCGATGCCCTGCGAAACCGCGGCTTGGAAAATGGCAGCGGTGCTGAGGGTCGTGGCACCGCTGACGACGGGAACAGCCGCTGCTTCCAACAGGCTGTCGGTATACCCATGCGAAACCAGAAAATCCGTCACGACCCGTGTCGACTGCCCCGGAGCCGCGATCGCTCGAACCTGGTCGCGCAACAGATCCAGGGAGAGCTGGGTGCCGGAAGCGGCATCGGTCGCAGCGCTGATGAGAATCTGCGGCTGGTCCGGATACGCGGCCACGGCAACCAGGGCCGCAGTTCTGGCTGTCGCGAAATCGGTCGAAATGAAATAGTTGGCCGCGTCGAGACGCTCGAGGGTGGCATAGTAATCGCGAACCTCCACGACCTGGGCCGCCAGCAAGGACGAGCCGTTAGCAACGGCCGCAGCCACCGCGGCCGCGTACGTTCCGCTCAAGTCGGTCAGCAACGCGGCGCTGCGCGAATCCTGAGCGCTCGGCGCGACGTCGATCGTGTAAGTGCTGTCTTGCGAAACGATCGGTGGATCGGTGGGGTTCACCGAAACCTTGGGGGTCGCGAGTCCGTCGCGGGCGGCCGGGCCGAGGCGGTCGATGATCGTGTCCTGGTAGGACTGCGGCGTCAGGTTCGCCCCGCCGAGCGTGACGCCTACGAACAGGCCCGTCAGGATTTGGTTCGACAAGGGGACATTGGTCAGTACCTCCTGATAGGTCTGGCCGGTCATCAGGATCTCGTCGTTCGAGTCCAGTTCCGCGTCGTCGGTCAATTCGAGATAGGGCGTGTATGTGTTCGTCGTCGCGCTGAACGTCAACGAACTGAGGCTGTTTGTGCTCACCAGATTGCCAAACGTCAGCGGGCGCCCGACCAGCTCCACGTCGTTGAACGTCAGGTCCTGGACGACATTCCCCGACAGACCGTTGCCGGTGCCCGAAAGCGCGGCGCTCGCCTGGCTGTAGATCTCCGCGGTGACCTGGATTTCGGTGGTTTGCCGCAGCGACTGCGGCACTTCGGCAAACTGACCCGTGGGCGCCGTAAAGGCCTGGCCCACCGTGGCACCGGACATAAGCGGGTCGGCGTTTTGCAGGCCGGTGCCGTCGTCGAACTGGAACCAGTAGTGGGTTTCCGTTTCGTTTTCCAGCTGGTATTGATTTGCCGGATCGGACGTGGTCGTGCCCGCGGGCACATAGCCGACGGTCTGGTAGCTGTCCGGAAACATCGACAGGATCAGCTGCTGGGCCTGGCTCTGGGCGAGCGATCCCTGGACGTATTGAGCCGGGATGCCGGACGCCCGCATCAGCGCCACGCCCAGGCTGGCCACGTCCAGCGAATCGCCGGCTCCGCTCCAGAGCGTACCGCGGGCTCCGCGGAGCGAGCCGCTGTAGGAGTTGTAGCCGATATCGTTGTGGAGGAAGCTGAAGATGTTCTGCGGGTTGTAATCCAGCGCCGCGGCTTCTTCCTGAATGAAGGGATCGGTCGTGTTCGCATCGGGCGTCGAAGCGAGCAAGTTCGGGTCGACGTTGCCGGCCGTCAGCGAGGCCGCCGGCGTGATGTTGGAAATGGCGAGTCCGTTCAAGGTGGCATAAGCCTGGGCGCCGGCATCCAGCACGAGCACGGCGGAGTTGGCTAGCGATACGGTGATCGACACGCTGGCCCGGCTCCCCGGCTGAATCGTACCCAGGCTCCAGGCCAGGTTCTGCCCATTGGCGTCGGGCTGCTGAGTGGCGCTGACCAGCGTCACGCCCGGAGCGAGCGTATCCGTCAACAGCACGCCCGTCTCGGCATCGATCGACTGGTTGTAGACGGTGTAGGTGATCGTCACCTGGCCGTTTTGCACGCTGCCAGCGAAATAGGCCGAGAGCACCCGGCCCACCACCAAATCGGTCGTCGGTGTGTTCGTCACCGCCGCGGGCAAGACTGTTTCCAATTGGCTGCTCGCGGCAAAACCTGTGGTCGAGGCCGAGATCGTGGGCCTGCCGGGCTGGCTGTCGCGATACGCGAACGTGACCGAGCTGGCTCCGGCCGGAATCGTCAGTTGTCCGCCGACCAGCGGACTGCCGTCGGCCTGGAGCAACGCGCCGCCACCGCTGGTCGTGGCGAGGTTGACCGTGAGCCCGCCCGCCGGCGCGACGCTCGGTTGTCCGTCCAGATCTTCGAGCTCGAGCGTGATGCTGGCCGTCTGGCCGGCCGTAAAGGTTTGACTGCCGGTGCTAAAGGTCAGCGTGGCTGGCTGGGTCTGCACGGCCCCGATGTCCAGGCTGCCCGCGACCACCCGCTGCAGCCCGCGCTCGTCGGTGGTTGCCAGGCCGGCAACCACGTGCCCGGCTCCGATCGCGGGGCTGCCGGCGAGCGGGACTAGGGTTTCGGTCGTGCCGCCGTAGTTACCGAGCGAGCTGAGCTGGGGGCTATCGTTGAACACGTCGCCGGGGCCGACCGTGGGGTCATTGGTGGCATTGTTTACGGCGGTGCCCAGCAGGTTGTAGCCGGCGTCGGCGGTGAGCGCACCGCCGACGTCGGGCGTCGCGCTACCGCTGTAATTGCCCGCCAGGATCGAATTCTGCATGCTGACCGATCCGCCGTCGATTTGCAGGCCGCCGCCGCCGGTCGAGCTGTAATTGCGATTGCCGCTGATGGTGACGTTTGCCAGGGCCAGCGCTCCGGCAGCGTTTTCGATGCCGCCGGAGCCGTTACCCGCGCTATTGCCAAAAAGCGTGCTATTGTCAATGTGCAGCGTGCCGCGATTGTCGATCGCGGCGCCCTGGCCGTTGGCGTTGTTTTGATAGATCGTCGAATGGCTGACGGTGGCATTGCCGCTGTTGTCGATGGCTCCGCCATTGCCCATACCAGCATAGGCCTCGCCGTTCCAAATCGCGGAAGTCGCCAGAGTCAGGGTGCCAGCGTTGTTTTCGATGGCACCGCCACTGGGCCCATCGTCGACGCCGAACATGCTGCCCATGACGTTCAGCGTCGATTGCACGTTCTCGATTGCACCTCCGGCCGTACCATAGCAGGTGTCGTTGAGGAATGTGCCGTTGGCAATCGTCAGCGTGCCACCACCGTCGTTTTCGACCGCACCGCCGCCGACGATCGCCTGGTTGTCGCTGAAAGTGCAGTCGGCCACCGTGGCAACGCCGCCGTTGTTGTAAAGGGCGCCACCGGATTGGCTGGCGCCGTTCGAATAAAACGTGTCGTTGTCGAGCGTGAGCGACGCCGTGTTGGCGATCGCCCCGCCGTCGAGCGCCGAATGATCGCCCGTAAAGTAGGAATTGCTGACCGCTAGCATGCCGGCGTTCGTGATGGCGCCGCCGTTGCCGGTGCTGTACGAGTTCTCAATATTCAGATTGTCAATCGCGGCCGACACGCCGCCATCGATCACCAGTGCCGCGTCGCCGGATTTGCCGACGAGCGTTACCGGCTGGCTCGGCGAGCTGCCGTCAATCGTGATCGTGCCTGCACCGGCGCCGCTGAGTTCCAGCGAGCCCTGCGTCAACTGGATGGTCTGCCCGCCGAGGCCAGGGTCGAATTGGATCGTATCGGAGACGCCGGCCGCCGCGTCGGTGTCAGCCTGGGCAACCGCGTCGCGCAGCGATAGCTCGCCGGCAATCGTCGCGTCTGTCGGATTGTTGACTGTCAGCACGGCCAGGAGACGTCGATCTTCAAGTGGTTCGAAGTAGCGTTGCCGAACCTTAGGCAATGCTCGCCGCCGAGCGATTTGGCGCGATCGATGTGCGGACGTCACGGCGGTGTCTCCCTGATGTAAGTAGTGAGCGGTTGCAAGCGGCGCTCGGAAAGACCCGTATCTCGCACGAAAGAATCTACCTAAATCACCCCAGTTTCCAAGACGTGCGCGCGACGAATGTCGCAAAAACCGCGTATCCCACCCAAATGAGTCCAACGAAGCGACGCCTCCCGGATCACAAATAGCCCAGGCTCACGCTCATGACCGGGTGAAGCCAGAATGCCAGGCGGTTGCAAAATCGATGATCGCCTCTAGGCGCTCCTCCGGATTCAATCACACAAACCGCTTCCGCACAAAGACTTGTGGCCAGTCTGCAGTCAATTTCGCGTCGCGGTGCCTACAGAGGGGCGGTCCGGCGGCCAGCGATCGTGGCCGATCAGAAAAATCGTCCGGCATTCCCTTTGGGATTGGGAGCCCAACGAAATTGGGCTCCGACCAGCCCTCGCTCGGAGTCCGCGGGCTACCATGCGATCAGCTCCTCTTTTGGCCAACCGCTCCGACAGGGCAATGCCCCGATGTTTTAGCGCATAAAAAACCCTCGGCCACGATCGGCCGAGGGTCTTTGTTGAGCGCGCGAAGACTTGGAGCAGGGCTAGGTGGCCCGTCGGCGACGCCGAGCGACGACCAGGCCGGCGCCGATGGCCAGCCCCCAGATGACGACTGAGGCCGGTTCAGGGCTCAGCGTGATATTCGCTGCCAGAGTGGTCGCATCGTTGTAGTACACGTTATCCGATCCGTAGCCGACGGCGAAATCGACAGTCGTTCCGGCACTCACATGTATATTGTCCAGCGACGCGCTGATCGGAGTTGCGGCCGACTTGGACCCAATCAACAAACTGCCGGGAATCTGATCGACGCCGTTGACATACACGTGCACATCGCGGTTTCCGCCGAGGAGATCTGCTGCCTTGAAGACGGCGTTGATGTCAATGACGCCTCCGGCGGGAGAGGTGAACCGAATATCGGCCTTTTCACCGTTACCACCCGGATGCATGAAAAGCAGCCCCGGATCGATGGAAATCGAACCCGTCGGGCTTTCCATTTGGGTGGTGCCCGTGGGGTTTTTGCCCACCACGCTGTAGGAACTGCTGTCGTAAGTGAATTGGCTCCAGGCTTCTAGGTTTGTGTTCGTGTGCCAGGCGGACGTCGACAAAGCATAGGCCGTGAAATCCGATCCCGAAGGATTCAGATACCCGTACGACCAGACGCCATTCGGATTGCTGGCAATCGAAAAGCTGGTTGTGGGATCGTACGTCACTGACGCCCGGGAAACGCCCGAACCGGCGAGTAGCGCCGCCAGCGCAACCAACGTGACCGTGATAAGCTTGCGCATGAATGGATCCTTGGCTAGAGACTGCTTACAAGACGGGTCAAAGGCCGGCACTCGCAAAACGATGGAATGATTCGCACCGAAAACGGGCAGATTCGCTGTTCTGCCGCTGAGCGCCCCTGCCGCCGTAGGGCAACCGCAGACGGCCACGCGCCGAGGTCGGCTGGCGTGAGGTAGGTAGCTACTATCCTTGCTACAGACGAAAGTTGTGTCAACCGCTTCAGCCGATTTCGTCCAGCCGCGGCACGAAAGCCTTTGGGCCGCAGCGGCACTGCCGACGGTCCGGGTCAGCCGCAACCGGCGCAACAAAAAAACCCCGCGCCGCCGATGAGGGCTGCGCGGGGTCTTTGAAATAAATCCGGCGATACCTACTCTCGCACTTTTGGTACTACCATCGGCTCTGAAAGCTTAACTACCGTGTTCGGAATGGGAACGGGTGTGGCCTTTCAGATATGTTCACCGGAAAGGAGCCGGAGCGGCCTTTGGAGCCGCCGCCGGCTGGTTGTTGCAAGGAGTGGAGTCAAGTTCCAAGCGCTGTTCGACTTGAGATCGAGAGAGCGTTGGATATATGTGGCCAAGCGTTCGTCCATTAGTACCGGTTAGCTAAATGCATTACTGCACGTACACATCCGGCCTATCAACCTGGTAGTCTTCCAGGGGACTTTCGGGCAATTGCCCTACGAAACCTAATCTTGGAGCGGGCTTCACGCTTATATGCTTTCAGCGTTTATCCGTTCCGTCCATAGCTACCCAGCCGTGCCGCTAGCGCGACAACTGGAACACCAGAGGGACGTCCTTCTAAATCCTCTCGTACTAAAGAAGAACCTCCTCAAGTTTCGTACGCCCACAGCAGATAGGGACCGACCTGTCTCACGACGGTCTGAACCCAGCTCACGTACCACTTTCATTGGCGAACAGCCAAACCCTTGGGAGCTTCTTCACCCCCAGGATGTGATGAGCCGACATCGAGGTGCCAAACCGCTTCGCCGCTATGGACGCTCGGAAGCGATAAGCCTGTTATCCCCAGAGTACCTTTTATCTGATGAGCGATGGCCCTTCCATGCGGAACCACCGGATCACTAAGTCCTACTTTCGTATCTGCTCGACTTATGGGTCTCGCAGTTAAGCACCCTTCTACCTTTGCGCTCGAAGCCTGATTGCCGACCAGGCTGAGGGTACCTTTGAACTCCTCCGTTACTCTTTTGGAGGAGACCGCCCCAGTCAAACTGCCCAACTGAAAATGTCCTCTGCCCGGATTCACGGGAATCAGAGTTAGAACTAAAGCATATTCAGGGTGGTATTTCAACGTTGGCTCCCTGAACACTGGCGTGCCCAGATCATCGCCTCCCACCTATCCTACACAGAACATACCACAGCCCAATATCAGCCTGCAGTGAAGGTTCACGGGGTCTTTCCGTCTAGCTGCGGGAACGTGGCATCTTCACCACGACTACAATTTCACCGGGTCTCTGGTTGAGACAGTGCATCAGTCGTTACGCCATTCATGCAGGTCGGAACTTACCCGACAAGGAACTTCGCTACCTTAGGACCGTCATAGTTACGGCCGCCGTTTATTGGGGCTTCGGTCGCGAGCTTTGCTCTTACGAGCTAACCCTCTTCCTTAACCTACCAACACCGGGCAGGCGTCAGACTCTATACTTCCTCTTACGAGTTTGCAGAGTCCTGTGTTTTTGATAAACAGTCGCTGATGCCGATTTACTGTGACCTCTAGAGGCTATGCACCCCTGGAGGCACCCCTTATCGCGAACTTACGGGGTCAATTTGCAGAGTTCCTTAACCAGAGTTCTCCCGAGCGCCTTAGACTTCTCGTCTCGCCTACCTGTGTCAGTTTTAGTACGGTCACGAAGATTTCAACCCTTAGGAGCTTTTCTTGAACGTCTTTCAGATGACTTCTCGAACATAAATGCGATCGGTCCTACCCGTTGGCTTGCGGGGGCGGATTTGCCTTTCCCCCACCTTCGAATAGTCCACGGACATTTCTAATCGTACCGCTCACCTTCCAGACGCCGTCCCTCCATCGGTCCACCTTCATGGCGCAGGAATGTTGACCTGCTGTCCATCGTCTACGCCTTTCGGCCTCGACTAAGGCACCGGCTAACCCTGGGCGGAATTACCTTCCCCAGGAAACCTTAGGCTTTCGGCGAGCAGGATTCTCACCTGCTTTATCGTTACTCATTCCGGCATAATCACCTGTACGCCCCGATACTGTTCCTTCCGGTACAGCTTGTGTCTGACGTACAGCGCTCTCCTACCAACTAGGTCTTGCGACCTAATTCCATTGCTTCGGTGACGTACTTACTCCCGTTCATTATCGGCGCAGAATTTCTCGGCCAGTAAGCTGTTACGCACTTTTTAAATGGTGGCTGCTTCTAAGCCAACATCCTGGCTGTCACAGAAACTCAACTTCCTTAGTGACTAAGTACATCTTCGGGACCTTAGCAGATGGTCTGGGTTGTTTCCCTCTCGACCGCGAAGCTTATCCCTCGCGGACTGACTCCTGAGATAGTCGCAACGGTATTCGGAGTTTGGTTCAGCAGAGTACCCTTGGAAGGGCCTCAAACCGATTCAGTATCTCTACCCCCGTTGCGTAGTTGCTCAAGGCTAGCCCTAAAGCTATTTCGGAGAGAACGAGCTATCTCTGCGCTTGATTAGACTTTCACTCCTCCCCACAAGTCATCCCACCGGTTTTCAACCCAGATGGGTTCGGTCCTCCACGCGGTATAACCCGCGATTCAACCTGCTCATGGGTAGATCGTGCAGTTTCGCGTCTAGCACCAACGACCAATTGTCGCCCTATTCAGACTCGGTTTCCCTGAGGCTTCGGCCCTTAAGGCCTTAACCAAGCCGTTGACGCTAACTCGCCGGATCATTATGCAAAAGGCACGCCGTCACACGTTGCTCTTACGAGCCATAGTGCTCCGACCGCTTGTAGGCACATGGTTTCAGGTTCAGTATCCTCCCCTAGCAGGGGTTCTTCCCATCTTTCAGTCGCCCTACTGAGTTCGCTATCGGTCGTCAGGTAGTATTTAGCCTTACGGGATGGTCCCCGTCGATTCAGTCGGGGTTCCACGTGACCCGACCTACTCAGGTACCCCTCGGGAGATGATTCGCTTTCACGTACGGGACTGTCACCCTCTGTGGTCCGACTTTCCAGACGGTTCGGTTAGCAAATCACTTTGTAACTCCCATGTGAAGGGCCCTACAACCCCGTCGAGGAAAACCTCAACGGTTTGGGCTATTTCCCGTTCGCTCGCCGCTACTGAGGAAATCGAGTTTTCTTTCTTTTCCTGCGGCTACTGAGATGTTTCAGTTGACCGCGTTTGCCGTGCATACCTATGGATTCAGTATGCACTAGTTCGGGAATCTTGGGATCAACGCTCGTTTGACAGCTTCCCCAAGCTTTTCGCAGTCTTCCACGCCCTTCAAAGCCTCCTGACGCCAAGACATCCCCCATGTGCCCTTAGTAGCTTGACCACATAAATCCAACCCTCTCCACGGGCCGCGCCACAAGGACGTTTTCCATCGAGAGACCCGGAGGTCTTGCTACCGTCCACGCCGCCGGACGATTACCGGCGACGAGGATCAATTAACCCTATCAATCATTGCGGACTTCCGGCTCTTTCCCGACCTGGCCGCTTCTTGCGAAGCCTGCCGCCCGAGAAAAAACCGTCATCCGCGTCTAAGAGCCTTGGAGAACAATTGAGCACACTCGCCTGCCCGCCAGAGACCGAGTCCCGAAGGATCCGGCACCAGGCAAAGCCGCGCGGCATGCCGTCTTGTTCAAATACAAGATGCCACTCTTGCAACAACCAAATTGTCAAAGATCGCCGGACCAAGATCCGCAGCGCCCGCGGGGCAGCTGCGGCTTCGGTCCGCTGTCAAAAACAGACAGAGGCGGAATCCATCAAGGGATGAATTCGGCCTCTGGCCGCTTAAACTGGCAAAAAGCTAATCCTATCGTTTTGCGTCCGGTCGTCAAGGGGATCCAAAAAAATCCGCTTGGCCAACGGGCTCGCCAGGAGCCGCTTCGTCGTAGGGCTTTGGCCCGCACTCGAGCCAAGCAAGCACGCCCAAGCGTGCCAGGAGGTGCCGGCGGTCCGCCGGATTGTCGGGCAACTTCCGGCGACCCAAAAGGCTCGCGAATTTGGCGAGCGGTCGAGCCGAAAACTGCCGTCCCTCGAATCCCTTCGGAGCAAGATTCTATGGCGGCTGGCGGAAATTACAAGGGGCATTTCCAGCAAAATTTCGCCCCGCGGGCGAAATCTTTCCAGGGCCGCCATTCGTCGTGCGTGCCTGGCGGCAATTTGCTCGCGGAGCCCGCCTGGATCTCGCCCGAAACACCGCACAACGTTGCTTGCCACGATCCACAGCGCAAACAAAAAAGCCCTCGGCCGCAATCGACCACGGGCTTTTTGCTGGGAGCGAGCGGCACTACGCCTTGCGACGGCGACGCGCAACTTCCAGCAGACCCAGGGCCCCCAGGCCAATCACCGGCGCGTCGGTAATGGTGCGTTTTGAATCCGATGTGCAGGGCAGTTTGGCACGCGGCACGAGCCATCGCATAAAGAAACCGCCCATCGCTGGGCGGTTCTGTGCGGCAATCAAACTAGGCCTTGCGGCGCCGAGCGACCAAGAGGCCTCCAGCGATCACGACGCCCCAGATGGCGAGCGACGCGGGCTCGGGCGCGAAAAAGGTGAAGTCCGGGCCGGCATATCGATTGGCCGGGCCGCCGTCGATGAATCCGCCGCCGCCGCTCAGATACACATAGTCATGGCCGTTCGATGCGCGGCCGCCACCGACGAAGGTGATCAGTCCGCCGCCGTCGTTGATCGTCGGAGCAGTCCCGACATTGCCGCCGGAATTGAAAAACTGCTCCGCCCCCGAATAGTCTTCGCTGATGTAAAAGTTGCCGCCGGCTGGCAGGATCAGCGGCGTGCTGAGATCCTGAAAAAAGACCATGCCGCTCCCCACGCTGACATCGGTGCCGGTCGGGCTGCCGCCGCCGAAATTGATGGTCGCCAGCGCCGTTGCGGGGTTATTGAGATCCCAGAGCTGAATCACGACCGGCTGTGTGGGCGAGTCGGTGTTGAGCACGCCGTCGGCGTTGTTGTCGAACACGCCCAACTGCGTGACGACGATGGCATGATTCGTGTTGAAATCCATCCCGAACAGGGCGTCGTATTCCTGGGATCCGCTGGCAGTTGTCGGCGACAATGCGATCGCGCCATGCGCCGCCGTGGAACAGGCCGCCAACAAGATGGCCACGTTGAACATTGCAAAACGAATTCTCATTCGACAAATCCAGTTCGTAAAATGCGCAGACTGAGCCAGATGGTCAGATTCTGATCCCCCAAACACTGGGAGTCAAGCGATTAGTAGCAACCTAACCGAGGTTTTTACGCCGATCCGGCCAGGAGGGTTGAGGGGGCGGTTACGGGTGTCCTAGAACTGTCTTGCCGAGCCGTCAGTCGGCAAAAACGGGATAAACGCATCCACTCCCGACAAGAACAAATACGAGGCCGGCGACTTGAACCGCCCTCAACGGCGCGTGAAAAACCGCCCAGCGCCAGGCGGTTCAGGAGGGACGCCGAGCGACCTGGCAGCGGCGTTTCGCTTCTGTGCCGCCGGCTGCATGGCCCTTTCCTGGGCGTCTGCCCTCGCCTCCAATCCGCTGACAACGTCCTGTGGCACGTGCGCGAATTGGCCCGCCAGATTCTGCGGCTGCTGGCGGCGATTCGCGATCGCTGTCAGTTCGTTCCATGCCGCGCGGCAGACTTTCTTGAGATCTGCCCAGGTTGCGCCCTTTCGATTCGATGGAACCGCGGAGCGGCCGGCCTGCCGCGCCGACTGGTGCCACGAGCCGGATTGTCGATAACGAGGGAGAACTAGAGAAGGAGATGAACGACACGGTACGTCAATTCTCTGGCATCCCCTCAAGGCCGATTCGATCTCTGGGTGTCCCCGGTCAAAACATCGTGGTGGGCGCTATCATGCGTGGGTTGCGGGAAATCGAAACGCACGAGCGGCACCGCGACGGCCCGCGGTTCCCCCTCGCGGATCTTGTAGAAGCGATCCAACTCCAAGGCGTCGATGATTTGGGTTTTACCAGTCGTGGGCCAAAAAATCTCGACGGACTGAATCGACGTGGCTTGTCCCAAGCCGATCTCCTGCCGCAACGGCGACGAGCCGAAACTCGCGCCAGTGTTGACGGTCCGATACACCGTGCGCGGCCCGGCGGTGGTCACGACATTGACCTTGATGCGAGCCCCGATTGCCGAGCGGTTGGATTGCACGCCCTCTAGTTGCAGTTTGATCCAGCGGTTGTCGTGGCCGGGATTCGCGAACAGGAGTGAGTAATACCCGTCGCCAGCATAGGCGCCCCCCATCACGATATACACGTCTTGCTGGCCGTCGTTGTTGATATCGGCGAACGCAATGCCGTGTCCTTTTTGCAAGTGCCCGAAGCCGCCGGAAGTCGTGACGTCTTGAAACTTTTTTCCGCCGTCGTTGCGAAACATGCGGTTGGGCACCAAGGCGGCAAACTCGGGTGAGCCCGTGCCGATGTACAGATCCAGGAATCCGTCGTTGTCGAGGTCGCCGAAGTTGGCGCTCATGCCCAAGATGGGCGTGTTCAAGCCGACCGCTTCGGTCACGTCGTCGAAACTGCCGTCATGCCGATTGCGGTACAGTCGCGGTGTCTCGGCATGGGACGGAATCTGCAAGTAAGCGGCGGCGGCGGAGGCCGGACCTCGGTCGCTGGGATATCCGCAGACGAAAATATCTTCCCAGCCGTCGTTGTCGTAGTCCCACCAGCAACAGGGAAAGCTAAATCGCGGTGAAGCAACGTGGGCCGAGGCTGTGACGTTTGTGAATTGCCAGTTGACGGGCGCCTTGTCCGCTGCGGCGGGACCGTCATTGCGAAGCAGGATGTTGGGCTCCCCGATACAGGAAATGTACAGATCGGGGCGGCCGTCATTGTTGAAGTCCCCGCTGGCCACGCCCTTGACGAACGCATTCACGGCCGTGCCCGTTTCGCTGGCACACTCCGTGAACGTGCCGTTTCGCTCATTGCGGTAGAGGCAGCATTTCCGTCGATCATTGGTCACGGATTCGGTGCCCACGAAAAGGTCGAGCCAGCCGTCGTTGTTGTAGTCGAACCACACGGCGGTCTGCGTGGGGTGGCGGATGGACAAATGGGCCTCCTCAGTGACGTCGGTAAATCGCCCATGCCCTTCGTTTCGCAACAGCGACAGCGGAAAATGGCCCTCGGGCCCAAACCAACCGCCGCGGAGCACCAGCACATCGGGCCGACCGTCGTTGTTGTAGTCGGCGTGGATAAGATTCAGCCCACCCACTTCGCCCATCAGCCCCGACTGTTTGGTGCGATCGGTGAACGTGCCGTCGCCATTGGTGCGGAACAAGCGCAGTTGTCCATCGAAAGCGATGTCGGACCGCATGATGTCCAGATCATCGTCGCCATCGAGATCCTCGATGACACATCCTCCGGACAGGCCGAATGTATCCAGGCCCACGCTCGGAGCAACGTCCACGAAGCGATTGATATCGTAATCGGACTCGAAGGCCTGCGGCGGAATCAACCATTGCTCTGGCACGGCGGCCGGATACTCGCCGAGCATCATGTACGCCAGGTTCAGCAACCAGCGGGCCGCCAGGTCGTCGGGCACGTCGGCCAGCTGCACGAGCAGCAGGCGAACTGCCTCGCGCGGTCCTTGCGGGCGGGTGTAGATCCCATCGCCCCGTAGCGGCAGCAGACACGAATCCTGGTTGTGCTTGTCGCAGCAGTTCTGGGTTTCTCCCAACCGCAGAAAGGCCTGAACCTGGGACATGCGAACGGCCCGCGTTTCGGTCGGCGTCAGGTGCACGTCCTGGCTCGCAGCCGTTTCGAGCAGCGACTCAAACCCCTCGATGGCCTTTTGAGTCTCACCGGCGCGCAGTAATTCGACGGCCCAATCATAATGCCGCATCACGCGCTTCCGGGGATCCGTCGCGCGATTCCACTGCGCCTGGTAGAAATCGGCCCGCTGCTTGTTGACAACATACTCCAGCTGCATGGCTTTGACGGCCCGGGCCTGTTGTTGCAATTGCGCTCATCCGGCGCGTGCTGTCGGCGGGCGGAAGCTCCGCCTCGTCCTCGGCAGCGTTTTTCGAAGTCGCAGCAACTGGGCGCTCGGGTGCCCCCGAAGCATCGGTTGACGCTGGCGATCCCCCCCTGCTGCATCCGCCGGCGGCAATATGTGCCAGCAACAGCAGCGCAAGAAGTCGAACCGTTCGTGGCCAGGTCGACGCCGCGGCGAGGTTCAGGACCTGCTCACGGCCGGGTATCGAGCAGCGGGCGAATGCCGGTTGCCTCGGCGCTGCCCGCGGCAATCGCTTGGGCAGCTGCTTGCCCACGTCCGCGCGGGGCGAAAAGTTGCGGCACGGTGTCCAATGGAACATGTGCACAAGGACTCGCCTTGCTCGTGAACGGCTTCTGCGGTGCGCCACGTGATTTCCGGAGGACAGCAGCTCAATCCGCCAGGCCTGGCGGCGCGGCAACGCCGAGCGCGAACGCAGAAACGTGATTCAGTCAGCGCCTGGCGAACACGTCCACTGCCGCACTCGAAAGCGGCAGGCAAAGTTCGAATCGAGCGGCAAGGCTACTCTAGCCGCGTCTCGACGCGGCGCCAACAAAACCAACGCAGGTGCAAACGAGCACGAATTTCGTCACAGGTTAAGGCCCGCAGGGATCCGTCGGGCGCCGAAACCTCGTCGTACTCGCTCTGCGCTGTTTTTTGTAATTGCGATTTATTTTGCCATTGAGTTCGACTGCGATCCTCAAGTTTATAAAACCCTTAATTGTCTCGGCGGAGACGCGATCGCCCGAGGACTTCGAGCGAACGCCGCGGGAGACCCCTGCCCGTAATAGAGCAACGCTGCGCGGTCGTCTGGCTGGCGCCAATGTCGAGGACTCAAGCCACGGTCGACGTCGTGGAGCGGATCCCCAGGACGTGACGCTGCGACGATTCTGAATGCCTGCCGGTCCCAAAGCTTTCCAGGTTGGCCGGCCCGGCGAGTTCGAGCTTATCGGCGCAGGCCACGATCTCGCGTCGAGTCATTTCGGCGACAGTGGCCCGGGCCCGATCAGATCCAAACGACTCGGCCAGGAGGCGCGACCAGTGGCGCAAGACCAAGCGGTTCAGGAAGTTCGACTTGAAGCCCGATGGCCAGCAGCCAGGTCGAGCGGCTCGGATCGCCGTTGCTGTGGGTCATGGATCGTGGGAGACCGAAAACGGATGCCGAGCCTGAGTCGCGATGCGCATAAAAAAACCGCCCATCGCTGAGCGGTTCTGTTCTGCGGTTGGACTAGGCTTTGCGGCGACGGGCGACCAGCAGGCCACCGGCGATCGCAACGCCCCAGAGGACGATCGAGGCAGGCTCGGGAACGGCATTGATGGCCACATTGTCGATCAAGGCCGAGGAGTCGCCACTCCCGCCCACGGTTACGCGAAACTCGACCAAAGCCGAGCCGCCGCCCGGAATGGTGAACGGGACGCTGTTGACCACGCGGAACGGCGTGCTGAAAGTTCCGCCGGCGTCGACCGCCGAATCCAGATGTGCGGCCACGACCGATTGTCCACCCACGAACACTTCAAGATTCGGAGCGCTCGTACCGGCACGCGAGTTTTCGTCGTAGGTCAGCACGTAGGAGGTGCCGGCGACAAAGCCGCTCACGGTTTGCTCGAGAGACATCGTATTGTTGCCAAAGGGGCTATAGGTTTGGATCGCGCCGACCTTGCCAGAAACACCTTCGCCGGGAACTGTGCCGTTGTCCCAAAAGGCCGATCCTGCCGTTACTGGGCCGGTAAGGTAGCCGCTCGCGAATCCGGGATTGCCCGACGGGAAAGGAGACTGCGTCCAGCCGACGATCGGCCCGTAACCGTTGCCGTTCGCCGGATCGTCGAAAGATGCGTCCACCACCGCCAGACCTGCGGCAGCGGTGCTGGTAAACCAACCACAGACCAATATGGCTAGACTCTGCGTAATGCTCAAACGCATGGATGTGCCTCCTTAAATTGAGTTTTGCGTGGCCTGTACCCGTCAATCAAACCGGCGAGCATGAGCCATCTAGTCTTTTCGGCTATTTTCGCCTCGTCTGAGCGGCCCGTCAAGCGATGAGTAGGGTGGGTAGACGGGTCATTTGAAATCTCATTTGGCGAACCGCTCAGACGACAAAAAAACCGCGCATCGCTGAGCGGTTTGGATCGCGCTCGGACCAGGCCTTGCGACGGCGACGGAACATGAAGCCCGAGGGGCCGAAATTGCGACCAACGCACGCGGCGCATGCACACTGCGACGCGCGGCAACGATGGCGGTTGTGCCTTATAACGGCCGCATCGGCCGCCGCCACACGTTCGTCAGCGCGTTCCGAGGAAGTGGAGCCGCGCTGAGCCGCCCGCGCATGAAAAAGCCCTCGGTTTGACGCGAGGGCTTTGATCATTCCTGCACCGAGGTCATCAAGCTCGGCGGCGGCGGCGAGCGGCGACCAGCAAGCCGATTCCACCCAGCAGACCCCAGACGACCAATGAGGCCGGCTCAGGAGTCGAAATCAGCTGCACGCCGTTGAAGGGAATCCGAACGGAAGTGGCGTCATCCGAGATGCTGATTGCGCCGCCAATAGGCCTTACGCCGCTGAGAACGAGATAATTCCCAGCAACTCCGGGAGAAGTCATGATAAAATTCGGCCCTGCGGTGTTGCCGATGCCGCTGCCCAGCACTTGCGTTCCGTTGACGTAAAACCCACCGCTTTCCTTGCCAGATCCGTCATCTGTGCCGGCGGCGGAATACATAACCACCGTGTAACTGTAGCTCGTAAGCCCGCTGAAAGCGGCAGTAGCAGGAACATTGCCCGATTCACCATCCAGGTAGCCGCTAATCAGAGTGTTGTTAGCGCCGGTGAAAGAATTGCCATCATTCCAAGTGTTGTTTGAGTTCCAGTCGACGCTAACGCTGGTGGCGGACGCCGTCCCGAGCGAATCCTGCACGAGGCTGCCCATTGTCCCACTGTCTCCACTGGCCACGTTCCAATTGGCGCTCGGTGCCACACCGGCTACGTCACTCGCAGCCAAACCGGAGCCGATACCATCGGAGCCACCAACCCCAAACTCGACCGAAATGGACGTGCCACTAACGCTGGCGTGCACCCCCGAGGCGGAGGAAAGAACGATCAAACCGCAGGTCAAAATTGCAGCATGGTTTAGGATGCGATTCAAAGTCGTAGTCTCCAGAATCTGCGGATTCCTGAATTGACAGTCTGCGCCGGCCTCGACTGTACGCAGCCGCGCTAGCGTCGTCAAGCTGGGACCTGGACAAACCGTGGAAAAATATGTGCTTGATGGCCCCGGCACGACCAAATCCACCACAGCAGCAGGCCAAGTTACGGCCAAATGGCGAGGATTTCGCAGGATTCTTGCCGGAAACGGGTGCAGCGGGGCCGCCGCATTCCCGCTCTGTCCGCCATCCGCTAACGATTAGCGGGCGATTGAGGCTACCTGCGCGTTTGATCACACAGATCTGCAGGGTCGCCTGAAATGACCGTGGGCGTGGGGGGATTCGGCTAGAGGTGCACGCGTTTCAGAAACCGGCAGCCGACCAGATACATGGTGCCCGTGGGAGTCGACGTTTCGACGACGTTGACGATCTTGGCGCTCATGTAATGCACGTTCGGCTCGCAACCCAGCTCGAGCACCAGCGAATCGAATGCTGGGCGCCGGCCGATCAGGAACGACACGCCGCCGGCCGAAATGTCGCGAAACTGGACCGGGATGAACTCGTCCTTCGTCGGCAGCTGATTACCAAGAATCGGGGCCACCAACTGCCGATACGGATACGCACGGCGCGGGCTGGCACGGCGCTGGGCTTGCGGATCGTCGTCCAGCACTTGAAACGCGCCGGCAGCTTCGGCCGCCAGGTCGGCCGGGATCGATCCTCGGTCGGTGGCGCCGGTGGCCGCGAGCGAAGCCGGGGGGGCGGATCGAGCCTGCCCCTTGGACGACCGGGCGACGGACAATTCGCGTTCGAGGCGAGCGATTTCGCTGACGTCGACCCCGGTCAACACCATCGAGCAAGGGCGGTTGTTCGCATCCAGCATCCGCGTTTGCGACCAGCGCACCCGGCGCTTTTCTCCTTGCTTAGTGAGCAAGTCGCTTTCGTAGTTGGCAGCCCCTTCGGCGTTCATCCCCGCGCGGAAATGCTGCCTGAGCAGTTGCAATTCGCCCGGCGTAGCGATCACGTTCCAGAGTGGGCGGCTGGCAAATCCTTCGACGCTGTAGCCGGTCAACCGTTCGCCGGCCTTGTTGACGCGCGTGACCCGGCCTTCCAAGTCGGTCACGATGACGATCGACTCGGCGGTATCCAGCACTGCGGACAGCACCATGCGTTCGGCGGCCAGGGCTTGGGCCGCTTCGACGCGGGCAATCGTGGTGATCAGCAAGTGTGCGATCGTGTCGGCGAACTCGATGTCGTCGGTCGTGAATTCGTGGGGCTCGCGACTGAACAAGCCGATCGCGCCGAACGTGCGCCCATCCAGCTTCAGCGGCAACAGCAGAGCGCTGGCGATGCCCGCGGAGTGCAGAAACAGGTCTTTGAATCGCGTTTCCGTGGCCAGATTGGCACAGGCGACCGGATGCCCCTTTTCGGTCGCGTAGGCAGCCAGCGAGTCGGCCGCCGTGGTGGTGTAGCGGTGCTCAAGGGGCTCGGTGCCCCGGCCGGGCATGCGGATTTGCAGCCGCCAGCCCTCGACGGCGTCGACCCGGTCGACGGTGCCCCGCAGCGGAATTTGCAGGGTCTCGCCGATCAGCGAGGCGGCATCGAGCATCAGCTTGTTGGGCTCGCCGTGGCCGGCCGAGCGCCGGCTGTAGGCCAGAATCACCGCGCGTTGGCGCTGCCGCAAGTCGGACTGTCCGTCCAACGTCGAGCTTTCCGTGGCGGCGCCCAGCGGTTGGTCGAAGACTTGCGTTGGCGACATAAGGGCCGACTTTCGGGGCAGCTACGCGGCTGGCCGCTCCACGGGAACGCTTGGGCAATCGCCGGGTATCAGCACTCCGCCAGAACGCTGTCCGGGGCCGTTTCGACCGGCTCGTACGTCTTGCCATTGTGCAGATGGGCACAATTGCCGCCGGCCGCCTTCGAGGCAAACAGGGCGGCGTCGGCACGCTTGATCAAGGAGTTCGCTTCGTCCGCGGCGCCGGCTTCGGCCAGCCCCAGGCTGATCGTAAAGTGAATCTCCGCTCCGCCAACCTGCATGCCGCAAGCGCCGATCGCCGTGCGGGCCCGCTCACCGAACCGGGCAGCACCGGCAGGTTGGTGCCAGGCAACATGATGGCAAAACGGCCGTCGCCATAGCGCGAGATGAGGTCGATTTGCTGGATCGATCCGGCCAGGAACTCGCCGATGGTTTCGAGCACCAACTCCCGCACCGAAGGGCCCAAGCCGTCGGTGACGGACTTGAACTCGTCGATATCCACCAGCACCAGCGAGAGCGGCACGTTGAAGTTCTGGCATTCGAGCACCCGGCGGCGCAGATCCGTGCAGAACGCCGCCAGGGGATTGGCTTCGGCGGCCGGCGTCGTCGGAGCCGCCGTCGGCTTGGCTTGCGGCCGCGGGACCGCGACCGTCGCCGCGGCCGGAGGCGCTACGGCCGACTTGGGCCTGGCGGCAGGCGCCGCCGGCGGTTCGACCGGCAGGCAATTGCCGTCGGCCTGGAACCAGGCTCGGTTGCGGCCGGCTTTCTTGGCCGCGTAAAGGGCCTCGTCGGCGCGCTGGACGAGCCGTTCGGCATTCTCGCCGGGGACGATCTGGCCGACCCCGATGCTGGTCGTTACGCTCAGCTCGGTTCCGCCCACCCGCGTAATGCTCGCCGCGACTGCCGAGCGGGCCCGCTCGGCGGCCCGGCCGGCGTCCGCCAGCGGCGTGACCGGGAGGATCACGGCAAACTCTTCGCCGCCGTACCGCGCGACCAGGTCCATCTCGCGGGTCGTCGTGGACAAAGCGGTCGCGACGTCCCGCAGCACTTGATCCCCCGCCTGGTGGCCGTGGGTATCGTTGAATTTCTTGAAGTGGTCGACGTCGATCATCAGCAGCGAGAACGGCGTCTTGCGGCGTTCCCATTCGGCATAGCGACGATTCAACTCGTCGTCAAATGCCCGACGATTGTGCAGGCCAGTGAGGGCGTCGGTCCGGGCGACCGCGACCTGGGTCTCCAGTTCGGCCGCTTGGCGCTGCAAGCGGATCTCGGCGGTGGCCAGCTGCTCCTGGAGCCGCTCGTTGGCTTTGATGATGTCGGCCACGGAGCCGACTACAACATCGTCCCAGTCCGATTTTTGCTCTTGAGGTCCGTTCGATAACCCGGTGCTCAATTCGCGGACGCGGGAACTGTGCTCGCCCACGTTTTGGGCCACGCTGGTAGCCAGGTCTTGCAATCGCTTCACTGCTTGCAGAGCCCGGTCCGATTCGGCCTTGCTTTGCCCGGTCCGGTTCAACCAGCGGGCAGCAGCGAAGCCCGCGGCCAACATGACCGAGGCAAACGCGAAATCGACCATCCAAACCGAATAGGAAAACGTTATCGCGGCAAACATTCACAACTCCCAGTTACGCGTCGAAGATGTCGCTGTTGCACGTCGAAGGTGTCGCTCTTCGTACGACTCAAAGCTAGGTCACCTAGAGTGCGTGTCAAAACGCCACAGAAGGGATTCTTTCGGTTTACAAGCCGTTATCTCAGGCTGAGTTCGGCCCGCTGCGACCAGCCTCGTGCGGCACAGCAGGCGTCGTCGTAAGTCCTGTCAATCCAGTCGCTTATTTCGAGGTGCGTTTTACGCTATCCAGCCTGCAGAGGGGGCTTTGCAGCGGCTCTGCTACAATGCGACCGCAACCACCCAACGGCGCAGTTGTGGCGGTCGAGCCGTTTGTTCCGCCTGGAGATGGAACCGATCCGGCCCGCGTGGCGTCAGTACCTCATGGCCAATTCGCCCCCAGTTGCTCGTCCGGCGGCCCGCGGTTTGGGTGCGGAATTGGGGCGAGTTCCGGCCAAACCGGCGCGTCCGAAAAAAGAGTTCAAGCGGCAAATTCTGGCGACTGAGGCCTCCTCCGGTTAGCCGGCTCGCACATCGTCGACGACGGTATTGGCGGGCCGCCCGCGGATCCTGGACCGGTGGTCCGGAAGTCGCTGCTTCCGGGCGCTTCGTACGCGTTCAACTCATCACCCTCGGGCGATTTCATCATGCATAAGGGCCTGGCTGTGTTCGTCGTCCTTTCCTCGATGCTCGGCGCGCTGGGATTGGCTGTCTCGGCCGATCCGCCCGTCACACGCGACGAACTGCAAAAGACCTTCCAGGCCGGCAATTTCAAAGACGCCTACGAAGGACTGCGCCGCCTGGCCCTCGATCCGCAGGACGATCCGCGGCTCGTGGGCGAGGACATGAAGCTGGCCGTGCAGGCGCTGCGCAACCTGGGCCGCACGGCGGAAGTCGACGATTTCCGCGAAGAGGTGATCCAGGTGCACCAGAAGAACTGGCGCCTGTTGGCCGCGGCGGCCGAATCGATCTTCACGGTCGAGAACCACGGCTACATCGTGGCGGGCAAGTTCTACCGCGGCAATCATCGGGGCGGCGGCAAGCTGGTCAATGCGTTCGAGCGCGACCGCATCCGCGGCCTGCAGTTGATGGTTCAGGCCCGGGACCTGGCGACCAAGGACGACAACAAGGACGAGGCCAGCAAGTTCTTCATCTCGTTCGCCCAGATGTTCATGGGCAATCGCGGCTTCTTCGAGGCCTGGCGGCTGCAATACCTGAGCGACCTGGCCGAGCTGCCCGACTATCAGGACGGCTGGTATTACGGCCACGCTAGCGTCGGCGCGCCGGTCGACGCCGCCGGCAAGCCGGTCTATTACATTGTGCCCAAGAGCTTCGACGACGCCACGAACGACGGCGAGCGCTGGCGCTGGTGCCTGAGCCAGGCGGTGGAAACCGCCCCGGCCCGCTTGAACGAGACGCGCAAGCTGCGGGCCGACTTCCTACAGCAGCAATTCGGCGTCCAGACGATGGCCAGTTACGGCTGGTATTTCAGCCGCTCCGACGACACGGACGACACCAAGAAAAACGAAAGCGGCGCCTACGAGCTGCATACGCTGGGCGAGGACGAAACCATCGCCCAGCTGGCCACCGGCATCAAGCGATTCAAGCTGCCCGACGAATTCAACTATATCAAGCTGTATCTGCAGATCGCCGACGAGCCTCAGACGGGCTTTGCCCCTGAAGCGCTCGATGCCTTGGCGGGCCTGTTCGAGAATCGCCGGCAATACGATCGCGCGGCCGAATTCTGGCGGCGAGCCATCAAGGAATACGGCCCCGGCGCCAACAACTACCGCCAACAGCGGCTCGACCAGATCGTGGGCAATTGGGGTCGCTTCGAAGGGCTGATGACCCAACCGGCCGGCCAGGGCGCCAAGCTCGACTTTCGTTACCGCAACGGGCGCAAAGTGCAGTTCGAAGCCCACGCCATCCGCATCGAGAAGCTCCTGGCTGACGTGAAGAACTACCTGAAGGCGAAACCGAATCCGGTCGACTGGCAGAAAATCAATCTGGGCGACATCGGCTTTCGCCTCGTGACGCAGAACCAGCAGGAGTACGTCGGCGACAAGGTCGCCAGCTGGGAGCTGGATCTGGAACCCCGGCCCCACCATTTCGACAAGCGGATCACGGTCACCACGCCGCTGCAGCAGGCTGGCGCGTATTTGCTCGTGGCCAAAATGGCCGACGGCAACGTGAGCAACGTCGTCGTCTGGGTGGCCGACACGGCCATCCTTAAAAAGCCGCTGGTCGACAAGACCTTCTACTACATCGGCGACGCCACCACCGGCCAGCCGATCAAGCACGCGAACGTCGAATTCTTCGGCTATCAGAACAAGTTCGTGGGCAACAACACCTGGCTGGTCGACACGCTGGATTTCGCCGATTTCAGCAGCGACCAGGGCGAGGTCATGCCCGACCACAAGCAGCAGCCGATGGACCATCAGTGGATCGTCACGGCGCGCACCGACGAAGGTCGGCTGGCGTTCCTGGGCTTTACGAACGTCTGGAACGGCAGCGGCTACGACCTCGAATACAACCAGACAAAGGTGTTCACGATCACCGACCGGCCGGTCTACCGCCCCCAGCAGAAGGTGAAATTCAAGTTCTGGGTGCAGCACGCCCAATACGACCAGGAAGACACTTCGAGTTTCGCCGGCCGGGACTTCACGGTCGAGGTGTACAACCCCAAGCGGGAGAAAATCTTCACCAAGGAGTTCAAGGCCGACGATTACGGCGGCTTCGAGGGCGAACTGGACCTGGCCGACGAGGCCACGCTGGGCGTCTATCAGATCTACATCCCGAAGGTCGGCGGCGGCACCTTCCGCGTCGAGGAATACAAGAAGCCCGAGTTCGAAGTGAGCGTCGAGGCGCCGACCAAACCGGTGGCCCTGGGCGAGAAAATCACCGCCACGATCAAGGCCAAGTACTACTTCGGCGCGCCGGTCGTCAAAGCCAAGGTCAAGTACAAGGTGCTCCGCACCGCCTTCACCACCCAGTGGTATCCCTCCGGCCGTTGGGACTGGTTCTACGGGCCGGGCTATTGGTGGTTCGGCTGCGATTACCAATGGTATCCCGGCTGGGAGAACTGGGGCTGCAGGCGGCCCACGCCCTGGTGGTGGTGGGGCCGGGCGCAGCAGCCGCCCGAGCTGGTGGCCGAGCGCGAGGTGGAAATCGGTGCGGATGGCAGCGTCAAGTTCGACATCGACACGGCTCTGGCCAAGGAAGTCCATCCCGACCAGGACCAGCAGTATCAGGTCACGGCCGAAGTCGTCGACGAGTCGCGACGCACCATCGTCGGCAGCGGCAATGTCCTGGCCGCCCGGCGGCCGTTCAAGGTCTTTGCCTGGCTCGACCGCGGCTATTACCGCACCGGCGACGCGATCCGGGCGCACTTCAAAGCCCAGACGCTCGACCAGAAGCCGGTCGAGGGCACCGGTACGCTTAAGCTCCTGGCGATTCGCTACGACAAGGACGGCAAGCCGGTCGAAAAGGCCGTGCAGCAATGGAAACTGGACACCAATTCCGAGGGCGAAGCCCAGCAGCAGATCAAAGCCGCGGCCCCCGGCCAGTATCGCCTTTCGTACACGCTGGTGGATAAGGAAAAGCACTCAATCGAAGGTGCCTACCTGTTCACGATCGTCGGCCCGGGCTTCGACGGGGCCGATTTCCACTTCAATGACGTCGAGCTGATTCCCGACCGGCGCGAATACGCCCCCGGCGACAAAGTCAAATTGCAGGTCAACGCCAACCGCGCGGCGCCCTGGTGCTACTCTTCGTGCGGCCGGCCAACGGCATTTATCTGCCCCCGGAAGTCGTTCACCTCGACGGCAAGAGCACGCTCCGCGAGATCGACATCGTTAAGAAGGACATGCCCAACATGTTCGTCGAAGCGGTGACGATTTCAGGCGGCCGGGTGTTCAGCGAAGTCAAGGAAATCGTGGTCCCGCCCGAGCAGCGCGTGCTGAACCTGGAAGTCGTGCCCTCGGCCGACACGTACAAGCCGGGTCAGAAGGCCAAGGTGCAGCTCAAGCTGACCGACTCGGCCGGCAAGCCGTTTGTCGGCTCGATCGTCACGGCGATTTACGACAAGGCCCTGGAATACATTTCCGGCGGCTCGAACGTGCCGGAGATCAAGGCCTTCTTCTGGAAATGGCGGCGCGGCCATCAAATCCGTAACGAGAGCAATCTCGATCGCTTTAGCAACAACATGACGCTGGTCAACCAGATGCCCATGCAAAACCTGGGCGTCTTCGGCGACATGGTCGGAAGCGACGAAAGCGACTCCAAACTGGAAAAACGCGCGGAAAAGGGCGCGGGGCCCGGGGCCCCGGCCGGCTTCGCCGGCAAGCCGATGGCCGCGCGGGGCATCGGCGGGCAAGGTCAGAATCGTGCGGCCCTGGCCGATGGGCTGGCCGATGCGGCCAAGAGCGCCGGAGAGCCCCAGCTGCAACAACAAAACGGCGCCCAGGTCGCCGAGCAATTGCGGGCCGCCGAGACGCTCCCGGCCGACGAGGACCTGGCCCAGCCGCTGGTGCGCTCGAAATTCGCCGATACCGCGCTCTGGATTGGCGCCTTGACGACTGACGAGAAGGGCCTGGCCGAAGTCTCGCTCGACATGCCCGAGAATCTGACCACCTGGAAAATCCGCACCTGGGGCATGGGACACGGCGCCAAGGTCGGACAGGGCGAAACCGAAGTCATCACCCGCAAGGATTTGATCGTCCGCATGCAGGCTCCGCGATTCTTCGTCGAGAAGGACGAAGTCGTGCTGTCGGCCAACGTGCACAACTACCTGGCCAAGAAAAAGGCCGTCAAAGTGGTGCTCGAGCTGGGAGGCAAGCTGCTCACGGCCATGTCGCCGGCGGCGCGCACCATCCAGGTGCCGGCCGAAGACGAGCAGCGCGTCGATTGGCGGGTGAAAGTGGACAACGAGGGCGAAGTGGCCATCCGCATGAAGGCGCTCACCGACGAAGAGTCGGACGCCCTGGAAATGAAGTTCCCCGTCTACGTTCACGGCATGCTGAAGACCGAAAGCTGGTCCGGGGCGATCCGGCCCGACAAGGATTCCAGCAAGATCTCGCTCCGCGTGCCCGAGCAGCGCCGGATCAGCCAGTCGCGGCTCGAACTCCGCTATTCGCCCACGCTGGCCGGCGCGATGGTCGACGCCCTGCCCTACCTGGTCGATTATCCCTACGACTCGACCGATCAGACCCTCTGCCGGTTTCTGCCCACCGTGATCACGCAAAACATCCTGCTGGGCATGAAGCTCGACCTGAAAGCCATCCAGGACAAGCGGACCAACCTGAACGCCCAGGAAATCGGCGACGACGCCGAGCGAGCCAAGGGTTGGAAACGCTACGAGCGCAATCCGGTCTTCGACCAGGAAGAGGTTCGCCGCATGGTCCAGCAGGGCGTGCAGCGCCTGACCCAGATGCAGCTGTCCGACGGCGGCTGGGGCTGGTTCTCGGGCTGGGGCGAACACTCCTGGCCGCACACCACGGCCTTCGTCGTACATGGCCTGCAACTGGCCGTGCAAAACGACGTGGCGCTGGTGCCGGGCATGCTCGAACGGGGCATCAGCTGGCTGACCAATTACCAGAACCAGCAGGTGCAAATGCTCAAGAACGCCGACGGCAAGGTCAATCCCTGGAAAGACCATGCCGACGCGCTCGACGCCCTGATCTTCATGGTGCTGGTTGACGGCGGCGTGAAGAACGACGAAATGCGCGACTTCCTCTACCGTGACCGGGTCCAGGTGCCGGTCTACGGCAAGGCTCTGTTCGGCCTGGCCCTGCACAAGCTGGGAGACCAGCCGCAGAAGCTCGAGATGATCCTAAAGAACATCAGCCAATTCGTCGTCCAGGACGACGAAAACCAGACCGCCTATCTCAAGCTGCCGGACGACAACTACTGGTGGTACTGGTACGGCAGCGATGTCGAGGCCGACGCGTACTATCTCAAGCTGCTGGCCCGCACCGATCCGAAGGGCGAGGTCGCCTCGCGCCTGGTCAAGTACCTGCTCAACAACCGCAAACACGCGACCTGGTGGAACTCGACGCGCGACACGGCGATTGCGATCGAAGCGCTGGCCGATTTCCTCAAGGCCAGCGGCGAGGACAAGCCCGACCTGGCGATCGAAGTCTGGCTCGACGGCCGGAAGCGTAAAGAGGTCAAAGTGACCAGCGAAAACCTGTTCACCTTCGACAACAAGTTCGTGCTCGAAGGGGACGCGGTCGACTCCGGCATGCACCAGGTCGAGTTCCGCAAGAAGGGCGCGGGCCCCCTCTACTTCAACGCCTATCTGACCAACTTCACCCTGGAAGACCACATCACCAAAGCCGGGCTCGAAATCAAGGTCAACCGCAAGTATTACAAGCTCACGCCGGTCGACAAAAAGATCAAGGTCGCCGGTTCGCGCGGCCAGGTCGTCGACCAAAAGGTGGAAAAGTACGTCCGCGAGGAGCTTCCCAACCTGGCCACGCTGACCAGCGGCGACCTGGTGGAAATCGAGCTCGAAATCGACAGCAAGAACGACTACGAGTACATCATGTTCGAGGACATGAAGGCGGCCGGGTTCGAGGCCGTCGACCTGCGCAGCGGCTATAACAGCAACTCGCTGGGCGCCTACATGGAACTGCGCGACAACCGCGTCACGTTCTTCGTTCGCGGGCTCGCCCGGGGCAAGCACAGCGTCTCGTACCGCATGCGGGCCGAGATCCCGGGCAAGTTCAGCGCCCTGCCGACCCGCGCGTCAGCGGTTTACGCGCCGGAGCTGAAAGCCAACTCCGACGAGATCAAGCTCAAGATCGTCGATCCCGAAGCGCCGACCGTCAAACCGACTGACAAGGCCGCCAAGAAGTAACCTGCCGCAAGACGCCCGCCGAGCGCCGCCCGCAGAACCGGGGCGGCGCCGGCGCTATTTCTGAGCGTCGAGGAGGGGTGGTCAGCCTAGCGGGCTCCGCCCCAACCTTGCAGCGAGCGGACGCCGCCAAAGGCCGGCATCGGGCCCACCTGAATGAACGCCTTCTTGGAGGTGGCGTACGGCGGCGGTGCGTAGTTGCCGTATTGCGGGAAGTTGTACCAGGTGTTGTTGCGGTTCCAGCCGCTGCCGGAATTTCCCGAGTTGAAGCCGTTGTCGATCCCCGTCGGGCCCGGGGCCGTACCGTTTTGCATGGCGCCTCGCTGGACGGTCCCGTTCTGTGCTGTGCCACTTTGAGCCGTGGCGCGATTGGTGCGCCAGCGGCCGGCAGCGGCCGCGGGCGTGGCCCACAGGCTGCAAGCCCCCAGCGCCAGGCTGCCACAAATCAGAACCCGCCCCAGTCGTGCCGCAACGAATGACCGATTCATCGCATCTACTCCCTAGTTAAAAGTCTCGAAAACCAGTTTGCCCGATTGGCCCCGAGATCCTCAGCGTAACCGCCAGCGAAGTGTTACAAGCCTGGCACACAATTTCCTTTTCGCCGGGCGCCCGCCTCCTGGGCATTATACGCGGCCCGACGGCAGGGACGAAAAAACCCGTGGCCTGGTGGTTCCAGGGCACGGGTGGGGTAATTCTTCGCCAGCGGACCGGTCAGCGTCCATCCGGGGCACCCAGTGCCCCTCTGGCAGCACTGGCCCTTCGCTCGGCTGGGCCGCTTAAGCCTGGAACGAGTTGCCGCAGCCGCAAGACTTGACGGCGTTGGGATTATCAAACGTAAAGCCCCGCTTCTCCAAACCGTCGTAAAAATCGACGGTTGTGCCGTCCAGGTAAAGGGCGCTCTTCTTGTCGACGACGACGGTCACGCCGTGCTGGTCGCTCTTCGAGTCGGCCTTTTCGTCGTAGGCCTTGTCGAAGCCCAAGGCATAGCTGAAGCCGCTGCAGCCGCCGCCATTCACGCCGACGCGGAGCAGCGTTTCCGGCCCGTAGCTTTGCTCCTGCATGATCCGCTTGACTTCGCCGGCGGCTTTTTCGCTGAGAATGATGCCCATTTTCGCGTTTCCTCGAATGAAACTGATTTTTCGCAACCCGCAGTGTGAAAATCACCCTGCGACTAAATTATACGATGCTGCCACGAAAGGAAAGCCGGTTTTTGGTAGTAGGTTCATTTGAATTTTCATTTGGCTAGCGCCCTCCCGAAAATCTGTGCCGAGCAATTGGGGAGGATCTAAACTCCGTTATTGGCCGGCTGGGTCCTCTCCTATTCCCCTTCCCCGGATCAGTTTTCGGGAGGGGGGGGTCATAGCTCAGGCCGACGCCGACCTGGCCCGCGCTCGGCGGCTCGGCGGCAAGTAATTCGCTATGATTCACGTCCATGTCGTGGATCGTCGCGCGTCGGAACCCTCGTGCGTGGGCTCATCCGCGTCGCATCCGGTCGAAGCGGGATGGCCAGCCAACGACAGCCAGCGGCCAAGGGGCATGAATATGGGTGCTACCGAGAACGGTCGTCCGAGATTAGCTGCTTGGGTCGCGGCCGCGGCGCTCGCGATTCTGTTGGCATGCCAGCGTGCGCCGCAAGGGGACAATACGGCCTCGCCGGTCGAAGCGACCGCCGAACAACAACTCGACGATCTTTTGAATCTCGGCCTGGCCCAAATCAAGGAGGGCAGCTTTGACGCGGCACGGCAAACACTGGCCGAAGCCATTGCCAAAGCGCCGAGTGATCCGCGCCCTATCATTATCGAGGAGACCTGGAAACCAAGCGCGGCAACCCCCAGCGCGCCATTGTCGACCTGAACCGGGCGCTCGAGATCGATCCCGAAAACGCGCTGGCCTATGAGTCGCGCGGCGTGGCCGAAGGGGTCATGGGACGCAACAACGATGCGATTGCCGACCTCTCCGAGGCCCTTAAGCGTCTGCCGCAAAGCGTCAGCGCGCTCATCAATCGAGGCTATGCCTATTACAACCTGAACCGCGACCTCGAAGCGCTGGCCGATTACGACCTGGCGCTCCAGATCAACTCTCGCAGCGCCACCGCGTTGAACTACCGCGCCGCCGTGCTCCTGCGGCAGGGCCACACAGAGCGGGCCATGGCCGATCTGGAGCTGGCGATCAAATTCGAACCCCGCCGGGCAGAATGCTACCTCAATCGGGGCGCCGCGTATGAAACGCAGCAGTTGTTCGAAATGGCGCTGGCGGACTATAGCGAAGCCGTTCGTCTCGACCAGGCGTTCGTGCCGGCCTACCGCAATCGGGCCAGGATCTACGCTCGGCTTGGCCAGCCCGACAAGGCGGCCCAAGATCGGCAAAAGGCCAACCAACTGCAGTGGGGTGGCGGCGCGAAACCGGCTCCTCCCTGACCCGTCGTCCAATGCTGCCGCGGGCCGGACGCCTCGACGGCCACGGCGGGTCGCTTGGCGCCAGCGCCGCCGCTCCGACTGCCGGGATCGCGCAAGTTAGTCCGAGTCCTGCACACGAGCGAGATTGGAAAAAAATGAAGGGTCTGCCCAAACTTGGGCAGACCCTTTGAATCAGCGCGAGAGAGCGAGTCGAAGAGGACGGATGATCGGATCCAAGTTAGCCCCCAGCCTCGGCGCACTGGCCGACATGCTGCGCGATGGCTCGATGGCTGCCGTCGAAGGCAATCAGGCCACGATCATTAGCTACAATGCGGTGACCGACACAATCGAAATCGTGCTCAACATCGTCGACGGACTCTGGTTTGATTTCAGGGCGGGCCAGCTCGTCGTGATCGCGTCGGTGGAGGTTATGGTCGCTCAGTGCGAGGCGCTGGTCGCCGCCGTGCGGCTCGTGATGGGAGCATTCGACAAAGCGTTCGGCACGGACCTGGCGTCGAACGTGAAAGGGGTCGAACAGTTCTTCGATACGCTCAACCAGGAGCTGCGAGCGCGGGCCAATGGCATCAGCAAGGAAATGTCCGACGCCTGGAACGCGCCCTCGAGCGGCAGCAAGTTCAAGCAAGGCATTCCAGGCCAAGGCCGCCGCGGCTGCAGCCAAGCCGGCGGCCCAGCAGGACAAGGCGGCGAAGAACAAGGGCACGACCGTTAAGGTGTCGGCCCTGGACAATGTGAAACGAGCCGGGGCAAAGTTCGTGAAATTCATTTTGGGCGTGGGCGACCGGGCAATCAAAATCCTCGAGCAGAAAACCAAGAAAATCATCGATCCGACGCGCACCCCGCAAAAGAAGTTCGAGCAAGAAATGCAGGACCTGCAGGCGCTGCGCGACGTCGGCGCCATCGACCCGGAAACGCTCGCCCAGGCATCAGCCAAGGCGCAGGCGGACCTGACTAAGGCGACCACGGAGAAGCTGAAGAAGGGGGCCAAGGAACACCACGGGGACCGCGCGAAGCTGCCAGTTCACGAGTCGCGATTCCTGACGCGGGCGCCGCGCGGCGTTAGCCCCGAACTGCAAGCCCAGAGGCAGCAGCTCGTTGCCGCCAATCGAGCGAATCAGATCCTCGAGAAGATGGCCGAGCTGTACCCCCGCCGAATCAAGGCAGCGGAGGACTTGCTCAAGAAGCTGCCCCAGCTCACGGCAGCCAAGTTTTCGTGATCGGCTGGCGCGGGCGGACCGGGGCGGATCTTTGACATCCCGGGCGGATCGGCAGAGCGGGCGCTGCGGCACTACCTTGATTCGCGACGCGCATAAAAAAACCGCCCATCGCTGAGCGGTTCTATTGGTCGCAGTTGAAGTCGGTCTAGGTCTTGCGGCGGCGGGCCACCAATAGGCCACCGGCGATCACCACGCCCCAAATGGCAAGCGAGGCGGGCTCGGGGGTTGGAATCGGCACCACTCCGTCGGGCAAACTCGCATTTGCGAAAAGCGTGGCAACTTGAGAATCGTTGAAGGCGAAACTGTAAATGCGGGCATCGTCGATCGAGCCCGCAAGGTCGCCGCCGTTGCTTGAGTTGGTGCCAACAGTCAGAAGCTGGCCGCCCTGGCTTGGCCCAGGATGATTGAAGGAGTCGGATATTAGAACGCCGTTTTCATAGATCTTCTGCTCTCCAAGGAATGGATTGAAGACCCAGCTGAAATAGTTCCAATGCCCAACCAAATTGGGCAAGGATGCGCTGTTGGAGTCGTTGCCCCAGAAGCCGAAGTAGGCTGAGTCGCCGCGGAATCCCAAGTGCATGGGACTGCCGCCGTCGGTGCCGAACACCATGTTGTCGCCATTGGTGTTGTCGAGATTTACCCAGGCACCCATCGTGAATGCATTGCCAATTCCGGTCAAAGAGTTGAGCGTCTGATTGGAGGCAATTCCGGAACCAAGGTTATTGTTACCGCCCGCGCCATCATCGAAATTAATCGCCGTCGTTGGGGGAACATGTGTCCCGTCATCGGGTCCGACTATGCCAGTGCTGCTCCCCTGGATGAGCGTCCCGGAGACAGCTGTCGAGCCAGTATTGACGACTGAGGTTCCAACCACTGGCCACGTGTCGTACTGCAAGGTGAGTGCTGCATGCGATTGTGTCGCGAATGCCCCCGCACATACCACGATTCCGGCCACCAGGAGGTTTTTCACGCTCATTATGATCATTAGTTGCTCCGCTACTGCTGGAAAGTTGCTAAGCCCCCGCTCAGGGGTCGCGCCGCCCCCCCAGGACAATGTGTGACTCTAACCGCGACTCGCGAGCCATGCAAGCACCAACCATTGCAATTATCAAAGAAAAAACCAAGAACAATAGGACGCTAAGGGAAAGTACGTGGAAACCCGATGATTTCGGGTCGCAGAAGACTTGGCGGGGTGAGAATCTGGCGGGATGAGCGCGAGAAAAACCCCACCGAAAGGCGGTGTGCCTATTTGGCTTCTGGCTGAGCCAACGAAACCTCGGCGTGTGTGGGTGGCTTCTCGCGAATCCGGATGAATGCCGAAATAATAGTTCCGGTGATGGCGGCGGCAACTCTGACCAAAGCAATACCGAGAGACAAATTAATGTGTCTCCGGTGGCGTTGGCCCGCGACCTGGCAAAACACGACCAGCTTTCGGAAGTGCTGGCGCTCCGACGCGTGTTGGCCGACGCGGAGCCGGCCCAAGGCAATCTAATCCAGTTGGCCGAAACTCACCTCAGGCTCCGTCAGCTCGCCGAAGCCGCCAACCGCTTGAAGGAAGGCAAGCACCTGATCGAAGCGTTGCCCCACCACCGTCGAGACGAAGTCGACGCAATCAACCAGTCGACGGATTACTTGCACAATGCAAGAAGGCAGCCGAGTTCATTAGAGGTCGAGAAGCCATAACAAAATCGCCTTCGCCGGGCGGCGGCCGAAAGGCGGTCGCGGACACTAAGCCACCGCGTGCGCATTTTCAGGGCTGTTGCAGCTCCAAAGGCGGTGCCTCATCCCGATGCTTCTCGAGCAGCTTGCGCGCGTCACGGTCGTGTGGCGCAAGCTGAACCGCCAAATGCGCATGGATAAGCGCTTTCTTGGGCTTGCCGTCGCTGAACAGCAACCTGGCCAGTTCGCGATGCGCCACCGCGAAACTCGGGCGATTCCGCACGGCGGCTTGTAAGGCAACCAGGGCCCGCGTAAGGTGCCGCTGGGCGCCGCCCGATCCCGCTCTTACGCCATACTGCTCAACTTCCGCAGTCGGCTTACCGCTTCGGCCACCGAGGCGATGGCAAATTCGACGTCCTCGGCTGTGTTGAATCGCCCCAGGCCGAATCGCAGGCTGCTGCGCGTGGCGTCCTCGCCAAGGCCCAGGGCCCGCAGCACGTGGCTGGGCTCAGGATTGGCCGACGTGCAGGCGCTGCCCGAGCTGACCGCCAACCGTGGGCAATTGAGGATCAAGGCTTCGCCGTCGACGTAGGCAAAGCTGACGTTCAAGTTGCCGGCCAGCCGCAGGGGCGGATTATCAGCGCCGGCCGGGACCGTCGCCGGGGGCTCGTACAACCGAGCGTCCAGGGCCGGGCCGTTGAGCGACACGTCGTCGATCGCCGCGGTGAGCCCTTCGAACAGCCGATTGCGCATCGCGGCCAGCCGGGCTTGCTCGCCCGTCATTTCGGCCTGGCAAAGCTCTACGGCCTTGGCGAAGCCGACGATGCCCGGCACGTTGAGCGTGCCGCTGCGCAGGCCGTGCTCGTGGCCGCCGCCGGCAATTTGCGGTTCGAGCCGCACGTGGGGCGTGCGCCGGCGAACGTAGAGCGCGCCCGTGCCCTTGGGTCCATAGATCTTGTGGGCGCTGAAGCTGGCCAGGTCGATGCCCAGCCGCTCGACGTCGATCGGCAGCTTGCCCAGGGCCTGGGTGGCGTCGCAGTGCAAAAGCACGCCGCGCTCGCGGCAGATCCGGCCGATCTCGGCCAACGGTTGCACGCTGCCGATCTCGTTGTTGGCCAGCATCACCGAGACCAGCAGCGTGTCGTCGCGAATCGCCGCGGCCACGGCCCCCGGATCAAGACTGCCGGCCCGCAGGCCAGGAGCCTGCTCGACCCCCAAAATAGTCAGCTCGAAACCCAGCCCGCCGAGCCGCTTCAGCGGATCGAGCACCGCTTTGTGCTCGGTGGTCACTGTGATCAGGTGGTTGCCCCGCCGCCGGCTGCGCTCGGCCGCGCCGCGAAGGGCCAGGTTGTTGCTCTCGGTGGCCCCGCTGGTGAAAACGATCTCGCCCGGGCTGGCGCCGATAGCCGCGGCAATTTCCAGCCGGGCTGCGTCGACCGCTTCCCTGGCTCGCCACCCGAACGCATGCGTCGTGCTGGCCGCGTTCCCGTAATCCTGGCTGAAATACGGGAGCATGGCCTCGACTACCCGCGGATCGACCCGCGTGGTGGCCTGATTGTCGAGATATACCGGCTCCCGCCCGTCGGGCCGGGCAGACGAATCGGCGGGATGGGCATTCATCGTCGGAGGCAGGCTCGGTGGACGGCCGGAAAAATGCAACAATACCAGTGGGGCGGCTGCCGGGTACGGGGCACCGGCCGGGATAATTATAGACGCATGATTATAGACTCCGCCCAGGCAGGCGGCTGAGAGCCAAAAAACCCGCTGCCGGCGGGCCCGGCGGGCAGCAAGGCCAACGGCGGACGAAATTTTTTCCCTCCGGGCCCTAATAAATCGGCCCGCCAGGCGTCAATAAGGATGAGCCAGGCGATCGACAGTGCCTCTACGCGACGCCCGTCGCGCGGGAGGCCACGGGAGCTCAGGCGGTAGCATGCAGCAAAATGGATCCGCGGCAAGCAGCGAATGGGTGGCCGGGGCGGTCGAACGCTTCGAGGGACCGCTCTTGCGCTATGTGCGGCGGCTCACCGGCGACCTGGAAACGGCCCGCGACGTGGTGCAGGACACGTTCCTGAAACTGTGCCGCGAGGAACCGGCCAACGTCGACGGTCACCTGGCCCAGTGGCTTTACACGGTTTGCCGCCGCCGCGCGCTGGACGTCGTCAAAAAGGAGTCGCGCATGAGGAACTCAAACGGCACGGCCGTCGCGGACCGTGCGATGGGCGATTCGGCCAGCGCCGCGGCCGAGCAGCAGGAAACCAACAGTCAGATCGTCGAGCTGCTGGAGCGGCTGCCGGCCCCTCAGCAGGAAGTCGTGCGGCTGAAATTTCAGGCCGGGCTGAGCTATCGCGAAATTAGCAACGTCACAGGATTGTCGATCACGAATGTCGGCTATTTGATTCATACCGCGATCGGTTCGCTCCGCACCGCGCTCGTGCCGGGCGGATTGACTTAAAAAGCAACTTCCGGCCGTGCGACGATCGCACCCGGTCCACGCTTTGGCACGTGCTGCGGAGCCCAACCCCGCGGCTCGCCAGGAGAAACTTGCAATGTCGTTCGATCCCCTCGATCCCAAGTGGTCGGCCTACGTCCTCGGCGAACTGGAAGACGACGCCCGGCGGCAGATCGACGCCGAACTGGCCGACTCGGCCGAAGCCCGGCGGTTCGTCGACGAATTGCGGCGCACGATCGAATTGGTGGCCGCCGAATTGCACGCCGAGCCCTGCCCCGCCCCGGCGCCCAGCAGCACCGCGATTGTACCGACAGCCCTGGGCGGCGAGCCGCATGTCGGCGACTCGAGCGATCCGCTTTCGCCAAATATTTCGGCCGCAAATATTGCAGCCGGGACTATTCCGGCGGGCGAGATCCCGGACACCGCCGGTCTGGCGGATGAGATGCCCGACGACGACGAATCGGACCGGCCGCGCCGGCCGCTGTTCCGCACGATTCGTCCCGAAGGACATACCCGCCTGGGAGCCCGGATGCCGCTGGTGGCCATCGCCGCTTCGCTGCTGGCGGTGGTCGGCCTGGCCAGTTATCTGCTGATGCCGGGCGGCTGGCACGTGCGCGACTTGCGGATTGCCTGGTTCGGCAAGCCGCAGGCCAACGAACTGGTCCATGACGCCCAGTCCGGCGAGCCGCTCACGCTCGACGAAGCGGACAAGGCCGACCCGCGTGATCTGGGGCTCGGTTTCAGGGATTTGCCGCCGCTCGACGATCCGTACGCCGCGCCGGATATGGCGGACGATGCGCCTGCGGTCGGATCGAGTCTGGAAGCGAAGACGAAGAATATTCAATACGGCGTCAGCAAGCCCGCCTATGAGACGAAGTCAGCAAACCCGCAGCCCGGCGTGCCGGCCGGAACTCAGGGTTACGGCGAGAAGCGCGACGGCGAAGGCGAGTCGACCGGATACCCATCGTCGTCGTACGGGGCAGGAACTTCGGGGCATGCTCCGTTCGGATCGAATGGAGCAAAGCCAGGTGGATCGCCGGAGCCCGGCGGTCCAGGAAACGGTAAAGGCCGGTCGAAGGCAATCGTCGATTCGCTCAGCCAGGTCGAAAACGCCCGCCTCGATTCCAGGGCACCAAACCGACCGATCGCCTATCCCGACGCCGACGCCTGGCGGGAGCTGGAACAACGTCGCAAAAAACACGCGCCGAGTGCGGGAGCCAAATCTCCGCGGGACCGCGAAGCGCTCGGCGAGGCGGAGGAGGCTGCCGCCAACGAAAGTGCTCCGGTTAGCGGTCCGGCCGCCGGGCGCCCGGTGCCTGAGACTAAGCCGCTGCAAATGGCGGTCACGCCGAAGATCATCATTCAAGAGGAAGACGAAACGCGGCTGGGCGTGAACCCAGCCAATCCTGCCGAGGAGAGTGCGCCCGCTTACAACCGGATCGCCGGCCCCTACAACCCCTTCACGGAAAAGGACAAGGAGCAGTCGGCCGCTGAGCTGGACGTCAATGTCCGCTACCAGCGTGCGGCATCTGAATTAGCCCAGGCCGAGTACGAACGGGCGTTGACAGCCAACAAAAAGGTCCGCGGGGCGGTGCCGGAAGTCGAAATCAATCGGCTCAAAGTCACCTGGCACAAATCCAAGCTCGCCCTGGAGCATGCCGAGCTGGATCAGAGCAAAGCCCGGCAGCTGGCCGAGAACGAACGCAATGTACCCTTCGACGACCATGCCGCCGAGGCCTACGAACCGGTCACCGACAACCCGTTCCTGGCGGTGGGCGACAACCCGCTCTCGACCTTCTCGATCGACGTGGACACGGCCAGCTACTCGATCGTCCGGCGTTATCTGCTCCAAAACCGGCAGGCGCCGCCGCCTGCGGCCGTGCGGATCGAAGAGCTGGTCAACTATTTCCGCTACGACTATCCGCAGCCCAAGGGGGATGAGCCGTTCACCGCCAATGTCGAGGTGGCCGGCTGCCCCTGGAATGCCGAGCACCGGCTGGTGCGCGTGGGCATCAAGGGACGCGAGGTGGCCCGCGATCGCCGGCCGCTGTCGAACCTGGTGTTTCTGGTCGACGTGTCCGGCTCGATGCAAACTCCCGATAAGCTGCCCCTGGTCAAAGAGTCGCTGCGAATGCTCACCGAGCAGATGGGCGAGAACGACCGCGTGGCCATCGTCGTCTATGCGGGCAACTCGGGCCAGGTCCTGCCCAGCACCAGCGGCATCAATAAGCAGGCCATCCTCACGGCGCTCGACAACCTGCAAGCCGGCGGCTCGACCAACGGCGCCCAGGGCATCGAGCTGGCCTACCAGGTCGCCGAAGCGAATTTCGTCAAAGGGGGCGTCAACCGCGTCCTGCTGGCCACCGACGGCGATTTCAACGTCGGTGTCACCGATCGCGGCGACCTGGTCAAGCTGATCGAAAAGAAGGCCGCCGGCGGAGTGTTTCTGACCACGCTGGGTTACGGCATGGGCAATCTGAAAGACGCCACGCTCGAACAACTGGCCGACAAGGGCAACGGCAACTACGCCTACATCGACGACGGCCGCGAGGCCAAGAAAGTGCTCGTCGAACAAATGTCCGGCACGCTTGTGACGATCGCCAAGGACGTCAAGATTCAGGTCGAGTTCAATCCCGCCCAGGTCGCCGCGTTTCGGCTGATCGGCTACGAAAACCGCATCCTGCGGCACGAAGATTTCAACGACGACAAGAAAGACGCCGGCGAGATCGGCGCAGGCCACACCGTGACGGCCCTGTACGAGCTGGTGCCCGCGGGCAAACCGGCGCCCGAGGCCGCAGCCGGTGTCGAGCCGCTCAAGTATCAGCAGAAAACCGCGCTCACCGATGCCGCCGCCAGCGGCGAATTGTTCACGCTCAAGCTGCGCTACAAGCAGCCGGACGCCGACAAGAGCCAGCTAATCGAGGCCCCCGTCAAGGATGCCGGCCTGCCCTACGCCCGGGCAACGGGCGACTTCAAGTTCGCCGCCTCGGTGGCGCTGTTCGGCATGCTGCTGCGGGATTCGCCCTACAAGGGCACGGCCAGCTTTGCCGCCGCGCTGGAGCTCGCCCAAGAAGGGCGCGGCAGCGACCCGGAAGGCTACCGGGCCGAGTTCATCGAGCTGATCCGGGCCGCCGGGGCACTAAAGTCGGCCCCATAACGCCAGCAACCCTGGCCTGGATCGATTCCGAGGGGTTCATGCCTGTGGTGGCAGCGCTTGCGTGCTGCCAGGGGCGAAGCGGGACACTGTCTTGCGGCTGAGTCCGCCTGCGGTGCCACACTTGGACGGTCGGCCCAGTTCCCGCCGCCAAAGCTTGCCGAGCGCCCCTTGGCCAGCCCACCTGGAACGACCGCTTTTTACTTAGCCAGCTAATGGCAACTGGACATCTGGCTGGCCCTAGGTGAAGATGTTCTGGTTGCAGTGGTCGGTGCGCCGCGGTGCTCTGCTCGGAGCAACTGTGCTCAGCATTGGACTGTGCGACAGGGTGAAGTTGAGGCCAAATCTTTTTGCAAAGGCTCGGAAATATCATGCGGTTTAAATCGATGCTCTTCGCGGTGCTGATGTGCGTCTTCCTGGCGCCCGCGGTGGCCAGCGCCAATCTTGCCGTGAACGGCAATTTCGAAACCGGCAGTCTCTCGCCCTGGGCGGTGGACAATGGCCCTCACGGCGACTCGATCGGCGTTCAATACATTGCGGGTGGTTACTACGGAGCGCCCATCACCGCGGCCAACGGCAACTATGCCGTCGCATTCAACGCCGGCGACACGCCGCCGGGAGGCACGGTCTATCAGCAACTCGCCACGACGATCGGCCAGACGTACGTCGTGACATTTGACTACGCGACCAACACCGGCACGCAATCCCTGAATGCCTACGCGCAAGACGGCACCTACGGAGGTGCAGGCGCCGTATTGGGCAGCGATCTCGCGGCGGGCAACAGCAGCAGCTTCCAATCGTTTGGATTCTCGTTCCAGGCTGTCAGCACGCAGACCGTGGTGGCTTTCTACGATCTGCCCACCAACGTCTCGGGCAGCACCGACGGCCTGCTGGACAACGTCAAAGTCAACACCCCCGAACCGGCGTCCCTGGCGATTTGGGGCTCGGTTCTGGTGGGAGCTTTGCTGGCCGCTCGCCGCCGTCAGGCCTGATCCGCGGATACCGCATCCGTTCACAAAGACCGCTCAGCGTATGCTCGGGCGGTTTTTTTATGGGCCCGCAACGTGCGGATGGCGTCCCACACGGTGGGCCGAGGGCATGGCGCGCGAAGAATGGGCTCTGTTTCGCTCGATCTTCGCACCCGAAGCCCGGCCACAGCGGCTGACGGACTGCTGGGCGAAGGCAAAAAAGAGCCCTTGGCACCTGCCAAGGGCTTTTTTGTTTGCGACGGCGAGCCCGGTCAGGCTTTGCCACGACGGCTGATGGCGATGATCAGACCGACAACGCCCACGCCCGCAAGGATGAGCGAGGACGGCTCGGGAGTGGAAATCGCCCGGAGTTGGAAGAGGTTGTTCTGGGCGCTGCCTGCATCGCCAATGCCGGGCACATTGAAACCGGTCAAGGCCAGCGTTTCACTGCCGCTGGCATCTGCCACGAAGCGGCCGACCACCCATTGACCGTCGACGCCGCCATTGCCTGGCGCAGCCTCATAGTGCAACGTGGGGGCATTAACGTCGACCGCCGAACCGGTGATCGTCTCGCCACGCGTCGCAACGACTCCGCCCCGCGGATCGGAAGCCCAGAACTGTAGCAGATACGCCTGGCCCGGAGTCAGTCCGGACATGGTCATCGTTTCGTTCGGGCTCCCCCAGGCCGCATTCTGCAGCGTATAGTCCGTTCCGTAGCCGTTGACCCCGGCTTGATTGTAGCTGCCATACGACTGGCCCGCGGGACCGGTTCCCGTGAAGTATGGTCCGACGCCGCCACTGAATGAAGGTGCCAGGGTAATCGCGCCCTGCGTGATGGGCCCCGTCTGATTGCCCGAGCCATTGTTCTCTCGAAAGTTCAGGAATGTTTGGCCGTTGATCGTGACGTCATACGGGTACGTGACGCCGGAGGCCCCCGACCAATTGACGCCGAACACCATGGTTCCCTGCGTGTTGACGTCCAGCGTCCCGTTGTTGATCGCCAGTCCGTTTCCCGGCCCCACACCGCAGCAAAGATTCGGCGCAGTGGTCACCGTGGTGCTGGCCGGTCCGCTGATGTTCTGGACATTGTCCCAGACGACGGGCGCCGCAGCAGCGGTGCGCACGGCAAGTCCGAGAGCGAGCAGGCAAACCGCGATGGCGAATAGCTTTTTCATGATCGTTACCTCGGGGCTGAAGATGGGGGGCACTTCAACGAGTCTGCATCACGCAATAAACATGCATATTTCATATGTTTTATATTGACACACTTTCTTGCGTACGCTTCCCGCATTCGACACTTGCTTGCACCTTTCACGACGCCGAAATTCCGTTCTTGGCGAGCAAACCGTCGCCACCCCGCCGCCATCATTGCGAGCGGGCACTCACGCCGCACACGTCAGGCTGGGAGAACTCCACTTGCCTGCGAATGCTTCAGTCACGGATGGACGCGGGACCGCGGGCGCTTGGCGCCCCAAACAAAAAAAGTTGCTCAGTGCCTCTGCGGATACCGCAGAAACTCCGAGCAACTTTTTTCGTCTGCACTAGCGTTTCACCGCTGATTTGCGAGGAAATTCGCCCGATTTCCACCCGCGAGATCATCATCGCCGGAAACGGTCGTCTTGTCAATCAATTCGACACAATTTTTTGCGAAACGCATCGCGCGTAAGCGATCGATCCTGTTGCGTCCGGACCATGCCGTGTCGATATTCTAACTGCGTCGTTTTCGGGGCGCTGAATTCGCGGTCGACCTGATGGCGACCATATGAATCCTTGAGCCCGTGCCATTCCGATCGAATCTCCATCCCCGCTGCTTCCCTCCATGCCCACTTGCTTGAGCGTCGGCATCCTGGTGGCCGACCACCTTTGCGACCCGATCTCGCACGTCCCCAAGGCGGGCGAACTGATCCTGGCCAAGCGCTTGCCGCTGGCCATCGGCGGCTGCGCCTCGAATGCCGCGGTGGATCTGGCCCGGCTGGGAGTCGACGTCGGCGTGGTCGGCTGCGTCGGCAACGACTACTTCGGCCGCTTCGTCACCGACACGCTCTCGGCCAGCGGCGTCGACGTGCGCGACGTGCGCCGGCTGGACGGCATCGAAACCTCGGGCACGCTGATCATCAACGTCGCGGGCGAGGATCGGCGCTTCATCCACACTCGCGGCGCCAACGATCATCTGCTGGCCGCGCACATTACGCTCGACCGGCTGCGCGAAGCCCGGGTGCTGTACGTGGGCGGCTATCTGCTGATGATGGGCCTCGATCCGCACGAATTGGCGGGCGTCTTTCGCACGGCCCGCTCCTTGGGCGTGACGACCCTGCTCGACATCGTGCTGCCCGGCCCGGGCGACCATTGGCGGTTGCTCGAGCCGGTACTGGCCGAGACCGACGTCTTTCTGCCCAACCAGGACGAAGCGGCCGTGATCACCGGCCAGGCCGATCCGTTGGCCCAGGCCGAGCACTTTCGGGCCGCCGGCGCCCGCACCGTGGTGATTACTTGCGGCCACGCCGGCAGCGTGCTGGTGTCCGCGCGCGAGCGGCTGCGGGCTCCCGTCTTTCCGGTCGAGTACCGCGGCGGCACCGGCTCGGGCGATGCGTTCGACGCCGGCTACATCGTGGGCCTGCTGCGCGGCGAAGATCCGGCCGGCTGCCTGCGCTGGGGGAGCGCCGTGGGCGCCAGCTGCGTCCGCTCGATCAGCGCCACCGAGAGCGTTTTCACCCTGGCCGAGGCCGAGGCCTTCCTGGCCGAGCACACGCTGGCCATCGAGCGGATCTGATGGGTGCCGGACAGCAAATTGCGGATGGGAACCGAGGTTATCTTTCCGCGAAACACCCTCTCATTTTGATAACCTCGCTAGATCGCATTGATAAACATGGTCCACTATTCGGTATGTCCGTGTTTCGGTCGAAAAAAACTTTCGCCCGTAAATACTCGAACCGGATCTAGTATTCGCCCAAGAAAATGCCCGCGAATATCCCTTGGGCATGCCGTTTGCGGATCATAATTCGGTGCGGGATTGTTTTTCATCTTCGTCGAATTCTCGAAAACTTGCTGAGCGGAGACTCTTCCATGTTGCGGGGCCGAAAGTGCTTGGTTGCGTGTGCGTTGATCGTTGGCTTTGGCGTGCTGGCGGCCCAGGGCCATGCCGGGGTGACGTATTCCGCCTATTCTGAGACGGCATATCCGGTGACGGCCGCGGGCGACTTGCTTTTGGGGAAGACCCCGATTGCGATCAGCGGTACCGGCGACCAAGAAGGCCTCGACTCGAGCACCAGCGGCGCGGCGCTGACGACGGGCGCTACCGCTCCGGACAACCCCTACATCCCGGGCGGCTCGTCGAGCATGACGATCATGAACAATGGCGCGTATGTCATTTATGGTACGAGCGGCGATACGATTAATGAGGTTGTCACGTTCAGCGGCTGGCAGGACGGCGGTCGATCGCAGCAACAGTATCAGCTGTTGGGATCGAACACTCTCGCCGGTTTCCCCGGCTCTTGGACGACGCTGGCAACTGTGAACGCTCCCACAGATCCTTACGGCGGCCCCTACCCGCCAGACAATAAGCCGTCCGACGGCCAGGTCGTCATCACGAGCTTGAACGACAGCTTTAAATACCTGGCGTTCTATTTCCCGAGCACGGAAAACGGATACGTCGGCTACACCCAACTCACTGCGTACGGCACCCCCGAGCCCGCTTCGCTGGCCATCTGGGGCGTCGTGATCGCTGGCGGCCTTCTGGTCGCTCGTCGTCGCAAGAGCGGTTGATCGGCTGAAGGTTCTTTGCGGTTTGTGTCGCTAGTCGTTTTTTTGAAGGAAAAAGTCCATGCGGATGTTGGCCCTAACCATTGCCCTCGTTGCGTTATGTTCAACGAACGTTCACGCGGCAATAACAATCGGTGGTCTCTACAACACGGGTATGAGCGCCTCTGGCGTGGTTTTGCCGTACGGCTCGATTGACCCGCATTACACGATCGTTAGCAGCCCCGATGGCGCGCCACTTGCCGAAAAGACGATGGATTCGAGCGGCGGCTTCCCAATTCCCCCCTGGGTTGGCGACGATCACCTCAGCCGTTGGGATTCAGAGTCCACCGATGGACATGGAAATGAAGGCACTGGCACATTCGACAACCAGACCACGTTCGTGGCTTCTGGTCCCGGAATCGCTACGATCACCGGCCAATGGGCGACGGACGACTCGGGAACTGACATTCTGATCAACGGCGTCTCGACCGGCGCAACCGCGGGGGGCTTTGGTAGCTGGACTCCATTTTCAATCACCGGCGTCGTTCATGCCGGCGTGAACACATTGGATTTCCTGCAAGTCAATGGCGGCGGCCCGGGCGGAATTCGCGTGGAGTTCTTTTCCCCGAATCCAGCCCCCGAGCCCGCCTCGTTTGCCATCTGGGGCGCCGTGATCGCTGGCGGCCTTCTGGTCGCCCCCCGTCGCCGCACGGCCTAAGACCGACCGCTGAACCAACACAAAAACCGCCCAGCAAACGCTCGGGCGGTTTTTTGTTGCGCCGGTCCGCTCCAGCTGGTTGCGCTGCCGCCGCTGTGGCTTGGCCGGCTTACGCGGCGATCGATTGTGTCAGGCTGCCGTATCGCGCCCAAGCCTGTCAAAATGAGGAATCACTTCGATCGAATTGATAATTCCCTGCGGCGCTCGCCCATCTCAAAACGAATCGCCGAAAATATTCTGGACCAAAGCTTGCGACATTCGTGCACTTTATTGCGCCGGGGCGTTGACTCGCGCAGGGTTCGGTATTAAATTCGCTATACGGTAACCCCCTACGAGTGGGGCCGGTCGCTCTGGCCAGCCGAAGGTGTGTGTGTCTTTCCTGAGTTCAACGCTCTCTCGGAGGTGTGATTACAACATGCGAAAACTCTTCTTGGCCATTGCCCTAGTTGGATTGTTCGCAGCGAACGCACAGGCCACACTGAGCGTGTATTCATTGTCGGGGCTGTATAACACGGGCGTCGACAGCAGCGGAACGCCCCTGGCGGACGGCACTGCGGATCCTCATTACGTCGCCTATGAGAATTCAACTGGCCCTGCCCTGACCGAGACGTCCCTCACCTCGGCCGGTGGTTTCCCGGTGGGCCCTTGGCTTGGCGATGACACTCTTTCGGCGTGGATTTCGACGAACGGCCATGGAAATCAGGACGCTGCAACATTCGACAACACCACCACATTCAGTTCTCCGATCACCGGCTTGGCAACTATCATCGGGCAGTGGTCGACTGACAACGAAGCGCCGGCGATTTACGTGGACGGCGTGAAGGTGAATAATGGCAATAACAACGAGTTTGCTTCTTGGACGCCGTTTACGATCTACGCGAATGTCGTCGCGGGGAGCAACACAATCGACTTCCAATCCCACAATGACGGCGGCCCAGGTGGCGTCCGCGTAGAGATTGGCAGCGGCACGGTGACCCCCGAACCTGCATCCATTGCAATTTGGGGCCTGGCCATCAGCGCCGGGTTGATGATCGCCCGTCGTCGCCGCGGCTAACGAGCCTGCTATTCGTCGATTCGTCAAAACCGCCCAGCCTTTGGCCCGGGCGGTTTTTTATTGCGCTGGCCGGCTCACAAAGATCGCGCATTGCCGCCCCGCCCCCCACGATTGCGGCCGCACCAGCTGGTTTAGATAATAGGGGTTTGGCCCCCCTGCCCCACCAACCCGGCCGCAGTCGATGAACTCTTCTTGGTCGAAGATCGCCCTGGGCGCTGTCCTGCTCGCCGTCGCTGCGGCGGCGCACTGCGCCTCCGCCGCGGCCGACGAAGTTGATTTCGCCCGCGATGTCCGGCCGATCCTGGCGGGGCATTGCTTCAAGTGCCACGGGCCCGATCCCGCGCAGCGCAAGGCCGATCTGCGGCTGGACGATCGCAAAGTCGCCACCGGCCCTGCCGAGTCGGGGGAGCGGGCGATCGTGCCGGGCGAGCCCGAGGCTAGCGAACTGATGCGCCGCGTGTCGAGCGACGACGCCGACGAAGTCATGCCGCCGCCGGATGCCAAGAACCCGCTCCGTCCGGCCGAGCGTGAGATCCTCAAACGCTGGATTGCCGCCGGGGCCGAGTATCAGCCGCATTGGGCGTTTCAGCCGCCAGTGCAAGCGCCGCTGCCGACAGTTAAGCAGACTGACTGGCCGCGCGGCGCCATCGATCGCTTCGTCCTGGCACGCATGGAAAAAGCGGGCCTCGCGCCCGCGCCCGCGGCCGATCGCTATACGCTGGTGCGGCGCGTCTATCTCGATTTGATCGGCTTGCCGCCGACGCCCGAGGAAGTCGACGCGTTCGTGGCCGACCCATCGGCCGATGCGTACGAAAAACTGGTCGATCGGGCGCTGGCCTCGCCGCATTACGGCGAGCGCTGGGCGCGGCGCTGGCTCGACCTGGCCCGCTACGCCGACACCAACGGCTATGAGAAAGACCGCGCGCGGTCGATCTGGCCCTATCGCGATTGGGTGATCGGGGCGCTCAATGCCGACATGCCGTTCGACCAGTTCACGGTCGAGCAATTGGCCGGCGACATGCTCCCCGGCGCCACGCCCAGCCAGCGCATCGCCACCGGATTTCACCGCAATACGATGCTCAACGAAGAGGGGGGCATCGACCCGCTCGAATTCCGCTTTTACGCCATGGTCGACCGGGCGAACACCACGGCCACGACCTGGCTGGCCCTGACGCTCGGCTGCGCCCAGTGCCACACGCACAAGTACGATCCGATTCCACACGCCGATTATTACCGCTTCCTGGCGCTCTTGAACAATGCCGACGAGCCCGAGTTCGAGGTCCCGCAGCCCGATCTGGCCGAGCGCCGTCAGGAACTCGCGGCGCAGGTCCAGGCCCTCGAGGCCGACTTGCCGAACCGCTTTCCGGTCGAGTCGAACCTCCGCTGGCAATCGCCCCGCCCGGTGCGGGCCGAGTCGGCGGCCGGGGCCACGCTGGACGTGCTCGACGACGGCTCGGTGCGGCTCGGCGGCGTCAATCCCCCGCGCGACACGTACACGGTCGTCATCGAAACGGAGCTGACGTCGGTCGCGGCCCTCCGCGTCGAGGCGCTCGTCGATTCGACCTTGCCCAGCACCGGGCCGGGCCGCACGCCGCACGGCAACTTCGTGCTCAGCGAGCTGGCGGCGACGGTCGCCCCGCGCGACGGCTCGGCGCCCGAGCAGCCGCTGAAGTTCGTGCGTGCGGCCGCCGATTTTGCCCAAGCGAATTTTCCCGCGGCGGGCGCCATCGACGGCGATCCCAAGACCGGTTGGGCCATCCACGGTCCGACCCCCTGGAACGTCAACCGCGCGGCCACGTTCGAGCTGGAAAAGCCGCTCGCGCTGGCCGGCCCTGCGCGGCTCACGATCCGCCTGGATCAGCAGTTCGGCGAGCAGCACACGCTGGGGCGGTTTCGCCTCAGCCTGGGGCAGGCCGAATCGCCTGCGGCTGACGAGGCCCAGCCGCGCCAGCGGGCCCTGGCCAGCCATTTCGACGCCTGGCTCCAGCAGCAGGCCACGCGACCGGTGCGCTGGACCGTGCTCCGTCCCGCCACGGCCAAGGCCAACATCCCCTACCTGACCGTGCTCGACGACAGCTCGGTGCTGGCCGGCGGCGACCAGTCGAAGCGCGACGTGTACGAATTGAGCTTCGACAATCCGCCGCGGTCGATCACGGCGATCCGGCTGGAGGTGCTTACGGCCGACGCGCTCCCCAAGCACGGACCGGGGCGCGTCTACTACGAAGGGCCCGCGGGGGACTTTTTCCTCAGCGAGATCACCTTGCGCCGGCGGCCGGCCCGGTGAAGCTGTCCAGCGCTTCGCAAACCTTCGGCAACGCCAGCCTGGCCATCGACGGCGATCCACAGTCGGGTTGGTCCGGACAACCCGGGCAGAACCACGAAGCGGTTTTTACCCTGGAGCGCCCGCTGGCGGCCCAGGGGCCGCTCACGCTGGAGTTGTTGTTCGAGAAGTATTATGCCGCGGGGCTGGGCCGGTTCCGGATTTCGGTGACCGACAGCCCCGTTCTGGCCGAAGCCCAGGCCCTGCCGGGCGATGTGGCGGCCCTGCTGGCCAGGCCGGCGGCTCAGCGGTCCGATGCCGACCGCCAGCGGCTGCTGGCCCATTATGTGTCGGTCGCGCCTGAGCTGGCGGCGGCGCGCAAGAGATCCAAAAACTGCGCGACCAGCTGCCGGCCTATCCGACCACGCTGGTCATGGCCGAGCGGCCGGCGGCTCATCCGCGGGCAACCTATCGCCATCATCGCGGCGAGTTCTTGCAGCCCAAGGAAGCCGTAACGGCCGACGTGCCCAGCTGCCTGCCGCCGCTGGAGCCGGGCGCGCCCGACAATCGGCTCACGTTTGCCCGCTGGCTGGTCGACGGCCGCAATCCGCTGGTGGGCCGGGTGGTGATGAATCGTCAGTGGGCGGCGCTGTTTGGCCGGGGCCTGGTGCGGACAACCGAAGACTTTGGTTTTCAGGGGGAGCTGCCCACCCAGCGGGAATTGCTCGATTGGCTGGCCGTCGAATTCGTGCGGCAGGGCTGGTCGCTCAAGAAGATGCACCGGCTGATGGTCACCAGCGCCACGTACCGGCAATCGGCCCGCCTGACGCCGGAGCTCATCGAGCGCGATCCGCAGAACTTGCTGCTGGCCAGGGCCCCGCGCTTCCGCCTGGATGCGGAGCTGGTTCGCGACGCGGCGCTGCGGGCTTGCGGCCTGCTCTCGCCGAAGCTGGGCGGCCCCAGCGTTTTTCCCTTGCAGCCGGCCAACATCACCTCCGAAGGCACTTACGGGGCCCTGGCCTGGAACGTCAGCCCGGGCGAAGATCGCTACCGGCGCGGGCTGTACACCTTCAGCAAGCGGACGGCGCCTTACGCGATGTTTGCCACGTTCGACGCGCCCAGCGGCGAAGCCTGCCTCGCCCGGCGCGAAGTGTCGAACACGCCGCTGCAATCGCTGGCCTTGCTCAACGATGCAGTGTTCGTCGAGACCGCCCAGGCGCTGGGACGCAAGATCGCCGCCGCGCCCGGCGGCGACGAAGCCCGCGCGACGGAGCTGTTCCGCCGCGTCCTGGTGCGCCCGCCCAGCGACGCCGAGCACAAGCTGCTGCTCGAATTCGTGGCCGACCAGCGGGCCCGGCTCGGCAGCGGTCAATTGTCGGCCGACACGATTGCCGGCCCCGGCGAAGGGGACCCCCAGGCGCGGGCAGCCTGGACGCTCGCGGCGCGGGCGCTCTTGAACCTGGACGAAGCGATCACCCGGGAATAGCCCTCATGAACTGCCAGACGCATGCTTTTCGACCGGACGATCCCAGGCTGGTGGCCCGGCGGCATTTTTTCGGGCAGTGCGGGTTGGGCGTGGGCAAGATCGCCTTGTCTTCGCTGCTCTCGGGTGCCCTGGCCGGCCGCAGGGCCACGGCTGACACCGCCCCGGGCGCGGCAGCGGCACCCGCGGTGCTGGCGCCCAAACCGCCGCATTTCGCCGCCAAGGCCAAGCGCGTCATCCATCTGTTCATGGCCGGCGCGCCGAGCCAGCTCGACCTGTTCGACTTCAAGCCCAAGCTCGCCGAGCTCGAGGGCAAGCCGATTCCGCCGGAAGTGATCGGCGGCCAGCGCTACGCCTTCATCCGGCCCGATGCCTCGGTGCTGGGCCCGCGGTTCAAGTTCGCCCGGCACGGTCAGAGCGGGGCCGAGTTGTCGGAAATGTTGCCGCATCTGGCCGGCGTGGTCGACGACATCTGCCTGGTCAAGTCGGTGCACACCGATCAGTTCAACCATGCCCCGGCCCAGATTTTTCTGAACACCGGCTTCTCGCAGCCCGGCCGGCCAAGCCTGGGCTCGTGGGTGCTGTACGGCCTGGGGGCCGAGACCGAAAATCTGCCCGCCTTCGTCGTCATGTCGACCGGCTCGGGCATCAGCGGCGGAGCGGCCAACTGGTCGAGCGGGTTCCTGCCCACGGTCTATGCCGGCGTGCGGTTCCGCAATCAGGGCGATGCGATCCTCGACGTAAGCAGTCCGCCGGGCATCGACCCGCGCGTCCAGCGCAGTTCGATCGATCTGATCGCCGGCCTCAACCGGCGCCACCTGGAGGCGATCGGCGACCCCGAAATCGCCACCCGGATCGCTTCGCACGAAATGGCGTACCGCCTGCAAACCTCGGCTCCGGAACTCTTGGACCTGTCGAGCGAGACCAAGGAGACGCTCGACCTGTACGGGGCCGAGCCGGGCAAAGCCTCGTTCGCCCGCGCTTGCTTGTTGTCCCGGCGGATGATCGAGCGCGGCGTGCGCTTCGTAAACATCTACCACGAAGGTTGGGATGCCCATTCCGACGTGTCGGGAAATTTGAAGAACAATTGCGGGGCCACCGATCGAGCCGCCGCGGCCCTGGTCAAGGATCTCAAGCAGCGCGGACTGCTCGACGACACACTGGTCGTTTGGGGAGGCGAATTCGGCCGCACGCCGATGGTCGAAACCAACGCCGCCCTGGGCCGCAGCCTGGGCCGTGATCACCATCCCCAGGCCTTTACCATCTGGATGGCCGGCGGCGGGATCAAACCCGGCCTGACCTACGGCTCGACCGATGAGTTGGGCTTCAACGTGGCCGAGCACCCGGTCCACATCCACGACCTGCAGGCCACGATCCTGCACCTCTTGGGGCTCGACCACGAACGGCTGACGTTCACTTACCAGGGTCGCCAGTTCCGCCTGACCGACGTGCACGGGCACGTCGTCAAGGACATCCTGGCGTAGGGCTTGACGGTGCACCGCGGGTTTGCCTGCGTGCGCTCATCCACAGCCCACCGAATGGTCTTGCCCCTCCCAAACCACGCGTGCCTTTGTGGCCGCCGACGGTCTGGGTCGCGGCAGTGGCGCGCGAGCAACAGGTGCAACAGGATCCGGGTCCACGATCTGCCCACAACGGCCGGCAGCTTGCCGGTGGCTCGCAGATGCTCATCGGCCCGGCGATGTAAAGTGCCGCCAAAAAACCAACTGCACATGTCAGCTCTCTTGTGAAGCCAGCAAGCGAATTCGTCACAGATTGTGCAGTTTCATTGACCTCCGCTTCCCCCCTGATATACTGCACTGGACCCCCAGAACGAAGGGTCTGCCAACCATTGCTGAGCAATCCTCGAACGGGACTGGTCCAAAGCTCTGCTTGCGGCGCGAGGCGTCGAGCGCATCGAACGCGATTCCCCTGTGAAGAGTGCCGCTGACTAAGAGATGCAACGTCTGGAAGGCAAGTGCGTTGACCCCAATGCTCTTACGAAACCTTCTCTCGATCGTGTCGTTCCTCACCGGGCTAGCGCTGTTGGTAACCGGCACACCGACGACCGCGTCCGCCGGATTTTTCAATGGTTTTGAGACCGACACTAGCGGGTGGAATCTGTACCCGGCTGGTAGTCCCTACAACGCCGTGCGAGTAGCGTCGGGAACCGACGGCATCGCGGCCGCCACGGGAAACTGGTTCGCCTTGGCGCCCCAGCACGCTTTCGAGGCAACGCCGCCCGGCAGCGCGCAAACGAACTGGGGCGGATACAGTTCTAATTTCGACGGCGGCTTCACCTCGTCGATCGACATTTACCTGAACGTCGCAGGAGGCTGGCACAACGATACGCGATTCGCCTGGGATACGGCGATCAGCAACAACACTGGCGGCTTTCTGCGCGATTTTGTATTCAACGCTGGATACTACACGGCGGGCAACCCGCTCAACCACGCTGCCCAGAACGGCTTCACCATCGATGCCGAGAATAACACGGGCCGAGCTGGCGCCTACCCCTCGAATCCCCATTACGATCCGTACACGATTACCTCCAGCGGATGGTACACGTTCAAGGAGAGCTTTTTCAACAACGGCGGCCAGCTTGGCGTAGCGATGAGCATCCTGGACTCGACCGGCACGCCGCTCCACACCTGGGCTAACGTGGAGAAGAACGGCGATTTGATCTCGTCGGTTGGCGGCAATTTTTATGGCTGGTTCGCCAGCAACGAGTTCTCGACGCTGGCCTTCGACAACAGTCGGCTGACCTATGTTGGCGAGGCCATAAATCTCATCCCTCCACCTCTGCCTGTGCCCGAGCCGTGCAGCTTTGTGCTTGCCGGCTTGCCAGTCGTCCTAGGGGTTCTCGTAGGGTCCCGGCGACGTCGCGCGGCGCGACGTCCAACGTAGTCGGCTGCGGTGGACGGCCGGCCGCCGGGTCAGAGCCGGCCAGCCTAAAGGGTAGGCGAATCGTTGGGGCGATCCTTCTCGTCGTGGGGCTGTGTTTGGATTTTGTGACGGAAAGTCCCAAGCCAGTTCAGTGAACCTGAATGGCCGTCCCAAAAACTTCTAGACGTGTAGCCGTTGCATTCGATGATTAGGCAGCCGGCCGTGCCCCCATCCGCCTGCTGAGACTCTGGGTCGAAGCGGATTTGTAACGGTGCACCGCATTTTGGGCAGCCCAACGCGAGCACGTCTGTGGCTGTTGCGGTGAAAGCAACCGTTCGCGTGTCATCCCAGATTGCTCAGCCACTGACCCTACAGAACTCCTAATTCTGGGGGCGCACCAGCGGCGGCGGCGGTAGTCATCCACGACCTGCAGGCCACGATCCTGCACCTCTTGGGCCTCGACCACCAGCGGCTGACGTTCACCTACCAGGGACGCCAGTCCCGCCTGACCGACGCGCACGGGCACATAGTCAAGGACATTCTTTCCTGATTCCGCGGCGTAGGTGGTTGACTTTCGACGGCTGAGAGGGCTTGCAGTGTGCGATCCGGCGCCCCTAGGTGTGCGGGGACGCTACACGTTTTTCCGCCCAAACCGAAAAATTATGGATTAGCGATCGTTGATGCTTGAGCGCGTGCGCCGCCCAGTTATACTCGGCGCAGCCCCGTGCAGACGAAGTCGGGGCCGAGCTATCCGCGTTTGGCTATCGGTCCAGCTAGTCCACACCACAGGAGACTCGCTAATGATTTCGTGCAACAAGCTATTCGGCAAGAATCTCATCGCGTGCCTTTGTCTGACGGCCACCACATTGGTGGCGGCGATAACCAGCGCCAACGAGTACACATTTACGCTGTCGCCAACGAACGGCACATCGCCTGCCGATTTTGCCTCAGGCGTCCTCTTCGGCACCCCGACTGGCTACGGCGACGGCAGCGTGTTAATCACCAGCGGAACGATGACCGTGACGGGTTCCAGCGACGGCAATAACTCCGTCGGCACATACGTGATTTACCCGGTCAATCCCGGGGCGGGGAACGCGGCGACTTCTCCGCTCAACAACTTCGTTGCCACGGATTTGGTGTATCCGGGCAATAATGCCGGCAGTGGTCTCTTGGGCGGCGGCATCGGCGGCAATCCTTCGTACCTCGATAACGACGCGTTGCTCTTCGTGCCGGCCGGCTCAATTCCGTCGGGTGCGACCGAGGCCAACATTTGGGGGAACGGCTCCAATGGAAGTGTCTCAGGCAGTCAGGTCAACCCGAACGGGGATTACGCGTTTTATGTTGCCAACAGCTCGAATTTTTCGAGCTACCCGGTTGCCAACGCAGGCGGCCTGACGTTCTCGCTTCAGTACGTGCCCGAACCGTCGACGATGACCTTGGCGTGTCTGGCGGCGATTGGAACGGCCGTCGGATTGCGCGTTCGCCGTCGGACCTGAGCCATCGATCGCCTGTAAGTCAAGGCAACCCATACCACAGGAGCGTCGCTAATGAAGTCCTACAACAATCGCTTCGGCAGGAATCTCGTCGCGTGCGTGGCCGCGACCCTGGGGGCCTGCTTTTCGTTGCCAGCCCGTGCCAACGCCTACACATACCAGATTGACAATAACAACGTCGCGGGCTCGATTGGCTTTCAAAACAGCCTCTACGGCGAGAGCGAGGATAGTTGGGCTGCCAACACTTTCACCGCAACGGCCAGCGGTAATAAGCTGACCTCGATTTCGTGGCTGTTGAACAATGGGCTCAACGGGCTGCCCAACCTCACGAACTCGACCGCGTACTACGCGCTCTACTCGGGGACGCCCACCGGCGGGCTCACGCTCGTCTCGTCCGCATCAGCCAACATTTCGTCCTCAATCGCGGAAGCCGAGGCCAACGGGACGGCGTGGATTACGCAGTCAATGCCAGCGGTGACCGTCACACCCGGCGAGCAGTTCACTGCGGCTGTCATGATGCTGAACGTCCCATCCAACGCATATCCTCTGTCGGAGGATAACAGCGGCACCTCGACGAGCGCCGGTGGCTCGTCGTATTACGACATTTCGTCGCCGTTCGGGACGGTCAATGCGTACAACATGGCGTCTCCGAATTTCCCGACGCTCAACGGCGTGAACTACCCTGGCCAAACGTCGACCAACGCATTTCTAGGACTTGACTTCATCCGTGTAAACGCGGTTTATACCCCCGAGCCGTCGAGCATGATCCTGGCCGGCATCGCGGGTGCGATAGCCATCGGCTACGGTGTCCGCCGGCGCCGCAGCGTTTGAGCCGAAGCGCGAGAAGCGACCATTCTCCCCCAAGCCCGCGGCCGTCTAGGCCGCGGGCTCTTTTTACCCCAGCCGATTCGGCGCCTTCGCGGTTGCAAAAACCGAATCAGGCGTCTGCGCCCCCCGCACGCGAACTTGGCTGGCACGGCTGCGCAGCGCGCCGGGAACCAAGCATCTGACGCGACAGCGGGTACTCGTCTGTCGTTCGCACGCCCCCCATAGGCAGGACGTGGAATAGAAAAATCGCCGCACCAAATTCCGCGAACAAACGCATCAAGCCCTGCTGATGGTTGACATCGCGCTGTCCGCGGGTTATTCGTGCTAGTGCGAGTCGAGCATTCGTTGCTCGCTCGCAGGCACGGACCCAGGCGGAGGCGCTCGTGAAACGGACCAACACTTCGACGGCAAGTCGCGCTGGCGCGATCGGCAAGCGCTGCCTCGCGCTCACGGCCTTGCTGGCCGCATCGATCGCGGGTCGTCCCGCGCAAGGCCAGCCGCAATGGAACGGCTATGGCGGCGATCCACAGCACACGGCCGATTCGTCGGTAGCCGCGCAAGCCCTCCAGACCATTCACTGGCAAACCGTCATCGATGGCGGCTACACGTCGAGCTACGGCCAGTACGCCCACTACGGCTCGCCGATGATCACCTCGGCCAACACGGTGATCGCCCCCATCCGCACCGCCGCCGGCGCTTGGACCGTCGAAGGCATCAACGGCGCGACCGGCAGTATGCTGTGGACCCAGCCGATCTCAGGCTACAACAATTCAAGCATCAATTACGGCTGGCTCCCGGCCTACCAGCCGACGATCGCAGGCACCGGCAATTCCACCGAGTTGTACTATCAGGGCGCGGGCGGCACGGTGCTGGAGCGGGGCAATCTCAATTCCGCGGGCGCGGTCGCGCCCACGCAGATCACCTTGCCCGGCTACAACGCAACGACCGCCGCGGCCTTCAACAACTACGTGGTCATCAACACGCCGCTCACGGCCGATTCGTCGGGCAACGTGTATTACGGCTACACCGTCAATTCGGCCGTCGCCGGCACACCGGCCGTCGGCGGATTGACCAGCGGCATTGCCGAGATCCACGCCGGAACTCAGGCCGTCACGATTCAGACCGGTTACGGCGCGGCCCAGCCGGCCAGCGCTCCCGCGATGGGAGTCGCCACGGCCACCGGGGGGAGCACGGCGAGCGATGTGTATTTCGCGATGGCCAACGGCAACCTGATGTCGTTCAACACCGCCAATTCGCTGGCCGCGGTCAACTCGGTCGCCGTGCCGGGCGGCTTCAGCAACCTGTCGACCGCCAGCCCGACCATCGGACCGGACGGCAACGTCTACATGGGCAACTTAAACCCCGATCCGTATTATCGCGGCACGTTGTACCAGTACTCGCCCAATCTGACGCAAACGCCCTTCCAGGCCGCGACGCACGGCGGCTTCGGCTGGGACACCACCGAGTCGATCGTGCCGCTTTCGATGGTGCCCTGGTATCATCCGACCGACGGCTCGACCTACTTGCTGTTCTCGAAGTACAACGGCTACGCCTCGGCCGGGGGCGGCCCGAATTATGTGGCGCTGCTCGATCCCAACGCCCAACAACCCGACACGGCCCGGGGCGGCTTCGAGATGAAAGTCGTGGCCGAGGTCACCTCCCCCAACGGGGCCGAGTGGTGCATCAACTCGGGCGTTGTCGATCCAAAAACCGACTCGATTCTAGTCAACAACGAGGATGGGCATCTCTACAGCTGGTATTTGGGGGGCCTGGGCCCGAACATCGGTTCGCAGTACGCCGGCCTGACCCAGGCCGTCACCCTGTTTAACGGCAACACGACGCAGCCCTACACGTCCACCGAAATCGGCCCCGACGGCACCGTCTACGCCAGCAGTCTGGGCCAGCTGTTTGCCGTGGGCGCCCAGTTCCAGCCGACGCCCGAGCCAGGCACGCTGCTGCTCGCAGCGATCGCCTGCGGCACGCTAGGCATTTACGGCTGGCGGCGGCGGTGCGCCGGCCGTCGAACTGAGTCGCCCCAGCGTCCTGGATCGCCCGGAAAGCGCCCGCCCAGCTACGGTTTGCCCGCGCGGCGCGAGCGAATGCCGTTTGGTTGCTGGGCGTCGGCAGCCTGATTAGACTTGCACCGCGGGTGTAGCACGGAGATTCAAGAGCCGGCGTGCGGCTCGGGGTGTGCAGCGGCGCGGATGCGTCTAGCGACTGCCGCCTGAACCGGCGACCGGCCACGCGCCCGAGTGCGCCGCTGCGTGCCAGCCCCCCAGCACCCTTGGCATCAACACCCTAAAAGGCGACCGGATGTCCTCGGTTCGCGCGCTCGCCCCGACAGCCCGGCCGAAGCGGCCACGGCGGCTGGCCAATCCAGGCAGATCGGCGGCGCGTTTCCGGACGTGCGGTGAAATCCTCGAAGACCGCGCCCTGCTGTCGCTCTCCCCTGGGCCGGATTACAGCATTACCGGAGCGGGCAACAATCTGAACAATCCGAGCTGGGGCCAGGCCGGAAACGACCTCTACCGGGGTATCGTGGCGGCCAACTACGGCGACGGCGTCTCGACCCCCAACGGCCAGGACCTGCCGAGCGCCGCGCGATCAGCAACCTCATCGGGGCCCAGCCGTTTTCGCTTCCCGACTCGCGCGACGTGTCGGATTTCATCTACGCCTGGGGCCAGTTCATCGACCATGATTTAGACCTCACCCCCGACGGCGGTGCCTCCGACCCGATCGCCGTGCCCACGGGCGATCCGCAATTCGATCCCACGGGCACCGGCACGCAAACCTTGCCGTTCACCCGCTCGCTGACCGATCCGGCGACGGGGACCAGCACGAGCAACCCGCTCAATCAGCCGACCGTCGTGACGTCGTTTCTCGACGGTTCGATGATTTACGGATCGGATCCGACAACGGCCGCGGCACTGCGGACTTTCGTGGGCGGCCAGTTGAAAACCAGCCCCGGCGATTTGCTGCCGCTCAACACCGCCAACCTGCCGATGGAGGACGACGGTCCGTTTGCTGAACAGGATTTGTTCATGGCCGGCGACGTGCGGGCGAACGAGAACATCGATCTGACGGCCATCCAGACGCTGCTGGTGCGGGAGCACAACCGCCAGGCCGAGATCCTGGCCCAGGCAAATCCGACGTGGACCGACGAGCAGCTGTACCAAGGCGCCCGGCAAATCGTGATTGCCGAAATCCAGTCAATCACGTTCAACGAGTATCTGCCGGCCCTGCTGGGGGCGGGCGCGATCGCGCCCTACTCTGGTTACGACCCGACCGTGAATCCTTCGATCGCCGCCGAGTTTTCCGAGGCGGCCTTTCGCTTTGGCCATAGTCAGGTCAACGAGAACGTTCAATTCCTCAACAACGATGGCTCGAACTTCGCCTTTAGTTATTCGCTGCCGGACGGAACGCAGGTGTCGGTCAACACGCCGTCGGACATCTTCTTCGGCAATACCGGCATGCCGCTCGGCGACGCCACCAGCAATCCGTACGTCCTCGAGGCCCCCGGCGTCGAAGACTCGTTGCTCAAGTACCTGGCGACCGACGTAGCCCAGACGGTCGACCCGCAAATGGTCGACTCGATCCGCAACGTCCTGTTTGGCGCTCCCGGCAGCGGAGCCGGCGGCCAGGACCTGTTCGCCCTCGACATCCAGCGCGGACGGGACGTCGGACTGCCCACCTACAACGAAACCCGGGTCGCGTACGGACTGCCCGCGGTCACCAGTTTCAGCCAGATCACCAGCAATCCGACGCTGCAAAGCGAATTGCAATCCCTCTACGGCACGGTCGACAACGTGGAACTGATCGTCGGCGGCCTGGCCGAAGACCACGTCCCAGGAAGCAGCCTGGGCCCGACCTTCCAAGCGATCATCGCCGACCAGTTCGAGCGGACGCGCGACGGCGACCGGCTCTGGTACCAGAACACGTTCAGCGGCAGTGCCCTGCAGGCGATCAACAACACGACGCTGGCCGACATTATCAAAGCCAACTCGACCGTGACGAACCTGCAGTCGAACGTGTTCTTCTTCGACGCCAGCGCCACGCCCGTGGTGAAGGCCTCTTCCGTCGTGCCGACCTTTACGGTCGGCACCGCGCCGATCGCCGTCGACCCGTTTGTGATGGTGTTCGATACGCAGAACCTGACGGGAGCCACCGTCGCCATCGCGAACTATTTGGCCGGCGACGAGTTCGCCATTTCCCAGCCCCTGCCGGCGGGAATCAGCCTGACCTCGAACGCTGCCGGCGTGTTGACGCTCTCCGGCGGCGCGTCGGCCGCGAGCTATCAGGCCGCGCTGCAGTCGGTCACATTTTCAACCTCGAGCACCAGCGCAGCGCAGCGCACAGTCGCCTTCACCGTTACCGACGGCAGCTTGACCAGCGCCGTCTCGAGCAAGTCGATCTCGGTGGTGGCGCTGCCCGCCGATCCCTGGCAGAACCCCGTCAATCCGCTCGACGTGGACGCCAATGGAGCGGTGACGCCACTCGATGCCTTGGCCGTGATCAATTACCTGAATGCGACCGGCGAAGGGACGCTGCCGGCGAGCTTTTCCGGATCGTATTACTACGACGTCAACGGCGACGACGCCGCCACCCCGCTCGATGCGCTGGCGGTGATCAACTATCTGAACGCCCAGGCCGCCGGCCAGCCGGCCGGCGCGGCGGCGGTGTCTACGGCGACACCCGGCATCGCTGGGCCGGCCGTCGTCGACAACGCCCTGGCCCTGGGCATCGCTTTCGGCGTCATCCTGCAACCGCCCGGCGGCACCGTGGCAGCGGGGTTCGCCACCGTGCCAGCGGCGCCGGCCGCAATGGCGCCTGCAGGCGACAACCCACCGGCAAGCTTCGCCGGCCCGGCCATCTGCGCGCTGCTCGCCGCTCGGTCTCGTCGCTGCCGGATTTCACAGCGGCCGTCACGCCGTCCGCCCCGAATTGGCCGAGCATCTGACCAACCGGCCGGCACCGAGGTGATTCGGCCCGGCGGTTGTGATACGATGTGAGACAGATGTGCTGCCCTCCGTCGGCGCGTTTGCCCCGCGCCGCCGAGATGCGGTCCGATGCCTTCCCGCGACGCCTTGCCTGCCTTTGCCCGCCCGGCCTAGTTGTGCAATCTTCCCCTTGCCATTCACGAGGTCCAGCATGATGCAGCGGTTCCGGCGATGGTTCCTGATTGCAGCCGGCTGCCTTGCCGCCGCGGCCAGCGGCGTCCGCGCTGCCGACAAGCCGGTCGAATTCGATCGCGACATCCGGCCGATCCTGTCGGACAAGTGCTACAAGTGCCACGGCCCGGACGAGCCCCAGCGGCAGGCCGGGTTGCGGCTCGATCTGCCGGAGGCGGCCATGGCCGCGCTCGAGTCGGGGGTGCGGGCGGTCGTGCCCGGCAAGCGGGGCGAGAGCGCGCTGGTGGCCCGGATTTCGCATTCCGACCCGACCGAGCGGATGCCCCCGGTCGACAGCGGCAAAACGCTGTCGCCGGCGGATATCGCGCTGTTGGCCCGCTGGATCGACGAGGGGGCGAGCTGGAAAAAACACTGGTCGCTCACGCCCCCTGTGCGTTCCGAGATACCCGGCGTTCGGCACCAGGCCCAGGTCCGCAACCCGATCGACGCGTTCGTCCTGGCCCGGCTCGAGGCCGAGGGCCTGGAACCCGCGCCCGAGGCCGATCGCGTCACGCTCATCCGCCGCCTGAGCTACGATCTGACCGGCTTGCCGCCGACGCCCGCCGAAGTCGAGGCCTTTGTGGCCGACGCGGCACCCGACGCCTACGAAAAGCTGGTCGACCGGTTGCTGGCTTCGCCCCGCTATGGCGAGCACATGGCCCGCTACTGGCTCGACGCGGTGCGCTATGGCGACACGCACGGCCTGCACTTCGACAACGAACGGGCGCTGTGGAAGTATCGCGACTGGACGATCGCCGCGTTTGCCGGCAACAAGCCGTTCGACCAGTTCACCATCGAACAGATGGCCGGCGACCTGCTGCCCGGCGCCACGCTCGAGCAGCGGATCGCCACCGGCTATAACCGCTGCAACCTGTCGACCAGCGAAGGCGGCTCGATCGACGACGAAGTTCTGGCCCGCTACGCGGTCGATCGCGTCGAAGCGATGTCGACCGTCTGGCTCGGCCTGACGACCGGCTGCGCGGTTTGCCACGATCACAAGTTCGATCCGATCTCGCAGAAAGAATTTTACGAGCTGTTCGCCTTCTTCAGCGGCGCGGCCGACGGCGCGATGGACGGCAACGCCCTGGCCCCGCCGCCGATCCTCAAGCTGCCCACCGCGGAGCAAGAATCGCGCAAGGCCCAGTTGACCGCCCAGCTGGCCGAGACGCAGCAGACGCTGGCCGCCGAACTGGCCAACGTCGAGTATCACGAGCCCGCCGCGCAACCCGCTGCCGAACCGCTCGAGCGCCGGGAATTCGTCTGGATCGAAGATGCGCTGCCCAGCGGCGCCAAGCCCTCGAGCGACGCCGGCGGCTGGCAGTTCGTCGCGGCGCCCAGCCCGGTGCACAGCGGCAGCAAGTCGACCGCGCGCACCTCGCAAGGACTCAGCCAGCACTACTTCACCGAGGCCAAGCCCGGCTTGCGCGTGGGCGAGGGGGACGTGCTGTTTGCCTACGTGTATCTCGACCCGTTGAATCCACCCAAGGAAGTGATGCTGCAATTCAACGACGGCTCGTGGGAGCATCGGGCCGTTTGGGGCGACGACATCATCCCCTGGGGTTCTCCGAATTCGCCCAGCCGCGTGCTGGCCGGTGCCTTGCCCGAGGTGGGCAAGTGGGTCCGGCTGGAGATCCCCGCCGCTACGGTCGGGCTGGCGCCGGGCGCCACACTGGGCGGCTGGGCATTTACCCAGCACGACGGCACCGTCTGGTGGGACACGGCCGGCATCGTCACCCGCACGCCCCAGGAGCAACAGGATTGGACGTCGCAATTGGCCTGGGAAGCCTACGAGCGCGGCCAGGCCAAGTCGGCATTGCCCGGCCCGGTCCTCGAGGCGGTCAAGCTGGAACCGGCCAAGCGCAACGAGGGCCAGCAGAAACTGGTCCGCGAGCACTTCCTGCAGAACGTCTACCCGGCGACGCGCGAGCGCTTCGCGCCGCTGCAAACGCGCATCGCCGAGACGACCAAGGGTTTGGCCGACATCGAAGGCCAGGTTCCTTCGACCATGGTCATGGCCGACATGCCGCAGCCGCGGGACACCTTCGTGCTGATCCGCGGGGCCTACGACAAAAAGGGCGAGAAGGTCACGCCGGGCGTGCCCGCCGCGATTGCGCCGTTTCCGGCCGATGCTCCACGCAACCGGCTCGGTCTGGCCCGCTGGCTGGTCGATCCGGCCAATCCGCTCACGGCCCGGGTGACCGTCAATCGCTTCTGGCAGCAGTATTTCGGCACGGGCATCGTCAAGACGGCCCAGGACTTTGGCGCGCAGGGCGCGTGGCCCACGCATCCGGAGCTGCTCGACTACCTGGCCACCGAGTTCATCGGCACCGGCTGGGACGTCAAGCGGACGCAGCGGCTGATCGTCACCTCGCACACCTATCGCCAATCGTCGCGGTCCACGCCCGAAATGCGTGAGCGCGACGTGGCCAACGAATTGCTCGCCCGCGGACCGCGATTCCGCCTGGATGCCGAAGTGATTCGCGATTCGGCGCTCGCGGCCGGCGGGCTGCTGGTCGAGCAAATCGGCGGCCCCAGCGTGCGGCCCTACCAGCCCGACGGCTTATGGCCGGCCGTGGCATTCGTGGGCAGCAATACCTCGGACTACAAGGCGGACGAAGGCGCCGGGCTGTATCGCCGCAGTTTGTACACGTTCTGGAAGCGGACCTCGCCGCCGCCGTCGCTGGTCACCTTCGATGCTCCCTCGCGCGAGACGTGCACGGTGCGCCGCCCGCGCACCAACACGCCGCTGCAGGCCCTGGTGTTGATGAACGACGTGCAATATGTCGAGGCGGCCCGCCGCCTCGCGGAGCGCGCCATGACCGAAGCCGGTCCGGCGCCGGCCGACCGGGCCGCGCTGGCTTTCCGGCTGTGCACTGCCCGGCTGCCTGTGGCCGACGAACTGATCGTGCTCGTCGGAGTCTACGAGAAGCAGCTGGCCGGCTTTCAAGCCGACGTGGAAGCGGCAATCAAGTTGCTTGCGGTCGGCCGCTCGAAACGCAACGAATCGCTGCCCGCACCCGAGCTGGCTGCCTGGACGATGACCGCCAATTTGATTCTGAACCTGGATGAAACGGTGACGAAGGAATAGGCAGCCTGACGCGAGAGGCGGCATTTCGCTCATTCTCTGAGGACCAGTCGTATGGATCCGCTTGCTGAATTTGCCCGGATGGAAACCCGCCGCTATTTCTTCGGCCGCGCGGCGGCCGGCATCGGCACGGCCGCGCTGGCCACGCTGCTCAGCCCGGGCCTGGCTCGCACTGAGGACGCAGCGGCCGGCGGCGGCAAGAGCTTTGGCGAATTGCCGGCGCTGCACTTTGCCCCGAAGGCCAAGCGGGTGATCTGGCTGTTCATGGCCGACGCGCCCTCGCAGCTGGACCTGTTCGATCACAAGCCCGCGATGCAGGAGATGTTCGACAAGGACCTGCCCGATTCGGTTCGCCGCGGCCAGCGAATCACCACGATGACGTCCGGGCAGGCCCGTTTTCCGGTGGCCCCGACGGTGTTCAAGTTCCAGCAGCATGGCAAATCGGGCGCCTGGTTGAGCGAGCTGATGCCGCAGCTCGGCGCCATCGCCGACGACCTGACGTTCGTCAAGACGCTGAACACCGAGGCGATCAATCACGACCCGGCGATCACATTCATCCAGACAGGCAGCCAGATCCCGGGCCGCCCCAGCGCCGGCGCGTGGCTCTCGTACGGCATCGGCAGCCCGAACCGCGATCTGCCGGCCTTCGTCGTCCTGCACTCGCGGCTGGCGGCCGGCAGCCAATCGCAGGCCTTGTTCTCGCGGCTGTGGGGATCGGGGTTCCTGCCGACCCGGCATCAGGGTGTCGCGCTGCGTTCCAGCGGCGATCCGGTGCTGTACCTGTCGAACCCGCCGGGCGTCAGCGAGCAATCGCGGCGGCAGATGCTCGACGGACTGGCCGAGCTCAACCAGCGCCGGGCTGCCGAAGTCGGCGATCCTGAGACGGTCGCGCGCATCGCGCAATATGAAATGGCCTATCGCATGCAAACGTCGGTGCCGGAGTTGACCGACATCTCGAAAGAGACCAAAGAAACGCTCGACTTGTACGGCCCCGAGGTGACTCAGCCCGGCACGTTCGCCTTCAACTGCCTGCTGGCGCGGCGGCTGGCCGAGCGGGACGTGCGGTTCACGCAGGTCTTCTTGCGGGGCTGGGATCATCACGGCGGGCTGCCGGGCAGCATTCGCCAATTGGCCCCCGTGGCCGACCAGGCCTCGGCGGCGCTGGTCAAAGATCTCAAACAGCGGGGCATGCTCGACGACACGCTCGTGATCTGGGGCGGCGAATTCGGCCGTACGATCTACAGCCAGGGCACGCTGACCAAGGACAACTACGGCCGCGACCATCATCCCCGCTGCTTTACCATGTGGATGGCCGGCGGCGGCATGAAACCCGGCCTGACCTACGGCCAGACCGACGACTTCAGCTACAACGTCACCGAGAACCCCGTCCACGTCCACGATCTGAACGCCACGATCCTGCACCTGCTGGGCATCGATCATCAGCGGCTGACCTACCGTTTTCAGGGCCGCGATTTCCGCCTCACCGACGTCCACGGCACGGTCGTTAAGGACATCCTGGCCTGACCCGGGCAAGCGCCGTCCGGCGGAAAAGGTCCGCGGCGCCTTCGCGCGCCTGGCGCTGCTCACGGCCCTGGCGCCAGCGGGCCACAGCTGGCTTGCCGATGGCGAAAACAGGCCCTTTTTCCCGCCCGGGCCGGCGGCCGGCGGGTTTTTACCAGGAACTTACAAACCCTGGCGCGCCTCTAACCCTACAATGGCGCTCGTCACGGGCTTGCTCTAGCCCGGCGGCACTCGGCGGCTTTTTCCGTTTCAGAAATCTTCTCCCATGAGATGGCTTATGCCTTGCGCGACATCGCGGCGGCTGGGGGTGCTTGTTTACTTTTTGGCTGCGGCCATCGCGCCGATTGCGGCCCAGGAACCGCCGGCTGCCCCGGCGACCGCCGAAGACCCGCCGCCGCTCCGCGAGCAAACCGTGTACGTGCCGTATGACAAGCTGCGCGAGACCTTCGAGAAGACCGGGCGCGGAGTATTCATTCCCTATGCCCGGTTCGAGCAATTGTGGAAGGCCGCCCGAGAGGCGGAGCGCAAGCCCATCGACGTGCGACCGCCGACGCCGGCCCTGATCGCCGAAGCGGATAGCGACGCCACAGTGGGCAAAGAGGTCATGCGCGTAGTGGCCCGGCTGAAGATCGAAGTGCTCGCGCAGGGCTGGGTCGAAGTGCCATTGCGACTGGCCGATGCCGGAGTGATTTCGGCCACACTTATCGAGCCGGACGGCAAGGAGCAACCTGCCCGCCTGGCCGTCGCGGCCGACGGCAACTATCAGCTGCTCTACGAGAACAAGAGCAAGCAGCCGGTCGGCATCGAACTGCGCTTGGAGTACGCCAAGGCGTTCAACAAATCGCCGGGCCGCAACGACGTGTCGTTTGCCGCTCCGCAAGCTCCGCTCAACCGCTGGCAGGTGCACATTCCCGAGGGCGGCGTCAAGATTCACATCGACCCGTTGATTGCCGCCAGCGAGTTGCCGGCTGCCAAACCCGGCGGCGATGAAGCCCCCGGCGACGCCAAGCCGGGCGAGAAGAAGCCCGGCGAAAAGCCGGCCGACGAAACCGTGCTGCTGGCCTTCGTGGGGGCGGCGCCAGCTGTAAAAATCGATTGGACTGCCAAGGCCGAAGGCGCCAGCGGTCTGGCGGCCCTGGCCACGGTGGCGGCCCAGCAGTCGGTGCGGGTCGAAGAAGCCGTCGTGCGGACCCATGCCACGCTCACCTACACGATCAGCCGGGCCGAACTCGCCAAGCTCACGATCGAAGTCCCGGCCGACCAGAAAGTGGTCAACGTCGATTCGCCCAACGTTCGCGGCTGGTCGGTCGAACAGGCCGGCGAAACGCAGCAGATCATCGTGGAACTGTTCGAGCCCGCCCGCCAGTCGGAGACGATCCAGATCGACCTGGAGCAGTTCAGCGGGCCCGACCGCGCCAAAGCCGGCGAGGACGCCCCGCAGCCGAGCGCGAGCGTGCCGGTGGTTCGCGCGCTCGATGTCGTGCGGCAGCAAGGCGTCGTCGTCGTCGACGTGGCCGAAGGGCTGCGTTTGGAGACGGCCGCTCGCGACGGCCTGCAGCAGCTCGACGCGGCCGATCTGCCCCCTGCCCTGGCGACCACACCCCACGAGCTGGCATTCCGGTATGCCGCGCTCCCCTTCCGCCTGACACTGGACGTGACGAAAACGAAGCCGCGTCTGCAGGCCGACGAGTGGGTCGCGGTCTATCTCGAGCCCGAGCAACTGACCCTGCAGCTCGAGGCCATTCTGACCATCGAGCGGGCCGGCGTGTTTGCGACCGAGTTGGAAGTGCCCGCCGGGTTCGAAATCCGGGATGTGCGCGGCGAGGCGCTCGCCGCGCGCAAGCGGCGCAGGTCGATTCCTATCACTCGGAGGGAGACGACAAGACGCGCCTCGTGGTGAACCTGGCGCACAAGGCGCTCGGGCGGATCGGCCTGGTCGTGGCCTTGCAAAAGCGGCTCGAGGACGCAAATCTGCTGGGCCCCACGGGCAAGACCTCTGAAGTGGCGCTCCCGCTGTGCCGGATCGCGCCCGACTCGATCGAGCGCACCAGCGGCCACCTCGTGGTCTATGCCCCCGAGAGTCTGCGCCAGCGTGGCTAGGTCAACCGGCCTGGGCAGCGTTCCGCTGGCCACGGCCCGCGCGGGCGATCCGGGCGCCACCGCCGCCGGCATCAGTCCGCCGGCAAACGGGCGCCCGGTCTCGTCGTTTGTTTTCAGCAAGACTCCGGTCGAGCTCAGCCTACAGGTCGAGCGCCGCCGGCCCTACGTGACCGCTGCCCAGTTGCTGGTGGCGCGGGTGGAGCCGGGCGTGGTCAAGTTCGATGCGACGTTCTTTTACGACATTCGTTACAGCGGCGTGAAGAACTTGCGCATCGACCTGCCCGCCGAGTTGGCGGCCGAGGTGCGCAACGCCACGCCCGAGATCGCCGAGACGCTTGCCGATCCACCGCCCGACGACCTGGCCAAGGGCAATGTCGCCTGGACGTTTACCGGCGAACGCGAACTGCTTGGGCCGATCCAGATCCGGCTTTCCTGGCAACAGCGGCTGGATACGCTCGAAGTGGGCAAGAGCCTCGACGTGGCCCTGCCCCATTTTCAGCCTCGCGGGGTCGACCGCGCCTGGGGACAGATCGTGCTGGCCAAGTCAGAGACGATCGATCTTTTGGCTTCCAACAAGCCGACCGGCCTGCGGCCGATCGATCCGCAACACGACCTGATGCCCGGCGCCAGCGTGCCGGATGCGGCCTTGGCGTTCGAGTTTCAGGACGCCTGGTCGCTGGACGTCACCGCCACGCGCTACCAGCTCGAAACGGTCAAGCACACGAGCATCGAACGTGGACTGCTGCGCACCGTGGTCACCCGCAGCGGCCAGATTGCGGTCCAGGCACTGTACCGGTTGCGCAGCGCCCGGCAACGGCTGGAGATCGCACTGCCCAGCGGGGTCGAGTTCGACACCGAGCCACTACGGATCAACAGCCGGCCGACTCCCTTGGAGCGCGGCAGCAAGAACGAATTCTTCGTCCCCCTGGCCGGCCGCTCAACCGACGAGCCGTTCCTGTTGGAGCTCCGCTATACGCTGCCCGGCGGCAAGGTGCGCGTCGAGCTGCCGGCATTTGCCGATGAGCCGGCAGTGCAGCAGATCTTTGTCAGCGTGTTTTTGCCCCAGGAGCTCGAGCTGGTCGGCTACCAGGGCCCCTGGACCGACGAACGCAATTGGGACGCCGGCACCTTCTGGTCCGGCGGGGTGTCGCCGCGCGTCACCGACGCCAGCCTGCTGAATTGGGTCCGCTCGGGGATCAACCTGCCGGTCAACCCGGCCGATTCTTTTCCCACCGACGGCCAGGCAGCGATCTTCAGCACGCTCCGGCCCGAGGCCGACGCCGATAGCAACCTGCGGCTGACGACGATCAACGGCAAGTGGCTGCACTTCTTGATTTTCTGTGGCGTCCTGGCCCTCGGCATGTTGCTCGTTCGGCGCCGCTGGCTCGAACGCGGCGCGGCGCTCGCGGCCCTGCTGATCGCCATCCTGCTGGCGGGCGTTTTCTCGCCCACGCTGACGGCGCACATTCTCTTTGGCGGTTTCTGGCTGGCAATCGTGCTCGTGTTTTTGGTTTGGACCGGCTGGGCTCTGTACCAGGCTGCCTCGCGTCCGGCGCTGGCCGCGGCGGGGGCCGGTGCGATGGGCCGTGGGGCCGCGGCTGTTCAGCAGCCATCAGCGGGGTTCATGAGCGATCCGGCTCCTGCGGCGCCTGCCGCGGACGCCCCGCAGGCTGGGGAAACCTCGTCGCCCGATTTTGCCGCGGAGCCACCGCCGGAATCTCCGCCACCTGATACGGGGCACGGCGGCGAGGGAGGTGGCTCCCATGAATAATTGCCTCCACCGACTGCGCCAGATCGCGCTCTGCTGGTTCTTCGTCGCACTGCCGCAGGCCTGCTTTGCCCAACCGCAGGCAGCGATCCCCGCACCGCCGGCGCCCGCCGAGCCTGTGCCCCAGCGCGAGATTTTCGTGCCGATCGGCGACCTGCGGGTGATCCTGCTTTCCGACATCCAGCGCGTTTTCGTGACCCGGGCGGAATACGATACCCTGGCAGCCCAAGCCCGGGCCGCGGCCAAAACGTCCGATCCGACGCGGCCGGCCGCCGTGCTATCGGCGGACTACATTGCCAACGTGGAAGAGAATCGCGCCCGCATCCTGGGCACCCTGGTCGTCACCGCGCCGGACGACCAGCTAAGCGCCATCGAGCTCGACTTGTCGGGCGTGGCTCTGCGATCCGCCACGCTCGACGGTCAGCCCGCGTCGCTGGGCCGCAATCCGGCCGGGGCCGCCGTGCTGTTTGTCCGCGGCGCCGGTCGGCACACGCTGAACCTCGAGATCCTGGCCGCCGTCGAGACTGCGGCCGCCGAGCGGACGCTCAGCTTTCAGATTCCCACGCCGCCGGCCACCCGGTTGCGGCTCTCGGTGCCGGGTCATGTCGAGCTCAAGAGCGGCGGCACGGTGATCCTCCGCCGGACGGACGAGGACGCGCAGACGACCGAATTCGATCTGCTGCCGCGGCGCGGCGCCAACAACCTCGTGCTGTCGCTCAACAATCGGCAGCTGCAGAACGAACGTGTGGTCGTAGCGCATGGCGTGCTCATCGACGAAATCACTTCGGCCTACGAGCGGCTGCACGTCACCGCCTCGCTCTCGGTCCTGCATGGGGCCACCGATCGCTTTCGCTTTGCCCTGCCCGAGGGCTTCGAGGTGACCGGTGCCAGCGCGCCGAGGTGGCCCGCTGGGAAGTCGCGGCCGAGGAAGTGGCGGGCGCCGACCCGCGGCGCGTGCTGACGGTCTTTTTGCGCGAGCCAACCACCGACACGATCGCGCTCAACATTTCGGCCGCCAGGTCGCCGGTGCCGCTGGACGATTGGCAGATGCCCAAGCTCTCGGCCCTGGACGTGGCCGGCGAAGCCATGGTGCTGGGCCTGCTCGTGGAAAACCGCCTCAAGCCGGCGGATATCCGGCCCGAGAATCTGATCTCGATCGACGTCGACGTGCTGGCTCACGCCTTGCCGGCAAGCGTCGAACAAGACCGCGCCGGCGCCCCGCCCGTTCGAGCGATGGCCGCGTTTTATGCCCCGCGAGCGGGATACGAGTTGCGGGCGCGCTTCGACGCGCCGCAGTCGGAGTTGCGCGCCACCACGAATGTCCTGCTCACTTTGTCCGAAGAACGGCTCGAAGCACATGGCGGGTTCGCCCTCGTCGATGCGCATGACCGGCTGGTTGAGTTCGATTTCTCCGCGCCGAGCGGTTGGCAAGTCACCGAAGTGACCGCCGAAGGCGGTGCGCCGCTCCCGATCGATACCTACCCGGCGGCCGACGGCGCGACGCGCATCCATGTGCGCATGCCCGGCTCCGCGGCGCCCGGCGTATCGCGCAGCGTGTACTTTCGGGCCGTCAGCTCGCCAGAGGGCTGGCTGGGAGATTGGCCCACGCGGCCCCTCGAGTTTCCGGTGTTTCAGGTAGCCGGGACCACTCGCGACGTGGGTGCCGTGGCCGTGCTGACGCGAGACGACATGCTTGTCCGCGCTGCCGACGTCGACCGGCTCACCCCGCTCGACGCAAATGAAAAGAGCAAGTACGGCCTGCAAGACGTACCGACCCAACTGGCCTTCCGTTACGAGGCGCCTCCCTACACGCTGCGTTTGGAAGCCACCCGCGTCGAACCGCGGCTGACGGCCCGGGCGTTTTCGTTCTTCCGTGCCGACGGAGAGTTGCTCACCGCGCACTACGAAATCGTCTACGAGGCCAACGAGGCTCGCACCAGCCGGCTCGTTTTCGAGTTGCCCGAGAGCACTCCGGGCGAATTGGCGATTCGCGGCCTCGACGGCCTGGCGATCAAGCAGTCGACCAGCACGGTGGCCGACTCCGTGCGGCGCTGGACCGTGCAGCTTGCCGAGTCGCGTCGCGGCAGCATGCGGATTGCCGTCGATTTTCAGCAACCGCTGCCGGCCCCGGCGCAGGCGACGGCGGCAACCGACGTGCCTCTGCCGCTCATCCAGGCCGGCGGAGTGGCTTACCAGTCGGGCATGGTCGCCGTCGAAGGGAGCGCCGACCGCGACGTTCAGGTGCAGACCACCCTGCGCAAGGTGGACGTCGGCGAGCTGGCCGAAGCCGACTATCAGCCCGGCCGCCGTCTGCTCGGCGCCTTTGCGTATGGCGGCGGCGGTGCCGGGCAGGTGCAGGTGCGCGTCGTCCGGCCGCCGGAGTACGACCTGCCCAGCGCGATCGTCGAGCGGGCCGAGCTGGTTTCGATCGTATCGGCCGCCGGACGCAGCCAGACGGTGGCCCGGTTCCGCTTGCGGGCCAAGGCACCGGCCATCGAAGTTCGCTTGCCGCCAGGATCGACGCTCTGGTCGGCCCTGGTCGATCGTCAGCCCAGCCTGCCGCAGCGCGAAGGAGACAGTTTGCTCGTGGCCTTGCCGGCGGCGGCCGAAGTGCAGCTGCGAGATTTGCAGTTGGTCTATGAAACGCCGATCGCCACCTGGAGCGGATTGGGCCAGGTGGACCTGGCGGCGCCCGAATTGTTGCTCCACGGCCGATCGCAGGCCGCGAGCGTGCCCGTGCCGCTGGCCGACCTGGTCTGGCGCTTGGGCACGCCCACCGGCACGAGAGTCGTGCGCTCCAGCGGCACGGTTTTCAGCAATGCGATCGCCGAGCGACAATCGCCGCTGGCCGCGATCGCGCGCACCGTCTCCGGATACACGGCCTCATCGTTTGCGGCGGCAAGCCGGACGAAGTCGAAAGCGGAGTTTGGAGTCAAAATGGCTCCGCCCGCGGCGACGGTCGACAACGCGCGATCCATGGGGCGACACCAAGCGGGCGAATACTTTGAGGATAGTGCGCTGAAAGATGGCGAAAGAAAGTTGGCCGGCGAGGCAGCGGCGGAGATGGATCCCTTTGCGCTGCCGGCAGATGCCGACGACGTGACCAAGCTGGCAGACCAGTCCATGCCAGCCGCCGACGACACTGCCCTCGTGCAAGAAGAAAAGTCGCTCGAAGCACCGGCAGCGGCGCCCGGTGGCGGCGGCATGGGAGGCATGGGTGGCGGCATGGGTGGCTCGGGCGGCGGCACGGGGAGACCTGCGCCGCAAAGCCCCCGGCCAGACAACAGTCGATCTGGGCCCTGGAAGGGCTGCGCAGCCTGCCGATTGAATTGCAAACCGACTCGATCCAGATCCCGTTCCAAAGCCTGGGTGCCCAGCCCCGTTTGGCGGTGACCCTGGTCGATCAAACCCGGCTCGATCTGCTGGGCTGGGGCGTGGCGCTGGCCATTTTTTTGCGCGGCGTGTGGATCTCCGACCGGCCGCTCGGGCAGCGACTTCGTCTGCTGGGCCTGACGCTCGGGTTGGCCTATGTCCTGCCGCTCCTCTTGCCCTACAGCGGCCTCGTTTCGCCGGTTTGCAACATGGCGTTTTATGCCGGCTGCTGGCTTGTGGTCTATTACCTGGTCGCGGCCTTGGCGCGGCGCCTCGTGCGCGTCAGCCGCCGAGCGGTCGGACACTACGGTGCCGTGACGGCAGCGGCCGCATTGGCCGGCCTGCTGTACCTCGCGCCGCACGCCGCCTGCGCCGACGAGCCAACCGTGCCCGTCGCTGTGCCCGCCGACGCGATCATCATTCCTTACGACCCTGACCAGTTTGATCCTCTTGCCGCCCTGTCTGCCGACCCGGCAGAAGCCACGCCCGACGCGGCGAATCCCGACGCCGTACCCCGTCGCGCTGCAAAACCGGCCGTCGACCCCGGCCAGAAGATTCTGCTGCCGTACGACAAGTACTTGGAGATGCTCCGCGCCGTGCAGCCGGACGGCAAAGTCCGTGGCGTGCCGCCGGCCGAATACGTTCTGTCAGACGGACAGTTCCAGGCCACGCTCAACGGCGACCAGTCGCTCGAGGTCGAGGGACACGTGGATATCGAGGTGCTCGTCGACCACGCCGTTCGCGTGCCGCTTGGACTAGCGGGCGGCGTGCCGACCAAGGCCACGCTTTCGAATCTCGCCGACCAGGCCGCAGCGCCCAAGACGGCCATCGGCGGACTCGGCGTCGCGGGACAAACTGGCCCACAGGCCGGCCCGGCGGGGGATACTCCGCTGGCGGTGATCGTGCCCGGCGCGGGCCGCTGGCGGCTGGCGCTCGCGATGCGATTTCGGATCGTGCGTCAGGGGGGCTGGCAGGTCGTCGACGGACGGCTGCCCTCGGCCGTGGCCACGGCGCTGCGCCTGAACGTTGCCCAGGCTCACACCGAGGTCGTCCTGCGGGGCGGGCCCGATCGAGGCAAATTCGAGACCAAGCGCGACGGCGAATCGATCCAAACCGCGCTGGGGGCCGACGGTGCCTTGCACGTGGAATGGCGCGCCAAGCTCGGCGCTGCCCCGGTCGATCAGAGCCTTTCGGTGACTGGCAGGCAGGTGTTCGACGTGCAAGAGGGCGGTTTGCGGCTGGTGGCCCGGCTCGATCTGTCGCTTCACGGCGCGCCGCGGCGCGCTTCACGCTCGACGTGCCGGCCGGCTATCTGGTCGAGAAAGTCACGGGCAGCAACGTCCGCGGTTGGCAGCTCGACGCCGCGCCGCGAGACCACGAACTTACGGTGACCTTGCTGCAGCCTGCGCAGCTGAGCGAATCGTTCAGCGTGACGCTGGCAGTCCGCGGCGCCGTGGGCAGCGGAGACCTGGCCGAGTTCGATGTTCCGCTGCTCAAGGTGCAAAGCGCGGTGCAGCAGTCCGGCGAGTTGGCCATTCGGCGCAGTCCGCTGCTGCAATTGCGCACCGACAGCGCCGTGGGCGTCTCGCGTGCCGACGCCGGCGCTGGGAGCCCCGAGGCCGCCGGTGAAGCCGAGGAAAGCCCGCTGGGCATTTTGCCATATCAGTTCTACCGTTTTGCCACGACGGCGTTCGCGGTGCGGTTGTCGGCACGACCGGTCGTGCCGCGCGTTTCGGCCGCATTCGAAAGCGTGCTTAAAATTTCGGCCCGGCAGCGCTCGCTGGAAAGCCGCATCCGGGTGCGGGTGGCGGATCGCCCGATCTATCGCTTGCAGTTGGCGCTGCCCGCGGATTGGAAGCTGGATCGCGTCACGGCCCCGGAGCCCTTCGAGTGGGTCGTGGGCACGCGCGGCGAACGCTCCACGGTGAACCTGTATTTTGCCGGCGGCCAGGCCAAACCGTTCGACGTGGTGCTCGCGGGAGTCTGGGGAGAATACGGTCCGGTGGAAACTCTCGTGGCCCAGGCGCCGGAAATTGTCGCCGTCGACGAGCGGACCGAGGGCATCGAACAGTCCGGAGACCTGGTCGTGGAAGCGGATCCCGCCTTGGGCGTGCGGGCCGACAAGCTCGTGGGCTGCGAGAGCGAACTGCTTTCGGCGGTCAGCGGCTGGCTGGCTCCGGATCAGCAGTCGATGGCCCGACTGGCGCTGCGTTATCGCGGCCCGCAGTTTTCGGCCCAGCTGTTGGTCTCGCCCCGCAAGCCGATCGTGCATGCGATCGTGGTCAGCAACGTCCGCGTCACCCAGCGCACGATCGAAGAGACGATCCTGCTGGATTTTACGATCCGCGAAGCGGGCATCCGCAGCCTGTCGTTCCTGCTCCCGGCCGATATGAGCGACGCCCGCATCGGCGCGCCGATGCTGCGGCAGAAAACGATCACCCCGGTCGAGGGCGACCCGGCCGGCCGCGTCCGCGTGCGGCTCGAACTGCAGGAAGAAGTGATGAACAACTTGCGCGTGCTGGTCGAGGACGATCGCCTGTTGACCGGTGGAAAGTACCTGGCGCCGATTCCTCAGGTCGAGACCGGCGAGACCGACGAGCGCTACGTAACGCTCGAGAGCGCCGGCCGCGACGAAGTCGTCGTTGCCGAGCATGTCGCGGTCGACCCGGTGAGCCCGGAGCAGACAGAATGGCGCATGCTTTCGGCCCTGCTCGGCCGCGGACTGACGCAGGCCTACACCGCGAGCCCCAGCGCGGCCGACCCGCGGCTGGTGCTGCGGGCCCAGGACCGGGCAGCGGTGGAAACGGCCGGCGCGCGGATCGGATTGGCCAAGGCCACGCTGATGATCGACGCCCAGGGCGCGTTCCGCGGCTCGCAATTGTACCGACTGGATAACAGCACCGAGCAATACCTGGTGGTGCGACTGCCGGCCGGCGCCCACCTGTGGACCGCGCACGTGGCCGGCGAGCCGGTCAAACCGGCCACGGACAAGACGCCCGACCTGGTGCGGATTCCGCTGGTCAAGACGGCCCCCGGGGATGCGGACTATCCGGTGGTTTTGACGTACGGCGGCCAAATGGGGCGGCTCGCCGCGCTGGACCAGGTCGCCTTCCCGCTCATGCGGACCGTAAACATCAACGTCGAACTGAGCCAGGTCGAACTCTATGCGCCGGAAAGCTACAAGTGGTTCGATTTCGGCGGCACGATGCGTCTGGTCGATAGCGAAGGCTATCTGGCCGCCGGCCTGCTCGAATACAACACCAGGCAGATCGGCCTGGCCGTCAGCGCCCTGCACAGCGAAGACTCGTATGCCAAAGCCCGGGCTACGAACAATCTGAAAGCCCTGCAGGCCGACGCCGTCCGGCTGAAGCAATCGGCCTCGGGCTATGCAGGCAATGCCGAGCTGGCCCAGCAGCTGCAAAAGAACGAACAGGCCCAACAAGGGCTCGAAGTCCAGATCAACAGTCCACCCGCTCAAAACGGGGTGGCAGACGCGCTCGACAATCGCGGCCGGCTGGGCAACTTTTATCGCGCCCAGACCGGGACCCGGGCCAACGACGTCGTGAGTCAATCGGAGCTGAATTTTCAGCCGCCCGCCCAGACCGCGACGGTGCCCGAGCAACCCACCGGCGGACAGGGCCAGGGGCTGAACCCGCGCTGGTTGGCGCAGAACAAACTGCAGAACGAACAGGCCGACATGCCCGCGGCCAAAAAACCGGCAACCAGCAAGCCGATGGGTCCGCCGCAATTCGGAGCGAACGCTCCTGCTCTCCAGGCTCCGGCGCAGCCCGCCGCTCCGAAAGCCTTCGCGAAGGATACTCTGCCGCAAAGCGAGGCCGACCAGAAGCGGGACCTGGCCGAACCAGAATCGGCGGCTCGCCGCTCGCAGCGGCAATTGGAGCGCTACGCCGATCGGCTGGAAAAACAGCAGCAAAAAGTGCAGCCTGCCGACGAGGGGTTCAATTACGGCCTGGGCATGGCTGGCGGTCCAGTCCCGGGAGCCTCTCCCCAACTGGCCACAGATAGCGCACCTGAGAGCCGCGAAACCGCGCTGGACGGGCGCCCCGGCCAGACGCCGGCGAGTGGTCCGCTGGGCGAACCGGAGGGGCAAGCGTTGGCCCCGGCCTCGCTGGCCAGCTTGAACGTCGATCTGACCATGCGCGGCCAGCGCTTCCTCTTCACGACGCCTCGCGGCGACGTCGAAGTCACGGCCCGGGCGGTTGCCGAGCCGCTCTTGGGCCGCGCCCTGCGGCTGATCGTTTTGGCGATCGGGCTTGCCCTGCTCTGGGCAATCATTCGTCGCCTGGGGCGTCGGCCGGCGGCCAGCGGTATGCCCATAGCCCATACGCATTGACGAACGCCGTCAGCTCGTCGCTCGGACGCTGACGGTGCTCGGCAATTACCAGGGCGTCGCGGAACCGGCCCAAACCCAAATAAGCTTGAAAGTCCGGCGGAATTTCTACGCCCAGGTCGCCAAAGTCGCTGCGGCCGGCCACCAAGCGGTTGAAATTCGGCGACTTTTGGGCTTCGACCAGCCATTGCAAATCGGGCCTGGCCGCGTGGCTCAGTCGCTTGAGCCCGTCGCGCTGCGCCGGGCTGATCAATTCCAGCCGGGCCACCATTACCCGCTCGACGTCGCAGGGCCGCGAAATGCGCAGGGGCAGAATCCGATCCGTCCAGGCCCTTGGCACGACAAAAAACAACCTGAGCCCCGGGCTGCAGAAATAGGCTTGCCGCCAGGTGGCGAGCATCGCGGTGGCCTCGTCGTCGTACAGACCGGCCGCCGTCAAAGCCCCGTGCATGCTGGCACTCAAGCGATCGATGTTGTCCGGCGAGAAATCGGCCGCGGCAAAGTTTCGTTCGGCCGAGGCCAGTGCCTGGCCGGGCCGGACGACCCCGGGCTTCGACAGCGCGACACGAAACGCCGCCTGCCGGTCGGCCCGCACTTCGACCAGCCAGCAGGGCCCGATCTGCGCGGCCGGCGCGGCCGCCAAGAGCTCGTTGTCGCCGGCCTTGAGCTGGATCTTGCCCGCCGCCCGGTCGCTGACCACCGCGAGCGGAGCCGGAAAATTGCCCACGCCCCGGTAAAACAAATACCGCTCGCTCTCGCCGGACTCCGCCGTGACCCGGGCAGCACGAACCTGGCGCGGGGCGTTCCATGCGGGCGAGTCGGCTTGCGGCACCGGCCCCTGGGTTCCCACGGTCAGCCCCCGCCAATCCAACGAACTGCGCGTGTCGGCCGACAGCGTCCCGAATTGAAACTTGCCTTCCCGCAGCCCGGGAGCCACCGCGTCGGCCTGCGGATAAAACTGCGTCAGCCAGCCGCCGCGAAAGTCGACGTGCACGTCGAGCACGAGCGGTTCGCGCTCGCCGGCGGGCGGATAGAAATAGACGACCGGCGTCTCCAAGCGGAGCGTGACGTAGGGATGCCGCTGCGGCACGCCCTTCATGTAAATGTTGCGCAGGCTGTTGGACGGGGCCAGGATCCGCTGGCTCAGGTTGTGGACAAACGCGGGAAGCGGTTCGTCGTCGACATTGATGCCGGCCAGCGCGCTGCCGTCGTCGTCCTGCAGGGCGGTGAACGTGCCCCACTCATGCACCACCAGCCGATCGCCGGCCGACGACGAGGCGGCGCCGTGTCCGAGGACCAGACAGGCCACGGCAATTCGGGCCAAGGTGATTGGAGTCCAGGTGATTCGGGCCAAGGGCCAGAGCAGGCGATTCGTAGTGGTCTTCATCGTTTTTCTCCCAGGAATGCGTCAGGCCAGAGCGGCAGTCAACCCTCCAGGTTCCAGCCCCCGGGTTGGCCCTCTGCCAGCGCTAAACCTAACGCGCCCTGACCCCGCTCAAAATTGTTTTTAGGGCGTTGTATCACCTTTATTATTGTGTACTGGCCGCGGGCGGACTATCGTCAGGGCGGGCAGCGGCGGGGGTCACTTCTTTCCGGGGCCAGCGGATGAACTCGGCACTTTCGACGACGCTGTCAATCGATCAAGTGGCGGCCTTCGTGGAGCTGGCGCGGCAGGGAACCCTGCGCCGGGCGGCCGAGGGGCTGCTCATTACCGAACAAGGAGTGCGCAACCGGTTGCTCGCGCTCGAGCGCGGCTGGGCGTCGAGCTATATCGCAAGAGCCGCGGCCCGCGCCGGGCCAGCCCGCTGACAGCCCAGGGGCAGCGATTCCTGCCGCATGCCGCGGCTTTCCTCGAGCGGTCGCGCGAGCTGTGCGAAGTGTTCACGGCCTCGAGCGCGCCTAAGCTGGTCCACGTGGCGTCGAGCCAGTATCTACTGCTCTACGTATTGATCGATTCGATACGGCGGTTTCATGCCCGGCATCCGCAAATCCGCATCCGCGTCAGCACGCTGACCGAGCAAGGCGTCGAGGACGCCCTACTTCGCGACCCGGACATCGCCCTGGGGGTCGCGGCGCCCTACGAGCCACACAGCGAATTGGCCTACGCCCACTTGTTTTCGCTCTCCTGGAGCCTGATCGCTCCAAGCGGGCACAAACTGCTGCGCAGGCGCCGGCTGACGCTGGCCGACCTGGCCGATCAGCCGCTCATCATGTTCGAGCGCGGTTCGACGGGCCGACAGCACGTGGTCGACGCCTTTCAACAGCAGGGGCTGACTCCGCGCGTCGAAATGGAAACCACGAATACCGAAATCATCGTCCGCATGGTGGAGGCCGGGCTGGGACTGTCGATCGTGCCGCTCTTGCCGGGCGGGGCCGTGACGCGCGGGCGTAAAGTCGAAACCCGGCGGCTGGCCGACGCCATTCGCCCGATTCAATCGGGAGTGCTCACGCGGCGCGGCGAACAGCTCTCCCCGGCCAGCCTGCAGTTCCTGGAATTTATCCGCCGCTCGGTGCCCAAAGACCGGGCCCAGGGCCAGCGCAGATAGACCAACGTCCGCCGGACCGGCCGAATTCTCGAGCGCGGTCCGCCGAGGCGTGCCGGCTGAGCTGGATGGGTCCGCCTTGCGCTACAGCGTGGGGCCGATGCTCCAGGGAGCGAATTCGTCTTCGCCGACGCCGCTCAGTTCGCTCTTGGTCTTCTGGCCGCTGGCGACTTCCAAGATCTGCTCGAAGATCTGCTGGCCAACCACTTCGACCGGCGTGCCATCGAGGATCACGCCGGCGTCGATGTCCATGTCGTCGATCATATGCCGGTACATGGGCGTGTTGGTCGCCACTTTGATGGAGGGTGCCGGCTTGCATCCGAACACCGAGCCGCGTCCGGTGGTGAAGACCAGCACGTTGGCGCCGCCGGCCACGATGCCGGTCATACTCACCGGATCGTAGCCGGGGGTGTCCATGACGACGAATCCCTTGGCCTCGACCGGCTCGGCATAGCCCACGACGTCGACCAGGGCCGTGCTGCCCCCTTTGGCAATGGCGCCGAGCGACTTTTCGTAAATCGTTGTGAGGCCGCCTTCCTTGTTGCCCACCGAGGGATTGTTGTTGATTTCGGCGCCGAACACGCCGGCGTACCATTCCCACCACTTGATCCGCTCGACCAGCTTTTCGCCGACCTCCCGGCTGACGGCCCGGCGGGTGAGCAAATGTTCGGCGCCGTAGATTTCCGTAGTCTCGCCGATGATGCTCGTGCCGCCTTGCGCCACGAGCAGGTCCGAGGCCACGCCCACCGCCGGGTTGGCGGTGACACCGCTGTTGCCGTCGGACCCGCCGCAATTGGTGCCCAGGATCAGGCGGCTGGCCGGCAGCGAAGTGCGGCGCACGGCGTTGGCCCGGGGCAGCAATTCGGCCACTGCCCGGACGCCGGCGTCGACGGTCTTGCCGATGCCGCCGCACTGCTGAATCGTCAGCACCAGCGGCCTGGCGCGGCTGCCGCCGAGCTGGACCAGACCGTGGTCCTCGATCAGGTGGATCGCCTGCCCGGTTTCGCAGCCCAGCCCCACGAGGATATAAGCGACCACATTGGGATGCCGGGCGAACCCGGCCAGCGTGCGATCGAGCTGACGATGGTCGGGCCCGTCGTATTGCATGGCGCAACCCGCCTTGTGCGTCAGCGCGACCACGCCGTCGACATGCGGATAATCGCGCAGCAGGTCCTGGGCCCTGAAGCGCTCGCTGATGTACTTGCTGGTGCTGGCCGAGCAGTTGACCGTGCTGATAATGGCGATGTAGTTGCGGGTGCCATAGCGGCCATCGCCCCGGTCGTAGCCCTGCCAGTAGCGCGGCTCGGCCGGCGCCGGAGGCGGCGGGCAATCAATACAGTAGGCGTAGTCGCGCTCGAACGCGCCGGCCGACAGATTGTGCTCGTGGATCAGCTCACCGGGGGCGATGTCCTGACTGGCAAAACCGATAATCTGGCCGTATTTGTAGACCGCTTCGCCGGCGCAAATGGGGCACAGGGCCAGCTTGTGCCCCAGGCCGATCCGCTCGGTGAGCGTGATGGTGCGCCCCTTGTGTTCGACCACGAGCCCCGCCGCCAATTGCCGCGCGGCCACGGCCAGGTTGTCGACCGGACGCAAGTGGACGGCCAGGTGCGCAAGCGGTTCGGCCGGCATGGATCCCCCGAGAAAATTGGCGCTGGCAAACAACAGGGCGGCTCAAGGGCCGGCGCCAGCAAGCCAAACTTGCGGCGCCAAATTGCCCACCCGAGATCCTACGGCCGAGCGAACCGGCACGTCAAACCGAAATAAAAACACCCTCCGCGCGCTGCCGGGCCGATTGAAGCCCGGCCGGGCAATCTCTATTCTTGTGGTGACGCGGCCGACGATCAGGCCGGCCGCAGGACTCTAGCCCTGGGAGCAAGTTCGCCGATGAAATTTCGTCCGCTGGGTGCCACAGGCTTGCAGCTTTCCTGGCTCAGTTTCGGCGCTTCGTCGCTGGGGCAGGAATTCCGCGCCATCGACCTGGGAGAGGCCCTGCGCTCGGTCCAGGTGGCCCTCGACCTGGGCATGAACTTCATCGACACCTCGCCGTTCTACGGCAAAGGCATGAGCGAATGCATGCTGGGCATCGCCCTGAAAGGCATCCCCCGCGACCGCTATTACCTGGGCTCGAAGCTCGGCCGCTACGATCGCGATCATTTCGACTTTTCCGCCCGGCGGGTGGTCGAAAGCGTCGACGTCAGCCTGCACCGCCTGGGCGTCGACTACCTCGACATCATGCTCTGCCACGACATCGAGTTCGTCGAGATGTCGCAGATCGTCGAGGAGACCCTGCCCGCCTTGCGAAAGATCCAGCGGCAGGGCAAAGTCCGTTTCGTGGGCATCAGCGGCTATCCGATGAACATCTTCCGCTACGTGATCGAGCGGGCGGACCTGGACGTCGTGCTGTCGTATAACCATTACACGCTGCAAAACACGATGCTGGCCGACCTGGTGCCGTATTTGCAAGCCAAGCGCGTGGGCATCATGAACGCGGCTCCGTTTTCGGCCCGGCTGCTCACCAACACCGAGCTGCCGCCCTGGCACAAGGCCACGCCCGAGGTGCGGCAGGTGGCCCGCCGGGCAGCCGAGCACTGCGCGGCGCGCGGCGTCGATATTGCGCAGCTCGCGCTGCAATACTCGCTCGCCGCGCCGGACATGGCCACTTGCATTGTCGGTTCGGCCAATCCCGAAAACGTCAAACTGTGGGTCCAATGGGCCGACGCGCCGCTGGACAATCAACTGCTGACCGAAGTGCTGGACATTCTGCGGCCGATTCACAATTGGTTTTATAGCGAAGGGCGGCCAGAAAACGGCGACCCGCTGCCCCCCGCGCCAAAGGTCTGATTGCTATTAATACCGAGATTTCAAATGGGCTGTCGGGCGTCCTCAAACGACCGCGTTTCCGGGGCTTCCGGTGGTCGCCCCTGGCCCATTCGCTGGCCAGGACGCAATAGAGCCCGTCGCGCCGCAATGCCCGGCAGCACCTTCGCCCCTCCCCAACGAGAACCAGCTCGATGAAGGCCATTTCGCTTGACGCCCCCAAGATGTTTCAGCAAATCGACGTGCCGGCGCCGCCGCCCCCGGCCGCGGGCGAGGCGCTGGTCCGCGTGCATCGCGTGGGCATCTGCGGCACCGACATCGGCGGCTACCTGGGCAAGATGCCGTTTTTCAGCTATCCGCGCATTCCCGGGCACGAGCTGGGCGTCGAAGTGCTGGCAGTCGGCGAGGGAGTGACGAACGTCCGCCCCGGCGACCACTGCTCGGTCGAGCCCTATATCAATTGCCAGAAGTGCTACGCTTGCGTCCGCGGGCACACCAACTGTTGCGAGAAGCATCAGACGCTCGGCGTCCACTGCGACGGCGGGCTGCGGCCGCAGTTCATCGTGCCGGCTCGCAAGCTGCATATTTCGCGCAAACTCAGTTTCGAGCAACTCGCGCTCGTCGAAACTCTGGCAATCGGCTGTCATGCGGTCGATCGCTCGGCCCTGTCGAGCGGTGAAACCTGTCTGATTATCGGCGCCGGGCCGATCGGCCTGTCGACGCTGGAATTCGCCCGGCTCACCGAGGCCAAAATCATCGTCATGGACATGAGCCGCGAGCGGCTCGACTTTTGCCGCCGGCTGATGGGGGTTCAGCACACGCTGGTGCCCAGCGAAAACACCGAGCGAGAATTGCGCGACTTGACCGACGGGCATTTGCCCGACGTGGTTTTTGATGCCACGGGCTCGAGCGCGTCGATGTCGGCGGCCTTCGGCTACACGGCCCAGGCCGGCCGGCTGGTTTTTGTGGGCATCACGACGGACGAGGTCCGTTTCCGGCATCCCGTGTTTCACCGTTCCGAGGGCACGCTGCTCTGCTCGCGCAACGCGCTGTCGGCCGACTTCGCCCGCATCATCCGCTTGATCGAAGACGGCCGGATCGACACCCGGCCATGGATCACCCATCGTACGCCTTTTGAGGAACTGATCGCTGTGTTCCCGTCGTTTACCAGGCCCGAAACGGGCGTGCTGAAAGCCGTGGTGGAAATCGGCGACTGAAGCGCGGCTCACAGCCAGGCAAACTTCTTGTTCCGCGGTGATGGTGCCGCGGTGAATCCCGGCCCGTGCAACGCCGAATCCTTGCTCGCTGAAAAAGTGCCCCCTCCCCTGCCCTGAGGTTCATCCCGTTTATGTTGACTCTGGCCAAGTATTCGTTCGGCGTCGGCGACCGCTTTGCTCATCAGGCCAAGGCCCAATTGCAAGCCTGCATCCGGGCCGCCGAAAAAGGCGCCGAAGTCGTCCCGGTGTGGAACAAGTCCTATCGCGAGCACACCACCGTGGGCTCGCAGCCGGCCAGCGTCCGGGCCGCCGCCGATGCCGCCGTCCACGCGCTGGGCTGGAAGAAGCCCTATCACGTCGACGCCGATCACATTCGGCTGCAAACCGTCGACGGTTTTATCGCCTCCAGCGACTTCTACACGATCGACGTTGCCGATTCGATCGGCCAGCCCGCCGATCCGGCCGCGCTCTCGGCCTTTGCCGGTCGCCAGTCAAAGCTCGTGGGCCGGCTCAAGCTGCCCGGCATCGACTCGCCGTTTCTGATCGAGCGGGCCGACATCGAGCGGATCGCCGGCAAATACCTGCGGGCCGTCCAGGAAGCGGGCGAAATCTACCGGCACATCGCCGCGACCAAGGGCCGAGACAACTTCATTACCGAAGTTTCGATGGACGAGACCGACAGTCCGCAAACGCCCGCCGAACTGCTCGTCATCCTGGCGGCCCTTGCCGATCAGCAGATTCCGCTCCAGACCATCGCGCCGAAATTCACCGGCCGCTTCAATAAGGGAGTCGACTACGTCGGCGATTTGGACAAATTCGAAACCGAATTCAGCGACGACCTGGCCGTGATCGCCTATGCCGTGGATCAGTTCGGGCTGCCGAACAACTTGAAGTTGAGCGTGCATTCGGGCAGCGACAAGTTTTCGCTCTACCAGCCCATTCGCCGCAGCCTGGCCCGATTCGACGCCGGTCTGCACATCAAAACCGCCGGCACCAGCTGGCTGGAAGAGGTGATCGGCCTGGCCGAAGCCGGCGGCGATGGGCTCGATTGCGCCAAGCAGATCTATGCCAAGGCTCTGGAGAAACGCGATGCCTTGTGTGCCCCCTATGCCGCGGTGATCGACATCGATCCGGCCCGGCTGCCGTCGGCCGCCGCCGTCGCCGATTGGTCGTCCGCCGAGTTCGTCGCGGCGCTGCGGCACGATCCGGCCTGCCCGCGGTTCAATCCGCACCTGCGGCAACTGATCCACGTGGGCTACAAGATCGCGGCCCAGATGGGCGATCGTTATTTGCAGCTGTTGGAAAAATACGAGCCGGTCATTGCCAAGAATGTCGGCGGGAACCTGTACGACCGGCATTTGAAGCCGCTGTTTCTGGACAGCTGATCGATTCACACGAAGTACCCATTTCGAAAAGCGCAGAGCGCCTCTGGCGGCAAAACAGACGATGAGCGAAAACCTGTTCGACTTGAAATCGGAAGTCGCCGTCGTGATCGGCGGCACGGGCGCCCTGGGGGGCGCCATGGCAGCCGCTCTGGCCGGCGCCGGAGCCCGGGTGGCGATCCTGGGGCGTAACTCGGAGCGCGGCCGGCAGCGCGCCGATTCGATCGGCAGTGCCGGCGGCACGGCGCTATTTCACTCGGCCGATGCCCTGGATCGCGACTCGCTGGCCGCCGCCTGCGACGCCATCGGGCAGCAATGGGGACCGCCCAGCGTGCTCGTGAATGCCGCGGGTGGCAACCGTCCCGATGCCACGCTCCCCCCCGGCGCCGACTTCTGCCAGCTCCCGCTTGCCGCCTGGCAAGGCGTGTTCGATTTGAACCTGGTGGGGGGCGTGCTCCTGCCGGCGCAGGTGTTCGGCCACGCGATGCTCGCTGCCGGCGCCGGCAGCATCATAAACATCGCCTCAATGGCCGGGATGACGCCGCTATCGCGGGTGGTGGCCTACTCGGCGGCCAAGGCGGCCGTGATCAATCTGACGCAATTCCTGGCCCGCGAATGGGCCACACGCGGCGTCCGGGTCAACGCAATCAGCCCGGGTTTCTTTCCCGCCGAACAAAACCGGGCCCTGCTCTTCAATCCCGATGGCAGCTATACGGCCCGCGGCGGTCAGATCATCGGCCATACGCCCATGGCCCGTTTCGGTCAGCCGGAAGAACTGGCCGGCGCCGTAGTCTGGCTGGCGGCCCGCCGGGCCTCGTCGTTCGTCACGGGACAGAACATCGTTGTCGACGGCGGCTTCTCGGCCACGACGATCTAGCGCGCTCGGGCACTCGAAAACGGTACGAGCCGGCGGTCAAACGAGGCTGTGCGCGATCGGCAGGTATGCCGCTTGCCGACCAGACTCATTAGCCGCGGCCGATCAATCTGATAAAGCCTAGCTAGCTATTCAATCGATTTGATCGGATTCGGGCGAGAAGGGGAACCGCCCGAGCTTCGCGCATACCACGGCGGAAGCCAGCAGCGACTTCATTTCTCGATAGATCTGCGCGGGGATGAAAATCTGGATGATGGGCGACCGCGCTGGCACGATTTTAGCCAACTTGATCCCCCCACACTGTGCTCTTTTCACAATGTAAGTTGCTTCAATCTCTTTTGGAGGACTCGCGATGAGGCCAGTCACGGGATGCTTTGCGGCGTTGGCACTGTGCTCGGGGCTCCTGGCTGCCCGGCCGGCCACGGCAGGGATGGATTTGGTCACGAACGGCGGATTCGAATCGGGCGATTTCACGGGCTGGACCATTTCAGGTCCGCAGACTTCCGCTCCGTACATTTTGGTGAGCGGGCCCTTTATGGACGCTGTCCAGCTCAATCCGTACCAGGGCAACTACTTCGCCGCGGTTGGATTTAACGGCGCCGATGGGTCGATCAGCCAAACCCTGGCCACCACCGCGGGTGCGCAGTACACCTTGAGTTTTGCTTATTTCGCCGAGAATGGAACCCCCAACGACTTCAGCGTAGCCTTCGGGGGCAACACTGTGTTGTCGATCACGAACGACACGTCCAACAGTACAAATCCGGTCACCTGGACGCCGTACAGCTTCACGGTAACCGCGACAAGCAACTCGACCGATCTGGTAATCAGTGGTCGAAACGATCCTTTGTACAGCGGCGTCGATTCGGTTAGCGTGACACCGAATCCGACTCCCGAGCCGTCGAGCCTGGCTGTGTGGGGCCTGGGCGTCGTCGCGGCATTGGTCGTCGCCCGTCGCCGACGCAGCGCGTAACCGCGGACCCGAGCTTGGCGGCCCAGGTTGCGGTCGATAAAACCTGTCGGCTTGATTCTTCGCAAGTCCTACCAAGGGCGCTCCCAGCGCAGGGCGCCCTTTTTTGTTGCGCACGTCGTGCCTGACGCAAGTCGCCTTGTCAGACGCCGTGTGGCGAGCGTCGCTTGTGTGACGGACGACTGGGGCAGTTCTTCACGCCAGCGCGGCCACCACGCGACAGCGACCCGATAACGGGCCTAACTGTGCGAGCGCTCCAGCCCGAATTTGAGCTTGAGCTGCGGATCCTTCTCGGAGTCGGGATTCAACTCCTTGAACAGCAAGCTCGGCTGAATGTCGTGGTTGTGCTGGTACTTGTCGCTGACGTACTCGCTGATCGACCCGGTAATCTCGTGATAGAAGATCTGGCAAATCGGCACGCCGGGATAAATCCGCACCGGCTGGACGGCGAACATCTCCAGCGTCCAGTAGCCGCAGAAGCCCGCATCGCCGAAGCCGGCCGTGACGTGCACGAACAGCCCCAGCCGGCCGATGGACGAGCGGCCCTCGATCATGGGCACCAGGTTGTGCGTTTCGGTGTGCTCCACCGTGCGGCCCAGGTAGAGCTGGCTGGGCCCGAGCACGAGCCCTTCGGGCGGGATGGTCAATCGGCGCACCCGATTGGGCTTGGCCATGTCGAGCACGACCTCTTCGTAGGTCATCAGCTCGTCGTGGAGCGTGAGGTTGTAGCTGTTCGGGTTGAGATGGGCCTCATCGAACGGCGTGATCTGGATGTTCGTGCCCAGTTGACGGCGAATCTCGTGGCCGGAGAGGATCATACCGAGGCGACTCCATTTCGCGGACAGATGTCGTCGAGCGGACACACATCGCATTGCGGGCGGCGGGCCTGACAAATTTGCCGGCCATGATGAATCATCCGGTGGCTGAAGCCGATCCATTCCCGTTTCGGCAGCAGTTGCATCAGGTCGCTTTCGATTTTTTCCGGGCTGTTCTGGGCGGTCAGCCCCAGGCGGCGGCTGAGGCGCGAAACGTGCGTGTCCACGACCACGCCCGTCGCCAGCCCGAAGGCCGTGCCCAGCACGACGTTGGCCGTTTTGCGTCCCACGCCCGGAAGCGCCACCAGGGCCTCCAGATCCCGCGGCACCTGGCCGCCGTGATGCTCGACCAGTTGCCGACAGCAGGCCTGGATGTTGCGGGCCTTGTTGCGGAAAAAACCGGTGCTCTGAATTGCGCGCTCCAGTTCGGGCAGCCGGGCGGCGGCGAAATCGCCCGCCGTCGGATAGCGACGAAACAGCTCGGGCGTGACCAGATTGACCCGCTGATCGGTGCACTGAGCCGACAGAATCGTGGCGATGAGCAGCTCGAGTGGATTGCGATGCACCAGCGCACACTCCGCGTCGCCGTAGGTCTTGCGCAGCCGCCGAACCACTTGGGCGGCGTAACGTTTGGCTGCGGCGCTGGCTGCCATGCGGGGCTCGGTACCGAGTGCCACTGGAGAATAGACCCCCAAGAAAACAGCCGGCCTGGGCCACCTGGGTTGTCCGCAGCGCGTTTTCCCTTCGCGCCGCGTGTCGGCCGGATCATTCTCCCCAGTGGCGTTCGCAGCTGTCAAGGGACCGCCCTGGCTCGTCAGGACGACGGCAAAGTCGGCGTTTGCGCCGTTTTGCGAATGTAGGAGGCGACTCCGATCGCCGACTTTCCCGAGACGGCGTCGATTGTCGGCGATCGGAGTCGCCTCCTACAGCTGACTTTGCAGAGCTGCTGCCCAGGCAGGTCCGCCGAGAGCGGAACTGCTGCTGCCTCAAACCGGACGTTTAGACTCCAAACAGCGCGCGTGCGTTGGCCGTGGTCTGGGCCGCAAAGTCGGCGAGCGCCAGGCCCCGGACTTCCGCCAGGCAGCCGGCCGTATGCACCAGGTGCGCCGGCTCGTTGCGGCGTCCGCGCAGCGGCTGCGGCGACAGATACGGGCTATCGGTCTCGATCAGGATTCGGTCGGCACGAACCGCGGCCGCCACGGCCCGCAGCTCGTCCGATTTCTTGAACGTGACCATGCCGGCAAAACTGACGTAAAGCCCCAGCTCCACGCATTCGGCCGCCGTCGCGGCGGCGCCGGTAAACGAGTGCATCACGCCCGCCACGGGTCCCCGCCGCGGGCTTCGCGCAGCATGACGAGCACGTCGGCGTCGCATTCTCGGGTGTGAATGACCACCGGCCGGCCCAGCTGCTGGGCCAAGCGCAGATGGCGGTCGAAGAAATCCTGCTGGATCGCGAACGGGGCCCGGTCCCAATGGCGATCGAGCCCCGTCTCACCAAGCGCCACGACGCGCTCCCTGGCGGCCAGCGCGACGATCGCATCCCAGTCCTCGGCGGCGGCCTCGGAAGTGTGGTTGGGCTGGATGCCGACCGCAGCCCAGACGCCCGGATACCGGCCGGCCAACTCGACGCTGGCCCGACTGCTCGCCGCGGTGATGCCGATCGTGACGATCGACTCGACGCCGGCCTGCCGGGCCCGCTCGATCACCGCGTCGCGGTCCGGGTCGAAATCGTCCTGGTCGAGATGAGCGTGGGTGTCAAACAGCATAGCGGCTTCCCGGACGTAGCGCGGCCTCGCCAGGGCAATCGCCGCCGGCACATGCAGGCCTGACAGTCTGCCAGATTTGCCCGGCTCGCGGCCCGGCTGCCGCGCGCGGGCGACTAGTGCCGGTTTCAAAACCTGCGGGGACTGTCCCCCTCTCCGAGCGCGTTTTGAAACCGGTACTAATGCGTCTGGGTGCCGGCCGAAGCTTGAGGCGCGGCGAGCCCTTCGAGCGCCTCCAAATGGGCTCGGGCGGCGCCCAGTGCCTCTTCGGCCAATGTTTTGGCTGCCGGCACGCTGGCCAACTCGGACACGCCAGCGGCAATCACCGCGATGTCCTGCTGCTGACAACGGATCAAGCGCGAAACCAGATAGTCGAGCGAAAGGTCGTGCAGGTCGGTGAAGCCCATCGAGTAGTCGCCCGTATCGACGGGCACTTGATGCTCCTGCAAGTACTGGGCAATGCGCTCGCAGATGGCTTTGTGGTCGGCCACGATGTGCCGCAGCACGTCGACGATCGGCTCGTCGCCGCGATGCGTCCACGGCGACGCATAGGTCAGGTACATGGGCAGCGACCGGTAGATCGTGATGAACACGCGGTGCAGCGCGGTGGTCGTCCGGCGATCGAGCATGGGCAAAAAACTAGTCAGGAAATAAGGTGAATGACGGCCTGCTTGGCCCACAAGTTCAAGCCTTCCCACGAGACGCCCAGCACGACGACCGGGATCGTCAGGGCCACGACGAACGTGCCGGCCAACAGCGGAATCGAAATCGGCAGCCGCTGCTCGGGCTCCGGCTCCATGGTCATCACCTTGATCACGCGCAGGTAATAAAACAGCGAGAGCGCGGTGTTGAGCCCGCCGATGACCAGAACCGTCATCAGGTTCGCCTCGACCAGGGCGTAGAACACGCGCGCCTTGGCGACAAATCCGCCCAGCGGAGGCAAGCCCACCAGGCTGAACAGCACGATCGCAAAGCACACGACCACGATCGGCGCCCGGCGGATCAGGCCGGCGTAATCGGCGATCTCTTCGCTGTGCAACTCATTCCGCAGGAAGGCCACTATGGCGAACGCGCACAAGTTCATGAAGAAGTACACGCTGATGTACAGCACCAGGGCCGACAGGGCGTCTTCCGACCCCAGCGGATCCTTGCCGGCCAGCGCCACGGCCGCCGCGACGGCCATCATCATGTAGCCGGCATGGGCGATCGTCGAATAGGCCAAAAGCCGTTTGATGTTCGTCTGCCCGTAGGCGGCCAAATTGCCGAACGTGCAGGTAATCACCGCCACGAAGGCGATCAGCTTGGAGACGAAGTCCCGGGCCGCACCGAGATGGTCCGCCGAAACCGCCTCTGCTGGCGAGGACGGCACCGCGGCAGCGTGCGCCCGGCGCGGGCATCGGGCCGATCGTCAACGGAGTACAAGGCTGAAGCGCCCGGCGCGGGCCGCTCGGCCAAATGGGCCTGATTGGCCGGCAGGGCGCAAAACCCGATCGACACGCGGACCAAGAGCGCCAGAGCCGCCGCCTTCGAAGCGACCGACAGAAAGGCGTTGACCTCGGCCGAAGCGCCTTCGAACACGTCGGGGCACCAGAAATGGAACGGCACGGCCGACAGCTTGAAGGCCAGCCCGACCATCACCATCAGGCCGCCCAGCATCAACACCATCTGCTTATCCGCGCCCAGACTGCGGGCCGAGTCCGTGGCGAGCAGGTCCGATAGCCGCATGGCCATCGTGGGAATGTGGAACGAGCCCAAGACGCCCCCCAGCAGGCTCACGCCGTACAGCATGATCCCGGCCGTGCCGGCACCGTAGACGGCGTATTTCAGGGCTGCCTCGCTGGCCCGCTTGCGACCCTTCATTAATCCGGCCAGGACGTACGACGGCACGCTGGCCATCTCCACGCCCAGAAAGACGATCAACAGATGATTGGCCGAAACCATCAGGCACATGCCCAGCGTGGCCCCGAGCACGAGCGGAAACACGTCCGGACTGGCGTCCCGGTCGGGAATGCCCGATAGCCAGGTAAAGATGGCAAACAGCACGACGAAGGCCAGCAGCACGATCCGGAGGTAAACGCTGAATGAGTCGAACACCAGCATGCCGGTGAACATCTCGGCCCGTTCGACGGCCAGCGAACCGGCCAGGGTCCAGGGCCGGATCGCCAGCGCCAAGGCCGCGCCCGAGCCGATGAGCGAGACCAGCAGCGAACTGATCCGCCGGGTCGGCCCGAACATGCGCAACAGCAACACCAGGACGATGGTGGCGCACAGGGTCAACTCAGGCGCGAACAGCCGCAGGCTGCGGAGCGTGTCGGCATTGACGCTATTGAGGAGATTGTCGAAACCCACCGCGGATGTCTTTCTGCTTTACCGGCCGAAGTTTTCGTTGCCGATGGTTGGGGCCACTGCCCGTCGTTCGCAAAACAGTCCGTTCGTCAATCCGCCGGTCCTGCCCCGGCGGCGGCCACCCAATTCAGGAAGTCACTGTCAAAGAGTTATCGTCAAGGGGTTATCGTCAGGGAGCCGCGTTCGACGCCCGGCTCAATGCCACCGACGCCACTTCAACCTCGCCGGCCGAGCCGTCCGACTGCCCCCAATCGACCAGGTCTTGCACCGTGCGATCGACGGTCGGACGCATGTAGCGGAAGACCGCGTTGGGATACACGCCCAGGAAGATCGCCAGCGCCAGCAGCGGAGCGGCAATGGCCAGCTCGCGCGGCGTCATCGGGGTCAGATGATCTCCGTGCGGGCCTTTGTATTCGGCGCCCAGGTAAACGCGCTGCAACGTCCACAGGATGTACGCGGCCGTGATGATCACCACCGAGGCCGAGATCACCGCGTAGACCGTGTTGTATTCCCAAACCGACAAAGTCACGAGCACTTCGCCGATGAACCCGCACAAACCCGGCAAGCCCAGGCCGGCGAAGAATATGCCCATCGCCAGGCCGGAGTAGACCGGCATCTTGTCGAACAAGCCGCCGAACTGGTCGAGATTGCGGTGATGCACCCGCTCGTAGATCACGCCCACCATGAAGAACATGGCAGGCGAGCTGATGCCGTGGGCGATCATCTGGAACATGGCGCCGTTCATGCCCATTTCCCAGTACCGCGGATCGAACTGGTTGCCGGCCACCGCGCTCCACACGCCGATGCCCAAGAGCACGTAGCCCATGTGGCTCACCGAGCTATAGGCCACCAGCCGCTTGAAATCCTTCTGGGCCAGGGCCGCAAAACCGCCGTAGACCATGCTCAACAGGCCCAGGCCGCAAACCAGCCAGGCCAGATCGTAGGCCGCGGCCGGGCAGATGGGGTAACAGATGCGCAGGACGCCGTAGCCCCCCATCTTCAGCAAGACGCCGGCCAGGATCATGGATATGGGCGTGGGAGCCTCGACGTGCGCGTCGGGCAGCCAGGTGTGCACGGGCACCGAGGGAACCTTGATGATGAATCCGATGAACAGGAGCAAGAATGCCCACCACTGCAGCGACTTGCCGAACAGCATCTGCTGATCGAACAGCTTGGTGTGCTGCCCCATCTGCTGCAGGGCCAGGATATTGAACGTGTGCTGCGGCTCGGTCAGGGCCTTGAGCTGTTCGACTGCTTCGGTGCGCTGCGCGTCGCTGGGCCCGCGCACAATCTGCGCAGCCACCAGCTGCCCCTTGGACAACTCGCGCAGGTCGCTGGAGAAATACAGCATCAAGATGGCAATCAGCATCAGCACGCTGCCCAAGAGCGTGTAGAGGAAGAACTTGATCGCGGCATACTCGCGCCGCGGACCGCCCCAAACGCCGATCAGGAAGTACATCGGCAGCAGCATCACTTCCCAGAACACGTAGAACAGGAAGAAGTCCAGCGCCATGAACACGCCGAGCATGCCCGTCTCGAGCAGCAAGAACAAGATGCAGTAGGCTTTGACGTGCTTTTCGATCGGCCAGCTGGCCGCCATCGAGACCATCGACACGAACGAGGTCAGAATTAACAGCGGAAAGCTGATCCCGTCCAGGCCCATGAAGTAGTAGATGTCGAACGAGGGAATCCAGGGGAGCGAAAACGCCTTCTGGAAGCCGACCGTCTCGGCCTTGAAGGCCAGGCGGTCGCCGACGCCGGGCACGATCATCAGCAGCGTCAGCAGGAACACCGCCGCCGTGATCAGCAGCGCGAACATCTTCATCGCTTCGGTCTTTTCCCGCGGGAAAAAGGCCAAGAGCAGCGCGCCGAGCGTGGGCAGGAAGACGATCGCGCTGAGCAATACGACGTAACTTGAATCCATGATCCCGTTAACCTGAGTAGCTGGATGACCAGAATGTGATCAGCATGAACAACGCCACCGTCCCGACGACGATGAACATCACGTATTGCCGCAGCTTGCCCGTCTCGACCGAACGCAGGTTCAGCCCCAGGGCGTGCGTCTGCCGGGCGGTCCAGTTGACGGCGCCATCGACCAGGTAGCGGTCGATCACGTCGTCCAACACCGACAGGCGGCGGACCAGATAGGCCAGAAAGTCGATGAACCGATCGATGACGGATTTGTCGAATTGCGCCACGCGGCGCGACAGGAACAAGGTCGGCTGCACGAACAGGGCTTCATACAGCTCGTCGAAATACCACTTGTTCCGCAGGAACCGATAGATGGCCCCAAACTGGTGGGCCACTTCGTTGGGATCCCACAGCCGCCAGCAGTACATCACGGTGGCCAGCAGAAACCCGGCCAGCGCCGTGCCGAAGGCCACCAGCTCGGCCGACGCGTGCACCTGGTGATTCTCCTCCAGGTGCAGGTCGTGCTCGCTCGGGTATTCCAGATCGGTCATCACCCGGCCGACCGTCTTGACCAGCGATCCGGCCGGCCGCGCCTGCTCGAGCAGGTTCTGCACGCTCAGCCCGCGGATCGATCCGCCCACGAAAACCGCAAACAGCGCCAGCGCCACCAGCGGCATGTACATGATCCGCGGCGACTCGTGGGCATGATCGTAGACGTGATGATCGCGCGGCGGGCCGGCAAACGTCATGTACCACAGCCGGAACATGTAGAACGCCGTGATCGCCGCACCACCGGCCGCCACGATGAACAACCAGCCGAACAGAGGATTGCTGCTCTTGAACAGCAGCGCCTGGGCCAGGATCGCATCTTTCGAGTAATGGCCGCTCAACCCAATCGAAAACGGCACGCCGGCGCCGATGATCGCCAGGCAGCCGGCCAGCATGGTGTACGCGGTCCAGGGCATCTTGTGCCGCAGGCCGCCCATGCGGGTCATCTCGTTGGTGTGGCAGGCGTGGATCACCGAGCCCGAGCACATGAACAGCAGGCTCTTGAAAAATGCGTGGGTGATCAGGTGGAACATGCCCGCCACCCAGCCCCCGACGCCCAAGGCCAGCATCATGTAGCCCAGCTGGCTGACCGTCGAATAGGCCAGCACTCGCTTGATGTCGGTCGCGGTAATGGCGATCGTCGCCGCGATGAACAGCGTGATGCAGCCGACGATGGCAATCACCAGCAGCACCTCGGGCACGAACACCGGGAAGAACCGGCCCACCAGGTACACGCCCGCGGCCACCATCGTGGCCGAATGCACCAGCGCGCTGACGGGCGTGGGCCCTTCCATGGCGTCGGGCAACCAGACGTGCAACGGAAACTGGGCACTCTTGCCCACGCATCCGCAAAAAATTCCCAGCCCCGCCACGATCAACAGCCAATACGCGCGGCGGCCCGGGGCGCCGGGGTTGAAGTCGTCGCGCCACTGGTGCAGCTGTTCGGGAGTGATCTCGGCGCCACCGGCGATCTGGTCGGCAGCGGCCGCGCGGAGCATGCCGTCGGGCGCGGCCAGCTGGAAATCTCTTTCCGGCGGGCGGACCTGGCTGAAAATCCCCCGCTCGCTGACATCGATCCGGTCGTTGCCGTTGAGATCGCGATCGCCGAAGGCGAACGTGCCCAGGCTGCTGAACAGGGCCATCAGCCCGATGATCATGCCGAAGTCGCCGATGCGGTTGACGATGAACGCCTTGTTGGCCGCCGTCGACGCGCTGTGCCGCTCGATGTAGAAGCCGATCAGGAAATAGGAGCAGATGCCCACCAGCTCCCAGAACACGAACACCATCGCGATATTGCCGGCGATCACGATCCCCAGCATGCTGAAACAGAACAGCGACAGATACTGGAAGAACCGGTAAAAGCGGCCCTTGCGGTGGAGGTGGTGTCCGTCGGAGAGCGTCACCTCGTGATCGGTCACGTCATGCAACTCGTCGTGCATGTAGCCGATGGCGTAGAAATGAATGCAGGTGGCGATGAACGTCACCATGGCAAACATCACCACGGTCAGCGAATCGATGTAGTAGCCGACCGTGATCCGCAGCGGCACCAGCCCGTTGGCGGGAAACTCGGCCAGCGTGTACCAGTCTCCCACGACCGGCTCAATCTTGGCGTACGGCTCCACCGCGTGAGCAGCCGTGGTCTCGCCATCTTCGTGCGCGGCATGCTCGGAATCGGGATTTTGCCCCCGCACCGCGCTTGGCCGGTGACTGGCCAGCAGCAGGGCGGACGCCCGTGCGGACGCGTGATCGCCGCCCTCGGCGTCAGGCCCGTGTTCGGTCGCGTGATGGCCGGCCGGGCGCTCGTGCCGTACTTGGGCAGCCAGACGCCGAACAGCGCGATCAGCGAAAGCAGGCAGGACGACAGAATCGCGCCGGTCGCCAGCGTGCCGGCGTGCTTGCCGGCGGGCCCCATCCGCGGACCGAAAAATACGATCAGCGTGAACGAGGCCAGCGGCAACAGCCAGGCCAGGGCGAGCAATTTGGGCAGTGCGACAGCGGGATCCATCAGCCTCTCAGCTCGTCGGCTTGGTCGACGTCGACGGTCGAATGGTTGTTGTAAAAATTAAGCGTGATCGCCAGGGCCACGGCCGCCTCGGCGGCGGCCAGCACGATGACGAACAGGGCGATCAACTGGCCGTCCAGCCCGATGCCGGTCCGCTCGGGCCGCAGATACTCGCTGCCCAGCGCCACGAAGTTGACGTTCGCGCCGTTGAGGACCAATTCGATACCCATCAGCACACCCAGGGCGTTGCGCTTCGTGGCCATGCAGACAACGCCCGTGACGAACATCACGGCGCCGACGGCCATGTAATGCGCCACGCTGATCGGTTCGGCTAACAGGTTCATCGCGTGTTCCTCAAAACGTCCGCCGCTGCGAACAATCGTTCGACTCTTGGTCCCGGCCCCCTCGGCCGGCCCTGCGTCTCGCTGGGCTCACGCCCGGCCCGATTCCTGCTCGACCCGGCGGCCGGTCGCCAGCCGCTTCTTGGGCCGGGCCAGATAGGCAGCGCCGATCAGCACGACCAATAAATGCACCGACACGATTTCGAACGGCAACAGGTAGCCGGCCATTCCCGCCTGCAACTCGGCCGGCTCCTGCAAGGCATCCACCCGGGGGCCGAGCATTGCCAGGCCCAACCGGCTGGCCGTGACCTGGGCGTCGACCTGCGGATGCTCCGGCGTCTGGCGCCACTCGCCCACGTTGAACGCGGCCGCCAGCAGCACCCAGAGCAGCGATCCGCCCACGATGCCGCCTAGCAGCCATTCGCCGCTGCGGGTTTTCATCGAGATGAACGGGGCCTGGGCCGTGAGCATCACGCCGAAAATCAACAGCACCAGCGTGCCGCCGACGTAGATCATCAATTGCATCGCGCCGACGAAGTCGGCCCCGGCCAGGAAGAACAACCCCGCCGTGGCGCCCAGCGACAGCACCAGATAAAAAGCCATCCGCACGATATTGCTGGAGATCACCACCGCCAGGGCAAAGCCGCAGGCGATCAGCGCGAACAGCAGGAAGAAAAACGAATGCCAGATCACGGTACACCTGCCTTGCCGTCCGAAGCGCCCACCGCCACGACCTGGCCCGCTCCGCCGCTATGCGGCCTGCCCTCGGCCGTCGGCCGGGCAGCCTCGAGCTCTTGCTTGCGGGCTTCCTCGGCGCGCTTCACCAACCAGCTCTCGCGGATTTCGCCCAGCGGATAGCTCGACTTGACGATCCAGCCGCCGGGAAACGCGTAGCTCCAAAGCAGCGCGCCGGCAAACATCGCAGCCGCGATCGGCGTGCAGTACTTCAGACAGGTGGTCATCACCTGGTCGATCCGCAGCCGCGGCAGAGTCCAGCGGACCCACATCATGAACGTGACGCCGAACACGCACTTGCCGATGAAATTGCACATCCCCAGGAAATTGCCCAGGTAATTGAGCAGCTGGTGGTTGAGGGCAAATTCGATCGGATGCGCCGGATCGGCCAGACCCAGCCAGGTGGTGATCGGCAGCGGACCGTTCCAGCCGCCGAAGAACAAAATGGCCGCCAGGCCGCTCACGGCAAACATCGAGCCGTATTCGGCCATGAAGAAAATGCTCCAGCGCAGGCCGGAGTATTCCGTATGGAAGCCGGCGACCAGTTCGCTTTCGGCTTCGGCCAGGTCGAACGGGGCCCGGTTCACGCTGGCGGTCGCGCAGGTGAAGTAGACCCAAAACACGATGAAGGTGAACGGATCGTGAAACACGAACCAGTTGGTGAACAAGCCTTGCTGCTTCTGGCCGATGGCCACCAGATCCATCGTGCCGGCCACCAGCACCGGCACCACGACACACATCCCCAGCGGCACTTCGTAGCTGACGACCTGGGCCGCCTCGCGCATCGCCCCGAACAGCGACCACTTCGAGGCCGACGCATAGCCGGCCAGAATCACGCCGAAGACTTCCAGCCCCAGCACGGCGATGATGAAGAACACCGCCACGTTCAACTGCACGCCCACCCAGCCATCGGCAAACGGCAGGGCAAAGTATCCGCAGAACGAAGCGCAAAAGCTCACGTAGGGAGCAATGCGGAACAAAAACCCGTCCGCGTCGCCGGGGCAAAGATCTTCCTTGGCGATCAGCTTGACGCCGTCGGCCAGGGTCTGCAGCCAGCCGAAGCGCCCGCCGACGCGCGTGGGCCCGAGCCGGTCCTGAATCCGGCCGGCGATTTTGCGCTCCATCCAGATGAAGACCAGGGCGCCGACCGCGACCACGTTGAGCAGCAGAGCACAGTGGACGAGCGCAGCGACGACATAGGCCAGCCACTGCCAGCCCGAAGGAAGAAATGCCTGAAGGTATTCTGCCACCGCTTGTTTCGTCCTTATGGCCCGTCAGCAGGGCCAATCCAAGCGCGAACCGGCCACGTTTGCCGCTCGCCGCGGGAGTGTTTGGGGGCCGCGAGTTTGTGAAATATGGCACAAAGTCGCCGCCATTTGAAGCCCCCAACCCAACTTATCTTTTCACTCCCACCCGGCCCTGCCAGGCGGCAGTTTTCGCGGCTTTTCTCGCCGCGGCGGCGCCGACACACGGCGCCGCGCCCTACCGGTCGATCTCGCCCATCACCACGTCCAGCGAGCCGACGATCGCCGGCACGTCGGCGATCAAGCAGCCACGGCACAATTCGTGCGTGACCGACAAATTGCAAAACGAACTGCTGCGGGCTCGCACGCGCCAGGGAATCGACGTCCCGCCGGGGCTGACGATGTAAAAGCCCATCTGGCCGCGCGGCGCCTCGGTCTCCAGATAGGCCTCGCCCTTGGGCAGCTTTTCCGTCAGCTTGACCGGCTCGCCCCACGAGCCCGCGGCCGTGCTGTAGCGATCGATCGCCTGCCGCACCAGGTCGATCGACTGCATCACTTCGAGCATTCGAACGTAGAACCGGTGCCAACAATCGCCCAACACGGCCGAGCCAGGAACCGCCGGGTAAACGTGGTCCTTCGGGTAGTGGCCGTTCTTCTCCACAATTACCTCGAAGGCGTAGCCGTCGTACATCTCGGTGTAGCGCTCTTCGCCGTCGCGGCGCAAGTCGTGATCGACGCCGCTACCCCGCAGCACGGGGCCCGTGCAGCCGTAATCGATGGCCATTTCGGCCGACATGACGCCGATGCCGGCCGTCCGGCGGACGAAGATCGCGTTGCTGGTGAGCAGCGTGTGGTACTCGGTGATGACCGGCAGCAGCTGGTCGAGAAACGCTTCGCACTTCTTCAGCCAGCCGCCCGGCAAGTCGGCCGTCGCTCCGCCGACTGTCAGATAGCTGTAAGTCAGCCGGGCGCCGCAGGCCTCTTCGAACAAGTCGAGAATTTTCTCCCGTTCGCGGAAGGCATACAAGAACGGGCTGAACGTGCCCAAATCGAGCCCATAGGCCCCCATGCCCACCAGGTGGCTGGCGATGCGGTTGAGCTCGGCGATGATCACGCGCAGATGCCGGGCCTTGGGGGGCAGTTCGAGCCCCATGAGCTTCTCGACCGTGAGCGCCCAGCCCAGGTTCATGTTCATCGCGGCCAGGTAATCCATCCGATCGGTATACGGAATCCACTGCCGGGGCGTGAGATTCTCGCCGATCTTTTCCGCGCAGCGGTGCAGATAGCCGATGTGCGGCGTGACCTCGGATACGATTTCGCCGTCGGTCCGGAGCACCAGGCGCAGCACGCCGTGCGTGCTGGGATGCTGCGGCCCCATATTGACCAGCATCTCGTCGGTGCGCACGTCGAATTCGATGATCCGCGGATCTTGCAGGTTCGTGGCCATGGTCACTCGTGGGCTGCGATACTTCTAGATATGGGTGGCTGCGCTCGCTGGAGCGGCAGGGTGAATTCAGCGCTCGGGCCTGGTTAGTCGATGGGCCAATTCAGCGCGTGGGCAATGTCAGTCGCCCGCTGGGCGGGCGCAGTGGGCTACCTTCCCCGGATTCCGTGATATTCGAGCGGCATTTCGTAATCCTTGCGCAAGGGGTAGCCGACCCAATCCTCCGGACAAAGAATTCGCCGCGGGTCGGGATGACCGACGAAGTTCACGCCCGACAAGTCGTATACCTCGCGCTCGTGCCAGTCGGCGGTGCGCCACACGTTGGAGACCGTTGGCACCTCGGGCAATTCGCCGGGCCGGTCGTCCTTCCAGCGCGGCAGCATCACCTTGAGAACCAGGCTCGTTTTCAGCGGCAAGCTCCAGAGGTGGTAGACCACTTCCAGGTGCGGCTGCCAGTCAACCTTGGCTGCCTTCTTCGGGTCGGCCTCGAAGTAGTCGACCGCCGAGATGCAGTTGAGCATGTTGAAACGCAGATCGGGCTGGTCGCGCAAGTAGGTGCACACGTCGACCAGGCCCGCCGGCGACACCTCGATCCAGGGATCAATCGCCTGCAGGTTGGCGCCGGTAATCCGGTCGCCGAACTCTTGTTTCAAACGGTCCAGGAATCCTTGGCCACGCATCGCTTGCTCGTCCGTCCGGTTAAGTTCTGATCCCGTTCAGTAACGACTCTATTCAGCCCAGTCCTTTTTCGACCCCTGTTGCCGCCGAGACTTTTCCCCGGCTAAGCCGCCGGGCCTTTGTCATGCTCGGCATGCTGCGATTCATCCGGGCTGCTCGGCGGCGGCGCGAGTCGCGCCGACCGGCGCTGCATTCGACCGGTGCGGCGCTCGACCGACGGTGCGCCCCCCTCCGATCAAATCGACAGCACGTGCTCGTCGCGCGCGTCGGCCGGCGGCCCGCGCTGGCTGAGCACGCTGCGCTCCTGCCCTACTGCCCGCACCCAGTCCAGGTCGCCGCGATTCCAGACATAGGCAAAGCCCACCAGCAGCACGGCAAAGAAAACACCGATGTCGAGAATCGAAACTTTGGCCAACAAGTCGGCCGCTTTGACCGAATCCTCGTGCGTGCCGGGCATGTCGGCTTTCACGACGCCCAGTTCTTCGTACAAGCCGGTCTCGCTGACCGAGAGGCCAAGCGTTTTGAGCTCGTCGGGGGTCGCCGCCGCGCTATGCGAATCGGCCACGCGCGGATCGAGCAGTTGCAGCGTCTTGCCGTAGACGGTCGCCCAGGGAAAAAAGAACGCGACTTCGACGTCGAAGATGATGAACAGCAGCGCGACGACGTAAAACCGCAAATCGAATTGCACGAAGCTCGACCCGATGGTCGGCTCGCCGCACTCGTAAATTTCCAGCTTCTCGGTGCTCGGCGTGCTCGGGCGGACGAAGTGCCCCAGCAGCAGGTTGACGAACACGAACAAGAAGCCCAAGCCACCAAACAGGGCCAGGTATCCAACGAGCAGGCTGGGCGAGTTCATGGAGCTCCGATCGAACGCGTAGGGGGCCGGCCCATGACCGGCGGCGCGGGGAACCAGAGCATTCTAGGAAGGCACGCCCCTGGTTCGCAAGACTCCCCAAGCGAGGGAAGCTCCAGCGGGCCGATTGCGCCGCCTGCGGCCCGCTCTCGCGCAGGGGGGCGACTTGGCGTCGCACGCAAGCGCTGATGGGCGAGGCACTGCCTCGCCAGGATGTGCCGCGCCGTTCGGCCGAGGCGCCATGACTCACGCCCCGTGACGCAGGCTCCGTGACCCAGGCGCCGCTGAATCAGGACACCATGCCCGGGGGCAGATGGTCGTCGGCGTCGGCCGCGATGTCCCCGGGCGAATCGCTGCCGGCCACACTCCCGGCAACCAGCGGCTGGCGACCGCTAAAGCCGGCGTCCAAGTCGTGCCAATGCAGCACCTCAGGCTCGCCCAGCTTCCAGCACAAGTAGACGATCCGGCCGTCCAGCTGGGAGGGGAAATCGACCAGCCCTTCGGCGCTCTTGGGCTCGACCCCCAGCTCCCGCAGCTCTTCGACGAAGCCCTGCAGGCGGGCCTGGTCTTTGACCAGCTCTTCCTCGATTTGCGACAGCTCTTCGCTGTACAAATCGCGCTGCTTGCCCTGGCGACCGGCCGTCAGCAGCGATAAACGCTGCCGTCGATCGACGACTTCGCGCGACAGATCGACCAGGTCGGTGGTAATGGCGCGCACCAGCGGCAGCACGGCATTCGCCTGCTCGACGGTAAACACCTTTTTGAACCGCTGCTGATCGTGCGGCTGACCGGCGGAACTCATGGCTTGACGTCTCACTGATTCGGTCCGCCGTGCACCGGCTCGACCACCACCTTCGATGCCGCCACCGCCGTGGGATTCAACGTCGCCCGACCCCAGGCGACATCCACCGGCAAGCGGGCAAAATCCACCAGGCATCCGTCGCGGCTGTAACAACTCAGATCGTGCGTGGCGCCCATGAAGATGCAATCGACCGGGCAAGGCTCGACGCACAAAGCGCAGAACATGCACTTCGAATAGTCGATCGTAAACCCCGTGATTTTGAAACCCTTACCCGTCGTGACCCGCTCTTTGCCGATATAGATGCAGTCGACGGGGCAGGCCTTGGCGCATTGATCGCAGGCGATGCACGTGGTCAGGTCGTAGCGATGAAAGCCCCGATACCGGGCCGCCACGGCCAGCGGCAACTCGGGATATTCGAAATGCTCGGTGAACGTCTTGCGCTCAGGCCGATAGGTGATGAGCCAGTAACGCAGCGTGACCCACATGCCCTGCAGCACGGTCATCACCGCGTCGACAATGTTGCGCAGCCATTCGCCCATGAGGCATCTATCCTGCCGAATCGGGGACACTGCCGACAGCCGCCGCCAATAAATGCAGCTCGACAATGGAATTATAGGCAGGCGCGTTTGGTCCGCAAGCGTGAATGTGGGACCGCCTTGCGCCACTCCGCAAATCGGCAACCAGGGCGCGCAGCGCCGCGCGGCCGACAAACCGTCGCCACCGCGCCCAGCGCCGCGCACTGGCAACGCGAATTGGCCCGCTGGGAATTTTCTCCCGCCGCCGCAGCGCACGGTCGGGACGTCGCCATGGCACATGGGGGTCCCTGCCGCTTGACTCCGGCTCGCCCGAGCGTTCTGCGGACACTCTGCTTTCGTCCAGAGTCGGGCCCGCCACCCTCGCGGCCAGGCCGGCCCGGGCCCTGCGGGGCTATCAGCGAACCTAATAAAGCGCAGCGGTGTCGTTCGCCTGCATACGATCTCCTGGCGACTCGACTTACGACTCGGCCGGCCCCGGCCAGACCCGACCGGCCGGGCCACCAGCCGCCCCCTTCGGAAGGGCCGAAATACCCGACCCCCGGGACTCCCGGAGTCGCACCATAACACATTTATACCAAATGATTTAACATTCGGAATGGACCAGGAAAAGGGTGCTTTGGCAGAGGGGCAATCGGCCCGGTTGTCCGGCCCCAAAGAGCGCATCTTGTGCCAAGGCAGTAGAAAATAATCTGGAAAAGCGGCGCGTGCTAGTTAGGGAAGCTTGACTCCCCCCGGACAGCACGTAGAGTGAATAGTAGAAAGCGGCTTGTGCGCTTGACTCTTAGGGCCACGAGGTGCCCGCTCGAAGGGCGGTTTCCTCGGGTGGCGGGCGACATCTGGCGGAGTCTCTAGGGGCGTCAATCGAGGACGCCCTGAGCAACACGAGGGAATGGATATGTTGGTTCTATCGCGTAAGAAGAACGAGAGCATTGTCATCAACAATGACATCACGATCGTGGTCGTGGAAATCCGCGGCGACAAGGTGCGCTTGGGCGTAGAAGCTCCCAAGGAAGTGCCCGTCCATCGCCGCGAGGTCTACGACGCGATTCGGCGCAACGAAGCGGCCGAAACTGACAAGGCCGCCACGCAGCCGGATGCCAACGGCGCTGCCGGCGAAGTCTGACCAGCCCGCCTGCCTGAGTGCGTCCCCCGCACCAGCTGCACCCGCCTTTGCGCAGCTCTCCTCGTCGGCCAAAGTGCTCGGCGCGTTTTCCTGGACCATCTGCCAGTCTGACGGTAGGTGTCCGGTACGAATCCAGCCGATCGCTCCCTTGACGAATTGGCCGCCCGCCCGGTATACACCGGGGCTAGGCTGTTTACGCTTCCAGCCAGAAGCGCCCAGCGGCCCCGTCGTCTAGCCAGGCCTAGGACACCGGCCTTTCACGCCGATAACACGGGTTCGAATCCCGTCGGGGTCACTCTTTCGTGGCAAGCGTTTCCGGGCCGCCGTACGATGCCGTATTGATCGTCTCGTTCGGCGGACCTGAACAACCGGAACAGGTCATCCCGTTCCTGGAAAACGTCCTGCGGGGCAAGAACGTGCCCCGGGAGCGGATGCTCGCGGTCGCCGAGCATTATTATCATTTTGGCGGCAAGAGCCCGATCAACGAGCAAAACCGGGCCCTCATCCGCGATTTGCAACTCGAGCTGGCCCGCCACGGCCCGCAATTGCCGGTCTACTGGGGCAATCGCAACTGGCATCCGCTGCTGGCCGACACGCTGGCCCAAATGAGTGCCGATGGCATTCGCCGGGCGGTGGCTTTGTTCACCTCGGCTTACAGCTCGTATTCCGGCTGCCGGCAGTATCTGGAAAATATCGTCGCCGCCCAACAGTCGGTCGGTCGTTCGTCCGAACAAATTGCCCCGCCCCACATCGGCGCCGGTCCTCCGCAAATCGCCGGCGGTCCTCCGCAAATCGACAAAATCCGGGCGTTCTTCAATCACCCCCGGTTCATCGCCGCCCAGGTCGATCGGGTCCGAGCGGCTTTCGACCGCCTTCCGCCCGAGCGCCGCACCGGCGCCGCTCTGATCTTTACGGCCCACAGCATTCCGCAGTCGATGGCCGATGGCTGTGCCTACGCCGCTCAATTGCGCGAAACGGCCCGGCTGGTCTCCGCAGCCCTACGCGCGAGGACTGGCTCTTGGCCTACCAAAGCCGGAGCGGCCCGCCCAGCCAGCCCTGGCTCGAGCCGGACATTTGTGACGCGCTCCGCGCGTTGCACGCCGCGGGCAAGCGCGACGTGGTCGTCGCGCCGATTGGATTTCTGTCCGACCACATGGAAGTGATCTACGACCTGGATACCGAAGCCCAAGCGCTCTGCGGCCAGATCGGGCTGAACATGGTGCGCGCCGCAACCGTCGGCGGACATCCCGAGTTCGTCGGCATGGTGCGCGATTTGATCGCGGAGCGGGTCCTGAGCGTGACCGAGCGGCCCAGCTTGGGCACGCTGGGCCCCTGTCCCGATGTCTGTCCGGCCGATTGCTGCCCGGCGCCGCGGCGTCCCCCCGCATAGCGCTGCCGCCCGCCGGCGTTTCGCTGGTCTGCTTGCTTGCAGCCCGCCGCAAACGGCATCGCAGCTCGGCTATTTCTTGACCGGCGGCTGGAGATGAAAGTCGAGTTCTTGCGCGCCCGGCTTGATCTCCACCGGCGCGTTGTTGCCTTCGGCGTTGGGGGGCAACACGTCGGCGCGATCGATCACGCCGCTCTTGTCGCCGCGCGCGGCGGCCGATTGCGACATCTTTTCCATCTCCTCGCTGCTGCGGGCGAACGGCACATCCTTGACCGCCACGATCTGGACAATCTTTTTGCCGGGCACCGCTCCACGCAGCTGATAGCGGCCCTCGGCGATGGGCGCGCCGACCGTAGGCCCTTTGCCGTCGGCCGGCAGGAACGAGATCGAGCCCTTGGCGATGTCCTGATCTGCGTACGTCACGCGACCGCGAATCGTCGTCGAGTCGCCACAGCCACCGACAGACAAAATCAAGCCGATGGCGGTCGCCGTTCCAATTGCAGCGCGGTGCATCCTAGGTTCCTTTTTGCCCTTGGGGCCGGCGTTCTCACCGAGGCGCTGGCAGCCATGCGGTCGAGGGCTCATTGCGGCCGGTCGGTCGACTCGCCGCCGGAGCGGGTGCCGAGAGCTCGCCACAGGCTCAGGTCGATGGCGTCGGCGTAGAATTGGACGGACCCGTCCCCCAGGGCGGCGACGACGCCCCCCGGATGATTGCTCCTCGCGCCCGCGTAGGCGCCCTGCCCGCTGGGAGTCCACCAGGCGTTGCCGCCGAGCGACAGGCAAGGTGGCGTATAGGCAAAGTCTCCCTGATCGGCCGGACAGGGCCCGATCGGGCGATCGGGCGAAGTGGAATTGGGCGTCAGGCTGGCGGAAAAAAGCGCGCCCCCCATGTTGCCGTAGATTTCTTCGCCCAAGGGACCACCCCAGGCGGTCGAGATCTGCGGAACCAGGCCCTCGGAGATCAGCAGAGTTTGGGAAGTGCCGTCGCGAACCTGGGCGAAGGTCGTCCCCAGCGTCGGAACGCCGGCCCCTTTGTCGATGCTTTGCCCCGACCGGACGCCAAAAATTCCGCTGCCCCACGGACCCGAACTCGAATCGGTGGCCGCGCCATACATGTCGCCGCTGCCCACGCAACCGCGGTAATTGCCCCGCAGGAAACCGTAGGCCGTCGTATAGAGCTCGTTGCCGGCCGGGCTGTTGTCGCTCGGGCAGTAGAAAACGGGAATGTTCGCCTGGCGGGCGCTTTGCAGGTTCGGGTCGGCGCCGATTGGTCCGCTCGGCCCCGGATAGTTGGTCACGAAGCCGGTCTGCGGCTGCGTCCAGTACAGCTGCAGGACGGCGCTTTGCTCGATTTGCGGGAGGATCAACTGGGTCCAGGTGTAGGTGTCCCAGATGTCGTACTTCCGCGCGTAGGGGTATTGGTCTTTGGCGCCGCCGAAGCCCACGCAGGCCAATGCGAGCTGCTTCGTATTGCTCGAACACTGTGCGCGTCGGGCCGCTTCGCGCGCGGCCTGCACGGCGGGCAGGAGCAGCGCAATCAGAATGCCGATGATCGCAATCACGACCAAGAGCTCGACCAGCGTGAATCCCCGCTGCACACGCTGAGCGCTGCGCCGGGACTGCGGCGAACTGGCCGCCAGAGGCCTGAACGTCAGAAGGCTGAGCGTCGCGCGATTGTGCCAACCAGACCGGCCGTCCATTGCTTCATCTCGAGGCTGTCGCTAGATCGATACCCCTCGCAACTCGCCTGCCCTCCGCGTCGTTCTCCCGGCGGTTGGTTCTAACCGACTCGAACGGCCAGATCGCCTTATTCGCCGCGTCGCCGCCGGCGCACCGCGACGTAGAGTCCAACCGCACCCAGTCCGGCCAGCAGGCACGAGGCGGGCTCGGGAACCGGTTGCAATTGATAGTTGAGGTGGCCCAAAAAGATGCCGTCGATTTGAGTCTGGGTCAGGGCCCCGTTGTAAACCGCCACGTCGGCCATGTTGCCTTGGAAGAATTCGCTGCAGCAAGTGCGGCCGATGGCGAAGTTGCCGCTGCCGACACTGGGCGTGCCCGGGTTATCGGTTTGGACCGCCGTGCCGTCATAAAACAGTGTTCGCGTGGTGCCGTCGTAGGTGGCGGCCAGCATGTGCCAGGTGCCGTCCACGGTGGTGGCCGTACCGTTGATCAAGTCGTTCGCCCACCAATAGTTTTGGAAACCGGCGTTGGAGCCGCCGTTCAGGCGAAAGGCATTCACCTCGTTGCCATTGCCATAGTTGCCCCAGCCGATCATGCCCTCGTTCGACCCGCCCGCGTCCAAGTTCGTCGTCGTGTTGACCCACGCCGTCACGGTATACGTCGAGCCCCCCGTGGGAAAGCTGCCGGGCACGTTGCCGGTCGACGTCGTCAGGATTCCGCCGGTGCCGTTGAATGTTGCCGCCGGGCTGGTCGGCGACGAATTGTTCGTGCCGTTGAACGCCGGACCGTTGCCGCCGCTCGACGCCACGCCGCCGTTGTTGAGCAGGTTGTTGTGATTGCCGCTCGAATCGAGTCCCAGGTTCGAGGGATTGCTGAACGTATACAGGCCTTCCAGGATCGGCGCCGCCGGAGCGGAATTTCCGCTGGCCAAAGCCAAGGCAAGAACCATAAGTGCGGCGAACTGCGAGAATAGTGGGCGGTGCATGGCATTTCTCCGAAGGTTGGTCGGCCTGGCGACGTTCACATGCCGTCTGGAACTGGCTGCGGGTGACTGAGAAATCGTTGTTTTCATCGACGAATCAAAATGTCAATTGTTTTGCATTGCGTTCTGCATTTATTCGCAATCGAGGGCACGCACTCCCGCCATCGTTTGTTGTTTAAAACCACTACTCGCAACGTGTTCGCAACGCACGCCGAAGCCGCCGATTTCTCTTCGGCTTCGACAATGCTCCTGGCCTGGCGCGACAATGCGCAGTCACGGCCAGAATCACCGTTACGCGCCGTCAATATAATCCTGAAAGATCGCGATGCAAGAAAAATCGTTCGCGATTTGCAAGGCAGAAACCCGCCGTTCCGACCGGCTCAAGCCCGCTCGATGATCATCGCCACGGCGTTGCCACCGCCGAGGCAGAGAGCGGCCAATCCGCGTCGTAATCCGCGCACCGCCAGCGCGTAGAGCAGCGTCACCAGCACGCGCGCGCCGCTGGCACCGATCGGATGCCCCAGCGCGATCGCGCCCCCCTGCACGTTGGTTTTCGCCGGATCGAGCCCCAGCGGCCGCATGCACGCCAGCGCTTGGGCGGCAAACGCCTCGTTCAGCTCGAACAGGTCGATGTCGGCCAATTGCAGGCCGGCCTTGGCCAACACCATCTCCATCGCGCTGACCGGCGCGATGAACAATTCCTTGGGCGCCACGCCGGAAGTTGCACTGGCCAGGATCCGGGCGCAGAGTGGTGAATCGAAGCGCTGGGCCATGGCCTGCGAAGCCACGACCACCGCCGCTGCCCCGTCGCTCAACTGCGAGGCGTTGCCGGCCGTCACCGTCCCCTGCGGGCCAAACGACGGGCGCAGCCGGGTCAGGGCCGCCAGGTCCGTATCGGCACGCGGGCCTTCGTCGGCCGAAACGGTGCGGTCTCCTTTCGGCCCGGGCACCACTACCGGCACGATCTCGGCCGCAAAATCGGCAGCCAGCGCGCGCCGGTGGCTCTCGACGGCAAACTCATCCTGATCGCCGCGCGAGACGGATCGGCTGGCAGCGATGTAGTCGGCGTGGGCACCCATGGGGAGCCGCTCCAGCGCGCAGGTCAGCCCGTCGTGCAGCATCGAGTCGACGGCCGTCTGGTCGCCGAATTTCCAGCCCTGCCGAGCGCCGGGAAGCAGATACGGCGCCCGGCTCATGCTTTCCATGCCGCCGGCGACGATCAGTTCGGCGTCGCCGGCACGGATCGCGGTATCGGCCAGCATCACGGCTTTGAGCCCCGAGCCGCAAACCTTGTTGACCGTGAGCGCGGCGACCCGATCGGGCAAGCCCGCGCCCAGTGCCGCCTGCCGGGCCGGAGCCTGGCCGACGCCGGCCGAAAGCACGTTGCCCAGGATGACTTCCTCGACTCGGTCGGGCGGAAGCCGCGAGCGGCGCAGGGCCTCGGCCACGACCGCAGCGCCCAACTGGGGCGCGGCGAGAGCGGCCAAAGCGCCCTGGAATTTTCCGATCGGCGTACGACAACCGGCCAGCAGATATGCGTGCGCCACGGCGCTTCCCTCGGTTTGCCAACTGCAGTTCGTTTGCGCCGGATGCAGCCCCCGCGGGCTCGGCGCGTCCGGCACGTGCCCGACATTTCATTATAGGCGCGGCACGGCCGGCAGAGTGCTAGCACGCCCCGCCTGAGGAACCGAGATTGTGTCGTCGGCCGGCGCCGGGCTACAACTTTGGCCGATGGCGAACTTGCGATTTCGCCCACCGCCACCATCTTTCGTGGAGTCCGATCGATGCAACGACTGCTGACTGCTTCGCTCCTGTTGTGTTGTGCCCTGGTGGGTGCCGAGCGCCGCGCCGCGGCCGATCCGGCCGAGACGGTCCGCTCGGCCGAGCAAGTGCTGGCCGAAATCATGGCGATCCCGGCCCGGCGCATTCCCGAGGCGCTGCTGGCCGAGGCCCAGGGCGTGGTCATCATCCCGAACGTGATCAAGGTCGGCTTCATCGCCGGGGCCCGGCGCGGGCATGGCGTGGTGATGGTGCGCGACAACGAAGGCGAGTGGAGCCTGCCGCAGTTCGTCACGCTCACCGGCGGCAGCGTCGGTTGGCAAGCGGGCATCCAGGGGAGCGACATCATCCTGGTCTTCACGACCAAAAAGGGCGTGCAGGGGCTGCTCAACGGCAAGTTCACCATCGGCGCCGACGCCGCCGCGGCGGCCGGCCCGGTCGGTCGCAATGCCGCGGCCGCCACCGACGCCACGCTGCGATCCGAAATTCTCTCTTATTCGCGCAGCCGCGGACTGTTTGTGGGCGTGGCGATCGATGGCTCGGTCTTGGAGATCGACCAACAAGCTCACCTCGAGTTCTACGGGTCTCCGGGCACCGATCTGCCGCGACAAATCCCGCAATTGGCGGCCGACCTGCGACAGGAACTGGTCAGCCTCACGCCCGCGGCGCAAGTGGTGTTGCCGGTGGATCCGTCGGCGCCCGCCGCTGCTCCGGCGGCGGTGCCGGTGCCGGTCGTCAGCAATCTGGACGCCTTGCGACACGCGCTGGCGGGAAATTCGCGGCGGATGTTTGCGATCATCGACCCGGCCTGGCAGCGCTACCTGGCCTTGCCGGCGTCGGTCTACGAAACCGGGCCGCAGCCGAATCCGAACGAGTTGAGCGCCATCTTGCAGCGTTACGACCTGGTCATTCGCTCAGGCAAGTACCAGCAGTTGGTCGAGCGGCCGGAATTCCAGTCGACGCACGAAACGCTGCGCGAATATGCCGCGGCACTTTCGACGCCCACGTCGTCGGCATTGCAACTCCCCCCGCCGCCTTCCGCCAGGTGAGCCCCACCATGAAAATGCGAATCGGTTTGCTGGCACTAGCGCTTGCCGCGGCGCTTTCAGAGGCGGCCCTGGCCTGGGGCCCGCCGCGCGGCCCGGGTTTCTACGTCGGCATTTACGGGCCGCCCGTTTATGGGCCACCCGTGTATCCCCCGCCGGTGTATCCCGCGCCAGTCTATCCGCCGCCAGTGTATCCACCGCCGGTGGTGCTGGCGCCGCGTCGCGTTTACATGCCGCCGCCGCCGCTGGTCGCACCCGGGCCGCCGGGCTACTACTATCCGCCGCCAGGTGTCGGGGCAACGCTCTGGTTTCGCTAGGCAGCGCGGACTGGCCGCGAATCGACCAGCCTCCAGGAGTGGGCAGTGCTGATGTCAGCCCGCGCGCCCGCTAGAACTCGCCGGGTGGGGCAGTCATAATAGCCCGACCACAAACGCCCCCGTCTGGGGGCGTTTTTCTGCCCGGCCCCAGCCGCGTGCGCCCGCCGGGAGATCCTCGGTTGATTGGTCAGCCGAGGCCTGCCCAGTGTGCCCCGCCGAGAAAACTACCGTTTGGAGACTATCGTGATCCGCAGCGCCGAACTCGCAACAAGCTCAAGGGGCTACGGCCGAAACGCTTTCCACGGGCCCAGGTTGCTCGCCGGTCTATGGACGCTCGCGTGCGTCGCGGGACTGGGCAGCGGTTCGCTCTGGGCCCAGGCGATCGGCAGCTACCTCCAATTCGAGCAAACGTTCGGCTACAAGAGCAGCGAAGCGCCGACAAGCTTTCGCGTGCAGCAAGTGGGCACCAGCGCCGCGGGCAATGTCTATTGGCCGGGGGATGAAGCCCGGATGGATTTTCAGATCCTCAACCAGACCGACCAGCCGCTCAAAGCCACGGGGCACTGGGAGCTGATCCAGTACTCGACGCGCTGCCAGCCGCTCGATCCGTTTGCCCCGCCGATCACCACGCGGATCCGCGTGGCCGGTCAGGTACCGCTGGCCGTGGAGATTCCGGCCAAGGGATTCGTCGATCAGAGCGTGAAGCTGCCGCTGCCGGCCGAATTCGGCACGTACGCGGTGATTCTGGTGGTCGACAGCGTGGGGCGGCAGTTCGCCGCCAACTGCCTGCGCGGTCGCGGCCGCGCCCGGCCGCGAGCAGTTTCCCACCTACGCCTGCGACATGCAGCGGGGAGAGCAGTTTCCGTTCTTCCAGCGCTTGGGGGTCAAAGGGACGCGGCAGGAATTGGGCTTCTTCAACGCCGACGACAAGGCCCAGTGGGACCGGCTCGACGTCGACATGAAGGAACTGATGGACCGCGAGATCACCGTCATGCTCACCGTCAGCACCGGCGGCGACTACAGCAAGATGCCGCTGGGGCGGATCCGCGGTTTTCTCAACGACAAAAACGAAGGCCGGATGGACTACCCGGGCGACTTTACCGTGCTGCCCGAGTACGACGAAAAATTCCAGGACTGGGTCCGGCTGCTGCTCGAGCGCTACGGCTGGCCCAAGGGCCCGGTGAATGCGATCGAACTTTGGAACGAGCCCTGGGAAGGGATCAGCATCTCGGGTTGGGGGGCCGACATGCCCCGCTATCGCGATCTGTACACGCGGATGGCTCAAGGCACCGAAGCGGCCCGCAAGAATGCCGGCGTGCAGGTGCTCGTCGGCGGCGCGTGCTCCTCGATGAACACCGAGGACAAGCTGTTTCCGCAGGGCCTGGACGAGCCGTTTCTGAAGTGGCTCGACTTCACCAGCATCCACTATCAGCCGATGTGCCCCGAGCCGGTCTTGATCCGGCGTTTTGCCCAGCGCAAGAGCCCCAACGGTCCGACCCGCGTCTGGGACACCGAAAGCTGGATGGCCAATAGCGAAGACCGCGTCGCCGGCATGATCGCGTCGATGCGGGCCACGGGCCTCGACCGCACCAACGGCGTGAACCACGGCGCCGTGCGCGAGGAAATCGACGTCGACGTGCGGCAGGCCGACGGCACGAACAAGCGCACGTACATCGTGCAGCCCTTGGCCCCGGCCGGCGCCATCGCGGCCATGGATTTGCACCTGGGGCAGCGGCCGTTCAAACAGGTGCTGTTTCCCGGCGGATTGCCCTGGGTGTTTGTCTTCGGCGGGCTGAAGAATGCCGACGACGGCACCGTGGTCGTGGTCGGCGACCTGGGAGCGATCTACGACCGCAACCTGCTCTTATATCGCGGCGTCCTGGGATTTGCCGCCCGGCAGCGCGGCGTGCCCATCCGGGCCCGGCTGGCGGCTCTGCCGGCCGGCGCGCCGGAAAGCGAGCGCAATGCCATCATCAACGAGCTCCGCGCCGCTGAAGTGCTCGACGAGGCCAGTCTGACATTTCCCGACGATGGCCACATCGTGCCCTTGGACTTTTACGGCAACATGATCAAACCCGCGGGGGGCAAGATCGTCGTGCCGCTCAACGGGCTGGGTTATTTCCTCCGCACCGACGGTTCGCCCGGCTCGTTCGCCAAATTGCTGGCCGCGATTTCGGCCGGCCGGATCGAAGGTTACGAACCGGTCGAGATCGTGGCCCATGACCTCTTGGCCCGCGTCGAGGCCGGGCCGGAACTGCGGATCACCGTGACGAACATCTTGAACCGGCCGATCCAGGGCTCCGTCGAGGCCAAACTAGGCGACTTGAAGCTCGAAGGCGGCCCGCAGAAAGTCGCGCTCGGGCCGCACGAAACTCGCGAAATCAGCTGGAAGGTCGCCGGCGGCGCCGCGGCCGCCAGCAACAGCTACCCGCTGGGCGTCACCTTCGACGCCGGTCCGGACGGACGCCGCAGCCTCGCCGAAACTCTCCACGTCAACGTGATTGCCCGGAAGAAAATCGCCGTCGACGGCAATCTCGACGATTGGCAGGACGCGCTGCCGCAGCCGATCCGCAGCGGTCCCGCGGCGGGCAAGAACCTGACCGAAAAAGCCTGGCTGCCGCTGGTCAAATTCGACGCTAACTCGGGCGAAGGCTTTGCCTCGGGCTATCTGGCCTACGACGATCAGAACTTCTACTTTGCCGCCAAGATCGCCGACGCCAAACCCTACGAGGGCAACGTGCGATTTGCCAACCGGGACGAGAACGCCGATTTTTATCCCGAAACATCCCTGGGCATTCAGGCCGACGGCAAACTGCAAGAACTCCATTGGCCGGGCGGCGTGCGCCGGTTCTCGTATCGCCGCAGTCCGGCGGTGCCCGCGGGCGAGGAAACCGAGAACGTGCAGCTCGGGTTCAACGTGCTGCCGGTCGAAAAGACCGATTGGCTCTCGCATCCCGCGGGCACGATGCCCAAGTTCACCTGCTACAAGACCACCGATTACGAGTACGCGCTGAACAAGGTGGCCGACCAGTTCGGCGGGGGCACCGAGCTGTGGCGATTGCTCGCGCCCGGCATGCCGCGGAAGCATTTTTATCCGCGGCAGCCCAAGGTGCCGGCGCCGGGCCTCGACGGCGGCCCCGTCGAAGGCGGTCAGTTGTTCATCGCCCGGGACGGCGCGGTCCGCCGGGTCGAATGCTCGCTTCCCTGGTCGGAAATGCCCGAAGTCAAAAAGAAACTCGACGCCCGCGAGCCGATCAAGTTCACCTTCCGAGTGAGCGAGAACAACGGGCCCAAGTACGAACTGAACGAGGAGCGCAGCGTGTCGAAGGTGGACACCTACGCCCTGCACAACTACTGGCAGACGTCCTGGGCCGTGGAAACCGAGTTCGCCTTCGAGCCGTGATTTCCCGAGCCCGGCGCGCTGGTTGCCAGTTCCTGGGCGGCACCGCCGGACGATTCGATCACCCGCATCGATTTCCAGCGTCCCTGGCGGAATCGCCAGAGATAACCCAGCCCAAGCACGACGATGAACACGGTCACCGCGATCCAGGGAATCGTCAGGCCGTGATAGCCGTAGTACCAGGCTGCCGACGTGGGCAGGACCAAGAGCACGAGACCCGCGATGAGCGAAAAGACCAAGGCGAACCGCGTGTCGCCGGCGCCGCGCGTGGCCGAGCTGAAGATGACGGCCATCGCGTCGAACAGCGAGTACACGGCCACATACCGCAGGAGCAGCACGACGCTCTCTTCGAGCTGGGAGAGATCGCTGGTCGACTCGGCCAGCGCATACGGCAGCAGGATCAGCCGCGGAGCGAACAGGTAGATCGCGACGAAAATGGCGATGTAGCCCAGCGACATGAAAAATGCCAGGTTCGTGGTGCGCACGGCCAGCTCCGGCCGGCCTTCGCCGATCCGCTGGCCGGTCAGGGTCATCACTGCGGTGCCGACGCCCAGGATCGGAATGAAGGCCAGCGAGTTCAAGTTGAACGCCAGGCTGGTGGCGGCCAGATGCTCTTTGCCCAGTGCGCCCACGATTTGGACGAACAGCGTCCAGCAGGCTATGTCGACGAACAGCTGGATGCCGTTCGGCAGGCCGAAGCGGAGCAACCGGGTAAACAGCGTCCGATCGAAGCGCCACCCCGCCAAGAGCCCGTAGTGCTCCCGCTGCCGATGCCGCAATAGGGCCACGGCATACATCACGCAGGCCGCACTCCAGGCGGTGACCGTGGCCATGGCCGCGCCGGAAATGCCCAGGGGCGGCACGCCCAGCTTGCCAAAGATCAGCACGTAGTCGAGCACTCCGTTGAGCAGCGCGCAACACACGTTGATGAACATGATCACCTGTGTCTTGCCGCGCCCGCTGTAAAAACAGGACAGCGTGTTTTGCAGCAAAAGCGGAAACGCTCCGTAGCAGAGCACGCTGAAGAATTCGGTTTCCAGCCGCCGGATCGGCAGGTCGTGCCCGAACCATTCGAAGATCCTGGGCGCCAGCGGCACAAAGCCTCGCAGCGCCAAGCCCGCGATCAGCGAGAGCCAGATCCCCTGCCAGACGACGGCGCCGATGCGGCGCGGCTCCCCTGCCCCGTAATACTGGGCGACGAACGTGTTGACGTATCCGGTCGTGCCCAGCGCCAGGCTGACGAGCGTCCAGTGCAGCATGCCGGCCGGCAGCGTGGCGGCCATGGCATCGGTCGAATACCAGGTCAGAAACACCCGGTCCATCACGTACATCAGCGACGCCGAGCCTGAGCTGATCACCAGCGGCAGCGCCACGCGCACCAGTTCCCGGGCACTCCCGGCAGCGGCCGGCAGGCGAATTTCGCTCGAGATTGGTTCGGCCAGATGCATCGTTCCCGCTTCCCTACCAGGACGGAATTCACAGGCGACCCTGCGCCACAGCCAAGTGGGCTGCAGTCACAATCGCCGCCACCGGCAAAGACCCCGCTGGGGCGCGTGGGGTTCGCCCGCCAAACGGGGGCGGCTTGCGCCGGCCGGCGTAGAGCCTATCCGAGAAACGGCGGGGACTGCGAGCGGTTTTGCGCAGTCCTCCGAGCAAAACGGGACTGTCCCCTCTCGCAGACGGTTCTCGGATAGGCTCTCAGCTTGGGCAGGTGGCGTAGTGTTTGGCGATTTTGGCGGCCACCGTGCCGATCGCGTAATAGCCGACCGAAATCCGGGCGACGTGCGTCAACAGGTCGAAAGCTCGCCAGCGGTCCCAACCGTAATCCTGCTCCAGCCACAGCGTCAGCTGGGCGAACGCCAGCGCGGCCGAGCGCCTCCATCGGCGCACGGACACCACGGTCATAATTTCGTCGGGCGTCTCGATGCGCGGCCAGGCCAGACGTTTGCCCCGCAACAAGCGAACCGTGATCGTGCTGGCCGCCGGCATTTCCAGGCCGCTGGCCGAAAGCTCGCCGTGCCCCATCGCCGCGTGTGCATCCCCCAGGTACAAAAACCCACCGGGCACGTACACCGGCAGCATCACGATGCTCCCCGGCCGCACCTCGACGATGTCCATGTTGCCGCCGTGCGGGCCGGCCGGCAACGTGCCCGGCACGGTGCAATCTGGAGCCGTGCCGATGCAGCCCAGCATCGGCTGATAGGGAATCCGGATCTGATCGCTCCAGTGGATCCAGCCGTCCCGGATTGGACAGACGTGCGTGCCGTGTGGGCAGTCGGAGCCCAACCATTCGGTCAACTGTCGGGCGTCGCCGGTGCGCGTGGCGCATTGGCCGATCAAGGGTTCGATGCTCTCGATCGTCACCGCTAGCGCGTCGCCCGGCTCGGCGCCTTCGACCCAGATCGGGCCGGTCTGGGGATTGCTCAGCGGCATTTTTACCCGGTCGCGGCGATCCGCGTCGGTGCGGATCTGGCCGGAGAAGGCATCTTCGGACTCGACGACGATCGTCTCGCCCGGGCTGATCCGCAGTCGCGGCTCCTCGTGGCGCGAGTATTCGTAAACCAGTCGGCCGAGCGGCAAGCGTTTCATGCGGGGCGATGTCCGTTGGGCAGGAGGTACGGCCGGGCGAGATAATCTTCGGCCGCCGCGGCGCCGAGCTGGTCTTGTTCCCAGGCCGAGAGCCAATCCTGCCAGGAAACCGGCAAGCAGGCAAACACCAATTGGTCGCGCGCCAGCGTCCCCGTTTCGTGCCGCCAGGGCGCCAGCTGGTCGGTCTGGGGCGGCCAATCCCGCAGCGGATAGACGATTTCGCCGCGCGTGCGATGCGCGCGGTGCACGATCAGCCCGCGCTCGTCGATTTCGTACTGGAACTCCGGGCCGGGCAAGCTCACGTCGAGTTGCTCGCGCACCAGGTCGACTCCGGCCAGCTTGTAGAAACCAGCCAGCGCGTTGGCTAGCGTGCGCCGCTGCCGGCGGCTGAGGCGGTCGAGCCAGCCCCGCTCGTGCACCGCGGCGACGAGCCAGCCGGCGTGTTCCTCCAGCGCCACCCACAGGCTGTGCTCGCCCAGGTTGGGGGCATACAGTTCGAGCAGAATGCGGTTGGTGCCCAGCTGGATTTCACCCACGCTCAGGGGACCGGCTTGCCAGCCTTCGCTTTCCACGAGCAGCGTCATCAGCTCGCGCTGGACAAAGTGGCGGACGTGCAGTTCGACGCCCTTTAGGCTCGCGGACGGCTTGCCCGAGGCTTTCCAATCGCCGGTCAGAAACGACTGCCGGTCGATCTTGCGCTTCTTGGCGTAGAGCTTGGGCAGCGTTCCGGAGCGGAAACCGGGCGCATGAAGCGGATGATCGTTTCGCCGTGGTGCCCGACGATCACCGGCCGCAGGTTCGGCGGACGATTGACGGCATACAGCCGCCAGTTCTCCTTGAACTCCCAGACCAGAAAGCCGAACACGCCGGGAATCGAAAGCATGGTCAGGCCCGCCACGGTGGCGGCCCACACCGGCCCCAGCGGACCGGCCAGGAAGGCGGTCAAATATCCGGTAAACGGCAGGATGATCTTGTGTCCGACCGTGACCACCGGAAAGTGCTTGATCGGATTGATCTGCGGCTCGATGAAGACGTTGACGAAAATCCGGATCACGTAGTCGACGACCCGCCAGATCGGCGTCAGGACGGCTTTGACCACGGTGGTCAACGTGCTTTCGCCCGCTTTGAACCGCAGCCATTCGTCGACGGTGTACAACAGCCGCTCGATCGTCTCCAGGATCCGCTGAAAAACTTCGACGATGAAGCGAAACAGCGCCGCCAGCACGTGGATCCGCAGCCGGTGCCAGGCGCTGACCAGCCAATCGGTCACCAGTTCGTCGACGTTGCGGCCGAACCGCGAATTCAAAAGCACATTCACGCCGACGAATATCCCGCCGGCAGATTCGAGCGTCGTCTTGCGATTGAAAAACAGCGCGATACAGCCCGCCAGCAGCGAGGAGATAACGGCCGGCTTGAGCAGGTAGGCGCTGAAAGACGCGAAAATAGGGGCTCGCCAAGATCGCCCGGACCAGCGGCAGGCTCAGGGCCCGAGTCGGCCAATCGACGAGCAAAGTATGGGCTGCCTTGCCGCCGGTCCAAAGCAATTCGAGGCACAGCGCGCAAAAGCGCTGTTGATGCACGAGCAACTCCAGGAAGATGCCCAGCCCGCACAGCATCAGCCAGGAATCGAACGGCGGCCGCCAGAGCGACGCCGGTTCGGCAGCCACGGCGGCGGCGGTTTCCTCGGTGGCCACCACGTGCGTATGAAACAAGAGCAGCAAGTGTTCGGCGAAGGCCAGGGCCAGGTAGGCGCCGCCGAACGGGATCACGACGTACCGGGTCAGAAACCGACCCAGCGGCGTGCCGAAACCGAGCGAGCTGACGCGCTGCGGCAGCCGCAGATACATTTCGCCGCGGCGGTAAACCCCGTCCAGCGTGCCGACCAGCTCGAAGTCGGCCTGCAGCAGTTGATCCCCCGACAGCCAGGGCGCCAGCTGCGCCACGTCGAGGTCCGGCAATTTCAGGTCATTGCGCGACAGTGCGTCGCGCAGATCGCTCATGGTCAAAAAGCCCCGCTCGACGATCCGGTCGAGCAGCTCGTCGACCAGTTTGCGCCGGGCCACTCGTTCGGGCAGATTGCGCGGAATCAGGCCCACGCGGTCCAGGGCCCCGTCGATGGCCGGACGAAACGTCGAGCGCAGCTTGCTCTCGGTGCGATGGACGGCCGTTTCGAACAGGCCCTGCACGCGGCGCCGGGCCCGCTCCGACAACCGGGCCGCCGCCAGCCGAGCGCGGGCCGACCGCAGATGCTTCACCACCAGCACATCGCGCTGACCGGGCAGCGGCCGTTTCAGCGGCTGCTTGCCGAGCGACCAGAGCCAGGGCCAGAGATTCAGCGCGTAGACGCCCCGCTCGTGATCGAGGCAGACCTTCTGCAGGTCGTAGAGCAGCCGGGCCTCGGGCGTCCAGATGCCCCGGGCCGCGTATTCCAACAGCGGCGCCAGCGCCCTGGACCATTCGTCGACGTCGGCCGTGCCCAGGCCGCAGGCCGCGTGCAATCGCCGCGACAAGCGCAGCAAATCGGCCACCGCGGCCGCCCGAGCGCTCGCGGCCGCTTCGTCTCCGGCGTACTGCGCCGCCTGCATGCGCAGGATGGCCGCCCGCACCACGTTGCCTCGGGCGGCAGATTGCTTGGCCTTGTCCAAGGCCCGGCGGTGAAGCAGCGCCGATCGGGTCGAAGCCGCCGGGCCAGGACGCCGCAGCTGCAAGCGGTCGGCCGCCTCGCGGAGCATTTCGACGTGCTGCTGCGGGTCGGGCGCGCCGGCGAGCCGCGTGGCCGCCAGCAGCCCGGGCCCGTCGATATCGGCCAGGACGATTTCGTCGATCCGCGCGGGATCGCGCAGCTCCGGAAAATAGCTCCGCACCAGATCGTCGGCAAAATACCGCAGCTCCAGGTACACCGCCACGAACTCGACATAGGTCGACAGGTCGCTGCGGGGCGGGAGCAGGAAATCTTCCTGCTTGAGCACCGCGCGGATCTCGGCAAACTCGGACTCGCCCAGGGCGTCGATCCGCCGCCCCAGCGCGTCGGACGAGAATTTGCCCGCGGCCAGCAATTCCTCGAACGCCAGGTGCACCCGGGCGTGAAACAGCAGCCGCCAGTACTTCAGCAATAGCTCGTCGGCCGTGAGCGTCGCGATGCGCTGGGGATTCGGCCGCGCGAGCAGGATCAGCCGATCGGCCAAAGTCACTTCCGCAGTCAGATCCAAGTCCGGCGGATCGACGATCGCCAGCAGCTCTGCCCGCGAGATCGCATAGGTCTTGCGATGCGGCACCCGCAAGCCGAACCCGGCGATGCCGGCGTGCTGCTTGATTACCCGGCGCAGGATGCGCGGCGGAATGAGAATCGCCGTCGGATCGGCGGCGTGCACCGCTTGCTCCAGCTCGGGCAATCCCAGTTCGCTGCGGGCCTCGGCGACCGGCTGCTGGGGTGAACGTGTCATGGAGCAATTCGGGGGGTCGTGGGGGCGGCTGGCGAGCGGCCTGCGCCGCGGGGCGGCAATGGGCTGGCCGGTCCGCTCGAATACGAGTCGCCAGAGGTCATTTTAGCCGAAAGCCGCTAGCACAGCAGGGGTCGATGCCACCCGCGCGCCCCCGTGGCGGCCCAGGGCGGCGGTTTGGTGGCTTTATGCCGCCCGCTGTTGCCGCGTCTTGCTGGCGCCCGGGCGATAGCAACGCACCCAAGCGGCGAATGCGGGACAGCCGCGTCTTCCGATAATCCTGGTAGCGGACGCTACCCGCCAGGCCACACACCCACGGCACGCTAGCAGCCCCCAACCCCCCCCGAGAAAGCTGCGCTTCGCCCAAGGGGTGAAATGATTAGCATGCCTTCCCGACTCCGGTCTGCAGCGATTTCTCAGCACTCGGTTTCTCAGCACGAGTTTGCCAGGCTGCCGGCACGGCAGCCCGTTTCCATGACGCGCCCAGCCCTACCGATATGGCTTGTTATCGCGCTGGCGTCGGCCGTTTGGGCCGACGACGCCGCGGTCGACAACCAATGGCCCCCCAAACCGGTCGCCGGACTGCAATCCCCCGTCCCGGCGCCGCCGGTCCGCACGGCCGCTGCGTCAAACGTTGCTGCGTCTAGCTTTGCCGTGCCCGCCGCTTCGCCGCTGGGCGTTCCCCAGCCTGGCGCCCCCGCGCCGGCCGATTCGTCCGACTTGATCGAGCCGGTCGGCGCACCCGACCCCACTTCGAGCGACGGTTCGTCGACGATCGTGCCCGGTCAGCCGCTGCCGCCGTTTCAACTGCCCGACGGCCACGTGATCGGCCGCGACGGCGGGGTGCTGACGGTGTACGACGGCGGCGCGCCGCTGCCCAACTGGAGTTTTTCGGCCGACGCGATGTTCTTGCAGCGCACGATCGGCACCGACAACCGCCTGGGCGGAGTCTATTCGTACAACACGCATTCGTTCATCGAGCACCTGACCAGCTCCGACGCCGGCTTCAACATGGAGCCGGGCATGCGTCTGCAATTGACCCGCCGCCTGAGCGACCAGGTCTCGCTGGAGGCGGTTTACTTCGGCCTGCAGAGCTGGTCGGGAGGCAACACGCTACAGGTCGACCCGTTCGGCTCGAACACCGTGGGCTTTTCCCCTTACACGCAGACCGACCACATGATCGGCGGCTTCGGCACGAGCATCGGCTATAGCGACCGCTCGAGCTTGCAAAACGTCGAATTCAACCAGACGTTCAAGCGGCTCGATTTCGGCAATTGGCGCTGGGGCACGCTCTGGGGCCTGCGCTATTTGCAGTTCGGCGATCGACTGGACATCAACGGCCTGGACAACTATTACCCGGCCTACGAGAACGTCAATCTCAACAGCACGAACAACCTGCTCGGCCTGCAGATTGGCGCCTATTGGCAGCGCGATTGGAACCGGCTGCACCTGCAGCTCAACGGCAAGACGGCCCTGATGGGCAACATCATCCACTTGCACGAATACAATCTGAATTCGAGCGCTTACGTCACCGGCTCGCCGCCGGGGTTCTATCCCTTCGACGTTAGCGCCACCCGTGGCAGCGTGGCCGGGATCCTCGACTTCTCGGCCGTCGCCACCTACAACGTCAGCACGAACTTCGTGCTCCGCGCGGGCTATCAGCTGATGTTCGTGCCGGGAGTCGCGCTTGCGCCGGACCAGCTGGACGGCCTGGTCCACCAGAACAGCGTCTTCCTGCACGGCCCCATGGCAGGCATGGAACTGCGCTGGTAGAGCTGTGCAGCCGCCTGCCAGGTGGCCATCGCCCAGCGCGCCACCGGCGAGCTGCAATCTCAAGCCCGCACTGGTCGGCAGCTCATTCGTCGGCCAGGCAGTAAAGCTGCGACTTGCCGCGCAGCAGCAGGATGTTGTCGACAACCGCCGGCGAGGCGTCGAACGAGTCGTCCAGGCGATTGGTGGCCAGGACCTCGAGCTCGCCGGCATCTTTGATGACCAGCGTGCCGCCGTCGCGGCCCACCAGGTAGACGCGGCCGGCAGCCGCCACCGGCGAGGCGTACACGTTGCGCAGCCCCTCCAACCGCTTGGGCCCGAACAGCGCTTCGCCCGAGCGCACGTCGAAGCAAGACAGAATCGCGTTGTTGCTGGCGTAGAAATACAGTCGCTCGCCGCTGAGCAACGGCGAGGGGACGTACGGCGTGTTCTTATTGTGGCTCCAGGCAATGGCGTCGGTGCCCGTCAAATCACCCGTGCGCCCTAAGCGAATGGCCAACAGCGCGCTGCCTTTGAAACCGCTGGTCACGTAAACCGTGCCGCCGGCGGCCACGGGGCTGGGGATCGAATTGGTCGTCAGGCCGGAGCACTGCCAGACTTGCTCGCCGGTGGCCAGATCGTAGCTGCGGATCTTGTCGGTCGCGGCCGTAATCACTTGGGCCCGGCCGTCGAATTCGACGACCAGCGGCGTGCCCCAAGAGGTGGCTTCCTCCCGCGGCTGCCGCCAAAGTTCGCGGCCGGAGTGTTTGTCGAAGGCGGCGATAAAGTCGTCCCCTTCGTGGTCCCAGTTGACGACGATCGTGTCTTTGAACAGCGCCGGCGAGCTACCAGCGCCGAAGCCGTTGCGCGTTTGCTGCCGGCCCAAATCTTTCTGCCACAAGAGCTTGCCCGTCAGGTCGTAGCAATACAGGCCTTCCGAGCCGAAGAACGCGCAGACGCACGTGCCGTCGGTCACCGGCGACTGCGAGGCAAAGCTGTTGTCGCCGTGGTGCCCCTCGGGCGGAACTTCCGTGCGGGCAACCTGTTCCCAGAGCGTCCGGCCGCTTGCGCGATCGAGCGCCATCAGCACGAATCGATGCTCGCCGAACTGGCCGCCGCGCCCCTGGCCCCCACCGCGTCCGCCACGCCCGCCGCCCGGCCGTCCACCGCGCCCCCGTCCGCGCGGCGGCTCGCCACGATCGGCCGGCGGTTGTGCTTCGGCACCCTCTCGACTGCCGGGGCCGGAATTATCGGCTGCCGCCGAATCGGCAGGCTTGTCGCCGGGCCCGGGCCTGGCCTCGCTGGCAATCGCCGTTTGAATGAAGATCTGATTCTGCCAAACCACGGGCGTCGCGTTCCCGCTACCGGGAATCGCCACCTTCCAGCGGACGTTCTTGGTGTCGCTCCACTCAAGCGGCGGATTGGCTTCGGGCGCCGCACCGGTGCCCAGCGGCCCGCGCCACTGCGGCCAATTCTGCTCGGCCACGGCGGCTGCGGCAGTGCTCAGCCACATCGCAGCACACAGCATGGCGGCCTGCAGCGTCAGCGTCTGCCGGCGCTGGGCCGTTACCTCTGAGAATCGGCTGAGAGCGGCGGCGCGCGCCGAACGGACCTTACCGGTAACCTGACTGCCGAACATATGATCCCTCCGCTGACAGGATTCCCAGCCCGGTCGCCTGCTGCGGGCGGATTGAGTGGATGCACCAGGGCGCCGGCCCTGGCGAGCCGTGGATGTCGCCCGCGCCCGGCCCTGGCGGGCCGTGGATGTCGCCCGCGCCCGGCCCTGGCGGGCCGAACGATGCCGGTTCGCCGCGGCTCAAGCTAACCCTGTATACCCGGGCACGCAAGCCGAGGTTCTGCCGGCCCGGGCTGTCCCATCACGCACGGCGCTTGGTTATGATGTCGGCATGGGAATGCCTGCGATCGTGTGCTCACTGGCGGTGGGGATTCGCTGTCGACATTGGTCGATCGGCATTGCAATCGCGCTGGGGCTTGCTGGCTCCCCGCTGCAGGGGGACGAAGTGCCGGCACAGCCCCCCTTGAGCATTGCGACCGGCCGACCCGCGCCGCTCCCCGACAAAGACTATGAGCAATGGCGCGAAGCCCACCGCGGGGCCCTGGCCACTCCGCCCGAGGCGATCCACGTCCCTCCGGGCTACCGGGTCGAACTTTTGCGCTCGGCCCAGAGCGGCGAAAGCTCTTGGGTCAGCATGGCGATCGATCCGGCAGGGCGCATCCTGTTGGGCAAGGAAGGGACCGGAGACGGCCAGGAACGCGGCATCCTGCGGCTGACGCTCGGAAAGAACGACGCCGAAGCGCCGCTCCTGGAATCGATCGACGACACGTTGCAAGAATGTCGCGGACTGGTCTGCGCCTTCGGTTCGTTGTACGCCCGCTGCAACAAGGCCAGCACCGGCCGGCCCACCGGGCTGTATCGCTTGCGCGACACCGACGGCAATGGCTCGTACGACGAAGTGCGGCTGCTGCGGGCCGAAGGCGGCTCCGGGCACGGCATCAACGACCTGGTCCTGGGACCCGACAACCGGCTGTATCTGATTCAGGGCGACGACTCCAAGTTGCCCGCCGATTGGAACGCGGCCGATTCGCGCGTCCAGCATTTCGGCAACGACCAGTTATTTGTCGACCTGGAAACCCGCGGCACGCCGGTCTTCCAGCGGCCGCCGCCGGGCTACCTGGTGCGAACCGACGCCGAAGGCCAGACCTGGGAAGTCCTGGCCGCGGGCTTGCGCAACCCGTTCGGCATCGATTTCAATTCGGACGGCGAGCTGTTCACCTACGATGCCGACATGGAATGGCACGTGGGCCTGCCGTTCTATCGGCCGACGCACCTGGTGCATCTGGTGTCCGGCATCGATTACGGTTGGCGGAGCGGAACGCGCCCCTGGCCGTTCTATTATCCGGAGCGGCCGCCGATCAATCTGGCCATCGGCTTGGGCTCGCCGACCGCAGTCAAGTTCGGCACGCACAGTCGCTTTCCCGAGCAGTACCGCCGGGCGCTGTTCATCCTCGACTGGGCCTATGGCCGCATCCTGGCGATCCACATGCGGCCAGAGGGTGCAAGCTATGCCTGCACGTCCGAGGAGTTCATCGATGGCCGGCCGCTGAATGTCACCGATCTGGAATTCGGCCCCGACGGCGCGATGTACTTCATTACCGGCGGCCGGCAGACGCAGTCGGGGCTGTACCGCGTGCGCTATGTGGGCGGAGAAGGCCTCGCCCCCGCTGCCGATCCGGACAAAATCGCGACCACGAGCGACCCTGCCGAAAACGCCCAGCCGGGCCGGGCCGCTGCCGCCCGGGTCGAGCGGCGGGCCCTCGAAGCATTTCACGGCCGCGAGGATGCCGCGGCGCTCGCCTGGGCCTGGCCGTACTTGTCGAGCGCCGATCCCTGGCTGCGCTGTCCCGCCCGGGTAGCCGTCGAAGCCCAGCCGGTGGCCCAGTGGCAAGCCCGGGCCCTGGCCGAGCAAGAACCGACGGCAGCGCTCACCGCACTCCTGGCGCTCGCGCGCACTGCCGAACCGTCCGCTCAGCCCGCGCTGCTGACGCGGCTCGATCAGTTTTCCTGGACGGCGCTGGGCGACGAGCAGCGGCTGCTGCTGCTCAGGGCCTACCAATTGGCGTTTATCCGCCTGGGCCAGCCCGACACGGCAACGGCAGCCCGAATCGCCGCTCGCCTGGCGCCCGTGTACCCCGCGGGCAGCGTCCCGCTCGATCGCGAGCTGTGCCAGCTGCTTGTTTATCTGCACGCACCCGACGTCGTGGCGAAGACGGTGCCCCTGGCGGCTGCTGCCGAGTCGCAAATCGACCGGCTGTTCTACCTGGAAATGCTGTGCGGCATCGCCGACGGCTGGACGCGCGACACGACGGCCAGCTACTTCCAGTCGCTGGCCCAAGCCAAGCGCGAGCGCGGCGGCCGGACGTATCCGCAATACGTCAAGATCGTCGAGGAATCGGCCCTCGCCCGGCTGTCGGCCGGCGAGCGATTGTCGCTCGCCGCGTTGCTCGAACCGCCGCGGGAGGAGCCAGCAGCGCCAACTGCCGAGCGGCCGGTGGTCAAGGATTGGACCCTCGCCGATCTGGCCGGCAGGCTCAAGCCGGTCGATGGCGGCCGCAATTACCAGCGCGGGCGGGAGATGTTTGCCGCGGCCTCTTGCAAGGCCTGTCACCAGGTGGGCAATGTCGGCACGCTCGTGGGTCCCGATCTCACGAACGTCAGCCGGCGATTTTCCACCCAGGACATCCTGCGATCGATCCTCGAGCCCTCGCTGGCCATCGACGAAAAATACCGCTCCACGGTCGTCACGACCACCGGCGGCCGCACCGTCACGGGGACGCTCGTGGACGAGGATCCGCAGCAGCTCGTGCTGTCGCCCAATGCGCTGACCACCGAGCTGGTCCGGATCGCCAAGAGCGATGTCGAGGATCGCCGGCTCTCGCCCGTCTCGCCCATGCCGGCCGGATTGCTCCGCACGCTCAGCGAGGAAGAGATCCTCGATCTTTTGGCTTTCATCGTGGCGGGGGGCGACGCCCTGGATGCCCGCTTTCAGCCGCCCAAGTAAGTAAATCGAACAGTTCTTTCCCCTGACTTTTTTCGCAGAGAGACCCCGAGCATGAGAATGTTTTCGCAGCGCGTTGGCGCCTTGCTGCTGATCGGACTGGCCCTGGTCGTGGCCCGGCTTTCCGGCGACGAATTCAAGAGCGGAAAAGTCTGGCCCCGGCCCAAGGTGATCGATCCCGGAGCGCCCTGCGGCGGCGCCCCCTCGGACGCCATCGTGCTGATCGGCGGGCAGGACCTGTCCGCCTGGGTCGGCGCCGACAAATGGCTGAACGAGAACGGCGCGGTCACGGTGCGCGGCGGCGGCGCCACGACGAAGCAATCCTTCGGCGATTGCCAGGTCCACGTCGAATGGGCCACGCCCGAGAAGGTCGAAGGCTCGGGCCAGGGACGCGGCAATAGCGGCGTCTACCTGATGGGCCGCTACGAAGTGCAGATTCTCGATTCGTACGACAACGAGACCTATTACGACGGCCAGGCCGGCTCGATCTACAAGCAAAATCCGCCCCTGGTCAATGTCTGCCGCAAGCCGGGCGAGTGGCAGACGTACGACATTATTTTCAGCGCTCCGCAATTCCAGGCGGGAAGGCTGATCAAGCCGGCCTATGTCACCGTGCTGCAAAACGGCGTGCTGGTGCAGAACCACTTCCAGATCGAAGGCACCACGGCCTGGGACGCCGCGCCAGCCTATAGCTTTCACCCCGACAAGCTGCCGCTGAGCCTGCAAGATCACGGCAACCCGGTCCGCTTCCGCAATATGTGGGTCCGCGAGCTGTAAGGTCCGGGGCCCAATTGCAACCGCTCAGCCCCAGGGCTAGAGGGCGGCATTCAGCAGCTTCTCGCAACTTCGGGTTCGGATCGCGCGCACGCGGTCGCTCGGGGTCGTGATGTCAATCGAAACGCTTTCGTACCGGTCCGGCCCCTCAGCCGCCGCCGCCGTACCCGGGGTGCGAAACGCTTGCAAGTCTGCCGTCCGGGATTCGCAACGGCAACCGGACGTGCGGAATGTCACGTCCAATCGGGCCGAATGGCCTGGTCCGTCGAGCTGCGCCAACCGTTCCAGGATCTCCCGCGCTTGCTCATAGGGAAGTTGGCAGATCCACCAGTTTCGCCCGCAATGCACGAAATACGTCGTCTTGCTCCGATTCCGTCCGAGCGTGACCGCAACCGGCTCTTCGTCGAAGTACTGGGCCAGATGAGCGGAAATCGCGCTCGCGGCCTCGTCCAGTTTCATTCCCGCGATGTGGACCCGGCCAAACTGGTGGTCTCCACCAAGAGGGACAGTGCCGTCGGCTTGCACCCCGGACCAGGGCGACGTGGCCGACGGAGGCCCCACCACCACCAACTCGTCGTACGGCGCGAGCACATAATCTTCTTCGTCGACGTCGGTCTTTGGCAGCAAAGCGGCCAGCTGCCGCTCCAGGTCTCGCACTTCCTCCGCGGCTGGGACGGCCAGACGCATGCCCAGCCGGGCCATGAGCAAGCCCAAGATCGCCAGCCCCACGAGCGCAACCAGCGCCCGATCCGCCTGACGATCGAGCCGGGCGCGTCGGCCGCCGTCTGCGGCAGCTGCCGATGCCGGCGCCGGGTTGAAGCGTGATTGTTCCATGTTGCTGGCCGACTTCTGGCCGGCGGAATAGCGACCGCCGCCGAGGCCGCGGCCCCATCAATAATTCGGGATCACGAAACTGCCGTCCAGCTGATCGAGCGCTCCCTCCACACCAAGTGACCAAACGTCCCGCAGCCGGTCCGGCAGTGATCTGGTCGAAATGGTGGCGATATCGTGAACCCTCAGCCCGTAGGGTTGAGGCCAGGGCCGGTCCACGTCGGCAAGTCCGCTCAGGCCGATGGCAAAATGGTCGACGCGGCATCCCGAGCTGCGGGCGACATCGATTTCGACGCGGTCGAGTCGATTCGGACCAATTTCCTTGGCCAGAGCCTGGAAAAACCGATCGACGTCGGCAAACGGCAACCGCGCCAGCGTGGGGCTCGGCCCAAGGTTGAGCCGGACCACGCAAGCATCCTGGCGAAATTCGGAGATTTCGAGCAGGAACGGTTTTTGGGGATCCGCGCCGCCTAAGCGGCTGGCAAACACGGCCTGGGCCTCGCAGGCCGTCAAGCCGGCCAGATGAGCGGCGCCCCAGGGGCCGAAGTCCGCATTGCCGTCTTCGTCGACCAGATATTCGCCCACAAATTCGTCCCCCGAACTCAGCACTAGGCAGTCGCCGGGCAGGATTCGGTAGGCCGGATCGGCGCCGATCGGGGGCGGCATCACGGCGGCCAGCCCCCGTAGCAACTCTGCATCCGCGGTCCGCTGCCCTCGAACCATCGCAGTCGCCAGCCAGGCAAGCACAAGCGCCGCGCCCATGAGCCCCAATAGCGCCGTCACCGCCCGGTCGACCTGCCGCTTCAAGCGGGCTTGCCGCGGGCTGTTGGCCCCGACGACAGAATGCGTTTGCGGCTGGGCGCCAAGCGATGGCATGTTATGTTCCCGCGCTCCACAGAAAGCGGCGGTATGTAGTGACGCGCTGGCATCTGAGAAGCGACCCGTAGCAGTTGGGCTCAACGAGGTCGAAAATCCAATCCTTGCAATCTTGGGCGATATCGCCCATGAAATCACCGGCGACGAAGATCCGATCTCCCGGCTCGACGGCGTAGTTCGTCGAGCCATCCCCGGTAGTGATATTTTTCCAACTGACCGGCAGCACCTGCACGCAGCCGGCCTGGCCCGGCATTGACCGCTCGATCCAGACGTACTTCGTCGCCACCCGGCGCACGCCGCTCAGCTGGGCCAGGGCGTCCAGCACCGTGTCGGCGGGGGCCAGTGCCAGTTGGGTTCGGGTTTCGCGTCCGCCCGCGCCGCGGTATGTCACCAGGCACGTGTGGCTGTTCGACTGCAGCAGGCTGACCGCCAGCTCGGACGCCGCGACATCCCGCCGCAAATGCTCGACAAGCGTCCGCTCGACCTCGTCGAGTGTCAGCCCGGCAACGTTGAGCGAGCCGCGGGCGCCCAGATCGATCGTGCCATCGGCCGCCACCAGTTTCTCGCCCTTGGCCTCGGCGTCGCCCTCGATGAGCAGCACGTCGCCCGGGTCGACTACATAGCCGCTGGAGGCTGCCAGCGTCGCGCCTGCGGCGGCAAACGGCCGCAGCGATTCTGCGCTCTCGGCGCGGCCGAACCGGGCGACTGACCAAACCACGACAACCGCGAGCAGCGCCAGACCTGCCAAGCCAACGAGTGCCCTGACGGCCCGGTCAGCCTGCCGATCCAGCCTGGCTTGCCGCTGCGGCCGATGCCGCTGCGAGCGTCCTGGGAATTCGACGAGCCGTGGGTGCATGCTGCTGCCTGGCAACGAAACCTGCGGTTTGGGGGCTCCTGCCGCCAGTGACTTTAGCCGAGGCGGCCGCCGCGAGTAAATCGCGATCCTGCGCCATTCGGACGCCAGTGGGCGATTGGCGGCCCTGCTGCCGGCGCATGCGGCCATACCGCCTGGACTTCGCCGTTTGCGCCCGCATAGGATGGATGCACTGCGACTCTGGCATTGTGCCGCTGACGCTGACCACCCCCAGCGCCGGAGGAAGTGGCTTGTTCGCCTGTCGACTGAAATCCGCCCTGCTCGCCGCCAGCTGCGCCGCGCTGGCCTGGTCGTCCATCTACGGACTGGCGGAGCCCCGGGCGCAGGCCGACGACACCCCCGCGCCGCCGGCAAAGGCGCCTGCCGCTCCCACGCTGAGCGCCCGCGACCGGCAGAAAGCGGCCACGCTGATCGCCGCGTTTCAAAAAGCCCGGGGCAAGGCCGACAAGCGGGACCGGATCGTCGAGCAAATCCTCGAAATCGGCGGCCCAGCGACCAACCAGCTGCTCTCGGTGATCGAGAAAGAAGTCTCCGGCCAGAGCCATGCCTACGCCCTGAAATTTCAGAAGCGGGCAGCGACCCTGTCCCGGGGCAAGACCGATAAGATCGACCTGGCCGAAGTCGCCCGCCTGCGGGCCAAGGTGCTCGACCTGAAAACCCAGGCCGATCTGGACAAGGAATCGATCGTCCGCGTGGCCGATCCGGCAGTGGAACGGCTGGGCGAGTTGTTCGTTTTCGACCGTCAGGACGTGCTCAACAAATCGCCCGAGCTGCGTCCGGACCGGACCCGGCTGCTGGCCTTGGGACGCTATTGGGAGATCGTCTCGGCGGCCCTCGCCGCGCAGCTGGCGGCGGCCAAACCTGCGGAGGCGGATCTGCTGGCCGATGCCGACAAGGCGCCCAGCTTCGAGAACTACCTGCAGGGCGAGGAAGAAATGGCCGCCGAGCTGGCCATGCCCATGGACGATGGCACCCGGGCCGTGCTGGCCGCCAACGCCGAGCTCGCGCCGAAGATCGATCCGGAAGAGGCCCGGGCGATCCTGGGCTGCAACTTGCTCCGCAACCTGCTGGGCCTGGCGCCGCTGGCGATCGATCTGCAGCTCTGTGCGGCGGGCCGCGACCATGCGCAGGACATGGAGTCCCTAAAGTTCTTCGCCCACGATTCGCCGGTCACGGGCAAGGCCGACCCTTGGATTCGGGCGCAACTTCGGCACGACCTCGTCGGGCGAAAACATTTTCCTGGGCAGCACCGACGGCAGCCACGCCAACCAGGCCTGGTTCCACAGCCCGGGCCACTTCAAGAACATGCTCGGCGACCACACCCGCATCGGCGTCGGGCGCAGCGGGGTCTACTTCACCGAGATGTTCGGCAAGTAGCGGGATTCCGGGGATAGAAAGCCCCAAGGGCGCCAGTTCCCGGCGCCATGGAATCGAATCCCTTGCGCTGGCGGGCCGGAAGATCGCTCATGGCCCGGCGGCCGCCTGCGTCACGCGCTCGGGCGGCAAAGCCAGCAGCCGCTGCGACTCGGTCAGCAGGAAGGCCGGGTCGGTGAATGGCTTGTAGCTGATGTCCTGCCAGCGAATCAGGCCGGCTGCGTCGATCAGGAACGCCCCGTGCAGCGGCTTCTGCTCGAAGTCGTCGTAGGCCCGGTACGCTTTGAACGCCTCGAGCGACTCGTCGGAAAAAATCCGCAGGGCTTGTTTCAGGTCGGCCTGATCGCGCGACTCGCGCATCGCCGCCAGCGAATCGGTGCTGATGGCGATCGGCTCGATGCCGGCCGCGCGAAACTTTTCCGCCAGCGGCGAAAAGGCGTTCAACTGCTCAACACAGTGAATGCAGCCGAAGCCCAAGTAAAAGATCGCCACCAGCGGCTTGCCGCGATATTCGGCCAGGCTCGCGCTCTTGCCGTCCAGATCCGTTAGCTTCCAATCCGCCGCGAGCCAAGGCTGCCAACGAAACGGCCCGAGCTCATCGAGCGGCGGCCGTTGGCCGAGGTCGCCAGGGTCGGTGCGCGGCTGCCGCCAGTCGGCAGGCAGCTGCCAGCTCTCGACCGCCGGCCGCAAGCGCTGGAAAACCGGCAAATCCAGCGGTGCCTGGTTGGCCAGGGGCCGCAGCTGATCGAATAGTTTTCGGGCTTCGTCGATCTTGCCGCAGCGATACAGCAAGTCGACCCGGTGGGCCAATCGCGACAGTTTCTGCTGCGTGTCGCGCGAGGTCTCGTCGGCTTTGGCCGGGTCGCCAGCGCGAAACTGGGCTTCGCTGAGCACGTTGGGGCCGAGATCCTTGGCCTGGGCAAACGATTCGAGCGCACCGCGGGCGTCGCCGGCGGCCAGCTTCTCGAAGCCCGTGAGCTCGTGGCGCAGCTCGTCGAGCTCGCGCGAGGCGGCCCTGAAAACCGTTTTCGGCGTCGCTCTTGGCCTTGGCCACCTGGTCGTCCGGCTTTTTCTCTTCCCGGGCCTTGGCCTCGGCCCGCTCACCGGCTGTCTGCCGCTCTGCTTCGGTCTCGCGTCGCCAGCCGTCGAGCTGGGCGAGATACGCCCGGCCCTCGTCGGCGTGGCCCAGAGACCAGTGGGCGCGACCGAAGTATTTGGTGCGCGCCAGCTCGGCGTCGCGATCTTTGGTGGCGTCGAAGTAGCGCGCGTCGTGCTCCAGGGCCAAGAGTTGGTCCCACAATTCCCAATGGGCCAGCACCTCGAGCAGCCGGCGGCGCCCCTCGGCGGCCGTGGCCTGGCCGAAACCGGGATGCCGAGGCAGCTCAACCATGTGCTTGCACTGGTCGGCCGCCTCGCTGACGCGGCCGGTATAGTAGAGGTTCTCGATCAACCAGCCGCGGTTATGTACGAACAAATACGTCTCGTCAGGCAGCATCCGGGAGCGCGCGAGATAGGCGTTGTCCACGCGCAGGGCTGCTTCCTGCTGCCAGGCGCCATCGGCATAGCGCTGACTGTCGGAATACGTGTGACCCGGCATGTGCCACATGTGGGCGATGCTGGGAGCCGCGGGCCCGCACAACCCGGCCGATTGAAACGTTTTGGCCTTGTTGGCCCCGGTCAGGTCGCCCAGATGGATGCGGTAATGGTGGGCCGGATGGAGCGGCTCGGCGGCCAGCACTTCGCTGATCAGGGCCTGGGTCGCCAGGCGACTGCCGATCGGCGCGCCGCGATCGTTGTTGTCCCACATCTGCCAAAGCACGAACGCCTTGGCTTCCAGCTCGTCGGGAAAATGATTGTAAATGTCTTCCCAGCGGCGGAGCAGTTCGCGGCGGCGCTCGCCATTGTCCTTCGAGCCGCCGCCAAAGTAGCCCTCGAGCGCGTCGATCCACTGGCGCTCTCGGGGGCTGGCTTTCTCTTTGCGCTCGACCGCTTTGGCCAGAAACGGCTTGGCTCGCTGGTCGTTGTTGAAGTTCGCCATCGCCATGCCCCAGTAGGCCATGGCACAGTCGGGATCGAGTGCCGCGGCCTGCCGGAACGAGCGCTCGGCTTCGTAGTACCAGAAGCCGTGCAATTGCCCGAGCCCCTGGTTGAAGAACTGCTGGGCCAGCGGTGACTGGGTCGTGACGGCGATTGCCACCTTGCCGGTGCCCCCCATCAGGTAGGCGGCCTGTCGCGGGCCTTCGTTGAAGACCTCGCCGTGCGCAGAGTGTCCCGGCTGCACGGTGCCGGCCGCTGCCGGAGCTGGGGGCACAGGCGCGTCATCCGCCCGGGCGAGCGACGGTGCAGAGCCGGCTAGCGCCCAGGCCAGCAATATCCCGGCCATGCGTAGCGGGCCGGCGAACCAAAAGCGCGTCACGCGCGGGCTGGCGAGTGCTGTCGACATTCACCCAGTTTAACAGCCCGGGCAGTCGATGCGACGGTTCGAGAAAAAATTGCCCACTCCCGGCCGGGCGCCCCGTCAGCCCTGGCGGACCAGGCTGACAGCTGCTTTGACATCGCTGCCCAGCGCTTTGGCGTCGGCCTGCTTGAGGGCCTTGATGACCTGACCGACGGCCTGTCCCTCATTGCCGCCGCGGACAGCCGCTGCGAGTTCGGGCCGGCCGGCGATGAAGGCGCGGATGTCTTCGACCGCCAGGTACTTGGGCAGGTACTGCTCGAGCGCGGCGATCTCGGCGCAAGAGCTCGACATTCGCCGCCGTGGGATTGGCGTCGATGACTTGCTGGTTGTTTTCCGCGAGCTTGCGCAGCTTGGCCTCGATTTGCTCGTCTTTGAGCGCGGCCCGCGTGGACTCTTCGGTTTGAACGTCGCCGAGCACGACGGCCAGAACATTACGGGCCGCTTCATTCTTGTCTTTGCGGGCCTGCAGCAAGTCGGCCTTGAGGCGATCTCTCAAACTCATAGCGGGGCTCCTGGCGGCGATACGCGGACCCGAGCGGCGCGGGCAACTCGCCGGCGAGAATGCTTGCTCGCCGGCGGGCCGCCAACCGAATTAGTGTGACCGCTGGCTCTCCGCGAGGAAAGACCCCGGGATGCGTGGCGAGGTTCGCCGCGCGTACTCCGGGCCCGTCACGCTCAAGTCTCTTTGCGAACCCCAAAAAACACCGCGAGCCCGAACCGCGTGAACGGTTCGAGCTCGGCGGATTGCGAGGTGGCAAAGACTGAACGCGGGGCCGGGCGGTTGGCAGCCAGACCCCGGAAAGCGCGTCAGGGGCCTTCGCTGCGATGGGCCAGCACGGGGATGGCGGCTTCCAGCCGGCGCCGGGCAACCGGGTCTGCCTCGGTCGCGGCGGGATCGGCCGGCGCCGCCGGAGCAACCAGATCGACTTCATCGCCGGGCTTGAGCGCTTCCATCCAGGGAGCGCTTGCGCCTGTGTTGTTCTTGCAGATAATCACCTGCGAGTCGCCGAGCACGCGCAGATGATCCCCCTGCACCACGAGGGCGGCCCCTTCGTCGATGCCCAGGCCCACCATTTCCGGATGGTCGGCCAGCACGCCGAGCAGCCGCTCCTGGCGATGGCGCTGGAGGAAGTGTTGATCGACGACCGCGTGCGCGAGCAGATTGAATCCGGCGCCCACGACGGCCTTCGGCGAACCGTAGCGAATCATCATTTTCGACATGATCGCCGCGCCGGCCGAAGTTCCGCCGACCACGCCGCCGCGCTCCAGGACTTTCAGCAGCGCTTCCTCGACCTTCGTGCCGACGTAGACGTCGGCCAGGCGCCCTTGCTCGCCGCCGGAAATCCAGACGCCCGTCGCGCCCTCGAGCGGCTTGACGAAGTCTTCCTGGTTGGCTTCGTCGCGCGATTCGGTGTCCAGGAACGACAGCGACTCGATCGGCATTTCCTTCCAGGAGGAGAACCGCTCCTCCATTTCGTGACGATTGGGGAACGGCATGGCCGTGGGGATGATCACGATTTTGGCCTTGGCTCCGTCGGCCAGGCGGATGAATTCGTGGCGGAAACCGTCGGACATCGGCCCGCCGCCGCAAATCATCAATTTTCCGGTCCCTTTGAGCATCGGGGCCGGCAAGCCAAGCATGTTCGTCTTCGGGATCTGGGCCGCCGCCACCGACGCGAAAATGCCGCTCCAACCCATGACCGCCAAAAGAATCGGCCGGAAGGTCGAGCGGCGGGCGCGCGGCCCGTCGTACGAAGTCGCTGCATCCAAGGTGTGGCTCCTTTCCTTAGGGGCTGCATGGCTCGGGCACCCAGCCCAACGCACAAGAACGCCGTGCGCCAGGCCGGCCCAAGCCAGGCCGTAATCAAATTGCATCCTGCGATTTAGCGAACCCGTCGGCCGCCAACCCTTGCCAGGTTGGCGTGAGGCAGTCGAGCGGAGTCAGGCTGGTGGCCACAGGCTTTCATGGCCGACTCGGTATGTGCTCGTTGCTGCACTCCATCAAGTTCACTACCTGATTTTATTCACGCCCTAGCTACGGGGAAATAGCGATCTGCCCAGATCCGCTAGCACCAGGCACGAACAAGTCCCCCGTGCAGGTGGCCGGCAAGCCGTATTCAGACACTTCTACCGGGGCGCTTAGTCGTTTAGGATAGCGGCACTTGGGCACACTCCCCTGACCCTCAATCCGGAGACGATCGAACGTGAATCGCTTACGAAAAATTAAGAATGCTTCCGCGTTGGCCGCGGGTCTCGGAGTCCTGATGATCGCCGTTTCCGTTCGAGCCGCAGATCCCTGGATCACGCTGGCAGGATCCGAAGGCCCCGGCAAGGGCAAACAAGTGGTGCTGGTCAGCGGCGACGAAGAGTACCGCTCCGAAGAGGCTCTGCCGCAGTTGGCCAAGATCCTCTCCCGCCATCACGGCTTCCAATGCACGGTCCTGTTCGCGATCGATCCCCAGGACGGCACAATCAACCCGAACAAGAACGACAATATTCCGGGCCTCGAAGCCCTGGCGACCGCCGACCTGATGATCATCGCCACGCGGTTCCGCAATTTGCCCGACGACCAGATGCAAAAAATCGTCGACTACACCGAATCGGGACGGCCGATCATCGGCATGCGGACCGCCACCCACGCCTTCAATCTCGACGGCAAGAGCAAGTTCGTCCGTTACTCTTGGGCCAATGGCGACTGGAAGGGCGGCTTTGGCCGCCAGGTGCTCGGCGAAACCTGGGTCAATCATCACGGCGGCCACGGCTCGCAAAGCACGCGGGGGATCATCGCCCCGGGCCAGGAGAGCAACCCCATCCTCCGCGGCATCCAGAACGGCGACATCTGGGGACCGACCGACGTCTACGAAGTGCACCTGCCGGCCGAGTGCACGCCGCTCGTGCTGGGCCAGGTGGTCGAAGGCATGAAGCCCACCGATCCGCCGGCCGTCGGCCAGAAAAACGAGCCCATGATGCCGGTCGCCTGGACCAAGTCCTATACCGGCACGGCTGGCAAGGCGGCCCGGATTTTCACCACCACCATGGGCGCCGCCACCGACCTGGAGAGCGAGGGCACGCGGCGGATGCTGGTCAATGCCACGTACTGGGCCGTCGGGCTCGAAGACAAGATCGCGCCCAAGTCCAACGTCGAGCTGGTCGGCGAGTTCAAGCCCACGCGCTTCGGCTTTAATGGCTACGTCAAAGGGATCAAGCCGGAGCAGGCGCCGAGTGAACCCAGGCGCTCCGTCAATTCGTAGGGCCCAGCGACGCTGGACGCCGCTCGACCGGGTACGGGCAGGCGCCATCGTGCTGGGCGCGATCGTCGTGCTGTCGGTCGTCGGCTACCGGCTCGCCGGCCGCTCGTGGCTCGACGCCCTGTACATGGTGGTGATTACCGTCTCGTCGGTCGGCTTCGGCGAGTCCAGCCAGCTGTCTGCGGCCCAGCAATGGCTGACGATGGCGGTCATCGTGTTCGGTATTTCCGCCGCCGCGTTCACGCTGGGAGGATTGCTGCAAATGATGGTCGAGGGCGAGATCGACCGCGTCTTGAGCTCCGGGCGCAACACCCGGGCCATCGACCGGCTGGAAGGGCACGTCATCATTTGCGGCTTCGGCCGGCTGGGGCACATGGTGGCCGAACAACTGCGCAGCCGCGGCCGCGATCTGGTCGTCGTCGACCTGGACAACGCCATGATCGCCGACGCCCTGGCCCAGGGTTATTTGACGCTCGAGGGGGACGCGACGGATGAAGACGTGCTGATCCGGGCCGGCGTGCATCGGGCCCGCTGCCTGGTGACGGCCCTGTCGAACGACGCGGCCAACGTTTTCATCACGCTGACTTCGCGCAATCTCAACGAGCGCTTGCAAATCATCGCCCGCAGCGAGCACCAGAGCACGCAAAAGAAACTCGTGCAGGCCGGCGCCAACCGCGTGGTGCTGCCCGAAGCGATCGGCGCCGCCCGCATCGCCACGATGATCACCCATCCCTCGACCGTCGAGCTGATGGAGTTCGTCGACGGCCGCTCGGTGCTCGACGTTGAAGTCGCGGAAATGCGCGTGGCGACCACCAGCTCGCTCGCAGGACGCTCGATCCGCGAGTCGGACATCGGCAAGAAGCACCAGCTGCTCGTCGTGGGCGTCAAGCAAGTGATCGGTGACATCGTCTTCAACCCGGGCGCCGATTTCGAAATCCGGGCCGGCGACATCCTGATTGTCATGGGCCGCGTCGACGACATCGAGCGATTCCGCGTCGAGTTCGGCCTGTAACGCTTCCGGCGTCACGTGCCCCGCGGCAAAACGGCTCGGGTTCTGCACCAGCCGCGACTTTTACCAGCCGCGACTTTTACCAGCCGCGACTTTTTTACGGCGCGGCCACCGCGCCAACAGGGCCTGCTGGCACGCCTGGTTACCCGGGCTTTTCTGCCGGGTTTCTGCTGTCGAGCCCGTTTCTCCGCCCCGCTGGCCCACTTCGCTCTGGCGGCCGGGGGTCGAATCGCCTATCGTTTGCGGCCCCCGCCCATCGGGGCCCGGATTGCCCAGGATGTGGCAAACGGCTGCAGCGCGACCAAAAGGAGTTGGCCATGAACCGGCAGAACTGGAGCATGACGCTCATCATTGTCCTGGGCCTGGTGTTTGCAGGCCGCTACTTTGCCATCCCGGGGGCGTCGGCTGCGCCCGATGGGCAGTCGGACATTGCCTGCTATTTTTCCCCCAAGGGAGGCTGCACCGACGCCGTGGTGGCCGAGATCAGCCGCGCCCGGCAAACCATCCTCATCCAGGCCTATTCGTTCACCTCGACGCCGATCGCCAAGGCGCTGGTCGAAGCCCATCAGCGCGGTGTGCAAATCACGGTCGTGCTCGACAAGAGCAACCTGACCGGCCAGTACTCATCGGCCGATTTCGTCCTGCACGCCTCGATTCCGACCTACATCGACGACCAGCATGCCATTGCCCACAACAAGATCATGCTCATCGACGGCCGGACGATCATCACCGGCAGCTTCAACTTCACCAAGCAGGCCGAATCCAGCAATGCCGAAAACCTGCTCGTGATCCGCGATCGAGCCGACTTGTTCGCGCAGTATCAGGCGAACTTCCAGCACCATCTCGAGCACTCCCAGCCGTATCGCGGCCGGAGCAATGTCGAGTCGGCCGGACTCGGTTCGGAGGCGTCGGGCTCGACGCCGGCCAAGGCCTCGCGTCGCCGCCGCTAACGCGGTCCGGCCAACGGCGAGTGGCTCTGCAGGGTCTCGAGGCTTGCTCGCCGCAGCGAGCGCCGGGATCTTCCCGCGCGCTCCGGCAGGACGGCTATTTCAGCCGCTTGACGAACTGGCAGCCGATGCGGTACTTGCGTTCGCCTTCGGCCACGCAGAAAGTCGTCCGGCCGATCAGCCGCAGCGACGCCGTGTCCGACTCCAGCGCCACGACCAGGTACTCAAAGTCGAGCTCGCGGTCCCAGTAGAACGACATGCCGCCGGCCGATACGTCGTGGCAGGGAACCTGGCGAAAATCGCTGGCCCGTGGCATCTCCTTGCCCGAGTAGGGTGCCACCGTCTGCCGGGACGTGAAGACGAAGCGCTGCGCGTCGCGGCGCTCGTTGCCGTCGAGGACGGTCCCGTCCTGAAACGTTTGCAGGACGCGATTGATTTCGGCTACATCCGCTGTTTGCATAATGCCAGACACACTCCGATGGTTTGTCGCCTAATGTTTCTATAGCTTAATCGTCGTGCCTTCCGGTCGCGCAGCCGTCAGAGCGGCCGGAAAACGACCGACCATTCCATTGGCCAATTGCTCCGATCGGCGCAAGCCGAATAGCCGGCAAAACGCACAGGGGGGGCCGAATCTGCGGCCGGGCTCAGCGCCGAGCGAGCCGGACGACGGTGGCCGTCGTCGGTCGATTCGGCGGCGCGGCAAAGTAGCTCAGCGTGACCGCATCCGGACCGATTTCGACGGTCGTATAGCTCACAGTGCAGGCGTCGTCGCGGCTCATGCAGACGCTCAGCTCGGGAGCCTCGGGCCACACCTGACGGTGAAACGCGTCCTGCTCGGCGGGCCAATCGGCTGGCTGGCCAAACCAGTGGTCAAACAGTTCGCGCCGCGGGCGGTCGACCAATTCGTCACCCAGGCCCGACGACGTGAACATTGCCGGACCCGGTAGCGACCTTCGCGAGCGCAGCACCACCGCAGCGCGAGACCAGCTCAATTCGGCCACCTGCTGCACATCGGCCACGACCAGCCGGAACGGGGCAAACCGGCTTGGATCGACCGACCGGGCCGATGCAATCAGCGCGTCGAGATCGTCCGCGGCCAGAAGCGAAGGAATGATCGTCCCCCGGCTGACGAGCGGCGTTGCGGACAATTCGGACACCCGGCCGGCAGGCTCAAACTCGCTGCCGGCAGGCTCAAACTCACTGCCGGCAAGTTCGGGCGGATAGGCATTGAGCAGCACGGCCACCAGTCCGGCGTCGCTCGCGGCAATCCAGGTGCCATCCGATACGGGGTCCACGGGCATTACAAATCGGCGCCCGCCGGCGGCCCGCACTTGGGGAGCCAGGGCCGGTGGGCGCGTGCGCGACTCGTCGCGATTGCAGGCGACCCTCAGGCCAGAGTTCGGTCGTGGAATCAGCGAAAGCGTGCACATGGCGGCAGCCCAGCGGCGGTCAGGGTCCGACGACCGAAAGCCGGCCCGGGGGAAATGCGGCCTGCAGACTGGTGACGCCGGCCGGGGTCACGGCGGTCTCGCGGAGATCGACGTGCCGCAGCGATTGCATCTTTGACAACTGCGCAGCGCCGGCGTCGGTGACTCGGGTTCCGCGCAGGTCGAGCGAATCGAGTTGTTTGAGCCGGCAGACGTGCGCCAGGGCGTCGTCGTCGATCGCAGTGCGTGCGAGGCTCAATTCCCGCAGTTTCCAGAGCTTTCGCAGCTCGGGCAGCCCGGGCCCCCGAACCTGCGTTTCGGCCAGCGATAGCGACGCCAACTGCGGCAGGTCATTCAGGTGCGCCAGCCATTCGTCCTGAACCGGCGTGCGATCCAAGTCGAGCGCGGTGAGCGTGCGCAGCGTGCCGATTTCCGTTACCCCCTCGGCCACCAGCGGCGTGCCCTTGAGCGACAGCCGGGCGAGCGTGGTCAGTTTTGCCAGTGCGCCCAGCCCGACGCCGGTCATTGGAGTGCCGTCCAAGGTCAGCGCTTCGAGATGTTCCAAGGCCGCAAGCTGCGCTACGCCGGCCGCGGAAACCTGCGTGTTGCTCAGGACCAGGGTCCTGAGCCGGGTCAACCGCAGCAAAGGCGGGATCGCGGCGTCGTCGATCGGCACGTCGTTGAGGCGAACTTCTTCGAGCCCGGTCAAGGGCTCGATCGCCGCCAGACCCGCCACACTGATTTGCGCATGCCCGAGCGAAATCAGGCGCAGTTTCGTCAGCGTTCGACAAGCCTCGAGCCCGCGATCGGTGACTCCCGAATCGTCGAGGTTGAGTCGTTCCAGCCGCCGCAGCTGGCCGATCTGCTGCATGGCCTCTGCGGTGACCCGCGCATGGCGGAGATTCAATGCTTCCAGCGTCTGCAGTCGACCGATCGGCTCCAGATCGGGCCCCTCGACGTCGATCGGCACGGTAAGCGACTTCAAACGCTCGAAACAGCTGAGCCGGCGCAGGCCCCTTTGCCAGGCAATTTCGGAGAGCAGTCCGCTCGGGCTGCCCGACTTGTCGGCCAGATCGATCGAGACGATGTTGGCTGCGAACTCTTCGCCGAACATCGGCCGGACCCGGTCCGAGTGGGTCTTACCGCCCGCCGGTTTTGCCGCCGTTGCCGGCCGCGCGTCATCGGCCACGCGCCCGCCGGCCCGCTGAATCTGCCCGACCAGTTCCTGCCGCAGCCGGGACAGCTTCAACTCGTAGGCCATCCAGCCGAACAGGATGCAGGCCCCCAGCATGATCGCCAGCAGCCAGCGCAGGCCGAAACGGAAGCGAGGTTCGGGGTCGGTTTTTTGCGGCATAAGCCCCCAATATAACCGCTCAGCGTGACCTATACTTTCGTTGGACCGACAAGCGCAAGCTCTGGCCATAGGCGGCCGGGTGCCCAGTCGGGCGAGAAAAATGAATATTTCCCGGGGGACGGCACAATGTTGGCAGAGGGAGTCCTGATGGCAGAGGGGCGTGGAGCGAAGTCGTGGTTCGTGCTGCTGGCAGCGCTCGGATTGTGCATTGCACTCGCCGCGCCGGGCACGGCTGGATACATCGGCGACGACGACTCGGACCAGCCGAACCAGGGTTTTGGCGCCGCTGATTCCTCGGCCGGCAGCCCCACCGAGATCCATTATCATCTCCACAATCATTATCATTCGCCGTACCTGTCGCATTCGGACAGTGCTCCGTTGCCGGGCTTCAGCCAGGCCGCGGCGCAGCCGTTCGCCCCGAACAGCGCTGCCGGCGCCAACCGCTATTACGCGCCCAGCTATCTGAACTCCAGCCGCACGCCGGCCCCGCCCTCTCGTTTCCTGGGCGATCGCGAAGACGCCGACCCGACCGAAATTCTGGACTCGCCGGGCTACGATGAGGCCGCCAGCAACGACGAAGTCGGCGAGAACGTCGACCAACCCGCGACCCAGATGGCCTCGGACTCGGCGGGCGAAATCGTCGACTCGCCGCGTGCCTCGAACGGGCCCCGGGCCCTGCCCGGCGACCGCGGCTACCTGCGCGTGATCGTGCCGATGCCGGGCACCAAGTTGATCTACGACGGGCACGAAGTGCCCGGCACCGGGGTGCTGCGCTCGCTCATGACGGCCCGCATACCCGCGGGCGAAAGCCAGGCCTACACCCTGGTGGCCTACTGGAAAGACTCCAGCGGCCATCCGCGCGTCTCGGTTCATGAGGCTTCGATTAGCGCCGGCGACCACCAAACGGTCCAGTTCAATGTCGCCGCCGGCAACTAGCACTCGCTGCTCGCTGAACGACCAGTTCTGGCGGCGGCCGGGCCGTCGCAGGCCCGTCTCTTTTCGACCTTGCTCCCCTGAAGCGGGGGAATGCGCCGCGGGATCTTTTCGCGCAGCGGCGCCGCTGGCCGACCCTTCTTTTGGGTTTGCTTGATTGCCCGCAACCACGCGGCAATAATGCCGCCCGACGCGGCGCCGGCCCCCTTCGCCCGACGCGGCGAAATCCTTCGAGCGCTCGGGCCAGCGCCGAACTGTCAACGGATCCCACCACCCCCGTTTCCGCGGAGCACAACATGCCTCGTGTGGTTCATTTCGAAATCCATGCCGATCAACCCCAGCGGGCAATCAAGTTTTACCAGGAGCTCTTCAGCTGGGAGTTTCACAAGTGGGATGGTCCGATGGATTACTGGCTGATCATTACCGGCCCCGATGGGCAGCCAGGCATCAACGGCGGCCTGATCGCGCGTCGCGGCCCGCTCAGCGGCGACTGCGTCATCGCCTACGTGTGCACAATCGACGTGGCGAATGTCGACCAGTACGTCGAGCGCGCGGTCACGCTGGGCGGTCAGATCGCGCTGCCCAAGATGCCGATTCCCGGCGTCGGGTATCTGGCCTACTGCAAAGACCCGGAAGGGAATGTTCTCGGCCTGATGCAGTACGACAAATCGGTCGCCTGAGGCGGCCGAAGCAGGCGTTCACGTTGCACAACTCGCCGCGGGGCCCGTGGACAATCCGTGGCGCCGCGGCGAACCCTCTAGCCGATATGGCCTCTGGCCGATATCGCCCCTAGCCGATATGCCCCCTAGCCAATATGACAGTGCTCCAGCAACCGCTGGGGCGCGGTCACGTAGCTGACGTAGAACGGCCCGAACTCGGCATAGCGGGCGCTGGCTTCGTCGAACCGCATGCGATAGACGATGTCCTTGAGAAACTCGGGGTTCCGGGCCCACAGCGTGACGCCCCACTCCCAGTCGTCGAAACCCAAGCCCACGGTGATCAACTGGGTGACCCGGCCGCCGAACGTCATACCGGTGCGGCCATGCTCGGCCATCAACCGGCTGCGTTCGGAGAAACCCAGCAGAAACCAGTTTTCGTTCACTTTGCGCTTCTTGTTCATCGGATAGAAACAAGTGCTCGGCCAGGGAGGCAAGTCGGGGGTGAGCCGCTGCTTGCGCATCATCGCTTCGCGCGATTCATAGGCCTTCAGCTTGGCCGCGTAGGCCGGGCCGTGGGGATCTTCGCCCTCGGCAACCAGCCGCTCGCCGTATTGCTCGACCGACGGCACGTATTCCGAAACCTCGGTGACCGAAACGAACGAATAGGTCGGCTCCAGGGCCACGCCCAGCGGCCCGGACATCAGCCGCTGGTGCACCGAGTCGATCTTGAGCGGGTCGGGATCGAGCAACATCAGGCCGAAGTCGGCTTTGTGCCCGCTGACCGCCGAAGTCTGCAGCCGGGCCGGCGCAGTGGGGCCGGCCGGATCGAGCGCCGCGACGAACGCCTCGCGCCCGGCCGCCAGTTCGGCCTGCGTCAGCCCCTTCAAAGCGGCGCGAGAAAAGCGATAGTACAAATGGCTGACGTGCCAGCCTTCTGCCGGAACGAGCGATACTTCGCCGCCGGCTGCGGGAGCGTGACTCATGGATGGTGGGGTTCTCGGGCCTGCAAACTGGTTCTGGATCTCAATCGCCCCATGTGCGCATATTTGTGCGGCAAGGTCAACGGGGGGCGACAGTCCCGGTTGACCGAGCGGGGGCCGAGTCCTTTCCGACAGGAACCTCCGCCGCACGACGCACGACGTTGCGCCGCTTTCTCCCAGGCTACCCGCCGGCCGCCAGCGCGCGAATGTCGGCGAGCAAGGCCTGCACGTCGGCGCTGGTCGTGTCCCACGAGCACATGAAGCGCGAGCCGCCGGCGCCGATGAACTGATAGAACCGCCAACCCCGCTGGCGCAGTCCTTGTTCGACCTGGACCGGCAGCCGCAGGAACACCGAGTTCGCCTGGCGCGGAAACAATTGCTCGATGCCGGCAATTTGCCGGCAGCCGGCTTCCAGCTCGGCCGCGGCCTGGTTGGCGCGCTGGGCATTGCGGAGCCACGCGCCCCCTTCGAGCATGCCCACCCAGGGGGCCGAAAGGTAACGCATCTTCGAGGCCAACTGTCCGGCTTGCTTGCAGCGATAGGCAAACTCGGCGGCCAACTCGCGGCGAAAAAACACCACCGCCTCACCGACCGCCAGGCCGTTCTTCGTGCCCCCGAAACAGAGCACGTCGACCCCGGCCTGCCAGGTGACCGCCTTGGGCTGGGCCCCCAGCGAAGCCACGGCCGCGGCGAACCGGGCCCCGTCCATGTGAAAATGCAGTCCCAGCCGGCGGGCGGTCTGGCCCAACAGGCCCAGCTCCTCCACGCTGTACACGGTGCCCACTTCGGTCGCCTGCGTGACGCTCAGCACGCGCGGCTTGGGGTAATGGATGTCCGAGCGGCGTTCGACCAGGTGTTCGACCGTAGCCGAGTCGACTTTGCCCAGGGCGCCTTTGGCCAACAGCACCTTGGTGCCGTTGGAAAAAAACTCTGGCGCGCCGCACTCGTCGGTCTCCACGTGCGCCAGCTCGTGGCAGATGATGCTGTGATAGCTCTGGCAAAGCGCGGCGAGCGCCAGCGCATTGGCGCTGGTGCCGTTGAACACGAAGAACACTTCGCAATCGGTCTCGAACAGCCCACGCACGGCATTGGCGGCGCGCTCGGTCCAGGGGTCGTCGCCGTAGGCCGGGGCGTGCCCCACGTTGGCCTCGGCCATGGCCTGCCAGGCCTCGGGACAGATCCCGGCATAGTTGTCGCTGGCGAATTGTCGGTGTGTGCAGGCAGTTGTCATGGCAATCGTGAACCGGGGCGCGACGTCAGTCGAACTTAAAGGGACTGTTCATTTCCAGCGTGGCCCGCTCCTCGGGAGTGGCCGCATCGTACATCGCCCGCAGGGTATAACCGCCGACCAGGTGGCCGTGGTCGATGTACATCCAATCGCTGATCTCACTTTTCGCAAAGTCGCGTACCTCGCCGATGCGGACGCCGGTGACCCGGTCGGGCTCGTTGTTGATCGTGCCCCGAACCGAAGGGCCCAGGTCGACAACCGGCATCAGCCACATGTGCTCAACGTACGTTCCATCGCCGATCGGCACTTTGATGGCAAAGGTGGTTTGTCCGGCCTTGGGGGCCGCCAGCGCGGCACAAAACTGGCCGATCGTGGCCCGGGCATGCTCCATAGCGGCCCGCATCTGGGCGTCGTCCTCCTCAACCCGGACGATCGGCGGCTTGCCGTGCCGCTCGACGATTTTTTCCGCGGGCGCGTCAGCCGTTCCGCAGCCGAGCGTCACCAGCGACAAAAGCGGCAAAAGCGTTCGCATCGAGCGGTATTTCCAGAACATGAGCGCCCCTCGCCCGGGGTGGCGTAATCGGACCGGCGGATAAAGACTTGCGACGGCTACTCCAAGCGGCTTCAATACTTGCGTGCCGCCGGACACGGCGCGGATTCCTCAAACCCGGGCGCAGGCCTGTGCCTGGGCCCGTGGGCCGGCACCAGTCGAGTGCCCAAGGGCTCAAATCGCGCAGGAGCGACACCGGGGGCCTTGCAGCGGTGTTTAGACTATAGGATACCGCCGGGCCCAACAACGTTCAGGCCCGCCTCAGCGGCTGGCGCCGGCGGCCGAGTCAAGCCGACTCCACACCAGCTTCCCCCCTTGAGAATGCACCATGCCATCGCTGAGAACGGTCAAAATCGCCGGCATTGAATGCCGGGTCGTCCTCAAAACGCCCCTGTATACCTGGCAAGCCAGCGGCGAATTGCAAGGACAGCCGGTCGTGGTCAGCGGCTTCAAGACCGAGAGCGAAGCCTACCGGGCTTGGAAAACTGCTGCCAGCCAGCTAGCCCAGAAAATTGCCGCCAGCCAGCCGGCCCCACAGAGCGGACTGGCCGCCGGTCCGACGGCCCCGCCAGGCGGCTGATCACGCCCGCGCCAGGTTCCCCCGATTGACCAGGGCAGGCCGTTTCAGCCGGATGAGCAGCTTCAGCCGGACGGGCCGGTTCAGCCCGCCGCGGCAACCAGATCGCCCGCCAGGCGCAAGAGCACCTCGCGCGTCACCTGGGCCGGAATGGCCATCCGCTGGCCCCCTTTGGCCCGCGAGTAGCGAGCGAGCGACAGCTCGCCCGAACGGGCCACCAGCAGCTCGAAATAGTCGATTTGATCCGCCTGCTGCTTGGGCGGCACCGACCGCATCTGCACGATGCAGCGGTCGATGTCGGTCTCGATGGGGTTGATCGGCTCGAGCAGATACGTGAGCCGTCGGGCCAGGTCGGCCGAGACGGCCTTGAGCCGGTCGATGCTGGCACCGGCCAGCCGGCCCGACTCGAGGCTCAGCGACGTGAAGGCGCAGCCCAGCGATTCGAGCGTCGTGAGGACGCAGGTCAGCCGGTCCCCTTGGTCTTCGACCGAGAGCGTCGCCTCACCCTGGGTAAACAGGGGCCAGGCTGCCAAGGTCTGCTCCAGTTGCGCGTTCAGTCGGGTTGCCGATGGACTCATGACTTCTGCTCCCCACTCTTTTCCAGCTTGTGCTCCGACCCGTCGTAGGAAACCACCGTGGTTGTGCCATCGAGGACCGTTTCGATGTGCACAGGCCGGGACCACAAAGCATGGAGACTCACCAAGGTATCCCGGGCCCAGCTAATCTTCAGTTCGACGCCGCCAAACTGATGCTCCAGGAAAAGCTCGCCGCGGTTCTTGTAATTTCCGTCGCGCACGGCGATGAGCGGGCGGCCGACGTTCGTCAGGTTGAACAGCAATTGCTGCTTGATTTTCGGAAATTCGCGGCTTTCGATCTCGTAGGCGTCGCTGGTCGGGTTGTAGCCGAAGGAAAACAGCTTGTACTGGCGGCAGAAATCCAGCGTCAGGAACTCGTCGATGAACGTCAGGTCGTTGTGGATCCGGCGGACCTCGAAAATCTTCTGCCGGCCCAGGCCGGTGTCCTTGTTCCAGCGGCGCTTCTCCTGCAAATCGTCGCAGTCGTCGTACTCTTTGCCGAACCGCCCCTCGTTCCAGCGCTCTTCGATGTCGCGAAACAGTTCGATCCCCAGCTTGTACGGATTCAGCTTGTTCGGCGAGCTGGCCAGCGTGCCCGAGTGATGGTCGCAATAGTGGATCACCTCGTCGGCGCGGAGCTGGCCGCGGGTCATCATGGACGAATGCCAGTAGCTGGCCCAGCCCTCGTTCATGATCTTGGTCTGGGCCTGCGGGGCGAAGTAATAGGCCTCGTCGCGGATGATCGACAGCACGTCGGCCTGCCAGGGCTTGAGCGGAGCGTGCTCCAGGATGAACAACATCACGTCGCGCTGCGGCTCGGCCGGAAACCGTTGCTGCTGCTGCCGCCGCTCGTCGTCGCGGCGCTTGGCTTCGGCCGCCAGCACGCCCGGCGGGTTGATGAAGCTGTGCATGTAGTCTTTCGACTGGAACCGCGGGGTCGGAGCGGGCTTTTCGTCCTCCTCGGGGCGCTCAAAATCGTACTTGTTCCGCGCATCGAAGCGATTGATGAACGGCGAATGGATGTCGATCAGGTCCTCGATGCTCAAACAGGCGTCGATGAACTCCTCGACGGCCTCGACCCCCTGCCGATCCATGTGGCTGCGGATGCGGTTGCCGCCGTTGGCCATCTCGTCCATCATCTTGCGGTTGGTCTGGCTGAACCAGAAATTGTTCTTGAAGAAGTCGCAGTGCCCGTAGACGTGGCACATCACCAGCTTCTGGTCGACCAGTGAATTACTCTTCATCAAGTAGGCGTAGCACGGATTGTTGTTGATCACCAGCTCGTAGATCTTTTGCAATCCGTAGTGGTAGCCCTTGGCGAGCTGCTCGTACTCCATGCCGAAGCGCCAGTGCGGATACCGGGTGGGGAATCCGCCGTAGGCCGCGATCGCGTTCAGCTCGTCGGCCTCGACCAGCTCGAAGATCGTGGGAAAGAAATCCAGGTTCTGCAGGCGCGCGTAGTCTTCGATCTCGGCCTGCATCTTGGCCAGCTCTCGCGGCAGCGATTCGAAGTGGGCGGTTGCCATGGTTAGTTACAGCAGAAGGATGAAGGCAGAAGGCAGAAGGCAGAATCACGAACTCTCCGCCGTCAGGTTTCGCACGAATCTTCTCGAATCGGTCGGCGTCTTAAACCCCTTTGCCCAAGAATGCCTTGAGCGTGTCGTAAATCGCTTCCTTGTCCTCGATCTCGGACAGCACCAGGTTCTTGGTTTCGTCGCCGAAGGCGTGGTGCAGCGAACGGATGAATTCTCCGCTGCCGTACGGGCTTTCGACCTGGCCATAGCAAAACAAGTTCGACTGGGGCAGCAGCGAGTCGCGCAGCAGGCCCAGGCTCTTTTCGTTGTCTTCGCCCCAGTTGTCGCCGTCGGAAAACTGAAAGCAGTAAATGTTCCACTCGCTGGGCGGGAACTGGCCGGCAATCAGGTCGGCCGCCACCTTGTAGGCCGAGCTGATCCGCGTGCCGCCGCTTTCACGGGTGTGATAGAACGTTTCCTCGTCGACTTCCTTGGCCGCGGCGTCGTGGATGATGTAACGCGTTTCCACCCCCTCGTACTGGCTGCGCAGCCAGGTATCCAGCCAGAACGCCGCCGTCCGCACGACTTCTTTCTGGTCGTCGGTCATCGAACCGGAAACGTCCATCATGTACAGCACCACCGCATTGGCCTGCGGCTGCTCCACTTCGGTCCAGGAACGGTACCGCTTGTCCTCGCGAATCGGCACGATCAGCGGGTTGTCGTGGACGTAGCTGTTCGACGAGATCTGCCGCCGCAGGGCCTGCATGTAGGTGCGGCGGAAATGACGCAGCGACTCCGGGCCCGAGCGGCGGACGCTGGTGTAGCGCGGCTTGTTCTGATCGATGTTGGCTTTGCCCTTGGGCTCGATCCGCGGCAGCTCGAGCTCGTCGCCCAGGATCGCCGCCAGCTCGTCGAGCGTGACTTCGACTTCGAGCACGTGCGCTCCCGGGTCGCCGCCAGCCGGTCCGGTGCCGTTTTCGTCTTCGCCCTGGCCGATGGGCGTGCCTTGTTCGCCGGCCCCCTGGCCGACGCCGCCCGAGCCGTTCTTGCCGTAGCGGAAATGCGGCACGTCCAGTTGCGGCAAGGGAATGCTGACCAGATCGCGTCCCTTGCGGCCGATCATCTCGCCGTGTGTGACGTACTTTCGCAGATTCTGCCGAATCTTGCCCCGCACGATCTGTTTGAATCGCGATTGATCGCGTTCGATCTTGACGAACATCCTCGCACCCCCTGGCTCGTTGTCACGAGCTCCTCGTGCTCCGGCCGGCCGCGGCAAACGCCTGTCGCGGATTTCGCGCGTCTGGCAAACTCATGCCAAGCAAATTGCATGCCCTCTCCGCCCGTCTCCGTTCCTCCTCTTCTCTTCCTCCTCTTCGTCCCCAAACCCCCAAATCCCCAGCCCCTCCCCCTAGTGCTTCACATCGCCCCGGGCAAAGATGCTGGCGACGAAGTTCAGCACGTCGGTCGCGCTTTCGTCGTCGTAGCCGTAGTCGCGGATCAGCCGCGACTTGACCACGTCGATCTTGGCCTGCGTCTCGGCGTCGATCACTTTCGACACCAGGCTGGTCAGCTTGATCGAGTCCTTCTGGTCTTCGAACAGCTTGAGCTCGAGCGCCTTGTAGAGCCGTTCGTTGGTCTTGTAGTCGAAGGTCCGGCCGTCGATCGACAGGGCTCCGATGTAGTTCATGATCTCGCGGCGGAAATCGTCCTTGCGGCTGTCCGGAATGTCGATCTTCTGCTCGATCGACCGCATCAGCCGCTCGTCCGGCTCCTGGTACTGGCCGGTGAACGGGTTCTTGACCTTCTCCCGCTGGGTGTAGGCTTTGACGTTGTCGATGTAATTGGCGCAGAGCCGCTTGAGCGCGTCTTCGTCGGCGGCGATGGCTCGCTGGACTTCGTTCTTGACGATGTTCTCGTACTCCTCCTTGACGGCCCCCAGCAGCTCGCGGTACTTGGCCCGCAGCTCGTCGCTGGTAATCAGCGTGTGGTGCTTCAGCCCCGACTTCGAGCTCGTTCATCACCATGAACGGGTTGATCGACGTGGCCTCGGGATGGGCGACCAGGGCGTTGGAGATCTTGTCTTGCACGTAGCGGGGCGAGATGCCGTGCATGCCCTCGTTGACGGCCTGCTCGCGCAGTTCCTTGATATTGTCCTCGGTGAAGCCGGGCAGGCTCTTGCCGTTGTAGAGCTTGAGCTTTTGCAGCAGCGACAGCCCGGCGTTCTTGGGCTCTTCAAGCCGGGTCAGAATGGCCCACATGGCGGCCATTTCGATCGTGTGCGGCGCAATGTGCTTGCCCTTGACCGTCTGCCGGTTGTAGTCCTTCTCGTAGATCTTGATTTCGTCGGACAGCCGGGTGACGTAGGGCACGTCGATCTTGACGGTCCGGTCCCGCAAAGCCTCCATGAACTCGTTGTTCTGCAGGCGGCGGTACTCGGGCTCGTTGGTGTGGCCGAGGATGACCTCGTCGATGTCGGTCTGGGCGAATTTCTTCGGCTTGACCTTGTGTTCCTGACTGGCCCCCAGCAGGTCGTAGAGAAAGGCCACGTCCAGCTTGAGCACTTCGACGAATTCGATCAGGCCGCGATTGGCCACGTTGAACTCGCCGTCGAAGTTGAACGCCCGCGGATCGCTGTCGCTGCCGTACTCGGCGATCTTGCGATAGTTGATGTCGCCCGTCAGCTCGGTGCTGTCCTGGTTCTTTTCATCCTTGGGCTGGAAGGTGCCGATGCCGATGCGGTCCTTCTCGCTCAGGATCAGCCGCTTGACGCGCACGTCCTGCACCACCCGGGTCCAATCGCCGCCGTAGTGCTTGCGCAGGTCGGTGTAGACGTAACGGCAGAAGGGGCACAGTTCGCCGTGAATCCGCACGCGGAACGCGCCCTCCACCTGCTCGCCGTTCAGGCTGGTGGCCACTTCCTCGCGGAAGCGCTCGGGCACGAGGTGCAGCGGCTCCTCGTTCATCGGGCACCACTGGACGTTGCCCTCGACGGACCAACCCAGCGTGTACATCGCCCCGTCATCGCCCGCGCTATAGCGCTCCAGGCCTTTTTTCAGCAGCCGGGCGATGGTGCTCTTGCTGCTGCCGACCGGGCCGTGCAACAGCAGCACGCGTTTTTCGATGCCGTAGCCCTGGGCCGCGCTCTTGAAAGCGTTTGCCAACAGATTGAGCGAGGCATCCAGGCCGAAGACCGCGTCCCGGCCGCCGTCGTCCGGATCGCTGAAAAAGCGGTAGCGAATGTGCCGCTCGCGGTTTTCTTCGTACGTCTCGGTGCCGTACGACTGGATCATGTCGTAGACGCGCTCGAAGGCATTGCGCGTCAGGCGCGGATTGGCCCGCACCATGTCGAGATACTCTTCGAAGGTTCCTTCCCAGTTCTTCTTGCGGAACCGTTCGAGGTCTTGGCGCTCGGCCACCAGGGAGATGATTTCGCGTCCGGCTTTCATAGATTTCCCTCCTCGATGGGTTGGCCCATCGCCGGAAGGCTGCCCTGAAAGCCAGGGCCCGGCGAATAGCGCCTCACCCGGAACACATGCTGTTCGTATTTCCGAACCTTGAACAGATGTTTAGTTGCCGCTCACTCCTCGGGTATCCAAAACCGCCAAAATCGCCTTTGCCTGGGCGCGCGGAACGAACCGCGCAACATTGAATGCAGGTCTCCGGCACGCGTGGGGCCTACTAGCGCAGGCGCTCCGCACTGCGAACCACATCCCCTGGGAACCGGACCGAGAGAAAATTGGAAAAGAACGCTGGAGCTGAGGAGCGGCGGGATGTCTAGGTAAACCTTACCTATCCATTGCAAATTCTAAGAGGCTTACCATCCTTAGTGGGCCCCTCTCCTACCTCTTCCTTATAAAGTATCGTCTCAGTTCCGGTCCGCGACAATAGCAATCTTTGAACAAACGCGCGCCCAGAATAAGCCAGGCAGCACCACGAAAAGACAGTAAGATGCAACCCCATAACGCGTTACAGCACAAATACCGACCCAAACTCGAATGCAAAAAAATTTATGCGTCGTCAGACATTCGGCCCCGTGACTTAAGGACTGGGGCGGCGGCCGCAAGGTTCGCCAGGCGGCCCGCTGCGCCGACCCGGGCTGCGCCGTCGGACCGATCTGTCGTGCCAGAAAGAGCTTACGGCACGGTCACGAGCCCCGCGCGGACGGCAAGCCGTACGACCGGCACGACCCGATTATCAGGCTCGATAATCCGCGAGTCAGGCCCCAAACAGCGGCCGCGAAACGACCGCACCAGTCGCCGTTGCCTGCCGAGTGGCGGCTTCAGGCCAGGAGCTTGTCGACGCTCTCCATCAGCCGATCCATCGCGAACGGCTTGCGGATGTAGTCGTCGACGCCGAGCATCTCGGCGTAGGCCTTGTGCCGGCTCCCTTCGTTGGCGGTGATCATGATCACCCGCAGCGGCACCGGACGCGTGCGGCGGAGCTTTTCCAGCACCAGAAAGCCGCTCCGCTTGGGCATCATCATGTCGAGGATCACCAGGTCCGGATCCTCGCGTTCGGCCATGGCCAGGCCTTGATTGCCGTCGCGGGCAATCAGCACCGCGTAGCCGCGCTGTTCGAGGGCATATTTCACCGACTCGACGACTTCGCCATCGTCGTCGACAATCAGCACGCGCTGCGGGGCCTTGCCCGGCGCAGGCGGCTTGACGGGACTGGTTTTCTCGGTCTTTTCCTCGGCCATTGCGGTTGCTTACTCCCTTTCCTGGCTTCTCGCGGGGCCCGGCAGGGTGGCGAAAAGCGACTCTTGGCAAACCTAAACAAGTAACGCAGCAGGCCCCCTTTTGCAAGCTTCCGGGCGTTGATTCTGACTCTCGGTCGAGGGCCCCAGTCACCGACCGGAAACCGAAACCGTCGCTCGCAGGCCCGTCGACGAGGCCTTCGGCAGGGCCCCGGATTGCTTGTGAAGTCCCCGGACAGCTGATATTCTCGCTCGCTGCACCCACCACGTTTGGAGACACACCCGATGGCCGCCAAAGCCGACGCCGGGCCGCATCTGGCCCACATGGTTTATTTCACGCTTAAAGATCGCTCTCCCGCCGCCGTCAGCCGGCTGATCGAGGCTTCCCACAAGTATCTGTCCGGCCACCCGGGCGAGTTGTACTTCTCGGTCGGCACGCGCGTTCCGGACCTGAATCGGCCGGTTAACGACCAGGAATTCGACGTCGCGTTGAATGTCGTGTTCGCCAGCCGGCAAGCGCAGGACGACTATCAGATCGCGCCCCGGCACCTGGAATTCGTCGCCGAAAGCAAACCCAACTGGGAAAAAGTTCGGGTCTGCGATTCGTATCTCGCTTAGCCAACGCTAAGACGATTCGCTCAGCCGAAGTAACAGGAGTCGGCCACAAGAAACTCAAAACGGCACAAGGAGCAACACGACTCGCAGCACGGCCTTCGCGGCGCATTGCTCCCTTTTTTTGTGCCTGCTTGTGTTTTTTGTGGCTATTCTGTTCCGCCGTTGCTTCCGACCGGCTCCTTTTCGGCTTCCTCGGCCAGCACCAGCGGAATCTCCGGGGCCGTCGGGTCGGGCGTGTGGGTCAGCAGCTCGTTCAGATTGAATTGCTGATACGGCTGCTCGGCGGCCGGCCGTTTGTCGTGCGAGGCGTTGGCCACCCACAAATCGGTGCTCCGCGGCGCGAACAGCGCGTTGTGCAAGTTCGACTTCATCGCAACCGGACAATCCATGAGCCGCAGCGCGCCGGCGGCATCGATCTGGCCGTGCGCCTCCTGCGTCCGCCGCACCAGCTCCTGGTAACGGCCGCCAGCCGACAGCAGCGCCGCATCCTTCACCGCGGCGGGCAGCAGCGGGTGCGACTCGCCGGGCTGGATCACGTTCAACTTGTTCCAGGTTGCTTCCATGCCCACGGCCCGGTTGGTGGTGCCGTCGGCAATCACGTAGTAGTACTCGCAGGTCCGCGGCGCGTCGCGAAACACGGCGATCGCCGCGTCCAGGTCGGCGGCTGTTTGCAGCACGTCGCGCACCAAGAGCGCCATCGGCTCGCCTTCCCAGTGGCCCAGGCCCCGGCCACCCATTTCGCCGATCGAAACATGCCGGGCGTTCATCCCGGTCACCGAGCCGATAAAGCCCGCGTAGCTCACGTTCACGAACGGAATCTCGCCGGCCGGCTCGCAAACGATCAGCACGGCGTGGTCTTGCAACTGCCAATCGACGGCGTAGTCGAGCACCCGGCCGTGATAGAGCGTGCCGTCTTTGGTCGCCGAATTCATCACCGCGAAGCCGCTGCAATGAAACAGCTCGGGAATGAAGTTGCCGGCCCGGACATCCTTCACGGGCAGATCGGCCGCGGCGGCCAGGCCTTCCATCTCCTGGAAATACTTCGCCGGCACGAAACGCTCCTGAATCTTGACGATCGATTCGATCGCCACCCGCGGCGACAAGGAAACCGGCCCGAGCTTGACCGGCGTCGTTCCCTTGACGTCCAGCAGGTAATGCATGTTCTGGCGGACGTCTTCCTTGAGCAGCGCGCCGTGTTGATAGCCGATTTCGTAGGGCGTGCCCTTGAGGTGCAGCACCCGATAACCGTCGATCGACTCGATCCACCCGGCGCCGCAGCGGGCAAGCGTTTTCGCTTCGCCGGCCAAAGCGGCCAGCGGTGCGAGCCAGATCAGAGCCAGGCAAAACCAGATTGCATGACGGGCGCGAATCGGCATGGTTCACCTCGTCGACAGGCAAGGGTCGGACAAAGCTGCTGCGGCAGGCGCAAGCGCGCTGCTGCCAGGGAGCATTGTATCGCGGCGGGCGGCGGGGGTGGAACAGCAGCAGCCCACGAAACCTGTCGGGGGTGAGCAGTGCTGCGCCACGGCCGTTCGCGCAGCTCCCCTGCCCCGGATCGAGGGCCTAAGGGCGCGGCCCTAGTCCAGAATATCCGTCTTCTCATCGGCCACGACGGGCGTCTTGTCCCGGTCGCTGGTCAACTCGGCGTGCAACTTGCCCGTGCCTGCGCGGTCTCCCCGCACGCGCACCTCGAACGTGATCGATTCGCCGGGCCGGACTTCGGCGATCGGCGTGAAGCGCACGCTGCGCGGAAACAGCGTGCCTCGGACCGGGCTGGTGTGGACTTCGGTGATCGTCATTTCCGGCGAAACGTTGAGCGCCAGCGCGGCTTGCCGGGCCGCCCCGGTGCCGCTGTTGGTGATGACGATCTGATACATCGTGTCGCCGCCGGTGCGAATCGGGTCGGCCTGGTCCGCCACCGCCAGCGACAGCTTGCTGTCGGCGGCTTGTGGAGCAGCCGGAACCGCGGGCGCAGCGGCCGCAGCGGCCACGATTTCGACGCAGGCCTCGTCGCCGCCGGTGGTCCCGCCGTCGGCGGTGACGGTCGCTCGGTTGCAGGCCTTGGTCGATTCCTTCACGCAGCGACAATCGACCCGGTAGGTTTTGGTTTGTCCCGGATCGAGGGTGCCAATCGTCCACTGCAGGGCGCCGCTACGGATGTCGAAACTTCCATCAGCGGCGGCAATTTCCAGGCTCGATTCGGCCACGTCGCCGAGCAGCACGTTCTTCAGCGAAACGTCGCCGGCATTCGTCACGGTAATGACAAAGCGAGCCGTTTCGCCGAGCTTTTGCCGCTCGGGGCCACTCATGTGAACGCTCAGGCGAGCGCCACCCAGCGGCGCTGCCCGGGGAGTGGTCGGCTCGATCGCGGCGGGCGGCCCTGCGCTAGGGGGCCCTGCGCCGGGCGGGACTGTCGCGGGAGGACCGGGCTGGCTGCTGGGCGGCGCCGCGAGCGGCGGGCTCTGCGGCGGGGGCGCGACCGCTGCGCGATCGCGTGCGTTCAGACAGCTTCGCGCGTCGCCGCGCAAGCCGGCATCGCCCGTTACGGTCACTTCCTGACACAGCAGTCCGGCTGCCACCACGTGGAACGTCACGGCAATCCGCCGCGTCTCGCGCGGACCGATCTGGCCCAGATCCGCTTGGATCGGGCTCGTGGCCGCCTCGTGCTGCAGGCCGGCGTCGAAGCGGTCCGAAACGACGACTCCGCTGGCCGCCGCGTCACCGCGATTCGTCACTTCGATCGTAAACGAAGCGTCGGTGCCGACCTCGGCAGCCGCGGGCCCGCGGATCGCGACGTCGAATTGGCTCCCTGCCGCGGTCGTCGTTGCGCAGCCCTTAGCCGTCAGGCCCGATGCGGTCGTGGCGCCGGCGCAATAGCTGAACGTGCCGGGCTGCTCGACGCGCAGGTTCACTTCGATCGTTCGGGTTTGCTGCGGCCCCAGGTCGCCGATCTGCCACTCCTGACCGCTCGCCGAATTGCCGGCGGCCGGATTGCTATTGAGGAACAACAGCCCGGGCGGAACCTGGTCCGACACCACGACATTCTGGATCACGCTGGTCGCGGGGTTCGAAACTTCGATGCGGTAAGTGGCGATCGAGCCGACCCCGGCCTGGGCCGGTCCCGACACGCGCAGCGACACCTCCGACCCGGTCCACGTAGCGCTGGTCGCCCCGCTGCCGACAGCAACCCGGCGGCTGGGTCCGCCCATGCCCGCCGGACGCAGCACTTGGACGTTCACCACGTTTGTGCCGGTCGTGGCCACCTTCTGGAAAATCTCGACCGGAGCCTGCCCCCCTTCGTTGCTGATCACCTCGATCGTCGGGCTGCCGTCGGGGCCGAATCCGGCATCCGGGCCGCCGGCGATCTCGTACCGCACGATCCAGCCGGGCAGCGGTCCGCCGTCGGTCTGGCGACGCAGCGTGGTATCCAGCGTTTGCCGCGAGCCGGCAGCGCCGATCGCCGGCGCCGGAAACGTCCAGGCGGCATCGATCCAGTAGATCGAGCCGGTTTGCTGCCGCTGGTCCCAACCTTTGACGGCCGGCGCAAAAGCGGTGACGAACGTGCTGCCCTCGACCGGCGAACTGACCGTCACCCAGGCCTGGCCGCTGCGAATCGGCACTCTGTCGGCCGGGTTGAGCGTGCCGCGATCGACGGCGGTGTCGAACGTCACCGTCGAGTTGACCACGTAGGTGTTGTTCACTTTTTGCGGCAGTCCGCGCAGCAAGTCGACCACGTCTAGAGCACCCCGCTGGCCCGGCGACACGAACTGCCCGACGCCCCCCTGGGCAATCGTCCATTCCACGCGTTCGCCGGGGAGCGTGCTCCCCTTCTGGTTGATGACCGTGGCGATCATGATCACTTCGCTCCCCACGGGCGCCACGACCTGGGTCGGACTGAGCGACACGCCCTGCTGCGGCACCAGCACCGGGCTGCCGTCAGCCGGCAATACGGGGGTCGGCGTGACGACCGTCCTGGGCCCCACCAGGGGCGGAATCGTCCCTGGTACGACCGGCGGCGGTTGAACGACCGGACCCGTTATGACTGGAGCCGTGGTCGGCGGTCCCACGACGACCGGCAGCGCCGGCGGCGGGGCCGTGTTGCCATGCATGAAAATGTGATCGCCCGTGGGATCGATGCGCGGCAAGCAGCAGCGACCGCTCAAGCAGCAAATGCCGTTTGAGCAGCCGCCAAACGCCAGCGCGCAAAGCCACGCCAGCGCGGCTAGCCGCCAGGCGGATCGATTACGGGAATTCGACGGAACCATTTTGCCACTAGGCAGCTAGAAAGCCGGTTTCGGGCAGTGGGGAGCTTCCCCTCTACCTGAAAAACTAGCATGCACTTTTGGCAACATGGTGAAATTTGGCAACGCAGCGGTGCGGTCCACTGTCCCCGGCCCGCACAACCGGCACACGCCGCACTTCCGGCTCAGCGGCGGCCGAAAATGCCCGTCGCGTACCAGATGCCGTTGCTGCCCCGCTTGATGTCGAAACCGAACAGCGGGTGCCGGCTCCGGACGGCATTCCAATGGCCGGGCGACTGCCGCCAGCTGGCGACGCAATCGGCGCAGGCGTCCACCAGGCTTTCGTTGGGCCAGCTTTCGGCAACGACTTCTTGGGTCGTCGCGCCCGACGCCCGAGCGATGCGCTGGAACCGGTTTTCCCAGTTCTGGTGCCCCTGAACGAGAATTGCGGCCTGGTAGTCGGACTGCCTCCGGGCCTCGTCGGCCAGGACGTTGTGGAAATTGCCCTGCGTGCTGGCCGGCGCTTCGGGATGCGTGCGCACGGCGTAAATCATCGTCCGCTGGGTGAGCGTGCCCGGCGGGAGGGAAAGGATCGCGTCCACCGACGGGCCGCGATAGTACTTGCCGCGGACGAACGGAAATGTGCTGACCACGTGCCCAAAATACTCGGCCTTGCGATGGGCCAGGTCGATGACGGCGATCCCCTTTTGCCCGAGCATTTCGGCAAAGGCGGGATGCTTCAGCAGCGTGACCGATTTGCCTTCCGAGGTGATCTTGGCGTCCACCGGTAGCCGCAGGGCGACGAATTCGGCCAGCTTGGCTTTGATGTCGGCCCGGGAGAAGGTCTGCGATTCGAAGGTTCGCTCGGCCGCGCTCGGCTGCTTGTCGACAAAGAGCACGAACAACATGCGGCCTTCTTCGTTGGCTTCGGTCCAGGCTTGCTGATAGTCGTCGGACCACTGGATCTCCGGCTCCGGAATTGGCTTGTTCACCACGTGCTCGACCGGGGCGGAAGCGGGGGCCGGCTCGGCTACAAGCGCCGGCTCGGCTGCGGCCGTCAGCTGGAGCGAAAGCCGGGGCGGCGAGGGCTCCAGCTGCTCGACCAAGGCGTCGAAATCGACGTCGGCCACGGTCGGCGACTCGGCGCTGGTCGCCATGGCCGGCTGACTGGCGGCCGGGTTGCTCGACAGGTCGTCGTCGCATTCGTCCGGGGCAGCCGCGTCGCTGGCCAGCTGCGGCTCACGGGCCGGTCCATTTTCGGCCGCTGCGACTGGATTGGCTGTGTCAGCATTGGCCGCCTCGGGAGGGGCCGCCTCCAGGCTCGCTGCCGTGGGACGGGCTGAAGTGGGACGGTCCGCTTTTTGGGTGTCGTAGCGGTGTTTTTCGAGGGCCCCCATGCCGAGCGTCAGCAACAGGCCCAGGGTTAGCGCGACCGCGAGATACGAAGCCCGATACATCATTTCAATCTCCGAAGGTCCTTGGCGGGCCCAGTTGGCAGTCTCGTACGAGGTGGTCAGGTCGGCAGTGCCACCGATCGGGTGCACGAGGTCGCGAGCCGGCAATGGGTGTCTGGCAGGTTGTGTCAGGCGAGACCGCTCGGCACGGGCAAAGCGTCTGAAACGCCCGCCGCGGCACCGAATCGGGCCATCTTCTTGGCCAAGGGGCCCCCGGCGTCGACAAACGCCGAACGCCCGCGAACCGCCCCGGCCGAATTCCAGGTGACTATGGTGCCAGCCCAAGCCGACGATTGCAACCACCGAATCCGCCATTTGGGTGGTTTGGCGAGACATTTCCGATTGCGCAAAATTGGCCAGGCAATCGGCAATACTCGGGTTTTTTTTTGATCCGCCAGTGGATATGCTGCAAAGCCTGAGGAGTTTGAGAGTTCGGAGAGTCTGCCCGGTGCCGTTTATGGTAAAAAAATTCTGTTTTCATTTGCCCGCGTGGCATTTTCTCGTCCGTCTAAACCAGGAGGGTTCAGCAATGCGAGTCGTACGCTATGCCTTGGCGGTGGTCGTCATTGCGATTGCCCCGCAAGCGGCGCGGGCTGCTCAGCCGGACGCGAAGGCCCAAGCCGTGGCCGCCTTGCACGACGCCCAGTCGTTTTTGGGCACCGGCCCTAACGCCGACGGCTGGAAGAATTACCTGGGGCTGGCGGCGCTCGACCGCGAACTGCAGCGGACCGGCCCGGTCGATATTCCGGCCGTGACCGCAGTGCTGGCCAAGCTCAACAGCGGAGCCAAGGGCCTGGACCTGCCGGCACTCGTCAAGCTGCGGAAAAGTGTGGCCGCCTGGGTGGACGAATTGAATCTGCCCGGCCCCGAGGCCCTGGGCGATGCCGTCAACGACGCCGCCAGCCAGTTCCATCCGATCGGATCGCTGGACATCGAGCAGGCTCGCACCGAATTGCAGAAAAAGGCCGCCGAGCTGAACGCCTTTTTTGCCCCCCAAGGAGCCAACGGAGCCGCCTGGCAGAAGTATTTGCTGCTGTCCGATCTCCAGGTTCAGGCCAAGCCGGCCGTCGACGCCGATCGCGATTTGCTCGCCAAGATCGCCGCCCGGTTTGACGCCGACAAGCCGGGGCTCGAGCTCTCCCAAGTCCGGGCGACCGCCACGGCGCTGGCCGCCTATCGCGAACTCGTCGCGGCTGCCGCCACCGAAGGGCTGAATACCCAGTACGAAGCCGAAATCAAGTCGCTCGGCGAATGGCTGGCCAAATACGTCCAGACCCCCGGCGAAGAGAACGCCGCCGAAGTGAATCAGCGACTGGCCTGGCTGCGGCGGATGCATCAGGCTGGCGGGCTGGTGCGGGCGATTCGCCGGGCCTTCGACCGGCCCAACGTGTACGTGGCGGCCAAGTCGAATATCGTCGGCGCCGGCATCGAGCGGTCGATCGACGACGTCTCGCCGCTGGTCGACAACATCAACGGCACCCAGATCAACGGCACCGGCCACACGGTGGGCCAGCTCAAGGTTGAGCTGGTGCCCAACTCCGACCGCGCCGTCCTGGACATCATGCTCGTCGGCACCACGTATTCGAATACCGTGGGCCAAAACGGTCCTGCGACCATCTATTCGCAGGGCACGACCCAAATCGGCGGCCGCAAGCGCGTGCTGATCGACGCCCTGGGCATTCGCGACTTGCCGGCCACGGCGGCCGCAGTCACGAAGACTCGGGTGACCGGCGTCGCGGCCGGCCGGCCGGGCGGCTTGATCAACAACATCGCCCAGCAGAAAGTGGCCGAAGGCAAGGGCCAGGCCGAGTTGGTGGCCTCGGACCACGCCGCGGCCCGTGTGCGCACCCGCTTGAACAAGGAAGCGGCCAACGACCTGGGCCGGGCAGCCCGCGATTTCCAGGAGAAATTCCGCAATCCGCTGATCCGGCAGCATCTGTACCCGTCGGTATTCGATTTCAGCACGACGCGCGACCTGCTGCACGTCACCATGCTCGAGGCCGACGACAGTCAGTTGGGCGCGCCGGCGCGCCGCCGGCGCTGGACGAATCGGCCTACGATCTGGCCGTACGGTTCCACGAATCGGCCGCAAACAACCTGGCCACGCAGGTCCTGGCCGGCGTCACGCTCCACGACGAGGACGTGCGCAAGAAAATCATCGAGATGCGCGGTTCGCTTCCCGAACAGTTCAAGGACCAGGACGATCAGGAACCCTGGTCGATCACGTTCGAGAAGTTCCGCCCGGTGAGCGTTTCGATTCGCGACGGCGGCTTCGAGATCGTCATTCGCGGCAAGAGCTACACGACGGGCGAAAAAGAGCAGAACAAGTACGGCTCGATGTACGTCACGGCCCGCTATAAGACGGAGCAGGCGGATCTGGGATACCGCATGGTCCGCCAGGGCGAGTTGACGATCGAGCCGCCGACGCAAGGCCAGCAATCGATCAAGGTCGTCACGCTCAAGACGATCTTGAAGAAGAAATTCGCCAAGCTGCTGCCGGAAACCATCGAGCCCAAGGGGCTGGAATTGCCCGGCAAGTGGAAAAACGTCGGCAAGCTGTTCGCAGCCCACGTCCAGACCGATGGCGGCTGGGCCGTGGTCGGTTACCGCCAGGCGTCCCCTGCCGAGGCCAACGTGGCCAGCCGGCCGAAATAGCGCCGCACCATTTTGACCCTGGCGCCGGGCCAGAGCGTGCTAGAATGCGTCCGTCGGGCAGCCGGCCACGGGGGCCGCGCTACCGGCGAATTGCTGTGGGCGAATTGCTGCCGTCGGGCGGCTTCCGCCAGCGGGCTGCAGCCGCCCGAACCGCCAGGCTTGATCCGAGTTGCTTATGGACCGCTACGTCGACGTGGTGTTCGATTGCCTGCCCTTGCGCAGCGTGACGCGGTTGGATATTCCGATCGACGCCTCGCCGAAATACCGGGCGCACTGCGAGCGCATCAAGCGGGCCATCGAAACGCACGGCCTGCATAACACGTACTTTTTGTACAACGCCGGCTGCACCTTCCACCTGACCAACCAGCCAGAGGTCGGCCGGCTGGAATTCAAGTTCGAAGGAACCGTGCTGACCGACCCGACCGACCAGCGGACCCACCACTGCCAGCTCGATGTCGAGTTGGTGCGGGAAACCTGCGACTGGCTGACCGAGCCGGTCGTGGCCTGGTTTTCGGAAACCGTGCGCCGCGCCGTCACGGTCGAGTTCGACCGCTACATCGAAGCGGGCGACCTGGCCCAAACGATCCAGCGCATCCAGCAGGTCCAGGCCCAGGCGGACCAGTCCGGCGGCTTCGTCGGCATGTATCTGTAGGCCCGGGCGCGGGCAGCACGCGCTGGAGCGGTACCCAGCCGGCCGCGCGCTTCGCTTACGGCTTAACGCCGAAATCCTCGGTCAGGCTGCGCCAGACGGCGTGAATGTGGTTGGCCACGTTGCCCGCGGCATCGGGCTGAACGTTGACCAGCTCGACGACGAACGTGGGCGCTTGGATCCGGTAATAGTGCCCGACCCCCGGCTTGTCGGCCCCGGCCCAGGCAAAATAAATCGCGTCCAAGCCGGCGTCGTGGATTTCGGCCAGACGGGCGGTGCTCAGCTCGGGGGCCATGTTGCGGGCGTGCGTCTCGAGCAGGGTCAGCAAGATTTTGCGCTGTGCATCGTTGAGCTTGCTGGCGGGGATGCCGGCCAGATCGATCTTCTTGGGCGCCGCACCTCCGGCAGTCAGGATTTCGGCCGGCGCCTTCTCGGCAATCACGGCCAGTTTGCGCTGCTCGCCGTCGAGTGCCGCCAAAAGGTCAAAGCCGAGCTGCTCTTCCTGGCCCAGAACGCGGGTTCCCTTGGCCGGAGCCACACCGTAGTCTTCCTTGACCGTGGCCGGGTTGACGCCAAAGAACGACGGGGTCGAGACCACCTGGCCGGCGTCCAGGGCGAAATTCAGCGACAGATGATGCCCTTCGGCGCTCCAGCCCCAGCGGCCATCGGCCTTCGGCTCGCCGTAGATCGTGAAGTAGTACCGCTCCGGATCGCGCAGCGGCGTGCCGGTCTTGCTCTTCTCCAGTTCGCGCAGCAGGATCTCCAGGCTCATGATCTGGCTCGCCTTGCTGTAGCCGACCTCGCTCAGCCCGCGCTGCAGCAGGGCCAGCGCCAGCTTGCGCTGGCTGGCGTCCATTTCCTTGATCTGCAGGCCCTTGCGCTTGTCGAGCGGGATGAAATTCCAGTTAGTCCGCTGCGGATCGTCCATCGCCATCGTGGCTTGGGCCCGCTGCTCGGCGCTGAGCGACCCGAGGAACTCCAACGCCGCGGTGGTCATCGAGGTTGCCGTGTCGCGCATCGACAGCCGCATGGCGCCGCCGGAGGCGATCAACAGCAAAAATGCCAATCCGAGGTTGCGGCTCGAGCGCGACATGGACTTTCTCCGGGTAGGGTGCAATTCGAAGGCGGGGCCGTGAGCGGGTTCCCTAAGGATAGTCGAGCGCGGCGGCGGGATGAAGGCGCGCCCAAGCGAAAATCAAGATCTCGCACCGTCTCGCCGGACGCCCTGCCCCGGGTGCGGCGTGCCTTGGGACGCCGCCGGCCCAGCCGGCGCCGGCAGTTCAATGGGCCGCGTGGGGCACCACGTACAACATCACGCCGATAAAGTGGCAAGCGCTGGCGGCAATCACGAACAAGTGCCACACGGCGTGGAAATACGGCATCCGCACGTCGCGGTGCAGGAACCAGGTGCCCAGCGTGTAAAGCACGCCCCCCGCCGCCATCCAGCCGATCGCTCCGGGCGGAAGCCGCTCGAAGATCTGCTTGGTCGCCAAGATCGGCATCCAGCCGAGCACCACGTAGCCGGCCACCGCCACGTTATCGAGTCCCTTGACCAAAAGCTTGAACAGGGCCCCGGCGAGCGCCAAGGTCCACATCGCCGCCAGCAACGCGATCCCCCAGCCGGAGCGGTAATACATGACTTGCCAGGGGGTGAAGCTGCCGGCAATCAGGAAGAAAATGCACACCTGATCCAGCGTGCGAAAAAAATGCCGCAGCCGCGGACGGTAAAACGCGTGCGACAGCGTCGAGGCCGCATACACCGCCACCAGCGCCGCGGCATAGACCGCGCAGCCGGCAATCAGCGGCGGGTCCTGACAGCTCCAGACGCCGCGCAGCAAGCTCGCGGCTGCCGCCAGGCTGAGCAGCAGCCCCAGCAGGTGCGTGAGGAAATTCAACTCCTCGCCGACCGGGCGAACGTCTCCCAGGTCCTGGCCCAGCGAGGCCAGAGTGCCCGACTCGAGATCGGCGGCGGGGGGCGTCCGAGGACTCATGAATGCCTGCTAGCGCTGCGAGATTTTCGACCTTGCTGCCGCCAGCAGTCGACCGGTCGAGAATTTTAAGTCGCCGCTGGGGCCACGACCAGGGCCCCCGCGGCTGGGTCCACCCCCGCGCCCCGGCGTGGCAGGTTGCCGTGTCCCGAGTTGCTGCGTCCCAGGTTGAGAATGGGCGCGGATTGCTCTACAATTCGCCACCTATTGAGTCCTGCCAGCCCCGGGGGCCGAGGGCGACCACCGGAAGCCCGGGCACCCGGACGTGTGATGTAGCCGGGCGGCCCCTCTGAAATCTCGACATCAAAAAACCAAAATCGCGCCCTAACCTAAGCCGGAGAATTTTCCTATGGAACGCACCCTGATCCTGCTCAAGCCCGACTGCGTGCAGCGGCGGTTGGCCGGACGGATTCTGGGCCGATTCGAGGACAAAGGTTTCAACGTCGTCGCCTTGAAGCTGATGCGGATCTCGCCCGAGCTGGCCAAGAAGCACTACGCCGAACACGTCCAAAAGGCCTGGTATCCGACGCTCGAGCAATTCATCACCGGCGGCCCGGTGGTGGCGGCCGTGATCGAAGGGCTGGAGGCGATTCGCGTGGTCCGCGACATGCTCGGCGCAACCAGCGGGCTGAAGGCCGCGCCCGGCACGATCCGGGGCGATTTCAGTTCCAGCCGGCAGATGAACCTGGTCCATGCGTCCGACGGCCCCGACGCGGCCAAGCGCGAGATCGAGCTGTATTTCCAGGCCGGCGAAATCGTCAGCTACACGCCCACCATCACGCCCTGGCTGCGGGCCGGCGACGAGTCCTAACTCGACGATCTGGACTCGATTATCTCGCCGCGATGCGCCAGGCGGCGAGCGGAAAGTTGGCCGCCAGAGACGCGGACGAGCAGCAGAATAGCCACAAAAAACACGAGCAGGCACGAAACCGGCGGGCAGCCTCTTGCGACAAAGTGGTCGACTCAGCATACGACCACAGGTAACCAGTTTGCTTCCTGCCTGCCCTTCTTGTTCCTTATCGTGCCTTTTCGTGTTTTTTGTGGCTATTCCTTCCTTTTGTCCTCTTCGGCTTCGGTCTTTTCCGCCGGGCCGACCTCAAACTGCTTGAAGCCCGGCGACTGGTACGTGGCCAGCACGCCGCCTTCCATCCGCAGGATGAGCACCTCCGCGCCGGGCGTTTTGGCGACCAGGAGCTGGCCCTTCTGGGGCCCGAGGACGCTGACGGTCGTGTCCAGCGCGTCCGCGGTGAAGCAGTTGTCAGCAATTACGGTCACGCTCGAGCTGTCGGTCAGTCCCAGCCCGGTGCGCGGGTCGACGATGTGCGAATAGCGCTTGCCGCCGATGTCGACGTGCTGAAACGCGTCGCCCGACGTGCTAATGGCCCGCCGGGCCAGCTCGACATAGCGCGAAGGCGGGGCGTCGGGCGCCAGCGGAGCAATGCCGATCGTCCAGCCGGCTTTGCCGGGCGGCGGATCGCCCAGACCGATGTCGCCGCTGGCGTCGACCAGCGCGCGGCGGACGCCGTGCCGGGCCAGCACGGCCAGCACGTCATCGACCGTATAGCCCATGGCGATCCCCCCCAAATCGAGGACCATCCGCGGCCGGTCGAGCAGCGCCGTGTGCGCGTCCGCGTCCAGCTTCAGATGGCGGTATCCGACCGCCTGCCGGGCTTGCTCCAGGCGGTCGGCAGCCGGCAGTTCGTGGGTCCGCCGGGCCCGCCGCCAGAGTCGGACATAGGGGCCGACGGTCACGTCGAACGCGCCCTCCGACTCGGCGGCCAATTGCTGCGATCGCTCCAGCACCTGCCAGAGCGGCTGGCTCAGTTTGACGGGCCGCGGGGTCGGGGCCGCCTGGCTCAAATGGCTCAGTTCGCTCTCGGGATCGTAGTCGCTGAAAATGCGGTTAAGCTCGTCCACGTGGCCGTAGGCCGCCTCGGCCGCCCGGTTTGCAGCCTCTCGATCCGGAGCATAGAATACCAGCTTTAGCGGGGCACCCATTTTGATTCGGGTGTACTCGAACCGCTCGTCGGCGGCGGACGCCGGCCCGGCGGTGAGCAATGCGCAGACGATCGGCAGCCAGAGACGTTGCAGCCGGCCGGTCAGCGGGCCTCGGGGCGGCGCGAGCACGGCCGTGGCGCTGGCCGATGTGTCGACCATCTGACCTCCCTCCTGCCGACGCATATGTCCGCTCCACCTTGGGTGCACGACCCGCAGCGCAAGATTCAATCCGCCGGAAGAATTTCCAACCCTAAAGAGCAGCCCAGCGAAGGACGTTTCCTGATGTGTAGCGTAAGTCGAACGGCGGGCCGGTTGCAACCGCGCGCCGTGTTTGTCGCGCTCCTGGCGGCCGGTTCGATCCTCACGTGTTGGCGGGCCCTGGGCGATGAAGCGCCGCTGGATCCGCATCATATCGCCAATGCCGACGCCAAGGCGCCGGCCGACATGAAGCCCTACACCGACGTGATCGGCAACACCGACGTCACGTTCGACATGGTGCCGATCCCGGGCGGAACGTTTGCGATGGGCAGCGCAGATAGCACCCCGGGCCACAAGTCCGACGAAGGGCCGATGCACGAGGTGCAAATCGCGCCGTTCTGGATGGGCAAGCACGAAGTGACCTGGAATCAATACGAGATCTGGACCTTCAGCCTCGACATCCAGCGCCGCCAGGTCAACAACCTGGAACCCAGCGACCTGGACAAGAAGGCCGACGCCGTCACCCGCCCGACCAAGCCCTACACGGACATGACGTTCGGCATGGGCAAGGATGGCTATCCCGCAATCTGCATGACCCAGTTGGCCGCCAAGACGTATTGCAAATGGCTCAGCCAGAAGACCGGGCGCTACTATCGTCTGCCGACCGAGGCCGAATGGGAGTATGCCTGCCGGGCCGGGACCAAGACCTCCTATTCCTTCGGCGACGACCCGGCCCAGTTGGGCGACTACGCCTGGTACTTCGAGAACAGCAACGACGCCTACCACAAGGTCGGCCTGAAAAAGCCCAATCCCTGGGGCTTGTACGACATGCACGGCAATGTGGCCGAATGGACGCTCGACCAGTACGTGCCCGAGGGCTACAAGGAATTCGCCGGCCAGGTGGTCAAGAACCCGCTGGTGATTCCCAAGTCGCTGTACCCGCAGGCCGCACGTGGCGGTTCGTGGTCGGACGATCCCGAGCTATTGCGCAGCGCGGCCCGCGTGGGCTCGCACAGGGACTGGAAGCAGCAGGACCCGCAGATTCCGCAGAGCATCTGGTATTTCACCGACGCCCTGTTCCTCGGCTTCCGCGTGGTGCGTCCCTTCGAGGAACCCTCGGCCGAAGAGAAAGCCAAGATCTGGGAAGCCGGCGCCGACAAATAAGCGACCGCCGAGTCCGCCGGCCACCAGCGCCGCACGCCCTAGCATCGACAAACATTTTCCCCAGCACCCGAACGCCATTCCCCCCATTCCTGGAGACTCACGATGAGTGACGAATCCCGCAGCGATCGCCCGGCGCCCCCCTCGCGCCGCGAATTCCTCAAGACGTCGACCGCGGCCGCGGTCGGCGGCGCGCTGGTCGGCAGCTTGTCCGTGGCCCGCAGCGCTCATGCTGGCGGCGACGACCAGATCAAGATAGCGCTCATCGGCTGCGGCGGCCGCGGCACGGGCGCTGCCAATCAGGCCCTCTCGACCGCCGGCAACGTCAAGCTGGTGGCCATGGCCGACGCTTTCGAGGACCGGCTCAACGGCAGCCTGAACAACCTGCTCAACGAAAAGAAGGACCGCGTCGACGTGCCCAACGAGCGCAAGTTCGTCGGCTTCGACGCCTACAAGCAGGCCCTGGCCACGGACGTCGACCTGGTCATCCTGGCCACGCCGCCCGGCTTCCGCCCAATCCACTTCGACGCCGCCGTCAAGGCCGGCAAGCACGTGTTCATGGAGAAGCCGGTGGCCGTCGACGCGCCAGGCGTGCGGATGGTGCTGGCCGCGGCCGAAGAAGCCAAGAAGAAGAAACTGGCCGTCGGCGTCGGCTTGCAGCGCCATCACGAAAACAACTATCGCGAGACGATCCAGCGGTTGCAGGACGGCGCGATCGGCGACATCGTCTACTCCCGCGTCTACTGGAACGGGGCCGGCGTCTGGGTCAACCCGCGGCAAGCCAGCCAGACCGAAATGGAGTACCAGATGCGCAACTGGTATTACTTCAACTGGCTCTGCGGCGATCATATCTGCGAGCAGCACATTCACAACCTGGACGTGATCAACTGGCTCAAGGGCAAGCCGCCGGTGCGGGCCAACGGCATGGGCGGACGCGAAGTCCGCAAGGGCAAGGACTTCGGCCAGATTTTCGATCATCACTACGTCGAGTTCGAATACGACGACGGCTCGCGGATGATCAGCCAGTGCCGCCACATTCCCAATTGCTGGGACTCGGTCTCCGAGCACGTTCACGGCACCAAGGGCTACTCCGACATCGGCGGAGCCTACATCAACGTGCCCGGCGCGGCCGAATGGCGGTTCTCGGGCAAGCGCAACAACGGCTACCAGACCGAGCATGATGATCTGTTTGCCAGCATCCGCAGTGGCAACCCGATCAACGAGGCCGAATACGGCGCGCATAGCTCGATGACGTCGATCCTCGGCCGCATGGCCACCTACGGCGGCAAGGTCGTGGAATGGAAGGACGCGATCAACTCGCAGCTCAGCCTGGCCCCGCTGGAATACTCGTTCCAGGCCACTCCGCCGGTAACGCCCGACGCCAACGGCATGTACCCGGTCGCAGTGCCGGGCGTGACCCGCGTCGTCTGACGCCCCACGCGTGCAACAGGCATCGTCGCGAGCAACCGGCATCGTTAAACAGCACAAGCCCAGGGATCCGTGCGATCCCTGGGCTTGTTTCGTGCTGTCACCGCGCTCTGGCGGCTGGCGGCAACGCCGCTGCCGGAAGCGCCAGCAATTAACTCTTCTGGTCGCCCGGCGAGGCCGTTGTGCCCACGGGCGGAGCCAGAAGTGGATTGCTCGTCGTGCCCGGCATGGGAGCCGTCTTGCCGGGCACGGGCGGCGCTTGGTCCGCATTCGGCACTGGACCGACCTGCGGGGCGCCGATCTTGGCCGCAAAGATGTCGTGCAGCTTGCGGGTCGCCGGATCGCGACCTTCCAGCTGAACGGCCTTGTCCAATTCGCGCACCGCTTGCGTCGGATAACCCAGGTAGCCGAAGTGGAAGCCCAGCAGCATGCGCAGGGCCGGATCGTCGGGCTTGGCGTTGCGCGCCGACTCGAGCGCCCGGAGCTGGTTGGTGTAGTCCTGGACGTTGCCGTACAGCTGCTGATAGTTCTGGATCGCTGCGCCCCACTTGTCCTCGGGGAGCATGCCCATGGCCATCTCTGTGGCTCCGGCGGCCATGCGATAGTCGCCCGTCTGGAACATTGCCTGCCCCATGAGCATCAAGATTCCGCCGTTCTGCGGGTCGTCGACCATGGCATGACGAAAGTCGGTAATCGCTTGCTGGTAGCGTCCGGCGCGGAAATTGGCTTCGCCTTGCGTGGCGTAATCCAGGCCGGCTTGCAGCGTGGCATCGGTCGGCTGCGCGACCGCGGCATAGGCATTGTTGCCGTACCCGTACCCGCCATAGCCGCCATACCCGCCGTACCCACCATAGCCGCCGTAGCCACCATACCCGCCGTACCCGCCATAGCCACCGAGTCCGTAGCCGAGGCCATAGCCCAGCCCGAACCCGAAGAATGGCAGGAAGCCAAAGCCACCATACCCACCGTAGCCACCATAACCGCCGTAGCCGCCATACCCGCCATAGCCACCGTATCCGCCGCGGCCATAGCCGCCATAGCCGCCGTAGCCGTAGCCCCGGCCGTAGCCGCCGCGTCCGTAGTTGCCGAAGACCGAGTTGTTGCCGAAGAACGCCGAGTTGCTGCGGTTGATGTTGGTCATGTTGCCGCGCCCGCTGGCGCCAAAATTGCGCGAGGCGAAATTCTGCGAGCGCATCGCGCCGGCACCGCCGCGATTGCCGCCGTACATGCCGGCACCGCCCCGGTAACCACCGCCGCCATACATGCCGCCGCCCCGGTATCCGCCGCCGCCGTACATGCCACCGCCGCGATAACCACCGCCGCGATAACCGCCGCCGCCATGAAATCCCCCGCCACCGTGAAATCCGCCGCCGCCGTGGCCGCCGCCGCCGCCATGACCGCCGCCGCCGCCGCCATGCGCGAAAGCGGCGGTTGGCATAAGCGAAGTCGCCAGAAAGGCCAGTGTCAGTCCCCAAGTGCGCCATCTCATCGTTGGCCCCCTTCGAGCAAGAAAATAATCCATCGAGCGCCACTAACTACATTCTACGACCCGCTAGGAAATGCAGGTCTTGTGCCAGATTACAAGTTGCACAGATTGGCCACATGGACCTGACGTATGGCTGGTCTGACGGCAACCAGGATGGTTCGCACCGTACCAGTCGGAGGATGCCCGCCCGCTCGATCCAAGTTGGGGGCAAGCGCCGGGCAATCAGCCCGCGCAAAAAAGCACCATCAGCTTTTCGGCCGATGGTGCTCCCGCCCCTCTTGCCTGTTCGTCATTTATTCCAGGTCACTGGTTTGCCCAGCAGGGAGCCGGGCTGCGCCGGCGCCGCGGCCGTGGAGCCGGCGGCATCGACGGCCGCCGGCGCCGTCGACGTGGTCGATTGCTCCTGCTTGGGCACCGGTCCCACCTGCGGCGCACCGATCTTTGCCGCGAAGATGTCGTGCAGCTTGCGGGCGGCCGGGTCGCGCCCCTCCAGCTCAACGGCCTTCTTTAGTTCCGAGACGGCCTGTTGCGGATAGCCGAGGTAGCCGAAGTCGTAGCCGAGCAGGAATCGCAGTGCCGGATCGTCGGGCTTGGCCGCGCGGGCCGCCTCAAGCGATTTGAGCTGGTTGGTGAAATCCTGCACGTTGCCGTACAGCTGGGTGTAGTTCTCGATCACGGCCCCCCACTTTTCCTCGGGGAGCAGCCCCATTCCCATCTCGACCGCCCCGGCTGCCTGGCGATATTCGCCCGTCTGAAACATGGCTTGCGCCATCAGCATCAGCAGTCCGCCATTCTGCTGATCGTCGACCAGGGCGTGGCGGAAGTCGGACACCGCCTGAGCGTAGCGGCCTGCCCGGAAGTTGGTCTCGCCCTGCAGGGCATAGTCGGAGCTCGACGGGTTGGCGCTCTGCGCCGGCAACACATTTCCGGCGATCGGCGCGGCGACATTGGCGTAGCCGTTGCCGTATCCGCCATAACCACCGTACCCGCCATAGCCGCCATACCCACCGTAGCCATAGCCCCCATATCCGCCGTAGCCGCCCAAGCCGTAGCCATAGCCATTGAGAGGCCAGAAGCCGAAGTAGGGCCAATAACCCCGGCCGTACCCGTAGCCGCCGTATCCGCCGTACCCGCCATACCCGCCGTTGCCACCATAGCCCCCGTGCCCGCCGTAACGCCGGCCGTACGCGCCACCGTTATTGCCGAACACCGAGTTGTTGCCGATGAACGCGGAATTGTTGCGCGCTACGTTGATGTTGCCGCCGCGATTGCCGGTCGAGCCGTGTCCGCCATGGCCGAAATGATGCGCGGCAAAACCTTGCGAGCCGTTTCGCCCGCCGCCCTGATGTGCGGTTCCCGAATGGCCGCGATAGCCCGAGCCGCCGTGATGGGCCGACGCATGCCCGCCGCCGCCGCGATGCCCACCACCACCGTGGTGCCCTCCGCCGCCGTGATGTCCGCCACCACCGTGATGCCCTCCGCCGCCATGGCCGCCGCCATGGCCACCGCCGCCGTGGCCACCGCCGCCGCGGGCAAACGCCGCTTGCGGAGCACCGAGCATGAGGGCAGCCAGGACGACTGCAAGTTTGGCCAATCGCATACGGGCCTCCGATCTATCGCATCGAGCGAGTGATTCCGTCCATTTTACGCGGGCCGCCGAAGGTTAGTTTTTTCCGCAGATTACAAGTTAGACAGCATCCAGCCGGCGGACCTCCGAGCGCCCTCGCTGATCATTAAACCCCGCACAAGCAGGCTCGGTGGCTCAGCCCATCTGTCGGTTCCGTCAGGTTGGCGGCGCCTCGCCGGGCAACCGGGTTGCCGCCCGCCGCCGCCCCACTGAGACAAATACTTCTCTTTGCTCGCCCGCCGCACCCGAATAGAATTTGCGGCGCATGAGTATCGACGTCGAGGCGATTCCCGGGGCGCCGGATCGGCTTGTGGAGCTGGTCGGGCGGCTGGAAGGACAGCCGGGCTTTGCCGAAGTTTTAGCAAGCCTGGCCGCAGGGCACGGAGCCGCTTTGGGCGGAGTCTGGGGCTCGAGCCTCGCGCTGGTTGCGGCGGCGCTGGCCGTGCACGCGCCGGGACCGCTGGTCGTGGTCGTGGCCCACGGCGACGACATCGACTCTTTCTGCGACGACCTCTCGCTGTTCAGCGCCGCCCAGATCGTGCCTTTTCCGGCCTGGGAGTCGGGAGGCGGCGCGCGGCCCCTGGTGGACGAAACCTTCGGCCGCCGCCTGAACCTGCTCAAGCGGCTCGGCGCGGCGGACGCCCCGCGGGTGATCGTCACCAGTATCCAGGCGATCCAGCAACCGGTTCCCCGGCGCGCAACGCTCCGCCGGCAAACACGCCGGCTGGCCCGCGGCAGCGAGATCGACGCGGCGGGGCTGCTCACCTGGCTGGTCGAGAACGGGTTCCAGTCCACGAGCGCGGTCGAACTGCCGGGCGAGTTTTCCAGCCGCGGCGGCATTCTCGACATTTTTGCCCCCGATTGGCTGGAGCCGGTGCGGGTCGAGTTCTTCGGCGACGAGGTCGAGTCGCTGCGGCATTTCGAAGTGGCCACGCAGCGCAGCCTGTCCAACCTGGAGGCGATCGACGTAACGGCCCTTGTGCCCAGCGACGACGATCGCGAGCACTTTGCCGATTTCCTGCCCGAGGGCAGCTGGTTCGCACTGGTTGAGCCGGCCGACATTCAAGAGGAGGCCCGGCATTTCCTCGAACGGCTCGAGCGGCCGCAAGATGCGTACAGCTTGAATTCCACGCTGACGCAGATCTATCGCTATCCGTCGGCGACGCTGGCCGCGGTGCCGGTCGGATCGATGGAGACCACCTGCCATCTGCGGATCGAATCGGTCGAGCGGTTCAGCGGCGACATCCACAAGGTGCGCGACGAGCTCGAGGCCGCCACGACCGGGCAGGACGTGTTCATCGTTTCGCCCACGGCGGCCGAGAATCAGCGGCTCGAGCAAATCTTCGGCTCCACCCCGCTGGCCGCCGCCGGCCGATTGCACTTTCGCACCGGGCAGCTGAAGGCGGGCTTCCGCCTGGTGGCCGACCGCATTGCCGTGGTCAGCGGCAACGAGCTGTTCCAGCGCTCCGATCTGCATCGGCCCGCGCAGCGCAAGCTGGGCCGGGTGATCGACAGTTTCCTGGAGCTCCGCGAAGGGGATTATGTGGTCCACCTCTCGCACGGCATCGGCCGCTACCGCGGGCTGAAGCTGGTTGCGAAGGACACGCAGATCGAGGAGCACCTGGTCCTGGAGTTCCAGGAACAGACCAAAGTCTTTGTGCCCGTCTCCAAGATCGACCTGGTGCAGAAATACGTCGGCGGCATGAAAAGCCGCCCCACCCTGGCCAAGGTCGGCGGGCGCAGCTGGGTCAAGCAAAAAGAAGCTGCCGAAGAGGCGGTCACGGACCTGGCCGCCGACATGCTGGAAATGCAGGCCGCCCGCGCCACCCGCCCGGGAATCGGCTTTATCGCCGACACCGCCTGGCAGCGGGAATTCGACGCCTCGTTCCCCTATCGCGAAACTCGGGACCAGCTGGCCGCTATCGCGTCGATCAAGCACGACATGCAAGAGCCCCGGCCGATGGACCGGTTGCTTTGCGGCGACGTGGGTTTCGGCAAGACCGAAGTCGCCATGCGGGCCGCATTCAAGGCCGTCGACAGCGGTTACCAGGTGGCGGTGCTGGTCCCCACCACGATCCTCTGCGAGCAGCACCTGCGCACGTTTCGCCAGCGGATGGCCGCGTTTCCGTTCACCATCGCCTCGTTGTCGCGTTTCAGCTCGCCCCGGGAGCAGAAGCAAGTGCTCGAGGGGCTCACCGCCGGCACGATCGACGTGGTGATCGGCACGCACCGCCTGGCCCAGCACGACGTGCAGTTCAGCAACCTGGGCCTGCTCGTCATCGACGAAGAACAGCGATTTGGCGTCGAAGTCAAGGAACGGCTCAAGGCGATTCGCGCCACAGTCGACGTGCTGACGATGACCGCCACGCCGATCCCCCGCACGCTGCATCTGGCGCTGCTGGGCGTCCGCGATATTTCGAACCTGGAATCGCCCCCCGACGACCGGCTCTCGATCGAGACGCGCGTGACCCGGTTCGACGACGAGTTGATCCGGCATGCCATCCTGCGCGAGCTCAACCGCGACGGACAAATTTACTTTGTCCACAACCGCGTCCACGACATCGAACGCGTGGCCAGCCGGCTGGCGCGAATTGTGCCCGAAGCCAGGATCACCATCGGCCACGGCCAGATGGGCGAAGGCGAGCTGGAACACGTCATGATCGATTTCGTCAACCATCAGAACGACATGCTGTTGGCCACCACGATCGTGGAAAGCGGGCTCGACATTCCCAATGCCAACACCATCTTCATCGACGAAGCCGACAAGTACGGCCTGGCCGACATGCACCAACTCCGTGGCCGGGTCGGCCGCTACAAGCATCGGGCCTATTGCTACCTGCTGGTCGATCCCGACAAGCATTTGTCCACGACCGCCTCGCGCCGCCTGCGGGCGATCGAGGAGTTCAGCGACATGGGTTCGGGTTTCGCCATCGCCATGCGCGACCTGGAGCTGCGCGGCGCCGGCAACATCCTGGGCACCCAGCAAAGCGGCCACATCGCCACCGTGGGCTACGAACTGTACTGCGAATTGCTCGAAAAGGCCGTGCGCCGGCTGAAAAAGCTGCCGCCCAAGGACGTTGTCGACGTCACGCTCGACTTGCCGGGCGAGGCGTTCATTCCCCGCGGCTACGTTCCGGACATGCGGCTGAAGATCGATCTCTACCGCCGCTTGCAGCGGGTCGCCCGGCAGGCCGAGCTGGACGAGTTGACGGCCGAATTCGCCGACCGCTTCGGGCCGAGGCCGAAAGAGGTCGACCGGATGTTGGCCCGGGCCCAGCTGCGGCTCCTGGCCCATGCCTGGCAAATCAGCTCGATTCACCTGGAAGACAGCTTTGTCGTGCTGGCATACACGGTGCGGCGCAAGATCGAAGAGTTGGCCGCGCTCTCGGAGGGGCGGCTGCGAATTGTCGATGGACGCAGCGCCTATCTGCCGATCGATAAAGATATTGCGGCTCCCGACGAGCTGCTGGCAGTGGTCAAAATGCTGTTGTCGCAGAATTGACCCATTCCTATAATCCGCCCCGCGCCGCAGTTCGGCCTGCGCGCAGCCGTCCGGTGGGCACCGACTTGTCGCCCGGCCGCCGGCTCAAGGCTGTCAGGGCGTCTCGATCGTCGATCCGTAGTTCGCTCGAAGGACCTGGTGTGACTCGCGAAGGCTTGAGCATTGCGTCGCTCGGCAGGCGGCAGCCCCGCGCGACTCTGGCCGCCGCTGCCCTCGGGCTGGCGCTCCGGACGGCTTGGGCCGTCGTGCTGGCGCTTGGCACGGGCGCAGCCTGGGGCCAGGTGCCCGGCGGACAGCCGGTGGGCAACAGCGGAATCATCCCGCTTTCGCCCAACAACCCGAACAACCCCCAGAATTTCAATCCCACGATCGGCAGCCCGATCGCCCCGACCCAGCCCCAAGCCGCAGGACTGCTGAGCAATCCCGCCGCAGATCCGGACGCCGGACCCACGCGCAAGGCCTATGCGCCGGCATTCCAGGGTCCGGGAAGCACGGCGGCCGGCGCCGCGGGCCCGCCCGGAACCGCCTTCAGCTCGGCGGCCAAGTCGCCCGCCGCGCGGTTTCAGCTGCCGCCGCTGGAGAAAATGAAGTTCGAAGGAGCCGAGATCATCGCCTGGGTCGGGTCGCAACCCATCCTGGCTGCGGACGTGCTCTTCGAGAGCAACCGGATGATCGAGCAGGCGATCGCCAAAAACCCCGGTGCCGAAATCAAGGCCGAGGACATCGCCAAGGCCCGCATCAACTACATGCGATTCAACCTCAAGCGGTTGATCGAAACCAAGCTGCTGTTCATCGAGGCCGCCAAGAACGTGCCTCCCGAAGCGATCCCGAAAATCGAAAAGCAGTTCTACGAGACTTTCGACAAGATGTACCTGCGCAAGATGATCGAGGGCGAGGGCTGCGGCTCGCGCGGCGAGCTGGATGCCAAGTATCGCCGGCAAGGGACGACCGTCGAGAGCATGCGCCGGATGGCCTTCGAAGGAAGCTTTGCGGCCCGCTGGCTGGAAGACCACGTCAAAAACGACGACGAAATCACGCACCAGGACATGCTCAACTACTACAACGACCATCATGCCGACTACGAAAAACCACGCCGCGTGCGCTGGGAACACTTGATGGCCCGCTTCGACAAGTTCAATTCCAAGGCCGAGGCTTTCGGTTCCATCGCCCAATGGGGCAACGAAATCCTGGGCGGCGCCTCGTTCGCCGACGTCGCCAAGGCCCATTCGCACGACCTGACCGCAGAAGACGGCGGCGTCCATCCCTGGACCAGCGACGGCAGCCTGCGCTCCCAAGAAGTGAACAAGGTGCTGTTCGAACTGCCTGTCGACACGCTCAGCCAGATCATCGAGGACAGCCGCGGGTTTCATATCGTCCGGGTCATCGAGCGTGACGACGTCACGTCGCGTCCCTTCACGGACGTGCAGGTCGAAATTCGCAAGAAAATCCGCGAAAGCCGCGACACCGACCGCCGTGCCGAGTATCTGGACAAGCTGCGGGCCAAGACCCCGGTTTGGACCATCTTCGACGAACTGCCCGACGCCCAAACGGCCGCCGGCCCCGGCCCCGGTCGCCGCTAAGACCGCGGCAGACGACGCGACGGCCGACGCACACCGCCGCCGCTTGCGCGACCCAGGCGCAGCCCGCTAAGCGGGCCGCTCGGTTGATCTTGCGCTCGCCCTGTGTTACGCTCGGCATGAGCGTATCGCTGCATCCTCCTCCCACGCGGCCGTCGAGGTGGTTTCCATGCTCCGGCTGATGTCCCGCGCCGCTGCCCAGACCTGCGACGGGCTGACCCGACGCGATTTCCTGGAAGCCGGCACCCTCAGCGCCCTGGGCCTGTCCCTGGCCGATTTGCTGGCGCTCGAGGCCCGGGCCGCCGCCGATCCCCGGCAGGACGAACGGGCCGTGATCCTGATCTTCAACCTGGGGGCGCCCAGCCAGCTCGATTGTTTCGATCTGAAACCCGAGGCGCCGGCGGAAATTCGCGGGCCGTTCAACCCGATCCACACCAAGGCGCCGGGCCTCGACATTTCGGAGATCTTTCCCCGGCATGCCGAGCATGCCGACAAGTTCTCGCTCGTCCGCAGCTGCTTCCACACGGCCGCCGCGGTGCACGACACCGGCCACCAGATGATGCAGACCGGCCGCCTGTTTACCGGCGGCGTCAACACGCCGCATGCCGGCTGCGCCCTGGCCTATCTGCGCGGCCGCAAAACCGATCTGCCCGCCCACGTCATTCTGCCCGAGCCCATGGGCTCGACCGGTGGCGGATTGTCGCACGGCCAGGATGCGGGCTTCCTGGGCAAGGCGCACGACCCGTTCGTGCTGATGGCCGATCCGTCGAAGCCGGACTTCAAAGTGCCCGACCTGCTGCCGCCGGCCAAAATCGGCGACGTTCGGCTCGAACGAAGGCGGGCCCTGCGCAGCATCGTCGACGAAACGGTCAAAAACTTCGAATCGAGCGACAGCGCCAAATTGCTCGACAGCAATTTCGAAGCGGCCTTTCGCCTGATGACCAGCTCGCAGGCCCGAGCTGCTTTCGACTTGGGGGGCGAGCCGCAGGCCGTGCGCGAGCGCTACGGCATGAACCGCTTTGGCCAGTGCTGCCTGATGGCCCGGCGGTTGATCGAGGCCGGCGTCCGCTTCGTCACGATCAACACGTTTCTGACCGTCTTCGACGAGATCACCTGGGACATCCACGGCTCGAAGCCGTTTACGTCGATCGAGGGCATGCGCAACATCGTGGCCCCGATGTACGATCAGGCCTACGGGGCGCTGCTGGAAGATCTCAGCCAGCGCGGCATGCTCGGCAATACGCTGGTCTGCAACCTGGCCGAGTTCGGCCGCACGCCGCGGGTCAACCCCGCCGGCGGACGCGATCACTGGCCGCAATGCTGGACCGTCTACTTCGCCGGCGGCGGCGTTCAGGGCGGTCGCGTCGTTGGCCGCAGCGATCGCATCGGCGGTGTGCCCGCCGAGCGCCCGGTGGAACCGGCCGAGATCGTGGCCACGATCTACCACAGCCTGGGGCTGAACCTCGAAACCACGCTTCCCGGCCCGCAAGGTCGCCCCTTCCCGCTGGTCGACACCGGCAAACACGAAATCCGCGAGTTATTCTAGAGTCTCACTCCGGCGCTCGGGCCCTGCCCCGGTTCGCCGCCGCGGCGACGGCCCGGCGCGATCCTGCGAAGTGCCGGTTCGCGACGCGCGGGCGCGGCGAGTTCAAAATCCTTCCCCCCACCGATCGTATGTTCCACTGCCGGTCTTTGCTCCTGCTCTCGCCCATCGCCGGGCTCGCCCTGGCGCTGCCCGCCTGCCCGGCGGCCCGGGCAGCCGACTCGATCGTGCTGGTGCCCGGCAGCTTCACGCTCGACGGACCGGCCGCCCGGCAGCGCATCGTCGTCGAGCGGCAGCGCGACGCTCAGAATGTCGGCGCCGCCGCGGAAGGAGTTCAATTCAGCATCGATGATCCCGCGGTGCTGAAAATCGCCGACGGACTCGCCATTCCGCTGGCCGATGGCCGCACGCGACTGACGGCCACCGTCGAAGGGCAAACGGCCAGGCGCAGGTCGAGGTGGTGCATTTCGACCGCCCGGCCGCCTGGAGCTTCCGCAATCACGTCGAGCCGGTTTTGTCGCACGCCGGTTGCAATTCGGGCGCTTGCCATGGGGCCTTGGCCGGCAAGAAAGGTTTTCGGCTCAGCCTGCGCGGCTTCGATCCCCAGGCCGATTATCAGTACATCACCCGGCAAGCCCGATCGCGGCGGATCGTGCTCGAAGATCCCGGCCGGAGCCTGCTGCTGACCAAGCCGTCGGGCGCCTTGCCGCATCGCGGCGGCCTGCGGTTTACGGTCGATTCGCTCGAGTACCGGATCCTTTCCGACTGGATCGCCGACGGCGCCCCGCCCCCCCAGGCCGAAGATCCGCGGCTGGTGCGGCTGGAGATTTTTCCGCCCGCGGCGGTGCTCCGGCAGGGCGACCGGCAGCCGCTCGTCGTACGGGCGGAATTCAGCGACGGCCGGATCGAAGACGTCACGCATTGGGCCCGTTACTCGGCCACCAACGAGGCCGTGGCCGCGGTTGATCCGACGGGCGTGGTCCGTGTCGTCGGCCACGGTGAAGGCGCCGTCGAGCGCGACGTACCTGAGCTCCAACGTCGTGGCGACCGTCGCCTGTGCATTCGATGCCCCGCTGGCCGCCGACGTACTCGCCGCGGCTCCGCGGCGCAACTTTATCGACGAGCGCGTGCTCGACAAGCTCAAAGCCCTGAACCTGCCCCCCTCGCCCACGGCGAGCGACGGAGAGTTCATCCGCCGGGCATTTTTGGACACGATCGGCGTGCTACCGACTGCCGACGAAGCCCGGGCGTTTCTCGCCGACCCTTCGCCCGACAAGCGCGACAAGCTGGTCGAGCTGCTGCTGGCCCGCCCGGAGTTCGTCGACTACTGGGCGTACAAGTGGAGCGATTTGCTGCTGGTAAGCAGCGAAAAACTCAAGCCGGCTGCGATGTGGGCCTACCACGATTGGATCCGCAACCAGGTGGCCAACAATACCCCCTGGGACGTGCTTGCGCGCTCGATCGTCACCGCGACGGGCAGCACCCTGGAAAACGGCGCGGCCAATTTCTTCGTCCTGCACCAGGATCCGGCCGAACTGGCCGAGACCACTTCGCTGGCCTTCCTGGGCATGTCGATCAATTGTGCCAAGTGCCACAATCATCCGCTGGAAAAATGGACCAACGACCAGTACTACGGCATGGCCAATTTGCTGGCCCGGGTCCGCACCAAGGACCTCGCCGGCGACGGCAACCGGATGGTCTTCCCGGTCCCCGCGGGCGAACTCGTGCAGCCGCGAACCGGCAAGCCGCAAGTCCCCTGCCCGCTCGACGGCCGGCCGCTCGATCCGGCCGACACGTCCGATCGCCGCATGCATCTGGCCGACTGGCTCGTGGCGCCGGAAAACCCCTACTTCAGCCGGGCGATCACGAACCGGGTCTGGGCCAATTTCTTCGGCGTGGGCATGGTCGAACACGTCGACGATCTGCGGCTCACGAATCCCGCCAGCAACGAGCCGCTGTTGGCCGCCGCGGCCGGCTACCTCGTCGATTCGCACTACGATCTGCAGGCCCTGATGCGGGCGATTCTGCAATCCGAGACCTATCGCCGCTCCAGCCAGCCGCTCGGCGAGAACCAGGCCGATACGCGTTTCTACTCGCGCTACTATCCGCGCCGGCTGATGGCCGAGGTGTTGCTCGACGCCGTTTCGCAAGTGACGAGCGCCCCCACGACGTTTCCCGGCTATCCGGCCGGCCGCCGGGCCCTGCAGTTGCCCGACGCCAACGTGAACTCATACTTCCTCAAGGCCTTCGGCCGCCCGGCCCGCAGCCTTACCTGCGAGTGCGAACGAACGGCCGAACCCAGCATGGTGCAAGTATTGCACCTGTCGAATGGCGACACCGTGAACCAGAAGCTCGAAGCGGCCGGCAACCGCCTCGACCAGCTGATCGCAGCCGGCACGCCGAACGACAAGTTGATCGAAGAAGCGTATCTGGCCGCCTTGTCGCGATTTCCCACAGAACAGGAAAAAGCCCGACTCGACCGCGTGCTGTCCGATCCCGGCGAGTCCAACCGGCGGCTGCTCGTCGAAGATTTGTATTGGGGCATCCTGACCAGCAAAGAGTTCTTGTTCAACCGCTAGACGCCTCCGGCCGGCCCGCGGCCCTGGCTCCCAACCATGAATCGACCGTTTCTAATTTGCGTTCTCGGTTTGGTCGGCGCGGGTCTTTGCGCCGCTGCGCCCGGCGCCGAGCCGCCGACGTACGAGGAGCAAGTCGCCCCGCTGCTGAAGAAATACTGCGCCGACTGTCACAATCCCGCAGATCGCGAGGGCGAGCTGGTCCTGAACCGCTACGATGCGATCCTCCGCGGCGGAGAGCACGGCGCGGTGATCGCCGCCGGCGACAGCCAGCGCAGCCGCTTGATCCAGGTGCTCTCGGGCAAGTCCAAGCCTGCGATGCCGCCCGAGGACAACGAGCGCCCCACGCCCGCGGAAATCGCCCTCCTGGCAGCCTGGATCGACGCCGGGGCCAAGGGCCCCAGCGGTGCCGAGCCGGACGCCACCGAACTGATCACGCCCCACATTGCCGCCCGGGGCACGGCCGTCGAACCGATGGCGGCCGCGGCCTGCAGTCCGGCCGATGGCACCATCGCCCTGGCCCGTTACGGTCGAGTCGAACTACTCGCGCCGGATCGGCTGGCGCAGCCCGCGCGGCGGCTCGACGGTTTGCGCGGCCGGGCAAACGCGGTCGGATTCTCTCGCGACGGGGCGCTCGTCTGGGCGGCCGGCGGCGAGCCCGGCCTGGTCGGCGAACTGACGATCTGGAATGCCGCCAGCGGCGCCGTGCAGCGGACGCTGCGCGGCCATCAAGACAGCTTGTACGCAGCCGCGCCAAGCCCCGACGGCAAGCTGCTGGCGACCGGCGGCTACGACCAGCAAATCAAGATCTGGGATGCGGCCAGCGGCGCGGAGCTGCGGACGTTGTCGGGCCATAACGACGCGGTGTTCGATCTGGCCTTCCGCAGCGACTCGCGGGTGCTGGCCAGCGCCAGCGGCGATCGCACGGTCAAGCTCTGGGACGTGGCCAGCGGCGAGCGGCTCGACACGTTGGGCCAATCACTCAAGGACCTGTACTGCGTGGCCTTCAGCCCCGACGGCGCCCGCGTCGTTGCCGGCGGCGTGGACAATCGCATTCGCCTCTGGCAGATCAGCGCCGAGGCCAAGGAAAACACGAATCCGCTTGTTTATTCGCGCTTCGCCCACGAAGGCGCGATCCTCAAATTGGTTTATTCCCCGGACGGCCGGACACTGGTCTCGGCCGGCGACGATCGGGCGGTGAAGGTCTGGGACGCCGACAAGCTTGTCGAGCGCTACGCGCTCGAAGGGCAATCGGATTGGCCCACGGCCCTGGCCATCAGCCCCGACAGCCGGACCTTGATCGTCGGACGCCTGGACGGCACGCTCACCCGCTACGATCTGGCCAGCGGCCAGCCGCTGGCGGCCCGCATCCGACCGGCCGGCACTGGGGCCACGCTCACCGCACGCCTGATGCGGCAACTCGGCAGCGCCGGGCAGGATGTCTGGCAATTCCGCCTGCCGCTCGCCGCAATGCCGGGCAGAGCCGGCGCCCAGCTGGCCGGACTCGCGCTGGCCCAAGCGCAAGCGCCGCCCCCCGCCAAACCCGAGCTGACCCGCATTTCGCTCCGCGGACTGCGGCGCGGCGCCGCCTCTACCCGCACGCTCTCGGGCAAGAATTTCACGGACTCGACGTCGCTCAAGACCAATAGCGCGCAGCTAGCCGCCCGCGTGCTCTCGGCGGCGCCGAAGCGCTCGAAGTGGAGCTGACGCCGGCCGCGGACCTGGCCCCGGGCCGCTACGAAATCTGGACGGCCGGCGAAGCAGGCGAAAGCGCGCATCTGGCCATTTTTGTCGATGTGTTGGATCAGGCCGGCGAACAGGAGCCCAACGGCCCGGCCGATGGCGGCAACCTGCTGCAGCCGCCCGTGGCCGTCTGGGGCGTGCTGGCCGCGCAAGGGGATCGCGACCGCTACCAATTCGAGGCCCGAGCCGGCGAAACCCTGGTTTTCGACCTTACGGCCGCCGACATCGGCTCGAAGGCGAACGCGGTGCTCACGCTGACCGACTCGGCCGGCCGGGTGCTGGCCACGGACAACGACTTTGGCGGCTCGCTCGATCCCCTGCTGGCCCACCGGTTCGCGGCCGATGGACGCTACGCGATCGAGGTGGGCGATCTGGTCGAGAGCGGTTCGAGCGACCATTTTTATCGCCTCGCCGTGGGACCGTTCCGCTTCGTAACGTCGGTCTTTCCGCTGAGCGTTCCGGCCGGTCAGGAGCGCGAAGTGGAGCTGGTCGGGCTGAATTTGCCCGAGCATTCCGCGGCAAAGGTGCCAGCCGCGGCGGCGGGCGAAATCGACCTGCCGCTCGACCCCGTGCTGTATCGCTTCCGGCGCTTGCCGAAACTCGTCGTCGGCACGCTGCCCGAATCGATCGAATCCGAACCGAACGACCTGCCGGCCCAGGCCACGCCCATGGCGGCGCCCGGCGTCGCAGGCGGACGGATCGAGGCCCGGCCGGCCGGTACGGCGCCGGATGTCGACCTGCTGCGCTTCGAGTCGCGTGCCGGCCAGCGGTGGATCATCGAGACGGATGCGGCCCGCCGCGGTTCGCCGCTCGACACGGTGGTCGACGTGCTCACGGCCGACGGGCAGCCCGTGCCGCGAATGCTGTTGGCCGCAACGCGCGATTCGTACATCACGTTCCGCCCCATCGATGCGGTGAGCCGCGATTGCCGCGTGGCCAGCTGGGAGGAAATGCAGCTGAATGAGCTGCTGTACCTGGGTGGCGAAGTGGTCAAGCTGTTCCGCGCCCCGCAAGGACCCGACTCGGGATTCCAGTTCTACGAAGGCGACGGCGGCAAGCGCAAGGACTACTTCGACACGACGGCCACCACCCACGCCCTGGACGAGCCCTGCTATATCGTCGAGCCGCACCCGCTGGGCACGCGCCTGGTGCCCAACGGCTTGCCGGTCTTTACGCTCTACTACACCAACGACGACGACGCTCAGCGCCGCCTGGGCAGCGATTCGCGGCTGACGTTTACGGCCCCGGCCGACGGCGGTTACCTGGTTCGGGTGCGCGATGCCCGCGGCGCCGGTAGCGACCGCAGCAGCTACCGGCTGATCGTCCGCGAGCCCAAGCCCGACTTCAGCGTCACGCTGGGGGGCGTCGGCATGACGGTCGACGCCGGCAGCGGCAAGGGATTCACCGTTTCGGTCGATCGCAGCGACGGCTTCGACGGCGAAGTGACGGTCGACGTCGCCGGGCTGCCCGCGGGTTTTCACGCCACCAGCCCGATTGTCATTCAAGCCGGCCAGCGCGACGCCCGCGGGGTCGTCTGGGCCGACGCCGATGCCCCGGCCCCTGCGGCCGGCAGCGGCGCCGCCTGCACGGTTCAGGCGACGGCCGTGATCGACGGCCAGCCGGCGACCAGGCCCGTGAACAACTTCGGCGACCTGAAGCTGGGGGCCAAACCCAAGCTGATCGTGCGGCTCGAGCCGGCCGAGCTGACGCTCGCGCCGGGCTCCAGCGTGACGGCCCTGATCAAGGTCGAGCGCAACGGCCACGACGAGTTGGTTACTTTCAGCGTCGACAACCTGCCCCACGGCGTGATCGTCGACAACATCGGCCTGAGCGGCGTGATGATGCCCAAGGGCCAAAACGAGCGGCAGATCTTCCTGAACGCGGCCCCCTGGGTGCCCGAAACCGAGCGAACCTGCTTTGCCGTCGAGAATCAGGTCGGCAACCAGGCGTCGGTGCCGCTGCGGCTGAAGGTCCGGGCCGGGCGGGAGTGAGAAAGGGTCGGTGAGCGGCGCACCCAAGGGCCGCCGCCCGAGGGCTTAACCAAAATGCGGCGTGGGCGGCGGATCAACGACCTCAGGCCCCCGACCAGACGACGCCGCGCTCGCCGGCCACGACTTTGCCGATCTGCCAACTTTCCAGCCCGCAGTCGGCCAATTGATGCCGGATCGAATCGGCATAATACGGACTGGCGACCAGGACGAGCCCCAGCCCCATGTTGAACACCTGGTCCATTTCGTCGGCCTCGACTTCGCCCAGCCGCTGAATCCAGCGGAACACCGGCGGCACGGTCCACGAATAGCGGTCGACGATCACCTGCACTCCCTCGGGCAGAATCCGCTCCAGGTTCTCGCGCAGGCCTCCGCCCGTGATGTGGGCAATGCCGTGCACCACGCTTTTGACTTTGTAATTGCCCAGCACGCTGCGCAGCGGGCGGACGTAAATTCGCGTCGGCCGGATCAGGGCCGCCCCGACCGTTTCGCCCAGTTCCTCGACGTGCTGGTCGGCCGCCAGGCCGGCAATCTCGAACACCACCTTCCGGGCCAGGCTGTAGCCGTTCGAGTGCAAGCCGCTCGAGGCAATGCCGATCACCACGTCGTCGGCGGCAATCGCGCGGCCGTCGATCAGCCGGGCCCGTTCGGCCACGCCCACGCAGAAGCCGGCCAGGTCGTAATCGCCCCGGGCGTACAGGTCGGGCATGATCGCCGTCTCGCCGCCCAACAGGGCGCAGTCGGCTTCCAGGCAGCCGGCCGAAATGCCCTCGACGATCTGCTCCAAGAGCGTCGGATCGTCGTGCGACATGGCCACGTAATCGAGAAAAAACAGCGGCTCGGCCCCGCAGCACAGGGCATCGTTCACGCTCATGGCCACCAGATCGATGCCGACGGTATTGTGGGCGCCCATCCGCTGGGCCACTTTCAGCTTCGTGCCCACGCCGTCGGTGCAGCTGACCAGCACCGGATTCTGATACTGCCGGGCGAACAGCTCGCTGGCAAAATCGAGCTGGAACAGGCCGGCAAAGCCGCCATCGAGCTTGATCACCCGCGGCGTAAAGGTGCGGTGCAGCAGGCGCGGCAGGCGGGCCATCGACTGGCGATAAATCTCCAGGTCGACACCGGCATCCTTGTAGGTCGCTTTGGCCATTGCACCGCTCGACGCCCGGGCTCGGAAACGGGGCATTTTAGGGGCCCACGGCGCGGGCTGTCAAACGGCCCGCGACCCGAGTGAACCGGCGGGATCTACGGCAAGTCGAGAACCTGGGCCGTGGGCCGGTTGCGTGAGATTCCGTTTCGCTCGGCCAGAATGTCTCGCAATTCCTCGAGTTGCCGACCTGCATCCGGGTACGTGCGGTATTCGCCCGACTTGGGCGTGATTACCGTGTGGATCAATTCCGGATCTTGCACTAACTCCGCAATGTTGACGTCGAACCGCAGGAGGACGCTGTGGCGCACTTGCTCACCGTTCGGGATGTCGGCCCAGCTCTGCGGCCATTGCCCGCCGTGCGTCGAGACATACACGCTTACATCGCGGATCACGCCGGCCGTGTTGTATTCGCTCGCCAGCCGCTCCTGAAATTGCAACAGCTGCGTCGCCACCCAGGCGAAGATCCCGATGGCGATGAACCCGACGAAGAGCGTCCGCAGACTGTAGCGGAACGATCGGGGGTGGCCGTCGGTGTTCATCGGCGAGGCTCATTGTCGGCCAGGCATTATCGCACTACACATCTCCCTGCGTCCAATTGCCATCCACCAGCCGCCAGGGCTTGCCGGCGGCGTTCTGGTCGCGCAAGGTAGGCGGCAGCCGGTCGGCACGCACGTTGTCGTAGCAGGCCAGCACGGCAAAGCGCCGCAGCGACGCCGGAATGCCCACGGCCGTAAAGCCGGGATGGCCGGTCGAAGGATACGGCCCGCCATGGTTCATCGCCGGGCTGACGGCCACGCCGGTCGGCATCTTGTCGTTCAGCAACCGGCCTACGCGCTGCCGCAGCCGCGGGGCCAGCTGGGCGTAGGCCCGGTCGTCTTCTCCGGCCGTGTGGGTGTACAAGCAACCGGTCAAACTGCCTTCCAGGTGATCGATCACCCGGGCCAGCTCGTCCAGGTCGCGGGCCACCACCAGCAGCGACACGTTGCCAAACGCTTCGGTCTGCAGGAGCTGCGGCGCCGCCAGAAATTGCCCGCCGCTGGCGCGAAGCAGCGTGTTGGCGAACGAACATCCCCGGCCCCCGCCGGGTTTGCCGCCGGCGAGCACCTCGGCCCCCGAGCGGCTCAGCGTGGCGAAGCTCTCGGCCAGCGAGCCGGCCACGGCCTGCGACAGCAGCGTGCCCACCGGCGCGGCGCTGAACTTTTCCGCCACCTCGTCGATGAAGCGTTCGGTCGCCGCGCCCGCCAAGAGCAGCACAATGCCCGGGTTGGTGCAAAACTGGCCGGTCCCCATCAGGGCGCTGGTGGCAAAGTCGGCGGCGATCTGCGGTCCGCGCTCGGCGAGCGCGCCGGGCAGAATCACCACCGGGTTGACGCTCGACAGCTCCAGATAAATCGGCTTGCCCGCCCGGTCGGCCGCGGCTTTGAGGGCCAGGCCCGCGCGGCGGCTGCCGGTGTAGCCGCAAGTGCCGGTGCGCTCGTCGGCGACCGCCCGCTCGCCGTCGGCGTGCCCCAGGCGATACAACAGCTGCACCGAACCGGCGGGCATGCCGGTTTGCCCGGCCGCCTCGTGCGCCGTCTCCGCCAGCAGCCGGGTGGTGCCCGGGTGCGAGCTGTTGGCCTTGGCGATCACGGGATTGCCGGCCGCGATGGCGGCGGCAAAGTCACCGCCGGCGGCGCTGTTGAAGGCGAAGGGAAAATTGTTCGGCCCGAACACCCAAACCGGCCCGATCGCTTCATACTGCGAGCGGATGCCCAGCTTCGTATCGAGCGTGGCCAGCCGCCACGACTCCTCGCGCACCGCCGCGGCCGCCTGACGCAGCTGGCCGGTGGTGCGCGGCAGTTCGACGTCGGCCAGTCGCGGCTTGACGGGCAGCGCCGTCTCGAGCGCGGCCATTGCCACCAGCTCCTCCGCCCGCCGCTCGATGCCGGCGGCGAAAGCAGCCAGAAAGCTCGCCGGCACCTCGGGGGGCAACGTGTCCAATTCGACAAACGCCCGCCGGGCGGCCGCGAGCGCGGCATCGCAATCGGCCCAGGTGCTGATCGGATACTGCTCGGCCAGCGGCGTTTCGGTCGCCGGGTTCAGGGCCTGAAAACTGCCGCTCGCCTGCGCAGCGCGCCAACTGCCATCGATCAACACGGGTTGATTTGCCATGCCGCCATTCCTCTGCACGGGTGCCGGGAGATCTGCTTCTTGTGGAATGCTAAAGACTAGAGGACGGGAGGGAAAAAGGCAAAAGGGCAGCCAGCCGAAGGTAGAATGAAAACCCGGACTCTGGATTCGGCCCGCGGCGCGGCCCCGCTGCTTGACATCCGGCACGCCGCGCCCGAACAATGCCCGAAGTGGTTGCGGCTTCGGGCCGCAATCGAATCCCGTTTTCGCTCCCACGTTTCACGGACCAACTACCGCTGATGAGCGTGCTCTTGCGGCCACGAATACGAGCGGTCGAAAGCTTTCCGGTTTCCGGGCCCGGCGGCGAAGTGCAATTTGCCCTGCGCGATCCCGAAGGCTTTGCCGGGTCGATCGTCATCCCCTATGCGGCTGCCAGCCTGGTTGCGCTGATGGACGGCGACCGCACGCTGGCCGAAATCCAGCAGGAGTTCGAGCGGCGCTTCGGCCAGAGCGTGGAGATCGACGACCTCGAAGGCCTCGTCCGCCAGCTTGACGAGCGGCTGTTTTTGGAGAACGAGCGCTTTCGCCTGCGCTGGAAGCAGGAAGTCGAGCGCTACTCATGCAATCCGGTCCGGCCGGCCGCCCACGCCGGCGGCGCTTATGCCGGCGAGCCGGAGGCCCTGCTCAAGCAGCTCGACGCGCTTTTCCTGCCTCCTGCCGGGCCGGGATTTCCCGGCGAGCCGGGCGCCAAGGTGAACGGCTCGCCCCTGACCGGCGTGCTCAGCCCGCATATCGATCTGCATCGCGGCGGCACGGCCTTCGCCTGGGCGTACAAGCGCGTGGTCGAAGAGAGCGACGCCGATCTGTTCGTCATTTTCGGCACCGCGCATTCCTGGACCCGGCATCTGTTCTCGATCAGCCGCAAGCACTTCGACACGCCGCTGGGCACGGTCGAGACCGACCGGTTGTTCATCCAGCGACTGGCTGCGCGACTGAAGGCCACGCCCGGGGTCGGAGATTTGGACCTGTTCGCCAGCGAGCTGGCGCATCGGCAGGAGCATTCGATCGAGTTCCAGGTATTGTTCCTGCAATATCTGTTAGGCGGCAAGCGGCCGCTGAAGGTCGTGCCGATTCTGACCGGCTCGTTTCACGAATTCGTGGCCGCCGGCCGCCAGCCGAGCGATTCGCCCGAAGTCCGGGCCTTCGTCGCGGCCCTGCGGGCGACGACCGCCGAGCACCCGGGGCGGGTCTGCTACATCAGCGGCGGCGACCTGGCGCATATCGGCCAGCGGTTTGGCGATCGAGAATTGCTCGACCAGCGGCGGCTGAAGGTCCAGGCCGAGTCCGACCTGCGTTTGCTGGACGCGGCCTGCCGGGCCGACGCGGCCGATTTCTTCCAGCACGTGGCCGGCGTGAAGGACCAGAACCGCATTTGCGGCCTGTCTCCCACCTACACCATGCTGGAAGTGATGCGTCCCGAGCGCGGCGAACTGCTCAAATACGGCCAGGCCGTCGAACCGGACGGCACCTCGTGCGTCAGCTTCGGCAGCCTGGCATTCTACGGCGAGGCGGCCCGCGGCTAGCCATTGCCACCTGGGCAACCGGCCTTTCGATCAGAGCTGGGCGTCGGCCGAATTGTCGCCTTCCGTACGGCGGCCAGGCAAGCGGCGGGCCACGGTCCACAGACCGGCAACCCCGAAGAGCAACAGCGGCAGGCTGCCCGGCTCCGGCGTGGCCAGCGTATAGCCGAGAACGTCAAGTGCCGTCAGCTCGGCTGGCCCCAGGTTGATCAGTTTGCCCGGCGTGCCGAAGGCATCCTGAACCCGGGGCGTGCTCGAACCGGCCCAGTCGCCGTAGTCCGATCCGCCGCCGCGCTGATTGAAATAGACAATCGCCGTCTTGCCGCCATCAATAGAAAAGTACGAGACGGCGCTGCTGCTGGTCGTGTAGCTGCGCACACCGACGGCCGAATAGCGGAACAGGTCCTCTGCCCGAATCGGCGTGGTCGGCGAGTCGTTCAAGCCGGAGCCGGTGGCCAGCGCCTCGTCGATCTCATGCGAGACGACAGAAACGAGATCGTATTTACTGGAAGTGAGCGCCGGGCCGCCAGGATAACTGAGCAGCGACATATTCAGCATGATCGTGCTGTCATACGTCGGGTATGAGCCCGCATAGCCCAGGGCTTTGGCGTCGGTCGTGGTGATGTAGAGGTTGCTCCCCCCGGTCACGGGCTCGGTGGCGGTGTTTGGCAAGTTGGCCAAGGACGTGAAATCGGCGGCACTCGTGGCGTGGCTGGCCAGGGCGGCTCGATAGCTGGAATAGCTGACCTCGCCGGTATAGGTGGCGCTGGCCCCTAGGCCTGTGGTCATTTCGCCGAACGTGATGTTCACGTTGATCGGCGTCGAGATGTCCTTCTCGAATACGGCGATGGCCGAATTGATGGCGGCCTCGATCACCATGTGGTTGGGGTCGGCGGAGATGGGCGTGGCGTGAAACGGAGCACCGCTGAACGACTGCAGGTCGCTGCTGGTGTTGTAGTTCGGCGTGATCGTCAGGTTTGTGGCCGACAGCGCTCGGCACTGTGCCAGGCAGCCGACGAGCAACGCCAGCGGCAGCCAGGCGCGCGCAAAGCGGCGGCGTCTGGAGAGGTGAATCGACGTTGTCGAAGACTTCATTAGCGGCCCCCCGCCTGGGGAATCGACAAAAAGAATTGCGCGGCCCCGGTCGGAGCGCCCCTCTCGGCCGCAGTTTTCAATGTAATCCGCCGCCACCGCGCAATATAGCGCGTAAGCGGTGGTTTCTGATTTTTTCCGCGTCGGGCGGGACCAGAGGGCCCGGCCGGCGTCCCCCCCGGCCCCTCTACCGGCCGCGCCGCGCAGCCCCCGAATGTCAGATTCGCGGAGTTCCGCCCGCCGCTAGGATGTGGCCGCGCGGCCTGGGGCAAACAGGTATGCCGCACACGCTCGGAGCGAGCGACGAACGGGTTCGCAGTGGTCCAACACGGGGCCTCCGCGACGTCGGCGCCGCGGGGTCCCAGCACGCGCGCGGACTAAGCCACAGCCGGTCGAATGCCGATCGGCGCGCGCCCCACCCGGCATTCGTCGCCAGGACCCCGATTCGCAATGAAGCGAAAACCGCAACGCCCGAAATCCTCTGCGCGTGCGCCGAACTCGTCCGTCTGCACGGCAGGACCTGCACGCTGGGCGAGGCCATCGGCCAGGCAATCAAGCAGCACGCCCTGGGGAACCCCGCCGCAGCGGCAGCGACCTACAACTTGATCCTGGCTCAATTCCCCCGCTGTGCCGAGGCCCACAACAACCGCGGCGTCGTGCTGCGCGATCTGGCGCGGCCTGACGACGCGCTAGCGGGCTTCGAAAAGGCCCTGGCCCTGAAGCCGGCATATGTCGACGCCCATAACAATCGAGGCATCGTGCTGCAGGCCCTGGGGCGGCGCGCCGAAGCGCTCGCCAGCTACGACCGAGCCTTGTCGCTCGACCCCGGCTACGTGAGGGCGCACAACAACCGCGGCGTCGTGCTGCGCGATCTAGGGCGGCCGCTTGAAGCGCTGGCCAGCCTGGACCGGGCCATCCAGTTGCAGCCAGCCTATGCCGAGGCCCACAACAACCGCGGCGTCGCCCTGCAAGACCTGGACCGGCATGAAGACGCCCTGGCCAGTTTCAAGCGATCTCTCGAGATCGCTCCCTTGTATGCCGAAGCGCACAACAACCGCGGCGTCACGCTGCAAGCGATGATGCGCTACCAGGAAGCGCTGGCCGATTACGACCAGGCGATTGCCCTGGTTCCGAATTACGCCACCGCCCATTGCAACCGGGGAATCTCGCTGCAAGAAACGAAGCGCTGCGACGAGGCCCTGGCCAGCTACGAGCGGGCGCTTGCGCTGGTGCCGAACTACCCGGCCGCATACAACAATCGCGGCGTCACGCTGCATGCCCTGAAACGCTACGATGACGCGCTGGCCAGCTACGATCGGGCCCTGGCCCTGGCGCCGGACTACGCCGAGGCCTACAACAATCGCGGCGTGACACTACTGGCCAAGGGGGACATTCCCGCCGCCGACGTTATGTTTCGTCGGGCCGCGGCCCTCAAGCCCGACTATCCCAACCCGCTGCTCAACCTGGCGGGAATCCACAGATACGACAGCGACCAGCATGCCGACGTGGCCGCCATCGGGCAACTGCTCGCCGGACCCGGCGCCAAACGCCGCGGACGCGAGTTTCTGTTTTTCGCCCTGGGCAAGATCTACGACGATTGCGGCTCCTACGACGAAGCATTCCGGTTCTACGAGCAGGCCAACCGGGTCATGGCGGACACGGTTCATTACGATCCCGCCGCGGTCGTGGACTTCAGCACCCAGGTGATCGAGACCTTCAGCCGGGAACTGCTCAGCGAGCGGGCAAGCTTTGGGTCATCGAGCACGGCGCCGCTGCTGGTGCTCGGCATGCCCCGCTCGGGCACGACCCTCGTCGCCAGCATGCTCTCGAATCATCCCCAGATCGACACGGCCGGAGAATTGCCGACAATCATCGACCTGACGGTGCTGCTGTCGACGCTCGCCGAACCGCGCGCTCCCTACCCTCTGGCAGCCAGGCAGCTGACGCCCGAGATTGCCGCCGAGCTGATCGCCCGCTATGAGCAGCGGCTGCGCCGCGACAGCCGGCCGGACGCGCGCCATGTGGTGGACAAGAACCCCTTCAACTTCAAGCATCTGGGTTTTATCGCCCGGCTGTTTCCCCAGGCCCGGATCATTCACTGCACGCGCCACCCGCTGGACGTCGGATTGTCGAATTACTTCCAGCACTTCGCTCCGGACAACAACTATTCGTTCGACCTTGGCTACATCGGCCATTTTTATGGCCAATATCTGCGGCTGATGGAGCATTGGCGCCGGGTGCTTCCGAGCCGGGTGCTCGAGGTCAACTACGAAGCGCTGATCGCGGACACCGAACCGCTGGCCCGGCGGATGTTGGAATTCGTCGGCGTCGAGTGGGAGCCGCGCTGCCTGGCTCCGCACACCAATCGCTCGGCCGTCGAGACGGCCAGCAATTGGCAGGTTCGCCAGCCGATCTACCAGCATTCGGTCGGCCGCTGGCGCCATTACGACAGGCACCTGGCCCCGCTCAAAGCGGCGCTGCCACCGCCCGCCGGCGGCAACTGGTAATCAGCGCTGTCGCGGCGGGCTGGCACGACCGATCGGCCGCCGAGCGCGGCCGGTCGAGTTACTCTTCGTCGTCCTCGTCAGCGGCCTGCGCCGGCCCCGCTTTCAGACTGCCCGCCGGGACGAACTCGTCGCCGGCAGCGAAGGCAATCGGCAGGATGCCTTGCCGCCGAGCCGGAGCGATGGGCACCAGCTGGTAATTCGGATCGTCGGCGGCCGCGAATTTCTGGCGGTGCTGCGCATAGTCGGCGCTGCCGGCGGCGAGGGCCGCGACAAACGTGCCCCAAGAGGCCGCCTGGGCCTGCTGGGCGTCGAGCACTTTCTTCAAGCCAGCCACCTTGGGCAATTCGTCGGGCGGCTCGCTTCCCAAAAGCGTCGTTTCCAGAAAGACGGGCTGTTTGCCGGCCCGGTCCAGGTAGAAACCCAAGTAGCAGTGCGTGGGCAGGAAAACGAGCACCGGTTCGATCCCCACCTTGCGCAGCAGCGAGGCCAACAGCACGCTGCCATCCACGCAATTGGCCTGCGAGTTGTTGATCGACTGTTCGATCAGCCGCACGTGCTGGCTGGACACTTGCTGGTTTTCAGCCGCCTCGACCGTGATGTCGGCATAGCGCAGGTCGCGGCGCGACAGGGCGTCCCAAAGCGCATAGGCCTGCCGGTACACTTCCTGCGAGTCGCCCGACTGGTAGCCGGTGAAACTGTCGACGATGCCCGCGTCGAGCGCCTCGCGCAGAATCTTTTCCACGTAGGGATGCTGCTCGTTGACATAGGCCGCGAACGTGAAGCTGACGTCCACCGACGACTCGCCCACGCGGATCGTATAGGGGCAATCGTTGACCGAGCGGAGCGTGGCCGTGACGGTTTCCTCGTCGGCCTCGGCTTCGTCCTCGCCCAACTCGACGCTGAAATGAACTGCCAGCGGAACCGATTGTTTGTTCTCGGCCAGGGCCGCGTAGTCGTACTGGATCTTCGGATAGACGAGGTACGTTTCGCCCGCGGTCGGCAGCACGCCCGTGAACGTGCTGCTCTCGAAGGCCGGCTCGCCGGAAACGGTCACCGTGACAGGGCAATCGTCCGACGGAGCGACGACGGAGATGCCGATCAGCCCGCGCTCGTCGCCCAGCCGCGACGCATCCTCGGCCTGGTCCTCGGAGGGGCGCACCGTCGCGGTGGCAATCAAATACGAGGGAAAGAGCTGCTGGTCCCAGCCGACATGCGCCTCGAACTCGGCCCGCGCCTCGGGCAAAACCACGGCACTCGCGATGGCACTCAAGGCGACGCAGCAACGCAACCAGGAAACAGCCGTCATAAGAGATGCTCCGGCAACAAAGGACGAGGTAGCCGCGCGGCGGTTGAGAACGGCTCGCGCTGTGCGCGGATGGGCGCAAGGAAAACCTAGCACTGACCCAGCGGTCGGCACGTTGGGCCGGAGTGATCCGCAGCAAAATGCCCGCGCGCCCGGGGAGGGTCGGTGCAATCATGCGGGCTTTAGCGGTCCGCCGTTGGCCAGAACCCACCTGAGCACTTCCCACCTGCGCAAACCAGGCCGAAAAACGCGCCGGCCCGGCGGCGACTGCGAGCCACCTGCCCACCAGCCCGGCGCTGGAAGCGGTCAGAGCGTCACGACGATCTTGCCGACTTGCTGGTTCGATTCCAGATAGCGATGGGCCGCGACGATCTCGTCGAAAGGAAACTCCCTGGCGATGATTGGCTTGAGCTTGCCCGCAGCCAGGCCGTCGACGACGAACCGCTTGCCGCGCTCAAGCCGCGCCGGGTCGCCCGTCACTTCGAACAGCACGTAGCCGCGAATCGTCAGATTCTTGCCCAGCAGTTCCATCAAGGGGAGCGGCGTGGGCTCGGGACTCAAGGCCCCGTATTCGATCAAGATGCCGTGCGGAGCCATCGCCCCGGCCAGCCGCGCGATCGTCGGGCCTGCCACTGGATCGAACACCACCCGGGCGCCCTGGCCCGCGGTGAGCCGCTTGATCTCGGCCACGAGGTCCTGCTCCTGGGTGGCAATCACGTGCGCGGCTCCCAGGTCCAAGAGCGTTTGGCGCTTGGCGCTCGTGCGCGTCAGGGCCAGCGGCATGGCGCCAACCAGGTTGGCGATCTGGATCGCCGCGATGCCCACGCTGCTCGAGGCCGCCGGAATCATCAGCGCGTCGCCGGCCGCCAATTGGGCAATATCGATCAGCGCCCCGTAGGCCGTCAGATATTGCATCCAGACGGCCGCCGCCTGGCTCCAGGAAAGGTTCGCCGGATGCTTGACCAAGGCCCTGGCCGGCAGGTTCACCTCATCTCCGTAGGCGCCGTATTGATTCATCGAAAAGGCCGGCACGGTGCTCACCGCGTCGCCCACCTTGAAGCCGGTCACGTTCGGCCCGACCGCCAGCACCGTGCCGGCCGCTTCGTAGCCGAGCCGGGCCGGGAACTTCGGGTCTTCGAGATACTGTCCGGCGCGGAACATGGCCTCGGCCCGGTTCAGGCCCAGCGCCTTGACCGCCAGACGGACTTCGCCCGGCCCGGGCGGCGGCAACTCGACTTGTTCAATTTGCAAGACTTCCGGACCACCGGTGCGATGAAAACGAACGATGCGGGCCATCGGCAAGCTCCTTTACAGCAAGTTCCGTCGGGTCTTTCAGCAAGGCATTTTAGCATCGGCCGGCCAGTAAAATCGCTCAATGGACTCCGACCAGCTGATACGCCCGCACGACCGCCACGAGCGCGAAGAGCGGAACCAGAAAAGTCCAAAGACGCAACTGGATCGATTCGCCGACCCCGGGTCCGGCGAGCCAGGCGCGGTGCAAGAAGGCAAGCGTGCTTAACAGACCAAGCACGGATACAAAGGCCACGAGGTCACCAACGGCCATCGCGCCCCAAGCAACCTCGGGGGTTTCGTCCGGGGGGAAAAAACACGGCACGGCGGCCATCAGGAGCAATCCCGCGGTGGCCATCGCGCTAAAGGCGAACACAACAACAGGGAACCTCCGTCCAGCTGCCGGCGGCCCCGAGCGAAGAGCCGACAGCGCAATCAGCGCCGTGGCGAGCAGCAGCACCGCCGCGATGCAGATCCCGATCCCGAAGTAAAACTCGGCCGGGCTGAGGATTCCCCAGCCATCCAAAAATAGGCGGATCACTTGCATGGACCGAACGTACATTCCCAGAGTTAGGACGGCTCGACCCGGCGCCCTGGTGACATTCGTCCGCCGCCGCGCCCGCGCCGCCTCCCAGTCTTTATAGCCGAAAGCGTTCGGCGACGGCCCCGACGGGGCTACTTCCAGCTCGCTTGACATATTCTCGATTGGGAATATAATCCCGGCATGTCACGCGCCGCCGCCGCTGCCGACGTCTTCAATGCCATCGCCGAGCCCCGGCGGCGGCAAATCATCGATCTGCTGTCGCGCCGCCACGCCCTGGCCGTGGGCACGATTGTCGCGGTGCTGGGATTGCCGCAGCCGGCAGTCTCGAAGCACCTGGGCGTTTTGCGCCAGGTGGGAATCGTCTCGGTCAGCAAACAGGGCAAAGCCCGCGTGTACGCATTGAATTACGATCAGCTCCGCCCCGTGTACGACTGGGTCAAAACGTTCGAGCAACATTGGGATCGGCAGCTCGACCGCATTCGCCAGCGGGCCGAGCGGCGGGCCCAGGGGCTGGCCGGCTCTCCCCCGCACTCCAACCGCCAGAAAGGAACCTCATGACCACCGAATTGCAAAGCCCCGTGGCCCCGGAAACCGTCGAAATCCTCAAGACGATCGACATTGCCGCGCCGATCGAGATCGCCTTTGCCGCCCTGCTCGAAGAGCTCGGCCCGGAAGCGCAAATGATGGACGGCACTCCGATGCCCCTTAAACTGGAAGCCTGGCCCGGCGGCCGCTGGTATCGAGACCTGGGCGCCAATGCCGGCCATCTCTGGGGGTACGTGCAGGTGATCAAGCCACCCCAACTGCTGGAAATCTGGGGGCCGATGATGATGTCGTACCCCGCCGTCAACCATCTGCAGTACCGCTTCACCGCCGGCGCGGGCGGCACGCGCCTGGCATTCGCCCATCGCGGACTGGGACTGATCACGCCGCAGCATCGCGAGGGCATGCCCCTCGGCTGGGGCCACTGGACCGATCGCATCCGCCAGCGGGCCGAACGCACCGCCGCCGAGCGGAAAAAATAATCACGCCGCTTCCTCTCGAATCCTTCCTTGCTAAAGGAGCACGTACACATGAACGCCACGACCGCCACCGCCGATCATCCGGTTGTCTCGAAAGCCCAGTGGCTGCGCGCCGGGCCGAACTGCTGGCCCAGGAAAAAGAGTTTACCCGCCAGAGCGACGATCTGGCCCGGCGCCGGCAAGAGCTTCCCTGGACCCGCGTCGAGAAGTCCTACACCTTCGCAGGACCGCAAGGCAAGCTGAGCTTGTCCGACCTGTTCGGCCGCCACAGCCAGCTGGCCGTCTACCACTTCATGTTCGGACCGGACTGGACCGAAGGCTGCCCGGGCTGCTCGTACCTGATGGATCACATGGACGGCGCGATCGAGCACCTGGCTGCCCGCGACGTGGCGCTGGTGCTGGTTTCGCGCGGGCCGCTGGACAAGCTCGAGGCGTTCAAGCGGCGCATGGGCTGGCGATTTTTCTGGGTCTCGAGCGGCGGCACCGATTTCAACCGCGACTTCGACGTCTCGTTCAGCAAGGAAGAACTGGCCGGCGGAGCGAAACTGTACAACTACGGCACCATCGTCCCGCACGGCGAAGAGAACCCGGGCATGAGCTGGTTTTGCCGGGACGCCAGCGGCGCCGTGTTTCATACCTATTCGACCTACGGCCGCGGCCTGGAAGGCATGGTGGGAACGTATACGGTGCTGGACTGTGCGCCCAAGGGACGCGACGAAGGCGGCCTCGCCTCGCCGATGTCCTGGGTGCGTCATCACGACAAGTACGAACCGGCCGTCCACAACCTGGGATCATGTTGCCACAAATCCGACAACCACTGACCGCCGGCTGCTGTCACGCCGCGAAGCGGCCGGCCCGCGCCGCACGCCGCCGCGGCATCGCTGCCACGATCCTGGCCCTGGGCATTTGGGCGCTCGTGCCCAAATGCCCGCTGTGCCTGGCGGCGCACGTGGCGCTGTGGACCGGCCTGGGCCTGTCGCTGGCTCAGGCGACAATGTTGCGCTGGTCGCTGCTCGTCTTCAGCGGCGCCGTGCTGGCATACTTCGCCGGAAAGTTCGGCGGCAAATTGCTCGGACTCGGACGCCGATTCCGGCAACGCGGCTCAGTGACACCAGTACTGCCGCGCTGGCAGTGCCAGGCGAATCGGTCCCCCTTGGGCGATGCCGGCTGACAAGCTTTCGCGCTCTTGCAGCAGCACTCCACTCGCTAGCATGGCGGCAGAATCTGCTCTTCTCGCCCAGAGTGAGTGAGCATATACTCACCCGCCAACCGATTGGAATAGGCAGGAGGCATGGCGGCCATGAAAGCAGCGAGCACGACACCCGGCAGGAAGCTCTCGAGCGAAGAGCGACGCGCGGCCATCATCCGGGCCGTCCGGCAAGTATTTGCCGAGAAGGGCTTCGACGCGACGACGACGCGCGAACTGGCCGCGGCCGCCGAAGTTTCCGAGGCGCTCTTGTTCAAGCACTTTCCGAACAAGGAAGCCCTGTACTCGGCCATGCAGCACGCCTGCTGCAGCCAGAAGGACATCGAACAGATCGAGCGGCTCAAGGCGCTCGAACCGTCGGCTTCGACGCTGGCGCTGCTGGTTCACATGTTCGTCTCGAAAGTGTTGGCCGTGCGAGCGGCCGATGACGACTCGTCGATTCACAACCGGCTCATGCTCCGCAGCCTGGCGGGCGACGGCGAGTTCGCCCGGATGTTTCTCGAGGGAATGCCCACCCACTTGAATCACTGGATGGAGGCTTGCCTGCAAGCGGCCATCGCCGCAGGGGATGCCTACGAGGGACCGGTTCAGCCCGGCGTCGGGTGCTGGTTTGTCCATCATCTGGCCGTCATGATCAAAACGTATGCGCTGCCGGCCGAGCCCGCGTTGAACTATGGATTGCCGCAGAAAAAAGTCGTCGAGCAAGTCGTCTGGTTCACCCTGCGTGGCCTGGGGCTGAAGGAAGAAGTCATTCGGCAATACTACAACCCCCGGGCGCTCGCGCTGCTGGACCAATAGTTTTTTTTGAGGACCAGGATGGTGAGTAAGCACGCACTTAGCGCATAGGACAGAGACAGGCACGGAGCCGGAAGGCAGTTCCGCTTTTGCCTTCGAGGCCACGCACGAGGGGCGCGGCCCAGCGCTTTCATTCAGGGAGGAATTGCAAATGCTCGTACTCAGTCGCAAGCTGGGCGAAAAGATCGTGGTGCCCGAGCTTGGCTTGTCGGTGGCCGTCGTCGGCATTCAAGGCAGCCGGGTTCGGCTGGGGATTTCTGCCCCGCCCGAGGTCGCCGTCCATCGCGCAGAACTCGCCAGCGCCATCGAGTCCGATGGTGCTCGTGATCCCAAAATCGACCGGGACCCCTGGGATGCTCTGGCCGCCGATTTGAGCGATGCCGCCTACCAGGTCGCGCTGCGTCATCGCCCCGCTGGCTCCTGGATGAGCCTCGAGATCGAAGTTGCCCAGGCCTTGGCCCAGGCAGTCGACCATTGGAAACACGAATTCTTGCCGCCAGCGGCGGCATCCCCGCTGCATGCACAGGACGCCGCGCCTCCGCGCGTGCCTCGGTAGGCGGTCATCCCCAGCGACAAACCTTCTGGTCCAGGTTTCAGCGGACATGACGGACATCTGCTACGCCAGAGCAACTGCGATGCACCGGGCGCTGCTCGTCTGCCTGGTCTGCGCCTGCATTTGCCTCGGCCTGACCTGCGCGTCGCAGGCCGACGATGGATCGGGCCTCGCCGGGTACGCAGCCGCGCCCGCGCTGGCGGCGCCGGCCGACGCCAGCCCGCTGGCCGAGTCGCAGCCGCTGCTTTCCGGCCCGGATACGCTGCCTTCCGACGCAGGGGCCCTATCGTCCGACGGAGTCTTGCCATCGCCGAGCGCCTCCGGCAGCGGCGCCCGGCGCTGCGATCGACGAACCAGACGTTGCCTGGAGCAGCGTACGCCGCTGGACGCCCCAAGGCCTGATCCCCTACTTCGGGCGAACTCCCGATAGCGAGAAGGACCGCGGGATCGGCTGGCCGCTGGAAGGCCGCGGTTGCGCGCACCCAGCCGTTTGCGATCAGCGGCTTCGTCGGCGCGACCAATGGCACGGCAATGATCTCCGGCCATTTGCATCAGCGGCCCAGCGTCTACAGCGGCCTGAATATCGCCTGGGATTACGATCACTATTGGGGCATCGAGAAGCGGCTGGGCTTCGGCGCCTTGAACCTGCTCGACGGCAACGACCAGCCGATTCCACAAACCGGCGCGAGCATCACCGGCGAATACCGCTTAATGTACTACCCCCTGGGGGACGCCCGTTGGCGCCCTTTCCTGACCGCCGGCGTCGGCTGGAGCGATTTCTATTTCCACGATGGTCAGGGCGCGCAGCATATCGACACCGTGGGCATGATTCCTTTCGGTGTCGGCCTGAAATATCTCTGCACCGAGCGGATCGCCATCCGGGTCGACCTGATGGACGAAATGACCTTCGGCGATGGCACGCTCGGAAACTTTCACTACGTCGCGCTCACGGCCGGTCTCGAAGTGCGCTACGGGCGTCGACTGATCCACATGCCCTGGCATCGCAAATCCGCGGACGGCAATTAAGGGCCCCAGGGCGGGACAAAACGTTCAGCCAGGAACCGCCCGGCCGCCGCTATTTCGCAAGCTAACGACCGATTCTGCAGCGGCCCCTCTGATCGAGGTCTGGTCCACTTTTCGGCAGCCGGAAACGCCATGCCGCGTGGCCCCGAGCGAAAACAAGGACCTTTTCCCCTTCGGTCGACGCGGCGTGTCGAGCCGCCCATCAACCGGCTCCCCCTCTAGCGCTACGATTTTCTTTTTGCGCACCGCCCGGGTGGCTATTATGGGGGGTTATGCCTGTCGCGCTGGAGCAATTCGTTAAGCACCTGACGGACAGCGGAGTTCTCTCCGCTGGCAAGCTCGAACATTTCATCCCGCCCAGGGCCCATCCCAAAGACGCCCAGGAGCTGGCCAAGCAGCTCGTCCTCCAGAAGCAGCTGACCAAGTACCAGGCGGCTGAAATCTATCAGGGCCGGGCGAAGGCGCTGATCCTGGGCAACTACACGATCCTCGACAAGGTCGGGGCAGGCGGGATGGGGCAGGTCTTCAAGGCCGAGCATCGCCGAATGAAGCGGGTCGTGGCGATCAAAATGCTGCCCAAAGCAGTAATGCAAGATGCTGCGGCAGCGGCTCGCTTCCAACGAGAAGTCGAGGCGGCGGCGAAATTGTCGCACCCCAATATCGTCGCTGCTCATGACGCCGATGAGGCCAACGGCGTGAATTTCCTCGTAATGGAGTACGTTGAAGGCCAAGACCTCTCCGTGTTGGTCAAGAAGGACGGGCCGATCCCCGTCGCCAAAGCCGTCAACTACGTCCTGCAAGCCGCCCGAGGGCTGGAGTTTGCCCACGGCGAAGGCGTGATCCATCGGGACATCAAACCGGCCAACCTGCTCTTGGACAAGAAGGGCACGGTCAAGATTCTGGACATGGGCCTCGCCCGAATTGAACAGGGCGGCGATGCGGGAACTCAAGCCGAGTTGACGGGCACCGGGGCGGTGATGGGGACGATCGATTATATGGCCCCGGAGCAGGCGCTCAGCACCAAGCACGCCGAAGCCCGGTCCGACATCTATAGCCTCGGCTGCACTTTGTACTACCTCGTCGCAGGTCGGCCGACCTACGACGGCGATACCTTGATGGCGAAGCTGCTGGCTCATCGAGAGCAGCCGATACCTTCGCTGGGCTCCGACGTGCCGGACCAGGTTCAGGCAATCTTCGAGAAGATGGTTGCCAAGAATGCTGACGACCGCTTCCAGACGATGAGCGAGGTAGTGGCCGAATTGCAGGACTGCCTGTCCAGCGGCTCGACGGAGGGTGGCTCGAAGACTTCGGTTGAGCCTGGTTCCGAAATTAGCAGCCTGAGTTTCCTTAAGGCCGCCCCTGCCATGAAGACGGCCAGTCACACGGCTGCCCGTAAGAAGTCCACAAAGCCCGTCACAGGAGCGGGCAAGGGCTTATCCAGGCCTCGCAAGCTGACGATCATCGGCGGTGGTTTACTGGCACTGATCGTGCTGGCCGGCGTCCTGCTGAAGGTTCGCACCAAACACGGCACGCTCGTCGTCGAGATCGACCAGCCGGATGCCGTAGTCAAAATTCTCGACGAGCAAGGCAAGCTCAAGATCACCGAGCCGGGCAGCAAAGGCGCCATCGCCATTTCCGTCGATCCTGGCAAGCACCGACTCAAAATCGAGAAGGATGGGTTCGCCGTCTTCGGTCAGGAGTTCGTGATCGAGTCAGGTGGAACGCATACGATCAAAGCCACCCTGGAAGAAGACAAACCCTGGTTCAAGCCAGAATTTATAAAGTGGGAAAAGGAAGTCGCAGCCCTGCCCGCCGAGGAGCAGGTCAAAGCGGTGTCCAAGAAGTTGCAGGAACTCAATCCAAGATTTGATGGAATAATGTTGGGAGCCGACCGCCAACCCAACCCTTTGATTGAAAATGGCGTAGTGACCGGGTTGGGATTCAGTACGGATAAGGTGGCGGATATTTCGCCCGTGCGGGCCCTGGTCGGGCTTTCTCAATTGGAAGTGACGGGTAAAGGAAGGCTGACGGACTTGTCGCCGCCACAAGGAAAGCTGACGGACTTGTCGCCGCTGCGGGGAATGCGGCTCGTAAAACTCATTTGTTATATGAACTCGCTATCCGATCTTTCGCCACTGAGCGGAATGCAACTCCAGCAGTTCGATTGCCGAACGACCAAGGTATCCGATCTCTCGGCACTTCGGGGAATGCCACTACAAAGTATCGCACTCTGTCAAACTGCCGTCGCTGACTTGACGCCTCTGAAGGGAATGCCGCTTACTTGCTTGTATTGTGCTGGCATCCCCGCTTCCGACCTGACTCCACTGGCAAACATGGATTTGCGAATGATCCGTTGGACGCCCGAAAACTTCTCAATCGGGTTTGATTACCTTCGGCAGATGGAGTCCCTTAAGGTTTTTGAAATTGGTTTTTACGCAGAAGTAGGGCTCAGCCCCGCCGACTTCTGGAAGAAATACGACGCCGGCGAATTCGGCAAGCCGGACAGCGCCGCCGCGGCTCCCGCCCACAAGCCCATCACTACCTACCTCGATCCGGCCTTCAAGAAGTGGGAGCGGGAAACTGCCGCGCTGCCCCACCAGGAGCAGATGAAGGCTGTCGTCGACAAGTTGATCGAATTGAATACCGGGTTTGACGGGAAAGCAAAAGACGGCGTCGGTCCGGCCGTTAGGCCAGCAATCGAAAACGGCGTGGTCACTGGATTGGCCTTGTTCGTTGACCAGGTGACCGATATTTCGCCGGTGCGAGCCCTGGCGGGCTTGAAGCAACTTAACTGCCAATGCAGCGATGTCGGCAAGGGAATCCTTTCTGATCTCTCGCCGTTGCATGGCATGGCTCTCACGGAATTCAATTGTAGCTGGACGCGCGTAACGGATCTGTCGCCGCTGGCCGGCATGCCGCTTACGTTCTTCGCCTGCAGCGACACCCGAGTTGCCGATTTATCCCCTCTGCGCGGAATGCCTTTGACGAACTTGTTCTTCATCAACACGCCCGTGGCCAACATCTCGCCTTTGGCCGGGATGCCTTTAAAGGATCTGAAATTCTATTTAACCGATGTGACTAGTCTGTTGCCGCTCGAAGGAATGCAGCTGGAAACCGTCTCACTCACGCCCGGCAAGATCACTCAAGGCATGAATACGCTCCGCCAGATGAAGAGTCTCAAGGAGATCTCCATTGGTTTGGGTAAGGGCGAGCAATTCTCCCCCGCCGAGTTCTGGAAGAAGTGCGACGCCGGCGATTTCGGCAAGCCGGAACCTGCCGCCGCCACGCCCCCGGACCGCAAGCCCATCACCACCTGGCTCGACCCCGCCTTCAAGAAGTGGGAAAAGGAAGTCGCCGCCCTGTCCGGCGAAGCGCAAATCCAAGCCGTCATGCAAAAACTGCAAGAACTGAATCCGGAGTTTGACGGCCGACCTGCGGGCTTCCATCTCGAACCGATGCCAAGAATTGTGAACGGCGTGGTCACCGATCTTGGCTTCGTCACTGACCATGTGACGAACCTCGCGCCGGTGCGCGCGCTAGTCGGGCTGAAAAACCTGGATTGTCGCGGCTCCGGCGCCGAAAAGGGACAGCTCGCGGACTTGTCGCCACTGGCGGGCATGCAACTGACCGGGCTGATCTGCGGCGGGACGCAAGTGTCGGATCTTTCACCGCTGGCGGGCATGCCGCTTACGTTCATGAACTGCGGGGGCACTCCAGTTGCCGACCTCGGGCCGCTCGACGGCATGCGTTTGACCTATCTGCACTGCGACGTGACCAGGGTTTCCGATCTGTCGCCGCTCGATGGCATGCCGCTCAAAGAGCTGCTTTGCAACGATACGCAGGTCACCGATCTATCGATACTCAAGGGAATGAATCTGACGACGTTCGGGTTTACGCCCAAGAACATCACCAAAGGGATCAAAGTCGTCCGCCAGATGAAAAGCCTGACCAGCGTCGGGCTGGCTCACAATATCAAGTTTCCGCCGAACGAATTCTGGCCCAAGTACGACGCCGGCGAATTCGGCAAGCCGGAACCTGCCGCCGCCACGCCCCCGGACCGCAAGCCCATCACCACCTGGCTCGACCCCGCCTTCAAGAAGTGGGAAAAGAAAACTGCCGCCCTGCCGGCCGAGGAGCAGATCAAGGCCGTCGTCAAGAAGCTCGTCGAGTTGAATCCGGAGTTTGATGGGAAGGAAAAACACCAGATTGAAGGCGGCAGCGTAACGAAACTCTATTTCGACTCGGACCAGGTGGCAGATATTTCGCCAGTCCGGGCACTGACGAATCTAGGATTGTTGGTCTGCGGGGGTAGCGGAACACACGCTGGAAAGTTGGCCGATCTGTCCCCCTTGAAAGGCATGTCACTTGGACATCTGTATTGCGGCAATTCGCAAATATCCGATCTCTCGCCCTTGGCTGGAATGCCGCTGGTCATCGTCGAATGCTCGCTGACGTCTGTGTCGGACTTGAAGCCCTTGGAGGGAATGAAGTTGGTCAGCTTGAGTTGTTTTCTCACCAAGGTCTCTGATCTGTCCCCCTTGCGCGGGATGCCGTTGACAAGTCTAGCGTGTTGGAGCACGTCGGTCACGGACCTCTCGCCCTTGCGGGGCATGAAGCTGACCACACTTAATTTCGTCTGGACGAACGTGTCGGATCTGTCGCCCATTGAAGGGATGCCGCTGACCCACCTGTATCTCACGGGCACCCCGGTTTCCGATTTAGCTCCACTTCAGGGAATGACCCTGTCCGAAGTCTGGCTGACGCCCAAGAACATCCGGAGAGGAATCAACGAGATCCGCGCGATGACCAGCCTGAAGACGATTGGCATCGGACAGAACGAAGAAGACAAATTTGTCCCCGCCGAATTCTGGCGCAAATACGACGCCGGCGACTTCAAGTAGCAGGCACCAACCTGCTGGCTGCCGCTACGACCTGCCGCAGCGACCTGCAATCGCTCGGCTGCGCGCTGCACTATCTGCTGACCGGCAGGTCTGCGCTCGTTGCACCCGATGGGACATCCTGGATAGACTGCCGGGATGGTACGCCAGCAAAACGATGGCCGCCGGCCAGTATGCAAAAGCACGATCGGCTTCCCCTGTGTCGACGGTCCGCTCGTGGGCGAGTTTCACCAACAGGGCGAGGCTTTCGAGCACGAGGGCTCGCAGATCGGTCTGGAAGACGGCACGTACCGCCTGGTCGGCGGGAGCTATGTTTGGCAGCCTGCTCCGAAGGCGTGGCCCCAATGACCGCTCCCCGCCGCCGGTTCCGGTTCTTTATAGCCGCGATGCTGCTCATCGTGCTGGTGTTTGCCGTCGCTGGCCCGTCCCGCGGGCTGGGCATAGTCCTTTGACGGTCTCGGCACTCGCTCGCGCAGTTCGCGGCTAAAAAGTCGGCTTCATGCTCGCCGTTGCCGCATCCAATGGGGCCGTTTTTCCCGGCTTGCCCCGGCTGGGCAAGGCCTGCGCCGCCAGGCGACGGCCACGGCTCCTGCGATCCAGGGTAAGGGCCCGAGGAAGGATACTCCCCCCAGGCAACAATCTGGCCACCAACTATCGGCATTCGGTCTAGCCTTTGCAGTTTTCGCAGCCGATGTATAATGACAGCAGTACCCTCTACGCGGCGGAAAAACAGGGGACTTGTCATGTCATTCCTACAGGTCAAGTCGGGGTTCGCGGCGTTCACTTCGGTCAGTCTGCTGGTTCTTGCCAATGCCGGCTTCTGCGACGAGCCGCGCGATGGCGGCCAGGATAAGAGTGTTGGCCGTCAGGCCATGCCCGGCGACGCCCATGGAGGCAATCCATCGAAGAGTGCGCCTGCCGCGGAGGGAGCAAAGAACGACGAACGCTGTGCCGCTCTGGGGGTTTCGCTCGCAGATGCTGAGGGTGGCGCAAGCGTAACCGCCGTCGTGCCCGGGAGTCCGGCGGAACGGGTCGGACTGCGCATCGGTGACCTGATCCGGCGCGTCAATGGCGAGCGCGTACTGACGGCCGCGGACGTGATCGGGAAAATGGGCCAATATCGGCCCGGCGAACAAATCGACCTGATGGTGCGCCGCGACGGAGCGCAGTTCACGCAGAAGGTGCAATTGGCCTCGCGCAAGGCCACCTTGGCCCAGGAAGGACGACGTAATCGATCCTACTCCTACGATCCGCAAACCAGTCGGGGGCCGTCGCGGCAGGAGCTGAATGAACGCATTGCGACGCTGCAACAGGAGGAGCAATTGCTGGAGCAAACGCTCAGGCAACAGCGGGCCACTGAGTTGCAAAGTAAATACAGCGGGCAGCTCGGCGGCAACGCTTCATCGACGGCGCAGGGCAGCGATCCTTGATGCAGGACGCGGGCACTCAGATCTCCGGTGACTGTCCCTTTGCTGAACCCGGGGTGGCGATAAGCGACGATTGCATCAACTTCGTCCACATGGCCAGCGTCTGCCTCGCCGCTTCGACCTTGCCAACTCTGCCGATCAATACCTCGGCAGCCAGTAAATGTTCAAGTGTTAGCTCTGCCGGGGCCGATGTCCGCTGAGCTTTCGGCGAACCGCAAGCCTTTCCACGGCCGTCCGGGGTCGGGGGCGCGCTTGGGCTGCCCTCTTGGGCTGGCCGCCGTTCTTCGAGGCCACGCGAATGGCGAATTCTCGAAGATTCCCGCGCCGCCGCGGCATGGGGCAAGTCTTCAAGGCCCAGCACCGCCGCATGGAGCGGATCGTGGCGATCAAGATGCTGCCCCGGCACGTCATGCGGGATCCGGCGACCGTTGCTCGGTTCGAGCGCGAGGTCAAGGCGGCTGCCAAGCTGCGCCACGCAAGTGGTTTGACCGTAGCGACAACTTGTGTGCTGTACGCGGCCTTCCCACTTCCGGAACATCTGGCTCAGCACACTAGCCGCCGCTCAGCCGCCGGTAATTCGCTTTGACGTACTCGTCGGCTGCATCCAGGCTGCTGAACGTCATCGCGTCGGCCCGCGAAAGCGACCAGGCGTCGCCCGTCCAGACCTGGTAGTGCGCGGACGGACCTCTTTTGGGGGCGCGCTTCAGGGGAGCCTCTTCCATGCCCCGATCCGAGGAGATCACGAACTTGCCATCTTGTTCCAGGGTCAAAATGCCCATGCAATCCTCACTCTCTGCGAAGTTTGGCCGTCACCGGAAGAATCCGCCCTCACGCGACGCCCAGGCCTGATCGTGCTGCCCGTCACTTGGCGCTGGCGGAGACGTCCTCGATCTGCTCGGGACCCTGGGTCGAGATCGTCAGAATCTTCTTGCCGCCCAGGTCCACGGCCTTCAGGTCGATCATGCGGATGCGGCTGTTTTCGAACGTGCGGAAGTAATACCGCACATTCTTCAGATCGGCGGCGCTCGTCCATTGCGTGTAATCGGCCACTTCCACGCCGTGCTCGAAGCCCCGGGCGGCCCCCTTGGGAATGTCGAACTGGTTCAGGATGTGAAACGCCTGCAAAACGCCATCCCCTGCCTTCTCCACCGGCAATGCCGTCTGCGAAAAGGCGACAGCCCGCACGAATCGGGAGGGCGGCGTAAAGTCGCCCGGCAGGCCGAGCATGCCGCTGCCTTGGCCCAGCCCTTTGATCTCCTTGCCGCCCAGGTCGACCTGCTCGATGTTCTTGTCGCTCAGCATGACGTAGTTGCTCAGGTTGGTCATGTGCCAGTCGAAGGTTGGCGAATTGGTCATCACGCCCAGCGGATTGGCGTGAACCTTGAGCTGCCCGCCGATGTATTCCAGCACGACGCTGCCGCCGCCGGCATCGGTCACGATGAAATGCACGCCGGGCACGAAGCCCATGTCCTTCTGCACGACCTCGCCCACCAGCACGCCCTTGGCGGCGGCGACGGCTCCCTTGACGTCGGAGCAGGTGCCCAGCAGCAGCGCGCCCAGCTCCCACGGGGCGAGTGCTTTGCCCACATCGGCGGGCTTCACTTCCTGATATTGAGCGAAGCCGGGGAAATAGAACAGGCCGACGTGCAGCCCCTTTTCGTTCAGTCCATCCACCGCTACCGGCAAGCCGAACGCATTGGTTCCGGCAAATCCATACTGCGTCTTCCAGCGCAGCCCGGGCTTGTCCCCCGGCGCGGTGCCGACGTACTGCCAGCCCCGCGGCACGATGATGATGTTCGAATGGAGGTCCGCGGCGAATTCGAGCGTGCGGGCGAAAATGATCGAGCCGTCCTTGGGCTTGATGGTGATGCCCGTGCAGGCGGACGCCGCCGCGGGGCCGAGTGCCGCCAGGGCGGCAAATCCAAGGATCGCAAGCGTGGGCATGCGGTTTCTGATGGCGATTCTCCAAGTCGTTTGGGGGTTGGGTTGTCGGGCTGTTGGCTGTGCGGGGCTGGATGGCTCGGGATTTGGCCTGCTGGGTATTTGGATTGGCACCCGGTTAAGGAGCAGTTTGGGCAGCGGCAGACTGGCGATTCTACCACAACGGCGGCCGTTGCCTGGAGAGCCGTTTGCGATTGCGGCAGATTCAGAATGTGCCGCATTGGTTTGCTCGTGCCACCGTTTGTGAAGTCCAAACTCATTTGCCATTTTGTGAACTCCCGTCGCCAAGGTGCGCACGCCGTTCTTCCTCGGCGGAAAACCACTTGACGATCCATAACCCGATAGCTATACTTTAATCCATAACCATCCAGCTATGGGTCATGCCATGCGCACCGCACCAGAAGCCCTCTTCCGAACCCTGGCCGATCCGACGCGCCGAGCGATCTTCGAGCGGCTCAGCCGCCACGGGGAACAAACGGTCCGGATGCTGACCGATCACGCGGGCGTCTCGCAGCCCGCGGTTTCCAAGCATCTGGGCGTCCTCAAGCTCGCCGGCCTGGTGCGGGCCCGGCACGAAGGGCGCCAGACCCATTACAGCGCCCGGCCGCAGGGACTGGCACCGCTGATCGACTGGATGAGTTTCTATAGCCGCTTCTGGCAAGACCGGTTCGACCGCCTCGAAAGCTTACTCAAAAGGATGGACCAATGACTGCCGCTACGCGCTCCGTCGTGATCGAGCGAGAATTGCCGCATCGGCCGGAAAAACTCTGGCGGGCTCTCACGGAAGGCTCGCTGATCAAAGAATGGCTGATGGACAACGATTTCCAGCCGGTCGTGAACCACCGTTTCCAGCTGCGCGCGGACTGGGGCGCGGTGGACTGCCAGGTGCTGGCAGTCGAGCCGAACAAAACTCTGTCTTACACCTGGGCGGCCTACGGCCTGGAGAGTGTCGTCACCTGGACTCTCACGCCGACGAGCACGGGGACCCACCTGCGCATGGAGCAGTCGGGCTTCCGGCCCGATCAGCAGCAGGCCTACCAGGGCGCCCAGGGCGGTTGGCAGAAGTTCATCGACGGGCTGGAACGAGTCGTCGCCGGTTCGCAGTAATCCGGCCTACGCCTGCCGATTCTCGATACCGGCAATCAGGCCGCTGATCATCTTGGCAATGGTCTCAATCTGCTCGCGCAGGGCTTGATGCGATGGCGCGTCGACGAGACTTTTTCTGCGCGCAATTCCAGTAGGGGAACGCATTCCTGCGCCAAAGCGCGAGCAATGATGAAGAAGTTCTTGCGGTCAGGCTTGGTGAACCGCCCATTGCCCTCGGCCAGATTGGTCGCGATCGAAAGCGACGCGCGATTGAGTTGGTCAGCCAGAAAGCAGTAGCCGCGCGGGAGCGATTCGGTCAGCGTTACGATCTGTTCGGTAAAGTCCATGGCCTTTTGATAGACGGCCAGGTTTTCGAACAGGAACGCCACGGGCCAACCTCAAAAGCGGCGGAACTCGGCTGGCAGAAGCGTTGTTTGTGGAAGGCAAAGCACCCGGGGCAAGAGCCTGGGGTCCCCGTTCATCGGTTTCACTGCTCCGTCCCCGCCCGTCTCAGACGGGAGCAGGAGATCAGGTGAACAGGAGACCGCAGTCGACTCGCGCGAATTACTCCTTGCACCGCGCAATTGCTGCTCTGCCGGTCACCTGTTCTCCTGATCCATTTTCTCCTGCTCTATTTTTGCCATAGGCAAAAATGGAGGCGGCGGGAATCGAACCCGCGTCCCGCGACGTTTCCATGTGCGCTTCTACGTGCGTAGTCGAACTATTTACGCGTTTCGCCCGTCAGGCCCCCGGTCGACAGGGTGCCCGACAGGCAAGTCGGGAACAGTTTTTAGCCCCGGGCGTGCCCAACGATGACCCGGGACGATTCGGATTTGGTGACGGACTTTTGGGCCTCTCCGACTAAAGCCCGCAGCCCGGGTTACCTATCTCTAGGCAGCCAAAGCAAAGGTATCTTCGGCAATTGAAGATATTGGTCAGCTTTTTTACGTGGCCCACTGACCAACCACGGCACGCCACCCACACTTCAGCAATCCGGTCGAACCCAGTTCGCCCCCGAAGTCGGTGAGATACCCCATTATATCGGCAATGCGGCCGGCAAGTTAAGGCACAAAACGTCGCCGCGATCACACATTGGCAGACGGCCATGGCCACGAAAAACACGAAAAGCCGCCAAAAATCGGCGGCGAGAAACCGCCAATCTCAGAAAGCCGGCGGACACGGCGGTTCCGCAGATTTCGCAGTTCGCACAAATTGGGAAGACACCCTCGAAGTGCCCTTTCGGCTCATCTTCGATCCATTCTTGATTTTCCGCCTTCGGCTCTTTGCCTTTCGCCTGGCCGCATCTTGGCGACACCCAGAGCAGGCCGAAGGGGGCGCCTTCGCGGTTCAACCTGCCGAAAAGACCCCGCTCAATCGACGATGCCCGTCATCGGCTGCAACTGGCCGCCGACGAGCAGCGCGATCAGCAGGCCGGCCAGGAGCAGGCGATAGACGACGAACACCGTCGTGGCGTGATTGCGGACGTAGGCTAGCAGGATTGCGATCGACAGATAGCCCACGATTCCGGACACGACCGTGGCCACGAGCAGGTACATCACGTCGTCGTGCGAACCCAGCAACGCCTGGCGCTCTTGGATCAGCTGATGCATCGCGGCGGCAAACACGGCCGGCAGCGAGAGCAGAAACGAGAATCGGGCCGCCGCTTCGCGCGTCAGGCCGCGAAACAGGCCGGCCGTGATCGTGACGCCCGAGCGCGACGTGCCCGGCACCAGCGCCAGGGCCTGCGCCAGGCCCACCGTGACCGCGTCGCCCAGATGGACGTGCTCCATGTCGTGCGCCGGGGTGGTCTGCCGCCGGCGCCAGGCGAACAGCTCGGCCGCCAGCATCAGCAAGCCGACCACGATCAGCATGATCGCGATCACCCACAGGGAGCGGGCATCGTCTTTGATCAGTTTCTTGAACGCCAGGCCCGCGGCCACGATCGGCACCGTGCCAATAATCACCATCCAACCCATTCGGGCGTCGAGCGACTGCCAATACGTCCGGCCGAAAAGTTCCCGGGTCCAGGCGGTGACGATGCGCAGCACGTCGGACCAGAAATAGCCCAGAATGGCGACCAGCGTCCCCAGCTGGATCACCGCCGTAAAGGCCGGGCCCGGGTCTTTCCAGCCGGCCAGCGCCGGCACGATCCGCAGGTGGGCCGAGCTGCTGACCGGCAGAAACTCGGTCGCCCCCTGCACGATGCCTAGGATGATTGCTTCGAAATAGGTCACGTTTGCGAAAGCCCGGGGGAAATCGACGAGCCAGCCGCAGGGGCCGGCAGCAGGAATGCAGGCCAGAATATAGTCCCGGCCTGCGGACCTGGCTACGAGAAAATCAGCCAAATTGCCGAGACAGCAAGGCCAGACCGCGTCCTGGACCGGAGCCGACAACCGCACGCGGCGGTGGCCCTCTGGGCCCTCCTAGCAACGGCGGGCCGGCGATCGGCCGGGATGCAACGGAGGCGCGAATTCGGATAGCTGGCGCCCGATGGATGGGGACTCGGCCGCGACGCCCGTCCGCATCTGCGCAGCGTGCCGGATTGCGGCTTCGGCTCACCCGGCGCAGCGTCCGCGGAAAAGGCGCGCTTCAAAGCGGCGAAGAAATTTGGCATAATGAGAGTTTGCCCACCAGCAGCCCCATCCTTTGCTCGCAACATTGGCCGCTCCCGGCCCGGCGATACGAAACAATGTTCAAGAATCTCAATATCGACGTGCTCGGTGTCTCGGGTCGTCCGAGCGAAATCATCGAGTTGGCCCTGTCGAACGGCTTCAAAGGACTCGATCTGAACCTGGTTGATTTTGCCGCCCAGGTGCAAGCGTATGGCCTGCCGCATGCCCGGCGCGTGTTCGACAGCGCCCGGCTGAAGTGGGGCAGCTTTCCGCTCACGCTGGATTGGGACCTTGATCCGCTCGGCTTCAAGAAAGAGCTCGACACTCAGGCCGGCCTGTTCGAGTTGGCCCAGAAGCTCGGCTGCACCCGGGCCTGGACCACGGTCCAGCCGGCCAGCGACCAGCGGCCGTACCACGAGAATTTCGACACCCATCGCCGCCGCTACGTCGAGCTGGGCGAAGTGCTGGCCGGCTACGGCATCCGACTGGGCATCGGCCTGTCGACCGACCTGAAGCAGCGGGCCGGCCGCGCGTTTCAATTCATCCAAGGGGTCGACGCCTTCCTGATGTTGCTCAAGTCGATCGATTCGGCCAACGTGGGCCTGGCCCTCGACCTGTGGCACTGGGAGGTGGGCGGCGGCACGCTCGATCAGATTCGCAGTGTGGCCGAGCGCGTGGTGACGCTGAGCCTGGCGGATGTCGAACCGGGCACGACCGCCGCGAATGCCGACGAGAACACCCGGCGCCTGCCCGGAGCGACCGGCGAGTTCAATTCGGCCGAGGTGCTGGGCCTGCTGGCCGCGACCCGGTACGACGGACCGGTCACGGTGGTGCCCTCGAAGTCGGTGTTCCAGGGCCTGGGTCGCGAGAAGATCGTCAAGCAAACGGCCGCGGCGCTGGACGAAATCTGGAAAGCCGCCGGCATCGGAGCGCGGCCTGGCGCGGTCAGCCGGTAGTGCGGTGATTCCTGCGACGGCCCTGCAAGCAGGCCAGCGGCGGGAATGTTTGCGCCGGACGTTTCTGCCCAGAACCAGCTCGTGCGCAGTTGGAGGCGCCGGCCAAATTGTTCCACTACGATCGCGGATTGAAGCTGACCCGGCCGGATCTGGCGATCGATTTTCGCCGCCGGCAGCCGCGCGCGTTCGTCTCGCACGCCCACAGCGACCACATGGCCCGGCACGAGTACGCGCTGTGCACGCCGGCCACCAGCCGACTGTACCAGTTTCGCTACGGTCCCCGGCCGACGCGCGAACTTCCCTACCGCGAGCCGCTCGACTGGGGCGGTGTGCGGCTGACCACCTATCCGGCCGGGCACTGCCTCGGCTCGGCGATGCTGCTGGTGGAAGACGGCGACCGCTCGCTGCTCTATAGCGGCGATTTCAAACTGGGGGAATCGGCCACGGCCGAACGGGCGGAAATGCCCCGGGCGGACATCCTGGTGATCGAGTCCACCTACGGCAATCCGATCTATCGACTCACACCCCGGGCCCAGGCGATCGATCAATTGCTCACCCTGGTCCGGCAAACTTTGGACACCGGCGCCACGCCCGTGGTCGAGGCTTATGTGCTGGGCAAGGGGCAGGAAGTCACCAAGATTCTCACCAGCGCGGGAATTCCGGTCCTGCAGCATCCGCAAATGTATGCCATCAGCCAGGTCTATCGCGCGTGCGGCGTCGACTTGGGCGACGTGCACCCGTATGCCGGCCAGCCGCTGCCCGGCCATGCCGTGGTCGTGCCGCCGCGCATGCATCGGGGCGGGCGGCTGCCGAACCTGAAGCGGGTGGTCACGTTTGCCGTGACGGGCTGGGCCATGCACTCGCGCACGCTCAGCCGGCTGGGCGTGGACCACGCGATTCCGCTCTCCGATCATGCCGACTACGACGAGCTGTTCGAGGCGGTCGAGCGCGCGGCGCCGCGCGTGGTTTATTGCACGCACGGCCCCGAGAGTTTTGTCGACTGCTTGCGCAAGGCGGGGCACAATGCCCATCGGCTGGAAGGGGCATGTCCCGACAGCCCGGCCGCCCGGCAGATGTCGCTGTTTTGAGGCCCCAGCGCGGCGCCCCCGCGCCAGCAGCGGGCTTTCGCCCGCCGGATGCCAACCCTTGGGCCGGCGGCCGCAACCCAGCCCGCTTACCCGCCGCGGGGATTCTGGCCAAAACCGCCGCGGAATGGCCCCGTCGGCAGCCTGCCCCCTAGTCGGTGCCTGCGCAGCAATGTTACATTTCTGGCCTACACCTCCTGAGCTTTTTGCACCCGCCCGGTGGATCCGTCTGCAATGCCCCCCATTCATAAGCTGCTTGTCGCCAATCGCAGCGAGATCGCGATTCGCGTGTTCCGCACCGCCCACGAATTGGGCATTCGCACGGTTGCCATCTATTCGCACGAAGACCGCTATGCCCTGCACCGCTTCAAGGCCGACGAGGCCTACCTGGTGGGCCAGCCCGGCGAGCCGATTCGGGCCTATTTGAACATCGCGGCAATTATCGACATTGCTCGGCAGTATGAGGTCGACGCGATCCACCCGGGCTACGGCTTTCTGTCGGAGAACCCGGCGCTGGCCCGGGCCTGCGCGGAAGCCGGCATCACGTTTTGCGGCCCCCGGCCCGAAGTGCTCGAGCGACTGGGGGACAAGATCGCGGCCCGGGCCTTGGCCATCGAGGCCGGCGTGCCGGTTCTGGCCGGCAGCAGCGAACCTTTGGCCGGCGCCAAAGCGGCCGGCAAGCTGGCCGAGAAGCTCGGCTATCCGCTCTTGCTCAAGGCGGCGCACGGCGGCGGCGGGCGCGGGATGCGCGTGGTCAACACGCCCGACGAGTTGGCCCCCTCGCTCGAGCAGGCCCAGCGCGAGTCGCAGGCGGCCTTCGGCAGCTCGGACGTGTTTCTGGAAAAATTCATTCCCCGGCCCCGGCACATCGAAGTCCAGCTGATCGGCGACAAGCACGGCCACCTGGTCCACCTCTTCGAGCGCGACTGCTCCGTGCAGCGCCGTTATCAGAAAGTGGTCGAAATCGCGCCGGCGCTGAACCTGAGCGAAACGCTCCGCGACGAGATCTGCCAGGCGGCCTTGCACATCGGCAAACGCGTCAACTACGAGAGCGCCGGCACGGTCGAGTTCCTGGTCGATTCCGATACGGGCAAGTTCTACTTCATCGAGGTCAACCCCCGGATCCAGGTCGAACACACCGTCACCGAAGTGGTCACCGGCGTCGACATCGTCAAATGCCAGATCCTGGTGGCGCAGGGGATTCCGCTGGCGGATCCGCGAATCGGGCTGGAATCGCAAGAAAGCATTCACACCTACGGCACCGCGCTGCAATGCCGCGTGACGACCGAAGATGCCGAAAATCGCTTCCTCCCCGACTACGGCCGCATCGCTCATTACCGCTCGTCCGGCGGCTTGGGAGTGCGGCTCGACGCCGGCACGGCCTTCTCCGGCGCGGTCGTCACGCCCTATTACGATTCGCTGCTGGTGAAAGTCACGGCCTGGGCCCGGCGGTTCGAGGACGCGGCCCGGCGCATGGAGCGGGCGCTGCAGGAATTTCGCATTCGCGGGGTGAAGACCAACATCCCGTTCCTGCTGAATCTGGTGACGCATCCCAAGTTCATCGCCGGCGGATTCACGACCCGGTTCATCGACGACACGCCCGAGTTGTTCGAGTTCAAGGCCCGGCAGGATCGGGCCACGCGGCTTTTGAGTTATCTGGCCGGAGTGATCGTCAACGGCCACCCCCAGGTAAAGACGGCGCCGCCGACCGTGCGCCGCGAGCCGGCCCCGCTGCCCAAGGTCGATCACGAGGGCGCCGTGCCCGCGGGCTATCGCAATCAGCTCCTGGAACTTGGCCCAGAGGCGTTCTGCCGCAAGATCAAGCAGGAAAAGCGGCTGCTCATTACCGACACGACGCTGCGCGACGCCCATCAATCGCTCTTGGCCACGCGGGTCCGCACGCACGACATGGTGGCCATCGCCGACGCCTACGCCCGGCTGACGCCGCAAATGTTCTCGCTCGAAATGTGGGGCGGCGCCACGTTCGACACGACCCTGCGATTCTTGAAAGAGGATCCATGGCAGCGCCTGGCCGACCTGCGCGAGCGGATCCCCAACATCCTGTTCCAGATGCTGTTTCGGGCCTCGAACGCGCTGGGCTACTCGAACTATCCCGACAACGTCGTCAAGGCCTTTGTCGTCGAAGCGGCGGCGGCCGGCATGGACCTGTTTCGTATTTTCGACTCGCTCAACTGGGTGCCCAACATGCGGGTGGCCATGGAGGCGGTGCTCGCCGCCGGCGGGCTGTGCGAAGCGGCCATCTGCTATACCGGCGACATCCTCGACAAAGAGCGGACCAAGTACGACCTGAAATACTATGTCGAGCTGGCCCAGGAACTGGAAAAACTCGGCGCGCATATCCTCTGCATCAAGGACATGGCCGGCCTCTGCAAGCCCTACGCGGCCGAAAAACTGATCAAGACGCTCAAGGGCGAAATCGGCATCCCGATTCACTTCCACACGCACGACACCAGCGGCGTGCAGGCCGCGGCCGTGCTCAAGGCCGCGGAAGCCGGCGTGGATATCGCCGATTTGGCGCTGGCCTCGATGTCGGGAATGACGTCGCAGCCCAACCTGAACTCGGTCGTCGAGGCCCTCCGCCGCACGCCGCGCGAGACGGGGCTGGAGTTCGACGCCCTGCAGGCCCTCGACCAATATTGGCAAGCCGTGCGGCAATTCTATCTGCCGTTCGAGACCGGCATGATGGCCAGCACCGCCGACGTCTATCAGAACGAAATCCCCGGCGGACAATACACCAATTTGTACGAGCAGGCCAAGGCGGTCGGCCTGGCCAGCCGCTGGCCCGACATCTGCCGGATGTATGCCCAGTGCAACCAGATGCTCGGCGACATCGTCAAAGTCACGCCCTCGTCCAAAGCCGTCGGAGACATGGCCCTGTTCATGATCTCCAACCAGCTCACGCCGGAGGACGTGCTGTCGAGCAAGCGCGAGCTGGCCTTTCCGGAGTCGATTGTCGATCTGGTCTCGGGCCGCATGGGGCAGCCGCCCGGCGGCTTCCCGGCCAAGATCCGGGCCCGCGTCCTGCGCGGCGAAAAGCCGCTCCGCGGCCGCCCCGGCGCCAGTCTGCCGGCCGCCGATTTCAAAGCGGTCGCCGCCGAGCTGGAAACCAAGATGGGCCGCAAGCCGGCCAAGCGCGACGTGATCTCGCACATCATGTTTCCCAAAGTGATGAACGAGTTCGTCGCCCATCTGCAGAAATACTCCGACACCAGCATCCTGCCCACCCCGCTGTTTTTCTACGGCCAGCTGCCGGGCCAGGAAGTGGCTGTCGACATCGAGCAGGGCAAGACCCTGATCATCAAGTTCCTCGCCGTGGGCGATCCGCATCCGGACGGCCGGCGCACCGTCTTCTTCGAGCTCAACGGCCAGCCGCGGAGCATCAACGTCAAGGATCTGTCGCTGGAGTCGACCGCGGCCTCCCGGGCCAAGGCCGACCGCTCCGACCCGGGCCAGATCGGCGCCCCCATGCCCGGCATGATCGCCACCGTCGCCGTGCGCGAAGGCGACACCGTCTCCGCCGGCCAGAAACTGCTGACCCTCGAAGCCATGAAGATGGAAACCACCCTCTACGCCGAGCGCGACGGCAAAGTGGCGGGGGTGCTCGTCTCGCCGGGCACCCAGGTCGATGCCGGCGACTTGCTCTTGAAGCTGGAATGATGCCGGCCCGAGTTCGGCCGCACGCCATGCGCCATGAGGATGCTGACTGGCGTGATGCGGGCAGGCGGCAAAGGCCCAGCCTGCAGTGAAAGAGAGCCCGCGCCGCTACGACCGTCGGTGGTCGGTAGCCGGAGCTCTCAGCGCGGGCGGCGCGTCTTGTTGGCCGCCGGATGATTGACGGCCGGGCGCACGTCCGTGCCTTCGCGCTCACCCCGCGGCCGGTAGCCGACGGCTTCGACCAGGTCGACCACTTGAATCACGCCGGCCACGCGGCGACAGAGCCGGACGGCCAGCTGTTTCTCGTAAAAGGTTCGCACGGCTCCGCGCAGCGTCACCGTGTTGCCCTCGACCTCGACGCCGACATGCCGCAAGCCGGGCACGTTGCTGCCGTTGAGAAACAGGCGCACCCGCTGGGAAAGGTCGTCTTTCGCGGCGGGTACAGCGGCTACGGTCCGCTCGCCGGGAAGCGACGCGGGCACATGATCATCTGACGCAGCCGCGGGGGCGGGATTCGTCGGACGGATCATCATCGGAAACTCTCCTCGTTGTTCGCGATCGAACGGCACATTTGCCGTCGGCCGGAGTCTTTTCCCTCGAGCACATCCAACAGGGTAATCGTGCCCTGTCCCGGCGCTTTTGGCACTGCGGCCGAAAACTCGCTCTGCTGCCGGAAAGCAAATTGTGGGGGGGCGCGAATCTTCCGCAGCCCGGCATCCATGGCCGTGACCCGCCGAAAAAGCGGCGTAGAAGTTCCGCCTTCGGTCACGCCCAAGCATGCGGCGACAAAAAAACCCGACCGTGCGATGGGCACAGCGGGCTATCAGGCACCGCACTGGTTCCCCCTCACGAGCAACCATACCCTGGAATGTAGCGGGGTTGCATTCGGGGGTCAAGTTTGTGCTTGCAGTCCGGCGCGAATTCACCGAAATCGTGCATCGCGCTCATAGATCGCTTACAAAGATCAGCCGCTCACAAAGATTAGGCCCCTTACAAAGATGCTCCGGCGGCGGACCATTCGATCGCACTGCGAGCCGCGTTTGAATCGCTAAACTGCAGCCAGCACTGAGTCTGGGGGGAGCACTCTTTACCGAAAAACAGCGCCGGACCGGAAGCTGGGCTGCGACGGCCGCGCGCAGCATGCACATTGCAAGTTTTTCGTGCCCCCCTTGCGATACTGCCAGTATTCGAACTCGAACGATCCCACACACGAAATTTTTTTCCGCTCCGGCCAGACCGCATGCCTCGCTTCGTCGTTTTGACCCATAGCCTGCCGCCGGACGCTCAGCGGCCGACCCATTGGGATTTGATGCTCGAACAGGGCCCGGCGCTGCGCACTCGGGCGCTCGAGTCGCCGCCAGGCGAGGGCCCGTCCATCGACAGCCTGGCGCTAGCCGACCATCGGATCGACTACCTCAGCTATGAAGGCCCGATCAGCGGCGGCCGCGGGGAGGTGCAGCGCTGGGACGCGGGACAATTCGCCGTCGCCGCCGAGTGTGCAGGCGAGCTCGTCGTGGACCTGCAGGGGGGCCGTCTGCGCGGCCGGGCGACGCTACAGCGCGACGACGCGGAACCTCAACGCTGGAGATTCTCGTTCGTGGCGGCTTCCAATTCGACCTGATCCGGCATTTCGGCCGGTTCGTCCGCTACAGACATCGTGTCGCCGGGCTCGGCCGCCGGTTCGTCCGCCGCGGACTCTGGCTCGGCAGGAGTGTCATCGGCAGCAGCGTCATCGGCGACGGGACCCTCAGCCACGGAGGCATCGGCCGTGGGGCCCTCAGATATGGGCTCGTCGGCCACAGGATCTTCGGCGCTGGGCAGCAATTCCCGCCGCGCCAGCTCGTTGTTCCGCGAGGGAATCGTTTCACCGGCTAGGTAGATCGCCCCGTCACGCAGCTCGATCGCGTCCAAGCGCAACGCGCGTCCCCGCTCATCGCTGGCGTCGGGCAACATCACCAGCGCGACCGGATCGCCATGCGATTGGCGCCACTGGATGTTCAGATCGCAGCCGCGGGCGGCCTTGGTGATCGCTTCCAGCACGCTCGACAGCGGCACCGGCAACGCGCCGGCCCGCACGCTATGCACGCGCAAGGCAGCGACATTCGGGGCACTCAGGAATAAGTCGAACGAAATCGAAATTACGGTCGCTTGCCCGCCCTGCGTGTAACCGCAAGCCAAGGTGGCCTGCTCGCTTTGGATCTCGATGCGGGGGTTATCCATTTCCGTCGGCAGCGCGTCCGGATAGTTCTTGGCCAGATCCACCGCCAGGAAGCCATTGATCTGCTCGGCCGTGAAGGTCGCCTGCCAGCGCCCGGTCCGCTGCAGATCGCTGGCCAGACCGGCGGCCAAGCGCAGACATTCGTCGCTGGCGGCGCTTTGGGCTTCGACGTCCTGATCGAGCGCGACCTGATAGAACGCGGGCACCCGCCGCATCGAAACGACGACGACTAGCGCCACCAGGCCGACGATGGCGATCAAACCAACGCAGGCGGCCAGCGCGATTTTGAATCGTTTGAACACGCGAGGGCCCTTCGCCAGACCTTCGAAAGGGTGAACCGCGGCGCGCAAACTGGACGCCCCGAGGCGGCGGAATAGTAGGCTCCGCCCAGGCCTGAAGTCAACGCGAACTGCCTTACCGGCCCCACCCTGGCACCGGGCCCGGAGCCATCCTAGAATCCACGTCTTAACCAGCTTGCAACCCAGTATGAGAGCTTCCATGGCACGAACCAAGGGCACTGGCTTTGCTATCATCGGCTGCGGCATGATCGCCAGGTTTCATGCCCGGGCAATCGCCGATCTGCGAGGTGCGCATTTGGCGGCCTGCTATAGCCGCTCGGCCGCCGCGGCCGACAGTTTCGCGGCCGAGCATGGTTGCCGGGCCTATCACGATCTGGATCAGTTGCTGGCCGATCCGGCGGTCGACATCGTCACGCTGTGCACGCCCAGCGGCGCCCACCTGGAGCCGGCCGTCGCCGCCGCCCGAGCCGGGAAGCACGTGATCGTGGAAAAGCCGCTGGAAATCACCCTGCGCCGCTGCGACGCACTGATCGAATCCTGCCGGGCCGGCGGTGTATTGCTGGCAACTGTTTTTCCCTCGCGCTTCCACCGCTCGAGCATCGAACTGAAGCGCGCGGTCGATGCCGGACGCTTCGGCCGGCTCACGCTGGCCGATGCCTCGGTCAAGTGGTATCGCACCCAGGCCTACTACGACAGCGGGGCTTGGCGCGGCACCTGGGAACTCGACGGCGGCGGGGCCCTGATGAACCAGGCCATCCACAGCATCGATCTGCTCAACTGGCTGGCCGGACCGGTCGTCGAAATCCAAGCCTTCTCCGCCATGTTGGCTCACGAGCGGATCGCGGTCGAAGACACCGCGGTGGCGACCTTGCGGTTCGCCAGCGGCGCTCTGGGCGTTATCGAAGCCACCACCGCGGCCTGGCCCGGTTCGCTCAAGCGAATCGAGCTCCGAGGCTCGGCCGGCACGGCAATCATGGAGGAAGAAGACGTCATCGCTTGGGATTTTGCCCGGCCGCTGGCCGGCGACGCCGCCGTGCGGGCGCGGATGGCCGAGCGGATCAGCACGGCCGGCGGGGCTGCCAATCCGGCCGCCATCGGCCACCATGGACACGCCCGGCAGTTCCAGGACTTTCTCACCGCGGTCAAAAAAGGCCGGGCCCCCGCCATCGACGGGAGCGAAGGCCGAAAAGCGGTCGAAATCATCCTGGCGATCTACAAATCGGCCGAAACCGGGCGGCCCGTCGGGTTGCCCCTGACCCGCGACCCCGTGCTCAAAGCCCGCCGCGAGCGCGCCCGATAACGCGCTGCGCAGTTCCGGGAAGACGCCGTTCGACCCTGCCCCGGCCGGTCGGCGTGCCGAATCGCTCTTGGCCCATGGGGCGTCTCCTGTCAGAATTCGCCAGCAGAGCCGCCTGCGGCAGTGGGCCCTGCACTGGGTGCGCCGCCTGGCTCGAGTCGACCCAAGAGGACAGCGTGTGAAGCGGAATTTCTGGCTCGATTTCGCCGTTTATCTCGTCGTCCGCCTGGCGGTGAGCCTGGTCCAGGCCCTGCCGCTGGATACCTGCGCACGCTACGCGCGCCATCTGGCTTGGCTGGCCGCCGACGTATTCCGCGTGCGGGCCCGAGTGGTCGAAGACAATCTGCAGCACGCGTTTCCCGAACTCTCGCCGCACGCGCGGCGCATGCTGGCTCGGCGGATGTGGGAACATTTGTTCCTGCTGGCCGTGGAGCTGGCCCAGGCGCCGCGCAAGATTCACTGGACGAACTGGCGCGACTACATCGACCTGGCTCGGCGCGAGGTCCTGGTGCGCGTGCTGTTCGACGACCGCCCGGTGGTCCTGGTTTCAGCGCATTACGGCAATTTCGAGCTGTCGGGCTACATCCTGGGCGTGCTCGGTTTCTCCTCGTTCACCATCGCCCGGCCGCTCGACAATCCGCTGCTGAATCGCTACATCAACGAGTTTCGCGGGTCGCAGGGCCAGTACATCTTTCCGAAAAGCGGCAGTGCCAAGCCGGTCGACGCGCTGCTGGCCGCCGGCGGCACGCTGGCCTTGCTGGCCGATCAGCATGCCGGCCCGAAAGGCTGCTGGGTGCAGTTCTTCGGCCGCCCGGCCTCGACCCACAAGGCGATCGCCCTGTTCGCGCTGGTCAACGACGCGCCGCTGGTGCTGTGTTTTTCCCAGCGGATCGGCGGCAAACCGCTGCGGCACGTGATCGGCGCGGACGCCATGATCGACGCGCGCGACCTGCCGCCGCATTTGCGCAGCGTGCCCGCTCTGACACAATGGTACACGGATCGATTGGAGCAGATCATCCGCCGCGCTCCCGAACAATATTGGTGGGTCCACCGCCGCTGGAAAACGGAACCCGGCCGTCAGTCCCAGCGGCAAGCGGCCTGAGGAGCTGTCGCGCCCAGGCCCACGGGCCGCCGTGCGTAGGCTTAACGATCGAACCAGCACCTCGTTTCCCGTCCCCGATTTCTCGCCCCCAGCTTCCAGCCCCCTGCCCTCCGCATGTCTCAATGGATTGCGATCGCACGCCTGGACGAGTGTCCGCCGGGCTCGGCGGTCGAGCGCGTCGCCGGCGATCGCATGGTCGCGCTCTTCAACGTGGCCGGAACGCTGCATGCCCTGGACGGAGTCTGTCCGCACCAGGGGGGGCCGCTGGGTCAAGGGCAATTGAGCGCGGGCGTGGTGACCTGCCCGTGGCACGGCTGGCAGTTCGACGTGGCCAGCGGCTGCAACCAGCTCAACGCGCGCATCTGCCAAGAGCGGTTTGCCGTGCGTGTTGAAGCCGACACGATCTTGGTAAACTTGCACCAGCGCCCGGCGACGCCATAACCGTCTGTTTCGCCACCGGTGCAGGGGAATTCGTCCGTTGATCGAGTACCGCCCGTTTCGCAATACCGACGCGCCGCTGCTGGCGGAAATCTGGCGCAGCCAGGGTAGCCAGCGCGGCTTGATGCAGCCCATGTCGGCGGCGCTGTTCGAAGCTCAGGTATTGAGCAAGTCGATCTTCGATCGCTTCGGGCTGATCCTGGCGGTCGAAGCGGGCAAACCGCTGGGCTTCGTGCACGCAGGGTTCGGCGCGACGCCAGGCGGGTTGGAGCTCGACCGCCGGCTGGGCGTAATCAGCATCCTCATGCTCCGCTTGCCCGACGCACTGCCGATCGTGGCCGACGAGCTGCTCCGCCAGGCCGAAGAGTACCTGCACAGCCGCGGGGCCCAGACGCTCGTGGCCGGCGGCGGGCAGAATCTCACCCCGTTCTACCTGGGACTGCACGGGGGCAGCGAGAAGTCGGGGATCCTGACTTCGGACGCCGCGCTCCAGCAATTCTTCGTCGGGCATGGCTATCGCGAAACGGGCCGCTCCGCAGTGCTGCACCGCGAACTGGCCCGCTTCCGGCCGATTATCGATCGGGCCCAAATGCAGATCCGCCGCCGCACGAGCTTGCGTGTCTACCCGGATCCGCCTTCGTGCAATTGGTGGGATGCCGCCACCTTCGGCGCTTTCGACCGCACGCTGATGACGCTCCACCCCCGGGACGGCGGCGAACCGGTCGCCCGGGCGATGTTCTGGAAGATGGAGCCCCTCGACACGTCCTGGGGCATCCACGCCGCCGGATTGGTCGAGCTGGAAGTCGCGCCTGCCGACCGCCGCCAGGGGCTGGCCACTTATCTGCTCGGCGAGGCGTTTCGCCATTTGCACGACGAGGGGATGGCCCTGATCGAGGCGCAAGTGCCGGCCACGAACGAGCCGGCCCGGGCCTTGCTGGCCAAGCTGGGTTTCGAGCCGATCGACGAGAGCATCGAGTTTCGCAAATCGCTTGCCCCGCCCGCAGAGCCCACCGGGCCTGCCTGTTGAAACCTGGCCAGCCGATGGGCCAGGGGCGACCCGCGGAAGCCCCGGTAACGCGGAGGCCTGACGTAGCCCGAGCGCCCGTTTGGAAGCTCGGTGTCAATTATCCCGCGGAGCCGACAACAGCGCGAGATGTTCGGCCAGCTTGCGCTCGTAATCCAGGTGCAGGTCGCGCAAGCGCTGCGAGATCGGCACCGGCGTTTCCTCGCTCCGCAGGCTCTGCAGGTAGGCCCGCACCAGTTCCAGGCGTTCGGGCGTGGTTTCGAGCAGGAAATGCGCCCAGAGCCACGCTTCGGCGTAATCCATTTGATTCATCTCGCCGGGCGCCTGCAGCCGTTCGAGCCGGCGCAGGTCGGGATGCCAGCCGGCCGATTGCGCCGCCGTAATCTCGTGGATGTGCCGCTCGTTCAAGCCGTGATCCCCGCGCGGCACTTCGAAGAATTCCGCCAGGCCTTCGTCGATCCACAGCGGCAGGTGCGGAATCATCGAATGCAAATAACCGTGGGCCACCTCGTGCCGCAAGTCCTCGGCCACGCGGTCTCCCCAATAGGCGTACACCGCCAGCCGGGTATCGGTTTCGACGAAGAATGCCCGGCGATCGGGAAAGTCCGGATGCCGCCGCCGGATAAACCCCTTGAGCTCTTCGGCGCTGCCGAAGAGATACACGTGGATGCGCTCGTCCGAGTGGGTCAGGTTCAGCTTGTTGCAGAGCAACTGACGCTGCGTGTTGAGCTCTTCCAGCAAGCGGTGCCGCTGGGGCAGCGACGAATCGCTATAAACCGTGAGCTGATCGAGCACCGTGCTGGTGGCCTGGGGCAGATTGCCGCCGCCGTTGCGATGCCAGACGCTGCAACCGGCCGACAGCATCAGCAGCGCGGCCGCAGCCGCGAGCCTTGTCCTGTGCTCGCTGGTGGTCATCCTTGACCTCGTCATCGCGCTGCGCGCGCCTGTCGGCGATACTTAAGCCCCGGGCAGAGATCGCTCGCCGATCAGCCGGTCGAGCTCGAGCTTGAGCCGGCCCAGGATCGCATCGTAGGGAAACGCGCCCAGCTCCTGGCTGCGGCGTTTGAGGTTGACCACTTTGGGTCCGCACCAGAGCCCCAGGTCGGCATCGTCGGTTTCGCCCGGACCGTTGACGCGGCAGCCCATCACGGCAATGGTAATCGCATGCTGCTCGGCGTAGCGCGTCATTTCCTTCACCTGCTGGGCCAGCTCGATGAACGCTTCGTTCTCGACCCGGGAACAGCTGGGGCAACTGATGATATTCAGCGAGTTCAGGCCGAAGTCGACTACGCTCCGCACCCGCCCGGCGGCGATGTCGGCCAGAATCTGCCGGCCGGCCGCGATCTCTTCCGGCTTGCGCGCGTTCGGCACGGTGAGCGACACCCGGATCGTGTCGCCGATGCCGCGGCTGATCAACTGCTCGAACGCGACGCGGGTCTTGATGATCCCGTCCGGCGGCAGGCCGGCCTCGGTCACGCCCAGGTGCAACGGCACGTCCGGCCGCTCTTCGGCAAAGCGGCGATTGACTTCACTCACCTTGCGCGGGTCCGAGTCTTTCAGCGACACGCAATACCGCGTGAACGACAGCCGGTCGAGCAAATCGCAATGCTCCAGCGCGCTGTCGAGCATCGGCGCCAGCGAATCCGCGTTGCCGTGCTTTTCCAGCTTGGCCGGATCGACCGAGCCGCAGTTCACGCCCACGCGGATCGCGCAGTCGTTCGCCGCGGCCACGTCGACCAGGAACTTGACCTTATCCTGCCAGGGCTTCTCGCGCTCGTGATGGTACAAATGCCCGGGGTTGTACCGGATCTTGTCGACGTGCGGCGCCACCTGCTGCGCCAGCCGGTAGTTCTCCTGCAAATCGACCGACAAGTTGGCGCTGGTGCGCTCGCGAATCCGGGCCAGTGCCTCGGCATCCTTCGTGCTGTCGACCGCGATCCGCACCACGTCGGCGCCGGCGGCCACCAGATCGTTCACCTGCGCGACCGTGGCGTCGACGTCCTGCGTATGCGTGGCCGTCATGCTCTGCACGGCGATCGGATGCGCCGAACCAATCGAGACCGTACCGATACGCACCGACCGGGTTGGATTGCGGCGCAACTGCAAGATGACGGCTTCCTTCGTTGCGAAGATGCTGGTGCCAGCGGACCGAACTCTTGCAGAATAGCAAACGGGGGAAATTCGGGCGAGCTTGATTTCGCTGGCATTCAGGCCCGCCAGCAGGCCTTTGTCTCCGGCGCACCGATTTAATTGCCATAGAAGTAATAGTCTTCCACGCCGGAGTCGGGGCCGGGGGCCGCTCCCGAGTCAGCGGCAAATTTCCGACCCGCACCGACCAGCACCGCGGCCACGACCACGGCCACTGCCGCCACGCGCAGCCAGCCGCGCACAGCCGGCGAGACCTTGCCCGGCAGTAGCTCGGGCAGCCAGGCGGCCAAGGGCGCCGCGCCCAGGGCCCAACTCTGCACGGTCGACAGCTCGGCGAAAAAATGCCCCGAGACGAGCAGGCCCACGAGCAACACGCTGCCGAGCCCGACCAATCCGGCCACCGGCGGAGCAGGAACCAAGGTTGAGTCCGCGCGCGTCCGGCCCGCGAAGGCCCAGCCAGCCAGAGCCGTGCCGACGAGCACAGCGGCAAATATCAAACCGACAATGCCGCCGGTCATGTAACCGGTGAGCATCACCGTCAGCCCGGCCCCGCCGCAGGCGACGGCCAGACTCCACAAGAGCAACGCGCCGGCGGCTCGCCGGGACAGTGCTGCCAGCGCCCACCACAGCCCGCCCAGCCCAAGCGCCACACTGCCCAGCACCAGCCAGACCTCGCCGGCCGACCAGAGGCGCTCGTCGACGCCCACTACGGCGCTGATATAAGCTGTGCCGTCCAGCAGCACTCGGGCAGTGCCGGCCGCCACCAGCAGCCGTAGTGCGCGCACCAGCCAGCGCGGCACGCGGGGTGCACTGGCCAAAAGCTCCGTGAGAAGTGCGAAGGGCAGTACAACGAGCAGCAGTCGGTCCAGATCTTCGCGCGGCGGCCAGTGCAGCCGCAGGCGCAAGACCGCGCAGCCTGCGGACAATCCCAGCGCCACGCCCAACAGCCGGCCCGCCGCGGCAGCCCGGTGCCGGCAAACGGCCAGCACCAGCGCCGCCACCAGGGCTGCGGCACCCAGGGCCGCGACGAGTCGAACCGGGTCGGGCATGGCGAACCCCGTCTTCTCCCGAAAGGCTTACTTCTTCACGCCCTCGAAACTGATGGCAACTTTGATTTCGTCGCCGATCGCTTCGAGCATCTTGTCCATGCCGAAATCGCTCCGCTTGAGCACCAATTCCGTCGAAAATCCGGTGCGCTGCATGCCGGGCGGAAACTCGGCCTTTTTGCCCCCCATCAGCGCAAAGGTGATCGGCTTGGTCACGCCGTGCAGCGTGAAATCGCCGGTCACTTCGTAGCCGCCGTCGATCGGCTTGACGCGCGTGCTGGCGAAGGAAATCGTGGCGAACTGCTTGGTATTCAGGAAGTCGGGGCTGCGGAGGTGCTCGTCGCGCTTGGCGACGCCGCTGTCGATCGACTCGGGCTTGATCGTCATGGCAAACGAGCCCTTGCCCGGCGCCTCGCCGTCAATGGTGAATTTGCCGCTGACGTCGTTAAACCGGCCGTACGTCCAGCTCAGGCCCATGTGGGCAATCTTGAACGTCACGGCCGAGTGGGCCGCGTCGATCGCGTAGTTATCGGCCGACCAGCCAGCCTGTGCCGGCAGCGTGCTACATGCCGCGGCCAAGAGCAGCGCCGGCCAACCGGCTCCAATCCGCTGAGCACCCCACGGTTGCTTCCCACCCGACGCCGCGTTTCCGCTTCGATCTCTGAACATCGTCCACTCCTTTTTCGCACCATGGGTAAACGAATCCTCCGGCCGCAGCGGCCGGGTTTACAGTCATTGCATACGCTTCGAACCAATGTTCCGCGGCGGAAGGTGGCACCCGGCGGCGTAAGCGGGCCGCGCTCGAGCCGTCAATCTTCCGTCGCTTCTTCGATCCGGTCGAAATACTCATACAGCTGCTGCAGCTCGGCCGCAGTGAGGGCACCCATGACTTTTTTCAAGAGCGCCATTTGCCCCGGAGCCGCCCGGGCCAGTGCGGCCCGACCGGCCCGAGTCAAGAACATGCGATTCGTGCGGCGGTCGGCCGGATCGCTCCGCCGCTGGACCAGGCCGCCGCTTTCCATCCGATCGATCAGCCCGCAAATATTCCCCTTGGTCACCAGCAAACGTTCCGCCAGATCCTGCTGGCTAAGTCCCTCGGCCACGTCGATCGTGGCCAGCACGTCGAACTGAGCCAGCGACAACCCGTGCCCCTCGAGCGCCTGCTCCAAGCGCCGCTGCAGGCGATGCAGCGTACGCACGACCTGGACCCAGGTTCGCAATTCGATCCGCTCGGGTTCGAGCAGGATCGGCAGGCGTTTTCTGCGGTTGGGGCGCTGCGGCGCGGGATTGGCCATAGGATGGTTTATATGTAAACCATTTGACCGGAGCGTGTCAACCCGGCGATCGCATTGGTGCCGCGCGGCCCGCGTTTCAGAACCAACCGTTCAGAGCCCGCGGCTGAATGCGCAGTGGCTCAGGATTCCGGGGACGAGACGTCCAACTGATAGGTTTCGCCGCACGATTGGCAGAGCCAGGTGTAGCGGTTCCCAGTGTCGGCTATGCCCGAGGATTCGTCGCAGCCCGCAGCGCCCGAGTCGCTGCGCAGCGACGGATCGATGAGCGGATTATGAGTGGCCCCGCAATAGGGACACTTTCCGGCCATTTGAATCATCGATTGCTCTGCTTGTTCTGCCCCGGACCGCTGAATCTAGCCCATTTTGACCAAAGAGCCAATATGCCGAACGGCATAGCGCCCCCCGGACCACATCGAAATCGCCGGCCGACTCGCGCGGCGCTGGCCGGGCGGGCCAATTCGCTGGACGCTCGATCAGCGCGACGCGTCGTCGGCCGGCTCGAAGACGCCCAGCACCTCGAGCCGATAGCCCGAAACCCGGAATCCGGCCCGGGCCAGGGCGGCGACCATCTGCGGGTCGAGCTTGTCGAGCAGGTGCGGATCGAAAGGCGTGGACAGGTCGCAAAGCTGACCGGTCCGCGTATCGCGCAAGTGGTAGTGCTCGTGACCGGTCGCATCGTAACGCGCTGATCCGTCGCCGCCGGTCAGCCTGGTGGCCAGCCCGGCAGCGACCAGGGCTTCGAGCGCTTTGTAAACCGTCGCCAAACTGATCCGCGGCAGCCGGCGGCGAACGCCGCGGTAAACCTCTTCGACGGTCGGGTGCGACTTCAATCGATCGAGGCAGCCAAACACTGCGGCCCGCTGAGCCGTGTACCGCAAACCCACGGCTTCCAACTCCGACCGGAGCCGGAACGCAGTTTCGCTCGCAGAACGGCGAGGACTGGCGGCGGTTGCGCGGGTCGGGAGGGTCATCGATTCCAACTATAAAGCCGTGAGAAATCAGCGTCAACCTGGCGGCGGCGCTCCGCGGCGGATCGCGTGGGAGACACGACTCGCGGCGACCAGCGGGCCGTTCCGCAAGGCCGTAGGGCCGTCACTCGCGGTATCGAAAACAGCCGCCGTGCTACGGCCAGTTGCGCTGCCAACGACGGGCAGGCGCAGTCCGCGATCTGCGGCGCTCGCTCAATAGCCACGAGCTTGCCGCGCGCAGGACGAACGGCCGGGGGCGTCGTCTTGAGTCGAGGCGCTGGGTCCGCGGACCAGCGCGGGCCAGTTGCCAATCCAGGGTAACGGCGCGATCGAACCGCAACGCGATCGAATAAATCCATTCGACGCGGCGCAATCGCATCGGCAACGACCGCCCGAGCGCGAGCGAAACTGCCGGGCGCCAAGCCAAAAGACGCACGATCGAGGAGTTCACAGTTGAGCAATTTTGTTCGCGAAAAACCGTCTGCAAATCTGCCCCAAAGGCCTCTGAAATGGGGGTACTGCCGGGCCGATCGCGTAATCAGAATGCGATCGACAAGCGGCAGAAACTCGACTCCGGATCGCAAGCGCTGGGCAAAGCCGCGCGTCGTATCTGGCGTTCGGGAGCCTGCTGGCTCGGATCGTGACAGAACGTTTGGCAACTCGATTGGCCTTTCTATCCAAGGAGCTCAGAATGCGCGTCGTAACTTTGTCCCTGTTGGCTTTGGCATTAGGGCTCGCGCTGGCCGATTCGGCCGCGGCGGGAATTCTCTGGGGAACTCCCACCAACATCGCCGGCGACGCCGATGTCTCGCACAGCGGCGCCTTTGTCGACGGCCTCCAGGGATTCTCCGGATCGCCAACCATCTCGATCGGCGATGCCACGTTCCATCAGGGGACGGCCACTCCGACCCTCGGCAGCCCGGCCCAGCTGCTGAGCACGCCGAGCGGCGACATTTCGCTGAGCCAGGACACGGGCTTCGCCTACGGCGCGTTCAATGGCGGCAGCGCCGCGTACAACCAATTGGTGAATCAAAACGGCAATAACACGAATAGCGAGGCCGGCACCGCCACGCTCAGCGGATTGCAGTCGGGCAACGTCTATCAGGTGGAATTGTGGTCCGCCACGGTGGGATATGGCACCACGACGACCCTGGACGGCGCGGTCACCCTTAACGGCGGCCAGGGCCAATTTGTCCTGGGCACGTTTACCGCCAGTGGGTCCACCGAGACGTTCACCTACACGGGCAGCGACGGCTCGCGAATCTCGGCGGTCGAATTGCGCATTTTGACTCCGGAGCCGAAGTCGGTCATCATCTGGGCCCTCGCCTTCGGGGCGGGAATGCTGGCCATTCGTCGCAACCGCAAAGCCTAGGTCGGCTGCCGTTCGAAGCGACCAACCGCCCGGCCCCCGCCCGGGCGGTTTTTTTTTGCGCGGGCCCAATTCGCGCACTTGCCGGCTCGCCGCAGGCAGAATCCCATCGCCCGCCGAGCGCTCCTTGACCCTCTTGGCGCACGGCCCCTATAATCGCGCCGCCACCTGCGGATGTCCACGGCGCGACTGGTCCCACGCGAGCCCCAATCCCCATGAAAATCCACGAATTCCAAGCCAAAGAGATTCTCCGTAAGGCCGGTGTGCCGGTGCCCCGGGGCATCGTCGCGCGAACCGGGCCGGAGGCGGCCGCCGCCTTTAGCACGCTGGGCGGAACGCTGGCCGTGGTCAAAGCCCAAATCCATGCCGGCGGACGCGGCAAAGGCACGATCAAAACCAACCCCCAGCAGCATGGCGTGCAGCTGGTCAAGTCGGCCGAAGAGGCCGGCAAGGTGGCCGCCAATCTGATCGGCCAGCCACTGGTCACCATTCAAACCGGCCCCGAGGGACAGACCGTCCGCCAGGTGCTGGTCGAAGAAGGCTGCCAAATCGCCGCGAGCTGTACCTGGGCATCGTCGTCGACCGGGCGGCCAAGGGGCCGGTGCTGATGGTGTCGAGCGAAGGCGGCATGAACATCGAAGATGTCGCCGCCAAGACCCCCGAGTTGATTTTCCGTGAACCGTTCGACGTCGACGCCGGACTGTATCCCTTCCAGGCCCGCAAGCTGGCTCAGCTCCTGAAGCTTCAGGGCGCGAGCGTCCGCTCGGCCGAGTCGTTCATGCGCGGGCTGTGCCGGGTGTTCGTGACCGCCGATTGCAGCCTGCTGGAAATCAATCCGCTGGTGGTCACCAAGGCCGGCGACCTGGTGGCGCTCGACGCCAAGATGACGTTCGACGACAACGCCCTGTTTCGTCACAAGGATTTCAACGAGCTGCGCGACCTGGCCGAAGAACAACCGGCCGAAGTCCGGGCCGGGCAAGCCGGTTTGTCGTACGTCAAGCTCGACGGCAATATCGGCTGCCTGGTCAACGGCGCCGGGCTGGCCATGAGCACGATGGACTTGATCAAGCTGCATGGCGGCGAGCCGGCCAATTTCCTCGACGTAGGCGGCGGCGCCAATGTGGATCAGGTGACCGAGGCTTTCCGCATCCTGCTTGACGACAAGAACACCAAGGCCGTCCTGGTCAATATCTTCGGCGGCATCATGCGCTGCACGACCATCGCCAATGCGATTCTCGAAGCGTACCGCTCGGTGGGCTTCAACGTTCCCCTGGTCGTGCGGCTCGAGGGGACCGAAGTCGAGCAGGGTCGCAAGATCCTCTCCGAGAGCAATCTGAACATCATCGGCGCCGAAGGCTTGACCGACGCGGCGAAGAAAGTCGTCGCCGCCGCAGGCGCCTAGCCGCCATGTAGATCCACCCGACCTCCGCGTCCCCAGCCCCTCGACCGGCCGCCTACTTCGAACGAGCGAACCCGATGAGCATTCTGATCGACAAGAACACCCGCGTCATTTGCCAGGGCATTACCGGCAAGGTGGGCCAGTTCCACACCAAGGGCTGCCGCGAGTACGGCACGCAAATGGTCGGCGGCGTGACGCCCGGCAAAGGCGGCGAGACGGTCGAAGGCGTGCCCGTATTCGACACGGTCATCGAAGCGGTCGAAAAGACCGGCGCCGACGCCACGATGATCTTCGTGCCGCCCGCGTTCACGGCCGACGCCATCCTGGAAGCCGTCGACGCCGGGATCAAGACCGTCGTCGCGATCACCGAAGGCGTGCCGGTGATCGACATGGTCCGCGTGTACGAAGTGGTCAGCCGCAGCAAGTCGCGGCTGGTGGGCCCGAACTGCCCGGGCGTGATCACGCCCGGCGAATGCAAGATCGGCATCATGCCCGGCTACATCCACAAGAAAGGTCCCGTCGGCGTGATGAGCCGCAGCGGCACGCTGACCTACGAAGCCGTCTGGCAATTGACCAACCTGGGCCTGGGGCAATCGACCTGCGTCGGCTTGGGCGGCGATCCCATCGTCGGCACGTCCTTCCTCGACTTGCTCAAGATGTTCCAGGCCGATCCGGCCACCGAAGCCATCATGATGATGGGCGAAATCGGCGGCACCGCCGAAGAGGAGGCCGCCGCCTTCGTCCGCCAGCATGTCACCAAGCCGGTCGCGGCGTTTATCGCCGGCCGCGCTGCTCCCCCGGGCAAACGCATGGGGCACGCCGGCGCGATCATCTCGGGGGGCAAGGGCACAGCCAGCGAAAAAATCGCCGCCCTGGAAGCCGCCGGGATCGAAGTCGCGCAAAGCCCGGCCGACATGGGCACGGCCCTGAAACGCGCCATCGCACGCAAGAAATAGCCGCCGTGCCGCACCGTGCTGGCACCGCGTGTGCCCGGCCCCCCTCGGGCGTGCATCGCGCCCCGGACGGGAATGGCTTTCCGCCCGGTTGCCAGCCCATTCTGCCCAGTCGGCATAGTCCCCGCTCCGGCGAGGCGAAATCTAGCCGCCAGGGGGCGCATAACCGCTATCTGCAGGGAGCGGTTGAAGACGACCGCCGGTTTGCCCCGATGTTTAGTAATACCTACCTGATTTCGTCGCGTCGCGCCGGCCTTTGCGGTTCGACGCCCCAGCCGCGCAAGATACTCGCAGGCCGGACCCGTGGAATTCAATCGCAATCATTTCTTCGCTCTGGGGCTGGTGCTGCTGCTAGTCGGCGTGCAGTTGCGCAACGTCGAGAGCTATACGCTCAACGAGCGTACGAGCAAGTTTCTGTCGGAACGACTGAGCGGCGCCGGCGATTCCGATTCGGGCGTGCGTCCGCTATTGGCCTCGATCGGCCCCTCGCCGCGCCACACCGTTCGGCCGCCCAGCTGGCTGGGATTCGCCTTGATCTCGGTCGGCTCGGTGCTGGTGCTGCATAGTTTGGCGATGAAAAAGCCGGGCGGCTAAGTCCTTTGCCAGCGGTCGCCGCTCTGAGCAGGGCGATCCGCGCAGCAGGACGGGCCGTTCGGCATAACGACTTGGAGAAGGGACTCTCCGATGCGATCGAGCTTTCGTACTCTTGCCGGCGTCGTCATTTTCGCACTCTTGGGCGGACCGCTGTTGCTCGCGGCCGAGCGGTTGTCCGCTGCCCCCAAGTCCGGCGACGCGCAACCGGCCGCCGCGGCCACTGCCAACCAGCGCCAGCGTGAAGGTTCGCAACTGGTCGACAGCGTGGGCTATTTCAAGCTCACCAGCGACCGCGCCACCTTCTATCCGGCCGACACCGAACAGCACTTCCAGGGCCTGGAGAACTTGAACCTGGAGCGGATCGCGCTGCTCGTGGGCGAGAATCCCGATCGGCTGGATTGGATCGTCAGCGGCACGCTCACCGAGTACCGCGGCGCCAATTACCTGCTGGTTACCAAGGCCGTGTTGAAAAACAAGCAGCACGCTCCGGCCCGCTGAGCGACAGCGGCCAAGAGCTCGCCCCGCCGCATCTGCTGCGAAAGCCCTGCGCAGCACGGCAAATCGGGGGCACCCTCGGACGCCGCACCGACCGCTCCGGCCCGCGCGGTCCTTCGCACCCCGCCGGTGGTTTCCTTGACACCCCTAACCGTCCGGCTAATATAAGCTTGCAGCGGCTTTTTTCCCTTTCTTGCCGGGGCGCGCGTCCTGACGAACAGGAGTCGATTTATGGCCGGTCACCGGCGATTGCAGGTTTCTTCGGTCGGCGATGTTACGATCATCCGCTTTGTCGATCGCAAGATCCTGGACGAAGCGAACATCCAGGAGCTCGGGCAAGAGCTGTTCAAGCTGGTCGAAGAAGATCATTGCAAGAACCTGCTGTTGAATTTCTCGTCGGTCGAGTTTCTCTCGAGTGCCGCCCTGGGCAAATTGATTACGCTCGACAAGAAGGTGAAATCCCACAGCGGCAAGCTCAAGCTGAGCAACATCCGCCCCGAGATTTACGAAGTCTTCGCCATCACCAAGCTCAACAAGCTGTTCGACATCAAAGACGACGAGGCCGATGCACTAGCCGTGTTTTGAGGCTCGAACCGGTCCACAGCGGCCGACTCGATCCAGTCGACTTGGGCACAGGTGCGAACCCTCTTTAACGGGTAGCCCCACAGAAACCGAGCACGATGAAATCGTCAGACTTCCGCACGCAGCAGCCATGGTCGATCGGCCAGCGAACCGCGGGCGCCGTACTCGGGCTGTGCGGCCCGAACCCTCTACTTCCCGCGGCGTCCTGACGAGCACGGACATGCCACATTCCGCCTGGTCATGGACCCTGGAACGGACGATCCCCAGCCGCCGCGGCGCCGGCCGCGGCGTGATCGAGGAAGTCCTCGGCCAGCTCGAACGGCAGCAGTGGTCGTCGCACGAGTCGTTCAGCGTGCGCATGGCCCTGGAAGAGGCCATCGTCAATGCCATCAAGCACGGCAATCAGCTCGACCATCGCAAGCAAGTCCGCGTGACCTGCAAAGTCTCGGCCGCCCGGCTCTGGATCAAAATCTCCGACGAAGGACCCGGCTTCGATCCCCGCCAGGTCCCCGACCCCACCGACCCGGAAAACCTCGAAAACCCTTCCGGTCGCGGCATCATGCTGATGCGCAGCTACATGAACCGCGTCGAGTACAACGAGCTGGGCAACGTCGTCGAGATGGAAAAACAGCGCGAGAACTCTTCCGAGCCCGCCTAGGGTGCTGGCGCTTCTCCTGCCGCGCCGTCACGATCTGCTGCGTTCCTGGTTGCTACGCTCCGCCCGGCAGCGACATCGCGTCCGGCTGCTAGCAATGCCGTGCGCCGGCCTCGCCTCTCTTTCGTCCAGCCGCTGTATTTTTCCTCGCCAGCCCGACCACTTGCTTGAGCGACTGCTCTGCGAGCCTGCACGACGGCGCATTGCCCTTGAGCCAGCATGGGGGTTTCGCTACAAGAAATCCCCATTTTTGGACGTTTCTGTCCCTGGATCGAATTTTTCGGAGCCTGACCCATGCGCGGGCCAATCTTGCTGGCGTGCCTGGCAACGTCGATGTTTCACGCGCTCGGCCACGCCGCCGAGTTTCCTTACGTGGCCTATGTCAGCAGCGACGACGTCTACGTCCGCAGCGGACCCGGCAAGAATTATTATCCCACGGCCAAGCTGAAGCGCGGCGAACAGGTCGAGGTCTATCGCCACGATCCGGGCGGCTGGTACGCCATTCGTCCGCCCCGTCAAAGCTTCAGCTGGGTTTCCGCCCGGCAGCTCGATCCGGCCGAAAAGCGCCTGGCCGTGGTCAACACCGATCGCGCCGTGGCCCGGGTGGGCAGCGTGTTTAGCGAGATGCGCGACGTGATCCAGGTGCGGCTGAACAAAGGCGAACGCGTCGAACTGGTCGAAGCCGAACCCGTGGCCGACGGCAAGTGGTACAAGATCGCGCCGCCGGCCGGCGAGTTCCGCTGGATTCATCGCGAATATCTCGATCGCCAGGCGCCGCTCGACGACGTCGCTGTGGACGACGCCGACGAGGACAACGACGAAGAAGAGTCGGCTTCTCGCCGGGCGCGCAAGTTGCGCCGGACCGAGCGCGATATCCAGCTGGCCAGCGGCGATTCGGGTGACTCCGACGGCGACGAGCCGCGCGAGGAGCCACGCCCCGTGCGTCGAGCCAAGCGCACGGCCGACGACCAGCCGCCCCAGCGCCGGCGGCCGCATGAGAACGCCCAAAAAACGTTCGCCGAGCAAGTCGCCGACATCGACCTGGATCTGTCGGCCATGGTCGCCGAAGAACTCGGCGTCTGGTCTTTCGCCGACTTGCGGGCCCGGACGGCGCGGCTGATCGATCAGGCCCCCACGGCCCTTGAGCGCGGCCAGGCCCGGCTGATGATGAGCAAGATCGACCGTTTCGCCGAACTGCAGGAACGGAGCGAGACCATCGCCCGGCTGCGGGCCGATACGCAGCGGCGCAATCGCGGCCTGGGCCGGACGGAACTGGTCCGGCACGACGAGTCGGCCGGTCCGCGGTTCGACGGCGTGGGCCGGCTGATGGCCAATCAGCCGCGCAACCTGGGTGCTCCGCCGTTTGTCCTGCTCGATGCCGCCGGGCGCATCGTGACCTACGTCACGCCGGCCCCGAATATCAATCTGCGGTCGTACGTCGACAAGCAAGTCGGCGTCAACGGGCAGCGCGGCTACATCGCCGATCTGCAGAAGCCGCACCTCAACGCCCAGCACGTCACTGTGCTCTCCGACGTCCGCCGTTAGGACGGCTGCCGACCTCGCGCAGGCCCAGCAGCCGCTCCCCCTGCCGCTGCACTCGCGGATCGGCGTCGCTGCGGGCCATCTGCTCGATTCGCCGCAGCACGTTCGGGTCGGACGAGGTGGCCATCACCGTCATCGCCGCCAGCCGCACGTCGGCGTGTTCGTCGCGGCTCAGCCAGACAAGCCAGACGTGGGCGTCGATGCCCGGCATGGCCGGCAGCGATTCGGCCAGCTCGCGCCGCACGCGCGGATCCGGATCGGTCAATTGCCGGGCCAGCTCCAAGTGCAGGGCGTCGAAACCCTGCCGCTCCAGCTCTTCTTCAGCCCGGGCACGCAGCGCCAGGTCGCCCGAGTGCAGCGCGTGCATCCAGCGCAGGGTGTCCGTCGGGTCGTCTCCCGGAGAGGCGTCTTTGCGGGCATGGGCAGTGTCGGGCGGATGCAGGCGCGGGTCGTCGTCCGCGGTCGGCTGCAGGGCCTGGGCCCCCGAGTTGGCGGCCGCTTCGGCAGCCAGACGTCCTGGCTCGTCGCCGCCGGCATTCGGATTGCGCTCGCCGGACTGCTCGCTCGGCTGAGCGTCGGCCAGCGGATCAGCGAGCTTCGAGCCGCCCGGCACGCCGCCGATCGGCAAACCGCCGCCGGGGGCCGACTTGAGATGCTCGCGGACGAATGCGTCGTCGTCGGCATAGCGGACATGCTCGCTCGGGTCGTCGACGAGGGACGCCCGATCTCGCCGAACGAGCAGCACCTGTCGCCGCTCGAGCACCGATGCCCTGAGGACCTTTTCGCAAGCGGCGACGATCCCCTGGCGTTCGGCGCCGCTGGCGGAGTGTTCCGTCCGCAGGATTTGCACGACAAAGCCCGATGCCATGCGCTTGGCCGCCGGATTAAATAGTTCGACCTCTGCGGCCAGCGCCTGCGCCAAGCGCAACGTGCGCCGCTGGCGCAGCAGCGGATCGAGCTGGGGCCAGCCGTCGATCTCGCTGCGGATCGCCTGCCGAGCCGCTTCCACCACGCTCGCGCGGGCCGAGCCAAGCAGTGCTGCCAGCGCATCGAGTCCGTATTCTCCATGGGCGGCGATCCGCGCCACGTATTGCGGCGCTGCCCGATCGTCGGCCGCAGCCAGCCGCGCGCGCCAGTGCCAGACGACAACTCGATCCGGTGGCAGCCACCAGCTGCCGGCCAGCAAAGCACCGCCTGCAGTCACTGCTAGCAGCATCCGCCAGGTGCGCCAGCGCGATCGTCGCGTCGAAATGGTCATGCGTCACCCCGAGTTTGCTGCCGCGGCCGCCACACTTCACCGGTGAAAAAAAATGCGGCCGCATTGTCTGCGGCCGGCCGAAGCGCGACAAGGTCAGACTGCCTGCTCCGTGCCGAACCTCCAGTGAGTGGACCGAGCGGTGGCGGAGCGATCTCGTGGCCCCGCGGGAAATCCGGGCCCGAGCAGTGTCACAAACGACGGCGAATGATTCGCGGCACGCGGTTTTGCCCCGGCACCCCTCCGCCGCGGCACGCTAGCACCGGCGGATTACCCTCTGCCGACGGAAAACTTTCCCTCTCCTAAGCCGCTTCGCTGAGCCGAACTATTCCTAACATCGGCACGCTCCGCGGCGCTTGGCTGTCAGCGGGGCCCAATGTGCCCGATGCGGGAGTGGGGGGGAACCGGAAAGTAAGCGAACGCTCGCCGAGCGACGTCGCCCGCCGCTGCCCAAACGGGCAAGCCGGTGGCGCTCGATTGCCGCGATCGTTCAGCCGGGGGGAACATGCAATCGTTATTGGCGAAGTCGCACGGACGTGCGTCAGGCCGGCCGGCCCGACGCGTCCCCAGACCGTGGGTGGCCTGGCTTCGACTGCTCGTGCTCGTCTGCACGGCAGGTTCGGCCGGCACGCTCGGGGCCGCGGACAAAGCAGCCACCCAGGGCACCAGCAGCCGCCAGGTTCGCGACGAAGCGATGCGCCCATCCCGTTGGACAAGCTGGCCCCCGACCTGCAGTCGAAGGTGGCCCATGTCCTGAACAACACCAGCATCTTCCGCCGCGTGCCCGTCCAGGTGATCGACTGCGATCCCGACCTGTACCTGTTCCTGGCCAGGCATCCGGAAGTGGTGGTCAACATCTGGCAGATCATGGGCATCAGCCACGTGAATCTCAATCGCACGGGCCCCAATACCTATCAGGGCGCCGACGGCGCGGGAACCAGCGGCGCGGTCACGCTCTGCTACAGCAACCATGACACGCAAGTCGTCTATTCCGAAGGCTCGTACGACGGCCCGATGTTCGCCCGACCTTTGCGCGCCCAGTGCGTCCTCGTGCTGCGGGCCGGCTATGTCCAGGAGACCAACGGCCGGTACTACATTACCAACCGGCTGGACACCTTCATTCACATCGATCACGCCGGGCTCGAGCTGGTTGCCAAGACGTTCAACTCCGTGGTCAACAAGACCGTGGACGTTAATTTCCGCGAGACGATCGCCTTTGTGAGCACGATTTCCCGCACTGCCGAAGCCAACGCGCCCGGCATGCAGCGCCTGGCCGCCAGGCTGACGGCCATCGAGCCGGCCGTGCGCGAGGAATTCAGCCGCGTCTCCAGCGAGGTCGGCGCAAGAGCGCCCAGCGCGAAACCGCCGCCGCGGCCCCGGGCAGCAACCTCACGAATGTCCGGGCGGTGGGAAAGAAGCTGCGCCGCTGACGCCCGCTGCTGGTTCCGGGCGGCCAAACAGCGAATACAGCACCGGCAACACCAGCAGCGTCAGCAGCAGCGAGCTGACCACGCCGCCGACGACCACGGTGGCCAGCGGGCGCTGCACTTCGGCGCCGATGGCCGACGCCACCATCATCGGCAGAAAGCCCAGCGCGGCCGTCGCCGAGGTCATCAGCACCGGCCGCAGGCGCAAGACCGACGCGTGGGCAATCGCGGTTTCCATTTCCTGGCCGTCGGCCAGCAACTTCTTGATGTACGAAACCAGCACCAGCCCGTTGAGCACCGCGATTCCGAACAGGGCCACGAAGCCCACGCCGGCCGAGATCGAAAACGGCATTCCCCGCAGGTACAGCGCAACCACGCCCCCCACGACGGCAAACGGCACTCCGCTGTAGATCAATAGCGCGTCGCGGAAGCTGTGAAAACTGGCGTACAGCAGCACGAAGATCAGCAGTCCGGCCAGCGGCACGACGATCGCCAGCCGCGACTGGGCTCGCTGCATTTGCTCGAATTGCCCGCCCCAGCCAACGTGGTATCCCGGGGGCCAGGTCTTTTGCAGCCTGGCGATCCGGGCCTGGGCCTCGGCCACGAACGAACCGATGTCGCGGTCGCGCACGTTGCACTGCACCAGGATCCGGCGCTTGCTCCAGTCGCGAAAGATCGTCGTGGGAGTCTCGACCGACTCGATCCGGGCCAGCCGCGAGAGCGGCAACTGGGCGCCGCCGGGAGTCGAAACCAACAGCTGGCCGACGGAGTCGGGATCGTGCCGAAATTTCTCGGCCAGCCGCACGACCAGCGGAAACCGCCGCTGCCCCTCGCGGATCTCGCCGGCCCGGGGAGTGCCCAGCGCGGCCACCGTGCTCAGCACGTCGCGGCGGGCGATTCCGTAGCGCGAAATCGCATCCTCGTCGATCTCGATCCGCAGCACCGGCGTCAGCGCCAGCTGGTCGGGCACCACGTCGGCGGCCCCTGGGATCTCCCGCAGCGCCGCGGCCACTTCGCGCGCGCATTCGGACATCCGGCCGAAATCTTCGCCGAAGATCTTCACCCCGACGTCGCCGCGAATCCCGGCGATCATTTCGTTGATCCGCTGCTCGATCGGCTGGGTGAACAGCTTCTGCATGCCCGGCAGCTCGGCGATCACCCGTTCCATTTTTTTGGTCAGTTCATCCTGGTTGCGGGCGTGTTTCCAGCGTTCGACGGGCGTAAGCGTGATAAAGACGTCGCTCTGGTCCCAGCCCATCGGGTCGGTGGCCACCTCGGCGGTGCCGGTGCGGGTCCAGATGTGATCGATCTCCTCGCCGAAGTTTTCCAGCAGCAGTTTTTCGATCTGCGTGCCCACGCGGACCGACTCCTCCAGCGAAACGCTGGCCAGACGCGTGGTGGCGATGACGATGGCATGCTCGTTGAGCCGGGGAATGAACTCGCTCCCCAGCTCGCTGCCCAGCAAGGCGGCCAGCGAGAGCATCGCACCGGCCAGCACCAGCATCGCGGCCCGATGGGCCAGGGCCCAGCGCAGCACCGGCGCGTAGAGCTTTTGGCACATCCGCACGATCCACGGCTCGCGCTCCTGGGCATGCTTGGGCAGAAACATCACGGCCAGCGCCGGCATCAGGGTCAGCGACAAGACCAGCGATCCGAGCAGGGCAAACAGCACGGTCCAGGCCATCGGGCGGAACAATTTGCCCTCGACCCCTTCCAGCGTGAGGATCGGCAGGTACACGATCATGATGATCATTTCGCCGAACATCGTCGGCGTGCGCACCTCGACGCAGGCGTCGTGCACCACGTCGGCCCGGCTGCGGCCGGCACGATTTTCGGCCAGGTGCCGGACCGAGTTTTCGACCATGATCACCGAGCTATCCACCAGGATGCCGAAGTCGATCGCGCCCAGGCTCATCAGGCTGCCGGCAATTCCGGCCTGGGCCATCAAGTTACCGGCAAACAGGAACGACAGCGGTATCGACGTGGCCACGATCAGTCCGGCCCGCAAGCCTCCGCCCAGGGCGAACAGTGCCGCCACGACCAGCACAGCACCGTGCAGCAGGTTGTCTTTGGCCGTCACGAGCACGGCGTCGACCAGGTTGGTCCGGACGTAGACCTCGCGGATCTCGACGCCGGGGGGCAAAATCGGTTTGACCTCTTCCATTTTCTGTCGCAGCCGCTGGGTCACCTCGCGATTGTTCTCGCCCACCAGTGCGAATCCGATCCCCAGCACGGCCTCCCCTTTGCCGTCGGCCGTGACGGCGCCCGAGGGAATCTCGTGACTGATTTCCACCTCGGCAACGTCCCGGACGCGGATGGGCTGCTCGTCGTGGTGCTTGATCACGATGTTGGCGATTTCGGCCGTATCGGTGACGATGCCCACGCCCTGGATCAGCTCGATTTCGCCGGCCCGCTCCAGGTTGCCGCCCCCCACGTTGGCATTGTTCGCCCGCAGGGCTTCGACCACGTCGTCGAGCGTCAGGTCGTATTTGACCAGCCGGGCCGGATCGAACAGCACGTGATACTGCTTGTCGTAGCCGCCCCAACCGTTGACCTCGGCCACGCCCGGCACGGTCCGCAGCTGGGCTTTGACCAGCCAGCGATGGATCGTGCGCAGCTCGGTCAGGTCGTGCCGGTCGCTGGTGAGCAGATAGTGATAGACTTCGCCCAGCCCCGTGGCGATCGGGCCGATCTCCGGGCGGCGGGCGCCGGAATGCTCGGGCAAGTCGGCCGTGGCCAGCCGCTCGCTCACCAGCTGCCGGGCCCGGAGCATGTCGAAGCCGTCGGCAAAAATCGCCGTAACCTGCGACAGGCCGAATTTCGAGATCGAGCGCACCTCGCGCAAGGCGGGCAGTCCGGAGATCACCTGTTCGATCGGGAACGTGATCTGGGCCTCGATCTCTTCGGAGCCCAGCGAAGGGGCAAAGGTATTGATCTGCACCGAGACCGGGCTGGTGTCGGGAAAGGCGTCGATCGGCAGGCCCGCCAGCGACGCCAGGCCGCTGATCACCAGCGCGCCGGCCAGCAGCAGCATCAAGCCGCGATGTTCGATGCTGAATTGAATGATCCGGTTGAGCATCAGTCGGCCTCGCCCAGCTTTTCCTTGTCGAGCTCCGACTTCAGTAGGAAGCTGCCGGTCGTGGTGACCTGCTCGCCGCTTGCGGCGCCCGAGAGCAGCTCCCAAAACTGCTCTCCCTTGATGCCGATCTTGACCGGTCGCACGGCGAACGAATCGTCCGTCTCGCGCACGAACACGACCGGCCGCTCGCGATAGGTTTGCACGGCCAGCTGCGGCACCACCAGGCAATCGTGGCTCGAAGCGACGACAATCCGTCCGCGCCCGTACATGTTTGCCCGCAAGGCGCCGCCGCTGTTGGTCACTTCGGTCAGCACCTGGGTGATCCGAGTGTGCGGGTCCACTTCGGGGCTGATCCAAGTGATCTGGCCGGTAAAGCGCTGGTCGGCCAGGCCGTCGGCTTCGAACGTGACTTCCTGCCCGACGCGAACGTGGGCCAGGTCGTTTTCATACAGGTTCAAATAAACCCACATCGTCCGCAAATCGGCGATGGCGAACAGGCAGGCGTTGCGCTCGACCAGCTCCCCTTCCACCGCGTGGCGGGCCACGACTTCGCCATCCCAGGGGGCGGCGACGGGCAGCTCGGTCGAAGTGTCCTTCGATTCGGCCAGCTCGGTGAGCTGCTCGGCCGTGAAGCCCAGGTTGATCAGTTGCTGCCGGGCATTGGCCGTCGTCGTTTTCTGGGCTTTGTACAGAATCTCGGCTTCGTGCACGGCCTTGATCGGCACCGACTGCCGCGCGACCAGCTCCTTGAGCCGCAGGTAGTCCCACTCCAGGTGTTCGACCTGCGCGACGGCAATGATAAAGGCCGACTTGACGTCGCCCAGCGACGCGGAGTCGACCACGGCCAGCTGATCGCCCCGCTTGACGTGCTGCCCGACGTCGGCCTGGATCCGCCGCACGATCCCGTCGACGCGCGAACGGATCTGGGCGTAATGATTCTGGTTGAAGGCGACCCGGCCGTTGCAGGTGATCGTCCGGGTCATCGACCGCGATTCGACCGGCGCCACTTCCAGCCCCATTTCCCGGGCCACCTCGGGCGAGGCCAGCTTGATCTGGGTCGGAAAATCATCGGCCGGCGCCGCCTCGGCCTCGGCTGCGGCCGGCCGGTTGTCGGCTGCCGCGCCAGCCCCAGTGGGTGGCCAGCGCGGGCCCCTTGGTCCAAACGGCTACCGCCAGCACCGCCGCAATGGCGACGCCGGGCAGCAACAGGGCCAGGGGCCATTTCGGCCCTTTGAAGTCAGATGAACTTGCTTGAGACTCGGGCACGGATCGGATCCTCGGGCGGGAACGGTTTCGTGCGCAAGCACGAAATCTCGGCGCCGGCGACGAGCCGGCAAACCGGGTGCGCGAGGATCTCAGATCAGCAGCGAGCCCAGATAGGCGCGCAGTGCCCTACCGCCCAGCAGAGGCGGACCCAGCAGATGCCGGTCGATCGGCCGGCGCTGGGACGCAGGATCCGTCACGGCCAGCCGCGAGGGCCCAGCCGGGCCGGCCAGCGGGTTGAGCGACTCCAACTGCGAGCGGACGGCCTCGAAAACCGCCGGCGCCTTGAGCACGGCGCCCTTGCAAATGCAGCCGGACTCGTTGGGGTCGTTGTCGTTGGGGTTCGACAGCGGCCCGTTGGCCGCCTCGCCCGTCAGAATCGAGCTGCCGCACAGCCCGGCTTGCACGTAGCAGCAATGGAGCGTGCGCCCGACGAGCACCGCCGCCATCAGCAGAATGAAATAATGTCGGGACCGCATAGCAATACCTCACTATGACTACAAACAACGATACGCCCCGGTAGACTGCGGTGTCAAGCGAAGGTTTGCCGCCAGGCCGCCGGCCCAGGCGCCCCGATGCGTATACGCCCGAATGGCGGCACATCCGGCCCGCCGCAGGGATGCCCGCGAGCGAACTGGACACCGTGCGCAGGCGGCGAGAGTGGATCGCCGTGCTCGATCACCCCGGGGCAGCGGCCAGCCGAACGCTACCATTCGGCCGCTCCAAAATCCCCCGCCACCAGCCGGCGCACCGCGGCCACGAGTGCGTCTTCCGCCTCGGGCGCAAATTGTGTGGGCACATCGTAGTAGAACATCGAGGAATAGTCCTCGTAGCCCAGCGTGCCCAGCATTCGCCGCGAGGCGATGTAGCACGGCACGTCGTTCGAGTAGGCGCTGATCCACAGCCGCACGCCGGGCAGCTCGCGCCGTAGCCGCAGGGTGTAGTCGACCACGACCTCGCCGGCCAGAAATACCATCGCCAACTCGTCACCGAACCGCCAGACTTGCACTCGGCAGGGCACGCTCGTGGCCAAGGCTTCGCCGCGATCGAGCCGCGCGAGTTGGGCCCGGGCGTGGATGGCAATCGCTCCCGGCAGCTTGGCCCGCTCGATCCAATCTTCGCGCGTGGGCAACCGCTCGAGGGGCAGATCCACTGTGCCCTCAACCGAGCGGACCCGGCCCGGCAGCGGGTCGCCGGGGGTGGCAAGCAGGCGTTTGACTTTGTCGGCCACCGCCTGCCCGTGCTGCACCGCCTGTTCCAGCTTGCCGCGCGGCTCCGGATTGATATCCCCGGCGCAGCCGATCGTGACCAGCGCGAGCGCGCCGGGCTGATCCCGCTCGATGTACTCTTGGGCATAGCCGACCCAATCGCCGCCGACCTGGTTGAAGTCCGGGCCCAGTGTCGTGGCGTGGCAAGCGTAGTTGACCACCACGGCCCGCAACGTGCCGTCGGCAGCGGTCACTCGCAAGAGCGGCATCGCGGGATCGACCGGGCCCGACTTGTCGACGCCGAACCCGACCCAGCGGCCGTTTTCGACCAACCGCCGATTGGCCCCAAACGGGAGCGTGCCTTCCGACCAGGCGACGCGGCCCTGCTGGCGGGCATCCAGGGCCCGTTCGGCGACGTCGATGAGCCACGTCTTCAGCCTGGCCGTATAGCCGGAAATATGTTCCCGCTGAGCCTCGGGCAAATCGGCGCCCAGCACGAGTCCGGCCACGCCATCGAGCGCCGGCCCGCTATGCGTGTGCGACGAGCAGATGGAAAGCCGCCCGCTGGCAAGCCCGCGCCGCTGAGCCAATGCGGCGGCAACCTCGTCGCGCAACCGGCCGGGCACGCCCAGATTGTCGACCGTAATCAGCACGACCGGCCCGCGGTCGTTCGGCTCGGCATTCCCTGCCGGCGCGTCGCTGCCGATCGCCAGGGCCTTGGCCCAAAGCCGCGATTCGGCGCGTGTCGCTTCCGCCTGCCGGGCGGCATAGCCGGTCAAACGGATCGGCTCGCTGGGCGTGATGTCGATCTTGGCCACGCCCACGTCGACGAGCGCACCATCCGGGGCATCGGCTCCTGCCGTTGTCCGTACCAGAAACAGTGAAACGATTATCAGCGTCCGGCATGCCGCGGTCGATCTGTTCATCGTTCGCCTTTCCACCAAGTCGAAAAAACACACGAGGCCACGCGCCTGGGCGAGGCCGCATTTTAGAGCGCAAGCCGGGTGGATGGTAGAATGTGCCGGATGAACGAGCAATCTGCCCCAAAACAACGGTTCCGCTTCCCGTTCGCCGTTGTCGGTGCGCTCGTCGGGGTGATCTTCGTGCAGAGATGGCCAGGGCAGGATGAACCGGCCATGATTCTCGAGGTACTGACCTGCATTGGGGGCGGCGCTCTCGCGGGGGAGGCCATCCGCTGGGTCGATAACCATTGCAACCAATAACACCCGGCGTTGCCCGAACAGGCAATTAAGATCTAGGACGGGATGGCACTAACTTACTGTCGCTTCGGGTCTGTAGGACGGGACTCCGATCGCCGACTGCCCCCGAATTGGCGCGATGTATCGGCGAACGGAGTCGCCTCCTACATTTCGTAAGTTAGTGGCATCCAGATCTAGGACACGCCCGCCGGCATCCGCCGAGTGGCAGCGCGAAAATTGCGGGATATGATGGGGGCTTCGCCCCGCGGCTGGCAACGATGCCCGGCCAGCGGGCAAGGCGGCTGGCAGTCACCCGAACCGAGGAATCCTTTCCATGACGATCCAGGCACTGCGGGCGGGCGTTCTCCTGACATGGGGGCTGTCGGTCATCGGCCTGCTGCGGCCCGCCGCGGCCGTGGCTGCCGAAGCCGGCAACCTGCTCACCGACGGTTCGTTCGAAGAGCCGATCCAACGCAACCAGTTCGGCCACGTCTTCAAGCATTGGGGCGGCTGGAAATACGAGGGGGACTGCGAATTCCGCGTCGGCGACGTTGCCCACTCGGGCCAGCATTCGGCCCTGTTGTTCGGGGCCAGCGCGCCCAAAATCCGCATCACCCAGCAGCTCAAAGACATCGAGCCGGGCCGCTACAAGATCACTGCCTGGCTCCGTGGACTCGATATCGGCGAAGGCCTGTGGCACATGACCACCGAACTGGCCTTCAACGATCAATACGTCCACCTGAAAAAGAACGGCACCTTCGGCTGGACGCCGCTCACCTACGTGGTGGACGTCAAAGAGAAGAAAGCCGCCGGCGGCCCGGCTTTCGGCCTTTGGGGGCCCGGCTATCTGTGGATCGACGACGTCGCGGTCGCCAAAGTCGACGACAGCGTCCCGCTGACGCCCGAACCGGTCTGGGGCAAACAGGAGCGGCCGATCGCTCCGCCCGCAGCCCTGGGCGAGGGCGCCGTCCGCTGCCCCGAATGCGGCTACAAGAACATGCCGGCCTGGGGCAAGTGTTATGCCTGCGGGTCGGAGCTCACAGCGGCCAAAGCCAGCGGCGCCGGCCCGGCCGTCAAACTACTCACCTCGATCGAAGGCCAAAGCCCGTTCAGCGGCGGCGCCGTGACCACCGAACATGCGACCGAGGGGCAACAGGCCCTGCGGATCGATTCAGGCTTTGCCTCTTGGGTGGCGCCCCAGGATTGGACCGGTTACGACTACCTCAAGGCCGATTTATTCAGCTCCGCCGACAAGCCGATGTCGCTGGCCATCGAAATCCGCGATCGCCAAACTGACGGCTACTGGACCCGCGTGAACTATGAAACCGTCGTGCCGCCAGGCGCGAGCACCTTCGTGCTGCCGCTCGGCCAGCTGTTCGTCGGCGAAAAAGGCCGTCCGGGACGCAAGGTGCTGCTGGACGCCATCACGCACCTGGTCTTCGGCCTGCCCGATAAGCCGCCGGGTTCGGTGTTCCTCGATAACATTCGCCTCGAGCGCGATAACGAAACTCCGACGGTCGATGGGCTGTATGCGTTCGACTTCGGGCCGGCCAACAGCCCGCTGATGCCCGGCTTCACGCGGATCGATCCTTCGACCACTTACAGCAAGGGCCGGGGCTATGGGCTCAAAGACGCCCGCATCTGGCGTGGCGCCGACGTGCTGCAGCCCGACCCGCTGTATCAGGATTTTCTCTGCATCGAGCAGGGATCCTTCGTCGTCGACGTGCCCAACGGCCGCTACCACGTCCTGGTCAACGTCGACAATCCCTCGGGCTTCTGGGGCGAATATCAGACCTACCGGCAGCGCTCGATCCTGCGCAGGGCCGGCCGGTCGTCGAAGAATCGATGACGTTCGCCTCGCTCAAGAAGAAGTACTTCCGCCATTGGGATACCGAGGACGATCCCAGCGACGACACGTTCGACAAATATCAGCGCACCTACTACCAGGAGAAGGAGTTCGACGTCGACGTGACGAATGGGCAGCTGGACCTGGGCTTCCGCGGCGACGTCTACGCCTGCAGCGTTTCGGCCGTGATCGTCTATCCGGTCAAACAGGCCGAGGCCGGCCAGCGGTTTCTGGACTACGTGGTCGCCAAGCGCCGGTTCTTCTTCGACAACTACTTTCACCGGGTGCTCCACAAGGCCACCGGCGACCCGCTGGCGCCGACCGCCGTCGAGAAGAAGCGCGGTTACGTGATCTTCGCCCGCGATTACATGCAGGACGTGTTCTACAACGACACGCCCCTGGCCGCCGAAATCGATCAGCCCGTCGCCGGTTTCGGCATGGCCGACGAATACGAGCCGCTGACCGTGGCCATCTGCCCGCTGATGGACCTGGGCCAGGTGACGCTCACGACCAGCGACCTGGTGGGCCCGGGCAAAATCGCCGCCCAGGATATCGCCGTGGGCTACGCCTCGAACCGGCTCACGCGCGTCAGCGGTGACGGCGCCGTTTACACGATCGCTCCGCGGATGCTCATCCCCCGCGCCATGACCGAGGTGCCCCAGGGCACGACGCGCCGCTTCTGGCTCACCGTCCATCCGCCGGCCGACGCCAAGGCCGGTCTGTACAAAGGCCAGATCACGATCACTCCCACGCACGGTCAACCCGCCAGGGTGCCCGTCGAGTACCGGGTTTATCCCGGCACGCTCGAAGCGGCCGACCTGCCGGTCGGTCCCTGGAGCTATGAGATCAACATTCCCTGGGATGGCGCCGACCCGGCAACCCAAAGCTGGAACGAGCTGATGGCCGAGCGCAGCCTGCGCAAGATGCGTGATTACGGCTTCACCACGTTCTCGGGCATGCCCAAGATGCAGTACCTGGGATTCCAAGGCGGGAAACCGGCATTCGATTTCACGGTGGCCGATCGGCAAATGGCGCTGGCCCGCCGCGCGGGCTTCAGCATGCCCGTCATTTCCTATACCCAGTTCGCGGGCCTGAATCTGTACTATCGGGACGAAGCGGCGATGCAGGCCGCGGGCTTCAGCGATTACAGCAAGTTCGTCCAGGCCCTGTTCACCGCGATCCAGCAACACGCCGATTCGGCCGGCTGGCTGCCCGTCTATTGGAACCTGGCCGACGAGCCGATCGGTGACGACCTGGTGCGCTCGGGCGAAAATGCCGCCGCCTACCGGGCCGCGTTTCCGGCCGGCCCGCCCCTTTTTACCGGGGCCACGAGCTTCAACTCGGCCAAGGCCGACGACCCGCACTTTCTGCTCGCCAAGGCCCTGCACGTGGCCGACATCAACGACCACAACGAGCCCAGCGTCCGCATGTTGCAAGCGGCCGGCGGCAAGTGGGCCTTTTACAACGGTGGAAACCGCTGGACCTACGGCGTCTACATGTACAAGGCGGCCAAGCAGTTCGACATGCAGTTCCGCTTGAACTGGCATTGGAACGCGGTGGCCGGCGATCCGTACTATCCGCTCGATTGCCGCGAAGACGACTACGCCTGGTGCAATGCCAACGACCTGGACGAATTGATCCCCTCGCTCCAGTTCGAGCGCGAGATGCGCGAAGGGCTCGACGACTATCGCTACCTGCTCACGCTTGCGCGCCTGGCCGAAAAAAACCAGGACGCCCCCGCTCGGGCGCTCATCGCCGATCGAATGGCCGCGTTCAAGCTCGGCCAGCGCGAGCACGATGCCCTGCTCCCCGCGTCCGACTGGCGCGAGTACCGCCAGAAGCTGGCCGAGGCCATCGGCCGCTTGCGTGCTGGCGCGGGCAAATAGCCTGCCCGTTCCTCGGCCGGCACGGGCTCGCTAGCCGACCGCTGCGTCTCCTCATAAGTGGGGAACTGGACAACTTGCCTCCCGAGCGTGACGACCAGGTCGCACTCGCGGCGATTTCGGCGCGCTTCAAACGGGGCAAAAGCCGTCGATCTTGCGCATTATTCCCAATCCGCAGTCCGCGTGAGATGCGCAGAGTGCGCAACACCCCACACTCTTGTTTGATTGGGGGGGACGGACTAGCCCGAGCGAAGTACCTCCAGGTTACAGTTCGGCAAGAATCGCTAGCGCGCTATTGTCTGCCCCCGATCCGGCCGATAAATTTCTCCGCCCGAGGTGCGCAGGGTATGGCCCGAGCCGCCCTGCAGCCCGGCCTTCGTTTCGATCGCCCTTTGGTGAAAGGTCCCGCGCTAAAATCGGGACCTGGAACATCGGCTCGATGCGGTGCATTGCCGCGTCGATGGAATCTCCGGGCGCCGATGCCTTCACCACAGAGCGATCGATTTTTCTAGAGTCAAGCGTTTGGAAGTGCCCCCGATGAACAAAAATCCGAATCAGCCAACCGAAAATCGTTTGCCGCTTTTGCCCTGGCCGACGTGCCTGATGTGCCTGGCGAGTGCGAGCATCGTGGCGCTGTTCGTGCATTTCATCGGGAAGTAGCGGCTTGATACCTCACGCCGGCCGTCGCCCTGCATTTCGGGTTCGGCGGCCTGCCGGCAAAACCTCCCGGCGGATTCCTGCCCAGCCGGCTCACGAAGGCTCTTTGGGCACGCAGCTTATCCAGCAGTTCGCGCGCCGCGACTGCGGTTGACGCTATTGGGATAGCTCCCGAAAACCGCATCCACCGATTGACTGCTCATCGAGTTGGACTGCCCCGCGGGAACGACGCTCATTGCGAAGGCGATCGCCTCGTTCGATGTGGGTGCCGATGTTGCGGTGGGTACCACACTCGACGCCACGCTAGCGGCTACGGCCGGCTGCGAGGTCGCCGCGTTGTCCAGGTAGTCGATGACCGCCAAAGCATCCAGCGGGCTAAGCAGTCCATCGTTGTTGACGTCGAATGGGGCCAGTGCGGCGCCAGTCAGACCCGAGTGGGCGTTCAATTGATCGATGATCGCCAAGACGTCCAAGGGCGTTACTGCTCCGTCGCCGTTTACGTCGAACGCGGCATCGGCGGCGGCAACCGTAAGATGAGCGGCAGTGACCGTCTCGTGGAGGGTATTTGAAATGCTGCCGACATAATTTGAGCTCCCGGCGTAGACGGCAGTGAAGACGTGCTGGCCCACGGTCAGATTGCTGAGCGTGATCGTCGCCTCGGTGATGCCGCCGACGACTCCCAAGGTGCCAGTGCCGATCGTCCTGGTTCCGTCCCGGAAAGTGACCGTGCCCGTCGGATTGCCCGAACCAGGGGCATTGGCCGTGACCTGGGCCGTCAGTGTGAGTGGCGTGCCGGCGGCCGCGGGGTTGACGCTTGCGTGGAGGGCAGTCGTTGTCGCGCTCTTGCTGACTACTTCCGTGACCGACGACGATTTGCTATCGCCGAAATCCGCATCGCCGCCATAAGTCGCCGTGATCGAGTGCGTGCCGATCGAGAGGGAATTGATCGAGAATGTTGTTTGAAGTCGGCCGCCGGCCACCGAATTCGTTCCCGCACCCAAGACCGTATTGCCGTCCTTGAAGGTCACGGTTCCCGTGGGGATGCCGCTACCTGGCGAGACGACGGCGATGGTCGCGGTGAAGATGATCGTTTGACCTGCGACGCCCGTGCGGTCGTTGGACGACAGCGACGTGTTGGTCGAAGCCTGTTTGACTTTTTCGGTCGACGAATTGGATGTGCTGCCGGCGTAGGTATTGCTGCCCTGGTAGACGGCCGTGATCGAGTGGCTGCCGACCGCGAGGCTCGAGGTGCTGAAAGTAGCCGTGGCATGGTTTTGCGCGGACTTGAGCGTGCCCGTCCCCAGAACGGTGGTGCCGTCCAGGAAAGTTACCGAGCCGGTGGGCAAACTGCGGCCGGAGGCACTGCCAGAAGGATTGACGACGGCAGTGAAGGTCACATTCTGGCCAAACGTCGACGTGCTGAGGCTGGCCGACAGAGCCGTACTGGTCGTGACGCCCGCGGTGACCGACAACGTGCCGCTGACGTAGGAAATGGAGTAATTCGGGTCGGCAGCGCCGCTCGGGGTGATCGGATAGCTGCCCACCGGACTGGCGACCGTGGCCGTGGTCGAAAGCGTCGGCTGCGTTGTCAAGCTCGCCGCGGTGTCGCCATTGACGAAGGTCATGGCGGTAAAAGTCAGCGGCGGATTCGCGGCACCCGCGGTTTTTGTCTTGCTGTCGGCCGTGATGATTAGGGGCGCGGGCGTGACGGACAACGTGCCCGGAACAAGGGTGATCGTGTAATTCTTCGCCGCCAGCGTGCCCTGCGTGATCGGATAGTTGGCCACTGGACTGGCCGCCGTGGCCGTCGTCGCCAGCGCTCCGGTCAAGGCCGTGGCGGCCGTGTCGCCGTTAACGAGCGTTGCGGCGCTGAACGTGAGCGCCGGCAGCGCGGCGCCGTAGACTTTGCTGGGGCTGCTGGCCGTCACCGTCAACGGAGCCGGCGTGACCGAAAGTGAGCCCGTAACAAACGTGATGGTGTAGTTGGCCGCGGCCAGCGTGCCTTGGGTAATCGGGTAATTCGACACCGCACTCGAACTGGTGGCCGTCGTAGTCAGCGCGCTGTGAGCGCTGTGGCGGCGGTGTCGCCGTTGACCAATGTGCTGGTCGTGAACGTCAAGCCCGGCAGCGCGGCGCCGTACACTTTGCTGGGGCTGCCGGCCGTCACCGTCAACGGAGCCGGCGTGACCGAAAGCGAGCCCGTAACAAACGTGATGGTGTAGTTGGCCGCGGCCAGCGTGCCTTGGGTAATCGGGTAATTCGACACCGCACTCGAACTGGTGGCCGTCGTAGTCAGCGCCGCTGTGAGCGCTGTGGCGGCCGTGTCGCCGTTGACCAACGTGCTGGTCGTGAACGTCAAGCCCGGCAGCGCGGCGCCGTACACTTTGCTGGGGCTGCCAGCCGTAACGGTCAGCGGAGCCGGCGTGACCGAGAGCGAGCCCGTCACGAAGGTGATCGTGTAATTGGCCGCGGCCAGCGTGCCCTGCGTGATCGGATAACTGTCCACCGGACTGGCCGCTGTGGCCGTTGTAGCGAGCGCTCCGGTCAATGCCGTGGCGGCCGTGTCGCCGTTGACCAACGTGCTGGTCGTGAACGTCAAGCCCGGCAGCGCGGCGCCGTACACTTTGCTGGGGCTGCCAGCCGTAACGGTCAACGGAGCCGGCGTGACCGAGAGCGAGCCCGTCACGAAGGTGATCGTGTAATTGGCGGCGGCCAGCGTGCCCTGCGTGATCGGATAACTGGCCACCGGACTGGCCGCTGTGGCCGTCGTCGCCATCGCTCCGGTCAATGCCGTGGCGGCGGTGTCTCCGTTGACCAAGGTGCTGGTCGTGAACGTCAAGCTCGGCAGCGCGGCTCCGTAAACTTTGCTCGGACTGTCGGCCGTAACGACCAACGGGGCGGGCGACACAGCCTGAGCAATATGCCCTTGAGAATTGCCGAAGTCGGAATTATCGCTCGTGTAAACTGCCGTGATCGTGTGACTCGTGGCGGTGAAAGCCGACGTGCTGAAGCTGGCAGCGCCCGCGCTCAACGTAACCGGGGCGCCCACGTCCACGCTGTCGATCTCGAATTGCACCGAGCCCGTGGGCGTGCCTGTGCCGATGCTGACGGTGGCCGTGAACTGAACGGACTGGCCGTAGGTCGAGCCGGACGGATGGTCGGAGCTGACCTGAACTTGGGTGTTTTGCGTCAGCTGCACCATCGTCGACGTGTCGGCCGACGTGTGGGGGGCTTCGACATTTCCTGCCTTGTCGGTCGCGGTGCTATAGAAGCTGTACGTGTTGCCGCTTGCGCCTGTGAACGTGGCAGAGGTTTGCGCGGTGTTGGTTTGGAAGGCCGTGTATGCGCCGCCGTTGGTCGACACAAAAACGCTGTAGGTCGCGATACCCGGTCCGCCGGCATCGGTGCCCGACCAGCTGACGGTGAAGCTAGCGACGGTCTCGTACTGCGGCAACGCGGCAACGCTGCTGCTGGGCGGCACGGTGTAGACGGTCGTCGACGCTTGGGCCGTTGCCGGCGTTGCCTGGGCGATGCCGGCATTGTCGGTCGCGACGCTGTAAAAACCGTACGTGTTGCCGCTCGCGCCGGTGAACGTGGCAGAGGTTTGAGCGGTATTGGTTTGGAAGGCCGTGTATGCGCCGCCGTTGGTCGACACGTAGACGCTGTAGGTCGCGATACCCGGTCCGCCGGCATCGGTGCCCGACCAGCTGACCGTGAAGCTAGCGACGGTCTCGTACTGCGGCAACGCGGCCACGCTGCTGCTGGGCGCGGTTGCATCAATCAGCGTCGTTGCGTCTGCGGTGGCCGGCGCGGCTTCCACGTTGCCCGCGTTGTCCGTCGCCCGACTATAGAACTGATACGAGTGACCCGTCGCGCCCACGTACATATCGGACGTAGTGTTGCCGCTCTCGTGCTTCCAGAGCACGTATGGGCCACTATTATCCGATACGTAAATATCGAAGCCGGCGATACCCGAGCCGTTCGGGCCATCGCTGCCGGACCACGACAGCTGGATGCTGGTGGATTGCTGGGCTGCCGATAACGGATCAATCGCGCTCGTCGGCGCTGATACATCGACGAGCGTTGTGGCGTCTGGCGTGTCGGGCGCTTGCTCCACGTTGCCGGCGTTGTCGGTGGCGACGCTGTAGAAGGCGTAGCGATGACCGTCAGAGCCCGCGTAGGTGTCTGCCAGCGTCGTTCCGCCTTCATGCTTCCACAGTGCATACGCTCCGCCATTGTCGGACACATAAATATCGAAGCCGGCGATGCCCGAGCCGTTTGCGCCGTCGCTGCCCGTCCAGGTCAACGACACATTCGCCGATCCCTGATACGCCGCGAGTGCATTGATCATACTAATGGGCGCTGACACATCGACGAGCGTTGTCGCATCTGGCGTGTCGGGCGCTTGCTCCACGTTGCCCGCATTGTCGGTGGCAACGCTGTAGAAGCTGTATCGATGGCCATCCTGCCCGCTGAACGTGGCAGAGGAGCTGGTTGTGTGCGATTGGAACAGCATGTACGCGCCGCCGTTGTCCGACACGTAAACGTCATACGATGCGATGCCTGAGCCATCGGCGTCATCGTTGCCCGACCAATCGACCGCAAAGCTGGTGCTCGTCTCATAGCTCGGCAGCAACGCAACGCTGCTGCTGGGGGGCGTATTGTCGACGACGGTTCCCTGCGAATCCACGAATGTGGCGCCGACGACGTTGCCGTCGGCGCTGACGGCGTGGACCAGATAAACGCCGCCGCTGGGCAGCACGACGTTTTGGAACGTGACCACCCCGCCGCTTACCGCCTGGAAACCGCCGCTTAAGTCGTGTTCGCCTTGCTGGTCCGCATAGACCAGTTTGGCGGAGCCGACGTAATTCGCGTCGAAGACGCCGCGATCGTCTTCGGCCGCAAACGAGAGGCTGAACGGCGTTTGCTCCGCGACGGTGGGCGGATTTTGCAGCGGGACGAATTGCGACACGGGATGCACGACGATCGGCAAGCTCACCGTGGCCGAGCCGGCCGTGACGGTGATCGTGTCGGTTGTCGGCGACGTCCCGACGGCATTCAGCGTGATGGGGCCGAGGATGAACTGGCTGGGATCGAAGTTGCCGGCGGTGGAGTAAATCGTGTTATTCTGCGAATCGGTGATTTGGACGCTGATCGGTCCCGTGTAGCCTTCGAGCGGGTTGCCGCTGGCGTCGTCGGCCAGAATGGTGGCGGTGACCGCCTGGCCCGCCAGGATGTCGCTGGGAATCCCGCCGATGGTAAAGGCGCCAATCGGGCCTGTGCCCACGGTCGCGCTCGGCACGTAGAGGTAATTGCCATAGTCGGTAACGGTCACGCTACCGTCGGCGCTGGTCGCTGTCAGGTTGACGTAGTAGTAGCCGGATTGCGGCGGAGTGAACGTATACGTCGCGGCGGTTCCGTCGGGAAGGTTGTAAAAATTGTCGAAGTCGGAAGTGTAGTAACCCTGCCATTGCAGAGAAGCGCCGGGAGCTGCGCTGCCGCCAATGTCGCTTGCCAGCGTCAGCGGGACGCCGGCCGGCCACGTCGCCGGAGCACCGACGATTTGGGCGCTCAGGGCCAATGCGGTTGGTCCGTCGGCATTCACGGTGATTTGACCGTCTGCCGTCAGGTCGCTATCGCCGCGTCCGCCGTCGACCAGGTGCAGCAGGATATCGCCGTCAGGCAGGAATTCTGCCCCGGTCGTGCTCGCGTCGTCGCTGTCGGTTTGATGCTGATAGAGGAAATCGTACCAGTGGTAGTTGCTGTTCGCCGCGGTGGGGCTGTAGACGAAGTAATCCGCCGGATTGACCAATGTCGAGGAGTGGATGGCTACGTTCGCCGCGCCGCCGGGCGCGACGCCTTGCACCGACATCGTGAGGTAACCGAGTGGGAAGCTCTCGATAATCCCCGAGTCGTAGTAGCTCGATTCGGTATCGATCTGGGCCGTCAAGGTCGTGCCGACGGGGGACGTCAACGTCAGGTTGCCGCCGCTGGTCGGATCAAAGAGCTGCACCACATTCGCCGCCGCTTGCCCCACATGCCAGTGGAAGAGCAAATCGCCATCGACGGTGCCATCGGTCGCATAGATGTCGATATCGAAGTCCGCCGAGCTACTGAGCTGCGGACCGATCGTTCCCGAGATCACCCCCGTGTTCGGGTCGAGCGTCAGGCCCAAGGGCAATTCGGAGCTCGTCGAAAAGGTCACCGGCTGGCCGAATGACTGCGTGACCACGATGGGCAAATTGACGACTGCTCCCACAACCGAAGATTGATCGCCGGGATTGGCCATGACGATCGCCGGCGTCACGGTCCAATTGAACGTGGTCGTGAACGTATAGTTGAACGTTTGATTGAAAACGGTAACGGTCGTCAGGAACGGCGAAGCGTTGAAAGCGCTGCCGTCGATCGTGCCGGTGACCAGGTGGGTCGAAGGATCATACGTCAAGCCCGGTGGCAGCCCCGTGACCGACGTGACCAGCGTGGCATTTTCATCGGCGTTGAAGGCGCCCAGGAAGTTGTCGACCACGTCGCCGGCCCGATTGGTCTGGTTGCCGACGCCGGTCAGGCGAAAGCCGGGCTCGGTGCCGAAAATGAAGTTGGTCGACACCATCTTGTGAGTGCTGTCGGTCGCCGACACGGTCACGCTGAAGTTCACGAAGTTGCCGGAAGAATTGGCATAGTCGGCCAGGATGCCCGAGATCAGACCGGTATTCGGATCGATCTGCAACGAGAGCGGGAGGCCGGTGGCGGAGTAGGTGTAGGGGGCGCTGCCGTTGACCGCCTGCATCTGCAAATAGACCGGCAGGTTTTCCGGGAAGAGCACCGTGCCAGGGTTCACTACGACAAACGATTTGGCCACGGTCCAATTGAAGTACACGGTCGCTGAATGCGTGCCATCGGTGGCATTCACGCTGACGCTGTAGGGAGAGCTGTTTTGCGCGCCGTCGGCGATGGTGCCGCTGATAACGCCCGTCTGCGCGTTGATGGATAGCCCGGCCGGCAAATTCGTGGCCGTGTACGTCAGCGTGCCGCCATAGGAGTAGGACGTGTGGACGGGCAGCGTCACGACCTGCGATACCTGCGAGCTTTGATTGGCCGGCGTCGTGAGAATCAATCCGGACAAAGTGCTCCAGGCGAAACTCGTCGTGGCGGAACCCGTGTCGTCGGTCACCGTGACGACTATGGTCGCGGAGTAGAACTCGGTCGTGTTCGTGCCGGCGATCACGCCGGTTGCCGGATTGATCGCGACGCCGGTCGGCAGCCCCGTTGCGCTGAATGCCTTGACGCCGGAGCCGCCGCTGGCGGCGATCGTGACCGGCGTCAGGGGCGCGTCGACCTGAACGCTCAGAGTGCCTGGGTTGGAAATCGTCAAGGCGCTGAACGTGTTCGACGACTCGATGTTGAGCGCCTGGCCGCTGACTCGGGGTGCAATGTGCGCGGGCAAATTGATGACGTCCGAGCCCGTCAGCATGCCGGCCTGATAATACAGCGTGTCGGTCCCCGGTCCGCCATCGAGATTCCCGGTTAATGAGCCGCCTGGCTTGAAAAAGATGGAGTCGTTCTGGCTGCCGCTCTGCAGATTGCCAAAACCGGAAAAAGTGATCGTGCGATTGAGCACTCCGCTATTCGCGCCGGTGATCTGCCAGACGTCGACGACGTTGGGGGCGACGAGCTGGTTATTGCCCGAGCCGCCTTTCAGATTCAAAGTGAACTGGCCCCCCGTCACCTGAATCGGCGTTGCCAATGCGCCGCTGATCTGCGTGTTGCCCGAGGTGTCTTGCGAAAGCGTTACGGATTTGCTCCCGCTGTCGGCCGAATCGTCGATGGTGATTGGAATTGCCGGAAGCGTCGAATTGTTGGCCTGAATGCTGATCGTGCCTTGGATGCTGGCCAGGTTGCCGCTGTTGCCCAGGGTAACGGCGCCCGTTCCGCCTTGTTCGATCGTCAGCGGGCCGCCGGTTTGCTGAACATTCAGGGCGTAGGCGCCCGGGCTGATCGTCGTGCCACTGGAGCCGGTATCCGTGACGGGCAAAGAATTCGTCGTGGCCTGCGAATACAGCAGCAACGTCAGGTGCGTCGTGGCGCCCGGGTAGGCCACGGCCGGCGTGTTGTTGCCATTGCCGAACAGGGCATAGATGCCGCCGCCGACGCTGCCGAGCACCAGGCCGCTAACGGGGATCTTGGTAAAGTCGACGGTCAGGTCGGTAGGGTCGGTGGGGCGGCTCGGATCGGGAGCGACGTTGATCGTGCTCGTCGCTTGAATCGACGGGTTGACCCTCAGGTCGATCAGGACCGTCGCCGCACCGAAGACCGACAGCGGCGCGATGACGTTCGACGACGCCGATTGCGTCAGCTCGACGCTGCTGCCGGCGCCGGCAAAGAACCGGGTGTTTTGCAGCCCACCTTGGAACGAATACGTGCTCGCCGCGGCGCCATAGAGATCGAATTCCGGGAAGCTGGCGAATTGATAGAGCTCGATCATGGCGGGCGAGAGTCCGGCCAGGCCGAAGTACGAAGTGCCGGGCACCAGTGCGAACGTCACCTGCCGGCTGGTGGCATCGGACCGATCGTCGATCGTCACCTTGCCGAGCACGGCTGCCGACCCCACCGTGATCGAGCCGTTGAGGGCGCTCAGATCGCCTTCGCCGATCGTCAGGCTGCCGGCTACAAAAGCCGAGTATTCCGCCCCCGATGCGAAGGTGAAGTTGTCCAGCCCCAACGGGCCGGTCGTCCCCAAAACGGTCAGGTCGGAGATCGCGTTGGTTTCCGTATACAGTTCCGTCGTGGTGCCGCTCGGCGTGTTCTGAACCTGAACCGACACGCCGCCGTAGCTCGGCATGCGCAGCACCAGGCCCGGAAACTGATTGGCAAAGGTGCCGGCATTTTGCGTGGCCAGCGAATAGCTCTGCGTGAGGTTGCTGAAATGGATCGTTGCGCCGGCAATGCCGGTGAGCTGAGCGTCGGTCAACACGATTTGCGGGGGTGAGATCACTGCGGACGAGCCCGCGGTGTCGGCATGGATGGTCAGGCCGGCGTGCCGCACGGTGACGTCGCCGAGAATCGTGGCGAGCAGGTTGCTGCTGCCTCCGCTGGCGGCGCCCCAGCCGGGCAGCAGCCCCGGGCTGTAGATGTTGTAGGTCGTGGCGATCGATTGGGAGTACGCCGGATCCAGATCGACTCTGGTCACCGTGTCGTCGCCGACGACCTCCAGCGGCCCCGTCGTCGCCCCGACGTACACCTGCTGCGAGCTGTTGACCGAGTTGGGATTGACGAAGTAATGGAGCGGTCCGTTGACCGGATTGTTGATGATCTCCGTCGGCCCGCCCTGAGAGAATGTCACAGTCGACGGTCGGTTGTAGGCCGGGGCGTAATCGTACGTTTCAATATTGGAGCCCCAAATAACGTCTCCCACCGTCCGATATCGCAGATCGGCTTCGCCCGGGTAATCGGGGTTGGCGGTGATGCCCTCATAAATGCCGCTATAACCTCCCTGGGTAGGAATGTAGATGTCGCTTGAGGCATCGAAAACCAACGTACCTTGGCCATCGCCGACGTAGTTGTAGAACAGCGGCAATTCAAGACGAGGCTGGCTGCTGGTCACTAAATAGCTGGCGAGCGGAACACCGGGCACGATGTTGACATTGCTGAATAAGTGCACGCCATCGTAAAGCTGCGAATCGAACAGACCGCTCGGCGAGCTGACCGACGTGCTACTGTAAATCGTCAGATTGCCGCCGGTCTGCTGGTAACTGTCCGCGGAGTTAAAGACGTTGTCGACCAGGCCGACAGCGGTGACCGAGCCATCGGCATTCAGTCGTCGGCCGACGTACGCCGACAAATGACCGTCGATGTACAGTGGCGTTACCGTTTTGCCCATCACGTAGACGCTGGGAGCCGTGCCCGTGGTCGCAAAATTGCGGATCGTGGTTGTAAGAGCGCTATTTGGCGTATCTTCGACGCCAAAGTTGTCGGTCGAGCTGCCGGTCAGCGTCAGGTCGCCCTGCAAGGCAGCGACCGTCAGCGTGGGATGCGCGCCACTCACGGTGCCCCAGCCTGAGAGCGTCGAGCCGGTCAGGATCAGGTTGCCGACCAGCGTTCCGTCGCGGTCGTCGACTTCCCGCAGCCAAAGGTTCTGAGCGTCGACGTTTCCTTGAATATTGGCCAGGTCGCCGGCTCCCAATGTCATGTCCGTGGCGGCCACGTGGTTGATCGGTGGCGTATTGGGGTGATAGCCCAATTGGTAGGACAACTGATCGAGATTGGCCTGCGTGATCGGAGTCGTACCGGAGATGACGACGGACAGTTGGGGGTTCACTTTGGTCAGGTTGACGTGCGATTGCCCGAACGACGTGATCATCTCGGCGTCAACTTCGTGATTGCCGCCGTCGTTGCCGGCGACCAGCTCCTCGGCATGCGCGTAGTCGGGCTCGTCGACGCCGAAGTGAAAACCGCCGCGGAGCTGCGAGGCGTCGAGCGTCACGTTGTTGTCGAGCGCGGCCGGAGTCGGGTTGAGCGGGAACACGCGAATGTTGACGGTCGCAGTCGTATTCGGACTGGCGTACGTGATCGTCGTATCGTAGTACTGCATCACGCCCTTCAGCAGGCTCTCGTCCAGCAGGTTGCCCGCGGGCCCCGGTCCGACGGTCTGAGGATATTGCGTACTCAAGATCACGTAGAGATCCGACGGCGGGTCGACGGCGGTAAAGGGATCGAAGCTGTTGTAGTGATCGGCCATCGCGATGTTGAGGGGGTTGTCCGCTCCGCTGCGCGGCGCGACGACGAACGTGGTCGGCGCCGTTACGTCCAGCGAGTCCTGGGGCATGGAGCCCAACACGTAAAACGTGTTGAAATCCTGCAGCACCGAGTTGTACGTGCCGGTGGGCGTGAGCGAGATGACGCCGGCGCGGACTTCGGCCGTAATGTCGTTCGGCGCCGTTGGATTGGTGCCTGCCAGCCGGGCCTGCCCGTCGATAAAGAACGTGCCCGGAGTCGTCGCCGTGAGATTGGCGTTCACCGTGCCGCCCGGCAGATAGACATACACCTGGTCCTGGGGCCGGTAGCCGTTGATCGTCACGTCCAGGCCGATGGTCGTGTTGTCGATCTCCAAATAGCCGACGCCGCCAATGTCGTACGTCGTGTCCGGAGAATCCAAGTCCCCGTCGAAGATCGCGCTGGCATAGTCGCTGATGGCCGTCATGAAGTTCATGACGATCCGGACGTTCGAGATTGGCGGCAAATGCTTGGTGCGCTCCTCGGTGCCATCAGGCTCCAGCCGTTCCCCGAGAAACAGATTGAAGTCGCCGTTGGCGACCATGTTGCTGGCGGCGGCGACCACGAAGATCGCGTTCCGCAGCAGGCTGTCGTTGTTGAACACGAGCGTCTCGACCTGGGGCGGGGTGCCCTCGATGTCGAACTCATCGCCGGCGGCCGTTTGCAACGTCAGCGTGCCCACCAGCGGCGCCAGATCGTTGCCCAGGAAAATCGTCGGCTCGAAGGCCGAGCTCGGAATCGACCAACCCGTGAACGAATTAGTCGTCATCGTGAAGATATGCGGGGCCGGATTGGCCGAATTGTCGATCGTGAGCTCCGCCCCGGTGACGCTGACGTTGCTCTGGATATGTTCCAGGTTCGTGTCGCCCACGGTAATTTGAGCCGGAGCGGCCGCATCGGTTCCGGCCACGATGACCGTCATGTTCTTGGCCACTTGCAGCAGCGTGAGCGTGGCTCCGCCCACGTACAGGTGCAGGGTGCCTTGCATTTGCGAGGCATCGACCGTGGCCAGGTTGCCCAAGTCCTGCGTGGGGATGATGAGCGTGGTGATGTCCTGGGGGCGATCGTCGTCGATCTCCACGTCATACGGAGAGTTCGAATCCTCGAGCTTGATGAAAATGTTGTTCTGCGCGTTGGGAGCCAGCGACACGTTTTCTGGATGCGTGGTGACCGAAATGTCGTTGACGGCCGTCGAGTCGGCGGCACGCACGGAACCGTCGATCTTGATCAACCCCATGCCAGTGCCATTGAGATCGCCGATGTTGACTTGTCCGCCGCGCAGCTTGAGATCCAGCTCGTCGTTGCGAGTAAAGCCAATCATTTCCACGTTGGCGCCAGCACCGGTGCCGCCCGGCCCTTGCAACAGATCCAAATCTAGCAAGTTCGGGTTCTCCACCGGGTCGACCGGACCATTCGGTTCGATGTAGAGCGGATTGGCGAGTCCGGCCGTCGGGGTGTCGAAGATCGCCGTGGTCGGCGGTGCCGAAGTGCTGCCGCGATTGACCAGAAAATTCACCGGCCCCAGCGGACTCAGATCGCCCACGTCCAGCGTGCCGCCGGCCATGTTGATGGCCAGCGCCTCGTGATTGCGCAACGTTAGGTCCGTGACATTGCCGGTAATGTGCAAGTATCCGGAATCGGCCCGTAGAATCACGTTGTCCTGCGTGGCGTTTGCCACGCCGTTGCGATCGAGGATGACGGTATTATTTGCCAGCGGATTGTCGTCTAAGGTTCCGGGTACAAAGGGGACCGATGGATCGGTGAGCTTGGCCTCCACATGAAATTCGTTTTTGCCGGCGCCGCCGATAAAGGTTGCAGTCCCAGGGCCGTCAAAGAAGTTGTCCCCCGGACCTCCGTCCAAAAACACGGTGCTTCCGGCACCGGCCAAGATGTCGCTGGTCTGTTCGGAACTCGGGGATTGAACGGAGGATTGAATCTGATCTTTAATGTCACTCGGCATGGCGAAGTTGATCGTATTCACGTTGAACACCGACGGATCGATCGTATTGCCGAATACGTAGACGCCCTGGGCGGAGTTGTTGAACGCCCGGAGGCTATTATTGCCGGCGCCGCCGATCAGCACGGCTTTGCCATGCCCGTCGTATTCGAGCGTATCGTCGTCGCCGCCGCCGATGAGCACCGCGTTTACCGGCGCGCCAGTGGCGTCGCCATAAATATCGCCGACGCTGATCGTTTGCTTGCCGATCCCGAGAAGGTCATTGATGGGGTTCGAGGGGGGCGGCTGCGTGGCGATCAAGTTGTAGTGGATTGGCGTGAATAGATCGTCGGTGGCGTCGCCGCTGATGGTCTTGAAGACGCCCACCTGCACCGACGGTATGCCTGGAAACGACGCGTCGACGTAGCGCTGCTCTAGATTCATGCCGACCAGCGCGCCGTCGACATGGTGGTAGTAGGCGACGGGATAGGTTTCCGTGTGGTCCGAGTAGGAAACGACGATGGCTTCGATGTAGGCCTTCGGGTCGGACAGATCGGGATTGTCGAAATAGTAAGCCTGGAAATTCCCTTTCCCGGTGAGCAGATCGCCCAGGCCGGGCGGCGCCACTCCGAACGTGTCCGGGGCAAGTTGTTCCATCTGTACGTGAACGGTCTGATCGCTCGTCGTTTCTTGGATATGGATCGTTTGGCCATCACTCTCTGTGGGCTCTTGATGGCTGACGTCGAACGTGAGCAGGGTAATGTGGGCCAGATCGACATGGGCCAGCACAATGTCTTCGAACGGGGCCGGAATGACGATCTCCAGATCGGCCGCGAAGAAAATACTTCCGGTTGCGGCGAAGGGAATTTCGCCGTTCGAGATCTCCTCGGCCACCTTGGAGATTCGCACGTTGTTGGTGCCCGGATCATCGAGTGTAGGATCCAGATGCAAATCGACGTCGGCAAAGATTCCTCCCTCAACTTTTATGATCACGGCTTTCGCGGCCAGCGCTACGCCGCCCGAGATCTCCACTCCGCTGTTATGAACGACGAGATCGGGGTAGTCGGCGAAGTCCTCTGTGTGAGTGCCGTTGTCGATATAAAAGCCATCCAGCAGATCGGAGGACAATTGGGAAGCATCGGTGGTTCCCGAGTTGACGTCGCTGACGAACTCCTTGATGCCCTGCGTGTCGTATCCCATGCTGAAATTGATGGTGAACAGCAGCTTGACATCCAGAAACAGCCCGGCGAACGGCTCGATGGCGATGACCGGAATTTCCTCGCTAAAGGGAAACGAGAACTCCGGCATCTTGAAGGAGAACAGCGTCGCGTTTTGTCCTGTGAGCAACCCGAACACGTTCTTCACGGGGTCCGTCAGGATCGGAAACTGAATTCCAGCAATGCTGTTATTTTGCCCGAGCGCATCCAGGGTGCCGCCGGCAGCGGCGTTTGCTTGCTGCATCACGTCTGACGCCACGTTGGAGCTGGCGACAGTCGCGCCGGCGGACCGGATGTCGTCACCGATCGTGAAGCTGCCGAAATCGATGTTTCCCGATCCGTTGAGCGAATTGGGGTCCAGCGAGTTCAGCTGCTTGATGGTATCCAGTGCGGTCAGGGCGTCGGAGGATCCCGAAGGATCCAAAAGCGTGAGCAGACTTTCGTGAATGCCGATGTCGCTCAGCCCCGGGATTTCCGTGGTCAAGACGTCGACAATCGGCTCCAGCGGTTTGGTAAAAGCCTGAATGTTCTTGACCATGCTGTCCACGTAAGCGCCGAAAAACGATCCCGCGTCCAGCGTGACGTCGTCGAAGCCCAGGTTGGTCAGGCTGCCAAAGGTGGCTCCATTGACTCCGGAAGCCAACGTCGTGCCGCTCAGCGACCAGTCGAAGTGGAAAACGCTGGTCAGCTTCGGGTCGAACGGCAAATCGCCCGAGCCAAAGTCGAGGTTCGCGTGCAAGCCGATGTGGGCCGAGGCCGCCAGCGAAACGCTCACCTGACTGGGCGAAGTAATGCCCACGGCGTAGGTGCCGGAAAACTGCGTGCCATCGTTGGTGGCCGAAAGATGCAGCAGCCCGCCTAATGTTGCCTGGAGCGAAAAGTCGGCGCTCGGCGTGGCCGACACTTCGATCGCCAACGAAGTATTTGGCAACGAGGAACTGATGGTCGATAAATCGGTCGAGCCGAGCGCAATGGCGCTGGTCGTCGGATCGAACGTAAACTGCAGCAGGTAATCCATTCCGACGTCCAAGTCGATGTCGCCGCCGCCGCTCACGCTGAGATAACTGCCTAGTCCGGCATCGAACTGAGGATGGACGGTTGTGGCGGCCAAATCTTGATGCAGCAGCATTCCAAAGCGCCAGGTCCCGTCGGCATCGATATCGGGCGTGACGACGACGTTCGTGGCAACCGAAGCGAGCTGGCTTTGCACGTAGCCGGCAATGGTCGAATCCGATGCGGTCTGATTGGCGGAAACATAATTGGCAACCGCCTGGAACTCACTCTGCAGGCTATTGGCTTTGCTATTGATCGCCTGGGTCAGGCCAGGATTGTTTCCCAAGCTCGCGCCCAGGACTGGGATCGACGGCGCCAGATTCACAGCCGTCGCGACGCTTGTTTGCACCGTCGACAAGGCAGTCTGCAAGTCGCCGGCCAAGAGCGCAAAATCCACTTTGCCGTCCAAAAGCCGCCGATGCTCCAATCGCTCAAAGCGGCGAGGATAAGTCCCAACGCTGGCCGGAGCGGATCGTCGCGGCCGTTCGTTGTTGCCGGCTTCCGATTTCCGTAGCATCCGACTTTTGCGGCTCATGTTGCGTCCTCGAAATAGGTCCAAGTGGGCCGACACCACCAGCGATCGCTGACGGGGTCAGAGGCTGCTAAGCGGTCAACAACTAAAACCGACTGCCGGAGCGGAAAACCCCGCCGGCAGCACCCGTTGTTCCCAGGCTTTGTGGGTCGAAGATCGCCAGTTGACATCCAAGTGCCGGGGAACGCCTGGCGATGCAGCCGTTTTTCGTCCCGGACAGACCTGCCACGGCGTTTCATCCAGCAACCTTCGAAGGCTTTTTCTCAGCGGGGGAAACGTTTCGCGGGCCCGATTCCCTCGATTGAGGACTGGCATGGATTGGAAATCCCAGATCCGAAGGACTTTGAACCGGCCTGTTTCCCGGGCAAAGGCCACGTGATTAGCGTGACTTTGGTTTTGCGGCGGGTTAAAATCAGGCCCCAGCACGGGATCCTTCTCCCCCGTTTAGCGCCATGTCGCCCCCCGAACGCACGGCGCAACCAGAAAAAACCGCCAAGTCCTGCATCCGTTCCGTCCACCGGATGGCGAGCCATGCGCGAAAACACAGATTTCGTGGACTTCCTGCGTCGAATCCGTGCCGGCGATGAAGAGGCCGCCAGGGAGCTGGTGCGGCGCTTCGAACCGTTGATCCGCCGCGAGGTACGGATGCGGCTCGGCGACGAACGGCTCAATCGGGCATTCGACTCGATCGATGTCAGCCAGTCGGTCTTGGCCTACTTTTTTTCCCGGGCGGCCACTGGCGAGTACACGCTAGACTGCCCCGATCAGCTGGCCCGGCTGCTGCTAACCATGGCTCGCAACCGGCTCATTTCTCGGGCACGCTCGGAGCGGCGGCTGGTCCGCGACGTCGGCCGAATCTCGGCGGATCCGCGAGCGCTTGAGCAAGTGGTCGACGCTCAGCCCACGCCCAGCGAGTTCTTGTCGCGCCAAGAGGAACTCGAATTGGTCAAGGCGTCGCTGAGCGATGAGGAGTGTCAGATCTTCGAGTTGCGCTCGCAGGGCCTTAGCTGGGATGAGGTGGCCAGCCAGCTCGGCGGCAGCTGCCAGAGCCGCCGGATGCAGTTCTCGCGCGGGCTGGATCGCGTCGAGGGACAACTGCGTCCGGCAGATTGAACGGTGCGGCGGAAATACCTAAGTGCGTCGTTAGTCGATCCCTCGCGAAAAGCCGGCCGCCCTGCCCACCGTTGGAATGTCGATTGATCTTTTTTGACCGCGGTCCGTGCGGTCTGCCGCTGGTTGGCGCTATGCGCTAGGGAAGTATGCAGGCGTCGCCAAGTCTCTCCTGTCAGCCCATTCGCGCATGAATCCTCGGGGTCCCATTCATTCCGATTCCCGACAGCGCGGCACGAGCGATGCGCCCAGCTTTCACGAGTCGCCGGTCACGGCGCTGTGGCGCGCCTGGCAAGCTGGGCACGAATTAGAGATCGAGTCGTTTGTCGCCGACTTGCCCGACCTTGCCCCGCGCGACTTGGGCGAGCTGATTGGCGTCGATTTGTCCGCCCGTTGGCAGCGCAACGACCGCCGGCGGGCCGAGGAATATCTGCGCCGCTTCCCCGCCGTGGCGGCCGACCCAGAGCTTGCAATCGATGTGATCTACAGCGAATACCTGGCTCGGGAGCAGGCGGGTGAGCGGCCTGAGTCGGCGGAGTACGAAGCTCGTTTTCCGCTGTTTGGGCAAGTGCTCTCCGAACAAATTCGGCTGCATCAAGCGTTCGAGACCCTGGAGAATGACGAAACGCAAACCGACGGCGGCCGCACCGTACCGGCCGCCGGTGATTGGTTCCCCTCCACCGCCGGTTCATCGACGCTGGAAGCCAGCTATGAGATCGTCGAGCAAATCGGTAGCGGCGGCATGGGCGTGGTCTATAAGGCGCGGCACGCCGCGCTTAACCGCTTCGTGGCCCTGAAGATGTTGCGGGCGATCGACGCCGGCAATCCCGAGTTCCTCGCTCGCATTCGTGCCGAGGCCCGTGTCCTGGCCACGCTCGATCATCCGCACATCGTGCAAGTCTACGACTACGGCGAACACGCGGGCCTGCCCTTCATTGCGATGGAGTTCGTCGAAGGAGGGTCGCTGGCCAGCCGGCTTGACGGCAGCCCCTGGCCGCCGCGCGAGGCCGCCGCGCTATTGGCGAAGCTGGCAGCAGCGGTCCAATATGCCCACGAGCGGCATGTGATTCACCGCGATCTCAAACCGGCCAACGTGCTGATTGCCGGCGCCGATGGCAGGCAGCTCGACGTCAAGATTACGGACTTCGGGCTGGCGAAATTGTGCCTGGACGAAGCGTCGGCCCAGACTCGTTCGTTCGCCTTTTTGGGCACGCCCAGTTATATGGCGCCCGAACAGGCCCAGGGGCACGCACGCGATCTCGGACCGGCCGCCGACATTTACTCCTTGGGCGCGATTCTCTACGAGCTATTGACCGGTCAGCCGCCATTTCGTGGCAGCTCGCCGCTCGAAACCTTGCGGCTTCTGATCTCCAGCGAGCCTGTGTCGATTCATCGATACTCCACGCGTGTCTCGCGCGATTTGGCGACGATCTGCGACAAGTGCTTGCAGGCTGAGGTTCACCGCCGCTACCAATCGGCCGCCGAATTGCGCGAAGACCTGGAGCGGTATTTGAATGGACGACCGATTCAAGCCCGGCGCGTCGGGGACGCCGAGCGGCTCTGGCGGTGGTGCCAGCGCAATCCGCTGTTGGCCGCGGCGCTGGGTTCCGTGGCCATCCTGCTGGTCGGAATTTCGCTCGTCTCGCTTTGGTTTTCCGCGAAATTGCGCCACGAACTCACCCTCTCCGAGGCCGCACGACAAGCGGAAATCTCCGCCAATCGAACGGCCCAGCAGCGGATGTGGGACGCCTACCTCAGCGAAGCGGTCGCGCTGAACGGCAGCCGGAAGGTCGGGCAACGGTTCGTAGCCCTGGAAACCATCGACAAAGCCCTCGCCTTGCGCGAAACGCTCGGCCAGAGCGCCGATCGCGACCGGCAGCTTCGCAACGTCGTGCTCTCTTCGGCCATGCTGCCCGACCTGCGGACGATTCGTGCGCTGGACGAATTGCCGGCCTCGACCGCGGAGGTCGATCTGTCGATGTCGGCGGCTGCCGACCTTTACGTCAGGGCGGCTGCGGACGGCACGCTTTTTGGCTACCGCATCTCAGACGGCCGAAGTCTGTGGAAGCTTGAACGGTCCACCGGTCGCGCCACTCCCATTTTATCTCGCGACGGCAAGTGGCTGGCGGCAATCAATGATCGCAGCACCACGGTCTGGCGCGTCGGCGAATCGGAGCCAAACATCATTTGGCAGGCCGGGCCGGCCGATCATTTTGCCTTTGCACCAGACGGCCGGCATGTTGCGTGCAGCAATCCGCAGCAGGGCATGCGCTGGGTTCGCGTCGAAGATGGCGTGGTCGTTCGCTCCCTGGGCAGAGGCTCGGCCCGTTGCCCCTTCGTCTTTCACGCGCCGACCTCGCGGGTGGCCGTGTGTGGCGGCGACAACGTTCAAGTGATTGCCACAAGCAGTGGCGAAATCGAAGCGGAGCTGCCAGCGGGAATGTCGCCGGAGTTGCGACTGGCATGGCATCCAAGCGGCGAGTCGTTGGCGATCTGGGGCAACGTCTCAGGTATCTCGCTGTGCGATGTGCGCAGCGGCACGATGACCCTCAATCTTACGCACCGTGGAGTCCCGGCACGACTCTGCTTTACCGAAGACGGCTCGATCCTGGCCTCGCATAGCCTATGGGACCGACGATTGCAGATTTGGGATGCGGCAACCGGGCAACGCCTCCTGGATGTGCCCGAGGCCGTTAGCGGCGCCTGTGACTCTGCCCCGGGGCGGCGAATTCTGTTCTTGATCAATCTTCAAGGACGAAATGTCGCGATGGAACTGACCGCCGGCGCATGCCGCACGCTCGCGCAGACCATCGACGTGCCACAGGGCTACTGGCACAAAGCGTCGATCAGTCCCGAGGGGCGGATCGTGGCATTTTCCACCCATTCGGGGTTGGAGTTATGGGACTTGCACACGACGCGGCGACTTCTGGCCCGAAAGTTCGGGCCCTGCATGGCGGTATTCGATCGTGCAGGCCACCTGTTCGTCGGATCCAACACGGGCGTGTACCGATTGCCTTGCCACGCCAGGACACCTGCCGACTCCGATGCGTCCAGCGGCGGTGCGGCGCGATCGGGTGAGCCGCGCAGCGTAGTCACTTTCGGCCCGCCCGAGCGACTTACCGGACCGATTGTGGCGTTGAGCCTGGCGGTGAATGCCTCGGGAGAGTCGCTGGTTTATCAGGACGAGCGCGGCTGGGCCGTCCTCCGCATGAATGAGAATGCCGCGGTCAGCCGCTTGCAAACACGAGACGACCCACGCGTTAGCGCCATCTGCAACGACAATCGACATGTCGCGATTGCCAATTGGGAGGCGGGAGGAGCGGCGGTTTGGGATGTCCGCTCTGGTTCGCTGTTGGCCGAGTTGGCCATCGGACGCCACGGCGTCGTGCAGTTCAGCCCCGACGGCCGACTGCTGGCCGCCACACCCGATGGCGTCACGCTATGGCGCACGGACGATTGGCATCGAATTAGTGAGTGTCGCGCGCAGGGTTCGACGCCCGCTGGTTTGGGCATGGCGTTCTCGCCCGATAGTCGCGTGCTGGCCGTGGGACAGATCAACGGAGTGGTCGGGCTGTTCGATCCTGACACGGGCAACCTCTGGGCGAGCTTCTCCAGCGGCGACTTCAAGTCGGCATCGACCCTGGCCTTCAGTCCCGACCAGCGCCAGTTGATCGCCTCGTCCACAGACGAACACTCGCCGGCCCAGGTCTGGGACCTGGTGGCGATGCGAAGCGAGCTCGCCCAGCGCGGGCTTGACCTGCCCGCCGAAGTGCTGCGGACCGCGGAAAGTCCCCCGGCATTTGAGGAGCAACTCGATGTGCTCGTAAACGACGAGGGGATATTCGGCGGTCCCGCGACCGCCAATTGAAGTTGTATCCGCTAAGCCTGATTCGCCTTCGCGCGGCACCGACAAGCTCCGTTGTAATGGAGTGCTGCGGCGACTCCCACCGGAACGGCCTGACTAACAGCAGTGGCTCGATGTCATTTGCATCTGAATAGTGCGCAAGGTGAAGCGCAGGAAGCGGCGGCGGGGTTGGGGGGGCAGCCATGCGGATTTTTCAATACACAATTCGACAAGTCCGGAGGGCCTTTTGCAATTCGCTGATGCCGTTGTCCGTCACGTGTGTTTCTTTCAGGACCAATTTCCAGAGCTGCGACATGCGATGAAAATAGACTAAGCCAGCATTGGTAACGCAGGGCGAATCGACCGCGAGCAAGGCAAGCTCTTGGCAGCCCGCCACGTACTGCAGCCCGGTGTCGCCGACGCGAGGGTTATCGCTCGTCAGCTTAAGCAGGCGCGGCAATCGCGTGATAACTTTCAGCCCTTCGTCGGTGATCAGGCTCGCGGAAAGTCGAAGGTCAATTACGTGCCGATTGCCTTCAAGGAACATCAGGTCGGCATCGCCGATCGGGCCGACTATCTCCAACTGAGCGTCTCGATCGTACGGCAATCCGGCCGTCGCCGTTGCCATTCAATCGCCAGGCTCGCGCTCGGAAGGATGACGCACTTCGCATCCGGGATGAGCGCGGCGGAACGTCTCGACCTCGATTTCTCTGAGAGGGGTATCGCTCAGATCGAGCAGCTTCAGAGTGGGAAACGTGCCAGATTCGAATCCGGCCAACGAGCGGATGTCGCAGCCGTAAACGGATATCTCCTCCAGTCGCGGCAGGCGGCCGAGCGTCGCCAGCCCCCGTTCGGTGACCTCCGTTTCACCCGCCCAAATGGATTCGAGCTTGCTATTGCGGGCCAGCGCGACGAACACACTGTCGTCGATATTGTCGCCGATGAGGTGGATCGAGCGTAGCTCAGGAAATGATTCGATGACCTGTACAAGTTTCTCAGTAGGACCTTGCAGCTCGCTGATCCAAACGTGGCGAACGTATTTGAGCCGGGCTACCTGCTCAAGCGAGGCGTCGGCGTGGACTCGCAGCACGAGCTGGTCGCCGTACCGGTCGAGCAAGAACTGCAATGCCTGCCGCTCCTCCGGGTCTTTTGGAAAGTCAAAGCCTTTTGACTCGCCATCGGCTCGCATTTGGAACCAACCGCGCCGCAACAACCGGTCCTCGCTCCACAGCTGCTCAAGCCATTTGGGTCCCGGCGTTTCGAGCATCGGGCTCGGCGACTCGTGCAGCACACCCAGCGCCGCAACGATCGCACTGCCCTCCCGTATCCTGGCCGCCCATCCGGCTGCCAGCCCGGCCACGGCCACCAGCGCCAGGAATTCGCTGAGCGATAGCTGTCGGCCACGCCCTCTGCGGCGCCGCCACTCGAACGCGGTGGCCACCGCTGCCACGGCGAGCAGGGTAAGCCAAAGATCGATCCAAAAGAATGCTGGGCAAAGCAAATCGTTCCATCCGAAACTCAATGCCCAGTGCATCCAGAGGCCTCTGTTCGGAGGGATGGAGCGCGTCCAATAGGTGAGAGGAAATCCGTGCTCTAGATTTGAGTCAAATGATCCACCCAGCCGGTACGAGTGGGTCCGGTCCAGTCCTTCGACTTCGAAACCCGTAGCCAGAAGCAGAAGTAAGGCTGTGCAGGTCAGGCCGGCAAGCCAGCGAGTGCTGCGCGGCGGCCGCCCCAACCAGCGTCGCCAGCGCAGGGCAACCCAAACTACCGCGGCCAGCACGGCCAGCCACACGAGCGCATCGGCCGCGGCAGCGCCTGCGACGAATGTTTTCAGTTTGCCAGGCTGAGTGTCCCACCAGGCGTTTCGGGCCTGAGCGTACCTTGTCGCGCATGTCCACGGCAGACCTGAGTGATAACCAGGAGCCGCGTATGGGTGAGCTTGATGGGGCCAACCATGCAGGTTTACCGCCACGATCAGCCCCAGCGTGACGACGACAAAGAGCCAGGGCAACAGATTCAGCAGACCCAGAAGGTGGGGCAGCCGCGCGAGCCAGCGGGCAATCACCGTTCGCTGACCCGCCGGATTAGCTGCGACTGCACGCTGTTCGCCTTGGTCTGCACTGGTCATAGGGCCCATTATCGGGCACCACCGCGGCGGCCGGCAAGCAGATGCGAAACGCTTATCGGACTGTTCCGTCTGATTTTGCCCTCCGGCTTTGTCGGCCGGAGGCTCGCCTGCATCGAATCGCTCATTGCATCGGCGCCGCGTTTCCGGTTCAGCGCCGGTTCATTGTCGTGAAGGCCCGCGTGGAAGAGCGCCAGTCGTCGGGCGGCCCCGTGACTCGCCCAAGGCGGCCCGAGGCGTTCCTCGGTTCGCGTCGCCTGGTGCCAGCCCCGCGGAAAAAAGGCAGGCTCGGTCCTGCGAGAGTGCGAGCCGGGGGAGCGGTTGGCCAATGCCAGTTGGGCCAGTAACGGCTCCCCGAAGGCTACATGCGATTCTGTCCGCGAACCGTGCCCAAACTAGCGCAAGGCTAGGTGACGGGCAGGCGCATGAAAAACCCCGGAACTCCTGCTTACTGCGGGAATTGCGGGGCTCTTGTCGAGTAGCGGCGCAGGGATTCGAACCCCGGACACGCGGATTATGATTCCGCTGCTCTAACCAACTGAGCTACGCCGCCAAGAGACGGCCCCGAAGGGGCTTGCGCCGCCAAAAGGACCACCGCCCCAAGTTACCAAAATCGTCCCCGGCATCAAGGCCAACGCCGCGCCGGGCGTCGATCGGCGGGCTTCTTGCTGCGGACCCGAGTTCCCCATAGCGGAACCTCGTTCCGCAGGCATTTTCACGGGCCGAGCTGCGGCGGAAACCCTCGCGCTCTCCTGCCCGCTCCCTCACCCCGGGCCCCGCGGCGGCGCGGGTATCGCCCCGGCGGCGCTCGGGTAGAATTGCGGCACGTTTATCAGGCGCGGCGCGCCCCGCCTCGCGCAATAACCGCGGATCGCGGCGGTCAGGGGGAAAGCCATGAAGCGCAGACTGGCCTGGGGACTGTTCGGCACGCTGCTGGCCCTGCTCGCGCGGCTGGCCGCTGCCGAGCCCGCGCCGCGGGGCTCGCTATTGATCATCGGCGGCGGCCTGCGGCCCGACAATCGGGCCGTCGTCGAGAAGTTTATCGCCGGCGCCGGCGGCCGCGAGGCCTGTCGCCTGGTCGTGTTTCCCTCGGCGTCGAAGAACGATCGGCCGGCGCGCGAGTTCTCGGCGCTGCTGGCCAGCTACGGGGTCCCGGCCGGGAAAGTCACGATCCTGAACCTGATGCCGGAAAATGCCGCCATGCAGGCGGAAAGCCCGCAGCTCATCGAGCAGATTCGCCAGGCCACCGGCGCGTTTTTCACCGGCGGCGACCAGCTCCGCATCATTCGCAGCCTGGTCAAGCCCGATGGCACGCCAACCGGGGCCCTGACCGCGCTCGAGGCCATGTGGCGCCGGGGCGGGATCATCGGCGGATCGAGCGCCGGGGCCGCCGTGCAAAGCGCGCGGATGCTGCGCGTCTCGGGCTTGCCCGACGAATGGCTCGACCCAGGCATGGACGCCCTCGATTTTGGCGTCTCGAAGCACGCCGGCCGCCGCGGCTTGATGGTGGCCAGCGGGCTGGGATTTTTTCAGGCCGGAATCGTCGATCAGCATTTCAGCCAATTTCGCGGCCGGCTGGGGCGGTTGTCGCGGGCGCTCGTGCACGAGCGGGTGCAATTCGGCTTCGGGATCGATGAAAACACGTCCCTGGCGGTTTCGCCCGACGGGGCCGTCGAAGTCGTGGGCGCCGGCAGCGTGACAATCCTCGACGCGGGCGACGCGACGATCGTCGACGGGCCGCTGGGTTGCCAGCTGCGCGGCCTGCGGCTGTCCTGGCTGCAAACGGGCGATCGCTTCGATCCGGCCACGGGAACCGCCATCGTGCGACCGGAAAAGAAAATCGTGGTCGCAGGCACCGAGGACTACAACGGCAATCACCTGATCACCGACATCGACGGGCCGGCCGCCGTGCCCTACGCCATCTGTCTGGGCCTTGCCGAAAATGCCAGCCGCCGCCAGCAAGGCATCACGCTGCAATACAACAGGCATTTCGCCCACGGCTATCGATTCACCTTTACCGAGACCGACCGCACGCACGTGCACGCCGGTTACGCCGACCATTACTACTCGTACGCGATGGTCGATTTGCAGTTCGACATCGAGCCGGTGCTGGCCGACCTGAACGCGCCCCAGGCCGGGCTGCCGATCGATCTGGATTCCGCGTCCGCTCGGCCGCTGGTCGAGGGGCTCTGGTATCGCGGCATTCTGCTGGCCGATGGCCAGCGGCGGCTGCGGCCGCGCGCCCCGATGGAGCGCGGCGAGCTGGCGGCGGCCCTGGCCCAGTCGGTGCACCTGGCCCGGCTGCGCGGCTCCGCCGGCAATTAGCGACGTCGCCGAATCCACGATCGATTACGAGGACGTGATCCACGTCGTCGCCGCCGGGCTGATGACGCTCGACGCCCAGGGCCGCTTCCGGCCCAAAGAAACAGTCACGCGTCTGGAGGCCGCTCGCGCCCTGGTGAGCCTGGCAAAACTGCTGACCGTCGACCTGCCGCCAGGCGAGGCGGCCCCGATGGCCGATGCAGCGGAAATTCCCCCCGACGAGCGTTCCGTGGCTGCTGCCGCAATCGGCGCGGGACTTATCCCGACCGAAGAGGGCCGCTTCCGGCCTGCCGGCACGATCCCGCGCGAACAAGTGGCGCTAGCCATCGGCCAACTCGTCGGCTTCGAATGGAGCCACGCGCCGGCAGCGGCAAGCCCAGGAAAATAAAGGGCGATCGCTCGTCACTTTTCGACCAGCACGGGCAGATGCGCCGTGGCCGTGAGGCCCGATTTGCCCGTGTGCGTAGCGCTGATGAGGTAATGGCCCGGCGCGGCGAAGCGATGCACCGCGGTGGCGTAGCCGTCTTTGGCGTGCTGCTCGGCGTTGCCGTCCGACCGGGTGGCGACCGTCGGGCTTCCATCGCCGAAATCCCACGTCTCGCCGCCGCCCGAGCGAAACGTGCGAACTTTGAACGTCACTTCGTCGCCAGGGCGAATGCCAAACGTCGGGGCGTAGTTGGCGTGGATCGAAGGGGGCAAGTCGTCGGGCCGCTGCGGATCGACGACTTGCACCACCGCGAAGTCGTAATCCTGGCGGCCGGCCGCGTCGGAGATCTCCAGGATCTCGCTATACGTGCCGGGCCGCTCGTAGCGGCGCTCGACCACCGCGCCCTCGGCCCGGCTGCCATCGTGCAACGTCCAGCGGTACGCGGCCACGCTGCCCGACCGGGCCCAGCTGCGCGAGCCGTCCAGCCGCACCGTTTCGCCCACGGCTGCCAGGTGATGCGGCCGGGCCACGGCCAGCAGCGGCGGATCGAACTCGCGCCGATACGCTTCCCAGAGAAAGCCGTAGCCTTCCTGAACGCCCCACTTGCCTGACGGCTGGCGTGAGAAAATATCGCAGTGCAAGTGGGACCAGCCGCCGCTCCCCCCTTCCTTGCCAAGCACGCCGATCTTCTGCCCCAGGCTTACGCTGCGTCCCGGTTTGATGCTCTCGTCGATCGATTGCAGGTGGCTGTAGCGGTAGTACCAGCCCCGATCGTCGAGCAGGTAAACCACGTCGTACCGCGGCTCGACGGGCGTATTCTTCTCGTGCCCCGGCAGCACCGCGTCTCCCACCGACACGACCAGCCCGGCCGTCGCCGCGACCACTTCGACCATTCCCTCCGAGCCGCCGATGTCGAGCCCGTAGTGATAGTAAATCTGCCGCACGTCGGGGCGCTCGCCCCCGTCGACGTAGCACGGATCGTTGGCCATGTGCGTGTCGCTGGCGAACCAGCGCTGGCGGGCCGGATAGACGAACGTGCCGGGCGCGAGCAGCGGCGAGCCCGCCGGCCAGAGCCGCAGCCGGGCGTCGCGGGCCAGGTTCCAAATGCCGTCGCGATGGGCGTTCGACTGGTATCCTCTGGTCACCGGGCAATCGATCTGCACCTTGCCCACGGTTTGCGGCAGGTTGTACATCGCCGCGACGAGCTCGGCCCGTTGGCCGTCGACTTCCACCGTGACGACGGCGCGGCGAACCGCGTTGCGGATCGAATCGCGCGACTCCTGCAGATCCAGCAGCTTGACGGTGGCCTGGCTGCCGTCGGCCAGCTCGACGGTCGCGCTTTGGCCGACATTCAGTTCGATCGCCCGCAGCAGCGGAGTCCGGCTGGCGCGCTCCACGGGCGAGCCCGCCTCGTCGGCCAGGCACGCGCTCACGCCCCCGACCAGGCCCAGCATTGCCGCCAGCAGCCGATGACGCCAGGTGGACATGGCCTCGCTCCAGAGCGCAGGACAAAAGGAAACGACCCCGGTGCAGCAAGTCTAAGGCTTTCCCGGCCGCCCGAGTAGTGCCGCACGCGAGCGAGCGCCGGCAGTCGATTGAACGGCCGCCGCGCGGCGGTTAGCATGAGCCCCAGCCAACCTTTTGCAGAGAATTGTCCGGTGATGCACTCCGACCCATCGACGCCAGGCGCCGCAAACCGGCCCCCGCTGGGACTGCCGAGCGGCAGCGTCCGGGCGTTGCTCACGCTGCTGGTCGTGTTGGTCGTGATCGTGCAGGTGGGCCGGGGGCAGGAAGTCGGTCCGCTGTGGACCGAGACGCTGATGATCGTGCTGGCCCACTATTTCACGTCGCGGCGGTTCGTCAACCTGTCGCCGGAAATGCTCCGCCGCCTGGAGGCCGAAGGGCAGCTGGAGACCGAGTCCAACCCGCTGCACCTGCCGCGGCACAGCATTCGGATTCTGCTGGCGGTCGCCTTCCTGGGGCTGGCGGTCTATCTGTACCGCGAACATCGCTTGCTCGACGTCCAGCCGCTGTCGATCCTGGGCGTGGTGTTCGCGTATCTGCTGGGCGTGACGGCGCGCGGCCTTTGGACCTGGGCCAGCCGCGGCCGCCCCACCGCCGGCTCGCGCCGCTGGGAGGACCTGAAGGCCCTGGTCGTGCTCGGCGTGCTGCTGTTTACGTCGCTGGCCTATTTGCTCGAGCGACCCGACCTGGTTTCGCACCACCTGCTCAACGCCACGCTCGGGCTGGTGCTGTTCTATTTCGGCTCGCGCTGAGTCGGGCTGCGGCCGGGCCGCCGGCTCAATCGAGCGCGAAGTCGACCGTTTGCCCGTCGCGATCCACGCTGGCTGTGAGCGGCGAACTTTCGAGCGAGCCGTAGCGCTGAGCGACGGCCTCTTCCTCGGCCGACAGCGGCGCGACGGGCCCCGTCAGGACCGGCGGCTGACGCGGCGTGACGAACACGCGGTGCTTGCCGGCCACGGCCCCCGGCTGCTTGAGGGTGTAGTGCAGCTCGTAATGGCCGGCCGCGTCGGTCTGGCCCCAGCTCGGGCGCCCTCCGTTGGGCACGAAGTGCACCATCAAGTCGGGCATCGCCTCGCCGTGCCGCGTGATTGTTCCCGAGACGCGCAGCACCCGGGGCCCCGAGTCCGAACACCCGGCCCAAACGACCAGCCCGACAAATACCAGCGCCCGCGCCCGGCTCGGGCCAGCCGGCACGCGTCGGGCCGCGAGCCCGGCTTAGAGCCCGTCCGAGAACCGGCGGCGGCGGTCCCCGCTTTGCGCATTTCGCGGATCAAAACGGAACTGTCCCCCTCTGCGAGACGGCTCTCGGATGGGCTCTTAGAACTGCGATTCGTTGAGCACTTCATTATTTGCGCGCGTGAAGATGGCCATGTAGAAGTAATAATCCACTTCGTCGGCGATCCAGTAGACGTGGCCGTCCAGGTTCGCGGCCAGGACGCCGCCGGGATGCTGGCTGAAGGCCCCCCGTGTGTTCCATTCCTCGTCGTTTGGCGGGTTGGGCGTCCCTTGATTCGTCGAGGAAACGTAACCCTGCGAAGGGTGATAGACGAACAGGAACGGGTTCGCGCCCAGCTCGGGCGGAATCCAGCTGTGGTTGGCCCAATGGGCAAACTCGGCGTACAGCAGCGTGAACGAGAGCCCGTCGGTCACTTGCCGCAGCTTGAGATGACTGTTGACCCAGGCGATGCCGTCCATGCCTTGCGAGGTGCGCTCCGGGCAGCAATTGCCCGTGCCGGCGTTGATGCCGTAGTCCTTGAACTCGGTTTCGGGCTGCACGCGGTGGGCCGAGGGACACACGAACAGCGGCGGCTGATGGGTGCAGGCATACTGATTGGCCGGGTCGCCGGCCGGTCCGCGGTTGTTCGGCGAACCGCTGCCATTGAGGTCCTCCCACAGGTTGTTGCAATAGGCGAGCTTGCTGAAGTTCAGCTGGTCGTACAGGCGCTGTTCTTCGACAAACGGCAGGATCGCCGCGGCCCAGCTGAAGTGACCCCAGGGCAAGCCGCAGCCGTAGACCGGATCGCAAAATGGCATGGCGAAGTTGTTGTCCGAAACTTCGCCGCCGAAACTGCCCGACGGCAGACACTTGAACACGTCGGTGTAGCTGATCGTGCCCAGGGCCAGCTGCTTGAGATTGCTGGAGCAGGAAGTCCGGCGCGAGGCCTCGCGCGCGGCCTGCACCGCCGGCAGCAAGAGCGCGACCAGGATGCCGATGATCGCGATCACGACCAGCAGCTCGACCAGGGTGAAGGCGGTTTGGCAGTGACGACGCATGAACTCCCCGTGCCGCGGGCGGCTCGGCGGGCGCAAAATAAAATCGGGCACGGCGACTTCTCGTAGTTTTTCATTATGCGCTTGCGACTGGCCCCAGAGCAAGGCGCAAGAGCCGCTGCGGTCCAAGCAACAAAACAATTGACAATTGGGCCCTGGCTCTTAAGATGCCCGCTCGTGCCCTTCTGCTCCGCCCACTCAAGGCTCGTCGGGAATCGCCCGAATGTTTTGCCCGCAATGCGGAAAGTCCCTGACCGACGGCAGCGATCGCTGTTTGCATTGCGGCTTCATCCTGCCCCCGTTTGTCTCGAACGACATCGGGCAGGATGCCGGTTTCCGGATGCTGTTGCCGGTGGGCCGCTCGGGCTGGGCAATCGCTGCGGGTTACGCGGGGCTGTTGAGCCCGCTGGTGTGTCCGGCTCCGCTGGCCTTGGTGTTCGGCATTCTGGCGGTGCGCGAAATTCGCCGAAATCCCCAGAAGCACGGCATGGGGCGCGCGGTCTTCGGCATCGTGATGGGCTCACTTGGGCTCGGCATGCTTGTGCTGATCTTGATTGCCGCGGCCACGGGGCATTAGCCCACAAATCAGCTTTGTTTGGAATCGTCCCGATCACCCCTTTTCGCCCTGAAGCGAGGTACCGATGTTTTGTATGCACTGCGGCGCGTCCAATCCGGACGGCGCCGTCCGCTGTTCGGCCTGTGGGCAAGCTGTCAGCGCCGCCAATCCCTATCAGGCGAGCACCGCCAGCGGCGACGTCCCGTTCGGCCCTGTCAAGAACTACCTCGTGCAATCGATCCTGGTGACGCTATTTTGCTGTTTGCCACTGGGGATCGTGGCCATCGTCTATGCCGCCGGGGTCAATGGCAAAATGGCTGCCCGCGACTACAGCGGCGCCGCCCAGGCTTCGGCCAACGCCAAGATGTGGTGCTGGATCTCGTTCGGGCTCGGCCTGACGTTTACCCTCCTCTACATGATCATGGTGATCCTGGCCGGCGTGGCGGGTGTGCAGCACAACTGACACGGAGCCGGACTGCTCGCATGACCGCCAGCTGGAATCGACTGCGGCCGCTCGCGCTGGTGCTGCTGGCCGTTTTCGCCGCGGCCGGGCTCGTCGCGCTGTACCGCGTCGACCCGAGCCATTCGGACCGCTATCCGAAGTGCGCGTTTCATTGGCTCACCGGGCTGCACTGCCCGGGCTGCGGATCGACGCGCGCCCTGCACGCCCTGCTCCACGGCCGGCTGGGCGAAGCGCTGCAAATGAATGCCCTGCTCGTCCTGGGCATTCCGGGCCTGGCGCTGATGGTCGTTTGGCAGCGGCGCTATGGCATTGGCCATGCCGCGATGGCCCGCCTGGCCACGGGCATTGCACTCTTGGTCGTGGCCTTCGGCATCGTGCGGAATATTCCCCGCCCCCCCTTTGACCTGTTGGCCCCACCGGCCGGCGACCGGGCCGCACCGGCCCGCTCGATTCCTTCGCTACAACCGGCCAGCGAGCGGCGGGCGCCGCCGGGCGCCGGAAAATGGGTCAGCCGCCCCGGAGCCCCGGGCGAAGGTACACTTCGGTAGCCCTGCCGCTGCGGCGCCCTTTCTTGCGCCCCCCGCGGACGCAGCGTTCGCGGCCGCGCCGCACTGCGGGGGAGTTCGCCTGGATTGCCGGGCGACGCGCCTCGTTCAGCCTTCGATCGACCCATGACCGATTCACCGGACGCACTGGATCGATTCGTCGCCCGCATCGGCCAGCTTTACTCGCTGCCCGCGGTGGCGGTCAAGTTGCTGGAGCTGACGGCCCAGCCACAGGTCGATTTGCGGGCGCTCAAAGCCTGCATCGAAAACGACCCGGCCCTGGTGACCAAAGTGCTGAGAGTGGTCAACAGTTCGCTGTTCGCGCTGACGTGCGAAGTGCGCGACCTGAACCAGGCGCTGGCCCTGCTCGGCATCAAGCCGCTGAAATTGCTCGTGCTGGGTTTCAGCATGTCGGAGACGCTGGGCAAAATTCGCCCCTGCCGAAGCGTCGACCGTTATTGGCGGCACACGCTCACGCAGGCCGTGGCGGCACGCGAGATCAGCGAACAAATCTGGAAGCTCCCCGGCGACGAGGCGTTTCTGGCAGCCCTGCTGCGCGACGTCGGCATGCTGGTGCTGCTCGACGAACTGGGCACGCCGTACGCCCGGTTCCTCGATCAGGCGCTGGCCGCCGACAAGGATCCGGCCGAACTCGAGGCCGGCGTCCTGGGCTTCGACCACCGGGCCCTGGCCGAACAACTGCTCGACTTGTGGCACCTGCCCAGCACGCTGGTTTCGGCCATCAGCCTGTCGCTCGATCCGCAGCGACTGGCTGCCCTGCCCACGGCCGAGCAGGCCCTGCCCCGCATCCTGCGGCTGGCCCAGTCGCTGGCCGATCTGGTCGTCGACCGCCGGCACGCCGCCCTGGAGCGGCTCAAACAGGAGCCCGCGCGGAGCGGCACGCTTTCCGGCCTGCAGATTCAGGGGCTGGTCGACTCGTTGGAAGCCAAGGTCGAACAACTGGCCGGCGTGTTTGCCATGGAGCTTCCGCCGGGCATCGATTACCGCGACGTGCTAGTCGAAGCCCACCGCCAGATGTCGCAGGTGGCCAGCGAAATGACAGGCGACTGGCTCAACTCGGCCACGGCCGCCAAACAGCTGCACGGAGAATCGGCATTGCTGGCCGAAGTCGAGAACCTGTCGACCGCCGCGGCCCGACTGGCCCAGCGGCCGGCCGGCTCCGCCCGGCGCGACGACCCGGCGGGGTCACCGCTGGCCGAACCAGGCCACTGCCCACGAGCGGACATCCATTTGGCCAGCTGGAACGAGACGAACGAATCCAGCCGCCCGGCCGCTACGCCGCGTTCGACCGCACTGGCCGGGACCGGCGCGCCGCCGATGGTCGAACAGGAGCTGGCCGAGCGGCTGGAAAAGGCCCTGGCGGCCTGCCGTCCGCGGCGCGCGCCGCTGAGCCTGGTGCTCGTCGAGATCGACCGGTTCGATGCCCTGGCCGAGAGCGCAGGTCCGGTCGCCGCCGAGCAAGTCGTGCTGAAGCTCGGCCGACTTTGCCAGGAGTCCGATCTGCCCGGCGCCAATGCGATCTGCGTCGCGCAGGCCTGCTTTGCGCTGCTGCTGCCGGGCTGCGACCGGGGCGAGGCCGTCGAACATGGCGACCGGCTGCTGGCGCAGTTTCGCGATTACGCCCGCCGGCAGTTCAATCCCAACATCACGTCGCTCACCGTCAGCGTGGGCGTGGCCACGGTGCCGGCGCCACCGCTCAATTTTCGCGTCGGCGATCTGGTGGCCAGCGCCCAGCGCTGCCTGGCGGCCGCCCTGCGCTCGGGCAACTCGCTCAAGAGCATCGGGATCTACTAAGCGGCCCGCTCCGCTGCTACGCGTTCCCCTTGTGCCCCGCCTGCCTGGCCCGGAACAGCTCGGTGGCCAGGGTCTTGATGCCTTGCAGATCAAGCTTGCCGGTCCCCAGGACCGGAATGGCCTCGACCGTGAAGAAGCAATCTTCGGCCGGGATCCACAGATTCGGCAACCCGGCCGCAGCCAGCTCGCGCGTGATTTGGGCAGGCGATTTGTCGCTGGGCGTGTGCAGAACCAGCAGGCGCTCCCCCTTGCGCTCGTCGGGCACGGCCGCCACCGCCGCGGCCACATGCTGGCCATCGGGAGCCAGGATCTGCTGGATCAGCTCCTCGACGCGGCCGTGGGGGACCATTTCGCCGCCGATCTTCGAAAATCGGCTCTGCCGCCCGGTGATCGTGATGAATCCGTCGGCGTCGATGCGGGCCATGTCGCCGGTCACATACCAGCCGTCGCGCATCACCCGGGCAGTCAATTCCGGCTGCCCCAGGTAGCCCTGCATCACGTTTGGACCGCGGATCAAAAGCAACCCGGCTTCGCCGTCCGGCAGCGCCGCGCCGGTTTCGGGATGGACCACCTTGGCCTCGACGCCCGGCACCGGCCGGCCGACGCTCCCCTCTTTGACGCCCGAGTTGTCGCGGCCGACCGACCGATTGGGCGGGATATTCACCGAGACCAAGGGGGAAAGCTCGGTCGTGCCGTACCCCTCGACCGGGCGCACGCCGTACTTCTGCTCGAACGCATCGCTCAAGTCGCCGGGCAGCCGCTCCGCTCCGGCCACGACCACTTCCAGCGCGGCGAAGTGCTCCGGAGCGATCCGCTTCAGGTAGCTGCGCAAAAACGTCGGCGTCGAGAGCAGGATCGTCACGCGATGCTGGTCGCAGAGCTTGCCGACCGCCTGGGCCTCGAGCGGACTGAAGTGATAGGCCACCTTGATGTCCAGCGCGAGCGGCGCCCAGAGCGTGACCGTGAATCCCAAGGAGTGAAAAAACGGCAGAATCCCGCAGAGCACGTCGTCCGGCGTGAGCTGGACCGCCTCGTTGATGGCCTGGATGTTCGAACCGATGTTGCCGCAGCTGAGCAGCACGCCCTTGGGGTGGCCGGTCGACCCGGAAGTAAAGATCACGGTGAGCAGATCTTCGCTCTTGAGGCGGTCCAGCCCCAGCCGCCGCTCGAGCGCGGACAGTGGGCAGGCGAAGGCTTCGAAGGCCCCGACCGCTTTGTCCCACAGCGTCGCCCGGTCCTTGAAATCTTCGAGCGGGACCATTTCCGCGTCGAGCTTGAGCGGCATCTTCTCCAGGAACCGGCGGCTGGTCAGCACGTGCCGGATGCCGGCCTGGCGCAGGCAGTGATTGAGAATCTCGGCCGAGGCGGTGTAGTTGAGGTTCACCGCCACCCGGCCGGCCAGCGAGGTCGCGGCGTTGGCCACCACCGCGGCCACGGACGGCGGCAGCAGAATGCCGACGAATTTTTCCTCGGGCCCCCACACGTGGCGGAGCAGCAACCGCCGCAGCACCAGCGTGCGCAACAACAGCGTGCCGCCGGTCAGATCGACGCCGGTCGAATCGGCGACTTTCGACTTGCGGCGCCAGCGCCGCGCGGCCCGCAAGAATGCCCGCGGCGGCAGCAGCGTTTCGTCGGCGTGTTCGGTCACCGGGTCCCCCTGCGCACGGCCGGCTGGCCGGCGGGAGCGGCGGCTTTGGCCGGCGGATGAATTTCCTCGACCAGTTTATCCGCTCGATAGACTTTGCGGAGGGCCTCGATGATCCCGCTGGAATGTACCGAAACGGCCCGGGCCACGTCGTCGGAATAGACGAAGTCGAGCGCCAGCGACTCGATGTTGCCGTCGAAAATGATGCCCACCAGCTCGCCGGCCCGGTTGACCACCGGACTGCCCGAATTGCCGCCGATGATGTCGGCCGTGCAGATAAAGTTCAGCGGCGTGCCCAGATCGAGCCGGCTTTTGGCGGCAATCCAGCTCGGCGGCAGCCGGAAGGGCTCGACGTTGTCGTGCTCCTGGGCCCGGCGATACGCGCCGCCGATCGTGGTCCAGGGCGGCACGTCGTGTCCGGCCGCCCGGTAGCCGCGGACCACGCCGAAGGCCAGCCGCAGCGTGAACGTGGCGTCGGGGTAGACGTCTTTGCCCAAGACCGCGAACCGGGCCTGGGCAATCTTGGCATAGGCCTGCCGGAGCGGTTCTTCGACCTCCGACTCGTACTTTTTGCGGACTTCGCGCGCCGCCGGATCGACGGCCCGGGCCAAGGCCAGCATCGGATCATCCGCGGCCTGAACGCCCTGAGCACCCCCTTCGGCCAGTTTCTTGCGCAGCGCCACGTCGGCCAGCCGAGTGCCTTGCACCAGCTCGGCCGCTCGCTCCTTGGGCGATTTGCCGTCCAGGATTCGCACGACCAGCGGATCGTCGGCGCCCAGCACTTCCAGCCACATGCCGATCGAATCGGCCAGCTTCAGGGCTTCGAGGTCGGGATAGATCGGCGCCGTGGAATAGAGCCGCTGGCGGACCGATTCGAGATTCGACTCGCGAAACTCGCGCAGGCGGTCGGGATTGGGCTTTTCCCCTTCCTCGGCCATCCGCAGCACGTCGCGGGCGATGTGAAACAGCTCGGAGTCGAACGCCATCGCGTCCTCGAGCAGCAACTTGCGGCTGTAGATCGAATCCAGCGTCCGGAGCGCGCGGCGACTTCGGGCCAGGCCCGGTCGCTGCCTGAAAGGTCGGCGCCTGCCGGCTCGGTCTTGGCGCGGATATCGGCGCGAGTTTCTGCTCGCTCGCCCGCTTGCGATCCAGGATGGCCGGGTCCTGCAGGGCCGCCAGGCCGCCCAGCTTCGCCTTGCGCGAATTCTGAATGCCGAAGTAATCGTCGGCCGCGCGCCGCGCGTTCTCTTTCGACCGCTCGCTGTAGGCCTTCAGCAGCACCTCGCGGCGGTACAGCACGCCCATGGCCGTGGGAAAGGCCCGGTCCCGGAGGAATTCCAGATGGTCGACCGTGTTCAACCGGTCGGTGTGTCCCGGGTTGCCGGCCACGAAGACCAGTTCGCCGTCGACGGCGCCCGCGGCGCTCCATTTCAGGTAATGCTCGATCTTGGCCGGCTGGCCGTTTTCGTAGGCCCGAAAGAAGCAGATATCCAGATCGTAGCGCGGGTATTCGAAATTGTCGGCGTCGCCGCCGAAAAACGCGATCTGCTTTTCCGGCGCGAAGACGAGCCGCACGTCGGTGTATTTCTTATAACTGTACAGGTGATAAGCGCCGCCGTGATAGAGCGTAATCACGTCGCTGCGCAGCCCGGTGGCGTCGAGCGCTTCTTTCTCGATCGTGTTCATCACGGCCCGCCGCGCGTGTTCGGCCGCCTCGGAAGCCAGGCCGGGCTCGACCGCGGCTGCCACTCGATCGGTCACGTCCCGGATGCTGACCAGGACGTTCAATTCCAGGTCGAGGCATTTGATTTCCTCGGCCCGGGTCTTGGCCTGAAAGCCCTGCTCCAGGTAATCGTGCTCGGCGCTGGAAAGCTTTTGCAGCGCGTCGGCGCCCACGTGGTGGTTGGTCATCACCAGCCCCTGGGCCGAGATGAACGACCCGGAGCCGCCGCTGTTGAAGCGGACCGAAGCCTGCTGCAGGTGGTTGAGCCAGGCGTCGGTCGGGTCGAAGTTATAGGCCTGACGGAGCAAGTCGCGCGGCGGCTGATTGAACAGCCACATGCCTTCGTCGCCCCGCGCCCTCGCGCCACTGGTCAGACCGATCGCCATTATCACTGCTCCCGCGACGCGCATCATGCCGAGATTGCCTTTCGTCAGCGAATCGAATCGTTTCATTCCGGCGTCCGGGCCGGCCCGGCGGATGATCGCGCCAGCAATTTGCCCCAACCCACGAACAACAAGAACACCAGCAGCACGCTGAAGGCGGCGATGGTCGGCCAATTGGCCACCTGAATGCTCTTGGGAAAATGGCGGCCCAGGTCGAGCCAATGCATCAGCCGGAGCTTCTCCGGCGCAAACACCAGCAGCAGCCCCAACAGTCCGGCGATCGTCCCGCCGGCGATGTAGCCGCTGGCCAGGAGCACGCCGGGGCTGGCGTCCGAGTCGCCGGCCTGGGTCCGGGACAGCTTATCCGCCAGCAAGCGGGCCATTCCGCCCAGGAAGATCGGCACGGATTGGTGGATCGACAAGTACATGCCCACTGCAAACGGCAGCGAGGGAATCCCCGCCAGCTCGAGCACCACGGCGATCAGGATGCCCGCGACCACCAGCCCCCACGGCAAGCGCTGCTTGAGCACGCCGTCGATGATTATGGCCATCAACTCGGTCTTGGGCGCGGGAAACTTCTGGTAGACCGGCGAGCCGTCGTCACGGTGATCCAGGCGGCCGTTGATCGCCGGGTCGACGTAATACTGGATCCGGCCCGAATCGTCGACCAGATACTTGCCCGGCGGCACGCCGGCGATCTCGCCACGGCCCGCGTGCAGCACGTGATACAGGTGGTTGTCCTGGCCGGCGTACTGCCCGCCGGGGGCCGATAATTCCGTGAGATCCTTAACGTTGGGCACGATCGCCCGGGGGACGAATTCGGGCCGCCGGGTGTAGTCGGTCCCAGCCCGGTTGAGCAACAGCAGCGTGACGCCCATCACCAGGGCGGAGGTGACGGCCCCGAAGATAATCGCCCACTGTTGCCAGACCGGGGTCGCGCCGACAAGATAGCCGGTTTTCAAGTCCTGGGCGGTCGTGCCGCCGTTGGAGGCGGCGATGCACACGATCGCCGCGACCGACAAGGCCGAGAGGGCATCGTTCTTGCCCGTCTTGTCCAGCGTCCAAAACACCAGACAAGTGAACAACAGCGTCGCCACGGTCATGCCGGAAATCGGGTTGGACGACGAACCGATCTCGCCGGTCAGCCGCGAGGAGACCGTCACGAACAGAAACCCAAACAGCACGATCAGCACCCCGGCCAACAGGCCATGCCAGCCGAAGCCCAGCCCCAGGTTCGGCACGGCCATCATCGCCAGCACCAATACCAGGCTGCCGGCCAAGGTGGCCCAGATGGGCATATCGCGCTCGGTGCGGCGGACGGCGGCGGGGGCTTGCCCTTCGCGTCCCGCCTGCCCGGCCAAATCGCGAAAGCCGGCCCGGATCGAGCTCGCGATCAGCGGCAGGGCCTTGAGCATGCTCACCACGCCCCCCGCAGCGACCGCTCCGGCGCCGATGTACAGGATGTACGTCATGTGGATATCGTGCGGCGTCATTTCGCTGACTGCCACGTGGGCCGGCGGCACGGGCCGCGCCTGCTGGGCGGAGAAGATCGCGATCAGCGGCGCCAGAACGAGCGTCGAGAGCACGCCCCCAGCCAGCATGACCGAAGCAATCCGCGGCCCGATGATGTAGCCCACGCCTAACAGCTCGGGCGAAAGTTCGCCGCCAAACTCGGCTCCCGGCAGGCCGCGGCCCTGGGCGTCGTAGAGCAGCCGGTTCGGTATTTCGCGCCACAGCCGCAGCACAACCGTTGCCAGTTTGTAGAAAAAGCCCAAGCCGAACCCGGCCAGCACGGTTTTGGCCGTGGCGCCCCCTTCCTGGCCGACGATCAGCACCTCGGCGCAGGCGGTTCCTTCGGGATAGGTGAGCGAGCCGTGCTGGCGGACGATGAACGCGCGGCGGAGCGGAATCATCATCAAAATGCCCAGCAAGCCGCCGAGCACGCCCACGGTCATCACGCGCGTGATTTCCATGTCGTGGCCGAGCATCATCAGGGCGGGCATCGTCACGCCGACGCCGAAGGCGATCGACTCGCCGGCCGAGCCGGTCGTCTGCACGATGTTGTTTTCCAGGATCGTGGCCCGGCGCAGGCCGAAAGCCCGGGAAAACGCCCGAAAGAGCGTGATTGACAGCACGGCCACCGGGATCGACGCCGAGACGGTCAGCCCGACCTTCAGCACCAGGTACAGCGACGACGCGCCGTAAATGATGCCCAGCAGCACGCCCAGCGACACGGCCGACCAGGTGAATTCGGGCATTCGAGCGCTATCGGCGACGTAGGGCTCGAACCCTCCGCCGGCTGTGCGCCCGCCGGTCCTGGTGCTCTGAGTCTTGGCCATCTCGTCGGTCTTGCCTGGAATGCGAAGCTGCGCGGCTGCGGATTTATAGCAGAAGATGGCCCAGGACAGCGACTTTTGGCAAGACCAGTGTTGCCGCGGGAGGAGAAATCCCGACCAGCGAGCGGCCCCGCAGCTGCGCTGGCAGCCGGGCCAAAGCCGCGTCGGCAGCCGGGGCAAAAGCCGGCTGGCCAGCGGGCGATCAGCCGACGAGCTCGGCGGTTTCCGGCTCGGGGGCATGCACCAAGGCCGATCGCTTGTGGCCGGCCCACCACAGCCGGAAGCGGTCGAGATACAGATACACGACCGGCGTCGTATAGAGCGTGAGCATCTGGCTGAAGATCAGCCCGCCCACGATGGCGATGCCCATCGGCCGCCGCAGCTCGGCCCCCACGCCGGTTCCCAAGGCCAGTGGCAGGCCGCCCAGCAGGGCCGCCATGGTGGTCATGGTGATCGGGCGGAAGCGCAGCACGCAGGCTTCATAGATCGATTCTTCCGGCGACTTGCCGTGCGTTCGCTCGGCCTCGAGCGCAAAGTCGATCATCATGATCGCGTTCTTCTTGACGATGCCGATCAACAGAATGATGCCGATCAGGGCCATCACATTCAGCTCGGTCTTGCACAGCAGCAGCGCGAGCAGCGCGCCGACACCGGCCGAGGGAAGCGTGGACAGGATCGTGATCGGATGGATATAGCTTTCGTACAGCACCCCCAGCACGATGTACACGGTCACCAGGGCCGCCAGGATCAGCAGCGGTTGATTGCGCAGCGAGGCCTGAAAAGCCTGCGCCGTCCCCTGGAAGCTGCCGCGAATCGAGTTGGGCATGCCCATCTCGCGCTGCAGCTCGGTGATCGCCTCCACCGCTTCGCCCAGCGACGTGCCCGGCAGCAGGTTGAAGGAAATCGTCACCGAAGGAATCAAGCTGGTGTGGGCCACCGCCAGCGACGTGGTGCTGGGCGTATAGCGGGCGATCGCATTGAGGGGAATTTCGGTGTCGTTGCGCCCCGGCACGTACAGGTGCTGCAGCGACTGGGGATTGTCGAGGAATTCCGGCTCGACTTCCAGGACCACGTGGTATTGATTGAGCGGCATGTACATCGTCGACACCTGGCGCTGGCCGAAGGCGTCGTAAAGCGTGTCGTCGATCGACTGCTGCGAGATGCCGTACACGGCGGCGCTGAGCCGGTCGATCGACAGGCCGGCCTGCAGGCCGCGGTTCTGCCAATCGGTGTTCACGTCGGCCAGGCCTTTGGTTTCCCTCATTTTGCCCAATAGCTGAGGCGCCCAGGTTTGCAGCTCGCTCAGATTGTCGCTCTGGATCGTGTACTGATAGAGAGCGCTGCTGGCCCGGGCGCCGATCCGCAAATCCTGCACGGCTTGCAGCGTCAGGTTGCCGCCGGGGATCTTGCTCAGCTTGGGCCGCAAGCGAACCATGATGTCGTCGGCCGTGACCTTGCCGCCGGTGTCGTTCTTGCCCCGCTCTGCCAGTGGCTTGAGCGTGATGAACATGCGGCTGGCATTGGCCGCGCCGCCGTTCTGCCCGCCGATCGAAGCCGTCAGGCTCTCGACCGCCGGATCGTCGAGGATCGTGGCCGCATAGCGTTTGAGCAGCGGCTCCATCGCGTGATACGAGATGTTCTGGTCGGCCTGGATGTTGCCGATCAAGCGGCCCGTGTCCTGCTGCGGAAAGAGCCCCTTGGGCACGATCACGTACAGGTACACCGTGAAGCCGATCGTGGCCAGCGTGACCAGCAGCGTGAAGAACTGGTGCCGCAGCACGATGGACAACGTTCTTTCGTACATGCTGATGATGCAATCGAAAACCCATTCGCTGGCCTTGAACATCCAGCCGTGGTGTTCGTCGGCATGGGCTTTGAGCATGGCGGCGCACATCATCGGCGTGGTGGTCAGCGAAACGACCATCGACACGCCGATGGCCACCGACAGCGTAACGGCAAATTCGCGGAACAGCCGGCCGATGTAGCCTTCCATCAGCAGGATCGGAATGAACACGGCCACCAGCGAAATGCTGATCGAGAGCACCGTGAAGCCGATTTCCTTCGCCCCCAGCAGCGAGGCCTCGAGCGGCTGCATGCCGGCCTCCAAATGCCGGCTGATGTTTTCGACCACCACGATGGCGTCGTCGACGACGAAACCCGTGGCGATGGTCATCGCCATCAGCGACAAATTGTCCAGGCTGTAGCCGGCCAGGTACATCACGCCGAACGTGCCGATCAGCGAGACCGGCACCGCCACGCTGGGAATGATGGTCGCCCGGACGTTGCGCAGGAACACGAACACGACCAGAATCACGAGCCCCACCGACAGCAGCAGGGTAAACTGCACGTCGTCGACCGACGCCCGAATGGTGCTGGTGCGATCCAGCGCGATCTGCACGCTGATGTCGGCCGGAATGGCGGCTTCGAGGCCCGGCAGCAGGGCCCGGATGCGGTCGACCGTCTGGATGATGTTGGCCCCCGGCTGGCGGAAGATGATCATCGACACGGCCGGCTTGTCGCTGAAGATGCCCTTGGCCAGGATGTCTTCCACGCTGTCGGTCACGTGGCCGATGTCTCCCAGGCGGACCGCCGCGCCGTTCTTATAGGCCACGATCAACGGCCGATACTCGTCGGCCGTGAGCAACTGGTCGGTCGTGGTGATCGTCCAGCGATTGTCTTCGTTCTCGATCACGCCTTTGGGCCGGTTGGCATTGGCCGTGGCCAGCACCGCGCGGACATCTTCCAGCCCCAGGCCGAAGTGGTTGAGCATTGTCGGGTTCACGTCGATCCGCACGGCCGGCGAGGCCCCGCCGCCCACCATGACCTGCCCCACGCCCCTTACCTGCGCCAGCTTCTGGGCCAGAATGGTCGACGCCGCGTCGTAAATCCGGGCTTTGGTGTAGGTCGGCGAGGTGAGCGTCAAGATCATGATCGGCGCGTCCGACGGATTGATCTTGCGCCACGTCGGATTGCTCGGCAGATTCGTCGGCAGCTGGCTCCGGGCCGCGTTGATCGCCGCTTGCACGTCGCGGGCCGCGGCGTCGATGTTGCGGTTCAGATCGAACATGATCGCAATCGACGTCGAACCCAGGCTGCTCGTCGACGACATTTCGGTGATCCCGGCAATCCGGCCGAACTGCCGCTCCAGCGGCGTGGCCACGGCCGAAGCCATCGTCTCGGCGCTGGCCCCGGGGAGCGAAGCCGAGACCGAAATGCTGGGAAAGTCGACCTGCGGCAAGGGCGCCACCGGCAGCAGCATGTAGCCCAGCGCGCCGGCCAGCGTGATGGCGACCGTCAGCAGCGTGGTGCCGACCGGACGATGGATGAACGGGCTGGACAGGCTCATGTGCCCTCGACCGTCATCAATTCGTGAGGCGGCTCGACGTCCGCTCGCCGCCGGCGGAATTGCCGGCCGACGCGGTCGAACGCCAGGTAAATGATCGGCGTGGTGTACAGCGTGAGCAGCTGGCTGAACACCAACCCGCCGATGATGGCAATGCCCAGCGGCCGCCGCATTTCCGAACCCACGCCATTGCCCATTGCCAGCGGCACGGCGCCCAGCAGAGCGGCCATCGTGGTCATCATGATCGGGCGGAAGCGGAGCAGGCAGGCTTCGTAAATCGCTTCGCCGGGGCTCAGCCCGGCGTTGCGCTCAGCTTCCAGGGCAAAGTCGATCATCATGATCGCATTCTTTTTCACGATGCCGATCAGCAGGATGATGCCGATCAGCGCGATCACGCTCAGATCGACGTGGCAAATGAGCAAGGCCACGAGGGCGCCCACGCCGGCCGAGGGCAGCGTGGACAGGATCGTGATCGGGTGGATGTAGCTCTCGTAGAGCACGCCCAGCACGATATACACGGTCACCAGGGCGGCCAGGATCAACAGGGCCTCGTTGCTCAGCGAGGCCTGAAAGGCCTTGGCCGTGCCTTGGAAGCTGGCCTGTATACTGGGCGGCAAGCCCAACTCATCCTTGGCCTTCTCCACCGCTTCGACCGCATCGCCCAGCGACACGCCGGGAGCCAGGTTGAACGAGACGGTCGTCACCGGAAACTGCCCCTGGTGGTTGATCGCCAGGGGCGACGTCTTCTGCTCGATGCGGGTAAACGTGCTCAGCGGCACTTTGCCCGCCTTGGGCGAATGGATGTAGATCTGCCCGATGTCCTCCGGATCGTTGCGGAAGTCGGGTCTGACCTCCAGCACCACCCGGTATTGGTTGAGCTGCGTGAACATGATCGAAATCTGCCGCTGGCCGAAGGCGTCGTAGAGCACGTCGTCGACCATTTGCGGCGTCACTTCCAGCCGCGCGGCCGTGTCGCGGTCGATCACCACGTGCAGCTCCAGCCCCTGGCTTTGCTGGTCGCTGGCCACGTCGCGCAGCTGCGGCAGCTCCTTGAGCTTTTCCACCAGTCGCGGAGCCCACACGGACAGCTCCTTCATGTCCGGATCTTCCAGGCTAAACTGATACTGCGTGCGGCTGACGCGCGTTTCCACGGTCAGATCCTGGATCGGCTGCATGAACAGCGTAATCCCCTGGACCGAGGCCAGCGGCCCCTGCAGGCGGCGGATCACGTCGCTGGCGTTGATGCCGCGATCTTCGAGCGGCTTGAGGTTGATCTGGATGCGGCCGCTGTTCATCGTCGTGTTGGTGCCGTCGACGCCGATGAACGAGGACAGGCTTTCGACCGCTTCGTCCTGCAGGATCACCTTGGCCAATTGCTGCTGCAACTTCGCCATGGCCTCGAAGCTGGTGCTTTGCGGCGCCTCGGAAATGCCCAGGATCACGCCCGTGTCCTGCACCGGAAAGAAGCCCTTGGGCACGATGATGTACAGATACACGGTCGCGACCAGGGTCGCGGCGGCGACGATCAGCGTCATGCCCTGGTGGCGGAAGACGATGTTGAGCGTCCGGGCGTACAGCCGGATCATCGCGTCGAATCCCCAGCCCGAGGCGCGATACAGCCAGCCCTGATCCTCTTCGCGCTGGTGCTTGAGCATCTTGGAGCACATCATCGGCGTCAGCGTGAGCGAGACGATGGCCGAAACCAGGATCGTCACGCTGAGCGTCACGGCGAACTCGCGGAACAGCCGGCCGACGATGTCCCCCATGAACAACAGCGGAATCAGCACGGCGATCAGCGAGACGCTCAGCGAAACGATCGTAAAGCCGATTTCTTCCGAGCCCTTGAGCGCGGCCGTCAGCGGGCGGTCGCCGGCTTCGATATAGCGGGTGATGTTTTCGATCATCACGATCGCGTCGTCGACGACGAACCCCGTCGAGATCGTCAGCGCCATCAACGTCAGGTTGTTGAGGCTGTAATTCAGCATGTACATCACGGCGAACGTGCCGATCAGCGAGAGCGGCACCGCCACGCTGGGAATGATCGTGGCCCGCAAGTTGCGCAGGAACACGAAGATCACGAGCACCACCAGCCCGATGGTCAGCATCAATTCGAACTGCACGTCCTCGACGCTGGCCCGGATCGTCGTCGTGCGGTCGGTGAGCACGGCCACCTTGATGGCCGGCGGCAGCGTGGTTTCCAGCCGCTTGAGCAGCCGCTTGACCCGGTCGACCACGTCGATGATGTTGGCCCCGGGCTGGCGCTGGATGTTGAGAATCACGGCGGGCGTTTCGTTCATCCAGGCCGCCTGGCGGGCGTTCTCGATGCTGTCGGCCACTTTGGCCACGTCCGACAAATAGACCGGCGCGCCGTTGCGGTAGGCCACGATCAGCTTGCGGTACTGATCGCTGGTGAGCAGCTGGTCGTTGGCGCCGATGGTGTAGCTCTGCCGGCTGCCGTCGAAGCTGCCCTTGGCCTGGTTGACGTTGGCCGTCGAAATGGCGACGTGCAGATCCTCCAGGCTCAAGCCCAGCGCCGAGAGCGCCGTCGGGTTCGCTTGCACGCGGATGGCCGGCTTCTGGCCGCCGCTGATGCTCACCAGGCCCACGCCGCTGAGCTGCGAGACCTTTTGGGCCAGCCGCGTGTCGGCAAAGTCCTCGACCTGGGCCAACGGCAGCGTCTCGGACGTCAGAGCCAGCGTGATGATCGGCGAGTCGGCCGGATTGGTCTTGGCGTAGATCGGCGGGACCGGCAGATCCTTCGGCAGGAACGTGGCCGCCGCGTTGATCGCCGCCTGGACCTGCTGCTCGGCCACGTCGATGTTCAAATCGAGCATGAACTGCAGCGTGACGACCGAACAGCCGCCGGAGCTGGTCGAGGTCATCTGGCTCAGCCCCGGCACCTGGCCGAATTGCCGCTCCAGCGGCGCCGTGACCGACGACGCCATCACGTCGGGGCTCGCCCCCGGATAGAACGTCAGCACCTGGATCGTCGGATAGTCGACCTGCGGCAACGCCGAGACCGGCAGCTGGTAGTAGGCCACGATGCCCACCAACAGGATCGCGGCCATCAACAGCACCGTTGCCACCGGCCGCAGGATGAATGGCCGGGACGGACTCATCGGGATCCTTGCTTGGCGCCCTCGGCGGCTCGCGTCTCTTCGGCCGGCTTCGCCGGGGGCTTCTGTTTGGCGCTTTCGCGATCCCGGGCTTCGACCTTCTTGCCCGGCTCCAGCTTGTCGACGCCGTCGACCACGACAATCTCGTCGGCGTCCAGGCCGCTTTCGATCGTGGTCAGGCCGGCTTCCACCGCGCCGGTCACCACCTTTTTCAGCGCGACCGTGCTGTCCGGCTTGACCACGTAGACAAACGTCGAGTCGGGGCCCCGCTGCACGGCCGACGAGGGGGAAAGCACCACATCATGCTCGGTGTCGACCAACAGCCGGGCGTTCACGAACTGGTTGGGAAACAACATGTTGTCGTCGTTGTCGAAGATCGCTTTGATTCGCACCGTGCCGGTCGTCGTGTCCACCTGGTTGTCGATGGCCTTGAGCTTGCCGATCGCCAGTTTGGTGGTAAAGTCACGGTCGTACGCTTCCACCGTCAGATCATCGCCCGCATTGACGCGCCGCTGCACGCGGGAAATGTCGTCCTGCGGGATCGTGAACACCACGGTGATCGGCTGCAGCTGCGTAATCACCGCCAGGCCGCCCGGGTCGCTGGCGTGCACCATGTTGCCCGGGTCGATCAACCGCAGGCCGATCCGGCCGCCGATGGGCGCCGTGATCCGGCAGTAGTGCTGTTGCAGTTTGGCGTTGTCGATCTGGGCCTGGTCGGTCTTGATCGCGCCTTCGCTCTGCCGCACCAGGGCCAGCTGGGCATCGAGCTGCTGCTGGGTGATCGATTTCGAGCCGATCAGGGCGTTATACCGGTCGAGGTCCAGCTGGGCGACTTTCAGCGCCGCCTGGTCGCGAATCAGATTGCCCTCGGCCTGCTTCTGCATCACGTAGTACGGCCGCGGATCGATCTCGGCGATCAGGTCCCCCTGGTGGACCAATTGCCCTTCGGTGAAGTTGACCTTGAGCAACTCGCCGTCGACGCGCACCTTGAGCGTGACCGTGTTCAGCGCCGTGACCGAGCCGAGCCCGTTGAGATAGATTTCCAGATTCCCTCGCCGGGTCGTCGCAGTCAGAACCGGGATGGGCCGCGGCGGCGGCTTGACCACCGTGGTGGTGGTGTAGTCCTTCCAGAGTTTGACGACCTTGTCCCAGGGGACCGTGTAGTAGGCGATCGCGGCGCTGGACATCCAGATGAGCGGCCAGGCGATGCGCCACAAGAGCCGCTGGCGCTTGCTGTGGGCGCGCTCCCAGGGCATGCGCTTTACCACCGTCTCGGCGGGGGCGCGCTCGGCGGGCGGGCGATGCCCCGGCGTGCGCTCGGCGGGCAAGTGCTCGACGGTCGCCCGCTCTGCCGCAGTCCGCGTGGCGGGCGCCAAAGGGTCAGTCGTGGTTTCTTGTTCGGGCAACACCTTGGTGATCATATGCTTCGCCAGGGCGGTTTGCGATCCCGGCGCGAAGTTTGTCGCCGGGGTTGAATGAGCTGCTCAGCATTAACTTCGGCAGCCGCACGGCCGCCCCAGCAGGCTCTATCTAAGCATGCCCCACCGGGCCCAAAAAGGCGACCGCCCTGCGGCAGCACGCAGGCTATGCCATTCGGCATAGACGGCTCGCCGGACGGTTTGACGTGCGGTTCCCCGCAGCCGTCGAGTACGGATATAGTGAAGGATAGTCCGCCCAACCGGCGCACTGGCGATCTCCACCGAATGCGGCCTGTTGCGGCCGCTTTCGCCGGCTTCGCCGCGGCGCAAGACCCTCGAGGTCGACCCGATGCTCGCGTATTTTGCCGCCGCCGCCGTCCTCTGCCGACTGCACGCCACTCGTTTGTGGGGTGTCGTGCCGCGGCGAACGCTCGACCCGGACATCTTTCGCCGATCCTTCGCGCTCGCGCTGGTTGCACTTGCGCTTGTCGCGCCGTCCGCGAGGACGGCACAGGCCATTGCCCCCGGCCGCCCGCTGACGCAGAGCCTGCAGCGCATCTGGCAAACGCAACAAGGGCTGCCCGCGGCGCCGATCCGCTGCATCGCGCAAACGCGGGACGGCTATTTGTGGCTGGGGACCGAGAAGGGCTTGTTTCGCTTCGACGGCATGCGCTTCGCGCCGCTGGCCGCGGCGACGGCGGATGGCGTCCGATTGGACGAAGTCTGGGTCTCCGATCTGCAGGAAGACCGCGAGGGCAACTTGTGGATTGCCACCGACGGAGCGGGACTGATCCGCCTGCGCGACGGACAGTGCGAGCGCGTCGACCGAGGACCGGGCGTGACGTTGACGGCCAACGTCGTCCGACATCTGGCGAGCGATCCGCAAGGCCGCATTTGGGCCGCCATGGACCCGGGTCTGGTGCGCATCGATCCGAAGGATGGGCCAAATCGAGTGTTCCACACCTGGGGCCTGGTGGACTTGCAGGCCGTGGGCAGCGGCCCTGGGGGCGAAATCTGGGCCGGCGGCGAAGGCAATCAACTCGAGATTTTCAGCGAGGGGAAATTCGAACGGCGCCGCCTCGAGTCGCTCCCTCCCGCCGCAACCGTGCATGTAATCCTCGGCACGGCCGACGGCACGGTCTGGATCGGCACCAGCGACGGACTCGTCCGCTGGGCCCAGGGCGCCGAGCGCCGATTCACCACTGCCGACGGACTGGCCAACGACGACGTCCTGTGCCTGGCGCCTGGCACAGACGGCGTGCTTTGGGTCGGCACGCACGACGGCTTCAGTCGGCTGGTCGGCGACGAACTCGAAAGCTTCGGCACGCGCGACGGACTGTCGCAAAGCACCGTCTATAGCCTGTGCCAGGACCGCGAAGGCAGCCTGTGGGTGGGCACCAAGCACGGCCTCAACCAATTTCTCGATCGGCGCACGTCGCTGTATTCGACCCGCGAGGGCTTGCCCAGCAACGACACCGGCCCGGTCATGCAAGATGCCCTGGGCAATATCTGGGTCGGCACGCTGGGAGCCGGACTGGCCCGATTCGATGGACGCCATTTCTCGGTGCTGACCACTCGCGACGGCCTGGCCGGCGATACGATCTTCGCCCTGGCCCGGGGTAGTGACGGGCAAATCTGGATCGGCACCGACGGCGGTTTGAACCGTCTGGCCGACGGCCGTGTCGAGGCCACCTTCACCACGGCCGAGGGCCTCCCCGCCAACGAAGTCCACTGTCTCGCAGTCGATGGCCAAGGAACCTTGTGGGCCGGCACCGCAGCGGGCCTGGCCAGCCTCCGCGACGGACAATTCGTGCGCCCTGATGGCGATGCCGAAATCGTGCGACTGCCGATTCGAGCCCTCATCGAGCGACAACCCGGTGAGCGTCAACCCGGCGATCCGATGGTGCCCGGCGAGCTGCTGGCGGCGGCCGACGGCGGCGGACTTTACCGCTGTGCCGAGGGCCGGCTGACGGCCTTTCCGGCCGCGCAGCTGCCTCGCGCCGTCGTCGATGCCTTTTTCGTCGACGAGTCGGGACGGCTCTGGATGGGCACCCAGGGACGCGGACTATTGTTGCTCGACGGCGACCGGGTCTCCAGCTTCACCACCAAAGACGGCCTGTACGACGACGACATTTTCGGCATCGTGCTCGACCACCAACAGCGGCTCTGGATGGCCTGCAGCAAGGGCGTGTTCTTCGTTGCGCGCGACGCACTATTGGACTTTGCCGCCGGACGCGCCAGCAGCCTGACGAGCACGCCGTTTTCGCCGATGAACTCACAGCGCACGATCGAGTGCAAAGCGGGCGTGCAGCCGGGTGTGTGGAGAATGGCCGACGGCCGGATCTGGTTCTCGACCATCCGCGGCCTGATCGTGATCGACCCGGCCAACCTGAAGCGTATCCTGCCCCCCACGCCCGTGGTCATCGAGGACGTGGTCGTCAACGGCAAGAACGAGCGGCCGGAACAGGTGACCCGACTTGCGCCCGATCAGACGAACCTGGAATTCCGCTACACGGCCTTGAGTTTTGCCACGCCCACGCGCACGACGTTTCGCTACAAGCTGGCGGGCTTCGACAAGGACTGGGTCGAGGCGGGGCCCCGGCGCGAGGCGTTTTACACCAACCTGCCCCCCGGCAATTACCGCTTCGAGCTGGCCGCCCGGCTGATGGACGGCGACTGGCAACAGGTTGCCGCGCCGCTGGCCTTCACGATCGAACCCCACTTTTACCAGACGCGCTGGCTCCTGCCGCTCTGCGCGGCCGCGGTTATTCTGGCCGGCTGGGGCGCTTATCGGCTCCGCGTGCGGCGCATCAAGGAGCATTTGCGGCTCGTGCTGTCCGAGCGGAGCCGGATTGCCCGCGAACTGCACGACACGCTGATGCAGGGTTTCTCCGGCGTCACCATGGAAATGCAGGCCCTTTCGGCCCGGCTGGCGCCCTCGCCGGAACGCCGCACGCTGGAAGAAATCATTCGCGACGCCGGCTTCTGCCTGCGCGAAGCTCGGCGCTCGGTGGCCGGTTTGCGCAATTGGCAGGGCGACGAAACGGGCCTGTCCGCCGCGATTGCTCAGGCTGCCAGGCATCTGACCGAAACGCTGGACGTGCGGCTCAAGCTGGAGCTGGGCTCCAGTCCCCATGATCTGGCCGACGACGTACAATACAATCTGCTCCGCATCGCTCAGGAAGCCGTGACCAACGCCGTGAAGCACTCCGGCTGCCGCACGATCGAAGTCGAGCTGAAATGCACGCCCGATCGCCTGCGGCTGGCCATCCAGGACGACGGCGTCGGCCTGGGCAATGGCGACACCGAGCGGCCGCAGCCGGGGCACTATGGCTTGATCGGCATGCGCGAACGTGCCAGCCAGATCGGCGCCCAACTGCGGCTGCAAACCGCTCCCGGCGGAGGAACCACTGTCGGTGTCGATCTGCCGCTGGCCGGACCCCGCGCGGCCCCCTCGCCACCGCCACAGCCGGCCAGCGAGATCGCCGAGCCCCGCTAACGGCGCCAGCGCTCAAACAGGCCAATCGCGGCAGGCGTGAGCGCCCACACGGCGGGCACCGGCTCGCGGGGTTGCGATTGCGTGTGTACTTCTTCGCCAGGCACTGAAATGACCGCCGAAAAGACCGGTTCGCTGATTCGCGTGCTCTGCATCGACGACCATCCCCTGGTCCGCAAGGGAATCGCTTCGATCCTGAACAACGAGGCCGACATCGACCTGGTGGCCGAAGGCGGCAACGGGCAAGACGCCGTCGAGCTTTACCGCCGCCATCAGCCCGACGTCACGCTGATGGATCTGCGGATGCCGCAGCTCGACGGCATCGCCGCCGTGAAGTTGATCCGGGCTGAGTTTCCCGCCGCCAAAATCATCGCCCTGACCAGCTTCGACGGCGACCAGGACATCTATCGGGCCCTCGAGGCGGGCGTCCGCGGCTATCTGCTGAAGGAGATGGTCCACACCGAAGTGCTCAACGCGGTGCGGCTGGTGCACAGCGGCAAGCGGCTCCTGCCCCCGGAAGTGGCCGAGCGGCTGAGCGAGTATTTCCCGCAGCACAATGCGCTCACCCCGCGTGAGGCCGAAGTGCTGACGCTCGTCGCCCAAGGGCTGGCGAACAAGGAAATCGCCGCCCGGCTGGGGACCGCCAGCGGGACGGTCAAGATGCACATCCAGAACATCCTGGCCAAGCTGAACGCCACCGACCGCACCCACGCCGTGACGATCGCCCTGGGCCGGGGCATCATCCATCTTTGAGCGCTGCACGGGCGCGCCCTGCGGTGGAATCCACGTTATATGGCGCGCCGAATTCCGTAAGTTTCCGCCACGTAAACCCGGAGCACTCGGGGTGCGCGCCTCGATAGTCGCGCCGACGCTCAAGGGTCGTGAACCACTCGCGACTCAGCCACGCGCCCAGGCGGTCGGCTTCAGCCAAAGCTTCCGTCACGGTGGCGCACGCGAACACGTGCCATCCCGAAAAGATTCGGAACCGGATGCCGTAAACTGCCGCCGCGTACGTCTCGGACGAACCGATCGGGTGCTCGTTAATCTGTAACGCGCAATACGTTCGAGGACTATCGACGTCGCCAGCCAGGTACCACCGCACGGTCCACGGTCGTTGATCCTCGACCGTGTGACAATGCTCGCGTAACTCACCCCAACCGAGGGCGGCGGCAAAGCGTTCGAGTTTGAGCATTCGCCGCTTCAATTATCGCCCTTTCGCAGCAGCGCTTTGTACTTTGCCACCTTCGCAGGTCCTATTGCGGAAGCCTGGCCAACAATCCGTCGATCGCCGCCAGGTCGTCCGGCGCAAGCTGCCAATCGGCGGCGCCCACCGTGGCCTCGATCTGGTCCGGCCGCCGGGCGCCTACGATGGCCGCGGTCACCTCTTCACGCCGCAGCACCCAGGCGATCGCCAATTCGGCCAGGCTGCGTGAGCGGCGCTCGGCAATTTGACGCAGGCCCTCGACAAAGGCCAGATTGGCGCTCAACCGCGGCTCCTGAAATTGGGCATCGTTATGCCGATGGTCGGCCGCCGGCAAGCGCTCCAGCCAGCCGCGGTCGACTTTGCCGGTGAGCAGTCCTTTTTGCATCGGGCTGTAGGCCACCACGCCGATGCCGTGCGTCCGGCAATAGGGTAAGAGTTCGGCCTCGACGCCGCGGTTGAGCAGACTGTACGGCGGCTGGAGCGACACGACCGGATGAATCGGGCGGATCCGTTCGAGCTGCGCCACGCTGAAGTTGCAAACCCCGGCATAGCGCAGCTTGCCCTGGCGAACCAGGTCGGCCACGGTTTGCCAGCCTTCTTCGATGTCTTCGTCGGGCTGGGGCCAGTGCAGCTGGTAGAGATCGATCGCTTCGACCCCCAGCCGCCGCAGGCTGGCCTCGACCTCGGCCTGGATGCTGGCGCGTTTGAGCCGCGGGCCGAGTTGACGCTGTTCGTCCCACACGCGGCCGCACTTGCTGGCCACGATCGGGCGCTGCCGCAAACCGCGCAGGGCCTGGCCAACCACTTCTTCGCAGTGGCCCAATCCGTAAGCCGGGGCGGTATCGATCCAGTTGATTCCCAGGTCCAGCGCGCGGTGAACCGTCTCGATCGATTGGCGGTCGTCCTGCGGCCCCCAACCGAACTTCCAATCGCCGCCTCCCATCGCCCAAGTGCCCAGGCCGATGCGCGGTCAGCTCGAGCGGGCAGTTGCCCAGGGGTTTGGTTTGCATGGTGAGTTTTCCCGTGGAGGTCCGATCTGCGAGCGCCGCGCGGGCGGGCAGCTTCGAGGGACAGGATGATTCTGAGAACCGTGCATCGTAACGAACTTAGCGAGCAAACCAACCGCCGAAAATCGTCCCGGAAAAAACCTTGCTAGCTTATTGGACGATCCGGGCGGCACCGCTATGATGGGCCCCGTTGCCAGGATGGCTCGCGGCACCAAGGCTAAGAACGGCCGCGCCAACAGCGTACATGCCCCGCGATGGATCGCGGGGCTCTTTTTTCTCCCCCCGTCTTTTCGTGCCCTGTGGCGCCGGCTGCCGGTTGGGGTGGCTTGACTCAACTGGTACGATCCCTTGAACTGGTGCCTGGACGGCTCGAGGGGCAGAATCGTCGGCGGCAGGGGGAGGCGCCATGAAACTTACGCGTTCGGTCAGCTACGCAGTGGGCATCCTGCTGCAAATCGAGGATACCAAGCAGCGTTCTCCCGTCACGGCGGCGACCATCGCCCGCGATTGCAAATTCCCCCCCCGCTTCTTGTACCGCGTGCTCCGCCGGCTCGTCGACGCGGGCTTGCTCGTCGGCACGTCGGGCCCGTCGGGGGGGTACATGTTGGCCAAACCGGCCCAGCGGATCACGCTTTTGGAGATCGTCGAGGCCGTGGAATCGCCCCCCGAACCGAGCGTATTGGAGCCGGTCCGGGCCAAGCACCGCCGCACGGTCGCCGGCATCAATCGGCTCTGCCGGATCAATTCGGACCGCTTTCGCCAGGACCTGGCCCGCACCACGCTGGCCAAGCTGCGCAAGTAGTCACGCTGCCGGCCAGCCACGCTGCCGGTCAGGCCCGCCTGGGACCGATCTAGGCACGATTCGGCCTGTAGGAGGCGACTCCGATCGCCGAATGCCCCAGCACTGGCGCAACGCGTCGGCGATCGGAGTTGCCTCCTCCATTTCTTTAGCTAGTGCTATTCCAAGGTAGCGCTGCCTCGGCGGCCGTGTCCAGGCACATCGAAAGCGCTATGGCCGGCGATAAAAAGACAAGCCGCCCGCCGAACCGCTGACGCGCCAGGCTGAAATCGCCCTGGGACGCCAGGATTCGGCGAGCGGCCTGTTGTGATCGCCATTCCGTTTGAGCCTGCGGACCCGTACGGGCTGGGCACATTCGTATGCGCCCGTCTCAGGGATTCGGGCTGCCGCAGGCGAGGAACGTGGGCTTAGGCCATGTCCTTCAGGTTCTTGAGCGCCCGCACCTTGATCTTGGTGCTGGCCGGCTTGGCCGGGGTGTCCATCAACTCTCCGGGCTTGAAGGGATTGGGGACGCCCTTTCTGGCCGGCCGGGCCGGGACGTTCTTACGTTCGACCTTGACCAGACCGGGAATCGCGAACACGCCCGGTCCCTTCTTGCCGACGGCCTTCTTGATTTCGCCGGCCAGGGCTTCGAAGACCGCGCCGATTTCCTTCTTGGACAGGCCGGTGGCCTCGGCAATGCTGTTCATGACTTCCGATTTTGACGGCGCTTTTTTCGCGGCCGCCGCTGGGGCTTTCGCCATAGTCCAATACCCTCCTTGCGGGTTTTCAAAAGGGAACAGTGGGGTTTTTACGGCAGGTTTTGTGTCCGTCCGCCGTGCGCAACGGGATGATTAAAATCGAGAACACCAAAATTGCAAGCCACAAAACCGCGAATTCCCCGCAATTCTTCGCAAAAAAGCCCCATTTCCTCGCGTTGGGCTCGACACTCGATCGCGCGCGCGCTCCCCAAGCGCGCGCCGCGGTGAGCCGGGAAATGTGGGTAGATAAGGCCTCGCGCTCGGCCCAAGCGCGCCGCGCTCGGCAATTCGGCAGCGGCGCCGCAACCGGCCAGTCGCGCCGCGCCGGCCCAGGCGCCTGCGAGCCCCCGGCCCTGGGCGCTCGATCCGGCAGAGGCCCGTTAAAGCCGCACCGGAAAAGCAGTTGAGCGCAGCCGACGGCCCGGGCCGCAGGTCGACTTTGGCCTCTCGATACGCTAGGCTAATAAGGTTGGGCCGCGAGCGCGCACTTGCCCGCGGGTTAAGTGAACTTCTGCCAGTCCCCGGGCGACCAAGTAGGGAAGCCCCGCGGCAAAGTTGGCGCAATCCCTGCCATCGAACCCCAGGTCGCACGCCGGAGGCCACCACGAACGCCAGAAGAAGGACCCCAAGCATCATGGATCGATGGCTCCCAGCGCTAGGCACCACGGCTTTGGCTGCGGCGCTCCTGTGGCTTGTCACGTTCGAGGATCGCGGTGCCAATGCCCAGGTCATCATCAACGGCCGACCGCAGCGCGGACGCATCAATCGGGTCAATCCGCTGCAGCAGCAGACAGGTGCCGACGACGATCTGATCGAGGGCGTCTTTCTGCCCCCCGATCGCACCGCCAAGCGCCGGCTTGAATTGGCCAAGGAAATGACCGATGGCAAGCGCTACGGCGAGGCCGTCCGCTACCTGGGCTCGCTGCTCGACAGCGCGGACGATTACTTCTTTCGCCCCGAGGCGGGCGAATCAGTGTTTCGCAGTCTGAAGGCCGAGGCCGGCCGCTTGATCGCCGCCCTGCCGGCCGAAGGACGCGAATCCTACGAACTGCAATTCGGAGCCAAGGCGCGGCGCATGCTCGACGATGCCGCGGCCAGCGGCGATCCGGCCGCCCTGGCCGAAGTCTCGCGGCGCTTCTTTTACACCAAGGCCGGCGCCGAAGCGGCCCTGCTCCTGGCCCGCAACCATCTCGATCACGGCCGCCCCTTGGCCGCCGCCCTGCTGCTCGAACGGCTGCAGGCCACCAGCGATGCGGCCGCGCGCTTCGAGCCGATGTTGTCGCTCTATCTGGCCAGCTCCTGGCTGCGGGCCGGCATGCCGGAGCGGGCCCAGGTCACGCTGATCGCCCTCAAGAACCAGCGTCCCCAGGCCGAACTGCGGATCGGCGGCAAGCCGGCGAAATGGTTCCACGACGACTCCCAGGCCCTGGCCTGGCTGGGCGAAAAAATGGGACAGCCCGCGGCTCCGCTGATGCTGGCCAGCGCCGACGACTGGCTGATGTACCGTGGCGACGCGCGGCGCAACGGCGCCGCGGCCGGCAGCCGGCCGCTGCTCAATCCGCGTTGGCGGGTGCGCATGGCGCATCATCCGGAAATCGAAAAGCTGATCGGACAGCTCCGTTCGGCCTATGCCGGCCAGGACCTGGCCGCTTTGCCCAGCATGCATCCGCTGGCCATCGGCAACGTCGTGCTGATGCGCAATTCGCGCAGCCTGCTGGCCGTCGACTTCGAGACCGGCAAACTGATCTGGGAAGCCGAGCCCTTGGCCGACGACGCGTTCGATCAGCTGCTGGCGATGGGCTCGCCGGCGCAGGCCCAATTCGGCCAGATCCCGCAAAAGGCCCAATGGCTGGACCAGCGGATCTGGGACGACCCGACTTACGGCACGCTCGCCAGCGACGGCGAGTGCATCTTTTTCGTCGAAGACCTGGGCCTGGGCGGCCCCACCGTGATCCTGCCCCGCGGTCAGCGCCAGGTGCCGATCGCCAAGAGCTACAATCGGCTCGCTGCCCGTGAGCTGAAGACCGAAGGCAAACTGAAGTGGGAAGTCGGCGGCCCCAGCGGCGAGGACGAGCCCAAGCTGGCCGAGGCGTTCTTCCTCGGTCCGCCGCTGGCCCTGCAAGGGCGGTTGTATGTGCTGGCCGAAATGAAGGGGCAGGAGATCCGCCTCGTCGTGCTTTCGGCCAAGACCGGCAAGCTCGACTGGTCGCAGCAGCTCTGCGTGGTGGAGCAGAACATTTCGCAGGATCCCGAGCGCCGCGCCGGCGGAGCCTCTCCCTCGTTCGCCGACGGGGTGCTCGTCTGCCCGACGTCGGCCGGCGCCGTCGTGGCCGTCGACTTGACCAGCCGCTCGCTGCTCTGGGGATATCAATATCCGCGCGGCCAGCAGCCGGGCGTCAATCGCTTCAATGCCCTGCGGATGCCCGTGTTTCCCAACGCCGAACGCCGCGCCGGCGACCGCTGGGTCGACAGCATGGTTACGATTGCCGACGGCCGGGTGCTGCTCACGCCGGTCGAATCGGATCAGATCTTTTGCCTGAACCTGATCGACGGCGAAGTGAAGTGGAAGTTCGACCGCGAGACCAACCTGTATGTCGCCTGCGTCGACGCCGGACACGTGGTCCTCGTCGGCCATAGCCAGGTGGCGGCCTACAGCCTGACCGAAATGGACCCCAAGACCAGCAAACCCAAAGTCGCCTGGTCGTTCGATCTGCCGGCCGGCAGCATGCCCAGCGGCCGGGGATTCTATAGCGGCCATCGCTACTTTCTGCCCCTCTCTTCGGCCGAGGTGGCCGAAGTCGACCTGACGGCCGGCGCGATTGCCAGCCGGGCCAAGTCGCGGGTGGGCGCGGTCCCCGGCAACCTGATCTGCCATCACGGCGAGATCATCTCGCAGGCCCCCGACGCGGTTGAGGTCTTCTATCAGCTGGACGTGCTCAAGGACGAAGTCACCCAGAAGCTGCAACAATCCCCCGACGACCCCCGGGCCATCACCCGGCTGGGCGAAATCAAGCTCGACGAAGGCAAGCTGGCCGAAGCGATCGAACTGTTCCGTCGCTCGTACCAGCTCGATCCCGAAGACCGCACGCGCGACCTGCTCGTCGACAGCCTGCTCGACGGCTTGCGCACCGACTTCACGGAAACGCGGCCCAAAGCCGCGGACCTGGAGCAATTGATCGAGCAAAAGCACCAGCGCCGCGCCTACCTGCGCCTGGTCGCGGTCGGCTTGAAGAAGTCCGGCCAGCGGCTGCCCGCCTTCGAGCGGTATCTGCAACTGCTCGACGAGCCGGCTGCCACCGGAAAGCCGGACGGCGAGCGGCCGGAGCTGGAAGCCGTCGACGAATCGCTCTCGGTCCGTCGCGAGCGCTGGCTGCAGGCCGAGCTGGCCGACTTGCGCGGCCGCGCCACCCCCGACGAGCAGCGTCAAATGGACGTCCGCATCCAGGAGCGGCTCGCCGCGGCCTTGGACGCCAAGTCGCCCCCCGAACTGCGCAAATTCCTCCGCGTCTTCGGCGCGCATCCGTTGGCCGACCGGGCTCGCGAAGGGCTGGTCGCGGCGCTGGCCGGCGGTTCGCTCATGGAACGCGAGCTGATCCTGCGGCGGCTCGAACGCTCGGCCGAGCCGGCAACCGCCCGGGCGGCTGTGGCCCGGCTGGCGGCCCTGTTCGACGAAGCCAAGCGGCCCGAATTCGCCCTGCTCTACTATCGCCAGCTCTCCGGTCCCTTGGCCGACGCGGTCTGCCTGGACGGCAAGACAGGCAAACAACTCACCGATGCCCTGCCGCCCGAATCGGCCAGCCGTAAGCTCTTGGCCGGCGTCAAACCCTGGCCTGCGGGGCGCGTCGTGGCGAAGGAAGGGGGCAGCCGCACGCTGAGCGCGGCCCACCACTCGCGCTCCTTCGACCTGAACATTCACGGGCCGGCGGGACCCTTCTTCGCCGACATGAACGTGACGCTCGAGCCCCAGCAGCAAACCATCGTCGGCCAGGACGGGCTGGGCAACGAACGCTTCAAAGCCGTGCTGCACGAGGCCGGCAGCCGCCGCGTCTACGGCTGGAACGGCGTCAACGGCTTCAACAATCCCGTGCTCAATTACGTCAGCGTCAACGGCAACCTGCTGATGCTTTGGATGGGGCACCAGGTGCTGGCCATCGACACGCTGCGGGGCGGCGAAGGGGGCGGCCGCGTGCTCTGGTCGCAAGACCTCAACGAGCAGGTTCCCGGCGTCCAGGTCCAGCAGGGATTTCATCAGATTCCCGTCAATGTGCCCTGGGGCCTGCCGCGCTTCGTCGCCAAGGATGCCTACGGCCGGATGATCGGCAGCATGGGCCCGGTACAGTTCGACGGCGTCTGCTTCCAGCGTTTCCGCGAGCTCTCCTGTGCCGATCCGCTGACCGGCGACATCATGTGGACCCGCAAGAACGTGCCGGTGGGCAGCGACGTCTTCGGCGACGAAGAAATGCTGCTGGTCGCTCCGCCCGATGGCGGCGAAGCCCTGGTCCTGCGGGCGCTCGACGGCGAGCTGCTGGGCAAACGCCCGGTGGCCTCGATGGAGCAGCGCATGACGACCGTCGGTCGCAACGTGCTGGTTTGGGACACGAAAGACGGCAAGCAGGTCGTCTCGCTCCGCGACGCCTGGACCGGCAAGGACGTTTGGTCGCAAGAATACGACTCCGGCGCCAAGGGCGCCGTCGTCGACAACGAAGCCGTGGGCGTGATGGAGCCCTCGGGCAGATTCGTCCTGACCCGGCTCAGCGACGGCAAGAAACTGGCCGAAGACAAGCTCAAGCCCGAGAATTCGCTGATCGGCATCTACCTGCTCGCCAGCTCGACGCAATTCCTGCTGGTAACCAATTCGCCCGCGGCCAACGTGCAGGCCAACGTCAACATCCAGCCGGCCCCCGGCGGGTTGAACAATCCGATCGTCAACGGGCTGGTCTACGCATTTGCCCGCGGCACCGGCGACGAGCCGGCGCGGCAAATGTGGCCCGAGCCGTGCGAGGTCAAGCAGCAAGGCCTGGTGCTGACGCAGCCCAGCGAAGTGCCGATCTTGTTCTTCCTGAGCCACCGCCACACGGCCAACGGCGTGGGTCAGCACGAAACGCGGACGTCGGTGCTGGGCATCGACAAGCGCAACGGCCAGCGTGTCTACACCAACGACGACCTGCGCACCGTGATCAGCAATTTCGAGATCAATGCCGACCACCAGACCGACACCGTGGCCCTGATGCTGCCGAACAAGACCATCACCTTCCGCCTGACCACCGATCCGCTGCCGACCAAGGAGGAACAAGCGCAGGCCAACAAGAAAGGAATCCTCGAGGCGCTCGGCGGAGCCCTGCAGCGGGCCGTCAAGAAGCAAAGCGGGGCCGACATCCTCGACAGCGACGACGATTAGCCGCTGCCCCTAGACGCTGCCCCTAGGCGCTGCCCGGCGGCTGGCGGCCTGGCCAGTCTCTGGAAACGGAAAGCCGCGCCCTTGGAAACGGCTTTTGAGTCGGCGGGCAAAGCACTTGCGCCGCGTCGACCCCTTCGACCAGGAGCTCGCCGGCCGACGCCAACGCCGCGGTTTGGGTCAGAGAGTGAACCAATTGGCCCGGCCGTGGCACACACCAGCGGAGGAAATCGATGCAGAGCGAAAAAATCTTCCTGTGGATCGCCCTCGCCGCCGGCTGTTGGGCCGGCGCCCGACCGGCCGCCGCCGAGAAGCTCGATCCGCGCACGGCCAAGATCGTGTCCCACGGGCTGGATTGGGTGGCCACCACCCAGTCGCGGCTGGGGCACTGGAGCGCCAACGACGGCCGCTATCCCACCTCGATGACGGCCCTGGCCGGCGTGGCCCTGCTGGCCGAAGGTTCCACGACCACCCAAGGCAAGTACGCCAAGAACATCCGGCTGGCCGTCGACTATCTGCTTTCGCGCAGTCGGCCCAACGGCCTGATCGGCGATCCCTTGCGCGACGACCGCTACACCTACGGCCACGGCTACTCGCTCTTGTTCCTCTCGCAGGTGCTGGGCGAGGAAGAGGACGAAACCCGGCGCAAGGAACTCATCGACGTGCTTACGCGCGGCGTGCGGTTTACGGGCGAGGCCCAGACGGCCGCCGGCGGGTGGGGTTATGTCAGTGCCAAGGACGGTAGCGATTTTGACGAAGGCTCGACCACAATCACGCAGGTCCAGGGGCTGCGCGGCTGCCGCAATGCCGGCATTCCGGTTCCCAAGGAAATCATCGACAAAGCCGTGCAATACATCCGCAAATGCACGCTCGCCGATGGCGGCGTACAATACAGTTCGAAAGGGGGCGGTGGCCGCCCGGCCATCTCGGCCGCCGCCATCGCTTGCCTGTTCAATGCCGGCGAATACGACGACGACTACGTCCCCAAGCTGCTCAAGTACTGCGAAACGAACTTGGGGGACATCTCCAACCAGGGCTTCGGCCACTGGCACTACGCCCACTACTACTATGCCCAGGTGAAATACCGCGAGGGCGGCCAGGAGTGGGAAAACTACCGCGATAAAGTAGTCAACAAGCTGATTGCCGAAGCGACCGACAACGGCAAGCAAGCCCATTGGAACCAAGGCTACATCGGGCCGATCTACACCACCGCCATCAACCTCACCATCCTGCAATTAGAAACCGGCGCCTTGCCGATTTATCAACGCTGACGTTCGCCGGTTCTCTTTCCACCCGCCTCGCGTGCTCCTCGTCGCGGCCTTGCCGCGGCGTGAAAAGCAGCCGTAGCGGGACCAACCTACGCCGCCTCCAGCCCCACGGAATAGTCGTTATCGCTTCCGCCCGAGTTTTGCTCCCTGTCGTGGCCCGCTCGCCACGGTCCGCCTGCGCCGGGGCCTGGTTTCCGGGCCAGCCGCGGGCCGGACTCCCTTGTGCCCGTTTCTTCGAGGTACCCCGCTGATGACCGATCTTGCCGCACACGATTCGTCCATTCGTAAACTGGGCCAGGCCCGCGAGCGCATCCAGGAGCAGCTCGCGCAAGTGATCGTCGGCCAGGACCAGGTGATCGAGGAATTGCTGATCTCGCTGTTCAGCCGGGGCCACTGCCTGCTGGAGGGGGTGCCCGGCCTGGCCAAGACGCTGATGATCAGCACGCTATCCCGGGCGCTCAACCTGTCGTTCAGCCGGATCCAGTTCACCCCCGACCTGATGCCCGCCGACATCACCGGAACCGAAATCATCGAGGAGAACCGCTCGACCGGCAGCCGCGAGTTCCGCTTCCTCGAGGGGCCGTTGTTCTCGAACGTGATCCTGGCCGACGAAGTGAACCGCACGCCCCCCAAGACCCAGGCCGCCCTGCTCGAAGCGATGCAGGAACGGCAAGTCACCGTGGGCCGCGTAAGGCATAAGCTCTCGGACCCGTTCTTCGTGCTGGCCACGCAGAACCCGATCGAGCAGGAAGGGACCTACCCGCTGCCCGAAGCGCAGCAGGACCGCTTCATGTTCAAGGTCTTCGTGCGCTATCCGAACTTCGAGGAAGAATTCGAAATCGCCCGCCGCACGACCAGCACCCAGACCGACCGGGTCGCACCGGTCCTGACCGCCGACGAGATTCTCGAGCTGCAGCGGCTGGTGCGCGAAGTGCCCGTGACCGACCACGTGATCCGCTACACCGTTTCGCTGGTCCGGCAGACCCGGGTGGGCGAGGTGGGCACGCCCGACTTCGTGCAGGACCAGCTGAGCTGGGGCGCCGGGCCCCGCGCGGTGCAGTTCCTGATCGTGGGGGCCAAGGCCCGGGCCTTGCTGCACGGCCGCACGCACGTTTCGACCGACGACATCCAGGCCCTGGCCAAGCCGGTGCTGCGGCATCGGCTGGTGGTCAATTTCTCGGCCGAAAGCGAAGGAATCATGCCGGACGACATCGTCGACCGGCTACTGTCGATCACGCCGACCAAAGAGGACGAGCTGACACGCGATGCCCGATTCCAAAAGATTTTTGCATCCTGAGGCGATTGCCCGGATTTCGCGGCTCGAGGTGCGCGCGCGGCACATCGTCGAGGGCTTTCTGTCGGGGATCCATCGCAGCCCCTACTTCGGCCAGTCGATCGAGTTCCTGCAGCACCGCGAGTACACCACCGGCGACGACCTGCGGCACATCGACTGGAAAGTCTGGGCCAAGCAGGACCGTTACTACGTCAAGCAGTTCGAAGAAGACACGAACCTGCGGGCGACGCTGCTGGTCGACGTCTCGCAGAGCATGCAGTACGGCTCGGGACCGCTGAACAAGTACGAATACGGCGCCACCATCGCCGCGTCGCTGGCCTACCTGCTGCTGCGGCAGCAGGACGCCGTGGGCTGCACGGCCTTCGACGAAGCGATCCGCACGAAGGTCCCCCTGCGGACCAAGCGCAACCACCTAAACGCGATCGTCCAGGCGCTCGGCGTCTCGGAGCCGGCCCACAAGACCGACATGGCCCCCATCCTGCGCGGCGTGGCCGAAAGCTATCCCCGCCGCGGATTGATGGTGCTGGTCTCGGACCTGCTGACCGACCGGGAAAGCCTGTTCCGGGGCATCAAACTGCTGCGGCAACAGGGGCACGACGTGATGGTCTTTCACGTCATGGACGACGACGAACTCGATTTTCCCTTCAACGGGCCCACCCGCTTCGAAGGCTTGGAGCTGCCCGAAAACCTGAACTGCAATCCCCGGGCCCTGCGTGAAGGCTACCTGGCGGCGCTGGGCGCCTTTCTGGACGAAGTCCGCCGCGGCTGCGCCGAGAACGGCGTGGATTACGCGCTGCTGCGGACCAGCCAGCCGCTCGATGCGGCCCTGGCCGCGTTTCTTAGCCATCGCTTGGGCATGCACTCGAGAAACTAATGTTCCCGGTCGTCCACGAATCGCTGCTTTGGGGTCTGCCGCTGTTGGGCGTGCCGATCCTGATTCATTTGATCAACATGATGCGGCATCGCCGCGTCAAGTGGGCGGCCATGGAGTTTCTGCTCGTCAGCCAGAAGCGGCATCGCACCTGGATCATCCTCAAGCAGCTGCTCTTGCTCTTGCTGCGGATCGCTGCCGTGGCCGCCGCGATTCTGATGCTGGCCCAGCCGCGCAACCAATGGACTTCGCTCCTGGGCCAGACCAAGACGCATCACATCGTGCTCTGGGACGACAGCTATTCGATGTCCGACCGCTGGGCCAACACGAGCGCGTTCGAACAGGCTAAGCAGGTCATCGGGCGGCTGGCCGATCAGGCCGCGCGCGAGGACAATCCCCAGGCGTTCACCATCCTGCGATTTTCCCAGGCGGGCAGCGGCGGCCGCAGCACCCAGCCCGACATGCTCGAAGAGCCGCTCACGGTCGGCTTCAAGGACCGGCTCGGCAAGATCCTGGCGCCGTTGCATCCCTCGCAAACGGCGGCCACGCCGGGCGAGGCGCTGGAAGCCATCGACCGCGTGGCGCAGAAGCGCGATTTCGAAGACCGCGTCGTCTACCTGCTGACCGATTTTCGCGCCAACCAGTGGGACGACCCGGCCGTCCTCCGCAAAAGCCTCACCCGGCTGCAGGAGTCGGGCGCGCAGCTGCAGCTGGTCAATTGCGTCGACGGCACGCATGCCAACCTGGCCATCGCCGGCTTGCAGGCGGGCACCGGCCCCCGGGCCGCCGGCGTTCCCCTGTGGATGGAAGTCTCGGTAAGCAATTATGGCCCGACGCCGGCCCGCGATGTCTCGGTGCTGTTGGACGAAGACGGCGCCCAACGCCCGGCCGTCGTAATCGAGCGGATTCTCAGCGGCAGCACGGTCAGGCGGCGCTTTCCGGTCGTGTTCGCCGCTGCCGGCCAGCACCAGATCACCGCCCGCCTGCAAGCCGACGCCGTGGCGGCCGACGACGTGCGCTATGCGGTGATCGAGATCGCGGCAGCGCTGCCGGTGCTGGTGATCGACGGCGACCCCCGGGCCCAGGACGCCTTGTTCCTGACCGCGGCCCTGTCGCCCGGCGGCAACGTGAAGAGCGGCCTCAGCCCGATCGTCGAGTCGCCGCGGTTCCTGCGCGACCATGACTTGAACAAGTACGAATCGATCTTCCTCTTGAACGTCGACCGGCTCGACCCGGCCGAAATCGAGCCGCTCGAGGCCTACGTTCGTGGCGGCGGCGGAGTGGGCTTCTTCCTCGGCGAACTATCCCAGGCCGACTTCATCAACAAGCACTTGTACCGCGACGGCGAGGGGTTGTTTCCCCTGCCGCTGGCCGGCGCCACGCAGCTGCTCGTCGACCGCTTGGACAAGGCTCCGGACCTGGAAGTGATCGACCACCCGGTCTTTTCGGTCTTCGCCGGCGAGCGCAACAGCTTTCTGAACACCGTGGTCATTGAACGGTATTTCGCGGCCCAGAAGAACTGGACGCCCCCGGCCGACTCCACGACGCAGGTCATCGCCCGGCTGCGCACCGGCGCGCCGCTGGCGGTCGAGCGGCGTTTCGGCGAAGGCCGGGTGGTGGCGTTTCTGACCAAGGCGGCGCCGGTCGAAACCCCGCAGGGCAGCTGGAACAACTGGGGGCGGAACAATCCCAGCTACGTCGTCGCCCTGCTCGAGCTCGAAGCCTATCTGGCCGAGCCGCGGCACGCCGAGCACGCGCATCTGGTCGGCAACCCGCTGACGGTGGAAATGCCGCTGGCCGAATTCCAGCCGCAGGTCCGCTTCGTGTTTCCGCCCGAACAAGGGGGGGGCACCTTGGCCGTCGATGCCCTGCCCAGCTCCAGCGAGCTTACGGCCGTGCTCGACGACACCCCGACCAGCGGCGTTTACGAAGCCCAGTGGTCGCAGCGCAGCACCGGCCAGATCGATGCCGAGCGCTATGCGGTGAACGTCGATCCGACCGAAGGGGCCCTGGCCCGGCTCGACGGACCGCAACTGGCCGAACGCCTGACCGGGCTTAAGTATCGCTACCAACAAGCGGCCGACCTGGTGTACGACTCCGATCGGCTGGCCGGCCCGAACCTGGGCAAATATTTCTTGCTGCTGCTCGTGGCTCTGCTGTTGGCCGAACAGGTGCTGGCGTATTCGGCCAGTTACCATCCCGCCGCCCGCCGCGCCGCGGCGAACGATGCTACGTCCCCCCGCCCCGCGCCCGGCGCCCGATGACCCAGGTCGGCGGAGGCGCGCGCTGATGCTGCCTTTCCTCTGGGCCCAAACCACGACGCGCACGACCTACGAGTTCGAGGCGCTCCAGTCGTTCACCGAGCGCTGGCACTACCTGCTGCTGGGGCTCGTCTGCGCCGCCATCGTGGCCTTCGTCGGCTACATGTATCGCCGCGACAGCGTCGAATTGCGCCCCGGCGTGGGCGTGATCCTGCTCGCCCTGCGGCTCGTGGCCCTGCTGGGCGTGTTGGCCTACTTTCTCGAACTGGAAAAACGCTCCGAGCGCAAAGTCGTGCACAACTCGCGGGCGATCGTGCTGGTCGATACCAGCCTGAGCATGGGCTTGCACGACTCCGATTCGTCGAGCGTGCCCGCCACTCCCAATCGGCTGGAACAAGTCGTGGCCGCGCTCGATGCCGGCGGCTTGATCACCAAGCTCCGCGAGTCGAACGACGTCATCCTGGCGCGCTTCGACACCGATGTCAGCCGCATCGTCTCGCTGGCCAGGCTGCCGCAAGTGCCGGCCGGCCAGGCGCCGGGCGCCGCCGCGCCGGCGGCCGAAACGGCGCCTTCCGAAAAGACTCCTTCCGACGCCGCGGGTCCCGGTGCACAAGGATCGGCCGCCGAGGTGGTCGACTGGAAGCAAGCCCTCGTCCCGCAAGGGACAGAAACCCGGCTGGGTCAGGCCCTGCGCAACCTGGTGGGCGAAGAGCGTTCGATGCCCGTGGCGGGGATCATCTTGTTCAGCGATGGCGGCCAGAATGCCGGCAGCGACGTGCAATCCGCCATCGACGCCGCGCGCGAGGCCAAGATTCCGATCTTTACCGTCGGCATCGGCTCCGACCGCCGGCCGGCAAACGTGCGGATCAGCGATTTCGTGGCTCCCGCCCGGGCGTATCCCGGCGACAGCTTCAACGTGACGGCATATCTGCAATCGCAGGAATTGGCCGGCCGCACGGTGACGGTCGAGCTGACGTCGCGTCCGGCCGGCGAGTCCGGCAAGAATCAACAGCCCAAGGTCGAGGGGACCGAGCGCGTGACGTTGGGCAATCGGGCCGAAGTGGTGCCCGTCAAGTTCGAAATCAGCCCCGGCGGCACGGGCCGCAGCACGTTCCGCGTCGAGGTCAAGGCGCCGCCCGAGGACAACAACGCCAGCGACAACGCGCAGGAGGCCGACGTGGAAATCGTCGACCGCAAAACCCGGGTGCTCTTGGTCGCCAGCGGTCCGACGCGCGAGTACACGTTCGTGCGGAACATGCTCCGCCGCGACAAGGACGTGATTGTCGACGTGGTGCTGCAATCGGGGCAGCCCGGCATTTCGCAGGACGCCAATGCGATCTTGGAGCACTTTCCCGACTCGCCGCAGGAGCTGTTCGAGTACGACGCCCTGATCGGCTTCGATCCCGACTGGGTTGCGCTCGATACCGATCAGCTCGAGCTCCTCGAGCGCTGGGTGGCGGAAAAGGCCGGCGGCATGATCGTGATTGCCGGCCCGGTCGAGACGGATCGCTGGGCCCAGGATCCCAAGATGTCGAAGCTCCGCGCGCTGTACCCGGTCGAGTTCAATCGCCGGCTCACGCTGATGGAGGAAGGCCGCTTCGGCTCGGAAACGCCCTGGCCGCTGGAGTTCACCCGGGCCGGAGTCGAAGCCGAGTTCCTTTGGCTCTCCGACAGCGGTCCAGCCAGCCAGCAGGCCTGGGCTTCGTTCCCGGGCGTGTTCGGCTACTACGGCGTCCACGGCGCCAAGCCCGGGGCCACGGTCTATGCCCGCTATTCCGACCCGGAAAGCGCCGGCGGCGGCGAGCTGCCGGTTTACATGGCAGGGCATTTCTACGGCTCGGGCCAGGTGTTCTACCTGGGGAGCGGCGAAATGTGGCGGCTGCGGGCGATCGAAGAATCGTATTTCGAGCAGCTCTACACCAAGCTCATCCGCCACGTTTCGCAAGGGCGGCTGCTGGTCGGTTCGAGCCGCGGCATGCTGCTGGTCGATCGCGACCGCTATCTCCTAGGCGGCACGGTCGTGGTGCGGGCCCAGCTCAGCAACGCCCAGTTCGAGCCGCTCGATGTACCGCATGTCACGCTGCAGATCGTGCTGCCGGACAGCACCGTGCAAAGCCTGGTGCTGGCCGCCGACTCGGAGCGCAAGGGCATGTTCAGCGGCCAGTTCACGGCCCTGCAGGAAGGGACTTTCCGCCTGGAACTGTCCGTGCCGGGGAGCGAAGACGAGCCGCTCTCGCGGCGGATTCAAGTGAAAGTGCCCGACCTGGAGCGCGAGAATCCGCAGCGCAACGATGCCCTGCTGAGCGAGTTGGCCAAGCGGACCTCGGGGCTGTACTACGTGGGGGCCGATTCGGCCTTGGGCCGGCACGGCATGCCGCAGGTGGCCGCCCAGCTCAAGGACCGCACCGAAGTCACCTATCTGGCCGGCGTCAAAGACCTGGAATTCGAAGAGCGCTGGATGTGGGTGCTGCTCGGTGTGATCTGCGGCGCCCTGTTCCTGGAATGGACAATTCGTCGACTGTCGAAACTCGCATGAGCACTGCCGTCGAACTCGAACGCCGCGAACGTGTCGCCCCGAAGCTGGAATCGGTCCTGGGCCGGTTGCGCCGCGGGATCCGGGCTTACGTCTGGAGCGACGGGATCGCGCTGTTGCTCATCGTCCTGGGGCTGAGCTTCTGGCTGAGTCTGGCCTTCGACTGGCTGTTCGAGCCCCCTGCCCCGCTGCGGGTGCTGCTCTTGGTGGTGGCCGCCGGGGCGCTGGGCTGGGTGTTGCTCGGGCGCATTCTGGGCCGGGTGCTCGTGCCGCTGGCCGATCGCAGCATGGCCGTGCTCTTGGAGCGCCGTTTCGGCCAGCTCCAGGACAGCTTGCTCACCACGGTCGAATTGGCCGAGATGCCGACGCATGCCGCCGGCTTCAACGCCGAGATGCTCGCCCATACTCAGGAGGCCGCCCTGGCCCGCGTGGACGACCTGCGCTTGCGGCACATCTTCGACCTGCGGCCGCTCGTGCGGCGGCTGGCGCTGGCGGCCTTGCTGACGGCCAGCGTGCTGGCCTTCGGCCTCCAGGCGAGCGCTGCGCTGGGCACTTGGGCCCGGCGCAATTTGCTGCTTTCCGATGAACTTTGGCCGCGCAAAACGCGACTTATGGTCGCAGGCTTCGGCGAAGATCATCGGATCAAGCTGGCCCGCGGCGCGGACTTTGATCTGCTCGTCCGGGCCGAGGCGGGTGCCGAGCGCGAGGTGCCCGAGCTGGTCGAAATCCGCTACCTGCAGGGAGGCGCCCGGGGTCGCGACAACATGAGCCGCTCCGGCCAGGCGGTGCCCGGCCAGGATGAGTACCAGAACTACAACTACACCTTCAAGGACGTGCTCACGCCGGTGGAGTTTTACGTCCGCGGCGGCGACGACCGCCAGGGGCCGTACTTCCTCGACGTGGTCGACAGCCCGACCGTGGGGCAAATGATCCTGCACTGCGAATATCCGGCCTACATGCAGCGCTCGCCGCGCGATATTCCCGTGGCGGGGGCCATGCAGCTGCCCCGCGGCACCCGTGTGACCATCGAAGGACAAACCAACAAGGACGTCGTCCAGGTGCAGATCGACGACCTGGTCGACGAGGCCACGCCGATCACCCACAAGCTCGACCTGGCCGATCGCCCGGCCGACGCGCGGCGCACCTTCGAGTACGTGATCGATTCGCTCGACGGCGACAAGACGCTCCGCTTCACCCTGCTCGACACCGACGGCATCCGCAGCCGCGACCCGGTGCGGCTGGCCCTCTCGGCCGCGGCCGACGAAGCCCCGCAAGTGGGCGCCCAGCTGCACGGCATCGGCTCGGCCATCACGGCCCGGGCCCGGCTGCCGATGGTGGGCGAGATTACCGACGACTACGGGTTGTCCAAAGCCTGGTTCGCTTTCCACGTCGACGACAACCCGGCGCAATTGCAGCCGCTCGTCACCCGGATCGACGGGCAGGACCGTGTGCAGCTGGACGAGGCGCTCGAGGTCGAGCCCTTGGGCCTGGTGCCCAAGCAGAAGCTGCATTTGACGCTCGAAGCGGCCGACACCTACGCCCTGGCCGACGCGCCCAACAAAGGCGCCAGCCAGCACTATTTGCTCGACGTGGTCACGCCCGAGCAATTGCGTTCGCTGCTCGAGGCCCGCGAGCTGCTGCTGCGGCGGCGCTTCGAAACGATCATCCAGGACACCACCGAAAACCGCAACGCGCTGGCCCGGATGGAATTCGGCCCGACCGGCGCCGACAAGCCGGCCGGCGCGGCGGCGGACGGACCGGAAGGCCAGGTGATCGACCCGGCCGCCAAGAAACCGCTCGTCGAACCCGGCGACGAAGAAGCCGCTTCGCCCCAGGGCGGCGCCGCGGACGAAGACGCGCAAGGCGCGGCCCAGCGCCGGATGGCCCTGCGCCGGGTGCACGCCGAGCGAGCGCTGCAAAACAGCCAGCGCAGCGCCGACGAAACGCTCGGCGTGGCCAGCTCGTTCGACACGATTCGCGAGGAACTGATCAACAACCGGGTCGACACCGAAGAGCTGAAATCGCGGCTCAAAGACGGCATCGCCGACCCGCTGCGGCGGATTTCCGGCGAGATGTTCCCGGAACTGGAACGCCGATTGCGTCTGCTGCAGGCCCGGCTGGCCGACCCGGCGGCCGGGGCCGCGGCCCAGACCGCCGCCTGCCAGCAAGCCGACGCGATTCTGGTCGAAATGAACCTGGTCCTCGGTAAAATGGTGGAACTGGAAACTTTCAACGAAGTGCTCGACATCCTGCGTGGAATCATCGATTCGCAGGATGACATCAATCGGCGAACCAAGCTGAAGCAAAAGGATAAACTGCGGGATTTGCTCGAAGAGTAAGAGCCGCTCCGAGAACCGGCGGGGACTGTCCCAGTTTTGCGCAGTCCTCGGAGCAAAACGGGACTGTCCCCCTCTCCGAGACGATTCTCGGATCGGCTCTAATTGGCCCGGCCCCGCTTTCAACCGGGGGAAGCCGCCGGGGAAGAAATTCGACGCGTGGTGGCGAAATCGCTCGGGGGGCGCGGCTGCGGCCGACCTCCCAGCGCTCGTGCGGCGGCCTAACCGGCAGGAGCAAAAAACCATGTCCAAGCAACGCGGCGTCCCCTCGGCAATCGTGCTGGCATTGGTCGCGGTCATCTCGAGCCTCGGGAGCGCCCGGCCGGCCCGGGCCGATGACGCCCCCGCCACGCCGCCGACAAAAGCGGCAACCGCTGCCTCGTTGGCGAGCGAGCAAAAGCAAATCGGCGAGCGGTTCGACAAGCTGAAGGACAAACTCCTTCGCATGGCCGAATTGACGGCCGCCACCGACCCCCGCCGCGCGGCTCTGCTGCGCAAAGCCGTGGCTCAAGCCAACGAGCGCGGCATCGACGCCGAGTTCGGCGAACTGGTCGACCTGCTCTCGCACGAACGTCTGTCGCCGGCTCTCAAGACGCAGGAAAGCGTCCATCAGGACCTTACCCGGCTGCTCGACTTGCTGCTCAGCGAAGATCGCAGCAAGCGCATCCAGTCCGAGAAAGAACGCATCCGCGAATACATCAAGCGCGTCAACAAGATCATCAAGGAACAAAAAGAACTTCAAGGCGAAACTGCCGGCGGCGCCGAGAGCGATAAAGCCGGCGGCGACCAAGGCAAGCTCGCCGAAAAGACCGGTCAACTGGCCCGCGACATCCAGAAGAACGAAGGCGGCAAGAGCGGAGCCAAGTCGGAGAGCAAGTCGGACGCGCAAGGTGAAGGTAAAGGTGAGGGCAAGGGCGAAGGCAAAGGCGAGGGCAAGGGCGAAGGTAAAGGCGAGGGCAAGGGTGAAGGTAAAGGCGAGGGCAAGGGTGAAGGTAAAGGCGAGGGCAAGGGCGAAGGTAAAGGTGAGGGCAAGGGCGAAGGTAAAGGCGAGGGCAAGGGCGAAGGTAAAGGTGAGGGCAAGGGCGAAGGTAAAGGCGAGGGCAAGGGTGAAGGTAAAGGCGAGGGCAAGGGTGAAGGTAAAGGCGAGGGCAAGGGCGAAGGTAAAGGCGAGGGCAAGGGTCAGGGCAAGGGCCAGGGACAAGGTCAGGGTGGCGGCGAAAGCGACGATGCTCCTCCTGCCGACGCCCAGCAGGACCAGAACCCGGCGCAAAAACGCATCGAGCAAGCCGAACAAAAAATGCGCGAAGCCCAGCGCAAGCTGGAAGAAGCCAAGCGCAACGACGCCGTCGAAAAACAAGAGGAAGCCAAGCGCGAGTTGGAGCTGGCCAAGGCCGAGCTGGAAGCGATCTTGCGCCAGCTGCGCGAGGAAGAAATCGCCCGCATGCTGGCCATGCTCGAAGCCCGCTTCCGCAAAATGCTCGAAGCCCAGATCGAGGTCTACGAAGGGACCAAGCGGGTCGACAAGGTGCCCCGGGACCAGCGCGATCGGGATAGCGAAATTGAAGCCGGCCGCCTGAGCCGCAAAGAGGCCACGATCGTGGTCGACGCGGATAAGGCCCTGGCCGTGCTGCACGAGGAAGGCTCCGCGGTGGCCTTCCCCGAAGCGGTCGGCGACATGCGCGACGACATGGAACAAGTTGTCGTTCGCCTGGCCCAGGCCAAAGTGGGTGAGATCACCCAGGGGGTCGAAGAGGACATCATCGTGGCCCTGGAAGAGCTGATCGCCGCGCTGCAAAAAGCCCAGAAAGACATGCAGAACAAGGCCAAGCCGATGCCCGGCGCTGGCGGCCAGCCCTCCGAGCCGCCGCTCGTCGACCCGATCGCCGAAATCAAGATGATCCGCTCCATGCAGATGTGGGTGAACAAACGGACCAAGCGTTATGCTGAACTGAGCAAGACCGAACAGGCCGAAGCGCCCGAGCTGATCACCGCACTCAAGCGGCTGGCCGAGCGCGAACAGCGGATTCATCGAATCACACGCGACATCGTCGTGGGGAGGAATCAATGAACGGACAAAGTCTGACCCGACGGGCGGCTCTGGCGGCGGCGGCGATCTGCTGTGCGGCGGCGCGCTTGCCGGCCGACGACGTGCGTCCCGACCGCGTATTTGCCCAGCAGGCCAGCTGGGCCCCCCCTACGGCCGTCCAGGTGCGTGAGCAGTTGCAGGCTTTCGCCGCCCAGTCGCCCGCCGACGAAGCCGCGCGCCAGGCCGCGCTCGATTCCTGGAGCCAGGCCGACACTTGGACCGATCCGTCGCAGGTCTTCGACCGGCTGGTCGCCAGCCTGGCCGCGCTCGATCCCGCCGCCCGGGAATTGGTCGACCTCTGCTCGCGGCCGCGCGACCGGATCGTGCTGCCCGGCTTCGCCCTGCTCGCCGACGAAAAGACTCCGGCCCTCGAACGCAACAATCTGCGCCTGCTATACGGCCGCTGGCTGGTCCAGGAAAAAATGATCGACGAGGCGGTCGATCAGATCGGCACGCTCGAAGCGGGCCAGGTGGCCGATCCGGCGAGCTTGCTGTTCTACCAGGCGGTGGTCTTCCACAGCACGCTGCAAAAGAAGCCGGGACTCGAGCGGATCGCCAAGCTGCTGGAACGCGAGCACGACATCCCCCGCCGCTACGTCTCGGTCGTCAAGCTGATGGAAGCCGACTTTTCGCCCCTCAAGGACGACTCGCTCGACCATATCGCCCGGCGCATGGACGATGTCCGCCGCCGCCTCGACCTCGGCCGGGCCGGACCCAAAGTGCGCGAGGTCGAAGACGGCGTGATCAAGTCGCTCGACAAACTGATCGAAGAGATGGAAGCCAAAGCCGCGGCCGCAGCCGCAATGGCCGCCGCCGGAGCACAGGGCAACATCCGCTCGTCCTCGCCGGCGCCCGACAGCATGCCGCTGGGGGGCAAAGGGCCGGGCAACGTGACCAAGAAAGACATCGGACACGAAAGCGGCTGGGGCAACTTGCCCGCCAAGCAGCGGCAAGAAGCGCTCCAGCAGATCGGCAAGGACTTTCCCGCCCATTACCGCGACGTGATCGAACAATACTTCCGCAAACTGGCCAGCGAGGACTCCGACAAGCGATGAGTCGTCACCCGCTCTGCCGTCACCCGTTCGTTGTGCCAGCCGCCTGGCCGGCATGCTCCCGCGTCTGGGCGCTGATCTGCGCCGCCGCCTTGAGCGCCGCCGCCCTGGGCGCAGGCTCGGCCGTTGGCGCTGCGCCGATCACGGTCGACACGCAGGACGGCAAGCAGCTGTCGGGCGAGCTGGTCGGCCTCGACGCGCAAGGGCTGATTCTGCAGACGGCCGCCGGCCGGGAAAAACTCGCCCCGGCCAACGTGCTGTCGATCAAGCCGGGTCCGGCCGCGGCCGCGGCCCCTCCCAAAGCCACCTGCCGGGTGGAGCTGATCGACGGTTCGCTGATCGCGGCCACCACGTTTCGCGCCGCCGGCGGCACGGCCCACGTCGAGCCGGTCGGCTCGGCCGAGCTGACCCTGCCGACGCGCTCGATCCATTGGGTGCGGTTCACCGGCGACGATCGCGGCGACAAGCTGGCCAAAGAATGGGCCCAAATTGTCGACGGCAAAGCCGCCAGCGACCTGCTCGTGGTGCGCAAACAGGGCGCGCTCGATTACCTGGAGGGCGTCCTGGAAAGCGTCGACGACGAAGTCGTCCGCTTCGAGTTGGAGAAAGAATCGATTCCGGTCAAACGGCCCAAGGTCGAAGGCCTGATCTACTATCACCCCCAGGCGGAAGATCGGCCGGAGCCCCTGGCCGTGGCGATCGATCGCGGTGGTTCGCGGTGGCAGGTCAAGGCGGTCGAGCCGGAGGGCGAGCGGTGGAATCTGACCACGCTGGGCGGGCTCAAAGTGGTGCTCGATCCCGAGAAGCTGGAACGCCTGGATTTGTCGAGCGTCAATACCCAGTATCTCGGTGCCCTGGAGCCCGTGTCCTTCCAGTTCACCCCTTATTTCCCGCCCAAGACCGAGCTGCCCGTGCTCAGCGAGTCGAACAAGCCGCGGCGCGACCTGGGTTTCGACGGCCTGCCGCTCAAGCTGGACGGCAAGGCCTACGCCCGGGGGGTCGCCCTGCACTCGCGCTCGGAGGTCGGCTACCGGCTGCCGGGCAAATACCGCCGCTTCAAGGCCCTGGTGGGCATCGACGACGCGGTCCGCCCCGGCGGCGACGTGCAGCTGGAAATCCGCGCCGACGGCAAACTACTATGGGAAGGTAGGGTTCGCGGCAGCGAACCGGCCCAACCGCTCGATTTGGATATCGCCGGCGTCAAGCGAATCGACATCCTGGTCGATTTCGGCGCCGACCTCGACGTCGCGGACGTCGTCGATTTCTGCGAAGCCAGGATGACCAAATGAACGCTGACCCAATGGGCACCGCCACACTACGACTGCCGCCGGTCGGTCTCGCCTGGGCCGCCTGGGCCGGGGTCGCCTTAGCAGCGATTGCCGCGCCGGCCCTGGCCGCCGACGTGAATCCCCAGGTGCTCGAGGCCGAAGCCCACCGCGTGGCCGTTGTCCAGCGGGCCAGCAGCTTTGCCGTGGCCGTGTTCGCCGCCAACGGCCAGGGAGGCGGCTCCGGCGTGGTCATTTCGCCCGACGGCTACGCCCTGTCGAACTTCCACGTCACCCGCGAGGCGGGCGACGCCATGAAGTGCGGCATGGCCGACGGCAAGCTCTACGACGCCGTCATCGTGGGCATCGATCCCACCGGCGACGTGGCCCTGATCAAGCTCCTGGGGCGCGACGACTTTCCGCACGCTGAAATGGCCGACAGCGACAAGGTCCGGGCCGGCGACTGGTGCTTTGCCATCGGCAACCCGTTTCTGCTGGCCACCGATTTCAAGCCCACGGTCAGCTACGGCGTGATCTCGGGCGTGCACCGTTATCAGCCCCCGGCCGGCACCCTGCTCGAATACACCGACTGCCTGCAGGCCGACGCGGCGATCAACCCGGGCAATTCCGGCGGACCGCTGTTCGATGCCGAAGGGCAATTGATCGGCATCAACGGTCGCGGTTCGTTCGAGAAACGGGGCCGCGTGAACGTCGGGGTCGGCTACGCCATCTCGATCAACCAGATCAAGAATTTCCTCGGCCACCTCAAGAGCGGGCGGGTCGTCGACCATGCCACGCTGGGGGCCCGGCTGGCCACCGACAGCGCCGGCCACGTGATCGTCGACGACATCCTGGCCAATTCCGACGCCTTCCGCCGCGGCCTGCGCTACGGCGACGAGGTGCTCAGCTTTGCCGGCCGGCCGGTCAGCACCGTGAACGGCTTCAAAAACATCCTGGGCATTTATCCCAAGGGTTGGCGCGTGCCGCTGAGCTATCGCCGCGACGACCAGATCTACGACATCCTCGTCCGGCTGTCCGGAGTGCACGGCGAAGCCGAGCTCGCGGCCCTGCTGGCCGGTCCGACGGAGCGCGGCAAGCGCCCGGATGGCGGCCGCCCGAAAAAGCCCGAACCGAAGCGCGACCCGGAAATCCCCAAGCCCGACAAACCGCGCGAGCCGCAACCCGACGGGCCTCAGCCCGAAGCCGGCCGCCCCACCCCGCCCCCCATGCCCGAGCTGGCCAAGCAGCACTTCACGGCCCGGCCCGGCTACGTGAACTACTTTTTCAACCAGTTCAATCAGGACCGGGTCTGGAAAGGGCTCTCCAGCCATGGCGACGTGGCGGCAATGAGCGGCCGCTGGACCATCGCGGGCGACCTGGCGTCGGGGGGTGATTTCGAAATCGCGCTTGACGAAAAGTCAGCACAAATCACGCTTCCCGGCGGACAAGCCAAGGTCGACCTCACCGGTTCGCTGGCCGATTCGCTGGGCCCGCCCGGAAGCGGCGGGTTGCTCGTCACGCTCGGGCTGTGGCAACGGCTGATGGCGCTTTCGCCGGCTCGCTTCGGCTCAATGCACTACGTCGGCACGGCGCCGTCGCCGGGGCACGCCGGGCTGGTCGACGTGCTGTCCGGCACCCATGGCGGCGTGGACTGCCGGTTCCTGGTCGATCCGGCCGACGGGTCGCTGGTGGAAATCGAAATGCTGCCGGACGACGACGCCGATCCCTGCGAGGTCTACCTGAGCGACTATCATGAATTCGACGGGCGGATGCTGCCCGGCAAGATCGAAGTCCGCTACGGCGACGGCATCTACCAGGTGTTTGCCTGCAAACAATACAAGTTCGAGCCCGCTGCGGCGAAGGACGCCCCCGAGGAGAAGCAGCCGTGATTGACAGGATCGCTGCAAAGAATACAGGTCTCCGCCCGACGACCGCGACGTGGCTGGCATCGGTGCTGGCTCTGGCCGGCCTGATTGCCGGCGGCGCGGCTCGGGCCGACGAAGCAGGGCCGTTTGCCGCCGCCATTGCCGTGGCCCAGCCGAAGATGGTCAAGATCTACGGCGCGGGCGGACCGGCCGGATTGGAACCGTATCAGAGCGGGTTCTTGATCTCGGCCGAAGGGCACGTGCTGACGGTCTGGAGCTACGTGCTGGACACCGACTACATCACGGCCACGCTGAATGACGGCCGGAAGTTCGAGGCGAAACTGGTCGGCGCCGATCCGCGGCTGGAAATCGCCGTGCTGAAGATCGAAGCTGCGGACCTCGACCATTACGACCCGGCCGCCAGCGCCGTGGCCGACACGGGCGCCCGGGTGCTGGCATTCAGCAATCTGTTCGGCGTGGCCACCGGCGACGAGCCGGACAGCGTGCAGCACGGAGTCGTCGCGGCCAAGCCGCGGCTCGACGCCCGCCGCGGCGCTTACGCCACGCCCTACCATGGCCCGGTCTATGTGCTCGATGCAATGACCAACAACCCCGGCGCGTCAGGCGGAGCGCTGACCAATCTACGCGGCGAGCTGCTCGGCATCCTGGGCAAAGAGCTGCGCAATTCGCAAAACAACATCTGGCTGAATTTCGCCGTGCCGATGGACGAACTTTCCGTGTCGGTCAATTCCATCCTCAGCGGTCAGGGCCGCGCCGTGCAGGAGAAGAAATCCACCCGCACCGACGGCGGGTTGGATCTGGCCCGGCTTGGGCTGGTGCTCGTGCCGGACGTCCTGGACCGCACGCCGCCGTTCATCGACGAAGTCCGGCCGGGTTCGGCCGCGGCGGCCGCCGGCTTGCAGGCGGACGACCTGGTCGTGTTCCTGGGCGAGCGCCTGGTGCAGTCGCTCAAGGCCCTGGCCGAAGAACTGGCCCAGCTCGATCCCGATGCCCGGATTCGACTGGTCGTGCTGCGCAATCAGGAGTTGATCGACGTCGAGCTGAAGGGGGATCCGGCCAGCGTGCCGCTTGTGCCCTCGTCGAAATCGCTGGACACCCGGGAGCAGGCGGACTAAATGCGCACGATTTCTGCTTTGCCCGCGCGCCCGGCGCATGTCCGGTTGTTTCGCGATCGGATGCGTCTGCTCGCTGCTGGCCGCCCTGCCGGTTTCAGCCGGCCCCCTGGCCGACTTGGAAGAGCAAGCCATTCGCGCGGCGGTCGAGCGCGTGGCCCCCTCGGTGGTGCGGATCGAGACCGTGGGCGGACTGGAGCGCGTGGGCGAACTGCTGGTCGGCACCGGGCCGACCACTGGCCTGATCGTCTCGCCCGACGGCTTGGTCGTCTCCAGCGCGTTCAATTTCGTCCAAAAGCCCGATTCGATTCTGGTGACGCTCGCCGACGGCACCCGGCTGCCGGCCAAACTCGTGGCCACCGACCACAGCCGGGCGCTGGTTTTGCTGAAGGTCAAACCCGCCACGCCGCTTGTCGCGCCCGAGCCGGTGCCGGCCGAACAGCTGCGAACCGGCCAATGGGCCATCGCCGTCGGCCGCACGTTCGACGTCGATAAGCCGAACGTCTCGGTCGGCATCGTCAGCGCCCTGGACCGTGTTTGGGGACGGGCGATTCAGACCGACGCCAAAATCTCTCCGTCGAACTACGGCGGGCCGCTCGTCGACATCTCCGGCCGGGTGCTGGGGGTGTTGGTGCCGCTGGCCCCCGATGCGACCAGCCAGGTCGCCGGAGTCGAGTGGTACGACTCGGGCATCGGCTTTGCCGTGCCGCTCGATCACGTCCTGCGGGTCCTGCCCCGTTGGTCCGAGGGCAAGGATCTGCACGCCGGCATCCTGGGCATCAACCTCAAGGGCAACGATCCCTACACCCAGCCGGCCGTAATCGCCGCCTGCCGGGTCAACTCGCCGGCCTACGACGCCCATCTGCAAGCCGGCGACACGATCGTCGAAATCAACGGCAAGCCGGTCACTCGCCAGGCTCAGCTCAAGCAAGAACTGAACCGCTTCTATGCGGGGGACAAGATTCGCCTGGTCGTCATGCGCTCCGACCAGCGGATTGAAAACGAGATCGAGCTGATCGACAAGCTGCAGCCCTACGAGTTTCCGTTCCTGGGCATCCTGCCGCTGCGACCCGTGGCCGGCGAGCCCAAGGGGCTGATCGTGCGCTACGTCTATCCCGACGGGCCGGCGGCCAAAGCGGGGGTGCAGGCCGGAGATCGCATCGTTTCGATCGGCAAGACCGAGATCAAAGACGCCGCCGGCGCGGCCGAGCGGCTCCGCAGCCTGTTGCCCGACGCGACCGTGGCGATCGAACTGGAGCGCGACGGCAAGACCTCGACCGCCGACGTGGTGCTCGGCCGCCTGCCGAACGATCCTCCGGCCAGCCTGCCGGCCGCGCATGGCGCAGTCATGCCCGCCGCGCCGGGCGCCGCGACGCCCGCGGTGGGCGTGGTGGACATCAAGATTCCCGAAGTCAAGAACGAGTGCGTGGCCTACGTGCCGACCAATTACAATCCGGCGCTGGCCTACGGCGTCGTGATCTGGCTGCACGCGCCGGGGGCGACAAGCAAGAAGAATTGCTCGCGCGTTGGCAGGATCGCTGCCAGCAGAACGACTTGATCCTGCTGGCGCCGAAGAGCGCCGATCCAAAACGCTGGCAGCCGGCCGAGGCGAAGTTCGTCGAGCAGACCCTGGCCGAGCTGGCCAAGACCTACACGATCGACCGCACCCGGATCGTCGTGCACGGCCACGAAGCGGGCGGCTCGCTCGCTTACGTGGTGGGGTTCGGCGACACCGAGATGATCCGCGGCATCGCGCCGGTGGCCGCTCCGATGCCGCAATTGGCCGCCGTGCCCGACAACGATCCGCTCCACCGGCTGGCCTTTTACATTGCCACCGCCAGCAAGAGCCCGTTTGCGCCGGTCGTCGACGCAGGCATCAAGCGGCTGCGCGAGGCGAAGTATCCCCTCGCGGTCCTCGAGCTGGGCGAACAGCCCCGCTATCTCGACAACGAAGAGCTCGCCCAACTCTTGCGCTGGATCGATTCGCTCGATCGGCTGTAGATTCGGCAGAAATTTGCCGCAGCCGCTCCGAAGCTCAACAGCGGCCGGCGCTACTTCGGCGCCTTGCTCTGGCTTTCGATCGCCGCCCGCAGCATTTCGACGATGTCGGCGTGCCCCTTGTCGGCCGCCCAGTCGAGCGCCGTGCGGTCTTGCACGTCGCGGTTGGCCGGGTCGGCGCCAGCGGCCAGCAGCGCCCGCACGACTTCGGCGCGGCCTTTCTCGGCGGCCATGCTGAGGGCCGTGTAGCCCTTGGGCGTCCGTTCGTTGGGCCTGGCCCCGGCGGCCAACAGCGCCCGGGCAGCGTCGACGTGCCCGCCGTATGCGGCCGACATCAGGGCCGTGCTCCCGGCCGCATCACGGGCCCGGGGATCGGCCCCGGCGGCGATCAAGCGCTCGACGATCTGGGCATGCCCGTGCGTGGCGGCGCCCATCAGGGCCGTGCCGCCCGCGTTGTTGCGGGCATCGGGGTTGGCCTTGTGGGCCAGGAGCAGCTCGACGAGCTCGTCGCGGCCGCTGCGGGCAGCCCAGACCAGCGGCGTGGTGCCGGAAGCATCCGGCCGATCGATCTCGACCCCTTGCTCGACGAGCCACCGGGCGACGTCCAAATGTCCATTTTCGCAGGCCATGCTCAGCGCGGTGAAGCCCGACTGCGACCGCGCCGCGGGATCGGCGCCGCGCTCGGCCAATAGCTGGACGACCTCCAGCCGGCCGTGAAACGCGGCCTGCATGAGCGCGGTGGCGCCGCGTCGGTTGGCGGCGGCCAGTTCGGCGCCATGGTCGAGCAGCAGCCGTGCCACCTCAGGAGTGGCTGCCCAGATGAGCGGCGTGTTCGCGTCGGCGTCGCGGTGATTGGGGTCTTGCTTCTGTTTGAGCAGGAATTCGACCACGCTTTGGTGCCCACGTTCGGCGGCCAGAGCCAGGGCGGTGTATCCCTTGTGGCTGGACGTGTCGAGCGGCGCGCCCCGTTCGGCCAGGTACTCGACCACCGGCAATTGGCCGCGCGCCGCGGCCAGCATCAGGGGCGTGCTGCCGGATTGATTGCGGGCGCCCAGCTCGGCCCCGGCATCGATCAGCGCCGCGGCGATTTGCGGATTGGCGGCCCACATCAGCGCCGAATTGCCGTCGGCGTCTTTGACGTCGGCGGCCGCTCCGGCGGCGAGCAGGGCCTCGACCACGTCGGCGGCTCCCTGTTCGGCGGCCATGCTCAGCGCCGTAAAACCGCGTGCGACCGGGCCTGCGGTTGGGCCTTGTGCTCGAGCAAATAACGCACGACTTCCAGCTGACCTTTCCCAGCAGCCTGCATCAGCGGCGTATGCCCTTGCCGTCCCCGGGCTTCGAGATTGGCTCCCGCCTCGACGAGCCAGGCGACGACCTCCGTCCGGCCCTGCTCGGCCGCCTTGGCCAGCGCGGTCGAGCCGGCGCTGTCGCGAGACTCCAAATCGGCACCGGCCGCCACGAGCGACTTGATTTCGTCGAGTTTGCCTTGATCGGCCGCGACCACGATTGGCGGCGGCTCTTCGGCAGCCAGCAGCGGCATCGGGCCGGTCAACCAGACAGCCAACCCGCAGACGACCAGGAAAAAATTGCGATTGGGCATGCGAATCGCTCCGCTCGGAGGTGGTTTGCGGCTTTCAGGATAACGCCGCGCCGGACCTGGAAGCAAACGGCCGGCAAACCTACAATTGCCCTGGCCGGGCCGTCGAATTGCACGAGCGTCGGGAGCGCTGCCGGGGGGCAAGAGCCGCCGGCGAAAAGCGGATCGTTTTGCCCGGTGGCGGATCGGACCTGCACCCTTGGAGGATACATTCATGGAAAGCAATTTGCATTCGCAGCGCAAACCGTTCCGCGTCGGCGTCTTCGTCCGGACCGAACAGGCCGACCAGGCCGTCCGCGGACTGTTGGCAGCCGGCTTCACCGATGCCCAGATCAGTGTTGTTTGCTCGGATAAAGTCAAAGAGGCGCATTTTCGCCGTTTCGAGCACGAGGATCCCGCCGGCGCGCACACCGGCGTCGCGGCGGCCAGCGGCGCGGCGATCGGCGGATTGGTCGGCCTGCTCTCGATGGCCGCTTTCGTCACCAGCACCGGCGGTTTGGGGCTGTTCGTCGTCGGGCCGTTGTTTCTCGGCTCGGCCGGCGCCGGTGCTCTGGTCGGTGGGCTGGTCGGCGCCATGACCACTCGTGGTTTGGAGGAAGAACTCGCCAACTACTACGATCAAGCCGTGGTCGAAGGCAAGATCCTCGTGGCGGCCGAAGCCCACGGCGATGGCGCCCAAGCGCGATTGGCCCAGGCCGAACAGGTTCTCCGCGCCGCCGGCGCAGAGCCAGTCGCGCTTGAGCGAGGCTAATTCGGCGCACTCGCCCGACGGGTTGCCGGCTATAAAGCTCCCCATCTGTCCGTCGCGTCGCCTCGATCCCGCCTGCCGATGCGTCTTTGCGCCCCCATCCCCGCTGGCCGGATTGGATCCGCCAAGGGCGCGGCGCCCGCATCGCCGGCGCCGCCGGGCGAATTGCGACTTCCGCTCGTGACGGTCCGGCTGCATACTAGGCCCGCACGGACCCTCGGTCACTTCCATTCGGGCGCGGGTTATCGAACGTACGATGGACACTTATTTTTGGCTTGTCCTGACGGCGCTGGCGGCCGGCGCGATCAATTCGATCGCCGGCGGCGGCACGCTGTTGACCTTTCCGGTGCTCAACGCGGCCTTGGGCTATACGCCGCTGGCCTCGGTGACGGCCAATGGCACGAGCACCGTGGCGCTCGTGCCCGGGGCCCTTGCCGCGCTCTGGGGCTATCGCCGCGAGCTTGAGCCCGTGCGGCCATGGGCCTGGCGATTGGCGGGGCCCAGCCTGGTCGGCGGCGTGTTGGGAGCCTACCTGGTGGTCAGCCGGCCCGATTCGTTTCAGGCTGCGATCCCGTGGCTGATTCTGGTCGCCGCCGTGCTGTTTGCCGTGCAGCCGCTCCTGGCGCGCTGGACCGGCATCGGCCGCCCGCGCTCGGTGGTATCGTCGCGGCTGGCAATCGGGATTGCTTGCCTGCAATTCTGCATCGCGATCTACGGCGGATACTTCGGAGCCGGCATCGGCATCCTGATGCTCAGCTCGCTGGGCATGATGGGGCTGTCCGACATCCACGAGATGAACGCGCTCAAGTCGCTGCTGGGCGGCCTGATCAACGGCATCTCGGCCCTGGTGTTCATCGGACAGGATTGCGTCAATTGGCCTTTCGCCCTGGTCATGGGCGTGGCCAGCATCGTGGGCGGCTATGCCGGCGCTCGCGTCGCCCGGCGTCTGAACCGCAACCTGGTGCGAATGGGCGTCGTCGCGATCGGCTTCACGCTGGCAGGCTATTACTTCTATCGCCTCTGGGCCGCGTGATCTCGTAAAGCAAGCAGCCGCTCGCCACCGCCACGTTGAGCGGACCGGTGCCCGCGGCCAGGGAAAGCACGTGCGGCTGGGCGGCCAGTTCCAGCTCGGCCACGCTCCGCCGTTTCGCTCGCAAACGAAGTGCTATCGCCCAGGGGCGCCCGGCTCAAAACAGCTGCCTGCAGCTGCGCAGCGAGCGGCACTGCGCCAGCATACCCCCCGCAAAGTCGACTTAACCGGTAGAGTCTGCGCAAACGTTAAAGTCACGCGCCGCCGGGGGCCGAATGTAACGGACGACCGCGCATCCTGGGGTGCGCGCGGATTATTGGCCAATCGCCTCGGGCGATCAAATCCTCTGGAACCGGGTCCACCCTCGCGTGATTCTCCATCCGGCCAAGTTTCGCTGCGTTGCGGCCCGTCGGGCAAGCTGGCTCGTGCTGGCATTGCTGGCGGCGTCGGCCGGGTGCTCGCGTGCTTATTACCGGGTCCAGGCCGACAAGGAAGTCGACTACCTGATCGGGCAGAAGGCCCACGAATTGAACTGGACCATGCCCCGGTTCCCGACCTACGCCGATCCGCGCAGCCGCTACTTCGAGCCCACGAGCCCCGACGCGCCGCCCATGCCAATGGACGATCCGGCAGCCCATCGCTACATGCACGAGATCTACGGCATGAAGGCCTGGCCCTGCTGGCACAGCTACGGCGACTGGTGGGAGTATGAGAACCCGCGCTGGCGCGAGGCGATGAGCGAATACGCCGAGTTCACCAAGGAGGGGGCGGTCAAGCTGTCGCGCGAGTCCGCGGTGCGGATCGCGATGGTCAATTCCTCCACCTTCCGGCTGCAATTGGAGACGCTGTATCTCTCGGCGCTCGATGTCAGCACCGAGCGGTTCCGTTTCGTGGCGCAGTTTTACGGCTCGACCGACCTGGGATTCGTGCACACCGGCAAGGGCACCGCTGGCGGCGAAAGCAATACGCTGACCGTGGCCCCGCTGGTCGACGCGGCACCGGGAGCCGGTGGGGCGGTACTGCCGGCCCTGGGCAGCAGCCAAACGGGTAGCGCCGCCTTTCTGCAGAAGCAGTTCGCCACCGGCGCCGAATTGTCGATCGGGCTGCTCAATACGTTCACCTGGAATTTCTTCGGCCCCAACACGAATACCAACAACACGCTCCTGAACCTGAGCCTGGTCCAGCCGCTCTTGCGCGGCGGCGGCCGGGCGGTCGCGCTCGAGCGGCTGACGATCGTCGAGCGGCAGCTGCTGGCCAACCTGCGCTCGCTGCAGCGCTTCCGCCAGGGATTCTGGACTCAGATCGTGCTTGGCGACGCCACCGGCGTTACCGGTCCCAGCCGCGACGGCGGCTTCGGCGGCGGCACGGGCCTGTCCGGCTTCAGCGGCACCGGCACCGGCGGTTTCGGCACCCTGGGCCAGGTGACGAACTTCGGCGGCTCGCTGGCCACCACGACCGGCGGCGGTTTTGGCGCGGCCGGCGGCGGCACGGCCGGTTTTGCCGGCGGCAACGCCGGGCTCGTGCAGGGCTTCGTCGGCCTTACCCAGCAGCTGCAGCAGATTCGCAACACCCAGTCCAGCCTCAACTCGCAGGTTCGCACGTTGGGCCTCTTGGAGGCCAACCTCTCGGCGGGCACGATCGACATCGCCCAGGTCGACATCCTGCGGCAAAACATCGAAACCGAGCGGGCCAACCTGCTCAATGCCCAAGTCGTGCTGGCCAACACGCTCGACAACTTCAAGGTGAACACGTTGGGCCTGCCTCCCAACACGCCCATGGACATCGACGACAGCCTGGTCGAACAGTTCCGCCTGGTCGATCCTGCCACGACCGCCGTGCAGTACAAGATCGACGATTTCATCGACATCCTCGGCGATATGCCGAAAAAACCGTCCGAAGAGAACTTACACAAGGCCATCGACGTCGTCGTCCGGCTGCGCGAAATGGTGGCCACCCGGTTCGAGGCCGCCCACAAAGACCTGCAAAAGCTCGAAGAGGCCACGCCCAAGCGGCTCCGCACGCTCAGCAAGCGGCAGCAAACCAGCTTCCTGGCGGACAAGAAGAAGCTGATCGAAGCCCTCGACGACCTGGAAAAACGCTTTGCCGACACCCAGGGTATGCTCGACGAAAAACAAGGCTCGCCGCTCGACGACGCCAGCAAGGCCGCCGACGAATTGGTCAATCTCAGCAGCAGCCTCTCCGGCATGACGCAGGAGCTGTCGCTCGTGCAAGCCCGGGCCCGGCTCGAGTCGGTCACCATCGATCCGGTGATGATCAATCCCAAACGGGCCATCGACATCGCCCGCGCCAACCGGCTGGACTGGATGAACAACCGCATGTCGCTGGTCGACACCTGGCGGCTGATCGCCTTCAACGCCAACGCGCTCAAGTCGGGGCTCACGGTCAGCTTCAACGGCTCCGTAAACACGACGAACAAGAACCCGGTCAACTTCAACGGCAACACCGGCACGCTGTCGACCACGGTCGAATTCGACACGCCGCTGACCCGGCGGTTGGAGCGGAACAATTTCCGCCAGGCCCTGATCAGCTATCAACAGACCCGGCGGCAAATGATCCTGTTCCAGGACCAGATCTACCAGCGCCTGCGAAACTACCTGCGTACCCTGCGGCAGCTGCAGGTCCTGCTCGAGATCCAGCGCCGGGCCGTGGTCATCGCCGTGCGCCGCGTGGACCAGACGCGCGAAAACCTCAACGAGCCTCCTCCGGCCCTGCAGCCCGGCCAACCAGTCGTGCAGCTCTCGCCGACGTCGGCCTTGAACTTGCTCAACGCCCTGTCCGACTTGCGCAACGCGCAAAACAACTTCATGAGCGTGGTGCTCAACCATTACGAAACCCGGGCCTTCGCCATCCGCGAAATGGGCACGATGGAAATCGACGAGCAAGGGCAATGGGTCGACCACCCGATCGACGAATCGGAATGGGCCGAAGACGAGCTTTGCCCGCTGCCTCCGCCCATTCCCAAAAAGTGGCTGCACGAACTCGACATGGAGTCCGAGGCCGAAGCCGACGCGCTCAACGCCCAGGTGCCGGGCATCGGCTCGCGCCGCTCGGACGTCAACGAAAACGCTCCGGCCGAGATCGAGCAGATTTTCCCCGTGCCGACCGAAGACCAGGTTCCGCTCCCCGATCAGCCGCTGCCGCTGCGCAATCCGCCGGGTCGCGAGCCGGTCCTGCCGACCAACCCGACCGAGGAATTGGACGAAATACCCGACCCCTCCATGCCGGGGGGCACGGCGCAGCCTCCTCCCAGTCGAGAAGCGGGCCGCATCCCCGCCGGCGCGCCGCCGAGTTGGCGCGCCAGGTACCGGGCCCGAGCCCCCGGCGGTTCGTCGTAGGCCGCCCCCAGGGCCCGATTAATCCCGGCTGCCCGACGACTTGCCGCCGACGCGCCGTCGGCCGTGGCGCAACCAAAACGGCGCTGGCTACGTATACAAAAGGGTGAATCAGCGGAACATCGGCCGGTGGGTGCACGTGTGCCCCAAGTTGCTACGCTTGCAATCGTTAGCGTAGGAATCGACAATAAAAGTACCGCTGCCGCCGGATGCCCGGGGCCCTCGTGGCCGCCGGCACGCCACACCTTTTTGGAATCGACGCAGGCCTTTCATGGCAACCGACGCCCCCGAACCGATTGCCCTGCCCTCCTGGGACGAACCGGATGAATCCGCGGCGCGCCCTTCGCGAATGCCCTACCGGCTGATCCTGGCCGGAGTCATCGGGCTCGTCGTCCTGGTCGCCGGGTATTTCGCCTTCCGAGGCGGCAACAGCGCCGCGGTCGGCGGCCGCGAGATCAAGGAGAAGGTCACTCGCGGAAACCTGGTGATCGTGGTCACCGAGGACGGCAACGTCGAGAAGCTCGAGCAACGTCGACGTCAAATGTGAGGTGGCCGGCGGCAGCACCATCCTCTGGATCGTCAAAGACGGCACGCGCGTCGAAGAGGGGGACGAGCTGGTGCGGCTCGACTCCTCGTCGATCGAAGACCAGGTCAACTCGCAAAAGATCGCCTACGCGAAAGCCCAGGCCGCCAAGATCGAAGCCGAGAAGATGTTTTCCTCGGCCAAGATCGCGGTCCAGGAATTCATCGAGGGGAACTACGTCCAGCAGCTGCAGGACTCCGAAGGCAAGATCACGGTGGCCATGGAGAATCTCCGCAGCGCGGAGAACAGCATGCAGCACACCGATCGCATGGCCCGCAAAGGCTACGTGACCAGCCTGCAGCGCGAGGCCCAGGCCTTTGCCGTCGAGCAGGCCAAGATCAACCTGGCTTCTGCCCACACGGCCCGGACGGTGCTGGAGAAATTCACGAAGCCCAAGATGCTGGTCGATCTGGAGAGCAAGCGCGACACGGCCGAAGCCAAGATGCGTTCGGAAGACGCAGCCTTTGCCCTCGAGACGGCCCGGCTGAAGCGGCTGCAAAACCTGCTGGAAAAATGCACGATCAACGCGCCGCACTCCGGCATGGTGGTCTACGCCAACGAGGCCGGCGGCCGCCCCGGACAGCAAACCGTGCTGATCGAAGAAGGGGCCGGCGTGCGCGAGCGGCAATCGATCATCCGCCTGCCCGACCTCGCGCACATGCAGGTCAAGTGCACGGTCCACGAGTCGAAAGTCGATCAATTGCATCCCGGCATGCGGGCCCGGATCCGCATCCAGGATCGCGACTTCCAGGGCGAGGTGGCGACCGTGGCCAATCAGCCCGAGCCGGGCAACTGGCTGTCGGGCAACGTGAAGAAGTACGCCACGATCGTGCGGATCGACGGCAAGGACCTGAACCTCCGCCCCGGCATGACCGCGGTTGTCGAGATCCTGGTGGCCGATCTGAAGAACGTGCTCAGCGTTCCGGTTGAGGCCGTCGTCGAACAGGGCAATCACATGTATTGCTGGGTGGTCGGCTCGGGCAAGCCCGAGCGGCGCCCCGTGGTCGTCGGGCAGAGCAGCAGCACGCACATCGAAATCCGCGACGGGCTGGCCGATGGAGACGTAGTGCTGCTCAACCCACGGGCCGTCGTGCCCGAGGCCCGCGAAGAAATCAAAGCCGACGAATCGGCCGAAGACGTGAAAAAGAAATTCGGCGACTCTAAGGGCATCGCGGGCGCGCCGGCCGACGGCAGCCCGCGCCGCGGCGGCGAAGTCGGGACAGCCGGAGGACCGGGCGCTGGGGGCAGCGGAGCTGGGGGCCCCGGCGGCGGTGGCTCGGGTGCTGGTGGTGGTCCGGGTGGCGGCGGCCCCGGCGGCGGTGGACAGGGCCGCGGCGGGCGTCCGCAGTTGAGCTTCTCGGACCTCGACAAGAACGACGACAAGAAACTCACCGTTGACGAACTGCCCGAGCGGATGCAGGGGCGCTTTGACGCGATCGACACCAATGGCGACGGCGCGGTCGATGCCAAGGAGTTTGCCACCTTCCGGGCGGAGATGCGGAAGCGATTCGAAAACGGTGGCGGTGGTGGCGGCGGCGGGCCCCCCGGCCCCTAAGGGCCTGCCTCTGTTGGCCCCGCGTCCGACTGCTTACCGCCTGACTGCCTACCGCTTCACTGCCCCGCTCGACGCCCGACTCGACACCTCTCGGCCCCAATACCGCCTGCACGCCGGGCGGCCCACGTCCTTGCCCACCCGATTCCTGCAAACCTTGCGACTGGGGCTCAAGAGCCTGCTCCTGCATAAGCTGCGCTCGGGGCTGGCCGTGCTGGGTATCTTGATCGGCGTCACGGCCGTGATCTGGCTGGTGGCCATGGGCGAAGGCGTCAGCTACCAGGCCCAACAGCAAATCAAGGAGTTGGGCGCCAACAACATCATCATCCGCGCGGCCAAGCCGCCCAGCGAAGCCACCCGCAATATGGGCGGCGGGCGCGGCATCTCCGTGCTGGTCTACGGGCTGCTGCGCGACGATTTTCGCCGCATCGTGGGCATTTCGACGATCAAGAACGCCACCCCGATGCGCGAAGTGCGCCGCGAGGCGCGCTATCTCGACCACGTCACCGACGTGCGCCTGGTCGGCTGCACGGAAGAATACCTGGGCCTGGCCAACCTGAAGATGGCCCGCGGCCGCTTCTTGAGCGACAGCGACGACGAGCGCTCCGACAACGTCTGCGTGATCGCCGACAAGACGGCCAAGATCCTGTTCCCCTTCGAGGATCCCTTGGGTAAGGCCGTCCAGATCGACGACACGGCCTATGTCGTGGTCGGCCAGACCGAAGACCGCATGCCCAGCGGCAACGTCGGCGGCAGCTTTGCCAGCCTGAACTACAATCTCGACATTTACATTCCCCTGTCGACCCTCCGCTGGCGGATCGGCGATCGGGTGATCAGCTCTCGCTCGGGCAGCACCGAGGCCGAAGAAGTCCAGCTCAGCCAGATCACCGCCACCGTCGACAATCTGGACGACGTCGACGAAACGGCCGGCGTGATCCGCACCCAGCTGGAAAAATTCCACAAGCTGGTCGATTACGAAATCATCGTGCCCAAAGAACTGCTTCGCCAGGCTGAAGTGCTGCGGCTGATGTTTAAAGTGCTCTTGGCTCTGATCGCCGGCATCGCGCTGGTCGTGGGCGGCATCGGCATCATGAACATCATGCTGGCCACGGTCACCGAGCGCACGCGCGAAATCGGCATCCGCCGGGCCCTGGGGGCCAAGCAAGGCGACATCATCCAGCAGTTTCTCACCGAAACCGTCGTGCTCTCGGCGACCGGCGGCGCGCTGGGCGTGATCCTGGGATTCCTCTGCGGGCCGAGCGTGATCGCCTTTCGCTGGCTGGCCAAGAACCTGCAGCCCGACTTGTACAACTCGCTGCCGCCGAACATCCAGCAATTGCAGCCGATCCTGGATTATTACTCCGTCATGATCGCGTTTCTGATCTCGGTGGCGGTCGGCGTCGGTTTCGGCCTTTATCCGGCCTACCGCGCCGCACGGATGGATCCTATCGAAGCTTTGCGGCACGAGTAACCGCGGAAAGAGCGCATGGTCAAACTCTCGGCTCAGGTCGTCGACATCAAGAAGGACTACGTCCTGGGGGGCGGCGTCGTCGTGAACGCCCTGCGCGGCGTCTCGATCGACTTTCCCGAGGGAGACTTCGTGGCGATTATGGGCGCCTCGGGCTCCGGCAAAAGCACGATGCTGAACCTGCTGGGCTGCCTCGACCGCCCCACCGCGGGACGCTACATCCTGGCCGGCCGCGACGTATCGCGGCTCAGCGACGACGAACTGTCGGAGATCCGCAGCCGGCACCTGGGCTTCATCTTCCAGTCGTACAACCTGATCCAGCAACTCACGGTGGTCGAAAACATCGAGCTGCCGCTCTACTACCAGGGCAGCGTTTCGCGCCAGGCCCGCCAGCAATGCATCCGGATGGCCGAGATGGTTGGCCTGGCCGACCGGCTCGACCACCGGCCCTTTCAGCTTTCCGGCGGGCAGCAGCAACGCGTGGCCATCGCCCGGGCGCTGGTCAACAACCCCCAAGTCATCCTGGCGGACGAGCCGACCGGAAATCTCGATTCGGCCACCGGCGACGAGATCATGCAGATGCTCGAAGGCCTGAATCGTGGCGGCAAGACCATCATCATGGTCACGCACGAACCAGATATCGCCGCCCGGGCCAACCGCACCCTGCGGATGCGCGACGGCGTGCTCGAGCACGTCCGACATGCCGAGATCGCCTCGACGCGCAAGGTCTGATCGCCGCGCGCCGCGCCGATTGCCGCGATCCGGCCCAAGTGGCTCCTGATCGCGTCAGCTTGCCCCCGCACCCTGCACGGACCTGGCGCGGCAAGTTACAATCGTGGCCACCGCAGCCCGCCCGCTCACGAGGCCGGAAAATTCGACCAAGTCCCCCCGGAGAAGCCCACCGATGATCGCAGGCGTCGAAGATCTGTCCACCCGGCACGAGCCAGTGAGCGACATGTTCCGCCTTCCGGGCAGCCAGGCCGAGTGGAACCGCTACCGCCTGAGCGCCGAGCAGATGCAGTTTTTCGACCAGCATGGTTACCTGGCCGGCATCCGCTTGCTGAGCGACGAGCAAGTCGAGCTGCTTCGCGGCGAACTGGCCCAGCTCACCAATCCGGCACATCCCGGCAACAAGCTGTTTTATGAGTTCAATTCGAACGAGTCCGCCGACTCGGCCCGGGTGCTGTTTCATGCGCTGGGGGCCTGGCGCGTGGCGCCGGGTTTTCACGACATCCTCTGGAACCCGGCCTTCCTCATGCCGGCCAGCCAACTGCTCGGCGGCCGGGTGCGGTTCTGGCACGATCAGCTGTTCTGCAAGCCGGCCGAACATGGCGGCGTCGTGGCCTGGCACCAGGACTACTCGTACTGGACGCGCACCCAGCCCATGACGCATCTGACGTGCTGGATCGGCCTGGACGACGCCACGCGCCACAACGGCTGCCTGCAGTACATTCCCGGCAGCCACCGCTGGCAACTGCTGCCGGTCACCGGACTGGCCGGCGACATGAACGCCATTCAATCGGTTCTCTCCGCCGAGCAAAAGCGCCAGTTCCAGCCCGTGGCCATCGAATTGCGAAAAGGGGAATGCGCATTCCACCATCCGCTGATGGTGCACGGCTCGTTCGAGAACACGACGGCCGGCCCCCGACGGGCCACAGTGATCAACGTGTTTCGCGACGGGGTGAAATCGATTACCGACGAGCCGCTGCTCGACGGCGTGCCGCCGATCCCGGCCGGCCAGCCGATGGACGGCCAATTCTTTCCGCTGCTCTTCGACCCGGCTGCCGCCTGATGCGCGCCCGTCCGCAGCGCCCACAAGCGGCTCGAAGCCGCGCCGGGCTGCGGCCCTGCCGAAAAAGCCGCGGGGCCAGGGTCGCCCCGTCCGGGCAGCGGCCGCCCCACTCCCCTGGCCTGCCGATTCTGCCGCCGCGACCGGAAATCGCCCTTTTTGTCGTCGCCTGCTATCGCTACACTTCGCCACCGCCAAAAAAGCGTCGGGCGGTTCGGCCCCAGATCCGCCGGCTGGCCCTGGGTGGTCCAGCGCATGTCGTAGGAGGTTTGCATGTCGACCGAGTCGCGCGCCGCTTCGCCCCGCCGTATCACCGTGGCCATCGTTTGCTACGACGACCACGAATCGCTCCGCAAAACCCTGCCCACGGCCCGGGCGATCGGCGACGAGATCGTCGTCGTCGCCAGCGGCTCGTCGGCCAGGTGCAGCGACCTGACGGCAACGCCGGGCCTGGTCGTTGTCGAGCGCGCCTGGCAGCACGATTATTCGGCCCTCCGCAATGCGGCCCTGGAGCGTGCCAGCGGCGATTGGCTGCTCTGGCTCGAGCCCGGCGAAAACATGGCGGCCGCCGCCGCCACAGAACTGCGCCAATTCATCCTGTCGACCGCCGACCCCGGCAGCGTCTATCTGCAGGTCGTCACGGTGCCGCCGGTGCCGGGAGAGATCTCGGGCGAACAGTCGGCGCAAATCCGGCTACTGCCCCGCGACAGCCGGCTGCGCTACCGCGGTCGGGTGCGGGAGCGCTTGGAACCGTCGCCGGAATGGCTCGGGCTGGCCAGCGAGGGACTTCCCTGGCGGATTGCCCGCGGCGTGCGCGAGAACGACGCCAAATTCAAAATCGCCCGCGCTCAGCGCGAGTTGGAGCTGGTCGAGCTCGACCTGGCCGAGCGCGGCGCCCGGCCCTGCCTGCTGGTTGCCCGGGGCGAGGCGCTGACCGGCCTGCACGATCCGGCCGGCGCGGCCAAAGCGTTTCGCCAGGCGATCGCCGTATCGCCGGCGGCATCGTCGGCCTTGCGCGAAGCGTATTACGGACTCCTGACGACGTACCTCGATCCGACGCAGCGCGCGGCGCAAATCCAGGTCTGCCTCGAGGCGCTGGAGAAATTTCCGTTCGACGCCCAATTGCTCTGCGCCATGGGCGGCTACATGCAGGCCGAAGGACGGCTGGAATTGTCGGCCCAGGCTTACCGCACCGCGGTCGACTTTGGCCAGATCGATCCGCACACCTGGCACGTCCCCGACATCCACGAGATCGCGACCATCTGCCTGAGCCTGACGTTCCAGCTGCGCGGCGACGACGTCGAGGCCCGCCGCGTGCTCGACGCTCTGCTCGCCAAGCGTCCCGATGCCCAGCGCGTCCGGCGGCACCTGATCGACCTGCACGTGCGGCACGACCGGCGGCCCGAGGCGCTTGCCGAACTCGACCGCCTTCCGGCCGACACCCCGCATCGCGAGGCGCTCCGCAGCGCCGTCCGCGGGGCCTGCCTGGCCGCCAAGCGCAACTGGACTCCGGCTGCGGCGTATCTGCAGACCGCTTATTCGGCCGGCTGTCGCGACGTGCTCTGCCTGCGCTGGCTGGCGGTGACGTTGATCTCGACCGGTCAAAATGCGGCCGCCCTGCCGGTGCTGAAAGCCTGGCAGGCCATCGACCCGCAGGGAGCGGCAGCCTCGGGCCTGCTCGCCGCCAGCGAGTCCGCCGAAGCCAAGCCCGAATTGTCGGTCCCGGCCGGCCCGAATGCTCCCGCCGGCGGTTCGCGGCGTTTGCGCGTCGACGCGCCGGAATCGCTCGTGGGTCCGCCGCTGCCGGCGGCAAAGCTCGGTTCGTCCGTCCCGACTCGCCTGGCCTAATCGACGCAAATCACGGTCAAGCTGCGCGGGCCATGCGCGCCGATGACGAGCGACTGCTCGATGTCGGCCGTCTTCGAGGGCCCGGAAATGAAGACGCCCAGGCTCGAGCTGCCCACGCTCGCCCGGCCGTAGGCCTCGTGCATCTGATGCACGATCTGGTCGCTCGGCAAGACCAATGCCAGGTGCTGGACGATGAAGTAAATCGCCCGGTGCTTCAGGCCCGCGTCGGTGACCCAGATGGCGCCGTTTTCGGCCACGCCGAACTGGCCCGGCAGCACGGCCCAGTCGATATCTTCCAGTTGGTGCGGATCGGCGATCTGGTCCAACTCGACATTGCCGGCCACGCCCGGCACGCGGGACACCACCTTGGCCGCCGCTGCAAAGGCCGGCAGCGCCGCAGCGCCGGCTCCACGCCCGCGGCGCCCGTTACGCGCAGCGTCTGCCCGCCGACCGACTCGACCGCGCGGCGAAACTGTGCCAGGGGATCGTCGTAGCGGATCCACGCGCCGTCGAGCGCGGGCAATTCGGCCGCTGCCACCGTCTGGGCCCGGACCGCCTTGAGGATGTCTTGCTTGCTCGTCATCGCGGCTGGTTAACGTACTTTCGTGAAACTCGTGATTTACGAAGTGGGTGTAGGAGGCGGCTCCGATCGCCGACTCTCCCAAGCTTGACGACGACTTTCGGCGATCGGAGTCGCCTCCTACATTTTCCGCGCCTGCGTGCCGGCTGAGTTTTTCTCTAACGTTTCTCGTCGCCGGGCGCGGGCCCGCGCCGCGCAAATTGCTCGCGAAAGCTGGCCTGCGGAAAGTCGGGCAGCTCGCGCTGCCGGCCCCAGGCGTTGAGCCGGTTGTAGATCATCCAGCGAGGCAGTTTCGGCACGATGCGGCGGGCCATTCTTCCGCCCCAGGCGTACAGCGCCGGATGCCGGAAAACGAAGCTGGCCAGCTTCATCGACATCCGTTTGGAAAACGACAGCAAGCCGAGCTGTGCCAGCTCGCCGCGCCAGTGGAGCAACTGGTGATGAAGATCGATCTTCACCGGGCAAACGTCGGTACACGATCCGCACAGGCTGCAGGCATGCGGCAGACTGGCGTACTTCGCCGCGTCGCCGGCCGGCGCCAGGATCGAGCCGATCGGGCCCGGAACCGAGCTCTCGTAACTATGCCCGCCGCTGCGGCGAAAGACCGGGCAGGTGTTCATGCAGGCGCCGCAGCGAATGCAATTCAGCGAACGGCGATGTGCGTCGCTGCCCAGGATCCGGCTGCGGCCATTGTCGACCAGCACGATGTGCAGCTCGCCGCCGGGCAGCGGGCCATGAAAATGCGAGGAGTAGGTCGTGATCGGCTGCCCGGTGGCCGAACGGGCCAACAGTCGCAGGAACACGCCCAGGTCCCGGGCCCTGGGAATCAGTTTTTCGATACCCATCGAGGCGATGTGCAGCTTGGGCAGCGAAACGCCGAGGTCGGCATTGCCTTCGTTCGTGCAGACGACCAGCCCCCCGGTCTCGGCAATGGCGAAATTGACGCCCGTCAGGCCTGCGTCGGCCTGGAGGAACTTTTCGCGCAAATGCTGCCGCGCCGCCTCGGCCAGATAATTGGGATCGGTCGCGCCGGCGGCGGTATGCAAGTGTTCGTGAAACAGCCGGCCGACGTCCTCCTTCTTCTTGTGGATCGCCGGCAGCACGATGTGGCTGGGAGGCTCGCCGGCCAACTGCACGATCCGTTCGCCCAGGTCGCTGTCGACGACTTCGATGCCGTGCCGCTCCAGGTACGGATTCAAATGGCATTCTTCGGTCAGCATCGACTTGCTTTTGACCAGCTTGCGCACGCCATGAGCGGAGAGAATCTGGTGCACGATCTGGTTGTGCTCTTCCGCATGCCGGGCCCAGTGGACGATCGCCCCCCGCGCCGTGGCCTGGGCCTCGAACTGCTCCAGGTAATCAGCCAGGCGGGACATGGTGTGGGCTTTGATCTGGCTGGCGGCAACGCGCAGTTGCTCCCACTCGGGCAGCGTCTGAGCCGCCTTGTCGCGCTTGGCGCGGACGAACCACAGCGTCGCGTCGTGCCAGGCGGCCCGCTCGCGGTCCTTGATGAATTCGGCGGCCAGAACTGGGTGTTTCATACGGGGTGCCCCGCCAGGATCTCGGCAATGTGCATCACCCGCAGCGGCGCGCCCTGGCGGCGGATCAGTCCGGCCAGATGCATCAGGCATGACATGTCGCCGGCCGTCAGCACCTGGGCGCCGGCCGTCTGGTGGTCGTGAATCCGGTCCTGACCCATCATGCAGCTGACGGCCTCTTCCGCCACGGCAAACGTGCCGCCGAAACCACAGCATTCGTCTGCCCGGGCGAGCGGCACTAGTTCGATCCCCTCCAGCAGCCGCAGCAACTGCTCCGCCTTGCCGCCGGGCGCGATCATTAGTTCGCTGGGGCGGCCCAGGCGCAGCTCGCGCAGGCCGTGGCAGCTTTGATGCAAACCCACGCGGTAGGGAAACCGGTGCGCAAGCTTATCGAGCCGCACCACGTCGACCAGAAATTCACACAGCTCGAAGGTCTTGGCCTTCAACTCGGCGAAGCCCGGCTGGCCGGCCAGATATTCGTCGTAATGCCGCCGCACCATGGCCACGCAACTGCCCGACGGCGCGACGACGTAGTCGAACGGGCTGAAGATCTCCAAGAACCGCTGGGCCAACGGCCGGGCTTCGGCGTTGCAGCCGGTGTTGGCCATGGGCTGCCCGCAGCAGGTCTGCTCGGGCGGAAACACCACCTGCATGCCGCTGCTCGAGCAGTTCGACCGTCGCCAGGCCCACCTGGGGATACAACTGGTCGACGTAGCAAGGGATGAACAGACCGACGGTGGGCATGGTTTACCGCAGCGGAACGAAGCGCAGGGCACTTCTCGCAGTATAAATCCGTCAGGCCGGGGTGCGAAACCGCAAAGCGGCGCCCCCGGCCCCCGTGACAGGCCCGATTTTCCGCGCCGGCCGGTGCTCAATCGACCAGGATCGAGGCGGCACAGGCTTCGAACTCGCCCTTGTGGCGATCGTACCGGTCGGCGGGCGTCGTGAAGGTGACGGTATAGACCATTTTCTTGTCGCCGATGAGCATGTATTGCAGCGTTTTGAGTTCGACCTGGTTCATCTGAAACATGCTCGTCAGCGTGTACGTGCGCCGGCCGTTGATCAGGACGAATCCGTCCTCACCGGCACGCCAACCGGGGATCATCTTGGGCATCGCGGCCTTGATCTCCTTCGGGGCCGCTTCCAACGTGATCCCCTGCCCGGGCGAAGCATTGGCATTCACGTTCACCGCAAACCCGTTTTCGGGGGCTCGACCGTAGGTGACGAAGTTCTTGCCGAAATTCGGCATCGGCGTCCAATCCGGCGGCGGAACGAATGAAAACCCCTCGGCGGCAAAATGAACCCGTCCTGGACCCTCATGCGACGGTGGCGCGCCGCCGCCCCCTTCGCCTCCGGACATCGCCCGCACGGGCCCCACGTCGTCGGCATCTTCGCAACCCGCAAGCAACAGCCCGCACAACACCACGACCGCCTTTGCCCGATTTATCCGCAGCATCGAATGTTCTCCGCTGGACAGAAGTTGAGCCCTCAGGAATTTTGCCCTCCGAAATGTCTTTAGAGCATCTCGCCCGGCGCGACGCCAGCCAGCGTCGCTTCGCGGCACCTTTTTTTCCTCCGCGCGCACGCACCCGCTCCGCGGACATTGGCCAGACGAATTTGGGCATGGCACGGGCCGGACGTGCAGCTCACCAGGCCCGCTCAGAATTGCCCGGCTGCCCGGGCACTTTGGCTGCCAGGGCACTGTGGCTGCTGGCGGCGCGCGGCGCGACCTTTTATCATACAGGCGAGCCGGGCAGTGTTACCCCCCCGTGCGATCGACACATCGGCCGACAAGCGAAGGCCGCGTGCCGATCGTGCTGCGGCTCACCAGGCGGACCGGAGAACCCAAGATCATGCGAAGTTTCTTTCCCGGCGGGGCACTGCTGGCAATGCTGTGCCTGGCTGTCTTGGCAGCGGCCGGCGCCGCGGAAGAGCCGCTAACCCGGATCGCTTTCGGCTCCTGCGCCCAGCAGCAGAAGCCCCAGCCGATCTGGGACGCGATCCTGGAAACCGATCCGCAGCGATTCATTTTCCTCGGCGACAACATCTATGCCGACACCGAGGACATGCAAGAATTGCGGGCAAAGTACCAGCTGCTGGCCGATGTGCCCGGCTTCAAGAAACTCCGGGCCCACTGCCCGGTGCTGGCCACTTGGGACGATCACGACTATGGCGCCAACGACGCGGGGGGCGAGTTCCCCAAGAAAGCCGAATCGCAGCAGGTGTTTTTAGACTTTTTTGGCGCTCCGGCCGACGATGTGCGGCGGCGGCGCGAGGGGATCTACAGCGCCCAGGTGATCGGGCCGGTCGGCAAACGCGTGCAGATCATTCTGCTCGATCAGCGCTACTTCCGCAGCCCGCTCAAGACGGACTTCGTCAACGGCGAGCCCGGCGAAGGCCGGCGCGGTAAGTACGCCGCCAATTCCGATCCCGGCGCCACCATCCTGGGCGCCGACCAGTGGAAGTGGCTAGCCGACCAGCTGCGTCAGCCGGCCGAGCTGCGGATCATCGGGGCCAGCTTCCAGTTCGTGGCCGACGAGAGCGGCTCGGAGTGCTGGGGCAATTTTCCGCTGGAGCGCGAGCGGCTGCTGCGCTTGATCCGCGAGTCCGGCGCCCGGGGCGTCGTGTTCATCAGCGGCGACCGGCATCTGGCCGAGATCTCGCGCCTGGCGGCAGGCGCCTCGCTGGGCGTCGGGTATCCGCTCTACGACATTACCAGCAGCAGCCTGAATGCACCCAGCGGTAATTTCTCCAAGGCCAAGGTCCGCTTTGCCAACGAGCTGAACTCGTATCGCGTGGGCCTGACGTTCTTCGACGTGAATTTCGGCTTCATCGCCATCGATTGGGACGCCGCCGATCCGGTCGTCCGACTGCAAGTGCGCGACGAACTGGGTGGCGTCGTGCTCCAGCAGCGCCTGACGCTCAGCGAGCTGGCACCGCGCTGACGTGCGGCGAAAAAGTTGCCCGCGCCCAGGCGCAAAAGCAGGGCACTGGCGCCCGGCCGCCATCAGGCCCGGATAATGAATGATTCGACCAGGTCGGCTACCGCGTCGACTTCGTCGCGGCGCTCGCTGCTGGGTCGTCCGATCGACATCCGCTTGCCCGCCCCATTGACCAGCACCACGCGGCAGCCCCAGTCGTCCTGATCCTGCACTTCCACGGCGCAGAAGGTCTCGAGCGGGAATTCCACCCGCCGTGTGCGGCGGACGCTGGTCGACTCTTTCACGTAGGCGTGCTTGTCGCGGTCGAAGATGTGCGTCACGCGGTACGGAATGTAGACAACAAGTCCCAGGCCGACAAAGAACATGCCGACAAGAAATGCCAGCAACAGCTTGGGGGGCAGCGACTGAAAAAACGCATCGCCGCCAACTGCCCGCATCGCCCCGCGAACCAGCAGGGTCAGTCCCACCATCGGCAGCAGCAGCACCACCAGCCCCAGGGCCCGATACGCTTTTTGCCGTGATTGCAAGACCAGACGCGCCGGCGAATGCTCGACAACTTGCATAGGCTCCGTCCTCTCCAGCAAAGGGGGGGTGATCCATTCATTGTCGGCGGATATTGGGCCCCAGCAAGTTAGAAGATCGTGCGGAAGCCATTAGCAGATCGTTCGTCCGCACGCGCCGGCGCGGCCCAACTCCCGGTCAACTAATGCTTTGCGGTCGAGGCAGCTGCGCAGCCAAGAAGGCGACCAGGCCCCGAACGCTTGGGCTGGCAAGCCGCACGAGCGGATCAAGCAGTCAGCCTGGCCTGCTAGCCGGCGCTGCCCCGGGCCAGCACTTCGAGCTCGCCGACCAGGGCCCGCAAGAACGGCTCGACGTCGGTGACTAAGCCCACGGTCTGGAACGAGCCGCGGTCGTTCAGCTTGATGACGGTCGACGGATTGATGTCGACGCAAACCACTTTGACCCAGGCCGGCAACAGATTGCCCACCGCGATCGAGTGCAAGGTCGTGGCGATCATCAAGCAGAACGTCACCCCCTGAATCTTGACTCGCATCTGCCGCTGGGCCTCGAGCACGTCGGTAATCACCTCGGGCAACGGGCCGTCGTCGCGAATGCTGCCGGCCAGCAGAAAGTCGACGCCGTTCTGGACGCACTCGAACATGATGCCCGACGTCAGAAGACCCGATTCCACCGCCCGGCGAATGCCCCCCGCGCGGCGAATGCGATTGATCGCGCGCAGATGATGCTCGTGCCCGGCCTCGGCCAGGTCACCGCAGTCGAGATGCACTCCCAGGCTGGTGCCGAACAGCGCCTGCTCGATGTCGTGCGTCGCCAGCGCATTGCCGGCGAACAAGGCGCCGATATAGCCCTGGCGAATCAATTGGCAGAGGTGCGGCCCGCTACCGGTGTGCACAATGGCCGGCCCGCCCACCAGCAGCGTCCGGCCGCCGCTGGCTCGGGTGCGAAACAGCTCTTGGGCAATCTGCCGGATCGCCACCCCCTTGGGCTTTTCGGTCGAGACCGGACTGTTCATGAACTCGAAGGCTTGCGGCTGGTTGGTCCGCTGCTCGGGAAACACGCGGACGCCGTTATGCCCGACCACGAATTGCGTGCCCAACTGCACTTCGCTCATCGCCACGCAGCGGGCGCGCCCGGCGGCCGGATCGAGCGCAATGCCGCAGTCCATCTCCTGATCGGCCACTTCGATCCAGTGGCCTCCCGCGCGGATCTCGGTGCGTTGGTTGGTCGTGCTGTAAAAGCCCTCGGGAAACGCGCCGTCCATGTCGGCCGCCACCAATTGGCAATCCTGCTGCGCGGTGGGCACGGCGCCGTGGTCGAGAATCTGCCCCAGGATTTCCGACAGCAGCTGCTTGCTGGGGGCCCGCACTTCGACCAGCGCAAAGCTCGGATCGAACCGCGCCTGGCCGATCGAGATCTGCTTGATCCGAAAAGCTCCCCCGGCGGTCGTGATCAGGTCCAGGATCTTCGGCAGGATCAGGCTGTCGATGATGTGTCCGCTGACCTGAACGTCTTCGACGTATTCCTGCGGCCCCGCGGCCGCTGGCGATTTCGGATTCATGCTTGTCACCTCCGACCTAACGGTGCACTTGCCGCGCAGTGCTGCGCACCACTTACGTGCCGGCCGCCGTCCGCACCGGAAAGCCCAGTTGCTTGTCGACCAGGTTCGCGAGCGGTTCGCCCGCCTGATAGCGCCGCAGGTTCTCGCAAAAAAAGTCGGTCATCTGGTCGATCCGCCGCCGGCTCTGTCCGCCCACGTGCGGCGTGATGATCAGGTTCGGGATCTCCCACAGCGGGCTGTCCGCCGGAAGCGGTTCGGCCGGCGTGACGTCGAGCGCCGCCCCCCACAAATGCCCCGACGCGAGCGCTGCCACCAGGTCGGCTTCGATCATCAGCCCGCCCCGGGCCACATTCACCAGGACCGATCCCTTGGGCAGCCGGCCCAGCACCCGGCGATCGACCATGCCTCGCGTTTTCGGCGTCAGCGGGATCGCCAAAATCAGAATGTCCGTCTCGGGCAACAGCTCGTCCAAGCGCTCCGGAGGCAACAGCTGCTCGACATGCTCCGGCCGATCGAGCGGAAACACGTCCGTAGCCCGGATCCGTACCCGAAACGGCGCCAGCACCTCGGCCACGCGCCGGCCCACGCCGCCAAAACCCACGATCGTGACGTTCGAGCCGTGCAGGTCGCGATTCGGCCGGCGAACGAATTCGCGCCGCTGCTGCTGGCGAAAGAACGTGGGCAGGCCGCGGAGCAGGCCCAAGAGCAGCGCCACGCATTGTTCGGAAACCTGGTCCGCCAGCACGCCCGACGCACTCGTGACAATGATGTCCGACGCCACGACCGACGGCGTCAAACAGTGATCGAGCCCCGCAGCCGAAGACTGCACCCACCGCAACCGCCCCGCGGCCACCACGGAATCCCAATCGACGGGCACCTTGGCATGCCCGCAGAATACGTCGGCCGCCAGCAGCTCGCGGGCCACATGCTCCTGGCCAGCGTCGACGATTTCAGCCCGCGGGGCTGCCGCGGCAATCTGGCCCAGATGGCGGGCCTCGACCGGATAACAAAGAACGATGCGCATCAGCGGGAAGTGTCCGGGAAAACGACTGCGTGCCTGGCCTATCGGCCCAAGCTACACCACGCAGCGCATCTTCACTAGCCCGGGCGCCCGGGCCGGCACGAACGAGCCAGCCGGGCGCGGCGTCTGGCCAAAAGATTCGGCCGGCGAACCCGCGGCCGGTCGGCTGCGTCCTGGACAAGGGGGCGCGTCACTCTTAGAATTCGAGCTGCCCAAAACGGCCCTCCGGGCCGGCAGCTTTCGGGGCGGTAGCTCAATTGGGAGAGCGCTGCGTTCGCAATGCAGAGGTCGAGGGTTCGACTCCCTTCCGCTCCACTCGCACAGCCCTCGTCGATCGGCCGACGAGGGCTGTTTTTTTGCCTGCCGGCGCTAACTGCCGGCTGGTCACTTCTGGCTCGAATCCCCCGCCCATCCTGGCCGCCTCGGACGCGGCCCTGGGCCGGGTTTCCCGCTGCCGGGTCTCGCGCAACAAAAAACCGCCCAAGCGAGTGCTGGGCGGTTCTGTGCGTTTTGACCCGTGCTGCGAACTAGGCCTTGCGCCGCCGGGCGACCAGCAGGCCGCCGACGATCACAACGCCCCAAACGGCGAACGAAGCCGGCTCGGGCGCGAAATACCTGTCGACGAGATACGTATTCACGGCCGCCGCGTCGAAGCCGGGCGCAGTGTTATCGTATACCAGAATCTCGGCAATGTTCCCCGTAAGATGCTGAAGGCCGTTGGGCACAAAGGCATCCAAAAACCCGACCCCGACTTGTTCCTGACCGTCGTAGGGAATTCCTGTAACCGTGTCCGGAGCGGAGGTTTGATTGAAAGCGGCATTGAAACCGTTCGCCGCATTGGCGTTCTTCTCGCCGCCACTGATCGATTCGGTCAACAGGTAGGCATTCAGGGCGCCGCTGCCGGGGACCAGGTTCGCTCCGGTTGTGCCGCCGAGCGCATCGGCGCCATCCGGCCCGGTGAACCATTTCGGCTGGTTGACATTACTGTCGGAAATGCCGTCCGCCCAGCCATTCGAGGAGCCATTGTTGTGGTAGTCCGAAATGAACTCATCGCTTGTATGGTTGGGCGACAACAAGTTGCCCACCACGAAGATGGACAGGTTTTGCAAGCTTAGGGCAGCTGCGTCGTTCAAGACCAGCCCCGAACTGCCATTGAAGTTGATGGCTGCGTGCGTGCCGTTGGGCGTCACCATCGAGCCGACCGTGGGCGTGCCCACCGTGCTGCTGACGCGCTGCGCGCCACCGTTTGCGTCGCCCCACCCCACGACGCTGCCACTGCTCGTGGTGACGTGCTGGCTGGCGTCGAGCCCCAGCACGAGCCCCGTCGTCGGCAGCCCTAACCCAGCCCAGGCCTGCCCAGCCGCGAGCGGCAATACCAGGGCCGATACCGCAAAAACCACCCGCCGGACCTTGTCCAGTGCGGAAATCATGACGCGAGTTTTGGGGTGTTGCATCTGCTGAGCCTCTTCTGGGAAATGCGCTACGAGACCGGATAACCCACCTATACTCGCAACCCGCAAACCGGGTGTCAACCGCTCGTGAAACCCCGCCCCAAGGAGGCCGCCCCCCAATCCGGCGGAATGGCGCGTGCGCGGGGGCAAGTCGCGAGTTCCTATCTCGAATCGCGAGTCGCCTCGATGGCTCTCGCCTGCGCGGCGGCGAACGCGCTAATCTGCTCTGCCGCGTCCGAGATTTCCCGCAAGTGCTCCACTTCCAGGCCAGGCTGCTCGCCGCGACTCAATCGCTCCATCGCGTCGGTCAGGCGCACGAACAGTTCGGTGAGATGAGATTCCGGGTCCATGCGATCGGGTCTCCGGCAGGCGAAATAAAATGCCAAACCAGCCTACCGCGCCCGTCGGCAGATGCCAGCCGCGACCTGCGGTTTTCGGCCGGCGCAAAAGCACCGCTCGAGCGACAGCTTGGACGTTCGTCGTTTTCGATCGCGGAAGTCGGATCAGACTCGAATGGCACTAGATTACGGTCGAATCGGACCTGTAGGAGGCGACTCCGATCGCCGACTGCCCCGAGACTGGTGCAACGAATCGGCGATCGGAGTCGCCTCCTACATTTCTTAAGTGCCATTCCGACCAGGCTCTGCGGCGCCGGGTCGCCAAGAGGCCGCCGGCGATCCTCCCACCCCGTACGATATGCGCGGCCGGTTCGGGCGGAAAGGCACTGACCCCGGCGGTATCGGTTCCCGAGCCGTCCAACACAGCACCGCCAATCGGCCCACTCCACGACGGAACGTGAGCCGGCGTCCTACGCCTGCGGCACGGCGACGGCCTGGGCGCGCGCACGGCGGAGCGCCCAGCCATGATGGCCGCCGACGAGCACGCCCAGGATCACCGAACACCAGCAAAAGTTGTAGTTGCTGTGAAAGCAGCTCGGGTCGCCCGGCGTGCAAAAGATGCACTGCGAAGCGACGTGGAACAGCTCGAAACTCGCAGTTTCCAGCGCGACGTCGACGACGACCAGGCCGTGCAACACCAGATCGCTCCGATTCACGAAGTAGCCGCGCTGCGCTGCATGCCTCAAACCGACGGTCATCGCAATCACGCTGAGCATCCCGATCACCAGGAACGCGATGCGATCGGGAAAGTGGATCCAGAGCTGAAAAGTCAGCACGTACAGCACGAGCAGCGCCAGGCTGAACCACCAGGATTTCACGATCCAGGCCCCTAGTTTTTTCCACCGGCTCAATCCGGCCATTCGCAGTATAGACGGAAGTATTGCTGCCCCGGGCCGCAGCGTCCAGCCTACCGCGCCCGCGGGCCTGTTCCAGCCCGGAGCGCGCTTGTGCTCACCAAAAAACCCCCAGCCGCATGGCAAACACGCTGGCCGAGCTGGTGCCGGTGTTGGGCTCGTCGGGCAGCGCCAGCACGTAGTTGAACATCAGCCGGATGTGATCAGCCAGGTACCAGTTCACGCCGCACGTCGGCTGCACCAGCCGGATGCCCACGAGTTGCCCCTGGGGCCCGACCGGAACGTTGCCATCCATCAGATCCAAGTAACTGAAGCGGGCCGTCAGTTCCCAAGCCCCCCAGCCGTGCTCTCGATCGCGCCCCGCGGGTCCGCGCAAAAATGGCCGCCGCACCTTCACCGGTCCAAACACGCCACCGCCCGCCAGGTACTCGCGATGCTCGCCGGTGATAAACCAACCGCAGTCGGCATGACAGCCGTGAAAGAAGACCACCGGCGCGTCGGTCTGGGCGATCCAGGTGCCGTACCACTCGGCCTGGGTCCACAGCGGGCCGCGAGCTGCGGCGAACTGCAGGTTGAGGAGCTGCTGGAACCGAGCCTGCAGCCGGATCGTGGGCACGAATGGCGAAGTGGACGAGTCCCCCAATCCCAGCAGCGGCGAGGGAGGCTGCTGATTGATCAGGATCACGCCGTTCTCGGGCAATCGCTCCGACAGCGCCAGGCCAAAGTGCACCAGCCGCTCGCCGCCATCCTCGTTGATCGGCACGGCGGTCAGCCGGCCGGTGAATCCGACGGTGCTGCCGTCGCCCCCTTGCAAGCCGCTGCTGTCGTTGCCGGCGTGAAAGGCGCCGCCGGCCAGGGTGACGGACCTGGCCAGCCGGGCGGAGAACAGTCCCAGCCCCCAATTGCGGCCGGGATCGAGCATGTTGATCGGCGAGCGTTCCATAAACGCGAACGTGTTGGCGCTGGTGCCGCTCTCCAGGCTGAACGGTTCGCGAAAATGGCCGAAACGCCACTCGACCGCCCCGTCGACGTTCCCCAAGCCCACGAACACGTCGCGGGGCACGACAAAGCCCGAGGCCAGGTCGATTTCGGCGACGTAACGGCCGCCGGGCAGCGTACCCTCGGCCCCGATGCGGGCCCGGCGCAGGCCGATGCTGTCTCCCAAATCGCCGAAGGTAGCCACATTGGCGGCGCTTTGCCAGGTGCCAATGAAGTCGGTGTCGACGCGGCCCCGAATGCGCAGCGTCCACTGCGGTGTCAGCTGCCAGGTGGGAAAGATAGTTGCACGCGACAGCGGCACGGCAGGCTGCGCCGCTGCGCCGTCGGACGGCAGCAATGCGATCGTCTCGCCCGCCAAGTCAACGAGCGCGTCGGCCTGGACTGCACGCGCGAGCGGCGCCGACAGGATGATTGTCGCCAGCAGTAACCAGTGCGGCTTCGCGCGAATCATCGCATCGACCATTTTCTCCGCGCACGGCGCCTGCCGCGCGCATCGCGCTTGCGCCGCTGGGGAATCGAGCCGCCAGATGCCAAACCACTTGGAGCCTATCCGAGAATTGCCGGGGACTGTCCCAATTTTGCGCAGTCCTCGGAGTAAAATGGGACTGTCCCCTTCTCCGAGGCGGTTCTCGGATGGGCTCCTGCGTCCTGTGGTCAGTCATCGACCCAGCCGGCGGCCGGTCATGAGCGGCGGCGCTTCGCCGGCCTGCGCAACCGCTATAACGGGCAGCCTTTGCCCGGCTTGCGAGCCCGCCGGCAGGCCGATTGACACGCCGTGCGCCGGCTGGGGAAAATGGCCCCGGAGAGTTCGCCTGCCAATCTCGTCACGGGATGCACGTGATGGTCGCCTTCGGAGCCGCTCGAAACAGTCGACCGGCGCCCGCTCGCCAAGGGCAGGCCGGCTGGATGCCCGGCGCCACCTTGAGCCTGTTGCTCGCGACTCTGGCAGCCCAGGCCGCGGCCGACGAGCAGCTCGACTTTTTCGAGTCGAAGGTCCGGCCGCTGTTGGCCGCGCGCTGCTACGCCTGCCATTCGGCCGAGCGCGGCAAGACCGAAGGGGGCTTGTCGCTCGACGCCCGGGCCGGCTGGCAAACCGGCGGCGACAGCGGCCCGCCCATCCTGCCCCAGCGTCCCGACGACAGCCTGCTGGTGCGGGCGGTCCGCTACCAGGACGAGGCTCTCCAAATGCCGCCCAAGGAAGCGGGCGGAAAACTCTCGGCCGGCGAGATCGACACGCTCGTCCAGTGGATCCGCTCGGGCGCCGTCGACCCGCGCGAAGCCCGGCGGCCCGCCACCGCCATGACCGCCGACGAGGCTCGAAGTTGGTGGGCGTTTCAGCCGCTGCGGTCCGCCGCGCCGCCGCCGGTTGCCGATCGCAGCCAGGTTCGCGGCCCGCTCGATCAGTTCCTGCAAGCCGGCATCGAAGCGGCCGGACTGCGCCCGTGGGCAGCCGCCGAGCGCCGGGCGCTCCTCCGCCGCGTGACGTTCGATCTGACGGGCCTACCCCCCACGCCCCAGGAGATCGCCGACTTTCTGGCGGATGAATCGGCCGAAGCGCTGACGAAGGTGGTCGAGCGTCTGCTGGCCTCGCCCCATTACGGCGAGCGCTGGGCCCGGCATTGGCTCGACCTGGTGCGCTACGCCGATTATTTCCAGGAGAATCCGCGCGAGCATGGCATGTCGAGCAGCTTCGAGCTGTTCGAAGCCTGGCGCTATCGCGACTGGGTGGTCCGGGCGCTCAATCGCGACATGCCCTACGACCAGTTCGTCGTGCATCAGATCGCGGGCGACCGTTTGAACGACCCGGCCGGCCGCCAACCTTATGCCGACGGACTCGTGGCCACGACGGTGCTGGCCATCGGCGCCTGGGACAACGCCGACGCCGACAAGCAGCACATCGTGAGCGACATCGTCGACGATCAGATCAACCTGGTCGGGCAGACGTTCCTGGGCCTGACGCTGGCCTGCGCCCGCTGCCACGACCACAAGTTCGATCCCATCTCGACCGAAGACTATTACGCCCTGGCCGGAATGTTCTACAGCACGCACGTGCTCTCGTCCCTCGGTCCGCCGGGCGGTCACACGGTGCTGGTTCGCACTCCGCTCGCGCCGGCCGATTACCTGGAGCGCCGCCGCGAGCAACTCGCCCGGCTCGCAGCGCTCGACGCCGAGCTGGCCACGCTACAGCCCAAAAAGCCCGAACCGGCCCCCGTGGCCGGCCAGGCCGCGCCAGCGCCAGCCGCCGTCGACCCGGTGCCGCCCCCTGCGGCCGAAACCGCCGCCGCCATCGCCCGGCTGCAAGCCGAACGCAGCCAGCTCGCCGGCGAGGTGCTGCCCGAGCCCGATCTGGCCATCGCCGCCGCAGAGGAAGGGACGCCGGGCGGATTGTTTCCCGGCATCCAGGACGTGCCGGTGCACATCCGCGGCAGTTGCAACAAGCTGGGCAAGATCGTTCCCCGCCGGTTCCCGCTCGTTCTGGCCGGGGCCGACCAGCCGCCAATCGCCGCCGGCAGCGGCCGCCTGGAGCTGGCCCGCTGGATGGTCGACGGTCAAAAGGCCCTCTGCGCCCGGGTGATGGTCAATCGCATCTGGCAGTGGCATTTCGGCGCGGGCCTGGTGCGCACGCCGAGCAATTTCGGCAAGCTCGGCGAACCGCCGCGGCACGCCGAGCTTTTGGATTGGCTGGCCGCCGAGTTCATCCAGTCGGGCTGGTCGCTCAAAGCGCTGCATCGGCTGATCCTCGGTTCGTCCGCGTACCAGCGCGCTTCGGCCGCCGGCCCGCTCGCCGACGACGAAGCCCGGATGCTGCAGCTGGACCCCGAGAACCGGCTCTGGGCCCGGTTCACTCCCCAGCGGCTGGAAGCCGAATGCCTGCGCGACGCGATGCTGGCCATCAGCGGCACGCTCGATCCCACGCCCGGCGGGCCGGCGGCGCTCGAACTCGAACTGCCCCGCCGTTCGCTCTACATCCGCACCACGCGCTGGACGCGGCCGTACTTTGCCACGTTGTTCGACGCGGCCGATCCCGAACAACTGGTCGACCGCCGCAGCGTGTCGACGGCGGCGCCGCAGGCGCTGTTCTTTCTGAACCATCCCTTCGTAGCGGCCCGGGCGCGGCAAATCGCCGAGCGGCTGATCGCGGCCGACGCCGAAGACACCCTGCGCATTCGCCGGGCCTATGAGCTCTGCTATGGCCGGCCGGCCGACGAAGAGGAAACCCGCTGGGCCGGCGAATTCCTCGAGCGCGGAGCTTCGCGCGGCCCGACGGAAATCTGGACCGACCTGGTGCGCACGCTGCTGGCCAGCAACGAGTTTGTCTATGTCGATTGATCCGGCAATCCGTCTCTCCCGCCGAGAAGCCCTCTCGCTGGCCGGCACGGGCTTTGGCGCCCTGGCGCTCCAAGCGCTGCTGGCCCAGCCGGCGCCGGCAGCCGATCCGCGCGCTCAACCCCCTGGCTCCCCTCGCGCCTCATCATCCGCCGCGGGCGAAGCGCTGCCTGTTCCTATACCTGCCGGGCGGGCCCTCGCAGCTCGATCTGCTCGACCCCAAGCCGCGTTTGACGGCCGAACACGGCCAGCCGCTCCCCTTCGAAAAGCCCAAGCTCGAGCGAACCAAGACCGGCAACATCCTGGGGTCCCCCTTCCAGTTTGCCAAACACGGCCAGAGCGGGATCGAAGTGAGCGAGCTATTGCCGCACCTGGCCAGCACGATCGACGACGTGTGCGTGATCCGCTCGATGGTGGCCGACAACATCAACCACACCGGCGCCGCCCTGCAGATCAACACCGGCGACGAGCGGTTCGCCCGTCCCAGCCTGGGCTCCTGGGTCACGTATGGCCTGGGCAGCGAGAACGAAAACCTGCCCGGCTTCGTCGTCATCAGCCCCAAGTCGGTCTTCCAGGGGGCCACGCTCTGGGGTTCGAGCTTTCTGCCCAGCGCCTACCAGGGCACCTGGGTTCGGGATTTGCAAAACCCGATCGACTTTCTCGCCGACCCGCGGCAAGATCGGGCCCGGCAGCGCGCCGAGCTCGACGCGCTGCGCCGCCTGAACGAGCGACACAAGAGCACCCGCCACATCGACGGCGAGCTCGAAGGCCGGATTGCAGCGTTCGAGCTGGCTTTCCGCATGCAGGCCGAAGCGCCCGCGGCTTTTGCCATGGACGGAGAGACCGAAGCCACCCGGCGCGATTACGGCATCGGCGAGGCCGCCACCGACGTCTTCGGCCGGCAGTGCCTGCTGGCCCGGCGGCTGCTGGAACGGGGCGTGCGCTTCGTCCAGATCTATGACTCAGGCGGCCCGCAATGGGATCACCACAACAACATCAAAGCGGCTCTGCCCGAGCGCTGCCGGGCGACCGACCTGCCGACGGCCGCCTTGCTCAAGGACCTCAAAGCCCGGGGCCTGCTCGACGACACCCTCGTCGTCTGGGGCGGCGAGTTCGGCCGCTCGCCGACCGCCGAAGGCTCGGACGGCCGCGAACATCATCCCTTCGGCTTTACCATGTGGCTGGCCGGCGGCGGCATTCAAGGCGGCAAAGTCCACGGCGCCACCGACGAGTACGGCTGGCATGCGATCGAAGACAGAGTCCACGTCCACGACCTGCACGCCACGATCCTGCACCTGTTGGGCATCGACCACAAGCGGCTGACCTATCGCTGGGGCGGCCGCGATTATCGCCTGACCGACGTCCACGGCAACGTGGTGCAAAAGATCCTCGCGTAGCGGCCGGCCGCCGCGGTCTGCAACCTCGCGCAGGCGTACGCTCGCCTCAACTCCCCGCCTTCCGCTTCAGCGGGAAAGGCCAGCGGCGGGTGGCTTCCAGCGATTCGCCCGTCTCCAGCAGGCTCTTCAGGCTGGACAAAATGTGCGGCCAGCCGCTGGACACCGCTTCGATCAACTTCGATTCCGGCCGGTCGATCTCGTGAATCACTGTCAGCTTGACCGCCTCGCCCTGCGGCTCCAAGACGTACGTCATCCGCGAAAAACCCTCGGCTGTCATCTCGGGCAGGAACTCGTTCCGCCAGCTGAGCACCAGCTTTCGCTCGGGCTCGACCTCCAGCACCTCGCCGCTGTCGGCCACTTCGCCGTCGGGCATCAAGATCCGCCAGGCGGCGCCGACCTTCCAGCTGCTCTCCTGCGTCGTTTCGGCCCAATACTGCCGGGTGTCCTGCGGATCGAACAGGGCCCGCCAAAGCCGCTCGGGCGTGGTGCGAATGTACGTCACATACACGAAGCGCGATTCAGCCATCGGATTCTCCTGCGAGTAGATTCCCGGCCCGTTGGTTCATTCAGCTTCCCGCCTTTTGCTTCAGCGGGAACGGCCAGCGCCGGGTCGACTCCAGCGACGCGCCGGTCTCCAGGTAGCTCTTCAGGCTGGCGAGCGTCAGCGGCCAACCGCCGGATACCGCCTCGATCAGCTTCGACTGCGGCCGGTCGATCTCGTGGATCACCGTCAGCTTCACCGCTTCGCCCTGCGGCTCCAGCAGGTACGTCATCCGCGAATAGCCCTCGGCCTTCAGCTCCTCAATGAACTCCTTCCGCCAGGTGAGCACCAGCTTCCGCTCGGGCTCGATCTCGAGCACTTCGCCGCTGTTGGCCACCTCGCCGTCGGGCAGCAGAATCCGCCAGGCCGCGCCGACCTTCCAGGTGCTCTCCTGCGTCGTGTCCGACCAATACTGCCGGGTGTCCTGCGGATCGATCAGGGCTTTCCAGAGCCGCCCGGGCGTGGTCCGGATGTACGTGACATAGACGAACCGCGATTCAGCCATCGGATTCTCCTTCGAGTTGTTTTTTCAGATCGGCGAGAGCCCGCAATCGGCCCCGCTCGAACTTGCCGATCCAGCGCTGGGCAATGGCGTGGATCGGCACGGGATTCAGGTAGTGCAGCTTTTCCCGGCCCCGCCAGACAACGGCCACCAGGTTGGCCTCTTCCAGCACGACCAGGTGCTTGGCGACCGCCTGCCGGCTCATGTCCAGGTGCCGGCAGAGCTCGCCGAGCGTTTGCCCCCCCTCGACCCGCAGCCGATCGAGCAGCAGCCTTCGGCCGCGATCGGCCAGTGCCTTGAACGCCTTGTCCAGTTCTCGGTCCACGGCCCCATTATGCAACCATTTGGTTGCATGTCAAGCAGTGGATTCGCAGATGGCAATCAGCAGGCAGTCCCCATAAAATTTACAGACAAGCAGCCAAGGCCGAGTCCGGCCACAGCGCGCGACCGGCGGCAGGGCGGACTCCGCGACGAATTGGCTCTGCGACGACGCCAGGATGGCGGCAGCCAGTGGCATTAGTGGTCGACGCCGCCAGAGAGGGACAACCAATGGGCCGCAGCAAGAAGTCACGCCGGGCCCGAAAGCTCGCGCGACACGAACGAAATGCAAGAAAGCGCCAAACGCGAGCGGATTCGCCGGACGAGGTATTTCAGCGGGGACCGTTGCAAATAGCTCGGTATGGGCCAATCAGCGTACTAAGAAACCTCGCTACAGCCGAAGAATTCAAGGAAATCCACAGGCGCCTCGGGGAGCGCTTCGAAGATGTCTGCCGGCAGGTGAGTGCCGCCGTCGAGCGGTGCTGCGCGATCATCCGCGTTGTCGATCCCGCATCTCTGCTGGTTAGGTGCTATTGGCATTGGCACATGCTTTCGGTGGATTCGCGGCCGGAAGAGTCCCGGCAGACCGACGAGCGCAGCGAAGCGTTCCAGCTGCTTGAATATGTCCAGAAGCTGATTTGCGCAATCGGGCCCATCGCACCGAAGGCGCCGCCGACCGACGAGCAGTTCGAGGAATTGGCTTCAGCGACTCGTGATGTCTTCCAGCCGTTGAAACTCGATTACTTTTTGTGCCGGTCGGGTAAGCTGCGCGGCAAAGAGGACTACGATCCGTTTCTGGATGAGTACGCTGTAGCGACGGAGATGATCTGGCTCAGCGTGCGTGGTCAGCGTTACCTTTCGCACGAAACCGAATACGTGGGTAATGTCCTCTTGCCTCATAGCGGCCTATTAGGAGACCTGTACGGGATCGATTCCGCCACGGTAAGCGCTGGCGTCGCTAGCATCCTCTCGTCTTTAACGCGTGGTGTTGGCGACCTTGCCGAAGACCTTCAGGCTTTCCAACGAGATACGATGAATGGCATCGAGCGGGAAGATCCGCGTGCCAATCTACCCCCGCACGCCGCGATGGAAATGGTGGTGCAGAAGAACAATTGGCAAGCCCGGCGTGATTCCGTGTTCGGACGACTTCTGGGCACGGATCTATTTGATGTGGGCAAATTGACCGGTTGGCCAGATGAATTTGTCGCAGACTTGTCGCTCGCTGTCGGTGAAGACGCCGCGTTTGCCGATGGGTCAGCCGAATCGTCTTGGCCGACCAGGTTTTCCCTCACGCACTTCTCACCGTTTGTCCGCATTGGAGGCAAGTCTTGCTGCTTCCACATATATGGCCTGACTGACAGGCTCTACCGTGCGATCGAGAATGCCGTTCGCCGGAAGGCGCCACGTTGCGGCGAACGCTGGAATCGCGGACAGAAACGAGCAAGTGAGACGCTAACGGCCCAACTGTTCGCGCGATTACTTCCCGACGCAAGATCGATCGCAAACGCGTATTACTGGGCTAAAGACAATGAATATGGCGAGGTGAAATGGACCGAACGTGACTTGATTATTCTCTACGATGACCAGCTCCTGGTCATCGAGATTAAAGCGGGGCGATACACGCATAGGCCGCCTGCGCGAAACATTCGCGATCACTTGGAATCGCTAAAGTTGTTGATTGAAACCGCGGCGCTTCAAGCGACTCGATTTGTCCGCCAGCTCGAAGTGGAAGGCGCAGTAGTGATCTACAATTCCAAACGGGAACCGCTCGTCGAGGTGGGAAGCGCAAACATCAGGCGAATCATCCGCTGTGTCGTCACGCTCGATCAAATCGACGACATCGCGTCGCGGGCGGAAGACCTCAAGGATCTCGGAATCGACATTGGACCGCACCCGGTCTGGATTGTCTCGTTGAGTGAGTTGCTTGTGATCGCCGATGTGTTCTCCAACCCGCTGATGTTCGTCGACTACTTGGCGGAGCGAATGAGGGCTTTTGCGTCCCCGACCTGCCACGTGACGGACGAGCTGGATCATTTAGGGCTCTATCTGGCTCATAACCGCTACGTCCAGCGAGCTGAGCAATATGCTCCAATGGAATCCGTCGGTTGGATCGGTTATCGAGACGTGTTCGACCGATATTATGCTGCGGTTTGGCAAGGCGAATCAGGAACGCTCCCGAAGCAAGAGATGCCCGCGTGGATGGAGGATGTCCTGCGTTTTTTCGCGCGGTCGGGAAAGCCAGGCCGCACTCGCGCCGCTGAACTCCTGCTGAGCATGAGCGGTGAGGCACGAACAGAGTTCGCCGCGCTGGTCGAGAAATCATGGCGGCTCCAGAACCGTCAACGGCGCCCTCGCCCTGTCTCGTGTGGCGGCGATGTGCGATTGACGGTGTCCGTGAGTCAAGAAGGCGCGTACGAGGCGACTTTTGATACGGCGCGTGACCACGCCTTGGTCGTGTTGACGCTTCAGGACGAGGCTGATCGACTGGTCGTCTGGCTGCAATTCTCAGAAGACTCGATACTGCTGAATGTAAAATGGGCGTTCGTCACGCCAGCTGATGCGTCCAAAATGGACGGTGATACTCTCGCCGAGCGCGTGGGGCGACTGCGAGCATCACGTGAAACATAGGGAGGCGTGGCGCAAATTATGCACAAACTTCGCGATTGCATCCCGCGGCGTTTCGTTTGATGAATGCGGTCGATCTGGGCGGATCAGCGAGGAGGAGCAGTCGCACTGAATGCGCGAGCCGCGGCCTCTGCGGTTCACCTTCCTCGTCATCCCGCACCCGATCCTGCGGCTTGCCCGAGTGGCTCACAAAAACTGCCTTGAAACGCCAGCTATGATCGTCATTCCGCGGGAACCGCCTTGCCCGCCTTGATCGGTCACCGCATAGCAGGCGACGGCGGCCACGACGGTGGCCTCAGAACGCGGCATTTAAGGCTTCAGCGGCAAACCCTGCATAACCGCACCTCTCCGGCTCGCGCCTCGCCGGCCGTGGCCTAAGATTGCTTTGGCATCGTGATGAATGACCGGCGGCCTGTTCGCCGGTCCGGTGCCGCAGGCCGCGCGGGAGCAATTCATGGCAGATCTCGATTCCAAATTCAACGCGCTGGTCCTGATCGCGCTGTGCGTTGCCGGCTACTTCTGGGTCAGGCAGTCGCGGGTGCCCGTCGAGCCGCCCCAGGATGCGTGGTTCCAATCGGCCGTCGTCGAGCGGCCCGGTCCGGTGTTGGTCAAGTTCGGCGCCCCGTGGTGCGGGCCGTGCCGAATGCTCGACCCCGAACTGGACAAGCTCGCCGATTCGGGCCGGGTGACGGTCGTCCGCATTCAAGTCGACCAGCACCCGGATCTTGCCCGATACTATGGCGTTTCGAGTATCCCGCGGCTGTTGCTCTTGAACCACGGAACGGTCCTGGCCGACCGCGTCGGCTACGCCGATTACCGGCAGCTGCAATCGTGGATTGCCCAGCGCACCGACTGAATCTGCCCCCCGCACAGGCCGAGCCGCTCAGGCCAGGTAGGTAAGCAGTCTAAGCGAAGATTTACTCTGCGAGCCTCCGCGTCCTCCGCGGTGAAACTTCCTGGTTTCCGTCGCGCAGGCGGATGCGAAGAACCCTCACCCCACCCTCTCCCTGCGGGGAGAGGAGTTTGGAGCGGCGCCACGATCGAGTTGCCGGGGCTGTGATGGCCAGCACCGCTACGGCTTCGCCGGCAGCAGCTCCAGCTGGAAATTCTTGTACCGCACTTCGGTGGGTCCGCCGGCGTGGAGCTGCAGGGCCAGAATGCCGCGCTCGGCGCCCGGCGGATCGTCGAGCTCAACGCTCGGGCGGCCGTTGATCGACGTGCGGATCTTGTGACCCTGGGCCACGATCTCGTAGTGGTTCCAATCGCCCGACTTGATCTGGGCTTCGCCGGCGCCGTCGGAAAGCAAGCCCCGGCCCCCTTCCTCGTACAGCTTGCCCCACCAGCCCGGGCCGACGTCGGCCTGGTAGCCGTGGACTTCGCCGTCGGCCTGGGCCTGGCTGCGGAACTGGATGCCGCTGTTGCCCTCGTTGCCGGCCAGGAGCACGTCGACCGAAAGCTTGAAGTCCCCCAGCAGCAGGTCGCTCCGCAAGAACTCGTTGCGCGCCAGGCCCGGCGTGCGGCCGACGATCTGGCCGTCCTCCACGCTCCACAGCTTGTCGGTGCCGCTCCAGAGCGTCAGATCCTTGCCGTTGAACAGTCCGGCGGCGTTGTCGGGCATGGCCAGCAGCGGCACTTGCTGCGAACTGGCCAGATAGGCCAGCAGGCTGCGCATTTCGCGTTCGGTGAGCGGCTTGAGCAGATCCTCGGGCATCATCGATTTGTCGCTCGGTTTGACCGTTTCGACGTCGCCGCGGGCGAGCGTCAGCAGCTCGTTCTGGGTCTGCACGGCGATCGTGTTGGCATCCTGGGCTTTGACGATTCCGGTAATCACCCGGCCGTCGTCCAACACCAGGATGCTGCTGTTGTATTCCTTGGCCAGCACGGCGCTGGGATCCAAAATGTTCGAGAGCAGATAGCCGACGTCGGAGCGATTGGCCCCGGTCAGCTCGGGCCCGACCTTGCCGCCCACGCCAAACAGCGTGTGGCACTGCTGGCAGGTCTTGGCGAACATGGCCCGGCCCAGGTTGATGTCGGGCGGCGGATTCGAGGGCGTGGCGAGCTGGCTCTTATACTGCTCGACCAGCTTTGCCCGGTCGGCCTGCAGTTCGCGAACGCTCCCCCAGACGCGTTCCAGTGCCGCGGCCACTTCCGAATTGCCCAGCGCCTTGAGCTGGGTGACCAGGTCGGCCGACAGATCGGTGGCCGCGATCCGCTTGTCGGCCACGGCGGCGAGCAACGCCTTGGCGTACGGCGCCCGGCGCAGAGCGTGCCCAGCGCGTCGCGGCGCTCGGCCGGCGGCAGCGAGCCGTATACGGCCAAAATCGCGGCGGCCGTTTCCGGGTCTTCGCTGGTGGCCAACGCCCGCAGGGCCGGGCCGCGCAGGGCCGCATCGCCCAGCAAACTGCGCAGCAAGCTCGCGAGCTGCGAATCCTTGGCTTTGACCAGCGCGGCCAGGGCGCCCGCCCGCTGCTGCGAATCGAGCCTGGCGTCGGCCAGGCGCGCACGCAGCGCCGTCAGGGCCGAGGCATCGCCGAACGTCACGGCCAGGGCTTCGAGCTGGCCGCGGACATTCAGATCGCTGCTGGCCGACAACGCGGCATAGGTGGCCGGCCAGCTCTTGGGCGCGGCGATCTGCCGCCGGCCGGCAAAGGCCTGCTGCAAGGCCGAGAGCACAACCAGTTGCCGCTCGGCCGTGGTCTGGGCGCCGAGCGTCGCCACGATCGCTTCGATGGCCCGCTCATCGCCGATCGCCGCGGCCCGGCGGACCGCATTGCGCAGCAATTGGGCGATCGGGCTGCGCTGGGCCAGGGCCAAGGCCCGGGGGATGTCGGCCGCCACCAGCGGCTCCAAAGCATACCAGTCCATGCAGGGCAGGTTCTGATCTTTTTGGTCCTCGGCATGCCCGACCAGGGCCGCCAGAGTGTCCCAGCGTTCGGCCAGCGGCAACCGCTGCAAGCGGGCCGCCAGATAGAGCCGCACCACCGGCGCCGGATCGCTCGCGGCCAGTTGCGCCAGCCGGCTCAAGTGTGCCGGGTCCGCGGCCGCACCGGGCGCGTCGCCGGCCAGCTGAATGGTCCAGGCCCGGACGTAGGGGCCGGCATCGCCCAGCAGCGCATCCTGACGGTTGCGATCCAGAGCCCCAATCACGTGCAGGGCCCAGGCGCCGCGCAGCCGCCGGGTCTCGTCCGGATGCTTCAGCGCCAGCTCGGCGAGCGCCTCGACGGCCGCCGGATCGATCTTGCGTTTGGCGGCCCGCTCCTGCAGCAGGCGCCGCGCGTGCCGGACTTGAAAGTCGTTGGCCGAAAGCATCTGGGCGGCGAGCTGCCGATCGTCGAGCTTTGCCAAATCGCGGGGAGGGGCCAGCTCGCCGGCGGCGGGCTTCGACGGTCCGTAGCTGATCTTGAAGATTCGGCCGTTCGTGCGGTCGTGGCCGTTGACGTCGCCGTGATGGCAGGCATTCTTGTCGTACCAGTCGATCATGTACGCATTGCCGTCCGGCCCGTAGCGCAGATACAGAATCTGCGACCAGCGGTCGTTGGTCAGGCAGAAGTCGGGGCCGTGGCTGCCGACGTAGCCCGAGCCCTGGGCCTTCAGCAGATCCATGTTGATCCGCTGGCCGTGGATGTTGTTCATGAAGATCTGATTGCGGTACGGCTGGGGCCACGTACCGCCCAGATAGATCATGGCTCCGGCATGGGCGTGGCCGCCCCCCGCCTCGTCGGAGCGGCCGTTGCCGGCGTGCGGCTGGCCGCCCACGTAGTGCCGGTGGTCGGCGATCGTCTTGATCTCGTCGTACGTGAATGGGTTGAAGTGCTCGCCCCCCTGCCGTTCATACGCGCGCCCTGAATGACCTGATACAGGTGCGGGATCACGCACGAGGTGAGGAACGCCTGGCCGAAGTCGTTGAAATCGACGCCCCAGGGATTGCTTGTCCCGTGGCAATGGACTTCGAACACGTGCCGCGTCGGATGGTAGCGCCAAATGCCGGCGTTGATCCGCTGGCGCTCGGCGTCCGGAGCGCCGGGCTTGCCCACGTTCGAGTGGGTGAACACGCCGTGGCAACCGTAAAGCCAGCCGTCGGGCCCCCAGATGAAGCTGTTCAGCGTTTCATGCGTGTCCTGGTAGCCCCAGCCGTCGAGCAGCACTTGCGGCGGGCCGTCGGGGCGGTCGTCGCCGTCGGCGTCGGGAATGAACAAGAGCTGCGGCGCGGCGCCGACCCAAACGCCGCCGAAGCCCAGTTCCAGCCCGCTCACCAGGTTCAGCTTGTCGGTAAACACGGTGCGCTTGTCGAACTTGCCGTCGCCGTCGGCATCTTCGAAGATCAGGATCCGATCCTGGGCCTCGGCGTCGGGCACGCGGCGCGGATAGCTGTAGGCCTCGGCAATCCAGAGCCGGCCGCGATCGTCGATCGACATGGCGATCGGCTGCCGCACGTCGGGCTCGCCGGCAAACGCCGTGACGGAAAAGCCCTCGGGCAAGCGCATGGCCTTGGCCGCGGCCTCGGGTTCCAGGCCGGCAAATTCGTATTGATCGTCGGGGGCCGGCAGTCCAGTCGGGCGGGCGAAGGCCGGCTTGGTCTTGTGGAAGCGGAAGTCGTCGAAGTTCAGGTGCCCCCAGCCGCCGCTGTGGCGGTCGACCAGGCGGATGAAAATCTCCTTGCCCAGCTGCGGCGCCAGCTCGACCACGACGGGGGTCATTTCCTCCATGTCGTTGCCCGAGGCGCGGTAGATCACAGCTCCCGTGTCCTTGCGCACCAGCTCCAGGCAGGTCTCGGCGTGCCGGCCGCCGCCGATGCGGAACGAAGCGAACGGGTGGGTCACCTTGAACGGCACCGAGGTGAGCGTGCCCTGGGGCGCGTCCTGCTTCAGCTCGAAGCCGCCGATCCAGAAATTGCCCTGGAGCAGCGAATGCTTGTCGCCGGCCAGGGGCGCTTCGGGTCGATGTCTCCTTTGACGGGCTGGCCCTGAAAGGCTTCGCCCTCGGCCGTCCAGTCCTCGAGCGTGCCGCGCTCGAAATCGAGATTCAGCGGCCGGCCCTTCTCATCGCGGGGCAATTCGCCGGCGCTCGCCGCGGGCTGGGCGGCCGGTTCAGCCGCCGGTGCCCGGCTGCCAGAACCCCAATGCGCTGCACCCAAGAGCACTGCACTCAGAACCACGCTCGAAACCGACGCACCCTGATATGTAGTTCGCGCTTGCACGATGAACGTACCTCGATCGACGGGGGATTGAATCAGCTTGTTGTTTGCGGCCCTGCGCCCGCTGGAGGCGCCGGCCGGGCGGAAGCCACAGTTGCGGCAGATTCGTTGCGGCGGGCCAGCGGCAGTCTAGCGGCGGATGTTCGGGAGACGGGGCAGCGACGGAGCGGGGCCGCAAAATCGTGCCCGCGCGGTGTTCGTGGCCCCGGGGGTCAAGCGAGATTTCGGGCGGGCAGCCGGCAGACCCGTGCAGGCCGCTTGCGGCTCCAGCTTGCCGGTTGCGGCTGGGCTCGTCAATACTTGCTCTGGTCGAGCGGCAACCCGTCCATGCGGTTGCATAGCCGCCGATGAACTTCCGGATCGATCGAGTTGCTGATCGTGCGCAGCGAGCCGTCGCAGAACACGAAATTGCAAATCCCCACGTGGGCGCTGCCGAAGCCCCCCGCGCTGAAGTTGCCCAGCAGGCCGGGCGTGTCTTGCATCGGGGTCAGACAGCTCGACGGCTGCGAGGTGCTGCCGCAATAGGCGCCCCGCACGATGTCGTCCTGCTGGCCGGTGTACATGCTCCAGTCGTCGCCGCCGTCGGTGCCCGTCGTGTAGTCGTCGGGATTGATGTATTTCTCGCCGATCATGTAGGTGTTCGACGTGCCGTCGCGAACCAGAGCCAGCGGCAATTCGCTCCGGATGAAGCTGATGCCGGTGATGAACGACGTGCTGGGCCAGGCGAAACTGTCGGTCCCTTGCGCCAGGCTGCCGGGCATGTTGTACCAGATCACCGTGCCTTGCGAATCGCCAAAGTTAGCCGCATAGTCCGTGCGGGCTTTCAAGCTGGTGTTGTCGGCGTTCGTCATTTGGCAACAGGGCGCCGCATAGGGCTGCGAGGGACGCCGTGTCGGACAATTCAAAGCCGCCAAGGGCGTCTGGATCCGCTGGTCGTTCACCGAGTTGGGCGACTGCATTGGATTGCCCTGCCCCACGCCCATGTCGAACAGAGCCTGCTGCTCGATGAACGGCAGAATGCTGTAGATCCAGCCGCCGGGTTGCCCGCGGCCCAAGCCGCCGTTGGGATCGCCCACCCAGCTATAGCCCCAGCCGCCCGACGGCAGGAACTTCACCTGGTTTTCGTGCTGCAGCATGCCCAGGCCCAGCTGCTTGAGATTGTTGCGACATTGCGTTTGCCGGGCAGACTCACGGGCGGCCTGCACGGCGGGCAGCAACAGGGCCACCAGAATGCCGATGATCGCAATCACGACCAGAAGTTCAACGAGCGTGAAACCGGCCAAAGACCGACGGCGCATGGACGCTACTTTCCGTTCCTGGAAAGCCTCGATTTGAGAAAGGACGACGTGACCCGCATTATACGGCGGGCCTCTGGACGACACAATTCCGTGCGGGCGGCGGCTGGGGGGCCGCCTGCCCATCAGGCGGGCAGAAGCGTGGCCTAAGCGCGCAGCCGCTGCAGGCAAAAGTCACCCCGCGCGCAGGGGGAAACGCCAGACTCACTTTTTGCCGGCCCGATCGCCAGCCAATGGTTCGAGCGCGACCAAGGGTGGCGAATCGCCTTTCTCGCCGGGGCAATCCGAGCAGGCGCCACAGCCTGATCGACGTTGGACGAGCGCCCGGCGGGCGCTGCGGGCCAGATAGGCGAGCGCTGCGGCCACGACGAGCCCAACCACCACGTTTTGCCAGTCGAGTTGCATTGCCAGGCCGAATTGAAATGGGGCGCGGCGGACGGGCGAATGTTCAGCCGACCAGCATGCCCAACTGGTAGGTCGCCAGCGCCGCCAGATACGCCAGAACGGTCATATACACGAAAGAAAATACGGGCCAGGCCCAACTGCCGGTCTCGCGCCGGATCACCGCCAGCGTCGAGGCGCACTGGGCGCAAAGGGCAAAAAACACCATGATCGAAAGGGCCACGGGAATATTGTATACCCTCTCGCCGGTCTCGTCGCGGCGAGCTGCCTGCAACCGCTCGGCCAGCCGATGCCGGTCCCCCGCGTCGGCCAAATCCAGTTCGCCCCCCAGGTTGTAAAGCACGCCCAGCGCGCCCATCACCACTTCGCGCGCCGGAAACGAGGCGATCGCGGCGCAACCAATCCGCCAATCCCACCCCAGCGGGCGGACCGCCGGCTCGATCCACTGCCCCATCCGGCCCAGGTAGCTCTGCTGCTGATATTGGGCCGCCACCTGCCGGTCGATCTCGGCCAGGCGCTGCTGGAACTCGTCGCGCTCGTCCGCCGACAAGTCGGGCGACTCCAGATCGCCCTCCAGGGCCGCCCGCTCGCTGCGAAACGGTCCTTCGATCTGCGCCGAGTCGTGGGGGTAATATTGGGCCGCCCAAACGATGATCGACACCGCCAGGATCAACGTGCCGGCGCGGGCGACGAAACCCCAGGCCCGCTCCAGCATTCGCCAGACGACCAATCGCGGCGACGGCCACTTGTAGCTGGGCAGCTCCATCACGAACGGGGGCACCGGTCCGCGGAGCAGCGTCCGCTTCAGCACCAGCGCCACCAACGCCGCGGTGACCATGCCCACCAGGTACATGCCCAGCATCGTCAGCCCCTGCAATCCCAGCAGCCCGCCCAGCCAGCTGCGCGCCGGCACGAAAGCCTCGATCAGCACGGCATAGACCGGGAGCCGCGCTGCAACTCATCAGCGGGGCCACCAGAATCGTGGTCAGCCGATCGCGGCGGTTCTCGATCACCCGGGTGGCCATCACGCCGGGAATGGCACAGGCAAACGACGACAGGAGCGGAATGAACGACTTGCCGCTCAGGCCCACGCGGACCATCAATTTGTCCATCAAGTACGCGGCCCGGGCCATGTAGCCGCAATCCTCGAGCACGGCGATGAAGAAAAACAGGATCATGATCTGCGGCAGAAAGACCAGCACACTGCCGACGCCGCCGATCGCCCCGTCGACCAGCAGCGATCGCAATGCGCCCTCGGGCATTGCCGCCCGCACGCCGCTGCCGGCCAGGCCGACGCCCCACTCGACCACGCTCATCAGGGGCTTGGCCCAGAGAAAAACCGACGAGAAGACTACCAGCATCAACAGGACGAACACGGCCGATCCCCAGAGCCGATGCGTCAGGACGCGGTCGAGCCCGTCGCCGCGGGTGACCACGCGCTGCTTGGGCCGCTGGACCACGCCCTCCAGCACCTGGCCGGCCCAGCCATAGCGCGACACGGCCTCCACCGCCGGAACCGGCGCGCCGGCGGCGGCCAAACGCGCCCGGGCCGAGGCCAACTCGGGCCGCAGCCCGGCCGCCTGCGCTTCGCCAAACTGCTGATCCAGGAGCGGCCCTTCCAGATAGCCGGCCGAGTCGAGCAGCAGCCGCTCGACCAGGTAGCGCGGCATTTTGACCTCACCGTGGGCCGACAGTGTCGCCGCCAGCCGCTCGACTTCGGCCTGGAACTCGGCAGGCAGCGGACTGGCCGGCACGCGGGCGCCGCATCCAGCGCGGCCGCCAGCTCGCGTTTGATCTCGGCGAGCCCGAGCCGGCGATTGGCCTGGCACTCGACCACCGGCACGCCCAATTGGCGGCCCAGACGCGCGACGTCGATCGCCAAGCCGCGCGACCGCGCGACGTCGGTCATGTTCAGCACGATGACCGTGGGCAATCCGAGCTCGAGCACCTGGCTGACCAGGTACAGATTGCGTTCCAGGTTGCTGGCATCGACGATCGACAGCACGGCATCGACCGGCGGCACGTCGGCACGCCGGGCCAGCAAGACGTCGACGGCGACCATTTCGTCGGGCGATCGCGGGGCCAGGCTGTAGGTGCCCGGCAGATCGACGACCTCGAACCGCCGGCCCTCGTGCTCGAACTGGCCGGTCTTCTTCTCGACCGTCACGCCCGGATAGTTGCCGATCCGCTGCCGGACTCCAGCCAGCGCGCTGAACAAGGTCGACTTGCCGGTATTCGGATTGCCGACCAGGGCAACCGTGATCGGCTGGGCAGAAGAAGACGCCGCCATGAGAGCAAATGCCTGGGAGAGCCCGTTTCGACCGCCGCACGCGTGCGGATTGCCGTTGCCGGCGGCTCGCGAGGGAAGAATCGCGGCCCCGAATGGTGGACGTCGCGGTGGACGCTACAGCGGGGCAATTTCGACCCGAGCCGCTTCGGCCCGACGCAAGCTCAGCCGATAACCGCGCACCTCCAACTCGAGTGGATCCCCCAGCGGCGCGGCGCCGATCAGTTCAACTTCCGTCCCCGGCGTGAGACCCATCTCCAAGAGTCGCAGGCTCAACTCGTCCGCACCTGCGACGCGGATCACCCGCCCCCGCGAACCCAGTGCCAGGTCGGCCAGCGCCGTCAAGCCACCGCTCCCGGACGCACGAGCACGCGGAGCAGTTCGTCGGCCCGGAAACACAGCTTGTGGCCGGCCAGTCGAACGATGCACGGGCTGCCCGATTGCACCATCTCGATCGCAGCGCCCCCGCGAAACCCAAGCTCTTCCATCCGGTGAACCTGATCCGGCCGTCCAACGACCTGACCCACCGACGCCGTCGAACCAACTGCGAGCAGATTCAGGGGAATCAATTCGTTCATCGTGTTGCCTGGCAGCGGTTTCCCTGGCAGCGGTTTATCTCGCCGTACTGCGTCCAGCGGGAGGTCGCCGCGCCCACCTTGGTCGAGCGGATCTTTCCCGGCAGCTGGAAATCGGCGGTCCGTAAAGTAATTGAGACTCAATCTCATCGACTTCGTGGATTCTAGCCGGTCTTCCCGATCAATGCAACTATGCTCACCCGGGGGTAGTGTCCTAAATCTGTGTTGCCGGCGGGTCGGGGCGAGGCCGCTTCGGGTTGCAGCAGAATCCCAATGCTGCGGTGCCGATCCCGCCGGCAGCCAGGGCCCAGACAATCCGGCTGTCGGCGGAACGCAACTGGCAGGCCGCGGCAGCAATGACTAGGAGTGCCCCTGCGGCATAGAGTGCCCAGCGGATCGCAAGCCTAACAAGGTATTCCACGGCCCGTGGGACCGCCTCGCCATCGAATGGTAGCTTCTCAGGCATCCCCCCATCGTACCGCGCAAGAAACTAGGGATCGATTGAGTGCGGGAATGCGGTCAGGCGAAACGAATTGGGATATCCAAGTTCTCCTCAATCACCGCATAGGCGATCCCCAAAGCACCCCCGCTAGTGTGCCCATTGAAACGGACTCGCCTTCCGTTCTTCAGACAAAACGAGACTCGTGGGCCATACTCTAGGTCGCGTTCTACGTCGATCGACGCGATATCCGAAATCCTTAGAAGTCGCTTTCCGCCGAGCATAAACCTGTCCCAGGCGACAACTCCATCGCCAACGCTTGTTCGCCATTTTCGGTTTACTGCAATGCACCACCACGCCCAAGCCAGCGGGAGTCCGAAGATGGCGGCAAATGCGATCGAGTAGGCCACTGAGAGAAAGAGGATCACGCAAGAAGCCGAAGTCACGGCAACACAGACGGGCCATGTTCGAGATTCGGTGGTCGATTCGTACCGCAGCATCCCACAATCATAGCCAAATGGTGATGCGCAAGAAAAACCCCGCCGAGAGGGGCGGGGCTGGGTCCGGTCGTGGTCGCGGTGAAGTGCATCGTGGACAGCGTTATCGCGGCGCCGGCGCATTCCGTTTCGACGATCGATTGCGAGCGCTCCTTAGGTCACCGAGCGAGAGGTTGTCGCGCAATTCTTCAAGAAAGCAGCGCACAGTGCGCACCGGATTTTCGCCCTCAATGCACGTCAGGTAATGGTCAAGAACTTCGTGATTCACGACAGCTCGAATCCGGGCAGTCGAAATTGCTCGCCAATCATCTGGCATCGACAACGGATTGAGCATGGCCGAAATATTTATGCCAAGTGGCGATTCATTTGGCAGACTAACAATGGCCTTTGTGAGAGAGTACCGTGCGCGCTCGATCCTGTCGTGGGAATGATCGACCGTAACCGCTGCGCGCCTAATCCACTCGATAATGGCGAACGCGCATACGGCGACCCCCAATACAAGCATCGCGAACTGCCACCATGGCAGCCCGGTAACGAATCCCAAAACCGGCGCGATCAGCAAAGATAGCCCTGCCTCAAGAACCCAGTGAAAAAACGACCACTGCTTAGCCGCGTGCCTTATGTCCGCGAATAGCTTTTGGGGCGAATTGAATTCGATCCGCATGGCGGCTCCTGCCTTGAAAAATGGAGCCAGCAGGAGTACCATGCAAGTACCACCGAGCATGGGCCTACCGGCTCAGGATTAGCCCGCAGTTTCCGCTGCGGGCTTTTTCATTATACGGCCAGCACCTGGGCGAACAACTCATCGAACGACCAGACGTGCCCGGCGATCCGGGCCATCATCGCGGCCGTTCCCCGCTTGGCCCCGCTCTTGCCCGGCTTCCGGGTCTGCCAGCAGAAATTGTAGTAGGCCGCGAACATCCCGAAAGCGGCTTCCAGGTTGCGGAGCTTCTTTGAGAAGCAGTAGGTCAGCCTGTTCAGCCGCTTCATAAAGAGCCGCTGAGTCCCGTTCAGTCGCTCGACGTGGCTGGTGCATATCGTCCGCTCGCCCCGGCCGTCTATCCCGCGAATCCCCTTGCGGACCGTGCCGACCATTTCTGAGGGCGTGTAGATCATCGTGGCCGAGCGGTATCCCTTGCGGATCGTCCCGAACTTGACGTAGGGGCCGAAAGCCAGGTCCACCGCCTCGGGATATGCCGCAAAGCAGTCGGTCGAAATCTGCGTAATCGGCGTGTAGCCGCCCGGCTGGTAGTCGCGGGCATCGCTGGCGTGGGCATTCGGGAAAATCAATCGCCCGGCCACGTCCGACATAAACCGCCGGGCGTTATCGGCCGAGCGCTTGCCGATCAGAAACGACGGCATGAGTTTGGTTTTCGTGTCGATGCAGGTCCAAAGGTAAATGTCACCCACTTCGCTGGACAACTCGCGCTCTGTCATGGTGAGCCGAGACTGCTTTTTCGCAACGTAGGTCCACTGCTCGTCAAACTGCAAATGAGTCAGAGTCAGACCGCGCATCTTCCCATCTAGAAACCGCTGGCAGGCATCGCCGAACGTGACCAGCAGCTTGCACAGCGTATCCCGGTGAATGCCGGTCAACCGCTCTGTGCTGCGGATTGACGCCCCCTCACAGAGCATGTGCAGGGCCCGCTTGGCGTCCGCTTCGGGCACGTACATATTGCCGAGGGCTTTGGCAGGGCGGTCAGTCCAGGTCTTGCCACACAGGCAGCAGCGGTGCCGGGGATTGCCTTTGCGGTCGTGGCCGAATTTCTTGGACTGGGCATGGGCACAAGCAATCATGGCGAGAGTCTTTCCGCATCTGCGGCTCTCGCTTACAATCCGTTTATCTGGACGGGACTGGGCGAAAGCCTGGTTTTCGTTTGCCCCGATTCAGCCCGGCAAGGCGGAGTCGGGGTTTTTTGTTGGGCTCATTACTCCCAACGAATATAATTGTAGCCACGTTTATGGTCCCGTCAATAGCCGTGGCCACAATTATTCGGATTGACCGAAATAAATCCGTGGCTACAATTTTGGCATGGGACGCAAAAAGCTGTCTGACGACGTGCGCCGGGAAAAGCCACTGCGGATACGGCTCTCGCCAGAAGAGCGCGAGATGATCGATTCCGTGGCCGGCGGCAACACATCAGCATGGGCCAGGGAATTGCTCTTGAAAGCCGCCAAGAAGTCCCGAAAATAAACGGCAGGAGCAGGAGTCGAACCCACGCCGGGGTGCTTGCTCGCGAGGCGTGCCCCGGACCGCCGGGTATAAGCCGGCTGCCTTACCACTCGGCCATCCTGCCTTGATGGTCATCTGCCTGTGCTGGGCGCTTTCACCGCAACGCGATCACGCCCAGCACAGGGCTTTTCGCCGCCCCGCCCACCTGTGACCAACGGTGAGCAGGGCTTCGGGTATTCTCATGGCACACCATCCTTCCGTGTGCCCTGAATAGTACCGGGCCCCCGGCACCAAAAAAGCGGTACTATTCCATCCGTTCCAAAGAGCTAGGTGCGATCTCATCCGTTCCGAGAACGAACTCATTCGTGCTGGGTACGATTTCGTCCGTACCCAGCAACGCGCGGGCCATATTGTGAATATGCTGCTGCACCGCAGCGGGGTTGAACGGATCGGCAAGCAGGATCTCAAGGAGCATCAAAAGTGAATCCAGGATTTGCTTTGTTGCCTCTAGATCCTTTTTGGGCGCCTTAAATCGACGATATGCTTGCTTGACGAGCGCGGCGCTTATTTTCGCGCCCTTCTGGCTAGTCTCCCACTGTTGGCTGCCTCTTATTGTGCGAGCAATCTGCCCCCAAGATAGTTTTTCCTCATCCCGCAGCCTCGCAATTTCTCGATCGCGGTCTGCATGACGGGGCTTCGCTTTGTGGGCAGCAAGTTCGTCGATGATCTTGGAAATGCGTCTCCTGATGGCGCTAGCGGCGTCTCGAAAATCAGGCTTGGCCTCCTGGAACACCTGGAAGAGGTCATAGGCACGCTTGAGAGACCGAGCGAGCTTCCGGAAATCATCGGCTGCATAGCCAATAATGTTGTCCCGGTGCGGAGATGCCAGCTCGATCAGGGCGGCTGCCTCCTCGTCAGTCAGGGAGCGCAATAGCGCGAGAGCATCCTCAGGCTTCCCCAATATAATCCAGCCTTCTATCGCTGGCCGGCAACGGGCGCAGGCATGGCGAAAGCTGGAAGCCACTACCCGCGCCCGAGGCCGATGGCGCGGGGATCAGCCGCGCGTGCCAGGCGAGCCGGCATTTTAGAACAGCCGGCGCGGTTTAGATAGAATTGGGGGAGTACCCGCCGACCGGGGCCGGCAACACAGATTTAGGACACTACCCACCCGGGAAAAGGCTTAAATCAGCTGACAGCCCCTGCTCCGCGCGGTGCGCAGCCCGAGGGCGCGAGAGAGCCGGCGGATGCCGCCAGCGAGGGGGAGCGGAGCCGGATGTCCGGCTTCAGCCTTTGCGGGCAACCCGCAGCTGAGCCCGAGCCTGAGTCTCGAGCACATCGCGCTCCGCCAGCTGCGTGTCGCCAGCGGTGCGCCGCGACTTGGCGGCCGAAAGCTGCTCGGCGGCGATGCGGGGGTCGATCTCGCTGGTGAGAATTGCCCGAGCCGTGAGCACCGACACGACATTGGCGGCCACTTGCACGAAGCCGCCGTCGACGTAGTAACGCCGGGTCTGGTTGCCCGAGACGATCCGCAGTTCGCCGTAGCCCAAGCGGCCGATCAGGGGGCTGTGCCCCGGGGCGATGCCGAGCTCGCCATCGTAGAGCGGCAGGGCAACGAAGTCGGCGGTGGTTTCCAGCACGGTCGCCTCGGGGCTGACCACAACGCATTCCAGCGGCCGGCCGAGCAAACCCGGGCCGGTCGATTTGGAATGGCCGTGCGCAGCCGGGCTGCCGGCGCCGTGACTGGTGGAAGTATCGGCCATGCGTGCTAACCCTTGGCGGCCATTTTCTTGGCCTGTTCTTCCGCCTGCTCGATGGCACCCACGTACATGAAGGCCTGCTCGGGCAGGTGGTCCCACTTGCCGTCGGCGATTTCCTCGAAGCTGCGGATCGTGTCGGACAAGGGGGTGATTTCCCCCTTCTTGCCGGTGAACACTTCGGCCACCAGGAACGGCTGCGACAAGAAACGTTCCATGCGGCGGGCGCGGTGAACGACCAGCTTGTCGGCCTCGCTCAATTCATCGACACCCAGGATCGCGATGATGTCTTGCAGTTCGCGGTACCGCTGCAGCGTGACTTGCACCCGGCGGGCGATAGCGTAATGCCGCTCGCCCACGTACTGGGCGTCGAGAATTCGGCTGGATGAGGCCAGCGGATCGACCGCCGGATAAATGCCCTTTTCGGTGATCGAACGCTCCAGATATAGGAACGCGTCGAGCTGGCCGAACGCGGCGGCCGGGGCCGGATCGGTGGGATCGTCGGCCGGCACGTACACGGCCTGGACCGAGGTGATGGCCCCCTTGTTGGTCGAAGCGATCCGCTCCTGCAGCTGACCCATTTCCGTGGCCAAGGTGGGCTGGTAACCCACGGCCGACGGCATGCGGCCCAGCAGCGCCGACACCTCGCTGCCGGCTTGTGAGAAGCGGAAAATGTTGTCGATGAACAGCAGCGTGTCGGTGCCAGTCGTATCGCGAAAGTATTCGGCCATGGTCAGAGCCGACAGGGCCACGCGCAGACGGGCACCAGGGGGCTCGTTCATCTGGCCGAAGACCATGCAGGTCTGGTCGATGACCATGCGTCCGGTCTTGCCGATTTCGGTGTGCTGCATTTCCAGCCACAGGTCGGTGCCTTCACGCGTGCGCTCGCCGACGCCGGCAAACACCGACGAACCGCCGTGAGCCGTGGCGATGCGGGCGATCAGTTCGGTCAGAATGACCGTCTTGCCCAGACCGGCCCCGCCGAACAAGCCGGCCTTGCCGCCGCGGACGAACGGCGTCAACAGGTCGATCACCTTGATGCCGGTTTCGAACAGCTCGGTCTTGGTCGTCAGTTCGCTCAGCGCAGGAGCGTCGCGGTGGATCGGCCAGAACTCCGTGGCATTCACCGGCCCGCGGCCGTCGATCGCCTCGCCCACCAGGTTGAAGACGCGGCCCAGCGTCGAGGGGCCCACGGGCACCTTGACCGGGGCGCCGGTATCCACGCACTGCATGCCGCGGACCATGCCGTCGGTGCTGCCCAGCGCCACGCAGCGGACGCGGCTGCCGCCGAGCTGCTGCTGGACTTCGCCGATCAGGCTGAGCTTCACGCCCTTGTGTTCGGACGTGATCTTGACGGCGTTGTAGATCGCCGGCAGATGGCCTTCGGCGAATTCGACGTCGAACGTCGAGCCGATGATCTGCGTGACGTGGCCCGTTTTGGCCACTTCGGCGGATTGCTTGGCGGGAGCCGCTTTATCGACTGTTACCATGACAAGACTGACTCGTGCTGGGTTGGGTGGATGGTTGTTTCTTGCCGGGCACCCGTGGCCGGGGCCGCATGCCGGGGGCTCACGGCCCGCCGCTCTAGTTGAGCGCTTCGACGCCGCCGATGATTTCCATGATCTCGCCGGTGATCTGACTCTGCCGGGCCCGGTTGTACGACATCGAGAGCTGCTTGATCAGGTCCGAGGCGTTTTCGGTGGCCGCTTTCATGGCCACCATCCGCGACACCTGTTCGCTGACCGCCGCATCCAGAAAACACTTGAACAGTTTGACCTTGAAGCTCGTCGGCACGACCTCTTCCAGAATGCTGGCCACCGACGGCAAAAACTCGTATTGCGAATGGCCGGCCGACCCATCCGCGGCCCCGGCGCCCTCCAGCGAGCCCAGGGGAAGCAGCGTTTCGACGGTCACGACTTGCCGGCTGACGCTTTCGAACCGCATGTAGGCCACGTCCAGCCGGTCCAGTTCTCCCGCGGCGTAGGCCGCCAGATAGCGGTTGGCCAGCACGTCGACTTCAGCGAAGCTGGGCTTGTCCTCGAAATGCGTGTAGGTCTCATCCGGCTGGATGCCGCGGAAGCGGAAGGCCGAGATACCCCGCTTGCCCGACACCTCAAGACTCAGATCGGGCACCTGCTCCTTGAGCTCCAAAAAACGCGTCGTGGCGGCCCGCTGCACGCTGGAGTTGTAGCCGCCGCACAGCCCGCGATTGGCGGTCAGGACCAGCAGGGCTGCCCGGCGCGTGTGATCGCGGCCGGCCAACAGCGGATGCTTGACCTCCAAACCGCTCGCCACCAGGTCGGCCACGAGCTGCGTAATCCGCTTCGTGTAGGCCGTGGCGGCGTGCGCGCGGTCCATCGCCTTCTTGAAACGCGCCGTGGCGATCAACTCCATCGTCCGCGTGATCTTGCGGATGTTGCGGATCGACTTGCGGCGTTTGTCGAGTGCTCGGGCTTTGGCCATTGCGGTGGGCGGTTTGAAGTAGGGACTGGGGGCTGGCGAATCGGTACGGGGTCGATGGTTCTGGTTAAGCCCACGGGCGACGGCCCGTGGGTGCCGGCGCAGCCTAAACCTTGCGGGTTTCACCCCGCCCGGCGTACTGCTTCTGGAACTGCTCCAGGGCGGCGTTCAAGCTGGCCGTGGTGGCGTCGTCGAGATCCTTGGTTTCCACAATTTTCTGCCGCACGTCGGACTTCTGGTCGCGCATGAACGTCAAGAAGGCCTTTTCCCAGGCCGAGACTTCCTTGACCGGAATCTTGTCCAGGTGGCCGCGCGTGCCGGCATAGATCATCAGCACTTCGTCGACCACTTCCAGCGGCTGGTACTGCCCTTGCTTGAGCAGTTCCACCATGCGGTAGCCGCGGTCGAGCCGGGCCTGCGTGGCCGGATCGAGGTCGGTGCCCAGCTGGGCAAAGGCCTCCAGTTCGCGAAACGCGGCCAGGTCCAAACGCAAACCGCCGGCCACTTTCTTCATGGCCTTGATCTGGGCGGCGCCGCCCACGCGGGACACCGAGATACCCACGTTCATGGCCGGGCGGATGCCGGCGAAGAACAAGTCGGGCTGCAGATAGATCTGCCCGTCGGTGATCGAGATCACGTTCGTCGGAATGTAGGCCGAGACTTCGCCTTCCAGCGTTTCGATGATCGGCAGCGAAGTCAGCGAGCCGCCGCCCAGCTCGTCGCTGAGCTTGGCCGAACGCTCCAAGAGCCGGCTATGGGCGTAGAACACGTCGCCGGGGTAGGCCTCGCGACCCGGCGGACGCCGCATCAGCAGCGAAAGCTGGCGATAGGCGGTGGCTTGCTTGGACAAGTCGTCATAGACGATCAGGGCATGCTGCCCCTTGTACATGAAGAACTCGGCCATCGAGGTGCCGGCGTACGGGGCGACGTACTGCAGCGGAGCCGGATCGCTGGCGCTAGCCACGACCACGGTGGTGTACTCCATGGCCCCGTGTTGCCGCAGGGCCTCGATCACGCCGGCCGTCGTCGAGGCTTTCTGGCCGACCGCGACGTAGAAGCATTTCACGCCCGAGTTCTTCTGGTTGATGATCGTGTCGATGCCGATCGCCGTCTTGCCGGTCTTGCGGTCGCCGATGATCAATTCGCGCTGGCCGCGGCCGATCGGGGTCATCGCATCGATGGCCTTGATGCCGGTTTGCAGCGGTTCGGTGACCGGCTTGCGGCCCGACACGCCGGGGGCCATCGTTTCCACGCTGCGGCGCTCGGTGGTCAGGATCGGTCCCTTGCCATCGAGCGGGTTGCCCAGCGGGTCAACTACGCGGCCAATCACGGCATCGCCGACCGGCACGCTCAGCAGGCGGCCGGTGCTTTTGACCTCGTCCCCTTCCTGGATCGCGAGGTAATCGCCCAGAATGATCACGCCGACCGAGTTTTCTTCCAGGTTGAAGGCCAGCCCGATCGTGCCGCCGGGAAACTCGACCATTTCGCCCGCCATCACGCCGGACAGGCCGTAGACGCGCGCAATGCCGTCACCGACTTCGAGCACCCGACCGACCTCGCGGACGTCGATCTGCGACTTGAAGTTTTCAATTTCCGCCTGGATGACGGAAGCGATCTCGTCGGCTTTGAATTTCATGAACGCTCCTATGGATGATCTGCGAGCGCAGTTGCTCGAGTTGTCGGGCGACCGAACCGTCGTAAACCGTATCGCCGAAGCGGAGCACCGCTCCGCCGATCAATTCCGGATCGACCTGGGCGTCGATGCGCGGTTCGCCCTGGACAATTTTCCGCAGTGTTAGTTTGAGTTGCTCCGTGGTGGCCGCGTCGAGCGGCGCCGCCGTGCTGATCCGCACCGGAACGATTCCCCGCAGTTCGTCGAGCTGCCGGCGGAATTCGAGCTGGACCGCCCGCAGGAGCCCCATCCGGCCGCGCCGCGACAGGATCCGCAAGAAATCGACCAGCGTCTCTCCAAACCGGCCGGCAAACACCCGATCGATCAGGGCCTGCTTCTCGTCGTCTCCCAAGAGCTGCGAGGCCAGCACCTGCTCGAACCGCGGCTGAGCGGACAGCAGCCCGAGGAGTGCCTCGAATTGGGTATCTACTTCCGCGGTTTTGCCGGCCGTTTCGGCAGCCCCCAGCAACGACTTTGCATAGACGGCGGCCACCTGCTGGGTCCGCGAGTCGAAATGCACTTCGCGCGATTTGTCCGTCGGTTCATCGACCATCGGATCGTCAACCATCGGCTAAGGGGTTGGGGGTTAGTTCTGGCTGGACGCGGTGGGAAACTTGGCCACCGCTTCCTGGATCAGTCGGGCATGGTCTTTGGCGCTCAGGCTGCTGTGGACGATCTTGCCCGCCAGCTCGACCGCCAATTGCGCACTCCGTTCGGCCAGCGATTGCAGGGCCGCATCGGTCGCGGTTTCGATTTCGCGCAGTCCCCGCAGCCGCTCCTGCTCGGCCGCACTCTTGGCCTCGGCAATGATCGTCTGCTTGGCCTTTTCGGCATCGTGGCGGGCGGCTTCCAGGATCGCCCGGACTTCGTCCGTAGCCCCCGTCAGCCTGGCCTCGTAATCGGCCAACAGCTGCCGGGCTTCTTCGTTCTGGCGCTTGGCCTCGTCGATGTTGTGGGCGATCGACTCCTCGCGCTTTTCCAACCCGGCGACAATCGGCCCCCAGGCGAATTTCCACAGAATGGCCAGCAACAGGATGAACACGACGAACGTCCAGATCGCCAGGTCGCTCCGGAACTGCTCCGGCTTGGTGATTGCCGCCAAGTCGGCGTCGGCCAGACCGATGTGCCCTGCATGACCGTCGTGGGGGGCGTGACCATCCTCGGCCGCTTCGTGCGCCGGGGCCGCATGATCCTCCGCCCGCACGACGCGCAGAGCGGAGAGCGATACCAGCGCAAGCGAAACCGCCGCGATTACGACGTACCGGATTTGCATATCGTGCCTTCTCGCTGAGTTGTCGCCGGTGCGGCGTCAGACGCCTGTCGAGCAGATGTACAACGCGTAGAACGTAAAACCTTCGATCAGCGCCGCAGCGATGATCATCGCGGTCTGGATGCCGCCGGCCACTTCGGGCTGCCGGGCCATGCTTTCCAGGGCGCTGGCGGCCAGGCGGCCGATGCCGGCAGCGGCGCCAATCACGACCAACCCGGCTCCGAACGAGCCGCTGAACGAAATCCAGGAGGTCGGCCCGGTTCCCGAAGTCCCCTGCGCCATGGCCGAACCGGCCGAGACGAGCACCAAGCCCATGCATCCCAAGGCAATCTGCAACAACTGTTTCACGGATCGAATCTCCTGAAAAAAAGGTGGGTTCGCCGGCTCGCCGTGCCTAGTGGTGATGAACGGCAGCGCCGATGAACAAAGCGGACAAAAACGTGAAGATGTAAGCCTGCAGAAGAGCAACGAACAGTTCCAGGCAATTGAACAAGACGGCCCCGATGACGGCGATCACCGCCGTAATGCCCCAGTGGGCGCTGGCCGCGCCGGCAACGCTGAAGGCAAGGCCCATGATCCCCAGCAACACCAGGTGACCGGCCACCATGTTCGCCAAAAGACGAATCGCCAACACCCCGTGCCGGATGAACATGCCGCCGACTTCGATGATGAAAATCCCCAGCTTGAGCGGGGTCATGTACCAGGGCAAATCCATGTGCGGCACCTGGTTGAACCAGAATCCGATCGGCCCGAATTTGGCCATGCCGCTGATGAACACCGTGCACAAGGTAATCGCCGCCAGAGCCACCGTGACGCCGAACGTGCCGGTCGGCGAGCCGGCCCAGGGGACCATGCCCATCAGGTTGCAACCGAGGATGAAAAAAAACATCGTCCAGAGCAACGGCAGGAAACGGTCGGCATCGTGGCCGCCGATGGCCGGCCGGGCAACGTTGTCGCGCATGTAAACCAGGATCGATTCGAATAAGTTCCAGGCCGTGCCTTTGGGCGCTTCGCCGCTGCTCATCCGCTTGGCCAGCCGGGAAAAGATGGCGATCAGGATGATCGCCACGACGACCTCGAGCAGCATGAACTTCGAGATATTGAATCGGCCCGGCGACGGCTCGTACAGGTTCTTCGGTGGCCCAAACGGCTGGGGAATCAGCACCTTGCCGTCCAACTCGGCCTGAAAATCCTCGAGCGATTCGCCCGGATGCTTGTCGCGTATCCAGCTCGGCACGTCGTCCAAACTGTGGTAGCGCCAGAGGCACTTCGGCACGTCGAAGTAGTACGAATCCTTGATGTGCAGAATCTCGTGTGCCATGGCTAGCCAGCCCTCGATTCGCGGGACTGCGAGTCGGCAGCCGACATCTGGCGGACCGCGAGCACGGTGCCAACGGCCAGCGTCAGCAGATAGAAAACGACCATCAGCCCGAAGATGCCCCCCGCGGCGAGTTGCGGCACCGAGCGACTCAGAATCATTCCGCTCGCCAGGGGAATCGCAAAGCCAAACAGCATTCCGTAGAGCAAGACGTAAAACGCTCGCTGCGGACCGTTATGCCCTTGATTGGCGCGAGTGGTGTGGCGATTGCCCGCCACGAGCGCGGCCGTCGAGGCAAACCAGCAAATGCCCGCGGCAACGGCGGCCGAGATCCAGCCAGCCCGGCCATAGCGTTCGCCAGCAATCGCGCCGACGATCGGGTACGCGGCCAGCACCGTGGCGGCGAGCCACGCGCAGGCCGCAACGAGGCTCAACGGACGACGTCCGTCCGCCCAACGGGACCAATCTGTCAACGATCCGGTCAACGTCGGCAATCCTTGCGGAAACTCGAGCAACTGCGGGTCACTCGCCCTGCGTGTCGTCTGTTTTTTTTGCCGACCGCCCTTCGCGAGCGGTGGCATTGGTCAACAGGATCAAGTGCGTCAAACCCAACCCAATTCCAACCACGAAGCCCAGTAAAACCAGCCACGGAATACCCCATCGCTCGCCCAGCCGTTGAGCGATAATTCCGGGAGCGATCATCTCCAGGGAGATGACGAAGATCCGGGAGACCCAAACCATGGCCAAGGCCATGGGCTGCTGCGAGTCGGCCGGTTTGGTCACCTGGTCCCCCCCGGCGTTCGGCGCCGGGCGGCTCGCGGGCCAAAAAACGATTGCGGCCGTTCTGTCTACCCGTCCCCAGCGATCAGCCTTCCGCGGCGTCACCCTCCTCGGCGAGCACGCTGCTGGCAGGCCGAACAAGCTGAAATCTGCTTGCCTCGGGCCGTTTTCCGCAGGGCGGGAATGGCTGAGCTAGGCAGTTTCAGTTGGGTTGCCGCCGGCGAATGCCCTTACAAACTCTTAAGATGGGGCCAATCGTACCCGACGTTTCCCAGGGGGTCAATTGGCTGGGATTGAAATTCGTGTTTTTTTTCACAAAGTCGGTTAAGTTGCTCAGTGACAGCAATTTAGAGTCAGAAAACCAACTCGGGTTCCACCCCGCTGGCGAGTGCCGGCCGGGCACTCGCAAGCAGTGCGTTTCGTCATCCCAGGATTAGCAAAACACGCTGGAAAGAAATTCCCTTGGCTGGCAATTTGACAGCGCGCAGCCAGATGTTCGCAAGCTATTTAGAGCTAAGCGCTTGCGAATCGAAGTAAGGCCTCGACACCCCCCCTCGGAACGCAAAATGCATTGCGTGTTTGGACGACTTTGATTAGACTTTGTTTATCCGATGTGCCCCCCATGCTCGGACCGGACGGCCTGCCTAGGCCGAGCGCCGCCGCTGTGCACAGGGGGCCCGTTGGACGCCGCCGGGAATGGGCGGCGTTACCCTGCGAATGCTGGTCCCACCCCGGCTTCGGCTCTTGCAGGGACGATAGCCTGCGTTGGATGTCGATGGTGCCCGATTTTGCCGAAAAACCTTCCCATGGCGGGCAGTTTTTCCGGGTCAGAGGGTCACAGTCGGCGTCGACCTCATCCGGCTAAGGACTGCCTCTGAGGTTGAGCGTTTGTTCCGGTCAAGGAGGACGCTCACACCCCCCAACGACTTGATGCCTCAGTCGCGTCTTCCCCCGGCGCGCCTGCTGAGCAACCGCGGAGGCAAGTCCTTTGATGACCCCAGCTTCATTGAAATCCTACAGCCAGAAGGATCTGGCCCAGATGGCTCGCCAGGGCGGTGTGCGCGGATGGCACACCATGCGAAAAGATCAGCTCATCAAAGCCCTGCTGACGGCGGCCCGAATGCGAGCCACCAAGCTCCACTCGGCGAGCAAAGTCGCGGCCCCGGCCCGGCGCTCGTCTCCGGCCAAGCGCGCCACGACCACCGCGCTCCCCCGCACAAAACTGCTCGCCGCCGCGACCGAAAGCAGCAGCCGCACGAACGGCACCGCCAATGGTCGCCTGGCGGCCGCCAGCAATGGATCGGCCCATAGCACCAATGGCTCGGCCGGCACGAACGGATCGACGAACGGCCATGCTGCCGCCAAGCGCACCAGCCGGCCCGCGACGAACGGCCACTTGCCCGCGCGTCCGGCGACTCCGCTGCGCAAGCCGACCAATCCGCGCGTGGTCAAGCACCTCGAGCGGGTCAAGGCGAACCTCGACCGTTCGAAGAATCTGTCGCTCCCGGGCGGCACCGCCAAGCGCCAGGTCCATCAGCGCGACCGGATCGTGGTGATGGTCCGCGATTCGTACTGGCTGCACGTTTATTGGGAATTGACCCGCCAGAGCGTCGAACGGGCCCAGGCCGCGATGGGTCAGGACTGGCACCTGGGCCGGCCCTGTCTGCGGCTGCTCGAAGTCTCGGAAGGGGGCGCCACGAACGCCTCGGAACGCGTGGTCGAAGACGTCACGATCCACGGCGGCGTGTCGAACTGGTACCTGCACGTCAGCGATCCGCCGAAAAGCTATCGCGTCGAGATCGGCTACGTCTCGGCTACGGGCAAATTTTTCGGCCTGTCGCGGAGCAACGTCGTGACGACGCCGCCTCCCGGCACCAGCGATTCGATCGACGAGCATTGGGCCGGCGTCGCGCAGGATTTCGACAAGATCTACGCCATGAGCGGCGGTTACTCGGTCGAAGGCTCGAGCCACGAGCTGCAAGAACTGTTCGAAGAGCGGCTCCGCCGCCCGATGGGTTCGCCGATGATGACCCGCTACGGCGAGGGCATCGAGGGGCTGTTCCCCAGCAAGGGCAACTTCCGCCTGGAAGTCGACGCCGAGCTGATCGTCTACGGCGTCACCGAGTCGAACGCCCACGTCAGTCTGCGAGGCGAGCCGGTCCGCTTGCGGCCGGACGGCAGTTTCACGGTGCGGATGAGCTTGCCCAACCAGCGCCAGGTAATTCCGGTCGTGGCTTCGGCCGCCAACGGCGGCGAGCAGCGCACGATCGTGCTGGCCATCGAGCGGAACACCAAAGTCATGGAGCCGATCCTCCGCGAGTCGAACGACTGACCACGGCGCCCGTGGCAATCTTCGACCTGGGCAGTATTCCCCCCACCTGCAATCCATCCACCCCGCTTGCCGGACCGACCGGCGGCGGGGTGTTTGCATTGGCCGGTGCTCGAAAATCACGCCGGCGTCGCCACCACCGGCCGGGTCTGGAAAGCATCGCCGGACCGATCGCCCTGGTCGCCGATGCGGCCACCGGTATAGACTTAGCATGGATTTTGGCAGCTCTGCGGAGGATGAGCCACGTGTCGAACGACATTTCCCATACCCTGAGTGGCTGGCAGTTCGAGCCGGACCGGGTTTCGGTGCGAATCATTCGCGGCGATGACGGCCGCGACAAGATCCAGCTGCGGCTGGACCTGGGCGTTCTGCAAATGGAGTTCGACGGCCGGCCGGACGGAGTCCGGGTCGAGGATTGCGAATCGTGGCTGGATTATTACCAGCGGCGGCAGAAGGCCCATGACGAGGCGAATCCCGACGGGGCTCCGCTGCTGCTCACCAGCGAAGATTGCGCCCGGCTGCTGCGCGAGGGGATCCAGTACTATCATCGCTACATCAGCTTCTGGCACTTGGAACGTTACGAGCTTTGCGCCCGCGACACGAACCGCAACCTGCGGCTGTTCGCCTTCGTCCGGGACCATGCCCAGCACAACAAAGACAAGCTGATGTTCGACCAATGGCGGCCGTACGTGACCATGATGCACGCCCGGGCCGTGGCCACGCCGCTGGCCGAACTGCACGATTATGAAGCCGCGATCGGGGTGATCGACGCCGGGATTGCCGGCATTCGCCAGTTCCTGGCCGAGTACAACCAGCTGGAAAACGCGGATTCATGCGTCGAATTGGCCCAATTGATGCGGTTGCGCGACCAATTGGCCTCGAAGGGGCCGGGACGCTTCGCCCCGGAGCCCCCGCCGCAGCACGCGCTGGAGCGGCTCAACGAGGAGTTGGAGCTGGCGATCAACGAAGAGCGCTTTGAAGAAGCGGCCCGGCTGCGCGACCAGATCCGCCGCTTTCGCGAGCGGCCCTTGAACCCGGGTCCGGCCGACGGTTTGTAGGCCGCCCGATCCATTGCGAACGCCGGTCGCCACCCGGGGCCGCGGCGTTCGCCCCGGTGAACTCTGGGGCGGGAGTCCCGTCGGGCGCGGCTGCGGTGGCGGCGGCGAGACTGTGCCCGACGCGAAATTGCGCCTGACGCGAAGCGGCGGCAGGCCGCGGAAGAAGTTGTTGAATTCTCGGAGACTATGCGTGCCACTCGTGACTCTTGAGGACGTCAGCGTCAGTTTCAGCGGGCCGCCGGTGCTCGCCGGTGCCATGCTCCGCATCGACGCCGGCGAGCGGATCGGGCTGGTGGGCCGCAACGGGGCCGGCAAGTCGACCCTGATGCGGCTCTTGGCCGGCCAGATCACCCCTGATCGCGGCGACATTGTGCGCCAACAAGGGCTCGAAGTGGCCATGCTCGCCCAGGAAGTGCCCCGCGATCTGTCGGGCTCGATTTTCGACGAAGTTGCCCGAGGGTTGGGGGCCGAAGCGGATCTGCTGGCCGACTATCACCACGCAAGCCTGAAATATGCCGCCGCGCCGGACGCGCGGCTGCAGACCGAGCTGGAGCGGCTGGAGCGCCGGCTGGAATCGCGCGACGCCTGGAAATTGTCCGAGCGGGTCGATCGCGTGCTTTCGCGGATGGAACTGGCCCCGGACGATCTTGCGCCAATTTGTCGGCCGGAATGAAACGCCGCGTGCTGCTGGCCCGGGCCCTGGTTCGCGAGCCCGACATCTTGCTGCTCGACGAGCCGACGAACCATCTCGACCTGGCCGCCATCGACTGGCTGGAGCGGTTCCTGGATCGCTACGACAAGGCGTTCGTCGTGATCACGCACGATCGGATGTTTCTCCGCAAGTTGGCCAAACGGATCGTCGAAGTCGATCGCGGTGTGCTGACCAGCTGGGCCTGCGGCCATGCAGCCTACCTGGAGCGCAAAGCGGCGGCCCTGGAGGACGAAGCCCAACAGCAGGCCCTGTTCGACAAGAAATTGGCCCAGGAAGAGGTCTGGATCCGCACCGGAATCAAGGCCCGGCGGACCCGCAACGAAGGCCGGGTTCGGGCGCTGGAAAAACTGCGTGACGTGCGCCGGGCCCGGCGCGAGCGACCGGGCGAAGTGCGGATGCAAGCCGTCGAGGCCGATCGCTCCGGCCGGCTGGTGATCGAAGTCAAAGCCGCCACGTTCGCCTACGAACCCACGGGGCCCAACCTGGTCCGCGACTTTTCCACCGTGATCATGCGCGGCGACAAAGTGGGCATCCTGGGGCCGAACGGCTCGGGCAAGACCACCCTGCTGCGGCTGCTGCTGGGCCAATTGGCCCCCCAAAGCGGCACGGTCCGGCAAGGCACGCGGCTGGAGATCGCCTACTTCGATCAACTGCACGCCCAGCTCGACGAAGAAAGATCCGTGCTCGAAAACGTCACCGACGGCAGCGAGCGGATCACGCTCGCGGGGGGCAGCCGGCACGTGATCGGCTACCTGGACGATTTCTTGTTCTCGGCCGAACAGGCCCGCCAGCCGGTCAAGAAACTTTCCGGCGGCGAGCGGAACCGGCTGCTGCTGGCCCGGCTATTCGCCCGACCGTCGAACATGCTCGTCCTCGACGAGCCGACCAACGACCTGGACCTGGAAACGCTCGAACTGCTGGAAGAGCTGCTGGCCGAGTACCAGGGCACGGTCCTGCTGGTCAGCCACGACCGCGAGTTCTTGAACAACGTGGTGAGCAGCACGCTGCTGGTGCAGGGGGACGGCCGGATCAAGGAATCGGCCGGCGGCTACGACGACGCGGTTCGCTTTGCCGCCGCCGAAGCCGAGCGCGACGAGGCAGCCCGGTCCACCGCTGCCGCTCAGGCGCCCGACAAGGCCCCGGCCCGCCCCGCCACGCGCGGGCGAAAGCTCAGCTACCAGGAAAAACGCGAGCTGGAGTCGTTGCCGGCGACGATCGCCGCTCTGGAAGCCCAGCAACAGCAATTGCACGCGACGCTGGCCGACCCGGCTCTTTATCGCCAGGCCGGACCCCAGATCGCCGAGATGAAAGCCCGCCTGGCCAGCATCGACACAGATCTGGCCACGGCCTACACCCGCTGGGAAGAGCTCGAGGAGTCAAAGGCAGAAGGATAAAGGATGAATGCGGCGAGCCGCACAGGTCAGGGGGATTCCCATTCATCCTTCATCCTTCATCCTTCATCCTTCATCCTTCCGCCTTTCTACAACGCCTCCCACACCGTCTTGATGTTGACGAACTCGCGGATGCCGCAGTCGCCCAGCTCGCGGCCGTAGCCCGAGCGCTTCACGCCGCCGAACGGCAATTGCGGATCGGATGCCACCACGGCGTTGACGAAGGCCAGCCCGGCTTCGATCTCGTCGACGAATCGGGCCTGCTCGGCCGGGTCCTTGGTCCAGATGCTGCTCCCCAGCCCGAAGGTCGTGTCATTGGCCACGCGGAGCGCCTCGGTCAGATTGGCCACGCGAAACAGCACGGCCACGGGACCGAACAATTCCTCGCGATAGGCCGGGGCCGCGGGCGGCACATCCGCCAGAATCGTGGGAGGATAGAAATTGCCCGGGCCGGGGAGCTTCTGCCCCCCAGTGAGCAAGCGGGCGCCGGCTGCCACGCTGCGGCGGACCTGCTGGTCGAGCTCGTCGACGATCGCCCGGGTGGCCAGCGGACCGACGTCGATGGCCGGATCGAGCGGATCGCCCACGCGCAACGCAGCCATCCGCTCGGCGAACCGCCGCTCGAACGGCTCGGCGATCTCAGCCGCCACGATGAACCGCTTGGCGGCAATGCAGGACTGGCCGTTGTTGATCGTCCGGGCGGTCACGGCGGCGGCCACCGCGCGCTCCAGGTCGGCGCTGGGCATGACGATAAACGGATCGCTGCCCCCCAGCTCGAGCACGGTTTTCTTGATGTGCTTGCCCGCCGCGGCGGCCACGCGGCTGCCTGCCTGCTCGCTGCCGGTAAGGGTAACGGCCTGCACCCGGAGATCGGCGATCACCGCTTCGACCTGTTCTGCCCCGATCAAGAGCGTCTGAAAAACTCCCGGCTCGAAGCCGGCCCGGGCGAGCACATCCTCGATCGCCAGGGCGCACTGCGGCACGTTCGAAGCGTGCTTGAGCAAGCCCACGTTGCCGGCCATCAGCCCCGGCGCGACGAAGCGAAACACCTGCCAATAAGGAAAATTCCAAGGCATGACGGCCAGCACCGCTCCCAGCGGCTGGTAACGGATGCAGCTGCGCACGCCGTCCACCGGCTGGTCGGCCAGCATCCGCTCGGCATGCTCGGCGTAGTGGCGGCAGACCCAGGCACACTTGTCCACTTCGCTGACGGCGGCCGCCAGCGGCTTGCCCATTTCCAGGGTTGCCAGCCGCCCCAGGGTGTCGCGCTCGGCCTGGAAGATCTCGGCGGCCCGCCACATGCACTCGGCCCGCTGGGCGAACGTCGTGCGCCGATAACGCTCGAACGCGCCGGCGGCCAGCCGTAGTTTTTCTTCGATTTGCTCCGCCGAAAGCGGAGCGAACGTCCGCAGCGTTTCGCCCGTGGCCGGATTGATACTCGCGATCGCCATGCCCGATGGTTTCCGATTGCCCAATAACGAACCCACTGCCGCGCTCGACGCCGCCTGCTCACAGCCCAAGGGGGCCATTGGACTCGAGCGACTCGATCTGATTGCGCTTGCCACGATTTCAGTCTCGCGCGAGCCTGAAATGCCGCCTGATTTTAGCAAACACGCCCACGGTCCAACATCCGCGCACCCGGCGTGCTTGAATCGGTCCGCCGCCGGGCCTACCATGCAGGCAACAAACCGGCGCGAGCCTTGCAGGCTCAAAGCACAAACGGCCACGGGCGACAACCGGTGGCCGTTTGCATTCCGGCAGCCGGCACCCGCGATGGCCTCCGCAGCCCCGAACCAAACATGACCGTGCCCGAGCCGGACGATGAACTCACCCGCGGCGCCCTGCGCCCGGGCGACCCGCCCGCCTGGCCGGCCGAACAGGCCCTGATCGACGCGCTGGCCGAAATCTCGGGTCCGTCGATCCTCTGCACCAGCCTGGGTGTCGGGCAACTTGCCCGGGCCGCGGCCGAGCGTTTCGGACATTCGACCGTTCATTGCCACTACCTCGATCTGTTTCGTGCCGAGCAGGCCCGAGCGGGCGCGGCGGGCCAGCCGGCGAACCTGACGATCGGCTGTGCGGCTGATTTTCCCCCGGACCCGGTCGATGCGGTGGCGTTGCCACTCTCCGCCTCGGGCGAAGCGGAGCTCGCGCGCGACCTGCTGCAGCAAGGGCACGAGCGACTGCGGCCAACGGGCCTGATGGCCGCGAGCAGCGACAATCCCCGCGATACCTGGCTGCAGCAGGAAATGCAAAAGCTGTTCGCCCGGGTCACCCGGCGCGAGATGGCCGGCGCGGTCGTCTATATCGCCCGCAAAGATCGCCAGCTCAAGAAACTCAAGAATTTCGCCTGCGAGTTCGTGTTTCGCGACCGCGAGCGGCTCATTCGGGCCTGCAGCCGGCCGGGGGTGTTTGCCCACCGCCGCGTCGACCCGGGTGCGCGGCAATTGCTGGAGCACTTGAACGTGAGCCGCGGCGAGCGGGTGCTCGACATCGGCTGCGGATCCGGCACGCTGTCGCTGGCTGCCGCCTGGCGTGCGAATGGCGTGCAAGTACACGCCGTCGATTCGAACGCCCGAGCCGTCGAGTGCACGGCGCGCGGAGCCGAGCTAAACGGCCTGGCGAACATCAGCACCGAACTCAACGCGACCGGCGACTACGAACAGGCCGGCGCGTATAGCCTGGCGCTGGCCAACCCGCCCTATTATGCGAACTTTCAGATCGCGCGGCGGTTTCTGCTCGCTGGCCGCGCCGCCCTTGCGCCGGGCGGCCGGATCCTGCTGGTGACCAAACTGGCCGACTGGTACGCAGAGAACATGCCTGACTGGTTTGCCGACGTCGAAATCCAGCCGGCCAAGAGCTACTACCTGATCGCCGGCCGGAAGCCGGGCTGACGCGAGGGGGCCTATCCGGTTGGCGGCGCAGCGCCGCAACGATTTTCCGCATCGCGATCGGCAGCGGCTATTTTCTGTCGCCGGCTTTCTCTGTGGTTTCGGTCAGTTGCTTTACGTCCGCGGGCGTGAGCGTCGGCCGGTCGAGCGAGAGCGTCAGCTTGATCAGCTTGCCGGTGAACGTGAACGGGATCTTGTAGTCCTCGTCGTCGACCGGCGTGCCGGTGTCGGAGCCGATGTCGAAGGTCTCGTCCCATTGCAGAATAAGCGGCAGCGTGCGCTCCATTTTCTGGCTGGCGACCGGCTTGCCGTCGACCTTGAGCACGCCGGTGCCGCCGCGGCCAATGCCGCTGAGGCTGTTGAAGGCCAGCGTGCCCGCGCCGAGTCCGTCGTATTTGAAATCGAACTCGAGCGTGTGCTTGCCCGGCGCGAGCGCATCGGGCGCTTCCCAGCGAATGCGTTTCAAGTCGACGAGATTCCAAAGGAAGACGGGCTTGCCTTTGACGAGATAAAAGCCGTAGCCGCCGAAACGGCCGCCGGAGGTGAGCAACATGCCCTCGGCTCCGCCGGCGGGAATCTCGACCTCGGCCTGGATCTTGTACGACGTGTTCAGGATCAGCGGCGAGTCTCCCTGCGGGATGCCGGTGAGCGGCTTGATGTAGACGAACTTGCTGCGGCCGGCGGTGATGTTCGGCCGCGGCGCCACCAGGCGCGTGGCGACCGAAGCGTCGAGCGGCAGGACCTGATATTTCTTGGCCTCCGCGAGAAACAGCTCCTGGAGCTCTTTGACCTTGGCGGGATTGGCCGCCGCGACGTCGTTGGACTGGGTCCAATCTTTGGTCAGGTCGAAAAGTTCCCAGGTCACGTTGCCCAGCGGATCCTGATTCACGAGCCCGGCCACGTTCCAGGGCGGGCGGACGACCTTCGTGCTGGCGATCCAGCCCTCGTGATAGATCGCGTGATCCCCCATCATCTCGAAGTATTGCGTTTTGTGCGTCGAGGGGGCCTTGGCATTCGCCGCGGCAAACGTGTAGGCGAAGCTCACGCCCTCGATCGGGCTTTGCCGGATGCCGTCGACCTGCTCAGGCGCGTGAATGCCGCAAACCTCGAGCAGCGTCGGCACGACGTCGATCACGTGATGAAACTGGTTGCGAATGCTGCCGGCATCCTTAATATGCCCCGGCCAAGAGACGCACATGCCCTGCCGCACGCCGCCCAGGTGCGAGGCGATCTGCTTGGTCCAGCTGAAGGGCGTGTCGAAGGCCCAGGTCCAGCCGATCGCCATGTGGTTGTACGTCTGATCGGTGCCCCAAACGTCGTAGAAGAACTTGAGCTGGTCTGCGACCGGCACCTCGACGCCGTTGAACATGGCGACTTCGTTGGGCGTGCCAACCATCGTGCCTTCGGCGCTCGAGCCGTTGTCGCCGCTGATGTAGATGATCAGCGTGTTGTCGAGCTTGCCCATGTCCTCGACGGCCTGGATGACGCGGCCGATCTCGTGGTCCGTATAGGCCAGATACGCGGCATACACTTCCACCTGGCGGAGGAAGAGCTTTTTCTCATCCTCGCTCAGATCCTTCCACTCTTTGAGCAGCTCCTTCGGCCAGGGCGTCATTTTTGCGTCGGGTGGAATCACGCCCAGCTTTTTCTGGTTGGCGAAGATCGTTTCGCGGAGCTCGTTCCAGCCCTGGTCGAACAAGTGCAGCTTGTGAATCTTCTCGACCCACTCGGGCGTCGGATGATGCGGCGCGTGGGTGCCCCCCGGCACGTAATAACAGAAAAAGGGCTTGCCCGGATCGATCTGGTTGGCCTGGTTCAGCCAATCGATGGCGTCGTCGGCCATGGCGGTCGTCAGGTTCCAGCCCGGATGGTCGACATACGGATAGATGGCCGTCGTGTTGCGAAACAGGTTCGGCTCCCACTGGCTGGTGTCGCCGCCCACGAAGCCATAGAAGTAGTCAAAGCCCATGCCGCTGGGCCATTGGTCGAACGGCCCGACCTGGCTGGCCTCGAATGTCGGCGTGTTGTGGTCCTTGCCGAACCACGAAGTGGCGAAGCCGTTGTCCCTGAGAATGCGGCCGATCGTGGCTTTGTCTTTGGCGATCACGCTGTTGTATCCCGGAAAGCCTGTCGACTGTTCTGAGACCACGCCGAATCCCGCCGAGTGATGATTCCGACCGGTGATGAGTGCGGCCCGGGTGGGCGAGCACAGCGCGGTGGAATGAAATTGCGTGTAGCGCAGGCCCGTCTTGGCGATCCGGTCCAGGGCCGGGGTCGGGATCACGCCGCCAAATGTGCTCGGCGCTGCAAAGCCGACGTCGTCGGTCATGATCAACAGCACATTGGGCGCTTGCTTGGGCGGCACGATGTGGGGCGCCCACCAGGCTTTCGACTGGGCCGCATTGTCCTTGATCACGCCGCCGAATTTCGGATCCGGCGCGGGGAGTTGCTTGCCGTCGATAGTCGTTGTCGCCGCGGGCGAGCCCGGCTCGCCGGTGGTCTGCAGCGCCGGCTGCGACGGGGCTGGCTGTGACGGGGCCGCTTGCCGTGGGGCCGGTTTTGCTGCGCCCGCGCCTGGCTGGGCCCAAAGCCTGCCCGAGGCGGCAGCCCAACCCAGCAGCCCACCGAACACCACAACTAGCCACGCTTGGAGCTTCGAGTTGTCTAGCGCCATATAGTGTCTCCTTTCGAGGGAAGCACCAGTATAGGAACGCCGCCCACCAACGCGAGCCATGAGCCCGTTTTTTTCTCGGCGACCAGGCCCGCCCTGCGCCCGGGCAAGCACGGCAGTAAAGTCCGGTCCCGATGACCGTGCGGAATGGCGCGCTGGCGCAAGCCTAACGGCAGTTCTTCGCTTCGCGACGCGTAACAATCGCGTCGCCGCTGCGCTGGTTGGAGGGTAGGCCGATAACCACCCTCTTGCCGATCGCACTGGAGCCAGCTATGTCCGCCATATTGTTTGCCGCGTCGCTGTTCTTGGGCATCGTGGCCTCGGCCGCGGCCGAGTCGTGGACCCGGGAGTCCTGGCTCTCGCCAGGCGACGAGGACCTCTGAAATGCGGTCCGGCCGCACGCCGTTCGCATGCGCGGCGGCCCGCGGCTAGAATTGCCCAGGCCCGGCCTGTTCGCCGCCCTCCGGCCAGGCGTAGCCGGGCGGACTCTTTTTTCGACCCAAATCGCGCCTCCATTGCGGCCGACACGTCCGAAACAGCATGCAACCACGTCTTGTCTCGGTGGCTATCCTCGCCCTTTTGATCCCCCTGCTGGCCCTGGCCGGCGAACCGAACTTTGCCGTTCACGAGATCGATCGGCCGGGGGGCGACAATTTCGGCCAGACGTCGGCCGTCGACGTCGATCAGGACGGAGACCTGGATTTCATCTCCGGGCATCAGTTTGGCGATCTGTTTTGGTTCGAAAACCGCGGGGCCGACGGATGGAGCCGGCATCTGCTGGGCACGGGAGCCCGCACCGATGTGGGCGGCGTCGCCTTTGACGTCGACGCCGACGGCTGGGTAGACCAGGTTTCCGGCGGCACCTGGTTTCGCAATCCGGGACGCGGCCGAACGGCCGAAAAGTGGGAACGATTCGAAAACGGCGCCATACCTACCCACGACAACCTGGCCGCCGACATCGATGGCGACGGCCGGCTCGACCTGGTGTCGCTCGTCGACAATCGCGGGCTGTTCTGGTATCGGATCCCGACCGATCCGACCAAGCATTGGATCGAACACGAGCTGATCGGCACCACCACGCCGCGCTGCCACGGCGGGGTGGCCGTGGGCGACGTCGATGGCGATGGCGACCTGGACCTGTCGCGCGTCGATCGCTGGTTCGAGAATGCGGACGGCAAGGGAGGGCGCTGGACCGAGCACCGGGCGTTCGACTTTGGCAAGGAGGGGCCTTGGGGCGTGCAAACCCGGGCCAGGCTGGTCGACGTCGATGGCGATCGCGACCTCGACCTGGTGCAAGCCGAAGGCGACGTGTGCAACGGCCGGGTGGCCTGGTTCGAGAACGTCGACGGCAAAGGCCAGAAATGGGAAATGCACCTGATCAAGCCGCCCGGGCACAATCAGGACTTCCACTCACTCTCGGTGGCCGACTTCGACAACGACGGCGATCCCGATATCTTTTCCGGCGGTGGCCCGCTCACCAATGGCGAATTCGTCTGGTTTCTGTGGGAGAACGCCGACGGCAAGGGGAAGGATTGGCGGGAGCACGTAATTCGGCGCGGGCTGCAGACCCACGAATCGGTTTGCGCCGATGTCGACGGCGACGGCGACGTCGACATCCTGACCAAGGCCTGGAGCGGCGACCTCCATTTGTTCGTCGAGAACTTGCTCGTCCGCCCCGCGGCCGACGCCAAGCGTCCCTGAGCCGCCGCGCGTCACTCGACCTTCCAGATTCGCACGGTGCCGTCCCGCGCGCCCGAGGCCAGCATGGTTCCCGCGGGATTGAAGGCCAGCGCGTGGACCGCCGCCTCGTGGCCGGCATACGTGGCCACGAGCTCGCCGGTTTCGGCATTCCATAGTTTGACCGTGCCGTCGTTCTGGCCGGTGGCAAGCTTGCCGTCGGCAGGCGAATAGGCGACCGCCCAGATGTCTCCGCCGTGGCTGTCCCAGGCCTTGACGAGTTGACCGCCGGCCACGTCCCAAATGCGCACCGACTTGTCCCAGCCGCCGGATGCCAGCCGATGCCCGTCGCGACTGAACGACACGCCATAGACCGGGCCCGAGTGTCCGTCCAACGACAATTTGGGAGCCAGCGTCTTGGCGTTCCAAAGCCGGATGGTCTTGTCGCTGCCGGCCGTCGCCAGAACGTCGTCCTGCGGCGAAACGGCCACGGCGTAGACCGAACCGGGCTGCTCGGCCTCGACCAGGGGCTCGGCCGCCTCAAGCGACCAAATGCGCAGCGTGCCCCTCGCGATCGCCGGCGAACAAGGTCCGGTCGTCGTGGGCCAGGGCCAGCCCCCGCACCGCGTTGGGATGCTTGAAGCTGCGCTGCGGTTCAGCTTGCGTGGGATTCCAGATCTTGATCAGCCCGTCGTCGCCGGAAGTCGCGAGCAGCTTGCCGCTTTGCGAGAAGCGGGCCGTCCAGACGATGCCGCGGTGCGCGGCCAGCGTCGAAACCACGCTCTGGGTCGGCCAATCCCACAAGCGCACCGAGCCGTCTTCGGTCGCCATGGCCACCGTGTCGTTGGACGGGTCGAAAGCCACCGACCAGACGGCGCCGGCTTTGGCGCTGAGCACGGCTTGGGGCTCGGCGTCGGAAGGGATCGGGCCGGTCTGCCGATGGCGCCCGGCGAGAAACATGCCCCCCAGCAGACCCAGCGTCAGGAAGGTCGCTCCCACGCCGGCAGCGATCATGCGGTTGCGCCGCGTCCGCTTGCGCTGCTCCACCTGGCAGATGGTCGGCACGTCTTCGGTCGACGTCTTCATCAGCGCCCATTCGAATTCCAACAGCTCGGCCAGCTGGGCCGCCGACTGAATCCGATCGGCCGGCTTCTTGGCCAACAGCCGATCGATCGTGTGGGCCAGCCAATCCGGAATATCGGGACGCAGCTCGCGCAAGGGCCGCTGCCGGGCCTCGACGATCTGCTTGAGAATCACAAGCGCCGAGTTGCCGGTAAACGGCGGCTGGCCGGCGGCCATTTCGTACAGGATGGCGCCCAGGCTGAACAGGTCGGAGGCGCTGGTCGGCCTCTTCGCCCAGGGCCTGCTCGGGCGCCATGTACAGCGGCGTGCCGGTGACGAAACCGGTGGCCGTGAGCTTCACGTCTTCCACGACGCGGGCCAGGCCGAAATCGGTCAGCTTGACGCGGCCCTGCGGCGGCTCGAGCAGGATATTGCCGGGCTTGATGTCGCGGTGGATCAGGCCTTGCTCGTGCGCGGCGGCCAGCCCGTGAGCGGCCTGCATGCCGATGCGGACGATTTCGCGCACGCTGAGCTGTTTGTCGCGCGCCAGCCGCTGTTCCAGGCTCTCGCCGGGGATCAGCTGCATGACGAGATAGGGCAGCCGGGCGTCCCCCGATTTTTCGACCTGGTGGACCGCCACGACGTTTTCGTGGGTAATCGAGGCCGCGGCGCGGGCCTCGCGGCAAAACCGCTGCCGGGCGACTTCGTCGCCGGCCAGTTCCGGATCGAGCACCTTGATGGCCACGTTGCGCTGCAGCCGCGAGTCGAAGGCTTCGAGCACGAGCCCCATCCCGCCGCGGCCCAACACGCGCATCACGTCGAAGTGAGCCATCCGCCCCAAGTAGGCCGAATCGGTCGCGGGCTCGAGGAAATCCAGCGGCACGTCGCGCTGCGGCGATCGCGGGCGGGGCTGCCGCGGCGCCGCCACACCTGGTCCGTCCCCTCCTGACGCTGCCGGCCGCGACGCTGCCATTTGATCCGAGCCGGCCAGCGGCACAGGCGAGGCAAACGCGACGGTCTGCTGAGGCGGAGGCGTCATCACGGCGTGCTGCGCCTCGGCATCGAGCGCCTTGATCGCGGGCCAATAGGCCGAGGCGGCAACGGGCTCCGAATCGGCCAGTCGGCGAATGACCTGCGACAGGTTCGAACCGCCGGTGGCGATCTCTTCGAGCTTGGCCTGGCAGCCAGAGCAGCACTCCATGTGCTCGGAGCACTCGACCTGCCGCTCGCCTTTGAGCGAGCCGTCGATCAACCGCTCGAGTTCGGCGGTTTCGGGGCATTGAGATGTGGTTTTCATTTCCTCTGCGCGCTTGCGACGGGCGCGGCGTACGTGTTACGCCAGATTGCCTGCGTGGCCGACGAGATGCCGGCGAAGCGCTCCTCGTGTGTTGTGGTTTGGGTTCAGGTTTCTTCCTGCTGCCGCAGCGTCTCGACTTCCTGCTTGAGCCGAGCCAGCACACGGCTCTTGGCAACGTACGTGGCCCCGGGCGAAATGCCGACCTCGCGCGCCGCGTCGGCGGCCGCGACGCCCTCGACCGCAGTCAGCCAGAACGCCCGCCAGGTGCTGTCCTGAAACTCGCTCTTGATCCGGTCCATGGCCAGGGCGGCCAGACGGCGCTGGTATTCGAGTTCCCAGGTTTCCGTATCCTCTGCCCCGTCGGGGTGCGCGTTGAGCAGCCGGTTGGTGGCCGAGTCGCCGGAGCCCTGCGGACGGATCCGCCGGGCCGAGAGAAAATTGAACACCTTGTTGCGGGTGATCGTGAAGAGCCAGCCGCGAAACGTGCCCTGGCTGCGATCGTAGTCCAATCGGCCGATCGCCCCGGAGACCGAGCGCATCACGTCCTGCATCAGATCGGCTGCGTCGGCATCTTGCAAGCCGCGCCGCCGGGCGAAGGCGTAGATCACCGGACCGTAGAGCTGCACGAACTCCTGCCAGGCGCCCTGATTGGCGCCGTCGCGGAGTTGCACCAGCAGGCTGGCCCGGGTTAGCGGCGATTCGTCCACGGACACGGATGTACCTGAAAGGACCCCTGGCGGCCAATCGACCGACTGCGGCCCGCCTGAACCGCTCCGCCGCGCGCCATGACAACCCCCATGATACGCGCTTGCCCTGGTCCGGACGAGGGGCAGCCAGCGGAAGATCAACATTCTTAACGAGCATGACAACCGCCATTTCTCGACAAAACAAGCTCGACTTTTTCACCCTCGGCCTCAGCGCTGAGCAACCGCCGGTGCCGCGGCTTCGCCGCCGGCTCGGACCCGGGTTCCCGCGCCCAGCGTGTCGGCCGGATTCACGATCAGCCGCTCGTCGCCGCGAATCCCCTGGCTGACGACCACCCGGTTCCCCAGGTCGCGCCCTAGTTTCACTCGCCGCAGTTCGACCTGGTCGTTTTCGTCCAGCACGGCCACGTGCGGGCCCTCGACTTTCATGCTGACCGTGCTGGTCGGAATCGTCCAACCGCTGGCACCCTGCCCGGCCGTCAACGTCACTTGTGCGTAGCTGCCCGGGTGATAACGGTGCGCGGCATTGTCGAGTTCGATTTCCGCCAGCATGGTGCGGCTGGCCGCGTCGACCGACCAGGCCGAACGCGTAATCGTGCCTTCGACCGCCGGCAAACTCGACTCGGCGATGTTGACGACAGCCTGCGCGCCAGCGCCGTGTGCAATGCGTATGCCTGCGGCACATGCACCTGCACGCGCACCCGGCTCAGGTCCTCGAGCGTGAAAAGCGACTCCTTGCCGGCCGTAACCAGCATGCCGACTTCTGCCGTGCGATGCGTGACCACGCCCGCGAACGGCGCGACGATGCGTTTGAACACTTGCAACTCCCTCAGCCGCTCAGCGTTCGCCCGGCGGCTCTTGGCGGTCGCTTCGCGAACCGCGATGATCGCCCCGCGTGTTTCCAGATTCGTGCGGCGCCGCAAGACATCAGCCTGGGCCGCAGCAACTTCCGCCGTCCGGGCGTCGACCTGCGTCGAAAAAGTCTCGTAGTCGTCCCGGGCGATTGCCCGGGTGGCGAGCAACTTCTCCCGCCGCGCCAGTTGGCTCTTGGCCAACTCGGCCTCGGCCTGAATACGTGTGAGCTGGGCTTCGGCCACTTTCAGGTCAGCCCGGGCTTCAGCCCGCTCGGCCTTGGCCTGGACGACCGCGGCAGCGGCCTCGGTGGCCAGAGCTTCCCCCTCGGCGAGTTCCTGATCCAGCTCGGGCGTCTCGATCTCGGCCAGCAAGTCGCCCGCCTGCACGGGTGCGCCCAGATCAAAATGCCAGGCGGTCAGATAGCCGCTCACCCGGGCGTGCAAATCGCTGGTCTGCCACGGACGCACCGTCGCCGGCAACTCGACGGCGGCCGCCCCGGCGGGCGCCGGTCGAGCGACGTTCACAACCGGCACCGCATCGGCGGCACTCTCGGCGGGCGCCAGCTCGGCGCTGCGCAAAGCCTGCAGGCGTGATGCGCCCACCGCAACCGCGGCGACAACCCCGGCAGCCAGTAGCCAGGCTCCGATGCCGTAGACGGATTTCTCCGCCCGCTGTGACACACGCAGGCGTCCCGTGCCAGACCCAGTCACGACGGCTGCGGTCCCGGAGGCGACGTCAGCAGACACGTCGAACTTCGCAAAAGTATCGGTTAAGCGGTTCAAGGTTGCGGACATGAGTGCTGGTCCTGCTGGCGGTTAAAGTTCCACATCGCTCGACATGAACTACCGCCGGCAGGGGTCAAACCTTACACGCCGGCCGCAGAACCGTTACAGGGTAGTGACTTCCGTCTTTTGGCTGCGGCGCAACAAGCTGTACACCACCGGAACCACGAGCAGCGTCGTGGCGGTGGCCAGGAGCAAACCGCCGATCACCGCGCGGCCCAGCGGCGCGTTCTGCTCCCCCCCTTCGCCCAGCCCCAGCGACATCGGCAACATGCCAATAATCATGGCCGCCGCGGTCATCAACACGGGACGCATCCGGGTGCGCCCGGCCAGCAGCGCCGCCTCGAGCGCCGCGTGGCCTGCCGCCAGTTGCTCGTTGGCGAAAGTGACCAGCAGGATGCTGTTGGCCGTCGCGACGCCAATCGACATGATCGCCCCCATGAGCGCGGGCACGCTGAACGTTGTGTGCCAAAGGAGCAAAGACCAGACGATGCCCACCAAAGCGCCGGGCAGCGCGGTAATGATGATCAGCGGATCCAGCCAGCTCTGGAAGTTGACGACCATCAGCAAGTACACCAGCACGGCGGCAAAAACCAGCCCCAGTCCCAGGCGCAAGAACGCCGACTCCATGCTCTCGACCTGCCCGCGCAGGGCGATCGTGTTGCCGGGCGCGAGCTGGGCCCGGTATTCGGTCAGCAGCTGATTGATCTCGCCCGCCACGCTGCCCAGGTCGCGGCCTTGGACATTGGCGTAGACGTCGTACGTGGGCTGCACATTCGTGTGATTGCCGACCTCGGGCGTGACGCCCCGCTCGACGCGGGCCACGTTGGCCAAAAGTTGCAATCCCGAGGCCTGCGGCGAAACGAGCGGCACGGCGTTGATCGAGTCGACATTGTCGAGCTTGTAGGTCGGGGTTCGGGTTTCGACCAGGTACGAAATTCCCATCTTGGGATCGACCCAGTAATTGGGCTGCAACTGACCACTGCCCGAAAGCGATACCAGCAGGCTGTTCGCCACGTCCTGCTGAGTGAGCCCCAGTTCCCGGGCCCGGCTCTGATCGACGGCCACGTGGAGCTTGGGCACGTTCACCACCTGGTGCATGTGCGCGTCCTGGACGCCGCGGATTTTTTGCACCCGGGAAACGATTTCGCTGGCCATGCGGTAATTCTGCTCGCGGTTCAGGCCCGCGATCTGGATGTCGATTGGCGCCGGCAGGCCGAAATTCAAGATCTGGCTCACGATGTCGGCCGGCTGGAAGAAAAACGTCAAGCTGGGGAACCGCTTGGGCAGCTCCCGCCGCAGTTTGGCGATGTAGGCCGGCGTGCCCTGGGAGCGGTGATGGGTGAGCGCCACCAGGATCTCGCCGTCGGCGGAACCGGTCGTGGCGCTGTCGCCAAAAGCCATCGCATACGTCCGGTTGGGCAGCCCGATGTTGTCGAGCACCAGTTCGATCTCGTGCTGCGGAATCAGCTCGCGAATCGCGCTTTCCACGTCGCTAAACAGCCGCTCCGTCTGCTCGATCCGCGTGCCGGCGGGGGCCCGGACGTGCAAACGAAACTGGCCGGTATCGACCGTGGGAAAAAAGTCGCGGCCCACCCAGGGCAGCGCGACCAGCCCGGACGCGACCAAGACGGCAAACCCCGCCAGCACGCCCTTGCGATGCGCGAGATTCCACTCCAGCAGCCCGACGTAGCGGTCGCGCGCCCGCTCGAAGGCGGCCTCGAACGTTGCGTGCCAGCGGCCAAACCAGCCTCGCGGGGCTCCGTGGCCGGCCTTCAATTCGGCGGGCAGCAGATAGTCGACCATGGTCGGCACGATGGTCCGCGAAAGCAGATACGAAGCGAGCATTGCAAACGCCACCGCCAGGGCCAGGGGCGTGAACAGATACTTCGGCGGCCCGTCGAGAAACAGCACGGAAACGAAGACGATGCTGATCGTCAGGGTCGAGACAAACGTAGGCCCGGCGATTTGGGCCGCCCCGTCGAGAATCGCCTGGCGGAGCGGTTTGCCCAGGCCCAGGTTGCGATGGATGTTCTCGATCTCGACGGTCGCGTCATCGACCAGGATGCCCACGGCCAACGCCAGCCCGCCCAGCGTCATCACGTTGAGCGAGTGGCCGAGCAGGTACAGCATGACGATCGACGACAGGATCGCCAGCGGAATCGACACGGCCACGATCAGCGTGCTCCGCCAGCTGCCCAAGAAGACCAAGATCATCGTGGCCGTGAGCAGGCCTGCGATGATGCTCTCCGATACAACGCCCTCGATTGCGGCGGTCACAAACAGCGATTGATCGAAAAGCAGGTCAATTCGCAAATCAGGGGGCGCCGCGGCCCGGATCTCGGGCATGAGCCGCTTGACCTGCCCGACGATGTCGAGCGTCGAGGCGTTGCCGTTTTTCAGCAGCGTGACCAGGGCCCCACGGCTGCCATTTCGGCGGACGATCGTGGTTTGCGAGTTGCTGCCGTCGCGCACCTGGGCGACGTCGCGCAAGTAGATCGTCGCGCCCCCGACCACCCGCAGCGGTATGTCATTGAAATTCTCCGGGGCCAGCGGCGTGTTGTTCAGCGTGACGGGGTACTCGTGCGTGTCGACCCGGGCAACGCCGGTCGGATAGGCCAGGTTGTACGCACTGATCGCGTCGGCCACTTCCTTCGGCGAAATGCCCCGAGCCTGCAGCAGCTGCGGGTCCAGGTCGACCATCACCTGCCGCTCTCGCCCGCCATACGGGGTGGGCATCGTCAGGCCCTGCACGGTCGAAAGCTGGGTCCGCAGCACGTACAGCCCGTAATCGTACACCTCTTCTTCGGACATCGTCTTGCTGCTGAGGCCGATTTGCAGGATCGGCACGCTCGAGGCATTGAAGCGGACGATCACGGGGGGCTGGATTCCCGGCGGCATGAGGGCCCGGATCGCTTGCGTCACCGACGTGACCTGGGACAGCGCCGTCCCGATGTTGACGCTTTGATGAAAGTACACCTTAATCACGGCGACGCCGTTCAACGATTGCGATTCCATCCGCTTGATGTCGTTGACGTTCGACGAGATCGCGTACTCGCTGTACGTGGTGATTCGCCGCTCGACCTCGCTGGTCTCCATACCCTTGTAGGTCCAGACGATCGTGACGATCGGGATGTCGATTTCGGGAAAAATGTCCGTCCGCATCTGACTGATCGCCGTCGCGCCCAGCACCAGAATCAATAGCGACATCACGGCAAACGTATACGGACGCTTCAAAGCCAATTGCACGATCCACATGGCTGCTTCCTTCCCGTTGGTTCGGTGCCCGGTTCGTCACCCGAATTACCGATCCACGGCGCCGTACCTTACGCGCGGGCTCGCGAATCGGCTTTTTGGCCAGATTTCCGCGTGAAGAGGGCGCGTGCGGCTTTTGCGGTGTAAGGTCCGCAGATCTGCCCGGTATAGAGTGCTTGCCAACGTACCTGTGGACGTTGCAGCACACGGCAGCGCGCGGCTGCGAACTGGGCCCGCGCAGGTTTTCGCGCCTAGCCGCCAGGCAAGGCTGGGCAGAATGGGCTCGGCAGTTCGCGATAGGCGGCTTGCAGCTGCTGCGAAAGCTCGGCCTGGGTATCGATGCGCGACGCGTCGGCAAGGCCGGGACTGTCCTGCCACTCGTCACGCTGCGCGTCGTGGTGCCGCGGTCGCGCTTCCGAGGCATCGGGCACTTCGTGCTCCAGGCGTGCCTGGATTCTTTGCACGGCCAACTCGCGCGGACAAACGCACTGCAGCACGAGCACCGCGGCGCCCCAGCGCCGGCCGCATTGCACGGCTTTTTCGCGCCAGCGCGCTGGGCAAAGGTGCCGTCCAGGATGACCGACTCCCGGCCGGCGAGCCGCGCCGGCCAGTTCGAGCATGTTGTCGTACACCCGCCCACGCGCCTCCGGATGATAGCGCGCGGCCGGTTCCACTGCGTCGGACAGTTGGCTACGCAGCTCGTCGGTGCGCAAAACGCCAATGCCCAGCTCTTCGCCGAGGCGGCGGGCCAAAGTCGATTTTCCCGTCCCGCTCAGGCCCGTGACCAGGATCAACATCGGACGAGCCCCCGACGTTTGCAGGTAGTGTTCCGCCAGACGGAGATACGAATTGCATTCGTCGAGTTTGGCCGCCTGTACGGAACTGCTCTGCTGCCCGGCGCGGAGCAGCGCCACCTTGGCTCGAATCGAAGCCCGATAACTTTTGTAAAACGCGAGCAATTCTCGGCCGGGACGATCGCCGCTGGCACGCTGGTATTCGGCCAAGACCAGCTGGCCCGTTTCTGGACTTCCCAGCCGATCGCATTCCATGGCCAGGAAGCACAATTCGTCGGCCGCGTCGATCCTGCGCAAGTCGGCGGCGAATTCGATACAGTCGAAAACGGCCGGCGGATCGACGAGGCAAATATGCTCGGGCCGCAAGTCGCCATGCCCTTCGATCACACGACCGGCGGCCACGCGCGCGTCGAACGCAGCCGGACAGGCCAGCAAGTACTGCAGTTGGGTCGCATTCACGCGGCGCACCCGGGCCAGATCGATTCGCTCGGGCCCGGCCAGGAGCGCTTTCCGGTTCGCCCGAACGCGCTGGCAAGTATGCTCCCGGTAAGCTTCCGGCGCAACAGGCAGAGCCGGCGCCGCGGCGTAAAAATCCGCCAGGAAGGTGGCCAGACGCTCGACAGCGGCGGTTTGCAGCTGACCTTTGCGGATCAGCTCGTCGAGCATCTGCTCGGCGGGCAAGCGCTCCATCTGGACGACCCAGTCGACGACTTCGCCGGTGCCTTCCCGTGTAGCGCCCTGCAGCAAAGCGCCCCCCAGCTGCAAGGTGCCATTGGGTTGCCGGCAGACGGGCAGGACGCCGCGGTAGACGTCGGGAGCCATGCGCCGGTTCAAGCGGACCTCGTCCTGGCAGGCCTGCCGGCGCCGCTCCAGGGTTCCAAAGTCGATGAAATCGAACTGGACCGGTTTTTTCAGCTTGTAGACGAAGCGGTCCGTCAGAAACACCCAGGAGATGTGCGTTTCCAGCCGGTCCACCTGCGACGGGCGTTCGTCATACGCCTCCGGAGTGCTGAGCCAGCGGACAATGTCGGTCTGGTTCATCGCGATCGACATTGGCTGCCACCCGCGGGGGAACGAAAGACCGCCGCACTGCGCCGAGCGACGACTCCCGCGCCCGGCAGCCGGGCAGGCCAGCCGATCCGTTCGTCTATTGCCGCTGCATGGCCTGCGGTACGAATTTGAACACCGCCGCTGCCGGCTCGCGAATCCCGGCCGGCCTCAGTTCGGCCGCCGCGACGCGACCGCCATGCCGTAGTGTCTCGATGGCCGCCAGGTTAAGCAAGTCCTCGGCACCAGGGGCGTGCGGATCGGACAGCCGGCACTGCAGGGTCTCTGGATCGAAAGTGCCCCAATGTTCGGCGCCGGGTTCCACGAGCAAGGTCTCAATTCTGCCTTCATGCGCGGCCGCCAGGATTTCGTGCAGTCCGCCGCCGGCCGGGTTCCGCCCGGCGGTTTGGGCGCACGCTGCCAGCACCTTCTGGTCGCGCTGGGCAAAGCCGCTCGCTACGATATCCCAGGCCCGGCGGTGCAGTTCGTGCGTGCTTTCCAAATCGGGAGAACCATCGATCGAAGCCGCTTCGAGACCGCTGTAATGATTCGCCTCGCGGTAGATCGGCACGAGGTGCCGCACGGCAGCCAGCACCAAGGGCTCACCCGAGTGGCCCAGCAACCCGCAGACGGCCCGATCGATTTCGCGGCAATAGGCCAGCATCTCCGGCTTGGCGTGGTCCGCTGCCCCGCCCTGCCCTGTAAACACGGTTTGCCGTGTAGCGCCCTGCCGCACCCCCCCGTGCTGTTCGGCCGTCCGCTGGTGATCGGCGGGGGGCAGCGAGTCTGTTTCACTGGCCGGCAAGCCGGGCGCATCCACGGGCCGCAGGGTCCAGCGGTCGCCGCGTAATAGCCGGCAGTGGTTCTTGCCGAGCGTGAGCACGGCGAACGAGCCATCCGATTCGAATTGCAATAGCGGCGTCACATGGAAGTGCCGACCCACGACAAACAACTCGTTCACCGAGGTCGGCAAGTGCAGGACCTTGGTGCGCGACTGGCTGCAGAAGACCGCCAGCCCCCGGCTCCCGTCCTCCCAGAATTTCGCCGCACCGCAGGCGTCGGCCACCGCTTCAAGCTGTTCGCGCGCCGCCGCGGCCCGGGCTCCGCGCTCGATCAATTCTTGTTGCGCCGCGACGAGCAGGTTCTTTAGCCGGATCGGATTCTCTCGACCGACCTGTTCCCCCTGGACGACCGGCATGTAAATGCTCGCGCATTGCAGATCGGTTGCGGCCACCAGGTCTCGGAGCGTCTGAGTGATGTGGGTAGTTTGCATGGCAATGCCTTCCTTTCCGATTCGGGGGGCGGTGCGCCCAACTCAGCCGGACGAAACAGATGCAAAGCCGATGCCGCAAGAATCACGACCCGGCAGATTCGAGTTTGCCGACCAGAAGGCGAAGACTTTCCGCTCCGGACGTCGATGGCGAGGACGGCGCGCGACATGCGCGGTTTCGCGCGATGGGTGGTCGGATCCGCACATTGAAGGCGTGCAGCTGCGCTCGCCGGCGCGGCTGGGATGGGCGGTAACTTTCAGCCCGCCGCCCGCGCCGGCCTTACGCCGCCCGGTTCAGGCCCGAGGGACGTTGCAGTCGAACGCTGGCAAGCCGCCGCTCGGTGAGCTCGGCCAGGAAGGCGGACTCCTCTTCCAGCGGCGAGATCGACAAGGTCAACTCGCGAATGGCCCAACCGATTCCCGCCGCTGCGAGCGCCAGTCCCACGACATGCATGCTCAAGGCGAGCGCGCCGACCAGGTCGTGAAGTCCGCTCGCCGCCGCCAGCAACGAGCACAGCAAGAACGCCAGGACCGCGGCCAGCAGGCAAAACAGCCCGCGCTGTACGGTCTTCGCTTTGACCGTCACGGCGCCGACCTGCGCGTCGAGCAGTTCCAGCAACAGTTCCTCGTCGCCAGGCGGCCGCCCGTCGGTGCTCGGTTCGAGCCGCTCGATGAGCTGGATCTTCTGCCGGTGCAAATCACGAATGCGAGCCAGGATCGTGCCAAGCCGGTTATAGAGGGCCAGCGTGATCAGCCCGCAGGCGGAAATCAGCACCACGGGCGTGACCGATAGCGAGATAAATCGTAAAGCATCCATGACTTTGCCCGACCGGAGACGAGGACTTTCGTAGACACTCCGTCCGCCGGGCGGAGATTTTCCGCCGGCGCCGATTGGCCAGGCGAGCGCGGCGGCAAAGTGGTATCTGCCCGCAGCCCAGGGGTCAATAGACATCGCTTTGGCCACCTGAAAGCCGGGTGCGAAACCGCACGACATACAATACTCTGGGGTGCTCGGCCGTAGACATCGCCGGGTCTTTGGCGCAATCTGGGAAGTTAGCGAAGAGCATCCAACGCTGAATGTCCCCCAATCCCGCGCGGAGGCCCCGGCCGCCATGACTGAACCGGTCGAACCATCGACTTTGGCTGCCTCGACCGGCTCAGGCGGCAATCCCGCGCGCAGCCGCGCGGAACGTCGCGACACCGCTGCCCCATCACGCGCGACGATTATTGGGAACGCAGCGAAGGCACGCCCTATCCGCTCGGCGCCACGCTGGTCGAAGACGGCCAGGCGCTCAACTTTGCCCTGTACGGCAAGCACGCCGAGTCCGTCACGCTGCTCTTGTTCGCCGACGACGCGCTCTGCGAGCCGCTCTTGAGCTACGCCTTCGACCGGCTGAAAAACAAGTCCGGGCCGATCTGGCATTGTCGTTTGCGGATCGAGGAAGTCGGCGCGGCAACGTTCTACGCCTACCAGGTCGATGGGCCGGCCGGCGGCAGCGCGTTCCATTGGCATGCCTTCGACCCGGCCAAGCTGCTGCTCGACCCCTATGCCCGGGCTGTTTTTTTTCCCCCACCTTCAGCCGCCAGGCCGCCATCGCGCCGGGCTCGAACATGGGCCAGGCGCCTTTGGGGATGCTGGCCCCCACGTTTGCCCCCGTGCCCACGGACGGCGACCATCGTCAGCAGTCGGGACACATCATCTACGAAATGCACGTGCGCGGATTTACGCGCCGGGCCGAGTCGGGAGTGGCCGCCGATCGACGGGGAACGTTTGCCGGAGTCATCGACAAGATCCCCTATTTGCAGGACCTGGGCGTGACGGCGGTCGAACTGATGCCCATCTACCAGTTCGATCCGCAGGAAAACAATTACTGGGGCTACATGCCCCTTAATTTCTTTTCGCCCCACCAGCAGTATTCTTGCCGCCCGCAGGCCAAGAGCCCGCATCACGAGTTCCGTGAAATGGTCGAGGCCCTGCACGCCGCCAAGATCGAAGTGATCCTGGACGTGGTGTACAACCACACCTGCGAGTTGGACCAGTCGGGCCCCACCTACAGCTTCAAGGGGATCGACAACAGCACGTACTACCTGCTGACCGCCGACCCGCACCATCCGTATGCCAACTACAGCGGCACCGGCAACACGTTTCGGACGGGCAATCGCGGCGGCCGCCGCTTGATCGTCGACAGCCTGCGGTTTTGGGTCGAGCACATGCGCGTCGACGGATTCCGCTTCGATCTGGCCTCGATCTTCTCGCGCGGCACCGACGGCGAGATCAATCTTTCCAACCCGCCGATTTTCGACCAGATTGCCGGCGATGCCGAGTTCGACGGCGTCCACCTGATTGCCGAGCCTTGGGACGCGGGGGGGCTGTTTCAGTTGGGCAGCAAGTTTCCCGGCCTGCGCTGGATGCAGTGGAACGCCCGCTACCGCGACACGCTGCAGCGCTTCGTGCGCGGCGACGGCGGACTGGTCGCCGACCTGATGACCCGGGTCTACGGCAGCGCCGACTTGTTTCCCGACGATCTGACCCGGGCCTATCGCCCCTATCAAAGCGTCAACTACGTCACGTCGCACGACGGGTCCACGCTCTACGACCTGGTCTCGTACAACCAGAAACACAACTGGGCCAACGGGCACGACAATACCGACGGCAGCAACGAATACAGCTGGAATTGCGGCTGCGAAGGCAGCGACGGCCTCACGCCCGAGATCATGCGATTGCGCAAGCAGCAAGTGAAGAACTTTTTCACGCTGCTCATGCTCTCCAACGGCACGCCGATGTTCCGCATGGGCGACGAATTCCTGCAGACGCAGCAGGGCAACAACAATCCCTACAACCAGGACAACGAAACCACCTGGCTCGATTGGCGGCTGCTCGACGAGCACCACGACATGTTTCGCTTCGTCAGCCTGGCCATCTGCTTTCGCAAGTCCCACCGTTCGATCGGCCGGGCGCACTTCTGGCGCGAGGACGTGGCCTGGTACGGCGCCGAGCGACCCGTGGATATGTCCGAGCGTTCGCAAACCCTGGCCTATTGCGTCCATGGTGCCAGCTACGAAGACGACGACGTCTACACGATGGTCAACGCCGGCCCGCAGCCGGTTGCCTTCGGCATCCAGGAGGGCGAGGTGGGCAGCTGGCGCCGCGTGATCGACACGGCCGAGCCCGCGGGCCGCGACATCCTCGAGCCCGGTCGCGAGCGAGCCGTCAATTCGCCCTACTACCAGGTGCAGGCGCACTCGGTCGTGGTGCTGGTGCGCAGCGCCAGGGCGCCGCAACGCCCCCCGCACCGGGCAAGTGACCGCCCGCGGCGATTCAGCTGGCGCGCTTCCGGCTCGCACCCTTTCGTGCGGTTTCGCCCGCCAGCGGTGAAACGCCTCGCATCGCACTGCGCTTTCGCGCGCGCAAGTCCTGTGGAAATCGTGCTGCAATCGCGAGCTTGCGCGCCGTGGGCGGCCGGCATACGAATTGCGTATCGCAAGCAGTGCAATCTACGCGGCGCCGCAAAGCATGTGGTGTCTGGCATTTCCTCGCATTCAGGAGCAATTATGAACCTGCGCAAAATGTTTCCACTGGCGGCTGCCCTGTGCAGCCTGGCCCTCAACGGTGGTGGCGCCGAACCGAACAATCGGCCGGCCGGCACCAAAACCACCCCGGCACAGAAAGAGCCGGCCGGGCAGGCCCGGATCTGGTCGCAGGTCGTGGTGGAGCCCAACACGACGCTCACGGACAAGGAATCACGCGAGCTGTCGTTTGCCGCCGGCCGCGTGCTCAAGCATGTGGCCCAGGCGCGCACCGCGCTCGCCGAGGGCAACGATGTTCAGGCCGGACTGCACCTCGACCAGACGACGAAATTGATGAAGATCATTGACAGCGTGCTGCCGCGCTACAAGATGAAAACGAGCATCAATTCAGGCGAACTGGTCTATTCCGACGAAGACGAATTCAGCCCGGAGTTCATCACGATCTTCGAAGAGCTGGAGCGTCGCGACATCGTGTCGCCGGTGATCAAAGCCAAGTCCGAAGCCGCGCAGAAGTCGGCACCCCAGGCCGCCGACAAAAATGCGCCCACGGCGGCGGGCCCGGTGTACGTGAGCCAGTCGGACGTGGATTACACGGCGCTGAAGCTCGACGTCGACCTGACGCGGCGCTTGCTGCGCGACGCTAAGCAATCGCTCGGCCAGAAGGATGCCGCCCAGGCTGACCATGCCCTGGCGACCATTCAGACCGCGGCCGTGTTGTTCGAGTACGACGAAGTGGATCTGCCCTTGTCGCAAGCGGCCGACAACCTGAAGCTCGCCGAGGCCGAAATGAAGCTCGGCCGCTTCGATGCGGCCAAGGCCGCCCTGCACGCCGCGGTCGACGAACTGCAAAAGTACGAGAAGCAAAGCGGCGAGACGCGCAGCAAGGAGGTTCGGGAACTGCACAAGGAAATCCAGGAACTGACCGCCCAGCTCGAAGGGGGCAAGCCGACCGACGCCGACGCCGAGCGCCATGCCACGCGGATTTCCGGCTGGTGGGACCGCGCCCGAAAGTGGTTCCGGAACCAATAGTCGGCGTTGGCCCGCAGTCCACCGCGGTAAATCCGGTCCGAGCACACCGGCGGGCGGCGCATCCAGCAGTGCGCCGCCCGGCGTGCGCGCGCAATCTGCTACGCGGCAATTGCTTCCGGGTATGCGCTATCCGGCTTTTGCCGCCGAACCGGAGCCCGTACGATCAGGGCCGGCAAAGGCGCCTGGGCCGGTGGAAACGTCGCGAGAAACGCCGCCTCGCGATGAAGGGCAAAATGTCCTGCCGAATTTGAAAGACCCTGCCGATTCGCGTGCGACGCGATTACTTCGGCCGAGTGCTCAGCCGTCGGGCATGGGCCGAATCGGCGTCGGCCTTAGCTGCCTCTCCCAAGGCCCGATACGCCCGCGAGCGCACTTCAAAGGCCTCGGGATCCGCCGGATTCAATACCATCGCCAGCGTCGAGTCGCTCACGGCCGTGGCAAGATCGCCCGGCGTGCTGCGGCCCACGTACGCTGCTCCCCGCTCAATCAATAGCCGGGCCGTCTGCGCAGCGGCTGGCGTGACCCCGCGCCGATCCAACCGGGTGGATTCCCCCGGCCTGGAGCTGCTCGAGCCGGGGTTTGAGCAGATGCGTGTAGTCGGCAATCGCGCCCTCCCATTCGCCCCGCGCGCGCCGCAGGTCGGCCCGGTTGACGTAGGCGGGTTCGTGGTTGGGGCTGACTCGGATCGCCGACGTCCAGTCGGCCAGAGCCTGGTCCTCTTGCCCCAGGGCCCGATAGGCCACTCCGCGATTGACCAGCCCCTCGGGCGAAAGCCGGTTCAGTTCAATGCCCTGTGTGCTGTCGGCGATGGCCTGCTCGTAATCGCCTTTCCTGAGCCGGGCCAGGCCGCGGTTTTCGTAGGCGGGCCCGAATTTCGGCTTGAGCCGCAGGGCCTCGTCGCAATCGGCGATCGCGTCGTCAAACCGCCCCTGCTCGATTTCGATCACCGAGCGCAGCGATCGGGCAGGCGCAGAGTTCGGGTCACACTGGATCGCGCGGCGCAATCCGCCTCGGCATCGGCCGGCCTGCCCAGATGGCGTGACACCAGCGCCCGCTGCAAGTAGCGCTCCGGGTTGTCGGGATCGAGCTTGATCGCGTGATCGAAATCCGCCAGGGCCGCGGCCGTCCGCCCAAGGTGGATCAGGCAGGCAGCCCGGTCGGCGTAGTGCTGGGCGACGGTGGGCTGGGCGGCGATGGCCTGGCTGAACTCGGCCGCCGCCCGGGCCTTGTCCCCTTCGGTGAAATACGCCTGGCCGAGCGTCGCGTGCTCTGCCGCGGCGTCTGAATCCGGGCTGGCCGCCCCGGCGTCTGGAGCGGCCGGCGGTCGGTTGCAGCCGGGCGGGGCCGCCAGGCAAACCAACATGGCGCACAGCGCCGGCAGCCAAATCGGGCCGGCTGGCGCGCCGCGCCATGGGTTCAACCCGGGGCCGCTGGTAATAAGTGCTGTCTTCATGCGGCCAGAGAAAGCCAGGGGCAGATGTTTCGCGCTTCGCGTTAGGCTCTAGTTTAGCTCGCCGGCAACCGGCTGGCCGCTGGGTCGGCAAACAAAAAAAGACAGGGGCCGCAAGGCCCCCGTCTTTCGTAGCACATCGACTCCCCCCGTCCGCGTCACGTTACTTCGTTGCGATGCTCCTGCCCCGTGCACCACTGCGATTCGCTTTGGCCCGCCGGCCGACGGCCAGGAGTCCGAGCGAAGCCAGGCCCATCAGGCACCACGAGGCGGGCTCCGGCGTATAGACCTGCAACTGGAATCCATTCAAGTCGGTCTCGCCATTGATTTGGTTGTCGGTGAAGGAGAGCTGCCCCGCACCATTGCTGTGGGCGCTCATCACGGCGTAATTCGCACCGGGCACCCAGGTCAACAGCGTCGTGTCACCCGTGACGGTTGCGGTCGCACCGCCATTGCCGGCCGCGACTGCGAAAGAACCCGGACGCGTATCGTTGCAGCACGGGTCGGGCACGCCATATACGTACAGGCTGTACGGGGTGTTGGGGGTCAATCCGCTCAGGCTCACTTGGATCGGGTTACCGGTCGACCAGTCGTAGCTCTGGGTGATGCTGGTGTTGGGGGAGACATTTGTGAAGCCGCCGCCGCCGCCGTTGGCCGAAATGCTCACTGCAACGGCGGTGGGGGCCCCAGCGCTATTGATCAAATTGCTGGCGGAGAGCGAACCGGCGCCGAGCTGATTCCACTGGTCGCCAGCCGCGCCAACCACGCCCGCTCCCACCGCAGTCGAGGTGCCCACGCCGACGTCAATCAACTGGTTGGCCTGTGCGAATCCCGACAGCAGCAAGGCGCTGCAACAGGCGGCAGAGGCGAACAAGACGCGGCGGATCAATTGGCTTCGGAACATCGGTTGGGCTCCCAGTCAGAAGATGAAAAATGTCAGGTGAAACAAGGTAAATCGCTGGTCACACTCACGTCGCACGAACTTTATTGCGTCGCCGCACGGTCGCGGCCAAGTTTGTCAATTTATATTTTGTGATTTATGAAATAATTTGGTCATCGGTCCATATACTTCCGCTATTGCTTACGTTGCTGAGCCTCTTGGAAAACCGCTCCCTGAGACTCTCCCGCGCTGGCAGCTGACTTACATTTCTTCGAGCGGCGACTCGCTGCCGATAGCCCTGGGCCGCTCTCGCTTCGAGCTTTTCCGTCCCGCACTGTCGTGACAACTCGTGCTGAACCGGAATCCGCTCGCCACGCGCTCTGCCGATCTGGGGCCGCTCGCCGCTGCCGAGGCGGCGACGAAGCGCTTAAAATCGGCAGTGTTTTTCGCGTGTGCGGCGCTATGATTGCATCGCGGAAAGCGTGTGTCAATAACCTGAAGAAAGTTTTTTCTGAAATTCGGCATGTATGTACTTCGAGCCCGCTCGAGGCGACGAAACTATGCCACCAGACGCTCGCGCACGACCCGGAACGCTCGGTGGCGCCTCGCGCAATCGCAGCCGGGCTTAGTCTCGCTGGGAAAAAAAACCACTTAAGGTTATAATCCAGGCTTGAGGCCTCTCCCGTCCATGGCATGCCGCGCTCGCCGCACGCCTTCTTCCAGACCCGCTCGCAGCCAGACTTGCTCCATGCGCAACCCGTCTTTTTTCGCAGTCCTGCAGAAATTTATCCTTATCCGCCGGGCCGCCGCCGGGATCCCAGCGCTGAAGCGCCGCTGGCCGCAAGCGGCCCTGTGGGGCCTTGTGGCGCTCGCCGCCGCCGGCTGCAACCGCCCGCAGACAACCCCGGCCGCTTCGCCGGCCAAGGCGGCCCCGAGCCTGTTTACCGAAATCACGGCCGACGTCGGGCTGGACGCCCACTCGCCCGCCTGGCCCGACGGCCACTACTACACCACTGAAATCACGCCCGGCGGAGTGTCCTTGTTCGATTACGATGGCGACGGCGACTTGGATATCTACCAGGTGCTGCACCCGGCGCCAGGGGAATACCCCTCGGCATTCGAAACTCCCGCGCCCAATCGCTTGTTCGAGCAGCAGCCGGGCGGAAAGTTTGTCGACGTGACCGAGCGCTCGGGCCTCGGCGATCCGGGCTACGGCCACGGCTGTGCGATCGGCGACGTGGACAACGACGGAGACCTGGACGTCTATGTGACCAACTACGGCGCCAATCGGTTCTATCGCAATAACGGCGACGGCACGTTCAGCGACGCCACCGCGGCGGCTGGCCTGCTGACCGGCCCGCACTGGAGCTCGTCGGCCGCACTGGTCGACTACGACCGCGACGGCGATCTGGATCTGTTCGTGGTGCGATTTGCCCACTTCGACCCCCAGCGCCGCTGCCCCGACGGGCAGGGCAAGCCCGATTACTGCGGACCGAATTTGTTCGACGGCGATCGCGACACGCTCTACCGCAACGGCGGCGACGGCACCTTTACCGACGTGACGGCCGCGGCCGGCATCGACGACCCGCCCGCCCGGGGCTGGGGCGTGGTCTGCGCCGACTTCAATCGCGATGGCTGGCCGGATATCTACGTGGCCAACGACGAGGAGCCGAACCAGCTCTGGATCAATCGGCATAACGGCACCTTCGTCGACGAGGCGTTGGCCCGGGGCGCCGCCGTCAACGGCATCGGCCGCGCCGAAGCGAGCATGGGAGTGGCCGTGGCCGATCTGAACGGCGACGGCGTGCCCGAGATCGTCTCGACTCACATCACAGGCGAAAAGGCGACCCTGTTCCTCTCGACTCCCGACATGCATTACACCGACGCCTCGGCCCGGAGCGGCGTGGCTGCCCCGACGGTGCAAATGACCGGCTGGGGCTGCGGTTTCTTCGACCTGGACCACGACGGCGACCTGGACCTGGCCATCGTCAACGGCCGCGTGTCCCGAAATAAGGTGCTGCCCGGCGCCGACCTGGGCCCCTTCTGGAACGCCTACGCCCTGCCCAATCAGCTGTTCCTCAATGACGGCCAGACCAAATTCGCCGATCGCAGCCGACAGGGGGGCGGATTCACGGCCCACGTCGAAAGCACCCGCGGGCTGGCCTTCGGTGATCTGGACGGCGACGGCGACATCGACCTGGTCACCAGCGGCACCGACAATCGGCTGCACGTCTATCGCAACGACGCGCCGGCGGCCGGCACCCACTGGCTGCAAGTGCGCGCGATGACCGGCAAGCGCGATGCCTACGGCGCAGCGGTGACGGTGGTCGTGGGGGACCAGCGGTTCACGCGGCTGGCCGATCCGGGGTACAGCTACCTGGCCAGCAACGATCCGCGGGCGCACTTCGGCTTGGGTTCGGCGGCCCAGGTCGACTCGATCGAAGTTGCCTGGCCCGACGGCAGTCACGAACGCTTTGCCGGCTCGCCGACCGACAAGGTCGTGGTGCTCGAGCAAGGCACCGGCGCGAGCCAGGGGAGCAGACCGTGACTTGTTGATGCTTACGGCCCGGAAAGAAACGACGAGCTTGCTCACCCCCCGAAAATGATTTTCAAATGGCACTTGCATTGGAAATATTCTTGAATAGACTCTGATTGGATTTGCTAAGCACGCGGCGCCTACGGTGCGCTGATGGCGAGTCGTCGTCGGCGCACTGATTCGGCGCAACAGCTAAGCAGGTTGTGCGCGAGGAGCCGCTTCCCTGATTCGGGATGAGCGGCAAACACAGCGCGTTGCGAGCAGGACGCTCAAGAGGGCGGAATCCTCTCGAAACAAATGGAGTGAGTTCCCCGTCAGCTCTTTCGGCGGAGCGCTGCGGAATAGAGCCATATTTATTCACGAACCGTTTACTTTTAACTTTACATATTCGGATTTGCTGAGTTGGCCCGACACGGCCTTGCTGATCCGAAGCCGCTCGACGCGGTCGCACCAGATTAGCCCGTTGCTGAACGATTTCCCGCACTCTCATTATCTAAGGTTGCCCATCATGAACTGCCTCTGCCATCGCTTGATCGCCTGCGTCGCCCTCACCGCATTGTTCGCCGCTAATGCCAGCGCCGGTGATTTGCCTTACATTGGCGTCCAATTGACCGGGCAGAATCAAGGCGGCGGCACTCCGTTGAGCGCTGCGACAGTCGCCGGCGTGGTTCCGCAAGCCAATTTCAACGTGGCCGCCGGCCAATCCGGCGGGCCGTTGAACAACCTGGTGAATGCCGGCGGCAACGCCACGTCGGTCAGTCTTTCCTGGACCGCCGGTGACAGTTGGGTTACTGGCACCACAACTAGTGGCCCCAACGGCATCGGCGATACGCAGCTGCTCAGCGGCGAAGACAAGACCGGCAGCGGAACGGCGACGTACACCTTGTCGAATGTCCCCGCGGGCCACTACGACCTGATCGTCTACACCGAAAGCGATAACGGATCGAGTGCCTCCAGCACGCTCCTTACCGGCACGACGACCGGCCCCGGCACCCTTTACAACACCGACCAGACAGGTGGCACCTGGAACGGATCGCCGGTCTACGTCAATGGCGGCACGACCAGCCCCACGAACCTGCAGGTCGGGAACTACATCGAATTCACGAACGTGTCGCCAGTAGGCGGCGTCCTCGAGTTCACGCACACCGCACTCGGTGGCACCGCTTCCTACAGCGGCTTCCAATTGACGCAATACACGCCGGAGCCCGGCAGCTTCGTCCTGCTCGGGATCGCCGGAATCGGCCTGGTGGCTATCGCCCGCCGCCACCGCCGCCGGGCCTGAATCCAGCACTCGATCGACTGAGAACACAGAACCGCCCGAGCAAATTGCCCGGGCGGTTTTTTTGCGCTCGGCATGGCGTGGTGTCCCGGATGTCGGCGGGGACAACTAAGTTTCGGCTCGGGCCAAACACTCGCGGCCTGATGTTATGCGGATATCGGGCTGGCGCCGCGCCGGGCGACGATTCGAGTCGAAACAGAAAGTCACCATCCGGCGGCCACGGAGTCAAAATCAAACACAGAAGCCCAGACAAAAAATTCATCAACTACTTGAAATTAAAAAAATATTGATTAAAGTAGTGCTTTGACGGCACGGATTGAGCCGTCTTTGCGAACGCCGGTTTTGGGCGATTGCAAATTCCCCGCAAAGGGCGACTGGTCCGAAGATTCGCGGAGCGGACGCGGCCACGTGGGGGTGACGAAGATCAACCTAAATTGCGGTTGCGTGACGAGATCCAGGACACTTTTTACCGTATTTAGATTAATACACTTTACTTACAGGTGATATTAGCGGCTTCTTGACCGATCCATCTATCCTCGAATTGAGAGAAGCGAGAAAACCATGCGAATCCACCAGCTCTTGGCAGCCGTCGCCGTCCTCGTGTCCGCCAGCGCCATGACGTTTGGAGGGCCGCTGCCCGCCCCGGCCGTTTGGTATCAATTCCAGCCGAGCCAAAGCACGACGCCGGGCGCCTCGGTCCAGAACTACGGCACGACGGGCCCTGCCGGCACGCTGGCGACGGGCACTCCGGTGTACACCCTGGGTGCCAATCCGCCACTGACCATTTACCCGAGCATTCACTTGGATGATGGCAACAGCGGCGGGAGCAATCTGGGGGCGGGTGTTCAGTCGAACCAGGCCCTGTCGAACGTCACCGCCGCCGACGGTTCATTCACCGCCGGTGCTTGGGTGAATCTCGACAACACCAACGGCGACAACATGGTCTTCGGCACCGACGCCGGCAATCCCATGCACTTGGGCTTCCGCGGCAACGAAGCCTACTTCGGCTTCTGGAGTAACGACAGCAACTCGAGTGCCCTGCCCACCAGCGGCCCCGGCAGCATCGTCGGCGGGTGGAACTACTTCACCTGGGTGTTCAACAACGGCGCCGGCACGCAGAACATCTATGAGAACGGCGTGCTGATCAGCACCTCGGGTGGCCACGGCGCCTATGCCAACGGCGGCAACTTGACGGTCGGCATGAACGGCGGCAACGGTGGCGACTTCCTGGGTTCGCTGTCGGACGCCCGGTTCTTCGGTACTCCGTTCACCGACAACCAGGTGTTGCAGCTGTACCATTCGACGCTGACGCCCGAGCCGTCGAGCTTGTTGCTGGCGGGATTGGGGCTCTTCGGCCTCGGTGCCGTCGCCTACCGACGCCGCAGGACCGGCTGATCGTCGTCCTCTTCGACTCGCTCTCTCGCGCTGATTCAAAGGGTCTGCCCAAGTTTGGGCAGACCCTTCATTTTTTTCCAATCTCGCCCGTGTGCAGGACTCGGACTAACTTGGCGCGATCGCGGCAGTCGGAGCGGCGGCGCTGGCGCCAAGCGACCCGCCGTGGCCGTCGAGGCGTCCGGCCCGCGGCAGCATTGGACGACGGGTCAGGGAGGAGCCGGTTTCGCGCCGCCACCCCACTGCAGTTGGTTGGCCTTTTGCCGATCTTGGGCCGCCTTGTCGGGCTGGCCAAGCCGAGCGTAGATCCTGGCCCGATTGCGGTAGGCCGGCACGAACGCCTGGTCGAGACGAACGGCTTCGCTATAGTCCGCCAGCGCCATTTCGAACAACTGCTGCGTTTCATACGCGGCGCCCCGATTGAGGTAGCATTCGGCCCGGCGGGGTTCGAATTTGATCGCCAGCTCCAGATCGGCCATGGCCCGCTCTGTGTGGCCCTGCCGCAGGAGCACGGCGGCGCGGTAGTTCAACGCGGTGGCGCTGCGAGAGTTGATCTGGAGCGCCAGGTCGTAATCGGCCAGCGCTTCGAGGTCGCGGTTCAGGTTGTAATAGGCATAGCCTCGATTGATGAGCGCGCTGACGCTTTGCGGCAGACGCTTGAGGGCCTCGGAGAGGTCGGCAATCGCATCGTTGTTGCGTCCCATGACCCCTTCGGCCACGCCGCGCGACTCATAGGCCAGCGCGTTTTCGGGATCGATCTCGAGCGCCCGGTTCAGGTCGACAATGGCGCGCTGGGGGTTGCCGCGCTTGGTTTCCAGGTCTCCTCGATAATGATAGGCGCGCGGATCACTCGGCGCTTTGGCAATGGCTTCGGCCAGTGTTTGCCGTGCCGCGTCAAAGCTGCCCTCCTTGATTTGGGCCAGGCCGAGATTCAAAAGATCGTCGAGTTGTTGTTCGGCGGTCGCTTCGACCGGCGAGGCCGAATTGTCCCCTTGCGGCGGCACGCTGGCATGCCAACAGAATCGCGAGCGCCGCGGCCGCGACCCAAGCAGCTAATCTCGGACGACCGTTCTCGGTAGCACCCATGTTCATGCCCCTTGGCCGCTGGCTGTGGTTGGCTGGCCATCCCGCGTTAACCTGATGCGACGTGGGTGGGCCCGCGCACGAGGGTTCCGACTCGCGACGATCCACGACATGGACGTGAATCATAGCGAATTACTTGCCGCCGAGCCGCCGAGCGCGGGCCAGGTCGGCGTCGGCCTGGGCCGCTTCGCCCAGCGCGCGATTGGCCGAGCCGCGCACCAGGTAGGCGTCGGCATCGGCCGGGTTCAGCTGGATCGACAGGCTGCAATCCGCCACGGCTTGCTTGAGGCCGGCCGGATCGCCGCGCCCGAAGCAGGCTGCCGCCCGCTGGACCAGCAGGCGAGCCGTCTGCTGGGCGGTTTCCGAAGGTCCCTTGGCCTGTCCCAGTTTGAAGCCGCTGGTGCCTTCGGCCTGCAACTGGTCGAGCCGTGGTGCGAGCAAGAAGCTGTAATCGGCGATCGCCTTGTCCCACTCGCCGCGCTTGCGATACAGTTCGGCCCGATTGTAGTACGAAGCATGATGGTTGGGCGCGACGCGGATCGCGGCCGTCCAATCGGCCAGGGCTTTGTCCTCTTCGCCGATCGCGCGATAGGCGACCCCGCGGTTGACGAGCGCCTCGGGCGTTTCGCCGTGGAATTCGATTCCCTGGGTGCTGTCGGCGATGGCGCGCTCGTAGTCTTTTTTCTTCAGCCAGGCCAGCCCCCGATTGTTGAATGCGGCGGCGAACTGCGGATTGATCCGCAGGGCCTCGTCGCAGTCGGCAATTGCCTCGTCGTAGCGCGCCAAATCGATCTCCAGCGCCGCCCGCAAGGAATAGGGACCGCCTTGCTGCGGATCCAACGCGATCGCGCGATTGCAATCGGCCAAGGCGGCGTCCAATCGCCGCTGGACCTGATGAGCCACGGCCCGGCTCAGATAGCGTTCGGGGTTTTCGGGCTCCAGCTCGATCGCCTTGTCGAAGTCGGCGAAGGCCGCCTGGATGCGCCCCAGCCGCAAATAGGCGCTGGCCCGTTCCAGGTAAACATTCACGGCCCGCGGATCGGCGGCAATCGCCTGGCTGAACTCGGCGACCGCCCGGGCAGCGTCCCCTTCGCGATAATAGGCCTGGCCGATCGCGACGTGGTCCTCCGGCTCCGCTTCGGACTGGGCCGCGGCCGGCTGGGCGGGCTGTCGGTGACAACCTGGCGCAAACGCCAAGACAAAAGCCGCGCACGCCACGCATCCCCAACCCGTGGCGGGATGCCGGCAGACTGCGCCGCTCGTTTGGGCGGAAAAAGCGTGAGAGACCGTGTGCATGTCGGGTTGTCGGGGAAAACAGGGTGGAATCCAGCCAGGGCGCCCGCGACGGGGCCCAACCTTTAGAAGAATCGAATCCTCAGCGGCCTTCAAGTCGTCCTTGGCGACCGGGGGAAACCGGCTCGGGCGCCGCTAAGTCGGTTGCGAAAATGCCTCTCCGGAGCTACCCTGGAAAAAGCGGGGGTTTTTGAGCTTTCTTCGCTTAATGCCAACGTGGCGGGTCAAAATCGGCCCAACGTTGATCACTGGCGGGGCCGCTTCCTTCGCCCAGCGTTTGCCCTCGCCGGCAGCTTTAATCGTTCCCCTCAATACCCGCACCCCTGACGCCCCAGGGCTCAGCGAGCGATCCGGTCGTTGCCCAAGGGCGGCATCGACGGGCCCGTGGCGCTGGGGCGACTAACCCGGACGCCCGCCTCGCTAATGCCTGATGGACTTTCCCAACGGATCGAGCCGCCGCCGTGCGGCTGCCCACGGTCCCCGGCTGACCGCCGAGCACGAAGCAGCGGTCGATTGTCCGACGCCGACCGCTTGACCGCCGAACATGCGGTGGGCGGCAAGCCACTCCTGCCGAGCGCTCGACGGACATCCGCCGGCGAGCGAAGTTTGAGCTTCAGAATGAATCGTCCTTTCAGGTTCTAATCATGGCGACCGCCGCAGAGCGCCTGGCCGATCTGGCCCGGCGCAAGCAATATGTGCCGGCCGTCGGACCCCGGCTGAAGAAGCTGCTGTACCTGGTCTTGGCGCTGGTGGCCATTCTGGGCGTTAACAGCAGCTATCTGGCGACCATCACTTTCCTGGAATGGCTGCGCGGCGAGACCTACCAGAACTATTTCTACCAGGCGATGTTCCTGGTGCACCTGGTGTTGGGATTGCTCTTGATCGTGCCCTTCGTGGCGTTCGGCCTGATCCACATGGTGGGATCGCGCACGCGGCGCAATCGCCGGGCGATCCGCATCGGTTATGCGCTCTTCGCCGCCTCGATCCTGGTGCTGCTGACCGGCCTGCTGCTGATGCGCGTGGGCCCCTTCGAGCTCAAGCTGCCCACGGCGCGAGCCGTAATCTATTGGCTGCATTTCGCCACTCCGCTGGTGGCCGGCTGGCTTTATTGGCTGCATCGGCTGGCCGGACCGCGAATCCATTGGCGGGTCGGTTTGATCTATGCCGGCGTGGCCGCCGCGACGGTGGCGGTGATGGCGGCGTTCCACACGCAGGACCCGCGCCGTTGGCATGTGGCCGGGCCGGCCACGGGAGAGCAGTATTTCTTTCCCTCTTTGGCCCGCACGTCGACCGGGAATTTCATTCCGGCCCAGACGCTGATGATGAACGAATACTGCTTGAAGTGCCACCAGGACGTGTACCAGGGCTGGTATCACAGCGTGCACCGGTTCAGTTCGTTCAACAACCCGGCGTATCTGGCCAGTGTCCGCGAGACGCGCGAGGTCGCGCTGAAGCGCGACGGATCGGTCCAGGCTTCGCGCTGGTGCGCCGGCTGCCACGATCCGGTGCCGTTTTTCTCGGGCGCGTTCGACGATCCCCAGTTCGACGTCGTCAATCATCCCACGGCCCAGGCCGGCATCACTTGCACCGTGTGCCACGCGATCACGAACGTCAACAGCACGCGCGGCAACGCCGACTACACGATCGAGGAGCCGCAGCACTACCCGTTCGCCCAAAGCGAAAATGAGTGGCTGCAATACGTCAACCAGCAACTGGTCAAGGCCAAGCCCGAGTTCCACAAGAAAACCTTCCTCAAGCCGTTCCACAAGACGGCCGAGTTCTGCTCGACGTGCCACAAGGTGCATCTGCCCTTCGCGCTCAATCACTACAAGGAGTTCCTCCGCGGACAGAATCATTACGATCCTTACCTGCTCAGCGGCGTTTCGGGGCACGGGGCCCGCAGCTTCTACTATCCACCGCAAGCCACCACGAACTGCGCCGGCTGCCACATGCCGCTCCAGCCGTCGAACGATTTTGGAGCCCGGTTTGCCACGCTCTCCGACGGCAGCCAGAAGTTGACGGTTCACAACCACCTGTTTCCGGCGGCCAATACGGCCATTGCCTGGCTGCGCGACGAACCAGCAATCGTCCAGGCGCAGCAGGACTTTCTGCAGGGAACCATGCGGGTGGATATTTTCGGCATCAAACCGGGGGGCACGATCGACGGCCCGCTCCAGGCGCCGCTAAGGCCCGCGCTGCCACAGCTCAAGCCCGGCGAAAGCTACCTGCTGGAAACGGTCGTCCGCACGCTTAAGCTGGGCCACTTGTTCACGCAGGGAACCGTCGATTCGAATGAAGTCTGGCTCGACGTGACGCTGACCAGCGGCGGCGAGGTGATCGGCCGCAACGGCGCGCAAGGGCCCGACGGCGAGGTCGACCCCTGGTCGCACTTCATCAACGTGTTCATGCTGGATCAAGACGGCAATCGCATCGACCGGCGGAATCCGCAGGACATCTTCGTGCCGCTTTACAACCACCAGATTCCGCCCGGCGCCGGCCAGGTGGCCCATTACGGCTTCCAGCTCCCGGCCGGCGTCCAGCAGCCGGTGACGATCGAGGTCAAGCTGCAATATCGCAAGTTCGACCAGCGTTACATGGACTTCGTCACCGCCAGCGCCAAGCCCGGGGACATCCCGATCCGCGGCCACCAGAGCGGCCAGCCTTATGTCAATCCGCTGCCGGTCACCACGCTCGCCATCGACCGGGTGACGCTGCCGGTCGAGGGGGGACCCGACGCGCCGGCGCAGACGGCGCCGAGATTCCGCTCTGGCAGCGCTGGAACGATTACGGCATCGGCCTGTTGCTCGAAGGCCAGGGCGGAGCCAAAGGCGAATTGCGGCAAGCGGCCGACGCCTTTGCCGAAGTCGAAAAGCTCGGCCGCTTCGATGGTCCGCTGAATCTGGCCCGGGTGTACAACGCCGAAGGCCGCCTGGATGAAGCGGTCGAAGCGCTCGGCCGCGCCGCGCGCCGCACGATCCGCCGGCCCCACCCTGGACCTTGGCCTGGCTTTCCGGCCTGGTCAATCGGCAGCAAGGGCACCTCGACGTCGCCGAGCAAAACCTGCGTAGCGTGGTCAGCCCGGCGCAGACGCCGGAGATGCTCAAGCGCGGGTTCGATTTCAGCCAGGACTACGAAGTCCTCAACGAGCTGGGGAGCACGGTTTTCGAGCGAGCCAAGCAGCTTCGCGGCCCGGACCAAAAAACCGAGCGCGAGGCCCTGCTCCGTGCGGCCGCCGAAACGTTCGAAAAAACGCTCGCCCTCGATACCGAAAACGTCGCGGCGCACTACAACCTGCAGCTGATCTACACCCAGTTGAACGAACCCGAGCGATCGGCCGAACACGGCCGCATGCACGCGCGGTACAAACTCGACGACAATGCCCGCGACCGCGCCATCGCCCTGGCCCGGCAGAAGTATCCCGCCGCCAATCACGCGGCCGAAGCTTTGGTGATCTACCCGCTGCAGCGGCCGGGCGCCCCCGGGCTGGCGCTCGAGGGGCGCGAGCGGCCGATCCCGGTGGCCCGGCAGGCGGGTGAGCCGTGAACAAATCAACTCCGGGGAGCAAGCCAGACGTGACGAGTTCCAGCACCGAAAAAGCCGACGACTTGGGCGACGACCAGATCATTGGTCGCGCGCTGCGCTGGTCGTTGGCCGTGATCCTCGCGGTCGGGCTGATCGGCGGCGCAGGCGCGTGGTTCGCTCTGCGTACGCCTGCGGTGCATACCGTCGCGCCCCGGGAAGTCGCTTTGCCCACGGTCCGCCAGCGACTGGCCGTGGAGATTCCGCACGTTCCGTTCAAAAACATCACCAGCCAGGCCGGCATCCAGTTCGTGCAGGAGAACGGGGCCTATGGCGAGAAATTGCTGCCGGAAACGATGGGCTCGGGCTGCGCCTCTTTCGACTACGACAACGACGGCGATCAGGACTTGCTGCTGGTGAATTCCTGCGAGTGGCCCTGGCATCGCACCGCCGGCAAGCCGCCCGCCACGCTGGCCCTGTATCGCAATGCCGGCGACGGCAATTTTGACGACGTGACCGAGCAGGCCGGGCTGGCCGAGTCGCTCTATGGCATGGGCGTGGCGGTCGGCGATTACGACAACGACGGCTGGGTCGACGTGTTCATCTCGGCGGTCGGTCCCAGTCGATTGTTTCACAACGAGCAGGGCAAGTTCCGGGACGTGACCGCGGCAGCCGGCGTGTCGGGCGGCGGCGACCACTGGAGCACCGGCTGCGGCTTCGTCGACTACGACCGCGACGGCGACCTGGACCTGGTCGTGTGCAATTACGTCCGCTGGACGCGCGAACTCGACGCCGCCCAGGACTTTCGCCTGGTGGGAGCCGGCCGGGCCTACGGACCGCCGATCGCCTTTCAGGGCTGTTTCCCGTTCCTCTATCGCAACGACGGCGACGGCCGGTTCAGCGACGTCACGGCGGCCAGCGGACTCGAGGTCAAAAACCCGGCGACCGGCGTCCCCATGGGCAAATCGCTGGGCCTGGCGCCGGTCGATCTCGACGGCGACGGCTGGCTCGACCTGGTGTTTGCCAACGACACCGTACAGAACTTCGTGTTCCATAACCAGCACGATGGCACGTTCAAAGAGATCGGCGCGACCGCGGGCGTCGCCTTCGACAACTCGGGCAATGCCCGGGGTGCCATGGGCATCGACGCCGCTCGCTTTCGCAACAACGACACCGTGGGATTGGCGATCGGCAACTTTGCCAACGAAATGACGTCGCTCTACGTCTCGCAGGGCGCGCCGCTGCAATTTGCCGACGAATCGCTGGCCACCGGGTTGGGCCCGCCCACGCGGCTGTCGCTGACGTTCGGGTTGTTCTTTTTCGACTACGACCTGGATGGCCGGCTCGACTTGCTCACCGCCAACGGCCACCTGGAAGAAGACATCAACAAAGTGCAAGTCAGCCAGCATTACGAGCAGTCGCCGCATCTGTTCTGGAATTGCGGCTCGGACCAGAGCAGCGAATTCGTCAGCGTGCCGGCCGACAAATGCGGACCCGACTTCACCGAGCCGACCGTGGGCCGCGGCGCCGCATATGCCGACATCGACGGCGACGGCGACCTGGACGTGATCATCACCGCCACGCGCCGCAGCCCGCGATTGCTGCGGAACGAAGGGCAGCTCGGCCATCATTGGCTGCGGCTGAAGCTCGTCGGCACGGCGTCGAATCGCGACGCGATCGGCGCCCGGGTCGAAGCCCGGCTCGGCGACGAGCGGCTCGAACGGCAAGTCATGCCGACGCGCAGCTACCTCTCGCAGGTGGAATTGCCGGTTACCTTCGGACTCGGCGCGGCCACCAGCGTGGACGGATTGACGATCGTCTGGCCGGACGGCTCGCGGCAGGAAGTGCCGTGCGAAGGGGTCGATCGACTCCTGGTCGTCGAGCAAGCCACAGGCAAGTGACCTCGTCCGTGCCCGGGGCTTGCCGCCCGAGAGCGCTGGTCTTATGCTCGCGGGGACGTGCCCCCAGGGCGCTGTTTTTTTCAGCTATCCCGGCCAATAGAGACTCGACGCGGCCCTTCGGCAGTGCGGCGAGCCTGTTACTTGGACGATCGCAACGACGCCCCGCCATTAATCGGAAGTGCTTATGCCTGGCATCGAACGCTATTACGCCGCGGCCTGTCAGATCGATCTTCCTTGCCCTCGCGACCGGCAGGAGATCGCCGGCCGCACGCAGCACATGCTGGAAATGATCGATCAGGCCGTGGCCGGGTACGCCCCGCTGGGGGACGTGCGGCTGGTCGTGTTTCCGGAATTCGCCCACGCGGCGCCGATCTACGAGTCGGTCGACGAGCTCCGGGAACACCTGGCGATTCCGGTTCCCAACGAGCACACCGATCTCTACGCCGCCAAGGCCAAACGGCTGGGCGTCTACATCCAGACCGGCACGTTTCTGGAAGTCGACCGGCGCTGGCCCGGCCACGTGTTCAACACCACCGTGCTCGTCGGGCCGGACGGGGTGCTCGCGAAATATCGCAAAGTGCAGCCTTGGCTTCCGCTCGAGGTGCATGCCAGCCCGCACGATTTGCCCGGTTATGATGAGCCGCTCTTTCCGGTGACCGACACCGAGATCGGCAAGCTGGGCGTGGCAATCTGCTACGACTGGCTGTTTCCGGAAGTGATCCGCCAGCTGGGACTGGCCGGTGCCGAAGTGCTGGTACGAGTGAGCGCCTACATGGACCCCTGGGCCACCGATCCTTTGGACTGGTGGACGCTGTTCAATCGGGCCCGAGCCGTCGAGAACCTGGCCTACGTCGTGGCGGCCAATCAGGCCTGCCGGCAGGAGAACTTTCCGCCCTTCAGCTGGCCCGGCCGGAGCATGATCGTCGATTACGACGGGCGGATTCTCGCGCAGGCCGACCCCGGGCCGGGCAAACGGATCGTCGTCGGGCCAATCGATCTGGCCGCGCTCCGGGCCGAACGCCAGCGGCGCCAGGTGCATCAAATGCCGGCCCACTTGCGCAGCGAGGCCTACCCGGCCAGCCGGCAGCCGATTTTTCCAGCGGGCACTGCCGCGGCCCGTACCCACAGCGTAGACCACAACAATCACTCGACCGACGTCGGGCGCGCAGCGCTGGAAAAACTCGCCCGGCCCAGCTGAGATAGGCCGTCGTAGCGCCATTTACCGCGCGCCGTGCGCAACTCGCGCCCCGATTGGTAGCGGGTCTGAAACCGGCGGTGCAGCTGGGTGCGCTTTTCCAGGTTCTCAGGCGAAAGCTCGTCCGGCTGCGGCAGTGGGCCGACCGTTTCGCCTTCGCGCGTGTAAAGGTCCATGTCCTTGCACCAGCCCGCGAGTTCGAGCACGTATTGCCGCGTCCAACCGGCGGGCAGGTCCGCTGCCGGGGACGCGAATTCGAGCCCGACTTCTTCTCCCGGCCCGAAGATCGCCAGGGCCCCGTCCGATTCCTCGACCAGTTCGTCGACCGGCCCGAATGCGGTGTACCAGCCGGACTGATAGCGCGTGTCCCACAGCGGAGTGCGCTCGAGATAGTCGTAGCGCGGATCCTGGTCGGCCCCGCTCGTGCGCTTGGGAAAGCCGATGAAACTGAGTTGGGACTTCTCGAGCGCGCCACACCTGCCGCCGGGCCTGCGGACAAGGCTCGGCCGCGGTCACCTGCAGGCGGTCCCAGTAGATTTCCAAATTGGTCCGCAGCCGCAGTGCACTGGCGCGATAATCGGCCGCGGGCAACGGCAACGACATCTGCCGCGCCATGCCGGCCGGGTAGCCAAAATGTTCGGCCAGCATGTGCCAGTTGCCCGATGCGTCGCGCGCTTCGAGCGAAGGCGGGTCGTAGGATGCTCCGGCCTGCCAGGCGGCGAACATCGTCTGCGAGTAGGGATATTCGAGCCAGGCATCGGCCAGCAGCCAGGACCGGCCATCGAGCTCGATCGGCTCGGCGAACTCCAACGTGACGGCATGTTCCGCAGTCCGGCCGAGAAACCGGCGGTCACGCTTGCCCGGCCACGCGGCTCGGCGATCGGCTTCGCTGACAAGTGCCAGGATGTCCTGGCCCCGGTCGTTGGCGGCAGCGGACGGACGTTGCGCCTGGCGATAGAAAAACGCCCGGCTGGTCACCGCGGGCGCGCCGGTCCCCATGCGTTCGTCGAGCCCGAGCCGCCATCCTGACGGCAAATCATAGGCCACCAGCCGCGCGGCATCGAGATAACAGGTTTCTTCCATCGGCTCGGTGATTTTCAGCCGCAGCTTGCCTCCGTCGGCCGCAGGCAGGCCGGCAGGCAGCAGCAGGTTTTCGCGCGGGCGGCTCGGCGCATAGGTGCCGCGGCCCGTGGCGAAGCCGATGCCCCCGACGCCAAGCACGTCGGTGATGAACTCGTACGTTCGGCCGTTCCAGGCGAAGACCACCGGACAGCTCGACACCTGGCGCTGGACTTCCTCGATCGCGATTGGGCCGGGGGGCTTCAAGTCGAGCTCGGTTTGATACACGCCGTCGGTCCAGTCGATCGCGACGAAATCGATCCGCTGCTGGTCGGCCAGGCCGAAAGCAATCGGCTGCAGGCTTTGTCCCGGCCCGGAATTGCCACGATAAGTGCTGGTGGCCGTCCACCGCGAGCCGACGCGGGCGGCCAGGTTGACGCCGATGCCCGACGAATTCGAACGCGTCTGGTCCTTTTCTTCCTGCTTGCCGGAGAGGGTCACCTCGACCATCGGTTTGCGACCGCTGCCGGCAGACCAGATTTGCGGCGCGGCTTCCGAGGCGGCTCCGATCATCGCGGGCCCCTGGGTCGGCGTCACATTGGCCAGTTCCCAGTGATTCAGGCCGGCGGCGGCCAGCTCGCAAATCTTGACGTGCGGACCCGCCAGTTGCACGCCCCGCAGCTGGCTGCCCGCGGTGAACAAGGCATCCAGCAGGCCATCCCCTTGCAAGTCCGCGATGGCCAGTTTTGCGGGGTCCTCGGCCGCGATTTTTTGCTCGACGACAACCGTGCTTTGCCAGTGCCCTTCGGCATTCGGCTGCCAACAGGACAATCCGGTCTCGCTCAGGGCGTAGATCTCGACCTGGCCGTCGGCATTGGCGTCGGCAGCGACGGCGGCCAACAGCGGCGCCTGGCAAAAGTCGGCAAAGCCAGCGGCCGGCACATAATTCCAGAGCCGGTCGTTGCGATACACTTCGTGCGGAGTCTGGCGTTTGATCACGATCAAGTCGGCGTCGCGGTCGGCGTCCAAATCGGCCACGAGCAGGCCGCGCGAGCCGCGCTCGTCGCCGGCCAGCTGACTGTCGGCGGCGATCGGCCGGAACATGCCGTCGTGATTGTTGTTCAAGAGTTCGTTGGGCCCGTTGGATCGGACCAGGAACAAGTCCAGATCGCCGTCGTGGTCCAAATCGGCAAGGGCCCCGTCGACCGTGTCGAAATCGCCCCCGGCGGTCTCGGTTTCGGCCGTCACGTCCTGCCACTCGCCCCGGCCAACCTGACGCCACAGCTGATTCGGTCCGCGGCGGCAGAAGTACACGTCCGTCAAGCCGTCGTTGTCGTAATCGCCCCACAGCGCCGCGCGCACGTCCGTCGGAGCCGCCAGCGGATGATCCGCCGCGACAGCCCAGCCCTCGCCGGCGGCCAGCAAGATGACGTTCGCGCTGCCGCCTTCGACGGGCCGGCCGGCAGCGACGCAAATGTCCAGGCGGCCGTCGCCGTCGAGATCGCAAACGGTCACGCTCGGCCCGACCGACGCCGGATCGGCCGCGGCCCCGGCGCCTGGCCACGGACCGGCCACCAGCGGGCGCGGCGGGGCAAAGACGGGGCCAGCCACGGGTTTGACTTCCGGCGGATCGGCCAGGTCGACGGTCAAGACGTCGGCCTTGGGACCCATGCGAGTGTACTTCTGCTCGATCAAACGCGCCTGCGGGTTGGTCTTCAGACGCTCGAAGGTTTGCAGCATCTCGGCCGCTTCATCCGGCTTCTTCAGACGCTGCAGCGCCTGAAAGCTGCCGTAGTAGGCGCTGCGCAGGTAGGGATCGCGAGCGAGCGCGGCGCGATACCACTCGAGCGCCTCCGCATACTTCCCCTCCTCGAACATCGAGCGGCCGACGTGATAGGCCGCGTAGGCATCGTGCGGGTCGGCCTGGGCCACACGCTCGAACAGGGCCAGCGAATCGCCCGGCGCCGAGCCCCACGATTTCAACAGCGCCTGGCAATACAAGGCCTGCAGATTCTCAGGATCCCCCACCAGCACCTGGCCGATGAGCGTTTCGGCCTCGGCCAGATCGCCCGGCTGCTGGCGGTTGAGCGTGGCGATCGCCAGATTGATTTTGGCTTGCGACCAATCCGGGCGCCGGGCCACCAGGTCGGCGAAGACATCGTGCGCCTCGGCGTATTCAAAGCGCCCCATCAGCGCGACGCCGCGATTGTTTTCGGCCACGAGTTCCGGCGTCAGCGCCGCGGCCGCAGGGGGCAGCGCCGGCCTGGTCGCCGTGCAGGAGCATCCCGCCGCAGCCAGCAGCAACAGCAGCCAGACCCGAGGGCCGAAATAACGCATGGCAAATGACCCGAACCCGGCGAACTATTGGCCGCCGCACGTGCGCCGGCACTCGACCATGGTATCAACTGCCACCACGGCGGTCAGCTACCAATGATTGCCCTGGCATACCGGCGACGGCGCTGGGGCAGCTCTTGAATCACATTTCACGCTCGGCCCAGACTATTCCCAGCCGGCTCGGAGCGCCGCAGGCGAGTGCCCCGCTTCGCGCAGGGCGCGGAGGGCCAGTGCCCCCGAGCGTTTCGCCAGTCGCCGGCCGGCTTCGTCGCACACCAGCGGACAGTGGAAAAACTGCGGCGGCGTCCAGCCCAGAGCGCGATACAGCAGCAATTGCCGTGCGGTCGAGGTGAGCAGGTCGGCGCCCCGAACCACTTCGCTCACCTGCATGGCGTGATCGTCTTCGACCACGGCCAGCTCGTAGCTCGGGTAGCCGTCGCGCCGCCAAACCAGGAAATCGGCGAAATCGACCCCCGCCACGCGGCGCGTCTCGCCGTAGCGGCCGTCCACGAATCGGATCTCTTGGCCGTCCGGCACGCGAAAACGCCAATTGACCGCCCCCGGCTCGGCCGGGCCAACGTCAGGCCGGGGCATTGCCGCCGGACGCAAGCTGACCGGAAAGATTGGCTCCACCGGCTCCTCGAGAGCTTCGCCGGCGACGCCCGCGCTGGTTTCTGCGGCGGACCTTTCCGGCCAGCCCTCGGGCGGCGCATCGTGCGGCGCCAGCAGTGCCAGATCGACATCCTTGCGCGAATGCGGGCTGGGATAAATGGAACCCGCCGCGTACAGCCGCCGCCAGGCGTCGACGTAGCGCGGCAGGCGCTGGCTCTGCACGTACGGGCCGCAGGGGCCGCCCAGCTCGGGCCCCTCCTGCCACTCGAGACCGAACCAGCGGAGATCATCGAGCAGGGCCGCGACGAATTCGTCGCGCGAACGGAGCGGGTCGAGGTCTTCGACGCGCAAGAGCAGCGTCCCGCCGGCGCGCGAGCGCGCTGGTGGGCCGTCCAGAACGTGCGCGCGTGCCCCAAGTGCATCAGCCCGGTCGGCGTGGGGGCCAGCCGGCCCCGATAATGGCTCTCGCCAGCCACCGCTCGGCGCTCCGTCATTTCGCTTGGCAAACAAGGATGCAGCACACAGGCGACGTACCTGCCCTCGGCCGCCACAGGCCGGCGGGCACGTATCGGCCAGGATCGATCGTAGCAAACCGCGGAACGATTCGGCACGCCGAATCTCGGCGTGCCAAACGAGGCCTCTCAACCCGCTGCCGTCCAGGCAGTCGCGTGCGTGGCGAGAGCGCGGGGATGCGGAAACCCGCAAGTTTGTCCGATTTCAATTGATATCGTCTGGGGGGTCTGTTAGGCTCGACTAACAGAGTGCTCACTCTCTTCAAACGCCCGTTCGGGGGAATGCCATGCGGCGCAAAAACGGTTTCACTTTGGTCGAAATGCTGGTGGTGATTGCGATTATCGCGATCCTCGCCGCGCTGATTACCCCGGCCGTCGCCGGCGCACTCTGGTCGGCCCGGCAGACGAAGATCAAAGTCGAGCTGGATCAATTGGCCTCGGGCATGGAGGCTTTCAAAGCAAAATATGGATCCTATCCGCCGACCAATCTGACCTGCACTGGCGGCGTCGCGAACGCGAACCTGCAATCGTTCGTGGCGCGCGCGTTTCCCCGCTATTCGCTCCGGTGGGCAGGCAGTCTTGGCGCACAGATCGCTGGCGACCTGACCAATCAAGGCGTCGACACCACGAACTACAACCCCCAGGCGGCCCTCGTGTTTTGGCTGGCCGGACAAAGCCCCGACGTGACGGACCCATTTGGCGCAGGAACGACTTCGGGTGGCACGCTTCCGGTCATTACTCGCAGCTCATTTTTTCAGTTCGACACTACGCGGCTCGTCTATAGCAATACGATCAAGGGCACAAGCATCGGGACCGTGGCCGTTCTCTCGACGTCGCCAATGGCGCCTGTCGGAAACCTGATGTACAACGCACCCTACGGAAATGCGGCCTATGCCTATTTCGACTACACGTCCTACGGCACGGTGCCGACAAACGGACTCGGAACCGCAGGCAATTACAGCTCGACGGTCTCCAACACCGTCGGTCCGATCTATGCACCTTGCCCGTCAGGCTCGAGCGTCACCGGAATTTCGCTAACGACAACCCTCAGCAACGGAGCCGGGTTGGTCTCGCCTTATTTTGGCGATGCGAACAATAACGGCATCATCGACAACGGCGAACTGTTCTGTAAGCCGCAATCGTTCCAGATCATTTCTGCCGGCCAGGACGGGCTCTTCGGCCCGGCGACGTCACCCACGGGCACTTATTTCAGCCTCTATCCGATCGGCGTGGGCTACGACTCCGCGGGCGCCGACAACGACAACATCACGAACTTCTGCGAGAAGAACAATCTCGACGCCGCGAAGCCATGACCTTGCGTTTCTGGGCCATCGTCGCCGTCGTGCTGGCGCTCTGCGCGTCGGCCAGCTTCACGCCAGCGCGGACCGACTGGTCGCGCGAGACGTTGGTGGAAATCCAGCATCTGTCGGCAGCCCTCGACGCCTACCGCGACCGCTACGGCGAATATCCGCCGGACTTTGCCGATCCGGCACTCGTCGCCGCGCACATTCGCCGCATCCTGCCCGCTTATGAAGGACCCGTTCCCGGCGGCCTGACGGCGCCCCAGGCTCTGGTGTTCTGGCTCGGCGGCTTCGCAGAAGGGGATGATCCGTTTGCCCTCTGCGGCCACCGTGAGCCGTTTTTCGACTTCGACCCGGCGCGGCTCGTCATCCAGGACGACGGCGAAGTCTACTTGCCGCCGGGCACGAGGTCAGTGGGCCAACCCTATTATTATTTCAACCACCAAACGTACGGCGACTGGGCATCGAGTGGCGCAGTGGGAACCCGCGCCGTGCCGTACGCCGCGGAGATCGAAGAGCGCGGAATTCCCGCGACTTGGGTCAACCGCGAGTCGTTTCAGATCATCGCCGCCGGCGCCGACGGACGCTTCGGCCAATCGCCGGGCTTCAAGCAGTTCCCGGCGCGCGTCGGCTGGTCGCCGTTCGACGACGACAATCTGGCCAACTTCTACGACCGCACCTTGGGCTCGGTGGCGATCCTCTCGCGCCGCTAGGGCCGGGCTACTGTCCGACTGGCGCTGCCGAGCGCAGACGGCTCGCAATCGAGCCGCGGTCGCTTCATCCTGAAGCACCTTTCTTCATCGCTGCGCATTACAGCGGCAACGCCTCGACGCACACCGGCACGTGCGCTAGCCTCGTGCCGATCGGCCACGTCACACGTCGTAAGCCGTTGCCGCCGCGCCCTTGCCGTTGCAGCTATGACACGGCATTTCGATTTGCCCCCGGCCTTCGCAGCGCCCGCAGGAGTGCGACTCGTAGGCAGAGTTGCCGCCGCAGTCGGGACAGGCGTCGACAAGATATCCGCTGCCGCGACACGCTTCGCACTCGATCGACATTGGTCGCTCCTATTGCTGCGCCGCCCGCAGGTGGCTCGCATCGTCCCGAACACTGAAGAACCCGCCCCCTCCCATGCCGCCCATGCCCATGCCACCCATGCCCATGCCGCCCATTCCCATACCTCCCATGCCACCGCCCATACCGCCGCCCATGCCGCCTCTGCCACCCATGCCACCTCCCATGCCGCCGCCCATCCCGAATCCGCCCATGCCGCCGCCCATGCGCATGATTTGAATCGGGATCACCAGGTCGGCCACCGGATAGACCTTGGTCACCAGTTCATTGCCGGCTTTTTCGGGCGTGGTGATCATCAGCACTTCGTTCTTGATGACGTAGGTCAGGTCCAGATTGCCGAGCATCAGCCGCAAGGCGCTCTTGAGCCGAATCCCCTTGAGGTTGACCGTGACCGGCGTGTCGGCGCCGATGCTCGCATCTTCGAGCGCTTTCGTATCGATTTGGATCTCGATGTTGTGCAGATCCTTGAGATAGTCCATCACGTCCTGCAGCGGCGCCTCGACAAAGTCGAGGCTCGTGGGTTCCTCGAGCGCCTTGCGAATTCGGGCGGCGGCCCCCTTCTGGTCCTTGATGTCGGCCGAGGCGAAATCCTTCCATTTCTTGCGCCGCAGGGAGAGCTCTTCCCAAACGCTGGCGTCGGGGTAGACGATCGGCTGATCGTCCGAGAACGGAATGTGCGCAAACTCGACCTGGGCCAGACAGTCGACCACCGCTTTGCGGCGCGTGGTGTTGGTGATGTGCGCTTGGGTAACGTACCGCGTGGTCCGGGCGTCGAGTACGGCCGCCACGGAGACCGGATTGTTGGGCGCCATCGCCTGCACTTCCGAGGCGGCGGCTTCCTCGGCCAGCAAGAACCGGCCTTCCGACATCAACGAATCGAAGCGTTCCATCAACTGCTTGATTTTTTCCTGGTCCCGATCGAGGGACTGCGTGATTCTCAGCCGCTCTTCCGCGGCCGACCGGGCTTGTTCGATCTCGATGTCGCGCTGTTCTTTTTCCAAGGCGCGGCGATCCGCCTCGCGCAACGCGGCCGCGATCATTCCGCGGAGCTGGGCCCGTAGCTCGCTTGTCAATTCGGGCATCGCAGCACGCGTCCGAGCGTCATCTTGAGCACCTTTTCCACGCCCGCCGGATCGCTGGCCATCTCGGTGCGCGCATCCCGCAATTGCTTTTCCACGTCGGCCTTGATCACGGACGACATCAGGCTGTTCTGGGCAATGGTCGCGTCGAGCAGCGCGTGGTCGTCGCTTTCGCTGGCCCGAGCCGGCGCCGGATGGGCAGGCGCTGATTGCGGCAGAGCGGACAGCTGTTTGCGCCACGGCGGCCTTGGTGAGGGCAGCGCTCGTGATTATCACGACCAGGGCCCAGACGCCGCACGTCACGGCCCACGACCAATTGCCAAGCGAAGATCGAGTGCTCATAAAACTCCTCGCAGGGGTTAAGACACGTCGGCGGGTTTCCTCAGTTCGGCCGGTTCGTGGCGAAATAAGCTGCTGGTCAATCCTGATTGCGCCGCTCGGCGGCTTCGTCGGCCCGGTCGCGCTCCAGGCCGAATAAGGTCGAACTGGCACTGACGTGATGCAGGTCCGGTTCGTCTTCGGTTTTGCTCTGCTCGAGCAGGCCCGTCAGGCTTCGGCCGAGCACGAAGACCAGGGATGCCAGCAGCAGCGCGACGAGGACCGGCCCCGCCTGAATCAAACGATCACCGCGGCCCGTTGCCCGGCGCGCGTCGGCCAGGGTCGTTTTCGGGGGGTCCGTTTTAAGCGGAGTTTGCGGCATTTCGTCGTCGCTTCCGGGGGCTGGCGAAGTCGGGCAGGCTGGCACTGCAGAACGTCGTTTGCTGGGGGGCGGCGCCTCTGGACGCCGAATCCCTTGCGCGGCTAGCATGCAGCAGGAACGGGCCGGCGTTACCAGCAGCATTAGATGCATAGCGTACAATGCACAATGCCCGCGCGTCAAGGGGACGTCGCAAATAGACGCAAGTGACTATTAAACAATGTATTGAGTCGCTCATAATGCCGATTCCACGTCCCCAAGGTCTCGGCAACACTTCATTCTGTGCTAACATAAAATAAGCCAACTAAAATCGCGCAACCTGGGCCCCTGCCATGCTTTCGCTCGAAGACCAAATCGTCCTCGCCCTGCGGCGGATTAGTCAGGCCATCGATGTCTGGTCGCGGCAGCTCTGGCACGACTACGGACTGACTTCGCCGCAACTGGCCACCCTGCGGGAGATTCTGGCCGGCCAGAACGTTTCGCCGATGGCCCTGGCCAACGCCTTGCACCTTTCGCAGCCCACCGTGACGGGCATCCTGGGCCGGTTGGAACAGCACGGCCTGATCCGGCGCGAACCATCGCTGACCGATCGCCGCAGCATCCTGGCGGTGGCTACCGACGAAGGCCGCCGGCTGGCGGAACGCGCGCCCCCCTTGCTGCGCGATCGATTCCGCAACGAGTTGGCGAAGGTCCCGGAATGGCAACGCACCGAAATCCTGGCCGTGCTGCAGCGCGTGGCCACGATGATGCATGCGCCGGAGGTTTCCGAGTCGCCGTTCTTGTATAACGAGAAGCCCGAGGCCGGGTCGCCTGCCGCGGGTGCTGCCAAACGCCGCCGCAAGACCCCCAGCAGTGACGACGGGGCCGACGCCAAAGCGGCGAAGGCCGCCTGGCCGGAAGGCAAGCGGCGGCCCGCGCAGAAAATAAAGAAACGCTGACGGTCTTGGTCTCCCGCGCAGCCCGCGATCCTTTAATCCGGGCTCCACAGCTCACCGACGCCGCCGTTCAAGTGTGCGGCGCCGCGCACGGGGCGTGCGAATCCGTCACGACCTTCGGGCCAGCGCCAGCTGCCGGCCCCAACCTGGACGCCGCCAAACGGGCGTTCTGAGCCCATCTGTCGCCTTTTTCGCGCGCTTCGTCGCGCCGTGGCATTGGCTTTGCTTTCTCAAACTTTGCCGGTTGCTGGCATTGTTTTTTTTGGTCGCGGCCGACTTTCGCTGGCTTGTCACGGTTGAAACCTATGAATCGGGGAGTCGCGTCGTGAACATCCTCATCGCGGTCGATGGCAGCCCAGCGAGCCTGGGAGCCGTGCGCCTGGCCGGCCGACTGGTTTCGGCCGATCGGGACGAGATAGTCCTGTACTACTCGCCGCCGGGCCTGGAGCTCGTGCAGACGGTCGCCGGGGCCACCGTGCTGCGGGGACGCGAGGCACTGGCGCAGTCCGTGTTCGCCGACGCCAAGGCGCGCCTGCCGGTGAATTGGAGCCCGGCCGTCCAAACGGTCATCGGCGCGAGCGATCCAAGCGAAGGCATCCTGCATGCCGCGCGCGATCGGAAAAGCGACCTGATCGTTGTCGGAGCGCGGGGGATGGGCCGGCTGGAACGGTTGCTGCTGGGCAGCGTGTCGCGCGCCGTGGTCCACGCAGCCGAGGTGCCCGTGCTGGTCGTGCGGGATGCCGAGAGGGCCGCGGCTTCGAGCGATTTTCGCGTTCTGGTCGCCTTCGAAGGCGAGACCTCGGGCCGGCAGTTGGCCGCGGTCCTCGGCCGCTTCACCTGGCCGGCGGGGACCTCGGCGGTGAGTCTGCACGTGGTCGAAAGCGTATTCGGCGGCAAGATTCCCGACTGGCTCGACGCCCAAGCCCGGGCGCCCGAGGCCGAGGCCCTCGTGAAACTGTGGGTGAAAGACCACGACGAGCAGCTCGCCGCCAGTGCCCGGCAAGTCCAACAGGTCTGCCAGGAGCTTCCCGAGCCGCTGCGGGGCGCCGAGCATTGCGTGCGCGAAGGCGTAGCCGAGCACGAGATCGTCGAACTGGCGCGCGAGCAGCGCCTCCGATCTGATCGTCATTGGGGCCAAAGGCTCGACTCGCTTGGGCCGGCTGCTGCTGGGCGGCACGGCCGAGTCGGTGCTTAATCATGCCCCCTGCTCGGTCCTGCTCGTGCGGCACGGGGGCCCTGCGGGCCGGGCGTGACAGGCGTGGCGGCTCGGAACGGCTTCCCATTCGACCAGCGCCGGCCGGTCGTCAGGTGCCGAGCGTGGCCTCGCCTTGTCCTTCGGACCGGTCGAGCGTGCGTTGCATGCGGACCAGTTTCCGCCGGGCTTCCAGCTTCACGTTCGCCGCTGCGCCGCTCATTTCCAACAATCGGCGCAGATCCAGCGCGGCGTCCGCGACGTTATTCATCGCCGTGTGCACGACCGAGCGATTGTAGAGCGCCATCGCGCACAGTTCGGCGGAAGCCTCTGCCATCTCGATGACTGCCGTGTAGTCCTCGAGCGCCGCCCGATGGTCGTGCGTGTGGGCATGGGCGAGCCCCTGCCGGTAGCGGCCGGACGCCGCATCGCGGCGCAAGAGCCAGTCGAGGCAATGGCGCACGAGATTCGGCATAGTCTGCGTTTCCAGGCGACGCTGGACGGAGCACTTCGGCACGACCGATCGCCGGCGCCCTAGTGTCCTGAGTTGCAAGTTCGTTGCAACGCAGGACACGACGGTCAAACACGCAAGTGGTTTGACCACAACGACAACTGGTGTGCTGTACGCGGCCTTCCCACTTCAGGAACTTCTGACTCAGCACACTAGAGCCCGGCAACGCGCGGCGCGAACGAGTGGCCGCAATCGCAAACGGCGCAGCGCGCCGGCGTATAGCGTTTGCACCTCGGGCATTGCTTGGCATGCGGAGGTCGTTGCGGCTTGGGAGTCAGCAGGGCCGCTTTTTTGTAGGCGGCTTTGGTGATCGCATCGGCGCGAGTCACTTCGCACTGAGGGTGCGTGCCGGAAGGCGAATAAGAAGGCTTCCCGCAAACGGGGCAACTCGCCCTGATCGCTCGCACAAACACCGGCTCGGGCTTCTTGTCGCTCATGAAGATTTCTTGCTGTCGCTGATCTAATGCGCGGTTTTCTCGCGCCAGCGGTGAGGGCAGTATTCGGTGCCTCAGGTCGGACGCGGCCTGGATCGTGACGAACGCCGCTGCTGCACTTGCCTGGCCGCGACACGAGTCTGGCGGCTCACTTTTGCCGGCGATTTGCCGCCGGTCTCTTGCGACCTTACCTTTACCGACCGGAACGGCATTCCGGACAGGCGCCGGTAGCGCTCGGCTCGTAGAAACCAGAACGCCAGCCCGCCCGTATTGTGGTAGGAACCGGGTGCGGTCGAGCGCGGCGCCAGGGTTGCCCGCACACCCAGCGAACCCTTCTTGCCGGTCCGCTCCCAGCCGCGTTCTTCCATGATCATCCGCACCACCACTCCGATAGCCTGCCGCAGCCGCTTGGTCCGCCGCGGATGCGCCGTGGCCAGGAAACGATCGATGGCCGGCTCATCTTCGAGCTCCCTCACGACTCCGGCGAGCGGCGGCCGGTCGTGGTGCAGTTCCGACTCCTCCATGCGGCGCTGGCGCAGGGGACAGCTGAAGAATGCCAGCACGGCATCGAACGGCTGCTCGGCGTCATCCAACACGTCCACGAACGTGCGGCCGTGGCGGTCTTCGCGGAACGATTTGCGGCTGACGCAGACGACCGACGGACCAGGCATTGCTTCGGCTCCCGCAGCGGCAGAGGCACAAATCGCGCCGGCAAAAAATTGCAGGGGCAAAAATCGCACCTACAAATATCGTATCTCCACCAGGCGCGGCTCACAAGGCAACTATTTTGTCGAAATTTGTCGCCACTCGTTATTTGCTCCTGTTTTGCCGCCCCGCATCCGCTATAGTTCAGTGAGTCGGATTGACGATGCTCGAGTTGATTCTGTCGAATCTGCCCTCTTTCGCCTCTCCCTCTTGGCGGGCCGCCACTCTGGCCACTTCCGTCTCGACCCGGAAGCTCGAAACAGGTCGCTGATTTTCGTTTTGGGAGTGTAGCGATGGCAATGAAGTTGTACGTGGGCAATCTGAGCTACGAGGTGACGAACCAGAAGCTCGAAGAATTGTTCGCCGAGTTTGGCTCCGTGCGGAGCGCGCAGGTCATCCAGGACCGCGACACCGGACGCAGCAAGGGTTTTGGTTTCGTCGAAATGGCGGACGACAATGCCGCCCGGGCCGCGATCACGGGCCTCAATGAAAAAGACTGCGGCGGACGTCCGCTGACCGTCAACGAAGCCCGGCCCCGCGAAGACCGCGGAGGCGGCGGTGGTGGCGGCGGCAAGCGCGGCGGTGGCGGCGGTGGCGGTTTTCGGCGCTATTAGGCCGATTTACCGAGCGAAGCGTCGAACGCTGCCGCGTGCGGCCACGGCGTGAAACTGCAGCTTGAAATTGCAGCCGAAGGGGCGTCCCGTGATCCCCTTCGGCTGTTGCCTTTCACACGCGAGCAGATACGACTCGCGTTAAGGAGAGTCCACGATGGGACCACGTAATCGTCCGCGCTTTCAGCGCCCGAAGCAGCGTCGCAACTCCCCGCCCCAGGCGGCTTCGCTGGGCAGCGCTGCTGCGCCCCTGGTCGTCGAAAAACCTCGCCCCGTCGTCTATGGAAAGCCCTTCCTGGTGCTCGAGGATTCGCATAAGAAGGTGTTTGTCATCCAGGGCGCCCAGCTGGTGCCCCATGACAAATCGATCGCCGCCTACCGCAGCGACAGCCAGGTGACCGAAATGGCGCAGAAGATCAAAGGCCTGACGCGCTACGAGATTCGCGCGCCCCTCGACGATCACGACGCGTAGGGCCGCTCCACACGTGAGCACCGGCAGGCTGCCGGGGCCAAGGTGCTGCCGGCGGCTCTGATCGCCAGACGTACCTGGCAAATGCCCTCCGCAAGCGGTTCAATCCCACCGCTGCGCGATTCCGCACACTCAGGTTCCCGCGATTTTCAGGATCGCGCGCCGTCGAATCCGTGTGGCGCTCCAGGTAGACTTGAATCAGGTTCCCATCTCTCGGTCGACCTGGCGGTTGTCGCGCCGATTGCTGCAGCGCATGCCGTGATCGGCACCAGTCGTACCCGTGCGACCGGTGTTTCTGGCGTTCACATCGCTGACTTCTCCAACCGTCGTCGCATGCCAACCCTGACCGCTGCGCACGCGCTTCGAGCCGCGGCGCGTGACGGCGAATAACTCATCGTCGCGGTGAACTATGAACGAAGCATTCTCGACCTCCGTCAGCGCCGAGCGGCCCGCAGGGCTGCCGAGTCCCCGAGACAATTCTCGACATACGCGCGGAACAACGCGACTGGGGCAAGAGTTTGCGGGAGAAGGCTCCGCGCCACGCCCACGCCGGCTGGCAGCCGGCAGCGAACCGGCCCGACCCGGTGCAGTTGCTCGAGCAATCCAGCCAGGGGCGGATTCCAGAGTTAGTTCCGATTCGCTACGGACGGATGCTCCAATCGCCGTTTGCTTTCTACCGCGGGACGGCGCTCAACATGGCGGCCGATCTGGCGACCACGCCGGTGAGCGGCCTGCGCGTGCAGGCCTGCGGCGATTGCCACCTGTGCAACTTTGGCGCGTTTGGAACTCCGGAACGGCGTGTGATCGCCGACATCAACGACCTGGACGAAACGCTGCCCGCCCCCTGGGAATGGGATCTGAAACGCCTGGCCGCGAGTTTCGTCGTGGCAGCGCGGCACAACGGGCACAGCCCGGCCGAGTCTCGCGACGCGGCGCGGGCGTGCGTGCGGTCCTACCGCACACAGATGGAGGAATACAGCGAAATGCGCGTGCTCGACGTGTGGTATGCGAGCATCGACATGGAGAAGTTGATTCCTGCGATAAAAGACAAGGAATCGCAGAAGCGCGTCGAGAAACGCGTGGCCAAGGCGCGCGAGCGGAGCGTGCTCGAACACGATTTTCCAGAACTCGTCACCACCGCCGGCCTGACGCCCACGATCAAGGAAAACCCGCCGCTGATTTATCACCCGCGCGAACAGGGACTCGCAGCATTCGACGAAACGGTGCGCAAAGGCTTTGCCCTGTATCGCGAAACGCTGCCGGAGCACCGGCGGATCTTGCTGGACCGTTTCGAAATCGTCGACGTGGCCCTGAAAGTGGTCGGGGTGGGCAGCGTCGGCACCGTCTGTGGCGTGATGTTGCTGACGGCGAGCGACAAGGATCCGCTGTTTCTGCAAATCAAACAAGCGGGTCCCTCGGTGCTGGAGGCCTACGCCGGCAAGAGCGCCTATGCGAACCACGGCCAGCGTGTCGTCATGGGGTACCACCTCATGCAATCGGCGAGCGACCTGTTCCTGGGCTGGACCGAAGGCCATCTGGGCCGGCAGTTTTACATTCGTCAGCTCAAAGACATGAAAATCAAACCGCTGGTTGAGATTTTCACGCCGAGCGTCATGCAGCAATACGCCGTACTTTGCGGCTGGATCCTGGCCCGCTCCCATGCCCGGTGCGGCGAACCGACCAAGATCAGCGGCTATCTGGGCAAGAGCGACAAATTCGATCAGGCAGTCGCCGATTTTTCGCTCGCCTATGCCGACCAGTCCGAGCAAGATTACGAGGCCTTTAAACAAGCCGTCCGCTCGGGCAGGCTCGATGTATTCGTCGAAGACCCATCCTAGCTTGCGGCCGAGAGCGACTGCCAGGCCAAGACTGTTCGCAGAGCCGGCCAACCGTTCGTTATGGGAAATCGCGACTTGATGCACGAACAACCTTCGGCTGCCGAAGCCGGCGACGACTTCTCCCTGATGCTGGGCGGGCCGCTCTACCAGCTCTACCTGCGGATGCGGTTAGTGCGGCCCTCGCTGGAGCTGGTCAAGCGACGCATCGTCGTTTGCACGGCAGTTACCTGGCTGCCGCTCGTCGTGCTGACGGCGCTGGCCGGCACCTTGGCGGGCCGCGTCGAAGTGCCGTTCTTATGCGACCTGGATGCCCAGGTCCGGTTCCTGTTTGCGCTGCCGCTGTTGATCGCGGCAGAGCCTGTCGTACATCGCCGGGTGCAGGTCGTGGTGAAGGAGTTCGTCGAACGTGGGCTGATCGGCCCGGCAGACCGGCCGCGCTATGAAGACATTATCGCCGGCACGATCCGGCTGCGGAACTCTGTCGCCGCGGAAGTGCTGCTGCTGGTTTTTTCCTGGACGGCCGGCTACTGGCTCTGGCGCAAAAGTGACGCTGCACGTTACCAGCTGGTACGCCCTGCCTGGCGCGGGAACGTACAGCCTGACCTGGGCGGGTTTTTGGTACGCGTTCGTCAGCTTGCCGATCGGCCGGTTCCTGCTGCTGCGCTGGTATTTTCGCCTGCTCATCTGGTATTCATTCTTGTGGCGCGTTTCGCGCCTGCGGCTGAGGCTGAACCCCTTGCACCCCGATCGAGCCGGCGGCCTGGGCTTCCTGGAACATACCATCATTGCGTTCTCGCTCGTGCTGATCGCCCAAAGTGCTTTCCTGTCGGGTGTGATCGGCAATCAGATCTGGCATGCGGGCGCGACGTTGCCGGAATTCAAGTGGGAGATCCTGGGTTTCACGGCATTTCTCCTGCTGCTGGTCCTGCTGCCGCTGTCGTTCTTTGCCGCGCAAATGGTCGGGGCCGGCCTCAACGCATCGCGCGAATTTGGCACACTCGCCAGCCGCTATGCGGCCGAGTTCCGGCAAAAGTGGCTCGTCGAAGGCGCGGCGCCCGGCGAATCCTTGCTCGGCAGCGGCGACATCCAGTCGCTGGCCGACCTGGCGAACAGTTATGAGGTGGTGCGCACGATGCGGCCGTTGCTGGTCGATCGATATACCGTCGTACGACTGGCGGTCCTGGTGGTGTTGCCGCTGTTGCCCCTGATCCTGACGATGATCCCGCTGGAAGAATTAATGCAACGGCTCTTCAAACTGCTGGTGTAGTCCAGCCGCGCGAAGTCGCGATCGGGACGATGCACACGCCTTGCTTCTCGCCAGGACTTGAACGGGCACGTCACCCGATGCGGGGCAATCCCAGCAGGCGCTGCTCCACTTCTGCCAAGCGCTGCTGAAGTTCCGGCAGCTTGTGCCGCGCTGCGACTGCGCCGACCGCGGCGATCTCGGTCGTTCGATGAAACTCGGCCAATCCGAAACCCGACGTGTCGGGACTGATCCAATAATCCACCGCCCGATTGCGGATGTTGCCAATGTTGTGAGCCTGTGCCTCGAAGATGCGCAGCAACGTGTCCATCGCGCCGGCCGGCTTCATCTTGCTGGTCGGTGTATCCGGACGATTCCCGGCAAATTCGTAGCGGACCCGGCTGGAGACATCGACACCGACCACGAAATCGGCCCCGTTGTCAACCAGCACGTCGGCCGGCAGATTGTTCAGGATGCCGCCGTCGACGAGCACTTTGCCATCGCGCAGAATCGGCCGCGACACGACCGGCAGATTGATGCTCTCCAGAATGGCGTGAACCGCGTCTCCGGCGCTGCGCACGACCGGGACAACCTGGACCAGGTCGGCCGTCACGGAGTGAAACGGGATCAATAATTGCTCCAGCCGCCAATCGTGCAGGTAGCGACGCAGCATCGCCTCCCAGGCCAGCCGGCGGTACTGGCTGACCAGGTACCAATTAGGCCACTTCGGCAGCATCCGGAACCAGCGCGAGGGCACCAGGTCTTTCTGAAAACACTCGACCAGAAGTTCCGGCGACATCCCCGACGCATAAATGATTCCCGCCATGGCGCCGGCGCTGGTGCCCGACATCATGTCGAACGACAGGCCGGCTTCTTCCAACACACGCAAGACACCGAGATGGGCCATGCCCTTGGCGCCGCCGCCGGCAAATGCGATTCCCAGGCGATAGCCCCGCATCGCGCGCACCAGGCGGTCGAGTCCCTGGCGTTCGAGCCGACTCAGATCGCCACCGGTCGACTCCACCGGGACCTTGAGAGCGTCCTTCTTGCAGCCCGAATCGGGCAGCAGCGGCGCCACGGGAGTGCCCGCGTCCAACAACCACACCGGGCGTACCTTCTCCAACAGTTCGGTCTGCGTGTCCGGGCCGAGGCGCAGATTCTGACTGGTCGCGGCCGCTTCGCTGGGCTCCAGCAACCACAGGATTTCATCGCAACCGAGCAGACGTCCCACGTCCAACTGCTCGTCCGCGCCCGGCGACCAGACCATGATTCGTCGATCGATCCCGGCGGCCGGCGGCTCGAGCCACGGCTGATCACCCGGCGCAACGGGCTGAATCGAAACTGCCGCGGGCCAAGCTCCAGAGTCGCGCAGACGAGTCGGGTTGTCACCCCACGCCTGCAAGCGCTCGCCGGCGACCAGCAGTCGAGCTACCAATCTTGCGGCCAACAATCGCCCTCGGGGTGAGGCGGCCACGATCCCGAGCCGAGGCGAGGGCAGCTTCCGTTCCGCGATTCCGATGGTCCGCCGAAACCGCAGGCTGAGGGCGCGAAACAGATTCTTCATCAGCGGCGGATGCGCGTCCAGCCACTCTCGAAACGTATCGCGCGATGTCGTCAGCAGGCTCCCGTCTGTCCGGGCCGTGAACCGGATCGGGCGCAGAACATTCTCCATGATGGATAGCTCGCCGATCGTTTCGCCCTTTTGGGCAACACCCAATTGGGTTTCGCGGCCCCGCACATCCGTCAAGTAGGCATCGATTTCGCCCTCGGCCACCACCCAGAACTCGGTCACCGGGTCGCCTGGCGACGCCAAGGTTTCGCCGGCCGTGAACGTCCGTACGTTCAATTGTTTGGCGAGCGTGACCAACTGCTGGTCGCTCATGCCCTCGCACAAGGCAGTGGTCCGCAGCAAGTCGACGATTTGCTCAAAAGCCACGTCTTTGATTTGCACCATTCGTCTCGCTTTAAGATGACTTTCCCCGCGGATTCTGCGTTGCGAGGCGAGATATTGCAGGCGACACAAGCCCTGTGGTGGTCCGCGCCGTCATTCTGGCGATCCAGCCTGCCAGGATCTTGCGGGAGCCCGCTAATTCGTCGACTCAACCTGGGGCGAAGGATATCACCTCACTTGCGCCGTGGATAGAATGCGCGTCCATTCATCCCTGACCGCAATTTCGCTGGACCCAAAGTTGGGGTGGGGTCCAAGCAAGCGGAATTTCTCCTGATAACCGGGGAGATCGTGGCCTATGGAACGACGTGAAGTGTTCAAAACGCTCGGGGCGACCGCGGCCGGGCTGGTGGCGGGGTCCGTGCCACCGGCAAATGCCGACGCTGGCCCCACCGCAGCGCAGCTCAGGAATCCCTACGGCGGCGGGCCGAACACCGGAATCACGCTGCCCCCCTACTACCGTCCGACTCCTTCGGTCAGAAACGCGAATACGTTTTTTCCGGGAGTGGAAGAGCTGGGCAAGGACGAGATGCGGATCTCGTTCGTCGGCAGCTCGCCGGTGCCTCCGACGCGCTCGCAGGCGGGCACAGCCATCATGGTCGAACTCGGTAGCGGCAAGCGATTCTTCTTCGACGTCGGCCCAGGCTGCTTGCGCAATATCGTGGCCCTGCAGGTGCCGCTGGCGCTGGTCAACGACATCTTCATCACCCACCTGCACGTCGATCACTACGCCGAGCTTCCTTATATATACGCCTTCTCGCCTTGGGTGGGGCGCTGGAAGCCGCTCCGGGTCCATGGTCCCTCCGGCCGCACGCCCAAGGACGGCATCAAGTCGATGATCGAGGGAATGAAGCAGATGATGCATTGGCACACGGACAGCTTCCAGTGCTTTCCGATGGGGGACGGCTACGAGATTGAAGTCAACGAGTTCGATTACACCGACGACAACGGCATTTGCTACGACAAGGACGGCGTGGTCATTCGCCACTGGCGGCGAGCCCACGGCAAGGACGGCGCCTCGGCCTATCGCCTCGACTGGAACGGTCTATCCTTCGTCTGGACAGGCGATGGTCGGCCGGAGGCCAATACGGCCAGGTTCTCCAAGGGCGTGGATGTGTTCGTCACAGAGCTTCAGCCCGACACCATGAACGTCCAGGCGCTGAAGTTCGGCATTCCGCCGATCGTCGGCACCACCACCGTCGACGCCGCCCACACGGTCCACTACGCGACCGGCTACATGTTCCAGCAGGTCCAGCCGCGCCTGGCGATGGCCACGCACTTGAGTTACGACGAGGAGTTTGTTCCCGAAATGGTGGCCGGCATCCGCACGCACTACGACGGGCTGTTCCAGTTCGGCGCACCGGATGGCGTGGTGGTCAATGTCACCAAGAAAGCCATCTGGACGCGCAAGGCGGCGCTGGCCGATTCGACCAATTTCGCCCGCCCTTCGACCAAAGAGGCGATGGAGCTGTTTGGCCTCAGCCTCACCAAGACCACCATCGATTTTCCCAATCCCACTCATGCGTACATGGATATCGAAGGGCCGGCCCCGCGCGATCAGGAATACGACGCCAGGCTGTACTATCCGCCGGACGTCTATCGCAAACCGAACGGGGTTTGGCCCGCGAACTTTCAGATCGACCTGAAGAAGATGGCGGGCGAAAAGATCGAGGCCAAACTTGAAGAGATGAAGGAAGCGCGCAGGAAACAGCAGAGGAACTGCGGGCCAAGATCGAGCTCCTGCAAAAGCGGCTCAAGAGCAAACTGGAAGGCAAATAACAACTGCTCAAGATCTCATCGCATGGGCACTCGCAACCGCTCGGCCTCTCAAGCCGTCCCGCTGACGATCCTGACCGGCTTCCTGGGTGCCGGGAAGACGACGCTCCTGAACCGCATATTGAACGGAAATCATGGCCTGCGAGTGGCGGTGCTCGTCAATGATTTTGGCTCCATCAACATCGACGCGGAACTGATTGTCGGCGTCCAGGAGGACGTGATCAGCCTGGCCAACGGCTGCGTCTGTTGCACGATTCGCGACGATCTGGTGCAGACCGTCGTCGAGACCATCAATCGGCCCGAAAGTCCAGAATACATTCTGCTCGAAGCCAGCGGTGTCGCCGATCCGGCGGGCATCGCCCTGGCGTTTTCCGACTCCGAATTGCAGGAGCGAATCCGTCTGGACAGCGTCACTTGCGTCCTGGACGCGGACCAGGTGTTCGCTCACCCCGAATACCCGGCGCTGATGGACCTCAAGCTCCGGCAAATCGCCTTCGCAGACATGCTGATCCTCAACAAGGTCGATTTGGCCGGCCCGGAGCAGGTGCAAAGGGTTCAGGCCTGGATCGATGAGCATTTCAACCGCCTGCGCATCGTCGAATCCAGCCAATGCGACGTGCCGCTGGAGATTCTGCTTTCAGTCGGGCGTTTCGACCCGGCCCGCGTGGGCTTCGAGCCCGATGCACTCAGGCACGCCGCCTGCGCCGACCCGCATTGTCGGCACGAAGTTCACGGTCACAATCATTCGCTGACGTTCAGCACGTGGAGTTATGAAACCCGGCAGCCGATGTCGCTCGAAGCATTGCGGGAAGCGGCTAGGAAGCTCCCAGGCAACATCTATCGCTGCAAAGGCCTGATTAATGTGGCGGAGGCACCCCAGCGGCGGACGGTGCTGCAAATCGTCGGCCGGCGCGTCGATCTATCGCCCGGGACCGAGTGGGGTATGCACATCCCGAGTTCGCGAATCGTAGCCATTGGAGCGGCCGGCAGCATCGACGCAAGGCTGCTGGAGGAAATATTCGCCTCTTGCATTTCGGCTGCCAGCAGGCGCGTGAGCAAGTAAGCTTTGTGCAACTGGTCGCGGAAACCGACTCGTAGGGCGAGTGTTTCGATCGCCCGCGAAGTGCGGATCACATCGTCAAGCCGTGCCCGCAAGTTGGCCGTGAAGTTGCGTCGCTGGGAGCACGATGCGCTCCTACGAGATTATCCGCCCAGACGGATTCGCCGGCCACGAATGGCCTCAGCCGCAATTGCCCGGCGAGCACGACCAGCTGCTCGTCGCGCATGCCCTTCGCACAAGGTAGTGGCCTGCAGCAAGTCGACGATTTGCTCAAAGGCAACGTCTTTGATTTGCACTTCTTTGGCCTCGCTCACAGTTGAACAATTTCGGCCGCCCAATTTGCCGCTAATTTCCCGGCCAGGCTTTCGATTTAAAATCCCAGCGACTGCTACACACCCGAAGTGCATTGCGCATTTCGGGTTAGAAATGTGGTCACTTATTGACCACCCCGGGGAAGAACGCTAGCATGCAGAAACTTGACAAAACCGAGCCCTGCCAGGGGCTGTCCCCAGATTTTTACTTGACGGTCTGTCCGCTCCGTCGCTCCGAGACTTGCAGGCTCACTGAATCGCTGTTGCAACCTCGGGACACGCGCTCGCCGCGTCCCTCTTGGAAGGAATTCATCGATGACCCGTATGAAGTCGCGGTTCCTGGGCGTCTTGGCGCTCGGAGCTTTGCTCGGACCGTTTGTCTGGTCGGCCGGCTCGAAGTCATTCCTGCAAGCGCAGGACCCGTCCAAGGCCACGAAGCCAACGGCGAAACCTGCCGCACCCGCGCCGAAGGCTGACGCAGGCGATCAGGCCGCCGGGCTGGCCGCCATCGAAAAGGCGACCCAGGCGTTTGTCGAAGCATACTCGAAAGGCGACGTGGACCGCGTCGCAGCCAGCCTGTCCGAAGGAGCCGAGCTGATCTCGGACGATGCCCCGCCGCTGCGCGGCCGGGACGCCTTGCGTCAGGCGCTCACCAACTATTTCGCCGAGAACCCGCCCAAGAAAATCACCCGCGCGATGGAGTCGGTGCGTTTCGCCTCCAAGCATTCCGCGGTCGAGGAGGGCATCCTCAAGGTAGCCGTCGGCAACGAAGCGCCCAAAAACATGCGCTATAGCCTGCAGCTGGTCGAGGAGGATGGCAAGTGGCTGATCACGTCCATCAAAGAGTGGCCGGCCGACAACGGCGACATTCTGGACCTGGAGTGGTTGATCGGCAGCTGGGAAGCCAAGCGGCCCGATGCCGAACTAAAGATCACTTACGAATGGTTTGGCGACAAATCGTTCATCCGCTCCCTGATGAACATTCGTCAAAAAGATCGGACGCTCACGACGATGCAGGTGATCGGCGTGGACCCCCGCACGGACGAACTGCGTATCTGGACCTTCGAATCCGACGGCGGATTCGCCGAAGGCACCTGCACGCGCGAAGGCAACACCTGGATCTTCGACTCGCACGGCGAGATGGCCGACGGCAGCGAACTATCGGCCACGAACATCCTGCTGCGCGTCAACAACGATACGATCACGTGGCAACCGGTGAACCTGACCATCGGCGATGACGAAATTGGCGATCTGCCGCCGGTCAAAGTGACCCGGATGAAACCCAGCAAATAAGCGGCCCGCTGCTTTTGCGGCGATTGGCCAATGAGACTCGACTCGTCGAACGCAGCCGAAGGAAATCAACCATGAAACGCTTCGCCGTCGCACTGATTGCCGTTGCCATCCTCATGTGGGCGGTGCCCCCCGAGGTCATTGCCCGCGGTGGCGGAGGAGGAGGCCGGGGTGGCGGCGGTGGTGGCCGGGGCGGCGGCGGTGGACGTGGCGGCGGTGGATTTGGCGGAGGTGGCCCGGGCGGCGGCGGATTTGGTGGGGGCGGGGGCCGGCCGGGCGGTGGCAGCCCCGGTGGTGGCGGTCGGCCGGGCGGCGGAGCTGGTGGTCCTGGCGCCGGTGGCCCGAGCGGTGGAAATCGGCCCGGCGGTGGCCCAGGCGCCGGTGGTCCGGGTGCTGGAGGGCCGGGCGGAGGTGGAAATCGGCCCGGCGGAGGTCCAGGCGCTGGGGGGCCGGGCGGAGGTGGAAATCGGCCAGGTGGCGGTCCAGGCATCGGCGGAGGTCCTGGTGGCGGAGTTGGTGGCCCCGGCCGCCCTGGTGGTGGAGTCGGTGGCCCCGGCCGCCCTGGCGGCGGAGTGGGTGGCATCGGCGGTCCCGGCCGGCCGGGTGGCATTGGTCCCGGCGGCATTGGCGTTCGGCCCGGTGGTCCCGGCGGCCCAGGTCGCGGCACTTATTTTCGCTCGGGGAGTGCGCTCGGTCGCCAGGGAGATCTGGTGCGGGGCGATTTCGCACAAGCGTATCCCGGGCTGACTGCGCGCTGGCTCGGCCCGACGTTTCGACCCGTGGCTTGGGCAGCGCTGGCCAGCTACGGCGGCTATGGCTCGGAACCCTATTACTACGACTACGGCACGTCCACGGTCTACGACGGCAACACGGTGTATGTGAACGGCGACAGCACGGCGACGCCAGCCGAGTACGCAACCCAAGCGACCACCATTGCGCAAGCCGGCGCAAGCCGCTCCGCCGAAGGGCGAAGATGCCATGAATTTGGGCGTGTTCGGCATGGTCCAGGGGGATGAGACGACCGCCAACCAGATCATCCAACTGACGATCAACAAGCAGGGTGTCATCGGTGGCGAGTACTACAACGCCACCACGGACACGACGGAACCCCTCGTCGGTTCGGTCGACAAGAAGTCCCAACGGGCGGCTTGGACCGTGGGCGACAATAAGAAAGTTGTTTACGAGGCCGGCATCGCCAACCTGACGAAGCCCGAGACGACCATGCTGATCCACTACGGCCCGGATCGGACCCAGCAGTGGACCTTGGTGCGGATCGATCCGCAGCCAGAGGCGGGCACCCAGGCTGCCGTGGAACGGCAGTCGCTGCTCGTCAGCAACGAGAGGCCCTAGCAACCGGGTTGTAGCAGCCAGGGCGCATTCGATTGGTGGTGTCGCGTTCATCGTTCGCGGATTCGGGAGATGCACATGTTCGGCGCTTGGACATTGCGAGTCGCGAGTCTGACCGTTTTTGCAGCCGCGACGCAGTTCGGCGTGTCTTGCGGCTTTGGGCAGTCGACGGACGGAGGCGGAATCGCCAGCGCGATTAGCGCCAAAGGCAGCTATAACCTCTCGACTTCCGAAGCCGCGATCAACCTGACGACCGCCAAGAAGCAAGAAATCCAGAATCGGCTCGACGCGACCAACACGTACTTCGCCATGCGCTCGGTAAACCGGGCTGCCACGGCGGCAGAGCGTCGACCGAATGCGTCGATGGAGCAGCTTGCGCGGATTGCCCGAGACTCGGCGCCAAAACCATTCGGCGCCAACGACCAGGACCCGGTTACCGGCCAGGTCGACTGGCCAGAGATGTTGCTGATCGAGTTGTACGCGCCCCATCGCACCGTCTTGGATCAACTGAATGCCGATAAGGCCGCTGCCGGCCGTTTGAGCATGCGCGACCAGATGAAGGGCCGGCAAGAAGTCGAGAAAATGTTCTCCGCCATGAAAACGCAGATTCGCGTCGTGCCGCCTCAACAGTACTCGGCCAGCAGAACCTTCTTGAGAAGCCTGATCTACGCCCTGGCGCAAGGCGATCTGCACTGATCGTAATCAGACGCCCGGCCAAGCAAACCCCGGCGTACTCTCAGCAATTTTTGCCTCCTGGTGCCTTATGCTGCGGAACCTCTGTACGTGGATCCTGATGAGCGGTGCGGTGCTGCTTCTGACCGGCAGCGCACCGGCCGCGGATTCCCCCGCCCCGGATTCCCAGACGGCGGCCTTGATCAAGGCGGCCAGCTCGGGCAAGGAGTCGGCACGTATCCAGGCGATCGACGATTTGGGTGCCCAGGCGGAGCAGTCCGCCCTGGCGGTCGGAGCACTCGGCCAGCTCTTGACGGACAAATCGGCGAAAATCCGCGCCCGCGCGGCTTGGGCGCTCGAGCAGATTGGCGCACCGGCAAAGCCGGCCGTGGGCGCTCTGGTAACATTGCTGAAGGACCCCGAGGAAACCGTTCGCAGGCAGGCGGTCAAAGCCCTGGCCGCGATTCACCCCGGTCCGGATGTGATGATTCCGCTGTTCAGCCAGGTGATGAACGGCACCGACGCTCAGCTCGAAGCCCAGGTTTTGAGCGCCCTGACCGACGCCGGCCCGGCCGCGGTTCCGGGACTCATCAAAGCTTTGGACAACGAACAAGTAAATTACTGGGCCTGTATCGTGCTGCGCGGCATGGGACCGGCTGCCGCCGAGGCCGTGCCGGCGCTGGCGGGCAAGTTGAAAGACAAACGGCCCGAAATTCGGCGTGAGGCCGCACTCGCGCTGGGCGCGATGCAGCAAAAGGCGGCCGCTGTCGCGCCACAGCTGGGAGCGATTCTGGACGACCCCGATGCGCAGGTCGCGGCGACCTACGCACTGGTCGAAATCGGCCAGGTCTCGGCCGCCGACGAATCCAAGATCAAAGCCAACGTCAAAAGCGGCGACAAGTTCTTGAGCAGCGTAAGCGCCTGGGCCCTGGCGCGTCTGCATCCCGACGACAAGGCATTGAGTCGCGACGCTGCGGACCGCCTGGTTGCGCAACTGCTGGACAAGGACCCCAACTCGCGTGCCCTGGCCGCTCAGGCGCTTGCCACGCTCCGCCCTGCGGCAGACATCATGCTGCCGATCTGGGAAAAGGCGCTCAAGAACGCCGACGAGACGACCATCCGCCACGCGCTCGACGCTTTGGCACCGATGGGGGCGGCCATGGTGCCGCGCTTGGTCGACTTCTTGAAATACGAGCAGATGCGTCCCCAAGTGATTTATATTCTGGGCCAGATTCGTGCGCCGGCGGCTCCAGCCAGCGAGGCGATCGCGAAATTCGTCAGCGACGACGACGCTCAGGTGTCCGCGGAGGCGGCGATCGCGATTGCCAAGATCGGCCCGGCGGCCAAGTCCGCGGTTCCGGCGCTCACGGCTGCCCTGGAGCAAAAAGACTGCCCCAGCGCGCACGCCATCCTGTTTGCGCTGGGAACGATCGGACCGGGCGCGGCAGCCGCCGAACCGCAGTTGCTCGAGTCGATGAAGAGCACCGATCGATCCAGGGCCGCTCTCGGTGCCTGGGCGCTGACGCGATTGCACCCCGATTCGGCACCCACAGCGGCTCAAGCATTGCCGCTGCTCAAGGCCGCGCTGGCCGACCCGCTGCCGGAAACCCGCCTGGCGGCCGCGGAACAGATTGAAAGCCTGGGACCGCTGGCCAAGGACGTAGTCCCCGCGCTCGAAAAAGCTTCCCAAGACAGGAGCCCTGCAGTGCGTACGGCGGCGGCCAAAGCCCTGCTCGCGGTGCGCAAGAGCGCCTCGAAGTAAACTGTCCCGGGGCTGCGTCCATTGGGCCGCTGGCGATGACTCTGCGTGGGACAGCCCGCCGATTGCCACGGCCGAGAATGCTGCCGGGCGGCCATTCTTCGATCCGGCTCCTGGACGCAGAACTAGCCCGCCTGCAGGCGCGGGCAACCCAGGATGCCCCCGGCCGACTTCTGGGCGATCGATGTTGGCTCGTGACTGACACCAGGGAGATGACAGAATGCAATTCCGATGGCTGATTGCGGCAGTTGCTCTCGGCGCATGCGGCGGCTGGCTGGCGACTTCCAGCCGGTTCGACAAGTCCGCGCATGCGCAGGAAAAACCAGCCAGGCCGGCAGGCAAGAATGCGCCAGCGGCGACGCCCACCGCCCCCACCACAGCCGCGGCGAAGCCCAAGATCGTCCATGACGCCGAGTATTACATCCTCGAAGCGCAGCACGGCGAGCGCTGGGCGGCCGAAGACAAGGATCTCGACCAGAAGCTGGCCGGGCTGCGCAAGAAATACGGGGCGCCGCCCAACATCGTCCACGTCCTGTGGGACGACACGCCCGTCGGCGAGGTGGGCATTCCGTTCATCCAGAAGCAACGCGGCTGGGAGACGCCCAATATCAACCGGCTCGCCGCCGAGGGGATCAACTTTACGCGGATGTATACCGAGCCGTCCTGCACCCAAAGCCGCTCGGCGATCCTGACCGGGCGGCATCCCGTGCGCACGGGCATGCACAAGGTCGGCTTCCCCTACGAGTACGGCGGACTTCCCGCCTCGGAAGTGACGCTGGCGGACGTGCTCTCCAAGGCCGGTTACGCCACGGCGTTCTACGGCAAGGCGCACGTCGGCGACATCGAAGCCAGCTACCTCACCAAGCGCGGTTTCGATGAGGCCCTGTGGATGCCGTACAACCAGGTGACGAGCACCTTTACCCCGCAGGGCCAGGTGGGCGGGCTGACGCCGGCGGTCCTGTTCCCCGAGATGTTCCCCAAGGATCCTTACGACCTGGATCCGCTTTGGCGGCCCAAGGGATACGTGTTCGCCCTGGAAGGCACGAAGGGGGGCCCCGTGCGCGAATTCGGCCGCCCGCCGAATCATGACGACTACTTGAAGCTCGAGGGCGAGTTCGAGAAACGGACCCTGGCCTTCATTGAGAAAAACGCGGCCGCGAAGAAACCGTTCTTTGTCGCCTGGTGGCCGGCGCTCGGCTCCTTCATCCCTTCTCCGAAAAAGTTGACCGCCAACGGCGGAATGGTCGCGGAGCTGCTGGCTCCGCTCGACGTCCGGATCGGGACGCTGATGAGCGAACTAAAGAAACTCGGCATCGCCGAAAACACGCTGGTCGTGATCATGGCCGATAACGGCCCGATGACCCACAACGGACCCGCGGGCATGATCGAGACGATCTATCGCGGCGGCAAGGGAGACTACCTCGAAGGCGCGGTGCGCGTGCCGGCCATGGCCTGGTGGCCCGGCGTCATCGCGCCGGGGCAGCTCGTCGGCGACATTATCCATGAGACCGACTTGTTCAACACCTTTGCGCGCCTGGGCGGGGCGACGGGGAATATCCCGATCGATCGCATTATTGACGGCATCGATCAGACTTCGCTGCTGCTCAATGGCGACGGCTTCAGCCGGCGGGACTATGTCCATATCTACACCGGCACCGTCCTGGCGGCGACGGTCAAGGGGCGTTACAAGCGCGTCTGGGTGGGGGACAAGCCCGGGCTGTCCGGGGCCTCGATGTTCGACCTCTATACCGACCCGCGCGAAGCGAGCGGCAAGCTGGTCCCGATGCTGCCTGCCAAGCCGATGTTCGACCTGATGAAAGCCCGGCACGAGCTGTGGATGACGAAGTATCCCAACACGCCGGAAGCCCGCGACTACCCCTTGCAGGGCCTGGAGAACCCTCGCCCGGAGATCAAAGCCCTCGGCGAGCCGCGCATCAATGCCCGGGATCTTCCCTTCAAGCCGCTCGACATCATCAAGCAAATCAAGGGCTGGGAAGGCGCCGAGTTCGATCAGGTCGACTGAGGTCTTCGGCTTCGGCCACCGACGAGCGAGCCCGCTCTTGGTTCGATCCACGAACCGGTTACGAGATGATGCCCTGTCCTGCGGACGACCTGAACCCATCCGCAGCGAACGTGTCGAACCGCTGCGCGATTGCCAAGTAAACGCAGCAGCACCAGTCCGGCGATGGCCAGATGCCGCGAAAAAGCACACTGGCGACATTATGGTCGCGATTTTATTGTCGTCAATTATGCGTCGGCCGTTTTCCGGCAGGCTCCCGGGCCGGACGCAGAATTCTGGTCGCGAATTCGGATTCGCTATTTCCAGGTCGCATTTTGTCCCGTAGACTTAGATTGCAGCCTGCGTGAGAGGCTTCTCTAACACGAGCGGTCGAGTTGATCCCATGAAAACGGTCCGCACCAAACCGCTCGTTTCTCCCCGAAAGCGTTCGCGCACCGCCTTCTTGGCGGAACCCCCGCAATCCAAACGACATTCCGCGGTTGTCACGCCAGCGGTCGAGTTGCCGTCGAAAGCGCCCGGCACGCGCTGGTCGTTTCTGACGAATCATGCCCACGTGCTGGTGCTCTTGTCGCGCAATCCGTCCCTGGTGCTCCGCGAAGTGGCGGTGCAGGTGGGCATCACCGAGCGCGCCGTGCAGCGGATCATCGCCGATCTCGAATCCGGCGGAATCATCGAACGCGAAAAAGTCGGCCGCCAGAACCACTACCGCATCCGAACCGATCAATCGCTGCGACACACGATTGAATCGCGGCGAACGATCGGCGAGTTGCTGGATCTGATCAACGGCGACTGAACGGCGTGTCGGTCGCAAGCCGCGCAACCAGGTTCGAATCCGGGCAGTGCCGCGCCGCGGCCGATATTACGTAGGCGTCCCCGCGCCGCTGGAACCTTTCAGGATCGTAATTGAACCAATCTTGCTGCTGATCCAGAACGCCATATTATGAATTACACGCTGGTGGCGGCCAGCAGAGGCCACGCTTCGGCGCGTGGCGTCCATCCGACACCGAGCCACGCGATCATTGAACCGTGATGCATCGACCTAAGCAGATATTTCACCTGACCTTGTGTGCATTGGCCGCTGTTTCCATGACGTCGATCAGGCTCTGCCCGTTCTGGGACGCTGCGATCCAGCCTGCCCAGGCGACGGCCTCCGCCCAAACCGGCGGTAATCTACCAAGCTTTCCGGTTTCGCTCCGAGTGATTCGCTTGCGGGCGATTTTCGAACCGAGATGCCTGGCCAGTGAGTCGCAGCTCGAGCAGGCCCAATTGTGGCCCAATCCTAAAACACCCCTTGGGCTGCTGAGCCGGTCAATGGAAATTGGGGCCTCTCCGGGCGGCGTCCCCTTATCGGAATGCCGCATTTCTGGGGCAGCGCTCACGCTGCACGCCCAAAAAGTCTGCCTGCGAATCTGAGCCGGATTCGCCTGCACTGCTTTCCTAGCACGGGGGCCCTTAGGGTCCGAGCCCGGGGGGTTCGGCCGAATGGGCCACCTGATGTAAAACCGCCCACCGGCGGCCTGCTGAAGCGGGCCACCTTTGGGGGGTTCGATACACAGTCGCTCGGATTACTTCTCGGCAAGGTCCGTCGCTCCTCTCTTGCTGGTCGCCTTAGAATGCGATACCATATTCATGACAATGCTGTCGCGGAATTTGATTCGCGAATTTTTTTTCGCTTGTTTGACCCGACCCGGCCGACGACCGCATTGGGGAACCGCCGTAAATCCTTGCCGAGCAGTCCTATGCAAGGCTTGAATTCGCGTATGCCGAGCTGTCCGATCGGTGGCGCGCATGGATCTTTCCCGCCCGGACTGATCGTCGTTCGCCCACCATCACTCTGGGGAGTGCAAGCATCCGTCCGATGGACCATGCCGTGCCTCGTCGGGTCGCAAATCACTTGCTGTCGTCTCCCGGACCGGCGTCCGGGTGCCGGCCTGCGGCACGAACAGAATTAACGGCTCTACGAATTCGATCTAACCGCGGCGGGCAGGTTGCCTGGAGACGCGGAATGTTGACAAACCTAGGCAGGATTCAAGCGACTCATGAACCACGTCGAACGTTTTAGTGCACGACCCGAAAGGCAGCCCACAAGCGACAACCCTATGAAAGCTTCACCGATCCTGGCCATCGTCCTGGCGCTGGTTTGCGTCTCCTTGCCTGCTTGCAACATGCACCACGAGGAGGAGCACCAGGAGGCCCATAAGATCATCGCCACCAGTCCGGTGTCGAAGGCCGTTACGCTCACGCAGCAATACGTCTGCCAGATCCACTCGCAGCGCCACATCCAGGTCTGCGCGTTGGAGACAGGCTACCTTGAGGCGATCACGATCAAGGAGGGCCAGACGGTGAAGGAGGGGGATCTGCTGTTCAAGGTGATCCCGATTCTTTACCAGAAAAGGGCCGAGGCCGAGTTGGCCGAGGCCAAGCTCGCGCAGCTGGAGTACAACTACACCAAGAAGCTGTTCGAGGACAAAGTCGTCTCTCAGAACGAGGTGTTGCTGCTCGATGCCAAGCTGAAACGGGCCCAGGCGAAGGCGGATCTGGCGTCGGCCGAATTGAATTTCGCTTCCGTCAAAGCGCCTTTTGACGGCATTATCGACCGTCTGCATCACCAGCAGGGCAGCCTGGTCCGGGAAGGCGAGGTCCTCACGACCATGTCCGACAACAGCCTGATGTGGGTGTATTTCAACGTCCCTGAAGCCCGTTACCTCGAATACATGACCAATCTGAAACAGCACCCGGAAGAGCTGAAAATCGAACTCATGCTGGCGAACCAGAGCAAGTTCGATCAGATCGGCAAGATCGGCGCGATCGAGGCCGATTTCAACAACGAGAACGGAAACATCCCCTTCCGGGCCGACTTTCCGAACCCGGAGCGGCTGCTGCGTCACGGCCAGACCGGCACGATCTTGATCAGCCGGGTGCAGAACGACGCCCTCGTCATTCCTCAACGGGCGACTTTCGAGGTTCTGCAAAAGCGCTACGTTTACGTCATCGACAAGGACAACGTGGCGCATCAGCGCGAGATCAGCATCCAGAATGAATTGGAGGATCTCTTTATCCTCAAGCCGGCGGACGAGACGAAGGGGATCGGCGTGGAAGACAGGATCGTGCTCGAGGGAATCCGGCAAGTGCGCGACGGCGACAAGGTGGAGTACGAGGATCGTCCATCGGATCAGGTTGCTACACATCTGAAAAACCACGCGGAATAGCAACCGACCCCGGCGCTGTAGCACGCCAACCCACCGGATTCTCGCAGAGCCATGTTCTCACAATTCCTTCGCCGACCGGCCTTGGCGATCGTCATTTCGATCATCATCCTGTTCCTGGGCGGGTTGTCGATCAAAACCCTGCCCATCTCCCAATTCCCCAACGTCGCGCCCCCGAGCGTGGTGGTCACGCTGGCCTTTCCTGGCGCCAGCGCCCAAGTCTTGGTCGACTCGGTCCTGGTCATCCTGGAGCAGGCCATCAATGGCGTCCAGGACATGCGCTACATGGTCTCCGCCGGCACCAGCGCCGGCGAAGCCACGATTCTGATCGTCTTCGAGCCGGGCTCAGACCCGAACGTGGCGGTCTTGAACGTGCAGAACCGCGTGCAAACCGTCAAGCAACGGCTCCCGCCAATCGTCGAGCTGGAAGGCATCATCGTGCTCCAGCAGATGACGAGCATGCTGATGTACGTGAATATCTATAGCACGGATGCGGGGCACAACCAGGACTTCCTTTACAACTACACGTTCGTCAACATCGTGCCCGAGATCAAGCGGGTACGCGGCATCGGCAGCGCCAATATTCTCGGCAGCCGCGCGTTCGCCATGCGGGTCTGGCTGAATCTCGAGCGTATGCGAGCCTACAATGTCTCCGCCGAAGACATTATGAAGCGGATCAGCGAACAGAGCATGATCGGGTCGCCTGGGCGACTCGGGCAGGCGACGGGCAGGACGTCGCAAACCGTCGAGTACGTGCTGACCTGGGTCGGACGCTACAACAAGCCGGAGCAATACGAAAACATCATTCTGAAGGCCAATCCCGACGGCCAGAGCCTGCGCCTCAGGGACGTTGCCGAAATCGAGACCGGCCCCTCGTACTACAACATTTATTCGAACATCGACGGCCATCCTTCGGCTGCGATCGTGCTCAAGCAGATTCCCGGCACCAACGCCGCCAGCGTCATCGAGAACGTCAAGGAGAAGCTCAAGGAGATCCAGGAGTCGTCGTTCCCTCCGGGCATGAAATTCGAGGTCAGCTACGACGTTTCCACTTTTTTGGAAGCCTCGATCGAGCAGGTGCTTCACACCCTGTTGGAAGCCTTCTTGCTGGTCTCGATCGTGGTGTTCATGTTCCTCGGGGATGTTCGTTCCACGCTGATCCCGACCTTGGCGGTTCCGGTATCGCTGATCGGGGCCTTCTTCTTCATGCAATTGCTCGGGCTGTCGATCAATCTGATCACGCTCTTCGCGCTGGTGTTGGCGATCGGCGTGGTGGTCGACGACGCGATCGTGGTGGTCGAAGCGGTGCATGCCAAGATGGCGGAAAAGCACCTTTCACCCTATCTGGCCACCAAGGAGGTGATCAACGAGATCAGCGGTGCGATCATCGCCATCACGCTGGTGATGACGTCGGTTTTCGTTCCGGTGACCTTCATTCCCGGGCCGGTGGGCCAGTTCTACCGCCAGTTCGGCATCACGATGGCCACGTCCATCGTGCTCTCCGGCGTCGTGGCCCTCACCGTCACGCCCGTGCTCTGTGCGATGATTCTCAAGCCGCACGGACACGGCAGCCAAGCGCAACAGCGCGGGTGGCTGAGCAAGATCCTGACGTTTGGCCTGGGCGGGGCGCTGGCCGTAGGGCTCAATTTGCTCATCTACCATCTGTGGGGGCTGCCGGGCCTGCTGCTGAATATTTTGCCCCTCGTGCGCAAACCGTTTGACCGGGCCGTCGAAAGGGTCACCAGCGGCTACGCCTCGTTCCTCGGTCCGGTCGTCACGCGCCGGATGCTGACCATGCTCGTCGTCGGCGGCTTTGCCGTGGGCATTGTCCTATTGACCACGCAGCTTCCCTCTGGGTTCATCCCGCTCGAGGACCAGGGGATGATCTATGGAATTCTCCAGACGCCGCCGGGTTCGACGCTGGAATACACCAACTCCAAGAGCACGGAGTTGCAGGAAATCGCCAAAACCATCGATGGGGTCAACTCGGTCTCTGCGCTCGCGGGTTACGAAGTGCTGACCGAGGGGCGCGGTTCCAATGCCGGGACCTGTCTCATCAACTTGAAGCCCTGGTCCGAGCGCAAGATGACCTCGAAGCAGATCATCCAGGAGCTCGAGCGCGAATGTAGCAAGATGACCAATGTGAAGCTCGAGTTCTTCGAGCCCCCCGCGGTTCCTGGTTTCGGTGCGGCCGGTGGCGTCTCCTGCCGCGTGCTGGACAAGACGAATACGATGAACTACGTGCGGCTGGGAGAAGAGACCGAAAAGTTCCTGGCGGCCCTGGCAAAACGCAAGGAAGTGAGGAGCATATTCACCTTCTTCGCCAGCAACTACCCGCAGTATGAGCTGGTCATCAACAACGACGTGGCCATGCAGAAGGGCGTGTCGATCAAAGATGCGATGGACAACCTCTCCATCGTCGTCGGCAGCACTTGGGAGCAAGGCTTCATCCGCTTCAACCAGTTCTACAAGGTCTTCGTCCAGGCCTTGCCCCAGTTCCGGCGATACCCCGAGGATTTCGAAAACATTTTCGTCAAGAACGACAAGGGAGACTATGTCCCCTACTCCTCGTTCATGACGCTCAAGAAGATGCAGGGCCTGAACGAAATCAACCGCTACAACCTGTATCCCTCGGCCCCCATTCAGCTTTCGCCGGCTGCCGGCTACAGCAGCGGTCAAGCCATCCAGGCGATCAAGGAGGTCGCCGCCGAGACGTTGCCGCGCGGCTACGGCATCGGCTGGGAAGCTCTCGCTTATGACGAGGCGAACAAAGGGAACGCGGCGGTTTACATCTTCTTGATCGTCGTCATCTTCGTGTATCTGGTGCTGGTCGGTCAGTACGAAAGCTTCATCCTGCCGCTGTCAGTGATCCTGTCACTGCCGGTCGGGCTCTTCGGCTCCTTCTTTCTCCTGCAGGCCATGGGCCTGGCCAACGACGTCTACTGCCAGATTGGTCTGGTCATGTTGGTCGGTCTGTTGGGCAAGAACGCGATTTTGATCGTCGAATTCGCCGTGCAACGGCATCACGAGGGCGTGCCGCACAAAGAGGCAGCCATCGAAGGCGGAAAACTGCGCTTCCGGCCGATTCTGATGACCTCCTTCGCCTTCATCGCCGGTCTGATTCCGCTGCTCCGTGCCTCCGGCCCTGGAGCGATCGCAAACCGCACGATCGGTGGCACCGCGGTCGGCGGGATGCTTCTGGGCACCGTGCTTGGAGTATTGGTCATTCCCGGCCTGTACTACTTGTTTGCCAGGTTGGCCGGCGACGGCAAGCTCCTTCCGGATGAGACGGACGAACCTCTGAGTGAGGTCGCTGAGCACAACGAAATCGTCGAACGCCACGCCTAAGCAGGGCCGGATGGACTCGCAGTCAGCCCAGGCGCGAGGGCCGACCCTCGGAAGCCCCGAGAACGCGGACGTTTGAAGCAGCCCGACGGCCGAGCCGAGACCCCGGTGCCAACAACGCCGCATTCCTGCGAGACGATCGCGCTCGAGCACGTCGGCCGCTCCTCGTCGCAGCCGGCGGGCCACGAGTTCCCCACCCCGCCGGGGCGCTCTCGGGTGCTAGCAGGGCCCGTTCCGTCAAACTAACCGTAGTCGCTACCACGCGCCGCAGAGCAATAAACCGACGCGACGATTTGCCGTCGCCAAGTAGCCATCTTACCGGCCGACCGGCCACGCTCCGCGCCGCCTGATTCATGAACAGCTACTCGAAAACGACTCCGGATTCCCACCCTCGCAAAGCGCGTTGGCGATGAGGGCCGCACCCGCTATCAAGCTGTCAGATAGCGACCGCGCGGTCCTGGAGCGCTGGGCACGCGGGCGTTCGACGCCGGCTCGCTTGGTGCTCCGCTCGAAGATCGCACTCTTGGCCGCGTCGGGATTGCGCAACGACCAGATCGCCGGAGAGCTTCGCTGCGCCACCAAGACCGTATCCCTGTGGAGACGCCGGTTTGCGCAGCGCGGTGTTGTCGGGATCGAGAAGGATGCCCCGCGCGGCGGCAAACGGACGCCCAGTTCGGAGCTCCTGGTCCAGCGGATCATCCACAAGACTCTGCATGAGTCACCCCCCCGCCGCTCCCGCTGGAGCACACGTTCGCTAGCAGCCGCATTGGGGACATCGCCCGCGATGGTGCAGCGGGTGTGGAAAGCACACGGGCTGACAGCTGATAGCGGCCGCCCGGCGACCCGTCTTAAGTTCCCATCTGCCTGAATCAGGCCTGCTAGCCAGGGCAATGCCTGCGTTGCAATGTTAGCTTGTAACGCGTCTTCGCATTTCGTCGCGCCTTCCGCGCCGGTCCGACGATGAGATTCCAGGTCAGCCCAGTGTTGCACGAGCAGGACGCTCGTGTGCGACGCGCCCCTGACGGGATAGACGGTCTCATGCGACGGCACGGTTCTGACGGAATGCCCAATGGGTTGGGCATTCGGACAGGGTCGCCGTCTGTTCCCGGGCGGGCTCGTGTCGCGCAACCTGTGCGGTTTGCCGACAAGCGCAAGCGCATCAAGGACGAGACTGATGAAGCCCTCAGTGAGTTCTTCGAACACCGAGCCCAAGTACAACGCTCTCGCGTTAGCGATCGCCTGCAGCCTCCTGCTGATTCTGCCGGGCTGCGGAATCCCTAAGCTCTGTCAACCGAAGCCGGGGCCATGCATGCCGCCGGACTACGGCCTGCCGAACAGCTTCAACGGCCTGTCCAGCTTCGAGAACTCAGCGGATATCGGGACCGGGGAGTTTTTCAATAACCCGATGCTCTCGGGCTTGATCGACCAGGCACTGGTGAACAACCAGCAACTGCGGATCCTGGCCGAGGACATCGCGATCGCCAACAACGAGGTCATGAAGCGGCGCGGTGCGTTCCTGCCCCTCATGACTTTCGGAGCCGGCGCGTCGGTCAACAAATACAGTTACAACACGATCGAAGGCGCCGACAATCTGCAAAACTTGACACCCCGGGGCACTAACTTTCCCACCCCGTACCCGGACTTCCTGGTTGCCGGCAATATCTCCTGGCAAGTGGACATCTGGCGGCAGCTGCGCAATGCCAGGGATTCGGCAGGGCTCCGCTACCTCGGCACCCGTGATGGTTGGAACTACGTGCTGACCCGCCTGGTCGCCGAGATTGCCGACAATTATTACACCCTGATGGCGCTCGACAAGCAGCTTGCGACGCTGGACATCACGATCGCACTGCAGGAGCAAAGCCTCGTGATCGCCAAGGCTCGGAAGGTCGCAGCCCGAGGCAACGAGCTGGGTGTCCAGCGTTTCCAGGCCGAGGTGCAAAAGAATCAAAGCCAAAAGCTGATTATCAAGCAGAACATCATCGAGGCCGAGAACCGCATCAACTTCCTCTGCGGTCGCTTCCCGCAACCTGTCGAACGCTCGGCCACGGGTTCCATCGAGGGATTCATCGACCTGCAATTGCACGCCCTGAGCGTGGGCGTGCCCGCGCAGCTCCTGCAGAACCGACCCGACATCCGCCAGGCCGAGCGCGTGCTGGCGGCTGCCGGACTCGACGTCAGGGTCGCCCGGGCCAATTTTTATCCCAAGCTTTTCATCACCGGCGGCGTGGGCTACGACGCCTACAACACGAAGTATCTGTTCGTGACGCCGGAATCCTTGATTTACAACGCCGCCGGCGACCTGGTGGCACCGTTGATCAACAAGGCCGCGATCAGGGCCGACTATCTCAGCGCGAACGCCAAGCAATTGCAAGCCCTGTACGATTACCAGCGCACGATCCTGAACGCCTTCACCGAGGTTGTGAACCGCGTGTCCAAGGTCCAGAATTACAGCGGGAGCATCGAGATCAAGAAGCAGCAGCTGCAGTCGCTCGAGAGTGCGGTTGCCGTAGCCAGCAGACTTTTCCAGAATGCCCGCGTCGAATACATCGACGTGCTTTTCGCCCAGCGCGACTTCAACGAGGCGAGAATGGTCGCGATCGAGACCAAAAAGGAGCAACTGTCCGCCATCGTCAACGCCTATCAAGCCCTGGGCGGCGGTTGGCGCAACGTGGGCGGGCCGTTCCCGATTCCGCTGCCGCCAGTCGGGCCCGAGCCTCCGCCGGAACAAGTCCCGGCCGATCAAGTGCCCGTCGACCAACCGCCGGCCGGGCCGCCCCCCGAAGACATCCCCGCGCTACAGCCGCAGGTGTTGCCGCCGGTAGACGATATTCCCCCGGCGCAGCCCTGATCTGCGCCCCAAGGCCGGGCCCGGCTCGAGGGCCGGAATTCGAGCCGGGTCGGATTCGCGTGGGGGATTTCAGGGCGACCGGGCGGCCCAGGGCAGGGTCTGCGCGTTGTTGCGCAAGCCCCGCTCGATGCAGCGGCGCGCCACACGCTCTCACCCAGGCGGAACGGCGGCGGTACATTCCCCACACGGCTGCCAGTTATGGGCCGCATGGCATGTCCGCTTGCCGCTGCCTGGCGGGCGTGAACGCTGGGCTTCGAACCACGCCGTCCCCCAGATGAGTGGATTCGCGCGGCGACGTCCGGCTGATCGCCCGTCCAAAGGCAACTAGAAAAGCGGCTGGCCCAGATTGAAACTCGCCTGCGCGGGCGACAATGCTGGCTCACAGCCAATCGGCTACATCCCCATTCGAAGCCGATCCGAAAGCCGGCGGAGGCGGTCCCGGTATTGCGCAGACCTCGGAGCATCGCGGGCCTGCCCTCTTCCGGGAGGCGGTCCTCCGATGGGCTTTCTCTGCTCCGGTGCCCGACCTGAGAGGCAACCAACAAGCGAAGAGTGCGATGAAAGCCCAACCGATCCTGGCCGTCCTCCTGGCGTTGATCCCCTTCTTGCCGGCTTGCAACGCGCGCCGGGAGCAGCAGCGCCACAAGGTCCCTAAGATCGTAGCCGTCAGCCCTCAGCCCAAGGCGGTCGCGCTCACCGAGCAATATGTTTGCCAGCTCCGCTCGCAGCGTCACTGCCAGATTCGGGCGCCGGAAACGGGATACGTCGAGGAGGTCGCTGTCCAAGAGGGCCAGGCGGTGAAGCAGGGGGACCTGCTGTTCACGATCGTCCCGATTCTGTACCAGAAAAGCGCGAATAACGAGTTGGCTGGGGCAAAGCTCGCGGAGCTGGCGGCGGCCGGTTTGAGCTTTGCCAACGTCAAAGCACCTTTTGACGGCCTCGTCGACCGCCTGCAGCACCCGCAAGGCAGTCTGGTTCAACAGGGCGACACCCTCACGACCTTGTCCGATAACAGCGTCATGGGGGCCTATTTCAACGTCCCCGAAGTCCGCTACCTCGAATACATGGCCGATCTGAAACAGAACCAGGAAGATCTGCAAGTCGAACTCGTGCTGGCCAGCGGCCTCACATTTCCGCAGGTCGGCAAGATCGACGCGATCGACGCCGACTTCAACAAAGAGACCGGAAACATCGCCTTTCGCGCAGATTTCCCGAACCCGGACGGCCTGCTGCGTCACGGTCAGGCCGGCAGCGTGTTGATCCACCGGGTGCTGACGGACGCGCTAGTCATCCCGCAACGGGCGACGTTTGAGCTTCTCGACAAGCGGTACGTTTACGTCGTCGACAAGGACGACGTCGTACACCAGCGCGAGATCGTCATCCAGAGCGAATTGGAAGACGTTTTCGTCATCAAGCAGGGAGTGAGCCCGGACGACAAGATCGTGCTCGAGGGAGTCCGCGGGGTTTCCGACGGCGAGAAGGTGGAATACGAGGCTCCTTGACCCGACCGGGTTGAGGCACGCCGACAATTCCACAGGGAACAGCAAGCACCTCCGGTGCTCGAATGCATCGAACGAAGGGGAACCGAGAATGGCCAAAAGCACCCGATCCACCAAGAGCACCGCGAAGAGCACCACCAGCAAACCTGCAAAGAAGGCAGCCGCACGCCCGCGGGAGCGGGCGGATAAGGCGGACGGGGAGAGCGCCGTGCTCGCCAGCATTGCCAAGATGCCGGCCTCAGATCGTGCCTTGGGCGAGCGGCTGCATGCGATCATCCAAGCCACCGCGCCTTCCCTTGTGCCGAGGCTCTGGTACGGCATGCCCGCGTATGCCAAGGACGGCAAGGTCGTCTGCTTCTTTCAAAGCGCGCAGAAGTTCAAAACCAGGTACGCGACATTCGGCTTCATGCACGCGGCGAACCTCGACGAGGGCGGCATGTGGCCGACCGCCTTCGCGCTGACCGAGTTGACGGCCACCGAAACGGCCAGGATCGTCGCGCTCGTGAAGCAAGCGGTGAGTTGAGGATGGAGCACACCGCCGGCGGCGGAACGCGCGCCATCATCGCCCCTGTCGGCTTCGATCCTTCCCAGCACTGGGGCAAACCGGCGGGCGGGGAGCGGAGGGCGGCCGAGAGGAAGTGCTTGAGCGGCTTACTTGAGTGGCTGCGGTGAGAAGGCGTAAGGCGAGCGATGAGGGAGGGCACAAATGCCAAAACTACGCGTCCACAACTTTGCCATCTCGCTGGACGGCTACGCAGCCGGGCCAGCCCAGGACCCTGACAACCCTCTCGGGAAGGGCGGAATGGCCTTACACCAATGGTTCTTCGCGACCCGGACTTTTCGACAAATGCACGGCCAGGACGGAGGGACGACAAGGCTCGACGACGACATCGCCGCGCGTTGCACTGAAAACGTCGGCGCCTGGATCATCGGGCGAAACATGTTCGGGCCGCTGCGCGGCGATTGGAAAGATGAATCGTGGAAAGGTTGGTGGGGCGGGAATCCACCCTTTCATGCGCCGGTGTTCGTACTGACCCATCATGCCCGGCCGTCGCTGTCCATGGACGGCGGCACGGTCTTCCATTTCGTCACCGAGGGCATTGAGGCCGCGTTCAAACGCGCGAGCGAAGCCGCCAACGGCCGGGACGTTATCGTTGGCGGAGGCGTTATCACGATCCACCAGTTTCTACGCGCCCGCCTCATCGACGAACTGCACGTCGTCGTGGTCCCGATCCTGTTGGGTGACGGGGAATCACTCTTCGCGGGCATCGACCTTCCAGCGCTGGGTTACGAAGTGAGAGAGCACAAATTCTCGGAAACGGTGACGCACGTCATCCTCCGCAAACAAAACCCTGCGTGCGAATGAGGCCGGCGGCGACGACTTTATGGAAGCGAACGCGACGGCGGGACCTGAGCTCCGCAACCGCCAGCGCGGGACCCTAACCAAATGGAGGCATTCATGATCGGCGGAGTGAATCACGTGGTGGTGAATGAGGGTCAGGAGGAGATTTTTCTGGGGCTGTTCCGAACGCTCAAGTCAGAGATGACCGGGCATGAGCCGGGGACCTTATCGACCCACTCCTTCGTCGGGTGATGCGGCGCATGCGTGCCGCCTGGCACGTAATAGACAAGCCATGACTTCTCGGGCGCGATTTCCTTGAGTTCCTTCATGTACTGGATTGCCTCGTCGGCCATCGCCGTGGTGAGGTTCCACGTGCCCGGCGCCTGCCCCTGAGTTGAGCGCGAGGGCGAGCAGAGCGAAGTGGAAGTTGGTGTAACGCAGGCCGTTCTTCGCGATGCGATCCAAGGCCGGGGTCGGGACGACGCCACCGAATGTCCCTGGTGCGCTGAAGCCGACATCGTCCGTCATGATAAGCAGGACGTTCGGCGCGCCCTTCGGTGGCACGACTCGCGGCGGCCACCAAGCCTTCGACTGCGAGGCCCTTTCCTTGATCACCCCGCCGAATTGCGGATCGGGTGAGGGAAACTGCTTTCCGCTGATTGTGGTGGTGGCGGTAGGTGAGCCGGGCGTGCCGGTGGTCTCGATTTTTGCCGGGGGTGCCGATTTGCCCTCGGCCGCCCGCAACCGCGACGAGATCGCACCTGTGGCCACGACGTAGCCGAGGATCGCCCCGATGGCGAGGACCGTCAATCCCGAGATGCCCAAACGTTTCATCGTGCTTTCCCTCAAACGCAATGAAACCCGCGCCCCGCCACTGACCGTGGTTCGCATCAACGCATCATTGTTACCAGCCGCGACGGACTATTGTGGCTCGGCGGCGCCTGGTTGCTTCAGCCGCACCAGCAGCCACTGCTGGGTCTTGTCCTTGCCGATATGGATCAACGCCGGGGCCTCGCTCTGCGTTAGATTGTAAAGGCCGACTTCGCCCACGACCTTCGTATTGTCTCCCACGGTCCAGGCCAATTTCTGCGTCTGACGGTCGACCGAGCCGTGCACCGGCAGATTATGATCGGTCAGCATGTCGCAGTAGTTGCCGGCAACGGCTCCCGTCTTGTCGACCGCCAATTGGATGACGTAGGATGGGTCGGACTCCTCATGTCTCACCAGGCCAAACGTGCCCAGGGGCATCCATTCGGCGTTATCGTCGGAGGGCGCTGGAACCGCCTGCGCCAGGTCGGCGGCTTGCTGATAATACTCGTCCGCCGTCGCGACCGGCTGGCCGTCGGAATAGACCTGGTTGCCCTGGTAGCTGATGTTCGAACCGTAGTTGTACGAGATGGGCGCCACGCCGACACCCATGCCGACGGCGACTCCGATGGTAGGCCACGCGGCGGCCGCCCACGGACGATCGGCCGCCCAACCAGTCGCCTGCCAGGCGCCCGGGTGGGCGCCGTACCAACCCTCGCCGAACATACCCGGGTGATTGAAGGAATTCGTCACGGCCGCGCCCCGGGCGGCGGCATAAGCGCTGTTGACGGGCTGGGTCATGTGCGCGGAGTTGTAGCCTGCCATGTTCCTCGTACCGGCCGCGGCTCCGGCGGCGGCAAATCCGCCGTCGGTCGGAATCGCGGCATTCGCGCCGGCACCATCGACGCCCCGGTACCCAACTGCGGCATAATTCGCGCCGCCGCGGTATCCGGTTGTCCCATAGGAGGCGTGTCCCTCAACCGTTCCGCCATAGGTCGATTGGTGGCTTCCGTTGTAGTTTGCGCCGCTGTAAGTGCCTTGGCGCGAACCGGAGAAACTGCCGTTGTTGTAGCTGCCCTCGTGGCTGCCGCTGTAATTGGCGCCGCTGTAGCTGCCCTCGCGGCTGCCGCTGTAGCCGCTGCCCCGTGAGTAACCACCTTCGTGGCTGCCCGAATAGTGGTTGCCGCTATAGCTGCCTTCGCGGCTGCCACTGTAGCCGCTGTCCCGTGAGTAACTGCCTTCGTGGCTGCCCGAATAGTGGTTGCCGCTATAGCTGCCTTCGCGGCTGCCGCTATAGCCGCCGTCCCGTGAATAACTGCCTTCGTGGCTGCCCGAGTAGTGGTTGCCGCTATAGCCGCCTTCGCGGCTGCCGCTGTAGCCACCGCCGCCGCGTGCCCCGCCAAAGCCACGTGCCAAACCGGTCTGAGGGCAGGCAACCGCAGCGATCCAGAAAATGACGAAGACCAGGACTGCTTTATTCATGCGTCTACCTTTCGAAAATACCTGTCGCAGGGTGAATTAGGGCTTGCTGGGTAATCGTGGCTTGGCGGCGGCCGCTCGGACCATTTTCACGGCAGCCGTATCCGGCAGTTGTGCGCCGTTGAGCGTGCGGCGCAGCGACTGCCAGCCGAAGCTGTTGGCGTCGATCGGCGTCAGCACGTTGACCGCCGAACTCTCGCTGCCGTCGCGAGCCATGCCGGAAGCTTCGATCACCCATTTCGAGCCGTCCAGATTCCACACGTCGTCGCCGAACCCACCGCTGGCGTCGAAATGCCACGAAACGATGGCATGGAGCTTGGGGTTCCAGCCGATCACCTGGACGCTGGTCAGCGCCGTCTTGTCTTCGCTCGTGTTCGTATAGGTGACGCGAATGAAGTTCTTCTGCGCCATCCACTCGCACTTGATTCGCGGCCCACTGTCCTGGGCGTCCGGAGCCCACTCTCCGATCAGCCAGCCCAGATCTTTCAAGTAGTCTTCGTTCGACGTCGGCGAATACGGGTCGTCTCGGCCGATGCTCATCATCCAGTGCCCGTCGCGCTTCACATGCACAACGGAGTAGCGCGAAGCCGATTCGCCGGGCGTCGAAGGCAATTTGACTTTGGCAATTCCTTTTTCGATCGCGACGTCCGGAGCGGGAAAGCGCACCGACTCGATCGTCAACTCGATCGTCGCGCCGGGTCGCTCCTTGAACAGCGAGTCGTACTCGTTCGCGATTGCCTCGCGCCCCTGCAGCGTCCTGCCCGCCTCGTCCGTGTATTCGGCCTCGTCTGCCCACATTGCACCGAGCGCTTTGGCGTCTCCGAGGTTGAAGGCCTTTGCAAATTCGTCAGCTGAGGCGCGGATGGCCGCATCAGCGGCATCGGATTTGGGTTTGGCTTCGACTTTGGGTTTGGCTTCGACTTTGGGTTTGGCGGCCGCGGGCGGATTCTTGGCCGGCCCCTCTGCGGCAATGCCGGGTTTTTGGATCGCGGTCAACATGCCCGCCACGATCGCGAGGATGAACAACTGGCGTTCGGCCAACGTGAGCCTGGTCGATCGTGTGGAAGTCGTCATGGGAATTGCACTCATTTGGGTTGGACGTGTCTTGGTCAAGGCGGCATCCAGGCATCGGTCGGCCTATCCTACCACCGTGCAATTCCCAATTCAGGGGGGCTGCTGTTAGATTCTCAATAATTGCCCGCAACTCGGCCAATCCAGCTTGCCTGTGTGGACTTCTCCGCCAGACGGTCGCCGGAGCCTTGTCCCGACGGGTACGAGTCGAACGACGGCCACGGGATTCAACTGGAAGGAAAAACTCCGCCGGCGAGCCAGGCAGAGCGGCGCGAGGCGTCGCGGTCGCGGCGAACGAGTGCGTGCGAGCTTCGGAGCAGCCATTGGCGAGTGTCGATCCGTCGGAACAGAGCAGAAGGTAGAAGGGCGTCGAGGGGGAAGCGGGGCCTCGTCTTCCCCCGGTCCGCGTGAACTCAGGAAAACAAGGGACGGAGCCGTCGAATCCGGTCTTGCTCCCACCGGCTCCCCACGGCGAAAGCACGAAGGGGCTTCGGAACTGGCCGGTGGCGTGAGCGACGCGGTACAATTGCGCTGCATTTCGGGCGGCGCCCAGGGGCAATCACTGGCAGCAGCCGACGCTGAGGCCACAGTCGATAAACGACAAAACCCTTGCGTGAGCAAAGGTTTTGGCGTCGTTTGTCACCGCGTGTCATTTGGTGACGTAGTCGGGGCGACGAGACACCGTTAGATCTGTTCTTCGCCGGTAGCCTGGGCTGCGAAAGCATAATAGGGCAGGTTTTAAACCGAAATCTAGCTTGCGTTCGGTCAAACAGTTTTCGGATAGATGGCGCGATGTCATCGGACGAGCCCTAGCGGCCCACGGTTATTTGCGGATACCGCTTTAGTCCTGGCTCGCTATCAATCGCACGTCCGGCAAACCGCTCAGAGCCATCGAGATCGCCAGCATTCTTACAAATCATTGAGCGGACTAGGTCCAAACAGGGATCGTTTCCAAGTCGCTGCTCCAGCCGGTCGACGGCCTCGAAAGCCGAGTTCTTGTCGGAACGGTCAATGGCGTCCTGGAGCGCTAGCAGGTCGAAGTCGCTGTCCCGAGGATGAGTCTGCTGGCATTCGCTGAGGGCCATTCTTCGGTCACGCTCGCTTGCGGTGCGCAATCGCATAACCAGCACCGCGCCGTGCGAGCGAACCGATACGGGGAGGGCTTGATAGATCAAGTCCGCGTCGTCGAATTTCCGCGCGGCAACGAGCGTTGCATACTGCCGGATTTTGTCAGCATTTAGCACGGATTCTCGGTCTGAAGACTTCAGCCCATCGAGGCCCATTGGCGACGAGCGAATGAGGCTGGGCAAAACGAGACAACGGAGAGTTAGGGAGAGTGCTTCGCCGCTGTTGAAGGAGAAATGATCATCGGCGACCACATCGCCAAAGGGATCCCTACCCAGCTCGATCTCGTGATAATTCAACACCCCTGCCGCAGTCAATGTACGGTAAACAACCCGATATTTGTCGTCGTGAACTCGCACCCCAAGCACGTGATAACTGCCTCCGTTCTCAACCAACTGGGCCATAGCCTTGCCGAGATTACCTGGCCCATCGGAAATCACCTTTGAATTCTGCATCACGCCGGACCAAAAACTCAACCGCTGCGTCTCTGGCACTCCAAGTTCAGTCGCGACTCGGTTGATGATTCCCTCCACATCGACGACTGTACCGAGCCCCTTGGCATCGCCGTCGGTGGCAGCGTTTTGGAATTTCTTGGCAAAGATGTCGGCTTCGGGCGCGCTCACCTTTTGCCCAACATTGGCCGGTTGCATTCGACGAAACACCATCAGAAATCGGCCATCCTGGGCGGAAGTGGTGAAAGTGTCCGGCCGCGGACTTGGCAACTCGGACGAGCAAATCGTGAGTACATCGCCGTCAATGCGGAATATGCCTTGGGCGACCCTCGGTCCCGAGATTGTGTCGAGCTGATGCGGCTCAGTTTGCAAATTGAGTGCAACCTTGGACGTACTTACCGCGCCGGGCTTGCCAAATGACACTTGGTCCCCCGCAAAAGTTTGAATGACACTTGCTCGGTCGAAAAGTAGCGGGCTACCTGCACGCTCTGCGGATACGATGCCCCAAGAGCCATCGAGATGCGGCCTGTCGGCCTCCGGTGGCCCGCTGGCCGCGTCGGGCGCGATCTGATCCGCTTGAGCGTCTGCTGGAGAATCCGCTTGTGGGGTCGCCGGAACGGCGGGAGATTCGGTAGGTGCCCGCATGCAACTGGCCGAGACCAAAGCGACACATCCGACCGCCGAAAAGGTCCAACGCATAGAAACTGCCCCCTAGTCGTACGATTGCCGGAAGTATTGCACTACTCCGCCCACGAACTCGTGATTCTACATTGTAATCTTGGGAAAATATGCGAACGCGGACCACACGTCAACAAAAGGGGGTGGCTGGGGAGTGCCTTAAAACTGTGTTGCCGGCCGGTCCTACCACGTCGGCCGCCGCTTGGTATGGCGACTGATGAATTCGCTCGGGAGTGCGGTCAACAGAGAAGAGGGTAGATGGGGGTCCAGGGGGAAGAGGGGCCTCGTCTTCCCCCGGTCTGCGTGAACGCAAGAAAACAAGCGGCAGAGCCAACCAACGCGGTGCCTCGAATCCATCTCGCGATTCAGTCGCGCCGACTACCGCTCGTCCGGATCGGCTTGACGATAGTAGTCTAGTAGGTGCTGGTACAGTTCCGCTTCCAGCTCTCCATCGACCAGGTCATCGAGGTGCTTCGGGCCCGTCAATTCATGGAGCTGCTGCTGGCGAGTTTCGCGGTCACTGCCTGGCATTCCGCCTGGGAACAGCTCGCACGCTTGTTTGAGCAGCCGGTACGACTGCTGGGCACCGATGGCCCCGAGCGCCTCCAGGCACTCGGCAGCATGGTCGCCAGCGGAGTTGTACATATATTGATCGACGCCGCCGTTCATGACCTCCGTCTCAAACCAGCCGACATCCCAAACGTAGCGGTCCCGTCGCGGCAGCTCGCGGTAGCTTTTTTCCGAAACAACATCGAGCGTGACAAAGATCTTGTGGACCTCGTCCGCCGCCGGATGTTCGAAGGGAAGCTGGATTGCGCGCTCGGGCAGTGGCCGCTGCGAGCATCCGGCGGCGACCAACACGGCCAACCCCGCCACGACGATGTGCTTGACCCAAGCCACGATCTGGCCTCAGACGTTTGCCGAGACACTGCGCCCTACGCCAGAATCACGATACGAAGCACGGCAATCCTGCGGCATGCTCCGACAAACGATCGGGAATTGCCCGGCCTCGATGCCCAAATGCTTCGGTTGCCGGAAAATCGTCTGTTTGAACTGGAGTCTCGATGGCGTAACTCTCGTGCCGGAAATAAGAAAGCCCTTTGACCTGTTGGCCAAAGGGCTTCTTGTCCCATCATGTCGGGGCGACAGGATTTGAACCTGCGACCTCTTGACCCCCAGTCAAGCGCGCTAGCCAGGCTGCGCCACGCCCCGATTCGCTCCACGGCGGCGCGGCCGCCAAGGACGGGTCGGCTGCCGTAAAGCGAACCCGTACTATTGCAGATCGGACGGGCCATTTCAACGCCTACTCCCAGCCGCCCGCGCCGGGTAGATTGAGGCCCGGCGCGGCACGTCGCCGCAGCGCGCCGCGCAGCCGCGAATTTGCCGCGCGCAGCCGGATTTGCCCACAAGGAATTCGCTCCGCGATTCGATTATGTCAGGCCCCCTGCCCCAGGTTCCGTTTGCCGATCGGCTGGCCGAGGCAGTCCGCGCCCGGGGCACGCCGGTGCTGGTCGGACTCGATCCGCGCACCGAGCAACTCCCGGCGGGCTTGGCGCCCGAGCCGGACGCCGATTGGGCGGCACAGGCCGCCGCGTACCGCGCGTTTTGCCGCGGGGTGATCGACGTGGTCGCGCCGCTGGTGCCGGCGGTCAAACCGCAGGCCGCATTTTTCGAAGCGCTCGGGCCGGCCGGCATGACGGCGCTGAAAGACGTGGTCGATTACGCCCGCGCAGGGACTTCTGGTCATCCTGGACGGCAAGCGCAACGACATCGGCTCCACGGCCGAAGCCTACGCAGCGGCCTGGTTGGGTACGCCCGCCGAAAGCCCCTGGGCGGCCGACGCTCTCACGGTGAGCCCCTACTTGGGCGCCGACAGCCTGGAGCCGTTTTTCGAGGTCGCCCGGCGCCGCGCTTGCGGCACGTTCGTGCTGGTGAAGACTTCGAATCCCGGCGGCGGCATGTTCCAGGATCTGCTCGTCGACGCAGCGCCGCTCTACCGGCACGTGGCCGACGCGGTCGAGGGCTGGGCCCGGCAATCGGCCGGCCAGTGCGGCTACGGAGCGGTCGGGGCCGTGGTGGGGGCCACGTATCCCGACCAGCTTGTCGAGATGCGCCGGGCGATGCCCCACGCCTGGCTCCTGGTGCCCGGCTACGGCAGCCAGGGAGCGGCGGCGCGCGACGTGCGCGGGGCGTTCGACGAGCAGGGCCTGGGGGCGATCATCAACAATTCGCGGGCGATCATTTTTGCCCACGCGCGCAAGGAGTATCAGCAATTCGGCGCGGCACGCTGGCAGCGGGCCGTCGAAGCGGCCACGCGCGAGATGATCGATCAATTGCGGGCCGAAACAGCAGCCGGCAAACTGACCGGCGGCGCGGCCTGAGTGCGCGCCGCCAATACGGGGCGCCCGCGGCCACGGTGGCGCGGCGTGTCGCGGCGGCGGGCTACTGTTCCTGCGGCAGTTCGACCGGCTGCCGAGGCAACGACTGAATGGCCGGGCGCGGGGCTACGAGTATTCCGCTGACCGGGCGCACGTCGAGCCGCTGCGGTTTGCCCGCATCGTCGAGCGAGCCGCCGTGAGCCTGGGCATATTCGAGCAGGGCCGCGATCTTGCCGGCGGCCATCGCTTCGCCAGAGATTTCGGCTCCCGGCGGCCGGCCCCAATCGATCCGCGTGCCGGCATTGGTGAACAGTTCGTAGGCGTCGGTTTCGCGTCCGCCCGGCGCACCCGCCTGGCGGCCGGACGGCACGATGTGATGCAGTCCGAGCCGCTCCCATTGCTCGGCCACGGCGGCGGCCACACTGGCCGCGCCCGAGACCCGGGTGTCGCCCCAGCGCGTGCCCACCGGCCCCAGCGGCGAGGTCTTGATCTCGGCAATGCGCGGATAATGCCGGGCATCGAGCGGAGAGAAATCGTCGGTCGGCAGCACGACGCCTTCGGCATCCACGGGCAAGAGCGCGGGGCCGGGCACTTCCACCATGGCGGCCGGGCGTCGATAAACCAGCTCGACCTTGACCGCCGCCGGATACTGCTTGCTCACGCGCTCGACCTTGGCCACCCAGGGATGCAGCCGGAAGGCCTGGGCGACACGCATCGTCAGCTCGGGATCCAACGTCGACAGCGAGCTGTCGAGGCTGGCATCGCGGATCACTTCGGCCTTCAGGTCGGCGTGGATCCACTCGGGCCGCGCGGGCACGATCTCGATCGTGGCCGGATCCAGTCGATAGTCGGGCGACGCGACCACGTGGGCCTGGACCTGCTCCCATAGCATCTTCCAGCCAAAGGCGCAGCCGCCGCCGATGATGGCCACGGCCACGATCCAGCGGGCATTCGCCCGCAGCAGGCCGCCCAGTCCGGTCGCCGCCGCGGGCGCATCGTCGAGCGCAGTCGATTCGTTTTTCTTGGGACTCATGATCGGTTCCTTCGCTGGAGCCCGCGGCCCAACAGCGCCGTGCACACGTCGGGCATTTCGAGCCCCGCGTGCCGCGCTGCGGCCGGAGCCAGGCTGGTTTCGGTCAGGCCGGGCGTGGCGTTGAGTTCCAGCACCCAGGGGCGATTCGCGGCATCGAGCCGCAAATCCACGCGGACCAGGCCGTCGGCAGCCAGCGCATCGGCGGCGCTGGCGGCCGCGCTGACGATCTGCGCTCGACGCCGGGCTCGAGCCCGCTGGCGAAGCGATAGTGCGGCGCGGTGGCGTCGTATTTTTCGGCGTAGGAGAAAATCGGCGCGCGACTGCAAATCTCGATCAGCGGCAACGGCTGCCGATCGACCAGGGCCACCGTGAATTCGCGCCCCGCGACGTAAGCTTCCAGCAGACCGGCCGTGTCGTAGCGCAGCGCCTGCCCGATCGCGGCGGACAGGCCGCCAGCCTCGCGGACCAGTTCGATGCCCAGGCTCGAGCCCTGCCCGTCGGGCTTGACCACTAGCGGATAGCCCAGGCTGTCGGCCGCTTGGGCAATTTCGCTGGCCGGCGTGGCATGCGAAAACGCTCGGTAGTCGGGCGTGGGCACGCCGCAAGCGCGGAAGCGAAACTTGCTGGCCAGTTTGCTCATGGCCGCATGCGCCGCGGCGCTGGTCGGGCCGGTGAAGGCAACCTGCTCTTGTTCGAAGAATCGCTGCAGGCGGCCGTCTTCTCCGGCGCCCCCGTGCAACGCCAGAAACACGGCGTCGAACCGCCCCCAATCGACCCGGTCCCAGAGGACCGGCTCGAACAGGCCATCGGCCGGCTCGTGGTCGGGGCAGCTGTCCGGCTTAGAGCCCGTCCGAGAGCCGTCTCCGAGAGGGGGACAGTCCCATTTTGCTCCGAGGACTGCGCAACACTGGGACAATCCCCGCCGGTTCTCGACCGGGCTCTGAGCCGCCGCCATCGCGGGAGCGCGCGGATCCAGGCATTCGACGCGGTGGCCGGCCTGAGCCAACCAACTGGCCGCCGAGCGTCCGCTGGCCAGGCTGACGGCCCGTTCCGCGGACTCTCCGCCGGCGAGCAGGCAGACGTGCAACGGCCCGGGCGCGCGATGCGTGCTACTGAGGCGAATCATGCCATCCTCCTTGACGGCGCGGGGCGATCGCTCGTGCTGGCAGAAAACCTCGGCCCGGCCAGCTGCAAACCTGTCAGCTGCGGCACGCTAGCAGATCGATTGCCAGACGCGAGCCTGCCAGCCGCTTGAGCCGCCGGCGGCCGGGGCCCCGGGCGCGGCCCCCAGTTCACCAGATTTCGATTTCGCGCTCCAGGTCAATTCCCAGACGCTCGGCAACCCGTTCCCGCACGACGTCGATCAATTTGAGCACGTCGTCGCTGGTGGCCGAGGGGTTGGCGATGATGAAATTGGCGTGCCGGTCGCTGACTTCGGCCTGGCCGACTCGGGTGCCCTTGAGGCCGGCCTGGTCGATGAGCATTCCGGCGCTCATGCCGCGCGGATTCTTGAAAATGCAGCCGGCGCTTTGATGGCTGAGCGGCTGGGCGGCCTTTTTGGCGATCCATTGCTTCTGCATGCGCTTGGTCAGCTCCTCCGGATTGTCCGGCTCCAAGTGGAACTGGGCGCTCAGGATCACGAGCTCGTCGAGCGAGCTCTCGCGGTAGGCAAACACGAGTTCTTCGCGCGAGCGCTGGATGATTTCGCCGGCCCGGGTCATGACCGTGGCCTGGCAAGTCCACTGGCCCACGTCGCCGCCGCGGGCGCCGGCATTGTTGTGCAGGGCGCCGCCGAGCGTGCCGGGAATGCCGACCAGGGTTTCGAGCCCGGCCAGACCTTCGCGCACGGCCGTGGAAATGATGTGCCCCAGCTTGGCGCCGCCGCCGGCGCCGACGCGCTGTTTCTCGACGATGATCTCGGTAAAGGCGGGCGCCGACAAATGCAAGACCACGCCCGGCACGGCCGCCTCGCGCACGAGGATGTTCGAGCCGCCGCCGAGCATGCGCACCGGCACGTTCTCGTCGCGGCAACGGCGGACCAGCGCCGAGAGCTCGTCGACGCTGTTGGGCTCGGCGAAATACTCGGCCGGGCCGCCCAAATGAAACCACGTATGAGGCGCCAGCGGCTCATTACGGCGTATGAACTTTTCGAATCCGCTGAGCGAGTCCATGAGCAATCTTTCCAATGGTTCCGGCCCCCATCGTGACGACAACGTCGCGCGGTTGCAAGTCCTCGAGCAGCCGGGGCAGAATCTCCGCATCGCCCGCCAGGGGCACGACGTCGGCACCGCGGCGGGCCACGGCCGCGGCCAGATCGGCCGCCCGCACGTCGCCGGGTTTTTCGGCCCGTTCGCGGGCGCGGAAAATGTCGGCCACCAGCACTTTATCCGCATTTTGCAAACTGGCGGACAGTTCGTCCAGCAGCTGGGCCGTGCGCGAGGCCTGATGCGGCTGAAAAACGCACCATACGCGCCGGCCCGGATACCACTCGCGCACGGTCGCCAGCCCGGCGGAAATCTCGCTGGGCAAATGGGCAAAGTCGTCGATGATCGTCCACTGCCGGCACTGGTGCACCAGTTCCAAGCGCCGGCTCAAGCCGCGAAACGACTCCAAACCCAGCCGAATCGCCCGCCAATCGGCCCCCATGGAGCTGGCCGCCGCTGCGGCCGCCAGCGCGTTCAGCACGTTATGCCGTGCCGGCACCGAGAGCCGCACGTCGCCCAGCGTCCGGCCGCCATGCCGCACCCGGAAGCGGTGACAACCCGATTCCACGCCCTGCGGCTCGGCCTGCCAATCGGCTCCGGATTCGAAGCCGAACGACTCGCCGCTTCCGCCGCGCTCGGCGGCAATCCGTGCCGAAGCCGCGCAGCCGTGGTGATAGATCAACCGGCCGCCGGGCAAGATGCCGCCTGCGAACTGCCGGAAGGCCGACTCCAGCTGCGGCCAGCTGCGGTAGTAGTCGAAATGGTCGGGCTCGATTCCCAGCAGCAGCGCCAACTCGGGCCGCAGGTGGCAAAAGTTGGCGCGGTATTCACACGCCTCGGCGATCATCCAGGCCCCCGCCCCCAGCCGGCCGCCCGGGCGGCCGTCGCGCCGCAGAGCGCCAAAGACGTACGTCGGGTCCAGGTCGGCCGATTCCAGGATCTGGGCAACCATCGCCGCGGCGGTCGATTTGCCGTGCGTGCCGGCCACCGCCAGTCCGCGCCGCCCGGCCATCAATTGGCCCAGGGCCGCCGGATAACTCCAGCTGGGAATTCCCAATTGCCGGGCGCGCTCGCGCTCGGGATTATTCTCCGGCACCGCGTCGCTGTAGATCGCCAGATCCAGGTGTGCCCCGATTCGATTTGCGTCGTGCCCGGCAAGACACTGCAGGCCCGGCCAGCGCGGCAGCGCGGCGGCGCCGGCATCCGAGCCCGACAGCCGCCAGCTAGCCTGCGCCAGCACGGCAGCGAGCGCGCGCATGCCCGAGCCGGCGGCGCCGATCAGGTGCGCGCGCGTTCCGGCCGTCCCCGCGGGACGCGGCTGCAGATCGAACGTTTCTTCGCGGGCTGCCGAGATCAAGTCGTTTCTCCTTCGCCGCGCGCTCTGCCCGGCTGATCCGCCCAAAGGGCCGCCAGGCAATCGCCAGCGGCGGCCTGTTGCCCAGGCCCCATCGCCGGGATCTGGCGGAACGGGAAGATACCGGCCGCGACGGCGCAAAGTCAATTGTGAAGCATGCGGGGGGAAGGCAGAAGGCGAAAAGTCGAAAAACGCCGCCGCGGCACAAGTCCGCGCGCAGCATTGCCCGGGTCGATCGGCGCGATCGAAAAGGCAAGATGGCGTGCCGCTGCACGGCAGCGGGTCCACGGCTGTTCAAGATTGACGGGTATATGAAGGGGACAGGAGTCAATCATAAAAACTACGGTCCCCCTTCTGTACCCCTCGGCGCGAGTAGGCGGACGAGGCGCACCGGTAATAAGCGACCGGTCAAGTGATTATGCGCCGGGCGCCGGGTGCGATTGCGGCTGGGCTTCGCGGTCCGGCTCCGTTGTGCGGCCTGCTCGAGCGCCGAAGGCGGGCTACGCCGCCACTTGTCGCCGGCCGGCGATGGTTTGCAGAATCAGATTGGCGACGCGCTCGGCCGCGTCGGGCCGGGCGCAGCGCACCGCGCTCTGCGCCATCCGGCGACGGAGCTCGTCGGCGCCGGCCAGCTGCACAAGCTCGCGCGAGGGCGTTGTCCAGTCGACCCTCGACGTCGCGAGCGTCCACCATTCGAGCGGCCCCGGCGGCGACGAACGATTCGGCGTTGCGCCGCTGGTGATTGTCGGCGGCATGCGGATACGGAACCAGGATCGACGGCACGCCGCAGACCGCCAGCTCGGCAAGCGTGGTCCCGCCGGCCCGGCTGACGGCCAGGGCGCTCGTGGCCAGCAGCTGCGGCAAATCGGCGAAGAACGGCGCCACGCGGGCCGATAGGCCCAGCTTGCCGTAAATGAGCGCGGTCGCTTGGGCGTCGTGGCCGCCGGTCTGATGGACGATCTCCCAGCCGGCCAGCGCCGCGCGGGCTTTGTAGATCGCCCGGGGCACGTTTTCGTTCAGGGTGCGCGAGCCGCCACTCCCGCCCAGCACGATCAATCGCGGCGGGAGGCCCCGATCGGCTCCGGGCGCCAGCGGACAGCCCAAGCGGGCAAACTCGCTGCGGACAGGGGTGCCGGTGACGCGCACGCGCGCCGCGACCCGCAGGTGCGCACGCGCTTCGACAAACCCGGCACAGATGGCCGTCGCCCGCGACGCCAGCCAGCGCGTGGCCTTGCCGGGAACGACGTTTTGTTCGAGCAGGATGTAGGGAATGCGTCGGCTGGCGGCGGCACGCGTCGCGGCGGCGCTGGCGTAGCCCCCCAGGCCGACGATCAGCGACACGTCGTTCTGCCGCAGGAACCGGCGTGCGGTGTAATAGCCCGACAGGTTGTCCGCGAGAAACCGCCAGGCTTCGCCGGGATGGGTGGGGAGCGGCCGGCAGCGGAGCGGAACGTAATCGTGTCCGGCTGTGGCGACGTGCTCGCGCTCGAACGGCTTGCCGCTGCCAAACACCGTCAGCTGCAGCATGAGGCCACTGGCTGCCAGGGCCTCGGCCACGGCCAGGCCGGGAAACAAGTGCCCGGCCGTGCCGCCGCCGGCGAGAATAATGTGATGCGTATGTGGCATGTAACAGGACTCTGGGTGGACGATGGCTGCAATTCGGACACGCCGGCCAGGCTTCTGGTTCGTCGCCGCGGCGGGCGGCAAATCGGCCGTGTGCCCGGGACGTTTCCGGCGATCAAAGCGACGGAGCGGTCAGGGCATGCTCGACCCGTCGCCGACATGGCGGGCGACGCGCGGCATATCCAGCTCGGGCACAGGATTGTCGCCGGCCTGGAGTTTGACCACGGCCAGTCCGGCGATCGCCGCCAGGGCGGCCGAAATCCAGAACCGCACGACGATCTTGTTTTCCGGCCAGCCGCGAAACTGAAAATGGTGATGCAAGGGCGCGCACAACAACACCCGGCGGCCGCGGAGCTTGAACGAGGCAACCTGAATCACGACGCTCGCGGCCTCGGCCACGAACACGCCGGCCACGATCACGAACGCCAGTTCTTGCCGGCAAACGATGGCCAAGAGTCCCAGCAAGCCGCCCAGCGGCAGCGAGCCGGTGTTGCCCATGAAGACCGCGGCTGGATAACAATTGAACCAGAGAAATCCGAGCACGGCGCCGAGCATGCCGCCGGCCAGGACCGTCAGTTCGCCGGCCTGCGGCACGTGGGGCACGCCGAGATACTGGGCCCATTGGCTGTGCCCGCTCGCGTAGGTGAGCGCTGCCATGGCGCCGGTCGCGCACAGCAGGCAGCCGCCGGCCAGGCCATCCAGTCCGTCGGCCAGATTCACGGCGTTCGAGGCGCTCACCAGCACCAGCACGGCCAAGGGGACAAACCAGGCCCCCAGGGCCATCGTGGGTCCGCCCAGCGGCAAGCGCAGGTCGAGAGCGCCGGGCGTTTGTCGATGCAGTTGCCAGACGGCCAGGGCCGCGGCGGTGGCGATCAGGATTTGACCGGCGAGCTTGCCCCGGACCGAAAGTCCTCGGGCCGCGGTCCGCAGTTTGGCCAGGTCGTCAACGGCCCCCAGGGCCGCCAGGGCCAGCATCAGCACGAGCGCGATCGCAACCAGCGGACTGGCCAGGTCGGCGCACATGAGCGTGCTCAGGGCGATGCCGGCCACGATGAACAGGCCGCCCATCGTCGGCGTCCACTGCTTGCCGGCGTGCAATTGTTCGATTCGGGGCGAAGCACTTTTGATTGGCTCGCGGAACCGTGCGCGGAGCCAGGCGATCAGCGGCCGGCCAAGCAAAACGGCCAGGACGAAGCTGACGGCGGCGGCGATGGCCACCCGGGCCGTGATCTTGCTCAGCGCGAGCGCAGCCGGCGCAGCGCTGCCGCGCGCCGACAACCAGCCCGAGAGCCAAACCAGCATCGCTTGTTCCTTGCTCCAGCAACGACGAGGCCGGACAAGGCATGGCGTCCTTGTCCGGCCGTGTTCCCTGAACACCGGGGCGACAAAAGCCACCCCGGTGTTCAGTCATAAGTTCCGTCGCGAAGCACTTGCCGGAGCGGTCGACCCAGTAACCGCTTGATCCGGCAAGGTAAATGCCTCAACCCAGGAGGGTGGGTAGTGTGGAGTTCCCGCAAACCCTACACCATCGACGGAACTCGGACTCTGTTTCCTTGGGACGTGATTCGGTTTGTTCGGTTTTCAGGCGGCGTGTTGCGACGGTTGAGATTCCAGCGCCGTAACCAGGCGGTCCATGGCCAAGGCGCGCGAACCTTTGATCAGCACGACGTCGCCCGGCGCCAGGGCAAACTCCAGGTGCGGCAGCGTCTCTTCGGGCGAGCGGCAGGCCACGATCTGCGCGGCCGGCATTCCGGCCTCAGACGCGCCGGCCGCGACTTCGGCGGCATGCTCGCCGCAAGCCATGAGCAGGTCGGCCCCGCAGAGCGTGACGACTTCGGTGCCCAACTGGCGGTGAAAATCGCTCGACTCGGCTCCCAGTTCGCGCATGTCGCCGCAAACCACGATCCGGCGACCGGGCGCGTCGAAATCGCGCAGCAGTTCGAGCGCCGCCCGCATCGCGGTGGGGCTGGCGTTGTAGGCGTCGTTGATGATCGTCGCGCCGTGCCAATGACTGATTTCGCAGCGACTGGGGGGCGGCTCGAATTCGGCCAGGCCCGCGGCGATGTCGGCCATCGACATTCCCAGGATCCGGCCCACCGCCACGGCGGCCAGAGCGCCGGTCAGATGATGTCGACCCCAGACCGGCACTTCGAACAATTGCTCGTCCACCTGAAAGCTCAGACAGCCGTGCTGGCTGTTGACCTGCGTGGCCACTAGGTCGCAATCCAGTGCCCGGCCCACCCAAAGGACCTTCGCCCGGGTGCGTCCGGCCAGCCGCCGCAGCCGGCGGTCGTCGCCCGAGAGCACGGCCCAGCCGTCGGCTGGGAGCGATTCGAGCAGCTCGGCCTTTGAATTTTCGATCGAGGTGAGGCTGCCGAAGCCTTCGAGATGGGCTTCGCCCAGCCGCGTGATGACGCCGATTTGCGGAGCGACCAAGCCGCTGAGCGCCGCGATCTCGCCCGGCCGGCTGGCCCCCATTTCGAGCACGGCAAACTCGTGCCCGGCGCCCAGGCCCAGCAAGCTGAGCGGGACGCCGATGTGATTGTTGTAGTTCTTCGGGCTGGTCACGCCGCTGCCCGAGACTTGCAGCACGCTGTAAATCATTTGCCGGGCCGTCGTCTTGCCCACACTGCCGGTCACGGCGACCATGGCGCCGGAAAAGCGAGCCCGATTCCAGCTCGCCAGCCGGGTCAGTGCGGCCAGCGAGTCTTCGACTTCGAGGCTCCAGCATCCGGGGGCCGGCTGAATGTAGCGGTTGCCGACGACGACTCCCGTGGCGTGGGCGTTGTACGCGGCGTCGGCGAAGCTGGCGCCGTCCTGCCGGGCGCCGGCCAGGCCCCAGAAGGTGTCGCCCGGCTCGACCTGCCGGCTGTCGATGACGACGCGGCCGACGGGCGTATCTTCGCCGGACGCAGGTTCAAGCGTCGCCATGCGGAGGCGCCCGCCAATTATCCCCAGCATTTGTCGAATCGTCAGATCGTACATCGCAATTACCTTTTTCCCACACGCACGCGTCACGTGTATTTTTGTTTTCCGGCTCGCCTGCGACGGGGCACTCCTGCCGCAACCAGCCTCAGGAATTCTCCAGCGACATGCGCAGCCCGGCATCCCAGGCGGCGGCCGTCTCCGGTTCGATGTTGTAGAGCCAGCGCCGGGCGACCTCGCGGTCGTCGAAGCGCAGCCGGGTGTTGCCCGTGATTTGATAGTCCTCGTGACCTTTGCCGGCGATCAGCACGCAGTCTCCCGGCTCGGCCGAGGCCAAGGCGCGATGAATGGCCCGGGCCCGGTCCAGCTCGACTTCCACCGCGTCGGGGCTGTCGAAGCCGGCCAGCACTTCGCGGCAGATCGCCTGCGGGTCTTCGCTGCGCGGATTGTCGGTGGTCAAAATGGCCAGGTCGGCCCGCTCGGCGACAGCCCGGCCCATAAGCGGGCGCTTCTGCCGATCGCGGTCGCCGCCGGCGCCGAATACACAAGTCAACCGCCCCGACGTGACGTCGCGCAAGGCATCGAGCACCGTGGCCAGCGCGTCGGGCGTGTGGGCGTAGTCGACGAACACTCCGAACGGCTGCCCGCACTCGATGCGCTCCAACCGACCGGAGACCGCAGTGACGGATTCCAGCCCGCGCACGACGGTCGCCAGATCGATGCCATATGCCAGCCCGACGGCCGCGGCCACCAGGCAATTCGAAACATGATGGTCGCCGATCATCTGCGTGCGCACCGGCACGCTCCGGTCGCCGGCCGTGAGCAGAAACGTCTGTTCGTTGGTAAATCGCTCGATGACCGTGGCCGTGAGCTCCGCCGGCTGGGCCAGCCCCACGGTGAGCACCGGCCCGTGCAAAGCATTGACGAAACTGGCCGCCACCGGATCGTCGACGTTGAGCACCACCAGGCCGTCGGCCGAAAGATGCTCGAACAGCCGCTGCTTGGCCCGGCGATACTCGGCCAACGTATGGTGATAGTCCAAGTGGTCCAAACGCACGTTGGATACGCACGCCACGTCGAATTCGACCCCGGCCACGCGCGACTGGGAGAGCGCATGGCTGGAAACTTCCATTACGGCGTGCGAACAGCCGTTGGCATCCATCCGAGCCAGCCAACTGGCCAGCTCAGGCGCAGACGGCGTGGTCAGGACCGAGGGAGCCATCTCGACCGAATCGCAATAGCCCAAGGTACCCAGCGTGCCCACGCGGCAGCCGGCGGCCGAGAGCACGGCGGCGATCAGGCTGCTGGTGGTCGTCTTGCCGTTGGTTCCTGTGACGCCGATCACGCGCAGCCGCCGGCTCGGGTCTCCGGCCAAGGCCTGGCAAAGCCGGCCCAGGGCCGCGTGCGAGTCGGGGACGATGCACTGCGGAATTGCGTCCAATTCGAGCGGTTGCTCGGCCAGCACGCCGATCGCGCCGCGGCTTACGGCGTCGCGGGCAAACAGGTGGCCGTCATTCTTGGCGCCCCGCAGGGCCACGAACAGGTCGCCGGGGCGGCACTGCCGAGAATCGGCCGTGCAGGCGCCGGCGCGAATATCTCCGGATCCCAAGAATTGGGCCTGAGGAAACAGTCCGCGAAGACTGACACCGGCGGGTTGCGCGGGTTGAAACACGGCGCTCGTGGCCTCCTTGCCAGCGCGGTCGCCCAGAATCGATCCTCCAGTCGGCGGCGGCTTTTCGGCGTCAGCGCTCAGCCGGGCATCCTGCTCGGCGTGCGGAGCCGCGGGCCCTGGGGGCGGCCGCCGGTCCTGGAATCGTGGCGGGATTGTGTCGATTTCGGCCCCAGTGTCAAGACAGGTTTGCCCCCGGGACCGATGCGCCGCCCGATGCATTGCGGATGCCAGCAGGCCTGCCCAGCGGGCCCAAACCACGCTGCCGGCCGGCTTGCGGCGCCCGCCCCTTGTGCTACCAAAAACGCGGCCGAACCGATTGCCTGGGAAGATGCCATGCCGACCTGCACCGAGATCGCCGCGCCGGCGGACCAAACGCTCTTAGTCGTGTGCGTTAGCCCCCGGAGCTTGGATGCCTGGGCCGGCTCGCCACCCCCTGGGGTCGAGTCCGTCCGCTTCGACGAACTGTCGGCAGCGATGGCCTGGATCGACGCCAGCGGCCGGGAGCCGGCCGTGATGCTGATTCATCAAGACTGGCCCGGCCAGACGCCGGCTAGCCAGATCGACGGCGTCGCGCGGCGATTGCCGCTCACGCGCCTCTGCGGCTTGCTCGACAGCTGGTGCGAGGGCGAAGTGCGCAGCGGCCGACCTTGGCCCGCCGCCCTGCGCCTGTACGAGCACCAGTTTCCCGCCCGGCGCTGCGCGAGCTGCGTCTTCTGGTCCGAGGACAAGCTGCGGCATGGGCTCAGCCGATCACCAGCGGCTCGGAACAGCGGCTATTGGCCGAACATCCCGCCCAGAACAACAACCGCGGAAAAAGCCTTGGCCAGCAACGGCCGGCCGGCAACCTGGCCGTCGTGGCGATGGCCGCCGAGGCGGCCGCTGCGCTGGCCGACGCCGCGAGCGCCGTCGGCTACCGGGTGGCCAGCGTCCGCCAAACCCGGGGAGTCTGGCTCGAGGACGTTGATGCCGTCGTTTGGGACACCACAGCACCCGTGGCTGCCGACGCCCGGGCGATAGCCGACCTGCGGTCGAGCTTCGGCGCCGCCCCGATCGTGGCCGTGCTGGGCTTTCCGCGAGCGGACGAGATCGCTTCCGCACGCCGGGCCGGCGTGGCGGCCGTGTTGTCGAAACCATTCCTGCTGGAAGACTTCCGCTGGCAATTGGCCGCCGCAACGGCCGGACGCGTCTAGCCGTCCCAGATGGCCGGTCGGGCAGAACGGGCGGGCGGGCGGATCCGTCAGTCGGCCACCTCGTCGGGCGCAGCATGCTCGGTTCGGAGGATCTCTCGCTTCCAGGCCGCCTCGTTGATCGGCCAGCCCTGCACCCGAAAGGTCGGGGCGGCGACGGTTTGCGGCGACCCGCTTTCGGCCACCCGGTCGCGGCAGCGGATTTCGGCCGGCTCCAGCGGCGGCTTGCGGCGGTAGCGGTTGGCCCCGCGGAACGTCTGCCGGCCGTTGTCGAAGACCGTGATCACGATCCAAGGCTCAAAATCCAGCATGCGCCTGGCGATCAGCTCGTGACTGGCCGTCGACCAACGGCGCTTTAGGATCAACAAGTCCCATTGGCAGCGCCGGGCCTCCGCCGCGAACGGCTCGGCGGGCAGCAAGATGCGGCCCGCCAATTGGTTGGCGACCGTCTCCCGGGCACCCCGCGGAGCCTCGCGCGGGTCGACGCCGAGGTCCGCAAACACCTCGCAGGCAAATTTCTCGCCCAATTCATGGGCCACGGCCCACTGCAGCCGCTCGGGACGCGGCTCGGGCCGCAGCAAGATCGATTCGGCCGACTGCGGCGCAGCGCCCAGACTGACAAACCGTCCCCTGCCCGACTGGCGGCTGTCATATGCCACTTCCAGTCCCAAGCGGCGAGCCAGCCCGAGACAATCGATCGGGCCAGCCGCCGTGTCGGCGTCGGCGTCGGCCACGATGCGGCCGGCGACCGCATCGAGTGCCGCGGCAAACTCTTCCGCTGCGATTTCCGGGAGCATAAACACCTCATGTGTCCACATGTACACTACCAGATAGGAAAGAAAAATCAACGGGCCGAATCCGAGCCAAAATGAGCCGCGAACACGCGCCCGAACCGGCGCTGGCCGTCGGCCGCTCCGCCTCCCAGTGCGGCGGCGAGGGCGCGCGGCGGCGCACGCCGCGCGCCCCTAACGGAGCCTGGCCTGCCGCGCGACATCGGCCGCAACGCGGCGGCGCCGATGCCGCGCGCTGCCGCTGATTTGCTGCGCGGCAATTTTGCCAAACTCCGGGCGGCGGAAAAGCGTGGCCCCGCGGCGCGACATATCTTCGCTACGCGGGCCCACCGGCACGGTGGCGGAAGAAAATCGAATTTCGCCGGCTGGTCGGATTCAAACGGTTGACTGGCCCTGGCCGAAAATATTCTTGGAGAGCGTGCCCCCCGCGTGCGAGAACAGGCCGGCTAATCGGTCTTGCCAGACGTGGGGAGCAGCAGCCGCCAGGCCAGGGACGCGACGCGGGCAAGAGACGCTGTTATGTTTTCGTCGGTGGGACAAATCGTCGGCCTGATCGAGATCGAGCCGGCCAGCTCAACAATCGACGTCCACGAGCTGGCCGCGGACTGCGATCCCGGCGATTCGGACGCGTCGCTTGCGGACCTGCTGGCCCAGCTGGTCGGACGCACGGCCGCCGACCCTTGCCCGGCGGGCCAAATTCCGGAGAGCCGGATCCAGGCGGCCCAGCGATCCAAGAGCGATCGCCTGAATCCAACGCCCGGCCGAGTGGTGCCGGCGATCATCCTGGACGCCGATCTGAATCGCCTGGCGGCCGACCTGGCCGAAGAGGCTTGCCGGTTGCGGCTGCGGCTGGCGGCGGCCGAGGCACCCGCTCTGCGGCGCTAAGCTTTGCCGCCGGCAGAATCACCTGGGCCGAATGGCACTAACCTAGAGTCGATTCGGCTCTGTAGGAGGCGACTCCGATCGCCGACTGCCCCGCGACTGGCACAAAGAATCGGCGATCGGAGTCGCCTCCTCCATTTCCTAACTTAGCGCCATTCTCGCCTGGGCCATCGTTCACGCGGCGCTCGGACTGCGATCGCCGCGCGGTCCAGCCGTCCCCGGCGCGGCTTCCGGGCGGGGCGAAAGCGGCTCGTTCGGCCGGATCCGACCGATGGAGGCGGCCGCGAGGATCAGGGCCCCCACCAGGTAGGCAATGTTGCCCACCACGTAGGCGGTCAGTTCCGGAGCGTTGACCGACCGGCTCGTCATGGCCGTCTCCATCAGCGGAAACACGACCAGGAACGGAATGCAAAGGGCCAGAATCACTTCGCCGTCCCGGCCCCCGCCGGTAAACATCAAGGGCACGCAGCAGAACAAGTATCCGCCCCCCACGAAGAACAGCGTGCCCAGGGTGTTGCCCATCGCCCGAAGCGAGCTCGTGCCGCCGGCGGAATAAAAAACGCCCAGCGCGCAGCCGAAAAACAGCACCACCAGCAGCGTGGTCAGCGAGAAAAACAGCGGAACCACGAGCGCGCCGTCGACCAGGACGCCCAGCCCCCACATGACGGCCAATAGCGCCACCAGCCAGCGCGCCGCGTAGAGGCCGCCCAGGATCTTGGACCAGACGATATCGCGCGCCTCGACCGGCGTGCTGATCAACGAGTCCCAACATTGCCGCTCGCGTTCGGTGGTGATCGAACTGGCCGTCCGGGCCGAGATGGCCAGGCCGCCAACACATGCGATCAAGTCCGAAAAGGGCGCCGTCTGCATCAGATACCAGCGGCCGGACCCCATATAGCCGTACATTTGATTCACGGACACCAGCGCGTGAACGCAGGTGCCCAGCGCGATGACCGTCAACAGCGCCAGACTCAGGCAGCCGAAGAATCCGAGCCGCACCTTGGACTGCGGTGCGATCAACTCCTTCCAAAGCATGGCCCGGTCGCTGACGGCCCGGCGGCGGCGCAGCGCCCGCAAGCCCGACCAGCGTCCCGCGCGCGGGCAGCGGCACCCGCGGCCCGGAGGTGAATCCTCCGCACCAGGCCAATGGCCGCCGCCGTGCAGAGGACCGCGACAACCGTTTGCGCTGCAACCACGCCGGCAATGCCCGACCAATTGACCCCGCCGCTGGAGAGCAGCTGGAACAGCGTTTGAAACGGGTTGAGCGGCCCGAACGCCGCCATGGCGTCGACCAGCAAGTCGGGAGCCGAACTGGACTCGAGCAACCATTGGGCAAGCGGCGGCACGATCCACAGCGCGAGCAGAATCGCGTAGCAGCGCAACACGGCGTCGCGGGCTTTCGGCGTGCCGACCGACACGAGCATCGACAGGGCCACGATGAACAGCGCCGTGCTCATGGTCAGCCCAAAAACGATCAGCAGCCGCTCGCCGGCGATCCCGCCGAACAACCTGGCCAGGGCAAACAGCGGCAAGCCCACGAGCACCATGCTGCCCACCAGCAGCATCCGCGAAACGAGCCTTCCGAGCACGATCTCGGTATTGCTCAGGTCGGTCGCGAACAGGTACTCGATCGTCCGCCGCTCGCGCTCGAGGGCCACGGTGCCGGCAGCCAGGGCGGGCGTCAGGCAGGCCACGGCAATCAGCTGCAGGACCGCAAAGGTCTGAAAAAAACCCTCGGCCGTGGCCGCCATTTCGTGGATGTTGTGGGGACGGTCAAAGCGTTCGTAGAAAAAGCTGAACAGCACCAAGAGCAGCGCCCCAGCATAGATCGCCCGCAAGACGTAATACCGTGCGCGCCGGGCCGTGGTGAGCATGTCGATCGAAAAGATCGGCCCCAGCAACATGAAATGGCCCTGTGCCCCAAACCGCGCGGGTCGGATGCTGCACGGCGCGCGAAAACTGCGGAGCCGCGACGAGGCAGCGCTTCCACCGCAACGCATCACCCGCAAGATACCACAAGGCCGCGCGGCAGGCGATAAAACAGGAGCCGTGCCGCCGGCACTTGGCGCTCGCTGGGGCCGGTGAATGCCGGCCCCCGAAAACGGGCCCGTCGAATCAGGCCCGCTAGATTTGGCCCGCTAGATTTGGCCCGTCAGATTTGGCCCGTCAGATTTGGCCCGTCAGATTTGGCCCGTCAGATTTGATAGTTCAGCACTTCGTCCAACTCGGGATGCTCGCCCCGCATCCGCAGCTTGGGCTTTTCCAGGACGACGGTCGTGTGCGGATCGACGCTCCGCGTAAGCCAGACGCTGGAGCCGATCACCGAGTCGTGCCCGATCACCGTCGCTCCGCCCAGCACGGTGGCGTTGGCGTAGATGATGACCCGGTCTTCCAGGGTCGGATGGCGCTTTGTGCCGCGGACGAGCTGGCCGTCGTTGTCGGTGGCGAAGCTCAGGGCGCCCAGGGTGACGCCCTGGTAGAGCTTCACGTGATTGCCGATCTCGCAGGTCTCGCCGATCACGACGCCGGTGCCGTGGTCGATGAAGAAATGATGGCCGATCCGGGCGCCCGGGTGCATGTCGATGCCCGTTTTCGAGTGGGCCCACTCGGTCATCATCCGCGGGATGAGCGGCACCTCGATCTCGTGCAGCAGGTGGGCCAGGCGAAAGATCGTGATGGCTTCCAGGCCCGGATAGCAAAAGATCACTTCGTCGGTGGTCTTGGTGGCGGGGTCCCCTTCGTAGGCGGCCTGCACGTCCATGGCCAGCACGGCCCGGAGGTCGGGCAGCTGTTCGAGAAACTGGATCGCCTTGGCCTGTCCCAGGGCTTCGAAGTCGGTGTCGCAGAGGCAATCGCGCGAGGCTCCGGCATCGTGCCGCAAGGCCCGGCCGATCTGCGTGGTGAACTTGTCGTGCAGGCCGTCGATCAAGTCGCCGACGTGGTAGGTCACGTTACCCAGGTGCAGCCCCTCGCGGCGGCGATAACCCGGGTAAATGACTTCCTTCAGATCCTCGATCGCCGAAACCACGACTTCGTAATTGGGGAGCGGGCAGTGCCCCAGGTGATTGATCGTGGGGACGTCGGTATAAGTCTGCACGATCCGCCGGGTCAGCTCGGGCAGTTGTTCTTTGAGGCGAAAGTCGGAGGCCATGCCAGGAATTCCTCGTACAGAATCCGCGAAGCCCCGCACCGACTCAGGCCAGTGCCAGGGCGATCAGAATGCCTAACGGGTCACAGGGGGAGCAGCCAAATCACGACGTGGAGCGAAAAACGAGGGGAGTCCGGTCAGACCGGACACGCGCCGCGACAACAACCGCAATAGAAAGAAAAGGTTGTCGGCATCGGTTTTCGTCACACCTGGTGGTCGGGAGCGCTGGTGATTGGGAGCGCCAGTGGTCGGAGCGCTTGTAGTCAGGGCGCTTGTCGTCAGGGCGCTTGTCGTCGCAGGGGGATGGGCACCGGGCAGCTGCGGCCGCCAGCCGGGCTGCTAGCAGCCGCGGGCTCTGATAGCAGGTATGGTAGGCGTCAAAATGGTCAAAATCAAGCAGCCTCTCATGTGTCTTCGGCCTCGCCAGGCAGGGAGTTTAGGCGAATTTATTTGGCACCCAGGCCGCTTCAGCTGCCGGCGCACCGATGCCTGCCAGCGCAGCAGCCGAGGGTTGCTAGTCGATTGCCAGGCGCTGCCGGATCGGCAGTCGCTGAGTGCCGGCTATAAGCTCGCAGGAACGCAGTGACGAGAGCGCCCGCTACTCTTCTTCCTCTTCCTTGAGCACGGCCTTGTCGACGATCTCCTTCTGGACGTTGCCGGGCACGAGGTCGTAGCGCGCGAACTCCATCGTGAAGCTGCCCTGCCCGCCCGTCATGCTCGAAAGCGCCCGGGCGTAGGTCGTCACTTCCGACAAGGGCGCCTCGGCGATCACGGTTTGCAGATCGGAGCCGGCCGAGTCCATGCCCAGCACGCGGCCGCGGCGGCCGGACAGGTCGCTGTTGATGTCGCCGAGCTTGCTGCCGGGCACAGTCACGTTCAGCGTGACGATCGGCTCCAGCAAGCCGGGCTTGGCCTGCTGGAACACGTTGCGAAAGGCCATCGAGCCGGCCGTTTTGAAGGCCGCTTCCGAGCTGTCGACCGGATGATGCTTGCCGAAGTGCACCTCGGCGCAGACGTTCTGGATGCGGTAGCCGGCAATCACGCCGCGCTCGATTCGCTCCTTGAAGCCCTTTTCCACGGCCGGCAGGAAGTTGTTGGGGATCGTGCCGCCGACGATCGAATCGACCCAGAGGAAGTGGTTTTCCGGGTCGTAGTGGAACTCGCGGAGGTGCGGAAAGCGTTCCTTGGTGCAGAACTCTTCGGCGGTCAGGCCGCGCGGGAAGGGCAGCAGGCGGATGTGCACCTCGCCGAACTGGCCGCGGCCGCCGCTCTGCTTCTTGTGCCGATAGCTGCCTTCGGCCGTGGCCTGGATGGTCTCGCGGTAGGGGATCTTGGGCTCTTTGGTGTCGACTTCGACTTTGTCGCGCCGCTTGAGCTTCTCGCGAATCATGTGCAAGTGCAGCTCGCTCATGCCGTTGATGACCAGTTCCTTGGTCTGCGGATCGCGCATCAAGAGCACCGTGCCGTCCTCTTCGGTGATCTTGGCCAGCGCGCCCGACAACTTGCCTTCGTCGCCGCGGCTCTTGGGCGTGACGGCCAGGCCGACCATCGGGTGCGGAAATTCGAAATGCGGCATGGTGAGTTCGCCGAGCGACAGGCCGGTATGCAGCTCTTCGGCCTTGGCCACGGCAAAGATCTGGCCGGCCGACGCCGATTCGATCGGCTGGGTTTCGGCCCCCTGCACCGAGAGCAACTGATGCAGCTTCACCGCCTTGCGGGCGCCGGAGACGTGGACCGTGTCGTCGCGCTTGATCGTGCCGGAATAGATCCGCACGAAGCTCAGCTTGTGCACGAACGGATCGATGCGGGTCTTGAAGATCTGCGCCACGAGCGGGCCCGCGGGATCGACCTTTATCGGCACTTCCTTGCCCGCCTCGTTCTGGCCGTGGCGGACCAGCTTGTCCGGCGGCAGCGCGCACAGAGCCAGGGCATCGAGCAGTTCGGGGACGCCGACGCCGGTCTTGCCCGAGCAGCACAAGATGGGGACGAGCGCGCCGGTTGCGACGGCTTCGACGATCAGGCGGGAGGTTTCCTCCTCGGTGGGCAGCGTGCCCTCGAAGTAGCGCTCGGTGACTTGCTCGTCGACTTCGACAATCGTCTCGACCAGTTTGATGGCGATGGCGATCGGGTCGATCAGGGCGCCCCGCACGTCGGCCGGCACCTTGAGCGTGCTGACCACGCCTTTGAAGTCGTGGCCGTGGCCGATCGGCAGGTTCAAGGGCACGCAAGCCTGGCCGAAGAATTCCTGGATCCGGCCGACGAGGGCCGGAAAATCGACGTTGTCCGCGTCCATCTTGCTGATGACCAGGATCCGGCCCTGCCCCAGCCGGCGGGCCTCTTCGAACATCCGCCGCGTGTTGACGCCGATGCCGTCGTGGGCGTTGATCACGATCACCGCGGTGTCGACGCCGTGCAGGCCGCCCAGCGCCTGACCGATGAAGTCGGGATAGCCCGGCGTGTCGAGCAGGTTGAACTGCTTGCCGGCGTGCGTGAAATGCACCAGGCTCGACTCGATCGTGTGCTTGTGCGACTTCTCCTCTTCGTCGAAGTCGCAAACGCTCGTGCCGTCGTCGACGCTGGCCGGGCGCTTGACGGCGCCGGTCGAAGTAAGGATCTTGTCGGCCAGCATCGTCTTGCCGGCGTTGCCGTTGCCGCAAAAAGCAATGTTGCGGATATCCTGAACGTTGGAGGATGCCATACAAGTTGTTCCCTGGGATTTCGGGTTCGAAGTGCCCGGCGCGCCTACCTGCCGTGCAAGAGTCGAATGGCTCGGGAGGGGATGGTCCGCCGGGCGGCGGCTGGCGCAAAGCCGTTAGGATTTGTGGAGTTTTCCCTCCTGGGCGGCAGCCAGGGCGTCGGCCAGGCTCGAGCGCCCTCGTACAAAGCGCGGCCGATGATGCAGCCGGCCACCTGCAGCCGGGCCAGATCGGCCACGTCGGCCGCCGTGGTGACGCCGCCGGAGGCGATGACCGGCACGCCCGCGGCCTGCTGCATTTCAGCCATGGCTGCCAGGTTCGGACCGGCCAGCATGCCGTCGGTAGCGATATCGGTGTAGATGATGGCGGCGATGGGTTCCGCGGCCATTTCGCGGGCCAGGTCGGTCGCCCGCACCTGGCTGGCTTCGAGCCAGCCATGGCTGGCCACGCGTCCGTCGCGCGCGTCGATGCCCAGCACCAGCCGGTGGGGAAACTGCCGGCAGATCTGCCGAAACCAGTCGGGCTCGAGCAAGGCCCGGGTGCCGATCACCAGCCGCTGGAGCCCCAGATCGAGCAATTCGGCGATGGTTTGGGCATCGCGGATGCCGCCGCCAAGCTCGCAGGGAATGGAGACGGCCCGGACAATGGCCTCGACCTGGACCCGGTTTTCCACCCGACCGGTGCGAGCCCCGTCGAGGTCGACCAGATGGAGGTACTGGCCGCCCTGGTCGGCCCAATGCCGGGCGACGGCCACCGGATCCTCGCTGAATACGGTTTCCCGCTGATAATCGCCTTGCTGCAGCCGGACACATTTGCCGCCGCGAAGATCGATTGCAGGCCAGATTTGCATCGTGCCCTTGCCTCGGACGCACCGCAAACAGACGGGAAACAAAAAATATCCCACATGCCAGTTGGGTCTGCAAGAGTCCTGCGCTTGTCAGTTGCCGGGCGATTGAAGATGATAGATTCCAGCCGCCCGTTTGAGCCCGCCGCCTGCGGTGAACGACGCCCATGTCCGATTTTTTCGATCCCTATTACAAGTGGTTGGCGATCCCGCCGGAGGAGCAGCCTCCGAACCACTATCGGCTGCTGGGCGTGCAGCGATTCGAGAGCGATGCGGACGTAATTGCCACCGCCGCCGACCAGCGGATGGCCCACCTGCGCACCTTTCAGGCCGGCAAACACGGACCGTTTTCGCAGCAGTTGCTCAACGAAATCGCCGTGGCCCGGGTTTGCCTGCTGAACTCGACGCGCAAGGCGGCTTACGACGACCAGCTCCGGCTCAGCCTTTGCCCGCCGACCGCGCCGGCCGCCCCCCTGGCAGCCCCGCCGCTGGCGCCGGGCGGCCCGCCCGTTCAGCCGCCGCTCTCGTATGCGCCGCCTCCGGCGTCCGGATTTTCTCGCCCGCCAGCCGGCCTCCAGCCGATTCCGCTCCAGCGGCAGGCGCCCCAAAGCGCGGTGGCCGAACCCGGTGACGGGCCGGCCGAACCCGATGGTTCGCTCGCCGAACTGGTGGCCAACCGCCGCCCGCGCAAGAAAAAGCAGTCGCCGCTGGCCCTGGCCGGGCCGTTGGCGGTGGCCGGGCTGCTGGCACTGGCGGCGGTGATTGGCTTTGTCATTTCGCGGCAGCCGGAGGCCCAGCCAGAGCACGATCGCCCGGCCACGCATCCGCAGGCGGACCAAAATTCCAGCGGCGCGCAGACGCTGGCCAAGGCGGAGCCCAAACCCGAAACGGAGGCAGAAGCCGAGTCCTCTGAAACCGACGACGAGCCCGCGCCAAGCGAAACGCCCGCCACAGTTCCACCACCCCCACCCAAGAAAACCCAGCCGCCTCCCCCGTCTAAAGAGCCGGCCAAAGAGCCGGCCAAAGTCGAGCTCCTGTCGCCGACGGCCAAACAGCTGCTGCGCACCGTTTCCAAGCACGTGACGGCCGGCAGCGTCGAGCAGAGCGAACCGGCCGGCGGCGGTGGCGGAGGAATGTTCGAAGAGATCCCGGTCGAAGGAGCTTTGCTGATCGGCCTGAACCTGGCCACGGGCGACATTGCCGGCCATCGCGTCTTGCGCGCCCTGCAGGCTGTGTATCTGAGTCCCCAGGGCATGCTGGACGGCGAACCCCACGGCGATCTCGGATCAGATTACGCCATGCTGCTGGCCAGGCCCGGGTTTGCCGTCGGGGCGATGAAAGTTCGGGGAGGGGACCGCATCGACGGGCTGGCGCTGGTTTATATGCGGATTCGCGGCGACAGGCTCGATCCCGACGAAACGTATACAAGCGACTGGGTCGGAGGCCAGGGTGGCAATGCCCCCACGCTCGTGAGCGGCAAGGGCCGGCCGGCCGTGGGCGTTTTCGGCGGCATCGGCGCCGAACTCGACCGGATCGGCCTGATGCTCGACGAGCAGGGCGCGGTCACCGACACTCCCGCGCCCACCCAGATGCCCGAGTCTCGACCGCTGGTCGCGCGGCCGACCCTCTTGCCGGCGAAACAGCGGCTTCCGGTGCCCTCGGCCGAAGCCCAGAAGGAGGCCCAGACGCTGATTCACAACCTGTATAAGGACGATTTCGGCGATTCGGTCAAAGGGGCGCCGCAAAAGATGGCGCTGGCCGTCAAACTGTTCCACAAAGCCGAAGAAACGACCGACGACCCGGCCGCCCGCTTTGTGCTGATTGCCGAAGCCCGCGATCTGGCGGCCCGCTGCGGAGACTCGCTGGCCGTGGCCGACGCGATTCTGCTGTTGGCGAACCATTACGACATCGACGACGTGGGCATGACGCTGGCCGGCTTCGAAAAAGCATCGGAAGTTTCGACCGCCCCGCCCCACTTCCGCCGCAAGCTGGTGGACAACTGCATCCAGTTGATCGATCGGGCCGTGGGGCAAGAAAAATACGAAGTGGCCGATCAGTTCCTGGCGATCGGCCGCCGCGCCGCCTCGAAAGCCCAGGACAGCATCCTGACCCAGCGGATCAGCTGGCGGGCGGCCCGGCTGCGCGAGCAAAAGGCCGCCTACGATGCGGTCCGCGAGCCGCTGGAAACCCTGCAAACCCAGCCCGACAACCCGCAGGCGCTGGCCGCCGTGGGCCGCTACCGCTGTTTCTACCAGGATGATTGGCGCGTGGGCTTGCCGCTGTTGACCAAGGGCGACGACGCAGCGCTGCGGGGAGTGGCGGCCATGGAGCTCGCCGATCAGGGCGAGCCCGACGAACAACTCAAGCTGGCCGAAGCCTGGGACGCCGCCGCCAAGACCGAGGAACACCAGCGTGCGTCTTGCGAGCGGCGGGCGAAGTTCTGGTACACCCGGGCGATCGTCGGCCTGCGCGGCATCGTCAAGGCCAAGGCCGAGAAACGGCTCGACGAACTGCTCGGCGGGCGGGGCCTCAAGGGCGAGTATTTCCGCGGCGAGACGCTGGCCGCCAACGAGCGCGTGCTGACCCGATTCGATCCGAATATCGATTTCCAATGGGCCGCTGCCAGCCCCGCTCCGGAATTGCCGGACGACCACTTTTCGGTCCGCTGGACGGGACTGCTCGCCACGCCCGGCAAGGGCGAATACCAGCTTTCGGTCGAACACGATGACGGCGCACGCGTCTGGATCGACGGCAAGCTGGTGATCGACCGCTGGGACAACGCGGGGACGGATCGGGCCATGGTCTCCTGGGCCGGCAAGGCCCGGGCGATCAAGGTCGAGACCCGCGAGGCCGACAAGAGCGCCCGGTGCGTGCTGAAATGGGCCCAAAAAGGCGGTTTCACCGAGCAGGTGATCCCTCCGGAGGCGTTCTGGCAGGAGCACGCCACCGGCCCCAAGACGTTCGCTCCGCTGCCGAATCCGCCGTATCCGGCGACGTTTACGGCCCTGCCGGGGCGAAATCCGCGGGCCCCAAACCCGGACGATTCGCCCTAGCACCGCGGCGAGGTCGGGCTGTGCCGTTTGGCCGGGGGCCAGAGCCTGTCGCGGGCCCGGCGGGGGGCAATTTCGTTGACTTGTCTCGGGCGGCCTAACTACAATGACAGTCGGTCGTTTGGTTGGCCACACATCGCTTTTCTACCGGCCCGCAGCGCCCCGCCATGGAAGCCCGCAAGCTGCGGGCCGCCAGTCGGCGAGTTCTGTGCATCCGGGCGGCGGCCCGTCGACCTCGCGCCTTGTCTGGCTTGTCGTGTGCAAGCTGCAATATCGCGCGGCCCCGGCCCCGAATAATTGGTTTGAAGCAGCAGTTTGGCAGTGTGCGCTCGTTGTAGCTGTGTGCGCTCGTCATAAGTGCCTCCGGAACGGCACTTGGGCGCAGAGGCGAAAAGCAGAAGGAGTACGAAGATGGCCGCTCGCGAACATCAGGGAATGCAGATCGCGCTGATTATTTTCGTGGTCTTGACGATCAGCTTGATCGTCACGTCGTACTGGTTTTTCGACCAGTTCAAGAACGAGCAGAAGAAGTTCCAGGGAGAGGCCAAACGCGCCCAGAAGTCCGACGCCGACCAGAAGGTGGCCGTCGAGAACCTCGAGAAGATCAAGCGCATGATGAACTTCGGCGCCCGCGACGAAGTCTCGACGATGGAAGGCGAATTCAAGAAGGACATGGAGAAGTTCGCCAAGACCTTCCCCGAATCGAACCAGCACTATCGCTTTGTCGTGCAAGAGCTCGATAAGCAGATCAAGAAGCAAAACGCCAGCCTGATCGACGCCCAGCAGCGCGAGGCCGTGCTGATCGACAAGGGCAAGAAGGACGAAACGGTCAAGGTGGCCGAGCTGGCAAACTACGAGCAAGCCGATCAAAAGACCAAGCAGGACGCGGCCGCCGAACGCGACAAGTTCAATAAAGACCGCGACGTGCTGAAGAAGAACGACGTCGAGATCGCGAACAAGCTCGAACAAAAGCGCAAAGAGTTCGACGAACTGGCCCAGAAATCGGCCAAGGATATCGAAGTCGTCGCCAAGCGCCTCAGCGAAACCATCAAGATCAACGAATCCCTCGTCACGAAGGACAAGGAAGCGGTCCTGTCCGAAGAACATGCCGACGGCAAGGTCACCTGGGTCAACCAGCGGGCCCGGGTCGTGTGGCTGAACCTCGGCGCGGACGACGGCTTGCGGCGGCAGATTTCGTTTGCCGTGATCTCGCCCGATGAAAACAATCCGCTGAAGGCCGACAAAAAAGGAAGCATCGAAGTCACCCGCGTGCTCGATCGCCACCTGGCCGAAGCCCGGATCATCGACGACAGCCCGTCGAACCCGATCATGCCCGGCGACAGCGTGTTCTCGGCTGCCTGGCAGCCCGGACGGGCCGAGCATTTCGCCCTGGCCGGCATGATGGACATCGACAAGGACGGCCTGAGCGATCGGCAGAAGATTCGCGACATCATCACGCTCAACGGCGGCATCATCGACGCCGAAGTGCTCGACGACGGCAAGCGCATCGGCAACCTGACGGTCGAAACCCGGTACCTGGTACTGGGCGAGCGCCCGAGCGACAAGAGCACCAGCGGCGACCTTCTGGCCAACTACTCGGCCCTGATGAAGGAATGCGCCTCGCTGCCGATCAAGACCATCTCGGTGCCCGAGCTGATCGACTACCTGGGCTACAAGGCCAAAGAGCGGACGATTCCGCTGGGTGCCGATTCCAAAGACTCGGATTTCCGCCCCCGGCAGCCCGATGGCGTGCAGCGCAAGAGCAGCAACAACATGATGAACAAGGCTCGGCCCACGCCGACCGCTGGCGCCAAGTCGGCCTATTGATCGGGCGCCCGGCCCCCACTCGCCAAGAACGGCTGGCAGCCGCAACGCACGCGGCGCGCCAGCCGTTTTTTTTCGCGCCCTTAGCGGCCCGGCTGGCTCGGCGCCGGCGCGGCTTCGCTCGCGGCGAACAGTTGCCGGGCCAACCGCTGGATCTCGCCCTGCCGGTGCTCGAGCTCGGGGTTTGCCCGGGCCAGCTCGAAGCAGGCCGGTTCGAGAAAGATCCGGGCGGGCGGATTCAGCCCTTGCGCACGGGCAATTTGCTGCAGCAGCCGCCGCGCGGCACGGTCGAGCTCGTGGGCCCGGCACAAGCTGCGAAATAAGCCCTGCGAGCTGTTGAACAGCCGGTGCTTGTCGTGGCGCCCCAGGATGCGGGCCAGCACGGCCAGGGCCACGAAGATGCCGATGATAATCAGGAACCAGAAGAACAAGTCCGTGGCGTCGAAGTGCTCGCGCTTTTCGCGGAAGCCGCTCCCCATGTCGCGCAGCACGCTGCGCTCGGCCAGCAGTCCGAAGGTGCCGATCGAAATCATGGGGCTTGCTCCGCGACCGATTCGACTCCCGCCAGAGTGTCCAACTGCCGCAGGCTGCGTTCGGCGCTCTCCTGGACGACGATGCTCCGATCGACCAGCGCCTCGCGCAGCGCCTGCCGGCTGGTGGCCGAATTCGAGGAACCCAGGGCGCGTGCCGCCTCGCTGCGAATCACGTGGTCGTCGTCCGACAACAAGTCGATGACGGCCGTTTCGACGTCCGGCACCACTCCCATGGAGATCGCCACTCCCACGGCCCGCAGCCGCCGGGTGCGGCTGCGCGATTGCATTTCTTCGACCAGTTCGCCGATGGCTTCGGGGTTGATCCTGCGGACCAGCTCGCCCGTCGAATGCCGCACCTGGTCGTCCAGCATGTCGAAGGCGGCCAGAAACCGGTCGAAGCTGAATTCGCCCAGGCTTTCGCGGGCGGCCTGGCGCACGACCTCGTGCGGGCTGTCGGAGAATTCGACCAGCCGCAGCAAGGCGCCGGGGATGCCGCGCTGCCGGACCTGCGCCAGGATGGCGGCCTGGACTTGGGGGTCGGTATCTTCCAGGGCATGCAGGGCCAGCGAGTTGGCTTCGGCCCCGTTGAACTTGGCCAGCGCCAGGGCTGCCGCGCGGCGACCGCCCGCCTTGCCGTGCCGGAGCAGGTATTCGATCGTCTTGAACACGTCCAGCCGCTTGATGCCGGACGCCATCACCAGCTGCACCAGGCTGTGCTGCTCCGCATCGTCCAGGCCGCTGATCAGCTGGTCGTCGTGGCGGACCCAGGAAATATGGTCCAGGCGTTTCAGATTCTGCGCTGCCGCGGCCGAAGGCTCAAAGCCGATCTTGCGCAGCAGATGCTGAACGAACTTCACATCGCTGCGCCGCGCCAAGACCGCAATGGCCGACGACGGGGCGTGCGGATCGTCGAGAAAGCTCAAGAGCAGCCGAACCACGCCGCCCCGCGCATTGTGCAGCAGCTCGTCGACCAGCGGCAGGTAGGCCGCGTTGTGCGGATCCTGCAGGATCTGTTTGAGCACCGCGTTGTCGCGGCTGGCCATGACCAGGAACGCCACCACCACTTCGCGCCGTGAATGCTTCATGAATCGCTGCAGCGAACCTTCCAGGCTGGCCGTGAAATGTCGCCGGACCAATTGAGGGTCGCGGCGATTGCTGTAGTCGCGCGGGCCGGCCAGCTCGGCATACAGCAAGTCCGCCAGCTCGACCAGGGTCGCCGCGGCCAGGTCGGCGTTCGGATGACTTTCGTCCTCGGCCGCCGTGATCAACGCCGGCACCAGGTCGTATTCGCTGAACCACAAGATCGCCAGGCAGCCGTTGCGGCACATCTGCAGATCGTTGCTCAAGACCGCGTCGCGCAGGGCCAGAGTCATGCGGCCGCGGCGCTCGTCGATGATCTCGCGCCAGCGGGCGTCGACCAGGTGCAACCGCCTGAGCACCTCGCGCTGGCCGGTCGGGCTGCGACGATCGAGAATCGCGCAGGGCCCCCTCTTGCACGGCCGGGTCGGCCGAGTCGAGCGCAGGAATCAGCACGCCGATCGCCGCCTCGTTGGGCGTCTTGGCGAGCAGGTCCAGCGTTTTCGACAAGCCGACCTTGGCCGGCTCTTTGCGGGGGGGACTGGAGCGTTTCATCTAATGAACCTTAGCTTGCCGCTTTCGACAATCGGCCGCCCCCAGCCGCCGAATTCAGGCGAAAACCCGCCGTTTCGGGTTGGTCGCCGGCGAACCGCCCCGGACTTTGCCCCCGTGCAGCCGTTTTTCGACTGCCGGCCGCCTTGTGACGAGAAAACGTGTTCTGCCGGTCGAATCGGCCGCGGCCGGCGGGCGCGAATGCGCCGGATGCTTGATTTCCACGCCGGCTCGCGCGAAACTGAACGTAGCGCCCGTTTTTTGACGGTCGCGACGCTGCCCTGCCCTCCTGCGAACGCACGCCGATGTCCACTCCCCTGTCCGCCGCCGAAGTGCTCAATCGCGAGTTCCTGGAAGTCCGGGCCCGGATCCTGCAAGTGGCCGCGGCGCTCGATCGGCTCGACCGCGCCGGGCAAGACGATATGCCGGCGCCCGCCGACGATCCGCGCTTGCTGCGCATTCGCCAGGCGCTGGCCGCGCTCGATTCGCCCAGTGCGGACCGGGCCGAACAGATTCAGATGATCTTTTCCCGCGAGTACAAATCCACCTGGCGCGGTGATTTTGGATTGACCGGCGGCCGCCATGATTGACGCCTCGGACACCGGCGCCGAGCCGCCCTGCGGTCGCTGACCGTCGGCCGTTTTCCCTTCGCCAGACTTCGCCCCTCACCTTTCATTCTTTCGCCTGTTGCCATGTATTACTTCGATCCCCACATCCACATGGTTTCGCGCGTCACCGACGATTACGAGACGCTGGCCAAGATGGGTTGCGTGGGCATGAGCGAGCCGGCGTTCTGGGCCGGATTCGATCGCGGCAGCGTCGACGGCTTTCGCGATTACTTCCGTCAGCTGACCGAGTTCGAGCCCAAGCGGGCCTCGTGGTACCGCGTGCAGCATTACACCTGGCTGTGCATCAACGCCAAAGAGGCCGAAAACGTCAGCCTGTCGCGCGAAGTGATCCGCATGATTCCCGAGTTTCTCGACCGCCCTGGCGTGCTGGGCATCGGCGAGATCGGGCTGAACAAAAACACCCGGAACGAGTCGATCGTGTTCCTGGAGCACCTCGACCTGGCGATGCGGACCAACGAACAAATCCTGATTCACACGCCGCACCTGGAAGACAAGTACCAGGGAACGCGAATGATCCTGGACATGCTTTGCGACGATCGCCGTATCGACCACAGCCGGGTGCTGGTCGACCACGTCGAAGAGCACACGATTCGCGAGGTGCTCGACCGCGGCTTTTGGGCCGGGATGACGCTCTATCCGGTCAGCAAGTGCACGCCGGAACGGGCGGTCGACATGGTCGAGATCTACGGGCCCGAGCGGCTGCTGGTCAATTCGGCCGGCGATTGGGGGCCCTCGAAACCGACGGCGGTGCCCGACTTCATCCTGGCCATGCGGCTGCGCGGCCATCCGGAAAGCCTGATCCGGCACATCGTGTACGAGAACCCGCTGCGCTTCTTCAGCCAGAGCCGCGGCTTCGAGTTCACGCCTCCCGATCTACAGCCCGCCGCCGTCTGATCTCATCTGTGCCCGGCTTGCGCGCTGCCGCCTTGCGCGATGCCGAACGCAGCTCCTCTTCCCACATTCCTTCCGACCATCTGCGTTCATCCGCGTTCATCCGCGTCGATGAACCGACGTCGGCCTTCGCGCAGGATGAAGCGGTCCAAACGTGGACGGCCACCTTCGACCCAATAAGCCAGACCAACCTTCGTCGCAGATGAACGCAGATGAACGCAGATAAATAAAGGATGAGAAAAATATAAGAGGGCATAGACGCCGCCGAACGACGAGATCTTTCCCCTTCGGCATTCTCCCGTCATCTGCGCGTATCGGCATTCATCCGCGTTCATCTGCGTCGATGAACCGACGTCCGCCTTCGCGCAGGGTGCAGCGGTCCAAACGTGGACGGCTACCTTCGACCCAATAAGCCAGACCAACCTTCGTCGCAGATGAACACAGATGAACGCAGATAAATAAAGGACCAGGAATCCCAAAACGAAATTGGCGGCGCTGCCTGCACGACGATCGCGGTGCGCCGAGTCGGCTCGGGCAGCTAATCCAAAGCTTGCAAGAATCACACGCGCCACGAACGCCCCAACGTTGCGGGGCTGCGGCGAAAGTCCCATAATCACGCTAGCCCCGGCGAGCCGCCGGCCGCCCATCCGCTGGGCGCACGGACACCAGCCCTTTGCGTCGGCTATGCTCGCCGGCGCGATGTGGCGCGCTTCATCGAGCGCAGGGAGGTAAGCATGAAGTTCTCACAGCTTTCGGTCGAGGACGAAGGGGTGATTCAGGTCGCCGCCGAGGGAAAGCTCTCCGGCGACGACCTGCAGGCCCTGGGCCAGAACCCGTTCGAAGCGGCGCTTGGGCCGATCTGGTTTCGCCAGCGCGTGCTGTTCAATATGGACCGCGTCAGCTTCATCGATTCGTCCGCGATCGGCTGGCTGATCAAGTCGCACAAAGAATTCAAGAAACACGGCGGCCGCATGGTCGTGCATTCGCTCCCGCCCCACGTCGAGCAGGTCTTCAAACTGCTCAGCCTCGACAAGATCGTCACGCTCGCCGACGGCGAATCGAGCGCCCGGGCCCTGATGCTGAGCGGCACCCCGGCATGACGTCCGCCCGCATGCCACCAGCTCCGCTCTCCAAGGCTCCGCCGACGCAGGCGTCCGAGCCCCCGGCCGTGCCCGTCTTCGAGGAAGCGGCTCCGGGCCCGCCCAGCCTGCCGCTGCTGGACGTCAATGCGCTCCCACCGGAAAAGGCGGTCGGCCGGCTGATCGAATACGCCGTTCATTTGGGCGCCAGCGACCTGTTTCTGCTCTGCAACACCAACACCATGAGCGTTCAGGTGCGGCAGCACGGCATTGTGCGCACGATCAGCCACCTGACGGGTGAATTCGCCAAGCGCTGCCTGCAATACATCAAGGCCGCGGCCAGCATCGACCTGACCGAGCGCCGCCGGCCGCTCGACGGACGCTGGATCTATCAGCACGCCGGCGATTCGCCGGTCGACCTGCGGATCAATACGATTCCGACGCTGTTCGGCGAAGACATGACCATTCGCCTGCTGGTCCGCTGCAACGATCTGTTCACGCTCGCCAAACTGGGCCTCACCGACCACCAACTGGCCGACGCCGAGGGCATGCTCGCGAGTTCCGCGGGGCTGGTGCTGGTGACCGGTCCGACCGGCTCGGGCAAGTCGATGACTCTGTATGCCTGCCTGCGAAAGCTGAACAACGGTGAGCGCAAGATCAACACGATCGAAGATCCGATCGAGTATCCGATCGCCGGCCTGCGCCAATCGCAGGTCAATCCGGCGGTCGAGCTTGGCTTTCACGAATTGCTCCGCGGCGTGCTGCGGCAGGCTCCCGACGTGATCATGATCGGCGAGATCCGCGACGCGGAAACCGCCGAGACGACGGTCCGGGCCGCCAACAGCGGCCACCTGGTTTTCGCCACGATCCATGCGGCCACCGCCGCCGCAGCGGTGCAGAGCATCCGGGCCCTGGGCGTGCATCCGCACTTTTTATCGGTGGCCCTGCGCGGCATCATTGCCCAGCGCTTGGTCCGCACGCTCTGCCCGCACTGCAAGCAGGTGTACGACGTTTCCGACCTGCCCGAATTCTTTTCCGAAGTGCGGCCCTGGCTGGGTCCGGACGAGGGCGCGCGCTCTGCTCGCCCGTCGGCTGCCAGGCCTGCGGGCAGCTCGGCTATGGCGGCCGGAGCGGCGTGTTCGAAGTGATGAACGTCAGCCGGGCGATCCGCAACCTGATCTTCGAGGGCCGTTCGGCGCGCGAGGTTCACGAAAAAGCCCTGGAAGAAGGCATGCTCAGCTTCCGCCAGAGCGCGCTGCTGAAGGTTGGCGCGGCGAAACCAGCACCGACGAAGTCTTTCGCGTCATTCCCACCGACGTGCTGCTCGTCGACGATTAAAGGCGATCTTGCTTTGCCACGCCCTGAAAGGGCGCAGGAGCCCAGCCCAGGGCGAGCGCAGCGCGCCCTGGGTACAATGCGCCCAAGCGGTGTTGTCGCCCTGAAAGGGCGAAGGAGACGTACGCGCCGCTTTGGGCCCATTTCAACGAGTGCGGTTCGCATTCGCCGTCCGCCCCCATCGCCCTACCAGGGAAAGTTTGGCGGTTTTTCGCGCTTCCTCAAACCCAGGGCGCGCTGCGCTTGCCCTGGGCTGGATTCCGGAAGCCCGTTGGGCTTCGGGCACTCGATGCGTCCTCGACGGCTTGGCACGAATTGACCTCACGGAACGGCAATCGGCTGTGGACACCGCGCCAAACGAGCCGCATCGTTGCCCAGCGTTTGGCGGCCGGCATATACTGACGGCCGTACCCGCGGCGCGGTTTTGCGGCCCGCCGGACGATCCACCACAGCCTGCGAGGATGCCCCCGATGCGCGCCCCCCATGCGACGATTGCTATCGCGGTTCTGCTCTTTGGCCTGACCTCCCCCAATCTCCGTGCCGCCGACGCGCCAACCACGATCGACGTGTGGCCCGGCACCGCTCCCGGCGAAACCGGCCAGATCGGCGAGGAGACCCGGGTGACCGACGGGGGCATCACGCGCGTGTCAAACGTCAGCCACCCGACCTTGACCTTCTTTCGTCCGGACAAGGACAAAGACACGGGCGCCAGCGTGATCATCAACCCGGGCGGCGGCTACTCGATCCTGGCCTGGGACTTGGAGGGGGAAGAAGTGGCCCGCTGGCTCAACTCGATCGGCGTGACGGGCATTCTGCACAAGTACCGCGTTCCGGCCCGGGCAGGCAAACCGCGCTACCAGGCCCCGCTGCAAGATGCCCAGCGGGCCGTCAGCCTGGTCCGCAGCAAAGCGGAAGAACTGGGGATCGATCCGAAGCGGATCGGCATGCTCGGGTTTTCCGCCGGCGGCAACTTGACCGCCGTCACGTGCACCAATTCCGACCGCCGGGCATACGACCCGATCGACGATGTGGACAAGGTGAGCTGCCGCCCTGACTTTGCCGTGCTTGTTTACCCGGCCTGGCTGGCGCAGGAAGACAAGCCGGAGCTGGTTCCCGAAGTGCCGGTCAATGAAACGACTCCGCCGATGTTCCTGGCCCACGCCGGCGACGACCCGATCAAGGTCGACGCCAGCGTGGTCATGTATCAGGCCCTCAAGCGGGCCAAGGTGCCGGCCGAGCTGCACGTCTACGCCACGGGCGGACACGGTTTCGGCCTGCGGCCCAGCGCGCACCCCTGCTCGCATTGGCCCGAACGCTGCGCCGAGTGGATGAAGGATCAAAAGCTGCTTGAACCGGCAGCGAAGCGTCGACGCCGGGCGATGCGCAGTCGGCGGCGCAGATGCCGCAGCCAGACGACCGCGAGCACCAGCGGGGCAGCACCACGAACATTTCGAAGGCGATTGCCAGGCACATGAGCACGACGAGCACGAAATTGGCATCGCTCCCCAAATGGCTCCAGGCTCCGTCGGCGGGATCGAAATTGACGGCGAATTGAATTATCAGGCGCAGCAGCCCGGCCAGCACGGCCCCGATGCTGATCGTGGCAAGCATCTCAGCCAGGCTGAACTGAAACGGCCGCTGCTGCGCGGCCGCAAGATTCAGCAGCGTGGCGGTGGGGACATCATTGGCGGTCGGCATGAAGGTTTCTCCCTGCGGCCGGGGATCCAAGTCCGGCATTTCAGGGGGAACCGCGATTCGACGGCGACATTAACGCGGGACCGTCTCGGACTGGCCCGGCACCCGGGCCAGCGTGGGCTGTCGCATGGTAATGTCGTGTACTAGAACGCGGGCCTCGCCAACGAAGAATGTGCCGTAGTCGGCCACGACCAGATTGTGGGTTTCCGCGGCCTCGACGTTCTTAATGGACTTGATCTCGCTCCAACCCGAGACCGCATGCAGTCGGTCTCCGACATTGAGGTGCTTGGCCATGCGCCACCCTTGGCCGGAGACCCAAAAAACGTGCCCCAGCGTCGCCGTGATCGCGCCATCGTCGGTGCCCAGTTCAAGCATCGGCTGGTGGCCGACAGTCTTTTGCAGGACTGGCTTGAACCCGAGTTCACCGGAGGCAGGATTTTGCGCAAGCACGCGGTCACCCGGTCGAATTTGCTCGATCGCCACTGGGCCGGTTAATGTCCAGACTGGCGTACCCTTGGCGAAGCATCCGTGGACAACCGTGGTCGCGGGGGCGAGCTGGGGGACAAACGGTGCGTATGGCACATCGACGTCTTGCTGGTATGTCGTTGAAAGGCTCTCCCTGGGAATGTCGGATAATTCGTTATAGTTCTGCCACCAAGTCCACCAGGCCTGCGGATCGTGCGGCAGCGTTTCACCCGTGGTCTGCTGGAGAACCCAGTAAATCGCCTCGTTCCACCCCACAATCCGACGATTCAACTTGGCTGTATCTTTGGCGGTTTGCTGCATGCCGAGCTGTGCTTCCGTCAACGCCGCCCCGACGATCAACCCCAGGTTACGGTTGGGGACGAGCGAGGTAACGTTCGTCTGGACCGTGTTTTCCACGATGGAGGTCGCGCCCTCGCGGCGGGCCGTTTGCCGGATGTGAAACCCGTCGGCGTCGCGTTGCGTTTCGAGCTTTGTTTCCACCGGCGTCGACAGCGCATTCATCAGCGTGGGCACGTAGGCGTGCGGCGACCGGGCACGCAACTTTTCGCAAGCGGCCAGCCGCACATCGTCGTGCTTCGAGAGCATGGCCAGGCGCAGCAGGCCCAAAGTCGCTTTCTGCCCCGGGATGTTGCCGAGCGCGCCGGCGACGTACTTCGCCGCCGCCTGCCGGCCCTTGAAGACTGTCTCGATCGCTTGGACTGCCTCCGGATCCCGAATCTGTTCCAGCTCGCGGAGCGCAGCCGCGTGCGCGCCGTCTCTGGAACTCTCCAGCCGCTGCTGCAGTTCCGCAATCCGTGGCTGCCACTGCTTGAGCGATTTCTTGGACTGCTCGTCCTCGGCCTTGCGCTCAGCGAGTTCAGCTGGCGTCGCAAGCACGCCGCGATGCCAAACGAGCCCCATCAGCTTGATGGCCTCGGGATCGCCGGGCGATATTTCGAGCAAGCGCGTGACGTGACCGCGCAATTCATCCGCCATTTGATGTTTCTGACACCAGCGTGCCAGCACCAGCACCGCTTCGCGGCTGTCACCATAGCGGCCGCGAAGTTGGCGGTACTCGTTAAGCAGTTCATCGTTAGCGGCTCGGGATGCCACCTGCTCCAGCGTCAGCCATTGCCCACCGTAGCGGAGCTGGCCGGACTGCCAGCGGGCAGGGGCAAGATCGGGGCCAGCCGCAATTGCCTGATTGAGCAGTTCAACGCGCCCTGGCAAGTCTGCTTGGGCTTCCGCTTCCAGTGCTTGGGCGACAAGCTGCTCGGCGGGCGTCGAGGCTCGCGCTGACCCCGAATCGGTCGATTGGGCCGCCCGCATTGCCGCGACCTGCCAAGAGCCGCAAAAAGCGGCGGCCAAGGAGAAGCAGCCAACCCAGTGTCGCGGAAAAGCATATTGGGACGGTTTCATGGCGGATTACCCTTTTGCTGAATGGGAGCCGAAACTCGGTCTTTCAACTGGAACCGCTGTCAGTGCCGAAACCAGCCTGTCACGCGCATCGCTTCCGCCTGGAATGGAAACGGTTCACAGGCCCCAAAGACCTGCTGTCGCTGTGCGACGAGACGAGTCTTTCCCGCCGGATGGGCGGCGGCGGCAGCGGCCGACTTTTGGACCCGGTCGAGTTTTCGTTCCTTGTATTTCAATTGGGCGGCCTGTGACTTGAGTTGTCTTGCGGACTGGGCATCCTCGTTCAACAACGCCTCGCGCTCCTCACCGAACTGCGCTACCTGGTTGTTCAGGGCCAGAACTTGTGCCACCGCCGCGACGCGTAGCGAGGCGAGTTGCTGCAGATTGTTCACGACGGCAGTTCTTCGAAACTGAACGTCTGCGAGCTGCGCCGGTGTCAAATTGGCGCGGTTCGCGAGCGCAAGGTCTTGTACGATCAACTGCTTCTGCTGAACGTCTATCGTGATATCGACTTGCCTCAAGCGAAACTGTGCTTCGATGATGTTCTTCTGGACGGCCTCCACTTGCTTCGACAGATTCGCCAGCCGCGTTTTGGCATTCACTTCCAATTTCTCGGATTCGAAATCGATGTCCGCGGCCGCCTGATCGACCTTTTTCTGTTGCTGCCGGATTGCGGCTTCCTGCTCGGCAACCTCAGCCGTCTTGGCCGCTTCGGACCGCTTGACCTGTTGCTCTGAATCCGCCAGCAGCATGACCATCGCCTCTTCGCCCGCCGCAAACTGGTCGCGCGCGTCGCCCAGGCGACTTTGCACGTTCTGTTTCGCCTTGCGCAGCTGGTCGGCCGGAATGGGCGAAGCCGTCCGGCTCTCGAGATATGCAAAAACCCGACCGAAAAACCCTGCGATTTCCGCACGCTCGCCGGCGTCGAAGGCATTCGGGTCGGCATCGGCAAGCACCTTGGCTGCGGCCCGCATGCTGACCACGGCGGCGGCATGCTTACGGGCCAGCATTTGCGTCCAGACCTTCGCCCGCCAGGCCGGGAGCAAATCGGGGCGCTCGGCCAGCACCCGGTCCAGCGCTGCCAGCGCGTCGTCGCTGGCGCGCTGCCGGATCAGTATCACGGCGTAGGCGTATTCCGCCCGGGCGTCGTAGCCGTCGAGCGTGCTAAGTCGCTCGTGCTGCTTGCGGGCTTCGGCCAGATTGCGCGGCGAATAGCGCTGGCCCAACTGGAGCAGTTCGGAGACGCCCTGCGCGACGGGCGAGGGCTCGGCCGGAGCCGCCCGGACAGCGGACGCGGCGAAGCCAGAGATCACGAGGCCAATTGCAACCAGCCGACAGACTGCCATGTCGTTCTTTCTCCGGCCAAGGGCCCGAGATACGCGCCATGCCCCACGCGCATTCTAGCGAATTCGACGCAGCCAACAATTGAAATCGGCACCGCGCGGCCCGGCTTGCAGAAATGTAACCCTGGGCGCCCGCCGGCGCCCGCCGGCGGAGCTCCCACGAGAAGGCCGACCAGGAATATCGCCGGGCCGCGGCCTCGCGCTCGCGTCCGCCGGGGCTGGGCGAAATGCGGGGGTTATTCCGCCTGTTCGAGCTCTTCCTGCAGCCGACACCAGCGTTCTTCGGCCTCGCTCAGCTGGGCGGTCAGCGCTTGCACCTCGTTGTGCAGCCGCAGGGCTTCGGCCGGATCGGTCGATTGCAGCAGCTGGTTGTTCGCCTGCCGCTTCTGCTCGTCGAGCCGAGCAATGGTCCGCTCGAGGGTGGTCATTTCCTTGCGCAGCTCGCGCTCGCCGCGGCGGTCCGGGCGGGGGGCCGCCTTCGGCGCTGCGTCGTGCGGCTTTCCGCCCGGCGGCTTGCTGGCTCCCGAGCGCAAGGTTCCGGTGCGGGCCGCCTCGCGCTCGCCGTCGTCGATCTCTTTGTTGACCGAGTAGACGTAGGCCTCGTAATCCCCGCGATAGTTGACGACCCGGCCGTCGCGAACTTCGACAATGCAGGTCGCGACTCGCTTCATGAAGTGCCGGTCGTGGCTGGTGAAGACTACCGTGCCTTTGTATTCCAGCAGGGCCTCGGCCAGGGCCTCGACCGTGTCGACGTCCAGATGGTTGCCAGGTTCGTCCAGCACCAGGATGTTGTACTGGCTGAGCAGCAAGCCGGCCAGGCAGAGCCGGGCCCGCTCGCCGCCGGAGAGCACCGAGATGCGTTTCTTGACCGCGTCGCCGCGAAACAGCAGCGACCCGGCCAGGTCGAGGATCGCCTGGTTCTTGGTGCCCGGCGCCGCGTTGTATTCCAGGTAGTCGAGCACGGTCTGCTGCTCGGGCAGGCTGGTGTAGACGTGCTGGGCGTAGACGCCGATCTGGCAGCCGTAGCCCCAGCGGGCCTCGCCCGCGAGCGGCGCGAGCGATTCGACCACCGTGCGCAAGAAAGTCGTCTTGCCCTGGCCGTTGTCTCCCACCACGGCTGCGCGCGAGCCATGTTCGATTTCCAGATCGATGCCGCTGGCGATTTCGCGCTGCGGATAACCGATCGAAAGATTGCGGCAGCGCAAGGCCGGCCCTTTGCGCGGCTCGACGATCGGCGCGCGGATGTTGGCGGTCGGCTCGTCGCCGTGAACCTCTTTGACCTGCAAGCGCTCGAGCTGCTTGGATTTCGACCGGGCCCGGGTGGCCGTGCTGGCCCGGGCTTTGTTCTTGTCGATGAATTCTTCCAGCTGCCGCCGCTTGGCCAGGACCGCGGCGTTCGAGCGCTCGTCGTGGTCGCGGCGTTCGATCTGGTGTTCGAGAAAGGCGTCGATCCGGCCGGGAAACATCGTCAGTTTGCCGCGCGTCAAATCGAGCGTGTGCGTGCAGGTGGCCCCCAAAAAGGCCCGATCGTGCGACACGATCAAGCAACCTTCGGGAAAGTGCCGCAGGAAGTGCTCGAGCAGGATTTGCGTTCGCAGATCGAGAAAGTTGGTCGGTTCGTCGAGCAGCAGCAGATTCGGCTCGTGGAGCAGCAAGGCCGCCAGCTTCACCCGGGTTTGCCAGCCCCCGGAGAGCTTGGCCAGCGGCCCATCGAGATACGCCCCCTTGAGCTCGAACTCGCCGGCCACTTCACCGCACTTCCAGTCGGGCTGGCCGCTGTCGCGCATGAGGAATTCGAGCGCGGTCTCGCCGGGCTGGAACGGGTCGTGCTGGCGCAGATATCCCAGCCGCAGCTTGGGATGGCGGATCACTTCGCCTTTGTCGAGCTCTTCTTCCCCCAGCAACACGCGCAGCAGCGTCGACTTGCCGGCCCCGTTGCGCCCACGAAGCCGACTTTGACGTCGTCGACGATCGTGGCTTCGGCGCCGTCGAGCAGGATCTGGTCGCCGTAGCTTTTGTACGCGTCTTTGATTTGCAGCAGCACGGCCATACGCAATGAATTCCTTGGCGGGTATCGTAATTCGTGGGCCGAAAATGGTAAAGCCGGGTTGGGCGGCCCGCGCAAGCACGCACCGCGGCGCGGCGGGCAAACGAATTTGCCCGTTTTTTCGCCAACGCAAAAAGGACGCCGGGAGCAAGCTCCCGGCGTCCGGCGCGTTTCGGCAATCGACGCATTGCGCCGCTCGAGCGCTGGCCCGGCTGCGGCGCGGCGGGCCGTGGATCAGGCGTATTCCCGCTTGACCGTGATGCCCGGCTGCGGCACGGGGTACTTGCCCTGGGCGTTGGCCAGGATGGGCGCCGGGGATTCCATCGTCAGCTTGTCGACCGTGGGTGCGAACTCGTGCGGGCAGTTCAGCATTTCCTCATAGGTGACGACCTGGCCCGTGTGCGCGGCCATCCGCCCCATCGAAGTCACGAGGCTGGCCTGCACGCCGCGCTCGACTTCGTTGTACGGCTTGTCGCCGCGAATTGCCGCGAGCAGGTCATCCCATTCCACCTGGTAGGGGTTCGGCTCGCCTTGCGAGAACGCCCAGACCTGGTCTTCCTTCTTGCCGATGTTCTGAGTCTTGTAGATCTTGCACTTGGCCGGCGAGTGGCCCGAGGCCGAAATGATGGCCGAGCCCTTGGTGCCATGGGCGAAGCTGGCGAATTCGTCGTAGCAGTTGCCCATGTTGCGTCCGTCGAGCAGCAGCTTCGAGCCGTCGGCGAAGGTGTATTCGACCGAGTAGCTGTCGAAGTTCTGGTCGATGTTGTCGCCGCGATAGTGGCGACCGCCCAGAGCCTGGGCCTTGACCGGCCAGGCGTCCTTCATCCAGCAGCACTCGTCGATGTTGTGGATGTAGAAATCGCTGAAGCTGCCGCCGCTGGCCCAGAGGAAGCTATGGAAGCGCTCGATCTGCCAGAGCAGTTCGTTGGCGTCGGCCGACTTCGGTCCGGTGAAGCAGGAGCCGACCGGCCCATGCATGCGATAGGCACGCAGCAGCGTGATGTCGCCGATCTCGCCGTTCTTGATGCGGTCGTACAGCTCGCCGCGGGCCTTGCAGTGGCGGCACATCAAGCCGACGCCGACTTTGAGATTCTTTTTCTTCGCCTCTTCGGCCAGCCCGAGCATCCGCTTCGAGGTGGGGCCGTCGGTCGTGATCGGCTTCTCCATGAAGACGTTCAGACCCTTTTCGATCGCGTAGCCGAAGTGCACCCAGCGGAAGGCCACCGGCGTGGTGAAGATGGCGATGTCGCCCGGCTTGAGGCAATCCATCGCCTTCTGGTACCCGTCGAAGCCGATGAATTTGCGGTCGTCGGGCACGTCCATCTTGTCGCTGAACTGCTGCTGCAGACCGCCGTAGCTGCCGGCCAGGCGATGCGGAAACACGTCGGCCATGGCGATCAGCTTGGTGGGGCCGTTGGCCGCGCTGAGGGCGTTGGCCGCGGCGCCGGTTCCACGTCCGCCGCACCCGATCAGAGCGACGTTGATCGTATTGCTTTCGGCCGCGTGGACGTGCGGCACGATCATGCCGGCCAGCGCCGTGGCGGCAGCGACCCGGCCGGTGTTTTGCAAGAAATCGCGGCGCGTGCTGGAAGAGTTCGCGCTAGTGGTCATCGTTTCAAGCTCCTAAAGGTGGGCTGAGCAGGTAGGGGTGCGGTCGGAATAAGTTGCTCGTCGGCGGCGGGCCCGGCTCGCGGCGCCCGGTCCCGGCGGAGGAAGTTTGCTGGTGCGCCGGCGGAGGTGTGCTCGCGCGCCGGCAACGTGGGGGACCTAACCTCATCAGTATGCGCGATTCCGGGACCAAATGGCACTCCCCCCGGCGCAAAAATCCGGGCGAAAAACAGCTCGAATTGCGGGCCGCCCGGCCCCGGTCAGGCTGCGGCGCACGGGGAACGCTGCCGCCCCCCCTTACTGATCTTCGTGCTGCACGCCGTGAATCAGGCGCAGGAAGTCGTCGATGGTTTGCGGCCGCTTTTGCGGCACCGACTGGATGCAAGCTTCGATCGCCGCGGCCAGGCGGGGATGGATGTTGGGCCGGTAACGGCGAATGTCCATCGGAGCTTCGGTCCCGTGGACCATGGCTTCCTTGCCGGTCCCCTTGGGCCAGGGCAGCGTAAAGGCGCACAGCTCGTAGGCCGTCACGCCGAACGAAAAGATATCCAGCGTCTGCGAGGTCGGTTTGCGCCGCACCACTTCGGGGGCCATGTAATTGGCCGTGCCCGTCCGATTGCCCGGCGCCATGAAGGGCGGCGTGGCCGGCACGGTCAGCCCGAAGTCGATCAACTTGAGGCTGCTAAGATCCTTGGCGGCCACGAAATTTCGCGGGCAGATGTCGCGATGGATGAAACCCGCGGCGTGGACGGCGCCGATCGCCGCAGCCGCCCGCCGCAGCAGGTCCATCCGTCGCCCGTCGAGCGCCGGGTTGCGGCCGACGATCAGCGAGTTCATCCCGGGGCCGTCGAGAAACTCCATCACGATGTACGGCTCGTGATCGGTCGTCACGCCATGCTCCAGCGTCCGCACGATGTACGGATGCTTCATCTGCATGGCGATCTCGCCCTCGGGGGGCTTGTTCAAACCCGGGAACCGGGCTTCGAGCTGCTCGGTCTTCTTGCGGTCGAGGATCTTCAGCCCGACGATCTCGCCCGACTTGCGGTCCCGGGCCATGTAAAAGTTCGACATGGTTCCCGAGATCGCCTCGCGCAGCAGCTCGAAGCGTTCGCGAACGTCGACCTTGGGCTGCAGCAGCGCCTTGAAATTCGCGAGCAAACCCATGCCAAACCGCTCTTCCTCTGCGGCGCGCCACCGACCGAAACATTCCGGGAGCGCCTTATAGCTAATCTAAACACATCGGCCGGGGGGGAGCAAGCAAGGGGAGCGCCGGCGCTGCCAACGCGGAGTCGCCCACGGGTGCCGGGCCGCGGCCGGTGGCGGCGGTCAAGCCAGGGTCCGGCCGGCGGCGTTACTTGCCGCAGAAGTCGATCGTCCGGGCGATCTCGCTCTTCAATTCCGAGCGGCGGACGATGCGGTCGATATAGCCGTGTTCGAGCAGGAATTCGCTGGTCTGAAATCCCTTGGGCAGCTCGATCCGGATCGTGGCCTGGATGGTCCGCGGGCCGGCGAAGCCGATCAGGGCCTTGGGCTCGGCAAAAATCACGTCCCCCAGCGAGGCGAAGCTGGCAGCCACGCCGCCCATGGTCGGATTGGTCAGCACCGAGATGAACAGTCCGCCCGCCTCGTCGTAGCGGGCCAGAGCGGCCGAGACCTTGGCCATCTGCATCAGCGAGAGAATGCCTTCGTGCATCCGGGCTCCGCCGCCCGAGGCGCTGATGATAATCAGCGGCAGCTTGTCGGCCGTGGCGCGCTCGATGAGCCGGGTCAGCTTCTCGCCGACCACCGCTCCCATGCTGCCCATGATGAACGCCGAATCGGTGACTCCAAACGCGACGCGCCGGGCGCGGATCATGCCGGTGCCGACGATGGCCGCCTCGCGCAGGCCGGTGCGGGCTTGCTCGGCCGCCAGCCGCTCGCGATACGGCTTTTTGTCGGCGAAGCCCAACGGGTCGGTCGGTTCCAGCTCGGCAAACAGCTCCTCGAAGGTGCCTTCGTCGAGCATCTGGCGGATCCGCTCCCGGGCCGGGACGTACCAGTGGTAGTCGCATTCCGGGCAGGTGCCCAGGCGGTTTTCAGCCTCTTTGCAGAAAATGGTCTGCTGACAACCGGGACAGCGCTGCCACAGGCCCTCGGGCACTCCGCGCTTGGGGCGCTTGGTGCCGGCCGGCGGCGTGTTGCCGGTCGAATCGCTGGTTGCCATCGAGATCGGTCTGCTCATATCGAATGCATCTTACCTGCCCAAAATTCGGCTGCCAGGACTGGCGCCGACAATTTGGCCTGCTGCCTAGCTTAATCCAATCGGCACAACGCCGCCCCCGGCCGGTGTTTTTGCGCCATTCAACTTTGCGCCATTCAACTTTGCGCCGTTCAACTTTGCGCCGTTCATGTCGGCCCCCCGATAGCACATGCCGCCATCGGCCACTTCGAGCAACTCCCAGCGCCCGCAACTTTCGCCCAGTTTCGACAGATCGCCCAGCGGGGTCTCGGTCAGACAGCTGCGCACCGAGCAGATGGAGTGGTTCCGGCACGACCAGGCCGAGCGTGCCCGGCTTTTGCTTGCGGAGCAGCTTGGCCAGGGCGGTTTTGACCCGCTCGCGGGCGTCGCAGAGCATTTCACCCTCGGGCGGGCAGATAATCTCGGGCTGCTCCTGCCACTGGCGAAAAACCTTGGGATGCTTGCGGCGGATTTCTTCGATCTCCATGCCCTGCCACAGGCCGTGATCGATATTCTGCAGGTTGTCGATTTTCTTGACCTTGGCGCCCAGGGCCTGGGCCACGGCCGAGCCGGTTTGCCAGGCGGCCTGGTTGGGCGCCGTATAGACGACGGAGATCTTGAACTGCCCCAGCTCGGCGCCGATCTGCTGGACCTGGGCGTTCCCCTCGGCGTTGAGCGGGATATCGAGCGTACCTTGAATGCGTCCTTGTTCGTCGTAGTCGGTCGAACCCGGACGAATCAGCACGATTTGGACCATGAGTTGTCTTGTGTCCTCCCCTAAGACCTGGCGGCTGCGGCTAGTTCGTCCACACGAACTGAATAGTCGTCATGACCAAAAATGGCCGAGCCCGCCACGAAAATCTGTGCCCCTGCCTGGGCACACGCGCCGATCGTCGAGTCATTCACCCCGCCGTCGACTTCGAGCAACACTTTGGATCCGACGCGCGAGCGCAGCGCGCGCATTTTTTCCAGGGCCACCGGTTCGAACTTCTGCCCGCCGAAGCCGGGATGCACGCTCATCGTCAGCACCACGTCGCAGGCGTCCAGGCAGCCTTCGATGGCCGCAAGCGGCGTTTGGGGATTGAAGGCCAGACCCGCCAGGCTGCCCGCCTGGCGGATGCGCCCAGGAGTGCCCGGGGGTCGGTGGTCGCCTCGACGTGCACCGTCACCAGATTTGCCCCGGCCCGGCAATATTGCTCGGCGTAGCGATCCGGATCGGAAATCATCAGGTGGACTTCGATCGGCAGATCGGTCACCCGGCGGACCGCCTCGAGAATCGGCAGGCCGTAGGTCAGGTTCGGCACGAAATGCCCGTCCATCACGTCCAGGTGCAGCGAGCCGGCCGCGGCCGCTTCGAGCCGCCGGACTTCGTCGGCCAGATGGCCGAAGTCGCATAACAGCAGCGACGGGGCAATGACCGGCGCGGCAGCCTGCCACCGGGCAGCTAATCGAGAGGGCGACAGCGGACTGCCGAGAGTGTCTACCACGTGCACGCGCGACGCCCGGATGGCGAAAACCGGCTGGCTGACAAACCGGCGAATTATGCGATGTCGGCCGCCGCACTCGTAATCATTCGAGGCTTCCGGCCGGCTCAAGGTGCCCGTACTGTCTATCCGCAGAGCACGTCAGCCGCATCCTATTCTAACAACCCTGGCTTAATGCGTCTGCGCGGGTTGGGCCGGCGACCGCGCAACCTCGCCAATCCACTACACTTAGCTGCCTTTCCAGGCATCTGGAAATCCGGCCGCAGGCGGCGGCCCCAGATCGTAGGGCTAGCAAAATGCCCCGCAGCGCGGGCGGCCAACGTAGAGCCTATCCGAGAACCGTCTCGGAGACGGGGACAGTCCCCGCCGGTTCTCGGATGGGCTCTTAGTGACGGTCGAGGTCCTGGCTGCTGGGCAAGTCGGCCAGGCTGTCGAGGGCAAACAGCTCCAGAAAGCGGGACGTGGTCGCGTACTTGCGCCGCTTGCCGGTGCCGCTCTCGACCCGCAGCAGCTGCCGCCGGACCAATTGGGCCAGGACCGGGCCGCTGGGCGTCCCCCGCAGCTGGCTGACCTCGTCGGCCGACAGCGGCTCGCTATAGGCCACGAGCGATAGCACCTCGATCGCCGCCTGCGACAGCCGGGCTTGCCGGGTCTTGCCATAGAATTTGTCCCGCAGCCGAGCGTACTGCTCGCCCAGCCGCAACCGGTAGCCGGCCCCTTCCGAGGCGATGGTATAGGGGCAGCGGCGGGCCTGGTAGTCGGCGTTCAGCTGGCGCACCAGGGCATCGATCTCCGCCGGGCGCACCCGCGCATCAGCCGGGAGACCTGCGCGCTAGTGAGCGGCTCGCTCCCGGCCCCGCCGACGAATAGCATCGCTTCCAGGATCGTTCGGGGCGTGATCTCGCAGGCGTCGTCGGCCGTGGCCGCAGGCGTGTCGTCGGCGGCCAGCTCGTCCGGCGGCGGCTCGGCCGGCTCGTATGGATCGTCGCCGCCGGCGAGCATTTCGGCAAAGGCTGCGCTCAATTTGTCGAGCGACAAGCCGGCATCTTCCGGCGGCTGGCGGAATGCGGCCAGGCCGAACGATTCGTCCGCGGCGGGCTTGCTGGATTTGGCCGACATGGTCATTGCCCGGTGAATTGTCGCCGGCCTGGCAGGCCTGCTAAATGCCGCGCTGGGCCGTTTCGCGCTTCATGAACGCCAACCCATCCCGGGCCAGCTGCTCTTCGGACTTGTACATCCTTCGCCAGATCTTGGTGGCTGCGGCGATTTCGGGCAAGGCCAGCCCGAAAGCTTCGATCACCATCCAGCCCTGGTAGCCCGTCTCTTTGAGCGTGTCGAAGGTTTCGGCCCAATGGACATGACCGCTGCCGGGCGTGCTGCGGTCGTTCTCGGAAATGTGCACGTGCACGGTGTAGTCTTTGCAGGTGCGGATGGCATCGGGAATGTTCTTTTCCTCGATGTTGGCGTGGAACGTGTCGTACATCATGCGGCAGTTCGGATGCTGCACGTCGCGCACGAAGCGGACCGTGTCGGCCGCCGTGTTGAGCAGATACGTCTCGAAGCGGTTCAGGTACTCGACGCCCAGCATGACACCGGCCTGGGCCGCGTGCTCGGCGACTTGCCGCATGCTGTCGACGCCCCATTTCCATTCGTCGGGCGTGGGCCCCTTGCCGCTGAATTCGCCCAGGGCCGAATGGTACGGTCCGCAGAGCGTCTTGGCCCCCAGGGCGTGGCAGTTGTCGATCGTCCGTTTCGTGTTCTCGACCCCCAGGGCCCGGACCTTCGGGTCGGGACTGATCGGGTTGTCGGCGGCGGTGCGGATGGTCACGGCGGTTCGCTCCAGGCCCAAGTCGTCGAGCCGCTTGCTCCAGTGGCCGTACTTTTTCACGTCGTAGTCGAACATGGGGATTTCGACCCCCTCGTAGCCCATGTGACGCAGGCTTTCCAGGACGCCCTGCAGGCTCTCGTTCAGGTCGCCGGACCACAGCAGCAGGTTCATGCCGAATTTCATGTGCGTAAGCTCCTCGTTGGTGGCGGCAACGGCCCGCTTGGGGGCCTGGTGGTCGCCGGCCGGGGAATTAGATCCGGTTTCAAAACCTGCTCGGAGAGGGGGACAGTCCCATTTTACTCGGAGGACTTCGCAAAATTGGGACGGTCCCCACAGGTTTTGAAACCGGTTCTAGGTTGTTGTAGATGAACGACAGCAAGTCAGCCGGCCGCGAGGGCGACCCGCTTCAGCCCGCGGTCGGGCTGAGCAGCTCCGCCTGGCGCAGGGCGACGCGGCCCCGGGCTTCGGCCAGGACCAGGACAAAACTGTCCGGCAGCCGGGGCAACTTGACCCGCCGCATCACCTGGTTGAGCCGCATGAGCAGTTTGGCATCGTCGAGATAATCCCACAAGAACCGCTCCCGGGAAAACAGGCCCACGAACGTATCCAACCGCTCGACCGGGGATCGGGCCATGCGATTGACCGCCGTCTGCACGACGGACCCGTCGACCCTGTCGAGGGCCGCATAATAGGCCTCGAGCGCCGCGGGGTCCTCCGCGATCAGCGCCGCGTCGAGCAGGATCTCGACCAGGATGTGCCCTAAGAAATGCGGGCGCAGTCCGTCGTCGGCCGGCAAATGCTCGCGCACCAGCCGGCTCAATTCCAGATTCAAATGGCCGAAGGCCGGCGACCCGTGAAACCAGGCATCGTCGGCCAGGTGTCGTAGCACGCCCCGGGCCACGGCGGCGATCTGCGGATCGGGGTCGTCGGCCCAGGGGGCAGCCGAGCGGCTGCGCACCCGGCAGCGGCGGTCGACCACGCTCAACCAGTCCGGCAGGGCCGTGCCGGCCAGGAAGTACGGATCGTGGACAAAATCGCGGCCGTGAGCGAAATAATTCATGGCACGTTCGCCCTCGGCACGGTTCTGTCACGCATGGGCCTGTCACGCAGCGGTCTGCCCACTCAGCCGAGGTCGATCCATTTGCCGCTCTTGGCGCTTTGCAGCACGGCGTCGCAAACCTTTTGCGTTCGCAGGCCGGAGCGCAGGTCGGGCTGCGCCTTTTTGCCCGTCTCCAGGCTTTCCAGAAAGTCGGCCAGCGCGTTGGTGAACGTGTGCTCGTAGCCGATCGTGCAGCCCGGCACCCACCAGTTCTTCATGTAGGGGTGCTCGGGATTGGTCACGTGCACTTTTTGCCAGCCGGTCAGGTGGCTTTCGATCTTTGCGCCGGTCTTGGGATCGTTGTACTTGAAGTATTGCAAGTACTGCGGATCTTCCAGGTCGAAGTAGACGCTGCCCGCCTCGCCGTTCAGCTCGAAGGTGTTGTAGTTTTTGCGGCCCCGGGCGTAGCGGGTGCTCTCGAACGTGCCCATCGAGCCGTTCTTGAACACGGCCAGGAACATGCAGGCGTCGTCGATCCCCACCGGCTGGCTCTTGCCGGTCTCGGCGTGGACGCGCTCTTTGACAAACGTCTCGGTGGCGGCGGTCACGCGGGCGATCGGCCCGTTGAGCCATTCGGCCGTGTCGATCGAGTGGGCGAGCAAGTCGCCGGTGACCCCCGAGCCCGCCACGTCGACATCCAACCGCCAGAGGGCAGCGCCCCCCTGCGGCACGTCGGTGGCGATGGTCCAATCCTGCAGGTATGTCGCGCGGTAGTGGAACGGGCGGCCGATGCGTCCTTCGTCGACGAGTTGCCGGGCGAGCGAAATCGCGGGCACGCGGCGATAGTTGAACCAGACCATGTTCGGCACGCCGGCTTTTTCGACCGCGGCGCACATCTCTTCGCCTTCGGCCACGTTCATGGCCAGCGGCTTTTCGCAGAGAATCATCTTGCCGGCCTTGGCCGCTTCGAGCACGATCTCGCGGTGCGTGTTGTTGGGCGAGCCGATGTCGATGAGGTCGATATCTTTGCGGGCAATCAGTTTGCGCCAGTCGGTCTCGTACGACTCGTAGCCCCAGTTCTGGGCAAAGGTCTTGATCTTTTCTTCCTGCCGGGCACAGCAGGCCTTGAGCACCGGCTGGTACTCGCGCTTGAAGAACTTGTTGACCTGGCGATAGGCGTTCGAGTGGGCCCGGCCCATGAAGCCGTAGCCGATCATGCCGATGTTGAGCGGTTTGGACATGCGGGGGTGAATCCTCGTGTCTGGGCGTGCTATTCGAGTTTAAGCCCGCCGGTGGTGGCCGGCGGAAAAATACGGTGCGACCGCGCCGCCGGTTAAGCCTTCCAGCCGTGGGCGTCGCGGACTTTGATCATCGCGCCCAGGATGTCTTTCCAGGTCTGGGCGTTGTGCATCGTCTTGTTGGGGAACATGCAGCCGTCCCAGCAGACGTGCTGGCACTTCTTGGTCAGCTGGCCCTGGGCGTCGCGGAGCCAGAAGCCGGCCACCTTGACGATGTCGAGCTTGGCGTTCGGATCATTGGGCAGGCAGTGGCGCCCGGTCTTGTCGTGCGAGCCCGTGCCGTGGACCGTGGCATCGTTCTGGGCGACGTGGAAATCGATCGTCCAGGGGCGCAGGGCGTCGGTCACTTTCTTGAGCGCGGCGTCCAGCGTGGCGGCATCCTTCCAGTTGAAGTCTGGCGGCAGGATCGCGTCCTCGGGCGCGTTGTAGCCCAGCGTGTAGAGCAGCGTGTGGGCCATGTCGGCCTGAAAGCCCAGCGTCTGGGGCCGGTCGACCAATTCCAAGAGCTCGACCATTCGCTTCCAGCTATGCATCCCGCCCCAGCAGATTTCGCCTTCGGCCGCGAGCCGCTCGCCGAAATCCTGGGCAATGTCGCAAGCCTGGCGAAACGTTTCGGCGATCCGCTTGCTATTGGCTTTCGGGTCCCCCTTGGCCCAATCGGCCACGCCGGTGGCCGAATCGATCCGCACCACGCCGTAGGACCGAATGCCCAATTCGCGCAGCCGCCGGGCAATGTGACAGCCCTTGCGGACCTGGGAGAGGAAATTCTTCCGCTCCTCGTCGCTGCCCATGGCCGAGCCGCCGCCGGTCGGAGGCCAGACCGGCGCCACGACCGAGCCGATCACCAGGTTGCGCTGCCGGGCCTTGTCGGCCAGCTGCTTCAGCTCGTCGTCCGAAGCATCGATGTTGATATGCGGCGCGAACAGGAACAGGTCGAAGCCGTCGAATTTCACGCCGTCTACCTCGGCCGCCGCCGTCAGGTCGAGCATCGTGTCCAGATCGATCGGCGGCTCGCTGTCGGGCCCCTTGCCGACCACGCCGGGCCAGGCAGCATTGTGGAGCTTGGGGAAGTTAGGGGTGTGAGTCACGGATCGTTCCTTGCGCCAGGAAGTGCTTGGTCAGGTGACGGACGATGCGATTCGAAGTGGCAACGCTATCTGCTCGCGGGGCTCCGGCGGTCGTTGACCGCAGGCTAGCTGGATGACAACTTCACCCCCTGCCCGCTGATCTCTCACCCCTTCTTGTAATCGCCGATGCTCGGCAGTTTCTCGTGCGTGTCGGGGCCGAAGTAACGCAGGCCCACGAGCGGCTCGCTGCCGGTGTTTTCGATCTCTACGCCGGCCGTGGCCGCTTCGTAGCTGATAAACACTTCGTCCTCGGTCGCTTCGCCGAAATGGATCATGGCGGGCGTTTGCAGATTCAACCGGCCCATCCGCCCGCGGCCTTGCACGGTGATCCAGCCGCTGGCGCCCGGGTCTTTCAGCGTGCACTTGGCGCCGGGTTCGAGCGTCAGCTCCTTGGCGCTGAACAGCTGCTCGCCGTCGACGCGGCCGTAGACGATCCAGCGGTCGGTGCAGCCGGGGGTGCTGCGGCTGGCATCGACGATCGGCTCCAGGTAGTTGTGATCCTTGAAATGCGTGTCGACGTTCTTATCCCAATCGAGCTGGCCGACGATGAAGTCCAGGTCCTGGTGCTTCTCCTTGGGCATGTCCTTGACCAGCAGGGCCCAGGGCACTTCGCGCCCCTCGACCAACGATTGGTACATGCCGAACACATCCGAGCCCCATTGCGGCTCATACGTGCAGAGCGAACCCGGCGCGTGCAGCACGCCCGGCGGAATCAGCCAGCCGGTGCCGCGCTTCAGGCGGTACGCGCGCGACAAATCCAGGATGCCATTGTCCCCCTTGTGCCAATCCTCCAGGCACTTGCGCAGCTGGGCTTTCGTCGTGCCGGGCTCCAGGCCCATGAAGGTGTAGGCGAAGTTGTTGTCGACGTTGTTGTATTGCGGCGGAAAATAATAGCTCTCGGGCTTGCCCTGCTGTCCCACCAGCGCGGCGTCCTTGAACGACTGGTGCATGTGGTGCGGGATCGGGCCCATGTTGTCGAAAAACTTCGAGTAGACCGGCCAGCGCTGGTACTTGTCCCAAATCCTCTTGCCGATCAGGCGCGGGCCGGCTTCGGCCACGGCCTCGAGCAGTGTGAACCGCTGCCCTTCGACGGTCACGTAGCTCAGCCCCTCGTCGGGCGTGCGGTTGTCGTTGGCCGCTTCGGTGGTGCTGGCAAACCAGCGCTCGTCGATGCCGCCGCGATGGGCGCCAAAGGCGTACCAGTCGGTGGGGGCCAGCTTGATCCGCTTGCCGGGATGCAAAAAACTGCGCGGCACCCAGGTGGGGGTCAAACGCAGCAAACCGGCGCCGGCATCCAGAGCCCGGGAGAGCGAACTGCCGACATTATCCTTCTTCACACGCGTGAGCGTTACCATGACTGAATCCGCACTGGGGACGAAAGAAGCTGGGGAGTGAAACACGGCGGCGGGGCCGCTGGCCCGGGGCGATTCTCGCGGGAAAAGCGCGCTAGCGAGGCCGTCCCGGCAAGCCCTTGTTTTATTCGCTCCGGGGCAGGCTCGCAAGCAGGGCCGCGCTCTCCTCAGCGGCCCTGTTTTGCGCCGGGCGGCCGATTCCTGACTGCGGCGCGATTCCGGCGTCAGGGTATTTCCGGCATCACTGCTGCAGCACCGGGCAGGTGTCGAACCAGTAGCGCCCCTGGTCGGACATCCACTGCGCGGCTTCGTTCGGGCCCCAGCCGCCCGCTTCATATTGCGCCAAGGGCGGCTGCCGGGTCTCGCGCCAGGCCGCCAGGATCGGATCGATGATCGTCCAGGCTGCTTCCACTTCGTCGCTGCGGGCAAACAAGCTGGCATCGCCTTGCAGCGTGTCGAGCAGGAGCCGCTGGTACGAGTCGGGAATGTCGTGGTGAAAGGCCTTGCGGAAGCTGAAATCCAGGTCGGTCATCCGCAACTTCATGCCGGCGTCCGGCACTTTGGTTTCCAGGCTGAGCTGGATGCCTTCGGCCGGCTGCACCTGAATGACCAGCCGGTTGGCGTCGCACGTGCTGAACGAGCCCGTGTCGAACACCATGTGCGGGGTGCTGCGGAACTGGATCACGATCTGGCTGGTGCGGCAGGACATGACCTTGCCGCTGCGCAGATAGAACGGCACCCCCTGCCAGCGCCAGTTGTCGATCGCCAGCCGCAGCGCGGCGAACGTGGCGGTCTGACTGTCGGGCGGCACGTCGGGCTCTTGCAGGTAGCCGCGGTACTGGCCGCGCACCGAGTCCTGGGCCACGGTCTCGGGCGTGGGAATCTGGATCGCCTGCAGCACCTTGACCTTTTCGTTCCGCACGGCTTCGGCTTCGTAGCGGACCGGCGGCTCCATGGCCGTAACCATCAAGAGCTGCAGGAGGTGATTCTGGAACATGTCGCGCACCACGCCGGCGTGGTCGTAGTAACCGCCGCGGCGGCCGACGGCCACTTCCTCGGCCACCGTGATTTGCACGTGATCGATGTAGTTGCGATTCCAGATCGGCTCCAGGATCGCGTTGGCGAACCGCAGCACCAGGATGTTCTGGACCGTTTCCTTGCCCAGGTAGTGGTCGATGCGATAGACCTGCTGCTCGCGAAAAACCCGGTGCACGGTTGCATTCAGTTCCTGGGCCGTGGCCAGATCGGTGCCGAAAGGTTTTTCGATCACGATCCGGCGGACCCCCTGCGACTCGTCGGCCAGGCCGGCAGCGCCCAATTGGGCGACCGCCGGCCCATAAAACTGTGGGGCCGTCGCCAGGTAATAAACCCGGGTCGATGGTTTCCCGCCTTCGAGCTCGGCCAGCCGCCGGGCAAGCGCCGCGAAATCCGCCGCCGTGCCAATATCGCCGGGCTGATAATGCACGTCGGCCGCGAAGCGCTGCCAGACGGCCGGGTCAAAATCCTTGCCGACGAATTTCTCCGTCGTCTTGGCCAACGACTCCCGCCACTGGGCGTCGCTGAAATGGGTCCGCGAAAAGCCGATGATCTTGGTCCCCTCGGGCAGCCGCTTCTTGCGCAGCAGCTCGTACAGGGCCGGGATCAGTTTGCGGCTCGTCAGATCGCCGGAAGCGCCGAAGATGGTGAAGGTCGGCATGGGGAGGTTGGGGGCTGGGGGGTAGGGAGTGGAGAAAAATGAATTGGAATTCGTCAGACGCGCTTCTTGAGCGAGTTCTGCAGAGCCCGTAGCATCTTTCCGAGCTGGGTCAACTTTGCAATTAAAGGCTCGATCGTTTCGCTATCGCAATACTGAAGTTCAGTGGAAATGCGGAGCAGGGTCTCCAGTTCCGCGCCGAGCCCTGGGCGATGCTGAGGAAGTGCAAGAACTCCTTCGTCGACTGGCGCTCGTGGCCTTCTGCAATGTTCGCCGGTATCGAAACCGCGGCGCGTCGTGCCTGGCTCGTCAGGGCATAAATCTCGTGCTTGGGGAACGAGGAAGTGAGCCGGTAGACACCGACCGAGATCTCAATTCCGGCCTGCCATACCTTCAGATCGCGGTAATTCTCAATCGCCATAACGCGAACCCCGCGTTTCTCCCCACCCCCCAACCCCCAGATCCCACCCCCTAGCCGCTCCGCGGCGCGCGCCGCAGCTCCAGCCATTCGCTGTGGAACACGCCGGGGCGGTCGAGCCGCTCGTAGGTGTGAGCGCCAAAATAGTCGCGCTGGGCTTGGAGCAAATTCGCCGGCAGCCGGGCTTCGCGATAACCGTCGAAATAGGCCAGGGCCGTCGTGAACGCCGGCACCCAGATGCCCAGCTCCACGGCCGTGACCACCACCCGCCTCCAGGCCGCCTGGGCCCGATGGACTTCCGCGGTGAAGTAAGGGGCCAGGAGCAGGTTTTCCAGTTTGGCGTTGGCGTCGAAGGCTTCTTTGATCCGGTCCAGAAACCTGGCCCGGATGATGCAGCCGCCCCGCCAGAGCATGGCGATATCGCCGTAGTTGAGCGGCCACTGGTTCTCCTGGGCGGCTGCGGCCAGCTGGACAAAGCCCTGGGCGTAGCTGCAAATCTTCGAGGCGTACAGGGCGTCGCTGACGGCGGCGATAAACTCGGTGCGGTCCCCCTGGAATTTGACGCCGGGCCCCTTCAGCACGCTGCTGGCGTGGACCCGGGCGTCGCGCATGGCCGACAGACACCGGGCGTACACCGCTTCGGTCACCAGCGTGCTCGGCACTCCCAGGTCGAGGGCCAACTGGCTCATCCATTTGCCGGTGCCTTTGGCCCCGGCCGTGTCCTTGATCAGATCGACCAGGTACTTGCCGGTTTCGGAATCCTTGGCGCTGAAGATGTCGCGCGTGATCTCGATCAGGTAGCTGTCCAGCTCGCCCCGGTTCCAGTTGTCGAACACCTCGTAGAGCTCGTCGTTCGAAAGACCCAGGGCCGTCTTCAGCATGTTGTAGGCTTCGCAGATCAGCTGCATGTCGCCGTACTCGATGCCGTTGTGGACCATTTTGACGTAATGCCCGGCGCCGCGCGGGCCGACCCATTCGCAGCAGGGAATATCCGCCTTCGGGCCGACCTTGGCCGCGATCGCCTGGAAGATCGGCTTGATGGCCGGCCAGGCCGCTTCCGAGCCGCCGGGCATCAGGCTGGGTCCCTTGAGCGCGCCCTCCTCGCCCCCCGAGACGCCGCTGCCGACGAACAGCAGCCCCTTCGATTCGACGTATTTGGTCCGCCGCTCGGTGTCGACATAGTGCGTGTTGCCGCCGTCGATCAGGATGTCGCCGGGCGACAACAGCGGGATGAGCTGTTCGATCAGGGCGTCGACGGCCGGCCCGGCCTTGACCATGAGCATGACTTTGCGCGGCGCGGCGAGCGATTTGACGAGCTCTTCGACGCTGTGGCAGCCGACGAATTTCTTGCCGGCGGCCCGGCCTGACATGAAATGGTCGACCACGCTCGTGGTGCGGTTGAACACGGCGACGCGGTAGCCGCGGCTCTCGATGTTCAGCGCCAGGTTCTCTCCCATCACCGCCAGGCCGATCAGGCCGATGTCGCATGCCGAAGCCATCACTCACATCCTTGGCCGCCTGGAGCGCGGCTCGCTTGAAGCTGAAACGAAAATAGAGGACGCCACGCGCCGTGGCCCCGCTTGCCCAACGTGCCGTCGGTCGGCCGTTTATTTGCCGGCCAGCGCCGCGATCTTACGAAAGTCGTGTTTGAGCGATTGATACAAGTCTTGATACACCGGAAACGCCGCATCGTAGGCGGCCCGGGCTTTGGCCTTGGGCGCGGTCCGCGTGGCCACGCGAACCGTGGCCGCGCAAGCCTGCTCCACGCTACTGAACGCCCCGGCCCCCACGGCGGCCAGCAAGGCCACGCCATACGCCGGACCTTCCTCTGCCTGCAAAGTCACGACCTTGTGCCCCAGCACGTCGGCCTGAATCTGTCGCCAGAGCGGGCTGCGAGCTCCGCCGCCGGAAGCGCGAATCTGTTCGACCGGCACGCCCAACTGCTGGACGATCGCCAAACTGTCGCGCAGGGCGTACGTCACCCCCTCGAGCACCGACCGGACCAGGTGCCCCCGGCCGTGAGCCAGCGTCATGCCGACGAAGCACGCCCGGGCGACCGGGTCGGCATGCGGCGTGCGCTCGCCCGATAAATAAGGCAGAAAGAATAAACCCTGGCTGCCGGCGGCCACGGCCGCGGCTTCGGCGGTCAGGATGTCGTAAATATCCTGTTTCGATTTTTTGGCCGCGGCCACGTCGGCCTGGCAGAGCTGATTGCGAAACCACTGCAGGCAGCCGCCGGCCGAGAGATTCACGCCCATCAGGTGCCATTTGCCGCGCACGGCATGGCAGAACGTGTGCAGCCTGCCGAGCGGGTCGACCTGCACCACGTCGCTATGGGCGAACATCACGCCGGACGTGCCGATCGAAGTCCAGAGCGTGCCGCTGGTCACGATGCCGTTGCCCACCGCGCCGGCCGCGTTGTCCCCTGCCCCGCCCACGACCAGGCAATCCGTCGAAAGGCCCAGCTCCTTGGCCGCCTCGCGAGTCAGATTGCCCGTGACGTCTTGCGATTCGTACAGTTCGCCCAGCAGGCTGCGATCGAGCTCCAATTTCGAGAGCAGCTCGGTCGACCAGCAGCGGTTGGCCACGTCCAAGAGGAGCATGCCGCTGGCGTCGCTCATTTCCGAGGCGAAATTGCCGGTCAGCCGCCGGCGGACGTCGTCCTTGGGCAGCAGCACTTTGACCGTCTTGGCAAAGTTTTTCGGCTCGTGATTGCGGAGCCAAAGGATCTTGGGCGCGGTGAATCCGGTCAGGGCCGGGTTGGCCACCATGCGGATGAGTTCGGCCCGGCCACCGGCGCGGCGTTCGATTTCTTCGCACTCGGCCGCCGTGCGCTGGTCGTTCCAGAGCAAGGCCTTGCGGACCACGCGGTTGTGCTTATCCAGAAAGACCGAACCGTGCATTTGGCCCGACAGACCGATGGCCTTTACCGCGGCCGGCTTCAGTTTTGCCCGCTGCATGACGGCCCGGACCGTCTTGACCGTGGCCTGCCACCAATCTTCCGGATCCTGCTCGCTCCAGAGGGGCTTGGGGTGGTAGATCGGGTATTCGGCCGTCGCCGAGGCCAGAATCCGGCCCGATTCGTCCATGGCCAGGGTCTTGGTGCCCGAGGTGCCGATGTCGATGCCAAGGAAAATGCTCATGCAGGGCCCGCGACAGGTTTGGGAAGCGGCAAAATCTGGAGAATTTCGCCCATTGCGGCGAGGATTGTACCCCGCCGAGGCGTCGGGCCGCAACCATCGGCGCTCCCGGCCCGCAATCCATAGATCAACGCGAACCAACGTGTGAGTTCTTCGTATACCCCCTTGTGTCCGGCCCCCCGCAGCGGGCTAAATGGGATCGCTGCGCGCGCGGCTTGCCCGGCGGCTGGCGGGGCCGCAGGCCGTCGATCACCCCGGCCGCAGGCACCCGTTGGGTCAGCTCGCGGGGCCTTCGACCCAATGCACTGCGATCGACGCCGGCGCAGGGCCCCTCCTGGAACAAAGCTTATGCGGATTCTCAAGGCGACTGTCGGCTCGATCCTGGCCGCAGGTATCGCCATCGCTTTATGGGCCGCGAGCGGTTGCCGACCCGAGCGCAAGCTCGAATCCACCGCAGACACCACGGCCGTCACTCTAAAGCTGGCGGTGGTGGGCGACCGCCAGCTCGCCCGGGCCGTGGGCTTGCTCAAAGCGGAATGGCACGCGCGGCACGGATCGCAATTCGAGGTTACCGAACTGGAGGCCGGCGCGATCGACGAGCTGGCCAAACTGGCGCCCGATGCAATCGTGTTCAGTCCCTCCCAGCTGGGCGAGCTGGTCGATGGCGGACGAATCTTGCCGCTCTCGAAAGAGGCGCTGTCCGGCGGGGAATTGGATTGGCCGGACATATTTCCGGTCGTGCAATCCGGCGCCGCGTCCTACGGCGGCCAGGCCTATGCCGTGCCGTTCGGTTCGCCCGCGCTAACGCTCTGCTACCGCCGCGACGTGTTCGAGCGGTTCGACCGTAAGCCGCCCACGACCTGGGCCCAGTACGCGGCGGAGGTCGAGTTCTTCCGCGATCGCGGGCGCCTGGGCGACATCGCCCCGCCGGACGATCAGCCCTGGCGCGCCAGCGTCGAGCCGCTCGGGCCCGGCTGGGCTGGCCGGATGCTCCTGGCCCGGGCTGCTGCTTACGTTCGGCATCGGGACAACTTTTCGACGCTGCTGAGCATCGACGATCTGAAACCGCTCATCGACGAGCCGCCCTTCGTCAGGGCCCTGGAAGAATTAGTCGCCAGCGCCAAAGCGAGCGCCGCCGCCGGAATGCCCGCCGATGCGGCGGATCCGACCGCGGCGCGCAGCGCGCTCCTGGCCGGCGGGTGCGCCATGGCCGTCACCTGGCCGACTGCGGCCGATGCAAAGGGCGCTTCTGTCGGCCACGCCGGCGAGATCGGTTTCGCCCAGTTGCCCGGCGCGCCGCAATGCTACAACTTTGCCACACACCGTTGGGACCAGCGCAAAGCGGACGAGCCAATCCATGTGCCGCTGGTGCCGGTGGCCGGCTGCTTGGGCGCGGTGGCGAAAGACAGTGCCAATGCCCAGAGTGCATTCCAGTTGCTGTTCTGGTTGTCCGGCCCGCAATGGGGAACCGAAGTCGCCGCGACTTGTGCGGCCACCACGCTCTACCGGCACTCGCAAGCGGCGGCGCCGCAGAAATGGGTCGATGCCGGCACGAGCGCTGCGGCGGCGCGGCAATATGCCGCAGTGGCCGGCGACACGCTGAGCCAGCCGGTTTGGGTGCACGGCCTGCGCTTTGCCGGTTGGCAGCAGTACGAAGCGGCGCTGGACACCGCCGTTGAGCAAGCCCTGGCCGGCGAGCAGACGCCCCAAGCGGCCCTCAGCGCAGCAGCAGCCACCTGGAACGAGATCAGCGCCCGGCTGGGCAAAGAAAAACAGCTCGCCGCCTATCGCCGCAGCTTGGGGCTCGATTAGCCCGCCGCGAGCGCTTCCCGGGCGAGTGAGCCGTGACAGACCTGCGGCTTACAGCACGCCGTCCTGCTGTTTTACCTCGACTTCGCGAAAGCTGTCGGCCGCCCGGCGCCACAAGTCGATCTCGGCATCGGGCTCAGCGGCGGGCCCCGTCACGGCGGGCCCCGTCACGGCGGGCCCCGTCACGGCTGGCCCCGTCACGCGCAGCTCGTAATTGCGCTCGTGGCCGCGAAAGCGCCGGGTGAAGATCACGATCGGCTCGTCGCCGCGCCGGGTGTGGACCAGCGTCTCCAGGGCGCGGGATTGCCCCTGCGGCACGATCTGGCAGCGCTCGACGCGGGCCAAAACGTCGGCCGCCTTGATCTCGTCGGGCAGTTTGGTCCGCAAGGCGTCGAGGTCCCAGCGCTCGCCGGCCGAAGCGCTCAGCGTCAGTTCGGCCGCACCCCGCTTTTCGTCGGCGTCGCGCCGAGCGGCCAGCGCGGCTTTGCCCTGGGCCGCGAACGCGGGCCAAAAACCGTCCGGCAGCCGCAAGGCAAAACCATAGTCGCGCTGCAGCCAAAAGCCGCCTTCGAGCGGCCTCGCGCCGCGGGTGGGTTCGGAGAAGCGCAGGGCGGCGCAGAGATCTTCGAAGTCGGCCCGATAGGCGTCAAAGTGCTCTTCGTCGGTCCGCAGCGTCAAAACGTAAACGATGTCCGCGTGCAGCAGCTGCCAGGCCAGTTCGAAAGTGCTGCGGCCCTGCGGACCGTGCGACTCGCGCAGCCGCGTCCAGCACTCGCGGACGTCTTGCCCGGCCAGTCCGGCATAGCGCGGCGCAGCGACCGGCTCGATCGAGTCGCTGACCACGCGGAAGCCCCCCTCGGCGCAGGAGTTTTCGCTTCGAGGGCCAATTGCCGGTCGCGCCGCTCGGCAAGCGTGCCGCGGGCCAATTCCAAGCGACAGGAGACGCTGCCGTGCGAGGAACCGCGCTCCTGCGGCAAGCGCAGGACGAACGCCCGATCCTCGCGGCCCCACTCAATCAGCGTCCAGGCCAAAGGCGCCCGGGTCGCCACGCCCAACTGCGGCACGTCCACCGCACGACGGCCGTCGTCGCCGGCAATCGCAACGCCGACGAGCAGACCCCAGGCTGCCAGCGCAGCGGCCGGCCGCCAATTCAGGCGCAAGTTGACACGCAGTTGCCTCATCGTTCAATTCAGCATAACTTTCCCCATTCAGCCAGTCGACGCTGAGTCCCATGCATCTGTTCGTGTATGAATTCGTTAGCGGTGGCGGTTGGTATTCCGTAGGCGGCCAGCAGCCCCCTCCCACCGGACTGGCAGCCGAAGGCCGGGCCATGCTGGCGGCCCTGCTCGCGGACCTGGCGGCGCTGCCGGCGGTGACAATCGAATCGCTCTGCGACCGGCGGCTGGCCGCCCCGGAGGTGCCCTGCTGCGACGTGACCACGGTGGCCAGTGCCGCCCAGGAGCGAGCCGCGCTGTGGGCCGCAGCGGCGCGTGCCGACTGGACCATCGTCATCGCTCCCGAATTCCAGGGCTTGCTCGCTGAGCGCAGCCGCTGGGTGCTCGAAGCCGGCGGGCGTTGGCTGGGCTTTCCGCCTTCGCTGGTCGAACTTTGCGCCGACAAGCAGCAAACGGCCGAATATCTGCGCGCCCGCGGCATTCGGGTGCCCGATGGCCAGGCGATCGAACCGGGAGCCGCGATCCCCGGCGACTTTCCGCTGCCGGCGGTCCTCAAGCCGATCGACGGGGCCGGATCCCTGGACGTTCACCTGTTGCGGCAGCCGGGCGAGCTGACCGGGCCGGCAGCGGGCCGGCGAAGGCTGGAACGCTACTGCCCGGGCCTGGCGGCCAGCATCAGCTGCCTGTGCGGGCGCGGCCAACTGCTCACCTTGCCCGCGGGCGAGCAGCTGCTGACAGCGGGCGGCACGCTGACCTATGTGGGCGGCCGGATGCCGCTGGAACCGGCGCTGGACCGCCGGGCCGCGCGGCTTGCCCGGCAGGTGTTCGAAGTCTTGCCCGGCGCGCTGGGGTATTTTGGCCTCGATCTGGTGCTGGGGCCCGATCCCGCCGGGGCCGAGGATACGGTGATCGAAATCAACCCCCGCCTGACGACTTCTTACGTGGGATTGCGGGCCCTGGCCGAAGACAATCTGGCCGCCGCGCTGTTGGACGTGGCCGCCGGCCGGCGGGCAACGTTGTCGTTCGGCCGCCAAGGGGTACAATTCGCTCCCGACGGTCGGCTACGGGAGCCGCTCGCCCTGGCTCCGCGAGAACTACGATGAAGTGGCTGGCATTCGACATCGGCGGAGCAAACCTCAAAGCGGCCGACGGCGACCAATTCGCCCTGATCGAGCCGTTTCCGCTGTGGGAAAAACCACGCCAATTGGTCGACGCGCTGCGGGCCATGATTGCCGCCATGCCGGGAGTCGACCATCTGGTCGCCACGATGACGGGCGAGCTGGCGGATTGCTTTGAGACGAAGACCGAAGGGGTGGAGTTCATCATTCACGCCCTGTCGAAGGCGGCCGACAAGCGGCACACGCGGGTGTACCTGACGAACGGCACGCTGGCCTCGCCGCAAACGGCCTTGCGGCAGCCGCTCTTGGCGGCGGCGTCGAATTGGCACGCCCTGGCCCGGTTTGCCGGCCGCTTTGCCCGCAAGGGTTGCGGCCTGCTCCTGGACATCGGTTCCACGACGACCGATTTCATCCCGCTGGTGGACGGCCAGCCGGTGACGATCGGGCACACCGATCCCAACCGCCTGGTGAACGGCGAATTGATCTATAGCGGCGTGGAGCGCAGTCCGATCTGCGCGATTGCCAACATCGTGCCCTGGCGGGCGCGGCAATGCCCGGTGGCGCAGGAAGTCTTTGCCACCAGCTGGGACATTTACCTGACGCTGGGCGAATTGCCGGAAGAGCCCGAAAGCGTGCACACGGCCGATCGCCGGGGCGCGACCAAACTGGCCGCGCACGATCGCCTGGCGCGGCAGATTTGCGCCGATCGCACAATGTTCAGCGAGAGCAACGCGCAAGCCATGGCCGAGTCCTTGACCAGGTCCCAAGCCACCAAGATCGCCGCGTTCGGCAAGCACGTGCTCGCGCGTCTGCCCAGTCCGCCTGCGACGGTAGTCATTTCCGGGCGGGGCGAATTCCTGGCGCGCCGGGTCCTGGAGCGACTGGGGGTCGAAGCCAAGATCGTGTCGCTCAGCAGCGAGCTCGGGCCCGAGCTGTCCCGCTGTGCCGCGGCCCATGCCCTGGCGGTGCTGGCCCGCGAGGGCCCGCGATGAGCCTGCGCGTCATCAAGCTGGGCGGCAGCCTGCTCGATCTGCCGGACCTGGCCGGTCGATTCGGCGATTGGCTCGCTGGGCAACCGCCACGGGCTAATGTGCTGATCGTCGGCGGCGGGGCGCTGGTCGATGCGATTCGCGCGGCCGACCGCACACACGGCCTGGGCGAATCCGCGTCGCACGCGCTCGCGCTGCAAGCGATGAGCCTGACCGCCCAGCTCGCCACGCAGATCTTCTCCGGTGCGCAGCTGCGCACGAGCCTGGCCGCGATCGATCGACGCGCGGCGGGGCCGCTGCAGATACTCGACGTGCGCCGCGTGCTCGACGACCCCCGGCCGAGTGTCGGCACCACCGAGAGCGAAACCGCCGGGTCCGCGGACGACGCCACCGCGCTGCCGCACTCGTGGGACGTGACAAGCGATTCGATCGCGGCCCACGTGGCCGGCCGGCTCGGTGCTGCCGAACTGGTGCTGCTCAAGTCGGCATTACCGGGCGACGGGGCGACGCCGGAAGAACTGGCTGCGACCGGATTCGTCGACCGGCATTTCCCCCAGGTGCTGGGGAGCTATGCGGTGCGGATCGTCAACTTGCGCAGCGAGCAGAATGCGCAATGCCGGCTGCGCATGCCGTGTGGCCAGCCGTCGGGCGTCTGAGAGTCGGCCGCTGAGCGCGCGGGCGCCGTAGAGGCGGGCGAAGTCGATCGCCCGCACGGGCGGCTTTCAGTTCCACCACCAGCTTTGACCGCCGGACGCCGCTTTCTGGCGCTCCGGGGCAAGCGAAGCCGATTGCTCGCTCTTGGCGGCCACGTTCCAGCTCGAGATCAACACGCCCCCCGAGGCGCTGATCAGCCAGTTGGCGCCCTTTTTCAGCACGGTCGATCGCGACGGCACTTGCTTGGGCACGCCGAACCGCTCGGCCGGCAGCTGTTCGTCTTCGAGCAGCACCGACAGGCTGTAACCGGCCTTCTCGGGCAAGTGGTCTTTCACCAGCAGCGCGCCGACCACGGCCAGATCGATGCAATTGCGGAGCTGGCCAAACACGGCGTCCTTGGCGGCCAGTTCGTCGTAATGGGCCGTCATGTTGTCGGCCCATTTCTTGGCCACGGGGTTCGTTTTGCCGCTCGGCTTGCGGGCGCCGCTTTCGGTGATGAAGTCTTCTTCCGTCACCGCTTTCACGCTCGCCCCGCGAATCTCCCAGGCCAGGCCGTCCGGAGCGGCGAGCAGGCTTTCGTAGTTCGGCTCCAGCCACCAGCGGGGCAGCATGTTTTGCATGCCGCTGGGCCCGGCCTTCATCATCGAGAGGAAGTTGGGCAGGCCCTTGATCGGCGCCGCGTCGAAACCCATCGCCAAACGCTTCATCTTGTAATCGGCGGCCACGATGACGCGGGCGAAGTGGCTGTCGGCCGGAATCCCCGTCACGCTGATTTTTTGCAGGCCGAGGGTCTCTTCGATCGCCGCGGTGGCCTGATCGATGTTGTCCCCCGCTCCTCCCTGCACCAACTGCGGAACCAGCGCCCGAAGGCGATTGATCCCGTCGTCGGTCGGATCGATCGAGCAGCTGATGCCGGTCTGCCGCGCGGCTTGCGCCGTGCGGACGGCCGTGACCAGATCATCAAGCCACATTACCGGCCTGCCGGTGGTGATCCCGACGACCTCGCCCTGGGCGTCCAACTTCCAGCCCTCGCCCGGTCCGGCGAGCACGATGTCGCGCTCTTCCGGATACACGAAGACGAACTGGATGTGCTGAATGCCGGCCAGATATTTCATTTCGTCGTCCAGCGGCGCGCCCGTCTTGCGGTGCTCGGCGATCGCCTCTTCCAGGCGCCGCAGCGAGATCTTCCGCAGGCCCAGGGCCTTCATGTCGGCCGGAGCGGCACCGAGGGCTTTGAGCCGGGCATCGCGGAGCTTGTTGGTCTCGTCGATTTCGCGGCTGCGGAGGATGCCGTCCGGACCGATCCAGACGCCGGCCACCTGCTGCACGAAGCCGAACTGGGCCTGGGCCGTGCGGCCTGCCAGCATGACCAGGGCCAGTGCCAACGTCAGGCTCAACGAACCTGCCCGGGAAAGTCCTCGCAAACCTGAGCCGAGTGCCATGATCCTGTTCCTGTGCGAAGCGTTCTTGCACGGCGTCGAAGGGGACCGCCGAAATTCGTCCAGACGTGTTGCCTGCGCAAGACTTAACGCCAAAGGGCAGGCTGCCTTCCAGGATAGTTCCCCGGCCAGCCGGTTTCAATGAAGATTACCGCGCAGGGCCTATGCATTTTGGCATACGGCCCGCTCCGGCCGGCCCGGAAGCGTGGCGGGGGTCGATTGGACCCGGCCCAGGCAGATTCGCCAGGCATTCGGGCGAAGCGTGTGACCGGATTTCGGCCCGTCGACGGACCCATTCGGCGTTCCGGGGCCTAAGTCCCTGACCAGCCCAGCACTGCGACCAGCCCAGCACTGCGCTCAGCCCAGTTCAAGCGGCAGGCTCAATTCCACCACCAGCTCTGGCCCGCGGGTTTGGCATCCACGTGCTTGGGCCCGAGCTCGGCAGTCGACTTGTACTCATCCAGCAGGGTCCAGGCGTTGAGCTTCACGCCCCCCGAGGCGCTGATCAGCCAGTTGGCCCCTCTTTGCAGCACGCTCACCTGGGTGTTGACCTGGCGCGGGGCCGCGAATTCTTCGGCTCGCAGGCCGCCCTGGCCGTACAGGCTCGGCAGTCGGCAGTCGGCCTTGACCAACAGGCCTTCTTTCGAGATCAGGGCCGACACCAGGGCCAAATCGATGCAATTGCGCAGCTGGCCGAAAATGGGTTCCTTGGCGGCCAAGGACTCGTAATTCCGGGTCATGTTGTCGGCCCACTTCTTGGCCACCGGGTCGGACTTGCCCGTGTGTTCGCGGGCGCCGCTTTCCAGCAGCGCGTCCACTTCCGTGGCGGCCCGGACGTGGGCCCCGCGGATCTCCCAGGCCTGGCCGTTTTCGTCGGCCAGCACGCTGTCGTAGTCGGGTTCCAGCCACCACCTGGGCAACATGCTGCGCATGCCGCGGCCGGACTTCGACATCTGCAAGAAGCTCGGCAGGCCCTTGATCGGGGCGGCCTCGAAACCCATGGCCAGGCGCTTCATGCGGTAATCGGCAGCCACCAGCACCCGGGCAAAATGGCTCGTGTCCGGCACGCCGCCGACGGTAATCATCTGCGGCCCGAGCGTGTCTTCGATCGCGCCGGTGGCAGAGCCGATGTCGGCGCCGCCTTTGAGCAATTGGGTGACGAGCGTCTTGAGCTTCACCAGCCCCTCGGCCGTGGGATCGATCGAACAGGAAATGCCGCTGTCGCGGCAATCTTCGGCGCTGCGCAAAGCGACGATCAAGTCGTCCAGCAGCAACACTGGCCGGCCGCTGGTCGCGCCAATGATTTCGCCCTGCGGGCCAACTTTCCAGCCTTCGCCCGGGCCCGCCAGAACGACGTCATGCTCGTCCGGATACACAAACACGTAGCGGATTTGCTGCAATCCGGCCAGGTACCGGATATCGTCCGCGAGCGGCTTGCCGGTTTCCAACTGCGCGGTGATCGCCGCCTCGAGCCGGCGCAGCGAAATCTTGCGCAGCGGGCACGCGGCCTGCAGTCCGCCGGGAAGCGGTTCGAGCGCTTTCTCGCGCAAGGCCCGGAGCTGATCGGTCTCGTCGGTCTCGATATTGCGGAGCAGGCCTTCGGCGTTGATCCAAACCCCGCCGACTTGCCGAATCGCCCCATATTGCGCCCAGGCGCCGCTTGCACTCGCAATGACTGCCGCCGCCGCGCAGATCGCGGGCAGCAATGCCAGGCGGGACTTGATCCTCGGCAGCCGAGGTTCGTGCATCGCAGTTCTCCACAAAGAGGCGCAAGGCAAGGGAACTTAGTGCGTTCACCTCCCGCCGGCGGTGACCGCGTCGCACAATCAGCCCTGCCGACACCCGCGGCGAGAAAATCAGGTCGACCGAACCGGGGGTCGAAAAAAATTTCTCCCGGCACGAGGATGCTAGACAGCTCGAGTTCTAGCCTAGTCCAAACGGGGGACCGCCGCAAAGCACCCGGCCAATCGCCTTACAAAAATGCAAGCCTCGCGTGGACCCCGCGACTGTGGCCGAAGTACAATCAAACCTGCGCAAGTCGTTTTACCGTCCCTACCTGCGGGCGGCAGCGCCGGGGCTCGGGCCCTTGCGAGGGGCCCGGCTGGACCGATATGGTGGAAGGTAGGGGACTGGCTTGGGCGGGGATTTGGCCGGCGGATTTCCAGATCCAGCACTCCGCACAACCGGCCCCGGGGGTAATTCGCTTGCCTGGCCGCGGGGGGACACCACGCGGATCGCTTTCAGCCAGCTCGACGAACGGCAATCGACCCGATGTTAGCGTATCTGGTTATCCGCGAGGGATCGAAGTGGACCGATGTGTTCCGCTTGATCCCCGGACAGTCGGCGACCATTGGTCGGGCGCCGACCAACCAGATTGTCATCAAGGACGAGCGCTGCAGCCGCTGTCACGCCGAAGTCTTTCTGTCGCAGGGCGAATGGACGCTGCGCGACCTGGAGAGCCGCAACGGCACGGCCGTCGGCGCGCAGATCGTGCGCGGCGACCACGCGCTTGCGCCCGGCGAGATCATTCGCATCGGCCAGTCGCAATTGGCGTTCGTGCACGACCTGTCGCAGGCCTTTCCCGACTCGAGCGCGGTGCTGCGCCACGCCGTGGCGATGAACGATGAGACCGTCACCGCCCGGGTGATCTCGGAAAACGACCACGTGCTCGACTCGGAAGAGCCGGCCACGATCACGCACCGGCGCGTGCAAACGAAATTTCTCGAGCCGCACGAAGCGGCCGGCGACGGCAAGGAGATTCCCAAGATCGGCCGCGCGGCGGCCACGCTCTGCCGGCTGGCCTTCGGGCTGGCCCAGGCGCCCGACATCATCTCGATGGCCGACGCCGCGCTGACGGGCTTGTTCAGCGAGACGCAGGTCGATGCCGGCGCGCTGCTGCTATTGCCGCGCGATTTTCCGGGTGAGCCGACCGGCGCGGACCTGGACATCATCAATTCGCGCACGGCCAGCGAAGTGCCCTACCACCGGGTATCGAATTTCCTGGCCTCGACCGTGCTGCGCGAGGGGGAAGCGGTGCTGGCCCGCAACGTGATGGGCGACAGCACCCTGGGAAGCCGCGACAGCAAGGGGGACGTGCACGCCACGAGCGTGATCTGCGCCCCGGTGCGCCGCGGCAAGCGGCCGATCGGCATCGTGCACTTGTATTCGACCGACACCAGCCGCGTGCCGGACCCCGACGATCTGGAATTCACGCTCGCCGTGGCCGACACGGTGGCCGTGGCCATCGAGAATCTCAATCGCCGGCAGGAGCTGGCGGACAGCCTGAATCGCATCCGCGACGAAAACGTCCAGCTGCGCGAGCGGTTGGGGGTGCAGAGCGAGATCGTCGGCTCCAGCCTGGCCATGGGCCGCGTCGCGCAGGAAATTGCCCGAGCCGCTCCCAGCCGGGCCACCGTGCTGATCCGCGGCGAAAGCGGGGTGGGCAAGGAACTGGTCGCCCGGGCGGTGCATTTTTCGAGTCCCCGCCGCAAGGGCCCGTTCGTCTGCCTGAACTGCGCGGCCCTGTCGCGCAGCTTGCTGGCCAGCGAGCTGTTCGGCCACGAGCAAGGCGCCTTTACGGGCGCCACGCAGCGCAAGATCGGCAAGTTCGAGGCGGCCGACCACGGCACGCTGATGCTGGACGAGATCGGCGAAATGAGTCCGGCCATTCAGGCCAAGTTTCTCCGCGTGCTCGAAGGGCACCCCTTCGAGCGTGTCGGCGGCACCGAAACGGTCAAAGTCGACGTCCGCGTGATCGCCGCCACCAATCGCGATTTGGAGCGCGACGTGGTCGACGGCCGCTTCCGCCGCGATTTGTACTTCCGCCTGCGCGTGCTCGAAATCCTGGTGCCGCCCTTGCGCAAGCGGCCCGAAGATACCCAGGAGCTGGCGCTGTACTTTCTGCAGCGGTTCAATGCCGAAACCGGCCGCAAGATTCGCGGCTTCAGCCCGCAGGCGATCGAGCTCTTGGCCAAGTATCGCTGGCCGGGCAACGTCCGGGAACTGAAAAACGTGGTCGAGCGGGCCGTGGTGCTGGCGCGCGGCGAATCCATCGAAACGGAAGACCTCACGCTCTCACAAATCGGCACGGCCGGCGACACCGGCGACGTGCCAGTCCCGGCGTCGCCGACGCCCTTTCTGCCCATGTCGCTGGCCGACATGGAGCGGCAGCACATTCTGGCCACGCTGGCGTCAACCGGCTGGAACAAGAGCCAGACCGCGTCGCTCTTGGGCATCGAGCGTTCGACGCTCGACCGCAAGATCCGCCGCTACGAGATCAGCGAAGAGCCGCGCCGCGCCGCGCACTGAACGCCCGGCGGCCGCTCAGTACTTGCTCTGATCGATCGGATGGGCGTCGGCGCGCTGGCCCAAATAGAGGTGCACGGTCGGATCGATCGAATAGCTGATCATGTGCACCGAGCCGTCGCAAAATGCCATGCCGAACGTGCCGGAGTGCGCGCTGCCCCAGATGTTGTAGTTCGACAGCCCGGGCGTATCTTGGAGGGGCGCCTGAAAGGACCAGCGCATCCAATCCCAGTCGAACCCGCCGCAAACCGGGTTGTTGTCGGTCCCCTCCTGCCCGTCCAGGTAATGATCGGGAATCAGGTACTTCTCGCCCAACAAGTACGTGTTGCTGGTGCCGTCGCGAATCTGGGCCAAGGGCATCGTGCCGCCGTTGCAAACCGGCCCGTCGCAGATCGTCAGGTCGGGCCAGGCGAAGCCGGGCACGTCGGCCGCTGTCGGGTCGCTGCCGCCGGGACCGTTGAAATCCCAAGAGCCCTGATTGCTGCCGCTGCTGGCCGCATAGTCCGTGCGCGAAGCCACGGTCGTGATCGGGTCGACGTTGACTTCCCAATAGGTCGGATTGGGATAAGCCTGCACCGGGCGCCGCGTAGGACAGTACAGGGCCTCGATCGGGATCATGTTCATCTGCGCGAGCACCGTCGATTTCTTGGGCGAGCTGGACGTCGTCAGTCCCGTGCCCATTTGCCGCAGCGCCGACTGCTCCAGATACGCCTGGACGTTGTAAATCCAGCCTCCCGGCTGCCGCCGATCGTAGCCGCGATCCGGATCGCCCGACCAATACCAGGCCCAGCCGCCGTTGGGCAAAAACGACTGGGCCTGCTCGTGCTGCAAGCAGGCGATGGCCAGTTGTTTGAGATTGTTGTTGCAAGTCGTGCGCCGGGCCGACTCGCGGGCGGCCTGCACGGCAGGCATGAGCAGGGCAATCAAAATGCCGATGATCGCAATCACGACCAACAGTTCGACGAGCGTGAAACCGCGGCTCGGCCGGCATCGCATCGGGAATCCTCGCCTGGAAAACCGCGATTGATTCGCATTCTGGGGGGCCTGGCGTTTCGCCGGCTCGATTTTAGCAGCGACACCGTGGGAAAACAGCACCCATTGGTCGCGCGTCGACCAGGGGCCGAATCGCGCCTGCGAGGCCAGACGCGGGGATGGCCCGATAACGTGTTCCAACAATTGCCGCCAGCGGCACCGCCGGCACTGCCAGGGCGGTCAAGCCGGCCGGATTCCAGGTTGGAGTGCGCTCCCTGGGCCTGGCCCGCCGGGATATTCCGCCCCCTGATCGATTGCTTTCCGGGCAGTCGACTGTTCCAATGCAGCCTGTCGCTCATTCCGGACTGGCGCGCGTCCCGTCGGTCTGGAGCGATGTGAACGGAATCCGCGCGGGGCTCTCAGCATGATCAAGACGCTCCCCGCCACAGCCGGGGCCGCCGGCGGCCCTGCCTCGACTCTGCCCATCTCCGGGATGCCAGTCTCCGAAATGCCCGTCGCCGAGATGCCAGCCCCCGGGATGCCCGTCGCCGAGATACCCGTCGCCGGGATTCCGGCCCCCAAAGCCCGGCCTGTGCGTCTGTCGCGGCCTGCGGCGGTGACCGGCCGTATCGCTTGGCGCTACGCCGTGCCGATCGTGACGATCCACCTTCTGGCGCTGGCGGCTTGCCTGCCTTGGTTGTTCAGTTGGACCGGCGTCGTGCTGCTGATCGTGGGCATCTACTTCTACGGCGGACTGGGCATCAATATCGCCTATCATCGCCTGCTGACGCATCGCAGTTTCGCTTGCCCGCTGTGGCTCGAACGCTGCCTGGTCTTCGTGGCCTTGTGCTGCCTGGAAGATGCGCCGGGCAGTTGGGTGGCGACGCATCGCCGGCACCACAACGATTCGGACGACGAGCACGACCCGCACAGCCCGCTGGTGAATTTTTTCTGGAGCCACATGGGTTGGCTGCTGGTCGAAAACCGCGATGTCCGCTCCTATGCGGGCTATGAGCGCTACGCCCGGGACGTGCTCTGCGACCCGTTCTACATGCGGTTGCAGCGGTCGATGTTGCCGCTCTGGATCTATGCAATGCACGCGGCGGTTTACTTTCTCGCGGGCTTCGTCGTCGGTTGGTGGACGGCGGGCCCGGCCGCTGGGCTGCAATTCGGCCTGAGCCTGCTGGTCTGGGGCGCGCTGCTGCGGACGGTTTGCGTGTGGCACATCAGCTGGACCGTCAATTCGCTCTCTCACTTGTTCGGCTATCGCAGCTACGAGACGAACGACGACAGCCGCAACAACTGGCTCGTCGCCTTCCTCACCAGCGGCGAAGGCTGGCACAACAACCACCACGACGACCCGGCCAGCGCCTCGAACTCGCACCGCTGGTGGGAGTTCGACGGCATGTGGTTGATTATCCGCAGCCTGGAAATGCTGGGCCTGGCGACCAATGTCGTGCGGCCCAGGCATTTGCGCAAACGGGCCTGACGCGGCGGACATTCAGTCGGCCGCGTCGTTCGTTTCTGCGGCCGTCACTTTTGCGGGCTTCGCCGGCGCGGCCTTCACCTTGGCGGGGTTCGCGCCGGCGCCCTCTGCATTGGCGGCGTCTCGCTCGGCGCCTTCTTCCATCGCGCCCTCTGCCTCTGCGGCGGGTGGGGCAGCAGGCGCTTGATCGTCGCGCCAGTCGACTCCCAGCCAGACGATGGCAGTGCCGTCGCGGCTGGCCGTCAGGGCCGATTGCCCGTCGAAGGAGAATTCGGCGGCGGTGACTTCCTGGCTATGGCCCCGCAGGGTGAGCAGTTCCTTGCCGGTCCTGGCGTCCCACAGCTTGGCGGTGTTGTCCTGGCTGGCGGTCAGGGCGCGGCGTCCGTCGGGCGACAGGGCCACCCAATTGACGCTGGCCGTGTGCCCTTGCAGGGCCAGCAATTCCTCGCCGGTTTGAGCGTCCCAAATCCGGGCCGTGTTGTCCTCGCTGCCGGTGATGACCTGCCGGCCGTCGCTCGAGAACTCGGCGCAGAGCACGCCCCAGGTGTGGCCGCTGAGCGTCTGAATGGTTTCGCGCGCGGCGACGTCCCAGATCCGCGCGGTCTTATCGCTGGAAGCCGTCACGGCCCGGGCGCCGTCCACCGAAAACGCCGCCGACCGCACCCGATTGTCGTGGCCGGTCAGCGTGCCGACAACCTCGGCCGACTCGGCGTTCCAGAGGATTGCCTGATGGTCGTCGCTGGCCGTGAGCACCAGGCTGCCGTCGGGCGAAAACACGGCGTCGTTGACGTAGCTTTGATGGGCGCCTTCCAGTTTGGCCAATGCGTGGCCCGTCGTGGCGTCCCAGATTTTGGCGGAATTGTCCCAGCTGGCCGTCACCAACCGCTGGCCGTCGGTCGAAAAATGGGCCGCCGCCACGGCGCCGTGCGGACTGAAGCTGATGCCCGGCTGTCCGGTGCCCAGTTCCCACATCCGCGCGCTGTTGCCGCCGACGGTGAGCACGAAGTTGGTGTCCGGCGAATAGACCGCGGTCCAGATCTGCCCGGCCTTCTGCTCGACGAGCGCCCCGGCGCGCGCCGGTCCGGGAATGGGGCGCCCGGTGGCCAGATCCCACTGGCGCACCAGCCGCTCGTGCGAATTGACGACCAGCGCGCGGCGGCCGTCCGGCGCGAGCGAGAGCGAGTCGGGGCGGCCGTCCGGCGGACGAATCGTCTTGATCACCTTGGCCTGGTCGAGATCCCAGACCCGCACCTGGGCATCGTCGCATAGCGTCACCACGTGGTGGCCGTCCGGACTGAGGGCCATGGCCGTCAGGGCGTCGGGATGCCGCAGCACCAGGGCCGTCTCTTCCTTGCCCGTGTCCAGATTCCACTGGGCGACGGTCTTATCGCTGCTGGCCGTGAGCAAGCGGCGTCCTTGGGGCAGGAACGCGGCGGCGATGACCCGCCCCGAATGCCCCTCGAGCGGGCGAATCGACTGCCCGTCGGCGCGAGAGACCAATTCGCAGTGTCCGCCCGCGTCGCCGACGAGCAGCACCTGGTCGTCGGGCGAAAAAGCCACGGCCGTCACGTCTGCTTTGCGCACGGCCAGCGTGCGAATCAGGTTGCCCGTGCCGGCGTCCCAGAGCCGGGCCCGCTTGTCGTCGCCGCCGGTCAACACGAACTGTCCGTCGTGCGAAACAGCCGCCGCGGCGCTGCGGCCGGTGTGGTCCATGCGCAGGGCCTGCGTGCCGCTCGACACGTCCCAGACGCGGGCCGTATTGTCGGCCGCGGCGGTGAGCACGCGCTTTCCGCCGGGAAAAAAGATCGCCGTCGAAGTGAGGAATTCGTGCCCTTCGTCGAAGCTGTGCAGCTGCTCGCCGGTGGCGACGCTCCAGGTCTTGGCCGTGCGGTCGCGGCTCGCGGTGACCACGGCGGCGCCGTCGGGCGAAAAATGAGCCGACAGAACGGCATCGGCGTGGCCTTCCAGCAGGCGGGCTCGCAGGATCCGCTGCTCCTCGTAGCCTTCGACGTTCCACAGCTTGGCCAGATGGTCGTGGCTGCCCGAGAGCACCCAGGCGCCGTCGGCCGAGAAGCGCAGCTGCGGACCCAGCCGGCGTGGCCGCGCATGGTTTTGAGCAGCTTGCCCTTTTGCGCGTCCCAGATGCCCACCGTGTTGTCGTGGCCGCCGCTGACGATCAGCCGGCCGTTGGCCGAATAGCGCACCGAGCGCACGGCGGCCGCATGGCCGGCCAACTCGCGAAAGATGAGCGGCGGATTCGGTTCGGAGGAAAACACTTTATCGAAATCGAACGGCCGCACTTCGTCCGGATCCCAGACCAGCACCCGCTTGTCGTAGCCGCCGCTCACGACCGTGCGGCCGTCGGGCGCGAAGGCCGCCGAATACACCGGTCCGGTGTGGCCGGTAAAGGGGGGCCCCGCCTCGCCGGTGGTCACCCGCCAGACGATCGCCTTGCCGTCCTGGCTGGCGGTGACGATGCGGTTTTCGTCCGGGGCAAACGCCGCCGACCAGACCCACCAGGTGTGTCCGCGGAAAATCTGCACTTGCCGGCCGCTGGCCACGTCCCAGAGCCGGGCCGTCTTGTCGTACGAGCTGGTGAGCAGCTGCTTGCCGTCGCGCGAGAATACGGCCGACAGGACCGAATCGGCATGGCCGACCAGCGACTGCTTGAGCTCGCCCGTTTGGGCATTCCAGATTTTGACATAAGCCGCCGGATCGTTGCCGACGGCGGCCACCAATTTGCCGTCGGGCGATACGGCCACGCCGTGCACGTACAGCCCGCCGTAGGGAATCGTGCGCTCGAGCTCGCCGGTCGTCAGATCCCAGATCCGCACCTGGCCGTCCCAGCTGCCCGAAACGAAGCGATGATCGCCGGGAAACAGGGCCACCGCGTCGATCGGCGCCTGGGCGTCGAAATTGCGGACGCTTTGCCCGCACAGATACTTGAGCCGGCCCCATTCCCAATTGCGATAGTCCGGCTTACACTCGTCGAGCAATTGGAGCGCCTTGTCGAAAGCGTTTTCGTCGACCTTGGCGGCGATCAGCCCGATCCGGGCAACGTAGGCTTCGTACTCTTCGCGGTCTTTGGCCTCCTGGGCCAGATCGCGATCGCGCCGGGCCTGTCCTTCGGCGTCGCGGGCCACGCCTTCGGCCTCGCGGGCCTGGGTTTCGGCCAGTCGGGCCTGCTCGGCCGCGACCTTTTCTCGGTCGGCGGCGAATTTCTCCCGCTCGGCCGATTGCTTGGCTTCCTGCTCGGACTCCCGGGCCCGCCCTTCGGCCACGACGGCCAGGTCGCGCTGCTCTTTGGCTTCGCCCTCGGCGGCGATCGCGCGGTCCTTCTCGCGGTTGACCACGAATAGCGCCGTGCTGATCACGATCGCCATGGCGGCGGCCATGCCGGCCGCCACGCGCTTGGCATTTTTGAGCCGCTGCTGCCGGGCATCGCGTTCGCGCTGGCCCGCGTCGAGCTGGCGCCACAGCGTCCGGTGCGTCGGGTTCTCGGCATCCAGGAGCGACAAGCCCAGCTCGAAGTCGGCCTTGGTCAAAGCCTGCCGGGCGTAAGCCAGCCGGGCCGCCGACAAGCCGGTCTTGGCCCGGTCGTTGGCATCCCACAGAGCCAGGGCCTCCTGGAAGCCGAACATCGCCCGGGCGAAAGTCTGGTAGTCGCCGCTGGCCTCGGCCCGGCGCAGGTCGTCTTCCGCGCGGGCGGCCAGCACGATGCTTTCCGAGTGCGACTGGTACTGGCGAATCGCGTTCTGGAAATCGCGGACGCTCTGATAGCGGTCGGCCGGCTTGCTGGCCATGGCCACGAGCGCGATCGACATCAGCTCGCCCGTTTGCGGGACCGGCACGATCTCGTTCTGCGCTGCCGCCAGCAGGCACTTCATCACGCTCTGGCCGGTATGCGGCTGCTTGCCCGAGATGATCTCGAACAAGACCGCTCCCAACAGATAAATGTCGCTGGCCGGCCCGATCCGCTCGAGCGGGCCCGAGGCCATCTCGGGGGCCATGTAGGCCGGGGTGCCCCCCATGCTGCTGGTCTGCGAGATGCTGCCCGCCTTGCGGAACGAGGCGGTCGACAGCGCCAGCCCCCAGTCCATCACCAGCACTTCGCCGAAATCGCCCAGCATCGTGTTCTCGGGCTTGATGTCGCGGTGCATCACGCCCCGGGCATGGGCAAAGCCGACGGCGTCGGCCACCTTCATCAGGATTTCGAGATTCTCGGCCAGCGACTTGCCGGCCAGCACCTTGCTCCAGGGAGTGCCCTCGACCCGCTTCATCGAATAGAACAGCGCGCCGGACTCGTTGGCCCCCAGGTCGTAGATCGGGACGATGTTCGGATGGTCGAGATCGCCGGTGACGACCGCCTCGGAGAGGAACTTTTCCCGCTGGTCCGAATTGCGGGACATGTCCGCCTTGAGCATCTTGATGGCCACGGTGCGGTCGATCGACGCCTGCCGCGCCGCGTACACCACGCCCATCCCGCCTTCGCCGATCGTTTCCAGCAGCTCGTAGTCGCTGTCGCGCGAAGGGATCTCGCGCAGAGCGCGGAGGGCCCGCTTCTTGATGACCAGCCGCGAGTCCTTGTGCGTCTTCGGGCGGTCGGCCGACTTGAGCGACGTGCCGGGGCCGGCGTGCGGCGAAAGCTCGCTCGACCACATCCGGGTTAGGCGGTCGACCTCGGCATGCGTCAGCGCACCCGGCGCAACCGGAAGGGCCACGCCGTCGGGTCCCAGCGGCGTCGAATCGATCGTGCGCGCCACTCCGCCCGGCGACAGGTCGGACGAGTCCAGCGTCCGGTCCAGGTTGCCCGCCGTGCGCCCGTGGGGGGCGCGGCAAAGGCCGCCGAATCGAGCGTTTTGTCCAAGCCGCCGGCCGTGCGGCCGAGACCCCCGGGCGGCAGGGTGGCGGAATCCAGCGTCTGGTCGAGGCCGCCCGACGTGCGTCCGATTCCGCCCGGCGGCAGCGCCGCCGAGTCGAGCGTCTGGTCGAGATTGCCCGCGCTGCGGCCGCCCTTGGCCGGACCGAGCGGGGTGGAGTCGAGCGTGCGGTCGATGCCGCTGATGGTGCGCTGCGGCACGCCCGGTGGCGGCGCGGTGGCGCCGGCGGGCGGCGAGTCGGGCGGCGTGACGAAGCCCGACTCGAGCGTGGCATCGATGTGCCGGCCGTCCGGCGCCGTCTTGCCCGTGCCCCCCGATTGCGAATCGTCGACGGTCCGGGCGCCGGGCTGGACCGACCCTGCCCCGCCGGTGACGTCTTTCACGAAAACACTGCCGCAGATCGAACAACTGTTCGAATTGGCCGCGACAGGCTCGAGCGGAGATTTACAAACCGGACAATTCTGCATGTCGATGATTCATCCAAGGCCCCTGCCGGGGCCGACGCATACAAGGGCACTTGATATTGGAACCGAAATCAGCCTCGATCAATCCTGGGAACCTGAGGTCCGGGCCGCGAAATCGCTCCGCAACCGCCGCACCAGCCGGGCCGCCTTGGACAGCGCCGGCCGAGCCCTGGTCTCTTCTTCAACCGCTTCGCGCCGCGCCGACCGCCGCGCGCCGGCCCAGGCCAGCGCGGCCAGCGCGACGTGCCCATTGACGGGCCGATACGAGGCCCCTTCGTTCGTCCGCGAGCCCTGGGCCCCCACGCGAGCTGCACCGTTTCGCCCGGCACTGCTCGGGCCGGCACTGCTCTGGCCGGCGCTGTCCGGGCCGGCACTGTCCGGGCTGGCGCTGCTGGGCCCGGCATTCAGCGGCCGCACGTCCGGCAGCGCTTGCGCGGCGGGCAACGCCGGCTGCGAAGGCAGGTCCGCCGATGTTGCCGCCTGTGGCCGGGTCCCGGAGAGCTCGCGCGCCGGCAGCTCGACCGCGACGCGCTCGAAGCCGCCCAGCGGTTCGACCCGGGCACTGGGCGGACGGTCTTGCGTCCCCTCGGAATCGTCGCCGGCATCGACCGGGCGCCCCTGGCGCACGTTGACGTCGATGATCAATCGCTCGCGGTGCGTGTCGCCCTGAACGAAATAAATCCGGTAATGCCCGTCGGGCAAGCGCTTCAAATAGCCGGGCAGGTTATCCAACACGGTGGGCGGCAGGAGGATGTCGTCCCCTTCGCGGCCGGTGGGAAACACGGTCCGCATGACGACCTGGTCCTCCGCGGCGCCCACGGTCTCGCCGCGGGCCGGAGTCAGATCGACCGGAGCCGTCACCGGCGGCGGCGGAGCCATGTAGAAACTCGACGACTCGGTCAGCACGGTCAACGGCGGCGGAATCGGCGGGGCCGTCGGCTCGGGCAGGAACGTGACGATCGCCACCCCGGTGCCCGGCACTTGCACCAGGAAATGCAGCGTGACGGCCGACCCGATGATCTCGCTGACGGTGACGCCCACCGGAATCGGCGCGGCCGGGTCGAGCGGATCCGGCGGACCGGTATAAATGTGCGACAGGTTCAGGCCGTTGATGTTTGCCCCGGGCACCGTGAACACGGTCGTCGAGTTGTCGCCCCAGGTCACGGTAACGGTCAGCGGATTCGTGCCGGGATCGAAAGTCTGTCCCGTGCTCATGGTCATCGACACCACGTTCAGCTCGGTAAACTGCGTAAGCGTGAGCGTGGGCGTGACGTCGTGCGCCGTGACCTGGAAGGTCTGCGACGACGCGCCACCCTGCGGATCGATGATCGTAATCGTGGCCTGGTAGACGCCCGTCACGCCGTACAGGTGCGAGAGGTTGAACGATCCCTCGGTGAGCACGCCAACCGCGCCGGCCTGCGTGACCGGGGCCGAGCCGGTTTGAATCGCCGAGCCGTCGCCCCAGTTGATGCTGTACGTAAACGTCGGCGTGTAATTCAAGGCCGGCACCGCGAACGTCGGAGAACTGAAGCCGATCGTGCTCGTCGTCAGCACCGAACCCTCGTTCAGCGAACCCGGGGCGATCGTCGTCGTGAACGACGGCGCAACGTCGTTGACCACCAGCGTGAACGATCGGGTGTCGGTCAGGCCGCCGTTGTCGGTCACCGTGAGCGTCACCGTGTAAGTCCCGGGCTCGCCATAGGTATGACTGCCCGAAATACTGCCGGTCAGTCCGCTGGTAGAGCCCGGCGGGCCAAACGGCGACTCGGTCACCGTCGCAACCTGGGTTGCCGAGCCGTCACCCCAGTTGACCGTGGCCGTGTGCGTGTCGAGCGTGCCCGGATCGGTGAACGTAACGCCCGGCAGATTGAACAAGCTTCCTTCATCAACCGATTGCGAACCGGTCGGCTGCAAGGTGGGCGCGACGTTGCCGACCACGATCTGGAAGGTCTGCGTGCTGGACAGGCCGCCGTTGTCGGTCACGGTCACCGTGACGGTGTACGTGCCGAACGTAGCGTAGACGTGCGTATCGGAGATCGAACCGGTCTGGCCGCTGGTCGAGCCCGGCGGGCCGAACGGCGATTCGGTCACGGTGGCGGCCTCGGTCGACGTGCCGTCGCCCCAGTTGACCGTCGCCGTGTGGGTGTCGAGCGTGCCCGGATCGCTGAACGTCACCGCACCCAGGCCGACCGTTGAGCCTTCGTTCGTTGTTTCGCCAGCGATCGGGTTCAGCGTGGGCGCGACATTGCCGACCACGATTTGGAAGGTCTGCGTGCTGGACAGGCCGCCGTTGTCGGTCACGGTCACCGTGACGGTGTACGTGCCGAACGTGGCGTAGACGTGCGTGTCGGCAATCGAGCCGGTCTGGCCGCTGGTCGAGCCCGGCGGGCCGAACGGCGATTCGGTCACGGTGGCGGCCTCGGTCGAGGTGCCGTCGCCCCAGTTGACTGTGGCGGTGTGCGTGTCGAGCGTGCCCGGATCGCTGAACGTCACAGGGCCCAGGCCGGCCGTTGAGCCTTCGTTCGTTGTTTCGCCAGCAATCGGGTTCAGCGTGGGCGCGACATTGCCCACCACGATCTGGAACGTCTGCGTGCTGGACAGGCCGCCGTTGTCCGTAACGGTCACCGTGACGGTGTACGTGCCGAAGGTGGCGTAGACGTGTGTATCGGCAATCGAGCCGGTCTGGCCGCTGGTCGAACCGGGCGGGCCGAACGGCGATTCGGTCACGGTGGCGGCCTCGGTCGAGGTGCCGTCGCCCCAATTGACCGTCGCGGTATGGGTGTCGAGCGTGCCCGGATCGCTGAACGTCACCGCACCCAGGCCGACCGTTGAGCCTTCGTTGGTCGTTTCGCCGGCAATCGGGTTCAGCGTGGGCGCGACATTGCCCACCACGATCTGGAACGTCTGCGTGCTGGACAGGCCGCCGTTGTCGGTAACGGTCACCGTGACGGTGTACGTGCCGAACGTGGCGTAGACGTGCGTGTCGGAGATTGAACCGGTCTGACCGTTGGTCGAGCCTGGCGGCCCGAACGGCGATTCGGTCACGGTGGCGGCCTCGGTCGAGGTGCCATCGCCCCAGTTGACCGTCGCGGTGTGCGTGTCCAAGGTGCCCGGATCGCTGAACGTCACCGGACCCAAGCCAACCGTTGAGCCTTCGTTGGTCGTTTCGCCGGCAATCGGGTTCAGCGTGGGCGCGACATTGCCGACCACGATCTGGAAAGTCTGCGTGCTGGACAGGCCGCCGTTGTCGGTCACGGTGACGGTCACGGTGTACGTGCCGAACGTCGCATAGACATGTGTGTCGGCAATCGAGCCGGTCTGACCACTGGTCGAGCCTGGCGGGCCGAACGGCGATTCGGTCACGGTGGCGGCCTCGGTCGAGGTGCCATCGCCCCAGTTGACCGTCGCGGTGTGCGTGTCCAAGGTGCCCGGATCGCTGAACGTCACCGGACCCAAGCCAACCGTTGAGCCTTCGTTCGTCGTCTCATTGGCGATCGGGTTCAGCGTGGGCGCGACGTTGCCCACGATGATCTGGAACGTCTGCGTGCTCGATAGGCCTCCATTGTCGGTCACGGTGACGGTCACGGTGTACGTGCCGAACGTGGCATAGACATGTGTGTCGGCAATCGAGCCGGTCTGACCACTGGTCGAGCCTGGCGGGCCGAACGGCGATTCGGTCACGGTGGCGGCCTCGGTCGACGTGCCGTCGCCCCAGTTGACTGTGGCGGTGTGCGTGTCGAGCGTGCCCGGATCGCTGAACGTCACCGGGCCCAGGCCGACCGTTGAGCCTTCGTTCGTTGTTTCGCCAGCGATCGGGTTCAGCGTGGGCGCGACATTGCCGACCACGATCTGGAAGGTTTGCGTGCTGGACAGGCCGCCGCTGTCGGTCACCGTCACGGTCACGGTGTATGTGCCGAACGTGGCGTAGACATGCGTATCGGCAATTGAGCCAGTCTGGCCGCTAGTCGAACCCGGCGGGCCAAACGGCGATTCGGTGACGGTGGCGGCCTCGGTCGACGTGCCGTCGCCCCAGTTGACCGTAGCGGTGTGCGTGTCGAGCGTGCCGGGATCGCTGAACGTCACCGGGCCCAAGCCGACCGTTGAGCCTTCGTTCGTCGATTCGCTCGCGATCGGGTTCAGCGTGGGCCCGACATTGCCGACCACGATCTGGAACGTCTGCGTGCTGGACAGGCCGCCGCTGTCGGTTACGGTCACCGTAACGGTGTACGTGCCGAACGTGGCGTAGACGTGTGTATCGGCAATCGAGCCGGTCTGGCCGCTGGTCGAACCCGGCGGACCAAACGGCGATTCGGTCACGGTGGCGGCCTCGGTCGACGTGCCGTCGCCCCAGTTGACCGTAGCGGTGTGGGTGTCGAGCGTGCCCGGATCGCTGAACGTCACAGAGCCCAGGCCGACCGTTGAGCCTTCGTTCGTCGTCTCACCAGCGATCGGGTTCAGCGTGGGCCCCACGTTGCCCACGATGATCTGGAACGTCTGCGTGCTCGATAGGCCTCCATTGTCGGTCACGGTTACGGTCACGGTGTACGTGCCGAACGTGGCGTAGACGTGCGTGTCGGCTATCGAGCCGGTCTGGCCGCTGGTCGAACCCGGCGGGCCGAACGGCGATTCGGTCACGGTGGCGGCCTCGGTCGAGGTGCCGTCGCCCCAGTTGACCGTAGCGGTGTGGGTGTCGAGCGTGCCCGGATCGCTGAACGTCACCGGGCCCAGGCCAACCGTTGAGCCTTCGTTGGTCGTCTCGCCAGTGATCGGGTTCAGCGTGGGCCCCACGTTGCCGACCACGATTTGGAAGGTTTGCGTGCTGGACAGGCCGCCGCTGTCGGTCACGGTGACGGTCACGGTGTACGTACCGAACGTGGCGTAGACGTGCGTGTCGGCAATCGAGCCAGTCTGACCGCTGGTCGAGCCCGGCGGGCCGAACGGCGATTCGGTCACGGTGGCGGCCTCGGTCGATGTGCCGTCGCCCCAGTTGACTGTGGCGGTGTGCGTGTCGAGCGTGCCCGGATCGCTGAACGTCACCGGGCCCAGGCCGACCGTCGAGCCTTCGTTGGTCGTTTCGCCAGCGATCGGGTTGAGCGTCGGCGCGACGTTGCTGACGACAATCTGGAAAGTTTGCGTGGCCGATTGGTTACTAAACGTGTCGGTCACCGTCACGCTGGCGTCGTAGGTGCCGTACGTGGCAAAAACGTGCGAGCCGCTGATCGTGTACATGCCGGGCGTGCCCGTGGGAATGGCCGCGCCGAGCGACGTCGTGCCGTCGCCCCAAGTGATCTGGACGGCGTAGGTGCCGCTGGGGTCCAAATCGGTGAACGTCGCACCCGAGAGAGTCAACGTCGAGCCTTCGCTGACGGTTTGCGTGGGAATGGCCGAAATCACCGGGGCGGCGCTCGAGACCACGACGACAAAGGATTGCGTGCCCGTGGCGCCGTTGCTGTCGGTCACCGACACCGTGCCGGTGTACGTCCCCGGCGCGGTGAACACGTGGGTCGCCGCCACGCTGCCGCTGGTGCCGCCCGGGCCGATCGTGTCGCTCACGGTGCCCGTGGAAGTCGGCGAGCCGTCGCCCCAATTGATCGTCGAGGTGTACGTCTCGTCCGTTCCCGGGTCGGTGAACGTGACGCTGCCCAAATTGAAGGTAGCGCCGACGATCGCCGTTTGATTGGGGATCGGATTGACGGTCGGCGGAATGTTCACCACCGTCACCGTGAAGGAAGCGATGCCGGTCTGGTTCTGGCTGTTGGTGACCGCGATCGAGACGGTAAACGTGCCGACCTTGTCGAACGTGTGATCGATCGGAATCGTGGCCGTCGAACCGCTCAGCGTTTCGACCGTCGGCTGGGTGCCGTCGCCCCACTTGATCAGCACCACGTGCTGGCCCGAGTTGCCCGAGTCGGTATAGCTGACGTCATTCAGAACGAGCGTCGAGCCTTCGTCGATCGTCTGATTGCCGCCCGTCGTGACGACCGGACCGGGGTTCGAGACCACGACGACAAAGGATTGCGTGCCCGTGGCGCCGTTGCTGTCGGTCACCGACACCGTGCCGGTGTACGTCCCCGGCGCGGTGAACACGTGGGTCGCCGCCACGCTGCCGCTGGCGCCGCCTGGGCCAATGGTGTCGCTAACCGTGCCCGTGGAAGTCGGCGAGCCATCGCCCCAATTGATCGTCGAGGTATACGTCTCGTCCGTGCCCGGGTCGGTGAACGTGACGCTGCCCAAATTGAAGGTAGCGCCGACGATCGCCGTTTGATTGGGGATCGGATTGACGGTCGGCGGAATATTGACCACCGCCACCGTGAACGAAGCGATGCCGGTCTGGTTCTGGCTGTTGGTGACCGCGATCGAGACGGTGAACGTGCCGACCTTGTCGAACGTGTGATCGATCGGAATCGTGGCCGTCGAACCGCTCAGCGTTTCGACCGTCGGCTGGGTGCCGTCGCCCCATTTGATCAGCACCACGTGCTGGCCCGAGTTGCTCGAATCGGTATAGCTGACGTCGTTCAGAACGAGCGTCGAGCCTTCGTTGATCGTCTGGTTGCCACCCGTGGTCACCACCGGAGCCGGCTGGATCACGTCGACCTTGAACGTCGTCGAGGTGCTGCCGCCCACGCCGTCGTTGACCGTGACGGTCGCGGTGTAAACTCCCGTGGACGCGTAGACGTGGTTGCCCGTGACATCGCCCAGGGTCTGCTGGCCGACGGAGCCCGTCTGGGTCACGGTGGCGGCGCCGTTCGAGGCGGGCGAGCCATCGCCCCAACTAATCGTGTAGGTGAAGTTCGGCGCGAAGCCCGGCACCGAGCCGCCATAAATTGCCTCGCTGAAGTCAATTGTCGGCAGGGTGAGCGTATTGCCGACCATAACCGTCTGTGTCGGAACCGTTTGAATGACGGGCGCGACGCTCCCTACGACCACGACAAATGTCTGGGTGCCGGTGCCGCCGTTGCTGTCGGTGACCGAGACGCTGCCCTCGTAGATCCCGGCCGCCGTGTAGATGTGCGTGGCAGCCACACTGCCGCTCGTGCCGCCCGGGCCGATCGTGTCGCTGACCGTGCCGGTGGACGCCGACGAGCCGTCGCCCCAATTGATCGTCGAGGTGTACGTCTCGGCCGTGCCCGGATCAGTGAACGTGACGCTCCCCAGCGCGAACTGCGACCCGATACTCGCCGTTTGATTGGGGATCGGATTGACGGTCGGCGGAATATTGACCACCGCCACCGTGAAGGAAGCGATGCCGGTCTGGTTCTGGCTGTTGGTGACCGCGATCGACACGGTGAACGTGCCGACCTTGTCAAACGTGTGATCGATCGGGATCGTGGCGGTCGAACCGCTCAGCGTTTCGACCGTCGGCTGGGTGCCGTCTCCCCACTTGATCAGCACAATGTGCTGGCCCGAGTCGCCCGAATCGGAGTAGCTGACGTCGTTCAGAACGAGCGTCGAGCCTTCGTCGATCGACTGGTTGCCCCCCGTGGTCACCGCCGGAGACGCCGGGTTCAGGGCATTGACCACGATCGGCTGGTTATCGGACAGGACGACATTTGCCGCCAGCGGCGCCGACGTCGATCCACTGGTCGAGTCGGCCGTGGGGGCCGTGGGACTTCCGGTCGAAGTGGTCGCGGCCGGCGAAACGGAAGACTGCGAGGTCCCGCCTTGGCAACCGCCAGCAGGATCCGTCCACTGGCCAGGATGCTGAGCGTGCGCGTGGTTGGCATGGCCCCAGAACGCCTGGTGGCAGCCGCTCCAGGCGTCGGTCGTGCCGGCCCAGGGAGCCGGCGACTCTCCGGCCGAGGGCGTGGGTCCGCAATCGATCCGACTCGTCAGCCCCGACGTTAGTCCCGCTGCGCCATTGGACGGCGCCTGGGGGCAATTCGCCGGCGCCTGCGGCCCGTGTGATTGGGGGCCGTGCGATTGCGGCCCGTGTGATTGCGGGTCGGAGGCGCTGCTGAACCAGGGGGCGCCGTTTTGACCGCTGTTCGAGGATTGCCCGTGGCCCGAACCCGATAGCCAATCGGCCTTGAAATGACTGGCCGTATCGAGCGTCAGGTGCACGCCGGGCGGCGCCGACGGGCCGGGCGAAAGCGAACTTCCCGAATGAGCCGAATGGGCGGCCACCGGCGCCACGTTCAGCACGCGGCGCTGTTCGAGGTGGCAGATCTCGAGCTCTTCGAGCTCCAGCCGGGATCGTCCCGTGGGCCCGCTGCGGCGCAAGCTGTTCCAGAGGGCCGCAGCCTTGCGACTGCGGAGTTTTTGAATCACGGTGGCGAGCAACATCGCAGTTCTTTCTCCCGGCGACGTGCCGCAGGTGTTCCGCGGACGTCGCTCCCGGCACGCCGGTCGCTCCCGCCGAGCACCCTACGCAGCGGCATTCCAAAATCGCGCACGGGCCACTGCGCAGTAAGCCGCTCAGCCCCGGATCCGGCCGGCGGACGCCTTGCCGCCGTTAACCCCCTATGAATCAAGGGCTTAACCGGTCCAACGATTATCACCAGCCGCTCGGGTGGCTGTCAATCATTCGAGGCCGTAAACAACGCCGGGCGGCGGCGTTGCGCTGCAAACGATCGTTAGCAACCGAAGGCTTTCCAGCCGCCAGCAGCCACAAGCCCCGAGTTGCTGCGCACCCTTCGCATGCAGCCCTGGGGAGCCGCCGTCGACTCTGCCGGCAGCGACGACCGGATAAGCGGCGCCGAGTTTCCCGCCCCTCGCGCCAGCCCCGGCTGCCAGTTGCCCGGAACCTGGCCCATTTGTGCCGATTGTGTCGATCCGGCAGCTCGAATCGGTTCTAGCGGTTCCTCGGGATGCTCTGCGTGTACTGAATGTTCCTGGCAAACGGGGCCGAAGACAGGACCAACAACGGCGCGCACGCCGCAGGGGCGGTCGTCTCCTCAAGAGCGCGCCGGGAAGGAAGCCACAGCGATGACCACGCGAAAGGCCAGCATTCGGTTTCAACCCGCCCGGCGCCGCACCTGGGCGATCTCTTCGTTGGCCGCGCTCGGCTGCGTGGCCGCAGCCGCTCAGGCGGCAGCTGCGGACCCGACCGCGACCGCCCGGACGCTGCAAGCCGGACCGGTCCACACGTCGGTCGCGATCGAAGCGCCCAACCGCTCCGACCGCCTGCCCCTCACCGACGTCAGGCTCGCGGAGCCCGCCCCACGCGCGCCCCAAGCCGAACCTCAGGCGCCCAACTACACGGTCAGCTACCCGGCGAACTACCCGGCCGCGCCCGGGCAAGTGCCGTCGCGGCGCGAGCTTTGGGCCCAGGACGTGGTCAGCGGACCGGCCGTGGCCACCCGGGCGTCGGCAATCATGCCGCTGGTGCAAGCCTCGGCCCGGCAGTACCTGCCGCCGCCCGAGGAAGTGACTTCACAACCCGGCGGCAACGCGAGCGGACTGCCGCCGTTCGACGACGACATCAAACCGCTTTCGGCCACGCGGACGCATCTGCAGCCGCCGCCCGGCGAAATGCCCCGGGATTATGCGGAAGAACAATTCGAGTCGACACCGGTGGTTTTCGGCGGCAGCCTGGAAGACCGGCGTCCGACGGGGCTCGTGTATTTCTGGGAAGCGTCGGCCCTGTGCTTTCAGCCGATCTACATCGAGGACGTCAACCTCGAGCGCTACGGCTACTCGCACGGCGTGCTGCAGCCGTTTGTCTCGGCGATCCACTTCTTCGGCACGATTCCGCTCCTGCCGTACAAGATGGGCATGCACCCCGAGAGCGAATGCATCTACACCCTGGGCTACTACCGCCCCGGCACGCCTTGCCCCTACCAGACCAGCCGGCTCGGCTGGAGCTGGCGCGGTGCGGTCTGCGAAGCGGCGTTCATCGGCGCGATCATCGCCTGGAACCCGTCGGGCAAATTCTATTAATCGCCGCGGCCGGGGCGCCCGCGGGCGGCCCCCTGGCACTTACCTCCCCGGCTGAACCGCTGCCGGGCGGCGGGGTGAAATTCCTGAAATTTCTGCGCCGGCATTCGTGCAATGCGCTGGCGGTCGCGTTAGACTAACCGCGAGCCCACCGGTTAGTCCTGCCCGTTGCAGTCCCACCCCAGAGGCAGTGCGATGGATCGTCGACAAGCGGCGCTTCGTTGGCTTTTGCCCGTTGCCTTGACTTGGGGCATTACGCTGCCGGCAGCCGGCGCCGACGAGCCGCCGCTGCGGAGCACGATCGACACCGAGATTGCCCGCGTCTGGCAGCGCGAGAAGGTGGCCCCGCCCCCGCTGTGCGACGACGCCACGTTTCTGCGCCGCGTCTGGCTCGACCTGTGCGGCATCATTCCGACGGCGGACGAAGCCCGAGCGTTTCTTGACGACGCCTCGCCCACGAAGCGGGCCGAGCTGGTCGATCGCCTGCTCGCAGATCCGCGCTACGCCGTGCATCAGGCCGACGAATGGGACATGCTCCTGTTCGGTCGCAATCCCCCCGGCTATGAAGCGCCGAATCGCGAGGGCTTCAAGCGCTGGTTGCAGTCAGCCTTTGCCGCCAACACGCGCTACGACGAGCTGGTCCGGGCGCTGCTCAAGGCCGAGGGCAACACGGTCGAGCAAGGGGCGACGATGTACCTGGTGCAGTACGATCGGCACCCGGAAGATGCGGCCATGGCCGTGAGCCAGACGTTCCTGGGCGTGCAGTTGCAGTGCGCCCGCTGCCACGACCATCCTTACGAAAGCTGGACCCAGCGCGACTTTTACGGCATGGCCGCGTTCTTCGCCCGGCTGCAAATGGTCAAGGCCGGCAAGCTGAAGCTCGACGACAAGGACCTGGAAAAAGTCTACCTGGCCGAGCTCAACACGGGCGACGTCAAGTTCACCGGCCCGGCCAAAGACTCGAAGCCGGGGCAGAAAGGGGAACCGGTCGGCCCGAAATTCCTGCTGGGCGATCCGCTGGCCGAGCCTGACCTGTCGGCCGAGTTCAAGGACGAAAAGCGTGCCCCGGACGGCCAGGCACCGCAACCGCCGAAGTTCTCGCGCAAGGACAAGCTGGCCGAATGGGTCACCGCGCCGGCCAATCCGTACTTTGCCCGAGCAGTGGTGAACCGCGTCTGGGCCCAATACCTGGGTCGGGGCCTGGTGCACCCGGTCGACAACATGAGCGCCTCGAATCCGCCCAGCCATCCGGAGCTGCTCGCGATTTTGGCGGAGCAGTTTGTCGCCCACCAGTTCGACCTGAAGTGGCTGACGCGCGAGCTGGTCAACAGCCGGACGTACCAGGCTGCTTCGACGGGCCCGGTGAGCGACGCCCGGCCGCGCTGGTTCGAGCGGGCCCGCTCGCGACCGCTCTCGGCGGAAGAATTGCTCGAGTCGTGGCGCGTGGCCACCAACTTCGATGCGATCGCCCAGCGCAAGCCGAACGAACACAAGGGCCGCTTTTACGGGCTGACGTTCGATTACGTCCGCCGCTACTTCGGCGAGCCGACCAGCGGCGTGGGCGACTTTCAGGGCGGGCTGCACGAGCACCTCTACCTGAACAACGGCGAGCTGGGCCGCCTGCTCAGCAGCGAGAAAGACGGCCTGGTCGACCGGCTGGTCAACTCGAGCGATCCTTGGGAAGCACGGGTCGAGCACTTGTTCTTGGCCGCCCTCAGCCGCCGGCCGAGCGGGGAGGAGCAGGCTCAATTCGTCGAGTTCTGTTCGGTCCCTGAGAAGCAGCAAGTGCAGGAGCGGGTCCAACAAGCGATTTGGGTCCTACTGACTTGCAGCGAGTTTCGTTTCACCCCGTAGCAGGACGTAACGTTTCCGCAGGTTGGATCAATTCTGGGTGAGTGCGGCAATGATTGGTCAGGCCGCCGGCTCCTTCTGGAGCGCGGGCAGCTGGGTTCACTCGAATCAGGAATGAACATGGATTCGCCCTGCCCTCGGCACGAACATTTTTCCCGCCGCGCGCTGCTCAAGGGCTGCCTGGCCACCGGAGCCGGCGCGACCGTCGCCAACTGGGGCGGATTGTTCGGCTCGCTTGCCAGGGCCGACGAGGTCGCCAAGAACCAGAAGCGCTGCATCCTGCTCTGGATGAACGGCGGGGCGAGCCAGTTCGAGACGTTCGACATGAAGGTCGGCCGCCCGACCGGCGGCCCCTTCCGCCCGGTTGCCAGCAATGTTGTCGGCACCCAGGTCAGCGAATTCCTGCCGCGGATGGCCCGGCAGATGGACAAGGTAACGGTCATCCGGTCGATGCACACGTCGCAGATCGACCATCCGCAGGGCATCCACCTGATGCACACCTCGTACGCCGAGGCGGCCAACATCCGCTTCCCCGAGCTGGGCGCGGTAATTGCCAAGTACTTGGGCCGGCCCGGCTCGGCGCTGCCCAGCTTCATCAAGATCGGCTCGAACGGCAACTCCGGCAGCGGGTTCCTGGGCCCGCAATACCAGCCGTTCTCGATGGGCCACGACGGCAAGCTGCCCGAGTTCGCCAAATCGCACCTCCCCCCGGCCGCCGAGGAGCGCCGCAACGCCCTGCGGCAGTTCGTCGAAGATCGCTACGCCGCCGCACACCACGCCGAAACGCTGCGGATGCATCGCGAGGCCTACGACAGCGCCCGGCGGCTGCAGAGCGCGCTCGACACGTTCAAGATCGACGACGAATGGCAGAAATACGAATCGCTCTACGGCGACAGTTTCTTCGGCCGCAATTGCCTGCTGGCCCGGCAACTGGTCGAAGCCGGAGTGCCGTTCGTCGAAGTCGGGCATAGCGGCTACGACACGCACGCCGACAATTTCACCGGCCACAAGGGCCTGCTGCCGCCGATGGACCAGGGTTGGGCAGCCTTGCTCTCCGATCTGGCCGAGCGCGGGCTGCTCGAGCACACGCTGATCGTCTGGATGGGCGAGATCGGCCGCACCCCGCAAATCAACAACCGCGCCGGCCGCGATCATTACGTCCGGGCTTGGACCACCGTGCTGGCCGGCGGCGGCATCAAGGGCGGTATCACCTACGGCGCGACCGACAAGGATGGCCACGACGTCGCCGACGGCGAAGTGACCGAGGGCGATTTCTTCGCCACGATCTATCAGACGCTCGGCATCGATCCCACGAGCGAGAATTTCGCCGGCTCGCGCCCCGTGCCGCTGGCCCCGTTCGGCTCGAAGGTCGTCCGCGAGGTGCTGGTGTAATCATGCCCGACTATCAATCCTCGGCAGTCCGCCACGTCTGGAAGATGTACTTCGAGGGTCCCTGGCCCTTGGCCATCGCGTTTGCCGGCTCGTCGCGGCGGTTGGTGTGCGGCAACCAGGACGGCGCGATCCTGGAGTGGGAGTTGCCCGAGGTGCCCACCCCCGGCAAAGTGCTGGGCGAAGACTACAAGGAAACCGACGGCTTCGTCCCGCCCCAGCCCAAGCGGTCGTACGTCGGGCACTCCAACACCGTCACGCACCTCGTGACCACGGCCGAAGCGAACCAGGTCTGGTCGTCGAGTCTTGACCGCACGCTGGTCGTTTGGGACTTGAATGCGCCGAATTCGGGCGAAGCGGAGATGATTCTCGACGGCGAGACCCGCACCCGGCTGTCCCGTTATGCCGACGAGAAAAAGCGCCGCGAGATTAACGAAGCCCCGCCGGCCAAAATGCCCACCGCGGGTCCCGCGGCCACGCTGGCCGACCACCAGGATTGGATTGCGGCGCTGGGCGCTTCGCGCAATGGGCAGCGCGTCATTTCCGGCGACGATTCGGGCCGGGTCATCGTCTGGGACGCCCGCAGCCGGCAGAAAGTCAATTCCTGGCAATGCCCCGGCGTGGCCTGGATCGCGGCCGTGGCGCTCTCGGCCGACGGGCAGACGGCCGCCGTTTCGCAGTATCGCCGCAAGGGGGGCGACTTCAACAACTACCCCGCCGGCCTGCGAATCTTCAAGGTCGCCGATGGCAGCGTGCAACTCGACATCCTGGCCACGCTCTACCCCAAGGAAAAAAACCCGGCGTACCAGTACCAGTACGAGTACCACGAATTCGTGGCCGAAGGGTTGGTGGCGCTGGCGTTCTCGCCCGACGGCCGGTTGCTCGCCGCCGGACAAGGGGGAGAAGGGGGCAACGGGAAGATTCACCTGATCGAGACCGAGTCGGGCAAAGTCGTGCGGTCGATCGCCGGCCACAAATACGGCGTGACCGATTTGCTGTTCACCGCCGACGGCAAGTACCTGTTCACCGCCGGCCGCGACACGCGCTGCCGCATCAGCCGCGTGGAAGATGGCGCCGAAGTGGCCCTGATCGGCCGCGAGCGCGGCGGCCAGTTCACCGACTGGCTGGCCTCGATCGCCCTGTCGCCCGACGAGCAGCGCCTGGCCGCGGCCGACATAGCGGGCTTCGTGCAGGTGTGGGACTTGTGCTAACCGACCTGCCGAAGTCACCTTCTGCCCCGGCAATGTCGGGCGGTCCGCACGACCGAAATCGCGACGGGACGACGCACCGGCGGTCGAGGGCTCGCGCGAGATGCGCCGCAGCAATGCAACGATTCTTTGCGACTCGGCGGACATGGCTGTTCGTTAGCGCCATCCTGCTTGGGATGGCCTGCCCAGCCGGGGCCGAGAATTCCGCCACGCCGCAGGCGAAGTTCACACCCAACGTCAAACTCGATTTGCCGGCCCACACGGCCGTCGAGTTGGGACCGTTCAGCTGGCAAAAGCCCGAGGGTGAAGGCGACTCAGGCTCGGTCACCGACTACAGCGGGATGGCCTACGACCCGCATCATCACCGGATCCTGCTCTTTGGCGGTGGTCACGCGACAACCTGGACCGACGCCATCTACGCCTTCGACCTGGCGGGCCTCGCGTGGAGCTCGCTCTACGCGCCGACCCCGGCCCGCTTCTATCAGCGGGACAATATGGATCGAGGCTTTTGGAAAGCCGGCGCCGCCGGCAAATACCCGCGGCCGGTCGGGCGGCACACCTACGACTTGCTGGTGGTGCCCAACGACCGAGAAGAATTGCTGGTCCTGATGAATGGCTGCGGGCCGTCGTCGGTCGCTCCGGGCTTCGGCTATTGGGGCAGCGCCGCCGGCAGCTATGACTTTCGCACCGAGCAATGGAAGATCCTGCCCAAGGCGCCCTTCGGCAGCTATGGCGCCGTGGCCGAGTACGACCCGGTGTCGAAAAAGGTGATCGGCGCCGCCGGCCAGCACGTCGACTTGTACGACCCGGAGAACGGCGCGTCGCAGCAGATCCTGGACAACGTCGCCGACCGTTTTCATGTGACCGGCTACAGCGGCACGATGGTCTACTTTTCGCCGGACGACAAGATGTACTTCATCCCGCAGAACAAGAAAGTCTGGTCGCTCGAGCTCGACCGCAAGGACTTCACGAAATCCAAGATCCAGGTGCCGACCGTCCGCGGCGAGTGCCCCGACAGCGAATGCGCTTTTGCCTACGACGACAAGAACCAGGTCATCGGCGGCGGAGTGAAGGACAACAAGTTTTACATTTACGATCCGGCCAAAAGCGATTGGACCGTGGAGAACATCCAAGGCGGCGCTCCCGGCACCATGACCTTCCATTGCCTGGTATACAGCCCGGTGGACAACGCCTACATCTTCATTGCCGGCGGCAAGACCTGGGCCTATCGCTGGAAATGACTTTCCCGCGCGTGCCCGATTCCGTGGCCCCTGGGTTGGAGTGAAAATGCAACGGTGCGCGCCGGGCTAAGAAATCGAACGACTCGCGAACGACGCACTTCCGAGAATCGCACAAAGGACCATTCATGCAGCTCCGAGCCTCCCGAATTTTGGCGTTCGTCCTGGCCCTGGCATGCATCGGCGCCGGGTTGCCGATCACGCGCGGAATCGCGGCCGAAGCCGATCCGCTTGGCTCGCTCAAGCCGGGCGAGTGGTACGAAGTAGCCGACTCGCATCTCGAAACGGTGGCCGCGCCGGTAGCGAAATTTCCCTGGCTGGCGGGCAGCTCCGGCATCAGCGGAGTCATTTGCTGCTGGTGCGGCGGCGCGCTCGACGCGCAGCGCGACCGGCTCTACATCGGCCCGGGCGGCGGCCACAACGGCTACAACGGCAACGAAGTCTACGCATTCGATCTGCACGACTTGAAATGGCGGCGGCTGAACGATCCCGATCCGGTCATCCCGGGCACCGAATATACGGATCTGAATAAAGCCCCCTTCGCGATGCACACCTACGACGGCCTCAACTACGTGCCGCCGCCGCTGGACCGGTACGTTGTCGTGGGCGGCTGGAATACGCCCAGGACCTATGCCCTGAACCCCGACGAGCCGGACCATTGGGAAGTTTACGCCGATCACGGCACGGGCCGCACCGGCGACATCAGCGCCGTGGATCCCGTCTCGGGTTTGCTCTGGCTCAGCACGCCGAGCACGGCCGGCAAACTGAGCCAGTGGGATCCGTTGACGAAGCTCTGGACGCTCCGCGCCCGATCCTCCCCCGACCCGACCTATTACGAAACCGCGGACATCGACAGCCGGCGCGGGCTCTTTGTCTCGTGCGGCCACGGCAAGGTAAAAACCTGGAAGCTGACGCCCCCGCCCGGGGCCATCGAATACCGGGAGCTGCCCACCAGCGGCGGAGCCGAGATCGTCGACAGCAGCAGCCCCGGTTTCTGCTACGTTCCGCTCCTGGACCGGTTCGTGGCCTGGTCCAAGGGCACGGACGTGTACTCGCTCGACATCGACGCCGGCAAATGGACGAAGCATTCGCCGGCCGCAACCAACACGGTGACGCCGGGGCCGCCCGACCAATGGGGAACCTTTGGCCGTTTCCGCTACGTGCCGTCGAAGAACGTCTTCGTGCTGTGCAACTCGGTGAAGCAGAACGTATTCATTTATCGCCTCACGGCCGACGTGCCCAACGTGATCACGGCCGTCGAGGCGCGGGCCGTTAAGCCGAGCCTCGACGCGCACCTTCCCACGGCCGCCGTCACCGTGCTCGCGCGGTATGCCGACGGCAGCAGCAAGGACGTCACCGGCGAAGCGCAATACTTTTCGCTCGATCCAGCCGTGGCCCAGGCCGACGTCCGCGGGGGCGGAATCGTGACCGGAATTAAGTCCGGCCCGGCACGAATTCGAGCCGTCTACTCTGATCCGGCGTTTCGTCGGGGCTATGCGAGCGATGTGACAATCCGGGTCCACGACATCCGCGAGCAATCCACGCTCGCGGCCCTGGAACCGAGTCATCCGCGGCTGACGATCGTCGCCGGCGACGAGTTCCAGCTCGAGGCCACCGGATCCTACCGTCGGGCGGCAGACCGTTTCGCCCTCCGCTTGACCGACGAAGTCCGCTGGGAATCGGACGCACCGGACGTGGTGTCGGTATCCCAGGGACTCGTGCGGGCGATTCGCGCGGGCGGACCCGTTACGATCCGCGCGACGCTGGGCGGCAAAGCGGCGGCGGCCGTGGTCACCGTTTCTGCCAGGCCCGACATCCGCCGAATCAGCTTTCAGTCCAAGAGCGAAGCCGTCCGGAGCGGTTGGGCTGCGGACAACGGCCAGCCCTACAGCGACGAGCGCGGCTTCGGCTGGCTCGACAGGCGAGACCTGGTGCAGCGCGACGATCGCGCGTCGGCAAAGCATCAAATGTTGATGCGTTTTGTCGCCGCCAAAGAAAATCAGTTCCGGGTCATAGTGCCCGAGGGGGAACACGTGGCCCGCGTCGCAATGGGAGACGCCGATTACGGGGCCGACCCGTTCGACGCTTGGACGGCGCTGGGCAGCGAGAAACTGGTCTACTACGAGGGGCATCACAACAGCATCGCCACCCGGATCGTGCGGGCCGACGACCAGGGCCTGGTCTTCACGGTCCGGGGGCCGATCAACTATCTGATCGTCGCTCCCGTGGGCACAAACCTGGACAAGTATGCCGACGACGGACCGGGCGACGCCGGCAAGTGACGCGGCGGCGAGCCGGCTCAAGCGTTTCAGGCAGCAGGATTCAATCGCCTGAGCCGATTTCAGGCGAGTGCAGAGAAGAGAAAATGATGAAACGAGCGACCTGGCGGGCAATCGTGGCGCTGGATACCCGAATTGTGGCTACCCGAATTGTGGCTACCCGAATTGTGGCTACCCGAATTGTGGCTGCCCGAATTGCGGCTACCCGAATTGCGGCTACCCGAATTGCAGCGGTCGCAATCGCGGTTGCCGGAATTTGGGCCACCCCAGCCACAGCGGCCGAATCGCTTCACTGGGTCAAGAAACCCACGCTGACCTTCGACCCGCAAACCGGGCAAGGCTCTGTGACGTTCGAACTGGACGCGCCGTCGGATGTGGAAGCGGCGATCGTCGATCCGCAAACCGGCGAAGTCGTGCGCCATCTGGCCGCCGGAGTCCTGGGGCCCGGCGCACCGCCGCCGCTGGCGCCGAACTCGCGCGCCCAGAAGCTCCTCTGGGACGGCAAGGACGACTACCAGGCGAACGTTGCCCGGCCGGCCGCCCTGGCGGTCCGAGTTCGAGCCGGAATGAACGTGCGGCTGGAACAGATTGCCGGGGGAGATCCCTACGCGTACTACTCGCAGGAGATCGGCCACGGCGACCACAGCCCGTTCGGGATCAACGGACTAGAACTGAAGGCCGACGGAAAGGTGTATGTGCTGGGGCATTCCAGCAATCTGGGTCCGCCGGCCCTGCGGCAGTACGATATCGACGGCAACTACTTGCAAACGATCTTCCCGCCCCCGGCCGGCAAGCCGGTCGAGGCGATGCGCGGCTGGGGCATTCACGTCAAACCGGACGGCACCTACACGCCGCAGTTCAACCGTCTCACCGACCCGTCGTTGTCCACGACTTTTCTGGACACCGGCACGGGCGGAATGGCCCGGCTGTTTCCCACGCCCGACGTCGCGGGCCTGAGCTTCCTGCAAACCGGTTTCGGCCGTGACAGTTTCAACCTGCTGCGGATCCGCGCCGACGGAACGATTTCGGAGGACCCGGCCGAACGATCGCCCGGCCCGCTGGTTGTGGATCCGCCGTTCGAGCTGGGTCCGATCGCGCCCGACAGCCACGTCGTCCATTCCTTGCTCGGCCCGGTGTTCACTTGCTTCGCGGCGGACGGCAAGTCTTTTTACCTCAGCGGCATCTACGCGGCCACCACGCAATACGGTTCGCTCAAGCAGCACCAGCCCGAGAGCGTCTGGCGCGATGGGCAGGTCTGGAAAGTCGATGCCCAAACTCGAAAGGCCCGGGTGGTCTTTGCGCTCGACCCGGAAGAAGTCGCCGCGGCGACGAAGGACCGCAAGGCGGCCCTGGGCGGCAGTGCCAATTATGCCGCGCTGCACGGCGTGGCCGAGGATCCGCAGGGCAACCTCTTCATTGCCGATCGGCTGCACCGGCGGATCGTGGTGCTGGACCGGGCCGGCAAGGTGCTGCGCGAATTAGCGGTCGAACACCCCGACGCCGTCGCCGTCAGCGCCCGGACTGCCGCCCTATACGTTACGACGCGCTATGGCGACGAGTATTCGGGCCACGGCCAGGTGCAGCTGCTGAAATTCGCCGACTGGCGCAAAGACGACCAGCCCGCCGCCACGCTACTCGTCTCGGAAACGGGATTTACCGATCACCACAAGTGCTCCTACGTCCTGGTCTGCGAAGCCGAGCGGGCCAGCAATGTCTGGGTCGCCTATACCGAGATGCCGGTGCGGATTTACCGCGACGACGCGGCAGGGTTCAACCTGCTGAAGGATTTTTATCGCATCGAGGGGGCGCAGCGCTGCTTGGGCTTCGATCGTCTGGAGATCGATCAGCAGACCGGCGAAGTCTACGTGCTGGACGACCACCGCAGCGTCTGGAAAATCGGCGACTGGAAGGATCCCGCCTTCGTCAAAATCCCGTTGCTTACGGCCAGCATCGCCATCGATGCGCGCCATCGGCAGATCTACACGCGCACGCTGGCCGACGACAGCACGTCCTATTCCGTCGGCAAGTTGGCCCGGTTTCACCTCGATCGGGCCGATTATCCGCCGGCCAATTTCGGCGATTCGCTCACGAATCGCTGCACCGACAAGTTCCACTACGAGTGGTGCTTCACCGGCAACGGCGACCGGGGATTTGCCATCGCTCCGAACGGCAACGTGGCCCTCGTGGGGGATCCCAAAGACGGGCTGCGAGTGTTCGCCGGCAGCGAAACGAAAGTGCCCTGGGAAGCGACCAAGATCGCGGCCCTGCCCGAATTTGCCGGGGGCGCGCGTTTCGACCTCCAGGGCAACCTCTACGTCGGTTACGCGGACAGCAAGCCGACCAGCACCCTGCCCGGCTTCGGCGACGACCGCTTCGCCCAGTGCCTGGGTCGCATCCACAAGTTCGCGCCAACCGGCTCGCTGGCCGGCGGGAATCTCTTTCCCCAGGCTCCGGCCGGACCCGCCCGGACGTACGACGTTCCCTATGGGGCGTTCGACGCCGATTGCATCGTCCGCACGCCGCGATTCGGCGTCGATGGTTTCGGCCGGATCTACTACCCCACCAACATCGCACAGCGGGTCGCGGTGATGGACAATGCCGGCAACGAGATCTTATCGTTCGGCACGTACGGCAATCGCGACTCGCTGGGCGGACTGCCCGGCGATCGGGTCCCCACCCCCGGCATTCCGCTGGCATTCCCGAACAGCGTGGACGCGACCGACGACTTCATCTACGTGGGCGACATGGTGAATCTCAGGCTGCTGCGGATCCGCAAGACATTTCAGCAAGAAGCCACTTCGCGCTGAGCGATGCCTGTGCGGGGCCATCGTTGACCCGGCCGCAGGCCCCTGGGACTGCAGCCGGCGGAGTCCTGAAACCGGCCCGCGACGTGCAACCGGCAGCGCGGCTCAAGCCACGACATCCTGGGCCACTTTGCCAGCCAGATCGGTGAGGCGGATGTCGCGGCCGCTGTAGGGATACGTCAGCCGGGTATGATCCAGCCCGAGCAGATAGAGCATCGTGGCGTGCAGGTCGTTGATGTGCATGGGTTTGTCGACCGCGGCCTGGCCGTGCTCGTCGGTCCGGCCGTGGCGGTAGCCGCCTTTGACGCCGCCGCCGGCCATCCACATCGAAAAGCCTTTGTTGTTGTGGTCGCGGCCGTCGGCATTCTGGGCCGAAGGCGTGCGGCCGAATTCGCCGCCCCAGACGACCAGCGTGTCCTTGAGCATGTCGCGTTGCTTGAGGTCGGCCAAGAGCGCGGCGATCGGCTTGTCGATGGCGTGGGCGTTGGCCGTAAGCTTGGCCCGCAGATCGTTGTGCTGATCCCAACCGTTCATGCCCAGCTCGATGAAGCGCACGCCGCGTTCGGCGAACCGCCGGGCCAGCAGGCATTGGCGGCCGAACTTGTTCGTGCCGCGCTGCGAGATGCCGTAGGCGTCGAGCGTGGCTTGCGATTCGCTGGTCAGGTCCATGATCTCGGGAATGACGCCTTCCATGCGGAAGGCCAATTCGTACGACTCGATCACCCCTTCCAGGCCCGGATTGACTTTGTCCATTTTCAGCCGCTCCTGGTTCAGCGCGGCCAGCAAGTCGAGCTGCTTGCGCTGCAGTTGCGCCGTGAGCCGGGGATTCTGGATGTCGGCCACCTGGCTGCGGCGGGCGTCGCCCGCGCCGATGCCTTCGATCTTCGTGGCCTGGAACGAGGCCGGCAGAAACGAGCTGCCGTAGCTTTGCGCGCCGGCCGCCGGATTGATCGTGATGAAGCCGGGCAGCTCCGAATTCTCGCTGCCCAGGCCGTACACGGTCCAGGCGCCCATCGAGGGGCGCGGAAAGCGGAAATTGCCGGTATGCAGCAGGATCGTCGCTTGCGGATGCACCGCCGCGTCGGTGTACATGCTGTTCAGCAGGCACAGGTCGTCCGCATGTTCGGCCAGGCTGGGAAAAATCTCGGGCAGCCACATGCCGCTCTTGCCGTGCTGGGCAAACTTGAACGGCGAGCGGAGCAGCTTGCGCCCTTGCCCTGGCCGTCGATCGTCTTGCCGTCGTCGGCCTGCAGCCGGGGCTTGTAGTCGAACGTGTCGACGTGCGACGGGGCGCCCTGCATGTAGAGGAAGATCACCCGCCTGGCCCGCGGCTTGAAATGCGGCGCCCGCGCGGTGGTTCCGTTGCCCGCGCCGGCAGTCGAGGCGGCGCACAGGTCGGCCAGGGCCAGATAGCCGATGCCGCAGGCGGCCGTCTTGAGCCAGTCGCGCCGCGACAGGATCTGCGAGAGGTTGATTTGCGGGAAGCTAGCGGGATTCATGGTCGTTTCCGCACAGTGCAAACGGGAATGGTCACCACGCTCGTCAGTAGACGTAGCGGAACTCGCCGACGCCGAACAACGTCTGAGAAAAACACGTCCAGGCCACGAACTGCGGGTTGGTTTTCTTGTCGGCCTCGGCGACCGACTTGCGGAACTCGGCCAGAAAATGGCTGACGTTTTCCCGCTCGCCGCTGGTCGGCGGCCGGCCGATCGCCAACCGATAGGCCAGCTGCACGCGCCCGTCCTGGTCGAGCCCGGGCTGGTCCAACACGCGCTTGGCCAACTGACCGGCCTGCTTGAGCACGAACGGGTCGTTCATCAGGTACAGGGCCTGGGTCGGCACGGTCGTGACGTCGCGCTTGCCGAAGATCAGCATCGGGTCGGCCATGTCGAACACCTGCAGCGTGTCGGGCACGGCGCCTCGGGGAATCGGCAGGTACACGCTGCGATTGTTGCCGCCTTGCAGCCGCTTGACCCCGCCGACTTTGTCGTTGGCCAGTTCCAGGATCGGCGCGCTCGCGGGAGGCTTCAGCTCAAGCCCTCCGGAGACGGCCAGCATGGCATCGCGAATTTCCTCGGCATCGAGGCGGCGCGGCTCTTTGCGCCAGAGCCAGTGATCGGCCGGATCGCGGGAAAAGTTGGCCTCGTCGTACTGGCTGCCGAGGCGATAAGTGCGGCTGAGCACGATCGCACGAATCAGATTCTTGACCGACCAGTTGTCCTTGACGAACTGGACGGCCAGGTAGTCGAGCAGTTCCGGATTCGTGGGCGTATTGCCCAGGGCGCCGAAGTTGTCGACCGTGTCGACCAGCCCCTCGCCCAGCAGGTGCCCCCAGATCCGATTGACCATCACCCGGGCCGTGAGCGGGTTGTCGCGGCTGGCGATCCAGCGGGCGAGCTCCAAGCGGCCGCTGTGCCGCGGCGGGATCTGGCTGCTGGCCTGGGTCCGCAGCACGGTCAACACGCCGCGCGGGACTTCCGCCCCCTTCTTGTCCAGCTCGCCGCGCTCCAGCACCTGGCAGTTCGACGGCGTGTCGGCATCGCGCACGCCCATGACCATCTCGCCGACCATCGGCAAGCCTTCCAGCTCGTCGATGCGGTTCTGCGCTTTCTTGACTTCTTCGCGGGTCTTCTTGGGATCGACCGGCGCCACATACGCGTTGCGCTGCGGACCGCCGCGCTTGGCCCGCTGCTGGCGATTCTGGGCCCTGCGGGCTTGCTTCTGGGCTTCGCGCAAGGCGTCGATCTTGGCTTCGAGCTGGCCGATCTCCTTCTGCCGGGCCGTTTGCTGGGCAATCTGCTCGGGCGTGGCTTTGATCGGCTGCGGCACGACCGAGAGCGTCAGCAGCCGGCGATCGCTCGCCGTCTTCTTGCCTGGGGCAATGCCGGAGTAGGTCTGCGTGCTGTGAAAGATCCCGGCCAGGGCGTAATAATCGCCGGTCGGAATCGGGTCGAACTTGTGATCGTGGCAACGCGCGCAGGCCACGGTCAGCCCCAGGAACGCCCGTGTGGTGACGTCGATCTGGTCGTCGATCTGATCCATGCGAAACTGTTCGGGCTGCTTGACGTTGATGCCCTTGGGCCCCAGGGCCAAGAGCCCCGTTGCCGTGAGCAGCCGGTCGTGCTCGGCGCCGTCTTTGGCCGGCAGCAGATCGCCGGCCAGCTGCTCGACGATGAAACGGTCGTAAGGCAAATCGCGATTGAAGGCGTCGATGACCCAATCGCGATAGCGCCAGGCATAGCGATAGGGCAGGTTCCGATCCTTGCCGGTCGACTCGCCGTAACGGACCACGTCGAGCCAGTGCCGGCCCCAGCGCTCGCCGAACTGCTTCGAGGCCAACAGCCGGTCGACCAAGGCCGGATAGGCGCTGGCAGATTTGTCGGCCACGAAGGCGTCGATCTCTTCCGGCGTCGGCGGCAGGCCCGTCAGGTCGAACGTGACCCGGCGGATGAGCGTGGTGCGATCGGCGTCGCCCACCGGATGGATGCCCGCTTGTTCCTGCCGGAGGCGGACCAGTTCGTCGATCGGGCCGGCCGGCCACTGCTTGTCCTTGGGCCGGGCCACGGCGTGGATCTTCGGCGGCTGAAAGGCCCAATAGCGGCGGGCCTCGGCCAGGTCGACTTTGTTCTTCGGGTTGGCCGCTTTGCCGCTGCGCGGGTCGGGGGCCCCCATTTGCACCCAGGCCACGAAATCGTCGATGATTTCGTCGGACATCTTGCCCTTGGGGGGCATCTCCAGGCCTTCGTAGCGGATCGCTTCGATCAGCAAGCTGTCGTCGGCGTGCCCCAGTACGATCGGCGAACCCGAATCGCCCCCTTTGCGCAAGCCATCGTGCGTGTCGAGCACCAGATGGGCTTTGGCCTTGGCCGGATCGCCGGAATGGCACTCGTAGCAATTGTGCACGAGCACGGGCCGGATCCGATTCTCGAAAAAGTCGACGCCTTCTTTCGTCAACTTCGGCTCGGGCGACGCAGGCCCGGCGGCCTGGGCGCGGAATGCCGCCGAGACGACCAGCGCCGCGAAGACCAGCGTCGCGAAGACCGGAATGGCGGCAACCGGCTCCGGGCCGCGGCAAGGCCGGGCTGGAATGCATTCATCGAGCTGGCTGCCGATGCGTGCCACAACGCCCCCTGTTTTCAAGCTCACCCCCGCGATTGTACACCTTGCCCGGGAAATGGAGCCCTCCAATTCAACCCCGCGCGGCGGGCGAAGTTCTGTCGCCTACGACGGCGCCGGCCGTGGCATTTGTTGCAACAGCTATCGGGGCGCGGCAAGGGGCAATTTCTGCAGTGCCAGGCGGCCTCGCCGCGTGGGCAGGTCACCGCCAGGCGTGCGGCACGAGGCGCAAAAACCGGCGAGCGCTCGAGCAGACCCGGGGCCAAGGGCCTGCCGGTCTGAGCGCTCGCCCAAAGAACTCCGCAGCTGGCAGAAGCCAGGCGGAGCTTAGTGGTGATGTCCGCCACCACCGCCGCCGCCGCCACCGCCGTGGCCGCCGCCGCTATGTCCGCCGCCACCGTGTCCACCGCCGTGCCCACCGCCGCCATGGCCCGAGTGGGTCGACAGGTTAGCCTGTTTCGCGCCGGCACCCTTGGCCTTCTTGGTCGCTTCGTTGCGCTCGTGGCGCGCTTTGTCGAGCTCGTGGTGATCGTGATGGGCGTCGTGGCGATCGTGCCGAGCATCTCGCTCGTCGTGATGCAAATTGTTCCGGTCGTGGTGCAGGTTACGCTCGTCCTGAGCGAGCTGCCGCGCATCCTGGGCCTTGGCCGACGCGCTCGTCGCGCTGCCCAGCGCCTGACGGTCTTTCTGCACATTGCTTTGGTCGCGAGCGATGTTTTGCTCGTCGTGACGAATGTTACTGCGATCTTGATGCAGGTCGCGACGATCGCGGCTCAGATCGTTTCGGTCATGATTGACTTGCCGCTGATCCTTTTGCAGCGCCTTGCCAGCCGCCGAACCGCTGGAACTGCCGCTCGGGCTGCCGCCGGCCAAGGCGCCTTTCACCGCGGCTTGCGAACCGGCAGCACCGGATCCGGCAGCACGCGCGCCGCTGCCCGACGATCCCGCCACGCCGGCGATCGAGCTGGCGGCGCTAGTGCCCGCCGACTGAGCGGCAAGCGCCTGATTGCGCTGGGCCCGGGCCGCATCGAGCTTGCGATCTTCGTGGTTCAGCTCGCGTCGATCGGAGTGGCGTTCATTTTCGGCGTGGCGCAGATCGCGCGAGTCGTGATTCAGGTTCCGCTCGTCGCGGGCGATGTTGCGCTCGTCCTGAGCCCGGGCGGCCGGGCTCTTGGCATTTTCCAGATTGCGCAAATCGCGCGAAAGATTGTTCTCGTCGCGGCCGATGTTCCGCTCGTCGCGGCGAATGTTGCTGCGATCCTGGCCCAGGTCACGACGGTCACGGTTCGCCTCGCCACGATCCCGATTGACCTGATGCTGGTCCTGCTGCAGCGTCTTGCCGGCCGTCTTGCCGGCCGCGGCAGCTGGCTTCGCAGCGCCGGCGCTCGTGCCCGCCGATTTGCCGGCAGTGCCGCTCACGCCGCCGCTGGCGACGCCGCTGGCTGCAGGAGCACTCGACCCGGCCGACTGCGCCGAGAGCGCCTGGTTGCGCTGGGCCCGGGCCGCGTCGAGCTCGCGCTCGTCGCGGTTCAGTTCATGGCGATCGGAGCGCCGGTTCTCTTCGGCGTGGCGCAAGTCGCGCGAGTCATGATTCAGGTTCCGCTCGTCGCGGGCGATGTCGCGCTCGTCCTGAGCCCGGGCGGCCGGACTCTTGGCATTTTCCAGATTGCGCAAGTCGCGCGAAAGGTTGTTTTCGTCACGGCCGATATTCCGCTCGTCGCGGCGAATACTACCGCGGTCGCGGTCGAGCTCGCGGCGCTCAGCGCCGGTTTGCCGCCGATCGCGGTCGACCGTGCGCTGATCCTGAGCGACATTCGCGGCACCGGTGCTCGCGCCCGAGCCGGAAGTCGCGGCCGGAACTGCACTGGCGGCCGATCCGGCCGGACTTGTGGCCGGCGGATTGCTGGAAGTCGTTTGAGCAGCGGCCGAACTGACGCTGCTCGCCACGGCGAGCGCGACCAACGACATGAATCGCATGAGAGTCTCCTGAATGGAAGAGAAGTGCGGAGGAGCCGACTCGGGTCATGGAATCGACCTCCATCAGGAACCCTAGTTCAATTCCGCCGGCGACGGCGAAAAAATCCGTGGCACTGCCGTCCGGCCGCCGAAGTCGTGGCCGGCTTTTAGCGGCCTTGCCGACGATGCTCAACGCGCGACCGCGGCGCGATTATGCCGCTTTGTGCGGCGGCGGCCGGCGCAGGGCAGTCTGACTGGATGGATCCAATAAGCTGCCTGAGCGCAGTCCTCGGGCGCACGGCCTGGAGTGTCGCGCCGGCTCGGCCCATCGAAGTCGACCTGCCGGATCGCGTGGGGCACTCCTGGCTGTGGCGCCCGTCCGCAGTGGCCGCAATCCGGTTTCGCAAGCTTAAAAGACCGTTAGATGCCTGCCGCCGATTGAGCGCAACTGCCTGTGGTTTCCGATCCTTCTAAAGGCACGTCCGGCCCACGTTTCTCCGGGCTGCAGCGGCTGCCGCTGCCGCGAAACGGCGAGCTTCCGGCAGTTGCGCCCGCCGGGCTGCCGCCCATTCGAGGGGCAAGACGGGGAAGCGGAATTGTCCTTTTTGTCCGTTTGGACGTAGACTTAAGGCGGTGGAAAGAGGCAACTTTCCACTGCTCGGCGGACAAAGGGTTCGGCGAGCGATCGCAGGCGTCGATCGATCAGCGGATCGATGTCGAATACGTCGGGAGTCAGGCAACTTCCGCGCGGCACAACAACCGACGCGGACTGCGGCGCCTGGGGCCTTGGGCCCCGACCGTCGTTCTCCCAACGGTCGTCGCAGGGCAAGGGTCTAGCAGAAAGGTGGAGGTAGACCTATGCAATGTTTCATCCGAGGTTTGTTCGTGATGGTGGTGGCGTGTGGTGCCGGCGTGGTGCTCGCCGGACCGCTGGACAGGAACGCGGCTTCGAAGGCCAACGGCGACATGGTTGGCAACGCCCCGGCCGCAAGCGCGCCGAGAGCGTATCGCAGCTTCAGCTACAGCCCGGCGCCCGCACCTGCACCGGCCCCGCGCGTGGCCAGCGCCATGCCGGCCAATCCGGCGCCGCCGGCCCAAGCTGTTCCGACAGCGCCCGTGCGGCGCTGATTCGTATCAGCCGCAGATGGCGGCCCCGCGCTATCACAGCGCCTGGCAATCGCCGCGGCCGGGCTACCTGCGCGTCGACAAGAAGGTGCTGGGCTACTAGCGCCAGCCTGAAAAACAATTTGTCCGTTTTTTTTCGATGCCACGTGTGGCGCAGGCCTCGCCGAACCAAGGTGAGCCGGCCCTGCCCGTGGCATCGCTCTTTTGGCCGCCGCCCGGGGCGCGGCCCTTTCCCGCGCCCGCTCCAGCCTGCCGACGGCTGCGCTCCAGGCCGCCGCAGCCCCCGCGCCTTCGCGGCGGCAGCGCGCGAGTTTCCTCCGCTGCAGATAGAAATTGCGCCGCACTTTCATAGAAAAAACAAAACGTCGTGCTGTTGGCGGCGTCAGATTCGGCACGTCGCCAGCAAGCGCAGAGGTGCTTGGCGCTATGCGTTTCATCGATTATTCGCGCGCTTTGCGCGCAGCGTTGCCTGAGGAGCAGGCAGACCGGCCTGCATTCTGCCACTGGCACGTTATTTCTTCAGCGCTCATAGACGAAACCTAAGTCGCCTTGTGCCACGGCGTTGAAGTCGAGCGCGCGGGCGCTGCAAAAATTCTGCGCGCTTCGGCCCGCGAAATGAATAAGGGATCGCCGCAACAACAGTTGGATCGCAGCGCCCGGCGCTGGAAGCGCTCAAGCGTGATCGATTGGATCGATCGTGTCGGCGATGCCAACGTTAACGAAACGTAATGTACCTTCCTGCGATTCGGTTTTGATACGGCGCGACGATCTCGAAACGATCGGCCCCGCATCCGCTGCCCCGCATCCGCTGCCACGAATTCACTGCCACGAATTCACTGCCACGAATTCACTGCCACGAATCGGCGTTCCCGCCTTGAATTGTTTTCTCCCTCGCTTCTCGATCGGAATTGGTGCGCGCCGAGCGCGGCGGAATGCTCGCGTTTTCTGCGGCCGCTGGCGATTTATCGGACTGCAGCTTGAGTTTGCGTCGCGCTTTCTCCCCACTCCCCTTGCAGAGTTGAAACTAACATGATGCCAGAAGCAGCCGGCCAGAAAACTGCGCCATCGACGGCCCACGACCAGCATCCGCGCCGCGCGCTGCTCAGCCGCGCGATCGCGCATGGCGGCGATTTGCTGCCGGCCCAGGGCCCCATCACCGCATTCGTGTTCCTCAACACGCTGCAGGCGCTCGAAGACCTGCCCTTCGACGAAGGCCTGCGCCGCGGCGCCCGCCTGTTCGGATGCCATCCCTACATGACGGAAGATCGCTACCGCGACAAGTTGGCCGTCGGCCGCATCCGCCCCAACGATCTATCGGTCGCGCTGCGCGAGGATCTGGGCGAGCACGGCCAGGCCTCGATTTGCGGGCTGGGCAGTCGGTTCGAATTGCGCCAGGCGATGCTCGAACATCCGCTGCGCATCGGGCCGACCGAAGAATTGCGCTGGTTCGTGGCCGAGACCGACTCCCTCAACCGGCTGCGACGCGAGGCGCCCTTTGGCGTCCGCGAACGATACATCGCGGAGACGAAGCACTGGGTCCTGCGCGAGCTGTGCATCCGATTTGCGCCGGGCGACGAGCAGCCGCCCATCACCCGCGATCCGCGCGACCGCCAGATCGTGGCCGACCTGCTCGCCCGCTTCGAGGGCGAAAACGTCGAAAAGTGGACCGACGACGAGTGGGAAACGATGTCGCTGCACGGGCTGTGGCGGGTTTGCCGCGATGGCGTGGAGGACATCGCCACGTTTGCCCCCGCCTCGCTGGCTGCGCTGCGGCATCGCGACTACCTGCTCGAGGCGACCGGTCAGGACAGCGACGCATTGGTCCACGACATCCTGATCCGTTTTTGCGCCGCCTTTACCGATCAGGGACTGGCTCATTGGCATCTGCCCCATCGCGAAGAGGGCTTCTACCGCTCGTTCGCCGGGCTGTACCGCGAAGCCGGCGGCCCGCCCGACGCCTGGCTGCAGGGCTTGCCCGAGGAGCTCGATCGACTCGACGCCGCCGGCATGACTCCGTTCGACTCGATCCTCGAATCGCTCGAACTGCTGGGCGTGGTCGAGGACGAATGGGACGACTTCGTGCCGGCGACGCTGCTGGCGCTGCGCGGCTGGGCGGGCATGATCCACCAAATGGCCGTGCGGGCCGACCGGGTCGCACTCTCGGCGCCGGCGGACAGCCTGATCGAATTCCTGGCCGTCCGGCTGATCCTGGAACGCTTGGCCCTGGCCCACGTGGCCCAGGAAACCATGCACTTCGAGGGCTCGCTCTCTTGGCTGCGAGCGGCCATTCATGCCGAGCGCGGCGAACAAGCGGGATTGGGCACCGACCAGCGCGCCTTCTTGATCTTCCAGCTGGCCCAAGTGCTGGGCTGGACCGCCCCGCAGCTGCATCGCCTGACGGGCGACCAGTGGTCGACGCTGGTCGGCGAAGTTGAATCGTTTTCGGCCCTGGAGCGGCGGCGGATCTTCCACCAGGCTTTCGAGCGTCGTTTCCGCACGCAAGCGCTCGACGCCCTGAGCACGTTCACCCAGCGCAAGGCGGCGCACGTCGAAGCGCCGCGGCTGCAGGCCGTGTTCTGCATCGACACCCGCGAAGAATCGTTCCGCCGCCACCTGGAAGAACTCTCGCCCCGCTGCGAGACGTTCGGCGCGGCCGGTTTCTTCTGCATTCCGATTTACTACCGCGGCGTGGCCGACGCCCACTTTGCCACCTTGTGTCCGATCGTCGTCCGGCCGCAGCATTGGCTGGTGGAGGAGGTCGTCTACTCGCTGGAAGAATCGCACCGCCGCCGGGCCGCCACGCGCAAGGCGCTGGGCACCGCCTCGCACCAGTTTCACGTCGGCAGCCGCGGCATGACCAGCGGCGCGCTGTTGACCGCCGGCGTCGGCGTGCTGGCTTCGTTTCCGCTCGTCGCCCGGGTGCTGTTTCCGCGAGCCACGGCTCAGATTCGCCGCACCGCGACCAGTTTCGTGCAGCCGCCGCAGGTCACGCGACTGCGGATGGAGCGCACCGCGGCCAGGCCTGGACCCGAGGACGACGCGATCGGCTTCAGCCTGGCCGAGATGGCCACCTTCGGCGAGCGCGTGCTCCGCGACATCGGCCTGACCTCGAGCTTTGCCCGGCTGGTGATGTTCTTCGGCCACGGTTCGTTCTGCCTCAACAATCCGCACAAGTCGGCCTACGATTGCGGCGCCTGCTCCGGCGGGGCGGGCGGACCGAACGCCCGGGCGCTGGCGGCCATGCTGAACGATCCGCGGGTGCGCGGCATGCTGGCCGACCGCGGTTTGGAGATTCCGGCCGAAACCTGGTTCCTGGGCGGCCTGCACAACACGTGCGACGACTCGGTGCAGTTCTTCGATCTGGATTTACTGCCCAAGTCGCACATTCCGGATTTCGAATCGGCTCGCGAATTGTTGGGCATGGCCTGCCAGCACAACGCCCACGAGCGCTGCCGGCGGTTCGATTCGGCCCCGCTCAACCTGTCGTACGCGGCGGCCCATCGCCACGTCGAAGGCCGGTCGGAGGACCTGGCTCAAACACGGCCCGAGTTTGGCAACGCCTCGAACGCGATGTGCTTCGTCGGCCGCCGCGAGCGGCTGCGGGGCCTGTACCTCGACCGGCGCTCCTTCCTGCACTCGTACGATCCGACGCAGGACGACCACGACAGCACGATCCTGGGCCGAATTCTCTCGGCCGTGGTGGTGGTTTGCTCGGGCATCAATCTGCAGTATTTCTTCTCCTACATCGATTCGACCGGCTGGGGCTCGGGCACCAAGCTGCCGCATAACGTGACGTCGCTGTTGGGAGTGATGGACGGCGCGTCGAGCGATCTGCGCTGCGGCCTGCCCTGGCAGGGCGTCGAGATTCACGAGCCGATGCGTTTGCTGTTGGTGATCGAGTCCACGCCCGAGGCCATGCGGCGAATCATGGCCACGGACGAAGTCATCGCCCGGATCTTGAAGAACGGCTGGTCGCAGCTGGCCCTGCTCGATCCGGAAAGCTCGCAGATTCTGTTGTTCCGCGACAACGCCTTCCACGTTTACGAACCCGAGAGCACGGAGCTGGCGTCGACCGGCTCGTCGTTCGAGTGGTACCGCAACCTGCGCGAGCACCTGGGCTTCGCCTCGATCGAGGGTTGCCGCGTCGCCCCGTTGGCCGCCACGGCGGGGTCCTCCCTGAATGCGGAGCTGTCATGTTCGACCACGAGCTGCTGATCCGACTGCTGGGCCTGGTGACGGTCGTGGCGCCGGTGCTGCTGACGGTGTCGTTGGGCGTGCCCACGCTCATCGGACATCCGCTCTCCGAGCGTTGGACCGGGCGCCTGGTGAAGACGGCCATCGGCACCGCGCTGGTCTCGTCGCTGAGCGTGCTGGCCTGCATGTTGATCTACGGCAGCCGGCACTTGCCGATCGAAGTCTGCAACTGGGTGGTCATTCCGGACTACGACTTCAAAGTGAAGTTTCTCTTCGACCGGCTGAGCGTTCCGTTCGTGATTTTGTCGTTCGTGCTGTGCGGCACGGTCGGCGCCTTTGCCATCCGCTACATGCATCGCGAGCGGGGTTTCAACCGCTTCTTCGTGTTCTACGCCCTGTTCCTGTTGGGCATGGTCGTCACGTCGCTGGCCGGCACGATCGAGACGCTGTTTGCCGGCTGGGAGCTGGTCGGCGTTTCGTCGGCCCTGCTGGTGGCCTTCTATCACGAGCGGGCGGCACCCGTGCGCAACGGGTTGCGCGTGTGGGCCGTGTATCGTGTGTCCGACGCGGCGCTGTTGATCGCGGCCGTGGCCTTGCATCACTTGCGCGGACAAGGAGATTTCGATCAGCTGCTTGGCACGGGGCCCTGGCCCGACGGACACACCACGCTCACCAGCCAGCAGGCGTTGCTGGTCGGCCTGTTGCTGTTGTTGGCCGCGGCCGGGAAGAGTGCCTTGGTGCCGTTCTCGGGGTGGCTGCCCCGAGCGATGGAAGGCCCCACGCCGTCGAGCGCCGTGTTCTACGGGGCCCTCTCGGTGCACTTGGGCGCGTTCCTGCTCTTGCGCGTCAGCCCGATTCTCGAGGCTTCGCTCGTGCTGAGCGTGCTGGTCGTCATCGTGGGGCTGGCCACGGCGCTGTTCGCCGCGTTTGCCGGCCGCGTGCAAACCGACATCAAGTGCGCGCTCACGTTCGCTTCGCTCACGCAAGTCGGCCTGATCGTGGCTGAAATCGGCGTCGGTTTTCGTTACGTGGCCCTGGTGCACATCATCGGACACGGCTGCCTGCGGACGCTGCAGTTCGTCCGGGCTCCGACGCTGCTCTACGACTACCGCAACATGGAAAACGCCATCGGCGACCGACTCCCCCGCTTGCCGGCTCGCATCGGCGGCCTGATGCCCGAGCGATCCCGGGTCTGGCTCTACCGCCTGGCTCTGGAAAAGGGCTATCTCGACGCCTGGCTGTCGGACTACCTCGTGCGCCCGCTCGTGCGCGGCCTGCAATGGTGCGATCGCCTGGAGAATAGCTGGACCAATTTCCTCGCCGGCGGTCCCTCGCGCGAGACGCAGCGGAGCGCCGCGATGCCCGCGGCCCTGGAGGAGCTGCTATGAGCGCAGGGCACTGGCTCCAGGCCACGATTCTGATTCCCGCCGCCGGCGCCGTGCTGGTCGGCCGGCTGCGCCGGCCGAGCGTCGCCCGCAGCGCTGCCGTGGCCATTTCGGGCCTCGTGCTCCTGTGCGCCGCGGCGGCCTGGTGGACGTTCGACCCTGCGGGGCCCGACGCGGCAGCGGTGGCCGTGCCAAGTGCGTCGGACCGCGGCGGCTGGCTGCCGAGTTGGCTGGAGCCCGGGGCGCTGGCGCTCGATCGGCTCAGCGCGCCGCTGCTGCCCTGGGTGGCCCTGCTGTGTTTTCTCACGCGGGTCGCCACGCTGGACAGCCGGCTCAAGCAATCGTCGTTCGCCTGGTCGTTGGCCGCCGAGGCCATCTTGCTGGCCACGTTCGCCAGCCGGTCCCCGGGAGCGATCATCTGCCTGCTCGTGCTGGGCATGGTGCCGGCCTACGTGGAATTGCGCGTCCGCGCGCAGCCGACAAGAATCTTTCGCTGGCACATGGCGCTGATGGCGGCGCTGTTCGCGCTGGGCTGGGCGCTGTCGGCCGGCGGACCCCTGGCCAAGAGCTGGAGCATCGGGCTGCTGCTGGCGGCGGTGCTGGTGCGGTGTGGCATCGCGCCGTTCCATTGCTGGATGACCGACTTGTACGAGCGGGCCACGCTCGGCACCGCGCTTTTGCTCACCACGCCGCAAGTCGGCGCGTATGCCGCGGTGCGGCTGCTGCTGCCCGCGGCGCCCGATTGGGCACTGCTGATCATGGAAATTGCGGCCCTGGCGACCGCCGTGTATGCGGCGGCCTTGGGCCTCGTGCAGCGCGAAATGCGGCGGTTCTTCTGCTATTTGCTGGTCAGCAACTCGGCCCTGGTGTTGCTCGGCCTGGCCACGAACGCGCCGATCGGCCTGACCGGCGGGCTCTGCCTCTGGCTTTCGGTGGGACTGGCGCTGTGCGGCTTCGGCCTGACGCTGCGGGCGCTCGAAGCCCGGCGCGGACGGCTCTGGCTCGACCGCTTTCAAGGCCTTTACGATCACACGCCCAACCTGGCGATGTGCTTCGGCTTGACCGGTTTTGCCAGCATTGGCTTTCCCGGTTCCTTCGGCTTCATCGGCACGGAACTGCTAGTCGACGGAGCCGTCGAGTCGCGTCCGTGGATCGGCATCGCCATCGTCGTGGCGGCGGCGATCAACGGCATCGCCGTGGTGACGTCCTATTTCCGGCTGTTCTCCGGCACGCACTATTTTTCGACCGTGTCGCTCCAGATCGGCCGCTGCGAGCACTACGCGGTGCTGGGGCTGGCGGCGCTGATCTTGATCCTGGGCCTGGTTCCGCAGCCGTCGGTCGTTTCGCGGTATCAGGCGGCCGAAAGCATCCTGGACGAGCGGGCCGCCCTGGCCGCCGACGCCGCGCCGCCCGCCGGGTGGGCGGCCTCGGACTCGGCTGTTATGGACTCCGGCGCCGGGCCGCGGCCCCTCGGGCGGTGGTCCAAAGCGCAGGCGGTGGTCGACGTGCGGCCCCGTCCAACTCATTAACTCAATCCTTTTATTATGAGGCTCGCGCGGTTGTGGCAACTGTCCTGTCGTCGTCGCTGCGAGCAGAAGGCTCAATGCACTCGCTGAACTACCATCACTTGATGTACTTTTGGATCGTTGCCCGCGAGGGCAGCATCGCCCGCGCCACCGAGCTGCTCGAGCTCACCCAGCCGACGATCAGCGCCCAGCTGCGGCTGCTCAAGCGTTCGCTGGGGAGCAAATTGTTCGAGCGGCGCGGGCGCCGGCTGGTGCTGACCGACACCGGCCAGGCCGTCTACCGCTATGCCGAGGAAATCTTTCCGCTGGGCCGCGAGCTGGTGAACACGGTCCGCGGCGCCGGCGAGAATCAGCCGCAGCGATTCGCCGTGGGCATCCTGGATACGATGCCCAAGCTCACGACCTATCGCCTGCTCGAACCCGCGCTGCAACTGACGCCGCGCTGCCGGCTGATGGTCCGCGTCGGCAAGTCCGACCGGTTGCTGGCCGATCTGGCGGTGCACTCGCTGGACCTGGTTCTGGCGGACCATCCAATCGCCCCGACGCACAGCTCCCGGGCGTTCAACCACCTGCTGGGCGAATGCGAAGTGACGATATTCGGCGCGCACCGAGTTGGCGGCTCGTTTCCGGCCGAATTTTCCCGACTCGCTCGAGGATGCGCCGTTCCTCTTGCCCACGACCAACACGTCGCTACGTCGCTCGCTGGACGATTGGTTCGATCGGCGCGGCTTCCAGCCGTCGATCGTCGGCGAGATCGAGGACGTGGCCGTGCTGCAAGTGCTCGGCCTGCACGGGATGGGCTTGTTCGCCGCCCCGAGCATCGTGCAGGACGAGATCTGCCGCCAGTATTGCGTCGAAGCGCTGGGCCCGCTGGAAAAAGTGCACGAGCGATTCTACGCGATCTCCGTCGAGCGCAAGCTGAAGCATCCGGCCGTCGTGGCCACCGTGCAAGCGGCGCGGGAAAAACTCTCGACCTGACGACGGTTGCGGCCGGTTTAGCGCCAGGCGGAAAATGGTGCTGCGGGCCCGTGGGTCCGTGCGGATTGCCCACCGGGCCGCCCCCGCCGGAGTTCTGGCCGCCCAGGTCGAACACGAAATCGACCACCGCCGGATGGCCGGGCTGCTGCCCCTTGGTGATGTCGACACTCTTGGCAAGCGAAGCCTGTCCGCCCGTGTAGTTGGCCGGCGGCAGGACGACGACCGAGAATTGGCCGGCGCCCGTTTCCGTGAATTGGTAGTTCCCTTGGGCGTTGGTGGTCGTGGTCGCGACGACGCTGCCGTCTTGAACCAGTTCGACCGTCAATCCCGCCAGCGGCACCGAGGAGGGCTGGGAATGCCCGTGACCGGCTGCGCCAGAATTGGCCACCATAGAACTGGTTTGCACGCTGCCGGCAATGTTGTCGTAGAAGAAGAACACGTTGGGCTGCAAATTCGTGATCGTCGTGTTCCGTTCGATGATCTGAGCCAGCGTGGTGCCGTTCAGCTGATTGACCAGCGACGGAGGGTCGGCGTTTTCGTAGAAATAGCGGTCTCCGGCGCGGAGCGATTCGAATTGCTTCGCCAGGATGGCTTGCTCCGTCTGGCCCAGCGAGGAGCCGGCCAGATGATCCTCGGCCATCAGCCCGACGAAGAGATCGACGTTGTTGACGTTGCCGTAGATCTGTTTCAGTTCGCCCTGCAGTTGGACGTTGGACGTGATCTGGGCGAAGGAGGTGACCGGACGTTCGCCCAGCGAGGCCCGCATCTGGTTGTACGTGGGATCCCCTTCGTCGCGGCCGCGCTGGATGTCGTCGGCGATCAGGTCGCTAGCCCCCACTTCGACGTTGTTTACGATCGGCGCGTCGGGGAATAAGGCGTTGCGCAGCCCGTCGACCGTTTGTTCGTCAACCTCCTGCGCGTTGTCGCTGGCCAGATACTTCAGGTTGGCGGCCACTTCGCCGGGCAGGGCAACGATGCCGGGCTGAAAGAAATCGGCCGACAGGGGCAGATCGCCCCCCTCGATGCTGGTGAGCGGATTGCCGTTGTTGTCGAGAAACTGCACGTCGTCGTCGAGCAGCGTGTGCAGCCGGAAGGCGGCGCTCGAGAACTCGTCGTCGATCGAAGGATTCACGGTCGGATTGTAGCCCTGGTACGACGTCAAAGCGCCCTGACCCATCAAGGCCGGCAGCCACTGGTTGTAGGTGATGGACTGGATTTCGCCGATCACGATCTGCCGGGCCCCTTGGTAGAGTTGCTCGTCGGTCCAGGTCGGATGCTCTTTGGCCAGCAGCCCCGCCTGGTAGTTGTGCTCGCGCACGAACAGCGTGGTCAGGTTCGTCAATTCGACATTTTCGTTGGCCCGCACGTCGCCGGCCGCGAACAACGTATTCTCGGGCACTCCGATGTTGTCGGCCATGTTCAGGCCCATCGTGTTGTAAGGGAGCAGGTCGCCGGCGCTCGTCTTCAGCAGGCCGCCGCTGAACGTGCGCAAGGCTGCCGCCGTTGCGGCGTCCGATCCGTAGATCATCGAGCCGTCGATAAACGAAGTGTCTTGATTGACGAACTGGACCGGATTGCTGGTGCTGGTTCCGGTCCCCGCCGCGATCTGACTGCGGTCGAAGGCGATCGACAAGTCGCCCTGGCCGGTCGGGTCGAAGGTCGGGTCGCCGGCCGGCACGGGAATGTTCATGGCCACGCTTCCGCTGGCGGTCAAATCGATGTCGTGATCGATGAACTGGCCCCAGGCGTAGACGAAATCGGACAGGCTGCGATTGTTGTTCAAATTCTGCTCGACGCCGGCGACATCCTGGTTGGCGATCAGGTTCGAAATTGCCCGGGCCGAGGGCAGAGTCTGGCCGTTGGCGGCCGAAACCCCGTCGGCGAAATTCGCCGCCGCCAGCCGCGTAAAATCGGTTCCGGCGGCTCCCCAGGTCGCGTTGGCGACATTGTTTCCGACCCCGTCGATCGGCTCGGGCGGCAGGGTCCCCTGCGTGCCGGTCGAAGCGGTAAACAGGGTCCGCTCCTCGAGCGGCTCGCAGCGCAAGAACGTCTGGCGCCGCGGGCCGCCGGCGCGGGGACCGCTGCTGAGAGCCAGCCCGTGCAGAGCGGTGCGAAGGGATTCGATTTGCGGGCGAAACATGGGATGCCTCCTCGTGGATTGCCGAAAAGAAATGACTGCGGTCCGGCCCGAACCGTGCGGTCTGACCCGTACCGTGCTGCGTGGCCGGACGAGCGCGTCCGCGCAGGCGCCCCCTCGCGTGCCGCAATGCCAGCGCACAGCGGGAGCGCAGACACGCGGGGAAGTCGCGCGGACGAGCGCCCAGGGACGGCGACCCCCTTTCCGCCATTACGCGCGCGGACCGGACCGTTCCAGGTGTGCTCGTGGCGCGCAGGCGCTGCCAGCGCCGTTTCATGAGATGCCCCTCCTCAATTGGCGAGAAACTGGAAAAGTGTCGCCAGCGGAGGCGGTTGTTCCGACAGCCTCCGCCGCGGTACGTCTGCTTTTTCGCAGCCGGCGGCCGGCCCAGCCATTTGGCATGCCGAGCCGCCAGCAGCGCCCAAATTCGAATCGCCGGTTCCCTCCCTGAGAGTTGCGGGCGTCCTTGCGCGGCATGTTGCGCCGGGCGACCGATCGCCCGAGGACCAGATGCATGACGACGAAAAGAACTTCAGACAGGAAACTCAAATGCGCATTCTGGCCCAGAAATGGTAACCCGCGGGAGCCCAAAACCGCCGCGAGCAGCCGGGAATTTTTTTCTCCACTGCCCCGGCGGCCTGCAATAGTGCGTGTTTCGGACCGTTGCATCCGGCGTGGCGGAATGCTTGAATGGAGGCCTACCGTGTTTCTCCCCGCGGCACGCCCGCCGACCTCCCCGACATTCCTGACTAAGGAGCCCCCCTGTGAGCATTCGACCATCTGCAATCGACCGGCACGCGCGCTATGCGGTCTGGACGTTCCTGGCCCTGGCGGCCTTCGCCCTGGGCAGCCTGGCCGCGGCCCGGGCCGACGAAACACCGAAGAAGACCGGCCGCATCCTGATGGTCACGCAAAGCGCCGGCTTCAAGCACGGCTCGGTCAGCCGCCAGGGGGACAAGCTATCGCCGGCCGAGCAGGCCATGACGGAGCTGGGAATCTCGAGCGGTATTTTCCGCGTCGACACCACGCAGGACGTGGCCAAGGACCTGACGCGCGAAGCCCTCGACAACCACGACATCGTGTTCTTCTACACGACCGGCGACCTGCCGATCCAGCCCGAGGTGCGCGACTATCTGTTCAAGGAATGGGTCAAGCAAAAGGGGCACGGCTTCATCGGCACCCACTCGGCCGCCGACACGTATCACAATTACCAGCCCTATTGGGAAATGCTCGGCGGCACGTTCGACGGACACCCTTGGGGCTCGGGCGAGCGCGTGACCGTCACCGTGCACGATCAGGACCACCCGGCCAGCAAGCCCTGGGGGCCGGAATTCGAAATCCAGGACGAGATCTACAAGTTCAAGAACTGGCACCCCGAGAACGTCCGCGTGCTGATGAGCCTGAACATGGCCAAGACCGCCCACAAAGAGCCCTATCACGTGCCCGTGCTGTGGGTCAAAGACTACGGCGACGGCCGCGTGATGCACATGAGCCTGGGGCACAACGAATCGGTCTGGGCGAATCCCGTCTACCGGCAGTCGCTGCTGGGGGGCATCAATTGGATTCTGGGCAACGAGAAGGGGGACGCCACGCCGAACCCCGATCTCTCGGCCGCCCAGGACGCCAAGGCCAAAGCCGACTACGCGGCGAAATAAACGGCCGCTGCGAATCGCAGTTGCCCGATTTAAACAAAGGGGACGCGCCGAGCGCGTCCCCTTTTTTATTCTCCTCGCGCACGATCGATTGCCAGCGTACGGCACGTTTGCCGGGCCGCGCGCGTCAGGGCGACGGACGCTCGGCCGCGCCGGCCGCGAAGCGATCGGCCAGCGTCGTCAGGACCCAGGTCCAGCCCTCGCGGTGCTGGCGTCCCATCTCGTCGTCGGGCACGCCCGAGTGGCAGAGCGTCATTTCGGTCTGGTCCCCTTGCGGCTGGAGCGTGACGCGGACGATCGACTCCAGTCCCTGCGTGGCTTCCGACATCCAGGTGTACTCGATCACCCTTGGCCTTTCGATGCGCAAGAACCGCCCGTAGTGCGACCAGACGCGCCCCTGGTGCTCGACGGCGAAGTAAAACAGCCCGTCGACCACAGGATTCAAGATCACCCGGCCGGCGCCATGCCACGGACCGCCGGGGCACGTGGCATCGAGCCAGACGTCAAAAACTTTTTCCGCCGGGGCGGCGATCGTTCGCGTAACCGTGACTTCCGTCGTATTCATGTGTGCTGGATTCCTTCGGTATGCAAAGCGGACATTTCGCTGCCGTTATTTCGCAGCCGTTATTTCGCTGCCGTCATTCTTCGTCCGGGTTAGCGGCGGCGGCAGGCGAGCTGGCGAAACACCGCGTGGGACGCAGCACCTCGCCGGGCCCACGGGCCAATAGCGCCACGAGCTGCCCCGCAGCATCGATCGCCGCCACTTCGATTCCCTTGCCGCCCTTGCACTCCGGGCCCAGGCGATCGGCAATCGAGCGCCCGGCGAGCACGTGAGCCATTTCGACCGGGCTGAGCGTGAGCCGCGGCAGATGGGCCACGGCCGTGAGCGGATCCTGCAGCGCGGCGGCGATCGACGCGGCCGAGAGGCCGGCAAGCGGCAGGCTGTCTGCGAGCCGAAACGGCCCGATCGCCGTCCGCACCAAGGCCGACATGACAGCCCCGGTGCCCAGGCTCTCGGCCAGGTCGCGGCCGAGCGAGCGAACGTACGTGCCCGAGCTGCACTCGATTTCCAATTGCAATTGGGGATACGAGTACTCGGTCACTTCGAGCCGATAGACCGTAATCGGGCGCGGGGCGAGCTGGACCTCCTGGCCCGCCCGGGCCAGATCGTAGGCCCGGCGCCCCGCCACCTTGAGCGCCGAATAAGCCGGCGGCCGCTGGGAGTGCGTGCCCTGCAAGCGGTCGGCGGCCGAGCGGAGCTCGGCCAGGCTGGGCTGCGGAGGATCGACCAGTTCCTGGACGTCCCCGTCGATGTCTTCGGTCGGGCTGGTGCGGCCCAACAAGAACGTGGCCCGGTAGTGCTTGATTTGCTGCTGGACGTAGGAAATCAGGCGGGTGGCCGGGCCGATCGCCACCACCAGCACGCCCGAGGCCAGGGGATCGAGCGTGCCGGCATGCCCGACTTTGTCGCCGCGGACGTGCCGCAGGACGCGGTCGACGGCGGCGCGCGACGTGGCCCCGGTGGGCTTATCGACGTTCAGCAAACCGAACATACGTCGCAAGAGGCGCGTTACTTGGCGGCACCCTTGGGCTTGGGCGTGACGAGCGGCTTGATCGTCTTGGCGTCGGGCTCGTCTTCGTCTTTGGCCTTGCTGGCCGGGCCGATCAGTTTGCCCAACAGGTCCCACAGCTCATCGCCCCGGGCCTTGAGGCTGACGACCTTGCCGTCCTTGCCGACCAGGATGACCGTGGGAATGCCCATCACGCCGTAGTAGTCGGCCATGGGGTGGGCTTCGTCCTCTTTGCCCTTGTCGTGCAAGGTGACCCAGGGGAGTTTTTCCTCGGCCAGGAAGTCGTCGAGCGCCTTGGTGTCGTCGTCGATGCTGATGCCGACGACGTCGAAACCGCGGGCGTGATATTCGCGATAGGCACGTTTGACGTTGGGCAGCTCGGCCCGGCACGGCCCGCACCAGGTGGCCCAGAAGTCGACGAGCACGACCTTGCCGGCGTAGTCCTTCCAGTCGAACGGCTTGCCGCCGGCGGTCTGGCCTTCGACCTTCATCGGCTTGCCGACCAGGTCGACGCGCCGCGAGGCGCCTTCCAACCGCGCGCCGAGCGAGGCCACTTGCTCGTTGTCGCTGGCCTTGAAGGCTTTGCCGATGGCGCTGATAGGCGTCGGCCGCCAGCTTGGTGTCGGAGAGTTGGTCGAGCTGGCCGGTGAGCATCATGGCCATGCTCAGGTCCTCGCGCGAGGCATTGGGAGCCGCGGCCGCCTTGACGATCTCGTCGATCAGGGTTTTCTGCTCCGCCGGCTTGGAGTCTTCGAGCATCCGAATGCGCGTCACCGTGAGGATCTGACGGGCAGTCTGGTACAGGTCCGAGGTCTTGTCCGTTTCCAGCTTGAGAATCTGCTCGGCCGCGGCTCGAGCTGCCCGCATGGCCTTGGTCTGATGGGCCAGGGCGTCTTCGGCCGACACGGGCCGGTAGCGGCCGAGCGTTTCGATGAACTGCAGCAGCTCTTGGGGATCCTTGGTGACCGGCACCTGGTAGCGCTTGGCCGCGTCGTCGGCGGCGCCGTCGGGCTTGTCGGCCGCCTTGGCGTCTTTGCCCTTGGTGTCTTTGCCCTTGGTGTCACCGCCGGCGTCCTTACTGCCGGCTTCTTTGTCGTCGGCGGCCACGGCGGCGGCAAATCGACCCAGGAGTCCTACCTGCCAGACCGTAAGCGCGAGCACGGCTGCAGCCGCTGCCGTAACGAGTGCTGCCAGCCGGGACCTCCGCCGCGAATTCGCATCGACTTGCCGGCCTGACATGACACTCTCCTGCTGTAAAAAAAGGGGCGGTAGGCCGGCGGAGGTGTGCCGCTCGATAGAGCGATCCGCCAGCCCCATCAGCCTAATGGTCTGGGGGCCGGTCCACAACCGCTCTCTGGGGCGCGGATGACGACCTCCAGCCGCCCGGCCCGCCGGCGGATCAGGCCAGCCCCCGGATCTCGAAGTCGTACAGCGCGGCGATTTCGGCCGCCGTTTTCTGCTCCAAGGCGGTAAAACGCCGGGCCAGCGCGTCCACGTCGACCACGCCCAGCCCGGCCAGCAGGCGGAATTTGTGCGCGAGCAGGCCGGGCAGGTTGCCGCTGCGGTTTCGGGCATGGCCCTCGGGATACAGAACCAGCCCGCTAGACAAATGCCCGAGCTGCCGGTGGTCGATTTCCAGCGTCGTGGGAATGCCGTCGGGATATTTTTCGTCGTAGGAGCTGCCGCCGTGCCGGAATTCGATCCGCTCGATCAGCCGCCGGGTCAAGGGATCGAACAATGCCCGATCGTCATAGTCCTCGGGCACGAGCATCAATTCCTGCCAGCCGACCGGCCGACCGCGCCCGGCCAGCTCGAAGCCTTTTCGCAAGAGCGTGGCGATGATGTAGACCATCGAGTGGTCGGCCGATTGCCGGGTGCGCGGATCGCGCTTGGCCGGATCGCCGATGATGCTGAAGGCCGGCTCGTAGATGCTGATCTCGACCTGCTCCAACTGGTCGGCCGCGGCGAGCAGCGCCGGGTACCTGGTCAGCAGGTCTACGAGCCCCTGAATGGCGCCGGCCGACTGGTGCTCGTACAAGCCCAGCTTGAAGTGCATCCCTTCGACCGCGAAATCGTCGCCGGCCGTGGCCAGGGTCAAATCGAACGGGCTGCGGTCGCGCTGCCCCGGCGGCTCGAACAGGCAAAAGACCGCTTCGGGATTGCGAAAGATATCGGCCGGCCCCACGAAACCGCGCAGTGCGCGATGCACGCTGACTATCGCCATCTCGGTGGATAGCGCCGCCGAAGCGCCCTTGGAGTCGGAAAGCTGCTTGCCGGCGCGGATCGCGCGAAACGGCACGTAGTGCGCCACGACCAGCCCGATGGCCGACTCGATCTGGTCGGCGGTTGCCCCCATCAGCGCGCCGTAGGTGGCCGCCGAAGCGATCGCGCCGTGCAGCACGTGATCGATCTTGTGATCCTTGAGCGCGAAAACCTCGGCCAGCCGCCCACGGATCTCGTCCAGCACCAGCATCGCCCGCAGAGCCAACCGCCCGTCGCCCCCCTGCAGCTGCGTGCCGGCGATGGCGACCGAGTAGAAATCGTTGTGGCCGAACTCGCCGCGCGTGGCGCCGCGGGCCGGGTTGTAGCCAAAATTCGTGCCGTTGGCGTCCCACTCACGCGCGGCCGATGCATTGGCCAACACGGCCTTCTCGGGGGCCACGGCAATTCGCGAACCCAGGCAAGGCACGCCCCGCTGGCCCGGCGCGGCGCGATACTCCAGCGCCTCGGCCCGCAACACCGCCGGCGCCCGGGCCCCACAGGCCAGCGCCGATACCGCGCAGGCGATGCTGTCCAAGTGAAACTGTTCGACCTTGGCCAGCACAGCAGCCGAAGGCTCGCCGATCCGCCCGGCGAGAAAATCGATCGCATACTGTCCGATCGCCCGGGCCTGGTTCTGGTCGCTGGCGAGCGTCAGGTACTGGTTCTTCGCGGGCTGGTTCGACACTGCAGCTCCTTAGGCGGAAGAAGTGCCCGGGGCCGTCTCCAACCGGCCGAGCATTTCGGCGAGCAATTCGAGCGGCAAGCCGATGACGTTCGATTCGCTGCCCTCTTCGATGTGCAGCCAACCGACGCGGTCCTGGTAGCCGAACCCGCCGGCCTTCCCCTCCCAGGCCCGGCTGGCGACGTATTCTTCGATCTGCTCCGGGGCGAGCCGATCCATGCGCAGCCGGGTCGCGGCCACGCTCAGGTGCTCGGGCCCGGCCGGTCGCGGCCAAATGCACAGCCCGCTGTAGACGTGATGCACGCGCCCGCTGAGCAACTGGAGCATTTGTCGGGCGTGGGCCTCGTCGGCCGGCTTGCCCAGGATCTGGCCGGCGCATTCGACCACAGTGTCGCAGGCCACGACGATTCCCTGCGAGACCCGGGGCAATACGTCGGCCGCTTTCTGCCAGGCCATGCGGCCGGCATACTCGGGCGGAGTTTCCTTGCTGCAAACCCCGCACTCGGCGCCGATGCTGGGCGGAACGATCGTAAATGCATAACCGGCCGCCTCGAGCAGCGCCCGCCGCTGGGGCGAACTACTGGCCAGAATCAATTGGGGTCGGTCGGCTGCCATGGAATCCTCGTTACACATCGCGGGCCGGCCGGGGAAAGCCTCGACTTGCCCTCCCCGGGGCGATCTCGCAATCTGCTGCGATTTCGCGAGCCGCCGCAATTTCAAGGATCGCAGCGGCCCGAGTCGCTAACATATCAAACCTGCTTGCTCGGCGGCGAGTCGCGCCGGCCGGGTTGCCGGAAAGCCCCCCGGGCGGCAGGATGACACTTTTCGCCGGACCGGCCGCACGAAAATGGTTCGGCCGGCCAGAACACCCGCGTGAACTCCGCGCGGCAACCACGAGATTTCCCCCGCTCCGCGATGCTCGACATCCTCTACGAAGACAATCATCTGCTGGCGATCAACAAGCCCGCCGGCCTGGCCACGATGGGGGTCGCGGCCGACGAACCCAGCGCAATCCAGCTGGCCAGGCAATATCTCAAGGAGCGTTACGACAAGCCGGGCAACGTCTACCTGGGCGTGGTCAGCCGGCTCGACGCGGCAGCCACGGGCGTGCTGCTGTTTGCCCGCACGTCCAAAGCGGCGGCCCGGCTCAGCCAGCAATTCGCCGATCGCAGCACCCAAAAAACCTACTGGGCGATCGCAGCCGGCCAGTTCGATCCGCCGGTAGCCGAACTGCTCGACTGGGTTCGCAAGGACGAATCGCAGCGGCGGATGGCGGTCGTCGCGTCCGCTGCGCCGGGCGCCCAACGGGCCGAGCTCGCCTACCGCGCCCTGCGGCCGGTCGGCAACGACACGCTCTTGGAAATCGAGCTGATCACGGGCGCAAACATCAGATCCGGCTGCAGCTGGCCAGCCGGGGACATCCGATCCGCGGAGATCGCAAATACGGCAGCCGGCAGCAATTCGCCGCCGGAATCGCCCTGCACGCCCGGCGACTTTCGATCGAGCATCCGACGCGCCGGGAACCGGTCGAGATCGTGGCGCCCCTGCCGCTGGCCTGGCGGCGGTTGGGCATTGCCACCTGACGTTCGGGACCGCCGGCCTCGCTGGCCAGTGCCCGACCGCACTGGCGAACAGCCCCGTCGAGCGGCGCATTCAGAACATTACACGGCCGCGCGTGGGGTTGCCAAGAAAGCGCGATCGCCCGGCTGGGGCCAGGATTGGGCCAGAAAAGCGGGAGTTTCGCGGTTTGTCCACGAAAATCATTACAAACACGTCAGCTTTTCGCGCCAGGCTCTCCGGCGGAATAAGTTAAGCTAGTTAAGGCGAATCTGTTAGCACGACTCGCTGCGCAATCCCCACCGACGAGCTTGCCCTTTGGAACCCGCCAGTCGCTCGATTTTTCGCCGCTCCGCCCGGGCCAGCGGCCTGCTTTCGGCCGAAGATTTTCGCGCCGTCGAGGAGTTGCTGCGCGCCAAGGACCCCAATCCGGCCGTGGTGACCGAATTCGGCGACGCGCAGTTGGCGGCCGAGCTGGTGTCCATGGGGCGGCTCAATCGTTGGCAGGCCGAACAGCTCAAGGCCGGCCGTTCAAAGTTCAATCTGGGCCCGTACCAGATCATCGACTCGATCGGCCAAGGGGGCATGGGCCAGGTGTTCAAGGCCGAACACACGATGATGGGCCGGACCGTGGCCATCAAAGTGCTGCCCCGGCACAAATCGACCAAAGAGGCGATCGAGAGCTTTACGCGCGAAATCCGGGCCCAGGCCCAGCTCGACCACGAGAACCTGGTCCAGGCCTTCGACGCCGGATACGACAACGTCTATTTCCTGGTGACCGAGTTCGTGCCCGGCACCGACCTGCGCAAGTTCGTCCGGCTGCGCGGGCGGTTGTCGATGCAAGAAGCCGCCACGATCATTTCGCAAGCCGCGGCCGGGCTGGGCCATGCCCACAGCCGCGGGCTGATCCATCGCGACGTCAAGCCCGGCAACTTGCTGGTCACCACCGACGGGCATACGAAAGTTTCGGACTTGGGTCTGGCCGGCTTTCTCGGCGCCGATGACGAAGACGATCCGCGCAACGGCAAGGTCGTCGGCACGGCCGACTATCTGTCCCCCGAGCAGGTGCTCTCGCCACGCGAGGTCAACGGCACCAGCGACGTCTATGCCCTGGGCTGCACGCTCTACTACGCCGTCACCGGCAAGGTCGTGTTTCCCGGCGGCAGCGCGCGAAAAGGCCCGGCGCCATTGCGAAGAGACGCCGCTCAATCCCAAGCGCATCAATCCGGACTTGAGCGACGATTTCATCGACGTTCTGGCCGCGATGATGGAGAAGGATCGGACCAAGCGGATTCAAACGGCCAATGAGGTGGTCGAGCGCCTGCGGCCCTGGGCCACCGACGCCGTGGCCACCACTGCCGAAGAATCCGCCGGCACCGCGTCGGGACACGCCCGGCAACAACTGCCCATCCCCCTGGCCGATACGCAGCCGGGCTTCTTCGGCGATGGCAGCGACGGGGCCGAGGACAGCCCCAGCCAGCTCTCGCAATCGACCGACCGCATGGCCGTCACGGCGCAGGAAACCCTGCCCGACTTGCATCGTCGGACGGCGATCGGCGCCGAGTCGGGCGAGTTTTCGCTCTGGCTTGTGCTGCTGCTGCTCGTGCCGATCCTGCTGGCGGCCGGCGTGCTGGTGATCAACCTGCTGCTGGAACTGCTCTGGTAGCGCGCTGCCTGCGCTATTCTCGCTGCGCCTCTTGCGCCGTTCATGCTGCGCCGCTCGCTTCTCCGAGCGCCGGCGGTTAACCAGCGGTACCCCCTTTCGGTTCCATCGCCAGAAGTTCGTCCGCTGCGGACGATGCATTCTGAATGCGAAGGAGGTGCCGGCATGCTCGTTCCTTTGGGCATCGATCAGGCATATGCCGATCTGGTCAGCGAAGGGACACGCCTCGCCGACCGACGCTTCGTACAAGTGGTGGTAAACCGTGGCGCGCTGGGCCAGATCGGTGAGCGCGCCGCGATGCTCGCCAAGAAGCGCAGCGTGGCAGCGGAAGTTCGCCGCGGCGCAGGCGCCTCTGGCGCTTTTCCGGCCCGCACCGCTTACATCCTCCGGGCCAGACGGCTTAGAATGGCGTGGCCTAAGCCGGGCGCCGCTTGGAGCCGCGGGGCGCGAACGACTTTTTTTTCGACAGGTGTTGATTTTGGCCTACGATCAGAATCGGAATTCGGCGATTTTCGGGCGGTTGGCAATTGCCGCCGTGATCGCGATCGTGTCGTTGATTTCGTATTACGGCAACAGCGTCCGCAACCCGGTGACGCATCAGAAGCAGCACGTCACGCTGTCGCCCGAGCAGGAGATCAGCCTGGGCCTGCAAGCGGCTCCGCAGATGGCCGCGCAGTACGGCGGCGTCGAGCCGGACCGGGCGGACCAGGAGCGCGTCAACGAAGTGGGCGATCGCATCATCAGCCAGAGCGACGCCCGCGGTGCTCCGTACAAATTCCAGTTCCACGTTCTCCGCGATCCTCAGACGATCAACGCCTTTGCCTTGCCCGGCGGACAGATTTTCATCACCGAAGGATTGCTGCGCAAACTGTCCACCCCCGGCCAGCTGGCGGGCGTGCTGGCGCATGAAATCGGCCACGTGGTCGACCGACACGGAGCCCAGCACCTGGCCAAGGAGAGGCTGACGCAAGGGCTGGGCGGAGCGGCGGTGATCGCCAGTTCCGATCCGAACAACCCCAGCAGCCGCCGCAACGCGGCCATCGCCATGGCGGTGACTCAGCTGGTCAATTTGCGCTTCGGCCGCAGCGATGAACTGGCCGCCGACCGGCTGGGCGTGCAGTTCATGAGGCAGGCCGGTTTCGATCCGCGCTCGATGATCGACGTGATGCACATCCTGGAGAAAGCCGGGGGCGCCGGACCACCGGAATTCTTCAGCACCCACCCAAATCCGGGGCATCGCATCGAGAAGATCGAGGCGGCCATCAGCCGAGATTGCCCGAATGGCGTCCCCCCGGGCTTGGAGAAATAAAAGCCTCGGGCGGGGCCGCTGCGAGCCCCGCCTGGACCCAGATTCCCCCAATTGCGCCCCGCCTGCGACCGTTTGGCCCTCGAACCTGCCTGGGCCGGTGAAATCCCCCCGCCTGGCCGTCTCCGCGGGGGCCGGAAATGCCCTGAGATGGCTCGGACGTCCGGGCTCGGCGGCCATAACCGGCAGCCGGCAGCCGGTGTAAAATAGTGAAATCGCCCGGGCGTTAGCCCCGAATGACTTGTTCCCGAGCAGCTTGGCCCAAACGGGGGGTTGGTCGCGAATTTCGGCTCCCCCGACAAGACGACTTGTGGGCCAACTTGCTCAACGCCGGCGGTAGGAAATAGCCTGAAAATGAAGCTTCGAAGGCGACATCCCCAGCGGCCAGGGCTCACGCGCTCCGGGTTCACGCAATCCGGGTTCGCCCGTTCCGGGTTCACGCAATCCGGGTTCGCCCGTTCCGGGTTCACGCAATCCGGGTTCGCCCGTTCCGGGTTCACGCAATCCGGGTTCGCCCGTTCCGGGTTCGCCCGTTCCGGGTTCACCCTGATCGAGCTGTTGGTGGTCATTGCCATTACCGGCATCGCGCTGTCGATGTTGCTGCCGGCGATCCAGTATTCCCGGGTCACCGCGCGGCGGGCGCAATGCCAATCGAACCTGCGTCAGGTGGGCCTGGCGCTGTTCATGTATCTGGATGCCCACGGCGGGGGGGCCCATTTTCCGACCTGTGCCGACATGCCTTCGATCAATGTGACCTTGCCCAGCCTGGCGAAGATCGTGGGTCCCTTTGCCGAACAGAATTCCCAGATGTTTTGTTGTCCGGCCGATCTTGTATACTTTCCGCAAGAAGGAATCAGCTACGAATATCCGCTGCTATCGCTATCGAACCCCGATGGCTCGATGAAGAATCGTCAGCAGGTGATGTCTTCGAACATGGGCAAGTACGGCGCGTCGAGGACCGCGATTTTGTGGGACTTTGACTGTTTCCACGGCACCCCCGGCGACGAGGGCGCCCGCAATTACTTTTTTATGGATGGTCACGTTTATGACACCGTACCGACCACCTCGCTCGCTCCCGTCCAGTAACAAGTCGCAGCAGCCCTCGGGCGGCAAGCGATTCTGGCGCACGCTGCTCGTGCTGCTCCTGCTGTTGGGAGTCGGCACCGGCGCGGTCTATGGCTACCGGGCCTGGTCCTATCACAACCAGGTGCTCGCGCTGCAGGCCCAGATGGCGGCCTCGTTCCAGGAAGGGCGCGGGCCCGGCGGCCGGGAAAAATTCCGCGAAATGCGCGACCAGGTCAAAGCGCTGCCGGCCTCCTACCAGCAGGAGTTTCGCAAAGGCATGCGCGACATGTTCCAGGACCGGATGGAAAACCGCATGCGCGACTACCTGGCGATGGACAGGGCCAGCCGCCGGGCCGACGTGATCAAGCAAAACGCCGAAGACGAAAAACGCCGGGCAGAACGCGAGAAACGCCGCAAGGAACGCGAGGCGCAGGCCGCCAAGAACGGCGGCAGCTCGAACAGCCAGCGCGGCAACGGCCAGGGCGGCAGCGGCAATGGAAACGGCAACGGAAATGGGACCGACGGCAGCAACGGCCAGGGTGGTCGCGGGGGCGGCGGGGGCGGCCTGGCTGCCCGGCTCGACAACAGCACCCCCCAGTTCCGCGCCATGATGGCCGAGTACGTGCGCGACATCAACCAGATCCGCCGCGAGGAAGGGCTGCCGCCCATGAAGTTCTGGGGGCGACGCTAAGCGCCCGGTCGGTTTAACGGCAGTCCGGGCGAAATCCCGCGACCCACGAGCACTCGCCCATAAACCGCCGCGCGCGAACCTGTGCTAAAAGTCGCTCGCTGCGCACAAGGCTTCCGGGGCCGGCAAAACCATCGGCTCCGGCCCGAATAATCCGCCGCGCCGGGCATCTTCTGCCTCAGGATCGCTGGCTCCCCGGCCGGTTCGCCCCCGGTTCCGGCAACTGGCCGACGGCTTCTCACTCCTGCCTCGGGCCCTTATACTGAGCGGTTGCATGGATCCGCGCAGGCGTATCGAGAAAGAGGTATTTCGTGGCTGCGAGTAACAGCGATCATTGGAATTTCCTGGCGGAAAAACTAGGAGCTGAAGCCAAACCGGACGAACCGGCTCCGCCGCCGCGATCCGCTCCCCCTGCTCCGCGTCCCAAACCGGCCAAACAGGCTCCGGCCGACGCGCCGCCCCGCGCCGACAAACTGGTCGCAGCTGGCCACGAACTTGGGGCTTGAGCCCGGCCAGGTCGAGCCGGCAGCAACAACCGCACCGCCGGAGCGTCCAACGGCTCCCGAGCGCGTGGCCGAACCCGTGCGCGAGACGCGTGCCGAGCGTCCCGCGTACGAAGAGCGTCCCGCGACCCCCTCCCGGTCCGCGGAGCGGCCTGGCCGATCGGACCGCGGCCGTGGACCCCGCGGACGCCGCCGCCCCGACGACCGCCGACCTGACGATCGCCGCCCGGACCGCTCGGAAGGCCGGCCACGGCGCGACGAAGCACCGGGGGGAACCGCACCCAATCGCGAGCCGATCTTCGACGATCCCGACGAACCGGTCGACGAGCTCGGCACCGACTTCGAGCGTGAAGAGATCATCGACGCCGAAATCGTCGAAGAATTCGCCGCCGAGCCGGCCGAAACCGGCGAAGCCGGCAGCGAGCCGTCTGAAGATCGCCCCGGCGGTCGGCGCCGCCGGCGCCGACGGCGCGGCCGGCGCGGGCGAGACCGGCGGCCAGAATCGGCCGAGCGAGGCGACAAACCGCGCGAGAACGACGACTCGCCCCACGATGAGTCGCAGTCTGGGGACGCTCTCGACGACGATGCGCACGACGAGGACGAACTCGATCAGGATGCCGATTCGTACGATGCGGCCGATTCCGGGTCGGAAGCTGCGTCCGACTCGGGCACGGACGAGACCTCGCGCTCTGGCCCGCGCGAGCGCCGCGGCCGGTCGCGGCGACGGCGACGGCGAGGCGGGCAGAGCCGCAACTCTCCCGCGGCGCCGGCGGATGCCGAGCCCGAGCATGACGACGCCGAATTCGACGACGAGCTGGACGAAGCCACTTCGGCCGCTGCCGTGCTGAGCTCTGCCTCGGAGGAAGCCGACAGCGAAGAGGCCGAAGGCGACGACGATGACGCGTCGTTCGACCGGCACAATCATCGCGGCATTCCCTCGTGGGAAGAGGCGATGGGCTACATCGTCGACGCCAACATGGAATCCCGCGCCCGCTCGCCGAAGCCGACTGGCCCCCGCGGCAGGCGTGGGCGCGGTCGCTCCTCGGGCCGGCCGGACCGCGAGCGGCCCTCTTGGTAACGGGGGCCCGAACAAAGTCGGGAAGCAGCACTGCGGCCGGAAGAAACACTGCGGCGCCGTTTCGAGCCGCCTGACGACCGGGTACCCCGCGGCGGCCGGCCCGGCAAAGGCAACCGGCAGCGTTTCCGAGCGCCCAACGTGCCAGGTGAGGCCGGCGCGCCAAGTGAGCCGTTCCGGCCCCTGCCCTCGCTTCTTCACACGACCTGCGGCGTAGAATGTCTTAGGTGTTCGCCGGCGTGCGGTTCGCAATCCGGGATGGCGGCGGGCGCTCCAGGTCCCCCTTCGTGAACCGGTTTCAGAACCTGCCCGGAGAGGGGGACAGTCCTCTTTTGCTCCGGGACTGCGCAAAACGGGACGGTCCCCGCAGGTTTTGAAACCGGCTCTGCTCATTATGCCCGCATATCGTTCGCTGCTCGACTCGCTCCGCAAGGCGTTTCCCCAGCCGGTTTCGGATCCCGTGCACGACGGCTACGTCGTGTTTTCGATCCTTCGGGCGCTGGACCAGGTCGACGCGCTGAAGTCGAAGCGGCCCATGCTCGGAGCGCCGCTGAGCCCGCAATATGCCGCCGCTCGCGGCGAGCGCGTCCACGAGGCCGGCCAGTCGCTGGAAGAAGTCATCCCGCAGTTGGTGCATTACCTGCAGGGGATGTTCATCTGGGGCCACCCCCGGGCCCAGATCAACGTGGTCCCGAACCCGACCATCGCCAGCCTGATCGGCATGCTGTTGCCGCTGTCCTACAACCCGAACCTGTGCAGCGACGAGAGCGGCCGCTTGTTCTCCGAGGCCGAAGTCCGGGCGTCGGCCATGACGGCAGAACTGGTCGGCTATCCGCCCGGCGACGCGCGGGGCGTGTTCACGTTCGGCGGCACCGGCGGACTGTTGTACGGAATCAAGGTGGGGCTGGAAAAGGCCCAGCCCGGCACGCGCACTCGCGCGGGCTGCGCGAGGGGGCCGTGGTGCTGGCCTCGGCCCAGAGCCATTATTCGTGCTTGACCGTCGCGGCCTGGTTGGGCATCGGGCAGGAAAACGTCATCGCCGTGCCGACACAGCTCGACGGGGCGATGCGGATCGACGCCCTGAAGCAGGCCGCCCGCGATGCGCTCGGCCAGGGCAAGCAAATCGCCGCCATCGTGGCCACGCTCGGCTCGACCGACGCCTTTGCCCTCGACGACCTGGAAGCGATCGATCGCGTGCGCCGCCGCCTGGCCGACGAATTCGAGCTGGCCTACTTGCCGCACATCCACGCCGACGCGGTCATCGGCTGGGCCTGGTCGGTATTCAACGATTACGACTTCGAGCAGAATGGGCTCGGATTTCGGGGCCGCACCGTGCGGGCCCTGGCCGCCGCCCAGGAGCGGATTCGCCATTTGCCGCTTGCCGAGTCGGTCGGCGTCGATTTTCACAAGACCGGCTATGCCCCCTACGTATCGTCGCTCGTGCTGTTTCGCTCGGCGGCCGACCTGGAGTTGATCGGCCGGCCGAAGGAGACGATGCCCTATTTGTATCAGTCGGGCGAACTGCACCCCGGCATGGTCACGCTGGAAACGACGCGCAGCGCCGCCGGCCCGATGGCGGCGCTGGCCAACCTGCTGCTCTTCGGCAAGGAGGGTTACCGCACGCTGCTGGGGCACGCGGTGGAAATGGCCGAAGTGCTGCGCGAACGGATCGAAGCGCACCCGCACCTCACGGTGCTCAATGGCGACAACGTCGGCCCGGTCACGTTGTTTCGCGCTTATCCGGACGACGTGAACACGTTCTCGATCAAGGATCGCGAGCGGACCGACCCCGACCACCGCGCCCTGCTCCACGAGCACAACGAGTACAACCGCCGGATCTTCCAGCGCGTCAACGCCGAAGCCCTGAGCGGACACGGCGTGGTCATCTCGCTCACCAGCTGCTACCGCCGCACCGACTACGGCGAGCCGATCGTAGCGCTCAAGTCCTACGTGCTGTCCCCCTTCGCCGACGAATCGCGGATGCAGTCGATCATCACGCACGTGCTGCGGGCCCGGCAGGAAGTGGCCGAGGGGGCCTGACGGCCGGGTGCGTTTCGCGCGTTCCTCCGCGGCGCGTCAACTGCCGCCCAGCGCGCGGCGGACCAGATCCTGGTCGAAGTAATTCACCGCCATGCCCGCGTCGACGACCAGGTTCTGGGCGTTGATTCCGCTTGAGCGCGGACTGAGCAGGAAGGCGCAGACGTCGGCCACTTCGCGGGTGGCCACGGCCTGCTTGCGCAGCGTGGCCTGTTCGGCGTACAAGTAGGCCTCGACGTAGCCGGGGATGCCGGCCGAGGCCGAGGTCTTGAGCAACCCCGGCGCCACGGCATTGAACCGCACCCGGGAGAACCGGCTGAACGACTTGGCCAGGAACACAATCGCCGAGTCCAAGGCCGCCTTGATCGGCGCCATATAGCCGTAACTTTCGCTGGCCATGCGGGTGGTCGAGATGGAAATGGCCACGACCGACGCATCGGCGTCGAGTTGGCCTTGAAATGCGTTGGCCAGCGCAACGAGCGAATAGCAGGAAATGTCGACCGAGCGCAGAAATGCCTGCCGGGGCGTTTCGTGAAACGGCAGCGGGCCGGCCGCGTAGTCGGCCAGCGCGATCGAATGCACCAGCCCGTGCAAGCGCGGATGCCGCGCCGCCACGTCCGCCTGCAGCCGGGCGATCTCCTCCGGCCGTTCGACGTCGCAAACGTGGATCTCGGCCGCGGGCAGCCATTTGGCCAGCGACGCTTTGCGCTCGGGACTGCGGACCGAATAGACCACGTTGGCCCCGGCCTCGGTGAGCACCTGCCCGACGTGCCAGGCCACGCTCTTGCGATTGGCCACGCCCAGCACCAGGATCGTCTTGCCGGCCAGTTGCAGAAAGTCCATGCCGCTTGCTCGCAATCTCACTCGGCCGCGGCCAGCGTGCAGGCAAAATCGAACCGCACGGCCAGCTTGCCCGCGGCAGTCACTTTGGCCGAAAGAAAAAAAGCGTCGGCCAGGCGCTCGTTCAATTCCACCTCGATCAGGACGGTCTCTCCCGGCTTGACCATCCGCTTGAAGCGCACGTCGTTCATCCGCGTGGCCACCGGCACCCGGGCAGCGGCGCCCGCCGCGTCCCGCGGAACCTGCTGGGCGAGCAGCACGGCCCCGGCCTGCATCGCCGCCTCGCAGAGGAGCACGCCCGGGGTGAGCGGGAATTGCGGATAATGACCGGCGTAGAAGTACTCGTCCGGCCGGAAGGTCTTGCGGCAGACGATGCGCCGCGCGTCGCGCTCGACGATCTCGTCGATCAGCAGGAACGGCTCGCGGTGCGGAATCGCGGCTTGGATTTCGGCCAGGCTCATGGGCTGACGGCAGTCGTGGCGGGTTGGGACCTGGCGGCGGGGGGCTTGAGCAGCAGGGCGTCGACGTCGTTGGCGACGATCACGCCGTAATTCATGGCTCCCAGCCAACCCGACATGATGATGCCCACGCTGCCGGCATGAAACAGGCCGGCAATCTGCTGGGGCATTCCCCGGCTGACGGCCAGCCCTTCGAACTTCGTGCCGAAACTGGCTCCGGCCACGTGCTTGGTATAGTGCCGGAAGGTGAGCGGCGTCGAGGCCTCGGCATGATCGACCAGCTCCCGCACGTTCGGAATGTACCGCTCCAATGCGTTCAGAGTGGTTTCCACCAGGTCGGCCTTCGCGGCTTCGTAGTCTGCCGGCGACAGGTCGGCCCAGTCGCTGTAGTTGGCGTTGGTGCTGGAGACGATCAGCGAGCGGTCGCTGCCGGGCCGCGTGCGCGGGTAATAAAACGAATACGTGCGGCTGGTGACGTTGCGGCTGAGCAACATTTCGGTGCGGAACAGCGGGGCCGTCGAACTGAAGAGCAGGTCCCCCAGGCTTTCGTCGAGCTGCACGCCGGGCTTGAGCGCCATGTACACCTGGCAGCTCGAGTTATTGAGCCGCACGGCCCGGGCCTGTTCGATAAAATCGGGCGTGAACTGATCGGCTCCCACCAGGTTGAAAATCGTGGCCTTGAGATTCGAATTCGAGACCACGGCCCGGCAGCCGATCGTGCGGCCCCCCACTTGAACGCCGCTCACGCGTCCGCCGGCGACCAGGATCCGCTCGACGTCGCAGCGAATCCGCACGTCGACGCCGCTGTGGATCAGCTCCTGATGCATCAGGTGGATCAGCCGGTCGGTGCCGCCCTGGAACGTGTAGACCCCCTGGGACATGAAATTCGAAAACACGATGCCGTACGAGATCGCGGGGTCGTCCAGCGTCGAGCCGTTGGCGTAGGTGATCGGCTCCATGAGCAGCCGAATCACGTCCTCGCGGCCGGGAAAGAAGCGCTCGAACAACTGGCCCACGGTCGTGGACTGGTCGTCGTAGAAGTTCATCTGCCGGGCCGCGTCGAAGAAGGCTCGCACCGCCTCGCCGGGCACCTGAAATTTCTCGACCAGCAGCCGGGTGAAATCCTCGCGGTCGAACGTGGTGGTCAGGGCAAACATCGGGTTGTCGAAGCGGATGTTGCGCAAGGGCACGATCGAATCGGCGATCTCCCGGCTCCAATAGCGACGGCAGCTCTTGATCATGCCGACCGGAAAGCCGTGCAGCGAAATATCGAAGATGTGTCCGCCGGGGCGCTTGAACCAGGTGGCCATGCCGCCCAGCTTGTAGTGCTGCTCGAGCAGGAGCACGCTGCGCCCGGACCGGGCCAGCGTATTGGCGGCCGTCAGGCCGGCCAGCCCGCTGCCGATCACGATCACGTCGTACGACGCTTTCGCGCCTTCCAGAAAGTCTTTCGGCATGCGTTTACTCGACGCCCTGCAGCGCGTGTCGATTGGCCATGGAGATGCCGCTGATGATCGCGCCGACGATGCCGACGAATCCCTGATCGGTGCCGCAGATGAACAGATTCTTCAAGTGCGTCGTGCCATCCCACTGCTTTTCCGCCGCACCGTAGACGGCGCCGTTCTCGTGCCCCGTGAAGCGGCGGATCGTGCAGGGGGTGAACGTGTCGCTGTCGATCACGGCAAAACGGAAGTCCGGAACGAAGCGAACCGCCGAGGCGACGATGCGATCGTACCATGCCAGCTTCGCCAGGCGATAGTCCTCCGGCGACAGGGCCTGCCAGAGATCCGAGTTGGCCAGGGCCGTGATCCGGATCACGCCTTCGCCCGGCGGGCTGTCGTAGACGAAATTATTCGGCGAGCAGATCACGCCGCTCCGCACGTCGACCAGGCCGGCCGGTTTTTGCCAGTGAAACTTGGCGCTGTCGTTGAAGAACACGATCGTCTGGTCGCAGCCCAGCTCGCGCGGCTGCACGTTGACGATCGAGGTCGATTCCAGGAACGACAACTGGCCCGGCTGCCGCTCCAGCGGCCGGCTGACGTCCTCGCACAGGCGCATCGTTTCGACCCAGCCGGCCGACGAGATCACGCGCCGGGCCTCGAGCTGCTCGCCGTCGTCGAGAATGACCGAGCTGACCTGGCCGTCGGCCACCGCCATCCGGCTGACTCCGGCGCGCAGCCGCAGCTCGCCCCCCAGCTCGCGAAACTTGCGCACCAGCTTCTTCAGGATCAGCCGCACGCCGGCCAGCGGCCGGGCCAGGCCCTCCAGAAAAATGCTGCGGAACATGATCGAGAACTGGGCAAAATCCATGTCGTCCTGGCGCGCGCTGCCGTAAAACATCAGCGGGCACAAGATCATCTCCACCAGCAGCGGATCGCCCAGGATGCTCGACAGCACGACCCGGGCCGAGCGATTCGCCGTTTGCGGATCCAGCTCGTCGTATTCGATGACTTCGCCCAGCAGCCGCTCGAAATTGTCTTTCTCGGCGGGGAAATGCCGGTGCACCTCGGAGCGAAACAGCTCGAAATGATTGCTGAACCGCAGGGCGACCCCGGGAAAGGCAATCATCGAGCCGACCTGCGGCGCGAGCGCCAGGTCTTCCCAGCGCAGGCGTAATTGCCGCAGCAGCCGGGCCAGCGGGCCCGTCTTGGTTCCCTTGGGGGTGAAATTCGTCACGGCGTGCAACCCGACGTCGTAGTTGCGCCCCCCCAGCCGATAGAACGAGTTCAGCCCGCCGATCGTGGTGTGGCGCTCGAGTATGCAAACCCGCTGATCGTAGTACGCCAGGCGAATGCCCGCCGCCAGCCCCGACATGCCCGCGCCGATGATGATCGTGTCGTACATGTCCGCCACAGGTCGTCAGGTCTTGGCCAGGTCGCGCATCCGCGGCTCGAGGTAGCGGACCGTGCTGTCGAGCGAGGCCAGCTCCAGGTAATCGTCCTCGGGAATCTGCACGCGGTAGCGTTTGCGCAGCTCCATGACGATGTCGAGAAAGTCCATGCTATCGAGCTCGAGCTGCTCGCGCAGCGGCACGTCGGCTTTCAAGTGGCTGAGGTCTTCATCGGGTGCGATATCGCCGAGGATGTCGAGAATCACATCCTTGATGTCCGCTGGGGTCATGCCGTAACTTCTCCAAACTAAGAAAAACGTTCGCCGCGGGGTCCGACTGGCCCGGTTCGGCCGCCTTCGCCCACGGAATGCTTGCCGGCCGGCGCGGGGACGCTGCCGAAACCGAATCCTGCTGCCGACGCGCTGTCTAAACGCGTTTGACGATCACTACCGAATTGATCCCCAACATGCCGAAGGAGTTGTTCAAAATGTACTCGGCCGGCGCTCCTTCGCGCGGTTGATTGAGCACCAGTCCGGGGAGTGCGCACTCGGGATCGAGCGCGTCGACGTTGATCGTGGCGTGGCACACCCCGTCCACCAGCGCGGGGAGATTGCCGGCCAATTCGAGCGCGCCGGCCGCGCCCATCGTGTGACCGATAAAACTCTTCGAGTTGTTGAACTGGGTCCGGCTCGACCCGGCAAAAGCCTGCCGCAGGGCCTGGCACTCCTGGGTGTCGCCGGCGCCGGTGCCGGTGGCGTGCGTGCTCACGATGTCGATCCGCTCGGGGGGAATGCCCGCCCGGCGCAGGGCCAGCCCCACGCACTCGGCCTGCCGCTGGGCATTCGGCAGCACAAAATCCGAGGCATCGCTGTTCATCGCGTAGCCGGCCAGTTCGCCGTAGATCTTGGCGCCGCGCGCCGGGCGTCGGCGTAGCGCTCGAGCACGAACAGGCAGCCCCCTTCGGCCACGACGATGCCGTTGCGCTCCAGGTCGAACGGCCGGGAGGCCTTGGTCGGGTCGGCATGCGTTGCCAGGGCCCCCTGGCTCTTGAAGCTGGCAAAAATGCCGAACGTGTGGATGCTTTCCGACACGCCGCCGGCCAGTGCCACGTCGCACTCTCCCAGGCGGAGCATTTGCGCCCCTGGATCAGGCCGGCGTTCCCGGCGGCACAAGCGGCGCCGATGGTGTAATGCGGCCCGGTGATGCCCAGATTCAGCGAGATCTCGCCGGCCGGGTTGTTGGCCACGGTCCGCGGATTGTGGTGGTGCGACCAGAACTTGGTGTCGTAGTCGAAGCCTTTGAGCTCGTAGATTTCGTTTTCGGTCTCGACGTTGCCGTGTTCGGTCACGCCGACGTAGACCCCGACCATCGACTTGTCCACGTTGGGCCAGTCCAGGCCGGCGTCACGGATCGCCTCGTTGGCGGAATAGATTCCCACGCTGCCGGCCCGCGTGCCGCGGCGCACGTCTTTCTTCTTTTGGTAGCGCAGCTCGTCGAAATTGCAGATCCCGGCGACCGTGGGCCCCACGTAACGGATTTCGTACGGGGCCACGCCGCTGCGCCCCGCGAGCAAACTGGCGCGGAAGTCGGCCAGGTTGTTGCCGTTGGGCGACGTCAGCCCCACGCCGGTGATGACAATCCGTTGATAATCGGGTCCAGCGGCGATCATGTCACCATCTCGGCAGGGCCGGACGCTCTCCGGCTGGCCGCGCCCCCAAAGGAAAGGCAACGGGCCGACGAGCCGCATCCGGCCAGGTGGCTCAGGGGAGCTTTTTCGGGGCGATAGGCAACCACGGCGGTGGCGAACAGCACGCCAGCGCGCGAAGTGCTACATCCTGTAAAACCTTTGAGCGTAGCGGCTTGGGGCATTACTGGCAAGCGCCCCCCAGGGGGTTTTTGCGCTCAAGTGCTGGCCCACTATCGGCTTGCCGCTTGGCGGCGCCAGTCGTCCGCCAGCCGCTGCATCCCCTGGCTCGTAGAAATCACCGCGCCGTAGCCGAAATCGCGCCGCGCGGCCGAGACGTCGAAGTAATGCGAACGCCCCAATTGAGCCGCCAGGAACCGCGTCATGGGCGGCTCCCGATCGATCCGCAGCGCTCCGTAGACCGCTTCGCACAGCGCACCCAGACGCCAGGCCACGCCCAGCGAAATTGCCTTGCGCACCTTGGGCAAGCCGGCCAGCGCGAGGAGCTCGTCGATCCAATCCCAGCAATTCACCGGCTCCCCCTGGCTGATGTAATAGGCCCTTTCGGCCGGCGGCGCGCCCGGGTGCAGCGCGTCGGCGGCCAGCAAATGCGCGGCGGCCGCATTCTCGACATAGACCATGTCGATTCGATTCTGGCCGTCGCCCACGCGCCGCAAGCGGCCGCTGCGGGCCCGCGCGATCAAGCGCGGGACCAGATGGTGATCGCGCGGACCCCAGATCAAATGGGGCCGCAGCGCGCAAGTGGCCAACTCGGGCCCATTGGCGGCGAGCACTTCGGCTTCGGCCAGGGCTTTGGAATGCGGATAGTGACAAAGCCAACGGGCCGCATAGGGTCCGCTTTCATCGACCCCCTCTTGCGCCTGCCATCGAACGTGACGCTGGGGCTGCTGGTGTAGACCAGGCGGCCGACTCCCGCCGCGCGGCAGCCGGCGATCACGTTGCGCGTGCCGACCGTATTGATCGAGTAGTACCGGTCCCAGGGCCCCCAGATGCCCGCCACGCCGGCCACATGATGCACCACTTGGGCGCCGGCACACGCCCGGGCGACCGCCGCGGCATCGCGAACATCGGCCGTGGCGATCTCGACTCCGAGCGACTCCAGCGCCGGACACGGCCGCCGAACGAGCGCCCGCACGCGATCGCCCCGGGCCACGAGTTGCTCAACGACGTACTGCCCCAGGAATCCGGCGGCGCCCGTGACGAGCGTGGTCATGGCCCGGCCCCGCGATCGCCCAGTTGCCCGGCAGCCCAGGGGGCGAGCTGTTCGCGAAAGATCTTGGCGTTGTGCCGGATGTCGACGGGCATGGCCGGATGCACCAGGAAATCCTGGATTTGCGGGGTTCCCGGGTGCCCGCCGGCAATCTCTGCCAGTTCGGCCTGAAGTGCCGCCAGCGCGCCTGCGCCCTGCGGCCGGCGCTCGGGCCAACACTCGACAACGATCACCGGCCGCTGGCTGCCGGCCAGCCCGACGCCCACGAGCGCGGCCCGATAAACGGCCGGATGGGTCTCGAAAATGGCCTCACAAGGCGCCGAATACAGCGGACCACTGGATGTGAGCACGCGGTGCGCGACGCGCCCGCAGTACCAGAATCGATCCTGCGCGTCGAGATAACCGGCGTCCCCCATGCGGTGCCAGAACTGCTCGCCGTCGGCGATCTTGGCCAGTGCGTTCCACTGGGCCCGGGTGACATATTCGCGCGTGACGACCGGGCCGCTGACGATCAGCTCGCCGATTTCCCCGGCCGCGAGCTCCTGAGCATCGGCCAGCCGGGCAATCGGTCCGTCGACGATGCGGATCACTTTCCAGCGCATCCGGGCGAAGCGCCGCCCAACGCACACTCCGGCCCCCGCGCGCGTTCGGGCCTGCGTCTCGCCGAGGACTTCGCTGGCCGCGATCGAAGCGACGGGCAGGGCCTCGGTGGCGCCGTAGGGCGTGTGAATCTCGGCTCCAGCACCCAGACAGCGCTGCATCCGCTCGAGGACATGGGCCGGCACGGGCGCACCGGCCGAAAGCACCCGCCTGAGCGAGGCGATTCGCTCGCCCGTCTGCTCGCAATGCAGCCCGACCCGATTCCAGATGGCCGGCGAACCGAACGATTGCCCGACCTGCCAATCGCGCATCGCGGCCAAGAGCCGCCGCGGATCGACCTTGGCCGGCCGCGTGGGATCCATGTCCGGAATGATCGTCGTCACGCCGAGCGCCCCGTTGAACAGCCCGAACAGCGGGAAGCCCGGCAGATCGATTTCGCCCGGCACGATGTGATAGAAATCGCGCAGCTCTTCGACCTGGGCGTCGAAATTCCCGTGCCGGTAGAGCACGCCCTTGGGCGGGCCGGTGCTGCCGGTGGTGAAAATGATCGCCGCCGGGTCATCGCCGCGGGTGTCGACGCCGGCAAATGTCGCGTCGCCGCCGGCCCGCAGCGCTGCGAGCGTGGTCCCGCCCCAAAACCAGCGGCGCCCCACGGTCACGTTATAGCGCGCCGCGGCGAACCGGCGGCCGAGCAGGCTGCGGATCGCCTGCACGGGCGGAATCGCCACGAACCCTTCGGGCCGGGCTTCCTCCAGACAGGAGATCAGGCTTTTGCGCCCCATGCCCGGATCGATCAGGATCGCCACCGCCCCCGCCTTAAACAGGGCAAACACCAGCGACACGAAATCGATGCCCGGCCGGACTAACAGCGCCAGCCGAGTGCCCGGCACCACGCCCAATCGCTGCAATCCGCTGGCGATGCGATTGCTGTCCTCTTCCAGCTCGCGAAAGGTGATCCGATCGTAATCGGCCCGGCCGCGCAAACTGCTGGTGCGCGGCGCGGCGACGGCCAACGCATCGGGCTGTTCGGCCGCCATGGCGCTGAGCCGACGGGCCACGTTCACCGCTGGGCCGGCGGAAAGCGTCGCGCTCATGGCCTGGCTGCCGGCAGCACGCCGCAGTGGATCGCGGTGGGCTCGATTTCGCCGGGCGCCAGTCCCGCCGCGACGAGCCACGCGCGATATTCCGCCGCGCTGTAGGCGCGTCCCTCGGTAAACGAAAACAAGGCCGCCGAGTACAGCGCGATCGGCAGTGGGCCGTCGAGCTCGTCATCGAGAAAAACGTCGTGGATGGCCAGTTGCCCGCCAGGCGGCAAAGCCGCCGCCAAACGGCCGATCAGCCGCTGGTTTTCGGGCACATCCCAATCGTGCAGGATGTTCGAAAGCAAGATCGCGTCGCAGCCCGTCGGCACGTCGTCGGCGAACATGTCGCCCGGCCGGCACTCCAGCCGATCGGCCACGCCGTGGGCGCGGGCCATTTCGTCGGCGACTTTGAGCACCTCGGGCCGGTCCCAGACGATGGCCTGCAAGCTCGGATGGCGCACCAGGCAGGCAATGCTGTAGATGCCGGTCCCGCCCCCGACGTCGAGCAGGCGCCGGGCCCGGCCGAAGCGCGCAAGCGCGGCCAGCCGCGGCGCGACGCATTGCGCCCGGCCGGCCAAAGCCAGCGTGAAGTGCCGGGCCGTGGCCTCTTTTTCCATGGCCGATTCCAGCCCAGCCCGGTAGATAAACGCGGCTCCTTCCTCCTCGGGCTTTGCCCCGGCGGGCCGATTGGTGCGCAGCCGCTCGACCATTTCCACCACGCCCGGGCTGCCGGCCGACAAGCCGATGTAATCGCCGACGTAGAACCGCGCGCCGGGCACGAGAAACTCGCGTGCCAGTTCGGTCAGCTCCAGCCGCCCGGCCGAGTCGGCGCACAGCAAGCCCATCGCCCGCAAGGCCACGGTCAGCACGACGGCCGGCCGCCGGGCCAGCGCGACGTCCCGGCACAGCTCATCGAGCGCGAGCGGCCCGCGCGACAGCAGCGCGAACAAATCAAAATGCGCGACCGCGGCCGTGAGCAGCTCCGTGGCATAATTGCCGCGAAACAGCTCGAAAATCGGCGTGGGATCGAGATTCGGCGGTGCGGACGACGAAAGAGCCATGAGGTGGCGCGGGCCGCCTTTCAAGCGCGGAGCTGGTCGTCGTGCCGCATGCCGCTCGGCGGTTGATCGGCGTGGTGCAAGTTGGCCAGGGCCGCTTTGGCACCGGCGTGCTGCTCGACGTCGTTGTCTTCCCACTCGATCGACACGCCGCCGCGATAGCCGGCCCGATTCAGTTCGACCAGCAGCTCTTCGGTCGAGGTCGAGTCGCGCACCGCCCCGGCGGTGACGAAGTTCCAGCCATTGTGCTTATCGCCCATCGGCTTGTGTCCGCCGAGCAAACCGTTGCGGGTGTATCCCTTGACGACCTGGACTCCCTTGATGTGGGCACAGTGGATACGGTCGCCATAGTGGCGAATGAAATCCACGCCCGAGACCCCCTGCCATTCCATGTGCGAACAGTCGAAGTTGAAACCCGAGGCTTTCTCGAAACCGGCCTTGTCGAGCGCTGCCAGGTAGTCGCCGGCGCTGGAGATGTCGCCCATGGCCCGCTCGCTGGGATGGCACTCCAGATTGTAGGTCGTGCCGTATTTCAAACAGGCCTGGAAGACGGGCCCGAACCGCTCGACCAAAAGGTCCAGGCTCACCTGGTAGACGTCGGCGATGGGGTGCCCGCCGAGCGACTTGGGCAGCGGCGGAAACAGGAACCAATGGCTCCAGCAATGCGCCGGCGAACCGACGAAGCCCGAGACCGGCACGATGCGGTTCTGCAGCTGGCCGATGAAGTGCGCCGAGCGCACCGTACTCACCAGCGCGTCGGAGGCCTGGCGGCGGGCGATCTCGGCCACGTCGGCCGGCACGAAAAACGGGTCGGTGCGCGGCGGCTGATTGCCGGCCGAGCGCCAGCGGGAATAGGCCTCGACCGATTCGCCGCCCAGGAACTGCAGCGTCTTGGCGCTGGGCTCATCCCCCAGGGCCTGGCCCTGCAGGTGGGCCGCGATCGAAAAGATTTCGAGCTTGCGGCTCTTGGCCTTGTTCACCCGCTCGGCGGCGTAGGCCTTGGCGCCGGCATCGTCGCCGCAGCGCGCCAGGTCGAGCTCCCAACTGGCTTCCTCCCAGCCGTCGAAGCCGGTCTTGGCAATCCAGTCGAGCCATTGGTCCTCGGGCACGTTGCCGAATTGCCCCCGCACCAGCCCGATCTGGTGATACGAATGCTTGCCTGGCCGGTGTTCCTTCGTCTGCTCGTAACCCATTGCCGCCCTCCGCTCGCGCGATGTTCGTTCTGGATGCCGCAAGCGGGCATCTTAGAAAATCGGCGGGCTAATACAAGGGTCGGCCCGGCCAGTGGCGGGCGGCGACCGGCAGCAGAGGCCGCCGGGCTGGCAGTTCGTCAGGAGATTTAGTCGTCGCCCCAGGGCACGGACATGTCCGGCAGGCCGTCCGAACCTGGCCGCGGCGGATCGAGAGCCGCCAACGTGTAGGGCGTGACAGCGACGGCGGCGTCGGGGCGCAGCAAACGAACTTCGTCCAGCCGAGCCATCTGGCGAATCGACACCACCGCGGTCTTGGCCGAGGCCACGCCCACTACGATCCCCAAGAACCCCGCCACACAGAGCGAGAGGATTCCATTCCAGTCTGTTTCCCAATGAGCGGGATTCGCTGCAAACCGCATTCGTTGCCTCAAGGTTGGCCAAGGGGGAGGGAAAAATCGGCGGGACGTCGGGCTGCAGCATTCTAGTCGAGTGCTGCTAAGCCGGCGCAAGGGGCGGGATGAACGGGAAATTAAGCAATTGCCGTGCCTTGCGCCGGCGAATCCGCCCATTAGACGTTCAAATCAGAAGATAAGTTCGCTCGCAGCGCCAGGTTGCTCTCCGGGTGGGCAATCACGGCCCAAGCCGTGGGCAGCGGAAAAAACTCGTTTCTCACGGCCAGCTAACAGGACGGGCCCCCGAATGAGCCGATTCGGCGCGCAGCAATCGTGACAGCAGTGTGTCACTCTCGCGGGCCGGCAGCCTGAAGAAAGCCAGGCCGGGCGCACGCCGTAGCGCGCCGAACTACGTCGTGCGCGCCAACGCTGCAAGTAAGCCGGGCGCAGGCCGCGCTCGATCTGCAAGGGGGAAGCACAATCCCGCGCACCTGTCGCGCGCGAGCCTTATTTGTCTTTGCGCTTCAGCTTGGCGTCGTTGTCTTTGAGAAACGCCCGCAGGTCGTCGGCAAACTCGAGCAGCCGCGTCCACTGCTCCACGTACAGCGTCACCGGCATCCGCTGCAAACCGTAGACGCTGACCGCCCCCTTCTCGCTGACCTTGCAATACAAGGTGCCGCGTTTGGGCTGTTCGATCTCTTCCAGCAGCTTCGTGGCTTCGGCGACTTGAATTTCGCCCGCGGCCAGCTTGGCCAGGATCTCTTCCTTTTTCATGATTCCACTCGAGCTTGACGATGGGAGGGAGCGAACGGCTGCCGCCGATCATAGGACATAACGCCTGCCGGCGTCAAACGGGGCCTCGCCCGCGCGCGATCCGCTCGTTGTCGTCGTCACTCGTCCTTGGCCTTCGCCTTCTGGCTCAGCAAATAGGCCAGCAGCTGGTAGAAATCGGCCTCGCTCATGACTTCGGAGACATTGGCCGGCATCGGCGACAAGCCGGAGACGCTGCGCTCGGCCACTTCGGCCAGCGGCACGCGGACTTGCTGGCCGCTGGTGTCGAAGAGCACGAGCGTTTGCCCTTCCTCGCGCAGGCCGAAGCCAGCGACGATGCGCCCGGCGTCGGTCTCGATCAGGTTGGTGCGAAAAGCCTGGTCGACGTTACGATTCGGATCGAGCACGTCTTCGAGCAGCCGATCCAGCCCCCGATTGCCGATCCCGTCGAGCGCCGGACCCAGGGTCGCGCCGACGCCCTCGGCGCGGTGACAATTCTTGCACACGCTGCGGGCAAACACGGCCCGGCCGATTTCCGGATCAAACTTCCCCGCCTGGAATCCCGCTCGGCGCTGCTTGATGAGCTCGGCGATGCGATCGTCGGCGGGCGACAGTTTGGCCGTGAGCGCCGCCACCTGGCCGTCAAGGTCGTCGATGCCCGCGGCGCGCAGCCGATCGAGCACGGTCGGCTCGCGAAGCAGCGTGGCCGAAGCCCGGCCGGCGCGAATCTCGTCGAGCAATTGCCCGGCCGCGGTTTTGTTGCCGGCCACGGCCGCGGCGATCGCCACGGCGATGGGTCCTGGCGCAGCGCGCAATTGGCCGACGAGCGCGCTCCGGGCCTCGTCGCGATCGATGTGCCCCAACAGCTCCGCAGCTTTCTGCCGCAAGGCGACAGGCTGATTTGCGTCGGCCAGCACGGCAGCCAACGGAGCCACCGCCGCTTGCGGCCGCAGCGCGGCCAGGGCCTCGCCCGCGGCCAGCCGCAGCAGGACCGAAGCCTGCGCGTCGGCACTCAGCTTTTCGATGCCGCCGGTCAGTTTTTCCAATCGCATCTCGCCGGCCAGGCGGACGGCCGCGGCCCGGGCCGCGTCAGCATCGAGCGCGGTCGACGTGGGCACGCGAATCACGGGCGGCTCGAAACGCGACACGGCCAGCCAGGCGAACCCGGGCGCCGACGCCCCGTCGACCACTTCGACATGCCCGCGTTTGCCCGCATGGTCGGCCAAATTCCACTCGAACCGCCGGGCCACGTCGCTGCGCGGCGGCAAGCTGCGGGCCACCTCTTTGCCGTCTTCGAGCACCAACCGGACGTAATCCTGCCCCAGGTCGGCGGCGCCCGGCGGCCCGTTGTGGCCGCACATCCAGAAGAAAAGCTTCTCGGGCAGGACGAATTCACCGCTGCGCAGCACGCCGGTGAGCCGCTCGGCATCGGCGCTGCGATTGCCAATCGAGCTGACCAGCGGGATCTGGTTTTGGCCGTCCTCGTACGCACGGTTTTCAACCGTCCAGGGGCTGGCCGAAGGGGGCGCGTCGGGCAGCGGCAATGGCGTCCACTGGGCGCCGGATTCGCCCCGGATTGCCGCGTCGAGCAGATCGGCGAGGACGGCCTTCATCCGCTCGGTCGGTTTCAGGCCGCGCTGGGCGAGCCCCTCGTACATCCCGCGCAGCAGCCCGATCTGATATTCGCGGTCGCCTGGATTCTTTTCGACGATGAAATCGACCAGCGCATCGACGCGCGGCAAGTCGACATACCGGGCCGCGGCCGGCAAAGCCTGGGCCATCAACTCCGGCGGCACGTTGCCTTCGAGCGCCGCTTCGTAGATCAACAGCGCCGCCGGACCCGTGGGCGCCAGCACCGCGAGCGAGATCACGGCTTTTCGCTCCTCGGCGGTAAGCTTAAGCTCGGCCAGCCGCTCCGGCACGCCGGGGCTGCGCAACTGATCGCGTAGCGCGATCCGCGTGGCGTGCGCCAACTGCACGTCGCCCGCGGGCACTTCGGTCAATAGTTTCAGCAGCGGCCGCAGGTTGTGCTCAGCCGGATGCTGCGCCAAGGCCACGGTCGCGGCGCGGCGTACGAACGGATCGGCATCGGCCAGGGCCGCGCGAGCCAGCTCGAATTGCCAGGGCTGCCACTCGGGGGTTGCCCCCAGCGATTGAACCAAATGCACGCGAATGATCGCGTCCGGTTCGGCCGCCATCCGCCGGGCCAGCGCTTCGTCGATTTCGCCCGTGCGCTGAAGCACCCAGAGCAAATGGGCCCGCTGCGCGGCCCGGTCGAGGGGCTTTGTCCCCTTAGAAGGGACATGCGTCGGGCCTGCCAGAGCAGCTCGCGCCAGCGCCGGGGCCTCTTTGGCAAAACGGTCGACCAGGGCGTTGGTGGCCAGCATCCGCACGGTCAGATTGAAGTTCCCCAGCAGATCGACCAACTCCGGCGCCGCAGCTTTCGCCAGGTTGGGCATCGCCGGAGGGGCCGGTATTTTTGCTCCTTCGCCCTTGTAAACCACGCGCCAAATCCGTCCCCGCTCGCGATCGCGGCCCGGATGCGTCAGCGGCACTTCGTAATGCCCGATGATCCGGTTGTAGAAATCGGCGATGTACAGCGCCCCGTCGGGACCGAGCTGCAGGTCGACCGGCCGGAACCAGGGATCGTCGCAGGCGACAAAATCCTCGATCGTGGCCACCTGGGGCGAAGACCCGGTCCACTGCAGCCGGTCGCAATGCACGCGGTTCGTGATCACGTTGCCCACGAACAACACGTCTGCGAACTGCGCCGGAAACCGCTGCCCAGCCGAATAGACGACTCCGGCGATGCCCGTGCCGCCGTGGTCCTTGTCCGTCGTGTCGGGGGCAAAGCCCAACCCGTCGTGCGGCTTGCCGAAGCTCTGGTAATAGCCTTCGCGCAGCAGCATGGTGACGGCCCGCGAGTGGCAGTCGGCCGAGTACAGATTGCCCAGCGGATCGAAGGCCAGGCCGAACGGGTTGACCTGCCCCCAGCTGTACTGCTCGATGGCCGAGCCGTCGGGGCGGAAGCGGTAGGTATTGCCCGAGTGCATGTCGATGACCACCGGACCGTCGCCGCCGCTTTTGGGCTGGCTGTGATTGTTGAAGCCGTGGTTGGCGTAGACCCAGCCGTCGACCCAGCGAGTGAAGGCGTTTTGATTGCCGTGGGTGTCGACGATGCCGAACGGCCCGAACATCACCTGGCGCTCGTCGGCCACGCCGTCGCCGTTGGTATCGGTAAGCCGATAGATATGCGGGATCGACCAGGCCAGGGCCTCGCGCTCCGACAGCGGCAAGACGCCGATCGGAATATTCAAGTGTTCGGCGAAACGCTGAGTTTTGGCCGCCCGGCCGTCGGGGCCGAAATCGCTGAAGATCGTAATTGCGTCGCGCACCGCGGCCTCGTCCTTGGCCGGGAACGGATACTCCAGGCTGTGCGTCACCCAAAGCCGGCCCTGGGCGTCGAACTTCATGTTCATCGGTTTGTGGACGTCGGGCTCGCTGGCCACCAGCTCGATCTCGAAGCCTGGCGGCAGGCGGAACTTTTTCTGCTGCTCGGCGGGCGTCAACGGATCGGTCGGCGCGACCAGCGGCTGAGCCGCCGACCAGCGGGCGCCCAGCAAACACACAGCCAGAACAAGCCAGATACGTGGCACAGGGTATCTCCAGCGTCAGGGGTGGGGTCGAAGGGCTGCCCGGGGCCACGACATGGCGGCTGCGGCGGGCTCGGCGCCCGGGGGAAAGGCCCCCCGACAACGGCGCATTGGGCGGGCTCGGTCCCCTTCATCATAAATGGCCGGACTTCTCAGCGTAAAGCGGCAACTTGCCAGGCCGCAGGGCGTAAACCGGCGGGGTGCAATGCGGCAAGCCGCCCGCTAATTTGCCGCCGGATTCCCACATTCCCACGGCAATCCGGCCGCCGGGACTCGGCCCTTGGGCGGCTTTTTTGCTCGCGCGCGCCGCGAAACTATGCCACCCGAGCGGGGTTCAATGGCAGCAGGAGGCTGCCGCCCCTTCGAGCCGGGCTCGGTCGTCCCGCTCGGCTGCGCTTGGAAACCGACCGCGTTTGCACCTAAAATAAAACTTTGTTAGGACCCGCGCGCCGCGAGCGCGGCACACTCCGTCGGAGCCAAAACCCATGACGTGCGCATGTTTGCGGCAGCAGTGGCTGATCGGGTCGTTGGTGCTGGCCGTGTCATTGCTGGCCGGCGGCGGGGCCGTCGCCGCGCCGCAGGTCAAAACCCAGCCTGCCAAAACCTCGGCCACGCCCAAGGAAAAGCTCGACCCCAAGGGCAAGCACGGCATTCCGGCCCCGGCGCCGGATTACGGCTTCTCGCAGATCAAGCTCATCAACGAGCAAATCCGCCAGGGCTGGCAAGCGCACGAGCTGAGCCCCTCGCCCACCGCCACCGATGGCGAGTGGTGCCGGCGGCTGTTCTTGGACCTGCTGGGCCGGGTGCCCACGATCGCCGAGCTCAACAAGTTTCTCGGCAGCAAGGCGCCCAATCGCAAGGTCGAGCTGGTCAATGCCCTGCTCAGTGAAGAATACGTCGAGGACTACGCCAACAACTGGACCACGCTCTGGACCAACATTCTCATCGGCCGCACCGGCGGCACCGGACGCCGGACGCTCGTCAGCCGGCCGGGCCTGCAATACGCGCTGCGCCGGGCCTTTCAGAAAGACATGCCCTACGACCGGATGGTCTACGAGCTGATCTCGGCCGAAGGGATGAGCAAGCGGGGCGAGACCGGCTTTAACGGCTTCGTCAATTACCTGGCCGGGCATCTGGCCGACAACGGCATCGAAGCGACGGCCCGCACGGCGCAGATCTTCCTGGGCATCCAGGTGCGCTGCACCCAGTGCCACAATCACCCGTTCAACGATTACAAGCAGAACCAGTTCTGGGAAATGAACGCCTTCTTCCGCCAGACGAAGCTCACGCAGCACATGGGCGACACGATCGTCAACGGCAAGAAACGCCGCGAGCTCAACTACATCGAGCTGAAGAACCAGGACTTCGCCGGCGAGGACAAGAACGCGTCCGAGGCGCTGCTGTTCTACGAATTGCGCAACGGCAAATTGGCCTCGGCCCTGCCCGTGTTCGTCGACGGCACTCCGCTCTCGAGCGCCAGCGGCCGGGTCAAGGACGTCGATCGCCGCAGCGAACTGGCCCGGCTCGTCACGCATTCCGAGCAGTTGGGCAAGATGATCGTCAACCGCATGTGGGGACACTTCCTCGGCTACGGCTTCACCAAGCCGGTCGACGACATGGGCCCCCACAATCCGCCCACGCATCCCGAGCTGCTCGATCAGTTGGCCGTCGAATTTCGGGGCAACAGCTTCGACCTGAAGCAGCTCATCCGCTGGATCGTGCTCAGCGAGCCCTATTCGCTCTCGGCCATGAGCGACGCCCGGAACCAGAAAGACGATCCTTCGATCGGCGAGCGGCCGATGTTCAGCCACTTCTATCTGCGCCAGATGCGGGCGGAAGAGCTGTACGAGACGCTGGTCCGCGTGACCGAAGCTCAAAAGGCCAAGGACAAGCAGTCGGAGCAGGACGAATTGCGGCAGAAATGGCTCAGCCAGTTCAACGTCGCCTTCGGCACCGACGACAACGAAGAGACCACCACCTTCAACGGCACGATCCAGCAATCGCTGGTAATGATGAACGGCGAGCTGATGAAGCAGGCCCTGAACACCGACAAGGGCGGCTTCCTGTACCGCGTGGCCAACGATCCGAAGCTCAACAACGCCGGCAAGATTACCGAGCTTTACCTGGCAGCGCTAGCTCGCAAGCCCACGGCTCCTGAAGTCGCCGATGCCAATCAGCTGCTCGTGGCCCGGCATCTCGACGCCGCCGCGGCGCTGCAGGACGTGTGGTGGGCCGTGCTGAACAGCAACGAGTTCATCCTCAATCACTGAGCGGCCGCCGCCGGCCGGAGGGCCTGCGCCGCGTTGGCCTTGGCCGGCTGGGCCCGGGCTTCGTCCGCGCGCTTCGGATTGGTTTTCTCGCGCGGCAAGTTGACCCGCGCCCGCAACCCCTGATTTTCGAACGTCAGGCCAAAATCTGCGGCCGAGAATTGCCGCAGCTGGGCCGGCGCGGCCGGACCTGGGTGGGGCTCGCCGGGGTGGCCGTAGACGGTCGACTCCATCGTGCGGAATGCTTCGTTCCAGACGTACTTGCCGCCGCCGGGGCAAACCAGACGCGTGTGCCAGACCCGCTCGTGCACGGCTACCGGGTCGGCGTCGGGGTAGAGCCGGTGCCACTCGTTGAGGATCGGCAGGTTGCTCCAGGCCAGCCGCTGCATCGCGCCCTGGTACGACTCGCGGCCCAGCGCCGACAAGACGTCGACCATCCGCGCGTCGGCGTGCACCAGCAGATTCTCGCCGAGCGGTTTTGCCGCCCCGGCGGGCTGGACGGCGGCGGGCGGGACGGCGGGCGCTTGAACGGCAGCCGGCTGAACGGCGGCGGGCTTGGCATCGGCCGAGGCCGGTGTTTGCGCCGGCTCGGTGCCGGAGGGTTTTGCCCCGCCGCTCGCGGCCAGCTGACGGTCGATCGCCTGTTTCAGCACGGCTTCGCTCAAGGTCACGACGAGCGCGCTTGCCGAGGGCGAATAGAAAATCGCCGCGTCGCGGAGTTCCGGAGTCTGCTCGTTCGGCTCGGCCAGCGAGATCTTCACGTACGAGCGGCCGCGGTGTTCGAACGTCTCCCACTTCAGCATGTTGCCCGTTGCCTGGTCGATGAATCCCCGCGCGGCGACCAGAAATGCGGTCAGCTTCAGGGCGTCGCCCACTTCGATTCGCACGCCCAGCGGCAGGTGCGGCCAGTTCTTTTCCAAGAAGTTCTGCCGCGCGCCCTCGGGCGTCTTGGCCAGCTCGGCCCAGAGCGGATCGTCGTCCAGGTAGACCGAAACGGAACTGCCCAGCCAGGCCAGCGGGTCGATCGTCAGATTCGGCGCGAACATCCGGGCCATGCCGCTCGCTTGCTGAATCGTCGGACTGTTGCGGTTGATGGCCAGGATCACTTGCCCCAGGGCCGCGTGCGGATCGCCGGCGCCCGGCTTGATCGCCGCGCTTTGGGTCACGCTCAGAATGTTGCGATATTCGGAGCCGGCGATAAGCGGCATCACAGTCAGGTCGCCAGCCACCCGGTCGGCCGCCAGGCTGATTCGCAGCCCGATCGGGTCGAAGGCCCAGCGCCAGTTGCGCTCGTAACCTTCGCGCCAGAAGCGATACGCGTCGGCCTCCGCGGCCGTAACGCGGTCCAGCGGCAGCTCGGCAACGGGCGTCTGAAAGCCGAGCGTCCCCAGCACCGACGACTCGACTCCGGCCGCGGTCAAGCGCAGCTCGCCGCCGGCGGCCAGGGCGAACTCGCTGGCCAGCGGCTCGCTCTTGGATTCACTCCGCACGACCTCGCCCAGGCGTGCGGCTTGCAAATCGCTCATCACCGCCAGGTCGCGCATCCGGCGCCACTCGGCAATGCGCCAGCGCGGCCCGCACCAGCGGCGAATCGTGGCATCGGAAAGAAACAAGAAGGCCGTCTCCTCGGCATCGTCCAGCGAATAGCGGTGGCGAAAGAACTTGAATTCGTCCAGCGACTCGAGCGCCGGGCTGTCGCCCGCGGCCACGGCCGCCAGCCGCTCCAATTGAGCCGGAGAATTCGTCACCACTACGCCGCCCGCCAACTTCGCCACGTAGCTGCACACGCCGCGATCGGGCGAACGCAGACCGTGATACTTGAGCGTGCCGACCTGGCCCTCGATCGGCCGGGCCCCGGTTTCATTCGCCGCCCCCAAGGCAATTTGCGCCCGCAGAAGTTTCTCTAATCCGGCCGGATCGGCTGCTTCGAACAGGATCGCCAGGTCGGTGCCCGAGCGGTAGAACGGGTCCGATCCCGTGAGCGCGACGCTCCGCACCACCTTCGGGCCGACGAGGCGCCCGACGCCCGAGAGCGACAAGCCGAGCTGCCGCTGATAGCGCTCGAGCGTCTGGGCATCTTCGGAGCGCGGCTCGGCCCATTGCACGATCGGCGTCCCGCCGGCCAGGCCCTCGTCGACGACTTGCACGAAGCGCTCGAACGTGGGAAAGAAGACCGCATGCTGATCGGCCGGGATGAAGCGGGCCAGCCGATCGAGCCGGGGGTTGATGCCGGCCACGAGCCGCGACCAATCGATCGCAGCCACCGAAATCCCGCGCAGACTCGTGAGTTCGACGTCGCTCGCCGCGGCCGGACTGGTCCGAGTCCCCCGGGGCAGCCGGTCGAGCTGCAAGTTCTCGCTCATCGCGCGGCCGCCGGTCAAGTATTCGAAGACATCGCCGATGTTCCCGCTGCCGATCGTGCGGGCCGGCAGAAACGGAGCGTCGGTGGGCACGGCCCGCAAGCGTCCGGAAACCTCGCGCGCGAGGATAAATTGATGGCGGAACCAGGCCCCGCCCGGAATGCGCCGCCCGATGAGCGCGTCCAGCGAGGCCAGCTTGGCGGCATAGAAGTCCGGCCCTGCATCGGCCTTCGCCGCCGAGCGGGATACGCGGAACGGCAGCCGCTCGAGCCCCGTAGCCTGCGAATTCGGCACGAACAGCACGCCTTTCACGTCCGCATTGGCCGGCGCCCGGAGCAGGAGGTGCCGCGTGCCGAAGTTGGGCGTCCAAGGGTTGGGCAGGTCGCCGAGATAGGCTTCGCCCGCCACGTCCAGCACCGCGTAACTATCGAGCGCATTGACACCTTGCCAGCCGATGCGGCCGACTTGCGGACGCGGTGCAGCGGGCTCCGGCAGTTGCTGGCCGCCGAAATCCAGCTCCGCCAGCGTCAGGTCGTAAAAAGCATCCTCGGCGGCCGCGTTGCGCGACAGGCCCGGCGTGGCCGCAACGATCGCCCAGACAACCAGCCAGCCCGCGGTGCGCCCTTGCATCGGATGTTCCCTTCCCTGAAGTGCCGAGTCGTGGATCAATCTGGCCGCGCATCGTACTGAACTTTTGGGTCGGCCGCCTAGCGCAGCCGCCAGGCGCCCCGCAAGAGTACCCGGCGCGTGGCGTCCGGGTTTCGGGGGGCCGCGATGCTGGCAGAGGGTTTTTCACTACCCCGGGCACATGGCTTTGGCTTATACTCAACCGCAGAGCCCGGCGCCGCATCGATGGGCTCGCCAGCCGAGCGACGTCCGCCTGAAATATCACTTTGGGACGGTCGCTCGAAAGAAAAAATCGGCGCACCACCTCTGATGGCCAATCCGAAGCTGCGCCGGGAGATCGCCTTTGAGGCGGCCCGGCTGATGTATGTCCGGCAAGAGTCGGAATACTATCGGGCGAAAATGAAAGCCGCCCGCCGCATTTGCCAGGGCTGGGTCAAGCCGGCCGACTTGCCCTCGAATCGCGAGATCCGCGATCAGATCCAGGCCTTTGCCCGGATGCACGAGGGCGATCGCCGCAGCGACAACCTGCGCGACATGCGGATCGAAGCGCTGCGGATGATGCGCATCCTGCGGGCGTTCCGGCCCCGGCTGATCGGCAGCACGATGACCGGGCACGTCCGCCAGGGCTCGGACATCGACCTGCACGTCTTCGCCGACAGCATTGCCGGAGTCACCGGCGCGCTCGATGCCGAAGGCATGGTCTACGACGTCGAGCGCAAGCGCGTCGTCAAGCACGGCGAGGAGCGGGTCTTTACCCACATCCACGTGCAGGACCGGTTTCCCTTCGAGCTGACGGTCTACGCCGCCGATCAGGCCCACTATGTTTTCAAAAGCTCGGTCACCGGCAAGGCCATCGAGCGGGCCAGCATTGCCGAGCTCGAGCAATTTCTGGCCCGGGAGTATCCCGACCTGTCGCTCGACGACGCGGTGCTCGAAGCCGAACAAAAGATCGACCGCTTCCAGATCTATCACATGCTCCTCTTGCCCCTCGAAGCGGTCAAGCAGAGCCCCCAGTGGCACCCCGAGGGGGACGCGCTGTACCACAGCCTGCAAGTGTTCGACCTGGCCCAGACCGAATTGCCCTACGACGAAGAATTCCAGCTCGCTGCGCTGCTGCACGACGTGGGCAAGGCCATCGATCCTGGCGATCACGTGGCCGCCGGGCTCGAAGCGCTCGAAGGCTATATCACCCCACGCACCGTCTGGCTGATCGAGCATCACATGGAAGCCCAGCAGCTGCGCGACGGCACGCTGGGGGCCCGCTCGCGGCGGCGCTTGCAAGAGGACGAGAATTTCGAGGAGCTGATGCTGCTGTGCGATTGCGACCGCCGCGGCCGGGCCCGGGGGGTCGAAGTGCCCGATCTGGAAACCGCGCTGGCCAGCGTGCGCGAACTGGCCCAGCTGTGCGACGGAGGCTGAAGGCGGCCTGCCACAGCCGTTAGAATGCCTGGTCAGGCGTCGGCCACTCGCATCCGCCGCGCACCCAGGGAGCAGAGAGCAAATCATGAACGCACGCCCAACCGAACCCCCCACCGCCCTGCCGCTGCGCTCGCTGGGCCGCCCTTGGGGCCCAAGTTCGCTCATCACAGCGTTGGTGGGAATTCTGATCGCGGCCGCCGGTCCGGTCCGGGCCCAGCAGTCCGGCGCCAACATCACCGTGCAATTGCCGAGCTTCGGCGTGTCGGTCGATGCCGAGGGGGTGCTGGCCGTCAAATCGGTCGAAGATGCCGGCGGCCAATTGCGGGCTGCCCGGCTCGCTGCCGCCCAGGCGGCGCTCCCGCCCAACCTGCTCAAAGCCAGCAAGTCGCGCAAGGTGTCCCTGGTGAGGCTCGAACGGGCGCTCGCCGCCGCCGTGGCTGCCGGCCAACCGGCCGACGACGTGATGCTGCACCTGGCCGGACTGGACCGGCTGGAAGCCGTGTTCTGCTATCCGGACTCGGGCGACCTGGTCATCGCGGGTCCGGCCGCCGGCTGGGTCGACGATCCCAGCGGACGCGCGGTGTCGATCGCCAGCGGCCGGCCGGTGCTGCTGTTGGGGGATCTGGCCGTGGCCCTGCGCACGTTTCGGCCTGGCGGCGGCAAGAAAATCTATGTCGGCTGCACGATCGATCCGCCGGCGGCCGGCCTGGCCCGGCTGCAGCAATTCCAGCGGACGGTTCCCAGCTCGGTGCCGGAAGATCAGCGCGAGGCGGTGGCCGCCCAGATCGCAGCGGGCATCGAAGAGGCCCTGGGGCTGGCCGAGATCCGGGTGTTCGGCATTTCGCCCGCCACACACCTGGCAGCCGTGCTGATCGAAGCCGATTACCGGATGAAGCGGATCGGCATCGGCCTGGAGCCGCCGCCGGTGGCGATCACAACGTTTCTCGACGCACTCGGCTCGTCTCGGCGCAGCAATCTGCAGCGCTGGTGGTTCACGCCGCGGTACCAGTGCGTGCAAGTCACCGACGACGGCCTGGGCATGGCGCTATTCGGCGAGTCGGTGGCGCTGAATGCCGAAGACAAAGTCATCGGCCCGGACGGCAAACTGCTCGGCGGCACGCCCCCCAGCAAAGCCAGCGAGCGATTCTGCGCCAGTTTCAGCCGCAAATATCCGGAGCTGGCCGCCCGCAGTCCGGTGTATGCCCAGCTGCGGCAGGCCGTCGATCTGCTCGTCGCCGCGGCGTTCATCCGCCAGCAGGATTATTACGGCCGCTTGAACTGGGAGCTGGGCGCACTGGGGGACGAGGCCCGGTTGCCGACCGAAGTGCTCGAGGCGCCGCGCCACGTGGCTTGTGTCTCGAACGCGCGCTGGCAGGGCGCCCGGCTGCAAACGCCGGCCGGCGGCGGCGTGTCGATCGTGGCCGAAGAGGCGCTCGCCTCGGCGCAGTTGCGGCACGATCCCGACGGCAAGCTCCGCCAGCGGCGGGCCGATTTGCCCAAGCCCCCCGCGGCCGACGCCTGGTGGTGGGACTGAGCTAACCGGCGCACGGACTCAATCGGCCCGGACCTGCGCGCCGTCGGTTGTCGGGGCCTGCCCGTGAACGTAGCTCAGGTAGGCGCTGGCAATATCGAACCGCCGGGCGATGCCCACCACGCGGCGATCGCTCACATTGTCGACGATCGGCAGCGCCAAGAGGTCGTTCTCGACGAACAGCTGCATGGCCCGATCCAGTTCGTCATCCTGGGCCAACGGGGCGACGTCGCTGCGCATCAGGTCGGCCACCAGAATCCAGGAACGCATCTCCTGCAGCTGCGACGCCTGGCTGATCTCCTCCAGGTCCACGACGCCCAAGAGCCGATCTTCCGCATCGACCACCGGCAGCGCGGGAAATCCGCTATAGGCCAGCTGGTCGACGACCAGCGCCAACGTGTCGCCCAAATGCAGTTTGGGAAATTCCTTGTGCCGGGCGAACTGGCTGATGCGGATGCCCCGCAGCACGTCGCGAACGAACGCCCCTTGATGCGCGGGCGAGCGCGAACGGCATTCCACCTGGGCGCTATAGATCGACTGCTCGTCCGAGAGCATGAAAGCGATCACGCAGACCCAGAGCGCCGGCAGCAGCATCGGGTAGCCGCCGGTCATCTCGCTGACCATCACCAAAGTGGAAAACGGCGTCTTGGCAGCCGCGGCGAAAAATCCGGCCATGCCGACAATCGCGCAGTTGGCCGGAGCAGGAATCGGCCCCGGCCAGAGCTGGTGGTAATGCGCAAGCAGCATACCCAGCGCCGCGCCGCCGCAGCCGCCGATCGCCATCGAGGGCCCGAACACGCCTCCCGAGCCGCCGCTGCCGATCGTCAGCCCCGTGGTCAGAATCTTGCCTACCGCGATGGCCAGGAACATCCAGGCGGTGACGGTCCCGTCGGGCTCGAGCGCCGATTGCAGCGAGTTGTAGCCGAACGACAGGACGCCCAGCACGACGACTTTTTGGCCGAAGGCGTAGAACAAGGTCAAGCCGAGCGCGCCGGTCAGAAAGGCGCCGATGGCCGGCTTGACGTGCGGCACGAGCGGCAAGCGGCGGAACAGGCGCGTCAGGCCGTAAAACGAATGCGTGTAGAGCGCCGCCAGCAGCACGGCCCAGAGGGCCACGAGCAGGTACGGCAACAGTTCCAGGGGATTGTCGAATCCCATCTCCGGAATCGCGAACAGCGGCTGCCAGCCGAAAATCGAGCCGAACGTGCTGTACGAAACCACGCTGGCCAAGGCGGCCGGCATGATCACTTCCGACTCGAATTCCGGCGAGCGGTACAACACCTCGGAGGCGAACAGCGCCGGCCAGCGGCGCGCGAAAGATCGCCGCGATGCCGGCCCCCATGCCCGCGGCCATCAGCACCCGGCGTTCGGCCGGCCGCAGCTTCAGGAGCGTCGCCAGGTACGAACCAAAGCCGGCCCCGATCTGGGCGATCGGCCCCTCGCGCCCGCCGGAGCCGCCGGTGCCGATCGTGGCGGCGCTGGCCACGATCTTGATCAGCGGCACGCGCGGCCGAATCAAACCCTGCCGCCGATGATAGGCGTCGATCACGTTGTCGGTGCCGTGCCCCTCGGCCTCGGGCGCGAGCGTGTACACGAGCAGCCCGGTGAACAGCCCGCCCAACGTGGGCACGACCAACAATAGCCAGGGGCGAAAAGGGGTGCCCGGAGCGATCGCTGGCAACCACTTTAGCGGCACCTCGCCGGCCGGATGCGGAACCGGGTCGTAACCAACCAGCGAGATCAAGGCATAATGCTCGATCACCACGGTCGTCACGTAGAACGCGGCGGCCGCCAAACCGGCCACGATCCCCACCAGCACCGACAAGCCCAACAAGCGCACCTGCGATTGATAGCGCAGCTGCGCGACTTTGAAGATTTCGGGCAACCAGCGCCAGCGGCCGCCGGCGTGCGGGTTTTCGGGCGTGGTCGACATCCGGGCTCCTTGCGCCGCCCGGCGATCGACAACCAGGGCAGCGTCGCGCAAACCGGCGGCAAAAGATCGGCACCAGGACATTTTGTACGCCCGGGCTGCTTCGCCAACAATCCCTCTTGAGCCCCTCTTGAGCTACAATTGTGCCACGCGCGGTCAATCGTCGGACCGAACCGGGGATAATGCCATGATGATCGAGATCATCGGGTGGACATTTGCGCTGATTTCGCTGCTCGGCGCGCTGCTCGGCAGTATTTGGTTGCTGGGCCGCTGGGGGGCGTGGCTGGACGCGGCTCTTATTCCGAACGTTCCCCCGCGATGGGTCCGCAGCGGCGACCGCAAGCTGCGCGTCACGATCGGCGACCATCAGGCGGCGCTGGCGCTGCAGCGGTTGGCCCTGCTCTGGGAGACCGCTCGCATGGGCGACCCGCCGACCGGTAGGGCCGTCTTGCTGGCGGCCCGGCCGGTTCTGCGCGGGATTGAGCGAGCCGACGCCGCTGCGGGCCTTGCCTGGTGCCTTCAATTTCGTTTTCCGGAATTGAACCGGCTTGCCATTTGGCTCTTGGGGCGATCCGGCGGCACGTTGGGGGCGGGATCCGTGGTGGCCTACCGCCGCCATCCGGATGTCCACATACGCCGCGAGGTGGCCCGCGCGCTGGTGCGGATGCGGGCCTGGAACGACCTGCGGCGCATGGCGACCATCGATTCCGATCCGCAAGTGCGCCGGCTGGCCACACCGCGTGAAAGGCGGTCGTTCGCGGGACGCTTTGCCGCCTTGGCAGCCTCGGGCATCACCGCCGCCCGGCCATCCGCCGAACCCGGCCCGACGCCGCTGGTCTGGAACGTGCCCCCGGACGCCGGCCGTCCGCCCAAGGCCGCGACCTGGATCCGGCACATCCTGGAGCGGATTCACCACCTGCTCCGCGGCGAAGCCCAAACGCATTAGCGCAGCGCCAACGACCGGACGGCCCGCGATTACGACGCGTCACACCAGCCGGTCGATTCTCTGCAGCGCATCGCAAGCGCCCAGCGGAATCGAAATCGCCCGGGGCGGAATCGCCGGATCGCGCGGGTTGATCCGCACGAGCAGCCCGGCCCGACGCTCGGACTCGGCCCGGACCGTGGGCACGGCGGTCCCTGCTCCCAGCTCGACAACCAGCGGCCGTCCAGAGCGCTCGTCGGATAGCCAGCGCCAGTAGCGCGCGGCCTGTTCTTGCTTGCGCGCATTGACCCAGCTTCCATCGCCAAACATCAGGATGTTGGGCCGGGCCAGCGCGCCGCATTCGGGGCACTGGGGAAAGGGTGGCCGGCAGCGGAAAGTCGCCGGATCAACGTCCAGTTTCAACCCGCCGGCCGGCCAGGTTTGCTCGCCACACGGCCCGCGGCATTGCAAATGGTGAATCGAACCGTGACATTCCAGCAGCCGCTGGGGGTCGAAGCCCGCGCGCTGGAATTGCCCGTCGACATTGCTGGTGAACACGAAATATCCGGCCGGCCGAGCCTCGCCCCAGCGGCGCAAGATCGCATAACCGGCATGCGGCACGGCATCGCGATAGAGCTGATAGCGGTGGCCGTAAAAGCCCCAGGCCTGCTGGGGATCGCGCTCGAACCAGATCGGATTGGCCAATTCGGAGAACGACAATCCGAGCTGCTCGAACGGCGGATAGGCTTTCCAGAAACCCGCGTTGCCGCGAAAGTCGGGCAGTCCGGAATCGACTCCCAGTCCGCTCCCGGCGGTAATCAGCAGCGCGGGCGCCGTGCGGATCGCCGCGGCCGCGCGCTCGATCGCGGCCTGAACTTCCTCGGACACAGGTTCAACTTCGGCAGCCATGTCGCCCTGACCCAGCTCTTGCGGCGCAACCCGGATGAGCCCCGCCCCGTCCGGTTAAAGCCTAACCGAAAACCGGCTCGGAGAGGGGGACAGCCCCATTTTGCTCCGCAGGCTACGCAAAATCGGGACAGTCCCCGCCGGCTCTCGGACAGGCGCTAAAGCATAAATCGAAACGTGCCGGCGAGCAGCCGCCACAAGCGCGGGCCAAGCGCTATCGGATCGGCCAGAATCTTGGCCTGGCCGGTCGAACCGGGCAAGAGTGGCGGATGCGGCCCTTCGAGCGCGACCCGGGCCTGGTAGTAGGTCCGCACCGGCGAGCGCGTGCCGGCCGAACTCGCGCGGGTTGGGAGCTGTCCCCGCTCGACGAGCTCAGGGGCGCTTCGTCCAGATCGATTTGGGCAAGGTCCGCCACGACGCCCGGCAGCTCGTGATCAGGAAGCTCGTCGACGAGCAGCCGCACTTTTTGTCCGGCACGCACGAATTCGACCTGGTCTTCATCGACCAGCAGCAGGGCCTCGATCCGCTCGGGATCGCCCACCAGGCACAGCAGCGTGCCCGTGTCGAGAAAACAGCCGCGATTGGCTTCGTCCAAAGGATGTCCGCTCCAGAGCGGCAGCTCGCCCTTGGGCGGCTGCGCCGCACGCGGGCGGGGTGGCAACACCGTTCCGGCGCAGGGAGCCAGAATCGTCAGCCGCGCGCGCTGGCTCAGGCGTTCGTCGAGCCGGCGCTCGAAGATCCCCGAGCGCGGCCTCGGCCGTGGGAATCTCGGAGCCGACGGCCGGCTGATCGATCTGCTGGCGGCGGAGGTTTTCAAGCCGGGTGCGCTGCGCGTCGCGCTGGCCCCGGAGTTTGGCGATTTCCAGGTCCATTTCCTGGTCTGCGAGCGTGGCCAGCGGCTGATCCGCGGCGACCTGCGAAGCGGTCCGGGCCGAGTCGGCAAGCGTGCCGGCCACGGATACGTACACCCTTCGCGCGCCGGCCGATTCGACCAGAGCCGGCACGTGGATCCGATGCGGCAACTCCAGATACCAGAGTCCCACGCCCAACAGCAGCAGCAGAATCTGGGCCACCACCAGCCGCGGCCAATGCAACCGCTCGCCCGCCAGCGGGCTGCGAAGGAAATGCCAGAACTTTCGCCAGGGACCGGCGACCAGCGTGACCACCATCCCGCCGGCCAGCAACCAGGCCAGCGCTTCCAGCCGATACGGCTTGAGCGCCTGATAGCAAAACCAGCAGATCCCGAGCGAGACAAACCAGCGATACACGAGCGAAGCCAGGGCGAACAGCGCCAGGCGGCCGCCGGCGCGCTCGGCAAACAATTCTTCCCTGGGCCCGGCATCGCGCAGGAATGGGCCGGCCACAAACCGCCCGAGCGCGGCGGCCGAACGCTCGTGCAGGTTGGGGATTTCGAGCAGATCGGCCAGCAAGTAATAGCCGTCGTAACGCAACAGCGGATTGCCGTTGAACAGCACCGTATTGACCGAACAGACGATCATCAGATTGAAGCACGCCGCATTGAACCAGCCCGGCACGCTGAACCACCAGGCCAGCGCGGCGATCGCCGCGACGATCAGCTCGACGTACATTCCGGCCACGTCGACGGCCACCCGGCGCCAGCGATTGCTGAACATCCAGGCGTCCGAGACATTGCAGTACAAGCACGGTACGAACACCAACAGCTGGATGCCCAATTCGTGGCATTCGCCGCCGAAGCGCCGACAGCAGAGCGCGTGGGCCAGCTCATGCAGCGTTTTCACCACCGCGACCGAGAGCGCCAGCCAGCCGACGTTGCGCAAGCTGAAGAAGGCCTGGAAGTCGGGCAGTCGCAGAGCCACTTGCTCTGCCTGGACTGCCAACAGGACGATCGCCGCCAGCATCGTGGCTAGCGCCGCGGCGACGGCCCAGGGCGAAAACAGCCAGCGGCAATAAGGCTGTAGCTTGTCGAGCAGGGGCTGCGGATCGAATCCGCGCCAGCGCAGGGCCAGCAGATTGGCCCAGCCCCAGGTGCGATTTTCGCGGCGCCGAGCCCCCTGCCGCTCCAGAATCTGCACGTGCTGCCCCGGCGCATCGCAAACCAGCAGGCCAATCGCGTGCAGCCGGGAGATGAACGACAGAAGGCGGGCCAGGCTCACCCGCTGCGGGGCAAACTGGCGCTGGCAGGCCCGTTGGATCTGCTCGACGCTGGTGATACCGTCGAGTTGCTCAAGCACAAAAAACTCTTCCCGGCCAAGCTCGTAATGCCGCTGCGAGAGCGGATCCTTGATCCGCCAATACTCGCGCCGGCCGGCGCCAAACGAGCGACAATCGAGATCCGGCCGCCTGCGCAGCGGAATCGCGCGCTCGCCGGGAGCTGATGGCAAACGGATCGTGGCCATGCGCGCCGCTGCTCGCTCAGGACGGGGAAGTAGAAGGCTCGATGGTCATCTCGGCGGCCACACCCGGCCGCAGCAGCAGCTCGTCGTTTTCCAGCTCGGCCCAAACGCGAATCTGACCATTGACGGGATTCACCTCCGGGCTGACGAAGACCAGTTTGCCCGGGAACTGGGCCTTCGGCCGGCCCGGCAGGTCCACGGTCACGGTGACAGGGCGTCCGACGGCGCTGGCGTCCAGCTGTTTGGCGCTCACAAATCCCTCGGCCCGCAGGCGATCGAGCCGCAGCACGCGGACGACGCTTTCGCCGGATTGCACCCATTCGCCGCGGTGCCGCTTGATTTGCACGACCATGCCGTCGAGCGGGGCGAGCAGCTTGCGGCGCTCGACGTCGAGCGTCGCCGCGGCCAGCGCCGTCTGCTTCAACTCGGTGGTCAGCCGGGCCACGGCCAGGTTGTGCTCGGCTTGCTCGACTTCCAGCGCGGCCTGGTCGGCGGCGAGCCGGAGTTGATCGATTTCCGAGCCGGTGACGCTCTTGCGATATTTTTCGATCGAGGCATTGGCCCGCTGGTATTCGGCCTTGGCGGTGCCCAGCGCGTCCTTGGCATAGCGCACCTTGACGGTATTCGAGTCTTCCTTGGCGGCGATGTCGCGCTCGGTCTGGGCCTTGCGCACGGCGATCTGCTCGGCCGCGTCCTCGATCTGGGCCACCAGTTCGCCGGCTGTGACCATCTGCCCTTCGCGCACGGCGATCTGGGCCAGCATTCCCGGCTCGGGCGAAGCCACTTCCGCCTGATCGATCAGGCTGATCAACACGGCGTCGGCTTTGACGGTTTTTTCGGACTTGTCGCTCGCCTCGGGCTTGTCCTTCGGCGCGCCGGGGCTCCGGCGCACAGCGCCCCTGCCGACAACAAAGCCCCTGCCGACAGCAGAATCAAGGTCGTGCCCAGGCATTTCATCGGTCGCTTTGCTCCTGCGAAAAAGACGCCAATCGCCGCGGACGCTCAGAACAGCAGCCGGCGGCGGATGAGTGAAATCAGATCGTGAAACCAGACGAAGCCGATCGCCCGGCGGCCGCACTGGATCTTGCCGATGACGCTGGCCCCGGGCCGGAGGCCCGAGACCGACTCGCGATCGACGTCGACCGTCACCAGCACGTGGGCGCCGTACACTTCGTCGGTTTCGGCCGCGAGCGACGTCTTGGTGATTCGCCCGCGGTAGGTCGTTTGGGGATCGGTGGCCAATTGAAAATCGACTTCCAGCGGCGCGTCCGCCGCCTCGTCGGCCTGGAGCACGTAGCCGGCATGGTCGTCGGGCAAGCGCAGCTCCAGCTGCCAAGGCCCGTCCAGGTCGCCGATGGACAGCAAGACCTGGCCCCGTTGCACGGGCCGGCTCTCGAGCAATTGCTGCACGTCCCAGGTCAGGACTTGCCCGTCGATCGGGCTGGTCACGGCCAGCTCGGCCTGCTGCGCGCGGAGGATCTGCTCCTGCTCGCCCAGGCTCGTCAGTTGCTCCTTAAGCTCTTCTTCCTCGGCCGTGAGTTGATTGTAGCGCTGGGTCGTTTCGGTCTTGCCGTGCTCGGTGCCCAGCCGCGCGGCCTGGATGCCGGCCAGGCGCTTGCGGGCGGTTTGCGTTTCGCCCAGCACGCGATGCAACTCGAAGTCGAGCTGCGGCCGGCGAAGCGTGACGAGCGGTTCGCCCTGGCGCACATTGGCCCGCTCCGCGACCTGAATCTGGCTGACGATCGCATCGCTGGGGGCGAAGACGTCGCGCCTCACGCGGGGTTGCAATTGACCCCGGGCCTCGATGGCAAAGTCGGCCGGATACAACACGAGCGCAGCAGCCGCCAGCGCCACGGCCAGCACGCAGGCCAGCGTCTTGGGCAGCTGCCGGCCCCGGGCCAGCCAGCCCACGCGGCGCAAGCCACGTTCCAGCGGCAATAGCGGCAACGACTCGTATTCCAAGGCGTTGGCCAGGGCCGACGCCGCGTGCCGGCCCACGGCTTCAGCCCGGGCGACCAGTTGCGGATCGGCAGACGCCGCGTGGAATTGCTCGACCATTAGCAGACCCAGAGGCGCCCCGCCGGTTGCAGACCCAATCGGCAGGCGCTTGACGAGCGGCAGCGCGCCGAGCACCCGGGCATGCGACTCGTCGAGACAGGCATCCAAAGCTTTTTCCACGGCCGGCGGCAGCGCCGCGCGCGTTACCGGAAACCAGAGCTTCTCGCCGTAGACCAGCACAGTCCGCCCCAGCTGCTCCAAGCGTCGGACCAGATTGCTGCGCCGCTCTAGCGCATCGGTTCCGCTGACCGCCAGGATGCGGCATTTGCCCCCGCGCCAGAGGGCCAGGCTCAGCCGGTCACAGCCCACGAGTCGGCGTCCTTCGTTGACGATGGCGTGCGCCGTGGGCAGCAGTTCCAAATGCTCGTGGACGACTTCGATGAATTGTTCGAGACTGCGCCAGTGCCCTTCGCGCACGGCGAAATCGCGCAGCCGGCCGTGCCGCTGAAAATCGGCCGCCAACTCGCTCAGGGCTGAGAGCAGCGGCAGGACGTCGCGCTCGGCGAGTGCGTCGGGACCTCCTCGATGGCACAGCTCAATCGCACCAATCGTTTCGGCTCCCGAGCGCAGCGGAGCGATCAGGAGCAACAATTCGACCGGTTCGCGTGGCAGTCCCGCGGGCGCGCTGTGCGCCCGAGCCGCGCCCGGGCCGCCGCTGGCCGAATTCGGCGGCCGCATCGCGAGCCGACACGGCTCTCCGCGTGCGCAAGCCACCTCGAGCGCGCGGCGGTGAGCCGCCGCCGCATCGGGCGAAGCCTCGAATCCGGTGGCTGCAAAGTTCCAATCGGCCTCGCGGGCAAAATCTCCCTCGGGCGAGATCCGCCACACCGCTCCGGCAAACGCCCCCAGTGCCTGCCCCGCCTTTTCGACCAGCGCGGTGTAAAACTCGGCGCTGCTTAGATGGCCCGTCGACAGCTCGGCGATCTGCTCCAGCGCAGCTTCGATCTCGTGCCACTGGGGCTCGTTGGCGGACACGTCGCTAGCGGCGATCTCGCGAACCATTACGCAATCGTGGGCACGGACTGGTCGGACACACCTGGCTGTCAACGAACCCGCGGGGGGCTGGCACGCGGGCACCGCCCCCCAGGGCGGCGGCAATGTTTCAGTATAGCTGCCCAGCGGCTGGCCCTTTGCTGGCGCGGGGGGAGCACGGGCCGCCGGGCGACCCACCGGCGCCGGGGAGAGATGGAGAATATCGGCTGGGATTTCGGCGAGCTGCAGCGGCGCGGACTGGGAAAAGATTGCCGGTTGTAGCGGATTTAACGACGGGTCCGCTGGGTTTTTGCCGATCTATACCCCCTAAGCAGAGATTTTTTCTCCGGGCTAGCACTTGGAGTCCGTAGCGGGCTAACCGGCAGTCGCTTCGACGCCGGACGAATCAGGGGAGTTGTTCTCGGCCATGTTTCGCGTCACAGGATGGGTTATCGCCGCATTTGCCGCCCTGCCGGGCCTGGCCGGTTGCAGCTTGCGCTCGTCCGGACCGAACCGGAACGACCCCGAACTGGCGCGCTATCAGAAGTCGGCGACGGCCGTCGAATATCCGGACGTCCAGACTCCGCCGCCGGCCCCGATCCTGGAAATGCGCTCGCCGCTGGAAACCGGCCGCGAGGCGCCTCCCGAATACTGGGAAATGTCGCTGCTCGATGCCATGCGCACGGCGCTGATCAACTCGAAGGTGCTCACCGAAGTGGGCGGTCAGGTGCTGCAGTCGCCGGCCAACGTGCGCACGACCCACGGACCGGCCATCGCTGAAACCGATCCGCGCTTCGGCACCGAGGCCACGCAAGCCGCGTTCGACCCGGTGATTTCGGCATCGCAGACGTACAACAGCAACCATTATGCGGTCAACAATATCTTCTTTGGCGGCGGCACGCGCGTGGTGCAGGAGCAGACCGCGGTCTTCCAGACCGAGATCACGAAGCGCACGGCGACCGGCGGTACGCTTTCGTTCGGCAACAACACCGACTACGACGCCAACAACACGCCCGGCAACTTGTTCCCGCATGCCTGGAACACGAGCTACCAGGCCACGTTCCGCCAGCCCTTGTTGCAAGGGGCCGGGGCCGAATTCAACCGGATTTACGGGCCGCCCAACGTGCCCGGCGTGTTCAGCGGCGTGCCCGGCTTCGCCAACGGCGTGATGGTGGCCCGGATCAACACGGACATCAGCATCACCGACCTGGAAGCCGGCTTGCGCGATCTGGTGAGCAACGTCGAAAACGCCTACTGGGATCTGTACTTCGCCTATCGCGACCTGGACGCCAAGATCGCGGCCCGCGATAGCGCGCTGGAAACCTGGCGCCGCGTGCACGCCCTGTACGTGGCCGGGCGCCGCGGCGGCGAGGCCGAAAAAGAAGCCGAAGCCCGGGAACAGTATTTCCGCTTCCAGGAAGAAACCCAGGTCGCCTGGTATGGCCGGCTGGTGCAAGGCACCACGGTGTTCAACGGCAGTGGCGGCGGCAGGCGCGGGGCTTGAGCGGCGTGCGCGTGGCCGAACGGCGGCTGCGCAACCTGATGGCCATTCCGATCAACGATTGCAAGCTGATCCGGCCGTCCGACGAGCCCCGCCGGGCCAAGGTTATCTTCGATTGGCACGAGATTCTTAAAGAGGCGATGGTGCGCCGGGTCGAATTGCGGCGGCAAAAGTGGGTCATCAAGCGGCGCGAGCTGGAACTGATCGGCAGCAAGAACTTCCTCCTGCCCAACCTCGATACGCTCGGCTACTACCGGTTCCGCGGCTTCGGCGAGAACCTGGTCGACTTCAACAACGACATCAACGTCAACCGCTACGACAACGCCCTGCAAAACCTGTACAGCGGCCAGTTCCAGGAATGGCAGGCCGGGTTCCAGTTCTCGATGCCCTTGGGCTTCCGCCGCGGCCACGCCGCGGTGCGCAACGCCGAACTGCAGCTGGCCCGCGAACGGGCCATCCTGCAACAGCAAGAGCGCGAGATTTCGCTGGCCCTGAGCAACGCGCTGTGCGAAGTCGAACGGGCCTACGATTGCACCTGGACCAGCTACAATCGCCGTGTCGCCGCCCGGCAGCACCTGGCGGCCGTAACCGCGGCCTTCGATTCGGACAAGGCGCAGTCCGAGCTCGTGCTCGACTCGCAGCGCCGGCTGGCCGAATCGGAGATCCGCTACTTCGGCTCGCTGACCGAATACGCCCTGTCGATCAAGAACGTCCACTTCGAAAAAGGCTCGCTGCTCGACTACAACGACGTGTTCCTGGCCGAAGGGCCCTGGCCCGGCAAGGCCTACGACGATGCGGCCGAGCGGACCGATTTGCGCCGCCCCGAGCGCGAGCTGAACTACCGCTTCTTGCGCCCGCCGATCGAAGTGAGCAGCGGCCAGTACGGGCAAATTACGCCGCCCTCGGTGCAGCCGCATCCGCCAGCGCCACAGGCGCCAGGAATGCCCGACGCCACTGGCGGCCTGCCATTGCCGGAAGCCGTCCCGGCGCCGGCCGGGCCGGGTCTGGAACCGCTGCCCCAGCTTTCCACACCGGAGGCACAAGAGGGTCTGCCCGCGCCGCTCGGTCAGCCGCAGTAGCGCGGGCCGGGGCGCAAGGCCGCAGCGCCTTGCCGCCATCGCCGAGCCCGGGGGTGATTAACCTGCGGCGCAAAGAAAACGTCCCAGCGATTGCCGGGGCGATTTTTTACGCGGGGCCGACGTGCCGCTCGGCTTACGCCCGGCGACGGCGGGCCGCCCACAGCAAGCCCAAAGCGCAGCGCGCTCCAGACCAATGCCGAACCGGGCTCGGGCGCCGCGGAGAAGGCGAACGTGCCGGCATCGTAGCGATTGGCCGGGCCGCTATCATTGTTGCCCGGATAGGCGAACCCGCCAGAGGCCCAGTAACTGACCCCCACGAAGCTGATCAAGCCGCCGCCGCTATTTTCCGTGCTCGACGTGTTGGTGGCGCCAAAAGAGTTGTAGTTGTACATATTGTCGCCGACGACGGCTCCGTGGAACCCTGCCGGCAGATAGATCGACACGGGCAAGAACCAGTCGCTCGTGTCGCTGCCCAGCTGCACGCCGTTGACGCCGGAGAAAGTCACCGCGCTGCCGACGAGGGCATGGGTGTCAGTATCGAATATTCCCACCCGCACGCCGGCAAGCGAGCTGGCGGGATTCCCCTCGGCAAAATCACCCAGGTAGGAAACGACGATCGGCGTGCTGCCGACGACGAAATCCATGCCCAAAGAATAGGGGCCGGTTTGGTTGTAGGTGCCCGAATTCTCATACGCGATTGTCGGGCTGGCCTGACAATCCCGGACTTGCGGACCCGCTTGCAAGCCCAGGGCCGCAAGCAAAGCCAGGCCCAGAGCACCGCGAGCCATTTCCATTCGGCAAATGCCGCGCACGGGCCAACGCATGGAGCGCATTGGACGGATCCTTTTTTCCGCAGAATAGCCAGCCGCGTGAACGCGGCCGCGAAAGGGGACTCGACGCACGAAGCAGCGCTGCGCCCAGGCCCCGACCGAACGCCGACAAGGGGACCCACGACGAGTGGAAGCCACCTGTTAGCGAATCGTGTGCCCATTCTGGGGGGAGAGTGAGAAGTCGCCAAAAATAGGGGCAATACGCAGCGCAAAAAGCTTGGCCGAAGCGGATTTCCGCAAAAATGGGCCCACTCGAGCGCAAAAGCCTATCATTTCGATCACACGCGCTTATCAATTTGATCGAACTGAGCCGCCCCTGCAGGCTCAAGCTGGGCAGAAGGAGCCGCGGTTTTGTGCGAGTGAAGCGGTGACAGTCCCCGCGGCAGGGATCGACCCGGTCGACCTTCAGGCCGACCGCATCGGCCTGCCTGGCGGCCGCGCGATTCGCCCCCTAGCGGGCAGACTTCAAGGCCGAGAAGTCGTGGGCCAACAGCGCGCCGATCGACTCGATGGTCACGTCCGCCGCCGGATACTGGGCGATGGCGGCGGTGTCGAGCGCGTAATGCCCCTGCCGGGGAAAGATGCTGGTCAGGCGCTGGCCCCAAATCGCTTTGATGGCCGTCAGGATGCGCAATTTGTCGTCGACCAGCACATAGTGCCGGGCGGGAAATCGCGCTTCGACGTCGGCCAACTCGTGTTCCTTGTGAATGTAGATCAGCACCCGGCCTTCGACCGCGCGCCAGAGCCCGCTACGTTCGACCTTGCGGGGCTGAAACACCACGTCGCCGTCCGAGAGAATCACGGTTGGTCCCCAGCGCCGGCAATGGCCGAGGACGTCGAGCGCATGCGGATACAGCCGGCCCGCGAACGGATAGTCGACCAGGTAGGACGACATCTCCAGCAGCCGCGGGTTGTGCATCTGATGCACGCGGTAGCGCTGCAGCGCGCCGAGGTAGTCGGCATAACCGACTTCGCTCCGCAATTGCTCGAAGATCTGACGATACAGGTCGCGGTCGGCGGGTCCGAATTCGGCCGCAATATGCTCGAACAAATCTTTCTGAATCAGATCGTTGTCGAGCAACGTATTGTCGACGTCGAACAAAAACACCACATCGTGGATTGCCGTCAAGCGAAGAACTCCCCCAGGGACAAAAACGCCGGCGATGCTCCCAGGCCGTGGATTATACCCCCTGGCATTCGGCCGCCCAGCGGGCCGGATGGCTGCGAGCCGGAAAAACGCGAGCCCGGCGTTTACATCGGCCAGGGGCTCGTCAGGCCGCGCAGGACGTGTCTCGGCGCAGCGGCGACAGCGGACCGCATCAGAGTGGATCGCACCAGTCGAGATCCAGGCTGGCACCGGGATCCGGCTGTGCCGCTCGCGTTGCTGCCGCCGCACCAAGCGACTGGAACACCGCGGCGAGCGCTTGACGGCTCAACTCCAGCGGCTTTTGCAGGCTGCTCAACGCGGAACCTGCCGCGCTCGAGGCGGCCGAAACGTACGCGCCGCTGGCCGGCCCGAGCCCGGATGCGCCGCTGGAGCTGGATGCCCAATCCAGCCCAGCCAGCGGCAACGGAACCTGTGACGATGCAGCAGCGCTCGCGGCAGCCTGCGGCAAACCGTTCGATACGTTGCCGACCGAAACGTTGACACTCGAAATGTTGCCGACCGAAACGCTGCCGACCGAAACGCCGCCGACCGCGGGAGCATCCGGCGCGCTCACAGCGGGCGAGACAGCGCCCGTGCCGGCGGCTGCCGTTCCGCCAAGGGCCAGCGCCGCCGCGTCGAGGTAGTTGATCACGTTCAAAGCGTCGAGCGGCGATAACAGGTTGTCGCCGTTGACGTCGTAGTAAAACGGCACCGGATCCGGCGCGGGCAGCGCGAGCGGCGCCTCGCCAAACTTGTTGAGCTGGTTGATCACGTCCAGGGCGTCGATCGGCGTCACCAGGCCATCGTTGTTTACATCCCAGCGCAGGGCAGGATTCTGCCAGGGATGCGGATCGACGACGAACGTGCGGCTGGCCGTGTTGCTGGCGACGAATCCGTCGTTCACCTGGAAAGAGATCGCCTGCGGTCCCGAGAAGGTCGTGGCGCCGGTGTTGCTATAGGTGACCGAACGCAGCACCTGTTGATAGGCGGCCACGCTGGCCACGCCCGAGAGATTGAGCGTGCCGCTGGCGGCATCGAACGAGCCGCTGATTCCAGCCGTGGGCGTAAAGCCCAGCGTTCCATTGCCGGCCGTAAAATTGCCGATCGAAATGCTCGCGGTCGCGAGCGTGGAGCTCGCAGTGTCGCTGATCGTCAGGTTGGGATCGACGATCTGGGCGCCGAGTTGCGGCACATACTCGAGTTGTGTGGCCGTGGTTTGCAGCACCGCCGGCTGATCGGCGGCCAGGCTGACCGAGCGCGCGGCGGTGCCCGTGCCCGTGGCATCGCTCACGGCAAAAACAATGCTCCGCGCCGCGAGACTGGCCGTGAGACTGGCGTCCTGATAGGTGACGCTTTCGAGCAGCGCCTGGTAATTGGCCGGCGTGTCGTTTCCGGTGAACTGGAGCACGCCGGTGTTCGCGTCGTACGAAACCGTCACGTTCGGGTCGACCTGGGTGACGGCTAATTGGTCTTCTCCGGGGGCAAACCCAGAGGCAATGCTCACCGTGGCGCCCGTCACGACGGCAATTTCGGCCGGATTGATGATCGTCAATCCCGGATCGACGACGGTCGCCGGCCCCGGCGCCACGACGCCTAGCGCTGTCGGAGTGGCTACCAATTGCGGCGCCGCTTGCGGCGCGCCGGAGACTTCCGCGCTGGCGGCGCCTTCGCCGCTGAAGTCGATCGCCGTGATGAAGTAGTAGTAATGCGTGCCGTCGTTCACGCCGAAATCGGTGTAGCTGGTAATGTCGACGCCGCTGGCGTACGGCGTGGCGCCTTCGCCGCCGGCGGACAATCCGCGGTAGATGTTGTAGGCCAGCGCCGGCCGGGGCGGTCCATTGCAGCAGCACGCTGCCGTCGGTTGAGCTGGCTGTCAATCCGCTCACGGCGGCGGGCAACGTTGTCACGCCCGCGTCGGCAAACCCCGACTCGCCGGCCGGATCGCTGGCCGTGACGCGATATTCGTACAGCGTGCCGGGCTGCAACGTGCCGTCGACATAGGCCCGGGATCCGGCCGGCAACGTGGTGAGGAGCGTAAAGCTGCCCGCCGCGCCGTCCTGCCGATAAATGTTCACCCCCGTATCGTTGCTCGAATTCAATTGCCAGCTCAGCCCGGCGCTGGTCGTCGAAACCTGATTGAACTGGAGCAGCGACGGCGCCAGTGGCGGCACGGGCAACGTCACCGCGGCCGGCGTCGACGCGGCCGACATACCGACCGTGTTGATGGCGACGATCTGGTATGAGTAGGCAGCGCCCGGGGTCAGCCCCGTGTCGGCATAAGTGGCGTCGTTGGCCGGGACCGTGGCGACGGTGGTATATCCGGAGGCGCCCGGATCTTGACGCTGGACTTCGAAGGCATAGGTGCTGATGTCGGCGTCGCTCCAGGACAGCGAGACGGTCGTGCCGCTGGCGGCCTGCGCCAGCGGCGTCGAGGGGGCGGCCGGCAATTGCGGCACGGAGCCGCCCAGCTGGATGTTGTCGAACGTGGCCGTGCTGATGGCGGCCGTGGTGTGGCTGGTCACTGCCAGCCCGATGTAGACCTGCGAATTCATCGCAATCGAAGCCGAGCCGATCTGGGTCCAGTTGATGCCGTCGGTTGAGACGTAGCCGGTGAGCGTGCTGCCGCTGCGGGTCAGTTCCACCCAATCGGGCACCGTGTACCCGGTGGTCTGGTCGTTGGTCGGCGCGCTGCCGGCGGTCGCTCGCCATTGGAAGGCGGCCCCGTTGCCGGGCGTCAGGACCATGTCGGCAAAGGCGGAACTGGCGTCGAGCGTGTTGCGGATCATCAAGCCCGCCTTGGCCCAGGGATCGGTGTTTCCCTGGCTGGCCACTTCGGCGATGATCGAGCCGTCGCCATTGAGCGTCTGGTAGGCGTAATTGAATTGATCGCTCGAGTTCCAGATGTCGGCGCCGTTGCCCGATACCGTCAGCGCGCCGTTGTAAAAATAGGCCGAGCCGGCCAGCGGCGGGCTGCCGATATCGGCGTCTGCCCAGGGGGGCGGCAGCTGGGCGACGACGGCGGCCTGGGCCGTGCCCGAGGGGCCGGAATTGCCGGCCAGGTTCGTGGCCACGACCTGGTAGTAATACGTCGTGCCGGGCATCAGTTGATTGGCGTCGAGATAACTGGCGACTCCAGGATCGAGCGTCACAAGCGGCGTGAAGTTTACGTCATCGGTCGAGCGCTCGATCACGACCGCGGTTCCCGGCGTCGTGCTGGATTGCCATTGCAACTGGATCTGCGAAGCGCTGACTCCGGCGGCCACCAGCGCGGTCGGCGGGGCCGGCAGCGGCGGCAGCGGGGTGGCCGACACTTCCGTCGAGAGATTGCTTTCGCCGACGCCGTTGGCCGCGCTGACCTGGTAGTAATAGGTCGTGCCGTCGGCAACCTGGCCGTCGACGAAGGAAGTGCCGACGACTCCCTGCTGGTACAGCACTTCGTCGCCGGCGTCGGTGGAGCGATAGATGTTGTAGCTTTGGGCGTCGGACGCCGCGGTCCAATTCAGGCTGACCTGGCCGTCGCCGGCCGCGGCCATAACATTGATCGGCGTCGGCGGCGCGAGCATTTTGGGCGTGACGGCCACTTCGGAGCTGGGCGAACCCTCGCCCAGCGCGTTGACGGAGCTGACCTGGTAATAGTAGGTCGTGCCGTTGTTCAGGCTCGACTGCACGAACGACGTGCCCGTGACGCCGGTGATCAGCAGCGTTTCGCCGCCGGCCGACGTGCCTTGGTAGATGTTGTACGACGTGGCCCCGGTCGCTGCGATCCAATTGAGCGTAGCCCGGCCGTCCCCGGCGGTTGCCTGCACGTTGCCGGGCGGCGGAGACACGGCCAGCGGCACCAGCGGCGTCGCCGAGACTTCGGCCGAACGCGCGCTTTCGCCGCCCGTGTCGACCGCGGTGACCTGGTAGTAATACGTCTGACCATCGGCCAGGCCGGTATCGACCAGCGTCGTGCCGGTCAGTCCGGTGGCGATCGGCGTCGCACCCTCGCCGCCGGCGGTTGTGCCGCGATAGACGTTGAAGCTCGTCGCACCGGCCGGTGCGGTCCAATTGAGCGTGACCATGCCGTCGGCACCGACGGCCACGGGCTGCGTCGGCTGGGTGGTCAGAGTCTGGACCGTGAAGCCGGTAAAGTCCGAGTAGCCGGCCACGTTGCCGACCTGGATGTGGTAGTCGTACGCGGTTCCGGGCGTCAGGCCTTTTCCGCCGGGGCCGAGATCCGCATAAGTGGTCGCGCTGGGTGGCAGCGCAGCCACGAAGATAAAATTGCCGCCGGAGCCCGAGTTGCGCAGGATACGCGTAAACGTGCCGTCGGTGGCGTTGTTCGTCCAGGCGAAATCGATCTCGCTGGTCGTGATCTGCGTGGTGTGTGCGCCGGACGGGGTTTGCGGCGGCACGGGCGTCGTCAGGCTGACTTCGTTCGAGTAGGGCGAATCCGCGCCGAAATTCAGCGCCCGGACTTGATAGTAATACGTCACGTTCGGGCTGAGCCCGGCGTCCAGATACGTGGTGGTTCCCGGGGTAACCACGGCCGCGACCGCGTAGGTCCCGCCGGCTCCGACCTTGCGATCGATCTCGAAGCCCGTGGCGTCGGTCGAGGTCTCGGTCCAGGCCAGATTGATTTGGGTGCCGGATGCCGCAACGGGCGCGAGCAAGGTCGGCGCTGCCGGCGCCGAGCCGGAGAACAGCTGGCTTTGCGGCACGACTTCCTCGGCGGTCGAGGGGCTCGACCAGTCGAGAATCGCCTCGGCTCCGCCGCTGCCCTGAAAGTAGTCGACTTCGATTGTATAGCTTTTGCCGGCCACCAGGTTGATGGCGGCGCTGGTGTCCTTGGTCGGCCCATGATACGACTCGTCGTCGATGATCGTCTGGCCGTTGAGGATCACCCGGATGCCGTCGTCGCTGATCGTGGAGAACGTGTACGCCTGGCTGAATTGGGCCTGGACTTCGCCCGTCCAGCGGACGGTGAAGTTCGTCTGGCCGACCGAGGGGTCGGGGGCGACGCTGTTCCAATTGAAGTTGATCGTCGGATCGACGCGGGTCAGCACGGGCGTCTGGCCGCTGAAATTGAAACTGTTCCCCTGGTAGTACTGCCCGAGCAGCCCGTCTCCGGTCCCGACGGATTGCACGCCGGTCGTGGTGACGCTGGCCACGTTCGTATAGTCCGAGTAGCCCAGGGCATTGTTGGCCCGGACGCGATAATAGTACGTCGTCAGGGCGCTGACCGTGGTGTCGTCGTAGGTGCTTACGTTGACGCCCACCGTGCCGACCTGGGTCCAGTTCATGTTGTCGGTCGAGCGCTCGATGTCGAAGGCCGCCTCGTTATTCGAGTTGTCGGTCCAGCTGAGTTGAACTTCCGATCCGACTGGCGAGGTGGCGACCAGGGCCGTGGGCGCATTCGGGGGTGAAGTCGCCGCAGCGGGCACGCCGTAAACGACCAGCGAATTGCCGGTGCCGACGAACACCTGGCCATTGGCGACCATCGGCGTCGTGTATTTCATCACCGAGCCCGGGGCGTCGGCATTGTTCGGCGCTTGCGCACTGGTGTAGAGCTCGTCGGCCAAATTGCTGGCGCTGTAGGCCCGGAGCTGACCGGTCCCGCGGTCCAAGGCCCACACGATGCCGTTGACCGTGCCGTCGGCCGTGATGACCGGGCCGCCGTCGAGATTGCCAAACCCGTCGGGGGTGCTGCTCGTCGGCGCGGGCGAAAAGGCCCCGTTGGATACACTGAATGCGTTGATGCCGCCGTTATAGCCGCCGGTGTAGTAGAGCGTGCCGTTGAAATACGCCGGCGCGCTGAGAATGCCGCCGACGGCTCCGCCCTGTGTTTGCACGGCGCCGGCATCGGTCGGGCTGTAGCCGCCCATGTGGTCCCGGTCGATCAGGTAGACCTTGCCTTCCTTGCCGCCGCCGACCAGCAGGTGCGGATGCGCGGCGCTGCCGGCCGAGTCGGGCAACACGATCGGACCGCCGGAACCCAGGTCCTCGTCGGCCGAATTCAGCGAGGCCTGATCCTCGGGCGTGAAATAATCGACGACCTTCAAGCCCCAGCCGTTGACGTTCTGATTGCTCTGGCTGGTCGTGGGGTCGAGCGCCACCTTGACGAACGAGTCGCCGTAATCGCCGTCGATCGGCAACTTCGATGTGTCTCCGTTGGGGAAATTGCTCGGGCTCGAATTGAACGGGCCGTTGCCGGTCTCGAAGTAGAAATAACCCTGCGGGTCCACGGCGATCGGCGCGTCCCCCTGCCAAATGCCCGCCAGGCCGGAATTGGGGCTCGTATTGAGCACCCCCATCTGGGCCAGCGAGCCCTCGTCGTAGGTCAGCATCCAGCCGTGATAGGGCCCATTGTCGCCGTGCGACGCGCTGCCCAGGACCACCATGCCGTCGGTCAGCAGCACGGCGGGCCGGAACATCTGCCGCAGCGCATTGAAGTAGACGCGGCTCTGGCCGCCGACATTGATCGAGCCGTCGCCTGTGCCGTCGACGTAGGGCCCGCTGTTGAAGATGTAGCTGCCGCCGGCGGCGTACGTCGTATCGGCAATCACCGTCTTCGTCCAGCTGCCGTCGGCAACGCTGATCTTGTACAGGGTGTTGACGTAGTGCGGATCGGCCGTGTCGTTCGAATACACCTCTTTTGTCTTCGCCACGACGTACATGTAGCCCGTGTTGACGTCGATCGCCGGAGTGCCGGTGATCCCGATTTCGGGACTGATGTCGCCGCTGCTAACGTCGCCCGACGGCACGGTCGACACGGTCACGGTGTTGCCGGTGCCGGGCACGTTGAACGTGCCGAGCGGCGAATCGTACCACAACACCTGACCGCTGGTGGCATCGATGGCATAGATGCTGTCGTGTTCGTCGGCGACGAACACGACGTTGTGCACGCCCGGGCTGGCACCGCCGGTCAGATTGACGCCGCCGACGTAGAGCGGCTGGGCCAGCACCTGGCCGTCGACGTTGACCGTGAACTGCCGGGCGAAATTGCCCGCGGTGACGTTGAGCGGGTTGAGCACGGTTTCGTTGGGGTTGACCGCGGTATCGCCGCCGCCGGCCGCAATGTCGTAGCGATACGAGGCGCTGCGCTCGACTGCTGCGCCAGGGCCTGGATGCTGGGGGGGCTTTCGGTGCCCGTCGGGCTGACGGCCGTGACTTCGTAGTAGTACGGCTGGCCCAGGGTGACGGAATTGTCGACATACGCGTTGGCCGTCAGCCCGGTGGCAATCGGGGTCGGAGCTTCGCCGCCGCTGGTGGCGCCGCGATACACGTTGTACGTCTGGGCGCCAATTGCCGACGACCAGGCCAGATCGACCGCGCTGCCGTTCCAGGTGGCGCTCAGATAGCCGGGCGTCGCGATGCCGACGTTGACATTGACCGTCACGCTGCTCGTTATGCTGCCGCCGAACGCATCGCTGATTGTCGCTTGCAGCGTGTACTGCCCGCTTTGGGTGAACGAGGCCGCCGCGTTCTGGGCAGCATTGGTGCCGTTGGGGCTGAATGCGACCGGCGCCGGCGGCGAACCGACCGTCGACCAGGTATAGGTCAATGCGCTCTGTCCCAGACTGCTGCTGCCTAGCACGCTCAGATCGGTCGTGGTGCCGGCGACGGGGTTGGGCGTCGCCGCGGCCTGCGTGGCGATCGCGGGGGACGAATAATTGCCGATGATCAGATTATCAAGGAAGCAGGACTGATCGCCCGAGCTGTTGACGGCGGCAAACGCAATCGTATGGTTCCCCGCCGTGGGGACGTTGAATTGGGCCCCGAACGTCGTCCAACTGCCGGCGCTGGTCGGCGTGTAGGTTCCGATCAGCGATCCGTCCAGGTACAGACCAATGCTTTGAACCTGGCTGCCGTTGGAACTCCGCTGGGCGCCCTGAAACTCGAGCGCGTACGCGCCGCTCGTGGTGAAATCGAGCGTCTGGCTGACCTGGCCATTGGCCCCATTTTGTCCGGCGCCGCTGCTCTGCAAGAATGCGGCTTGCGTGCCGTCCGGCGCGCTCGCCGCGCCCCAGCCGCTGCCGTTGGCTTCGATGCCGCTGTTGCCGGCGAAGGTCCAACTGGTGCCGGCCGGATCGTAGGTGTAGCCGCCGTTCTGGGCAGGCGATTCGAAGCTGGGATCGGAGATCGTCACCGACAGCAGCCGCCTCGACTCGAGCACCTCGACTGCCAGCGCCAGCCGGCCGCGATCAGATCCGCGCAAGCGGCCAGCGCTCCCACGACGCCGTGAGGCAACGAAGTCCATATCCGCCCTCTCGTTGTCCCTGCTAACTCGCACGTTCCAAGAGGCGGCGTCCCGACTTTCCGCCTCCGACGTATCTCGCCGAAGCGGCAGCCCCGCGCCGTAACCGGCGTGCCAAACGTCCGCACCGTCGCGCGCTGGCGGCGTTTACGGCGCGGCGATCGGCCCGGTTGCTTTGGGGAACTTGCCTGACTTGACGACTCGACCGAGTAATGAGGAAACTAACTGACCTCAAACGAAAACGCAATGATTTTTTTCGGTCTTGGCCGGCGGCCGCGTTCACGTTTGCGTCCGCGCAATGTGCCGACGCGGTCGGCCGCTGCCCCTCGTTCGGCCGCTGAGGGCGAAACAAAACCCATTCGGCACCCGGCATTTCGCGGTATCGTGCCGAAGTTGTCGCCACGACTGCAGCGGACGACCCCAGCGGAGCGTTTTGGAGAGTCTTGCCGTGTCGAGTCCCGAGGATGCGTTAGCGCGTGCGGACCATCTGGCCGACGCCGGGCACTTCGCCGAAGCCGAGTCGATTTATCGCCAAATGCTCGCCGCGGAGCCAAACTCGGCCCGGCTGCGGCACCATTTGGCCACCCTGCTGGTGCAAATCGGGAACTGGGCGGACGCCGCCGCAGAATGCCGCGCCGCGATCCGCCTGCGGCCCGATTACGCCGCCGCCTGGAACACACTGGGAGTGGCCCTGAGCCGCGACGGGCAACACGATCCGGCCATCGCGGCCCTGCGGTCCGCGCTCGACGTCGACCCGCGCTACGCCAAGGCAGCCTTCAACCTGGGCCAGGCCTTCGATCAGTGCGGCCGAACGCAGGAAGCGATCACCGCTTACCGCCATGCGCTGGAACTCGATCCGAGCCTGGAAGCGGCCAGCTTCGAACTGGCGGCGCTCGGCCAGTTGCCTCCGCCCGCGGCCATGCCGCCGGCCTATGTCGTACAGCTATTCGACACGTACGCGACAAAATTCGACCGACATCTGGCGGACTTAAACTACCAGGTGCCCAGGCTGCTGGCCGACGAAGTCCGCCGGCTGCACCCGACAGTGCTGGCTCGGGCCGTCGACCTGGGTTGTGGCACCGGGCTCGTCGGCGCAGGCATTCGTCCGCTGGTCGAGCACTTGACGGGCATCGATTTGGCGCCGGCCATGATCGCCGCCGCCGCTCAGCGCGGCGTATACGATGCCTTGTACCAGGCCGAAGCCATCGAGTGGTTGTCCGCAGATGACTCGCCGGCCGGCGACGTGGACTTGCTGCTGGGGGCCGACTTGCTGATTTATTTGGGCGACCTGACCCCGCTATTGTCGGCGGCGCGGCGGCGTCTGAAGCCCGGCGGACTATTTGCCTTCTCCATCGAATGCACGACCACGGGCGATCACCTTTTGCAGCCCACGCGCCGCTACGCGCACTCGGTCGAATATGTCCGCCGCCTGGCCGCCCGCGGCGGCTGGGCCGAAGTGCACTGCAGCCAGGCGAGCTTGCGCCGCCAAGGCGATCACGACGTGCCGGGCGCGATTTTCGTGCTTGCGGCTTGCACTCCCCAATCGGCACCGGTGTAACCATTCGGCCCCGAGAGGCATCTTATGATCGGGGCCCAGCCTAGATTCCGCGTCGGCCGCCTGCGGTGCAGCCACTTGCACCTCCTCCCCGCTGCACCGATGATTTGACGGCCGCCAGGGGCCGAAACAGAATAGGCGGCGCCGGCCGCCGAGCCGGCTGGTTCGCGCTCAGTCGTTCCCCCCGCGCTTTGCCGCAACCCACTGCCTCCGCATTTATTCGTCGACGGGCAGCTTCGCCTTTGCCTCCCTGCCGAGCCGTCGAAAGTACGAATCACCACCCCCGCGTAGAGGACGTGATCGCATGAAAAATAGAATCCCCTGTTTGACGCTGCTGGCCGCTCTGGCCGGCTGGCTGGCCGGCGCCGATTGCGCCCGAGCCGATTTGCAAATCCTGCTGCCACTGGCTCGCAAGGCGTATCAGACCAACGAAGTAATCGACCTGGCTGTCGTTCGCTCGGGCGCGGCGGCCCTGCCAGCCGGAGACTTGCACCTGACGGTCGCGGGGCAAAGCGGCAGCCGGGCGGTGTTCGAGTTTCCGCTGGGCACCGCTGCCATGGTGGGCCCGGACGCGCGCGACACGGTGCACTTGCACCTGAATGGCTGGCTGCTGCGGCCCGACAAATACGGGCTCGAGGTCGCCGCCGACGGCCAGACGGCCACGGCCGAAATCGACGTCCGCAGCCACCAGCGGCAGACTTCATTCAAGCTCATTCAATGGGGCAGCCGGGCAGCCAAAGCCGAGCAAGGAATCCTCGGCGAACAAAGCCTGGGCTTGAACCTGATCTACGCTTCCTACGGCGGACTGGAGCCCGACGAGCTGATCCGCACCGGGGCCGACTACATGTGGTGCTGCACGATGAGCGGCGCGCACCAGATGGACATCCGGATGGAGTGCGACTGGTCCGATCCCTACGTGCTCCGCGGCGGCATGGCCCGCGTTATCCGCCGGGCCTTCCAGGACCGCACCCGCCCCAATGCCATCGGCGTGCACTTCTATGACGAGCCGGGGCTCACCTGGTGGAAGCATCCGGCCACCGGCGTGATGGTGCCGTTCAACATTCCCTGGCAGGATCGATCCTTCAAGTCGATCTTCGACCAGGACGCGCCGCAATATCACGAAGTCGACCCGGCGAAACCCGAACTGGTCCGCCGCTGGAAGGACATGAACCGCTGGAAAGAGCAGTTCATGGAAGCCGCCTGGAAATACTCGTCGTTCGGCGTCAGCCGCGTCCAGCCCAACATGCTCTCGGTGACCCAGAGCGTGTACGGGGCCACGGCCTACGCCGACGGGTACTACTTCAACGTCGTCCGCTCGTTGCCGATCATCAGCGGCCACGGCGGCTACGACGACTACGGCCTGCTGTATCACAATCCGGCCTACACCTTCCAGCTCGGCCGCATGCGGCAGCTCGACAAGCCGAACTGGTACCTGCCGATGTGGTACGCCAACGAGCCGTCCGATCGCTTCCGCATGGAACAGTACCTGTCGTTCATGGACAACCTGCAGGGCATGGCCGTGCCGCCGGACATCACCGTGCAAAAGCCCGAGTCCGTGCCGGCCAGCGAGGGGGTCGTCGAGTCGAACCTGCTGATGGCCCGGCTGGGCACGATCTTCACCACGCAGCCGGTCGATCGGGGCGACGTGGCGGTGCTCAATTCCCTGTCGCAAGCCCTCGACGCGGAGGTGCGTGACCTGAAAATCGACATCAACAAAGCCTCGTACGAGGCCGGCGGGCACACGCGCAATGCACTGGGCCTGGTCTACCTGGCCAGCCGCATGATCCAGACCCAGATCTATCCGATTGTCGAAGAAGACGTCGTCGACGGCACCCTGGCGGCCCACTATCGGGCGATTGTCGTGCCCACGGTCAACGCGCTCGAGCTGCCGGTGATTCGGGCGCTCGAAGCCTTTGCCGCCAGCGGCGGGCTGGTGCTGGTCAGCGACGATTCGCAGGTCCAGATCAAGGGCGCGACGAAGCTGGGCGTGCCGACCCAGGCAGCCATCTTCGGCAAGATCGGCGAGCTGTGGCCTTTGGCCCAGAACGACAAAGCCAAAGCGGCCGAACTGAAACGACTGAACAACGTCGGCAGCTATTACCAGGCCGCCGCGCCGATTGCCCAGGCCTTGCAAGCGCGGCTCAAGGAGCGCGGCATCCGGCCCGCGTTCGCTTGCGACAATCGCGAAGTGGCCGGCACCCGGCAAGCCTTCGGCGACTTCGAGTACCTGTTCGCCGTCAATGCCGCGTACAACGCGGCCGAAGGGGACACGAATTCCATTCAAGCCACCAGCGCCGTGCTCGGCGTGCCGGCCGATGGCCGGCCGATCTACGATGCCATCCAGGGAGGCGCCATTCACGAGGGCAACGCAACCAAATTCAAGTCGCAAGGGGACCAATTGACGGGGCAGTTCCGCTTCGGGCCTGGCCAGATGCGGGTGTTCGTGCGCACCGCCGCGGCCGATCGGCGCCGTGCGGCTGGCCACGCCGCTGGTCGTGCGCGACCTGACGGCCGGCGAGAATCCGATTCGCTTGCAGATCAACGCCGCGCTGGTCGACGATGCCGGCCAGCTGCTGGTCGGCTCGGCGCCGCTGCGGATTCGCGTCCTCGACCCGGCCGGCGGCATTCGCTACGACCTGTATCGGGCAACCGACCAAGGCACGCTCAAGCTCACGCTGCCGCTGGCGGCCAACGATCCGCCGGGCAAGTGGAAAGTGCTGGTCCAGGAACTGCTCAACAACTCGGAATCCGCGGCCGCGTTCAACTTTACAGCGCCGGCCCAGTGCGGGGCGCTGGCCGGCCGCACGCCCCGGGCGGTATCGTTCGGCAACGACCGAGAAAATATCTACCGCTTTTTCCAGACGTTCAAAGACGTGACGATCGTCACCGGCACGAGTCCCTATTTGCCGGCCGCGGCCGAGCGCCTGGCCAAGAACTTGCTGCCCTGGGGCGTCCGGGCGAAGATGGTGCCGGTCGCCGAAGCCGGCAAACCGCGCCCCATCTCCGAGGACGAAGCCCCCACCTGGGTCGGCCTCGATCCGGGTCGGGCCAAAGCCGGCAGCGACAATCCGCCCAACCTGGCCGGATTCAACGTGACCGGTCCCGTGATCCTGCTGGGCACGCCGGCCGATAACCCGATTGTCGAATTTGCGCTCAAACAGAATTTTCTGCCGTATGTTCCCGATGCCCAAAATTTTCCCGGCCGCGGGCACGGCTATTTGGCCTGGCAGCGCGACGCGGTCGGCTACGGCCAGGAATCGATCACGCTGATTGCCTACGACGAGGCGGGCATGAGCGAAGCCGTCGGCTCGCTGCAAGAGGACGTCTCGGCGTTCACGCCGCTGACGCAATGGCAGCCCCCGGCCACCAGCAGCCTGACTCCTGCCAGCAAGACCGGCTCCGAAGCGCCCGCTGCCAAAGTTGCCTGGCAGACGACGCTGCCGGATCGGGCCGTGGCTTTGAAGGCCGAGCCCGACGGTCAGATCACGGTCTTGACGCTCGACGACACGCTCACACGCCTGGCCGCCGACGGCAAGCCGGCCAGCGGGCAAGTCCTGACGCATGACGCCGCCGCGCAAGCGGCCGAAAAGCTAAAGCCCCCGGCTGACCCAGCGGCGGCCGAAGCGGCGGCCAAACAGCAGATTCCGGGGTTGCTGGTCAAGCGTTCGGCGAGCGGCGCCGGGCGCACGGCGATTGCCTATTGGGGCGGCACGCTGCGCGTGGTCGATGCGGCTGGCGCCGTCAAGTCGCAGCAGCGGTTCGATCAAGACATTGCCGCGCTGACGTTTGCCCAGGACAAGCTCGTGGTGGCGCTGGCCAACGGCAGGATCGTCTCACTGCAGCTCCCATGATCCGCATTGCACCGCACAAATCGACGTTCGCCCGCGAGCCTTTGCGCTCGCTCGCCCTGACGCTGGCTTGGCTGCTGGCAGCCGGCTGCGCCCGGGCAGACGAACCGGCCGCGCCCCAGCGGATCGTATTCATCGGCGATTCGATCACCGACGGGTTCACCTATCCCCTGCTCATCCAGCAGGCATTGCGCGAGGCCGGCCGGCAGGTGCCGACCTGCATCGACGCGGGTGTGGCCAGCGATACCGCCCGACTGATGCGCCGGCGCCTGGAGCGCGACGTGCTCCGCCATCGGCCGACGCAGGCCACGTTGAGCGTGGGCATCAACGACGTGAACGGAAATGTGCCCCTGGCCGAGTTCGAGGCCGACGTCCGGGCGATCGCCGAGCAGCTGGCCGAGCACAAGATTCCGCTCGTCGTGATGACGACGAGCGTCCTGGGCCCGAGGCTGGCTGACGCCGACAAGCGGCTCGACGCGTACAACGCCATCCTGCGCCAGGTGGCCAAGGACCATGGCTCGCGCGTCGCCGAAGTCAATGCGCTGATGCGCCGCGCCCGCGACGACGGACAAGAGCTGCTCGAGCCGGATCAGGTCCACCTGAGCTTTGCCGGATACCGAGTGATGACCCGGGCCCTGCTCGACGCACTCGGCCACGCCGACGTTCCGGTGCCGCTGGAGCAAAAGCTCGAACTGATGCCGGGCATCGTCCGCCGTTGGCGAGTTCGCCCTGCGGCCGACGACACGCCGCTCGACGAAGTTAGCGCGAAGCTCGCACTTGCCGGCGATGGCTGGAACGACTTCGCGCTGCCCGAGCCCAAGCCCAAAGACCACTGGTGGCCCGAGCAGGAACGGCAGCGCGGCTTTGCCCAGTCGCTGGCCGAAGTGGCCCGCGGGACCGATCCTGCGGCACCGCCGAAGCGATTTCAGGCCCGAGCCACGATCGAATCGCCCACGGCGCGCAAGGTGTTTTTCAACACTGGCGCCGGCTTGCAATCGATCTGGCTCAACGGCCGGCGAATCTTCGCTCAGGAAGGCTACACGGGCTGGCATGCCGGCAAGGAGCGGATCGCGGCCGAATTGCAGCCGGGAAGCAACCTGGTGCTGATCGAAACGGGCAACGACTTTTTTCTGAGCATCACCGACAACGACACCTGGTAACCCGCAGATAGATTGCGCGGCGATCGCAACGACCGCCGCGTCAAGATTCACTCCCACAGCCGCACAAAGGCCCGCCATGAAACGCAACCCGGAATCGATCGACCGTCGCGACCTGTTTCTTTCGGCCGGAGCGCTGGCAGCCGGCGCCCTGCTGCTCGACGAAGGCATTGCCCGGGCCGACAACCCTGCGGCCAACGTGGCCGACCGGCTCACGAACCTCAAGGTCACGGCGCTCAAGGCCACCCGCGTCGGCACGAAGGCCTATTTCAAAATCGAGACCAACCAGGGCATCGTCGGCTGGGGAGAAGTCACCGGGCTCGATCCAACCGTGTCCTGCGCCCTGGCCAACTCGCTGTTCGAAGTCTTGGCCGGCCAGAACCCGACCCGGATCGAACATCTCTGGCAGCGGATGTATCGCTCGCATCGCGATCAGCGCGGCGGGCCCTACATGACCCACACGATCTCGGCGATCGACATGGCGCTCTGGGACATCACGGGCAAGTTCTGGGGCGTGCCCACCTACCATTTGCTGGGCGGCAACGTGCGCGACAAGATCCGCATGTATCCCACCCCCAAAGCGCACAAGACCGGCACGGGCGGCCCGCATCCGTTTTCGGGCAGTCCCAATGACGTGCAGCACCTCGTCGACGCGATCAAAGACACCCGCAAGCGCGTGGGTCCCGACGGCGCGGTGATGTTCGACGCCCACTGTGCCGTGCCGCCGCCGATGCTGCTGCAACTGGCCGCCGCGATCGAACCCTACGACGTGATGTTCATCGAAGAGCCGGCCGTCCCCGGCAACATCGAGGTCTTCAAGCGGCTCAAGCAAGCGATCCGGGTGCCGCTGGCCACCGGCGAGCGCGACCGCACGATCTGGGGCATGATGCCGTATCTCGAGGAGCGCTGCATCGACATCCTGCAGCCCGACTGCGGGCACACGGGCGGCATCACGCAGATGAAAAAAATCGCCACGCTGGCCGAAACGTACTTCGTGCCCCTGGCCCCGCATTGCACCTGCTCGGAGTTGGGGCTTTCGGCCAGCCTGCACGCGACGGCCACGGTCCCCTTGTTCTTGATTCACGAGGGTTACCTGGACGGCCACATCATGCCGCCGGGCGTCGCCCGCAAGCAGTGGGAAGTCGACGCCGACGGCTACGCCTCGTTGCCGCAGGGGCCCGGCCTGGGAGTCGAGATCGACGAAGCGGCGATCGAAAAAGTCAACGCCGACCCGAATCGCAAGTACAAATGGCCGATTGCCGACAGTCCCGACGGCTCGGTCCGCGACTATTGATCGCCTGGCCCGCGGCGGGAGGGTTGCAGTGTCGGCGGCCAGCCGATTCGCGGCGACGTTCCGCGGCCGCGCCGCCGCAGGCTGCCTGATCAGGCCACCGCGCGGCAACTGGGCGCGAGCACCCGGGCGCCGATACGGCGCCGGAGCTGAGCCGTGCGGCTCGCGCAAGAGGGCTTAGTCTGGCAGGTTTGAGCGCGCATCGGCGGCGTCAGCGGGGTTTCGCAGCCAGCCGTGGCTTGTTTTCCGTCACTTGCGGTTTCAACAAAGCCTCGACCAGTCGGGAGCGCACGATGTCGACGATCCACAGCGGGTCGTCCACGGCGCGGTCCAGCAGCCAGGCACACACTTTCGCCCGGGTCAGCGCCTGCTGCCGGGCGATGCGCCCGATGCGATCGGCCACGTCCACGGCCAGCGGCACTTGCAGAAGCACGATTTCCTCCGCCGGAGCGCCGAACAGCCGCACCACCGGCGGCGAGTCAGCGGCGGCTTCTTCACGCCGCTGGCGGACGCACTGCGTGAGCAGATCCCGGGCATGGCGCTCGCAATCCGACGCCCCGTCGAGCAGGAAGGCGGCCGCTTTGCCGGTGGGTTGTCCCAGCACGTTGCCGACGTGCTCGATTTTGCGGGCCACGTCGCGGCTCAAATAGAACTGCAGCCGGACGCTGCCGCGTTTGCCGGGGGAATCCGGGTCGGAGCTGGCGAGGTTGGAATCCATGCGTCCTCAGGTGGGGGTTTTGCTGAAATGTTTGCCGCGCATGACTTCAACGTCGGTCACCCAGGCCACGATGGCAAAGTGCTCGAAGTAATGCTCGGCAATGTACTCCATGATGGCCGTGGCCACGGCGGCCGGACAAACGACTTTCATCTGGAAGTTTTCGCTGAAGGCGTCGTCGTGCCGCGCTTCGCGCAGCCCCTTGCCCTCGGTGGCGTGGTAGCTGCAGCCCGTGGCCCCCAGCTCCAACACCTTTTGGATCATTTGATCCTTGAGGAATTTTTCCGCGACGATTGTGACCAGTTTCATCGTGTCGAGTTGCATGATGACTCCGAGGGAAGGAACCCTGCGTTGGCTGTTCGCGAGCCGGCGGCGGCCCGCCGCGCCGGGGGGCGATCTGGTTCAGGTTGCGCCCATCCACTGGGCCATCGCGTAGTAGAGCGGGATCCCGAACGCGATGTTGAACGGGAACGTAATCGCCAGCGACGCGGTGATCGAAAGCGTGGGGTTCGCCTCCGGCAGCGTCAAACGCACCGCCGGCGGTGCGGCAATGTACGAGGCGCTGGAGACGATGGCCGCAAAGACGGTCGCGCCGCCCAGGTTCATGCCGGCCATGTGGCCCAGGTAAGCGCCCAGGAAGCCGTGGAAGATCGGTATCAGGATGCCGAAGGCGATCAGGAACGGCCCGACCTTGAGCAAGTCCTTCAAGCGTTCGCCGGCCACGAGGCCCATCTCCAGCAGGAAGATGCACAGCGCCCCGCGAAAGATCATGCCCTTGGCCAGAAAGAACTGATAGAAGGGATAGAAGGGGCTCGTCTGAAAGACGGCCATCTTCTCGGCCTTGACCTTGCCTTTGGCCTCTTTGATTTTCTTGGCCTTGTCTTTTTCGGCGAGGCTTTCGTCGGCTTCGACGGCCTTGAGCGCGTCCTCGGCCTTATCGATGGCCGTCTTCTCGGCCTCCGGCTTTTCAACCGCGCTGCTGGCCACAGCCTCGGCATGCTCGGCGAAAACCAGGGCGTTGGGCATCTCGCAGGTGGCGATATAGCCGATGACCAACAGCCCGGCCATCAGCATGATCGACTGCCCCGTAATCACCTCGTACAAGGCCTCCTTGATATTGCCTTGCGGGCCGTGCTCGCCGCCGATGACCGAGCTCTCTTGCTCGGCCGTTGCGCTCTTGGCCGACAATGCGGCGCCGATGGCCAGCGCAATCGCAATGCCCGGGCATTCCAGGATCGTTACCAGCGTAGGCAGATAGCCGTTGGCCGGATGCGATTGGGATTCGACGAATTGCAGGGCCACGGCAAACGTGACCGCGGAGGTCGACCCGTAGTGGGCGGCGATGCCCGCCGAGTCGGCCACGGTCAAACGGCCCACGTAGCGCAGCACGGTATAGGCGACGATGGGCGTGATGCAGCCCAAGAGCAGCGTCACCAGGGCGGGCTTGAAAACCACATGCAAGTCGGCCAGGGCCAACTCGTGCCCGCCCATGAACCCGATCGACATCAGCAGGAAAATCGAAATCGAGTAGTACAGCTCCTTCGGGATCTTGATGCCGCCATGAATCAGCTTGCAGATGATCCCCAGTGCAAAGCACAGCGGAATCGGAGCGAGCAGGTTCTCACCCAGGTCGTGAAGCAGCTTCGTCAGGTCCATCGTGAATCATGCCTTTTGCGTTCGAGGCTCGGGTACTGTTTCGCGCTATGCGGCGGCGACCGGCGGCACCTGCCAGGCGCGCCACGCACGATCGCGGGCAGGCGCGCGGCCAGGGCCGGCAACAGGGGCTTGGGCACGGTCCGCCGGGCAGGCAGGGAAAAAAACGCCGGGCAGCAACAGGCAGAAAACGTACGGCTCGATGGTCGATGCTCCTGATTCTTCCAAATCACCGCCTGGTGCCCGCAGACTGGGCCTCGGCTGCCGGTTTCCCTGGCAGTCTGCAACCCATCCGCTTCGACTTACGCCGCAGCGGCTGCATGAGCAAACCCAATTCCGCGCGGCCGGACCTTAAGGAAATGTAATCTTGACTCCCACCCGCCCTGCTGCCCGCCAGCCGAACGCTCGGGCCCCCGCGGGCTCCCTTTGGAAAGTGTTCTAGGTGGCCGGGCGGGGCGTCTGTTATGCTCCCCGCCCCGGCAACCAGGGCGCTGGCCAGGCGGCAGCTGACGGTCGCACGCCGGCGGGCTGGACCGGTCGCGCCGGCCGCCGGGTGCCCGCGCCGCGGCCGATTCGTCCGCGCCGGGGAGCACCGTTTCACGCGATGATTACCTTACGGAAAGGGTAAGTGACATGAATCTCAGGTTGGCCATTGGAGTGGTAGTGGGTTTCGTGGCAGCGCACACGCTCATCGGCGCGAGTGGCGCCGAGGACAAGATCGCCAAGAAGGCCCCCGACGTCAAATCGCTGCGCGACAAGGCCGAACTCCGCAGCCTCAAAGACAAGGCGGCCTACTCCATCGGCGTCAATTCGGCCGCCAGCATTCGCCGCGTGAACGAAGGCCAATCGCTCGGCCTCGATCCGGAAACGATCCTCCGTGGCTTCCGCGACGCGCTCGGCGGCGGCAAGCCGCAGCTCAGCGAAGAAGCCATGGAAGAAGCACTGCAGAAATTGCAGGAAGAAGTGGCCGAGCGCAACGCCGCCTCCGGCGAAGCCTACCTGGCTGCCAACAAGAGCAAGCCGGGCGTCAAGGTCCTGGACAGCGGACTGCAATACAAAGTGCTCAAGGCCGGCACCGGCAAGAAGCCGCGGATCAGCGACCTGGTCGTCGTGCACTACCGCGGCAAGACGACCGAGGGCAAAGAATTCGAAAGCTCGTACGAGACCAATCAACCGGTCACGCTGGGCGTGAACCAGGTCATTCCCGGCTGGAGCGAAGCCCTGCTCCTGATGGCGGTCGGTTCGAAATGGGAACTGGTGATTCCGGCCGACCTGGCGTACGGTCCGGAGCCGCGCGAGAAGTTCGGGCCCAATTCGACCCTGGTGTTCGAGATCGAACTGGTCGACATCGCCAGAGCCAACCCGGCAGTCCCGGGCGCCGTCGTGCCGGCCGTGCCCGGCTCGCGTCCGGCGGCCGGCAAACCGGAAGAGATCCGGAACTAACCGGGCCCTCTCGGCGATACATGGTCAAGCAGTGCGCCTGGGCCCTGCGGCGAGGATCGGGCCCGGCCCTGCTCGGCCCAGCGCGCCGCTAAGGCGACTGCGATTCGGCTTCGCGCGGCGCTGCGCCCGGTTCATCGACCGGGTGCAGCGTCACGTTGCGCACCCGCCCGGCGGTTTCGACGGTCATTTCGACCGGGCCGGCTGGCTCGGCCGCCAGCGTGCGAAACTCGTCGACCGAAGCGAACTCGCGCCCCGCGATGCGCAGGATCCGGTCCCCGGCGCAAGCCCGCCAGGTCGGCAGGCGAGCCGGCCAGAACGCGGTTCAGAATGGGCACGCCGGCTTCTGCATCGTCGGTGCGCCAGGTGATCCCCAGCCGCGACGGGTTGCCCGCCAGGGTCAGAGTCAATTCAACGGGTTCTTCGCTGCCAGGCCGCTCGACGCGCACGAGGACCGGGTTGTGGGCCGCCAGGACCAGGGCGCGAAAATTTTCGGCCGTGTCCGTCTCGTGGCCGGCGAATTGCCGAATCCGGTCTTTCGGCTTCAGCCCGGCCGCGGCAGCCGGGCCGTTGCGATCGACCGCCGTCACGACGACCCCCTGCCCCGGCCCGCTCCGGGGATCCCAGCGCAGGCCCAACCGGCTGACCGGGTGCGGCAGCGGACGCTCGGCGTCGGCTTGCGTGGTGGGAGACTCGTTTTGCGACTGTTCGCGAAATCCGGCCAGCTGAGGCGCATTGGCCAGGTCGTCGACGACCAGAAACAGGAGCTGCGCGATCTGCTTCAGCCCCTCGTGATTGATCCGCTCCGCGTCGTCGCTGGGGCGGTGGTAATCGCCGTGCAAGCCGGTGTGAATCAGCAAGGCGGGAATCCGCCGCTTGTAGAACGTGTAGTGGTCGCTGTTGCTCTTCAGCTCCCAGGAGAAATCGATTTGCAGGCCGGGCTCGAGGTTCTCGCAGCTGAACACCCGCCGCAGCCCGCTCGTGGAACGGCTGCCGAAAATCTCCAGGCGGTTGCCGCGCAACCGGCCGACCATGTCGGCGTTGATCACCAGCCGCACGCGAGAGAGCGGCAGCGTGGGTTGGCCGGCCCAATGCTCCGAACCCAGCAAGCCTTTCTCTTCGCCATCCCAAAAGGCGAACAAGATCGTCCGCTTGGGCGGCTGCGGTAACTTGCTGAAGGCCTCGACCAGCTTGAGGAGCGCGGCCACGCCGCTGGCGTTGTCGTCCGCGCCGTTGTGGATCTGGCCGATCGGCCCGTAGCTGTTTCGCCGAGTCCCATAGCCGACGTGATCGTAATGGGCGCTGACGATCAGCACTTCCTGCTTCAGTTCGGGATCGCTCCCTTCGAGCAGCCCCATGATGTTGCTGTAGCCGCTGCCGAACGGCTGATAGTAGGAACCCTTGGCGCCGCCGCCGGGAATGCCGGCCGCCTCGAACTGCTTGACGATGTACAGCCCCGCGGCTCGACCACCGCGACTGCCGGCCTCGCGCCCTTCGAACGTGTCGTCGGCCATCACGTTGACGTGCCGCTGTACGCCCTCGAGGGTGATCGTCGAGCCGGCGACATCCAGGGCCGTGTGCTCGCCGCGCGCCGGCGCCGCTAGCAGGCAGCAGAGCACTGCAAGCGGCCGGCCGATCCGACCGAGGTGGCAAAGCGACGAAAACATGCGGAGCGACAAAGTGGGCTGCATGAGGATGGCTGGCTCCGGAAGGATTGGAAATCTGGGCTGGCCCGCCTCGCCGCCAAAACTCTGCAAATATAAGCCCAAATATCGGGTCCGCGACTGCCAGAAAATGAGCAGGATTGGCCACCGGCAGGGCGAATCGACCGCCATCGGGGGGTTGCGTCCACCCATCAAGCTTAAGCGACGCCGAGCGCCAATGCAGCCGGGGGAGGAACTATCGGCGCCGAAATGCCGCGCAGCATGGCGCTGGGCGGCAATGGCAGGCCTGATCGAGAGAGATCAGAGATAATCGCTCGAATCGATGGCCCAGGCCAATGCCCGGCGCCGGGCCGCGGGATCAATTGCCCGGGGCGGGATTGTCGCGCCGCAGGATGGCGGCGCCGCGGGCATCGCGATCGAGCTGGACCGTTTCGCCGGCCGACAGCTCGTGCCAAACCACGGTACGGCCGGCGGCCGACTTGACGAACACGTGCGCGCTGGCCGCGCCGATCGTTTGCAGGCGATTGCCTTGCAGCACCAGCGCCGTTCGTTCTTCCACGGCCAGGCCCAGCATGTTCACGCCGACGCCCAAGCGCCCGGCGAGTTTGTCGAGCTCTGCCGAATTGCGTAGCAGGCCGGTAAAGCGTTCCAGCCGGCCTCCTTTGCCGTCGAAATGTTGCTCGACGATGGCGCCGTTGAACAATCCCAGTCCGTGGGCGGCCACCGCCGTGGCCGGGGCCCCCTCGTCCTTGCGATCCTGGTACATGGTCATGATCTCGGGCAAGGCGGCCATGCCGGCCGACGTTCCCCCGACCACGCCGCCGCGGGACACGACCTCGCGGAGAGCCGCCTGAAATCGCGTCTTTTCCGGGAATGCGCCGACAAAACGATAGTTCAGCCGGGGCTGCAGACCGCCGCAAAACCACACGCCGGTGGCCGCTTCCAGCGGGCGAACGAAGTCCGCGGCATCGGCGTCGGTCGGATCGTCGGTGTACAGGAATTCGAAGCTGCGAATATGTCCGCTGGAGGCCAGCCGCACCCAACCGCTGAAGCGTTCGTGCATGACCCGCAGGAACTGTTGCTCGTTTTCGTAGTCGCTATGGCGATAGCCGGCCGACGGCACCAGGATGATCCGCGCCTCTTTGCCCCCGGCCAGTTCGATGAATCGCTCGAAAACCTCGTCGGAAAGCTCGCCGCCGCCATGCAACAGGACCGCCCCCGGCCGACCCTTTTCGGCCGCTGCCGGCAGCCCGATGGGGTTGTCGTCGGCCCGCGCCGCCCCGGCCAGCCAGATGGCCCAAAACACTCCCCACAGCGATATCCACGCGCTAGCGCGCATCGGATCGGCCCTCCATGGCTGAAGCGAAACTTCCTGGGGAGTCTTGTAGCCAAATTCCGCGACCGGGAACAACGTCAATTGGGCCCTTGCCGACCGGCGGGCGCCAGGCGTCTGGGCCAAAAACCACCCCCTATTTGGAGGCAATTCCTTGTCACATGCCTGGGTGGTGCGTTACAATCGGCACCAGCGTGATCCTGCGGATCGCGATGCTTTTCCAATTGACTCCAGTCGGGGTCAGAAAAATTCGCTCGATGAAACCAATTGCCGTCTGTCTGGCAACCTGGGCGCTCTTGCCGCTGGGGGGGTGTGCGCCCGCTCCACCGGCCAAACCCGAGCAGATGGATCCCAGCCAGGAGCGGCTGCTCCTGGTCGGACAAGTCTATCGGCAATTCAATGGCGAACAGCGCCGGCCGCCGCAATCGGCCGCCGACTTGCTGCCCCTCTTGCAAAAGCGCGGCGCCGGCGAGGAGGCACTGCGATCTGAGCGCGACGGGCGGCCTTTTGAAGTCCTGTGGGGACTGGACGTGCGAAATCCGCCCACCGGCCCGGGTCGGCCGGTGCTGGCCTACGAGAAGTTGGGCGTCGCCGGCACGCGCTTGGTGCTCTCGACCATGGGCAACGTGGAGCTGGTGGGAGACGAAGCGCTGAAAGCATCGCACTTCGCGTCCGGTTTTCAGCCGCCGAACTAGTTCGATCAGGGTTCGTCGCAATCGGGTTCGTCCTGTTCTGGGAAAGACGTAATCATGGGTGAAAGCCAGCCGGTGCCTGCGAAGGACGGTCAGAAAGCTCCCGGCGCGCTTGCCCCGCCGCGCGCGGTGCGCCCGCCTCGGGCTGCCGCAGTGCGCAAGCTGTGGCCGCCCCGCCCCCAGCGGGGGTTCACGCTGGTCGAGTTGCTCGTGGTGATGGCGATCGTGGGGTTGCTGATAGCGCTGTTGCTGCCGGCCGTGCAGGCAGCGCGCGAAGCAGCCCGCCGGACCGAATGCGCCAACCACCTGAAAGAAATCGGCCTGGCGTGCCAGAATCACATTCAAGCCCTGGGGGCCTTCCCGACCGGCGGCCGCGGCTACACGACTTACCGCACCTGGGTTGGCAATAATCCGGCCAAATACACGACGCAAACCTGGTCCTGGGCCTACCAGATCCTGCCGTTCATCGAAGAAACGCCGACCTACCTGATCCCGGACGACAACACAGCCGCGGCGACGCCGACGGCCACGTACTTCTGCCCGACCCGCCGCGCTCCCACCGTGCTGGCCGGCGGCTACTGGGCCTCGACAAGCCTGCCCCGGGCCCAGGCGGACTACGCCGGCAACGCTGGCAGTTCCAGCGAGAACGGCGATGGCGGCGGCATGTACGGCGACGGCAAGGACGGCGTGATCGTCGAGCAGGCCGTGGGCATTATTCGCTTTCGCGACATCACCGACGGCACCAGCCATACGCTGCTCATCGGCGAAAAGCGGATGAACGTGGCCTACTGCACGACCGATCAACAGCCCGACGACAACGATGGCTACGTCGGGGGGTTCCAGGACGATGTGGTACGCTTCGGTGTTGCCAATAGTGCCTATGGGCCGATAATTCCCGAGCCGGATTTGCAACACGCGCTACAATACACCTGGGGTGCGCCGCAGCCAATTCAACCGCCGATTTGGGAGTTTGGGTCTTCGCATCCGGGCGTCTGCCAGTTCGTGCTCTGTGACGGCTCGGTCCAGACGATGGCATTTACGATCGACGCGGTCAGTTTCCAATATTGGGCCTCGCGCAATGACGGCTTCTCCGTGCAGCTTCCGACCGAGTGACGGCGGGCCGAATTCCGGCTATGATGCCGGATAGGCCGCACACGTTTGTCAACGGGGCGAAGGTGCGTACGGATGAGAGCAGGCAGTTCCAGCAATCCAGGGCGGCGCTCGACCAGGATCGATCGCCGTGGCTTCACGCTCGTTGAGCTCTTGGTCGTGATCGCGATCATCGGCATCCTGGTCGCGCTGCTCCTGCCAGCGGTGCAGGCCGCACGCGAGAGTGCCCGCCGGACCGTCTGCACCAACAACCTCAAGCAGATGGGCGTCGCCTTCAACCAGCACGTCACTGCCCAGGGATTTTTTCCCACCTGCGGCTGGGGCTACGGCTGGACCGGCGATCCCGACCGCGGCTACAACGTCGGTCAGCCCGGCGGCTGGCCTTATGCCATCTTGTCGTATCTCGAACAGGACAGCATTCGCCAGCTCGGCGCCGGTCTGCCGCAAAGCCAGAAACTCGCCACCACCGGCCAGCTCGACGGCAGCGTGGTGGCCGCGTTCATCTGCCCGTCGCGCCGCACGGTGATGGGTTATCCCGTCGTCGAGATCCCCGGGCAGAATGCCCAGGCCGGCACCCAAATGGCCAAGACCGACTACGCGGGCAATGCCGGCACCACCGTCACCACGTTCTACGGACCCGACACGCTCGCCACGGGCGACACGCCGTCGTGGTGGACGTCCAACGCATCCTGGATCACGACGGAGAACGGCATCACCTACCTGCGCAGCGCCGTCCCGCCGGCGCTGGTCCTCGACGGCTTGAGCAATACGATCGCGGTGGGCGAAAAGTATCTGGATCCGGACCTGTACTACACCGGCACGTGCGGCGCGGACAACGACACGCTCTACGAGGGGCACGACTGGGACATCCTGCGCTGGGCGTTCCAGCAGGATCCCCCGTACCAGGACACGCCCGGCGTGGACAATTGGACCGCCTTCGGCAGCGCCCATTGGGGGGGCGCTATTTCATGTTCTGCGACGGCTCGGTCCACCTGCTCAGCTACGGCATCGATCCGAATGTCTATTCGGCCCTCGGCGGGCGCAACGACCGCGTGCCCGTCGACCAAAGCAAATTCTAAGGCGGCAACTTTTTTGATTTTCCGGGGCCTTAGCGGTTGCATCCGGGAATGGTCGGCTTATAGTGAAAGCGCGACCCTTCCTTTGGTGGGATTTGCGGCGTTTTTTCGTGCCTTGCTCTGACAGGTGCGAGCAGGCGTTCGCAGGTGTTCCCGGCCCAGGACGATTCGGAGCTTGACCGGCTGAGTGTGTGATCTTCAGCCCGGAAAACAGCTCTAGGGTCGGCCGAGGCGCTGAAAGTTGACGGATGTCGCAGACCCCGTGATCTGCGGATTCTTGATAACTGCGGATTTGTGATAGTGCATCCGAATCCGTAGAAGTCCAACGAGCGTGTTTGCGGTGATGCATACGAATCGGAATAGATTTTTATGGATACTAGACAATAACACTTGACATTCTGTGTTGCGATTTGAGTTAGTGCCGATCCCTGAATCCTCAAGCCACACTTTTACGCCGAACCGGAGCCCAATCATGCGTACCGCCCAATTGTTCAGCCTTGTCGCCGCCGTCACCCTGCTCATCGCCTCCTCGGCATCGGCAGCCAATATCGCCTGGAACGCGCCCGTCGCCGTGACCACCAACGGTTCGGCGAGCGACGTGGTATCGCTCGGCAAGACGGTCGAGGCCCAGTACGCATCCAGTAACGGTCTAGGGCCGCAGACCGTCCACGGCATCACGTTCCAAGAAAACTTCAGCAGCTACACCGCCGGTGGACCGACTGTCCAGGCCCTGCAGGGATTCACCACTGGCAACGCTGCCTACGACACGATCCTCAACGGCTTTTACTACGACGGCCCCAACCCCAACACGCTGACCTTAACCGGCCTGACCATCGGCAAAACATACGAGGTCCAGCTCTGGGGACTCGACAACCGCGGTTGCTGCGGCACTCGCCAAGAGTCGTTCACCGGTGGCGCGAACACGTCGAACACCATCTCGCTGAACACGGACGTATCGGTTACCGGAAAATTCGTTGCCGACGCCACTTCACAGATCGTGCTGGTCACCGGTGCCCTGAGCGAGACCCAGCAGGGTCAAACTAATCTGAATGCCTTCTCGGTGACGACCGCTCCCGAGCCCTCGTCGTTCGTCCTCTGCGGACTCGGTGCCGCCGGCCTGATCGTCGCCATCCGTCGCCGCCGCCGGGCCTAGTCGCCAGCCCCGCATTCGATATGCTCAAAGCCGTCCGGGCAGATTCGCCCGGGCGGCTTTTTTTGCGCGCCCCGCCGATCCCCCAGCCAGTCCGGCCAGCAGCCGTCTCGACGCCATGCCCTCCGAGAACGCCTACGCCCAGGATCTGGCGTATATCCACGACTCCGGCTTTGGCGACTTTGCCCGCAGCGCGGCGCCGGAATTACTGGCACTGCTGGCCGCTCAAGGCATCCGCGCCGGCCGCGTGGTCGACTTGGGCTGCGGCAGCGGCATCTGGGCCCGGGCGCTCGTCGATGCCGGCTACGCGGTGACCGGCGTCGACATCTCGCCCGCCATGCTCGCGCTTGCCCGGCAGCGCGTGCCCGCGGCCGAATTCCACGTCGCTTCGCTGTTCGAATTTCCCGTGCCCGAGTGTGCCGCCGTCATGGTCCTGGGCGAAGTGCTGAATTACGCGTTCGACGCGAGCAATTCGCCCGCGGCGTTGGAGCGGTTTTTCCGCGGCGTGCAGCGCGCCTTGCAGCCGGGCGGGCTGCTGGTGTTCGACCTGGCCGAGCCCGGTCGCTCGCGCGGCCGCAGCCAGAGCTTCCGCGAAGGGCCCGACTGGACCTGCCTGGTCGAGTATCAGCACGACGCGGCCTGTGAGCGGCTGACTCGCCGGATCGTGACCTTTCGCCAGGTCGGCAATCTGTGGCGGCGGCACGAGGAAGTGCACGTCCAGCAGCTCTACGATCGCGAGTGTATCCTGCGGCTGCTGGCCGCGGCCGGATTTCTCGCCCAGGCGAGCGAAAGCTACGGCGCTTGCGCGCTCGCCGAAAGCACCACGGCCTTCATCGCCCACAAGCCGCCGACTGCGTAACGGGGCGCAGCAGGCTCGAATCATCCCTCCAGGAGTCCGCCGGCCGATGAATGGATCCGAGGCATTCCGCCAACTGCTCCGGCAGACGCTGGCGGCTCTGGCAGTCACGGCGGTTCTGTTCGCGGCGTGCTATGCGTGGGTCGATCGGCCGGTGGCCTGGTTCGTGCATGAGCACGAGATCGACCACGTTGTGCTGTTCAAATGGCTCACCTATCCGCCGCCGATTGTCGAAGCCTGGTCGCCGCTGGTGCTGGCGCTGCTCGTGGCGCGGCGCGCCTGGGGACCGCTGCGCCCTTGGCAGCGGGTGCTGCTGGTTTCGCTCGTCGCGCTGGTCGTGGGGCACGCGTTTCGCACGTCGATCGGCAGCGTGTGCGGCCGCTACTGGCCGGAAACCTGGTTTCACGTCGACCCGGCGCTCGCCGAGCGGCCCGGGGGCCCGGTGCTCGTCGCGGATGCCTATTTGAACAACCCTTCGCTGATCGGCAACGACCAATACGGTTTTCATCCCTTTCGATTGCCGGGCGCCGACGGCAGCTTTCCCTCGGGCCACGCCACGCGGATTCTGGCCCTGGCCACGGTCTGGTGGCTGGCCGTGCCCCGCAGCCGCTGGCTGTGGATCTTGATTTGCCCGCCGCTGGTACTGAGTCTGGCGGCGATGAACTACCACTTTGTCGGCGACCTCTTGGCCGGCAGCGTCCTGGCGCAGTCGTGGGCGTCTGCGCCGTGCGGCTAACTGACGTGCGGTCCGGATCCTTGGCGCCGGTTGCTCGACACCGGGTTGAGGAGTCCGCGACGGGCGCGCCCGTGGACGTCACCAGATCGAATTCCGGTCATGCTTAGCGAATTGCGATCGCCCGGGCGAGCGGCTGGAGCACGTGGTCGATGACGTAGCGGTCGACCATCTCGTGGCAAACTTCCGCCAGGTTGGCCAGCGCCTGGACGTAGGTAACATCCGGGCCCAGGCTGCCGTACTGGCGGGCGGTCAGATAGACGCTGAGCTGATCCTCCGGATAATCGCCCGTACGGACCTGGTAGGCGTTGGTCCGGGTTTCGATGCTCAAGCGGCACTGGGTCCGGCACTGGTCATCCAGGGCCAGCGTGATCGTGGGCTCATAGTTGATCACGGTGGCGCCGGGCACGTCGAGCAATCGCTCCAGCGCCGGGTTCAGCCCCAGGGCCTCGGCCACCAGCTGATTGTGGTTGCCGCGGTAGTTGAAATCGAAGCCGAACAGCAGATCCAGGGCTTCGCAATCCAGGGGGCTGACCGAGAGCATGTAAGGGGCCAGTTCCAGCACGAGCTGGTGCTGCTCCAGGGCCTCTTCGACCGACGTGGGGTTCACCTGGCCCGAGCAGAGGCGGCGCGACTCGATCGTGCACCAGCGATAGTGCCCCTGGTCCTTGTCCTCTTCGAGCACGAAATCCCCCTTTTCGCGGCAGTAGAAGTTCCGCATGGTGGGGTATTTTTTCTGCACCCGCTCGAAGTAGTGCAGAATGGTCTCGCGATTGGTCGGCAACTCCATCTCAGTACTGAGATTCATGTTGACGTAAAAATCGTCGCTTAACCCGCTGTACCGATTCACGTCAGGCTTCTCTCTGCAAGTGCGCGCGACCTGGCTGCCCAGGGCGCCGGATTCGTCCGGTTGTCTCCTCGGCAACCGAGTATAGAATGGGCCGCGCAGAGTGTCAAAGCGCGAGAGTGCCCACGCGCGGCAGCCGCCTTGGCGGCGGCAATTCTGTCGGCGGCAATTTACCGGCGGCAACCTATCGGCAGTGCTCGTGTCCGAGCCGGCTCACACGAGCTGATACATAACTCATCCAGGAGGGTCCTCGATGTTGGCCACAATCCAGCGGAAACGGCGCACGAACGTGGGAACCCAGGCCGCGGCGCAGCGTCCTGCCAGGCGGCCGGCGAGCGGCTCGCGCGGCGTCCGGACCGAGTCCGAAATTCCTCTGTCGTTCGAGACCTTCCACACCGAGTTGGGCTGGATGGCGATCGCCTATCACGACCGCGTGCTGGCACAGTTGACGTTCGGGCATGCCACTCCGGCGGCGGCGGTGGAGCATCTGGCAGTCAGCCCGGGTGCAGAGCCGCGCCGGTCCGGCTGGCCGCAACTCGTCCGTCGCCTGCAGGCGTATGCCGCCGGCGCCACCGATGACTTTGCCGATGTCGAGGTCGACACTTCCGAGCTTGCGCCCTTCGAGCGCCGAGTGGTTGAGCGTTGCCGCCGGATTCCCTACGGCCAGACGCGCAGCTACGGGCAGTTGGCCCAACTGGCCGGTTCCGCCCGGGCCGCTCGGGCAGTGGGCAACGCCATGGCCGGCAATCGCTGTCCGCTCGTGATCCCCTGCCACCGCGTCGTCCATGCCAGCGGCGAGATCGGGCATTACTCGGCGCCGGCGGGCAGGCGGATGAAGCTGCGCCTGCTGGAACAGGAAGGCGCGCTGCCCCGGGGCAAGTCCGGTCGAAAGATCTCGCCGCGGCAGGTTTGACCAGCCGCAGAAAACCGGGCGACAGCTTGCGGCGCAGCTGCGCCGGGGCATTTTTTCGCCGCTGGGGGTCGATTTTGGCCCCCAGTTGCTAGGGACGTGGGCCAAGAATTAGCCTAGAATTCCGCCGCCCGGTCCGACAGAATAGATAAGAGCCGGTGACGGACAGACCTAAGTTGGGCAAGGCCGGCGAGATTTAACGGCGAAGTGGCATTCGGATGCGTCGGGATACGGTGGGGCGGGACAGGACACGCCGGGACGGCGCAAAACGGGACGGCGCAAATCGAGACGGCGCAAATCGGGACGGGGCAGTGGTCGAATCGCATTCTTATATGTTGGAACGACGGCCGGACGGGGCAGTCCTGGTCCGCGTGCGTTCCCGCTCTTCGGGTGGCCGGGTCCTGCCGGAGGCGGTTTTTGCCTTCCGGGCCGGCGATCCCCAATTCCACTACTGGGACGAGCAGCTTCGTTTGCGCGAGCATGCCACGACGTAGTGCCCGTGGCGGCCCTGCAGCGAATCCGCCGCTGCACGCCCCCCCATTCCGGGGCAAACGGGCCTCGTCCACCCCGATCATGAACAATCCGGCCGAGCCGGATTTTGCCGCCCCGCACCGCGCCAAAGGCCGCCGCGGAATCGCAGTTGGGAGCCGTCGGCGAACGACGCGCCCGAGCGCGATGTCGACGTGTGCCGGGGCGGCTCGGCCATACTTGATTCGCACTGCCGATCTGCCGACAATGAGCGTTTGACGGCTCGCCCCGAATGACTCGAACGCTTCCGTCACAACCTCCTTGGCAGGTCTGATTATGCTCACTGCTGGCGGCAATCGAGCGATCGGCTTTGCGGTACGCATCGGGCTGCTCGGCCTGTGCACAATCACATGGTTGGCCGGCGAGGCCCGGGCTCAGTGGCGCCAGGACAAGGCCAACGGCAAGGTCGTGTCCGTGACGCCCGACGGCATTCGCATGTCCGGGCCGCTGAATTCGTTCATCGCGGTCGTGATTTCCAAGGACAAGCTGGCCGAGCTGGCCAAGGACCGGGTGCTGAGCGTCACGGTCAACGGCGACGCCGAATCCAGCTACCTGTCGAAGGACCACTACGTTTCGTTTTCGGCCGAGCTGAACAACGGCACGACCAGCACCGGCGACGTAGACGAAGTGACGATCTTTACGCCCGACGCTTCGCACCCGCTGGAGATGATGGACACCAAGCCCGACCTGGACGATGCCGATTCGGGCGCAAGCGCCCGGCCAACCGCACGTCCACCTGGTTGGTCGCCGGCCAGGTGCAGTCGTTTCGCGACGGGCAGTTGATCGTCAAAGCGCCGAACGATCGGGGCCGCACGTTGCAGGTCAAGGTTCGGCTCTCCGAAGGCGCGGTCGTGAAGGTGCATGCGTCTGACTTCTCGATGGCCCGGCCCGGCGACATGATCGATATCGAAGGCTGGACCGGCGACCCGGCGGGCGCCGTGGGCAGCCTGGTTGCGGAGAAAGTGACCATCACCGCCGTCAAGCCGTTTCAAAACGCGAAACGCGCGAAACTGATGGCCGCAGCCGCCAAGGCCGCGGCCCAACTCGCCGCGCAAAAGCAGGAACGCAAACCGCGCGGCGGCAAGAGCGCGGTCGCCGACAGCGACATGGAAGCCGACGAGCCCGCCGCCGAAGCGTCTCCGCCGGCTGATGCCAATCCCGCGACCGCGGGTAACCCGGCCGCCACGGGCAAACCCGCGGCCAAGGGGGTTTCGCTGCGTCAACCGGGAGACCCGCCGGCCGAAGGCATCATCCTGGTCGACGGATTTTCGGTCGACGAACCCAAGCCCGGTGCCGGCGGCGTCACCGCGCTGCACGTGGCTGCCCGATATGGGCAGGCGGCCGTCGTCGAGTTGCTGCTCGAGTCGGGCGCGCTTCCGGAAGCCAGCACGAAATCCGGCGTCACTCCGCTCATGATCGCGTCCTGGCAGGGGCAGCCCAAGATCGTCAAAGCGCTGCTGGAAAAAGGGGTGCAAGTTGCCACTGCCGACAGCGAAGGGCAAACGGCCCTGATGTACGCCGCGGCCGGCGGCAATGCGGACGTGGTGCAGATCCTGCTCGACCACAACGCGCAGGCCAATGCCAAGAGCAAGCGCGGCACCACGGCCCTGTCGGTCGCCCTGGAAGCCAAAGAGCCGACCGTGGCCGCCAAGCTCCGGCAAGCGGTCAAAGAGTCGGCGCCGTCGCTCGACAGCTTCGACTAGAACCGTCGGCGCAGCCGCGTGACTTGCCATTCGCTTGCAGGAGGCGACTCCGCTCGCCGACAAGCGGCACCAGGCCTCGGAATCTCGGCGATCACCAGTCGCCTTCTACCATATCGTTCGCGCACCAGATAGCTGAGAATCGCCTTACCGCGAGGTGCCCGCGGATTTCACCGGCGCCAGCGGCGCCGAGGTCTGCACGTTGGGATTGGCGCCGGCTTCGAGCAGCAGCTTGACGATCGGCGCGTTGCCGATCCTGGCGGCCGACATCAGCGGCGTTTCTCCGAGCGCGTCGGCCGAGTTCGGGTTGGCTTTGGCGGCCAGCAAAACCTTGACCAGGTCGACGCGTCCTTTGACGACCGCCAGCCGCAGCGCCGAACGTCCGTCTTTGTCCTTCGTCGAAGCATCCGCGCCGGCCGCGATCAGCTTTTGCACGGCCGCGACTGTGCCGTCCTGCTCGATCGCTTCGAGCAAGCTGGCCGGGCTCGTCCGGCTGCGCGGCACGGCCGGTCCTTTGGTGGGCGAGGCAGGATTCTTGGCCGGCTGTTCGTCGTCTTCGAACGTGGCGCTTTCGTCGGCCGGCGCTTCGCCACTGGCCTCGGGCGCGTCCGACCGCTTGGCGGCCGCCGGCTCCTCGGGCCTGGTTTCGGCCGGCGGCGGATCCGGCGTTTTGGACCGGGCGTCGGCGACGGGCGTATCGTCGGGATGGCCGCGAAACACCGCAAACACGATTCCCGCCGCCAGCGCCGCTCCGAGCAAACCGAGCAGCACGAACATCGGCGAGATTTGATTCCGCTTGCGGCGTTTCCCCTTCGTGCCCGGCAGCGGTGCGGCGGCCAACGCTGCCGATTTGTGGGCGCCGCTCTTGGCGGCCGATTTGTGTCCGCCCGACTTGTGGCTCCCCGACTTGTGCCCCTTGCCGATGGGCGTCGGATCGGGAAGCGTGGTGATGCCGACCGGCATGTCCATCAGGGTGTCGAGGGGCTCGGTCGGCGTGTCGGCTACCGGAGCATCGAGCGGCGGCGCTTCGCCTGACGGCGGCTCGCCGTTGCCCAGGTCGGCGACCGCCGGCGTGTGATGCCGGTGCGAATCGGCCGGAGGAGGCGCCGGCGGCACTGGAACCGGGGCCGCGGCAAGCGGCAGGGCCTGGGCCACGGCCGGCGCGCCGGGGGCACGCTTCGCGCGGCGCGTCGCATCGCCGGCCGCCGCAGTCGATTTTGTCGGGGCGGCCGGTCTTGCCGGCCCCCGCGCGGGGGCCGTCTCGATCGCGGGAGCCATCTCAATCGGCGGAGCGCCGGGCGGCGGCGCCGTCAAGCGCTGGTCGTAGGCGGCGCGCAGCTGCGGATCGAGCAAACAATGCCGCGCCTGGACGATCTCGGTCAGCAGTTTCTTGGCCTCGGCCTGATGCGGCCCCGAGGCGCAACTCTTGACATACACCGCCAGACGCCGGGCCGCCGCGTCGATCACTTCGGGATCCGACTCGAACAAGTCGATCGACAGCAATCGATAATGGTGCGGTGGCTGATCGCGGGGCGGGATGCCCAACCACTTATGATACGGATCGAACTTGTCGGCCATGTTCGGCCCGGGATCGACGGCTGAAGCGGTCAGTAACTGCTACGAATAACAGGGCGGAACACCACTTCCTGGGCCAATGCGTGCATCGTGCTTCCGGCCGCGCTCGCAAAGAGCACAAACCCAGCTTCGAGGGCCGAACGGCCCACACGTGTTCCGACTCGGGTCCCCTCAGTTTACTCATCGCCCTGGGCGAATGCGAGCAATTTGGCCCCCCGGTTTCGGCCCTGTCCGAGCGACCCTGCGGAGTGCCGGCGGCAGGGCGAAAAAGCCAGATCCAAACGCCTCGGCCCCGCCCCTGGAGCAGCCAGTCGGGCCCCGCCGGGGCAGCCAGTCCGGCCCCGCCGGGGCAGCCAGTCCGGCCCCGCCGGGGCAGCCAGTCCGGCCCCGCCGCGGCCCGATCGGCCGGCGGCCTTACTTCTCCAGTCGCGGCGTGAGCACCATCCGGACCTTGGTTCCCCGGGGCGGAATGTGCTCGGTATAGGCCTCGAACAGCAGATCGGCGGTGCCTTGGCTGCTTTCGACCGGCACGTCGAGCATGGCACCGGGGAAATTCGAGACGCAGATGAAGTCGCCCCCCTCGGCCAGGTAGTGCTTTTGTCCGTCTTCATCCTCGAAGAAACCGCTGCCGGCGAAAACCCAGCTGTACTCGAACGGCTTGCGGGTGCGCAGATTGCGAATCCAATCTTGCGCCCGGGCGTGGTGTTCCTTGCCTTGCTCGTCCTTCCAGACCAGCGTGATGTCGACGGGCGTGCCGGTCGCCGGCTCGTACTTGGGCTGAAAGCGGACCGGGCTGCCGGCCTTTGCCCCCACGGCCAACAGCGCCGCGTGGACCGGATAGGCCTTTGTATCGATGGCCAGAATCGATTCGTGCTCTTTCGTGCCCTTGATGCAAGCCAGCATTTCCAGGGTGCCGGCCCGCAGGCAGACGACGCCGTCCATGACGACGCGTTTGTTCTTCGGATCGATCCACACGTCGGCATCGGGCTGCAAGCGCTTCATGCCCGGTGGATCTTTGGACAGCTTCTTGGGCACCTCGGTCTTGGTCGGCTCGACTTCGGCTGGCCGGTCCGATGGTCCGTCGTCGTCGGCTGCCGCGTTGTCGGCTGCCGTCACGTCATCGGCCGGGGTGTCCGCCGCGGGCGCACCGGCCGGCGCGAGCACCGTCCAGGCCACGACGAGCGACAACAGCACTCCACTTGTGATTGCCAGCGGAAGTTTGGGCATCGGCTCCATCTCGATTCGTGTTGTCAGCGGGCACGACTCGCCCCGCCACTCGACCGTCCGTCCGCCGCCACGCGGCACGCCCGGCGAGCCCGGCTGCGAGCTCCCCCTGACGAGAAAAAATCAGGGACAAAAAATTCGCCGCGGCGAGGACCCACACGCGGCCGGCAATTGGTAAGATACCCGGTTATTCGTCAAACGTCCAACTGCCCCGCCGACACCGTCCGGCAGCGCCCCCTTCCCGACCACCGCCGAGATCGATCCCACCCCCGCCCGGTTCATTCCACAGCCGCCAGACGCGTGTCACAAGCGGCGCTACCGTATCTTCGCACCTGACAGCACGAGGCGTATGAGCACGACCGAATCGAATCTGGAAATAGCGTCCCCGGACCAGTGGCTGGCCGTGGCGGACGGCGGCATGTGGACACGCCAGGCGCCGCGATCCTTGACCCGTCGTTATCGCACCATCGACGAACCGGCCGGGTGGCAGGCCTGGGGCAAGCATCTGGCCCGGCGCCGCAAGCCCGTGGGGCTGGGCGAACTGCTGCCCGGGCGGCGCTGGCCACTCGCCTGGGTCCTCCCCGCCGAGCCGGTCGGCTCGGCCACGGCCGACTTGATCGAGCGACTGGGCGACCTGGAGCATGGCTCACGGTCGGCGGCCGAGGCGGATTGGGCCGCCGAAGTCGAAAACTGGATCTGGTCGTGCGAGGCGGCCGTGCGCTCGGTCCCTTGGGCGCTGGAAACGCTGGCCTGGACCCGGGCCTTGCCGCATCTGGCCCAAGGCCCGCTCGAAGCCCGGCTCTGGTGGCGCCTGCTCGGCACGTTGATCGCGCTGGCCTCTCAGGGCGACCGCATCGACGTTCTGAACCAGCCGCTGGAGAATCAACTGCTCGCGGGCGAACTGGCGCTCACGCTGGCCTATCTGTTTCCCGAACTCGAAGCCTGCCGCCAGCTCCGCGCCCCGGCCCGTGCGGCGCTGGCCCGGGGCCTGGCCGAGCTGCTCGATGGCGAAGGCTTGCCGCAAGGCGCGCTGCTGCCGATCATGCGCCCGCTTTGGGCCTGCTGGATCCGCTGCCGGGCCATCGGCGGCAAAGCCACTTGGGACCGGGAAAGCGAAAAACAATTCCGCCGGCTTGCCCTGGAAGCCGTCCGCCTCAGCCGGACCGACGGCACCCAGGTGCTATCGGCGGGCGAAGCCGGCGCCGCGGAGCCCAAGCTGTTCGAGCTGGCTCGCCGATTGGTCGACAGCAAATCGCTGGATCGCGCCAGCGCGCGGATGCTGCCGGCCAAGCGCCGCCGCGGGGCAGCCGACGGCAACATCAAACCTTCGCCGGCGGTCAATTCGGAATGGTCCGAAATCGCCGTGCTGCAGCCTGCCTGGCGCACCGGCGGCCCCAAACTTTCGCTCGTCTACGCCGAACGTCAGGTGCAGATCGAGCTCGAGTATTGCCGCGAGCTGATCTTCTCGGGCAGCTGGGAATTGGAAGTCCGGCTCGACGGCGCGCCGCTCGAAATCACGGCCAACTGGGAAGAAGTCTGCTGGATGTCGGACAAGGACGTCGATTACGTCGAAATCCAGGCCCGGCTCTCGGCCGGCGTGGTTGTGCAGCGGCAGATCATGCTGGCCCGGCAGGACCGCTGTCTGCTGCTGGCCGACGCCGTCGTGGGCTCGCAGCCCGGCCGGCTCGAGTACCGCAGCGCCCTGCCGCTCAACGCGAAAATAAAGCTCGAACCGGCCGCGGAATCCCGGGAAGTCTGGCTGGCGGGACGCCGGGCCCGGCTGGTGGCGCTTCCCTTGGCGCTGCCGGAATGGCGCATCGATCCGCGGCACGGAGATTACGCTCCGGACGACGGCAAGCTCTGCCTGCGCCAAGCGGTCGACGCCCGCAGCCTGTACGCGCCCACGCTCCTGGACCTGGATGCCCGGCGCCGGCCAGGGCGTCACCTGGCGCCAGTTGACGGTCGCCGAGTCGCGGCAGATTCAGCCGTCGGACGTGGCGGTCGGCTTCCGCGCTCAGTCCGGCGGCGCGCAGTGGCTGCTGTATCGTTCGCTGGCCGCGACCGGAATTCGCACCGTGCTGGGGCAGAATCTGTCCACCGAATTCTTGTTCGGCCGGTTCCGCCGCAGCGGCGAAGTCAAGCGGATGATCGAAATCGAGTGACGCCGCGATGAGCGATGTCCAGCGCCGGCTCAGCGAGAATCTGTCGCGCATCGGCGAGCGCATCGCTGCCGCACTGCAGGCCTCCGGACGTTCGCCGGGCGCCGTGACGCTGGTCGCCGCCACGAAGTATCTGACCGCGCCGCAAGCCCGCGAGATCGTGCGGGCCGGTTGCTTCGATCTGGGCGAAAGCCGGCCGCAGGAGCTCTGGTCGAAGGCCTTGGCCCTGGCCGATCTGCCCGTGCGCTGGCACTTCATCGGCCATCTGCAGCGCAACAAGATCCGCCGCACGCTGCCGGTTGCCGCGCTCTTGCATTCGCTCGACAGCGCGCGGGTGCTCGCGGCCGTCAGCGACGAAGCGCTCGCCCTGGGACGTCGCCAGCGCGTGCTGCTGGAAGTGAACATCTCGGCCGAGGCCAGCAAGCACGGCTTCGCGCCGGACGAGGTCGCCGCCCTGCTGGACGCCTGGCCCGGCTATCCAGGCCTCGAGGTCCGCGGGCTGATGGCCATGGCCGGACTGGCCGGCGGACCGGCAGCGGCCGAGCCCGACTTTGCCCGGGTGCGCGCGCTGCGCGACCGGCTGGCGCAAAACCTGCCCCCGGACGTTGTGCTCGACGAATTGTCGATGGGCATGAGCGACGACTTCGAAGCCGCGATCCGCCAGGGGGCCACGCTGGTGCGGATTGGCTCGGCGCTCAGCGCGGGCCTCGAGACCGACGCCCAGCTGCCATGAAGTCGCCCGAGCCCATTTCGATTGCCATTACGCCCCACGCCGACGGCGCCATCCTGGCCGTCAAAGCCCATCCGGGCGCCGAGCGCAATGCGCTGGCCGGCCAGCACGCAGGCGCCCTGCGCGTGTCGGTCGTCCAGGCGGCGGAAAAAGGCCGGGCCAACCGGGCGATCATCGAAGTTCTGGCGGCCTCGCTCGGCCTGCGCAAGAACCAGATCGAACTGGTCTGGGGCAAAACCGCCGCCCAGAAGCGCCTGCTGATCCGGGAAGTGACGCCCGCCGATTTGAAGGCCCGCGTTCAAGCGGCGCTCGCGGCAATCGAACAGCCCTAACGGGCGACCACCCCGTCCGGCCGGGGTTCGACTATTCGTCAAAGCGGATTTCCAGAATCTTGAACCGCATGGTCCCCCCGGCGCGGGGATTTCGGCCTTTTCGCCGACTTTCTTGCCCAAGAGCCCCTGGGCCAGCGGGCTGGTGACCAGAATCTTGCCGACGTCGTAGTCCTCTTCGCCGGCTCCGACCAGGACGAAGGACTCTTCGTCGCCGAATTCCAGGTCTTTGACGATCACGGTGGCTCCGAACACGACCTCATCGCGAGGGAGCTTAGAGGTGTCGATGAGCACGGCCCGGGCCAGTTTGTCGCGGAGCACGTTGATGCGCGCTTGCAGCAGCCCCTGGGACTCGCGGGCCCCGTGATATTCGGCGTTTTCGCTCAAATCCCCTTCGCTGCGGGCCGCGGCCACCCGATTCGAAATGGCCGGCATTTGCACGGACTCCATATCGTCGAGTTCGGCCCGGAGTTTCTCGTAACCGGTCCGGGTCATGGGGACCATGTCGCTCATAACCGTCGACTCCAACATTTCGCCAAGCGCAAAAAATTCGGTCTCCCACCAGCGGAGACCTAACGCGGTATTTTGTGCGATCCGAGCCGGCGTGTAAAGCCGGGCTGGGCCGCCGGCAGGGCAATTTGATCTGCCCTGCGAAGGGCTGTCCCCCGCTCTCCCGGTCCGTCGTTGCCGCCGGGCGAGGAGCTCTCGCCGCCGCGCCCAGGAATATTTGCCTTGCGCTAGTGCTGGCGGCCTTGGCAGCCGCCGGGCTTTCGCTCTCCGGCCTGCCGGGGTTAAGATGGCAGCGCGCTCGAGGACTTTATGCGGTAAAAGAGGTTGCATGCACGCCTGGCACGATATCTACATCGACGACGCCCTGATCGAAAAGACTTTTCCCGTGGTGGTTGAAGTCCCCATGGGCAGCAAGAACAAGTACGAGCTGGACAAAGAGACTGGCTTCCTGCGGCTCGACCGCGTGCTCTACAGCGCCGTCCACTATCCGGCCAACTACGGCTTCATCCCGCGCACGTTTTGCGACGACGGCGATCCGCTCGACGCCCTCGTCCTGGCGCAAGAAGAAGTTCATCCGCTGACAATCGTCGAAGCCCGCGGCATCGGCGTGATGCGGATGCGCGATGAAAAAGGCATCGACGACAAGATCATTGCCGTCAGCCAGAGCGATCCGGCCTTCTACGAATACACCCACCACGACCAGCTGCCCGAATACCTGGTGCGCGAAATCAAGCGATTCTTTCAGGACTACAAAGTGCTGGAGCACAAGCAGGTCGAGGTCGAGGACTTCATGGGTCCCGACGAAGCCTGCCGGATTATTCGCGAAGCGCTGGACATGTATCGCCAACTGCGCCGCGGCGAGTTGAGCCATCGCTCGGGCAAACGCTGAGCGGCCGGCGGCGGGCGAGAAGCGACGCATGGACCACGCTCGACTCCAGCTCGGCGCTAGCCCGCGACGCGCGGGCGGAACCGAGTTTCTCGTCTGGGCGCCGCGCGCCGCAGCGGTCGAATTGCTGCTCGTCGATCGACCCGGCCCCGGCATGCCGCTGGCGGCTTGCGGCGACGGCTACTGGACCGGCCTGGTCGAAGCGGCCGCCGGCACACGGTACGCCTACTCGCTCGACGGCGGACCGCCGCGGCCGGACCCGGCCTCGCGCTTTCAGCCCGACGGCGTGAACCAGCCCAGCGCCGTGATCGATCCGGCGTTCGAGTGGCACGATGCCGCGTGGCGCGGAATGTCGTTGGCCGGCGCAATCGTATACGAGCTGCACGTGGGCACGTTCACGCCGGCCGGCACGTTGGACGCCGTCGTCGCCGAACTGGACGCGCTGGTCGACCTGGGAGTGACGGCGATCGAACTGATGCCGGTTGCCCAGTTTCCCGGGGAGCGCAATTGGGGGTACGACGGCGTCCATCCATTCGCCGTCCAGAACAGCTACGGCGGGCCGGCGGGCCTCAAGCGGCTGGTCGACGCCTGTCACGGCCGTGGCTTGGGCGTGGTGCTCGACGTGGTCTACAACCACCTCGGTCCCGAGGGAAATTATCTGGCCGAATTCGGGCCCTATTTCACGCCGCGTCATCAGACGCCCTGGGGACCGGCCGTGAATTTCGAAGGGCCCGAGAGCGATCCGGTCCGGCGATTTTTCATCGACAACGCCCTGATGTGGATCGGCGAATTCCACGTCGACGCGCTGCGGCTGGACGCCATTCATGCCATCGTCGACCAGTCGGCCAATCCTTTCCTGGCCGAACTGGCCGCCGCGGTCCACTCTTGCGCCGCACAGCTGGGGCGCCCGGCCTGGCTGATCGCCGAGAACAACCGCAACGATCCGCGGATCTTCGCGCCGGCCCAGGCCGGGGGCTACGCCCTTGATGCCCAGTGGCTCGACGATTTCGGCCGGGCGCTGCAGGCCCTGCTCACCGGCGACCGCGCCGGATTCTATGCCGATTTCGGTCGCGCCGCCGATTTGGCGAAGGCCTGGCGCCACGGCTACGTGCTCAGCGGGCAGACGTCGCGGTACCGCGGCCGCCGACACGGCGCCGATTCTTCGGCCGTGCACTGCGAGCGGCTGTTGGCTTACGCCCAGTGCCACGACCAGGTTGGCAATCGCCCGCAGAGCGATCGCCTGTCGACCCAGGTCGACCTGGGCGCGCTGCGGCTGGCGGCCGCCGCTTTGCTCTTGTCGCCCTATCCGGCGCTGCTGTTCATGGGTGAGGAATACGGCGAGCCGGCGCCGTTTCACTATTTCGTCAGCCACCTCGATCCGGACCTGGTCGAGCGCGTCCGCGCCGGCCGGCGGCGCGAGTTCGCTGCGTTTCGCTGGCCAACCGAACCGGCCGACCCGCAGGCCGAGAGCACGTTTGCCGCCTCGAAGCTCGATCGGTCCCTGCGACACGATCCCCGGCACCGGCCCCTGTGGGACTGCTACCGCGAGCTGATCCGCCTCCGCCGAGAGTTGCTCACGCGCACCGAGCCGCGCGCCGGCAGCCGGGTCGAGTCGTCGGAGCAGCCCCGTGTGCTGGTTTCGTCCCGCCGGGGGCCAGGCGTTGAAATCGCCATCGTGCTGCACCTTGCCGCCGCCAGCGATTCGCTGGCTCCGCTGGAATTCCTGGCTGGCCGGCTGTGGCAGAAACGATTCGATAGCCGCGATCCCCGCTGGGGCGCACCCGGGCAGCGCGGCGCCCGACGTTTGGGATCCGGCGCACCCTTTGCCGCTGGGGCCATGGGCCGCAATGGTCTACCAGTGCGAGCGGTGAGCGCTGGCGCCGCGAGCGCAAAGAGCCTCGCCCCGGGCGGGGTCGACCGGGCAGTGCGCCGAATTTGCCGCAGCATTTCGAGCAGATTAAGTTTGACTCACCGGGGCCAGGCCGTTACGATCAGGGGTTGAGCCAAATCTAAAGTGGCGACCAAGTCTAAGCGGCGAGTGGTGGCGGCCTCGTCTTTGGCCAGAGCCACGAATTTTGCGACGTCGGGCCGGACGGTCGTCCGAACCGGCCCATCGCCAAACAATCGACTCATCCGGTGCGGGCAGCTGGAGTGCGAACGGTGAATACACTGGCCGCCTGGCGTGAGCGCTCTGAGCCCGCTTGTATTCTGGCCCGCCAGGTCGCGCCCGGCCATCGGGCACCGGAAGCACGCGGTGCGGAGTTTGCGCTCGCACGCGGTGTCCGCAGGACTGCCTGCGGGCCGCCGACCGGGTTCACGCTGGTCGAGCTCTTGGTCGTGATCGCGATCATCGGGCTTCTGATTGCCCTGCTGCTGCCAGCCGTTCAGGCAGCGCGTGAGGCGGCCCGCCGCTCGCAGTGCACGAACAACATGCGCCAAGTGGCGCTGGCGACTTTTGAACCACGTGGATGCCCGGAAGGTTTTTCCCCGGGGCACGTACAACGTGATCGACTGCCTCGGTTGCAGCCTGCCGACGACCGGCCCGGTCAACGATCGGCGCAGCTGGATGCCGGAGATCCTGGCCTACTTGGAGGAAGAGCCGCTTTACGACCAGTTCGTGCAATACATGACCGCGGGTGGTTCGGCGCTGACTTTTCCGCTCAACATCACCATCGTCACGCCCATGATGTGCCCGTCCGATCCGCTGGGGCCCAAGCTGCAAACCTACAACGGCGGCGGCGGCAACGGCAACGGCGTCACCAACTCGCAGGGTTTTTCCGGCAACATGGTGGTTTGCGTCGGCAGCAGCTACGAGAACCCCGGCTCAGACGCCAACAGCACGAACCCGCAACTGGTCAACGGCATCATGTACTCCCGGTCGGCCACCAAGATGAAGGACATTCTCGACGGCACGAGCCACACGGCGCTGGTCAGCGAAATCATCCTCTCGGCAGATACGATCGACAACGACATCCGCGGCCGATATTACAATCCGTCGCACGGCGGCGTGTTGTTCAGCACGCTATACACTCCGAATACGAGCGTGCCGGACCAGGTCGATTGGTGTTCCGCGGCGCCGGCCAAGATGGCTCCCTGCGTCCCCTCACAAGGAGCCGACCTGGGCAACCTGTACATGTCGGCCCGGAGCTACCATCTGGGCGGAGTGAATCTGGCCCTGGCCGACGGATCGGTGCGGTTCATCGCCGACGAGGTTTCGCCCGTCACCTATACGGCGCTTGGCAGCCGCAACGGCAGCGAGCAGATCGACCCGAACTTCTGACGCCGCGCTCGCCCGGACGACCCGCTCGCATGAAGCCCTGCCGTGTGAAACCCCATCCCGTGCAACTCTCCCGCGTGATCCCCGGCCGCTGTCGCCTGTCGCTGCTCGTGGTGCTTTCGCTGGCCGGCTGCGGTCGGCCCGGCCCGAGCCAATACCTGGTCACCGGCACGGTCAAATGGCAGGGCGAGCCGGTCGAAAAGGGAGACATCATTTTCGACCCGGTCGAGCGCGAGACGCGGGCCGAAGCGACCAAGATCGTCGGCGGCAATTACTCGCTGCGGATCGGCGCCGGCAAGATGAAGGTCCGGATTTTCGCCAGCCGCGAGCTGCCCGGCAAAGTCAGCAAGGACATGAACGCGCCGCTGCTCGAGCATTACATTCCGCCGGAATTCAACCGCCAGACGACGCTCGAGGCCGAAGTCCTGCCCCGCGACGACAACCAGGTTTCGTTCGACCTGCCGCCGCCGAAATAAGAGCCTATGCGAGAACCGTCTCCGAGAGGGGGACAGTCCCGTTTTGCTCCGAGGACTGCGCAAAACCGGGACAGTCCCCGCCGGTTCTCGGATAGGCTCTAAACGCCAGGCGCGGTCTTTGCTTCGCCGGATCCGGCACTTCGAGTAGCCCGGCGCGCTCCTGCTACTCGCCGGCCGCGCGCTCGGCGGCGGTCTGAGGGTCGCCCGCGGCCAGTCCGCGCAGCAGCCAGGGCATCACCAACCAGCAGGCGGCGGTGGTCAGCGAGCCGATTCCCACCAGCCAGGCAAAGGCCGAATGCCCGTCCAGCGACTTGCGCAGCGCCGTGTATGCATATCCGCCCACGCCGGCGGAGAGCGACGTGCCGAGGTTGGCCAGCGACATCAGGATGGCGAAAACCGTGCCCGCGATTTCGATCGGGCAGACCTGCGCCGCCAGATCGAGCTGGATCAACGTGGCCACCGCGGTCGTGAAGCCGACGGCCGCGCTGACGATGCGGGCCGAGAATTCGCCGGCCAGCCCCCAATAGGCCGCCGTACTGGCGATGCCCAGCAAGATCGAGGCGTGCAGCAGCACGCGAAAGCTGAAAAACCGCCGCAGCACTCCGTAGGACAAGGCGCCGGTCATGGACGCCAGCGAAGTGACGGTCGTCAGGTTGCCGAAAAACTGCTGCGAGAAACCCACTTGCTTGGTCAAGTGGTAGTGCAAGACCGAGGCCGAAAACGGATTGAAATTCCACAGGAACAAAAACACGGCCGCGGCCCGGAGCACCGGAATCCGCCAGGCGCTGGCCAGCAGCCGCCAATCCACCTGCACCCGGTCGGCCGCCAGGCGGCGCCGCTGCTCGGGAGCCGCGCACGACAGCGCCAGGGCGGCCAGGCAGGTCCAACCGCAGAAGAAAAATCCGTAGCGCTCGATTTGGTGCTCGCTGAGGTAGCCGCCGGCCACGCCGGCCAGCGCCGCCGCAGCGTACATGCCGGTCCATTGCATGCTCTGCAAATGGCCGGTCCAGCCGCGCGGCTGCCCGTTTTCGATCATCAGCGCGTCGATCGCCACGTCGCTGAATGCGATGCCCACGGCCGGCACCATCAGCAGGCCCAAGAGCAGCGTCGTGTCGCCCGGCTCGAGCGGCAGGGCCGACAAACCGAACATGGCCGCGGCCGACAGGCTGCTCGTCAGCACGAGATAGCTCTTGCGGCGATAGCCGGCCAGCGGCAGAAAGTCGGAAATCAGGCCGTAGAGCGGCTTGATCGACCAGGGCAGCATGATCAGCGCCGAGAAGCGGCCGATTTCCCCGGCGTCCAGGTCCCAACGCATCAGCAGCGACCGCACCGGCTGCGAAATCAGCCCATCGTCCGGCTCGCCGATCCCCTGCAGAAAATAAAACACCCCGAACAGTCCGGCCAAGGCGACAAACGAGGGGCGCCGCGACAGGGGATCGACCGTCAGTGTCCGCTCGGGCGGCGAGGTTTCGGCGGCCGGGTTGCTCAAGCCATCGCTCGGCGTTAGAGATATCGGGCTCGTGCCGCGGCGGATAATCCAGGGATCTGCCGGCTGGTTTGTAGCCGCCAGGCCACCCCCGGGGCAAGAGGGTGCCCACCCGCGCGCCACGCAGGCATTATACTAGAACCGGTTTCAAAACCTGCTCGGAGAGGGGGACAGTCCCATTTTGCTCCGCGGGCTGCGCAAAATTGGGACCGTCCCCGCAGGTTCTGAAACCGGTTCTAGAACCTTCGCTCCGGGCCGCTGTAGCACCGGCGAATCCCGGCCAACGACTCCTCCAACGCCAGCGCCCTAATACACCATGTCCGTTGAACCTCGCGACAAGCGGCCGGCTCGACCCCTGCAGCGGAACGTCTCGCTGGCCATGTGGATCGCCTTCGCGCTGCTGGTCGGGATCACGATTTACCTGCAGCAGCCCCGCGCGGCCCTCGAGCCGCCCGGCACGCTGCCGCCGGCAGTGGACATGCGGACGTCGGATGCCCGAACGGCAAACTCGGGAACGCCAAACTCGGGAACGGCTGATGCGCGAAACGCGGATTCACAGGAGGACGGGCCGGCGCACGACATGGCGCTCCCCCAGCGGCATTCCGGCGTCTTATTGACGCAGATGGAAAATGTCACGATCCGCGATCTGGACGGCCGGGTCGAGTTTCAAGGCACGGTGGACCTGGCTCCGACGCTCGAGCGAATCGAGCGCGGCGACCGGCTCCGCTTTGCCCACGATGGCAGCAAGTTTGCCAACCGCGAAGGCCGCTTGCCGCACAAGCCCGCGGGCTATTACCACGAGTTCGTGCATCCCACGCCGGGCATTTCCGGGCCGGGGCCGCAGCGCATCATCGTCGGCCGCGAGGGAGAGATCTACTACACGCACGACCATTACCAGACTTTCCTGCGGATCAAATGACCTCGACCCCAACGGCCAGCAGCTTTCGTTTCGCCAAGGTTTCGCTTTCGGCCCTGGGCTCTACAGCGCACGTGGTGCCGGTCGCCGCCGGGCTGCGGCGCAAGCACGCGCTTCTGGCCTGTTACCAGCGGGCGCTCCGCTTGCCGGATTATTTCGGCTGGAATTGGGACGCGCTTGAGGAGTGCCTGGGCGATCTCAGTTGGCTGGCCGCGCCGCGCCGGGTGGTGGTCGTCCATGCCGACGTGCCGTTCGCCCCGGCCGGCAAGAACCGGCCCGCCTACTTGGCGCTGCTGGCCGATCTGGTCGCCGCCAGCGCCGCGCTCGAAGTGGTCTTTCCCCCGGCGGCCAAGGCGGAAATCGCGTCGGCCCTGGCCCGGCGCGAAGAATAGCACCGCATGGTGCTCGCGCGGCAGCCCGCCTCGCTGTATCGCCGCGTCGTTTGGGCTAGAATGGCCCGTCGAGATCCCCGGTTTGCGTTCCCACAGGCTTGAGCCGCCCCTATGCAAGAAATCGATCAGCGCGGGAAATTCTATCTCGGCAAATACTACGACCTGGACGCCAAGAAGCTCGAAGACAAACTGCTGCAATACGACTCGAAGGACCTGACCACGCACGCGGTTTGCGTGGGCATGACCGGCAGCGGCAAAACGGGGCTCTGCCTCGACCTGCTGGAAGAGGCGGCGCTCAGCGGCATTCCGGCGATCGCCATCGATCCCAAGGGAGACCTGGGCAACCTGATGCTCACGTTTCCCGAGCTCAAGCCCGGCGACTTTCGGCCCTGGCTCGACCCGGCCGACGCACAGCGCAAAGGCATCTCGCTCGACGAGCTGGCCGAGAAGACCGCCACCGGCTGGCGCGAAGGCCTGGCCCAGTGGGGGCAAGATCCGCAGCGGATTGAAAAATTCCGCGACGCCGTCGACATCGCCATCTATACGCCCGGCTCCAGCGCCGGCTTGCCGCTGACCGTGCTGCGGTCGTTTGCCGCCCCGCCCGCGGCTCTGCGCCGACGGCGACGCCCTGCGCGAGCGCACCACGTCGGCCGTGTCGGGCTTACTGGCATTGCTGGGGATCGATGCCGATCCTTTGCGCAGCCGCGAGCACATCCTGCTCTCGAACCTCTTCGACACCGCCTGGAAAGCCGGCCGCGACGTCGACTTGGGCGGCCTGATTCACGACATCCAAAAGCCGCCGATCGACAAGATCGGCGTGGTCCCCCTGGAAAGTTTCTTTCCGGAGAAAGAACGCTTCGCCCTGTCGATGCAATTGAACAACCTGCTGGCCTCGCCGGGCTTTTCGGCCTGGCTCAGCGGCGAACCGCTGGACATCCAGCAACTGCTGTTCACCAGCTCGGGCAAACCGCGGCTGTCGATCCTGTCGATCGCGCATCTGGCCGATTCGGAGCGGATGTTCTTCCTCACGATCCTGTTCAACGAAGTGCTCGCCTGGATGCGCAGCCAGTCGGGCACATCCAGCCTCCGGGCCCTGCTCTACATGGACGAAGTGTTCGGCTATTTTCCGCCTTCGGCCAATCCCCCCACCAAGACCCCCATGCTCACCCTGCTCAAGCAAGCCCGGGCATTCGGACTGGGGGTGGTCCTGGCTACGCAGAACCCCGTGGACCTGGACTACAAGGGGCTCTCGAACGCCGGCACGTGGTTTCTGGGCCGCTTGCAGACCGAGCGCGACAAAGCCCGGGTGCTCGACGGCCTGGAAGGAGCCTCGGCTGCGGCCGGCGCCACGTTCGACCGCAAGCGGATGGAAAAGATTCTGTCCGCGCTGGGCGCCCGGGTGTTTCTGATGAACAACGTCCACGAAGACCAGCCCGTCGTGTTTCAGAGCCGCTGGGCCTTGTCGTACCTGGGTGGCCCGCTGGGCCGCGACAAGATCCAGCAGCTGATGGCCAGCCGCAAGGCCGCGGGCGCCGCACAAGCGCCGCCGGCAAGCACGCAGCCAGGCGCCGCATCCGCCGCCGCCGGCGCGGCGGCTGCGACAGCCCCGATGTCCGTCGCCGCGTCGCGACCGGCGCTGCCGCCAGGGATCAGCCAGTTCTTTCTCGCCAGCAGCGTGAAGCGTCCGGCGGGCAGCCAGTTGCTGTATCGGCCGGCAGTCTTGGGTACGGCCCGGATGCACTTCAGCCAAACGTCGGCCCACGTCGACACCTGGCAAACGCCCGAGATGCTGCTGACGGTCGACGGCGAGGCGGAAAAACTGGTTTGGGACGACGCCAGCCGATTGGCCAAGGCCCCCGACCTGGACAAGGACCCGGACGCCGGCGGCACGTTCGACGCGCTGCCGGCGACGCTCGCCCGACCCAAGACGTACAGCGAGCTGGAATCCGGGCTCAAAGAAATGCTGTACCGCACCAGCAAGGTGCAGGTTTGGAAGTGCAAGTCGCTTGGGCAGTTCTCGGCCGCCGACGAAACCGAAGAAACGTTCCGCAGCCGGCTCACCGAACAATCCCGGCAGCAATGCGACGCCGAGATCGCCAGGCTCAAAACCAAGCACGACTCGGCGATCGCCGCGCTGAACGAAAAGCGACGCAAGGCCGAACAGACGGTCGAGAAACAGAAATCGCAGTTCTATCAGCAGCTGCAGCAGACGGTGATCAGAATTTTCCAGGCGATTCTAGCGGCCATCGGGAGTCGAAAGCTAACCAGCGCCGCCAACGTGCAGCGGATGGGCACCAGCATCAACGCCGCCAGCAAGATTTCCAAAGAGCACAGCGACGTCCAGCACGCGAGCGAAACCTTGGCCTCGATCGATCAGCAAATCGACGCGGCCAATGCCGACTTCGAGGATCAGTGCGCTGAGCAAAAGGCGCTCGTCGATGCGATTCCGCTGGAAGCGATTTCCGTGCAGCCCAAGAAGTCGGACATCTCGGTCACCCGGGTGATCCTGGTTTGGACCCCCTACGCCGTGGCGGCCGACGGCAATCACACGCCGCTCTTCGGCGAAGCCGCCGCGGGCTGAAGCCGGATCGGCCGCCCGGGCTGCGATGCGGGCCGCTGGCAACGCCGCGGTGCTGAGAATCGCCCACCGGACGCCGCCGGTGGGCTTAACGGTTTAAAGAGATCCTTTGCAGCGCGTCGAGCATCGATCGCCGCGAACTTCATCCTTCTGCCTTCCTCCTTCTGCCTTCCTCCTCCTGCCTCCCCCTACCCGCACCAGCCGTCGGGCAGGATGACTCCTTTTTGCACGACGACGATGCCGTCGGCGATCATGGCCGGTCCGTTCTCGGCGGTCGTTTCCACTCCGTGATCGTTGATCACGCGAACGTTGCGACCGATGCGGCAGTTCTTGTCGATGATGGCTCCCTCGATGACCGAGTTTTCGCCGATGCCCAAGGGGGGCTCGCCCCGGGCCGCACAGGCCTGGGCCTCTTCGGGCGTGTCGTAGAAGTCGGCCCCCATCAGCACGCTGTTGCGGATCCGGACGTTGCGGCCGATCCGACAGCGCAGGCCGACGACGCTGTTTTCGATCGTCGCTCCGGCTTCGATCGTGCAGCCGTCGCTGACCAGACTGTTCTGCACCGTGGCTCCGTCGATGCGCGAAGGCGGCAGGAACCGGGCCCGGGTGTAGATCGGGTTTTCCTGATCGGCCAGATCGAACGGACGATTCGCCGCGGCCAGGGCCAGGTTGGCGTCGTAGAACGAGCGGATCGTGCCGATGTCCTCCCAATAGCCGTCGAACAAGTGGACGTGCACCTTGTGCGTGCGCACGGCGGCCGGAAATATCTCGCGGCCGAAATCGTGATAGTCGGTCTTGGTAAGCAGATCGACCAGCGACGCCCGATCGAACAGGTAAATGCCCATGCTGGCCAGCAGGTCGCGCCCGCGGCTGGGAATGCCCCGGCGATCGATCCAGGCCGGGTCCATCTTGACGATGTCCATCTCCTGGTGAGTTTGCGGTTTCTCCAGGAAGCCGACCACACGTCCCGCTTCGTCCAGGCGCATGATGCCCATCGCCTTGGCCGTTTCGCGGTCGACCGGCATGCCGGCGATCGTCACATGGGCGCCGCTGGCCCGATGCGTTTCGACCATCTGGGCGAAATTCATCCGATACAACTGGTCGCCGGACAGGATCAGCACCAGGTCGAACTCGGAGCTTTCCAGGTAGCGCAGGTTTTGCCGCACGGCGTCGGCGGTGCCCTGGTACCAGTTGGCGTTGTCGTTCGTTTGCTGGGCGGCCAGCAGCTCGACGAAACCGCCGCTGAATTGATCGAACGTGTACGTGCGCCGGATGTGCCGGTGCAGGCTCACCGAGTTGAACTGCGTCAGCACGTAGATGCGGTTGAGCCCGCTATTGATGCAATTCGACAGCGGAATGTCGATCAACCGATACTTGCCGGCCAGGGGCACGGCCGGCTTGGAGCGGTACTTGGTCAGCGGATAAAGGCGTGTGCCGCGGCCGCCGCCCAAAACCAGTGCCAGGATGCGTTGCATGGGTTTCCTGTTGTCAGCTTAAAGGGGAGGGCGCCTGGGGGGTTTTCCTGCCGGAGTTATTTCACGACGAAATTCACCATTCGGCCCGGCACGACGACTTTCTTGACGATTGTCTTGCCGGCCAACAGCTCGGCGACTCGCGGGTCGGCCAGCGCCACTTGCTCCAGCTCCGCGGCCGAGATGCCCACCGGCACCACGACCCGGCTGCGCAGCTTGCCATTGATCTGGACCGGCACTTCGACCGCGTCCTCGCGAATCTTGGCCGCGTCGAACGTGGGCCAGGGCTCGTAGGCCAGCGATTGGCCGTGCCCCAGCAGCTGCCACAGTTCTTCGGCCAGATGCGGAGCGTACGGCGCAAGCAGCAAGACGAGCTTTTCCATCGCCTCGCGGGGGCGCGTCTCGCACTTGAGGAAAAAGTTCGTGAACTCCATCATCTTGGCGATGCCGGTATTGAACGCCATCCGCTCGATGTCTTGCGTCACCGCCTGGATCGTGCGGTGCAGCATCCGGTCCTGCTCCGCCGTGGCGGCCACCACTTGCACGGCCGGGTTGAGCTCGAGGGTCTCGGCCCGATCGTTGACGATCATCCGCCACACGCGGTCGAGAAAGCCGCGCACGCCGTTCACGCCCTCCATGCTCCAGGGCTTCACGGCTTCGAGCGGACCCATGAACATTTCGAATAGCCGCAGCGCGTCGGCCCCGTACTCTTTGACCACGTCGTCGGGGTTCACCACGTTGCCGCGGCTTTTCGACATCTTGTGGGCCCGGCTTTCCAGGCGGATGTGCGGATGCGCGATCAGCACGAGCGAGTCGCCCTGCTTCTGCGTCTGGTCGGCCGCCACGCGGACCGCGCTGACCGCTTCCGACGTCTCTTTGATCTTGGGCTGATCGTCGTCGCCGGTAGCCACCAGCTCCGCGCTCACCCAGCTGCCGTCGGCCCGCTGATAGCCGGTGATTTCCATTTCCCCCAGGATCATCCCCTGGTTGACGAGCTTCTGAAACGGCTCGATCGTGCTCACGTGCCCGCGGTCGTAGAGCACCTTGTGCCAGAATCGGGCATAGAGCAAATGCAGCACCGCATGCTCGGCGCCGCCAATGTACAAATCGACCGGCATCCAGGCCTTTTCAACGGCCGGATCGACAAAGGCCTCGGCATTGTGCGGATCCAGGAAGCGCAGGTAGTACCAGCACGAGCCGGCCCACTGGGGCATCGTGTTCGTCTCGCGCTTGTAGCGGCGGCCGTCGATCGTGGGGTACAGCCACTCCTGCGGCGCTTGCTCCAGCGGCGGGTCGGGGCTGCCGTGGGCCTGGTAATTCGCCAGCTCCGGCAGATCGACCGGCAACTGCTCCGGCGGCACGATCCGCAACAGGCCGTTCGGCTGGCCGTCGGGCCCCAACTCGCGCAACAGCGGAAACGGCTCGCCCCAGAAATGCTGGCGGCTGAACAGCCAATCGCGCAGCTTGTAATTGACCGCTTCGCGCCCCTGCCCGCGCGAGGCCAGATCGACCGTGATCTTGGCCTGCATGTCAGCCGTCGCCAGGCCATCGTACGGGCCCGAGTTGATCGCCACGCCCGGTCCGGCGAACACGTCGCGCCCGGCGAGCACCGTCTCGCGCTGGGCCGCATCGACTGCTGGCCCCGGGTCGACCACCGGCACCACGCCCAGGTCAAACTGCAGGGCAAACTCATGGTCGCGCGTGTCGTGGGCCGGCACGGCCATGATGGCGCCCGTGCCGTAGCTGGCCAGCACGTAATCGGCCACCCAGATCGGCACGGGCCGATTGTTCACCGGGTTGGCGGCCATCGAGCCGGTGAAAACGCCGGTCTTTTCTTTGGCCAGGTCGGTGCGGTCCAGATCGCTCTTACGGGCAGCCTGCTCGCAATACGCCCGCACCGCGTCGGCCTGGGCCGGCTGCGTGAGCCGTCCGACCAGCGGATGCTCGGGCGCCACGACCATGTAGGTGGCGCCGTAGAGCGTGTCGGGGCGGGTGGTGAAGACCCGGATCACGTCATCCCCCGCGACGGCGGGAAATCCGGCGGCGGCCCGGTCATTGCGCCAAGTTTTGAACTCTTGCGGGTTCGGCTTGCCGCCGGGTCCGGACTGGCGGCCGATGAAAAAGTCGACCTCGGCGCCGGTGCTGCGGCCAATCCAGTTGCGCTGCAGGGCCTTGATGCTGTCCGACCAGTCGAGCCCGGCCAGGTCGCGCTCCAGCCGGTCGGCATAGGTGGTGATCCGCAGCATCCATTGCCGCAATGGAATCCGCACCACCGGGTGGCTGCCGCGCTCGCTCAGGCCGCCGATGACTTCTTCATTGGCCAGCACGGTGCCCAGCTCCGGGCACCAATTGACCGGCGCTTCGGACTGGTAGGCCAGCCGGTGCCGGTCCTGGTAGCGTCGGACCGCCTCGTCCCCCCGCGCCGCGACGTCGGCCGGAATCGGCAGCTCGCTGATCGGCCGGCCGCGCTGGGCCAGGCTGTCGTACCAGGTGTCGAACAGCACCAGAAAGATCCACTGCGTCCAGCGGAAGTAGCCCACATCGGTTGTGGCCAGCTCCCGGGCCCAGTCGTAGCTGAAGCCCAGCATCTTTTCCTGCCGGCGGAACGTGTCGATATTTTTTTCGGTCGTGATCCGCGGCGGCGTGCCGGTCTTCTTGGCGTATTGCTCGGCCGGCAATCCAAACGCGTCCCAGCCCATCGGGTGCAGCACGCACTTGCCGCGCATGCGGGCGTAGCGGCAAATGATGTCGGTCGCGGTCTGCCCCTCGGGATGACCGACGTGCAATCCGTTCCCGCTGGGATAGGGGAACATGTCCAGCACGTACAGCTTTTCCCCCTGGGGCAGCCGGGGCGTGGCGAAGGTCGAGTGGGCCGCCCAGTATTTCTGCCACTTGGGCTCGACCAGGGCCGGGTTATAGCGGGGCATGCATCAACCGTACTGAAAGGACGCTGGGAAATGTCGCCGCCACGGCGCGGCGGGTGCGATGCCCGCGCCGGCGGCCGCCCGAGCCGCCACAGGGAGCGATCTCGAAAAGTTCGTCTCAGGCCCAGGGAAAGCCTTCCCGGGGCTTAACGAGTGCGCGCGTCCACCAGGCTGGCAACGGTGAAAAGTCAATCGCGAATTTGCCGGATTCTACTGGCTGCCGCGCCCCGCGGCAAACGCACCTTCGGCGGCCGCCCGCAGAATACGGAGCCGCCGCAAGTTTACAGCCCCGGGGCAACGGCCCAGGGACCCACGAGGCCGAGGCACTGCCCTTTCGAAGCACAGGCAGACCGAGAAACCGGCAGATCGAGAAACTACGAGGCCGACAGACGCTCAGGCCGACGGATCGGCGGCCAGGTCCTTGATCAGCTTATCGTGCAGCTTGCGGTCGCCGCCGTGCAGATGGGCAGGCTTGAAATCCAGCTGTTTGGCCTCTTCGAGCGCTTCGCCGGAAGCCGTCTTGTTGCCGGCATCCCATTCCACCAGGGCCAGATGGAAATAAGCGACGTTGCTCTCGTCCAGCTCGATCGCGTCGGTCAGGTCCGTCCGGGCCAGCTCATACTTGCCTTGGGCCCAATAGACCATCGCCCGGGTGTCGAGCAGCGAGGCCACGGGGCCGGTCTGCTTCAGCACCAGGTTGATCAGGCCGAGCGCTTCGTCCAGCTCCTTGGGCTTGGCCTTGTTGATCGCCAGGGCATAGGCCAGGTTGTTGCGCACTTCCATCAGCATGACTTCGGGCAGGTCCTTGTTCTTCAGCACCTGGCGATAGTTCTTCACCGCCTCGGCGGGCTTGCCCTGCAGTTCGCGGAGCTTGGCCTGCTGCATCAACAGCCCCACGGCGCCGGGCGATTGCTTGAGCGCCAGCTTGAGCCAGGCGTCGACCTTCAGCAAATGCGGCTTCGTGGGCTGATCGAGGTTGTCGCCCAGCAGCTTGAGCGCGGCGGCAACCACGGCCTCGGGCGGCTGCGACGCCAGCGAGGCCTGCAGCATTTCCATGGCGCTAGCCAGCTTGACGTCCGGCTCCTTGGCCTCGCGCTTCGGCTTGATCCCCTTGGCTTCGTCGAGCAATTCCTGCACGGCCTTTTCCAGCTCGGGGCCCGGATCGCCGGAGAATCGGTGCCGGATCGTGCCCTTCGCGTCGAGCACGAAGATCGTGGGGAAACTCGAAATATTCCAGCGCTGCACGATCGGCCCGCGCGGGCCGTCCCACCAGCACCGCCAGGTGATCTGCTGCTGCTGGAAGACCGGCTGAATCTGGTTCGATTTGTCGCAGTTGATCCCCAAAATCGCGAACGGTTCGTTCGCGTAGCGCGTGACCATCGAGCGCTCCAGCGGGTACATCTGCCGGCAATAGGGGCACCAGTTGGCGAAGAAGTCGAGCACGACGACCTTGCCCTCGTACTGGCTGAGCTTGAGCTCGCTGCCGCCGAGCTCGCGTCCGACGATCTCGGGGGCTTGTTTGCCCACGCGCAGATGCTCGAACTCGAACAGCATCGGCTCGGCCAGCCCGCCCAGCGGCTGCCCGCGCAGCGGCACGTCGGCGTATTCCTTGATCACCTTCTGCAGGCTGGCGACGACGGTGCGCTCGATCCGGGCGCTCTGGTGCTTGCGGTTCGACATCACAACGGCGCGCGTGAAGCAGGCTGTTCCGCGAGCCGCGCGCAGGGTGCTCTTCTCCTCGATCGCGTCCAGCAGCCGGGCGGCCTCCGGGTTCGTCGCCTCGCTGAGCAGGTAAATCACCTTGGCAAGGTTCGGATCGTCGATATGGTCGTCCACGATCCGCCGCTCGGCCTGCTTGAATGCCTCGGCCGATTGCGGGCCGGAATCCGCGATGCGGCAAATCACCAGCAGGGCCTGCAGATCGGCCGGCGTGCCGCGGGCTTCCTTGGACAGGGTAAACAAGCGCTCGATGAACTGCGGAATCGGATTCCGCTTCAGGGCCATCTCTTGCAGTTCTTCCGCGCTCCGCGCGTTTGCGAGCATCGTGGCAAAATCCTCGCCGGCCCGCTGCAGTTCTTCGAGAATCCGCCGCACGCGCGGGTCGAGCGCGACGCCTTCCACGTGCTGGGCCGCAGTGTTGCCTTCGGCCAGCGTCGTGACTTGCGGCTTGAGCTGGCCCAGCAAGGCCGAAAGATGTTTGATGTGCGTGGCAAATCCCAGGTTCTGGCCGCCGGCCACCCAGGTGTTGATGCCCAGCACCTCGCCCTGCATGTTCAACAGCGGGCCGCCGCTATTGCCGCCGGAAATCGCCGCGTTGGTCTGGATCCAAACGTTGTCGGCCGGAGCCTTCAGCGACACGCGATAGGCGTCGGGCAGTTCGCTGCCCAGGTGCACCGCGCTGACGATGCCCGTGGTGGCGGTGAACTTGAAGCCGCTGGGATGCCCGATCGCCAGCACGCTGGCTCCCTGCGGCGGATTGCCCGCGCCGTACAGCCGGAGCACCTGCATCTGCCGCGGCTTGCCGGCGAGTTCGATCACGGCCAGATCGCGGGCCGGATCGACGGCCCGGTAGCCCTTGACCTCGATCTTTTCGCCGTCGCGAAACTGGACGAAAGCGGTATGCGCCGGACATCACATGGAAGTTGGTCGCGATCAGTCCGCTGGAGTCGATCACGAAGCCGGTTCCCAGGGCGGTGTCCTGCCCGGTGGAATTCCGCACCGTGATCAGCACGATCCCCTGCTCGACCAGCTCGATGATCTGGGCCGGGCTGAGCGACACGTTGGGATCGGCCGAAGCCCCGTTCAGGGACGCCGCAACGTTCGTCGGACCGGCGCTAGCCTGAGCGCCACTCGGCGGCCCGGCGTTCGGCGATGTTGCCGACTGTCCCAGGACTGGTTGCGCGACCGGCTGCGCCGCGGCTGGGTTTGTCCCGGCCGGGAATTGCTGACCGGCGACGGGCTGCAAGGGGCCCGCGGAGCCCGTGCTCGCGAGCTGCGGTTTTTCATCGCCGGACGCGAAAATCAAGTAACCCAGGACGGCAATCAGCAGCACGGCTGCGGCCGACCCGCCGGATGCGTACCAGACCCAGGCGGGAGCGCCCCGCCCCGCGGGCGTCTTGCCGGTGGTCTTGGCCCCCTGGCTCGCGACGGGTTGCGGCGCCGGAGTCGGAATCGCCGCCAGGTCGACGGGGGCTTCGGTCAGCGCGGCGGCGGCAAACAAGTCGTCGAGCGACGCGGAACCCGAAGGGACCGCCGCACCCAGACCGAACTCATCAGCCGGTTGCGCGGGCCGCCTCGTTCCCTGGACCGGTCGCTTCGTCCCCTGGGCAGGCGACGCGGGGGCCTGGCGCACAGGCTTTGAAGTCGGCTGACCGCTCGATGGGCCCGGAGCAATCGGCCTGGCCTTCGGCAGCGACTTGCCCGCTGCGGCGCGGCTGGGCTGCGCAGGCTTCGCTGCGGCAGCGGCGACGGGAATCGCGATCGGGCTCGCGCACTTCGGGCACTTGACGGTCCGCCCGGCTAATTCGTCTTTCGCGCCGAATGGCGAACCGCATTTGCCGCATTGCACTCGCAGTGGCATAGACGCGGTCCCCCCATGAGACACTCAAACTCCATCATGCTAACCCACCGGGTAAGAGCGTCAAGCGCCGGGTCGGGTTCGTGCCGCAAAAGGCAAGGCGTCGGTCGATTCCGGGCCGAGCTGGCCACGTCTGGACCGGCCCCCCAAGCGATTGCGCCGTTTACCCAACCTGCAGCTCTTGGGGCCGGCAGCCCAATCGGCTGCGCTGGTAGCCCAGCCGGCCGAGCGTGGACGTGCGCCCTGCTAACGACCCAGGATCAGCACGCCGATCAAGCCGACCACGCCCAAAATCGCCAGCACCGTCCACCACCAGGGCTTGCCCGACCAAACGCCCGTATCGGCGGCGATGGCGTGGCCGCAGTGGGGGCACATCTCGGCGTCTTCGTAGAAATGCCGCCGGCACTCGGGGCACTGGACGAACTGGCCGTCGGCGGCGGTGTCGTCCGGGTCGGGATACTCGTGGTCGTCGAGTTCGTCGTCAGAGAATTCGGTGTAATCGGACATGGTGGCCGGTGAAGCAGAATGGGATTGCCCGCCGCCCGGGCAGCACGACTGTCAAGATGCCGGGCAGGGCTCGGCGGCACCGACTGGTATTGGACAATCTGGCCGTCCGCCGAGCTATCCCCCCGAGCGTTGGTCGCGCTATTTTGGGTCTGGCGCCGGAGCCGCAAAACTGCCCGGGGGAAATGCTGGTTTGCCCCTGGCGGCTTTGCTAGACTGACGCGGCGCGGGGCCCGATTTCGATCTGTTTCTCCTCTTATCCGTTGGCGAAGGTTGGAGGTTGCTGTGGTCGCATCCTGGAAGAGTTCCATCGGCAAGCCTGTTTCGCTGGCCTTGCTCTGCGCTCTGCTGGCCGCGAGTCTGCCTTGCGCTCGACTCTGGGCGCAGGACAATGCCGCGGAGGATGATGCCGCAGAGGCCGGGGCCGATCCACAGCAGCAGGAATTGATGCGCAAGTATCAGTCCATTCGCTGGCAGGAAGGACCCTGCACCGCGGCGCTGGGCGGCGTGGCTCAGGTCAAGGTGCCTGCCGGATACCACATCACCGACAAGGCCGGCACGCGCGTCTGGTCGGAACTGACCGGCAACATGCCCAACGACGACGACCTGGGGCTGCTCAGCCCGGCCCCCGGCTCGGACCACGAGTCGGACGGCTTCTTCATCGTCTTTACCTTCAGCGACAGCGGCTACGTCAAGGACGACGACAAGGATAAGCTGGACGCCGGCGCGATCCTCGAATCCATCCGCCAGGGCAACGACGAGGGCAACAAGTACCGCATCGCCCACGGGTCGGCGCCGCTCGACATCGTCGGCTGGATGCAGGCCCCCGCCTACGACCAGGCCACGCACAATTTGTGCTGGGCCGTTCAGGCCCGGAGCGAAGGACACGACGTGATCAACTACAACACGCGCGTGCTCGGGCGCCGGGGCGTCATGAGCATCAACCTGGTCGCCGATCCCGAGGATATTCCCAAGCTGCTGCCCACCTCCAAGCAGATCGTCTCGAACTTCGAGTACAACCAGGGCAACCGCTATGCCGAATTCCAGGCCGGCGACAAAGTGGCCGCCTACGGACTGACCGCGCTCGTGGCCGGCGGCGCGGCCGTCGCCGCCGCCAAGACCGGACTCCTCGCCAAACTGGCGGTGGTGTTCGCCAAGGCGGGCAAAGCGATCGTGATCGGCATCTTGGCCCTGCTCGGCGGCATTGCCAAGTTTTTCAAGAGCTTCCGCCGCTCGGCCAGTTGAACCGACCACGCGGGTTTTGCCGCCACGGTGATTTCCGCCGACGCCCGGCCGCGCTTCATTCGGCCGCGCATCGCGCCGTGGGACAAATCCGAACTTTGATGCCGCACCTCAGCGACGCCGAGATCATCCTGCTGGTCCTGGCGGCCTTCTATCTCTTCGACTGCTGCTATCGGCTGGACGAAGGGACCCTGGCGTTCCTCTCGGCCGACGGCAGGCGATTTCGCCTGCTCCGCGCGGCGCCGTATCTTGCCAGCCAGCGCGGCGGCATCCTGCTTTCCGGGATTTACCCCTGGTCGCAGACATTTCTGGCCACGTCGCTCCCCGTCTCGCTCGATCGCGACGGCGCCTACTCCTATGCAGCCAGCGCGCTGAGTCCGCGCGGTCGCGGTCTGCCGGAGTGCCGCTACGTGCGCTTCGACGACCGGCCCGTGTTCAGCGCCTCGGACCGCGAGGTGCTCGCCGGGGGCGAATTGTTTCTCAAGGTTCGATCGCCCCAGCAAGCCCGATCGATCGCCGAACGCCTCAATGCAATCGCGCAGGCTCCCGCCGAAGGACGCCCCGCGGCGATCGCTGCCCTGCTTGCCCGGCACACCGATGCGGATGCCGCGGCCGAGCGGCTGGCACGTTTCCGCGCGGCGGCGACGCCGCTGGCGATGTTCGGCGGCGTGCTGCTAGTCGGCACCTTCCTGATCGCGCCCGCGCTCCTGTGGACGATGTACGATCATCCGGCCGCTTGGAGGATCCTGTTCGCATTTCTGAGTCTCTACCTGCTCGGCTGGGGGCTGGCGATTGCCGCCTTTCGTAAACTGCACCGTGCCGTCGCCCCCGCAGAATCGAGCGACCGGCTCAAGCAAACGCTGATGATGCTGGTTTCGCCGGCGGGCACGATGCGCGGCCTGACCGCGATCAGCGTGGCGCTGCTGGCCGACTTCCATCCGCTGGCCGCCGGCCGCGCGCTGCTCGGCGAAGACCAGTTTCGCGCGCTAGCCCGTCTGGCCCTGCGCGACCTGGCCGAACCGCTGCGCCCGGTTTATCCGACAACCGAGGCCGCGGCCATCCGGGCGATCGATGCGCACCGCGGGGCATTGCAAGCGGCGCTCGTGGCCCTGGTGCAAAAGGCCGGCATCGACGTCGATGAACTGTTGGCGCCGCCTGCTCCCGAAGGCCCCGACGTGCGGGCCTGGTGCCCGCGCTGCGAACAGCAATACGCCGTGCCCTCGGGATGCTGCAACGACTGCGGCGGCATCGAGCTTGCGCCGTTTGCCGCTCGCGCCGTGTGAGTGCTTCGAGCCGGCGGCGGTGCCGATTGAATTTCGGCCGGCAAGCTGTTCTATTCTTGACTTTACGGTGGTCGGGCATCTCGAGCCTGGCCAGCAGGTCGGCCTCGGGCAGCAATCTCTTTGGGCTCCAGGTCCGCCGGCGCTACTTCGTTTGCGGAGAACCAGCACTAGCGATGTTCGAGTCGGTGGAAGGATCGGTCCGTTTTCCCGCGCTGGAGGCCGAAGTCGGCCGATTTTGGCGCGACCAGGGGATTTACCAGAAATCTCTCCAGCGCCGCGCCGGCAGTCCCCGCTTCGTGTTCTATGAAGGCCCGCCCACGGCCAACGGCCTGCCCCACCCGGGCCACTGCCTGACCCGGGCGATCAAGGATCTGTTTCCGCGCTACCGCACCATGCGCGGCTACTTGTGCGAGCGCAAGGCCGGCTGGGACACCCACGGGCTGCCGGTCGAGGTGGAAGTCTGCAAGCAGCTGGGCATCCATTCGAAGGAAGAGATCGAAGCTTACGGCGTCGAGCCGTTCATCCACCAGTGCATCGAGAGCGTGTTCCGCTATACCCGCCAGTGGGAACAGCTCACCCAGCGGCTCGGTTTCTGGGTCAACCTGGACGAGGCTTACGTCACGTTCCACCAGCAGTACATCGAGAGCGTCTGGTGGGCGCTGAAAAACCTGTACGATCGCCAGCTCCTCTACCAGGGGCACAAGATCGTTTGGTGGTGGGCCCAAGGCGGCACGGCCCTTAGCTCCGGCGAAGTCGGCCAGGGCTATCGCGAAGTGGCCGATCCAAGCGTCTACGTCCGCTTTCCGCTCGTGGACGATGACTCCACTCCGGCCGCCCTGCGGGGCGCGTCGCTGGTCGTTTGGACCACCACACCCTGGACGCTCCCCAGCAATCAATTCGCCGCGGTCCATCCCGGGCTCGAATATGCAATCGTGGAAGACGCAGCCGGCCAGCGGTTGATCCTGGCTGCAGCCCTGGTCGAGACGCTGGCGGAAAAAGCCGGACTCGAACTGAAAACGCTCGAGCGCATGCCCGGCGCGCAATTGGTCGGCCTGCGCTACGTGCCCCCGTTCGACTATTACTACCGCACCCAGGGCGAGCGGCGGGCAAAGCTCGTCGCCGGCGGCGAGCAGCACCTGGCCTGGCGCGTCGTCGCGGCCGACTTCGTCACGATCGACAGCGGCACCGGCGTGGTGCACCAGGCGCCAGCCTTCGGCGAAGTCGACTTCGACGTTCTGATCGCCGAGCGCAAGCGATTCGTCGGCGGCGACATGCCGCCTTTGATCTGCGCCGTGGGCCCGGACGGCAAGTTCACGGCCGAAGCGCCCGACTACCAAGGCCGCTGGGTCAAGGATTGCGATAAGGAAATCAATCGCCTACTCCGGCACCACGGATTGCTGGTGCACCAGGAGCAGTACCTGCACGAATACCCGTTCTGCTGGCGGGCCGAAGAGGATCCGCTGATCCAGTATCCGCGCAAGAGCTGGTTCATCCGCACCACGGCGTTCAAAGACCAGATGCTGGCCAACAACGCCCAGATCAATTGGCTGCCGGAGCACATCAAGGACGGCCGCTTCGGCAACTTCCTGGAATCGAACGTCGATTGGGCCCTCTCGCGCAAGCGCTACTGGGGCACGCCGCTGCCGATCTGGGTCTCCGAAAAAGATCCACAGGTGATGGAGGCCGTGGGCAGTTACGAAGAACTGCTCAGCAAGCCCGGCCTCGCGGGGACCGAAGTCTGGGAAGCGGCAAAGCGGGCGAGTCCCGGCCTGTCCGACCATCTGAAAATCCACAAGCCCTACATCGACGCGATCACCTACACCGGCCCGCACGGCGAGCGGATGCGGCGCGTGCCCGACGTGATCGATTGCTGGTTCGACTCGGGGGCCATGCCGTTCGCCCAGTGGGGCTACCCATATCACAATCAGGAAAAGTTCCGCCAGCAGTTCCCGGCCGACTTCATCAGCGAGGCGATCGATCAAACGCGGGGCTGGTTTTATAGCCTGCTTGCGACGAGTACGTTGTTGTTTGGAAGGGCAGCGGCGGGGGACGAGCAAAAGGCAGAAGGCAAAAGGCAGAAGGCAGAAGACGGGCAGGCAGGAGCCGCTCCAGTGCTCCGCGCCGTGCCGCCGCCGCTCCCGGCGCCGGTGCAGCCGGAGTTTCCGCATCCGTTTCGCAACTGCATCGTGCTGGGGCTGATGCTGGCCGAATGGTGGGAAAGCAAGGACGGCAAGCGCGTCTTCCTGAGCGAGGAAGAGGCCCAGGCGGCTTGCGGCGCGTCCGGCTTTTCCCAAAAAGTCGGCAAGATGTCGAAGAGCAAGCGGAACTACCGCGAGCCGAACGAAATCTTCGACCGCTACGGTGCCGATGCCCTGCGCTGGTACTTCTTCGCCAACCAGCCGCCCTGGTCGTCGATCCGCTACAGCGAACAGGCGATCAAGGACAGCATTCCCGAGTTCCTGCTGCGGCTCTGGAACGTCTACAGCTTCTTCACCATCTACGCGAACATCGACGGCTTCGACCCGGCCGCCTTGCTGGCCGATGCTCCCCCAGGCGCCAAGCCCCCGCAGCCAGGCGGTGATCCACTGGAGCTGCGCACTGGCGACCTGGCCGCCGCCCGGCACTTTCGCCCCATCGCCGAGCGCAGCGAGCTGGACCGCTGGATCCTGAGCGAGCTGGCCGGCCTGGTCGGCAGCGTCATCGAACGGATGGACGCCTACGACAACTACACCGCCTGCGGCCGGATCACCGATTTTGTCGACGCCTTGAGCAATTGGTACGTCCGCCGCAGCCGAGACCGGTTCTGGAGCGCCGACAAGCACGACCCCGACAAGCTCGACGCCTATTGGACGCTCTACGAGTGCCTGATCACGACCTGCAAGCTGATCGCCCCGTTCGTCCCGTTCGTGGCCGAGGCGATGTGGCAGAATCTGGCCCGGGCAGCCTTTGGCCCGCGCGTGCTGGAAAGCGTCCACCTGTGCGACTTTCCCGAGCCCCAGGCGGCGGCGATCGACCAGACGCTATCGACCCGGATGCGGCTGGCGCGCGAGATCGTTTCGCTCGGCCTGTCGGCCCGGATGGCGGCCCGGCTCAAAGTGCGTCAGCCTCTGGCGAAGGTCGAAATCATCCTGGCCGACCGCACGCATCAGCCCTGGCTCGAGCAGCACCGGGAGCTGATGGCCAAGGAGTTGAACGTCAAGAGCGTTGAATTCGCCGCTCAGGCCGACTTGTACATCACCTACACGGTGCTGCCCGACCTGAAGCGGCTCGGTCCCAAGCTCGGCAAGCGGCTGCCGGCCCTCAAAGCGGCCCTGTCCAAGGCCGATGCCCCGGCCCTGCTGGCCCAGCTCGAGCGGGACAAGGCCGTCACGCTCACGCTGGCCGACGGACCGGTGACGCTCGACTCGCAGGATCTGCAGATCCGTCTGCAGGCCAAAGACGGCTGGGCGGCGGCCCAGGGACCTGCGTCCGTCGTGGTCCTGTCGACCGACGTAACGCCCGAGCTATTGGCCGAAGGAGCAGCGCGGGAGCTGATCCATGCGGTTCAAAACGCCCGCCGCGACACGGCCTGCCAGTACACCGATCGGATCGCGATCGGCCTGGTCAGCGACGACGCCGAGCTGATCGCCGCGGCCCGGCAGTTTGCCGCTTACATTCAGGCTGAAACGCTGGGCCTGCGGCTCGTTTTCGAGCCCCTGCCCGGCGTGGAGCCGATCACGATCAAGATCGGCCCGTCTGCGGCGCAGCTGTGGATCAAGGTGGTGTCCGAGTCGAGCGCCCCGCACACCACTCCGGTCCCCCCGGCGGCGCTGCGCATCGCGGTGCTGATTTCCGGCGGCGGCACGACGCTGCGCAATCTGCTCGAAAAGATTGCGACCGAGGCGCTGGGCGTGGAAATCGCCCTGGTGATTTCGAGCAATCCCCAGGCCGCGGGACTCGCCTTCGCCGCCGCGGCGCAGATCCCCACGGCGGTGATCGAGCGCCGCGCCTACCCGGACGAGGCCGCGTTCAGCCTGGCGGTGTTCCAGGCCTGCCGCGTGGCCGCGGTTGACCTGGTCGTGATGGGCGGATTCCTCAAGCACGTGCTGATCCCCGGCGATTTCGAAAACCGTGTGGTCAACATCCACCCGGCGCTGATCCCGAATTTCTGCGGCCACGGGTTTTACGGCCACCGGGTGCACGAAGCGGTGCTGGCCGCCGGCGCCACCGAGAGCGGCTGCACGGTCCACTTCGTCGACAATTTCTACGACCATGGGCCGATCATCCTGCAGCGCAGCGTGCCGGTCTTGCCCGGCGACACGCCCGACGTGCTGGCCGCCCGGGTCTTCGCGGCCGAGTGCGAAGCCTATCCCGAGGCCTTGCGGCTGATCGCGGCAGGCCGGGTGAGCGTCGAGGGGGGCCGGGTGCATGTCCGGAACTCGGACGCCGGGTAGCTGGGGCGCAGGCAACTCGTTTCGCCTGGCCGCGATTTACGCCGGGCCGTACCCCAGCGACTGGTACAGCGCCGCCGCTTCGCTCCAAGCGGCGTGCGTTTCCAGGTGCACCGCGCGGCCGCCGGCGTCCCAGACCAGCCGCTCCACCTGCCGCACAAGCAAGCGGCCGATCCCCCGGTGCCGCTCCCGCGGCAACACGGCCAGCCAATGAATCACCGGCTTGCCGGACAGGGCCGGCCCGCGCCAACCGAGAGTGACAGTTCCCACATTGGTGCCCACATCGGTGCCCACGTCCGTGCCCACGCCGCGGACCACGCCCGGCGAACCCGAATCCGCCGAGCCCAAGCGGCGGGCAAACCACAGGGCTTCGTCCCGCCACCAGGGCTTGCTCAGAAACTCCGCCGCGAAATCGGCCCGGGCCCAGTCGCGAACCCCCACTTGCTGCCGGGCGAACGCCCGGCGGCGGATCTCCAGCCAGACGTCGATGTCGGCCGGCCCGGCAAAATGTCGCAGCTCGATCCCCTCGACCGCCGGCAGTTCCGGCCGGCAATCCAAGCAGTGGACCAATTGCACGACATTTCCCATCGCTCGATTGTGGGCCAAGCCGGCCGGCAACGCAAAAGAGGCGGCCGAACCAGTTTACACACATAAATTATGAGAATTTAATTGAATGCACACAGGCTTTGAGACATTGGCCGCAAAGTTTCCGTAAGTTATCTGCATTCCCCTGGATGCAAGATGCGTGGTTGATCGTGGAAGAATTCTCTCATCCGGGCGATTGATTTCCGCCACATGTCGCGACATAATTACCATCACCAGCGACTTTTTTCGGTCACTCCTATGCACGGATTTTCCTACCTTGTTGGTCGAGCATCGCCGTCACCAACTGTTGGAACTGGTGCGGAATCGGGGCTTCGCCTCGCTGCCCGAACTGGCCGAGGAGCTCAAGGTCTCGGAGTCGACGGTCCGCCGCGACCTGGATCACCTGGAGGAGTCCGGATCGGCGCGGCGGACCCACGGCGGGGTGTTTTATGCCGGACCGTTGCCGCGATTGCCGCAATTCGACGAACGCGAACCGTCGCAGTGGGACCAGAAAAAGCTGATCGCCCAGCGGGCGGTGGAACTGATTGAGGACGGCGACACCCTGCTGCTCGACGGCGGCAGCACGACCTACGAAGTGGCCCGGCTGTTGGTGGGCCGGCCGCTGCAGATCGTGACCAATTCGCTCCCGGTGGCCAATTTGTTCTCGGCCAACAAGAACAGCGACCTGGTGCTCCTGGGCGGATACGTCTATCCGCGCACGGGCGTGGCGATCGGGCCGTACGCCAACCAGATGCTCGAGCACCTCCGGGTCCGCCGCACCGTGCTTAGCGTGGCCGGCCTGAACGAACGCGGATTCTACAACAGTAACCTGCTTTTGGTCGAAACCGAACGGGCGATGATGCACGCCGCCGAAGAAGTGATCGTCGTCGTCGACAGCACGAAGTTCGGCCATCAAAGTTTGGCTCATCTGGCGGCCCTGGATGCCGCCCAGCACCTGGTCGTGGACCACGCGATCACGGAGGACTGGCGAGGCCGAATCGTCGCCGCGGGGATCCAGCTCCACGTCGCCGAACCGGCCGGAAAACCCTGAAAACGACTCGACCGCGATCCACAAACCGATTCCAGCTGTGACCCGCACCATGACTACTACGGCCCCCGCCGTCGATCGAGCGACCATCGAGCGGATCGTGCGCGAAATCGTGCTCGCCCAAACCGGCGCCAAGCCCGTCGAGCCCAAGCCCGTCGAGCCCAAGCCCGTCGAGCCCAAGCCCGTCGAGCCTAAGCTGGTCGTGAGCATTTCGGCCCGGCACGTGCACCTGACCGACGAGCACGTCGAGATCCTGTTCGGCGCGGGGGCGAAGCTCACGCCCATGAAGCCGCTCTATCAGGACGGATTCTTCGCGGCCGAAGAGACGGTGGCCGTCGTCGGGCCCCGCCGCCGGATGCTCCCCTCGGTCCGCATCCTCGGCCCGACTCGCGATTACAGCCAGGTCGAACTGGCCTTCACCGACGGCATTTCGCTGGGCATCGACCTGCCGGTCCGGGCCAGCGGCAAGATCCAGGGCACGCCCGGCTGCGTGCTGGTCGGGCCCAAGGGAGTGGTCGAGCTCAAGCAAGGCGTGATCCGCGCCGAGCGGCACGTCCACATGAACGTCCGCCACGCCCGGGCCTATGGCGTGGCCAATGGCGACCGCATGAGCCTGCGGATCCAGTCGACCTGCACCGCGGTGTTCGAGGACCTGCTGGTCCGGGCCGACGACGTGAGCAAGCTCGAAGTTCACCTCGATACCGACGAAGGCAACGCCGTGGACCTGGACCACGCGACGAAAGTGGAACTGCTGAAGCAGGGCAAGTGATTCGACAACCGATTACGTTTCTCTTTTCTTACTCGGAGTACGCACGATGGCAAAAAATTTGGAAGCGCTCGGCATGATCGAGACCAAGGGCTTCATCGCCCTGGTCGAGGCCAGCGACGCGATGATGAAGGCCGCGAATGTCCAGTTCATGGGCTGGGACAAGGTCGGCAGCGGCCTGGTCACGGCGTTCGTCACCGGCGACGTCGCCGCCGTCAAAGCTGCGACCGACGCCGGCGCCGCTGCGGCCGGCCGCCTGGGTGAAGTGGTCGCCGTGCAGGTCATTCCCCGTCCGCACGACGACCTGAACATCGTCCTGCCCGAGAAGCGCGGCGCGAAAGCCCAATCCGCGATTTCGTGATTGAGCAGCAATGTCGGGTAAGGAGATGGAGCCCGGTCGCAGGCCGGCCCAGGGGTTGCCACCCGCGGGCTTAACGAGCAAAACCGCGTCGATCCGCAGCCGAACTTCCGACTCCCCAGTCCCCAGCCTCTAGTCCCCCAGTCTTCAGACCCCAGTCCCTAACCAAATAGTGAGCAGCAATGAGTAATTCGGACGCCATCGGACTGATTGAAACCAAAGGCTTGATCGCGCTGGTCGAAGCCACCGACGCCATGGCCAAAGCCGCCAACGTCGAAATCATCAAACGCATCTCCATCGGCGGAGCCTACGTCACGACCGTCGTCCGCGGCGACGTCGGCAGCGTTCGGGCGGCCGTCGAAGCGGGTGCCGCAGCGGCCACGCAAGTGGGCGATCTGGTCGCCAGCCACGTCATTCCGCGGCCGGCCGAAGGGCTGCTCGCGGCTTATCTGTCCTAAACAGCCGGTGACGACTCGCCGCGGTGCGAAACGAATGGATTGTACAGGCACGCCATGAAGATCCTGGTCGCGAACCTCGGTTCGACAAGCTTCAAGTACCGGCTGTTCGACATGGCCGACGAGCGCCAGATTGCGCGCGGCGGCGTCGAACGGATCGGTGCCGACCAGAGCCCTTGTTTCGTCGAAATCGGCGGCGCGCGGCGCGAGCTGACCACCCGGATTCCCGACCATGCCGCCGCCGTGCGGCAGACTCTGGACCAATTGACCGATCCGGCCTCGGGCTGCTTGCGCGACGCGGGAGAAGTTGCGGCCATCGGGTTCAAGGCGGTGCATGCCGGACACATCAGCGGCGTGCAGCGGGTGACACCGGAAGTCCTGGCGGCGATGGAGCGGATGAGCCCCGTCGCGCCGGCCCACAACCCGCCCTACATCGCGGCCATGCGGATGTTGGGCGAGAAATTGCCGCAGATTCCGCTGGTGGCGGCCTTCGAGACCGGTTTCCACCAGACAATTCCCGATTGCAACAAGTACTATCCGGTGCCCTACGAGTGGGCCGAAGAGTACGACGTGCGGCGGTACGGGTTTCATGGAGCCAGCCACCGCTACATCGCCACCCGGACGGCCGAGCTGCTGGGCCGCGACGATTTGCGAATCATCTCCTGCCACTTGGGCGGCTCGAATTCGATCTGTGCGATTCGGGCCGGCCAGAGCGTGCTGACCAGCATGGGCATCAGCCCGCAAAGCGGAGTAGCGCAGAACAATCGTGTAGGCGATTTCGATCCCTACGCGCTTTTGGTCCTGCGCGAGCGGACCGGAAAGTCGTTCGAAGAACTGCTGGCCGACCTGGCCGAACGAAGCGGTCTGCTGGGACTCAGCGGCGTCAGCGGCGACATCCGCGACCTGGAAGAAGCGGCGGCCGCGGGCAACTCCCGGGCCCGGCTGGCGCTGGACGTGTTCGTCGCCGGCATCCGCTCTCACCTGGGGGGCATGCTGGTCGAATTGGGCGGAGCCGACGTGATCGTGTTCACCGGCGGCATCGGCGAGAACGGATTGAACATTCGCACCGCGGTCTGCGCGGGGCTCGCAGAACTGGGAATCGAGCTCGACCCCCAGCGCAACGCCCGCACCCGGGGCGAGGGCCGGATCAGCAGCGAACGGAGCCGCACGCAGATCTGGGTCATTCCGACCAACGAGGAACTGGTCATTGCCCGGCAAACCAAGCAATTACTGGAAGGATGAAACCATGTTCGTGGCCAAAGTCACCGGCTCGGTCGTCGCGACGCAGAAAGTCGAGTCGATGATCGGACGCAAACTGCTGGTGGTCGAACCCTACCGGCTCGATGCCCAGGATCGCACGCGGCTGGCCAGCACCGGCCGAACCTTCGTGGCGGTCGACACGGTCGGCGCCGGCGAAGGCGAGTTCGTGCTGATCACGCAGGGTTCGAGCGCCCGGCTGACCCCGGAAACCAAGAACCTGCCGATCGACACCGTGATCATCGGCATTATCGACACCGTGAACGTCGAACAGCACTGCGTGTTCAACCGCGAGACGGTGGAGAGTTGAAACCCTGATGGGCCGCTGAGTGAAGCGGTGCCCCGGCGAAGGCCGCCCAGGGGCCGCCGCCCCGGGCTTAACGATCGAAGCGACGTCGAAATCAGAAACCGGGCTGAATAGCACCCCTGGCCCCGGTCCCTAACCTCAAATTCCTAACCCCTACCCCCTCCCAATATGCAAGCCACTGAAGAACTGATTCGCTCGGTCGTCGAGCAGGTGCTGGCCAATCTGGGTTCGGCCCGGCACGGCCACGTTGCCCCGCGCAGTTTCAACGGCCGCTTTGGCGTGTTTACGTGCGTCGACGAAGCCGTCGCGGCCGCCACGATCGCTTTCGAGCAGCTCAGCGAGCGCACGATCGCGGAGCGGAAGCGGATCATCGACCACGTCCGCCGCATCTCGATCGAGCAGTGCGTCGAGCTCGGCACGATGGAGATGGAAGAAACCAAGATCGGCCGGCTCCAGCACAAGATCGAAAAACTCAAGACCCTGGGCGAGCGCTCGCCGGGCGTCGAGTTCATGCGCAGCGAAGTCTTCAGCGGCGACCACGGTCTGGCCGTGATCGAACACGCCCCGTTCGGCGTGATCGGGGCGATCACGCCGGTCACCCACTCGCTGCCCACCATCACCGGCAACGCGGTCAGCATGATCGCCGGCGGCAACACGCTGGTCGTCAACCCGCATCCCAGCGGCAAGCGCGTGGCCGCCGAGGGCGTCCGTCGCTTCAACCAGGCGATCTACCAGGACCTGGGCATCGACAACCTGATTTGCGTCATCGCCGAGCCGACCATCGAATCGGCCGACGCGATCTTCAATCATCGCGGTGTGAAGCTGATCTGCGTCACCGGAGGACCGGCCGTCGCCCGGGCCGCCATGCAAGCGAGCAAGCGAGCCATCGTGGCCGGGCCGGGTAATCCGCCGGTCGTGGTTGACGAAACGGCCGACTTGGATCGTGCCGCCCGGGCGATGATTCAAGGCGCCGCCTACGACAACAACCTGCTCTGCATCGCCGAGAAGGAAGTCTTCGTCGTCGACCAGGTGGCCGACGCGCTCTTGGCCGCCATGGAGCGGGCCGGAGCCGTGCGATTGAACCAGCGCGAGATCGACGCCCTGACCAAGGTGGCCATCGCCACCGTGGGCGAAGGCGAGCACAAGCACGACGTGGCCGCCAAGGATTTCATCGGCCAGGACGCCGCCGTGCTGGCCAGGGCCGCCGGCAAACAGGTGCCGGCCGGCACCGAGCTGGTGTTCGGCGAAGTCGACGAGAACAACCCCTTCGTGCCGGTCGAGCAAATGATGCCGTTCCTGCCCTTCGTGCGGGTGCGCAACGTCGACGAGGCGATCGCCAAGGCCAAGTACTACGAGCACGGCTTCCGGCACACCAGCATCATTCATTCGAACAACGTGCGCAACATGACCCGCATGGGCCGCGAGCTCGACACCACCCTGTTCGTCAAGAACGGGCCGTGCACGGCGGCCGTGGGACTTGGGGGCGAGGGCTACCTGTCGTTTTCGATCGCCACCCCCACGGGCGAGGGTGTGACCACGCCCCTCACGTTCACGCGCGAGCGGCGCTGCACGCTGGTCGACGATCTACGGATTCTGGGAAAGTAAACCGCCATGCAAGTCGGTCTCGTTGTCGGCACCACCCGGGCCACCGTTAAGCATGCCTCGATGCAAGGCTGGAAGCTGCTGATCGTCCAGCCCTACGGCGTCGACGGCAAGTCGCCCGACGGCGAGCCGGTGATTGCGGTCGACGCGCTCGGCGCCGGCCGGGGGCAGCGCGTGCTGCTCTCCAGCGACGGACGCGGCACGCGGAGCTTGCTCCGCAGCGATACCACGCCGGTGCGCTGGAGCGTCATCGGCATCGAAGACGAGTGACCCATCACCCGGCCCGGGGGCCCTGCCCCGCCGGGAACCAAGGAAACCAATCGTGCGCATCGGCAAGATCATCGGCAATCTGACGCTCAGTCGCTGGCATCCCACGCTGGGCGGCGCGATCTATCGGCTGGCCGTGCCGCTGACGCTTGACGACCTGGCCGGGCGCACGCCGGGCGCGGGCGAAGCGATCGTGGTCTACGACGAACTGGGCGCCGGCGACGGCTCGCTGATCGCCATCAGCGAAGGGGGCGAAGCGGCCCAGCCCTTCTATCCCACCCAAAAGCCGGTCGACGCCTATAACGCCGCCCTGCTCGACGACATCCAACTGCATCTGGAAACCGAACCGCCGCAGTCCTGACGCGGCGCATCGCACCCCGAGGATTTCATGCTCCCGAACCTGCACAAGCTGAAAGAGGAAATCTGCGACATCGGTCGCCGGATCTACGCCAAGGGCTTTGCCGCCGGCAACGACGGCAATATTTCCTTCCGGCTCGGTCCGAACGAAGTGCTCTGCACGCCGACCTTGATCTGCAAGGGCTTCATGAAGCCCGACGATCTGTGCATCGTCGACATGGAGGGCAAGCAGCTGGCCGGCCGCCGCAAGCGGACGAGCGAAGTGCTGCTCCACCTGGCGATCATGAAGGAGCGTCCGGAAATCAAGAGCGTGGTCCACTGTCATCCGCCGCATGCCACCGCGTTTGCCGTGGCCCGCGAGCCGATTCCCCAGTGCGTGCTCCCCGAGGTCGAAGTCTTCCTGGGCGACGTGCCGATCACGCGCTACGAGACTCCCGGCGGCCAGAAGTTCGCCGACACGATCCTGCCGTTCGTCAAAAAGGCCAACGTCATCATCCTGGCCAATCACGGCACGGTGAGCTATGGCGAATCGGTCGAGAAGGCCTACTGGTGGACCGAAATCCTCGATGCCTACTGCCGCATCCTGATGCTCTCCAAGGACCTGGGCCGGGTCACCTACTTCAATGAAAAAGAAACCCGGGAACTGCTCGACCTGAAAGACAAATGGGGCTTCGCCGACCCGCGGCTCAATGCCGACATGAAAAACTGCGACATCTGCGCGAACGACGTGTTCCGCGACAGCTGGCAGGCCGCCGGCATCGAGCGCAAGGCCTTCGACGCGCCGCCGCCGATGGGCCCCCAGGCCAAGGCGGGCGCCGCCGCGCCGGGATCTGCCGCGCCGGCCGACCAGGAAGCCCTGATTCGCACCATCACCGAGCGGGTGATGGCGGCGCTGGCGGGCAAGTAACGGCGGTCGTTTTGACCCGGGCCCCCTTTTCGATCCATCCCATTCGCAATCCTCTTTCGAGTTTTCCATCTCATGAAAGTCAGCATCATTGGCGGCGGCGGACTGGTCGGCTCGTGCACGGGCTTTGCCCTGCAGACCGGCAAAGTCGTGCGCGAGATTGCGCTGGTCGACGTCAACGCCGACCTGGTGGCCGGGCAAGCCCTCGATTTGCTCCACGGAGCCAGCGTGACGGCCGACCAGGTGATCACGTCCGGCAGCTACGAGCACATTCCTTCGAGCGACGTGATTTGCATCACGGCCGGGCTGCGGCGCAAGCCCGATGAAAGCCGGCTGGACCTGGTCAACCGCAACGTCGACCTGTTCGTCAACATCCTCAGCGAAGTGAGCAAGGCCGGGGTCAAGCGCGACGCGGTCGTGGTGGTCGTGTCCAACCCGGTCGACGTGCTCACCTATTTGGCCGCAACGCGGCTGGATCTGCCCCCCAGCCAGGTCATCGGCCTGGGCACGCAGCTCGACACGATTCGCTTTCGCAGCCTGATCGCCGCCGACCTCGGGGCTCCGCCCACCCAGGTCAAAGCGCTGATCCTGGGCGAACACGGCGACAGCATGGTGCCGATCTGGTCGAGCGCCACGGTCGCCGGGCTGAGCCTGGAAAAATTCCCCGGCTGGACGCCCCATAAAGCCAGCGAATTGTTCAAACGCACCAAGGGCTCGGGCGCCGAAGTCATCTCCAAAAAAGGGGGCGCCGGTTTCGCCGTCGGCCTGGCCATCCAGGAAGTCATCGAATCGATTGCCCTCGACCGGCAGGCGATCTTGCCGGTCTCCAGCGTGCAAAAGGGTGCGTACGGCATCCGCGACGTGGCGCTGAGCGTGCCGACGGTCGTGGGGCGCAAGGGCGTGCACGCGACGCACGAGATCGAACTTTGGCCCAAGGAAGCCCAGTCCCTGCGCACCAGCGCCCAGGTGCTGCGCCAATCGATCGACGGCGTCCTGGCCCGGCTCAAGGCCGCCAAGTAGCTGTGCCGTCGCCGGGAATCGCGGACTCCGTCGGAAGGAACGTTTTTTCAGAGGGGATGGGGGGGATGCAGCCGGGGATACGGGGAATGCGGGCAACCGAATAACGGCCCGCCAAATCAATCAGCCCAGCGGTGATCATCACAGTTCGATCAATCGGAAAAATGTTCTCGATCCATTATTGTTCAACGTTCTTTTCCTCGTTCATCCCCCGCATCCCCTGACCTTATCCCCTTATCCCCTTCCCTGAACCGTCGCCTCAACCCGCCCAAGCCGAACCAATCGATGGAAAAATCGCTCGATCGCAAATTGGCCGCCATCCATGCCGATCCATCCGGATCGAAGGAGTTCATCCTGGCCGACGCCAAGGATGCCGACATGGCGTTCGGCGTCGGCGCGCCGGGCCGATCACCGGAAATGCATGCCGGCGAAGTGCGGCTGCGCACCTTGGCCGAGTATCGCGAGCAGATCCGCCAGATCACCCGTCAGGGACTGATCGACATCATGCTCATGTCGACCAGCAACAATCAGATCCTGACCATCGACGAAGGCTTGTTCGAAACCAGCCACGTCACTCCCGCTGCCCGGGCGAACGATGCCAGCGACGTGTTTGCCGTCCGCCATGGGCGCTACCTGGGCGAGTCGGCCCGGCCGTTCCGCACCGCACTGCTCGACCATATCCAGTGCGGACATGTCGACTGCGACGAGGCCGAACGGGCCCGTGGCGCCAACCTGGGCCTGTACAGCGTCACGTTCAACAACCGGCTGGACGAGGACCTCGTCACGCTCGACGAGTACAAAGCCTTTCGCGAGGAAGCCGAGCAAAAAGGCTTTCGCCATTTCTTCGAAGTGTTCGACCCCAACAACCCCGAGGGGCTCACGGGCGAGCAGATTCCGCAGTTCGTCAACGACTCGATCGCCCGGACGCTGGCCGGTGTGGCCACGGCCGGACGGCCCATCTTCTTGAAGGTCGTCTACCATGGCCCCAAATCGATGGAGGAGCTGGTCACTTACGATCCGCACCTGATCGTGGGCATACTCGGGGGCAGCGCCGGCACCACGTACGACGCGTTCAAGCTGCTCGGCGAAGCACAGAAATACGGCGCCCGGGCCGCCCTGTTCGGCCGCAAGATCAACAGCGCCGACTGCCAGCTGGCCTTTGTCGAGTTTCTGCGGCGGATCGCCAACGGCGAAATCTCGCCCGAGGAAGCGGTCAAGGCGTACCACTCCGTGCTGGGGCACTTGAAGATCAAGCCGCAGCGCTCGCTGGAAGACGACATGCAATTGCAGTCGGCCGTGATGAGCTACGGCAGCTCCAGCGTCAGCGTGCCGCGCAGCTTGCCCGTCGGGACCAAAGCGGCCGGAGCTGCAGCCGCGGGACATGCGTCCGCCGGCCCGGCCCACGCCTGCGGCTGTGCCGGCGCCAAGCCGCATGCCTGCAGTTGCCCGGATAAGGCTGCCCCGACCGCGCGCCGGCGAGCAGTTCCCCGGCGGGCAGTTCCCCGGCGGCCAGCGCGGCGCCGGCAGCGGCCGAGCCGACTCTGGCCGACTTTGCCCGCATGAGCGTGGCCGAGAAACTGGCCTATAACAAGGCCAAGCGCGACCGCATTTTCGGCTGACGCCGGCCGGACCGCTGGCGTTCGAAACGCCGCGCCGGCCGGGAATCGGCTGGTTCCCGGCCGACGCGCTCGCTTTCTTGCCGCAGTCTGCCTGGCGGCGGCCAGATCAATTGAAGATGTAGCCCTCTTCGCCGTGCTGGTTGACGTCGAGGCCTTCCATTTCGTGCTCGATCCGGACGCGCAGCCCGATGGTGACGTCCAGGAGCTTGAGCAGCACGAATGTGGCCACGGCGGCAAACACCCAGGTGGCCGCCGTGGCGATGATCTGGGCCTTGATCACGGGCCCGCCCTCGATCAGTCCCAGCGGTTTGCCGCTGCCGATATCCCAAACGGCCCGGGTGGCAAACACGCCGGTGAGCAGCGCGCCGAGCGTTCCGCCCAGGCCGTGCACGCCGAACGCGTCCAGCGAATCGTCGTAGCCCAGGCGCGGCTTGAGCACCGAGCAGGCCTTGCTGCAGACCAGTCCGGCGATCGCCCCCATCAACAGGGCCGGCATCGGCTGGACGAAACCGGCGGCCGGCGTGATGCAGACCAAGCCGGCCACGGCGCCGGACGAAGCGCCCAGCAGAGTCGGCTTGCCGTGACCGATCCATTCGACCAGGGCCCAGGCCAGGGCCCCCGCCGCGGCCGAAAAGTGCGTGGCGGCAAACGCGCTGGCCGCGATGCCGTCGGCGGCTCCGGCGCTTCCGGCGTTGAAGCCGAACCAGCCGACCCACAACATTCCGGCGCCCAGCGCGGTGTACGTCAGGTTGTGCGGCGGCATCGGTTCCTTGGGATAACCCAAGCGCTTGCCCAGCACCAGGCAGCAGATCAAGGCCGACACCCCCGAGCTGATGTGCACGACCGTGCCGCCGGCAAAGTCCAGGGCTCCGCCGGCGCACCAGACCTCGGCGTGCGCTGTGCCGTACTGGAAGATGCCTCCGCCCCACACCCAATGGCAAAGCGGGCAATACACGATCAAGCCCCACAGCAGCGTAAACGCGACCATGGCGCTGAATTTCATCCGTTCGGCGAACGCGCCGCAAATCAAAGCCGGGGTGATGATGAAGAACATCCCCTGGAACAGCATCTGGGTATAGCGGGGGACGTTCAGCGTCTTGTGCAGCGGAATGTCCGACGTCGTGCCGGTCCACACGGCTTGCACCCCGTCCATCAGCAAGTAATCGGCGTTGCCGATCCAGGCGTCGGGCACCGCGCCCTCGGCCTTATCGCCGCCGAAGGCCAGCGTAAAGCCGACAGTCGCCCAAACGACCGTCATCATGCCCATCAGGAAAATGCATTGCATCAGCACGCTGACGACGTTTTTCTTCCGCACCAGCCCGCCATAGAACATGGCCAGGCCGGGAGCGGTCATGAACAGCACCAAAGCGCTCGAGGCCAACATCCAGGCGTTGTCGCCGCGATCGAGCTGGTGCGGCGGAGCCGGCGTGGTCTCGGCCTCGGCCTCGGTGGCCACGACCTTCGGCTTGTCGCCGACTTCGGCATTGGTTTCCTGGGCCCGCAGCTCGGTATTCCATACTGCCAGCCCCAGCAGGAAAAAACACAACCAGCGCGACCGATACAAAATCTGCTTCATGGGAATCCGCCTTCCAGAAGGACAAAAAACAGAAAACACCCGCGCGCCTTGCCTGGGCGGAGAGCATTGTAGCCGCTTTAAAACGCAGGCCAACCGGACGAAAGCAGCAGATTGCCGGAGGATCCGGCCAGGCTGAATTCAGCAGCGAAAAACCAGCTTCGGCCTGCGGCAGGGGCCGCCAGGATGCGTGCCCGGGCGGCGGCCAAAGCGCGCCGTCGAGCCGGCACTTTGGACGCCGCGGGGTCGACGCCCGACGCGCGGCTATTTCGCCGAGAAGCGATGCACCGTCTGCTGACGGAACGTGGCCCCGGGCTTGAGCACCGTCGAGGGAAACTCGGGCCGGTGCGGAGCATCCGGATAGTGCTGGGTCTCCAGACACAGGGCGTCGTGCTGGTGGAATCCGCCGCTGGGCTCATCCCCTTCCAGGAAATTGCCGCAGTACAGCTGGATGCCCGGCTCGGTCGTCAGCACTTCCATGATCCGGCCGGATTTGGGATCGCTCACCCGGGCCGCCAGGGCCAGTTTGCCCTCCTGGGCGTCGAGCACGTAGCAATGGTCGTAGCCCTTGGTGTTCGACGGCGGCTGCTTCAGCGCGTCGATGCGTTCGCCGATCCGGTGCGGCGTGGTGAAATCCATCACCGTGCCTTTGACCGGCGCGAGCTCGCCGGTGGGGATGGAAGTGGCGTCGGTCGGCAGATATCGGGTCGCCACGAGCGTCAGTTCTTCGTCCAGGATCGGGCCGTAAATCGGCTTGCCCGCCGCGACGCCGCCCAGATTCCAATAAGCGTGATTGGTCAAGTTGACGATCGTGGCGGCGTCGGTCGTGGCCCGGTATTCGAGCGAGAGCGAATTGTCGTTCGTCCAGGTATACACGACCGCCACGTCGAGATTGCCGGGATAGCCTTCCTCGCCATCTGGGCTGCGATAGCTGAATTCCACGCCGCTAGCATCGGCGCGTTCGAACGGTTTCGCCTCCCAATGTTTGCGGTCGAAGCCCACCAGGCCGCCATGCAGGCTGTTGGGACCGTTGTTCAGGGCCAGCTGGTACGACTTGCCGTCCAGCTCAAATCGCCCCTTGGCGATCCGGTTGGCAAAGCGGCCCGTGGTGCAGCCGAAGAACGACTTGTGCGCCACATAGCCGGCCAGGGTGTCGAATCCCAGCGTCACGTTGGCCAGCTTGCCCTCGCGGTCGGGAACCGTGACCGCCACGATGCGGGCCCCGTAGCTCGTCAGCCGCACCTCGCAGCCCTGGGCATTGCGGCAGACAAACAAGGTTTCCTCGCTGCCAGCGGGCGTTTTCCCGAACGATTCTTGCGCACGGTGCATTTTCCTCGAGCGGTGGTCGGAGTGGCGGGATCGGCGGCCCACGCCGCCGGCAGACCTGGCGGAGCGACGCTCCCCAGGGCAGCCGCCAATGCCAGGCAAATCGCCGGCAAAAGTCCGGGCGCGGGCGTCGACGGGACCCGGCCCTCCGCGGGCGGACGGCCAAAAACCAGAATTTCATCGACTCGTCTCCGCTCCGAGGGACCGGTTGCCTGGGCCTGTGAGCCGGCCATTATGCCGTGCGGCCCGCGGCCGGAGCAATCACTTTTCGGCGCGACCCGACCTGAGCAAAGATTCCGAAAATGCCTTGCTTGCCGATCGCAAGGGCTTGGCTTACATTAGAACCTAGCCTCTCGCTTCAGGAGTCTGTGGCGTCTTGTCCCAGGGGCGATTTCGGTTTGCGGCGATCAAGGCGGTGGCTGCAAACCGGGCGGTTCTCGACGGCAGGTTCAGTTGCGCGCCCCGGTTACCGGTGCGCCAATGGCACGCCGCCCCGAACCGCCAGGCCTGGGTAAGGGCCGGCCCGCCGGCCACGCATGTGACCGCGAGGCGGCAAGCGGCAACTAATCGCTAGAGGCAACGGACAGGGCCGCCTGCACGCGGGGCGGCCGGAAGCGGAACAACAGAAGACTTTTTCGAATCGACAACACGTTATGCTCTTCGTTATCGCCGGATTTACGGCTTTTGCAGCTCTCTTGGCGCTCGACCTGTTGACGGCCCCGCGGCAACCGGAACGCCGGAACTAAACGACCGCTTTCGCCGCACACTGGGGCGATTCTGCTGCCGGCGCCTCTGCCGCAGACAGCCGCTGAGAGTCCCTCCCCACGGGCCGGTACAGGGAACCGTTTGCGGCGATTTGCTCCAGCCGCGGCGCTTGCCACTGGCACGCTCGACCCGCCGGCGAGCTCGACCCGCCGGCAAGCTCAGCGCCCCTTCAGCCGCGGATTCAGGTTGCTGGGCAATTCCGCCACGTGGACTTTCTTGGTCTCGCGCTCGCCGTCGCGGACAACGACGCAATCCACCTCCGAGCCGACCTCGCTGCGGGCGATCAGCAGCCGGAGCGTCGTGCCGGAATCGACGTCCTGGCCGTTCCACTGAACGATCACGTCCCCCGGCTCAATTCCGGCCTGGTCGGCAGGCCCCCCCTCCACGACCTGCTTGACCAGCACACCGTGATTGGGAGTCACGCCCAGTTTCTGCGCCAGCTGGGGCGTCACCTCGCCGTCCTGGGCCAGCTGCACGCCCAGGTAACCGCGAACCACGTGGCGATTGGTCCGCAGCTGATCGTAAATGTGGTGGGCCGTTTCGCTGGGAATGGCAAAGCTGATGCCCTGGTAGGCCCGGCCCACGATAGCCGTGTTGATGCCGATCACTTCGCCCTGCACGTTGACCAGGGGGCCGCCGCTATTGCCCGGGTTGACCGCCGCGTCGGTTTGCAGGAATTCCTGGTACGGATTTTCGCTGAATCCGCGGCGGCTCTTGGCGCTGATGATGCCGAACGTGACGCTGCGGTCCAGCCCATACGGGTTGCCGACCGCCCAGACCGGAGCGCCGACCGGCAGCTTGTCGCTGTCTCCCCAGGGGGCCGGAATCAGCCCGTCGGCGTCGATTTTGATCACCGCCAGATCCGTGGCCGGATCGACGCCCACGATCTCGGCGTCGACCTTGCGATCGTCGCTCAGCGCGACGGTCAGGGCCTGGGCCCCGGCAACGACATGGTTGTTGGTGAGGATGTAGCCGTCCCGATCGACGATCACTCCCGAACCCTGTTCGGCGGTTTGCTGCGGGCCGCCGAAAACCGGGCTCCATTCATCCTGCCGGCCCCCGACGGTCTTGATCGTGTCGATGTGCACCACGCTCGGGCCGATGCTCTTAGCCACGGCCTCGAACGCGTGCACGAACGGCTCGGCGTCGCCCTTGGCCAGTTCCTCTCGGGCAATTTCGACCTCGGCCCGCTCGCGGCCGCGCGTCAGGGCAAACTGGATATTCTCGACGAACCGTGGCAACAGCCAAACGATCGCCAGCACGATCGCCACGGCCAACAGGGTGGGCAGCGAGCTCGGCCGCGGCGGCTCCGCTCGCGGAGGATACATGGCAGAATCGTGGGGCGAATAGTCGGGCATCAGCCGCCGCCTTTATGGAGGACGCTTTATTCGTAACGGGGTCAGTGTCACCGCCGCCGGCAGTCGAGCCGCGAATGCCCGGCGCGCCGCGGTTGCTCGACGCTCGGGCCGCTGCGTGCTAATCTGCAGGCAGCTGCGATTATAACAGCGGGCTGCCCGGAGCTTAAATAACTGCGCGGTCCTGCGCGGCCGGGCGCGCCCTGTCGACTCATGAGCAAACTCGCCAAATCCCGCTTCTTCCCTCCCGCTGAATTGGCCGAGCCCGAGGGAGTCGTCCTGTTTGGCGGCGAGCTGTCGCCCGAATTCCTGCTCGACGCCTACGCGCATTCGATCTTTCCCTGGCCCATCTTCCACGACAGCAACATCGTCGTCTGGTGGTCGCCGGATCCGCGGGCAATTTTCGAGCTTCGGCAGCTGCGGATCACGCGGCGGCTCTGGCGGACCTGCCAGAGCGACCGCTTCCAGGTGACCTGCAACCAGGATTTTGCCGGCGTGATTCGCGGCTGCGCGAGCGCCGGCGACCGCCGCGGCAATACGTGGCTGACGCGCGACATGATCGCCGCCTACACGCGACTGCACCGCTTGGGTCAGGCCCACAGCGTCGAAGTCTGGCACGCCGGCGAATTGGCGGGCGGCGTCTACGGCGTGGCCCTGGGGGGGTTGTTCGCCGGCGAATCGATGTTCCATTACCAGCGCGACGCATCGAAAGTGGCTCTCGTCCACCTGGTGAATCACTTGCAAGTTCGAGACTACCGGCTGTTCGACATCCAGCAACTGACCGCCCACACCGCCAGCCTGGGCGCGGTCGAAATCCCGCGCGACGCTTACCTCGATCGCCTGGCCGATGCCCTGCCGCTGCCGGTCTCGTTCGGCGACCAGCTTGCACCGCTGCCCGAGCGAATCGAGCAAGTGACCGATCGCGCCGTCGAATGACGGACAAAATAACTCGTCGAAGGACGCAAAAAATAACACGTCGAATGACGCGCCGAATACCGCGCCCAATCGCTCGCCACCACCGGCGCGCTGAGCCTGCGCCTAAAACTCTCGTTTGTGCTTCTGCGTCCCCCGGGGCACCTAGCCGGCAGCCGGGCTCGTGCGATACCATTGAACGCGAAGTCCGCTCCCACCCGTCCCGGCAAAGCCTTGGCATGAAAACCCGATCGACCACGATTCTGAGCGTCCGGCACAAAGGCACGGTGGCCATTGGCGGCGACGGCCAGGTGACGCTGGGCAATTCGGTGATGAAAGCCGACGCGAACAAGATCCGGCGACTGGCCGAGGGCAAGGTGATCACCGGCTTTGCCGGCAGCAGCGCCGACGCGTTCGCCTTGCTGGAGCGTTTCGAGGCCAAGCTGAAGGATTTTCCCTCCAACGTTCCCCGGGCTGCCACCGAGCTGGCCAAGGAATGGCGCACCGACCGCGTCCTGCGGCGGCTCGAGGCCCTGCTGGCCGTGGTCGACGCCCGGCACACGCTGCTGGTCACCGGCAACGGCGACGTGATCCAGCCGACCGACGGCGTGCTGGGGATCGGCTCGGGGGGCAACTACGCCATGGCGGCCGCCCGGGCGCTGCTGGCCCATTCGGACTTGAGCGCCGCCGAGATCGTCCGCCACGCGCTGGAGATCGCGGCCGACATCGACATCTACACCAACCGCAATATCGTGGTGGAGGAGCTGCCGTGCGTGACCTGACGCCGCGCCAGATCGTCGCCGAGCTCGACACGCACATCATCGCCCAGCAGGACGCCAAGCGGGCGGTGGCCGTCGCCGTGCGGAATCGTTGGCGCCGCCAGCAGCTGCCGGCCGGCATGCGCGGCGAAATTGCCCCCAAGAACATCCTGATGATCGGGCCGACGGGCGTCGGCAAGACCGAAATCGCCCGCCGCCTGGCCAAGCTCACCGGGGCCCCGTTCATCAAGGTCGAGGCGACTAAGTACACCGAAGTCGGCTACTACGGCCGCGACGTGGAAAGCATGATCCGCGAACTGGTGGAAAACGCCATCGCGCTGGTCAAGCAGACCGAACGGCAAGAAGTGGAAAACGAAGCCCGGACCCGCGCCGACGCCCGCCTGCTCGACCTTTTGGCCCCCGCCCCGCTGCATTACGACACCACGCCCGACAGCGCCGACTCGGCCGAACGGCACCAGCGCACCCGGGAAAAGCTGCGGGCCCGGCTCGAGGCCGGCGACCTGGAAGATCGGAAGGTGGAAGTCACGATCGAGCAAAAGCACGCCCCCATGATGCTCACCGGCATGGGGCTCGAACAGGTCGACCTCGACCTGCAAGGCATGTTCGAAAAGATCCTGCCGAAGAACACCACCCGCCGCGAAATGAGCGTTGCCGACGCCCGCAAGGTCCTGTTCGAGCAGGAATGCGAAGCCCTGATCAACCACGAGAAGGTCAACGCCCGGGCGATTCAACTGGCCGAAGACCTGGGCATCATCTTCCTCGACGAAATCGACAAGGTCGTGGCCAGCGAGGGATCGCGCGGGCCGGACGTTTCGCGCCAGGGCGTGCAGCGCGACTTGCTGCCGATCGTCGAAGGCACGACCGTGCAAACCAAGTACGGCTACGTCCAGACGGACCACATCCTGTTCATTGCCGCCGGAGCGTTCCACCGCACCCGGCCGAACGACCTGATGCCCGAGCTGCAGGGCCGCTTTCCGCTCCGGGTCGAGCTGCAGGACCTGACCAAGGCCGACTTCGTGCGGATTCTGACCGAGCCGAACAGCGCGCTCACCCGGCAGTACTCGGCCCTGCTGGCCACCGAGAAAGTCGACCTGGAGTTCACCGCCGACGCTATCGACGCCCTGGCCAGCTACGCCTTCCAGGTCAACCAGACCAACCAGAACATCGGCGCGCGGCGGCTGTACACGATCATGGAGCGATTGCTCGAGGAGCTCAGCTTCACCGCGCCCGAGCAGGCCGGCCAGCACGTCGTCGTCGACGCGGCCTACGTGGCTGCCCGGCTGGAGCACCTCAGCCAGGACGAGGATCTAAGCAAGTTCATCCTGTAGCCGCCGGACCGCGGCGCACGGGCCGTCGCCCCGGGCCCGTGCTTCGAAACGCCGCTCTTGATCGCCCGTCACGCGGATGCGAATGTCGATCCGCTCGGCCGGCAGGCAATTCGCCACGCGCTCGGCCCATTCGATGAAGACCAGCACGTCCTGGTCGAAGCGTTCGTGAACGCCCAGGTTCATGAATTCGTCTTCGTCCCGCAGCCGGTAGGCGTCGACATGGTAGATCGATCGCCCGCCGTGATACTCGTGCACCAGCACGAAAGTCGGGCTGATCACGTCGCGCCGATCGATGCCGCACGCTTCGGCCACGGCTTGCACCAGCCGGGTTTTGCCCGCCCCGAGCGTGCCGTCGAGCCCGATCACGCAGCCTGCCGGCAGCACCCGGGCCAGCGCGTGGCCCAACCGAGCGGTGGCCGCTTCGTCGGCGGCGTCGTACGAGAAAACCAGTTCGGACACGTTCACGAGCTTCGCGTGGAATTCAGAACCCATCCCGCGCGGTCGGCGGCGATCCGGGCGTCGGAGCGCCTCGCGCGGCTAGACAAGCTACGAGCATAGGCAACAAGCCGCAAGGCTGCAAATCGAGGATATCGTCTCAAGTCGGCCGCGCCTGGTGTCGCCTTGCCGGGGGAGGATCTTGCCGAATTCCGAATCGTGTGCGCCGATTCGCCTCAGTCTCCGGCTTTGAACGTCGGTTCGGTATTCGAGGGGTAATAATCGTGGCCGTAGGTTTCGGCCGGCAGAAAAACCGCGTTGTGGATGGTGTTGAGCTCGCAGGCATCCTTGAACCGTTGAGTGACCATCGTTGTGCCTGGGAATCCTCGCGGCACGAACGCGTCGTCGCCGTTCCAGGTATCCATCCTGACGACCACGCGTTTCCAGCGAACGATGAGTGCGGACCAGCACACCGGGCACGTCGGCCGGGTGAACCATTCGAAGCCAGAGTCTCCGAAATCCAGCGTCGTACCGTCGTAATCCGCGTACACCCGGAAGTATTCAGGGGGCTTCGGAAGCTTTCTCCGCCGCGACTTGACGCCCACGATTTCGACTGGATCAAACCCGTGCAGGCCTGTCAGCCCAAAATCACGATAGACGTCGCAGAATCTTTGTGATGCGAGAAAATCACAACCGACGCCGAAGACAAAATCCCCAAACCGGCTTCCGCGAAGTTCCAGCTCGGCCCGCAATGGAGGCAGCCATTTAAGCAGGCTTATCGTGGCACCGCATCGGAGACAGCTTTCCGCGTCGCCGACGTTCCAGTCGGCCGGGGTTGAGAAGTCTGTTGCCGCGTCGCCGCGTGGGAAGTCGTTCAAGTAGTAAAATCGCATGGAGACAACCGGGTGTCAGTAGCCGTCTGGGAACCGCTTCTTCATTTCGTCGGTCGAGTATACGTCCTTCAACATCCTCTCGAATTGTGCCTCGTCGGCATCGGGTGTCTCGGGCCGCCTATGCGGCCCGACAACGAGTCCGTCTGACGCAGGCACGGCGCGGTGGCCGAAGACCGTCAGTCTCCGGCTTTGAACGTCGGCTCGGTATTGCGAGGATAGAAATCGTAGTCGTAGGTTTCGGCCGGCAGAAAGACCGCGTTGCGGATGTCGTTCAGCTCGCACGTATCCTTGAACCGCTGGCTCACGATCGTCGTGCCGGGCAATCCGCGCACGATGAACGCGTCGTCGCCGTTCCAGGTATCCATCCTGACCACGACACGTTTCCAGCGAACGATGTGTCCCGACCAGCAAACCGGGCACGTAGGTTGTTCGAACCATTCAAAGCCAGAGGCCCCGAAATCCAGCATCGTGCCATTGAACCCCGCGTATACTCGGAAATAGTCGGGGGGCTTCGGAAGCTTTTTCCGCCGGGATTCGATGCCCACGACTTCCGCGGGATCAAACCCATGCAGGCCCGCCAGACCGAATTCGCGATAGACGTCGCGGAATTTCTGCGATACCAGGAAATCGCGGGTGCCTCCCGCGAAGGCGAAGTCCCCGAACCTGCTGCCGGATGGCTGAAGCACCGCCCGCAACGGAGATAGCCAAGCGAGTGCACTCACGGTGGCGCGGCACCGAGGGCAGCTCTCCGCGTCGCCGACATTCCAGCCCGGCGGCGTTGAGAAGGCTGTCTCGGCATCGCCGCTCGAATACTTGTACAAGATATAAAACTTCATACACCGCGGTCCATTGTCAGTAGCCGTGCGGAAACCGTTTCTTCATTTCGTCGCTCGAGTACACGTCCTTCAACATCTTCTCGAAATCGGCCTCATTAGCGTTGGGAAACTCGTCGAGCCAGTTTGCAATCTTCTTATCAGTTTTGATGTGCCAGTCTTGCCTGCCGACATGGGATTCCAGGTCCTTTGCCATCGCTTCGAATCTCGGATCGCGGTACTCGTACTTGCCGCGCAGGTTCTTGTGCTTCTCCAGCGCGTCGTGAACGACTTTCGAAATCGGGTGATGGATCTGCCCGGTCCCGACGGCGAGCTCCACTTCGCGTTTGATGATCGCCGCTGCGTCGGCGTCGTTCTTCGCTTTGGACGCTAACAACAGGATACGCTTTCTTACCGCTTCCTTCAGCTTGCCGAGCTTGCGGGCTACCAAGGTCCTAACCTTGGCGGTCCGCTTGCCCAGCCTGAAAATTACGGCGCCGACCGCCAGAGTGCCGAGCCACGGCACGAGCGGAGCCAATTGACTCCACTGGGGCCCGTTTTCGGCCAGATCGTCCGCCGCCACCACCAGATCGCCGGCCGGCGTGAGACTCGCCAGCGACTTGAAATACAGCTCAGCCAGGACGCTGGCCTGTTGGGCCGCTTCCCCCGCCGCTTCCTGGCGCCATTTCTGCAGCCCTTCAGGACCGCCGGTTCGACTGACTTTGTACTTGCGGTAATACGCGCCCAGCGAGTCCGCGAATAACCCACCGCCGACTTCGCCGATGATCGCTTCGGCGGTCTGGCCCGCGGTGTAGTTCTTGTCCACCTCGACAATCGGCGCGCCCTGCTCGATCCGGCTGCGTTGCTTCCAGCCGAATCGCCCCGCATCACGCGAACGAATCTGCCCGCCCACGCTCGCTGCCCGCCACCAGCGGGCAACGTCCGGATCGAGCAATTCAAGCGCATGCTGCACCTTTTGCCGGAACGACTCGGTCGTGTTGGGCCCGTCGCCGGCAATCTCGACCCCGTCGGCATTGAAGCTGGGATTCGCGGGCCCCCTACTCGCACCCGCCGCTGAGACCGTGGCGGCCGCCTGGGGCGGGGGGGAATGAGCCACGCTTTGCGGGCTTGCCGGGGGCTTGGGACGCCGCAGCCCGGTCAGCAGAACCCTGGGGCGGTAGGTGTCGTTCAACCCCCTCCATGAAGATCGTGCCGCCATTGCACCGCGGGTCGGCGAGAAATAACCCCGGTTCTGCGGGAAGGCGCCGCGTGGGTGCTTGGCAGGATCCCAATTCGCTTCCCGGAGCCTGGCAATGGCGTGAAGCGACCGGCGGACGTGCGGGGAAACGGTCCCGCTCCCGGGCGGAATCGACCTGGGCACCGTGCGGCCGGTGATGGCTTCAACCAGCGCCTCGACATCTGCCGGCAACCAATCCTCGTCGCCGCGCCTGCGCTCGTTCAAAGGTTCGGTCCACGGGTACGGATGCGACGTCTCACGTAGTGACTGGATCAAAATCCAGGTCTTGAGCGAAACCCAACGGTCATCCGGATCGCCGCCACTGCTCTCGAACGACATTGACCGACTCCCTCCGATCACGAGCGAATACGTCCAGGGCCGACACGAAAGCAACCGCGTGAAATGCGACCGGGCGGCGTGCGATCGTATTCCGGGGCACTGCCGAGTCGGCGAGAGATTACTGAAACTGGTGGCCAGATTTCAAGCAGTTTCTGGGCGCCCGACAGCCATAGCGACTCAGTTGAGGGCGTGCTGCCAGCCGCGCGGCGCCAGCTCGCGCCGGCCGCCATCGGCCAGCTGGCGCCAGAGCCCGGCGCCCTCGACAAACTGGCCGATCGCCGTGAGCGGCACCGCCAGGGGTTGATCGGCCAGCAGACGATCGGCCTCGGCCGGCGGCATCGCCAGGATCAGCTCGAAGTCTTCGCCGTCGCCCAGGGCGTGGTCCAGCGGCGAAAGCGGCTTTGCCGGCAGTGCGCCCGGATGCTGCGCGGTCTGCGCGCCAGCTGCCAGTTCTCGCGCGGCCAGTTCGTGGGCCGCCGGGGCGATCGGAATCCGGTCCAAGTCGAGCAGTGCGCCGCAGCCGCTGGCGGCGGCCAGCCGGCTGAGGTCGAGCGACAGGCCGTCGCTTACATCGATGCCGGCATGCAGGTCGTAGCGCTCGGACAGGAGCTGTGCTTCGCGTACGCGGGGCGCGAAATCGAAGTGCCGCCCCAGAATGCTGCCCCCCAGCGCCCCGGTCACGAGAATCCGGTCGCCGGGCCGGGCCCCGCTCCGCGTGAGCGGGCCTTTGGGGCCGGCAGCGCCAAACAGCGTGATCGCGATCGCCAGCGGGGCATCCCAGCTGTTGGTGTCGCCGCCGGCAATCGCCACGTCGAATTCGTCGGCCAGCGGCAACAGGCCTTCGTACAGCTCCTGGGCCAGCTGCAAGCCGCCGCTGCGGGGCAAGGCCAGCGCGATCACCGCCGCCACCGGCCGGGCCGCCATCGCGGCCAGGTCGCTCAGGTTCACGGCCAGCGCTTCGCGCCCTACGCGGCGCGGCGCTGCGGCGGCGAGATCGAAATCAACGCCGTCGGTGAGCAGATCGGTGGTGACGACGGTTTCGCATCCGTCTCCCAGCCGTACCACTGCGGCGTCGTCTCCGGGCCCCAGCCGCAGCGCTCGATGTTCGCGTAAGCGTGTGCCGAGCCAGGCGATGAACTGCGATTCCATGTCGAAGCCGGAATGTGCGAAAAGCCGGTGCGTGGCATGATGGTGTCCACGACCCCCAGGGGGCCGCGCCGGTTGGTCATTATGGATCGAACGTCGGGCGAGCGAAGCGGCGCCCGGAGGTGCGGCGTCGACGGGCAAGGCTTACTTGCGCATCGTCACGTTCAGGTGGCCGAACAGCGGCTCATTGTTGCGCAGGATGTAGAACTTCAGCGGCTCCAGCTCGGCGAAGTCGGACCGATTGAGCACGTAGGCCACGTTTTCCAGCGATACGGTTTCCCAGATGTGCATGCCCACCAGGACGTCGCCACGGCGAATTCCCTGCCGCGCCGCCGGGCTGTCGGGCCGCACGGCCTGCACGTTCAGTCCGCCTTGATAGCGCGATTGCATCTGGCGGAACCGCGCCGCGGGCACCGGTTCCAGCTTCAGGCCCAGCACGTCCCAAACCTGGTCGATCGGGGTCGTGCGGCGCTTGGCGCCCAAAACCAGGTTCAGCGACACCGGCTGATGATTCCGGTGCACGACGACGGCCAACTCGTCGCCCGCCTTGTGGTCGAGCATGGCCCGCTCGAAATCCAGCGCCCGGCACACCGGCAGGCTGCCGACCTTGGTCACCACGTCGCCGGGCTGCAGTCCGCCCTTGGAGGCCGGGCTGTCATCGTCGATCTCGCCCACGACGAACTCGTTCGGCAGAGCTTCCTGCCGCGCCGGGTGGACGCCGTGATAGGTGCTTTCGATCCGCTCGGCGCTCATCAGGTTGGCGGCCACGGACATGGCCATGTCGATCGGAATCGCAAAGCCGATGCCCTGGGCCCCGGCCCGCACCGCCACGTTGATGCCGATCAGTTCGCCGTCGATGTTCAAGAGCGGACCGCCGGAATTGCCCGGGTTGATGCTCGCGTCGACTTGGATCAGGTCGCGATATTGCTGGGCGTCGCTCACCTGCACGGTGCGGTGCAAGGCGCTGACGATCCCCCGGGTCACGGTGTGCTCATAGCCGAAGGCATTGCCCACGGCGATCACCGGCTCGCCGGTCATCAGGTCGCTCGAGGTCCCCACGGTCAGGCAGGGAAGCGGCTCCTTGGCGCTGACTTTGATCACGGCCAGATCGGTCCGCGGATCGTGCGAGACGAGCGTCGCGGTCAGCGATTGCCCGCTGGCCAGCGTGACCTGGATTTTCTTCACGCCTTCGACCACGTGGTGATTCGTGATGATGTAGCCCCGCTCGTCGATCACGATTCCCGTGCCCATGCCGTTGACGTGCTGCGGCGCGTCGCCGCGGCGGGCGTTGTCGTCGCTGGGGGCAAGTGTCTTCTGGCCGTGGATATTGACGATCGAAGGCCGGGCTTGCTCGACGGCGCGAACCGTGGCGGTTCGTCGCAACTCGCTGCCGGCCATCCGTCCGGCGCCGAGCGTGAGCGTCAAGAAACCCGAGAGAATCGCAATTCCACAGCACGCGGGCGCAAGAAGCGAAAACAGGCGAGAGCGCATGGTGGGCCGAGCAGGATGTGCGGTTGGATCGCAGCGAGGGGTCCGCTAGCTAGACTGGGCACGGTTTCGCGGTCGTGCGACGTACGCAGCCGTTAGCGGCACGAAAGCTAGATCGGCCCCTCGTCAAAATCGCTTCAACAGCACCCACCGCGCCGGCACACCCGCCCCAGGTTGTCAGGCCGCCGCCGGAACATCTTGCCCCAGCGGAACAATCTCTGATTCACTCCGCGAAAAGCCGGACACCCGGCTGCCAGGCTGCCCGGAAACCAACCGGCGCCGGCGCGGATGCGAACGCCTCGGCACGCTGAAGGGTCCGGAAGCTGAAGGGCTCAGAAGAATCGCTCGACCCGGCCGATCGAAGCGGCCCTGGCGCCCGATGTCCGCAGGCTCTGCTATTGGCAGGCTGGGCAACCGAGGGTCGCACTGGTCGGCTGCACCGGCAGCCTGCGCGGTGGCTTGCCGGCTCCGCCGGATCGGGCGGAAGGCCCGGTGGGCACTTCTTCCAGACTGGGTCCGGCATCCGGTGGCAGCGGCGCCATCTCGCCGGGCGCGGAAACCGGCAGAGCCACGGCATCCGGCTGCGGCCCGAACACGGGCCGTACCGGCACCGGATGGAAATGCCCCGGCCCCGCCATGGGCGGTCCTTCGGCAGCGGGCTGTCGGCCGCCTCGCCGGCCTCGGCACGCCTGGCCTTCGCAAACCGAGGAACCGGCGACTCCGCCGGCAGCCGGCGAATTGCAACAGCCGCCGCACGCACCGCAACCGCCGCTTGCGCACCCCTCGGGGCACGGCGTGCGACGGATCGCCAGCGTCCAGGCGCCGTGAAACACCAGGCCGTTCTCGTCGCACGTGCAGCAGCCCGCGCCGCTTGCCGCGACAAGCGCCGCAAGCGCCAGCCGGCGCAAGCTCTCCCCCCGACGCCGCATGGTCACCCCCCGACGACCGCTTCGTGCGACCCTGAGTGTTGGCCCGCGAGACCAACCGGCCCAAGTCCTGCCGCATGCCAGCATGCAGAATGCCGGCGCAGGGCCATGGCCCTCTAGCTGCGGTTTCCATGCCTGCGGGGACTGTCCCAATTCTTGCGCAGGCCTCGGAGCAAAATGGGACTGTCCCGCTCTCCGAGCAGGTTTTGAAACCGGTCCTAGTCGTTTGATCGGCCGGCAACCGGGCGGAGCCGCAGGAATAATCGGCAAAGCCCGCCTAATCGGACGGATCGTCGCCGGGGTCGGCCGGGCCGGCGGCAGCGCGCTTGCCCAGGGCCGGCCGGCGCACGAGCGCCAGCAGCAAAAGTTGCAGGGCCAGAAACAGCCCCAGGACCCCCAGCAGCACGTAAGGCCACTTGGGCACGAGCGGCACGTGACGGCGCAGGAAGTCTTCGAGCACGCCCACCACCACCACCACGAACAGCCCGACCACCAACAGGCAGCAGCCGATCGCCGCCATCAGACCCTTGAACGTGCTGGCCTCGCTGTATTCCTCGTTGTAGAGCTCGACCGTTCGGCCGCGCTTCAGGCTCCGATCGATCGACTCGGCCAGCTCCGCGCTGCGGGCCGCGTCGACCCAGTCGGGCTTCACCGCCGCCCCGCCCGTGGCCTCGGCCAGCGCATCGAGCGCCGCCGCCGCCGGATCCCAGTCGGCGCCCAGCGGCCGCTCGAGCCGGTTGCCGGCCACCGACAGCTCGAATCCCCAGGGCTTGATCGGCGCGCCGGCAGTTCCAGATGCGCCTGCGGCGCTCGGCTCGGACGGTATGGTCACCACCGCCCGGCCGGCCGAGCCGACGAGCGTCAGCCGGCCTCCGACTTGCTCGTCGGGGGGAGCCACCGACCAGCGGACCAGCAGGCTCGTTGCGCCCGACATCTGCACCGTCAGGTTTGCATTCGAAGCACTGTCGAGCGTCGGGCCCATGGCGTGAATCCGGGTCATGTCGCCACCGATCGCCCGCAACAAGTCGACATCGCGGGCGAACTGCCGCCGCACGGCCGCCTTGCCTCGATCGGCCAGGTGCCGCTCGCAGATCAGTTGCTCGACCGCGCCCAACGGGCCGCCCGCCGCCGGCTGACACAGCCGGGCCAGCTCGACGATGGCGGGATGCTGCCGCTGGGCCAGGCAGGGCAAGAAGACCGCCTGCGTGTCGCGGCAGATCATGTCCAGCTCGTAATACACGATCATCGCCGCAAACAGCGGATGCGCGGCCAGCACCGGCATCGAGGCCTGGGCGAACTTGCGCAGCTGGTCCGCCCGGCGGTCCTCGTCCGCGCTGTAGGCCACGATCACCGCGTCGACAAAATCGCGATCGAGCAGTTCTTCCCAGTTCTCGATCTGGAGGGTTTTTTGCCCGCGCCGGGCCAGCGCGGCAGCCAGCGGACTCGCCTGGCACTCGCAAACCGCGACCAGCTGGTCCTGCGGCCGCCGGGCGAGGGCGGCGACGAGGCCCGGCGTGTCAGCATCGGCGCCCAAGAGTGCCAGCCTCATGCGCGCCTCGCCGGGAGGGATCGGTAACAATCACTGTCGAACATCACGGTGGATCGAACTCGTTAAAGGCGTGCGGTGGTACGGGGCCTACTGGTTGATACCGCAGCCGCCGATCGCTTGTCAACGTACCACAAGGAAACCCTCACCCTACCCTCTGCCTGAAAGGGAGAGGGATTTCTCCGACTCCTCTCCCTTCCCGGGAGAGGCCGGGTGAGGGTCCGTCCCACGCAGACCGTCGCAACCATTCCGCTATAATCTTTCGCATGACCGCCGCCCAACCCCGCCGCCGCTGGTTCCGCTTCAGCCTGCGGAGTTTCTTGCTTCTGGTGCTCGTCGGCGGCAGCGTGCTGGGCTGGCAAATGCACGTGGTGCACGAGCGCACCCGGCTTCGCCAGTGGCTGAAATTTCGCGACGCTTACGTGGTCACTTTGGCTGATCAGGCGGGACAGAAAGCGGGCGACCCGGGCATCCCGCACCATGGCGAAATTCCTTGGTATCGCCGGCTGTTGGGGGATGAGCCGGTTCTGCTGATTGATTTGCGCGAAGACGTTTCCGAGGAGGCAGAAGATCGCGTCCGGCGCGCATTTTCCGAATCGATCGTCAATCAGGATTTTCACGGACGCCCGATCGACGATCGGGAGTACGCTGCCATCAAAGCGCGCGCTGCCCAGGAGCGGGCGTACGAAACCGCGTTTCGCCGAATATTCGAGAGCCAGTCCCAACCGACAAATGTCGACTTGTCCAATCTGGCGCCGCCCGCGGCCGATCGCTTAAGCGCGAGCGCAAAAGTGTCGCTCGAAGCGGAAACGATCACGGTCGAATTCGCCATCGAGTGCCACCGCGCGGCCGCCCAAGTGCGCGAGCATCTCGCGCGGCTCGACAAACTGACCGGCGCCGCTTCGACCACGGACGCGCAGTTCGTCGTCGATCTCAAGGGCCTGCAGGCGATCGCCAAAGCTCCTCCCCGGCGCACTCCGTCGGCGCAGTTATTCTCGGATAGGTTGCTCGAATACGAAATAGCCCGCTTTCAGGCCGAGGCAGCCGAAGCGTCGGACCGCGAGCTTGCCCGCGAGCAATTCGCCGAGGCAATCCAGGCCGCCGGCCAGATGTGCGATGCCGCAACGTCAGCGCTGGCTGAAGAGGTCGTTACGCCCGACGCGCTGGTTACTGCCTGGGAGCGTCGCCGCGCGGCGCGCGTGGCCTGGGCCCAGTTCACCAGCGATCCCGCTGCCAACCGCGCCGCCTGGCAGGAGTACGCCGACTCCGTCGGCCAGCGATTGGCGGTCGTCGAGCGGCTCTATGAGAACGGCGAGCGCGGAGGCGAAGCCGAGAAATATCTGCTGCTGAAATTCTGCTCGCTCCAGGCTCAGGCGGAACTGGCCAGGTGCGACGGGGATAAAGTCTCCCTGGCGGCGGCGGCCGCCGCGTGCGCCGCCGCGGGCCAAGAATTGCTGGAGGCCACCCAAGCCGCGTTCGATGCCGAAGTGGTGACTGTCGATCTTTACGTCGCTGCCATCAACCGCCGTGCGGCCGCCGAGAGGCGGCTAGCCGAGCTGGGACAGGGAACAGCCGAGATTCGCAACTGGCAACAGCGCCAGGCCGACACGCTGTACGCCCTGACGGCCCGACTGAACGCTTTCCGCCTCTTATCATCATCAGGCTACGATTTTGGCAAGCTGCACTACGTGGCCTGTCACTACATCCTGGTCCGCTGCCGGATGGCCGAGAACTCGTCCCGCTAACGGCCGCCGGGCTGTCGCCTCGCGCGGGCCTGCTCGGCCGTTATAATGCCCTGGATGAAGCGCCCCCTGCCCCGCCGCCGCTGGTTTCGCTACAGCCTGCGGACGTTTTTTCTGGTCGTGACCGTCCTGGCCGCCTTCCTGGGCTGGCGGATGCACATCGTTCGTGAGCGGGCGGCAATTCTGAGTTGGCTTCAGTTTCGCGAAGCGGAGGTCACGGCGCCCGCCGAGGCGATGGTGCTTGACGACGCCTTCGGGCCAGTAGCCGGTGTTCGACGTTGGTATCGCAGCCTTTTCCTGGGTGCCCCTGTTTCCGAGGTTTATCTACCGTCCCACGTTCCAGGCGAATCGGTCGCCCGCGTGCAGCGTGCATTCCCGGAAGCGGAGATCATTCCCCCGAGGATCAGCAAGCCGCTGACCGACGCGCAATTCGTGGCCTTGAAGAGTCAACAGGATGCGCAGTTCGACGTGTTTTCGAGACTGCGACTTGAGCTGGTGCCCGCGAACGATGCCGCATATGTCAACTGGACGATAATCGGTCGACAGCCCACTCCGAGCCGTGATGAGCTGGCATCGGTGATGCCGACGCTGGCACAGGAATTGGAAGATGCGGCTACCGACGCGCCATGCGGTTATTCCGTCGAAGATCAGGTCGAGTGGCTTGGCGATGCGCAGCAGCTGCGCGTGTTGTGGTCCCAACTCTCGAATCGTCCGGAGAAGCTGTCCCAGGCGGACGCAATTCGGGTCGCGGGCCTTGAGATGCTGACGACGCGGGCCCAACTCAACCCGCAAGGCGATTTGAGCGCGGACGCCGAATACGCAGAACTGCTGCTCGACTTCGAACTGGTTAGCTGCCAGGATCAGCCAAAGTCCGACTCACCTCTTTCCCCGGGCGAGCGTCGCTGGCACGCGGCGACGATGCTCGCTCAACGCCTTTGCGAGGCGGCTGAGGCTATGACCGACGGAAAGGACAGCCCACTTTACAAGCTGGTCCGCAGCTGGGAACGATTGCGGGACAGCCGTCTGGCCGCGGCCGATTTGACGGATGACGACGATGCCCGCCGAACGGCGTGGCGCGAGTTTTCCGCCGCGGCCGCCACGCGACAACGCGCCGTCGAGGCACCGCTCGAGACCGACGAGGAAAGCCGCCAGGCCGACAACTATTACTTGCTCCAAACCTGCATTGCTGCGGCGGACGCAGCATTGGCACGACTCGAATCGGACGACGACGCAGCATTGCTTGCGGCACGCCGCGAGGTCGAGGTCAGCAGTCGGTCATTTAGGAACGTCCAAATTGGTTTTGAAGCCGGCTTCGACTCCCCCGCAGATTACGCGAGCTCACTCCGTCGCTCGATCAAAGCGCGAAGAGAACTCGCACGATTGGACCCCGCGGACGCTGACGCGCTGGCGTGGGCACGCGCCCGAGCCGACGATCTGCGGAAGCAATTCGTTCGCGGGCATGCGCGGACAGGCACCATCGATCAGTACGGTTGCCTCTACCTGCTGCTCCTATTCGACCCGGTTTTTCAGCCCGCGCCGGAATCGGCCGCGTCGAAATAACCGCCTGCCAGAAAGCCCACCGCTTGTCCGAGCCTGCCGCAAACCAGCCTGCCAAGTACGATCCGGCCCTGCACGTGGTGCTGGTCCAGCCCGAGATTCCGCACAATACGGGGTCGGTGGGCCGGACGTGCGTGGCGGTCGGGGCCAAGCTGTGGCTGGTCCGGCCGCTGGGCTTCCGAATGGACGATTACTACCTCCGCCGCAGCGGGCTCGACTACTGGCCCCACTTGGAATGGGAAGCCGTCGACGATTGGGCCGCGCTCGTCGCCCGGCTGGCCGGCCGGCGGTTCTGGCTGTTCAGCAAGTCGGCCGAGCGGAGCTACGCCGAGGTCGAATACCAGCGCGGCGACGTGATCGTGTTCGGCAGCGAATCGCAGGGCTTGCCCGAGTCGCTCCGCGACCAGCACCGGGCGCAGCTGTTGCGGATTCCGATTCGCGACGAGGTCCGCAGCTTGAATCTGTCGAACGCGGTGGCCATCGTACTGTACGAGGCCCTGCGGCAAGGCGTCGGGCCGGGAAACTGATCCCTCCTGGCCGACGAACCCAAACTCGAAGAGAAATCATCCACAGATTGCGCAGATTTCACCGATCGGAAGCTGAAAGAACTACGGACAACAACTCGCCCGATCCCTGACAGATTCTGTTCTCTAAAATCCTTCTCTGTGTAATCTGCGAAATCTGTGGACCATCAACGAATTGCTGCAGCAAGACCTCGAAGAAACTGATTCTCGCCGACCGACGAACCGAAACTCGAAGAGAAATCATCCACAGATTGCGCAGATTTCACAGATCGGAGCAAGGGAGGGAGAAAACGAGTCTCGCAGAATCAAACGGCGGTGATCAATTTTCATTTCCTCCAATCCCCATCTGTGTCATCTGCGAAATCTGTGGACCATCAACGAATTGCCGCAGCAACACGTCAGATCGTGAAACTGATTCTCGCCGACCGACGAACAGAAACTCGAAGAGAAATCATCCACAGATTGCGCAGATTTCACCGATCGGAAGCTGAAAGAACTACGGACAACAACTCGCCCGATCCCTGACCGCCCCTTCGGCCTAAAATCCTTCTCTGTGTAATCTGCGAAATCTGTGGATCCCTTTCCCGCCGACTGCTTTCCCCACCGGAGCCGACGCATGCCCCACTTCTCCGCCGACTCGCTACGCACGTTTGCCGCCAGGCTGCTGGAAACCAGCGGCGCGGCGCCGGACGAGGCGCGCCTGGTCGCCGATAGCCTGGTCGACGCCAACCTGCGCGGCCATGACTCGCACGGCGTGATGCGGATCCCGTTTTATCTCGACGCGGTGAAAAAGGGAGACGTCGTGCCCGGCGCTCCGCTCACCGCCCTCAGCGAGTCCGCCAGCCTGCTGGCTGCCGACGGGCATTGGGGCTTCGGCCAGACGCAGGCCCAGCGGCTGACCCGCCGGCTGATCGCGCTGTCGCAGTCCAGCCCGATCGTGCTGGGCACGCTGATTCACTCGGGGCACATCGGCCGGCTGGGGGAATACTGCGAGCTGGCCGCCGAGGCCGGCCGGGTGTCGCTGGTGATGGTCAACACGCACGGCCATGCCCGGCGCGTGGCTCCGCCCGGCGGCAAGGCTCCGCGGCTGGGCACCAATCCGCTGGCCTTTGGCTGCCCGGCGCCGGGCGGGCCGTTGGTGCTCGACTTCGGCACCAGCGCCACCGCGGAGGGCAAAGTGCGGGTGAAAAAAATCGCCGGCCAGCTTTGCCCCGAGGGCTGGCTGCTCGACAGCGCCGGCAAGCCCACGCGCGATCCGAATGACCTCTACGCCGATCCGCCGGGCACGATCCTGCCGATGGGCGGCAACCAGGCCTATAAGGGTTTCGGTCTGGCGCTGATGGTCGAGATTCTGGCCGGGGCCGTTTCGGGCGGAGTGTGCATTCGTGAAAAGCCCATCAACCCCAACGGCAACTGCGTGTTCATGCTGGTGATCGATCCGGCGGCGGTCGGCGGCCCGGAGCATTTTGCCGGCGAGGTGGCCGGGCTGATCGAGTTCGTCCGTGGCTGCCCGCGGATCGATCCGGCCGAACCGATCCAGCTGCCCGGCGATCCCGAACGGCGGATGCTGGCCCAGCGACTGGCAGCCGGCATTCCGCTGGACGACGGCAACTGGCAGGAGCTGGCGAAGCTGGCCGAGCGCGTCGGCGTGGCGGTGCCGGTAAGGAGGAAGGAGGAAGGAGGAAGGAAGGCAGAAGGCAAAAGGCAGAAGGCAGAATGACGTATGCAAAGCGGCGGCCTGAAGGGCCGCAGGAGCCCAGCCCAGGGTCGAAGCGCAGCGCAGGCCCTGGGTCGAAAGGATCGCGAACACCCATCGCCGCTCTGAAGGAGCGGCGGGACCGCGCCGGTTGCCACCGGCCGCCGGCGCGACGATAATCCGGGCGCATCGACCCGCGGCACCTGGCACGCCTGTTTCCGCTGCCCAACGACCGCTTCGGACCCGCATCATGCGATACAACAAAATCCTCCGCGTCCTTCTGTGCGGCATTTCCCTCGCGCTGTCGGCGACGCTCGCGGCCGAAGACAAGCTGCCGGCGCCGGTCACCGGTGTCGAGCTGCAGCCGCTGGCGGCCCAGGTGCAGCGCGTGGCGCAAGCGCTCGATTTGCTCGGGCGCCGCTCGGCGCCAAGGAGCAGCAAGCCCTCGATCGGGCTGGCGCGGCCGGCGATGCTGCCAGCGGCGTGGCGCAGATCCAGGCCGTGCTCGATCCCTTGTGCCTGGCGGTGGTCGACATCAATCCCGAAAGCCGGGTCAAGGTGGCCGCCGGGCCGGCGGCGCCCAAGCTGATGCAGCAAGGCTGGCGGGTGTTTCTGGTCAAGGTCGTCAACGAAGCGCCGGTCACGGCGGCTCTGCGCGTCGGCAGTCCGAACGCCGCACCGATCCACGTTCGCAGCACGGGCAGCCCGGAGCCCAAGGCCGCGATCAGCGCCGCCGACGTGGCCGAGCGCTGGCTGGAGCTGCAAACCCACGACAGCCAGCCGCTGAATAAGAACCTCTCGGGCCTGAAGCTGGAATATCGCCTCGTCAGCCTGTTCAGCCGCGATGCCGGCCGGCGCGAAGCCAAGCTGACTTTCGACGTGGGACAAGGCACCCAGGACCTGGGCTTCCGCAACGAGCTGAACGTGCTCTTCGAGTGCGAGCCGGCGGTCGAAGTCGAATGGGAGATCCTCGACGAACAGGGCCAGCCCACCGTGTGCGAACTGGTGATCGAGGACAGCCAGGACCGGGTCTATCCCTCGCTGGCCCGGCGACTGGCGCCCGATATGTTCTTCCATGCCCAGGTTTATCGGGCCAGCGGCGAGCACGTCTTCCTGCCGCCGGGCACGTACGAAGTCAGCTACGGCCGGGGGCCGGAATATCACGAGTTGACCAAGACAATCGAGGTACCCGCCGCGCCGCGGCACAAAGAGTCGCTCCGGCTCGCGCGCTGGATCAAGCTGGCCGACCACGGCTGGTATTCGGGCGACCATCACATCCACTCGGCCGGCTGCGCCCATTACGAATCGCCGGCCGCGGGGATCCAGCCGGCAGACATGCTGCGGCACATCCAGGGCGAAGACCTGAACGTGGGCTGCGTGCTCTCCTGGGGACCCTGCTGGTATTTCCAGAAGCAGTTTTTCGAGGGGCACACCAGCCCGCTGTCCACGCCCCAGAACCTGATGCGCTACGACGTCGAAGTGTCGGGCTTTCCCAGCTCGCACGCCGGCCATTTGTGCCTGCTGCGGCTCAGCGAAGACGACTACCCGGGCACGACCCGAATCGAGGAGTGGCCCAGCTGGGACTTGCCCGTCCTGAAGTGGGGCAAAAAACAAGGCGCCGTCGTCGGCTTCTCGCACAGCGGCTGGGGGCTGAAAGTCGGGGGCGACAAATTGCCGACCGACGAGATTCCGCCCTACGACGGCATCGGGGCCAACGAATACATCGTCGACGTGATGCACGATGCCTGCGACTTCATCTCCGCGGTCGACACGCCGGCCATCTGGGAGCTGAACATCTGGTATCACACGCTCAATTGCGGCTGCACCGCCCGGATCAGCGGCGAGACCGATTTTCCCTGCATCTACGGCGAGCGCGTCGGCCTGGGCCGCTCGTACGTCAAGCTGCCCAAGGACCAGCCGCTGGAGTACGACGCCTGGGTGACCGGCCTGCGCGACGGCCGCAGCTACGTGACCGATGGGCTCGGGCACCTGTTCGACTTCTCGGTCGGCGAACTGGGCGTGGGAGAAAAGGGAGCCGGCGGGCGGCCGAGCGTTCTGGCGGCCCAGGCCGGCCAGCCGCTGGCGGTCCAGGTCAATGCCGCCGCCCTGCTGGCCGACAAGCCGCGCGAGGACATCCGGCTCAAGCCGCTGGCCGACAAGCCCTACTGGCACATCGAGCGGGCCCGGATCGGCACGACGGCCGAAGTGCCGGTCGAGCTGATCGTCAACGGCCAGTCGGTGGCCACGCAAAAGCTCAAGGCCGACGGCAGCATCCAGCCGCTGAAGTTCAACTTCACGCCGAAGCAATCGAGCTGGGTCGCCCTGCGGATCTTTCCCAGCGCGCATACCAATCCGGTGTTCGTGGAAGTCGACGGCAAGCCGATTCGGGCCAGCAAGAAGAGCGCCCAGTGGTGCCTCGACTCGGTCGATGTCTGCTGGAAGGCCAAGTCAAAGCAGATCCGCCCAGCCGAGCAAGCCGCCGCCGAGGCCGCTTACGAGCATGCCCGGCGGGCGTATCGCCAGATCCTGGCCGAAGCGACGGCACCCTGACGCATCTGCCATGCTGGTGGGCCACGCGGCCGCGAGTTCGCCGCCGCCAAACGCGCAGTGTGCGGCACGGCCCCGTGTGAGTACAATGATAGGCGTCGGGCGGGGTCCGGCCCGCCCTTTTCACTCGCCTCAGGTGTGCCATGAAGCGAATCGATGGTGTGTTGGTAATCGCGCTGGTGGGCTTTGCGCTCTCTGGACCGGCCGCGGCCCAGGTGTATCCGTCGCGGGCCCAGCAGTACGGTCGTTTCGTTTCGCCGACGCGCAACTTCAGCGGCCTGGTTTCCGGCTACGAGGCCTGGCAATTGACCGACATCCGCCGCCGGGCCGAGATTGCCCGACAGGTCGACTTGAACGCCGACATGTACTGGCGCTGGAGCGGCGCCGGCAGTTTCTACCCCGGCGCATTCGAGCCCTGGCCGATGGTGCCGGGCAACGTCTGGGGTTGGCCGGTTGGCGTGTCGCCGCCTGTCGTGTCGGGAACGCGCGTGCCGCCGCAGTTCGATCCGGAATACGCCCAGCCTTCGGCGAGCGCGTCGGGCGTGGTGCCGCCGGTGGCCAACCCGCCGATCGAGGCAGCGCCGATCCTGGCACCACCGGCCACCGGTTCTCAACCTGGCGAGACGTTGCCGACTCCGCCGCCGAATTTTGCGCCGGCGCCGAGCCGGGCACGACTCCGCCCGCCGCCAAAACGCCCCAGGCGCCGGCTCCGAAATCGCCGGGACAAAAGGCGCCCGTGCCCAAGGCGCCCGTGCCCAAGGCGCCAGTGCCCAAAGCTCCGGTGCCCAAACCTCCTGTGCCCAGGGAAAGGCCCGCCGCCGAAGTGCAGCGCGACGCGGCCGTTCCGAGTTCGCCGCTAGCCGGACCGCGCCGGTTTTGACAGCGTCGAACGTCCAGGGGCGGATGCCCGTTTGGCGAAGTTGTGCAAGATTGGCTCTTTCTCAAACGGCGACTTGCCGATAAGATGGTTTTGTGCGGCAAACGTCCCGGCCTTTCGAGGCAGGAAGGGCGACCGCAAAAAAACATGACGCGGGGTGGAGCAGCCCGGTAGCTCGCGAGGCTCATAACCTCGAGGTCGCAGGTTCGAATCCTGTCCCCGCCATTTTTTGCGGCCAAGGCCGCAAAAATAGAGCAGGAGAATCGAGAAAGTAGAAAGGCGAAGGCATCGACCCTTCGCTCAGCACTTTCTCGATTCTCCTGCGGTCTACTTTCTCCTCTCTCCTGTCCTGCGGCGCAGGAGGACGAGCGTTTCGGGGGCAAACAGTGGCGTTTGCGTTCGAAAAACTGCTCGTCTACCAAAAGGCGGTCGACTTCTCCGACGCTATTTGCGCGAAGTCGGAGAGCTTCCCGCGCGGGTATGGCTTTCTCTCGGACCAGTTGAACCGCGCGGCACTCTCGATTGCCGCGAACATCGCCGAGGGGAACGGCCGATTCACCAAGCCGGACCGGAGGAACTTCTTCGGTATTGCGCGCGGTTCAGTTCAGGAATGTGTCCCACTCTTGGAACTCGCACTTCGCCGCCGTTTGGTCGCACCCGCAGAGCACGAAGCCCTGAAAGCCCGACTGGAGGAGATCGCGAAAATGCTCGCCGGGCTCATCAACGGCTTGGACAAGCGGAACAGCTGAGCGTAGCAGCCCCCGCGGCACCCGCTTGAATCGCCCGAACGTGCAGGTTCAAAACGAAAAACGGCCGGAAAGGCGAGTCTCGACCTCCCGGCCGTCACGGATCGGACGCTGGGCTAATTCGCCTTCAACGACCCGGTCGGAAATTGAACCGGCGGAAGCCCCAGGACCTTGATCGGGTGTGGCTTGACTGGGTTGGGGTTGCCGCCGCCACCATGCACGGGGCCGCCGTGGCCAGTGCCCGTGCCGAAGGTGACCGGAGCCGGATAATTGGTCCCAACGCCGCTGTCGGAACCGTTGGAGTCCGCATCGGGATTGGGCAGCCCGTTGCCGTACTCGTTGATCCGGTGCCTGGGACTCGAAGCCGGTTTCGGTTTGGCCTTGCCCTTGGCGGCGCTGCTCGGCCGAAACCTGGCACTCGGAGCCGCTTTCGCTTTGGCATTGCCCTTGGCGAAGCTTTCGTTCGCCAACGCGGTGAAGCTAACAACGACTGCAAACATCACGGTCCATCTCATCAAGCGGTTCATGGCACACCCCTCGTTTCTTTCCAGGAACGTTAGTTGGTTGACTCCCCCTCTGCTTACTTGAGCGAAGTCGCGGCGAAATTGTTACCGGCGACCTCCCCGTTCCCTGAATCCGCCCGACTCGGAACCAGCCAGGCCGGCTCCGCATTCGCCGGCAGCAACCCGCGCCCGGGCCGATTGCCCGGCGGGGCTTGAAAGCGGCCCGGCTTCGCTCCATAACTCAGCTTGGCGGAAAACGGCCAACCCACGACCCGGGAACATGACATGCGCAGATTTTTCGTCGGCCTGGCATGTCTCTGGCTGTTCGCTCCGAGCGCGCCCGCCCGGGGCGCGGACGAATGGGCCGGCCGCCTGGCGGATCTGGGGGCCAACCAGTGGCTGTATGCAAATCCGCAACCGTCGCAGCGCCTGGTCTTGAAAGGGCGCGACGAGGACTCCCCGGTCGGCGAAATCACCACGCGCGAACCCGCCTTCCGGGAGTACACGTCCCCCGCCTGGGGCGATGACGAACTGGTGTATTTCGGCGGAGGCCACGGCGGCTATTGCGGCAACGACGTCGAAGTCTATGATCCTGCCGCCAACCGCTGGCGCCAGTGTTACCGGCCGGTCTGCCCGCCGAAAGACGATTCCACCTACTACTCGGGCGGGTCCGAGCGCTGCTACGTCGATCCGCACACCGGCGCCGTTCAGCCCTACGTCCTGCATGGCTACGCGCGCACCTCATTCGATCCGGCGCTGCACCGCTATGTCTGCACGGCGATGTTCGCGACCAAGACGGAGCGCGACGCCAGCTCGGCGCGTGGCGGCTCGCCAGCCAGGCCTTCTCTTACATTGCTTTCGACACCAAAAGCGCACGCTGGGAGCTGCTGGCCGTCGTGCCCGATGCCCTGAAGCCAGGCTCGACCAGCCTGTGCTACGATCCCGACCAGGACGGAATGCTGGCGTTCAGCGAACGAGCGGCGTACTTGTATGGTCAGGGAGCCTGGCAGGAAATCGGCCAGTCGGACGTGCCGCTCGCGGCCAGCGGCGGCGCAGCCGGCGTTTACTTGGCCGGTCGCAAGCAGCACTTGCTGGCCGTGCTCGGACACGGAGGCGCGCAGGAAACCGGCCGGCTGGCCCTATTCGACTGTCACGACCGCAAGGGGCTGCGCGGCCCCGCGCTGCCGCCAGATCTTGCCGCGCGCGTCGCGCCGGGGACCGGCGGATTCAATCTGATCCTGGCCTACGATTCGGTTCACCGGCGCGTCGTGTTCCTCTCGGCGAATGCCGAGATGCGGCCCGATGCCTGGGTCTACGATCCGGCGGCCGAAACCTGGCAAGCCCTGCCTGCGCCGCCAACCGCCCCCAAAATGGTCGGCGTGTTCGAGCCGGGGCGAGGCCGAGACCCCCTGCACTACGATGCAAAACGCAACGTCTTCTTCGCGATCCTGCGCAACGGCGATTCGGCCGAGACCTGGGCCTATCGGCTGGCGAAGTAGTTTTGGCGTTTGGCATGGACGGAGCTTGATCGTCCCTCGATGAGGAAACTGCTTCCGTCGAGCATAGCGGACGCAGAATTCGACCGCAGGCTCAGGTCGGCGCCGCTACCCGAACGCGGCATGGCGTTACCAGGCCGTTGCGCACAGCAGGCGCCGATTGGGGTAAGATTGCCGCTTGCCAGCAGCCATTCAATCTTTGCCAGGAGCAAGCGATGCGCAGATTTCGCGTCGGCGTCATGATCCTTGGACTGTCGATCGTCGTTTTGACCGGGATGACGCCCGCCTCCGGGCAGCAGTCGGACGAGCCGCAAAGCCTGAAAGAGCTGGCCGGCGCGTGGGAAGTCGTGAGCGCGGACGGGAGCGCGGGGCAGAACGTGATCTTTCCGGCCGAATCGGGGCTGAGCGAAAAGGGAAACCGCTTGACGATTCGCGGCAACGCATTGGTCTGGCAGGACAAGATCGTGGCCACGCTGACCACCGACTTTTCCGCGACGGGGCTGGGCGTCGAAAAACAAGTCTGGACCACGCGGCAGCCCATCCTGTTCACGTTGCCCGACGGCAAGGGCATCCTCTGCGCCTACGAAGTCCGGAGCGGTGCGTTGACGATCGTCTATCCCCACACGCTCGGCCGGGTGGGGGCCGGAACCTGGCTGACGCTCAAGCGTCCGGACTCCAAATGACCCGGCCCCTCTGGCGGCGCTGTTGTCAGTCCGCGGCGGCGCTCGGCACGGGCGAACCGCCGGGCGCGCGCGAGGCCGCCATCCGGTCCTGGCCCTCGGCTCGGCTGCCATCATCGGCCGAACTGGGCCCCGGGCGCCCTTCGCGGCGGAGCCAGGCGACCAGCAACTCGAGCTCGCGGCGGCTGAGCACATTTTGCTCGGGCCGCGCCAGGTCGCGGGCAAATGCCGGCATCCGGTCGTTGTGCTCGCCGGGATAGAACCGCTCGTGCTGCGGATTGCCGATCATGCCGGCCAGCCACTCTCGCGAGCCGTAGCCGGTCAGATCGGGAGCCGACCCGAGCTCTCCGCTCGAGCCGGAGCGATGGCAGTCGGTACAACCCAAATCGCCACGCAGCAGGTCGCCGCCGGCGGCAATCCGTCGGGCATCGCGGTGGTCGGATTCGGACTGGGCAGGAAGCCGGGCTTCGGCGGACAAAGCCCGGGCGACCAGAGCCAATTGCTGGCGGAGCACGGCAACATCGTCGCTTTCGTCGTGCAGCTCTCGCAGCTTGTCGGCCATCTCGCCGGCGGCAAACTTCGTCCGGCCGAAGCAATCCGGCGAGGCGATCTTGTCGGGATCCAGAAAGCCGGCAATCCACTCGGGCGTCGCGAAGCCGTAGAGATTCGGCGCCGATGGTTCCTGCGCGACGATCCCCGCGCCGTGCTCGTCGGAGTACGAATGACAGCTGGCGCAGTGCCGCTGAAAGAGTAGCGGGCCCTGCGTCTGGGGATCGTTGCGCAGCAGCGTCACGGCTCCTTCGCTGGGCAAAGCGTTTCCGGCCGCCAACACGCGGGCGCGCTCAGCCAGTTCGCGGCCTTCGCGCTGGGCGGCCAGGTACTCGGCGTCGTTCCAGTCGCGTGCCAGCGACGCCCAGGTCAACCAGCCCCAGGCGCCGATGCCGACAATGACGGTCGCCAGCCGCACTCCGGCACTCCGCTGCCGCGTGAGCCTGCGATCGACCGCCGGCAGGAGCAGAAAATAAAACAGCAAGGCCAGAGGCAGCACCAGCGTAGCCAGGAATTCCCAGGGACCGGTGAAATAGCGCCGCAACTCGAACAGCCAGCGAAAGTACCACTCGGGCCGCGGAGATTGAGGCAAATTCGGATCGGCCGGCGCATCGAGCGGGGCGCCATAGCGCCAGGCGAGCCAGACCACGACCGTCATCACTAGCGACAACACGACCAGGTTCCGCACGCTCTGATGCGGCCAATAGGCCACGGCCGGTCCGCCCGGTGGTTGCTGCCCACGGGGCGAAAGTCCGTGCCGATAAACCTGGCTGATATGCACCGCCAGCAGCAGTCCAGCCAACAAAGGCAAAAGGCCGACATGCAGGAAATAGAGATGCGTCAGCGTCAGATTGCCGGGCGCATCGCCGCCGATCAGGATTCGCTGGATGGCCGGCCCAATCCAGGGAGTCGAAGCCAGGATCTTGCCTTCGACCTCGATCTGCCCCATCCCTTTTTGGTTCGCCGAGAGCGGATTGCCGGTCAAGGCCCAGACGATGGTCAGCGGCATCAGCAGCAGCCCCGTCATCCAGATCAGCTCGCGCGGCGCGCGAAACGCGGCCGACCACACCACCCGGGCCACATGCACCAGGAAGATCACGATCAGCGCGTGCGACGTGTAGTAGTGAACGCCGCGCAACACGGCTCCGGCCGGCGATGCGTCAATGAAATGAACGCTGGCCCAGGCCGCCGCCATCGACGGACTGTAAGTCGTCATCAACGCCAACCCCGTGACCAGCTCCGTCACCAGCAGCCAGAACAGGCAGCTGCCGCTGGTCAACCACCAGCCCGGTCCGCCGGGGATGGTGCGCTGGCGGAGCGGCGCAAGCAGCCGCCGATAGTCCGTGCGGGCGTCCAGCCAGTCGCCTAGATTCTTCATGCGCACGCCCGCCGAGGTTTTCACCGCCACGCCGCCACGCCATGCCGCACTGCCCGACCGGAGGCGCTCGCGGCAGCCGTACGTCAGGCCATCGGAACGCTGGTCGTTGCTCCGGGCTCGAAGGCTTCATAGCGCACTTCGACCCAGGACTCGCCGCTGGACTCGTCCCGCACCACCCGACATTCCAGCGCGTCCATGCCGCGCGGGGCATGATTGGCGCGGCCCGACTTTCCGTCGCCAACCCGCTGCCCGTCGAACGCGAACGCGGCCCGATGGCAAGGGCACACATACTGGCCACCGTCGCCCGCGAGCTGAATCGTGCACCCCAGGTGGGGACAAATCGCGGACAGGGCTTTGACCGCAGGCCGGGCAGGGTCGCCGGCGTCCTCGGCCGCGCGAACCAGCCACACGCGACCGATCGGCTCGCCGGCCTGCAGCGTCCAGGCGTCCTGCACTTCACCCAGGACCGGCACGAGCACGGGGCGCCCAGCGGGCAGATCGCTCAGCCGCGCCACGCGCCGTAGCGGCGCCCGCGCCGATTCGCGGCGGCGGAGCGAGCCCACGGCGAACGATATCGCCGGAACTCCCACGAGTGCCGCGTTGCCGGCTGCCAGCAAGCCACTCGCCCACTTGAGGAACGAACGTCGACGATATGCGCTCGTCATCGGCGGGGCAACTCCGGGGTTGGTGCGGGGCGGGAGAAATCAGGGGTCGCGGGTCCGGCGCGCGGCCCCACGCTGCAGGAATGGCAGCAAGTGGTGTACCAAAGGCGATGTGCCTGGCGCCGGTGGGATCCAGGCCGTGGGTGCGCAGGTCACCGGACTCCGCGAAACAGAGCGCCAAGGCGTCGCGGCGTCTGGCCGGCAAAGTTTTGCACCGGCGTGCCAGACAGTCGGCGGCGAACGCTCGGGATCGACCGCAAAAGTGCTCGCGCCTGTGCGGTTTTCGCGCGCAGTGTGCGATTCGGTGACGCCGCTCAGCGCGATTGAAGCGATCCAATTCGGCCAAGCGCAGGGATTTCGCGTAGCTGACGAGCGCGAGCTTGCGCGGCGTGCTTGTTGGCATATAAGTTGCGGCATATCATCTCTCGCGCGTTGCGCCGTGCGCAGGCGGGCGTCACGATTCGTGCGCAGCGGTTGTCGGAACCCGGAGTGACTCCAATGCTCGAAGCTCTGCTCGTCGCGCTCGCCGTGGTTGTCCTGCTGACGATCGCGGCCGCTGTGGCCGTGTTTTTCCAGGAGGCGTTTGGCCCCGGCCCGGCGCCCGCGCTGCTAACGCCCAAGGTGGCACCGCCGCGACGCGGCGCGGGTTTGCCCGATCGGCCGCGAAATCTGGCCAACGAGTTCGCTACGTCCGAAGCGCGCGGCAACCGCGCCCATCCCGCTGCGATCATGGCCGTTGCCGTGAAAGGCGCGATCAGCGCAGTTGCTGCGCGGATTGCTCCGCCGGGTCCTGCCAGACGGCATAAAGGCTGTGCACACTGCCGGGGTCAGGCGATTCTGATAACGGCACCGGAGGCCATGGCGATCGCCGAAGACTTGCGGCAGCAGTGCGGACCGCAGGCCTTGCAGGGGATTCGAGACCGGGCACAGCGCTGCGCGGGCCAGGGAACTGCCACCGCTCCGCAGGCTGGCGCGCTTTGCCCATTGCTCGATGCGGGCGGATGTTGCCTGGTCCACGCCACGCGGCCGGTGTTCTGCCGCGGCCGCGACATCATCGGTTCCATGAGCGACGAATGCTCGGCCAGCGGCGGAGACAAATCCGCGCCGAGCGCACCACTCGAGTCACTCGTGGCACACCTGGGCGAAGGAATGTTAATCGGCCTCGCTAGCGCGCTCGAAGACGCTCATTGCGACGGGCGGATCTACGAACTCAACAGCGCCTTGTCGGCGGCGCTGGGCACGCCGGATTCGGCCCGGCGCTGGACCGAAGGTGAGCCGATTTTTTCCGCCTGCCGAACGATCGAGATCCCGCCCCGCTAGTGTGCTGAGTTAGATGTTGTTGAAGTCTTGTGGCCGCATCCAGCGCACTAGATGATCTGGCGGTCAAACCACTTGCGTGTTTGACCGCCGTATCCTGAGTTGCAACGAACTTGCAACTCAGGACGCTACGCCCGGCGCGGCGATCGCCGGCGGACGCCGTTCCTGGTTTCGGGCCGCCGCTTTTTCCCCTGCGGTCTGAGTCGCGACGGAATGCTGCGATTTTTCCCTTTTCTTGCCCACGTTGCGTTTGGGCCGGGCACCGCGGCGAGCTGCTCCGAACGGCGGTGGATCGACGAATTCATTTGCATTCGGCGACCGGGGCCCTATACTCTGGGTGCGGGGATTTATGGGCGGTTTCAATTCGCCCTTCCCGATCGGATGACTAAATAGGGAGCGGCCCTGGAGAGGGCGGCTCGTTAACGAGTAAGCCGATGTGGTCGCGTGCCTTGCGGGGCAACCGACCACATCGGCTTTTTTCGTTTCGCGGCGAAGGGAATCGCCGCCGCGGTGCTTGGCTTGCCTGCCGGGCCACAAAACCATCTCAGCGAGGTGATCCCATGCGTGCCGTTCGACCGCTCTTCGTCTCGACGTATCCGCCGGAAGGTTGCGGGCTGGCGACGTTCTCGAAAGACTCGGCCGATGCGGTCGATCTCGCGGCCGGCGAGGTGATCTCGTCGTTGGCGGCAATTCGGAAGACACCCGAACTGGAATACGACGATCCGCGCGTCGTCCACGTGATCGACAACGGTCGTGAGGACGCTTATCGTCTGGCAGCTGAGATCGCCAACGATGGCCCCTGCGACATCGTCAGTTTGGAGCACGAGTTTGGTCTTTATCCGGGCGAATGGGGGTCGCGGATCCTCGATTTCGTCAAAGCCTGCGAAAAGCCGATCGTAACCACCTTTCATACCCTGCTGACCCAACCGGCCGCCTTGCCGCGGCGGTTGATTCAGATGCTGGCGGCCCACAGCGAAACCGTGGTGGTCATGACCAGCGTGGCCGCACGGCTTCTCGCGGAGGTCTACGACGTGTCGGGCCCCGGCGTCCGAGTGATTCCTCACGGCGTGCCCCAGGTGCCCTTCCAGCGCGATCCTCGCCGCAAAGCGCGTCTGGGGCTTGAAGGTCGCAAGGTGATCTGTACCTTCGGACTGATCAACCGCGGCAAAGGTCTGGAGCACATGATCCGGGCCATGCCGAGAATTGTGGCGGCCGACCCCACCGCGTTGTACCTGATCGTCGGCGCGACGCATCCCCAGGTTAAACGGCAAGAGGGTGAGGTCTATCGCGAGGGCCTGGCCGAATTGGCGCAGTCGCTGGGCATCGGCCCGCACGTGCGCTTCGTCAACGAATTTCTCGAACTGCCCGAGCTCTTGAAATATCTTCAAGCCTGCGACGCCTACATCACTCCCTATGCCGGCAAGGACCAGATCGCGAGCGGAACCTTGGCCTATGCCCTGGCTGCCGGCGCCGCGGTGGTGAGCACGCCCTATCTGTATGCCGAGGAAGTGCTGGCCAATGGTCGGGGGCAGCTCGTGCCGTTCGGCGACAGCGCGGCGATGGCCGACTCGATTCTGCGTTTCTTGAGCGACAAGGTGTTTCAGTTGGAAACGCGGCACCGGGCCTACGAGTATGCCAAGCCCATGTCCTGGCCCAACGTGGGCCGAGAATATCTGGCGGTGTTTGCCCAGATCGCTCGCGGTCGTCATCAACGGCGAGCTCCCTTGTATCGCAAAGGCCTCGCATCTTTCGATTATCGACGACCGTTCGAGTCAGTTTTGCATGGAGGCTTGTGATGCATATCGACGATTGGATCGCCCTGGATCACCTGGACCGGATGACCGACTCCACCGGCCTGATCCAGCACGCCATCTATTCGATTCCCCGGCGCGAAAGCGGCTACTGCACCGACGACAACGCCCGCGCCTTGCGGCTGTGCGCGCGCCTGTGGGGAGAGCATCCGGACCCGCGGATGCTGGCTCGAATCACCTGCTATCTCAGCTTTCTCGAACACGCGCGCACCAGCGGCGGCTTCCATAACTTTCTCGGCTACGACCGCTGCTGGCTCGACGCACAGGGCTGCGGCGATTGCCAGGGTCAGGCAGTCCGCGCCTTGGCCGAAGTACTCGGGAGCAGCCTGCCCGAGGACTATCGCGACCTGGCCCGAGAACTGATCGAATCCGCGCTGCCGACCCTCGCCGATCTGCGCAGGCCTGCCGCGCAAGCCTACATCGTGCTCGCCTGGGGCCATTTGTGGATGCAGGGCACCCGCGACATCGAGTTGCTGGAGAACATCGCCTGGCTGTCGGCAGGACGCCTCGTCGAAAGCTACGATCGCTCGTCGCGGCCGGGTTGGGATTGGTTCGAGCCGCGCATGACCTACGCCAACGCCGTGCTCCCGCATGCCATGCTGATCGCGGCCCGTCGCTGGCCGGAGGAGAAATTCCTGAATATCGCGACCTCCTCACTGTCGTTTCTCGATCAGGCGACAACCCAGGCGGGAGTGTTTTCCCCGATTGGCAATCAGGGCTGGTTTGCACGCGGCGAAGAAAAAGCCAGCTTTGATCAGCAGCCGGTCGAAGCCGGCACCACCGCCGAGGCCGCCGTCGCCGCGTTCGAATTGCTCGGCAACCCGCAAGCGTTGGACATTTTTCAATGCGCCTTCGGCTGGTTTCACGGCGCCAATTGCCAGAAGCAACCGTTGGCCGATGCGCGACGCGGGACGTGCTGCGATGGAATTCACGTCGGAGGCATCAATCGCAACCAAGGCGCCGAGTCGACGTTGGCCTTTCTGCACACCGAATTGCTGAACGTCGAACTCAAGCGAAAACTGAAACCCAACCGATCGACCGCGGCTGCGACCGCTTAGTTGGCGGAACGGAGTCCCCTCACCTGGCAAGGAAACGAACATGAAAGTGGAATCGAAAAAACCAAGTCTCTATACCGAGCTATTCCAACGTTGCCCGGACAATCCGATTCTGACCGCACAGGATTGGCCCTACCCCGCGCACACGGTTTTCAATGCCGGCGCATGCCAGGCCGGCGATGAGACGATTCTGCTCGTTCGCGTGGAAGATCGGCGTGGCCACTCTCACCTGACCGTCGCCCGCAGCAACGACGGCGTGTCGAACTGGGAGATCGACACCAAGCCGAGTTTTGCCCCCGCTCCGGAAGACTTTCCAGAGGAGGCTTGGGGGGTGGAAGACCCCCGTTTGACGTGGATGGCCGACCGCGGCGCTTGGGTTATCGCGTACACCGCGTATTCCTCGAGCGGGCCCCTGGTGTCTTTGGCCGAAACCAAGGACTTCCGCTCCTTTACACGACTTGGTCCGGTCATGCCGCCGGAGGACAAAGACGCCGCCGTCTTCCCCCGCAAGTTCGGCAACCGCTACGCGATGATCCATCGGCCGGTGTCCGCCGGCAGTTCCGGGGCCCATATCTGGCTTTCGTTTTCGCCGGACCTAAGACACTGGGGCGACCACCACGTGCTGTTGCACGCTCGGCGGGGCGCATGGTGGGACGCCAACAAGATCGGGCTCAGCCCGCCGCCGCTCGAAACCGCCGCTGGCTGGTTGATTCTGTATCACGGCGTGCGACACACCCCTGGCGGCTGCTTATATCGTCTCGGGCTGGCGCTTTTGGATCTGGAGGATCCCTGCCGCGTACTGCGGCGGAGCGACGAGTGGATGTTTGCCCCTGAAATGCCCTACGAGCGCCAGGGTGATGTGAACGGCGTCGTTTTTCCCTGCGGCTGGATCCTGGATGCCAAGCAGGACAGGATACGGATCTACTATGGCGGCGCAGATAGCTGCCTGGCTCTGGCCACGGCCAAACTCTCGGACGTGCTCGAATACCTGCGCACCTGCCCGGCGCCGCCATCGCCTAAACGCCCCGGAATTGCCTCGCTCGACTGACGTCGCTCCCCGGGCGAAGATTCCCGCTCCCAAGAGTTCGAGCGGCACCGTGCGCCACGCACGAGCCGGCGCGGACCTCCGTTTGCCAGCGCACAGGCCGCGGGCCGCCGACAAAGTTGCGCTCATTTGCCGCCCATTCCGGATCGCATTCCGCGTGCGGAATCGGACGTTTGGATCACCACTGCCGGACGGCGTCTGTTGCCCGCGGAAAGCGATCGATCACAGCGTGCAAGACCGTGGTCCGACTCAGTTGGTCAGCCAGGTCCTCTCGCCGGCAATGCAGCAGGCCACCCAATTCGGGGAACTCGCCCCAATCCAGTGAACCAGCGTCGACTTCATAGCACTGCCACATCCGCCCCAACGAGTCGATGATTTCGAAACAATTCGGGCTGACCCGCGAACTACCAAAGAGTTGCTGCTCGCACATGAACGTCGACATTTCCGTCACCGCAGCGGACGACTGAGGCTCCCGAAGCCATTGCCGATCTGTAGGCAGGCTATCGACCCACATGAAGCGGTTTGACTCACCTCGGCTTTCGAGAATCTCAACGGCAACAATTCTGCCGCAGGCCGAGACCAGCACGAGCTGAGCGCCACTGGCTGACTCATCATCCTCGCGAGCCAACGCTCTCAAAGCGTCGTCGAGAATGTCCCTTTGACGCTGTGTCGCTTCGGCTGGACCGCCGCTGGGAAAATCGATTTCCCGGAATCGCTCGACTTGTTGAAAGTGGCTCCGACCATGGTCGAGCGGCACAAGGCGACAAATGCTTAACATGACGCCACCCCCTCGCTGAATTCGCAGGCTCGGTGGGCCACCGTCAGGAAATGCCAGGGGAAAGGAAAATTCCGTAACCCCCGAGGACGTGGCGCTGGCTGGCAGATTCATTCTATGCGTGCCTGGACTCGAAGGACATAACCCGGGCGGCCCCCCTCGGGCGAGCGCTTTTTGGCCGTTCCAGGACTCCATCGCATCCACTTGTCGTGATTATTGTTTGCCTGCGTGCGGCCACAGCTGCCCCGAGCGACACTGCGAGCCGCACTCCGGCAGCGTATCGAGGGCAAGGTTTCGAGCCGCTACAATGCCGGCATGCTTTACCTAGACGATTTGCAAATCGGCCAGCGCTTCGTGAGCCGCCCCTGGACGATCGACCAGGCCCAGATCGAAGCTTTCGCCAGGCAGTTCGACCCGCAGCCATTTCACGTCGACGCCACGGCGGCTAAAGATTCGCTCTTCGGCGGACAAGTGGCGAGCGGCTGGCATACGGCGTCGGTCACGATGCGGCTGATGGTCGAAAGCGGGCTGCCGATCGCCGGCGGCCTGATCGGCGTCGGGGCCGAGCTCAGCTGGCCCCGGCCGACGCGCCCGGGCGACGAACTGCACGTCGAGGGCGAAATCGTCGCCGTGCGGCCGTCGCGCTCGCGGCCCAACAGCGGATTGGCCACGCTCCGCTGCACCACCATCAACCAGCGCGGCGAAGCGGTACTATTACTCACGGCGAAGCTGCACGTGCCGCGCCGTCCAATCGCTGAACCCAATCCATAAGGTCGCGGGATATTATTCGCGTTGCGATTCTCGCAAGGAGCCAACGACCATGCCGTTTTTCGGTACTCGACCGCTATTAAGCATTCACGTGGACGTGAGCCTGATCGCGATCGCGACGGGGTTTGTCGTCATGTGGGGGCTCCTTGCCAACAACAGGCTCCCCAGAATGACCGCGGCTTTTCTGGCCTGCACGATCGCCACCAGCGTGACCGGGTTTTTTCTCCCGGCCGATCGTTTCATGCCCTCGCATGCCTTGGGCATTCTGTCGCTGATTGCGCTGGCCGCCGCGCTGGCGGGGCGCTATGGGCTAGGGCTCTTGGGGCCGGGCCGCCAGCTGTATGTGATTGGCGCCGTCATTGCGCAATATTTCGACGTCGTGGTGTTGGTGTTTCAGTCGTTCGACAAAGTGCCGGCGCTGCATGCGCTGGGTCCCGAACAGGGAGCGCCGGCGGTCATCGCGACCCAGTTGGTCGTGCTGGTCGCTTTCGTCCTGCTGGGAGTTCTCGGAACCAAGCGATTTCAAAAAACCGGGCCGGCATAGCGCTACATGCGCTCACCGGCCGGCCACATTACACGGGTCATCGATTTACGCTTTGCCAAGCTTGCGAAAGGACAAACCATGAGCCATTCCAAACATTCTCTGCCGCACCGTGCCACGTTTTGGACGACCGCGCTGCTGCTCGTGGCAGCCTTGGTCGCGCTCGGCCGGGTCCCGAGCGCTGCGCAGCAGCCAACCAAAGGATCTGCCCAGCCGCCGGCCAAGGGCCCGGCCCAGCCTGCCGCCAAGGAGCCCGAGAAAGCGCCGCCCAAGAAGTCCCCGCCGGCTTCGAGCTACGATCAGATCGCCCCGGTGCTGCTCGGCAAGCAGTCGTTTGCCGACGTGGTCAAACAGGACAAGGCCGACAAGGCCGCGGTCACCGCCCGGCAACAAAAACTGCTGGCCGACAGGTACGATCTGGCGCCGCATCGGCAGGGCAAAGTGACGATGTCGCGCGGCAAGCCGGTTCTGGCCGGCCCCACCGCCAAATTGCCCGCCGGCTTCACCTGGGCCAAACTGGCCGAGCTCTCGCCCGACGATATCCGGGCCAAGGGGCTGTTTCCGCAAGGCTTTCTTCCGCTGCCGCATCCCAAGCACGACGTGGGCGGGATGGTGTTTCCCCGCATGCAGTTCAAGCAGTTTCCGCGGCTGGAGCGGTTTGACGTGGAGTTCGATCTGCCCGAGGCGTTTCTGCCCGAGTTTCCCCCGGCCATGTTCCTGACCAGCCGCAAGGACCTGGGCGACGTGTCGCAGGGCAAAGTCGTTTCGATCGACAACTTCCAGGAGCTGTTCGCGGGCATTTTGAATGCCAAGGATCTCGAGGGCCTGCGGCTCCTGGTCACGCAATTTCCACAGCAGCAGTTCAATGCCACGGCCGATCGCAAGACCGAAAGCCCGCTGGGCATGCAGGGCGTGGCTTGCTTCGATTGCCACGTCAACGGGCACACCTCGGCCGCGACCCACCTGGTCGGCGACATCCGCCCCCAATCGCACCGCCGCCGGATCGACACCGTGAGCCTGCGGGGTGTGAACATCCAGCGGCTGTTCGGCTCGCAGCGGGCGCTCAAGTCGGTGGAAGACTTTACCGAGTTCGAACAGCGGGCCGCCTATTTCGACGGCGACCATGTGTCGGCCGCGGCCAAGGGAGTCAATCCGCTGGAGCACGGCAGCCAGGTTCACTTCATGGCCGAGTTGCAGGAGCTGCTGGACTTTCCGCCGGCGCCGGGCTTGGGCGTCGACGGCAAGCTCGATCCGCGGAAGTTCGGGCCCGACACGCCGGAGTTCAAAGGCCAGGAACTGTTCTTCGGAAAGGCGCAATGCGGCACCTGCCATCCGGCCCCCTACTACACCGACAATTCGATGCACGACTTGCAAGTCGAACGGTTCTACAAGACGCAAACCATCAATGGCCTGGTGGCGACCGCCCAGGGACCGATCAAGACCTTCACGCTGCGCGGCATCAAGGAATCCCCACCCTATCTGCACGACGGCCGGCTGCCGACGCTCGACGACACGGTCGAGTTCTTCAACCTGGTGCTGGGGCTCAAGCTGACCGACGACGAGAAGAAATCGCTCACGGCCTTCATGCTGCAGCTTTAAAAAAAGCGCGGGGGCCACTCCCCTTCGCAGCAAAGCCACTGCGCCGAGCCATCGCTCGCACCGCGGCGGCGCGATTGCCCGGACTTTTGCCGGCCGCCCCTGGCGCAGCGACTTCGCCGCTTCGGCATCTGCAGCCGGCACACTGCCCGGTCGGGACATCTTCAGGCTCGGATAATCCGCCGGCGCCAAATTGAATTCGCGAAAACTTGCCGCTGCGAAACTTCGCGAAAAAACTACCAGGGGCGGCACGCTGAGCGGCGGTGCTAGGATTGCCAGCGCTCGGAGTTTTGCTTGGTTCCTGGCTCAGCCATCGGGCGATCGTCGGTTCAGGGAATGAGGCGGGCCGAAGAGTTTGGCGGGGTCAGCGGATCATTCTGCGCGACGTGTTTACCCCCCATTCTCTTGCAGAGGAATCGAACGATGAACAAGTCTTTGGTGTTCGCTGCTGCGTTGGTTTTGGCCTCGGCCTGCTCGAGCACGATGGCCGACAGCATTGGCTGGCATTTCTCCAACGGATTCTGGGGCTACCAGTCGGCGCTCGCCCCGGCAGATTTGGCCGGAGCGCCCGGCTATCAGCAAACCAACTGGAATAACGGGCTGGGAGTCAGCCAGGGACCGTCCCCCACTCCGCAATCGGGGCTGCTCAATTCGTCGGGGGTCGCAACGGGGGTTGCCTTAACATCGTTTACCCTGGCCACGGACAATTCCTGGAGCATGGGTGACTTCAGCAGCCCCGATGCAAAATTGCTCAGCGACTTTGCCGACCAGAGCCCCGCTCTCAGCTTCAGCGGAATCCACGGCTTCACTTCGGACGGTTACTCGGTCGTCGTTTACTACAACAACAACGAATTCCCAAGCTCCGACAGCACGCTCAGCGTCAACGGCGAGACGAAAGAGATCTTCACCAGCGGCGTCACGTCCAGCTACATCGCGGCCGGAGCGACGAGCGCTCCCTCGAACTACGCGGTCTTCACCGGCGTCAGCGGCGACGTGCTCAACATCAGCCTCGTTGGCGTCAATGGCGCCAACAACGACGGCATCTCCGCGGTGCAAATCTTCTCGACCGTGCCCGAGCCGTCGAGCCTGGCGCTCGGACTGTGCGGATTGGCTGCTCTGATCGCAATCAAGCGTCGGCGACGTCGCTAAGCTGAATTCGTCAGCCGCGCGGACTACTTGGGCTCGACATAGACCATCCAGGCCACGCCGAACCGGTCGGTCAGCATGCCGAAGCTCGACGAAAAGAACGTCTTGCCCAGCGGCATCGTCACCGCGCCCCCTTGGCTCAAGGCGGCGAAGGTCCGGGCCGCTGCGGCGTCGTCGGGCACGGTCAGCGACAGCGAAAAGCCCTGGAAGCTTGCCTTGCCCGTGCAATGGCCGTCGGACATCAGGATCGTCGAGTCGCCGACTTGCAGCCGCATATGCATGACTTTTTCTTCGCTGCCCGGGGGCAATCGGCCGGGCGGCATCGGATCGGGGTTGTCCTTGAACCGCACCATCATGAGGATCTTGGCGCCGACCGCCTGTTGATAGAACTCGGCGGCTTGCTGCGCGTGGCCGTCAAAAAACAAATAGGGCTGGACCTGCATGGCTGTCTCCTCGGCCGAAAAAACTGGAAATCAACGGTTCCGCATCCTACCGCGAGGCGCTCGCTGCCAGAAACTCTGCCAGCCGCTCGACCGTTTGCCTGGCTCCTTCGACGGCGCCAAACGTCCGGGCGGTCTGCTCGCGAAGCTCCGCCGTCTCGAACGTCATCCGCATCGTCAGCCGGGTTTTGCCGCCCTCGGGCACGAAGGTGGCAATCATGCGGAATTTCGGCGTCGACTCGTGCTGAAATACGATCCGCTCCGGCGGCACGATTTCGACGTAGCGATTCTCGTTCTGGTAGTCCCGACCGTCGGGACCGTGCATGACGAACCGCCACAGGCCTCCCGGCCGCACGTCCATCTCGTGGATCGTGGTGCTGAAACCCCGCGGACCCCACCAGGCCACGATCCGCGCCGGGTCCGTCCAGGCTGCGAACACCAGCGCCGGCGGAGCGTCGAGTAAGCGCGTGGTGACGATCTCCCGCTCCGGGCTGCCCGCTGAATCGCCACCCGTCGAATCACTGCCCACGGCCTCGGCCAGGCGATCCAGCGTCGAAGACCAGCCCTCGTTCATGCCGATCCGCAAGAGCGCATCGCGCACTGCGGCCGATTCGAAGCGAACGGAAACAGTGAGCTTCGTCCGGCCTCCCAGGTCGGCACAGGTGACGGTGATCAGGCCCTCGATCTTCGGCCGGGCCGCGCCGCGGGGACGCTGCGGGTCGACCATTTCGTGCCACTCGTCGGAAAGCTCCGAATGGTCGATCGTCATCACCAGGCGGTGCGGCGGTTCGAGCTCGCGATAAAATCCCTTGGCCGGATGATCGGCGCCGTCCGGTCCGCGCATCACGATTCGCCAGGCTCCGCCCGGCCGTGGATCCAACTGACAGACCGGGTTGACGAACCCCCGCGGTCCCCACCACTGCGCCATCAGCTCGGGTTCGGTCCAGGCCCGATACACCAGCGCCGGCGGCGCCGCCAGGACGCGCGTGATCACGAACTCGTCGCTTCCCTCGCCCGCGATACGCTCGTCCGGTCTATTTTCCGCTGTCATCGAGTCGCTCCCGGGCTTGCAGATCTGCCAGATAATCGCTCAACCGGTCCAGGCTCCCTTCCCAGAATCGCCGATAGTGCTCGATCCAGGCAGCGGCGTCTTTGAGCGGCTCGGCCTGCAGTTGGCACGGCCGCCACTGGGCATCTCGGGTGCGCGAAATCAGCCCCGCGCACTCCAGCACTTTCAGATGCTTGGAAATGCCGGGCAGCGTCATTTCGAACGGCTCGGCCAACTGGCCGACCGACATTGCGCCATCGGACAAACGCTCCAGGATCGCGCGCCGCGTGGGGTCGGCCAGGGCCGAAAACGTCGTGCTCAACAGGTCGCTGGCCATAGAATATTACCGATCGGTTAAATAACCAGTCAGTAAAATACAGACTCCGCGGCCGACTGTCAAGCGCGCTGACTGAGCGGTACAGGCAGGGCCCCGGCCTTCGGTCTCTCTGCCGCTCTGCCGTTCCAGCCATCTAGTCCAATTGGGCTAAGATGGCCCGCATGGACACCAATCCGAAGGCCCGCCGCCACGTTTTTCGCTTCTCCCTGCGCGATGCTGCTGCTCGTGGTGGTGGTTGCTGCGCTGCTCGGATTGGCGATCCGCCCGCTTAGAACGGCTAATCAGAACAGCGTCGCGCTTGCGCAATTCGAGGCGCTGGGTTACTCCGTCAAACTTGGCGACGATGCTTCAGCGTTATCGCTCTGGCTGAACAAGCATCTGACCAATATCGAATTTCGCAAGGTCGTCGGATTGAGCGGCGCCCACGCAATGGGCGGAAGTGCCCCGCTAAGCCATCTGAAAGCATTCGCTCAATTGGAGTATCTGAACCTGTGGAGAAAGGATGTTACGGACGGCGAGTTGGTTTATCTTGAGGGGTTGACTGAACTGAGGACTCTTATAATGGGCGAAACCAAGGTGGGTGACGCCGGACTTGCTCATCTTCGAGGTCTAAAAAAGCTCGAATACCTGTCGCTCGGGGATACGAAGGTTACCGACGCCGGGCTGGCTCACCTGGAACGATTGACGCAACTCACACATCTCAACGTGACCGGAACGCAGGTAACGGACGCCGGAGTCGAGGCACTGCAAAGGGCATTGCCGAACTGCCGCATCAAACGGTGACGTGCGCGAAACCGCTCCCTGCCGTCGAGGGCCCTGCGGACGACGGACCTTCGGACGACGGACCAAACAATTCCCCCGCCGCTCCGGCCGACCGGCCCTGACCGGACCCACAGCCTTCGGGCTCCGCCGCCGCTCTGCTGATTCCGCCCGCGCGGCGGGAATCGGCTATCTTTAGGCGCATGCAATACAGCCTCAGGTTTGCCTGGCTTTTCCTGGTCGCGGCGGCAATTTGCTGCGCGCAAACGGCAACTTGCTGGCCGCCGCTCGGACCAGAGGCTGCGACCGTTACTTGGGGAGCAACGATCGCCACCTGTCTGGCGTGGATCGCCTACGAAACCGTCCGGCAGCGAACCGGCCGAAGGCTCCACCGCCGCGTCGGTATTGCGGTGGTCGCGTCCGGCTCTCTGGTGGCCTGGTGGGGGCTCCTCCTGTTTGCGCTGGCCGGGTTCAGCATGTGGGGCGCGACGCCGGCCGAGGTCGTCGCCAGCCAACGAAAACGGGCAGCCCTGCTGATCGCCCCGGCCGCCTTGCTTTTGTGTTCGGCAATCGCCTCGATTTGGGGCGCCCGAGTCAAGGGAGAGCCAAACGGCAATCGAAACACCGCCTTGATCATCGTCGGGGCAATTCTCGCCGCTCCGCTTGCGCTTTGGCTCGGACTGGCTTTCAATGCGCCCATCGTCGGCCTGGTGATCGCCGCGCTCGCGCTGGGCGCGTTGATTCTGGACGGTCGCATGGACGAGAAACGGGATGCCTTGCCAGCCGAACCGCCGGCCGATGCCAATCGGTCGCCGGACCGATCGGACTGAAGCACGACCAGGCAGCGGCAAGCCTTGACCGCCGCGTCCGGGGCGTATGACGAGCCGGCGATTTCCCCGTCGCTCCGGCCGACCATCGCCGACCGGGCGTGCAAACGATCATCGCCCGCTACCCGCCCTTAAGCATCTCGCCGGGCGAGTCGCTGGCCGGCGGGAGCTGCCATGGCGCGGAGTTCGGCCAGAATCGGGCCGGTCAGCGCCGCTTCGAATGCGGCGAGCGTGCGGCCGACCGTGGCGCCGTCGATCACGCGATGATCGTAGATCAGCTTGACGGTCACGTCCCCCTCGTCGTCGATGACGCCGTAGTTGATCACGTATGACAAGGGGCCGAGCGGATGCAGCGACTCGCAACCCAGGCTGGAATAGATGCTCACGCCAAAAGTGCCGAACTGGCGCGAGCGGAACCAACCCTCCGAGTTGAGCGCCCACCACCAGAGCAAGCGCCGCAGCGGAAACCAGAGCAGGCTCACCCACAGGCCGAGCCGCGCAAGCCCCATGTTCGCCTTGGGCGAGGCAACGAACCATTTCAAATAGCGGTCGAGCGCGCCCAGGCTGTGGCGGGCCGGATCGCGCAGCTTGGCGAAAAACACCGCCCGCTGGCCCCGGTCTTCCTTCTCGACCGTGATCGAAGCGATGCTGATCGTGTGCTCGTAGAAATGCCCCCAGGGGACTTGCAGATACGCCCGGCGCAGCTCGGGCATATCGGCGGCCACCAGCGCAAACGCCTTGGTGAACACGACAACCCAGCTTGGCCGGCGCCGCGCCTGCTGACGCGCCCGCATCACGTCGCCCAGCCGCATCCGGCGCTGCACCGGAATGCTGGGCACTTTCTTGGAGAAGTACATCAGGTCGGTGATCATCACCCGATGGGCGGTCATCCCGATCCAGCGGCCAGGTTTCTCCTTCATGTTCGATTGCGCACTCGGTCGGGAATGGTAGGGAGCAGAGCCGCGCCTTCACCTTAGCAGGCAGCCGGGTTTCGCCAAGCCCGAATGCGGCGGTTCAGCGCGACTCCCAGAGCTGAATCGCGCCGTCCTGACAGCCGGCGGCCAGCGTCTGCCCGTCCGGACTGTAGGCTAACGACCAGATGGACGTCGCGAAGCTCCGGCTGGCGACTCGTACCGACCGCGTCGCCAGGTCCCAGCAGCGGACCTGCGCATCGCCGCCGGCCGAGGCCAGGGCCTGCCCTCTCGGTGAGAACGCCAAAGCATAAACTCCCCCCGAGTTACCCCGCAACGTGGCCAACTGCCCGCCCGTAGCCGGATCCCAGAGTCGAATTGTGGGATCCATTCCGGCCGAAGCAAGTGTTTTGCCGTCTGGGCTGAAGACGACTACGTGCACTGCTTCGTCGTGGCCGACGAGCGTGGCCAAAAGCTTGCGCTCCGCGAGGTCCCAGAGGCGTACGGTCTTGTCGAAACTGGCGGTGGCGAGCCGTTTACCATCGGGGCTGATCTGAGCGCAACGGATCCAGCCGTCATGGCCGCTCAACGTGGCCAACAGTTGCCGCGTGGCCAGATCCCAAACGCGGATCGTGCGGTCTTCGCCCGCTGAGACGAACAGCTTGCCGTCCGGCGTCACAGCCACCGCTGAAACTGCCTGGTCGTGCGCGTCGAGCCTGACTTGCAAAGCAGCAGTAAGAGGGTCCCAGATTCGCACCGTCGTGTCCCAACTGCCCGAAACCAGCGACTTGCCGTCCGGGGTAAAGCACACGGCCCAGACTTCTCCCTCGTGGCCGCGCAGGTTCGCCCGCTCCCGGCCCGATGCCGGGTCCCACAGTTTGACGGTCCGATCGGCGCTGGCCGACGCCAAGATCTTGCCGTCCGGGTGGAAGGCCAGTGCGCAGACCGATTGCGCGTGCCCGACGAGCGCGGTGCGCGGCCGCAGCCCGTCGGCAGCGAAAGCTCCGCCTGCTAGGCTGCCGACGCCCAACGTCCAGGTCAGCGCCAGTGCCAACGAACCTCTGCATCCCATGATCGTTTCCTCAGCTCAACCGGCAGCGCCGGGCCGCACCTCGGACAATCCTTGGTCGGCGCAAAAGCCCGCCCGGACAAGCCCGATTCTCTCCCACGCGCTGCGGGAACGCAAATCATTCCCCCCCACGACCGAACAGTCTACCGCCGCCGAGTTCGCAAGCTCGACCGCGTCGCGTGCGCTGCCAAACCACCAGCGGCATGCCGACGGCGGCCACGCCCCACAGCACAATCGAAGCCGGTTCCGGGGCGACCATCGCCAAAGTGAAGCCGATCCCGTCGCCGTTGACTTGCCGGACGTTGACCTGCAGGTTCGTGAAACTCCCCGTGGGTTGGTAGAGGGCCCAGCCCGTATTCACCGGGTCGGCATTGCCCAGGCTGCTGAAGGTCTGGCCGGTCAACACGGTCGTCGACGAGGGGCCGCCCGGATAAAAACCGGACGCCGGAAACGTGTATTCGGCCGCCAGACTGCCGGCCTGCGAAGCCGTCGCCGTGGTGCCGACGGCTAGTCCCGTGACGTTGAGCAGCAGGTCGTTGGGGTTGGGCGCTCCGCTGAGAAAAGCGAAGTTCAAGGTGTAATTCACCGGGCCGCCGGTGGTGTTGAGGATCCCCAGGCGCTGCGTATCCGTGCCCCAGGCATACGGCCCGGCCGATTGGTTGTAAGCATTGATCTGGTCGAAGAACGTGGCCGACTCACCCGCGATCGTGACCTGCACGGTGCCGTAGTTCGGCAAATTGAAATTCGAGCCCGAAATCAAGTTCCCCGCCGCGGGCACCTGCAGGTATTGAATCAACTGTGCCGCGGGCGACGGGGCGCCGCCCACATGGGCCAACCACAACGCGAGCCCCCAAGACCGCCAAGAAAACGGCGAACGCCGTCGCACGGGACGCGCGCGGCGGGCCGCGGCGACACCCGGCCGAATGCAAGCTGCACACATGAGATCGCCCCCTGTCGCTGGTTAGGATGTGGATGAACTGAACGACCGCCGCCAGCGGAGCTCACTCGGCCGCGACCAGCGGCAGGCGCCACCGCCGTGCACGCAGGCGCCGCTGGGTCAATACGGCCAGCGACGCCGCCCCCAAGCTGGCCAGGACCAAACTCGAAGGCTCCGGTGTGTTCAGCGTGAGCAAGCCGTCGCTGATGCCGATGTACGTGGCCCCGGGCACGATGTAGGAAAAGCCGTTGTTGCCCTCGATCCCGGTTTCGGTGAGCGTCGGGATCGGCGCGGCATAATTCAGCCGCTGCACGTCGGCGGCGAGCACGGGGTCGAACGGGTCCATCAGCGACTCGTAGCGCATGACGCCGGTCAACGCGCCGTTTAGTCCCGCGACATTCTTGAACGTCAACAGGTCCGAGTCACCGTTGGGGTTGGCCGAATTAATATCCATCGGGGCATTAATCAAGACCTGGCCGGGAGTGACGAGGCCGGGCAGGTAAAAATCGATGCCACCGCCCGTCACCGGGATCACCGGGTTTGGATTGGCGCCGCCGTTCAGCAGGCTGTTGCCGGCTTCGTCGAAATTGAGCTGGAACGGCGGCACGGACGCAAACGGCTGCCCGATGGCTTGTGCCCGGGCGAGACGCGCCGAAGAACCGACGAACAAACAGAAGACCGCAGTGACAACGCCCAATGAATTCAGTGTGCTGGTTTTCATGGCAATTAGTTCCTTTCGCAAGCAAGGGAGGAAAGACGTCGAGATGCAAAAGCCGCCGAAACGACTCAGGGTGGCGGGCCCAGCCGCAAAGCGGGGCCGGCCCGCGGCATTGCATCCGCAAGCCCCGCTCGCGGACCGGCGCCCGGCACCGGCCGCCGGTGGCCGTCAATTCTCAGCCAGGTCGGCAACCACGCCTCGAGCAACGTGACGATCTCGCCATCCGCGGCGACAAAGACCTGACCGCCGGCCGCGCGGATGTCCAACTCGACTTCCGCCGCCAGGCGATAGGCGACGACAATTCGTAACACCGTGGGGTCGAGCGCCCTCAGCCAGGCGAGCCGCTCCACGGCGGCTTCGACCTGCTGCGCGTCGTCGAGCCAGAATAGAATTCGATCGGGACCGAGTTGCACCAGCGCGGCACGCAATTCACTCAGCGCTGCGGGCGTCACCAGCGGCCAGGGGCAGCCGTCGATCAGTTGGCCCAGCGCACGGCTGATGGTTTGCGTCGGCGCGACGATCAACCCTTTCCCGGCGATACGGGCCCCCGTGGGCAACCTCGTCGCCGAACCGTGCGCTGGCCAAGGCGAGATCATGAGCCGTCTCCCGATCGAATGGCGGTGAACCGCTTGCGACGGGAGGGCGAAAAGCGAATCCGGTGCCAAAGGACGGCGCGCGGCGATCATCACGCGGCAAGATCAAGCCCTTGGCCAAGATGCGCATTGGCAGCCGATGCGCGCGCGTCAGGTGCGGGTCGACCGCCCGCTGGCATAAAGTGATCCAGGGCCAAGACCACTTTTACAGTCCGCGCCGTCCCGGCAATGACTTAAGCGCGCCTTGGCACAAAACCTGCCAATGGTATGAACCGAACCAACGGCTTGGCAGCAGATTCAGGTACTGTCCCGGCCACCGCGACCCGTAAGAATTTGCGTAAACCTGGCCGAGCACATGAAACCGCGAACGGCTGCACCGGCAGAAGGCCCGTGTCGTTAGCGGCCAGGCGTCGAGAGCAAATGAGCCAATCCATGCCGCACGATCAGCCGCCGCAGGCGATGGCGCTCGACTCTCAGCAGGCGCGCGGCCTGCGATTGGTTGCCAGCAGAGAATTTGAGCACCCGAGCGATCAGCATCCGCTCGGCCTCGGCCAAAGACAGAGTCGCCTCCGAGCCGGAAGCGCTGCTGCCGGCCCCGGCGTCGAGCCGCGTACAAACTTCGGCCGGTAGATGTGCAATGCCGATCTGCAGCCCGTTGCAATACAAGAAGGCCCGCTCCATTGCATTCCGCAATTCGCGCACGTTGCCCGGCCAGGCGTACTGCAGGAGCAGATCCTGCGCCTCGTGCATGAGCGTTTTGCCCGGTTCGGCATAGCACCGGGCGAATTCGTCGAGGAAGTGACTGGCCAACGCCACGACGTCGTCGGGCCGCTCGCGGAGCGGGCGAATGGTCAGCCGGACGACGTTGATCCGGTAGTATAAATCCTGCCGAAAGCTCCCCTCGCGAACCATCCGGGACAGATCGCGGTGCGTGGCCGCGACGATCCGCACGTCGATGCCGATCGGTTCGATTCCTCCCACGGGAATGACCGTCCGCTCCTGCACGCAGCGGAGCAGCTTCGCTTGAATTCCCAGCGGCAGCTCCCCGATTTCGTCCAGAAACAGCGTCCCCTGGTGAGCGCTGCGCAGCATGCCGAGGGTGCTGGCCACTGCTCCGGTAAAGGCCCCCCTGACGTGACCGAACAGCTGCGACTCGATCAACTGCTCGGAGAAAGCCGTGCAGTCGGCCGGAACGAAAGGGCGCGCGGCGCGCTCGCTGCGGGCGTGGATCTCGCGGGCAGCGACTTCCTTGCCGACCCCCGTTTCGCCCTCGATCAGGACCGTCGCCGAGCGCCCGGCGATCTGCTCGATTTGGCGGAGCAGAGCTTGCGTGGCCTCGCTCCGGCCCACCATCGCTCTATACCCCCCCCGATAGACGCGCGAGGCGTAGCCGGCGTTGGTCTCTGATTGAGGCATGGGCACGGTTTCCAAACGGCACCTGCGCCAGACTTTCCGACCATCGGCCTCGCGGCGATCGAACGGTCCATTTGGGCGATCGACCCGCCGGATTCCTAACAATTTCTTAATGTTCCATCCATCACGGTAAACGATTCCGCACGCCATGCAAGCATTCCGGCCACAAAAGACGCTCAAAAAAACAAAATTGGCTTGCCTCCAGGAGGCGTGAGGTGCGCAGGCCAACGCCAGGGAGCGGCCAATTCGTCGGGGGGCGGCAACGGGTCGACGATCGCCCAGGGCGCGGAGAATCCGCCGCCGGCCGGGCCCCCTGGGCGGAATCCTCGACGCCTCCGAAGCGGAAAATGCCTGGCGAGTGCAGCCCGCTACTTCGCCGGCACCGAGCCAGAGGCTTCGGCCCGGAAGTCCAGCTCCAAGTAAACCTTCTCCTGCGGCGCCACCTTGCAGCGCACGGTCCAGCCGTCGTCGACGCTGCGGTCCGGCACGATCCGCAGCGCAATGCCCTGGAACGTGCGGCCTCCGGCAAGCACCTCCTTCACGGCGCGCGTGACGTCGATGGCGAAGGTTTTGGCCGGCTTGTATTCCGGCGTGTCGCCCGGCTGCGCCGGCACGACCGTGGTCCCGGCCAGGTTTTCCAGCTGTTTGAAATCGCACGCCTGGCCCGGCTTGACCGCCGCCGGCAGAAATACGGCGCCCAGCTTGCCGCTGGCCATCGTGTGTCCAAACGCCACGGGCACGACGAGCCGCGCGGCCACGAGCTTGCGCTTCGGATCGGCAGGCAATTCACCGTCGATCAGCACGGCGCCGCAAATCACCTTGCCCTGTTCCTGAGCGTTCTTGGGCCAGGCCAGCTGGCCAGATTCGGAGACTTCGCCCTGCTCGGTGCAGAATTGCACGTATCGCAGCGGCACCCGGGTGGTCGTCACCGCCTGAGCCGGCGCGGGCTGCGGAGCCTCGCTGCCGATCAAGAACGGATTCGGCAGAGCGGCCAGTTCGTCGCCGGGCCCGGACGCAGCCGCCACTGCTCCTGGCGGCAAATCGGCCGGCGATTCGCCGGGCGCAACCAGCTCGCGACGGAGCAGAACCATCCGCGGATAGACCGGGTATTGCCCCTTCGGCGTGGGACAATCGATCTCGAAGCTGGCCGGCAAATCTTTGGCCGTGAACGTCTTTTGCACGTAGCTGACCGTGTCCGACCAGCGGGCGTTGTGCTGCCGGGCGATCTCCTTGCCTTCGTCGCACAGCTGGTCGAACGATTTGGTCCGCGCGCCAAGCTTGTAGGCATACGTGACCACCAGCCGATTGCTGCCCAGGGCGGCCGGATCGGCGACCGAAACGCTCACCACGTTCTTGCCCGGCGACAAGTAGGGCAGTGCCCCGGGGTTGTTCTGCACCAGGGCCTCCAGCCGCACGCCGCGCAGCGCCGACTTGAAGCCGATGCGCACCAGAACCGACATCCGGCCTTTGACGGCGCGGCTGAAGTCGGCCAGGTCGGCCGCCGCAAAGATCTTGCCGCCGTCAGTCGAAACTTCGACCGCCTCGGCCCCTTCGGCGCGCCCGCCGACCTTGGTCAAAATGTAGGGAGACTCAAGCTTCAGCAGGACGGACGCCGGCTTCGAGGCATCGGCCGGCACGAGCGCCTTGTCGGCGAAGCGGACATTTTCGCTCGCGGAGAAACTGCCCAGCACCGCGGCGCTGGAGAAGTCGGGAGCAAAGGTGATGATGCCGGTGCCGTAACTGCGCGCCTGGCTGGCGTTGATATAGGGCTCGAGAATCAATCCGTAGGCCGGGTCGTTGCGGTTGTCTTTGAAGCCCGGGCAAGTGTGGCCGGGAGCCACTTTCTGGTCGGCCCAGTACCAGGCGTCCTGGACCGCATCCCAGGTGTTCGTCAGGCTCAGGCCCGGCACGAGCGCAACGTCGGTCGAGTAGTGGCCGGTGGCGTGGTTGATTCCGGCCCACGAATCGGAGCGGTCGCCGCCGTGGTGCGTCTTCAGCCCGCCGATTACGTCCGCAATGGTGTCGCCGCAGGACAGTAGCGCCGGCGCGCGCCAATTGGCGTGTTCCCCTTGCATGACGAACTGGTTGTCCTTGGCATAGACGCAGCCGCGGCCCGGATCGAGCACGAAGGCTTGCTTGATGAGCGCGTCGGAGTTTGCCGTCAGGTCGTCCTGCGAGGCGATCGTGCGCCCGCCCTTGCCGTCGGGCTCCCAGGCGTAGAACTTCAGAAAGATGTCCAGATAATGCCAGCGGCCGTCGTACTTGGCTTCGACCGTGGTGTGTCCGTTCCAACCCACGAAACGGTGTTCCCAGCCCAACTCTTTCCAAAGCGCCGACTCGATCGAATGCAGGCCGCCGCACAGGCTCCAGCCGTAGCAATTGATTACCTTCAGGGCCGGCACGCCCCCGGGTTCGGAGGGATACGCCCGGTGATAGTTGGTCAATTGGCAAAAGTTGTAGATCGCGATCGCTTTTTCATCATTGGTTTGGCAACCCCGGGTCACGGTTTCCACAATCGACTTGAGCGAGCTGCAGTCGGGGGCCTTGTCCGGCAGGACCTTGATCTGGTGGACGCTTAAGGCTGGGTCGGCCGCAGCCGGTGATTCGTCGGCCCGTGCCCAGGGGGCCGCTGCGAGCGCGATCCAAGCCAGGCCGAGGGCCCAGCGCGGGGCGGCAGAATCGTTCAATCAGCGTCGCCATGGCGGCGTCTCCTGGGGTCTTGCCGTGAGTCGAAACTGGCCGTGAAACAAGCTTTGCGCCGCAAACCGCCGAGTAGTCCTGCGGCTCGGGCGGCGCCCGAGTGGGTCCTGGGTCGCAGGCGCCGGACGCCGCACCCGTCGGCCCCTGGGTACTTTGGTAACACGCCCCGGCAGCCATGTCCAGGATTGCCGCGGCGCCCCTTGGCAAGTCTGGGTTCGGCCGCCCAGGGACCGGCCCAAAGGCCCCAATGACGCCCGGCGTCCGGCACCGGCGGCGATAAAACTAGGCTTCTGGCCCGATTCACCCGATTGCGTCGGCGCCCGTGCCCGGGCTACACTCTCTGCACGCGTGGCAGCCGTTTGCCGCGCGGCGGAAAGCAATGAACAACGTTACTGTGGGAAGCGCGAGAATGCCCGAAGGAATTATCAAGAAGTTGACGGACAAGGGATTCGGATTTATCAAGACGGGGGGCGAAAAGGATCTGTTTTTCCATTCGTCCAACGTTCAGGGAGCCACTTTCGACGACCTGCAAGAAGGTCAAAAAGTCTCCTACACGGAAGGCAAGGGACCCAAGGGCCCCTGTGCCGAGAACGTTAAACCCCTGTAGAGAGCCTTGCGCCGCTCGCCTGCGGGCGATGGCGCTATCACGCTCAGGGCCGCTACGATCTGGCACGATCGCGCTGAGCTGCGCTCCGGCAGCTCGCGGCTGGATCGGCCAGACGTAGGCCGCTCGCTCGGTCATGCGTGCACCCAGCGCGGATAGTGGCTGCGCGCGCGACTCGCGCTGCGCCGCCCATCTGGCGCTGCGCGGCCCCTCTGGTGCTGCGCACTGGCAGCAACAGCCAGGCGCTGCGTCTTCTGGACGGCGCAGCATTGCGGGCGCCCGCATGCGCGGCGTTGCGGGCACCCGCATGCGCGGCGTTGCAAACGTTGTGCCGCGCTGCTTGCAGGCGCGCGCCAAAACGTTACGCTTACGTCATCTTGGGGGGTCGACGTTCGCATCGATGCCAGACACATCTCCTGCCCCCCGCAATCCACTCGCGGTTTGGGAACAACAGGAAGGAGGCCCGCTGTGGCAACGGGCAAAATTCGCAGCGCTGCCGGAACGATCAGCGTCGGGCGCTGGACTGCGCCTTTGGCAGGAACGGAACCGGCCCTGGAAGAGATTGGGGGCGAGACGGCAACGGGATCCCGCTTCAGTTTGACGGTTTGGGCAGTTGCCGACCCCCCCTTCAAGATCGATCAACAGGTGACGATGACCATTGCTGCGGCGGAAAAAAAGCTTTCGATTCGGGCAAAGCTTAGCGCACGCAGCAAAACGGCCGACCGGATGTTCCTGGCCTTCGAGCGTTGCTAAAAAACCTGCGTTTTTCGCCCCGCGGGGGGTATAATCGCGGATTGAGGGCAGACGCGGCCTCGGCCGGCAGCATGATCAGGCTGGTGGCTGTCGGCGAGCGACGGTGCAATAAGAGGCAGTGCAAGAAGAAGCAGCGCCATACGACGACGCAGCGCAGCAGCCGGCGCAATTCGTGCCATCATCAGCTGCGCGGCGGGCGGGCGTGTGTGCGTGGGCAATCACATCGATGGTCCTGGAAATCGGCGACGCAACCTCGGTCCGTAGCGGGCCGACCCGTTGGTCCCTGCGCGAGTAGGTTGAAGTCAGCCTTGGATTGGGCCGCCGCACGATGAGTACCGAAGAAGCTTCGACAGCGCAAAAAAAGCGCCCGCGGCAGATGAGATTCCGCGCCCGTCGCTGCTGCGCCGGATCGGAGATTTCTTCTTCGGCTACGACTACTTCATCTCCTATTGCGCAAGACGGCAAGGCTTACGCGACCGCGCTGTACAAGCAACTTGCCGGGCGCGGTTATTACTGCCGCTTCAAGATCCCGCCCCGGCGCAAGCCGAAGAAAGAAGGGCTGGACCTGCTCGGCCGCCGGGCCTTGCTCAAGAGCAACGTGCTGATCGTGGTCGGCACCAAGGGGGCCCTGACCTCGCCCACCGTGCTCCGCGAGGCGCGGCGGTATCACCGTCGCCGCAAGCAAATCGTGCCGATCAGCTTCGACGGCACGCTGGAGCGCTCGCTGCCGCGCAAAGGCCTGCTCGAATCCATCCCCTCGAAGCTGCTGCGCATCAACGCCACGGCCGCCGAGCTGGCCACCGGGCCCGCTCCCGGCGCGACCGAACGGCTGTGCCGCATCTTCGACGGCTCCCGCCAATCCGCCAAAAGGGCCGGGCTGGCGCTCGTCTTGGGGGTGCTGTTCGCCACGCTGACCGGGATCACGGGCTTTCAATGGTTCACCACCGCGGCCCGTTACAGGCAAGCCAAGGTGGATCGCTACGTGTCCGACATGGCCCAGGTCCAAGCGCACTGGGACGCCGGCGATTGGAGCGCCGTGATTCCACTGCTCGAGCGGCACCACCCGCAAAACAGCGCCGATTCGGAACGCGGATTCGAGTGGTCCTACCGCTGGCAGAAGCTGCGCATGTCCGCGCCCACGCTGCAGGTCCACAGCGGCGAGATTCAAAGTTTGACCTGCAGTCCCGACGGCGCGCTGCTGCTGGCCGTTTCCCGCAGCGGCATGCTTTCCGTTCGAGCCACCGCCAGCGGAAAGCTGGTCTGCGACCTGGAGAATCCGAGCGGCACCATCGTCGGCGCCGCCGCATTCAGCCCGGATAGCCACCTCGTGGCCGGCGTCAGCGACGACAAGCAACTGCGGATCTGGGATCCCTTGACCGGCAAGCGGCTCAAGGACATGCAGACCAGCAAGCCGGCCCCCTCGACCATTGCCTTCGTCAAGGACGGCAAGCAGATCATGATCGAGGACGCCAAGGGCGCCGAGTACTGGGAAATTGAAAGCGGCCAGCGCGCTTCGAACGTCGTCTTGTCCCCCAGCAACGAGCCGATTCCCGTCCCCTTGATCTTCAGCGACGACGGCCGCTACATCGCCCAATTGAACAAGGATCATTCGGTCGAATTGTTTGTCACGAGCAATCCCCGTAAGTCGACCGAGCTGACTCCTGCCCGGGGCGACTCGCCCTATATGGTCGAATTCAGCCCGGATGGCGCGCTGCTGGCGATCCAGGCCGACGATCAAACCATTCGCGTCCGCGAGCTCTCGACCGGCGTCGAACAAACCAGCCACGACAAGCCGGTGACCTGCTCGTCGCCCCCGTTCGGCATGGCCATCGACCAGTACAACCGCTTTCTGGCCCTGGGCTGCGAGGACGGCACGATCAAGGTCTGGAACTTTCACAGCGGCGAGCTGATGGCCGATTTCAAGGCCTCGACCGTCCGCATCTATAGCGTCGTGTTCAGCCGCGACGGCAACCGCGTGTTCGGCGGCAGCTTGAACGGCGAAGTGCGGGCTTTCTCGCTCGGCAGCGTAGAGCCGGACTTGATCATTCCCACCGGCGAAAGCGGTGCCGCCGCCGCCAAGGACAACGACTACGCCATGGCCTTCAGCCCGGATGGAATGGCCCTGGCCACCTGCGCCGACGGAGACACGGTCCGGGTCATCGGCACCGCCGACGGGCAGGAGCGCAATCGCTGGAGCACGACGCAGGGCTCGATCCTGGCCATGAAATTCAGCGCCGACGGCCGACGGCTGGGCACCATGGGCAACGACAACTACTTCAACTTGTGGGATCTGAGCAACACCAAGCCGGAGCTATCCGAACACCGGCTCGTCAACCTGGGCGAAGTTCCGGTGGCCATCACCGCGGACGGCGAATGGGTCGTGGCCCTGACTTACAATGCCGAAGCCGAACCGCCGCACTGGGACCTCCGGCAGATCGCCGTCAGCGGAGCCGAGCGCGTGTTTTCCAAACCGCTGCCGACGGAAATCGGTCCGGGGGTCGTGTTCCAGGTGGCCGCCAGTCCGTCGGGCGTATTGTTCGCCGCTGCGATCGGCAACGCCCGGGGCACCGGCGCGCTGGTCTGCGGGAACATCGCCACCGGCGAGATCCGCTGGATCAAGCACTATCCCGACGAAACGCCCAAGGGCGTGGCGTTCAGCGCCGACTCGAACTTCATCGTGGCCCTCTCGAATCTCGGCCACATCTTCGTCTACGACGTGGCGACGGGCAGCGAACAATTAGCCCTGCAATCTTCCCGTCCCTCCGAAGACCGTTCGGCACTGGCGTCGGCGCCGGTCACTTTCGACCGCTCCGGCCGCCGGATCATCAGCGTCGGCGCCGACGGCACCTTGCGGATCTGGGATCGCACGCTGGGCACCGAGCTGTTTTCGGCCAAGGCCCACAAGCGCGACGTGCTGAGCGTGGCCGTCAGTGCCGACAGTCGGACCATCGCCACCAAGTCGCGCGACAAGTCGGTTCACGTTTGGCGCGGCGCCGGCAACGTCAATCCGTAGCCGACTCGGCAGGCGCCACGCGCACTCGTTCGCCCCGCCTACTGCCCGCGGCCCACGCCAAACTGGTCTCCGACGCGCACGGGCGCGCCGTCGGCAAAGTCGATCTCGAGCATTTTTTCGCTGTGCACCGGGCGGTGCTCCTCGTCCTCGAGCGCGGTCACGATCTGCTTGTCCGACGCGCGAATCACTTCGCCGGTCGAACTGTAGGCCAGCCGGCCATCGATTCCGAAAGTCACCCAACCCGGCTCGTCGCGCAGCGCGATGCTCGTCAACTGCTTGGGCGGCGACACGGTAATGTCGAAAACGTGCAGCCGCCGGTTGTGGGCGTCGCAAAGCCAGATTTCGCGCTCATCCGGCGCAAGGCCAATGCCGTGGCTCGGACAGCCGTGGCGTGCGGTGGCACCTTTCTCGAAACCCTGCACCTCCACGCGGCTTTCCACCCGGCCGGACGCCAGGTCGCCGATCTCGAAACCCAGGAGTTCGTTGACGCAGACAAACGCCCGCTGGCCCCGAGAATCAACCGTAAACGGCCGGATCGCGGCGCCGAACGGCCCGGCTTGCCCCACGACCTGGTGCGTCGCCGTGTCGGCAATCGAGAGCAGCGGCGAGCGCAGGCCGGCCAGGTACATCCGCTTGCCGTCGCGCGAGCAGACCGTGTTGTGGGAACCACTCTTGGTTTCGACCGTCGCCACCACGTCGCCGGTGGTTCCATCGACGACGTTCCAGATGTCCTTCTCGAACGACGGCACGTACAGCAGGCCGCCGTCGGGCAAGATCGACATCCGGTCGCAACCCTGCGGCAGGGCCTTTTCCCACAGCGTCCGCTCGGTGGCCAGGTCCAGGGCGTAGAGCCGGCTGGGCGTGGTGAAGTACAGCCGGCGCGTCGCGGCGCAGGCGCAGATGCCCTTCATATTCTCCGGCTGGGCCGCGGTGCTGTGCGGAGTCTCAATCCGCTTGACAAAGCGGTGCTCGTGGTCGATGTCGAACACCAGGATGCCGGCCCCGCCGTACCGCAGATCGTTGCGTATTCCCGGCGCCGCCACGTACAAGAGCCGGCTCTCCGCAGCCCCGGCAGCACGGGCCACGAGCAGCGCTGCCAGCCAGGCGAACACAACCTGGCGCCAGGCGCGGCCCTTCGCCGATCTATCAAGCATCGCAAACTCCTCCCGGTCGAGCGGCCGCTGACGTGCAGCGCCGTTTCAAAACACGCGTTGGTCGGTATCGAACAGTGGCTTGACCGATTCACGCAGCAGCACCAGCAGCGTGCAGACCCCCAGCACCGTGCCGTACGGCACGAACAAGCACTCGATCCCGGCCACGATCAAGCAGAAAGTATAGTGCATCCGGTGGGCCAGGCAGCGGCCGGCGAACACGATCAGCCCGGCGCAGGTCCAGCCGAACAAGACGGCCAGGCCGCCCAGCGTGATGAACACCCATCCAAACGCGGCCGGGGGCATGGGCGCATTGGCACCGGGCATCTGCCCGTTGGCGACGGGCTGCGGAAATGCCCCGCTCAACAGGGCGATCCCCACGGCCACGTGCAGCAGCGGAAGGGAGGCAAACAGGCCCGTTACGGCGCCGCTCACATAATGAAAGATCGACAACAGCCGCAAATGTTCTGCGTCTCGGTTCAAAGGCGTGTCCATGGCCGCGTCTGCGCGTCGAAGGGGGCGGCAACCGATCCGCCGGTCGCGACCCACTCTGTATGACCCAAGCCCCACGCGGCGTCAATTGCCGCTCGGCGAGCAATGTCTGGGCGGGGGTCGGCGTGCGGGGCGGGACGGGCTCGATGGCTTGCTACCGCTTCACGGCGCCGAAGGCGGCAAAGCAAGAGTTCTTGTGCAGCACGTCCACTTCGGCAAAGCCGACGGCCCGCAGCAGATCGAGCTGAAAAACCAGCGACCGGGGCGTATCTTCGCGCTCGACGTAGGCGAACACGTGATCCCGATACGCGTCGTCGCGCAAGGCCGAAAGATACTCCCCGTACCGCCCGCGCAGAACTTGCTCGACCGCCGGCAGCGAGCTTTCGACCAGATCGAAGATCCACAGCGACCCGCCCGGGCGCAGGGCACGGTGGAAGGCCGCGAACACGCTTCGCCACTCGTCGTCGGTGCGCAGATGATGCAGCACCGCCGCGGCCAGGATGATGTCCACCTGCTCGCTGCCCAGTTCGACCTGGCGAATATCGGCCTGAAGCGCCACGACCTTGCCGGCGGTCGCCCGGCCCACGCGCTCGCTGGCCCGGTCCAGCATCGGCCGGCTCAGGTCGATGAGCGTGCAGTCGCGCTGGGGGAGCGATTCGAGCAGTTTCAGCGTGTAGTTGCCGGCCCCGCAACCGACGTCCAGGATATGGCGCGCCTGCGGCGTGACGGCGGCAGCCGCCGCGGCCACCAGAGCCAGAGCCAAGGGCGCGTCGACCGTGGCTGACTGGCCGGTTTCGAGGTTCGAAAACCGCTCGACTTCGGCGTCGAAACGGCTCCGGATCTCGTCGACAGTCGATTTTTGGGGAGCATCCATCGGCGCGTTTCCTCTGCGGGTGCGACCGCCCGGCCTGCGCGGCGGCCGGACCGCGAAATCAATCTTCGGCCCGGCTGCCGTCGCCGCACATCTTGACGATCTTGGGATCGAAACGGGCGATCGTTTCGACCAGGTCTTGCTGCTCCTGCATGACTTCGAGAATGTTCTTGTACACTCCCGGAACCTCGTCCGAGCCGGCCGAAAGCACGTGGATGCCGGCGGCCTCGAGGTTCTTCTGCACGGCCCGCCAGGTGAACTGCGACCGGGCCTGGGTCCGCGACATGCGGCGACCGGCACCGTGCGACGCCGAGTTCAAGCTCTCGGCGCAGCCCTTGCCGCGGACCACGAAGGCCGGGTCCCCCATCGAGCCGGGGATCACTCCCCATTGCCCCTGGGCGGCCGGCGTGGCTCCCTTGCGATGTACGAACACTTCCCGCCCGCCGTGCATTTCCTTCCAGGCGAAGTTGTGGTGGTTCTCCACGCCCGAGAGGATCCGGGCGCCCAGCAGCTTCGAGACCAAACGGTGGATTACGTCGTGATTGGCCGCGGCATACTCACCCATCAGGTTCATCGCGGCCCAGTATTCCTGGCCGGCTTCGCTGTCCATCGCCAGCCAGGCCAGCCGGCCGAACTCGTGGTACCGCTTCGGCAGCCGGGCCTGGGCAATGGCGCTATAGGTCGAGCAGACCGAAGCGCCGGTACCCCGGCTGCCGCTGTGGCTGAGCAGCGCCACGTACTCGCCGGCCTCGAGGCCCAGCTCCGGCTCGGCCCGGTCGAGCGAGAACAGGCCGAACTCGACGAAATGATTTCCCGAGCCCGAAGTGCCCAGCTGCTTCCAGGCCTTGTCCTTGTTCTCGCGCGTCACGCGGGAGACATCCCAAGACGCGTCCATGACCGGATGGTCCTGGCGCTTCTCGTGGCTGCTGCCCACGCCGAAGCGCGTGCCGCGTTCCAGAGCCTGGCGAAACTGGTCGAACTTGCCCCGCTCGCCCAGCGCCGTGGCCGGCACGTCCAGCACCGACAGCTTCATGCGGCAGGCGATGTCCACGCCCACGGCATACGGACAAATCGCGTTCTCCAACGCCAACACGCCGCCGATCGGCAAACCGTAGCCGACGTGAGCGTCGGGCATCAGCGCAGCACCGGTGGCCATCGGCAGACCGCAGGCCTGCCGCATCTGCGCGTGCGAAGCGGCATCGATGCCGCTTTCGCCCCAGGTGCGATACGAAATCGGGGCGCGCATTTCCGGCTCCGCGTCGGCCGCGGCCACAGCCCGGGCAAACGGGCCGAAATGCTCATCGCCCAGGTGCGTGCTCGGACAAGCCAGGATGCGGCCGATAACGTTCTTCACGTTCATGTCGCGCAGCACGCCCGCGGCCGCGGCGCTCTGGATGGCCGCCACGGCCTCCTTCACGCACTCGGCCGGCACGCCAAGTTTTTGCAACTGCCGAGCGTTCACTGCCAGCACTCCTCCGGAATTCACCCGCTGCGGCCCTCGATGGCCCTGCGCGCGTGGCTCGCACGGTTGGACACGCCCCAAGCGAATCGGGTTCGGTCAGCCGACGCCGGCACCGGCTAACCCGCTCCACCCCATTCAGCCGAGCATCCACTGCAGAATGCGCCAATCGATCCAGCGCCGGTCGGGATCGCTGCCGCGCCGGCCGAAAAAGCCCAGGTGCCCGCCCCCCGGCGCCAGGTGCAGCATCACCTGCGGCGGCAGTTCCAACCGCTCGAACATTGCCGCCGGAACTAAGGGATCGTCAGCGGCCGCCACGATCAGCGTGGGCCGCCGGATGCCGCCAACCACCGCGGCGCTGCTCGACTGCCGGTAGTATTGCTCTGCCGTGCCGAATCCGCAAACCGGCGCCGTGAAGCGGTCGTCCAACTCGTAGAGCGAGCGCGGCGCCGGACCGGGCGGAACTCCCGCGGCCCCCGCAACCCGCCGGGCCCGGCGGCGGATATGCCTGAGGAGCAGGTCGACAAAATGCCGATCGTACAAACGATTCTGGCGCTCCTGGATGCGCCGGCTGCAGGTGGCCAGTTCGACCGGCGGCGAAACCGCGATGCCCTCGACCAGGTTTCCGCACGCCCGATCCCCCAGCTCGCCGAGCAACTTGAGCGTCAGGTTGCCCCCCAGGGAAAAACCGATCAATGTCGTCGGAGAATCGGGGCACAGCCGGGCGATGGATTCGAGCGCCGCCGCGAGATCGTCCGAGCGTCCGCTATGGTACGGCAGCCGGGCCAGCGCCCAACCGGCGCCGGCGCCGCGCAAATCGAGCCGGAAAACGCGCAGCCCCGCGCTGGTTGAGCCGCGCGGCCAGACGCTGCATGTAGGCGCTTTGAAAACTTCCCGCCAGGCCGTGCACCAACATCGCGCTGCGGCCGGCAGGCCGCCAGGCCGGCGGCACGTCGTCGTGCAGCACCAGGCGATCGCCGTCGGCCAGTTCCACGATGTGCCGCTGCGCGGTACGGATCGGCCGGGCCGGGCAGCAGCACGCCGGCCAGCGTTTGCGCATGACCACCCGGCACGAGCGGGTGCGGCCGGAACGGCACAAGTTCGAGCGGCTTGTCATGCGGCAAGCGTAACATGGGCGGCTAGTGGGCCGGAGTTTGCAGGGCGGGGGTTTGCAGGGCCGGCGCTTGCAGGGCGGGTGCTTGCAGGACGGGCGGCTCGGGAATGATCCAGGGAATCAGAAACGCATAGGCCACGACGACCAGGCCCACGAGCGTGACCAGCGCCAGGCTGTGCTTGAGCACGGCCTTGAACAGGGCCGCTTCGCGCCCCAGCTGGTGCGTGGCCGAAGTGGCGATGACGATCGACTGCGCGTCGATCATCTTGCCCATCACGCCTCCGCTGGAGTTGGCCGCGGCCATCAAGTAGGGGTTCAGCCCCAAGCGCTCGGCCGTCACGCGCTGCAGGTTGCCGAACAGCGCGTTGGACCCGGCATCGGTGCCGGTCAGCGCCACCCCCAGCCAGCCCAGCAACGTGCCGAAGAACGCGTAACTGGCCCCCGTGCGCGTCAGGCTCAGTCCCAACACCGTGTCCATGCCCGAGTACCGGGTCACGAACGCCAGCCCCACCATGCACACGATCGCCAACAGCGCCTGCAGCAATTGCCGGCAAGTGCGGGCAAACAGCCGCAGCGTGGCGACCGGGGTCATCCCCAGCAAGAGCGCCGAGACCACGGCGCCGGCAAACACGGCCGTGCCCGGCGGCGACAGCGGGTTCAGATCGACGATCGCGTCATCGGGCTTCGGACCAGGCACAACCGGAGGCACGCGGTAAACCGTCTGGTGCAAGCCCGGCATCGGCACCTTGAGCTCGTTCCAGGCCAGATACTTCGCGACTTGGGGCAATCCGCCGATGAAAATAAAGATCGAGGCCAGCAAGAACGGCGACCAGCCGCGCAGCACTGCCGCCGGACCGATCGACCGGGTCAGTTCCTCACGGTCGGAAATCGGCAGGATGTTCCGCGGCCGCCAAACGTGCAGAAACGCCGCGGTGGTGAGCAGCGAAACCAGCGCCGCCACAACGTCGACCAGGCCCGTGTCCTGGTAGTTCGACCAATAGAACTGCGTGACCGCGAACGACACCCCGCTGACGGCCAAGGCCGGCCAGACCTCGAACGTTTCCCGCCAGCCCACCATGCTGCGCACGAGCCAGAACGGCAGCACTAATGAAAACGGCGGCAAAATGCGGCCCGCCATGGCGCTGAGCGTGCCCTCGTCCAGACTGCTGACACCGGCCAACGTGCGGATCGGCGTGCCCACCGCGCCCCAGGCGACCGGGGCCGTATTGGCGATCAGGCACAACGTCGCCGCTTCAAACGGGTCGAAGCCGAGCCCGATCAAAAACGCGCCCGTGATGGCCACCGGCGCCCCGCCGCCCCCCGTGCCTTCCAGAAACGCGCCGAAGCAGAAGGCCACCAGGATCAGCTGCAGCCGCTTGTCGGGCGAGAGCATCGCGATCGAATGCTTCATCACGTCGAACTGCCCGGTCTCGACCGCCACCTGATACAGAAAGATCGAGGCCACGATGATCCAGGCCAGGCGCGCCAGCCCGAATGCCGCCCCCGAGCCGCAGGCACCCGCGACCATCGGGGCGGGCATGCCGAACACGAACACGGCCAAGCCCACCGCCATGAGCAGTCCGCACAGCGCCGCGACCCAGACTCGGGCATGGCAGACCAGCAGCACGAAGAACAGCGTCAGGACCGGCAAAGCCGAAACGAGCGTCGACAGCGGCCAGGAGTGGCAGGGATCGTAATTTTGCGACCAGGTCACTGAGACTCCTCGGAGCTGGGGACGGCGACAACGCGAGCCCTGGTCGCGGCGCGCCGGCGGCCAGGCCAGAACCAGTCTAACCCATCGATCGCGGCCCCTACAGCCGGCAAGCCTTGCCCGGCTTGTCGAGCGCCGCAGGGCTGGCCCGGCGGCCGCGCAGCAGCGGGTGGAACGAAACTCGGGAGGCTGCGCAGGGCGGTTCGACGAATCTGGCCGGCTGCTGGACCGGTCTGGCGGCGGCGATTACATTCGGAAGGTTCCGGCTGCGCTGCGCGGCCGGCGGTTTCTGGGGCCGGCTCGTCGGACGGCGGAAAGCGGAGGGGCGGAATGGGTGTCGAACAGGGTGAGCCCGGCAAGTCGGCCGATCGTTGGGGCGAATGGCTGATGCCCATCGTCTGGCGCCGGCCGGCCGATTCGCTCGGCGAGCAGGCCCGGCGCCGCGTGTCGGTCCACGTGATCCCCGTCCTGTTTGCGCTCTACATCCTGGCGTACCTCGACCGCTCGAATGTTTCGGTGGCCGGGCTCAACATGAAGGCGGCGCTGGACGAGGGGGGGCTGGGCTTCACCGACAAGATCATCGGCCGCGGGGCCGGCGTGTTTTTCTGGGGCTACTGGCTGCTGGAAATTCCCAGCACGCTGAGCGTGCTGCGCTGGGGTGCGCGGTACGTCTTCTGCCGGATCCTGATCCTGTGGGGTATCTGCGCGACGCTGGTCGGCTTTATCGGCCTACCCTGGTTTGGCAGCTTGTTTTCCTGGCTGCCCCACATGCCCGGAGACATCACCGGCCTGGTCACGGTCGCCGAATACTGGAACGGCCTGGCCGACAACACGGTCTACCAGTTCTATTTCATGCGCTTCTGGCTGGGCTTTTTCGAGGGTGGATTTTTTCCCTCGGTGATCGTGTATTTGTCGCTCTGGTTTCGACCGGAGGATCGGGCCAAGGCCATTGCCTGCTTCATGTCGGCGATTCCGTTATCGTTGGCCTTCGGCTCGCCGGCCTCCGGAGCGCTGCTGAACGTGAACTGGTTCGACCTGGCCGGCTGGCGCTGGGTGTTCATCATCGAGGGCATCGCCCCGATTCTGGCCGGCATCGGCGTCCTGTTCTGTTTACCCAACCGACCGGCCGACGCCAAATGGCTGCCGGCCCACGAGCGCGCCTTTCTGCAGGGCGAACTCGACCGCGAGCATGCCAAGAAAACGCAGACGGGGCACTTCGAGTGGCTGCATCACCTGGGCACCGTTCTGGCCCTGACGCTTGTCTATTTTTGCCTGAACGTCACCAGCTACGGGCTGTCGACCTTCATGCCGGCGATCATCAAGGCTCAGGTCGGCTCGACCAGCCAGGCAGCCAGTTACTTGACTACGCTGCCATACCTCTGTGCGTTCTTCATGATGCTGATCAACGGTCGGCACTCGGATCGTAGCGGCGAGCGGATCTGGCACGTGGCCGTTCCCTTGTCGCTGTTGACCATCATGATCGGCGTGGCCGCTGTGGCCAGCGGCTATGTCATGCCGGCGCTGCTCGTCATGCTCGTGTTTTGCTGCGTGGGCACGTTCATGTACGCGCACTTGCCCGCCTTCTGGCCGATCCCCAGCATCTTTCTCGGTTCGACGGCCGCCGCGTCGGCGATCGGTTTCATCAACATGATTGGCAACTTGGGGGGCTATGTCGGCCCCGAGATCGTGGGCAAGGCCGCCGCTCCCGCCGGCGGCGCCAGCGTCGATTTCTCGCTCAGCCTGTGGCGGATCGCGCCCTGGCCGGTCGTGGCGGCGGCGATCATCGTGTCGCTGGGCGTTTTGCGGCGGCGCTCGTTCAGCGCGGCCCGCGGCAAGAGTGCTTAGAACCTGTCCGAGAACCGTCTCGAAGAGGGGGACAGTCCCGTTTTGCTCCGAGGACTGCGCAAAACTGGGACAGTCCCCGCCGGTTCTCGGAGGGGCTCTCAGCGGGCGCGCAACCCGTCGGTGGCCAGCGCCGGCTCGTCGATGGCCCGGGCCGTGGCCCGGCGCGTGCGAACCGTCTTGGCTTTCGGTGTCCGGCCCGCGGCCCCCAGATTGGCCTCCCGCTCATTGAGGATTTCCTCGGCCGCCCGTTGCCGTGTGAGCACGCCGGGCTGCGGATACAAGCCGCCTCCCAGGATCAGGGCCGTCAACGTCAGCACGGCAAATCGTTCCCGGGGTCCGATTTCGAGCGAGACGGTCGACATGTGCCGGGCCCCGGTGAACAGCATGAAATACGCCCGCAGCACGGCGATGCCGTTCAGCGCGGCGGCCGCGACAACGGCAATGCCCACATACGGGCTGGCATCGACCGCGCTATCGACCAGCAGCTCGGTGGAGATGAACCCCAGCGTGGCCGGAAAACCCACGCTCGCCAGTCCGGTGAGCAGGAAGCAAACGGCCAGCGTGGGCGAATGCTCGTACAAGCCGTGATAGTCGCTCAGCGACAGCCGGCCGAACCGGGACTCGAGCGCCCGCAACGTCAGGCCGAAACCGCCCAGCGACAAGATCACCGAAAACCACAGGCACAACGAAGCAGTCATGGAGAGCTCGGTGTGCAGTTCCATGCCGACCAGCACCAGCGAGGCATGGCTTAAGAACAGGTGCGAATAGAATCGCCGCGCTTCACGCTGGATCGTAGCCATGGCCGCCGCATAGACCGCGGTAAACAGCGACATCAAACCCACGAACTGCAAGACCCAGTCGGGCGCCACCGGCAGCACGAGCCGCACAGCGGCATAGACCCCGCTCAGCGGGACCACGAACAGCAGGGCAATGCCCAGCGAGGCGTGCTCGAACCAGTCGGTCAGCCAGACATGCGCCGGCACCGTGCCGCAGCGGATCAGGATCGCCAATGTCAACGGCAGCGCCGTCCAGCGCGGGGCGACGGCCATTCCGCCGCTCGACTCGACGAGCATCCAGCCGAACACGAGCAAGCCGACGAACAGCCCCATGTGCAACACGTACACCCGCACGGTCCGGCCGCGATTGAGCAGCTCGACGTAAGGGGGCAGCGTCGAAATGGCCAGCAGGCCGATCAAAACCCAGGGATCCTTGCAGCTAAACGTCGCCAGGCGGATCACTTCGGCCGCCAGCGACCAGGAAAACGAGAACCGGCGCATTTTCGTCCGCGCCGTGGCCAGCCCCGTGAGAAAGTGCAGCAAGGCCACCGTGGGCACCAAGGGCGCGTTCACTTCATCCAGGGCAAACAGCGTCCGGCCAAACAGAAAGCGCTGGAAGCTCCAGGCCTGCGTCGCCTCTTCCGGAACGCCGACGTAGAACGCCAGCCAGGCCAGAAACGTGCAGCTGAACGAGATTCCGGTAAACACCACTCCCCAGCGGCTCGCCCGCTCGGGATCGCGCATCCGGCTCACGGAGATCGAGCCGACCAGCGCGGCCAGGATGGCCAAATCGATCCACGGCAAATGCAAAGGATTCATGAAAACTCTTCGATTGTGCCAAACCGCGACTTGACCTGGTCCGATTCGCGCGACGTGCCGCCGGCTAAAAAGTCGGTCCAGCGGCGTTCCAGCGCGTCGCACCAGCGAAACACGCGCACGAACGGAACGACGGCAAATTCCATCAGACTCGCATCCAGATAACCCCGTTCCAGGGCAAAGCGGTACAGCCAGATGCTCCCCGCCCGCGGACTGATCCGGGCCCAGGGAGTGTCGGCCGGCGGCAAGCGCGAGCCGATGGCGTTTTCCAGGGTGTGATAATCCCGCAGCAGCGTCGGGGCGCGAACGAATTGCAAGGTCCGCAGGCAGGCGTGCCCCAGCAAGTGAAACAGAGCCAGATAATGCCAGCCGAAACCGATCTCGGCCACGATGATCCCCACTTGCATCAGCGAGGCAAAGCTCAGCGCCGACTTGATGTCGGTCTGCACGCTGCTGGCCAGATAGGCAAAGATGGCGGTCACCAGGCCCAGCGTCACCACCGCCGCACACAGCCAGGCCGAGCGCTCCAACAGCGGGCTGACCCGCAACAGCAGGAAGGCCCCCAAGTGCACGCTCAAAGCGCCGTAGAACACCGCGCTCGAAGGGGTCGGCCCTTCCATCGCCCGCGGCAGCCAGCCCGAAAACGGCACCAACGCCGACTTGCCCGCCGCCGCGATCAACAGCAGCAAGCCCACGACCAGCGCCTGGTGGACGGGCACGGGCGAGATTTCGTCGGGCCAGGCTCCGGCGCCCAGCAGCATGTCGAAGTCTCCCTCGCCGCGCAAGTGATGCATGGCGACGGCCGCGAGCAGCAGCGCCGCGTCGGACACGCGATACACGACCCAAACCCAGAGGCCGTTGCGGGCCGGCGCCGGCCGCTCCTGAAAAAACGCCACCAGCAGCGCCGACGACAGGCCCACGAATTCCCAGCCGGTGAACAGCGTTTCGATCGTCCCGGCCAGCGAGGTCACGATCATGCCCAGCACGAAGATCGCATACAGCACGAAGAACCGGTTGAAGCCGGGCTCGCGGTGCAGATAACGGCTGGCAAAGGCGCCGATCGTTCCCGACAGCACGAACGACAGGATCGCCAGCGGCACCGACAGCCGATCGTAAGTGAACTTGATCGAGAAGTGATAATGGTTGGGAATCACGACCCAATCGCCCAGCTCGATCGGCATGTGGCGATTGCCGAGGAATAACATCAGCGCCAGCACGCTCATGGCGGCCAGCAGTCCGCAAACGATCGAGGCGTAGACCAGCTTGCTCGTCGCGTCTTCGCTCAGCTTGTACTGCAGCAGCGACGAAGCGCCGAGCACGACGATCAGCAAGAGCGGGCTGATCACCACGACCAGGCCCAGGGACCTCATGATTTGATCGGCGTCAGGCATGCGTCTCGATCTGCTGCGTCCTGCAGCGAAAAAACCCGTGCGGCGAAAATACAACTCGCAACGAACCAACCGCCCAGCGGAAAATCAGTCCTCGATTTCCGCGAATTCCAAGTGATCGCGGCAACCCCGATACCAGTCGACCGAAGAAACGGCTTGAGGCAGCACCGTTGCCCGGGGTTGATAGGGCAGAAACCGGCCTCCCAGGAAGATACTGACCTCCCGCGTCCGCGGATGCACCAGGGCCAATTGCACCCAGCCGTTGCGGCACAACCGCCCGATGGGCGGGTTGCGGTCCATGATCCGAATCATCGATTCGGCCGTCGTCTCGATGATGAACAGCGAGCGGACCGGCTCGTGGATTTCCACCATCTGCCAGGGCAAGCCGGTGCGCAGGTCGCTGCCGGCCCCGTCCATCACTCCCAGCAGGGCCGCCACGTTGTGCGGCAATTTCGAACCGCAGCCGAAGCCCGCGTTGTCGACCCGGGAGAACAAATACTCCAGATTGATTCCGGCGCAGACCGGAAACACGGCTCCGAGAATTCGCGTCAGGATCGAGCTGTCGGCGTCGTCCTGGCTCGGATCGTACGACGTCAGGAACGCCCGGCGGTCGAGAAACAGCCCCCGGGTCCACTCGCGGCGGCCGACGATCGTGATCGCGTTCGTGGCGTGACCGAGTTCGGGCCGGGTTTGCGCCAGGTCTTCCGACCGCTCTTCAACGTGCTGCCTGGCCGCGGCGAACGACAACGTCAGCGGGGCCGACATGAACCGCCGGCAACGTTCATGCGCGTTGCGCTCGCAGGTGCGCTCGATACACTCGCGGGCCGTTTCGAATTCCAGCCGGTGCGCGTCGGGAATCCGCTCCAGATCGGAAAAAGTCACCGAATCGTTGCAGGTGTTGTGGTAGCCGCCGACGAAGACGGTGTCGTCCGGCACCTTCAGCCCGCGCCGGGCCAGCCCTTCGCGAACCCTGGGGTCGTTGAGGATCTGGGCGATGGCGCGGCCGTTGGGTCCGCCGGCCGAACCGCCGCAAGCGCCGCACATATAGGCCGAATTGTGCGGATTGTTCAAACTGGCCGAGCCGTGACCGAGCAGGCAGACCAGCCGGGCGAATCCGCAGGTCAGGCCGATGTCGCGCAAGAGTCGCTCGCCGATGTCGGTCATTTCGGCCACGCTGTAGCCGACTTGCCCGCCTTCCTGCCCCGGCGTCGGCTCGGTCCGCTCCAGGCGCAAGTGCGTGTCCGGGGGCGTCTGGACGAAACGGCCGAACAACTGCCGGATCTGGGCGGCCAGGCGGGGAAACAAAATTCGGGCCACCAGCGGAAACGTGGCCAGCACGCCCACGGCCCCCGACAGCAGCGCCGCCACCGCAAACCCGCGGCTCCCCAAGTGGAACTGGTGCGACGCGGTGCCCAATGCCCTGCGCGTCCGGGCGCGGCGGCGGTGCGTTTCGCCTTGCTCGACGTTGACTTCCTCGGCCACCCAGTGCTGGGGCCGAATCACCACCGGGCAAAGCGGCGTGAAATGGGCGTCGCCCGCGCTGCGGTAGTACATGGCCACGCTGAAGAACCCGGCCACGCCGAAGGTCTCCACCGCCGGCGCCAGCTCCTCCAGATGGCGCCGGAACGATTCTTCTCGTTCGTCGATGCAGCAAACGACCTGGAAGTATGGCGATTCCGGCCGGGTCAGTTTCAAGCGACTGTGGATGCCGATCGCGTCGAGCGTCTGGTTGGTAAAGCGTTCTTCGTAGGCCAGATGAAAAATCCGCCGCCGCTCGATCCCCGAAAACGCCTCGATCTCGGCCAGCAGGTTGGACCACTCGGCCTTGCTCAGGCGATGCAGCATGTCGGGCGACAGCCCCAGCACCTGGGCCAGCTGAAACACCAGGAACGCGCGCTGCTCCACGCTCGGCGGCCAATGCTTGTCGACCCGGGCCGCGATCGATTCCCGCAGCGTGCTCAAGGGACCGGTGAAACCCAGCGCCCGACGCGCGGTGAAAGCCAGCGCAAAGCGATCCAGGATCAGCCGAATGGCCAGAAACTCGGTCAGGCTGCCGCTGGGCACCGGACGCACCACGCGATCGCCGCGCTGCTCGACTTCCCGCACCATGCCCCCCCAGCCGCGCAGCGAAAGCAGCGTCGCCGAGAGATACGCCTCCCATTCGTGGTCGGGCACGCCGAGCAAGTCCAGCGACTCGCGAATCGCCTCGAGCGGCGTCAGTTGCTCGTCGTCCAGCCGGACCAGCTCGGCGGCCAAACCCTCCATCCATTGATCGGGAGAGCCCAGCGGCCGGCGGTACAGCCCGCAGAAGGAGCGGAAAAAACCGGCTTCGCGCCCGGCAGCGGCCAGCGCGAGAGCCCCTGATCCAGGAATGCCGCGCAGAACCGGATCAGCAGGTTGTTGACCAGCGCGTCGGCGTCGACGCCCGTCGGGTCCAAGAGCAAATCGCGATGCCGCACCGGCTGGGCCGGCGGCACGGTAAACGGCGGCAGATCGCGCACGCCGTCGCAGCACACCCGCCACAGGGCCTGCAGCGTGAAGCCTTCCCAATCGTCGTCGCTCCAGTTTTCGATCGCCGACTCGCCGAAGCGGTCGAGCAGCTCGGCCAGGCTTTGCGAGATCCGGGCTTTGTTGTGCGGTTTGCCCGTGCTGCGCAAGTTCGGGTCGTTCGCCGCGCGCAGGTCGCGCAGCACCCAGCGCCGCGTTTCGGCGATCAGCCGGGCTCGAACCGCCGACGAGACTTCGGACCGTACGCGCCGCAGGGCGTTGGCCTCGGCCACGTACCAGACCAGTTCCTCGGCCGGACCGGTGCGGAGCGGATACTGCAGCATCGCCAGGCGCAGATCCAGACGCGTGCCGACCGGGGGCACGGCTTCGGCGCCGCGCTGTTTCAGGTCGCGGTCGAGCACCTCCTGCAAATCGCCGAAGCGGATCCGCCCGCGCCGCAGATTATCGCGGTACAGGTCTTCCGACAGGTATGGATTGCAGCCGAAAACATGCGCCGCTTCCTTCACCGCGTCGCAAAACGGCAAGTCTTCGAAGGCATGCAGCGTGTTGTGATGAATGAAGACCGTGATCGGTCCCTGGGCCGGCAGCAGGTGAGCGGCATGCTCGATCGCCTCGTTCAGATGCCGCCAGCCGTCGCTCGACCGTTCCGCTTCGGGCGCCGTCAGATTGTGGGAAATCGAAGCTGTCATGCTGCCGCTGCACCACCCTCGATAAACGAACGACCGACGACGACTTGCCCCCTGGGAAGCGACGTGGAAGGCCGGAAGCTTCCGGCCGCGAGCCGTTCCCGGCACGACGCCCCCAGGCGGATCGCCGCGGCCGAGACCATCCTGATACACCCGTCGGAAAGCGACTGCCCGCCGATCTTTATGCAGCCCGGGTGATGCGGGTCAGGGAAACCGAAGTTGGCGGCTCGATTGCCGCCTGGCAAGACGGCAGACCCTCCGTCGCACAGCCAGCCAGCAGCGCCGGGACAGTCGCGGCTGACAGCTGCGTAACGCAAATCGAGTCCAATCACTCATGATAAGGAACCTGGTAGGGAGCGACAATGCAGATGAATCTTTCGTTTTTGTAAGCAAATCGACGATTTCTTCCCCATCGCCGGATGGTGCCAAGCCCCCCCGTTTATCAACTTCGGCCGCGCAGCGCTTGCGCCCCTGCCCCCTAGCGGCGAGCCGATGCCAGCCGGGCGTTAGCTGCTATAATCCTGCTGAGAGCGACTTGTCTGCTCTCGCGCCGCGGCGGCGGCTCGGACCCGTTATGGCCGCGTGGCAGCGTCCGGCACGGCTTTTCGGCCGGCAGCCCGGACTTTTTTCGCAGAGCCCCTGAGCGTCCGGATCGCACACGGAGGTACTTGGCCTTGCCCAATCGCAATCTCCTGCTGGTTGTCGCCCTGGTCGGTCTGTCTACTACGGCCGGGGCGGCCGAAGCGCCGACCAGTCCAGCGAAAATCGAAAACTTTTCTCTCCGCGATTACCGCGGCAAGCTGCATGCCCTGGCCGACTACGCCGATAGCAAGTGCGTGGTCGTGGCCTTCGTAGGCGTCGACTGCCCGCTGGCCCGGCTGGTGGCGCCGCGGCTGGCCCGGATGTCGCGCGACTTCCAGGAGCAGGGCGTGACGTTTCTGGCCATTGATGCCAACAGCCAGGATTCGCTCAGCCGCCTGGCTCAATTTGCCCGCGAGCACGATCTTCCGTTTCCGGTTTTGAAAGATCCGGGCAATGCGGTGGCCGATCGGTTCGGCGCCCAGCGCACGCCGGAGATCTTTCTGCTCGACCAAGAGCGTACGGTCCGCTACCACGGCCGGGTCGACGACCAGAACCTGGTCGGCCGGCAGCGGCCGCATCCGACGCGCGACGATTTGAAACTGGCCCTCGAGGAGCTGCTGGCCGGAAAACCGGTGAGCGTGTCCGAGACCGAGGCGGTCGGCTGCCACATTGGCCGCGTGCCCGAGCCCGCGGCGCAAGACGCCGCGCCGGCGGTGACGTATTCGCGCGAGATTGCCCGGATCCTGCAGAATCGCTGCGTCTCCTGCCATCGCGAAGGCGAGATCGCGCCGTTTCCCTTGACCAGTTACGCGGAAGTTCAGGGCTGGGGCGAGACGATTTGCGAGGTGGTGGACGAAGGCCGGATGCCCCCCTGGCTGGCCGATCCGCGCTACGGTGCCTTCGCGAACGACTGCCGGCTGAGCGACGAGGAAAAGAAACAGATCCACGCCTGGCTCGACGCCGGTTCGCCCGAGGGAAACCGCGCCGACCTGCCCGAACCGCGCCAGTTCAGCACCGGCTGGCAGATTGCCCAGCCTGACCAGGTCGTATTCATCGCCGACCAGCCGGTGGACGTGCCGGCCGAAGGCGTCGTGCGCTACCAGCATTTTCTGGTCGACCCGGGTTTCAAGGAAGACCGCTGGATCAAGGCGGCCGAGTGCCGGCCCGGCAATCGAGCGGTCGTGCATCACATCGTGGTGAACTTCATTCCGCCGGGGGCCAAGCCGCGGATCGGGCTCAACGGCGCCACGGTCGGTTTTGCCCCGGGCATTCCGCCGGTGCGCATGCCCGAGGGCATGGCCATGTTCGTGCCGGCCGGCTCCAAGCTCCTGTTCCAGCTGCATTACACGCCCAACGGTGCGCCGCAGCAGGACCGCAGTTCGCTGGGCATGGTCTTTGCCGATCCGGCCACAGTGCGGGACAAGGTCGAAAGCTTCGGGGCGGCGAACGTGACGCTCGACTTGCCCCCCGGGGACGCGGACGTGGTGGTGCAATCGCAGCATCATTTCGGCCGCAGCGTGAAGCTGCTGAGCATGATGCCCCACATGCACCTGCGCGGTAAATCGTTCCGTTTCGAAGTCAAGTATCCCGACGGCCGCAGCGAGATCCTGCTCGACGTGCCCCACTATGACTTCAACTGGCAATTGCGCTACGAGCTGGCCGAGCCGAAGCTGCTTCCCCGAGATACGCTGCTGACCTGCACGGCCCATTTCGACAACTCGGCGGCCAACGTGGTGAACCCCGACCCCGCGGCCCGCGTGCGCTGGGGCGAGCAGACCTGGGACGAGATGATGATCGGCTACTTCGGCGCCGTTGCCGCCGACGACGGCCCGGCCTCGAGCGCCGGAGTGCTGGTGCGCGACGATGCCGACGGCCAGCGCCGGGCGCGCGAGCTGATCGAGCGGGGCGTCGAGGCGCTGGGCGGTGCCGAGCGGCTTCGCCAGCATTCGGTCTTGAGCTACAAGATGCACGGCAAGATTCACGTCGTGCAGGCGTCGTTCGACTTCGACGGCAGCGCCATCATGCAGCCCGGCGCCGACCGCATGCGGCTGGCGATCGACGGCGGCGGCTTCAAATTGGCCGTCGTCATCGACGGCGACCACGGCTGGTTCAAGTTCAACGAGCGCGTCCAGGAACTGCCGGCCGAAGCCCTCGACGAGCAGCGCGAGCGGCTGCACGCCGAACGCGTGGCCCAGCTGCTGCCGATCCTGGGGGACGACAAATACAAGCTCTCGCTCTTGGTCGATGCCCAGGTGAACGAGCGGCCGGCCCAGGGTGTGCTCGTGCGGCACGAGGCGCACCGCGAAGTGCGTTTGTTCTTCGACCCGGCCACCGGGCACTTGGCGAAGACCGAAACCCAGATCAACGAAAACGGCAAGGACACTTTCCAGGAGACGCTGCTCGACGATTACGCCGCCTTCGACGACGTCTGGCGGCCGCGCAAGTCGCGCATCCGCTGGGACGGAGCCGACCGGGCCGAGCGCGAGATGTCCGATTTCCACACCGCGGACAAGCCCGACGCCGACTCGTTTGCCAAACCCTGAGCGGCCGGAAAGTCCTGAGCGGCCGGCCCGGGTCAGTCCACGATCGACAGCCGGTGCCAGTCGGCCTGCGGACGTTCGCCGCGGGCGACCTGGATCACCTGGATTTCGATCTGCCGGCCCAGATACTTGCCCAGCGGCACCGAGCGGCCGGCCGAACCCTTGGCCCCTTGCACCGGCACGGCGAACCGCGCGATCCGCTCGCCGTCGACCAGCACTTCGATCTGGCTGGCCGTCGAATCGTGCGTGCGCGTCACGCCCAGCTGCAAGCGATTGGTGATCGACGTCACCTGGTAGCGGCGCGAAAGCGTCAGCCGCTCGCTCTGCGGCAGCAGGTCCAGGCGAAAATGCGCGTGCCGGGCATCGCTCTTGTCCCAGCGATTCGCCAATCGCAATCGGCCGGAAGCCAGCTCCCAGCCGGCCCAGGCGTCGATCAGTCGCGGGGCTTGCTCGTCGACTTCGTGCTGTAACGCTTCGCGATCCAGTCCCACGAGCGGCTCCAGCCAGTCGACCGTGTCGCGAACGTCCAGCGGGTCGGCCCCCGAGGGCCGATCGGCGCCGGCCACCATGTCGGCCAGTAGCGTCAGCCGCCATCCGGCGCTGGCCGGTGAAGCGCCCGGCGGGGCGAAAGCCAGCAGGCCGGTGTCCTGATCCTGGCGCGAACCCAACAGCAGCTTGCTGCGAAACAGCGGCGCCGGCCCGCCGCCGGGTGCCGTCGGTTTGGCCCTGCTGCGTGCCGCATCGGTCCTGGCCGCGAGCAAGATTTCAGCCCGGCGCAGCCGCCGCGCCCGGCCAGCCGATCGAGCCCCACGCGCGTCCGCAGTCCGGTAGCCAGGGCAGGCAGGTCGAAGGACAGCTCGCTCGTGGCCTGAACACCCAGCCCCCAGGCAAATTCCTCGCGGCCGCAGCGCAGCGCGCCGCCGCGACAGTTCTGATCGGCCCGCCAATCCCAGGCGCTGCCGAAAATCGCCTCCCGGCGGCTCGTCACGGGGTCGAGGGCCGAAAGCGGAAACTCCCCCGGCTCGAACCAGGTCCGCAGCCGGATCGAAAGGTGCCGCACGAACAGCGGCGTCAGGCTCCAGGCAGGCTGCGCCATGTGGATCCAGCCGTCGGCGCGATCGCCCGGCCCGTCGAACGCCCGGAATCGCTCCGCCGAGCTCATCACGCGCAGCCCGTCGCTCGTTTCCCAGCGCACCAGCCGCCCCCTGCCATCGGGGCTGAGCACGGCCAGCTGCTGGTACCAGGCGGCCCAGGGATCGATGGTGGGCAGGTGAATTTCGCCAATCTCGGCGAACGGATGCTGCTCGACCCCCTCGTCGACCAGCAGCTTGACCCCCGCTTCGGCGAATTGCAGCGAGCGGAACCGAATCGCTCCACCGCTGCGCAGCCGCACGGCGTTCGGCTCGTAGCGCTCGTCGCCGACCCGCTGCCAGACGATCCGCCGCAGCCAGGCCGCCCGCACGTGAATCGTCGGCCGCTCGCCGGCAAACCGCAGGACGGATCCTGGCTCGGGCTCGACCACCAGATGCGCCGGCAGACTCCGGGCTCCCCCGCCGGATTCCTCCGCGCCCGGCGACGTGCCGTCGTCGGCCGGAACATAACGCACCACCTTGCCGGGCAAGCGGTCGCCGCCGACCATCTCGACGAAAGCGGCGGGCGTGCCCGGCACGTCCTGCTGTTCGTCGCGCAGCCAGCGCACGGGGTGAGCCGGGTCGAAAAGCGACTGCTCGTCCAGCCGCGGGTTGTCCGCCTTGCGTCCCCAATCGCGGACGGTCTCGCCCGAGAGCTTGGTGCCGTCGACCAAGAGCGCCGAGTAACGCCCCTTGGGCGCCGGCCGGGTTTTGGCCACCGCCGGCCGCCGGGGCGGCGCGGCTTGCTGTGCCTGGCCGTCGATCAGCGTCCAGACCGCGGCAACCTGCTGCCGTAAGCGGTTCGGCAGGTCCGGCCAGGCGGCCGGCCCCTCCCGGCGAATCTGGTCGGCGACGACATTCAAGAGCAGCGTGTTGGGCGCGTCGAACTGCAGCGGAAATTTCTGCGCCCGGGCGCGAAAGTCGCCGCTGGGCGGCCGCATCACCGAAGTCGGATCGGGGCTGTCGACCGCCCCCAGCCAATGCCCCAGCGCGTGGACCAACTGCTCGACGCGCTCCGCCTCGTCGATCCTGCCCTTCCAATCGCGAAACAGAATGTGCGAGGCGAAGATCTGCGCCGGGTGGCGCTCGGCCTGCCCCCGCACGGCCCGCTGCTGCGAAGTGAACCCGATCGCCAGCCAGGCCGGCCGCGGATCGACTTTTTTCTGGAAGTCGGCCAGGAGTTGCCCGGAACCTGGCGCGCGATCGTCGCTCTGCCAGGCGTCGATCGACTGGATTTCGAACCGCAGGCCGCAGTGCCGCTGGATCACGTCGGAGGCGGCCTTGATCGCGCGGCGCAGATCGGCCTCCCATTTTTGCCGGGTCGCCTTTTGCTCTTCGTCGACCAGGATCTTGATTCCGATCACCTCGCTCGGGCCAAAGTCGGGCGCCGCGCGCCCGGCGCCCAAGTGCGGCAAGCGCGCCGGCTCGAGCGGCGGCTGCCGCTGGGCCTTGCGCGGGAATTTGGTCCGTTCCAGGTCGACGCCGCCGGGTAGCGCCTGGAAGGAATAAATCGCATTGAGCTCGAGCGGCTTGCGGCGCGCGACCCCTTCGCTGACGAACGCGGCCGAGATTTTTTCCTCCACGTGCAGCGGCAACACCTGGCCCGGCTGCAAGCGATAGTCGGTCCCCTTGGCTCCGGGCACCTGGACCGAGAATCGCACCTCGTCGGGCGTGCGATTGTCGATCACGATCACCGCGGCCCAGGCCCGCGCCGCTCCCCCGGACCCGCCGCCGGCAGGCAGCGCCGCCAGGCCGCACAGGCAGCCGGCAATCGCGAGCGGAAGTCGAATCGTGCGCATTCTTTATTTATACCAAGCCGGCGAGAACGGCGCCCGTTCGGCCGCTGGATTGCGGTTGGAACGGCCCGGACCTGGGTGCCGGGCCGCCGGGCCGGGGCCCGGTGATTGACGTCCCGGCGTGTGCGGCCGATGATGGGCGGACACCCCGCTTTTGCCCGCCGGGCTGCGAACCTGGCTTCGTGCGCATGGCCAAGATCTTCATCTCCTACCGTCGCGACGACAGCGCTTATGCCACCGGCGTGATCCACGATCGGTTGGCTCAAGAGCTCGCCGATTGCGAGATTTTTCTGGACGTCGATTCGATTCCGTACGGCGTCGATTTCCGCAAGCACCTGGAGAACTCGGTCGGGGCCTGCGACTTCCTGGTGGCTGTGATCGGCAAGACCTGGCTCACCGTGACCGACCGTGAGGGGCGGCGCCGGCTGGACCATCCGGACGACGCGGTCCGCGTCGAGGTCGAGACGGCCCTGCACCGAGACATTCCGCTGATCCCGGTGTTTCTCGACAACATGCAGGTGCCCGCGGCGGACGAACTGCCCGAGGCGCTGCGTGACCTGGTCACCCGCAACGCGATCTTCGTGCGGCCGCCGCCGGACTTCAATCACGACATCGCCCGGCTGGTGCAGGCCTTGGAGCGCTGGCTGGTCGAAAAGGTGCACGGCACCGATCCGGCCAGCAGTAACGCAGCCGGCAGTGAGGCAGCCAGCAGCGATCCACCCCCTGCCCAGCCGGCCGGCAACGAGGCGATTGCGCCTCATGAGCCGCCGGCTGACGTTTCGCCGCCGGTTCCCGCTGCCCGCGGGCAGGCTGCAGCGCCCGATCCAGCACGGCGGCCCGACCCGCAGCCGGCTGTCGAGCGGCGCGCGCCGGCGCCCCGCCGACGGATCGGCCTGCTGGCCGCCGGGGGACTGCTCGCCGCGCTGGGCCTGGGCGGATGGTGGCTGTCGCTGCCGGCCGCCGGTCCGCCCGAGTTCGAATTCGGCGATTCATACTTGTTCGAAGATGGCGATCCCAAGCCAGCCAATTGGCAGGCCCATCATCACATGCTCGGCGGCGGATTCAAGCTGCCGCTGCAATACGTGCACTGGGTCGTTCACGTCAGGCACGCCAGGCACATGCCGCCGGCGCAGATTCCGCTCGAATCCCGGCTGCTCGACGAAGAGGGAGAAGTGGTCCGCTTCTCCGGGCTGGTGGGGGAATTGCCCGACGAAAAGTATCCCAAGTCCGGCCAGAGCGAGTGGATTTTCTCGTTCGGCCCCGGCACCAAAGCCTGGAAACCCGGCAAAATACACGCTGCAGCTGAGCACGGCCACGAAAACGACCAACACGACGTTCGAAGTTTTCGCTCCGTAAAGGGCGCGGGTGGCCCCCTAGCAGCCCCCCGAACCGGCGCTGCGGCGCCGGTCACCGGCCGGTATGATTCGCCGCCGCGACAGACTGTCGATCCACCGCCCCAGCGCAAAGGATTCGCGCGTATGAAGGCTCGGACGCTCAGCGTACACCTCTTGGCCGCACTCCTGCCGCTGGCCGCGCTAGCGGCCACGGCGAGTGCCCGGGAACAGGAATTCCGCGGCACCGTGGTCGAGGTGCTCAGCGGCGACACGGTGCGCGTCGAACACGACGGTCGGAAAGACATCGTGCGACTGCTCAACATCGACGCGCCCGAGCCCGGCCAGCCCAACGCCGAGCCAGCCAAACACCAGCTCGAACAACTTTGCCTGGAGGAAGAAGTCCGCGTGATCTGGAGCGAGCGCACCGCCGACGGCAGCATCTTCGGCACGCTGCACGAAGAAGACGGCTTGAACCTCAGCTTCGAGATGGTCCGCGCCGGCCTGGCCTGGAACTACAAGCACTTCGAGCAGGACCGGACGCTCGCCGAATTGGAATCCGAAGCCCGTAAGGCCAAACGCGGCATCTGGGCCGACCGGCATCCCACGCCCCCCTGGGAATATCGCAAGCAGCACCAGAAGCCCGCGATGCTCAGCGGCGACAATGTGCCCAAGCGGCGGTAGCGCACCCGCCGTGAGCTACGTCACCGGCGGCAATTCTGCCGGCGGCAATTCCGTCGCCCGCTATTTCGTTGCCCGCTATTTCGCCGGCGGCAGCACCCGGTCGGCAAAGTCCATGAAGATGCCCCAATACTGCTTGTCGACCAGGTGGGGCGCGTTGCGGACGTAGTAGTTCAGCTGGGCGCCGACGAGCACACCATCCTTCGGGCTGGTGCCGTCGGGCAATCCCTCGCTGCCCAGCAGTCGATACACCGGCGTGGCGGCCGCCAGCACGTCGAACTGGCCCGCCGGATCGGCCCATTGATCCTGCTCGCCGTTGGTAAACAGCACGGCCCGCGGCGCGCACAGCGCCACCAGGCAATGCTGGTCGAAGGGGAGCTGCTCTTCGTGTCCGCCGAAACGGTGGAAGATCTCGTCAAACCAGTGCGGAAAGACTTCGTTGATCCGTTGGACCGGCTCCCCCTTCGGGTTCTTGCGCCGGCTGGGGGCGCTGCCGCCGCAGCCGGCCTGATGCGGAATCACCGCGGCGATCCGGTCGTCGAAAGCCGCGGCCACGAGCGCGGCCTTGCCGTTGCGCGAATGGCCGAAAGCCACGATCCGCCGCGGGTCGAACGCATTATCGGTGAGCACGTAATCGACCGCCCGTTGCAGCCCCCAGCCCCAGGCCGCGATGGCCCCCCATTCGGTCGGCCCGCGCTGGGGCCCCTGGCCCTGGCGAAAGAACGGATAAACGCCGCCGGTGAAGTCCGGCCGGTCGGGCATCACGTCGCCGTAATAGAACGTGGCCAGCGCGTACCCGCGCTCGACGATGTCTTCGATCGGCCACAGCCCCGCGGCCGTGCCGCGGCCGGCTGCGGTCGCGCGGTTGTCCTCGACGCCGGGCCCCTTGGGCATCCAGCCGGTCGGCAGGGCGATTCCCGGATCGCTCATCACCGTGTGGTTGCCGCTGAAATTCAGCGCCACGAACACCGGCGCTCCGCCGGCCGGCCGCTTTTTGGGCGCGACGATCAGCAGATGGATCGGCGGACAATCGGCCGGGCCCAGCGACAGGGCCACTTCGCGCCGGGTGGCTTTGCCCCCCAGGCAATTCTCGTCGCGGCTGATTTCCCGGGCCGAAATCGGCTGCGCCGCCGGCAGCTCGCCGTACATGTAGTGCTGAAACAGCCGCTTCAGCTCCGGCTTGCGCTTCTGGTGCCAGTCGGCCGCCGTTTTTACGGCCGTGCCGTCGAACATCACCAGCGGATCGGGCAGCTCGGGCCGCGCCGGCAGCTGCTCGAAGTCGGGAAACGTCTCGGCGGCGGCGGGCATGGCGAGCAAAATCCCCATCAAGGCAGCCAGCGCAAACGCCGCTCCGGCAGAAAATATCCAGCGCATGGAACGACCCTCAGGGCAAATCGGTGTCGGACGGGCCGGGCAAAGCAAACCGGTCGACGAGGCATGGCCGCAACCCAAACGGCCCCGCGTCAGAATATCCCGCGCCAGACTTTCAGATGCCAGGATAAGCGCCCTCCGGCGGAATGCAAGCTGGCCCGGCCCGGCCCCGCGGCAGACTTTGCTTGCTCTGGGCCCGGCCGGGGAGGAAACTACCGGCATGGACGCAATCGAGTTGCTCGAATTGTATGCCAGCGGCGAGCGCGATTTTTGCGGCGCTCTGCTCCGCGGCGCGGACCTGTCCGAAGCCAATCTGGCCACCGCCCGCTTCCGCGATGCCGATTTCTCCGGCGCCTGCCTGTGCGGAGCCGATCTGTCGCAGGCGGATCTGGCCCACGCCGCGCTCGCCGACGCCAATCTATCGGGCGCGGTGCTGCGCTCGGCGTCGCTCACCTGGGCCGGCTTGGAAGGCGCGCGCCTGGCGGGCGCCAATCTGACGGATGCCAATTTGCACGGCGCCAATTTGTTCGACGCCGATCTGTCGCAGGCCGTCGCCCAGCGGGCCAATCTCAGCTGCGCCAACCTGAGCGACGCCGATCTGTCGCAGGCCGACTTTACGGACGCCGACTGCGTCGACGCCGACCTTTCCGGCGCGGCTGTACGGAGCCAAACTCGTGCGCACCCAGCTGGCCGGCGCGGATTTACGTGTCGCCGATTTGCGTGAGGCCGACATGCGCGGCTGCGAACTGACCGACGTCGACCTGGGCAAAGTCATCTGGTCCGACGCCGACCTCTGGGACGACTCGCGCTGGGATTCGTGAGACGCCGGCCATTCTCGGCCGCGGCGCCCTACCCCACCTGGGCCAGCACGTAGGGGCCCTTGGGAATCACGGCAATCGTGGCCGCGGGTCCGTATTCGGCCAGCGAATCGGCCAGCGCCTGCTCGACGCTCGGCGCGCTCTCGACGAACAGCCGATCGATCACCTCGCCGGGCAAGCCGTCGGTGACGATCTTCACCTTGGCTTTGCGCCGCACCTTGGCCAGCTCTTCCAGCTGCCACTGGTCCATGACGAAATAATCGCGCCCCAGGATCCGCTCGACAAACACGTCCAGATTCGCATGCTCGGCAAACAGGCTCTGAAACTCCGGGCTGCCGATCCCTTCCGACATGCTCGCCGCCAGGATGATCGTGCCCCCCTGCTTGACGATCGGCAGCGCGCCGGTCAGACCCTTGACCGATTGATAAAACGTCGTGTCCAGCGGATAGCCCGCGGAACTGGTGACCACGATGTCGACCGGCTCGGGCACCTGGTCGACCACCACGCCGCGGACGAATTCGACGCCGGCCTCGAACGCCGCTTCCATGTCGCCGGCCACCAGCTTCAGCGGGCGGCGCTCGGCGTCGATCACGGCGTTGACGATAAAATCGCAGCCCGTGTGCCGGGCGATCCAGGTGTTTTCTTCATGCACCGGGTTGCCGGCCAGGATTCCGCAGTCGGCCAGCGGATGTTCGAGAAACGCCGGCCCGTGCCAGACCTTGACCGTTTCGAGCGCGGCAAGCCCGGGACAGATCAGCTTCCGCCCGCCGGAAAAGCCGGCCATCAGATGCGGCTCGATCAGGCCGGTGGTGATTTTCAGATCGGCCGCGACGTAGCGGCTGTCGATCCAGATCGGCACGCCGCGGGGGCTCGTGCCCAGGAAGGTGTGCTCGGCGAGCACCTGGCCGTGATGGTTTTCGATCCGGTAGTTGTCGACGATCTCGGGCCCGACCATCTCGACCAGTTCGGCCGGCGTGTTGGGCCGGTGCAATCCGGTGGCGACCAGAATCGTGATCTGCGCCCGGGGAATGCCGCTGGCTTCGAGCGTGGCCAGCAAGGCGGGCAGGATCAGTCGATTGGGAACCGGCCGCGTGAGGTCGCAAATGGCGATGCACGCGCTCGTGCGGCCCCGGGCCAGCTCGGCCAAGGGGGGCGTGCCCAAGGGCGCCGCGAGCAATTGCCGCAGCTCGCCGGCCGGACCGGCCAGCGGCGGAACGTCTCGATATGCCAGCCGGCGCACCGGCCGGCCGTCGGGCAGTTCGACCGGCAGTCCCGTGCGCCCGTATTCCAGCGTGACTCGCATAACGTGCCAGTCTGCTCTCGCGGCGAAGCGGCGCCCAGGGCGATGGCAGCCGCGAGGCACCGCTCGACTCGGCCGCCCGCGCGGCCCACCGGGCCTACTTCTTGCCTTCGGCTTTTTTGCCTTCGGGCTTCTTGCCGCCGGCGGCCGGAGCAGCAGCTCCCTCGGCGCCTTCCTCGCCCTCTTCCTTCTTCTTCTTTTTCTTCTTCATGGTCAGCTTGTAAACGCGGACCTTGGGCAGGCCCAGCGGGCTGTCCCCTTCCTTCCAGCGTTCGGCTTCCTGCAGCCGGGCGAGCCGTTCGGCCCGCGACAGCACGCTGCGGCTGCGCAGCAGGCCGCGGCGGATGCGTAAACTCTTGTCCATCGTCATGTTCGGCGAACCTCCGGCTTATCGAGTGGCCAGACCGCGGGTGGGCCCTTTGCAGGGCCGCGGACTGTCCGTTTCAGGGCTGATTCAAGCCCATCAGTCTAGAGCAATCGGTGCCCGCCTTCAAGGCGTCCGCAAGCGACGCGACGAACCAGAAAGTACCGCCAAATGGGCCTGCTTTATTGTCGTGTCGGTCTCCTGCGGCCATCTATCGCGCGGATGCCCGAGCCTAGGCGACTTCCTGAAGCGGCCGCCCCGTCAGCCCTGCGTCCCCGCTCTGCTAGACTGGGGGCATGGAAGAGAACTCGCTTGAAGCGGTCCAAGCGGCCCTTTCAGATTGCGAGAATGCCGAAATACGGCGTTCGGGGGACGCAGTATGGCTTCAACTCGGGAACCGCGGGCGAGCCGCAGAGGTTTGGCCGGTTCCAGATGGGTTCTTCGTCGAATTCTGGGATCGTGCTTTTGACGAAGATCCGCCGGCCGACTCGGTGCAGACGTTTCCGGGCGGCGCTGAGTGCGTCAAGCGCCTGCGCCAATGGTTCTCGCTATGACAGCTGCCGTCCCTCAGCCCCTCGGGCGGATCGGGTAGGACATTGAGCATGAGACATCTTCTCGCGCGAAGGTTCTTGCCGGGCTTGTTGTGGCTTGCCGTTGGTCTCGCATGCCTCGCGGCAATGAACGCTTTGCCGCCACGCATCGATGCGGGTGCATCGAAGAGCCACAGCGTTCGGCCTGATCCGCACGAAGACGCCTACGTCGCGGTGCGGCTGGCGATGTTGTTTGCCTCTGCCGCATTCATCGGCGCTTCCGCCGCCCGATTGGTATGGGCTGAATCCAAGTGTTGCTGGATTATGGCGATCTTTTTCGGCGTACCGGCTGCTATGCTCTTTCAACTCACCCTTTTTTCAATGCAATGAACGTGACCGCTCCCCGCCGCCGCTGGTCGTTCAGCCTGCGAACGCTGTTCGTGGTGGTGACAGCGCTGGCCTGCATAGCACCGATTCTGATCGCCCAGCAGCCCTCACCGATACAAAAGCTCTTGGCGGTGAGCGGAGTGGCGGCCATCAACGCCCTGTTCGTCCTCAATGTCACTGCTTCCGGTTTCGCACGTCACCGCCAGAAGGCGCTGACAGACCGCCCGAGCCGATTTCGTGGGCCGCACGAAGGCTCCAACGCCGCCCCGGCGGCCGACCCAGACCCGACTGCCGGCGGACCAACTCGTAAATCGACCGCCACCGCGGCCACCTCCCGCCCCGCCGCTCAGCCTGACTTCTGATCCCGCTCGATCAGCGCTTCCAGGTGGACTTCGACCGAATCGACCAGCGCCGCCAGGTTGTAGCCCCCTTCCAGCACGCTCACCAACTTGCCGCCGGCATAGGCGTCGGCCACGTCCAGAACCATGCGCGTGAGCGGGACGAAGTCTTCGGTCTCTAGTTCGAGCGAGCCGATCGGGTCTTCGCGATGGGCGTCGAAACCCGCGCTGACCAGCACCAATTCGGGCCGGACGCGCGCGGCGAGCGCCTCCAGCCCGCGCTGAAACTGGTCGAGATATTCGCGCCGCGCGGTGCCAAAGGCGATCGGCAAGTTGAGCTTTGTGCCAAGGGCGGGCCCGCCGCCGGTCTCGTCGCCGCGGCCGGTGCCCGGATAGAATGGCCAGCGATGGATCGAGAGAAAGCCGGCCCGCTCCTCGCGCCAGAGGATGTCCTGCGTGCCGTTGCCGTGATGGACGTCCCAGTCGACCACGAGCACACGGTTCAGGCCCAGCTCATCGAGCGCCACCCGCGCGCCGACCGCCACGTTGCCAAACAGGCAGAATCCCATGGCCCCGGCCGGAAGCGCATGGTGCCCCGGGGGCCGGACCAGGCAGAACGCTCGGCGATCCTCGCCCCGGACGACCCGCTCCACGGCGTCGCAAACCGCTCCGGCGGCCAGCTGAGCCGCCTCGAACGAGCCGGGACTGCAGGCCGTGTCTTCCTCGATGCGGCCGCCCCCGGCCGCGGCGAATCGCTCGACTTCTGCGACATATTCGGCCGCATGCACGCGGCGCAAGCGGTCGGGCGAAACCAGCGGGCAGGCCGGTTGTGCCAGATGCGCCGCCAGGCCGGTGGTGAGCAGATGACGAGCGACCATGCTCACCCGGGCCGGCCGCTCCGGATGCTGGCCGGTCTCGTGCAGGAGCATTCGCGGGTCGTAATAAAAGAGTGTCAAAGTGTTTGCGCTTTCTGGCCTGGAATCCCGGTAAAGCCCCGCCCCAAGTGCGCCGGCATGCTCGACGGCACACTCGCCCGGTACACTCGACGGCACACTCAACGGGAGCGAAGCGAAAAGTCGGCCGGCCATGCCGAACCCTCGTGCTCGGCACAACTTGACAAATTGTAAGCGGCAGTGGTAGCCTAAGGATGGGCTTTTACCGAACGCCATGGCAGAGTTGGGTTTGCGATTCTCGCAATCCCCATCCAATGCGGCGGTCGAACGAAGACCCGGCAAGTCAGGAACAGAAAAACTCCGCCAGTGCTGAATTGCTATCAAGCGGCATCGGGCGCGGGGGCCCGGACGCTTGCGAGCGGCCGCTCCGTCGGCCGGCATGCGTATGTCGTCAGCGTGGCGCCAGTTGGACAGCGGTTCGATCTAGCGCTCGCCCGCTGCCCAGTGTGCAAAGGGAACAAACGTCTGATGACCAGACATTTGCAAGCTGCCGCCGGTGCGCTCGGAGATTCACCCCCTCCGACGGGCACGGGCCGACTCGTGCCGTTTCGGCAGCGCGGGGGCATGGCGTGGTGCGTGCGGCGCGCGGGCTGCACCGCGATTCTGGCGGTCTGCGGCGGGGCCCTGCTGGCTGTGGCGGCGGCCGACGTGCGGGCCCAGTTCCTTGAGCCCGATCAGTCGCACCGCACCAAGAAAAGCGAAATCGGCCGCATCATGCGCGAGGACAAGGCGATCCCGCCGGCCGAGCAGCAGATGTTCGATGATTTCTTCCTGCTCTATGCCTTGCCGCAATTCGCGGCGAAAGAAAATCTCTACAGCCCGAAGGACGAGAAGTCCGCTCCCGGCAAGGAAAAGCCGACGGGTTTGCCGAAGGTTCGCTACGACTTTCGCACGTATTTCGCGCAGGCGCCGGGCGGCAACGGACCTCCGCACCAGCGTGCCAACCAGCTGAGCCTGGACAAGTTCAAAGAGATCCTGCGGATCAAGCCGCCGGCCAACGCCACGCCGGAGTTGCTCAGCCAGATTGCCGCGATCAAGATCAACGTCGTCCTGGCGCTGGGCGAGATGAACGACCAGGAAATCGCCGGCAACCAAAAAGCCAAACCGCTGCCGCAGGCGCTCACCATGCTGCTGGCCCTGTTCAACGCCAAGAGCGCCGACGGCAAGACCAACGGCAACAGCGACGCGCTGCGTTTCGCCGCCATGGTCGGCATTCAGCGGCATGCCGAAAGCGACTCTTTGACCCCGGAAGCCCGGACGAATATCCAGCAAGCCATGCTGGCGCTGGTCAAGCAGCGCAAGGCGCCCGAAGGTCGCGACCAGAAGGTTCACGACGGGCTCCGCCGCCGGGCGGCGACCACGCTGGGCATGCTCGAAGACGCCGGCCCCAACGGCGCCGTGGCCAAGGCCCTGAGCGAAGTCGTGGCGGACCCGACCGAACCGATCAAGAATCGCGCCGAAATGGCCGCCGCCCTGGGCATGCTCAAGGCCGCGCCTGACACCAAGTTCGACTTCAAAGGCATTGCCAATAACATCGGCTGGCTGCTCATCGACGTCGGCCGGCCGGATACGGCTGCCGCCGCCGACAAGGAAGACGCCGCGGCCTGGCGCCGCCTGCGCACCTGCGTCAAAGACGGCATCGAGGGATTGGGCTTTGCCGGCAACGTCAACGAACCCGGCCAGAAGAAATTCATCGACGGCATCGTGACCAAGGCCAAGCACCTGGACTCCACGCTGGACAATCGCAAAAAGATCGACAACCAGTCGCTGGCTCGCAACGTGGGCGAGCAGATCAAGGAACTCGAAGGCCTGCTCGAACCGCGCGCCGCCGTGCCCAAGGCGACCCCCGTGGCCCCCGCGCTGCCGGGCAAGCAGTCGGGCAAGGAAACCAGCACCGTCGTCAAGAAGTCCACACGCCCGATCGCCAGCCGTCCGGCCGGCGCGGTGGAAGAATCGGTCAGCGTCGACAAGCGGTCGGCCGACGGCACGCCCGCTCAAGGTAAAGCGGCGGAGCCGATCGAAGCCCCGCCGGAGTAAACTCGATGAATTGCCGCGAAGGAATGCGGCGATAGCAATGCAGCGACAGCGCCCGACAATCGGCGCGACACGAACACCGCGCAACCTCGGGCGGCGCAACCCACGGTCGCGCGACACGGACTCGGAACCGTAGGCATGGATGCTCGAACGTTTCGCACCGGCCGCTGCCGGCCCATTCTGCTCGTCTGCCTGTGGGCGCTCTCCGGCTGCCATCTGCCCGGTTCTTTGCGCTTCAGCGATGAAGCCCTCGACGATCCCAAGCCACCCGATGCGGCGGCGGGCAAGAGCGCCGGGACCAAAGAAACCCAGCCCGAGCTGCCCAAAGTGCTTGCCGACGACCATTGGGTGCAGGCCTCGGCACTGTCGATTCGCACGCCGAGCCCCGCGGGCTATTTCTGGCAGCACCACGCGCTCGAGGCCTGGGCAGCCGCCCGGGGCGATCATCAGGCGGTCCTGCGCCGCGCGCTGGCCGGCGGCCAGCCGGTTGTTGCCGGCAATGCGGCCATCCTGCTGGCCCGCACCGGCGACACCACGGTGGTCGAGCCGCTGGCGAGTGTCGTCGGCAACGTCGAACTGAACTTGCCGCTCCGCTGTGCCGCGGTCGAAGCGCTAGGAAGGCTCGACGATCCGGCCGCCCGCGAGACGCTCGTCAAGCTCGCCACGGATTTCGGCCGCTATGGCGGGCCCGCGCAGGCGGCCTACGTGCCGCGGTTGCACGTCGAACTGGTCGCGGAGCTTGCCCGCTCGGGGGACGATGCGTCGAATGCCGTGCTCTCGCAGGCGCTGGCGAGCCCGGCGTCCGCGGTGCGCCGCGAGGCGCTGTTGGCCTGGCGGCACAGCTCGCGCAGCAATCTGCCGGAATTGGCTCTTGAACTGCGCGACGATGAAGACCCCGCGGTCCGTGCCGCTCTGCTGGCGGCGCTGGCCGTGCAAAAGCCCGCCGCCGCGCGCGAGATTCTCACCCGGGCGCTCAACGATTTGAACATCGACGTGCGCCTGGCGGCGGTCGACGGGCTGGCGGAACTCGGCGGCGCCGAGAGCGAAGCGGCCTTGCGCAAGCTGCAGCTCCATCCGGCCGAAATGGTCCGGGCGGCCGCCGTCGGCGGGCTGGCCCGGCTGGGCGCCAGCGACGCCGTGCAGCAGGCGGCCAAAGACAAATCGTGGCTCGTTCGCCAGGCCGTGGCCGGCTCGCTGGCCCAACCGGTCGAGTCGCATCCGGCCGCGCCGGAAGGTGCCGCAGCGGATCGGCCTGTCACCGATGAGTCGATCGCACTCGCGCAGACACTGCTCAGCGACAAGAGCCTGGAGGTCCAGCGGAGGGCGCTCGAGTCGGTCGCCACCTGGCCGCTGCCCCAGGCGGGTCCGATTCTGCTGGCGACGATGGCTGACGGCGGCCACCAGATGCGCAAACAGGCGGCGCGTTCCCTGGCCACGCGCTGGAATGCCGCGGAAAAATTTCCCTACGACGGCGACGCCGACGTGCGCGCCAGCCGGGTCGCCGAATTGCGCAGCGCAGTGGGAAGACCAATTCGGACCGCTTGCCCGACCCTCCGAGCAAGCTCCCGCGGCTTTGTCCGTGGCGACGGCTCCAGAGCCCGATTCGGTCGATTCGCTGCGGGCTGCGCTCGAAGTGCTTCGCGCCGGGCAGTCCGGCCCAGACGCGCGGCAGCGAGCCATCGAGCAACTGGTCGCCGCGGGACCGGCCGTGGTCCCGGCGCTGGAAAAGATCACCGCGGCCAGCGGCGAGCGGCTGCCGAGCGTGGTCTATGAAGAAGTGCTGCCGCTGGCCAGTCCGCTGTTTGCCGCGATCGATGCCCTGCGTTCGCGGCAGTTGCCGCAGCGCCGCACGGCCGCGGCCCAAATGGTCGTGGCCGCCGGCGGGCAGAAAATCCCCCGTCTGGCCCTCGAGCGCCTGGCCGAATTCGCGCCGGCCGAAACCGATCCGATCGTCTGGCAAGGCCTGCTGACGGTCACCGCTGACGACTCGCGCGAGCAGGCGGTCACGCTGGCCTATCTGGCGATCGGCAACGGTTCGCCCGACGTGCGGCGCCGCGCGTGCAATTATCTGGCCGCCCACGGCGACTCGCGGCACGTGCCGGTGCTGCTGCCGGCGCTCGCGGATTTGAACACGCCGGTGGTGATCGCGGCCGTGCAAGCGTTGGGTGCGGCCGGCAAGCTCGACGACCCTCGGCCGCTGGTGCAATTGTTGCTCACCCCCAACAAGCTTTTGCGGCTGGAGGTGGCGACCAGCCTGGCCCGGCTCGGTGCGCCCGAGGGCCCGGCCGCGCTCGAGCGTTTGTCGCTCGACGCCGATGGCGAAGTTTGCCGCCGTTCAGCAGTGGCGATGGGCCAGCTCGGAGACCAGCATTACGTGCCGCTGCTGGTCGAACTGCTCGGGGCGCCGGTCGACGTGCAGAACGCCGCCTTGGCCAGCCTGACGCAGCTCACCGGCGAGGATTTTTCCAAGTCGGCGGATGGCCTGCCGGTCGCCCGGGACGAGCAAGTCCGCCGCTGGCAGCGTTGGCAGCGCGATCGGCAGGAGCGGGCCCTGCAAGCCACGGATCCGGCGGAATCCCAGCCCGGCGAAACCCAGCCGATTGAAGCCCCAGCGCCGAAAGCTCAGCAGATCGAGCGATAGCGCCCGCTCGCCCTGTGCAATATCTCAGGCCAACGCAGCTCAGGCCAACGCGGCAGCCGGTGCCGCCGCGCCCACTTCGCCGCGGTGGCTCAGCCAGCCGTAAGCTGCGAACAGGGCGCCGGCGAACAGCAGGTCGCCGCTGAGCGAATAGGGCAGAAACGGCAGCGCTGCCGCGTAGCAGCGGACCATGCCGGCCTCGGTATGCGGATACCAGCTGTACCAGACGGCCAGGTTCGTTGCGACGAAGAACACCAACGTCGAGGCCAGCGCGGCGCCAGCCACCCGAAGAGCGTTCGTCCGCCGGCGCAGCCAGGCCTGCCAGAGAATGGGAGCCGTCAGCGAGGCATACACCGCGAGCATCACCGGCAGCTCGTAGCCCCCCAGGACCAGATCGCTAAGCACCATCGCCAGTAGCGGAACCGCGGCGGCAGTCGACCGCCGCTGGAAGAAAAAGCCCGCAAACAGGGCGGCGCCGGCAATGGCCTGAAAATTCGGCGGCACCCAGGGGCAGACCAGAACGGCCAACCGGCTAGCCACCCCGAGGGCGACCAGCAGGGCAAAAACTCCGACTCCGGCAAGTTTGGTCCGATTCACCTTGGCTATGCTCCGGCAATGTCGAGCGGGGGTTGTGACGGTCTAGCGATTGTAGTCGGCTGGGCCGAACTTCCACAAGACAACGCCCCCGGGCTTGAGCTCAAAACTGCCGATGCCCACGTCCGGCTGCTCGCCGTCGACCGTATAGATCCAGTTGCGGCTCTTGGCGCCTGCGCCTTCGTTTTTCAGATCGCCGACCTGGATGACGAAGGCCGTGGCGCCGCTCCCCCGCAATTTGAATTTTACCCCGTGCGGGTGGGCGTTGGCCGCCTCGACGGCGTCCAGGGCGGTCATGCCGCTGCGGTACGGCAGGCCCTTGAGATGCACTTCGGCTCCGTCGCCAAAATCGACCACCAGCTCGACCGAAAGCGGCCTGGCTTCGTCGGCGGCCGCCAGCGCGGAGCTGCAGCCAGGCGAGGTGCCGCCGAGACTGCTGCCGTCAAAGCCCGGCAATCCGGTACTGGCGGCCAGCACAGCAACGAGCAGTACCGCCGCTCGCAGGACCACTCTGCGCAGCCGATTCATCCGCAGCGCACGTACCATTTCCGCTGCAAGCAGCACACGGGTCCAAGCTAGGCCGGCAGAGGGCATTGGGCATCCTTTCGTCCACTTCGAGCGCCTCAGAATAGCGCATCGCCGGGCAATGTCAATCGCTGTGGCCAGGCCGCCAGCAGGTCTGCAAAGTCGGTGTTTCGGCCGCGTTGCAAATGTAGGAGGCGACTCCGATCGCCGACAATCGGCGCCGTTTTGGGGGAGTCGGCGATCGGAGTCGCGTCCTACAACCGACATTGCAAACCTCCTGGCCAGGCCGCGGGCGGATCGCCGGCGGGAATGCCACGGGTCGCAGCGGCGCGGGGATCGGGAGGTTTTTGGCGGCGATTCGGCCATCCGCGCCGCAGGGGCCCAGCGGCGCCGGCGGCGGGGGGACTGCTCCGGCTTGCTTCGGAACTCTACAATTAGGCAGAGTTGAACCCCCAGGCAATGGATAAGGCTGCAACATGACCGCACCGGGCATCATCACTCTCAGCTTCGAGGAAAGCGACATCGCGGTCCTCACGCTCGACGATCCGCGCAAGGGAGCCAATGTCCTGTCGCAAGCGGTGCTCGAGGAGCTGTCGCACCAGCTCGATGCGCTGGAAGGCCGCCGCGATCTGGCCGGGCTCGTGATTCGCTCCGGCAAGTCGGGCTCGTTTATCGCCGGCGCCGACTTGCGCGAGTTCGCCGCTTCGTTCGACGTCGACCGCAGCCAGATCGTGGCCATGTGCCGCCGCGGCCGGCAACTGTTCCAGCGCTTGAGCAAACTGCCCTTTGTCACCGTGGCGGCGATCGACGGCATTTGCGTCGGCGGCGGAGCCGAGCTGGCCGTGTGGTGCGATCGGCGGATCATGGCCGACGATGCCAAAACGCAACTCGGCTTTCCCGAGGTCAAGCTGGGCCTGTTTCCCGGCTGGGGCGGAACGGCCCGCAGCTCGCGGATCGTGGGGCTGGGCAACGCGGTCGAGCTGGTCACCAGCGGCGAGTCGATCGGCGCCCGGGCTGCGGCCTTGATGGGCCTGGCCGACGACGTGACCCCGGCCGACACGATCCTGGCCGCCGCCCTGCGCATGGTCCGCGCCGAAAAAGCCTCGGGGGCGTTCCAGGCCGACCGCCAGCGCTGGAGCGCTCCGATCGAAATCAGCGAGACCGAGCTTGGTTTTCTCGGCGCGACCGCCTCGGGCTACATCCAGCAGCAAACCGGCGGGCATTATCCGGCTCCGCTGGCAGCACTCGAGGTGATGCTGGGCGCCGCCGGGCTCGACATCGACGCCGCCTGCGACCAGGAAGCCGAAGGCATGGCCGGCCTGTTCGGCTCGAGCGTCAACCGGGCCTTGATCAACGTTTTCTTTCTCACCGACCGCAATAAGAAAGACACCGGCGTCGACCGCAGCGACGTCGCGCTGCAGCCGATTCGCTCGATCGGCGTGATCGGCGCCGGCATCATGGGCGCCGGCATCGTCGCGGCCAATCTGCGCCGCGAGCTGCCCGTGGCCCTGGCCGACGCGTCACCCGAGGCCCTGGCCAAGGGCGTGCAGCAAGTGCTGGAAGAAGTTTCCTACAACAAGCAAACCAAGGGGCCGGACGTCGCGCGGGCGGTCAAGTTCGCCCCGCTGCTCAATGCGACTACTTCCGACGTTGAACTGGCCAAGGCCGATCTGATTGTCGAAGCCGTGGTCGAAAACGAGCAGGTGAAAAAGCTGGTGTACGCCCGGCTCGAGCCCCTGATGCGCGACAGCGCCATCCTGGCTTCCAACACGTCGACCATTCCGATCACCAGGCTCGCCGACGGGCTCAAGCATCCCGAGCGATTTTGCGGCGTCCATTTTTTCAATCCGGTCCGCAAAATGACCCTCGTCGAAGTCATTCGCGGCCGCCAAACCAGCGACGAAACCGTTGCCACGGCCGTGGCCTATGCCAAGAGCATCGGCAAATCGCCGATCGTCGTAAACGACGGGCCGGGGTTCCTCGTCAACCGGTTGCTGTTGCCGTTCTTAAACGAAGCGCTCGAATTGCTGGCTGACGGGGCGCCGCTAAAGGCCATCGAGCGCGCGGCCAAGGATTTTGGCATGCCGATGGGGCCGTTTGCCCTGTATGACATGGTCGGGCTCGACACGTCGTTCTACGCCGGCCGGGTGATGTGGGAAGCATTTCCCGACCGCATTGCCGCTTCGCCGATGCTGCCGGCCTTGATCAAGCAAGGCCGCCTGGGGCACAAGTCCGGCCGGGGGTTCTTCATTTACAAGCCAGGCAGCAGCAAGGGAGAGCCCGATCCCGGCCTGGCCGACGTGATCCGCCCCTATCTGCGCGGCGAGTCGGCGCTTGGCAGCGACGTGATCACGGCCCGGCTGTTCTTGCCGATGGTGCTCGAGGCCACGCGGATCTTGCAGGAGAAACTGGTCCGCGACGTGCGCGACGTGGACCTGGGATTGATCTTCGGGCTGGGATTTCCGCCGTTTCGCGGGGGCCTGCTGTTCTGGGCCGACACGCTCGGCGCGGCCAAGATCGTCGAAATGCTCAAGCCGCTTGCCGAACTGGGCGCCCGGATGCAGCCCACCCCGCTGCTGTTGGAAATGGCCAAGACCGGAAGCAAATTTTATCAGCAAACCAAACCGCGCGGCTAAGCGGCTGGATGGAACAAAGACGCCGAGCCAACGAATCGAGAGAAATCGAGCAACTGTAGGAGGCGACTCCGATCGCCAACTTTCGCAGGGTGGCGCGGTCTGTCGGCGATCGGAGTCGCCTCCTACAAAACTGAAACGAGATAGCATCAAAGGAACCAGTCGTGAAACGGGCAGTCATTGTCGAATGTTTGCGCACGCCGATCGGCCGGGCGCACAAGGACAAAGGCGTTTTCCGCGACGTGCGCAGCGACGACCTGGCCGTGGCCGTCGTCGAAGCCGTCGTCGAGCGCTCGGGCATCGACCCACACCAGATCGAAGACGTTGTGCTGGGCAATACGCAGCAGCAGCGCGAGCAGGGCTTCAACGTGGCCCGCAGCGTGGCACTGATGGCCGGCCTGCCGACCGCGGCCGCCGGCGCCACGATCAACCGGCTTTGCGGCTCGAGCTTGCAAGCGCTCAACCAGGCCGCGCATGCCATCGTCGCCGGCGCCGAGGACGTGCAAATCGTCGGCGGGCTGGAGCACATGCAGCACATTCCCATGGACGCCGGGCTCGACCTGAATCCCAAGCTCTTCGTCCACACCTCGAAAGGGGCCCTGGCGATGGGCATCACGGCCGAGTTCCTGGCCCAAACGCAGGGCATCTCGCGCGAGGAGCAGGACCAGTTCGCCCTGCGCAGCCACCAGCTGGCCGCGCGGCGCAGGCGGCGGGCGAGTTCAAAGCCGAGATGATTCCGATCTGGGGCCGCGACGAGGCCGGCAACCGGACCCTGATCGATTACGACCAGTGCGTCCGCCCCGATGCCAGCCTGGCAGCCCTGGCAGCGCTCAAGCCGGCCTTCATGCCCGGCATGGGCACGGTCACGGCCGGCAACAGCTCGCCGCTCAACGACGGCGCGGCGGCGATGCTCATTATGTCCGAAGAGAAGGCCCAGGAGCTGGGGCTCAAGCCGCTAGCCCGGGTGCTGGCCACTGCGGTGGTCGGAGTCGATCCGGCCGTGATGGGCACCGGGCCCGTGCCGGCCACGCACAAGGCGCTCAAGCGCGCGGGACTTTCGCTCAAAGACATCGACGTCATCGAACTAAACGAAGCCTTTGCGGCCCAGGCCCTGGCCTGCATCCGGATGCTCAAGCTGGACCTGGAAAAAGTCAACGTCCGCGGCGGCGCCATCGCCATCGGGCATCCGCTGGGCGCCAGCGGCGCGCGGATCGCCACCACGCTGATCCACAACCTGATCGACCGCGACCAGAACCTGGGCCTGGCCACGATGTGCATCGGCGTGGGGCAAGGCATCGCCACGATTTTCGAGCGGGTTTAGGCCGCGAGCACGACACGGGGCTGCCCTTCGCGTTGTCGCTCGTGCGTCCCACGAGGGGTCCACCAAAGGAAAGGCGGTCAATGATGCTTACGCGCCGAGAAGCCGTCGTCGGCATGATCGGAGCTGGTCTGGCGCCATGGGCCCGTGCCGCCGAGGCTGCGACGGTGGCCCAGCGCACGGTGGCGTTTGGCGACTCGGGGGTGTTCATCCAGCACGTCTATGAAAAGTGGCAGAAGCTCAAAGTCGGGATGACCGAGGATGAGGTGACGGAACTGCTGGGCCCGCCGCTGCTGCAGCCGGAGTCCGATCCTGAATTCGCGAAAAACCCGAGAGTTCGTGGCGAGAACGAGGGTTATCTCTGGGAATACGGTTGGCTCGACTTTCGGCACCCGTCCGTAACGACGGTCGATCGATTCACCGTGATGCTTCAAGAAGGCAAGGTGTTTCAGTTCGACGATCCGTTTCAGGGCGAGCTGTCGTCCGACGGAAAACCGACCGTCCCGAAGCTTGTCGTGCCGATCGCCTATGCAATCCTCAGGCACTACCCGCGTTACCTTGATTTGCGCTGGCTGCCGCCTTCGGGTGAATACCCAATGTCCTTTGACGTGGAACTCGACTTTGGCCAGCATACCGACAAGGCAAATGCCGTCGTAGTTCTCGGCCACAACCTCGAGTTCCATAACGTCGCGACGCATAAAGTGCATGCGCCCTATGCAGTGGATACGTTCGTCGGCAAGAACATGGGCCGCTGGCGGGTTCGCGCAGCCAACGAAATCGGCGCCAGTGAATGGTCGGAATATCGATACTTCCAGTTTGACCGCTGAAGGCAACGGACGGCGGCGTTTACTCGGCAAGCGCTGCCTATCCTTGCGAGCGAGCCAAACACATTGCGGCGGGACGTCGTCCGTCAAAATCCCTCGTGACGCAGTGCGACGTCAAAAACTTACCTCGTTACACGGCTTGACTCGCACCAGGCGGAGCAGAGCGCCATCGTCATGAGCCGGTCCGAATCATCGCCGACGCTGATTTCGCTGCTGTTCGACCGCGCGAGCGACGATGGCCCCCAGCCGGCCTTGGCCGTAAAACGCGGGGGGCAGTATCAGTGGCTGTCGTGGCACGCCGTGGCTGCCGATGTGTGGGCCACCGCCGCACGGCTGCAGACGCTGGGCATCCGGCGCGGCGATCGGGTGGTCCAGGTCGCCGAAAATCGCTACGAGTGGATCGTGCTCGACCTGGCCGTGCACGCGGTGGGGGGCGTCCACGTCGCCGTGCACGCCTCGCTGGCCGCGGGGCAAATCGCCTGGCAAATTCACGATAGCGGCGCCCGACTGGCGATCGTTTCCGGCCCCGAGCAGGCCGGCAAACTCGCCGCCGTGGCCGCCGAATTGCCCGGCGACTTGCAAATCGCCTCGTTCGATCCGATCGACGCCGGCTGCGTCAACACCGCCGCGCTGGGCGAAATCCCGCGGCTCTGTGACATTGCCCCAACCGCGGATTTCGATCCGCTAGCCGCGCTGCACCAAACGACTGCCGCTGACCTGGCCACGATACTTTACACGTCCGGCACGACTGGAGAGCCGAAGGGCGTGATGCTCACGCACGGCAATCTGGCCTCGAATGCGCTGGCCTGCCTGGAAACGTTCCAGTGTCCGCCCGACGAGCTGCGACTCTGCTGGCTCCCCTTGTCGCATATTTATGCCCGAACTTCGGACCTGTATATCTGGATTGCCAGCGGCACGCGGATGGCGCTCGCCGAGAGCCGCGACACGCTGCTGGCCGATTGTGCGGCCGTGCACCCGACGTTCATCAACGGCGTGCCGTACTTCTACGAGAAGCTTGCCCGCTACCTCGTGCAGCAGGGACGCGCCGACGAGCCGGGCGCGCTCTGCGGATTGCTCGGCGGGCAGATTCGCCTGTGCTGCGCCGGCGGCGCGGCTTTGCCCGACCACGTGGCCGAGCTGTTCGAGCGCCAGGGCGTGCTGCTCGTGCAAGGCTACGGCCTGACCGAGTCGTCGCCGGTCATCACCACCGGCACGCCCGAGGCCCATCGCCTGGGAACCGTCGGCCGGCCGATCCCCGGGGTCGAAGTGCGGATCGCCGACGACGGCGAAATTCTCTGCCGCGGGCCGAACGTGATGTGCGGCTACTGGAACAAGCACCAGGCCACGGCCGAAGTGCTCCAGGACGGCTGGCTGCACACGGGCGACCTGGGCCGGCTCGAAGACGGCTACTTGCGGATCACCGGGCGGAAAAAAGAGCTGATCGTCACCGCCGCCGGCAAGAACATCGCCCCGACCCTGCTCGAGGCCCTGCTGGCCGAAGACCCGCTCGTGGCCCAGGCGGTCGTGGTGGGCGACGCGCGGAATTATCTGGCCGCGCTGATCGTGCCCAACCCCGACGGCCTGCGGGCCGAAATCGTCCGCCGGCAGATCCCGGTGGCCAGCCCGGCCGAAGCCCTGGCCCATCCACAAGTCCGGGCCCTGTACCAGCAGTGCATCGAGCGGCGGCTGGCCGGCCTGTCGTACTATGAGCAAGTCCGGGCGTTCGCCCTGCTGGACCGGGGTTTCAGCGTGGAAAACGGCGAACTGACACCCACGCTGAAATTGCGGCGGGGGGTGGTCCAGGAGCATTTTGCCGCTACGATTGCCGCTCTTTACGCCTGCCCCGATGCGGAGAATCCCACTTCTCGCACGAACTGTGGGGATATAATTAATTAGCAGGCAAATGAGTTACCAAGTTTCTTTCCACCCGAGGGTGATCCCATGAGTGCCCCGACCGTCAAACCAGAGCGCGAGGATACGGCGTCGCACGGAGCGGCGGACGGCCAGGCCTCGTTCGCCGAAACCGCGCTGACGCTTGGGGGCAAGAGCGTCGAGGAAGCCAAGCGGACCGGCGCGATCGACAAGGCCGACGATCAGGTCGAAGCCCTGTTCGCCCCGCAGTACCAGACCGTCAACAGCCCCGTGCACCGGGCCGTTTGGGATCGCGGCATGCCGGTCGAATTGTTCCAGGCCAATCCCGGCCCCACGCCCCCCGACGTGCAGGCGGTGATGGACCGCTCGATCGAAGTGGTCCGGCGTCACCGCCAGGACGGTACGCTGCTCGACGGCCAACGGAAGATTTCCGACGCGGCGCTCGGCGAGCTGGGCCAGGCCGGTTACTGGGGATTGCTGGTCGACAAGCCCTACGGCCTGGGCGCGCCGTTTAGCAGTTTTGCCAAATTCCTCACGAGGATGGCAATGGTCGACCCGACCGTGGCCGGGCTGGCATCGGTGCACGGCTGCATCGGCGCGGTCGACCCGGTGCGCACGTTCGGCAATGCCGAGCAGAAAGCCCGGTTCCTGCCGCAGCTGGCCAGCGGCGAAAAACTGTCAGCTTTCGCCCTGACCGAACCGTGCGCCGGCTCGGACCTGACGGCCCTGCGCACCACGGCCGAGCTGGTCGGCGATCATTACGTGGTCAACGGCGAAAAGCTGTTCATCACGAATGTCGTGCCCGGCCGCACGATCGGCCTGGTTTGCCTGATCGAACGCAAGCCGGCGGTGCTGATCGTCGACTTGCCTGCGGCCGAGAATGAAAACTTCCAGCTCAAGAAATACGGCCTCTACGCGCTTAAGCACACCTACAACCGCGGCATCGTCTTTCGCGACTTCAAGGTGCCGGCCACCAACCTGCTGCATCCCACCCGCGGCGATGGGCTCACGATCGCCTACCACGGCTTGAACCTGGGCCGGATTTCGCTCTGCGCGAATGCCTCGGGCGTGATGCGGGTGATGATGGCCAGCATGATCCCTTGGGCCCAGTTCCGCAAAACCTACGGCTCCGCGATTGCCTCGCGCGAGCTGGTGCGGCGCCGGCTGGGACGTCTGGCCGGCCTGATCGTCTCGGCCGACGCGCTGGTCGAATGGTGCTCCGGCCTGATCGACGAGGGCTATCGCGGCGAGATGGAATGCATCGTGGCCAAGGTCTTCGGCAGCGAGAGCCAGAAGGAAGCCGCGATCGAGCTGTTCATGAAGACGCACGGCGGCCGGTCGTTCCTCGAGGGGCACCTGTTTGGCGACAACGTCCACGAATATCTGGCCCCCTGCATTTACGAGGGCGAAGGCGAAATGCTCTCGATGGCCTTCTTCAAGTCGCTGGTCAAGCATCACGGCGTGCAGTTCTTCGAGCCGATCGGCAAAGCCGTCCAGGCGGCCGGCATCCGCAAGCCGAACATGCTGAACCCGGCCCACGTCTGGGCGCTCAAGGGAGCAATCCTGCCCTACGCGCGGTGGATGATCGGCGAGAAGCTGCGCGGCCATCCGCTGCCCACCCTGCCGCCGATGCCGCAAGCGCTCCGCACGCACGCCGAACTGGCCATCGACCAGCTGCAGCGGCTGCCGGTCGAAATCAGCGGCACGATGAGCAAGCATCAGTTGGCGCTGGCCGACCGCCAGTGCCGGATGTCGGAGCTGTCGGCCCGCGTCCAGGACCTGATCATCATGCTCTGCACCAGCTTGTACGGCGCCCGGCAGCAGGACGACCTTCTGCGCCAGGCCGCCGATGTCCAGTGCCAGGAGCTCACCCGAAAGCTCACCGGCAAGCGTCCCTCGGACCGCTACTTCCGAGCTGTGACGAAGCTGGGCGAAGCGATCGCCGACGGCGGCTTCCACTCCATCGCCGGCCTGCACCCGGACGAGATCCTGATGCCGTATTCAAACGGCTGATTGGGGGCACGAAAGCGCCTCACGTTCAAACACCGCCTCACGTTCAAACACCGCCTCGCGTTCCATCACGACCTGATGGCAATTCCGGGTGCCACGGCTGGCTCGCCCAGCCGTGAATCGGGCGAGCGATTGCGGCGAGCCGCGGAACTGCCGTTGGAGCCCAAGATCGCAACCCCGATCCGGGTTCCGAAAACGGACATTCCCCCCTGAGCGGGCTGTTCCCATGGGGCCACCGTCATTCAAGTAGCCCGGCCCCGCTCGACTGCTGGACAAGCCAGCAGTGGCACCCCCGCGGCAATTCAGCTCTTGCCGGCCACTTTACTTGCATATACAATGAACGCATACCCCGGCAAACGACACCGCCATGACCACCCCGTCAACCAGCGTCGATACTATCGCCCAGTCGTGCATCGCCGTGCGCGTGCGCTTGCTGAATCGGGTGATCACGAACCTCTACGACGACCAGCTGCGCCGCTACGGCCTGAAGGTCAGCCAGCTCAACATCCTGGTCGTGGCGGCCAAACTCGGCGTCGCCAGGCCGGCCCAGGTCTGCGACCTGCTCCAGCTCGACACCTCGACGCTCAGTCGCAACGTCGAACGCATGAAGGCCCAGGGCTGGCTGGAAGTCGTCTCCGCAGGAGACGGCCGCGCCCAGCCCTTTCGGCTGACGGCCGCGGGCCGGAAGTTGATCCTCCGGGCGGCCCCGGCCTGGCAGGCGGCCCAGCGCCAAGCTGAGAATCTCTTGGGCAGCGAAGGGATCGCGATCTTGAACCGATCGACCCAGAAGCTGAAGTCGCGGCGGCCGGACTAGCGGTGCGAACCCCCTGCAGTCCGGCCGTGTTTTTTTGGCCGTTTAGTTGCATATACAAGGAATTCGCCCAATGAAACTCGCCGAACATCCCAGCGTGCGGCAGTTCCACCAGCAGAGCGCCGCACGCGTCGAGCCGGCCGGACCGCCGCCACCGCTCGACGCCCAGTGGCTGCGCCAGCTGTGCCTGGACTGCGGGGCCGACGACGCCGGCCTGGTCGAACTGGGGCGTCCGGCGCTCGACGACCAGCGCGCCGATATCCTGCACTGTTTTCCGGCGGCCAAGACGCTGCTCAGCTTCGTCTGCCGCATGAATCGCGAGCCGATCCGCAGTCCGGCCCGTTCGGTCTCGAACCTCGAGTTCCACGGCACTTACGATCACGCGAACGAAGTCGCCCGCAAGCTGGTCGCCGCTCTGGAAGCCCGGGGCTATCGGGCGCTGAACCCCGCGACCGGTTTTCCGATGGAGCAGGACCGCTTTCCCGGCAAGATCTGGGTCGTGGGGCACAAGCCGGTCGCCATCGCCGCCGGGCTGGGCCGGATGGGCATCCATCGCAATGTGATCCATCCCAAGTTCGGAAATTTCATCGTCCTGGGCACGGTGCTCGTCGACGCCGAGGCGACGGCTTACGGGCAGCCGATCGACTACAATCCCTGCCTCGAATGCAAACTGTGCGTGGCCGCTTGTCCGGTGGGGGCCATTTCGCCGCAGGGAGAATTTCAGTTCTCCAGCTGCATGACCCATAACTACCGGGAATTCATGAGCGGCTTCAGCGACTGGATCGAAAATGTCGTCGAAAGCAACAGTGCCCTGAGCTACCGGGAAAAGGTCAGCCTGGCCGAGACCGCCTCGATGTGGCAGTCCCTCGCCTTCGGACCGAACTATAAAGCGGCCTATTGCCTGGCCGTCTGCCCGGCGGGCGAGGACGTGATCGGCCCCTTCCTGACCGACCGGCCGGGCTTCCTTCAGGACACTCTCCGGCCGCTCACCGACAAAGAGGAGATCCTCTACGTCATTGCCGGATCCGATGCCGAAGCCTCCGCGCCGCGCCGCTTTCCCAAAAAGAAACTCAAACGCGTCAGTAGCGGGATCCGCTCGACCTCGATCGACGGCTTCTTGTTCGGACTCAAGCTCCTCTTTCAGCCGGGAAAGGCGGCCGGACTGCGGGCCGTTTATCATTTCTCCTTCACCGGCCGGGAACCCAAACAGGCCACCGTCTCGATCCAGGATGGCAAGCTCACGGTCGAGGACGGCCATCAGGGGGAAGCCAACCTGCACGTCACCGCCGATAGCCAGACCTGGCTCGGCTTCCTGGCCAAAGAGCGCAGCCTGCTGTGGGCGCTGGCCCGCCGAAAAATCCGCCTGCGGGGATCGCCGAAGCTGCTGATCGCCTTCGGAAAGTGCTTTCCGTCGTAAGCGAGCGCCTGCACCACTCAGACGGCCGCGCTCGTGCTCATCGTCGGCTTTCGGCGGGGGATGCTTGTTCGGCCGTCTCGATCAGGACCGGCGTCTCGTCGGGCAAGTTGAAGCCGCCGTCGATGATGACCGGCTCGCCGCTTTGCAAATCCGTGCCCGAGATGATCGTCCACACGCCGTGCAGGGACACGGCCGCAGGATGCAACGGATGCGTTACGAAAAACGGGCTGCCACCTCCCTGGCAATGCTCAAACTCGCCATAATCCAGCGGTATCTGCGAAACCACTTACGAGACACAACCTAGGCTTCCCCTGATGCACAAGGTCTCCCATGTTTGCCTGAATTTCGTGCACATGACCGGCCTGCCTCCGGAGCGGTTGATCGCGCCGCCGCCGCCGCCGCCGCCCGAGCTGCTGCCGCCGGTCGAGCCCCGCGCCGCGGCGCCGTAGCGTGCCTGGCCCGCCGCGCTGGTGAGAAGACGGCCGCGTGCGGAATTCGCTATAATCGAGGGGTCCCACCCACACGCGACAAAGCAGGCCTGCCAGCCGCCGAGGTGAAGCATGAGAATCAGGCACTTTTTGCTCCTGCTGCTGGGCGCCGCGGTCGGCGTGCCGCAGGCCGCGGCACAGACCGCCGACCCCAGCGCGGGGCCAGCTTCCGGGTTGACCGGCACCGGACCACGGGTCGACGTGCAAGTCGGACCCAATGGCACATTGGACGTGCGAGGGGCGCGCGGCGCCGACGTGGACTTGAGCGGAGCCAATTTCCGCGGCAGCTTTGGCGCCAGTCGCCCGCAGCCAGGCCTGCCCAATCCCGTCCCCGCGCCGGCCAGCCCGCCGACTTTCGGTCGTGGACTTGCCCCGCCGAGTTTTGCCCCCAATCTGCCGACGCCCGGGCAAACTTGGGACCACCAGCACTCTTCGGCCGCCGATCGGCAAACCGACGTCGCAGATCTGATCCTGCCGCGCTTTCGCCGCGGGGCCAGCGGTGGGTCCTGGCCAGCTCTGGCCGCCGAGCGGTCTGGAGCACCGGGCGACAGTTGGCGTTATCAGTACTTTCGCCAGCGCTGGTGGTATTGGCAGCCGAGTGAGAGCTGGGTGTACTGGGACGGCCAGAAATGGGAGCCTTTTGCACCCCGGCGGTAGCTGATCCCCTGCCAGAGCCGGCGATTCGGCGCTGCTATCGCCGCCATCTCTCCGATCGAGACGTATCGATACCGAGTCTCGAAATCGCCGTGCGGCATGGCACACCGATCCGGCGCTTTTCACCGTGCTCCGGGTGACTGCCGGCCGATAGGAAAGCTGGGCAGCCGCTTGCGCGTGCTGGCGGCGGAGGAGGCTACGTACCACCGGCGCAGGGTGTGGGCAACTGCTCTTGACCCTTGCCCGCAACGCCAGTTTAATCCCGCCCCATGGAGCTTTCGCACGTGTCAGCCGCCAGCGCGCCATCCGTCGCGTCGCCGAATTCCGCGTTGCCCTCGCAACCTTCACGCTTCGATTCGATCGTGGCCTTCGTCGTCCGCCGCCGCGTGGCGATTTCGATCGGCCTGATCGGAGCGTTGCTGGTCGAAGACCTGATCTCGGGCGTGGTGCCGCGCGACATTCTGAATTTTCACGATTTCAAAGCGCTCGCCGGCCTGCTGCTGGTGCTGGGCGGGCTGGGACTGCGTTCATGGGCCGCCGGCTTCCTGACGAAGAATACCCAGCTCACGACGACTGGCCCGTACGCCCTGGTCCGCAATCCGCTGTACCTGGGCTCGTTTTGCCTGGTGGCCGGCTTCTGCCTGCTCATCAACGACCGCCAGGACATCTGGGTGCTTTCGATCGCGCTGCCCTTGATTTATGGCCCCAAAGTGTTGAGCGAGGAGCGCTGGCTGTCGCAGAACTTTCCCCACGAGTGGCCTCAATATGCCGCCCGCACGCGGCGGTTTCTGCCTAGCTCGCTCGCCCTGCCTCGGCTCGCCGGCTGGCGATTGGCCCAATGGCTCCGCAGCCGCGAGTACAACGCGGTGCTGGCCAGTGCGGCCGGCCTGGTCGCCCTGGTGCTGCTGCGAAATTGGCACCGCTAGATGCCGGACCTCTCCGGCGGCGGCTTCTCGCGCGACAGCCCGGCTCGGCCAGCGCCAATCTGTTTGCCGCGAATTCTGCCGTGCCGCTTGACTGTGGGCTTTCCCGTGTGCAGAATGGGCGCTGGCGGACTCAAGGATTTTCTGTTATTCCCGGAAGTTCTTGCGAGTTTCGCGGCCCAAACGCACTAAGTCAGGACGCCCGTCAACAGAGCCAAAGACTCACCCAGATCCTCGACAATGCGCGTCGAGGGGCTCGGCAAGTTTTTCGCTTTTGGCGCAGGCGGAGCCCAAGTCGCCCCGAGCCGCGCGGAGTTTAGCGCGGGCTCGATGGCGACGGTGACGCTCTGGTTGTGAGAGCCGATCGGCAGATGTAAACGGTCGGCGTGATCTCGCGAACAGCGAGTGCGGCCAAAGCGAGTGGGTTCGACCAGTGGGCCCATCTGGAGACTTCAAACTAGAGCGAACTGCGAGATGGGTTCGCCCCGCAACAAGTCAAGCAAAATATACACAAAACGATGTGTTTGTCGACAATGGCGGGCCAGCACTGCCCAAGCCGGTCGGCAATGTGAGTGCGGCAAAATCCCTGCGGCTTTTTCTTCCAGTTTCCATAAGGTGGTGTCCCATGCGTAAAACTTTCGCCTCGTCGCTGCTGCTGGCCGTTATCGCCCTGGTGTCGATCCGCTCGGCGCATGCCGGATATATGATCATCGACCCGGCCAACAACAACTTCACCTCCCCGAATATCCCCGGCGGCTACGAATACGGCAGCGTGCCCAGCTGGACCCTGGGTGGCAACCCCGGCGTGGCCGCGAATGGCAGCGCGTTCGGCGTGCTGGGCTCTCCGTCGGGGCAGGCGGCATTCCTGCAAGGCGGCGACGGGACCATCGGCGGCACGAGCATTTCGCAGACCGTGAGCGGATTCGCCGGTGTCCCGGGACTGGCCGAGATCACGTTTCTGGCCGAGGATCGCATGGCCGTGACCGGATACGGAACATCGCAAAGCCTGGACGTGTACCTCAACGGCACGTTGATCGACACCGTCTCGCCCACCAGCACCACCGGCTTTACCAGCTATACCACTCCGCTCGTGGCCGTAAACGCGGGCACCAACACGATCTCGTTTGCCGGCGGCGGCAGCGCCGGAGACAGCACCACGTTTGTCACGGGCGTGACGATTGCGGCCACTCCCGAGCCCGCGTCGATCGTGACCCTGGGCCTGGCCTGTGTCGCCGGCCTGTTCTGGCTGCGTCGCCGTCGCCAGGGCTGACGCGACGCGCCAGGATCCTGGATCCTCCGACCGCCCGGACCAGCGTCCGGGCGTTTTTTTTTGGTTGCGAATTCGAGTCGGCCGGCGAAGCCCAGCGCGGATCGTATTGTCAGGGCGGCGCGAGCGAATCTATAATCGGCTGCCAGAGGAATCCCGTCTGCGGTTTTCACGACCCCATTCAATCCGCGCGGCGACGCCATCCGGAGCGCCGTGCGAGCGGCCCCTGCTCGAGAGTGCCAGTCCCATGCGCAAGCGATCCGCGTTTACGCTTGTCGAGCTTTTGGTGGTGATTGCCATCATCGGCATCTTGATCGCGCTGTTGCTCCCCGCGGTGCAAGCGGCGCGAGGCGGCCCGGCGGGCGCAGTGCGGCAACAACCTGCGGCAGATCGGCATTGCCGTCCAGCACTACGAATCGACCTATCGCACGCTTCCGGCCGGGCGCTGGGAGTGGCCCCCGCGCACGGCTGGGCCTGGGGACATGCCTGGGGCGTGGCCATCATGGCCTACACCGAACAGAACGTCATCGCCAGCAAGTACGATTTCACGAGCAACGCCGGCTACAACTGGGATACGGGACTGCTCTATTACATCCCCGGCTATAGCAATGCCGGCGGCACCTGGGGCAACGAGCAAAACGCCACGCTGCTCGGCGGCGTCACCATTCCCTGGATCTATTGCCCGAGCTCGAACCTGCCGCAATTCGGCCTGCTCCAGAGCAATCCGCCCGCAGGGGGCGTCGGCATCGCCGAGGCGACCTACACCGCCATCGCCGGCTCGATCAGCGACAAATCGAACGTCAATCTGGACGGCAACACCAATGTGAACGCGGCCACCGGCCAGCAAAGCACGGGCGGAGCCCTGATCCCGCTGGTCAATGTCACCATGGCCCAGATTCGCGACGGCGCGTCGAACACGGTGATCATCGGCGAGCAATCCGACTTCTGCGTGGATTCATCCGGCAACAAGATCGATTGCCGCAGCGACTATGGCCACACTTTCCCGATGGGGACCAGCAGCGTGCAGGACAATCGCTTTTTCAATGGCACGACGGTGCGCTATCAGATCAACGACAAGAATTGGAACAACGTCGGCGTGGGATCGCCCTCGTACGGATGCAATCGGCCGATCCAGTCGGCCCATCCTGGCGGAGCCCACCTGCTGGCCGCCGACGCTTCGGTGCACTTCGTGGCCGAAACGCTCGACCTGAAAACGCTCTACAATCTGTGCAACAAGGCCGACGGCAGCGACATTTCGGTGGATTGGTGAGTGGCGCAGCCCGCACATCGTCCGCCGCGCCCATTGCAAGCCGCGCCGGCCATGCGCACGGTCAGGCGCTCCGCTCTCTGCGTGCCCCGTCCGCTACCCTCCTCGCTGGCAGGAAACCCGTGAACCGCACCGCTCGTTATTTGCCCCCCTTGGCGCTGGCATCGCTCGCCCTGTTGCCGCTGTCGGGCTGTTATCGCAAGCCGACGGTTCCCTGGGGCACCGTCGCCGGGCGGGTGACCGTCGAGGGGCAACCGGTCAATCAAGGGACGGTCATCTTCGAGAATCGCGAGGTCGGCGTGTCGCGGATGGCCGAACTGTCGAGCGACGGCACTTTCGTGCAGAAGAGCGTCGATTTTGCCGGCTTGCCGGTCGGCAAGTATCACGTGGCGGTTTCACCGCTGGGGATTTCCCGCGGCGATTGGAAACCGGCCGCCCAGGGCAAGCCGGAGAATCTGGTCACGCAGATTCCCAAGCGTTATCGCACGATCGCCGACAGCGACTTGACCGCCGAAGTCAAGGAAGGCAAGAACGCGCCGTTCGAGTTCGACCTGCAGAAGTAGCCGTAGCGACCCGCCCCGGCCGGCGGCGGCGCGGCGGCGAGTTTCGCGCTCAGGGCTTTTCCGGCGGCAGCACCGTGATCGTCAGCGGCAGGCTGGCAAAGGTCATCAGGTTCGCCGGCTTGGCGGTTGCATTCGGCTCGGGCGAATAGGGGACTTGCGACTGGCATTGCACGGCCATCGTGTAATCCCCGGGCGGCGTGCCGGCTTGCACATTGATACTCAGCGCCACTTCCGTCGCCGCGGCGGGAAGCACCGTCTCGGCCAGCTGGAAATTGCCCTGAAATCCGAGCGCCGCCAGCTTGATTTCGTTCTGGGCGTCGGGCCAATAGCGCCGGGCGACCGCTTTCAGCTGGACCGGCTGCCCTGCCTTGGCGCTGATCTGCGCCGGTTCGATCGCGACGGCAAACGGCGCCGACTCGCACGTGGCCACGAGCAACTCGCGCGTCGGGCGGCTGGTGCCGATGTTGGCAATCGGCCAGACGCGCGAATAGGGTCGCACCGTGCGTTTGAGCATCTCCCCCTGGCGCTCGCCCGTGGCCGTCAGGCGAATCGACTGCACGCCGAGCGGCGCGTCAGCATCCGACCAGAGCACGAAGGTGCCGCGCGAGCCGTCCTGAACGCTCGTCGGCACGGCATGCACCCCCGCCGGCAGATTCTCGGCGGTCAAGGTGATCGGACCGCGATGCCCTTCGGTGCGATGGACGACGATGTCCAGCCACTCTGTGCCGCCGCGCCAGATGTTCGTCCCGGCTGGATTCGGATTGTGCCGGTGAATGGCGGCCACAAAAAAATCGGGGCGGCTGCGATGGATCGTCAGCACGTACTGCAGCCGGGCGCCGCCGCGGCCGTAACGATCGCCGACCAGCACGCGATACTTCTGCTGCGGCTTCAGGTCGGCCACGACCACCGGATCGCGCAAATGCCCGACGAAGGCGTTCATCTGATGCCCGTAGTCGTCCCCTTCGACAACGGTGCCCCCCTGCTCGTCCCGGACGATCAGAAACGGGTCGGCGCGGCCGGCAATCCGTTCGCAGAAAACTTCGAACGCGAAGCTGCCCCCTTCGCCGGAATCGAAGGTGTAGAAATCCAGATCGCGCGGGCGGTCGAAGCGTCCGCCGACGGCCACGGGCGCCTGGAGCAACTGGGCGGCGTCGGCCTGGTCGTTCGGCTCGACTTCGGCAACGACCGGATCGCCGGTCACCAGCATCGTGGTGGCGCACGCGCGCCCTCGCCCAAGGGGGGCAGAACCTGATAGCCCACCAGCGTGCAGGTGGCGGCCGTGGGCAACACGCTGTGGTCGACCGGATGCTCCAGGAAACGATATTCACCCAGGGCCAGCAGATCCGGCGGCGCTCGGGCGCTGAATTTGAATTGATCGAGCGGCAAGCCTTCCACGCTCCAGGCGGATTTTTGGGCTGCGGAACCCAGGTTTCTCCCAAAGGCCACCAACTCCGTGGGCTTGCCGGCCGTCATGGCCCGGGGCTCGATATTCTCGATTTGCGGCAGCTCGCTGGCCACGAGCCGGTAGAGGAATCCGCCGCGATAAGCCAGATCGCTCACGGACAGCAAGTAATCGCCGTCGGCGTCGAAGCGATAGTCGATCATCGGGTCGCGGCCGAAGTAATCGCTGCTGCTGGCGAGCAAGCGCCCGTCGGCCGTGGTCAGGGTGAGCACCGCGTCCAGCTGCGAATCGAGCCGGCCGGCCAGACAATCCAGCGTGATGCGTTGCCCCGCCTTCGCGGATATGCGGTAAATGTCGAACTCGTTGCCGTCGCTCGTGCCATTGATCACCGCTTCGAGCGGCAGCTCCTGAGCCTCGGCCGCGGTGTTGTTCGGTTCTTTTTCAGCCAGTTCGGTCAAGCGATGCGTGACCTGGAACAGTTTCGGGCTGCTCACGCCAAACCGGCCGACGATTCGCACATCGTACGTGCCCGAGGGCACGTCGGCGGCAACGCTGACCTTGAATTTGCGCTCGGCCGTGTACTGGGCCGTGATGCCGGGATGATCGAAGATCAAGCGGTCGCCCCCCGCTTCGTCGACGCCCGTCGTTTCCACATCCACGGTCTGGCCGGCGCCGGCACCCATTGGCGCAATGCGGTCGAGCCGCGGCGAGGGCAACTCGGCCCGCGCAGGCGAAGCCAGTCCCGCCAGGCAAACCAGCATCGCCAGGCAAACCCATGCTGCCAGGCAGACGGGCGCGGCCAACCAATGTGGATGAGGAACCGGCTTCACGGTGAGGGGGCCTGAAGGGGTACTTGGGCGGTCAGCCGCCAGGGTCAGCCCGTGCGATCGCAGGCGCACCCGCGGACGGAGTGTCGCCCGCGTTGGTCGCCGGCACGGGGGAGCAAAAACGGCCGGCGTGTCTCAACCGAACAATTCGCGAATCGGTTCACCCTCTCGCAGGATCGCCAGGGGGCGCCGGGCATGGTCGTAGAACTCGGCGTGATAATCGATGCCTAGCACGTGGTACATCGTCGACAGCACGTCGCCGGGCGACGCGGGCCGGCTGAGCGGAAATTCGGCGTGAGCGTTGGTCTCGCCAATCATCTGTCCCATCTTCAAGCCGCCTCCGATGAACACGGCGCTTTGAGCCCCGGGCCAGTGGTCGCGGCCGGCTTGCGGATTGATCCGCGGCGTGCGGCCAAACTCGCCGAAGCACATCACCAGCACGCGATCGGCCAAGCCGCGCTGGTGGATATCGGTGGCCAGGGCCGCCACGGCTCGATCGAACTTCGGCAGCAATTTATCCTTCAGCTCGGTGAAGTTGTTGCCGTGCGTGTCCCAGCCGCCGCCGGCCTGCACCTGAACGAAGGTCACGCCGGCTTCCACCAGCCGCCGGGCCAACAGGCAGCTCTGCCCCAGATCGTGGCGACCGTACAGGTCGCGCAAGCGGGGGTCTTCGGCCCCGATGTCGAAGGCTTCGAGCGCCTTGGGGCTGGTGACCATGTCCAGCGCGTCGCCGTAGAACTTGTCCAACCCCTCGAGCGTGCCCGACTGATCGATGTCGCGGCGAATCGTGTCGATCGAACTGAGCAGCTCGCGCCGCCGATCCAGCCGGTCCAGCGTCACGCGGCCCGGCAGCCGCAAGTTGCGCACGCGAAAGCCATCCTGGTTCGGGTCGCTGTCGGGCGTAAACGGAGTGAACGAGGCGCCCAGGTACGCGGCGCTGGAAAACTGGGCCTTGTTCGGCAGCGTGACAAACGCCGGCAGCGCCGGATGGTTGGCGCCGCGCACCTTGGCCACGACCGAGCCCACCGAGGGAAAGATGTTGTCGTTCACTTCGGTGGTCGGTTGATAGCCGGTCAGCATCCAGTGCGCGCCCATGCCGTGGCCCGCGTTGGTGTGGGTCACGCTGCGAACGATCGACATCTTGTCCATGACCCGGGCCTGCAGCGGCAAATGCTCGCTGACGTACGTGCCCGGCACGTTCGAGGCGATGGGGCGAAATTCACCCCGAATTTCGACCGGGGCATTCGGCTTCAGGTCGTACATGTCGAGCTGGCTGGGGCCCCCGGCCTGCCAGACCAGGATCACCGCCGTGTCCTTGACCGACCGGCCCGCGGCGGCCGCCGCGGCCCGCGCCCGCAGCACGCCCGGCAGGGTCAGGCCGCCGATCGACAGCCCGCCGATCTTGAGCATGTCGCGGCGCGAAATGCCGTCGCAGTTGCGGCTGGTTCGTCCACCGATTTCAAGCATGGCAAGTTTCCCCGTTCGTCGGTGACTGGGTTGGCTTTGGTCGTTGAACTGGCTTCGTGTTCGAACTGGCTTCGCGCTTGAACTGACGTCGCGGCCGGACTGGTCGGCCGCTGCTCGACTTAGTGGTTGTAACTGAATTCCTTGCTATTGAGCATGGCCCACAGCACGTCCTCGAGCGCGGCCTGCCGTTTTTCGGCTCCGGCCGCCGTCACGTAGCCCGTGGTCTTGGTCCGCTCGTCGGCGGTCGGCGGGCGGCAATACGCCGCCAGAAACAGCTCGTCGATGATGTCCGCGTCGTTCTGGCCGGCCTTGATGAGCCCGGCGATCCGGCTGTTGGCGTCGGCCACTTTATTTTCGATCTCGTCCGAGTTGGCCAAGAGCAGCACCTGGCTGAGCGTGCCGGAGGCCGAACGCTCGCACTCGCAGCCGCTCTCGCGCCGCGGGCGATTGAACGCGTCGAGGAAGTACGAGCTGAAATTCTCGTGCGGCAGATCGATCGCCCGCGCCGTCGAGGCCACGCCGTTGAAGCGCGAGCGCGAGCCGCAGAGCTGATCGGTGGCGTCCAGAATCACTTCGGCAATCATTCGCCGGGCGTAAAACCGGGCGAAATTCTGCCGATCGTCGCGATTGCCCGCCGTCGGTTCGCTGGCCAGCCCATAGACGCTGCTGGTCGCCAACGTGCGGATCATGTGCTTGACGTCGAAGCGGTGCTCGATGAAGTCGCGGGCCAATGCATCCAGCAACTCGGGATTCGACGCCGGATTGGTCTCGCGCATGTCGTCGACCGGATCCACCAGGCCCCGGCCGAAAAAGTGTCCCCACAGGCGATTCACCAAGGCCCGGGCAAAGTAAGGATTGTCGGGCCGGGCAAGCCAGTCGACCAGCAACTGCCGGGGATCCTCCAGCTCGCCGCACTTGACCAAATCGCCGTCCAGAAATTTCGGCTCCGAGACCTTGCCCGTCTGCGGGTTCACGTCGTTGAACGTATTGCGCGGCGAAGAGAAATACGGCGGCGGCTCGCCAAAACTCTTGCGGCCGACGCGCATGAAGAATCCGGCCAGCCCGTAATAGTCTCCCTGGCTGTAGCGCTCGTACGGATGATGGTGGCACTTGGCACACTGCAAGCGGAGGCCCATGAACACCTGGGCGGTATCGGCCACCACCTGATGCAGCTGATCGTCGCGCATCTGCCAATACCAGTTGATCGCCGGCGCTTCCTGCCACTCTCCGCTCGCCGCCACGATCCCGCGCACGAACTCGTCGTACGGCCGGTTGCGGGCGATCATGTCCTTGATCCAGTTATGAAATGCGTACGAGGCTTGCTCGGCCCCCGCCTTGGGCGAGTTGCGCAGGATGCTGCCCCAGCGCAAGGCGAAATAAGCCGGGTAGTCGGGCGATTCGAGCAGGCGGTCCACCGCCTTGATCCGGCGCTGCGGATCGGCATCGGCCAGAAACGCCCGGGCCTCGTCCGCCGTCGGCAGCCGGCCGCACAAGTCGATCGTGAGCCGCCGCAGAAACAGCCCGTCGTCGGTCGCGGGCGAAGGAAGCAATCCGAGCTGCTTCCATTTCTCGGCCGACAGCCGGTCGACGTAATTCTGCTCGACAAAATTCGGGATCGTGGCCAGCGCCGGCCCGTGCGGCACGTTGACGCGGAAGATCGCCACCTGGGCCTGATAGCGGACCATGATCGCGGCCTCGCCGCTGGTGCCGCTCGTGCGCACGTAGCCGTCGGGATCGACCGTGGCCACCGCGTCGAAATTGCTGGCGTACTGCGCGTTGCGGGTCACGTCGCGCTTGGAACCATCGGAGAACGTGGCCAGGACCGACAACTGCCGTCGCTGGCCGGGAGAGAACACCTCCTTGCCGGCGGGCAGTTCGATCCGCTCGATGTTCACGGCCTCGGATCCCGCAGCCCGGGGCATGCCCTGGCTGATCCACGAAACCAGCACCTGGCCGGCCTCGCTGCCCTGGCCGAACCGCGCTGCCGCCATGCGGCACTCGCCCCGTGGCCTTGCGGACCAGCAAGCTTGCTTCCGGCGCTCCCGGCGACACGCGCCGCCCGCGCGCCTCCTCGACAATGGCCTGGTAGTCCCGCTCGGGATCGAAGCCGAACAGCGACAGCCGAAAGCCGTTCTGGCCGCTGGCCTTGCCGTGACAGCCGCCGGCATTGCAGCCATAACGGGTAAGCAGCGGGATGACCTCGTTCTTGAAATCAATCGGCCGGCCGCGATCGAGCGGCCCGACTTCAACCGGCAGCTCCACTCGGGACGAGCCCTGGCTTACGGTGATCCGCGCCGTCCCGGGGGCTTGCGCCGATACGTATCCGCGCTCGTCGACCGCGGCGATGCCCGGCGGGCTGCTTTCGTACCGCACGTCGCGGCTGACGTCGACGCCGTCCAGACTGACGGCCAGTTGCCGGCCATCGTACGCGCCCGACAGGCGGACCTCGGTGGGCGTCACGCTCAGCGTGGCCGCAGCCGCCTCGTCACAGCGCAAAGCGCCTGCGCACAGTGCCGCGCATGCTGCCAGCATGTTGGCCCGGCAGGCGAGCGAGCTGGCGCCGCGGTTTCGCGGGACCGATCGCCCGTCGGCAATGGCGCGCAAAGGCATTTTCATAGGCGGGACCCAACACGCCGCCCAGGGCGATGTGGGAGTGTATTCAGGGGGGAGCGCACGAGCCGCGTTGAACGCCGCTCATTATATCGCAGCCTGGCCTGGCAATCAATGATTGCTTATGGATGTAAGCCCAAGCATCTGAGCAAGTTGCGAGAGCGCGAGCGGTCCGTATCGGCCGCCAAGTTTCGTCAACCGCTGCAACCGTTCACGCTGCTGCCACCGCTTGTGCGGCTTTGTCGGCGGCAAGATCCGCTCGTCGTGCGCCGCGCCGTTGCGGAGCCCGCTCGGTCGCGCATCGGCCTGGCCGCAAAGCGCGCCGCGACTTTCCGTCGCGCTGCGAATTGTTCCCTGGGCGAAAGCTGAGCCCAGGGCAAATCTCGGAAACCTGTCGGCGGCGCACACGCTTCGATCCCTTCGAACACGAGTCTCCGCGCCGCGCGATTTACCGAAAGATTTCCGTTATTGAATTGACTCAACGCAAAGCGGAACGGATAATGAGGCCACGAACCGCAAAAAACAGCCAGTTTTTCGGGCGTTTTTCGGTCATTCGTAGATGGGGCGACGCTCGTGATTCGGGACCGAGGCGCGATCGAATCCTAGAAGAGTTGCCCAGGGCCTTTGCGCAACGCGCAAAGGTGCTCGGCAACTTTTTTTGCGCATGGTCGTCCACGGCGACCGCTGGCGCGTTGCTTGCCGCGATGCGTCGGAGTGCGGAAAAAAAGAGTGGGCAGCTGGGTCCGGGCTGGGCTGATAACCCGCCGGACAACGAGGCGCTACAAGTAACTGAATTGACGAGATTTTACAGTCCAAAATTGAATTTCATTTCGATTTAGACACAAATTACTTGACTACGTGTATCTCCTTTGCGTAAGCGGTCGTTCGACGAGTTTGACCAAGACTGTCACCTGAAATCCAGAATCCTTTCTTCTTCCAGGAGTTTGCCATGAACCGTTCGACAACCAACCTGATCGCCTGCCTTTTGGCTTTGATTGCCACTTTGGTCGCCAACAACGCTTCCGCCGCCACGGTAACGCTGACCGACACCGTGGCCAATTTCTCGAGCACAAACGGCACCTTCAACGGCACGCTCGGCACGGGTGCACAGGGCACGTCTACCTACGGCTTTTACGAGTTCACGTACAATCCGAACGTCCCGGGCAACACGTCGACTCCGTCGACGTCGAATCCCGCCTCGGGCACGTTCGTGCCGTATACCAACGCGGAGTATTCCGGCGGTGCCTATTACGGGCCTTTGTCGTTCGGCGGCGGCGGCGGATTCCCCATCGTTTACGGCAACGGCCAGGAGCACGGCATCACCAATCCGAACGCCGGCTTCAGCGGGCCGAACGGCGACGGGCAGAACTTCCCCGCGGGCACTTCCGTGGCGCCGACGCGTGAATGGACGAGCAACTTTACCGGCAACGTCACGATCAGCGGGACCTATCAAAACCTCAACTTCTGCTGCAATGCCGGCGAGACTGCCAACGTCTATCTGAACGGCGTCCAGACGCAATTGGGCAACATCGGCCCGGCGAACGGCGAAACCTCGATCGGTTTCGACAACACCACCGGCACCAACGTCGGCCCGGTGCATACCTACAGCTTCACGACGTATCTGCACGCCGGGGAAAACGTCATGTGGGTCATGGATCCGGGGAACAACTTCTACGGCAACCTGTCGAGCTTCACGGGCACGATTACCTACACCACGCCGGAGCCGGCTTCCCTCGTGCTCTGCGGATTGGGCGCCCTGGGACTGCTGATTGCCGTCCGCAAACGCCGCCAGGCTTGAATTGCCCGGATACCGCACAACAGATCTGAAAAAGAGCCGGCCTTCGAGCCGGCTTTTTTTCTGCGCAAGTTCAGGATTTTGCCGCCGCCCGCCCGGCGCTGCCCGGCATCCGGGCGCAAGTCACTCGCCGCCAGGTTCGTTTTTTTGCTGTAGTCGCTGCCGGCGCTCGAATAACATAGCCTCTAGATCGCGTCGGGCGTGGATCGCCAGATCCCTTGGTCGGTCGAGGAGCTCCAGCTTGATTTCACCAGCACGACTTCGCCGGTTCAGCCTCTTGATTTTGGCGTGCACGTTTATCCTCGCCGGCGACGGGGCCGCCCTCGGGCCGCGGGCTGCCCGCGCCGACGCGGCCGACGCCAGTGCGGCGCCGTCGAATCCGCCGCTGGCTGCCTGGGCCGACCCGGGATTGCCGGTCACGCGTGGATTGCAGGTCTGGCTCGACGCTTCGCGCCTGGCCGCCGCCCGCGCGGCGCTCGGCCAGGGGGAACTGCAGCCCGGCGATCCGGTGCCCACCTGGTACGACGGGTCCGGCCATGGCCGGCATCTGGAACAAGAATCGGCCGCCGCCCGGCCGACCCTGGTGGCAACCGCCGGCGGCTACCGGGCCGTGCGTTTCGACGGCGAGGCGCAATACCTGACGCGCACCGGCATCGACCGGGCGCTCGAGCAAACCACGATCTTCATCGTGGCCACGCCGTTCGAAAATCCCGGCGGTTTTCGCGCCCTGGCGGCCTTCAACCGGCACGACGCCAACGATTATCAAACCGGCCTGACGATCGATCAGGGCCCCGAATGGTCGCGCAGCTTTCAATCGCTCAATGTCGAAGGCAACGGCTTCGGCGGGGCGTCGAGTCTACTCCGTGGGAACTCCGCGTTCGGCGTGCAGCAGCGGCTGTGCGTCACTTCGCAAGTGGGCGAGGCGGGAACGCGACTCTACGAAAACGGTCAACTTGCCGGCCAGCGCGATCGGTCCGCATCGATCCTGCAAATGGACCGCCTCACAGTCGGCGCGCGGTATTATGCGCCCGGTCCGCGACCCCAAATTGCCGGTCTGCTGGCCGGCGATCTGGCCGAGGTGCTGATCTACGACCGCGTGCTCGACGACGCCGAGCGTGCCCAAGTCGAGAGCTACTTGTCGGCCAGGCACGATTCGCTGCGCGAGGTGGGGCTGCCACGGCCGCGCGCCGATCTGGGCAAGCTGCTGGTCAAGGTCGCCCAGCCCCCGGCAGTGCAAATGTTCCTGGCCGGCTTCGCCGTGCGCCCGCTGCCCGTCGATCTGACCAACCTCAACAATCTGCAATACCGTGCCGACGGCAAGCTGGTAGCCCTGGCCTACGACGGCAACGTCTACCTGCTGTCCGACACCGACGGCGACGGGCTGGAAGACAAAGTCGAGCTGTTTTGGGACAACGGCGGCCGCTTGCGAGCCCCGATCGGCATGGCCCTTACTCCGCCCGGCTACAAGCTGGGACAGGGCCTGTTCGTGGCCAGCAAATCGAAATGCTCGCTGCTTGTCGATACCGACGGCGACGACCGGGCCGAGCGCGAAATCATCGTGGCCGACGGTTGGAAGGAAATTCCGCACGGCGTCGACGCGCTCGGCGTGGCCTTCGACGAGCGCGACGGCAACGTCTACTTCGGTCTCGGCTCGGCCAATTTCACGGCGCCCTACGAGATCGACGGAGACGGCCGGTCCAACTATCGGCTCACCAGCGAGCGGGCCACGATCCTGCGCGTGTCGGCCGATTTTTCGCACCGCCAAATCGTGGCCACCGGCATTCGCTTTCCGGTTGCCATTCGCTTCAACCGCCAGGGAGATTTGTTCTGCACCGACCAGGAAGGGGCCACCTGGCTGGCCAACGGCAACCCGCTGGACGAACTGCTCCACGTGCAAACCGGCCGGCATTACGGCTTCCCGCCCCGGCACCCCAAGCACCTCGCCGACGTGATCGACGAGCCCAGCGTTTGCGATTATGCCCCGCAGCACCAATCGACCTGCGGACTGAACTTCAACGAGCCGGTCGGCGGCGGACCGGTGTTCGGACCGGCCGGCTGGCGCGGCGACGCGCTGGTCTGCGCCTATTCGCGGGGCAAACTCTATCGCACGCAATTGGCGGCGACCGCAGCCGGTTACGTGAGCCGCAATCAACTGATTGCCGCGCTCGATCAGCTGACGTGCGATGCCTGCGTTTCGCCCAGCGGCGAACTCGTGGTTTGCGTGCACAGCGGCAGTCCCGACTGGGGGAGCGGGCCGGCCGGCAAAGGCAAACTTTACAAGATCGCCTACGCGCCCGCCGCAGCGCCAGAGCCCGTCGCGACCTGGCAACAGTCGCCGCAAGAACTGCACGTGGCGTTCGATCGGCCGATTCCGGCGGAGCTGCTGCAAGAATTGAGCGGCCGGATCTCGATCGAGTACGGCAAGTATGTCGCCGCCGGCGATCGATTCGAATCGCTGGCGCCGGGCTACCAGGTGGTTCACGACCAGGCCCGCACGCCGCGCTTCGAGCTGCCGGTGCTGGGCCTGGGCGTCACCGCCGACCACCGCGAGCTGATCCTGACAACCCCGCTGCAGACACTGGCCGTCGGCGGCGCGATCACGCTGCCGGGCATGGGCCGGCCGGCGGCGTCGCCCGGCGGCGAACTGGCCCAAGTGCCCGAGGTCGACCTGGCCTACAACCTGTCGGGCGTGATGGCCGACTGGACCGCCGCCGACGGCCGCACGGCCTGGAGCGGTTGGCTGCCGCACGTCGATCTGGCCGTGGCCAGGACCTTCACAGCGGCCAGCGCCACGCACGAGGCGCTTTGGGACGTGTGCCGCCAGCCCGGCAAGCTGCATCTGGCCGGGGCGCTGCGGCTGGCGCAGATGCTGCGTCCGGCGGTGCAACCTGGCTCGAAGATCGACTACGAGCTTCCGGCGGAACAGATCACGGTCACTTTCGCCGCTGCTGCCGACCTCCAGGTCCAAGGTCCCGCCGGACCGCTCGAAACCAAGCGCGACGGCGCCGGGCGGCGCAGCGCCCAATTTACCGTCGTGCCGACGGCCGACGCGCTTGTGCCCTTCGACGTGGTGTTGACGACCGGGCCAGGTGCCGACGAGCTGACGATCACGTATCACACCCAGGAGGATGGCCGCGAGCGGGCGATTCCGGCTCACCGCCTGCTCCCCACCTGGGCCCGGTTGAATCCGGACACCGCGCCCGCGGTGCGCGAACTGCCCGAGCTGGCTGGCGGCAGCTGGGCCCGTGGGCGGCGAATCTTCCTGAGCGCCGAGGCCGGCTGCGCCAAATGCCACGCCCTGCACGGCGCAGGGGGCAATGTCGGGCCGAACCTCTCGAACCTGGCCCAGCGCGATTATGCGTCGGTCCTGCGCGACATTGCCCAGCCCAGCTTTTCGATCAATCCCGACTACATCACGCAGGTCGTCGCGCTGGCCGACGGCCGCGTGCTGCAGGGCGTGGTCCGCACCGTCGGAAACAGGGTGCAGATTGCCGACTCGGCCGGGCAGCTGGCGAGCGTCGACCGCTCCGAGATCGACACGATGACGGCTTCGGCCATGTCGATCATGCCTCAAGGGCTGCCCCAGCTGCTCGGTCCGGAAAAGCTGCGCGATCTGCTCACGTTTTTGCTGACCGAGCCGCCGCACATGCCCGACTACGGCGGCCAGACGCCCCCTTCGCCGCGCCCGGCGCGGCAGGTGCAGGCGGTCCTGGCCGGAGCGCCCGACCCGCCGGCCAAGACCCGGCCGCTGCAGGTCGGCCTGGTCAGCGGAGCGAAAGACCACGGGCCGGGCGAGCACGATTATCCGGCCTGGCAGAAAGTCTGGCAGGAGCTCCTCGCCTCGGCCGCCGACGTGCAAGTGAGCACCGCCGTGGATTGGCCCTCGGCCGAGATGCTGGCCGCGGCCGACGTGCTCGTGTTCTATCAGCAAGGCAAATGGACGCCCCAGCGGGCGCGGGATATCGACGCGTTTCTCGCCCGTGGCGGCGGACTGGTCTACATCCACTATGCGGTCGACGGCGGCAGCGACGCGCCCGGCTTCGCCCAGCGCATCGGCCTGGCCTGGCAAGGGGGCCAGTCCAAGTTCCGGCACGGGCATCTCGACCTGGACTTTTCGCCTGCCGGCGATCATCCGATCGCACGCAATTTCTCCAAGGTCGAATTCCACGACGAGAGCTATTGGAACCTGACCGGCGATGCCCGGCGGATTCGCCTGCTGGCCAGCGGCCAGGAGGAAGAGCGGCCCCAGCCGCTGTTCTGGACGATCGAGCCCGATAAGGGCCGCGTGTTTGTCTCGATCCTGGGGCATTTTGCCTGGTCGTTCGACGATCCGCTGTTCCGCGTGCTGCTGCTGCGCGGCATCGCCTGGTCGGCCCGCGAGCCGGTCGATCGGTTCAACGACCTGGTTCCGCTGGGCGCGCGCATCGAAAACTACGCGGGCCGCATCAGCAGTTTGGCCAACCAATGTCGAACTTCACGCGCCGCGAACTGCTGACTTCCGGGCTGGCGGCAGGGGCCTGCTGGGCAGCGCGCGCCGGCCGGTTGCCGGCCGCGGAAGTTCCGGCCCGGGGCGACGAGACGCACGCCTGGCTCCTGGCCCAGGCGGCCGAGTTGGAGCAGGCGCGCGGGGGCGGTTTGCCGCGGTGCGCACACCGGACGAATTGGCGGCACTGGCCCGCGCGCTGCGCCAGTCTGCTGCACGCGATCGGCGGCTTGCCTAAGACGATGGCCCCGCCCAAAGCCAGGCACATTGGCCAGATTTCCGCCCCGGATTACACCATCGACCGGCTGGTGTTCGAGAGCCTGCCCGGGCTGTTCGTTTCGGCCCTGCTCTATCGCCCCGTGGGGCTGGCGGGCCGGGCGCCGGCCGTGCTGAGCCTCGCCGGCCATACGCCGCTGGGCAAGGCGGGCGCGGCGCAGCAGATCCTGGCCGCCAACCTGGCCCGCCGCGGTTATGTCGTGCTGGCCACCGACCCGGTTGGCCAGGCGGAGCGGAGCCAATTCTGGAATGCCGCAATGGGGGCGTCCCCGTTCGGGCTGGCCTGCGGCGAACACGCGGTCCTCGGCAATCCGCTCTATCTCGTCGGCGCCAGCCTCGCCCGCTATGAAATCTGGGACGCCGTGCGCGGGATCGATTATCTCTGCGCGCTCGACGAGGTCGATCCGGCGCGCATCGGCTGCGTCGGCGCGTCGGGCGGCGGCACGCAGACGGCCTATGTGGCCGCGCTCGATCCGCGCGTCGCGGCGGCAGCCATCGTTTGCTACATCACGACGCTCAGGCGGCGCATGGCAAACCGGATCGCCGAAGATCCGGATTCCGATCCCGAACAGGACCTGTTCGGTTTCGTCAGCGCCGGCATCGACCACGCCGGCCTGCTGGCCCTGATCGCGCCGCGTCCGCTGCTCTTGGGCACGGCCGAGTTTGATTTCTTTCCGATCGCAGGAGCCCGCGAGACGCACGAAGAGATCCGGCAGCTGTACGAAGTCTGCGGCCGGGGCGCGTGCCTCGCGCGCGTCGAAGTGCCCGAGAAGCATGGCCTGAGCCGCGGCTTGCGCGAAGCAACCTATGCCTGGTTCGATCGCTGGCTGGCCGGCCGCTCGGGCGAGGCTGCCGGCGGGCCCGAGTTCGACGAACCGCCGCGCCCGGCCCAGCACCTGGCGGTCTGCACCGGCGGACAAGTGAATCTCGACTTCGGCTCCCGGCCGCTGCTCGCGCTGGCCTGGGAACAGTTGGGCAAACAGCCGCCCGCCCAGCCGCGTCCGCTGGCCGAATTGCTGAAAGTCGACCGCGCCGCAGCCGACCCGCGGATCGAAGCGATTGGAACGCCGGGACCCGCAGGGCAAAAGCTCGTGCTCTGTGTCGGTGGCAACGAAACCGGCGACTGGCGTGACGAGCGGGCGTTTGTCCAGGCCGTGGCTCGCTCGGGCGCCGCCCTGCTCAGTGTCGAGCCGCGCTTGGTCGGCCACCGCCGACTGGACGCGACCGTCCGGGGACACGATTACTGCGACCCGCTCTGCGGCGTCGAGGCAAACCTGGCGTACAACGCCCTGCTCGTGGGCCATTCGCTGCCGGGGCTGCGCGTGGCCGACGTGCTGGCGGCCGTGGACAGAACCCTGGCCGAAACCAAACCGGCTCTGCTAGCGCTGTGCGGCCGCCGCGATGCGGCGCTGGTCTGTCTGCTGGCCGCGGCCCTCGAACCCCGGATCGCGGGCGTGGCCGTCGAAGAGTGCCTGGCGAGCTTCGCCGCACTCTTTCTGCCCGAGGGCCGGCCCATCAATGCCGCCAGCATCGTGCCCGGCCTGCTCGCCGAGTACGGCGACATCGGCCAACTGGTCGAGCGCATCGGTCCGCGCCGAGTGCTATTCTGCGCACCGCTGGGCCCTGTCGCCGGCGGACCTCCGATCCGTGCGGAAAAAGAGCGATTCTCAGCCCAGCCGAAGCTCTTCACCGACTGGCTCGCCCGCTTGGAGTAGCAGCCCGTGGGCGGATGGCGGGAATGACAGCTGCGGCCGCGTGCAATGCAGGGCAACACCGCAGGACAGCTCATCAGGACGGTCCGTCAGGCGGCCGTTCAGGCTGCGGCGCGGCCGCGCCAGACCTTTCGGCGCCGGGCGGCCAGCAGCAGGCCGACGCCGCCCAGCACGCCCAGCACCAGGCTCGACGGCTCGGGCGTCGCAATGGCTGAGGAAAAGAACGCATAATCTCCTCGCGGCAGCGAGTCGCTCGGGCCATTGCCCCAAATGGTGACTCCCGCCTCGTACGCGGGGGCCTGGCCGGGAACCGGAGCGAACAACAGACCAAACCCAGTGAGGTACGAGGGACTGGCTGGGACCCCCGGAGCAAGTCCGGAACCGGCGTCGTTATTGGGATAAAGAATGTTGTCGACGATGAAGCCCGCAGCGCCCGTCGCCGTTGGCCCCACCGCAGCGATCGTGTAATTGCCGATGGCGCTATTCGCGTTCGAAGTCTGCGTGACGTGCATGGTGCCGCCAGTGACCCAGACGCTGTCGTCCGCGTACGGACCTGGCGACGTCGTGAGCGTGCCGGTCGCCACGTCGTTTCCCGTCACGGTGAAGCTGTAGCTGTTCGGGCCCGTCTGCACGAGCGAGAAGGCTTCGCCGCTGCCATCGGTAACGTTGAAGATCAGGCTCGCCCGTGCCGTCGCCGTCAGACAGAGGCACACGCCACAGACCGCCAGAATGCTCAGGAACCGTTGTTTCAAGTTTGCTCCAGCGCGGTTTCATCGACCGCCGCACGATTGCCGGCGACAGGCAAGCGTCCGGGCAAGCGGATGGCTGCGTCCGGACGGATTTCCCTGCGCGCTTGTTGGGATGCATTCGTTGCCTGCCGGTTGGCCTGGCCCAAGCCAGGTCAGCGCTGAGCGGCGCGTTGACAGAGCGCCGAACGAAGGGCAACGAAAAAAGCCCATCCCTCTCGGCTCTCAGGAGCAGAAAGGTCGGGCTTTGGGTGACGTCGGCGGATTAGCGGCGCTCAGTCCTGATAAAAGAAGCTGCCTTACGGCGTGCCGTGATCCTACGCCAATTCAGCCTGGCGATGCAACTACTCTAACTCAGAAATCACAGATTCTTTTTCTCTTCGCGAGCTAACGGCTGCTTCGAGCCGTGCCGTGCGTGCCAAGAGCAACGGTGCATACCGCGAAGCAGAGCCGAGGCGCCGGGCAAACGCAGGCAGAGCACAGCGGGCGCGCGCAGCTTTGTCGCGGCGCGCTTACGGCGCGGCCGGCTCCGCCGCGCGCTCGGCAATGGCTTTCCACAACACGTCGGCGATCGCTCGCATCCCTCGATCGCCAGGATGCCCCCCCACGCCGGCATTTTCGAAAGTACGCTCGGAACTGGCCAGATTTGCCGGCTCCCGGTCGAGTCGTCCCAATTCGACGAATACCGCGCCCGACTCTTTGGCCGCCTGCCGCAGCGCCAGATCCTTGGCCGGGTTCGCCCAAAATGTGCTGCGGACAAACACCGTGGGATGACCGTGCTGCTTCAATTCGCCCAGCAAGCGCGAAACGGCCCGGGTGAATCCGGCCGAGGCCTCCGCGGTCGTCAGCTCCGCCACGTTTTCGCCGATCGCCAGCACCACCAGATCGGCGGAAAACTCGAGCTCCGGCTTGAGCCCCGCACCAAGGTCGTACGTGTCGTACTGGCGCTCGAAGTCGGCGATGTTCTTGGTCATAACGTGGGGCGCGTCGCCCGCGGACTCGGCCAACCGCGCGGTCAGCAGGTGCACGTAATCTTTTTCCGGCGCGCTGGCCGCCATCCCGCAATCGAGAATCCAACCGATGCCCGGCGCCGGCGGATGCCGCGTGATACTGTTGCCCAGGAACAAAACCTTGCCGACAGGCAGATTCTTGAACCGAATGGGCTCTTCCGAGAGCCCGCGGGCGGTGATCGCTTGCAGAACGGCGAATGCCGCCGCCAACAGCCCCAGTCGGCTCCTGGCTTGTTTCTGCCGCCGTGCGGTGCCATAAAGCATGTTTCTTCTCCTGCCGCGATGGGTTCGCCGGCCATGAAGCCCAGGTGGGATGAACTCGGTTATCCGCGGCGGCACCACGACGAGGTTCGCAGGGCCAACCGCTATGCGTGCGCTGTCATCAGCGTCACAGGCGTCACGGCCTTGGCGTCGCTGGCTGCGACTGTTTCAGGGATAGTGCCACCTGTCGTCGCTGCGGCCGCCTGGGCTGTATTCTTACTGTTCGGATTGGTGGGCGGAATCGCTGGAGTCTACCAGACCCGGCGCCATGTGCGAATCATGCCGTATTTCCAGCGGCGGGTCGGGGGCATCGACACCTTTCTGGCCGGCCGAAGCCTGGCGCGAACTTTGGCTCAGCTGGATACGGTCGCATCTGACCTGCGCGTGTCTCCCCTGTCGTCGTTCGGGTTCAACGATGACCTGCGTAATGAACCGCTGCGGTGGCATCCACCACAGGAAGGGCTTGGTACGGTGACGACCCTGCTTCATCACTTGACGGAGCACCCTGCGGCCGCCGCGGAACCTATTGTCGAAGATCTGCGCAAATGGCAGTCCGCCTTGGAGAAGGCGGTCGCGGCGGACATCCCCTTTTGCGTGCTGCTCCTCCATGGCAACACGACGAGTGGCCACGAGTGGGATGTCCGCAAGGGTTCGGCTTTCTGACGGCGATTCCACGACCCGTTGCGTTGCAAGCAGGAGACTCGCGTCGACCAGCGTGGCGGCGGCCCCCCCGATCTGCTCGATCCGGCGGTCGCTCGCATGCCGTGGGTCCAAATAGCTGCTCGGCCTTGAGCCCGCCGGCAACTGGTTGAGTGGCGCTTCGAGCGCGCTCCACACGGCCTGTGCGTCGCGAGCCCGGAACCGTCCGCCGTCCAGCGAATTCCACGTCCGGGTTCCGGGAGGTCATTCTCCCGCGCACCGCTACGACACGGCCGCGGAGAATTCCGAGGTATTGCCCGACGAATCGGTGGCGGTGGCCGTGATGTAGCTGGCGCCCGCCGGCGGGCGCGGCCCGCTGTAGGTGAAGGTGGCCAGGCCCGCGGAATTCGTCGTGACACCCATCACGCCCAGGAAGATCCGGCCCGAGGGGCTATTCGTGTCGTTGGCGTAGAGGTCGATCGTGTAGGCCGCCAGGCGCACGCCGGTGAGAGTGCCGGTGATCTGGATGCTGCTGGGCAGCGTTTGCACGGGGCCGAGCACCGGGGCCGCCTGATTCTGGTTGGCGCCGGTTGCCAGATCGATGCCCAAAAGCGTGTTGCCGTAAATCGAATTGTCGCGAATCGCGTTGCTGCTTCCCGAAGCGACCAGAACGCCGTTGGCACCGTTGTTGGCGATGATGTCGGTGGCGCTGCCGACCACATTGTTCGAAATGAACGATCTCAGACTGACTCCGCTGCCATGCCCGATGACGTTGCTGGAGCTGTTGGTGATGCTGATGCCGTTGCCGGCGTTGCCCAGGGCGACCAGGCCGGTGACGTCGGTGCCGATGTAACTGCCGATCACGGAATTGCCCGTGGTGCCGTTCATTTGGACCCCGTCGCCGAGGTTGCCGCTGATGATCGTCAGCAGCGTGGGATCGGCCGAGCCGATCATGTTCGCGTAGGTGCCGGGTCCCAGGTACACGCCCGCTGCGGCATTGCCGAAATCGTCCTGGCCGGTGCCGCCGGTGCCGATGTGACTGCCGGTCAGGTCGGTGCCGATGTAGCTGTGGCTGACCGTGATGTTGTGGGCGTGTCCATCGACGGCCACGCCGTTGGCGCCGTTGGCCGAGATGGCGTTTTGGGCGATCAGGTTGAAGGTCGGCTGCGGGCCGCCGATGATGTCGCCATTCGCGTTGCCGTCGACTTCGATTCCATTGTTGTGGTTGCCCAGGGCGACATTCCCGCTGCTGTCCAGGCCGACGTCGTTGCCGGCCACGCGAACTCCGGTGGCAGAGCCCGAAAGCTCGATGCCGTCGTTGCCGTTCTCGCCGATGACGTTGGTCCGAATGAGGTTGTTGCCACCGGTCGAGGTGATCAGCATGCCGTCGCCGTGGTTGCCGAGATTGGTGTACAGCTGGAAGGCGGCCACGCCGCAGAACGTGTTGTAGGCCGTAAAGTAGCTGGCCGTGCCCTGGACGAGGATGCCGTTCTGACCGTTGGCGGCGTCGACGTTGCCCAACGGAACGGGGCCGCCCATCGTGGTGTTCGTCGACGAGCCTTCGACGAGCACTCCATTGGCGGTGTTGCCCAGCGGGGTCAGGTTGTCGGCGCCGATGCCGATGAAGTTGGCCTGGATCGCGGTGTTGTTGGAATTGGTCACTCGAACGCCGTTGCCGCCGTTGCCGCTGATCACGTTGTAGAACACGAACGGATTCTGCTCGAACGTGCAGCCGAGCAGCGAGTTGCTGTTGGCGCCGACGATCGCCACGCCGTCCAGCGTGTTGCCCAGCGCGGAGGTGCCCGCGGCGTCGGTCCCGATGTAATTGCCGCTGAGCTGGTTCTGCGAGGCGCCGCCGGTGATGAGCACGCCGTTTGCGCCGTTGCCCGAGATCAGGTTGCCCTGCGGCGGGCGCACGAACACCGGATCGGCGGAGTCGCCGCCGGTGGGATCGTTGCCGCCGGTGGCCACTCCGCCGATCATGTTTCCCGTGGACGCACCGGTGACCAGGATGCCGTTTCGGGCGTTGCCCAGATCCACTTCGCCGGTGACGTCGGTGCCGATGTAATTCATCGCGACCTGGTTGTTGCTGGCCGCATTCAGCTCGACGCCATTGGTGCCGTTGCCGCCGATCACGTTAGACAGCTGGAAGCCGACGTTGACGGTGGCCTGGAAGGGAAAGGTCGACGGGCCGATCACCACGCCCACCACCTGGTTGCCGTACACCGAGTTGGAGCTGGTGATCCCCGCGGCGGCGGTGCCCCCCGCGGTATAGTTCAGGTTGACCCAGGTCGCGGGGCCGAACGCGCCGCTGGCGCTGCGCGTGACCGACACCAACGAACCCTGTGCGGCGCTCGTCGACCCGGCCTGCACCGAATCGGCGCTGAGCGTGTAGACGCCCTTCTCGACGCTGCTGATGCCTTCGAAATGGGTGACGAAATTCGTCCCGTGGGGGTACGAGAAAGAAGTCCAGTTGGTGAATTTGCCCGTCGCCGAGTCGTAGTCGACCAGGTAGGCCTGGCCGATCGGCTGGTTTTGATTGAGCGCGTTATTCACCACGCTGGGGCTCCAGCCGCCGGCAATCGTGTAGCTGGTGCCGCCGTTGTACCAGATGCCGTAAGCCGTGTTGCTCTTGGAGCCGGGATAGGAAATGGCGGTGAACGTTTGCTGGGCCACGTTGTAAACGTAGGCATTGCCCGCGCCGATCGGGGCGCCCTGGCTGTTGGCGCTGTCGTAGTTGCCGACGGCCAGCCCCCCCATCTCGCTATGCACGTAGTTGAACTCGGCTCCCGGATAATCGATCGTCTGGTAATCGCTGCCCTGCGACAAAGCGGCGGTGGTGCCCGTGAAGACGAAGCCGTTCACCTTGACGGCGGTCGTCGGCGCCGACGCGTCCGAGTTCTTGTAGCTTCCCACCAGGGCGATGTTGCCCGAACCCTGATTGTCGGGACCGTAGACGCTGGTCGTGGCGGAGCCGGGATAGTTGACCAGGTAGCTCGTGCCCACGCCGGCCATGGTTCCGTCGAACAGCAGGCCATTGCTGCCCGACGTGCCGGCGAGCAGATATTGGCCCGCGGTGTCGGAGTTGCGGATACCTTGCCAGGCGCTGACCGGTTGCCCGTCGACCGTGGTGGCGCTGTTGTACGTGACGCTCGTGACGGGGTTGCTTTGGCCGATCAGGTTGCCGCTGGAGTTCTGGACCAGCACGCCGTCGAGCGTGTTGCCCAGCGCCGCGCTGCCCGAGGCCGCCAGCCCGATGGTGTTGCCGCTGACCGTCGTCAGCGTTGAGCTGCCATTCACGAGCACGCCGTTGGCGTTGTTGCCCGAGATCACATTGCCGGTCGTGCCGCCGATGGTGTTGTTCTTGGCGCCGCTGCCGGTGACCAGGATGCCGTTCTGAGTATTGCCCAGGTCGACCGCGCCGGTGGCATCAGTGCCGATGTAGTTTCCTTCGATCACGTTGCTCGACGAACCGTTGACGAAGATGCCGTTGACATGATTGCCGGAGATGACGTTGCGGTCTTGCGTCGCGGCACCGCCGATGGTGTTGCCCGACGAGCCGTTCAGCTCCAGGCCGTTGCCGCCGTTGGCGTCGACCGTCATTCCGTCCAGCGCCAGGCCGATGTAGTCGCCCAGCAGCGTGTCGCCGCCCGCGTTCAGCGCAACGCCGGCGCCGGTTGCGCCGACCAGCGACAGCGAACTGAGGGTCGAACCGGACGAGCCGGCGTTGAATTGCAGGCCCGTGAAATGGTTGAAATCGATCTCGACCACGGGCGCTGCGGCAAAGCCCGGAGCGCTGGTCCCGTCGATGTCCACGCTGGCGGTGACCGCGGGCAAGGCACCGCTCGTCAGATGGATCGTGCCGGCGACGTTGAAGTCGATCGTCTGGCTGCCGTGGGCGGCGTCGGCGGTGGTGATCGCCTGGCGCAGCGAACCCGGCCCGCTATCGTTCAGGTTCGTGACGGCAATCGCGCTCAGGACCGACCGGTCTTCGAGCTGCTGAAAAACGTATTGCCGCCGAGCGCGCTGGGAGTGCTGCCGCGGACTTTTCGCCGACCGGCGGAGGAATGAAAACATGAACGATCTATCTCCTGGATTGAAGCGGGCTTTGGCTGCTTTTCGGACTACGGGGCAAATGCACTTCAGGTAAAAAAAGACCCCCCCTGCCCGCTGGCTGCGGCCCGCTAGCGGGCGCGGGGCAAGGTGGGCCGCGCGGACGGGCGCTCACCGCTCATTGGCCGGCAAGATGGAGTGGTCGCACAGTGTTTGCCGCCCGGCGAATAAAAACGTGGCCAGGGCGAATTCTGTCCGGCGCCGCGCCCATCTGAGCCGGCCGTTTCAAGCGTGTGGCCGACCCGTTGCCAAGCGGGCGGCTCTGTGCGCAGCGCGATTGCCAGCCCAAAGAATCAGCAGCCGAGAGACTGCCGATCGCCTCCGCATCAGCAAGCGCTGGGCTCCATCTCAGATGGAGCGCGCCCGGGCGAAGTCTGGTTTTCCGAGCATCGACGCGCCCGACGGCATCGCAGCCAGGCTCGCTACAGTCGGATCGCAGGACGAACGGCGATGCCCGCCGCTGCGAATGGCGTCTAGGCACCGGATAAGCGTCAGCACCTGATTCGCGGAACCACTAGGTTTTCGCGCGTCCGGCCGCGTTGGGTCCGGTTTTTCTTTTGATCATCGCGATTTCATTGCCGCGCTCATTGAGGTGCACCTCGTCCATGAACAGCTTGATCAGAACCAGGCCCCTCCGCTCGTTGGCCGCCAGGGGCGACGGGTCTCGCGCCACGTCGGGTACCGTCCGGATGTCAAACCCGGGCCCTTGATCACGTACGACGAACCTGCCTTCCTCGGGCGAAAGGATCGCTTCAACCGTCACTCGGCGGTCGCAATAGGGAGCGGCTTGCCGGCGTTGTAAGCTCAGCTCGGAGCTGCCGGGCGAAAGTCGGGATGTGGATACCTCTTGGGTAGTGAGCTCCAGGTTTCCGTGGTACATGGCATTGCTAATTGCCTCGGCCAGCGCTTTGGCCAGTCTCAGACGATCGGCGTCTTCGACCAGGTTCAACTCGCGCGCCACGTGTTGCACGTGATCCACCAGGGGCGGAATCAGCACTGGGTCGTTCTCCAGTTCATAGTGCACCTCCTCGAATCGCAAGCAGTGCAGCAAACGCTGCTCGCGCGACAATTGCGCACTCGCCGAGATGACGGCATCGACGGCGCGGCACAGCTCGCTGGCCAGTTTCGCCTTGGGCACATAATCCGTGGCGCCGCGGATCAGCGCGTCCATGGCAATCGTCTCGCTTCCGTACGCCGTCATCAAAATCACCGGAACCGAGGGAAAGCGCCGGCGCATCGCTTCGGTCAACTGCAGACCGTCCATTTCTGGCATCTGCAGGTCCGTGACGACCGCCAGCGGCAGGTGCGACTCGATTTGCTCCAATGCCTCCCAGCCGTTAGAGGCGAACTCGACCCGGTGATTGAATTGGCGGTCAAGCAAGCCCTTTGCTAGTTGACGGTCGACCAGTGAATCGTCGACCACCAGGATGTAGTTCATTCCGTCTGACTCCCCCTGAGATATGGCTCGGCTGGTAAAAGCGCATGATACGGCCGCGATATTCAGCCGCCGTTAGACTCTCGACGTCCGCCCGTACGACCGCCGGCGTTTGCTGCACTCGGTGCGGCATTCAGCCTACCTCGGCGCGCGGTGGGGAAGATGCTCTCGCCCGCGGGAGACAATACGGGCAGCGCTCGGGCCGGAAATATCGCAAAGCCCGCGCTGCCACGATGCGCGGCAGGTACTGTGCGGAGCCGAGTCGCACCGTGCGTTTGTGCACGGCCTGGTCCAACGGACACGAACACGACCACCGAGCGAAACGCATGGCGGGGCTGGACTCTATCGGGGTTTTCGTTTGGCTGGCGCTCGCGGCCCGCGCGGAACGTGAGAACAGCATTTGCTTTCGATGAGTGAACCCGAATTGGTGCAGGGTTTGCGGAACGCAACTCGCCATCGATCGCGTGCCTGGATGGCGGGCGGGTTCGGACTGCCACACTCGAGAATCCATGATGCAATTCTTATCAAGCCTGCGGCAGCGCGTCGACCAGCTGGTCGATCCGCACCGACAGGAGCGAATCGACCGTGAGGCCATGTCGTTGGTCTCGAAGTTGCTGGCCCATCGCGCGGACTTCGCACTGGAGTCCGCGCGGCGGGCGTTGCGGATCGCAACGAGTGACCTGACGGAGGTTACGGCCGAAGCCTATCGCAGGCTGCTGCAAAAGGTTTGGGCCGACTTCGAACTCACCGCGGGCGAGAAGCGTGGCCTGGATTGGGCGGCAGAAAAGTTCGAATTGTCGGTCGAACAGCGCCGGCAACTGCAGTGGGAAAGCTCGCGGCTGGTGTTTCAGCGTTGTCTGCTGGCGGCCATCGAGCACGGCGCCGCCGATTCAGCCGATCTGGCGCATCTCGTTAATGTTGCCGAGTGCATGGGCCGGGATGTCTCGGATCTCGTGCACCACTATTTCCTTGAGCAGGGCGAGCAGTTGGTCGCGGCGCTGTTCGAGTCTCTCGCCACTTCCGGCGATCTGGCCGCCGAGCAGTGGGATCGCGTGCAACAGTTGTCCGGCTGGCTCGGCCTATCCAAGCAGGAACTGCGGGCTGGAATCGGGCCGAAAGTGAAACGCCTGCTCGAACGCTTGCTGGCCGGCGCTCGCACCGACAATCGCCTGGAGGGCCGATCCGAAGCTGCGATGGAACACATTTCCCAGCTGGTTGGCATCCCGCGCGAATTTCGCTTGTACGTCCAGGAAGAGCTCGCCATGCTCCGCGCGCTGACTCTGATCGAAGCGGGCGAGCTGCCCAGAATCGACGCGCTTCCCGGGATCGACTTGGAGCGGGCCGAGACCGTTCACTTTCACGAGCGCGTGCACTATCGGCCGCTGCGGCACGCCGGGCTGCCAGCGCCCGAAACGACCTTGATTGGCTCAGGATTTCTCACCAACAAGCGGCTGATTATCAAAGCGCCCTCGCAGAGCATGTCGATCCATCACGAGTACGTCCTTGGCCTAAAGCAGGCGAGTCATGGAATCGAGGTGCTCACTCCTCAGGGCGTCGGGTTATACGACTTTGGGGCTCGCAATCGGTTGGCGCTCATCCTTTACGCCAAATTGGTCAAAGCGCCTCCTCCGCCGCAGCCCTTGATTAGTGCGGCCGAGCGCGATGTCGCCTGGTCGCGCGACGAAGGGTGCTGCGCATTGTGCCATCTGGATCACTACTTGGAGTTTGTCCGGATGGCTGGTCGTGCCAGCACGCGCGGACCGGTCCATGTCCTATGCGCCGGCTGCTTGCAAAGCAAGATCGCGGCCAGGGTGTGCGGAGCGGGAAGCGATGCGGACGAATGGCGCCCGGCAGAAAGGTTTGCTTCCGGCTGACACTGCGACGATTCGGCGCGCGTTTTCAACCTGAAAGACGGAGCATTGAGATGACGACCTGCGATTTATCTCTGCAACAAAGCATGCACGAAATCCTCAGCCGCTCGAAGGACCGGTTGGGCGACCTGTTCTATCAGTGCCTTTTCGAGAAACATCCCGAACTGCTGGGATACTTCGAGCAAGTCGATGTGCCCGTGCAGGCCACCATGCTTGTCAACGCCCTGCATGTGATCGCCGCGCATGCGGCGCACCGGCACGCCGCCACGGGCGAATATCTGAAAGTCCTGGGGCATCGTCACTGCCTGAGGCAGATTCCTCTGGACGCTTACCCCAAGTTCAACGACGTGATGTTGGCGGCCTTGGCCCGCTTTCATGGGCCGGATTGGTGCCCCGACTGCGCAGAAGCCTGGAAATCGGCCTTGGAGGTGGGAATTGCCGCCATGCAGGACGGTTATCTTGAACGCTCCGTTACCTACTGATCCTGCGACCCTGGCGCGCCCCGCGGACGAGCCCGTCCAGCCGTCGGCGCGGCCAGTTTCCCCGCCGAGCCTCCGAGCTGCGTTCCGCGCGGCCAGGAATTGGTGGCCGGTCTTGGCGAGATGTAAAATGCGCGCTGCCACGCCCCCCATGCCCGTCTCAAACAAGGAACGCATCATGACCACGCGGCTCGCGACGCAAAAATTCGGCTGGATGCTGGCGATTGCTCTGACGGCCGGCGCAGCGCGCGGCCGCCGAAGACACCCCCGCTGGCGACGCCGGCAAGACACGGCAGCTTGCCGTGGGCAAACTGGTCGGCAGATGGCAGGGAGAAAAGGACGGCACCCAGATCAAGCTCCGGATCGGCGGCGGCGGCAGCTCCTGGGCCCTGGAACAGCGCCTCGCTGCCGGCGGCAAACTCCGCCTGCAAACCGACCGGCTACGTCTGACGGACGATCCCGGCGACCCAGCGCGGCTGACCATCGACCTGAGCCTGGCCGCCGAGCCCGGCAAAACGACCGCCGCCGAGCGGGAGGAAACTCTCCGCATCGGAACCCTGCGAGCTTCTGCCGCTGATACGCTCGCGCTGGCGGTTTTGCCCGCGGCCGGCTGCCGGCCAGTCGAAGGCCTCGTGCTGCGCCGGGTGCCGGCGGCCGAAGGGAGCAGCGCGCGAGCCGATCTCACGGACGAGCAAGCAACGACCTGTGACGTGCTTTCCGACCTGAATTTCGAGCAGCGGGCGGCAGGCTCGGACAAACCCGACGCGCCCCCCAAATTCACCGTGACCCGCGGAACGCTCGAGTTCCTCAAAAAGTACGAGGGCCATTCGATCGAGGTCTCGGACGACGGCAGCCTGGAAATCGAGGAGCAGTAGCCTCGCGGGGCCGGCCCGCTCAGTGGGCATGCTCCGACAGGTTCATTTCGCTGCCCCGGCCGTCGGACAGGATCAGGCGGTTTTCCCGCGTGCAGATCCGGGCCTCGTCGACGGCAAATTCGCTCGACAGCAGATAGACGGTCAGCGATCCCGACGCGATCGGCACGATCTTGGTGCGCTCGTCGTTCTTGCGCAGATAGTCGCCGTCGACGTCGTCATGCACGAAGGTATAACCCGTGACACTGGCGATCCCGTCCTCATAGGCGTTAACCGTTCCCAGGAACAGCCGGATCCGGTCGCTCTTGAACAACCGGCGGTGGACGATCAATAGCTTGCTGCCTGGTTGCAGGATCATGTTTCGTCTCGCCTGGGTGCGTGCCGACGTTCCGGCATTCTAGCCGAAACGGCCGGAGAAGAAGGTCCTCGACCGGTGGCCGCTCGATGCGGTCTCAGCGGGAGCGCGGCCGCGCCGCCCACGTGGTTGCGGGCCGCCAGGCACTTTCGTCCGGGGCGGTCCTAGTTCGCGTGCGTTGCCCGTGACGGCTCGGCGGCCAGCGAGCGCCGCGGTCGCTACGCCGGGCACGCTCCGTCTAACCGGCATGACCGCTGAAAATGGCTCGCGGGCCGCGCGCCCGGGCCGCGCAAAGCCGAACAATCCGCAGGTTTGGCGCACGGCTGGACGGCGCGCGCCAGTAGCATCGGCATCGGGCGCAAAACCGGGAGCACGCGTGATTTCCGTGCAAGCCGCCGGAACCGAACCGGCGCAGAAATGCGAATTTTCGCCCCGCCCCATTTCCGATCTAGTTGGCAGCGCGACAGGTTTCTCGGCGACGATGCGGAAGGATACGGCAATGGTACTCGGCGAGCTTTGGGGCGAAGACGTATTCGAGGATTTGAAGTCCCGCTTCGGCGACTCGTACACGCACGAAATCTTCCGCCACGAAGTCGGACTGTACAACGAGCGCGTCGTCTGCCACTTCATTCCGCCTGCCGTGGTTCGCGACGCCCAGATCGCCGCGATCGCCCGGATCCACGAAAACCAGGAATCCTGAGCTGCCGCAGTCTGCGGGCCAAAGCTCGCAAGGCCCGGCAATCTCCGCGACCCGGCTGCCAGCCTGGGGGATATCCGGCCCGACGCGTCATTCCGGGCGTCCGGTAGCATTTCAGGGCAACCCGGTAGCCCTGCCCTCCGCTGTTGCTGGGCGAACGAGCGGCCCGGCGAATCCTCTCGTGGGCGACCCGACGGCTAAGGGCCTATCCGAGAACCGTCTCGGAGAAGGGGACAGTCCCCGCCGGTTCTCGGATCGGCTTTAAGCGTTCGCCTCGATCGCCGCGTGGACGCTCTCCGGCCGGTGCTGATGGATCTTCAGCCACCGGGCCCGCCGGACCCAGTAGAACCGCACCGGCAAGAACAGGTCGACCACTTCGTCGGAAATCAGCAGACCGCCGAGGACCGGCAGAGCCATCGGCGCCAGAATCTCTCCGCCGACCCCTTTGGCAAAGACCATCGGGAAGATGGCGATAATGGCCACCCCCTCGGTCAAGAGCTTCGGGCGCAGGCGGTGCACCGCCCCTTCGATGACCGCTTCGCGCAATTCGGCCAGCGAATGCATGTTTTCCAGTCCCCCGCGCTTGTCGATCGCCTCGCGCAGATAGACCAGCATGATGATGCCCGTCTCCGTGGCCATGCCGAAACAGGCGATAAAGCCGACCCAAACGGCAACGCTGAAATCCAGCGGCGGCGCGGACCAGCCGCCTAGAATCTTGGGGAACAGGTACATGAAGAACGCGCCGCCGGCCAAGGCCTCGGGCACGGCAAGCATCATCAGCCCGGCATCGGCCAGATCGTTGTAGGTCAGATAAAGGATGATGAAGATCACGGCGATCACGGCCGGAAAAACGAACCGCAGCGTCCGGGCCGCCCGCACCTGGTGCTCGAACTCGCCGCTCCATTCGAGATGCACCCCCTCGGGCAAGGTCACCTTCTGCGCGACGACCCGCTGCGCTTCGTCCACGAAGCCCACGATATCCCGGCCCCGGACGTTCAGCGTGACGTAGTTCAGCAGGCGGCCGTTTTCGCTTTTGATCATTGCCGGCCCCTCGACGATCTGGATGTCGGCCAGCACGCTCAGCGGAATCAGCGCCCTGCCCTTGGCCGCGTGGGCGGGCGTCGCGTCGTGGGCGCCGCCGGCACGGCGCTGCTCGCCGCTTGAACTCGGGGTTTCCGCCGGCAGGCCGCCGGCGGGGGTCCCGGGATTGCCGCCCATGCTTGTCGTCGTGGCCATGTTGCCGGCGGCCACGAGCAGTCGGCCGATGCTCTGCTCGTCGTCGCGGTCGGACCGGGCATAGCGGATCCGCACCGGGAAGCGATCGCGCTTTTCGACGGTGTAGGTCACCGCCCGGCCGGCCAGCGCGACTTCGATCTCGTTCTGGATGTCCTCGACGCTGATTCCATACCGGGCAGCCTCCTGGCGATGGATCTCGATTTGCAAATAGCCTTTGCCCATGATGGGCGAGGCAATCACGTCTCGCGCCCGGGGATCGGCTTGAGCGCGGCTTCGACGTCCTTCGAAACCCGGTCGATCGTGTCGAGATCGGCCCCGAATACCTTGACGCCGATATCGGTCCGCACGCCGGTCGACAGCATTTCGATCCGATTGATGATCGGCTGGGTGAAAATGTTGCTCCACCCGGGCACCTGCAGGACGCGTCCCATCTCGTCGTCGACCAGGTCCCCCTTGGGGCCCGTGATCCGCGGCCAGAGAAAAACCCGCTTCGCGAACGGCTCCTGTAGCCGCTCGCGCAAGGGATTGAAGGCTTTGAACGGCTCCTCGTCAAAAGGCTTGCCCAGCTGCACATTGACCGCGGCAGCGGCCAGCGCAGCGGTCTGCGATCCGAGCAGCGCGCCGGCTGCCAGGCCGGCCTTGGTCGCGGCCTTGGACAATTCTTCGAGCGCATACCAGGTGAAGGCTTCCATGCCCCGGTCGGCCAATTCCCAGTCGACCTGCTTGACCCGCTCGTGCCAGAGCCTGGTCCGCTGGCGTTCGACGGACTCCAGCAACTGGCCGGCCAGGGTAACGTGTTGGCCCCCCAGGGACTCGCGGGCCGCATTCCACCACGTTCCCCAGGCCGATGGTTGCGGTTCCAGGGCGCTCACCACGTCGGCGATCGCGCCGGATTGCTCCAAACTTTCCGCGACGGCTTTGCTCAGCCCGGCGGTGTCTTCCCAGGCAGGCGTCTTCGACAACCACGGGCCATAGGTCGGAGCAAGTTGCTGGGTCAGACGCTCGATCTCGACCGCTTCGCTACCTCCTTCCGGCCAGGCAAGCTGTCCCCGGGCGCTCAGCGAGCGAATCAACTCGCCGACGGCAAACCGCGTCAGCTCGGGCCGCAGGTCCTCTTCGATTTCGCGGTACCGGCGGAGCGACAATTCGCGCATGGTTTCGTCGAAGCGTTCGAGCGCCTGCTGCGTGGCACCGTTGATCAGCCCCTCGCGGTCGCCTTGGTCCTTCGCCCGGGCGACATAGCCACTTTCTTCGAGCGCTGCCAGCACGTCTTCGATCTGCCGCTCGGCGTCGCGTAGCTTGAGCACCCGCTTCGGCCACAGCTCCTTGGGGCGGAAGTTGACAAACGTCTCGACCATGTCGAGCGGCGCCGGGTCGGTGGGCGTGTCGGCACGCCCGGCCTTGCCGATCACGGATTCCACCTCGGGAAACCCGCGCAGCAGCGCGTCGCGGGCTTTCAGGTCGTCGGCCGCTTCGGTCACGCTCGCCCGGGGCACGGTGATTGGCATGTCGAGCGTCGTGCCTTCGTCCAGAGCGGGCATGAACGCCACGCCGATCTTGGGAAAGTGGTACGCCCACAGCCCGATCCCCGTCAGGCTGACCAGCGTCACCAGCCGCAAAAGTGTCAGGCTCTCGCTCTTGGCGGCGACGAACAGCACGAGCCCCAGCGGAACCCAGACCACGAGCCGGCACAGCCATTTCAGCGGGCCATACGTCGCGACGGCGGTCGGGAGCAAGTTGGTCAGATAGATCGAGCCGCCGGCGATGCCCAGCAAAATCACCCCCGCCCCGACGAGCAAAAGTGCGGTTCGATGGGACTGAAAGTCGGCCGCCCGCTTCCCGTTGATCGACCGTACCGCCAGCATGGTGACGATCCCAAAAACCGCCAGGAACGTCGTTTTCCAGGCTTGCTCGCTGGCCCCCATGCCGACGACGGCTTGCAGCGGGAACATGCCGGCCGCCACGATCAGCAGTGCGGCGAACGCCCACATGACCAGGTTGCGCCGCGGCAAAGCCCAAGTCAGCAATGGCTTATAGATCTGGATAAAGCTGCGGACGATCAGGTTTTCTTGCTCGCCCCGCAGCCGGCCGCGGATGAAAGTGGGAATCAGCGCCGGCACCACCGTAATCGAGATCAGCGCCACCCCGATCATGGCAAAGCTCTTGGTGAAGGCCAGCGGATGGAACAACTTGCCCTCGCGCCCGCTGAGCATGAACACGGGCACGAACGACAGCAGCATGATCAACACGGAAAAGAAAATCGGCCGGCCGACCGTGCGGCAGGGCGCGATCACCATCTCCCGGGTGTCGCCGGTGACCGGGGCGTCGCCGAAGTGCTCTTTCAGATGATGCGTGGCGTTCTCGACCATCACGATGGCCTGATCGACCAGGATGCCGATCGAAATCGTGATCCCGGCCAGCGACATGATGTTTGCCTGGATGTCGATGATGCCCGAGCGCCGCAGGATCCACATCATCAGGAACGAAAACAGCACGGCCAGCGGCAACGTGACGCAAATCACGAGCACGCTGCGCACGTGAATCAGGATCACCAGGATGGCGATCGAGGCGATGATCATTTCGTGCCCCATCACCTCGGTCAGCGTGTGGATCGCCCCGGTAATCAGCCGCGTGCGGTCGTAGGCCGGGGCGATGTGAATTCCCTCGGGCAGCCCGGGTTGGAGCTCGTGGATGCGCTGCTTGACGCGCCGGGTCACCGCCAGGGGGTTTTCGCCATGCCGCATCAGCACGGCGCCGCCGGTGAGCTCGTTGCCGTCTTTTTCGAAGACGCTGCGGCGGAACTGGGTGCCGAGAGACACCTTGGCCACCGTTTTGACGTAGATCGGCGTGCCCCCCACCTCCTTGATGACGGTGTCCTCGATGTCATCTTTTCCCTTGATCCAGCCCACGCCGCGGACGATGTACTCGGCGTTGTTTTTCTGGATCACGCCGCCGCCCGAGGGCTGGTTGCTCTTGCCCACCGCGGCATACAAATCGCCCAGCGTGATGCCGTAAGCCCGCAGGGCCTCGGGACGCACGTCGATCTGATACTCGAGCGGCGTCCCGCCCACGATGGCCACGTCGGCCACGCCCGGCGCGGCGTTGAGCTGCGGAGCGATGTAGAACTTGTTCAGCGCCCAGAGCCGTTCGGGATCGACTTTGTGGCCCGGGCTCGGCTCGACCGTGTACCAGAAGATCTGCCCCAGCGCCGTCGCGTCGGGCGCCAAATACGGCAGGACGCCCGCGGGCAGAAACGTATTCGCCTGGGCCAGCTTCTCCGTCACCCGCTGCCGGGCGAAGTAAAAGTCGATGTTGTCCTCGAAAATGATCGTGATCATCGAGAAGTTGAATTCGCTGCTCGAGCGCACCGCCCGCACGCCGGCCAGCCCCTGCAGCTTGCGCGACAGGGGATAGGTCACCTGGTCTTCGATCTCGCGCGGGCTGCGGCCCATCCAGTCGGTGAACACGATGACCTGGTTTTCGCTCAGGTCCGGAATCGCGTCGATGGGCGTATTGAGCATCGCAAACACGCCCGCCACGGTCAGCGCGGCAGTCAGCGCCAGGACCAGAAAGCGATTGCGAATCGACAGCTCGATGATTTTTTCGATCATGAAGTTAGCTCGTCTGACGGGCTGGTAATCGCGTATCTGGTGGAATTCTCGTTGATTCGTCGCACAACGCGCCGCGGCGGTCTCGCGCCGAAACCGTTGGTCCGGGGGTTACCGGTCGCCTCGCTCCGCTGCCGCTTTCGTGAGTTCGTCCACCTTCGACAAAGTGGCCTGCGGATCGCCCAGCGCGCTTTCGCGGCAGCCTTCGCAGCACAGGAACACGGGCTTGCCCTCGATCAGCACCTTGACCGGCGGCCCCATCGAGCCAAGCCGGCTGGTGTCGCTCACCGCGCAAAACTTCTGTTTGACCGCCAGCTCGCGGTCCTCGCTCGAAGAGCCTGGCCAGGGCCGCGTTGATCTTGGCGTCTTTGCCGCCGGCCGGGGCGGGCGGAGCCGTTTGCGGCTTGGGCCGCGCCAGCTTTTCCGTTTCGGCTGGCTTGCGCCGCTTCAGCTCGGCCACCTTGGCCAGCGTCGCCTGCGGATTGGCCAGGGCGCCCTTCTTGCAGCCCGAGCAGCAGAGAAAGACCGGCTGCCCGTCGACGATCACCTTCACCGGTTCCCCCATCGAGCCGAGCCTATTGTCGGTCAGGATCGGGCAATACTGCTGCGCGAGCACGAGCTTCCGATCTCCCGCAGATAGCCTGGCCAGAACGGCCGCGAACTTTACCTCTTCATCCTCGGGCGTCGAGGGACGGACATTCGTGACCGACGAATTCGATTTCGATCCGCCGCTGCCGCCGAAGTAGATCGAGCCGGCGGCCGGGTTGAGCCGCGTTTCGGCGTCGACCAGAAACGAGCCGGAGCTGACGACCTCTTCGTCCGCGCTCAAGCCCGACAGGACCGGGTACCAGGCCGCGTCGTGAGGCCCGGTCATGCGCGGGCCCAGCTTCACCCGGACGCCCTCGAACACGCCGGGCGTCGTCTCGCGATACACGATCGTCTGGCTTCCGGTGTCGATCACGGCCGGCTCGGGCACTGCCAGCACGCGCCCCTGGGCCAGCATTTCGGCGGGCACACCGCCCGCTTCAGCGATCCGGGCGAACATCGGCAGGTTGTCGGGCGACACCTTGATCGAAACGGTGGCCGTGCTTCCGGGGCGCAACTTGTGGCCGGGGTTCTTGAGCTCGCAGCGGACCGAAACGGTGCGCGTCGCTTCGTCCACGTGCGGATAGATGAAGGCCAGCGTGCCATAGAAAGGCTCGTCCGCGAATGCCCGAGTCGTGGCGACCACGGGCACCCGGTCGGCCTCGTCCTGGGTTTTCTTGTGCGCCTGTTCGGCCGGCAGAAAGGCCAGGTCGTCCTCATAGACCTGGGCCTGGATCCAGACGGTCGAAAGGTCGGCGATGTCGTAAAGCGGCATCCCTTGCTCGACATATTGCCCTTCGCGCACATACTTCTTGATGACATGGCCGGAAATGGGGGACCGGATCGTAAGATGCGTGTTGGCCTTGTCGCTCGTCAGGATTTCGTCGATCTGGTCCGCGCTGATTCCCAGCAGCTCCAGCCGGCGCTGCGCACTGTCGAGATTCTTCTCGTTCTTGGCCCGCCGGGCTTCGAGCATGTTGTTGACCGTGACTACGAGGTCCGGGCTGTAGAGCGAGGCCAACGCGTCGCCGGCTTCGACCATTTGTCCGGTCTCGTTCACAAACAGGTTGTCGATGCGGCCCGCGATCCGCGCCGCGACCGTCTTTTGACCCCGCTCGTTGAACTCGACGTATCCGATGGCCTGGATCTCTTTGGTCAGCGCCTGGTACTCCACCGTCGAGGTTTGCACGCCCGCCAGCACCACGCGATAGGGCGACAGCTGCACGCGATTCACCACGCCGGCCGGCAAGGCTTCGCTCGTCGCGTCCCCCTTCCTGCGCTTGGAAAGCGGCATGAAGCAGATCGGGCATTTGTCCCGCGGATTGTCGCGCACCACGGCCGGGTGCATCGGGCAAAACCATTCGACGTCCCCCTGGGGGCCGGCGTCGGCCACGGCCGGCCGAGTCCATTTGTCGTACTCTGCCGCCAGCCAGTCCCACTGCGTAATCACGATCCCGATCAGCGCCAGCACACCCACAAAGCGCAGCCGCGCGAGCTTGACCAGAATGATGAAATCGAACCACCACCAGGCTTTTCGCCAGCCGGTCAGTCCGGGCGGAGCGCGCAGGCCCCCCTCGTCGTCGCTGGGCATTTCGTCCCGGGGCCCGGATTGCCCGTCGGTCGGCCGCTTGTCTTGCGACATCATCTGATCTCCCTCCGCAAAAAAAAGTCGTCGCGCACTGTGCTGGTTTATCCGCGGTGCTTGCTTGTCTGTGGTGCTTGCTCGCCCACGCTCAAGCAGGACGCCGCTGCGCCCTGGCGCTCGGTGGGCAGTATGGCGCCCCGGTGTACCGATCCTCAGCGGCTGTCCCCCATGCGCAGGCCGGACCAGCCGAGACTGAGGCGATGGATGAGTGCCTTCAGACGATGCGCGCAAGCCTACATGCCCGGCGCAAGCTCAGAAGGCGCAAGTTCGGCGCGCAGAGGATGCGCACCGCCGCGGTTCAGGTCTGAATCCGCACGTGCTGCGCTTGCAGCGACTGGGCAGCGAGCTCGCCGCCGGGAGAAAGATTGGACCGCTGACGCCAGACTCCGCCGTCGAAAACCGGAGTCGGTTCTGACCCCAGGGTGGCGAGCTGGATCAGTTCTTGCCCACCGTTGGCCACGCGGGCCGGAACCTCGCTGCGCACCGGAACGCGCACCGGGGCCACGCAGCAACCCCGACCGCAGCAGCGGCCGTCCGACGAGCCGCAGCAGCACGGCTGCCGCAGCGCAACCAAAGCCACCGCGGCATTGCCCTGCGCAGCTCCCAGGGCGCCCGGGCCCAGACCGAGCCCCGCGGCGCTCACGCCCAAGATGAGCGTATGCACCAGCAGCGAGCGGGCGATGGTGGCAAGGCGTTGCAGCATGAGTCGAGCCGGGGTCGACGGGGTCGTTACCTCAACTGAATCTTACGCAGCTTGCCGCCGAAAGTGCAAGCAGTCGGTATTCGGGCCGACCGCCTGCGAACGCATGGACGCCACGTCTGGGGCACGGCAAACCGCACGGCGGCAGCGACTTACCGGCGCCGCCCGGCGGCGGACCGATCCGCGCTGGCCCACGCTCGCCAGCCGACCGCCGTCGAGCTGGCGGCGGCTGGTGTTGAACGAAAAAAATGCGCCGGTTGTGTCGGTTAGTGCGTCCGGATGCGTGGCGCTCAAGCTGACGCCCGTAGCGATTCGATGCAAAGGAAGCGACAGGGATCATGTCGCCTTTAGCGAACCCGCGACAGGTAGGCGTCCATTTGCCAGGAAGGCATTTATGGTGCCCCAGCTTTGGGTGCGCGCCTGCGCGGGGATTGCCTTCGTCATCGGTCTGGCTGCCTTTGACCGTGCGGTCTTCGCCCAGCCGCCCGTCATGGCCACTCGATTGCCCGCGGTGACCGCTGCGCCCGGATTGCCGGCCGATCGCCTGGCCGCGGGCGACGGCATGTTCGCCGGGCAGTCGGAGCTGGCGCTGCCGCCGCTCTTGGACCTGGTTGTCCAGCGCAACGCGTCGCTACAGGCCATGACGCTCACCTGGCGGGCGGCCCAGCAGCGCTTTCCGCAGGCGGTTGCCCTGGACGACCCGACCTTCATGGCGATGACGGCCCCCGGTTCGTTCGCCTCCGGCACCGTTCAGCCGGCGTATGTCGTGGGCGGCGCGCAAAAAATCCCCTGGTTCGGCAAGCGTGCGGCGCGGGGCGACGCCGCGGCGGCCGACGCCAGCGCCGCGTTTCACGACGTGCGCGATGCCCGGCTGCAATTGGAGCAGTCGACGCGAATGGCCTATTTCGAGTATTACCTCATCGCCCGCCGGATCGAGCTCAACCGGCAGAACCTGGGTTTGACCCGCCAGGCCCGCGACACGGCCCGCATCAAGTACGAAAACAACCAGGTCACCGAGCAGGACATGTTGCAGGCCGACGTCGAGGCGGCCAGCACCCAGCGGCGGCTCGTCGAGCTGGACCGGATGCATCGCGTCGCGGTGGCCCGCATCAACACGCTGCTGCGGCGCGACCCGGGCGAGCCGCTGCCCGAGCCGCTGGTCGAGTTGCCGGCCGGCGCGCGTTTGCCGCAGGCGGATTTCCTGCGGCAGTTGGCCCTTAGCCAGCGCCCCGACCTGGCGGCGATCGGCGCGCGCGTCCGGTCCGAGCAGGCGGCGCTGGAATTGGCCCTCAAACAGTATTACCCGGATGCCGAGATCTACGGCAAATACGACTCGTTCTGGCAGCCCGCGGCCACGCAAAGCCCCTTGCGCGGCCAGGTCGGCATTAACGTCAACGTGCCGATTTATCGCAAGAAGCTGAATGCGGCGGTTTGCGAAGCCCAATTCCGGCTGGCCGGGCGCCAGGCCGAGTACCGCCAAAAGGCAGCCGACGTGCAGTTCGAGGTCGAATCGGCTGCGGCCGAGGTCGCCGAGAGCGAGGAAGCGATCGAAATCTATCGAGCCCGGCTGCTCCCCGCGACCGAAAGCACGGTCGCCACCGCCCGCGCCAATTACGACGTGGGAAAAACCACGTTCCTGAATCTGCTCAGCGCCCAGCAGCAACTGCTGATGCAGCGGGAACAGTATCAGCAAACGCTGGCCGCGTTTCAGGTCCGCCTGGCCGACCTGGAGCGCGCGATCGGCGGGCCGTTGCCAAGCGCCGTTCAGGCCGAGCCCGTGCCGCCGCCGGCTCAAAATGCCGCGAGCTATCAAAATGCCCGCCCGGCGCGGCCCGCCCAGTCTGCCGCCGCCCCCGGTGCGGGTGTGCTGCGGTAACTGCGCTGCGCCGCAGCGGCAAAGCGTCCTCGGGCGGCGTCAGGCGAGGGGTCCAAATTGGGAAACTGCGCCGCGGCAGGCCGTTCGATTTGCGAACGGTCGAGCTTCACCCGCGGCTATGCCTTGCGCCGACGCACGGCGACCAGCAGACCCAAGACGCCCAACCCACCGAGCACGAGCGACGCGGGCTCGGGCGTTTGCTGGCTGGACTGAATGCCCTGAAACCAGACTTGGGCCATGACATTGCCGCCAAGCTGGTTGGGATGCAGATTGTCGGTCATCAACAACGACGGGTTGGCCTGAAATCCCGGATACGACTCAAACGCGTGATACATGTCGACCAGCGACGTATTCGGCCCGGAGACGACCCCGGCGATGTCGCTGTTGAACTGCTGAACGGCCGGGTCTTTGCCGGCGCCCAGGTTCGGGACGATTTCGGCCACGATCACATGGGCCAACGGGGCTTCGGTGTGAATTTCCGCCAGCAGGTTGCTCATCCGCGATTGCACCTGGCCGGGCGCGAGGTCGAAACCGGTATCGACGTCGTTCGTGCCGATCATCAGCAGGATGTACGTATTCGCGGAATTCACGCCGGCGTGGTTCAAGAAGTCGGGGTTCTTGCCCACCCCGATGTTCTCGGCGAGTCCCGGTCGCGGCGCGCCCGGCAGCGAACCGTCGATGATGTAGCCCGAGTGCCCTTCGTTGGCAAGCAAATTGGGCGTGTAGCCGGCGCCGCTGAGCAAGTTTTGCAGCGGAGCGATGTAGTAACCCTGCGCGGTGATCGAGTCGCCCAGCGGCAGCAGGTTGATCGTCGACGCGGGTGCGGCCGAGGCGAGGCCGGCGGTCAGGAGCGTCGAGATCGCAATTAGTCGGAGTCGCATGGTGCACATCTGCTGGAAGTCGCGCTGGATCCGTGCCGCTCAGTGGTCTCGACTCGACTCAACCCCGGCGGCGCCAGGCGAAGGCCGCCAGCCCGGCTGCTCCCAGGCCCAGCAGCATCAGCGACCCCGGCTCCGGAGTCGGGATGAACGTGAAATCCGGGCCCATGTAACGGTTGGCCGGTCCGCCGTCGATGAATCCGCCGCCGCCGCTCGGATACACGTAGTCGTGTCCGGCGGACGCGCGGCCGCCGCCGACGAACGTGATCGCGCCGCCGCCGTCGTTGATCCCCGGAAACGGAGGAGTGTTGCCCGAATTGTAGAACTGCTCGGCGCTCGAATAGTCTTCGCTGATGTAGTAGTTGCCGCCGGCGGGCAGGGTGAGCGGCGACGAAAGATTCTGCACGAACACGCCGCCGGCCCCCAGTTCCACCTCGGTGCCGATCGGCGAGCCGCCGCCGAAGTTGACGGTGGCCAGCGGAGTCGCCGGGCTGTTCAGGTTCCAGAGCTGGATTACGATCGGCTGCGTGGGCGAGTCGGTGTTGAGCACCCCGTCGTTATGGTTGTCAAACACGCCCAGCTGCGTCACGACGATGGCGCGATTCGTGTTGAAATCCATCCCGAACAGGCTGTCATAATTCTGCCCGCCCGAGGCGACCGGCGGCGACAGGGCAATGTCTGCGGCCTGGACCGGAGCGGCAAACAGTGTGAAACCGGCGAGGAAAGTCAGCGTTACGTTACGCATTGGAAATCTCCCGTGAATCGAGGAATCGCAGTGAATTTCAGTGAAGCAGATAACGCTCTAGGTAAAGTCTTTTATGTTATTTAACAAAATATCTGTGAATCAAGGGCACAACCAACCGCAATTGGCCATCAATCAACCCCATGAAGTCTGGCCTCAGGCCTTGTAGGCCGGACCCAAGCCAGCCAACCCAATTGCCGCCAATGTCGCGACAAAAAAAGTTGCCAAGCGCCTCGGCGATCATCGCGAAGGGGCCGGGCAACTTTTTTCGAATCGCAGCCCGCTTTTGGCCCGGGCCGTTTTCTCGCCGACAGCGGCAAAGACCACGACTCTCGGGCCGCAAGTCCCAAGCATGCCCAGAGGGCCTGCGAGTGTCAACAGACTGTCGCAGAATTTCCTTGAGAACACTCGCCTCGCTGCGACCGACTCACCCCCGCATTCGGGGAGGACGATCAGGTCCCCTGCATTTCCAGGCCCGACAAGGTGCCGGTGCTCGAACCGAACGCCCCGGCTTCGATCCCCATGCGCTGCAGCATCGAGACGTACAAATTCGCCAGCGGGGGCGGGCTCTCCGGGTCGAAGGCCAAATGCTGTCCATGCCGGAAACCGCCGCCGGCCAACAGCACGGGCATGTTCTTCGTCGAGTGATTGCTGGCGTTGCCCAGGTTGCTGCCGAAATAGACCATGGTCCGATCGAGCAGCGTGGCGTCTTGCTCCTGGGTGCCCTTAAGTTTGGCCAGCAGTTCGGCCACGGTTTTCATTTTCTCCAGTTCGATCTTGCGCAACTGATCGATTTTTTGCGGATCCTGGCCGTGGTGCGACAGGTCGTGATGGCCCAGCGACACGCCGTCGATCGGCGGCACCAGGCTGGTGCCCAAGAGCAGAATCGTGATCAACCGGGTCGAATCCGTCTGCAGCGCCAAATGCACCAGGTCGAACATCAACCGCGTCTTGCCGATCAAGTCGGCGGCGTTAGAGTTGTTCTGCGGCGGCTCGACATTCACCTTGGGCTTGGGACGCTGGGCCCACTGCTGGCTCACGGCCATCCGCTGTTCGAGCTCGCGCACGCTGGTGAAATACTCGTCCAGTTTTTCGCGGTCGCGAACGCCCAGCGCCGGCTGCATGCGCTGGGCCTGGCCGCCGATCGCGTCCAGAATGCTCCGGCCGTCCTGCAGCCGCTGCTTTTGGGCGGCAACGTCCTCGGGCCGGCCTTCCAGAAACAACCGGGCAAACAGGCTGGCCGGATACAGCTCGCTGGGCACCAGTGCTCCGCTGCGCGTCCAGGACAGCCCGAACCCTTCGGCCGAGAGCGACAGACTGCCGAAACGGGTCGCCCCGCCGATGTGTTCGGCGGCAAATTGATCGAGCGAGATCGTGTTGCGAAAGCCGGCCCGCAGCTCGGGATGCGGAGCGCAGGTCAAATAGCTGTAAATGGAATCATGGCTCGAGCCCACGTCCGGATGCGACAAGCCCGAGATGACGCTGGTGTCATTGCGAAAGTCCTTGAGCACGTCGAGGTACGGCGTGCTGGCGTAATTCTTGCCCGGTTCGGTGGGAAAGAAATCGGCCGGATGCACCCCCAGCGGCGTGCAAATCGAAACCAGCCGGCGAATCGGCGCGGCCTCGGCCGTGCCGGCCCGGGCGCACGACCGCAGACTGTCCAAGACCGGCAGGGCCAGCGTCACTCCGGCGGCGTGCAAGAAACGCCGGCGATCGAACGACCGGCCGCTGGGCCGCATGCCGCTGGCACGGTCGCCGCGGGACTCGTTATCGCCGAGCTCGGATGAATGCGTGTGCGACATGCGTTATCTCCTGCGCAGGGCGGTTCGCCGAAACCTTCAGCAATTTACCCGATCCCGAAAAACCTCAGCCCGAGGGCGACCCAGATTGTACCCGCAATCCAGGTTTCATTTCCTGCGAAATAGCGGGCTTTGCACGATCGCGTGCACCAGCGTCCGCAGGCCATAATTCCGCTCGCGAGCCTGGGCGACGATCCGTTCGATCTCGGCTCCGTCAGCCGCTTCGGGGGCTCCGCCGGTGCCGTAGGTCAACAGGCGGATGGTCAACGCCCGGGCGATCTGGTCCTTGTCGGCCAGGAGCAGCGCTTTGAGCTCGTCGATGTCTTTGAACGTACGGCCGACGGCGAGCGAGCCGGTCGGATCGACGGGGAGCCCTTCCAGGTAGGGCATGCGGCGGCCGCCCAGCATCACTTCTCGGCCGTTGCCGGTGACGCGATAGTGCTCGCGCCAGCCGCCGATCACGTCGAAGCTCTCGAGCGCGAAACCGGGCGGATCGATGTGCGTGTGGCAACTGGCACAGGTGGCAATCTGGCGGTGCTTGGCCAGCTGCTCGCGAATGGTGGTGGCCCCGCGGATGTCGGGCTCGAGCGCCGCGACGTTCTCCGGCGGCTTGGGCGGGGGCGTGCCCAGGATGCGGTCGAGCACCCAGGCCCCGCGCGTGACCGGCGAAGTGTTCGTGCCGTTCGCGGTCACCTTGAGCACAGCGGCCATCGTCAGCACGCCGCCGCGATGGCTGTCGGCCGGGAGCTGAACCTTGCGAAATTCCCAACCGTCGACCCCCGGAATGCCGTAGTGCTGAGCCAGCCGGCCGTTGAGCAGCGAAAAGTCGGAAGCGACGAAATTCGCCACGCTCAGGTCCTGCTTCAGCAGTTCGGCAAAGAAAAGTTCCACCTCACGCTGCATCGAGACGCGCAGCAGATCGTCGAACTCCGGGTACAGAATTTGGCTGGGCAACGTGAAGTCGATGTCCCGCAATCCCAGCCACTGGCCGACGAAGTTATCCACCAGCGCCGCCGACCTGGGATCGCACAGCATCCGCTCCACCTGGCCGGCCAGCACTTCGGCGTCGCCCAGTCGCCCGGCTTCGGCCAGTGTGCCCAGCTCGTCGTCCGGCATCGTGCTCCACAGGAAATACGAAAGCCGGCTGGCCAGCGCATAGTCGTCGAGCGGGCCGGGCTGCTCATCCAGAAACAGGAATTCCGGCGCGGCCAAGGTCGCCATCAGGCCGACGCGCACGGCTTGTTCGAACGAGCGCCCCTCGGCCAGCTTTGCCCGCACGAGCGCGAGAATCGGCTCGATCCGCTCCTCGGACACGGGACGCCGAAACGCCCGGCGCACGAACGCCCGCACGATCCGCTCGGCGTCGGCGGCCGGCTGATCGGAGACCACCTCCAGGCGATCGGCCTGGTTGCCGCTGGGAGCCGACGCCTGCTTCAACTCGCCAAAGATCCGGCGGTGGCTTTCCGGCGGCCAGGCGTCGTAGAGCGGGCCTTCGACCTCGATCTGCCCCAGCGCCAGGCCCGGCCCGTCGTAGACGTCCGCGCCGATCTTGTCGACCGTCTGCGCATTGGCCAGTGCGTACGGCAGAATGCGGATCGTGTTCGTCGGCTCGAAGCGGTCGACCAGCTCGATCATCGCCGTTTTGTCGGCCGGCGCATCGTAGTAACCGGCCAGGTGATTCTTTTCGCCCATCAACATCGAGCCGGCGTCGATCCGAAACGTCACCGGTTTGCCGGCGCTTTGCACGCCGCGGGCCGGAATGCGGATGCGATACCGCCCCCGGTCCGACGGATAGAACTGCCACAGGACTACCGCATTCCAATGCGACGAGCTGAACGTGACCAGCTCGTTCTCCGGAAAGCGGAAGACCCGCTCGGTCGAGTTCTTGATGCCATGCTCCAAGCGGCAGTCGTATTTGCGGGTGCTGGCCGGCGGCTGGGGCCGGTTGGCAATCGCCACGCCCAGGGCCTTGTCCGCGGCGTCCAGGTAGCGATCCATCAGGAACGACGAGACATGCAAGGCGTCGCCGATGTTGTCGAAACCGTTTGCCGCGGTGTCGAGCGGAAGCAGATCCTTCAGGTCGACGTCGACGTGCAGCAGGTCGCGAACCGTGTTCTCGTACTCCGCCCGGTTGAGCCGCCGCAAGACGACGCGTCCGCCGGCCCGCCGCGCAGCCGCCGCGGCTTGCAACCCGCCCGAGATCCAGTCGCCAAGTTGCTGCAATTCTGCGGCCGAGAGCCGCGGCTCTTCCTCCGGAGGCATTTCACCCGACTGGATGCGCTCGAGCACCTTCTGCCACGTCTTGGCTGCCTCGGCGTCGGCCAGGTCGGATTTCAGCCGATCGAGCCGCAAGTCTCCTTTCGGCTTTTCGATTCCATGGCATTCCAGGCAGTGCGTGGCCAGGATCGGCCGGACCTGGGTGTCGTACGCCTGCGCTGCCTCCGGGGCCGCCTCGGGCGGCGCCGCCAGCGCGCAGGCCGGCAAGCAGCGCCGCCGCGCAGCAAACGGCCACGCCGAGCGCGGGCCGGCGCAGCGCTGGGCGGCGGCCGCCACGGGACATCGGCTCTCGGCGTGCGTCGTCGCGGGGTGGACTTGCGCTGGATTCACTGCGGCGATCCTGGAAGGTTCGGCGTGCGGCCGGGCTGAAGGCAGCGGGAGGGTGAACCCTGATTATCGACCAGCAACAGCGCCACGTCTAGAATGCACCGCAGTGGCGGCCCTTTGCAGTACTTCCCGGACCGCGGCCCTGCAATCCGCTCGGTAGCAATACAAGAGCTGCTCGGACGCAAAGTCGTCGATCGGCTGGCTGGCGATTTACTTTCCCCCAGCGGAGCAAGACAAAATGGCTCGCACCCGCTCGACCTCCGCATTCGCCCGATCGTTCTGGGCCCTGCTGGCCATCGCCGCACTTGCCGGGGCGGCCGGCGCCGCCGAAATGCGCGTCGAGCGCGACGTGGCCTATGTTGCCGATGGCGTGGCGGCCCAGCGGCTGGACGTTTACGCGCCGGCCGCCGGACGCGGTCATCCGGTCCTGTTCTGGATTCACGGCGGCGGCTGGCAGCACGGCGACAAGAGCGAGTCGGGCCACAAGCCGCAGGCCTGGGTCGACCGCGGATATGTGTTCATCTCGACCAATTACCGTTTCACGCCCGACGCGTCGATCCGAGAGCTCGCCGGCGACGTGGCCAAGGCGATACGCTGGACGATCGACCACGCCGGCGAATTCGGCGGCGACCCAAAGACCCTGTTCATCATGGGGCACTCGGCCGGGGCCCAGCTGGCGGCCCTGCTCTGCACCGATGAGCGCTACCTGAAGGCCGAGGGCGTGTCGCTCTCGGCGATCAAAGGCTGCATCCCGGTCGACGGCGATACCTACGACCTGGTCGATCACGTCGCCACGGTCGAACAGAAGCGGGCCGATTTCTTCCGCCGGCATTTCGGCGACGAGGCGAGCCAGAAAGAGCTATCGTCGGTCACCTACGCCGCTCCGGGCAAGCAGATTCCGCCCTTCCTGATCCTGCACGTGGCCGGCCACCCGGAAACCGGCGACCAGTCGCGCCGCCTGGCCGCGGCCCTGCGGGCCGCCAAGGTGCCGGTCGAGGTGTTTGCCGCCGAGGGCAAGACCCACGTCTCGCTCGATGCCGACCTGGGCCCTGCCGACGACCGGCCGACGCAGGAGGTCTGGAAGTTCCTGGACGGACACGTCAAAGAACTCGATCGGCCTTAAGAAGTCGTTAGCTTGCTCCCCCGCGCCGTGACGCTCGCCCGCGGCACGTCTATAATTGATAGCTGGGATCTAAATCTCTGGCCGCCCGGTCTGACTCTGCGGGAACTCGTGCGATGAAAAAACTCGCTTTGACCCTGGTCGTGGCAATCTGGTCGATCGCCGCCGTGCAATCCGCCAGCGCCCAATTCCCCGGCATGTTCGGCGGCGGGTTTCGCGGGATCGGCGGCTTCAGCCCCTACAGCGGCTTCGGGCCCTATGCCGGCTTCGGCCCCTTCGGTGGATTTGGTTACGGCTCCAACGGTGGATTTGGTTACGGCCCTGGCGGGTTTGGCGGTTTCGGCCTGGGCGGCGGCTACGGCTTGGGCGGCGGGTATGGCGGCTTTCAGTTCTCGCAGGGGCTCTATCAGCAGCAAGCCGCGCTCACCCAGCAAATCTATATTCAGCAGCAGCTGGCCCTGGTTGGTCAGATTCGCGAGCGGCAGGCCACGGCCGCGGGCCTGGATGCGACCCGGCAGCAGCTGTTCCAGCAATATTTGAACCTCAGCGATTCGGACCAAGCGGTCGTCCGCGCCGGACTGATGAGCGACTATCTGAGCCTCGATCCGCGCGGCCGGGCCGCCTGGCGGCGCGACGCGGTGGTCGAGATCATCCTGGGCAAGGACCTCCAGCGCCTCGACGCCGCGGCCCAGGTGCCCGAGATGGATCCGGCCGATCAATCGCGCTTGCGCCGGCCTGCGGGAAAAATTCCGCTCGCTCGCCGCCGCCGATCAACGGGCCTGGCAAAAGGATCCCATCATTACCCGAATCCTGGGAAAGGACTGGTGGCTGAAATGATCCGGCTGCGCTATGGTCTGGCTGCCAGTTGTTTGCTGCTCGGATTGTGCACGGCCACAGCCCGGGCGCAGTTCCCGGTGTATCCGGCCTACTCGTATTCGACGGCGGCGGCGGTCGGTGTTCCGTCCGCTGCCGGCTTCGGCGGCGGATTCGGCTACGGCGGGCCGGGCTACGGGGCGGGTGGCTATACGCCTTACGGCATGGGCGGATTTGGTTACGGCGGATTCGGCTACGGCGGCCTGGGGTACAGCGGTTTGGGGTACGGCGGCTTGGGCTTCGGGGGATTTGGCTTCGGCGCGGGGTTATTATCCGCCGAATCCGTTCGGCAACATGAATTGGCTGCCGCCCAATCCGCCTTCACCCTATTACGTCACGGCTCGACCGTGGCAGTATCTGGAACAGGTCCGTCGCAGCGATCAGTCGCGCTATGCCGAGCTGATGCTCCGCCAAGGCCTGCAGCAGTAACACCGCCGAGCAGCGGGGAAGTGCGCGGCCCCGGCCGGCGGCGTCTTAAAGCTGCGTGCAGGCGGGTCAAGGCTGGTCGGCAGCGACCGGGGCTCTTCACCTGAGCCGAACGACGATCATGCCGCGCTCAAGGTCGATACGCCAGGTCCAGTACCTGGTGGCGCCAGCGATTGACGCGAACAGTGCCGCCGAAACAAGCGTCAGCACGAACAGCGTCTGCAGCGTAAACGTCCAGCAGCGGCGGGGAGGGGTCATGGCTCGTCGCTTTTACGCGGCGGCTCATAGATACGGGCTTCGGGGAACAGGTGCTTAAGTCTGGCGTGTTCGTCGGTCGCGAATTGCGCATCGTTCGGGGGGAAAATATCTAGTACGGGCTCGTCACCTAGAAGCCGTCTCGTCCAGGACAGCGGATCGTCGCCGTGTCCGCAGCTAGGCGCTTCGGTGAATGACACGCGGTCCTCGTCTGCGTAGGTTTGCGCGTGGCCTCCTATTGAGCGGAGCCACTCCATGGCCCCCTGCCGATTTCGAACGACGTGCACCCGCCAGCCGCACCAAATGCAGGTGCCCGTGACCACGATGAAAATCGCTCGAAGGGAAAATGTCAGCGGGCTGCGTTCGGCTGGAAGGTCCGTGTCCATACCCGTCATCCTACCCGATCTGGCCGCGAGTGCTGAGGCGGACAGCTCATTCTCAGCGCCAGCCTGGGCAATCACGCCTGCGCGGCTCGGCTGCCGAAATCCAAGACCTGACCGCCCGCCCCGGCCCGCTTGACGCCCTGTTGCGGGTCGCGATGATAGGTGGTTTCCTTGCCGCTCGCCGGGCAGCACGTGGCTGCTCGCAGGCCAGGTCGCACGCCGAACAAGCGCGCTCGGCGCGCCGCAAACTTTCGATGAGCCCCGACTCGATCGAAATCCAGCCGCTCGTTGCACCGCTCGCGGCCACGATGCGGCCCCCGGGCTCGAAAAGCATCACCAACCGCGCGCTTGTCTGCGCGGCCTTGGCCCGCGGCCCCAGCACGCTCACCGGCGCGCTCCAGAGCGAAGACACGCAAGTGATGATCGCCGCCCTCGGCCAGTTGGGCATCGCGATCAAGGCCGAGGCCGATGGCGAAATTCTCCGCGTCGCGGGGTGTGCCGGCCGATTGCCTGCCGCGGCCGCCGATCTGTACGTCGCCAACAGCGGCACGACCGTGCGCTTCTTGACCGCGCTGGTCGCTCTGGGACAGGGCCGGTTCCGGCTCGACGGTTCGCCGCGGATGCGCGAGCGCCCGATCGGCGACTTGCTCGACGCCCTGGCCCAGTTGGGCGTGCGGGCCGAGAGCGAAGCCGGCAGCGGCTGCCCGCCGGTGGTGATCGATGCGGCCGGATTGCCCGGCGGCACGGCGACGGTTCGCGGAGACGTGTCGAGCCAGTTTCTCAGCGGCTTGCTGATGGCGGCGCCGTGCGCTCGCGGACCCTTGGACCTGGTGATCGCCGGCTCGCTCGTCTCGCAGCCATATATCCGGATGACGCTGGCCGTGATGCGATCGTTCGGCGTCGAGCTCGACGGGAGCGATCTGGCGCGGCTGCACATTCCCGCCCCGCGCGTCTACCAGGGCTGCGACTTCGCGATCGAACCCGACGCGTCGGCCGCCAGCTATTTTTGGGCGGCGGCGGCGATCGCGGGCGGCCGGGTCACGGTCCGCGGCTTGTCACGGGGCAGTCTGCAAGGGGACGTCGACTTTTGCCAGTGCCTGGAGCAGATGGGCTGCCGCGTCGAATACGACGCCGCGGGCACGACCGTCACCGGCGCGGCCGAGCTGCGGGGCATCGACGTCGACATGAACGCGATCAGCGACACCGTGCAAACCCTGGCCGCGGTCGCGCTGTTTGCCCGGGGCCCGACGCGAATCCGCAACGTGGCCCACATCCGCCACAAAGAGACCGACCGCATCGGCGACCTGGCCCGCGAGCTGCGCAAGTTTGGCGCCGGGATCGAGGAGCGCGCCGATGGGCTCACGATCACGCCGGGCCCGCTCGGTGGCGCCGAGATCGACACCTACAACGACCATCGCATGGCGATGAGTCTGGCCCTGGTCGGCTTGCGAGTGCCGGGCGTGATCATTCGCGACCCCGGCTGCACGGCCAAGACTTATCCGCAGTTTTTCCGCGATCTGGCGGCCCTGGCCAGCTAGCGGCGGCCGGATAGCACGTGGCCGATTCTGTCTGCGACAATTCTTTGCTGGGCGTGTTTGCTTCTACGCGCCCTGCTTTTCGAACCCGTGCTTCCCAGGCCGCGCTCTCTTCACTCGTCGAGCGCAGATTGCCGCGTCGGTTGCGTCGCGTCTACTGCACAACCGACCGATGCTGACTGACCGACTCGATCAGTTCCTCGGCGCGACGCAGCAGCGCGATCCCCGACTGTGAAGGGGGATAGGCAGCGCTAGCAGGATCGCAGGCCTCGAACCGCGCGCGGCAATGCTGACAGATCACCTGTTTGCCGAGATATTCCACGCGCACGTGCAGGCTACGGCCGCAGGTCGGACATTCTTGAACGTAATAGGTGGACCTGGACATGGGGGCGGCACCTCCTGCGATACCCGGTTGGCCCGACGCTCAATCGAACTCGCGTTATCGTACGAGATCGGGGCAAAAAAAACAATCAATTACAAACTTGCAAGGGTGCGCAGCTCGTGAAAAAAATCACGAGCCCTCGCGCCCTTCTAACCCCAACAAACTATTAGAAAATCTTCTCCCCCTCGACTGGTCGGCTCGCTAGCTCTTGGCTCCGCATGACCTATTCTTGCCTTAGAGGGGGCGATAGCGCTCGACCGCAACCTGCCGGCTGCCGATACGGTGACTACGACGTCATCGATTGCGCCGCAGGTTCAGGCCAGGCTCAGGTCGCCTTAGTTTCGCCAAATTACCGCGAGGCATGTATGCGCCGCTCCGGTTACTGCTCGTTGATTGTTGTCTGGCAGCTGTTGGTTTTGCCGGCGGTAGCGGGCGAAGCGAAAGCGCCGGGGGGCAAGGCTCCGGCCGAGTTGCCCAAGTGGGACCAGGTTGAGCGGGCCGCCCGCTCGGCGATGTGCAGCCGCGAAGGCTACCGGCCCGGCGACATTCTCGCCCGCTCCGAAGCGCAAGCTTGTTTTGCCCGGCTCGCGGCCCTGGGCTGGGAACCCGCGGGCGCCGCCGAACTGACGGCTGCAGTGCCGGCGGACGACGAATTCATCGTTAAGCACTTGCTGGGCAAGAACAACAAAGACGGGCAGCGCTTCATGCGCCACGTGGCCACCTATCCCGAGGGCTACGATCGGCTGGATCGCATGATTCGCATGCCCCGCGGCGAAATCATCACGGAAGACCTGATCCATAATCCGGGCGGCTACCAAATGGTGGAATACCTGGCCACGGCACAAGGGGGCTACGAAATGGGCAAGATGCTGTCGCAAACCCCCAAGGGTAAAAACTTCAATCAGCCCACCGGTCGCATTTACACGGCCGATCAATTGATCGCGCGGCTCAAAGCCAGCTATACGGCCGACACGGCACGCGGCAAATCGGGCCGCTAATCAGCCAGTCCCCAGCCGAGTGGGTTCATGTTCCGCAGGGCGAACGTCCCGCCGAGGGGCCCCCGCTTGGGCGAGGCCGCAGCGGGCCTTCAGGCTCCCCTTCTAGTGCAGTAAGCGCCCCGGCGATCTACCGCCGCTGCCGCCGGCAAAGGGCGCGGCAGCCGCTGGCAGCAGTGCGAAAAAACCGCTCCAGCGAGACTTTTGCGGGCCCGGCTACTATAATTTTGGGCGACGCGCTATGCCGCGCCGAGCCGCGGCTTGCCGCCGTCGGCCGGAGCGCGGGGGATCGAGATGCCGTCTTTCTGGGACAGTTGAGGCATGGGCGGACGCCTTTATAACAGCGTGGTCGTCGTCTTCTGGATGGCGACCATGAGCTGGCTGCTGATCGACAAGGTCTGGCCCACCTTGCGCGTGGGGGAGCCACCCAATTACAGCAGCGTGCTGAAGCGCGATGTCGGCGAACCCCCCGTCTGCTGGCTGATCTATTGGAACGATAAGCCCACGGGCTGGGCCGCCAGCCGGATCATCCGCCGCGGCGACGGCATGGCCGAAATGCACAGTCGCGTGTATATCGGCGAAATGCCGATCGATCAGCTCGCTCCCGGCTGGCTGGGCGCGATCATCAAGCCCGTGTTGCGTCGGCCGGGGCGGCTCGACATGGACGCCCAGAGCAAGCTCGACATCGATCCCTTGGGCCGGCTGGTCAGCTTCGATTCGAGCGTGCGCCTGGCCAGCATTGCCGACGCCGTGCGCATGCAAGGGGTCGTCGACGGCAATCGGCTCAAGCTTTCGGTGCAGTCGGGGGATATCACTTACAAGACGGAAAAGTACCTCTCGCCGGAAGCGCTGGTGGGCGACGCGCTGTCGCCGCAAGCGTGTCTGCCCGGCCTGCACGTCGGACAACAGTGGACCACGCCGGTCTACAGTCCGTTCCGTCCGCCCAATAGTCCGATGGAGGTGCTCGAAGCGACGGTCGAACGCCAGGAGCCGATCGTCTGGAATGGCGAGTCGACGAGCGCGCTGGTGGTCGTGTATCGCAGCGATGCGGGAACCAGTCTGGTCGGCGAGCCGCGCGGCAAGCTCTGGGTGCGCAGCGACGGCCTGGTCTTGCGCCAGGAAATCGCCATGCTTAATTCGCACCTGGAATTCTCGCGCATGGGCGCCGACGAGGCCCGGGAGCTGACGACCGAGCTCGACCCCTACAAATCGAGCGAGATTCCCGCGGCCGTCAGACAGCGCCTGATGAAAATCGGGCGGGATTGAAGTCGACCCAGGCCCGCCGTGCCGCTGGCTGCGCCGGGGGGCCTGTGCGTCGCGCCGCGTTTTCCGTCGTCCCTCGGCCGTTTATCTGTCGCGCAGCGTGCCCGCATGATCGAGCTCGAAAAACTTACCCGCTCCTACGGTACGACCGTGGCCGTGGCGGGGTTGAGTCTGGAGATACCGCGGGGCGAGCTGTTTGCCTTTTTGGGCCCCAACGGCGCCGGCAAGACCACCACGATCAAGATGATTGTCGGTCTCTTGCGGCCCAGCTCCGGCACGATTCGATTGTGCGGCTACGACGTGGTGCAGGACAGCCGCCGGGCCAGCCGGCTGTTGGGCTATGTGCCCGACGTGCCCTACCTGTACGACAAGCTGACCGGCCGCGAGTTCATGCAGTTCATCGCCGACATGTACGGCCTCGATCCGGAACAATCGGCCCAACAATTGGCCCGGGGCATCGCCGATTTCGAGCTGTACGACTTCGTCGACCACCTGACCGAAACCTATTCGCACGGCATGCGGCAGCGGCTGGCGTTTGCCGCGGCGCTGCTGCACGAACCGGCCGTGCTGGTGATCGACGAGCCGATGGTCGGGCTCGATCCGCGCAGCGCCCGGCTCGTTAAGGATCTGCTCAAAGCAAAGGCCCGTGAGGGCATGACGATCTTCATGTCCACGCACTTGCTGACCGTGGCCGAGGAAATCGCCGACCGCGTGGCCATCGTCGACCAGGGGCGCCTCCGGTTCCTGGGCACGATCGCCGAGTTGCAGCAGGAACTGTCGCTGCAGCATACGTCGCTCGAGCAGCTCTACCTGAGCCTGACCGCTTCGGCCGGCCACGGGCGCGGTGCGCTGCCGGGCGCGCCGACCGTCGCCGTGTCGGGCGAAACACCCGCTGGCGCCGCCGGCCCTGTCGCCGCGACCGATGACGCCGGCGCCAGGCCGCCGAGCCCGACGCCGGGCGAATCGAGCGCGCTATGAGCGGCTGGCCGCAAACTCTCGCATCGGACTCGCTCGAGTCGCCCCACAATCTGGCCCGGCCGCTCTCGGAACAGGCCGAGGCCGCCGCCTTCTGGCGGGTGCGCATGCGGATCATCGCCCGCGGAGCGCGACAGGCACTGGCCACTTCGCGGCTGCGCGTGTCGCTGGTCGTGTTCCTGAGCTTGTTCTTTTGGGCCGGCCTGTTCGTGCTGTTTTCCGAGGGCTTTCACTTCCTCAGCGTTTCGATCGGGCACGCCGCCACTCACGCCCTGACGGTGCAGGCCATCTACAACGTCTTTTTCGTCTCGCTGATGATCATGCTCGTGCTGTCGTCGGGCATCATCCTGTACAGCGGGCTGTATTGCTCCAGCGAAGCGGCTTTCCTGCTCACGACCCCGGTGCGCCGGAGCGCATCGTGCAGCACAAGTTTCAGGAAGCGATCGCTTTTTCGAGCTGGGGTTTCCTGCTTCTGGGCACGCCGATGCTGGTGGCCTACGGCGTGCAGGCGGACGCCTCTTGGCTGTATTTCGTCCTGCTGCTGCCGTTCATGTTCGCGTTCATCTACATTCCCGGCGGCATCGGCGCGATCGCTTGCGTGTTGATCGTCCACCGGATGCCGCGGCTGCGGCTGCAATGGGCGGCCGGATTGGCCCTCGTGGCCTGCGTGGCGCTGGCCTACGTGGGCTGGTCGCTGCTGACCGGGACCGAGAACAACATCCTCACGCCGCTCTGGTTTCAGGAGATGCTGGCCCGGCTGCAGTTCAGCGAACATCGGATGCTGCCCAGCTGGTGGCTGAGCTCGGGCCTGCTCGAGGCGGCCCGCAGCGACCCGGCGTCGTTCGATCGCCCCCCCTGGGCCCAAAGCCTGCTGTTTCTGTCGCTGTTGGTGTCCAACGCCCTGGTCTGCCACCTGCTGACCACTTGGACCGCCGCCCGGTTGTACCGCTCCAGCTACAGCGAACTGCACACCCAGCGCACGCCGCGCCGCCGGCTGGGGCAGTTCTGGCTCGACAGCCTGGTGTTGCGGGCGATGCCGTTTCTGAGCCCGCAGCTGCGGTTCTTGATCGTCAAGGACTTGCGCGTGTTCCGCCGCGATCCGGTGCAATGGTCGCAGTTCCTGATTTTTTTCGGGCTGCTGACTTTGTACTTCTTCAACATTCGCAAATTCAGCTACGACGTGACATACGCCCATTGGGTCAACATGATCAGCTTCCTCAACCTGGCGGTGGTGGGGCTGATTCTTTCGACGTTTACGACCCGCTTCATCTTTCCGATGATCAGCCTGGAAGGGCGCAGGTTCTGGATCCTGGGCCTGCTGCCGGTCGACCGCGACTCGATTCTCTGGGGCAAGTTCCTGTTCGCGGCCGTCGGTTCGAGCATCCCCTGCACGGTGCTGATCTTCATCAGCGATGCGATGCTGCAAATCTCCTGGCTGGTCGTCGCTTTGCACCAGGCGATTTGCTTGATCCTGTGCCTGGGACTCTCGGGGATCGCGGTCGGGCTGGGCGCCACGATGCCCGACTTGCGCGAACAGAGCCCCTCGAAGATTGCGGCCGGTTTCGGCGGCACGCTCAATCTGGTGATCAGCGCGATCTATATCGTGATCGTGGTCCTGCTCACGGCGCTGCCCTGTCACTTCTATCTGGCCGCCGAAGATCCCGAGGTGGTCTCGTTTCGCCGCACGCTGCTGGTGGCCGGCATGCTGATTGCCACCACCTTCGGGGCCCTGGCCACGCATATTCCCATGCGGATCGGCCTGGCTAACTTTCGCCGCATGGAACTCTAGCGCGCTGAATTGTCGGGCAGGAGCGCGCTAAATTGCCGGGCAGGAGCGCGCGGATTTGCCGGCTTCGGCGCGCGGAAGCGCCCTCTCCAGACGCGCTCATTCGGCCAAATTGCCCCGCGTCCGGTAGTTTGGGCGGTCGGACCCGGCGCGAGGGGTTTCCGCCGGCGCGCGAGGCCGGATAGACGGCGGCGCTTAGTTTTCTCGATTCTTTTTTTCCGGCCGGCGGCGGCATGCCTTGCCGCCAAAAAAACGTTACATTGGACGACGGGCGCGGCAACTTGCCGGCGCAGGCGCTGGGCTCAAGGGTTGTTGTCGTTTCGCAGCGGTTCCTTTGGAAGCACCGAGGAGATCATCATGACGGTCGTGTTAAGCGAAGAGGCGGACGGCAAGATCGTGATCGTCAAGCTGAGTCAAAAGCTGACCAAGGAAGACTACGGGCATTTCGTGCCCGAGCTGAATCGCCTGGTCAAGCAGCACGGCAAAATCCGGCTGCTCGTCGAAATGCACGACTTTCACGGCTGGACGGTCGCTGCCGTGTGGGAAGACATCAAGTTCGACATGGCCCACTTCAAGGACATCGAACGGCTGGCCCTGGTCGGCGAGAGCAAATGGGAAGCAGGCATGGCCACGTTCTGCAAGCCGTTCACCACGGCCAAGGTCCAATACTTCGACGTCAGCAAAGCCAAAGAGGCGCTGGATTGGATCCGCTCGGCCTGATACCTGCCGGCGGCGGCCGACAGAATTCCCCAGGCGGCCGGCTGCGCGCCTCGGCAGCGCGGCGCGTCTGCCCAAGCGATCGATCGGACGCGCTCGATGACCGGCCGTGTGCTCACGATCAACGGGGGATCTTCGAGCATCAAGTTCGCCGTCTACGACGCGGGGCCCACGCCCACGCGCCGGCTGGGCGGGATCGCCGACCGGATCGGCCTGGCCGGATCGCAGCTGACCGTCCGGAGTGCCACGCCCGACGCAAGCCGGAACATCACCGATCGGCCGCTGGCGGCGCGCGATCTCGCGGCGGCTGCCGTCGAGCTGATCGACTCTCTGGGCGCCGCCGGCGAACTCGACCAGATCGCCGCCGTGGGACATCGCGTGGTCCATGGCGGCGCGCGGTACGTCGAGTCCGAGCGCGTGAGCGACGAGATGCTGGCCGAACTGGAACGGCTGGTGGCACTCGATCCGAATCATCTGCCGGGCGAGATTGCCTTGATCCGCGCCATCGGCCAGCGGTTGCCCCGCGTGCCTCAGGCAGCCTGCTTCGACACGGCCTTTCACCGCGATCTGCCGCGCATTGCGCAGATCCTGCCCATCCCGCGCCGCTACGAGTCGGAGGGCCTGCAGCGATACGGTTTTCATGGATTGTCGTATACCTTCCTGATGCAAGAGCTGGGCCGCCTTGCCGGTCTCGCCGCGGCCCGGGGACGCGTGATCCTGGCGCATCTGGGGGCAGGCGCCAGCCTGGCTGCGGTCCGCGACGGCAAATGCATCGACACCTCGATGGCGCTCACTCCGACCGCAGGCCTGGTCATGGCCACGCGGAGCGGCGACCTCGACCCGGGATTGCTCATCCACCTGATCCGCACCCGGCAGCTGGATGCCGACGCGCTCGACGCTTTGGTCAATCGCCAGTCCGGAATGCTCGGCATCTCCGAGACCAGCGGCGACGTGCGGGATCTGCTCGCCCGGCAGGCCGAGGACGTGCGCGCCCGCGAGGCCCTGGCCGTCTTTTGCTACCAGGTGAAAAAGTGGATCGGCGCCTATGCCGCGGCCCTGGGCGGATTGGACACGCTGGTATTCGCCGGGGGAATCGGCGAGCACGCCGTCGAGGTACGCGCTCGGATTTGCGCGGGACTGGAGCTGCTGGGCCTGCGGCTCGATGCCCGCCGCAACGCCGCCTCCGAGCGCGTGATTTCCGCGGCCGATTCGGCCTGCACGGTGCGGATCATCGCCACGGACGAAGAATCGGTGATCGCCCGCGAGGTCCTGCGCCTGTTTCCACTGGCCGGCGGCCCCTCCGGCTGAGGAAACTCAGGGGGAGGCCAGGCGGCCGGCGACCACGATTCGTGCACGCCGACAGCACGGGGTCGGCATCTCTTCGCCGACCGTTACAGCTTCGCGCGCGGGGGCGCCGGCGCTCTCGGCTTCGACTGGCGCGGCATGACCGCTGCAACCGATACAAGATAAGCAGCCCTGCCCCGGCGCGCCATTTCTTCCCGCCGCCTAGTCGGCCCCACGGAAGACACGTGCGCATGCGCCAATGCCCCACCCTGATACGCGTTTTCGTGAGGTTTCCCGCCATGTCTTGCCCCAAATCCTTGTGGGTTCTGGTCGTGCTGGTCGGCGTCCAACCGGCCTGGTGCGTGACGCCCGAGGCGTCGATCGCGCCGGCCCGCATCCTGGACGCCCAGCGCGATCCCAAGTCGGCGAAACCCTCGGTGATCACCGCCGTGGCTTTGGTGCCGGGCGGCAAGTGGGTCGCGGCGGGCGGCGACGACCACGTGATCCGGGTCTGGAATTCCGAATCGGGCAAGCTGGTCCACACGCTCAAAGGCCATGCCGACTGGGTGCGCTGCATCAAGTTCAGTCCCGACGGTCAGCAGTTGATCTCGGCGGGCGACGACCACCGCCTGGTCGAGTGGAACCTGGCCAATGGCAAGCAGTCGCGCCTGCTGGCCGAACTCGGCGAGCCGATCTACTCGCTGGCCTATAGTCCCGACGGGGTCTGGATTGCCGTAGTCGGATTCGAGCCCTACGTCCGGATCTACCGCGTGGCCGACGGCAAGCTGATTCACGAGTTGGGCACCACGTCGAAGGATTTGCGCTCGGTGGATTTTTCGCCCAGCGGCGAGCAAGTGGCGGCGGTCGGTCGCAGCGGACAGATCGTCATCTGGCGCACGAGCGATTGGAAGACCGCGCTGGAGATCCAGGCCGATGCGCTCCGCGTGCGCACGTTGGCCTATTCGCCCGACGGCAAGAAGCTGGCCGCCGCCGGCGACGGGCGCAACGTGGGCGTCTGGGATGCCGAGACCGGCAAATCGCTGGCGCGGCTGGTTTGCAAGCCGGCCAAGGTGATGGCGCTGGCCTTTTGCGGCGACGACGTGCTGGCCACCGGCGGCAGCGACAACGTGATCCGGATTTGGGACCTGACCCTGCCGGCGGAACGCTGGCAGCTGGTCGGGCACAACGGCTCGGTCGCCGCCCTGGCCTGCGATCCGGCGACCGGCGTGCTTGTTTCCGGCAGCTTCGACACGACGGTGCGATTTTGGAAATTCGCCGACGCCCAGGCCGCGCCCGAGACGGCGGTTCGGGCACCCAAGCGACTGGGCGTGAAATAACCCGCGCCCGCCGGCGGGGCGCGCACCAGTTCGATCGGCTAGCGACAGGGAGGTCGTTTGTGCGGTTACTGCGCAATCTGAAGCGAATGGGTCGGCGATTCCTGAATGTCAGCCCGGTCGACGAACGGCCTGCGATCGTCGGCGGCCTGCGAATCTGCCGGGTGGAGCAGTTCGAAGACCGCATCGCGATGAACGCGGATCCGGCGCCCATCCACGTCGGGATCACCGAATTGGATCCCAATTCGGCGAGCAAGTCGCAGCCCAATGTCTTTCAGCTGACATTCGCGGGCGGCGGAGTGGGCACCGAACTGACCCAGCTGCAAATTAACGGCAGCAAGGCCGGCGGCGGACCGCTGGCCACGGGAGACGTGATCTTCGAAACCGCCAGCGGCGGAGTCGGATCGCTGACGCCGCAGCCGTTTACGGTCGTCTCGGCCCAGGGCTTTCAGGTCACCGGCGCCACGGTGCTCAACGATTCTTCGTTGCTGACGATCAACCTGTCGGGATTCACCGCCGGCGACACGCTGATCTTTTCCATCGGCGCCGCGCAGGTGTCCTCGATCAATCCGGTCACGAGCAGCCTGCAGCTCAATCCGATCGTCACCGGTGCCGACTTCCAGGGCACGCATTTCGGCTCGACCTTCGTGGCCACGGGCTACTCAAGCGCTGAGGTATCGACGACGTTTCTCGACCAGTTCGACGCCAGCTTTGCCGCCGCCAATCAACAAGGCGGCACGACGCTGACCCTGCCCAACGACCAGTACAGCACGACGCAAAACCTGTCGGCCTACAGCGCCGGCGCCGTCGCCGTGGTCACGCAGCCGCCGCTGCCCCGCGATCTCAAGGGGGTAGTGTTCGAGGATCACAATCTCGACAACCAGCAGGAAACCGGCGACCAGGGGATCGCCGGCGTCGAGCTGAGCCTTTGGCAATACAACGGCACCACGTACGTCAACACCGGCAAGACCGCCGTCACCGATGCCGGCGGAAACTACGACTTTCCCAGCCTGCTCCCGGGCACGTATCAGGTCGTCAAGACGAACCCGCCGGGTTATTTGAGCGTCGGGGCCACGGCCGGCACGATCGACGGCGGCAGCGACGGCACCGTGACCACGCCCGACGTGATCAGCGGAATCGTGCTGCAGGACGGCGGCTGCAATTGCAATTGCGTCAACAACAATTTCGCGGTCGCGCTGCCGGCCTCGTTGTCGGGCTACGTGTACCACGACGTCAACGACGACGGACAGCGCGAGCCCGGCGAACCGGGAATCGGCGGCGTCACGCTGCAAATCGTGCCGATCAGCGTCGTCGGCACGCCGCCTACGGCCCCGATCCAGGTCGTCACCGGCGCAGATGGGTCCTACTCGGTCGCCGGCCTCAATCCCGGCATTTGGGAAGTCGACGAAGTCACCCAGCCGGCCGGCTATCTCGACGGCGTCGACCGCGCCGGAACGGCCGGCGGCCTGGCGATCAACCCGGGCGACCGGATTACGAACATCTCGCTGGGCGACGGACAATCCGGACAGGAATACGATTTCGGCAAGTTGCTGCCCAACTCGATCAGCGGCCGCGTGCTGGTCAGCAACACGCTCGATTGCACGCAAGACCCCAATCCCACGCCGCTGGCGGGCGTGACGGTCGACTTGCTCAACTCCACGGGCCAGACGATCGCCACCACCACGACCGACAGCCGGGGCAATTACCAGTTCACGGCCCTGCCGCCAGGCACCTACAGCGTCGAGGACGTGCAGCCGGCGGGTTACATTCCCGGCTGCAGCATCGTCGGCACGGCCGGGGGCACCAGCGTCAACCACAATTTGATTTCGTCGGTCACGCTGGTCTCCGACATCCATGGCCTGAACTACGACTTTTACGTGCACCCCTATTCGACCCTCAGCGGAGCCGTGTTCGTCGACCCGACCGGCAACGGCCAGGACAACACCAGCGATCCGCCGCTGGCCGGCGTGACGCTGCAATTGCTCGACTCCGGCGGCAACGTCCTGCAAACCACCCAAACCGATGCGCAGGGCAATTACTCGTTCGGCATGCTGACGCCCGGCACGTACAGCGTCCGCGAGTTGCAGCCCAATGGCTACTATTTCGAGGTGGCGTTTCCGGGCACAGTCGGCGGAACAGCGGCCGACACGCACGACATCAACCAGATCGCCTTGCCGTTGGCCGTCAACGCCAGGCAGTACAACTTTTTCGTCGTGCCTCCCGACACGCTGGCCGGTTCGGTGCACATCGACACGACCGCCAGCGGCCAGAACGACACCAGCGATCCGCCGCTGGCCGGCGTGACGCTGCAACTGCTCGACTCGGGCGGCAACGTCCTGCAAACCACGCAGACCGATGCCAACGGCAATTACTCGTTCGGCCAGATGGCGCCCGGCAATTACAGCGTGCGCGAGTTGCAGCCCGGCGGCTATTACTTCGAAGCGGCCTTCCCCGGCTCGGTCGGCGGCACGGCTTCGGACAATCACGATATCACCCAGATCCCGATGGCCCTGGCGGTCAATGCCCAGCAGTACAACTTCTTCGTCGTGCCGCCGGGCAGCATCAGCGGCCGCGTGCACAACGACGTTGACGGCCAGTGCGAGACGAATCCCAACGAGCCCGGCCTGGCCAACGTGACGGTCCAACTGCTCGACTCCAGCGGCACCGTGCTGCAAACCACCCTCACCGACTCCAACGGCGCGTATTCGTTCCAGCAATTGCCACCCGGCACGTACACCGTGCACGAGATCCAGCCGGCCGGCTACCTCGCCGAAGACAGCGACCCGGGTTCGCTCGGCGGGACGTCGGTCGATGACAACACGATCGGCAACATCGTGCTGGGGCCGGGCGCCAACGGCATCAACTACAACTTCTGCGAGCTGAATCCGGCCAGCCTGACCGGCAAGGTGATGATCGGCGACACGCCCAACTGCGCCGGCCAGTACACGCTTCCGGGCGTGGCCGGCGTGACGGTCAATCTGCTCGACTCCAGCGGCAACATCGTGGCCACGACCACAACCGACTCTGGCGGCAACTACGCATTCACCGATTTGCACATCGGCACGTACACCGTTCAAGACGTCCAGCCCGGCGGATACTTCGCTACCACCGCCTCGGCCGGCGACGCGGGGGGCCAGGTCGTCGACCTGCACGATATTACGGGCGTATCGCTGGGCTCGGGCCAGGCGGCCATGTGCTACGACTTTTACGTCGCCCCGCCGGCTTCGATCTCGGGCACCGTGTTCCAGGACGGAGCCGCGATTCCGGTGATCGGCAGCCAAACGGTCGACGTCCCCGCCGTGCGCGACGGCATCCTCCGCCCCGGCGATCCGCGGATTGCCGGAGTCACGCTCGAGCTTCGCGACGGCACGACCGGCCAGCCGATCTACGGCTCGCAGGCCTTGCCGGGCTATTACAACCCCACCAGCCCGATCACGGTCACGACCGATGCCAACGGCGACTACAGCTTCGCCGGCTTGCCGGCCGGCAACTATTCGGTCTTCGAGGTCCGGCCCTCGGGCTATCTCGATGGCATTACCCGGCCCGGCTCGACCGGCGGACTGGTGGTCGGTCCCTACACGGCGACCAGTTCGGCGGTGCTCGCAGCGCTCACGGTTCCTGCGCCCGGCGACGCGATCCTTGAGGTTGGCGTCACCGCGGGGGGGACTTCGATCAGCAACAATTTCAGCGTCGTCGCGACGGTGCCGTTCATCTACATTCCGCCCAGCGTCCCGCAGACGCCCCCGATCGTGGCGGCCGACATGTATCCGGTCGCGGTGACGCCGCAGATCAACAATCCGCAGCCGCTCACGCTGACTCCGCCGGGCTACTACGGCGGTTCGAGCCCGGTGATTGGTTTCACCTGGCACTTGAGCGTGATCGATGCCGGCGCCCGCGCGATCCGGGCGAGGCCGAGCCGCTGGTCAAGCTGACCGCCGCCGAAGCCGACGAATTGGCATGGCAGACCGGGATGGAGGAATCCGAGTGGACGCTGGCCGAAGGGGGCCCGGCCGCGCCCGGCGGCGGCGCCCGACGCCTGCTGTTCGGCATGCGCGGCGCGATCCCGGTCTCCGGCGATTTCAACGGCGACGGCATCTCCGAGCCGGGCGTGTTCAAGAACGGCCAGTGGTTCATCGACGTCAACGGCAACGGCGTCTGGGACGAAGGCGATCTTTGGGCCAAGCTCGGCTATGAAGGAGACAAGCCGGTCGTCGGCGACTGGGACGGCGACGGCAAGGACGACATCGGCATCTACGGCAAGGCTTGGGCCGGCGACCCGAAGGCGATTGCCGAAGAGCCGGGTCTGCCCGACTCGAACAATCGCCACACCGACAAGCCCAAGAACATTCCGCCCCAGCCGGAGCAGGCCGCCATGGGCGTCCGCCGGCTGAAGCGCACGTCGCAGGGCCAGACCCGGGCCGACTTGATCGACCATGTGTTCCACTACGGCTCGCCGCGCGACATTCCCGTGGTCGGCGACTTCAACGGCGACGGCACCGACACGATTGCCGTTTTCAACTCCGGCACCTGGTACGAAGACATCGACGGCGACGGCAAGTGGACCAAGGCCGACAAGTCGACCCAGTTCGGCCAGGCGGGAGACATCCCGGTCGTGGGCGATTTCAACGGCGACGGCGTCGACGAGATCGGCATCTTCCGCGGAGGCGTGTTCTATCTCGACACCAACGGCAACGGTCGCGTCGACGACCAGGATCAGGTCATCCAGCTGGGCGAGGCCGGCGACGTGCCCGTCGTGGGCGACTGGGACGGCGACGGGCGCGATGAGGTCGGCGTTTACCGCGACGGCGAAATCGCGCACGCCACGGCCCGCAAGGCGGGCTAAATGCCTATCCGCGAACGACAGGGGGCTGTCCCAGTTTTGCGCAGTCCTCGGAGCAAAACGAGACTGCCCCCCTCTCCGAGACGGTTCTCCGATAGGCGCTAAAACCCGCTGGCGCTACCGATCGCAGCGCCGGCCGCAAACCGTTTGTTAGCTTAGCGCTTGGACGCCGTGGCGCCGCTGGCAGTGCCGCGGCCACGTTCAGAGCCGATCCGAGAACCGGCGGGAACTGACCCGATTTCGCGCCGTCCTCGGAGCAAAACCGGACTGCCCGGCTCTCCGAGACGTTTCTCGGAGAAGCTCTAAACCGGGCCGCACTCGGCAGATCGATGGCCCAGATTCTGCGGTTTCCCGCAGGGGGCGAATCCCTCGCCGCGTATCCCCAGCCTGCTGCTGCTTAAATAGCCCCGATGGTGTACACTGGAGGCATTGAATTCATCCGTCGCCGAACCTGTGAGGAACTGCCTGTGACTGAGCCGAAGCAAAAGCAGATTGATCAGGAATTGCTCGTCAAACTCGATACGCTGCGTAAGGCGGGCGCACTGAATTTGGGCGAATCGAATTGGTACAACGCGCGTCGCCCGGGCATCGGCGGACTGAATCAGGCCGTCAGCACCGAGCCCTCCGCCGAAGCGGCCGAACCCACGGTTTCCCGCGTCGACTCGCCCCGTGCCCTGTCGCGACTCAAGCGCCGCACGATCGAAAAGATTCTCTCGTCGCACGGCGTCACCGCCACGTCGGCCCAGGCCTGACGCTGCCGAATCGAGTCGATGCTGCCTGCGTTTCACGCCGCCCAACCTTCGGGCGGCGTTTTTATTGCGCCCCGTCAAGAAGCGCCTCCAAGAAGCGCCTCCAAGAATCGCCGTCAAGAAGCCAGAGCCGCCACGTTGGCCGCGCCAGAAGCCATTCCAACAACCAGCGGCCCCTGCCGGCCGATCGAATGCCACGCGCCGCGGCCGAGTAGTGCCCTGGGGCTGAGTTGGTCGGCTTGCGACCGGACTTCAGCGCATAAAAAAACCGCTCATTGCTGAGCGGTTCTGGGTATCGATCGAACTAGGCATTGCGCCGACGAGCCACCAACATGCCGCCTGCAATCACCGCGCCCCAGATGGCAAACGAGGCGGGTTCAGGGACGGTGACGAGGCCCGTGAACATGAATGCGTTGCCGTAGTAGTTGTACCCTGGGTTCATCACCCAACTGATGTTCTCGCCCACGGTGATCGGCACCGAGATGCTGTACGTGTGCGTCGGAAAGTAACCAGGATCGGGACTGCCAGGCACTCGCGTTTCTCCGTTAGCCTGGCCGATCGGGCTCAGCAGATACTGTGTCGAGCCGACGTAGACGCTGGGCCGCTGGCCGCTATCGCAGCAAGCATTCTCCGAGCGGTAGCTGCCCGAGATCGTCACGTAACCGTTGTAGTTGCTCGTCCACACGCGGTCAGGCGCTTCGGCGGTCCCGAGCGGCGTGTTTCCCTCGCCCCCGCCGTTCGTGTAGCCGTGGCCGCCGGTGTCCCAGAGAATCGGAAAGTTTCCGCCGCAGCAGTAGGCAACCGTGCCATTCCACTGCGCGCCGTTGGCGACCAGGGGATAGAAGGTGCCCGTGTTGAGCGGATCGGCCGTTTCGGCGTTGCCCGTGGCATTGGAGTACGGGAACTCAATGCCGCCGTAGGTGTACGTGCCCGGTGTTCCTGAGCCCGGCGTGCCGTTGTAGGTCCCCTGGACCGTGCTCTGAAAATCCGCCACGGTGTTGGCCAGGATAGCCGCCCGCGCAAAGGCCGGGCTGGAGGCCGCGAATGCCGCGAGCAGGAGATAGGCAAATCGTTTCCGCATCGGCTGATTCCTTGTTTCCTTTTTTGCAGACAATGGCACCCGTCGACGAAAGCAGGCCTATCTTGGATAGCCGGACCGGCGAGGTCAAGTAGATAGCGGCAAGTTAGCCGCAAATTTTGCCGAATAGGGTCGGCGCACGATACAATAACGCCTCATGGCCGCAAACCAGCTCAACCAGGACTCCGCCCCGCGCTATTTGACCGCCACGGAGCTCGGGCTGTGGCTTTCCGCGTGCACCGGGGCGGAATACTTCTTGGCTGGCCGGCCGGGGGCGATTGTCGGGCTCGGCGTGGCCTTGGGTCGCCCGGGCCATCTTTATTGCTGCGCTGCGGACAGGAAGTCCCCAGCAGCCCTCGCGGCCGGGATTGGGTAAAGCGACAAGATGGCGACCGAATTCGAGATGAAACCGCCGTTTCTAGAGTTCCCGTATCCGCCGGGCTCTTTAGGCTGGCGCATGGGGTGGGGCGAGCACTACATGGAAGAATGGCGCGCCTGGTATGCAAAGCTATGGCCGCAAGAACTTCGCGACGAATATGCGCTCGCGTATCCAGAGACCGACGATTGGAAGGGGTTCTATGTTTCGCTGGGACCGCAGGATGCGCCACCCGGCCCTGTAGTTAAAATGAGCCTGAAGTCCCTTTTCCGGCCATTACCACCATGACCGCTCATTCCTGTCGCTGGCCCCGGTTCGCTTTCTCGCTGCGGACGCTGTTCGTGGTGGTGACCGTGTTGGGCTGTTGGCTCGGATGGGAGCGACATATCGTCAACGGGCGCGCGTCGATGCGGAGGGCAATCGAGATCGAAGGCGGGTCTTTTTACACGGGAGACCATGTGCCCAGCCCGTTTCCAAGACCTGCCCCAAAACCACCCTCTTGGATTCGCCGTCAACTTGGCGACGAAGCAGTCGGGCTAATTCGACTTCCGAACGAACGACGGGACAGAAGCCTGATTAACCAGTGGTTTCCAGAAGCCGATCTCTGCGGAGGTGCGCTGCCCGCTACTCAGGCCGACCGGCCCTAAGCTGGTCGCCGGCCGACGGCCTCAACTGTCACCCACTACCCCCACTCGTCCGCGATTGACGATGCCGGCCGGTCACGCTAGAAAGAACGGCTTACCGCAGCCCAATACGGGGTTGGCCGAGAGCCTTTGGGCCCGGCGGCCGAGCCCGCGATGACCGATATTCCCCGACCGAATCTTTCTCCGACTGAATCCCTGAGGAGTCCGACTGTGGGTGGCATTAGCGATCGTGCCCAGGAAATCAAGCGTCGCCGCTCGCGACGCAAGAAGCTCAAGAAACTCGGTTCGCGGCTGAAAAAGGCCACCACCTCGGAAAAGCTGGTCATCGTGGCCAAGCTCCGCAACATGACCCCCGGCGCGGAAGTGATCATCGAGAACTGGGGTCTCAAGGAAAGCGATCGCTAACGCGATTTTCCGCCAGCCGGTGCGCTGGGCGTGGAAGGCCATCCACAGTGCGCGAGGCGGCTGGCGATCCGCTCGCAACGCTATCGCCCAGGAATTCGGCCAGCAGGGTCGCCTCCTACGGATGGAGGCCACGGCGCGCCCTCACCGACTGGCTGCGGCTGCTTCGGGCTGCTCGCTGCGCTCGAACACGAACTGATCCTCGCGGAAGTCCACCTTGACGGTGCTGCCTTCGGCGAACTCGCCCTTGAGGATCTCGGTCGCCAGCGGATTCTGGATTTGCTGCTGGATCACGCGCTTCAGCGGTCGGGCGCCATAGGCCGGATCGTAGCCCTGCGCGGCAATGGCCGCGTAGGCTGCGTCGGTCAGCTCCAGATGCATGCCGGCCCCTTCCAGCTGCCTGGCCACCCGGGCCACCTGGATCTCGACGATCCGGCGGATGTGCTTGCGATCGAGCGGGTGGAAGATGATCGTCTCGTCGATCCGGTTGAGAAATTCCGGCAGGAATTGCCCGGACAGGATGCCCAGCACCGCCTGGCGGATTTCTTCTTCGCGGCCCCCTTCTTGCGTGATCTGCTGAATCACCTGGCTGCCGACGTTCGACGTCATGACCACGATCGTGTTGGTGAAATCGACCGTGCGGCCGTGGCCGTCGGTCAGGCGGCCGTCGTCGAGCACCTGCAGTAGGACGTTGAACACGTCGCGATGGGCTTTCTCGATTTCGTCGAGCAGCACCACGCAGTAGGGGCGGCGGCGCACGGCTTCGGTCAGCCGGCCCCCTTCGTCGTAGCCGACGTAGCCCGGCGGTGCGCCGATCAGCCGGCTCACGGTGTGCCGCTCCATGAACTCGCTCATGTCCAGCCGGACCATGGCGTTTTCATCGTCGAACAGCACTTCGGCCAGGGCCTTGCAGAGCTCGGTCTTGCCGACGCCGGTGGGGCCCAGGAACATGAACGAGCCGATCGGCCGGTTGGGATCCTGCAAACCCGATCGGCTGCGGCGCACGGCGTTCGCTACCGCGACCACGGCTTCGTCCTGCCCGACCACGCGTTGATGCAGCCGCTCTTCCAGCACCAGCAGCTTGTGCCGCTCGGTTTCCAGCATTCGGGAAACCGGGATGCCGGTCCAGGCGCTGACCACTTCGGCGATTTCCTCGGGCCCGACTTCCTGCCGGAGCAAGCGGCGTCCGCCGGTCGGGGCCGGAGCGCCTGCCGTCGACTCGACTTTGGCCGATAGTTTCTTGCGCTCGGTGTCCAGGTCGTACAGTTTTTTGTAATCTTCCTCGGGCACGAGCTGGCCGGCGGCCTGCTTCTCGCGGATCGCGGCCCAGCTTTGGTGGTATTGCCGCTCGACCTGATCGAGCCGGCTGCGCGTGTCGGCCACGTTGCCGACCCCCTGCTTCTCGGCCTCCCACTGCTCGCGGAGGTTGGCCAGCTTGAAGCGCAGTTCCTTCATTTCGGCTTCGATTTCCTCGCGCCGGTCGATCGCGTGTTCCTCGGTTTCCTCGGCCAGTTGCCGAGCCGCCAGTTCGAGCTGGACCAGGCGGCGCTGGACTTCGTCGATCTCGGTCGGCACGCTTTCCAGCTCCATGGCCAGTCGGCTGGTGGCTTCGTCCATCAGGTCGATGGCCTTGTCGGGCAGGAAGCGGTCGGTGATGTAGCGGCTGGCCAGCTTGGCGGCTTCGACCAGGGCCGAATCCTTGATCTTCACTCCCTTGTGATGGGCCTCGTAGCGCGGCTTCAGCCCGCGCAAGATGGCGATCGTGTCCTCGACCGAGGGCTCGCCCACGAACACGGGCTGAAAGCGCCGCTCCAGGGCGGGGTCTTTCTCGATGTATTTGCGGTATTCGTCGAGCGTGGTGGCCCCCACGCAGCGCAGCTCGCCCCGGGCCAAGGCCGGCTTGAGCAGGTTGGCAGCGTCGTTGCCCCCTTCGGCCGCCCCGGCTCCGACGACGGTGTGCAGCTCGTCGATGAACAGGATCACGTTGCCGCCCGAGGCCTGAATCTCGCGCAGCACGGCCTTGAGCCGGTCTTCGAACTCGCCGCGGTATTTCGTGCCGGCGATCAGCGCGCCCAGATCGAGTGCGATCACCTTCTTGCTCTTGAGGCTCTGCGGCACGTCCCCTTCAATGATCCGCAGCGCCAGCCCCTCGGCGATGGCGGTCTTGCCGACCCCCGGTTCGCCGATCAGCACGGGGTTATTCTTCGTGCGGCGCGACAGAACCTGGATGACGCGGCGGATTTCCTGATCGCGGCCGATCACCGGGTCGAGCTTGCCTTGTTCGGCCCGTTCGACCAGGTCGATGCCGTACCGTTTCAGGGCGTTGAACTTTTCCTCGGGGCTTTGGTCGGTCACGCGAGCCGAACCGCGCACGCTTTGCAGCGCCTTGAGCAAGCCGGCTTCATCGATCGCGTTGAGCTTGAGGACGCTCTTGACCTTCGAGTCGGCCTGCGCCAGCGCCAATAGCAGATGCTCGGTCGAGACGAACTCGTCCTGCATCTGCGTGGCCAGTCGCTGAGCCGCCTCGAGGGTTTTTTGCAGGGCCTCGGACACCTGCGGACCGCTGCCGCCGGATATCTTGGGCAAATGCCCCAGCTCCGCGGCCACGATCCGGTCCAGCTGCTGACGATTGACGCCGATCTTGTCCAGCACCGGCCCGACCACGCCTTCGGTCTCGGCCAGCAGGCCGGCCAGCAGATGCAGGGGCTCGATCTGCGGATTGCCGCGATCGGCAGCCAGATCCTGTGCCCGCTGGACAGCCTCCTGGGCTTTGGTCGTCAATTTGTCGAAGCGAAAGGCCACGGCTTTATTCCTTCACCTCGAATTCGGCATCGATCGTGTCGTCGTCGGCCGACTTGCCGCCGCCGTTGGCGCTTTGGGCATGGGACGCCCCGCCCGCCTCTGCGGTCTTGCCGGCGTCGTAGAGCGTCTTGCTCAGGGCGTGCGAAGCCTGCTCCAGCTCGCTGATCGCCGACTTGAGCGCGTCGGCGTTGTCTCCCTTGGCGGCATCGCGGGTTTTCTTGATCGAGGCCTCGAGCGGGGTTCGGTCCGAGTCCTTGATCTTCTCGGCGTTTTCCTTCATCAGTTTTTCCAGCTGGAAGCAGAGCGAGTCGGCCTGGTTGCGCAACTCGGCCAGCTGCCGCTTGCGCTTGTCTTCCTCGGCATGCAGCTCGGCGTCTTTGCGCATTTGCTCGATCGCCGCTTCCGACAGCCCGCTCGACTGCTCGATCCGCACGCTTTGCTCTTTGCCCGTGCCCAGGTCCTTGGCCGAGACGTTCAAGATGCCGTTGGCGTCGATGTCGAATTTGACCTCGATCTGCGGCATGCCGCGCGGGGCCGCGGCGATGCCTTCCAGGTTGAACTGGCCCAGCGGGCGGTTGTCGGCGGCCATCTCGCGTTCACCCTGGAACACGCGGACCGTCACGGCGGTCTGGTTGTCGTCGGCCGTGCTGAAGACCTGCTTGCGCTCGGTCGGAATCGTCGTGTTTTTGTCGACCAGCCGGGTCATGACGCCGCCCAGGGTCTCGATGCCCATCGACAGCGGAGTCACGTCCAAGAGCAGCACGTCCTGCACTTCGCCGGCCAGCACGCCCCCCTGAATCGCGGCGCCCACGGCCACGACTTCGTCGGGATTCACGCCCTTGTGCGGCTCCTTGCCAAAAATCTTCTGCACCAGCTCCTGCACCTTGGGAATGCGCGTCGAACCGCCGACCAGCACGACTTCGTCGATCTCGCTCGGCTTGAGCTTGGCGTCATTGAGGGCTTGTATCAGCGGACCACGGCAGCGCTCGAACAGCGCGTCTTCGAGCTGCTCGAACTTGCTCCGCGTGATGTTCATCTGCAAGTGCTTGGGACCGTTGGCATCGGCCGTGATGAACGGCAGATTAATGTCGGTCGAGCTGGCCGAGCTGAGCTCCTTCTTGGCCTTTTCACAGGCTTCCTGCAGCCGCTGCAGGGCCATCGTGTCCTTGCGCAGATCGATGCCCTGCTCTTTCTTGAATTCGTCGGCCACGTACTTGATCAGCATGCTGTCGAAGTCGTCGCCCCCCAGGTGCGTGTCGCCGTTGGTGCTGATGACGCGGAACACGCCGTCGGCCACTTCCAACACCGACACGTCGAACGTGCCGCCGCCCAGATCGAACACGACGATCTTTTCGTGTTCCTTCTTGTCCAGCCCGTAAGCCAGGGCCGCGGCAGTGGGCTCGTTGATGATCCGCGCGACTTCCAAGCCGGCGATCTGTCCGGCGTCTTTGGTGGCCTGGCGCTGGGCGTCGTTGAAATAGGCCGGCACCGTGATCACGGCCTTGTTGACCTTGTGCCCCAGGTAAGCTTCGGCGGCCTCTTTCAGCTTGCGCAGGATCTTGGCCGAGATTTCCGACGGCGTCCATTCGCGGTCGGCGGTCTTCACCTTGACGTAATCCTGCGGCCCGCCCACGACCTCGTAGGGGACGATTTTCTCTTCGCTGGCCACTTCGTTGTGGCGGCGGCCCATGAAGCGCTTGATCGAGTAGACCGTCCGCTTGGGGTTGGTGACCGCTTGCCGCCGGGCCAGGTCGCCGACCAGGACTTCTCCCTTGTCGGTGAAAGCCACGACGCTCGGCGTCAGCCGGTTGCCTTCCTGATTCGGAATCACCTTCGGCTCTTTGCCTTCCATGACGGCGACGACCGAGTTTGTCGTTCCCAGGTCGATGCCGATGATCTTTTCGCCATGTGCCATGAGTTGTTTCTCCTTCTCTGCGCTGCCGCCCGGCGGCGCCGCCAGGCGGAGGAATGATGCGGGTTGTTTGGAACGGAATCCGGGTGCGAAGGGCCGTCGACCCGGGTGATGGGTTTTTGTCGTTTCTGGCCGCCAGGCGGCGTGCCGCTAGATTCCGCAAAGGCCATGCCGAAGCGCAGCATTCCGGGCGATAACCCCCGACCGCCGTGTATGTTAGCCGTCTGGCGATTGGCGGGCGAATTTTGGCCGTGGAGTGGACCTAGATTCGGCCTGCCGTTTTGGCATTCGCGGCCGTTTCCTGGCTCGCTGTTTTCGCGCCGCGGGTCGCCCGAGCGGCCGACCGCTCGGGTGGCCTTTTCTGGGCCAGTCGCTTGACACTCGGATTTTACCCAAGTACAAGGTGTCTCGGCATTAACCGCTCAGCTCTGCGGCTGAATTCTTAGCCGCCTAAACCGTCTGAGATCGATTGGCATGGCGAAGGAGAAACCCGTCAAGAAACCGGCGCCCCCCGCGCGTCTGCCATCGCTGGAGGTCCTGCGCGGCAAGATTGACCGCATCGACCAGGAAATCGTCAAGCAGATGAACGAGCGGGCCAAGCTGGCGCACGCCATCGGCAAGCTCAAAAGCGATGCTGGCATTTCGGCTTACGCCCCGGCGCGAGGACGAAGTGCTCTGCCGGGTGCTCGCCCTGAACCAGGGCCCCCTCGACGAACGCTGCATCCGGGCAGTCTTTCGCGAGATCATCAGCGGCTCCCGAGCGCTGGAAAAGCAGCTCCGCGTGGCCTACCTGGGACCGGCCTACACCTACAGCCACTTGGCGGCGATCCATCGCTTCGGCCAGAGCGTCGAGTTGGTGCCGGTCGGCAGCATTCAGGCCGTCTTCGAGGAGGTCAATCGCCGGCATGCCGATTTCGGCATCGTGCCGGTCGAGAATTCGACCGACGGCCGGGTGGCCGACTCGCTCGACATGTTCACCCGTTTGCCGGTCAAGATCTGCGGCGAAGTGCAAATGCGGATCCACCACAATCTGCTGGCCAAATGTCCGCGGAGCGAGGTGGAAGAGGTCTACAGCCGCCCCCAGGCCCTGTCGCAGTGCCGCAACTGGTTGGCCAAGCATTTGCCGGCCGCGCGGACGATCGAAGTGACCAGCACCACCACCGCGGCCCAATTGGCCCAGGACAAGCCCGGCGCCGCGGCCATCGCTAGCATTCAGGCCGGCATCCACTACGGCCTGGGCGTCCTGGCCCGGGACATCGAAGACCAGTCCGGCAACCTCACCCGGTTCGCCGTCATCGGCGAGGAGACGGGCCCCCGCACGGGCAACGACAAGTGTTCGCTGATGGTCGAAATCGCCCATAAGCCGGGAAGCCTGGCCGACGCGATGGGCATCTTCAAGCGCCACCGTTTGAACCTGACCTGGATCGAGTCGTTCCCCATCTCGCGACCCGAGGGGGGCTATCTGTTCTTCATCGAGATGGAAGGGCACGAAGACGACACCCGGGTGCGCAAGGCGATCGAGGCCCTGTCCCGCAAGGCGCTCCGCCTGGAACTGCTCGGCTCGTACGCCAAGCTGGCCCCGGTGGATTGAGAGGCGCCACGGGTCCAGGGTCGGCTCAAGAACCGCTGGCCTGGCTTTTTCCGCCTTCAGCCTGCTGCCTTCAACCTTCCTATTTGGCCTTGCGCCCGGGCAATGTCACGCGGTACGATATCGGCTTGTTTCCCGGGCCTTTGCACTACGGCAAACAGGTAGTTGCTGTGATTATCATCCTCAAACCAGGCGTATCCGACGAGCAGGTCGACCATGTCGTCGAGCGGGTCGAATCGCTGGGGCTCAAAGCGCACCTCAGCCGCGGCCAGTATCGCACGATCATCGGCGTGATCGGCGACGAGGCCAAACTGCGCGACGCCGCGCTGCGGGCCATTCCCGGCGTGGCCGAGGTGATCCCCATCCTGCCCCCCTACAAACTGGCCAGCAACGAAGCCCAGCCCGAGCCGACAATCGTCAATGTCTCGGGCGTGAAGATCGGCGGCGGGCACCTGGGCATGATCGCCGGGCCCTGCGCCATCGAAGGGATCGAGCGGCTCGATGCGATCGCCGGCGCGGTCCGGGCAGCCGGCGCCAACATCCTCCGCGGCGGCGCCTTTAAGCCCCGCACCAGCCCCTATGCCTATCAGGGCATGGGCGAAGAGGGGCTCAAGATGCTGCGCGAGGTGGGCGACAAGCATGGCCTGCCGGTGGTCACCGAAGTCATGGATCCGCGCCGCGTCGAGCTGGTCGCCCAGTATGCCGACATGATCCAGATCGGCGCCCGCAACATGCAGAACTTCGTCCTGCTGACCGAAGTGGGCAGCACCCGCAAGCCGGTGTTGCTCAAGCGCGGAATGAGCGCGACGATCGTCGACCTGCTGATGAGCGCCGAGTACATCCTCTCGCAAGGCAACCCCGACGTGGTGCTCTGCGAACGGGGTATCAAGAGCTTCGACACTTCGACCCGCAACTTGTTCGACGTGGCGGCGGTGCCGGCCTGCAAGGCGCTCAGCCACTTGCCGATCATCGTCGACCCCAGCCATGCCACCGGCCGGCCCGATTTGATTCCGGCCTGCGCCCTGGCCGGCGTGGCGGCCGGCGCCGACGGCGTACACATCGAAGTGCACAATTGCCCGGAGCAGGCCATGTCTGACGGCCCGCAGGCCCTGCTGCCGGAGCAGTACGCCGAATTGGCCGAGCAGATCCGCAAGCTGGCCGGGCTGTTCGGCAAGCACGTATCGCCGCCGAAAAAGTAACAAGGCCCTCCCCGAGCGAGAATCAGAAAGCCTGTATGCGACGCTTGTTCATTGCCGGAAACTGGAAGATGAACCTTGATCGGGCCGGTGCCGTGGCCCTGGCCCGGGACGTGGCCGCCGGGGCGTCCTCGGCGCCGGCGGTGGACCTGGCCGTTTGCCCGCCCAGCGTCTACCTCGATGCCGTGGCCGGTGTGCTGCGCGACTCGCGCGTGGCCCTGGGTGCGCAGAACATGTATCACGAGGCCAGCGGCGCCTTCACGGGTGAAACCAGCGCGGCCATGCTCGTCGACGTCGGCTGCCGCTACGTCATCCTGGGGCACAGCGAGCGGCGGCACATCCTGGGCGAAACCGATAAACAGGTGAATCTCAAGGCCCGGGCCGCATTGGCGGCCGGCCTGATCCCGATCGTCTGCGTCGGCGAACTGCTCGACGAGCGCGAAAAAGGCCAAACCGCCGCGGTCATCGGCAATCAGTTCATCGGCTCGCTGGCCGACTTCTCGGCCGAGGAAATGGCCCGAACCGTCATCGCCTACGAGCCGGTCTGGGCCATCGGCACGGGCAAAGTGGCCACGCCCGAGCAGGCCCAGGAGGTCCACAAAGACCTTCGCAAACTGATCCAGGCCCAGTACAATGCCGAGATTGCCCAGCAGGTACGCATTCAATACGGCGGCAGCGTCAAACCTTCGAACGCCGCCGAATTGCTCTCCCAACCCGACATCGACGGAGCTTTGGTCGGCGGGGCGAGTCTTAAAGCCAGCGATTTCATGGGCATCGTGGCCGGAGCCCAGCAGGTCGCGGCCAAATAGACGCTCAAATAGACGCTAAATCACGGGGAGCTGGCGCTGCCGAGGTCCCCCAGTTTGGGAGCATTCGAATGGAAATTGCCCGCGGTATTTTGATGATCCTTTTGGGCCTGACGGCGATCTTCTTGATTCTGCTGGTCCTGATCCAGCGGGGCCGCGGCGGCGGATTGGCCGGCGCGTTCGGCGGCATGGGCGGACAGAGCGCGTTCGGCACCAAGGCCGGCGACCTGTTCACCCGGGTGACGATCGTGACGGCCGCCGTCTGGATCGTGCTGTGCGCCTTGTCGGTGAAGATTTTCAGCTCGGCCGGCGATCTGCTGGGCGCCGATGCCGCCACCACCAGCGAAAGCGCGCCAGGACCCGACGGCGAACGTGCCGCCCCGGCCGGCAAGACCGACGATGCCGCCAAGCCCGCCACCCCGCCGGCCAGCGGCAAGCTGCCCGCAAAGGGCGCAGCGGCCCCGGCCGAAAAAGCACCCGCCGCCAAGACCGCGGCCGAAAAAGCGCCGGCCGAATCGACCCCGGCTTCAAAGGCTCCGGCCGAAAAAGCGCCGGCCGGCAGCGCTCCCGCTAACGGTGCTGCTCCCGCTGACGGTGCTGCTCCCGCTGACGGTGCTGCTCCCGCTGGAAGTTCCCCGCCGACGGACAAGTAATCGCCTGCCAGCGGCGCCGGCCGCCGCGACCCAACGCAGGACCAACATTGGCCGATCTCCCGCGATCCGGCCACCGAGGGTGGAGGACCCGCTGCCTTGCTGTTGAGCATGACTGGTTTTGGTGAGGCGTCGCGCCAGAACGACGTGTTGGCCGTCGCCGTCGAAGTGCGCACCATCAACAGTCGCTACTTTAAGCTCAACGTGCGCTCCAACGAGGGCTATTCCTCGCTCGAGCCGCAGATCGAAGTGCAGGTCCGGCAGCATATCAAGCGCGGCACGGTCCAGGTGGGCCTGCGGGTCGCCCGCAAGCGCCCCAGCGACGATTACCGCATCAACGAGGCCGTGCTCGGCGGATATCGCCGGCAACTCGAAGCCCTGCCCGGCTTTGCCCAGATCGTCGGCCAGCGGCTCGAGGCGCTGTTGCAATTGCCCGGAGTGGTGGAGGAAAACGTCCGCGGGCTGGCCGACGTCGAAGGGGACTGGCCGCTGGTCAAGGAAACGCTGGACGCCGCCATGGCCAACATGGCCCACATGCGGGCCGAAGAGGGCCGGGCGATGGCCAACGACCTGGCGGCCAACTGTGCCGCCATTGCCGTCGAGCTGGAGCACATCGACCGCCGCGCGCCGAAGTGGCCAGCTCCTATCGGTCCCGGCTGTCGGAACGGCTCAACAAAACGCTGGCCGAATTCGAAGTCACGCTCGACGAAAGCTCGCTGATTCGCGAAGTGAGCATTTTCGCCGAGCGCAGCGACATCTCCGAGGAGATCGTCCGCCTGCGGAGCCATCTGGAGCAGTTCGCCGCGATCATGACGCTGGAGGAAAGTTCAGGACGCAAGCTGGAGTTCCTCACCCAGGAAATGTTTCGCGAAACCAACACCATCGGCTCGAAGGCCAACGACGTGACGATTGCCCGCCACGTCATCGAAATCAAGGCGGCGATCGAGCGGATGCGCGAAATGATTCAGAACGTTGAATAAAAGGCGGCAGGATGAAGGCCGAAGGATGAATAAGAGCGACCTGGCTCGAACTGCTTAGCTGTCCGACTTCTTCGTTTTTGTGCCTGCTGCCCTTTGGCTCTTATGTCTGCTACCGGCCGCATCGTCGCGATATCGGGCCCGTCCGGGGCGGGCAAGACCACGCTCGTACGGTGCGTCTTCCAGCATTGCCCGCGGCTGGTGCACAGTGTCTCGGCCACCACGCGTCCGCCGCGTCCGGGCGAAGTCGACGGGCGGGATTATCACTTCCTGACGCCCCAGGAGTTCGAGCGGCGACGGCAGGCCGGGCAGTTCCTGGAGTGCTTTCAGGTATATGGCCGGGATTATTGGTACGGCACGCTGGAAAGCGCCGTAACCCCTAGCCTGTGCGAGGGAAAGTGGGTAGTCTTAGAAATTGACGTCCAGGGGACCATGGCCGTCCTCCAGCGCTACCCGGACGCCATCACCATCTTCGTTCGCCCCGGTTCGATGGAGGAGTTGGAGTTCCGGCTCCGCAACCGAGGGACCGAATCGAACGAAGCCATCCAGCGCCGGCTGGCCGTGGCCAGGCACGAGTTGGCCTGTGCCGACCGCTATCAATACCACGTGCTCAACGACGACCTCGACCGAGCCGTGGGCGAAATTTGCGATATTCTGATCCAGCAGGGAGTTTCTGATCCATGATCGATGAACTGCGTGAAGAGGCCATCGTCAACAAAGTCGGCGGTCGCTTCAAACTTTCGACCTTGATCCAAAAGCGACTCGTGGCGATCAACGCCGGCAGCCGGCCGCTGGTCGACATGAAGAGCGACAACAAGCTCGAAATCGTGATCCAGGAAATCATCCAGGACAAGATCTACCTCGACACGTCGAACAATCTCAAAATCACCGGCGAAACTCCGATGGCCGGCGGACCGCCGGAGCTGGATTTGGCCAACTTGACCTGAGCGCCCCTCGGGCCCGGCCACGCGGTCGGACCCAGGCGCCTCTCGGGCCTGAACGCGTCTTTTCCCCGATCGAGGGCGCACGCGAGCGGGCCCCAGACCCGAGGGCCGCCCTGAAACTGCGGCGCCGCCCCCTCAACACCGGGACATCGCTAAACCGGGGCGTCGAATTCTCATGCAAGGCCGCGAGCTTATCATCGGCGTCAGCGGCGGCATTGCCGCCTACAAGACCGCCGCGCTCGTCAGCCGGCTGGTCCAGGCCGGCGCCGGCGTGAGCGTGGTCATGACCGCGGCGGCACGCGAGTTTGTCGGCCCGGCCACGTTTGCCGCGCTTTCCGGCCGGCCGGTCCTCCAGCGGGCTTTCGACGACGATGCGCATCCGCTGGGCCCCCACATCGATCTGGCCGAGCGGGCCGAGCTCGTCTGCGTGGCCCCGGCCACGGCCAACGTGCTGGCCAAAGCCGCCGGCGGACTGGCCGACGACCTGCTCAGCACGCTGCTCTTGTCGTTCACCGGCCCGGTGCTGCTGGCGCCGGCCATGAATTGCGAGATGTGGGAAAAGCCGGCCGTCCAGCGCAATGTGGCCCAGTTGCAAAGCGACGGCGTCCATTTCGTCGGGCCGGACGAAGGCTGGCTCAGTTGCCGCAAGCGCGGCGTCGGACGGATGGCCCCGCCCGAGGCGATTTACGCCGCGATTGCCCAGCTGCTCGGCCTGCCGCCTGCCCCTCCCTCTCTGCACTCGATCTGATCCCTTGGCCCGTATCCTGATCACTTCCGGCCCGACGCGGCAGTACCTCGACCCGGTGCGCTATCTGACCAACGCCTCGAGTGGCCGCATGGGGCTGGCCCTGGCCGAGGCGGCGCTGGCCGCGGGGCACGAAGTGGTCGTCGTCAGCGGTCCGGTCGAAGTGGTCTATCCCGCCGCTTGCCGCGTGATCTCGGTCGTTTCGACCGAAGAGATGCTGGCCGCGTGCCAGGCGGAGTTTGCCCATTGCGACGGGCTGATCGGCGTGGCCGCCCCCTGCGACTACCGGCCGGTGCAGGTTGCGCCCAACAAGATCGCCAAAACCGGCGCCCCGCTGGAACTGCACCTGATCGAAACCGACGACGTGGTGGCCACGCTCGGCGCCGGCAAGACCCGCCAGTGGCTGGTCGGCTTTGCCCTGGAGACCGAGGACCGCCGCCTCCGGGCATTGGCGAAGCTGGAAAAAAAGCACTGCGACCTGATGGTGCTCAACGGACCCGAGGCGATGAATTCGCTCCACAACACGGTCGAGATTCTCGACCCCGCGGGGGGCGTGATCGACACCATCGCGGGCCCGAAAGCCGAGGTCGCGCGGCGCATCTTCGGCGTCATCCAGCAGCGGCTCATCGAGCGCGGCCCCCGGCCCGCGCACTGAAGCCCCGTGACGGTCACTTGTCCGCGTCGGCCACGCCGCTGGCGGCATCGATGAACACTTCCATCTGCTGGCCCACGTAAAGCTGCTGGTCGCTGTGCTCGATCTCGTAGATCACCTGCAGCACGCGGGTGTCGACCCGCTCGGTGTTGTCGCCCGTAAGCGAATGCTTGGGAATCACGAACGGCTCGACCCGGACGAACCGTAGCGGAAAGCTCGACTTGGGCTGTCCCTTAAGCATCGCCCGGGCGGGGGCGCCGGGGCGAAATCGGGGGATGTCGTGCTCGTCCACGTCGACGCGCACGTGCAGCATGTCGATCTTGCCCACCACGACCAGGGCCTGGCTGGGCGGAGTGCCCACGAACTCGCCCGGTCGCACGTTGACCTGCAGCACCTCGCCATCGACAAGCGAGCGAATGTCCAGCCGCTCGATCTCGGTCTGCACTTGCTGCAGCTGGGCCTGGGCCTGCTCGACGGCGGCTCGGGCGACCGCTTTGTCGAATTCCCAGGCCCCGGCCTTTTGCATCGTGTATTCGGCCTTGGCCCGGTGGTAGCGGGCCCGCGACATGCGATAGGCCTGCTGCCGCGTGACCAGTTCCTGGTCGGTGGTCACCTTGCGGGCGAACAGGTCCTTGGTGCGCTGCAGCTGGTCGCTCTGGTCGGCCATGTTGGCTTCGGCTTCGGAGAGCGAGGCCTGGACCATTTCCAGCTGCTCGGCCCGGGGCTGGTTTTCCAGCCGCGTCAGTTCGGCCTGGGCGGCGTCGACGGCCGCCTGACGAAAGTTCAGCTCAGACCGCAATTGCCGGTCGTCGAGCTCGAATAGTTCGGTTCCCGGCTGCACCTTGCCGCCGACTTTGGCCAGCACCTTGACCACGACACCCGGCACGGGCGAGCCGATGGCGATGTTTTCGGTCTCGGATTCGACCACGCCGGACCCGGCGACCGCGTTGGCATACGGGGCGTGAGCCGGTTCGATGGGGGCCGCGGCTTTCGGGTCGGGGCGCCGGGCGTCGAGCACGTGCACCACGGCAAACACCAACAAACCCACGGCCACCAGCGGCAACAAAAAGCGAGTAATCATCGGTCTCTTCTTTCAGGCAAGATTCCCTGTGGCACGCTCGGTCGCCGCAGCCGTCGGACCGGCCAGCGGCGGGGGCGCGGAAACCGTCAGCCCCGGGTGCGCGGGCCGCTCGTCCGCCGGGGCCGGCAAGCTGCCCACTTGTTGCCGGTGGATTTCGACCACGCGGCCATCTTCCATTTGCGCGATCCGGTCGCCGAATTCGAAAATCCGGCTATCATGCGTCACGATGACAACCGCCCGTTCTCCCTCCAGCGCTACGCTCCGCAACAATTCCATGATCGTGTGGCCGGTCTTGGCGTCGAGCGCGGAAGTCGGCTCGTCGCAGACCAACAGGCGCGGCTGATGCACCAGCGCCCGGGCGATTGCCACGCGCTGCTGCTGCCCGCCCGACAACTTGCCCGGCAGGGCATGCGCACGGTCGGCCATGCCGATCTTGGCCAACAGCGCCCGGGCGGCTTCCACCGCCTTGCGCCGCGACCAGCCGCCCAGGAGCAGGGGCACGGCCACATTCTCGGCAGCCGACAGCGCCGGCAGCAGGTTGAACTGCTGGAACACGAAACCGATCTGCGCCCGCCGAAAGGCCACCTTGCGGCGCTCCGACAACTGGACCAGGTCGGTCCCCAGCACGCTGACTTCCCCCTGGGTCGGCTTGAGAATGCCCGCCACCACCGACAACAGCGTCGTCTTGCCGCAGCCGCTGGGGCCCACGAGCAGCGTCAGTTCGGCCGCATGGACGTCCAGGTCCACGCCGCGCAGGGCCTGCACCTGCGAGTCGCCGGTGCCGTAATTCTTGGTTACGCTCCGGCAGCGCACGGCGATATTGGGCGCGGGTTCGGGGGTCATCGAGTCAGCCTTGAAACACGACCGCCGGTTCCAGCACCATCACTTTGTGGATGCTGAGCAATGCGGCCAGAATCGCCATCGCCATCACCGCCACGCCCGTCCCGACCAGCACCTCCCAGGGCATGAAAAACGCCAGTTTGGCCAGCGACTTCGTCGTCGCGCCGAACACGGCCGCGGCGCCCACCCCCAAGCCGTAGCCGATAAAGGCCACCAGCACCGCCTGGAGCAGGATCATCCGCACCAGCGTGCCGTTGCTGGCCCCCATGGCCTTGAGCGCGCCGAATTGCTTCAGGTTTTCCACCGTGAACAAGTAAAACGTCTGCCCGGCGATCGCCGCGCCGACAATAAAGCCCAGGATCACCGTGATGCCGAAATTGATCGGGATGCCGGTCTTGCGCATGTAGTACCAGATCGTCGTGTCGGAAAATTGATTGCGCGTTTCGGCCTTGAGCCCGGTTTGCCGGGTGATTCGCTGACAAACTTCCTCCGACGCCAGCTCCGAACTCGGCTGGGCCAGGATGAAGCTCATCACCTTGCGCTCCCGCGGCACGAATAGCGTGGCCTGGCTGTAGCGCGTGTACACAACCGGAAACGTCTGGAACGTGCGCCGGGCTTTGCACACGCCCACGATCGTGGCCAGCCGGTCGTTCATCTCGAACGTGCGCCCGAGCTCAAAGGGCTCGTTCGGCCAAAGCTGGCGATAGCCGTCTTCGTCGATGATGATCGCGTCCGGGCGGCGCAGATCGGCCAGGTTGCCCAGCACGATTTCTTGCGGCGCGCCGACCAGCGTGGCGTCGTCCAGTCCGATCAGGATCGTCTGCTGGAAGTTGCCGTTGGCCAGCTTGGCCCGGCTGAGTCCCTTGTACAGCCGCACGGCCCACTGCACGCCGGGCACGCCGCGCACGCGGTACAGGTCGTTCTCCGAGAGCGGCTTGATGTCGTCGATGAACTGGACGTTGCGGTCCATCACCCAGATGTCGGCCCCCTGGATGTCCTTGATCTGGCTGGTCGTCAGCCGCATCAGCCCGCAGAAGATCGAGCTCTGCTGCGCGATCAACAGCGCCGCAAACGCCACGCCCAGGATGATTCCCAGGTACTTGCCCCGGTTGCCGGTGAGCATCTTTAGCGCTACCCAGCTCATGGCGCGTCCTCCTGGGCGCCCAACGGCTCGGCCAGCCCCAGCGCAGCCAGGATCATGCCGCTGATGTGATCGGCCAGCAGCCCAACCGTCAGCCGCTCCGAGCGATCTTCGCCCATCAGCATCGAAACCACCGGCCGGGCGACCCGGTAGAACAAGCACTGCCCGACCACGCTGAACGCGGTCAGCGCGAGCCGCTCGTCCGAGATGCCGGCCGGCAACAGCTCGGCCAGGATTCCTTTGAGCACTTCGAAGTGCGGCCGAATGTAATCCCGCACCAGCTCTTCGCAGGCCAGATTGGGCCGGGCGATTTCCCGCAGCATGAGCTGGGCGTGCCAGGGAGCCTGATCCGATCCCAGCATCCGCTCAAGCAGCACGGCCACAAAGCCGCGCAGCTTAAGCGCGGCCGGCGTCGCCGCGTCCCACACCGGCAGCGGAATCTCTTGCGCCCGGGAGCAATGGGCGTGCTTGACAGCCTCGACGTACAGCCGCTGCTTGTCGCCGAAGTGATAATTCACCGCCGCCAGATTGGCCCCGGCACTCTGGCAGATTTCCCGGATCGTGGCAGCCTCGAACCCCTTGGCGGCAAACACGCTGCCAGCCGCTTCCAGGATCCGCGCTTTCGTGGAATCAACGACGACTGCCATCGCGGGATCCCGGGTTAAAAATCTGTTTCATACAGCTGTTTCAAATGATTGTATGAATAAGACCTTTGGGGGGCAAGTCGGGGGTTTTCAAAAAAAATCGGCTGGCCGCCGCCAGGCAGCCCAGCAGGCGGCCCAGGGCTCCGGCCCGTGGTGCGGACAAGACGGGATGCCGCGCCTGAGCCGCCTGAACAAGGGGCGCCATTGCGGGCGGGCCGCCCGAGCCACAAACTGCTGGAGGGCAATGTTTTTCCGTCTCCGCGCACTGGGAGGATGGCGATGATCGGACGATGCCGTTTGGGCTGCTGTCTGGGCTTCGTGGCGCTGCTCCTCGCGCCTGCCCGCGCGGCCGAGCCGCTCAGGCTCCATCCGGACAACCCGCATTACTTTTTGTTTCGCGGCCAGCCCACCGTGCTGATCGGTTCGACCGAGCATTACGGCGCCGTGCTGAATCGCGATTTCGACTACGTCCGCTATCTCGACGCGCTGGCAGCCGACGGCTTGAACCTGACGCGGACGTTCTCCGGCGCCTACGTCGAAGTGCCCGGCTCGTTCAATATCGTGAGCAACACGCTCGCGCCGGCGGCCGACAAGTACCTGACGCCCTGGGGCCGCAGCGTCCAGCCGGGCGCGGGAGGCCGGGGCAACAAGTTCGATCTGGACGCCTGGAACCCCACCTACTTCGAGCGCCTGAAAGACTTTGTCGCCCAGGCCGGCAAGCGCGGCATCGTGGTTGAGTTGGTCTTCTTCTCGGCGATCTACGACGACCCGCTCTGGGCTGCCAGTCCCCTCAATCCGGCCAATAGTCACAACGGCCTGCCGCCGGCCGGCCGCCTGGAAGCGTTCACGCTCCAGCATCAAAAGCTGACCGACTACGAGCTCGCGCTGGTGAACAAGATCTCCCTCGAACTTGGCGACGCCGATAACGTGTACTACGAGATCTGCAACGAGCCGTATTTTGGCGGCGTGACGCCCCAGTGGACCGATCGCATGATCGAGCAGCTGCTGGCATCCGAAAAGAGCCTTCCGGCCCGGCACCTGATCGCCCAAAACATCGCCAATGGCTCGGTCGAGGTGAAGGATCCGAACCCGCACGTATCGATCCTGAACTTCCACTACTCGCTGCCGCCGGACAGCGTCGCCCAGAATTACCGGCTCGATCGGGTGATCGGCGACGATGAGACCGGTTTTCGCGGCACGGCCGACGTCGCCTACCGCACCGAGGGCTGGGATTTCATCCTCGCCGGCGGAGCGCTGTACGACAACCTGGACTACTCGTTCAGCGTCGAGCATCCGGCCGGCACCCAGACGGTCACCACGTCGCCCGGTGGCGGCGGGGCCAATTTGCGGCGGCAGTTGGGCGCGCTCAAGCGTTTTCTGGAGAGCTTCGAGTTCGTCAAAATGCGGCCCGCAAATGATGTCGTGGTGGATGGCGTGCCCGAGAAAGGCAGCGTTCGCGTCCTGGCCGAGCCGGGCAAGCAATACGCCCTCTACGTGCGCGGGGGCGCCCCGACCACGTTGCGGCTCAAATTGCCCGCCGGAGCGTATCGGGCCTGGTGGCTCGACACCAAGACGGGCGAAACCGTCAAAACCTTTCCGCTCGACCACGGCGGCGGCCCGCTGGGCCTGGTCTCGCCCGACTACACGGACGACATCGCCCTGGGCATTCGCGTCCGCTAAGAGCGGATCCAAGAATCAGCGGGGCTGGGAGCGGTTCTGCGCAGCCCAGGGAGCAAAACGGGACTGTCCGCCTCGCAGAGGCGGTTCTCCGATCGGCTCTGAATCCGTCGCGGCCGGGTCGGAACGCCCGGATTTTGCGGGTAATTGCGCCCGGGGGCCGGTTGCGGCTTTCGCCGCCGGCAAAGATGATAGAAACTGAGAGCGTGATTGTGGATCGCAGCGGTAGATGATCTGTTGTCCGCCGCTCCCTGTGAACACGGCACGATGCCATGCGGAGCGTTTTTCGCTTCGAGCAAATGCCCCCGGCACGAGTTCGTGATGATCCGAGTGGCTCAGAGCTTGATCCAGGTTTTCGGCGCCGCCCGGCTGGCCGGTCCGATCTTGGTCTCGACCGGCTTCCACACGGTGCTGCTCGTGGGCCTGGGGCTGGTCGTCGTCGGCACCGCGCGGGACCGCGCCGCGAGGCAGTCGCGCTGGCGATTGGCCTGGGCGGCGGCACTGCCGCGGAGGGGGATCTCGACGACACGAACTTCGGCGTTGCCGGTTCTTCGGCCGCCGGTGATGACGGCCCGGCCGAGGAAAGCGGCGCAAATCCCGCCGACCTCGACAACTCGCTTCCTGGCGCAAGCGGTTCGCTTGACTCGCCGCTGCTGGCTCTCGACGATTCGGCCCCCGCGGATCTGACCGGCGCCAGTTGGGATCCGGCCGCAGCCACACTGCCCGCTGCTCCCGCACGGACGTCGCCGCATGGCGGCGCCGCTCCTCAGCAGCCCGGCCAGCAGCCCGGCCAGCAGCCTGCCGGGCGGGCGGGGCACGGCACAGCCGGTTCATCGCGCGGAACTTCCGGCGGCAAGGGAGCGGCCGGGGGCAAGTCCGGCTCGAAGGGCGGCAAGGGCCAGGCCCGCGGCTCGGGCGGCAGCTCGTTTTTTGGCTTGAGCGCCCAGGCCGAGCGGATGGTGTTCGTCGTGGACGTCTCGGGAAGCATGCACGGCAAGCGGATTCGCCGGGCCCAGACCGAGCTGCGGCAAACGCTCGAAGCGCTCAAGCCCACGCAAAAGTTCTACATCGTTTTCTTTAGCGACGGCGCGGTGCCCATGCCTGCGTCCGGCCTGCTCCCGGCAACGCGCGAAAACGTGGCCCTGGCCTGCCAGTGGGTCCAAGCGGCCGAGTGCGGCGGCGGCACCAATCCGCTGCCCGCGCTCTTGATGGCCCTGGAGCTGCGGCCCGACGCGATCTATCTGATGACCGACGGCAAGTTTCCGGTCGACGTGTTGGCGGCCGCAACCCAGCAGCCCCCCGGACATCGCACGCCGGTGTCGACCATCGCCTTCGCCAGCAAAAAGGCCGAGCGGCTGCTGCAGGCCATCGCCAGCGAAACGGGGGGCGATTACCGCTTCGTGCCCTAGCTACGCCCGGAATATTCGGGCAGCGTCCCGCAGCCGTTTCTCGGCCCCGGCCCTACCCCGTTGTCTTCGGCGGCGAAGCCGCTACCATATCGGCGGTAGCATGCCAGAACACCTCAAGGACGAGCGCAGGGAGGACGAGTCCGTGGAGACGCCGCTTGTGACGCAAGATCCCGCCGAGGCACTCGCAGAACGCAAGAAAGCCATTCGCACCCAGGCCCACGCCAACCGCCAGGCCCAGGAAAACAAGGACGAAATCAGCCGGCAGATTTGCGACCGGTTCGTCGGGCTGGACGAATACGCCGCCGCCCGCACCGTGCTGTTCTATATCGACGTCCGCACCGAAGTCCGCACCCGGCAGCACTTGTCGGTGGCCCTGGCCGGCGGCAAACGGGTGCTCGTGCCCTATTGCGACGATCGGGACCTGGTGCTGTTCCACCTGCAGTCGATGGACGAGCTCTCGGTCGGCATGTACAAGATCCTCGAACCGCGCGAAGATCTGCGGACCGATCCGGCCCGGCTGGTCGACGTCGCGGAAGTGGACCTGATCATGGTCCCCGGCGTGGCGTTCGACCGCCGCGGAGCCCGCATGGGACACGGCTTCGGCTATTACGACAAGATGTTGGAGCATGCCCGGCCGGATACGCCGCTGGTGGCCCTGGCCTTCGAGTGTCAGCTGTTCGACGAGATTCCCACTCAGCCCCACGACGTGTTCATGGACAAGATCATCACCGAAACGTCGGTGTATGAATGCGGCCGGCTGCCCGGCGGCGCCGAGCCCGGCACAACGGCTCCGGACGAGGGGCGCTGAAGGTGCCCGAGACTCCTCTGGCCGACGTCGACGACACCTACGCCGAAGCCTTTCGCAGCATTTACGCGGAGGTGTTGATCACGGCCCGCGATCGGCACTGGCTCGATCGCGCCGTGGAAGCGGCCACCGGCAACGCTTCGAGCACGATTCTCTGCGACTGCGAAGCCGGGCTCGACCGCTACGTGGGCCCCGGCACCGCCGAGCCGCAGCTCGTGCCCGACGGCCGGCCCGGCGCGGTCGTGCAGTTTCACGTGCCGCGGTTTCGCAAGGATCGGGTTGAAGCGCTCGAGCGCTCGCTGCTGGTGCGCATCAGCCAGAACGTGCTCACGTGCCCCACGGCCCGCTGCTTCAACCTGCTGGACACCGATCCATATTTCAAGTTGGGGCGCAAGCTGGCCCTGTTCGGCGACGGCTATCAGCACCGCGCCGTGCGCTTCGGCCGCAAAGTCTGGGTCGTGCCGATCCTGGGAGGCGAGTTCGTCCTGGACCGCCGCTTCGGCTTTCGCGACGGGCTGATGGGGGGCAATCTTTGGTTCCTCGGCGCCGACGAGGATGCGGCCCTGGCGGCCGCCGAAAAAGCGCAGGCCGCGGCCGCCCGCACGCCCGGCGTAATCACACCCTTTCCCGGCGGCATCGCCGCCAGCGGCTCGAAAGCCGGCAGCCGCTACTCGTTCATGATCGCCAGCACGTTTGTCGAGTACTGCCCGACCCTGCGGGAAAAAATCGGCGAGCGGTCGCGCGTGCCCGAGGGCGTCCGGTCGGTCATGGAAGTGATCCTCAACGGCCGCGATCTGCGCACGATTGCCGAGGCCACGTGGGCCGGCATCGCAGCCGCCCGGTCGACGCCGGGCCTCGTGCGGATTTCAGCCGGCAACTACGGCGGCCGGCTCGGCAAGAGTTTTATCTACCTCGACCGCAACCGGCAGCCGGCGGAAGCGTGAGTGTGGGAGTGGAGGTTGGAGACTAGAGGAGGCGTAGGCTAGCCGTCCCCTCAGCCGTCCCGGTCGGATCGGGTAGGATGGCTGGCATGAAACCAATGCAGTTTTCAATCCGCGACTTGATTTTCGGTGTCACGCTGACGTCTTTTGGACTGTGGTGCGTATCACTCGTTCAGGCAAAGCCAAGTTGGATCCTATTGGCCGCGGGGATGCTCATTGGAGCCGGCCTTTTTGCCCCATTTCGACGCCTGGGATTGGGGGCTGCGATCGGACTTGCTTTCGCCGCGCCGGCCGGCGCACTGCTCCAATTCGTCGCGAGCCGACCACCCCACTAATCACCCGCTACCTGAGCAGGGCGACAGGGACAGGAAACACTCCCTAACATTTATCTGCTCGGCGCCGACGCCCTTGGTCCTCGTCATCCCCCGTATCCCCTGCCGCATCCCCCGTATCCCCTGCCAAGAACCGTCGCCCTCAGTCTCAAATCGGTTGGCGCGGTCCGCGAGCTGGGATGCACGAGCACGGCTTCACCCTTGCCGGAATTCGACTTCCTGCACTCCCTCGCAGCGATTCAGCTCGGCCACCAGGCTGACGATCGCGTCAGGCTCGCGCAAGCTGGCCTGGTAGATGAAGTCGATCGCGGTCCCCTGCCGGGCTGTCGCCGTGCTCACCAGGTGCGACTGGCTGAGGTGGGAGCGCAAAATGCTTTCCCAGGCCTCGGGCTGCGCTGAGCCCAGCGTGACGCGCACGCGCAGTTGTCCGGCGACGCCCGTCGGCGGCCGCTGGGCCGATGGACGAAACAAAATCGCGGCCAGCGCCGTGACCGGAATGCCCACCAGCGGAATCAGCGTGGCCCCGGCTCCCACGGCCAAGCCGACCGCCACGGCAAAAATCACGAACGCCGTGTCGCGCGTGTCTTCCACCACCGTGCGGAAGCGGACAATGGCCAGCGCACCGACCAGGCTGAACGCCCGGGCGACGCTATTGCCGATCGCCAGCGTGACCATGGCGATGATGACCGTCAGCAGCACCAGCGTCGCACTCAGGGCCGCCGGATCGTTGGCCGTCTTGCCGTGCGTGATTCGATAGACGCCCGAGATGACGATGCCCAGCGCCAGGGCGATCACCAGCCGCAAGGCAATCAGCCGCAGAGTCAGCTCGGCATTGGGCTGGATCGATTCCTGCAGCCAATCAGGCATCGCCGCGCTCCGCCGCCCGAGCGCTCGACGTCCAGGCGTCGTGGCAGAGCCGATATTTCGAAACGCTCGCCAGCGTCAGGTTCATCGTCGCGATCATCTGCTTGAACAGCGCCGGCAGCGCGGCGCGGAACTTCAGCTCAAGGATCACCTGGTCGGCCAGCAGCGGGATCGGCGTTTGGGGCTCCAAGCTCCAGTCGCTGGCCAGGCAGCCCGCCAGGTGGCGGTCGAGCGTCAGCCGCAAGGCCTCGGCGGGATTATGCCCCACGAGCGCAGTGCGCTGATAGACGATCTGACAAGCCGGGCTGAGCCGGCGCTTGAGCAAGCGGCGCAGGAACCAATGCCCGGCCCACTCGGGCTGCGGCTCGCCCTTGGCCAACAGGGCCAGCTCGGCGTCGGCCACCGGGGTGCGGCGCTTCGACACGCGATCGCCGCGCCGGGTCTTGCGCTCCAGAAACAGTCCCGCGCCCGTGGCGTAACGGCGAATGCGGAACTTCCGCCGCCGATACCAGCGCGACCGCAGATAGACGTCCAGCTCGGGCGTGTCGAAATACAAGCTCAGCGTGCGATACGCGCCCCCCAGCGCGGCTTCGCCATGCGGATCGCCGATCATGTGCCGCCGAGCCCAAGCCTCGACGTCGGCGGCGCGCTGGCTGTCGACCAGAAACTTCAATTCGAATGAGCGCGCACCGTCGCCGTGTGGCAACCCGTCGCCGTGTGGCAACCCGTCGCTCTGCGGCAAGCCGTCGGCAGCGGCAGCCGGGTTTGCGGCCGGCCGGCCATTGGCCTCGGCCGCATGACCGTTGTGCTCGTGGTCGCCGGGGCGTGCCGGCTGCGCGCCGAAGTCGGCCGCGCTACGCCGGCCGTTTGCCGCTGCCGCCCCCGCCGCGATTCCGCCGCGCTGCAGCCCGTTTGCCTCGGCCGCCGCGCCGGGCGCATCGATCGCCGGCTCGGCAGTGCTGTCGAGTTGTTTCAAGATCACGGTCCCTCGGTTTGCCGGGCGGGGACTTCCTGCTCGTCGGCGGGCGGCCGAGCGCCTGGCGGCCCGAAGCCGCGCCGCGCGCTTGGCGGTCCGTCGGCACCCGGTCGCCCGGCGTCTGGTCGTCCACCGTCTGGTCTGCCGGCGCCTGGGGGCCCATCGCCCGGCGGGCCACCCCCTGGCGGTCCGAAACCCGGGGGCCCGAAACCGGGCCGGCCGAATCCGGGCGGGGCAGGAAACATGCCGTTCACGGCGACTGCCAGTTTAGCCTCGTCGAGCTCGGTCTTCTTGTCGGTGTCGGCCTCGGCGAACAGGCCTTCGGCCGCCGAAACGGCCTCTTCGAGCGTGAGCCGGTCGTCATGATCGGCATCTCCCCGCTTCAAGATCGCCGCGGCGATCATCGTGGCGGGCGAAAAGAAACGCGCCCCTTCCGGCGGACCGCCCTCGACGCGCCGGGCCTCGCCGCCAGGAAACGGCTGGTCTGCAGGACGTTCTCCGGAGGGCCGCTCCACGGGCGGCCGCTCGCCATCGGCAGGCCGTTCTGCCGCCGGCCGATCTGCCGCCGGCCGATTTCCACCGGCGCCTCCCGGCAACACAGGAGCCGGGCCGAAGCCGGGCGGACCCGGGATCAAATCGGCCAGTGCCGCGGCGATCTGCGCCTGGTCGAGCTTGCCGCGCCCTTCGGCGTCGGCGCTTTGAAACAGCTTGGTCGCGCCGGCCACGAGCTCTTCTTTGTCGAGCTTGCCGTCTTTGTTCGTATCGAGCGCTTCGAGCAGCGGCCGGGCCAGGAAGTTGCCCGGCCCGAAACGGCCCGGTCCGCCGCGACCGCCCGGCCCGAACCCGCCCCGCGGCGTGTAGCCCGGGCTCGTGCCGGCGAGCTGGGCCGCAACCAATTCGCTCCGCTTTTCGACAAAAGCCGTGAGTGCCGGCGTGCGGCCGAAGCCGGCGCCGCCGAACGGCCCGCTGCGGCGCCCTTCGTTGCGGGCATCGACGGCCGCTTGCTCGCGGGCACGGGGCTCGGCCGTCGCGCTTTCCAATGCCGCGATCTGGCCCAACAGGCGCTCCTTGGCAAAGGGCCCGGCCACGAGTTCGGCCAGCAGCGCGTCGTAGCGGCGGCTGAATTCGGGCACGCCGAGCACCCGATCGATCAGTTTGTTGTTGCCGGCATGGGGATGCTTCAGGCTCAGGTTCATCAAGTCATCGGGCGAGCCCATCATCGGGAAACCGGCGAACGACAGATCCAGGTCCCAGGGCAGGAAGTTCACCTTGCCCGACCGCGGGTCGAGATACATGTAGAAGTTGTGCCCAATGGCGAACATGCTGTCCATGTTCGACAACCAGGCGCTGGTGGCCAGAAAGCGGAGAAACTCGTCCACGTCGAGATAGTCGGCAATCCCCGCTGCAAACGCCTCCTTGTCGGCGCTGTCGAGCAAGCGCACGAACTCGATCATCCGCCGGGCTTGCTGCTTGCTGGGCTTGTGCTTGGGCTGGTACTGGCTGGCGTAGCGGTCCCAGTCGTCGCCCAGGTAGCTGAAGTCGCGCATCCGCTCGGGCTTCATGAGCAGCCCGTTGGAATCCTCGAAGCGATCCTTGAGAAAGGCGCGGTCGACCTGCTCGATCAGCGTGTACATGCCGACCAGCTCGTGATCGTACTTGCCGGGAACCGAGAGCGTGAGCTCGACGAAGGCCGTGCGTGGCGCCGGCACGCCCGCCGCGCGGAACGCGTCGAATGCCAGCGCTTCGCGGAGCCGCGTGGGATCGGCGGCGCCGGCGTTGAGATTCAGGGCTTTCATGCCGCGAAACTGACCGTCCGCGCGATAGTGATCCAGGTCGAGCTTCAGATTCCGCTTCAACCGGCCCGCGCTGCCCATATAGCTGGCATTGCCCTTGTAGCGCACGCCGATGTCGTCGAACGTTTGCCCAAAGGCTTCCAGCTTGCCGTGCGCCCAGGGAAACTCGGTGCCGAAGCCTGCGCTGCGGTGGACATCGGTGCGGCGCGGCGCGGCTGCATCGCGCGGCGCCGATGCATCGCGCGGCGGTGCAGGATCGCGGCGCCGCTCTTCTTCCACCCGCGGACCCGACGGCCCGCCTTCGCGTGGCCCGACTTCACGCTGCGCAGCGTCGCGTGGCCCGACTTCACGCGGTGCATCCTCACGGGGCCCGCCTTCGCGCGGTGCCGCATCGCGCGGCGGACCGGCTGGGGATCCCGGGCCTTGCGGGCCGCGCCCCTGTCCGCCACCCATCGGGCCGCGCCCGGCGACCGCCTGCATGGCAGCCCACTCGTCGGCCGACAGCTCGAGATGGAATTTGTGAATTCGGGTCAGCCCGAACACATCGTCGCCCGCGGCCGCAGGGGGCGCGCCGGCCGCGTCGTCGGTGCGGCCCGGAGCCGGCAGCAGGGCCAGGCCCACGATCGCTAGCAGGCCGGTGTATAGCAGCCGCGAAGAGTGATTTTTGCTCATAAGGGCTTTCTGGTGGTTTCCGGAAGCTGCGGAACGCCGCTAAGCACGCCCGGTTCCCACGGCTCAAAGGTCAAGTATGCGGTAGCGCCGGTCAATCTCAAAGCGCCCGGCATTTTCCAGCCGGGGGTCTGTGCCATCGGGTGTAGGAGGCGACTCCGTTCGCCGACTGGCGGCGCCGCCTCGGGGGAATCGGCGAACGGAGTCGCCTCCTACAATCGCAACAAGGCAGCAACCTCGACTTTTCAAGCGCCCGGCAAGCTCAAGTATTAGGGATACACGCCGGCCAGCAAAACCGTCGCGCGCGGGCAGCCCGCGGGCAGGATTTTTCGGCCGCAAGTCCTGGGAGCCGGCCAAAAGCGAGGAATCCGCCAAGGCCAGGGCCGATTTTCAGACTTTCGACTTGGGATTGTGAGCCCGGAATTTCGGGCTGGGCACCTGACTTTGCCGGACGGCCTGCCACTCGACGCCGATCATCAAGGAGTTGATGCCGGAGCCGATTCCCAGCATCGCCACCCGGTCGCCGGCCGCCAGCCGGCCCTGCTCGACCGCAAGGGCAAACGCCACCGGCAGGGCCACCGCCCCGGTATTGCCCAGGTACTCGACCGTGGGAAAGTCGATCTTCGGGTCCAGTTCGAGCGAGGTGAACATCAGCTTGCGGTGCGCCGAGCCGACCTGGTGACAGAAGGTCTTGTCGATCTCGTCCCTCTGCCAGCCGGCGGCGGCCAGAAAATCGACGAACGTGGCAGCTCCGGTGGCGATGCCCTCGACCAGCAGTCGCTCGGAATCGGTTTGCATCAAGGGCTGCATGCCATCGGCCGCGGCTTCGTCGCGCCCGCTGTGGCAAAGGGTGTGGAACTCGGTGTGCGCCCGGGCGGTGGCCGCCAGCAGCCGATTGTCGGTGCGGCTGAGCCGCCGGTCGACCAGCAGCACGGCGCAACTGGCCGAGCCAAGCGTCAGGCTGGCAACGGCCAGCTTCACGTCCTCGCGCTTCAGCGATTCGTCGCGATTGAGCCAAGCGATCGTGGTTTCGACGATCTGCCGGCTCCCTTCCGTGCCCACGACCAGTCCGGCGCGGATCTGGCCCAGCTCGATCATGTTGGCGACCAAGAGCATCCCGTTGAGCAGGCCGAGGCAGGCGTTCGATACGTCGAACACCTGGCAAGTTTGAGGCAGGCCCAAGGCGTGATGCACGCGGCAGGCCGTGGCCGGCTCCAAGTGGTCGCGGCAGACCGAGGCGTGCACCAGGGCGCCGATGTGCCTTCGGTCGATGCCGGACGCGGCCAGGGCCTTCTCGCCGCTCGCGATGCTGGGATCTCCCGGCAACGTGCCCGGCGGCCAGAAACGACGCTCGCGAATGCCCGTCATCAGCTCCAGCCGGCCGGCCGGCAAACGCAGCCGCCGGTAGAGCGGCTCCAGCCGCGCCTCGATTTCGTCCGACGAAACGACCTCGTCGGGCAGCGTATAGCCAAAGCTTTCGAGCGCGACCTGTTCGTACCGCATGTCGGACCACCGGCCTGGGAGAAGCGCAAACGCCGAATCGCCGGACGCGGGCGAGCAAAAAAGCCTCGGCGCGGGCAGGAGCCGGCCCTGCTGCAAGTCGTTGCGCGGCAACCGCTAATAGCCTAGGGGACGGGGTCGATTTGGTAAAGCCGCCCCGGCAGCGCGGCCCGCGGGCGGCAGCGCCGCGCGTAGCCGGCGGCGGGTGTTTTGCCGCTCTTTCGAGGCGCTCCGCCGCGCCGCGCGGGGGCTGAATTCGCGTGCTGGCACGCCAGCCCGCGCAACACCTTTGGCCCCAATACCTTGTGCTAGCGATTCGGCGCCCCGTCAAAATGGTGTCCGCCGCTTGTCAGCCGCGGCGCGGTCAATACACTCGCACCTGCTTGGTTGATTCGCGTGTGTTGTGCGTGCTTTCGCTGAAAGCACTCGCCACACCAGATCGTGGAGGCCCTTGAACCGCAAACGCTCCGGCGTCGAACCCAGGATGGGTCGAGTAGCCGGCAGCCTCAAGTTGTGCAATCGGCATCAGGGACGATGCTGGGCCACACGCCTCTTCGCCCCTCTCGGCTTTGCCGGTCGCTCGACGAAACCATCGCCGCCTTCGTTCCCGCGGGGAACGAGCTGCGAGAGCGCTGCCGGAAATCTCGGCGACCCCGCCGCACCGGACGATTGCCTTCGCAGTGCCTCTCGTATGACCGCTCGTTTTCTTTGAAGACACAGGATGTGTCGCGAAAGGGGAGAATCATGAAGCGTTCGAAGCCGCTGGTTGGACTGAATGCCGATTTCCGCGCCGCCAAGAAGGACGCACCGGCCTTCAGCTACGTATCCGCAGGCTACTACGACGCCATCGTCAAGGCGGGAGGGATCCCGCTGATTTTGCCGCCCGTGGCCGACGAAACCGATCTGGCCCGCCTGCTCGACATGCTCGACGGCATGCTGATGATCGGCGGGGCCGATCTCGACCCGCGCCGCGACGGCTTCATGCTGCATCCCAGCGTTCGGCCCCTGGAAAACCGCCGTGAAGAATTCGACCGCATGGTCATGCAAATGGTCGCCAAGCGCAAGCTGCCCTACTTCGGCATCGGCGTGGGCATGCAATTGCTGAACATCAATCAAGGCGGCAACCTGCTCTTGCACATCCCCGAAGACCTGCCCAAGGCGCTGCCGCACAAGGATCCGCTCGACGCCGCCCATCGCCACGGATTGGAAGTGGTGGCCGGCTCGCTGATGGAACGCGTCTACGGCGACGGCGAAATCCGCGTCAACAGCCTGCATCACATGGCCGTCGACGAAGTGGCGCCCGGCTTCCGGGTAACGGCTCGTTGTCCGGACGGGGTGATCGAAGCGATCGAGAGCACGACCAAGTGGTTTGCTTTCGGCACGCAATTCCATCCCGAGGCCGATTCGGCTTCGGCCCTCGATCTGCGGATTTTCGAGGAATTCATCTGCGGCGTGACCGGCGAAACGCTGGAGCTGCGGATCGCGGCCTAGCGTCGGCGAGCACAGGTCTCCGCAGTGTCGGCCGCCCGGGCCGCCGCTGCGGCGGCCGTCGCCAATCTCCGCTGGACAAAATAGCCGCAATCGCCGCGGAATCGGCCGCCGGCGCAGCCCGGCTGCGCCCGGCTATTGTCAATTTCCGGGGACTTGGCTAGCCTAGAGATCTTCGTTCCCCTGTAGCTCAGTTGGTAGAGCAGCGGACTGTTAATCCGCTTGTCCAAGGTTCGAGTCCTTGCGGGGGAGCTTGACCAAGTCTGGTCTCAACTCGATTACGAAGCCTTGGCTGCAACTATTTTCGCAGTCAAGGCTTCTGTCGTTTCGTCTGGTTCGTGTGTCTGTTCGGATTCAGGAACAGAGAGGTACACCCATGCGAACCATTCCAAGTTTTACGCTGTGGCGGTTCTTCATTTAGGAAATCATGCGTCGTTCGAGTTCATGACGGATGCCAACACGAATTCGCCGGTACGCTTATTTCACTAACCGTCATCGCGGCCACTAGGGTTCGAAAACATCCGGTGTTCGATCATGATGGAGTTCGGCCACATACCGAGTGGCAAGCTTGCGCTTAACTGCTTTGTGATCGAAGGGGGCGAAATCGCCGTCGAGGATGCTGTGGAACTGGTGCGTCGGAGCGCCTTCACTCAAAGCTCTTGAGTAGTGCCTCGGCGGACGAGAGAAGCGGAATCTCCATCGAAGTTCCGTAGACCGTTCGCAAGGAGAGCGCACCATCAATGAGGGTAAGTAGCTTCGTTGCCGCCACCGTTCGATCAATTGCGAAGGAATTTAACAGGTCGATGAGATAGGCAAGCAGTTTGCCTTTTTGCTCAATCGCGCGACGATGGAAAGGATGAGTAAGGTCGGGGTACTCCGCGGCTATCAAGAGGAAGGGACAGCCGGTGACTTCGGGCCGGTTCGCTAGCCGGTCGATTTTGATCAGAGCCTCATGCACATCTTCCGGAGGGGTAGGGATCAAGAGATAGTCCCAAAACGCTTGAGCGCTTCTGTCGAGGTAGGCGAGCACGAGCGCATCCTTGCTTTTGAAATGCCGATAGAAGGTCGCCTTTGCGACCTTGGAGTTGGACATGATCTTCTCGGTGCCGGTCGCGCGGACCCCCTCTGAGTAGAAGAGGCGCTCGGCAACCTCCAGAATTCGTTCCCGCGGATCGGCTTTCTCTTGGTTTTTCATCGCACCCATGTTGACAGAGGCAGACACGTCTGTCTATGTTGCTTCGCCAGAGAGAGAGACGTGTCTGTCTCCTTTTCCATACCAGCCTGGACCAGCGCCAGTTCCGAAAGATGGACCGCTGGGACGTCGAAGAATTTTAAACGTGGAGAAAGAGAATGCCTCGTCGCCTACGCATGGCCTTATCGCTGTTCCTGGGAATTCTGATTTTCGCGTTCGGATTCCTGAAATTCTTCCAGCCCTTCAGTGGATGGTTTGATATCCAGATTCAACAGAGTCACCTACCCCACGAGTCGATTCTCGCGGGCAAGCTGGGGGAAATGGTCACCGGGTGCCTGTTCTTACTGCCATGGCTTCCCAGATCTTTGACCGTAAAAAGCAGATGCCAACTGCTCCTGATCGCGTGTTCGATGCTCGTTGTTCAGATGGGAGTGGCAATCTACGTCCACCTGCAGCCTCAGGTGCCTGCCAGCGTTCTTCCATTGGGTATCAAGCCACCCGTAATTCCCATTGTCGTTCTCCTTCTCGGATTGCTCACTGCTTTTGTTGTTTGGAAGGTGTGGCGAGCAGAGAAAGCTAGCGACATGCCGACTCAATAACAGAGTTCGAACTCAACCAAATTCGGTCAGAGTGCTGAGGATGCGTGTCGAACCTGATGTGAGTTCTTCACCGCCGGCATATCACCAACAGCCCGCCACGTCGATAAAAAACAGGCAAAAAAAATGAAGAGCCTTTTCGAATCAGTCCAACTCGGGCCTATGACCCTGCCAAATCGTGTCTTCATGGCACCGACGACGCGGAACCGCGCCAATCCAGATGGCGTGCATAGCGAACTCGCGGCAACATACTACTCGCAGCGTGCATCAGCAGGCCTCATCATTACGGAGGCGACTCAGATTTCCCCAATGGGAACGGGGTACGTTAATACGCCGGGCATTTATTCGCCTCAGCAGCTCCACGCATGGCGAAAAATCGTAGAGGCCGTGCATGGGCACAACGGACGAATCTTCCTACAGTTGTGGCATGTCGGCCGAATCTCTCATTCGACCTTGTTGCCAAACAACGCGCAGCCTGTTGCTCCATCTGCAATCCGAGCCAATGCCCAGACGTTTATTGCCACAGGTCGGGCAGAGGTTTCGGAGCCGGTCGCCTTGACAGCCAGCGGAATCAAAGAAACCTTAGCCGAATACCGAGCAGCCGCCAGTAATGCCAAGGAAGCCGGATTCGATGGGGTCGAGATTCATGCGGCGAACGGTTACTTGATCGACCAATTTCTACAGTCAGGAACTAATCAACGGACCGACGAATATGGCGGATCAGTAGCAAACAGAATCAGGTTTTTGTCTGAAGTCACGCAGGCTGTTTCCGAGGTTTGGACACCTTCGCGCATCGGAGTGCGGCTGTCCCCTCGCGGGACCTTCAACGACATGAGCGACAAGGACCCCGAGAGCACTTTCATGGCGGCAGTCGCGGCGATGTCGGCCTTGAGTTTGGGATACCTGCACGTGGTGGAAGCGTCGCCGGGCGATGCACCGCCGTCGCCGGAATTCGCTTCGCTGTTCGCCCGGATGCGACACAGCTGGCACAGTGTCTACGTGGCCAATGGCGGTTTCGACGGACCCTCCGGCGAAGAAGCGGTGAGAAGCGGCCGGGCCGACGCAATCGCCTTTGGGCGCCATTTCATTGCCAATCCCGATCTACCAAGGCGGCTGCAGCTGGGAGCCCAATTGAACGAACCGGATCAGCAAACATTCTACGGAGGAGACGCCAGAGGATACACGGATTACCCCTGTCTTCCGTGAAACGGCATCGGGAATCGCCGTAGTATCCACGAGAATTCGCTGATAGTCAGGAGTTCTTCAATCGTTGCAGCACTTGTGTCACCCTGGCGCTGCTGACGCCAAGGAACCGGGCCAAAGCTGCCTGGTTCTCGAACTTGCCGGAATCGAGAAGCGACTGATAATATCGGGCGACATGGAGCGGACCGGGACGCGGCTTCGCGGTTCGCTTGGAGCTCGTTTCTGTCTCGAAATGGGTTCCATAGGGGCAAATCGAGATGACAGGAGATCGACGTAACCTATTGATGCGTATGCTGCCTCTGTCGACAAATCCCGTAATCGAGTTGAGGCCGCCTCGGGGAGTTTGACCAGGTCTGGTCTCGATACGAACCCGAACCTCTGGTTACAACTTTTATTGTGGCCAGAGGTTCTGTCGTTTCTGGTGGTTCGGGTGTCCGATTGACTTCTATATCCCAGTCACACATCTATTTCCGAGTCACACAGCATGCGAGCCAAAGCGCTTGATCCGCGCTTGGAAACAGCCATTCCCGGCATTTAAGTCGCGTCTGGCCAATGCCGGGTCGGTAGGGTGATTCCTAAGGCCTTGATTCGCGACGTGAGTGTGGTCGGTTTGAGGCCCAGGAGTTGGGCCGCACCCCCGGAGCCAGAGACTTTGCCGTTTGCCGCCTTGAGCGCGGCCCGGATGTTGTCGGCTTCGATTTGTCGAATCTGGGCATCGGTTCGCAGGGCTGGTTCGGTGGTGGCGGATGTCTCGGTCACGCTCGAGGCCTTGGCCTGGGAGGGGAGTTCGATGTTCAGTCGGCCCTTCGTCGAGGTGATGACGGCCCGCTCGATGACATGCTGGAGCTCCCGTACGTTCCCTGGCCAGTCGTATTGCTGCAGACGCTGCACTGCTGCCAGAGTGAGGGGCGGCGTCGGTCGGCCGACTTTCCGCGATGAGTCTCCGAGGAAGTGCTCGGCCAAGATCGGGATGTCTTCCTTCCGCTTCCGCAAAGGTGGAACTTCTACCGGAAACACGCTCAGCCGGTAGTACAGATCCTGGCGGAATCGGCCTGCTTCCGCTTCGGCCCGGAGGTCTCGGTTCGTCGCGGCCACCAGCCGCACGTTGACTCGCCTGGTCCGCTCTTCCCCGACCCGTTCCAACTCCCCCTCCTGGAGGACGCGCAGCAGCTTCGCCTGGAGTTCCAGAGGAATCTCACCGACTTCATCGAGGAAGAGCGTTCCGCCTTCCGCCAGTTCGAATCGTCCGACTCGATCCCGCAGCGCGCCGGTGAATGCTCCCTTGGCATGGCCGAAGAACTCGCTCTCATACAACTCTCGCGGGACGGCCGCACAGTTGACTTTGATGAGCGCGCGATCTGACCGCTTGCTGCGACGGTGAATTTCGCGGGCGACGAGCTCCTTGCCCGTCCCGCTTTCGCCCAGGATCAGGACTGCCGAATCCGTGGGCGCCACCAGTTCGATCTGCCTGGTGACGGCTTCCAGCGCGGCGCTGTGGCCGATCAGTTCGCCAAATGCCGCGGCCCCGACGACTTCCTCACGCAGGTATTCGTTCTCCAGCTCCAATCGTTTTCGCAGGGCCTCGATCTCGGCGAATGCCCGCCCTGTCGCGATGGCGGCGGCGGCGTGGTCGGCAATCATGCGCAGCCAGCCCAGGTCTTCGTCGGCAATGGGCTGTCGAGCGAACACGGCCAGCACGCCAAGCACCTCTCCCTGGTGAATCATCGGCTGGCCGGCAAAGCCGCGAATCCGCTCCGCACGAATCCAGTCGGGCCGGGCGACCCAGTCGGGCAGCGGCTCGCCGAGCTCCGGCTCCTCGAGCGGTTGCCCACTGAGCGCGATCCGTCCGACTTTTCGTGCTCCCCAGGGCATCCGCCGGAAGGATCCTTCCGTGCTGGTCCATTCCACACCCGGCGACACGCCCGACCGGCCCCCGCTGGCCACGAGCTGAAGACACTGCGTTTGAATTCGGCAGACATCGATATTCGGACAATCGGCACAGCTCGAAGTCGGCCGAGCCAGCCAGATGCGGACCAAAGCGATTGCTCCGGTCTGGCTGAGGCGAGTCACGATCAATTCCAGCAGGTCGGGCACGGACCGCTGTCGGGCGAGGTCCAGCAACAATCGCTTGGGGTCCATCAGCAGCGGCTCGGATGCAGCACTCATGGGGGCCACTTTACGATATTTCGTGTCGACGTCGCGAGAATTCGTGAAATCACGAATTCTCGCGACATTGCCCAGGCTTCGACATCCATACATAAGTTCTTATTAGAACACGAGTTGCGCCATCCATCGTCTTTTGGCACGCAAAGTGGATTGTAGGTCTCCATCGAATGGAAGCTCGATGTGACATCCGGCTCTTACGGGAATGCAAAGGGATAAACCCATGAATCGAATCAACGCTCTGTTTGAACTGGCCGCGCGTTTCGACCGCGCCGGCGTCGTCGTGACTCGGATCGGGTTGGTGGTGGTCCTGGTGTGGATCGGAAGCCTGAAGGCGTTCCGTTACGAAGACGAAGGCATTGTCCCGTTCGTGGCCAACAGCCCCTTAATGAGTTTCCTGTATCGGGAGCCCGCCGGGGAGTATCGGCACCACATGAATCGCGAAGGCGAGCTGGTGCCCGCCAACCGCGAGTGGCACGAGTTCAACGGAACTTACGAGTTCGCCTGGGGCCTTGGTTCCGTGATTGTCGCCTTGGGCGCGATGATCGCGGTGCATCCCTGGCTGCCGCAGGTGTCGGCAATCGGCAGCTTTCTAGTCTTCGGGATGTCGCTGGTCACGTTGTCGTTCCTGGTCACGACACCTGAATGCTGGGTGCCAGCCTTGGGCAGTCCGGAGCATGGTTTCCCGCTCTTGTCGGGCGCCGGACGGTTGGTTGTGAAGGACGCCATCATGGCTGGCGCGGCGCTGGTCACGATGGCTGACTCGGCCAAAGCGTATCTACGGAGAGCCAAGGGCGAATTGCAGTAGTCGCTGGCACCGCCTGCGGCACCCGGCCCATGGAGCGTGTAATCAGGCCCGCAAGAACTCATCGGAACTTCACAATAGGTATGTAAAATGACCGCGAATACCCTCTCCCAATCCCAGACCGTGATCGTTCCGCCATTCACACTTGTCACGGCGCTGCGAAAAGTCAGGCTGGCCGAAGATGCCTGGAACTCCCGCGACCCTAAGCGCGTTGTCTTGGCCTACAGCGAAGACCTGGTGTGGCGCAACCGCAACGAGTTTATCACGGGCCGCGAGGCCATTCGCAGATTTCTCGCGCGGAAGTGGGAGCGTGAGCTCGATTACCGGCTCGTCAAAGACCTGTGGGGTTTTACCGATAACCGCATCGCAGTGCGCATTCAATTTGAATGGCACGACTCCGCGGGCCAGTGGCATCGCAGCTACGGCAACGAGGTCTGGGAGTTTGACGAGAACGGCTTGATGCGCCACCGGGAAGCCAGCATCAACGACCTGGCAATTCCCGAAAACGATCGCAAGTTTTTCTGGCCGGCACCCGGCGCGCGGCCGGAAGACCACACGGGCATCCCCGACCTTCGCTAACGCTCGACCCCATTTTCGCCGCCCTCTTTTTGCAGGAGACGTGAGATGATCCGTGCGACGAACCGTTATCCGACTTTGGGACTGATGGTGATCGCTGCTTTAGCCGCTCACCCGGCGCGATCGGCCTGGGCACAGCAGCCAGTCAAGGTGTTTCACAAGACCGTCAAGGTCGGCGACCTCGACATCTTTTATCGCGAAGCGGGCCCGGCTGACGCCCCGGCGATCCTGCTGTTGCACGGCTTTCCGACCAGCTCGCAGATGTTCCGAAACCTGATTCCGGCGCTCGGCGACAAGTACCGCGTGATCGCTCCGGACTATCCCGGTTATGGGCACAGCTCGATGCCTCCGCACGACAAGTTTGCCTATACTTTCGACAACCTGGCGAAGGTGATCGACGAGTTCACTGATAAAGTCGGACTGACGAAATACGCTCTGTACGTGCAGGACTATGGCGCCCCGGTGGGCTACCGCCTGGCCTCGGCGCATCCCGAGCGGATCACCGCCATCGTGGTGCAGAACGGCAACGCGTACGACGAAGGGCTCGACAACGATTTTTGGAAGCCGATCAAGGCCTACTGGAAGGAGCCGAACAGCAAGGAGAAGCGCGACGCGATTCGCAATCTGGTCAGCTACGACGCGACGAAATGGCAGTACACGCATGGAGTGAAAAACCCGGAGCTCGTCAGCCCCGACGGGGCGGCTCACGATCAGTTCCTGCTCGATCGCCCGGGAAACGACGAGATTCAGCTCGACCTGTTCCTCAGCTACGGCAGCAACCCGCCGCTCTATCCGCAGTGGCAGGAATACTTCCGCAAGCATCAGCCGCCGATGCTGATCGTCTGGGGCAAGAACGACAAGATTTTTCCGGCCGACGGTGCTGAGCCCTACAAGCGAGATCTCAAGACGCTGGAGTTCCACCTGCTCGATGCCGGCCACTTCGCCCTGGAATCGAACGGCGACGAGATCGCCCAACGGATGCGGGACTTCCTCGGCAAGCACGTGACGAAGAAGTAAGTCTGAGTCCAGGGTGCCCCGGCCTGGGCTGGGGCGCCCTCTCCCCGATGATCCGCCGCGAAAGGAGCCAGCGATGTCCGCAATCACACAGGCCAGCCGTCGGGAGTATGCGAGTGACGTCGCCTTTACGCCGGCGGTGAAAACGATTCAGGAGCAAAAGGGTTCGCGGAAGAACTATGCTCGCCTGGAACGCAGCGGCGGATTTCAAACGACGGCCACCCCGGAACTGGCCGAGTTCCTGGCCGACCTGGACATGTTCTATCTTGGCACGGCAAACGCCGCAGGCCAGCCCTACATCCAGTATCGCGGCGGTCCTCCCGGGTTCCTTAAGGTGCTCGACGAGCACACGCTAGGCTTCGCCGACTTCGGCGGCAACCGGCAGTACATCACGCTCGGCAATCTGTCCGAAAACAACCAGGCCTTCGTTTTCCTGATGGATTACGCCAACCGCCGCCGGATCAAGCTCTGGGGCACGGCGCGCGTCGTCGAGAACGATCCCACGCTGCTCGAAAAACTCCGCGATCCCGCATATCCAGGCAAAGTCGAGCGGGCGATTCTGTTCACGATCGAAGCCTGGGACGTGAACTGCCCGCAACACATCCACGAGCGGTTTTCGCAGCGACAGATCGCGCCGGTAATCGACCAACTGCAACAGCGCATCGCCGATCTGGAAGCGGAAGTCGCACGCCTGACCCGGAATTCTTCGCCCATCGCTTCAACCCGACGAGGAACTTGATCATGCAGTTCAGCAGCACCGACACGGCGCTGGTTGTCATCGACCCGCAAAACGATGTCCTGAGTGAGCGCGGCGTTTCCTGGGACCTGGTCGGCGCAAGCGTCCGCGAAAACAACACGGTCGAAAACCTCGCCCGCCTGTTCGAGTCGGCGAAGCAGCAAAACTTCGGCGTGTTCATCTCGCCGCACTACCTTTATCCGCACGACCAGGCGTGGCAGTTCGGCGGCATGGTCGAACACTCGATGCTGGACAGCAAGGAGTTTTTTCGGCCCGATCCGCTCGGCCGCGAGGGGTTCGCCGGCTCGGGCGCGGACTGGCTCGAACGCTACAAGCCGTTCATCGAAGACGGAAAGACCGTTGTGGTCAGCCCGCATAAAGTGTGGGGGCCGCAAACCAACGACCTCGTCTTGCAACTCCGTAAGCGCCGAATTAACAACGTCATTCTGGCCGGGATGTTGGCGAACCTCTGTGTCGAGAGCCACTTGCGCGAACTACTGGAACGGGGCTTCGAGGTCGCCGTCGTCAAGGACGCCACGGCCGGTCCCCGGCACCCGACGATCGGCGACGGGTACCAGGCGGCGGTCATCAACTATGGCTTCCTGGCAAATGCAGTCCTGACCACCGACGACGCCGTGAAAGCCATGCGCTAAGCCGGCAATCTCTTTCCCGCGGACCTGATGCATCGGAGGACGGAACATGGCCACGAAACTTGCGGGCAAAATTGCCCTGGTCACCGGCGGAAGTTCCGGCCTGGGTCTGGCCACTGCCAGGCAATTCGTCCGGGAAGGGGCGCAGGTTGTACTGACGGGCCGACGCCAGGCAGAACTTGATTTGGCGGCCACAGAACTCGGCAGTGGCGCCCTGGGCGTGCAGGGCGACGTGTCGAATCTCGACGATCTCGACCGCCTCTACAACACAATCCGCGAGCGATACGGGAGGCTCGACATCCTCTTCGCCAATGCGGGTGGCGGCGCGTTTGCACCGCTCGGTGAAATTAGTGAAGCGCACTTCGATAAGTACTTCGGCATCAATGTGAAGGGGACGCTCTTCACGGTGCAGAAGGCGCTGCCTCTTATGACCGCTGGCGGCACAATTGTGCTCAATGGCTCAATGGTCACGATCAAAGGGTTGCCGGGGTTCAGCGTCTACGCGGCGACGAAGGCCGCGCTGCGCTCCTTCGCTCGCACCTGGGCGGTGGACCTGAAAGGAAAAAATATCCGCGTGAACGTGGTCAGCCCCGGGACGGTCGTCACCCCCGCCTACAAGAACGAATTGGGGATGAACGATGAACAGATCCGAGAATTTGAGGCCCAGGCGGCCCTGAAAACGCCACTCGGCCGGTCGGGGACGCCGGACGAGATTGCCCGGGCCGTCGTATTCCTCGCGTCCGACGATAGCAGCTACGTGACCGGGACTGAGTTGTTCGTCGACGGCGGGGCCGCCCAGATTTAACCGACGCTGGAAGTCCTGGCGCTGGGCACCGCCACCACGCTGGAACCTGTAGGTCGAATCACGATCACCGGCATCCTGGCTTTGCTCGGCAAAGACCCGCCCACGTTCCGCCAACTGCTCCGCGGACTGGTGCCGCCCGAGGCGTTTCGCGGCAAGTAGTCAGTATTCACGCCGGCAAAGGGCATTGGCCGCGTTTTACCGCCTGCCAGGGCCCCCTTGCCGCGGCTCCCGGCGGCGCGCCGGGTGGGTTACAATAATCGGGCAGCCGCACCCAAAATGCCCCCGATTGACGCCACTCTATGGACCGCCGGGCCGCCACGCCGTCCGCGTTTCTCGTCCCTCGAGCGCCTGCCCCTCGAGCGTCTGCCTGCCGCTCGCCTGCCCCTCAAGCGTCTGCCTGCCGAGCGTCTGCCCGGCAAGCACCGGCGCCGCGAGCCGCACGAGGGCTGCCCCTGGCGATGGCTTTGGCCAGCTGCCTGCTGCCTTCGGCCGCACGCGCGGCGGACGAACCGGCCGGCACCGATCAGCCGCCCGCGGCCGAGGCGCTCGAATTTTTCGAGAATCAGATTCGGCCGCTGCTGGTTGACAACTGCTACAAGTGCCACGGCGGCAGCGAGAGCAAAGGAGGACTTCAGCTCACCTCGCGCCGCGCCCTGCTGGCTGGCGGCGACAGCGGCCCGGCCGGCGTGCCGGGCAAGCCTGGCGAGAGCCGGCTGGTGGCAGCCGTCGAGTACGCGGGCGATCCGCAGATGCCGCCCAAGGGCAAGCTGAAAGACACCCAGATCGCGGCCTTGCGCAAATGGGCCGAGCTGGGGTTTCCCTTTTCCCCCAACAGCGACGAGACCGCCAGCCATCCCGCCGCGCCATTCGAAATCACGAGCGAGCAGCGGCAGTTCTGGGCGTTTCAGCCGGTGCAGTCCGTCGCCGTGCCGGCAGTCGTGCACCAGGATTGGCCGCAGGGAGACATCGACCGCTTCGTGCTCGCCGGGCTCGAAGCAGCCGGACTAACCCCTGCGGCGCGGGCCGATCGAACGACTCTGCTCCGCCGAGCCACGTTCGACTTGATCGGGCTGCCGCCAACGCCGGCCGAGCTCGACGCCTTTCTGGCCGACGAGTCGCCCGACGCATTTGCCCGGGTGATCGAGCGGCTGCTCGCCTCGCCGCAATATGGCGAGCGTTGGGGCCGGCATTGGCTCGACGTGGTGCGTTATGCCGATGCCCGCGACACGATCCAATTGCCCGCCGAAAGCGATTTTCGCGAAGCGTGGCGCTATCGCGACTGGGTCGTGGCGGCCTTGAACCGGGATCTGCCTTACGACCAGTTTCTCACCCGCCAGCTGGCCGGCGATCTGCTGCAGCCGGCTTCGCCCGACGAGATCGACGCCGATGCGCTGACCGCGACCGGCCTGCTGGCGATTGCCGACTTCGTGCCCGGCGACGTCGACAAGGAGCAGATGATCGCCGACTACGTGAACGACGAGATCGACGTTCTGGGCCGGGCGATCCTGGGGCTCACGCTGGCCTGCGCCCGTTGCCACGATCACAAGTTCGACCCGATTTCGACCCGCGACTACTACTCCCTGGCCGGCATCTTCTTCAGCACGCGGCTCATTCCCGGGCCGGTGAAGGGGAACACGCCGATCGTCAAGGTGCCGCTCGTCGCCGCGGGCGAGATCGCCCGGCGCGAAGCCCAAGCAGCCCAGAACAAACAGCGGCTCGACAAGTTGACGGTCGAGGTGGCCGAAACCTCGAACCGCGAATATCAGTCCTGCATTGAGGCGGCCGTCTTGCACGACACCGCAGGCTACCTGGTCGCGGCCTGGCAGCTTGACCATCCGCCGGCCGAAGTCGCGCCCACGACTGCCGACATTGCCCGGGCCGCCGGACTCGACGAACAGGCTCTTTCGCGCTGGCAAACCTATTTGCACACGAGCCCCCATCCGCAGTTGGCCGGTTTCCTGGCCGAGGCGACGGGCGAGGCCGCGCGCATGCGCGCCGAGCAGGTTGTGGCAGAACTGAAGCAAGCAACCGCCCGTCGAGCGGCGGCGGCGCCGCAGGATCCGATCAGCCGCGCGCTGGCCGAACATGCGATCTTGCAATTCCGCGCCGACGACGCCCGCATCGTGCCGGATGCCGAGCACCACATCGCCGGCTGGCCCGACCGTGCCGGCTTTCCCGACGATGCCAGGGCGATCGACAAAATGCCGGCACCGGTTTTGACCAGCGCCGCCCTCGGCGGCCGCGAGCGGCCGGTCGCCCGCTTCGACGGCAGTCAGCGATTGCAGGCCGCCCGCCCGGTTCCGCCCCAGGGCACTTTGTTCCTCGTGTTTCGCCCGGCGCACGATGCACAGGGCGGACAGCGCCTGATCGGCTGGGAGGACGCGTCGGTCGGCAAACACGGCGTGGGCCTGCTGGCGAATGCCGATGGATCTGTGCACGCCGCGGTGCGCCGCGACGGCGCCGCCGGCGACGTGCAGGCCCCGGCCACCGGCAACGATGAATTTCAACTCGTCGAACTCAGCTGGGGGCCGCGGGGCGTCGCGCTTGCGCGGGGCGGCCAGCCGGTCGTAACCAACGCGGCCATCACGTCGGTCTCCGCCGATCCGGCGATCAGCATGTTGCAGCTCGGCGGGCCGGGCAGCGGCTCGGCTCCGCTGTTCCGCGGCGATCTGGCCGAACTGCGGGTGTACGACGCCCAGCTCAATGCCGACGCCGCTCGCCAGGTCGAGCAGCAATTGCGCGATCGTTGGTTCGAACCGGCGAAAATCCCGCCGGAGGATCCGGTCGGCGAACTTCGCGACGAGCTGGCTTCGCTGCGCGGACCCTACTGGCTCGCCGAACCCCTGCGCGACGCCCAGCTGGGCCCCGCGGCCCGACAACGGCTGACCCAGTTGCGGGCCAATTTGGAAGAAGCAAAGAAACAAAACAGTCCCGTGCCGGATATTCCGCGCACCGTCTCGGTGCAGGACGGCGGTCCGCCCGGCACCCAGCACGAAGGCTGCCAGGACGCCTGGATCAACATTCGCGGCAATCCGGCCAATCGCGGACCGGTGGTACCGCGCGGGGTTCCCGGCATTCTGGCCGGTCCGCAGCCGCTGGAAATCCGCCAGGGCAGCGGCCGCCGCGAATTGGCCACGTGGCTCACCGCCGCCGATCATCCGCTGACGGCCCGGGTGATGGTCAACCGGATCTGGCAGCATCACTTTGGCGCGGGCCTGGTGCGCACGTCGACCAATTTCGGCCAGCGCGGCGAGCGGCCCAGCCATCCCGAGCTGCTCGACTATCTGGCCCGGCAGTTCGTGGTCGGAGGCTGGTCGATCAAGAACATGCATCGCCAGATGATGCTCACGAGCGCCTACCAACAGTCCAGCCACGCCGCGCCGGCAGCCGAGGCCGCCGATCCGACGAACCGCTGGCTGCATCGCATGAACCGGCGGCGGCTCGCGGCCGAAGAGATTCGCGACAATCTATTGGCCCTGGCCGGCAGCCTCGAGCCGGCCGCCGGCGGCCCGGCGTTTACCGACATCCAGACGCCGCGCCGCAGCCTGTACCTGATGACCGTGCGCACGGGACAGGCCTCCGACAGTTTTGGCCCGTTATTCGATGCCGCCAACGCCAGCACCGTGGTCGAGCGCCGTTCCACGTCGACCGTGGCGCCGCAGGCCTTGTTCTGGCTGAACGAGCCATTCGTCTGGGACATGGCCGACCGCGTGGCCAAGCGCTCGGAGCCGAGCCCGGCGGCGGGTGACACTGCCACTGTAGGCGCTGCGACTAACGGCGCTGCAGCCGCAGACGCTGCGGCCGCGGCCGACGCACAGCGCATCGTGCGGCTGTATCGCCTGGTGTTCGCGCGCGAGCCTGCGCAGGCCGAGATTGCGCTCGGCCAGCAGTTCCTGGCAGGCGAGCCGGCAGCCGAGGCATGGCGCAACTACTGCCACCTGCTCCTGTGCACGAACGAGGCCATCTATGTCGACTAAGAGGCCATCCGAGAACCGGCGGGAATTGTCCCGGTTTTGCGCGGGCAGCGGAGCGAAACCGGACTGTCCCCCTCTCCGAGGCGTTTCTCGGACGGGCGCTACACTCGATCGCCGGCACTGGCTGGGGCAAATGGGAGCCGGGTTCGGTTCCTTGGCCCTGGCCGCGCTCCTGGGCGAGCCGGCGTCGGCGGCCGACGCCCCGGCGACGGCCGGCGCGCCGCAGAGAGCGCATTTTCCACCCGCGCCCGGCGCGTGATCTTTCTGTTCATGCCCGGCGGCCCGTCGCAAGTCGACACGTTCGATCCCAAGCCGCGTCTCACTCAGGATAGCGGCCAGCCGGGGCCGAAGCTCGTCTTCAGCCAGAACGTGGCCGGCGAGCGGCGCACCCTGCTCGGCTCGCCCTGGAAATTTCAGCCTTACGGCCAGTCGGGCATCGAGGTGAGCGAGCTGTTCCCCAACGTGGCCAACCGGATCGACGACCTGTGCATCCTGCGTTCGATGGTCACCGACGATCCCAATCATCCGGGCGGCTGCCTGCTGATGAACACCGGCGAGCGGGTGTTCTCGCGCCCCAGCCTGGGTTCGTGGGTCACCTATGGCCTGGGCACCGAGAACCAGAACCTGCCCGGCTTCGTCGCGATCGGGCCGAACCAGCTGATCGAAGGTGCCCGGCAATATGGCGCGAGCTTCCTGCCCCCCGAGTACCAGGGAACGTTCGTCTCGGACCTGGATCACCCGATCCGCAATTTGAACAATCCGCGCGTCGACCGCGCGGCCCAGCGCCGCCAGCTCGACGCGCTCGAGCGGCTCGGCGGCCTGGCCACGGCCGAGCACGGGGCCGATGCCGAGCTGAACGCCCGGATCGCCTCGTTCGAGCTGGCCTATCGCATGCAGACCGAGGCCCCGCAGGCCTTCGATCTGGCGGGCGAAACGGCCGAAACGGAGAAGCTCTACGGGCTGGATCGTCCCGAAACCCGGCAGTTCGGCCGCCAATGCCTGCTCGCCCGGCGGCTGGTCGAGCGGGGCGTGCGGTTCGTCCAGCTCTATCACACCACCGGCGGCTTTCAGCCCTGGGACCAGCACGGCGACCTCAAGGCCGGGCACACGCGCAACGCCCTGGCCACCGACCAGCCTATCGCCGGCTTGCTCGCCGATCTCAAAGCCCGGGGACTGCTGGCCGACACGCTGGTGATCTGGGGAGGCGAGTTCGGCCGCACGCCAACCAGCGAAGGGGGCCAGGACGGCCGCGATCACCATCCGCACGGATTCACGATGTGGCTGGCCGGCGGCGGCGTGCGCGGCGGCATGACCTATGGCGCCACCGATGAATACGGCTGGGACGGGGTCGAAAACCGCGTGCACGTGCACGATCTGCACGCTACGATCTTGCATCTCGTGGGCCTCGACCACACCCGGCTCACCTACCGCTTCGCCGGCCGCGATTACCGTCTGACCGACGTCTCCGGCCGCGTCGTGAACGATATTCTGGCCTGAAGTCGCCACGCAACTCCGTCTACTGCTTATGGACGCCAATCCCTTTGTCGGAGTCCTGCTGCACGCCCTGGGCGGATTGATGTCGGCCACGTTCTACGTGCCCTATCGCGGCGTGCGCCGCTGGAGCTGGGAAAGCTACTGGCTGGCCGGCGGAGTCTTCAGCTGGCTCATCGCTCCCTGGGTGTTGGCGGCGCTCACCGTGCCCAACGTCGGGCAAGTGTTGGCCCGGGCACCCTGGTCCAGCCTGGTCTGGAGCTACGTGTTCGGCGTGCTCTGGGGTCTGGGCGGCCTGACGTTCGGCCTGACCATGCGTTACCTGGGCCTGTCGCTGGGCAACGCGATTGCGCTGGGCTTTTGCGCCGTGTTCGGCACGCTCGTGCCGCCGATGTTCCGCGGCGAGATGCCGGCCATCGCCGCCTCGCACGCCGGCCAGATCATCCTGTCGGGCGTGGCCATCTGCCTGGGCGGCATCGTCGGCAGCAGCCTGGCCGGAATCTCGAAAGAGCGCGAGCTGCCGGCCGAGGGCAAGAGCCAGAGCATCCAGGAATTCAATCTCTTCAAAGGCAGCCTGGTGGCCGTGTTTTGCGGCGTGATGAGCGCCTCGATGTCCTACGCCATCGCCGCCGGCAAGCCGATCGCGGCCCTGGCCGTCGAGCTCGGCACGCCCAGCTTGTGGCAGAATACGCCCGTCTTCGTGGTCATCCTGGCTGGCGGCTTCACGACCAACCTGATCTGGTGCGCCATCCTGCACGCCCGCAACGGCTCGATCGGCGATTATGTCGACCGCCAAAGCCCCCTGGCGGTCAACTATCTGCTCGTCGCCCTGGCCGGCACGATTTGGTACCTGCAGTTCATGTTCTACGGCATGGGCACAACCCGGATGGGACCCTACGATTTCTCGAGCTGGACGCTGCATATGGCCAGTATCATGATCTTTGGCACCGTCTGGGGAGCGGCGCTGGGAGAATGGCGCGGCACAAGCCTGCGCACCCGGGCTTTGGTGGCCGTCGGCCTGACCACGCTGGTGGCTTCCACGATCGTGGTGGGCTATGGAAACTATCTGGGCGTGGGCGTCGTGCCATCGACCGAGGCGCTCGACGTGCCCTGAGCCCGCGGGGGCGCATCTCGCGCTGCTAACTTTCTTGCACCTGGAGGCGACCGCCGTGAATCGAACCGCAATCCTCGCTGGCCCGATAGCGCTTCTGCTCTCCTGCGCAGGCGCTGGCCGCTGCCGACGAAGGCGCCCGCCGCACTACGCCCGCCAACGTGCCGCTGGAGCTCGTGTTCCAGGCCGCGCAGAAATACGACGATCCGTTCAACCAGGTACGGCTCGACCTCGTCGTCACCGAACCCGGCGGCACCGAGCGCCGCGTGCCGGCATTCTGGGCCGGCGGTTCGACGTGGAAAGCCCGCTACGCCTCGCCGCGCTCTGGCGTCTGCCGGTGGCGCAGCGACTGCGACCACGCGGACGACGCCGGCTTGCATGGCCGCTCGGGCAGCTTCGAGATCGTGCCCTACCCGGGCGACAACCCACTGCTCGTCCACGGACCGGTGCGCGTGGCAGCCGATCGCCGCCACTTCGAGCATGCCGACGGCACGCCGTTCTTCTGGCTCGGAGATACCTGGTGGATGGGCCTTTGCCACCGCATGCGCTGGCCCGAGGACTTCCAGCTATTGGCGGCCGACCGCAAGCAAAAGGGCTTCAACGTCGTGCAGATTGTGGCCGGACTGTATCCGGACATGCACCCGTTCGACGACCGCGGAGCGAACGAGGCCGGCTTTCCCTGGGAAAAGGAATATGCCCGGATCCGCCCCGAATACTTCGACCGGGCCGACGAGCGGCTGCAGCACCTGGTCGACCAGGGGATCACGCCTTGCCTGGTGGGGGCCTGGGGCTACTTCATGCCCTGGATGGGCGTCGAAAAGCTCGACGCGCACTGGCGCTACCTGATTGCCCGCTACGGATCGTGGCCCGTCGTTTGGTGCGCCGCCGGCGAAGCCAACCTCTGCTGGTACCTGGCGCCGGGCTTTCCCTTCGACGATCGCGAGCAAGTCCACGGCTGGACCGATGTGCTGCGCTACATCCGGCGGACCGATCCCTGGCGCCGGCCGCTCACGATCCATCCCACGGCCATCGGCCGCTATACGGCCCGCCACGCCACCGACGACGTGGCCCTGCTGGATTTCGACATGCTGCAAACCCCGCACGGCCAGGGCGAGGCCGTGTCGATCACGATCGCCGCCATGCGCGAGTCGTATCAGGCCCAGCCGACCATGCCGGTGATCAACGGCGAAGCGGCCTACGAAAAACTCGGCGACAGCCTGCCCACCGAGTGGACGCGCAGCATGTTCTGGCTCTGCCTCACGGGCGGAGCCGCCGGCCACACCTACGGGGCCAACGGCATCTGGCAGGTCAACCGCAAGGGGCAGCCCCACGGCGCCTCGCCCACCGGCGGCAATTACGGCGTCATCTCCTGGGACGAGGCGATGCGGCTCCCCGGCTCGGCGCAGATGGCCCTGGGCAAGCGATTTTTCGAATCGCTCCCCTGGACCGAGCTGGTGCCGCAGAGCGACACGGTCGCCTGGGCCGGCTCGCAGGGTGCCTTGGCCAACTGGATCTGGTTTCCCGAGGGAGACCCCAAGCGCAACGCGCCGCTCGAAACCCGGTACTTTCGCCGCGTCTTCGACTTCACAGGCATCCTCGCCCCCAACACGGCCGAGTTCGTCATCACGGCCGACGACCGCTACACCGTCTGGCTCAACGACAAGCAAATCGGCGAGGGGGCCGACTGGCACCGGCCGCAAACGATCGACGTGGCCAAATTGCTCCGCCGCGGCCGCAACGTGCTGGCCGTCGCCGCCACGAATCTCAAGGCGCCCGTCGAGCTGAACCCCGCCGGGCTCAACGCCCGTTTGAGTGTCAACGCCGGCGCGCTCTTCGGCACCGACGCCGCCTGGCGCTGCTCGCGCACCGAAGCGGCCGGCTGGCGCGACGGGGCGTTCGACGATTCGGCCTGGTCGCCGGCACTCGTCACGGCCAAGGACGGCGACCAGCCCTGGGGCAGCCTGACCGCGGCGGCGGGCAAATTCCCGCCCCAGGCCTGCGGCATCGCCGATCGCCTCCGGGTGATCTACGCCATCGGCCCCGGCGTGATCGAGCTGGCCGGCCTGCGTCCCGATGCCAACTACCGCCGCACGATCATGGATCCCGCCACCGGCGAGCGGCAATCGCAGTCCGACGTGGTCGCCTCGGCCGACGGCCGGGCCCAGGTCCTGCCGCTCGACCACGGGCACGACACGGTAATCTTGCTTGAGCTGCCGGCGGACAAGTACGCGCGGCTTCGCCTCTGCGTTCCTCTGCGCTCTCCGCGGTGCGATCTTGGCTATCTCACCGCAGAGGGCGCGGAGGACACAGAGGGATTCGATGTGCGGAAGCGTCCTTCCCTACGTATGATGGGCGCTCCAAGAGACGGCCTCATGCTGCCGAAGGGCAGTAAGCTGTCAAGTTGAGCGACGCTCAAGACCCGGCCGAAGGGGAGCTCGCGGAGCAATCCGAGAAGTCGCAGATTACCGGCTCGTAATCACCGCGATGCGGTCCCACAGCCCCCACTCGTAATACCAGCCGGTGTTCTTGTTCATCGCTTGCAATTCGACTGTCTGACCCGCAAAGGGTGTGAGATCGACCGCCACGTCGCGCCAACCGTTGGTCGACGATCGCATACTGACTGTCGACTTGTGGACGAGGCGATCGTTGACCTTCACGAGCAAATCCCAGTCTCCTTCCTGGGCCGAGGCAATCGTCAGCTCGAGCCGGGTGTGCCCCCGCGCCGGCACTTTGAGCCGCCCATAAAACGTGCCCGGCTTGTCCTCGCCGCCCGGGTGCGTGCGCAGGACGTTCTTGCGTCCGAAGTGCTCGGGCATGACTTCGATGCCGGTCCACTTGACCGAAAAACCGGGCGCCCACTGATTGACCAGTTCCGGCAATTTTTCCGCGGGCCAGACACCGGGCGGCAGGGTCGGTCGTGGGGTGCGCCCGGCGGCGAATTCGTTCGTCGTCGGGATCAGGCCCGATCCGGCCGTCGCCGGTTCGCTGGGAAACTTGTCGGCCAATTCCTTGATTCGCCGCTCGGCGGCTTGTTTTTTGGCGCCGGTGAGCTGGTCGACCGCGCAGATACCACTGGCCGGCATGCTGCTCCAAATCGAACTTCTCCGATCCGCGGCTGTGCTTGGCCAGGTCCCACCAGGTATCGGCGAGTTCGGCCTGGGCGTCGGCCGCAGCGGGCAGCGCCAACTCGCGCGCCGCCGCCGCTTGCCAGTCGACATTGCCGCACTTGGCCAACAGGGGCAGACCACGGGCCCAATCCCACTTGACCAGGCAGAGGAATTTGCCCGCCAGCAGGTTGGCCTCGACATCGTCGGGATCGGTTTCCAAAGTGGTCAGCGCCTGGTGCGCTTTTTGATAGGTGGGCACCAACTCGCCCAGCTGCTTGGCAGAGGCGGTTGCCGCCTTGACCAGCGCCGCGTCCTTCGCCCCGCGAGCCAGCGACAACGCCGACTTGGCCATCGCCTGCGCCTGGCTGAAATGCTCCGCATCCAAGGACTCGTCGGCCAGCTGCAGCGCGCTGGCCGCAAGCGCGACCCGCTGCGCCCCGCGCCGCGGGAGCGGCAGCCGTCAGCGCCTCGCACTTCAGCGCGACGGAGTCCACGGGAAACGCCGACAGCCCCGCGATCGCTTCCAGGGCCAGATCGAAATCGCCAGCCGCCATGGCGAGCTGCCGGGCCTGATCGACAAAGCCATAGCGAGTATGCGGATCGCTGGCCTTGCGAGATTCGGCCAGAAGCTTGCGCGCCAGGACGCCCTTTTGTTCCCGCGATTTGGCCCGGGCGAAGTCGTCGGCAAAGGTCTCTTTGATTTCGCCGGCGATTCGAGCCACTTCGGCCGGATCGATCGGACCGGCTTTTTCCAGCGGGGCCGCGTCATCGTCCGCCGGCGGCTGCTCTGGGTGTCCTGGCCGGTTCGTGTCTGGCCGGGGCTCGTCGGCCGTCGCGTCCGGTTCGGGCATCTCGAGTAGCGGCGTGGCGTCGGCGGATGCGTCGTCCGCTGAAGCACCGCCAGGCTCGGTCGAGGCCGCGGCAGGCAAGGGCCGGAGCGGCCGCGAGGTGCGGGACTCCGGGGCGGATTCTTTCGCTGTTTCCGCCGGACGACTACGAGCCGTATCGGCGGGCGCGGCGGGAGCTTCCGCCGTCCGCGACTTGGCGTCGTCGCCACTTCGAGCCGAAGCGACGGGCTGCACTTTTTGCTCGTGCGGCTCCTCCGATCGGCCGCCCAGTATGATCCAGGCCGCGACCACGGCGACGGCCAGGACTACGCCGCCGCCAGCCAGGACGGGCAACGTGAGCGGAGATTGTTTGGCCGCTGCGCCGGACGGGCCCGCGCTGAGCGAGTGGATCGAAGCCGATGTCGGCGGTGAAGCCGGCGTCGGCAGGAGCCGCTTGCGCCGCGGGCGCGGCGGCAGGCAATGGTTTGGCCGTGGGCAATACCTTTGTGGCCACCATGGCAGGCTTTGCCGCCGACGGCGCCGCGGCTTCCGCCCGGGCCCGCAGTCCACGGTCGTATTCGGCTTTCAGCGTCGACGAAAGCAGGCAGTGCTTCGCCGCCGCAAGTTCGTTGAGCAGCTTTTGCGACCAGTCCGCGTGTTTGCCCGTCTGAAACGAGCGGACGTGGGCCATTTGTCGATCGGCGGCACTCTCGATGACGTCGAGGTCGCTCTCGAACGGTTTTACGCCGAGCAGTCGATAATGTGTCGGCGGCTGGTCCTCGGGCGGGATGGATAGCCAGCGGTAATAGGGATCGAAAGCGCCAGGCATAGAGCGACGACCCGATCGGATACCCCCGAGAGACGCTGTGACGGCCCAGCAATTGTCCCCGCTTGGCCGGGCAACGTCAATCAAAGCGCGCGGCGGATATCCTTAGGACGCTGTGCCGCCAAGACACGGGCCGCAATCCCGGCTCCCGCCATTAATCGCGGCGACAGCCATGCGCCAAAGGAGACTCGTAGCCGAAAATGCTTCGCGTTCCGCTCAGCCCTCCCGGCCAGATCGAGTAATATGAGGTCATGACTTCAGGCGAAGTACTAATTGTGCTCTGGCTGGTAGCCGTTTACGCACCATTCTGGGTTCCCGTCCCGTTTGTCATTTTCGCTGCATTGCGGCGGCGATTCTCGGTTCGTTTTCTGCTTGCGCTTCTCGTGGCAGAGGCCGTAGCGTTCGCGATTCTCCTGCAAGTTGCAGACGTGTGGCGAAGATATGATTAGCCCCATAGCCGCTCCCCGCCGCCGCTGGTTCCGGTTCGCCTTCTCGCTGCGGACGCTGTTCGTGGTGGTGACAGTGCTCGGCTGTTGGGTGGGGTGGAACGCCAACATTGTCGCGCAACGCAATTCCGCCGCCGCGCAAATCGAATCGCATGGGGGGCGAGTAACGCGACTGCCCTACGACTATGAGGGCGACGGGCAATGCGGTCAGACGGTCGCAATGGTTCGGGCGAGCGAGAGGCCGTGGGCATGGCGAGTTAGGAGGTGGCTCGGGGATTTGCCAGCCATCGGAGCGACGGTTTGCCTTAGCGAGGATGCCCAATTGGTGCGGGACGCCTTTCCCGAAGCCCATTACGTTGATGTCATCGACATTGATGCCGAAATGGCTGAAGGCTGGCCGCCACCTGACGACGATCCCTTTGGGGATTTGCCTCAGCCCGTCAAACCCAGGCCATGATCGCTCGCCGGCCGACCGGCCCTGACCGCATCCCGATAAGTTAGTGCCATTCGCCCCTACGGGACTGTCACTTCGCAGCGAAGCGTCTGCCAGATTCACTCGGGCGACGCGAAGCGACGCCGAACACGCCAGTGGTTCGGCGCAGATGGCGGCGTGCCGCTGACCGCGCATACAGACGCCGCCGGCGTCTGACGGGCGGGGCGCGGAGCGAATTCTTTTCAATCTTGAACAGCCGTGGACCCGCTGCCGTGCAGCGGCACGCCATCTTGCCACTTTGTCGACACTCGCTCGACCCGGGCACCGCTGCGCGCCGTCCTTGCGCGGCAGTCGCGGTTTTCACCGTTCTGCCTTCATCCTTCTGCCTTCCGCCTTCATCCTTCCAGCCGCACCCTCAACGAGCCCCCAACCCCCAATTCCACGCGTCCGCTCAGGGCATCTCCCCCTTCTCCTTCACCGCCCACAGATTCCGCTGCGAGGCGACAAACAACATGCCGCCGGCCGCCGTCGGAGCCGACCAGACGGGCGAGCCCAACCGGATGTCGGCCAGCCGCTGCTCCTCGCGCGTGGCGGCCAGCACGACCAGCCCGCGGCGCGTGCCGATGTACAGCTTGCCGTCGGCGACCAGGGTGGAAGACCAGATTTCTTCGCCCGTATTATGCACCCAATAAACCTGTCCGCTGCGGGCGTCCAGACAGTGAATCTTGCCGGCGTGCTCGGCGGCAAAGACCAGCCCGGCGGCGCAGGCCACGGTCGACATGCTGCGGCCGATCTCGCTGTATTGCCAGGCGCAGCGGCTGCGCGTTACGTCGCCCCGGCCGTCGGGCTCGATGCACGACAGCGCGCCCGCCCCCGGCCCGTGCACCGGGTCCTGGCCGATGGTCACATACACCCGGCCGTCGTAAAACGCCGGCGTGCCGATGATCTCGCTGGGACTGACCAGGCGGCCGGCGTCGAGAAATTCCCGGGCGCCGCCCCGGACCAGGGCCCAGTAGTCGATCGGCCGGCCGTTGCGCTCGCGATAGCCGGCCGGGTTGCAGTCGAACTTCCACACGCTTTCCAGCGTGCCGGGCAGCGAGCTTGCCGCGGCCACGGGCTGAAAGGCGTAGCACCAGCCGTCTCCCGCGCCGAACAAGATCAATTTCCGCCCGCCGACCGTGGCCAGCGATGGCGACGACCACTGGCCGTGGAACACGCCGGCGCTGATTTTGCCGTCGTCTTTGGCCACCAGCTTGCCGGTCCGCCGGTCGAGCACGATCAACGAAGGAGCCTGGGGCATCACGACTTTGCCGTCATAGACTCCGTTGGCCGTCGAGGCGTAGACGAAATCTCCCTGGACCAGGACCGAACAATTCGCCGCGTCGTGCGGAAAGACGGGCAAGTCGCGGAGCATGTCGAACCGCCAGACAATGTCGGCGTCGGTCGGCCGCAACTCCAGCGGCGGCGCGCCGGCGGCCAGCGGGAACCGAGCTTCGTCGACGAACGGCCCGTCGTTGCCGTTGGCCAGGCCCGCCAGGTCGAGGCACAGCACCTCGCAGCGGTTGGAAACCAGGTAGACGCGGTTGTCTTTGACGGTCGCCGAAGAGCAGATGCCCAGGTTCATGTCGTCGAAATCCGCGCTCACCTTCGAGCGATCGATTTCGAGCTTGGGCACGACCAGCCGCCACAGCAGCTTGCCGGTCCACTGGTCCAGGCACAAGAGCACGCCGCCGCGGGTGGAGGAGAGCCGGGGATCTTCCAGCTTTTCGTCGTTCGTGCCGACCAGCACGCGGCCGGCGGCCACCGTGGGGGCCGAATAGTTTTCGCTGCCCAGCGCCGCGACCCAGGCCACGTTCTTGGTCGTGGCCGGGTCCACGCCCAGCCGATCTCGGCGCCGCTTGCCGGGCTCGAAGCGGGCGGGCAGCCCCGTCTCGGCCGAAGCCATCGTTCGGGCGTCGCTGCCGCCCCATTGCGGCCAGTCGGCGGCCATCGCGACAGTGCCCGTGGCGAATTGCGTCACAAGCTGTGTGCACAGGCAGATTCCCGCCAGGCCGGGCCCGAACCAACGTGCTGGCTGCATGGGTCGACTCACTCGGCTGATGCTCTTGTTTGGACGGGCTTATCTGGCCGGAGTGCCTGGGCTGGAGCGCGAGCTTGCATCCAGCATAGTTGCCGCCGGCCATGCGTGCTGCTGGCAGCATGCAACCGTCGTGCCGCAGATCGTGAATTGGCCGGTTTCTGCGGCTTTTCGCGGGTTTTGTCCCCCGGGCCCCGGGCCGCCGGCGCCCCATTTGCGCAACACCTTGTCTCGCTTTGCCCGCGGCTTGCGCTGCGGAGGGCCCGCGATGCTGGATTTTTCGGCCCGGTCGTACCGATGCAAGTATCAGCCGGCCCCTGGATCTCATCTGCCGGCACACCGTCGGCGGGCGGCTCGACGGATTCGGTACGCCACGGACCGGCCAAGAACATGTTCCTCCGCACGCCGACGCTGCGCGCCCGGCACCCTTTCGACGAGGGCGAGGATCGCCTGCGCCGCAGCGTCTGGACGGTGCTGGCCACGGCCGCCGCGCTGGTCTGCCTGCGCTCGCTGTTTCGCCGGGGCATGTTCTACGACGGCACACTCTACGCGACGCTCGCCCGCAACCTGGCTCTGGGCGAGGGGGACGCCTGGCATCCGCAAGCGACCGCGACGTTCATGCACGTCTTTCGCGAGCATCCGCCCTTGGCCTTCTGGCTGCAGTCGCTCTGGTTTCGCGTGCTGGGCGATCACATCTGGGTCGAACGGGCCTACGGCGCTTGTTGCGGGTTGCTGACCGCGCTGTGCGTCGTTGGCATTTGGCGGCAACTGTTCGCCGCGCGGAACCGCGCCCTAGTTTGTGCGTGGCTGCCGGTGGCCTTGTGGATGTGCTGCTGCTGGTGGACCTATGTGCACAACATGCTGGAGAACACGCTCGGCGTGTTTACGGCTTTGTCGGTCTATGCCGTGCTGCGTGCCCAATCGACTTGCCGCTGGCCGCTGGTCTGGTCGGCCTTGGCCGGTTTCAGCATCACCGCCGCCGTGCTGGCCAAAGGGCCGGTCGGTATGTTCCCGCTCGTCGCTCCGGCGACAGCCTGGCTCACGCTCCGCCGCACAACCTGGCAGGGGGCCTGCGCGGCAAGCGACGCTGCTGGCGGCCTGCCTGGCCAGCCTGGGCGCCCTGCTGGCCTGGGGAGATTGCCGCGAGTACCTGGCTCAATATCTCCGGCAGCAATGCCTGGCCAGCATGACAGGCCAGCGCGAAAGCGTGCAGACGCTGCTGGAGCACGGCGAGATCCTGCTGCTCTTGGGCCGCGTGATCGTCGTGCCGCTGGGCATCGCGACCTTGATTGTGTTGGCGGCGCGCTGGCGCCGAGCCAGCTCCCAGCCCGCGCCGCCGGCGATCGAAGGGGATCTGATTGGCCGGTCGGGTTGGTTTTGCCTGCTGACGGCGCTCAGCGCGTCGCTGCCGCTGATCCTTTCGCCCAAGCAGGCCGGTCATTACGCGGCCCCCAGCTACCCGTTTTTCGTCCTGGCCTCGGCTATCTGGTGTTTGCCCGCCGTGCTCGAGCTTGCCCCGCTGTCGGGCGCATTGATCACCCGCCAGGTAGCGCTCGCGCTGCGGGCCGGCGCGGCCGTGACGGTCGGGCTGGCGGCCATTTGGTCCTGTGCCGGCTACGGCAGTTGCATCCGGGATCGGCAGATGATCGAAGCGGCCGACCAGATCGCCACCCACTTTGCCCCGCACGGCATCGTGTACGTCGACCCGGTCGACTGGCAACATCTGCGGCCGGACGATCGACTGCTGCTGCACGCCTATTTGTACCGCTACCACCGGGTGTCGCTGACCACGGATGAGCCGCAGCCAATCTACCGCTTCGAGTTTCTGCGGCTCACGCCGCTGTCCGGCGATTGGATGATCTCCGCCGACCGGGCTCCCGGCCCCGTCGGCATGACCTGCGCCGCCGTCGTGCCGCGCCCGGCGATCGAAATGGCCGATCTGCCGGCCCTGCGCCGCTGACGGCGCGCTTGCCGATTCCGCGGCGGTCCCGAGCCGGCTTGCCGAACCGGCGCCCGGCCCGGTTCAGCGCGACAAATACCGCACCAGCCACAGTATCCCGCTTAAAACCAGGCTGAGCAGGATGCACGTCGTGAGCGGAAAATAGAAGCGAAAGCCGTCCCGCTCGATCGCCACGTCGCCGGGCAGCTTGCCCAGCGCGGGCACGCCGGGCAGCAGCAGCCAGGCCACGCCGATCGCCGCAATCAGGCCGCCGACAATCACCAGAAGCCAGGCCGGATGCTGCATTGCTCACTCCGTTTCGGCGAGCGGCACGACGCACTCCGGCACGTCGCTGGCCGGGTTGTTCACCCGCGTGCTGACCGCGATTGCCTCCAGGTCCGCGGCCGGCGCAGGACGGAGCAAGGCCTCGAGCCGGCCGACATCGTCGACGGCCGGATCGAGCCAAAGGTCGAAATCCTGCGGCGACAGAATCACCGGCATGCGGTCGTGGATCGGTCGGACCAGCTCGTTGGGCTCGGTGACGATGATCGTGCAGGATTCGATCACCAACTCGTCGCGCTTCCAGCGTTCCCACAGTCCGGCCAGGGCGAACGGCCCAGCGTCGCGGCGATGGATCAGAAAGGGCTGCTTCTTGTTCTTGTCGCCGGTTTTCTGCCATTCGTAAAAGCCGTCGGCCGCGATCAAGCACCGCCGCTTCTTGAAGGCCGAGCGAAACGAGGGCTTGCTGCTCACCGTTTCGGCCCGGGCGTTGATCGTGCTGTAGCCGATCTTGGGATCGTCGGCCCAGGACGGTATCAGCCCCCAGTGCAGCAGTGCCAGGTGTCGGCCGCGGCTGTCGGCGCTGCGCCGCACCGCCGCCACGGCCTGCGTCGGTGCGATGTTGAAGCGCGGGGCCAGGTCGGGAACTTCGTCCAGCTCGAAAAAGTCGGCGATATCCTGGGCCGGCGTTCGCAAGGTGTAGCGGCCACACATGAAGGACACCCAGCGCTAGGGGGAAGCGATGGCCCGCCGCGGCGCGGGGGCTACTTGGCCTCGACCGGTCCGCTGGCGGCGTGCCACGCGTCGAGGCCGCCGTGCAGCACGTAGGCCCGGCCAAAACCCTGTTCGCGCAGCCAGCCGGCCACGTCGGCGGCTTCGGCATCGTGCGGGCCGGCGCAGTAGACCACAATCAGTTCGTCCTTGGACCAGGCCGGGTCGACCTTCAATTGCTCGCGATCGATCCGCACGTCGCCCTGAATCCGCTCGGTGCTGGCGGCCCATTTGTCCGGTGTCCGGGCGTCGAGCACCACCAGGGTCTCGCCCGAATCCATCTGGGCCAGCAGCACCATCGGCTCGATCCGCGGCGCCGCCACGGTGCCCCGGCAATGCTCGCTCCCCTCGGGCCGGCCGAACCACTGATCCTGGCAGGGGATGCCGCGGACCTCGGTTTGCACTTTGCGCGAATACTGGTCGTCGTGGAACGCGTCGAGATAGCGCAGGGTCTTGGCCAGCACCGCGGCCGGCCCCCCCTCGGTGACCGCGTGAAATCGCTCGGCCACCTCCCACACCCCGCTGTGGTTCGAGGCCAGCACCGTAATCGCGGCCACGCCCCCGTCGGCCGCCGCTCCCGGCCCGGCGATCACTCGGTAGCAGACATACAGCCGGGGCAGTCCGGCCTCGTTCGTGTCGCCGCTGAAATAATTCACCAGGCAATCCAGCATCTCGGCCATGGCGACACGTTCTCGGGGAATAGCGAAGCGCAAGCGAAAAACGCCGCGCCATTCTACGATCCGGCGCCCGAATGCCCAAGCGCCGCCCGCGCCTGGACTCAAAGCGCCGCCCGCCGGCATCGAGGCGCAACCGGCTGCCGGCGGCGGCGTTAGCTCATCAATTCGCCGATCGGCTGGCCGTCTTCGATGGCCTTGATCAGGGCCCGGGGCATTTCGGCCCGCAAGCGCAACTGGCCGAAGTCGAACAGCGTGCGCAGCACGGTGTTCATCAGATGGGCCGCCGTGTAGGGAGTGGTGATCGGCCGGGCCGCCTGGTGATCGCTCTGGCCGATGATCTGCCCCATCCGCAATCCGCCACCCGCCACCAACAGCGGCGTCAGCTCGCCGTAATGGTCGCGGCCGCCGTCGCGATTGATCCGCGGCGAACGCCCCATCTCGCCCGTGACGACCAGCAGGATCCGGTCCGACAGGCCCCGCTCGTGCACGTCGTCGAGAAACGCGCTGACGGCATGATCCACCTGCCGGCTCATCGGCCAGATGCCGGCCATGCCCTTGGGGCTGTTGCCGTTGGCGTGCATGTCCCAGCCGCAGTCCGACACGGTGACGAACCCGCAGCCGGCCTCGCACAGCCGCCGGGCGAGCAGCAGCTGATGGCCCAGCAGGTTCGTCACGCGGCGCATGTCGTAATAGCGCTGCAGGTCGGCCATCTGGAAAATCCCGCTCGTGTCGTACCGCTCGCGGGTGCGGGGATCTTCCTGCGACAGGTCGAACGCAGTGGCGATGCCGCGCGTGATCACGTCGAAGGCCTGCTGCTGGTAGCGGTCGACCCCGCCGAGCAGATTGCCTGCGTCGACCTGCCGGCGCATGCGGTCCAGGTCGGCGAGCAGCGCCCGGCGATCGGCCAGCCGCTCCGGCGCGATCCGCAATTGCATGTTCTTCTGCAGCTCGCCGCCGCCGCTGGGGCTGAACGCGGCGTAGGCCGGCCCCAGTTCGCCCGGCGTCGTCACGGTCGACAGGGCGCCGGTCTCGAAATTGCTCTCCAGCTTCAGCCCCTCGCGCACCGCCTCGGGCAGGACCAGCACATTGCTGGGCATGCCGGTGCGCGGATCGTTGCTGCCGGCCAGCCGGGCGTAGATGGCGCTGGCCGCCGCCTTGACCGAATTGCCCGCCGCCACCACGGGGTCGTACTTGTGATCGGCGTTCTTCGAGCCGTACGAGCGGACGACGCTGAACCGGTCGGTCCGCTGGGCCAGCTTTTCCAGCGTGCCGCCGAAGGTGACGCCCGGGTGCCGGGTGGGAATCTCGCCGGTGATGCTGCGGAACTCGGCCGGGGCCGACATCTTGGGATCGAAGAATTCGATGTGCGGCGGCCCGCCGTGCAGGAACAAGAGCACCACCGACTTGCCGGTGGTGATGCTGCGGCCCCCTTCGGCCGAGGCGCCGGCGGCGAGCAAATCGGCAAGCGCCAATCCGCCGCAGCCGAGGGCCCCCACGCGCAAAAGTCGCGCCGGCTGAGTCCCTGGCAATTTCGCCCGGGCATCGGATCGGAAAGCGTCAGCACAGTCGTCCCTCCGATTCTCGCGGCCTGAAATCCTGCGCACACGACCCAAGGGCGCCGTCACTGTAACACAACCTGGCCAATACATCAACATTTGCTGATGGATTATGAGCCGGCAGGTTCCGCCGCTCGGCCGTCCATTACCCCGGCGCCGCATGCGTGGCCGTTATCTGATCTTGTCGCCGAATCCCGCCAGTCGGACAATTTGCCAGGATGGAACTGGATTCGACTTTGGGCACGGCCATGGTACCGGAAAGACCCGACCCGCAAACGATTGTGGCGAGAAGGAACTCTCAAATGAAACGTGCGATCGTCGCGGTTGGACTGCTGCTGGGCTGGAGCGCTTGCCCCGACGCATGGGCAGAAGATTTTCAGCCTGGGCAGCCAATCCTCCTCAAGCTGGACGTCGCTTTCGACGGTCAGGATCAACCCGTTGATTTCAAACAGCTCTGGTTACCGATCCGCGTCGACAGGGTCGACGGCAATCGACTGCTCGTTGGCGGACAATGGGTCCAAAAGGGGTTTGCCCTAACCGCAGATGAAGCGGTGACTTACTACACGGATGTGCTGAAGACCAACGCAAAACACCCGGCGGCGCTGAACGCGCGCGGAGCTGCCTGGGTGGCCAAGCAAGATTGGAAAAAGGCCCTCGACGACTTGAACGCCGCCATTGAACTGGCGCCGGACTGTGCGTTGGCGTACTGCAACCGGGGCCGTGCCCACACCGCAGTGGATGAGCTGGACGCGGGAGTCGCCGATTTCTCGATCGCTCTGAAACTGGCTCCGGATGCGGCACTGGCGATGATCTTTTGCAACCGTGCGCTCGCCTGGCGAAAGAAGGGAGAAATTGCCAATGCGATCGACGATTGCAATGCAGGGCTGCAGTTCGATCCAAACTTCGCAGAACTTTACTTGGGTCGAGGCATCGGATATTCGAAGTCCAATCGATTGGATGAAGCGCTTGCGGATTATGATCAGGCACTTAAGCTCGACCCGACGTTGTTACTCGCTTATGTCAGACGCGGGCTCGCGCTCGTCGGGCAGAACAAATACGAAGAGGCCATGCGCAATTGCGATGAGCTGTTGCGGCGTGATCCCAACTCAACGGACCCGAGACTGTACATGGTGCGCGGTGAATGCTGGATGCATCTCGGCGAGCATGACAAGGCGATCACTGATTTCGGTGCAGCGATCGAATTTGATTCGGACGAAGAGCGTCGCTCCGTCGCCCACTTCTCGCGTGGGCTCGCGTGGGCCAAAGAAGGGGAATACGACAAGGCCATTGCCGATTTTGACGAAACGATTCGACTCGACCCGAAGAGTGTTCCGGCGTACCAGGGACGCGGAGGCGCCCAGTTTATGAAGGCTGAATATGACAAGGCAATTGCCGATTTCGATGAGGCCATCCGGCGCGACCCCAGCCTTGCCCGGACTCTCGTCTGGCGCGGAAATGCCTGGGGCAAGAAGCAGGACTACGATAAGGCCATGGCGGATTATGACGAGGCGATCCGGCTCGATCCCAACCTTGCCTTCGCATACGGCAATCGCGCGAACGCCTGGGAGTGGAAACACGATCGCGACAAGGCGATCGCCGACGCGAGCGAAGCGATCCGGCTCGATCCAGAATGCGCGTACTACTACCTGGTGCGCGGGCATGCGCGGAAAATCATCAAGGATTTTGACCGTGCAATCGACGATCTGGATATAGCGATCCGCCTCGACGGGTCGAGCGACCTTGCCTACCGATACCGGGGCGAATCCTGGAGCGGCAAGAAAGTATTCGACAAGGCCATCGCCGATTTCGACGAAGCCATCCGTCTCAATGCGAATGACGCTGTCGCTTACCGCAGCCGTGGTAATGCGTGGCTAAAGAAGCAGGAATTCGACAATGCCATCGCTGACTTGACCGCGGCCGCTCGGCTGACACCGAATGCTTTCGACGTGTATCTCGACCGCGCTTCGGCCTGGAAATCCAAGAAAAGCTACGACCGGGCCCTGGCTGATTACACGGAATCGGTTCGCGTGGCGGTGAGCAAGAACGACGCAATGCGAGCCCAAAATAGCCTGGCCTGGTTTCTGGCCACCTGCTCAGACGAGCGCCTTCGCGATGGTGCCAGGGCCATTGAAGCGGCGACGAAAGCTTGCGAGCTGATCGCGTGGAAATCGGCCGGCACCCTCGATACGCTGGCCGCCGCCTACGCCGAGGCGGGTGACTTCGATCGTGCCGCCGAGCACATTGGCCGCGCGATCGACCTCGACCCGAAGAATTCGGCGTTCAAGGAGCATCAGGCGCTCTTCCGAGACCACCGACCGTTCCACGAGGAATAGTCACCAGCGCTCTCCATTCCACACGAGGTACGCTATGCGCTACGCCGCTCCGGGACAGGAAGTTGTTTTCCGTCCGAATAGCAAAAAGACAACGACATCGAATTAGGGATCGACATGCGTTTATCGCTCCCAGTGTTCTCGCTACGTACTCTGTTGGCTCTTTTCGCTTCTCTTGCACTCGCATTAGGTTGGCTCAGTCAAGAAATGATGCTTGTTCGAGCACGGGCGGCGGCGCTGCGTTCACTGGCGGCGGAGTCTGGTTTCGCGCTTACGGCCGAACGTGCACGCGGCTTCATGGGGCCTTGTCCTGGCCTACCCTCGCAACCATTCTTGAGTCGCACGATGGGAGACGTTTGGATCGTCGCGATATGGCTGCCACATGCATCACCCGAGGAACTCGATGTTGTGAGAAGAGCATTTCCCGAGGCGTACATGGTCGGCGGCAGCGCAGATTCTCAACCGGAGTGGTGTGTCAAGTATGAACGCGACACTGGTCTACATCCGATCACAGGCTATAGCGTTCGATAAGCTGGACAGCACTCACACATGCGCGCATGGAAAACAGCAAGATGGGTTACAAAAGCCCGCCCCTCCGGCTGACCGGCCCTGACCAGGCTCACGATCTTCGGGCGGGCTGCCGGTCTGCGGTTGCCGCCGGGCCGGCCAGATCGGCTAGACTGAGGGAATGCCGAGAACTGACAGAGAGCGGCGGGTTTGGCGCGTTGCGAACGCGGTGGCGTTGGTTGGCGTTGCCCTGTGGATCGCCCTCTTCATCCACGCGGAAGACCCGCCAACATGGTTTGATGTCGTGCTGTCGACGGCTGCCGTGCTGTGTTTTTTCCCAGGGACGGCGGTCGCCATTTGGCTAACTTGGAAATGGCGGCTGTTCCCGTGACCCGCCCCCGGTTCCGGTTCAGTCGCACCCTCAGCCCTCGCGGCCGGATCGGGTAGACTGACGGGAATGGACAAAGCGATGCACGACGGCATTGTCTTCGCGGTGAGCGCCCCAATGATCTGGTTCTGGTTCAGGGGCGTGTATGCGATGTTCAAGGCCGTGGCGAATCGAGCGCCGGGATGCGGATTCTTCGAGGCCATCAACAGCCTTTCGCTGTTGTTCAACAACGACAACTACAGCGAAGAGGGGCTCAAATGGACGAGAGTCTATCGCCGATCCCTCGCCGGCTTTCTCTTGACAGCCGCCAGCTTTGGTCTGCTTATGCTCCTCCTGAAGCAACTCGAACTTTTCCCATGACCGTTCCCCGTCGCCGCTGGTCTTTTGGCTTGCGGACGCTTTTCGTGGCAACCGCGGTAGCCGCAGTGTTTGCGGGAATCGCTCGGGCATTGCCGGCAATCGCGATGCAGGCCATGATGCTCGCGTCTGGCACGGCCCTGTTTTGCATCTCTCTTGCGGTTATCTGGGCAATGGCGCGTCGCCAAAACGCGGCCGCAGGCCTCTTCTCCCGCCTGCTGGGCCGAGAGAATCACAACGCCGAGCGATGTGACCATCCATGACTCCTCCCCGCCGTAGCTGGACGTTCCGACTGCGGACGCAACGCTTCCCCCGCCCCTCCGGCCGACCGGCCCTGACCAGGCCCACGACCTTCGGGGGGCCGCCGCGATTGCCGCACTCGCGGCCGGAAAACAACGCCGCTCCCGATCAAGACTAACGCCGCAAGGTAGAGGGCTGACATGTTACTTCAGCGAATAATCGACGAGAACGAGCTGAAGGATGGCCGCACGTACCTGTGCTGCCGTTCTTCCCGTCATGGAAATGCGATTTGGGAAACGCTTGAGGCGCAGAAGCATCGACTGGTATACGCTGAGATGACGCAGCCCATGACTGCATTCAAATGGATCTACGACCTGCCGAAAACAATGGCAGATATTGAGGCGACTTGAATTCGCCCTGTACCTATGTGCACAACCGTGGATTTCTGCACCGGGGACCAGGCTTTAGGGTTCCTAGCCGGGTCCTGCTCTCGCTCTGCTGTTGCGGCCGCAATGGGCAGAGAGGGTAGAATCACGGAATGGAAATCGCGGGCAACCTGCTTAATGCCGACGACAATGAGCGCCTGAAAGCGTGGCGGGAGGCCCATTTCTATTCGATCGAGGGCATTCGAGCAGACCCGGCATTGCCGCCATATCACTTCAGGACGCTTGGGAACGTACTTTTCCTCGCGTCGGACTTCTATCGCCGCTGTTTTGGCGACCGCGGGGCGGTCCGTGCATCACTACCAGCTAGTGCCGTTCAAGCAAGAGGTAGCGCAATGCTCGCCATTCAGATTGCCGTCAATGGGCAGCTACTTCGCACTATTGGAATTGGAAAGGAAAAGGGGGCATCACTGGAAAGGAAAAGGCGGCATCACTGATATTGGCGTACCCAAGCGTTGACGTTGTGGCCGACCGCAATGGCGCGCTACATCCCGGCGAGACCGGCCTCCGGTTTGATCGCACAGTGGGTCGCCGCTTAGAATCGCCACGACGGCAGGCCTGGGTGATGTGCCGGGCGCGGGACGCCGTCGTTCGTGTGGGATTGAAACACCTATTCTTCCTTGTCCTTGCCAGATCAGGCGCTGGCCAATCCGGCCGCGACCGCTTTGCTGAAAGGCGTGACGAAGATGAAGGTTTGGGCGAGAGTACGAATCGCGGCAGCGGTGGTATTGGCCGCTGGCGGCGGCGTCGGCGCTCCCGTGGCGGCGAAGTTGTTGGCGGCGGAAAAGCCGCAGGTTGCGGCCGCCCTGGCGCCGACGGCGGAAATCATCCAGCTCTTGTACTCCGTCGCCGGCGATTATGGCGATCCCCGCAAGAGCGACATGCCGAAAGACATCGGAGATTTCCGGCCCTGCAGCATGGTGGCGGTCGGCGATTACCTCTACACGGGCAATTTCAAGGACAAGAGCAATACGGTCCATTGCTTCGAGCGGGATGCGAAGACTGGAATGCTGTCGTTCCGCAGTCTGGTGACCTCGCCCGGCGAAGAGCACAGTGTCCATGTCTTTGCGGCCGGCGGCCGGCTGTACGCGATTCGAGTACGAGCAGAACCATTCGCGAAGGTCGACAACCAGCTCGCCTGGTACGACATCGAAGCCCAGACCGGCAAGCCGGTCGAGAAAGGCGCCGTGCCTTTGGTCAAGAACGGGGGCGCCGGGCAGGCCGATCCCGCCAAGACCGGTTGGGTGGGAGGGGGCGTCGTAAGCAAAGACCAGAAGAACGTGTATTGCGTCGCCGACGGCTCGGTTGTCCTCTGGTACCGGCTCGGCGCCGACGGCGCGCCGGCCAAAGCCGGCGAACTGGCCTGCCAAGGAAACGAAGCCGCGACGCTGGTCATCGCGCCGGATGGGACGCACCTCTACTACCTGTCGCGCCAGTCGATCGCCTGCCTGGAAATCGAGCCCACGGGAAAACCCGTCGTCAAGAGCGTGACGGATCTGGACCCCGAATGGAATGTGAAAGACAAGTTGGCGCGGCTGAGCCTGTCGCTCACGCCGGACGGCAAGTGGCTGTACGCCAACTTTTGCCTTGGACAACCGGACCATAAGGCGGACATCACCTGTGGCCTGGACGCCTACCTCGCGATCTACAAACGCGATCCGGCCACCGGCGGGCTGGCCCTGCAGGAGGCCGGCAGCGGCAGGGATTCGACCCGGCCTGATTTCAAACTGGCCAATGGGACGGGGCTCACGCTGGTGTTCACGCCGGACGGGCTGGGCGGGTTCGCAGCCACGCCCGGGCCCCTGCTGCGATCGTTCCGCCGCGATCCCGAAACCGGGCGACTCGCGGACGTCTCGGAATTTCCGGAATGGGACAAGCGGATCTTGGGCGTGGAAGGAAATCTGTGGCTCGACGGCCAGAATGGTTTTCTCTACGGCCTGTACGCGACGGGGGATGGTCCCATCCACACCATGGGCGCACCGCGGTATCCGTTGTGGGTGGCGAAGGTCGGACAGGGACCTGTTCGGCCCCAGGTCAAGGCGACGCTGACGGGAAATGCCAGACCCGGCGGCGCGGCGGCCGAGGCCAATTGGCCCTGCTGGCGCGGCCCGACCCACGATCAGCGCAGTACGTTGAAAGGCATTCGCAAGGACTGGACCGGCGGACTGAAAAAGGTGTGGGAGGTCGAGGGCCTGAGCCCGGGCCAGCATAGCTGGTCCACGGCGGTGATCCAGGGCGAGAAGCTCGTCGTCACCGGCCTGCACGGCTCGCTCTACGAGGCCTTTTGCTTCGACGCCGACAAGGGCGGCCAGCCGTTGTGGACCGCCGAGTTTGGCGGCATCATGGGCGGTCATTTCGGCTGGGGCAGCGGTGCGCAATCCACGCCGGCCATCAGCGGCGAGACGGTCTATTGCGTCGATAACAAGGGATTGCTGGCCTGCATCAGCATGGCCGACGGCAAGATACTCTGGAAACAGTTTGTCGGCGGCGGTGAGATCTACGGTTGCAGTCCGCTCCTCTGCGGCGACCTGGTCGTCGCACCCGGAAACCATTTTTGGCATTCGAAGTATTTGTACGCTTACAAGCAAGACACCGGCGAACTCGCCTGGAGCTATGGCGGCGGCGGCACGAATTCGTGCGCATCGCCGACGCTGGCGACGATCGAGGGCAAGCAGCAGATCGTCGCCACGCAGCCCAAACTGATCTTCGGTGTCGACGCGGCCACCGGCAAGGAGATCTGGAAGTACAGCAACTCCGCCAACGCTGGCGAGGGCGGTCCAATATCCTCGCCGGTCATCTGGGGCAATAACGTCTGGTCGGGCAGCGTGACTGGGTCGGTCCACGTCGACGGCGGCGTTGCCGAGCAGATCGAGGGCTATGATACCGGCAGCATCAGCACTCCCCTGGTCCTTGGGGACTATATGTACGCGTTCAAGCGACGCTCGTCTTCGATCCAGGGCGACAGCGACGGCTTCCTGGTCTGCGTCAACGCCGCGACCGGGGAATTGAAATGGAAGGAGAAGATCGGCGAAGGCAACATGGCGCTTGTGGATGGCTGTCTCCTCTGCCTGACCTACGGCGGCGACCTGGTGCTCGTCGAACCGCATCCGGAAGGATTCAAGAAGCTGGCCGAAATGAAGAACGCGGTCACCCTCGAAGCCTGGGAGAATCACCGTGCGGAGAGGCTCAACGACCCAGCGCAATTCAAGGAGGAAACGGGCGGGTTCGGCGTCGCGCCCAGCTGGTCCGCGCCCACCGTGGCGCACGGCAAAGTCTATCTGCACTACAGCGACCGGCTGGTGTGCTACGACCTGATGGAGGCGGGGAACCCCGAACTGCCAAACTCACAGAAGCCAGGCGCGGTCGAGGCCGCCGTCTCGCCAGCGGTGCCGCGCTTGGGCGCGGTCGGCCCCGCTGTCAAAGAGATCGAAGCCACCAAATCAGCCAAAAGCGGCGCAGCGGAAACCGGCCGCTCCCTTTCGGTGGCAACTCATATTCCCGACCCGCCTGGCTGGGCGAATAATTGGCCGCAGTTCCGCGGGCCGTCGGGGGATGGCAGGGCTGCCGCGGATGCTGACCCGCCGGCCAAATTCAACCTGGCCAAGGACACGCGCTTCAAGACTGCTTTGCCGGCCCAGGGACGCAGTTCGCCGATTGTCTGGGGCGAGCGTATCTATCTGACGGGCGGTGACGCCAGCGTCATGGCGCTGGACCGCGCCACGGGCAAGTTGCAGTGGAACACCGCGTTGCAAGTTGCCGCGGCGGCTAGCGGACCGGACAACGAAGAGCGCAATCCGCCACCGCTCGGCGGGAGCGCCGGCGGCGCCGCTCCCACGCCCGTCACCGATGGCCAGTTCGTGTACGCGTTCTTCGGCAACGGAATCCTCGGCTGCGTGGACTCCGGCGGAAAGCAAGTATGGGCCAGGACGTTGGCTTCGGCGAAACCCGAGAATACGTACGGCCTGGCCGCCAGTCCCATACTCTACGGCGATCTGCTGATTCAGGTGGTGGACCGCGGCGGGAGTGTCCGCGACAAGGGATCGTTCGTGGTCGCCGTTCGCGCGGCAGACGGCGCGGAAGTGTGGCGAATAGAGCGTCCAGTCGGCTCGTGCTGGACCACGCCGGCCATCGTTCGCGGCGAGGCCGGCGACGTGCTGGTCACGACCGCTCCGCGGCTGGTGATTGCCTATCACCCGGCGACCGGCCAGCAACTCTGGCAGGCGGAAGGGTCGTTGTCCGGGGAGCTAACGACCTCGCCGGTGCAGTGCGGCGACGGCATCGTGGCATTGGCCGCTAGCGACGGACTGACGGCGCTGAAGGTCGGCGGCAAGGGCGACGTGACAAAGTCCGCTCTGGTCTGGACCTCTGACGTTTCGCTGCCGGCGGTGGCCAGTCCCGCGCGCGGCGACGGTCGTTGCTATGTGCTCGATTACGACCTGCATTGCCTCGAAACGGCCACCGGCAAGGAGTTGTGGGACGTGGAACTGGACGGGGAGTTCTGGGCCTCGCCGGTCCTGGCCAAGGACCGTATCTACGCGATCAACCGCAAGGGCCGATTGTTCATCGTGTCGACCGCGGGTCAGAAGCTCGACGAGCTTCAGCTTGGCGCGGGCGTGGATGCCACGCCGGCGATCGTGCAGGGACGCATCTACATTCGCACCGGCAATAGCCTGCTGTGCTTAGGCAGCCCGTAGCGCCGCACTTGGCGGATCTGCCACGATACTCGGTTCAGTCCGGTCGACCAGCTCAAACTTCGCCCACTGCCGAAGGCCGGCGCTGGTTTGATCGCGCGGCGGGTTGGCGATTAGAATCGCCACGGTTGCGAGCCTGGGGCGATGCCGGGTTCGGTCCACGGCGGATGTTTACGGCCAGGCGGTCGGAGTCGATGAAATGTCTTGCTTACGCTTTCTCGGAATACTGCTGGGTTGCTGCGGATGCTGGTACGGAACGATCGGACGGGCGGCCGAGCCGGCGCCGATCCGCGTGCTGGTCTGGGACGAACAACAGCCGGCCCAAAAACAGGCCTATGAAAATTTCATCGGCCACGCGATCGCCGATCACCTCGCCACGCAGCCCGGCCTGGCGGTGCGGACGGCCTGCCAGGACGACCCGCAGTTCGGGATCGGCGACGACACGCTCGACAATTGCGATGTCTTGATCTGGTGGGGGCACGTCCGCCAGCGAGAGATCAAGCCCGAGCGCGGGCAAGTGATCGCCAGCCGGATCGAGCGGGGGCAGCTCGGCCTGATCGCGCTCCACTCGGCCCATTGGTCGACCCCGTTCGTGGAAGCGATGAACGCCCGGGCAAAGGCCAACGCGCTGGCCAGCCTGCCGGCCGACGAACGCGCAACTGCCGTGTTCGAACTGACCGCGGGCGCGCTCGGAGCGGTGCCGGCCTACGACGCGCCGCTGACGCCGTCGGTGCAATACCGCAAGCCCCGGGGCGGACCGGTGACCATCCGCCTGCGGCTGCCGCATTGCGTGTTTCCGGCCTATCGGGCCGACGGGGCTCCCAGCACCCTGCGGACGTTGCTGGCCGACCATCCGATTGCGAAGGACTTGCCGCGGGAGTTCGTCAACGAGCAGGACGAGATGTACGACGAGCCGTTTCACGTGCCCGCCCCGGATGAGGTGGTGTTCGAGGAGCGCTGGGCCGGCGGCGAATGGTTTCGCAGCGGCGCGGTCTGGCGGTTGGGCGCGGGCAAAGTGTTTTACTTCCGCCCCGGCCATGAAACGTATCCGGTCTACAAGGCTCCGCAGATGCTCAAGGTGCTGGACAATGCGGTCCGCTACCTGGCCCAGCCGCCGGCCGCCGCCAAGTGACGACGCTAGGCGCGATCCGGCGATAGCGATGAGGGGTCTCGCCGACCGCCGCTGGTGCGCGGGCTGGCGCAGACATCATCTGCCGGAGCGGGACCGATCATTCGTCTGCAGGTCGCGTTCTGCGATTCTTGCGCCGCACGCGCCAAACGGCCACGAGCGCCAGGACGTCGAGCAGCAGGATTTCGGCAGTGGGCAGGCCCCAGGTGGTCCACTCCTGACTGAACTCGACCTGGGTGGTGCCGACATACTGCGCAAGCGCGACCGAGCAAAGGGCGATCGCGCCAAACAGGGTCCGCAAGCTGATCCGCATCAAGGCGATTCTAGCGGAACGGGGGCGTGCGCGGCTCAAACAACCTGGGGACGCGCCTCATGGCCCGGCAGTCTATTGCCGCGCGTCGTCTGCCGTTCCCAGCCCCCAGGCCCCAGCTCCGAATGGCATTAGCTTGAGCTCGATTCGGGTCTGTAGGAGGCGACTCCGATCGCCGACTGCCCTGGGACGAGCGACACGCATCGGCGATCGGAGTCGCCTCCTACATTTCTTAAGCCACGTATCGGCGATCAGAGTCGCCTCCTACATTTCTTAACTATCGGCGATCGGAGTCGCCTCCTACATTTCCTAAATTAGCGACGTTCGTCCCCAGGCCCCGAGACCCAGCCCCCTCTTACGGCCGGAAATCCTCGTCGCCGCTCAAGCGCAGGGCGACCTCGGCCAAGAGGTCCGCCGCCCGATCGATGTCGTCGAGCGAAATCATTTCCACCGGGCTGTGCATGTAGCGGTTCGGAATGCTAACGAGCGCCGCAGCCACGCCAGCGCGAGTCAGCTGGATGCTGTTGGCGTCGGTGTAGCTGGCCCGGCCGAGCGAGCCGGGTTGATAGGGGATCTCGCGGGCGGCGGCCGCGTCGACCAGCCGCTGGACGACGCGGGGGTTCATGTTCGGCCCGCGATAGATCACGGGGCCTTTGCCGAGGGCCACGTCGCCTTCGGTTTTTTTGTCGATCGTGGGGCAATCGGTGGCATGCGTGACGTCGATGGCGATGCCCACCTGCGGATCGATGCCGAAGGCGCTGGTCGTCGCCCCGCGCATGCCGATTTCTTCCTGCACGGTCGAGGCGGCAAACAGGGCGCAATTCAGCTTCTTGCCCTGCGTGCGGCGGAGGGCCTCGATCGCCACCCAGAGGCCGGTCTTGTCGTCCATGGCCGGGGCGGTGGCCTGGTTGTTCATCATCGGGCGAAAGCCCAGCTCCAGCGTGACCGGATCGCCGACGGCCACCAGCGACGCGGCCTGCTCCTTGTCCTTGGCCCCGATATCCAGCCACAGATCCTTGAGCTTCGGCACTTGCTTGCGCTCTTCGTCGGTGAGGAGGTGGATGGGCTTGCGGGCGACGACGCCCGAGATCGGCTCGCCCTGGGGCCAGACCGTCATCTTCTGGCCGATCAGCACCTGGGCGTCCCAGCCGCCGACGGGCTGAATCCAGAGGAAGCCTTCGCTGTCGATGTATTGCACGAGAAAGCCGATCTGGTCGCAGTGTCCGGCCAGCATCACGCGCAAGGGGGCCTGCGGATTGCGCACGGCCACGAGGTTGCCGTGCAGGTCGGTGCGGACCTCGTCGGCAAAGCTGGTCACGTACTCGCGCACGACTTTCTGGATCCGCTCTTCGTAGCCCGAGGGGCTGGGAGTTTCCAAAAGTCGCTTGAGAAAGTCGAGGGCAGTGGTTTCCATGGCGCTAGCGGGCTCCGCGGTGAGAAAATCGCGCAAGTTCGTCGTGGGCTTGCAATGTAGACGCGCGCAGCGCGCACTGGCAACCGCAATTGGCGGGGGCGGCGAACTGCTCTGTGCGTTTCGTCGGTCGTGCGCGACTTCGCACCCCGGGCGTACCACGACGATCCCGACGCGCCCGGCGGCTCGGATCAGGCACTGACTTGGGCTTTTGATTTCCGTCGATGGCGCACATACACGATTGCGAAATAGGCCACCAGCGCCGTGGCGGGCGCCGTCCAGGGCGGGCGCCAGCGGCCAGGCAGCTCGATTGCATCCGAAGTCTCCCGGTCCGGCTGCCAGAACGTGAGCCGGCCCCCCACGTCGCCGATGGCGACAAGATTCTCGATCGGCGAACAGGCCATCGACGTGACCGATGCGGGGGACTCGAACCGGGCGGTGATTTTTCCCGAGTCGAGGTCCATGACCTGGACCGCCTCGCGGTCGGCGATGGCCACGTGGCGGCCGTCGAACATGTAATGGACGAGGCGATAGTAATCGAACGAGTCGGTCGGCGCCGGTAGCGGCAGCGTGCGGGTTGCTGTCGAGTCGACTTCGGCGATTACCAACTCACAGCCGGTCGTCAGCGCCAGATTATCTTCTGTCGGCGAAAACGCGATCGCCGTAAGGGGCTTATGGTCGGGCGCTAGCGGGAATGCCATCGGCTCGCGCAGGATCGGGTCGTCGAGCGAGCGAAGCCAAACCCGCGGAACCGAATCACCCATGAGGATAAATGCGACCCAATTGCCATCGTGCGAAATTCCCCCTTTGCGCCACAGCGGAGACCGATACCGCTCGACGAATGCTCCGGTTCGCCAGGGCGTAACGGTCTCCCACATGCCGATCCCGAATTCGCCCAGCGTGGCCATTCTTGTGCCATCGGCACTAGCCACGAGCGACTGGGGGCGCACCGGATCGGGGGGCAGCGGAGGGCCCCACTCGCCGCTGGCAACGTCGACCGGTGTGATGTCGACGGACCCAGCCGCCAGTAAAAACACGGTCCGGCCACGATTGCCGAACACCGCGGCGCCGCTCTCCAGCTCCAGAATCAGCGGGCCGCCCCGCGCGAACTGGCTCTCGATGATCCGGTCGACGCGCCGAGCCGGCACGTCGATCAGGCTGATCTTGCGAGACAGGTCCACTTTGTAGCTCTTACCCCTGATGCCGGCATCGCGGCAGTCGCGCCGCGAGACGACAGCCCGGGTGCCATCGGGGGAAAACGAAAGCGACTCGACATAGGTGAACGGTTTGCCGCAGCCGTCGGCAGTGACGAGCGCAAAGATGATCGCGCACAGCGCGACGCCCAGCAGGCCTTGGCGGATCGTAAATCGTGGCATGACGTACGCCCAGATGCGGTGTCTCGGTGCACCCAAGCGCCGACGCGGCTGCCCGGGTGCTGACGCGCGCGGCGGTCCGTCATTCTACCGCGCGGCGCTGTCCTGCTTCGCCAGCTCCAGGCTTCGCCAGCAGTACCAACTGGCCACCGTGGCGTAGGGGCGCCAGGGTTCGGCCACGCGGTGGCAGGTGTGCCGGTCGGGCATGGCCGAGAGGCCGTACAGGTTCTTGATCGCGGCGCGAATGCCCAGGTCTTCGTGCGGAAAGACGTCGGGGCGGCCGAGCGAAAACATCAAGAACATCTGCGCCGTCCAGCGGCCGATGCCTTTGACGGCCGTGAGATGCTCGATCAGCTCTTCGTCGGCCATCCGCGCCGCGCGATCCAGCCGCAGCGTCCGCTCGCTCACCGCGGCGGCCAGGGCGTGCAGATACTCGGCCTTTTGTCCCGACAGGCCGGCCGAGCGCAGCTGCTCGCGGCTCAGCCGGGCCACGCTGGCGGCGGTGAACCGCTGGGGCGCGATCAGGGCCTCCAGCCGGCTGCGGATCGTGCGGGCCGCAGCCGTCGAAATCTGCTGCGAGATGATCGAGCGGGCCAGCATCCGGAAGCGATTCGGCTGCGGCTCGAGCCCGAACGGGCCGACGCGGCGGATCACGTCCTTCATCACCGGGTCGGCGGAGCGCAGATGCTTGAGGGCCGATTTGGCATAGGGAAGCACGATGGGATGGTCCGTTGGCTGGCGGTGGCGATGGCGACTGTCGAGAGTTGGCCTGTGGGGCAACGGCCCCTCACCCCGGCCCTCTCCCTGCAGGGAGAGGGGGCCGGCGGCTTCAGGCCGCTTGCTCGTCGGCGGGGGGGACGTCTTCGTAGCGTTTGAATTCACCGGTTTCGGTGACGTCTTCGAAGCGGACGGCCACGCGCTTCGAGATGCCCGACTCCTGCATCGTGATGCCGTAGAGCGTGCTGGCGCAGGTCATCGTCTTTTTCGAGTGCGTGACGACGATGAACTGGGTCCAGGTGAGGAATTCCTTGAGCACGCCGACGAAGCGTTCGATGTTGGCCTCGTCCAGGGCGGCGTCGACTTCGTCCAGCACGCAGAACGGGCTGGGCCGGCTGCGGAAAATCGCCAACAGCAGGGCCACGCAGGTGAGCGTTTTTTCGCCCCCCGAGAGCAGCGAGATGTTGCGCGGCTCTTTGCCCGGCGGCCGGGCCAGGATCTCGATGCCGCTCTCCAGCACGTCGACCCCTTCCTCGAGCACGATCTCGGCCTGGCCGCCGCCGAAGAGCTTGCGGAACAGGGTCTGAAAGTGCTCCCGCACCACGTCGAGCATTTCGGCAAACAGCCGGCGGCTGTCGGCGTTGATCTTGCCGATGATGTCGTCGAGCGAGTTCTTGGCCGCGGTCAGGTCGGCATGCTGGGTCGAGAGGTTGCCGAACCGGGCCTCGAGTTCCTCGAGTTCGGACAGCGCGTCGAGGTTCACGCCGCCGATGCTGTTGATCTTCGCCCGGAGGTCGGCGATCTCGGCATCGATCGATTCGCGGGCGGCCAGTTCCTCGGGCGTCAGCTCGCGCTGGATCGTGGCCAGGTCGATGCCATAATCTTCGCGCAGCCGATCGGCCAGCGTGGTCCGCTCGTGGCGCAGCTCGCCGGCGGCCAGGTCCTTGGCATGGAGTTTGGCTTCGACCTTGCGGATCCGGGCCCGGGCGCGCTGGGCTTCTTGCGTGAATTCGTTCTTCTGCGAGCGGCGCTCCTCGCGGCGGTTGATCTTTTCGACGTTGGCGGCCAGCAGCACTTCTTTGCGCAGGAACAGTTCGGCCACGGCCGATTCGGCGGTGAGGATGTTGCGCTCGGCCTGGCGGCCCCGATCGGAGGCCGAGGTCATGTGGGCCTGGCTGTCTTCGAGCGCGCGGACCCGTTCTTGCTGGTCGCGCTCGAGCTGGCTTTGCTGAGTGCGGAGATGCTCGACGTGCTGCTCGATCTTGGCCAGTTCGACGCGGGCGGCGCCGGTTTCGCGGCTGGCCCGCTGGCGCTCGGCGTCGAGTTCGGCAATTCGGGCGTCGGCGGCTTGGAGCCGAGCTTCGAGTTCGGCGATGGCCTGCGCCGACTTGCGCTGCTGGTCGCGCGCGACCGCGAGCGATTCGCGGGCCGAGCCGTGCTCGGCGGCGGCGGCCGTCAGCTCGGCTTCGACCGCCGCGGCTTGCAGCTCCAGCTGCACGTGGCGCTCTTCGACCGCTCCGCAGGTCAGGCGCTGCTCGGCCAGCCGCTGGGCCAGCTCGCGGGCTTCGGCGGCCAGGCGGCCCGCCTGTTTGTCGCTCTGCGTGATGTGCTCTTCGATGGCCGCCACTTCGCCGGCGCCGCGCTGGATCTTGGCGGCCAGGTCGGCCACCTGCTGGCGGAGCGAGCGCAACTCGCTGCGCCGCGAGATCAAGCCGGTGGCGGCTTGCCGGGGGCCGACCAGCAGCGTGCCGTCGGCTCCGACCACGTCGCAGGTGCGGCTGACGAACGTCAATCCGCGCCCGACCGACTCGGCCAGGGCCAGGCCGTCGGCCAGGGTTTCCACGATCCAGGTTTTGCCCAGCAGGCGTTTGGCCAGCACGGCGAACTCGGGCGCGGTCTCGACGAATTGATCGGCCCGGCCGACGATGCCCGGCTGATCGGCCAGATCGAGGTCTTCGACGCCGGTCATCGCCGGCAACACGTCCAGCCGGACAAAGCCGACGCGGCCGGCGGGTCGGCCGGACTCGTGCTGCAATTGCTCGACCAGCTCGCGCGAGCCGGCCAGCACCACGTACTGGGCCGCTTCACCCAGGGCCGCTTCGACCAAGGGGGCCGTGTCCAGATGCACGTTGAGCAGATCGGCCACCAGTCCGCGAATCTGGCGGTAGGGGCCGGTCGTGGCCTCGCGGGCTTTGACCAGCATTTCCTTGACGCCCGAGCTGACTCCTTCCAGCCGCCGCTCGAGTTCGTCGAGCAGGGCCGCGCGTTCGCTGGCGCCGCTGTGCCGCTCGCGCCAGGCGGATAGTTCTTGCTGCGCCCGGGCGTGATGCCGGCGCTGCTCGGCCAGGCTGCGCGCAGGGCATCGAGCGATTGCTCGCGATCCTGGCTGTGGCCGGCGAGTTCGGCCAGCCGGGCGCGGTGCTGGGCAAGTTCGCCGTCGACCTTGGTCCGGGCAGCGCTCAGCTCGGCGCGGCGGACGTCGCCGCGCTGGCAGATCGCTTCGGCACCCAGCACGCGCGATTCCCAAGCACTGATCTGGTTGCCCAGTGCCGCGGCCCCGCGGAGCGCGTCGAGATGGGCGGTGCGATGTTGCTGGTGCTCGCTGCGCAGCGCGTCCAGCTCGGTGGTAATCCGGGTCAGGCCGCGCTCCTGCTCGGCGACTTGCCGGGCGACCTGGCGATGCTCGCCGTCGATGGCCGCGAGCGACGTCGTGGTCTCGCGCAATTGATCGTCGAGGTTGCCGGCCCGCAGGCTCATGGCCGTGAGCTGCCGGCGCAAGCGGGCGATCTCCTGCTCCAGGTCGTGGCTCAGGCGACGTTCGTGATCGATCGTGGCCTCGTAGGCGGCAATCCGTTCGCGGTTTTGGGCAATGCGCGATTCGTTCGAGCGGATGGATTCTTCCGACTCGACGATTTCCAGTTCGACGGCCAGGGCCTGGGCCTCGAGCCGCTCGGCCAGGGCGCCCGAGCTGGCCACTTCGTCGGCCATTTCGGTCAGTTCGGCCTCGATGACGGCGAGCCGATCGGACAAGGCCCGCCAGTCGACCAGCCCGACCTGCGTGCGCAGCTCTTGCAGCCGATCGGCATATTCTTTGTAGCGCCGGGCCTTGGCGGCCTGCAGGCGGACGGTGCGGAGCCGGTTTTCGACCTCTTCGACGATGTCCGATAGGCGGAGCAGGTTCTGCTCGACGCGCTCCAGCCGGCGCTGGGCCTCGATCTTCTTGGCTTTGAAGCGGCTGATGCCGGCGGCTTCTTCGAAAATCAACCGCCGGTCGCGGGGCGTGGCCTGCAGCAGCACGTCGACCTTGCCCTGCTCGATGATGCTGTAGGCTTCGGTGGCCATGCCGGTGCCGGCCAGCAGATCGCGGATATCGCGCAGCCGGGCGGGCTGGCGATTGATCAGGTATTCGCCCTCGCCGCTGCGGTACACGCGGCGCGTGATCTGCACCTCGGGCGTGTCGATGGCCAGCCGGCGCTCGGAATTGTCGAACGTGAGCGTGGTTTCGGCGGCGTTCAGGGCCCGGCGATTGGCGGAGCCGTTGAAGATGACGTCGGCCATCTCCTTGCCCCGCAGGCTCTTGACGCTTTGCTCGCCCAGCACCCACTTGATGGCGTCGACGATGTTCGACTTGCCCGATCCGTTGGGGCCGACGATCACCGTGATGCCGCGCGGAAACTCCAACCGCGTTTTGTCGGCGAAGCTCTTGAAGCCGACGAGTTCCAGCGCGCTGAGCATGGGGAGCTAGTGTCTGCGGGGGGACCTGCGTTTTTTCGCACCCCCGGCTCAGGAGAGCGCGAGCCGACGGGCGGAAACGACCGATTCCCTCCTATCCTACCAGACCGAAGAGGGCGCGGCTCGGCCGAAACTCCCCTTTTTTGCCGGGTTTTCCGGCGTTTTAGAGGGCCGACAGGCCGCAAGATTTGCCGGCCTTGCCAGCGCGGCAGCCTGGCCCGGCGAAAGGGCTCGGCAGACGCCCGAGGTCCGCAGGCCCGACCGGCCGCTTTTACTTGAGATTGCGGCGGCCCGAGAACAGTTCGGGAATCGGATTCGAGACCTCGAACCGGCCACCTGTCGGTTCGTCGGCATCGCCGCCCTCTGGGCCTTCCTTCTGACGATAGGAGCGGCCGGTGTCGGGAATGGCGTCGACTTCGAGCTTGCCGGGCAGGGCGTGGGCAGTCTTGGCCTGTTGCAGGGCGAGCACCACGTCGGGATACGTGCCGCCGAGCTCGACGATCGCCCGGATCACGTCGTCCACCTTGTCAGAAACTTGCCGTTTCTGGTCGGGCTGGCCGACGGCGAATTTGCTCACCGTGACTTTGCCGCTTTGCTCGGCATTGACCAGGATGTCCTTGCCGGCCTCGAGCACCATCGGCGTGATGAAGCGCTGGTCGTGGCCGAACAGCACGATCTCGGGACGCAGGCTGCGGGTGACATGGATCATGGGCTGGCCGCTGGTGCCCAGCAGGTGATAGCCGAACTGCTCGCCCAGGTCTTCGCCCTTGACCAAGGGATCGTTGGGGTTCATCGCCCACAAGGCCCGGAACGCTCCGTAGCGCGTCTCGGCGCTGGGCAATTCCAACAGGGCGCACAATTCGTCGTAAGCGACCACGTCCTGCATGGCGCTGAGCGCGGCCAGGGCATACGCCCGGAAGGCGGGCTCCTCGCGGGCCGCCTGAGCCAGCGGCGCCGCGGCCTTGGGCTCGTCGAGATAGGCCAGGGCCTCGGCCGCGTAGAACCGGACTTCGGGATCTTTCGATTCGATTCCCTTGATGAGCACGCCCGAGCTGTCGCGGCCGATCGCCTCGAGCCGCAAGGCAGCCGTGGCGGACGAGAAGGGATCGAGCAATTGCCGCTCGAGCTGAATCAGCCGCGCGGCCTGCTCGTCGGGCGATTCCTTGATCGGCACCGCCCGGACGACGCGGAGATAGCGGCTGATGTTGTCGCGATATCGCGGATGGACGGCCAGTTCGACGAATTCGGGCCGCAGCGGCTTGGCCACGCCCTCTTTGACGCCGTGCCGGAACAGGTGAAAGCGGCGGTTGAGCGTTTCGCCGATTTGCACGCTCAGGCGGATCGACGCCACGGCCTTGGTGCGGTCGTCGGGATTGATCACGAGCCCCAGCGAGCGCGATTTGATCGCGGTGCCGCCGCCGAGCACGCGGCCGCGGAGCAATTGGGCTTTGTTTTCGCCGTCGGCCGCGGGATCGACCAGGATCGGCCCCTTGCCCTTGGCCAGCAGGTGTCCGCTGCGGATCGCGTCGCCCAGCACGGCCAGCTCGGTGAGCCGCGTTTCCATCAGAAAGCCGCCCCGCAGGCTGGTCGTGGCGCGTGCGGGGGCGACTGCACTTCGAGGTCGAACTTATCCCCTTCCTGCACGCCCGGCGGCAAGAAGCCGCGGACCAGCACCATCGTGCTGTTCGTCGAGGCGAGCACCTTGGCCGGATGCGGCACGCCCTGGGCCTGCATTTCGTGGATCAGTTGATTGCGTTGCGGCGAGGGGGGCGGATCTTCGCCCGTGCCGGCCAGGCCCGTGACCAGGGCGACCGACTCGACCTTCACATAATTGTTGCCGTAGGGGCGGGCGACTTCGCCGATCAAATGGGTGGTCGATTCGACTTCTTCGTCGACGTTTTCGGGGCTTTGCGAGCGCAGGGCGGGGCCGGCGCAGCCCACCAGCGCCATCATGCCGACGGCAGCTAAGCACTCGCGACGGGTGTAACCGTAGCGATTCGTCCAGGCCTGGCCAGGCTTCATGCCTTGTTCCCCACGCTCCAGCCGGTCATCGGTTGGCCGGCGGTCCGCATCCATGCTTACCGCCCGTGCAAAGATAAGAGGCGGGGAAAGTAGTGAATCGGCGGCGATGCGTCAAGCTCGGTTGCGGGGGGGCCGACAGCGGCCGGGATGCAGCACCAGATCGTCCGGCCGACGCTGCCGCCGATGGCCGGGGGGCGCTGCCAGCAGCTACGATGGGAACGCATGGAACGGGCGCGGTTGGGAGCCACGTTCCCACTGCCCCGGCGCGAATATGCCCGGGAGGGGTGCCGCTGAGGGGGAAAGGGCCGTGCAATTCGGATTGAAGCGGCTGTTTGCGATTACCGCGATTCTGGCAGTGCTGTTGGCGCTGTTGCGGTTGGCGCTGTTTTGGACGCTGGCGGCGCTGGTCACCAGCCTGATTGCCGGGCTCGGTCTGGCGGCAGCGCGTCGATCGGCTCGTCAGGCGAGGCCGGACGCGCCCTTGGCCGCGTTTGGCTGCTTCAGCATGATCGCGATGTGCGCATTCTTTTTCGGGGCCTGGTTCGCACTCGGGGCCCTGCTGTGCTGGTTCCAAGTGGCGGGGGCCGTGCTGGGGATCCGCCCGCAGGGGCTGCCGTGAAGGTCCGGTCGGCTTTTTTCGGGCCTGCCTGGCGAGACAGCGAACCGGTCCCATCACGCGCTGTCGGGACGAAGCGGCCAGAGCGGGGGCACGCGACGCGATCTGAGCCGGTCGACGCGATCTGAGCGGGTCGACGTTGGCGTGAAAAAAAAACGCCCGGAGGATGCCGGGCGGTTTTCGCGTTTCGTCTTGAGCGGCGAATCTAGGCTTTGCAGCGTCGACGGGCGGCCAGCAACACGCCGATGGCACCCAATCCCCAGACGAGCATGGACGATGGCTCGGGGGTCTGGGTCACGGTAAACGTGACGAGCGCGACGTCATTGGCGGTGGTGTTGTTGAGAATTTGGCTTTGGCCCACGTTTTGAATGTTGAACGCACCCGGGGCATACCATCCAAATCCCGTGATGCTGACCAGGTTTCCTCCACCGCCCCAGATGGGTCCCGCCGATCCGGTGGCCGGCGTCGAGGACGAGGTGATGTAGTCAAGGTTGGGGCTGATCGTGAGGACTTGCGACCCGAAAATGAACTTGTCCGTCACATCTGTCGATGCGTAATCCGCCTTATATAGGATGTAGCTCGACGTGCCGACGGGGATATCGACGGGCGTGTTGGGGAGGTTTCCACTGCCGCCGTTGTTGTTCAGATAGGCCGCAGGATTGCTCGGGTCGATGGTCGCGGGCGACGCCTGGTTCGTCATCCAGATGGCCCAGTTTCTTGTATCGTCGTTATTCCATACGCCGCCGTTGTTCGAAAAACTTTGGATGTCCGTGAGCAGAACGCCGGTATCGACGTTGGCCGAGCAAAGGGACGGCACGCTGAGAAGCGCCATCGCAGCAGCGGCCGCAGCCGACAAAATGACCGACTTGAACATGAGACAGCTCCGATGATTGGGGTGCACATCTTCTGCAGCCGCTGTTGACCTGCAAATTCCACGCCATTTCTTGGGCCAATTTCCTTTGCGAACGATGAGTGCAAGAATCGTCGCAAATGTTGGGAGAAACATGCTGTTCATGAATCCCACGCCGCAACGCTGCGTGGGAGGTTGCGACCTGATTATCGCGTCGGCCTTTCATTTTGATCGCCGAGTACGATCACAATGATAAAAAGCCGGGGGAGCCGGGTGCCTCGCCGGCAGGGCTGCGAGGTCTAGTCACCAGGCCACACGCCCCTGGCCGCCCTTGGTGGCCGAAGTGCGAAACCGATATTCGGCTTCTTTCTTGTGGTGCATGGATCGCACTTGAGGCCCTGCTGTGCTGGCTCCAAGCGGCGAGGGCCGTGCTGGAAATCCGCCCGCATGGGCTGCCGTGAGAATCCGGTCGGCTTTTTTCACGCCAGCCGCGCGGCCGCGAATCACCGCTGGCGCCCGAGGCGGGTAGGGCAAAGCGGAAACGGGCCAAACCGCGCGGCCGGCACAAAAAAAGCCGCCCGAGCCATGCCGGGCGGCTTTTCTGCTAAGTCACGCGGCCGCACTACGCCTTACGGCGTCTGGCAGCCAACAAGCCGCCAGCAATCACAACCCCCCAGATGGCGAGTGACGCGGGCTCGGGCGTTCGCACGAGCTCGACCGAGTTGATCGGAATCCGGGTGAAGTTCAGGCCGGATTCGATCGTGATCTGCCCCCCGACGGGCGCAACGCCCCAAAACAAATGATAGTTGCCGCCGGAACTGGGAGTGGTCTGTACATAAGCACCACTGGTGTTCGTGGCGTTTCCGAGGCCGTTGTCGTTGACGCCGTTGACGATGATATTACCACCCTTGGTCTCGGCGGTGCCGCCGGTCGAGGTGACGTACACGTTGTAGGTAAGAGCGTCCGACAGTCCCGAGAAGGTCACCGTGGCGGTCGTGACGCCATTGTATCCGCCGTCGAGATAACCGTTGTTCAGCACGTTATCGTTCGCATTGGCGAAGTTCGCAGTCCCACCGTTATTCCAGGTGTCGCTGGAACTCCAGGAGACCGAGACCGAGGTCGCGGACGACACGCCGTGCGAATCCTGGACCACGCTTTGAGGTCCTCCATTGTCGCCGGAGGCGAGGTTCCAGTTTGCCGATGGCACGACCCCGGCTACATCCGTGGGCGCCAGGCCGGAACCAACCCCGTGCGTCCCGTTCAGGCCGAATTCCACACCAATGCTAGTCGCGGTTAAGCTCGCCTCGGCCGAGTTGAGCGAAAGCAACAAACTGAGCACTGCACCGGCAAAAACCAACTTCCTGGCCACCATTGGCAAAATCTCCCTGGGCTTGAGCGACGCGGTCGCAAATCAAGAACGGCTAGAAACTCTGAATGCGGTTCTAGAATTGTCTCGGACAAGCTGGCAGTCAAGGGTCGAATTGCGCGCTTTTGGCAAATTCACCCTCAACGCCGACGGGGGACTTACTGGAAGGCGGCCCGAATTGCCGGAGCCGACACAATCTTGGCCGGCAAATAGCCCAAACACCCATAAGCGCCCATTGAAGCGGGTTGGCCCGTAATGACTTGCGCCGGAACGGCCGTCGATCAAAATCGTTGCATTTGTTCGCCCGGCGCGGCATAATCGGACCACGGCCAAGGAGAGGTAGAGCACGACCCGAGGCGTCCCCGCCTCCGCGTTGACCATCCGGTGCATGTCAGATGGAGCAGGCAGCTATGCGGCACAGAACCCTGGCACGGCGGCTTTCGCTGGGTCTCCTGATACTCCCCCTCCTGGGCGGATTCTCCACCGACGCGGCGCCCGCCGACGCCCAGCCTGCGGCTGGACCGGCCGACGCGCCGGGTTTGGGCGACCCGGGCAAGCTGCAATCGCTCGCCATTCGCGACGGCGCCCCCACCATCTCGGGCATCGACGGTCGCCGGCAATTGCTCGTCGATGGGAACTACGCTAGCGGCCAGGTAGGCGACCTGACGGCCCAAGCGCAGTATCAGGCCCAGCCGGCCGGCATCGTCGCCATTGGGTCGGATGGCCTGGTGATTCCGCAGCGCGACGGCGACGTAACGATTACCGCCACCGGTCCAGGCGGGCTGACGGCCAAAACCACGCTGCACGTCGGCGGACTGGCCACGCCCAGCCCGATCGACTTCACGAACCAGATCGTGCCGATCTTCACCAAGGCCGGCTGCAACGCCGGCGGCTGCCACGGCAAGATGAGCGGGCAGAACGGCTTTCGGCTATCGCTGCTCGGCTTTTATCCGCGCGACGATTACGACTACCTGGTCAAGGAAGATCGCGGGCGGCGGCTGTCGCCGGCATTGCCCGAGCGGAGCCTGCTGCTCAAGAAGGCCACCAGCCAGTACGCGCACGGCGGCGGCCAGCGGCTGAGCCCCGGATCGATCGAATACCAGCTGCTGGCCAGCTGGATCGGACAGGGGATGCCGTTTGGCAGCCCCGACGACGCGGTGATCGAGCGGATCGAAGTTTCGCCGCCGGCCCGGCTGCTCGACCGCAACAGCAGCCAGCAACTGGCCGTGACGGCTTTCTACAGCGACGGCACGAAAAAAGACGTGAGCATGCTCGCCCAATACGAGCCGAACTCGGTCGAGATGGTGGAAACCACCGCGACCGGGCTGGTCAAGACATTGGGCCTGACCGGCGAATCGGCCGTGATGGTCCGCTTTCTGGGCCGGGTGGACGTGTTTCGGGCGACGATTCCGCTGGGGGTCAAGGTCGAGAGCACTCCGCCGGCGCACAACTTCATCGACGAGATCGTGTTCGGCAAGCTGAAGACTCTGGGCATGCCGCCGTCGGCCGTATGCGACGACGCCACGTTCGTGCGGCGCTCGGCCCTGGACATCGCCGGCCGGCTGCCGACCGGCGCCGAAGCGCAGGCTTTTCTGGCCGACCAGGATCCGGCCAAACGCGACAAGTGGATCGAGCGGCTGTTGGCGTCGAGCGAGTATGCCGACTTTTTCGCCGCCAAGTGGAATGCCGTGCTTCGCAACCACCGCACCAACGAGCGGCACACTCGGGGCAACTTCGTCTTCCACGAGTGGATCCGCGACAGCTTCCGGGCCAATATGCCCTATGACCAGTTCGTCCGCGAATTGCTGACCGCGACGGGCGACATGATGCAGAATCCCCCCGCGGCCTGGTACCGCGCCGTGCCGACGACTGAGGGGCAGGTCGAAGACGCGGCCCAACTGTTCCTGGGCATGCGGATCCAGTGCGCCCGCTGTCATCATCATCCCTACGAGAAATGGAGCCAGCAGGACTATTACGGCATGGCGGCCTTTTTCTCGCAGGTGTCACGGAAGAACGGCGTCGAATACAAGCAGGACGAAGGCCGGATTTATCACAAGCGCGGAGTCGCCAAGGCCGTTAACCCGCGCAGCGGCGTGGCGCTCAAGCCCACGGGGCTGGACGGCGAGCCGCTGTCGATCGCCGCCGACGACGACCCCCGCGGCGCACTGGTCGACTGGATGGTCGATCCGAAGAATCCGTTCTTCGCCCGGGCGCTGGCCAATCGCTATTGGAAGCACTTTTTCGGCCGCGGGATCGTCGATCCCGACGACGACATGCGGGTGACCAACCCGGCCACGAACCCGCAGCTGCTCGACGCCCTGGCGCAGAGCTTCCTGGAGAGCCATTTCGACCTGAAACAACTCGTGCGGACGATCTGCCGCTCGCAAGCCTATCAGCTCAGCGCCGAGCCGAATCGCTATAACGCGGCCGACAAGCAGAACTTTTCGCGCTATTATCCCAAGCGGCTCTCGGCCGAAGTGCTGTACGACGCGCTCGACCAGGCCACGGGCACGGTCACCCGCTTTACCAACCTGCCCAGCGGCGTCCACGCCGTCCAATTGCCCGACAACGGCTACGACAACTACTTCCTGGCCGTGTTCGGCAAGCCGCAAAATCAAAGCGCCTGCGAATGCGAGCGGTCGGGCGATGCCACGCTCGCCCAAACGCTGCACCTGCTGAACTCGCGCGAGGTGCAGACGAAATTGAGCGAGGCGACGGGCCGGGCCGTGCTGTTGGCGGCCGACACCCAGCGCGGCGACACCGAGAAGCTGGACGAACTATACCTGGCCGTTTACGCCCGGCGGCCGAGTGCCGACGAGGTGAAATACAGCCTCGAACACCTGGCCCGGCCCGAGTTCAAGGACAGCAAGCAGCCGGCCTGGGAGGACATTCTCTGGGCCCTGGTCAACGCCAAGGAGTTTCTGTTCAACCACTAGCTCGCGCTCCATGGGGCGACGGGCCCGGTGGAATTCGAGTTTTTTGCGATCCGCCTGGCGGCCAGGGCCGGCCTGGGCCAGCGACAGCCAGTGCGTGCGTAGAAGTTGCTTGTGGGAAGTTGTCTGCCCGACCCGATACCCGGCCGGGTGATTTGATTATATTGAATGGACGGTCAGCCGCCCCACCCCCGCGCGGCTGCGACGAGCACACCTACCGGCCAACGAAGCCCCCGGGGCGTTGGCCCGCCTGCCCTCCCTGATGCGAAAGGTTCTCATGGCGCCGAACCCATTTTTCCGTAGTCGCACGCGCGTCGGCAGAGTCGAGTTTCTGGCCTGGATTGCCCTGGTGGCCGTCGGCGGACTGGCTGGCTCGGCCCAGGGGCAAACGCCCACCCTGCCCGCGGCCAGACTGTTTGCCATCTTTCCCGCCGGCGGCAAGCAAGGCACGACGTTCGACGTGTCGATCGTCGGCGCCGATCTGGACGATGCCCGGCAGCTGCATTTCGCGGAGCCGGGGATCACCGGCGCGCCCAAGATGGGCGAGCCCGGGCTGGGCCAGACCGGGCCGCAGCCGGTTGCCGGCCAGTTCACCGTAACGATCAAGCCCGAGGTCAAGCCGGGAATTTACGAAGCCCGGGTCATGGGCAAGTACGGCATTTCGAACCCCCGGGCGTTCGTCGTCGGCACGCAGCCGGAAATGACCGAGGTCGAGCCGAACAACAACCTGAAGACCGCCACGGAAGTGCCGCTGGGCACGGTGGTCAACGGGCGCTCGGATGCCGCCGCCGATCTGGACCTGTTCAAGTTCGCCGCCAAGGCCGGCCAGCGCGTGATCATCGATTGCTGGGCCTTCCGGATCGATTCGCGGATGGACGCCACGCTTGTCCTGTACGATGCCGTTGGAACGGAGCTGACCCGCAATCGCGACACCAACCGCCGCGACGCCTTGATCGATTTCACCGCTCCCAAGGATGGCGAATACTTCGTCGAACTGCACGACTTTCTCTACGGCGGCTCGAACGAATTCTTCTACCGCTTGTCGATCGGAGTCGGCCCGTATCTGGACTTCGTGTTTCCGCCGTCGGGGCTGGCCGGATCGCAAAATCAGTACACGATCTACGGCCGCAACCTGCCCGGCGGACAACCGGCCAAGGACGTGGCCGTAGACGGCAAGCCGCTGGAGATGCTCACCGTGGCGATTCCGCTGCCCGCCGACAAAGCGCAGGACCTGGTCTGGGGTTCGATGGTCGAGCCGGCCGAGTCGGGCATCGACGCGATCGAGTACCGGCTCGCCGGGCCGCAGGGGATTTCCAACCCGCTGTTGGTGAGCATCGCCGACGCGCCGGTGGTGGTCGAAAAAGAGCCCAACGACGACCCGGCCAAGGCCCAGGCCGTCACCCTGCCCTGCGAGTTCGTCGGGCAGTTTTACCCCCGGGGCGACCAGGATTGGATCAGCTTCCAGGCCAAGCAGGGCGAAGTCTATTGGATGGAGGTGTATTCGCAGCGCCTGGGCCTGCCGACCGATCCGGTGCTGCTGGTGCAGCAAGTGAAGAAAGACGACAAGGGGGTCGAAACGGCGACCGACCTGCAAAGCACCGACGACGGCGCGGCGAACATCGGCGGCCCGATTTACGACACGACCAGCGACGACCCGGCGTACAAGTTCGTGGCTCCGGCCGACGGCACCTACCGCGTGCAGATTCGCGATTTGTACAGCTCGTCGCGGGCCGATCCGCGGTACGTCTACCGCTTGTCGATCCGGCCGCCGCAGCCCGACTTCCGCCTGGTCGTGGTCCCGCGCATTCCGCCCAACAATGCCGATCCCAACCAGATGCAGCCGGGGATCTGGAATCCGCTGTTGCGCAAAGGCGGCTCGGAGATGATCGAAGTGCTGGCCTTCCGCCGCGACGGCTTCGACGGCGAAATCACGGTCACGGCCGAAAACCTGCCGGCCGGGGTCACCGCCTCGCCGATCACGCTCGGCCCGGCGGCCAACACCGGGCTGCTCGTGCTCTCGGCGGCCGAAGGGGCGGCCGAGGGGCTGAGCCTGATTTCCGTGAAGGGCAAAGCCAAGATCGGGCAGGCCGATGTGACCCGCGTGGCCCGCACCGGAGCCATGGTTTGGGGCGGCGTGCAAAATCAGACCGCCTCGCGCTCGCGGATCAGCCGCAACCTGGCCGTGGCCGTCAGCGCCGTCGAGACGGCAGCGTTCGCCGTGGACCCAGGCGCCAATCTGGTCGTGGAAATGGCCCGCATGGGAACGATCAAGTTTCCGGTGAAGGTCGTCCGCCGGGGCGAATTCAAGGGGGCCGTCTCGCTCTCGGCGGTCGGACTGCCGGCGAATATTCAACCGAAGAACAATACCAACGTGGATGCCGCCGCTGCTGCGGCCGATTTCGAGATCAAGCTGGCCAACAACTCGCCGCTGGGCACGTACTCGTTCTGCCTGTTGGGCATCAGCGACGTGCCGTATGCCCGCAACCCTGAAGCCCTGCAGGCGGCCGTCGAGCGCAAGACGGTGCTGGAGAAGCTCTCGGCCGATGAGATGGCCGCCGCCAAAGCGGCAGCCGAGGCCAAGGCCGCGGCCGAAAAGAAGCTGGCCGAGACCACCGCCGCCAACCAGAAAGCCGCCGAAGCGGCCAAGGCGGCCGAGAAAGCCGCAGCCGACGCCACCGCGGCGCAGACCGCCGCCGCGACCAAAGTGACCGAAGCCCAGGCGGCGCTGGACAAAGATGCCGCCAACCAGGCCCTCGTCGACGCCAAGGCCGCGGCGGCCAAAGCCAGTGAGGAAGCCGCCGCCAAAGTCAAAGCCGCCGCCGAGGCCAAAGCCGCGGCCGACAAGGCCGTCGTCGACGCGGCCGCCGTGCTGAAGACCGACACCGACGCCAAGGCCGTGGCCGACAAGGCTGCCGCCGACGCCGACGCCAAGGCCAAGCAAGTCGCGGCCTTTCTAACCACGTTCAATCAGCAATTGACCGATCTGCAGAACAAGTCCAAGCCGAACAACGTCAAGGTCGGCGCCATTTCGACCAATGTCACGCTCAAGATCACCGCCTCGTGCGTGACGCTCGAAGTCGCGCCGCCGGGCGCCGCACTCAAGCAAGGCGCCAAGCTGGAGCTGCCGGTGAATATCAAGCGGCTCTACGAGTTCGCCGACGCGGTGCCGCTCAAGCTGGTGCTTCCGCCCGGCGTCGCCGGGATCAGCTCGCCGGGAACGCCGGCAGTGCCCCAGGGGCAGGCCCAGTTCATGCTGCCGATCGAAGCCACCAAGGACGCCACGCCCGGCACGCATAAGATCACGGTGCAGGCGATTCCCAAGTTCGCCGGCACGGACTTGCCCGTGGCGATCGAGATTCCGCTGACGATCGAGAAGGTGGAAGCGGCGAAGTAGGGAGGAGGGGGTAGAGATGAGGGGGCAGAGGGTGGGGGTTAGGGAGGGCAGCGGGCGTCCGCGCCGCGGCCGGAATATCTAGTCCTCAGCCCCGCGCCTCGAATGTCACCAGCTTGAGGTCGATTCGGGTCTGTAGGAGGCGACTCCGATCGCCGACTGCCCCGAAACTCGTGCGACATATCGGCGAACGGAGTCGCCTCCTACATTTCTTAAGTTAGTGTCCCCAGCCCCGAGCGCCCGAGCGCCCGAGCCTCCGGCCCCCAACCCCCTACTTGACCGTCAGCAGCTTGTCCTCGGGAAACGTGGTCAGCTCGAGATTCTTGAAGTGAATCTCCTGAGGGTCGTTGTTCGAGTGCAGTTGCAGACCGATCGGGCCCTCTTTGATCCGATCGGGCTCCGGATCGCGCCAATCGGCCACCAGCGCGCCGTTGACGACCAGCCGCACGCGATTGCCCTGGGCCAGAATTTCGAGGTCGTTCCAGTCGTGCTGCTTGCCGACGCGCTTGGCCGGTTCGCCGTCGACCGGCAATCCGCCGCGGCCGTAAAGGTCGTAAAAACTCCAGCCCGAGGGGAACATCACGAGCAGGCCGGCGTAGGTGTATTCGTCTTTCTGCTCCGGGGCCAGGCGACCCCACATGGCGATGCCCGAGTGCATTTCGCTGGTGACCAGCTTGACGGTGGCCAGCAAGCGGAAATCCGAAAACTTGCGATCGGTGACCAGGTAGGTGCTGACCGGCACGGGCTCGGTGTTCTTGCCGACGATTACGCCGTCGACAACCGACCAGTGCTTTTCATGCCCTTTCCAGCCGTCGAGATTCTTGCCGTTGAAGAGCTTGATCGTTTCCGAGGTGCCGGTCTTGGGTGGCACCACCGGTGCGTCGGCCGCCGCCGCGGCAGATGCAGCCAAACCCACCGCGAATAAAGCGGACGCTATTGCGGCAAACCCGGAAACGTGTTGCAGCTGGTTCATGATCGATTTCCTTCCGCGCGGCAGCCAGTGGGGGTGTGAACTCCGACGCATCGCCGCTCATCGTAATGGCGACAGCAGGCAGCGGCAAGAAATCACGCCAAAGGTCGTCCGCAGTTTGCGCGTCCGTGTCCCCCACTCCCTCCGCCCTACCCCCTGGCTTTGCCCTCCGCTACGATGGAGTCCACAATGCCCGGATTCCTGACCAATCACCGAGTCTTCTGGCGCGAGTTTCGCCAGAATTTCCATACCACCGGGGCCGTGCTGCCCAGCGGCCGGGCCCTGGCCCGGGCGCTGACGCGGTTCGTCGAGGGCCGTGATGCGGATGGGCCGCGGCGGATCCTGGAAGTCGGCCCGGGCACCGGCGCCGTAACCCAGGTGCTCGTCGAGCGGCTCGGCCCGCAGGATCGGCTCGACCTGGTCGAACTGAACGACCGGTTCGTCGAGCGGCTCGGCGAGCGATTCGCCGGCGAGCCCGCCTTCCAGGCCGTGCACGATCGCTGCCGCGTGCTGCACCAGGCGGTCGAGCAGCTGCCGGACCACGAACCCTATGACCTGGTGATTTCGGGTTTGCCGCTGAATAATTTCGACGTCGAGCTGGTGGAGCGCATCCTGGCGGCCTTCGGCCGGCTGGTGCGGCCGGGCGGCACGCTGTCGTTTTTCCAGTACATCGCGGTGCGGCCGGCCCGGGCCGTGGTCAGCGGGCGCGAGGAACGGGCCCGGCTGCAGGGCATCGGCCGGCGCTGGCCCGGCTGCTCGAGACCGGCGAGATTCGCCGCGATTGGATCTGGCCGAACGTTCCGCCGGCCTGGGTGCATCACGTCCGGCAGCCCGGCGGCTAGCGGGCTCCTGCCGAAGGCCCACGCGCGGAGGGCCCTGGTCGCTCCGGTACTCTGTTGTTCCCGGAGTTTGACCCGCCGGTCAACACGCGGCGTCACGTCAGGGGGTCAGGTCCCTGTTTTCGGCCTGTGCCGCGCGGCGTGGCCGGTCCTGCCGCCAAAAAATGGACCAGACCTCGATCAAGCTGGCCGACTCCCTGCTCCCGGCCCATGTTGCTCCGGAATTGGGGCCGCCTTATACTAAAGTTAAGTGTGGAACTGAGCGGAGGTTATGGCGCCTTGAGCCTCTGGGCAGTTTCGCGCAAGTGCGCCCGCGGAACGGTCGATCGGCCAACCCGGTCGGCCTTGGGTGGCGATCTGTCGGTCGCCCGCGGACGGAAAATCGCCCGAACCGGAGGTTTCTTCCATGCCCATGCGCCGCTGGACCTTCTCGCTACTGCTCGTCTGTTCGTCCGCCTGGAGTGCGCTGGCCGATGAACCGGCGGCCGCGCCCGATACGCCGCCGGCCGATGCCGCCGCAGGCTCGCCGGACGCAGCCAAGCGCGACGACGACTACTACGAGCTGTACCAGGTGTTTGCCGACACGCTCGACCAGGTCGAGCGGAATTACGTCAAACCGGTCAGCCGGCGCGAGCTGATCGAAGCCGCGATCGGCGGCGTCCTGGGCAAGCTCGATCCCTACTCGAACTACATCAACCGCGACGACCTGGGGCGTTTCAAGAGCACGGTCGAAAGTCAGTTCGGCGGCATCGGCATTCAGATCACGATCGACCACGATCAGCTCAAGATCCTGAGCCCGCTGGTCGGCACGCCCGCCTACCGGGCCGGACTGCAGGCCGGCGACAACATCCTCGAGATCGAGGGCAAAACAACCGACGGCGTCTCGATCGAAGAAGCCGTCAAGCGGCTCAAGGGCGAGGCCGGAACCAGCGTCACCCTGACCGTGGCCCACGTCGGTTCGAGCAAGCGCGAAACGGTCACCGTGACCCGCGAGCTGATTCACGTCGAAACCGTGCTCGGCGACCACCGCCAGAACGACGACGCCTGGAACTTCATGCTCGATGCCGACAAGCACATCGGCTACATCCGCGTGACGGGCTTCAGCCGCGATACGGCGGCCGACTTGAAAAAAGCCCTGGAGAACCTCAAAACGGCCGGGCTCAAGGGCCTGATCCTCGACCTGCGGTTCAATCCGGGCGGCCTGTTGACCTCGGCCATCGAGATCAGCGACCTGTTCATCACCAGCGGCCGGATCGTGAGCACGCAGGGCCGCAACACTCCGGAACGCACCTGGGATGCCCAGCAGGAGGGCACGTTCGAGGGTTTTCCGATCGCGGTGCTGGTCAACCGCTATAGCGCCAGCGCCAGCGAGATCGTTTCGGCCTGTCTGCAGGATCACAAGCGGGCCGTCGTAATCGGCGAACGCACCTGGGGCAAAGGCAGCGTGCAAAACGTCATCGAGCTGGAAGGGGGACGCAGCGCCCTCAAGCTGACCACCGCCAGCTACAAGCGTCCAAGCGGCAAGAACATCCACCGCTTTCCCGACGCCAAGGATTCGGACGAGTGGGGCGTGATGCCCGATGCCAACTACGACTTGCGGCTGACTGACAGCGAAATGAGCGATCTGATCCGCTATCGCCGCGAGCGCGACATCCTGGCCGTCCACGGTCCCAAGGCCGCCGACCCCCAGAAGCCGGCCGAGCCCGAGCAGCCGGCCGAAAAACCCCAGACGGACGCGCCCAAGGCCGAAGAAGGCAAACCGGCCGAACACGCGGGTTTCGTCGATCGCCAGCTGCAGAAGGCGGTCGACTATCTGTCGCAAGAAATGGCCCGAGCGCAGTAGTCCTCGCTTGAAGATCCTCACGCTCGAAACCACTTGCGACGAAACCGCCGCCGCGGTCGTCACCGATCAGCTCGAAGTGCTGGGCGCCGTCGTGGCCTCGCAGGACCATCTGCACCGGCGGTTCGGCGGCGTCGTGCCCGAGATCGCTTCCCGGGCCCACGTGGAGCGAATTCTGCCGGTGGTCGACGAGGCCCTGCGCCGGGCCGGCATCGAGGGGCGCGAGCTGGACGCGGTGGCCGTGGCCAACACGCCCGGGCTGGCCGGTTCGCTGCTGGTCGGGCTGGCCGCAGCCAAGGGGCTGGCGCTGGGCTGGGGCGTGCCGCTCGTGGCGATCAATCACTTGCAGGCCCATATCTACGCCTGCCGCCTGGCTGCCGGCAAGGACGTGTTCCCGTGCATCGGACTGATCGCCAGCGGCGGCCATTCCAGCCTGTACCGCTGCCGCACCCCGCTGGAATTCGACCTGCTGGGCGGCACGATCGACGACGCTGCGGGCGAAGCCTTCGACAAGGTCGCCAGCCTGCTGGGATTGGGCTTTCCCGGCGGTCCGGCGATCGAGCGGGCAGCCAAGTCGGGCAACGCCCGGGCTTTCGACCTGCCGCGGCCGCTGCTCAAAGACGACTCGCTGGACTTCAGCTTCAGCGGGCTCAAGACGGCCGTTCGTTACCGCATCGCCGGGCCGGCCGAAGTCACGCCCGATCCGGGATCCTTGTCCCCCCAGTTCGTGGCCGATCTGGCCGCCAGCTTCCAAGAGGCGGTCGTCGACTGCCTGGCCGGCAAGGCGCTGATCGGCGCTCGTGCGCAGCGGACTGACCACGCTCTGCGTGGGCGGCGGCGTGGCGGCCAACGGCTGCCTGCGCTCCCGGCTGGAGCGCGAGGCCGGGGAGCGGGGCATCGAGCTGCACATCCCGCCGTTGCGGCTGTGCACCGACAACGCGGTGATGGGAGCCATCGCCGTCGAGCGGCTCAAGGCCGGGCAAGTCGAGCGGCTGGACCTGGACGTCTATCCGGGCCTGCTGCGGGGCACGGGCTGAGCCCCCGTCCAGCGTGGCTTTCGAGCCTATTCGAGAACCGTCTTGGAGAGGGGGACAGTCCCGATTTGCTCCGAGGACTGCGCAAAACTGGGACAGTCCCCGCCGGTTCTCCGATAGGCTCTTAAGCGCGATGCGCGGCGAAACGTGCTCGCGCGGCACGGTTCGCAGCCGACAGTCAACGACTGCCGGGGGCCCAGGGACTGCCGGGGGCCCCAGGGACTGCCGGGGGCCCTGCCGCCAAGGCAAAGACTTTGTCGCGCGGTCGGCCTACGTGCCGGTTCCCGTCGATGGCGGCGGGAAGCCGTTGGTGCCACCGCTGACGCCGCCACCGCCCGGCGGGGGAGTCGGCGACGAGCCCACCGCACCGCTGGAGATGTTGAACGTCGTGACCATGCCGATTTGCGAGAACAACGGCAGCGACGTGATCCGCACGTAGCGGCGGTCGGCCGAGATCACGCCCGTGGCCGCGAAGTTGGCACCGGCGGGCAGCACGATGATCACGGGCTGATAGCCGACGGCTTGCTGGATCAGGGGAAAGGCCCCGAAGGCGCCGCCGCGCGAGACCAGCAGGTTGTTGCTGGCCGCGTTGTTGCCGGCCGTGTTGAGCTGCTGGTTCAGGATTGCCTGGTTCAAGGCCACCTGGCCGATCGCGGCGTTGGCCACTTGCTGCTCGCCGAGCGATTCGCGCCGGCGGCCCTCGGCCAGATCGACCGAGGCGATCGTGTCCTGATCGCTCACCGGGATCTGGGCGTGAAAGTTTTTGACCTGCTTGGTGCCGTAGTTCGTGTACACGTCGACGGTCACTTTGCCGGCCGTGATCTTGCCCCACACGCGCCGCAGCAGGATCTTGTACGTGCCGCTGAAGGCCTGCGGGCAGACGTAGGTTTCGGTCGAGGCGCCACTGGGAACGGAGCCATCGCCGGAGGCCACGTCGCCGAGCATCATGCCGCCGGAGGTCGTGCGCGGGTTGCGGAACGAGCAGATCGTGCCCGACGGCTCCTCGACGAACACGTCGACGTCGGCGTCACCGGTCCAGCTGACCACGATCTTGCAATCGCGGATCAGGGCCTTGTCGAGCCTGGCCCTAAAGTCGACGGCCTCTTTGGTGCGTTTTTCTTCCACGAGCTGGGCCAAAACCGCCTTGGCGGCATTCCTCGCGGATGTTTCGACCTCACGCTTGTCGCGCGGCCAGCCCTGGCTGAGGATGCCCAGCGAAGCCCACTCGATGCCTTCCAGGTCGTTCAGGCGCTGCGCCAATTGCAGGCCGTGAATGAACGGTTCGGGCCGGGTCGGATCCAGGCTGCCGGCCTGGCGGAAGACCTTGAGCGCCCGTTCTTCGAAGCCGCGCTTGGCCAGATACTGGGCCAGGTACATGTACTCGTCGATGTTCTCGCTGAAGTCGGCGGCCGACATCAGGGCCCGTTCGATCTCGCTCTTCGGGCGGCCGGTGGCCTCCATCGACAACGAAAGCACTTCGTACATCCAGGGCTGCACGTAGCCGTGCGTCAGGGCGCCTTGAATGAGCGCCGGCACCTGATCCAGATGGCGATGATCCTTGAGCTGCCGCACCGTTTCGCGGACGTCTTCGTCCGCCACTTCGTGGTGCTCGGCAAAATACTTGTACCAGGCAGCCGCGGGATCTTCGCCCTTGGCCAGTTTCAGGTCGATGGCGGTCGGCTTGTGCGCCGGCTGCTTGGGCCGATTGGCGGCCGCTTTGGTCGGCGCGGGCGCCGTTTTGGCCGCCGGTTGAACGGCCGGCTGCTGCGGAGCGGCCGCCGCGTCGGCGGGTTTCTTTTTGGCGGGGCCCAGCTTCAGGTCGTCGGCCACGGCAAACACGCCGCGAGGAAATTCAGGGGCTGCGACCGGAGCTGCGACCGCGGATTCGTCGGCAGCCAGGGCGACGTCAAGCTCGTCGCTGAGCCGGTCGGCGACGCTGAAGAAGCCGCCACCACCGCCCATGCCACCCATGCCGCCGCCACCCATGCCCATGCCGCCCATGCCGCCGCCCATGCCGCCACCCATACCGCCGCCCATGCCACCACCCATACCGCCGCCCATGCCGCCGCCCATGCCGCCGCCCATGCCGAATCCACCACCGCCGCCGCCCATGCGCATGTTCGTGATCGGAATCACGAGGTCGGCGACGGGGTAGACCTTGGTGACCAGCTCATTGCCGGCCTTTTCCGGGGTGGTGATCATCAGCACTTCGTTCTTGATGAAGTACGTCAGGTCCATGGAGCCGAGCATCAGCCGCAGCGCGCTCTTGAGCGTGATGCCCTTGAGGTTGCGGGTGACCGGCGTATCGGGGCCGATGCTCGCGTCTTCCAGGGCCTTGGTGTCGATCTGGATTTCGATGCCGTGCAGATCCTTCAGGTAGTCGATCACGTCCTGCAGCGGAGCTTCGACGAATTCGATGCTGGTCGGCTGATCGAGCGCCTTGCGAATCCGGGCCGCGGCACCCTTCTGGTCCTTGATGTCGGCCGAGGCGAAATCCTTCCACTTCTTCCGCCGCAGCGACAGTTCTTCCCAGACCTGGGCGTCGGGATAGACGATCGGCTGGTCATCGACGAAGGGGATGTGGGCGTATTCCACCTGAGCCAGGCAATCCACGACCGCTTTGCGACGCGTGGCATTCGTGACGAGGGCCTGCTGGACGTACCGCGTGGTCCGGGCGTCGAGCACCGCCGCCACCGCCACCGGATCCTGGGGCATCATTTCCTGCACTTCGTTGGCCGCGGCTTCTTCGGCCAGCAGGTAGCGGCCTTCGGACATCAGCGAGTTGAAGCGGTCCATCAGCTGCTTGACCTTTTCCTGATTGCGATCGAGCGATTGCGTGATCCGCAGCCGCTCTTCGGCCGCGGCAGCGGCACCCAGGCGGTCGAGGTCACGATGCTCTTTTTCGACCGAGCGGCGGCCGGCTTCTTGCAGGGCGCGCTCGAGCCGCCCGAGCAACTGGGACCGGACTTCCGGGCTCAGTTCGGAGGCCTGCTTGACTTGCTGCTGCATCAGCCGCAGATCGCTGCCGACCCGGTCGGGCTCGGCGCCCATGCGGCCGGCGGCCTGCCGGAGCTGGTTGTTGACTTCGCCCTGGATGAGCGAGCTCACCCGGCCGTTTTGCTGAACCTGATTGTCGAGCAGCGTGGAATTGTCATCGCCGGCGGGCACATAGTCGGCCGGGGGCGGGGAAGCCTGCTCGCTCTTGGTCCGCTCGATCCTCAGATCCCCTGCGGCAGCGGGATCGCCGGCCTTGAGCTTGTCGAGTTGTTTCTTGACGGCCACGGCATTCGGATCGTTGGGATCGCGGCGCAAGGCCTCGGCATTCAGCCGCTCGGCGTTCTCGAGATTGCCGGTCGAAACGGCCTGGCCGCTGAGCCTGGCCAACCCTTCGGCGTCGGCGGCAATGATCCGCCCAATGTCCTGCAAGCCAGCCGAGCCGACGATCGGCAGCGTGGCGCCATTGTCCTTGGCGGCGCCGTCGACCAGCACGGTCAGGAAGGAAAAGTCATTGCTCGGGCGGCCAGCCTGGACGGTCCAGCTTTGCTCGATCGATTCACCGTTCGCGGTGCCGGTCAGGGCCACTTCGATGCTGCCCGAGAACTTGCCGGTGCCGATCAGCACGGTGTCGCGATCGGAGCGCAGGGGGGGAGTCGGTTGCGGATAGATGGCCGTAATGGCTTTGGGCCAGTTGGTCGACGTGGGCCACAAAACTTGTTCGTGCACCGAGCGGCCCAGAAAGGCGCCGGCTTCCTTGGGCTCGACCCGTTCGCCGTCGATGACCAGAATCCCGCCGGTATGATTGGCCAGAGCGGCCAACAGCGGAGCATCGCAGCGCGGACCGACCGCGAAGCTCGTCAGCGGCAGGTGGCCGCCGACCGAATTCTGGCAGAGGCGGACAAATTCTTCCGGCACGATCACGTCGGCCGCGCTAACCCCGTCGCCAATGTAAACTGCGGTCTTGGCGGCAGAGCTGCCGACCGAGTAACAGGCCAGGGCGCTGCCAAGCGCTACCGGCAGGTCCGTGGCGCCCAGCGGCACGCGGCGCTCGAGTGCCGCGACGGCATCCTTCCAGTCGGAGCTGTCCACGCTGACGAACGACTCGGTGAGCCGCTCGGCCGTCAGGTCCACGGCGATGAGTTGCAAACGATCGCTGGGATTGCATTCCGCGGCAAAGGCCCGCAGCGCCGCCAGCGCCCGCTCCCGAAAGATGCCCACCTGGCTGGCCGACGTGTCGAACAGCACCACGATCTCGCTGGCCGCGGCCGCGGGCAGGCTCTTGGGCGGCGACAGGCTGAGGGCAAAGTAGCCGGTGCCGTCGGCCTTGACGTAGGTGTCCAATCGGGCCGAATCGCTCAGCGCCTCCGGTCTTGGCGGCAGGCGCGTCCGCGGCAGGAGCCGTCTTGACGGCGGCACGTGACGATGCGGCGGGCCGGGCGACCGGTTTGCCCAGCGGGGCATCGGGCTTGGCGGCGAGCAACGCGGAAAGGGCCGACAGCGACACGAGCGCGCAAACGCCCGCTACCCAAAAACGCGTGGACATAGGAGCGTACTCCAAAAAGTACAAATGCCAGCGCCCAACCACCGTGTTCCGTTGGCGGTGGCAGGTGACGCGAAGAAATGCAGCGAAATTGCGGTCGCCGGGCGAATCCCGAACCGGGACCTCGGCTCCTATTCTATTCGTGCGCTTGGTTTAACGCTATCAAAAAACCAGCAGAAAAACTCCTCTTTTGCCGGTTATAGGGCTGCGGCACAATGCTCAGGGCCCGCAACCGGTCTACTGCGAATTTCCGGTCCGAGAGTAAAATCCCTGGACGCGCCGGCTGGGCGCCGCCGGCTTGCTTCCCGTCGGCCCCAAACGGCGACGGCAAAACCCGGGGCCCCCGGTGAGCCCCACGGCACGTTCCCCGGTTGTCCGCCTGGCAGAACCCGCCCATGAACCACGAAAACCGCATGAAACGCTACGCATTGCCCTGTTTGCTGTCGGCGCTGGCCGGCGCATTGGTATCGGGCTGGCTGACTTCGCCCCACAGCCTGGCGCCGGCGGCGGCGCAGGAACGCCCCCGCTTGGGCACGGCAGACCGCGGCAGTGTCGAACGCGGCAGTGTCGAACGCGGCAGTGTCGAACGCGGCAGTGGCGACCGCAGCGGCACCGACCGCCGCGCCGGCGAGCGGGCCGAGCCCTTTCCGCGGCTGTCCGACGAAGCTGCCCCGCTGCCGGAAGAACCCCAGCTGACGCCCGAGGAACGGGTGAACGTGGCGGTCTATGAGGTCGTCAACCGGGCGGTGGTCAACATCAACACCAAGAGTGTCCGCGAATCGTTTTCGTTTTTCGAAGTGCCCAGCGAGGGAGCCGGATCCGGCTCGGTGCTCGACACCGAGGGGCACATCCTGACGAACTATCACGTCATCGAAGGGGCGAAGGAGATTCAGGTCACGCTGCACGACGGCCAGAGTTACGAAGCCCGGCTGGTGGGCAAAGACGCCTCGAACGACGTGGCGGTGCTGAAGATCGAAGCCCCGCCGGCTTCGCTGGTCCCGGTGCAGCTGGGGGATTCCCGCAATCTGAAAGTCGGCCAGCGGGTTTTTGCTATCGGCAATCCCTTCGGCCTGGAGCGGACGCTGACGACCGGGATTATCTCGAGCGTCAACCGTACGCTGCCGGCTCGCAACCATCGGAGCATCCGGTCGATCATTCAGATCGACGCGGCCATCAACCCGGGCAATTCCGGCGGGCCGCTGCTCGACACGCATGCCCGGCTCATCGGCATGAACACGGCCATCGCTTCGAGCACGGGGCAAAGCGCGGGGGTGGGCTTCGCCATCCCGGCCTCGAACATCGCCCGCATCGTCCCGCAACTGATCGAACATGGCCGTGTGATCCGCCCGGATGCCGGAATCACCCGCGTGCTGCAAACGGAAAAAGGGCTGCTGATCGCCACGATGACGACCGGCGGCCCGGCCGAGCGGGCGGGGCTGCGTGGATTCCGCATTTCGCGGCAGAAGCACAAGCAGGGCATTTTTGCCTACGAGACGCAAACCATCGATCGCAATGCGGCCGACCTGATCGTCTCGGTCGACGGCGAGAAAGTGCTCACGGCCGACGATTTCCTGACGGCCATCGAAACCCGGCACCCGGGCGAGGAAGTGACCGTCACCGTGCTGCGCGACGGACGCGAGGTGCAAGCCCGGCTGCGCTTGGCGGCCATCGAATGAGCCGCATCGCCTGGCACCACCAGACGCGGCAAGCTGCCGTTGCCCGCTTATTTCAGCTAACCTAGACTGCCACGGCGCAACGGGCCGTCGGCGCTTGAGCCCTTGAAATTCACTCCGGACAGGAAGACACGGATGTCAGAACCTGTAATCCCGCCGCGCGACCGCGGCGCGTTATCGTCGGCTACCTGGCACCGAATTGTGCTCGCCGGCGTGGCCGGGCTGGTGTTTTTTGTCCAGCTGGGGGCCGCACGGCTCTGGGATGTCGACGAGGCGATCTTCTCGCAGGCCGCCGCCGAAATGCGCGAGCGCGGCGATTATGTCGTGCCGTATTTCAACGGGCAGCTGTTCCCCGACAAGCCGGCGCTAATGTATTGGGGCATGATCAGCGCCTACCAGCTGTTTGGCGTGAACGAATTTGCCGCCCGGTTCTGGTCGGCCGTGTTCGGACTGGGATCGGTGCTGCTGACGTATGAAATCGGCCGGCGGATGTTTTCCTCCCGGGTCGGATTCTGGGCCGGCGTGATCCTGGCCACGAACTTGAATTTCGGCTTCATTGCCCGGGCTGCCACGCCCGACGCCATGCTGACGTTTTTCAGCACGCTGGCCTTGTTGATCTTCGTCGTGGGGGCCTTGCGCCGCACGCGCGCCGCGGGAGCAGCCGCGGCACAGGGCGTGCCGGAGCTCGTCGAGCCCGGCTGGCTGACGTATGTGCTGGCGTACGCCGCGATGGGCGCCGCGGTTCTGGTCAAAGGGCCGATCGGCGTGGTTCTGCCGACTGCGGTGATCGGCTTGTTCCTGCTGGCCACGCGGGGGCCGAACGCGCTTGCACGTTTGCCGGCCGAAGCGCCGGGCAGCCCGCGCTGGGCCTGGCTGCGGCGGATGCTCGATGGAACGGTCCGCACGCTGTCGCCGGCGCAGTTTCTGCGCACGGTCTACCGGATGCGGCCGGTGACGGCGCTGGCGATGGTGCTGCTGGTGGCCGGGCCGTGGTACGTCTGGGTGGGACTGCGGACGGACTGGCGCTGGCCCGCCTTGTTTTTCGGCGAGCAGAATTTCGGCCGCTTCATGAGCGCGATGGACAACCATCGCGGTCCGATCGTGTTTTATCTGGGAGCGATCCTGGTGTTGTTCTTTCCCTGGTCGGTCGTGCTCCTGGCCAGTCTGCTCGAGCTGGCAGGCCGTGCGGCACGCGGCAGCCGCGACCGGGCCGGCGCGATTCTGGTGGCCTCGTGGCTGGTGGTCTACGTGGGATTTTTCTCGCTGGCCAGCACCAAGCTGCCCAACTACATCATTCCCTGCTATCCGGCCCTGGCGCTGATGACGGCGCTGTTCATCGAGCGCTGGATCACGCGACCCCAGAGCGTGCCAAGGCCCTGGCCCTGGATCGCGTTTGGCATCCTGGGGCTGGTCGGCGCAGGGCTTGCCGTGGGAGCGCCGATTGCCGCTCGGTTGCTGGCCGAGCCCGACCCGACGATCGGCCTGGTCGGGCTCGTGCCGCTGGCCGGAGGCGCTCGTGGGCCTGGTGTTCGTCTGGCGGCGCACGCGCCCCAGGCGGCGGCGACTCTGGCGATCTCTTCGGCCTTGTTCGTGATCTGGATGTTCGGCGTGACGGTGCCCCAGGCCGATCGCTTTCAGAACTCCCAGGCCTTCATCGAAACGATCGAGCGGCAAAGCGCGGGACCGGCCCACGTGGCGTCGTTCCGCTATTTTCGCCCCAGCATGGTGTTCTACGGGCATCAGCCGGTAAGCAAGCTGGGCGCCGCGGAAGAGGTGCCGCAGTTTTTTGCCGAGCATCCGCAGGATGCGTTTCTCTACACCATGGACGAGCAAATGCCGAGGCTGGCGCCGCTCCTGCCACGCGACGTGACCGTGCTGGAAACGCACCGCCGCCTGATCAAAGGGGGCAAAGTGCTGCTCTTGGGACGCGCCGCCGATCTGCCTCTCTGGCCCGCCAATGACCGGCCGACAACGGACGGGCCGACAAGCGGCGGGCACGGGCGGCTCGGCCGCAGCGCAGCGCCCGGCGCTGAACCGCGGCGTTGAACTGGGCCCACGCCGAATCCCGGTGATGAGCGCGGCGCGGCGCCAGCGCCGTTACAGCGGCCGGCGGGGCAGCTCGCGGGGGAACGGCGGATCTTCGTGATCCGGCAACGGGCCCGGCAGGTCCCCCGCCCAGCTCTCGCGTTCTTCCAGCGTGGCGTAATAGCGGAGCCAGATTTCCGGATCGCCCCCGACGTCTGCGCAATCCCAGTGCAGGTAGTTGTCGGGGGAGTCGATTTTCTTTTCCGGCGACGGCAGGATGTCGCGGAAGATCACGGCGTACAAATCGCGATCGGACAAGTGGTCGGTGAAATCGAGCACGATCCGGGCGGCGAACAGCTCGCGAATCGTTTGCCAGAGTCGATCGTGCAACTCGGCCGGCGAAAGCGTGTCGGGATGCGGCAACCGCAGCTCGGGCGTGAACCACTGGCCGATCGGCAGGACCGGCGCCCGTTCCCAGGCCAGCATCGAGGCCAGGAATTCGTTTTCGATCGGCGTCGGCAATTCCTGCACGTTGACGCGGCAGATCGACTCGTCGAGATAGGGCTCGAGCTCGTCGCGCAGCTGCGCGTTGCGCAGCAAGTGCTCGACTTCTTCCGGTTGGGGACGGCGCATGTTCATCGAACCAAACCTTCCGCAGTGAGGTGTTCCGCGAGCACCCCACGCGCGCTCGTCCTGCTGACGCGCATGGCCGGTGTGTGGGCCCTCGCCATCCTGGCGTCGCCAACCGCGGCGCGGGCAAGCCATTTCTTCCCACGTTCGCGGCTCAAACCTTGACTCTAGCAACAAACCCCGGGGGTTCAAGTATAATCAGCCCCTTGTCGCACGCGTCGCGGCGCGCGACGCCACCTGCCATCGTTACGATGATGAATGTCAACGCCACACAACCCGCAGATCCGGTAAACTCGCTCAAGCGACGCTTGCAAGGCGATCTGCATCTCGACGCGTACTACCGCTCGCTCTACAGCACCGATGCCAGCGTCTACCAAATTCAGCCCCGCGCGGTGGTGCTGCCGCGCTCGGTCGACGACGTCGCCGCTACGCTCGATTGGGCCCGGACCGAAGGTTGGGCCGTGATTCCGCGCGGCGGCGGAACGAGCCTGTCGGGCCAATCGATCGGGCCCGGCGTGATCCTCGATTTCAGCCGCTACCTGAACCGCATCGTCGAGATCGATCCCGAGCGGCAGACCGCGCGCGTCGAGCCCGGCGTCGTGCTCGACGTGCTCAACGCGGCCGCGGCGAAACACGGTCTGCAGTTCGCGCCCGACGTGGCCACCAGCAGCCGGGCAAACGTCGGCGGCATGATCGGCAACAACTCGGCCGGCGCGGAGCATCTGGCACGGCAAGACCGTTGACCACGTGATCGAGCTCGACGCCATGCTGGCCGACGGAACGCGGCACACGCTCGCACCGCTGGACGACGCGCAGCTTGCCGCGGCCGCGGTGCGCAGCGATGGCTGGGGTCACGTGTATCGCGCCGTGCAGCAAATCGTCGCGCGCGAGCGGGACGAAATCGTGGCTCGTTTTCCGCACATTCTCCGCCGGGTGAGCGGCTACAACCTGGACGAATTCGTGCCTGAATTCCGCCGCCTGGTGCCCGAGCCGCGGCTGGTGGCCGAAGTGCGCCGGCGCGAGGCAGAGCGCTATCCGGGCGCCCGGTTCAATCTGGCCAGGCTGCTCGTCGGCGCCGAAGGCTCGCTGGCCACGATCACCGGCGCGCTTGTGCATCTGGTGCCGCTGCCCGCGGCCCGCGGAGTCGTGGTGTTGCACTTCAGCTCGTTGACCGAGGCGGTCGGAGCGGTCAATCGCATTTTGGAGCTGGATCCGTCGGCGGCCGAGTTGTTCGACGCTCAGATTTTGCGGCTGGCCGAGAAGAGTCTGGAGTATCGCAACTATCTGGACTTCGTCGTCGGCCGGCCCGAGTCGCTGGTGCTGGTCGAATTCAGCGCCCAAACCTTCGACGAGGTGCGGAGCAAGGCCGACGCGCTGGTCGAGCGGCTCCGCGGCCAGCCGGGATTGGAAAACATCCTGCCGGCCATCGAGCCGGCGCTCTATGCCCACGTCTGGGCTTGCCGCAAGGCGGCGCTGCCGCTGCTGCAGAGCGTCGCCTCGGCCCGCAAGCCGGTCGCCTTCGTGGAAGATGCGGCCGTCGATCCGTTGCGGCTGAGCCGGTTCGTGGAAAAGTTTCGCGAGATCCTGGCGACGCACAGCACCGAGGGGGCCTTCTACGGCCACGCTTCGGTCGGCTGCTTGCACATCCGGCCCATGCTGGACTTGAGCCAGGCCGCGGACATCACGCGGTTCGAGCAGATTTCGCGCGACGTTTGCCAGCTGGTGCTCGACTCGGGCGGCTCGATGAGCGGCGAGCACGGCGACGGGCTGGCCCGGAGCTACTTGAACCCGGCGCTCTTCGGCGAGCGGCTGTATCGGGCCTTTCAGGAGGTGAAGACCGCCTTCGATCCCGAGCGGCGGATGAATCCCGGCAAAGTCGTCGACGGGCCGCCGCCGACCGACAACTTGCGGCTGGGGGCCGACTATCACACGCTGCCGATCGCCGCCACGTTCAGCTATCGCGAGGGCTCGCTGGCCCGAGCGGCGGAAATGTGCAACGGAGCCGGCGTCTGCCGCAAGACGCAGACCGGCACGATGTGCCCTTCGTTCATGGCCACCGGAGACGAGGAACACAGCACGCGCGGCCGGGCCAACGCGCTGCGGCTGGCGCTGTCGGGCAAGTTGCCGGCCGCCGAATTGACCGGCCGCCGCATGTTCGAGACATTCGCCTTGTGCCTGGAGTGCAAAGGCTGCAAAGCCGAGTGCCCTTCGAACGTCGACGTGGCCAAGCTGAAGATGGAGTTCCTGCAGCACTACTATCAGCACAACAGCAGGCCGCTGGGCGCGCGGCTGATGGCCCACGCGCGGGCGCTGAACCGCGTCGGTTCGGCGCTCGCGCCGCTTTCGAATCTGGCGGGCCGGCTCCCCGGGGCGGGCTGGCTGGCCGAAAAACTCTTGGGCATCGATCGCCGCCGCCCGCTGCCGACTTTCGTGCATCAGCATTTCGGCCGCTGGTTTCGCCACCGCGCTACGACGGGCCGGCCGGCGCCGCGCGGCCCGATCGTGCTGTTGGACGATTGCCTGACGAGCTATTGCGAGCCGGGGGTCAATCGCTCGGCCGTGCTCGTGTTGGAAGCCGCCGGCTATGAAGTGCACCTGGCCGGACTCGGCTGCTGCGGCCGCACGCTGGCCTCGAAAGGCATGCTCGCCGAGGCCCAGGCGCTCGGGCGCGAGAATATCCGCCGCCTGCTCCCCTGGGCCGAGCGGGGAGCGATGGTCGTCGGCAGCGAGCCCAGCTGCGTGGCGATGCTGATCGACGACTACCTGGACCTTGTGCCCGGTGCCGAGGCCCAGCTCGTGGCCCGGCAGACGGCCCTGGTCGACGCGCATCTGGGAGCGGTTGCGCCGAGCTGGCCCTGAAACCGCTCGACGCGCAGGTCCTGGTGCACGGCCATTGCCACCAAAAGGCGCTCGTGGGCGTGGGCGGCACGCGGGCGGCGCTCGGACTGATTCCCGGGGCCCGGGTCAGCGTGGTCGATTCGGGCTGCTGCGGGATGGCCGGCTCGTTCGGCTACGAGCATTACGACCTGAGCATGAAAATCGGCGAGCGGGTGCTGCTGCCCGCCGTGCGCGGGCACGCCGGTCCGGTCGTGGCCCCGGGCTTTTCCTGCCGCCACCAGATCGCCCACGGCACGGGTCGAAAGGCGCTGCATCCGATCGAGCTGGTCGCCGAGCAATTGCCGGCGAGTGGCGACGAACCCACGTCCGCTTAGGCCGGCGTCCGCAAAGCGATCCCTCTCCCGCCAGGGAGAGGGCAGGGTGAGGGTTCGCTGCTTCGAGGAAGCGCACCCTACCCCGCTGCTCCCCCATAAGCGCATCCCGGGTCTCGCGCCGTTGACGCCGGCTTCACTCCGACTTCGGCCAGCTGGCTTCGAGGCCCGAGATTTTTTCCACGCGCCGGGCGTGGCGGCCCCCTTCGAACTCGGTCTTGAGCCAGATTTCGATCATCCGGTCGATCAGCTTTTCGCCCAGCATGTCGGCCGACAGGCAGAGGACGTTGAGGTCGTTGTGGCGGCGGCTCATTTCGGCGGTCAGGTCATCGTGGCAGGGTGCCGCCCGAACGCCGGGCAGCTTGTTGGCGGCGATGCACATGCCGATGCCGGTGCCGCAGATCAAGATGCCGCGATCCACTTCGCCGTCGCTGACCTTCTGGGCCACGATGGCGGCGATGTCGGGATAGTCGACGCTCGAAGCGTCGCCCGGTCCGGCATCGATCACTTCATGACCCAATCGCCGCACGAGCTCGACGACCTTGAGCTTGATTTGAAACCCACGATGGTCGCTGCCGATGGCGATGCGCATGACATGCTCTCCTCGATTGCCCAACGGTCGCGGTCAGATTTCGAGTTCTGCGATCCGCGCGGCCAGTTCGACTTTGATCTGGGCGGCACAGCGTTCGTAGAACTCGACCGGCCCGCCGATCGGGTCGGCAATGTCCGATTCGTCGCGGCAGAGCACGTGCACGCGGGCCGCGGACTCGGGCCATTGCGCTACGATAGCCTGCCGATGCGATCGGGTCATCGTCCAAACGATATCGGCCTGCCGCACCAGGCTGGCCGTGAGTGGTTGCGACTCGTGGTCGGCCAGGTTCAAACCCATGCGGCCGAGCACGTCGACCGCCTCGGGACTGGGCCGACTTCCCATCATGGCTGAAATTCCGGCGGATTGCACGAGGAACCCGCCGTCCCCCAATTCGGCCGGTGAGCAGCCGAGCCGGTCGGCCAACATCTTGCGGCACAGGACTTCGGCCATCGGGCTGCGGCAGGTGTTGCCCGTGCAAACCAGGAGCACCATCAGGCTGGACAGCCGCTTGAGCGTTTGCTCGGAAACCACGCCGGGCGCAGGACCTGCAGCCTCTTGTCGCCCACTTTCACCACGGTCGAGGCCTGTCCCAAGCGGCTGCGGCCGTCGTTCAGCACGAGCTGGACCCGGTCGCCCAGCGACTTGAGCACCTCTTCGGCCGTCAGCGATTCGGGGTTGCCGCTGCGATTGGCGCTGGTGAGCACCAGGGGGCCGACCATGATCCGCATGATGTCGAGCACCACCGGATGGTGGGGCACCCGCAGTCCGACCGATCCCTGAGGCGACACGACCTGCCGCACGCTGGGGGGCAGCTGATTGAGCAGGCTGTCGGCCGGCTGGTTGTCGACCACGATCGTCACCGGACCGGGCCAGCAGCGCCGGGCGAGGCGGCGGCCCAGGGGACTCAGGTTCGGCACGTAGTCGAGCGCGTCGTCGGCACTTTTGACGGCCAGCGTCAACGCCTGGCCGGCCGGCCGCTCTTTGGCGGCACACAGTCGCCCGACGGCGACTTCGTCCAGAGCGCTGGCCGCCAGACCGTAGACGGTTTCGGTGGGCAGGGCCACCAGCTTGCCCTCGGCCAACGCTTGAACGGCCCGATGTACGACGTCACGCGAGTCTTCGGCACTGCGAATATCGATGACCAGAGGAGCAGCCATGCAAAAAACGATCGAGCCCGTGTCCGATGTGACAGTATCTAGATCTAGTGCGTCGAGTGCAAATTAATCCCGCGCGAAACAGCCGTCTGCAAGCCGGTTCCGCGCTCTCGCCGCGCTGCACTCCCAAAGTGCGTGCGGCGCGCAATTCTTCCGCCCGCGGCTGAAATCGGCCAGCCCCTTGGCGAACTGCCCCTCACGCCCGGCATGGCCGCGAACAGTCCGGCTGGGCCGGTTGGCCCCGCGGATTTCGGCGGCTGGGGGCCTCAGCCGGCCAGCCTCAGGCGCAAACACTGAAAATATCACGATTTGCGTATTCGTCAAGCAGACCGGCCCGAACGCCGCGCCCTGAAGGCCCCTTGGACATATCTGGTCCCCGGCCTGGCCAGCACCCAAGGAGGCCCTGGCCCGCCGGGTAAGAGGGAGTTTGCCTTTTCCCGCTCCGGGCCGCCCGGCGATAATTCAGCGGTCCCCCAGCTAGGGGCTGCCACGTGCGGCCCTGCGCCCCTCACCACGAGAACACCGCCTCATGCTGCCCGCCGTTCAGCGCTTCACGTCTTCGACCGGGGTGCGGATCTACCGCTTGTCTTGCGAAGCGTTTCCCGAGCTGGTGGCCCACGCCTACCTGCTGTTGGGCGCCGGTCCGCCGACGCTGGTCGACGCGGGCAGCGGCTACGGCGATTCGAATGCGCAGCTCACGGCCGGCTTGGAGGCGGTGCGGAGCGATTTCGGCGAACCGGTCGGCCTGGCCGACATCCGGCGGATCCTGATTACGCACGGCCACATCGACCATTTCGGCGGCCTGCCCCATTTCGTCGCCCAAACTGGAGCGGAGGTGGCGATTCACGAGCTCGACCGCCGCATTCTCACGGCCTATGAGGAGCGGGTCGTCGTGGCCACGGCGGCTCTGCGCCGGTTCTTGCAGCAAGCCGGCGTCAGGACCGAATTGCAGTCGGCGTTTCTGGAAATGTACGGCTTTTCCAAGCGGCACGTCAGCAGCCTGCCCGTCGCGATCACGCTGGCCGACGGCATGGAGCTCGACGGCCTGCGCTTCTTGCACGTGCCGGGGCATTGCCCGGGACAGGTGTGCATTGTGGTGGGCGACATCCTGATTTCGGCCGATCACATCCTGCCCACGATCACGCCGCATCAGGCGCCCGAGAGCATCACGCCGAGCACGGGCCTGGGGCATTACCTGGATTCGCTGACCAAAGTGGAGCGGGCGGGCAACTTCGACCTGGCCCTGGGCGGACACGAACAGCCGATCCGGGACGTCAACCGCCGGATCGGGGAAATCCGCGCCAGCCACGAGCGCAAGCTGGACAAGATCATGGAGATCGTAAGCGCGGCGGACGAGCCGCTCGTGATCAACGAGATCTCCAAGCGGCTCTACCGCCGCGTGCAAGGCTTTCACATTCTGCTGGCGCTGGAAGAAGTCGGCGCGCATGTCGAATACCTCTACAACCACGGCCGGCTGGCGATCGCCAATCTCGAAGCGATCGAACGCGAGGAAAATCCGGCGATCCTGTACCGGGCCGCCCGCTAGCCGCAGCGGGCGTCGAAAGCAGGCGGCTGGGGGCACGGCCCTCGTCCGGTGAGCGGGAGGCATCCGGAACAGGAAGGGAAATTTTTCCTTGCCGTTTGCCTGCCGAGCGGTTTCTCAGACGTTATCATAGGGGGTGCCCTGGCACGGCGCGGGCCCCCGGCAGAGGCCGGAGCGGCGCCGGCCACCCGAAGGCGGCGCGTAAGTGGCTTGGCTCCAAGAGCTTGAAGAGCGAACGTTCCGCCTGGGAGCCCCCTCCTGGGCCGAATCCGGACGATGCTGGCGCGTCGAATGCGGCAACCGGCGGCGAGCCAGGCGGAACTTTGGCGGCCTGTGCTGCGTCCCAATCGTGGAGCGGCTGTGAGAGACGACAGTCAGTTGATCGACGACGCTTTGAGCGGCGATACCGCGGCCTTTGGCCAGTTGGTCGTGAAATACCAGGACCGACTGTACAACACCATTGCGCACGTGATCGGGTCGGCTGACGAAGCGTACGATGTCGTCCAGGATGCGCTCGTGCAGGCATTCGTCAAATTGGAATCGTTTCATCGCGAATCGGCGTTTTACACCTGGCTGTACCGGATCGCGTTCAACGTGGCGATCAGCCGGAGCCGGCGCCGCAAACCGATGCTCTCGGTGGATCAATCCCGCGAACTGACCGGAGACGAGCCCCCCAGCCGGGTTGAAGCCCCCAGCGACCGGATGGAGCAGCACGAGCGGGTCGGCCAGGTGCAAGCCGCCCTGGCCACGCTCAGCGAGGAACACCGGACCATATTGGTCTTGCGCGAAATGGACGGTTGCTGTTATGAGACCATCAGCGAAATGCTCGATCTGCCGGTCGGCACGGTCCGCAGCCGGCTGCATCGGGCGCGACTGCAGTTGAGGGAACAATTGAAGGCGGTCTTGCAAGAAGACCTGAAGTGAACAAGGAGCCAGCGTAGCGGAATGACCCGAGGGGCCCGGCCGCGGAATTGAATCCGCCAGCCGCCCGCCCAAGCCGTTCCGCTACTGCTGCCACGCATGGCCATCGATCCCAACGAAGAACTGATCAGTGCCTTTCTCGACGGCGAGCTGAGCGCCGAAGAAAAGCGCCACGTCGAGCAGTTGCTCGTCGAACATGCCGAATACCGCCAGCTCTTCGAAGAGCTTCGGGCGCTGCGCGGCACGTTCGCCGCCCTGCCCCGTTACCGCTTGCCTGAGGATCTGAGCCAAAGCGTTCTGCGCCGCGCCGAACAAGAACTGCTCCGTGATGCCGGTCGCTCTGCGCCGGGTAAACCGGCGACGGGTAAACCGGCGACGGGCAAACCGACGACGGGTAAACCGACGACGGCAAAATCAGCAACGGCAAAGCCGGCGGATCACGATACTGATATGCTGGTCGAGCGGCCGGCGGCGGCCTCTGGCCCCACGTGGCGGGCGCGGGGCTGGCGGGCGGCGTTCTGGCCGGCCATGGTCGCGGCTGCAGCCATCGCCATGATGGTTTTGGGTCCCAAGCAGCCCGACGGCGAGCGTCAAATCGCCCGGGCCCCAGCCGGTGCCCCCGAGCAGAAGCAATGGGCTGCGGAAGAAACTCTTGCCAGACAGCAACCGCAGGCGGAAATTGGCGGCGTGCCTGCCGACCAATCCAACGAGTTTTTCCAGGGGATCTCGGACCTGGAGAGTGCCGTCGTCGAGGAGCCGGATGCCGACGCTGGGCTTGCCCGGGGCGCGCAGTCCAAAGCCAAGCGCGCTGCGGGCCGCTCCGAGCAGGACGCCGCGGAGGATAGCTTCCGCTACCGCGATGCCGAGCAGGATGCCGCCTTAGGAGAAAAGGTCGCGGACGACAACGTGCGCGGCGAGGGATTGGGTGGCGGCGCGCGGCGCTCCGTGCAGGACTCGCGCGACGAGGGCGGGCTGGGAGCTTCCGGGAACCGGGCGCGTGCGCGCCCCGCCGCTGAAGCACAGGCCGCCGAGGCGCCGGCCGTCGAAGCACGGGCCGCCGAAGCACCGGCCAAGAATCTGCCCGCCACCAACGCGCCTGGTGTGGCCGATGGAGCCCCCGCCGCCGTAGGCGATCTGGCGGCCGGCGAAGCGCGAAAATCGATCATCGGGCTGCAGGCGGATGTGCTCGAGCGGCGGGCGGCCGCCGGCCCTGCTCCGGCTGCAGCGGTGGTGGCAGACGCCTACCTGATCGAAGTCAAGCTCACGCCGCGGGCCGCCAGCGAGCAAGCGTTCGAAAAACTGCTGGCCCGGCATCAACTGGCACTGACGACGGCCGAGGACGCGGAGGAATCTGGGCTCGCCGACTCGGTTCCCGCGATCGTGAGCTTGCAGCCGGCAATCGCCAAAACGGCTAAAGCCGCCGCGGATCGGGCAACGCGTGCTGCGCTGCCGGCGGAGAAACGGCCCGCTGAGACGCCGCCAGCCGATGCGCAACTGGCCGATAAGCCGTCGCCCGATGCGCCGTCGACCGATGCGCCGTCGACCGATGCGCCGTCGACCGATGCGCCGTCGACCGATGCGCCGTCGACCGACGGCGCAGAGCTGGCATCCCGCGACGTGACGGTCCTGGCCACGGCGGACCAGTTCGTGGCCACGCTGCACGATTTGCGTCAGCATCCGGCTGAGTTTGTTCTGGCCCCGGTCGTCTTCGCTCCCACGGTCCAAGAAGAGCTGAGGCGGGTCGATGCGTCGCAGCTCGGCGCGCGGCGCCCGATGGAGCGGTCGGCATCGGGCAATTCGCCGAACAAGAAGCCGTGCCCGGCGCGGCGCCCGAAGCTGCCGTTGCCGGCCAGCCGGCAGAATCTCAGCACGGGGGGCAATCGGTCGGCGGCGCGCTCACGCAGGATCCGCGATCGGCGCACACGGGCGTGCTCAGAGCCAAGGCCATACCGCTGCCTGGTGGGATGGCGGGCAAAGGTTCGGCAGCTGGCGGAAAAGGCGCACAACTGCGGGGCGACGCCACCGACAAGAGCTTTGCCGGCGAGGACGAGAGATCGGCCGCTCGGAGCGTCGAAAAGCTGGCCGTGAAGAAGCAGGCTGCCGGCAAGGATACCGCCGAGCGGGATACTGCCGAACAGAATGCTGCCGACGGGGAGGTTGCCAACAAGGAAGCCGACAAGAAAGAAGCCACCCGCCAGGAATCGACTGGCCGGGAGCTGAAAGGCCTGGAATCGAAGGACCGGGGTTTGGCGGCGGAGCAGCCTGCCAGGAACCAGGCTGCCCAAGGCGACCTGGCCAAAGAAATCGGTCCCAAAGCGCCCAAGGCTCGCAGCAACGCCCAGAGAAGCAACGCCCAGAAGAACAATCCTGCGACCAAAAACTCCACCGGGGGCGAATCCGGCAAGTCGGGTCAGGTCGCCGGGCAGTCCACGGCACCCAAAACGGCCGATCGGCCGTCCGGCGCCGCCGGGCAGCCCGAGGCCAATTCGCGCAATGCCGATGTTCGAGAAACCGATATTCCGGGGGCCGATGAGCAGGCTGTGCCGGCAACCCCTCCCGCTGATGCGAATGGTCCCTGGCCCAAGCTCGCGGGCGGGCAGCCCGCGAGTGGGCAGGCTCGGATGGCCAAGCCGGGCAGCCCGTCGCCGGGGCAAGGTCAGGGAGGCGGCCAGGGAGCGAGCCGGTCGGACGGTCCCGACGGGCTTCAGTTCCAGAGCCGGTCGGGTGAATTTCAGCTGAAGCTCGCGCCGGCCCGATCGGCCGACAGCCCGGCGCCGGCAAGCAACTCAGCGCCCGGAAATGCGACTTCGGCCAGTCGCGCCGGAGGCAGCCCCGCCGCACCGCCGGTCGAGTTTGCCCCGCGCGCCGCTACGCAAAGCGCCGTCCCGCTGAACACGGCACCACACAACGGTGTCCCTCCTAACGCTGCCGGGCCGGGCTCTCGGCCACGCACCGCCAAGGGAGCCGGCCAGGCGGCCCCGACTTACGCGCCGCCGACCGACGCGCCGCCGACCGACGCGGCGGCGATTGACGCAGCGCCGATTGACGCAGCGGCCGCCGAGGGAGCGCCCGGAGCAGGGGTGCCTGTCGAGGCGGCCCTGAGGGCCCAATCCGCGGCGCCGATGGTCAAGCTGATCTTCCGGCTGCATATCGTCCAGGCCGACGATGCCAAAGGTGGCAGCGCCAAAGGTGACGGCGCCAAAGGTGACGGCGCCAAAGGTGACGGCGCCAAATCCGACGGCGCCCAGGCCGGCAGCGCTCCGCCTGCGGCCCCCGCCGCAAAACCGGCCGCCAAGCCGGCTGGTGGCGACACGCCAGGCGGCCCCTAACGGGCCGCAGCGCAGTCCGGTGCGCTCGCAGCACCCAGCGCGCCCACGGGAGCTGGTGCGCCGGCTTTCTTGGGGCCGACCCCCCGCACCATTCGGTGAACCCGGGTTCTCGCGCCACGCGTCGATCTCCCGCAACCGGCGACAGCGGTTGCGATCTCCCGCCGCCCCGACTTTGACTGGCGCGGACTGACAAGTTATCCCCAGCGGCCGGGGATGCCGCCGGGGCGCCGCGCCGGATTGGCAAACTCGAACCCGGGCCGGCATTTGCGCGCCGCGGCCGGGCACGCTCGCGCCGCGGGCCCAGGGCCACTTCGTCGCGCTGGCAAACCGGCCTGCTAGAATCGGCCCTCCGGTTGCCCGCGGGGGCCAAAAAGTTCTGCGGCCGCTGGAGTCGCAACCGGATTCTCGAGTGCCGACCCCACCGGCACTTGGGGATTGCTAGCCGAGCGAACGGATCGCCCGGCAGCGTTGGGCGCTCGGCAGAGCGGGCGCCCGTGGCAGGAACCCTTTGAGCGCGCGGCGAAAAAACGCATGGAATCAGCGATTCTGGAGACGACGAGCCGGCCCTTTCTCGGCCAGTGGCAACGCCTGGTCAGCACGACCAATTGGGAAAAAGGGCGGATCATTCACCAGTGGCGCGAGGCGCTGCGGGCGGCAGACTTGCCGGCGGCCGCCTACAGCGACGAGACCTGGAGCGGGCAAGTCGGCAGCGTGACGCCGCAGCACGTCGGCCGGCTGCGCCGCGTCTACGAGCGCTTCGGCGAGGCGCACGACAGCTACGAGGGGCTTTTCTGGAGCCACTTCCAGGCGGCGCTCGATTGGGACGACGCCGAAATGTGGCTCGAAGGGGCCGTGCAAAACGACTGGTCGATCGCCGAAATGCGCCGCACGCGCTCGGAAACACTCGGCACGACCGCCGAGCTCCCGGCTCACGACGACGAAACGCTCGCCGCCGATTGGGACGAAGACGCCGAGCCGGACCTGGGTGCCCCGGCCGTCTCGGGCAAGGTCGCCGAAGTGCGCCCGGCGCACAAAGCCGGCGCCGCCGACGAGTTCGCCGCGGAGGATGCGCAGGGCGCCGCAACCGCCGAAGCGGACTTTGCCGATTACGAAAGCGATCCGGACGCCGCTGGGCCGGCGGCCGAAGCGCCGCGCCCGTTCGCCCATTTGCCGTCGCTCCCGGCCGACGTGAGCGAGGCCTTCGAGTCGTTCAAATTGTGCATCCTGAAGCACAAGCTGGCCGGCTGGGCCGAGATTTCGCGGGGCGACCTGGTCGCGGCGCTCGAGGCGCTCAAGGAACTGGCGCTGGCGCCGGCGGGTTGAAGTCGGTATGGCCGAACGGCGGGGGGCCGTGGCACGCGGCTACGGCTGCAAATAATTCAGCGTGTAAAACGCTTCGCCGTGCAAGAGCGGCTGTCCGGCCGCGGAACGCACGCCTTCCAGGTGCAGCTCGTGGCAGTGCCCTTCGGCCAGCTGGCTGACGTGCAAGCGAACCGAGCGCTTGTCGGCGCCGACTTCCACGCGGTCGATCGTGGGGGTCGTCTGGTCGACTTCCGGGCTGCCGTAGGTGGACTGGTAGATCCAGGTATACGTCGACAGGCCGTAGGACTTGGGATCGCCGGCTTTGACCGGGTCGACCGGTTCGGTGAACGAGAGCTCAAAGCCGTCTTTCGTGAGCCGCATGTGCTCGATCTCGAACGGCGTCTGGCCGGTCCAGACCACGCGTTCGAGCGAGAAGGGCTTGCTACCCCGCGAGCCCCAGCCGCGATTGGTCCCCCCCACGAAGAGCGAGCCGGGGGGCGTCATCAGCAGCGAGAGGCAACCGCACTGAAAGTTTTCGCGAAAGCGGAAGCAGGCACCTTGGTAATGGCCTTGGACTTTCTCCAGGTCCACGCGCATGACCGTGCTGTGCGACTGGTCGCCGACGAAGAGCTGATTGGCGAAGGGCCCGAACTTGCCACCCGTGGTGTCGCAGGCGATTCCGGCAGCCGATTGTCCCATCTTGGGATAGGGGAAATAGCAGGCCGGCGGCTCGAGCTCCGGAATGCGTTTGGCCTCGACCATCATCCGGCTGCCGCTCTTCGGCTCGACGGGGGCCGGCCCGAGCTTTTCCAGCTCGAACCACTTGTTGCCGGCCGGATGGCCGACGAAACGGCCAGGGGACAAAAACTTCAGGCTGCAGGCGCCGTTCCAGGGACCTTGATTGTCGGTGTAGAACATGTCGCCGGCCGCGTTCATGCCGATGCCGCCGGGCGAGCGCACGCCGCTGCACGTCGGAATTAGCTTGCCGTCGGGCGAAATCCGCACGCACCAGCCGCGATAGCGGACATTGCTGTCGAACGAGCCGGTCAGGCAGAGCACGATCCACAGGTTGCCCTGGGCGTCGAATTTCGAGCCGAAGGCATACTCGTGGTAGTCGCCGCAAATATCCCAGCCGTCGCTCACGGTTTCGAACAGGTCGGCCTTGCCGTCGCCATCGGTGTCTTTGAGCCGGGTGAGCTCGCAGCGCTGCGTGGCATAGAGCCAGCCATCGCGGTAGGCCAGGCCCAGCACCTCGTGCAGGCCGTGGGCAAAGCGGTGAAACTTCACCTGGCTGGGATCATCCGAGTAGGGATTGTCGATCAGATAGACTTCGCCCCGCCGGCTCGAAACCGCCAGCCGGCCGTCGGGCAAGAGCTCGCTCGAGCCGGCTTCCAGCACGACGCCTTCGGGAATTTCGAGCGCGGTGATCTTGTAGTAATCGGCTTCGGTCGGCGGCTTGTCGGCGGCCGTCGCCCCTGCGACGGAGACGACCGTGGCGGCTAGCGCAAAAAACAGTTTTCCGGTTGAACGGAGCACGCGGTTCACCATGAGTAATCCTGCTGCAAGACTTTGAACGTGCCGCCGCTCAGTTCGACCGGCAACAGCAATTCGGTTTGACCTTCGGACTGACGCAAGACTGGCTTAGCATCGCTCTCGAGCCGGGTTTTCCAGCCGCCGACGTCGTACCAACCGTCGGCCGCGGGTTCGATTTTCTTGGCCACCGCGGCCCGGTACCACAGGCCGGTCACCGGTTTCTGGCTGGCGATTACCAGCTTGCGGCGCAGCGTCGGCGGTTCGCCGGCGACGGCATTCGGAAAGTCTTCGACGTGGACCGGTCCCAGGTCGTAGAGGAAGGTCGGACGATCGTCCTTCGCCAGCTTATACCCGCGGAATTGATAGCCGAGCTGCTTGTCGGCAGTCTTCGGCCAGACTGCGGCCGCGCTATCGAGCACGGCCAGGCTGGGCCCCTTGGCCAGCGGCAGGATGTTGTCGCCCAGCGGAGGCTGATTGCCGCCGCCGCGGTCGGTCCAGTGCCGCGAGGCGTCGATGAACGCGCCTTGCCAGATCAGCGCCAGCCGCAGATCGTTGGCGTCGAAGGCCAGGTTCGCCTTCTCGGGATAACCGACGCCGATCGCCCGAGTGCCGGCCCCCTCGATGAAGTTGCGATAGATGATGGCTTCTTTTTCCGGGGTCAGCTCGATCGGACCGCGGGCCAACCCGAAGGGCACGAGCGCCTTGTCGCCATCGGCCAGATACTGCCAGACCGCTTCGATCTGCGTTTCGGCCTTGCCGTCGAGCGTCTTGCGCAGGAACGACTGGCCGTTGGGCCAGGCGGCCGGCATGCGGGTGCCGGGGCGGAATTCTTGCGGGTTGAGCACGTAGCGGCGGAACCATTCGTGCCGCAGCCGCCGCGGCATCAGCGTCAGGTCCATGGCCTGGATGCCGGTCGAAGGGATGTCGCGGAAGTTGTGGCATTTCACGCAGCCCAGCCCCCCCTTGTCGCCGACAATCTGGCGGCCCGCCGCTTTGACCTTGCGCTCGTCGGGGCCGAAGTCGACTGCCTGCACCGGTTCGAGCGGGTCGGCGGCGCCGAGGGCGGCGACCAGGCCGGCGGTTCCCACTTCGCCGAACCGCGGCATGCGGGTGACCATGTACGAGCGGTCTTTAGCGCCGGTGCTGAAAATGTGGGTCAACCAGGCGGCTTGCAGCTTGGCGCCCACTCCGTCGAGCGGCGGCGGCAAGCGGCCTTCGTCCCCCATTTCCTTTTGCGTTGTTTCGAAATAGGGATCGCGCGCGGTTTCGACGCCGCCCAATCCGCCGCGCGCGTGGCAGGCATAGCAGTTCAGCGCGGCCAGTGTCTGCGGAATCGCCCGCTGGGCGCGGCTGCCCCGGCCGTCCACTGAGCAGGCGATTTGACGGCCGCATTCAGGGCCGTGCGCTGGGCTGCCGAGAGCGCATACCGCGGCGCGCCCTTGGGCGCTGCGGCGGCCAGGCAACCCCGCTCGGGCTTGAGTTCGGCGAGTGTCGGCGGCGCGATCAGTTCGTCGGCCGGCGGCTTAGCTTTGCTCATTTCGTGGCAGGCGGCGCAGCCCAAGCTGATGAATGCCTCGCGCCCCTTGGCGGCCAGGTCGCCGTCGAACAGGAACGCGCCGTCGCCGCCGTCGGCGACTTTGGGTTTCGGCGGCCCCTCGCGGGTGAGCGAGACAAGCGGCAAAACCGATTGCCGCCCGCGGCCGCCGCCTTCGAACTCGACGTCGAGCTCCACGCCGCCGCCGGCGTTGAACACGCCGGCCACCAGCTCGTGCACGCCCTTGTCGAGCTTGACGGGCGGGCCCGACTTGGCGCTGGGCGCGTGGATGCCATCATTGTCGACGGCCAACTGCCCGTCGATCCAGAGCCGGCTGCCGTCATCGCTGAGGGTGGTAAAGACATATTCGCCCGGCGCGTCGATGCGCAAAAAGCCCGCGAAGCGCAGGGCCATGTTTCCCGACTGCGGGGCGACGCCGCAGTCGAATCCGGCCGCCTTGCCCGTGGCCTTGGGCTGCAGCCGGGCAAAGTCGGGCAGCTTCTCCCATTGGCCTTCGTAGTAGGCGTAGGTCAGGTTCGCCTCGCCGGAATCGACCTGCACGTCTTCGAGCAGGTAGCTGGCCAGGTGTTGGGCCTCTTCCGGGCTGAAGTTGAAGGCCGGCATCCGGCCCGCGGGGCGAACTTTGAGCGGATCGGTGAGAAAGCCAGCCAGGCCGGGCACCGTGTATTTGGCCGCCAGGTTGCCGAGCGGGACGTTGGTCGCCAGGGCGGCCGCCTCGCGGGCCGGGGCGTCGGCTCCGCGCGGACCATGGCAGGCCACGCAGCCGACCTGATGATAAATGCGCTTGCCGCTGGCAATCTGGTTGCGGTCGGGATTGCGGTCCAGCACGCTCCCGGTCGAGGCCAGGAAGTGGACCAGCGACTCGATCTTTGCTTTGCGCTCCGCTTCGGGAAGTGCCGCGAGCAGGTTGGGCATGGTCGTGCCGGGCTTCACACCGCCGGGATCGGCCAGGAATTGCCGGATCCATCGCGGCCGCACCCGAGTGCCCACCGCGTCCAGGATGGGGGCCTGTTTGCGCCGGATCGCGGCGGCAGCGGCTTCGGTCGGCTTGTGGCAGGCCGTGCAATTCAGTTCGCCCAGCAGCAACTGGCCGCCGTGCTCGGGGCTCAGTTTGCCCGTCGGCTGAAGACGCTCGAATCCCGGCACGACCGCGTGGCTGACGGCAGCGGGCGGGGCGACGGATTCTTTTTCGGCGGCTTCCTTGCCCGCTGCTTGGGGGATGAATGCCCCCGGCGCGGCGCTCAGGACAGTTGCGATCACAGCGCTGGCCGTCCAGCGCACGGTGCTGGGAAGGCGGCGGGTGCCATGTGGTCGCGCATGGATGCTGGTCACGCGGCTGGGCTCCTGGCGAGGCGGGGACGTCGGGGGGGAGTTTTCGGGGGGGATTTTTCGGGGGACGTTTCGGTCGGCAGTCGTGTTTGCGCGTCCGGGGCGTCTGTTCATCTTGCCAAGACGGCCGGCACGAAACAAGCGAGCCGCGGCCCGCTCGGCGCTGCAGCGCGGGCGGCACGCTGGCCGACCCCGGCCAACAACCAATGACCCGGAAGCGCAATCGGTTACGCGGCCGCTGCTTGTACGGCGCCGAACTAAGGCGGATAATTCGGCGTTCCGCCCGGGCCCAAAGGAGGAGCACTATGTTCAAAGCAGGTCAGCTCGATTGTGTCCAGGGCGCCCGCGTTTTGCGCATTTTGGCAATGGCCGCCGGCGTTGTTCTGGCCGTCAGCTGGACGCCGCGGCAAGCGTCAGTGGTCACCGCGGCGCCGGTCGTGGACGGCGCCCCACAGGTGCCGGTGGTGGAGATGTCGGCCGAGGCTCGAACGGCCGTCGACCGCGGGCTTAAGCATCTGGCCGAAGCCCAGCAGGAAAACGGCTCGCTGGGGGCCCGTCCAGCCGGTGGCGAAGCGGCCATCGTGGGACTGGCCGGGATGGCTTTTCTGGCGGCCGATAGCCGCCTGGAGGGAGGCGATTACAGCCAGCCTCTGGCGCGCTGCCGGAAGTTCGTTCTGCGCAAGCCCAGCCGGACGGCTACATCGGCGGCAATGGAGCGAGCATGTACGCACATGCGATCGCGCTTCGAGTTTCTCATCGATCTGCAGGAGCGGCATCCGAATGCCGAGTTGAAAGCCACGATCGAAAAAGGCGTTGCCCTCTGCCAGAACTGTCAGAATGCCGCCGGCGGCTGGCGCTATCAGCCGCAAAAGGTCGAAGGCGACGCTTCGGTCACGGCCTGTGTGCTGGTTTCGCTGGCCGCGGCCCGGCGGGCAAAGATCGACGTTTCGGACGATTGCCTGAGTGCCGCCCGACGCTACCTGCTGGACCAGCAGAATGCCGACGGCGGATTCAGCTATGCCGGGCCGGGGCAGGGAAGCGCCCTGGGACGCAGCGCCGAGGCCACCGCGGCGCTCGCACTGCTGGCCAGTGGCCCCGACGATCCCGGGGCCGGAAAACTCAAGGCCGCGCTGGGCTATGTGCAATCCACTGCTGCCGAGCTGCGGCCGCGCGGCGATTGGATGAGCATGTATGCCTACTTCTCGGTCAGCCAGGCCCTGGCCGATCAGCCCGATTTGGTTCGCCCCTGGTACCTGACGGCCAGCACGCAGCTGATCGCGGCGCAGCAAGCGGACGGATCGTGGTCCGACCCGGCCGGATCGGGATTCGCGAGCGCCGCGGCCTGCCTGACGCTCGAGCTGCCGCGCTGGCGCGGGGCAAGTAGGAGCGATCTGGAATCTCGCCTTGAGAGGGCAAAAAAAAGAACCCCGCCGGCAGCGCCGGCGGGGTTCGGATGCTTGTCGGCTTTGGGGGCCGTGGATTAATACATGTCGTAATCGCCGCCGTGGCCGCCGCCGCCCTTCTTGCGCCTTCCTTCTTCGGCTTCTCGGCGATCAGGGCATCGCTGGTGAGCAGCAAGGTCGCCACGCTGGCGGCGTTCTGCAAGGCGGTGCGGGTGACCTTGGTCGGGTCGATCACGCCGGCCTTGACCAGGTCCTCGAACACGTCGGTCGCGGCGTTGTAGCCGTGGTTGCCCTTGGCTTCGAGCACCTTCTCGCAAACGATGCCGCCGTCTTTGCCGGCGTTGCTGGAAATGGTGGTCAGCGGAGCCCGGCAGGCGCGGATGATGATGTCGTAGCCCACTTGCTGGTCGTGCGACAGGCCCTCGGGCTTGACCGCGGTCGACGCCCGGAGCAGAGCCACGCCGCCGCCCGGCAGGATGCCTTCTTCGACGGCCGCCCGGGTGGCGTGCAGGGCGTCTTCGACGCGGGCTTTCTTTTCCTTCATTTCGCTTTCGGTCGCGGCCCCGACGTTGACCTTGGCCACGCCGCCGGCCAGCTTGGCCAGCCGCTCTTCCAGCTTCTCGCGGTCGTAGTCGCTGGTCGAGTTGGAGATCTCGCGTCGGATCTGGTCGATCCGGGCCTTGATCTCGGAGCTCTTGCCGCCGCCTTCGATGATCGTGGTGTTGTCCTTGCTGACGATCACCTTCTTGGCCTTGCCCAGATCGGCGACGGTGAGCGATTCGAGCTTGATGCCCAGGCTTTCGAAGATGGCCTGGCCGCCGGTCAGAATCGAGATGTCCTCGAGCATGGCCTTGCGGCGGTCGCCGTAGCCGGGAGCCTTGACGGCCACGCAGTGGAACGTGCCGCGGAGCCGGTTGATGACCAGCGTGGCCAGGGCCTCGCCCTCGACGTCTTCGGCCACGATCAACAGCGGCTTGCCGGCGTTGACCACGGCTTCGAGCAGCGGGACCAGTTCCTTGATGTTCGAGATCTTCTTCTCGTACACCAGGACGTAGGCGTCTTCGAGCACGGCTTCCATGGTGGTGGGATCGGTGACGAAGTACGGCGAGAGATAGCCGCGGTCGAACTGCATGCCTTCGACCCATTCGACTTCGGTCTTCAGGCTCTTGCCTTCGTCGACGGTGATCACGCCGTCCTTGCCGACCTTTTCCATGGCCTCGGCCAACAGCTCACCGATTTCGGTGTCGTTGTTGCTGGCCACGGTGCCGACCTGGGCCATTTCCTTCTTGCTCTTGATGGTGATCGACATGCTCTTGAGCTTATCGGTGATGTCGGCCACCGCCTTTTCCATGCCCTGTTTCATGTGCACGGGATTTACGCCGGCCACCACCGCCCGCAAACCCTCGTTGAAAATCGCTTCGGCCATCACCGTGGCCGTGGTCGTGCCGTCGCCGGCGACGTCGCTGGTCTTCGAGGCGACTTCGCGCACCATGCGGGCGCCCATGTTCTCGTAGACGTCTTCCAGGTCGACTTCCTTGGCGACGGTGACGCCGTCTTTGGTCACGGTCGGCGAGCCGAAGCTCTTCTGCAAAATCACGTTTCGGCCCTTGGGACCCAGCGTCACCTTGACGGCCCGGGCCAGCTTCGAAACGCCGCGCCGCATGGCATCGCGGGCTTCCTGGTCAAAAGCAATCATCTTGGCCATTGAGTTCGTTCTCCTTGCTGAGTGGATGCTCGCGCCCCGCGATCTTACGAGAGGCCGGCGGAGGCATCTCGCCCGGGACGGGCCCTCGCAATAGCGAGGGCGGTTGTTTCGGATAGTTCGGGGGATCAGCCTTCGATGACGGCCAGGATGTCTTCCTCGCGCATCAGCAGCAGTTCCTGGTCGTTGAGCTTGATCGTTTCGGGAGCGTACGAGGTGAACAACACCTTCTCGCCCACCTTGACCTGCAGCTTGTTGCGCTGCCCATTGTCCAGCATCCGGCCGTCGCCGATGGCGATCACGGTGCCGCGCGAGGGCTTGTCTTTGGCCGAGTCGGGCAGCACGATGCCGCCCGCGGTGCGGGCTTCGGCCTCTTCGCGCTCGACAACCACGCGGTCACCCAAAGGCTGCAGCTTGAGCGAGCCCGAGCCGGGCTTCTTGGTTTTGGACTTGGTCGCGGTCGACATGGATCAGTTGACCTCCGCAAAAATCAGTGAACAGGTTGTTTCTTATCCATCCGTGCCAACGACCCGGACGGCTAACTGCCAATAGTTGCGCCTGGGATCGGCGCCCGGTGGCCTTAATGCAAGTTGTGGGCCACGCCCGGCTATTTACGTGTAAGTCGTTTGACATTTGGTAGTTGCGACATTGCAACTCATTCGAGGCCTATTCTGCCGCCTGCCAACTGCGGCGCCCGGCGGGAATGCCCTCAAGGTCAGGCCTGCCATTTTGACACCGCTTGCCCGCCGCCCCGGGTTGCCGACCGATCCCGCCGCGGACGGCGGTGCCGCCCCGTGGCGGTTACTGTCCGGGCGAATGCCGGGCAATTGCTCCCTGGCCGTCGCGCGGCCGACAACGATTGGAACAAACCGGGTCGCGTCCGCTATGCTGAGCGCGGCAGCTTTTTTTCTGACGGTCGGCCGAGATTCGATCGCACCGCCAGCCGTCCAACTCGAGCTAGTCTGCGAATCGATTCTGCCTACCAATACGGACGCCCTGATTATCGGCGGAGGCCCAGCCGGGTCGACGCTGGCGCTGTTGCTGGCCCGCGCAGGCTGGCGAGTGCTAGTGGTCGAGCGCAAAGCGTTCCCTCGGCGCAAGGTCTGCGGCGAATATCTGTCGGCGACCAATTGGCCGCTCCTGGCCGAGTTGGGTCTGGCCGATGCGTTCGAGCGGCTGGCCGGACCAGCCGTCACGGAAGTCGGGCTGCTGGCCGGTCGCGCTACCTACCGCGCCGGGCTGCCGCAGCCCGGGGCATCTGCAACCAGGTGGGGAAGAGCGCTCGCGCGCGAGCATCTGGACACGTTGCTGCTCGAAGCGGCCGCCCGGGCCGGGCGCTGGTGCGGCAACCGGCCGATTGCCAGGACCTGTTTCCGGCCGGCGGCGATCTGGTCGCGCGGATTCACGGCCAGCAGGAACCACCCGAGGAGGTTCGCGCCCCGGTCGTGATCGCGGCCCACGGCTCGTGGGAAAGCGGCACACTTGCCACGCAGCGCGACCGGCACCCGCCGCACAGCGCAGACCTGTTCGGCTTTAAGGCCCACTTTCGCGCGACGGGGTTGGCCCCCGGCTTGATGCCGCTCGTTAGTTTTCCCGGCGGCTACGGGGGCCTCGTGCATTGCGACGCCGGGCGCACGAGCTTCTCATGCTGCATCCGGCGCGACGTACTGGCCGCCCTGCCGCGCACCGCGGGCGAGCCGGCCGGCGCCGCGGTGCTCGACTACGTGCGGCGCACGACGCCCGCTGTGGCCGACGTGCTGGCCGGCGCTCAGCTGGACGACGCCTGGCTGGCGGCCGGGCCGATCCGGCCGGGCATTCGCCGCTGCTATCGAGACGGCGTGTTCTTGGTGGGCAACGCGGCCGGCGAAGCCCATCCGGCCGTGGCCGAAGGCATTTCGATGGCCATGCAATCGGCCTGGCTGCTGGCCGAGCGATTGCTCTGGGCCCCCGGTGTCCGCGGCGACCGGCGCGTGCGGGACCGTGTGGGACGGGAATACTCCCAGGCCTGGCGGCGCAGTTTTGCCGGCCGGATCCATGCCTCCCAGGCCGTTGCCCGCTGGACCATGCGGCCGCGGCTGGTCGATGCCACGCGGCCCCTGCTCCGCGTGTGGCCGCAATTGCTCACGCTGGGCGCCAGCCTGGCGGGCAAGTCGAAACTGGTCGTCACCGCCAGCGAGTGCACCCGATCATGAGCTTCACCATTGCCGCCGTGGGCACCGCCCTGCCCGAGCATCGCATGAGCCAGGCCGATGCCACGCTGCTGGCCCAGCAAGTCGTGTCGCAGACCGATCTGCAAGCGCGCTTTCTGGAAGTCCTGTATCGCAATGCCGGCGTCGATTATCGCTTCACGGCCGTACCGCATCGCCGGGCACTCGAATATCTCTCGTCCAGCGGCGAGGCCGACTGCACCGAGGGGAACGGACACGCCGGCGCACCGGCGCTCGCCGAGCCGGCCGTCGCCGGATCGCTCGGGCCAACCACCGCCGAACGGATGAGCCTGTACCAGGAGCACGCGGGGCCCTTGGCCCGGCTGGCTGCCAGCCGAGCCTTGCGCCTGGCCGCGGTGCCGCCGGGCGACATCACGCACGTCATCACCGTCTCCTGCACCGGATTCGCCGCGCCGGGCGTGGATATCGAATTGATCCAGGGGCTCGGCCTGCGCCCCACGGCCGAGCGGATTCACGTCGGCTTTATGGGCTGCCACGGCGCGATCAACGGACTGCGGGTAGCCCGGGCGATTGCCGGAGCGGACGAGCGGGCGCGAATTCTGCTTTGCGCCGTCGAGCTGTGCACGCTGCACTACCGCTTCCAATGGGATCCCGAACGCTGCCTGGGCAATGCCCTGTTTGCCGACGGTGCAGCGGCTGTCGTGGGCGGCGGACAGGCCCTGAGCGGCGCCTGGAGCGTGAAGGCGACCGGCTCCTGCCTGCTTCCGGACTCGGCCGATGCGATGACCTGGCGGATCGGCGACCACGGCTTCGAGATGACGCTTTCGCGCCGCGTCCCGGAGCTGATCGGCACGCACCTCCGCCCCTGGATGGTCGAGTGGCTCGGCACGCACGGCCTGCGGCTGGAAGACGTGGCCAGCTGGGCGATTCATCCCGGCGGGCCGCGCATCTTGAGCGCGGCGGAAGCCAGCCTGGGCCTCGCGCCCCAGGCCACCGAAGTTTCGCGGCGCGTGCTGGCCGGGCACGGCAACATGTCGTCGCCGACCGTGCTGTTCATCCTCGACGAGCTGCGCCGCTCTGGCGCGCCGCGCCCTTGCGTGATGCTGGGCTTCGGCCCGGGCCTGGTCGCCGAAGCGGCGCTGCTTGTGTGAAAGGTGGAAGGCCCAGGGGCAAAAGGCAGAAAAACTTGGCGGGGTCCGCCCGACATCCTACGTCACTCTGCCTTCAGCCTGCTGCCTTCTGCCTTTCCTAAAACTTACTCTGATCAATCGGCTGGCCGTCGTTGCGGCCGCAGAGCAAGGCGTGAATCGCCGTGTCGATCGAGTAACCGATGGCGTGCACCGAGCCGTCGCAAAACGCCATGTTGAATGTGCCCGAGTGCGCGCTGCCGAACGAGTACAAGACGTCGTTGCCCGAGTTGCCGGGCGTGTCAGGCGTCGGGCCGCTGATGCTCCAGCGATGAAAGTCCCAATCCTGGCCGGCGTAGACCGAGTTGTTGTCGGTCGGTTCGGTGCTGTCGGTGTAGTGGTCGGGGTCCAGATACTTTTCTCCGACCAGGTAGGTGTTGCTCGTGCCGTCGCGGATCTCGGCCAATTGCACCAGTTTGGTGTAGGCAAACACGCCGTTGCACCAGGTCATGTCGGGCCAGGCGTAGGTGTTCACCGGGTCGACGATCGACGGATCGCTGCCGCCGGGAGCCGACCACCACAGGTTATACGTCGTGCCGGAGTTGGCCGCGTAGTCGGTCCGCGCCGAGACCGCAATCGGGTTGATATTCACCTGGTTGTACGGGTTTGTATAGGCAATGGCAGCCCGTCGCGAAGGGCAGTACAAGAGGGCGATCGGCGTCGAGTTCATGGTCGACAGCGCCCCCATCTTTTGCGCGAGCGGCTGGCCGCGGCCGACTTCGCGCAGCGATTCCTGATCGATGTAGGCAAACAGGTTATAGATCCAGCCGCCGGGCTGCCCCTGGCCGTAACCGCGATCGGGATCTCCCGACCAGGTCCAGTTCCAGCCCGCGTAGGGCAGCGTGCGCTGCACTTGCTCGTGCTGCAAACAGCCGACGGCGATCTGCTTGAGATTGTTCTTGCAGGTGGCCTGCCGGCTGGCTTCGCGGGCGGCCTGAACGGCCGGCAGCAAGAGCGCGATCAAGATGCCGATGATCGCGATCACGACCAAAAGTTCGATGAGCGTAAAACCGCTGCGGCGCACGGGCTGGGTTCCTGGGCGCTGGCCGGAAACCGTCACGAAGATGAAGCAAAGCCTCGCCGGCCGAAATGATTATAACCAATGCCAAAGGTGCCGGCAGCCGAGTCGCGATTCGGCTGCCGGCACCTTTTTTGTTTCCTCACGACTTTGGCGGTCTTGTCCCCGGGGGCGAGTTACGGCCACTGGGGCGGCAGGGACCGGATCAAGCCCGGCGGCGGCGACGCACGACCAGCCCGATGGCCAGGGCGCCCAGGCCCATCAGCAGGAAGCTGCCCGGCTCGGGAGTGACGAACAGCCGCAGCTCGTTGAGGCCATAGTTGTTCGCTCCGCAGCAGCCCGCGCCGCCGTTGGTGACGGCCGCGACGCTGGTCGGCAGGAACTCCAAGTACTGAAAGCGGGCATTGCTGAGCGAATTGAAAGTCTGGCCGGGGATGCCGCTGATGGCTTCGGCAGCCGTCGCGGCAGTCAAAGTTCCCGAGGTCAGGAGGGTCGTGGGGCCGGTGAGGGCGTAGTTGCCGCCTCCCGTGTCGGTCACGGCGTTGCCGCCGATGATCGTGAAATTGCCCGTTCCACGGTCCTGGTAGTTCGCGTTGGACGTGTTGAACAATTCGAGCTGATTGACAATCCAGGGACTTCCCAAATTGACCGTGATGTAGGCGTTCGCGGGGCCGCCGTCCGGGTTGAGCCAATAGCCGTTCTGGGACGGCTCGGTGACGATGCCGGTCTGCGCGTCGAGAATCTGGGTGGCGTTGAACTGGCCGCTGTTAAAGGTCCCGCCATACGATCCGCTGCCGCCGATCACATCGCTGGGATTCAGGATCAGGTCATAACCGTTCGCGCCAGGCAGCGGGGCGAAAATGCTGGCAAGTGAGCAAATCGCAAACAAGCTGATGATCCGGCGAATCGTTTGGAACTTGGACATCGCGACTCTCCAAGAAACAGGAGTTAAACAGGCTCGATTGAGTGAGCGCTTGGCTGCCGACGGGACAAACACAAGCGAGGGAAACTGGATGTAAAATACTTTCGCACAACTATTCTTATTTTTCATTCCACTTTACACAGACCACCATCTCGCGTTCATGAAGAACCCTCTCCAATTCAGCGTTTCACCCAGGTGGCCGAGATCTCCTCAGCCCTTGACCCGCGGAAGCAAAAGCTGCCATCCGCGACTCCGACTGCGCAGGGTAGAACGCAGCCACGCCTAGCATAGTCGGTCCAATTCAGGAATCAAGCGGCAGTTTAAAAAAAATCGGAAAAGAGCACGGCGATTCCTGCTGCCGCGTGTGGCCGGGCAGTCTGCGGTGGCTGTTTCAGCCGTTCGGGCGCGACTCGGCGTAGCCGCCGCTCCGGCGCACCGCGGACCGCGCGGCGGGGATAGCAAGACGGCACGACGCCCCCATCCGCGCGATCAGTTCGCCTCTGGAATCGGCGTCTGCCCGGCGCGGGTGCGCTAGAGCCGGTTCATCGTTCGGCCGCGAGGGCTTCCTGCTCGGCCTGAAGGCTCGGCAAGATCGGCTGGTCGAGCGATGGATCGCCGCCGCGCATGCTCAGGGTCCGCATGGCGATCCGTTCGCCGGTGAGCGTGAATTGCGGCACCCGGGCCAGGACCAGCAGGCTTAGCCCACGGGCGACCGTCGAGAGAGCAAATACCGCCAGAAACACGTCGTGCGACTTGCCGAAGGCGGCCAGCACAGCTCCGCCCAGCAGCGAGCCGGCAACGGTGGCCAGGGCGTTGGCGAAATTGAACGTGGTCAGCAGGCTCGTCCGTTCTTCGGCCGGCATGGTCTCGAAGAACAACAGGAACATCGCCAGTTCGTAGGCGGCCCAGGCCGCGCCGGCGGCAACCTGCACGCAGCACAGCCAGTAGAAGTTGTCGCTCACGCACCAGCAGCCCGACAGTGGCACGATGGCGATGCCGCCGATCACCAGCAGCCGCCGCGCGCCCCAGCGATGGGCCAGCGAACCGAAAGCCGGCAGGGCCAGCGCCTTCGAGGCGAACGAAATCGCGATCAAGAGCACGTAGCTGGCATACGACAATCCCAAGGGCCCCAGCATGTAGGCCGTAAAGTACGGGCCGGCCACCTGCGCGGCGGTCTGCACGGCCAGCAGATAAACCAGCAAGCGGCCTTCACCGCTCGAGCGAATCCGGCCCAGAAATTCGCCGACCGGCACGTGGCGGTGGTCGTCGCCGGGTGGAACGGGCTCGTGCTGACTGAGCAGAAATCCGGCCGACGCGAAGCGGCACAGCGCCGCCACCAGGAACAGCGCGCCGAACATGGCCAACGGCCGACCGATCGACGCGCCATATTGCAAGCTGATCCCGGCCAACACGAAACCGCCGAGCACGCAGAACTGACTCAGACGGGTCCGCCGAGCAAAAAACTTCGCCCGCATTCGCAGCGGCACCAGCGTGCCGATCCAGGTATTCCAGGCCGGCCCGGTCGCCAGGCCCGAACCCCAGTACACGGCGGCGACGGCGAACACGGCCACGACCGGCATCGAGCCGACCCAGGCGGCCGCGCACAGTGGCAAAAAACAGGCGGCCTGGCAAGCGGCGCAAACCACAACCCAGCGCCGATGCGATTGCAAACGTCGCACCGCCACAGGCGAGACCAATTGCAGGACCGCGCCGAAGAGCAGCGGGATCGTCGTCACCAGGCCGGATGCGACCTGGCCCAAGCCCAGCGCCAGCACGAAGGCGGGAAAGTACGTTTCGCCCAGCCCGACCATCACGCTGAACGAGGCACCGTCGCCGAGGCTGGCCGCCATGTCGCGCCGCGCTGCGCTCGTGGCGCTCGACGGCGGCAATCGGCTCGGCGGCGCTTTGCCAGACGCGCAGCGCGGCACCGGCCGACGAGGCAGTTTCGGGATGACGAACGAGCCGTGACATGGGCATAGCGGCGGGAACACACTCGGGGTCTTCAAGTATACGTTACGCGGGGCGCGGCCGGAATCCGCCCGGCCCGTGGGGCCGGCCTGCCCAGTGGGTTCCGCCGGCTCGACGCTAAAATCAGGCCCGCTTATGATGCTCGGGGCGGGTGAGGGCTTCTCCCCCCGCCGCAGCGGATGACACCGGTGCGGGGGCGGATGTTCGCTCATTTTGCCGGGGTGGATCAAGGCCAGTTTTCCGCTGCTCGTAAGCCCAGCAGCAACGCCTACATCGGACCACAGACCGGCATTCGGCGGCGCACCGGCGCGAGCCACGACCGGCGATTCGGCACGGCCTGGGCGCCGGGAACAATTCGGTCCTCGATCAGAACGAAAACAACTGGAGCAGCGCATGGCCACGGCCAGCCAACGGTCCATTTACATCCTGGCCACGCTCGACACCAAGGGGCACGAAGCCGCTTATGTGCGCGACCGGCTGCGAGCGCTCGGGTGCGCCACCACGCTGGTCGACACCGGTTGCCTGGGCACGGCGCAGGTTGCGGCGGACATCAGCCGCCAGGAATTGTTTGCCGCCGCGGAGGTGCCGCTCGGCGAGTTGGTTGCCGCGGCCGATCGAGGCCGAGCCGTCACGGCGGCAGCCGCCGCGGCCGCCGCGCTGGTCCGGCAGCATCATGCCCAAGGCCGGGTGGGCGGTGTTCTGGCCCTGGGCGGATCGGCCGGCACGACGATCGGCACGGCCGCGATGCGCGCGCTGCCGCTGGGCGTGGCCAAGGTGATGGTGAGCACGTTGGCCTCCGGCCAGGTGCGGCAATACGTCGGCGACAAAGACGTTTTCATGCTCAATTCGATTGTCGATATTTCCGGGCTGAACCGGGTCAGCCGGCTCGTGCTGGACGAGGCGGCCCGGGCCATGGCCGGTTTGTCGCAGTTTGCGGCCGACGCCGGGACGAGCAACGAGCGGCGGTTGATCGCGGCGACAATGTTCGGCGTGACCACTCCCTGCGTCGAGCGGGCCCGGCAAGTGCTCGAGGCGGCCGGATACGAGGTGCTCGTATTCCACGCCACGGGCAGCGGCGGCCAGGCGATGGAATCGCTCGTTCGCGACGGGCTGGTGGCCGGGGTGCTCGACATCACGACCACCGAATTGGCCGACGAGCTGGTGGGCGGATTCCTCACCGCCGGCCCCGCGCGATTGACGGCCGCGGCCCAATGCGGCGTGCCGCAGGTCGTGTCGGTCGGGGCCACGGACATGGTCAATTTCCACGCGCCCGAGAGCGTGCCGGAGAAATTCGGCGGCCGGCTATTCTATCGCCACAACCCGACGGTCACGCTGATGCGCACCACGCCGGCGGAAAATGCCCTGATCGGCGCCGATCTCGGCCGCAAGGTTGCGGCGGCAACGGGTCCGGCCTGCATTCTGTTTCCGCGCGGCGGCGTTTCGGCAATCGACCGCAGCGGGCAACCGTTCGACGATCCGGCGGCACGGCAAGCGCTGCTCGGCGCGCTTCGACGGCACTGCGGCCCGGTCGAACTCGTCGAGTACGATGGTCACCTCAACGATCCGGAGTTTGCCGAAGCGGCCGCGCGCAAGCTGATGGCGCTGATCGCCGAGCTCGCACCGGCCTGAGGCGCGCAGCAACCCGTGCGGCACCGAAGACTCAATCGTCATCGTCCTCATCTTCGATGACGGCGCGGTTGAGCCGTTTCGCGGGGCGCTGGGAGGAGTCGTCGTCGGCATCGCCCTGCCGGCCGCGACGCTGAGCCCGAAGCTGGTCCAAATGCTCGCGCAGGCTGCGCAGCTGACGCTCGACCTCGCCCAGATCTTTCTCCAGCCGACGGTCCAGATCGACCGTCTTTCGCCGAGCGGGTATCGCTACAGGCGGTGCACTCTCAGTCCGCTTCTCGGCCCCCTGCTCGGCTTCGGGCCGCGGCGCGGTCTCCACCGCCCAAGCCGCAACAATGGGCGGAGCGAGCATGCCTTGGACCGGCTCGCGCACACCGGGCGGAAGCTTGTCCAGTTCGTCCTCTTTGACCGTCCAGGAATCGCTGCCCTTGTGGACTTCGATCTTGGCCGGGGCACTGCCGGACTTGGTAATGATCACGCTCATGTCTTCGCCCAGCGGCGGCTGGGCATCGGCGCCCGTGCGGAGCATCAACCCCTGGCGGAAAAGGCGCATGCGGATGGGTCCACCGGCCGGGTCCTCGACCCGGGCCACGATTTGACCATTGTCGCGCAGCACTTTGACTTGCCGCCGGGCTTCGTCGCGAGCCGATTCGACCGTGCGAACCGCGTCGGCAACCGTGCGGCGGGCCAATTCTTTTTCGCGCTCGCCGATCCGCACCTCAACCGTGCGCTTGGCCGGCGTGATTTCGACCGACTGGGTTTTGCCCGCGCGGAGCAGTTTGACTCCGAGCGGCTTGCCCTGCGAAGCTTCGACGGCTTCGGCCAGTTCAGCCGGCTGCTTGAGCGGTTTGCCGTCGAGCGCCAGGAGAATGTCGTGCTGTTTGAGCCCGGCAGCGGCGGCGGGCCCTCCCGGCAGGACTTCGCCCACGTACAATCCCTCGCCGGCCGGCACGTCGACATGGGCCCGCAGCGCGTCGGGAACCGATTCAATCTGAATCCCCAGCCAAAAGTCGGGGCGTGCCACGCCGCGCACGCGGGGCACCAGGGCGGCGCCCGGCTGGGGCTCGGCGGCCGGAGCCTGTTGCGGCGGCTCGCCGTCGCGCGGTTTGGTGTCTTGTGCCCAGGCCGCTGCGCCGCTCGCAGTGAGTGCGGCGAGCAGGACCCAAGCGGTTTGCCGCCCTCGATCGAACGTGTTCATGGCGTGTCTCCTTGTGCGCGAGGTTTGGAATTCAAAGGACGCTTTTTTCCGCCGCGTAATCAATCTCGACTTGCTCGACGGGCAGCAGCACCTGACGACCGTCTTCGAAGTCGATCCGCCAGATCTCTTCACTCTGTGTGACGACATGGCCCGCCTTGCGCCAGGCCTCGAGCGCTTCGCGGGGAACCGCCGATTTGCGCTGGTCGAGCCAATGCGGGTCGACGCTGGCCGCCATGACGACCGGCAGCTCGAGCTTGCGCTCGTCGGTCGTGCCGGAGCCGGAAAACATCAGCTGCACCAGCGCCCGGACGGGTTCCTGAGCGCCGGCTGTTTCGCGCTCGGCCGGCGCGGCCGGGCGGTCGGCCCGCGGCGCAGGCCGGGAATGCGCGCCCGGTCGTGAGACCATGGCCGAGGGAGGCGCAGCGAGCTGCGGCCGCCGATGGGCCAAATCGGGGCGGTCGAAAGGCGCAGCGAAACGAATCGACACCAGCCCGGCCCAAAAGGCCAGGCACACCGCGGCCGCAATCCAAAACGCGCTACTCGTCCGGAAGGCAAGCGCTCGGGGGCCGAAGGGAATTCGGTGGTTTGCGGATGCTACCGCCGGCGCCGATTCGGCGAGGGTGGCCGAAGCCTTCGGCGCGTTGCGCCAGGTGCCGAGCTCGCGCCGCAATACCTGCGCTTCGACCAGCGCCAGGCGCAGCGCCGCCAGGCGCCGGGCTCGTCGTCCAGGGCAGCCAGCAGCGACCGCTGGTCGGCGGGACTCAACTCGCCATCGGCCAAGCGATCGAAGACGCGCGAGTCGCCGCGGCGCAATTCTTCCAACACGCGATTCATGGGTTCACCTCTGCCAATTGCCAGCTGGCCAGTTGTTGACGGAGCCGCTCCCGGGCCCGGTGCAGCCGGGCTTCCACCGCGCTTTGGCTCGTGCCCAGGTGAGCGGCCAGCTGGGCATAGCTCCAATCCTCTTGGTATTTGAGCAGCAGGATCTCGGCGTCGCGCGTGCGGAGCTGCAGGATCGCCCGGCGCACCATTTCGCGGCGCTCGTCGGCCAGCAACCAATCGAGCGGGTCGAGCAGCCGAGAGTCCTGCTCGCCGGGCGCCGCCCGCAGGGCCATCCGTTCGACCAACCGACGGCGCCGTCCCTGCCGGCGGCGGTACATCAGCGACTGGGCCACCGCCAGCCGGTACAGCCAGGGGGCCACTTTCTCGGGATCGGCCAGCGGCGCCTGCTGCCGCACCGCGGCCAGCGCGACCTCCTGCATCACTTCGTCCACCGCGGCCGGCTCGCCCACGCGTGCCAGCACCACCGACCGCAGCCAGCGGCCATGCCGGTCGAACTCGCTTTGCCAGTCGATGAAGGTCATGCCGGACCGCTCACGCCGGATCGATTCGTCGCGCCGCCCGCTGTGTGCCGCTGGCGAGAACCACGCTGCACACATTCCGGGCCTCATCTTACCCGGCAAGCTGGGCAAGACTGGCGCGGCTGGCGGCGGGCAATCGTTCCGGCACTTAATAGTTGCCGCAGCCGAGCTCGCCTTGCGAAAAAAAACACGGGGAGCGTAACTCCTTTGCCTTGCGGGGCTTTTCGGCCCGTCGGGCGAGCGGCGAATCAAGAGTGCCGGCCGCGGAAGCCGAGGTTGCCGACCCGGGTTTCGCCCCGCTCGCTGGCTTGCCAATACAACTGGGCCGCAACGTCCAGGCAGGTGAGCCAGCCATCGCCATAGGCCCAGGTGTCGATGCACACGGCTTGTTCCAGTTCCAAGGGCCGGCCGGAACGCTGCGAGCTGTGGCCGCAGATCATCGTTTTGCCCGATTCGTGCGGCCGCCAGGTGGCCGGACTAAGGCGCTCCCAGTACCGCATGTAGTCGGGCTGATCGGCCAACGGCAGATCGGCCTCGGCGTTGGCGTGGACGAAGAAATGCGTTTCGTTTTCGTAAAACGGCACGCAGCGCTCGGCGAGAAACTGCCAATGCGCCTCGGGGATTCCGGCGGCGAAATGCTGCCAATTCTCGCTCGCGCCGTACGACTTCAGGGTTTGCCGGCCGCCGGCGGCGAGCCAATCGTCAAAGTGCATCAGGTCATCGTGCGCTTGCAGCATCATCCCGTCGTGGTTGCCCCGGAGCGGGAGCAGGCGACATTCGGCAGCCAGCTCGATCAAGCGATTTAGCACGCCCCTCGAGTCGGGCCCCCGATCGACATAATCGCCGAGCGTGACGAGCAGATCCTCACTTTCCGGCTGGACCTGATCGAGCAGCGCCTCGAGCGCCCGCGCGCAACCATGAATGTCGCCGATGGCCAGGGTCCGCATCGGCTTACGCCTTGGCCAGGGCCAGGCGCTCGGCAATCGGCGGATGGCTGTGGAACAAGAACACTTCGAGCGGGTGCGGCGCCGGATCGTCCTTGTTGAGCCGGGCCAGTTTTTGAAAAGCCGACACGTAGGCCGCCCGGAGCCCGGTGCGCTCCAGGGCATAGCGGTCGCATTGCCGTTCGTAGCGCCGGCTGACGATGTTTTGCAGCGGCTCGAGCAAGAGCGAAAACAGCGTCAGCACCAGCATCACCAGCGGCAGCGTGTAGACCGGCAGCTCGTGGGGCGAATGGATCGCCGGGTCGACTTGCTCGGTCCAGGCCATCACCAGCCGGTTGACGATCCAAAAGCCCAGCGTGCTGTAGACGGCCCCGACCAGGATCATCTTGCGAATGTGGCGGAACACGTGATGCCCGATCTCGTGGGCGAAGATCACCTCGATCTCGTCGGGCGTGAAGCGATCGAGCAGCGTGTCTCCCATCAGCACCCGGCGCGTGCGGCCCAGGCCGGCCAGCATGGCATTGGCTTTGACCGTGTCGGCGCTGAGGTCGAAGCGATACACGCCTTCGATCGACAAACCGGTGCCGGCCGCCAGGCGCGACATTCGCTCGGACAGCTCGGGCGTCTCCACGCGCTGGATCTTGTAGAACAGCGGCATGATCAGCACCGGCACGAGTTGACCGGCCAGCACGCTGACCAAGAAGAACAATCCGGCGGCCACCAGCCACCACCAATCGCCGCTAAGCCAGATGATCCAGTACAGCCCGACAAACAGCGCCCCGCCAAACAGCAGGGCCAGCGTGTTCACCTTGGCGTAGCGCCACAGCCAGCCGGCCAGCGACAAGCGACTAAGCCCGAACTGATGCTCCAACCGATGGCCCGAATAAAACGAGAGCGGAAACGACACGGCCATGTGCAGCAGCGTCGTTGCGGCAAACAGCAGCACAAGCTGCAGCGTCGGGTGCGGGCTGAAACCGGCCAGCCAGGCGGTCACGGGCCGCGCCAGCCAGAAGGCCATCACACCGAGAAATGCCACGTCGAGCAACTTGTCCGCCAGGCTGCAGGCCAACTGCCGCTGGCCATAGCGCCGGGCCTCGGCCAGCTCGGCGGCCGACTGCTCGCCGGCGAGCAAATCGGCCGCGGCCGGATCGGCGGGCGCAGTTCCTTCCGGCGCTGGGTGTTCCGGCACTGGGTTTTCGGGCGTTGGGTGTTCCGGCGGCGCGGTGTGGCCTGGTGGTTCGCTCGACAAGGTTCAAACAGCTCCTGCTCGTAAGTTGCGGGACGCCCGCCACACGGGCGGCAAGCTGCCCGGGGCTGCGAGGCGATGACACGGTTGCTATTTCTTCTGCGGAGCGTAACCGGCGCGCGGCTCGCCGTCGTCGCCCAACTGGTCGCAGGCCCAGAGCAGCCCGCTGGCCAGGAGCTGGTGGTAATCGCCTTGGGAGGCCGTCTTCATGTCGTGTCCCAGCGTGGTGGCGAACACGCGTCCCTTGCCGTACGTGTGGAACCAGCAGACGACGCTCTCGCGGTTTTCCTCGCCCTGGGCCAGCAGCAGCGGGTGCGAGTCCTCGGACAGCTGGACGGTCTGATACAACTCGTCGCCCGGCGTTTTCCAGTCGTTGGGGAATTTCTTCAGGATCGGATGCTCGGCGTCGGCCTTGGTGGTCGAAAATGCCCGGTACGCGTCGTGCTTGCGCGTGCGCTGGCCGCAGCATTCCCGCCAGCCTTCGGAGGTCTTGAACGAGTGCATGGCGCAGTGCACCAGCACCGTCGGCTTGCCCGAGCGGGTGATATTGAGCAAATGCTCGATCACGGTCGGGTCGGCCTCGTCAAAGCAGAGGTTGTAGACCAGCACGTCGGCCCCATCGGCCAGGTCCTTATTGGCCAATTCATCAACCCCGAAGCGGATGTCCCACTCAACGTTGGCATGCTGGCCGATGCCCTCGGTCACGACCGGCGCCAGGGCTTTGTAGTCGTGCCAGCCGCCGCCGGTAAAGTACCGGGCTTTGATGGCGTCGGCGGCCCGGGCCGGCTCCAGGGCGAACAGGCCCGCGGCCAACGTGCAAACAGCGGTCAGTAACCGAATCATGGGAAAATCTCCGCTTGAGGGGTGGTCGGGGAGGAGTGTCGCAGCCCCCATTTCCGTATAACTCTCCGCCGGAGTCAAGTTGTTGCAGCCTGCGGCACGGGGGCGAGCCGCTGCCACGGCGCACCCCGCGCGCCGGTGCCTGCCCGCTTTGCAACGGGACTGTATCGAGAGCAGAAAATGCGCCCCAGGGCCGCGGGCGGCGTGTTATCATCGAGAGGCTGCACGTGCAAGCCCGTCGCATTTTCGGCCTGGGGAGTCAGCATTCCATGCATTGGTGCATATCCGCAAGAGGGCCGTCTGGGCGCCGGCTGCGTCACTTGGCGCACGATCGAACCGCGCGCGCTTTGCCGCGATCGCTTTTTCGCTGGCCGGGCTCTGGAACATTGCCGCCGCGCGTGCCGAGGAGCCGGCGCCGCGGCCGATCGATCCGGCCCGGCGCACCCCGCTGGTGCGGTTGATCGACCGCTGCTTGCCCTCGGTGGTGGCGATTCGGGCCTTCTCGGCCACCGACAAGCCGAACGAAGAGCGGATCAACCTGGGGAGCGGGGCCATCATTCATCCCGACGGCTACATCATCACCAACTTTCACATCCTCAACGGTGCGCGGCGCGGCGAGGCGGTGTTGCCCGGCGGCGCCACGGTTCCCTACGCGATGATCGCCGGCTTTGCCCACGAGGACCTGGCGCTGATCAAGATCACCAGCGACCGGCCGCTGCCGGCCTTGCCCCTGGGCCGGAGCGACGACCTGCTGTTGGGCGAGCCGGCCATCGCCATCGGCAGCCCCGCCGGGCTGGTGAGCACGGTTTCCGAAGGGATCGTCAGCGGCCTGAAGCGCGCCACGAATACCGAGGTGGCCTTTTTGCCCGTCATGATTCAAACGAGCGCCGCGATCAGCGGCGGCAGCAGCGGCGGTCCGCTGATCAACGTCCTGGGCGAGCAGATCGGGGTGATCACGTCGCGCAAGGCGGACGCCGAGAACATCGGCTTCGCCATCGCGATCGACCGGGTGCGCGAAGTTTTCCCCGCGATGCTCGCCGTCGAACAGCGCGGCGGCTTTCAGCTGGGGCTGACCGTCGACATGCTCGGGCCGTCGGCCAAGGTGGTTTCCGTGGCTGCCGATTCGCCGGCTGCCGCGGCCGGCATCGAGGCGGGGGACATCGTAGAAAAAATCGGCGAAGCCAAGGTCGATTCGGGCGTCGCCTTCCACCTGGCGCTGGTCGACAAACGCAGCGGGCAAAAGCTGCCGCTGGTCGTCCGGCGCGGAGCGGAAACCCGCGGCGTCGAATGCACGCTGATCGATTTACCCTTGTCCAAACCGCTGGCCGACGAAGGGCTGGAGCCGGGCCTGAACTTTGCCGCCTGGCAAGGCACCTGGCAGCAGCTGCCCGACTTCGGCCAGGGCGGTCCGGCCGAAACCGGCAAGGCCGAGCGTCCGCACCCCGGCGTCTACAAATCGCATCCAGATCATTTCGCGCTCGAGTTCGCCGGACTGCTCAAGGTTCCGACCGACGGCTTGTACACGTTCCACACCCGCAGCGACGACGGCAGCCGGATGTATGTGGACGACCGGCTGGTGGTCGACAACGACGGAACGCATCCCCCGCGCGAGGCCGCGGGCGTGGTGCGTCTGATGGCCGGCTTGCATCCGATCAAGGTGCAATTCTTCGAGTCGACCGGCGACGAAGTGCTGCAAGTGTCCTACGAAGGACCGGGCATCCCCAAGCAAGAGATTCCGGCCGCGGCCTATTTCCGCCGCACCCAGCCCAACTGAGCGAAGCGGGCGCGGCCGCAGAATGAGTCCGCGCCGAGCGCTTCGTCGGGAAGCAGGCCGACGAGCGTGCCAACCGCGGCGCCCACGGCATGCACCAGCGGCAAGGGTGTAAACCCGGCCGCCGTGGAATCGACGAACAGCGTCCGGCCCCAGGCCATTTCCAGGCCGATCTTGCCGGCCAGCAGACCAGCGAGCACCAGGCTGAACGCCTGCAGCACTCGGTCGCGCGCTTGCCACGCGCTGCGCAGCTGTATGGCGGCCAGCAGCGCGAACAATCCCGAATCGATCCCGCTCAGCCCGCGATACTCGATCCGCTCGGCGCAAACCAGACCAGGACCAGCGAAATCGCCAGCGGCGAACCGACCAGCAGTGCGATCAGGCGGCGGGGCGAAAGCCGCTCGCAGGCCATGCCCAGGACGGCAAACATCGCCAGATCCCAGGCCGCATGATCGGCGTTCCAATGCGTCCAGTGGCCGGTGAACAGCCGCCACCATTGGCCGGTCAGAATCGCCTCGCGATGATACTGCCAGAGCCGGGCCGCGCCGGGCACCGCGGCCAAGGCGAGCCCCAGGCCCGCGAGCGTCAACGTCAGCAGCACCCGCGTTTCGGCGAGCCAGGTCCACGACCTCCTGTCGATCTGCAGTTTTTGCATCGAACGATTCCTTTCGCCAATGGGATTGCCGGGCGGCGCCGACGTGGGCCGCCTGCGGGCATCGAAGGGCCCGCCGGTCGAGGATCAAGTCCGTGCGACCGGCGGGCCGGAGTTGCCACCTTCGCTCAAGCGTCGCGCCCCGCTGCCGCATCCGGCTGTTTGCTGCGGCGGAGCCGAGCCCAAGCGCCCGCTCCCACGAGCGCCGCACCGGCCAGCGCCGTCAGTGGATCGATCGCTCCACCGCCGCCACCACCACCACCGCCAGAAACGTTCCGGCTCGATCGGACAGGTGAGTCGAACGCCGGGGCCGGGCTTTCTGGCGAACCGGCAGCGGAATCGAAATTCACGGCCGGGCTGGAGCTGCCGCCCACGGGCGAGGGGTCCGCCGCCCGCGCGGCCAGCGGTGCCTCGGCCGGAGCGGGACCGAGCCGGGCCTGGGTCTGTCGACGGAGCACATCGAGCTGCTGGCGAACCAGGTCTTGCGAGCGCTGGTCGCGGCGCAGGCGGCTGGCGCTGCGACGATCGATCTTCCAGCGGGCGTATTCGGCATCGTTTTCCAGCACGATGAACGAAGCGTATTCGCTGGCGATCGAGTAGCCCTCGCACAGCCGGACGATCTCGCCTCGGGTGCTGCCGGGCGAACCGGTCGCGCGGGCTTCGGCCATCAGGCGTTCGACGCGATGCGAGGCCCACATCCGCTCGATCTCGGGATTGCGGTCGTCGCGCTTCGGCAGTTGCACTTCGGCCGATTGTTGCACGGGAGCACCGGAAATATTGGCCGCCAGGTTCACCCGGGCCGTCGCCGCGCCCGGGGCGGCAGTGCGGTAGCGCCCGTACAGGCGCACCGGCTGGCCGTGGTACAGGTTCGGCAATTGCTGCGGCTCGACGTCGTAGACGTCGGCGCCGGCGAAATTGATTTTCAAATCGGTCATCGCCGGGCGGACCAGCTTGCGGCGGAAGGCCTCGGCCTGACGCTGGAAATCGTCGTCGGCCGAGACGAACGCGGCCAACCCACCGGCGCGCTCGGCCAGCTGGGCCAGCAGCGGCCGGTTCACCTCGTTGCCCACGCCCACGCAAAACACGGTTGCACCGCTCGGTCGCCGGCGAATCAGTTCCAGCAGCTCGCGCTGTTCCTGCTGTTCGGTCATGCCGTCGGAAAGCACGACCACGTTGAGCGGCCGGTCGTTGCTGCGGTAGCGGTAGGCCGTTTCCAAGGCCGGACGCAGGACCGTGCCGCCACGGGCCTTTTGCGAACGGAGGAATTCCTGCACCCGGGCGTCGGCCAGCGGGCCGGGCGCCTGCAGCTCGCCGAATAACGTTTCCGGGCTGACGTTGAAGACCAGCACCTCGTAGCGGTCGTCAGGCCCCAGCGCCTTTAGGAACGCGGTCACCGCGTCGCGCGACAGGCCCAGCTTGTTGTCGAATCCCATGCTGCCCGACACATCGAGCAGGAAAACGTAGTCCGCGCCGGTGCCGGCTGCTTCCAGTTCCTTGCCGGCGGTGAGCGTGAGTTGGAAATAGCCGTCTTCCTCGGCCGGGCGCGAGGTGATCAGGTCGATCCCCGTATGCGGCCGTTCCAGGTGGCAGGCCAAAACGATGTCGCGGCTCAGGTCGGCGGCCTTGGTTTCCAGGCTGGCCTGCCAATAGCTCTGGTCGGAATGCTTGACGATGGCCAGCGCATCGCCGTGCGAGGGACTCTTCAGTTCGACAATCGGCACTTCGCTGTGGATGTCCAGATTGAAAGCAAAGCGGCCGGTCGTGCGCTGAGCAACGTCCGTTCGGGTGACCGTCGCCAGCGGATACACGTAAGTGGCCCAGTCGTGGTCGAAGTCCAGTTCCTGATAGTAGGCCAGCTGCACGCGCTGTTCGGCGCCCGCGGCGATCGGAAAGATGCGCATCTCGAACCGCTTGTAGTCGACCTGTTCGAGCAAGCCGGGATCGCGGCGGACTTGCTTGTAGCTTTCGTAGATTTGCCGGGCGCACTCTTTTTCGACGACTTCGCCGATCATTTCCCGGCCGCCGATCGTCATGCTGAAGTTGGCCACGCTGGCGCCCTTGGGCACGGGGAACGTGTAGAGCGCCTCGACCACTCGGTTCTCGGTGTTCACGAACACCTGATCGATTTGCGTGACGGCAATGCCGTTGTTGATCGTGACGTGCACGGCTTGCTCTTTGATTTCAAGGGCTCCGCCCCAAGGGCCGTCGGCAATCAGCAGCCCGGCAGCCGAGGCCGCGCCGCTGGCCGCGCTCCAGCCGATCGCGGCAAGGAGCGCCGGCGCGACGAGCCGGGCGATTCTGGAACTGGGGAATCCGTGGGTCATGATTTCCTCCTGGGTCAGCGAATCCGCTTTTGGGCCATGCCCGCGGCGCGGGCGACTGGCCTGGAGTCAGATACATTCGCCGTGCCAATCGCCCACGCAAATCGCTAAGACGTGTGTTCGCCGAGAGTTCGGCGATTTGGCGGGCTCGCGACAGCGGCCCGGGACGCGCGGCGGGCCGTCAGAGGCTGTCGGCGTCACCTGCAGCGAGTGTATGGTGATGGCTGGCTCAAGGAGACCCCGGATGCCGCTCTTTACCCCCGCCGATCGGCGCTTGGCCCAGGCCCTGTCGGACCTGGCGCACTGCAATCCGTTTCTGCCGAACCGAATCGAGTACGAACGCGCGGCGCTGGGAGCGGCCTTCCAGCCGCGCTACGCCGATTGGAACACCCAGTCCGACACCGGCGACGACAACGCAAACCTCACCGGCCTGATGGCCACGGCCGACGAGCTGCTGGCCCGGACCGGTCCGCGCTTCGATCGGGGCGGCGAATTTGCGGCCGAGGAACTCGGGTTGTACGACGACGTGGTGATGTTCGTGCTGTTTCACCGTTTCCGCGCGGGGCTGGACGCGGCGATCGGCGAGGCGCTGTCCCGGCCGCGCTCGACGCGGCCGGTCGAGGCCTACAAGTCGCTGGCCGAATACGCCCGGCCGCTCCTCGTGCGCCGCGGCGCACGCTGCCGATGTGGGACCAGCTGGGGCACATCTTTGCCGGCTTCTTTCAGATCCGCCGCGCGTTTCGCAACATCTTCCACTTCATCATCGGCGGCTCCCGACCGGCAGTCCAACTGCGGGCGACCGTTTGGGAATCGATCTTCACGCACGACATGCGGCGCTATCGCCGGACGCTGTACGACCGCATGGCCGACTACACGACGCTGATCACCGGCCCGTCGGGCACGGGCAAGGAGCTGGTCGCCCAGGCCGTGGGGCTGTCGCGCTATGTGCCGTTCGATCCGGCGACGCTCAAATTCCGGGCCGACTTTGCCGGCTCGTTCTATCCGCTGAATCTGTCGGCGTTGAGCCCCACGCTGATCGAGTCGGAGCTTTTTGGCCACAAGCGCGGCGCGTTCACCGGCGCCGTCGGCGACCGCAGCGGCTGGCTCGAAGTCTGCCCGGCCTCGGGCACCGTTTTCCTGGATGAGATCGGCGAGCTGGACCCGGCCATCCAGGTGAAGCTGCTCCGCGTGCTGCAAAGCCGCAGCTTCAGCCGGCTGGGCGAGACGGAGTCGCGCGCCTTCGCCGGCAAGATCATCGCCGCCACGAACCGCAACCTGGCCGAGCTGATGCACACGCGGCATTTTCGCGAGGATCTCTACTACCGGCTGTGCAGCGACCTGATCGAAGTGCCCACGCTCGGCGAGCGCCTGACGGACGATCCGGCCGAGCTCGACACCCTGGTCCTGCACGTCGCGCGGCGGCTGGTGGGCGACGAGGCCGAGAGCCTGGCCGCGGAAGCCCGGGCTTGGATCGACGAGCAGCTGGGCCCCAACTACGCCTGGCCCGGCAACGTGCGCGAGTTGGAGCAATGCGTGCGCAACGTGCTCGTGCGCAAACGCTACGCTCCGCCGCGGCGTCCGCTCGAGCCGGCCGCGGGCGCCGGCGGCGAACTGGCTGCGGCCGTGGCGGCCGGAAGTCTGACGGCCGACGAATTGCTGCGGCGCTACATCACGCTGGTCTATTCGCAGACCGGCAGTTTCGACGCCACCGCCCGGCGGCTGGGCATCGACTGGCGGACGGTGAAAGCCAAAGTCGATCCCGAGTGGCTTGCGGCCGAGCGCGATTCGCAGGGTTGAGCGCGCCGGCCTGCGAGCGAATTCTCGTCGCTGGAGAAGCACCTCAGTTCTGCTTGAAGAACGGCTTGTCCTTCACCTTGAGCATTGCGATGGGGTACGCCATCAGCACTGCTCCAATGAGGAAGGCCCAAGCCGCGGTCCCGGCCGTCAAAACGCCGTCCTGATTGGCTCCGTAGAAAATCCAACTGCCCAGCGGCAAAAACAGCAGAACGGCCGTGATGAGCCCGGGCGAGAACTTCTTCTTGGCGACGAAGGGCAGGATGTGGAAAAACACGGCGTTGATGAGCATCAACGCTGGAAAGGCCAGCGACAGTGCCGGCAGCCTCCAGCCGATTTCCGCCGAGACGATGCCCAGGACGATCACGATGGCGTTCGTCACGTAGAACATTGGCCAATCGACCGGCAGATTCAACACTCGATTGGCCCAATTTTTCCAGTCGAAGGCAAATTCTTCCAACATGTGGACGCCGTACGCCGCGGTGGCCACCCAGAGCCACAACTCGTGAGTCATGATTTACGTTCCACGTGCTTGATCGGTTACCAGGCGCAGCAATGCATCGGCCAACTGCCGATGCCGTCTTGCACCCATTCTACACGCTTCTTCGTTCCGGCTGAGTGGCACGGGCCGATGGCTGCGCCAGAAGCAGGATGATCGCCGGCCACGGCGAGTCCGACCACGGCGCAAACGAAAACCGCCCGAGCACGTGGCCCGAGCGGTTCCGTGTTTTGCCAGCCGGTCGAACTAGGCCCGGCGGCGACGACGGGCGACGGCCAGCAGGCCGACGGCGCCCACGCCGCAGAGGATGAACGAGGAGGGCTCAGGCGTAAAGTTGATCGTGGCGTTGAGCTGCATCGAGTTGTTGGCGCCCGACTGGTTGTTGTAGGCGATGAAGGCCAGCACATCGCCCTTGACGACGGCAATGCCCGACTGATCGTAGGTCACGGTCGGCAGGTTGTTCGGATCGACGGGATTCGGATTCGGTCCGACATTCTGGGGCCCGCCGATTCCCGCGTCGGAACCTTTGACGAAGACGTCGTAGTAGACGGTTCGCGTGCCGCAGCAGGACTGGATGTCTTGGCCTGACGAGGTGAAGCTGACCATACCCGACGCCGGCGCGGTCCACTCGACTACGGTCGGGCCTTGGTAAGGCCCGAGGATCACCGCGTTGGCCGCGGAGTAGAAAGTCGAGGTCAGAGTCGCCGGGCCCCCGTTGTGGAAAATATTCGGATCGGAGTTGCCGCCAATCGTCCATTGACCGCTGCCTCCGCCGAGATTCGTGCCGGTCGGGAAGGGCGTAAAGTTGTTGAGATTGAGATCGCCGCTACTGACGTAACCGTAGCTAAAAGCGTTCGAGCCGCCGTTCTGGCTGGATGAGAAGTTGTTGGCCACGTCATAAACGCCGTAGACCCCCGCCCCGGCGGAGCCGCAAGCCAAGAAAGCCGCCAAGGCGACAGCAACGACCAGCACGGAAATCGGAAGGCGCTTCATGATTCGACCTCGTAGGAATGTTAAGACACAAAGTTTGAAACGTCGGCTCGCGGCGGTTCGCGTAGCGGTTCCGGGCGAGAAAACTTCACGAGTCGGCGAACTCTCCAGGACAGCAATGGGACTCAGCCGGCACCGATGGGTGCACGGTTTGTTCCGACCGGCAGCGACATGCCAGGCGGCCGGACGGCTGACCGCCACCAGACGCGCTGGAAGACGACAGGTTCGATCCGGGCCGTGCTTTCCAAGCGGACCGCACAAAATTACTGTAGTATTCCATAGTTTTTTATTGACTTATTTCGAGACGTTCGTCTCTCTATGCTGGCTGAGTCTTCACGATCGACGGAGCTCAGCTTTCACACAGTTTTTAGATCCGCGGCACCCCTCGCGACCACCGCGGCGGGATGCCCCTGATCGACGGTTGCGGAATTCGTCCGCGCTACCTGGTCATCTAGCCGCCGCGCGGCATTTTTTTTGTCTGGCCGCCGAAACGATGCCGTTGGCGGCCGAGAACGAAAAAAGTCGCCGAGCACCCCCGCCATCACGGCAGGGATTCTGGGCGACTCTTCACGGCGTCGTGTTTCGATTCCGACTCACGGGCATTCCCCCGCCAAAAAAGCCCGCAAAACGCTGAGAAAACGGCGATTTGCGAGGCAGCGCCTCCAATCATCGACCCGGCATCGGGCCAAGTCAACTAGCGCCACGAAATTCTCGCAGAAATCCCCTTACCGCCCAGCCGCGCGGTTCGCCGCCGGCGCATTGCGGTTTCCGGCCGCCTGCCCTGGGGCGCAACTTCCTGAGCAGGTTGTACGAGCTGTTCTGAGCTTTCGAAATGGTCGTTGCCGAAGTGGTCGCTGGAATGGAGCGCGCCGTAACTCAACCCCTTGCCGGTATCCAACCCAGCGGGCGCCATACGCGCGATGCTGCCGTTGCAGAGTTCGCTGCGGTTTTCGCTCGTCGGCCAGATCGCCCGTTGCTTCAGCCCGCGAGTCGTGACTTCTGGTGTTTGACGCGGCGGAGCTTGAGCTTCGCGGCGGTGGGGCCAGCGGCGTGGCGAAGCGTGTCATGCGGCCCCTGTTGTGTCCCCCTGTCGCATGGTACCGTCGGAGGCACAAAATCGGTCCCGCCGTCCCGCATTCCAGGGCGGCGCACCCAAGAACTCGGCTCACGGGAGAATCGTGTGGCTCCGTCCGGGATGAAGATCACTCACATCGAGACCTACACCGTCAGCGCCGGCTGGAAGAACTGGCTGTTCGTGCGCGTCTGCACCGATGCCGGCTTGCACGGCATCGGCGAAGCCACGATGAACGGCTTCGTCAAGACCACGGAAGCCGCGGTGCACGAACTGGCGCATTTTGCCGTCGGCAAAGACCCGCGCCAGGTCAACGCCATCAACCAGGCGCTGCTCGAGACCATTCAAGACGCCGGCCACGTCCACCGGCTGGCCGCGGCCGCGGTCGAGACGGCCTGCTGGGATATCCTGGGCAAGTCGCTCGGCGCGCCGATCTGGCAGTTGCTCGGCGGCTCGTTTCGCCAATCGGTGCTGGGCTACGCCAATGGCTGGTACCGCACCGAGCGCACCCCCGAGCACTTCGTCAGTATTGCCGAGACGGTCATCGCCCGGGGGTTCAAGGCCATCAAACTCGACCCGTTCGGCACCGCTCGCTGGTTCTCGGGCGACGCCGACGTCGACACGGCCTATGACATCCTGGCAGCCCTGCGCGAGCGGTTTGGCCCGGAGCTGAAGATTCTCATCGACGTGCATTGCCGGTTCGCACCCAGCGAGTCGCTGCGCATTGCGCAGCGATTGGCGCCGCTGAAGATCTTTTGGTGGGAGGAGCCCACCACCGCCGAGCGCGAGGAGCTGACCAACGAGATCGCGGCCCAGTGCCCCATCCCGGTGGCCACGGGCGAACAGTTCGACAAGATCGGCAAGTTCGAGACTTTGCGCGCGGCGGCTACGTGAGCATTTTTCAGCCGGAGCCGATGTCGCTGGGGGGCATTACGAACACCATCGCCGTGGCCAACATCGCCCGCGCCAATGGCGCCTGGATCGCCCCGCATCAAAGCGGGGGCCCGGTGGCCACCGCGGTGTGCCTGCAATTGGCGGCCGCGGTGCCGAATTTCTTGATTCAGGAACACTTCGATCCGTTCAACGAGCCCTGGACCCGGGACCTGGTCACCTGGGCGCCGACGATCGATCCGGCCAACGGACATCTTTCGATTCCGACCGCGCCCGGCCTGGGCCTGGACCTGAATCTCGACGTCGTGCGCGAGCATCCTTACGACGCGCAGTCTTATTTCGACGTGTCTCACGAAGGCTGGGAAAAACGCCTGGGCACCCGCGGTCCCGATGCCCCGGCAGCCGCCGCGCCCGACCGCCCCGCACGCTGACCACCGCCATGCCCGATCCGGCCGTACGCAAATTCGAGATTCTGATTTCCGGCGACATGATCGACGCGGCCAATCAGCCCATCGGGGATCTGGCGCTCGATCTGTTCGACGCCGCAGAGCGAATTCGCTACGCCTTTTGCACCGACCAGCAAGCCAGGCCCGGCGATGCAACTTATCGAGATCGGCTGTACTCGCTGGAGATGACGGCGGAGCATGTCGCCGCGGCCGACGCCCTGATCGTCTGTCGGCCGTGGGTCAAAGCCGACTCGCTGTCACAGGGCGCCGAGCGGCTGGTGGCGATCGGCCGCGCCGGCATCGGTTACGACAAGCTCGACCTGCCGGCCTGCACGGCCCATGACGTGGTAGTTTTCAATTCGCCCGACGGCCTGATGCATTCGACGGCCTCGGCGGCGATGATTTTCATTCTGGCCCTGGCCCGACGGCTGAACCTGCAGCAGCGTCTGGTGCGCGAGCACCGCTGGGACCTGCAGAAAGACGCCTTCGGCGAAGACCTCTCCGGTCAGACCTTGGGCATCGTGGGCCTGGGATACACCGGCCGAGAACTCGTGCGCTTGCTTGCGCCGTTCGAGATGCGCGTGCTGGCCTTTTCGCCCCATGCCGATACCGAGCAAGCACGGCGCCTGGGAGTGACCCTGGTCTCGACGCTCGACGAATTGCTGCGGCAATCCGACTTCGTCAGCCTGCACGGCCGCTTGACGCCGCAAACGCAGGGCCTGATCGGCGCGCGTGAACTGGCGCTGATGAAACCGAGCGCCTATTTCATCAACGTGGCGCGGGGTGAGATGGTCGACCAGGCGGCTTTGGTCCGCGTGTTGCAAGCCGGCCGCATCGCCGGGGCCGGTCTCGACGTATTCGAACATGAGCCGCTCCCGCCGGGCGACCCGCTGCTGGAGCTCGACAACGTGATTCTCACGCCCCACTGGCTTTGCAGCACGCGCCGCGCCAGCCGGCTGACCATGACCTCGATCGTCGCCGGCATGCTTAACGTTTCCAGCGGCAAGCTGCCCGAGAATATCCTCAATCCGGCAGTGCTCGAGCGACCCGGCTTCCGCGCCAAGCTTGCCCGGTGGGCTGCCGCCTAGTGTCCGTTGAAAAATGCCCTCCTGACATTTTTCAACCTCGCCCAGGGCAGAGCGCAGCTCCGCCCGGCTCGCCAAGTAACGACCGGGGTCGTTATTTGGGGATCGCCCCCATGCGATCGCGCAGCCTGTTGAATTCTTCAACCGGTTGCGAGCCCGGCGCTGCAGCCGACGAGCCAGGCAACACCTCGATCGTGCGCCCTATTTCTTCCGAACCAGCTTCATCTCACCGCACATCTCTTTGGCCGGAACACCGTTTTCCCAGGCGACGCCGTGCACCTCGATGTGGTCGTCATCGACGATGTTCAGGGTGGCTTCGTGCATGTGTTTGTCCTTCTGCGGATCCAGGTTGCCGCCGCCGACGAATTTGAACACGATCTTGTTCGCCGTGGAGCTGGGGTCCGCTTTCATGCGCGGTTGATTGCCCAGCACGCAGTAATGCGTCATCACCAGGGCCGGCCCATCGGCCGTGTAGAGCGAGACCATTTCGTGCGGCTGACCGGGGAAGAGCGTCTCCTGAACGGCGCTGCCCCCGGCGGTGACCTTGATGACCGACACGACCTGGTCGGTCAGCTTGCCGTCTTCGCCCACGGCCAGCCAGGTTCCCGCCAGTTTCTTCATCGTCTCGAGCCCCGCATTCGTGGGCGGCGCCGGCTGTTTGGCCTCGGGCTGATCGGCGCCGTAGCTCAATTGGGCGATCGTCAGCAGCAGCCCGCAGATCAGTAGTCGTGGTACCATTTTCGTTCCTCCTCCAACAAGACAGCAGCGGAAGTTCGTTGAGATCGGCGATCCCACTCCGCAATTTAGTCGATCGGGGGCCCGCTGAATCGACACGCTGCGGAGAAAATTTTTTGGCCGGCGAGGCCTGGCGGCCATTAGGGTGCTGCCGGGCAACACTTTGCCGGTTTCTGCCCAGGAAGCTGGCCCGTCGGGCAGGCTTCCGAGCGGTCCCCGCGGTCGGAGAACCCGACTGCGGACAGCCGATATTTGGGCGCGGCGGGGGTCAGCCTGGCCATGTGCGGCGGCTTCCGTGAAACGAACCCAAACCGGCTTTTACGGTCCTGGCTCGGTTTAAAAGCGGCCGTATCGCCGAACGCCGGCGGGCAGACTGGCGATAGACTTCGGCGAGACTTGAATCGCAGTGGGCGGCACAGGACTCGAACCTGTGACTTCTACCGTGTGAGGATAGCGCTCTAACCAACTGAGCTAGCCGCCCGACAATTTCAGCGAACGTGCGTGATTGTAACCGTTGCCGGCCGGTTGTTGAATGGGTCGGACCGGGGCGATTTTTCCCGCCAGTGCATGCGGCAAGAAGCATGGCGGTGTCGGCACCGTTGGGTTACCGCAAGTGGCGCCGGGCGGCCTAGCCCGATCTTCCGGGCGGGATCCCCAGGTCGTGGCCGGGTTCGCGGGTAGACACGCGCCAACCGGCGGTAGGTCGCGCCCGATCGATGGCGTCCTGTTCGAGCACCCCGTGACTGTCGTCGAGCCCTTCGGCGGTGATGGTAATCGCCCCGCGGCATTGCGACGGCTCGATGACGTGCAACGACATGCCCGCACGCAGGCCGGCGCTGGTTCCGCGATCGAGTGCTACGGGCGTGTAGAAATACTTCGTTCCGGCAAGGCCATCGACGACGGTCGGCTTGTCGACTTTGACGACCCGGGCTTGCACCGGTTTGTGGAGCAGATAGTCGGCGTACTCGGGCGGCACTTGCGGAAAGCCGGTGACGCGGATTTTCTCGTCACCGCTGCGCAGCAGCGACCAACCGCCCGTTTTGCCGTCGCGGGGTTCGATGCCAGCATTCACGTCGTTGCAGAAATCGATGACGCGGTCTTCGCGCACCAGGTAATGCCGGCCACCCCAGCCGATGTAGAGCATCTGCGCCGTGATCAGGCGGCGCTGTCGCGCGGGTTGGGCAGGGCGAATTCGAGCCGCAGGCTGCCGTCGGCCGCGGCGAGTTCGCCATAATTCTGGTCGAACGGTCCACAGCAGCTGGGCGACTTGAAAACCCACCCCGACCGGGGCGCCCAGGAGAACACGTGGATCAGTCCGTAATACTGGCCCGCCCAAGGATCGCCGTTCGGCGTCTTCAGCTCCGCCTCGATCGCCGCGGCCCGCGTGTCGTAAGCTTTCTCGGCAGCCGCCGTAAAGTTGGGATTCTCCCTCGCAGGAGTAACGGAGCGAGTGGCGTCGGCAACAGAGCTGGGAGCTGAGGCGGCGGGCGTCTGGCAGCGCTGAATCGGCGAGCTGCGAACGACCCTACGGGGCTGGGCCGGCCAGGCATTGGCAGCCAAAAGCGCGGCGGCAAACAGGCTGAGGAAAGGGCGCATCGGGGCGAAACTCCTGGCACGGCGCGAGCGGGCAAAATGCCGCTCAGTGGCGGAAGTGATTCTCGGTTCGCGCGTTGGCCGGGGTCAAGACGAGATGCCGCCGCGGCGCGAATGCCACAGCAACTGCCGCGGCATCGCTCGTGCCAGCAAACGGCCGGCGGACAGAAGGATGGCGGCCGAACGGATGATGTCCCGCGCGTAGAAAGGCCACCGAGGCAGCGCGTCGGCCCGCTCAGCTCTTGGCTTCGGTCGGTTCGTGGGCGGGCGGCTCGAACTTGGGCGCCGTGGCCTCTTCATAATCGTCGATCGAATTGCGATGCGCCACGCGGGCGCTGGCCGACGGATTGGCCGCGCCGTCCACCTCGGCCTTGATGTCGTTCATGCCCTTCTTGAACTCGACAATGCTCTTGCCGAGCGAACGGCCCACCTCGGGCAGACGCTTGCCAAACAGCAAGACGGCGATCACGCCCACGATCGCCAATTCCATCGGTCCCAAGCCAAACATCAGAGCACCTCGTTTTCTCGACGACTAAGACTGCTTCCGAGCCGGGCCGCAAAGCGCCTGGCCGATTTTTTTGCCGGCCCCTACTCTGCCGGACGCCTACTCTGCCGGACGCCTATTCTGCCGGACGCCTACTCTGCAGGACCAAGGTCCGCGCGGCGGGGCGGCAGCGACCGATTTTCGACGTCGGCCTGAATGTCGTTCATGCCCTTTTTGAACTCGACAATGCTCTTGCCGAGCGAACGGCCTACCTCGGGCAGACGCTTGCCGAACAGCAAGACGGCGATCACGCCCACGATCGCCAATTCCATCGGTCCCAAGCCAAACATCAGAGCACCTCGAATTGGATGAAAGTTCAGGCCCGCGTCGCTTGGTACGAGCCCGACGTTACGGAACACTCGCCCACTAGCGTTATCCGGTGGACGAGCCCGTTTTATTCCCCGGCGCTTCGGGCCGGCCCTGGGGCAGCGCACTTTGCGATGCCCGCGGAAGTCATTTCTTGTTCACGCCTTCTTTGTCTTGATCCTCGATGCCCTGCATGCCTTTTTTGAATTCGACCAGGCCCTGCCCCATCGAGCGCATGACGCCAGGCAGGCGGTTGCCGAACAGCAGCAGCACGATCAGCGCGACGATGAATACTTCGAGCGGCCCGATGCCGATGAAACCCAGCAGCATGCAAATTCTCGTGCGAGGGAGGTGGGAATCGCGGGCTCCGCACTCTGGAGCCGGGTGGAGGGCGGCACCGCGATTGCACTCCCAAGCGAAAACGACGTGTGCAACCCAGCTGGCGCCGGCCGCACGTCATGCACGCCGCAATGACCGTACTGCCACATTCAATTCTACTGGCAGGCGTGGGGGAGTCAAACTGCCAGCCCGAGCCGGGCGCTACGTCGCCCCGTTCGCCGGACAACGATTAAACCCCGCCCGCCGCGCGGGGTGCCGCACGAGCTAAAACGGGCCTGGGGCAGGGGATTTGCCGATTGCGGCGAGGTTGCCGGCCAGGCTTTCCGCCGCGGGCCGGCGGGGCGCGAATGCCCGATCGCGACACGCGGCGGCCGGCACGCACGTGCGCTACTTTGGCTGGTGATGGCGGCCGGCCGCTTCGACGTAGAAGGGCAGGTAGCGGTAGTAGACCTCCAGGCACAGGGCACCCAGCGCGGTGCTGTAGGCCCGGCCGCCGTAGGCGCCCCAGACGGGGTCGGGATCCCAGCTGCCGGCCTTGTCGCCCGCGGTGCGTTGGCTGCCGACCAGCGCCACTTGCAGGGCCTTGTTCCAGCGCTGCCAGTGTTCGTCCTGCAGCTGATACGTGCCCAACGTGGCGTAGTACCAGTAGTAGAAATTCGGCTCGCGGTCGCCGGGCAACTCTTCCTGGATGAAGTTGCCGGCCTCGCCGCCGGCCGGATGCCCATGGGCCATGCCCAGGAACTGTTTGCAGACCAGGGCTTCGGCGGTCATGGTGCGGCTCGGCTTGTGGCCGGGGCGATAACTGGCCAGCCCGCCGTGCTTGCCACTGGATACGCTGCCCAGGTAGCGAATCATGCCGGCCCGCGTCTCGGGCGGGATCGGAATGCCGGCCAGCTCGGCACTCTTGAGGGCCATGAACTGCCAGCCGAGCTGGCTGGTGTCGCCGGCCTCGCCCGGCTGATAGCGCCAGCCGCCGGTCGCGCTATGCTGTGCGGCCAGTGTGTAGCCGATCGCGCGGCGGACCGCGGTTTGCAACCGCTCGTCATGGGTCATGGCGTAGGCTTCGCTCAAGGCGAACGAGGCCATGGCGTGGCAATACATTTTTTCGTACAGCGTGGCGTTGCCCCCCAGGTTGCCGTCGGCAGCCTGCGCGCTGAGCAGAAATTCCAAGCCGCGGCGGACCGTGTCGCGATGTTCCCCTTCGAGATGGGTGTGGCCCGAGGCCAAGAGGGCCAACAGAGCCAGGCCCGAGATTCCGGTATCGGCCCGGCTGCCTGCGCCGCGGCGTTCATGTCCGTCGATCGCGGCTTCGCGACCGGCTTCCAACCGCTGGCCGTCCCAGCGGCCGTCGGGGCTTTGATGGGCGGCCAACCAGCGCAGGGCGGCGACCACGGCGGCTTCGGTCTCGCGCGTGCCGCCGTGCGCCAGGGCCTGGCGCGTGTGGTCGGGGGCCAAGCGCAGCTGATAGATCGAAGGGACTTTTTCTTCGTCGGTGGCGGCCCGGGCGATCGGGGCCGGACCCAGCGAAGCGATGCTGGGACCGAACTCCACGCCCGGCACGGCGACAGACCCTTCCGGAACGCCCGGGATCTCGGCGGGAGTCGTGCGGCCCGAGGCGGCATCGCCGGCGGATGGGGCGGCTTCGCCAGCGCCCGCGCCGGCCAGCGCGGCGGGCGCCGGGCGTGCCGAGGCTGTCGCCGGGGGAACGGTGACTTCGCCGGGCAAAGGGCCGAGCGGATCGAACGGCGCGGGTTGCGGATCGGCGGCGCTGGCGCGAGTGGGCGGGGCATCGGCGGTGTCGCTGGGCGGCGGATTAGTGGCCGACGGTTCGGCCACGCGCGTCGGTGCCGGATCGCTGCGCTGAGCCGGCGGGGCTTCGATTTGGGCTGCCGGCGATGAACCGGGCCGAACGGCCGCCGTGGCCGAGGCCAGAGTGGCATGCTGCAGGCTGTCGGGCAGCTGGTGGCCGGCAGCGGGCGTCAGGCGCGTGGGCGCGGCGGCGTCGAGCGGCGAGAGCGTGACCGGTGCGGGGCTGATTTCGGCCGGGTCGAGCGGCGCCAGTTTCTCGGCGTCGACGTCGGCCAGCTGTTCCCAGGGCTGAGGATCGGTATTCGTGTCGCTGTCGCCACCGTCGGGCCCCGTGGTCAGCAGCGAGACGCGGAGCGGCAACCCGTCGCCGGGCCCGATGGCCTCGCTGACGATGGTGACCGTGGTCGTGTAGATGCCCAACAGCAGATGGGCGAGCAGCGAGAGCACGATGCACTTGCGCAGCGGCTGCGACTGCCCCCAACGGGTGCGCATCAATACGAGCAGCGCGATGGTCAACCCGACCAGGCCGGTCCAAACGACCACGCGCACGACCTGCGAGTCGAACACGAGGGCCAGCAGGGGCATGAGATTAACGGCGCGCATGATTGCCTTGCGACCCTGCCGTGAGGACCGAGATTCCCAGGTCGGCGATGCCGGCTTGCCTGCAGGCATGGAGCACGCTGGCAACTCGCTGCAGGGGGGTGCTGGCATCGCCGCGGACCAGCACTCCCAGCCGCTTGTATTGATCTCGGGCGGCGGAGAGCCTGGCCGTGAGCTCTTCGAGCGAAACGACCTTGCCTTCCAGCTCAATCTGGCCGTCGCGGTAAATATTGATCGACTTTTTGCCCGGCGGCGCGGTCAGCGCTCCGTTCTTGCCCACCCGCGGCACGTCGAGCTCGATTTGCCGGTCGGACTCGATGAATTTCGTTCCGACCATGAAAAAGATGATCAGCAGGAACAAAACGTCGATCATCGCCGTCAGGTTCAAGCCCGGGATATCGTCCATTGGAGTGGTCTTGATCGGCATGGCCTGACCTTGCGGTGAGCGAGTGTCGGTGGCAGTGATAATTGGCCCGCGGCGGTGGAAGCTGGCCTGCGGCGAGCGGTCGCGAATCGGCGGCAGTGTTCGAGTGGCAGCGTTTAGGCCGAAGTGTTCAAGCGGCAGTGGGCCGGCTCTTGGCGCGGCCGCCCTTGGCGTCCTGGATCGCCTCGGCCGAAATCAACTGCACGACTTGTTGCCCCAGGCCATCGATATCGATCAGCAGCCGGTCGACGCGGCTGACGAACAGCAGGTACAGGCACAGGGCCGGGATGGCCAGCGACAGGCCGCCGGCGGTGGTGAGCAGCGCCTCGCTGATGCCGCCGGCCAAGCGCTCGGTGCGGCCCATGGCGTCGGACGTGGAAATGTCGTTAAACAAGCGAATCATGCCGAACACCGTGCCCAAGAGACCCAGGAGCGGGCTGATCGTGGCAATGGCGTTGAAGAGCCGCAGGTAGCGCCTGAGGCCATGGGCGACGCGTTCGCCCGAGTCGATGATCGCCTGCTCGACTTCCACCGACGAGCGGCCCCATTTGCGGACCGCGCCGGCAAACACCTCGGACACCGGGCTTTGGCTTTCCTGGCACAGGTCGAGGGCCTGGTCGCGATCGAGCTTGCCTTCGCGCAGCTGATGCAAGAATCGCTTGACGAAGGGCGCGGGAATCACCCGGCCGCGGCGCAGGGCGATCGCCCGCTCGAACACGAAGACCAGCATGACAAACGAGCAGACAAACAGGGGGACCATGAGCAGGCCCCCTTTCTGCATCGTGTCGAACAGGTTCTTGCTGCCGATCATCGCCTGCTTGGGGGGCGCGCCGGGCACGTCCAGATCGGTGAGCGGGCCACCCGGGTCGCCGGCATCGGTCGACTGGGCCTGCGCCCCGCCGGCGGCGCAGATTCCGATCCAGCCAGCGGCCAGCAGGACCAACAGCATCCGTCGCAGCGTGCGAAAATTCATCATCGACTCTTCCTTGCCTGGATGGGCGGAGTGTTTTGTTCGGTGGCCTGGGCGGGAGCGATCGGCGTCGGGTCAGGTGCCGGTTGGCGACCGCTCGGCTATTTTCAACTGCGTTTGCCGCTCGATTTTTGCTGGGCGAGGCTCAAGCGGCGCTTGGCTTCGTCGGTGTACTCGGTGTCGGGATAGGTTTGCACGAGCCGGGCATACGTTTCGGCCGCATCCTTCCAGCGCCCCAGGTGCTCCTGGCACTTGCCGGCCTGCAGCAGCGCGCCGGCCTGCCAATGGGGATAGGCAAACAGGATCTCGACCCGCAAATACGCGGCAATCGCCGCCTCATAGCTTTCCTGATGGAAGAACGTCTCGCCGATCATCCACTGGGCCATGGCGGCCGTCTCGCTCTTGCCGCCGGTCGGCGAGCGCAGGACGCGGCCGTAGGCTTCGCGCGCGAGCGCGAAATCGGCCTGGTTGGCCAGCACCGGCCGATCAGGTAGTCGGCTTCGTACTGCTCGTCAAAATCTGGAAAGCGCGAGGCGATCGACTGGGCCACGCTCAGGGCCTCGGGCCACTGGCCCAATTGCGCAGGCACTGCGCCTGCCGCAGCGGCACGCGCGGCAGCCACTTCTCGGTATGCCCGGCCGCATCCCGGTCCAATTGCGCCAGCGCGCTGGCGGCGCGCTCGAATTGCTTCTGCCGATAGGCCGCTTCCGCCAGCCAGTATTGGGCCGGCAGCACCAGCGGACTGGAGGGAAAATCGTGCACCAACCGCTCCAGCGGCGGGCAAACTTCGTCCCAGGCGGTGCGCTGGATGCCCAACCGGCCGTGCAGGAACAGGGCCTGCGGCAGGATTTTCGCCGGCGGGTCGGCACCTTCGATCTCGCGCAGCAGCGCCGCGGCATGGTCGTAGTCTTTGCGGGCCAGGGCCCGCTCGGCCAGGCGATACATGGCCTCGAGCGCCAGCGGGCTGGAGGGCCAGTCGCGCCGCAAGCGCTCGATGAGTTGCTCCGCTTCGTCGCCGCGGCCGAGTTCTTCGAGCACTTGCGACCAGTGGAACAGCAGCGCGTCGTAATGGGCAAACGGCGGCCGCTCTTCCGACAGCCGGCGATAGAGAACCTCGGCCTGCTCGGCGCGGGCCATCCGCTGCTGCAAACGTGCCGCCTTCCAAAGGGCCTCGGGAAGCTGCCGGCTGCGCGGATATTTCTCGATCACCAGTTCGTACATCGACAGCGCCGGGTCGGGCTGGCCGAGCTTTTCCAGCGCCTGGCCGCGCACCAGCGCCGCTTCGGCCGCCGACGGATCTTCGGGGTATTCGCGGATCAAACGCTCGAACGTGGCCACCGAGCCGGCAGTGTCCTCCGAGCGGAACTGGCACCAGGCCAGCCCCGAGAGCCCCTTGGCCGCGTAGGCCGGATCGTTCCCCTCGCGGGCCAAAGCTCGAAACAGGTCCGACGCCCAGAGCGAATCGTGGGCAAACGCGGCCTCGGCCAGCTGATAGGTGGTCGAGTTCCACAATTCGGCGCCGGGCTGGCTGCTTTCGAAAGCGGCATAGGCCCGGCAGGCGTCGTCGCGACGGTCGGCGTGCACATAGCACAGGGCCAGCGCGGCGCGACATTGCGTGACCCGCGCCGGATTGGTCGAATTGCTTTCCACCGCCGAGAATTCTGCGATTGCCGCATCCCAGCGCCGCTCGGCGGCCAGCACCATGCCCAGCCAGTAACGCGGCTCGAAGCTGGCCGCATCGCGCTCGGCGAGCCGCTGAAACACGGCTTCGGCTTCCGGGTTGCGATGCAGCTTGTAGAGCGCCCAGCCGCGCTCGAGCTGCGCCGCCGCCTGGTGCGGGCTGTCGGCCAGGCCGTCCTCGTAAGGCTGCAGCGCCGCGAGCGCGGCCTCGTATTCGCCGGCCGCGTTCTCGAGCAGGCCCAGCTGAAGCTGCGCTTGCTCGCTCGAGGGGCCTTGGCCGGCGGCCAGCTTGCGCAAATCTGCCCGGGCGGCGTCGAGCTTGCCGAGCTGCTCGTGGGCTTTGGCCATTCCCAGCCGGCACTGGTCGGCTAGCTCGCCCTGGCCAAACCGTTCGAGCGCCTGAGCGAAAAGTTTGCGGGCCGCTTCCGCTTCCTGTTCGTCGAGGAGCAGTTCGCCCAAGTAAACCAGCACGTACTGGTCGAAGTCGTCGTCCGGGTACCTGGTGCGGAATTCTTCCAGCAGGGTGCGAGCCCGTTTGTGCTGGCCCGACACGTACAGCGCTTCGGCCCGGCGAAACATCGCCTGCCGGACGTAACGGCTGGTGGGAAAGTCGGCGATCAGCCGGTCGAACCGTTGGACGGCCTCGTCGGATCGCCCCAGCTGGGCCAGCGCCTCGCCACAGTAGAAATTGGCTGCCGCCGACCGCGCGTCGGCCGGGTGGTCGCGGAGCAGCGATTGAAACTCGTCGCAGGCCATTTGCCAGCGGCCCTGCGCGTAGTGCCCCGCTGCGACCGCGTATTGGTCGGCGGCATCGTCGGCCGGCAGCGGCCGGGCGCCGACAAACGCCAGGAGCAGCGCGGCGAGGAGTGCGCGAAGGACGAGCGGCATGGGACAGATGCTTCCGGGCAAGACCGAAGTCCGGACAAGACGGGCCGCAATGGTACCGCCAGCCGGCAAATGCCCACAAGGTGTCTCTGCCGCCGTCCGGACGCCCCTGGCCGGAAATGAACCAGGCCACGCGCGGCGAGCCGCACGTGGCCTGGTTGCTAGCACGCTCGTCCGGAGCCGGCCGCCGCCTGGGGCGGGCGAGCCGGCGGCGGAAGTTAGTAGTTGCTCGTCGGACCGGTGTCGACGTTGCCGACCATGTGGAAGTGGTTATGGTCGACGTAGACCACTTCTTGCGAATCGTCGTCGCGAAGCGTGTGCGGCAGCGGCCAGCCCACCCGGGTTACTTCGCTGAAGTAGATCGTGCACTTGTAATGGGCGTGGTGCAGCTGAGCCGGTCCGATGAGCGGATAAACCCGCGGCGGATCGACATAGTCGGAGATCTTTTCCTTGACGATGCGGACGTTATTCCGCTGGATCGTGTGCAGGAAGGGGAGGCCGCCTTGCTGCGGCAGCGCCCGTTCCAGGGCCCACATGATTTCGTCGTCGCTGGGCGGATCAAGGGCCGCCGAAGGACCGCCGGCCGTGAGCGGACCGAGCACGGGCACGCGATCATAGCGTTCCTTGATCCAGAACTCGTCCTCTTTCTTCTTTTGGAAGTAAGGACTGACCGGAATCGGCACGCCGAACGGCCCCAGGTAAGGTCCATAGGCAACACAGCCGCTCCCGGCGACCATGGCCAGACCGAGCAATCCCACCAAGGGGGCGATCATCGACTTATGCGGCATGACATCAATCCTCGACAGAGGTTTCAAACGACAACTTCTTTATCGTGTTAAGCTGGATGGAACTTGCGGATTTTTCCGATTCTGAGGAAAAAACGGCCCCGGCTCCGGGTGCCGCTCTCCGGTAGCACCCGCTCGCCAGCAAGCGCGTTTCGACTGCGATTGCATCTGCCCAAACCATTGAGTGCGTTATGCTTCACGCCGGTTGACCGGACCTGCCCGCGGGCCCGGATCGCGCCTGCTGCCGGCGGGATCAGGCGGCGGAAAAAATAGTTGCCAAAAAAAACCTCGCCGATCAAATCGATCGGCGAGGTGGGTTGTTGCTGGCAAGCGCGTCTGCCTTAGTGGCAGCCGCGATCGTCGAAGTCGAGGAACCACCATCCATCATCCCATTCCAGGCTCACCTTGCGCCAGCCGAGCGGCACTTGCGGATAGGGATAGAACGGACCGATGTACGGCCAGGCCGAGGCCGAATACTGCTTCGGATACACCGCGGCAGCATAGTTGGGGTACGAGGCATAGCTCGGCCAGGCGTAGTTGGGCATGTTCGGGGTGTCGTAAGCCGCCGGCGGCGGAGTGTTGCCAGCACTGGGCACATAGGCCGGCAGCGGACGACCGCCGCCCGGAACCTGGGCCATCATCTGAGGCGGCGGCAGCTGACGGTAGCCGGCCGGCACCCCGGCACCAGCCGCCGGAGCGGTGGCGATGGGCGACGCTTGCTGGGCGGCAGCCAACTGCACGTTTTGCCCCCTGCTGCCGATCTTGGCCGTCTTGGCGGCCGGAGGCGGAGCAACGGACATGTTGTTGATGATTTGATTTACGCCTTCGATGTCGCTGACCACTTCCAGGGCCGTGGCCATCTGTTCTTTGTTCGACACGCGGCCGGCCAGCCAGACGTTGCCGTCTTTGTACTTCACGCCGACGCTGTAGTCTTTCATCTTGCCGCTGTCGCGGAGGATGGTGGCGATTTCGTTCGCCACTTGCTTATCCTCCTGTTCACCGGCTCCCACGCTGATCGGCGTCAGGCCGGCCAAGGCCAGCAGCGCCAAGCCGCAAATCATTCGTCGCATGCTTCCCCCTCCTGGTTAATGCTCACGCCTGGCCACCCGGACCGGCTTTAAGAAGCACCTGGTTAGATCGAGCGACCGCACATCGCCGCGGGCCGCAGGCTGCCGCGCCGGCCGACGCTGTTCGCGGCCGTAGCATTTGCCTGACTATAGATGTCGGTTGCCGGTTGTGCCTTTGGGGAGCTTTTTTCCGATTTTGCGGCTCTTTCAGGCGCTAGGGCCGCTAGCAGCGCGCAGCGGAAAACCGCACGCGACGGACGCAATGGAGCTGCATTTCCCGCGGGAATTTGCGGCCCGGGCTCGCCTGTAGACGGGCGGGCGGCAGAGAGTGGCTCGGCGATCAGGTCGATTCGGCGTTCGAGGGGCCGCCCAGATCCCAGACGGCGCCGACGACCATCAATGCCAGCACGGCCGCCGAAAACAACCAGCTGGCGGCACTGATGCCCATGGCCACCACGCTCGTCGCGCCGACCAACGCCAGGCAACTGAGAAACAGCCGCTGGCAGGTCCGACGGCTGCGCCGGCTCACCGCCAGCCGGGCCATCCAGACGCTGAGCAGCCCGATCACTTGGATGACGACGACTCCCCAGAACAGGACGTCGTAATCGAATAGTTGCGCAAGCGGCACGGCGAGACTCCGTTCTCGAGCGACCGAGGAGCCGGCAACGGCCGGCGTCTGGCCAGATGCCCGCCTCCTGCGGGCCACCCACAGCCAGATGCGAGTAACGTGCCACATCGAGCCACAACGTGCAATCCCAATGTTCGCCCGGCGATGTATCTGCCGCGCCGCAAAGGGCTAACGATGTGCCTTGCCTCGCCCCAGACGGTCTAAAAATACGCGGCGAGATGTGTAGGATTTACATACCCAGGGCGAGTGCTGTCGGTCCCGGCGGCAAAGCGCGCGGGGAAAAAAAGAACCGCGGATGGCCCCCCTGGGCATCCGCGGTTCAACGCAAATTCGATTGCTGGCCGGTTCGCGGCGCCGGCGGCAGCTCGCGCTGTGCAGCGGCTACTGCTTGTCGGGCCGTTTGGCCAATCGCGGCTTGAGCATGTTCTTCAGCTCGTTATCCAGGTCGATGGCGTGGATGCTGCGATTGACGACCTTGCCATCCTTGTCGACCAGGATCATGGTGGGCAGCGTGAGGATGCCCATCTCGTTGGCCAGGCGATTGCTCAAGCCGCCTTCTTCCCAGATATTCGGCCAGGGGAGCGGATTGCCGCGGAGGTAGTTCTCGACCACCTTGCGTTCGTTGTCCAGGCTTACGCCGATCACCGTAAAGCCCTCGTACTTGCCCACCATTTTTTCGATGGCCGGCAGGTCAATCAAGCAGGCATTGATGTCGCTCGACCAGTAGTGGATCAACACGACCTTGCCCTTGAGCGCGGCCAGGCTGACATCGTGGTTGCCCAGGCTCTTGCCCTTGATCGTGATCGTGCGGCCCACCGATTCCAGCCGGCGGACGGCCCCTTCGGCTTTGTAGGCGGTAGCCGTCTTGGGGAAGCTATCGATCACGCGGCGGTACCATTTCACCGCGTTTTTGTCGTCTCCCTGAAACTCCTGGCCCATGGCCAACTGGAGCATGGCTTCGGCCGAATCGGGCGAATTGGGGTTCTCGCGGACGAATTCTTCCAAGTCGGCCAGCCACTTGGCCTGCACCGCGGCGTAGTTGACGTCGGGCTTGGACAATTCCACGTTATAAGCGGCCGTCATCAGGCGGAATTTGACGTACGCCTTGAGATCCTTGTCCTCTTCGTCGGCCAGCTTTTCGCCCAGGCTGGCGAGCCGCTCCAAGCCGTCCGGATAGGTGCCGATCTGGGTCGCAGCGCTGAGCGTATCGGCCAACTGCCGAAACCAGAGCGCCCGATCTTCGGCGCTGGTCACTTCGACGGCGAGCTCTTCCAGGAGGTCGCACTTACGCTTGATCTGGTCGGGCGAGGGGTTGGGAAGCTGGTCCAATTTGGCCAGTTCGTCCAGCAATTTCTGCACTTTCTCGCTGGGGGCGCCGCTATCGGGGGTCTGCGGGCCTGGCCCACTCTTGGTCCCGGCCGGCCCCAGGGCAATAACCGGACCCGATGTTTCGGTGGGCAGGTCGAGGAGCTTCCAGGTGTTGCCGATCTTGACCAGGTTGGCGATCGGCAACTGGCCGGTCTTGCCGTCGGTTTCGACCATGGCCGCGACGTTTTCGTAGACCGTGATGTCGGCGGTCGATTCGTCGGTGCCGCGGGGAACCGTGCCCGGCCGGCCGCCGCCGAAATAAACCCAATTCGACTGCGCGGTGATCACTTTCTGGCTGCGGGCAAACTGCTCGAACCCGCTCAGGGCGGCGGCGACGCGTTTTTGGGTTTCTTCGAGCCGGGCCGAGCCCAGGCCCAGGTCCTTCAGCTCTTGCGAGCTGACCAGCAGGCGCTCGAAACGCTGCCGGTCGCGATCGCGCACGGCGCCGACCAGTTCGGACGAAACTTCCTCGGGCGAAATGACTTCCCAGCTGTCGATCGCCTTGTCTTCGTTCTTGTCGGAGCCCCAGCGGGTGCCGCCGCTATTCAGCCAGCGGCACTGGTCGGCTTTGCCGTTATGGTTGCTGTCGATGTCGCGATAGACTTCCACGCCGTCCTTGAAATAGCACCATTGGTCGACTTTGTTGTCGGCGTCGGTGTCGACGAAGTTGCGCAGCACGAGTCCCTTGGCATTGCGGACCACCCAGCCGGTGTGGCCGTCGATTTTCTGGGCGGCGATCGTGCATTTGGCGAATTCGTCGGCGGCCGGCTGATCGTATTCGACGTCTTTTTGCACGGGCTTGATGCCCAGGGCCTGCGCCGCCGTGGGCGCCGATTTGCCGGCGGCCGGATCGGCCCAGAGCGGTGGAGCGGAAAGGAGCGAAACAGCGAGACCGGCCAGCCAAAGTCGATTGTCGAGAGGGGTCGCCATGGACCAAAGTTCCTTCTGTCGCGTGGATATTGCGGCGCATTTCACCAGCGGCGCCGCACCCAAAAATCATTCGGCGCGAAGCCGGCGAACATGATCCAATTGAGCCGATTTTAGCAGTTCCGTAAGCTTTGACAGTCAGGCACCTGCTGGCACGGGGTCCGCAGGCGGCCGCCGGACGGGGCGCCCAAGCGCTGCCAGCGGCCGGCAGCTCAGAAACGAGCAAAAGCCCCGAATCCGCCGTGCGCATGAAAAAGCCCCGGCATTTTGGCCGGGGCTTGGCATGGCGAGGGCGGTCCGCTTAGGCCTTGCGGCGGCGGGCGACGACCAGTCCGCCGGCAATCACCAGCCCCCAGATGACGAGCGCAGCCGGTTCGGGGGTCATGCGGATGTTGGTCACGTCGACGGTGACATCGCCGCCCCCGCTGTTGTTGAAGAACATCAGGCTACCGGCGCCAGCGTTCGACGTCGTGGTGAAGGTAATCGTCTCGAAGTAGAACTTGTCTGAGCCGGGCGAAATGCCGCCGTTCAACCGGCCATCGTAAACGTTGCCGGACCCATCGTTGACGATGACGGCGAGATTTCCCGCGTTCCCGCTCCGCGACGCCGTATCAAACGTGAGCGTGTACGTGAGGTCCGCCTTGAACGTCTCATTTTGTTTGACGGACGCGCCGTTGTCCTGCAGGAAATAGTAGTCCCTGACCGTATTGCCCAGGTCGTCCGTCGACTGATTGGCGGGACCGAACGGATTGGGGTAATTGTAAATTCCAGTGCTGCCGGAGTTAGGTCCCGGGGCATCGGGCCCGTTGATCCCCTGTCCACCGCTTACCGGAGCCCAAACGGCCGCGTCCGGGTTTTTCAACGTCGGCGGGCTTCCCCCGGCGATGGCGTTACTGGAGCCCACGTAGCCCGGCCAGGCCACGAAGGCCGACGCGTTCGCCGAGAAATCTCCGTTCGGCAGCAGGTTGAGCGCCGCTTCCACGCGGGTTGCCGCGAGAGTGACAAGTAGCAACAGGAACAAACAAGAACGCTTCATTTCAGCATCTCAACCAATGTCTGCGGGTGAGGAAAGCAAACCCGAACTCAGGCGGCCGCGGCCAAGAAACTCGGCTAGGACCAACCTGACTTCTGGCTAGCCCCCATGATCCATTCCGCTGGGCCAGCTGTCAAGCGAATAACGGCAACCACGCTAGGTTTCTGCTCGTTCAGGAGAATTGGCCCAGATAAGTCGCTTTGGCGCAGGCCGCTGCTGGCATTGGGGAACCTGCCCCGCGCCCCGCCGAGACTTGGCGAGCAAATCGGCGGCGTTACCGAGCACTGTGGCGCCGGTTCGAGCGCCAAAGGGCGGCCCCGGGGCACGAGTCTGCGGATACCGCGGGCGCATGAAAAAGCCCCGGCGCTTCGGCGAGGGCCTGATCTTGGCGAAACCAGGTCCGCTTAGGCCCTGCGGCGGCGGGCGACCGCCAGGCCGCCCGCGATCACCAGGCCCCAGATGGCGAGCGAAGCGGGTTCGGGAGCAGGCACCGCAGTGCCGAACACCTTCAACTCGTTCAGGCCGTAGTTGTTGGCTCCGCAGCAGGGCGTGCCGCCAGAGGCCACGCTTGTGGGCAGAAACTCCAGGAATTGGACGGGATTGCCTAAAGTGGCAAATGACTGGCCCGGGATTCCGCTAACTGCCTCGGCATTGGTTGCTGCAGTCAGTGTGCCGCTGGCCAGCGTCGTTGTCGGTCCGGTTATTACCAAACCGTGGCCCGGAACATAGCTAACGGCAGTACCGCCCAGGATCGAAAAATCGCCCGTTCCGCGATCTTGGTAATTGGCATTCGAAGTGTTGTACAACTCCACGGACGAGAGGTAATAGAGCCCGCCCAGGTTGACCGTGATGTAGGCATTCGCCGGACCGTTATCCGGGTTAATCCAATAACCGTGCTGGGAAGTCTCAGTGATCGTGCCGCTCTGATTATCGAGAATCTGGGTCGCATTGAATTGGCCCTGGTTGAATGGCTCGCCGCCCGCGGATCCGCTATAGGCATTGCTACCACCGACCACGTTGGCAGGGGTGAGCGTGACTTGCACGCTCGCCTGGGCCAGCGGGGCGGACACGCCCACAATCAGACTCGCGGCAAACACGACAATGGCAATGCGGAACGTCTTGGACTTGAGCATCGCGACTCTCCGGGTAGCAAGAACTCATAGTTAGCGGACTTGGGCCGAGCGCAGGACCGCTCATTGCCCAACATGCGACCAATGGTAACCCCCCGTTCAGGTCGGTGCAAGGATTCGTCTCGGGGCGATTCACCGTTTCTTCCCGCGTCCCAAGCGCTAGGGCCCCAGAGCCACCTGGGTCGACTTTTGAGATGGCCGGAGACTTGCGGCTGCGGCGGCGCGTGGGCTTGTTTTTGGACCAGCCCCCGCCGGAAGACTCGGCCGGCGTGCAGGGGGCGATTGCGCTGCGGTTGGAAAGGCCTCCGGGACCACTCGAACAGCGACCATGTGTGAACGCCAGCCCAGTGCTGCGCAGGGCCGTTCGAGCTGCAGGGCCGATTGAGCTAAGAGCGTATCCGAGAACCGTCTCGGAGAGGGGGACAGACCCGTTTTACTCCGAGGACTGCGCAAAACCGGGACAGTCCCCGCCGGTTCTCGGATAGGCTCTAAGGCCGTGCGATGTCACAAGAAGCGAGACAGCCAGACGATTCCTGTGCGTCCGCGCGCGAGCTGATAACGCCCGCTGCCCGCAGGCGGTCGCCCGCGGGGTCAGGCGGCCTGCGCGATCGAATTGACAGCCAGCCCCCCGCACTTAAAATACGCTATTCGCCCCCATGCGGAGCCTGCCGGCAGGCGGGTCGCCGCCATGTGGCGAATGGTCTCGCGCACGCAACCCTGATCCGGCGTTTGGCCCACGGGGCACCGTTGGAACCTAGGGCGCATAGCTCAGTTGGTTAGAGCGCGTCCCTGATAAGGACGAGGTCTCAAGTTCGAATCTTGATGCGCCCATTTTCTTTGCGTCCGGCACGCCACGGGGCGGGCGTCCAGCGGCGATTGGCGACGTGCTGCCGGCGGGACGCAGCGTCAGAGGGTGAGTGGCCCAAGCGGGGACGTAGCTCAATTGGGAGAGCACTAGCTTTGCAAGCTAGGGGTTGAGGGTTCGATCCCCTTCGTCTCCACTGTCTCAGCCGGCGGGCCGCAGGGGGAATGCGCGGCGCAGACGCGGTCTCCTGCTCGTGCGCCGTCAAGCGGGCGGTCGGCGGCCGCGCCCTATCCACGGCCGAATGGCCAGCCGGTGGACCGGCCGGCTCAGTCGTCTTCGTAATTGCTTTGGTCGCTGGCGGGCGGCAGCCAGCGCGCGGCCCGGCGCTCTTCGTCGCGGCGCTTGGTCTCGAGCGCCCGGTCGATCCGCTCGCGGATTTCGCGCTCCTTCTCTTCCTCCACGGCTTCGGCTTTTTCGCGGGCGAGCCGGCGCCGGTCCTCCGGACTCAAGGGGGCGGCCGGTTCGGCTTGGGCGGCCGGCGGTTCGGTGTCGACCGGCGCGCTGCCTGGCCCACGCAGTACCAGCGCCGCCAGGCAGGCCAGCAACCCCACGGCCGCCAGGACCGGCAAAGCGACGGCCAGCGCGATCAGCCAATGGGTCCTGCGCTGCGCGGCGGCCTCGCGATCCAGTTCGCGCCGCTGGGCGACCGGCAGCGATTCGGCATCGTCCTGGAAACCAAACGTGCTCATCAGCGCCTCTGCCTTGCCGGCGCCGGCCGCGGGGGGCCGCGGTACGATCCAGCGGCCAGGCGGCACCCGGCAGGTTACAACTTGGGAAAACTGATCGGCGGATCGGGAACCCGTGGCGGGCCGGGCGGCGACGGCTGCGGCGGCGGCACGACGATCTGCTGAATTTCGATTCCCAGCTCGTGGTCCAATTCCCACTGGGCCAAGAGCGCCCAGGGCGTGCCGGCATTCTTTTCCACGCAGCGCTTTAGCAACCGAAACGCCTCGCGGGCCCGTGGCTCGATGACCGGCCCGGCCAGGTATTTGCTCGATGGCTTGAGCACCAGGTGATTCGTGTCGGGCTTGAGGAAGCCGGGCTTGAGCACCTGCTCGCAGGCCAGGACATACTCCAGCTGCCGCACGCTCATCGCCAGGAGCCGCCCGCGATTCAGATCGTACCAGGCTCTCCAGCGCAGCGAATGTTCGGCGTAGTACTCGGACTCCATGCCTTCCTTGGGGAAGTGGTTGAGCCCCATCTCGACCACGCGGTTCGTATCGCGGGCGAAGCTCTGCTGCTGCGGGATCGCCTGAAACAGCAATTCGCGGAATTGCTCGGGCGTGTAGTAGGGAGCGTAGATCGAATACGGATACCACTCGGACCGGTGCAGCACGAAAGCGGTGGTCGGCGGCACGAGGTTTGTGTACTGGTAGGTGGCCAGCGTGGCGCCCGAGACGGCCTTGCGCAGCGGCTTCGAGTTGGTCAGGGCCACGTAATCGGCCACCGACGCATAGTCGGGCAGATACTTCTTCATCACGTCCCACTGGAAGGGGCCGCGATCCTCCTTGCGGTCCAAGAGCGTGAACGTGCCGCCGGTTTCGAGCGCCAGCCGGGTGAGCGCGTAAGGCCCCACGCCCGAGAGCAAGCCCTCGCGGTGCGGACCGCCGTACCAGGGAGTGCCGCTGGCCGCCATGATGTCGTCGCGCGACCAGGGGGCCAGGGGCGAATCGTGCCAATAGGGCAGAAACAGCCGCTCGGGGAGCGACGTGTCGGGCCCGCGCTTGATCGGGATCAAAAAGGCAAAACCGGTTCCCTTGTCCACGTAGTGGTGCCGGCCTTGCTCGCTGCCGAGGACCGCCGTGGGTCCGACGACCGAGACCATCACGCCGCGGCGCTTGCACTTCTGGATGATCGACTCGAGCTGCAGCACGTCGTCGCCCGATTCGTCCGTCCAGACGACGATGACGATGCTGCCCTTCCACCGCCGGGCATATTGCTCCAGGCAGGAATCGATGGCCCCCATGACGTTTTCGACGCCGCTGGTGGCCAGTGGCAGATTGCGAACCGCCTGCACGATCTGGGAGCTGAAATCGGTCGGCTTGATCACTTCCCAGGTGGTGTCGCTGAAAGCCACCACGGAACTGGCCAGCTTGTGCGATTTCTTCTTGTCCTGGGCTTCGATCTCGCGGTAGAAGGGCTCGATCCGCTCGGCGATCACCTGGCGGTCGTCCGCCAGGCTGATCGAAGCGTCGATGAGCCAGCAGACCAAGAGATCGTTCTTGGCCAGTTCGCCGCGAATGCCTTGCAGCACGCCGTCGACCGCCTGACCCACGTCGTCGGCCGCGACCACTCCGCCGCTGGCGGCCCGTCGCCGGGCGATGCTGCCGCCGCCGGCCAGGCCGTGGGGGCCGCCGCCTTGCTTGAGCGCAGCGCGAATGCCTTGGACGTCGAAACCGGCCAGCGCGCCCGTGCCGCCGCTGCCACTGCCGCCGCTCGAGCCGGAACCCGACATTCCGGACGAGGGCAGATTCGCGGCACCCTCGCGGGGCTGGCCGGCCAGAGCGGCCGAAGCTTCGCCCGCTTCGCCGTCCAGCCCGCCCCCGGAGACCGAGAGCTCGCCGCCGAAAGCGCTCGGATCGATCGCATCGGACGAAAGGACGAAATGTTGCAAGTCGGGCTCATCGCCGTCCATCACGGCATTGACGGCCTCGAACGACGGCGCGCCGGTGTCGATCGGCGTCGGCAGCATCACCTTGCCCAACACCAGCAGCGTCAGCAGCAACACCGTGGCGTGGGCCATCGCGCTGATCAGCCACCAGACGCCGGAGAGCAGCACCCAGTTTCCGGCATTCCCGAGCATCGACCTGAAGCGACCCGGCGTGCGCGGCGGCTCCTCGGCGACGGCGAGCTGGGGCGCCGGCGCGGCTCCGATCGGGGGCGCTAGCGGCGGCGCGGGGGCCGCTGCAATCGGCGGAGCCACGATGCCGATCGGCGGCACGCCTGGGCCCACCGGCGGCGGCGAGTCGATCGGCGGCTGCGCCACGGCTGCGACGGGCGCGGGCGCCGAAACTTCGCCCAGCGCGGGCGCACTGCCCAGTTGATAGGCACTGCCCGGCTGACATGCACTGCCCGGCTGAGGCGCAGCACCGCTGGTCACCAGTTCGGGGCTCGGGGCCGGCGGATCGGCGGCAGCCGTGCGTTCGACGGGCAACCGCGGGGGCAAAGGCGGCGGCCCCGTACCAGGCGAAACCGCACCGGGCGAAACGGTACTGGGCGACACCGAGCCAGGCGGCACGGCTGGGGGCGGCGAATCGCCGGCCGCCGGATCGGAAACGACCAGGATGTCGCTTTCCATGTTTCGCCTATTCGCCGAGCCGCGACCCGCTCGCTGGAACCGTACCCGTTCATCGTAAAGCACCGCGCGGCGCAAAGCAATTCGGAGATTCGCTTTACCGTGCGGTTTTTCCCCGCCGCGTGAGAAGCTTCTGCACGTCCGCCCAGGGTCGCGTGTTGACCACGTCGGCGGCGGTCAGGCCGGCCCGCCGGGCTTGCAGGATGCCGTACCGCAGCACGCCGAACCCTTCGACGCTGTGCGAATCGCTGGAAATGACGATCGGAATGCCCAGCGATTTGGCGGCGGCACAGGCGACGTCGTCCAGGTCGAGCCGGGCCGGGTTGGCGTTCAGCTCCATGCATTTGCCCTGTTCGACCGCGGCGCGGAACACGCGCTCCAAGTCCACGTCGTACGGTTTGCGGCGATTGATCAGCCGGCCCGTGGGATGGGCGATCGCCGACACGTGAGGGTTGGTCACCGCGTCGAGCATGCGGGCGGTGATCTGCTCGCGCGGCTGGTTCTGGCCGTAATGGATGCTGGCCACGACCCAATCGGCTTCGGCCAGGCAATCGTCGGCGATGTCGAGCCCGCCGCGTTCGAGAATGTCGACCTCGACCCCTTTGAGGACGCGAAAGCCCTGGAGCGTGGCGTTGAGCTTGTCGATCCGGGCCCACTGCTCGCGCAGCCGCCGCTCGTCGAGGCCGTTGGCCATGCTGACCCGCTGGGAGTGATCGGTGATGGCGATGTAGGCGAGCCCGCGGGCCCGGGCTGCGGCCACCATCTCTTCCAGCGTAGCGTTGCCGTCGGTGGCATTGGTGTGCATGTGCAGATCGCCCACCAGGTCGTCCAGTTCGACGAGCTGGGGCAGCGGACCGGCGGCGGCCCATTGAAATTCGAACCGCCCTTCGCGGATCTCCGGCGGAAAGACGGGCAGATCGAGCGTGGCATAGACGTCGGCTTCGGTGCGGCCAGCAAGGTACTGCTCCTCGTCGCCGGCCAGGCGATAAACGCCATATTCGTTGATCTTCAGACCTCGGTTCTTGGCCAGGCCGCGCAGAATGACGTTGTGCTCCTTCGAGCCGGTGAAATACTGCAGCGCGGCGCCAAACGACTCGGGCGGCACGACGCGCAGGTCGACCTGCAAACCGGCGGCGACGCGGACCGACATCTTCGTATCGCCCCGGGCGATGACTTCCGCCGCATCATACTCGGCCAGGCGATCCATCACGGCGGCAACGTTGACCGAGTCGACCAGGATGTCCAGGTCGCCCACCGTCTCGCGGCCGCGGCGGTAGCTGCCGGCGGCTGCGATTTGGGCCACGCCCGGTGTGCCGCGGAGAAACTCGAGCAGCGCTTGGGCGTGCTGATCGGCCTCGGCCCAGTACATCCGCTGCGTGCTGGTGGCAGCCAGGTCGATGCCTTCGAGAATCATGGCCTCGGTCTTGGCGCCGAATCCCTTCAGGGCCCGCACCTGCTGGGCCTGGCAAGCCGCGCGGAGCTGCTCGAGCGTGTCAATGCCCAGCTGGTTGAACAGCGCGGCGGCTTTTTTCGGGCCCACGCCCGGAATGCGCGCGAGCAGCAGCACGCTGGCCGGTATGGCCGCGCGCAGCTCTTCGAGCAGCGGCACGCTGCCGCTGGCGACCAGGGTGCCGATCTTGTCGGCCAGGTCCTTGCCGATGCCGGCGATCGAGAGCAGCCGCGCCGGTTCGCCCTGGGCGATCGCGGCCAAGGATTCGTGCCAGTCGCGCACGGCCCGGGCGCCGCTGCGATACGCCCGGACCCGAAACGGGTTGGCGGCCTGAAACTCGAGCAGGTCGGCGATTTCGTCCAGCGCGTCGGCAATTTCCGCGTTGTTCATGCCGACATGATACCGCGGGACGCGGGCGATAAAAACAACACCCGTCGCGGCGCATCATGCGCCGCGACGGGTGGCTGTGGGTCCCCGGTTCTCACCGAGATCTGCTGGTCGACTGGCGATCGCTTAACGGTCGGCGGCGTGCCAGTTGACTTGTTCGACTTTGCCTTCGGCCGGCAACGCGACCTTCAGCGAGGCCGGCTGGTACCAATTGCTTTGGATCGGCCGGGCCGTGAAACGGTCCTCACGCGGACGGGCGGTCTGCCGGTCCGACGGCAGGCTCGACGGCGGGACAACGGTGTTCGAGGGGGTCGTGCGGCCCGCGGCATTCGGATCCGGAATCGGACGATTCAGCGGAGCGGTGTCGGCGGACGTGGTGGGGCCGAACGTCGTCGGCGTGCCGAGCGAGCTCGAGTAGCCCGGCTGCGGAACCGGCGTCAGCGGCGACAGGCTCGGCACTCCGGTGCTGGGAGCAGCCGGCGGAGCATAGGTCGCGGCCCCCGTGCAGCTCGAGCAGGCCGGGGCGGCCGGCGCGGCCGAATAGGCCGGAGCGTAGTAGGTCGACGCCACCGGAGCCGCAGCGCCGCAGGCACCCGTGGCACAAGCCGGAGCGCCGCAAGCGCCCGTCGGGCAGGCCGGGGCATAGCACGCGGCCACGGGCCGGTAGGTGGTCACCGGCACCAGCGACGGCTGCATGCGATAGGTCGTGACCGGCTGGACCATGGTCTGGGGGCAGCCGGTGCAGGGATTGACGGTGGTGATCGGGCGGTAGGTCGTCACCGGCACGCTGGTGAACACGCTGCGATACGTGACTTGCGGCACGTAGTTGCAGGTATTGCAGGCCGGGGCGGCCACGACCGGCGCGTAGTAGGCGGTGGTGCTCTTGCGGAACAGGCAGCAGGCGCGGCTTTCGGCCGCGGCGGCGCCCAGCGTGACCATTATTCCCAGCGCCACCAGGACGCGACGAACAAGGCGGCTCTTCATGGGTTTGCTCCCGAAAAAAGAAAACGAACTACCGTGATTCAGTTAAAGTCTTTGGCCCGCTGCGCGTCAACGGGCAATCTGCCCGCGCCGCGCATTTGGCGAGACTTTACGTGTACGTTGAGTGTATAGGTTGTAGCGAACGTGCCGCAGAGGCAGACTATGCGGCTTCGTGCCGAGCTGAGCCCGAAGGGCGGCCGCGCGTCGTGTGCGGCCAGACGTGTACTCTTTGCCCCTGCGATACTCTAGACCACGATTTGCGTCGGCAAGGGGAAAATCAGACGAGATTTATTTCAGTTTTCGCCGCCGGCTGTCGGCCACAGCGATCGCGGGTCGGGCTGAATCTGGGCAGACGTTGCCGGTCAGCCCGACTGTGCCGGCCGCTTCTTCCCCCGGGGCTTCAGGATGGGCCCACCGCGGGAGCAGTTCGGCGTGTCAGGTGCCACGCGTATCGCCGTAGCACTGACTAAAGCAAGTCGCGGGCCAACGACCGCGCCAGCTGCACAAATGTTCTATTGCCCGGGGAAAACGCGAATTCGCGGCAACGCGCGCCGCGCAGAAAACACGCCGCCTGCGTGTAAAACTTACAACGGCCTATCCGGCGGTTCTGGAGCTGTCGGTCGGGCGCCGAGCCTCGTACAGATCGTACAAGTCGAAGAGCATTTCCCGCAGGTTGCCGCCGTGCCGGGCAAAGCGCTCGGCCACGTCGGCCACGCCAATTGGTCCGCCCCCGGGCAGCAGCCGCCCGACGAGCGCTTGAGCCAACTCGGGCGTCGTGCCGGTGGTTGCCAGCGTGGGCAACCCGACCGGCGCATGGGCGGTCACCACCAAGCCCCATTTACGGCGCTGGCACTGTCGCTGCAGTTTTCGGCGGGCCCACCAGCCCAGCTGTTCGTAGCCATCGACGATCAACACGTCGCCGCAGGCGAGTGTGGCCAGCCGTTGCCGCTCATGCGGCAACCGGCGCTGCCGATCGTGCAGCGCAAGGACGTGGCAATGCCGCCGGTGCGCGGTCAGCTCCGCCACGAGCGCCGCTACGAGCGTCGATTTGCCGCTGCCATGCGGGCCGAGGATCTGACAGCGCCCGCCGAGCTGGTCAAAACGGTCCAAGAGCACCGCGGCATCTTCGCCCGGCGGAAACACGAACGGCACGGCTCCGGGCCGGACCCGGCTGGCCGAGAACGGATTCTGGTAGCGATCCGCGCCCGCAGTCCTGCCGGCCGACGGCTCATTCACGGCTGCACCTCTTGCCCGGCGGGCACGCAGCCCAGTTCGAAGGGCAATTCGGCAAAGACGTCCTTGCCCTGCTGGACGAACACGCGCACCCGCACGCACCAGCGGAGCTTCAAGATCACGCCGGCATAACTGAGCGGGCTTTGCGGCAAGCGAGTGCTGAAGGGGCGCGGCTGCGTCAGGTCGACCAGCGTCACCGCGGGATCGAGCCGATCGAAGAAGTGCACGGCCAGATCCTCTTCGCCCTTGCCGTCGGTGTACCAGAGCACCGAAAGCTCGACCGCCTTGACGTCGCGGGGAGCGATCTCCTCCAGGACATATTGCCCGGACAACGTGTCGCCCGGTTCGTAATGGGTGCGCAGGCCGTCGAAGGTAATGGCGACGCGCGGGGTCGGCGGCTCAGGCTGGTTCATGCCGGGCGCTCTCCATTGGCGCGCGGATGGACGATCACCGGAAACGCCCGCTGGTAATCTCGGCCTCGCACGTCGTCGGCCCGCACCAGGAGCCGCCAGCCGATCTGGTTGTGGTCGGACTTGAAAGAGTGCATCGCGCAGGGAGGGATCCGCACCCGGCACTGGCTCTCGAAGGGCCGGGCGGGCAGAATCTCGAAATCGCGCGCCGTGAGCACGGGGCTCTCGAGCACACAGCGCGTGTCGGTCCGGGTGTCGGTTCCCTGGCGATACGTGGCCTGCTCTTCGCATTGCAGCACGACTTCGAGCGATTTCATCGTCAGATGTCCGGCCTGCGAGACGAACAAGTCGTACTCGCCGCCCGGATAGAGAGGGTGGTGCGAAATCTCGATCCGCGTCGAGCCGATCCGCGTCATCAGCCGGAACTGGCGATAGAGGAAATAAACCAGCGCCAGTCCGATCACCAAGAAGGGCAGGCTCAAGAGCGTCATCAGCCAATCGGGTTGATGCCGCAGGTGCGTGCGCACGGCCATGATCACGAACACCGACGCCACCCCGTTCCAGACCAGGCAGGCGGCCAAGAGCGCAAACAACATCCACTGCGGCGCGGCGTCGATCGGCAGTCGATACGCCAGCCGCGTGCCGGGACTGTTGGTCCAGTTCGCGTCGGAGGGAACCGCCGGCAGCGGATCCGGATGCTGGCCTTCGAACAGGTCGAACTCGGCGGCCCGTTTGGTCATCGCCGCACGCCGCTCGGCCGAAGTCCCCCAGTTCAGCCAGAGCAGCACCAGCCGGCGGGTGGAAATGGCGATAAACGACACGGGCACCAACAGCACCAGGTACAGCCAGCCGCTATAGCCGCGCACCAGCACCACCCGCGAGGGCTCGATCGGATCGTACCAGCAGGGATAACGCTCTCCGACCTGGAACTCGTCGAGCTTGGCCTCGACCTGCTCGCGGCTGGCCGAGGGAATCCGGGTGATGTCGTACGTCACCGGGCTGTAGGTGCGGCCGTCGACCTGGTACTCGACTTCGATCTCGGGCCAGTAGCGCACTCCGTCGCCGTTGTCCGCCTGGCCGATGTGCCTGGCGACGATCAGGCCGGTGGTTTCGACGAACTGCCGGTTGGCGCGCCACTCGGGCACGATCAGCAGCTTGAGCATCGCCCACAGCGCCGCCGCACCGACGCAGAGGAAGAAGCCGAAGAACAAGGCTTCGCCCAGGCTGCCGAACCGTTGCGGTACGGTGCGGCGATGCCCGCGCTTCTTCTCGTAAAACCGAAACCGACGGGACAAACGGTGGCTCCCCAGCGACAAAGCCGATACGATGCAGCGTCACGCCCGAGCGTCCGGCTACCGGCACGGGCAGCGTCCATTGTAATCGTGGGGCCGCGGAGCCGGCAGACGCTCCGGAGACCAAGTTTTTATCCTGCCAGCGCGAGGGGCGCGGGAGCATGCGCATGTTTCGAACAAGTCGAGTCGCGCCAGGCAATCTTGCACGGCCGAGGTCCAAGTGCTGGCTGCCGGCGGCGCTCGGCGTCTGGCTGGGGCTCAGTCTGGCGGCCGCGGCGGGCGAATGGCCGCAAATCCTGGGACCGGCCCGCAACGGCATTGCCCAGGCCGAGCGCCTGGCGAGCGCCTGGCCGGCCGGCGGCCCACCGATTGTGTGGCAGCGCCCGGTCGGACATGGCTATGCCGGCGTCGCGGTGGCCGGCGGCCGGGTGGTGTTGTTCCATCGCGTCGGGGACGAGGCGGTGGCCGAAGCGCTCGATGCGCGCAGCGGCAAGCCGCTCTGGAAACAAAGTTTTCCCACGAATTATCAAGCTTCGATTTCCCCGGACGACGGGCCGCGCTGCGTGCCGCTGGTGCACGAGGGGCGCGTTTACCTGTTCGGCGCCGAAGGGGATTTGCACTGCCTGCGTCTCGACACGGGCGCGGTCGAGTGGTCGCGCGAGGCCGACCGGCAATACAAAGCGCCGCTCGGCTATTTTGGCGCCGGCAGCACGCCGATCGTCGAAGCCGGCAAGCTGCTGGTGGAAATCGGCGGGCCCGGGGCCGGCATCGTCGCCTTTTCGCTCACCGACGGCAAACCGGCCTGGACCGCGACCAACGACCAGGCCAGCTACTCGTCTCCCACCGCGGCGACGATCAACGGCAAACGGCAGGTGATTTTCATCACGCGTTTGAACGTCGTGTCGCTGGAACCGGAGCGGGGCGAGGTGCAATTCCAGTTTCCCTTCGGCATGCGCGGACCGACCGTCAACGCGGCGACTCCGCTGGTGCTGGGCGACGATCTGTTTGTGTCGGCCAGTTACGGCGTGGGGGCCCGGCTGGTCCGCATTGCCGGCGGCAAGCCCGAGGAGCTCTGGTCGGACGACAACATCATGTCCAGCCAATACACCACCTGCGTGGCGGCGGGCGACGCGCTTTACGGAATCCACGGCCGGCAGGACCAGGGCGTGGCCAGGTTGCGGGCATTCGAACCCCGCAGCCGAAAAGTTTTTTGGACGCAGGAGAACTTCGGCACCGCCAATTTGATCCTGGCCGACGGCAAGCTGGTGATCATGAAAACCGACGGCGAGTTGATCCTGGCCGAAGCTTCGCCCAAGGAGTTTCGCAGCTTGGCCTCGGCCAAGATCTTCAGCGACGCGGTCCAGCCGCTGCCGGCGCTGGCCGACGGCCTGCTCTATGTGCGCGACACCGGCACGCTCAAGTGCCTGGATTTGCGCGGGGCCGCGGGCGCCCGGTAGCCCAGTCGGCCGCCGAAACAACGCAGGCAAAACAACGCCGCCAAAACAACCAGGCCCAGGACTTTCGCGAGTCCTGGGCCTGATTGGAGCCGATGATGGTGTGATTCGATTTACCGCCCGCCACTCAGGCGGCGCCGGCGGTCTGGGCGCGGCGTGTATGGCGGTAGAAGCCGACCCCTTCGAGGGCCTTGTAGACTTCTTCCAGCGTCTTTTCGCCGAAGTTCGAAATGCTGAGCAGGTCTTCGCGCGTGCAGTGCAGCAGGTCGTTGACCGTGAAGATGCCCCGTTCCTCGAGACAATTCGTGGTGCGCACCGAGAGCCCGATCTCGGCAGTGCTCATTTCCAGGCGATGTCCCAGGTCTTCGGCCTGATTGTCGATCCGGGGCAATGGAATGCGCGTCATAGGGTTCCCTCCCTTGTGTAGAAGCTGGTGATGTGCCGGGCGGCGCACGTGTGCGGCACCGCCTCACCGGTCGGCACGTCCTTGATTGCCAACTGGAGGCCCAATATACCAATTGCCGCCTTTTTGTGAACCGTTTCGAGGCAAATTTTCGCTGCTAGCAGCGTACACCGCTAGCAATCTCTGCCGGTCGCGCGCCTGGGCCCCTCGTCGCGCGAACCCCAAGCCGTATACTGCAAAAGGCGGCCGTGGGAGCACTGGCGCCGCGTGAGCGCAATATCGTGCGGCGACGCGGCGGAGCTTGCCGAACGGCCACCTGACCCGCACACGAGGGAGCGTGATTTGACCCAGTTTCTGTTCGAGTCGTTGACCCCCGCGCAGCGCGAGGCGGTCGAACATCGCGAAGGGCCGCTGCTGATCCTGGCCGGACCGGGCAGCGGCAAGACCCGGGTCATTACGCACCGGATCGCGAATCTGCTGCATCAGGGCGTTCCCGCGCGGCAGATTCTGGCCCTGACATTCACCAACAAAGCGGCCGACGAGATGCGGGCCCGGCTCGAGCGACTGGCGCCCGGCGAGCCGGTGTGGATGAGCACGTTCCACCGGTTTTGCGCCCGGCTGCTCCGCCAGCACGCCGCGCTGGTGGGCCTGGCCGAAAACTACACGATCTACGACATGTCGGACAGCCGGCAGACGCTCAAGCGGGCGCTCGACGTGCTAAACATCGACATCACGCACTACACGCCCGACCGCATTGCCCATGCTCTCAGCTGGGCCAAGAACAACCTGATCCTGCCGGCCGACTATGCGCCCCGCCCGGGCCATCCGGTAGGCAAGATCGTCGAGCGCGTGTATCCGAAGTATCAGGAGCTGCTGCTGACGGCCAACGCGGTGGATTTCGACGACCTGCTGCTGCACATCGCCACGCTGCTCCGCACGAGCCCCGAGACGCGCAGCCTGCTCGACGCCCGCTACCGCTACATCCTGGTCGACGAATACCAGGACACCAATTTGGCGCAGTATTCGATCGTCCGGGCGTTGTCGATCGATCACCCCAACCTCGCAGTCACGGGGGATCCCGACCAGTCGATTTACGGCTGGCGGGGGGCGAACATCCAGAACATTCTGGATTTCGAGCACGACTATCCCGACGTCCGGGTGGTGAAGCTGGAACGCAACTACCGCAGCACGAAAAGCATTCTCCGGGCCGCGGACATGCTGATCCGCCACAACCAGCGGCGCAAGGCCAAGGCGCTGTTCACCGAAAACGACGAAGGCCGCCCGGTCGACCTGATCGCCTACACCAATCAACAGGCCGAAGCCGAGTTGATCGCCGGCCGGATTGTCGACGACATCCGCGCCGGCCGGCGCCGGCCCCGCGACTTCGCGATTTTCTACCGCGTCAACGCGCTTTCCCGGGCGCTGGAATTTGCCCTGCGCGAGCAAGGCGTGCCCTACCAGATGGTCAACGGGCTCGAATTCTACCAGCGCAAGGAAATCAAGGACGTGATCGCCTACCTGCGGCTGCTCAACAATCCGCAGGACGACGTGGCCCTGCTGCGGGTGATCAACGTGCCGCCGCGCGGAATCGGCAAGAGCACGATCGACCGGCTCCTGCGCCACGCCGGCACGCGCCAGAGCAGCCTGCTCGAGGCGGCCCGCGAGTCGGGGCTGGTCGAGTCGATCAGCAAGCGCGCAGCCGTGGCCGTGGCCCGTTTCGTGGCCATGATCGATCGCTTGTCGCTCGTGGCCGGACACCCGGTCGAGGACGTGCTGGGGCACGTCCTCAGCGATTCGGGCTACAAGCAGCTGCTGGAAACCTCGGACGACGAGGAAGATCAGGAAAGGCTGGCCAATATCGAAGAATTGCTCACCGCCGCCCGGCAATACGACGACCGCAATCCGGGCCAAAACCACCTGGAAGGCTTTCTCGAAGAGTCGTCGCTGGTCAGCGACGTCGACGCCTGGAACTCGGAAACCGACCGCGTGACGCTGATGACGCTGCACGCCTCGAAGGGGCTGGAGTTCCCGGTCGTGTTCGTCGTGGCCCTGGAAGAAGGATTGATTCCCCACGAACGCAGCATGCATGAAGCCGATATGCTCGAAGAGGAGCGGCGACTGCTGTTCGTCGGCATGACCCGGGCGAAAGAGGAATTGCAGCTCAGCCGGGCGATCTATCGCGAATTCCGCGGCCAGCGGCGGATGACGATCCCCAGCCCGTTCTTGCTCGAACTGCCGCGGCACGAAATGCGGGTCGTCGAACCGACCGCTCCCACGCGGACGTGGGACCAGCCGGCTCCGGAAGAAGAGGTCTGGGATGACGGACTCGGCGAAGCGGTCGAAGAGACGACCGACGACGGCGACGAGGAGTCGATCTCGTTTCCGGTGGCGGCGTTTACGGACAAGCCGATTCCGGCCCTGCTGACCGCCGCCGAGCTGCAGCGGCAATCGGCCCCGCCGGCCGCGCATTATCCGCCCGACGCTTTCGCCCAGGGCATGGTCGTGCGGCATCCGGAATACGGCCTGGGCAAGATCGTGTCGCTGAGCGGCCAGGGCCTGCGGCGCACCGCGACGGTGGATTTTGCCTCGGCCGCGGGCCAGAAGCGATTCGTGCTGGCCCAGAGCGCCCTGCGTCCGGCCGTCGGCGGTTGAGCCGGCGGCCTGCATTTCTCCGAGCCGCCGCGGCGGGCCGAGAGCGGTAAAAACGCGCGGACGGCACACATCTTGAACGGGCTAAATCTCGGGCAGTTGCGGATGGACCTGGCGAGCGCGGGCAATCACCGCGTCCAGCAGAGGGTCGGGATCGAGCTGCGGCGGCGCTGTGGGAATCGCGGCCAACGGACTGGTCATCAGCGGATGCTCGACGGGTATGGTCGGCAGTCCCTGGGCTGCCCGCACCCGCTGGATGGCCACGATCTCCAGCGGGCAGATGTTGTACGGCTCGTGGAATTGCCCGACGTCTCCCTCGCCGTCCAAGATGGCAAACTCGATGTGGACATCGCAAAGTCGCTTGAGTTCCTGGTCCAACGCCGCCGGATTATTCCAGCAATCGCGGACCGCACCGTATTGGTCACCGTACTCGGCCGGCTTGAAAGCCGGCGGCGGAATCTGCTGGCCGATGGACTGTCCGTACAGCCAGATGGCAAACGGCTCGAAGCCGATCTCGCAATACCCCGAGATGGGCTTGGGCACACCCTGGATAATTAACCGTGCCAACAAGCCCGCCATCCGCCGGTCGGCGAGGGCCACCGACAGCGTCAAGAGCATGGCTGGATCACAGGCGAGCGTGCCCAGGCCGAAATACGCGATCCAGAAACCTGCCGCACGGTACCGGATGCCCCGATATACCGTATTCCACCCAGGCGGATTACCACACGCCACGTCGAGCGCGCCGACCATTTCATACCACCGGCCCACCTGCTCCATGTTCCCGCCCGACACGGCGACCGTTGGCCGGCTGACTTCGCCGGACGCGAGGTAGGCTTCCAAATCCCGTTGGGGCTCGACCAGCACTTGCTGGAGCATCCAAGGTTTCTCGACCCATTCGATCTGGTCGGCCAACCATCGATCGAAATCGTACCGCTTGGCTTCCATCACGGGCCCCAGTGAACAACCTCGAAAGCCTGAGTCGGCTGACCCAAATTGGTGATATTAATTACGTGCTCCTCGACCTTGCCGGCGGCTTCGACGGCGTTCTTCAGACGCCTTGCCGCCGCCACCTGCTCAGCGGAAATTCCCGTGAACCGCCCGCCCGGTACGGCCATCTGCGCAAGCCTCGACCGCGCAAATTCGGTCGCACCCTCTCGCTGCAGCCCTTTCAATGCGGGCGCGACCGCGCCGGAGGACGTCTTGACCTCGTAAAAAACATACTTGCCGGTGTGGGTCTTCGCAACGATGTCGAAGCCGTTGTTCGACGCGTTCTTGAGGATCGTAAAACTCCTCGACGGTGCCTTGGTTCTTGAGAATCGACTGGGCGATTTGCTCGCCGCGGGCCCCCTTTGCTGGTTCGACAAAATGACCTTGCCAAGCTGCACTTCGCGCTGGGTTGAGGCCTGCACCGTGCCGGCCCGCTCGACTGCCGTGCCGACACTGGCGATCTTCGCGACACTCTGCGGCTGGGCCAGCCCCAGGGCCAGTTGGTAAGCCATCAGATCGACTTCGGCCAGCAGGGTGATGCCGGCCGCCGTCCGCGCCGCGTCGTCGTGGAATTGCTGCAGGCCGAGCGCTTCGGCGCGAAGCTGCGCGTCAGAGCTATCATCGGCGTGGCGGAGCCGGTTCGTGGCGAACCAGGCGTTCCAATTCGTGGTGGCCGCGTCGGCGCGGCCCGCCGCCGCGTCGAGCGCCGAAGGCGCGACACGATTCGGCAATCCCGTCTTGGGATCCAGGCTCGTCGAGCGCTCGACGTATCCTCCCTGGAAGTCGAGATCGCCCAGATAAATAGTCTTGCCGCCCCACGTCACCGAAAGCGGCGCGCGCAGCCGCTGGTCGTGGTTGCGGGGGTTGGGGTAGACGAATTCGGGTCCGAGGATAATTTGGCCATCGGCGGGCGGATTGCCGGGTCCGCTGGCGTTCGGGACCACGCGTTGCACGAATGCGCCGTCGGCGGCGCTTCGCGATTGCACGCGCCGCACGGGCCCGTCGGAGGTCGCCCCCGCGGCGGATGCCGCCCGGCTCTCGATGAGCTGCGCCAGCGCCTCGATCGAGTGAGGCCTGATCCCGACGCCCAGGGCGGCCCTTTCTTGCACGAAGCGGTCCAGACGATCGCGCCAGTCGTCGGGAATTGGCCCAGCCAGGATGCCATTGAGCCACGCATCCAGCGCATCACGGAACGCACCCAGCCGCTCCCTGATCATTCCGTTGATGCTGTCGACATACGCACGGGCGACGGGTTCCCAGTGGCGACTTTTGTCCATTCGCTCTCCTCCTTGAATCGAACGTCCGGGACTCTACCAAACCTTGGCGTGGTTTTCCCGCGAAAACTGAGCCAGCGCGTGGCCTCCAGCACCGAGTTCCGTCGGCCGCTCGTCACAGCCTTACGGAACATGCCGGTGGGGCCCGCGGAGCTCATGATGCCTGACGTTCGCGGACGCACGCCGTGCTGCCGCGCGCTCCGACGGCTCGCCCGGCTCTCTAGCCTTCTCCGCTCCTCGCTGCTGCCTTCTGCGCCTCTGCAGTTCCCTCGCTCTTTCGTTTCGGTTTGATTTCCGACCCTGGCATCGGCTGCGCCGGCGTCTTACAATCCTCGCACCAGCTGTAATCAGACTGGGCAACCTCCCCGATTCGAATTCAGGAGCCATCCGATGATTTGCCGAACCAGTGCCGTTCTCGCGTTTGCCGCCCTGACTCTGACCAGCATCGCCCGGGCCGATGAGGCCGGCGAATTTGCCAATCCCACCATCGACCTGGGCATGGTCGTCGCCGACGTGGCCAAGAGCGTCAAGTTCTATACCGAAGCCGTGGGCTTTACCGAACAGCCGGGCTTCAAAGTTGACGGGCCCTACACGGTCACCGTCGGGCTGACCGAAGACGGCGAAGAACTGGACATCCATGTGCTTTCGCTGGGCGAAGGGCCGGGCGCCACCAAGCTCAAGCTGATGCAGTTCAAGAAAACTCCCAAGGCCGACGACAACAAGGCGATCAACTCGCAGCTCGGCTACCGCTACGTGACGATTTTCGTCACCGACACCAACGCGGCCCTGGCCCGGTTGAAGAAAGCCGGCGTCCCGACCGTGGCCAAGACTCCGCAAAACCTGCCCAAGGGCCTGCCCCAGGATATCTACCTGACGATCGTCCGCGACCCGGACGGCAACCTCGTCGAGCTGGTCGGGCCGAAAAAGTAGGCGGGCCAGCGCCTCTTGTGCGGCTGGAAGTTGCAGCCGCTGTGTTCTTTGGGCCGCGCTGGCGAGAACTCGTTCCGATCGTCCGCGGCGGCGAGTGGCCGTATTAACGGAGCCGGCGAGTGAACGCAGCAACTCGGCAACAAAGCGTCGATGGCACGTTCAACGCCATTCGCGAGGGTCTTGAACGGCTCCGCACGGCCAAGCGACTGCCGAAGGTGTTCGGTGCCGAATCGCATCGATTCCGGCTGCACTCACCGCTTGCAGAGTCGCGCGTCCGGAAATTCGAAGCCAAATACAGAATCCGGCTCCCCGAGGACTATCGGGACTTCTTGATTGCCCTTGGCGATGGCGGGGCGGGACCCCACTACGGCGTCTTCAAGCTCGGAGAAATGGACGATTGCCATGGCTTCCAGAAGTGGAAGGAAGGCGACGGCTTCGTCGGTGTGCTGTCCAAGCCATTCCCGCACACGTCGCGCTGGAACGATCTACCGGAGGAGCCGGAGCAAGCGGACGACGATATCGCGTTCGAGGAGGCAATGGAAGCATTTAATGCCCTCTACTGGAGTTCAGACAACGTCAATGGGGCCATTCCGCTATGCCACGAAGGGTGTGCCTATCGAGATTGGTTGGTTGTGGCCGGATCGGAAGCCGGGCACATGTGGCACGACGCCCGGGCGGACCAAGCGGGGTTGGCACCCATTTCGATCGGCCGGAAGAAGCGGGTGACGTTCCTGGAGTGGTATGTCCATTGGCTACATGAGGCATTGGCAAAGCTGCCCAAGCCGCGCGGCTGAAAACCGGCCCGGCCAATGACAGGAGCGGGCTGCGGGCAGCCGTGCTGAGTTTTTCGGATTGTTCAATTCGTCCGTGTTAACCTGTGCGACGTGGACGGAGCGACGACAGCGGGCACCCGAACGAGCCGCTGTCTTGTTTCATCTGCCTGCGATGAAAGGTGACTTCATGATCAAGCCAGTGCTGGTGATGTGCGTCCTGCTGCTGGCTGCGGGATGCGAGGACGAAGCTGCGCCGCGGCCCCGCAATTTCAACACGGGGGCTCCTCCGATCGGTTCGACGAACGTCGAAGAGCTGAAGACCTGGGTGACGAACAGCCTTAAGCTCAGGAACGTCTCGCTGACCAACACGGGCGGCAGCAACTTCGAGGGCACCGGCCAGAATGCCAAAGGCGAAACTTGCCAGCTCAAGATCACGCAAACGCCCGGCAACATCGTTTGCGACTACACCAGCGAGAGCGGCAAGAAGATGACGGTCTCCGCCAGCAGCAGTGGCAGCTAGTCAATGTCAGCGCTAGCGCCGACCCGCTGGCTCCCGTCCTCTAGCCGCACGCCGCTTTCAGCGTCAGCACGAAGCAGGCGCCGGCGCCAGAGCGGGATTCCAGCGCAAGCTCGCCACCCATGTCGCGGGCCAGGCGCCGGCTGAGCGCCAGGCCTAAGCCTACGCCGGGGGCCGAGTGCGCGGCCTCGCCGGCCGATTTGCGAAAGGGTTGAAACAGCCGCTTGCGCTCGTTGGCGGCAACGCCCGGCCCATGATCGGCAAGCGCGAATCGCACGCGACCGTCGGCCCGGGCGATGCGGAGCTCGAGCGTGCGATTCTCGGCCGAGCGAGCGTATTTGCAGGCATTGTCGACCAGATTGAAAAGCACCTGTTCAACCGCGACCGGATCGGCAACGGCACTCGCGGCGAGCACTTGCGGGTCGGCGTCGATCCGCACGTCAAAGCCGGCCTCGGCCCCGCGCGCGGCCAGCCGCTCGCTCACCCGACCGACCAGCTCGGCGACGGGCACCGGCCCGATCCGCGCGCCCGGTCCGCCGCGTTCGATCCGGGCGTAGGCCAGGACGTTTTCGACCAGGTGCGTGAGGCGATCGGCTTCGGTCCGCAGTGTTTCCAGGTAGCGGCGCCGGCTGGCCTCGTCGGGCACCATGTTCTCGGCCAGCATTTCGGCGTACATCCGGAACGTGGTCAGCGGCGTGCGCAGCTCGTGCGTCACGGCCGAAACGAAGGCCGCCCGGCGCTCGCTCAGCGCCACGACTCCGCACAGCAACAAGCCGACCGCCAGGGCCGCCAAAGTCAGCGAGCCCCAGGTGACCAGCAGCGACAGCCGGATCGGCGAGAGCCCCTGGGCCGCGACGGCCGGCACTTCGCCCGCGAGCAATTCGACCGGCAGGGCGGCCATCCGATGGGCCGGCCCTTCGCCGTCGGCCGGGTTGGCCGGCAATAGCCGGGCGCCGGGGAGCAGATCGTGCACGCCGGCGAGCAGATCTTCGCGCAGCTGCGGCCAATCGAGCCAGCAGCCCTGCACCAGGTCTTCGCCGCCGCGCTCGACCGTGCGGACCAACAACAGCTCGTCGCCGAACCATAGCGGGGCCATCACGCCGACGTGGGCATTGTCGGCCGGCAGCGGGTTGGCCGGCGCGAGCTGCGGCACCAGGGAATTGTTGGCCAGCGCCTGCGAACGGGCCTGGTATTCGTAATTGCCCCTGGCCAGTTGTACGGCGGCCTGCTGGCTGGGGTCGGACCGCTGCTGCAAGAAAGGACTCTGCGGCGGCGAGGGGCCGTTGGCCGCAAATTGTTGCGGCGCTTGATTGGCAAACCCTTGGTTCGTAATCGCCTGATTGCCAGGCTGCTGATTGGCAATCGCGGAATTGGCAGCCGGCGGATTCGGCGGCGGATTGACGGCCTGCTGACTGGGCGTCGGCACGCTGGCAGGCGGCAGACTGGTGGTCGCTTGCGGCCCGGGCAGGTCCTCGGGCAACGGCTCGAGGCCCAATGCCGGCGGACCGAGCTGGGCGAGAATCCGCTCGGTCCCTGCGAACCGCGCGAGCTCGGCGAGCCGCTGTCGATCGCGGTCGGCCTGCTCGCGGCTCAAGAACTGCGGCACGACGCGGGTCACCTGCGCCGCGGCCGGCACCGTGGGCGAACGCAGCGCGCCGTCGGGCCCAATCTCGAAGTGCAGCTTGATCGCCGGATTGTCATCGGCCAAGAGCGGCGAAGGGACCGGCGGCGGAACGGCAGGCTGCTTGGTTGCGGCCTTGCCCGGTGGCGGGTCGGACGAAAGCAGCGAGCGATACGCGCTCCAGGGCCGGGCGTTTTCTCGGGCGATGAGCGCGGCGGCCTGCGAATCGATCCGCCAGAGGGCCAGCCTGGCGTTTTCTTCCAGATCGGCCCGGGCGCTGGCGAGTAATTCGGCCCGTTCGGCTTCGAGCACGCGCCTGCTGAGCCAGAGCACGGCCGCAACCGCCATCAGCACGCAGGCGGCGAACACCAGCCAGACTTGCCAGGGGCGGCTCATGCGTCGCTCCGCGGGCTCGATTTGCCCGGCGGGCTCGTGGCGCTCGCCGGGCTGTGCTCGTTGGCGGGGCCATCCGCATTCCGCGGCCGGGCGAACATGTAGCCCTTGCCGCGCACGGTCAGGATGACTTGCGGTTCGACGGCGTTGTCGCGCAGTTTTTCCCGCAGCCGGGTGACGTGCATGTCGATCGTGCGCGTCGGCAGCCCGCGCGGGCTGATCTGCCAAACGCGCAGGAGCAGCTCGTCGCGAGACACGGCCCGACCGCTGTTGCCGGCCAGATAACGCAGCAGCTCGACTTCTTTTTCCGAGAGCTCCTGGCGGGTGCCGTCCCGATAGCGAACTTCCGCCCGGGCCAGGTCGACGGTGCCCTGCGGCAGCTCGACGACGGTGAGTTCCTGCGGGCGTTCGGGAGAGCGGCGCAGAACGGCCTCGACGCGAGCCAGCAATTCCTTGACGCTGAACGGCTTGACGACGTAATCGTCGGCCCCCAGGCGCAGGCCGGCGACGCGATCGTCCTCTTCGCCGCGGGCCGAAAGAATGATCACCGGCTGCGTGGGGCGCAGGGCGCGGACATCGCGCAGGATGTCCAGGCCGCCGCAACCCGGCAGCACCAGGTCCAGGAGCACCAGGTCGTAGGCGCGGCTGGTGGCCATGGCCAGCCCTTCGTCGCCGGTCGCCGCCTCGAACGGGCTGTAGCCGGCGAAGCGGAGCGAATCGACAATGCCGCGGCGAATCGCGGCATCGTCCTCGACGGTCAGGATCTGCGGACGCTGCATGGGGCGTTGCGAATTAGCTGCCGAACTGGCGAACAGGATCATCGGACGCGGGAACCCAGCTGGAAATGGACGGAAGACTATGCACAGATTTCACAGATGACGCAGATTTGCCGAGCGCGAATTCCTCGTTGGACTTGCCGGCAGGCGGCTGGATTCGGTTCGTCAATCTGTGAGAATCTGCGAAATCCGGGGACCGTTGCTCTGCAGTATTTTTCGTTAGATGGAATCGAGGGCCCCGACCCGTATTCTACTCTGCCGGGCGCCGGCTGATGCCGCAATTCTCCAGAGCCGTGTACGTGTCGGGCGGCACCAGACCCAGCCAGGGGTCCGATGCGGGCGTGAGAAACAATTCGGCATACACCCGGGCGTTGAGCGCTTCCAGGTTGGCCGGCGAATTGGTCGCAAACCACTCGTGAATCTGCCGGTGGAGCAGGTATTCGTTCCGTACCGTATCCAGCGCGATGGCCTGCTGGAAGTTACGCAGCATCCGGACCAGCGGAGTCTCGACGAATCCTTTGGTGATGGTGCGCGGTTCGGCTGCCGCGGCCGTGGGATGCTCGCGGGCGATGAGCCGCCGGCTGGCCGGATCGAGCTGGGCGTCGCCGGCGTGCAGTTGGGCGATGGCGCCCCACTCGGCCTCGCCGGTCGCGCTGGCCAGCGAATCGAGCGACACATTCAGCGCCGCCGCCAGGATCGGCGCTTCGGCAGCGTGCTTGGGCAGCGCCGCGATCGAGGCCTTGACCGCGCGGGGCGGGCCTGCCGCCGCGCCTTGCGCCACGGGGACGGGCGCCGTGCCTTCCTCGGGCCGAGGCCCAACCTGTTGGGAAACGGGCGCCTGGGGAACGGGCGCCTGATTGGCCGCGGGCAGAGCTTGCAGCGGCACATTGCGCTGGGCCGCGTTGCCGGCCTGCGCCATCTGGCCAGCCGGCATCGCTCCAGGTCCGGGCAGCGCGGGAGCCGCCGAGCCGGCTTGCGCGATCGGTTTGACACTGCCTGCCTTGCCCAGGGCGAACAGGTCGGCAGACCAGCGCTTGCGCAGCTCGGCAAGCTGCTGGCGATGATAAACGGCCAGTTTCTGCACCTGGTTGACGCCGTCGTCCGCAAGACTGCGGGCCATTTGTTCGGCCGGCGCCAGGGAGGCGCAGGAACGCCTCGGGACCGTATAAGCCCGGCAGCGCGTCGACCGGCTGGCCGTCGGCGTCGAGCACGTAGTGGACGCTGTTGCCCGTCACGGTGCGCTGCAGCTTGCGGCCATCGCCAAAATCGATCGTCACCACCGGCACCGGCCGCTCGGATTGCCAATGCAGGACGAAGTGGCTCTTGAGGTATCGGCTCACCAGCTCGTTGCTGTACAGCGTGCTGCGGAAGAACCGGCTGTTGGCGCAGCTGTACTCGTCGGTCAGCCGGCCCAACAGACGGAGCGAAAGAATTGGCTTGTGCAACTCGCGGGCTGCCGCCTTGGCCTCGTCCAAGTCGGTGTACCAATAGAGGTGCGAGGTGGCACAATCGCGCTGCTGGCCCACCGCGTCGAGCGCCTCGTTAAGCTGCTGCCAGGCCGGGTCGGCCGGGCGCTCATTCCGGCCAGGCAACCGGGCCAGCTCGGCGCTGATCGCGGCCACGTGCACGTCGAACAGGACGTCCAGTCCGCGCGGGCCGGCCGCGCGTAACTCGGCGATGGCCGGGCCGCGGACCGCTGCGTCGGCGGCGACGGCCTGTTCGGCCGCGGCGCGCAGCCGATCGTAGCCCGCTACAGGGCTGGCCGCTGCCAGCGGCGCGGTGCACAGCGCCAGGGTCAACAATCCGCAGCCGAGAGAAAGCGTGCTTCGCATGGCCAGGCTCCTGGAGATTGAGGAGTGTATCCGCTCGACGGCCTCCATTGGCCGATCGACCGAATTCTAGCCAGATCATGCGTCCGGAAGTGTAAATCCTTTGTAACGTTAGTCGGAGGAGATGGGGGGACGGGCCGGCCGATAGCATGGACCAGGCTGAATACGCCTACGGCTCTAGCGCAGTTCGGTCGGCGCAAAAAAGCCGCCCGAGCGGTGCCGGGCGGTTTTGGCGTGCGGACGACTGGCTGGGGAACTAGGCTCGGCGGCGGCGACGGGCGGCAATCAACAGTCCGAGGGCGCCCATGCCCCAAACGACGATCGACGCCGGCTCGGGCGCGAGCACGCCGCTATGCTGGATGGTATTGAGCTGATCTTGGGTCAAAGCCGTGTTGAACACGAACACGTCTTTGATGATTCCGCCGAACGGCATGTCGTAGGACAGGCTCCGGCCGATCGTAAGGAAATTCGTCGCACCGCCCAACCCCGGCGTGTTGTTCGAGGTGATGAAATTGCCGTTCACGTCCAGGGTGGTCATGCCGGTAGTGGTGTTGTAGGTCGCGGCGACAAAATCAAAACTGCCCACCGACGGGAGGATCGACCCGCCCATCACGCCGCTCCCCGTGAAAGCGGAGTAACCGTTGCCCGCTCCGCGATTATCGATGTCAATCGTGCGATTGAATCCGCCCTGATCGGCGGTGATGATTTCTCGAATCGGACCCGAGACCGCGGGATTCGCCTCGACCCAGGCACCAAACGTGATCTGCGAATACGAGTTGGGATTCACCGGAGAGGTAAAGTACTCGTTCGTGCTGACGCCGTCGGAAACGATGCCGCCCCCAACCGCGTAGGCTACGCCGGACGCGCCGGTGCCCGTGTTCCCGTTGCCGCTGGCGTCGTTCAAGTTGCCGTTGAGCGGGTAATAAGCGACCAGTGCAGCGTTGGCGGTCGTGTTCGGAACAGCCAATCCAAGCAGCATCGCAAACAATGCACACAACGAGGTCGCTGTAGTCGTGGCCCGCATGGTTCGTCTCCTGAGTCAAAAAAGGGGCATGCCCGACTTGAGGGCGATTCTGTCAAAGCCGCTTCGCTCCGCGAGAGCGGCGAGCAGAGTCGTCAGGCAAGGGAATTCCGCCGGAGCCGCACCGGACTCGAACTTGATGTGTTCGAGCCGCGGCACAGGGCAATACTACCTAGCCGTCAATCGCGCAGCAATGAGCCGGGGGAGTGCGACGCGATGCCGACTATTTGCAGGCTAACGGCCGGCGCCCTGCGGCTAGAAGAACCTGCCGTGGCGACAGAGACGCTCCCCCCTGGCAGGAGGTCCGGCGCCTGGTGTGAGTCGACGGCTTTCGACGAATTGGCGATCGGCAATCCGTCGAGCGGCGCGCTCTAGGCGTCGACTTGCTTTTCCCGGCCGAACGCGAGCAGGCAGATGTCGTCGGCCTGGGGGCGGCCGGCGACGAAGCGATCGACGCTCTCCAGGATCTTGCCGGCTACGGCCTCGACTTCGCTGGGGCCGTCGGCCAGGATGCGGCAGACGCGCTGCGTGCCGTAAATGGTGTCGGCCGGGCTGCGTGCTTCGCTGATGCCGTCGGTGTAGAGGATGATCGTGTCGACTTCCTCGAGCGGGGTCGAAAACGCGGCATAACGCTGGGTTGCGTCGTAGCCCAGCGGCGGCCCCGCCTCGGCCAGGCCCAGCTTGGTCACCGTGCCGGCGCGGCGGCGGAGCGGCGGCAAGTGGCCGGCGTTGACGATTTCGAGCGATTGCTCGCGGGGATCGAGCACGCAGAGCAAAAACGTCACGAAGCGGTCGTTGAGCGTGGCCCCGGCGAGCTCGCGGTTCAAGCGTTCGATGGCTTCGACCGGGGTGGACGACACCGCCAGACAGTACCGCACTTCCGAACAGAGCCGGGCCATGAGCAGCGCGGCCGAGACCCCCTTGCCCGAGACGTCTCCCAGCGCGATGGCCAGGCGCCCGTCGGCCAGCGGAATGTAGCCGAAGTAGTCTCCGCCCACGTCCTCGGCCGCTTCGTAGTAATCGAAGAAGCGATACCCCGGCACCAGCGGCCGGGCATGGGGCAGAAAGTGCAACTGCAGCTCGCGCGCGGTTGCCAGGTCGCGTTCGCGGCGGTCGGTCTCGAGCGTGGCCTGGTGCATGCGGGCGAATTCCACGGCCTGGCCGACGACCGTGCCCACGCTGAGCAGCACTTCCAGATCCTCGCGCAGCAGGCGGCGCGAAGGATCGTCGCAATCGATGTGCAAAATGCCCAGCGGCTTGCGCGACGGGCCCATCAGCGGCACCGTCATCGTCGACGATCCGCCGGTGTCCAGAATGCTGCCTTCGACTGCCGAATCGTCGGAGCTGAGGATTGCTTCGCCGGCCGACATCACCCGGGCGGCCACGGTGCGGCTGATCGGCCCCATCGTGGTCGAGCTTCCGGCCTCGCCGCGGCGGGACTTCATGGCCTGCGGAATCAGGTGTCCGTCGTCGGGATCGGCCAGCAAGATATAGCCCCGATCCGCCTGCGGGAAGATCTCGAACAGGCCGTCGAGCACGTTCGGCAGAAACACGTCTGCTTCGAGCGTCTCGCCGAGACCACGGATGATATTCATGATGGCTTGCAGCTTGGCCCGGGCGCCGAACTCAAAAGCCAGTTCGGCATGGCCCTCGAGCGAACCGGCAATCGTGGTGCGGATGCGGGGCGGGCCCTCGGCGCTGCTGTCGTGCAAGTCGAGCGGGGACAGGCGCGGGGCGGGAACGGTTCTCGCTTCGCGCGCCCCCTCGTAGAAGGCCAGCATGATTTCGTAGAGCTGAATCTGGTCGCGGTTGCGCAGCCGGGTGCGGCCGGCGATGCGCTGGCCGTTGACATACGTGCCGTTGAGGCTGTGCATGTCTTCGGCGAAGAAATGCTCTCCCTCGGTCAGAATCCGCGCGTGCTGACGCGAAATGCTCCGCACCGGCAGCACCACGTCGCAGAATGGGTCGCGGCCCAACAGCGTCTGCCCGCGCGAGACTTCGTAGCATTGGCCGGCGCCGGTGCCGCTGAGTATTTCTAACGTGGCCACGCGCTGATTCGCTTTTGCTGGGGTGGCGCTGGAGCGTTTGAGGCGGCTGACGTGCGAGTGCCGATCGGCCAAAAAAGTCGCTGGCTTGTCGATTGCTGACCGGCGGCGTGCAAAGACGCGGAGCTAGCTATTATCCACAAAATTGAGCGAATGCGAAGCATTTCTGTTTTTCTTCGGGCCGAATCTGCCGGCTGGCGGTCGTCGCCCGCTCGCTCCGAGACGCGCCGGCCACGGGGGCTGAGAAATGGCGTTCGCGGATTCGCCCGGTAACGCTATTCTGGCCGCCGAACCGGTTGCAGAGATTCCCTCAGAGCGGCCCCTGATGCCAGCATTCGTGACCACGGCTGACCCCACCTCTGGCCGGTCGAGATGGCTCGTTGCCCTGCTCCTGACCGCAGCCGCGGGTGCCGCGCTGGCCGTCGATCTGCCGCTGGAACGGTGGATTCTGGCCGGCGGACTGCCCCGCTGGCTGATAAAGATTTGCTCGCTAAGTGAGATCTTTGCCCACGGGTTTGGCGTGCTGCTGGTGGCGGCGATCCTGGCAACGCTCGACCATGAGCGGCGGGCGGCCGTCGCCCGGGTTCTGGCGGCCGCCTTCGGTGCGGGACTGTGCGCGAACGTCGTCAAGCTGCTTGTTGCCCGCGCACGTCCCCATCACTTTGATTTTGTCGGCGGGGTGGGGGATACGTTCACGGCGATCCTGCCGCTGGGGCACGGCGGCAGCGGCGTGCAGGGTTTTCCCTCCTCGCATGCAGCCACCGCGGCCGGGTTGGCCGTTGCGCTGGCCTGGCTTTATCCGCGCGGGACTGGGCTTTTTGCGGCCTTGGCCGGGTTGGCTTGCATGCAGCGTCTGGCGGCCGGAGCCCACTTCCCCAGCGACGTCTTGGCCGGTAGCGCGTTGGGCGTCGCGTTTGGCAGCCAGTGCGTGGGCCGAGGAAAGCTAGCCCGCTGGTTCGACCGCTGGGAGTCGGCCCGAGCAGACCGCAAGACCGCGCCGCCGACGGACAACGACCTGCCCACCAGCGCGGCAGCCTGAAACAGCCCGTAGGCGCGATACGGCTAATCGGCTGCCGCCGTTCACTCCTGCCGGGCGGCGATGGCCAAGAGGGCTTCGAGCGGAATCGGCACCCAGGTCGGCCGGTTGTTCAGCTCGTACTGCAGCTCGTAAACCGCTTTCTCGACCAGCAGCACGTCGAGCAGCCGCTGCACGTCGACGGGCGACTTCGGCAGCAGTTCGCTCCGGCCCACGGTCTCGAGGTACGCGGCCAGGTAGGCCGCGCCGGTCCAGTCGTTCCACAGCCGGGCCCAGTCGGCCGCGGCGGGGGGACGTCCGGCATGGCTTTCGCCCAGGGCGGCGAGCGCCGAATGGGCCGCATAGTCGAACGAGCGGAGCATGCCCGCCACGTCGCGCAGGGCCGACGTCTTGATCCGTCGCTCGGCCAGCGGCCGGGCAGGCTCTCCTTCGAAATCGATGATCACGAAGTCATCGCCGGTATACAGCACCTGGCCGAGGTGGTAATCGCCGTGAACTCGGATCCGCAATCCGCCGAGGCTGCCTTGCGACAAGGCGTCGAAGCGGCCAAGGATCGCCGCCTCGGAATCGAGCAGGCGCTGAGCGCGCGGCCGAACTTCCGCCGGCAGCCGCGCGAGCGCCGCGCGGAGCATTTCGAACGTCCGCCGGGTCAGCGTGCCGGCCGAAGCGAGCAGCTCGCGCTGGAATGCGGGGCCCAGCGGCTCGGGAGCAAAATCGCTCTCGTCCGTCGGACCGGCCAACGCCAGGTGCAGCTCCCCCGTGCGCCGGCCGAGCAATTCGGCCTCGCCCAGAAATGGGCCAATCGCCTCGCGCGCAGCAGCCGGCACACCCCGGGCCGCCCGCTCGACGAGTGTGCCGGGTGCGCGCAACGCCGGGTCGGCCGCGGCGCTGGCTGGCAATGCCAACACGCGCTGGAAAAACTCGCGTAGGGCGTCGAGCGTGTGCTCCCAGGCCACGCCGCGATTGGCGACGTAGCCCTGCAACACCGCCAGCGAGCGGGGCGATTGGCCCGCGCGACGGTATTCGACCGTGCCGGCCACGATCGGCACGTGCCGAAAACCGGTGCGCTCGGTCAAATAGCCGGTCACCTCGACGTCGGGGTTGATGCCCCGTTCCGGCCGGCGGAAGAGCTTGAGAATCAGCCGCTGGCCGTAGAGCACCGAGCTGTTGCTCTGTTCGCCCGCCAGCAGCGAGCTCTGGAGCGGCAGGTCGGCTGGCCCACGCAGCGCGGCAAAGTGCGCGGTGCGCCGGCAGACGAGGCTGCCCTGCCGGCCGGCCAACTCGCGCTCGTCGGCGATCAGTTTCAGCCACGCGCCGGCCACTTGCGCGTCGGCAATCGCGTCGTACAAGATTCCGGACCGGTCGTCCGCCGAGAACCGCACCTGGCAAATCACCGAGCCGGGCCGGTCGGCCTCGATCGCGCCGGTGGCTTCGCCAATCGCCAGGCCCAGAGGCAGCAGATATTCTTCCGGATCGCCTTGCTGGTAGGCGATTTCGACCAACACGAGCGCGTGGCACTCATCCAGCGGCACGACGTCGCCGATGGCCAGCGAGGCCATGGAGCGTGCCTTGCTGCCGAACCAGCGACGCCCGACGATCCACCTGGCCAGCGTCCGCTCGAGCGCGGAGCGGACCGCGGGCTCGGTGACTACCTGGACGTTGGCGGCGGCAAGTTGTAGCGCTTCGGACATCTGCGATTTCCGGATCGAACGATTGTAGAAGGCGAATCCGTTCGCCCGTCGCGGCAACGGGCAGCCGGCCGCGGGCGTGACACCGATCAAAGGCCCTTCGAGATATCTCCGTCGATTGTAGGAGGCGACTCCGTTCGCCGATTGCCAGAGGTGCCGGGCTGCGTGTCGGCGATCGGAGTCGCCTCCTACATTTTGCTTCGGTAGTCTTTCGCCAAAAATCGGTCTGGCTTTACTGGCGTTCGCACCGGCGGACGGCCTGCGGCTACTGCTCCACGCGGAACAAGTGGGCCGGCGTCCGCTGCGGATTCAGCTCCACGTAATTGCGTTCCCCCTGCCAATCGAACGTCGCCCCGGTGAGCAAATCGTGCACGCGATACGGGCGGCTGCCGGCAATGCCCAGCTCTCCCAGCGGCAACACGATCCAGCCGTTTTGGGTCTGGTAGAAATCAAGGTTGACGACGGCCAGGATCAGGTTGCCGGCTTCGGGATTGCGCTTGGTGTAGCAGAGCAGCTGGTCGTTGGAAGCCGGATGAAACCGCAGGCTGGAGTTCGACTGCAAGGCCCGATTTTCCTGCCGTGCGCGATTTACCTTGGCCACCAGCCCGCGCAAGCTGTCGGGCCGGTCGAGATCCCAGTCGCGGATCTCGTATTTTTCGGAGTTCAGGTACTCTTCGCTCCCCGGCTCGCGCGGGTCGTGCTCCATCAGCTCGAACGCCGGCCCGTAAATGCCGTAGTTCGAGCTCAGCGTGGCCGCCAGCACCAGCCGGGCCTGGAACGCCGCCCGACCGCCGCGCTGCAGATGCTCGGGCAGGATGTCGGGCGTATTGGGCCAGAGATTGGGCCGGAAATACTCGCGCACGCTGGTCTGCGTCAGCTCGGTCAGGTAGTCGATGAACTCCTGCTTGCCGTAACGCCAGGTGAAATACGTGTACGACTGGCTGAAGCCCAGCTTGGCCAGCCGATACATCAGTTTGGGTCGGGTAAACGCCTCGGACAGGAAGAGCGCGTCGGGATATTGCGCTTTGATCGCGGGAATGGCCCACTGCCAGAATCCAAACGCCTTGGTATGCGGATTGTCGACCCGGAAGATCCGCACGCCGCGTTCGGCCCAGAACAGAAACACGTTCTTCAACTCTTCCCACAATGCGCGCCAATCGCTCGACTCGAAATCGAACGGATAAATGTCCTGGTACTTTTTGGGCGGATTCTCGGCGTATTGAATCGTGCCGTCGGGCCGATGCTTGAACCACTCGGGATGCTCGGTGACATAGGGATGGTCGGGCGAACATTGAAAGGCGATGTCCAGCGCGATCTCCATCGCATGCCCGGCCGCCGCGCGAATCAAGCGCTCGAAATCGGCCAGCGTGCCCAGCTCGGGCAAAATCGCCGTATGTCCGCCCTGCGCCGCGCCGATCGCCCAGGGACTGCCCGGCTCGCCGGGGTTGGCGGTCACCGCGTTGTTGCGGCCTTTGCGAAACTTGCTGCCCACGGGATGAATCGGCGGCAAGTAGAGCACGTCGAAGCCCAACTCGGCCACATAGGGCAATCGGGCTATGAGGTCGTCGAACGTGCCGTGCCGCCCGGCCTTGCCGGTCGAGCGCGGAAACAACTCGTACCACGAGCTGAACTGCGCCCGGGGCCGATCGACGACGATCGTCAGCTCGGGCTCGTAGCGCGTGGCCCAGCGCAAGTCGGGCCAGCGCTCCATGACGGCGGCCAGCAGGTCGACCTCGTCCAATTTCCAGGCGCCGCCGGCGCTGGCGCGCGCAGGCGCTGGGCCCAGTCGATCAGAACACCTCGATCGGCGCCAGTCGCGCGCCCGGCCGCCGCATCGACCAGCTGGGCGCCGATCCGCAAATCGACGCCGACTTCCTGGCCGGCCTCGACCCGTTTTTTCAGATCGCGATGCCAGGAGATGAAGTGATCGACCCAGGCTTCGATCGTGTAGCGGTACAGGCCGATTTCGGCCAGCCGCAATGTTGCTTCCCAGCGATCGTTGTTCAAGAATCGCATCGGCGCGCGTTGCCACGGCGCGGGGCGCGCCGGCGGGCTGGGGCGGCTGGTAGATCAAGGCGCAGCTGATGGCATCGTGCCCGTCGCCGAACACATCGGCCCAAATCGTCAGCTCTTCACCCTGGATACGTTTGAGAGGAAATCGGCCGCAATCCAGCTGCGGCTCAACCCCTTCGATGACAGCCCGGCGGCGCCCCTCGGCAATCTCTGTTTCCGGCATGCGGGTTCATTCCATCGTTTGGCGGCACGAATTGCCTTATCGTAGCAATTGCCACCCAGGGTGTCGAAGTCCCCTGCGGGGCGCCCGGCCGCCAGCCGGATTGACCGCCGGAGCACCACCCTACGGCATTGGGCCGTCCCGCCTGCACCCAGATCGTTCAGGAATGCCGCTTGAAATATTGCACTTCGCGCTCGTGCTGTTCGGCGGCGGCCCGGGTGTCGAACGTGCCCAGGTTGCGGCGCCGGTGGGTGCGGGGATCGAGCTTGCGCGAATACAGCCGATACTCGCCGGACTTGAGTTTGCGAATCATGGCACACCTCGCAGACGGAAAAGAGCCGGGGCCTCGCAGCCCCGTTGCACGTGGAGAACGTGCACAATTCGTGCCAGGCGAGGCCAGGCTCGGCCGCCGCGCCGCGGTCACCGGCCCGACGCCGCTGCCTGCTCGGCCCCGGCGTGGGCGCCCTCGGAGGGCGGATTGCCCCTATGGATTTGCACGGCGACGCGCTGGTCGGCCGTGCGCCGGGCAATCAAACGGTCCCCCGTGGCCGGGTGCAGCGAGATCGTTTTTTCGCCGCTGTCATCGTAGCCGGCGATTTCCAGCTCCGGCGGAATGGGGCGCTTGTGAATGCGGCGAAAGCGCGGCTCGAGCGTGAACGGCTGGCCGTCAATCTCGTAGGCCAACCGCACGTCGGAAGCGTTGCCCACCTCGAAGACGATCTGCTCCGACTTGGGCCGCCCGAAATCTTGCACGGCGTAGTAGCGCCCCGTCTTTGCGCTGCGGGCGACGCCTGTGCCGATCTGGCCGAGGTACGGATTGACCAGGTTCTGCCGATGGTCGGGGCTGTCCCGCCAATCGGCGAACAATTGCCGGGCCAGCTCTTCGCTGGTGAAGCCGGCGGCCTGGTAGAGCCAGGCGATGTTTTCCTCCGCCAGACAGTAGTCGTACCCGGCCTCGACGATGCGATCGGCCGGCTTGTGGCCGTCGGCCGTGTGGCCGTACTTGTTCTCGCTGGCCATGAAGCCGGCGAAATCCGTGGCGGCCTTGGCTAGCGCCGCGTCGGTCGCCAGCGGCCGCACCCCCTCCTGGCGCCGCAGGGCATTGGTCAGTTCGACGAGCAGCTCGGCCACCCGGTCGGGATCGGCCTGGGTGATGGCGCCGCCCGGCTCGACTGGGCGCGCCGGTCGGAGGCGAATCTGCGGATGCTGGGCCAGGGCAGCGCTATCCAGCGTAGCGCCGGCCAGGCACAACCAGACGCCGAATATCCTTCCTGGGCTACACATCGCCCCCCTCCCGTCGCATCAGCAACCGTTTTCGCCCCCTCGATCACCAGCGTGATCAAGGAGCAAGGCGGAGCAAATTTCGCGCCGCCGCTTACTCGAGCACTTTGATGCGGATGTTGCGGTAATCGAGCCGGGTGCCGTGATTCTGCAGGCCGATGAAACCGGCGGTGCGCTTCAAGCCGGGGTGCGAGTCGTACTTGTCCTTGTGCTCGTCAAGATTCGCATCGACGATGACCATGTCGTTCAGCGTGACCTTCACGTGGCGGCCGTTGCAGAGGATGTGATACTTCTGCCACTCGCCGGGCTTCTTCACTGCCCCGGGTTTGGCCGCCACCACGCCATAAATGCTGCCGCAATGCTGCCAGGGCTGGATGCCGGGGTGGCCTTCGTCGTCGAGCACCTGGATTTCCATGCCCGTGTAGGCCCCGTCGCCTTCTTTGGGCGCCCGTAGAAAGACGCCGCTATTGCCGTGCGCCGGCAGGCGGAATTCGAGCTCCAGCTCGAAATTAGCGTACTCCTTGTCCGTCGAGAGCCAGCCGCCGCCCCCCCCACTGCAATAAAGCATGTCGTCTTCGACGTGCCAGGAGTCCTTGGAGCCTCCCTCGGGCTGCCAGCCGGTCAGGTCCTTGCCGTTGAACAGCGGCTTCCAATCGTCGGCGGCCAAGGTTCCGGCCAGCGATAAGACGAACAGCAGGCAGGCGGGGCGCAGAAGCGGGCGAATCATGGGCGGGGTTCCTCGATGTTTGGAGTGCGGGGGTGTCTGGAGCCGCCATCTTAATCTGGCCGCAACCGCGCGGGCAACCAGCGGCCGTCGGCGGCTGCTTTCTCGCCGCCCCCTCGCTGCTTGGCTAAACTGGAGGCACGCACCGCCCCGCCGCTGGCTCCGATGAAACTGCCTCTGCCCAAATTTCGCCTGAAGCGGTTTAGCCTGCGGGCCCTGCTCGCTGCGGTTACGGCCGCGGCGATCTCGTGCGGCTGGATTGCGGCCAAGACCGGACAGCAGCACCGGGAAGACGAGACGGTGGCGGCCATCCGCGAGTCGTGCGACTGCGACGTGGGGCTGGAGCTGTCGATCGGCCACCGATCCCAGTGGAGCCCGGGCGTAAGCCGGCCGGGGGGCAATCCCTGGTACTGGAAGCCCCAGTGGCTGATGCACGTGTACGTTTACGATCGCACGCAATTACACGTGCGCGGGGCCCTGCGAGATGGCGGACTGAGGCTCGTTTCGGAGCTGCCGCGGTTGCAGGAGTTATTCGTGCACCATGATGCCGTCCTCAGCGCGGACGGGCTGGCGGCGCTGGCGAATCTGTCGCGACTGGAGACGCTGTACCTCGGCAACGGGCGCGAGATCGAAACCGACCTCGATTTTCTGGCCGGGATGCGCCGCCTGAAGACCTTGCACTTGCACAATCTGCGGCCGACTGCCGCCGGTTGGCAAACCCTCCAAGCGCTGCCCAAGCTGGAAGCGCTCGATATTCTTTTATCTCGATTCGACGTCCAGCCCATCCCGCGGCTGTCGAACATGACCCAGCTCAAGACACTGCGACTGGCTTATGTGGACACTACGGGCGACGCGGCGTGGCTCGATCGGCTGCCCACCGGGCTGATTTCGCTCGCGATCGATGGGTTGGTGAGCGACGCCGAGCTATTGCAGCTGTCGCGATTGACCAGCCTGGAGTACTTGGATTTGCGCGGGACGCGGGCGACTCCCGACAGCGCGCACCGGCTGCAGCAGATTCTGCCGAACTGTGAAGTCAGGGTGCCGAACCGGTCCCGGGAGGAGGAGGCGGAAGCGAACGGGCAGGAGCAAGAACCGTAAGGCAGCAGACGAGGCCGAGGCGGCACCCGCGCGGACGCACCGACCGTGCGGCATCACTCGGCCATTTGCCACACGCCCGACTGGCCGAAACACTCATCGACTTCGACCAAAACCCGTTCGGGCCGGGCGGCGCCCCGGGCGGCCAGGCGCTCGATGAGCCGCTGGCCGATCCAGCGGGCCAGCATTTCGGCCGTGGTGTTGGCCACCGGCAGGAGCACGCAGTCGCCGCGGGGAAAGACCCAGCGCCGCTCGCGAAACGTGGCTTCCACTTCGCGCTCGTCCGCCACGACCCGGATTAGCGGATGCTCAGTCGGCAGCAGCATGTAATGATCCAGTTGGTCGACAATGCCCCGCAGCGTGTCACGCAGCAGGATGAAATCGACGACGTAATGGTTGTCGTCCAGCGGGCCGCCGACTTCGACCGCGACGCGGTAATTGTGGCCGTGCAATCGCTCGCACACGTCGCCGGCAAACGTGATGAAGTGCCCCGCGCTGAATACGAGGTATTCTTTGTCGATCCGGACGTGATAGCGCTCGGTCACTGGAAATCTTTTCGGTGCGAACGATGGGCCGGGACCACTTCGAACGGGGCTAATCCATTATGGCCACGCCCGCACGGGCAAACAAACCAGGACGGCCGCGACGGGGCGGAAGCGGCGTCCATACGAAAACGCAGATGAACGCCGATGGACGCAGATGAGCGCGGATCAAGGTTTTTGGGAAGAGGAGGGGAGCCGATCCGAGTGCCGTCCGGCGGGAGAACCGGCCGCCATTCATTATGCCAAGGCGGCAACTGTCGAACAAATGCGGACGGGAGACTCGTTGGCTGCGCCGGGCACGATGCAGCGACCGGAAGACTTACCGCAGAGAACGCGGAGAAACGCAGAGGGGGAGAACGGAAAGACAGGCGGGAAACCGATTCTGCCCTGCGACCCTCCGCGTCCTCTGCGGTGAATCATTCGGCTTCAACACGCGCAAGCCCCAAAACTCAATTTCTCTCCATCGCGCGTCATCCGCGCGCAGCCCTTTTCATCGGCGTTCATCGGCGTTCCCAGAATCGGCGCCGACTCAAGCCAGGCCCAGTCGTCCTAGCCGACTCATTCTCCCTTGTTCAAGAAGGCCGTCCCACCAGCCGGGGCGAAGAGCGGCGGGCGGAGCTGGCCGTCCCGCAAGACACAGAACAGGCCCGCGGCGATCAGGTCGGCGGTCGTGCCCGGGTTCCGCCGGTGGCCGTCCGAACGAAGCCAGAAATCGAAATCGGCCAGCTGCTGCTGGTAGGCTTCGCTCTCGGGCGGTCCGGCGTCCAGAATATGGCCGGCCCAGGCCGCGCTGCGGGCGAGCGTGTCGGCTGAGCACTTGCGGGCGATCAGGCTGTCGGGAAAGGCGCTCATCAGGCGCAGTTGAACATGCACGATCGCGGCATCCAGGTTGCCCAGCTCGGCGAACGCCTGGCTGAGCCAAGGGACGACGCACTCGAACACCTGGCGAAAATTTTCGGCGTACTGCCGGGCGACCAGGTCGCGCTCGGCGGCCAGGCGCATCGCCGCCAGCAAATCCTCGGGCGCCGCCGCAGAGTTTACATCCGCCTCGGCAACTTGCCCCAGGCCGCCCGGCCGGGCCAGACGGATCGCCGCGTACATGTCGCCCGCATCCTGCGACGACAGGCCCCCGAGTACTCGGCGCACGCCGGCGGTTAATGGCTCGCCACGCGGCACGGCGGCCAGCGGCGCCAGCAGCAGGATCGTGCCCAGGTGCGTGTTGGTGGCCGAAACTTGCCTGGACGCCTGCACGGCCGCCAGCACGGTCGCGCCGAGCGGCACCGCGCTCGCGCGCTCCAGGACCGGCGCGATGGCGATGCCGCTGGCGATGAATTCCGGATAGGTCACGTCCTCGAAGTCGGCGCCGCGGTGCACGTTGCCGGGCTTGGGGGCCGTGGCCTCGAGCAAGCAGGCCAACGCCGCGCATTGGCCGATCGTCCAGCCGGCGGCGGGCTGCCCCGCGACCTCATTTGCACCGGGAACTTGAGGCATCGGTCACCTTGCGCCGGCAGCGCCCATCGGCCGCAGCGGATGCGCGGCCAGGAACTGTTCCACCAAAGGCCCGATCCGCTCGTAGGCATCCTCGACGACGTAATGGCCGGCATCGGCCAGGCGGTGAACGTCGGCCTGGGGAAAGAATTCCAGAAACCGATCGAGAAACGCCGGCGTGAAGCACCAGTCTCGCATGCCCCAGATGAATTGCCAGGGACGCGCCGCCAACTGCGGCAGCCGCGCTTCGATCGCCCGCAGGGTCTCGTAGCTCGCGTCGCGCTGGCCCAGCGGGATGTCCTCGACGAAGCGCTGTATGGCCCGACGGTGGGACCAGGAGTCGTACGGCGCGAGCAGCCCGGCCCGTACGGCCGGCGTCATCCGTTCGGGGTGCGCCACGGCCATGCGCAGCGCGGCCCGGGCAAAGGCGTTGCAGCCTTGCACCGCCAGCGGACCCAGCAGCGGGGTCCGGCAAACGCGAATCCGCAGCGGAATCGCGGTCGAACGAAACGCTGCCGTGTTCATCAGCACGAAGCGGACGAAGCGGTCGGGCTCGGCCAGTGCCGCGCCCGCGCCAATCGCACCGCCCCAATCGTGGGCCACCAGCGTCACGCCTCCCAGGTTCAACTCGCGCACCAGGTAGGAAAGGTTCTGCACGTGCTGGGCAAGGCGATACGGATAGCGGGCCGGCTTGTCGCTCAACCCGCAGCCGATGTGGTCGACGGCAATCACGCGGAACGTGGTGCGCCAGCGCGAGATCAGCTCGCGCCAGTAAAACGACCAGGTGGGGTTGCCGTGCACCAACAGCAGCACGTCCCCCTGCCCTTCGTCGAGGTAATGATAGCGCAGCCCATCGAGCCGCAGTTCATGCGACTCGAAGGGATACAAACTGCGCCAGGATTCGGCAGAAGCCATGCAGCCCTTCGATGCCCCAATTATTCAAGTTTTGTTTGAACGCCGGCGCCACGGACGGGCAGCTTGAACGCGGGGTTCCCGGGATCCGCGCATTTTCCAGAATCCTTGCGCCCGCGGCCAGCAGCGGCGCGATTGCCCGCCGGCAGGCCGAGTATAGCCTTGCGATTGGCCGGTCGAATAGCGGCGCCCGCGCGGTCCTTGCCTTTTCGGCCGCCGAGGGATGGCATAAGATAGGGCCGGGCGGCCGACGATCGACGAGCATCCTGGCCGCGAAATTACTGGCCAACCGCCCCGCAACAGAAAGCCCACGCCGTGGTCGAACATAGCTTTCAGGCCGAGCACTTCATCAACCGCGAGCTGGCCTGGTTGGAGTTCAACCGCCGCGTGCTGGAAGAAGCACAGGACACGGCCAATCCGCTGCTGGAGCGGGTGAAGTTCCTGTCGATCTTCAGCTCGAACCTGGACGAGTTCTTCATGGTTCGCGTGGCGGGCTTGCGCGAGCAGGCCTTTGGCAACGGCGCCCCGCAGGACTACACGCCCGACGGCTTGCGCACCGCCACGCAATTGCAGCGGATCGGCGGCCGCACGCAGGAACTGGTGGCCAGTCAGTATCAATGCTGGAACGAGTCGGTGCTGCCGCAACTGCACAGCCAGGGGATCCGGCTGGTCGGCAACGACCAGCTCAGCCCGGCGCAGCGGGAACAGCTGGAGCGGTTCTTCCACGAGCGGGCGTACCCGATTCTCACGCCGATGGCGATCGATCCCAGCCATCCGACGCCGCACTTCCACAACCGGCAATTGTATCTGGGGGCCATGCTGCAGCGGCACAGCGGGCTGGGGCCGAAGCAACTGTTTGCCGTGGTCCAGCTGCCGCAGGTGCTGCCGCGGTTTGTCGAAGTGGGGCGCGACGAGGGGCTGGATTTCATCCTGCTCGAACAGGCCGTGGCCGCGCGGCTGCCGGAGTTGTTCGGCGGCTTCGACGTGCTCCATTGGACCACTTTCCGGATCACCCGGGACAGCGACATCGAGCTTTTGGAGCAAGAGTCGGACGACATGCTGCGGCTGATCGAAGAACGGCTCAAGACGCGGCAGCGCGGCGAAGCGGTGCGGCTGGAGGTGGCGAAGGGCGCCCATGCCGAGCTGGTCGATCGGATCATCGACGAAGAAGGCCTGCGGGTGCCGAGCAAGAAGGACGGCGACTCGTACGACGAGGTCTACCACATTCCCGGCCCGCTCGACTTGACCGCGCTGATGGAGCTAGTCCAGGTGCCGAATCGCGATTTCCTGCGGCCGCCGGCGTTCACGCCCCAGCCGCCGCGCGGCATCCGCTGGCGTCGCGGCGACGAATTGTTCAGCGCCATCGCCCGCCGCGATATCCTGCTGCATCATCCGTTCGACGCTTTCGACCCGGTGGTCGATTTCATCAACACGGCCGCGGCCGATCCCAAAGTGCTGGCCATCAAGCAGACGCTCTATCGCACGAGCGGCGACTCGCCCATCACCCGGGCGCTGATGAAAGCGGCCGAAAACGGCAAGAACGTGACGGCGCTGGTCGAGCTCAAAGCCCGCTTCGACGAAGAACGCAACGTCACCTGGGCCCGGCAAATGGAGCGCTCGGGCGTGCACGTCGTGTTCGGCTTTCTCGATCTCAAGACCCATTGCAAGGTCTCGCTGGTCGTGCGGCAGGACGGCGACACGCTGCGGCGCTACGTCCACTTGGGCACGGGCAACTACAACCCGACCACGGCCCTGGCCTACACCGACCTGGGGCTGTTCACCGCCCAGGAAGACATCGCCGAAGACGCCTCCGCGCTGTTCAATCTGCTGACCGGCTATTCGCAGGGGCACCACTGGCGGAAGCTGGTCGTGGCGCCCGAGGATCTGCAGCGCCGCACGCTCGAACTGATCGAAGAACAAATCGAACGGGCCAAGAGCGGGCGGAAGTCCCGGATCTTTGCCAAGCTCAACGCCCTGGTGGATTTTCGGGTGATCGAATCGCTCTACCGGGCCAGCCAGGCCGGAGTGCCCATCGAGCTGATCGTCCGCGGCATCTGCTGCCTGCGGCCGGGACTGCCCGGCATTTCGGAGAACATTCGCGTCACGAGCATCGTCGACCGGTTCCTGGAGCACAGCCGCATCTACGTCTTCAGCCCCGACGAAGAGGCCAAGGTTTTCCTGTCGAGCGCCGATTGGATGCCGCGCAATTTTCATCGCCGCGTGGAGGTGATGTTTCCGGTCGAGGCCTCCGAGCCGCGCGACCGGATCCTGCAGGAGATCATTCCCGCTTATCTGCGCGACAACGTCCGGGCCCGTCTGCTCCGCTCCGACGGGACCTACGAACGGATCACGCCCCAACCGGGCCAGCAGCCCTGGCGCGTGCAGGCCGAAATGTTGCAATTGCGCTCGGGCATCGGCCCGCCGGAGCGCTTGTCCACCGACGCCAACGGCACCGGCGCCGCGCACGCGGCCAATTCGGGGCATCAGGCCGGCATCCTGCGCGCGGCGAAACGAGCCATTAATGCGCGCGGCGGTCGATCGGCCGCGATTCGTGGCGGTTACGCGCGCCGGCGATAAGATGGCCGGAATGGAACGCCGGCAACTTCATCCCCTGCTCGCCTGGTTCCTCGCGGCCAGCCTGATCGGTTGGGTGGTGAGCCGCATCGGCGTGGCCCTGAACTCGCCTGCCGTGTCGGAGAACGCGGCATTCTGTCCGCTGATCGGCGGGCTGGCCTGCGGCGCATGGGCCGCCTACTGCTGGTATCGTGGCGCGCACCGCCCTTGGGTGGACCGCGCGATCGGCGCGGCGCAGTTCGTGATTCTGCTGGTCGTGACGTCGGTGGCGTGGTTGGCGGCGGAGCTCTACGCCGAATACTGGCTGCTGAGCCGGGCCGACGCGCGGGTGATCGCCCTGGCCAACGAGCAGGGCTGGAAAGTCTATCTGGGCTCGGATCATCCGTTCTTCAATTATCCGCCGCCGCTCAGGCATGTTCGCTACCATGTGGTCCAAGGACTGGAACTGCCCAGCGACGATTTCCTGGACCACGAGGCCGCGATCGAGGCGCTTCCCGGCATTGGATTTTTGAGTTTGACGGGCGGCACCGTCGACGAAGCAATCATTCAGGCCCTGGCGAAATTCGGCCGTTCACCCGACCTGGAAGGCATCACGATTCAAGATTCCAAGATCCGCTTCGCGTCCGCCGAGCCACTCGCGGATCTGCCGCATTTGACCTTTCTGGGCTTTGACAACTGCGAGCTGCTGGTGCCGCAGTCACCGCTGCTGGAGTCGGTGGGGACGATTCCAAGCCTGCGGTCGATCAATCTGGCAGGCACAGCGCTCGACAAAGAGGGGGCGCAGGCAATCGGCGATCTCGGACCGATCCGGGGACTGTCGCTCGCCCGAACGGGAGTCGATGACGACGCGATCGAGCGCCTCTTGGCGCTCGAGTCGCTCGAAGTCGTGGACTTATCCGGGACGCGTCTGAGCGCGGCCGGGCTCGGGCGGCTGACCAGGCATCCGGTGCTCCGGGCCATTTTTGCGGACGGTGTCCCGCTCGACATGGCGACGCTCGATGCGAACCTGCCGCCCGATCCCAAGATTCAAATCCACTCGCAGCGTTTCGACGAATTGTCCAAAGCCGCCCAGCTGTACCATTCGGCACGCAGTTGGTCGGCGCGGGCCGCGCGCACCGCCGACCCGCACGATTTTGCCGTGGCGCATGCGGCATTCTCCCGGGGGATCGAGATCGACCCGTCGTATGTTTGGTTTTTCTTGTTGCGGGGGGAACTGTTGGAGGAGCGCGGCCTGCTGGCCGAGGCCGAGCGGGATTTTACCGCTGCGATCGAGCTGGAACCGGAGAACGCCATTTGCTGGAACTATCGGGCCGGCTTCCACCACGAGCACGGCGACTCGTGGGCAGCAATCCAGGACGCCACTCGGGCGATCGCCCTGGATCCAAAATTCGTCGAAGCGTATTCGCTCCGTGGGAGCGCGTGGCTTCGCATTGGCCAACCTCTGGGGGCGATCGAAGATTACACCACCACCTTGGGGCTGCGGCCCACTTGGCCGGAGAATCGCTATTGGCGCGGCCTGGCGTACGCGGCGATCGACGATTGGAACGCCGCGATGCGCGACTTCACGGACGCTATCGTGCAAGAGCCGGAGGCGCGGGAAGCCTATGCCGGCCGGGCGACTGCCTACGAGCATCTTGGCCGGCCCGACCTGGCCGAGGCCGATCGCGCGTCGATGCAACAAATCAAAAAACAGCCCGAAAAGCCGGTCGACGACGAGCCGCCGCCTGAGGAGCCGAATCTCGACTAGCCGGGAAAATAATCCGACCGGCGAAAGCTCCGCGCGCAGACAACATGTCGCGTGACCCGCTACTCCGTCCGGTCGATCGCCGCGCCGACCAAGGCCGGCAAGTCGGCCAGCGCTCGCAGATCGGCGGCGACGCGCGGCGCGGCAAAGATGCGGACGCGCTTGACGTAGTCGTCGAACTGCCGCCGGGCCAGCGTTTGCACCACGGGCGAGACTTCGCCCAGCGGGCGGTAGCGGCCGTCCTTGAGCGACATCACGTCGATGTTGAATTCGACTTCGCGCTGGACGGGCGGCGCGTCGAACAGCACCTCGTGCGGCGCCACGATCCGGCCCAGCGCCGTGCTGGCCAGCGTGGCAAACTGCCCGGCGCAGGCGGCCAGCCAGGGATACGGCCGCCGGGCCAGCCGTTCGTAGAGCGGCCGGTCCTCGAAGTAGCTGTACTGGGCCACCCGCTTGTACAAGTCGCGTGTCGGCCCGAACAACCCGGCCAACAGCTCCCGGGCCGGACTCACGCCGGCGGCCCGCTCCAGGGCCTGGATCAACTCGCCTTCGGTCAGACGCAACAGGCTGTCGAGTTCGAGCGTGCCGTGCAGCAAGTAGAAGGCCCGCTGCAGCATCGCGGTGGCCGCGCGCACGCCATGATGCCAGTAGACTTCGCTGAACATCACGTAGCGGGCGAAGACCATCATTTCGGCCGCGGTCTTGCCTTTTTCGGTGATCGCCAGCGCGTCGCCGGCCGCGTTCAGGCACAGGCTGCCGATCAAACGGTTCTGGTCGAAGTTGCGACCGTAGGGCACGCCGGCATGCAGGCTGTCGCGGGCCAGATAGTCCATCTTGTCGATGTCGATCGGACCGGAAAGGATGCTGGTCAAAATGCGCGAAGCGGTCCGCCGGGGCTTGTTCGAGAGCAGGTCGACCACGTCGCGCGGATTGATCTGCCACTCGTCGCGCAGCGCGTCGGCAATGTCCCCTTCGAGCAGGAAGCTGTTGGCAAACAGCTCGTGCGTGGGAACGCCGGGCAGGCGCATGTCTTCGATCGGATGGCAAAACGGCCAGTGCCCCAGGTCGTGCAGCAAGGCCGACACGATCAGCAGCTCGGCGTCGGCCGGCACGACCGCCGCGGCGAATCGCTCGTCGTGGCTCAGATGCCGCAGGCACAGCAGGGCCAGCCGGTACACGCCCATCGAGTGCTCGAAGCGCGTGTGATGCGCCGCCGGGTACACGAGGGCCACGAGCCCCAACTGGCTGATCCGGGCCAGCCGGCGGAACTCGGCCGCGTCCACGAGCGCCCGGACGCGCGGCGTTAGCGGCACGTCCAGCTCGGGCGGAATCCGCATCAAGCCGCCCTGTCCGTCCAGGGCCGCGACTTCCGGAATGTCGCGAATGGCATTCATGACCGCTGGCCGGCGAGTTGAACGTCCGCGACCCGCGCCGCCGCCGAACCGAACAATTCCAGCACGGCCTCGGCCACCGGCTCGACGCTGCGGTCCGAGCCCAAAGCCTCGAGCGCTTGCCATAACCGCTCGCCCGAGCGGACCGTGTCGGACAAATGCCGCGAGCAGGCAACCTCGGCCTCGGACGCCAGCTCGGCGGCGGCGATGCGCTCGGCCAGGGCCTCGGGCAGCCGCTCCAGCAGGTCGACGGTGCGGAAGTCGGCCGGGCCGACGACCAGCGGATTGTCGCGGCCGGCGAACGTGCTGCGGGCGTCCTCCTTGTACAGAATCACGGGTTTGTCAAGCATCCAGGCAATCGTGGCTTCGGCCACCGCGCCTTCGTCGGGGACGCGGCCGTTCATGTTAAAGACCAGCGACCCGCAGCCGACCGCGACCTGGTAGGTGTCGAGGGCAAAAATGGCCCGATGCAGCAGCTCGCCCGCCGCGGCCGCGTCGAACCCGCGTTCCACCAGCCAGGGGCGGACCAGGGCGAACTCCATGCCGTCGGCATGCGGCACGAAGGTCTCGAACCCGGCCCCGCTAAGCACCGCGGCGATCTCGACCATCTCGCGCCGCTCGGCCGCATTGAACAGCGGGCCCGCGCAATACACGCGGCGCAAGTTTCGATAGGGAAAGATCGTCGGCATGGCTGCTTCCTTGGCGGTCGACCAGAGCCTGCGTGACTCCCGGGCGTTCCTGTTTTCTCGGCCCGGCGGGGGCGCGGATCAACCTACCGCCTCAGGGCGCCGGCCGCAACCGCAAGCGAAGGGCGGCGACTGCCGCGCTAGCTGGCGGCCGAGGTCCAAACCGGCGGCCAGGCCACGGCGGAGCGCAAGAGCAGCGTCACCAGCAAGAAGAAACAGTAGTGCAGGGCGCCGGAGCCAAAGTCCAGATCGAAAGTCGAAAACGACGCACCGGCTCCCAGGCCGATGAAGATGGGCGCCACGAACAGCCATTGATAGGGATCGCCCGCCAGGCCGCTGATCCGCAGCGGGATGTACAGCGCCCAGAGCAGGGCATACACGGCTCCGCAAATCGCCGCCCGGATCCACAGCTCGCGACCGCGGTAAGCCCCCAGCTCCTGATCGCGCAGCACCGAGTAGCCGGCCACGGCCAGAGGCGGCGAGATCAACGCCAGTCCGACCGCGACGAGCGGAGTCTTGTCCTCGACGCCGCGCAGCGCCAGGCAGCCAAGCAGCACGACCGCACTCGCGCCGAGGATGACGCCGACCAGCTTGAGATTGAGCTTGGCTTCCTGCCGGGCGATCGGCTTGAGCGCCGGCCGGCCCGATTTATCCTTGCCGCCCGCGGCAAATTCCTGCGGGGCGTGGATTTTGATCTCTTCCTTGGGCGCGGCCGGGATCGTGATGATCGTCTTGCACTTGGGACACGGCCCCTTCTTGCCGGCAAACTTATCGCTGACGTTGAAGCGAATTTTGCAGCCCGGGCAGAGTACGGGAATCGGCATCGAACAGCTCAAGAAGTGACGCAACGGACGGCCTGGGTCAAATTCTAGTTTGGCACACGAGATAGGCAAGTCAAGCCGCTGCGGGCCTCGTTGTTTCGCGTGCCCGGTTGGTTTAGGATTGATGAGTGGTGCCGCCTGGCCGCCCGATTCGCGGTCAGGCGCATCGCGGGGGTGGCGCCGCGGTGTCCGACGACGCCCTTTTCCGTGCCCCGTCCGCGGGCGCGCTTCTGCTAATCGAATTCAAACCATGGTCATCGAATTTCGCTGTCCGAACGGGCACCGTCTGAATTGTCCCGATGACCGGGCAGGCATGACCGGCAAGTGCCCCAAGTGCAAAGCCACGTTTCGGGTGCCGCAGCCGGAAAGCGTCGACGCTCCGCCATCGGAGTCCCCCATTTCCGACTCGGGCGTGAGCGAGCCGGAGCTCGCCGACTCGCCGTCCGGATCGGGCCGCTTCATTGCCTCGTCCGACTCGGGGACCATTCCCAACCCGGCCGAGTTGGCCGCCGACTCCGACGCCGCGCCCCATGCCGACGATCCAGCAGCTGACGGCGAATCGGCCGACGCGGAATCCACCGGCGCCCCGCAAACCGAGACCGCCCAACAGCCGGGCGCCGAAGAGCGGATCGTCTTTTTGTGCCCCAACGGCCACAAGCTGAATTGTCCGGCCAGCATGCAGGGCGCCCCGGCAAATGTCCGCACTGCGGAGCGACGTTCCTCGTGCCGCAGTACGAAGCCGAGGACGATCTGCCCTCCGAGGATGAGCTGGGGCTGGGCGAGGACGCGGCGGCCGCGGACGAAACGGTCGAGCAGGCTGCCGAACACTTCGAGCGAGGCGCCAGAAATCGAAGGTTTCAACGGTCAAACCTACGAGTCCGATCCGTTCACCTTCGACTTCACCAGCCTGACGGCCGATTCACCGGCGGGTGGCCCGCAGACGGGCAACCCGATGGCCGGCGTTTTTCAGCGCTTGTGGCTGCACAAGCGGACCGGCGGCATCGTCGAACTGTACCTGAAAGGGGGCGAGGTGATCGCGCCCGAGTGGTTCTCGCCCCGCCAGTCGCAGGAAACGTACGGCATGTTCGCCTTTGCCGAGCGCGACGGCAGCTTCACGATGACGGCCGTGCACTGGGATTCGATCGAGCGAATCGCCGTGCGCAACGTCGAGGCCTTGCCGCAAGGCATGTTCGACGAAGAAAGCTGAGCGCCGCGCGATCTGCCGCCGCTCGACGGCTTCCGGTTCGGCTCTGCGAAGCGACGCGCGCATTGCCCCGGGCCCGGCCGCTGCCTTAGGCTCGGCAGCAGTGGATTAATTACGAGGGGCGCCGATCGGGCGGGCCCGGACGCCGGCCCGGGCGCCCGCCCCCGGGAAATCCGCGGGTTGCCCGATCCGACTTGCCGACGCCGTGCGGCTGGTCGCCGTCGGGGTCGGACGGGGTGACGCCGAGCACGATGTCGAAGTTGGCCGCCAGCTCGCCCAGACGCGACGCGGCGACCGGCTTGAAATCGATCGCCACGCGGTCCTGCTCGGCCGCGCTGCCAATCTCGCGAAACAGATGGTCGCGCTCGTTGTCGGGATGGCCCTTGACGAACATCTGCGTGGTGTAGATCCGGCGGCCGCCGCGACTGATGCCGAAATGGATGTGCGGGCAACGGCCCGGGTAGGAGACCGGCTTGATCGTGCGGAAGTAGTAGCGCCCTTCGGCATCGGTCAGGAAGCGGCCGTAGCCCTGGAAATTGCGATCGCGGTTTTCGCCGTTGTCGGAGCCCGAGTGCAGATAGGCGCCCTGATGGTCGACCTGCCAGATTTCCACGAAGGCATTCCGCAGGGGCTCGCCGGCCGTGCTGAGAATGCGGCCGGATAGCAGCGTGATTTCGCCGACCGCGGGCGTGATCGAATCGTTGATGACGAGCAGGTCGTTGTCGGTGTCGAGCGGCATCTTGTCCGGATAGAACGGCCCCTCTTCCAGCCGGGGCGTGACCGACAATTCTTCGGCCCAAGCGCCACGCCGCCCACGAGCTTGCCACGCCCAGCGACAGGGCCGCCAGTACGTGCCGGCGGCTGCAAACGAGATCGAGCGATTTCATAGATTCCTCCCTGGGCTGCTGGTAACCGGTCGTGGCTCGAAACCGCCGCGCCCGCGCCGACATTTCGGCGAGCGGCGACGGGCTCTGGATTATACCCCCCAGGGTACGCGGCGGGTTACGCGCCCCCCTTTGTGCGTGACCGCCGCAGAGCCGCAGGCGCACGCTGGCGCACGCCTGTTTCGACCGTTGCCGGCGGCCGATTTGGGCTTATTGTGGGCGGGCTGAATTCTGCTAGGTTGGTGCGCATCGCCCGGCCGGCCGTCCGCCCGCGGGGCCCAGTCAACATCCTGAGGATCCGATGAGCAAGAACCGCAAAGCCGAGGTCGACGCAGCCGTCAAAGAACTGGATTTCAAGCACAAGAAATACCAGCTCGTGCTGGACACTTCGCTGGGCAAGATCACGCTCGACTTGCTGCCCGAGCTGGCCCCCGGCCACGTCCGCAACCTGATCGGCCTGGCGAAAATCGGCTTTTACGACGGGGTGGTCTTTCACCGCGTGATCAGCGGATTCATGATTCAGGGCGGTTGTCCGGAAGGACGCGGCACGGGCGGGCCGGGCTACACGATTCCGGCCGAGTTCAACGCCACCAAGCATGAGCCCGGCGTGCTCTCGATGGCCCGGACCAGCGATCCCAATTCGGCCGGTTCGCAATTCTTTATTTGCCTGGAGAAAGTGCCGCACCTGGATCGCCAGTACACCGCCTTCGGCCGCACGGCCGACGCGGCCAGTTTGGACGTGGTGAAGAAGATCGGCGCCGTGCAAACCGCGGCGCAGGACCGCCCGGTCAAGCCGGTGACCATCAACACGGCTACGGTGGTGGAATCCTGATCGCCGGGGGCAAATAGCCAGCCCGCGGGGCAATCGTCCTCTCGACAAGGGTGATTCCTATGCTCCACGCGTTTTCGGTCGGCATAAAAAATGTGACGCGCTTGGCAAACCGGGCGCTCCCGGCGGCAGCCTGCCTGCTCCTGGTGGCCGCCGGAACTGGCCTCGTCGCCGCCCTGGCGGCTGACCGGGCCGCGGCCAAGGAGCCCGAATCGGCCCAGCCGGCGCCGGGCGGCCAGGCAGCCCAAGCGCAGCCGGACGGCATTGAGCTGGACGATACGAAGCCGGCCCCGCTGCGGGCGTGGGATTCGAGCCGCGATCTGCCCCCCGGCGTCGAGACGGACAGTTCGGTCCGGTTGGATTATCCGATCGTCTATGTACGCGTGCCGCGCCCCTATCCGGCCGCGTACTACAACATCAATCACCTGACGCAAGCCGGCCTGCATCAAACCAACGCCCCGGGTGCCGAGCTCCGCATCCTGCACCCTGACGGCAAGGATGAGAGCCTGGTCGAGGTGGGCGAACGCGAATCGATCGCCGACCCGATGGTGTCGTTCGACGGCCAGTGGGTCTACTTCGCCAAGTATCACCACATGAACACCGGCGCCACGGCCAGCATGACCAACTTGCAAAGCCGGGAAGGGGCCGACCTCTACAAGATCCACGTGCCCACGCGCCGCGTGGTTCAGTTGACCCACCAAGAGCGCACGCCCAACACGGGGGCCGTGCCGCCGGGCACCGAATCGCATCGCCGCGGCTTGCACAACCTGGGCCCCTGCCCCGCGCCGGGCGGCAAGCTGGTGTTTGTCAGCGACCGCAACGGCTACCGCGGGGTCCGCGACGAAACCGAGCCCGCCTTGCAACTGTTCGTCATGGACGACGACGGCCGCAACGTGGAGCACATCGGCCACCTGAACCTGGGCGCCGCGCTGCATCCCGTGGTGCTTAAGGACGGCCGGGTGATGTTCAGCTCGCTCGAAACGCAAGGGCTGCGCAGCGACAGGCGCTGGGGTATCTGGGCTATTCATCCCGACGGCACGCACTGGGAACCGTTGACCAGCGCGCTCGGCTCGCCTCCCGGCCAGGCCGTGCATTTTCAGGCTCAGCTGGCCGACGAGAGCCTGGTCGTGGAATCGTATTATCAAACCGGCTCTACCGACGGCTTCGGCACGTTCTGGAGATTTCCCGTGCGCCCGGCCGCGGGCTACGCCAGCTTTGCGCCGGGGCTCAAGCAGTTTGCACCCCACGGCCTGGTCAGCCTGACTTTGTTTGCGAACTTTGCCGACGTCCGCCCGAACCATCCGGCGGGCAACGTCGACAACCGGACGTTCGCCGGCAACGTCACCCATCCGGCCGCGGCGCCCGACAATCATCTGCTGCTGGTTTGGTCGCTTCCCTGGGAGGCGCAGGATCAATCGACGAAAGTCTACGACGCCGGGATTTACCTGCTGAAATCCGGCCGCGCGATCAATCACCCGGCCAAGATGCGGCTGGTCAAGAACGATCCGCACTTCCAGGAGCTTTGGCCCCGGGCGCTCGTGCCCTACCGGCGGATTTTCGGGATCGAGGAGCCGCCGCGTCTTGAACACGCGAACGACGGAAAAGCTTCGCCCCACCTGCCCGCCGGCACGCCGTTTGGACTGGTCGGCACGTCCAGCCTGTACAAGCGCGAGAGCTATCCCAGCGGCGTCGTGCCGGCCGGCAGCGTTACGGCCGTGTCCGTCAGGCCGAACGACCGGCTCGCGATGTGGCGCGAGCTGAGCGTCTCGCGCTTCAGCCACCCGAGCAATTGGGGCGAGCAAGGGGGCGAAGCAGGCTTGTACGGCAACGACGACATTTGGGGCATCCGCATCCTGGCGCTTCGAGCCGGTCAGCGACGCCGTCCATCAAAAACAAAGGCATTACGCCCTGGTCAGCAATTCCGAGGAGCGGCTGCGCATTTTGGGCGAGTTTCCGGTGCGCAAGTTCGCGGGGGATTCGCAGCCCACGGATCCCGACGGCAACCCGGACACGAGCTTCCTGGCCAAGATTCCGGCCGACGTGGCCTGGACGTTTCAGACGCTCGACCGGCGCGGGATGGTGCTGAACATGGCGCAGACCTGGCACCAGCTGCGACCGGGCGAGATCCGCAACGACTGCGGCGGCTGCCACGCCCACAGCCAGCAGCCCACGCGCTTCGAACTGACCGCCGCCGCCCGGCCCGAGTATGCCGTTTGGGACCTGACCAGCGAGACGCCTCTCTTCACCGCCAAGGCCCACGACCGCTCGGGCCGGAAGTGGGACGAGCTCGACCGGACCGGCGTGCGGCTGGCCGGCAAAGCGTCGGCCGATGTGGAGTTCTATCGCGACATCAAGCCGATCCTCCAGCGCAGCTGCACCGCCTGCCACAGCGGGGCGAGCGCACAGCCGGCCGGCCACCTGGCTCTGGACGACGAAACGCCGATCAAAAAGGCCGGGCTGGTCCCCTGGGCCGAGAACGTGCACGTGCGGCAGGGCTTGCCCCGCAGCTACGCGCGCCTGGTGCAATATTGCTGGGCGCTGCAGTCGCGGCGCAGCCCGCTGGTCTGGAAAATCTACGGCGAGCGGCTCGACGGTTTCACGAACGACGACATCCCCAGCCCGGCGCTCGATTACGAGGATGAGCAGAACGTGCTCGAGTGGTGCCACCACAGCAAGCGATTCCAGCGCGACGTGGACTTTACCGGCAGCGCAATGCCTCCGGCCGAAGCAATTGCCGGAACGTTCGAGGACCCGCAGGGCAACCGTATCCAGGTGCCGCCGCTAGGGGACGAGGACAAGCTCACGCTCGTGCGCTGGATCGACCTGGGTTGCCCCATCGACCTGGACTACGACCCCGCCCAGCCCAATCGCCGCGGCAACGGCTGGATGCTCGACGAAGGGCGCCCCACGCTCACCCTGGCGACGCCGGCGGCAGGCGAAATCGCCGAGCCCCTGGCCGCACTGCTGATCGGCATGCACGACTACGGCACCGGGCTCGACTTGGAGAGCTTCACGGTGACGGCCGATTTTCCAGTCGATGGCATTCCGGCGGGGGAAAACCTGGCGGGCCGGTTCGCGCCGCTGGACGGCTCGCGCTGGGAGCTGGCGCTGCGAACGCCGATCGCCAAATTGCCGGCCGGCACGCTGACCGTTTCGGTGCGCGACCGGCAAGGCAACGAGTCGAAGATCGAGCGGTCGTTCTCGATTCGCTGAACGTCAGGACGATTGCTGACGGCCCGGCGGCCCGCGGCGTCTAGCGCGGCACGATCCGGTCCTTGCCCATCCATTGGCGCAGCACCTCGGGCACCACGATCGAGCCGTCGGCCTGCTGATAATTCTCCAGCACGGCGATGATCGCCCGGCTGATGGCGATCGCGGTGCCGTTGAGCGTGTGAACCAGCGACGTCCCCTTTTCTCCCTTGTTGCGATAGCGGATCTGTAATCGCCGGGACTGGTAGTCGGTGCAGTTCGACGTGCTGGTCACTTCGCCGTATTCGCCCTGCTGGCCGCGGCCGGGCATCCAGGCTTCGAGATCGTATTTGCGATAGGCCGGCCCGCCCAGGTCGCCGGTGGCGGTATCGACCACGCGGTAGGCCACGCCCAGGCCGTCGAATATCCGGCATTCCAGGTCGCGGAAATATTCGAGCATGGCGTCGCTTTCGCCGGGCAGGGTAAAGGCGAACATCTCGACCTTGGAAAATTGATGCACGCGGTACAGCCCGCGCGAGGCCCGGCCGCCGGCGCCGGCCTCGGTGCGGAAACAGTGGCTGATGCCGCAGACCTTGATCGGCAGCTGCTCGGCTTCGAGCACTTCCTCGGCCAGCAGGCCGCCGAGCGTGATTTCGGCCGTGGCGATCAGGCTCAGGTCGCTGTCGGCGATGCTGTAGATCTGCGTTTCCGGTCCGCGGGGAATGTAGCCCGTTCCGTGCAGGATTTCGTTCCGGGCCAGGTCGGGGGTCATCGTGGGCGTGAACCCCTCGGCCATCAGGACGTCGAGGGCGTAGCGTTCCAGGGCCAGTTCCAGCAGCACGGCGTCGTTCTTCAGGAAGTAGAAGCCGTGGCCGGCGACCTTGGCCCCGCCTTCGAAATCGAACAGCGCCAGTTTTTCGCCCAATTCGACGTGGTCGAGGGGCTTGAAGGCGAATGTCGGCGGCGCGTGCTTTCCGCGGCGGACTTCGGTGTTTGCGGTGTCGTCGGCGCCGCGGGGCGCGTCGGGGTGGGACAGGTTGGGAATCGACTTCAGGATCGCATCGGCTTCGCTCGTCAGGCTGTCGATCTCGGCGGAGAGCGCGGCGGCCGCTTCGCGCAGCTGCCGGCCCTGCTCTTTGAGCTTGTCGCGCTCGGCCGCATCCTTGGCCTTGCCGATCGATTTGCTCAGCTCGTTGGCGTCGCGATTCGAGCGTTCCAGGTCGGCCTGTTTCGCCTTGCGCTGGGTTTCGAGCGTGACGAATCGATCCACGTCGGCCGGCGAGTTGCGCAGCGCAGTTGCGGCGCACGAGGTCCGGGTTCTCAAGCACAAAGCGGCGGTCGAGCATGGGCAGGTTACCGGGTTTCGCGGGATCACAGTTGGTTGGTCAACGACGCGCGGTTGGCGAGCAATCGCGCAACGAGCAGCGCGAAAACGGCCCCTCACCCTACCCTCTCCCCGAAGGGAGAGGGACTTTTCCTCAGTCCGGAGTGGTGCGGGCCAATTCTTCCCACAGGTAGGCGCTGGAGCGGATGCCGCGCTGGAAATCGGCCAACGAGAATTTTTCGTTGGGGCTGTGCGTGTTGTCGTCGTCCAGGCCCCAACCCAACAGTAGCGTATCGACTCCCAGCAAATCGTGAAAGGTCGCCACGACCGGGATCGATCCGCCTTCACGCATGAACACCGGCCGGCGGCCGAATCCGCGCTCGATCGCCCGTTGGGCCGCGGCCACATAGGGGCTGTCCAGCGGCACGACCACGCCGGGCGCGCCGTGCATGTCGATCAGCTCGGAGCGGATTCCGGCCGGGCAAAGCTCTTGGATCCGGCGCTCGAGCGCCGCGGTGATCTTGGCCGGGTCCTGCCGAGGCACGAGCCGGAAGCTGAACTTCGCGCCCGCCTGGGCCGGGAGGATCGTTTTGGCCCCCTCGCCCTGGTAGCCGCTCCAGAGGCCGTTGATGTCGAACGTGGGGCGCGCCCAGCGCCGCTCCAGCGTGGAAAAGCCGGCCTCGCCGTTCAAGGCCTCGACGCCGATCTGGGCCATGAACCTGGCCTCGTCGAACGGCAGCGCCGCGAATTGCCGCCGCTCCTCGGCCGTGAGCGGTTCGACGTCGTCGTAAAAGCCGTCGATCGCGACCTGGTTTTTTTCGTTGCGCAGGGCGGCCAGAATCGCGCACAGCGCCGGCCGGATTGACCACGGCGCCGCCGAACGTGCCCGAGTGCAGGTCCTGCCGGGGGCCGGTGAGCCGCAATTCGTAGTAGGCGATGCCCCGCAGTCCGTAGGTGATGGCCGGCTGACCGGGAGCGAATTGCGACGTGTCGCTGATCACCACCACGTCGCAGGCCAGGGCGTCGCGGTGGTCCGCCAGAAACTTGTCCAGATTCTGGCTGCCGACCTCCTCTTCGCCTTCGATCACGAATTTGAGCTGCAGCGGAAGTTTGCCGGGGCCCTTGAGCCAGGCCTGCGTGCTGAGCACGTGAGTGAGCATCTGCCCCTTGTCGTCGGTGGCGCCCCGGGCATAAACGTTGCCGTCGCGCACCGTCGGTTCGAACGGCGGCGAGATCCACTTATCGAGCGGATCGGGGGGCTGCACGTCGTAATGCCCATAGACCAGCACGGTTCGGCGCCCGGGCACGGGGGCAGACTGGGCAAACACGATCGGATGTCCGGCCGTTTCGATCCTGCGCGTTTCCAGCCCCAGCTGCTCGAGCCGGTAGGCCACCCAATCGGCGGCCCGGCCGACGTCGTGTTGCCGCGAACTGTCGGCGCTGATGCTAGGAATGCGCAAGAGTTCGAACAATTGCTGCTCGAAATCGTCGCGGTGCGCGGCCAGATAGTCTTCCAGAACGTTCATGGAATCCATGGTTTCCGTGAAAAAAGCAGGTCGCCTGTGCCGTTTTTTCCATCGATCGCTGGCGAGAATCCAATTCTGTCCGCCAGCGCTACAGGGGCAGACTTGCGGACAATCCGGCCGAACCGGCCGCCGGAGGGGGCAAATCCTTTGCGCTTCGATTGGCGTGCAATATAATAGTTATGCGAGCCGGTTTCAAAAGCCGCCCGCTGCGCGAAGCCCCGGTCGGCAGTTTCGGGCCAGCCGGCGAAACGGCTGATCCGTCGAGAGCCGGGCGCGGGTGCCGATTTCCTCCCGCGTGCACAGAGCTGAGAACGCCAGGATCCACAGATTGCAGGTCGAGCGATGCGAGAAGAAGCGCAAACTGCAGTGGCCGAACCCGTCGAGCGCACCGACCGTCGCCGGCAGACCGACAAGCGCGAAAAGCCGCAGCGGCAACCTCGCTACCATGTCATCCTGTGGGACGATCAAAGCCACACGCACGCCTACGTGATCGTGATGCTGCAGCAGTTGTTCGGCCACGCCCCGACCAAGGGCTTTCAGTTGGCCGACGAAGTGGATCGCCGCGGCCGGGCCATCGTGCTGACGACGACGATGGAGCATGCCGAGCTGAAGCGGGACCAGATCCGGGCCTTCGGCAAAGATGGGCTGCTGGCCGAATCGAGCGGCTCGATGTACGCTTCGATCGAGCCCAGCGAGTAGCGGCCGGCCGGTGGCGTCTGGTGGCCGTTGGCCTCTGCTGGCCGTTGGCGTCTGCTGCCGACCGGCGTCTTTGATGCCCGCCAAATTCGGTGCAGCGCCATATTCGCCTTTGGGCGTCCCTCTTGCCCGCTTGCGATCATGCCGGGGTGGTTTAGCGGCCCGGGCCCGACGCTAGCGGCGCGACTGCCATCGGCGGCCAGAGTCGCCTAGCCGGGGCCAAACGGTTTTGCTAAAGTCCGCCCCGCATTTCCCCCTTCCCGGTTGCCGCAGCCGCCCACCGTTCTGGTCGCGGCCGCGGTCGAACGTCCGTGGTTGCACCGGGTAGATTCCCTCTGCGAGCGAGGATTTCAACGGATGAACATCCGCCGTCTGTCGCTATGTTTTGCGCCGGTTGCTCTGGCAGTTTGTGTTTCGGCGGTTGCCGAGGCGGCTCCCTGGAGCAAGATCATGACTCGCAAGAAGGTCGAGTCGGCTCCCAGCAAGAACGCCCTGGTCGAAGGCAACGGGCCCTGGATGATCATGGCCGCGTCGTTCTCGGGCGAAGGGGCCGTGCAGCAAGCCGAGGAGCTGGTCGAGGAACTGCGAACGAAATACAAATGGCCCGCCTACGTTTACCAGAAGGAATTCGACTTCTCGAAATCGGTCCAAGGGCGCGGCGTCGATCGGTACGGCGGTCCGCAGTCGATGCGTTATCGCCGCAGCGAAGACATCGTCGAAATCGCGGTGCTGGTCGGCGACTATCCGAGCGTTGACGATTCGCAAGCGCAAAAGATGCTCAAGAAGGTCAAGTTCGCCAAGCCGGTGGCGCTCGACGTGGAGAAGCGCGGCACGAGCGCTCAGTCGCTGGGCGCCCTGCGGACCATGCAGGCGGCCATCCGCGAAGGCGCCGAGGAAAAGTCCAAAGGCCCGATGCGCAACGCCTTCATCACCATGAATCCCCTGCTGCCCCCCGATTATTACTCGGCCAAGGGGGTGGACAAGTTCGTGCTGGAAATCAATAAAGGGGTCAAATACAGCCTGCTCGATTGCCCCGGAAAATACACGGTCAAAGTCGCCACGTTCACCGGCGGCGTGACCATCGACCAGGGCGTGATCCAGAAAATCGAACAAGGCAAACAGTTCAAGAGCCGCCTGGCCGAAGCCGCCGACCGGGCCCACCGGCTGACCCTGGCCCTGCGGGCCAAGGGCGTGCCGGCCTTCGAGTTCCACGACCGCTATCAGAGCATCGTTACGGTCGGCAGCTTTCAGAGCGTGGGCACGCGGCAGCCCGACGGCAAGATCGATCTCGACCCCAGCCTGCACGCCATTATGGAAAAGTACGGAGCCGACAAGAAAATCGTGCCCGGCCAGGCGGCGCCGCAAGTCGGCGCGCCCAAGAGCGAAGCCAATATCGCCTTCGACATCCAGCCCATGCCGGTCGAAGTGCCCAAACGCTCGATTTCGGCGGATTACGCCAGAGCCACGCGCGACGGCTGAGCGCCGCCAGGCAACAGCCCGGTCCCGAGCGGCCCGGAAGGAATACCGATGGGGGAGACCGGGGGAAGCGGAAATCGGGCGATTGTCTTGCCGGAACTGCTCGTAATCGGCACGAACAACCGCAAGAAGTGCGTCGAGCTGGCCGAGCTATTGGCCCCGCTCGGCCGGCAATTGAAAACGCTGGCCGATTTTCCCCAGGCCATCACCGTCGACGAAACGGGGGACACGTTCGCCGCCAATGCCAGGCTCAAAGCGGCCGAGCAGGCCGTGCACCTGGGCCACTGGGTCCTGGGCGAAGACAGCGGGCTGGCCGTCGACGCTCTCGGCGGCCGACCGGGCGTGTATTCCGCCCGTTATGCGGGTCCCGGGGCCACCGACGAAGATAACAACCGGCTCTTGCTGAGCGAGTTGGCCACCGTGCCCAAAGAGCGGCGCACGGCCCATTACGTTTGCCACGTGACGCTCTCCGACCCCGCGGGCAACATCGTCGCCGGCTGCGAGGCCACCTGCCAGGGCCGGATTCTAAGCGAACCCGTCGGCACTGCCGGCTTCGGCTACGATCCCCTGTTCGAGATCGTGGAATATCACCGCACGTTCGCCCAGCTGGGGCAGGCCGTCAAGCGCGTGCTCAGCCACCGCGCCCGGGCCGTGCGGCAATTGGTTGAGATTCTGACGGCCGGCCCGGCAGCCCAACCCAGGGGCTGATTCGCGCCGTCGGCGGCGCGCTTGTGCGCCTGCGCTTTCAGAGCCTATCCGAGAACCGCCCTGGGAGAGGGGGACAGTCCCGTTTTGCTGCGAGGACTGCGCAAAACGAGGACAGTCCCCGGCGGGTTCACGGATAGGCACGTGGCCGTGCGCCTTTAATCGCGCGACGAGGTCAGGATCATCACCAGCCGCAACACGTACCAGAACAGCAATGCCACCGAGGCAAACAGCGCCAGGGCTGCGGCGACGTGCTGATCGGTGCGGTAGTGGAGCATGACGTTGCTGGTGTCGTACAGGATGTAGCCGGCGGCGAACAGGATCGACGCGCCGACGAACAGCAATCCCAGGCTGAAACCGAAAATCATGCTGCCGATGCCGACCGCCATCAGGGCCAGAAAGGCCAGCTTCAGAGCGCTGCCCAGGAAGGAAAAATCGGCACCCGAGAGCATCACGATTCCGGTCAAGCCGGCAAAGATGAACAGCGTAATGAAGCCGGCCATCGGCACGACTTCGGGCGCGCTGAACTTCGTGGCGATATACATGATCGGCACGAAAATGATCGCTTCGACCACGACGTACAGGGCCAGCCCGGCATATTGCAGCGACTTGCTGGTCGCGCTCTGAGCCCAGGACTGGGCCAGGTAGCTGGCCCCAATGAAAGCGACCATCACGATCAGCCAGCTGTAGCGCCCGCCGATCATCGACTGCACCAGCGCCGGCGTTTGCGGCAGGCTGAGCAGCACGGCTTCGAGTCCGAGGAAGGCCAAAACGGCGCCGGCCAGGTGCAGATAAGTGAGCCGGATGAAGCTGGCCCGCTCGCTGACTTCAGCGCTCGCGGCTACGGTGCCAAAGGCCTGATACGGGTTCATCGACTGGCTCATCCAAAACTCCTTGGCAAGCAACAGCGGCCAGGCTGCGGCACGGAATCTGACGTAGAATCCCGCTTGCACCCCGAGCGCTTTGGCCGGTACTTGACTCTACTTGATGCCCAGCGAGTGTCAAGCCGACCCGCTGCACCACAAAAGCTCGGAAGTCCTGTCGCCCGTTCGAGTTCGGCCTGCCGCCTGCGAATTGCCCGAATGGCCGGCACGCGGCTGCCCGGCCGGTTGCGAGAGTCCAGCCCCGCTGTACAATTCCCAGCGCCCCCTTCCCTGCGGCGCACGCTGCCGCAGCGGGGGACGTGGCTCGGCGGTTCGTGCCGGGTCACGGACTTTCATCGCCCCCGCTCGACATTTATTGCCCCCGCTCGAAGAGGATCACCAATGGTACTCACGCCCAGCACGATGTTGCCGCTCGGGACGAAAGCTCCCGATTTTTCGCTACCCAATGTGGACGGCCAGATGGTTTCGCTCGCCGATTTCGCCGGCTCGAAAGCGCTGTTGGTCGTGTTCCTGTGCAACCACTGTCCGTACGTGAAGCACGTGGCGCCCGGGCTGGCCCAATTGGCCCGCGACTACCAGGCCCGGGCGCAGCCGTGGTGGGCATCAGCTCGAACGACACGTCCAAGTATCCGGCCGACTCGCCGGAACAGATGGTGCTCGAAGCCGAGAATCGCGGCTACACGTTTCCGTATCTGTATGACGAGACGCAGGACGTGGCCAAGGCCTATCGCGCCGCCTGCACGCCCGACTTTTACGTTTTCGATCAGCATCAGCGGCTGGTCTATCGGGGCCAGATGGACGCCAGCCGCCCGGACAGCGGCATCCCGGTGACCGGCGCCGATCTGCGGGCAGCGCTCGACGCGGTGCTGGCCGGCAAGCCGGTTTCCGAGCAGCAGCGGCCGAGCATCGGTTGCAACATCAAGTGGCAGCCCGGCCGGCAACCGGAATATGCCTGAGGGGCGCGGCGTCTTTCTCCGGCCAGCTCAGACGCAACAAAAGGATGGGCATGTTGTTCAACAAACGGGTCCTGGTCACGGGCGGAGCCGGCTTTCTGGGTTCGTACCTGTGCGAGCGGCTGGTCGACGAGGGACACGACGTCATCTGCGTCGACAATTTCTTCACCAGCCAGAAAGCCAACGTCGCCCACCTGCTCGAGCGCTCAAACTTCGAGCTGGTGCGGCACGACGTGGTCCATCCCCTCTGGCTGGAAGTCGACGAGATCTACAATCTGGCCTGCCCCGCCGCGCCGGGACATTACCAATTCAATCCGATCAAAACGACCAAAACGTCGGTCATTGGCGCGATCAACATCCTCGGCATGGCCAAGCGCTGCCGGGCGAAGGTGCTGCAAGCCTCGACCAGCGAGGTTTACGGCGATCCCGAGGTCCATCCGCAAACCGAGTCGTATCGCGGCAGCGTGAATCCGATCGGTCCCCGCGCCTGCTACGACGAGGGCAAACGGGCTGCCGAGACCCTGTTCATGGACTACCACCGCATGAACAAGGTGAACATCCGCGTGGTCCGGATCTTCAATACCTATGGGCCGCGGATGCACCCGTTCGACGGCCGGGTGGTGTCGAACTTCATCCGCCAGGCGCTCCGCGGCGAAGACCTGACCATTTTCGGCGACGGCAGCCAAACCCGGTCGTTCTGCTACCGCGACGACCTGGTCGAGGGCATCCTGCGAATGATGCAGGCGCCGGACGACTTCATCGGACCGGTGAACCTGGGCAATCCCGAAGAGTTCACGATTCGCGAGCTGGCTCAGCAAGTGCTGGAATTGACCGGCTCGAAGTCAAAGCTCGTCTCGCGCCCGCTGCCGGCCGACGACCCGGCCAAGCGCCGGCCCGACATCACGCTGGCCAAGGAGCGGCTGCATTGGCAGCCGACCGTCAAACTGCGGCCCGGCCTGGAGCGCACGATCGAATGGTTCCGCTCGATCGACATCGAGAAATACCGGCCGCCGACGCCAAACTATTGAAGCAACCGCCGGTGACGGCCGCCATGATGCGGTGCAGCTGCGGCATACGGACGCCTCTCGTCGGCGCAGTTCAGCCCGCGCGGCGACGGGCGGCGACCAGTTTGCGCCGGCGGATCGACGCATACCCGATCACCGCCAGGGCGCCGAAGGCGCCGCCGGCCACGTCGGCGCACCAGTCCAAGAGCTCGCAGTCGCGGCCGACCAGCGTCTGGGTGATTTCGTCGAACGCTCCGACCAGCGCGATCACCGCCACGACCTTTACCCACAACTGAACGGTTGCAGGCCGCCGAACCGCCCAGCAGGCCGACAGCAGCATGGCCAGCCCCAGATAGGCCCCCAGGTGGACCCACTTGTCCATTCCGTCGCTCTCCGTCACCCGCGGGGGGTGCGGCACGTGCGTCCCGACGAACATCGCCAGCCAGTAAACCGCCAGCGCGGTGGGCAGCACCCGGTGCCAGTTGATTCGCCGGCGAACCTGCGGCTGGGCCGGGAATTGCAAAATCGGAGGTTCGCCAGTCATGGAGCGCTCGAAAGGCATGCTCATGGTTGCTGCCAGTCCGACAGATTGTATGCCGTGTAGGGGTTGTAATTGAATAGCGAGGCGGGCGGGCTCGGTTCGCCGCAGTTGTTATCGGCTGCCGGACCGTGCAAGTCGCGTTCGCTCCTGCCGCAGCCGGACCGGCCGGTTTTGACGCCCGCGCGGACGCCGCCCCCGATCTCCGCCCCCCACCACCGCCCGGGCAACCGGCCGCTGTCCACGGGCCGACTGGCCGGGGCGTTGCGGCGCCGCGCCGAAGAGTATCATCAAGTCGAGCATCCACCCCCCCGCGCCCCGGCCGGCCGCTGCGCCGCGGCCGGCGTCCACCCCGCTTTGGTGCCTGCCGCGATGAAGCTTGGCCTGATCAACTCTGCCTGGGTACAAGCCCAGCAGCCGACCGTGTTTGGCCTGCGCAAGTCGAAGGAAATCGGCTTCGACACGGTCGATATCTTCGTCGATCCGCTGGACATCGACATCCGCGAGCGGCGGCTGATCAAGGATGAGTGCGACCGCCTCGACCTGCCGATCGTGTCGGTGGCCTGCGTGGCGGTGGGGCTGATCGATTTCAACCCCAGCGTGCGGCGTTTCCATCTCGACCGGGTTCGGGCCTACCTCGACCTGTGCTACGAGTATCAGGCCCGGAACCTGCTCCTGGTGATTGGCGAATACATCTGGAACCGCGAGGTCATCCCCCCTGCCGAACAGTGGCGGACCGCCGTCGAAACCGTGCGCCAACTGGGTGAGCGGGCCGGCGAACTGGGACTGGAAATCGCCATCGAGCTGGAGCCCTTCCCGCTGTCGCTGGTCAACTCGGTCGACACGATGGTCCGGCTGCTCGACGACGTGGGCGTCGGCGCGGTCAAAGCCAACATCGACATCTCGCACCTCGTGCTCTCGAAGGTCAAGCCCGAGGAGCTCCGCCGGCTGAAAGGCCGGGCAGCCCACGTGCACATTTCCGACTGCGACGGCCGCGTGCACGGCGACCTGCCGCCCGGCCGCGGCGTGGTGCCGTTTGCCCCTTACCTGAGCGAGATCAAGGCGCTGGGCATCGACGGCGCGATTTCGATCGAGCTGGAATACTCGCCGGAGCCGGACAAGATCGTTCCCTGGGTGGAAGAGGCGTACCGCGAGACCGACAAACTGCTCCGCGCCGCGGGCTTGCGCGGTTGAACGGCCGCACCGCTCCGGCCCTGACTGCAGGCAGTGCCCAGCGGCCTAACAGCGGGAATGGCATAACCCCGGTAGGAAGCGAGAAAATGAGGCCCACGAATCCGTGGCGGCGTTTCCGGTTGATTGCGGCCGCTGCTCTCTTCGCGGCTTTGCCGGCAGCCCGGGCCGGCGCGGCCGAGGGCGCTGCAGGGCCGGCCGGCCCGAAAAGCGTGCCGGGGGCGACCGATTGGATCAGCCTGGGCAATCGGCTGGAGGCCGCGTACGAGCAGGCCAAGGCCACGGACTCTAAGGCTGCGTCCGGCATCGTCTGGGCGCCGCAGGTCGCGGTCGATCGCACCGATGGCCGGCTGTTTGCCTTTCCGCACGGCGGATCGCTCTGGGTCAGCCGCGATCGCGGCCAGACGTTCGAGTGGCTCAATCACGACGTGGCCAATTGGGGCTTCAACGAATCGCCCACCAGCCTGTATGTCAGCCCGGATGGGGGAAAGCTGCGGATTTTCTCCTCCGACCGGAGCGGATTTTCGCTCGATGACGGACGGACCTGGCAGTACCTCAATTTCAGCATTCAGTTCGGCTTCGAAGACGGCCACGTCAACTGGAACCGCGACGCCCGCATGGTGGTGGCCCGCTCGCATACCTGGCCCAAGCCGCGGATGTGGCTCAGCCGCGACGCGGGGGCGAACTTCAGCGAGTACCCGCCGGACATCACGGAGCAAATCAACAGCCAAAGCATGGCCCTGCTCGACGACGACGTGCTGGTGTTCCAGGGTCCCAAGCTCGTGCGGAGCACCGACTACGGCCAGACGCTGACCGCGGTGCCATCCCCCGAGTATGTCAATCCGGACGGCAAGCAGCTGCCCACCCAATTCCTGGGCGTCAGCGTGCGACTGCAGGATCAGGTCTACTGGCTCAACAGCTGCGGCGTTTTCACCAGCGCCGACAAGGGCCAAACCTGGACGCTCGTCGGCCGGCATTTCCCGCCCGAGTGGATCGCCAAGCGCCTGGTCCGCTCCGGGCCGCTGTTCGGCAAGGACGCCCGGCAGATGCTGGTGCTCTGCCTGGACCATGTCGCCGAGACGCTCGACGGCGGCCAATCGTGGCACGTCCTGGCCGAGCTGCCCACGCGTCTGACCGATCACCCCTGGGCCCACTCGTTCGCCTACGATCCGCAGGGCGACGTGCTCTACGCGAACAATCGCGAACATAGCGGCGGGCCCTACCTGTTCGGCCGCCTGGCCCTGCGGCGCTGGGGCGATGTCGAAAACGTGGCTCCCTCGGCACCGACCGATCTGGAAACGGAAATCCTGCCCTCGGGCAACGCCGCGCTGGTGCGCTGGAAACCCTCGCAAGACGCCAGCGGCATCGCCTGGTATCGCGTTTACGTGGGCGGCCAACTTTACGGCTACACCGAGCGGCCGGAAATCAAACTCTCGGATTTCGCCTGGAACGAGCGGCTTAAGCTGACGGTCCAAGCCGTCGACGCCTGGCAGAATCTCTCGCCCCAGGTCGAACACACGGTTCAATTTGCAGGCCAACCCGCGGGCACGGTGCTGCTCGCGGATCTGGCCAGCTCGACGGCCGCCTTCGACGGCGCGCCCATGGAACGACTGGTCGAGCGCTACACGGCGATCGACAAAAGCAGCCAGCCGGTCAGTTACCTGGTCGACGGCTATGAGCCGAACCCGGTGCCGAGATTCCTGCGCAAGCCTGCGGCTTATGGCTTTGGCATTCGGGTGCGACCCGACTTCAAGCCGGGCGTGCTCGAGTATCCCCTGGACGGCAAATATAGCCGCCTGCTGCTCGACGCGGGCATGAGCGATTCAGGCTGGGATCGGGTGCAAATCACCCTGCTGCTCGACGGCAAGGTGATTGCCGCACCGCAGCCCTATTCCTATGAAACGCGAATCCGGCACATCGGGCGCAAGGCCGAGTCGTTCGACGTCGACGTGTCGAACGCCAAGACTCTGCGGATCGAGATCAAGGTCGCCGATCCGCGCTATTGGCAAGAGGATGTCGTGGTTTTCGGCAATGGGCTGCTTTTCGCCCGGCGTTGAGTTTGAGTGGTGCGCCGCGCGGCAAATTGTGGAAAGATGAGCGATGAACGGGAAGTAATTTCCATCGGCGATGAGCTGACCAGCGGCCAGCGGGTGGACACGAACAGCCCCTTACTTGGCTCATGCTGGCCCCAATTTCTGCGGACAAAAACCGAGCTTGAAACGACATTTTGCCACGAAAGAATACTCGGCGTCGCGCCGCCGCGAGCGCCGGAATAGCTGCGGACTTCGAGTGCCGTGCAGCCCGAGCCGGGCCCAATTAAGGGCCAGCGCTTCGCGAAGAGACAACGAGGGCCCTAGCCGTGGTGGCCACCGCGGTTAGGGCTTTTCGCATTTCCGATAAAGCCGTCGCCGCATTAGCGATGTGGCCTCAAGCGTAGATTCGCCACGGTCGCCATTCGCTGGGCGAGGCTGGCAGCTTTGCGAAGTCGCCTACGCGCCAGGAGCCTTAGCCGCTGCGACTAGGGCGCGTGCCAGAACCACGGATGGCCCGGCATCGGCAAGCATCGTCTTCGTGTATTCACCCTGTACCTTTATTTTCGATGCCGTTTCTTGCGCGGCATCAAATGCGGCTAACGCGGCGTCGCCTACCGACGCTTGCGCATGGATCGTGCCCTTGAAAACGAGTGCCACGACAACTGAATTCAACGCCGCATCACTGGTATGGGTGGCGAGCCGGCTTATGACGGTCTCATGCTCCAGAAGCGCTTCTTCGGTCCGCCTAAGGCTTTTCAGGGCCAGCCCTTTATTATTGCGAGGAGCTGCGAGCGCTACCTGTGCCTCCGGATCGTCAGATAAAGGCGCGATCGCTTGATCATAAGCGGAGACTGCTGCGGCGTATTGTCCGATCGCGTAAAACGCATTTCCTTTTTTGACCGCCGCATCAACCAGAGTCTTTGGCGGCTGAGGCTGCCCCATTTTCTCAAGTTCGGCATAGCTGCTAATGGCGATGTCGCAGGCCGCAGGCGTCAATGACGATTTGTCGCCCATTGCAGCAGCCGCGGCGTCCATCGTATTGATGAGTTCTCGCAATTGAACAGATGTCAGGTTCGTGAGCTGTCTCGCAATGGTGAGAGCTTCTTCATATTGTGCCCGGCGGACGGCTTCCCTCACCTTTTCCAACAGTGCGTCATTCTCTTCCTGCCGTCGAATGGTGTCTTCGTCCCATTTAACTGCACGCTCAACACGCTCCAACACGCTGCGAAAAGAGTAAATGTCCTGGCCATTGTCGGCGTCGTCGCGTGGCAGCTCACTGCGCAGTCGCTCAGCAAAGAACCCAAGAGGATGCCTCGTAAGAAACGGCGACTCTTTGCCCGTTTGATTTAGTAAGAGATCGAGAATCGCCGTCGCGCTAAGGCTTGGCTGCTTCTTGCCGGTTTCTTCGGCAGGTTTGTTCTGCGACGCATCGTCCTCGGCGAGTGCCTCCTGGATAATCTCTGTGCCCTCACCGGCCGGACAGACGAAATACACGTCGGGATGGTTTAAGAACTCGGGCAGCTGCGTTATCTCCTCGCGCCGGTAGCAAAACCAGTAAAGATTGAATGGCAGTGACGTGAGAAGCCGACGGCGAAGTGCCGTCATGAAAACGTCATTCTCCCAGCCGCTGTAGCCGATGACAAGAGGCGATCGAGACGACAGGACCTTGTCCAGTAGCGCAGCCATTGTCAGAGTCGTATCGGCGCGCGAAAGCGAGCGCTCCATGACTTCCGTGTTTGTGTTGCGGCAGTCGTAGAACGAATATGAGCCATGCAGGTAGATTAACTGGATTTCCGATTTCTCTGGATCGATCCTCTCAACCGTTCGTGGGTCGTCGCAAATAGCGGGCTGCTTCCCGAAAAGAGAAAGTGCTCGCAGGAGAAGGTCGTCGAAGTTCGGAGTAACGACTATCTTTGTCACGTTGCCTTGAAGCAATAGGTCGGCAAGGCGGAATGTTGCATGCGTAATCGGCGCCTTCTCGATGAGGCCCCGCAGATATTCCTGTCGCATCACGCGATGCGGAAACGCGGCAGTAAACCAGTGCGAATACGTCTCAGCGGCGCCTGCGCCGGACTCGGGCCGGCCGTGCGTCCGAGGCTCTTCGCTTTGTCCTCGCAGTCTTTCTGAATTGCTGCGGCCAGCGGGATCGATGGCGACGACACCCCGGCCCCGACGAGGAAAAAGAACGGGGACCGACCATTGCCAATGTCGTCGCAGGCTTGCTTTATTTCCGTAACGGCCGTGTGAAGATCAAGAATTCTCCGTGCGTCTGGTTGATCCTTCACGTTGTTATCCCAGTCCAGATGCAAATAGGCCGACGACGACGACAATGGCAACGATACCGGGTCTCGGAGTGACGTTCAATCTGGTCGCGCGACAACGTGCGCAAGTCGATATAAGCGCAGCCCTGCCTCAAAGCCTATCGTGCTAAGTTCTGTTGGACCGCTATAGCCCGGCCGCGGGTTCTGTTCCCGAATTCAACCGTTTTGCCGTCGGCGGCGGCAGCGGCAGCGGCGGCGGCCCGACTGGGGCCACAGGCCCCGCAGGGCGAATGCCCGGTTGGGCTGCGAACGACGAGGCCAATCCGCCGACCCCGATACGTCGGCTCAGCTAGGTTGCCGGGCCCGGCAGCGGCCTCCCGGGCGATGTTCTAAGCGCCCAACGAAAAAGCCGCCCGGCGAACCTGCGAGCGGCTCGTCGGGCGGCTGTATCCCCTTGGCGGCGGCTCGGGAAGACCGACGCCTTTTCGATGATCGGCCGGCCGCGGGCGGCGGCTTGAGGCCGCTGGGCTACCGCGGCGACCGCCGGGGCCGGCCGCCCTTGGTCCCGGCCGCCTTTGGCTCTGCCGGGCCGGCCGATACAATCAAGACGTCCCGGCCGAGTTCTTTGACGTAAACCTGTGCGTTCACAAGGGTAGAAATGGGCGATTCCCCCGCATTCACGGCGGAAGTAATTTCCATCGGCGATGAGCTGACCAGCGGCCAGCGGCTGGACACGAACAGCCAGTGGCTCAGCCAGCGTTTGGGGGATTTGGGCGTTCGTGTCCTGTATCACACCACCGTGGCCGACGATCTGGCGGCCAACGTGGCGGTGTTTCGCCAGGCGATCGGGCGGGCCGATTTTGTCGTGGCCACCGGAGGCTTGGGGCCCACGGCCGACGATTTGACGCGCGACGCAGTGGCCGCGGCGCTCGGCGTGGAGCTGGTTTTGGACACCAGCTCGCTGGAACACATCCGCGGGCTGTTTGCCCGGCATAAGCGCGAAATGCCCGAACGCAATCGGCTGCAAGCGATGTTTCCGATCGGCAGCCGGGCGATCTTCAATCCGCGGGGGACCGCACCGGGCATTTGGGTCGAAGCGCCGCGGCCGGCCGGCGGCGTGTGCCGGCTGTTCGCCCTGCCCGGCGTGCCGGCCGAGATGTTCGAAATGTTTCGCGAGACGGTCGCGCCGGCCATTAGCGCCGCTTTGCCCGAGCGGCGGGTGATCCGGCACCGGCGGATCAAATGCTTCGGCGCGGGCGAAAGCCACGTCGAGCAGATGCTGCCGGACTTGATCCGCCGCGGCCGCGAGCCGGTGGTCGGCATCACCGTTCACGACGCCACAATCACCTTGCGAATCACTGCCACTGGCGCAAGCGAGGAAGAATGCCAACGGGCGATCGCGCCGACCGAGGCCACGATTCGCGAGTGCCTGGGCAACCTGGTATTCGGCGAGGAGGACGACGAGTTGGAAGACGTCGTGCTGCGCGATCTCGCCCAACGGGGCGAGTCTGTGGCCACGGTCGAGATCGGCACCCAGGGACTGCTGGCCCACTGGCTGACCGCGGCCACCGGCGCGCCGGGCGGGTATCGGGGCGGAGTGGTCTTGCCCGGGGCGAGTGAGATCGGCGCCTGGCTGGGCGCGACCGGCACGCCGGATTTCGATCCTTTGGGCGGCGGGGCCGCGGAAGGGCTCGCCCTGCGGTGCCGGGAGCGCTTCGGCAGTGACTATGCCCTGGCGATCGGCGCATTTCCGCCGACGCCGGCGGAGAAAACGCCGGATCAGCCGGCGCCCGAGTATTTCTTTGCCCTGGCCACGCCGCGCAAAGTCACGGCGCGCTCGTCGAACCTGGCCAGTCATCCGTCGATTTGGCGTCCCCGGGCCGCCAAGCAAGCGCTGAATCTGCTGCGGTTGCAGTTGGTGGAGCGGGGTTGAGCGAAACGCTGCCGGCGGTCGTTGACCGCCGGATATCAGCACTGCGAGCGGCGGACGCGGCGCGAGATCGATTCGGACCGCACGGCTAGCCCATGAGCCAGCTGGTCCAGCGTGAGCGGCCCAGAAGCCAGGCCAGCAGCGTGCTGCCGGCGGCGGCAATGCCGAAGACGCCCAGCACGACGGGCAAAGTTTCGGCAAGGCCCACCTTCGCTTCGACCGCTTGCAAGCTCTTGATGAACAGCAAGTGCGACAGATAGATGCCGTAGGCCAGGCCGCCAAACTGGACCAAACGCGCGAGTCGTCCGATGCGCCAGTCGGCCAGGGCGAAGACCAAGAGCGCCACGCCGGCCAGATTCTCCAACAGTCGGTTGCGCAGCAGCACGACGACTAGCGCCGTGCTCGCCGCAGTGAGCGCCAGGGCAATCCAGCCCAGCGCCGGACGGCGCAGCCAGCGGTCGGCTCCACGCTGCCAGGCGATCGCCAAAGCCAGGCCCCAGAATGCAGCCGGCAGCGCGTCGGCGGCCAATTGGCCGAAGCCCACGGTCAGACTCTCGCGATCTGCCGGCAGCCAGGCCACGATCCAGCCGGCCAGCAAGCACATGACCAGTGCGGCATTCTCGCGCCCAGGATGGCCGATGATCGTGCGCCCGGCGAAAAACACCGCGAGCGTCGTGATCAGGACGAACGGCATGAACCACAGATGGAAGAATGAGCCCAGCCAGAACACTTCCAGGCCGGGAAAATCGTTCGGCGCTCCGGGCAGCAGCAGCGCCTTGGCGACTTTGAACGCCAGGTAAATCCCGCTCCAGGCCAAGAACGGCACATAGATGCGCAAGACTCGCGAGCGGACGTACGTCCCCGGGCTGCGCCGCGGCTGGCGGACCAGGCCTTCCCAAGTCAGCAGCACGGCCGCGGCCGTGAAAAACGGCACGGCAAACCGCCCCAGTGCGGTCCAGCGGGCAAAGTCCAGACCCGTGGGCGCATGCAGCCAGACAATCGCGTAAGCGGCCACCAGCCGCAGGATGTCCACCAGCGGCCGCCGGGTCGCAGGACCGGCGGCGGGCTGCGAAAGCGCGGACGGGAGTTCGGCAAGCGTGGCGGGCATGGGCGAGGGTGCTCGGTTTCTAGCAGTTCGGAACGGCCGGACGAGTTCCTGGCAGGGGCGTGAAATATCGATACGCCGGCGCCGCTGGCCGGCCGGCCACTTTCTGGGCGACCCCCAGCGTCAGGCCGGCGAAGAACAGCAGCAGCATGTTGACCATCGGGATGATCAGCACGTCCTGAAACATCGCGTTGGGAAACCAGACGCCGACAAACGCCAGAAACAAAAGGCCGCACAGGCGGAAGGCCAAGGGTGCGCCTTGGGAGTGCCACAACCGCCAGGCCTCGCGGAGCCAGAACCAAATCGCCGCGGCGAACAGGCTCATGCCCAAGAGCCCCGTCTCGGCCAAGAGCGCCAGCAGTGCGTTGTGCTGCACATAAGGCCGGGCTTTTTCCAGCGGCAGATCGGTCGAGCGGTCGGACAGATACTGCAGGCTTTCGACGCGGTATTGGCCGAACCCGCAGCCCAACAGGGGCCGGTCTTCGAACATCTTCCAGGCCACTTGAGCCAGGATCGGCCGCAGCCGGGCCGATTCGGCCGCTTCGGCGGCGCTGAGCGATTTGTCGCGCTTGAACGACAACAGGCTGTCCCAATACACGGCTGCCAGCGGCAAGGCCGCCAACAGGCAGGTGGCCACGATCGGCGTCCGCCAGCAGCGCGGCAGCGTCAGCGCCAAGACCACCAGCACTCCCAAGCCCGCGCCGAGCCAGGCGCTGCGGGTGAACGTGCTATAGATACCCCAAGCCAAAAGCGGCAACACCGCGAGCAGCAGCAGTTGCCGGCGACGGCTGAGGCGCGGCCACAGCAGCAAGGTCGCGACCAGGCTAAGCCCTTGCAGGATGCCGGACCCCGCCGGGTTGAGCAGCGGCCCGCGGCCGCGGCCGAAAAACTCGACAAACTCCGGCGAACCGATATAACGCGGCCAGACCAGCGCCCAAACCTGGTGCGTTTCGGCGATGGCCGTGACGGCCAGATAAACTCCGAACAGGGCCAGCGCCGTGAGCATGCCCCAGATCGCGCGCTCGCTGACTTCGGCTTGTCGCACAATCCAATACAGCACGAGCGGCAACAGATACAGAAAGAGCAGATTCGCCAGCGGCTGCGATTTATAGATGTGCCAATCGTGCGTAAACGTGCTGGCCGCCAGCACGACAAACATTCCGGCCAGCGCCAGGTCGGCTTTGGTCCAGATCTGAGGTTCGGTCCAGCCCAAGCGGCGGTAACAGAGCGTCAGCACCAGCAGCCCGGCCAGCAGCACCCGATCGGCCGTCACCGGAAGCGGTCCGACCGAGACATTGAAGAACGGATGGCCGAAACAGATCCCGGCCAGCAGCACGACGAGGCTGGCCGCCAGCAAGCCGCCGGCGCGGAGCAGCACCACCGCCCAGATCAGAAATGCTGCCCCGAAGAGCAAAACGAGAATGTCCATCCGCAAACCCCGGGAGCGGGCCAAGCGCTGCCAACCCTGCGTGGCGCAGCTGGCCAATCACTGCAAACATAGATTTCGCCCGGGGCGTAAACCCTCGGCCGGCCCGGCCCAGTGGGCCCTGGCGCGGGCTTGAACGAGCGCCTGATCCGGTTATGCCGGCTGAGCACAGTTCGCGGGCATCCGACGGCTTGACCGATCTTGACTTGCCGCAAGGATTTAGAATATCTTCGCTTGGCATTTTGCCCTCCATTCCCAAGCCCCGCCGCCGCATGATTCCGCAAGTCAGTTTCAGCCAGCGCGCGTCCTGGGCGGCCGGGCAGCCGATCAGCCATTTGATGCACTTGGCGCTGGCCAATCCCGGCCTGATCTCGCTGGCCGCGGGTTTCGTCGATCAGCCCAGCCTGCCGGTCGACGCCACCCGGCAAGCGGTCGAGCGCGTGCTGGCAGAACCGACTTACGCCCGGGCGTCGCTGCAATATGGCACCACCGCCGGCGACGTGCGGCTGCGGGAGCTCGTGCTCGATCGGCTCCGCCGGGCCGACGGCCAGCCCGACTCCGAGCGCGGGCTGTCGGTCGACCAGGTCCTGCTGACCGCGGGGAGCAATCAATTGCTGCACCTGGTGGCCGACGTTCTGCTCGACCCGGGCGACATCGTGCTCGCCGCCGCGCCGAGTTATTTCGTTTTTCTGGGCATCCTGGGCAATCTCGGGGCGCGGGCATTCGGCGTGGCCAGCGATCGACAGGGCCTGATTCCCGAAGCCGTCGAAGAGCGCCTGCGCAGCCTCGAACGGGCCGGAGAACTGGGTCGCGTCAAGGCGATCTACGTCACCAGCTATTTCGACAATCCCACCAGCGTCACGCTGTCGGCCGAGCGGCGGGCCGAACTGGTCGCGGTGGCCGAGCGCTGGTCGAAGCAGAACAAGATTTACCTCATCGAGGACGCCGCCTATCGCGAGCTGCGATACGCCGGCGACGACCTGGCCAGCGTGCGCAGCTACGACACGGCCGGCGAGCGAGTGATCGTGGCCGAGACGTTTTCCAAGTCGTTTTCGCCGGGCGTGCGGGTGGGCTGGGGAATCTTGCCGCGCGAGCTGGTCGGACCGGTGGCCGACTTGAAGGGGAACATCGATTTTGGCTCGCCGCATTTTGCCCAACGGGTGATGACCGCGGCCATCGAACTCGACCTCGTCGAGCCGCACGTGGCCAGCCTGCGCGCGCAGTATCGCGCCAAGCTCGAGGCGATGCTCTCAGCCGCCGACGAGTTTCTGGCCCCGCTGGCGGACGTGGCTTGGGATCGCCCCAGCGGCGGGCTCTACGTCTGGCTGCGGCTCCCCAAGGGGGTCGATGCCGGCAGCGATGGCAAGCTGTTCGAGGCGGCCCTGGCCGAAGGCGTGCTGTATGTGCCGGGCGAATACTGTTTTCCCGCGGAGGGACAACCGGTGGAAAAAAATACGATGCGGCTGAGTTTCGGCGTCCAGGGGGCGGCAGAGATCCGCCGCGGCATTGAAGCGCTGTCGCGAGCCATCCGCGCGGTGGGCGGAGCTTAGGCGGCTACCGGCCGCGGCCCGCGGCGGCGACAAACAGATCCTGATCCCAACACACGTTCCTCCGGCTGGCCGCGCAGACCGTGCGCCGAAGTTGCCGAACGACTTGCATGCGAATCATCGACTATTACCTGCTGAGCCAGTTTCTGCGGACGTTCGTGATCTGCTTTTGCAGCTTGACGGGCTTGTATATCGTCATCGACGGCTTCAGCAACCTGGACGACTTCATGCTGTATGCCGAGAAGCACGGCAGCTTGCTGGGCGTGATGGGGGAGTATTACGCTTATCGTTCGATGTCGTTCTTCGACCGCACCAGCGGCATCCTGACGCTGATCGCGGCGATGTTCACGGTGACTTCGATTCAAAGCCACCAGGAAATGACCGCCCTGGAAGCGGCCGGCTTGTCGAAGGGGCGAATCGTCAAACCGGTGATCGTGGCCGTGGCCGTGATCAGCCTGCTGGCGGCCCTGAACCGCGAGCTGGTGATTCCCAAGGTGCGCGACAAGCTCAGCCACAACGCCCAGAATCTCAACGGCCGCAAGTCCCAGTCGCTGCAGCCTCGCTACGACAACGAGACCGAGGTCTTGTTCGGCGGGGCCGAAACCAACGCCGAAGAGCAGGCGATCATCGCGCCGAATTTCTTCCTGCTCAAGCCGCTCGACAAGTACGGCAAGCACCTGATCGCGCCGAAGGCCTATTACAAACCACCCCAGGCGGATCGACCGGGCGGCTACCTGTTCGACGAACTCGAGCAGCCGAAAAAGCTGGATCAGCTGCCGTCGCTCGAACAAAATGGCAAGAAAGTCATCCTCACGCCGCTGGATACGCCCTGGCTCCAGCCGGGTCAGTGCTTCGTGACCAGTGGAGTCAGCTTCGAGCAGCTCGAAGGGGGAACCGCGTGGCGGCAATACTCGTCGCTGGTCGAATTGATCAGCGGACTGCGCAATCGCAGCCTGGATTTCGGTGCCGACGTGCGCGTGGCGATTCATTCCCGGCTGCTGCAGCCGCTGCTCGACGTGACGCTGTTGTTCCTGGGCTTGCCGCTGGTCCTGTCGCGCAAAAACCGCAACATGTTTTTGGCCATCGGGCTGAGCGTCGTGCTGGTGATCTGGTTCATGGGAGTCGTGCTGGCCTGCCAGTACTGCGGCTCGTCGTATCTGATCAGTCCGGCCCTGTCGGCCTGGCTGCCGCTGATGTTGTTCGTTCCTTGGGCCGTCTTCTCGGCCGAACCGCTGCGTGAATAGGACGCGGACTGATCCATGTTTTCGGCCCCCAACAGTTTCGCCGACGAGTCCCCCTGGGTGGCCGGCCTGACCCTGCCCCAGGTGCTGGCCGAAACCGCCCGGCTGCACGACGCCCACGACGCGTTGGTCTTTCCGGGCCTGGGCCTGCGCGTTTCGTATCGGGAATTCGCGGCCGAGGTGGACCTTGCGGCCCGTGGCCTGTTGGCCTTGGGCATCCGGCCCGGCGAGCACGTGGCGATCTGGGCCACGAACGTGCCGCAGTGGGTGGTGCTGCAGTTCGCGACCGCCCGGATGGGCGCCGTGCTGGTGAACATCAATCCGGCGTATCGCCCCTTCGAACTCAAGTACGTGCTCCAGCAGAGCGACTGTGCGGCCCTGGTGCTGGTCGGGCGGTTCAAGAGCTCGGACTATTTCGCCATGCTGGCCGAAATCTATCCGGAATTGGCCGGTGGTCCGCCGGGCGCGGCGCACAGCCCGAGTTTTCCCCGTCTGCGCTGGGTCGTGGCGCTCGAGGCCGACGCGCCCGCCGGCGGCATCACCTGGACCGAAATGCGCCGCCGCGCGGTTGAAGTGCCCCCCGCCCGATTGGACGAAATCGCACGTTCGCTTACCGCGGATCAGCCGGTCAACATCCAGTACACTTCCGGCACGACGGGATTTCCCAAGGCGGCGATGCTCAGCCACCGCAACCTGCTGCTCAACGCTTTCTACGTCGGCGGTTGCCAGCATTTCACCGACGCCGACCGGATTTGCATCCCGGTGCCGTTTTATCACTGCTTCGGCTGCGTGCTGGGCACGTTGGCGGCCGTCGTGTACGGGGCGGCAATGGTCGTTCCGGCCGAGTCGTTCAATGCCCGGGCCACGCTCGACGCCATCGAACGAGAACGTGCCACCGCGATCTACGGCGTGCCCACCATGTACATCGCCCAGCTCAACGACCCCTCGTTCGATGCGCATGATTTGAGCTCGCTGCGGACCGGCATCATGTCCGGCAGCCCCTGCCCGATCGAGATCATGAAGCAAGTCGTCGATCGGATGGGGGTGCGCGAGATCACGATCGCTTACGGCCAGACCGAGGCCTCGCCGGTGATCACCCAGACCCGGTCCGACGACCCGCTCCAGCTGCGCGTCGAGACGGTCGGCCGGCCGCTCCCCGGCGTGGAAGTGAAGATTGCCGATCCGCTGAGCGGCGCCCCGCTGGCCGACAATCAACAGGGCGAATTGTGCACGCGGGGGCACGTCGTCATGCTGGGCTACTATCACAATCCCGAGGCCACGGCCGCCGCAATCGACTCCGAGGGCTGGCTGCACACCGGCGATCTGGCCGTGCGGCTGGCCAACGGCTGTTTCCGCATCACCGGGCGGATCAAGGACATGGTCATCCGCGGCGGCGAGAACATCTACCCGCGCGAAATCGAGGAATTCCTGTTCACGCATCCGGCGGTCGAACAAGTCTCGGTGGTCGGCGTGCCCGACCCGAAGTTCGTCGAGGAGCTCTGCGCCTGGGTCAAGCTCAAGCCCGGCGCCACCGTCACGGCCGACGAATTGCGGCAATACTGCCGCTGCCAACTGGCGCACTACAAGGTGCCGCGGCACGTCAAATTTGTCGAGGCGTTTCCGCAGACGGTGACGGGCAAGATCCAGAAGTTCAAGATCCGGGAGCAAATGATCGGCGAGCTGGGCCTGGCCGAGCAGGAAACGGCCTGACGCGCCCAGGGCCGTTGAGTTCCCGGCGGGCTGCGCGGGTTTTTCCGGCGGGCTGCGCGGGTTTTTCCCGGCGGGCTGCGCGGGTTTTTCCCGGCGGGCTGCGCGGGTTTTTCCCGGCGGGCTGCGCGGGTTTTTCCCGGCGGGCTGCGCGGCACTCGCGGCAGCGCTATTTTTTCCAGGCCACGCTCTTGGCGATGTTCACCGCCCAGACCGACAGCCCGCAGCCCCAAAGGAACAACTCGAAGCAGCGGCTGGCCAGCCGGAACGCTGCCACCACGTGGGCGCCGTTCTGGCGAAACAAGAGTTGCCGGGCAGCCTGGGGCAGAAAGTCCGACAGCATCACCGCCGCCGTCACGGATCCGATCAGGGCCACGCACGCCGTATAGCGGACCATCCAGCGCCGGGCCGCGGGTTCGCTGCAGCTGAACGTCATGGCCAGCGGGATCGCGAACGCGGCGGAAACGGCCGCCAGAAAGAGCGCCGCCAAACTGTCCGTGGCCAGCCAGAGCGCGAGAAACGCCAGGCCCAAGCCGAGCGCGCCGCCCACCCAATTCGAACCCCGTCGTTCGTCCGGAGACAAGGCCAGCCGGCCCAGCGGATGCAAGCGCAGGAGCAGGTTCGAAAGCGGCGCGGTGAACCAGGTAAGCACGACCAGAAAGATATAGAGGCCCACCAGCGGCCAAAGCACGAGCCCCCACTCGGGATGCTCTTGAGCCAGATTCAGCGCCACGCGATATCCGAGATAAGCTCCCAGCACGAGGTACCACTGGCCCTTCGTGGTCCGGCGGTTGAGCCACAAAAAGCCCCGCAAGATCAGGCGATAGACCGGGTTCTTGGCCTTGATCGCCTCGACAACTCCCTTGCGGGCGATCTCCAACTCGGGGTCGAGCCGCAGCGCTTCGCGGAAGTGCTGCTCCGCCTCGCGCTGCTGGCCCTGCTGCAAACAGGTCCAGCCCAGGTTGGCGTGCGTCCAGGCCTCGTGCGGGTCTTGCTGGAGCGCTTTGCGCAGCGAGCCCCGGGCGTCGCTCGGCCGGCCGAGCTGACGCAGCGTAGCAGCCTGCAGGTTTAGCGCGTCGACGTCCTCGGGGTCGAGCTCGAGCGCGGCATTGGCCGCTTCGAGCGCGGCCGGCCAGCGCTGGGCCCGAAACAACACGCCCCCCAGCAGCGATTGCCAATGGGCCCCGAAGGGGTCGAGCGCCACGGCCGTCCGGGCAGCTTGTTCGGCCCGATCCAGGTAGTTGCGCTCCTGCCAGACCTGCGCCGCGGCGCCGTGGGCAAAGGCACTGTCCGGATCGAGCCGAATCGCCTCGGCGGCATGTTCGCTGGCCGCGTCGAATTTATCCCGGGCCAAGAGACAAATCGCCAACAGCGCATGCGCCGTCGAATTGTGGGCATCTTCGACCAGCACGCGTCCCAGCTCTTGCTCGGCTTGCTCGTAGCGATTCTGGCCCAGCAGCAACCGCGCAGCTCGATCATGACAGACATAGGGTTCGGCTCAGGCGGGCAAGCCCGCGCTCACATTTTGAGGAATTTGGCGACTTCGTCGTAGAGCCCGCCCTGATTGGCGTACAGGGCATAGTTGCGGGCCGTGGAGAACCACTCGCGCGTGGTCGGCTTGTGCCGTTTGGCGGCGGCCGTCAGGTCTTTGGTCGTTAGGGGCTGCAGCGATCCGGCCCGGAGCGCTTTGCGCAGCTTCGCCTCGACCGCCATATCCACGACCGCCTTCAGATCGGCCCCGGAAAAGCCGTCGGTCACTTTGGCCAGTTGATCGAAATCGACCCGGTCGATCGGCTTGCCGGTGCAGTGAATGCGCAAAATCGAGGCGCGGGCCGGACCATCGGGGGGCGGCACGAAGAGGATCCGGTCGAAGCGGCCGGGCCGGCGAAAAGCCGCATCGACGTGCCAGGGGGCATTCGTGGCGGCCAGGACCAGGATGCCCTCGTTGTTGGAGGACACCCCGTCGAGCTCGGCCAGGAACTGGTTGATCAACTGTCGGGCGGTTCCGCTGTTCATGTCGGCCCGCTTGCCGCCCAGCGCGTCGACTTCGTCGAAGAACAGCACGCAGGGGGTGTTGTACCGGGCTTGCTCGAACAGGCTGCGCAGGTTGCGCTCGCTGGAGCCGATCCACATGTCGAGCACGTCGCTGATACCGACCGAAATGAACGACGCGTCGATTTCGCCGGCAGTCGCCCGGGCCAGGTGCGTCTTGCCGCAGCCCGGCGGCCCGTACATCAGGATGCCGCCGCCGACTGTTTTGCCGTAGGCGGCGAACAGTTCCGGATGCTTGATCGGCAGCAGGATCTTCATACCGATCTCTTCCTTGACCGCGTCCATGCCGCCGACGTCGGCAAAGCGCATGCTCGGCCGCTCGATCGGCGCGTCAAGCTGGCCGGAGCCGCCCTGGTATGATTCCCGCACGCGCCCCTCGAAGACTTCGCCCGTCTCATCCGCGGCGTCGGCCGGCGAGATGCCGAGGCGTCCGGCGAGTTCCGTGTCGCCGGCCTGCGGATCGCGCTCCACTCCCAGTTTGTACTGGGCGACGGCGCGCGGCGCGTCGCCGGTGACCAAGAGCAGCCGGGCATAGAGGACGTGCGCGGCGCCGGCGGCGTCGGGCGCGCGGACCAGGTCTTCGAGAATCACGAGCGACTGGCTTGTCTTGCCCTGCTGGCTGTAGATCTCGGCCAGATCGAACTTGACCTGACGGTCGGCCGGTGCGCGGGCCAGTGTGGCCCGGCCCTCACGCTCGGCATCGTCCCAGCGGCCCAAACCAATCAGCGTGCGGACCAGGTGACGGCGCAGGGGGATATTGTCGGGCGACAATTGAACGGCTTCCAGCAGGGCTGTGACCGGATCGTGGGACATGCCTTGGGCCTCAATCAACGTGCGCTGGGGGGCAGGCCGACAACAATGCCGCGCGATTCGGGCTGCAAAGCGGCCGCCGGGGGGCAAAACGGGCGATTGGCATCCCAGTAGAACGGATGCCCAGGCCTCGGGCAACCGCCGCCCCCGGCCGGCTTTTGGACTGCCCAACCGTCCGGGCGCCCGCCGCCGACCGCCGGGTTGCTCTACCCGGCAGGCCGGCCGAGCCACTATACTGCCGCCCCCCAAAAATCGCAGGCTGGACGCATGACAATAGATCGCCGGGAACTGCTGGTTTGGCTGGCGATTGCGCCCTGGGCCGTCGGGCTGCCCGGCGCTGCCACGTCGGCCGGGGCCGAGCCCAGCGCGCCCGCGGGCCCGGCGACCGAAGCGCTCGACGTCGAGCCGTTCCAGGAGCTGGTTCGGCAGATCATCCTGGACGAGCTCAAGCCCGAGTACGAAGATCGCAAGCATTGGGGCCAGCAAGGGCGGATCATCACCGGCGTCAAAGTCACCGGCAAATGGTTCGATCCGCGCATCGAGAAGCGGACCAAGCAAGTCAACGACGGGCTTTGGCAGCGCTACGTGGTAACGCTCGTCGAGCCGGAAAAGAACCTGCACGTGCGGTTCGACAAGGCCCGAAGCGTCGACGCCAACCGCTTCGCCTTCTCGCTCCAGCTCGAATCGAAACTGCGCGGCGAAGCGCATATCGAGCGCTGGCGCAAGGGCATCAAAATGCTCAATACCAGCGCCCAGGGAGACATGGTCGTGCGGGCGCGACTCGATTTCGACCTGGGGATCCGGCTCGAGCCCGGCAAACTGCTGACCGACGTCGTGCTCGATCCGCGGGTGACCGGGGTCGATTTGGAGCTGGTGGATCTCGATCTGCGGCGCGTGGGCGTCCTGGGACACGACGTGGCCCACGAACTGGGCGACTCGCTCACCCCGCTGATCGCCGACCAGTTGAACGACCGCGAACCCAAGATCCTGGCCAAGGCCAACGCCGCCATCGACAAGCGCCGCGACCGCCTGCGTTTCTCGCCCGCCACGTTTCTCAAGTCGGGCTGGTCGAAGCTGCAGTCGAATTTCGCCCAGCCGCCGGCCGCGGCCGAGAATCCCCGGCCGTAGGGGCGGCGTTCGGGGCGGGCAGCCGCAACCCGGAGCCCTTCTCCCCAGGCAGCGCCCGGCTTTCTTTGGCTTGGTCTGCTCCCCGGCCCGGGCCGCCAAAGCCGGCCGTCGCCGGCGGGCCAATGGCACAAACCCTTGCCGGATGGCTATAATCACGAAGGTCTCCTCTTCTGCTTTCTTCTCCCGCGGGGCGTTCTGCCAAGGTGCGGCAATGGGCCGACGGATTCGGCATGGTTTCACGCTTGTCGAGCTGTTGGTCGTGATCGCGATCATCGGCATCCTGATTGCGCTGCTGCTGCCGGCCGTGCAAGCGGCGCGCGAGGCCGCCCGCCGCAGCCAGTGCGTCAACAATCTGAAGCAATGGGAACTGGCCGTGCAAATGTACGAGTCGGTGAACAAATGGCTGCCATTCGGCTCGCATCAAGGTCCGCGCCGCAGCTGGCCGCCAAACCTGTGGCCGTACATCGAAGAGTCCACGCTGTCGACCCAGTTTCAGTATGGGGTCGATTTCTGGCTGCCGCCCAACCTGGCGCTGTGTGCCAACCAGATCCCGCTGAATTTTTGCCCCAGCGATCGTGTGGGCATGTGGTACGGCGATCCGTACACACGCTCGCGCGGCAACTACGTGATCAACTTCAGCAACGGCTCCTATAACAATACCGCGGTCGCCGGCGCCGGCACGTTCTTGAGCGGCCCGTTTCTGCTCAATCAGCAGATCCAGCTCAAGAAAATCACCGACGGCACGGCCAATACGATGATCATGTCCGAGATCATCATGGCCCTGAACGATTCGTACTACGACACCCGCGGGGACATGCTCAACGACGATTGCGGCTGCGCCGAATACATGACGATCAACACGCCCAACGCCGGCGTCGATTACATGCTCTGCGCCGAAAACCCGACCAGCCCCAGCCCCTGCGCGAACGTGTTTTCCGGATCCAGCTACCAATCGGCCCGCAGCCGCCATCCGGGCGGCGTCAACGTCTCGTTCGGCGACGGCTCCGTGCATTTCCTGGCCGACGAAATCGATATCACCACGTGGCGGGCGCTGGGCACGATTGCCGGCGCCGAAGTCCTGGGCACGAGCGTCACCTACTGACGCGGCGACGAACGACGGAGCCTTCGACCTTGTACTGGGCCCACCGATCCCGCCTCGCTCTGCCCGCCGGGCCACAAGGGGGCACTCGCAGCCGCGGACGTGTCGGTCGCGCTCTGGGCGGTCGGGCGATTCCGGCCCATTCGATTCTGACCACCGCGATTCTGGCAACCGCGATTCTGGCAACGCTGTCCGCCGGAGGTTGCTCGCGCAGCGAGATGGTCGAGCTATCGGGCCAGGTGACGCTCGACGGCGCTCCGCTGGCGGACGGTGCCATCCGCTTCGAACCGGCCGGCAACGCGGGCCCGAGCGCAGGCGCCGTGATTCACGACGGGGGCTACAAGCTGCTGCTCCGGCCGGGCAACAAGACCGTCCGCATCGAGGGCTTCAAGACGGTCGGCGAGCGGCCCTTCAATCCGGCCGATCCGAATAGCGCCATGGTCCCCACCAAGGAATCGATTGTGCCCAACAAGTACAACGGCCAATCGATTCTGACTTGCGACGTGGGTCCCGCCGGCGGTATGCAGAACTTCGAGCTCTCGACGGCCCCGTAAGCGCGACAGGGCCCGGGTAAGCCTGGGCCCGGGTAAGTCTGAGCCCGGGTAAGCCTGGAAACGCTCTGGCCACTCGGCAATCGCGCGAGAGTACCCGGCGCGCGGCGACTAACGAGCGAGCGCGAGGCTGGCTCAGGCCGACTCGGCCTGACGGGCGAAATCGGCGGCCTGGCGGCGGAACTTGGCCGCTTGGCAGCGTGTAGCGCACACGCCGCGGCTTGCTGCTGATCGACTTGATCAACCGGTCGTATTTGTCGGCCAGCATCGTTTTTTGCTGGGACAGGTTTGCGGCAATCGACTTCTGGCTCATTCCTCGTGACTCCCAGCGCTGCGGTCGGCGTTCGCGCTGCTATTCGGGCGTAGTTGAAAGGGATCGGCAAGCCGGGGCCGGGATGCCCGTCGCTAGTAGCCCGTCGCTAGTAGCCCGTCGGGCGATCGGCCTGACGGGGGGGGCGGCGCTCACTTGCCGGTTTTACGTGACGTAAGGGGCCAATTTTAGCGGTCGGCCGCGTGCAGCGAAAGGCGTGCGGCGTGCGATTGGCTTGCCGGGCGGGCTTGCCCAGGGGGCCGGCAGAATCGGCACGATTGGCCCAGGACGACGCCTCCCCCGCCGAACGGAGTAGCGCCACGGCTCTAAATCGTCAGGATTTTGGCTGCGGCGAGCCGCAATCGGCCTAGATTTGTTTGGGCGGGCGGGCAACTAAGTCTGACGTTAAGGTGCTGCAGTGAATGTATTTCTGAAGAAACTTCGGCAATTCGCCAAAGCCGAGGACGGACCCACGGCGGTCGAGTACGCCGTCATGCTGGCCCTGATCGTGGTTATCTCCCTGAGCGCGATCAAGACGATTGGCACCAATGCCAGCGGCGCGTTCACCAAAGTTGCCAATTCCATCGCCGGCAGCTGACCTTTGGGTCCCTCGATCTGAGCTGGCCGTCGCTAATCGGCGGCCTTGCCAGCAGATCGCATCGGCGGGCGCAGGCGCCGCTGCGGCCCATGGAGGGCAATCTGCCGTCGCGGCGGTTTTTTAGCAATTCTTTGTCGCCCGGCAAAGCTTGCCTAATCCGCAAGCTCGAATCGGGTCGATAACCCGGCAGCAGACTTTTTTAGCCCGCGGCCGGCAAGGCTGCGCGCTGTGCGTGCTGTCATCCTCTGAGCCCTCTTCGACACGGAAGTCAAGCATGTCCGATCGCCTGAATCGCCTCGCATTCATATTGGCCGGCTGTTGCCTGGGCGCCGGCGGTTGTGCGACGATCAAAGAGTCGGACACCTCGCGAACCGGCGTCGAACAGCTGCTGATCTCCAGCGCCGTCGATCGCTCGCTGGACAAGATCGATTTCCGGCCGATCGCCCGGGCCAAGGTCTACGTCGAGGAAAAGTACCTCGACTGCACCGACAAGAACTACGTCATCGTGGCGCTGCATCAGCGTTTGCTGCAGCAGAATTGCACGCTGGTGGGCAAGCCCGAGGATTCGGACATCACGCTGGAAATCGGCAGTGGCGCGGTGGGCACCGACCGGCACGACCTGTTCATGGGCGTGCCGCAGATCCCGCTGCCGCCGCCTTCGCCCATTTCGATTCCGAAGATGACGCTCTACGAGCGGAACAAATCCATGGGCACGGCCAAGCTGGCGATCGTGGCCTACGACACCAAGAGCCGGGCGTCGGTGATAAATTCGGCGGCAGCGCTGGCCCGGACCGATTACAAGAACTACACGCTGGTGGGCACGCCGGGCTTGGAGTCGGGCAGCGTCGAAGCGCAGATCGTGGCGGCCACGGGCCAGCGCGATTCGGTCATCGCGATTCCGAGTTCCATCGCTTCCGGCCCGAAGGCGATCCTGCACTAGTGTCCTGAGCTGCAAGTTCGTTGCAACGCAGGGCACGACGGTCTAACGCGCAGGTGGTTTGACCGCAACGACAACTGGTGTGCTGTACGCGGCATTCCCACCTCAGGAACTTCTGACTCAGCACACTAGCGAGCGCCGGAAAAACTGCGGCACACCGCGCCAATTCCTGCGGTGTTAACCCAGTACGATGCAACGGACTGCACCGGTGCATCCTTGGTCCCTCGTCGGCTTATGCCTGGCCGACGCGAGCCGACCCACCCTGGTCGGCTCCATCCAGCGCGGCCGGCACCGAAAAAAAATTTAACCCGTGCCGCCGACTTGCGGCAAGATGAGCCTGCCGAACCGACCGGCGTGAAGACTCGGAAGCGGGCCGCCCCACCCGGTTCGCGCAGGGACAAGGATGCAGCCTCTTCAACGGGCGGCTCAGGCGACGGTGTTGATCACCGAGCCCGGCGGAAAACTCTGAAAGGCCGCGGCAGCGTCGAACTGGCCGCCGCTCGAGTTTTGCAGGGCCGAGAGCAGGTCCTGCTGGAATTGCTGGGCGTTGACGCCGTTCTGCTCGAGCAATTGCACGAAGGCTTGCTGATTGCTGGTCGAGCTGCTGCCGCTGGCGCCCGACGTGCTGCCGGCGGCGGCGGTCCCCCCCGGTCCGTCGCCGTCGGCATCCGCTGTGCCCGTCGATGAACCGGGCGAGTTTTGCTGGAGCACGCTTTCGATCGCGTTTTGAATCACCTGGTTTGGATCGGTCGACGATCCGCTGGAATCGGCCGACGACAGGGCCGAGCTGACGGCCTGCTGGATTTGCGTGAGCAAGCCGCCTCCGTGGCCGCCGCCATGACGATGGTGGCCGACGTGCCCGCCGAGGGTCTGGGCGCCTTCGGCCGTATTTTCGGCGGTCGTGCTGGGCACGGTGGGGCTGACGCCCGGCGTCGAGCCGGTGGACAGCGTCGGGCTCAGACTGTTCGTCGACCCGCTTGTGGTCGAGTTGCTGCCCGGCGCTGTGCCGCCGCTGGCATTGGTGCTGGCCGAGCTGTTTTGGAGTTGAATCGCCTGCAATGCAGACTGGTAGTATTGATACAGGCTCTGACTGGCCGAACTGCTGGCACTGCTGACGGGTGCGGCGGACATATTGGGCTCGCTCGTCCTGGACGGTTTCGTGTCGGGCCGGCCACGTTTGCGAGGCCTCCGCCCATTAGAAATCAATCGGCTCCGAGCAGCGCGCGGGCTGATTACATTTCGGCAAGGCGACCCACCGGGGGTCCATTCAAAGTCGGCGCACCTTCCGCAGGCTCTCGTGCGCGCGGCCGCGGGGCCCCCGAGCGGCCGGGCAGCAGAACCCCTCTCGAGGCTGACCGCATCAGGCAAGTCAATTCGGCCGCGGGCCCACGCCGGCTGGCAGCGTGCCGCCTGCTGGCACGCCGGCGCTCTGCAGCGTTTACAGCGGCACAGTTCCCAGGGGGGCTGTTCCCAGCGACGCAGGGCCCGGCGGTCGCGGGCCCGGCTACTCGGGGCAATAATCGGCCGCGTTTGCTTGTGTTTGGCCGATGCCGGCCATAGATTGGCGCGGGTCAACTGGCCTGCCGCCCCCCTACCCCGCGACAGGTTGCCGACCTGAGCCGGCGACAAGACGAAGAGCGGCTGCCAGGTGCCCTGTCCCAGCTGTCTTGGCTGCCGCCAAAGGAGTGCAACGCATGCGACGCAATCTTCGCCTGACCCTGGCCGCAGTTCTGCTTGCCTGCGCGGCTGCGCCTGGCGGCGCGCGCGAGTGGACTGACGCCGGCGGCAAAACCTTCGAAGCCGAACTGATCGAGGTCAAGAAGAATGTCGCTGTCCTCAAGCGGGACGATGGCAAGACCGTGCGCATTCCGGTGGCCAAACTCGGCGAGGAAGACCGGGCGTTTCTGGAAGAGAATGGCGCAATCGAACCGGCGGCCATGCCGAAAACCACGCCGGCCAAACCCAAGACTAAGCCGGGCGGCAAAAAGCCCACGACCGGCTCCAGCGAAAAGCCGGGCGCCAAACCGAAAGATTCCAGCATCGAAATCGTCGGGTTGCAAATCAACAAGGCCAAGCCTGCCAAGGCGGGCAATCCGCCCAGAATGCCCGAGTCTTACCAAGGCGAAGTGGGAACCGAGGTAGATTTGTTCGTCTCGGCCGGCTCGAGCACCATTGTTGAGTTCATCGAGGAGCGCTGCAAACTCACGGCACTCACCGACGACACGGGTCGCGACCTGCTCCAGGACGTGCAGCAGGGCAAATACTCCGGACTGTTTCGCAGTCATTCGGAAATGTTCGACCAGGTGAATCCGGACGGCGCACTGCTGGCCCTGCACACCCAGCATACGCCGGCCCCGGGAGCCAAAAAGCTGCACCTGACCGGCGAGATCGCCGTGCGCTGTGCCACGGGCGAAAAGTCGGAAGACCACGCGGACATTTCGCTCGCCGGGCCCGGGCAGCTCAAGCTGGGCGACGTGCCGATCAAATTCGCGCCGGGGCAGGAGCAATCCGCGCCGCCCCCGTTCGGACAGGGAGCGTTCGTCAGCGTCACCACCGACGCCCCGACGCCGCTGCTCAAGAAGATCCTGTTTCTCGATGCCGACGGCAAAGAGATCAAGAAAACCAGGCTGTACTGGAGCTTCGGCACAGGCTTCGAAATCACCTATGCGCTGATGTCCAAGCCCGAGAAGGTGACGGTGCGCATTCTGTCGTACGACAAGGTCGAAGACCGCGTGTTGCCGCTGGACGTCGACTTTTCGCTCGGGCTCTGATCGGCCGGCAGGCCGCAGGGCCGGCTTTCATCCGATTTCCCCGGAAAATGCTTCTCGCCTCTGCGGCGGGCCGTAGAATGGCAAGGACACAGCCCCCATTCTCGGGGTCCCAATCTCGGGGTCGACGTGATGGCGACGATTCTGGTAGCCGAAGACAGCGCGACCCAAGCCGTGCAAATCCGGCAGCTGCTCGAGGCGGCCGAGTTTCAGGTCCGCACGGTCGCCGACGGCGAAGAAGCTTTGGCGGCAATCGCCAAGGCGGTGCCCGACCTGGTGCTGACCGATCTGAACATGCCGCGGATGGACGGCCTGGAGCTGGTCGTGTCGCTCCGGCGCGATTATCCGCAGCTACCCGTCGTGCTGATGACCGCCTTCGGCAGCGAAGAGATCGCCGCCCAGGCTCTGCATTGCGGAGCGGCCAGCTACGTGCCGAAGCGCAATCTGGCCCGCGACCTGGTCGAAACGCTCCGCGACGTGCTCGACGTGGCTAGCACCGCTCGCGAGGAGGCCGCGGTGGCCGAACTGCTCAGCGACGTCGATGCCAGTTTCGTTCTGCCCAGCCACGCCCCGCCAACCGCAGCGCTGCTCGGTTTCGTACACGAGGCGATGAGCCAGCTGCGTCTGGGGGACGAAACCGATCGGGTCCGCGTCGGCGTGGCCCTCGACACGGCCGTGCACAACCTGCTGTATTACGGCAACCTGGAGCTGGCGCCGGCCGACCTGGACGCCCTGTGCCACGGCGACCCCCGCGGTCCGGGCCCGTCGCTTGAGCAGCGAGCCCAGCAGCCGCCGTTTGCCCAGCGGCAGATTCACGTCCGCGTGCGCCTTACGCCGCACGAGGTGCGCTGCGTCGTCCGGCACGAAGGCCCCCCGATCGACTGGAGCAAATTGTCGGCCGTGGCCGACGCCGACGAGCTCGACGGCAGCAAAGCCCGGGGCTGGCTGCTGGCGAATACCTTCATGAGCGACGTCAGCTTCGATCCGGCGGGCAGCGAAGTCACGCTGGTGCGGGGATTTTGAAGCATGAATCACAACCCCGCGGTGGGCGGACCGATGCGGCTGCTGGTTGTCGAAGACAGTCCCACGCAAGCCCTGCTGTTGCGGCAGCGGCTGGTGCGGGCCGGGTTCGACGTGCGGGTGGCGGCAGACGGCAACGCGGCCTTGGCCGAGATCGAGCGGCAAATGCCCAACCTGATCCTGACCGATCTCGACATCCCCGGGATGAACGGCCTGGAACTGGTCCGCGAGGTTCGCCGCCGCCGGCTTCCCGTTCCCGCTGTGCTGCTCACGGCCCTGGGCAGTGAAGATGTCGCGGTCGAGGCACTCAAGGCGGGCGCCGCCGCCTACATTCCGAAAAAGAGAATGGAGCACGAGTTGGGGCGGGTTTTGGATCAGGTTCTGGCCGTCTGCCGGGCCAGTCAGCACGAGCAGCAACTGGCCGAAGCGCTCGCCGCCTGCGAGTGCCGTTTCGAGCTGCCCAGCGATCCGGCGCTGGCCGGCCCGCTGGTGCGGCGGCTGCAGCACGAACTGGTCCGGATGCGAATGACCGACCCAGCCACGCTGCGGCAGGTGGGCATGGCCCTGCACGAGGCCCTGCTCAACGCGATCGAACACGGCAATCTCGAAGTCCCCTCGGAACTGAAGGAACAAGGGGACCGCTTTCGCCAGCTTGTCGAAGAGCGCCGCCGGGCCGAGCCCTTCGCCAGCCGCCGCGTGCGCCTGACCGCGTCGCATGTCTTCCAGCCGGCGCAGCACGTTGCTGGGAGCACGGCGAATCCCGCCACAGAATGTGCCGTGCGATACGTCGTTGCCGACGAGGGGCCGGGCTTCGATCCCTCGACGCTGCCCGATCCGACCGATCCGGCCAATCTGGACAAGCCCAGCGGGCGCGGCCTGCTCTTGATTCACGCCTTCATGGACGAGGTGTCGTTCAACAGCAGCGGCAACCAGATCACGCTCGTCAAGCGCATGGCAACGGCGTGAGCCGAAATGCCCCGGGCCGAGCAAGCGTGCTTTAGCCCACCTTCTCCGCTGCGCGGCCGGCAGCGATCGCCCGCAATTCGGCAGCGAGCTGATGCATCAGCGGCTCAAGCGCTGCGCAGGCCGCGCGGGCCAGCGACCAATCGCCCGCCCGGGCTGCCGCTTCCAGCTGCCGGACCGCCGCAAAGGCATCCTGCGCTTCGACGCAGCCGACGGCTCCCTTTAACGTGTGGGCGGCATGCACGAGCGGCGCAGCCGATTCGGCGGCCAAAGCCGCCCGGATCTCGCTCATCAGATGCTCCGACTCCGCCAGGCAGGCCGCAGCCAGCTCTGCGAGCAGTTCTTGCTGGCCGCCGCACGAGGCCAACGCGGCCCGATGGTCGATCGCAGCAATTGCCGGCCCACCGGGTGGCGAATCGAGCTGCGCCGGCACGGCCGGCGCTGAACCCATTCTCGCCGCCGCGATCGGCGCCTCGCGCACCTGCGTCGACTCAGCCGGCGCCGACCCGGCCGCTGCCGGCGCGTGCGCTTCGATCTCGCGAAACAGCTCCCGGGGGCGGATGGGTTTCGAAACGTATCCGTCCATGCCGGCCGCCAGGCAGCGTTCGCGATCTCCCTGCATCGCGTGGGCGGTCATCGCCAGCACAGGCAGATGGCCGCCGGTCTGCCGTTCGCGAGCGCGGATGGCTTCGACCGCCGCCAGCCCATCCATCTCGGGCATTTGCAGGTCCATCAGCACCAGATCAAAGCGCGGGTCGGCCGATGCCGCGACCGCGTCGCGCCCGTTGCCGACCACGGTTACGCGGTGGCCGGCCCGCTCCAGCAGACCAACGGCCAGCTTCTGGTTGACCAGGCTGTCTTCGGCCAGCAGGACCTGGAGCGAGCGCCCCCGGGCGAGGCCGCGTCGTCGGCCGCGGCGCTCTCGTGCGGCGTACGGACCCCGCTGAGGGCCGCGATGGCGTCGAACAGCTCGGACTGCTTGACCGGCTTCATCAGGTGCGCGGCGATGCCGGCCTGGGCGTAGCGCTCGAGATCGTCGGCGCGATCGCCCGAGCTGAGCATCACCACGACGGCCCCGTGCAAATCCCGATCGGGCTTCAACCTTTCGGCCAGCGTGAAACCGTCCATCTCCGGCATGTGGGCGTCGGTGATGACCAGGGCGAACGGATCGCCGGCTCGATGGGCCGCGTGGACCAGGTCGAGTGCTTCCTGACCGTCGGCGGCGGTGGTGCAGCGCATTTCCCAGCTGCGCAGGATTTCGTCGAGCACGACCCGGTTGGTGCGGTTGTCGTCGACGACCAGCACGCGCAGATTGCGCAACTGCTCGCGGCCCCGGCCAGGTCGCGGGCCCAGCGGCAGGTCGGCCAGCTGGGCGCGGACGGTGAAGTGAAACGTGCTGCCGGCACCCGGCGTGCTTTCGACCCAGAGCCGGCCGTGCATCAGCTCGACCAGCCGCTGCGAAATGGCCAGCCCCAGCCCGGTGCCCCCGAACTTGCGCGTGATCGAGGCGTCGGCCTGTTCGAAGGCCAGGAACACGCGGTCGATCTTGTCCGGCGGGATGCCCACGCCCGTGTCGCGCACGGCAAAGTGCAGCACGACCGCGTCTTCCGTGGCCGACGCGAGCGAGACTTCCACGAGCACTTCGCCGGCCGAGGTGAACTTGATCGCATTGCCCACCAGGTTCATCACCAATTGTCGCAACCGGCCCTGGTCGGCCAGCAAACCGTCGGGCACGTCGGGATGAATCTGCACCGACAGCTCCAGCCCCTTGCCGTGCGCGAAAGGCGAGCGATTTGAGCGCGTCGCCCAGGCTTTCGCGCAGGCTGAACACGACGGAGTCGAGCTCCAGTTTGCCGGCCTCGATCTTGGAGAAGTCGAGGATGTCGTTGATGATTCCCAGCAGCGATTCGCCCGACTCGCGGACGATGGTCAGATACTCGCGCTGCACGCCGCCGAGCGTGGTGCCCAGCACCAGTTCGGTGAGCCCGATGATGCCGTTGAGCGGCGTGCGGATTTCGTGGCTCATGTTGGCCAGAAAGGTGCTCTTGATGCGGTTGGCCGACTCGGCCGCCTCTTTCGCCGCGTGCAGCTGCGCTTCGGCCCGGCGGCGCTGGCGATCGGTGCGGTCGAGCGAGCGGGCGGTGATCCAGATCAATGCCGAGAGCAGCACCATGATCGAAACGACCAATAGCGCCAGCCCCGACTGCGCCTCGAACCAACCCCAGGCGTGCGCAAGGCTCGCCAGCCAGCCCAGGAGCGGCGGCAGCACGAGCGCCGCCGGAAGCAGCCGCCGGGCCATGGTGCCCCCCGCGCCGCGGCTGACCAGCCGGGCCGCCACTCCGCCATCGGGATGCAGGCCCAGGACTCCGCCGCTCAGAGCGCAAAAGCACAGTGCCGTGTTCAGCGCCATGGGAAAAAACGGGCCCACTCCGTACAGCCCGGCCAGGCTGTAGGCATAGCCCAGCACCGCCAAAAGCGCGATGCAGCCGACAAGCAGCGCCAGGACCTGGCCCGCCCGCCGCGCGCCGGCTGGGGCGATTCGACCAGCAGCAGCGCGGCGCCGATGAGGATAAATCCCAGCGCGGTGTTCGGAGCCACGCGGTTGGTGTCCAAGCGGTCGGTAAACACCAGCCGATCGAGCTGCCAACCCAGGTCAAATAGCAAATCCGCCAGGACCACGGCGCCGAGGAGAGCCACGACCAGGGCGACGGCTCGATCGAACCGATCTCCCCCGGACTCGGCGGGCAGCCGGGCAAATCGCAGCAGCACCGACCCGGCCAGCAGAAAGCAAATGCCGGTGAGCGGGTTCATCGGCTTGGGACCAGGCAGCAGCGTCCGCAGCAGTGGGAGGTCGGCCAGCCAGCCGATCTCGACCACGATCGCCATCGCCATCACGGCCCAGGCCGCCAGCGCGCTGGCTTGCCGCATCCGGCGGACGATCGCCCAGTGGACACTCGCATCGACCGCCATGGCCACCCCCCAGCGCGGCGCCCTGCGGCCCTCCCTGGCCCGTGGTCATCCCCCGACTCTTACCTTAAGAGGAATTCCAGCCGGGTCAATCGCCGGGCGGCCGCGAGACCGACGGGCACGCGGCCAGTGCCAGCCGGCGGGCACGCTTCGCCGGGCAGGAAACGACCGGCTTCCGGTGCCGCTTTAGCCGCCCCAGTTCCAGAACTTCAGCAGGGCCAGCCAGAGCGCGATCAGCAACACCGCCAGGACGATCAGGAAGCCGCGATGAAGTCTGAATGGTGGGGGCATCTTGGCCGCCTGCCTGGCGAGCGCAAAGCCTCTTGCGGCCGAATAGCCCGGGCGAGTGGAGTAGCGCGGGCGGGAGAATACACCCCAGAGGGCTCGAACCTCTAACCTTCGGTTCCGTAGACCGATGCTCTATCCAATTGAGCTAGGGGTGCTCAGGGAAGCCCCCGATTGTAGCAAATCGCGAGCCCGTGGGTAGGGCGATCAGCTGGCGGCCGCGGCCGGCATTTCCGCGGGAAGCCCGTCCGGCGCGCTGTTGCACGGCCCCGTCTTACGGCTCCGCCGAAATCAAGTACCAGAGAAGTGCGGTGGTCAGGGCGTTGAGCGTCATGTGCACCACGAGCGACGGCCAGAGCCGGTGCGTTTGCCGGTACAGATAGCCCAGCACCAGGGCCAAGAGGAACAGCGGCACCGGGTCGGCGCCATGGCCGAAGTGGGCCGCCGCAAAGGCCAGCGAACTGCCCAGCACCGGCAGCACTCCCCGCGGCCAGCCAATCCCACCGGGCCCGCCGCGCCGCAGACCGCGCTCGATTTTTTCCAGCCAGCCCTGCACCACGACGCGAAAGAAGAACTCTTCGGCCAGCGGGGCGATCAGCACCGCCAGCACGGCCGCCACGGGCAGCAGCGCTTTGTTGGCCTTGATCACCGAGATCAGCGGATGTTCCGATGGAAACAGCGCCGTCAGCACCGCCTGGACGGCCAATACGGGCGGAATGATGAAGGCCGCGGCGATCCATCCCCGGGCTGCGTCGCGGCCCAGCTCGCCGAGCCCCCAACCCAGCGCCTCGGGCCCGGCCCCGGCGCGCACGGCCAGCCACAGCGCCCCGAGCGCGAAGGACGCCATGCCCGCTACGCCCTGGGCGATCAGAAACGTCATTTCCGATCCTTCGGGCAGCTTGCCGCCGTGCGGCGCGGCGAATCCCTGCCAGTGCAGGGCCAGCAGCGGCAGGTACTGCAGCAGCATCAAGAGCGCAAAGACGACCAGCACGTCGCTACCGGACCAGGGCACCTGCCGCCGGCCCTGGTAGGCGACCGGCGCCCGGCCGCGTTCGAGCCGGCTGGCAACCAGGATCCAGGCGGGCGCGCCGAAGGCGATCAGCGCAAGCACGGTCGCGCCCACGCTGATATCGCCGGCTGCGGCGCCGCCGGCGGCCGCCGGGGCTTGTTCGGCAAGAAGGGCACAGGGGTTCATGGCGCCCAGAGTCGGCCGCGGGGAAGATAGGTTTGGCAACAGAGCGCGGCAAGAATCGTTTCTGACCCCAACGGGGCCGCATCGGCGGTTCACACGGGAAGGAGGGCGGTCCCGCCCGTTCTCGGACCGGCTATTAGCGCCGCAGCAGCAGGATCGCCCGGCGGACATATTCCAAACCGGAATAGATCGTCAGCAGCACGGCCGCCCAGACCGAAATGGGCAGGGCCCAGCTTTCCAGCCAAACGGGCCGTTCGAAGCTGTAGGTCAGGGCGAACATGCTGATTCCCACGGCGGCGCACTGCAGCACCATCTTCAGCTTGCCCGACATCACGGCCGAAAAGTCGGCCCCTTCGCCTTCCAGAAACGTCCGCAGGGCCGTGACCAGCAGCTCCCGGCCGACCACCACCACCGCCATCCAGGCCGCGATGCCCGAATCGTAGCCGCCGACGTCGGCCGGGCGGACCGCCGCCAGATAGATGAACGAGCCGCAGACGATCACCTTGTCGACGAACGGGTCGAGGATCCGGCCCAGCGTCGTCACCTGGCCGTACTTGCGGGCGTAATAGCCATCGACCCAATCGGTCGAGGCGGCAATCAGAAAGACCACCAGCGCCGCCAGGTAGAATTCCAGCGGCAGCAGCACGAACAGCACGACCGACAGCGCCAGCCGGACGGCCGTGAGCTGATTCGGCACGTTGAAGATCTGTTCGGGGGCCTCACCCTTGGCGGCAACCGACACGCTAAAACTTTCTAAACGAGGATGCGCGGCGATCAAGCGCAAATGCCGAAGCAACCGGGCAGGCTCGTCGCCCGCGGGGGCAGCCACGCCTCGGGCCCCGGCGGGCGGTCCGGCTTAGCGGGGCTTGCCGACGGCAACGCCAATCAAATCATACTCACTGGTGGCTACGATTTCACAGGGCACAATCTGCCCGGCGGCCAGTTTCCGCCCCGTAACATACGTCACCGAATCCACATCGGGCGCGTCGGCATAGCTGCGGCCGATCCAGGCATTTTTCTCGCCCGGCACCGGCCGGTCCAGGATCACGTCCAGGCGGCGGCCGATCTGCGACTCGTTCCACTCGAAGGCAATCTGCTGTTGCACGGCCATCAGCGCTGCCCGGCGAGCCTCTTTGGTCGCCTCGTCCAGGTGATCGGGGAGTCGCGCCGCGGGCGTGTCGGGCTCGAACGAATAGGTGAACACGCCCATCCGCTCGAAGCGTTGCTCGGCGGCGAAGTCGACCACTTCCTGGAACTCGGCGTCCGTTTCGCCCGGAAATCCGGCAATGAACGTGGTCCGCATGACCAGATTGGGGATCCGGGAGCGCAGCCTGGCCAGCAGGTCGACCGTGGCGGCGCGACCGACGCGGCGCTGCATGCGGCGGAGCATCGTGTCGTTGATATGCTGCAGCGGCAAATCCAGGTAGGGGACGATCTTCGGGCTGCGGGCAATCAGCTCGACGAGGTCGTCGCCGAAATACATCGGATACAGATACATCAGCCGGATCCAGTCGAGGCCCGGCACTTGTTCCAGCCTGGCGAGCAACTCGGTCAGGCGCGGCTCGCCGTAGAGGTCCATCCCGTAATAGGTGGTGTCCTGGGCCACGATGACCAGTTCGCGCACGCCGTCGGCGGCCAACTCGGCGGCTTCGGCCAGCACTTCTTCGATGGGCTTGGTGGCGTGCTTGCCCCGCATCTTGGGGATAGCGCAAAACGTACACAGCCGGTCGCAGCCCTCGGAGATTTTCAGATAGGCGAAATGCCGCGGCGTGATCCGCAGCCGGGCCCGGTCCGACAGCGGCCGCGACGGGGCCGGATTGAACACGGTGCGCTGCTCTTCCAGCCGGCCGATCAGCCGGTCGGCCACCTTGGTCACCTGCTCGCGGCCGAACACGCCGACGAGCTGATCGATCTCGGGGCAGGTTTCCAGCAGGGCCGCTTTCTCGCGCTCGGCCAGGCAGCCCGAGACAATCACGCCCCGCGTGCCGCCGCTGCGCTTGAGGGCGAGCATTTCGTGGATCGTGGCGAACGACTCCTCGCGGGCCCGTTCGATGAAACCGCAGGTATTGACGACGACGAAATCCGTCCCGCGCGGATCGGCCACCAGCCGATAGCCGTCGAGCTGCAGCAGGCCCAGCATCCGCTCGCTGTCGACCAGGTTCTTCGGGCAGCCCAGGCTGACGAAGGAGTAGGTGCCCTTGCACTCGACGGCCGCGCGGTCCGTGGCTTCCGCCGAGGTCCGGGGCGTTTCAATGATGGGCAGGGATGTCATTGGAAGGGTTCGCAACGTCGAGGGGATCTACGCTAATTTGAAACTGGCTTCGATGATTCGATCGGCTCTAACGTCTCCATGAGCATCAAGGAGACATCATGCCAACGCTCGGTGACGCCCTCGCCAACTGCGGTATAAACCCGGACTGACGTTCGCCCAACGAGAATCATCTCAGGATGGCGAATGTCAAAGGTCTGGCCACTTGCCATCTTGATGCGAAACGGACGGAAGGGCTCCGCGGACACATATTCGCCGAGTTTTCCAAACGTCATCATGCGATTCACTCCGGTTGCTTCTGGCGTAACCAGCTGGCTCGCCTACCCGGCCTTCGCGGCCGGAATCAATCCTATCTCAACGCTGCCCGGCGAGCGAGGGTCGCTGGCCCGGCCCACGCTGCGGTCAGCTGAACATTTGCCCGCGGCCGGTCGGCTCGAATGCATTGGCAAAATGCTCGATCCGGGGCTTGCCGGCACGCTCGGGCCAGGTGATCGCGATCACGTCGAACCGGGCCGCGCATTCGAGCAAATCGTGCCGCTTGAGGTAGGCCAGGGCCAGCCGGGTGAGCCGGGCCTGCTTGGCCGCGTCGACCGCTTCGACCGGATGGCCGGCCTCGTGCGACTCGCGCGTCTTCACCTCGACGAACACCACGGTCCGGCCGTCGACGGCCACCAGGTCGAGCTCGCCAAGCACCGTCCGATCGCCGGCGGCGACGATCTTGTAACCGCGCCAGCGCAGATACCTGGCCGCGGCGCGCTCCCCGCGCTGGCCGAGCGTGCCCCCCAACGGGCCCAATCCCAATCGATCGAGGCCCAGCCAACCGAGGCCCAGCCGTTCAAGATCCAGCCAGGCCCGCACGCGCTGCCACATGGCCGCCTCTCGGCTGGGGGACCGGCAAGACCGGCGGCGCTACTTGGTGGCCGCCAGCTTGGCTTTCTTGGCTTTGGCCGGCTTGGCCTTGCCCTCGGCCGCGGTGGTTTCCTTGATGTCGTCGCGGCGCTCGCGGAGGCGGACCGCCTTGCCGACGCGATCGCGCAGGTAGTACAGCTTCGCCCGGCGGACAATGCCGGAACGCTTGACTTCGATCTTGGCGACTTTGGGCGAATGCAGCGGGAACTTGCGCTCCACGCCTTCGCCGGCCACGATCCGCCGCACGGTGAACGTCTCGCGGCTGCCGGAGCCGGCCCGGGCGATGATCACGCCGTTGAAAATCTGGATGCGCTCTTTTTCGCCTTCCAGAATCCGGGTGTGGACGTCGACCGTGTCCCCGATCTTGAACTCGGGAACTTCGGCTCGCAGGCTGCTCTTTTCCACCAGCAGCAGGACTTGCTCGCTCATGGGAATCGACCCTTTCTATTTTCTCGTTTTGGTGATTGCTTGTGTTTTGCTTTGGCCGGCGCGGGCGGGCGCCAGGCTCGTTCAGGTTTCGCCGCCGAGCAGGTCGGAGCGGTTTTCGCGCGTGCGGCGCAGGCTCTCTGCTTTTCGCCAGCGCTCGATCTTGTCGTGGTCTCCGCTCAACAAAACGCTCGGCACTTCCAGCCCGCGATACTCCCGCGGACGCGTGTATTGTCCGAATTCCAGCAGGCGCTCGCTCCCCGAAAACGAATCCTGCCGATTGCTTTCTTCGTCTCCCAGGACGCCGGGCACCAGCCGGGCCACGGCGTCGATCACGACCATCGCCGCCAGCTCTCCGCCGCCCAGGATGAAATCGCCCAGCGAAATCTCCTCGGGCTCGAGAATCTGTCGGATCCGGTCGTCAAACCCCTCGTATCTGCCGCAGAGCAGCACCAGCCGCCGCCGAGTGGCCAGTTGCTCCACGATCTGTTGATCCAGCCGCCGCCCGTGGGGCGTCAGCATGACCAGGTGTCCCGGCTCGGCAGCGAGCGACCGCACATGCTCGGTGCACTCGACGACCGGTTCTACTTTGAGCACCATTCCCGGGCCGCCGCCGTAGGGGCGATCGTCCACGGTGTGATGCTTGTCCGTCGCAAAATCACGAAAGTTGTGCAGCTCGACCTGCACCAGTTGCCCGTCGATGGCCCGCTTGACCAGGCTCTGACCGAGATAACCGGCAAACACTTCCGGAAACAGGGTCAGCACATCGAAGCGCATGGACCTTACTCAGCCGCCGCGGCCGATTGCTCCCGGGTTTCCTCGTGCGCCGCCGCTTCGCCCGCCGGCTCGCTGCCCGGGGCCGCCGGAATGAATGCCGGCTCGCCCGGATCGGGCACCGCCTTGGGCAGCGCCAACCGCTCGCGGGCCTGGGCCTGCTGGGCGACGTGCGTGCCGGAGGCGCCGTACTTCTTGATCAGCGTGCGGACGCGGACGGACGGCTGCGCGCCGACACCCAGCCAATACTCGATGCGGTCGGCCTTGAGCAGTGCCCGGGCGTCGGTGTCGGGGACCATCGGGTCGTAGGTGCCGAGTTCTTCCAGCACGCGGCCGTCGCGCGGACTGCGGCCGTCGATGGCGCAAATCCGAAAGAACGGGCGATGCTTTCGGCCCATCATCTTCATACGAATCTTGACTGCCACATGGATCTCCTGAGTGTTGGCTGAGCAGTGTCTTGGCTGAAAAGGTGCCTTGGTCGAAATGGCGCCTTGGTTGAAAAGGCGCCTCGGAAAGGCGTTATGTGGAACGGCTTGTAAGTGGAAAGCTGGCTTGGCGGAAACCTTGTTTGGGCGTACTTCGTCGGGAGCCCCCAAACGTCGCGGGGGCGAACCCATGAATATCTTATTTCGTCGGCATTCAGGCAAGGGCTGCCCTGGGCATCGGGCCCGGCCGTCAGTCTTTGCCCCGCTTGTTTTCCCGCTTTTTCTTGCGGGCGTCTTTTTCCCGCTGTTTGCGCAGTTTGGAGCGTTCGTCGGGGGTCAGCCGCTTGCCGGTGCCCCCCTTGGGCTTGGACATCTGCGAGCCGGGGTTGAACATGCCCCCCTGCTGCAGCTCCTGCATCTTCTTGAACCGGTCGCGGATGCCCAGGCTGGACATCTCCTTCATCATGGCGGCCATGCCGTCGAACTGCTTGACGATTTCGTTGACCTGGTGCGGCTCGACTCCGGCGCCGGCGGCGATGCGGCGGCGGCGGCTTTGATCGATCAGCTTGGAGGGATTGCGCCGCTCGGCCGGGGTCATCGAGTCGATGATTCCGCAGAGCTGTTTCATGTCTCCCTCGGCGTCGACCCCTTCCATCATCTGGGCCATGTTGCCCATGCCGGGGAGCATGCTCATCAGCTTGTTGATCGGGCCGAGCTTGCGCGTCTGGCCGATCATCTTCTTGAAGTCGTCGAGCGTGAATTCGCCCTTGCGCATCCGCTCTTCGGCCTTGGCCATCTCGTCCTGGTCGAGCTTCTGGTGGGCTTGCTCGACGAGGGTCAGCACGTCGCCCATGCCCAGGATGCGCTGGGCCATCCGATCCGGATGAAATTCCTGCAGGGCGTCCAGGTGCTCGCCCGTGCCGATGAACTTGATCGGCACGCCGGTGACCGCCTTGACCGACAGCACGGCGCCGCCGCGGGCGTCGCCGTCGAGCTTGGTCAGGATCACGCCGTCCAGCTCGAGCGCCTCGTTAAAGGCCTTGGCGCTGTTCACCGCGTCCTGGCCGGTCATGCCGTCGACCACCAGATACACCTGGTGCGGGCTGACCCGGCGATCGATATCGCGGAGCTGATTCATCAGCTCGTCATCGATGTGCAAACGCCCGGCCGTGTCCAGAATGACGACCTGCGCGCCCAGCTGTTTGGCCTGCTTGACCGCGTTTTGACAGACCGTCACCGGATTGGTCGTGCCGGGCTCGGAATAGACCGGGACGCCCAACTGCTCGCCCAGGACGTGCAGCTGATGGATGGCCGCCGGACGCTGCAAGTCGGCCGCGACCAGAAGCGGCTTGCGCCCCCGCTCGTGGATCATCCGGGCCAGCTTGCCGCAGGTGGTCGTCTTGCCGGAGCCCTGCAGGCCGCACATCATCAGCACGGTCAGGTCCGGCTTCAAATGCAGCGAATTGTCCACCGGGCCCATCATGCTGATGAGCTCCTGGTGCACGAACCCGATCACCTGCTGGCTGGGGTTGAGCGAGGCCAGCACCTTTTCGCCGATGGCCTGCTCGGTGACGTGGGCCACGAAGTCTTTGACGACCGAAAAGCTGACGTCGGCCTCGAGCAGCGCCGTCTGCACCAAGGCCATCGCCTCGCGCATGTTCGCTTCGGTAAGCTTGCCTTTGCCGCTCAATGTCTTGAGGGCGCCGGCCATGCCTTGTTGCAGCGATTCAAACATGATCGACCGTCTCGACGAACTTGCCGTGCTAACCGGCCGGCGGAAGCCGCGCCAGGCCAAACGCTTTCCCGCCGCGCGGCGCACGAAAGCACCGGCGGAAAGGGGCTCGGCCGAGTGGGCCAAGCGCGATATTGCGAAAACTCGCATTCTAACGGATGGGGTCCGCCGCTGACAAGCCGTTTCCAGGTAACCTGTTGCGGCTATTCTGCCCCGCCCCAGAAGAGCGCAGTCCGAGCCCGCGGGGGCGGCAGCAGAGGATCATCCACAGATTTCGCAGATTTCACCGATTGGGGAGCGATGACTTGTCGTCGGCACCTCCCAATCGTCCTCTGCGGAATCTGCGCAATCTGTGGATCGTTTCGGGTGGCGAACAACGTGGCGCCGGCACAGGCCGGGCGAGCGACGCTGGCAGCGGCTCAGCGGGTGTTCAGATCGGGCAGGTTCTGTTTGATCCCCTCGTCGAGCGGCATCTTGTCGGCATCGGGCGTCAGGCCCGTCAATCGCATCAGCCGGTCGAGTTCGGACCGCAGCTGGGCGATGCGCGGCGCCTGAGCCGGATCGGCAACGAGATTTTTCCGCTCGTCCGGGTCGGCCTGCAAATCGTAAAGCTCGGCCAGGTGCCGATCGGCCGAGCCGTCGCCGTGCGGGTAATGAATGTACTTCCACTGGTCGGTCCGCACGCCGCGAACGTTGGGCGTGTAGGGAAACTGCTTCTCGTAGTTGTATTCATAAAACCAGCTGGTGCGCCAATCGGGATCGCCCGAGCGGACCAGCTTCACCCAGGAGCGGCCATCGATGCCTGCCAGGGGCTTCGCCCCGCAGAGTTCCAGAATGCTCGGCGCCATGTCGACGGTCAGGACCTGCTGTTCGACAACCTTGGGCCCGGCGACCAGGCCAGGATATCGGGCCACGATCGGTATCCGAATGCTCGGGTCGTGCATCGTCCGCTTGTCGACCATGCCGTGCTCGCCGGCAAGCAGGCCATTGTCGCCCATGAACACGATCAGCGTGCGGTCGAGCTCGCCCCGGGCTTTCAAGGCCTCGACCAACCGGCCCAGACTGTCGTCGACCGACAGCACCGTGGCCCAGTAGGCATGGGTCATGTTCTCGAAATCCTTGACCGCTTCCGGACGCGAATCGGGAAACTTCTTCCGGAATTCGAACAAGGGGCCATAAAGCCCATGCCAGGTGCTCAGCCGCTCGGCGATCCACTTGGGCTTGTCCGCCAGCTCGAAGGCGCTGGCCGGGTACGGCACCGGCACGCTGTCGAAGGCGTGAGCGTATTTCGGCTCGGGCGTGTAATAACTGTGCGGGGCCTTGTGCCCCAGGCAGAGCAGCCAGGGTTTGTCGCCCGATTGCCCCTTGAGCCAATCGAGCGCCAGCTCGGTCACCACGTTCGTGTAATAGCCGGGCAGCACCTTGCGCTCGCGGCCGTCGAGGTTGAACTCGGTGTCGAAATACTTCCCCTGCCCCTTGTGGGTGACGAAGTAGTCGAACCCGGGACGCTTCTCGTCGTTCTCCTCGCCCATGTGCCACTTGCCGATGTAGGCCGTGGCATAGCCGGCCGATTGCAACTGCCGGGGAAAGCTCGGCAGCTCGGCCGGATACTCGGTGAAGTTGTTCACCACGCCGTGCCGGTGGGCGTAAAGGCCGCTGAGAATCGACGCCCGGCTGGGCGAGCAGAGCGACGTGGTGCAGAAAGCGTTCTGGAACCGCACGCCTTCGGCCGCCAGGCGGTCGACGTTCGGCGTGTGGACGTGGGGCGAGCCGTAGCAGCCCAGTGCGTCGGGCCGCAGATCGTCGCACAGGACGAACAGCACGTTGGGCCGCTCGGCAGCGAGCAGTCGCGTGGTGCTGGCAATCGCGACGGAGAACATCAGAAACGAGAAGAAACGTCGAGTGCAGGGCATGATGTTTCCCAAGAGAGAGCTGCGGGGCGTGTCGGGTTCAGGCCACGGCCAGATTGTAGGCCGGATGCATTTAATCTGCCCATTTTAGCCTGAGACCTCGTGCGGCCTAGCACCCGCATTGGACTGACCTTGACGCGACGCTCGGACGAGGATCATCTTGGCGCTCGTCCCAATTGAATCACAGGCAGTTGGGACGTTCCAACGAAGCCCCGGCGCTCGTGGCTATTTTCTTCCCAGCGCGGAACTCGCGGTGTCGGCATGATGGGGTCACGCTCGAAGCCCACGTGTTCTGCCTTAGTCCTATTGTTGGGGCTTCTTACCATCCGGTGCGGGACGCCGGTCTGCTTGGGTTCCGGGCCGTCCGACGTCCCGCCTGAACTGCGGCGCGTCGTCATCCGCGATACGTCCGTCGGCGTTTTCGACGGCAAGCAAAAGTTGGGCGAGGCGACGTGGGGAGAATGCTACGGCGTTTCACAGCAAAAGGAGGGCTGGCTCTGGGTCCAAAGCAAGGACGGAGTCGCAAAGAAACGATTCATCCGCGGCTGGGTAACACGCGAATCGGTCGTGCCGGAAAAGGATGCGGAGGAACTGTTCTTAACCGCGAGACGCGAGCGCCCCGCCGATCCCCTGCCGCCGTTTTTTCTCGCGCTCCATTCACTCCGCCGGAAGGACGCCGATCAGTCGCTCCGATTTGCAGACGAGGCGATCCGGCTGGCCCCGAAAGCCCCGCTGCCGCACGTCGCGCGGGCTCAGGCGTTGCAGCTCAAAGGCGATTTGGACCAAGCCCATGCCGAGTGCCAGGCAGCGCTGAAAATCGATTCCAAGTCGGCGGCTGCCTATTACTGTCTGGGCGATATCCTGTCAGATCAGAAGCGGTTCAAGGAGGCGATCGATCCGATTCAGCATGCCCAGAAGCGGGATCCCTCCGACCCCGCGATCGCGCGCCTTCTCGCCTCGCTGCATGCCAATCTAAACGATTTCGCCAACGCCATGCAGGCGATCGACAAGGCGATCAGCCTGGCTCCCGATCGGGGTTCCTACTACTACTTTCGTTCGAGTGTTGAGTGGAAGACGCACGAACTCGACGCGGCATCCAAGGATATCGCGATTGCCGATCGACTCGATCCCGACGAATCCGACAACAAGATCGGGCTTTCGATGCTGCTCGAAGTCAGCGGCGACATGCGGGCGGCTTACGAATTGACAATTCGCGGATGCGACTGCAAGCCTGGCCTGTACGATCGGCAGCGGCGATTGATTCAAACTTTGCAGCGCGATGACGCCGCGCCCGCGCTAATGCGTTTGCAGGCCTGGGCTGCAGAGCCGCCGCAAACGCCAGACAAATACGTGCAGACCGCCAGGGCGTATGCCATGTGCGGCGATTGGGCTGTGCGCTGGCTCTATTGAATGCGGCACGTAAACTGGACGCAGACAACCTCGCTGCGACGTTCAATGCCGCTTCGATGCACGGCATCCAGGGCCACCACGATCACGCCGCTAGGCTCATAGCAGCCTGCCCCCGGCTGGCCCCGTCCAAGCGACAAACTCCGTGGACGACGCGGTTGTTCGAGCCGGCCGCGACAGTGCCGGCCCTGACGGGGCCGCCAAACGAGGCCACTTCTGATGGTATCGTCGGCGACGTCCTGGCGAGTTTCGGGCAAGGCGCGAACACGCGGAACCTGCACATCCCCCTGAGCATTGACGATCATGCGTTGCGCCTGATCCTGGACACGGGCACTCCAGTAACCGTCGTGAACGACGACGTCCGGAACCTGTTGGGACCGCAAAACGTTCACCGCTATCGATTCACGCTCAAGGCTGCCGGACGCGCACCGATCGATATTCCCTACGGTCCCAACGACGGTGGCACGGCCACATTGACCATGTATCTGCAAGGGGGCAGGAAGGTTGCCGCGACCATGCATCGCCCGCGGCACCTCGCGATCGGCTCGCTGCCGGTGGACATCGACGGGCAAATGCACGTCTATTGCGCCCACGACAACTCCATCGGCGGAGAGCAGGGCACGGATGGTGTTGCCGGATTGGACGTCGTGCAAAAGACGATTCTGCAAATCGATCCCAACTCGAACGCTGTGCGCTTCTTGGCTCGGTTGCCCGCCAATCCGGGCAGCCCGGTACCGCTGGTCGAATCACGGATTGACGTGGGGAAACCCAGCGAGCCGGTTCTGAATCGCATTGGTGTCGCAGTACAGTTCGCCGGATTGCCCGACGAAACATGCTGGATCGATACCGCCTGCGCGACGCCATTTCATTTGCGATCTGAACTCTTTCAACAGCTCGAAGCGGCGGGCGCGATTTACAGCTTGGAATCGGCCGAGGATACAGCCACTGCCAAACAGCGTGCCAACCGGCTGGGTTGTATCCGCTCGATTCGATTGGGACCGTTCGAACACCACAACGTGATCTGCCTCGAACATCCGACGGAAAACCTGCTCGGCCTCGACTATTTGCAACGGTTCATCGCGGCGATCGACTTTTCCGAGAAGAAGGTCTACCTGCGCCCCTCCTGCCATTACGCGAAGTCGGAAGCGGAGCTGCAGGCGTTTTATGGGTGTAACGTTCTTTCCTGGCTACTGCGCGAACCGACCGGGGACACGAGGTAGCTTTGCGCCCGAGAGCGTCCCTCACTCAAACCGCAGCAGGGCATACTTCTTTCGCCCGCTGCGCAGCACCAGGACCGACTCGCTGGCCAGGTGCTGGGGGCCCAACTGCGTGGCGATCCCTTCGATCCGGCGGTTGTTGACGTAGGCGCCGCCTTGCTCGACGGTGCGCCGGGCCTCGCTCTTCGACTGGGCAAGCTTCGCTTCGCAAAGCGCGTCGATGATGTTCAGCCCGGGGCCCTCCAGCCGCGCGGGCGAGCTTCTGGCTGGGCACGTCGGCAAAGATCTCGCCCAACTGCCGGTCGGACAGCTCGACGATCTCGGCCCCGAAGAAGATTTCGGTCGCGCGTCGGGCCGCCGCTAGCCCGGCGGGGCCGTGGACCAATTCGGTGAGCGATTCGGCCAGCCGCTTTTGGCTGCTGCGCTGTTGCGGTTCGGTCGCGCGCGACTGATCGAGTGCTTCGATTTCTTCCCGCGCAAGCTCGGTGAGGAACCGCAGGCACTTGCCCGCGTCGGCATCGTCGACGTTGATCCAGTATTGATAGAACTGGTAGGGGCTCGTGCGCTCGGCCGACAGCCAGACGGCCCCGCTCTCGGTCTTGCCCATTTTGCTGCCGTCGCTCTTGGTCAAGAGCGGCACGGTGATCCCGAACAGCGATTCGTCGCGCAGCTGCTTGCGCAAGGGCTCGATCACGCCGGCGTCGCCGGACACGCCATCGAGCCGGGCAGCCCGCATCCGCCGGCCGAGATCGATTCCGGCGGTGATGTTGCCCCACTGGTCGCTGCCGCCGACCTGGAGCTGGCAGCCGAAATGCTCGTTCAGGTAAACGAAGTCATAGGCCTGCAGCAGCATATAGCTGAACTCGGTGTAGCTCAGCCCGGCGTCGGTGCGCTCCAGCCGGTTTTTGACCGAATCTTTGGCCAGCATCACGTTGACCGGAAAGTTCTTGCCGATGTCGCGCAGGAATTCGAGGAAGCTGAACCGGCTCATCCAGTCGTAATTGTTCACCAGGATCGCCGGGTGAGGGCCGTCGAAATCGAGGAACCGCCGCATCTGGACTTCCAGCGCGGCGACGTTGGCCGAGAGCGTGTCGCGGCCGAGCAGCTTGCGCTCTTCGCTCTTGCCGCTGGGATCGCCGATCATGCCCGTCGCCCCGCCGACCAGGGCGATCGGCCGATGCCCGGCCCGCTGAAAACGGCGCAGGATCATCACCGCCATCAGGTGGCCGACGTGCATGCTGTCGGCCGTGGGATCGAAGCCGGCATAGAGCGTGCGGCTTTCGGCCGCCAGCCAGCCGGACAGGTTGGCCTCGTCGGTCGACTGGTGAATCAGTCCGCGCCAGGAGAGATCGTCGAAGAGAGACATGGGGGAAAGGCAGAAGGATGAAGGCAGAAGGATGAATGAGGAACGAAGAACGAGGAAAGTTGAGGCCGGGAAAACGGGTCACCTGTTATGAAGAATACGATGCGCCGCCGGCTTCGTTCGCCCGCTCGCCTGGGCGATGGCACTGCGCTGTCGATGTGTCAAAGGTCGTTTGCTCGTCCCTTTCTTATTCTGCCTTCTGCCTTCATCCTTCATCCTTCCGCCTTCATCCTTCCGCCTTCCCCCTCACCGCCACATGTCGTCGTCGGCGAAGGGATGGGCCGGGCCGGTGAGCTTCGGCTTGGGCAGCGCCTTGAGAGCTTGCTCGGCCAGACGCAGGTCTTCGCGGGTGGTGATCTTCAGGTTGACTGGCGAGCCGGTGACGATCGTCACCGCGTGCCCGACGCGCTCGACCAGCTGGGCGTCGTCGGTGGCCGGAAAATCACCCCGCTTAGCGTGGGCTTCCAGCAGCAACTGCCGGCGGAAAACTTGCGGAGTCTGCGCTTCCCACAGGCCGGCGCGAAACGGTCTCTTCGATGGTCTGGTCCGAGCGAACCCGCTTGAGCGTGCCGGCAACCGGAATCGCCAGGATGGCCGCGTCGGTCTTTTCGGCGGCCTCGAAGACGCGCGAAATCCATTCGTCCGCCAGGCAGGGCCGGGCCGCGTCGTGCACGCAGACGAAGTCGATGTCGGGCTTCACCCGGGCCAGGGCCTTGGCGATCGAGTCGGAGCGTTCCGCCCCGCCTTCGACCACGTCGATGCCCATGATCGCGATGTTGGCCCCGAACTTGAAGTGGAAGTACTCGTGGTCCTCGGGGGAAATCACCACGATGAATTGCTTGACGTCGGAGCGGGCCAGAAACCTTTCGGCCGAGTGCAGCCAGACAGCCTTGCCGCCCAGCGGGGCATAGGGCTTCTTGTAGTTCTTGTCGTGGAACCGGCTGCTCTTGCCGGCGGCCGCCACGACGACCGCGAATTTCGACACCGCTGGCGCTCCCGGTGGGCAATGGACGATCGGCCGACGAGCGTCATTGTGGGGTTTCCGCGTGCGCCGTCAAGCGCGGCCCGCGGCGCGGCAGTTTCCTGCGCCAGGCTGGGCCGTGCCCCGTGCCGCACCTGGCAGCGCTCTCCTGCGGCGACGCGCGCGGTGGACGGGCCAGGGCCCGGGCCTATAATGGCGACCGCCCCGAAACGCATGCTACCAGTCGCAGGCGCCGCCGTGGGCGGGCGCGTCAGCCGGGGCTTTCACGCGGACCAATTTCCCTCGTTCCGACAGCGGGTCGCGGCTTGATCTCCTGTTTGTCGATCTTCGTGCTCGCCGCCCACCTGATTGCGGTCGATCTGGCGATGGCGGGCCCGCTGGCCTGCATTGCGCTCGGCCAGCGCGCTCGCCGCAGCGGCGATGCGCAAGCCGGCCGGCTGGAAATCCGCGTGGCCTGGCACTCGATGCTGGCGCTGGTTGTGGGCATCGCGCTGGGTGCACTGCAGCTGGGGCTGCTCTGGATCGGCGGCGAGCGCGGATTGTTCACGGCGCTGGGCCAGGTGCCGGCGGCGCGGTTGTGGTTTGCCCTGGCCGAGATTGTGTTTTTCTTCGGCTGCATGGCGGCCTACGTGCAGATTCGCCGCTGGCCCCGGCGGATTCCGCTGGTGGCCGGATTGCTGGCCGTGTTGGCGGCGACCGATCTGGCGTATCACTTTCCCCCGCTGTTCGCGGTGCTGAACCTGCTCGGCAGCCGGGCCGAACTTGCGGGCCAGGAGCTCACCAGCTCGCTCTATCGTCGCTTGCTGCTCGATCCGCAGGTGCTGGCCATGGTGGCGCACGTGTGGCTGGCTGCCGTCGCAGTGACGGGCGTCGCGGTCATGCGTCTGGCCGCCGCGGCCGAGCGCGGCACCGCGGATGCCCAGCTCCCGCCGGAGAACCAGAACCAGTCGGCGTACTTGCAACGGACGACGGCGGCAATTGCCGCTCGCTGGGCGCTGGCCGCATCGCTGGCGCAGATGCCCGTGGGCCTCTGGCTGCTGTTGGCCGTTCCGGCGCCCAGCCGCGGCTCGCTCATGGGAGACGATATTGCCGGCACGGGGCTGTTCGTGCTGGCGATCGTCGCCACGTTTGGTCTGCTCCATCATCTGGCCGCGGCGGCCCAGGGAGACACGGCGCCGGCGCAAGTCCGGCGGTCGCTGGCCCTGATCGTGGGCATCGTGCTGCTGATGACCGCCGCGCTCGATCGCAGCCGCGTGCGCGACCCCGATCGTGCGGACAGGTTTACGTCGGCCCGGCGGTTTTCAATGCGGGTTTGTCCACAGCTGATTTGTCCACAGTTGGGCTGGCCACATTCGGGCTGGGCGACAGCGGCCGTGGATGGGGGCAGCGCCGCGTTCGAATGCCCTGGCACTTGATTTGTGCGGAGGAAAACATGAGTCGCGAAACGATCGTCCTGACCGACCCCAGCGGCAGCACGCAAGCCCGGATCATGCCCGCCTTGGGAATGAACTGCTACGGCTTTCGGGTCGCGCTGTCCGGACAGCCGGTCGAGGTCCTGTGGGCGGACCCCGACTTCGCCGGCGGCGAGAAGCGGCCCACACGTAGCGGCATCCCGATCCTGTTTCCGTTTGCCGGCCGGATCGGCGGCGCGAAGTATCAATATGCCGGTCGCGAGTACCAGCTGACGCCGAGCGACCCGTTGGGCAACGCGATTCACGGCTTCGTCGTACACCGTCCCTGGCGCGTGGTTGCTCAGACTGCCGACAGCGTGACCGGCGAATTTCAGGCCGCGGTCGACGACCCGACGATCCTTGAGCACTGGCCGGCCGACTTCCGCCTGCGCCTGACGTATCGCGTCGCGCCGGGCACGCTCCGTGGAGAATTCACGATCGAGAATCCCGACCACCGCCCGCTCCCCTGCGGTATTGGATTCCACGGTTACTACCGCTTGCCGCTGGGCCCACGGCCGTGTGCCGCCGAATGCCGGGTGCAGGTGCCGGTGGGCGAGCGCTGGGAGCTGGCCGACATGCTCCCCACGGGGCGCCATGAGCCGAGCGCCGCCGGAGAGCAATTGACGGCCGGCGTGCCGTTCGGCCAGACGCAGCTGGACGACGTGTTCGACTCGACGTTCGACGCGGCGGGAATCTGCACGACGAGTGTCGTCGATCCGCAGAATCACCGCACCCTGACGATGCGCTTCGGCGAGTTGTTCCGCACGTGCGTGGTTTTCAACCCGCCGCATCGCGAGGCGATTTGCGTCGAGCCCTACACGACCGTGCCCGACGGCTTTGCCCTGGCGGCGCGGGGCATCGACCCGCACCTGCTCACGATCGCGCCGGGCGGCTCGCTGGGCAGCTGGTTCGACATTCGCTTGAGCGCGGACGCGGCGTAATCGGCCGGCGGATCAAGATTCGGCCGCGGCGGCGTCCGGCCCAGGGGCGATTCCTGGGTCCATTGCTTCGTCGGGCTCGGCCGTTTCGTCGTCGTCCGGGGTCAGGCTCGTGGCGCCTGACGGATTGAGGTAGGCGTTGATCTTCGTGCCCGGCAACATTCTCTGAAGGTCGGCGAGTTCCTGCGGCGACAGCGTGATGCCGCTGATCGACAGGCCTGAAAGCTGTGTCAGCTTGGAGAGCCAGGCCAGTTCGTTGGGCGAGGAGTCGTGCAAGTAGAGACTCAACTCGCGGAGCGTGGAGACGTTCGCCAATTCGGCCCACACGTCACGTCGATCTCTGCGGCCGATCCACAGCTCCAGCTTTTCGAGCGGGACCCTGCGCAATTCCGCCACTCCCTCGGCGGAAACGTCGTCACAGCTCCACAAATGCAAGTGATCGATGGAGCGCGATTTGCAGATTGCGCAGCATCGCGTCATTCATGGGCCCGTTGGCAACCAGCTCTTGCAGTTTGGGTAGCGATCCGATGGCGGCAGCACCAGCCGATTCGAAATCCGCGAACGAAATATGGAGTGCCCGAAGTTGATTGCACGCGGCGAGCCCGGCGTATCCAGCACTTGCGATCCGGCATTGCAGCGTCAGTTCTCGGAGCGAGGCCAACGCCTTCAGGCCGTCGTCCAGCAGCACCGCGTTGCGCAGCTCAAGTTTCTGCAGGCTCGACGAACGCCCAAGTTCAGCCAGCCCCTTCGCCGTAATCCCGCGCGTCGACACGTATCGTTGGACTGTTGGATCGTAATTCTTTAGCCATGCATCGAGGTTCTCTGCACCTGGTTCTACTTCCTCGTCGTCCTCGTCGCCGGCCGGTATTGCGCGGACCTTCACGGGACCGTTGTCCGCGCTTACCAGCCGCGAGAGCGCCTCAATTTGCTCTTGTGAGCGGATGTCGTGCAGCAGCCAGTTGCCCAGGTCGATCGACAGCTCCTCGAGCGCGGGAAACCGCCCCAGCAGCGCCAGCGCCGCGTCGGCCGATTCGGGGTCCAGCGTGTGCAATGTCACCTTTTTGAGTTCCGTCAGCGCGGCCAGAGGAGCCAACTCGTCGGCCGTGATGTACTCGACGTTCAAATGAATTTCGCGGAGCGAATCCAGGCTGGCCACGCGGCGGATAATGTCCGCGCGCTTCTCCGACGAACCGCGCTTTGCGTTCCACGGCGCATAGCTGACGTAGACCTCAGCCACTTCGCGCAAGCCGCCGGAATAGAGCCGCGCCAGGCCCGTGGTGCGGCGATCGACGACAAACTCCAATCCCTCGGGCCGGGAATATGTTCCGCAACGAAATCCGCGAACCGGGACATCGCGCTCGATCCACAGCGTTCTGGTCCCGCCCAGATCGTGAATCAACTGATCGCAAAAGCGCTGCTGCCGCTCGAAACGGTGGCCGTAGTCGACCCATTTCACGGCGGCTGCCGAGGCCAGGCCGGCCAGCATGACCAGAATCAAGAGCGAGCGCAAAGAGAACTTGAGCCAACGGCTGCGTGGCATCGCTCCGCTCCCTGGGGAAATGAAGTCCGCCCCTGGCCGCGACATCGGACTGCCGAGTGGAGCCCGCGCCGGGGCCATGTCCATTCTATCGCATCTGCGGCAAGAATTATTTCGCCGTCGGGCCCGAGGTGAACGTCGGCATCGGCGGAATGAGCGAAATGCGCGATCCAAACAAATACAGGCGGGCCCGGCCACGTGACCGGGTCCGCCTGATGGTTTTGGATCGTCGCCCGGCGAGCCGCCGCGGTCGACCGTTCCGGTCGGCGCTGCCGCCCGCTGGGATTCGAAGGTTACTTAGTTGTCGGGCGTGACCGGGGCCTTTTCGGCCGGAGCGGGCAGCTTGCCTTCTTTCAGCAGGTCGCCGAAGGTCGGCGCCTTCGCATCGCCCGGGATGGACGACTCTTTGGCCACCTTGTCGAGCGCCGCGTCGATCTTGGCCGGGGCCTTTTCATTCTTGCCAACCGCTTCGGCCAAGGCCGCGCCGTAGGCGTTGCGTTCCTTCTTCTTGCTCCCGCCGGGGCCGACGTGGCAAACGCCGCACTTGACCGACTTGACCTCCGCATCCAGCGCCTTCTGGGCCGGAGTCGACGGCGTGGCCGTGACGTATTTCTCGATGAAGGCCTCGCTGTACTGCTTGCGGGCAAATGCCGTCCGCGTATTCAGGCAAGTCAGCGAGACCAAGGCCACGACCGCGACCAATCCAAACGAACATACCCGCTTCATACGTTGGATCTCCAAGGCTGATGCTCTGGCCGCCGCCGGTGGGAACTGGAATCGCGGCCGGAAATAGGAAGGTACGAGGGTGGGGCACACAGCCGCGAACTGCCAGCCGCGCGTCACGATCCGCGCTGCGCGTCAGGGCCCGCGCTGCGCGTCGGGGCCCGCGCTTGTCGCCAGGCGCGCCACGACACTGCCCGACAAGTCGGCCGGCGGCGCACTGTAGGCTGACTGGGAGCTCGCAATTCGACTGCGGACACCAGTAGAATCCGCGCACAGCGCCTGTCAAGGCAATCGGCAGGGGCCCTCTCAAGGCAGTCGGCAGGGCGAACTTTCGCCGCCGACTTGCCGGCCGCTTTTATTCTGCGGCTGGCTCGGTGGCCTCGGCCGCGGGCAGCGGGAGCTGGTCCAGATCGCACCCCGGCAGGTTCGTCGACTCGCCCTCCTCGACGATCGCCGGCCGGATTGCGGCGCTCACGGCCGAGGGGGTCGTGGCGCTCGCGGCATCGCGCGCCGTCGGCCGCGCGAGCAGCGTCTCGCCAAGGTGCCGGCAATCGGTCTGGCGGCTTGGGCCCCAAAAGGCCTCCCAGGCGGCAAAGTCGAGCTGGGCGCTCTGTCCGGAGATCGTGTTCGTCATCCGCCAGAATTGATTCGTGCCGGCAAACACGACGCGCGTGGCCGACCAGTCGACGAGTTCCTGGAAGCGTTCGGCGCTGTCGATTCCGCGCTGATCGAGCCAGGCCACGTCGGCCGCCGTCACGAGGAGCGCATCGTCGGCATGGATGGATGCGGACAGCAGATGGGTCGAACTGTCATCGTCGGACATGCGGGCCAGCCCGCCGAAAACCAGCGCCGTGACGCCGTGGAGCTCGATCTGGGTCTTGGCGCCCGGGCGGGCCTGCGCGTTGGCGCCGCGAGTGAGGAGCAACGTTTCGGTCGTGACCACCAGCGTGCGTGCCAGGCTGAAGCGCACCGGCTCCAGTTCGTCGCTGCGCAAGATCGTCGCCTCGCCGCGCACGAGCGAATCGGTGATCTCGATCGAACCGGCCGGCATGGCGCCGGTCTTCATGGCCATCGAATCGCTGCCCGGCGGACTCTTGGTGTCGAACACGGCCACCGCGGGATGAAATGCGCTGCCGCCGCTCGAGGCGTTGCGAACGGTCAGCACGGCGCGCTCGATGCGCAGCAGTTCAGCCCGGCGCGTTTCGAATAATGTCCAGGCATCCGCGGAGATCTTTCGCGGCACGTCCAGTTCCCATTGCACGTCGCTCGTGGTGAGCGATCCGCCGGCGACCGTGACCATGCTGCGCGGGTAGCCCACCGGATCGGCGTCGGCCGGACGAAACACGATCACCGGCCGGCGGCCTTCGGCGGCGCGAATCTTGATCGACGTGTTGGACAGCGTCAGCGGCCGCTCCTCGCGGCGGCCGTCGAAATCCAATTCGATCACGTCGCCGGTCTTGGCCGCCCCGAGCGCCGCCATCAGGCTCGGATGCATTCCCGCGCCGGCACGGTCGGGGGCCACGACCAGCACGCCCGGCCGGGCCACCGCAGGCCTGGGGGCACTCGTGCTGCCAATGCTCGACAATCCGCCGGGCTGAGGACCGGCGGCCAGCGGAACGTCGGCGTGCGGCGCTTCGGCTTCGCCCACCGGGGTGGCAAACCAGCGCTTCATGCGGTCCAGACCGTGCTCTCCGCGCCGAGCGCGCTCGAGAGCCAGCGCGCAAAATTGTCTCCCGGCAGCGGGGCCGGCGCGTTCTCGTCGTCCGGCGGAGAGTTGCTCGCTGCATTCGCGCTGTCAGCGGCCGGCAGCGGGCCAGGTAGTTTTGCGCCGCTGGCGGTCGGGGCTTTTCCGCCGCTGGCGGTCGGGGCTTTTCCGCCGCTGGCGGCCGGCGCCGGCGGGCTGTCCTTGGTCGCCGCGGTCACGCGGCGCGGAGTGCCCGACGTGGAGGCCAAACCGCTTGCATCCGGCGATCCGGCCGCGGGACCAGCGCTTGCCGCCGAAGCGGCGCGCGGATCGCTCCGCGCGGCGACGGCCAGTGGCGGGGCAGGGCGCCGCGCCGCGCCCGACGCGTCTGTTGCCGGCGCTTCCAGCGGCGCAGCGCCGGGAACTCCGGCGGCCGGCCCGGGTGATCCGGCCTCGTTGCCGGCCGACCAGACGTAATCGAGCGCCAGAACGATCAACACCAAAGCGGCGAGCGGGATCGCCCAGGGCAAATGTTTGTGAAAGCGGGCCAGCGGCGAGTGCCGGACCAGCGGCCGATAGTTCACCGTGAATGCCGTCGACGGCAAGCCGGCGCGCTCCCCGACCGCACTCAGCTCGGCGATCAATTCGGTCGGGTTCTGGTACCGCCGGGCGGGATTCTTGGCCAGCAGCCGGGTCAGGATGGTCGTGACCTCGGCCGGCAAGTCGGGGCGGAAATTGCGCGGGTCGGGCGGATCATCTCCCTGATGCTGCAGGAGTTTTTGCAGCACGGTCCCCTCGGGGAACGGCGGCCGACCGGTGAGCATGAAGTAGAACGAACAACCCAGCGAGTACAGGTCGCTGCGCACGTCGGCGCTGCGCGGATCGCGGGCCTGCTCCGGGGAAATGTAATCGAACGTGCCTAGCGTCACGCCGCTGGCGGTCAATTCGTGGTCGGCATGCTCGACTTGCAGCAGCCGGGCCAGCCCCATGTCGACCAGCTTGGCTTTGCCGTCCGGCGTGATCAGCACGTTCGACGGCTTGATGTCGCGGTGGATCACGTCGCGCTGACTGGCGTGGGCCAGAGCCTCGGCCACTTGCAGCGTGTAGCTGACTGCGTCGGCCAGCGGCAGGGGGCCGTTCTGCTGGACCAGATCGCGGATGTTGATGCCTTCGATGAACTCGAAGACGATGTAATGCACTCCCCGGTCCTGGCCGACGTAGTAAACCCGGGCGATGTTGCCGTGATCCAGCCGGGCGGCCGATTGGGCTTCGTTCTGGAAACGCCGCAGCGTCTCTTCGTCCTGCGACTGGCTGCGGGCCAGCACCTTGACCGCGACCTCGCGGTTGAGCGTCGTATCGAGGGCCTTGAAGACGACCCCCATGCCCCCCCCGCCCACATATTTTTGCAGCACGAACTGACCCAGCCGCTCGCCTTCGAGCATCTTGCCGACTTCGAGCGGCGGAGCCAGCGGGCTGTCGTCCAGGTCGGTGATCGGTCCGCGGGAGGAAATGACCGTCCGATCGTCTTCAAGCCCGGGCGCAGTGGTGCCGCCGACGTCGGCCGGCCCCGTTGCGCCGGCCGATTGCCTGCGCGACGAATTGCCCGCCGTGGCGTGCACCTGGCTCGAGCGTGAGTCGGGCATCAGACAGTTCTCGAAAAACGAAGCTTGCGCGGGCCGAATGCCCAACGAGCGCCCTGGGATGTGTGTATCCAGTCTAAGCCAGATACCGGGAAAAAGTCAATAAGGTCAAGTCAGTAATCGACTTAAGTCATTTTGCGTCACCCTCCGCCGGACGGCATTTCCGTGGCCCGCCCGGCGGCCAAGCGCTCGCGCCACGCGGCCCGCAGCGGCTGCTGCGTTTGGCGATCTGCTAGCATCCCCTCGCGGAGGGCGGCTTTTTCTTCTGAATTGGCCGCGGCCAGTAAATCTCCCTCGGTGAGCGGTCGTCCGCCGTGTTCCCGGCGGCCGGCAATCACGTCGGCCCAAAAGTAGATCCGGTCGCCGGCGTCGTAGCTGGTCACGACCCGGCAGTCGAGCCAGGCCAGGCAGCCGACAATCAGGGGTGAGCCGGTGGCAGCCGTGGTTACTGCCAGCGTGGCAAATTTGTCGCGGGTGCGACCGGTCCCCAAGGCGAACGGCCAGGCCAGGTCGACCTGGTCGCTAGCAACCAGGTGCAAGCAGAAAGCACCGCTAGCTGCCACCAACTCGGTCGTGAAGTGGCCCGGTGCCAGCCCCACGAGCGCTAGCGGGGCCGCCGGATCGATCGAACACTGATTTACCCAAGTTGCCACGAGTCCGCCGCGCCGATTTCCGTCGGCCGCCGCGACGATCCATAAAGTCCTGTCCATGAGCCGGAAAACGTCGTCGATGGCCGTAAAATCAGGGCCGGGCATGGGAAATTTCCTCAAGAAAAACATGGCCCGGCGAACTGGACACGTGGTATTTGTGAAAAATTGACCATGCCTAATCTTTAGGCACCGAGGCCAGTGCCTTGGTTTCGGGCACCCCTGCCCGGCACTTGTGCAGGTGTTTTGCATTCTTCGCAAGTGCAAGCAACATAATGCTATCCGACATCAGCTTGACAGCTGTCTACGATTCGGCAACCGGGGACAACGGAGTCCCGGCAAAACCCGTTTCATTTGATGTCGAGGAGAGTACGGATGAACGAAAAGCGACAAGAGGTCTTTCGCGTGGCGACGGAAATGTTCAATCAGAGCCCCGACTGGGTAACCTTCTTCCGGGAGATCCTCGGGCTGGACGGCGTGATCCGCCGCGCATGCCCCGACCCCTCCTCCCTTGCCGAGTTTGAGCAGTCCACCGAGTATCAACAGATTCAACAAATGCTGGCCAAGCTCCGGGAAACCACCTCGGACCAGACCGCCAACAGCAAGGAGCCGCAGCGGGTCATTACGGTTCGTCTCCCGAAGAGCATGCACGAAGCCCTCAAGGACGAGGCCAAGCAGCACGGAACGAGCATGAACAAACTGTGCATTTCCAAGTTGCTCCAGGTTGTCGACGACGAGCTGGTTCCCACCGAATCGGCCGCCGCCCCAGCCGGCGCGTCCTAGTCGGCCCGGCGGTTGGCCGTCTGCCCGGCACTGCGTCTGCGCTGCGCCTGGACTGCGCCCGCCCCCTGGACAGCAAAAACCAAGCCGCCGACAAGGGATTATCGCCCGCGACGGGTCGCGCTATTCCGCTCTGGCCGAAAGGGGGGTTCGCCCCCCCTGGACGCCGGGCGAATGCGCGCTGGGCGCGGGGCCATGGAATGGCCAGTTCAGGCCGGTCAATTCGGGTAACTTGGGGCGAATGGCGGCCCGGCACAGAAAAGAGTCGGAGTGGGCCTGTAAGCCGGGTTCTGTGCCCCTGCGTTGATTCGCAGGGGGACGGCCATTTCTCTAGGAAGCCGATTACCCGGCTCCTCCAGCAACCTACCCGGAAGTGATAGCGGCCCGGACCGAGCCGCGCCCGACCCGCCTTGCGGCGGCCGGGCTCCTTCCTGCTTGGTCTTGCTCCCAGCGGGGTTTGCCTAGCCAGGCTGGTCACCCAGCCTGCTGGTGAGCTCTTACCTCACCGTTTCACCCTTACTCCGCGCGCCGCAAGCGGCGCGCGGGGCGGTTTGCTTTCTGCTGCACTTTCCCTGGCCTTGCGGTCGGTGGGCGTTACCCACCACTGCGCCCTGTGGAGCCCGGACTTTCCTCCCGCCCGGCCCGGGATTGCTCCCGAGCCAAACCGGCGACCGTCCGGCCCACTCCGACTCTCCTCCAACCATAAGCTGGCGCGCTCGGGGCGTAAAGCACACCCCGCGACGCTGCGTGCTAGCAGCGCTTCGTGCGCACGAACAGAACTGGCCTGCTTTCAGAACTGGCCCGACCTCAGAGGTGGACTGCTCTCAGAACTGCACGAGGGCGTCCAGGCCCAACAGCAGCTGATAGGTCTTGGTGCCGTCGTCGAAGGGCTTGGACGATCCGCTGTACGTGTCCCAGCGCAATTCGGGTCGCAGCACCACGTTGGTCCGCGGCCGCCAGTTGGCGCCGATGGTCCACGAGGCATAGCTGCCCGGCAGCGGAGCCTGGTTGGGATTCGACGGCTCGGTCAGGCCGACGCGGGTGCCGTCCTCGTCGCGGAACCATTCCACGCGAGTCGCCAGCCGCCAGCGTTCGTTCAGGCGGTAATACAAGTATTGGTCGATGCCGTACCAGCGGGCGGTTCCGCCGCCGGATTCGCCCTGCGCCGAGCGCCGGCCCACTGGTGGAAAACGTATTCGGTCCGGCTGCCCAGCTGCTTGCTGACGAGGAAGCTGTAGCGCGTGCGGTTGGCGTTGTTCGGCGTGATATTGGGCAGATTGGCGGCATTATTCGTCTGATCGCCGGTGATGATAGCAAACGACGACCACCACGACTGGTCGTCGCTGGTGTACTTGATGTTGCCAAGAAAATTCACCCGGTTGGGCGAACCATCCAGCGTGTTCCAGCCGTTAACCAGCCCGAACTGCGTTTGCCAGTTGGCATTGGGCTGCCAATTGGCCAGGCCGCCCCACTGCGTAAAGGGACCGGCAAACTGATAGCTGTAAGCGTGCGAGTAGAAGAAGTTGTTGGCAGACTGCACGCTTTCATAGCCCACGATCGTGTAAAAGTGCCCCAGCTTGACCGAGGCCGAAGTCGTGCCCGCCTCGAGGTACGCTTGCGGCAGGGCCAGGCCGTAATACTGGCTGCTGTTCCAGCGCGGGCTGCCATCGCTATTGCGCTCCAGCCCGTTCGACTGGGCCACGTTGTAGTCGGAGCCGTAGAGCAAGTCGAACCGGCCGCCGATGCTCGGCGCGCCGTCGGCATCCAAGGCCCGATCGATGATGAGGTAGGCCTGGTTGAACTGGCCGTTGTCGACTTCCTGCGAGTTGTATGGCCCGTTGAAGTGGCTGGCCGGATTCGACGTGTTGCCCAGGATGCCGGCGTCGAGCCAACCCCGAATGCGGAGGAATCCGTCCTGGGGGAAATGCCGGCAGTACGGATCGACGGGCACCGGCACGCGATAGCAGTCACACGGACAATCGCACGGGGACCCGCTTTGACAGGGGCAGCCCAAGGTCGTGGTGCCCAGCAGCGTGCTGGCCGCAGCCGTACTTGCCGGTTGAACGCTGGCAGCCCCAGCATCCGCGGGCTTGCCAGCGTCCAGCTTCGCCGGTTGTTCGTCCTCAAGGCTGAACGATTGCGGCGGGACAGTGCCGCCGGCCAGCTCGTCGACCGCGTCGTAAGCGTCATCGAGCGCGTCGGACGCCCGAGCCGGCTGGCGCTGGACGGCGAGCGCCGAAAATACCCCCAGAAACAAGCACAAACTGACACGAAGCCGAGTTCGGCGCATGGACGGGCCCTCTGTGGAGGAAACGAGCGGGGTGTGCCGTGTCGTTACGGCGTGGCAGGCGGGATGGCAGCGGACGGACGAGGATGGAGCGAGCCGTAATGGGGCCAGCCGCGATCGGGCGGGCCCGGTTCGACTTGCGGTGGGATCGTGACGACCGCGTGGGTCGTGCTCAGGATTCCTTTTCGGCCAGTAAGTTCGGCCGTGTATAGCCTGGTGCCGTAAGAACCAGGATATTCCGTGCCAGCGGACGCTGCACGGCCGGCAGAAGCGCCATTGCTGGAGTAAAGGCCGCAGCTTCTCAAGCGCCCGGCGGGCCAGGGCGCGTTGTCGCGCGGCACTTTGCCCGGCGGCCGTGCTGGCAGCGGCAGACTATACTAAAAGCCTGCCGACACGGCGGTTGGGGCGTTTCTTACTGCGAACGGAGTCTTGGGCTCTCGCGGCCAGCAAACGGCATGAGCACCGCGGTCGTGCAATCCGAATCCGGCGCCGCTACAACCGCGGCCGGCGCGCGCCAGCGGCTGGATCATTTCTCCGCTCTGGGACCTGGTGTTCCTGATCGCGGCGCCCTTGGCGATCGTGCCGCTAGTTTCGCTTTCGGCCACGCATCTGGTCGACGTCGAAGAGCTGTCGCTGGTCGTGATTTCGTTCGCGACGCTGGGGCATCACTTGCCCGGGTTCTTAAGGGCCTACGGCGACCGCGAACTGTTCCGCCGTTATCGCCACCGCTTTGTCTGGGGACCGCCGCTCGTGTTGGGCGTGGCCCTGGTGTCGGCCGCTTATGGATTGCACGGCCTGGCGCTGGTGCTGCTGTTTTGGGCCACCTGGCACGGCCTGATGCAGACCTACGGCTTCATGCGCATCTACGATCTGAAACAGGGCACCGGCGACCGGCACGGCGCGCGGCTCGACTTTGCCCTGTGCCTGGTGATCTTCTGCGCCGGTCTGGCGATGAGCGATGCGCGCGTGTACGGCATTGCCGACACGATCGCCAAGACGGGCCTGCCGCTGCCCGGCCCGGCCTGGCTGGCGGCGCTGCGCTGGGCGATCGGCCTGGCCGCCGTGGCGGTCTTCGCCGCATATCTGATCCATCTGCTCGGCCGTTTCCGCCGCGGGGCGCCGCTGGCCTGGCCGCGCGTGGCGCTGGCCCTGTCGACCGGCTGGCTCTATTGGCTGGGCGGCGTGCTAGCCACCGACATGCTGATCGGCATCGCCACTTTCGAAATCTTTCACGCCATGCAGTACGACGCGATCGTCTGGGCTTACAACCGCGGCCGGGCTCGCAAGACCGACGCGCTGGCGCGGCCGCTCGGAGCACTGTTTCGCCAGGACCGCTGGGCGAGCCTGGGGCTGTACCTTGCGATCATTGCCGCCTTCAGCTCGATCCGTCTGATGGGCGAAGTCGCCGGCGACTCTTGGGTGCAGCGCGTGCTGATGGCGCTTTTGACCACGTCGACGTTCATGCACTTCTACTTCGACGGATTCATCTGGAAAGTCAGCGATCGCCGGATGCACGACGGCCTGGCGATTGCCGACCGGGCGGGCTCGCCCGATTCGCCGGCTGCGACATATCCTGCGGCAACATTTCCCGCCGCGACACCCCCTGCCCTGCCCTCTCCCGCTTTGGGCTGGCGCCCCGGCCATGCCGTCTTGTGCACGGCGCTGGGCGTGCTGGTGTTTGGGCTTTTGGCCTGCGAAGCGCTGCGAACGCACGTGCGCAGGAACCGAGCCCGACGCGCTCGACGCCCTGGCGGCGCTGACACCCGAACTGCCCGAGCTGAAGTGGCGGATCAGCGAAGACGCGCTGGCCCGGGGGGATGCGGACCGCGCGCTCGACGCCGCAGCCAGTGCCGCCGAGCTGCGGCCGCATTCGCAGCAAGCCTTTGCCCGATTGGGGGCGGCCGAGTTGGCCGCCGGCCACATGAACGAGGCGGCTGCCGCCCTGCGCGAGGCGACGCGTCTGGGACCCCGCCGCTGGAACAATCACTGCAACCTGGGCATCGCGCTGGGCAACCTGGGCCAGTGGGACGAGGCCGAACAGGCGTTCCGCCGCGCGGCCCAGCTGCAGCCCGAGAAGGCGGCCGTCGAGGCGGCCTGGGCGCGCATGTGCGAGCGCCGCCACGACGATCGCGAAGCGGCCGAACATTTTCGCGCTGCCCTGGACGCCGATCCCCAAGACGACGAAGCCCGCGCGGCACTCGTGCGCTTGCTCTCGCGCACGGCCGAGCACGACGCAGCGGTCGGGCTGGCCCGCCGCGGGGTGGCCCTGCGCCAGGGCGCACCGGCCGCCGAGCTCAGCTTGGGCAAGGCTCTGGTGGCGGCCGGCCGCTACGACGAGGCCGCGAGCGTGCTCGAGCGCGTCCGCGCCAAGACGGCGGCGGGGGCCGTAGATCCGCGCGCGGTGGCGATGGCCGGGCCGGCCGCCGTCATGGCGATGCTCGGCCCCGTGGCGGAAGATCCCCGGCTCGAGGCCGCGGCCTGCTACGAGTTGGCGGTGGTCCAGTTGCAGCTCGGCCAGCTGGATCCGGCCGAACAGAATCTCGACCGCGTGCTGCGCTTGGATGCCGCATCGGGGCTGGCGCATTTTCAGCTTGGCAACTTGCGTCATGCGCGCGGCGATTTGCCTGGTGCTTTGGCGGCCTATCGCCGCAGCATCGACCTGGCGCCGGATTTCGCTCCGGCCTTGGGCAACCTGGCCACGGTGCTGCTGCAGACCGGCGACGCGGCCCACGCCCGGCGGGCCTACGAGCGAGCGCTTGCACTCGCTCCGGACAACGGGAGCACCCACTACAACCTGGGCCTGTTGCTGCTCGACCAGCAGCAGCGCGCCGCCGCCGAGCGTCATTTGCTCCGGGCGCGCGAGCTGGGCATCGTCCTGCCGCCGGGGCTCGAAGCGCAATTGCCCTCTCGGGCGGCGCCATAGATCGCCGGAGCGCGGCGGGGAAACGCGCAGTTCTCGGCCGGCGCAACGTGAGAAGCCGGGGAGTCGGCGATCGGAGTCGCCTCCGACGAATCCCCGCCACGGCGCGCCTTTGCAAGCCAGGATGGCCGACCTGGCAATCGCCCGTTACCAGCGGAAGCCGCCGTAACCGCGGTAGCCGCCGCCGTAAAATCCGCCGGGCGCTCCCCAGCCGCCGCCGTAGCCGCCGTAATAGCCGCCGTAGCCGGCCGAGTCTTCGGCCGCCCGGTTCAGCGCCTGCTCGCGCTCGTTTTCGTCCTGCTTGGCTTGCTCGTTGATGGCCTTGATGCGGAACTTGCGGTCGGCGTCGAACGATTCCTGAGCCGTCTTGGTTTGCTTGCGCTCCTGGTCGATCTGAAGCAACCGCTGCTCGACCTGGGCCGCCGTCATGTTGGCGATGTCGGGCCGCTCCTCCTTCATTTGTTCGGGCGTGAGCTTCACCTCGACGGCCATCCGCTGGGCGAGCCACAGCCGGGCGTCTTCGGCATCCTTGCTGAGCAGGATTTTCACCTTCTCGTTGGCGTCGTCCAAGAAGCTCTGCAGCTGGGCGGCCGACATTTTCGCCACCTTGGCCTGAGTGTCGGCCCGCAGGCGTTTGACTTCCTGGGGCGTGTAGATCTTCTGCACGCTCAGCCACTCGTTATAGGCCTGCTGCGTCTGCCGCCATTCGGCACTGTTCAGAATCCGCTCCTTCGCCATGCTGTCGACGCCCGGCGACGGCTGCGTAGGCGGATTGCCGCTGCCAGGCGGGCTGTTACCGCCGGGCGGGCTGTTGCCGGCCGTGGGGGTTTCGCTCGACGTGTCGCGGGTGAACTTGAGCTTGAAGCCCTTGAGCGACGAATTGCCGGCCCGGGCTTCGCTCGACTCGACCGTGAACGCGTCCGGCCCGATGTCCGTGTACACGTTGTGCGCGCTGGTGATGTGGCCGTGGGGCGAGGCTCCGCGCGTCGACACAACCCAGCTGTCGCCAATCTTGTCCCAATAGGCTTCGGCCAGCCCGCCGTCGGAGTCGAAGCTCCAGCTCTTGATTTTCGGACTCAAAGGATCGAGGCCGATCCGCTGAGTGATGCTGTGCTTGACGATGCCGTCGCGCATCACGGTGATGTCCCGCATCAAATACACCTTGTTGGGCGTCCAGTGACAATCGAAGTAGATGTCGTCCCCTTCGTTCTCGCCCGACCAGCTGCCGACCAGCCAGCTCAAGTCCGAGAGCGGATACGTGTGCGCAATGCCCGACTCGCTGGCCTCGCGGAGCGATTTGAGCAGCCACTTGCCCTGCTGCCGGACCCAGAGCACGTTGAACTTGCCGCGCGGCCGCAGGGTGCCGTCGGGCGCGGTGATCTGGACGGAGCCTTCCTCCTGGGCAATGTCGGGCGTGATCAGCTCGATGGACTTGAGATCGGCGGACAGCTGCGGGCGTTTGCCCTCGGGATACTTCTTGGGCAAGTCTTCGCCGACCATCTTGCGGCCGGGAGTGCTCTTGCCCGCGGCGTCGACAAACTGCCCCTCGGGGGTCCACATGGCGGCGGCGGCTTTGAAGTCGCCGGCATTGAGCGCGGCGAGGTAGGCCCGGCTGGCCTTGCGGACCGCGTCTTCGGGTCCGCCGGCGGCCGGCTTGTCTGCGGCTTTGGGTTTGTCGGTCGCGGCGGGCGCGGCGGCCGGTTTGACCGGCGCGGGTTGGACCGGCGCCGCCGAAGGCGCGGCGGGTTTTTCGGCGCGCCGGCGCTTGGGCCAAGGCCCAGGTGGCCGACAGCACCGCGACAACGGTCAAGAGCGAAAGCGTTCGCATGGTTCGAGGGATCCTGGCTGAGATTTGGAACGCCGCGGACAGGTTCCGCCGGCGGTGTGGGGTGGTTCGGTTGTTGATCGAGGTCGCTGGCCCGGACGCGGCAAGCCGCGCGCGATCGGGACGGATTCGCCGGGGTTTTTCGGGCTCAAGCGGACAGGGACGGATACGTGCTCGGCGCCGCCCCGACCGCTAACGCTCAGTATAAACTAGCGCGCAGGCCCGCGCAATGGCCGGGTGTCGGGTCAAGCGTATCCGCGTTTGGCCGAGCGGAAACCGCACTCGCGCTGCTTGAGACCTGCTGGCGGCCGAGCGATAATCCTGCTCGCCGATCGAAGGGGTGGCGGGCGCCGTGGCGTCGATACGCCCCCTGTTCTCGCAAAGAAAACAAGTTCTGGAAGCGAATTCAAAGGAACCAACCGTGGAAAGCATCATGGCGGCAGGCAGACACACTTTCGCGGCTTCTCTGGGTGCGGCGCTGCTGGCAGCGGTGAGCCTGGCGATGGTCTGGCTTTCCTGTGCACCGGCCCGCGGCGACGAACCGGCCCCAAATCAGGCGAAGCCGACGACTGCAGCTCAGGCGAAGCCGACGACTGCGGATCAGGCGAAGCCGACGACTGGGCCCAAGGTCATGCCGGACCTCAAAATCTTCAGCGGCGACAAGCGGCTGTTTGCCAGCTATGGGCCCTCGACGTCGGTCGGATATCCGGCCCGCCTGCAGCGCAAGTTTTACCGCTACACCGGCAAGGTCGGGCCCGATTGCCCGCTGCAGATCAACAACTTCTCGATCGGCGGCGCAGTGGCGGATGCCGGGCTGGATCAACTGCAAGCCCGCGGCCGACGATCCCAGCCGCTGGGAAGCCCTGCGCAGCGAGCGCTACCTGGGCACCATTCAAAAACTGATCAAGGACCATCCCGACACGCCGGTGATCGTGATGGCCATGAACAACACCGGCTACGCCTGCATCCCGGAGTTCCGAATCCAGAGCCCGGACGACGCCCAGCACATCGACATGACGCAGAACTTTCTCCGGACGCACATCCGGGCGATCTTCGACGACGGCGCGGCCCTGTACTTCCTCTCGCCGAAGAAGTACTGGCGGGAGCTGGACGATCCCCACGAGTGGAACCGCAACGAAGAGACGTTCGCCGTGGCCAAGATTGCCCAGGAGAAAATCCCGGGCTTTGTCTACGTGAAGGGCGTCTGGGAAGACACGGCCAAATACAAGGAGATTGCCCTGGTCGGCGACGGGCACCATCCCACCGAGCTGGGGGACGAGATCATCGCCAGCAAATTCTTTCGGGCGATGCTGGAGCACGACGGACTGCCGGTGCCCGAGTGGGACCAGGAAGAAGTGGACGCCGTGCGGCAGGATCTCAAAGCCGTGCCCTGGAAGCCGTAGCGGCCCGGGCACGCGTTCAGTGGGGCGAACTCGCGCGATCGGCCAATCGGCGGATCTCGGCGAAGGGCCCGCGGAAATCGTCAAGCGCTGGTACCGCCATCCGGCCAAATTGGCGATGATGTGCCGCGTGGGCGAGGCAGCGGCATCGACTCACGCCGTTTTTCCGAAGGGACTACTCCACCGTGTGCTTCAGCTCGACCGCGTCGGCCGTGGCGCTGGCGGCGAGCTTGACGGGCACGGTCCAGACGACGCTGCCGGTCTTGCACAGGCCCTCGCTGCCTTCCTGGCAATAGTAGTAGCCGAGCGAAATCTTGAGCCCGTCCTCGCCGCTGGTCTCGGCGAGCGGCAGCAGAATGTCGAACGCGCTCTCCGGCTTGTCCGGCTGCTGGGCCTTGCCCAAGGCCGTGCGGTCGATCGGGCCCGTGGCCTTGTCGGCTTCGACATAGTAGCGCATCGGCGCCAGCGGGTTGATCTTGTAGCCGGCCGGCAATTCCAGCTGCACGTGCAAGTGGAGCTGATTATCCACCGGCTTGACGGTGGCGGCGGCCACCTTCTCCTGCACCGCGCCCTTGAAGTTGGGCTTGGATTCGGTCTTGGGCGGGGTAGGCGCAGCCAGGCCCGGGATTGCCAAGGTCGAGACGCCGCCGCCGGCCAGGTCGATCACGCGAATGGCGTGATTGTTCGTGTCGGCCACGTACAGCTTGTCGCCGGCCACGCTCAGGCCCTCGGGCTCGTCGAATTGCGGCGGGCTGTCGCTCGAGCCGGGTTTCAGCGTGCCGGCCAGCGTGCGGATGCTGCTGTCGGCCAGGTTGATGACCTTGATCTTGTTGTTGTACGTGTCGGCCACGTAGAGCTGGCCGTCGCGATAGGCCACGTCCAGCGGATGCTGCAGCCGCACTTTGGCGCCTTGCCCGTCGACGTCGCCAAAGGTGAACAGCCGGCCGGAGGGCTGGTTGGCAGTGCCGATGACGGTGCGGACTTCCTGCGTGGTGTTGAACGGCACGGCGCGGATCGAACTGCCCTCGCTGTCGGCCACGTACAGCCAGTCGGCGTCGCCCGCCAGTCCGCTGGGCTGGGCGAACGAGGAGTAGCCCTCTTCGTAGGGCGTGGTCGGCTTGAGCGGGCCGTCGGCAATGTCCTCGCGGCCGTTGCCGGCGTAGGGACCGAGGTCGCCGTGCGGCAGGTTCATTTTCCAGATCTGGTGCGGACCGGCCATCGCGATGTACAGGTCCTTGCCGTGGATCCACAGCGCCCAGGGGCTATTGAGCGCGGCCTTGGCGCCCGGCAGGTGGGCCCGCTGCGGTCCCCGGGCTTGCTTGCCCGTGCCGGCGATGGTGGAGACGTGCTGCTTTTTGAGCTCGACTTTGCGCAGCAGGTGGTTTTCCGTATCGGCCACGTAGAGCGTGTCGCCGTCGACGGCCGTGCCCTGCGGACGATCGAAGCTGGCGGTGCGATAATCGCCGTCGGCATGGCCGATCGCGCCCGAGCCGATCGTGTCGATCAGCGTGCCATCGAGCTTCGTGACGACGATCCGGTTGTGATTGCTGTCGGAGATGAACAGCCGCCCGCCGCGGGCGTCGGCCAGCACCTTGCCGGGAAAGCGCAGCGGCGTATCGCCGGCGCGCTGGGCCTCGGTGTCGAAGTGAACCGGCTGCTCGTCGAGCAAGCCCTTGCGGCGATAGTAGGCGATTCCTTTTTTCAGGATCTGGTCGAGCGTCTCGAAATCGATCTCGCCGCTGTGTTCGCCGACAATGTAGCCTTCGGGGTCGATCAGGATCAGGCTGGGCCAGCTGTTAACGCGGAATTTGTCCCACAGGGCGTGTTCGCCGTCGTTGATGACCGGATGTTCGACCTCGTAGCGCAAGACCGCGTCGGTGATGTTCTTCGAATCGCGTTCGGTCTCGAACTTGGCCGAGTGCACGCCGATCACGACCAGGTTGTTGGGATAGGCGTGTTCGAGTTTCTTGAGCACCGGCAGGATGTGCATGCAGTTGATGCAGCAATACGTCCAGAAGTCGAGCAGCACGAACTTGCCGCGGAGCTGCTTGAGCTCGATCGGGCCGCCGGTGTTGATCCAGGCCTTGCCCCCCTCGAGCGTCGGCGCCTTGCGCCGGGACTTGAACGGATTGCCGACCGGGGTGTCGGCCTCGTCATCCGCCGCGCCGCCGGCCTGAACCAGGGCATCGGCTACGCCGCGAAGTTTTTTGCTCTTCGCGGGCTCGGCAGCCCCGGCCGATCGCGGCGCCAGCAGGCTGGCCGGACCGCAAACGAGCAAGAGTCCGAGCAGAATTCCGGCCGCCAGCGGCCCCGTCGGCAGCAGGCCAGCGGAATGCGACAAGCCGGCGCGGTGGGCAAAAACCATGGCAAAAAGCTCCCAGAAGGCAAATTGCGGCGGACTGCGTGCGGGGCCGCTCACCGTTGCGCTTCATCCTAACGGAAGCCCAACAGGGCTTGAAGCAGATTCGCGCCCCACGCCGCCCCGCGCGAGCCTGGCAGCCCCGCAGCGCATTACGAATTGCGCTTCGGGTTCCCCGCTTCGAGCTCGGGCCGGACGGCGGAACTGGTCCGCGGGCGCTCGCTGCGGGGCCATGCTGGCTGACGGGCTGGCCGCAAAGACTCCTTATCTGGCCCAGACTTCCGGCCGTGGGCGGCCTGGAAAAAATTGTTCGGGCAGGGCGGCCTCACAGGCCGAATATTCGTTACAGACCGACTGGGGAAGGCGTCCGGCCGAAGTTGACTTTTTTCGACCGAACCCATAGAGTGGGCACGACTTGCCACCGATTTTCTGGCCCGCGTTTTCCCCGAGGTCGGACGGGCAGATGGACGGATCGAAAAACAAGCCAGATCAGCCCAAATTGACAGTCTGGGAAGAGGCTGGCCGTAGTTTTTGCGGGCAACACCGGCTATGCGTCCGATAGGAATTGGACGTAGAGCCGATCGGGTCGCACCGGCTTGGCGGCGGCTGCGCACTCGTCTGCAACATGCGCTGGTCCTGAGTGGAGACGCCTCTGTGTTACGCAACCTTTTGGCTGCTTGCGTCCTGACGGTGGCGACGGTTTCGACCGCTGCCGCCCAGGAGTGGGCGACAAAGATGTTCACGACCACCAGCCACGACTTCCACTCGGTGGCGGCCGGGGCGAAGGCCGAGTTTCGCTTCCAGTTCAAGAACCTGTACGAAGAAGAAGTCCACATCAAGAGCGTCCGCTCGAGCTGTGGCTGCACCCATCCGACGATCACGAAGTACGACCTGAAGACCTTCGAAGTCGGCGAGATCGTCGCCGAATTCAACACCCGGATGGACAGCGGCGGCCAGAAGTCGGCGACCATCACGGTCACCTTCGACAAGCCGTTTTATGCCGAGGTCCAGCTGCAAGTGGCCGGCTTCATCCGCAGCGACGTCGTGCTGCAGCCCGGCCTGGTCGACTTCGGCACGGTCGACGTCGGCACGTCGGCCGAGAAACGGATCGCGGTCAACTACGCGGGCCGCAATACCTGGAGCGTGGTGAAAGCCAAAGTGCCGGCCGGACTGGACGCCGAAATCTTCGAAATGTCGCGCGGCCAGGGACAGGTTTCCTACGAGCTGGTGGTGCGGCTGAAACAGACCACCACGCCCGGCTACGTGCAGGACCAGATCCTGCTCGTGACGAACGACAAGGGGAACCGCGAGATCCCGGTCGACGTCGAGGCCAACGTGGTCGCCGAAATCTCGGTCAACCCCTCGACGTTGTTCATGGGCGTCGTGCAACCCGGCCAGCAGTTGACCAAGCAACTGATCGTCCGCGGCAAGCGGCCCTTCAAGATCGTGGGCGTGAAATGCGATGACGCCTCGTTCGAGATCGTGTCGGACGGGCAATCCCGATCGCTGCACCGGCTGCCGGTCGTGTTCACCGCCGGCGAGAAGCAAGGCAAGATCACGCAGCAAATCGCCATCGAGACCGACCAGGGTGCCACGCCCACGTTGACCGCCTATGCGCAGGTCGTGGGCAACCGGGAACCGGTCGTGGCCCGTACGCCGCAGGGCCCCAAGGGCGGCGACGCGCCCCGCGGCCAGCCCGCGGACGACGACGACAACCCAGAGTAGGCCGTCAGGGCTTCCCCCCCGCCGGACCGAGCCCAAGCGGGAACAGCCGGCGCAATTCTTCGGCCGCCGGCCGGCGGCCATACTCGCAGATCTCGAACGCTTCGGCGAATTGTATCTGCTTGCCTGCCTCGGGGCCGTACTCGACCAGGAGTTGCTCGCGCCAGCGATTGGCGGCATCCAGGTTGCGCGCGCCCCAGCGCGACTTGCGCAGCCAGGCTTTGCGGCCCGCCACGTCGTCGGCCGGGGGCACCGCCCGCACGTACTCGGCGCTGCCCGAGGCACCCCCTTCGTAGAACTGCGATTCCAGCTCGTGCAAAGCGTCGACCTTGCGGTCGAAAACGTCGTCGATCGCCACGACGACGTCGGGACGAAACGGCAGGGGCTTTTGAAAATCGTCGGAGACGTAGCAGAACACCGGATTCTGCTTGAGCGCCGGCGTTTCCGGACAAAAGAACGGCACCGTGACCATGAACGCGGCATCCTGAACCAGAACGCCCACGTAGCGATGGTCGGGATGATAATCCCAGGGGCGATGGCACAGCACGATGTCGGCCTGCCAATCCCGGATCAGGCGCGTGATCGTGCGGCGGTTTACCAGCGAGGGTTCGAGCTCGCCGTCGTGGATCGGCAGAACTTCGGTCTCGACGCCCAGGATCTTGTCGGCGGCCCGGGTTTCGGCCAACCGCCGCCGGGCGAGATCCTCGCCCCGGATCTGCCAATGCCCGACGTCGCCGTTGGTCACCGCAACGAATTTGACCCGATGGCCTTGCTCGACCCATTTCCGGGCCGTGCCGCCGACTTTCAGCTCGGCATCGTCCGGATGAGCGCCGAAGGCGATGATCCGCAGACCGGGCGCCTTGGCTTCATCCGCCATTGCCCTGCCGCAGATGGCAAAAAACCCGAATACCCAGGACAACGGTACCCAGCACAACAATACAACGGCGCGACCAGAAAAGTATCGAGCGGGCATGGGGCTGAAGTCTCCTGAATTCCACGGCCTGGGCACCAGAAACCATTCGCACATCAGAGACGCTCGGTCGCACTGCGCCCCGGGGCACAATCAAGAGCGCCAGCGCTTTCGGCGGCCTCGATCCTAACAGAATTCTCGCACGCATGCCTGCCGCGCGGCCCACCGCGCCGCGGACCACAGCGGCATGTTATAACGGTGCAGCGCACAAGCCAGCAGATCGCGAAGCGTGACCGCGGCCGGCACGAGCGCAAAGCGATCCTTCGCCTATCGAGCGACGAGCGTTTCCGTCTGATGAATCACCGCTTGCAGTGCATGGAGATCGTCGGCAGCAATACGGCGGTGCGGCAATTGGTCGTGGCGCCCGGGCTGAATGTCTGGATCGACAGCCGGCCGCTCGAGCACGGCTCTGGCGGCGGCGACATTCACTATCTATCGAGCTGCGGCAGCGGACACGTCGTGCGGCTGGCGCTGGCCGACGTCTCGGGACACGGGGCCGTGGTCGACGGACCGGCGCAGATCTTGCGCAACCTGATGCGCAAGTACATCAACACGTTCGACCAGTCCCGGTTTGCCCGGGCCCTGAATCGCGAATTCGGCCGGCTGTCCGGCGCCGAGCGATTTGCCACCGCGCTGATCCTGACGTACTTCGCCCCGACCAACCACCTGATCCTCTGCAACGCCGGCCATTGCCGCCCGCTGTGGTTTCAGGCCGCCAGCGGTCGCTGGCAGGCGGTCGATGCCGAGACGGCCGGCGAGTGCCCGTCGCTGCGGCAATCGAAAGCCCGGTATCATTTTCAGAAAGTGGCCAACTTGCCGCTGGGCATCCTCGAGCCGACGGACTACGCGCAGTTCGCCCTGCAGCTTGCGCCAGGAGACCTGGTAGTGCTGTACACCGACGGCATCGTCGAAGGCGAGGATGCCGAGGGAGTCGCGCTGGGCGAGGCCGGCTTGCTGGCACTGCTCGACGAGGTGCCGGTCGGCGGGGCCGAGCAAGTCGGCCAGCGGGCGCTGGCGGCGCTCGACGCGCGGCAGGCGGGCGCTGCGTGGGCCGACGATCGCAGCCTGATGATCCTCGAACACACCGGCACTCAGCCACCGCGGCCGAACGTGGGCCGCAGCGTCCGCACCCTGGCCAAGATGCTGGGGCTCAGCCGGGTATAAGAGCCCATCCGAGAACCGCCTGGGAGAGGGGGACAGTCCCGTTTTGCTCCGAGGACTGCGCAAGACTGGGACAGTCCCCGCCGGTTCTCGGATAGTCTCTAAGCCGCTGCGGCTGCCGCCAAGAGCGATGTCGCGGCGCCGCAGGCGTTTGCGGCACCCGTTGGGCGAATAAACCGGCCCTACCGGGCCGAACTGGCAGGGGCGGGAAACTTTCGCTCCCCGGCGCTCATCTAAGTACAGTTAAACCCTGGCGGCAGAACGGGCCGCCGGCACGCGGCCGGTCACTTCGGGCTGGCGGCTCCAATTCGGGCACCTCATCTCTTCCCCACGCTCATCGAGGCACCTATGAACCGGCGCATCCCTTGCTCCGCGCTGCGATTGGCAGTTCTGTTTTCAGCCGGACTGCTGGCCGGACCGGCGGGGCTTCTGCCGGGGCCAAGCGTCATCGGCACGGCGGCAGCCGGCGAAGTCGGCTGGATCGAGAGCTTCGCGCTGGCCGGCGACCGCGATTTTCCCTTAGCGCAGTTGATTCCCGGCACCGAGGACTATTACTACTACCACGCGCTGCATTACCAGAACACCGAGCAGTGGGAAAAAGTCGAGGGACTGCTCAAACTCTGGGTCGACCGCTATCAATGGACCGAGCGGGCGCTCGAAATCCAGAATCGCCAGGCGCTGCTCACCTACGGCAAGGACCCGCAGCGCGCGCTGGCTTTGCTGCGCAGCCGGTTGAACTTGCAATTCAATCACCAGAAGGAAGAGCTCAACCAGAAACCCAACCTGCCGACGAAGCTCGACCCGGCGCTGGTGGCCCGGCGCAGCTCGACAAGCAGGCCTTCGACCGGTTTCCCGGCACGCTGCAAGGCTTCGAGGACGCGGCCCTGGATAGGCTGCTGACGCTCAACCTGAATCCCGATCAGCAGCGGCAGCTGCTCGCGCGCGTGCAGCGGCCCGATCATGCCGGGCTGGTCAAGCTGATTGCCGCCGAGCTGAAGCGCGAGGGGAGCGGCGGCTTCGGGGCCTTCGAGATCCATCACCGACTGCTGGCCGGCCAGTACGACGAGCTGGTGCAGCTGAAGCCCGACCTGCGCAACCAGGCGGCTTTCGTGACCGATTATCTGCAGCGGCTGTGGCCCGCGGACGACGCGAATTGGCAGCAGGATCCCGCGGTCCTGCTGGATTATCTGGAACGCCTCTGGTCATTCGTCAAGACGCTCGAACCGGTGCACAACTCGCTCAAGGCGCACGTGCTGTATCACCGGCTGCTGCTGGACCGGACGCAGGGCAAGTACGATCGCGAGCGGTTTCTCGAATACCTCAAGCTGCCCAAGCACGCCGGCTACGTCGAGCCAAAGTTCATGGAGCCGATCGAACAGCAGCAGCGGGCCGCCAATCTGCAGCAGGACTTCCGCGCAGCGACGCTGCTGCCCCCCGTGGGCGACGATGAGCCGCTGGTCCGCAGCTATCTGGCGCAGTTCTTCCTGGCCGCCGACGATTACAAGATTTTCTCCCCGTACGTCAACGACGTGTACCTGAAGCAGGTGTTCGCCGAAACGAAAATCGTCAATGGATTGGGCGATTCCGAGCGCTGGTACGCCCTGCTGCCGCCGGCCGCTTACCAGCAGCTCAAGGAGCGCGTCGATCTGGACTTTGCCTTCGGCAACAAGACCGAGCTGGCCCCGGACGACGCGGTCGGGCTGGACCTGTATGTCAAGAACGTCGAAACGCTGATCGTCAAGGTGTTCGAGATCAACACCGAGAACGTCCATCGCACGACGCTGCGGCCGGTGGGCATCGACGTCAACCTCGACGGCCTGGTCGCCAATCAGGAACAGACGTTCAAATACGAGCAACCTCCGCTGCGGCGCGTGCGGCGGCACTTCGAGTTTCCGGCGCTCAATCGGCGCGGCGTGTACGTGATCGACTTCATCGGCAACGGCAAGTCCAGCCGGGCCCTGGTGCGCAAGGGCCGGCTGCGCTATCTGGCCCGCACCGGCGTCGCCGGGCAGGTGCTCACCGTGTTCGACGAGCAGGACCGCCTGCAGCCGAAGGCCACGCTCTGGATGTCCGGCCGGCTCTACACGCCCGACAAGGACGGCACGATCACGCTGCCGTTTTCCAACAACCCGGGCCGCCAGCCGGTCGTGCTGGCGCTGGACGGCTTTTCGTCGCTCGACGAGCTGAGCCTGGAGTCGGAGGATTACAAGCTCGCGGCGGGCATCTACGTCGATCGCGAAGAGCTGATTTCCCGCCGCAAGGCGCAGGTCCTGGTGCGGCCGCAGCTGACGCTGGGTCCGACGCCCGTCACGCTCAAGGTGCTGGAGGACGTGCGGCTGTCGATCGTCTCGACCGACTTGGACGGCGTCGAGAGCAGCAAGGACGTGCCGGATTTCAAACTGCTCGAAGACCGCGAAAGCATTTACGAATTTCAGGTGCCGCAGCGGCTGGCCGAGATTCGTTTTCAACTCCGGGCCAAGGTGCAGAACCACAGCCAGAACAAGAAAGTGGAGCTGTCGGCCGAGCAAAAGTTCTCGCTCTCGGGCATCGCCCGCACCGACAAGACCGAAGACTTGCTCTTCTCCCGCGTGGGCAGCGATTACGTGATCGACGCGCTGGGCCGCTCCGGCGAGATCAAGGCCCACCGGCCGCTGCAACTTGCGCTGAAGCTGCGCCAGTACACCCAGCCGGTGCACGTCTCGCTGCAGACCGACCCCAAGGGTCGCACGCTGTTGGGACCGCTCGAAGGGGTCGACACCGTGACGGCCAACGGGCCGCAGGGCACGAGCCACACCTGGCACCTGCGGCAGGATTGGCACACCTATCCGGCCTCGATCAACGCGGCCGCCAACGAGCCGATCGAGATTCCCTTCATGGGCCCGGGCGCAGTGCCCGAGCGGACGGAAGTCTCGCTCCTGGAATTGCGCTCGGGGCACTTTGTCGCCGACCGGTTCGCCAACATCTCTTTGCCCGACGCGCTGCTCAAGATCGAGAAGCTACCCCCGGGGGATTATTCGCTTTTGCTCAAGCGGATCGGCCAGTCGATCCTGCTCCGCGTCACCGCGGGACCCGTCGTCGGCAGTTACGTGATGGGGGATTATCGCAAGCTGGAGCTGCGCAACCGCCGGCCGCTGCAGATCAAGCCGCTCGAGGTCGGTGAAAAGACCGTGCGGATTGCCCTGACGAACGCGTCGCCGCTGGCCCGGGTGCATGTGTTTGCCACGCGCTTCCGGCCGGAATATTCGGCCTACGGAGAGCTGGCGCGGATTCTGCCCCCCGAACCGCGGCGCCTGACCACGCCGCGCGTCGAAACGCACTACGCCGCGGGACGCGACATCGGCGACGAGTATCGCTACATCATCGATCGCAAGTTTGCCCACAAGTTTCCCGGCAACATGCTCGATCGCCCCAGCCTGCTTTTGAATCCCTGGGCCATCCACAGCAGCGAGACCGGAGAGCAATCCGCCCTGGAAGGGGCCGGGATCGCCGGCCGACAATCGCTCATGGGGCACTACGGCGGAGTGGCCAAGCCGGTCTACGCGCCGCCGCCGGACGCCGCCGGGCAATTCGCCGACTTGGACTTTCTGGCCGCGAGCTCGCTGGTGCTGGCGAACCTGGCACCCAACGAAGACGGCATCATCGAGCTCACGCGCGCCGACCTGGGGCCCCATCAGCAATTGCTGGTCGTGGCCGTCGACGCCGACAACACGGCCAGTCGCCACTTGGCGCTGGCGGACGTGAAGAACGACTTTCTCGATCTGCGGCTCGCCAAGACGCTCGACCCCCAGCAGCACTTCACGCAGCAAAAGCAGATCAGCGTGCTGAAGGCGGGCGGCGAGTTGGAAATCGCCGATATCACCAGCGCCCGGTTCGAGGCCTACGACAGTCTGGCCCGGGTCTACGCGCTCTACGCCACGCTCAGCGGCGACGCCCGGCTGGCCGAGTTTGCGTTTGTGACCACCTGGCCGTCGCTCAAGCCGGAAGAAAAGCGTGAGCACTACCGCAAATATGCGTGCCACGAGCTGCATTTCTTTCTGGCCCGCCGCGATCCGGACTTCTTCCGCCAGGCAATCCGCCCTTACCTGGCCAACAAAAAGGAAAAGCAGTTCCTCGACCAGTGGCTGCTCGACGCCGACCTGGCCGGCTACGTGCGCCCTGGGATTTCGACCAGCTCAATACTTTTGAACAGATCCTGTTGGGCCGCTCGATCGCCGGTCAGCGGGCCAGCGTAACCACACTGGTCAAAGACCAGTTCGACGTGCTGCCCCCCGACCCGGCCCGGCGATCCCGATTGTTTGAGACCGCGCTCAAGGGAAGCGCGCTCGACACGGGCGATGCGTTCGGGATTCTGGCGGCCAAATCCGAAATTGCTTTCGAGGCCGAGGCGCTCGGCGGACGCGGATCGGCCCTGCATGCCGACCTCAACGACGACGCAGTGCCAGCCGCACCAGCGCCGATGGCGCCTGCCGAAGACAAACCGGCAGCCGTGGCCTTGGGCGAGGCAGGACCCGCCAAGGACGCGAAGATGCCGGCACTGGGCAGTAAGAAACGAACCATGGAGCGGGCCAAGAAACAGGACGAGGGTCGGAAAGAGGCCGGCATTGTCGACGCCGAAATGGACGGCGAGGAAGTCTGGGCCTTTGCCGACGAACGCGACAAGCTCGGGCTGGTCGAGCAGTACTATCGCCAGCTCGACAAGACGATGGAATGGGTCGAGAGCAATTACTACCAGCTGCCGCTGGAACAGCAGACGGCCAGCCTGATCGAGGCCGACGCGTTTTGGAACGATTACGCCGCGCACGCCGCGGCCGCCGGGTTTCTGCCCCCGAATCTCGCCGACGCCACGCATAGTTTTCCGGAGATGATGGCGGCGCTGGCGCTGGTCGACCTGCCGTTCACGGCGGCCGAGCACAAAACCAGGTTCGACGGCATCAAGATGACGCTTTCGGCTGGCGGCCCGATGATCGTTTATCACGAGCAGATCGAGCCGGCCGCGCGGGTGGCCGAAACTTCGCCGGTGCTGGTGAGCGAGAATTTCTTTCGCCAGGGGGACCGCTTCCGCCAGGTCGGTGGGGAGCAGTTCGACAAATTCGTCACCGAAGAGTTTCTGGTCGATACGGTTTACGGCTGCCAGGTCGTGGTGACCAATCCGACGTCGTCGAAACAAAAAGTCGACGTGCTGCTGCAGATTCCCAGCGGAGCCATGCCCGTGCTGGCCGGACACGTCACCCGCAGCATCCACCTGGATCTGGAGCCGTATCACACCGAATCGCGCGAGTATTTCTTTTATTTTCCGGCGGCGGGCGAGTTCTTGCACTACGGAGTGCAGGTCGCCACCGGCGGAGAAGTGCTGGCTTTCGTCCCGACGACGGCGATGAAGGCCGTGGCCCAATTGAGCCACATCGACAAGCAGTCCTGGGACTACGTTTCGCAGCACGGCTCGGAGCAGGACGTGGTCGATTTCCTCAAGTCGCAGAACCTCGAGCGGGTGAATCTCGACCGGCTGGCCTGGCGGATGCAGGAAGAAAAGTTCTTCCGCCGGGTCATCGCCTTGCTGGCCGCCAAGCACACGTACAACCACACGCTCTGGTCGTACAGCGTGAAACACAACGACGTGGCCGCGATGCGGCAGTACCTGCAGTTTGCCGACGACTTCGTGCGGCAGTGCGGCCCCTGGCTGGACAGCCCGCTGCTCGCGATCGATCCGGTCGCGCGCAAGACCTGGCAGCAGATGGATTACCGGCCGCTGGTCAACGCCCGCACCGGGCGCTTGGGCCGGAACCGCGAGATCCTGAACAACCGCTTCTGGTCGCAGTACGAGCTGTTGCTCAAGCTGCTTTGTTACCGCCGGCAGTTGGACGAATCCGACCTGATGGCCGTGACCTACTACCTGCTGCTGCAAGACCGGGTGGAAGAGGGGCTGGAGTTTTTTGCCCGGGTGAACCCCGAGCGCCTGGCCACGCGGCTGCAGTACGACTACTTCGCCGCGTACCTGGATTTCTACCGCTCGCAGCCCCAGCGGGCCCGGCAGATTGCCGCCAAGTATGCCGACTACCCGGTCGATTCCTGGCGGGCGGCGTTCGCCAACGTGGTCAATCAGGCCGAGGAGATCGATCAGCAGGCGGCGCTCGTCGCCGACGCCCAGGACCGCAACCAAATACAGACCAGCGCGGCGGCAGCGTCGCCGGCTCTGGACTTCGCAATCGAGGGCAAGACCGTCCGGCTCGACTACCAGCGGCTCACCAGCGTGCGAGTCAATTACTACCTGATGGACATCGAGCTCTTGTTCAGCCGCAACCCGTTCGTTCAGGGGGATGCCAGCCAGTTCTCGCACATCATGCCCAACGCCACGCAAACCCTCGACCTGCCGGCCAAGGGCGCCCACCTGGACTTCGACTTGCCCGACGAACTGGCCACGGCCAACGTGCTGGTCGAGATCGAAGCGGACGGGATCTCGCGCTCGCAGGTGCATTACTCGAACGCGCTGACCGTGCAATTGACCGAGAATTACGGCCAGCTCCGCGTCACCCAGCCCGACAAGCAGTCGCCGCTGGCCAAGGTCTACGTCAAGGTCTACGCGCGGCTGCAGGGAGGCGAAGTCAAGTTCTACAAGGACGGCTACACCGATCTGCGCGGCCGGTTCGATTACTCCTCGCTGAGCACGAACGAGCTCGACCGCGTGGAACGCTTCGCGCTCTTGATCTTGAGCGACGATCGGGGGGCCGTGGTCCGCGAGGCAAAACCGCCCCAGCGCTAAGCTGCCGGAAGCGCCGTCAAAGCGCGGCCGCCGAATCTCGGTGGCCGCGCCGGGCCGCATCGCGCGCGACGAGATATTCGTGCAGCGCAAACAGCGCCACGGCCACCGCCGGCCAGGAGAACCAAGGCCAGAACGTTTGCCAGCGCGAGGCGCTGCCGCTACGAACGACGAGAAACAGGCGCTTGCCGGCTCGGCCGCTTCGCAAAGCGCCAGTTCAAAATCCCACCAGCCGGCGTCCGACAATTCGACGCGCACGGTTTGATACAATTCGCCCCCCGACGCCTGACTCTGGAAGCGAACCGTGCGCGGCGTCCGAGGATCGGCACGGGGCAGATACGCGCAATTCCACACTCGCCTCGGGCGCCAGCTGGCCGGTCGCGGTATCCTGCGCCAGCAGGCTGAACTGTCCGCCGCCGACGCAGAGCGCAGCCGGCGCTTGAAACACGGCGATCCGGTACTGTCCGATCACGCCCGACCAGCAAGCGGTGCCGACGTCCGCCCGCGCCGGGCCAGCGCATGCCGCGGCCGCGCACCAGGCGCTGGTCAGGCACAAAATGAACGACGGGTTTTTAGGTCGGCGATGCAGCATGATTCAAAGTCCGCTTTCGGCATCGGCCATTTGCGGCGTGCCGGTCGTGGGCAGCGTGCCGCGCATTTGCATCGGCTGCAGCACGATCCAGACGCCGGCGGCAAACAACCAGGTCATGAGCAGGGCCCAGGGAGCGAGCGCCCGGCACGCGAGCGCCGGCCGGTTCGTCGCGAGCCGCGCAATGCGATAGCCGGTGTACAGCGAGAGCAGCAATCCCAAGTCGAGCAGCAGGATTTCCCAACGCGGCAGCCAATCGCCAACGGGCTGACAGCAGGCTGCGGGCCAAGACGCTGTGGCCGCGGGCGAAAAACCCAGATCGCTTGCCCAGCGGCTGGCGGCCGGCAGCACGGCGGCATAGCTGGTCAGCAAGTGAAAGCTGTAATGCGCGGTCCACATGGCGGCTCCCAGCGGCACCAGGGCAAAGGCATAGCGCGTGGCATTCGCGTGCCAAGACTCAGTCGAGCGGGCCAGCCAGCGGCTCGCTGCGGCACAACCGGCCGCCGCCGCCAGCGGAGCAATCAACAGCGTCAGGACGGCCAGCGCGCTGGTCACTCCCAGCGGCGACTCCCAGCCGAGCGCGGCCTGCAGCCGATCTTCCCAGGCGACGACCGGCTCGACCATGCCGGCCGCATTCGCCAGGGCCGCAAACGCGAGCACCAGCACCAGCGCTGCCAGGTCGGGCCGGCGACTGAAACGGCCAATGCCCGAGCGCGCCGGATCGCTCCACAGCTCGCGCCCGGCAGGCCGGCGATCAGGCCCACGTTGTCGTGGGGGCAAGCGTGGACGCAGTCGAGACAGAACGTGCAATCCATGTTCCCCGCTTTGCGCGGTTGGAGCAGTTCGAGCTGGCAGCCGGGAATTCCGCCGCCGCCGGCCAGGCATTCGCGCGTGTGGCAGCTCGCGCAGGTAGCCGGCTCGCGCACCTCGACCGACAGCGGGGAAACGAGCGACTGCACGAAGTTGAACTGCCCGATGGGGCAAACATATTTGCAAAACGCGGCCCCGCGAAAAACCGCGTCGACCACCAGTGCGGCCACAAAATACGCGATCGCGATCCAGGCCGTCCACCAGGGGCGATCCCACAAGGCAAACGCCTCGTAGGCCCAAAAAAACAGGGCCGCCAGCAGCACTGCCAGCCATTTGCTCCGCAGCGCTCGGGGCCAATCGCGCCCGGGGGGCAGCAGTCGCCGGGCGAGCGCACGGGGGAGCGTGAACGGGCAGGCAAAGCAAAACACGTTTCCCGCCACCAGCAGCCCGAGGATCAGGAATCCACGCCAATGAATCCAGGGCAGCACGCCGGCCAGGTTCAAAGGCGCCGCTTGCGGCCCGCGCAGTCCGTCCCAGATGACCACCGCCGCCAGCGCCGCCAGACCGCACTGCAGGATCGTGCGCAAAGGGCGCCAGCCCAGCACTCGTCCGACGAGCCGAACACGGAGCAAGTCGAAGCGCATGCGATCGGGCGCCCGCGCGTGCACGCCGCGCGCACCACGATGGGCAAGGGCGCGTAACCCGCGGGGCGGGTGCTGCGCGCATTCGGCAGCGCGGGCCCAAGTGCCGCCGCCGGGCCCTTGAGCAGTCGCAAACCGATGACGAACAGCGGCAGCAGAAACGCCACCGAGCCGGGCACCCACATCAGCACGCCGGCCAGGCGCTGATCGTCGATCGCCGACAGGCCGCCCAGCCGCGGAACGTCGGCGTAGTGGGGATAGAGCGGATGATCGGCAAAGGCAAAAATCGCCGAGAGCACCGTGTTCTGGACGTCGGCCAGGATCAAGTAGGGCACCAGCCACCAGGTCGACCAGGCCGGCCGGGCCGGATAGGGTCGCACCACGGGATACCAAAACAGCAGCGCCGCGGCAAAAAACGACGCGTGCTCCAGCCAGTGCCAGCCGCCGGATCGCAAGGCGAGCTGGAACATGCTGGGCAAGTGCCAAAGCCAGGTCGCTGCCACGTAAATCGGCCACGCCGCCGCGGGATGCGACAGCCGAGCGAGGGCTCGCCGCAAGCTGCGCGATTGCAGCAGCGGCCGCACCCAATAATGGCGAATCGGCCGCGGCAAGCCGCGCACCAGCGGCAACAGCGGATCGCCGAGCCAAACCAGCGGCGGGGCCAGCATCATCAGCAGCAGATGCTGCGTCATGTGGACGCCGAAGAGCAAGCCCGAAAGCGGCTCGATAGGCGACGCGAGCGCAAGCCCGATCGCCCCCTGCGCCGCCAGAAAAGCCGTCAGCTGGCGCGCTCGCCAGCGTGCCGGATTGCGCCGCCGCAGTTCGCGCCATCCGCGCCCGTAAACGACCGCCGTCAGGACCAGCGCCGCCAGCAGCCCCGGATCCCAGGGCCAAGAACGCAAGCAAGCTGTCAGCGTGGGGTTCATGCGAATCCTTGGCCGGGCCGCCAGGCCGTCGGGCGTTTGCTAGGCGGCCGGCGGGCAGCCCGACGAGCGCGGAGGAGCTTGTGCAGGACAGGCCGCCGTGCCGTCCGCGCTCCAGCATGCTAATGCCCAGCTGGCAGGCGTTCAATGAACGCAGTCGATCGCGGGCGGCGGGCGAGCATTGCTGGCAGCTGGCAATGAACTTTTTTCTTGGCCCGCGGCGCGTTGGTTGGGGCAGTGTTAGCGGGGCGCCGCGCCGTTTTTCTCTCCGCAGCGGTGGATCGGCCTTGACGCCGCTCGACGTGCGGTGATACAAGCCCCGCCTATTCTTTTCTCGAGCGCTTGTCTTCTCGTCTCTTCGCCCGTCTCATCTCGCAGGACAATACAAATGCCGTTCCGCGCCTTGTTCGCCGCTGCGCTAATGTTTTGCGGCTTGCTGATCGCACTGCCGGCTTGGGCCGACGAACCCGCCCAGGATCCGGCGGCCGACGCCGCCGTCCCGGAGCCCGGCCGTCCGGCGGAAAAAGTCGGCTGGTTGCGGCCGAACAACACCCATCGCAGTGTCGACGCTCCGTATGCGATCGTCGACAATTCGGGACGCGTGCGCTGCTTCGTGCGCCCTGGCGAAGGGGTCAATCTGGCCGACTACTCGCACCACAAGGTTCGGGTTCGCGGCCAGACGCTCACCCCGGCCGGCGACATCAATCCGATCGTCGAAGTGCTTGAGGTCAATCCGCCGAACGTGGCCGCTGCGGCTCGCGAGGCGGCCGGACGCCTCGCAGGCAACGCCGGCCAACAAGGCGTGCAATTGGTCCAGTACCAACAGATGACTCCGCGGCCCGTGGCCGAAGAACTGCCGGGCATGAGTCCGCGCGCCGAGGCCGACGCCCTCGGGCCGATGTCGGGAACGGCCGTTCCCGGCAACATGAATCCCGGCAATGGCGGCCCTGGCATGATGGGCGGGCCGGCCGATTCGATGTGGGCCGATGGGTATCAGGTGGACAGCTGGGGCCGGCCCTACGGTGCCCAGGCGCTGGGTGGCACTCCTTGCGGCTGCGGACAGCCCTCGTGCGGCACGTGCGGTTCTTGCAATAGCTGCTGCCAGCGCTGCTGCGGTCCTCCGGGAATGACCTGGGTCCGGGCCGAATACTTGTTCTGGTCCACGCAGGGCATGAACGTTCCGCCGCTCGTCACGACCGGCCCCAACGCTTCGAACCCCGGCTACTTGGACACGCTCGGCACGACCATCCTGTACGGCGGCAACCAGATCGACGGCTACGGCCGTTCCGGCGTGCGCCTGACGGTGGGCACCTGGCTGAACCCGTGCCAGACGGTAGGCATCGAAGGCGACTTTTTCCAGCTCGCCACGGCCACGTCGAATTACAACGCCAGCGGCAGCGGCACCGACATCCTCTCGCGGCCGTTCTTCGACACCCGGCCGAGCCTGTCGAACCAGAACGTCGAGCAGGTCGCCTTTCCCAGCAGTGTCGAAGGCTCGGTGGCCGTCAACGCCTACACGACGTTTCTGGGCGCCGGAGTGCGCGGGCGGTTCAACATCTGCTGCTCGCAGGGCTGCTTCGGCAATCAGTGCATGCCCAGCATGAACGGGCCCGGCGGCTACCGCGTCGACTTTCTGCTCGGCTACCGCTACCTGCGGCTGGGGGATGGAGTGACCGTCACCGAAAACCTGACCTCGCTCCAAACCAGCTTGCCCGGCACGTTCTACATCGTCGACAGCTTCAAAACGACGAACCAGTTCAACGGCATCGATTTTGGCGCCTTGGCCCAAGTTTATCGCGGGCGCTGGGGACTGGAATTCATCTACCGGCTGGCCTTGGGCAACACCAATCAATTGGTCAACATCAGCGGCTCTACGACCACCACCCAAAACGGCAGCAGCACGACCGTGCCGGGCGGTCTGCTGACGCAGACGACAAACATCGGCCAGTACGATCGCAACGTGTTCGGAGTCGTGCCGGAACTGGACGTCAACCTTACGTATGCGCTGACGCCGCGATTGCGGCTGGTCCTGGGCTACACGTTCATCTATTGGAACAACGTGGCCCGGGCCGGATCTCAGATCAACACCAACGTCAACAGCACGCTTTTGCCCAACAGCCCGAACCCGCCGGCGGGCGACTTGAATCAGCCGGCCTTCGCCTACAACTCGAGCACGTTCTGGGCCCAGGGGATCAGCGCCGGCGTGGACTATCGCTGGTAAGCCGCGTGCGCAGAGTCCACCGCGCTGAGTGCGCAGCGCACTGATATTTGCCGGCGCGCTGATTTGCCGGCGCGCTCGGCGAGGCAGCGCTTCGAGCTGCCCTCGCGTCCGCCGCACGCCGCCTCATGACAGCATGGCGGTGCTGTCGCTTCTCACGCTGCACGGTGCGCCAGCAGTGGCGTATTCCCACGGATTCCGGCGGTCTGCACCGACTTTGCCGGTCGCGCCGGAAAGGGTGGCAGTAGCGCCCGATCGTGCCGATTATCTGGCAAGACCCGCCCGGCAAATGGGTGGAGTTTACACCTTGGACGCATCGCGGTCAGAATTGCCGTTCCACAAGGAAGTGGCCGGCAATGACGGGCCGCTCGAGAAGTCATCACCGCTGGGGAGCAGACATGATGTCCCGCAAGTCGCCGGCCCGCGCACCGTTCTCTGTCTTTGGCTCCCTGGCCGATTGGCTCGGCGGGCCGCGCACGACGCGCCCCGCGACTGCGGTCGGCCGTTCCAGCCGGCGCCGGCTGGGCTATGAGTCGCTCGAGGGCCGCGTCGTCCTGTCGGGCGTGCCGTTGGCGGTCATCCAGGGCACGGTGACCAATTCGTCCACGGCGGCCGGCCAGTCGGGCGTGGCGATCCTGCTGACGCCCACGAATCCCGCCGGCGCGCCGCAGTCGACCACGACGAACGCCTCCGGCGTTTACAGCTTCACCGGCCTCGCGGCCGGCACCTACACGGTGCAGGAGACCCCGCCCACCGGTTTTACGGCTCCCACACCGAATCCGCAGACCGTCGTGATCACTTCGTCGGATACGATCGCCGGCAACATCGACACGTTCACCACGCCGCAAACGGTCACGGCGTCTTCGGCCGGACCGACCAGCGCCGCCAGTTCGATCGCCGCCTCCGAGGCCCTGGGGGGCAATCGCGACATCACCTCGCAAATCGTCTCGGGAACGGGCACGTTCACCGTCGCCGCGAACGAGTTCGGCACGGCCGGGCTGCAATTCAATTCGACGGTGGCTGCCGACGGCAACGGCACGGTGGCCTGGGACGGCCCGAACAGCGGCAATCCCTCGGTGATCAATCCCACCGGCCTGGATCACGCCGATCTGACCGTCGGCGGAGCGGCCACGGGAATCCTGATCAATATCGGCGGCGACCATCCCAACAGCTCGATCACGATCAACGTTTTCACCGACGCCGGCGACTGGTCGACCGCCACCGACCAGATTCCCGACACCGGCGGCGGCAGCACGCAGGCCACATTCATCCCGTTTTCGGCGTTCACGACCGGCGCCGGCGCCGGCGCGACGTTCTCCAACGTAGGCGCCGTGCAGATCCAGATCTCCGGCGGCGTCAACGCGGCCAACGGCCAGATCTCGCTCGTGGCCGAAGACGGTCCGACGGTCGAGTCGGCCAGCTTTGCCAACACGCCGCAGGCCGATTTGCAGATTACCAAGATCGACAACGTCGGCGGCTCGAGCATCACCGCCGCCCAAGGCACGGCCACGCCCGGCAACCCGATTCAATACACGATCGTGGTCACCAACGCCGGACCGGCCGCCGCCAGCGGGGCCACGATCGCCGATCCGTTTCCGGCAGCCTTGACCGGTGTGACCTGGACGGCTTCGGCCACGCAGGGCTCGCCCACCGGATTCACCACCAGCGGGAGCGGCAACATCGACGACACGAACGTCGACATGCCGGCCCTCAGCCAGATCACTTACACCGTGCATGCCACGATCAGCCCGACGGTCACCGGCACGCTGACCAACGTGGCCACGGTGACGCCGCCGGAAGGCACGACCGATCCCACGCCCACGAACAACACGGCCACCGACGTCGACAATCTGGCGCCGCAGGCCGACCTGTCGATCACCAAGGTCGACAACGTCGGCGGCTCGAGCATCACCAGTTCGCACGGCAGCGTTTCGCCGGGCGGCTCGCTGACCTACACGATCGCGGTCTCCAACGGCGGCCCCAGCGCGGTGGTCGGCGCCACCGTGTCGGATCCGGTGCCCGGCAGCCTGACCGGAGTGACCTACACCGCCACCCAGACCGGCGGAGCCAGCGGTTTCACGGCCAGCGGCTCGGGCAGCATCGACGACACGGTGGTCGACATGCCGGTCGGCAGCACGATCACGTACACGGTGCACGCCACGGTCAGCTCGTCGGCCACCGGCACCCTGACCAACGTGGCCACCGTCTCCGAGCCGCAAGGCACGACCGATCCCACGCCCACGAACAACACGGCCACCGACATCGACTCGATCGTTCCGGTGGCGGACTTGTCGGTGACCAAGGTCGACAACGTCGGCGGCTCGAGCATCACCAGCGCACACGGCACGGCCATCCCCGGCAGCTCGCTGATTTACACGATCGTGGTGACCAACTCCGGGCCCAGTGCCGCCAATGGCGCAACGGTGTCCGATCCGTTCCCCGCGACCCTCAGCGGCATCACCTACACCGCCACCCAGACGGGCGGGGCCAGCGGATTCACGACCAGCGGCTCGGGCAACATCGACGACACGGCCGTCACCATGCCCTCGGGCAGCACCATCACCTACACGGTGCATGCCTCGATCAGCGCGAGCGCGACCGGCACCCTGACCAACGTGGTCACCGTGACCGACCCGGCCGGCACGACCGACCCGACGCCGGCCAACAACACGGCCACCGACATCGACAACTTGTCGCCCCAGGCCGACCTGTCGGTCACCAAGGTCGACAACGTGGGCGGCTCGAGCGTGACGGGCGCGCACGGCAGCGTTGCGCCCAGCAGCACGCTGATCTACACGATCACGGTGACCAATTCGGGGCCCAGCGCCGTGACCGGCGCGACCGTCTCGGATCCGTTCCCATCGAGCCTCAGCGGCATCACCTATACCGCCACCCAGACCGGCGGCGCCAGCGGCTTCAGCGCGAGCGGCTCGACCAATATCGACGACACGGCCGTGTCCATGCCCGTCGGCAGCACGATCACTTACACCGTGCATGCCACGGTCAGCGCGTCGGCCACGGGCACGCTGACGAACGTCGCGACGGTGACCGATCCGCAGGGCACGACCGATCCCACGCCGTCGAACAATACGGCCACCGACGTCGACGCGGTTGCCGTGTCGGCCGACCTGCAAATCACGAAGACCGACAGCGGCGGCGCTTCGAGCATCACCTCGAAGACCGGCTTTGCCTACAAGGGCAGCGAGATCACGTACACGGTCGTGGTTACCAATGCCGGCCCCAGCCCGGTCACCGGGGCCACCGTCGCGGACACGCTGCCCAGCGTGCTCTCCGGCGCCACGTTCAAGGCCAGCGAAACCGGCGGCGCCAGCGGGTTCAGCGCGACTGGCTCGGGCAACATCGACGACACGGCCGTGTCCATGCCCGTGGGCAGCACGATCACCTACACGGTTCAGGCCAAGGTCAGCTCGACGGCCACCGGCACGATCACCAACACGGCCACGGTGACGCCGCCGGCCAACACGCCCGATCCGACACCGGGCAACGACACCGCAACGGTCAACGACACGGTCGCCACGCGGTTGTCGAAGGTCTTCTTCCTGGGCCGCTAGAGTCGGCCGGTGGCTGTTGTCTCGAGCGTTGCAACGCCCGTCGCCCGGCCCCGAGCCGTGGCCAGGACGGCCCCCGCCCCGTATGATGATGGAGCGCCGCGAGCGCTGCGTCTCGCGGCCCGCCGGATTCTCGTCAGGGGGCCAAACTATGCGTTGCCACGGACGGTTACAGAGTGCTCGTGATGTCCGCTTGTCCTTGATCCTGGCGGTCCTGGCCGCGGGAATTGCCGCCCTGGCGGCCCCCATGTCGCCCGCGGCGGCTCGGGCCGCCGATCCGTTTGCCTTCGCATCGGCGACCGAGGGGGCCGGATCGCTCAGCCACGTTGGCCCCGTGCCGGTGCTCGTGGTGCGCGGCACGCCGGAGCAAATGGGGGTGCAACTCGGCGCCCTGCTCAAGCCGGCCCTCCAGCACATGGCAGCGCGGCAGGCCGACTTGCTGGGCGGCTTCGGCATGCAAGCCGCCCCGGCCATGCTGTCCAAGCTCAGTGCGCTGATGGCCGAAAAGTTTCCGCCCGACTTGCTCGCCGAGATCAAGGCCACGGCCCGCGAGGCCAAGATCAATTCCGATTTCTTGCTGATGGGCAACGTGATTTACGACGTCTCGAAGATCGGCGGCTGCTCGGTGCTGCTGGTCGATCGCGATCGCTCGGCCACCGGCGAGATCCTGTTTGGCCGCAACATGGATTTTCCCACCTTCGGGTTTCTCGACCGCTGCAGCCTGCTGGTCGTCTACGTGCCCGAGGGGAAGCACGCGTTCGCCTCGGTCGCGTTTCCCGGGTTCTTCGGCTGCATTTCGGGGATGAACGACGCGGGGCTCGCCATCGCCGAGCTGGAAGTCAACGAAGCGAAGGACGGCTCGCCGACCTTCACGCCGGCCGGGTTGCCGCTGGCCCTGTGCTTTCGCCGCCTGCTGGAAGATTGCACGACGATCGACGAAGCGGAAAAGCTGCTCAATTCGCTGCCGCGCACCTCGATGTGCAACCTGGCCATCTGCGACCGCCAGGAAACCGCGGTGCTGGAAATCACCACCAATGCGATCCATCGCCGCAAGGCCGAAAAGGGCTTTTGCGCCTGCACGAATCATTTCCGCACGCCCCAATTGGCGACCGACATGCAGTGCGAGCGCTATGACATCCTGTCCCAGGCCTTCGACCAACCCAAGCTGACGCTGGCCGCCGTCGGCCGCAAGCTGAACGAAGTGAACCAGGGCAAGATGACGATCCACACGATGATCTTCGAGCCCGCCAGTTTGCGATTGCACCTGGTCGTCGGCGCCGGGCCGGTCTCGGCCAAGCCGCTGGAGAACATCGATCTGGCGCGGCTCTTCGCCGGCGAGCGGGCCACCCAGCCGGCCAGGTCGGCGAAATAACGCGGGGCGAATGCCCCTTCTGGCCGAGCGCGGCAATATCGCTCTGGGGCGGCGGAATCTTGTCTGGTGTGCTGGCCCCGGCTAGCTTGAGGTGCGCCCATCCCGCTGTTCCGCCGGCGCGGCGGTCCTGGCCGCGGGAATTGCGATCCACCACCCCTCCTGGAGTCGTCCATGAATTCGCACCGCACCGCAAGTTCCCTGACAAGCCAACCACGCCAAGTCGCGATGCAATCCGGCCAGCGCTCCGCAATCGCAGCGGCCGGGCCAGCTGCCGGACGAACGGGCTGGACTTCGGCAATGGCGATCGGGGCATTGCTCCTCGCGCTGGTATTTGCGGCGAACGGTTCCACTGGCCTGACGGCCGCAGAGCTGCCGGACGCAGCCAAGATCACGCCCGTCAAATTGTTCGAAGTCGACCATTACTGCGAAGGCGTCTGTTTCGACTACGACGGCAACGGCTACGTCTCCGAAGGGGCCCAGCTGATCCAGTTCCAGCTCGACGGCAAGCACAAGGTTTGGGCCACCACCGGCGCGCCCAACGGACACAAGGTGCTCGCCGACGGCACCCACCTGGTTTGCGATGGCAGCCAACACACCGTGCTCCACATGACCGCCGACGGCAAACCGCTCGAACCGGCCAGCAAGCAGTGCGCGGGCAAGCCGCTTCGGGCGCCGAACGATCTGTCGCTCGACACGCCCCACGCGGGCTTCTATTTCAGCGATCCGGGCGATTCGGGCATCAACAACCTGATCGGCACGGTGCACTATGTCGACAGCCAAGGCACGACGAGCAAGCTCGACGACGGGCTGGCGTTTCCCAACGGCATCGTGCTCACTCCCGACGGCAAGAAGCTGTACCTGGCCGAGAGCCAGAAGAACCGCGTCCTGGTTTACGACGTGACCTCGCCGGGCAAGCTCGCCGAGCGCAAAGTCCTGGCCGAGCTGCCGGCCAAAGACACTTCGGCCGGGCAAATCGACAATCAGCCCGACGGCATGTGCCTGGACGCCGCCGGAAACCTGTATGTCGCGCACTACGGCATGCGGCAGGTCCAGGTGCTCAGTCCGGAAGGCAAGCTGCTGGCCCGCTATCCGGGCGGCAACATCACGACCAGCAATGTCGCGTTCGGCGGGCCCAAAATGGACCAGCTCTTCGTCACGGGTGGTTTGGGGGACGAAAAGGGCCAGGGAGGCCTGTTCCGGCTCGACCTGGGCGTGCCCGGCCTCGTCGTGCTGCCCCCCAAAAAATGACGGGGGCCCCCCAAAGGCCGTCATGCGCCCGGCGGCGGGAGAGGCGAACTTTACCGACCTTTGCCGGCCGTGATACGATTGACGCTAGCCGGCCAGCCGGCACTGACAAACCCGGGTTGATCTGACGGGGCCAGGCCCCAAAGAGCGCAAGCCGCCGTGAGCGAGCCTTTTGATCCTTACGTCGCGTGGCTCTCTCTCCGGACGACGAATCGTCCGCTGAACTATTATCAGTTATTCAATCTCGACGATTTCGAGGACGACCCGGCACGGATCGCCGCGGCCGCCGACGGGGCGCTGGCCCGCGTCCGGAGCGTGCGGCCGGGAAGCCATCGCCAGGCCTGGCAGCAATTGCTCGATGAATTGCTGCTGGCCAAGGTTTGCCTGGTGGACTCGTCGCGCAAGCTCCCCTACGACCGGCAACTGCGCGGCGCCACGTCGTCGCCCCCTGCGGCGCCACCGGCCAATTCCGGGCCGCAGATTTACGTCGAACCGCCGAAGGTGAATCCCGATCTATTTCCGCCGGGAATGGGCGCGCCGCCGCCGGTCGACCTGCCGACGGCCACGCTTCCGCCGGGTGCGCCAGCGCCGCCGGGTAATGCTATGCCGCCGGGTGCACCAGCGCCGGCCAACGGGGCAGTGCCGCCGGGTAATGCTATGCCGCCGGGCTACGCCATGCCGCCGGGGGATCCGGCTCTGATGCCGCCGCCAGCCGGCGCTGGACCGCCTCGACAACCGCCCTCGATGTACCCGCCGCCGGCAAGTGCCGCTCCGCCGGCGCCGCCGCTGCCGCCGGCAGCTCCCGCGCCGCCACCAGCGCCACTGCCGATGCCGGCGGCGATGTCCTATGCATTGCCACCTGGCGCGCCGTCGCCCCCGGGCGCCCCTTTGCCCCCGGGCGTCCCGCCTCCGGGATTCCCGCTGCCGCCGGGCATCTTGCCGCCGCCGGGCAATTTCGCTCCTCCTGCCGCATCGTTTCCACCGGCCGGGATGGTCATTCCTGTTTCCGCGGGATTGCCGCCGGTTCTGGCGATGCCGGCCGCGCCCGGGCCGCCCGCCGGATCGATGCCAACTGCCGCCGCGGCGCAACGAACCGTTGTGCCGGCCGGCCCGACAGGCACGCCGGCGGCGAGCGGGGCGCCACCGGGCTGGGCCGGATGGTCGATGCCGGCGGCGACGCTTGCTCCGGTGCCGTTGGGAGCGAAGGCCGGCCTGCAAGCCGCGACCGGCGCCGCCGCGTTGCCACAAAATCCGCTGCAGGCGCCGGCCCCGCGGCCCAGCGCCGCGACTCCGGCAGCGCCCAAGCCCGACACCGCCCCGCGCCCCGCACCTGCGCCGGTACCCATGGCCGCTGTTCGGACGGCCGCAGTAGAAAGCCAATACCGCGACCTCGACTCGGCCGACGAGGAGCCCGCCGTCGCTGCGCACGCGCCAGCGCCGCGGATCAGCCCCGCGCCGGTCGCGATCGACTTTGCGCCCCCAGCCGGCTCGGGGGGCGGGCGTCAGGCCGCACGGAATCAAACGACCTTGATGATCGGCGCCGGAGTGTTGGTGCTGTTTGTGCTGGCGGCGATCGTCTTGAAACCGCCGTCCGACTCGAATGACGGCGTGCCCTCGTCGTCGACGGCTGCCGCGACGCCGCATGCGCCAGCGACCAAACCGGCGGCCAAACCCCCAGTCCAGCCGCAGGCCGACGACAACGAGGAGTACGAGTCCAGCGATCCGCCGGCCGCCGAACCGCGGCCCAATCCGGTAAAACCGGTTCGACCTCAACCGCGTCCGCCCCGGCCGGCGCCGAAACCGGCGCCCGAGCGGGATCCAGTCATGGTGGCCCAGCGTCCGGCTGGCGACAATCCGGCCCCGCCGGCCCCGAACGCCGATCCGCAGAAGCAGGCGGCGTATCGCCAGGCCCTGGCCGAGGCGCGGGGAGCCCTCGCGGCGCGCGACATCGAGAGTGCCAAGAAGAAGCTGGCCGCGGCCCGACCGCTCGCCGTATCCGAGGACGACCAAACCGAACTGGCCCGGATGAATTCGCTCGCCACGTACGTCGCTGGATTTTGGGACGGCGTGCGCGAGAGCCTCAAGGGCCTGCAAGTCACCGACGAACTGCGCTATGGCGGCGTGGTCGCGGCGGTGGTCGACAGCGACGCCAACGGCATAACGCTGCACACGCCGGGCAAGAACCATGAGTTCACGCTCAAGAACATGCCGGCGGCGCTGGCCATGGTGCTGGCCCAGCGCTGGTTCGATCAGAGCGCAACCACGAAGGTGTTTCTCGGCGCGTTTCAGGCCGTCGATCCGCAAGGCGATCGAGAAGAAGCCCGGCGGCTGTGGGAAGCAGCCACGGCCGGCGGCGCTCCGGCCGACGACTTGATTCCGTTGCTTTCCGGCATGGCGGCCCTGCCCAATCCGGCGAAAGGCCCGGCGGCCGAGTCGCTCAACGAGCGGCAGCAGGCCCTGGCGCTCAAGCAGCTGAAAACCAACTTCCAGGCGGATTACAAGGCGGCCAAGACTCCGGAGCTGAAAGCCGAGCTGGGCCGAAAGCTGTTCGATCTGGCGACCGACAACGAGAACCCTGCCGAACGTTTCGCCCTGCTCCGCGAAGCGCTCGATCTGGCGGCCGCGGGGGGCAATGTCATGCTCATCGTTGAAGCGGCCGATCAATTGGCCGGCAGCATCCGACTGGACCCGCTGGACCTCAAGGCCGACAGCCTGGCCCGGGCCGCCGGCGCCACGAACAATCCGATTGCCGCGCGCGAGATTGCCCACGCCGCGCTGGGCCTGCTCGACGCCGCGCTCCAGGAAAAGCGCGCGAAACCGGCCGGCAAACTCAGCCAGGCTGCGGTCAACGCCGCCCGCAAGGCGAAGGATGCCGAGCTGGTCAAGGCCGCCAACGCGGGCACTCAGAAGGTCCAGGAAATGTCCAAGTAGCCCACCGCGAGCGGCCGCCGCTGAAACGAGGCGGACGTTGCTCGCGGACCCGTTGCCGGGCTGCTTCCGCAATCCCTTAATCGATCGGACAACCGACTCATGAACTGCCCTGCCCCGTTGCTCACGCGGGTTCACCGCTTCGTCGGATCGGCACTCGCCATGCTGGCCCTGACCGCGGCGGCGCGCGGCGGCGACGTCGTGTTTGCGGACTTCGAAGCTGAAGATTACGGGAACTGGACCACAACGGGGACCGCCTTCGGTGCGGGGCCCGCGCCGGAACGCTGGCTGGCCAGATGGCCGTCAGCGGATTCGAGGGCAAGCGGCTGGTCAATAGTTTTCTGGGGGGCGACGACAGCCTGGGCACGCTCACCTCGGGTGAATTCAAGCTCGATCACGACTACATCGCATTCTTGATCGGCGGCGGCGGTTATGCCGGCAAGACCTGCGTGAACCTGCTCGTCGAGGGACGCGTCGTGCGCACGGCCACGGGCCCCAACACGCAGCCAGGGGGCAGCGAGGCACTGGAAAAATCCGGCTGGGACGTGCGCGACCTGGCCGGACGCACCGCGCGCCTCCAGATCGTCGACGACGCGACCGGCGGTTGGGGGCACATCAATCTCGACCAGATCGTCTTTACCGACACCCGACCCGCGATCGAGCAAGTCGGGCCCGCTCGGGAGCTGGTGGCCGCCAAGCGCTATCTGCATTTTCCCGTGCAATCGGGCGCGCGCAAGCGGCAAGTGACCGTGGCCGTCGACGGCCAGACGCAGCGGGCGTTCGAGATCGAGCTGGCCGACGGCACGCCCCAGTGGTGGGCGCCGCTCGAAATCGGAGCTTGGAAAGGCCAGACGCTGCGGGTGACGGTCGATCGGCTGCCGGCCGATTCGCAGGCGCTTGCCCAGCTGGACCAGAGCGATGGCCTCAAAGCGGCCGACGAATTGTATCGCGAGCCGCTGCGCGGGCAGTTTCATTTTTCCGCCCGCCGCGGCTGGCTCAACGATCCCAACGGCCTGGTCTTCGCCGGCGGGAAATACCATCTGTTTTTCCAGCACAATCCCTATGGCTGCCAGTGGGGCAACATGCACTGGGGCCACGCGGTCAGCGCGGACCTGGTCCACTGGCAGGAGTGGGACGAAGCCCTGTATCCCGACGCGCTGGGCCCGATGTTCTCGGGCAGCGCGGTCGTCGATCGGAATAACACGAGCGGCTTCGGCACCGGCCAGGAGCCGCCGCTGGTCCTGATCTACACGGCGGCCGGCAACCCGACCGTGCAATGCCTGGCCTATTCGAACGACGGCGGCCGGACATTCACGAAGTATTCCGGCAACCCGGTGCTCGAACAAATCACGCCGGGCAATCGCGATCCCAAGGTGCTCTGGCACGAACCGACCCACAGCTGGGTGATGTCGCTGTACGTCGAGCGCGCGGGCAAGCACACGATCCAGTTTTTTTCTTCGCCGAATCTCAAGCAATGGACGCCGCAGGGGACGGCCGAGCCTTTCTTCGAGTGCCCCGACCTGTTCGTCCTGCCGCTCGACGGCGACCGCCAGAAAGAGCACTGGGTGTTGACCGCGGCCAGCAGCGAATATCAGCTGGGCAGTTTTGACGGGCACCATTTCAAACCCGAATCGCCGAAGCTGCCCGGCCACCGCGGCGCCGGCTTTTACGCGGCGCAGACCTACAGCAGCCTGGGCCCGCAGGACGACCGGCAAATCCAGATCGGCTGGCTGCAGGCACAGGCGCCGGCGATGCCGTTCAATCAGTGCATGAGCGTGCCGCTCGAACTGCGCTTGCGGAGCACGGCCGCAGGACCAAGACTCAGCTGGCAACCGGTGAAGGAGCTCGAAGTCTCTGCGAACCCGATCGAACACGTTCCCGCCCGGGCGGCTCGAAGTCGGGCAGAATCCGCTGATCGATCTGACGGCAGATGCCGTGGAAGTGCGGCTCGATTTTGCCCCCGCGGCTACGGGGCGCGTGGTGCTCGACGTGCGCGGGCAGCGGGTCGTTTACGATGCCGCCAGCGGGCAGATCGAGGCCGGCGGTCAAAAGGCGCCGGCGCCCTTGATCGACGGCCGGCAGCAGCTGATCGTGCTCTTGGACCGCACCACGCTCGAAGTTTTCGCCGGCGACGGATTGACCTATATGCCGCTGCCGGCGATCGCGGCCGCCGACAATCACCGGCTCTCGCTCACGGCCGAAGCGGCGCCGGTGCAACTGCTGCGGCTGGAAGTCCACGAGTTGAAATCATGCTGGCCCCCGGGCACCACGAGCGGACAATAAGTTCGCCAGAAGTCGAAGTTCCCCAGTAATCGTTCGGCCGCTCTGCACACCATCAGGCACCAGGACCACCGAAATTGAGTCGCCGCCGCAAAAAATCGACCGCGTCTGGCGCGGCGCCCGTAGACTTGACCCGCCCGAGCCGGACACCACGGGAAAGGCTCATCATCCGCGGACTGTTCGCGTTGCTGATCGCCGTGGCGCTGTGGGGCGTTTATCGCTTCAGCGACAGCCAGCGGACTCCGCCCACCCCGCAAGGCCCCACCGACCGACTGGCCGATCAGTTTCGTGCGGACGTCGCTGCAGCCAAAGAGTGCCGGCCGCTGGATGAAAAGCAGCCGGAATCGGGCATCGTGCTGGGCGGGCCCGGCAAGCGCCGCGTCGAATATCACTTTGCCGACCAGCGGCTGGAGCGCACGGCGTATCAGGGCGAGCACGAGGACGGTCGCGAGACCTTTCCACTGATCCCCGGACGGAAGGGCAAATTTCACATTTCGCCCGAACCGCCGGTCGTGGTTACTTGCGTCCTCGTCGAAGGCGGCGACGGCAACGACTCCGTGGACCAATCCATCCGCCGAATCACGATCATGGCCCCGTTAGGCCGCGATCCACGTGCGGAGCGCCCCATCGCGAGCGTCGTCCACGAGCCGAAAGCCACGATCACGATCGAAAAGTCCGAACCGCCCGACGCGCAAACGCCGGACGCCCAGCCGTCGGACGTAAAACCGCCGGATGCCGAAGCTAAAGCCGCCGGCGCGGATCGCGCCAAGCCTGCCGCCTCCGAACCGAAGGCTCCTTGACATGCAGCAGCGAGCGTTTCCTGCGAAAAACGAAATCCAGTGGTTCCAGGGAGACGAGCCCCTGGATGCGGCGACCGGCGTGGGGCGGACTGCTTCGATCCACTCGTCAACCGACGAACACCCCGCTCCGGTCTGAGTGCTGTATGTCCATTGTGCGCGTCTTGCTTGGCCGGCGCCTGGCGTCGAGCGAAGAGTGCCAGGAGAAAATCGGCGCCTGGACCGGCCTGGCCGCGCTGGGCCTCGACGGGCTCTCGTCGGCCGCCTACGGGCCCGAAGCGGCGCTGATGGTGCTGATCCCCCTGGGCACGGCGGGGCTGTGGTACATCGGGCCGATCACGCTGGCGGTGCTCCTGCTGCTGGCGCTGCTGTACGTGTCGTACTGCCAGACGATTGCCGCCTATCCGGTCAACGGCGGATCCTATACCGTCGCCAAGGAAAACATTGGCACCGGCGCCAGTTTGCTGGCCGCCTCCTCGCTGCTGGTCGACTACATCCTGAATGTGGCCGTAGGCATCTCGGCCGGCATCGGGGCCCTGGTCTCGGCCATTCCGGCCCTGCTCCCCTACACGCTGCCGCTGTGTCTGGCAGTGCTGGCCCTGGTCACGCTGATGAACCTGCGCGGGACGAAGGAGGCCGGTTGGGCCTTCGCTCTGCCAACCTACTTGTTCATCGCCAGCCTGGGGACCGTGATCGCGCTGGGCATCGCCAAATCGATCGCCGCCGGCGGCCACCCGGAGCCCGTCGAGGTTCCGCCCGCGCTGCTGCCGGCGACCGAGTCGGTGGGCATTTGGCTGATCCTGCGCACCTTTGCCACCGCCTGCACGGCGATGACGGGCGTCGAAGCCGTGAGCAACGGCGTGAGCGCGTTTCAGGAGCCGACGATCCGCACCGCCCGGCGCACGCTGACGGCCATTGTGGCGACGCTGGCGGTGCTGCTGGCCGGCATCGCGTACCTGGCCCACGTCTACCACATCGGCGCGATGCCGCAGGACCAGACCGGCTACCAGAGCGTGCTCTCGCAATTGACCGCGGCCGTGGTGGGTCGAGGTTGGTTTTACTACCTGGCGATCGGCAGCGTGCTGACCATCGTCTCGCTCTCGGCCAACACCAGCTTCGTCGATTTTCCCCGGCTTTGCCGCCTGATCGCCGCCGACGATTTTCTGCCGCGGTCGTTCGCCGTGGTTGGGCGGCGCCTGGTGGCCACCGTGGGAGTGCTGTTTCTGGCCGCCGCGGCCGGCACACTGTTGATCGTGTTCGACGGAGTTACCGACCGGCTGATCCCGCTGTTCGCCGTGGGCGCGTTCGCGGCCTTCAGCATTTCGCAGACTGGCATGGTCGTCCATTGGCTCAAGCAGTTGCGCGGCGGCAAACCGGGCAAGCCGGCGGATAACTCCTCGGATCACTCAGGGACGCCGCTCCGTTCGGATCGCTCGATGACCTGGCTGCGGCTCGCCTGCAACGCGCTGGGCGCCGTTGCGACCAGCGTGGCGCTGGCGATCATCCTGGCCACGAAGTTCCGCGAAGGAGCCTGGGTTTCGATCCTGGCCATCGGCGGGCTGATCCTGCTGTTCCGCCTGGTGCATCGCCAGTACCGCAAGATGACCCGGGAGCTGGCCGCCTATCGACCCGACAAGCTCGAACACAACGGCGCGCCGGTCGTGCTGCTGCCCTTCCGCTGCTGGGACAAGCCGACCGAGAAGTCGCTCTGCTTTGCCCTCTGGCTGTCTCCCGACGTGTTTGCCGTGCACATCCTTAACGTGGACGGCACCGGCGACGACTCCGAGGAATCGCAAGTCCGCCGGTTGTGGCAGGAGAATGTCGAGGTGCCGGTGCGGCAGGCGGGTGGATCGTTGCCGCAGCTGCTCATTCGGAATTCGAAATACCGGCAATTTGCCGAGCCGATGCTGAGAGAAATCGACCGCCTGCGCGGCGAATTCCCGGTCCGGCCGATCGCGGTCATCATTCCCGAGGTGGTCAGCCGCCACTGGTGGGAGAAACTGCTGCATGCCGGTCATGCCAGTCAGCTGCGTAGCGCCCTGCGCAAACTTGGCCGGCGCCGGGTCGTGGTGATCAGCCTGCCCTGGTACTTGCACGACTAGACAGCCGGCCGCCCGCGGAAAATGGGCCCGTCAGCGCCCAGTCCCATGCCGGGCCGCTCCTGCAAAGAAGCGGCCGGATCGACCCTGGCGGGGCACATTTGGCCGCCGCCCCGGGGCCCGGGGTTTTGCCGCAAAAAGCTATCCAAACAAGACTTAAGCCTGATTTTCCAAGTCCCCGATTTGCATTCCCCAGGATCCGAACTACGTTTCACTTTGCCCATCTAATGCGACGCCGTCCAGGCACGTTTTCTGCGAAGCCGGTCGGCGTAGATTCACATCTTGATTTGCATCCGTAGGAGTCGCCGTATGGTTACGCGCTGGGCCCTTGCGCCCCTGGTGTTGCTCTTGCCCGCGGTCGTCGCCCGGGCGGAAGCAATTTCGACCTTGTCGCGGTCGGCCATGAAGCCGAATCAGGTTTACGAGTTTCGGACCACGGGCCGGACGTACCGGGCCGAAGTCGTTGACCCGCGCGGCGGCGAGTGCCTGGTCAGCGCCTCGAGCGACGGCGTGTCGTACAGCAAGCCGCGCAAGGCGTTCCTGTTGGGCTCGACGAAGGGCCCCGAATCGGGCGTTTCTTTCGTCGTCATGGGGCAGTTCAAAGTTGGACTGGGAATCGAGCTGGCGGTCGAAGATCACGCCAGGTCCAACCGCTTCCTGACGCCCGACGTCACGGCGATAACTTTGCTGGCCGAGTAGCGCGCCGTGTCGGGGCCGCCGCGGGGCCCCCATAGCGCCGCCGGGCAGCCGGCCGCCGTGTGCGTCGCGTTGCCCGGCGCGTCCCGCTGCGCCGCGCTCTCGTTGCGCCGTGCCTCCCGCCGCGCCGCCCGGTGTCTCCGGCTGCGCGGTGCCTGCCAATATTCGCTGGCCGATTCGGTCAGCTTACTGCGCAAACACCCTTGACAAGGATTGCGCCTCTGGGCGACGATTGCCAAATGGGGGGCCGCAGGCGCTTTTTTTCGCCGTGCGGCGCAGGCTTCCTGACGGCAAGGGAAAACTCATGCTCTCGCGGGCGCGGCGCGGTTTCACGCTGGTTGAGCTGCTGGTGGTGATCGCCATCATCGGCATTTTGATCGCGCTCCTGCTGCCGGCGGTGCAGTCGGCACGCGAGGCGGCCCGACGGGTCCAGTGCAACAACAATCTCAAGCAGCTGGCGCTGGGCTGCCTGACGTATCACGACCTGCGCAAGATGTTCCCGCCGGCCTGCAACTATCCGCCCGGCGACGATCCCGAGACCAGCACGAACTACGGCGTCAACTGGGTGATCGCGATCCTGCCGCTGATCGAAGAAGAAAACCTCTACACCCAGTTCAATCTCAAGGCGCCGATCTCCGATCCGTCGAACCGCACTCCCCGCGGCACGCAGGTCTCGACGATGCTCTGCCCGACGGACGTCGGCGCCGACGTTCCGTTCAACCGCCCGGGCGAAGGAGACAACTGGGCGCGCGGGAATTACGGCGCCAACGGTTCGCTGGGGTTCTTGTCGAACGACTTCCGCCAGGCCAACGGTCCCACCTCGCCCTACTGGCAGAGCAATTGGACGCGCGGCGTGATGGGCGGCGAGACCGCCGTGAACATCAAGCAAATCACCGACGGCACCACCTTCACCATCATGCTGGCCGAGCTGCGCATCGGCCTGTCGGCGGCCGATCGCCGCGGCGTCTGGGCCATGGGCACCGTCGGGGCCAGCAGCATCTGGGGGCACGGAACCGACGACGACGCGGGGCCCAACAACTGCACCACTTCGGCCGACAACATCCTGGGCTGCACCGACATCGAAGCCCAGGTCGGCGGCGGACCGGTCCTCTGGTCCAAGTGCATGGGCTGCTGCGAAGGCTGCACCAACGACCAGGCCACCACGCGCAGCCAGCACGCGGGCGGGGTCTTTGTCGCCTTTTGCGACGGCAGCGTGCACTTTATCTCCGACTCGATCGAGACGGGCGATCCCTGGCAATTCGATCTGACCAACATGGACCTGACCACGTTCCTCACCTGGCAGCGGCTCAATGCCTCGGCCGACGGACAGCAGATCGACCCGAACGCGTATTAGCGCCGCGCACTGTCCGCCGCCTGGCGCACGGAGTGCGACTTGCGTCGCTTCCGTCGGCCGGGCATCATGGACGCACCCGGCATTCGCGGGGCCACGCGCGCCGACAGGGCGCGACCGCAATGAACGCAGATTGTCCGCCGAGAAGATGAGGACTCGATGAAGCGCCCCACCTGGATCTCGCCCGCCGCTGCGCTGGCCTTTTCGGTCGTCGTGGCCGCCGGACTGCTCGGGGACGAGCCGCCCAAGGTATCGCAATTTGCGCCGGCCGAAGACTTGAAGGCCCAGGTGGCGTACTACCAGGGGCGCATCGACGAGGCCTTGGCCGACCCGGCCGATTACGACGAGGCCAAGCAAAGCCGCGTCGGCAAAGACGCCCACACGCTGGCCGCCATCGCGCTGGTCCTCGCCAAGCACGATGCGGAAGCCAAGTACCGCAGCGGCGCCTTGCTCAAGGCTGCGCAGAAACTGGCCGAAGCCGCGGGCGATCAGGCAGCCGCCGCGGCCGCGGCAGCCGAAGTGAAGCAAGCCGCAGCTGGTTCCGACGATCCGCCGGCCGAGCTGCCCTGGGGCAAAGTCGCGGCGATCGCCGACCTGATGAAACAGGTGCCGATCGTCAACAACGGCCTCAAGCGCGGGCTGGAGCCACCCCGCTTTCAGCGGCAGGCCGCACAGTCGGCCGGACAGGCCGCCACCTTGGCCGCGATCGCCCAGGCCGCCATGTACGACGAGGAATACGCCGGCGACGCGGCCGACGCGGCCCGCTGGCGAGAGCTGTGCGGCCAGATGCGCGACACGGCCGGCGAGGTCAACGCGGCCATTCATGCCGGCCAGGCCGAGGCTGCCCAGGCGGCCATGAAGCGGATGGCGCAGCACTGCGACGCCTGCCACGCGAAATTTCGCGACGGCAAATGAGCGCGGCGCGTGCGCCGGGCTCGCCGCCGGGCGTGACCGGGAAAACCCGGAATATCATTGAGGTCCTGGCCGCGCTCGGATAGGGTAGTGTTGAACTTTTCCGGCTGGCGAAGGTGTGTTGCCGCGCCTGCCGGAAAGTTGCTCAGAATCGCCGTTGGGCGATAAAGTCTTCGACGCCGACCGGATCCTGCCAGGCAGCATGTCCGGTGCGGCGCGCCTTGCGAAAATCGAATCCTCGCTGCCTGCTTGCCAACGCTGCGCCAGGGTTGGTGGTATGTTTGCTTCGACGTTTGTTCGAAGGAACGTAGCCACGACCCCTGAGTGCTCCCCACATGCTTATGTTGCACCGGCATCCTGCACTGCAATTCAGCCATCCGCTGCCTTACGGCGCGATCCTGCACGATAACGGCGTGCAGTTCGTTGTGTTCAGCCGCTCGGCCACGGCCATGCGCGTGTTGCTGTACGACAAGGTGACCGACCGTGAACCTGCCGAGATCATCGTCTTCAATCGCGAGACCGACCGCTGGGGCGATATCTGGAGCGTGTTCGTGCCCGGGTTGCAGAGCGGTCAACTGTATCACCTGCAAGCCGATGGCCCCTACGATCCGGCCCGGGGCCAGCGCTTCGACCGCACGGCCCGGCTGATCGATCCTTACGCCCGCGCGCTGGCCGGCACGTTTATGCCGTCGGACGACGGAATCATCCGCCCGCCCAAGTGCGTGGTGGTCGATGAGCAGTTCGACTGGCAGGGAGACCGGCACCTGCGGCGCGATTTGTCGGAAACCGTGATCTACGAGATGCACGTCCGCGGCTTTACCCAATCGCCCTCCAGCGAGGTCGAGCATCCGGGCACGTACCTGGGCGTGATCGAGAAGATTCCCTACCTGAAGTCGCTGGGCGTCACGGCGGTCGAGTTGATGCCGGTGCACGAGTTCCCCACCAACGGTTTCTGGGGCGAGAAAACCTGGCGGACGAATTACTGGGGCTACGACTCCCTGGCCTTCTTTTCGCCGCACCGCGGCTATCAGGCCGGCCAGGAACCCGGCAGCCAGGTCCGCGAATTCAAGGAAATGGTCCGCGCGCTGCATGCCGCCGATATCGAAGTGATCCTCGATGTAGTGTTCAACCACACGGCCGAAGGCAACGAGTACGGGCCCACGCTCAGCTTCAAGGGCCTGGAAAACCAGGTCTATTACATGCTGGCCAACGGCGGCATGTCGTATCGCAACTATTCGGGCTGCGGCAACACGGTCAACGGCAACCATCCAATCGTCCGCGAGATGATCTTCCTTTGCCTGCGGCATTGGGTGCACAACTATCACGTCGACGGGTTCCGCTTCGATCTGGCCTCGATTCTCAGCCGCGACCGCACGGGCGAACTGGTGCCGAATCCGCCCTTGGTCGAAGCCATCGCCGAAGATCCCCTGCTGGCCGACAGCAAGATTATCGCCGAGGCCTGGGACGCCGCCGGCGCGTATCAAGTCGGCTCGTTCGGACAATTGCGCTGGGCCGAATGGAACGGCCGCTATCGCGACGACGTGCGCCGCTACTGGCGCGGCGACGAGGGCATGACCGGCCCCATGGCCACCCGGCTGTCAGGCTCCAGCGATCTGTATCAGGCCGGCGGCCGGCAGCCGTATCACAGCATCAACTTCATCACGTCGCACGACGGTTTTCCGCTCAGCGACCTGGTCTCGTATTCCTCGAAGCACAACGAGGAAAACGGCGAGGACAATCGCGACGGCGACAATAACAGCTACAGCTCGAACTACGGCGCCGAGGGGCCGACCCGGCGGCGCGAGATCGAACAGCTGCGGCTGCGGCAATGCAAGAACATGCTGGCCACGCTGCTGTTGAGTCAGGGCGTGCCCATGCTCCTGGCGGGCGACGAATGCCGGCGGACGCAAAAGGGCAACAACAACGCCTATTGCCAGGACAATGCGATCAGCTGGTTCGATTGGAAGCTGGTCGAGAAGAACGCCGATCTGCTGCGCTTCTGCCGGGCCCTGGTCCACTTCCGCCGGCAGCAGCCAACCGTGCGGCGCACCGACTTCCTCCGCGGCGAGCCGGATTTGCCCGGCTCCCTGCCCGACGTCAGCTGGTTCGGACCCGGCGGCGAGCCGATGACCTGGAACGGCGAAGGGCCGGCCCTGACTTGCCTGTTCGGCGCGCCGGCGGTGGCCGACATCGACCGCAGCAGGCGCCATGTGCTGATCATGTTCAACGCCGGACCGACCGGCCGCGAGTTCACGCTGCCGCGGCTGCCGGGCGCGATTCGCTGGCGATTGTTCCTTGACACGCAACAAGAATCGCCCAGCGACATTTATCCGGACCTGGACGGTCCGGCACCACCGGCCAACGGCAAGTTCTGGCTCGATCATCACTCGCTGGTCTGCCTGGTGTCGTCCGACGCTTCGACATAACAGGCGCAGTTTTCCCAAGCGGCGACGGTGGTCGCCGCCGGGCCGCATGACAAAATCGCTGCCCCAAGCGGCCGCTCGATGAAATCTCATCCGGCGGCCGCTTTCTCTTTGTCGCAGGCGGCGCTGGCCCGCCGATGATTTCTCACGACCGCGCGCCGCAAGCGCAGGGATCCGCCGATGCTCAGTCCGAGCGGGCCCCCACGCCGGCGCACGGCCCCCCTGGGCGTCCGGCGACCGCCTGGATCTCGAAAGCCTTGCCATCCCAGAGGTGCAATTTGATCACCAACCTCCGAAATTCCGCCCGGCACAGCGGGTTCGCCCTGGCGGCCCTGTGGGCTTGCTCGGCGCTCGCCGCGGCCCAAGCGGCCGAGCCCGCCGCGATTGCCTGGCACACCGACGTCGAAGCCGCCTGGAAGGTCACGCAGGAGAAAGGCCGGCCGCTGCTGCTGTTCGTCACGGCCAAACAATGCGGCTACTGCGTGAAGATGAAGCAGGCGACGTTTGCCGACGCCAACGTGGCCGCAACCGTGAACCGCTCGTTCGTGCCGCTGGTGCTCGATGGCGGCAGCAATTCGCCCCTGCTGAAGGAACTGGGTGTGACGGCTTTTCCGGCCACGTTCATCATTTCCGGCAATGCCGAAGTGCTCGATCGGGTCAACGGATTCGTCCCCCCCGAAACGCTGGTCAAGCGTCTGGCCGCCTGCCAATCGACCGGGCAGGCCAACTGGCGGGCAGCCCGGCGCGGCCAGGAGTTTTAGCCGCGCGGCCCCTTCCCTCGCTGGAAGCTCGCCGCATTGCCGCAGAAAGTGCCGAACCAGGCACTTGCACTGCCCCATTTACGGCCTCGGCGGCTACATTCCCTCGGCGCGGCGCTAGCCAGTGACCACCGGCGGCCCGATAATGCTTCCGGGAAATCCGCGGACAATCCTGGCGACCTGGGAATCAGAAACCATGCAGACGACCGACCGGGCCATCGTGGCGGGGGACATTATGACCCGGTCGCTGGTGACGACCCGCCCCGACGACGATTTGAAAGACGCTGAAGACCTGCTGATCGAGCACCGCGTCTCCGGCTTGCCGGTCGTCGAAGCCGGGCGGCTGGTCGGCGTGCTTAGCCGCAGCGACATTGCCCGGATCGAGGTGCTGATGAAGTCGCTCGACGGCCTGGTCTGGGATCGGTTGAATTGGGAGATTCAGGCCGACGGTTTTCGGCACACGCCGGGTCCCGAGTTCGAAGGATTTCGCGGGCGGCTGGGCAAGCTGAAAGTCCGCGACGCGATGAGCGATCAGCTCGTCACCTGCGCGCCGCAAACGCCCGTTCGCGAATTGGCGAGCGAAATGTGGCGCCGGCACGTCCACCGGATCATCGTGGTCGAGGGGACAAAGCCGCTGGGCATTGTCAGCAGTCTGGACCTGGCTCGGCTCGTCGGCGAGCGCGGCGTGGGCAGCACCGACTGAGGCGGCTCCGGCCGCGCACGCATTGGGCGACCGCTCATTCGCCGCTGCTCGAGATGCGTGCCCGCCCGCGGCGGTCGAACTCGACCGTGATGACGTTCGGGTGGCAGCAGACCGGGCAATCCTCGACATACTGCTGCTGGCGCCCGGCCGAGGGATCGAGCGGAATCACGATCTCTTCGCCGCAGGCTTCGCAAAGGTACGCTCCTTCATCCTCCATTGCCGCCTCGCCTGGCTAGGTGTTGCCGGCCGCCACGGCCGCTTTCAGCTTTTCCAACCCGACGTGGGCCACCAAGGCCGGATCCTGCTGCCAATAGTCGCGATTGAAGACTTCAAGCGATAGCGCGCACTGCGAGCCCGACGCACGCAACTGCCCGAACACGCTCGCCAAGGGCGCTACGCCGTCGCCGGGATAAACTCGGGCCGCGTCGGTGATCTCGCTGCGCGGCGGCGTGGCCGGGTAATCGTTCATGTGAAAGACGTGCAGCGCCTGGCAACTGGGCAGCCGGATGGTCGCGAAATCCGAGCCCCCTTTGTACAAATGAAAAATATCGAGCAGGATGCAGGCCTGCGGGTGCTGACTTTCGCTGGCCGCCAGCAGCACGTCGCCCAAGCGACCCAACGATTTCGAAAATCCCCACAGTTCGAGCTGCGGCACCACGCCGCAGGCATCGCCGATCTCGAGCAGGGCCCGATAGCGCGGGCCAATCGCCACCGGATCGATCCGCGCATCCGTTGCGCCGGCTGGCGGCGCCGCGATCCGCAAGCCGCCGATGTCGGCCACCAGGCCCATCGTGCGCCGGGCCTCCTCCAAACCCTTGGCCCGGCGCTGAGGATCGTCAACCGCCCATTCGGCGAAGCCGATCGCGCTGGCCACAGTCAAGCCGAGATCGCGGATCAGCTTGCCCAGGTCGGCCAGCGAGTGACCGTCCTTGACGTGCTGATCCAGTTCGTCGATCCAGGGCTCGATCGAATCGTAGCCAGCCCGCGCGGCGATGGTCGCGACCTGGGCAATCGGCAGTTTCTGGCCGCGAACCGTGGCCGTGTTGAAGCAATAGTGGAAGCCCGGCGGGGGCGCGGGTTTTTCGGCGGCGGCCGCCTGCGGGCCGAGCGACAGCGCCGCTCCGGCTGTCACGCCGGTGGCCAGCAGATCACGACGGTTCATTGGATAGGTCATCGGGCTTTCTTCAGAATTAGGTGGGGTTACACCGCCAAGGCGCCCTTCGGCACGTACAGGGCGCGTCTGCGGTTCATTTCCGTCCCAGGGATCAGGGCGAGTCCAGCTCAATCTCGCCGGCCAGGTGGGTTTCCAGAATCTCGGCGGCGCGGGCATCGGGCGAGCCCGGTTTGACGGGTGGGCCTTCGGCCTGCCAGGCGACGATGAAGTGGATCGCTTCGTGCCGCGACTCCTGCTGGGCGGCGGTGATGAATTTGTCGATCAAGGTCCAGCCCAGGGACAGGTACTCATTGACGGCCGCGGTGTCGTCGAGCGTCACAAGCTCTTTGGTTTCTTCGATCCGCCGCACCGAGGCCAGGATGTATTTCACCCGGGCGGGCGTGTCGAGCGTGCCTTCGATCACGTGCTGATTGATCAGCTTCCAACCGAAACGCAGGTACTGATTGACCGTATCGGCGTCGATGGTTTCCATCAGCCGCCGCGTGCCAGTGATTTCGGAACTCATGCGAGGAGCTGCTTTGTTTGGTGCGGGGGCAACGGTGCCAACCCGGCAATCCGGCCCAAGGTTTGCTCGCTAAGGGAACTGCGCTGCAGCGACTGGCGAACCCGTAAACCTGTGGTCGGCACTCGTCCGGCTGCTGGTCGACGGGCGAACGCGCTGGTTTGGCGCCAACCCGCAGATTTTGCCGCAAATGATTGTGGCACACCAGTCCAGGGATACAATGAGGTTGACCCATGAGTTTGACCTGCGCTCTGGCGGTGATTTGCCGCAGCGCAGCCGCGTTTTCGGCTCAACCCGTTCGGAAGGAGCCACGCCATGTACTGGTCTCGGTTGCGTCTCGTGGTGCGCCAATTTCGAGCACCTGTCCCGACATTGGCCCGCAGCGTGTGTCTTTGCGTCTGGATGGCCGGCGTGCTGGCGCTGGCCGGATGTGTCGATCAACCGGCACGGTCAACTACTTCGTCCCCGGCCCCGGGGGCCGAAACGGTCGCGGCAGCCCCCGCGGCGAGTCCGGTCACGTACGTGCTGGCGACCGGCACAGTTTACTATGCCGGCGATCCGCAGCACGGCCATAAGCCGGACGGCACGTTCCGCCGTGGGACCAAGGTATCGCTGCTGCACCGCGCCGGCAACTATTCGCTGGTCCGCAGCGAGGACGGAGTGGAAGCCTATGTAGCCACTCATATCCTGGAGCCGCTGGCAATGCAATGACCGACGTGCCGACGACGGCGCGTGCGCGGGCAGCCTGGATGAACAGTCAAAGAGGAATCCAAACGATGGATCACAAAGCCATTTCCCAACAGATGCTGATCGAGTACGAGCTGCTGGCGCACTTGGAAAGCGCGCTGCGCAATATCCTGCAATGGGCCTCGCACGGACAAGACCTGCCGCGCAAGCTTTCCAGCCTGCGCTTCATGACGCAGGCCTTTCAGCGGCATCTCGAGCGACTGATGACCCTCGAAGAGCACGACGGCTACATGGAAGTCGTGACCGAATCGCGCCCCACGTTCAGCCCCAAGGTCGAAGCCCTGAGGGCCGAGCACGACACGTTTCGCCGCGACCTGCGCCGCGTCACCGCCCGGCTGGATCGGCTCACGCCCGAGGATCCCCAGCCGATCGGCCAGGTGTCCGATGAGCTGGGATCGCTGCTCAGCCGGGTCGAAGTGCATGGCCGCAAAGAGGTCGATCTGCTGCAAGAGTCGCTGGTGCAAGAGGACGGTGGCCACGACTGACCGATTGCTCCCCTGGCCGAAGTCGCCAGGTGCCATCGCTGGCTTGTCCAGCGGTGAATCGGCGGCCTGCTGGTCAGAGTCGGTATTCAACCGGCTCAGGGCAAGCGCGGCCGGCTGAGCCAGCCGTGGCACCCGGCGGTCGCGGCGAATCCCACCCGACCCGGCACCTCGTCCGCCGCCTGCCGAAACGGAAAAGGGGGTTAGTTTTTCGTTCGGTTCCGCCGTTTTCGGTGGACTTTCAGGGGGTCTTTCGTCAGATTTGACATGCTATGCTATGGCATGGATGTCGCCTCTCGGGAAAGGGAAGTCCGTTATAACCCTTTCTTTCGGGAACCCAGGCCCATGCTGCGCGAGCGCTCTCTTCGGATCATCAAACTGGCATCCTTGGCACTCCTGGCCGGCGTAGTCCTGACGCAAACCGCCAGTGCTCAGCCCGCGGATGATCGGGCCGCCGCCAACGACGCCATTCGGGCCTCGTCCGACGCTTTTGTCACGGCCTTCAACGCCGGCGACGCGGCCGCCGTGGCCGCGCTGTGGTCGCCTGAGGGCGAATACATCGACGAAGCCGGCCAGCGATTCGTGGGCCGTGCGGCGATCGAAAAAGAGTATGCCACCTTCTTTGACGACTATCCGGGCGCCGCGATTCGCGTGACGATCGACTCGATCCGGTTTGTCGCCGGCAACGTGGCGATCGAAGACGGTCATTGTTCGCTGGCTCCGCCGCCGGCCGGCGCGCCGGCCAGCAGCCGCTACACGGCGGTGCACGTGAAGTCCGACGGCAAGTGGCTGCTGGCGTCGGTTCGCGACGTGCGCGTGGAACATCAGTCGACGTACAACCATTTGCGCGACTTCGAATGGATGATCGGCACCTGGTCGTCGATCGAACAAGGCAATTGGGACGTCGGCAACATCGTGAACATCAACATCGAATGGGGCCCGAACAAGAGCAGCGTCGAGCTGACCTACCGGATCAATGGCGGCGGCGGCGACGAAATGGCCAGCGGCCGACAGATCATCGCTTGGGATCCCGCCACACGCCGGGTTCAATCCTGGGCGTTCGGCGGCGACGGCAGCCGCTCGATCGGCATCTGGACCGAGCGCAACGGCGGTTGGACCGTCGCGACCGCCGGAATCCTGCCCGACGGCACCAAGACCACTTCGGTCAATGCCTTCACCCGGACCGGCGAAGGATCGGGCGCCATGATCTGGCAATCCAGCCAGCGGATCGTGGGCGAAACCGCGCTCCCCGACACCGACGAAGTCATTCTCGAGCGCACGGGCGGCGCGCTCTAAGCGCGTGCGGCGCGCGCGCCGCTGCACGCTCACGGCAAAACTCTTCAGACCCAAAGCTCCTTTGCGGAAACCTGCTGCCATGCGATTCTTGTCAGTTCGATGCGGATGGAAGAGTGCCCCCCTGTTTTGGGCCACCCTGTCTTGGGCCGGGCTGTTTTCGGTAGCCCTGCTGCCGGCGACCAGCGGCTGGGCCCGCGGCTTTGGCGGATTTCATGGCGGCGGCGGATTCGATCGCGGCGGGTTCGGCGGCGGCGGCGGGTTTGACCGTGGCGGCTTCGATCGCGGCGGCTTCGGCGGTGGCGGCGAGTTCGATCGCGGCGGATTCGACCGCGGTGGATTCGGGGGCGGCGAATTCGATCGGGGCGGGTTCGATCGCGGGATGGGGGGCGGCGAGGGGTTCGATCGTTCCGGCGGCTGGGGCGAAGGCCATACGGCCAGCCGGCAGCAGCTGAACAGCTTTCTCGGCATGCCCGCCGGCGATGGGATGCACGCCGCGGGCGGCGGCGCATTCGACGTGCAGCACGGCGCGGTCGAAGGCCCGCGCGGCGGCTATGCGGCCGGCGCGACGGTGACCGGCCCGCGCGGCAACGAAGCGGGGCGCGGCGTGGCGGTTGGCCCCAATGGCGGCGTGGCTGCCGGGCGGGGAGTGGCCGGCGCCGACGGCGGCGGGGCCGTCCAGGGCGCGGTTCGTGGGCCGGGCGGCGCGGTCGCCGGCGGATCGGCCGTGCGCGGACCCAACGGCGGCGAGGCCGCCCGCGGATTTGCGGCCGGCCCCAACGGCGTGGCGGCCGGATATGCCCGGGTCAGCCCATCGGGCCGTTATACGTCGGCCACGGCGGTGCGCGGCAATTTCAATAACTACGGCATCTACGGGGCAGGCTGGTACGGCGCCCATCCGGCGCTGGGCGGCCGCCGGCTGGGCCGCGGGCGCTGCCTGGAACGCGGCCACCTGGCCGATGCTGGGCGGCTGGTTCGGATATGGCGCCGGGGCCCCGATGTACAACTACAACTACGGCGGCAATATCACCTACGACAACGGCAATGTTTACGTCGGCGCTCAGGAGGCCGGCAGCAGCGCCGAGTATTACGACCAGGCTAGCGCCCTGGCTGACTCGGGCAACCCGGCCGATCCCGCTAGCGCCGACTGGTTGCCGCTGGGCGTTTTCGCCCTGGCGCCGGCCGGGCAGAAGCAATCGAACGTGACGATCCAATTGGCCGTCGACAAGCAGGGGTTGATCCGCGGCAACTACACCGACAATTTCTCCGGCCAGCCGGTGCAGATTCAAGGCGCCGTGGACAAGGACACACAGCGTGTCTGCTGGACCGTCGGGCAGAACAAGACCGACGTGTTCGAAGCGGGGCTCTACAACCTGACCAAGCCCGAGGCTCCGGTGCTGGTCCATTTCGGCAAGACCCGCACGGAGCAGTGGCTGCTCGTCCGATTGCAGCAACCGGCTCCCAGCGACCAGTCGGCCGCGACAACTCCGCCGGCCCAGTAACTTGCTGTTCGGGGCCCGCATAGCGTTAGCCGGCGGGCCGGGTGCGGCACGTCGCGCTGGCGGCTGCTATAATGGCGGCCTCACGTCCCCGCCATTACCAGCCGACGATGCCGGCGCGCATGCGGATCCGATGAAACGAGCCCTGCTTCTGGCCGGACTGGCGGCTGTGTCGTTCGCGATCACGTTCGGCCTCGTCCGGTTACGCGAGGAGGCCGCGTCGGGACCGGGCAGCCCCACTCCGGCCGGCAGCCATAGCGCACCGGGAATTGACGGCAGTGCTGCGAGCCCCACGGGCGCGGCGCCGGAAGGCATGGTCTGGATCCCCGGCGGCGAGTTCGCCATGGGGAGCGAACTGGACGATGCGCGGCCGGACGAAGGGCCCGTGCACCGGGCCCGGGTGGCAGGCTTCTGGATGGACGCCACCGAGGTGACCAATGCCCAGTTCCGCCGCTTTGTCGAAGCCACCGCCTACGTCACAACCGCCGAGCGGGCGCCGGACGTCGACGAGATCATGAGCCAGATGCCTGCCGGCACGCCGCGGCCCGATCCGGCGGACCTGGTGCCCGGAGCTCTGGTGTTTCACAACACGCCGCGTCCGGTGCCGCTCGACGACGTGCGGCGCTGGTGGAGCTGGACGCCTGGCGCCGATTGGCGACATCCCGAGGGGCCCGATTCCACGATCTCCGAGCGCGACGACCACCCTGTCGTGCATGTGTCGTGGGACGATGCGGCCGCCTATGCCCGCTGGGCCGGCAAGCGTTTGCCCACCGAAGCGGAATGGGAATTCGCGGCCCGGGGCGGCCGGGACGGGGAGCATTTCATCTGGGGCCCAGAACCGTTCTCGGACACTCGGCCGCAGGCCAACATCTGGCAGGGGGTCTTTCCTTATCAGAACCTAACCCGGGACGGCTATGATCGGACGGCGCCGGTCAAATCGTTTCCGCCGAACGGCTTTGGACTGTACGACATGGCCGGCAACGTCTGGGAGTGGTGCAGCGATTGGTATGCCTCGAACGAGTATCGGCGGCACGCCCCGGGCGAAGTGCTGGACAATCCTATGGGGCCCGAGCGCAGCCACGATCCGGCGCATCCCGAGATGCCTCAGCGCGCGCAGCGCGGCGGGTCGTTTCTGTGCAACGACGTTTACTGCTCCAGCTATCGCCCCAGCGCGCGGATGGGCTGCAGTCCCGACACGGGGATGGCGCACGTCGGCTTTCGCTGCGTGCAGAGCGGGCCGAAACCAGGTGCCGGTCCGAATCGTTGACAGTCCGGCGGGCGAAACCTACGATTAGCCCCTTCGAGCGCCCGGCGCCCATTCGCATTCTTCTCATCAGGCAAAGGGATAATCCATGCTGAAGTCGGCGAGAATTCAGGCGGCGGCGCTGGTGGCCCTGGGCGCACTGTTGGGATACGCAGCCGCGACCGGCAGCAGCGGCGGCGACCGCTCGGCCAGCGCCGGACCAACGGGTCCGCAGATCGCTGCCCGGGCCCAACTGGCGCCGGCGGATGCAGCCGTCGATACGGCCGGCTCCTCCGCCCACGGCTCGCCAAATGCTTGCTGCAAGCCGACCAGTGCCAGGCAACTGCTCCTGACGGCAGCCGATGCCGAAGCCGGCGCAGGGGTTCCCGTCGCGGCCGATGAGCTGATGTTGGCTCAAGCCCCGGCCAAGCCGGCGGCGCCGAAAGCGCCGGCCGCCCCCAGCGGCAAGAAGCCGAACATCGTGTTCATCATGGGTGACGACATCGGAATCTGGAACATCGGCGCCTATCACCGCGGCATGATGGCGGGCCGCACGCCGAATCTCGACAAGCTGGCCGCCGAGGGAATGCTGTTCACCGACTACTATGCCGAGGCCAGCTGCACCGCCGGCCGGGCCAACTTCATCACCGGCGAATTGCCGATCCGCACCGGAATGACAACGGTCGGCCAGGCCGGCGCGACCATCGGGATGCCGGACGAGGCGCCGACGATCGCCACGGCCTTGAAGGGCATGGGCTACGCCACGGGTCAGTTCGGCAAGAACCATCTGGGCGACCTGAACAAGTTTCTGCCCACGGTGCACGGCTTCGACGAGTTCTTCGGCTATCTCTACCACCTGGACGCGATGGAAGACCCTTCGCATCGCAATTATCCGCCAGCCCTCAAGGACAAGGTTGGGCCGCGGAACATGCTCCACTGCTGGGCCACGGACAAGGACGATCCGACCGTCCAGCCGCGCTGGGGCAAGATCGGCAAGCAAAAGATCGAAGACGCCGGCGAACTGTATCCCAAGCGCATGGAAACCGTCGACGACGAGATCCTGGACCTGGCGCTGAAGTTCGTCGACAAGGCCCGCAAGGACAACAAGCCGTTCTTCCTCTGGCTCAACCCGACCCGGATGCACATCATCACGCATCTGTCGGAAAAGTATGAAAACATGCGGACGTCGGAAAACGGCTGGACCATGGAGGAAGCCGGCATGGCCCAGCTCGACGATATCGTCGGCTCGGTCATGAAATACCTGAAAGACAACGGCCTGGACGAAGACACGATCGTGGCGTTCAGCACCGACAACGGCACGGAGAACTTCACCTGGCCCGACGGCGGCCAGACGCCGTTCGCCGCCGGCAAAGGCACGGCGATGGAAGGGGGCTTCCGGGTGCCCGCGATGGTCCGCTGGCCGGGCAAGATTCCGGCCGGCAAGATCGAGAACGGCATCATGTCCGGGCTGGACTGGTTCCCGACGTTCGTCGCGGCCGCCGGCAATCCGAACATCGCCGACGAGCTGAAGCAAGGCAAGCAGCTCGGCGACCGCAAGTTCAAGGTCTTCCTCGACGGTTACAACCAGCTGGACATGCTCACCGGCAAGGGGCCCTCAAAGCGGCATGAAGTCTGGTATTTCACCGAGGGGACGATGAGCGCGGCCCGCATCGACGACTTCAAATACCGTTTCACCGACCAGCCCAACGGCTGGCTGGGGGCGACCGAGAAAGTCGACTGGCCGATCCTGACCAACCTGCGCCTGGATCCGTTCGAGCGGACCGGCATGTTCAACGGCAAGACCACCGGCTCGCTGGGCTATTACAACTGGTTTGTGGTCGAGTTCTGGCGATTCGTCTTCGTGCAGCAGGAAGTGGGCAAGGCGGCCCAATCGTTCGTTGAATTTCCGCCCATGCAAAAGGGGGCCAGCTTCAACATGGACGCGGTCAAGGCGCAGATCGAAGCCGCCATTCGCTCGCAAGCGGGCAGATAGCACGGCGATCGAACGCGGGCCACCGCGCACCGTCCGATTGCTGCGCACTCGAGTGGGCGTCAGCCGATCGCCACGGGGCGCGTCATCAAGCAGCGCCGCCGGCGCACCGGGCCAGGATCTGCTCGGCCTGGGCGTGAAACTGCCCGCGCGAGATCACGCGATCGCAACCGGCCGCCGCCGCGGCCTCGAGCCGGGCTTCGTGCACGTGCGGGCCAAAGGCCAGAATCTGCGGCCGACGGGCCAGCTCTGTCAATTGCGGCACCAGGGCCTGGATGTCGAGGCCCGGCGTCGTCAGGTCGACGATCACCAGGGTGGGCGCCTGCCGGGCAGCCTCGGCGACGAGCGCTGCCGCTCCGGCCACCGTCTTCAGCGGGCAACCGGCCCGGGCTGCCGCACCCTGGGCCTGGGAGGCGGTCATCAAATCGGAAGTGAGCAGAATTGCCGGCATCCTGGGGCGCCGCTAAACCGCTTCCGGCCCGCGCATGTCGCGGCCGATCTCGATGGCGTCGACGACCGGCATTACGAAGATCTTGCCGTCGCCGATGTTTCCTTCGGGGCTGGTCCGGGCAATGCCTTGCAGGGTTTCGATCGTGCGGTCGAGGAAGTCCTCGTTCACGACGATCTCCAGGGCCACCTTGCGGAGCAGGCTCGTTTTGTACTCATTGCCGCGATACGACTCGGTCTTGCCCCGCTGCCGGGCGTAGCCCTGCGCGTCGCAAACGGTCATCCGCGTAACGCCGATCTTGCTGAGCGCCTCGCGCACGGCGCTCAGTCGGGTCGGCTGGATCACGGCCACCACCATTCGCATGCGTTCGGCTCCCGGCGCTCGGTCACGACAGATGTCCCTTTAAGCATATCCGGACCCTGGCTCAGCGCAAAGCGAGGGGCAGGAGCGCCGGCGCGTTCGTCAGAAGCGTCGAGGCACTCCATTTGAATGCGGCCCGGCAATGATGCCCGACGACACGGGCAGAAATGCCGGCTCGTCTTGCAACTTTGGGACAAGCTCCTCGCGTTCAGGTACGTCCCACCCCTTTTCGGGGTGCTGGAAGCGAATCGCGTCTGGTCAACCAGCTCCGTGTCTGGTCGACCAGCTCTCGTCATCAAGCCCAAGGCAATGTCGCCAAAAATCGTCGATGGGGGCCCACCGCCGCTGTTCACGCCGGACGAAGCCGACAAGTAGCCGTCCGGCTGCCCTCGCGGCCGAATCGGGCAAAAACTCAGGGGGACTCGCCACAATTCGATTGACACTAATTCTACTTCAGTCGAAGATAGCGGCACGGTCCGAGCTTGGACGGGCTTGCGAACGACGGAGCTTTTTTCTACCCCCAACTCAAAGGGTCTTCGAATGTCATTGCTTCGCGACTCGCTCCGCCTGGGCGCCCTGGCTCTCTGTTTGGCCGCTGCTTCGCCGGCGTACGCCAACTTGCTCGTCGATGGCGGATTTGAGAGCGGCCCGGCAACGACGGGCATAACGCCGCTCAACCCAAGCGACTTGCCGGGTTGGACGTTGTCGGGCGCGAGTCCTTGGTATTGGTACATGAGCAACACTGGCGGTTACGGAACCGCCGAAGAAGGCAGCAAGTTCATCAACGTCACGAGCCCTTCGCTCTCGCAAAGCTTTGGCGTTACCGCGGGGACCACCTACTTCGTCAGCTATTTTGAAGCGCTGCGCCAGGACGGGTTCGGCCAACCCGACACGCTGCAAGCAACCATTTCGCTCGCCGCCGGCAGCGCGACCGGCGTGACTTCGCAACTCGCCAATAACCATTTGACGAATGCCGTTTTGGGCAACTGGAGATTATTCGCGTTCGCCTTTACACCGGATACGTCGACGACTGCCACGTTGCAGTTCGCCCTGAATAATGGCGCCGGTTACCCGGTGCTGGACAACGTATCGGTGGTGACCCCCGAGCCCGGCTCACTCGCCATCTGGGGCGCTGTGATTGCCGGCGGCCTCTTGGTTGCCCGTCGCCGCAAAGCCTGAGTCGACCGCTGCATCGAACCGCCCAACGCAGTTCGATAGCCGGCGGCGAGTGGCAGGCGCTATCCGCCCGAGACAGTCGCTATCTGCCGGACGATCGGCCGCCGGACATGCAGGCTTTGTCCGGGGGCGCAAAAAAAACTCCCCGCACGCTTTCGGGTGCGAGGAGCTCGAGTTTTTCTTGGTCGATCGCCGCTGCGGCCCCTTACGGCCTGGTCAGCTGCAGGCGGGCGTCGACGACTTTGCGGATCCGGCTGGCCGATTCGTCCAGATGGGCCCGGCTGTAGTCGTCGAGCTTCGGATTGGCCTTGAGCAGGTTCGTGATCCGGCTTTCCAGACCGTTGAGCTCGGCGTAGGCCAGCGTCTGGCAATCTTGCGGGGCGCCGCTGTCGCTCATGGCCAGGGCTGCCAGGCGCTTCAGGTAGATCCGCTGCAGGTTGCGCCGCAGGCTGCTGATCGCCGGCTTGCGGTTGCTGAATTCTCCCTCGGGCATCTTGTCGACTTCAGCGTAGATCGCCTTGGTCAGCCGCTGGAGCAACTCGGCCGTCGTCAGGGCGTCCTGGTCGGCCGGCACCTTCAGCTCCGAGTCGTGCAGCCGCTCCAGCGTCAACGGGGAGAGCAACTGGCTCAGGATCCGCTCCTGCCACAAGGCAATTACCTCGTGGACCGGGTAATCGGTCCGCAGCGGGACGTCGGTGCCCCAGTGGTTCCAACGCGAGGCGGCCAGGTGGTTGTACAAGGCCGGCGGGAATTGGAACGGCTTGTCGCTGAGAACTTGCTCTTCGACCAGCGTCAGCGCTTCGCGCTGCTTGGCCGCGTCGACCACCACGAACGGCGGCTGGCCGTTGGCGTCCCCCTTGTGCGAACGCGTGACGTACAATCCGCCGACGAACCGTGAGGCAAAGTACATCGCCTGGCCGTGATTGCCCAGCAGGATGCCGAACGCCCGCCGGGCCTGCTGGTAGCCATCGCCGTCCTTGGTCACGTCTTCGATCACCTTGGGCCACAGCTCGCCGATCAGTTGGGCCCGCAGCTTGGCATACGCGACCGGATCCTTGCCCATGTCGAAGCGGTTCGACAGCGGATCCGGATCGATGCCCCGGGTGTCCTCGTCGGTGGCGTAGGCCAGCGACGGCTCGCCGCTGCGCGCGGCGATCTTCTTCAGCTCGGCGGTTTCGCCTTCGGTGCCGCCGCCCAGCGGCTTGTAGCCGTATTCGATCGCCCAGAGGTCATAGGGGCCGATCGTCGAGGAAAAGTAATCCCCCTGGTTGCCGCCCTTGGGCACAAGATTCGTCGGGCAATAGTCCATCACCGACGACGACAGGCCGGTGTCCTTGGTCTTTTGCGGATCGTTCAGGTCTTCGAGCGAGTAGAGCGTGCTGGCCTTGAAGTTGTGCCGCAGACCGAGCGTGTGGCCGATCTCGTGCATGGTCACTTCCTTCAGGCCCTGGACGATCATCTTCTCCCGCTCGGCCGGGCTATTGGTGCGGGCCGCCACGACGGCGGCGCCGAAAGCCAGCTCGCGCGACATGCCGTGGAACAGCTCGCAGCCCAGCTCGTGGTCGTGCGTCGGCCGCTGGAGCAACTCGGCCCGATAGCCGGCCAGGTCCAGGGGGCCGCCGGTCAGTTGGGCGATGCCCGCGGGGGTGAAGGTTTCGTACTCTTCTTTCCAGAAGCGGAGGAAGTCGGCGTCGAAGATCACGTCGGCGTCGAGGATCTGTCCGGTGTTCTGGTTCACGCGCGAGGGGCCCATGGCAAAGCCGGCGCCGGCGGTGATCCAGCGGAACGTGTTGTAGTTGATGTCTTCCGGATCCCAGTCGGCGTTATCCGGCTGCTGCCGCACTTCGATGGCGTTGGCGAAGCCGGCCTTCTCGAAGGCCTTGTTCCATTCCAGGATGCCGTCGCGAATCGGCTTGCGATAGACGAACGGAATCGTCTTTTCCAGCCAGAAGATGATCGGCTTGACCGGCGGCGACAGCTCGGCCGCGGCATCGGCCTTGCGCAGGTCCCAGCGATTGATGTAGCGGACGAAGCGGTCGTCGACCCCCTTGCGGGAATAGTCCTTGACCACCGTCAGGAAGTAGCCGATCCGATCGTCGGCCATTCGCGGTTGATAACCGGTGTTGGGGAGCAAGCTGATCGAGTAGTGGACGTTGATCGTGGCCCCGCGGCTGTCGGCCACCGAGTCGATGTCCTGCGAGCCGCTCGAAGCGTAGGTGGCGGCGACTTCCAGCTCGATGTTGTCCTTGAAGCCCTTGATCCGGGCCCAGCTGGATTTGCTTTCCGAGAAGCTGAAGCCCGGCAGCACCGAGGAAATCTGCGGCAAGTCGCCCATGAAGATCGGCGTCAGTTCGACGACGTACGCGCCGTTGGGGGCGGTCGTCACGATGGGCAAGCTGAAGAGGACACTATCGGTATAGGCGAAATTGACGGCCTTCTCTTCCGGGCTGCCCTTGGCGGCCGTGAAGCGGACGTTGCGGCGGACGACGTGGATGCGCTCGTCAACTTTGCGGAATTGCCAAATCCAATCGTCGCCAAAACCCCAGCTCATGCCCCCCAAAATCGCCCCTTTACCGATCCCGCGGGCGATCGAAATCAGAACGATAAAATCGCGGTCCAAGTGATTGGCGCCGAGCTCGGCGTAAAGCCGAGTTCCCTTATGGTGCAGCTTGATCAGTCCATCGACCGCTTCCGAGTCCTTGATCACGTCGGCGAAAGGGGGGTACTTCGGCGCCGGTGTGGCCGCCGCGGGCGTGGCGGCAGGTTGAGTGCCGGCAGGCTGTTGAGCGATCTCGGACGCGATGGCCGGACCGTCGGCCCAGGTCATCCTGGCCCCGCCCTCCAGAGCGCCGCACGCGAGCACAACGCTGGCCAAAGGAATACAGAGCTTACGGAGCGATCGAATCGTCATGGGTGTCTCTGGGTAGGTTCGAGGAACGCGGGGGGGGCGGACGAGCGCGCGGCAAGATTGCCGGCACCGCCGCAACCGTTAAATATAGCCTAATTTAGCGTCGCGCAGAAATAGCTTAAACGACCGACTGCCAGGAGGTTCAGGCCACCCTTTTGGGCTCCGCCAAGGGGCCGGTTTGTGCGGCCAAACGCCTTGCTCCATCGTGCCCGGCGGGGCCCCACGAGGGCTTCCTGGCGCTCGACGCGAGAAGAGCCGCCTGGCGGAGCCGGCGAGCGACCAGGACAACGCCAGGGGCCTTATCGTAGCTACGCAGCCAATCCGCACTTGGTGCGGCCTGGCCAAATTGGTTTCAACCCAAGTTATCCGTTCCCAGATCACGGCTGCCAAACACCCAACCAGCCCGGCCTGCAGTGCCGGTAGAATCGGAAAGGACGTTTCAGGTGTTGCGGATGACCGGTCTCGCCGAACTTGCCCCAGTCCTGGCCGCTTATCCGGCCGACTGCCAGCCCAGCCGGGTCGAAGCCCTGGGTTCGGCCGGGGGCTTTAGCGGGGCCCGTTTTTGCGCCTGGACACGCCGCGTGGGCTGCTCTGCCTGCGCCGCTGGCCGGCGGCTTATCCCAGCGTCCAACAGCTGCAGTTCATCCAGGCCGTGCTCTGGCACGTCGATCGCGAGGGCTTCCAGCGCGTCCCGCTGCCCCTCGAGGCCACAAGCCACGCCGGCTACGTCGCGCATGACGGTTCGTTCTGGGAGTTGAGCCCCTGGATGCCCGGCGCCGCCGATTACCACACCGCGCCCAGCGACACAAAACTTGAGGCGGCGCTGCGGACCCTGGCCGAGTTCCATGTCGCGGCGGCCAGCTTTCCGCTGGCCGACATCGGTCCCAGCGTGTCGCCCGGTCTTGCGCGACGCCATGAGCGATTCCGTCAACTGCTGGCCGGCGGCAGCGGGCAATTGGCCGATGCCATTCGCGTGGGGACCTGGCCCGAGCTGGCCAGCCGGGCGCGGCGGCTGGTGCAACTGTTCGGGATGGCCGCCGAGCGCTGGGCCGGCCCGATCGAGCGTGCGCGCTGGCTGCGCGTCGCGCTGGCGCCCTGCATTCGCGACATCTGGCACGATCATGTGCTGTTTGTCGGCGACCAGGTGTCCGGCCTGGTCGACTTCGGCGCGATGCAACCGGACAACGTGGCCACCGACATTGCCCGACTGCTGGGCAGCCTGGTGGGCGATGACATACTCGCTTGGGAATTGGGCCTGACGGCCTACGAATCGGTCCGGCCGCTTTCGGACGACGAGCACCAGCTGATCGACGTTTTCGATCGCACCACGGTTCTAATGGGTGGTTTGCAGTGGCTGGAGTGGATTTATCTGGAACATAAAGTGCTGGCAGATCGCCCGACCGTCGAAGCGCGACTCGATCAAGCCATCGAGCGTGCCCGCGTGCTGGCCGGCGACTGAGCGCGAGAGCGTAAAGCGATGCATCCAAACAAACTACGCCGGGCCGGCGTATCACAAGGGCCGGTGTGCGGCGCTCATTTTTTGCCTTGCTTGCCAGGGGCGGACTCGTTCGCCTAAGGTCAACGCGCATTGACCGTTGTGCGCGATTTTCGCTAAAATTCAGCCAGGTATCTCGCCGGCCCCATCGGGCAGGGAACTAAGGAAGGGGCGACATGCATCGCCGGATCGTGCTACTCGTCGCCTTGTTGCTGGCCGTCGGCCTGACGGCCGGCGTCGCCCGGGCGCAGATCGACATCCTCAGCGGCAAACGCTTGCAACCCCGCAAGGGGCAAGTGTTCGGCGTTGTCGACGACGCGCCCAAGTTCACAGCCCGAGCCGAGATCCTGCCGGCCGAAGCCGAGCAAAAGCCGCGCTTGTCGATCACGATCGACGTCACGCCGGGCTGGCATACCTATTCGATCACGCAGGCTCCGGGCGGGCCCACGCAGACCCAAATCAAGCTCGATCCGGCCAGCGGCTACCGTCTCGCCGGTCCGTTTGTGGCCACGCCGCCACCGCAAAAGCACACGTATCCGGACATCTGGCCGGGAGTCGTCGCCGAGGAACACTCCGGCACGGTGACCTGGTGGGCGCCGATCGAAATTGCCCCCGGGACCGACCCGGCGCAGCTCGAGATTCACGGCAGCGTGGTGGCGCAGACGTGCGACAAGAACACTTGCCTGCCGCCCGCCACGCAGACGTTCACGGCTGCGCTGGCCAAACCTGCCGCACGCGCCGGACAGCCCGGCGCCGGAGCGCCGCGTGCCGGCCAGCCGGGCGCCGGACAGACCGCCGGCGGCGATGCGGGAGGGCTGAACTTCACGCTCGACCGAGAGGCGCTCGCCGGCGCCCTGGGTCCACACTGGGACCACCTTAAGCTTTATGGCCAGCTCACGCCGCGCGCGGTTGCGCCGGGGGGCCGGGCAAAGTTGGTCCTGACCGCCGTACCGGAAAAATCCTGGCACATTTATGCGCTAGCCGATCGCGATCCGGACGAAATCTCCAAGCCCACGCTGATCCAGATCGCCCCGGTCGGCGGACTGCAGTTCCAGCATCCCCAGGCCTCGGACCAACCGACCATCGAGCCGGTGGCTGAGCCTGGAGTCGGTCCGGTTAGCTACCACGACCGCGAAATCCGCTGGACCGTGGAGATCGACGTTGTGCGCGACGCCACGCCGGGCGACTACCCGATCAGCGGCCTGATCGGCTTTCAGACTTGCAATGCCGGCAGCTGCGGTCCCCCGAGCGCGGCGCGTTTCACGGCAACGCTGAGCGTGGGCGCGGCCCAGCCGGGTGAAACGGCACTGAAATTCGCGAGCGCGAAATACGCCGAAGTCGCCCAGCTGGCCGCCGCGGCGCCGGCCGGCCGCGATTATCAGCTGGCCAATGCCGGCGCCGGCGTGCGCGGTCTGCCGGTGATGATTTTGCTCAGCCTGCTGGGCGGATTGATCCTGAACCTGATGCCCTGCGTGCTGCCGGTCATCGGACTGAAGGTGCTGGCCTTCGTCGAGCAGGCGGGGCAGAACCGCAGCCGGATCTTGCTCTTGAACCTCTGGTACGCAGCCGGAATGCTCGTGGTCTTCATGGCCCTGGCGACATTGGCCGTGACGCTAAACCTGGGCTGGGGCGAGCAGTTTGGCTCGACCGGTTTCACCATCACCATGTGCGGGCTGGTGTTCGCCATGGCGCTGAGTTTCCTGGGCGTCTGGGAAATCCCGATCCCCGGCTTCGTGGGCTCGGGCAATGCCGCCAACCTGGCCGCCCGCGAGGGGGCATTTGGCGCGTTTGCCAAGGGGATTTTCACCACGGTGCTGGCCACCCCCTGCAGCGGGCCGTTCCTGGGATCGGTGTTCGGGTTCACGCTCAAGCAGCCCCCCTACGTGACGTACGTCATCTTCGCCTCGATCGGGCTGGGCATGGCCTCACCCTATTTGCTGATCGGCGCCGTTCCGCGGCTGGTGAGTTTCTTGCCCAAGCCGGGCGCCTGGATGGAAACGTTCAAGCAATTCATGGCCTTCATGTTGCTGGGAACGGTCGTGTTCATGTTCAGCTTCATGGACAGTGCCTATGTCGTGCCCACGTTCGCCCTGCTCGTGGGCATCTGGATGGGCTGCTGGTGGATCGGCCGCACACCCTGGACCGTGTCGAGCCGGCGACGGGCCCTGGCCTGGCTGGAAGGGCTGGCGGCGGCGGCCATGGTCGGATCGTTTGCCTTCACGTACCTGGTGCCGCACAAGTCGCTGCTCGAATGGCAGCCGTTTTCCGAACAAACACTGGACGGCCTGACGTCCCAGGGCAAGACCGTGATGATCGATTTCACGGCCGAGTGGTGCCTGAATTGTCACGTAAACATGCGGGTCGCGATCGACACCAAGAAAGTGGCCGACGTGGTCGAAACGAATCATGTCGTTCCGCTGCTGGCCGACTGGACGCATCGACCGCCGGAAGTGACCAAAATGCTCAACGCTCTGGGGGGCAATGCGATTCCGTTTCTGGCCATCTTCCCGGCTAACGACCCGACGCGGCCAATCATCTTGAATTCCCTGATCACCCAAGGCCAGCTGCTCAAAGCCCTTGAGGAGGCCGGACCGTCACGCGAAGTGGCCGTTCAGCGGGGGCCCGGCGAAGGGCGGCCGGCGGTTGCCGGATCGGGCGTCGGCCGCTCGGCCGAAGGTCAGGCGGCAGGGCGCGAGATTTCGCGCAATTGAACCCCGAATGAGCGGCCGCTAAGCCGCTTTGGGCAGCGCGCAACTAGCTGCCGGCGGTAAATCCGCGGGCCCAACCCGCGGCATTTTCGCTCACCAGGCGATGCCCCGCAGGGCGTACAGCGTGACGAAGCACGCCACGCCCAGCCAGGCTCCCGCCAGCGTCTGGGCCAGCGTATGCCGCCGCAGGTAGATCCGGGCCCAGGCGACCACGGGCACCAGCAGGGCCCAGCAGGCGGCCACCGGTCCGAATGCCAGGCAGGCATAGGTGACCAGGCCGGCGGTCGTCGCGGTGTGCACGCTGACCTGCCAGGCCAGCGAAATCACGAACAACAGCAGGATCTCGGCCAGCAGTCCGGCGACAGGCCCCAGCAGCGACGACGGGGCACCCATGTAGGCCACCAGGGCAAAGCCGGCAATGCCGCAGATCAGGCTGGCCACAAACGGGCCGCGGCGCTGCCGCCGATCGGACAAGTGAAAATCGCTGATCCGGCCCGATTTCAGCAGCCAGACTACGTACAGCACCGGCAACACCACCGCCATCAACAGATACACGATCGCAAAGCGGTATGTGCCGCTTTCATCGCTGGCCGCGACCGCCAGCAACAGGCCGGGCACGGCCAAAGCCGGTGGGCTGAAAAGGTCGGAGACCACCCGCGCAAATGTGGCGAGGGTTGGCCGTACTGCGAGCGCGTCTTCCATCCGTGAATTTCTCTCCGGTTTCGGCGGTCCACCGCGGTCGAGGTGGGCTGTTGTGGGGATCCCTTGGCAAGCCGCCTGGCCGCTTGCGCCCGCGGAGCGCGTCGTGGCCGTGGACGTCGCGGCTTGTACCTCCAATGGTCCCTTGAGCCGTCGGTTTTTGTCAATAGCCCGAGAGGGGCCGAATACGTTCGTCCCGAGGATGAAATAGCCCATTTTGACACTCCTCGCGAGGCCAACTGCTGACCTTTGGGGAAAAATCTCGCCGTTTTTCCGTCCCGCCGGCGGCGTGGGACGGTCGCCGGGGCTGCGCTGCCACCGGCCTTGGCCGGCGGCTATGCAATCCGCCTGAGGTTTCGAGCGAATAATCCTGTGGAGTGTTACGCCGCGTGGGTTGGACTTTGTGAATGGTTTCACGAAAACCGCCCAAAATTTCCCTCGATCCAAGCCCTGGCTATCTACGTAGTAGAAATTACCCGACCGGAAAAGGACGTCTCCTCTTTCTGCCGCCGGCGGTCCTTGGCGGCAACTTTATCCGTGAGGGCAAACCAGAGAAAGGCGAACCCCATGGTCCGCAAGGCCCGCAGCGAACATCGACACCTGCCCAATCCCAGTCCCGCCGAAATTCGCCGGCGCACCGAGGACATCCGCCGTGGCTGGAGCGAGCAAGAACTTTCTCGCCGCTCTTCCGTCAGGCCGATTTCCTGGCTGCCGCCGATCCTGCCTGCCACGGAGTTTCCGGAGCTCACTTCGGATCTCGATGCGGGGGCCCTAGGCTAGCGCTCCCCACGTCGACTCCAGAGCCGCAGTCGCAGGTCATCCCCGGCCTCGCGCACTGCGGCTTTTTTTTGCGCAATGCGCGATCCCAGAGCCGCAGGGCCGGCTCCGCGATGCTTGTCCGGGAGGCAATTGCCCGAGAGCGGGCTGCCGGGTTGCGATCGCCTGCGCGGCAAAAAGTGGCGGGCTCCCCGGAGGCGCGCCGATCAGACGCCGGGAGCGGGCGTTGTGCCCGCGCCGCCGGCTGCAGGGTCGTGTGCGGCGTTGTCGCGCACAGCGGTATTGTGCACAGCGCTCTCGCGCACAGCGGTATTGTGCACAGCGCCCTCGTGCGCGATCGGCGGTGCTTCGGCCGGTGGAGGCAAAGGCGCCGCGACCGACTCGGCTTCCACCGCCGGGCCCGCGTCGGCCGACGATTCTTCGCCGGCTTCGTCGTCCTCGGGGGGCTCGTCTCCGAGCGACCAGTCGCGGCGCTGCCGCGAGCTGGGAATGTTCATCGACTTGCGATACTTGGTCACGGTGCGCCGGGCCACGGTCAGTCCGTGCTTGGCCAGCTCCTTGACCAGCTCGTCGTCGGAGAGCGGATTCTGCTTGTTCTCGTGGTCAATGATTTCTTGCAGCTTGCGGCGGACGTTGTCCCAGGCCACTTCCTCGCCCTGGGCGCTGACGGTGCCGCCGCAGAAGAAACGCTTAAGCGGGAAAATGCCCCGCGGCGTTTGAATCCACTTGTCGTCGACCGCCCGGCTGACGGTGGTCACGTGGACGTGGACCTTGTCGGCGATCTGCTGCATTTTCAACGGTTCGATGAATTCCGGGCCGTTCTTGAGAAACTCGACCTGGTGATCGACGATCGCCTGGGCCACCCGGGTGAGGGTGTTGCGCCGCTGTTCGATCGATTCGATCAGCCACTGGGCGGAATTGATCTTGCGCTTGATGAATTCGCGCGTCTGCGTGTCGGCCGCGCCGCTGGTCAGGATCTGGCGGCAGTAATTGCTGATGTAGAGCTTGGGCGTGCGGCCGTCTTCCAGCCGGATCTTGTAGTTGCCGTTGTCGTCCAGTTCGACGAACACGTCGGGCGTGACGTTGGGCACGAAGACTTCGCCGAAATTGGCTCCCGGCTTCGGATTCAGCTTGCGCAGCTCGACCAGGGTTTGCTGGATCAGCGGAATCGCAAAGCCGGTCCGTCGTTCGATGACCGGCAAGCGATTGTGCTCGATGTCTTCCAGGTGCGAGCCGATTAGCGTCTGGAGCTGTTCGTAGTACGGAATGCCCGGCTTGAGCTGCAGGAGCAGGCACTCGCGAAGGTCGCGGGCCGCGACGCCCGGCGGATCCAGCCGCTGCACCACCGCGAGGGCTTCGCCGGCCAGTGCCAGTTGCTCGGGGCCCGCGTTGGGATCGATCAGGTCTTCGAGCCGGCCCTGCAGGTAGCCGTTGGCGTCGAGGTTGTAGATGATGCGGTCGCACATCTGCCGCAGTTCGGCGCCGATCTCGAACCAGCTTAGCTGGTCGTGCAAATAGTCCTGCAGCGATTGGGGCCGGGCGACCATGTTGGCCATGGCGTCGTGCGCGCGCTGGCCCTCTTCTTCCATCCGCGTGCTCGACGGCTTGGAGCGCTCTTCGAAGTGGTCGGGCCACTCCTCGTCCATGTTCAGCAGCCGCTCGAAGTCCTCCTCGTTGTTCTTGTTCTCATCGACGACCAGCTCGCGTTCTTCCTCCGAAGGAGCATCCGGATTCACGACCTCGGCCGGCTCTTCGGGCAAGTCGAGGTCTTCCTCCTGCAATTCGAGCGCGGGATTCTCCTGCATCTCCTGCTCGATGCGCTCCTGCAGCGCCATGATCGGCAGCTGCAGGATCTCCATCGATTGAATCATGCGTGGTGCAAGCACTTGCTTTTGCACCATCCGCAATTCTTGTCCGAAAGAAAGTCGCATGAACGATCGCTTTGGTTCAGGTTCTGCGGCCTCGCTGGCCACAGACACTCCGAGGATGAAACTGCTTCCCGCACGCCCTCCCCGAGGGATGGGTCGAGCCGGGGCTTAAAACTTCTGCCGGCCGGCCAGGGCGTCGGCCAGGATTTCCTTGTTGGCAAATTCTAGCACGCTCCCGCTGGTGATGCCCCGGGCGAGCCGCGTGATGGATACGGGTAAACCACTAAGCAGATTGGAGATATAGAGCGCCGTGCCGTCCCCTTCCAGCGTCGGGTTGGTGCCCATGATGACCTCGCGAATGCCCCCCGCCCGAACGCGTTCGATCAGGGGCTCGATCGTCAGCTGCTCGGGACCGACCCCATCGAGCGGCGCCAGCCGGCCGAGCAACACGTGGTACAGGCCGCGATACGTGTGGGGCTGCTCCAGGGCGATCAAATCGCGCGGCTGCTCGACCACGCACAGCAGCGTGCGATCGCGCTTGGGGTCCGTGCAGATCGCGCACGTTTCGCCCTCGGAAAGGTTGAAGCAGACCGAGCAATGCCGGACGTTCTGTTTGACGCTGCGAATGGCGTCCGCCAAGGCCAAGGCTTCGCTCTGCGACACGCGCAGCACGTGATAGGCCAGCCGTTCGGCCGATTTGCGGCCGATGCCCGGCAGCTTGGCGAATTCGTCGATGAGCCTGGTGACCGATTCGCTCAAAGCAACCACGCTGCATCCGTTACGCGGCGATCGCGGCCGTCCGCGCGGCGCCGGCTTGTTGCCAGGCATTCCATTTTAGACTCCTCCCGTCGATCCGCCCGCAGGCCCCCGTCCCGAGGGCCCGAGGTCCGCAGGCCCCACTTCCGAAGGTCCCGATCCACCCATTTGCGCCAGCATCTCCGACAGGCCGGGCAATTCCAGACCGCCGGCCATCGATTGCATGGCTTCGGCATGCAGCTGCCTGGCCTTGGCCAGCGCTTGATTCACGGCGGCGGGAACCAGGTCTTCGACAAGTTCCCGATCGCCCACGATCGAAGGATCGATGCGGCAGGAGAGCACCTCTCCGGCGCCGCTGACTTCGACCACTACCATTCCGGCCCCGGCGCTGCCGGTGGCGCGAAGGCTCTTGAGCTCGTCATTCAACGATTGCAGGCGGCTGCCCATCTGCTGGGCTTGTTTGAGCATGCCGGCCAGATTGCCTAGACCCTTTAACATTTGTCGTCCCACCGCAATTCTTTTCGCGCTGCCCCCCGTTTGGGCCGTCGCTCCTGCCCAGGCTGCTTGTCCTTGGGCAGAAGTCACGGCTCGCCGGGTTCTTTGACGCTGGTGATCTGGCCCGCGAACAAGTCAAGACTGCGGCGGACCAGGGGATTTTCGGCTATCTCTTGCTGCCTACGGCGGGCCGTCACGGCAGGCTGCGGCCTGGCCGGGGCAGCCGTTTCGGCCCCGACCCGGAATTCGACTTTGATCCGCCGGCCTACTAAGGCACTCAAAGCCGCCTCGAAACGGCCCAAGTTTTGCGGGCGCTCGCAAGTGACTTTGTGGAAATTATAGTGGGCGGGAAAAGTGGCGACCAGCCGATCTGGCGCAGAAATTGCTACAGACTCGCACGCCCCGCCCTGCTCCGCCAGCATTCCCCCCAGCTCGGCCAGGGCCGCGCGCCAGACATCGCCCACGGTTTCGTCCGTAAACTCATGTATCCCAGGGGACGGCGGCAGGGTTTCCGCGGCGGCGGGGCTGGGCACGTCGGCGGGGCTGGGCACGTCGGCGGGGCTGGGCACGTCGGCGGGGCTGGGCACGTCGGCGGGGCTGGGCACGTCGGCGGGGTTCGACAGCTCTGCCGGCGGGCCGCCGGAGGCAGTCGGCGCCGGTGCATCGGCCCGGTCAGCGGCAGAGTCGGCGACCGGATCAGCTTTTTTTTTTGCTGCCGCGAGCGGGACGACTGGTGCCGTTCGGCCGGGTTCGGGCCGGCTGGCGGCCTGGCCCCCGGCGCCGCGCAGCTCGGCCGCGACGGCGGCCAGATCGTCGAGGTCCTCCAGGCTGGCCGCGCGGACCAGCGCGATCTCGGCCAGCGTGCGCCCTTGCGTGCTGTAGCGCAGCCGGCTCAGGGCCTGATCCAGGATTTGGGCGATCGCCAGCACGGTTTCCAATCCGAGCCGGCGGCCGATGTCGCTTACCCGCTGGTTTTCGGCGCTGCTGGTATAGAGTGCGGCGTCAGGTCCGCAGCCGACGAGCGCGGTCATGACATCGCGAAAATAGCCCAGCAGCTGTTCGAGCAATTGTCCGACTTCGACGCCTTCGGCCAAAGCGCGGTCGAGTTCGGCCAGGGCGCCGGACGCGCTGCGCTCGGCCAGATGATCGACGATCGCGGCCAGCCGGACGTCGGCCGCGGTGCCCAGCATGGCGTGCACGTCGGCGGCGGTGATCCGTTCGGGGCCGGAGGCCAACAACTGCTCGAGCAGCGACTGGCTGTCGCGCATCGAGCCGTTGGCCCGGCGGGCCAGCAAGGCCAAGGCGTCGGGCTCGGCCTCCACCCCCTCGGCCCGGACGATCTGATCGAGCCGGCTTTGAATCGAAGCCGGACGAATGCCGGCAAAATCGAACCGCTGGCAGCGCGACAGGATCGTGATCGGAATTTTCGTCGCTTCGGTCGTGCAAAAAATGAATTTCACATGCTCGGGGGGCTCTTCCAAAGTCTTCAGCAGCGCGTTGAACGCTTCCTTGGTGAGCATGTGGACTTCGTCGATGATGTAGATCTTGAACCGGGCTCGGCTGGGCCGCACGCCGACGTTCTGGCGCAGTTGCCGGATTTCGTCGATGCCGCGATTGCTGGCGCCGTCGATCTCGATCACGTCGATGTCAGAGCCCCGGGCGATGCTCTGGCAGATTTCGCAGTGGCCGCAAGGCGTGGCCGTGGGACCCTGCTCGCAATCGAGCGCCTTGGCCAGAATGCGCGCAGCCGATGTTTTGCCGACTCCCCGCGCCGGTGAACAAGTAAGCGTGACCGACGCGATTGCTGGCGATGGCTCCGGCCAGCGCGCGAGCCACCTGCTGCTGGCCGATCAGCTCGTCGAAAGTTTGAGGCCGATAGCGGCGGGCGACCACCACATACTCGCCCTCGCCCGCCGGCGCCCGCCGGCGCCAGCGGCAGCCGCGGGATGGGAGTCGGGGTCCGGCCGTGCCATGCTGGGCTCGTCTTCGCTTTGGTCCAGATTCGCGCCGGCGTCCAGAATCGTCGGACGGAGCCGTTCCGTTGGCTGGGGCCGCCGGCTCCGCTGCTCACGGCCGCCGATGAGAGGCCCACCGCACAAGAAGATGACTGTTTATGGCTGCTGACTTTCGTCCCTGACCAGGTTCACAGGTCTCCATTGCGGGGACCTCTCATCGGAGGCCGTCTCATCGGGCGCCATGCCTCAAATCGCCCTGATGTTAGTTGTAAGAGCGGACTGCCGGATCGTCAAACGGCCCAAACGGGCGAAGCGCGGCGAACTGGGCCAACCCCGGAATCTGCCAGCCCCAGAGGGTGCCGGCCCACGAACCGGCGCAAGAGGGCGCATTCAGCCAGCCTCCAGCTGAATCGCTGGCAGAGCTGAAATCGCCCGGCTCCGGGATTCCTGGCGAATTTGTCATGCGGCGTGGATGGACATCCGGCCGCGGCGCGTACAATGAAAGGCAGATCGCTCGCGCTCGCCGGAGCGAAATCGCGCCACGAACCGCAAAAGAAATCTTGTCCGAGCCGATCCGGGCAGAACTCCACATCGGAGTGGCCTGATCATCTTCTCGAAAAGGGGGCCGTTATGAGTTTCCGACGACTGGGCTTCAGCCTCACGCTTTTGGCAACCATGCTCGCTCCCATCTCGGCCTATGCCCACGGCGGTGGCGGTGGGGGCGGGGGCGGCGGACATGGTGGCGGGGGTGGTTTCGGCGGCGGCGGCGGACATGGTGGCGGCTGGGGCGGTGGTGGTGGTGGCTGGGGTGGCGGCGGTGGAGGTTGGGGCGGCGGAGGCGGACGCAGCTATGGCGGCGGCATGTCGAGCGGCAGCATGGCCCGCGGCTCGACCGGCACGGCCCACTCGCCCAGCTTCGTGCAGCGCAACTTCAGTTCCGGCGCCGGGCGCACAGCGGGAACCGGAAACCGCTCGTTCAGCAATGCCAATCTGCACAGTGGCGGAAATCCCAACTCCCAATTCCTCGGTCACAACAGCGTCTTCGGCAACCAGGCCAACATGGGGGCCGGCAAAGGGAACAACTGGGGCTGGGGCAACAACTGGCATGGCCATCATCCCGGCGGCGGTGGTGGCGGCGGTGGCGGTGGATACGGTTACGGAGGATACGGTTTCGGGTTCTTTCCGTTCTTCGGCTATGGCCTGGGCTGGGGCCTGTTCGGCTGGCCGTATTATGGCTATGGCTACGGGGGTTACGGCTACGGCGGTTATGGATACGGCAACAACAATGGTTTCGTGGCCGCCGATGGTGCCGCCGGGAATCCCAACGGAATCGATTTCGGCACGCTCGGCGAAGAGGCTTTCCGCGCGGGCAAGTATCAAGATGCCGCCAACGATTTCCGTCATGCTCTGATCGACGATCCGACGGGCGGCGGCCTGATCATGCTGCTCGGCCAGGCGCTGTTCCAGACGGGCAACTTCAACGAGGCGGCCGGCGCCACCCAGGCGGCGATGAACTTGCTGCCGGTCGAAAAGTCGGGCGCAGCCATCGAGAACTACAAGCAGCTGTACGGCAACGTCGGCGACTACACCACCCAGCTCAAGAATCTGGAAAAAGCCCGGGACGCCAAGCCCGACGATCCGGCCATCCGTTTCTTGCTGGGCTTCCACTTCGGCTACCTGGGCTATCCCAAGCAGGCCGTGCGTGAGCTGGATAAAGCGGTCGAACTGCAGCCGCGCGATCCGGCCGCCCGCAAGCTGCACGACGTCTTCGCGGCGAAGATCGACGCGCCGCTGCTGGGACCGCCGCCGGAAGGAGCCCAGCAGCCGGGGGGCCCGGCTCAACCGGAAAAGCCCGCTCCGGCCGACGTCAACAAGAGCACCGACAAGCCGCAGGACACTGGGGCCAAGGGCTGAAAAGCCGTTGAGCCCGCTGTCCGATTCCTGTTCGCCGCGCGCGAGCGCGCGGCGAACAGGCGTTGTGCGCTGGGGCGTTTTGCTCTGGCAGTGGCTACGCGGAGGCGCTCAGTTTTTTCGGCGGGTGCTGAGCTTATTCAGGAGCCGTTGAGTTTACTCAGGAGCACTGACCAGAAGTTTTTCGGCGGCTTGCCGACCCAACGTGGTCTGAGTGCTGCCGAGTTTCACCGAGACGATTCCCGCGGCCGGCTCATTGGCCGTGACCGAGCCGGCGGCCCCCAGGATCAGCCCCGTGTTGGTCAAGTAGCGCAGGAACTCCGGCGACTGATCGACCACCCGCGAGACGCGAAACCGGTCTCCGACCGCGCAGGCCGCGAGCGTGCGGGTAACGGGATTGGCAAACGAGCCGTCGGGCGCGGGATCGGATCGCCGTGCGGATCGGTTTCTGGGTGCCCCAGGAACGTGTCGATCCGATCGATCAACCGATCGCTGACCGCGTGCTCCATGTGCTCGGCCTCTTCGTGGACCTCGTCCCAGGTCATTTCGAGCGTCTTGACCAGAAACAGCTCGATCAGCCGGTGGCGCCGCACGACGCGCAGCGCCAGCGCGGTGCCCGCCGCCGTCAGCCGCACGCCCTCGTAGGGCGTATACGTCGCCAGGTTGCTCTCGCTCAAGGTTTTGAGCATGCTCGTGACCGTGCCGGGAGAGACCGCCAGCGCCGTGGCCACTTGCCCCGTCGCTGCCGGCTCGCCGCCGCTGGCCGCGCAGATCTGGAAGATCGTTTTGACGTAATTTTCGACGGTCAGGCTGGGCAACGCAGATGCTCCTCGAATCGCCAGGGAAGCCGGCCGGTTCAATTGTAACCAGCGGCTGCCGACGCGCGCAGGGTCGGCCCAAGGGCGGTTGCGTCTGGGGGCCTGGCAGCTCAAACTGATGCCACGCGCACCAGCGCGCCCCGCGGGAATACAAGACCGCAGAATCAATTCCACCCCAGAACCAAGGCCCATGCTCAACGAGGCTGCCTGGCAACTGTGCGATCTGCTGGAGCAGGAGGCCGACCGCCTGCGCATTCGGGCCGAGCGCTCGCCGCTGGGCACGCGAATCGTCGATTGCGGCGCGCAAACGCCCGGCGGTTTACAGGCCGGCTGCCGCCTGGCCGAGATTTGCCTGGCCGGGCTGGGACGGGCAGCGCTCGAACCCGCGGCGGCCACGCTGGGGCCCTGGCCGCTTGTTTCGCTGCTGACCGACGCGCCCGTGGCGGCCTGCATGCGCTCGCAATACGCAGGCTGGCAGATTTCCCTGGGCAAATACTTCGCCATGGGCTCGGGCCCGATGCGTGCCGCCGCCGGCAAGGAAGCGCTGTTCGACGCGATCGGCGGGCGCGAATCAAGCCGCGTGGCCGTCGGAGTGCTGGAGACTCGGACCCTGCCGCCCGTCGAAGTCCAACAGCAAATAGCGACTCAGTGCCGCGTCGAGCCGGGCGAGCTGGCGCTCCTGGTCGCGCCGACCGCAAGTCTCGCCGGCACCGTGCAAGTCGTCGCGCGGAGTGTCGAAACGGCCCTGCACAAACTGCACGAATTGGGCTTCGACCTCGAACGGGTGGTCAGCGGCTGGGGCACGGCGCCGCTCCCGCCCGTGGCTGCCGGCGATCTGGCTGCCATCGGACGGACCAACGACGCGATTCTCTATGGCGGCGACGTGACGCTCTGGGTCGACGCGCCGGATGCCCAGCTCGAAGCGATCGGGCCGCGCATCCCCAGCGGCGCGTCGGCCGACCATGGCCGCCCGTTTGCCGAAATCTTCGAACGCTACGGGCGCGATTTTTATCGCCTCGATCCCCTGCTGTTCAGCCCGGCCGTGATCACGCTCACCAGCCTGGCCAGCGGCCGATCGTTCCGCTACGGTGCCTTTGCGCCGGCGGTGCTGCGAGAATCCTTCGAGGCGTAGGGCAGGCACCGCGCGAAACTTGGAAGACTCAATGATGACGAGTCGGCGTTGGTCGCCAAGATCGATCGCTTCCTAGCTGGCAGTCGACGGCTGCCGGACGCCGCCGCACCACCATCGGTCCGTTTCAACTCATGCGCCTGGCCGTGCTTTGTTCGCCGACGAGTTGGTACCTGAGGGACCTGGCGCGCGCCGCCGGTACGCGGCACGAGGTCGTGCCGGCCGCGTTCCGCGATCTGTCCTCGGCCCTGGCGACCGGCAGCCTGACTGCCACGAGCGCCGGGGTGGACTTGCGGTTTGTCGATGCGGTGCTGGTGCGCACGATGCCGCCCGGCTCGCTGGAGCAAGTCGTCTTCCGGATGGATCTGTTGGCTCAGCTCGAGGCGGCCGGCGTCCTGGTCGTCAATCCGCCAAAAGCCATCGAAGCGGCCGTCGACAAATACCTGACCACAGCCCGGCTGCAGGCCGCGGGTTTGACCGTGCCGCGAACGATCGTCTGCCAGACGGTCGACGATGCCCTGAGCGCGTTCGCCGCGCTGGGGGGGGACGTGGTCGTCAAGCCGCTGTTTGGGGCCGAGGGGCGCGGCATTGCCCGGCTGCAAGACGCGGCCGTCGCCCAGCATGCCTTCGGCCTGCTGGTGCAATCCGGAGCAGTGCTGTATTTGCAAGAGTTCGTGCCGCACGAGGGCAGCGATCTGCGCGTGCTCATCGTCGGCGAGCGAGCTTGGGCCATGCGCCGCCGCAATCCGCTCGACTGGCGGACGAACGTCAGCCGCGGGGCCACGCCCGAGCCGGCCGAGCTGACGGCCGACTTGGAACAGCTGGCCCGCCGCGCGGCAGCCGCCGTGGGGGCGCCCGTGGCGGGGGTTGATCTGCTTCCCGGGCGCGACGGGCGGATCTACGCGATCGAGGTGAACGCCGTGCCCGGCTGGCAGGCGCTCGGCCGGACGCTCGAGGTGGACATCGCCCAGGTGATGCTCGACTACCTGGCCGGGCGACTCGACGGAGCCGAGGCGCAGGGCATTTGAGCCGCGCGTGGAGGCGGATCGGCCGGCGAGTTTCAGGTCGATGCTCTCCGCTGGCTCCGCCTTGCATGCATGGCCTGGTGGCGCGCGCCCCCGCGAAACGCAGGCCGGGCCGCGCGCCGGCACCTGGGCGAGCCGGCGGTGCTTTGGCTATAGTGTGTCTGTCGAGCAGAACGGCCGGCCGCTCGCGGCAGCAGCCGCGGCGCCAACCGGCCAGGCGCGAACGGGAACATCCGACCGATGAAATGCCCTCAATGCGGCGCGGACAACGACCGCGTGATCGATTCGCGTGCCAGTCACGACGGCTACGCGATTCGCCGCCGCCGCGAGTGCCTGGCCTGCCAGGGGCGCTACAACACGTTCGAGCGCGTCGACGACCCGATGCGCTGCCCCTTCTGCCACGAGGACAGCAATCGCGTGCTCGAGGCCTTGGCCGGCGAGGGGGGTTTTTCGATCCGCCGCCGCCGCGAGTGCCTGGTCTGCCGGCGGCAGTACATCACTTTCGAGCGGAGCGAAGAGCGCTCGATCAAGGTCATCAAGAAGGGGGGCGTGCGCGTCCCGTTCGACCGGCAAAAGATCAAAGGAGGCCTGGAAAAGGCCTGTTGGAAGCGGCCGATCAGCGACGAGCAGATCGACGAGATCGTCTCGGCCATCGAGTCCGAAGTGCATGCCAAGTTCGACGCCGAAGTCGAGACCGCCACGCTCGGCGAGCTGGTCATGCAGCATCTGCGCACGCTCGACCAGGTGGCCTATGTCCGCTTTGCCAGCGTGTATCGGCGGTTCAAGGACGTGCACGACTTCGTCGACGAACTGGAGCCGATGCTCGCCGAGCAAAAGAAGGACGAGCATTGGGGCCGTAAGGACGAAGCGACCACTGCGAAGGACGAGAATCCGCCCCGTTGAGTCGCGTCGAGCTTGGCCGGCTGCGATGGAAGCCGCGGCCGGAGCCGAATGTCGACCCGCGGTGCCCAGCGGCCCGCTCGTCTAGGCCGCCTGAGGCGGCGCTGCGAAGGCAACCGGTCGGGCGAGCGCGAGGCCGACGAAAAAGAGGGCCGCTCCCAAGACCGCTGGCGCAAGGTGGCCCGCGTCCGTGTAGCCGATCACCGGATGAACGCCAATGGCCGTGCTCCATCCGGCGATTCCGGCGAGCTGCAGCGCCTGCCACAGCGCACGCGACCAGGTGCCGCACCAGACGCCCGTCAGCAAGAGCAACCCCGCGGTGGCGACGCCGCCGCCAAAGCCCGCCCGGTCGTGGGCAATAAGTGGAATCAACCGCGGATTGATCGAGTCGAGTTGGTTCCGGGTCATTCCCAGGAACGCCAGATCGGTCGGTACGAACACTTGTGTCATGCCGATGAACTGGATGGTCAAGCCGGCGCCAGCATGCCCAGGGCGGTCGCCACGAGGCACGCCCGGCCGATGCCTGCGGCCGATCGCCATGGCGCGCCGTCGCCCGGCCGCAGCAGACATCGCCACGACGCATCCTGCTCGGCCACGGCCGCGGATCTGGTTGGACGCGACAGCCAAAGTCCACCGGCAAAACAGGGCAAGAGCACCAAAGTGGCCGCGCCGTGCCACGAGTCGAGATAACCATAACCCAGGTAGGTCAGGAAACTGCCGAAGCCAATGACCCCGCTTAACAGAAGAGTCCACCATGCCCAGGCCTCGCGAGCCCGCAATGGAAACTCCGCCAGCCAAAGGTACATCACTGCAATCGCAATCAGCGAGCCGCCAAAACTCACGCGGTCGTGCGCCATGAAGTGCACGATCCGACACTCGTTGATGCTGCACAGGTCCTGGGCAGACATCTGCAGAAAGTGCGTGTCGTGCGGCAAGAAATGCCCGGTTCCCGATTGAAACAACGCAAATCCGCCGGAAAGCGCCAGGCAAATTCCCGTTAGCGCAATCAACGGCCGGCCATCCCCGACCATCGCTGCGAAAAAACCACGCGAGTCACGTAGCATGGCCGATCAATGACGGGAAGACGAGATCAGTGACGCGAAGTGCCAGCCCACGGCTTCCGAAACGCCGGTCGCCGCGCTCGGTTCTCTCCATCTCAACGACGGGGCTGACGATGTGCAGACACGCTGAGTCCAGCGCCGGGTGCCGAGCGGTCCATTGACCGAAGCGACTGCGTCGACCGGGGCTTGCGGCCCGAATTGCAGCCCGCGAAGCGCAGCAGGCGATCGTTATTCCCGGCGAGCGACCACGAACCGCGTCAGCGATTCGAGCACTTCGCGGGCCGGGCCGGCCGGCACCACGCGCAGCTCCTCCAGCGCCTGGTCGGCATACCAGGTGGCCCGCAGCCGGGCATATTCCAGCGCGTCGCCGGCGGCCAGCAATTGCCGCAGGGCCGGACGCCCTTCGCCTCCGGCCTTGAGCAAGCGCAGGATCTCGCCCCGCTGGGCTTCGTCGGCCTGGGCCAGAAGGCGAATCACGGGCAGCGTCAGCTTTTGCTTGTCCAGGTCGGTGCCCAGCGATTTGCCGGCCTGGGCCTCGTCGCCCACGACGTCCAGCAGGTCGTCGGCGATCTGAAAGGCGATGCCCAGGTTGCGGCCGTAGCGGTCGAGCGACTCTTCGACTTCGCGCGTGGCGTGCGCGTAGTGGGCCCCCAAGCGACAGCAGCAGGCGCAGAGCTCGGCCGTCTTGTCTTCGATGATGTCGAGGTATTCGGCTTCCGAGAGGGCAAAATTGCCCCGGCTGTGGATTTGCCGCAGTTCGCCGGCGCAGACGATGTTCGTTGCCCGGCCGATCGTCTGGCAGGCGAAGGTCGTCTGCAGCGAGCTGGCCAGGGCGAAGGCGTGAGTGAAGAGGAAATCGCCGACCAGCACGCTGGCTTCGTTGTCGTTGCGGGCGTTGATCGTCTCGCGGTGGCGGCGGATCGTGGCTTCGTCCAGCACGTCGTCGTGCACGAGCGTGGCCGTGTGGATCATTTCGACGACCGCGGCCAGCGTGATGTGCTCGGCTTCAACGCCTCCCAGGGCCTTGGCCGGCAACAGCACGAGCGCCGGGCGGAGCCGCTTGCCCCCCAGGCGGAAGGCATGTTTGACGAGGCCGTCGACAAACGGGTCGTCGCTGCGCAACTCGCGGCGGAGCACTTCCTCGCACTGGTCCAGTTCGGCGGCGATCGGACCGTACATTTTCTTCCAGCGGCGCAGGCCGGTCTCGGCTTCAGCGACCCGACTCATCATGGGGATTCCTTCTCGTGTAATGGCCGCTGCGGCCGCCGCACTTTTCTTCCAGGCGGATCTCGCCGATCGTCAGATCCCGATCGACGCTCTTGCACATGTCGTAAATCGTCAAGGCCGCGGCGCTGACGGCCACCAGGGCTTCCAGCTCGACGCCGGTTCGCGCCGTCGCCCGGCTGATCGCGACAATCCTGACGCGATCGAGCGCGGGAAACTCGAAATCGATCTCCACTGCATCCAGCGGCACCGTATGGCAAAGCGGAATCCAGTCGGCCGTCCGCTTGGCCGCCATGATGCCCGCCAGCCGGGCCACTTCCAGCACATTTCCTTTGGCGCTCGAACCTTGCCGAACGATGCTCAGCGTCTCGGCCTGCATCTGCACGCAGCCGCTCGCCCGAGCCATCCGCGTGGTTACCGGCTTCGCGCCGACGTCCACCATGCGGCTCCGGCCCTCGAGGTCGCAATGGCTCAGTTCGCTGGTCATGGGGAACTGCCGACAGTCGGCCATGGCGGGGCCTGGAGGCTGGTCCGGACGGTTTCACTTCGCGGCGGGTGGGCTTGGGCATCCCCTCGGGCGTAGCTTGGAAGTTTACCTTGAAGCCGGGCCAAGGGTCAGGGGGGTATCACCCTGGCAGCGCCACTGAGAGGCCTTCGACCGCGCGGCCAAAAAACTCCCGCCACCAGCCCTTACGACCAGCCTGCGCCAAGAGAACCGCAGCCCACCGGGGCCATTTAACTTAACCCGGCGTGGGGGCGTGCGCACCGCGGCAACCGCGATTCCCGAGATACGGAGCCTGCGAAGTGATCCCCGACGCCAAGCGGCGGCGTGATTACGGGGCCCACGTGGCCCAGACGCCGTAAGAGTCGGCCCCCGGCCCGCCCCCCTGTCCGGGCTTGGGATCAGGCTCATGCGGGCGCGTTCGATCGTGCGGCCGCCGGCGGCGATGTTAAGGAATTACGCGGATCGGCTGGGGTAATTCTTCAAGCATCCGACCGATAGCGGCATCATCCCCGGCAGCAAGCGGGAAGCGCTGGCGACGCCAACTGGACTTTGCCGCCGCGCACGCCGGCGCCGGCAGCAAGCGGCAAACCGCATGGGCGAGCGCCGCGGCGCAAAACGCAAAGTCTGACGAGGAGAAAAGGGGACTCCCCTTCGTGGGAGTCGCATCATGCGGAGGATCCGGCCGCCTGGCGGGCGGCCCGATACCGACGGAGCGTTCGAAACGTGGCGAGCGTCTCGGACCAGCGTCGGGCATGCATCGGGGCGGGAAAATTATCCGTCGCGGGGGTCTATCCGCGACGGGTTGAGCGGAAGCGGCGAAGCACAAGACGCGTTGCTGTTGGGCAACCGGAACGGTCGCTCGTCTTTAGACGAGTTCCTTCCGGGCACCGATCAGCGTGCGAAGACGTTCGGCCAACAGGGTGGCGTCGAACGGCTTCTTGAACGTTTCATTGATGCTCGAGCGGTCGAAGCTGGTCGAGCTGCCGTCATCGGGCAACAGCGCGATCAGAATCGTGTCGGCGTATTCCGCGTTGCGGCGCAGATTCTGGCAAATCTGCAGAGCCTCGACGCGACCGATCGAGAAGTCAATGATGATGCAATCGGGATGGAAGCTTTCGGCTTGAATCCCCGCTTCGAAACCGCTGGCGGCCACAGCCACTTTGAACGAGCGGTCGATCGGCAATTCGCGCTTCAGATTCTCAACCAGCACCTGATCCTGGCCCACGATCAGCACCTTGGCCATGGCCTCGTCTTCGAGGTCACCCAGGGGCATCCCGTGTTCCTTCAGGAACCGGATCAAATATTCGCGCGGAATGCGGCGGTCTTGGGAGCCCGGAATGCGGTACCCTTTCAGCCGACCCGAATCGAACCACTTGCTAACAGTGCGCGGGGCCACTTTACAGATCTTAGCGACCTGACCCGTTGTGAAGACCTTCATCGCAGGCTCTCCAATGTACTCTCGCTGGTTTGGGAACTCCGCTCCCGCCGGATGGTGGTCCGACAGGAGTCAAACGCCCCTTGTTCGTGGCTAACGGCCGCTGGTCCGGTCCTTCGGGCCGGCTGTGGGGCAACCGGCCGCCCACAAACATCTGGGTCGGGGCCTTACGCTATCGCTTCGCCTTGGCGCTGGTTCAGGTCCTTCTGATCCCTGGCCTTAGTTCAAGACATCGACAGGCTGTGCATCGGGGTTGCGAAGAAAATTCCAGCGCTAGCGGACGAATCGCTGGCGATCCGCCGGGACGCTCGGAACCTTCTTTGCAGCCTCAAATGCCGGAAGCCTGACGAGTGACTTTTCGTCGGAGAGAACGCGCGGGCAGCCCCCCGGCCTGTTACGGCCAGCGGACTGTGTTCAAGGTATGTCCTTGCGGCAGGTTCCCCCCTGCGGTCGATCGATTTCGCCTGCGCTGGCCCACCTTTCCCCTTGTCGGGGTCCGTTGAGCAAGCGCTGCGGAATCAACCTTCCGAAGATAGTTTCGATTCGCCGGGGGGCGCGACTTTAGAAAGTTTCTCCTGTCGTAACGAGCGGCCGGGTCCTGGCGCGGTTGACGGCGGCGCCAAAGTGCCCGGTCCGGCAAGCCCTGACGGCGGCAATCCTTGATGGCGATTGGCCTTAGCTAAGCCGGTTGAAACCGTTGTGCCGGCCCGGGCAATGACAGGGCCTGGGGAAAAGAATTGTCTCGCAAGAGCAGGACCGGCCTTAGCGAATGCACGGCCTGGAGCCCGCTATGTCGATTATACGCCCCGCCAGGCCCGAGAAGGCTGCCCGGCGCCCCGGGAGATAGAGCGCTCGCCGGCCCCCGGTATCAGCCGCGCCAGCGAATGCCGCGTCAAGCGCGACGGCAAACCGGCGCTCATCGCGAGGGCGAGCCCTGCACGACCGAGTTGATCAGCGTGCCGATGCCGTCGATCGAGATCTCGATCCGATCGCCGGCCGCCAGCGTAAAGGCGCTCGTGGGCACGATGCCGGTGCCCGTCAGCAGAAACGCGCCTTCGGGAAAAGAATTGTCCCGGCCCAGCCAACCGACCAGGTCGGCAAAACTTCGGGCCATTTGTCCGACCGAGGTCGCATCCGCGAACGCGGTCTGGCCGCCGCGGAAGATCTGCAGCCGAATGCCGATGTCTGCCGGCGCCGGCATGGCCGCTGCCAGCGTGATCCAGGGCCCCAGCGCGCAGCAAGCGTCGTACAGCTTGGCCTGCGGCAGATAGAGCGGGTTCTCGCCTTCGATGTCGCGCGAGCTCATGTCGTTGCCCGCCGTGTAGCCCACGAGTTGCAAGCGCGAGCTAAGCACCAAAGCCAACTCCGGCTCGGGCACGTTCCAATGGGCATCCTGGCGAATTCGCACCGCGGCGCCGGGCCCCACCACGCGATGGGGCGTGGCTTTGAAGAACAGCTCGGGCCGGTCGGCCGAATACACCTTGTCGTACACCGAGGCGCTCGTCTCGGACTCTTCCATCCGCGCCACCTGGCTGCGGCGGTACGTGACGCCGGCCGCCCAGACCTCCTGCCGGTCGATCGGCGGCAAAAGCTCGACGCCCGCGAGCGGCACGGCCGCTGCGCCGGGTTCGAGAAGCTTGCGCACGGCCGCCGCGGGAGAGTCGGCTTCCAAAATCGAGGCCAAATCCGGGAATTGCCCCCCCAGGGCCAGCGGTTGCAATCCGTCGCCGTCGACCAGCCCCACGCGCACGCCGGCGCCGGTGCTGCGAAACTTAGCCAGCTTCATGTTCGCTTCCTATGCCTGGGCAGACTCCGCTCAAAACGTGATCGGCGCATTGTAAGGCCGTTGCCCGGCACAACAATAGCCGGCCAGCGCATGCGGCAGCCACGTGCCCTCGGTGCGCGTCGGCAGCTGAGCTTCGACGTCGATGTGCAAGAATCGCCGCGCCGCCGAGCGCATGTCGACGCGCGGCTCGACTGACGACGGGGCGCTGCATCGTTTGCTCATCCGTTTGCGCACTACGCTAATGAAGTGCTTGCGTATGATCTCAAAACACGGGGGCGAATGTTGTTGCCGCTTGCGGCACGACGCCCGCTGAGCGATCGCTGCAAACTCCGCAATATTGCGCAGCCGGAGACTTAGCGCTCGCCGCGCGAATTGCTATGCTAAGCGCGATTTCATTGCCGTCCCCCGGCGCTGAAACTTCATCTCGCGTAGCGTTCGCAAGAAATCCTGTGGTTCCGTTATGTACCGGCAAAGAAGGAGTTTTCTATGACCATCCTTTCTGTGCGGGAGCGGGGCGGGCTCCTGATCACCGGGCGATCGATCGTCGAGCCGTCGGCGATCAGGGCAAGGTTTCTCCACGCGGCTGTCATGCTGGCAGCGCTCGTTGCTATCTGGTCGACTCTGGTGGCGCCGAGCCACGCAGCGCTCGGTCTGACCGGCTCGACAGTGTCCAAGGTTAGCGGCGACGACACTAACGTCGCGCAGGTCTACAGCAACAATCCCGCCGGGCAGGCCAACGCCCCGCAACAAATCACGATGAGCGCGACATTGATTGGCACGTCGCTCAACAACGCCGGCTTCAACAACGCCAACGGCTGGAACTTCACCTACGCCACCCAGGCGCAGGACAACCTGGTGTTTCCGGATCTCAAAGTCACTACCTACGCCCCCTGGGTCGTGACTCAACCGACGTTCACCGATCCAGGTGGGACCAAATGGGGTGGCCAGCTCACGGGCGAAGCCGGCGGCGGCCAATTGATTCTGTCGTTCAACCCGGGAGCCACCGATCCGCTCAAAGGCCAGGCCGTGCAGTGGATTCAAGAAGTCAATTCAACCTACTACGGCGGCGGACCGGGCACGGGATCGAGCATCCACTTGGACGGCGGTCCAACACCGCCCAGTCCGTTTTACAACACCTATTCGGCCGCCGGCCCGACGTATTTCGCTGACGTTCCCGCGCGCCGGAAACGAATCCGGCCACCGGAAAAGAATACGAAAACAACCCCGTCGCCAACGTCACCTTTAACGTCTTTCTGGCCGTGGACAACGGTGCAGGGGCTGCCGGAATCACCGACAATGTGACGATCTACGCGGGCCTGGCTTGGGGCTATCAATACCGCGCCTACGACACGCCCGAGCCGTCGAGCCTGCTCGTCTGGACCGGCCTCGGCGCAGCCGGACTGGTCGTCGGCCGGCGCTACCCGGCGCAAACCTGCGGCATAACCGCCGCCGCGCACGGTCAACAAGAACAAACGGGTCGTCCTCCGGGACGGCCCGTTTTTTTGTCGGTACGTTTCCGTCGCGGGGGAACAGGCTGGGTTTTGGGGGCGAACTACTGTCCCCGGTCGCTTGTCTGTCTGCTACGATTGCGCGAGCCATCCCGCCCCAGGCCAGCCGACCCCCTCATGCCCGAGCCCAACCCCACCGCCCCTGAATCGCGCCGCGGGCTGGCCTTTGGCATTGCCGCGTATGGTCTGTGGGGCTTGATCCCGCTGTATTTCAAGACCATCGTCCACGTAGGCCCGTGCGAGGTGCTGGCCCAGCGCGTGTTCTGGTCCTGCCTGCTGCTGGCGGCGCTGGTGGCCCTGACCGGCCGCGGGCGCGAGCTCGTCGAGCTTTTGCGTCACGGGCATCTCATGCGCCGCCTGGCGGCCAGCACCCTGCTGATCGCGGCCAACTGGCTGACGTACATCTACGCGGTCTCGTCGGGGCAGGTGCTCGAAGCCAGCCTGGGCTACTTCGTCACGCCGCTGGTGAACGTGCTGTTGGGCTGCCTGGTGCTCGGCGAACGCTTGCGCCCGCTGCAGCTCGTGGGCATCACGATTGCGGCTTGCGGCGTCGTGGCCATGGTCGTGCTGGGCGGCGGCGTGCCCTGGATTGCCCTGTCACTGGCCGGCACGTTTGCCCTGTATGGACTGGTGCGCAAGACGCTGCCGGTCGACGGCCTCTTGGCGCTGGCGATGGAGACGCTGCTCTTGATGCCGGCGGCGGTCGGCTACATCGCCTACGATCACTTGCTGGCCACGGGAGCCTGGGGCCAGTTCGGCCTGACGACCGACATGCTGCTGGCGCTGAGCGGCCCGGTGACAGCGCTGCCGCTCTTGTGTTTTGGCGCGGCGGCCCGGCGGCTGCGGATGACCACGCTCGGCTTTTTGCAGTACCTGGCGCCGACGATCCAGTTGATCCTGGCGGTGCTGCTGTTCGGCGAGTCGTTCCGGCTGATCCAGATGGCCGCTTTCGGCTGCGCCTGGCTGGCCGTGGCGATCTACACGGCCGATTCGCTGGCCATGCTGCACAAGCAGCACAGCCAGGCCGAAGAGCTGGCCGCCGAACCCGCGGCCGAGCCGAGCTAAACGAGCGGGGCCTACGCCAGAATCGCCTTGACCACTTCGCCGCTGACGTCGGTCAGGCGGAAATCGCGCCCCTGGAAGCGATAGGTCAGCTTCAAGTGGTCGATGCCCAGCTGGTACAGCAGCGTGGCGTGGACGTCGTTGACCGAAACCACGTTTTCCACGGCCCGATAGCCGAACTCGTCGGTCGCGCCGTAGCTGAAGCCCGGCTTGATGCCGCCGCCGGCAAACCACATCGTGAAGCCGGCGATGTGATGATCGCGGCCATCCCCCTGGGCCATTGGCGTGCGACCGAACTCGCTGCCGAAGACGATCAGCGTGTCGTCGAGCATGCCCCGCTGCTTGAGGTCGCTCACCAGCGCGGCGGCCCCGCGATCGACTTCGGCGGCGGTGCCCGCTGAGTGCGCCTTGACCGAGCCGTGATGATCCCAGTCGCGATGGTAGAGCTGGATGAAGCGCACGCCGCGCTCGGCCAGCCGCCTGGCGAGCAGGCAATTGCTGGCGAACGTGCCGTCGCCCCCCTTGGTGCCGTACAGGTCGAGCACGTGCTGCGGCTCGTCGTGGATGTCCATCAAGCCGGGCACGCTCGATTGCATGCGAAAGGCCATTTCATACTGGCTGATCCGGGTGGCAATCTCCGGATCGTCGACCGCTTCGTTCTCGATCCGGTTGAGCTTCTGCACGGCGTCGACCACGTCGCGCTGCCGGGCCACGTCGACCCCTTTCGGGTTGCCCACGTACAAAACCGGATCGCCCGTGCTGCGGAACTCGACACCCTGGAACCGGCTGGGCAGAAAACCGGAATGCCACTGCCGGGCGGCGATCGGCTGCCGCTGGCCGAACTTGCCGGTCGACACCATCACGACAAAGCCGGGCAGCTCTTCCGTCTCGCTCCCCAGTCCGTACAGCAGCCAGCTGCCGGCGGCCGGACGGCCCGAGATCATCGAGCCGGTGTTCATGAACGTGTGGGCCGGATCGTGATTGATGGCTTCGGTGTGCAAAGAGCGGACGATGCACATCTCGTCGGCCACCTGTTCGCCCAGCAGCGGAAAGATGCTGCTGATTTCCTGGCCACTCTTGCCGTACTTCTTGAACTCGTGCTGCGGGCCGAAGCAATTCAGCTTTTGCCCCTGCAGCTGGGCGATCTGCTGGCCCATGGTGATCGACTCGGGCATCGGCTGGCCGTGCATTTCGGCCAGCTTGGGCTTGTGGTCGAACGTTTCCAGGTGCGACATGCCGCCGGCCATGTAGAGCCAAATCACGCGCTTGGCCCGGGGCGGAAAGTGCCGCGGGGTGACTACGCCCGTCCAGCGGCCCGGCGCCGCTCCGCCCTGCCCTGCGTCGGTTGCCGCCGCGCGGGCGAAGCCGCCGGGGCCGAGCAGGGCCGAAAGCGCGAGCGGGCCCAAAGCCCGGGCTCCGCGTCCCAAAAGCGTGCGACGCGTCAAGGCGTCGGCGGACTGGAAGTTGTGCGACATGCTGGTCGGTTCCAAAGTTTGCGGTTCAATTGCGCGTGACCGTGGCGTGCAAATTCAGGATCGCCCGGGTGACGCCGGTCCAGGCGGCCAGTTCGACCGGATCGAGATCCGAGGCCCGGGGCCGGGCGCCCACGGAGAGCAGTTCGCCGGCCGCGGCCGGATTCTGCCGGTAGAACTCCAACTGTCGATCGAGCAGCTCCTGCAGCGTTTCGGCCTCGGTCGGGCGCACGCCCCGCGACAAGGCCCGGCGCAGGGCATAGTCGAATCGCTCCGCCGGCGACGAGCCGCCCTGGCGCACGACCAATTCGGCAAACACGCGGGCCGCTTCGACGAACGTGGGATCGTTAAGCAGCACCAACGATTGCAGCGGCGTGTTCGAACGGGGGCGGTCGGCCGTGCATTCCTCGCGGCTGGGCGCGTCGAAGGCCAGCAAGCTGGGGTGCAAATATTGCCGCTGCCAGTGGGTGTACAAACCGCGGCGATACAATTCGTCGCCGCTGCCGTTTTGCCATTCGCGCTCCGGGAAATTCAGATAGGCCCAGTAGCGCGGCGGCTGATATGGCTTGACGCTGGGACCGCCGATCCGCTCGACCAGCAGCCCGCTGATCCAGAGCGCGTTGTCGCGAACCATCTCGGCATCGAGCCGGAAGCGCGACTGCCGGGCCAGGTAGCGATTGTAAGGATCCTTTTCCTTCGACAGGGGCGTCACCAGCGACGACTGCCGATAGGTGCCCGACATGACCAGCTGCTTCAGCGTGCGCTTCAGATCCCAACCGTTGTCGACCAGGTCGGCGGCCAGAAAGTCGAGCAGGCGAGGATTGGTGGGCCATTGGCCCTGGGCGCCCAGATCGTCGAGCTTGCTGGACAGGCCCGCCCCGAAGCAGATCTTCCACAAGCGATTGGCCAGCACCCGGGCCGTCAACGGATTGTCCGCCGACACCAGCCAGCGGGCCAGGTCGAGCCGCGTGAAGCGGCCCTCTTTCGCCGCCGGCTGGGGCAAAAAGGCGGGCACGCCGCTTTGCACTTCCTCGCCGGAGTCGTCCATCCAGTTGCCGCGCGGCAAGACGCGAATCATCCGCGGCGCGACAGCCACGGTGGCCAGCGACGTGGGAACTTGCTTGCCGAGTTCTTCGCGCGCTTTGCGCGTCGCGGCGAGCTTTTGCCGCACCGGCTCCAGGAGCGGCGCGACGCTCCGGTAATGACGCGCGAGCCCAGCTTTCTGGTCGGCATTGCGCTGCGCCGGATCGACGGCCAGAATGGCCACGATCTCCGCCGGCAGGCCCGGATTCACGCGCAGCGGCTTGGGGGCGGTGGTCGCGGCCAGCCGGAAGCGGCCCAGGGCGTGGTTATCGCCGTAGTTCTGTTCGAGCGTGAAAGTGAGCGTCGAACCGCCGGCCGCGCCGACGGGCGATTTGGTTTCGAAGATGGCTTTGTGCGGCTTGCCGGCCTCGGGCAGGATGGCCCAACCGGTGCCCGGATTGTTGTCGATCACGGCGGCCACGGCCTGGCCGTTTTGCTGATGATCGGCCGAAGCATTCTCGAGCGCCACGGCCTGGGCCGGTTCGAGCGGATCGCTCTTCGAAGCCACCGAAAGCCGCAGCTCCGACAGGACGAAATTGCCGTTGCTGGCCCGCCCCGGCCCCGAGGCGGGCAAGCTCGCGTCGGGCAGCACTTCCAGGCGAATTCCGGTGATGCCGGTCAGATTGGTTTCGGCGACGACCGTATAGCTTTCGGTGCCGACTTTCTTGTCGCCGGCCAGCAGCGATTGATCTTCGAGGGTCCGCAGCGTGGCCCCCTCGCGCGAGCTCGCGCTCGTCGGCACCAGCACCGTCCATTGGTCGCCGCCGATTGCCAAACCGCGTTCCCACTCGGCTTGCGCCTGCTCGATTTCCGGCGAGGACTGGTTCAGCGCGGCGTCAAGGGCCGCGATCTCGCCGTCGAGCCGCGCCATTTCGGCGGCCTGGGCGGGCGTAGGAATCGGCAGCGAAGGGCTGAAATCGTCGCCGCCGTAGAGCCCCTTTTCCTGGATGTCGGCGAAGATCGCCTCGAACCGGTAGAAGTCCTTCGTCGTCAGCGGGTCGAACTTGTGGTCGTGACACTCGGCGCAGCCCAGCGTCAGGCCCAGCCAGGTCCCGGTGGAGTTGCGCACCCGCTCGGCAATGTACTTGGCCAGGTACTCCTTGGGCTGCACGCCCCCCTCTTCGCTCATCATGCCCAGGCGGTTGTAGCCCGCGGCGATCTTGTTCTCCAGGGTGGGCTCGGGCAGCAGGTCGCCCCCCAATTGCTCGATGGTGAATTGGTCGAAGCGTTTGTTTTCGTTCAGCGCACGGATCACATATTCGCGAAACGGAAACACGCTAACCGGTTGATCGCCGTGATAGCCCACGCTGTCGGCATAACGCACCAGGTCCAGCCACCACATGGCCATCCGCTCGCCATAGCGGGGCGAAGCCAACAGCTCGTCGACCAACTGCTCGTAGGCCGCGTCGCTCGGATTGGCCGCGAACCGGGCGACCTGCTCGGGCGTGGGAGGCAATCCGGTCAGGTCGAAGGCCACGCGCCGGGCCAGCGAGACCGGGTCGGCCGGCGGCGATGCAGCCAGTCCCCGCGCGGACAACTCGGCGAGAATGAAGCGGTCGAGCGGGTTTTTGATCGCGGTGGCGGCAGGCGGAGCTCGCCGGTCGAGCGGCAGGAACGACCAATGCCCCTCGTACTGGCCGCCGCCGGCCACCCAGCGCCGCAAGACCTCGATCTGCTCGGGCGAAAGTTGTTTGTTTGAGTCGGCGGGCGGCATCCGCTCGTCGTCGTCTTTGGTCGTGATCCGGCGCACGAGCTCGCTGGCCTCGGGCTTGCCGGCCACGATGGCGATTTTGCCGGAACCCAACGTCGACGTCGCCTCGGCAGGCCGATCGAGCCGCAAGCCCGCCTCGCGCTTGCGGGCGTCGGGGCCGTGGCAGGCGAAGCAATTTTCCGACAGGATCGGGCGGATATCGCGATTGAATTCGATTGCCGGCTCGGCCGCCCCGAGCGTTCCGATCCCGGCCGGACAGATCGCCCAGTACGTGAGCAGCAGGAACAGGCCGCGGCAAAGCACCGATTCGCGGAGGCCAACGGTTGCGGCCCATCCAGCACGGAGCATCGTCGTCTCTCCTGGGGATCGAAATGCGGCCCAATTGCCGGCCAACAGCTTTATTCTAGCCCCCCCCCAGGTTCGCCTGCAAACATAAACGAGCATGGATGCCTGGCATTGGGTGGGCGCAAAAAAAAACCGCCCGGCGCTTAAGCGACGGGCGGTTTTTACAATCTTCCCGGTTCGGTGTCGACTAGTTCTTGCGACGGCGGGCGACTGCGAACAACCCGGCCAGGCCAATCCCGCCCAGGATGAACGTCGACGGTTCCGGCGTGTTGTTGATGATCTGGAAGCCGTTGATGAAGACGTTCGCATTGCCATCGCCGGGCCCGTTTGCCGGAATCGCAATCGTGAAATTGAGGGTGCTGCCGTGCAGGTTCGTGAACTCTACGTAATTACCGTTGTTGGTCGGATTCGTCGGATCGTTGCTCATCCCCTTGACGTAGGTGTAGCTGGGGCTGCCGGGGTACGGGGCCGGTGATTCGAGATACACAGCACCGGGGTTTCCGATCGGCGTTCCGGTGCCGAGAACAGTTCCTTCGGTGCGGGGGCTGTTGTCCAACTCGTACACAATCAGGCTGTAGGACGCGTACGGCACGTTGTTGACGGTGAAGGTGTAGGGCGCGTTGCTGCCGTTGAGCAGGCCGCTATTGAGAATTTGATCGGTGTTGGAGTTCGGCCCGCCGTTGCTGTAGTTGGTGCCGGTGCCGCCGGTCAGCGTCGCCGTGGTCCCGTTGCCGTTGCTGTCGTTGAGCGATTGGCTTGAAAAATTCAGGCCGGCGAGCGAGTTGAAGTTCGACTGACTAACGACGCCCGCGGATTGCCCGGAGGTCAATGGGGTTCCGCCGGCGGCGAACTGCACGCCGATGCCCGTGGCGAACGGGTTGGCCGAGGCAATTGAGGCACAAATCATAGAGAGCGAAGCGGCCGCAACGACGATCAACTGGCGACGAATGTTGGCGTTCATGATGGACCTTTCCAAGTTCACGCCCCGGGGGGGCAGCTAAATCACGCCCCACAGGGGCCGGGAAGAAGTATTGACGACGGTAAGGACTGAGGATCGATGGATCCGAAATCGCGAATCTAAGCAGTTTACGTGCCGCATCTTAGAGGTCGGAATCTACATTAAAAATGACATTATAGAGATTTTTAGTTTACTTACTTTCCGGCAGAGTTCCACCGCACTGTGGCCGGTCCATTAATTTCCTACCGGCAGTTGTTTGGGAGATCCTTCACTCGTCGGCTCTTGCCAACTCGGATCTTGTCGGCGAACTCTTTTCGCCAATTTTGCGGCCGTCACCGCAAGGGCCACTCACCTCGAGCTGCCGTTGCACTCAACGGTCATTCGGAAGGCACCAAGTTCTGTTGTCCCGGCCGCCCACCACCAGGATGAGCGAGCCGGCAGTAATCCAGAAACCGCCGAATTCGACTCGACTATGCACGGCGGGAAGATGCTTGTCAATTAGGTACCCCCCAAGAAATGACCATTGTTTCTTGGATTGAGGCTTGGCGTCGGGAGCGCGTGTGCGTCGGAGTATCGAGCCAGCACAAACAATGGCGGACGCCACTTCGATCGCACGCCCGATAGCGCGACCGCCTTCGCCTGGCCCGCGACCTTGACCGTTTTGCGCCAGAACTCCTATACTCGCGGTTTGGCCGCATTTTGCCGAACTTGCCGTCGGCCAAATCGGACCGTTCCACCCCCGGCAAGCTCGAGCGACGGATCGTATGAAAACCGAGCGACGACACCAGCTGGAAACCAACGAGTTGGCCGATTCGCTGGCCCATTGGGTCGATTCGGCCAAACCTTACCTGCGCACCGCGGCCGGGCTGCTGATCGCCGCCGTGGTGCTGGCGTTCGCCTATGCCTTTGTCAGTCGGCACTCGGCGGACAAGGCTCAAGTCGCCTGGGACGAATACTTCCAGGCGTTCAACCAGATGAACCGCGAGAAGTTCGACGACGTGGCCGACAAGTATCCCGGCACGCCGGCCGCCTGGTGGGCCCGCACGATCGTCGGCGACATGAACCTGGACGAAGGCTCGAATTTGCTCTTTCGCGATCGGCCGCGGGCGCTCGACAAGCTTAACTCGGCCGTCGAAGAATACGGCACCGTGCTCAAGGAAGCCACGGAATCGGCGGTATTGGTCCGCGCCACCTACGGACAGGCCCGGGCCCAGGAGGGGTTGGGCCAGCTGAAAGAAGCCCGGGAATCGTACTCGGCCATCGTGAGCAGGTGGCCCACCAATGCCCTGGCGGAGGTGGCCCAGGCCCGGATCAAGGACCTCGACAACAGCGACACTAAAGAGTTCTACGATTGGTTCCGGAAACAGAATCCGGGCAAGTCGATGCTTGACCAACCGGGCAAGCCGGGCGAAAAGCCGGACTTCGACCTGAACACGCTCAACCCGCACGGCAAGTCGCCCTTCCCGGACGACCACAAGCACGACGGCCCCGCGTTGCCTGACGATGGCCAAGCGCCGCCCGACGACAAGACTCCGGCGGAAGAATCGGCTCCGCTTGAGGGGGCCAGCGGTGACGGTTCGCCTGTCGACTCGACCCCGACCGACAAGCAACCGGCGTCGAAGTAATTCGTAGCGCGACAGCCGAGCGCGGCGCCGATCGAGATTTCCGCTTCCCCACGCGCACCTGTTCTCGCCGGGCGGCAAGAAGAAACGCCATGTCCGCCGACGAGCTCTCGTCCGAGCCGACCGAGTTGGTCGTGCCCGCCGATCAGGAGGGGGTCCGGCTGGACGTCTTTCTGGCCACGCAGTTTCCGGCCTATAGCCGCGTTCACCTGCGCAAGGTGATCAACGCGGCGCACGTCCAGGTGGAAGGCAAGCGCACCAAGGCCGCGCACCGGCTCCGCCCCGGCGAGCGGATTCGCATCCGGCTGCCCGAGCTGCCGCGCGAGGGCCCGATCCCCGAAGACATTCCGCTCTGCGTGCTCTACGAGGACGAGCAGATTGCGGTGATCGACAAGCCCCCGGGCATGGTCGTGCATCCGGCGCGGGGACATTGGTCGGGCACGCTGACTAGCGCGTTGGCCTTTCATTTCGACCAGCTCAGCACGGCCGGCGGGGCGGTGCGGCCGGGCATCGTGCATCGGCTGGACCGCGACACCAGCGGCGTGCTGGTCGTGGCCAAGAACGACCGGGCGCACCTGCAGCTGGCCAAGCAATTCGAGCAGCGGACGACCGAAAAAGAATATTTTGCCATCGTGGCCGGCGTGCCGCGCTGGACCCGGGACACGATCACCGAGCCGATCGGGCCGCATCCCTACCATCGCGAGAAAATGGCCATCCGCCGCGATCATCCGGCCAGCCGCGAAGCGCAGACGTCTTACGAAGTGGTCGAGCGGTTCGCGGGCTTTGCCGCTCTGAAGGTGCAGCCCAAGACGGGACGCACACATCAGATCCGGCTGCACCTGGGGCACATCGGCTGTCCCGTGCTGTGCGATCGCCTGTACGGCGGCCGCTCGCAAATTACGCGGGGCGAAATCTTGGGCCAGCCGGCCGACACCGAGGTCTTGCTCGAGCGTCAGGCTCTGCATGCCCGGCGATTGAAGATCCGGCTGCCCACGACCGGCGCCGAGATGGAGTTCGTCGCCCCAATCCCGGCCGATCTCGAGCGGGTGCTCGAAGCCCTGCGGCAGCAAACCGGCCCGTGATGGCCGAGGCCCTATTTCAATTACGGTTCGCCGGCGCGCGGCGGTTGGCCCGCCGGACCGCGCGGACGCAGCACGCACAGGGCGATCACGACCCCCCGGTCGTCCGACAGGCTGGCTTCGCTGAAATTATGGCCCTGGCCGCGGACCCTCACGTTTTGCCCCACGCGCAAATTGACCAGGTCCGGCCGATGAACCAGGGCGAACAAGCAGCGAACTCGCAGCGGTTGCGGCTCATTTTCGAAGCAGCCCGCCAGCCGGAAGCCGGTGACGAGCGCCGGATCCGACTCGTCCTCCCGCAACAATTCGGCGATCGTGCCGTCGACGGTGAGCTCCTTATTGCAGTACTTCTCGTTTGTGGACGAAAAATCGGCGCGGTATGCGGCCGTCAACTCCTCGGCCGATACGACCGTCGCTGGAACCGGCTTGCCCAACCGGACGATTCGCGACTGGTGAATCCCGACCCAGTGCATAAAAGGCCTGCCCCGACAAACGCCTTTCACGACCGCCTCTTGGCCCAGCGTCAAGTCTTGCAGCTGCCTGACCGGCTGATCGAACACGCACAGCACCGTCGGCGTCTCGTCGAAGGATCGAGGCGGTCCTGAAATGGGAATGCCCGCCAGTGAGACCGTCGGGGTGCCCAGGTTGTCGTCGCGATCCGTGATCAGTCCCGTGATCTCGACGACTTTTTCGAAGTACTTGGCTTTCGCTCCGTCCGGGTCGGCTTCAAAATCGGCACTCAGTTCCGCGGCGGTCAAGACGAACTCGGGCGGGTCCGAGACACGTGGCCCGGAAATCTCGTCGCCAGGATCGACCGCGACCGATCGCGGGGGAGGGGATGCTTCGCGTCTGCCACACCCGGTGGACGCGCAGAAAACCGCGGCCACAAGCGCCGCTGCTGGCCCGGCAAGATGCGTGCGAAAACCGGCGCGCGGCAATGTTCCAGCCAGGATTTCAACCGGACGGGCGCCAGACCAGCCATTGCGCATCGCAGGCTCCTGCGCCGGCCTACCGCACGTCCGGCTTGCGCGGTTCGTCGGCCGGGGTCATTCCGAACATAAAGTGCATCAGGTCACGCGTACCCAGCGTGCGCGGGCTGGCGAACAGCTCGCCGGCCGAGTAGCCGGCCGAGGTGCCCTGATGCAGCGCGACGGCCCGGACGCGATCGAACACGTGCTCCTTGGCCGGGGGAAACTGGGTGGCATAGCAGCGGATGGCGGCGAGCTTGGCCTCGAGCGTCTCGCCGATGTCGACAACCAGGTGCCCCGCGGCGGGCGGCAATTCGAGCGACGAGAACGCGAGCGAGTAATACAGCTGGGCCGAAACGGTGTGCACCGGCAGGTGATCGAAATACTCGTCCCACTTGGTCAGCCGCGAGTAAAACACGGCGGCGTCGGTGATCTGCATGGCCTGCCAATGATCGGGCGAGGCCAGCGGAGTTTTTTCGCCGAAGCCCAGCACCAGCTTGGGCCGATACCGGCGCAGCTCTTTGCCAAGCGCCACGCGCGCCTCGAAGGTGTCGAACAGTCGCCGGTTCGGCAAATCCAGGTTCACGCGGACATGAATGCCCAAGGCTGCCGCAGCCCGGCGGGCTTCTTCCAGACGGACTTCCGGGCCGGGCGAAGCGGGGGTCGGCTCGCCGTCGGTCAAATCGATGATGCCGACGCGATAGCCCTGCCGGACCAATTTGGCCAGCGTGCCGCCGCAAGCGATTTCCACGTCGTCGGGATGGGCGCCGACGGCGACGACGTCCAGCTGCGAAATATCGCTCATCGGCGTGCGTCCGCCCTGTGCGGTGGTCATGGGCCGGCGTTGGGGCGGGCGGGTGGTTTTTCGGCCGCCAGCAGAAACGTGGGATTCAGCGCCTCGAAGCGCATGCGTTCGAGCTGATACGTGCCCCGGGCCAAATTGATCATCCAGATTTTCACGTGATCGACCTGCCGGCGCAGTGCCTCGTGAACGCCGGTGAAGCTTTCCAGGCTGGCCACGTGGGCCACCAGCCGGCCACCCGGGCGCAGGCGCTGCCAGGCCAACTCGGCAATATGGCTGACCTCGCGCCCCGTGCCGCCGACAAAGACTGCGTCCGGGTCGGGCAGGGCGGCCCAGGCGTCGGGGGCCCGGCCCAGCACCGGCACCAGGTTGCGCACGCCGAACCGTTGGGCGTTGGCCTGGATCAGGGCGTGATCGTCGGCGTCCATTTCGATTGCGAACGTCTTGCCGGCGGCGGCGATCTGGGCTGCCTCGATCGACACCGATCCGCTGCCGGCGCCGATATCCCACACGGTGCTCGAGGGCCCCAGGTCCATTTGGGCCAGAGCCATCGCCCGCACTTCCGCCGGAGTCAGCAGGCCCTGCTTGGGCTTGGATTGCAGGAACGCCTCGTCCGGATTGCCGAACAGCCGCCGGCCGATCGACTCGCTGGGCCGGTCGGGCACGTTCGGCTTGCGGATCAGGATCATCACGTTGAGCGGCGCAAAATCGTCGGCCGCGATCTCGGCCAGCTCGCCTTGGGTGACTCGCTCGTCGGGCGAGCCCAGGTTTTCGCAAACGTAGGCCGAGAAATAATCGATTCGCCGATCCAACAGCGCCGCCGCCACAGCCGACGGCGGATGCTGCTCGCTGGTGAACAGGCCGACCTTCGTGGCCCCGCGAATCCGCTCCAGCACCTGATCGAGCGCGTGGTGGGCCAGATTCGTCAGGTATGCGTCTTCCCAGCTTTCTTTGACCCGGGCGAATGCCAACTGCATGCTGCTGACGTGCGGCACGACCTCGAAGCGGTCCTTGCCGAGCTTGTCGCAAAGGTACCGGGCCACGCCGTAGAACAGCGGGTCGCCCGAGGCCAGCACCACCGCCCGGCGCTCGCCGGTGGCAGACAGCCGGGCCACGGCCTCATCCAGATTCGCCGACAGGACCAGGCGCTGGGCCCGGCCCGCGGGCACGCGGGCCAATGTCGGCTCGGTGCCGATCAGCAAATCGGCGTTTTCGATCAGCTGCCGACCGGCGCCCGTCAGCCCGTCCAGGCCGTCGTCGCCGATGCCGATAATGTGAATCCGCTGGTTGGCCGCCAACTGGCTTGCTCCTGCTCCCGGCTGGGGAATGAGCACGAATTCTAAAGCATCGGCGGCCGCAGTCCAAGGCGGCCGGTGTGCGGGCTCGGCCAGAATGCGCCGGGCGCAGCACCATACCGCCGGGCTTTACCGCCGGGCTTTGCTGTGGCCGGCGCGGGCTTGATTGACAGGGCCGCTAACGCTGGGTAGAGTCTGCCATCAATCGTCAGGCCCTTGCCCCGAGTGGGGCACTCTGCGGGCCCTTGCAGCGTGGCGTGAGGCAAAGCGGCGGATCGATCGGGAGCCGTGGTCCGGGACCGAGGGCTTGCCGGCGCCGCTTGAAGCCCGTTGCAAAAAGCGTGCGTTAGCGGACTGCTACGTAGGGACTCGGAGCCAGTTCGATGGTCGTTCGCGTTGCGATGCGCCGCTGCCGGCTGGCGGTGGCAGTGGTTTGCCTGCTGGCCGGTTGCTCGAAGCCCGATCCTTGGGGTCGGGTCGCGCTGACGGGCAATGTCACGACGCCCGAAATCGGCAACCCGGTCGACGTCAACGGCACGCTCACGATCGTGCCGGCGCCGGGCAACCGCGGGCCCTCGGCCGTCACGGCGATCAAGTCCGGAAAGTACGAGTTCACGGCCGAGACGGGACCGGTGTCGGGCAAATGCCTGGCGGTGATATCGCTGCTCGAGCCGCAACCTGCCGACCCGGCGGCGCCCGCCGGAACCAGGCCCGTTCGCGTCAAGCCGATGCCCGGTCCGCCGGGCACGAAGACTCGCTCCTGGTATCTGCCCAAGAAAGAAAAGCAGATCGAAATTCCGCCCGAGAAGGTTGCCCAAATGAACTTCGATTTGTGAATTGCCGTTTGGCGCGTGTTGTCCATCCGAGAGGCTCCTTGACGACCGAGGGTCCCCAGCGATGCGAGTTCCACGGCACGCCTTTACGCTCATCGAGCTGCTGGTGGTGATCGCGATCATCGGCATTCTGATCGCGGTGCTGCTGCCCGCCGTGCAAGCCGCGCGCGAGGCTGGCCGGCGCATCTCCTGCAGCAACAATCTCAAGCAGTGGGCCCTGGCGGCGCAGGGATACCATGACACGAACAAAGTCTTGCCGATGGGAGACATGCCCAACCCGGTCGGTTGGCTCTGGAAAGCCGCGCTGCTGCCCTGGGTGGAAGAGCAAGCGGTCTATAACCTGATTCCCTGGTCCTGCCCCGGCGATTGCTCCGACTGCGTTGCGGCCGGGACGGACGCGGGCAATCCGGCCGCCCAACTGATTAACGCCGCCTTCTGTTCGAGCGATCAGGACGGATTCCAACTCTGGACGGCCAATCCTTACTACCGGGCGAATTCGCCCTCGAGCTACCTGGGCAACTCGGGCACTTCGGCACCGGGCCAGTCCGGGCCCTTCGACGGCGTGCTGTTTTGGGGCAGCGCCGTGCGCATGGCCGACATTCGCGACGGCTTGTCGAACACTCTGCTGACCGGAGAGCGCGGCATCGCCGACGACTTGAATTGGGGCTGGAGCATTTGTGGCGCCGGCTACGACGGACTTGGCACCGGAGACGGCGTAATGATTACACAGAACGGCTTCTTTCCGGGGACCTCCGCCACAGACAACGACATCAACCACTACTGGAGCTATCATCCCGGCGGCGGCCAGTTCGCCCTCACCGACGGCTCGGTGCAGTTTCTACCCTATGTGATCGATTTCAACGTCTTCAAGGCGTTCGGCACGCGGGCCGGCCAGGAGCCCGTGGACCAGCCCTGGTACTGATGGCAGGTCATTTTCTCCAACCGGGGGGGACGAAATTGCGGACCGGCGGCCGAAACCACCGCGCACCGGGCAAACCGAGCAGTGCGCCGCGGACGCTCCAGGCGGCAAAGTCACGCCGGGCGGTCGGACCGGCCGCGGCAGGCGCCCAATTTTTCTTGCTTTATTTTCGGCGCGGATGGTAGATTTGTCAGGATCGGAAATCCGGGCGGTGATTTTCGTCTGTTTGCCCGCTGCGTTTTTGTGGTTCGAGTTCGCATCCCCAGCGATCTGGAACCCCAAGCCAGGGCGCCGGCGCGGCTTTGTGAGGCGCGGACCGCAGCGGCGGCAGACCGTAACCGGGACAAGGGCCATCTCATGGGCGTTGCCAAGCGGCGCGGGTTTACGCTCGTCGAGCTGCTGGTCGTCATTGCCATTGTCGGACTCTTGATCGCCCTGCTGTTGCCCGCCATTCAAGCCGCCCGCGAGTCGGCCCGGCGCCTGCAATGCGGCAACAATCTCAAGCAGTGGGGCCTGGCGATCCAGAACTATCACGACGTCAACAAAGTCATGCCGATGGGTGCCGTGCCGAACACCTATTGGCTGTGGCGCGCGCCGCTGTTGCCATTCATCGAAGAGAACACGGTCTACAGCCTGATCGACTACACGTACCCCGGGAATTGCTTCAGCTACAATTCGAACCAGGCCGCGAACAACTATGTCGGCACGGCGTGCAACAAGTTCGTCATGACCGCGGTCTGTCCGAGCGACGTCAATTCGCTGCAGATCTACCTGGATGGTACCGGGCCCTACGCGGTGTCGAACTACTTCGGCAACGAAGGGAACTATCAGCCCGCGAGCGCCGTCCCGTCGCTTTACAACGGAGTGCTGTTTTACGGCAGCAACGTGCGCTTCAAGGACGTTTCCGACGGCACGGCCACCACGCTGCTGGCCGGCGAGCGCGGCACGCCCAACGATCAATACTGGGGCTGGACCGTCTGCGGATACGGCAACGGCGATTCGACCGGCGACGCGATTTTGACGAGTTTCGGCTACGCCCAGGGCTCGTCGGTCGGCGACACGGACGACTACCACTACTGGAGCTACCACTCCGGGGGTTGCCAATTCCTCTTCGTCGATGCTTCGGTGCACTTCATCGACTACGCGGTGGATGCCAACGTTTTCAGTTCGCTCTCCACGCGCGCCGGCGGAGAAGTGCTGGACCAGACCACCTACTGATCGCCGAGGGCCCGATCCGTGCTGAAGCAGGCGGCGCAAGCACACCTCCCATCCGTGGGGCCATCTCCGCCTGTCGACTGCGTCCCCCCTCGCTACGGCCGGCGGGCCTTTACGCTCGTGGAATTGCTGGTGGTGATCGCGATCATCGGCCTGCTGGTCGCGCTGCTGCTGCCGGCCATTCAGGCCGCGCGTGAATCCGCCCGGCGAATGCATTGCGGCAACAATGTCAAGCAATGGGCCCTGGCCACGCAAATGTATCACGACGCCCACATGCGTTTGCCGCTGGGCAGCACGGTCGATTTCTGGCTCTGGCGGCCGTTTCTGTTCCCCTTTCTCGAAGAGGGGGCCAACTACCAGCTGTATGTCACGGCGCCGGAAACTTCGACGGGTTGATGGTCAACTCGGCCTTTTGCCCGAGCGACCAGAACGCGTTCCAGCTCTATAACGGCACTTTCGCGCTCTCGAATTATTTTGGCAACGAAGGCACCCGGCCCTATCCCAACCCCGGCGGCGGACCGGCCGCTCCGTACGACGGCGTGCTATTCATGGGCGGGTTCGTCCGCTTCAAGCTCATCACCGACGGACTCTCGAAAACGCTGCTGCTCGGCGAGCGGGGCATTCCCGACGATCAGTACTGGGGCTGGCTGGTCTGGGGAACCGGCGATCCCGGCATCCAGGACAGCACGGGCGACGCCGTGCTGCCAACCCAGAACGGACTGGCGCCCGGCAACTCGAAATCACCGGCCGATACTGACGTCGAACACTACTGGAGCTACCACCCCGGCGGAGCCCAATTTGCCTTCGTCGACGGGTCGGTGCAATTCTTGAACTACGACATCGATTTCACGACGTTCACCGCGCTGGGCACGCGCGCCGGGCAGGAAGTGTTCGACGAGACGCAGTTCTGAGCCGCGGCGCGGCCGGGGCCCGGAGAAGGGCAATAACATACTTGACTCAGTAGGCCGATTCGACTAGAATCAGGCCATGAGCAACAAGCAAAGCGACCCGACTACGCTGATCGAAGCCGTTCGATACTTCTCTGACCCCGATGTCTGCTTGGGGTTCATGTCAAATCTGCGCTGGCCGGGCGGAGCCGAGTGCCCAACTTGCGGATCGAAGGATGTCCGGTACATCAAAACCCGTCGTCTGTGGGAGTGCAAGTGCAAGCACGCCAAGCGACAGTTTTCCGTCAAAGTCGGGACGGTATTTGAGGACAGCGCCCTCTCGCTCGACAAAATTCTGATTGCGATTTGGCTTGAGGCCAACTCCAAAAACTCGATTAGCTCGTATGAGTTGGCGAAGCATCTTGGCGTGACGCAAAAAACCGGATGGTTTCTGCAAAACCGAATTCGCCTTGCGATGCAAACCGGCACCTTCCGCAAACTCAGCGGCACCGTCGAGGTCGACGAGACGTTCATCGGCGGGAAGGCCCGCAACATGCATAAGGGCGCGCGGAAGGCTAAGGGCACTGGCATAGCCGGTAAGGCCGTCGTGATGGGACTTCTCGAACGGCACGGCGAAGTCCGCACGGTCGTCGTGGAAAACACCAAGCGGCGCTCGCTTCAGCCTCATGTGCGTGAGCACGTTGAGCCGAAGTCCGAATTGATGACCGATGCGCTGGCTTCCTATGCTGGGCTTGATCCCGATTACGTGCATCAGGTCGTCGATCACGCCGAGTGCTACGTCCGCGGGAACGTCCACACGAACGGGCTCGAAAATTTCTGGGCCCTTTTCAAGCGGTGCATCAAAGGAACACACGTTTCTATCGAGCCTTTTCACCTTTTCCGCTATCTGGACGCCGAAACCTTCCGCTTCAATAATCGCAAAACGACCGATGCCGCCCGCTTCTCTCGCGTGGTAAAATCGATCGCGGGCAAGCGCCTGACCTACAAGCGACTCATTGGCGAGGTCGAATTGGACGCAGCAAGCGACAGCGACGCGGGAAGCGCATTGCTAAACTAGGCGGCAACGATGGAAAGCAGCGAACACCTTAGAATCAAGGTATCCGGTCGCGAGCCGGATCGGTTGCTGTACAAATCGTTCCTGAATGTCGTCAGCAACACGTTCCGGATACTTCGCAAGCTCGAACCGGCCAAGCCGATCGATTGGTCGATTGAGCAGCTGAGTTTTCGCAGCCCGATGCTCCTGGGCATCGGGGGAACTGATGACCAGCGCGACCAAATCGAGGACGCTGTCGGTCTCTATCTCGATCTTTTCCAGACTTTGACGGAGGGGCGTAGGCCGCCGCTTCGCATTCCTCCGGGAGCCGTCCGCAACGCCCGCAAGATGGTGAACGTCCTTAATGATGGTGTCGCCGAGATTGAGCTGTCCAAGCCGGGCAGGAATCCGGTAAAGCCTGACCTGAAGCGCGTGCAGTCGACATTCAAGAAGCTTTACCTGAAAGAAAGCCCAGACTATTCGGAGGTGACGTCGATCGAGGGGGAGCTGCGCACTCTTTCGGTCGACGGAGGCGCTAAGGTCTTTATCTATGACCGCCTTACGGACGACCGGATTGAATGCAAGGTTTCGGATGATATCTTCCACAGCCTATTTTCCGAAGACAACATGAACCGGCGCGTATCCATGAGCGGTCGAGTTTTGTTTCGGAAGGACAGACCACTAAACATCATAGTGCATGCCTATGAGTTTTTGCCATCAGCGGGTGGCAGTACGTCGCATGGGCCATCAAAGATAGACCTGACGGGTGGAATGGACTCCGCTGAATTCGTGCGGAGACGGCGGGATGAAACCTGAGCGCGAGCCCAGATATGTCGACTCGTGCGCTTTCATCGACTGGCTAGCGCGGCTCCGAACATGAGCGACCCGACAGGGTCGCCGCCATTGGCGACATCATTCGCCGCGCCGACGAGCGCGCACTGCTGGTAGTCACGTCGACAATAACTATTGCTGAAGTAACGAGCCCACACGGATCTATCGGACAGCTATCTATTAAGGACGAACGTGACATTGAACATATGTTTCGCGAGCATTGGGTTGAGGTTCGCGGGGTTGACCGAAGCATTGCTGAATTAGCTAGGCGACTGGTGTGGGATACAGGCATTCCGCCGACAGATGCGATTCATTTAGCGACTGCGATGAAATTTGGAATTGCCACGCTCTACACGTATGACCATGAGCATCTAATTCCGCTGAGCGGAAGATACGGCAATCCTCGCGTCACGATTTGCGAACCTCCGGCTCCGGAGCCTCGCCAGCCAGATCTTTTTGAAACATTAAAAGAGGCCGAAAATGCCGACCCCGCAGAACCAGTCGAAGGCAAAGGCGGAAACGCCGCTCCAGAAGATGCAGTCGCTGACACGGAAGCTCTTGGCAATCCCCAAAGCGGAGGCGATGGCCAAAGCAAAGGCAATGGGAGTCAGAAAGCCGAAGAAGAACAAATCCCTGCGGGCGGGGAGACTGGAATCAAAGTAGCCGAGCCGGGCGACTCGCATGGCATCCCAGACGGTGCACAACGAGGGTCATTTCTGGTCGAGCCTGTAATCAACGTCACCTTCGAGGATGACCTAAGCGATGACCTCGAAACAGAGGGAGCGCGGAGCGAGGAGGAGTAGCGAGGCCCCTGGGTGCCCAATGCCAAATTTACAATCGATCGATTCCAGGGTATAATCAGGACCAACTTTGGCGGGTAGTGTAACGGCAGCACATCAGACTTTTCCTTATCGCATAACTGGGTATTCAGGCAGCAATCTGAGAGCGAAGGTCCGACTCCTTCCCCGCCAGTTAGGCCACTTCACCGTGGCCTTTTTCATGCGCGACTTACTGAGTCACGTATATTATTACCCGGAGAAGCCACTCGCCCCAAGCCGATCGCTTCAGTTGATGAGCTGCTTCATTTCGCGCACCGCTTGCTCGAAGCCGATCATGATGGCCCGGGCCACGATGCTGTGGCCGATGTTCAGCTCGACCATCCGTGGAATGGTCGCGATCGGCTGCACGTTGCGGTAGGTCAGGCCGTGGCCGGCGTGCAGCGTCATGCCTGCCGCCACCACCGCGGAGCCGGCGTTCGTCAGCCGCACCAGCTCGGCGGATTGCCGGGCGTCGCTGCCGGCCAGCGCATATTCGCCGGTGTGCAACTCGACGGCATCGGCCCCCAGCTCGACCGCGATGTCGATCGCCTGCGGATCTGGATCGAGAAACAGGCTGACTTTAATGCCGGCATCCTGCAGCCGGCGGACGGTTTCGGCCAGCTTTGCCCGGCCGGCCGACAAATCCAAACCGCCTTCGGTCGTCACTTCCTCGCGCTTTTCGGGCACCAGCGTGGCCTGGTCGGGTCGGGTCTGGCAGGCGATTTCGACCACCTCGGGGCTCGAGGCCAATTCCAGGTTCAGCTTCACGGTCACTGTCTCGCGCAGGATACGCAAGTCGCGGTCCTGGATGTGCCGCCGGTCTTCGCGCAAATGCAGCGTGATGCCGTCGGCGCCTCCCAATTGGGCCAGCGTGGCGGCCCAAACCGGATCCGGCTCGTTGGTCCGCCGGGCCTGCCGGACGGTGGCCACGTGATCGATGTTGACGCCGAGTTCGACCATAAAATTCCTAGCGCGAAGGTGTGCCCGGTGGGGCGGCCTGATTGGCAAATTGTGGACGGGCCGGCCGAGCGTTGTCAATCGACCGAGACAGCGCCGTGAGCGGCCGCGCCGGTCACGGCGCTTTCTGTGCCAGGAGCCAGTCTTCGAGAATCACGTGCTCGACCAGCGGCGCCCGCAGCAGGGCCGTGCGCGACGGCAGCAGCGCCGTGAGCCAGGGACGCTTCACCGCCTGCGAGATGGCCCGCATGCTGAGCGAGTTCAGCGAGCGGCCGGTCATCTGGGCGGTCACGTTGTCGCGCAGGCGCTGAAATGTGGCGGGGATCAGGTTCGGGTCCGGGCCGACGTGGATCACCGTTTTCACGCCCGAGGCCAAAGTCTCGTAAACCGCGTCCCACAGCCGCTGCGGATGGTCGATCCAGCGGCAGAGGATATCCCGGGCGTTGAAGTCGTTGTAGCTCAGCTTTCCGGTCACCAGCGACAGCAGGGGCGGCACCGGTTTGAGGAATCCGCCGGGTAAAGTCTGCATCATCACGGCCACGCGATTGGGCAGATTGCGTTGCCAGACGATCGGCGTGTGCATCGGCGGCCATTGCTCTTTGTTTTTGCGCAAATACACCCGGGCCGGAAAAGCGTCGTGCATCGCCGCCGAGAAGCGGTCGAGCGTGTCCCCCTGCCCCAGCAGCAGCACGGTGTTGGGCGCCAGGATCGACGACATGCCGACGACGCCCTGACCGGTCAGGTTGATGTCCAGACAGAGCCGCTGCACCTGGTCGATGTCCAGCAGTGGTCCGCGGGAAAATAACACTCCCAGCGTCACCCCTTCGGTCAGCGCGACCGCATCGGCGGCCACCGAAAGCGGGAGCCGCAGTGCGTCCTCCATGGCAAACAGTCCGCTGGCCACCACGGCGGCCAGCTCGCCCAGACTGTAGCCGTAGGCCAGCTTGGCCCCGCTGTACTTCACGCCGTAAAGCTGTTCCAAAAGCTCGATCTGGGCCAATTCGACGGCCACGATCAGGGCAATCGCTTCGTCGTAGCTGGCCAGGGTGGTTTCTTCACGCCGCCGGACCCGGTCGACCAGATCCACGTGCCGGCAAACCACGTCGCTGGTGACGTCCGCGGCTTCCTGCAAATGCCGCTGGACGATCGCCCCATAGGCCGGATGCGCGAGCAACTCGGGGGTCCGGCCCAGATTGGTCGTGTTGTAGCCGCGAAAGGCGAAGGCCGCCGTGGTCAGCCGCTCGGCAAGATGGTTGGCCATGCGGGAAGCAAATGGGAGCTAATGTCTGGAAGTTGGAGACCCGCGGGAGCCGAGCGTCGCCCTGCCAGCCCGTTTCGGCGTGTTCGACGGGGAAGGCAGGCGGCAGGTCGGGACGGCCGTTTTTTTCCTCGCCCGGGCAGCCTCTGGCCGACCCGGCAGCCGTATAATTGATTTTAGTTCGCGCTCGATTTGGCCGCTGCGCGAGTTTTTCTCCTGCTTTTCGGCCTTGGCTTGCTGCCTGCGGTAGCGCCGACTACAAAACAAAGCTGAACCGCCAATTTTTCTCCGCCAGGCGCGCGATGTCCTTTTCCGCCAATCGGACCACTCTCGAAGGCCAGACGGCCGTGGTGACCGGCTCTTCCAGCGGCATCGGCCGGGCGATCGCCCTGCGCCTGGCCCGCGCGGCGCCGACGTGGTTGTGCATGCCCGAGCCAACCGCGGCGGGGTCGACGCGGTCGCGGCCGAAATCCGCGCCCTGGGACGCCGAGCCCAGGTGCTGCTGTCCGATCTGGCCGACACGGCCACGCATGAACCGCTCGTCGACCAGGCCTGGGCGGCGCTGGGGCACGTCGACATCTGGGTCAACAACGCCGGCGCCGACACGCTCACCGGCGACGCCGCGCACCAGCCGTTCGAAAAAAAGCTGGCTGCCCTCTGGCGGGTCGACGTCGAAGGGACAATCCTGCTCGGCCGGCTGATCGGCGCCCGCATGCACAAGCGCGGGCAGGGGGCCATCGTCAACATCGGCTGGGACCAGGCCGAACATGGCATGGGGGGCGCCAGCGGCGAAATGTTTGCCGCCACCAAGGGGGCCGTGATGGCCTTCACCAAGAGCCTGGCCCGAACGCTGGCCCCGGCCGTCCGCGTCAACTGCGTGGCTCCTGGCTGGATCAAAACCGCCTGGGGGCAGGACGCCTCGCAGTATTGGCAAGAACGGGCCCATAACGAGTCGTTGCTCGGCCGCTGGGGCACCCCCGACGACGTCGCCGAAGCCGTCGCCTTCCTGGCCTCGCCGGCGGCCGGCTTCATCACCGGCCACGTGCTGCCGGTCAACGGCGGGCTGGTGCAGCAAAAGTGAACGGCCAGCGCATCCATTTCGTCACCGGTCGCCTGGCCGAGTACGCGCTTTCGGCCGAACTCGCCCGCCTGGCGCCGCAACTTGGTTTGCAGTACACGCTCCAGGTTCTGCCGATCACCGTGGCCGCGCTGATGACCACCGATTGGGTCCGCCGCCACTTGCAGATTCCCGAGGGCACCGAGCGCGTGATTCTGCCCGGCTACTGCCGAGGCGAGTTGGCTGCACTGGCCGCGGCCGCCGGGGTGCCGGTCGAGCGAGGGCCGCACGACCTGCGCCGCCTGGGCGAGTTCTTCGGTCACGCGACCGGCCCGCCCAGCGGCTACGGCAAGTTCGACATCGAAATTCTGGCCGAAATCAACCACGCCCCGCGGTTTGAACTGTCCACCATTCTGGCCCAGGCGGCCGAGCTGCGGGCCAGCGGGGCCAATTGGATCGACCTGGGCTGCGAGCCAGGCGACGCTTGGGGCGGCGTGGCGGACGCGGTGCGGGCGCTTGTGGCCGAGGGGCACCGCGTTTCGATCGACAGCCTGAATACGATTGAGATCGCCGCGGCGGTCCGCGCCGGAGCCGGGTTGGTGCTCAGCGTCAACAGCTCGAATCGCGACGCCGCGCCCGACTGGGGCTGCCCGGTCGTGGCTATTCCCGACGTGCCCAGCACGCTCGCCGAACTCGACGCCACGATCGAGCAGCTGGCCCTGGCGAAAGTGCCGCTGCGAATCGATCCGATCTTGGAGCCGATCGGTTGCGGGTTTGCCGCCAGCCTGGGTCGGTATCTCGACATCCGCCGCCGCTACAGCGATGCCGAAATGCTGATGGGCATCGGCAACCTGACCGAGCTGACCGACGCCGACTCGGCGGCGATCAACGTCCTGCTCTTGGGTTTCTGCCAGGAACTACGCATCGGCAGCGTGCTGACCACGCAGGTGATCAACTGGGCCCGCTCGAGCGTTCGCGAGTGCGACCTGGCCCGCCGGCTGGTGCACTACGCCGTCGATCAGCGGATGCCGCCGAAGCACGTGGACTCCGCTCTGGTGATGCTCCGCGATCCGGCAGTCCCGGAATACGGCTCCGCTCGACTCGATGCGCTTGCCGCCCAGATTCGCGATCCCAACTACCGGATTTTCGCCGAGCAGGGCCGGGTGCACGTGGTTTCGGCCGGGCTGCACGATTCGGACGCCGATCCGTTTGCCCTGTTCGAGCGCGTGCTGGCCGCCGCGGCCCGGCCGCTGGACGCCGGCCACGCGTTCTACCTGGGCTACGAAATGGCCAAAGCCGCCACGGCGCTCACGCTGGCCAAGGACTATCGCCAGGACGAGGCCCTGGACTGGGGTTTTCTCACCCAGCCCGAGCGGCACCACCGGCTCAAACACTCGAAGGCTGCGGCATCTACGGACGAACTGCCTGCCGCCGAGAGCACGGCGGAGGAAGCCCGATGACGTTGCCCGGAAGCACGTCCGCGCCGGGCGAGGACTTGCCGCTGGTTCTGCCGCTGGCCGACGGCCTGGACGCCGAGCAAGTCTTTCTGCGGCTAGCCGGCAAGCCCTGGTGCTTGTTTCTCGACAGCGCCCGGCGGCATCCGGTGCTGGGGCGATATTCGTTCGTCACGGCCGATCCGTTCGAGACGCTGCTAGTGCCGGCGGACGGTTCCGACGGCCTAGCGCAACTGGCGGCGCTCGTCGCCCGGTACCGTGCCGCGCCCGTGGCGGGCTTGCCGCCGTTTCAAGGCGGCGCCGCGGGCGTTTGCGCCTATGACCTGCACCGCTCGCTGGAGCAGATCGCGCCGGCGCGGCACGACGAATTCGCCCTGCCGGCTCTGGCCATCGGCTTGTACGACGTGGTGGTGGCTGTGGACCACGTGGAGCGCAAGGCCTGGCTCATCTCGCAAGGTTTTCCGGCGATCGAGCCGGCCGCCCGCCGGGCTCGCGCTGCCGAGCGGATCGCGCAGTTTCAAAGCTGGCTCGCCGCACCCCCTGACCTGCCGACCGGGAGCGAACCGACGCAGGCGCCGCTGCGCGCGAGCAATTGGCGCCGCAAACCGCCGTGGACGGCCCGGCGGGGCTGACGAGCAATTTTTCCCGCGCGGTGTACCTGGCGGCCGTCGAGCGGGCGATCGAATACATTCGCGCGGGGGACATCTTCCAGGTGAACCTGGCCCAGCGGCTGTTGTTTCCGGCGGCGGACAGCGCCGTGGCGCTCTACTTGCGACTGCGCGCCCGCAATCCGGCGCCGTTCGCCGGTTACTTCGACTGCGGGGCCTACCAAGTCGCCAGCGCCTCGCCGGAGCGGTTTCTCAAGCTGGCGGCGGGCGAGGTCGAAACCCGGCCGATCAAGGGCACGCGCCAGCGGACCCGGCGGCCCGAGGCCGATTTGTACGCCGGCGACGAGCTGGCCCAGAGCGAAAAAGACCGGGCCGAAAACGTGATGATCGTCGACCTGTTGCGCAACGACCTGGCCCGGGTTTGCCAGAGCGACAGTGTGCGCGTCACTCAGCTCTGCCGGCTGGAAACCTTCGAGCTGGTGCAGCACCTGGTCTCGGCGGTGCGCGGCACGCTCCGCCCGGGCGCGGGTCCATTCGAGCTGCTGCGGGCGACGTTTCCCGGCGGCTCGATCAGCGGGGCGCCGAAAGTCCGGGCGATGGAAATCATTGCCGAGCTGGAGCCCACCGCCCGGGGGCCGTACTGCGGGGCCCTGGGTTACGTTGGCTTCGACGGCACGCTGGACACCAACTTGCTGATCCGCACCATCGTGGCCAGCCGCGGCTGGTGGCAGGCGCCGGTCGGCGGGGGCATCGTCGAGCCGTCGATCCCCGAGCGCGAATACGAAGAAACCTGGCACAAGGCAGCGGGCTTGATCCGGGCCCTTTCGGTCCATTAGTCGACGCGTCCCGAGCTTTGCATGATCTTGCTCATCGACAACTACGACAGCTTCGTCTACAACCTGGCGCGCTATTTCGAGCGCCTGGGGCAAGCGACGCGCGTAGCGCGAAACGATGCGGTCGACGTGGCCGAAATCCGCCGGCTGCGCCCCGCGGCGATCGTGCTTTCTCCCGGCCCGGCCACACCGGGCAAAGCCGGCGTCACGCTCGAAGTGGTTCGCCAGTTGCACGCCGAGCTGCCGATCCTGGGCATCTGTCTGGGGCATCAGGCCATCGGCGAGGGGCTGGGCGGCCGCTGCATCCGGGCCGACCAGCCGGTGCACGGCCGCAGCTGGCCCATCCACCACGCCGGGCAAGGAGTGTTTGCCGGTTTGCCCAACCCGCTGGCCGGTTGCCGTTATCATTCGCTCATCGTCGAGCGCGCGTCCCTGCCCGACTGCTTGCAGATCACGGCCTGGACCGCAGACGGCACGATCATGGCGATCGAACATCGCGAGTTGCCGGTCGTTGGCATTCAGTTCCATCCCGAATCGATCCTGACCGACTGCGGTTATCCGCTGCTGGCCGCATTCCTGCGCCGCGCTGGCTTGCCCGTGGCCGGCGCGCTGCCGACGCGGGCCAGCGAACTGGTCGAGCCGCCGCCGCCCAGCCAGGTGCTGCCCAGCCGGCCCGTCACGTTTTAGAACTTTTGGAGACTGCCGGCGTGATCCTGGAAGGCGTTGTCACGACGATCAATCCCGACGGCTCGGTGAACATCTCTCCGATGGGTCCCGATGTTCGCCTGGGCATCGAGCGGCTGGTGCTCAAGCCGTTTCGCACTTCGACCACCTACGCCAATCTGAAGCGGACCGGCCAGGGCGTGTTCCACGTCACCGACGACGTAGAGCTGATTGCTCAGGCGTCGGTCGGCACGCCCGACCCCCTGCCGCCGCTCATTCCGGCCGGCCAGGTCGAGGGCTGGATCCTCGCCGGCGCGTGTCGCTGGTATGCGCTGCGGACCAGCTCGATCGATGACCGCGCGGAGCGGGCGACGATCGAAACCCAGGTCGTGGCGAGCGGCCGGCTGCGTGATTTTTTCGGCTTCAATCGGGCCAAGCACGCCGTGCTGGAAGCGGCCATTCTGGCCACCCGCGCCGGCTTGTTGCCGGCCGAGGAGATCTTTGCTCAACTTGAGCGCCTGCGGCCGCTGGTCGACAAGACGGGGGGCGAGTCCGAACGGCGGGCCTGGGCCCATTTGGAGCGCGTTATCGCCGAGCGCTGCCGCTAGCCGCCTTTCCACCCCTGGCCGTGCCCCGCCCCCGAACCGATAGAAAGCCCCATGTCCCAGGTCGTGCGAGTTTGGGCGCCCAGCCGATTGCACTTCGGCTTGCTGTCTCTGGGCGCGCAGGACCGGCGGCAATATGGCGGCGCCGGCGTGATGATCGACACTCCGGGCCTGCGGCTCTCGCTGCGCCCCGCCGAGCGACTTTCGGCCGCCGGCCTGCTGGCCGAACGGGCCCTGGCCTTGGCGCGGCGGTTCGCTGCCCAAAGCGGCCTGGACGAAGAGCCCGCCGTGCGGATCGACGTCGAAGCCGCGGCGCCCGAGCACGCCGGCCTGGGTACGGGCACGCAGCTGGCCCTGTCGATCGCGGCCGGGATCGACCGGCTCGCCGGGCGCACGGCGCCGGACGTTGCCCGCTGGGCAAAGCTGATGGGCCGGGGGGAACGCTCGGCCATCGGCACGCACGGCTTTGCGCTGGGCGGTTTGCTGGTCGAAGGGGGCAAACTGGCGGGCGAAGCGGTCTCGCCCTTGGTCAGCCGGATTGAGCTGCCGGCCGAGTGGCGATTCGTGCTGGCGATCGATCGCCAGGAGCGAGGCCTGTCGGGCGACGCCGAACGCCGGGCGTTCGACGAATTGCCGCCGGCGCCGCCGGTGGCCACGTCCGAACTAACCCGCGAGCTATTGGCCAATCTGGCGCCGGCGGCGGCCAGCGGCAACTTCGCCGAGTTTGGCGAAAGCCTGTACCGCTACGGCTACCAGGCCGGAATGCTGTTCGCCCACCGGCAAGGCGGCCCCTACGCCGGCGAGCGGCTGGCCGAGCTCGTCCGCTGGATGCGCGGCCAGGGCATTGCCGGCGTGGGGCAAAGCTCCTGGGGCCCGACCATTTTTGCCCTCCTGCCCGACGTGGCCAGCGCCGCCGATTTTGCCCAGCGCGTGCGGGCCCAATTTGCCTGCCGCCCGCTGGACGTCGTGATCGCGGCGCCGGTCCATCACGGGGCCCGGGTGACGATCGAATAAAGGGCCGAGTTCCATCCGCCTACTCGACCGCCTACGATGAAACGATCCGCCGCAGCGCGGAAGTCCGCTTCGGCTGGGCAAGCTCCCTTTCCGCTCGAGGTCAATCATGACGCGCGGTTCAATGCTGGCGACGGCGCTACTCACCTTGCTGGCGGTCTCGGTCACGGGCCAGGTTCGGGCCCAGGCGCTCGGCGAACCCGACCGGGGCCAGCCGGGCGACGAAATGATCCAAAAGTACCTGGCTGCCCAGGCCCTGCGGATCGACGGCAATTTCCTCAGCGGCATCAAGTCCGAGGCCGATTGGGAGCAGCAGCGAATGCGCCTCAAGCAGGAGTATTTCACCATGCTCGGGCTGTGGCCGCCCCCCGAGCGCACGCCGCTGGCCGCCACGATTACCGGCACCGTCGAGGGGGACGGGTTTCGCGTCGACATGCTGCACTATCAGAGCCGGCCGCGGCTGTACGTAACGGGCAATCTCTATCGCCCGGCCGAGACCAAGCCCGGCCAGCGTTTGCCGGCCGTGCTCTACGTCTGCGGACATTGGAACCAGGGACGCGACGGCAACAAAACGGCCTGCCAGTCGTTCGGCATCTGGCTCGCCCGGCACGGCTATATTGCGCTCGTCATCGATTCCCTGCAGCTGGGCGAGATCGCCGCCACGCATCACGGCACCTACCGCTTCGACCGCTGGTGGTGGCACTCGCGCGGCTATACGCCCGCGGGCGTGGAATGCTGGAACGGCATTCGGGGAATCGATTACCTGACCAGCCGCGACGACGTCGATCCCGAGCGCATCGCCGTCACCGGGATCAGCGGCGGCGGAGCGGCCACGTTCTGGATCGCCGCGGCCGACGAGCGGGTGAAAGTGGCCGTGCCGACCAGCGGCATGGCCGATCTGGAATCGTACGTCGGCAACCGCGTGATCAACGGCCACTGCGACTGCATGTTTCTGTACAATTCTTACGAGTGGCCCTGGACGCAAATCGCGGCGCTCGTCGCCCCCCGGGCGATGCTGTTCGTCAACAGCGACCACGACGGAATCTTTCCCATGGACGCCAACGGCCGGATCACCAATCGCCTGGAGCGGACGTACAGCCTGTACGGAGCCGGCGACGTGGTCGACAGCCTGGTGAGCATCGGCGGCCACGCCTATCGGCCCGACATTCGCCAGGGCACGTACCGATTCCTGAACGCCATGCTCAAGAACGATCCGCGGCACGTGGCCGACAGCGAAGCGGGCGTCTGGGTGCCCGAGGACCGGCCGGCCAAGCCGCCGATCGCCGTGGAGCGGTTGCGCGTGTTTCCCTCGCAAGCGGACATTCCCAGCGACCAGCTGAACACCACGATCGACGAACACTTCGTGCCGGTGGCCCAGGTCGCCCTGCCGGCGCAAGGCGAATTCGCCCGCTGGAAAGACGACCTCGTGGCCCAGCTGCGGCGACTGCCGCTGCGCACGTTGCCCGATCGCGTGCCGCCGGCCCGGCTGATCGACCGCCAGGGCAACACGCTCCACCTGGCCACGGAGGAAGGGATCGAAATCTACGTCGAGCAGCAGTCCGGTCCGCCGCCGGCCACGGCAAAGCGGGTGCTGCTAATCGTCCGCGGCGAAGACTCGACCGAGACGAAGTGGCCGGGCCAGACGGCCGACGATGCCGTGCTGGTCTGCCAGGCGCGGGGGATCGGCCCGACCCGCTGGACGCAAAAAGACCCGCCCAACTACGTGCTGCGGTCGCTGGCCTTGCTCGGCCGCACGCTCGATACCGGCCGCCTTTGGGACGTGATGGCCGCGGCCCGATACATCGAGGGCGAGCGGGCCGAAAAAGGCCACCTGGTTGTCTGCGGCGGGGGCAATTCGGCCGCGCTGGCCGCCTATGCCGGGCTGCTGGAGCCGGAGATTGCCGGCGTGATGCTCGATCGGCCGCTGCTCACCCACGGCGACGCCCGAGCGCCGCAGTTTTTAAGCGTGCTGCGGGTGTGCGACGTGTCGCACGTGCTGGGCATGCTCGCCCCCAAGCCGCTGACGATTGTGGCCAAGGAACAGGCCGGATTGGACAGCGTGCGGGCGATCTACGCCACGGCCGGGGCCGCCGGGGCATTGAGCATTTCTGCCGGCAATTGATCCGGGGGAATGCGATCCATGGATGCTTTGCCCCGACACCGCCGGCTGGCCTTTTCGCTGCGGACTTTGTTCGTGCTGGTGCTCGTCGTCGGCTGCGCCCTGGGCTGGCTGATGCACAAGCGCCGACAGATCGCCGAGCGGCGTGAGGCGATCGAGGCTGCGAGCGCCCCTTTGCCGCTTGAAATGTCTCAACCGGCATGGCGTGTCTGGCTGCTCGGCAACGATTGGCCGAATTATGCGTGGGGGATCTTTTTTCTGGACCCCGACAAGGTCACCGATGAAGCGGTCGCGCACCTTACCGGCTTGACCCAATTAGGAGAGCTGCACCTCGACGAGTGTCAAAACGTCTCGGATGCCGGTCTGGCGCCCCTTGCCAGCCTGGTCGATTTGTATTTGCTCACACTCACTGGACCCAGAGTCACTGATGCCGCGCTTGCCCACCTGGCAAACCTGACTTCGCTGGGAGATTTGAACCTCGAAAAAACTCAGGTCACCGACGCCGGGCTCGCACATTTGCGGAACCTGAAACAACTGAACAATCTGAACATTTCCGAAACGCGGGTCACGGGTGCCGGACTGGCGACCGTCAAAGGGATGCCACGACTGCAACGGCTTGACGCTTCCGGCACCCCGCTCACCGACCCCGGACTGGAACACCTCGAGGATCTGGAGCAACTCGAGGTCCTGATACTCGATTCCACCCGGATCACCGACGCCGGGTTGGCAAGCATTTCGAAACTCCCACGATTGCGGGAGCTCTATCTCAGAAACACAGCGATTACCGACGCGGGACTTTTGCACTTGCGCTTTTGTACACGGCTTCTGATCCTCGTTGTCGAGGAAACCGCGGTGACCGACGCGGGGCTGAACGCGCTTCACGCTTCGCTGCCGCAATGCGACGCGCGACGTTAATATCGCGATTGGCCCCGCGCTCAACCGCTCGCCGCCAGGCAGATTTCCTGGCGATTGTGCGACAGCTGACGGGCGGCGACCCGCGAAAAACCCCAGCTGCGAACCTGGTCGAGATAGTGCGGCACTTCGGCGGCCAGGGCCCAGTCGAGCAGCTTCAGCGTCAGCAACAGGCCGGAAATCTTGACGGCCGGGTGGGTGACGATTTCGCCCACGGTGGTCAGGGTGTAGGCCGGGGCCACGTTCATGTCGGCCACCAGCCAGCGCGCATTGCGCAGCTCGCGCCGCCGCACGTCGGCACCCCGCTTGCGCAGGTGCGTGAACCGCGGATCGGCCAAGAGCCGCGGATCGACGTCGGCCGGATCGATGCCGATCACCGACAGCCCCCGGGCCAACAGCGCCTGGCTCGCGCCCCCCGGCGCACAGCCGATCTCGACCGCCGTGTCGCCGCGCTTAAGCGGCAAAGCCGACCAGGCCAGCGCTTCGGCCAATTTGATGTACGCCCGGGAGATGGCGTCCTCGGGCAGCGGCTGGAGAAACAATCCGCCGGGCCAGCGGGAAGAAATCGCCCGGGCCCGATGCCAACCAATCCACCACTCGGCCGGCTCGACCAGCACACAGTCGAGCACCCGCTCGCCCGACTCCGCCGGCGCATTGGCCACCAGCGGCGCCCTGCCTCCGCGCACGGGCTGACTGTCGGCGAGCGACTGGGCCGCTTCACGGGCCGGATCCGTGAGGCCCGGCTCGAAGCCATGATCGCCCGCGGGCAGGCGGTCGCGCTCCCAGACGTGCAGAGCGCCAAAGCGCTTGGACCGGCCAGGTCCCAAACCTGCCTCGTCCGCTCGGCCGGTTCGGGTCCAATCGCTTTGCCGAGCGAAAAACCCCACGACCGGGCGAAGCAGGCCCCCAGATCGAAATCCTCGGCGAGACGCGGGCCTGCCGCTGCTGCAAACTCGGGGGGCAGTTTGAACGTGAGAAAGCCCGGCCGCGAATAGGCAAAGCGAAAGCCGGGCCACAAGCGGGCCACTTCGGCCTTGAGCGCCGCTTCGGCCCCGACCTGGCAGGTGGCAAACAGGAACTTCGCCCCCGCTGCCGGCACCTCGGGCGTGTCCCCCTCCGGCGCGGCCACTACTTGCCCCCTACGGGCTGCGCCCGAGCCGGCGAGCCGGGCACGTCGGCCAGTTCGATGCGTAGCGACGCCGCCGCCGGATCGACCAGCAGCGTGACCGTGTGCAGCCCCACGGCCATATCGGTCGTCAGCTCCGCGGCGGGCTCGGCCGGCTGGCGATCGATCCACAGCCGGCGAATGGCGGCGGCGGGCATTTTCAGCCGCACCGCGCCGGCCGCCGTGACGTCGATCTGGAAACGCACCGCCCGCACGTCGCGCTGGCTGAACGCATCGCTGAGCGGCAACGTCCGCAGCGGCAAATCGCCGGAGACCTGGCTGTAGGCGCTTTGCCACGTAAGCTCGCTGCCGGTCACCAGCGTTTCCAGCGGCAGCGCCCGGGTGCTCATCGGCACGTCGGCCAGGACCTGCCAGCGGCGCACGACGCGCTGGGGCCCCAAGGCGTACGGGCCAACCTTGCCCAGCTCCGACAGAAACCGCACCAGGTCGACCAGCTGGGCCCGGCTGAGATTGTCGGCCAGCCCCACGGGCATGAGCGAGCCGGCCGGCTTTTGCTCTTCGATCGAGCCGCGCGGGATGGCGATCAGCCGATCCTCGGCGTCGCGCAGCGTGAGCGCTTGTCCGGTCTGGCTGACTTTGATGCCGCTGTAGACGTGGCCGTCGTCGGTCGAGACGACCAGCGCGTGGTAGTTTTCCTTGATCTTGGCGCTGGGCTGGAGAATCGATTCCAGAATGTAGTCGGGCTGAGCGCTGGCGCCCAAGCTGGCCAGGTCCGGCCCCACGCTGCCGCCAGCGCCGCCGATGGCATGGCACTTCAAGCAGCCGATGTCCGCGCGGCGGAAAACCGCTTCGCCGCGGGTCGGATCTCCCTCGGCGGCCGCCGCCGCAACGACCTGGTTCACGTCCTCCGGCGCAAGTCGCGCGGGGCCGCCCTGTAAATCTCCAGCGGCAATCAGGGCCGCGGCCAGGCCCGGCGGCTCGATGGCCGCCTGCCGCACCGCCGCCAACAGGCTCTTGGCCACCTCGCGGGGAATCTTCTTGCCGGCGAGCGCGGCGATCAAGGCCTCGGGGCCGCCCTTGCGGGCCAGAAACGCCGGAACGAGCCCGGCCAGGTCGACATCGTCGGGCTTTGCCCCGAACAGGGCCACTGCCAGGTCAGCCGCTTTGGCCGGATCGATCGCCGCCAGGGCACCGATGGCCTCGCAGCGCCGCTCGAGCGAATCTGGCCCGGTTGCCAGGGCCACCAGCCGGGCCTTGGCGGCGGGCGTGCCCAGGGCGGCCAGCGCCCCTAGCGCTGCGGCGCGCTCGGCCGAGGGGGACTTTTCGCTCGTTGCCAATTTGTCCAGCTCGGCCAGCCGCGACTCGAGTCGCCAAATGCCCACCAGTTCGATCGCGGCCAGACGCACCGCCGCGGCCGGAGACAGCAGCAGACTGCCGATACGATCCGGCTCGCCCGAGGGTTTCAGCTTGCGCTCGCGCGCCGCCCGGATGAGCGCTTCGAGCAGCTGCGTCTGCTGCGCCGGCATCGCGCCGGCGGCCAATGCCTCGTCCAGCACCAGCGTCAGTTCGTTGGCGCCGCCGATCGTGGCCAGCAGCACCAGCGCTGCGGCCCGGCGCTCCGCAGGCAGCTTGCCGGCGGAGATCAATTTAGCGAGCGGTCCGACCGCTTCGACCGAATCGACGGCCGACAAGGCAAAGGCGAGCTTCCGCCCGTCGGCGGCGAAATCGAGCCCGCCGCGTTCCAGGGCCGGCAGCCAAACGCTCTGCAGCTCGCGCATGGTGAGCTGCAACGCATGGTCGAGGAACCGGTCCATGGGCCTGTCGAGCACGCGCATCGCGGCTTGCGCCGCCTCGAGCGAGCCCAGCAGGGCCAGCGCCCGAACCGCTTCGAGCCGCACCCGGGGGAAATCGTCGTTCGCCAGCTCGGCCAGGCGCTCCAGCGGACCGGGCAGCCGGGCTTGCCAGGCGGCCAGCACGCGCACCGCGGCCGCCCGAGCGCGGCCATCCCGAGCTTCCAGCAGGCGGTCGAGCAACTTCGGCTCGACGACGCCCAACGACTGGTACGTCCACAGGGCTTCGAGCAGAAAATGCTCGTAGTCGCGGTCCGCTTGCGGCAGGTCGGCCACAAACGTGACCAGCTCGGGCACCATGTCCTCCTCGCCGCGCTGTTTGATCAGCTGGCGGGCGGCCGAGCGCGTCCAGGGCTCGGGCGATTTCAATGCCGCCAAGAGGGCTGCCGGCGCGGCCTCCGCAAGCGCAGGGCGCTCCAGCACGGGGCGGCCTTTGGCCGTGACCCGCCAGATCCGGCCGCGGGTGTGGTCGCGGCGCGGATCGCGAAAATCGACTTCGCCGTGCTGGATGATCGGGTTGTACCAGTCGGCGATGTAGATCGCCCCGTCGGGCCCCATTTTCACGTCGATCGGCCGAAAGGCCGGATGCGTCGACTTGATCAACTCGGGCTCTTCGCGCGAGGCGAACCCCGCCCCGTCGGCCGTGACCGTAAAGCGGCACACGCGATGGGCGCGAAAATCGTTCGTGATGAGCGAGCCTTGCCAATCATCGGGCAGATGCCGTCCGCCGACGATCTCCAAGCCGCAATACTTGGGGCTGCCCGGATTCAGCCCGGGCAGAAACTGGCTCGCGCCCGGCGCCGGCTCAAACGTCGCACCGGGAAACACGTACAGGATGCCCTGTCCGCCGGCGCCGTCGGTGGCGAACGATTGGCCCCAATCGTCCCAGGCGTGTCCCCAGGGATTCCAGGAGCCGCGCATGAAGACGTCCAGCTCCATCGCCTCGGGGCGAAACTGCCAGATTCCGCCGCCGGCCAGCCGCCGCACGCCCGAGGGAGTTTCAATGTGGCTGTGGATGTAGACCGACTGATTGAAGAACAGCAGCCCCTGCGGCCCCCAGCGGAGCGTATGCAGGATGTGATGCGTGTCCTCGGTGCCGAAGCCCGAGAGCACCACGCGGCGCGTGTCGGCCTTGCCGTCGTCATTCGTGTCGCCCAGAAAAATCAGCTCGGTGCTGTTGGCCACGTATACGCCGCCCACTTGCGGCGCGAGTCCCGTGGGAATCAAGAGCCCGCCGGCAAACACCGTAGTCTTGTCGGCCCGGCCGTCGCCGTCGCTGTCGGTGAGCACCAGGATCTTGTCGTCGGCCTGCTGGCCGGGCTTGATCTGCGGATAGACTTCGCTGCTGGCCACCCAGAGCCGGCCGGCGGCGTCGAAAGCGATCTCGATCGGTTTGGCCAGCTGGGGATCGGCGGCAAACAAGTTGACCTCGAACCCGTCGGTCACTTGAAACGACCGGCGTTCCAGTTCGGGGTCGGGATCGGGCATGTCCGGCGCCTCGCGCTGGGCGAAGCACGCCGAGCCGGCGAGCAACGTGCCGACCAGCGCCGCGGCCAGGCTCCAGCCGTGGACGAGTAAGAGCCCTGGGACAAAGCAGCCTGGAACCAGGGGGACAGTCCCATTTTGCTTCGCAGGCTGCGCAAAATTGGGACAGTCCCCGGCCGTTTTGTTCCCAGGCTCTACGCCCGTGCACCAAGATGTTGCCACGCGCGTCATTGCTCGACCAGCTCGTAGACGTGTTGGACGGGAATCGTCAACTGGCGAATGCGGTCGTCCTTCGAGTCCACCATCCGGTCGAATTCGGGCAGCTCGACGGCATTGCGGCCTTGTTCCCCGCTGCGAAAGCCGAGCAGATAGGTCTCGTTCTGCGGCCGCCAGAGATGGAAATACAGCTCGTTCTTGGCCACGATCTGCCGGCGCAAGCGCTCCGACTGGTCGGTCTCGGGCGGGTCGACGCCGACGATGCCCTGCGACCATTCTTCGGCGTCGAAGGTGTCGATTTTGCGGCCGTCGATCCGCAGGGCGTGCCGGCCGGTCAACCCGCGCACGCGCAGCGTGTGCAGGCCCTCGCGATGCAGCCGAGCCAGTTCGCTCGCACCCTCGGGCGGCGGAGCCTCGGGCAACCACTCGTCCTTGACGCGGAACTTCAAGCCCGTGCCCGTGCGCTCCACGGCCGTCACCTGGGCGCGGCTGGTGGCCACGACCTTGGTGCCGTCGACGTCGACCAGCCAGGGCGTGTCGGGCAGGCCCAGAGCGGCCAGCATCTTCGGCGCAGCGCCAGTAACCGGCCGCCGTGAAGTGGACGCCGTTGTCGGTAAACCGCAGCGGGGCCGGGCTGTCGCCCCGGCTGAGTGATCGCAACAGGTTCACGAACGGGAGTCCGCGCTCGGCGGCGAGGCGTGCCAGGGCGTCGCTATAGAGCTTGACGTGCTGATTGTAGACCGCTGGGTCGGCCAGCGGCGGGCCGAGGTTCTCGTGCTCGAGCGGCGAGACGAGCACGATCCGCGCCCGCCCGGAGCCAGCGCATCGAGCAGCGTTTTCAGCCCGGAAACGAAACGGTCCAACCCCGCCGGGCCGGCATAGGCCTCGTTGTTGCCGTAAGCGACAATCGCGACCGTCGGCTTCAATTCCTGCAGTTGCCGGCTGAGCCGGGCAAAGCCGTCGGCCGGCGAACCGAACCCGGCCCGCGAGTCGCACCAGACCGTGTCGCCGCTCCAGCCCAGGTTGCGCACGATGATTTTCTCACCCGGAAAACGGCTGACCAGGGCGGCCTCGAAGTAGCCGTATTTCTGTTCACGCTCGATGAAGGTTCCCCCCAGGAGAACAACCCGGTCGCCCGACTTGAGCACCAAGGGAGTGGCGGCCGATTGAGTCGGCGGAGCAGCCAGCTCGGCGGCAGGTGCCCCCGTCGTCAGCCGATGCCCCAGAGCGGCCAGCGCCAATGCACAGGCCAGGCCGGGCACGATGCGACGCAAAATGGAGCACATAAGGGGAGTTTCTGGCGGAATCGGGGGCGGGGCGGCTAGCCAGCGCACTGCAGTTTGTTCAGAGCAGGGCAGCTTGCCCAGCGCACGGGCGCTCGCTCCGGCGGGCACGCTCGATTCTAAAACACCCGCCCGCCAGGCACCAGCGGCCGGCGAGCGCTGCCCGGAGCACCCGCTTGTGAGAAATCGATGAGCAAAGACGGGCGGCCTAAGCGACCGAGCTCGCCCCTTTCGGCTGCGTCAAGAGCGACACGACGACCAGCGTGAGGTAGCCGAGCGGGATCGTGACGATGCCGGGTTGACTGAAGGGCACCGGGGCACTCGCGGTCCCAGCCGTAGACGTCGCCATAGGCCTCGGCGCTGGCCAGGATCCAGGCCAGCGAGCTCACCATGCCCACGATCACGGCCGCCGTGATGCCCTGCCGCGTGGTCCCGCGCAGAACAGCAGCATGGTGAGTGCGGGCAGATTGGCGGAAGCCGCGACGTTGAACGCCCAGCCGACGAGGAAGCTGACGTTCATGTTGGCGAACAGGATCCCCAGCCCGATGGCGATCAGGCCCACCACCACGGCGACGATCCGCCCGATGCGGACTTTGGCCGTGTCGGCAAGCGACAGCTGCAGGGCTCCGCCCAGCAAATCGTGCACGACGGCTCCGCTGGCCGCGACAATCAGTCCGCTGACGGTGCCCAACACGGTGGTGAACGCAATCGCGGAGATCAGGGCAAACAGCAGCTGGCCGAAGCTGCGGGCCAACAGCGGCGCGGCCATGTTGCTGTCGGTCGGATCGATGGCCCCGCTGGTCATGGCGCCCAGGCCCATGAACAGCGTCAGAATGTAGAAGCAGCCGATGCTGGCGATGCCCACGACCGTGCTCTTGCGCACCGCGGCCTGATCCTTGACCGTGTAATAACGAATCAGGATGTGCGGCAGCGACGCCGTGCCGCCGAACAGGGCCAGCATGAGCGAAAGGAAGTTGAGTTTGGCCAACAGGTCGTTGCTCCGCAGGCCGGCGAACATGCCGCCGCCGGGAAGCAGGACTTCGGCGCCCGGCGTGGGCTTGGGATAGTAAACGGTGGTGGCCGAGCCGTCGGCTTCGACAATTTTCTCCTTGCTCCAGAGCTCGATCTGGCTCTTTTCCAATACGCTGAAGAACTCCAGCGGTCCGAGCGGACCGGTCGACTCTTTGCCGTCGGGCAGTTTCAGGATCCGTCCCACCGGGTAGAAATCGGCCTCTCCCGGACCGGTGCCGCGGGGCAAACCGCCGATGAACTTCCGCCCGTCGGGCAGCACCGTGCCGACCTGTGCCGAACGATAAATTCCCCGCGACGGCGTACGATCGATCCGCCACACGGCCAGGGCCCCGGTTTCGGGATCGCGCAGCCGCAGATAGGGCTTGTCCTTCCAGGGCCCGTCGGCCGGCAGAATTTCGCTCGCCGGCGAAGCGCCCAGCGCTTCTTTCAGCGCGGCGTCGGCCAGCGGAATTTCGAGCACCAGCTGGCGCGACTGGCCGTCGGGCTGGCCGGCGTCCACCGAGAAACCGCGCTGCAGGATCAGCCCGGTCAAGATCGCGCTGAAGATGACCAGCAGCGCCCCCTTAAGAAACTGGACGTACGTGGTCGAGACCATGCCGGCCGTCACCACGATCAGCACGACCACGGCCCCGACGATCATCACTCCCTGGGCATGGCCGAAGCCCAATAGCGGCTTGATCAGCACCCCGGCTCCGACCATCTGCGGAATCAGATACAGGATGCTGACGACCAAGGCGCTGGTGCCGGCGGCCAGCTTGATCCAGGGAGACTGAAAGCGGCTGTCGAGCGCGTCGGCAAAGGTGTAGCGCCCCAGCCGCTTGAGCGGTTCGGCGATCACGAACAGCGCCACGACCCAGCCGGCCAGAAACCCGATCGAGTACAAGAATCCGTCGTAGCCCGAGAAGGCGATCATCCCGCAAATGCCCAGGAACGACGCGGCCGACAAATAATCGCCCGCGAACGCGATTCCGTTGACGAACCAGTGGATGCTGCCGCCGGCGGCGAAATAACCGGCGGCCGACCTGGTCCGGCCGGCAAAGTAAAAGCTGAGGGCCAGCGTGATCCCGACAAAGATCACGAACACCGCCACCGCCAGGTGCGAGGGATTGTAGATCACGGCCGTTCCTCGCCGCCGGGAGCCGGCTTCGCGGTGCGGCACAGCCAGCCATAGAGCAAGGCCAGCACGATCGCCGCCGCGATCAGGCCGAAGCCGTAGACCAGCGCCAGGTTCACCCCGCCCGCCACGCTGACCGCCAAGCGCGGCAGGTCAAACGCGGTCAGCAGAATGAACACCGTGTAGAGCGCGAAGTAGATGGAGAACAGCCACAGGCCCAGCCGGGCATGCCGGGCTTGCAGCTCGGGGCTGCGTTCTTCCGCCGCTTCCGCGGGCCCGTGATCCATGCCGACCATGCGCGCTTTCCCGAGTGGTTTGGCTCGAAGTGTGCCCCGTTACCAGCAGCCGGCAACGGCGGCCGCGATCCGGTCCGCGGCCGAGGGCACAGCACAAATACCAGGAATGCGCGGCCGCCGCAACCGCCTCGGCCGGGGCCGTCGGACCGGGGCCCATGTACGGCCGACGGCGAAAAAAACGGCCGGCGCGCTTGACAGCCCGAGCGGGCAGCGGCCACAACAATCGGATTGTCTCGTCCGGTCGCCTCCTACCCCCGGTGCTCCCGTGCGCTTCGCATTCGCTCGACCCATTGCGCCCGTTCCGACTGGGCCCGTTCCGACTGGGCCACGTCCGCGGGCCCTGCCGTTCGCGCTGATCCAGCCGACTCGCCGCTGCCGGTGTGCGGCCCTGACGGCACTGGCGGTCTGGGCGCTCGTGCCCGCGGTGGCCCAGGCCCAGTGGCGGCGCCGGCCGATGGCGCCCCCTGTGCAATCCCGGCCGCAGCCGGCCCAACCGGCGCCCAAGCAGCAACCCACGCTGGCGGTGCGGATCGACGAGACGCCGCTGCCGGTGGCCCCGGCGCGCGCCTTTGCGAACCTGAAGTTCAAACGGCCCCTGCTGCTGACCCACGCCGGCGACGGCAGTGATCGAGTATTCGTCGCGTCGCAGCTAGGGCAAATCCATGTGTTTCCCAACGATCAGGAAGTCACCGAGACCAAGATCTTTCTCGACCTGACCGACAAGACGTTCTATCAAGACAAGGAATTCGAAACCGGCGTGCTGGGGCTCGCCTTTCATCCGCAGTATCCGACCAACGGTCAGCTGTTCGTCTTTTACTCGTCGTCGAGCAGCCCGTATACCAACGTCGTGTCGCGGTTCCGCGTCCGCTCGGACGATCCGAATGCGGTCGATCCCAAGTCGGAAGAAGTCCTGCTGGCGATTGAAAAGCCGTTCTGGAATCACAATGGCGGCACGCTGGCCTTTGGACCGGACGGATTCCTCTACATCGCCGTGGGGGACGGCGGCAGCGGCAACGACCCCTTCGGCAACGGGCAGAATCTGCAAACGCTGCTCGGCAAGATCTTGCGGATCGACGTCGATCATACGGGGCCGCTGATGCGCGTCGACCCGCTCAAGCCGGCTCCGCCCAAGATTTGCCCGTATGCCGTTCCGGCCGACAATCCTTTCGTGGGCAAGCGGCAGCAAGCCCGGCCCGAGATCTGGGCCTATGGCTTGCGCAACGTCTGGCGGATGGCGTTCGACCCGCCAACCAGCACGCTCTGGGCCGGCGACGTGGGCCAGGATTTGTGGGAGGAGATCGACCTCATCGTGCGCGGCGGCAACTACGGCTGGAACCTGCGCGAAGGCAAGCACGAGTTCCCGCCCGACGGCTCGCCCGCCCGGGCCGACCTGGTCGAGCCGATCTTCGAGTATCCGCACACGGTGGGCAAGTCGATCACCGGCGGGTTGGTCTATCGCGGCAAGGCGGTGCCGCCGTTGGCCGGCGGATACTTGTACGCCGATTTCGTCAGCGGCAAACTCTGGGCCTTGTGGTACGACGCCCAGGCCAGGCGCGTGACAGCCAATCGGCCGATCCTGGGCAATCAAATGCCCGTCATGTCGTTCGGCTCCGATCAGGCCGGCGAAGCCTACTTTACGCTTGACACCGGGCAGATCTACCGGTTCGTGGCGCAAAGCCAGTAGCACTCCCGGTCTGGGTCGCGCAAAGAGCGAATCCAGCACCGCAGCCTGCGCCGGCGGGGCGCCCGCGCACGCCACGCATGCATCGGCACCAGACCATGCGATTCGGCCCGCGCGTCGCAAGCGATGCCGCAGGCCGAGATTGACAAATCCGGCGCGGGGCCATAATGAACGGGTCTGGCAGAGCGGGTTTCTCGGCCCTGCCGTGAATTTCCGCCTGGAAATTCACCTCCTACGGATCCACGTCTTTTGCAACGGAGCGCATCGATGAGCGGCTCGACTTCGCCGATTCCTGAAACAGTTGCCGACTCTCCTCGCGCCCTGCACCTTTTGAGGCTCTGGCCGGGCGTGGTGATCGTGATCCTGATGTGGCTGGTGCGCGTGCTGGGCACGCTGGGCACCCCGAGCCCCATGCAGTTCTTCATGGTCTACATGATCAACCCGCTGGTCGCCCTGGGGCTGGTCTGTATCTGGTGGCTGCTCCTGAGCCGGCTGCGCTGGGCCGACCGCTTTCTGGTCCTGGGCGTGTTTGCCGTGGCGGCCGCGGCGGCGATCGCGATCTGCGGGCAGAACTTTCCGCCGATGACGTTGATCATCTACGTCCTGCCGATCGTTTTGTCGGTCTGGGTGGGATGGCTGCTGCTGACGATTCGCTTCGACTGGCCGGTGCGGCGCGCGGGCCTGGCCGCGCTGCTGGTCTTGTCGGCGTGCTGCTGCATGCCGCTGCGCGTCGACGGCATGGACGGCTCGTTCGCCACGAAGTTCAGCTTCCGCTGGCACCCGACGCCCGAACAACTGCTGCTCCAAGAGCTGGCCGCAGCCGGTCCGGCCGCGCGGGCGAGCGAGTCCGCCGACGCGCCCGCCGCAGAAACCCTGGAACTGCAACCCGGCGACTGGCCCGGCTTCCGCGGTGCGGCCCGCGACGGGCGGCTGGTGGGAGTGCGGATCGTCACCGATTGGGATCAAGCGCCCCGAAACCGCTGTGGAAGCATCGCATCGGTCCCGGCTGGTCGTCGCTGGCGGTGATCGGCGATCGGGCCTTCACCCAGGAACAACGCGGCGAAAAGGAGTTGGTGACCTGCTACAACACCGAAACCGGCGCCGAGATGTGGGCCCATGCCGACGATGCCCGGTTCAGCGAAGTCGTGGCTGGCCCCGGCCCGCGCGGCACGCCCACCTTCGACAACGGCCGAATCTATGCCCAGGGCGCCAGCGGCATCCTGAACTGCCTGGACGCCGCGACGGGCAAAGTCATCTGGTCGCGCGACGTGGCCAAAGACTCCGGCGCCAAATTGCCGGTCTGGGGTTTCTCCAGCTCGCCGCTGGTCTGGCAAGGTGTCGTGACGATTTTTGCCGGCGGGCCCGAGGGCAAGAGCGTGCTGGGCTACCAGGCTGCCGACGGCAAGCTCGCCTGGTCGGCCGGCGAGGGATTGCTCAGCTACTGCTCGCCGCAGCCGGCCCGGCTGGGCGGCATCGATCAGCTGCTCATCGCCACCGAAGCCGGCCTGACGGCCTTCGTGCCCGAGAGCGGCAAAATCCTCTGGAAGCACGATTGGCCGACCGAAGGGGTCGCCCGGATCGTGCAGCCCGCTGTGCTCGGCGACACCGATCTCTTGGTCGGCACGGGCATGGGCGTGGGCACGCGGCGCTTGAGCGTCGGGCACGAGAGCGACACGTGGCCGATCAAGGAACAATGGACCACCAAGACGATCAAGCCCTACTACAACGACCTGGTCGTCTCGGGCGATCAGCTCTACGGCTTCGACGGCAACATCTTCATGTGCGTCGGCCTCGACGACGGGCAGATTCGCTGGCGCAAACGGGGCTACGGCAATGGCCAGGTGCTGCTCTTGGCCGACCAGAACCTGCTCTTGATCCTGTCCGAAGAGGGGGACGTGGCCCTGGTCGAAGCCGTGCCCGGCGGTCACCACGAAATCGCCCGCTTCAAGGCTCTTGAAGGCAAGACCTGGAACCATCCGGTCATCGCCCACGGCAAGCTGCTCGTGCGCAACGGCGAGGAGATCGCGTGTTTCGCCCTGAAACCGCTTGCCGACGAGCCTGCGCAGGCCAAGGCCAACGAAGGCGAAGAAAAAACGCCGCTCTGAGCGGTCCGAGGCATTTCGCTTCGCCGATCAGTCGGTGCCGCAAAGGCCCCTGCTGCCGACGAACCCTGGCAAGGACCGGCCAATTGCCACCCGGCGGCGGCTGTCATAAGATGCGAGGGTTGCGTCTCCTGGCGGTTTTGTCCCTCGTGATACGGTCGAAGACACATGAGCACCAAAGGCGAAGCCTTTGCCGGTCTGTCGGTGGCCCTGACCACCCCCTTCCGCGGCGGCGAGGTCGATTATCCGCTGCTGCGCAAGCAGGTCGAGTTCCAGATCGAGGCCGGCACCGTCTGCCTCTGTCCGGTGGGCACGACCGGCGAATCCCCCACGCTCACGCACGACGAGCATGAACGGGTGATCGGCGCCGTCGTCGAGTATGCGGGCGGCCGGGTGAAGGTCATGCCCGGCACCGGCTCGAACAGCACGGCCGAGGCCTTGCGCTTGACCCAATTCGCCCAGCGGGCCGGGGCCGACGCGGCGCTGGTCGTGGGACCGTATTACAACAAGCCCACGCAGGAAGGCTTTTACGAACACTTCCGCGTGCTGGCCGAAAGGTGCGATCTGCCGATCTGCGTCTACAACATCCCGGGGCGCACCGGCAAGAATATCGAACCGGAAACGATCGCCCGAATGGCCGAACTGCCCAACATCACCATGGTCAAGGAAGCCACCGGCTCGATGGACCAGGCTTCGCAGATCATCGCCTTGACGAATCTGACCGTGCTCAGCGGCGATGACAGCCTGACCTTGCCCTTGCTCTCGATCGGCGGACGGGGCGTGATTTCGGTCGCCGGCAACATCGTGCCGCGCGACGTGATCGCGCTGGTCAAAGCGTTCGACAGCGGCGATCTGGCCGGCGCCCAGGCCTGGCATCGCAAGCTGTTTCCGCTTTGCCGCGACATGCTGGGTCTGTCGACCAACCCAATTCCGATCAAGGCTGCCATGAAACTCTTGGGCCGCGACTCGGGCGAGCTGCGGATGCCGATGACTGCGCTCGATGCCGCCGCCGAGGCCAAACTCAAGGGCACGCTCAGCCGCTACGGGTTGCTGTAGCGCGGGACGCAGGCAAGGCGCGGCTTTGCGGGGAGCGATTTCTATGTCGCCGCTGCAGTTCAGTTTGAGCCGCCGGCTGGGCGCAGTGGCCTGCATTCTCCTGGCGCTGGCTTGCTGGAGCGCCACGCTCGCGATGAATCCCCCCGAGCCGTATGCGATCTGCGCCGGACTCGTGGTGGGGGGGTCGTTGGTCTTGCTCGGCGGCGGAATGGGGCTGCTCGTCCAGCGCGGACTCGCGGGGGCCATCATCGGCGGCCTGCTCGGACTCCCCACCGGGCTGTTGGTGTTCGTGGCGTACGTGTCGGCCGGCTGCTAGGCAGTTCGGCACGGGCCAGGCCTTCGGCGACGCCCAAGCTCCAGGGAATCACTCGTCTTCGTCCCGCGGCTGTGAACAATCGACCCCGTTTTCGGCCTCCCACCGGCTTGATATGCTGAAGCACGGTCCAGGCAAGCGTGCGCTTTTTTGCGCTCCGAGCTCGGCGCCCCGCTGCGCCGACGCGGAAGCCAACGGGAGGGCGGCAGATCAACTGGGAGAATCGACCGGATGGCGACGCAAGCCTGGACCTCGTACAAAGAAAAAGTGCGGCAATTGTCGAGCCGCCTGGTCGAAGCCCAACGCCCGATCCGCATCCGCGAGGCGATCAAGTGGGACGACGCGATCGAGACGCAGTTCTTCGCCGCGCACTGCAAGCAGCTGCCGCCGATCACGCCCGAGTATTACCAGCGCCGCCAGCTGCCCTTTGCCCCCGAGGCCAAGAAGCAGGAATTCCGCGACATCGAGCACGACGTCGAGCAGGCGCTCGGCGCTGACGACCCGATTCGCGCGATCCTGCTGCGCAACGCGCGCGAATATCGCCTCTGCGTGGAAATGCTCGAAGCCCGGGGCACGCCAAGGTTCTACGAGATCTCGCGCGAGCTTTACGGCAGCCCCAAGGACCGGTTTGCCGGAGACAACACCACGATCCGCGAGCTGGGCCTGACGCTGTACGAGATTCTGTCCGGCATCGGCGAGACCGACATGGGCGTGGCGTATCCCAAGACGCTCACGGCCGACGAGGCGGTCGAGCGGCTCAACTCGCGCTTCGGGCCCTACTTTGCCGACCACCAGGTGTACGTCAAGCTCGACGACGGCATCCTGTCCGACGCCGCCGCCGGCGCCGACTACGTGAAGATCAAGCGCGGGGCCATGTTTTCGCAGCGCGAAGTCGATCTGCTCGAAGTGCACGAAGGCTGGGTCCACATGGGCACCAGCCTCAACGGCGCCCGGCAGCGCGTGGCCACCTGGCTGGCCAAAGGACCTCCCTGCACCCTGGCGATCCAGGAAGGCCTGGCCGCGCTGGTCGAAGTGATCACGTTCAATGCCACGCCCCGCCGCACCAAGACCCTGGTCAACCGGATCCTGGCCTGCGACAAGACCGAAGACGGGGCCAACTTCCTGGAAATCTGCGACTTCTACCGCACCGAAGGCTTCAACGAAAAAGAGTGCTACCAGTACGCCCAACGGGTGTTTCGCGGCGGCGTGGTGACCGGCGGCGCCCCGTTCACGAAGGACATTTGCTACTGCAAAGGCTTCGTGATGACGTACAATTTTCTCCGCACGGCCATCCGCTTCGGCCGGCCGGAGCTGATCCCCCTGCTCTTCGCCGGCAAGTTGACGCTGGAGGACGTGCCGATCCTGCATCGCAAAGTGCGCGAGGGGGTCGTCGATCCGCCCCGTTATCTGCCGCCGCAGTTCGCCGACCTGAACGGCCTGGCCATGTGGATGGCCTACTCGAATTTCTTCAACCGCGTCAACCTGTCCAGCATCCAGGACCACTACCGCAGCCAGATGTCGCATTAGGGAAAAGGCAGAAGGATGAAGGCAGAAGGCAAAATAACGCGCGCCTAACCTTGCCTGCACCGCGGCATAGGCGCATCATTCCTCTGCCCCTTTGTCTTTTCCTATTCTGCCTTCTGCCTTCATCCTTCTGCCTTCATCCTTCCGCCTTCATCCTTCCGCCTTCATCCTTCCGCCCTCCGCCCCCCATGCCGCTCACGCTCGACGACATCGAAGCGGCTCGCAGCCGGATTGCCAGCGGCATTTGCGCATCCCCCTGCCCCGAGTCGATCACGCTGGCCGAGGTCGCCGGCACGCGGGTGTTTTGCAAGCTGGAATACTTGCAGCGCACCGGAAGCTTCAAGGAGCGGGGCGCGCGCAACGCGCTGGCCCTGCTCACGGCCGACCAGCGCCGCCGCGGCGTGGTGGCCGCATCGGCCGGCAATCATGCGCTGGGCCTGGCCTATCACGGCAGCCTGCTGTCGATCGGCGTGACGGTGGTCATGCCCAAGTTCGCCCCGCTGATCAAAATCACCACTTGCCGCCGGCTGGGGGCCCAGGTCATCCTGCACGGCGATCATTATCGCGACGCGCGGCTCGAAGCCCGGCGCTTGGCCGACGAGCGGGGTCTGACCTACATCCATGGCTTCGACGATCCGGCCATCATCGCCGGGCAGGGAACCCTGGGCCTGGAGATCATCGAGCAGGTGCCTGACGTCGAGGCGATCGTCGTGCCGGTCGGCGGCGGCGGCCTGATCGCCGGGGTCGCTTTGGCCGTCAAGTCGCTACGGCCCGACGTGCAGATCGTGGGCGTCGAGCCGGCCCAGGCGGCCAGCCTGACCGCGGCCGTCGCCGCGGGGCACCCGATCGACGTGCCGGTTGGTTCCACGCTGGCCGACGGACTGGCGGTGGGCCGGATCGGCGATCTGCCGTTCGAGATCGTCCGCGGCCGGGTCGACAAGATTGTTACGGTTTGCGAAGAGGAACTTTCGCTGGCCGTGCTGCGGCTGCTGGAACTGGAAAAGAGCGTGGTCGAGGGGGCCGGCGCCGCGCCGTTGGCGGCCTGCATGGCCGGCAAATTGCCCGAGCTGGCCGGCCGCCGCAGCGTGCTGATCCTGTCCGGCGGCAATATCGACCCGGTGATCCTGGGCCGGGTGATCGATCGGGGCCTCGTGGCGGACGGCCGGCTGTGCCGGTTCACGGCGGTGGTCAGCGATCGGCCGGGAGGCCTGGCGCGGCTCGCGCAGCTGATTGCCCAAACCGGTGCGAGCATCAAGGACATCGCGCACGATCGGGCGTTTTCCGGCTCCGACATCACCGCCGTGCACGTGCTTTGCACCGTGGAAACGTCGGACCGCGAGCACATTCAGCGGCTGGTCGAACTGCTCGCGCGCGAAGGCATCCCGCTGCTGCCCGCAGGGCCGCAGCGAGCTCCGGGCACGGCCGCCACGCCGTGACCCTGCGTCACACGTCGCACAAGCGGACGGCTTGCTGCAGGCCGGCCAGCGGAGCCCGGGTGGGGATGAACTCCTGACCCACGTAACCCGCGTAGCCGATGTCGATCAGCTTCCGCATGATCGGCGGATAGTTGATCTCCTGCGTGTCGTCCAGTTCACCGCGGCCCGGATTGCCCGCGGTGTGGACGTGGCCGATCACGTCCTTGTGCTGCTCCAGGCGGCGGATCACGTCGCCGTTCATGATCTGCACGTGGTAGATGTCGAACAGCATCTTCATTCGCGGCGAGCCGACCTTGCGGCAGATCTCGGCCACGTAGTCGACGTCGTCCCCCTGATAGCCCGGATGCCCCTTCATCGGGTGCGAGCTGTCACGGCTGTTCAGGTGCTCGATGCAGATGTTGATTCCTTTTTTCTCGGCATGGCCGATGATCTTTTTGAAGCCCTTCACGCAGTTGTCAAAACCCTCTTCGCGCGAGATCTCGCCGCTCTTGGGGTCGTCCGCGTCGCGCCATTTGTATCCGGTGAAGGCGATCACGGCCGGATAGCCGGCGTCGGCGCAATCCTCGATCATCTTGCTGGTCCGGGCGATCACTTCGTCTTGATACTTGGGGTTGTTGAACCCGCGCATGAAGGGGGCCCCCGGCATGCCGTTGGGCGCGATCGCGCAGGTGATGCCGTTTTTCTTCAGCGTCGGCCAGTGCTCCGTTCCCAAGAGCTCGATCGACTTGACGCCCAGCTGCCCGGCCACCTGGCACATCCGCTCGCAATCCCACATTTCGCCGGCCACGTTGAAGCACCAGAACACGAGCGATTGCTTGATCCGGCCGTTGACCACGGCCGACTCGTCGGCGGCCAGCGCCGTCGAACCGACCGCCGTAGAACCGGCCGCCGCCGCGGCTCCGGCCAACGCCGTGGCCTGTCCCAGGAAATGTCGCCGGCCGATGGCCGATGTTTCCGAATTGGATTGCTCGTCTTGCATGGTCGTGGTTCCTCGCGGTCTGGGGATCAGCAGTCGGGGTATCAGCAAGCTGGGATTCAGCAATGCGGGATTCAAGCGCGGCCGGAGCGCCCCGGCGGCGGGCTTGTTGCCGCCCGACTCATGATACCCGACCGGCGCCGCTTTGCAGCCGGCCTGGCGGCGAATAACGGGCGGATCGGCTCAAACCGCGGCCAGCGGAACGCCGTGGGCTGGAGACTCGCCGGCGTCCCAACGTTCCGGGGCCGTCAAGGCGGAGAGAGCCGCTAGGCGTTTGGCCTGTTTCTCCGCTCGCCACATTCCGTAGAGGAACAAGGGCATGATCGGCGCCAGGAAAACCAGGGCGGCCGTGCAGGCTGTGTCCGGCTCGACCCCCGCCAATTGGAGGGACACCAAGAGCACTTTGGTTCCTACGATGGCAACCGCGCCCAAAAGTAACGTCCGCCAGCCGGGAAGCGCCGTCAGCCGTTCGCAGCGCTCCCCCTGCGGGCGAAGGCTATAGCGCAAGAAAAGCCAAAAGAAAATCATGCATAGCGGCAACGCAAGCGCGCCGGCCGCTCCCGTCAAACGCCAGACTGCCACCCCGACCATCAAGGCCGCGGGCACGAGCACCGCGGCGCACACGTCGTAGCGGCGGCGCGTCAGCACGAATTGGTCGCCCGGGCAAGATTCGGCCAGAGTCCGGGGCGTTTGCGGCAGGAGCCGCTCGCGCAGCGGCAGGGCGATCTTGTGGCAGAACATCGGCCATTCGAGTTGCTTTTCCGCCGGGATCAGCCGCCGAAACAGCCGGATCATTTGCAGCCGGTCCGCGGCCCCGAATCCGTGCAGGTCCAGATTGATCTTGCGGCCGGGGACGATGAATTGCAGTCGGCCGCCCAGCGGAATTGGCCTCCAGTTCAGCGCCTCAATGTCCGCAACGTCGAACTCCCGGCAACGAAAAGCCGTGCGGATTTCGGCCCGAGATCCAGCGATCGAAACCCGTTCGCGGTAGTACGACGTCAGCAAAAAAGCGCCCAGGATAGTCATCATGCCGAACACCGCCACGCCCAGCGCGGCAACCCGCTCGGCCGCATTTGGCGCGGCGAAGCCGTGCTGCTCGGGATTGGGGAGCAGAGGAATTGCCGCGGAACCCAGGGCGGCGGCAGCGAAAAACAAGGTCGACAGCAGGCCCTGGACCCGAATTGCGTTGCGGAGTCGAAAGGATTCATTCACGCCCGCGTTCCCCCTCGCGATCTGCTGCCCGCCGCCGGCGCCATTCTACCCACGAGCAGCCCGCCGCCGCGTGCGAGTGCTCATTGAGAGCGGACGCAATTCTCAATAAGATACATACTTGCGCACATTGCCCCGCTGCTGCCTTTCGCGGAAACAGAAACGAGCCGAACACATGTCCGAGGGAATCGACCTGCTCACCGGGCATACGCTGCTGTGCGGCTACGGGCGCGTCGGCGCGCAACTGGCCAAGGAGCTGCGCGACTGCGGGGAGAAGTTCGTCATCGTCGATTCCGACGCGCGCACGTTGCGGGATGCCGAAGAACAGGGATACCTGGTCGTCGCCGGTGACTGTACCGACGAAGAAGTGCTCAAGAAGGCCGGCATCGAACGCGCCCGCAATGTCGCGACTGTATTGTCCGACGATGCCGCCAATGTGTTTCTGACCCTGACGGCGCGGAGTCTGAATTCGCGCGCGCAGATCATTGCCCGGGCAGAAAACCCGGGCACGGAAAAAAAGCTGCTCCGCTCCGGGGCCAATCGGGTCGTGCTGCCCACGGCGATCGGCGCCGCCAAGATCGCCAGCCTGATCGCCCGGCCCAAGTCCGAAGAATTGCTCGCGCATGGGGCCAGTCAGGAGTCGTTGCAAGAAGACTTGGGGCAGATCGGGCTCCGCATCGTGGAAGTCGTGATCGGAAAAACCAGTCGCCTGGCAGGCCAGAGGATTCAGGACATCGAGTCCAAGAGTCAGGGGGGTTACCTGATCGTGGCCATTCACCGCCACGACGGCACGTCCATCCGCCAACCGCCCCCGGAAATCGTCCTGGGCATCGGCGATACGGTGGTCGCACTCGGACGCCCTGCCCGCCTGGAGAGCTTTGCCTTCAAGGCTTCTCCGAGTGCCGTGACGGCCCGCGGCCACCACGAATGAACGGCGTTTTCGCCCGCGGGCGTTACGCCTTCTCGGCCCGGGCTTGCGCCGGGTCGCGCTGCAGGGGGCCGGTGATGAGCCGCGCTCCTCGATCGTAGGTGACAAAAGACCAGGCCCATTGGGTCAGCACCAGCACCCGGTTGCGAAACTCGATCAAGAACATGACGTGAATGAACAGCCAGGCCAACCAGGCCAAGGGTCCCGACAGCCGGAACCGTCCGATCTGGGCAACGGCCGACCAGCGGCCGATGGTGGCCAGCGACCCCTTGTCGCGATAGCGAAACGGCAAGCTGGCCTGCCCGTGAATCGCCCGCACGATGTTCTTGGCCGCGTGAGCCCCCTCTTGCATCGCAGCCGGCGCCACGCCCGGTATCGGCGCACCGTCTTGCTGCAGGCTGGCGAGATCTCCCACGACAAACGCTTCCGGATGCCCGGGAACGCTCAAGTCGGCCTGGACGAGAACCCGGCCGGCGCGGTCCAGCGGCGCTTGCAGGGTTCGCCCCAGCCGCGAGCCCGTGACACCGGCGGCCCAGAGCACCGTGCGAGCGGCGATCCACTGGCCCCCCACCGTCACCCCTGCCGCGTCGATCGCGGTCACCAGCTGACCGCTGCGCACGTCGACACCGAGCCGCACCAATTGCCGCCGCGCTTTTTCCGATAACGGCGGCTCGTAGGAGGGCAACACGCGGTCCGTGCCCTCGAGCAGGATCACGCGCGCTTGGGCCGGATCGATCCGGCGAAAGTCGCGTGCCAATGCGTGCCGGGCAATTTCGCTCAAGGCGCCTGCCAGTTCGACTCCGGTCGGACCGGCTCCGACGATCACAAAGGTCAGCCAGCCGGCCCGCTGGTCCGCGTCCTCCTCGCGCTCGGCCATCTCGAAAGCGGACAAAACGCGACGGCGAATCTCCAGCGCGTCGCCGATGCTCTTGAGTCCCGGCGCGAATGGCACCCACTCGTCGTGACCAAAGTAGGAGTGCCGCGCCCCCGTCGCCACGATCAAATAGTCGTACCGAAGCGTTCCTTCATCCAGCTGGATTGACTTGGACGCCAGGTCGATCGACCGGGCTTCGGCCAGCAGCACCTCGGCATTTTTCTGGTAGCGGAGAATCCGGCGAATCGGCGACGCGATGTCGCTGGGGCTCAGACCGGCGGTCGCCACCTGGTACAGCAGCGGTTGGAAGAGATGGTGGTTGCGGCGGTCGATCAACGTGACCCGAAGGCGAGCCCGGGCGAGTTTTCGCGCGGCGTTCAAACCACCGAAACCACCGCCAATGACCACAACTCGCGGCACGTGATCGGCCATCGAATTCCCCCTTCCGCGATGTCGCCGGATCCGACGCGATGCCTGCCGCGCACGGAGCGAGGCAGACCGGGCGGTCCGAAGCAATCGTTCACGCAGCGGGGGTGTGGGCGCGCCGCAAAAGTCTACACGCCGGCCGACAGCCGGGAAAGAGGCCCAAACCGGCAAGGGGCTGCCGCAGCCCGCTTCAGCTGGGTTTGCCAGCGCTCACCGGATCGGTCAGGCGAGCGGAATCATTCGCGCCGACGACTGCCGGATCGAGCAGGATTACAAGCGCGTCGGTCAGTTGCCGCAATTCACTCGCGATCCACTGGCGCAACTCTCCGACGGTCTGGTCGGGATGCACGGAGAATCCGGGCCAAACGGTCGTCAGCTTTTGGGCGATCGTTTCAGGATGCTTTGCCATTTTTTTCCAGTCTCGCTTTTGGTGCACCGAGAGGCTAAGGATACCGGGGGTTTCAAACGGGCGGTCGGGCAACGTTAATCGCCCACGCTTCGGAGGCTGCTTCTGGTCGGCCCCGAGCCGCCCGCCGGTGAAGGCTTGAAAACGCCCGGTTAGTGTAGCAAAGCCCTCCGGGCGTCGTCCGCCCCCCGCGAGCCGCCACAAGCGCGAATTAGCGGCTCGCGCTTTGCATCGCCGGCGGGGCTGCAGGCTCGAGGGCCGGCTGCGGGGCCTGTGGCGGGGCCTCGTAGATGCCGCAAATCGGCAAGTCGGCGGCGCCCGAGGGCACCACGGCGGGCGGGCTGCCAATCTGCCGCGTGCCGAACCGAGGGCTCCACGGGGCCAGCACGAATTGCCGGGCCAGATACCAGGTCAGGTTCGCCTGGTTGAGCTCGGGGCGAATCAGGTGCGCGATTCGGGCATGCGCCGCCGGCAGCACGCTCCAGTGCAAGTTTTGATTCTCGTGATGAGCCGTGTGATATCCGTTGTTGAAGAACAAGTAATTGAAGATCGGTCCGACGAAGTTGCGCGAATGATCGTGCTCGCTCCAGGCGTCGGTGTGCACGTGCTGCGTGTAGTTGAAGAACATGACGGTCGAGAGCGAACACACGGCCGGCAGCCCCAACGACAGGCCCCAGACCCATACGCCCGTGCGCAGGCTCTGGTGCAGGACGCAGGCCAGCACCAGGAGCCCGGCCAGCGACACGACCCAGACAGCGTACTGAAAGACGATCCGCCCGTAGAGGCGGCGATTGCCGCGCCGGGCGGTTCCGATGTAGTCCTTGATCAGCGGCGATTGATAAAAGGCCGACACCAGGAAGTAGGTCGAGGCCAGCCAAACGTTGTGCGCGTTCGAAACCCGCCAGGTGATCGTGGCGTCGCCCGGCCGATTCAAATGGCGGTGGTGGTTCAGATTGTGGGTCGGAATCCACATGAGCGTGGGATAGCCGTAAAACAGCGTCAGCAAGTGCCCGAAGCCGTTGTTCATCCGCTTGGTGGTGAACGTGGCGCAATGGTTGTGGTTATGCGCGATCGTGCCGCAGGCGACGGCCAGGTAGCAGCTCAGGGGCGAAAGAAAGATGGCCCAATCGGGCCGCGCGAAGGCCGCGACGACCAGGGCGACGGCCATTGCCACCCACGAGATCGTCCGGTAATCCGCCTGGTTTCGCACGAACATGAGGGTTCCTTCCTCGAATGGCGTCCTGCAAGCTGGCTTGAGCATATCTGCACCGGCCCCCCCAAGCGAGGGCAAATCCCGGCCGATCGGTCGGTTCCGGCTTTCTTAGCCCGTCCGACTGGCGGCAACAGCGGTGACGAGGGAACGCGGGGCCGACGTGCAGAATTGGCTCGCATTATCGATAGGCCGATGCGGCGACGCATTCCACGCGACCTGGCAGCGAGAGGACCGATTGGTCCGCAGCGCAGGCCGTCGCCGGCATTCGCCGGAGCGCAAGACTCGGCGGGCCACTGGAACACCGCTATCCCGAAACGTACCACACGTCGTCGGCGCTGCATCACGGCGGTTGCGGGGGACCGGATTGACCGCGGCCATGCCCGCGTCATGCATCAGTCCGCAGCCGTGACTCCCGCGACAAAAACCTAACCGCGGCCGAGCATCGCGGCGAGCGTAGTTGCCGCCCCGGTTGCGGGTCGCGCATTCTAGTTAGATCGTCGCTCGGTATTGGACGGGACTCAGCCTGCACGCCAGCGACAGGGCACCAGACAGCACGTACAGCCTAGGTGATGTGGAAAAATCAAAGACCCGATATAGCTGATACCTGGCTGGTTCTGCTTCCGAGAAACGGACCTCGTTGTCGGTGACATAAAAGGGCGAAAACCTGCCCATTCCTGTGGTTTTCACCTCAATGTACTTCTCGGAGTCCGTCAATTCGTCGAAGGAAAGCAGATCAAATCCCAGTCCGTCGCCAATCGTTTGGGAGACCCATTCGACTTTATTGGCCAGGTCGTCTCGTCCCGCTTGAAACAGCCGCCGTTTTTCAAGCGCCAGGCTGAATTTTTCGCCGAGCATGCCCATGCGTCGGTTGTCAGCGTCGCGCTTCGCAAAGTTGACCAAGCGGGTTCGCCTCTTCGGCCAAGGCATTGATGCGCCGGTCGGACCGTCGAGCCTCTCTGGGCGAGGCACAAACAGCAGGTCGAGCCCGACGTCGGGGTATTTCTCATCGACCGGATTCAGGCGGGGAGCGCCCTCAAACTGCTCAATGAACTGCGGGCGATCGTAGAGGAAGTCCCCGACAACCTCCTCGAGCAGGGATTGGTAGTTGCCCAGGGGCTTGTAGCCCTCGACGTATGGCAATCCGAAGCCGACCAGCACCGCACTGATGTTCTGGTGCTTGAACTCGACCGAACCCTTCGTGCGTGCAGGCAACAGCTCCTGCAACGCCTTGCGATGACTGGTTTTGTTGTATGGAACGTCGAGCAGTTCGGCGCGAAGCATATCGAAGTAGTCGCCGACAATCAGTCCTAATTCGGCGCGGGTCCAGTCGCTCCCGCGTACATCCCCCGGCGCAATCACGCGGAATCCAAGTCCGCTCAGCGCGATGCCCCCATGCTCTTGAACACCCGCGACATTAAGGTCCCCATCCCCTGGCGACTGGCCGCGCACACTCCGAACGGCGGTCCAAAATGCCGAATCCACTGGATACCGTCTGTCATCATGTAGAAGCTCGTATTCGGTCTGCGCCAGATGATTGAAAGATTCCCGCGTCCAACGCGGCCAAGGCCTTGAGAACGTGCTCCCGCGTCAATCCCTGCGAAATCGGCTTCGACATATTCGCGGTTCCGCGGCGTGCGTGGCGAATCAACAAAACGACTCAGTCGGCGTGATCGGTTCCGGCATTCGGCCACGGTAAACCGCGATCGCGATGCGGGGATTCCAAGCTACGCCAGCGGCTAGTCGGAAAGCAGCCGCTCACAGACGAAACTAGGGGGGATTGCGTTTTGGAAGCATACCCACGTCAAGGCGCAATGCCAACAACCTCCGCGCCGTTCCCGAGGATGTAATTGAACGCTTGTTCGGCGTCGGCGAACTGCTCGGTTGGCGCACCCTTTCTCAATAATGGACTGGTTTTTCAAGGTGCGCCGTTCCAGTAGCTCCGCCCGATGCGGCAGCACTCCCCGACGCTCCACCGACACCAGGGTCTCTTTGGCCGGGGCGCCTGCGTGCCATCTTCGGCACCACCCCGGCCGGACTGGCCACCGCAGGCTGTGCGCTGACTGAGGCGTGGCCGCTGCCAAGTTCTGCTCTGATGGCCACCCCCAAAACGACATCGCGTTGCGCACTTCAGGCGACGTAATGCTCCCGGCTGTCACTTGCGATCCAGTCCGTCGCGCCAGGCGATCGCTTCGAGTTCGACCCGGACGGCGTCCTCGACGGGAATCACGGGGTGGGCCTGGAATTCAAACGCCGGCAAAGTCGAGCAGAACTTGTGGATGGCCAACGGGTCGTCGCAGTCCACCAACAGGTGCCCGCCCCATTCGCCCACGCGAACCACGAACAGTTCGATCTTGAAGTTCGCAGGCGCTTTCCAATGCGAGAACACCTCCAGGATCCGCTTCTGGGCATTCTCGTATTCCGCCGCCGAACCCTGCGGACGCTCGAACCAACTGATCATGTACTTCATGGGAGTCCTTGGTTGGATGTGTTGACGTTGCCAAAACGATGTCGGCTTGAAATGGGCCGACCGAACGGGCTCAATTCCCCCCGTAACCGGAACGGGCCGGCAGCAGTATAGACGCAGCGGAAGAGCACGTGCAAAGCGAGCGGCTGGTCCGGCAGGCGGGTTATCGTCGCCTGGGTACACTGACCGCTATTGCCACTGCGCGAAGAAGGATCCGTCGGCGATCGTTGCGGCGTTGCCGGTGCCGAACGCTCCTCAGCTGCCAAAAGCGGTCTGACGCAGTTCCTTCCCTCGGCCATACCTCCGGCTTGTGGCGTGTCGGCCTGTCCGGCTGGCAGCGACATTGTTCGCGAGCCGCGAACCCGCGAACGACTCGGTTTCTCTGGGAGGAAAAGCCCGATTGACGCATCCGTTCTCGAAGTAGAGACTAGGTTTTGTGGTCTTCGTCCCGGTAGCTCAGCTGGATAGAGCAGCAGTTTCCTAAACTGCAGGTCACAGGTTCGAATCCTGTCCGGGACAGTTGGCGGGAATGGCCGCAGCAGCAGGGCAGCAGGCTGAAAAACGCGGCAGCGGTCGGGAAATGCCGCTGAACGGCGGCTCGTGTCCAGCGAAGTCGGCGCGGTGAACCGGCGAAAAAGGCGTTCTTGAGCAGGCCCGGCCGGCCTGGATTAGACTCGGGGAATGCCTTTCTTTTTTGCCCCGAGGGAACCGCGATGAAGCCTGCGCTCACGGTTGCGACGATCCTGCTGCTCGCGGCGCCGACCATCGGCGCCGATCCAATTCCGAGTCCGGCCAATGGCCCAGCCGCGTCGGAAACCGCGGCCCTCTCGGCCGTCGGGCCGTTTGCCGGCAGCATTCTGCTGGTCTACACCGACCCGGAGGAGACCCGCCCGACCCACGCCCTGAAAGACGTCGTGCTGCAGTCGATCGGCGGCCGGCAAATGCTGGTGGGCATCGCGCTGGCGGCCGACGGCACCGGCCCCTGGCGGCCGGGCGTCAAGATCTCGCTGCCTTGGGACGACGTGCTCACTTACCAGGAGCTGACTCCGGAAGAGTTTAAACAATCCTCCGCCGGGCCGGAGCTCCAATCGCCCAGCGACTCGCGCATCGATCGCAATCCCCAATCCTACGGCCGCGACATTCGCAGCGGCAACGAGCGCGACACACGCAATGGCGGGCGCGATGTTCGCAACGACCGCCGCGATCGCGACCAGCGTCCTGCTCGCGGCGAGCGCGAACTGCGCAGCGGGCGCAGCGAGCAACTTGAACGCGGTCAGCGTCAGGATCGTCCGGGCGGCGATTACCGCAGCGGGCGCGAGAGCCGCCGCGTCTGGTCGGAGCAAGACCCTCAACCGCCGCGAGACAAATCGGCGCCGCGCCGTGACGATCCGCCAGCGTCAGGCGACCGCCCAGCCCGGCCAGGCGAAAATACGGTCCTGCCTTCCGCAGATATTCTGCCTCCGCCCCAGGGAGCGGTACCGTCGTCGCTGGTCACAGAGCCGCCCCGCCAGGAAACGGAGCCGCCGGCCCCTAAACGCCGCAAGCATCGCGAGAACAGTTGGGACAAGTGGAACTGGCGGAATTACTGACGCCGCGCTGCCGAGCCGGTGGCAAAACGGGAAGCAGCCGCCAACTCATGTGACGTGAGCGATGAAAGCGGAGCCAGTTCCGCCGGCGCAAGGCAATAGCCCGCTATTTCGGTTCCGCGGTCGGCAGCGGCACGTCGCGAAAGACCAGCTCCAGCGAACGCCGGGCGCGCAGCCGGGGATAAGCCACGCGCAGCAGCGCCGGATCGCCGGTGGGCGAATCGCTGATGAACTGCAGCCGGATCTGCACGCCCCGCTCGACAAGCTGGTGCGAATGATTCTGCAGCCGCAGGGCCCGGCCACTGGCATCGAATAGCTCGACTTCGTTTTCCTGGAACTGGATTTCAGCCGGCTCGGGCAGGGCCCGATCGCGCGACACGACCAGCACCAGCTCGAAGCGGCCGCCCGATTGCTTCTCCAGCGATTCGACAGCCAGCTCCATGTCTTCCTGCTGCAGCGTGCGGCCGGCCGCCAGGTCGGTCATGACGACCGATTGCCGGTCTCCGACGGCAAACAGCGGCCAGCGGAGCTTTAGCACGTCCAGCTGCCGGGCGCCACTCGGCGGCGGGCTCAGCCGGAGCGTCGCGTTGACGTGCCGGGACTTGGGCGTCACCGTGTTCCAGTTGCCGGTCGAGGGCTGCACGGCCGTGAGCAATTGTCCGCTGTCGGTCCGGGCCGTGACCAGTTCGGGCTGCGTCGTATAGCCGAGCAGCCGGAATCGCTCCTCCCAGGTCATCTGCAGGCTGAGCTGAAACGTGTGCGTCACCTCGGACGAGGTTTCGGCGTAGTCCAGCTCCTGGACGAAGACGCGCCGGGCGCTGGTGATCTGCGCCCGCAGCGGGCCGGCATAGGCCGAGGGGAATTGTCCGGGCGCCCCGCTGCAAACGACCAGCCCGCCGGCCCGCAGGTCGTAATGCGGACGCAGGTGATTGCGCGTCGCTCGGCACACTTCGTCCACCGCAGGCCAGAAGGGCAAGCGGCGGCCGGCGCCGTCGAAACGCAGTTCGTTGAACGCGCCGTATTGATCGCCGACGAGCAGCACGTTGCCGGTCTGGGCCACGATCGAAGCCAGCACGGTCGAGGCCAACAGACTTTCGCCGGGCAGCTCGACTTCGCTCGCCGCCCAGAGGGCCTCGGTCAGAGATTCATCGAGCAGGACGCGAGCCCGGAGTCGAACCTCGGGGTCGTCGTCGACGAGCGCCTGTTCCAACCGCGCGCGTGATGCGGCCCCCAGTTCGAGCAGGGCCTCTTGGGCCGATTCGCGGGCTTCGGCCTCGGGCGCGCCGAGCTGCCGCACCAGCCGGGCCACACGCGCGGCATCCGCCGGGTTTCCGGCCGAGGATCGGGCGGCAGCGGGCGTATCGGCCGACGGTTTTTCGACGCCGGGCTTATCGGGGATGGGACGTTGGGCCTTGGCCGCCCAGGGCTCGAGGGTCAGAGCGAACCCGGCGAGCCAGATGCCCCCCAGAGTGCGAACCGCAGGTCGCATACGCACAGCCTCCCCAAGCGTCCTGCTTGTAGTTGGCGTTTGGTTGCGCTTCGAAACCGCAGCAGCAGGGGGCCAGCCGCCGCAAACGACATCCTGCCGTCTGCCTTTTCGCTTCGTCCTGCCGGCGCGCCCGCTTGCCCGCTAGCGGCTACGCGGGGCGCAAAACGGTCGGAGGGTATCGGCATTGGGGTCGCGGGTCAAGGCGGATTCCCGGCCAGCGAGGCGCGAACTGGCCAGCGGTTGCCCGGCCGATGCGGCTACCCGTGCAAATGACAGGTGCCTTCGTCGCAGGCGACGCGGCCCAGCCGGTAGCGCCGGCTGGCCACCTGGCGGTAGAGCCATTGCCACAGCGGCAAGGTGCCGGGCAGATACAAAATCGGCACCAGCCACCAGAGGCGCGGAATCACGCGGGCCAGTTGCCGCAAGCCCGCCGCGCCCACATGGCGGCGTCCGGCGCGATCGACCACGACCATGTTCTGCATCAACTGATCGTGCGTCAGCTCCGGATAGCGCTCATACACTTCCGGATCGTGCAGCGACAGAAAGGCCAGCGCCGAGCGCGAATCCCAACGAGCGAGCCGGTCGATCTGCCCGGTGCACATCCGGCATTGGCCGTCGTAAATGACCACGGCGGCGCCGGGGCGCTGCTCAGGGCGGGGCAGTCGGGTGTTCAAGGATGCGGTTGGCATGAAAGTACCGGTTTGGTAGTGAATTCTACCTCACGGCAGGAGTCCGGGCCGGCGAATTCCCTGGCCAGAGAACCGCAAACCAGGGCGGCGATTAACCGGTTCGGCCGGGCCAGCGCGAGAAAAGCTCCGAAAAGCGTCACCCGTCGGGCGTCATTCGCCGGGTGTCACTCGTCCTGATCCAGATCGCCTTCGGTGATCATGGTAAACCCTTTGGCACCCAGGGTCTCCATGCCCATCTCGATGTTGTCGACCATCAGGGCCACGGCCGGTCCGAGGCGTCAACAGTACGCTTGCCCATAAGCTATTCGCCGCCGGCCCGAAAGGTTCGCGGATCGGTGACCATGGAACCAGCCCCCCAGCGCACGCTGTGAAAGCGGTCGACATCCCAGAAGTCGATCTGGCGGACCGCGTCCGGCCAGGGCATGCGACCAGGAATATGGAATTCGCTGTGCAGGTAGTCGGCGAGGTCGAACCCGTAGTGAATGATGTCCGTCTGGTGAACGGAGAAGACGGGGTTGCCGGCCAGGCGCGGCCTGTCGGGCATCATGCGATGCCGGTAGACCGGGATCAGCTTCGGCGCGGCTGCAACCAGATCGGATGCGCGTCTCAGAGCCAGCTGAACCGGCTCGGGTCGCGTCCCCCACTCAAGTAACCAGAAGCCATGTTCGACATCGAAAAGGAGCCCCTGTCGCGGCAAGTCAAGCCAATCATCGAGCTCGATTTCATCTCCCGATCGCCAATCCGGGAAGCCGGGGCCCAATGGAAGGGCAACTTGCAGCAACTCTCGAAGATCGGGTGGGAAAGTGAATCCGAATCTCTGCTCCGTTGCGGAAATCTCCGCGCCTGAGAGGCCGGGCGCGAGGTCGACGTTTGGGAGATTGGTCGCAAACCGTCGCCGCTCGGACGGTATGTCGATGCCCGCGATCTGTTGGATCTCTGTTGCCGTTTCGTCAGAGATTTCGTGACCGACGGTGGCGGCGGATTGGGCCCGCATCGCCGAGAGAATGACGTACCAATCGTCTTTGGACATCGCGGCGGCTCGTCACGCCTTAAATACCCACGTCACTCGTCCTGATCCAGATCGCCTTCGGTGATCATGGTAAACCCTTTGGCACCCAGGGTCTCCATGCCCATCTCGATGTTGTCGACCATCAGGGCCACGGCCGCCTTGCCGCGCGGGCGAACCAAGAGTGGGTACGCCTGGACGATGTTTACCTCGGCCTGGAGCAGCGCCGTGCAGACCTGCAGCAGTGGCTGGTGCCCCTCGGGCAATTCGACTCCGATCAGGTCGCTTTCGATCAAGGCCAGGCCGGCGCGCTCCAGAATTTCGCGCCCCTGTTCGGGATGGCTCAGCAGAAACCGCACGAAGGCGCACTCGGACGAGTCGTTGATCGACAAGGCCACGATTCGGACCTTGCTGCCTTCGAAGCGCCGGATGACTTCCAGCAGCTGGCCGACCTTGTTTTCCAGAAAGACGGTGAACTGGCGAATCGACGGATAATTGCGCCTGCGCATCGTCGAATAGCCGGTTCCCGTTCCTTCGCCGATACTCATCGGGTCCTGCCCAGTTTGGAACTCGAATCATCGCCCGCCGAAGTCGTTCGGGCGGGCGATGCGTCACTATAGAGAATTGGCAAAGCCAGAGTCAAACCCGCGAAGCCAGGCAGCCACGGCCGACGGCGGGCGAGGTGGGACGCTGGGCTCAGGCGGCCGGGCCCGTTCGAGGGACGCACGCAGCAGGCTGCTAATGCCTTCAGCTGTCGCCCGTCTCGCTGGTCCGGTCCGGCCGCGCAAAACGCCGCTGGATCCATAAAAAGACTCAATTTACTGGCTCTTTTTTCGCTGTCCCCGGCAGGCCGGCGAGTCATAATGGAACGACTCGGGGACTCGCGGAGAGGTTGGCGTGACGCGCGCGATCGCATTGATGGCCATTTGCACAATTGCGGCCGGCTGGCTGCTGGCCGGCGCCGGGCCGGTTCGTTGCGCCGACCGACCCGCCACCGGAGAGCAGTCGGCGAGCGACCCGGCCCCGCCTCGTGCGACCCAGCCGCAGCCCGAAACGGTCGCGCGCCCCTGCCCCGCCGCGGCACGCCGACGAAGCCATCGCCACGGACAGCGACGACCCCCAGGACGATCCCGAGTTGGCCGCAGAGCGTGCGCTGGCCCGGCGGCTGGCCGGCGAAGTCACGATCTATCGCGACGCCTTCGGCACGCCGCACGTCGACGGGCAAAACGACGAGGCCGCGTTGTTCGGCTTTGCCTATGCCCAGGCCGAAGACTTCTTCTGGCAGATCGAAGACAACTACATCCTGGCCATGGGGCGGTATGCCGAGGTGCACGGCACGCGAGGGCTGAACTCGGACCTGCTCAATCGGGCGTTCGAGATCGTGCCCCGGGCCAAGGCGATGTATCCGGTGCTCGATGCCGAGCTGAGATCGCTCTGCACCGCGTTTGCCGCCGGGCTGAATCATTACCTGGCCACGCACAGCGACACGCGGCCGCGGCTGATCCAGCACTTCGAGCCCTGGCACGTGCTGGCCTATGGCCGGCACATCACGCTGGAGCTGTGCTTCCGCCGCACCGGGTTGTCGAACACGTACCTGCCTCGGGCCCACGATCGCATCTGGGCCGCCAGCGGCTCCAACGGCTGGGCGATCGCGCCGGCCAAGACGCACTCGGGGAATGCCCTGCTGCTGGTCAATCCACATTTGCCCTGGTTCGGGTTTTCCCAATTGTTCGAGGCCCACGTCCGCAGCGCCAGCGGCTGGAATTTCAGCGGCGCCACGACCTACGGCAGCCCGGTGATGATCCTGGGACACAACGATCACCTGGGCTGGACGCTCACGACCAACGAGCCGGACATCGCCGACGTCTGGCGGGTCGAGTTCGACGATCCCGACCATCCGCTCAACTATCGCTACGGCGACGAATATCGCTCGGCGGTCCAGTGGCGCGAGACGATCGGCGTGCTCACGCCGGCCGGCGTGCATGAGCGCAGCTATACGCTGCGCAAGACGCACTGGGGCCCGATCGTCGCCCGCGAGGACGATCGCCGGTTCCTGGCGGCACGCATCGCCGGGCTCGACAACACGCTGATGCTGCGGCAATCGCTCAAGATGATGCGCTCTGCGCACGCTGGACGAATTTCGCCAGGCGCTCGACATGCAGCAGTTTTCGCTGATGAACATCCTGTATGCCGACTGCACGGGCAATATTTTCTACCTTTACAACGGGCTGATCCCCCGCCGCGACGAGGCCTTCGACCGTCGCCAGCCGCTCGACGGCGCCGATCCGCGCACCGAGTGGAGCGGTTTGCACGGGGTCGACGAATTGCCGCAGCTGGTCAATCCGGCTGCCGGTTACGTGCAGAATTGCAATTCCAGTCCGTTCACGACCTGCTCGGCCGGCAATCCCGACCGCGCGAAATTCCCCGGCTACATGGCCGAAGACGCCGACGACGACAAGCGCCGGGCCCAGCGTTCGCGGCAGGTTCTGGATGCCATGCACGACGCGACGTTCGCGGACGTCCAGCAAGCGGCGTTCGACACGACCGTTTATTGGGCCGCGCAGGAGCTGCCCAAGTACGCCGAAATCTTCGAGCGGCTCAAAACCACCGATCCGCTCCTGGCGGCCGAGGTGAAGCCGTATCTCACCCATCTGCTCGATTGGGATTGCCGGATCACGGCCGAATCGACGGCGGCCACCTTGTGCGAGGCCTGGTACAGCGAGCTTTACGGCCAGGAATATCCCGGCGAGACGCTCCGCCGCCGTTATTTGAAAGAGCCCGAGCGGCAACTGCGGGCCCTGGTCAAGGCGGCCGGAGTGCTGCAATCGATCCACGGCAAATGGCGCGTCCCCTGGGGCCAGGTGTTCCGCTTGCAGCGGGGCGCCCAGGTGGCCGACCTGGTGGAACTGCCGTTCGACGACCGCGAGCCCAGCCGATCCTGCCTGGCCGGGCCGGGCCCGATGGGCGTGATCTTTACGCAGTATTACTCGCCCAGCTTGCGGATTCCGTTTTTCAAGACGCTCCGCGATCGCTATGCGATCATCGGCCCCAGCTACCTGGCCGTCTACGAGTTCGGTCCGCAGGTCCGCGGCGCGAGCGCCGTGTGCTTCGGCACGAGCGGCGATCCGCGCTCGGCGCACTTCCAGGACCAGGCTGCCCTGATTTCGGAGCGCAAGCTCAAGCCCGAGCTGTTCGATTGGCGCGAGATCGCCGAGCAGGCCAGCGAGAAATATCATCCGGGCGAACCGCGGCCGTAAGCCCGGCTCGCGGACGCCGCTGGGATATGGGCAATTGCACCCCAGCCAAGCCGGCACTCAACGCCAAGCTGCGCAGATTGCCCAATTTTCCGGTGCGCAGGAATCGGCTGCGGGGCAGGCGGCTTGCCCTGGAATCTGGCAGCGCTTCGCCGAGATACGGCCGATTCTGCCAAGCCAGCTGGAACGCCAGCGGCAGCCCAGGCTTCGGGCATGAACGCGCCCGACGAGCGAATTCGGATGCGGGGGTATGGCTGCAAATCGCCTTGACAACGGCACTTGCGCTGCTTGACGACGCTCCGCACCATTGTTAAATTGTGCCGTTTATCGAGGGGCAGGACTTTTTGCGCCGCCCGGTCCGCAAAGGCCGGCTCGCCGGAGCGATGCGGCCGCCGAGCCGCCGTCGCCAGTTCGGCGCAGCGGAGCGATCGCACCGCGTGCGGCGCGAGCACGAAACAAGCCACTGACCACGCGCTCGAATCGCGAGCGCTCCAAGAACTACGAGGATCTCACTACGAGGAACGAACTGTATGGCTAAGGCAGAAAAATACGTCTACTCGTTCGGCCGCGACGGCTCGGACGGCGATGCGTCGATGCGGGCCCTGCTGGGCGGAAAAGGCGCCAACCTGGCCGAAATGACCAACCTGGGCCTGCCCGTGCCGGCCGGTTTCACGATCGGCACCAACGTCTGCACCTACTATTACGACCACGACAAGTCGTATCCGCCCAAGCTGCAGAAGCTGGTCGATCAGGCCATCGCCAAGATCGAGAAGGAGATGGGCAAGAAGTTCGGCTCGACCGACAACCCGCTCTTGGTCTCCTGTCGCTCGGGCGCCCGCGACTCGATGCCCGGCATGATGGACACGGTGCTCAACATCGGGCTGAACGACAAGACGGTGGTGGCCCTGGCCAAACAGTCGGGCAACGAGCGGTTCGCCTGGGACAGCTACCGGCGGTTCGTGCAGATGTACGGCGACGTGGTGCTCGACCTCAAGCCGAAGAGCAAGCACGATCCCGACCCGTTCGAAGAATTGCTCGAAGCCAAAAAGCACAAAGCCGGGGTGCATCTGGACAACGAACTCTCGGCCGAACAGCTCAAGGAGCTGGTGGCCGAGTTCAAGCACGCCATCAAGCAGCGCACGGGGCATGATTTTCCCGACAATCCGATGGACCAGGTCTGGGGGGCCATCGGCGCCGTGTTCGGCAGCTGGATGAACGACCGGGCGATCGTTTACCGCCGCACCTACGGCATTCCGCACGAGTGGGGCACCGCGGTCAACGTGCAGGCGATGGTGTTCGGCAACCTGGGAGACGACTGCGCCACCGGCGTCGCCATGACCCGCGACGTGGCGCTGGGCGCACCGGGGCTGAACGGCGACTATCTGATCAATGCCCAGGGCGAAGACGTGGTGGCCGGCATCCGCACGCCGGAGCGGATCGAAGAAACGCTGGCCACGGCCATGCCCGCCGCGCACAAGCAGCTGGTCGAGATCGGCAAGCGGCTGGAGTCCCATTACCGCGACGTGCAGGACGTGGAATTCACCGTCGAGCGGGGCAAAGTCTGGATGCTGCAAACCCGGAACGCCAAGCGGACCGGATTTGCCGCCGTGCGAATTGCGGTCGACATGGTCAACGAGGGCCTGATCGCCCAGACCGACGCGCTGACGGCCAAGCGCATCCCGGCCGACGACCTGAACCAGTTGCTGCAGCCGATCTACAGCCCCGAATCCAAGCGGGCCGCCGTGCAGTCGGGCAAGTTTCTGGCCAAGGGGATCAACGCCGGTCCCGGCGCCGCCTCGGGCCAGATCTGTTTCCACGCTTCCGACGCCGAGCAGGCCTGGCTGAAGGACAACAAAGTCAAGCTGATCCTGGTCCGCCGCGAAACCAGCCCCGAGGACCTGCGCGGCATGAAGATCGCCCAGGGCATTCTCACCGCCTTCGGCGGGGCCAGCTCGCACGCGGCCCTGGTCAGCCGTCAGATGGGCAAAGCCTGCATCGTGGGCTGCGGCGACCTGAACATCGACTACGCCGCCGGCACGGTCACCGTTAAGGGCAAGGTGCTCAAGGCCGGCGACACGATCTCGATCGACGGCTTTACGGGTGAAGTGTTCGACGGAGCGGTCGAAACCCGGCCGAGCGAAATCCTGCAAGTGCTGATCTCCAAGACGCTGAAGCCCGAGCAGGCCGAAACCTACCAGCGCTACGAACAGCTCATGAGCTGGGTCGACAAGCACCGCCGGCTCAAGGTGCGCACCAACGCCGACGAGCCCAAGCAAGCCCTGGAGGCCATCGCCTTCGGCGCCGAGGGGATCGGCCTGTGCCGGACCGAGCACATGTTCTTCGACCGCATCGACGACTTCCGCCAAATGATCCTGGCCACGAATCTGGAAGACCGCGAAAAGGCCCTGGCCAAGCTGCTCCCGCACCAGCGGGGCGACTTTGACGGCATCTTCCGGGCGATGGAAGGCCGGCCGGTCACGATCCGGCTATTGGATCCGCCGTTGCACGAATTCCTGCCGCATACGCACGAGGAGCAACAGGCCCTGGCCCACAAGATCGGCATCTCGGCCGAAGCGATTGCCCGCCGGGTCGAAGAGCTGCACGAATTCAACCCCATGCTCGGCCACCGCGGCTGCCGCCTGGGCATCGTCTATCCCGAGATCACGCGGATGCAAGCCCGGGCGATCATTGAAGCCGCTTGCGACGTGAAGAAGGCGGGCATCGAGGTGCACCCCGAGGTGATGATTCCGCTGGCGGGCTTTGCCGCCGAGTTCCGCCATCAGGAGAAGATCGTCCGCGAAACGGCGGACAAGGTGTTTGCCGAGAAGGGGATCAAGGTGAACTACCTGGTCGGAACGATGGTCGAGCTGCCCCGGGCCGCCATCTGCGCCGACCAGATCGCCGACTATGCCGAGTTCTTCAGCTTCGGCACGAACGACCTGACGCAGACCACGCTGGGCATGAGCCGCGACGACTACTCCAGCTACATCAACAATTACCGCGAACAGGACATCGTGCCGAACGATCCGTTCCAGACGATCGACCGCGACGGCGTGGGCGGCCTGATGCGGATTGCGGTGGAAAAGGGCCGCTCGGTGCGGCCGAACCTGAAGCTGGGCATCTGCGGCGAGCACGGCGGCGACCCGAACAGCGTCGTCTTCTGCGACGAGATCGGGCTGGACTACGTCAGCTGCTCGCCGTTCCGCGTGCCCATCGCCCGGCTGGCCGCGGCGCAGGCTGCCGTGGCCGCCGCCAAGGCGCCGAAGGCGGGCGGCAAGAAGAAATCGTCCGGCAAGAAGAAAGAGACCGCCAAGAGCGCATCCTCGCGCCGCCGCCAATCCATCGATCGCATGTTAAGCCCACCGGTGGCAACCGGTGGGCTTTTTTCATGCCTCTCGCGCGGCGGCGAAATACCCGACCGCAAGCACACTGCACCGGCCTTGCTGCAGGCGAGGCAATGTCGCTTTTTCGACCGCGATTGGCGAACCTCGCCCAGGCGTGATATGCTCGCTATCGGAGGGTATTGCCCATGACTTATCAGCTGCCGCCGGACGTTCAGCAGCTCGTCCAAGACCAACTCTTGGCGGGCCCGTACAAATCGGCGGACGATGTCTTGCGCGATGCTTTGCTCGTCTTGCGGGCGTTCAAATCCCGCGAGGAGCAGTTGATCGCCGACGTGCAGTCGGGCATTGCGGAGGCGGATGGCGGGCTCGCGCGGCCCCTCGACGTCGAAGCCTTGATCGACCGGTGCACGGCGCGGCTGACTTGACTTTGGCGCCCGCCTCCGCGCGTTCTACGTTCACCGCTACTCGATCGTTTTCCGACCCGCCGCCGCGGGTATCGAGGTGATCCGCGTCATTCATGGTTCGCGGGACGTGATGCGCGTGTTTCACGATCCCGATGGATAGTGGCACCCATGCCGACTCTGCCCACCGACAGCCTGCCCAATGGCGCTGGCTCGAACCCGCTCCGCCGCTCCGGCTGGCTGCGGTTCAGTTTGCGCACGCTGCTGGTGGTCGTAACACTGGCGTGCATCCTGCTTGGCACGTGGGTCAGCCGCTCGATCCGCCAGCGCAATGCCCTGGCGGGACTCCACAAATCGGAGATGGATCTCCGCGTCTGCTATGACTACGAGTTCGACGCGAACGGCAAACCGACCGGGGCCGACCCGCCTGGCCCAGCCTGGCTGCGGGAACCGTTGGGCATCGACTTTTTTGCCATGGTCGTCGGGATCGACTTCTACCGCGGCGCGACGGATGCCGACCTGGGCTGGCTCAAGCAACTACCCGGGCTGCGCACTTGCGAAATCTTTGAGTCGCCCCTGGTCACCGACGAAGGGATCGCTCAGCTGGGGGCCGCGCGCGGTTTGAAAAAACTCGGCCTGTACAACCTGGAGATCAACGGGGCCGGCCTCGCGTCCCTCCGAGATTGCCCATCGCTGCAAGACCTCACGATATGCTCCTGCAGCAAATTGACCGATTCTGGCATAGCGCACGTCGGCAGCATTGCGAACCTACGGGCGTTCAGCATGATCGCCACGCCGAACGTAACCAACGCGGGCTTCGCTGAACTGCGCCGGCTCGCGCATCTGGAGGAGCTCGGGCTTGATTTCTCCATCGCCACAGACGACGCCGTTCTGGAGTCGCTTGGGTCGTTAGCGAATCTGCGCAAGCTCGCCCTCGCTTACGGCGAGCGCGAGTCGCGCGAAGGCTTAGCGTTCCTGAAGAACCTGCGGAGCCTTGAGACACTCACGCTCTACGGGCATGCCGGACTCACCGACGCGGCGCTGACGCACTTGGCAGCACCAGCGAGCTTGACGCACCTTTCCCTAATGGATTGCAAAAACGTTACTGACAGCGCCCTGGCGTCGCTGATCAGGCTGCCGGAACTGGAAGAGCTGACACTGTATAACGTCAAAGCAGTAGGAGACGCCGGGATGGCTCATTTGCAGCGTCTGCCCAAGCTCAAGCAACTGTCGATATATGGCGACGGTATCCCCTTGACCGATGCGGGGCTCGTGTCGATCGCGGCCTGCCCACACCTGCGCAGGTTGATGCTCCTGTCCTGCGGAATCGTATCCGACGCCGGAGTGGAGAGCTTGGGCCAGCTCCCTGGCCTGGAAGAATTAATAATCGAGGTAGACCGCACGAGCCGAGTGACCTCGACCGGCTTCTGGAACTTGGCGCAACAGCTGCCCAAGTGCCGGGTCGTATATCGCCAGCACGCGCCTGGCTTCTAGCGTTGGTTCGCACTGACAATCGCCCCCGCACGGTGGGGGGCGCCTGATTCCACGGCCGGCTGCGCAGCGGTATATTCACCGCAGCGAGCAGAAGGCATGGCGCCGCCTTGCCCCGCCGCTCGCGCGGATTGGGAGACTTTGTCATGGAACGACGATTCTTTCCTTCGCCCGGCATGACGCGCGAATGGCCGCAACACAAGCTCTCCGTGGTTTCGCTGCTGGGAATTGCGGCTACCATTTTCGCCGTTCTAGCGGCCGTGCCGCCGCGCGCCGCACACGCGTCGCTCGAACGGCGCGCGCCGCCACGGCCGCCCTCGGTTGGGCTCGAGGGCTACAGTCCGGTGGCCCTGGGCGAGAAGAAGGCCTGGAAAAAAGGGGATCCGGCCCATCGCGTCTACTATCAAGGCCGGGTCTATCATTTCACCGGCGCCAACGAGGCCGCGACCTTCCGGGCCAATCCAGCGCGATATGCACCCGTGATCTGCGGCTGCGACGTCGTCGCGGCCAGGGACCGGAATCGACTGGCCGAAGGCGCTCGGGAGCACGGGCTCTTCTACCAGAACAAAGTGTACCTGTTCACCGATGAACGGAATCTGCAGCAATTCCAGCAGAATCCGGATGCCTACACAAAGTTTGCCGAGACCAACGAGGTTCGGCTGGTGCGGCGTTACTCGGAGTGCTATCCGCCGAATGTCTTGGAAGACGCTGCGGAGGATGCGGATAACCTGGCCGAGAACCGGTAATTTCGCTACCGGAGTCGGTCGCCCGGCGGCGTCTGGCGCGGCACGCCCACTGGTCTGGTGCGGCACGCCCACTGGTCGCTGCCGGTGGGCATAACGGTCGGCTTTATGTCTGATCGACCGCGTCGGGCTCGGGAGCCGGTTTTTCTTGCCGCGCGGGACGCTCGACCTCGTCGCGCTGATCGCCCGCCTGCCGTTTGCGCAGGTACAGCTTGATCGGCACTTCCGAGAAGGGCAACTTTTCGCGAAATGCGCCCAGCAGATAGCGACGGTAGGGTTCGCTCAGCATCAACGGGTCGTTGCAGAACAGCACGATCGTCGGCGGCTGCACGCTCACCTGGGTGGCGTAATAGACCTTCGGCCGCTGGTTGTGATGCAGCGGCGGCGGGTTGCGCTCCAAGGCCTCGCGCACCACGCGGTTCAGTTCGCCCGTGGGCACGCGCTGCCGGGCTTGCTTGAACAGCATCTGCCCGTGATTGATCAGGGCCTTGACGTTCTTGCCGGTCTGGCCGGTGATGAAGGCGATCGGCGCGTAGCGCATCGTGCGGAACGTGTCGTGCAGGTAGCTGACCCATTTGTCGGTCAGCATGCTGTCGGCCACGAGGTCCCACTTGTTCACGACGAACACGCAGGGCTTGTAGTTCTCGGCGATGTACTCGCAGAGCTGCTTGTCGACCTTGGCGATCCGCTGGGTGGGGTCGAAGAACATGAAGATCAGGTCCGCGCGGCGGATGCTGCGCTGGGCCCGGTGCGTGCTGTAGAAATCGATGTCCGTGGCGATGCTCTTGGTCCGCCGCAGGCCCGGCGTGTCGATCGCCGTGAACGCCTTGCCGTCGAGCTCGAACCGCACGTCGACGCTGTCCCGCGTCGTGCCCGGCACCTCGCTGACGATCACCCGTTCGGCCTGGGCCAGCGTGTTGACGAACGTGCTCTTGCCCACGTTGCGGCGGCCGACGATGGCTACTTTCATGACCAGCTCGGGCATGTCCTCGGGCTGGTCGATGTCGGCCTTGGGCAGCCGGTCGGCGATCATGTCCAGCAGCGTGAAGCGGCCGCGGTTCTGGATGGTGCTCACCCGCACCAGCTTGCCGCGTCCGAGCTTGTAGAACTCGTCGGCCTGCGGATCGAACGAGACGTCGTCGGTCTTGTTGGCCACGCAGATCACCGGCGTCTCGACATAGCGCAGCCGCCGCACCACTTCCAGGTCCTGGGCCGTGATGCCGGTGCGCGTGTCGACCACAAACAGGATCACGTCGGCCGATTCGATGCCGGCGTCGATTTGCTCGTCGATCTTGGCCGTGAGGTTGTCGGGATCGACGAAGCCGATGCCCCCGGTGTCGACCAGATCGAAGAACCGGTCGCGGTGGCAGATCAGGTAATTCAGGCGGTCGCGGGTGACGCCTTCGGTGTCGTCGACAATGGCCAATCGCTTTTGCGCAAGCCAGTTGAAAACGCTGGACTTGCCCACGTTCGGTCGGCCGACGATGACAACTTGGGGAACGCCCATAAACCGCTAGGACCGCCGCCCACTGGAAACCGGCGGCAACAAGTAGAAGGGTAAAAAAACCAGTTCTCATCATAGTCGAACGGCCGGTCGCCACAACGCCCGCGACCGACTCGTTACCGAAGTGTCATTCTAGCCCTTCGGACCGGGCCCCACGCCACTGCCAAGTGGCATAGGCCGGGCGCGAATTCGCCCGAGTGCTGCGCTTTGCGCAAAGCGTGTCGGGCTGCCACAATTCCGCACTCGTCGATCGTACGGCCGGAGCCCTTTCGCGCCGCCACGACTCGCCTATACTGCTAACCTGCGAGCCGGCCCGGCGAAATCGCGGCTGGGCAAACTTTGCGGATTACCGCAACCTGATGGCCAACGGCTCGTTGAATTGCCGTGCCCAGCGGCCGGCCGTTGCGACCAAGTCTCCTCCGGATGGAACCTTTTGATGGCCAAAGCCGATCGTGATGCGAACAAGCGGCCGAGCCGCCGCGCTGCCGCGCAGCAACTGGAGAGCCTGGCCCGCGCGGGCGTAACGAACCTGCCCCGGCCGCGGCGAACGGCGGCAAAACCGGCCGCAGCCGCCTCGCAACCCGTAACCGCGCAGCCGGCCGCGCCCAGCGCGGCGCCGAAGTCCGCGCCCCCGATCACCGCGCCGCCGATCACCGCAGCGAAGCCCGTCGGCGCCCGATCCGCCACGGGCCCGGAGTCGAATTTTGCCCGGCTGGAAACCATTCGGCTCGAAGTGGCCGCCTGCACGCGCTGCGCGGAGCTGTCCCAGACGCGCACGCAAACCGTCTTCGGCGTGGGCAATCCGCAAGCCCGGCTGTGCTTCCTGGGCGAAGCGCCGGGGGCCGATGAGGACAAGCAGGGGGAACCGTTCGTCGGCCGGGCAGGCCAGTTGCTGACGAAGATCATCGAGGCCTGTCGGCTGAAGCGCGAGGACGTGTACATTCTGAACGTGCTCAAATGCCGTCCGCCCGGCAACCGGACGCCAGCGCCGGACGAAGTCTCGAACTGCCGCGGATTCCTCGACCGGCAGCTGGAAGTGATCCGGCCCGAGTTCATCTGCTGCCTGGGCTCGGTGGCCGCCCAGCGGTTGCTCGACACGACCGAAACGATCGGCCGGTTGCGAAAGCGGTTCCACGAGCGCAGCGGGATCCGCATCGTCTGCACCTACCATCCGGCCTACCTGTTGCGTAATCCGGCGGCCAAGCGCGATGTGTGGGAAGACATGAAGATGCTGATGCACGAAATGGGCGTCGAGCTGGATACATGAGAATGGAAAGATATGGAGAGGGGATAAGGGGGATGCGGCAGGGGATACGGGGGATCGGAGGGCGGCAGAAGGATGAAGGCGGAAGGATGAAGGATGAAAACGTGGAAGTGACCTGACCTTCCCCACGTTTTGTGGGCCCTCTTGGTGTTAGACGGCGGTGGTTGGACGCTGACCTCCACGCGCTCGCAGAGCGTTATGATGATGAACCACGCCCCATGTCCTGCTTGAACTATTCCGCCCTGCACCCCTCCTCTTCCATCCCCCGTATCCCCTGCCGCATCCCCCCATCCCCTTCCCAAAAAACTGCCGCCGAATCGAACCGGGATCGCTCTTCGCCGCGGACCATGACGTGACCGATCTGACGCGCACCAAAACTGTCATCGAGCGCGGCATTGCCGAAGGCCTGCACAGCGGCGCGCAGTTGTTCGCTTCGATCGCCGGGCAGCCCGTGGCCGAACTGGCGCTCGGCCAGCGCCGGCCGGGCTTGCCGATGCAGTCGGACACGCTGGTGCTTTGGCTGTCGTCGACCAAGCCGATCGTTGCGGCCGCGGTGATGCAGCAGGTCGAACACGGCCGGCTGGCCCTGGATGAGCCGGTGGCCACCTATTTGCCGGCGTTTGCCGAGGGGGGCAAACAAGCGGTCACCGTGCGGCATTTGCTTACCCACACCGCCGGATTCCGCTTTGTCGAGCTGGCCTGGCCCGAGTCGGATTGGGACGAGATCATCCGCCGCTTATGCCGCAGCCGGCTGGAGCGCGGCTGGGTGCCGGGCGAGAAGGCCGGCTACCATCCGTTTACCAGCTGGTACATCCTGGGCGAACTGGTCCGCCTGGCCGACGGACGGCCGCCTGGCCAGTACGTGCGGAGCGAAATCTTTGGGCCTCTGGCGATGTCGGATTGCTGGATCGGCATGCCCGCCGAGCGATACGCCGCCTACGGCGACCGCATCGCGCTGCTGCCCGACACGGACAAACCAGACCGTCCGCCCCACCGCTATAGCGGCCCGCCCGGCGCGACGGACTGCATTCCCGGCGCCGGCGGCTATGGCCCCATGCGGGAGCTGGCCAGGTTTTATGAAATGCTCCTCGGCGGCGGCGAGCTGCACGGCGTGCGCGTGCTCCAGGCCGACACGGTGGCCCGGATGACCCGCCGCCAGCGTCAGGGCATGTACGATGAAACGTTCAAGCACCGGATCGATTGGGGGCTCGGACTGATCCTCGACTCGAAGCGCTACGGCGAGGCGAGCGTGCCCTATGGGTATGGGCCCTATGCCTCGGACGCCGCGTTCGGGCACAGCGGCAGCCAGTCGTCCGTCGGGTTTGCCGATCCGGCGCACGGCCTGGCCGTGGCTTGTTATTTGGGGGGCACGCCCGGCGAGGCAAAGCATCAGACCCGGATGCGCGCCCTGCTCGCGGCCCTGTACGAAGACCTGGGCCTGTCCGGTGGCTAGCGCGGCCGCATCAAGTCCCGGCTTGGGCGAGCAGGTGGCCGAGCGAGAAGACGATCCACCAGGCGACCGTCACGCTGCCGATGAGCAGCAGCACGAGGCCGGCCACGAGCGCCGCGACGAACAGTCCGTCGCCCCGGGCCGCCTGGCGCCGCTGGTGCGGTGTCGCGGCCAGATGCTGTTCGAGGATGTTGACGTTCCGCCGGTTCGCTTTCCAGGCGATGTCGAACAGGTCGCCCAAGAGCGGCATCATGCCGGCGAGATAGTCGAGGCCGATGTTGCCTGCCATCCGCAACAAGGTCGCCCGCGACACGCCGTACCGCCGACCGGCCGCCAGGATGTAGAACGACGCCAGCGCAGTGAGCGTGTCGCCCAAGCCCGGCACCAGGCCCAAGAGCCCGTCGAGCCCGAAGCGGATGCGCGTGCCGGGAATGACGAACACATCGTCCAGCCAGTGGGCCAGAAACTCCACGTCCGGCGCGACGGTCGGCCCTTCGCTGGCCGGCGGGTACACCTTGAGCGGAGTATGCAGGTTGCGATCGTAATAAGACTGCCGAGCAGCGTTGCGGTAGGGCATCTGGGTAGCGCGACCAAACTGCGCGGATTGAGATCTGGATCGGACGAGACCGCCACCATTGGTACGCAGGGCCGCTCGACCGGGTTCGGGCGAATTTTGGCCCCCAAGGCAGCGCTGGCTATCAGCAACGGTAGCCCCGGAAGCCACGGGCTGGCTTGACCAGCCGTGCCAAACGGACCGACGAAAATGAGTTACCCCGCCGGAGCTGCGGTTCGAGACGACGGCTGAATGGGCACCGCTGGACAAGCCAGCCGTGGCACCCCTCTGCAGGAAATCCAGCGCGGATGCGTATCGCGCGGCCCCGCCGGCGCTATCGGCCGCTGGCGTCCATCACCTTGGCCGCTTCGTCGCACAGCTGCTGGGCCTCGGCGGCGGTGGGCGCTTCGGCAATCGCACGCACGATCGGCTCGGTGTTGCTCGCCCGAACCAGCAGCCACTTGCCAGGCCAGTCGAACCGCACGCCGTCGAGTCGATCGACCTGGGCCGAGCCGAAATGCCGGGCCAGCGCCGAAAGCGCCGCGGGAATGTTTTCGCGCGGGAGCGCGACTTTCGTTTTGACGATCTCATAGCGGGGCAGTTCGTCGGCCAGCCGGCTCACCGGCAGCACCCGGGCGGCGAGCGCGTCGAGAATCAGCGCCATACCCAGGAAACTGTCGCGCACCAGGACCACGCGTGGATCGATCACTCCGCCGTTGCCTTCGCCGCCCAAAACCGCGCCGTGGGCGAGCATGGCGTCGACAACATTGGCTTCGCCGACGGCCGAGCGATAGAACGGCACGCCGTACTTGCCGGCCAGATCCTCGGTCATGCGGCTGGTCGAACAATTCGTGACAACCGGCCCGGGCGTGCGGCGGAGCACGTGATCGACGCACATGGCCAGCGTGTATTCTTCGCCCAGGTAGCGCCCGCGGTCGTCGATGACGGCCAGCCGGTCGGCGTCGGGGTCCTGGCAAAAGCCGACATCCAGCGCGGCGCGACTGACGCGCCCCAGCACACCGGCCAGGTTCTCGGCCGTGGGCTCGGGGGGATGCGCGAAGCGGCCGTCGGGCTCGCCGCCGACGAGCGTCGCCTGGCAGCCCAGGGCTTCCAGCAGCCGAATGCCCAGCACGCTGCCGGCGCCGTGATTCGCATCGAGCAGCACCTGGAACCGCCGCCGGCGAATGGCCGGCACATCGACCAGTTCCAGGATCAGGGCCAGATGCGCGGCCGTGGTGTCGCCGACGTTCGACGCGGTGGCCACGCGGTCGAACGGAGCCCAATCGCAGGCGCTGCGCCCGTAGCGCTCCAGCACGACTTGTCCAGCGTCAGCCGGAATCACGCGGCCGTCCGACGAAAACAGCTTCAGCCCGTTGTACTCGGGAGGATTATGGCTGGCCGAAATCTGGATGCCGCCCGCCGCGTTCAGGGCCCGGACCAGGACGCCCAGCGTGGGCGTGGCGGCCACTGCGGCGTCGAGCACGTCGCGGCCGGCCGCCGTCAGGCCGGCCGAAAGCGCCGCGGCCAACATCGGTCCGGTGGCCCGGCCGTCGCGGCCGATCACGATCGGACCGGGCGGCAAGTCGGCCACAAAGGCCGCGGCATAACGAATCGCTTCGAGCGGGGTCAGGCTTTCGCCGACCACGCCCCGCAGGCCCGAAACGCTGATGATCAACTGGCTCACTCGGCTGGCTCCTGGCTTTTTCCTGGGCGACCGCCGCAAAACGCTCCGGCTAAGCCGCCCCCAGAACAGGCTCCCGGCATGCGGCAGTATAGAACCGCACGGCCGCTTGAGAAGCACAAAAGCAAGGCATTTTTCTTCCGCGCCGCGACACCGCGTGCGCGCCGCGGGCCCTTTGCCCCGGGAGGCAAATCGGGCACAATTGGGCGTCGGCATTCGCTCCGCAAAACGTTTTGGCGCAAGACACGATTTATGACAGACGATCCCCACGCGGCCGCCGCGAGCTACGACCAACGCGCGGCTTTGGCGCAGCTGGAAACCGCCGCCCAGCAAAAATTGCTCTCGCCCGGCGCGGTCACCAACCTTCGGGCCTGGCTCACGGAACCCCGCTATCGCGAGTACGCTCCGGCCGTCGTCGAGCACATGCGCGCCGCACGCTGGAAGGATCTGGACGACGTCTTCTGGACGATCATTCCTTTCGGCACGGGCGGCCGCCGGGGCAAGATGTATCCGATCGGATCGAACGCGATCAACGATCGCACGATCGGCGAAAGCGCCCAAGGGCTGGCCGACTACGTGAAAGAAGCCGTGGGCAAAGGAGCCGGACCCGGCGGCACGCTCTCCTGTGCCATCGCCTACGACACGCGGCACCAGTCGCGCCATTTCGCCGAGCTGTGCGCCGAAATCATGGCCGCGGCCGGCTTCAAACTTTACTTCCTCGATGGCTACCGCAGCACGCCGGAATTGTCCTTCGCCGTGCGCATGCACAAGTGCAGCTGCGGCATCATGGTCACGGCCAGCCACAATCCGCCCAGCGACAATGCGGTCAAAGCCTATTGGTCGACCGGCGGCCAGTTGCTCCCCCCGCACGACCAGGGAGTGATCGATCGGGTGATGAGTTGCACGACGATCGACCGACTGCCGTTTGCGCAGGGGCTCGCCAGCGGCCAGATCGTCTATTGCCAGCAGGAAACCGACACGGCCTACATCGCCTGCGTCGCGGCCCAGGCCTGGCCGGGCCCGCGGGCTTTGAAAGTCGTGTATTCTCCGCTGCACGGCGTGGGCGCGAGCGCCGTGCTGCCGGCCCTGGCGGCCGACGGATTCAAGGACGTCGAGCTGTTTGGTCCGCAGGCCGAGCCGAACGGAGATTTCCCCAACGTGCCGGGGCACGTTTCGAACCCGGAGAATCCCCGCGTTTTCGATGCGATTATCGAGCGCGCCCGTCAGGCCGGGGCCGACCTGGTCTTGGCCAGCGACCCGGACTGCGATCGGATCGGGCTGGCCGCTCCGCTGACGCCGCAGGCCGATAGTGCCTGGGGCACGATGACCGGCAACCAGATCGCCGCGCTGTTGGCCGAGTACTTGCTCGAGCGGCGTCAAGCCGCCGGCAAGCTCAGTCCGCAGAGCTACCTGGTCAAGACGCTGGTCACGACCGAGATGATCCGCCGCATTGCCGATGCGTTCGGTGCGCGGATGCTGGGCGATCTGCAGGTCGGCTTCAAGTACATCGGCGGCACGATGGACGAGGCCGGACCGGAGAACTTTGTCTTCGGCTGCGAAGAATCGCACGGCTATCTGGTGGGCACGTATGCCCGGGACAAGGACGCCGCCGTAGCCGCCATGCTGCTGGCCGAGTTGGCCGCCCAGGTGAAAGCGGCGGGCCAGACGCTGCACCAGAAACTCGACGCGCTGTACTGGCAATACGGCTGCCATGCCGAGCGGCAGGTTTCGATCGCCATGCCCGGCTCGGAAGGCATGGCCCGGATCGAAGCCCTGATGGCCCTGCTGCGGAAAGACCCGCCTCGGCAGCTCGCCGGCCTGAAGGTCCGCCGGGTGCGCGATTATCTGAACCTGCGCGAGCTTGTGGCCGGCGGCGCCTGGCAGCCCTTCGCGGGGCCCAAGGGGGACATGGTGATGATCGATCTCGACGCCCCCGGCACCTACGTGGCCGTGCGACCCTCGGGAACCGAGCCCAAGGTGAAGTTTTACATGTTCGACTACGAGCCGGCCGAGCAGATCCACGACCTGGCGGACGTCAAGACGCAGCTGGCCCAGCGGCTGGACCGGCTGGCCGAGGATCTGGCCGCCTGCTCGAAAACGTCGTAGCGGATACCCATGACCGCACGCCGCCGCCGCTGGCTCCCGCAATTCGCGCTCCGGACGCTATTGCTGGCAGTCGTGGCCGCGGCGGTCGCACTGGGATATGCCAAGGGCGAATGGCTTGTCGCGACCATCCTGGCGATTGTCGCGGTCGCGGTTGTCGAAGGGCCGCTCAGCCGCGATCCGATTTGATTCAGGACGGTTCACGATCCGCCGCGTCTGCCAATCTCACTACCCGTCCTCTAGCCCGGATCGGCTAGAATGGGACCTATGAAACCGCCCTGGAAACAGTTCCCGGAATTGTCGGCTGGGAAGCCATCCAGGATCGCAGCCGGCATTGAGTACGGTGATCGCTGGCTGCGTTTTTTTGCGCAATGTCCGGCGCCGCGCAAGCCGAGTACGAGCGGGCCTATCCCGAGCCGGCGGCCTGGAACGGCGTATATCGAGCCATCCTCGACGACGATGAGGAGGAGGGCGGCGCGCCGGTGCCGAATCCGCGCCGCCCGCCCTACCCCAGCCTGGCCGTCGCGCGTCGATCGCCGCGACCAACCGAGGGCGTATGAGCACTTCCCACCGATGCTGTTCGTTCGGGCTGCCGGCGTTGCTCGCCGTCGCGACCACCTTCGCGCTGCCGCTGAATTCGCATGCGGCGGAACCTGCACAGGATGCGCGGCCGGATTTTCTGGCCAGGCACGCCCAGGCCGCCGCGGCGAATCCCGAGGGCTTTCGTTTCACGATCGAATTTGCCACGGAGCAAACTCGTTTTCGTGTCGGGGAAGTGATCCCCCTGAACCTGGAATACTCGTTCGACCGCCCCGATCGCTACTCGATCAACGACGGGCTTGCCCAAGGCTCCGGCACGGCGCGGCTGTTGGAAGTCTTTCGCGTAGCGCCCCAAACGGGCATTCGCCGGCGGACCGCCGAGGAGCCGAGTTTCCATTTCGGGGCGGGCGGCACTCCGCAACACGCCCGGACCGATCGCGTCTACCGCTACCCGGTCGTTCTGAACGAGTGGCTGCGCTTCGACGCGCCCGGCAAGTACCGGATCTTCGCCACGAGTGCCCGCGTCTGGAAATCGAGCCCAGCGCCAAACCAGAACAACGACTTGCAATCGACTTCGAACTGGCTGGACTTGGAGATCATTCCGGCCAAAAAAGCCTGGCAGGCGGAGCTGCTTCGGGCGGCGGTCGCGACGCTCGACCGTTCCGACAAACCGGCCGAGCGGCGCCAGCGCTGCGGCAGCTGCGCTACCTGGACACGCCGGACGCGGCTCTGGAACTGGCTCGGCGCGAGACCGGCGGCCGCGACGAGGAGAGTTACGAGATCGGCATGGCGCTGCACGAATCGCGGCACAAGCCGGCGGTCGTCGCGGAATTGCTCCGGCGTCTGGATGCCGCCGACTTCCTGGTGAACGGCCAGTTCTTCGTCAACCTGGTCGCGCTGGCGGTCGATGCCCAGTTGCCGGTCGATTACTACGCGGCCCGAGCGAATCAACAAGCCGGCGATGAGCTGGCCCGGCTCGAGGCCCAGCGGCATTCGCTCGAGCAAACGCTCTGGGCCAGGTATTACGATGCGGCGTGGGCCGCGGCCGGTCAAAAGCCGCCGCTTATTCAGGCCCGGTCGCTGATGGCGCTATTCGAGCTGTCCGGCAACACGGGGCGCGGTTTTACGACGCCGTTTTCCCCTGAGCGATCCGCCGAGCTCAAGGCGGCCGTCGTGCCGGTCTTCGAGCAGCTGTCGTCGTACGAACAATACCGGTTGTTGGAAGCGCACTGGCGACAATTCCGGGGAGACGATCTGCTCCCGGCGCTGCGGGAGATTGTCGCCACAGAGCCTAAGCCTGGCGATACCGCCGGGGGACCATTAGTTCTGGACTCGGCGCTCAAGCGGATTGTCGAGCTCGCGCCCAAGGAAGGCCGCGAGCTTATCCTGGCCGAGACCCGCCGGAAGCCACTGCGTGCCAGTGCCCAATCGCTGCTGCTGCTTCCGCGCGAGCCCGTTCCCCAGATCGACGATGTCCTGGCCGAGATGCTCGAGGACGGCGCGTAGTGCGCGTCGCCGCAGCGATGCTGAGTTGGCGGCCCGGCTGGTGGACCGGTACGGCTCGCCGGCCATTGCTGGGCGAGTGCGCAAAGTCTATGCAGCCCAACGTGAAAAACTGTCCTGCGGAGCGCAGGCCGCGCTGCTGGCATTCCTTTGGCGCGACGATCCTCGCGACGCCCGGGAACGGCTAAACCAAACGCTCGACGCCCCTCAGCCGGCCGGCTGCGCCGCGCAAGTGTTGGGCGCGATTGCCAGGGTTCAGATGTCGGCCGAGCTGGAGCAGATCGCCATCGGGCGACTCAACGACCCGCATCGAGAGATCGCGGCGAGTGCCGCGGAGATGCTCGGCGTGCATGGCTCGGCGGCGGCCGAGCAAGCCTTGTGGGATGCTCTGGAAAAGTGGCATGCGACCTCGAAGGAGCGCGCTGGCGAACGGGGCCCCGCCGAGCAGGGCGGAATCGACGACGTGCAACTGCGCTACGAGAGTTCGCTGGTGCAGGCGCTGGCTCAAGGCCGGCACTGGATCGCCGACTCCCGAAAGCTCGCGCGGCTGCGCGAGTTGTGCCTCAGCGAGAACTGTCGGGACCAAGTCGATTACTGGCTCGAAGCCTGGCATGAACCGGTGGCCCTGATATTGAGCCCGGGCACCGACAGCGAACTGCCCGTCACAGCATCGCCCGGCTCCGGCATGATGTCGGGCGGTTCGCCCGTCGACGACAGCTGGAGTGTCGCGCAGTACTTTGCCCATTCCTTGGCCGACGTTAAATCGCTGCTCCTGCGGTTCCCCGCGGGCACGACCTTTAGCTTTCGCATGGCGGGCGCTTTCACCGACGCTGAGGCGGAGAACCGGCTCATCAGCGAATTGCAGGAGCGCCTCGCACCGTCCGGTTCAAAGCTCGTGAAACAACCGGGCAGCCGGTAATCGGAGCCGGAAGCATGAACGCCACCCGGCGCCCCTGGGCGCGATTCAGTCTCCGGACGCTGCTGGGGGCCGTGGCATTGTTCGGTTGCCTTTGCGGACTTTTGGCCTTTATGGTTCCGAAAATCGTCGCGGCACGCGAAGCGGCTCGGCGCATCCGCTGCACGAACAACTTTACGTCCTTATCCGGGGCCGTCCGGATCACCCCTGAAGATCGCCCCGCTACGCAGGTTGAACCGCGCTAACCGCCTGCCCCAGGCCCGTCGGTCCCGGGCACCCGCGCGGCGCTGGTTGAGATCGCCCGCGCGGCCGGATATCTTGAAAGCCCGCCGTGGATCGGCTGACGGCAGACCAAGCGCGGTATCGGCTGGGGCCACTGACAATCACTTTCGATGATTTCACTCTCGATGAAAGGCACACCCATGAGGCGGATGACAATCGGCGGGCTCCTGCTGGCGGCAATCGGTCTGGCGGCGGTTTCCGAGGTCTCGGCGGCCGACAACACTCCGCCCGAGGGTTTCACGCTCCTGTTTAACGGCAAGGACCTGACCGGCTGGAAGGGGCTGGTTGCCGATCCGCCGAAGCGGGCGCAGATGTCGCCCGACGACCTGGCCCAAGCCCAGGCCAAGGCCGACGCCGACATGAAAGATCATTGGAAGGCCGACGCGGGCGTCCTGCTGTTCGACGGCAAAGGGCAAAGCATCTGCACCGCCAAGGATTACGGCAACTTCGAGCTGATGGTGGATTGGAAGATCGAAAAGGACGGCGACTCGGGCGTCTACCTGCGCGGCACGCCGCAAGTGCAGATCTGGGATCCGGATTGCAAGCCGGCCGGCGGCATCGGATCGGGCGGGTTGTACAACAACCAGAAGAATCCCTCCAAGCCGCTCACCAGGGCCGACAAACCGGTCGGCGAGTGGAATACGTTCAAGATCAAGATGGTCGGCGACAAGGTGACCGTTTACTTGAACGACCAACTGGTCGTCGACAACGTGCCGCTGGAAAATTACTGGGAGCGCGACAAGCCGCTTTATCCCACCGGCCAGATCGAGCTGCAGAACCACGGCAACACGCTGTACTTCAAGAACATCTACGTGAAGGAATTGCCGGGGCAGTAATGCTGGGCCTGCCGGCATGGGAATCCCGGACCTGTCAGAATGGGAACTTTGGGCCGAACGGCGGCGGCATTCCCGCCGCCCTCGTCCCGCGCCCGATTGGTGAGCTACACTTGCGCTGCCGAAGCGTTTCATCCCCGGCGGCAGGCGCAAGAATCCATGCAATCGGCCCAATTCCAACTACACGCCGACATCGAAGAGCGGCACTGGTGGTTCGTCGCCCGGCGCGAAGTGTTCCGCCGGCTGATCGCCAGCCTCGTGCCCCCCGGCCAGGGGCATCTGGTCGTCGACGTGGGCTGCGGCACCGGGGCGAACCTGGGACGGCTGGCCGCCGATTACGAGTGCATCGGGATCGACACTTCGGCCGAGGCGATTCGCCTGGCCAGAGAGCGTTTCCCGCGGGTCGAGTTTCGCCAGGGTTTTGCGCCTGGCGACATCGGCGACGCCCTGGCGCGGGCCAGCCTCGTTGTCCTGTCCGACGTGCTGGAACATGTGCCCGACGATTTTGAGCTCTTCTCGTCGATTCTGGCGGCCACGCCGCCGGGCACGCGCTTTTTGGTGACGGTTCCGGCCAATTTGGCGCTGTGGTCGCAACACGACGAAAGTTTTGGGCACTACCGGCGCTACGATCTGGCGCGACTGGAGCGCGTGTGGCAAGGACTGCCGGTCCGAGTCGAGCTGGCGTCGTACTATAACAGCCGCTTATACGGCGTCGTAAAGCTGGTCCGCTGGTGGAATCGCCGGCGAGGCCAGGCCAGCGGAGCGGCCGGGACCGACTTTTCGATTCCGCCGCGGCCGCTCAACCGGATGCTCGAGTCGGTGCTGGCCTCGGAAAGTCGCCGCCTGGTGGGGATTCTGGAGCACAGCGGCGCGCAGCCGTTTCGCGCCGGGGTCAGCCTGGTGGCGGTTTTGCAGCGTGAGCCCGGGCCCTGTCCGGTGCGCAGCAAGCCGGCCGATTTGACGGCCGACTATTTCGACCCGCAAGCGCACGCTGGCGTCTGATCTGCCGGACGTTCCCGGCCTCCGCGGCTGCCTACTTTCCGCAGCAACCCGGCGATCGACCGCTCGGCCGTACTCCTGTGCGCTCGCTAGCAATCACGCTACAATGGCCCGAGTGCGCCGTTTTGGCGGCCGGGGGGTCCGTAAGAGGGGGGCCCAGCATGCCGGGGTTCCGGCATTCAGGCCGCCGAAATTGCGCCGGGGCAAAAAAATAGAGGGTCCTTGCTCGCCGGGGCAAGAACCCTCTTACTTGGCTGTCTGAACTGCACAATTTTTTGTTGTGTTGTCCAGAGACCCACAGCCGTACAGAGCGTATCGGGCCCGTGCGCTGGAGAACTTTAGCGTGCTAGCCGCATTCCGGCGATTGGTCCGCAATCCGCCCCGCCCGACCCGCACCTTCCCCATTCCTTCACACCGCTGGGCCCCTACTTCATGACCAACTTCGCCAAGCTCGCTCTGGAAGACGGAACCGTTTTCACCGGAGTTTCCTTCGGCGCCGAGGGAGAGGTGGACGGGGAGGTCTGCTTCAATACCTCGATGACCGGATACCAGGAGATCCTCACCGATCCCAGCTATCGCGGCCAGATCGTGGCCATGACGTACCCGGAAATCGGCAATTACGGCATCAACCAGGAAGATCGCGAAAGCCAGCGGCCCCAAGTCGCCGGCTTCATCGTGCGCAATCCCAGCAGCATCGCCAGCAACTTCCGCTCCGAAGAGCGCTTGGGCGACTATCTGAAGCGCTCCGGCATTGTGGCCATCGCCGGCATCGACACCCGGGCCCTGGTCCGCCGGCTACGCCAGGCGGGGGCGCTCAGGGGAGTCTTGTCGACCGTCGACGCCGACGACGCCAGCCTGGTGGCCAAAGCCAAGCGCAGCCCCGGCCTGGTCGGCCGCGACCTGGTCCGCGAAGTCGTGCCCCAATCGGCCAGCGAGTGGCACGAGCGCTTGAGCCCTTGGGCTCGCGATGCCGCGGGCGTGCGTGAACCGGCGGTTGCCCCGCCCGGCTTCCAGCCGCACGTCGTGGCCCTGGACTTCGGCATGAAGTGGAACATTCCCCGGCATTTGCAAGAGCGCGGCTGCCGCGTGACCGTTCTGCCCGGCACCGCCTCGGCCGCCGAGGTGCTGGAGCGCCAGCCCGACGGCGTGTTTTTGTCGAACGGGCCGGGCGACCCGGAGCCGCTCGAGTACGCCGTGGAAACGATTCGCGGCCTGCTGGGCAAGGCGCCGGTGTTCGGCATTTGCCTGGGGCACCAGCTGCTTTCGCTGGCCTGCGGAGCCCGGACGTTCAAACTGAAGTTCGGCCACCGCGGTTCGAATCAGCCGGTGCAGAACCTGGAGACCGCAAAGGTCGAAATCACCTGCCAGAACCACGGCTTCGCCGTGGCCAGCGAGGACTTGCCCGACGCGCTGAAAGTCACCCACCTGAACCTCAACGATCGCACGATCGAAGGGGTCCGGCATTGCGAGCTGCCGGCCTTCAGCGTCCAGTACCATCCCGAAGCTTCGGCCGGTCCGCACGACAGCAACTACCTGTTCCGGCAGTTCTTCGAGCTGATCGCCAAAGCCTAGAAGGCATCCAGGCCGGGCCCCGAGAGGACGATACTTCGTCGCGCGCCGTCACCCCGACCTTCGGTTCGCGCCGCGGTCGGGCGGAAAATCGGCCTCCGGAAACAGCAGGCAGAGCACGTCGAGCGCGGCCACCGATTGCTCGGCCGTTTTGTCGGCGGCTGCGCCCGTGTTGTTCCAGACATCGACCGCTCGCCGCAGATACTGTTCCCGGGCTTCCGCCAACACCGCCGGCTCCAGCGTCGAGACCGCCTGCGGCCAGAGCTGCGCCAGACGGTTCAGGGCCGCCGAATTGCCGGCAATCGCGTCGAATACCAGGTCGTCCAGCTGCTCGACCAGATCGAGCGAAGCGCGCGGGCAGTCGCGGCCGCCGGCCGCCCGGTGATGCGTGAAGGGCCGGCGCCGGCACTGCGGCGACACTCGAGGAGCGCACCGGCGACGGTGCCGCGGCGTTCCAGTCCTGCAAAGCGGCAGTCGCGACATGAGCCGCCTCGCGCCCGGGGGCCGGCGGAGCGGCCCGGCCGGCTGAATCCTGCCAGCCGATTTCGGCCATTTCGCTTTCGCTTGGCAGACCAGCAGCCGGCGCGGCGATGGGCACCGGCGTGCCGCGGCGCACGATTTCAGCCGACAACTGGCTGAAGCGACAATCCCGCAGCGCACAGCGAACCGTTTCGCTCCAGGAATCCTGGCCGGCCTGCGCGCGGCCGATCTGGTCGAGCACAACCACCTCGGCCCCCAAGGACCGGGCCTGGCGGCGCAATTCGCCGCCGTCGGCCGTTGCCGCCGAAATGCGGAAGGGCCGCCGCGGCGAGAGCTTCAGCCCCGTGGAGAACGAGACTCCCGGCCGGCGATCGAGCGGCAGACAACTGATCAGCCCGGCGAGCACTTGCTCGCCGCAGGGGGTGACGACCACCAGCCGGCGGCTGGAAAGAACCTGTTCGACCAGCGCGGCCATCGCTTCGGGGCCGGGGGCAATCGTCAATTGGGCCAGCAGCATGTGGTCGACTGCCGGAGCGCTGCCCACGAGTCGCAGTGGGGCCAGGCGGGCGCCGGGCTCGAGCGGCGCCGCAGGATCGCGGGCCGGCAGCTCGCCCCCCGCGGCAGCGCGCCAGACGGCGAAGGGATTATTCGCCAGGCGGCTCAAGACTTGGACCGGCACGACCAGGCACCAGGTCTGAACCTGGGCGCCGCCACGGCCGCTGTACTCGGCGCCGGCCGCGGAGGTTTTCGAAACGCAATAGGCACCGCTTTCCAACGGAAAGAAATTGTAGCTGGCCGCTTGCGGTTCGGCGGAGGCCAGCGAATCGTGCGTCGGACCCCATTGGCTCAGCTCGCGCGCGTCGGATTCGCTGAGCCCCGGCGAGTGTTCGATCAGATGATACCCTTCTGCCCGGCCGCTCCGGGCCGAGGCAAAAATGGCTTGTTCCACCAGCATGATTGTCCGCCTGGGTGCAGTATCGTGAGGCTAACTCGGGAACGAGCGAATTCGAAGTTGCAGACTGGGTGGCGGTGCCGCTTGCTACCGCGGGGCGGGTTGCCGGGCGCCGGGACTGGATGGCGGCAGCGGCCGGCCGGCACTCGCCGGACCGCCGTAAGCGGTCAGGCCTTGAGCTGGCCGACGAGCCACTCGAACGGCTCGATGATGCCCCGCGGCTCGATTCGCAGCGGCACGCGCTTGGTCTCGCCGCGCACGACCCTTTGGGCACACGCGCCGGCCAGCCCGGCCGCGAAAAAGCGATAGCCGTGGAACAGCCGCCGGCAGTGTTCCCACAGACGCGGGGCCCGGCGCTGGGCGAACAGATCCGGGTCGTCGAAACATTCGTCGGCTTCGTCGGCCTTGCTGAAAATAATCGCCAGCGGCCGAGTGCGCCAGCCGGTCTTGGGATTGCTGTCCAGCTCGCTCAGGTAACTCAGCAGCTTGAGCGTGAAATAGTCCTGGTCGGGCGCCCCTTCCTGCAACCGCAAGGCGTCGACCAGCACCAGCACGCCGGCGGCCCGGGTCAGCAGCGGGCGGATCACCGGATACGTCCGCGGATGATCGAATTCCTCGCACAGGGCTTCGCCGGCCAGGTCGGGCATGATCAGTTCGCTGGCCCGCTTTTGTTTCGGCCGCTGCACCTGGCAATGGATCCAGTTCCAGCGGTCGGGCTCGCCGGGGGTCTTGTTGGGAAACTCGCAGCGGGCCATGGCCGAGATGGCCGTTTGCTGAAGCGTGATCGAAAACGCGCCCCGGGCCATGATCTGCATGCGCTCCGGCTGGCGGGCCAGCATGTCGAGCAGCATGCCCAGGTACACGGTTTTGCCCACGCCGCTGGCGCCCAGCGCGGCCAACAGGTGCGGTGGGTTGTCCTGCCCGGCCGCCTGGTGGGCCAGCGCCATGGGGGCGAAGCAATACCGGCACAGCTCGGCGTCGCGGAGGTTTCCCTCGCCGCAAATGTGGCAAGGCACCTGGATCGCATACTGGGCCAGCCGGTAGGAGTCGAGCTCGATGGCCACGGCACGATTCATGACTCGATCTCCAACAAGGATTCGGATGCCGCACTCATCGCCGCGATCAGCTCAGGGGCCGCCAGCAGCTCAGGCGCCGCCATCAGCTCCAGCGAAGCGTCGACGAGCGCAACGGGCAGCGCTGCGTCGGCAGCGGATCGCTCGCCGGTCGGGGGCGCGTCGGCCAATGACTCGGCACCGTCGAGCTCGATCGGCTCGGCCGGCTGCAAATCGCAGGTTCCCAGCGCGCAGCGGAAGCCGATGTTGTGCTTGCGGGCCAGCGGATGATCGCCGCTTTGGAACTGGCAGGTGGCCTGCACGTCGAAATACGTGTCAAAGGCGCCGCCGTGGAGCGACTTGCAGGCGGTCGAGCGCAACGAGCCCTCGGGCGACAGGCTGGCCTGGTTTTCGGCGTCGAAATCGCCGGTGGTCCACTCCCAAACGTTGCCCACCATCTGCCGGATTCCCGCCGCGCTGTCGCCCTGCGGCAGCGCGTCGACCGGCAACGTGGAGCCCGGCCCGGCGCCCCACAGGTTCGCCCGGCTGCGTTCGGGCTTGTCCCCCCAGGGGAACCGTCGCTGCCGCAATTCGCCGCCGGGCAGCAAGATCGGCGCCGAAGCCGCCCGGACCCACTCGAAGTCGGTCGGCAGGCGTTTGCCCAGCCAACGGGCGAAGGCCGCCGCCTCGTACCAGCTCACACCGACGACCGGGTGGTGTTCAAGCCGTGAATCGTAACGTCCCTGGGACCAGAAGCGCGGGCCGGGCTGGCCTGTGCGGTCGACGAATTCGGCCACGACCGGCCAGACTTCGGCATCCCAGATCGAGGCTTCCTCGTAGCCGCCGGCGGCGACAAAAGCCCGGAATTCGCGATTCGTGACCGGATGCCGATCGAGGAAATACGCATCGACCAGCACCGCCGAAGCCGTCGAAGCGGCGGGGGCGTGAGCCTCGACGTCCAGGTCGGCCAGGGCGTCGGCCACGCCCAGCACGACGACGGGTCCCGCGTTGACCAGCGCCAAGCGAGCCGTCAGGTCGGCCACGGCGCGGCCGCGCTGGTCGCCGTTCAGATTGCCGATCAGCTGCGGGCGCAGCAGTAGAGCCGACCGGCCTTGCGAGAGCATCACCTCGACTAGCACGCCGGGCTTGTCGGGCAGGGCCGGGCGCGAGGGCCGCGACGGAGCGCACGCGGCCTCCGGCGCCGGAACGGCGCGGCGGCGCCGCGCGACAGGCCGACGCGCAAGCGCAGCCGGCGTCCGGCGCCAAGCAGCGCCGCGCCCAGCAAGCTGGCGTACGTTCGATCACTCGTCATAACTGCCCCTCTTCCACATCTGCGGCCCAGAACAATGTGTGCGCCGCGTATTCTTCCGGATGATTCTTAGCGCCCCTCGCCCCCGGGCCGCTGGCCGGCATCGCTCGCGTCGTGATGCAGGCCTTCGAACTGCGCCAGCACCGAACCGAGCACCGGATCCGACTGGCCGGCGCCGCGGGCGGTGCGCTTGGCGGCGATGGCCGGCGACTGGCTGTGACTGGCCGCGAGCACGGCGGCCTGCTTTTCGAACAGCAGCCGCCATTGCTTGAGCTCGCCGTTCCAGGTTGTGCGTTCCTGGGCCGATTGGCGTTTTTGAGCGCCAAGCTCGTCGGCCAGTTCGGCGGCCCGGCGGCGGAGGATATCGAGCTCCGACTCCAGGCTGCGCCGCTCCAGCTCGGCCTCGTGAATCGTGTCGCGCAGCTGCTGCTCGTTGGTTGCCGCGGCCACGAGCTGATCGCGCAAGCGCCCGGCCTTGGCCCGCGCGTCGGCCAGTTCGACCCGCACGCTGGCCAACTCGACGGCCGTGCCCGAGAGCTGGGTAATCTCCTGCCGGGCGGCGTCGAGCTCGCTTTCCAGGCTCAGCCGATCGGCCGAGAGTTCCTCGATCTGGCGACGCAGCAGTTCTTCGCCCACCGCGTCGCTGCGCTCGCCGGTTTCCAAGTCCTGGAACAACTGCTCGAGGAATTGGCTCAGCGCGTCTTGCGTCGCGCGCAGCTGCCCTAGCGAACCCTGAATCGGGCCCCAGGTAACGGGCGCGGCGGTAGCGTCGAGCGCGAGCGGCACGTGAAGCGGGCAAATCTGCGACGCGCGGCCCCGGCTGTTACGGCCCGGGAGCGCGTCTGGTGTCGAATCAATGCGTGCGAAACGTCGTTTGAAACCCGCGCCGGACCGTCAACGGGCGCAAGCAGCAACGCCCGGCGGAGCCGCAATGCGACTCGTCCAGGTGGTGCCGCAGCAATGCGACGGCCTTGCGGGGTGATTATTCTGCGCTGAGCTTGGAAGCGCCCGGAGATGTGCTGTTTCGGGCTTTGCAACGCAACCCTAGGTCGAATCCGGGGGCCTGGCAAATCGATCCGGCCGGCGCGGGGCAAATTCGCGGCGGTCAGGGTCCGATTGTGCGATCGGGCCGGGTGAGGTCCGAATTAACGTTTTCCGCATGGCCAAGTGACCCGGCGGTGCGCAAAGCGTGTTGGCGAGGGCGATTGCGCCGCGTTCCTGTACTCGGGAAGTACAATTTCCCGTTGCATGTCGCAGCAAATATGCCATGTTTGCCGCAGGGATCGAAACCTGTCCCAAGCATAGCGCAGCGGAAGCGCAATGGAGTCCATCATGAAGACGAGTTTCAGCTTTGCGATTCTGACGATTGCCGCGGTCGGTGCCGCCGCCGTTTCCACGACCCGTGCCACAGCGGCACCCGCGCCCAACAACTGGGCCGCTCCGGGGGCGAACAACTGGGCCGCACTTGCCGCCAGCAGTTGGGCCGCGCCGTATGGCGCGAATGTCGAGGAACTGCCGATGGGCATGTCGCCGGCCGCCTTTGCCCCGAACTACGATCCGCTGATGGTCGGCCCGCCGCCGGTTGGCCCGGCGGCATGCCCGCCGAAGATCACTTACGTGCATCACGGAGTGGTGCCGCCCTGCGCCCGTTGCCTGCCGCCGATCGAAACGGTGCTGGAAGTAAAGGTGCCCTGCGGCTGCGACTTTACGACCGTGCTAATCCCGGTTTGCCTGCCGGCGTGCTGCACGGACGTGCCGCAAGTGACCGGCCACGGGGGCCTGTTGGGCCGGGGCATCGTTCGCTACGATTACTGCTGCGGCGTCAGCGTAAAGATCGTGATTCGCCGCGCGGGTGATTTCGTCGTGCACTACATCCACGCCTAAGCGGCCCCACCCGGCCCGGCGCACCGATTCCCAGCGGCGCGAGCCGTGCCTGGCCACCCTATCGCTTGAAAAAGCGCAAAGCTACCGAACGGCCGCCTGAAATGCCGGCCGAAACCCGGGCCGCCGAAGTTGCCACCGTGGCCTGGATGCTCACGGCCCTGATCGCCCTGATTTGCGAGTTGGGCTGGGTGGCTCTGCGCTGGTTTCTGCGGCTGAATCCCGACCATCCGCTGTGCGGCTTGCTGGCCGACTTGCTGATGTTCAGCGCGCTGGTGATCGGCGTCGTGGGACTCGTGCTGACGCCGGTGGTGCTGCGGTCACGCCGCGTGCTGCCGCCCCGCGGAGTCACGCTGTTCGCCGTGATCGTCGCCGCCGCTCCGCTGGTCGCTTTGCTGCTGCGGCTGGCCGGCTAAAACCGCGTCGGCCACGGACGGCGCCGGATCGGCGGCTGGGGAAATCGCTTCTTTGGTCCCGCCCAGCCCCAGCCACTGCAAGGCCGGCCAGACCAGCGGCGCATGCGCAACCAGCCAGCGCGAACGAAAGTAGTAGCTCACGAACGCGCGCGCATGCAGCTCGGCGACTTGCTCGGACGTCAGATGCCGGTACTTCAACACCGGCTCGTACACGCTGTAGCGCGAATAGTCGAAGTCGGCGATCTCGTGCTTGATCTGGCTGAAGAACGGCGTGCCCGGGTAAGGGGTGACGATGTTGAAATTGGCGAACGTCGGGTTGAGCGCTCGGGCATAGCGGACCACTGCTTCGATCTGCTCCTGGTTGTCGTCGGGAAACCCGATCATGAAGCCGGCCACCGTGCGAATCCCCCAGCGCCGGCAGCGCTCGATGAAATCGCGTTGCCGGTCGTCGCGCACCGGCGCCCGCCGATAACGCCGCAGCGTGGCCTCGTCGGGCGTTTCGATGCCGAACGTGATGCTCGTCAGCCCCGCCGCGCAGGGCCCGCAGCGTGTCGTCGCGCACGAGGTCGATCCGGGTTTCAATCGAGAATTGGACTCGCCGCTTGAGCCGCCCCAGCCGGGCCGCCAGCTCCAGCGTGCGGGCCCGATCCAGTCCGAACAGCGGATCGCGAAATTTGAACGAACGAAAACCGTGCCGGTCGACGCCGCGGGCGATCTCGGCGACGACGCGCTCAGGATCGCGGGCCCGAACTTTGTTCTCGACCACGATGTAAGGGCAGTAGTTGCACGAGAGCGTGCAACCGCGGCTGGCTTGCACCAGGCCGGTGGGAAAGCGCCAAAAATCGTACGAAATGCGGAATCGCCGCGGGCCGAAAAGCGACCAGTCCGGCAGCGGGAGTTCGTCCAGATCGGCCACCTGGCCCAGATCGATCACCGGGCGCGAATCGGCCAACACCGCGTCGAACTTCCAGTACAACTGCTCGCATTCGCCCCGCAGCACCGTCACGCCCATGCCCGCGAAGGCCTGGCTGAGCGCATGCGCGACGAGCCCCACGACCAGCACGCGGCAGCCGGGGTTTTGTTCGGTCGCCTGGCGCATGGCCTGTCGCTCCAGCGGCAACGTCACGAGCGCCGGGTGGAAGACGTATACGTCCCCTCCTGGCGGCACGCGGTCTTCGGCATATTCGACTGTATGCCCCAGCGCACGAAAAATGGCGGCCAAATACGCGTAGGCCAAGGCCACCGGCCGGCGGTCGCGGGTAAATGCCCGGCGAATCAGCCGGCCCGCCAATCCACCGCGACCGGGAAACTGGCCGACGCCGAAGCCGCCGGCAAAATCCTTGGTGACGTCCCCTCGCCGGGTATCCCAGAGCACGATATGCATGGGTCGAATTCCTCTGCGACGGTTACCGCCAGTCGCCGCGTTTGTTTGTGCCGAACTTCAATTCACGCAGCCTGCCGCACGGCAACCGGCGCCGCGGCGACTGGCGGCGGCTGGACGCGCCGCATTTGTCCGCCGGCGAGCAATTCATATTCAATGCCGCGCCAGACGATCCGGTCTGCAAGGATCGCCCGCAGCAGGCCCCAGCACTGCAACAACCCCACCAGCGGTCCGCCCCAGACGGCCACGCGCCGCTGTGAGGCGGCCTGGGCAGCCGCGCCGGGCAAGAGCCGCCGGCCAGCGTCTTCGCGCAGCCAGCCCCTGAAGGCTTGCATGCCGTACATCGCCAGGGCCGCCAGCGCGGCCAGCAGGGTCCATTTGTCCGACTGCCAGGTCAGCGACTGCCAGGCGACCGGCGCCAAGGCCGCTCCGGTCCAAAACACGGCTTGCTGCAGGCAGGCCGCGACGGTCGAAAAACCCCAGAAAACCGGCGCGTAAAACCGCCCGATCGTCAGCTGCCGGCCGACGAACTCGAACATTCCGCGCGTGTCGAAATCGATCGAGCTGGCCACGAGCGCCGCAGGTTCGAACTCCACGCGGCCCAGTTGGCCCAGCACGCCCGAGGCGACCAGGTCGTCGCTCAAGGTTCCCCGCCAGGCGGCGCGCAGCCGGCTGGCATCGAATGCGTCGCGCCGCACCGCCCACGATCCGCCCCAGACCAGATGATGTCGCGAAGGCCCGACGAGCGAGGCCACAGCCGCGTCGAGCGCGTGGACCAGCGAATTCGGCCAGCCGGGCCGGGCGGAAACCAGCCAGCGGTACCCCGTGGCAGCCACCACGCCCGGCATGTCGAGCCGCTGTACCAACTGCCGCAACCAATCGCGCGACGTCCGGGCGTCGGAATCGGCGAACGCCAGATAGCGGATATCGGCCGACAGATCGGCCGTGGCCGCCAGCAGGTTGTGCACCTTTTGCCCGCTTTCGCGCGCCGCGCCGGCGACAATCAGCCTGGCGTCAGCCCGCGGGCTGTCCGCCAGCAAGCGCCGTATGACGCTGCAAGCCGGATCAAGCGAACTGTCGACCACGAGCACCAACCGGTAGTTGCCGTGGTCCTGTTCGAGCAGCGAGCGCAGATTCTCAGCCAACCGGGGCTCCGCGCCGCGGCAGGGGCAGACCAGCAGCACTTTGCCGGCCGGCGGCGGCGCGTCGCGCCGGCGTCCACGGGAGCAGGCAAAGCGACGAAACTCGTAGGCCTGCAGCGTCAGCAAGGCCGAACACAAAAGGGCGATCGCGGCCAGCGTCAGATACACGATCGCCGGCAAATGCATGGTCTTCGGCCCTGCGGACACAACGACGTCGGGGGGGAAGCGAACCGGGCTCCCAAGCGGAACCGGGGCAGGCGAAACGGGCGGGCGGCGGGAACAGTAGCAATGCCGGCAATTTGGGTCAAGATTGGCCGCGCCAGCGACCGCTTTGCCGGCCGGCCCCTTGCCCCCTGCGAGCAGGCGAGCGAAACTGCCGAACATGCGTTTTCTGTTCGTCTACGGCACGTTGCGCCCGGCCGTCGAGCTGGCCAGGATCCGGCATCTCGTCGAGCGGCTCAAGCTGGTCGGCACCGGCCGCATTCCGGGGCGGCTGGTTTACTTGGGCAGTTATCCCGGCGCCGTGGTCGAGCCGGCGGCTGCCGGATTCATCGCCGGCGAGGTGATGGAACTGGGCGACGCGGCGCTTTTGGCCGAGATCGACGCTTACGAAGGCTTTGATCCGGCTCGACCCGAGGACGGCGAGTACACCCGTGCGCTGCGAACGGTCGAATTGGACGGCGCCGGCCCGGTGGAATGCTGGATTTACGAGTTGCGCGCCGTGCCGGCTCACGCGGAGCCGATCGAGTGCGGTGACTTCGTCGCCTGGCTTAGCCAGCGGCGAGCCGAGTAAAATAATCGCTACGGGCGGCAACCGCCCCGGGGGAGCAAGCAGAGATCGATGCGCACCTTTCCAATACGCCTGACCTTGGCAGCCGAAAACTCGGCAATCCCAACTCTGGCCGTTCTGGCACTGACCAGCCTGATTTGCGGCTGCAGCGAGAAGCCCGCCGCGGCGCCCTTCGTGCCTGCGGCGCCGCCGCAGGTCTCAGCCGCCGAGGCGCCGGGCGAAGGGCACGCCCGGGTGCAGATCCTGGATTTTGCCGGCATCGAGCAATTGATTGCCAGCCATCGGGGCCAGGTGGTGGTGCTGGACGCCTGGAGCACGTCCTGCGTTCCGTGCGTCAAGGAGTTTCCCAAGCTCGTGGCGCTACATGCCCGGTACAGTCCGGAGCAGCTGGCCTGCATTTCATTGAGCTTCGACTTCGAAGGGATCGGCACGCCGCAGGAGCAGGTTCCGCGGGTCCTGAAGTTTCTCGAGCGCCAGGGAGCCACGTTCGAGAACGTCGTGTCGAGCGAAGAATCGGACGTGCTCTACCGCAAGTTCAAGCTCGCGTCGGTCCCGGCGGTTTTTGTCTACGACCGCTCCGGACAGCTGCGCAAGCGGTTCGACAACGAAGCGGCCGCCCGCGAGGCCGACGCCTTCACCTACGAGCAAGTCGGCCAGCTCGTGGCCGAACTGGTGGCCGAAGATGCCGGCCAAGCGCCCGTGACCACCGCGGAAGAAGCGCCTGCGAATTAAGGTCGCCCGGCTCCCCGGCAAAGCTCGGCCGGTTCTTGGCGGCACGCTGCAAGACGTGCGCACGCCCAGCGACGGACTCGTCCGGACCGCTGCCTTGTCAGGCCGGCGACAGGCTGAGCACGTAATCTTCGAACCGCACCCGGCGATTTCCTTCGGGCATGGTGGCGAAGAAGACGTCCAAGAGCCGCGTGAAGCGGTCGGTCTGCAGGTAATAGAAGTTGTGCTTGCCTTCGCGGCGGCGGTCGATCAGGCCGGCCACGCGCATCAGGGCCAGGTGGTGGCTCACGGCCGGCTGGCTTTCGCCCAACAGTTCGCAGAGCGCCCGCACGTGCAGTTCGTGCGATTGGGTCAGGTAGTAGAGGATTCGCATGCGGGTTTCATCCGCCAGCAGCTTGCAGAGCTTGACGACGTCTTTGATCAAAGCTTCGGGGACCGCCGCGGGCTTCGTCTCGCTGCGCTGATCGTACGAGCTTGCTGCCTGGCCATTGGTCGGATTGAGAAGTTTGACCATTGAATCCTCGACTAAAAAAAGAGTGTCCCGGCTGCGCGCCGCCACGAGCGCGCCATCGCCAGGTTCAAACGTAAGAAAAGTGACGCCCTCCGTGGCAACCCGACAGGCCACCCGCGGTGTCATACCGCCGGTCGGGCGCGCCGGGTCGTTTTGCAACACTGTCAGATCGACGATCGAGATGAGAGTAGGAAAAATGCCAAGCTGCTCGCGGCACGCCACAGAACGCAGCGACGGGTTGCCGGCGGAGCGCTTCGCCCGGCTCAATTCTGTCGCTATTGTAGCCCGAATCGGGCAAAAAGGGAAACACTGCACGAAAAAACTCAAGCTGCTCGCTCCACACGCGTGCTGGCAGGCGGCGATTTCTCGGCGGGTATTCGATCTGAACGATCACGCCCCCGCGCCCCATGCGCCAAGCACAAAACCTCGGCCCCTTTGGTCCACTTCCCTCGCCCCCAACGGGGGACCGCATCAGCACCCAGATTACGGCTCCCCTGGTGGTCGCCGATGGCCCGTCGCGACATTTCGGCGGGGCGGGACCTCAGTGGCCATCCAATCGGTAGCCGCCAAACGATACGCAAAGGTCCGCCGCCAGACTAGCTACCCGCCCTAGGCAATCCTGCTGCTGCCGGGCCGCAAGTTGTCTTGGTGCAAACCAGATACGCCAATTGCCCGGAATGTCGCCCACGGGCCGCTGGACAGCTTTGCCGCGAACCGCACCTTTCCGATTCGTAACGGCCGAACCGCCCGCGCCGGGGCTGCCTGCACTTCTGGCGCGGCCGGCTTGAACATCCTGACCGGCACAATCGCCAGCCGATTTGCTGCCAGGCTAAGGGGTCCAAGGTTCGCGACGAACAATGCGCGCCGGCTTGCGCCGGCGCCGAATGCGCCGCGCACGGCGATCATCGCCGTGGCGAACAGCAGAGAACTGAATACGAGGGCCGCGGCGAGCATCGTGCCGAAATAATCGCGCAGCAGCACCAACGTTGGCGGCTCGGGACTCTGGGTCTTGGCGCGGCGGACCGGCCCGGTGTGCGACTGCTCGTCGGCGGCCTTGCGCCAGGCGTCCCAATCGGCTCGGGCTTCGGGCGTGTCCAGGCTCGCGACGAGGTGGCTGCGCAGCTGGCACATCACCGCAATGACAATCGCGATCAAGGCCAGCCAGGCCACGATCCAGGCGACCGTAACTCGATTCGGCCGATGCGCGCGCGGCGCAGAAACGATCGCTGGCTGCCCAGCCGGACGTTCAGAGGTCATTTGGATTTGCCCACGGGCGGAAGCAGTTCGAGCGCCGCCGCGGCCATGGCCGCCACGCTCGCGTCGAGCGCCAGGTCGGCGTCGGGATAGTAGCCGGCCGAATGCAGCGAGGGAGCCTCCAGGCCGCCGCGCGTCAGGCCGGCCAGGCGTGTCGGCTCGATCGAGCCGACACGAAACATCAGCACGGCCGCCCCGGCCTTCTGGTAGAAGCTGAAGTCCTCGCTCCCCATGGTCGGGTCCTTTTGGACCACGTTTTCCGCCCCCAGCAGCTTCTGCCACACCGGCACCAGTCGGTCGACGAGCTTTTGGTCGTTGAACACCGCGGGCGTGAAGTCTCCCAGCATGGTGACCTCCGGGTCCGGCGCGCGGCGCTGGCGGCCACCGCCTTGGCCTTGCGGCGAATTCCTTCGATCAGATGATCGCGGACTTTGTCCGAATAGCTCCGCACGGTGAGCTGCAGCTTGCAATCGTCGGCGATGATGTTGTGCTTGGTGCCGGCATGAATCGAGCCGACGGTCACGACGGCCGGCTCGATCGGGTTGGTCTCGCGACTGACCAGCGTTTGCAAGTCGAGCACCAGCTTGGCGGCCATGACGACCGGATCGATCGTCGTGTGCGGCGCGGCCCCGTGCCCGCCGCGGCCGTGCAGCGTAATGTCGATGCTGTCGACATTGGCCTGGGCGAAGCCGGCCCGATAGCCCACCTTGCCGGTCGCCAGGCTGCCGTCCACGTGCAGGGCCAGCGCGTAGTCGGGCTTGGGAAATTTCTCGAACAGCCCGTCGGCCAGCATTTTCTGGGCGCCGTTGCCCACCTCTTCCGCCGGCTGGCCGATGAGCATCAACGTGCCCGACCAGCGATCGCGATTGGCCGCCAGGTAACGGGCCACCCCGATCAGGTTGGCAATGTGGATGTCGTGGCCGCAGGCGTGCATCACGCCCGTCTCGGTGCCGTCGGGCAGCTTGACCCGGACCTTCGAGCTGTAGACCAGGTTCGTGTTTTCGGTCACCGGCAGTGCGTCGAGATCGGTGCGGAGCATGAGCGTGGGCCCGGGCCCATTTTTCAACAGCGCGACGACGCCCGTGCCGCCGACGCCGGTGGTGACTTCGAAGCCGGCCGACTTCCACTCCTGGGCAACTCGGGCAGCCGTTTCCTTCTCCTGGAACGACAGCTCGGGGTGCTGATGGAAATGGCGGTAAACCTGGACCAGTTCGTCGTTATGGGCGTGCGACCAGGCGGCCGGATCTTCGGCCCGGAGCGATCCGCTTCCAACGGCCAAAACTGCCAGCAGAGCGAATTTGCGGAACATCGTGATTGTCTTTCCTGTAAGAAGCGCGGCTGCCAGCAGGTATTCGGATCGCGGGCAGGGTGCGCGTTGCCATTGTAGGGGACCAGCCGCCGTTGGTGGAGAAGCCCGGGTGGAGGCTCTGCAACATCGCCCCGCCAGCAGGGTTGCGCCCTCGGGCGGACCGGTGTGTCCGCAGTTCGGGCGGTGCCAGGCGACGCGAAGTTGGGCTCCCGGACCTCCCCGCCTATCGCCGTTGACCCATTTTTCGGTTTGCAGGATACTTTTAATAGCCCATGCCCGGTGCGCGCGAGTGCGCTCGTCGGCGGCTAAGTCCTTTTTCATTCTTGGCTTGCGACTGCTCGATGGCCATAGCCGAACATCACGATCTGGCCGCCTACTGCCTGGACGTGGCCCAGCGCGCAAACGCGCGGCGGCCGAACTGGCCCTTGCCGGCGGCGAGCGCAAAAACGGCTGGCTAAGAGCGGCTGCCCGGCTGTTGCGGGAAAACGTTGCAGCGCTCAGGCAGGCCAACGACCTGGACGTGGCCGCCGCGCCGCAGTTCGGGCTCAGCCCGGCCCAGATCGATCGGCTGCGACTGACGCCCAAGGTGATCGAATCGATGACCGCGTCGCTCGACGCCGTGGCCGGGCAGAGCGACCCGATCGGTGAGGTGATCGAAGCCTCGGTCCGGCCCAACGGGCTCGAGGTGCGCAAGATCCGGGTGCCGCTGGGCGTGGTGTTTTTCATTTACGAATCGCGTCCCAACGTGACCTCCGATGCCGCGGCAATCGCGATCAAGAGCGGCAACGCGATCATCCTGCGGGGCGGCAAAGAGGCTGCCCATTCGAACCGGGCCGTGGCCGACCTGCTGGCCCGCGCCGCCGGCGAAGTCGACTTGCCGGAGGATGCCGTGCAGTTGGTCAGCACGACCGACCGCGAGGCGGTGGGCAAATTTCTGGCTCTGGCCGATTACATCGACGTGGCCATTCCGCGCGGCGGCGAGGGGCTGATTCGCCGCGTCGTGGCCGAAGCGAAGATGCCCGTCATCAAGCACTACACGGGCAATTGCCACGTGTACATCGACCAGGCGGCCGATCTGGAAATGGCCGAACGGATCACGATCAACTCGAAGTGCCAGCGGATGGGCGTGTGCAACGCGGCCGAATCGCTCGTCGTGCATGCAGCGGTCGCGGCCGAGTTTCTGCCGCGCATCGGTCCGGCGCTGGCCGAGCGAGGGGTGGAAATCCGCGGCGATGAGCGCACGCGCCGTTGGCTGCCCAAGGCCGCGGCGGCCAGCGAGGCGGATTTTGCCGCCGAATATTTGGGCCCCGTGATCTCGGTGCGGGTGGTCGATTCGCTCGCCGAGGCGATCGAGCACATCAACCGGTACAGTTCGCACCATACCGAGGCGATCGTCACGGGCGATCTGGATGCCGCGCGGCGGTTCACCGCCCAGATCGACAGTTCGGCCGTGATGGTCAACGCGAGCACGCGGTTCAACGACGGAGGCGAGTTCGGCCTGGGCGCCGAGATCGGCATCAGCACGGACAAGTTTCATGCCCGCGGACCGTGCGGCGCCAGGGAGCTGACCAGCTACAAGTACGTGGTCTACGGAGAGGGCCACGTTCGTGGGTAAACATTTCTAACGCGCCCGCCGCGCGACGCATGGAGGCTATCGTGGCTGGAGACGTTCTCAGTCAGGCGGAAGTCGAGAGCTTGCTGAGCGCCATGGAGTCGGGCTCGGCCGGCGAGCAACGCCCCGAACTGCCCGGCACACCGCAGCGCCGGGCGTCGCCGGGCGCGCCGGCCCGGCCGCGCGAAAAAGTCATCGCCTACGACTTCAAGCGTCCCGAGCGCGTCGGCAAAGAGCAGATGCGGGCCCTGCAGACGCTGCACGAGGGTTTTGGCCGCAATTTCGGCGCCGCGCTGTCGGCCTTGCTGCGGAGCATCGTCGAAGTGAAGCTGACCAGCGTCGACCAGCTCACCTACAGCGAGTTCGTCTTCAGCCTGGAGAATCCGACCTGCTTCAACCTGCTGCGGGCCGCGCCGCTCGAAGGCAACCTGATCCTGGACATCAACCCGTCGATCCTCTATCCGATTATCGACCGGCTCCTGGGCGGCGGCCGCGAGAGCGCCCCTTGGCCCGGCGCCCGCTGACCGAGATCGAGCTGCGGCTGGTCTCGCGGATCACGCATTTGTTTCTGCAGGAGATGCATCACGCCTGGCATAACGTGATCGACCTGGACCTGAAGGTCGAACGCGTGGAAAGCAACCCGCAGCTGGTGCAGATCGTGCCGCCGAACGAAGTGGTGGTGCTGATCAGCTTCGAGCTGACGATCGGCGATTTGCGCGGGATGATGAACCTGTGCATTCCGTTCAACTCGATCGAGCGGATCGGCGGCAAGCTCTCGTCGAACAGCTGGATCAGCTACGGCCGCCGGCAATCTTCGCCCGAGACGATCAAGCAAATCAGCGCCAATCTGAAAGGTGCCGCCGTCGAACTGGTGGCCCATCTGGCCGACACCAAGATCACGACCGGCGACTTGATCGGCCTGCGCGTGGGCGACGTCATTACGACCGACAAGGACGTCCATAGCCCGGTGGCGATCAGCCTGGAGGGCGTGGTGAAGTACTACGCCCGGCCCGGCGCCTTCAAAGGCCGCAAGGCGGTGCAGGTGGAATCCGAAGTCGCCCCACCGCCGGTTCCGCCGGAAGCGAAGAAGTAGCGGTCTTCGTAGCGTGTCTGCACCGGCGAAGCCGCGATTCCCGGATGATTGAAACTTTATTCGACCTCCGAAATTGTATTCGTTCTGCGTGACCGCCCGGCATGAAACTCCAATACCGAGGCCACAAGATGCGACTGCCACGCGGTTGGGTGGCTTGGGGATTCTTCTTGAGCTCGTGCACGTACGCAGCGGCAGCGCCGGATTCTGCCGCGGAGCAAGCCGACGTCGCGCCAATTCAAGCCGACCAGCGGCGTGAAGCAGCTTTGCTCCACCAGCGCGGATATGAATATGTTCGCAAGGCTGATTACGACCAGGCGATTGAATGCTTCACCAACGGCCTCGTCATTGAACCCGAAAATGTCGAACTCCTGATGGGGCGCGCGGATGCCCTGCTCTGCAAAGGCGCCCTTGAAGATGCCGCGATGGATCTGTCGGAGGCGGTACGACTCAATCCCAAGAACGCGGTGGTGCGCCGGGGACTGGGCATCTGCAAAATGAGGCAGGGGGCCCAGGCCGCTGCCGTGGACGAATTTGGTCGTGCAATCGCGCTCGACCCGGATGACCATGTCTCGTTTTTTCGTCGCGCAAAATGCTGGCGAGCGTTGGGCAAGAATGAAGCTGCTTTAAGCGACCTGGATGCCTCGCTCGCCATCCAGCGAAACTACGTCGTGTTCAAAGGCGCGCGGATTTACGTCATGAACTGCACGACTTGTCGGGCGCTATCGAAGACCTGGGCATCGTAATCAGCATGATGCCGGCAGACGCGGCGGCATTTGAGAATCGAGGGTCTGCGAAGGCGGAAAAGGGAATGTTTCAGGATGCAATCGAAGACTACACGCAGGCAATTCAGCTGCAACCGACCCAGTTTATGATCTTGGTCGCGCGGCGCACTCCTACCGGTGTGCGGGAGAACCGGCAAAGGCGATTGATGACTTAGACGCGGCGGTTGAGCGCGCCGAACGAGACACACGTGCGCTGTTGTACCGGGCACATTTTTTCCTTGAATCGCTGGATGTGCCCGCGGCGTTGCGTGATTACCTTGCTGCGATCGACATCGATCCTACGAACGCTCTTGCCGAAAACCGCGTTGCATTGATCCTGGCGACTTGCCCCATCGAAGGCGTCCGAGACGGGGAGGAAGCGGTCAAACACGGCGTCAAAGCGTGCGAACTTACCGAGTGGAAAAGCCACGCTGAGGTTTCCACGCTTGCGGCCGCATATGCGGAGCGAGGTGTTTTTGACAAAGCGGTCGAATTCCAGTCGTGCGCGATCAACCTGGTGCCGACGGAAGAGAAAGACGAAATGAAGGGGGTGCTCAAGCGACTCGAGGACCATCAGCCCATTCGAGCGACGTCACCAACTCGGAAAGGCACGTACTGAGCGGAAAAGGCCACAGCCGCGCACGGATTCCGGGGCTCCTTTTCTGTTGCCAAAAGGCGTCGTCCGGAATCCGCTCAGCCGACCCGCTCGAGCCAATAGAACGGCCGACGCCGCGCGTGACTCACCGCCACGATGACCACTTCTTGCGGGCGGCACACGAAAGTAACCACATACGGGAATCGCGCCAAAGGGCACCTGCGGACTTCGTGCCGACCCCGATATCCCTCCCATCGAGGCAATGCGTCGGGCGCGCCGCTAATGCGCCCGTAGGCCGCCGTCAGAGCTGCCAGGAAATCGTCCCCCAATCCAGGACTTCGGTCGTCGTACCACGCGGCCGCCAGGGCGGATTCTACCTCGGCAGCCCCCAGGACTCCGAATTTCACGAAGGCACCCGGCGACGACGATGATCGGCCAGGTGTTGGCGAATGCGGGCAAGCGCGGTTTCGAAATCCGCCGCTTGCGCGTCACCCCGATCATAGGCCTCGATGCGGCGATCGATTTCGGCGGACCAGGCGGCCTCAGTTTCGGCCGCGGCGAAGCCGCCCTCAGCCAGGCTCTGTTCCAGCACATCAGCCAGGTAGGCGCGATCCTCGAGCGTAAGAGAAAGCGCCTGGTGCACAATTTCGTCGCGCATAGACATGTCGGTTTCCTTTGCTGATAACCGCCGCTTTCATTTTCCCAGGAACGAGTGCGCATGTCGAGATCTTTTCAGCTGGCAGTTGTCTGTCCGATTCACTTTCGCCTCGGGCAGCACCAGCGGGCAATCGAGAAAGTCGACGTGGCGGGCGAGCAACTTCCGTAGTACGCGTTGGCTCAAGTCGAGTTCTCTGCACCGCTCGGCGATCGTCAGCCAACTCGATTGCGCGGGCTCGCGTGCCGGTCCCGCAGCCCGAAATGACGACTGCCGGCCGGCGCGACAAAGTCGGCCGGCTTCGTCTACCGCTGCTGGACAAACAGCCCGCAGGCAGCGTCTAATTCGGAGGGCCGCAGTGCAGGGGCCTGGGGGCGCTGGGCGCCTGGAGCTCAGCGCTCGCCGATCGCGCCGCGGCACGCATGTCTTCCATCTATGCACCCTGAGGAGTCACGATGTTTCGCTGCCTGCTGGGATTGTCGCTCGTGGCGCTGGTTGCCGGCTCCGGTCGCGGGGCCGACGCCGATCAGCCGGTCAAACACCGGATCATGTTCTTCGAATACGGCAACGACGCGCCGAACCGGCTGGTCGAGCTCGATGCCGATGGCCGGATCGTCTGGGAACATCGGCCGCCGAGCCTGGCCGTAATTTTTCAGCCGCTGGCCGACGGGCACGTGCTCTACGCCTTTGGCGGCAATCCGACCGGCGTGGTCGAGATCGATCGCGAGCAAAAGCCCGTTTGGCAGTACCTCAGCAAATGTCCGCAGGTGCTGGGCTGCCAGCGATTGGCCAGCGGCAATACGCTGGTGGCCGAGCAGGGCCCGCCCGCCGCGGTGGAAGTCGATCCGCAGGGCCAGGTCGTCCATCGCACGCCGCTCGTGACCAGTCATGAGCACTTCCACCAGCAGGTCCGCAATATCCAGCAATTGCCCGGCGGCAACATCCTGGCCGGCCACGAAGGCGAGGGAGCCGCGCGCGAAGTCGATCCGTCGGGCAAGGTCGTTTGGGAGTACACCGGCGTGACGAATTGCCCGACCGCGATCAGGCTCGCCAGCGGCAATACGCTGATCGCTTGCGGCACGCAGAAACGGCTGATCGAGGTCGACCCGGCCGGCAAAGTCGTGTGGGAGTTCGGCGAAGGCGACGCTCCCGAGCTGAACCTGACCTGGGTCGCCAGCCTGCAGGTTCTGCCCAACGGCAACTACCTGGTGGGCAATTTCCTCCGCGGAGCCGAGGGCAAGGGGGCCCACGCCTTCGAAGTGACGCGCGACAAGCAAGTGGTCTGGAAATTCGACGATCACCGGCAATTCAAGTCGATCACGACCGTCCGCGCGCTGGACTAAACGCGGCGCTCTCCGCGGCAGCCTGGCGAGATTCAGCGCGGACGCATCTGCCACGGCGCCGCTGCAGGCCCGGGGGCATGGACGCCCGGGCTGGGGGCGCTATAATTCTCGTTTCCTCGGCCGCAAGGGGCGGCCGAACAGGATACGTCTGACCGCCGGAAAACCTGACAGCAGAGGATGCACCGCTTGGCTACGGAAAAAGTCGTGATCGTCGGAAGTGGGCCGGCCGCCTGGACTGCCGCCATCTATGCAGCCCGGGCAGAGCTCGCGCCGCTGGTGTTTCAAGGAGCCGTGACCGAGCCGAATCGGCTGGCCGGCACGTTGCCCTTGGGTCAGTTGAATCTTACGACCGAGGTGGAGAATTACCCCGGCTTTCCGGCCGGCAACCTGGAAGCGTACCTGGACGACGCATTTCCGCCGGACGTCCGGATGCTGATGGCCCCCCACCAGCGCGAAGGCGTCAGCGGGCCCGAGCTGATGGAGCTGATGCGGCAGCAGGCCAGGAATTTCGGCACCCGAATCGTGACCGACGACATCGCCTCGGTCGAGTTTTCGCGGCGGCCGTTTCGGCTCCAGCCTTCGGCCGGCCCGGCGATCGAAGCCCAGGCCGTGATCATCGCCACCGGCGCCCGGGCGAACTACCTGGGTCTGCCGTCGGAAGAAGCGTACAAGAATCGCGGCGTGAGCGCGTGCGCCGTGTGCGACGGGGCGCTGCCGCGATTTCGCAATCGCGAGCTGGTCGTGATCGGCGGCGGCGATTCGGCCGTCGAAGAGGCCACGTACCTGACGAAGTTCGCCAGCTGCGTGCGGATCGTGCATCGCCGCGACAAGCTCCGGGCCAGCAAGATCATGGCCGAACGAGCCCTGGCCAACCCAAAGATCGAGATGGTCTGGAACCACGAACTGAAAGAGGTGCTGGGAGACGAGAAGCAGGGGGTCACGGCCGTGCGCGTCGCCAGCACGGTCGACGGCAAAGAGCAGGACCTGGCGGCCACGGGCCTGTTTCTGGCCATCGGCCACACGCCCAACACCGCCTTTCTGGGCGGCCAGCTGGAGTTGACGAGCAAGAACTACATCCAGTGGACCGTGCCCTTCCGCACGAACACCAGCGTGGAAGGAGTCTTTGCCGCGGGTGACGTGGCCGACGACTATTACAAGCAAGCGATCACCGCGGCCGGGTCGGGCTGCGCCGCGGCGCTCGACGCCGAACGCTGGCTGGCCCACGCCGGACACTGAGCCGGCACTCGCGGCAAACATCCAGGCTTCGCGGAGCAAATAAACACATCGGACCGGAACGGCACATTCGGCAAACGACGGAGCAGCTGCCAGTATGCAAACCATCAGCGTTCGACAAGCGCGGCTGCCCGAGGCGGCCGGGCAGAAGGTGCGGATCCGGGGCTGGCTCCGCACGCGGCGCGATTCCAAGGGAGGCTTCAGCTTCCTCGAGCTCAACGACGGATCGTGCCAGGCCAATATCCAGATCGTCGCCGACGGCAACTTGGCCAACTACGAAAGCCAGATCAAGCACCTGGGAGCCGGCTCGTCGATCACGGTCGAAGGGGAGCTAAGGGCCTCGCCGGCCAAGGGGCAGGCCACCGAAGTGCAGGCCGAGTCAGTCGTGGTCCACGGCCTGGCCGACCCGGAAACCTACGTGCTGCAGAAGAAGCGGCATTCGTTCGAGTTCCTGCGGACGATCGCCCATTTGCGCCCGCGCACCAACACCTTCGGCGCCATCGCCCGGCTGCGCAACTGCGTCAGCCGCTCGATTCACGAGTTCTTCCAGGAGCAGGATTTCCTCTACGTGCACGCGCCGATCATCACCGCCAGCGACTGCGAAGGCGCGGGCGAGATGTTCAAAGTCACCACGCTCGACCTGGGCAAAGTCCCCCGGCCGAACGGCGCGGTCGACTACGGACAGGATTTTTTCGCCCGGCCTGCCTTTCTGACCGTCAGCGGCCAGCTCGAGGCCGAGATTTTTGCCTGCTCGCTGGGCAAGGTCTACACGTTCGGCCCCACCTTCCGGGCCGAGAACTCGAACACCTCGCGGCACCTGGCCGAGTTCTGGATGGTCGAGCCGGAGATGGCGTTCTACGAGCTGACGGACAACATGGACCTGGCCGAAGCGTTTTTGAAACGCATCGTTCGCGACGCGCTCGATCGCCTGGCAGAGGACATGCAGTTCTTCAATACGCACATCGACACGAACCTGCTGGCCATGCTGGAGAAAGTGGTCAGCCAGGAGTTCGTCCGGCTGACCTACACCGAGGCCGTCGGCCTGTTGGAGAAGTCCGGGCAGAAGTTCGATTACCCTTGCGCCTGGGGAAGCGACCTGCAGGCCGAGCACGAACGCTACTTGACCGACACGCATTTCCAGCGTCCGGTGATCCTGTACGATTATCCGCGCACGATCAAGCCGTTTTACATGCGCGTCAACGACGACGGCAAAACCGTCCGGGCGATGGACATCCTGGTGCCCAGCATCGGCGAGATCATCGGCGGCAGCCAGCGCGAAGAGCGGCTCGACGTGATCCAGGAGCGGATGAAAGAGCAAAGGCTCGATCCCGAGCCTTACTGGTGGTATCTCGATCTGCGCCGCTTCGGCACCGTGCCGCACTCGGGCTTCGGCCTGGGGCTGGAACGAGCCATCCAGTTCATCAGCGGCATGACGAACATCCGCGACGTGATTCCCTTTCCGCGCACGCCGGGGAGCGCGGAGTTTTGATTGCTGCCCCCCTAGCGCGCCATGCGAAACGCCACCCACCAGGTGAGCGCCCCGAGCGCCAAACCGGTCGCCAGCAGCCAATCTTGAGTGGTCAGGGCCAAAAACATCGCGGATTCCTTTGCTATGCGAGTCTAGGCCAGCCGCAGTCGAGGGGCTGACCGCCCTGAACGAACTCGGGCCGCGCGGCCGCCCGTTCGCGGCACCCAGGGGCTGCCTTGCGACGGTTGTGCCGGTCGCGCGGGCCACCAGCAGGCTGCGCCGCTCGCTTGCCTGGCAGGGGCCAGCCATTTAGGCTGAAGGCAGACCTCGGCGCGCAGCCGCCGTTCCCGTCGCTTCCCCCCTGCCCTTTCTCGCCCCCCAGGATCGCATGATCGCCGAGACATTGTTCCCTCGCCCCAGCGGCCTGCAAGGGCTCCTGGGCGTCGTGCTGGCCGCCTGGTGCGCGGGGTCGGCGGCGGCCCAGCCGGCCATCGAGGGCTATGCCGATTACCCGGCCCTGACGGCCAGCCTCAAAGCCCTGGCCGCCGCGCCGGCCGCAGGCGACGCCGCCCGGCCGCAAGTGGCCCTGGAATCGTTGGGCCGCACGCTCGGCGGGCGCGAAATCTGGCTGGTGCAAATCGCCCAGGGCAAAGCGGCCGACAAGCCGGCGATCCTGATCGTCGGCAACGTCCACGCTCCGCACCTGGTCGGCTCCGAGCTTGCGCTGCGGCTGGCGCAGCAACTGGCAGCCGGCAAGCCGGAGACCGGCGCCGCGGCGCTCGTCGATCGCTATACGTTCTACATCATTCCACGGCCCAACCCGGACGCCAGCCAGGCGTTCTTCGTCAAGCCCTATGCCGAACGCGCCACCAATGACCGGCCGACCGACGACGACCGGGACGGAGCCCTGGACGAGGATCCGGCCGAGGACCTGAACGGCGACGGCTGGATCACGCAGCTGCGCGTCGCCGACTCGGGCGGACCCTTGATGGCGCATCCGGGCGATGCGCGGATCTTGATCGAGGCCGAGGCCAAGAACAACGAGTCGGGCACCTACCGGATCCTGTCCGAGGGGATCGACAACGACCACGACGAGGCCTTCAACGAAGACGGGCCCGGCGGCGTTTCGCCCAATCGCAACTTCACGTTCCGCTATCCCGTCTTCGCGCCCGGCGCGGGGCCGCATCAGGTATCGGAAGTCGAAAGCCGGGCGATCGCCGATTTTGCCTTCGCCCATCCGAACATCGCGGCCGTGCTGACCTTCACGCCCGAGGACAATCTGTTCGACACCTGGAAGGCGGCCGACGACGGGCGGATCAAGAATTCGATCCTGCCGGGCGACTCCAATTACTTCAACTACGTGGCCCAGCAGTATCGCACGCTGCACGGCGGCAAGGACGCGCCGCCGGTGCCCAACGCCGAAGGCTCCCTCGCCCAATGGGCCTACTTCCACTTCGGCCGCTGGTCGTTCGCGGCGCGGGCCTGGTGGATACCTAAGGTGCCGCCCAAACCCGAGCCGCCCAAAGCTGAACCACCCAAAGCTGAACCTCCCAAAGCCGACGCCGATCCCGCCGGCGGCGACAAGACAGCGGAAAAGCCGGCCGAGAAGCCCGCCTCCAAAGCGGTCGACGAAAAGCGCGGAGCCGACGAGATCAACGCCCTGGCCTGGTTTGCCCAGGAAGGGATCGAAGGCTTCGTCGATTGGAAGCCGCTGGAGCACGTGGATTTCCCGGGCAAGAAAGTCGAGGTCGGCGGCTTCAAGCCGTTTCTGCGGCTCAATCCGCCCGCCGGCCAGCTGGATGCCCTGGCCGACAATCATCTGAAGTTCCTGGTCAAGCTTGGCGAGCTGATGCCGCGGGTCAAGCTGGAGGACGTCAAAGTCGAAGCTCTGGGCGGCGGGCTGTTTCGCGTGTCGGCCGCCATAATCAATCACGGCTTTTTGCCGACCATGCCGGCCATGGGCCAAACCACGGGCGAGCCTCACCCGCTGCAAATCGAGATCGTCCTCGCGCCCGGTGCCCAACTGATCACCGGCCATCGTCGCCGGCCGGTCGATCCTCTGGCCGGCAGCGGCGGCCGGACCGAGCGCAGCTGGCTGTTGCGGGCCGACAAGCCGGACGCCCGGCGAATCGAACTCAAGGTCTGGAGCCCATCGGTCGGCAGCGACGCGCAGACGGTCGAATTGAAATAGTCGCTGGGCGATTTGCGGATACTCGAAGAGAGGGGATAGGGAGATGACTGGGGATACGGGAGATGACGGACAAGGGGCAGGCGGCCGGCAATGCCTGCGATTCACGGGTGCGGCTGGCGGAAGTGAAGTCGCGCGTCACCGCGCGCCGCGCTGGTCCGCGCCGGCAATTTCTTCGTCCTTCGTAACTCTCTCTGCCTACGTCCCCCGCATCCCCAGTCATCTCCCTATCCCCCTCCTGCTGATCATCGCTCTTGTCAGCGGCCCGGTTTCGTCGGCAAAGGCGGCCGAGAAGGAGCCGGTGTACCAGTCGCTTGGCGCACCGGCCAATCCGCGCGTGGCGGTGCAGTGGAACCGCTATCACGACTTTGCCCAGGCCAGCGGGTTGCTCCAGCAGCTGGTCAAGGCGTTTCCGGACTTGTGCCATTTGGAGAGCCTGGGCGGCTCGTACGGCAAGCGCGAGATGTGGGTCCTGACGCTTAGCGCGGGCAAGCGGCCGGCGGCCGAAAAGCCGGCGTTCTGGATCGACGGCGGCATCCACGCCAACGAAATCCAGGGAACCGAGGTTGCCCTGTACACGGCCTGGTTCCTGGCCGAATCGTACGGCCATAGCGCTCTGGCGACGCGGCTTTTGGACGAGCGGACGTTCTACATCATGCCGATGATGAGCCCCGACTCGCGCGACGCGCACATGTATGAGCCCAACAGCACTCATTCGCCCCGGGGCGGACAGCGTCCGGTCGACGACGACCGCGACGGCCTGGTCGACGAGGACAAGCCCGACGACCTGGACGGCGACGGCCACATCACGCAGATGCGGATTCGCGATCCCCACGGCCGCTGGAAACCGCATCCCGACTATCCGGAGCTGATGATCCCCTGCAAGCCGGACGAGAGCGGCCAGTACACGCTGCTCGACACCGAAGGCATCGACAACGACGGCGACGGCAAAGTCGACGAAGACGGCGACGGCTATTACGACCCAAATCGCAACTGGCCCTGGAGCTGGCAGCCGAACTACGTGCAACACGGCGCCGACCACTACCCGTTTTCGGTGGCCGAGGACCGGATGGTGGCCGAGTTCATCATGGCGCACCCGAACATCGCCGGTGCCCAGTCGTATCACAATGCCGGCGGCATGATCCTGCGCGGACCGGGCGTAAAGACCGAGCATTACGACGGCCGCGACCTGGCCGTTTACAACGAGCTGGGGCACAAGGGCGAAATGATGCTCCCCGGCTACAAGTACATGGAAACCAGCACCGAGCTGTACGAGGTGTTTGGCGGCGAGCTGGATTGGCTGCACAATATGCAGGGCATTTTCGCCTTCACCAACGAGCTGTTCACCTCGTCGGATTTGTTCCACCGCAAGAGCGACGGGGGCTTTTTCGGCAAGCCCGAGGATCTGCGCCAGTTCGACAAGTATCTGCTCCTGTCCGAAGGGACCGTGCCCTGGCACGAAGTCGAGCATCCGCAGTTCGGCAAGATCGAAGTCGGCGGGGCCAAAAAGAGCTGGGTCCGGCAGCCGCCCTCGTTCATGCTCGAGCAGGAATGCCATCGCAACATGGCCTTCACGCTGTATCATGCCGACGAAATGCCGCAGGTGGCCGTCGAACAAGTCGTCGCCCGGCCGCTGGAGGGGGGGCTGGTCGAAGTCACGGCCACGATCGTAAACCGCAAGCTGATCCCTACGCGCAGCGCGGCCGACGTCAAGAACAAGCTCACGCCCCCTAACCGCGCGACCCTCTCGGGCAAGAACCTGAAGGTGATCGCCGGCCTGTCGGCGGACAACTTGCTCTTCGACAACCCCAGCGAGCAGAAGCTGCGGCCCGAATCGTTCAAGCTCGACACGATCCCCGGCATGAAGGCGGTCTACGTGCGCTGGCTGGTCGAAGGCGCCGGCCCCTACACGGTCGCCATCGAAACAACCAAAGGCGGCACCGCAGAGCGCACCAGCGACTGAACCTCCGGCTTGCTCCGGCCTTCTGCCTTCATCCTTCATCCTTCTGCCTTCATCCTTCTGCGTTCTGCCTCTCCCACCCCCCTTGCCCCCTCTTGATTCGCCGGCCGGCCGGCGGCATGCTAAGGGGCCCCGCCCCCGTTCCCGCATTGGAGCAGCACGGCCATGACATTCACCCTGGTGGCCTTGATGGCCTTGGAGCTTGGCGCGATGCCGAAGCCTGAAACCGTCGCCCTCTACGAAGCGCGCACTTACGACCTGGCCACTCCCGACGGCACGCAGCAGTTCGCCTATCGGCTGCTCAAGCCCGAGAAGATCGAGCCGGGCAAGAAATACCCCGTGGTGCTGTTTCTGCATGGAGCGGGCGAACGGGGGAGCGACAACCAGCTCCAGCTGGCGTATTTCCCCGAGTGGATCGCCAGCGCCGAAAGCCGGGCCAAGTATCCCTGCTTCGTGATTGCGCCGCAGTGCCCGGGCGGCAAGAAGTGGTCGGACGTCGATTGGGGCGCCAAGGGACCGATCCCGCAGGCAGAAATCACCGCACCGATGAAGGCTGCCGTCGGCATGCTCGACGAATTGATCAAGAGCGAGCCGGTCGACACCCGGCGGGTTTACCTGACCGGGCTTTCGATGGGGGGCTACGGCAGCTGGGATCAGGCCGAGCGCACCCCCGAGCGCTTTGCCGCCGTGGCGCCGATTTGCGGCGGCGGCGACGTGCGGCTGGCGGACCGACTGGTGAAGACGCCGATTTGGGCCTGGCATGGCGATGCCGACGGCGCCGTGCCCGTCGAGCGCTCGCGGCAGATGATCGCCGCCATCGAGGCTGCCGGCGGCAAGCCCAAGTACACCGAGCTCAAGGGCGTGGGGCACGACAGTTGGACCGCGGCCTACACCGATCCGGCGGGGGTCGTGCCTTGGATGTTCGAGCAGGTGAAGCAGCCCTGAACCGGCGCGGAATCTTGACAATCGTTTGACGAAAAGCAAACGATCCTCGCGCCGCAATTTGGTTTGCTCCGGCCGTGCGCCCCGCTGGCTGTGGCCGCCGCGGCGCCGGGCGGCGTTGACCGCCGCGCGCGGCCCACTATAATTCCGGACACTTTGAATCCGGGCGGTTTCATTTCGGGCACCGTCGGAGGCCTTCGGCAGGCCGCAGATTCGCGTTTTCCACCGAGTTTTTGAAAGGGAGATCATGGCCACCGCAACGCTGCCCAAGGGAGTTCGCGACGACATCACGCGCTGCATCGGCAACACGCCGCTGGTGAAGCTGAACAAGATCAGCTCCGGATGCGTGGCCACGGTGGTCGGCAAGCTGGAGAATTTCAATCCGCTGTGGAGCGTCAAAGACCGCATCGGCCGGGCGATGATCGACGCCGCCGAACGGGACCACAAAATCACCCCGGATACGGTGATCATCGAGCCCACGAGCGGCAACACCGGTATCGCGCTGGCCTACGTCGCCGCTGCCCGCGGCTACAAGCTCAAGGTGACCATGCCCGAAAGCATGAGCCTGGAGCGCCGCCGGCTGCTCAAGGCCTTTGGCGTGGAAATCATCCTCACCCCGGCCGCCGAGGGCATGCCGGGCGCCGTGCGCCGGGCCGAAGAGCTGGTTCGCGAGAACAAGAATTACTTCATGCCCCAGCAGTTCAAGAACCCCGCCAATCCCGAGATCCACCGCAAAACCACGGCCGAGGAAATCTGGCGCGACACCGACGGCCAGGTCGACATTTTCGTGGCCGGCGTCGGCACCGGCGGCACGATCACGGGCGTGGGCGAAGTGCTCAAGTCGCGCAAGCCGGGCGTGCAGATCGTGGCCGTCGAACCGGCAAACAGCCCCGTCATCACCCAGCGCCGGGCCGGCCAGGACCTCAAGCCGGGCAAGCACACGATTCAGGGCATCGGCGCCGGCTTCATTCCCGACATCCTGAACGTCGACATCCTCGACGACGTGGTCACGGTCCAGGACGAAGACGCCATGGAAACCGCGCGGCAGCTGGCCAAGCTGGAAGGCTTCATGTGCGGAATCAGCTGCGGCGCCGCAGCCTGGGCCGCCCTGCAATTGGGCAAGAAGCCGGAAAATGCCGGCAAGCTGATCGTCGCCATCCTGCCCGACCTGGGAGAACGCTACCTGTCGACCAAGCTGTTCCCGGAATGAGGGCTGCCCGTGGATTGACGGCGCAGCCGCAACGCCGGGCATGTTACAATAGGGCCGCCCGAGCGCGGCCCTATTTTTTTGCCAGCGCGCCGTCGGCCGGGCCAGGCCCGGGGCTACAGGCCGGCACACCTCACTCGGAACCTGCTCCCATGCAATCGCTCCTGCTCATGCTGGCCGTCGTCGGTTACGATCCCGACGCGCCGGTGGACGTGGCCCGGATCGACACCTATCAGGCCAAGAAGGTCGAAATCGTCCGGCAGGAGATTACCGACCGGGGGGCCGAGTTGCTGGTGGTGCTCAAGCCCTTGGACGAACAGTTCACGGTCGATTTCAATTGGGACGACACCGACTTTCGCCACGTGAAGATTGTGGTCAAAGGGGCCAAGCAGTGGGACACCGTGCGCTATTTCCCCGCCGTCAAGCACAGCCGCGGCAAGACCTTTTTCAACCTGATGCAGACCAAAGGGGTGAATGTCGATAAGTCGGGCAACGACTGCGCCATCGATTTTGTCACGCCCAAGTCGCTCAAGCTGCTCCCGCCCGGCGGGCGGCTGGTGTTTCGCTTCGCCTCCGGGGCGGCGCTGCACCTGAACTCGGGCTCGGGTGGTGAAAAAGCGACGCCCAAGTAGCCCTCTCTTCCCTTGGGAACGCTTACCCAGCGATGAGCGCCAGCGCCGCAAGTCCCCGACCTGGACCGACCGCGCGGCAGGTCGTCGAGTCCGGCCGGCTGCTGGCGATCGCCCATCGCGGCGCCAGCACGGTGGCGCCCGAGAACACGCTGCCGGCGCTTCGCGCGGCGCTCGAGCTCGGCGGCAGCGGCGGCTCAGCGCACAAAGTCGACATGGTCGAGCTCGACTATCGCGAATCGGCTGACGGCGTGCCGGTTGTTTTCCACGACGAACTGCTCGACCGCACGACCGACGCATGCGCGCTCTGGCGGCAAGCCAAGATCCCGCTGGCCGGCAAACGGCTGGCCGATCTGAGCGCACTCGACGCGGGCAGCTGGTTTTGCCCGTCGTTCCCCGGCGTGCCCATCCCCACGCTGGTCGAGGCGGTCGAGCTAATCACGCCTGCGGCGATTGCGCTCGTGGAGCGCAAGGCCGGCCCGGCGGATCGCTGCATCGAGTTATTGCGCAAGTCGGCGCTATCGACCGTGTCGTCGTGCAGGCCTTTGATTGGTCGTTTCTGACCGATTGCCACCGACTGGCGCCGGAATTGGTCCTGGCCGCGGTGGGCGAGGATGAGCTGACGACGGAGCGGCTCGACGAAATCTGCCGGCGGCGATTCCCCCTGGTCGCCTGGGACCACGAGCGGCTTTCGGCCGACCTGGTCAAACAGATCCACGCGCGCGGCCTGCGGTTGTTCGCCTGGACGGTTGACGATGCCGACCGGATGCGCACGCTGGCGGCCTGGGGCGTTGACGGCATCATCACGAATTGCCCGCACTTGCTCGTGGCGATCCGCCGCGAAATCGAGGGCGGCGTACGCGCAAGGCTCTTGCGGCAGCGACGCAGCAGGAAGCCATCCGGCCCCGCGGAGCAACAACCGCTACTTGAGCGATTCCAGATACTCCAGCAAATCGGCCGCCTGCTGGGCGGTCATGTCGCGGAGCAATTGGTCGGGCATCAGCGAACGGGACTGCGGCGACATTTTTTCCACGTCGCCAACGGCCACCTCGATCAGCTTGCCCTCGGCATCTTTGAGCACCACGCCCTCGGCGGTCCGCTCGACCAGTTGCCCGCTGAACGTCTTGCCGCCCGTGGTTTCGAGCAGGTAGACGGTGTACTTGGGGTCGATTGTCTTGGAGGGTTCGACCAGGCTTTCCAGCAGCTGAGCGCGATTGAGCTTCTTGCCCACGTGGTCGAGCTCGGGCCCCACGGTGCCGCCGATATCCCCGACGCGGTGGCAGTTCTTGCACTGGACGCCGGCCAGGTCGAAGAAGATCTGCTTGCCCCGCGCGGCGTCGCCCGGCCGGGCCAACAATGCCGCCGAGTCAAAAACCGTGCCCAGCCGCTCGACGCGCTGGCTGGCCGGCACGAAGCGCTCGAACACGTCGCGGACCTGGCCGTCCTCGTGAGCCAGGACGGCGGCGAGGACTTGTTTTTCGATCGCCGGCGGCAGCGGCTTGGAGTCCATCGAGCGGGCCAGCACCAGGGCCGTAGCGGGACCGGCCAGCAGGCTGCGAATCGTGCCTGCGCGATCGTTGACGCGGTTCTTGGCCGCATCGGCGATCTCTTTGATGCGGCGCTCGTGGGCCGCCACGTGATCCTCGTCGGTCGGTTCGAGCCGCTCGTTCTCGCGGGCCACGTCGCGGGCCAGTTGCCGCAGCCGGCGCCGGGTCTCGCGGGCTTCGCGGTCCAGGTTGGTTTGCTCGTCGAGCGACCGCAGCCGTTCGACCGCGGCCAGATCGTCCTTGTGCACCGGCAACTGCCGGATCCAGTCGTGGATCAGTTTCGTCCCCCGCGGATCGACCAGGTCGGAACCGATGTGCGGCATCCGGCCCCGGCCCATCTTCGAGATGCGGTAATACAGGATCGAGCGGTACGGATCGGCCGGGGCGAGCAGCTGTCCGCCGGCGATGCCGAAATTGCCCTGGCGCGGAGCGGCTTCGAGCGTCTTGGTCGCCGTGACGGGGTACTCCTCGCGCAGCTCGATGTCGGCCGTGCCGCCGGCGCCGAACTGGTGGCAGTGCGAACAATTGACATGCAGCCAGGCTCGGGCCCGGGCGTTCAGGTCGGCGCTCTCGTCATAAGGATCGGCGTAGCGTCCGGGCGGGCCCAAGACCGGCACGACCTCGGGCTCGTCGATCGAAGGGACCGGCGGCTCGAAGCGAATCAGGCCCAGGTGTTCGAGCGTGCGCAGCTGGTTGTCGGTGCGCTCGCCGTAGCGGTGATCGCGATTCAACTGCGGGGCGGTAAAGGCCAGGCGGAAGCCGGCCCAGGGATTGTGGCACTGCAGGCATTCGTTGCGGCTGGCGAAGTGCCAGGTCTGCGTCCGCCGGCCGCCGGGAGCCTGGGCATCCTCGACGTCGAACGTGCGGTTGCGGCCGCCGGCGCCGACCAGCGTGGCGTCGGTCTGCTCGTCGTTCCACTCATACGTGTAGCCGCGCCAGTAGTGGCCGTCGAAGTGCAGGATCTGGGTTTCCAGCCGCCGGGCACTCGCCGGATCGCCTTGTTTCATTTCCAGCGACAAGGTCTTGGCCAGCACGCCGTCGGCCGGAAACGTGAACAGCTCGCGAAACATCGACTCGGCGACTTCGACCGGCTCGGCATGAATGACCGCGGTCGAGCGGTCGGGCAGAGCCACCCAGCGCTCGGCCGTAGCGTAGTCGGCCCAGGCGGCAGCCTGGATCGAAAACCCCAGCACGCCCGGCGCCGGCGTCTGCTTCGCCGCATTGGCAAACAAGCCCGTCTCGCTGAGCCGGGTGGGGAATTCGTCGACCGATCCGGCGCGGGGGTTGGGCACGAGCTCGTGGATCGTGCCGTGATCGAAATCCAGGATCAGCAGTTCGCCGTCCGGGTCTTCGCCGAACGAGACGATGCGCGGGCCGGGCAGCGAGATCTCGGCATAGGGCGCGACTTCGTTCCCCTCGACGCGCGCGCCCAAATACGGCGCGATTCCCAATCGCCGAAGACATACGTGCCGACCAGCTCCGGCAGGCGTTTGCCGCGATAGACATAACCGCCGGTGATCGAGGCCCCGTCGGTGTGCGGCACGGCGATGGTCGGCGGCAGGATCGGCGTGGGACCGCGCGGGGCGTCGGGATAGACCGGCTGCAGCCCCTCGGTCACGCTCCAGCCATAGTTGCCGCCGCGCACCACGCGATCGGCAAGTTCCCACAATTCCCAGCCCACGTCGCCGGCCCACAGATCTCCGGTCGCCCGATCGAAGCTGATCTTCCAGGGATTGCGAAAGCCATAGGCCCAGACTTCACCCCGGGCGCCCGGGCGATCGACAAACGGATTGTCGGCCGGAATCGTATAGGGCCGCGGCGCGCCCGAGTCGGCCAGTTGCTCCTGATCGACGTCGATCCGCAAGACCGAGCTGAGCAAGTCGCCGATGTCCTGGCCGGTGTGCCGCGGATCGGGCGGATTCGGAAAGCCGCCGTCGCCGCTCGAAATGTACAAATACCCTTCGGGGCCGAATTGCAGGCAGCCGCCATTGTGCCCGCCGCCCAACCAGCTGATCACGATCTGCTCGCTGGCCGGATCGAGCTTGGGCGGATCGCTCTGGGTTACGGTGAAGCGGGAGACGCGCGTGCCGTCGGCGATCTGGCCCCAATAGGCCGGATCCATCTTGTAGCAAACGTAGCACCAGTGGTTTTCGGCAAACCGCGGGTGCAGGGCCATCCCATAGAGCTCGGTCACCTTCGCGGCGCCGGGGCACAGATGTACGGTTTGCACCTGCTTGCGCAAATCGATGGCCAGCTGCGCCTGGGGCACGTCCTGCTGGTCGACGAAGGAAAAAATCTTGCCCTCGTGCTCGCAAACGAAATACCGCCGCAGGCTCGGGGCCGGCACGATGGCCACCGGCTCCTTGAAGTGCAAGTTCGCGAAGATCTGCCGCGTCTGGTACGGGGGCGGCGGCTCGGGAGAGCCCTTGAGGCGCGACGTCGTCCACGGGGTCCGCTCGTCGACACCGAAGGTCGGTTCGGCCGACACCCGATCGGAGGGGGACGCCACGGCCAGCAGATCGGCCGAGTCGCTGCCGGCTGTATTGCTGCCCGCTGTATTGCTGTCCGCTGTATTGCTGCCCGCTGTGTTGCTGGCCGCCGGTCGGTCGGCCGTCAGCCCAGGTTCCGGAGTGGCAGGGTTAGCGGCAAGGCTGTCGCTGGCCGGCAGGCCAGAGCCGGGGGTGTGCGCGGGCGCTGGTCGCCACGCTCTGGTGGCTGCGCGGCCCGCGAACGGCCTGAAAGGCAATTCCCAGCACAGCGGCCAGCAACGCGAATACGCACAACCGCAGTAAAAAACTCCGCATCGGCAACTCGACGTGTTGGGGGTCGCGGGAAGGATCTCCAGGAAAACTAATACTTTGCGCCGTCTGCGCTGCCGCCCCGGCGGTGTCGCGCTGGGTGACCGCCGGCGGCCAGCGGGACGCGTGCCTGCGGTTGGCCATGCCCGCGGTCCCCGGGTTCGGCCGGCACCTATCTCTAAGCCCGTCCGGCACAAACGTCGGCGCACTTGCCAAGGCCGCCCGAGTCACCGGCTCGTCGCCTGGCGAGCTGCCCGATTCGCCGGGCTGCTACCCTTGGGCGGTCGTCGCCCCAGCGGGAGCCGCGACCGCTCACTGGATGCTAACTCCACGGTATCAAAGGTCCGCTATATCAAAGGTCCTCTTCATGCTAACTGCCGCCGACCAAGGCCCGCAAGCATCGCGGCCTGACGGCCTTGCGGCGAAAAATTGCCGGGCGCGGGGCAAATTGGCCCTGACGGGCGAGCGGCCGTCGACTGCCGCCGATTCCCGCCGCTGAGGCCCCGTCGAGAGCGCTCGCCGCTCCTGGTGCCCTTGGACTAGGGCCAACTGGCCGCGCCGGCGAAAGTATTTCCCTGACAAATAGTGTCCATTCGCTGGAGCAGGTTTCGCTAATGGGCCTGAGAAACTTCGCGGCGCGTTTCGTGACCGGGCCATGAGAATCTTCACAACGCGAAAATCGGCACAACGCGAAAATCGGCACGCCGCACGCCAGAACCGGCCGCGAGCAATTGTCTACTCGCTCGATCGACAAATGTGCAGCAACTCGTTGACAGCTGCCCGAGCGCGGATTATCTTCCACACCGGTTGTCACAATCCGGGCGGCTCGTCGTATCGGCAAGGAGAAAACATCATGATGATCCAGCGCACCATTTGGGGATCGGCCCTGACGGCAATTCTGGCTTGCGTTTCCACAGCGCAGGCGGGTCATTGGCGGCGCGGCGGCGGTTGCTGCGACCAGGGCTGCAACAACTCTCCCTGCCAGGCGGCGCCGAGTTGCGAGACCACTTATCAGACGGTTGAACGCACGATCATGGTTCCGACCCTGGTCAACGAAACGCGCACGATCAACGTCACCGAATGCCGGCCCGAGCAGCGGCAGGTGACCAATACCGTTTATCGCAATGTGCCGGAAACGCACCAGGTGAATTATCAGTACACCGTCATGGTGCCCAAGACGCGCACCCGGACCATCAACTACACGGTCTGCAAACCGGTCATGGAAACGGTCACGCAGCAATACACGGTGATGGTCCCCGAAACGCTCACCCGGACCGTCAACTACACGGTCTGCAAGCCGGTCATGGAAACCGTCTCGCAAGAGTACACCGTGATGGTTCCCGAGACGCTGACGCGCACGGTCAACTACACGGTCTGCAAGCCGGTCATGGAAACCGTGACCAGGCAGTACACCGTGATGGTGCCCGAGACGCAGATGCAGACGATCAATTGCACGGTGTGCAAGCCCGTGATGGAAACCGTCACGCAACAATTCACCGTGATGGTGCCCTACACCGAAACGCGGCAAGGGACGCGGCCGGTGTGCAAGCTGGTGCCGGTGACCGTGATGAAGACGATTTGCGAAGATCAAGGGCACTGGGAGGACGTGCCGGTGCAAAGCTGCCAGCCGAGCTGTGCGCCCGGCTGTGCCGCGAACGAAAAGCCGGCCGTCGACGCAAAACTGGCCGACAGCAAGGATCCGGCCGACAGCAAGAATCCGGCGGACAGCAAGAATCCGGCGGACAGTGCGGCGGCGTCCGGCACAATGCAGCTGGTCGGCTGGCGGCATCATCAGAACTATGGCGGCTGCGCCCCCGCGTGTGCGCCGGCCTGTGCCCCCACGGCCTGCGCTCCGCAGCGCCGCTGGGTTTCGAAGATCGTCACCAAGCAAGTGCCAGTCACCTGCATGCAGCAGCAGGTCGAGAACGTTCCGTTCCAGTACGACGTGACGCTCTGTCGGCCCGAGGCGCGTTCGTGCCAGGTCCAGGTTTGCAAGATGGTCGCCGAGCAGCAAACCCGGCAGGTGCCGGTCACGGTCTGCCATCCCGAGACGCGCAGCTGCCAGGTGCAGGTCTGCCGGATGGTCGCCGAGCCCCAAACCCGGGAAGTGCAGTACACCGTGTGTCATCCGGAAACCCGGACTCGTCAGGTGCAAGTCTGCCGAATGGTCGCCGAGCCCCAAACCCGGGAAGTGCAGTACACCGTGTGCCACCCGGAAGCCCGGACCCGGCAGGTGCAGGTTTGCAAAATGATCGCCGAGCCCCAAACCCGGGAAGTGACCGAGAACTACTGCGAGCCGGAAACCCGCGCGGGCGTGCGGGACGTGACCACGTACCGCTGCGTGGCCGAACCGCAGACCTCGACCGTCACGGTGCAAGTGCCCTACACCGTGCAGAAGGAAATTCAGGTCCAGGTTTGCAAGCTGGTGCCCAAGACGGTCACCTGCCAGGTGCCGGTGACCAACTGTGCTCCGGCGCCGGGCTGCGTGGGCTGCGGGCAATAAGCGCCGGGTGGGTCGCTGATCCGGCCCGACGCCTCGGACAATTCGATCACGAATCCACGGCCGCCAGGGCTTCGCTCCCGGCGGCCTTTTGCTTGGGTCCGGCGATCACCCAGGCCGCTTCGGCGAGCATCAGGATCGCCAGACCGATCAGCACGATCCCGACCCAGGGGACCGGATCGTACGTGGCCCCGGCCGCGAACTTGCTCTGGATGATCGAGACCAGGGCCCAAGTGCTCATCGTGTACATCAGCGCGGCGGGCACGCCGGTCACTAGCCACACCCACCAGGCCCTTCGGGTCTGCCAGAGCCAGACCGTCACGCCGATCAAGGCCAGCGCCGCGAGCAGCTGGTTGCTCGCGCCGAACAGGTTCCAGTAGATTTTCCAAGCGGGAATCGTGCGGCCGGCGGCATCCACCGTGGGCGGCAGGAGCAGAAAGACGAGCGGCACGGCTGCCGTCAGGCCGGTGGCCACCCAGCCGCTGGCCCGATCGCGCCGGCCGAAAAGCTCCTGCAGGATGTAGCGGCCCAGTCGAGTGCAAACGTCCAGCGTGTCGTAGACGAACGTGGTAAAGGCCATCAGCGCAAACGGCACGCCGAAGGTTTTCTCGATGTATAGCACGTAAAGGAAATCCCCCAGCCCGACGGCATACACCAGGTTCGGATCGCGCTTGGTCAGCGCATGATTGCCGGTCAGCTTCATCACGCAGCAGAGCGAAACGATGGCGACCATGGCCTCGAGCAGCATCGCGCCGTAGCCGATTACCCGGGCGTCGGTCTCGCGGCGGAGCTGCTTGGACGTCGTGCCGGAGGCGATGATCGAATGAAATCCTGAGCAGGCGCCGCAGGCGATCGTCACGAACAACATCGGCACCAGGGCGCCGATGGGAGTCTGCCAGCCGGTGAACTGCGGATACTGGATCTGGCCGACGTCGCCGCCGCGCCCGGTGAAGCTGCCCAGCACGATCCCCAGCATGCCGCCGCCCAGCGCCAGGTAGAGAAAATATCCGCCCAGGTGGCCGCGGGGCTGCAAGAGCAGCCACATCGGAATCACCGAAGCGACAAAGCAGTACGCCAGCAGGGCCACATTCCAGGTGGCCCGGGCCCCGGCCGGGCTCAGGTCGAAGATCTGCTGAATGTCGAAGGGAAACTTCTGGCCGACCCAGATCGACACGCCCACGAGGGGCACGAAGATCAGCGTGGCCCAGCCCAGCGTCAGCCGCGTGTACCGCAGCAGCAGCCCCATGATGATCGGCAGGCACAGATACAACAGCGAGCTGGTGGCGATGCCGCCGCCCAGGATCTCGGTCTTTTCGCCCCCTTCCAGCTCGACCATCCCCAAAAACGCGCTCGCCGTGACGTCGGTGAAGGCCACGATGATGTAGACCAGGCTCAGCCAAACGAAGGCCAGAAACAGCATATATGCCCGGGCGCTCATGTGATCGCGGACGACTTCGGCGATCGAGCGGGCCTTGTGCCGGATCGAGGCCACGAGCGAGGTAAAGTCGTGCACGCCACCGATGAAGATCGAGCCGACCAGAATCCAGAGCAAGGCCGGCACCCAGCCGAAGGCGACACCGGCCAGGATCGGCCCGACGATCGGCCCGGCGGCCGCGATGGCCGAGAAATGCTGCGAGAGCAGGAATTTCGGCTCGATCGGCACGTAATCGACGTCGTCGCGCAGCTCGACGGCCGGGGTTTCGGCCTCAGGATCGAGCTGGAGCAATCGGCTCAGCAGCCGGCCGTAGGTGAAGTAAGCGACCGTCAAGATCACGGCCGAGATGAGCACGATCGCGAGCAGCGTCATGGATTGCAATCCTTCAGGGGCCCGGAGGGGGTCAGACGCTCACTTTGCCCGGGAAAAACCCGGCGGTCAACCGCAGGGCGCCGATCTGCGCCCAGTGCCGTCGGTTCCGGGGCTGCCGCGGGGCGGCCCCGGCGTGTCGCACCGCGCGGGCGGCGTTAAATAATACCACGCTCGTCCAACTTGCCGGTTGCAGAATGAGCGGGTAAACTCGCGTCTTTCCTGGCGCCCAGAAGCGCCGGAAAAAAGCCGGGACATTCGCGAAATTTGGGGTTAGGAAGCAATCCCCCGCACGGTATCTTCAGCATTTCGGATCTTTAGCTTTTCGGATGCCCCCGTCACCGCGCAGGTGGTCGGCGGCCGGTCGTTCGAAAGGGCCCAGGCAATTCGGTTCCCTCCGCGCCGCCCCCCGTAGCGGCACGGTCCTCGCTTGTCGCCGGCATTGGGACATGCCGCCGACCGGCCGCAGCTCGTCGGCTCACTGCAGCCACGGCCTGGCATGGGGAATTCGAGCGGTCGGACGCAGCGGATGCGTCTCGACCACAAGAGGATTCGTAGTGACACAAGCATCGCAAACCCATTCGAGGTGATCATGAAGCGAGCTGTTGTTCCGGCCCTGGCCGTGGTGGCGGTGGTCCTGTTGGGAGCGGCCAGTTGGCTCCAGCTGCGTCCGGCCATGGTGATCGGCGCCGACGGAGAGGCGGTGGCCAGCCACATCCAGCTCTGGGAACCGCTGACCAGCGACAAATACAACCAGGTGGAAAAGGTCGCTCTGATCGCCAACGTGCTGGTGGCGATCGCCGGCCTGGGCTACGCCTTGATGCTGGTGGGCCAGGTGAAGGGCGCCCCGCAAGGCACGACGCGGATGCAGGAGATCGCCCAGGCCATTCGCGAAGGGGCCAACGCGTATCTCTACAAGCAGTTTCGCGTGGTGGCCGTGCTCATCGTCGTGATCACGATCGGACTCTATCTGGCCGCCACGAAGCAAGATCCACCGGCGCCGGAGGAGATCGCCATCGGCCGGGCCATTGCGTTTCTGCTCGGCTCGATCTTCTCGGCCACGGTCGGTTTCGTCGGCATGCGGCTGGCAACCGTCGGCAACCTGCGCGTCGCCGCAGCCGCCCAGGACAGCTTCGGCAAGGCCCTGCAGTTGGGCTACCGCACCGGCACGATCACCGGCATGCTCACCGACGGCCTGGGCCTGCTAGGCGGCTCGATCATCTTTTTGATTTACGGTGAAGAAGCCTACGAGGCCCTGCTGGGCTTCGGTTTCGGCGGCACGCTGCTGGCCCTGTTCATGCGCGTCGGCGGCGGCATCTACACCAAGGCGGCCGACGTCGGCGCCGACCTGGTGGGCAAAGTCGAAGCGGGCATTCCCGAGGACGACCCGCGCAACGCCGCCACCATCGCCGACAACGTGGGGGACAACGTCGGCGACTGTGCCGGCATGGCGGCCGACATTTTCGAAAGCTACGAAGTGACCATCGTGGCGGCCATGATCCTGGGCATCGCCAGCTTCGGCCACAAGGGCGTGATTTTCCCGCTCTTGGTCCGGGCTATCGGCGTCGTGGCCAGCATCATCAGCACCTACAGCGTGCGGGCGGGCGACAAGGGAACCGCCGCCGAGGCCATGAAGAGCGTCAACAAGGGCTTCCTCATCGGCTCGGTGCTCTCGATCGTGGGCTTCGTGCTCCTGGGGCTCGGCTACTTGCGGTTCGACAGTCACTATCTGGAAGAGTACCCGCAGGCCCAAGCCGGTTTCCCCGGAGCCACCGATTTGAACGTCACCGCAGGTCTGAAGGACCATGGGCTCAGGTATTTATCCACGTTCGACATCAATGGGCTCGACATGCGGCCGGCCTGGACCTGCCTGATCGGCATCATCCTGGCCGTGCTGCTCAACAAGTGCACCGAGTACTACACCGGCACCGAGTACGAACCGGTCAAGAGCCTGGCCAAAAACTGTAGTACCGGACACGCCACGAACATTATCCAAGGCTTTGCAGTGGGCTATGAAAGCACGGTGGCGGCAGTACTCATTATTTCTGCGGCGATCATGGCCAGCGTGCTGGTCTACTCGGGCACGAACGCCACGTTCGTGGCCTACGGCGTGGCCATGTGCGGCATCGGCATGCTCACGCTCACCGGCAACACGATCTCGATGGACGTGTTCGGACCCGTCGCCGACAACGCCAACGGCATCGGCGAGATGGGCTACGACCGCAAGGAAATGGGCGAAGCCAAGTACAAGGAAGCCCGGCAGACCTTGGCCGATCTGGACGCCGTGGGCAACACGACCAAGGCCATCACCAAGGGCATCGCCATCGGCTCTGCCGTGATCGCGGCCGTGTCGCTGTTCAACAGCTTCATCGTTTCGGTCGGCTCCGGCGGCCAGGGCGAAAAAGCCAACGTCAGCCGCGACGTCTACGACGCCGTGGCCGCCATGCTGACGGTTTCCGACCCCAGCCTGTTCGTCGGGTTGTTGATCGGGGCCAGCGTGCCGTTCTTGTTCAGCTCGATGACGATCCGGGCCGTGGGCCGGGCCGCCTTCTTGATCGTCAAGGAATGCCGCATCCAATTCCGCGATAAGGAAATCTGGGCCGGCACCAAGAAACCCGACTACGGCCGCGTGGTGGCCATTTGCACCGGCTCGGCCCAAAAAGAACTTGTCGGCCCCGCCTTGCTGGCCATTCTGGTGCCGATCCTGGTCGGCTTCGGTATGGGCATCATCGCCCTGGCCGGGTTCCTGGCCGGCATGATCGTCAGCGGCCAGCTTTTGGCCGTGTTCATGGCCAACGCCGGCGGCGCCTGGGATAACGCCAAGAAGATGGTCGAGGACGAACCCCGCGACCTGGAAGCCAATACCGGCAAGGGGAGCGAAAAGCACAAGGCCGCCGTCACCGGCGACACCGTGGGCGACCCGCTCAAGGACACCGCCGGTCCGGCTATCAACCCGCTGATCAAGGTGATGAACATGGTCAGCCTGCTGATCATTCCCTTGATCCTGCCCTACGACACGAAGATGGTCGAGCACCTCAAGAAGCTGGGCGTGAAGGGCCTGGCCGAAATGCCCCTCAACAACTTCTACTGGGGAGCCGTGGTCGTTTGCGCCGCGGGATTGATTTGGGCCGTCTGGCAATCGAAGCGTGAAGGCGGCTCGATGACCGACTGAGCCGCCCGCCGCACGCGTGGCAGAGCAGATCGTCTACGGAATTGCATCGCGCTGCGGTCGCCACCGATGGGGGCAGCCGCAGCGCGATTTTTTTTGCCTGAGCGAGAGAACATGGAATTCTCCGGCCGGCGAGTCACCGTGATGGGCCTGGGTCGGCACGGCGGCGGCGTGGCCGCCGCTCGCTGGCTGGCGCGAGGGGGCCCAGGTCACGGTGACCGATCTGTCGACTGCCGACTCGCTGGCCGGCTCGATTGCCCAACTGGCCGACGTGCCGATTGTCCACTGGACGCTCGGCCGGCACGACGAGGCAGATTTTGCCGCGGCCGACGCAATCGTCGTCAACCCGGCCGTGCGCTCCGACCAGCCGCTGCTGGCAGCGGCGCGCCGGCGCGGCGTGCCGATCACTTCGGAAATCGAGCTTTTTCTGGATCGCTGCGGGGCGTCGGTCGTGATGGTCACCGGCTCCAATGGCAAGTCGACCACGGCCTCGATGCTGGCCGACATTTTCGCCCGGGCTGGCGGCCGAACCTGGTTGGGGGGGAACATCGGCGTCAGCCTGCTTGCGCGCTTGCCGGAAATCCAGCCCGGGGATCGCGTGGTGCTGGAAGTGAGCAGCTTTCAGCTGGCCCATTTGACGGCGGGGGTCCGGCCGCCGCTGGGCGCCGTGATCACCAACTGCACGCCCAACCACCTCGACTGGCACGGAAGCTGGGAGGCTTACGTCGCGGCGAAGCGGCGGGCTCTGGAACTGCTGCCGGCGGGCGGGTTTGCCGTGGTCGATCCGACGGACGCGCTGGTGCTTTCCTGGACTCGTGGGATGCGCGGAAAGTTGGTGCCCGCCTGGCCGCTGGAGCGCCTTGCGCCGCTCGAACTACCGGGCGAACATAACCGGCGCAACGCGGCGCTGGCGGCCGCGGCCGCCGAGCACTGGGGTGTCGCGGGGCCCGCGATCGAACGCGCACTAACTCGATTCCGCGGTCTGGCGCATCGTTGCCAGGCGCTCGCCCCGGTTGCCGGCCGGCAGATCGTCGACGATTCGAAATCGACCACGCCCGAGGCCGCGTTGGCGGCGCTGGCGACCTCGGCGGGCCCTGTCTGGCTGCTGCTGGGCGGACTGGACAAGGGGAGCGATTTCGGCCCCCTAGTCGCAGCGGTGGTCCGGCGCCGCCGGCGCGGCCTGCTACGGCGCATTGGCCGAGCGGCTGCGGGATTTGCTTGCCGCGCGGTCGCCGGAGTTTCGCTGCTCGGCCGTGGCCGACCTTTCGGCGGCGCTGGCCTGGTGCTGGGAGCGTTCGGCGCCGGGCGACACGATCCTGCTCTCGCCGGCCTGCGCCAGCCTGGACCAGTTTCGCGACTTCGAGCACCGGGCCGAAGTGTTTCGTCAGCTGGTCGCGGCCCTTGGGCCGTGATTGCGGCCCACAGCGGGCGTGCCGCCCCCTGGCCGCGGACGAGCAGGGGACGCCGGCGGCCGTGGTATCCTGATATCATTGACACTCTGTGGGGCAACGGAAGCGAGGTTTTTCGTGGCACGGCGCAAACAAGCCATCAATCCGTTTTATCCGCTGCTGGTAATTGCCGGCGTGGCCTTCGCCATTACGGCCTGCGCCTACGGCATCATGGCGCTCAAGGCGATGACGCCCGACGGCGGCGACCAGACGCATCCGCTGCTTGTCTTTCTGGACCAGCACGGCATGATGCTTCTGGGCGGCGAACTGGCCGTGTTGGCCGTCATGTGCGGGTTGGCAATGGCCACCGATAGCTACTGGACGGCGCACGGCCAGAGTGGGCATGACCAGAGTGGCCATGACCAGAGCGGGCATGCCCAGGCTGGGCCAGGGGAGAATGCAGGCGGCCCGGATGCGGATCGCTCTGCGGACAACCGGTCCCCGGCCGAATGACCGGCCATGGAAGGGCGACCTAGCACGGCAAACACACGGCCAGCGAGGAACGATCGATGAACGTCAGCCATTTCGAGAAAACCGCTCAGACTCCGGTCCACATGGAAGGAGCCTCCGGGTGCCAGGTGCGCTGGCTCTTGGGCCCGGAGCAGGGCACGCCCAACTTTGCCATGCGGCAGTTCGAGGTCGCTCCCGGCGGCTTTACACCCCGGCACAGCCACCCGTACGAACACGAGGTGTTCGTGCTGGAGGGGGAAGGCGTTGTGATCGAGGGAGAAACAGAGCATCCGCTGCGGCCGGGGGACGTGATTTACGTGGTGCCGGACGAGGTTCACCAGTTCCGCAATACCGGGGCGGCCCCGCTCAAGTTTCTCTGTCTGGTGCCCAACAGCTCGCTCAGCCAGGCGGTGAAAGTCGCCCCGGAATGCGGCCGCTAGGGCATTTTCTGGGAATCGGCAATCACATTGCATTTCTCAGACTGAGAATTCGCATGATCGAAATGATAAAAACTGGCTGGAAGCACTGGCGAAATCGCTCCGGCCTCAAGCCTCGTTTGCGGCAGAATGTCGAGTTTTCGGGGGTGGCGATATTTCTGGCCTGAGGCGAGACTAGGAAATGGCACAAAATTCGCTGCGATTTTGAGTTGTGTTGTCAGAACTTGTCTTGCCATTCCAACGGGTGCACTATGAGGTTGTTCAAGCTGTCCCTTGCCGTTTTGGCCGCGTCTATCGGTGGCGGCAGCGTGCCGGCTCTTGCCGGCGTGACGATTTTGAACCCCAGTTTCGAGAGCCCGAGCCTCGGCTCTCCGAATTTCCGCGAGGGCAATCCGCCAGCTAATTGGACTTACCTTGGTCCCGGAGGCTCTTCGGGCGGCGGGATCGTGACCAATGGCAGCGCGTATGGAAATAGCGATGCGCCCAACGGAAACCAGGCCCTGCTGCTGAAGAGCATCGGCGGTGTCCAGCAACAATTGTCCGGGTTCGTCGTCGGGGATACTTACACCCTCAGTTTATATGCTGAAGGTCGGACCAATTATAACGGAGCAGATCCGTTTCAAGTCGAGATCAGCGCGATCCCACTTACTTTTTCCGGCAGCACCACGATCACGCCGCCGACGACTCCTTCGACGAACGTCTATTTGCTCTACACCAGCGACCCTTTCACGGTTTCAACGACCACGCCGTACATTAACATCCTGGGCACGTCGGGAGGGGACAACAGTAGCTTCGTCGACTTTATCACGGTGAAAGGCACGCCGGAACCGGCTTCGATTGCTATCTGGGGCTTGGCGATCGGCCTGGGCCTGGTCGTCGTACGGCGCCGCAAGGCATAGCTCGACCGCTACGCACAACACAGAAACCGCTCGAGCACTTGCACGGGCGGTTTTTTTGTTGCGCCCCGGGCCGGATTTGGGCGGATGCTTGCCGGGCCTCAGAGGGCTTCGACTTGCCCCCTTCTGGGCGGCTCCGCTCAGCTTTCGGTGGCTGGTCCTGAGCAGTTCACCTTGGCCAGAACGTGCAACTCGCCCGGGAATGTCGGCACAAGTCCACATTTTCTGGGAATCGGCCGCGGAAGCTGCTATCTTGTGGATCGGGCAAGATCGATGCGTAACGCTTGATGCGTTCCGGCCATATTTAGAGCAGCCGGGTTGTAGGCTGGAGCCGCCCCAGGATGTTTTCGGCGGCCCATCGTTTTCCGCGTTTCCCGTCACCCAGGATCCGTGCCGTGAAAATGAACCGCGCTGTGAATACTCGTCGCAGCCTGCGCTTTGACTTCGCCCCGGCGGCCAACGTTGGGCGGCACCGGACACCCGCCTTCGGCCTGACCGTCCTGACAAGCGCCTGGATGCTGCTGGCCGGCTCGATGGTCCTGGCGGCCGAGACCCCGGCGAGCCCACTGGATCAGCGGCTGGCGGCCGAGAATTCCGGCAAAGACCTTGCGCCGGCCGCGCCGGCGAGCGATCTGGCGTTTTTGCGCCGGGTGTCGGTCGATTTGATCGGCCGCATCCCAACCGAGGCCGAGCTGCGGCAATATCTGGCCTGGCCGGCCGCCGAGCGGCGCAGCAAGCTGATCGATCGGTTGCTCGCCGACGAGCGGTTCGCCGACCGCTGGACGGTCTTCCTTGCCGACCTGCTGCGGATTCGCTCCGATTCGCCCGGTGGCGACACGCTGGTGGCGTTCGTCCATCAATCGCTGACCGATCACATGCCCTATGACGAGCTCTGCCGGCAGTTGATCTCGGTCAACGGCAAGGCTGGCAAGGCCCCGCAGGTGGGTTTCATCCTGGGGGACAATGCCGATCCGCTGGCCATGGCCGGCGTCACGGCTCAGGTGTTCATGGGCATTCGCGTTTCCTGCGCCCAGTGTCACGATCATCCGTTCGACGTCTGGACGCGCGAGCAGTTTTACGGACTGGCGGCGTACTACGGCCGCACCCGCCGGGTGGAAAGCCAGCTGACCAAAGCGGTCTACACGACCGAGATGGAAGAGTCGGCCGTGCTCTGGCCGCCCGAGGACGTGGCCCGGGGCAAGCCGCGCAAGGCAATGGATCCGAAATTTCCGTTCCAGCTGGCCAGCACCACCACGCCCGCGGCTGCGCGGCTGAAAGAATTGCGCGCGGCCGAAGCGGCCCGGCTGGCCAAGGCCCGGCAGCCAAAGGGCCCGACGGTCGACGACTTGCTGGCCGAAGCCAGCGCCCGGGCGGGCCAGGCCGCGGCCGAGAGCAAGACGGCTGTGCTGGCCGACGTGAGTGCCGAATCGCAGCGGGCCGCCCGGGCGTTGGAAGTCGAGCGCGACCTGTATCGCGAGAGCCAGCTCCGCCGCGAATTGGCCGAACTGGTCACCAGCCCGGACAACCGCTACTTTTCCCGCGCGCTGGTCAACCGCCTCTGGGCCGAATTCCTGGGGCGCGGATTCGTCGAGCCCTTGGACGATTTCAACGCTCAGAATCCCCCCAGCCATCCGCAAACGCTCGACTATCTGGCCGATGAGTTCGTCGCCGGCGGATTCGACCTGCGCACGCCAATCCGCCTGATCGTCAGCAGTCAGGCCTACGCCCGGGGGCACGCCACGGGCTTGCCCACGGCCCAGCGCGAAGCGGCCGAAAAAGCCTTCGTGGCCCAGCCCCGGCGCCGCATGCTGAGCGAATCGCTGTTCGACAGCATTGTGCTGGCCGGACATTTGTTCGAGCCCAAGCATGGGGCGGGCGAGAACATGCGGGAAGTGACCACGTACATTCGCGAAGCGGTTCCCCGCGAGGGATCTTCGGCGCTCAAGCCGGGTGCCAAGGGGGACCCGAAAATGGGCATGGCCGCACGCAGCGAAACGATTCCCGGCGGATACGACCTGGAATCGGCGATCGAGGTGAACTTCGATTCGGTGCTGGCCGACGCCAAAGACGCGCCCGCGATGGAGGCCATGCAGAAAGTCTCGACCGACGAATTGGAGTCGGCCCAGATGATGGCCGCCCGGGTCAAATACATCGAACGCAAAGTGACCACCACGATCGATGACAACCCGCGGTTCACGAGCGCGCTGCGGATGGCGTCGCCGGCGCCGCCGCCGCACTTCTTGCGAATCTTCGGCCAGACGTCCCGCGACGCCCTGGGCGAATTCCGCGACCACGGCCCCTCGATGCGGCAGGCCCTGATGATGCTCAACGGCCGGCTGACGCACGAAGCCTCGCGGGTTGGCAAGCTGGAGCCGATTTACGCCCTGGTCGCCGGCCCCAAGGCCGATCCGGCGAAGGCCGTCCGCTTTGCCTATCGCGAGATTCTCACGCGGGAGCCCAGCGCCGAGGAGCTCGCCGACGGGCGCCAGATCGTGGCCGCGGCCGAGACGCCCGTCGACGGCGTGGCCGACCTGCGCTGGCTGCTCTTGAACTGTCACGAATTTCGTTATCTGCCCTGATCGCACGGGGATTGCCCGCGTTTTTTGTCCGGATTGCCTGCGTTTCTTGTCCGGATTACCGGAATCCCAACCGAAAAAAACCACCCACGCCCGAGGAGCTTGTCATGGAATGCGCCGGATACCGATTCAGTCGCCGGGGGCTGCTGGGAGCCGCGGGCGGTACGTTCCTGGGCCTCAACCTGCGGCAGCTCGTGGCCCTGGCCGGCACCAGCCATGCGCCGACGGCCGAACACGTGATCCTGTTCTGGAACGGCGGCGGCATGAGCCACATCGACACCTTCGATCCCAAACCGGGCCGGCCGACGCAGGGTGAATTCGAGCCGATCAAGACCTCGGTCCCCGGCCTGGCAATCTCCGAAATCTTTCCGCTCCTGGCCAAACAGATGCACCACGTCGCGCTGGTCCGTTCGATCGCCGGCACGCAGGGCGACCACGGCCGGGCCACCTATCAACTGCAGACCAGCTTCAACCAGAGCTCGAACCTGCGGCATCCCGGGCTGGGCTCGGTGGTGGTGCACGAGCGCGAGCAGATCGGCGATTTGCCGGCCTACATCACGATCAGCGGCGAAGCCCCGCGGGCCGGCTACCTGGGGCAAAAGTGCGAGGCCTATTTCATCGGCCAGCCCGGCCAGCGCGATCCGTACCTGGCCTTCCCGGCCCAGATCACCGAAGTGCGCGGCAACCAGCGGCTGGAAGCCCTGGCGAAGATCAATCGCCGCTTTGCCGCCGACACGCCCGACGTGCAGTTCGACGCCACGGCCACAGCCACGGACGAGGCGGTCAAGCTGATGCGCAGCCCGGCCCTGGCGGCGTTCGAATTGGATGAAGTCAAGCCGGCCGTACGCGACCGCTACGGCGACACCACGTTTGGCCGCGGGGCCCTGCTCGCCCGGCGGCTGGTGGAAAAGGGAGTGCGGTTCGTGCAGGTCAATCGCGGCGGCTTCGACACCCACACGCGCAACTTTCCGGCCATGCAGGACCACGGCGAAGTGATGGATCCGGCCCTGGCCGCGCTGGTCGAGGATCTGGCTGCGAGCGGCCTGTTGGCCAAGACGCTGGTCGTGATGCTCAGCGAGTTCGGCCGCACCCCCCGGATCAATAAGGATGCCGGCCGCGACCATCACGCCAGCTGCTTTACCGCCCTGATGGCCGGCGGCGGGCTGAAGGGGGGCACCGTGATCGGCTCGTCCGACAAGGACGGAGCGGAACCAGACGAGCGGCCCGTCCAGGTGCCCGACCTGCACGCCACGGTCTGCCACGCCCTGGGCATCGACCCGAACAAGGAAGTCATGACGCCCTTGCAGCGGCCCATGAAACTGGTCGACGGCGGCAAGCCGATCGAGGAACTGTTCGCCTGAGTGGGGGGCACGGGCCGCCTGATAACGGGTCTGGCGGATGAAGCTCGGCACGGACCCGTTCGACGGGACCACGGCCCTGCGCACGACCAGGGTATGGCCGCGTGGCGCCATTCTCAAATCATCTGCGCGGAGGCGAGGGAGTCGTCTCCCACCTCCGTTACGTCCCTATCTACTTCGCCCCCGCCGTGCGACAAGGCTTGACGATGTCCCAGACCAGGCCCAGGCGCTCGAAGAGCAGCAGCGTGAGATACGTCACGTCGAGTTCCCACCAGCGGTGGCCGTGCGCGGCGCTGCGGGGATCGGCGTGGTGATTGTTGTGCCAGCCTTCGCCGTTGGTGGCCAGGGCAAACAGCCAATTGTTGCGGCTGTTGTCCCCCGTCGCATAGTTGCAATAGCCCCAAAGGTGCGCCGCCGAGTTGATCGCCCAGGTGACGTGCCAGGTATAGATCGTCCGCATCAACACGCCCCAGACCAGCCAGCACAGCCCGAGCCGCACGGCGCCCTCGAGCGTGCCGTGCCAGATCCAGCCGAACAGCGCGCCGGCCAGCACGAACAAAATGGCCTGGGCCAGGTAGATCCAGGCCCAGCGGCCCTTGCGCTCCAAGCTGAGATAGAACGGGTCTTGGAGCACGTCGCGGGCGTACTTCTCGTAGGTGTCCAAGCGGCTCAGCTGCCGATTCTCGACGAACAGCCAGCCCACGTGACCCCAGAAGTAGCTGACCAGCGGCGAGTGTGGATCGGGCTGCTCGTCGGAGTGGTTGTGATGCAGGCGGTGGATTGCCACCCAGCGGGCCGGCGAGTCCTGCAAGCAGCAAACGCCCAGAATCGCCAGCGTGTGTTCGAACCACTTGGCGCACTTGAAGCCGCGATGCGTGAGCAGGCGATGGTAGCAGGCGCCGATGCCCAGCGAGCAGAAGAGGTAGTTGCCGACGATCAACCAGGCCACGCCGATCCAGCTGAACATCTCGGGCAGCAGCGCCAGGGGAATGGCCAGATGCACCAGCGGAACGCCGAGGCAATAGGTCCAAATGATCGCGCCGCCCTCGGCCGTCGCAGGACGCGCCAGCGGCTCCCAGCGCATTTCAGTCAGCAGGACCGAGCGATCGCGCGTCATGGCAATCGGACTCTGAAAACGGTAATGGCGGAACCATGCCGACCAGACGCCATTCCAGAGTCGGAATGGACGCTAGCATAGCAGTGGCGAAAGACAGAAGTCCAGCACGCGGTGGAATTGTTTGGATTCTGTTTGGCCCAGTGCGTCAGATTCGCCCCCGCGATCAGACGAACGGCCGTCGCAAAGTGCCGGGCGGGGCAGTGCCGGTGCTCCTTGCCAGGGAGTATCGGCTGCCTCCGACTTCACATTAGTCAGCATCGCCCCGCGGCGGTTGCGGCCGCGAGGAAAATTCCACGGATTGCTCGCGCCGGCTTAACCTGGGCAGCGTAGGCTGGCGTGCCGGGCGATGATGCAACGTGGGGACTGCAAGCTACTTCTCTCGCCGGCTATAGTCGTGCGAGTAGCTCGGCTTTCTTGAGTTCGAAATCGTGGTCCGACAAGATGCCTTTGGCTTGCAGGTCGGCCAAGCGCTCGATGGCGTCCAGGATCTCGTCTCGATGGTTGTGGCCGAAATCGGTGGCTGCCGCGTCCGCGACGCGCGAGCGGCGAGATGCCGACCTGCGTCGCCACCGAGCGCCCAGTCCCACCAGCGCGAATGCCAGCAAGGACGTCAGAAAGCCGGCCAGGGCCGCGATCACGGTGTTGCGCGTGCGCGCCAGCGTGTCCGCATCTTTGGGAGCTTCGGCGGCCTGGAGCTCGATGATGCGGGATGGCGAGCGTAATTCAACCCGCAACATGTCGATTTGGGTTCCCACCGGAGCGATCAGATATTCCAGCTGTTTTAGTTCCGAGCGCATCATTTCCATGTCGATGGACGAGCGGCCGATCGGCGCGGCGTCCTGGGCGGACTTTTCCATGGCTTCGCCGAGCGCTTTTTCCTGAGCGATCAGGATGGCGAGCTTGTGCTTCAGGCTGGCGGTGCCCTCGCTGCCTTCGCCCAGCTCGGCGAGGGTGAGTTCGGTTCGCAGCAGCTCCGCCTGGACTTTCGTGTGCTCGGTCTCCAGGTTCGTCCAGTGTTGCAAAGTTATTTGCTGCTTCGCCGACAGGGTCTTGTTGTCGTCCCCCATTCCCAGGCTGTCGGCCAAACGCTTCAGGTCGGTTTGCTTGGTGCGCATTTTTTGTTCGACATCGTTGAACACTTTTTCCAGGCTGGTGAGCCGGTCCATCCGCTGCCGGCGCTCGACGTCGACCACTTCGCGCACGTAGGCCCGGGTGACGGCGTTGGTGATCGCCGCGGCCGACTCGGCGTCGGGGTGGCTGAACGAGACTTTCATGAGCTCGGCATCGCCGGGGAACTCCACTTGAATTCGCTCTTCCAGCCAGGTCGCCGCGTCGCCTTGTTCCCGGACCGCGGGCAGGCGTTCGACGTCGGGTGAGCGCAGCGCCGCGCTGAGCACGAAGCGGCTGGACATCAACCCTTTTTGAGTGCGCTTGTAGATCTCGAAGTCTTGCGCGTCGTTCTCGGTTGTCGTAAACACGAGCTTGGGTTCGCGGTTGTAGATGCGCAATCGCGCGAACGCCGCGTATTCCGGCGTGGTGCAGACCCACGCGCCGGCCGCGGCCGCCGAGGATACGATGGCTGCCAAAACCAGCAGCAGCAGCCAACTCGGCCGCCATCCGCCCGAGGGATTCGAGGTCATTTGCATCGCCTGCACGAAGGGACAGGGACGGGACAAGACTCGCAGATGGACAGGCCAGGTCCGCAGAGCAGCCTGTCGGCCGCGCCACGCTGCACTCGATCCGTCCCGGGCCGCTATGAGTACGATATCCTGATTCGCGCCATCGGTCGCCTAGGGACGTTCAAAATGAAGCGCGCAGGTTTCGCGGCCAGCGAATGTGCCGTGACGGCCTGGCGGCATAGCAGCCTCGGCCGGCAGACGCGGCTTACGCTGGCCAACCGTTGTGTCTGGCCGGACGCACTCGCCGTCAGGGCGGCGAAAACGTCCGAAGCCAGCTATCCGGAAACCCGTCACACTGTCGGCCGAGAAGGGTGTATGGAGGCTGCCCCGATTCAAACCGCCACGGGGCGGATCGACGGCCAGCCGATCCGGCGACTTTCCGCCTGGGTCGGCAACGCCTGGCGTGGGCCAGGGCCGCCTGGGTCGCATGCCCGACCCCCCCGGATCGTAACGATTCGGCGAGTTCTCGCACTTCTACGTAGCCACTCGGTTGGGCGCGGGAACCGGACGCCCGGAATGCCCGGCCCGGACCCGTCATCGGGACCACCGGATGGCCACGGGGATTTGGGCCTAAATTGCTGCGCCGGAATGTTTTGTGCGGTCTCGGCCGCCCAAGTATCATGGAAGTTTTGTCCTCCCGGCTCGCCAGACTTTCCCGCCACGACTATTTCGAGAACTCCCGCGTATGAAAGCCTCCTGCCCCGCGTTTTTGCTCCTGTTGGGCGCCTGGTTGATCGCTGCCGGCCGCTTGCCGGCCCAGGAGCCGGCCCCCGACGGCGAAAAGCAGCCGGTCCGCGGCTCGCTGGTCGAAGACCGGGCAGCCCGCAAACTGCTCGAAGCCGGCGACGCCCGGTACGACTCGGACGAATATGCCAAGGCGGTCGAGGTCTGGCAGTCGGTGATCGAACGTTACCCGCGCGGCCGGGTCCGTTTCGACGCCCACATGCGGCTGGGCAACTACCTGCTCGACCGGGAACGGGCGTACGATCGGGCCCGCACGCACTTCGAGGCCACTGCCTCGGAAGACAACAAAGACGAAGCCCAGCGGGCCCTCGCCACGCTGAAGATGGGGGTCTGCTTCTACGAAGCCCGCAATTACGGCAAGTGCTTCAAGGTCATGCGCGACGTGATCGAGAAGTTTCCCACCAGCCCCGAGGTGAACCAGGCCTACTACTACATCGGGCTGGGGCATTTCCAGCTCGGGCATTACAGCCGCGCGATTTCGGCCCTGGAGAAGGTGGGCACCGCCCTGGTGACCGACGTGGGCAAGCTGGACAAGGTCGAGGCCGGCAAGCGGCTCTTCGTCAAGATTGAAGACGCCGACCTGGCCGCGCTCGCTAACGGCCAGATGGTCAAGGTCCGCTGCCAGACCACGCAAGGGGATAGCGAGGTGGTGAATTGCCTGGCCGTGGGGCACAACGTCCGGGTGGTGCTCGGATCGATTCTCACGACGCTCGGCAAGCCGGTGCCGGACAACGGCCTGCTCGAGGTTCGCGGCGACGACAAGGTGCAGGTCACCTACGTCGATCAGCACACGGCCGACCGCAGCTTCGATCGCCCGCTGCTCAAGGAAATCCAGGTCGTGGGCGACGGTCTGGTGGACATTACCGACGGGGCCTACAGCGAGTCGCTCCGCGGCGTGGTGCTGGGCCGCTCGGTCAACCTGCAAGTGACCGACGCCGACCACGACACCAGCGACAATGCCGATACGCTCAAGGCCGTTATCGAGGTCTACCGCGAAAAATCGGCCGAAGAGCTCGAAACCGAGCAGGCCGCGCTGGCCACCAAGGCCGAAGCGACTGCCGCGGCCGGCACGCCCGTGCCGAACCTGGAACAAGTGCTCGAGCAGCCCAAGGTGGACCCACTCAAGCTGGTCGACCGGGTCGAATTGGTGTTCACCGAAGTCAAACTGGCCCGGTCTCTAGCGGCCGCCGACAAGCAGCCCACGCCCGAGTCGGCCGAAGCCAAAGAAGCCGAGCCGGCCGCAGAAGCCAAACCGGCCGCCAAGGAAGCGCCGGCCAAAGCGCCCGCCGCTAAAGAACCAGCCGCCAAGGAGCCGGCGACCAAAGAGGCCGCACCGAAAGAGTCGGCGCCTAAGACCCCGGCCACGAAGAAGCCCGCCGCCAAGCCGGCCCAGGATGCCCCGGCAAAAGATGCCAAATCCGCCGGCGCCACGCCGAATGCCGCCGCGAACGCCGGTTCCGCGCCGCGGCCCGCGGGCAGCATTGCGGCCAGCACGGTCGCGGTGGGCAAGAGCGCCAAGCCAAGTGAGGCCGACGCCGATCCGACCCTCGACGACGTTCCGGCGGCCGCTCCGGCAGCGGGCGACGACGGCACGATCCACTCGGGCGTGTTCCGCACGATGGTCTCACTGGTCAAAGCCGAAGATGCGGTCGCAGGCAACGACGTGCTCGAAGCCCTGCCCAACGACGTGATTCGCCTGACCTACATCGACGAGCGCAATTCCGGCGACGGGCCGCGCACGCTGAAAGCTACGGCCCGGGCCGTCGAGGGCAATCTGGGGGGCGTGCGGGTCACCCGGGCCCAGATTTCCGACCAGGAACTGCGGATTCAAACCCAGCTCAAGACGGCCAGCGCCCTGACGAACATCGGCAATCGCTACAAGGAATTCGGCCTGAAGAAGAACGCGGCCGCCAAGTACGCCCAGGCGCTCAAAGTCTGCGAAGAAATCAGCGAAGACGCGACCAAGCTCGGCGGACGCCTGCTGGAAGAAACGTACGTTCAGCTCTGGCAAATCTACTATGAGATGGACCAGCTGGAACTCGCCGCGGCGATGTGCCAGCGCTTGCAGCGCGAATTCCCCTCCAGCGGCTTCGTCGACGATGCACTGTTGCAGCTGGCCGGCGTCGTGCGCAAGCAAGGAGACCTGGGCCGGGCGATCGGCATCTATGGCCGACTGGTCGAAATGCCCACCAGCCAGTTGCGGGGCGAAGCCCAATTCGGCATCGCCGAATGTTACGAAGAAATGGCCAAGAAGACCCAGGGCCCCGGCTCCACCCAACTGTTCGACCGCTCCTTCCAGGAATACAAGAAGGTCTTCGACAGCTTTCCCGAGAGCGGCCGGGTGGGCGAGGCCGTCTCGAAGATGGCCAACTATTACTATCAGCAAAAGGATTACTCCCGGGCGATCGACATCTTCGAAAACGTGCTCAACGAGCACCAGGACGCGAAGTTCCTGGACGTGATCCTGTTCAACTACGGCCGCTGCCTGTATCGCCTCGACCGCAAGGCCGATGCCCGGCGGCAGTTCGACCAGTTGATTGCCGACTTCCCCGAAAGCCCGCTGGCCGGCGACGCCAAGCGCATTTCCGAAGCGCTGGCCAAAGCCTCGGCCCAATAACCTCGCCGAAATAACCTCGCCGAAATAACCTCGCCGACGGGGCGCGGGGCGAAACCGGTCGCCGGATGGTCGGCGCCGCCAGGATCCCTCGATTTTTCCCCTACATCAGCCCAGAAACTAGCGCCAGGAATCAACCGCGCCATGCGAAAACTGCTTTTGTCGTCGCTCCTGATCTGCGGACTTGCAATGCCGCTGGCCGCGCGGGCGGACGAACCGCTCGATGACGTCAGCGCCAAGGCGGCGCAGCTTGAATCGTCGCTGGGCAAGCTCCGCGACACCACGCCCGAAGCCGCCGATCTGATGGTCCAGCTGGCCAATTTGTACCAGGCGGACGGCCGCGTGTTCGGGCTGATCCGGGTGACCGAGACGTTCGTCACCAAGCATTCGGGGCGGGCCGAGCATCGCGAGATGATGCTCAAGCTGATCGACGGCCTGCTGGCCATGTCGCGCAACAAGGAACTGGTGGCCACCTGCCGGCAATACCTGGGCCGGTACGCGAACGACCCGCAGTGCGCCCGGCTGGAAAAGATCGTGGCCACGGCCCTGGAGCAACTGGGAGACCGGCAGCACGCCGCCGAGATGTGCGTCGGCATCTGGCAGCGGCAGAAGGACACGCCCGACGGCCGGGGCCACGGCGTTAAGGCCATTTGGCTGTACAGCTCGCTTAACTCGCCCGAAGGCTTCAGCAAGGCGGGCGAACAGGCCGAGGCCATGCTCGACACTCTGCCGGCCGGCGAATTGGCCAACGAAGTCGGCTACCAGGGCGTGCAGAACTGGCGGCGGGTGAGCAATTGGGCCAAGAGCAACGTGATCGGCAACAAAATTCTGGCCAAGAACGTGCCGATGACGCCCGGCGAGCTGCGCGATCTGCATTACTACATGGCCGAGAGCTTCGCCGCGCAGAACCAGCTGGCCAACGCGATCGACAGCATGCGCAAAGCCCGGGCGCTGGGCGATCGGGCCGACCTGGCTGCCCGGATGCTCAACTGGATGCACGCGGCCAATGCGACGCCCGGCGAAATCGAGCCGGCAGTCAACGAGTATCTGCAGAAGTATCCGAATCAGCCCGACCGCTATTTGATGCGCAGCTACGTGGCCCACGCATACCTGCGGGCGATGAACAAGCCGCAGTTCCTGGCCATCCTGGCCGAGATCATGCCGCTCGACGCGGCGGCGAATTCCAGCGCCTCTTACTACGTCCAGCAAAACGGCACCGAACCGGCCCAGCTGGCCCAGACCGAGCAGGTGCTCCGCGGGGCATTGGCCGCCACCAAGAAGGACGCGGCCCATTTGCGCTGGGTGCTGGGCTCGGAGTTGTATCGCGATCGGATGAAAGACCCGGCCAAGACCCGGCAGATGTTTTTGGAGCTGATCCTGCAGACGCCGGCCAACGACGGCTCGATCCAGCCGGCCTTGGGCTGGCTGCTGGAAAACGCGGCCGACGACAACGACTTTCAAAGCCTCGTCACGCAATATCTCAAGGCCCGGCCGCAGCACTACGAGTGGCAGCACTATCGCAATGCTCTGGCCGGCTGGATCCAGGGGGCCCTGCAGAACAAGGATTTGCAGGCCCGGGCCAATTGGGCCAAGGGACAGCTCGACGCGGCCAATCAGGATCCGGCCCTGCAAGACTGGCTGATCGTCGACGGCCCCGACGGCAATCAGGCCAACGTGGCCCGGGCGCGGCTGATGGCCCCCGATCGCTTCAAGACCCTCAGCGATTCGCAGGCTCACGCGGTGGCCTACAGCGCGATGGAGTTCTACCGCAATACCGGCGACAACGCCAATCGGGCCCGCAGCGCCGAGGTGGCGGGCCTGATGGCTACCCGGTTTCCACAGGATCTGGGCTGGGCCAATTACTGGATGAGCACCTCGTTCGACCACAATCTGAACGAGCCGGCCAAAGCCGCGGTCCTGAACTTGCTCAAGTTCGACACCCCGCCGAACAACAGCGACATCTGGCGGCGGATGTACGGCATCGCCGATCGCTTGAACGACATGGAGCTCGTCAAGCAGATCTACCCCTGGACGCAGAAATCGGTGGCCAAGTACGGCTTCGATCCGGGCTTTGCCGACTCGATCGGCGACGCCCTCGAAAAGGCCGGCCTCAAGGCCGAGGCCGAAGCACTGTGGAATCGCGAGCTGGCCGAAAGCGACCCGAACAGCCAGTACTACATGCAAAGCGCAATGCGCCTGCTGCAGCGCCGCCAGGGCACGCCGCAGTGGAACGCCCTGTTGGCCCAATTGCTCGCCAAGCCGAGCGACTTCCACGGCCAGTTCTCCGTAATCCTCGCCGGCGCCTATCTGCAGAGCAAGGACCTGGACAACTTCGAGAAAACGATGGTCGCCACGCGCACGCTGCAGAACGATCGCCCGTTCCGCGCCTGGAATATCGACCCCAATACGCCGTCCAGCTGGGTCGACACGTACCGCGCCAGCAAGGACGCCACGCCGGTCGAGAAGCGCCGCGTGTTCACCTTGGTGCGCAATATGTCGCTCCCCTACTCTTCGCCCGCGGCAGCCTTGGCGCTGCTCGAACTCGACAGCGGCAAGGACCTGAAGCCGCTGGAGCGGCTGTTGGCCTATCAAGCGGTGACGACCGAAGCAACCGACGACACGACGTCCTGGGACCGGCTGGCCGCCTACGGCCAGGCCGCCATGGCGCGCAAGGATTATGCCGCGGCCGCCACGCTGGCCACCGGCATGCTGGCCAACGTGACCAATGTCGATCCGGGCCGGCTGCAGGCCGCCCGCGACATGGTCGGACAGAGCTACGCCCGGATGGGCGGCGTGGGCCTGACGATCGACGAGTCGAGCCCGATCGCGCCGCTGCTGCAGGCCGCGCTTTATTTGCGGTTGGGAGACGATCGCCTGGCTTTCGAGACCTACAGCGCCAACAAAGCCCTGTTCGACGCCCATCGGACGGAAATGCCGGTCGACCTGATCCTGTTCGTCGGCGAAAGCCTGGTGGCCGCGGCCGGCGACGAAAACCTGGATCGGGCCGAGGACATCCTCCGCGGTTGGCTGGTGAAGAACAGCGAAGTGATCGAAATCGAGCCGGCGGTCAAGGCGGCCGTGCAACTGCTGCTGGCCAAGACGTATTTCAAGGCCCAGCGCTACGACGTGGCCCGAAGCGAGTTCACGACGGTCATCAACCGTTATCCGAAGACGCCGCAAGCCACCGAGGCCGAGTTCGGCATCGGCGAGAGCTTCATGGCCCAGAAAGTCTACGACCAGGCCGCCGCCGCGTTCGAGAAACTGGCCAGCAGCCAGGACCGCGACGTGGTCATCCGGGCCGAGTTCCTCCGCGGCGTGCTGGCCAATCGCCGCGGCGATCGCGACGAAGCCCGGGATATCTTCCGCGCCGTGCTCGACCGCGTGCCCAACGTCGAACTGGCCAATCAGGCCCTGTTCAACCTGGCCGAGGTTTACGGAGCGGAAGAGCGCTATATCGATCAATTGGAGCTGTTGCGCACCGTCGGCCGGTTGGGCCGCACCAGCAAGCGCTGGCACACGCCGGGCACGGCGCTGTCGATCGTCGTGCAGGATAGCGACCTGGGCATCAGCCGCGGGCATGCCCGGATTCCCGTCCGCGTGACCACCGAGCCCGGCGGCGACGAGGAATTGATTTATCTCTACAGCGGCGGCGCGGGCAAGGGCCTGTTCCGGGCCGATCTCGACACCCGGCTGGGCCAGGTGACGAAGAACAACAAAGTGCTCGAGCTGACCGGCCGCGACCTGATCAAGTGCGACTATCCCGAGCAGTTCAAGGCCGAATTCCGCAGCGTTCCCTTGTCCGACGCCGAGATCCGCGTGGCCGCCAACGCCAAGCTGGACTTCTCCGGCAGTAAGATCGTGGACCTGGAAACCGAAAGCTTCAGCCAGCGGCTGGAGCGCGAGTCGCGCGAGCAGGAAGCCCAGGATCAGCGGTTGTCGCAGCATCGGCCGGCCAACCAGACTAAGCCGGGCAACTCGGTCTACCTGCGCATTCAAGACGCAGATCGCGACCTGTCGGATCAGCCGGACAAGGTGACTGCCAAGATCGTGGCCACCAGCGGAGACCAGGTGCAGGTGTCGCTCGTCGAGACCGGGGACCACACCGGCGTGTTCGAGGCGACGGCCGCCACCGGCGAATTGCCGGCCGGCGCGCTGGCCAGCGACACGGCGATCGACCACAGCCCGTTGATGGCAATCGACCAGGACAAAGACACGTTTTGGCTCTCCGAGCCGGACGGCGCCACGCCCAAATGGCTGTCGGTCGACATGAAGGACCTCAAGCCGGTCAGCCGGGTGACGATTTCCAGCCCCGACGCCACGCGGCAAGTCCCCGTGCGCGGCGAGCTGCGCGGCAGCCATGACGGCAAGTTCTGGTTCCACATCGCCAGCCAGCCGGCTCTGCCGCCGGTGGAAAACGTGGCCGGCGAGTTCGGGCCGATGTCGCAACGGGTGTTCGCCGGCAACTACCTGAACTACACCGACTGGAAGCAGATCGTCGAACTGGCCAAGACCATCAAGCCGATCGAAGAAACGACCGTCGACACGCTCAACTGGAAGCGCACCCCGGACGCCGCCGACGTGCAGCAGCCGTTTGCCGTCCTCTGGCAAGGCAAGCTCGTCCAGGCCCGATCGGGAGCCGCGCGCATCGGCGTGAATGGCAACCGCACGGCTCTGGTAATGGACGGCAAGCTGGAACTGGGGCTGGGCGACGGCAATCGCACGGTCGACGTGTGGATGGAAAAAGGTCCGCACGAGCTGACGATTTTCTCGGCCGTCGGCCAGGGCGGACAAGGGACCTCGGCCGCCTGGATCCGGGCGGAAGCGGCCACGGCGAATCCGGTGACGCTGCTGCCCTTCCGGGCGATCGACTTCGACCTGGAACGGCCCGAAGCCAAGCTCGACCCGCCCGCCGGGCCTGCCGCGCCCGACCCCCAGCGCGATCTGGTGCTGTCGGTCGACGCCGCCAAGCTGAGCAAAAAGACCGAGAATTTCGGCCTCTCGGAAGATCATGGCGGCCGGCACCTGGGCAACTGGAAATCGATCGAAGACACGGCCCAATGGGATTTCGAAGTGACCGAGCCGGGCGTGTACGACGTGCTGCTGAACGTCTCGCATCAGGGGGACGCCGGGCAATACCTGATCGAATTGGGCAAGCAAGCCATTCAGGGCACGATTCCCAACACCGGCAGCTGGGACAAGTACGTCGAACTCAACACCGGCTCGATCCTCGTGCCCAAGGCCGGCAGCTACCTGCTCGTGCTCAAGGCCCTCGAGGTGAAAGGCGAATCGGCCCTGGACCTGACCGAAATCCGGCTCCGCCCGGCCATCGGCTCGCGGACGATCGTGGCCGGCGGGACCTGGGCCTTCCGCTTCCCGCCGCGTGAGCTGCGGCACTTGAAGTTCGTGGTGCAGGAATACCGCGGCGAAGCCGTGGCGATCAACCGCATGGAGATCGGCGGCGACCGGCCGGGCGACATTTACATCCCGACCCAAACCGACGTTCTGTCGCTGGCCGGAAACGACACGCTGGAAATCGCCGCCGGCGACACGCTGACCGCGACCTACACCGACGAGTTCACGCAAACGGCCGGCGACCGTTCGCAATTGCTTACCGCGATGCTCTCGGCCACGTACTTCAACGGCTCGATCAAGTCGATCGCCTACGACTTTGTTCGCCGGCCCAATGGCCAGGTGGACACGATCGCCAAGCAGTTGATGCGGATCGATCCGGGCGAACGCGTGGTGGTCGAGATCACCGATTACGATCGCGACACGACGGGCGAACCCGACCAGATTAAGTTTCAAGTGCTGGTCAACGACGGCGAGCCGATCGAACTGACCGCCCAGGAGACCAAGCCCTATTCGGGCGTGTTCACCAAGGAAATCGACACCGCCAGCGCACCGAGGGGCAGAAGCTGGTCGTCAAGGCGGGCGACCGGATCGTATGTCGTTACCTGGACGAACAGAACACGTTTCCCGGTCATGCGGTCGCCCGCGAGACGGTGGTTTACGTGAATCGCCCCACGACGGGACGGTTGCGGGTGGTGGAAACGCGATTCTTGCGGCCGCCGCAGGGGAGCGCCGCCGCGCCGCAAACGATCTACCTGCCCGACGCCAAGAGCAAAACGGCCAGCAACGTGGCCTTCGAGGCCCCGCTGACGATCGAAGTCGTCGACCGGGACGCTGCCAAAACCAGCCGCAGCCAGGTGGTCGTCCAGTTGGAGACGACCAGCGGCGCGAAGATCGACGTCCGCTGCGTGGTCGCACCCGACCCGGCCAGCGGCATCTACCTGACTCCCGACCAGATTGTCGCAGCCCTGGAGGAAGGGCGGTTCATCGGGCAGGTGGTGCTGCAATTGGGCAGCAAGGACAGCCCCGACGTCGTGCCAATCACGGCCAGCATGCCCAGAGCGCTCCTGGGCGGCGGTATCATCAGCGAGGAGGAAAGCTCCGCCAGCGGCGAAACGCTGGTCACCCGGGTGCTGAACCTGTCGGGCAAGGACCTGATTACCGCCACCTACAGCGACGCGCTGCGTCCCAAGGGCAAGCCGGTCGACCTCAAGGCCCAGGCCCGATTGATCGCCAACGGCACGCTGGCCTGCACCGATCGCGATTACGAGCGGCCGGTCACGCAATTGCACGTTGGCGAGAAGTTGTTCCTGATCGTGCACGACGCCGACCTGGACATTTCCGACGAGCGCGACAAGGCCACGGTCGAAATCACCGGCGAGCGGGGCGAGCACGAAGTCTTCAGCCTGGAAGAAACCCTCTCGCACAGCGGCGTGTTTAGCGGCTCGATCCTGCTCGAACCCAACGAAAAGCCCACGCCGGACAACCTCGACCCGGCCGATCCGGTCATCGAGACCTACTTCGGCGATTCTTTGCGGGTGCGCTACGCCGACGAAAACGCCAGCACCGAAAGCGGCACGCTGGCCGTCGAGATCGAGATTCCGGTGGTCGTGGGCACCGACGGCGTGGTGGCGGCGTTCAGCAAAGTCTTCGACGACGAGGCCCTGGCCGTGGAAACGCAATTCCACATCGCCGAAAGCTGCTTCGAGCTGTTCAAGAGCCACAAGAACCTCGGCCGCAAGGACGAGCAGCGCGCCGATCTGGAAGCCGGCCGCCGGGTGCTCCGCGAAGTGATGGAGGATTATCCCAATCCGAAATACGTTCCCCGGATCGCGTACCTGCTGGGCCAGTTTTCGCAGGAACTGGGCAACTGGGACGAGGCGATCACGAGCTACCAGATGATCGTCCGTCAGTTTCCCGACAGCAGCCTGGCCGCGGACGCCCAGTACAAACTGGCCCAGTGCTACGAGGAATCGGACGACTTTGAAAATGCGGCTCGAGGCCTACGTGACGCTGGCCGCCACGTATCCCAAGAGCCCGCTGATCGCCAACGTGATGGTGCGGATCAGCGACCACTTCTACAAGAAAGAGAATTACGAAGTCTCGGCCCAGGTGGGCGAGAAGTTCCTCGAACGTTTCGAAGGACACGAATGGGGGGCGCGGATGGCCTTCCGTATCGGCCAGTGCTATTACAAGGGCAAGCAGTACGCCAAGGCCTCGACCGCGTTCGACAAATTTGCCAAGGTCTTCCCCGACGATGCCCTGTGTGCCGATGCCATGTTCTGGTCGGGCGAAAGCTACCGCATGGCCAGCAACACCAAAGAGGCCTTCCGCAGCTACAATCTCTGCCGCTGGAAACACCCGGCCAGCGAAGCGGCCAAGTACGCCCGCGGCCGCCTGGCCCTGCCCGAGATGCTGCAGCAGTTCGAAGCCGAAGCCACGACCGACGAATGAGAATCGCCCGCCGGTCTTGGCGGGCGTGACAACAGTCGCTGGATCACCCGAATTTCCAAGGTTTTCCCCATGAGCCTGCTGATCAACCAAGTCATCGAAACGGCCGGCCGGCTGGCCCTGGCGGCGGCTGAAAAGGCGCCCGAAAAGGACCTGCCGGTGCCGGGCGACAATGCCGCCGCCCCCGCCGCCGCCCCAGCCGACAAGGCGGCCGGCCAGTCGGTCGCCGCAGCGGCGGCCCCGCCAGCCACAAGCCCGTCGGCCGAAACGGCCAGCACCGGCGCCAGCGAGCACCATTGGTATCAGGCCGGCGCTGGGCTACATGCTCGACGGCGGATTGTTCATGTGGCCGATCCTGCTGATGGGCATCCTGGCCGCCGGCGTGAGCATCGAGCGCTGGCGCAGCCTGAAATTGCTCAACGTCGACACGTCCCCCCTGCGCAACAAAGTTCTCGAGCTGTTGCACGCCGACCGGGGTGAAGAAGCCCTCGAACTCTGCCTCAGCCAGCAAGGGCCGGTGCCGGCCGTGCTGGCCGCCGGCATCCGCAAGTATCTGCTGCTCAAGCGGCTCGACTACGATCCGGGCCAGATCGAAGCCCAGGTCGACAAGGCGATGGAAGATTACAGCGTCCACATCGTCGCGGCGCTGGAAAAGAACCTGCCGATCCTGGCCACGGTGTCCAGCGTGGCCCCGATGGTGGGCTCGGTCGGCACGGTGCTGGGCATGATCATCTTGTTCGGCGACATCGTGGCAAAATACGGCGCGATCGACATCATTCTGGCCGCCGCGGCCGGCATCAAGCTGAAGCTGCTGGTCACCGTCTGGGGATTGATCGTGGGCATTCCCGCCTACGTGGCTTACAACTACTTCACCACCGTCATCAACGGCTACGTGCTCAGCGTGGAAGAATCGGCCACGGCGCTGATGGAAGCGGTCACGCTGCAGCTTTCGTTCCGCGAGCGCGTGACAGCCCGGACGGCCAACGGCGACCAGCCGGCCGGTTCCTCCGCGCCGGCGATTGCGCAGCTTGTAAGGGTGCACCAGCGATGAAAGTCCGTCGCGGCAACATCCATCCGCACAACGAGCCTCCGGCCGTGCTGCTGGTCGATATCGCCTTCAACCTGCTGATCTTCTTCGTCGTCTGCGCGTCGACCCAGCCCACGAGCGGGCGCAAGCAGGACATCCCGGGCAGCGAAAAAACCGCCAATGCCACGCCGCAAAAGGCCGAAAACATCGACGTCGCCCTGACCCGCACCACAGCCACGATCAACGGCGACCGAGTCCGGCCCACCGAATTCGTCGGCCGCCTGCGCGAGCTGCTCAAGGGACGCAACCGGCCCGAAGACCGGATCGTGGTCGTCAAAAGCAGTGCCGACACCCCCTACGACCACTGGATCGACGTGACCGGCTGGATTGAAGAGGCGGGCGGCGTGATCACGCTCCAGATCGAAGAGTCGCACGAAGTGACCGTGCAATAAGCCCGACGCAATGGGGCCGACAGCCGGACGGGGAATGCCAACATGAAAATCAAACGACGCACGATGGCCGCCGGAGTGCCCGCGGTGGCGATGGCCGATATCGCCTTCAACCTCGTGCTGTTTTTCATCATGCTGGCCAAGACGCAGGACGACAGCCATCTGCGCTGGTCACCGGCCGTCTCGCCGGTCGTGCAAAAGGCGCCGATCTCGAAGATCAGCGTAGTGATCGATAACGAACGCAAACTGTATTACAACGGCCAGCAAATCGGCATTTCGCAGCTCAAGGACGCCGTCGAGGAAGGCCTCAAAGACACGCCGGCCGGCAAGCGCGGCGTGCTGCTCAAAATCGACAAGGACACGCCGGCCCAGGTCTTCGAGCCGGTCGTCGAGGCCGTCAGCCAGGCCGGCGGCGAACTGATGCACATTCTGGAAAAGAAACGCTCCTGACCGCTCGCGCCCCGCGCAATGGTCGCGGGCGCGGCCGCAGGAAACCAACGCTCGAAAGGGCTCAAAAAATTATGGAATCCAGCTCCTCCAAACCCGTTCTGACCGCCACGCGCAACCGTCCCCGGCATGAGCGTCCGCTCACGCCGGCCGAGCTGGGCGATTATCTGAACGGGCTGAACAGCAAAGACCCGAATCGACTGATGGACGCCGTCAGTCGGGGCAGCCTGGTGCAAGGGCTGATCCTGGCCACCGTGGCCACGGTGGTGCTGCTGCTGGCCTGCACGATCGTGCCCTACCTGCTGGAAAGCCAGACCCCGGCGGCCAAGACGGCCGTGCCGGCCCCAGAGGCCCAGGCGGCCGCACCGGCTCCGGCGGCCGAGTCGCAGCCCGCGGCAACCGCCAGTCCGGGAAAAACGGCCGACACAGCCACGGTCGGGCAGCCGGTTGTGAACAAGAAGGTGCTGGGCGGCGTGGATGAAGTCAAACAAAGCGACCCCAACGTCAACCCGCTGGATAACAAGATCGACGACCTGTTCGACAAGACGCGTTGAGCACCAGCGGTATCACTTGATTTAGCCCTGAATGGTTTAGCCCGTCGGCCGGCACCCGTTTGCCCTTCGTGCGCAAGCGTGCCCAAACCGGCGGAAATGTGCCCTTTCGCATGCCGCAAAACACTCACGATCGCTGGCCGGTTCGCGCAGGCCTGATGCTGCTGGCTTGGGAGCTGGTCTCGATCGACCAGATCGAGCCCGAGTGGCTGCCCGTCTGGCTCCGCGGAGCACTGCTCGCGGTGCTCCTGGCCACGTCGCTGGCGGCGCTAGCCCGGTGGTGGCACGTCTCGCTGCCGGCCCGCTGCGCAGCAGGCAGCCTGGCCTATCTGTGCGGCTGGCAATTGTCGGTGGCGGCAGCCCAGTGGCGTGCCGCGGCCGCGGCGCAACGGGCTTTTGCCGGGTACGGCGCGGGCGGAATGTTCGTCATCGGACTGCTATGGCTGGTCTGGCTGGTCGAACGCGAGAGCCGGCGCTGACCAGCGCCAGCGGCGGGCCGCCGCGGCCCATGATCCGGCCGCCCTGAACGCCCCCGGGCCCATGGCCAGCTGGCGCCCGCTCGATCCGGCTGCCTGGTATTACGGCCGGCACCGGCCGAAAGTTAACCAGTCGATCGCGCTGCTCACGGCGTACAGCCTGCTGTTCTTGCTGGTTAACGTGCTCTCGAATCTGTCGGGGGCCAGCGATTCGTACGATTTGCCGGGCGGGGGTGGAGGCGGCGGCAGCGGCGGAGCCCCGCAGGCGGCGATGGCCCAGGCCGTGCGCGTGCAAAAAGTCGTCAAACGCAAGTTCGTGATCAATCCTTACAGCTCGATCAAGTTTGCCGATCGGCCGGTCGACGACGTGAAATTGCAGCTCGTGCAATCGACCGAGCATTTGTATACCGTCGGTTTCGGCCAGGGGGGCGCCGGGGCGGGGCGGGGCAAGGGTTTTGGCTACGGCGACGGCGATGGTTCCGGCTTCGCCGGGGGCACCGGCGACGGCAAGGTCCGCTTCATCCGGCTCGAGTATTCCGGCGGCGACTGGAATCAGGATTTCGGCGTGGGGGCCGACCAGAATCTGCTCATCGAGTACGGCGTTCGCACGGGTCAGAAAGTCGCCGAGCGGACCGAGTCGCGGACGGTCGCCCAGCTGGGCGCTTTTCCGCAGGAAAAAAGCCCGCCGCTGATTTATTTGACCGGCCAGGGGAGCATTTCGCTTTCCAAGGGCGAGATCAAGACCCTCCGCGAGTACTTGCTCGACAAGCACGGCATGCTGTTCGGCGACAACGGCGGCAGCCAGCACTTTCATAACCAGTTCTTCGCCCTGATGCGGCAAGTGCTGCCGAACGTGGATCCCGTGCGCGTGCCGCTCGACGACGAGCTGTACCGCGTGCCGTTCGTGATCGCGTCGTTTCCCTACGTGGCGCCGCACGGCGGCCGCGATGCCTGGGGCTGGAAAGTCGACGGCCGCTGGGTTTGCTATTATCATCCGGGCGACATCGGCGACGCTTGGAGCGACGGCCACTCGGGAATTTCCCGCGATGTCTGGGACGCCTGTTACCGCCTGGGAATCAACGTGATCTTCTATGCTCACGTGGAGTACAGCAAATGGCTGATGGCACGGCACAAGCATTGACCGCAGGAGATTTGCAAATTCGGCATTTTGGCCGCCTTGCGAAGGCAGGAGGCGACTCCGATCGCCGACTTTCCCGAGACGGCGTCGTTTGTCGGCGAACGGAGTCGCTTCCTACACTCGCCATTGCAAGTCTCCTGGCGTTGGCTCGACCGGCACTGAAACTCCGGGCCTGGCAGGCCCTGGCGGCGGGCTGCCTGCTGGCAGCGTTTGCCACTTCGGCCTGGGCCGTCAAGTACGACGAGCTGCCGCTCGATCGCTGGGCCAAGCTCGGCGAGGCCGATCGCTATCAGCTCAACATCGCGGAAAAATACTATCGCGAGCAGAACTGGAAAGCCGCGCTCGCCGAATACGAGAAATTCCTCTCGCTCTACGAAAAGAGCGACGGCGCCCCCTACGCCCAGCTCAAGTGGAGCATCTGCCAGGTCAACCTGCGCAAGTCGAATTCGGCCATCAAGGACGGCTTCCAGTCGGTGATCGACTATTGGCCTGACTCGGGCGAGGCGGTCGCCGCCGGCTACCTGATCGGCAAGACGTACAAGGACATGGGCGAGGTCAAGCAGGCCAAGAAGTTCTACACGAAACTGCTCTCCGAACATGCCGGCAGCCTGATGGCCATTCTGGCCAAGATCGATCTGGCGGACCTGGCCCGGGCCGAAGGGGACGAAAAACGCCGGCTGGCCCTGTGGAACGAGGTCGTTTTCCGCACGGACCGCAAAGGGGATGCCGCCCCGTATTGCGCGGACATCTCCAATCAACTGGCCACGCACTTCTTTGCGGACGCCAATTTTGTCGAAGGGCTCAAGGCCCTGGCCACGACCTACCCGGAGCCCCAGCAGCCCACCTATGTGCATTACTATATCCGGGGTCCGCTCGCCCAGTTGGTGGCCCAGCCCGACTCGAAGCCCCGCGGGCTGAAAATGGCCGACGCGGCCGTGGCCTTCGTGAAGAGCAAGATTCCCCCGGCCGCCAAGGATGACGCCGAGAAAGGCCAGCTGCGGCAGGACTGGTATTACATCGCCGAGATCGAGCAGTACGCCGGCCGGCCCACGGAAGCCCTGGCGGCCTACGACGCGGTTATTGGTGCATTGGGGGCCGACGACGACACGCTGGGCCGCAAGGCCGGGCTGCTCAAGGCCCTGGGGCGCCGCGACGAAGCCCGGGGGCTTTACGCCCGGCTGCAGAACCAGCCCGAGGGCCAGCACCAGACGGCCCACAGCTATCGCGAAGAGCAAAAATGGGATCAGGCCATTGCGATCTATCAGCAACTGGTCTCGAGCGACGCCAAAAACGGCGGCCGCTGGAACTGGGAACTCGCCAGCACGTATCGCGACGCCGGAAGGTTCAAGGAAGCGATCGGCGTGTTCCGCTTGTGCGACAACTTTCCCGAAGACCTGAAGCAGATGGCCGCCTGCCACCGCCGGTTGGGGGAGTCGAAGGAAGCCCTGGTGCTGTACCAGCAGGTCATGGCCCATGCTCCCTCGGCGCCGGGCGCGCTGCTGGAGATCGCGCGGACGTATGAGGAGGCCAGCCAGAAGGAAGCCGCCATCAAGGCCCTGCAGCAGGTCTGCAAGCGTTTTCCCCAGTCGGGCGAAGCCAGCGCCGCCCACGCGCGGCTGCAAGACGTTTACAAGATCAACGTCACCCTGGGCGGCGCCGCCAGCGAAGACTGAGCCAGTCCCCATTCGGGGGCGGCAGGCGCCACGTTCCGCCAAACTTTCTGGGGCAAAATCTCTAATTCCGTTGCCCAACTGTTGCGGATTCCGGTTGTCGTGATTAAACCAGAAGGAACCGACGTAACGATTGCGCCGTCTAATTAGACCGGCCGCGATCGCCAGGGCGGGGGCAGCAACTTCTAAAGCGACACGTGTCTTTCGCACGCGACGCGTCGGTGAGCGAAAAATTCCCATTTGTTAAGCTGGATAATTCCGGCAATTTGGGAATTGCGTTCGCTTTTTGCCTCAATGATAATTCGTAATTGGCGGATCTTCCGTCGCGTCCTGACTTGACGGCCGTCTCGACAGCTTCAAAGGATTTTCTCCCATGGCATTTCGGCGGAGCGACTCAGGTCGACGCAAAAAAGACTCTGCGCGGCGGGCCAAGAACGCGGCGAGCGCGGACAAGAATCGCCTCAGTCGGCGGACGCTCGGCCTGGAACCTTGCGAACCGCGGTTGATGTTGGCCAACGATCCTTTGGTCTTGATTTCGGTCATTCCCAACCAGGGCGCCGTCATCACCAATGGCGAGACGCTGAACGTTGCCCCGACGCAGATCACGCTCAACTTTCCCGTCGGCGAATCGATCGACCCCACCACCCTGGGCGCCATCACGATCACCCGGGCGGGCGGCGACAACACGATCGGCAACGGCAACGACGTGCTCATCACCTCCGCGGTCGTGCCCAACAGCACCGACTCGACCGGTTTTCGCGGGCTGGGCACCACGGCCAACGAAGTCGTGATCCGCTTCGACAAGAATCTGCCCTCGGACCTGTACGACATTCACATCGCCGGCACGGGCACCACGCCGCTCAAAGACACCACCGGCAACATCTTCAACGGCGGGGCCGACGAGGACGTCCAGTTCACGCTCGACCTGGGGGCGCAGGTCGCTTCGGTCGTGCCGCAGCCGGTGACGCGGAATGCGAACGGCACGCTGACGCAAAATCTCAACGAGATCGACGTTTATTTCACCAACAACACGCTCACGATGTCGTCGGCGCAGACCGTCGCCAATTACGAGCTGATCAACACGCTCAACACGGCCACCAACACGGACGATTCGTTCGTCAATCCCACCTCGGCCGTTTACAACTCGACGACCAACATGGTCAAGCTCACGTTTGCCCCCGGGCAAGTGAGCAACTCGGCTTCCTACCGGCTGCGGATCGGCAACAACGACCCGCTGCCGCTCACGCCCACGTCGATCAACGTGGCGTCCAACCCCGCGACCTACCCCGGCGACACGCTGACGACGGCCTATTCACTGGGCAGCTTCGGCAGCGGCGTGGCCACCGGCACCCTGCAGAGCCTGGTCGTGACCGGGGCCCAAATCACTAATGCCAGCGCCTCGGGCATCGACAACCCGGGCAATGTGCTCGATCCGGGGCACCGCGACATTCCGCTGGCGATCGAGAACAGCGTCGGGGCCGGTCCCGGCGGCCAGGCGATCCCCGTGATCACGTACGGATTTCCCACGGTCTACGGCAACGACCCGATCAGCGGCGCTCCGCTGTTCAACCAGATTACGGCCCAGCAGGAACAAGACGCCGAGGCGATTTTCGCCCTGTATTCCAAGTACCTGGGCGTGCAGTTCGAACTAACGCCCTCGGGCGGCGACATCGGCGTCGTCACCGGCGATCCCCGGGCCGTGGCGCCCACGCTGTCGCCCAGCGCGGTGGCGGGCATCGAAGGGGGCGGACTGGCGCTGGTTAATTCGTTCGACAATTGGAGCGGCGCGGCCAGCGCGTATGGCGGTTCGTGGATGACCGTCGCCATGCACGAAATCGGCCACGCGCTGGGTTATCTGCACGACGACGCCTCGCCGCCCCTGACGATCATGAACGGCGGCGCCGAATCGAGCGGCGGCGCCTCGGGACTGACCACGGTGCCCGGCCTGCCGGCTGCCGAGCCCGTGTTCCCCGGCGACATCGACATCGCCAACGGCCAGTTCCTGATGCAGCCGGATGCGAACGACATCAACATGTACCAGTTCACGCTGGCCCAGTCCGGGACGGTGTCGCTGCAAACGATCGCCGAGCGGCTGTCCCAGGCCAGCCTGCTGGACTCGGTGCTGACCGTGTTCGACTCGAACGGCAACAAGATCGCCTCGAACGACAACTATTTCGGCTCCGACTCGTTCGTGCAATTGGACCTGGCGGCCGGGACCTATTACGTCGGCGTGACCAGCGTCGGCAACACGAACTACAACCCGCTCGTGCCCGAAAGCGGCTCCGGCGGCACCAGTCAGGGTGCGTACGATCTGCGGCTGAATTTCCAGCCCGATGCGGTTTCGGGCCTGGTCAGCGCCTCATCGTCGGCCTTTCCCAACGGCGTACCCTTCGACGGACTGTCGAACGGCCAGCCGGCCAGCGGCGCCTACAACTATTGGTTCCAGGTGCAGACGCCGGCCAACACGATTTACGTGGACAAGGAAAACGGGCCGGTCTACACGGGCACCGGTTCGCTCGGTTCGATCACGAACCCCTACAACAACATTGCCACCGCCCTGGCCGCCACCACTTCGGGCGACGTCGTGCGGATCGTGGGCAATGCCAAGGCCCAGACAAGCGACGCATACGCGTACAACATCGGCTACAACGTGCTGAATCAGGCGCTCTCCGACGGTACGACCATGGCGGTCCCCAAGGGAGTCAACGTCGTCATCGACAACGGCGGCGCCGGCAGCACGGCGGTGTTCAAGCTGGCCAAAGCCAACATTACGGTCGGCACGATCTCGCAAGGGATCAGCATGGCGGGGGGCTCGCTGCAGATCCTGGGCACTCCCACCCAAAACGTGGTCTTCACGTCCTACAACGATCAGACGATCGCACCGGTCACCAATCCGCTGGTGAACACGCCAAATCCGGGCGATTGGGGCGGCATCGTCTACGAAGCCGACGCCGACAACGCGGCCAACGGCATTTTCCTGGATAGCATCGACGAGGCCACGATCAAGTACGGCGGCGGCCAGGTCGTGGTGAATTCGACCTCGTCGGTGTTCGATCCGATCCACCTGGTCGATTCGCAGCCCGCGATCCAGTTCAACACAATTCTCGACAGTGCCGACGCGGCTATGTCGGCCGATCCGAACAGCTTCGCCGACCTGGCGTTCGCCGCGTCGCCCAACCTGCCGGCCAATCCGGACTACAACCCCGGCCTGCCGACCGGCCCCGGCTACACCGCCGACTACGGCCGCACCGGCCCGTCGATCCACGGCAACATTTTGCAGGGCAATTCGATCAACGGCATGTTCATCCGGATCCGCACGCAGGCGGGTTCGAGCCTGGATCAGTTGACCGTGCCGGCAACCTTGGCCGACACCGACATTACCTACGTCCTGACGGAAAATCTGGAAATCGCCGCACCGCTCGTCACTTCGGTTGTGCAAGGCGCCACCACCCAGATCAGCGGCGGACCGCGGGTCGTCAACGGCGTCGGACAGGTGGCCGGCAGCCTGGTCATCGATCCGGGCGTGGTCGTCAAGCTGGGCGGAGCGCGCATCGAGACCGTCGCCGCCAGCGGCTCGCAGTTGCTCGCCGAAGGCACGGCCGCCAACCCGATCGTCCTGACTTCGCTGCTCGACACCAGCTACGGCGCCGGCGGCACGTTCGCCACGACGAACAACGCCAGCCAGACGCCCAATGCCGGGGACTGGGCCGGCTTGTACTTCGGCCCGGCCACGAGCGCCAGCCTGGACTACGTGATCCTGCAGTATGCCGGCGGCCAGAGCACGATCGAAGGCGGTTCGGAAGACTCCTGGAACCCGATCGAAGTCTATCAGGCCGACGTGCGGATCGCCGACAGCACCTTGCAGGACAACGCCGGCGGCGGCGGCGGCAACCGCAACGGCCGCCAGTCCAGCTCCGCGGCCGTGATTTACGTGATCGGCGCCCAGCCGGTCATCGTGAACAACATCATCCAGAACAACGGCGGACCGGCGATCAACATCAACGTCAACGCCCTGAACAACGACGTCGTGCCCGACTGGGGACGCAGCACCGGGCTGGCCAATGCGTTCACGCAATTCTCGAACAACTACGGCCCGCTGGTCCGGCTCAACGAGCTGGCCAATAACACGATCAACGGCATGGTCGTGCGCGGCGGTGCGCTCACCACGCAGTCGATCTGGGACGATACGGACATCGTCCACGTCGTGGAAAACGCGATCGAGGTGGGCAACCAGCAGACCGAAAGCGGACTGCGGCTGCAAAGCAGCAGCACGCAAAGCCTGGTGGTCAAGCTCCAAGGCCAGTACGCCGGCTTCACCGCCGACGGCACGCCGCTGGATATCAGCGACCGCATCGGCGGCACGATGCAGATCGTCGGCCAGCCCGGTCATCCCGTCATCATGACGTCGCTGAACGACAGCACGGTTGGCGCCGGCTTCGACCCCAGCGGAAATCCGGACAACGACACGAACAACAACCCGAACAGTAAGGCGAGCCCCGGGGATTGGCAGGGCGTCACGATCGGCGCGTATAGCAACGACACTAACCTGGCCGAGATCAACGCGGTCGACCTGGGAATCGTCGGTCAGAACCCGAACAGCACGCCGCAAACCGCGCAGAATATTGGCGCCCTGGCCCCCAACCAGGTCAGCGGCAACGACGTGCAGCGATTGGGCTTCGAAATCAATGGCGAGCTGCAGAAGGCCAGCGACGTCAACGTCTACAGCTTCACGGCGCAGGCCGGAACCGAAGTCTGGATGCAGCTCGACCGCACCTCGGCCCAGCTGAATTCGGTGATCGAACTGGTCGACAACAACGGCGCCGTCATCGCCTCGGAAACGACCGACGCCAACGGCAACCCGATCTACACCGGGACCGCGCTGCCGATGTCGCAGGGTCAGCTCGGGCCGGCGATCACCGATCCGTACTCGATCAACCCGCACGACGCCGCCATGCGCGTCGTCCTGCCCGGCTCGGGCGGCACGAACAACACGTATTACGTCCGCGTCCGCAGCGATTCGGCCAACTTGAACAACCTGGCCGGCGGCAAGTCCGAGGGATTGTACACGCTGCAGATCCGCTTGCAGCAGCAGGTGCAATTCCCGGGCTCGGTCGTGCAGTTTGCCAATCTGGATTACTCGACCAACGGCGTGTCGGTGATCGGCCAGCCGGATTTGTCGCCGCTGCTGGGCGAGTCGGAATCCAACACCGCCAATAGCTCGTTTGCCACCGCCCAGGACCTGGGCAACCTGCTTACCAGCAACCAGGCCTCGGTGGCCGTGGGTGGCGCGCTCAATTCGGCTTCGCAGGTCGATTGGTACAAGCTCGAGTTGAACTACAACCTGGTCCAGGCCATCGCCGGCGCCAGCGCCACCAAGACCTGGCCGACGATGTTCGACATGGACTATGCCGACGGCTTGACCCGCGCCGACACGACGATGGGCATCTACGATTCGAACGGCAATTTGATCCTGATCGGCCGCGACTCGGCGGTGACCGACGACCAACCGACGCCCAACCAGGGCGCCGACACGCAGAACCTGGGCGCCGGCTCCGAGGGCGTGCTCGATCCGTTCATCGGCACGCAACAGTTGCCCACAGCGATGCCCGGCTCGAACGAGACCTATTACATCGCCATCTCTTCGGCCGCCCAGCTGCCGCAACAGCTTGACCAAACCTACGTCGCCGCGCCCGAGAATCCGCTCATCCGGCTCGAACCGATCGACTCGGTCAACCGCGTGGTCGAAGACCACATCACGGTCGATCCGACGAGTGCCACCGCGACGGCAGCGGCCCCGTCGGGAACCGCCGGGGCGGCAAACGTGATCTTCGGCAATTCGGCCGCCCAGGTCGATTCGCACGACGTCGCATACACGCTGAGCAATGTGGTCCTCTACGTTACCGGACCTTCGCAGTCGAATCCGAATGCCAGCGATCTCTACACCACCAATCCGTCGACCGGCGGCCTGGTGACCGACCAGGGCACGTTGGCCAGCGCAGTCGGCGACGTCGTCATGCGCAACGACGGCGAGCTGTACGACCTGTCGCTGGGCACGACGGACGCCAACTCGGGCAACTACACGCTAGTGAACACCGGCACCGCTGCCTCGATCAGTACGCAGAATGACGGCATTCTCACGTACCAGATCAACCAAATGATGCCGACCACTTCCACCGGCGCGCCGAACTACATCCCGTACAACTCCGGTGTGCAGTTCACCGCCATGGCGTACAACCAGACCGGGACGACGCGCACGCTGTACGCCGTTGGCCAGATTCCGCCCGGCGCTTACTACGGCGGCGCCACCGGCGACCTGACGACCAATCTGATCTATCAGTTGGACCCCAACACCGGACAGGTGCAGAACAATCCGGGGCAGCCTGCCCTGCCGACCAATGCGACAACCGTCGGACTGCTCCCCGGCGTCAACCTGGTCATGCCCGTGGCCACTGGCCCCACCGGAGTGCCGGAAGTCAATGCCGGCGAAACGGTGACGATTCCGGGCGGCCCGACGACCGTGAATTTCGAGTTCCTCAGCGGGCCTTCGGCCACGATCGACTATCCGGCCGGCGGACAGGACATTCGCGACGGGCAGACATTTGAGGTCGACGGCAAGACGTACGAATTCGACGAAGGCAAGGTATTCAACATCACCGGCCCCGGTACGACGTTCAACAATCACGACACGTTCACCGTCACCAACGGCGCCGCCCAGACCTACGTGTTCGAGTTCCTCACGCCGGGCAGCACGATCACGAACCCGGGCAACATCGGCGTGGCCTTTGGTCCGGCGTTTACGGCCACGCAAATGGCCTCGGCCATGGCCACGGCCATCAACACGGCCGGCATCGGCGTCACGGCCACGCTGGCCGGCGGCGCCGCGCCAACGCGCATCAACCTGTCGGGCGACACGAACATCTCGTCCGGTTCGGCCGGAATCACGATCGACGGCAATTTCGGCGTCACGGCCGGCAACATCGACATCCCGTTCACCGAAGCCCAGACGACGGCCCAGATCGGCGCCAGCATCCAGTCGTTTGTTTCGTCCAACGACGCGGGCGTGCAAATCGGCTTCGGCTACGATCGCATCAACTTCCTGGGAGCCAATCCGGGTACGACCAATCTGACGCTGACTCCGCCCGCCGTCCCGACCGGCGGCCCCGGCATGGTCCAGGATCCGCTGGTCGCGTTGACTCCCGGCGATATTCCGGTGAATTATTTGTTCAGCGACAGTGGCTCGGCGATCGCTACCAAGCTGGCCGCGGCGATCAACGGCGCCGTGAGCACCTATCCCGGTTTTGCCGCCACCGCCGTCGCGGCCGGCAACATCGTCCAGCTGGCAAACACCACGGGCACGATCACCACGACCGCGCCCATCACCGTCAGCGGCAGCGGCGGCGGCGGCGGCGACATCACGGGCATGGCGTTCATGGGCGGCACACTGTACGCCGTCACGAGCGGCGGCGGGTTGTTCATCATCAACAATCCCGGCCCCGGAGCATCGTTGACCTTCGTCGCCAACCCGACGCTGTCCGGCGGCAAGGCGATTTCCTTCTCGGGCCTGACGGCCGGGCCGCCCGACGTCAACAGCGGCGCCTACGCGAACGATCTGTTCGCCACGGACACGTCCGGCAACCTGTACGCCTTCAACACGAACGGCGTGATGCAGAAGATTTTCAACAACAACACCGCGTCCACCGTTTCCACGGGCGTGACCGGCGCAACCGGGTTGGCTTTCTCCACGCTCGACTACAACCTCTGGCACGCGACCACCGATCAGGGCGGCGCGGCCGGTCACGGCATCAACGCGGCGCCGGACAACTCGCGCACTTCCTCGGCTGGCGGCGGGACGAGCCTGTACTTCGGCCTGGACGCGCCGGTTCCGGCGGGCTCCCCGGGTCATATCAATACCTACAACCAGCCCGATGCGGCCAACTACGCCACGAATTCCGCGCTCTACAACACGTACGCCTTACCGGGCGGCGCGATGGGCGAAACGATCTCGAACTCGTTCAGCCTGGCCGGGTATTCGCCGTTCGACAAGCCGACGCTGTATTTCACCTACCTGCTCAACGACCGCGCCCAAGCCGGCGTCGATTCGTTGCGCGCCTATGTCGGCGTGACCACGGGCGGCGTCACCACCTGGACCGAAGTCGCCACGAACCAGGCCGGTGAACTGCCGGGTTACATTTCCAGCGACGGTGGCGGACTGAGCAATTACCGGCCGAGCGACGCGGCCAACCAACTGGTCCAGCCGCTGTTCGACAATACCTCGACCTGGCGGCAAGCCCGGATCGATTTGGGCAAGTTCGCCGGCGATTCGAACCTGAAACTGATGTTCTCATTCAGCACGGCCGCCGTGTCCGAGCAGCACGCCGCCGGCGGCGCGCTGCTGCCGGGTGACAAGAACGGCAGCCTGACGAACCCAGGCCGCGGCCAGGCAACTCCCCCGCTCCAGGGCGCCTACATCGACGACATCGTGATCGGTTTCGCCGGGCGCGGCGAAATGGTGACCGGCTCGACCACCGACACCAGCGAATACACGGTGCCAGTGAATCCGAACCCGAATGCTCCCAAGCAATCGCTGGTCGGACCTTACCAGCTCGAGATTCGCCGCGGGACGATCTACGGCGTCAACATTTCCGCGAGCAAGCCCGACATTGCCTTGGTGCAGAGCTTCGACATCACCGACCGCCTGGACCAGTCGCTCACGTTGGTTGCGCCCGCCGGCTCGCAAATCATCAACGGCTCGACGTTCACGGTCAGCGACGGGGTCAATTCGCAGACATTCGAGTTTGTCACGTCCGGCCAGACCGTGACCAGCGGCTTTGTGGGCGTGACCTATTCGGCCGCGATGAGCGCGGCCAGCGTGGCCAACGCGATGGTATTGGCCATCAACGGTCAGACCACGGCCAACGTCCAGGCCGCCAACGCCGACCCGATCAACCTGACCAGCACCCGCGTCAACTTGTTCAACGCCCAGAGCGTCAGCGGCGCGACCTCCACGACCACGGGCAGCATGGCGGAAGTCAACGATTCGATCTTCACTGCCGTGCCGACCGGCCTCAGCTCTGCCACTCCGGGCATTTGGAGCGCCACCGGCGCCATCGGCGACAATCCCACTCTGCTGGCTGCCGACCAAGGGTTCGACGTCGACCTTGCCCAGCTCCAGCTCAATGCCGGCGACACCGTTACGATCAACCTGGGGGCCAGCGCCACCGGCGGAGCCAATACGCTCGTCCAGCTGTTCAACGGTGCCGGCGTCGTCGTCGCCTCGACCAGCACCACGAGCGACAGCAACCCGCTCGATCGCACGATTACGTACACGGCGCCGGCCGGCGGCACCGACGTCTACTACATCGGCATCAGCGGGTCGGCCAACAGCACGTACGACATCACCGATCCGTATCCGAATTCGGGGACCGACGGCGGCAGCGAGGGCGGTTATAAACTGACCGTTCAGGTCGGGGCAGCGGCGCCGCTCAAGGAAATCGTCTTCGACAACATGGGCGACACCAACACGCCCCGGCTGCAGGGCTACACGCTGATCGTGGACGACTCGATCAACGCGGCGAAGCAGGATGGCATCCTGGTCGCCGCTGGCGCCCGCACCTCCACCGGCGCCCCCGTGCCGGGCTCGCCCAAGGTGCTGCCGGTGCTGAACACCGGCGGAGCCGCCGTGGCGGCCGGCGTTCCCTTGCCGGAGTCCGGCGTCAGCACGACCGGTCTAGTGACCGGCGTGACGGTCATGAACGACATCGTCTCCAACAGCGGCCAGGTCGGCATCAACCTGGTCGGCGACCAGACTCCGAACGAGGCCGCCGCGCCGTCGTTGTTCTCGCACATCGTGAACAACACCATTTACGGCGGCGGTCAGGCCAGCGGCGTGGGCATTGCGGTCTCGGCCGGAGCGGCCCCGACGCTGATGAACAACATCATCGCCAACACCACGACGGCCATCACGGCCGACGCGGTGTCCAATCCCGTGACGGTGCTGGAAGCGAATTTGTACCAGAACAACACGTCGAACGGCATCGGCGGCGGCGAGCAGTTTGCCATCCAGCTGCAGCCGGCCGATCCCCTGTTTGTCGATCCGGCGCACGGCGACTTTTATCTGGCCGAGACCTCGAAGGCAATCGACAGCTCGCTCAACTCGCTGCAAGACCGCCCGGCCATGGTGCAGGTCGATGCGCCGCTGGGAATTCCGGCGGCCCCGATCATCGCGCCGGCCTACGACGAATTGGGGCAGCTGCGCGTCGACGATCCCAGCGTCTCGTCGCCCCCCGGCTTGGGCCAGAACGTCTACATCGACCGCGGTGCGCTCGATCGGGCCGATTTCACCGATCCGACCGCGGCTTTGTACAATCCGGCCGCCAGCCCGTCGTCGCCCACCACGGCGACCATTATCGGGCAGTTCCCCTCGCAGTTCTCGCTACAGTTCCAGGACGGAACGGGAACCGGCGTCGACCCGGCCACCGTGTCGTCCGGCCAGTTCATCTTGACCGGTCCGGATCCCAAGAACCCGAACAACACGATCACGCTGCAGCCGACACTGAACTACCTGTACAGCTACGACGCCACGAACGACATTGTCCGGTTCACCGCGGCGGCCGGCGTTTGGACGCCCGGCACGTACACGATCACGATCAACAACAAGTCCGGCGGCGTGGCCGACCTGGCCGGCAACCCGTTGGCACCGAACAACTCGGGCGGCACGACCAGCTTCACCATCACGGTGGCCGCGGCCGGAACTTCCCCCTGGCAGAACCCCCTCAACAAGATGGACGTCAACGCCGACGGCTTCGTTTCGCCGATCGACGCGCTGATCGACATCAATGCCATCAACGCCGGTATGAGCGGACCGCTCCCGCTGCCGGCAACAGCTCCGCCGTATTACGATGTCAACGGCGACGGCCAGCTGACGCCGATCGACGTCTTGATCATCATCAACTACTTGAACAGCCAGGCGGCAATCGCTTCGGCCATCGCCAGCCCGGCCAGCGCACCCGCCGCATCGGTCGCCTCGACAGGCGCAGCCCCGGCCGACGCGCCCGCGGCTCCAGTCGTGACGACCGCGGTGGCCAGTCCCACGGCGAGCGTCGTCAGCGAGGTCGGCTTCGCTCTGGCGGCATCCACACCGGCTCCGGCCGTGGCCAGTCTGGCGGTAAGCTCCGGCAGCGCCGGCTCGAGCGCCACGCCGGCCAGCTCGACCAGCTCGGCCTCCGGCACTGCGACCACCGGCGCTGCGACCGCCGGCGGCAGCGCGGCAAGCGCGGCGGCCTCCGATTCGGCCTTCGCTTCTTCCTGGGACGACGATTTGGAGCTCGAAACGGCTCTGGCAGACATGACGTCCGGCAACAGTCAGGTTTCCTCGCACGCCTGGTCGGATGACTCGGATTATCTGGTCTAATTGCACTTCCACGACGCTTCTAGCGCACAGAGACATTCGGCAATGATGAGACAACGCAACGGACGCTCGCGCGGGCTCGGCAGTTCGCGGCCGCAACCGCTGGTTCGGCGGCAACCGGGTCAGCTTGTTCGAAACTCTCGAACGCCGCTCGATGCTGGCCGCCACCGCGACCGGCGGCTCTGCCCTGACCGGCGATTGGCACGACTCCAGCAATCCGCTGGACGTCAATCTCGACGGCAAGGTCACGCCGCTCGACGCGCTGGCGATCATCAATTATCTGAATTCCAGCGCCGCGCAGGGCTCCAATGCCGCCGCGCCGGGCGGCGTTCGGCCGGCCAATCAATCCGCCGGCGGGCAGCCGTTGGCCCTCGACTCCAACAACGACGGCAACGTCACGCCGCTCGATGCGCTCAAGATCATCAACGCCCTGGGCGGTAACGACCAGGCGCAGGTCACGCTCGTGGCCACGGACATGAACGGCGTGCCGCTCACCTCGGTGCCAGTCGGCACAACGTTTCAGATCGAGGCGCTGGTCACGGACATCAGCGGCAACGCGGTGCCGATTGTCGGCACGGCCAAGGCCGCGGGCGGGGTCTTCGAGGCGGAAATCAACGCCGCGTACAACAGTTCGATGGCCAGCATCGACCCCAATGCCACGGTTGCGTTCGGCTCGAATTACTCGAACGGCCAGAAGTCGGATTTGTCGACACCCGGACAAATCGTCGGCACGGGCGCCTTCGGCGGTTTGAGTGCGCTAGGTCCGGGACCGTTCGAGCTCTGGAGCATTCCGGTCACGGCCACGGCGGTCGGCACCGAAACGTTCACGCCCAGCCCGGGCACGGGGACGAGCAACGAGATCGCCCTCTACGGCAACAATAGTCCGATTCCTTCCAACCAGGTCGACTTCGAATCGGGCAGCGTCACGATCGTGCCGGCCGCCGCGCCTTTGATCACGATCGCGCCGGCCACCATTGCCCGGCCGACTTCGGGAACAACCAACGAAATCTTCACCGTCACCCTGGCCAACGGCAGCGCGACGCAAAGCACGACGGTCAACTACATGACCGAAGACGGGCTGCCCACGCCCGGCCCGCTTTACTCCGACGGCAACGCGGTCGCCGGCACCGATTACCAGGCCACCAGCGGCACCTTGACGTTTTTGCAAGGGCAGACGACCGCGCAAATCACGGTGCCGATCATCGGCAGCCTGGCCTACAATCCCAGCATGACCTACACGGTCAACCTGACGGGGGCCGTGAACGCCTCGATCGCCGAGTCGCAGGCCACCGGCACGATCACCAGCACGAATGCCAAACCGGTCCTGAGCATCGCCAGCCCGCCGGCCGTCACGCGGCCGACTTCCGGCACGACCGACGATGTCTTTACGGTCACCCTGACCGGTCCGACCGAGCTGTACACCGCGGTCAACTATGCCACGACGGACGGTACGGCGGTGGCCGGCACCGACTACACCTCCACTAGCGGCCAATTGGTGATTCCCCCCGGCAGCACCACCGGCACGATCACGGTTCCCATTCTGGGCAACACCACGACCACCGGCACGGTGAACTTCACGCTCAACCTGAAGACGCCGACCAACGCCACGATCCAAAACGGCGCCGGCGTCGCGACCGGATCGATCATCAACAACGCCGCGGCCATGGCCTATTCGGTCAACGACGTCAATGTGTCCGAGGTTTTCCCGGGCACCTCGACCACGACGGCCGTGTTCACAGTCTCGCTCGGTTCGCCGCTCGCCGTGCAGTCGACCGTCAACTTCGCCACCGCCGACGGCACCGCAACGGCGGTCTCCGGCGCCTACGTGCCCACGAGCGGCACGTTGACCTTTGCCGCGGGCGTGGTCTCCGAAAACGTCACGGTGACGGTCAACGGCGACGTCACTCCGCAACCGGCCACGAACTTCTACCTGAACCTGTCGAATCCGACCGGCGGGGCCTCGATCCTGGACGGACAGGGCATTGCCACGATCTCGCCCCCCGCGCTCACGATCGACGACGTCACGCAAGTGATCGGCACTTCCGGCATCACGGATTTCGTGTTCGACGTCACGCTCACCGGCGCCGCCCCCGACCAGGTCACGGTGGGCTATGCCACGGCCAATCAAACGGCCATCGCTGGCACCGACTATGTCGCACAGTCGGGCAATCTGACATTTGCCCCCGGCATCACCCAACAGGCCATCACCGTCCCGGTGTTTGGGCAGTCGGTCTACGCACCGAACAAGACTTTCCTCGTCAACCTGTCGAGTCCCACGGGGGGCGTCGAGATCGCCCGAAGCCAAGGCATCGGCACGATCGAGAACCCCAATGTCAACGGACTGACCGTCGGCGACATTACCGTCGTGCAGCCTGCCTCGGGCCAGACCGACGCCGTGTTCACGGTGATCTTGCCGATCGCCAGCGCCAGCAGGTAACCGTCCAGTACGCCACGGCCGATGGCACCGCGATGGCGCCGACCGACTACGAGTCGACCAGTGGCACGCTGACGTTCGCGGCCGGCGCGACCAGCGAAAACGTGACCGTGCTGGTCAACGGCAACGCGACTCCGCACGCCGACCAGATCTTCTATTTGAACCTGAGCAATCCGGTCAACGCGATCATCGCCACCAGCCAGGCGACGGCCACGATCGAAAACTCGGGCAGCACGGCCAATGACCTGGCTTCGATCAGCCTGGAGGTCGTCGATCCCGTTACGCTGATGCCGATTACCACGCCGCTTTCGGCCGGCGAGGCCTTCGACGTCGAGGCGTTCGTCCAGGATTTGCGGACCAGCATTCCCCCGGCCGATATGGGCGTTGCGGCGGCCTATTTGAACGTTACCTATCCGTCGAATCTGGCCTCGCCGACCGGTCCCGTGCAGTATGCGACCAACTACAGCAACGTCGAGTCGGGGGACATTTCCCAACCGGGACTGTTCAGCGAAATCGGCGCCTTTGAATCTTCTCCAGGCAATACGCCGCTGGGTCCGAACCAGCAACTGCTGTTTACCGTGCCGATGGTCGCCAGCGGCAGCGGCCTGCTGCAGTTCACGGCCCTGCCGGCGCAGATCCATCCGGCCCACGATGTGCTGCTGTTCGGCCAGAACACGCCCGTGCCGGTCACCCAGGTCGAATACGTCAACAGCAACTCCGTCGACGTGGGCAACAACTCGTTCTCGATCAACAATGTGACCCAGCTCGACACGCCGGCGGGCACCACGTTCGTGTTCACCGTCACGCGGATCGTGCCCAACGGCGCTGCGGCCACGGTCCAGTTCTCCACGCAAAACGGCACCGCCATCGCCGGAACCGATTACACCTCCACAAGCGGCACTTTGACCTTCCCGGCGGGCACGACCACCCAGACCGAGAACGTCACGGTCCAGATTCTGGGCTCGACCGAGGATTCGCCGAACAAGACGTTCCTGGTCAATCTGACGAACCCGGTCAACGGCACGATCGGCACCAGCCCGGGAACGGGAACGATCGAATACAACAATCCGGCCCCCACGGCCAGCATTGCCGGTGCCACGGCGCCCGAAGGCTCGCCGGTGCAGTTCACGGTCACGCTGTCTCAGGCCAGCGGTTTTCCGATCACGATCCAGTACGCCACGGCCGACGGCACCGCCAAGGCCGGCACCAATTACACTGCGACGACCGGCGTGCTGACGATTCCAGCCGGACAGACTTCCGGCATGATCACTGTGCCCACGATCGCCACGTTGACGCAGGTCGGCAGTCTGACGTTCACTTTGAACCTGACGAACCCGACGAACGTTTCCCTCATCAACACGTCGGCCACTGGCACGATCACCTTCGTGCAACCCTCGGGGATCTCCGGCTTCGTGTACGTGGACACGAACGGCAACGGCGTCAAAGACGCCGGCGAAATCGGCATCCAAGGGGTCATGATCACCGTCAACAGCACGGCCCTGAATGCCGGCGGCAAGCCCGTCTACACCGCCACTACCTTGACCGCCGCCGACGGATCGTACAGCTTCCTGGGCCTGCCCGCCGGCACGTACAACGTGATCGAGACGCAGCCGGGCTTCTTCGTGGCCGGCAATCCCACGAGCGACGAATACCTGAACGAAGTGCTGCAAGCGGGGCAATCGCTGACCAACGTGAATTTCGCCGAGCTGGGCTTGCGGGCCCAGTTCGTGGCCGCGTTCGACAATCGCCGCACGTTCCTGGCTTCGACCGAAACCACCGGTTTCATCGGCCTGCCGCAAGGCACGCAGAACATGAACCTGACGCAAGGCGCCGTCTGGGTTTCGTTCGACAACGGCTGGCAAAACGCCCGCAAGTTCGAAGCTCTGTTCGACAGCACGCAGGGCACGGCCACGATGACGCTGTACAACAACAACCTGCAGGTTATCGCCACCTCGACGAGCGAAACCGCGGGCTCGGTGCTGATCGGCAATGGCACGACCGGCACGCCGTACTTCCTCGAAATCAGCGGCTCCAACCCGGACGTATCGCTGAAGATCACGGAGTCGCTGACCGCGAGCAATGCGTCGGTCACGCGGAGCGGCACGGTGACCGTGCCGATGGTGTTCAGCGTCGTCCTCTCCGCTCCGCTGAAGAGTGCCGTTACGGTCGCCTACACGACGGCCGACGCAACGGCCGTGGCGGGTATGGACTACACGCCCGAGACCGGCATCCTGACCTTTGCCGCCGGTGCGACCACCGAAAACGTCACCGTGCCGGTGCTGCCCAGCACCCTGTATGGCCCGAGCGAAACCTTTACGCTCCAGCTGAGCAATCCGACCAATGCGTTCCTGAATACGCCCACGTTCGGCACGGGAACCATCCTGAACAACAATCCGCCGCCGAACATGTCGATCGCCAATACGAACGTGATCGCTCCGGCGACGGGCACGGTCAACGCGGTTTTCCCGGTGACGCTTGCCGCGGCGAGCGGACTGCCTGCCACGGTGTCCTACACCACGGCGGCCGGCACGCTGCCGGTGAATGATTTCGTCGCGACCAGCGGCACCCTGACCTTCTCCCCCGGCACCACGACCGAGTTCGTCACCGTGGCGGTGCGGGCCGACAGTTCGCTGACGCAGTCGGAAACGTTCCTGGTCAAGCTATCGAAGCCCGTGGGCGCCATCCTGCTGGTCAATACGGCGACGGGCACCGTGATCCCGAACACCAGCTCGGCCGTCGTTTCGGCCGTGGCTTCGCCGCTGCCCACGACCAGCACGACTCCGGCCGTCAGCCCGGCCCTTTTCACCGCGGCGCCGTCCGTCAGCAGTGCGGCCAGCACCTCCAGCAACGGGACGCTGGGCCGCGGAAACCTGTTCGCCAGTTCAACCTCGGCCGGTTCAAAAGCCAACGCCACCGATCTGGCCCTGGCCAGTGACGAGACGTGGGCCTTGGCCGGAATGGTGATCTGACGCGGCGCGCTTGCGGCGCGTGGGGATATCGCGCCGCCGCTTGAGCCTGCCCCGCGGCCAATGCCGGCGAGCGCTACGCTCTTGGCGCCCAGGCGATTCGACCCAGCGCCACGGCAGCGCACGACGCGCGGCCGCACCGTGGCGCCCGGCGGCCACGTCCTTGCTGGCGCCGGGCCCAGTGGGCTATGATCCGTTAGTCTGCTTATTGAGTCGTAGCCAGCGAATGGGCCAGCGGCGATCACCGGAAGCCCCGGAAACGCGGACGTTTGACGTCGCACCGACGGCCCGTTTGAAATCTCGGTATCAATAGCACCTGTTGACTCTGGTTATCTGCATGTCCCCTTCCGAACCCGCACAGCACGACCAGGGCAGTCTGGCCGGCGAAAACGACGCTGCAAACGCCCCTACTGCCTCGCCGGTCGACCGGCCGCGCATCGAGCGGGCCGTCCGCGAGATCCTGGCCGCCGTCGGAGAAGACCCCGACCGCGAAGGTTTGCGGGAAACACCGGCCCGGGTCGCCCGCATGTACGCCGAACTATTCAGCGGCCTGAGCGAAGACCCGCGGCAGCACTTGCGCAAATTCTTCACCGAGAAGTACGACGAGGTCGTGCTGGTTCGGGACATCAGCTTCAACAGCATGTGCGAACACCACATGCTGCCGTTCATGGGCGTGGCGCATATCGGCTACGTGCCGCACGGACGGGTTCTGGGGCTGAGCAAGCTGGCCCGGGTGGTCGAAGGCGTGGCGCGTCGGCCGCAAGTCCAGGAACGCATGACCGAAACCATCGCCAACCTGCTCGAAGAAGAACTCGAGGCCAAAGGAGTGGCCGTGGTCATCGAGGCCACGCACACCTGCATGACGATCCGGGGCATTCGCAAGCCCGGCAGCCTGTGCGTGACGTCGGCCATGAAGGGGTTGTTCCGCTCGAACCTCTCGAGCCGTTCGGAAATCATGAACCTGATCTATGGCGGCCGAAGGTGACCGGCGTCTCCCTGCTCGTCCAGTTCATTTACCGCATGTCTTTTGGACTTGCGCTGGGCATGGCCGTGACGCCTGCCAGGCAGGTGACCAGCGGTTACTATCGCAACCACCTGTACGTTCTGCTCGGCCTGAATGTCCTGGCGGCGCTCGCGGCCGCGGGCTCAGGCGGCCGCCTGGCCCTGGCCCTGCCGGTCGCCGCGGCCGTCTTGAGCTACGTAGGCGCCGTCTGCTGGCTCTATGAAAAGCCGCGATTGGGCGTGCCGGTGCTGGCAACGATCGCGGTCGTCACGCTGATCGGAGCCTGGCTGGCGGCCCCGCCCGCTTACGATGCCGCGCCGGCGACAAAGATCCTCGCCATTCTGACCCCGCCCACGAGCGGGTTGGTGCTCGGCCTGACGATCGCCGCGATGTTCCTGGGTCACTGGTATCTCAACACGCCCACGATGGCGCTGGAACCTTTGGAGCGATTGCTCCGGCTGATGGGCCTGGCGATCGTGCTGCGCACCATCGTCTCGGCGATCGGCCTGGCCCTCGACATTCAGCAGGCGGGCTGGCCCGGCATGGAACAGACGCTGTTTTTGGCCCTGCGTTGGCTGTCGGGACTGATCGGAGCGGCGCTGCTGACCGTCATGGCGGCCAAAACACTGCGGATTCCGAACACGCAAAGCGCCACCGGGATTCTATACGTGGCCGTAATCGCGACGTTTCTCGGCGAATTGACGTCGCTGCTGCTTTCCAGCCAATTGCCCAACCCCGTCTGACGAAACCATCGGCCGCGGCGCGCTCAGCGGGTGCAGCAGACGGCTGGACAACGAAAAACCCGACCCAATTCGGGCGCGGTGCGCTGCCAGCAGCGGCTTGAACGAACGCCCCGGATTGCCAAGAATGGGGCAGCAGGAAGCGTTCTCGAGTCGCCTTTCGTCCGTCGGGCTGTAGCGCATGTCGATTGCCGAAGTTGCCGAGTCCTTGCCCCGGGCAGCGCCCCTGCGGATCGGCCCGCTGACCGTCGATCCGCCGGTGTTGCAAGCACCGATGGCAGGATTCACGAACTTTGCCTTCCGCCAGATCGTCCGCGAGTTTGGCGGGGCCGGCCTGCAAACCACGGAAATGGTGCACGCCAAGGGCTTCCTCTGGCTGGAAGAGGTCGAGCACGAACTGCCCGATCGGCTCTGGGGCGTGAAAGAAGAACCTCGTCCGCTGGCGGTCCAGATCTGGGACAACGACCCGGCCACGCTGGCAGCCGTGGGAGCGAAACTGGCCCACGAGTTCAAAGTCAGCGTGGTCGACATCAATTTCGGCTGCCCGGTCCGGGACGTGGTGGAAAAAGCCCACAGCGGCTCCTATCTATTGCGCTTTCCCGAACGGATGGAAGCGATCATCCGGCGGGTGGTGGCGGCCTGCGACCCCGTGCCGGTCACGGCCAAGATTCGCCTGGGCTGCTCCCGCAGCTCCATCAATGCGATCGAGGTGGCGCAGGTGGTTGAAGAGGCAGGGGCCGCGGCGCTAACGGTGCATGGGCGAACGGCGCAGGATTTCTTCAAGGGCTCGGCCGATTGGGACCGGATTGCCGAAATCAAGCCTTACTTGCGGCGGATTCCGCTTATCGGCAATGGCGACCTGAGCACCCCGGCGGCCGTGGTGAATGCCCTGCGGCGCTACCCGGTCGATGGCGTGATGATCGCCCGCGCAGCGTTGAACAAGCCCTGGCTGTTCAGCCAGGTGCAAGCGGCCCTGCGTGGCGAGCCGGTTCCGCCCGATCCGACGCCGGCCCAAGAGCGAACCCTGCTCTTGCACCACTACCAGCTGGTGTGCCAGCGGTTTGGCGAATCGAAGGGGACGGTGCTGATGCGCAAGTATGCCTGCTGCTACGCGCAGGGACGGCCCGGGGCCCGCGAGTTCCGCACGCAGGTGTCGCACGTTTCGACGCCCGCCGAGTTCCGCGACATCGTCGAGCGGCATTTTCCCCAGGGCTAGCCAGCTTTCGGGCCAGCAGGCCGGACTGCTAGCAATCCTGCCAGGCAGCATCCGTTGCCCCCTCGCCGCTAGCGGCATTTCGCCTGTGTGGCTTGCGCGGCCCGACAGCATCGCCCGTCGACGCTGGCAGCTTCCCTGGCGGCTGGTCCAGTCCGGCTTGCCAGCCTGGGCACGCCGCTGGTGCCGCGGCGACCGGACAGGCCTTGCCGGCATGATCGTTACAAGCGCTTCCCGAGTAAAAGCAGGCACATCTGGCAAGTTCGTTTCAACTGGTACTTCCGTTCTTACCGACAAAACACACAGAGCCGGATTGGGGCTCGCGGATTGTCGTTTGTCGGCCCCGGCCGGCATACCGACCGCATGCGATTAATTTCCTGGGGGGGAAAAGGATCATGCAGCGTTACGGCTTCTTCGTTGCCCTATGGATTCTGGGCGTGCCCGGCTTGCTGGCCGCCCAAGAATCGAGCTACTTCGGGCCGCTCGGGCGCATGGGCTACCAGGCCGGTGCCTCGGACGATCCCGACGCTGCAAACTCGCCGATGGAGTCGAGCGCTCCGGGCAATCGCGGAGCGTTTGCTCCCCCGGCTGACATGGCCGGCTGCGCCACCTGCGGCGACTACAGCGGAGCTCTGGACGACGACTGCATGCAATCGTGCGGGCTGCGGGCGAGCGCCTTTTGGGGCCGGGCCGAAGTGCTGGGCTGGTGGGTCCGCGGATCCCAGGCTCCGCCGCTCCTGAGCACGAGTCCAGCCGGCACTCCGACGAGCTCCGCCGGCGTGCTTCCGGCGGCGACCGTCTTGTACCCCACGAGCGACGTTAACGGAGGAGCCCGCGCGGGCGGCCGGTTCACGCTGGGCTACTGGTGCGACGACTGCGAAACGGTCGGCTACCAGGGCAGCTTCTTCATGCTGACCACGCCCTACCACAACTACACTGCAACTAGCTCGGCGGCCGGCTCGCCGATTCTCGCCCGGCCGTTCTACAACACGGCCCTGCCCGGCGAAGACGCGGCCCTGATCTCCTATCCGGGCCTGTACTCGGGCAACGCCTCGATCACGACGAAGTTCCGGCTCCTGGGGGCCGACGTCAACTTCCGCAAACTGATGGCGAAGACCCGCTTCAGCCGCTTCGACTTCCTGGTCGGCTACCGCTATTTGAATTTTGCGGACTCGCTGATCATGAACACCAGCTCGACGGCCCTGACCGGGACGATCGTGCCGTCCGGAACCAACTTCGCCGTCAATGACACGTTCGGTACGAAGAACAGCTTCAATGGTGCCCAGTTCGGCATGATCTGGCAGCGCGACAATGGGCCCTTCGGCTTCGACATCGCGGGCAAATTCGCCATCGGCGGAATCACCGAAAGCGTCACCGTCCGCGGCACCACCGCCGTCACCGTGCCGGGAACCCCGACGGTCACCGAAACCGGCGGCTTTCTGGCTCTCGGCTCCAATAGCGGCAGCTATGGCCGCACCCTGTTCAGCATGATTCCCGAGCTGAACGCCAACGTGAATTACCAAATCAGTCCGATCTGGCGGATCAAGGCGGGTTATACCTTGATGTTCGTCACGCAGGTGTTGCGGGCCAGCGATCAGATCGATCGCAATCTGAACCCGGCCCAGTTCCCGCCGCCAGGCACCGGAACGGGCAACACCCCGCCGAACCCGGGCCACACCCTGTTCTCCAGCGATTTGTGGGTGCAGGGTCTCAGCCTGGGCGCCGAGTGCCGATTCTGATGCCGGGCCTGGCCGGCCGTTAGCCGCGGGAGCGGACAGAGAGCGTGCCCAGCGGCCCGCGCTGCACTTCGCCCCATGCCGCCGCGAGCTGCCCAGGGCAACTTGTTGCCGCCGGCCGATCAGGCCAACAGCCAGATCCCGCTGCTGTGGACCGCGTCGACGGCGCTGGTGCTGCCGGCGTTCGACGAGGTGGCAAAGCCCAGTTCCCCGACGCTCAAGTCGGACGTCGTGAGCTGCGGGTCGGCGAACGCCGCATCCACGCTGGCGGTGCTGGTCGAGCTCGCCACGGCCGGACTGGCAACTGCCGGACTGGCAACGGCCGCCGTCACTACCGCGGGGCTGGCCACGGCCGAACTGACCGCCGGCGTCGTCGTCGATGCTACGGCCGGACTGGCCACGGCCGAGCTGACGCTCGTGCCCGAGCCGGGCGGGAACAGCGAGGTATCGTTGAGGTTGACGGTGCCGTTGAGCGACTTCGAGGCCAGGAACACGCGTTCCGAGATGCCGGCCGTGGAGAAACCCTTCTCGGTGAAGTTGTTGCCGGTGCCCGTCACGCCGCCGGCACTGCCGATCGTCAACTGAATTGCGTTGGTGCCGCTGGCGTTGCCCCCTTCGGTGCCCACGACCGCTTTCAAGGCGGTCAGGTACGTGCTCTGGACTGCGGTGATCGTGTAGGTGCCCGGGTTCAGGTTGCTGAAGCTGTACGATCCGTTGGCCGCCGTCGTGGTGGACATGTTGATCGTGTTGCTCAGCACGTCCGTGCCGGTGAGCTGGATGGTGGCGCTTTCGATCGCCAATTCGCCGCTATCCAGCGTGCCGTTGCTGTTGGCGTCGATGAATTCGGCCCCGCTGAGGCTGGACGTCTGGAAATTCCCGAAGGCCGTGCCGACGCCCTGGGAGGTGCCCAGCGTCCCGTTGCTTGGATTCGTCAGGTTGACGAAGAAGTTGAGCGACGTGGCGCCGCCCGTGTAGCCATACACCGGCACGGTGACGTTCTCGCTGGTCGTGCCGGGATTGAAGGTCAGCGTGCCGCTCGTGGGAGCGTAATTGTTGTTGGCGACCGTCGCCGTGCCGTCGGCCGTGGCAAACTGCACGGTAACCGTGGCCGTGGTCGCCGAAGACAGGCTGACGGTGAAGACGAAATTGGTCGGGGTGTTCGGCGAGGTGCCGACGAAATGCTGCACGCTGTTGATCGAGACGGCCGGAACCACCGGCGGGCTGACAATCGTGCCCGTGGCCGAGGCCGTGGTGATCGCGGCGTTGGTCGGATTCGACAGATTGACGGTAAACGTCTCGTTCGGATTGAAGGTCGAATTGCCGTTGACGGCCACCGTGACGTTTTCGCTGGTCGTGCCCGGTGAGAAAGTCAGCGTGCCGCTCGTGGCGATGTAATCGCCGGGGGCGTGCGCCGTGCCGTCGGCGGTGGCAAAATGGACGGTCGACGTCGCGTTGGTGGCTCCCGTCAAAGTGACGGTGAACACCGCGTTCACCGTGCCCGAGGCCGGCTTGGTGACCGTCGGATCGGTGATCGCAAAGCCCGGCGCGGAGACGGCGCTCAGGATCGTGCCGGTGCCCTGCACCGTGGCCGGTTGGGCGTTTGTCGGGCTCGACAGGTTGAGGAAGTACGTCTGGGTGCCGGTAAACGAAGTGCTGGGCAGCACCTGCACGGTGACCTGCTCGCTGGTCGTTCCCGCGGCGAACGTCAGCGTGCCGCTGGTCATGGTGTAGTCGACCCCGGCGACCGCGGTGTTGTCGGCCGTCGCGAAGTTGACCGTCGCGGGCAGGGCGGTCGCGCCGGTGAGCGTGACGGTGAACACCTCGTTCACGTTTCCTGAGGTGAGGCGGGTCACGCTGGGGTTGTTCACGGAGAGCGTGGGCGCGGGCGCCACGTTGTTGATCGTGCCGGTGCCCTGGGCGGTCGAGATCGTCGAATTCGTGGGGTTCGACAGATTGACGTTGTACGTCAGGCTGGTGTTGAAGGCGTTGCTGCCGATGACCGGCACGGTGATGTTTTCGGTCGTCGTGCCGGCGGCGAAGGTGAGCGTGCCGCTGGTCATCGTGTAATCGGTGCCGGCATGAGCCGTGTTGTCGGCCGTGGCGTATTGCACCGTGGCCGGCAGTTCGGTGGCGCCGGTGAGCGTGACGGTGAAGATTTCGTTGGCCGTGTTGCCGCTGGCAGGCCGGTTGATCGCGACGCTGTTGATGGCCAGCGTCGGAGCCGGATTGGTGCTGGTGATCGTGCCGGTGCCCGTCGCGGTCGTAATGGTCGAGTTGGTCGGGCTGCTCAAGTTCACCGAAAAGGTCGAACTCGGGTTGTAGGCGTTGCTGCCGATCACCGGCACCGTGATGATTTCGCTCGTGGTGCCAACTGCGAAGGTGAGCGTGCCGCTGGTGGATGTGTAGTCGGTGCCGGCGATCGCCGTGCCGTTGGCCGTGGCGAATGCGACCGTGGCGGGCGCTTCCGTCGCGCCGGTGAGCGTGACGGTGAAGAAAGCGTCCGCCGTGTTGCCGGCCGACGGCCGCGAAACCGGGGCGGCGCTGCTGATCGCCAGCGTCGGAGCCGGATTGGTCGAAAGAATCGTGCCCGTGCCCGTGGCCGTGACGATCGCGGCGTTGGTCGGGCTCGACAAATTCACGGAGAAGGTCGTGGTCGGGCTGTAGGCGTTGCTGCCGATCACCGGAACGGTGACATTCTCGGTGGTCGTACCGGGCGCAAACGTCAGCGTGCCGCTCGTGGATGTGTAATCGAGGCCGGCAATCGCGGTGCCGTTGGCCGTGGCGAAGTTGACGGTCGAGGTCAGCGTGCCGCTCGGGTTGGCCAGCGTGACCGTAAAGATGTCGTCGACAGTGTTACCCGCCGACGGCTTGGTGACCGCGGCCGGGCTGTTGATCGCCAGCGTCGGGCCGGCGGGCGTCACGATCGTGCCCGTGGCCGAGGCCGTGGTGATCGAGGAATTCGTGGGCGTCGACAGATTGACGGTGAAGTTGACGCTGCCGACCGGGGTCGCGAAGCCGATGACGGGCACCGTGATGTTCTCGGTCGTAATCCCGGCCGGGAACGTGAGGGTTCCGCTCGTGGACGTGTAGTCGGTGCCGGCAATAGCCGTGCCGTTCTGCGTCGCGTAGTTGACCGTGGCTGAGAGTTCCGTGGGACCGGTCAACGTAACGGTGAAGACGTAGTTGGCCGTGCCCGTCGTGGGGCGAGTCAGCGCCGCCGGGGTGCTGATGGCCACAGTCGGCGCCGGGTTCGAGCTGTTGATTGTGCCCGTGCCGGTGCCTGTGCCGATCAGGGCGCCGGTCGAAGGGGAGCTCAGATTGACCGTGAATTGCGTCGAGGGGTTATAGGCCAGGCTGCCGATGACCGACACGGTGATGTTTTCGGTGGTCGCGTTGGCGGGGAAAGTGAGCGTGCCGCTCGTGGACGTGTAATCGGTGCCCGCGATGGCCGTGCCGTTGGCCGTGGCGAAATTGACGGTCGTGGCCTGTGTGCTGCTCGGGTTGGCCAGCGTCACCGTGAAGATGTCGTTGACCGTTCCCGAAGTGGGCCGAACGATGGCCGTCGGGGTGTTGATCGACAGCGTGGGCGCGGGCGTTCCGATCGTGCCGATGCCCTGCGCCGTGGTGATCGTGGAGTTGACGGGCGAAGTCAGATTCACTTGGAAGTTGACGCTCCCCTGCAAGCTGCTGTCGGGAAGCACGGCCACGGTAACGTTCTGGCTCGTGACACCAGGCGCAAACGTCAGCGTGCCGTTTGTGGAGTTGTAATCGGTGCCGGCGTGGGCCGTGCCGTCGGCGGTGGCGTAATTGACGGTTGTCGTCAGTTCCGTGGCCCCGGTGAGCGTGACGGTGAACACGTCGTCGGCCGTGCCCGAACCGGGCGGCTGAATCGGCGCGGGGCTGTTGATGGCCAAGGTCGGCGCCGGATTCGAATTGGTCAGCGTGCCGACGCCCACCGACGTCGTCACGGTGGCGTTCGTCGGCGTCTTCAGGTTCACCTTGAACGTGGGGTTCGGGTTGTACGCCGTGCTGCCGATGATCGGCACGGTGACCTGTTCGCTGGTCGTTCCGGCCGGGAAGACCAGCTGGCCGCTGGTCGCCGTATAGTCGACGCCGTTGGTCGCAGTGTTGTCGGCCGTGGAGAAATTGACGGCGGTGTACAGCTCGGTCGGGCCGGTGAGCGTGACCGTAAACACGGCATTGGCCGTACCCGAGGCGGGCCGCGCAACCGCCACGCTGTTGATGGCCAAGGTCGGCTTGGCATTCGTGCTGGTGATCGTACCGGTCCCCTGGGCCTCGGCGATCGACGCATTCACCGCATTGCTCAGGTCGACGGTGTAGGTCGGGCTGGGGTTGTAGGCCGTGCTGCCGATCACTTTGACCGTGATATTCTGCGTCGTCACGTTCGGCGCGAAGGTCAAGGTGCCGCTGGTCGTCTGATAGTCGGTGCCGGCCACGGCGTTGCCGTCGGAGTAGGTTGCCCCCGGGACAGGCAAGCCGTCTTGCGTGGTGTAATTGACGGTCGTCGTCTGCGTGGAGCTGGGGTTGGCCAGCGTGACGGTGAAGATCTCGTTCGTTGTGCCCGAGGTGGGCCGGGCAACCGAGACGGAATTGATCGAGAGCAATGGCGCCGTGGCGGCCACGACGTTGACCGTCGCCGGCACGAAGTCGACTTCGTTGCTGGGAATCGGGGTGTCGTTGCCATACAGGGCAATTTCGTTGCCGCTTCCCGTGCCCGCGCTGGGCGTAAAGGTCTCGCTGCCGACCGCCGTGGCCGTGACCGGAATGCTCCAGAGCAGGATGTTGCCCGGGCCAAGCGCATTCAGGCCGGCGAACGCTCCGGTGCCGATGATTTGCCCCGGCGTCGACAGGTCGGACACCTGGCTGTTGACGTAATTCGAGCCAAATGTGACCGTAGCATTCGGATCGATGCTGGCGAAAGCCGTGTTGTAGCTGGCGTCGATTTCGGCTTCGAACACGCCGCCCTGCGCCAGCGCCGTGCCGACGATCGGCACTGCGTTGCCGCTGATGTCGGTAACGAACGCCTCGATCTGAAACTGCGAGCCCACCGGCACCGAGGCCAGCGGCACGCCGTTCATGTCGGTGGCCACCAGCATCACTTGCACCTGGTCGCCGCCCCCGCCCAGCGCGTTGATGATCTTCAGCGCATCGAGCGGAGTAACTTCTCCGGTGCCGAGAACGTCTTCAAATAAAGGCGTAGCGGATTGCGTGCTGCTCCCCTGCGGCGAGACCGAACCACTGCTGCTGGCTGAATCGCTGGCCAGGGGCGTGAGCGGGTGGGACCCGTTCTTGTTCAGGTCATTGATGATCGCCAGTGCGTCGAGCGGAGTCGCGGGGCCGGTGCCGCCCATGACATTCAGCACGTTCGCCGTGTTCTGCCAGGGACTGCCCGACAACATGCGCGCGCTTCGAGTTGCTCGAAACAGCTCCATTTCGAGCGTCGACTGCTGGACTTGTCCGTTTTGCCGAAGGCGGGTTTCGGGGCTGCCGGTTTGGTGGCGCTACTCCGGTGGCGGTGCATCTTTTTGGATCTCGACTGGGTTTCCTAGGGTTCGAGCCGCTCTCAAAGCAAATCACGTCAAGCGAGGCAGTTGCGGACGCGAATCCCTGCGATCGCACCAGGCTGTTTCGTCGCCGCGGGCCGCAAACGGGCCGCACGTGCCGCAAAAGCCTGATCGGTGCGATTAATTCCGGGTGAGGATCCTACGGGCAGCAACCGACCGGCCGCGTCAATGCGGAAGACCGGGCTGTGCCCCTGGCGAGAAGGATGAGTGGATACTGCCCTGAGTTTTTAGCGTAATCCAACCGGTTTGACATTTCAACCGGCCGAAACGGGAGCTCATGGCTTGCTGAACGGCCCCTGCACAGGGCCGATTCGCCGGCGCAAGGCGAGAATCCGCCCGCGCTTTGGCACGCCAGCCAGGCTTGCCCCAGGACCTTGCCGCTCCGTCCTCCAGTCCCAATTCTCGACACGCTGCCCCGTCGTGTTATGACATTTATTCCGTTAGACGCAGGTCAATTCGATTTAGTTTCGCCTACCAACCACTAAATCGCGCATATTCGGCACAGCCGGCCCAATCGGACCTTGCCCCGCCGAGAAACCTTGCGGGTCAGGCGGCCCGGCCGACCGCTCCTGCGCCCAAGTGCGGGAACACGTCCCCCCGCGCGGCAGCGACGGCCTGGCCGAGAAGCGACCAGTGTCTGCCCTTCAGCCTGGGAGAGGAATGAAGACGTGCTGGCGAGCCCCCGGCCGGCGCGCCGTCGATCGCACACGGTGCAGAAACGAAAACAGCCGCCCGCGCCCTGAACGACAGGCACGGGCGGCTGAACTCAATCGGATTGCGACGGAGATGCCAATGCCCGCAGGCACTCGAGCTGTGGCCGGGTGCTACCGGCCGGCGGCGGGCGCCCGCAGCACGCCGGGGCGGACCCGCTTTTGCACGTCGGTTTCCAGGACGCCGAAAGCGGCCTCGTGCCGCTGCAGCGACATTTGCAGGGCCGCCAACAAGCGCTTGGCCGTGTAGAAATTGATCACGATCCGCTGCGAGATCTCGATCGGCTCGCTCTGCACGCCCATCGACTGGGAATTCAAGCCGAAGTCGACAATCAGTTCTTCCGGTGTGCCCGTGACGCGGCAGAAATTCGAATACGCCGCGTGGGCTTTGGACGTATCAACGACCAGTTGGGGCGGCTGCGTGGGCTGCGCGGACGGGACGGGGGCTGGGGGGGCGACGGGCGGCGCGGCGCTTTCGTCTGGCTTATCCGTGGTTTTGGCCACTCGAGGAACTCCTTTGCTATGCGGGAATCAACAAAATTAAGAGGCCTTGCGAGCTACTGAGCAAGCTCGAATGGCCGCCAGCATGCCTTACTTTACCGCGCAAACTTGCTGATTCAATTCAGCTTGGGCTCAAGTTCTCGAGCGCGATGTGCCGCAAGGCTGCCCGCCGCCCTGAGAGTAGGCAAGTTGCACGACCCCGGCGGCCTGCGCTGACCTTGCTGGTTGATCTGGATTGTTTGGAATTGCCGGTTTAATCGGTCGAATCGATACACATACCCAAAGTGGTACATTCCGGACCATCGATTTAGCAAGCGGTGCCTGAAGAGGGGGGACGACCGTGAGATTTGTTGGAGCATTCTCAATCGCCATAGCGTTGCTAGCGGGCGACACGAGCCGAGGCTGGTGCCAGATCGTGGTGCCCGGCCCCGGCCTTCCGCCGGCCGCGCCGATCACCCTCGCTCCGCCTGCCGGAGTCAAGACGATCATAGACGGATCGGTTCGCCCGGCTTCGGCTGCGGTCCCAGCGCCAGCGGCTGAAGGAACGTGGGTCGCCGACGACGCGACCGCCGCGCCACAGCCTTTGGCAGCCAACTCGGCTATGCCGATGCCGCAGGCTAGCCCCTATCCGCCAGGCATGGTGCCATACGCGGCGTTTAACCGGCCGGTTGCCAATATCTACGGCGATCCGTCCCTGCCGCCTCAGGCGCCTCCCGGCATCATGCTGACGCAGGGTTACGCGCCTGGCATGGCGGCCCCGGCTCCTTACAACGCGCAAGCCAGCGCCGATCCTGCGGCTATGCAGCAATCGGGCGATTGCCCGGACGGTTGCAATGGCGACGAGCCCTGGGACGTGTGCCTGCTGCGCAAGCTTTGCGGTCCGATCAACACCGATCTGTGGTGCGATGTGCATGCCCATCATCGGTTTTATGGCAGCATCGACGCCCTCACCTGGTGGACCCGAGGCAATCCCGTGCCAACGCTGTTGACCACCAGCCCGCTGGGCACGGCCCAGACCGCGGCCGGCGTGCTCGGACAGCCGGGCACTTCGACCTTGTTCGGCGACCAGCGGATCGACACCTTCATGCGGGGCGGTGCCCGGATCAATTTCGGCTACAACCTGGTCGACGGCGAATTCTGGGCGGTCGAAGGCCACTACCTGGCCCTGGGGCAGGGTGGCACCAGCTACTCGCAAAGCTCGAATTTCACTACCGGGGTCGGCGATACGATCCTGGCCCGGCCGTTCTACAACACGCAAACTGGCGCCCAGGACAGTGCCCTGGTGGCCTTTCCGAATTACAACCTCAACGGCACGCTGGTCAATCTGAACGGCGGCGTCGATATTCGCAGCACGGCTAACCTGCAGTCGGCCGGCGCGCTGCTCAAGCACCTGCTGTGGATCGACTTTACCAGCGAGTGGCGGCTCGACCTGGTGGCCGGTTACCGCTTCTTCCGGGCCGACGACAGCGTTTCGATCAATGACAACTTCACCACGCAGGGCGGACTGCTGGCCCCCACGACGTTCACCAGCCAGGACGTGTTCGGGGCCCGCAATATCTTCAACGGCGGCGAGTTTGGCTTCCTGCTGCAAAAGAAGCTGGCCGGGCGGTTGTCGATGTCCACGCTGTGGAAGGTCGCGTTCGGCAACGTCAACGAGCGCGTCACGATCAACGGCATCAACACCATTACCACGCTGGGCACCTCGGTGACCACGCCCGGTGGTTTCCTCACCCAGCCGTCGAACATCGGCACGTATACCCGCAATCAGTTCGGCGTCTTGCCGGAAGTGCAACTCAATCTGCGCTACGACCTGACGCAGAACTGGCGCTTCGTGACCGGGTACACGTTCATCTGGCTGAATCAAGCGCAGCGGTCGGGCGCGGCCATCGACACGACGGTCAATCCGACTCAGCTCAACGGTGGAACACTCGTTGGCGCGGCCCGACCGGCGTTCGCCTTCAGCGACACGAGCTACTGGGCCCAAGGCTTGAACTTCGGCCTCGAGTATCGCTGGTAGGATCGCGACGAACACGGCTGGCAGTTCGCTGCCGCTGAATCAAATTACCCAGGGGGAGCCGGTTCAGACTTCGGTCTGGATCGGCTCCCACTTTTTATTTCGCCGCCGTGCACGCTGGGCGAAATTGCGGTGGGCCGTCTCTTCGTGCAGCCAGCCGGGGGGGACCCGGGTCCCTTTTTTCCGGCGTTTTATTGCTTCAATCCGTGACCGTAGTTAGCATAAATGTAAAGTGAAGGAATTCCCTCCTCAGGAATCTATCTCCATGCGGCGAAATCGCTTGGGCGGGGCAGCGTCCCTCGTTTCGGCCGACCGGGCTGGTGCCAGTTTAACGGGTAGCTTGGCGCGGCAGCTGATCTTTCAGCCGCTGGAAGATCGCTGCATGCTCGACGGCAGCGTCTCCGTCCATAAGCCCGACGGCTCGATCACGCTGGCTACCGATACCACCTCGGTGCTCACTGCCGGACAGACTGTCACGGCCAATTCCAACATCGGCACCGGCCAGTACGCCACGACCACTGGCGACTTCGATTTCTACAAAGTCTTCATCCACTCCAACCAGCTGTTGACGATCGAGATCAATGCCCAGAGCAACGGCAGCGGGCTCGATTCGATCGTGGGCGTATTCGATTCGAACGGCAACTATCTGGACGGCGACGACGACAGCCCGTTCAACACGCCCTACACGCTCGATAGCTACCTGCAATACACGCCCACCACGGGCGGATACTATTACGTGGCGGTCGGGCAATACCTGCAAGGCGAAATTGTCGCCGGGCCGGCCGGGGCGTCGGCCTTCCCCTCGAACCCCTTCGATGCGTCGACCGGACCGGGCGCGAACGAGTCGACCCAGGGCCCCTATACGCTCACGATGACCCTGGCGGCCTACACGCCGGTGGCCCCCGTGGCAGCGGACGTGACCGTCTCGACGAACGAAGGGTCGGCGGTCCAAATCCCGGTGCTCAACGATATCACCGACGACGGCATCATTCTGCCGAACACGGTCGCCGTGCAGACCCAGCCGACCGACGGCAAAGCATCGGTCAACAAGACGACCGGCGTGATTACCTACACGCCCAATCCCAAATTTTACGGCGTCGACACGTTCACTTACAAGGCGACGGATTACGACGGCCTGACGTCGAATGTCGCCACCGTGACGGTGGACGTCCTCCAGGTGATTACGCCGCCGGTGGCGGTCAACGACACGTTCAACGTGCCCGAAGACACGCCGACGGTGCTGAACATCCTGGCCAACGACACGGACCAGAACGACACGATCGTGCCGACCAGCGTGGTGATCACTTCGGCTCCCACGAACGGCTCGCTCAACATCAACTCCACGACCGGCGCCGTCACCTACACGCCGAACAGCGGTTACCTGGGCGCCGACAGCTTCAAGTACACGGTGGCCGACAATGCCGGGGCGGTTTCCAACGTGGCCACGGTGACGTTGCACGTCGTTCCGGCCCCGCCGGTGGCCAATCCCGACACGGTGACCACGCCCGAAAACACGCCGGTCACGATCGACGAATTGGCCAATGACACGGCCACCGCCGCGACCCTGGTGCCCGGCTCGGTCGTGATCGTAACGAAGCCCACCAACGGCACGGCCACGATCGACACCACGACCGGCGACATCACCTACACGCCCAACGTGAATTACGTCGGCCCCGACACGATCCAATACACGGTCCGCGACAGCAACGGCACCATTTCGAACGTCGGCACGATCTCGATCACCGTGACGTTCGTCGATTATCCGCCGGTGGCCAAGAACGACACGGCCCAGACGAACCCCAACACGCCGGTGGCCGTCAACGTTTTGGCCAACGACACCGACCAGAACAACGACATTGCGCCGGGAACCGTCAAAATCAAGAGCAACCCGGCCGACGGCACGGCCGTGGTCAACACCACGACGGGCGTCGTCACCTACACGCCGAACAACGGCTTCTCGGGCCAGGACATCTTCACTTACACGGTCGCCACGACCCACGGCGCGGTTTCCAACGTGGCCACGGTGACGATCAACGTTCACCAGCCGCCGATCGCGAACCCCGATTCGGCAACCACGCTGGAAGAAACCCCGGTCACGATCGACGTGCTGGCGAACGACACGGATCCATCCGGCGCCACGATCATTCCCTCGTCGGTGACGGTCACCACTCAACCGGCCCACGGCGTGGTCAGCGTCGATCCCTCGACGGGCAACGTGCTTTATTCGCCGGCCTTCAACTACTCCGGCACCGACACGTTCAAGTACACGATCACCGACACGAACGGCGTGACCTCGAAGCCCGGCCTGGTGACGATCACGATCACCTTCGTGCCCAAGGCCCCGGTGGCGGGCAACGACGTCGCCGGCACGGCCGAGAACACCCCCGTCACGGCAAATGTGCTGGCCAACGACGTCGACTACGACTCGACCTTGGTGCCCAGCTCGGTGACGATTGTCACTGGCCCGCAAAACGGCACGGCAGTGGCCAACGCCAACGGCACGATCACGTACACGCCCAACGCCGGCTTCACAGGCGCGGACGAACTGACCTACACGGTGAAGGACGCGCTCGGCCTGACGTCGAACGTGGCCACCTTGCAGCTGCGCGTCGGTGCGCCGGTCACGTTCTCGGGTGTGGTCTACGTCGACAGCAACAACAACGGCGTGCAGGATGCCGGCGAGATCGGCATCCAGGGCGTCACCATCACCCTGACCAAGACCAACGGACCGGTCACGTTCTCGCTCACCACCACGACCGGCGCCGACGGCAGCTACAGCTTCAGCGAACAAGTCGGCCAAACCATCCTGCCCGCCGGAACCTACTCGCTGACCGAATCACCGACCATTTATTTCGTCGATGGCAAGGACACCCCGGGCAACGTGCCGGCCACCGTGACGCAGGACCAGTTCTCGAACATGAATCTGGCTGCCGGACAAGCGGCCACGGGTTTCAACTTCGGCGAACTGGGGCTCAAGGCGCAATACGTAGCCGCGTACTATGGTCGCCGGGCGTTCTTTGCCTCGTCGACGCCGCAGGTCATCAATCTGAATCTGTCCGCGGGTTCGGTCTATTTTGCCCTCGGCGGCTCGACGTCGGGCACATTCAGCGCGACGGCCAATAGCTCCGGCCAGGGCTCGACGCAGCTCACCCTCTACAATGGCGCCATGCAGGCGCTGGCCACGGCCACCATTCCGGCCGGCCAGACGCAAACGAACCTGAGCTACGACCTGAGCCAGGGACCGGCCTCGCTGCTGGTCGTGTCGGGCACCGATCCGAATGTGAGCGTTTCGACCGCAATCGTCAACGCCGCAGCGGCGCCCGCACCCACGCCGATCGTCAGCTGGCACAATTCATCCAACCCGCTGGACGTGAACGGTGACGGCACGGTCACGGCGCTCGACGCGCTGATCGTGATCAACGCGCTGAATTCGCAGGGTCCCGCCGCGCTCGGCACTCCGCCTATCACGGCCCACGACTATCTGGACGTGACCAATACGGGCGTGCTCTCGCCGATCGACGCCTTGGACATCATCAATGAGCTGAATGCCGAAACCAGCGCTGCCGCTTCTTCGGCCGTGGCCTCGCCGGCCGTGGCCTCGGCAGCGGTCGCTGCGCCGTCAATATCTTCGCCCGGCACCAGCACGTCGACAGGTGCTCCTGTGGCCACGACGACCACGGTCGACACCGGCCCGGTGGCATTCACGCTGGCCTGCGCCCCAGGTGCGGCGGTCGTCGCCACGGTCGGCTCGAACGGCGCCATCTCGCCCACGCCGGCGGCAAGCCTGGCGGCTTCGTCGACATCGAGTCAAACCATGCCCGGTGCCGGCTTGCCGGCGGCGACAAACAACCGCCTGCGTCAGACCCAGGCGACGGACGCCGTACTGAGCAGCTGGGACGATTAATCCCCTTTCGCTCGGCGCTCGCGCAGGCGTCGATTGGCGCGTCGGGACGCGCACGCGGCAGCCTCAGCCGGCCGGTCCGCTATTGGCGGCATCTGCCCGGCTTAGTTGCTGCTGAAATCCGGCGGAAAAGCCGGCCTCACCTCGGGCGTGCTGTGCGACAACCGGGCCAGGAGCAGGCCTGCTCGGGCATCGATGGCCGACTCTTCGAGCAGCTTTTGCTTGAATTCCAGGTCCAAGTCCAGCGTGTAGGCGATGATGTCGGTCAGGACGCCCAGGGCCAAATTGCCGGAAAACAAATCGTGCAGCGGTTCGCCCGCGCCCCCCATGCCGGGCACGACTTTGCGAAAGGCCTCGATCAGGTCGTGCTGCAGTGCCGGTCGAGCGGCGGCCGCGGCCGGCAGATATTCATCGCCCATCAGCCGCACCTTGGCTTCGCGAAACAGGTGCTTGGGGGGCAACTCAGAGACAATCTCGACCCTCCGCAGCCCGAACACCAGGATATTGAATCGCCCATCCCCGAGGGGCTGGCAATTGGTGATCCGCGTCAGGCAGGCCACGCGCCGCAGGGGCGGCCGGCCGTCGTAATCCTTTTCCCAGCCAGGGGCCAATCCGGCCAGGGCGATCAGTCGATCGGCGGCCATCGCCTGCTCGACCATCTGCCGGTAGCGCGGCTCGAAAACGTGCAGCGGTTGCATCACGTGGGGAAACATTACCAGGTTCGGCAGCGGGAACAGCTTCGCCACGCCGGAGAACTGCTTGGGGTCGAACGTCAGGTCGCCGAATTCTGGCATCAGGATGCTTCGCTCGGGCCGGCAGAATCGAGGTGGATTTCCGGAATCCGTTCAGGATCGATTTCGATCTGCGGAAATTCTTCGGTATTGGCCAACACGACGGCAAAGCAGTCGGCAAACTGGGCCAGGAACCGCTCCAGGTCCAGGCCCATGTGCAGCGGCCGGTAGGGCTCGAGGTAGGCCCGGCTGCTGTGATACAGTTTCTTTGCGCCGCGGATGTTGCCGTTGCCAAAGTGGTGCAGCGCCACAGCCACCTGAATCAATCCCTGGTAGAACTTCCGCGAAGATCCCTGGTAGTTGGCCCACAGCTCCTCCCAAACTTCGTGGCTTTCGAAGAAGTCGCAGGCGTTGAAGTATTCGATGCCTTGCAAATACAGCGGAGAGTAATCGTCGGTTTCCATCAATCGACTGCCTCGGGGGCCAAAAGTGCTTTGAATGCCGGCTGGGCATGCGCAGCAATTGTACGCCCTGCGGGGCGGCGCGACGTCCCCGGCGGATTATTTTCCGTCCGCTCCGGCGGCCGTGGAAGGGCCCAGCCCGCCGCAGGCCTCGAACAGCAGCAAGGCCTGGCGCACCGCGGCCACGTCGTGCACGCGCAGGATCTGCACGCCCGCCCGCGCCAAGGCCAGGGCGGCCCCGATCGTGCCGGCCGTGCGATCCGCCGTTTTGTCGCCAATGACCTTGCCAATGAATCCTTTGCGCGAGTGCCCCACCAGGATCGGGCAGCCGAGGGCGTGCAGCCGACCACAGGCGGCCAGCAAGGCCAGGTTGTGCTCGTGGGTCTTGCCGAAGCCGATGCCCGGGTCCAGCGCGATCCGATCGGAGGCGATTCCCGCGGCCAGGAGCGCATCGCGCCGGCCGCGGAGATACTCGGCCACCTCGGCGACCACGTCCGTGTAGTTCGGCTGGTCTTGCATGGTCTGGGGCGTGCCTTGCATGTGCATGGCGCAGACGCCGACTCCGGTTTCGACCGCCAGGGCACGCATGGCCGGATCGGCCGAGAATCCGGAAATGTCGTTGATGATCTCGGCGCCGGCGGCAATGGCCGCGCGGCCGACCGCAGACTTCGTCGTGTCGATCGACAGCGGAACCGTCAGCCTGCCCTGCAGCTTCGAGAGCACGGGAACCACCCGGGCTAGCTCGACGGAGGCTTCGACCGGATCCGAATAGGGACGCGTGCTCTCCCCGCCGACGTCGATCAGGTCGGCTCCCTCGGCCGCCAAGCGCAAAGCCTGGTCCACCGCCGCCTGCGTGTCGAGAAACGTGCCGCCGTCGGAAAAGCTGTCGGGCGTAACGTTGACGATGCCCATCACGAGCGGCCGCCGCCCCAGCTGCAGCACTTGGGATCGCAGCCGCCAGTGCGTGGCGCGGTGGGGGAATCGCTCTGCGAGACTGTCACCCGGGGCATCGCTCATGCGAGCAGCTTACCACGGATTTTCCATCAGTCCCACGATCTGGCGACCCAGCCGGACCAGGGCCTCTTGCTGCTGGGTGGCGGTCGATTCGCCGAACTCGGGAATAAGTTCGGCGCCCTGGCTGAGCTCGATCAGTTGAGCCGGCACGGGGACGTCTCCGGCCTGCGAAACCAGGTCCCCTTTCCGATTAACCCAACCCACGCGCACGATGAAATTCAGTTGTGTCAAGCGCGGCTGATCGTAGCGGTCTTCGGCCACGACGCGCTTGGTGTCGTTGACGATCTTGCCGGTAAGCACGCTGTCGGCATCGGGCGAACTGACGACTTTGTACGGCGTGCGGGATTCGATATCCTTGATCACGATTTCGGTCAGCCGCTCGGCCAGCCCGCGGCGAAAGCTGTCCGACTCGAACACCGGCACGTAGACGGTTTCGATATCGGGCGGAAACTGGGCCGCCGTCCCCATGCGATAGCCCGCGCAGCCCACTGCCGCGCACAGACCCGCCAGCACGAGCGCCGCGAGCGGCGCCGTTCGCCGGCCGAAACTGCTGGGCCGCTGGTGGCAATGTCGATTCGACATGGCAGAATCCGATCCCGCTCGTTGCTAGGTGCCCGCACCCATCGAGCCCGGGCCGATCGCGGGCATGCCGCCGCCCATGCCGCCCAGCGTGCCGATACCGACGGGCGCCTGCGACATGCCAGCCGGCAGTCCGGACGTGGCGAATCCGGTCGTGCCCAAGCCGTTTCCGGCCGGGGCAATGACCTTATCCAGCCAGGCAAAGGGTTTCTTCGGCGCGGGCGGCTTGTCCTTGACTTCTTCGATGCGTTCGCGCGCCACCTGGGCCAGCCTGGTGTCGGGATACGTGTCGGCGACCGCGGTGTAGTAGATCTTGGAAGCGCCGTAATACTTGCCGCGGAAATAGTATTCGGCAATGTTGAACTCGCGCTGCGCCTTGGCCGCGCGAATCCAGGCCCGGGCTTCGACGGCCCGCTCCTGCTCGTCGCCCAATTCGCGCGAGAACTGGGCCAGCAATTGGGCGGCGACTTCGTCGGCATCGTCGAGCGGCTGCACGTCGTAGTCGGGCCCTTCGTAGCGGCGCAGCTTGGATTGCAGCCCCAGCACGTGCGCTACGTATTGGTGCTCGCTCTTGGGATACTCGTGACGCAAGAGCGTGTAGTAGTAGTCGGCGTCCTCGTAATGCGCCAAGCGAAAGTGATAATTGGCGCTGGCCATCACGCTGTCGTCGGCCAACGGACCGGTCGGATCGTCGAGCCGCACGCGGTCGTAAACGCGGAGCGAGTGCCCGCGCGTGTCGAACATGGGCCGCGTTTTGTCGCGCATATTCGGGGTCAGGGCAAAATGGTGCCGGGCCATATCGCATTGCTCCCAGTAGCGAGCAATGGCAAACCGCCGAGCCACGACCCGGTCCAAGTACTGCGTCGTGGCGTACTTCTTGACCAGCCGCGCATAGCCGTCGTCGGCCTTGGAGTACAAGTCGGCAAAGAAAAAGCTCTCCGCGGCTTTGAACATGGCGTCCTCTTCCTGCGCCAGGTCCGGGCCGCGCTCGTAAGCCGTCTTGAATTTGGCGGCCGCTTCCTTGTACTGAGCCTGCCGGAAGAGGGCCTCCCCTTCCGAATAAGATGCCTTGGCGACCCCATCGTCCGGGCCCTTGCCGATCAACTTCTTGAAGTTGGAATTGAACCGCTTGGGCGCCGAATTCCACCAGCCGGGATCGGGATCGTCCGACTCCTTGACCGGCCCTCGCTTCGCAAACAACGCCGGATCGATCGGCCGGCCCTGGTCGTCGAAGTAGCCTTCGGCGCCGGGAACCGAATAGCCCTTGCCCGGTACGTACTTCGCCTGGTCGCGGTTGGCGTCGAACCAGGCTTGCTGTTCGGGAGTCGCGGCGGGCTGGGCCGTCGCCGCTGCCGGCTTGTTGCGAAACGATGCGCAGCCGGCCACGAACCCTGTCACGCAAGCGAGCAGGATCCATCCGGCGCAGCACTTCGGTAGTGGACGGGTCATCAGCCGTTGGTCGCTCCGAGGTATTGGTGCATTTGCAACGGATGGCCGACCAGATGGGTCCAGTAGTGATTCAAGACTCCGCGCAGCTCGCCGTGAACTGCCGGGTCGATGGTTTCCTCGACCGCCGCGTCAGGACCTGTGGCGGCAAAATGACGTAGCACCTCGAGCACTCGACCGCTGACCGAAACGACCTGTTTCTTGCCCGCCCGGCACCGCGAGCACAGCACGCCGCCGGACAACAATCCGAACGGCACGCGGCCGGTCGTGGCCACACTCGCACCGCATTCGGCACAGCCGTCGAGCGCGGGCAAATGCCCCAGGATCCGCAGCGCCGCCAGCTCGAAGCGCAGCACCAGCGGCCGTACCGGCGCGGCCTGGCCGAGCGCCGCCAAGGCGCGGTCCGCCGCGTCGAACAGATCGGGATGCGGATCCCCGACGTCCGTCAGTTCGTTGAGTAGCTCGGCCACGTAGTAACCTGCGTACAGCGCAGCAAGGTTGCCCGGAGGCGGCCGGAATCGCCGCTCCAATTTGGCTTCGGTCAACAAGTCCAGGGAATCGGATGATTTGCGGAGGAACACTATTCGACACAGGGCAAGCAGGTCAAGGGCAGACTCGAAGGCCCCCTTGGGCCGCCGAGCTCCCTTGGCCAGCCCGCGCACTTTGCCAAATTCGCGCGTAAACAGCGTGACAATGCTGCTGGTTTCGCTGAATTCGGTCACCCGCAACACGAGGGCGCTAGCTTTTTCGCTCGACATAAGAGGGATGCAGGCAGTTTGCGGGGTTCGTCAGGGTCTGGCCAAGCGGGGGGCGCGCCGTGCCCCGGCGGCCACATTCATACTCCGCTTGTCCGGCACAATTGTCCACGCCCCCCATGGCCCAATGTCCCAAAGCTGCGGCGACGTCGAATTCAAGGGCAGCGGGCGTTGTCTGCCGGATGCGCCGCGGGCGGGGCTTGCCGAATGCGCCGTGGGGCCTTGCCGGCGCTTACCGCTCAGTAGCGCGGCTGAAGCCCGAACTGACTCAAATAGCCCCGCTCGGCTTCGCGCATCGCGGCCAGCGGTTCGGGAGACAGATCGTCGTAGCCCACCAGGTGCAGCGTGCCGTGGATGACGTACAGCAATAGTTCGTCGGCGGGGCGCCAGCCGAACCGGCCGGCCGACTCGATGGCGGTGTCAGTGCTAGCGATCACTTCGCCTTCCAACCGGTCGCCTTCGCGGTCCAGCAGAAAGCTGAGCACGTCGGTGGGATAATCGTGCTCCAGGTATTCGCGATTCAGCCGGTGGATGGTCGGATCGTCGACGATCGCCAGGCTGACTTCCGCCTGGCGAATATCCGCGTCCTGCAGGATCCGCTCCACGGCCGAGATGAGGCGCTGGTGATCGATCTCGAGCGCCGACTGCTCGTCGGCGACATGCACGTGAATCATCGCCGACGCTCCGCTAGGCCGTGCGCTGATCGGGATACTTGACGCGACCGTGGTACACAGCCGTCAGGCTTTTGACCAGGCTGTCTTCGACGGTGGCCAGCTCCCGCAGCGTGAGGCCGCACTGGTCGAACTGGCCGTCGAGCAAGCGCTTCATGGCGAGCTCATGGACCAGGCTTTCGATTCGGGCCGGGGTCGGTTCGACCAGCGCCCGGCTGGCGCCTTCGACGGAGTCGGCCAGCATCAACACGGCGGCTTCTTTGGATTGGGGCTTGGGCCCCGGATAGCGAAATGCGCTTTCGTCGACTTCGCCGCTGTCGGGGTCGGCCTCGCACCGCTCGCTGGCCCGATGGAAGAAATACTCCACCAGCGTGGTGCCGTGATGCTGCTGGATAAAATCGATGATCGACTCGGGCAGATGGTGCTGCCGGGCCAGGTCCGCGCCGTCTTTGATGTGGGCAATGATAATCAGCGTGCTCATGGCCGGCACGAGCGAATCGTGGCGGCTGCCGTCCTGCCCCTGATTCTCGACGAAGTAGCCGGGCTTGAGCATCTTGCCGATGTCGTGAAAATACGCCCCCACGCGAACCAGCAGCCCCCGGGCGCCAATGCTTTCGGCGGCAGCCTCGGCGATCGAAGCCACGTTGATCGAGTGGTTATAGGTGCCCGGCGCGCGGCGAACCAGCTCTTGCAGCAGCGGGTGCGAGATGTCCGCAAGTTCCAGCAAACTCAAATCGGTCTGCACGCCGAACAGCCGCTCGACGCAGGGGAGCAATCCACCGCTCATCAAAATGGCCGCAAACAACGACCACAGGCCGAATCGCAGGGCGTCGGGCATGGCCACCTGATAGAACGGCTGCTCGGCCAGCGTGTCGACGCCGATGGTCGTGAGCAGCGCCACCAGGCCCACGCAAACACCGACGTAAATCAACTTCCAGCGGCTGCGAATCGGTCCGACCAGCAGGATGGCCGTGGCCACCGCCGCCGTGAGGATGACGAATTCGTTCAAGCCCTGCCCGATCGCCACCACCACGACCAGGGCCAGCGCCGCCGAGAACAACAGCGCCGACTCCTGGTGATAGGCGATCGAGATCGTCATGCCGAACAAGAGCAGCGGGATCAGTTCTGCCCGCAGATTGTCGCGAGCGGCGAACTTGGCCAGCGCCACGGCGGCGATCACCAGAATCAGGAAAATGACGTATTGCCGCATGTTTTCGATCAGCCGGCGCTCGTAGCAGAGCACATACACGCCGCAGAGCGTGGAGAGGGCGACAAACATGCCCAGCGTCGCCAGCGAGTAGCACAGCCGCTGGACCGCCGACAGGTTGCCCACCAGCGTCTCGTGCTCCAAACGCAGCACTTCCATCGTCTTGGCATCGAGCGGTTTGCCCTCGGCGGCAATCAAGTCGCCCGGCGCAAAAGTGGTGAACTTTTCCTCGACGCGGTTTTCGGCCTTGTCGCGCTCCCGCCGGGTCTCGTCGTTGTCGAGCGACAGCGTGGGAATCAGTTGCGGCTTGAGCCAGTCGAACACCCGGGCCGCCACTTCGGGCGAGCGGATCGCCGCCTTCAGCCGGCGGCGCAGCGATTCGGCATCCTTGATCAGCACGTCGCCGACCTCAAACGGATGCCCTTCCGCGGGCGAGCCCTTGGGATAGACCACGATTTCCTTTTGATTGCGGTCCTTCTGCTCCTGCGGCAGCTCCTTGAGCAGACCGTGCTGCTCGAGGGGCAACATCGCATCGGCGACGGCTTTTTCCAGGTTCTTCAGCGCGCCGGGAGCCGACAGTTCCTCGCGAAACTTCTGGAAGTGCTGCTCCTCTTCGTCGCGCGGGCGGAGCCCGTCTTCCGGCTTGGAGTTCGCAAAGAATTCCTGCCAGACGCCGTCTTCCAGTTCGGCCAGATTTTGCACCTTGAGCACGCGTTCGATCTGGTTTTGCAGCCCAGCCCGCAGCTGCACCAGGGAGCCCTTATCCTGCTCGAAGACCGATCGGGCTTCACGCCGGGCGCGCTCCTTGGCTTCGCTGGTGCGGAGCGGATCGGGCATCTTGAACGACACCCGGGCCACGATATTGCGCAGCGGCGTAAAATCCGTGCGATACGACAGGGGCGGCGCCCAGCCGCCGGTGATCAGCCAGAGCACCAGCGCCGTAAGCACCAGCAGCACGAGCCGGACGATCACGTCGGCCCGCTGCAGGTATTCCCAGGTTCTTTCCAGCAAGCCGGGCGGCAGATCGAGCGCGGCGACGCGCTCCGACCGCGTGCGCTTGCGAATGGAATTGCTCATGGCCTCTTCTGGGCGGCGCCAACCGCCGGATGCTCCACACTTACCGTGTCGTCAGCGGCGCCGCTTCGGCTCCTCTTCGTAGGCGCGGACGATATCCTGCACCAGCCGGTGACGCACAATGTCCGAGTTGTTGAGCGTCACGTGGCAAAAGCCATCGATTCCTTGCAACCGCGTCGTCGCATCGATCAGGCCGCTGCGGGCATGGGCCGGCAAGTCGATCTGCGTCGTGTCGCCGGAGACGACCATTTTTGTGCCCAGGCCCATGCGGGTCAAAAACATTTTCATCTGGGCCACGGTCGTGTTCTGGGCCTCGTCCAGAATCACGAAGGCCTCGTTCAGCGTGCGGCCGCGCATATAGGCCAGCGGAATCATCTCGATCAGGTCCTGCTCCGTATAGCGCTTGATCTGGTCGTAGTCCATCATCTCGCGCAGCGCGTCGAGCAGTGGCCGCAAATACGGATTGATTTTGGCTTGCAGGTCGCCGGGCAAAAAGCCCAGGCTTTCGCCCGCTTCGACGGCCGGCCGCACCAGCACGATCTTGCGGATCACTTCCTGCTTCATCGCTTGCACGGCCATGGCGACTGCCAGGTACGTCTTGCCCGTGCCGGCCGGCCCGGTGCAGAACACCAGGTCGTGATTCATGATCGCTTCGACGAACCGCGCCTGGCCGGAGGTGCGCGGCCGGATCGAGCGCCCCGCGTGATGCAACTCGACGATCGTCGCCTGATCGAATGTCGGTTGGCCGGTCACCCCGGCAATGGCGTCGGTCACCTGGTCGGGCGTGAGCGAGCCCTGACGACCTGCCAGCGCCTGGAGCTGGCCCAGCACCTCGGTCGCCTGCCGGACCGATTGTTCTTCGCCGGCAATCAGGATTCGATCGTCGCGACTGGAGATCGAAACGCCGAGCGATTGCCGAATCTGGCGCAAATGCTGGTCCCGCGTTCCAAACAGCGCCAGCAGCGTTTTGGAATCGGGAACCGGTAACGTGGATTCGGACATCAAAATGCGGCCGCTCGGGAATTGGGCCGCTCGCGCTGCGCTTGGGATGGCAGTATTAAATATACCCGATCCCCCGGCGGCCGCAGCGCCGCTGCCACGATCCGGACGCAACTGCTTTCGCTGCAGCCCCTTACACAAGATGCTCGGATTGCAAATAGCTGCCCAGCGTCCGCTTTAGTTGACGCACGCTAATGGAGCGGTACGCCGCCGATCCAACCCAGCAGCCAGAACGCGTAGGCCACCGGGGCGGCCCAAAGCATGGAGTCGACGATGTCCAGGACGCCCCCAAAGCCCGGCAGCCAGGCGCTTGAATCCTTTCGTCCCAGGTCGCGTTTGAGCAGCGACTCGGCCAGGTCGCCGAGCATGCCGCTTGCGCCCACGACCACGCCGAATGTCAGCCAGCGCGTGGCCCCGACCGCCACGTGGCCTGCCAACAGGCGCGGCGCCAACCAGGCAAACACGAACCACGCGCCCAGGGCGGCAAACACCAGTCCTCCCACCGCCCCTTCGATGGTCTTGCCCGGGCTCAAGTATGGCGCCATCTTGTGCCGGCCCACGAGGCGTCCAACGGTGTACGCTCCGATGTCGTCCAGCTTCACCACGACGATCAGCGATAGCAGGGCCAGCAGCCCGGCGGCGCTTTGCTGAGGCAGCGTGCGGAGCAGCACCAGAAAGCTCGTCAACAGGCCGACGTAAGCCAGGGCGAACATCGTGGCCGCCAGCCGCGCGGTGACCCCGCCCGGCCGGCGATAAGCAAAAATCTCGATCGCGAAGGCCACGAGCAGCCAGAGGACGAAGGCCAGCGCCGGCGCGGCCAGTCCCGCCGGCCAGCCCGCCTCGGCAAACCACACCGGCACCCAGCTGGCGGCCACAATCGATAGATTGCCGGCGTAAACCACGGCCGGCCGGGCCGCGATGCCGGCACTGCCCAGCAGCCAGAGTATTTCGCCGGAGGCCAACAGGGCCACCAGCAGCGACAGCGGCCCCAGGGCCACGCCCGGCAGGCCCAGGTCCAGCCAGCAAAGTCCGGCCAGGGTCGCAATCAGCCCGATTCCCAGCATCAATCGCCAGCGGAGCAAGAGCGTCTCCTACTGGCTCAATCCACCGAAGCGCCGGTCGCGCAACGAATAGTCGCGAATGGCCTGGTGCAGATCGGCTTCGTTGAATTCGGGCCACAGATGTCCCGTTACCCAAATCTCGGCGTAGCTGATCTGCCAGAGCAGAAAGTTGCTCAGCCGCATCTCTCCCGCGGTGCGGATGAGCAAGTCCGGGTCGGGCATGCCGGCCGTATACAAGGCTCCGCTGATCGTCGCCTCGGTCACGTCCTCCGGCTCGAGCTGGCCGCTCTGCACTTGCTGGGCGATCCGCCGCACGCCATCGACCAGTTCGCCGCGCCCGCCGTAGTTGATGGCCAGGCACAGCCGCATGCCGCGGTTGCCGGCGCTCAGGTCGATGGTCTTGTTCATCTCGCGCTGGACGGCGTCGGGAATGTCGTCGCGGCGGCCGATTACGTTGACCGAGATGTTCTGCTCCATGATCGTGGTCCGCTCCTCGATCATGTACTGTTCGAGCAAGTGCATCAGAAAATCGAGCTCATGCCGCGGCCGCTTCCAATTTTCGCTCGACAGGCAGTACAGCGTGAGCTGCTGGATGTCGAGCCGGGCACACTCTTCGGTCGTGCGCCGCACGCTGGCCACGCCGCGGCGGTGACCTTCGATCCGGGGCAAGCCTTGCCGCTGCGCCCAGCGGCCGTTGCCGTCCATGATGATGGCGATGTGCCGCGGCCGGGCCGCCAGCGGCACGTCGAAACTCTCCGAGGCCGAAGGCATTTTTCCGGCGCCTGCCGCCTCGCCCGCGGATTTCGCGGCCAGCGTTTTCGCAGTCAGGGCGGTATCGGACACGGCAATCGCTCCCCGCTCGCTTTTTTCAGCTTGGCCGGGCCGCCGGCGCCAGGCGGCTATCCGGCGAGAAAATCGTCTGGCGCGATCCGGGCCCACCGACACCACTTCGACCGGCAACCGCATCAATTCGCTCAGCCGGTTCAAATAAGCCCGGGCCGCAGCCGGCAAGTCGGCCAGGTGGCGAACTCCGGTCAGGTCCTGCTTCCAGCCGGGCACGGTCTCGAGCACCGGTTGGGCCCGGCGCAAGTCTTCGGCATGGCTGGGAAACTGCGTCACCCGCCGGCCGTCGATTTCGTAGGCCGTGCAGATGCTGATCGAATCCATTTCGTCGAGCACGTCCAGCAGCATGACGGCGAGCGAGTCCACACCGCTCAGCCGAGCCGTATAGCGGGCGGCCACCGCGTCGAACCAGCCGCAGCGCCGCGGTCGCCGCGTGACCGTGCCATATTCGTTGCCCCGGTCGCGGATGTGCTGCCCGATGGCGTTGTCCAATTCGGTCGGAAAGGGCCCACCTCCCACGCGGGTCGAATAGGCTTTGATCACGCCGATCATTCGCGTGATCCAACGGCCGGGCACCCCGGATCCGCTGGAAACGCCCGCCCCCGAGCTGTTGCTGCTGGTGACGAACGGGAAAGTGCCGTGATCGATGTCGAGCAGCGCTCCCTGGGCGCCCTCGAACAGCAACCGCCGGCCGGACTCGACCGCGTCGAGCAGATGGGCGGTCGTGTCGGCCACGTAGGGCTTGAGCCGGGCGGCATAGCCCGTGTATTCGTCGAACACCGCCCGCGCGTCGAGAGCCGTATGGTCGGCTTTGCCGTTCAGGCTGGCCAACGAGCGGTTCTTGGCCGCCACGATATGCTCGATCCGCTGGCGGAAATCGTCGCGGTACATGTCTCCCAGCCGGACGGCCAGCGAGCGGCCCACCTTGTCGCTGTAGCAGGGGCCGATGCCGCGCATGGTGGTGCCGATGTTTTCGCCGCTGGAGCAGCTTTTATCGAGCGCTCGGTCCTCGGCGATGTGCCAGGGGAAAATCACGTGGGCCCGGTCGCTGAGCAGCAAATGCGACGAGACCTGGATCCCGCGGCCGGCCAGCATGTCGATCTCTTGCAGGATGCTGGCCGGGTTGATCACCACGCCGCCAGTCACCACGCATTCGACGCCGGGAGTCAGAATGCCGCTGGGAATGAGCGAAAGCTTGAATGTTTGGCCGTCGCGGACGACGGTATGGCCGGCATTGCTGCCCCCTTGATACCGGACCACGATTTCATGCTGTTCGGTCAGCAGGTCGACGAGCTTGCCTTTGGCCTCGTCCCCCCACTGCAAACCGATGACACAAGTAACAGGCACCGAACGGATCCCCTCATATCAGGTGCAGGCCGGCGCCAGCCGAGCAACAATTTGCCCGCCGCAGGCCGCCAAAACGCGTCGATCGTTCGCCGCTGCGGCGATTGGCCCGAATTGGCCGTAAAGGGCAAGGGGCCAACGACTTTCGCGTCCTGCAAACCCACCAGTGTAGGCTCGCTCGGCCGCACCGGTCAAGCGGCCGGCAAGAGGGGTAGCGGCCTCCAGGCTCGTGGCGATCCCCCCACCGGCGCAAAAAAACCGCCCGAGCAATGTCGGGCGGCCGGGGAATTTTGAGGATCGCGGTCGAGCTAGACTTTGCGGCGACGACGGGCAGCTATGGCCAGGCCGAGAGCACCCAGTCCGAAGAGGAGCAGGCTGGACGGCTCCGGAGTGCCCACCGAGAGAGGAGTCACGCTCACATTGTCCAGGAGGACGGCGCCGGTGGCATCAGCCCCGTGAAAGAAAATGCTGGTGGAAGTGCTGGACGCGGTTTCGGTAAACGTAAAGTGCGTCCAGCCCACCGGCCCGAGATTGGTGGGGTTTTCGTAGAATGCGCCAGCGCCCATCACTGTGTTTGGGCCGTTAGCGTCCCATCGCGGGTCGAGCCCAAATTGGGATCCCGGGCTGGCGGTCATCGCGACCCAGAACGATACCGTGTATTGCTGACCTATGTTGGTGCTGATGATCGCATTTAAACAGTCCTGCCCGCCGGTGATAGATGTCGATTGAAACGCCATGTATTGCGTGCCGCTTTCCGGGACATACGGCCCGTTGCCGGTGATGTTGGGAAAGACACTGAGGTTGCTCGGATTCGCCGGGGGGTTCGTCCAGAAATCTGGTAGGTAGTTGGTTTGGGACCCGACAACCTGCGTGTACGTCCCGCCTTCAAAGTCCCCATTGGCAACGAGATTGGCCGAGGCAGCGCTCGCCCAGCAACAGAAAGCGATCGAAAGCAGAATCTTCGACGCGAGGTTGGATTTCATTAGAGCTTGCCTTTCTCGGTTTGGCGCCACTCGCGCGGCGAGTGCGGCCAAACGCTGATTACGCCTAGAAACCCGAACGGGCAGCGCGTGCCGGTGTTCCAGACCGGCTAGCTCTGACTGCACTCCATTTGCAAAGTGCTTTCAACAGGGCGGCACGTTGCTCGGCGTGCACGTCAGAGCAATCGAAGTTCTAGAGCATGCGTGCAACGTTGTCCACAAAAAAATCTCTCGCGTGCGATAACAAGCCAGCGCAACTGCCATGATCCGACTTGCCGTTTCGGGCGAGAATACGTGGCCGATCGAGCGATGCACGCCAACTTGACAATAGCGCCGCTAATAGGGGATCAGAGCGTCGATCGCGGCGGATCCGGCCGCACAGCGGTCCGCGTCAACCTGTCGGAAATTGCCGGCAGTATTCGTACAGGGCCATCGTCGCGGCCGTGGCCACGTTGTAACTGTAAGGCAGCCCCCAGACCGGGATCTCGACTACGTCGTCCATCAGCTCAAGCAGATCGTCCGACAGGCCCTGCCGCTCGTTCCCGACAACCAGCGCGACGCGCCGCGGGAAAACGTACTGGTGCAGATCGATCGAGCCGGTCGTTTGCTCCAGCCCGACCAGCCGATAGCCCGCCTGCTTCAACTCGCGCAGGACAGGCGCCAGCGTGCGGTGCACGGCGACTTCGAGCGCGTCGGCCCCGTCGCGGGCAATCTTGCCGATGACTTTGGCGTTGCCGCAGGCGATCAGCCGCTGGGCGCCGCAGCAACTGGCCACGCGCACGATCCGCGAGAGGTTGATGTTGCTGCGCAAAGGGGCGCAGGCGACGATCAGCTCGCGCGGGCGCTCGAGCACGGCCGGCGGCTTGTGGCGCTCGTGAATGAATCGCGGCATGGCAGGAGGAATTCGGCGCCGCAAGACATCGGGGCCGCGGTCGATGAGAGAAGTTTCAGCCCGACTTATTGCCCGCCTTATTGTACGGGGGGCTGAGGCCCATTGGGCATTTGCCGGCGGCGGCCTTTGCCCATTTGCTGCGTTTGGGCGGCGCGGGTTTCGGCCCCTTGGGCGTCAGCCTTTTGCGCCTCGGCGTGGGCGAAGGCTTTGAATTCCGTCAGCGAAGTGCTCTTGCCTTTTTTCGGCTCGGTAGACGGGGGCGGGCCGAACACGGCAGCACCGTTGGGCGCCTGCACCTGGACTTGTCGTTTGCCGTTCTTGCCTTTCTTCTGCTGAATTGGCATCCCCAACACGCCCTGCTCGACCAGGCTCATGATCCCGTTCTGCAACAGCTCTTCGGCATTGCCCAGCTCGCTGCGGCTGAGCACGTGATTGCGGTTGCCGTCGGCCTGGTTGAAGACGTCTTCGGCCAGTTTATCCACGGCCTCTTCCTTGGCGTTTTCCCGCAGTTGGGCCGGGTTCTGCCGGCCCTTCTTGACCCCTTGCGCGTGGGCCGCACTCCCGAAGCAGGCCGCCAAACTGACGACCAGCCCTAGCCCGATCATCTGGCCGGAATTGCACATGGCAGAACTCGCAGCTGTTTGAGCGCCTGGTCCTGGGGCCGGCCGGTTTGCGCAATTCGAGTGCCGGCCGTAGCGATTAAACCCCGCAGCAACACCCCGGGTGCCGCTGCTTGCGCCGCGCTTCAGCCTAGCGGGCTGCGGCGATCTGGGTCAATCGACCAGGCGGCCGGTTGGCGCGGGAGATACCGATTGAATCGCCGGCCCGCGGCGAAAAAGCCGGTGATGTATACTAAAATCGGTGCTTCGCGATTCTGGTTTCGCGCCGGGAAGACACCCTTTATTGAGTCGTAGCGGGCCAATGGGCCAGGGGCGACCACCGGAAGCCCCGGAAACGCGGACGTTTGATGTAGCCCGACGGCCCATTCGAAATCTCGGTATCAATAACCGCCGGCGCCCGGTCCGGCCAGGCACCGGACCGCTCTCCGCCAGCCGACCCGATTCGAAGTATGTCCGACCGTTCTGCCCCCGACGTCAAGCCGGGCCACATCCTGTTCCTGACGCAGACCGCCCATCCCTGGGGGGGTGTTGAGAATTGGTTGGAGTACCTCGTTCCGGGGCTTCGCCAACTGGGCTGGCGGGTCTCGATCGGGCTGGTCCGCGGGCGGCGATTTCACGATCCGGCGGCGTACCTGAAAATCCATCCCTACTCGGGCACGTTCGAAGTCCCCGCCCTGACGGGGACCCGCCCGGGGCGCGAGCGAGCAATCGTCCGGGCCTTGAATCGCGAGCGGCCCGACATCGTCGTGCCGGTCAACGTGGGAGACGCGTTGCAAGCCGTTAGCCGGGTCAAGGCGGCCGGTCTGCCGGTGCGAGTGGTCTACCCGCTGCATGGCGATCTGCCCGACTATCTGGCCGACGTAGCCTGGTTCAAAGGCTGTATCGACCTGGCCGTGGGCACGAACCGCCGCGGCCAGGCGGCCCTGCAAACGGCTGGCGGGCTCGTCCCGTATCGCACGGCACACGTGCCCTACGGCGCGCCGCCGCCGCACTGGACGCCCACATTCGACAGCGCCCCCTCGGTGCTGCGGCTCGCCTACGTCGGCCGCCTGGTCCAGGACCAGAAACGGATTCGGGACCTGCCGGCAGTCTGCCAACAGCTCGACGGCCTCGGCGTGCGCTACCATCTGGACATCGCCGGCGCCGGCGACGAAGAGCCCTGGCTCGGCGCGCAGTTGCAATCGCAGGTGGCGGCCGGCCGGGTCACGCTGCGCGGCTTTTGCACCGCCGAGCAGCTTTATCAGAGCATTTATCCCGGGCTGGCCGCGCTGGTGCTGCTGTCGGATTGGGAGACCGGGCCGATCGTGGCCTGGGAAGCAATGCGGCACGGTGCCACGGTTGTCACCACCGATTACCGCGGCCGGGCGCTGGAGCAGCTGTTGATCGACGAAGCGAACTCCTTGGTTTCGCCGGTTGGCGATCCGGCCCGGGTGGCCAATAACCTGGCGCGACTGGCGACGGACCCGGCCCTGACTTTCCGGCTGCGGCGGGAGGCCTACCGCACGGCCAACGAGCGCTGCAGTATCGAGGCCAGCGTGCACGGCTGGCACGCCGCGTTTCTGGCTTGCCTGACCGCGCCGCCCGCATTGGACCTTCCTCCCCAGCCGCCGACCCCGCCGGCCGGCCGGCTTGACCGGGTGCTGGGCAGCAGCCTGGCGGAAACGATTCGCGCGCTCTTGGGCCGTGGCATGAACCACGCCGAGTCGGGGGCGGAGTGGCCACATGCGTTAGGAGCTGGCCTGAGCCACTCCTGCGCCGCGCCGGAAGACTCGTCGGCGGCATCGAACAATCTGGCGTCAAGAGAAGCGTGCCGCACGGCCACCGCCACCTGCGAGTCCCAGGCCGCCGACCGGCCGGTCCCGGCCCGTCGAACGCTGGAAAGCACTCCCTGACGCTCTGTTTCGGCCAGGCCCCTCCCCCCACCCAGCAGCCACCCCACTGCCGTGAATCGCAGCCTGCGTAGCAAGATCGGCACGATGCTCTTCGACCGCCCCCGTTGCGCGTGGGTGCTGGGTTTGCCGCGGCTGGCGCGCTGGTTGGGCCGCTCCTGGGTGGATTTTCACAATCGACACGAACGTTTGCAGCAGGCGCCCGACGGCCCCGGCGTCGCCTGCGTTTGGAAATGGTCGTCCGACTTAACCGTGGGGCAGGTGATTCCAGGTATCGGCCAGCGGCTGTTGGCGGCAGCTTTGGCCGAATGGCCGATCGAGCTTTCCGAGCGGATGCTGCCGCAGCCGCCCACCGGGCCGCTGGTGTCGTTCATCATCGGCCATCGCGGCTTGGATCGCCTGCCACACCTGCTGGCCACGCTGCAATCCATCCTCGGTCAGCAAGACGTTCGTTTCGAGTGCATCGTCGTCGAACAGGCCTGGGACCCAATTCTACCCGGCAAGCTGCCCGACGGCGTGCGCCACGTCCACTCCCGGCCTCCGCGGGCGGACATGCCCTACTCGCGGGCCTGGGCATTCAACGTCGGAGCCAGGGCAGCGCAGGGCGAGGTGCTGATTTTTCACGACAACGATCTGCTCGTCCCGGCACGCTACGGCCGCGAAGTCGTCGGAATCGTCGAGCGGGGCTATCAGGTCGCTCGATTGCACCGCTTCGTGTTTTATTTGCCAGCCGCGGACACCGAGGCCTTCTTTGCCAGCCGGCGCGTGGCGAGCGCCTGGAGGCCCGAGTTGTGCCGACAGAATTGCGAGGGGGGCACGCTCGCCTGCGAGCGGCAAACCTATTTCGACCTGGGGGGGCACGACGAGACCTTCGTCGGCTGGGGCAGCGAAGACAACGAAATGTTCGATCGCTTGCGCACAGTGCGGCTATACGATTTCGCTTACCTGCCGCTCGTGCACTTGTATCACGGCCCGCAGCCGGGCAAAAGTGCCGTGCACGCCAATACGCCCTATTTCGACCAGCAGATGCAGGTGCCCGCACGCGAGCGGATCGCCGAGCTGCGGAAGCGCGATTTCGGTTCGCTTTCCGGCCCGAGCCGGGTCGAAAGCTTGGCGGAAACACAGGTGGATCCCGTCGAGGGTGCCCTGAGCGATCCGGCATCCAATGGGCCCAGGGTTTCAGGCTAGGGCCCTTGCAGAGGATATCGCGGATCCCGCCTGGGCGGCTTGGACTCGATCAGCAGCCTCGATGCTTGGGGCGCCGCCCTAGACTGCCCGTTGCCCCGAGCCACCTTTGGCCAGACGGCGCTCGACGGCGGCGCCGATGAAACCGGTAAACAGCGGATGCGCGGCCGTGGGCTTGGACTTGAACTCGGGGTGGAACTGCACCGCCACGAACCAGGGGTGGTCCGGCAGTTCGATCACTTCGACCAGCGAGCCGTCAGGGCTCGTGCCGGCAATCAACATGCCGTTGGCGGTGAATTGCTGGCGGTACATGTTATTGAACTCGTACCGGTGCCGGTGCCGCTCGCTGATCGTATCGCTCGCATAGCAAGCGGCCGCCCGGCTCGACGCATCGAGCATCGCGGTCTGGGCTCCCAGCCGCATCGTGCCTCCCTTGTCGGTGATCGAGCGCTGATCGTCGAGCAGGCAGATGACCGGATGCGGCGTGTCCTTGCTGAACTCGGTGGAATGCGCGCCGGCGAGCCCGACCACGTTGCGGGCGTATTCGATCACGGCACACTGCATGCCCAGGCAGATGCCCAAGAACGGCATCTGCCGTTCCCGGGCGAAGCGAATGGCGTCGACCTTGCCGGAAATGCCGCGCTCGCCGAATCCGCCGGGCACGAGCAATCCGTCGTAGCCGGTGAGCAGGCGTTCGGGGCCTTCGGTTTCGACCAGTTCGGCCTGGATCCGCTGGATGCGGATTTGCGCCCGGTGGGCGATGCCGGCATGGTCCAGGGCTTCGTAGATCGACTTATAGGCGTCGCGGTGTTCGGCGTACTTGCCGACCACGGCAATCGAGATCTCGTGTTCCGGGTTGCGCAGATCGTGCAGCAGCTCGCGCCATTGTTCCAGATCGAGATTGCCGGCAGGCAGGTTGAGGTTTTCAACGATCAGCTCGTCCAGGCGGTTTTCGACCAGGCTCAGCGGCACTTCGTAGATCGAAAAATCCTTGTCCCGCTCTTCGATCACGGCCTCGATCGGCACATTGCAGAACAGGGCGACTTTTTCCCGATCTTCGCGGCTGAGCGGCCGCTCGGTGCGGCAGATCAGCACATCCGGCTGGATCCCGATTTGCCGCATCTGACCGACGGAATGCTGCGTGGGCTTGGTTTTCAGCTCGCCGGCCGCTTTGAGGTAGGGAACCAGCGTCAAATGGATATACAGGCAATTGCGTTTGCCCACGTCCAGGGCGAACTGGCGAATGGCTTCCAGGAACGGCTGGCTTTCGATGTCGCCGACGGTGCCGCCGATTTCCGTGATCACGACGTCGGTCTCGTCGTCGGCCAGCTTGCGGATGCAGTCCTTGATTTCGTTGGTGATATGAGGGATCACCTGCACCGTTTTGCCGAGAAACTCCCCCCGCCGCTCCTTGTTGATCACCGACTGGTAAATCTGGCCGGTCGTGTAGTTCGAGTCCCGGGTCAGCCGGCTCCGCGTAAAGCGCTCGTAGTGCCCCAGGTCCAGGTCGGTCTCGCTGCCGTCGTCCAGCACGTAAACTTCGCCGTGCTGGTAGGGGCTCATCGTGCCCGGGTCGACGTTGATGTACGGGTCGAGCTTTTGCATCCGCACCCGCAGGCCGCGCTGCTCGAGCAACATGCCGATCGAGGCACTGGTCAGGCCCTTGCCCAAACTGCTGACGACGCCGCCGGTCACGAAAATGAATTTGGTCATTCGCGCTTTTTTACCATCCTGGCTGGAGAGATCAGGGGCCACAAGTCACCGCCGCGTCCCTCATTCTAACACAGCTAGCAGCTGGGTTTAAGGAGGGGCGAAGTCGCCCGGAAACCGCCCGTTCGCGGCCAGGGTTCGGCACCGGGCGCATCGCGGCCACCGTCGCGGAAACACCGCTTCAGGCCGCTTGCTGAGCCCGCGCCCGAGCGCGCTCGACGAATGCGCGATAGTCGGCCGGGGTGTCGATGCCGACCGTGGGTTCGTCGACTACCCCCACGGCGATCGATCGCCCCGATTCCAGGACGCGCAGCTGTTCCAGGTTTTCCAGCTTTTCCAGCGGCGTGCGTGGCTCGGCGGCGATTTCCAGCAAGAACTCGCGCCGATAGGCGTACAGCCCGACGTGCTGATAAAACACGGCCGGCTCGGCCGTGAGCAGTTCGTCGCGCCACTCGCGCGGATGCGGGATCGGGCTGCGGCTGAAATAGAGCGCCCGGCCGCGCGCGTCGAAGACGACTTTCACACAGGCCGGATCCTCGAGCTGCTGGCGGCGGCGGATCGGGGTGGCCAGCGTCGCCATCACGGCATCCGGATCCCGGGCCAGCAAGTCGATCACCTGATCGATCGCCGCGCCCGATAGTTCCGGCTCGTCTCCTTGCACGTTCACCAGCACGCCGGCCTCGGGCATTTGCCGGGCAAACTCGGCAACGCGGTCGGTGCCGCTCGCGCAGTCGGGGCTGGTCATCCGCACCTGGCCGCCAAATCGGCGGACCGCCGCGGCGATCTCTTCGTGGTCGGCGGCCACGCACACGCCGGCCGGCTTGCGCGCCCTCTGGGCCGCCTCGTAGGTGTGCTGGATGAGGGGCTTGCCGGTTTCGGCCAGCAGCAGCTTGCGCGGCAACCGCGTCGAGGCCAGTCGGGCCGGAATAACCAGATAACTGATTGGGCCGGATGGTCCGACAACCGCGTCGCTCATTCGGTGATGCCTTCCTGGGCCTGTTTGCGCTGCGATTGCCTCCGAATCGCGCTTTATTTATCGCAGCCGGCGCGATTTTTGTTCAAGGCCAGTTCCACCGGGCTCGGCTTCGGCAAAACCCGCATTTTTGCTACGATGCGCGGGCGAAAGCCCATGCTAGGCTTTCCTTTAAGGATAAGGCTTGCTGGCCTCTGGGGATAAACCGTATGTGCGGGATCGTCGGATACATTGGCAGGGCCGGGGCCATCGATTTCTTGATCGAAGGGCTCCGCCGGCTCGAATATCGCGGTTACGACAGCGCCGGCATCGCCATGACCGGCGACGCCGAACTGACGATCGTCAAAAGTGCCGGCCGCATCGACGCCCTGGTGGACAAGATCGCCCAGCGGGGCGATGCGCGCTTGACGGCGGCCACCACCGGCATCGGCCACACCCGCTGGGCCACGCATGGACCGGCCACCGATGCCAACGCCCACCCGCACTTGGGCGGCAACGGCGTGGTCGCGGTCGTCCACAACGGGGTCATCGAAAACTACCGGCCGCTCAAACAGCGCTTGGAAAGCGAAGGCTATTGCTTCCGCTCGGCCACCGATACCGAAGTGATCGCCCACCTCATCGCCAGTTGCCTGGAGCGGCAGGCCGAATTGCCGCCCCCTGTCGCCACCCGGTCCGAGGACGCCCACGAACCGCTGGTGCGGGCCGTGATCGCGGCCCTGGCCCAGCTGCACGGCACGTACGGGCTGGCGATCATGTTTCGCGACCAGCCGGGCCTGATCATCGCCGCCCGCCACGGCAGCCCATTAGTGGTCGGCGTGGGCAAAGGTGAGCACTTCCTGGCGAGCGATGCGTCCCCCCTGGCCGGACATACCGACCGCATCGTGTATCTGGCCGATCACGAGCTGGCCGTCGTGACGGCCGACGATTTGCGGGTGATCGACCGCGAGCAGCGGCTCGTGGATCACGACGTTCACGTGCTCGACCTGGTGGCCGACGACGTGCAGCTTGACGGCTTTCCGCATTACATGCTTAAGGAGATCTACGAGCAGCCCGAGACGATCCGCAACGCGATGCGGGGCCGCTTGAGCCTGGACGAAGCCACGGCAGTCTTCGGCGGACTGAATCTGACCCCGCAACAGTTGCGGTCGGTCAACCGCATTGTGCTCACCGCCTGCGGCACCAGCTGGCACGCGGCGCTGGTCGGCGAGTACATGATCGAGGATCTCGCGCAAATTCCGGTCGAAGTCGAATACGCCAGCGAACTGCGTTACCGCAATGCCCCGCTCGACAATGGCACGCTGCTCTTCGCGATTACGCAAAGCGGCGAAACGGCAGACACGCTCGCCGCGCTCAAAGAAATGAAGCGCAAGGGCCATCCCACGCTGGCAATCTGCAACGTCGTGGGCAGTTCGATCGCCCAGGCGGCCAACGGCGGCATCTATCTGCACGCGGGGCCCGAGATCGGCGTGGCCTCGACCAAGGCCTTCACGTCGCAGTGCGTCGTGCTGGCGATGCTGGCCCTGTATTTCGGCCGGCTGCGCAATCTGAGCTTCGACGCCGGCATCCGGCTGATCGAGCGGCTGCAAGAATTGCCCGAGCAGGTCCGCCGGGTGCTGCAAACCGACGCCAAGTGCCGCCAGATCGCGGAAAAATACGCGGCCTGCAACAACTTCCTCTACCTGGGGCGGAACTACAACTTCCCCACCGCCCTCGAAGGCGCCCTGAAGCTCAAGGAAATCAGCTACATCCACGCCGAGGGCTATCCGGCGGCCGAGATGAAACATGGCCCGATCGCGCTCGTCGATCGCCACACGCCCAGCGTGATCGTCATCCCGCACGGCGCGGTCTACGACAAGGTGATGGCCAATCTGGAAGAAATCAAAGCCCGCGGCGGCCCGGTGATTGCCATCGTCTGCGAAGGGGACACCCGCGTGGCCGACCTGGCCGACGACGTGATCGAGGTGCCCAGCGTGGAAGACTTCGTCCAGCCGATCGTGACGATCGTCCCGCTGCAGCTGTTGGCCTATCACATGGCCGTGCTCCGCGGCTGCGACGTCGACAAGCCGCGCAACCTGGCCAAGAGCGTCACGGTGGAATGAAAGGAAAGGATGAAGGCGGAAGGATGAACGATGAACCCGGCAGCCGACGAGCCGCTGCAACGTTCATCCTTCCGCCTTCATCCTTCATCCTTCCGCCTTTCCTGGTACCACGCGGCAAACTCCCGGACTCCCGCCTCCAGTGGCACGCGCGGCTGGTAGCCGAGCAATCGTCGGGCCTTGGTCAGGTCTGCGTGCGTGAGCGGCATGTCGCCGGCGGCAGTGGGCCGCCGCTCGATCTGGGCTTTGCGTCCCAGAGCTTGCTCCAGCAATTCGATCAAGCGGCGGATCTCGACCGGCGCGTCGTGTCCCAGGTTGATCGCCTGGCCGACGGCCCCCGGCGCGCTCAGCGCCTCGGCCAGCCCGGCGCAAATGTCGCTCACGTGGGTAAAGTCGCGCTGGATCGTCCCGTCGCCCAACAGCGTCAGCGGAGTGCCGCCGAGGATGGCCCCGGCAAAGACCGACATGGCCAGGTCCGGTCGCAACCGCGGGCCGTACACGCTGAACGGCCGCACGATCACGACCGGCAAATGGTGCAAATCGGCGTAGGTGAGCGCCAACAGCTCGGCCGCCCGTTTGCTTGCCCCGTACGGGCTCAGCGGCACGCCCAGCGGCTGATCCTCGGCGAACGGCGCCCGGGCGCCGCGGCCATAGACCGTCGAGGACGACGCCAGCACAAACCGCTCGATGGGCAGGCCGCGAACCGCTTCCAGCAGCACGAGCGTGCCGCGGACATTGGCCTCTTCGTAGACCAGGGGCCGCTCGATGCTGGGACGCACCCCGGCGTAAGCCCCCAAGTGCATCACCTGCCGGACAGAGTGCCGCTCGACCAGCGCCCGCATGGCGCCGGCGTCGAGAAACGAGCCTTCGACCATCGCCACGCGCGGGTCGGCGGCAAAGGCCTGGACATTCGCCCGCTTGAGCGCGGGGTCGTAGTAATCGTTGTAGTTGTCCAGGCAAACGATCCGGGCGCCGGTGGTGCGCAGCATCAGTTCGATGAAATGGCTGCCGATGAATCCGGCCCCGCCTGTTACCAGCAGCGTCATGCATTGTCCCCCGGCACCCGGCGTCAACCTGCGGGAAGCGCCTCATTCCCGGCGATTGCCGCGAGTCAGATCGCTTCGACTTGAAAATCTTCGAGCAGCACCGACACGCCTTGCTGCAGAAACTCGACGGCCACGAGCAACCAATCCTTGCCGCGGCGGCGGACGACCACGCCTTCGAGCCCCTGCATCGCACCCGATCGCACCCGCACGCGGCGCCCGGCTTCGAGTCGCGATTCCGGCGTCAGTGCCACTTCGCAGGCGATCATTCGCTTGATCTGCTGCAAATCCCGCACGAGGGCCGCGCAGTCGGGCACCGGCAGCCACCGCGACACGCAGTTGGTGGTCAGGGCAGTCTGCCGGGCGGATTCGTCGCCGCACACGAAGACGTAGCCGGGAAACAACGGCAAGAAACTCTGCCGGGCCCGGCCCGACGGCGAACGCGAGCGCTGGCTGACCAGTGGCGAATAAAACGGCACCTCCAGCGCCCGCAGCCGCCGCATCAGCTCCTTTTCACGCCGCGCCAGAGTGTACAGGGCCCACCACGGCGGACCTTCCGCGCTGCCGTCCAGCAGCGTCGGCGGGTACAAGTCGGGCTCCGCGGGCAGAATCGGCATCTCAAGACTCAGGGGCCCGGACAGTCTTCCAATAACCGGTCGCCAACCACAGGTCGCCCAAAACGGGCCGGAATACGATCAAACCACACGCAGCCCGGCTCGCGCAGCGGATGAATATCCGCCAAAGTCCGTCGGCAGGTTAACCGTCGACAGCTTAGCAAATGAATTGCCCGCGGTCAGCGCGGCTCGCTGGTCGCTCGATCGCCCGGCAAAGCGTGGCAGGTCATCCACCGATTTCGCAGATTCCACAGATTTTGATACGAGCGGCGCGGCGGCGTTTGGCGACGCGATTGATGTCCGTGCATCTGTGAAATCCGGACAATCTGTGGATCCTCTTCTTCCCGGAGCGACTACGGAGCGGGGGGCGGCGCCTGGTCCGCCGGGTCGTCGGGCCCGCGGCGCGGCCGCGCGTCGAACTCGAGCCGCCGCACGCGATAATACACATCCTCGAGCAAGGTCCGACTGGAGTTGACCAGGTCGGCCACGACGCCGGTCAGGATCATCTGGACGCCGGCGATCAGCAGGATCGCGGCCAGGATCAGCGACTGCACGTGCAGGTCGCGCGTTTCGGGGCGGAAGAAAAAAATGTACAGGAACCGCAGACCGATCAGCACGCCGCAGCTCGCCGACAGCAAGCCGCAGGCCGACAGCACGCGCATCGCCGCGTACGACGAATACACGCGCACCATGATCGCCAGCGATCGCAGCACGAAGACGAACAGGTTCGACGACAGCCGCGATTCGCGCAACTTGTCGTTCGTGCGGATCGGAACCGAGCGAATCGCAAACCGCCGCCGCCCCGCCTGGATGGCATGATCGACCGTGTGATCGAAATCGGCCGAACTGGTCAATTTCAAAGCGGCTTCGCGGCTATACGCCCGGAACCCGCTGGCCACGTCCGGAATATCAACGCCGGCCAGCCGGCTGACGACCCGGCTGCCGAGCTTTTCCAGTCGCCGCTTGAGCCAGGAGAAATGCGCGATGGTGTCGGTCTGGCGGTCGCCGACGACGATGTCGGCCCGGCCGGCAAGGATCGGCTGAACGAGTTTGGCAATGTCGTGGCCGCAATACTGGTTGTCGCCGTCGGTATTGACGATCACGTCGGCGCCCAGTGCCAGAGCGCGCTCCAGGCCGGCGGAAAACGCCTGCCCCAGACCACGATTGCCGGAAAAGCTGAGCACGTGCTCGACCCCGCATTGCCGGGCCACTTCGACCGTCTGATCGGTGCAGCCGTCGTCGATGATCAGAATCTCGACCCGGTCGATGCCCTCGATCTGGCGGGGAATGTCGCGCACCGTCGCGGCGAGCGTTTCCTCTTCGTTGAGGCACGGGATCTGGACGACCAATTTGACCCGGCCCGGATGGAGCGCGCCGGGCCGCGCGGTACCCGACATCATGCCAGAACTCCCCGGCAGCAACGAACCAAGCGCTCATCAGACGCATGCTGGCAGGATGGGCCCCTGGGTGCCATCCTAGCTGCGGCAGGCAGAAAGCGAATCGCCCGCGAGGAAAACGGGCGACAGGCCGAGACGCCCACAGCCCCGACGAAGGCAGATGTACAGAGCGCGGGAGTCACTCGGCGTGGGGAATCAAAAAGACCTCGGACACGACCAACGCGTCCGCGCTGGCGGAATCTGGACCACAGCTCAGGGGTGTCCCGATCAGCCAGGGCCAGAGACCCTTTGCGAAGACTGGCGGCAGGAAGACTGGCGGCGGCCAGACTAGCGGCAGTAGGGCGACTCAGCTGGCACACTCCAGCGCAGGACCGGCAACGGAGCCTCAAGGGCGAATGCCGATGTATCAGTGGCGAATGCCGAGGTAGTAGTGCGAGTAATTCATGTAGTGGCGGCCGTACGAAGTGCGACTACCACGGCCGACGCCGCCGCCATTGACCTGGTTCTGCAATTGGTTGATGTTGCCTTGCAGGCGCTGATTGAAATTCCGGTCGTTTTCGAACGTCTGCACCAGGTTCTGGTAAGCGCCGAAGCCGGCGCTGCTGTTTTGCGACAAGAGATTCAAATACGGGCTCACCATGTCGCCATAGCTCACGCCGTAGCCGCCAACGCCGCCCCACTGGGCCGAAGCCTCGCGCGAGCAAAACGCCAGGGCCGCCAAGGCGAGCACCGCGACACTCAGGGTACGACGGAACATGGCCGGAACCTCCGCTCGAATGTGTGCCGGTTCGATCAACCGGTTTTCATTATAATTTGCCGGCTGGGAGCCGGGCAATGTTCTGCTCCGGCATTTTCCAGCCCTGTGCGGCGCCCGCGTGGCGGTTTTGCCGCCTGGTACTACCGGCAGGGGGGACCTTCCAGCCTTGCCCTCAGGCCGCTTGAACGCCGCGGGCCAGGACGCTGGCCGCGGGCCGGTTTCCCGGGGCCAAACGGCTCGGCCCGGCGGAATTTCGCCGCGTAAACCGCTGGACTATTTTGGCCGAATGTGTGAAAATACGCTCGGGCTCATTCCCAGGCATTGGCATTCGCCAAATCTCGCTCGACGGAGAACAAAGAGATGAACAGGCACAGGGGCAGCGCGCGTGGTTTCACACTCGTCGAACTCTTGGTGGTGATCAGCATCATCGGCATGCTGATGGCCCTGCTCTTGCCGGCGGTGCAAAACGCCCGCGAAAGCGGCCGGCGCAACACCTGTCAGAGCAACCAGCACAACTTGTCGCTGGCCCTCATTCAGTTCGCCGAAGCCAAGAAGTATTTCCCCGGTTGGGACAACAACATCACGCTCAACGCCGCGACGACTGGCCAGAGCAACATGACGGTCAGCTGGGTCGTGCCGATTCTGCCCTACATGGAAAAAGCCGACATCTACAATGCACTGACCAACAGCAGCACGCCCGCGAACGCCCTGGTCTACATGAACATCCTGATCTGCCCCAGCAACCCGCCGATTTCGACAAGCGGAAGCTCGCCGCTGGCCTACTGCATCAATGGTGGCCAGGTCCTGAGCGGAAATGACGTGCCGGGCTCAGCCACTGGCTTTAGCGGAACCCAAACGACAACGATGGTTGCATCATCCGGCATTGCTTACGACCTGAGCCTGTCCAACACGCCCACGACACAAGGTGGCCTACTCTCGACCGCAACCAACGCGACCAACGTCAAAGTCAGTCAGGACTTCGTCGTCTCGCACGACGGCTCGACGGCCACTTTGTTGACGTCGGAGAACGACGACATCGCCAATCAGGCCTGGACGCCACAGACGCTTATCTACACTGGCGCCGCGCTCACGAGCGGCGGCAATACGATGAAATATGGCTTGGCGTTCCAGTGGGCAAGTCCTGCACCAAGTTACCAAAGCGCGACGCCGCCAACCGGATACTATCGCATTAACGGCAATAAGGGCACGTCGCCGTCCCCAATCACCCAAACATTTGCCCGGCCAGCCAGCAATCACCCGGGCGGCGCAGTGGTGAGCTTCTGCGGCGGCAACGTCCGCTTCATCGCCGAAGACATCGCCTACTACGTCTACAAGCAGCTCATGTCCCCGTGGGGCACATCGACGGGCGATTCCGATCAATCGACGCCGCTCAACGAAAACCAATACTGATCGGGCTCGTCGTTACCGTAGAAAACGCAAATGGCCTCGCGCGGCACCAATCGCGCGAGGCCATTTTGCTGCGCTCCAGGCAAAACCCCCAGGCACTCTCGCCGGCCGACCCCGTGCACCGATGACGGCCACCAGCGCTAGCTCTGCCGGCTCGAACCTGCCGCGGCTGTTCCGCGGGCCCCGGGCCTGCTGCGCGCTGTTGCTCGTGGCCGGCCTGACCTGCTATGCGGGCAGCCTGCACGCGCCCATGGTCTTCGACGACCAGGTCGCGATCGTCGACAATCCGGCCATCCGGACGCTCGTCGACGGAATTTCGCTGCAAAACCCGCGCGGCCTGGTGCTCTGGACCTTCGCCGTCAACTACCTGTTCGGCGAGGTCGATCCGCTCGGCTATCACCTGGTGAACCTGGCCATCCACGTGCTGGCCGGCCTGACGCTGTTCGGCCTCGTGCGGCGCACGCTCGCCGGGCACAAGCTTGCGCCGCGCTTTGCCGCCGCTGCGGATGGGCTGGCGCTGGCCGCCGCGCTCGTCTGGCTCGTGCATCCGCTGGCCACCTCGGCCGTCACCTACATCTGCCAGCGATTCGAGTCGGCCGCGGCGCTCTGCTACCTGTTCGGGCTGTACGCGTTTTGCCGCGGCACCGAGGCGAAACGGGAGCGGGGCTGGCTCGGGATCGTTGTGCTCGCCTACGCGCTCGGACTCAGAACCAAGGAAACGATGATCACGTTTCCGCTCGTGCTGCTATGGTACGACCGGGCCCTGGTCGCCGACCGCTGGCGCGATGTGCTCGCCCGCTGGTGGCTCTACCTGGCCCTGGCAGCGGTGACGCTGTTGGAAGCCGGGACGCCGCTCGCGGCCGTCGTCACCACGCTCGCGGCCGGAGCCTCGGGCAGTTCCGCCGCGGGGACCGATCCGGGCCCCTACCGCGGCGACGCGTTGGTCGTGGCCGGTGTGACGCCGCGCGATTACTTGCTCTCGCAGCCGGGCGTGATCTGGCATTACCTGCGACTGTGCTTTTGGCCCATTCCGCTGTGCCTGGACTACGGCTGGCCCGTGGCCCACGCGCCCGGTCAGGTTTGGCCGCCGCTGTTGGCCATCCTGGCTCTCTGGGGGACCATCGCGTGGGGCGTTTTTCGTCGGCCGAGCGCGGCTTTCTTGGGAGGCGCATTTTTCCTGGTGCTGGCCCCCAGCTCGAGCTTGATTCCGATCAAAGACTTGATGTTCGAACATCGCATGTATCTGCCGCTGGCCGCGGTGGTGGTGCTCGTCGTGACGGCCGGCTATCGCTGCACCGAGCGGATCCGAGCGCGCGTGGCCGCCGGTTCGCGCCGCGCCCGCGGCATCGCACTGGCCCGGCCGGCGCTGGTTGCCCTGGCGGCTCTGGTTCTTGGTTCGCTGACGGTTGCGCGTAACCACGACTATCGCTCCGCCCGCGCGCTGCACGCCCACGACTGCGCGGTGCGGCCCGACTATTGGCGCCCGCACTTGAGTCTGGCCCTGGCCCTGGAGGCCGACGGAGACTCTGCTGGCGCCGAGGCCGAGTTGTCCCGGGCCCTGGACCTGTGCCCGAGCGGCCGGGCCTGTGGTACCGCCGTGCCGTGCTGCGCGAATCGCTCCGTCGGACCGCCGAGGCGCTCGACGATTTCGACGTCGCGCTGCGTCTCGCCCCCGACGACGCCGACGCGTATTACAACCGCGGATTATTGCTGTTCAATACGGGACAATACGCCCGGGCCAGCGACGATTGCCGGCGCGCGATCGAGCTGGCCCCGGGGCACTTCCAGGCCTTCAGCGTGCTGCAGAAAGCCCAGGCCCGGTTGCAGCCGCCAGCGCCGGCCGATCCGCCCCCGATATCCGGCGAGCAGCCGCATGTCGACGCGCCGGCCGAATGAGCCGGGGGGATGACGCGCGTCGGGCGGGGCGCCAGAATCCTTGCCACGCGCCTGCGATCAGCCGCCGATGTGCGAGAAGCGTGCGGCGTCGAGACTCTTGGAGCCGCGGCCGCCGAACAGCACGCGGAGCACGGCCGGATCGGCCGCCCGGCCGTTGATCTTCAAATAGTGTTGTCCCGCCGCCAGGGCAACCGGCGCAAATCGTTCGCGAAATTTGCCGGCCGGGATTTGCAGCAGCATCACGCCGTCGACCGACAGTTTCAGTTCGCCGGCGGTAAAGACCTGGAACTGATAGACATCCTCTTTGGGCACCGAGAAGTGGGACTGGATCTCGAACGCATCGTTCGGTTTGACGCCCGCCTCGGAGAGCCATTCGGGCCGGTTGGTTTCCTGCACGGTTTTGGTCCGGCCCCCGGGGAGCTTGAGCAGGATGCCGGTCTGCAGCTTGGCGGGATCGGGTTTCTTGAGTGCCGCCAGCGGCCTGGCGGCCTGGACCTGCAGGTCGATCGGCCGGGCGTAGACGAAATCGGTTGCTCCGCTGCGCGACAAGCCCACGGCACGCAGCGTGATCGGCCCGGTGCCGAAGAGCCGCGGATCGACCTCGACCTGACCTTCGGCCTGATCCAGTTTGCCGATCAGCCGCGCGTTGTGAAAGAAGGCCACGCCCTGCATGCCAGGGGCCTTGGCCTTGAGCAGCAGTTTCTGGTCCCAGCGCACGCGATTGGCCGGCTCGGTGGAGAACTCGATCGTGTGCCCTTGATTGTCCACCCAGACCGGAACCAGTGCGCGACCCTGTGTTTCGATTGGTCCGGCCTCGATGGCCACCAGGCTGAGCAGGTGATAACCGTCGGCCAGCTCGGTTGTGTCCAGGCGCATCCGGCCCTTGGGCCTGGTGCGCAGGGCACGGCGACCATCGATGAACAATTCGAACCGGTCGACCTTGCCGACCCGATCTCCGCCAGCGTGCTTGGCGGTCGAGAATTCGGCCTGGGGCTCGATCTCGACCAGTCCGCTCAAATGGGCGTCCGGTTCGAGCTGGCCAGCCACGACTTGCGGAATGTTTGCCCAGGGGCGACAGAGCGGGTCACCGACGATCAGCAGTTGGTAAGGACCGTAGACCGATTGATAAAAGGCCTCGGCCAGCGTGCAGCCCTCGGCGTAGCGGACCTGAATGGCCGGCACGGGAAACTTGTCCTGGATGGCGAACGGTTCGGTCACCGCGCCGCTGGCGCCGGCAGCGCCAAAACGCAGAAACTCGCTCAGCGGGGTCTGCCCGGCCGTGTCGGCCAGCATGCCGCCCTGACTGGTCAGATGCTCGCAAATGGCCCCCGGCAAAATCGTGCTCCCGCTCGTGCCCCATTCGAAATCCGAGGCCCCGATCATCGCGCCCTGGACGTCCGGCCGGGCGGCAGGCAGGACGCCCTGCTCCACCACCGCCTTGACCCCCAGTTTCTGCAAATCCGCCACCGCGGCCGCAAACGCATCATGCCGGGGGACCGAGCGCCGGTCGGAGTTCTGCATGTAATAGATCGTGCCCTCGGGCTGGGTGCCGTCGGCGCTGGCGGCACTTCGCAGATACTCGATCACCTCGGGCACGGAATTGCCGCGGCCGCTGGTGACCGCCAGCATGGTCGACAGCAAATAGCGTCCGCCGCCGGCATCGAGCAGCTGGCCGTCAGGCCCCCAGCCATACCAGCCGTGAAAGCCATGGACCGGCGGGTCGGCCGCCCGATCGGTCGCGGCGCGCATGTACTGATTGTTGTGCAGATCGATCAATTTCGGATTGCGGAGCAACACCAGCTGCCAGAGAAAGGTCAGCGAATTGAGCGAGCCGATGGGGGCCAACTGTTCGGGAGGCGCCTTGCCGCTGAGATCGGGCTTGATGTCGATCGAGTACGGAAAATCGCTCGAGTAAATGACGTAATCGATCTGATGGGCCAGCCCGCGTTCCTCGATGGTCTTCAAGATCCGGCCGAGCAACTGCTCGCGAAACTGCTGGATGTCGATCTGCTCGAATCCCGCATCCCAGTCGATGTAGAGCAGATTGTTGGGCGGAATCCGCCGCAATTGGACGAACTCGTTCGCCACTGCCTGCGATGCCCAACTGGCCGAATTAACGACCAGAAATACGTTCTCGGGTCCGCCGCCGGCACGGGCAGCAGGAGTTGCCATGCCCGCCAGAATGATTGCCAGTGCCAGGGCAACCGGCCGTCAGCGCGCCGGAAGGCCGCCCGTCGCGAATCGCAACAAGAATTGACGCCGCAGTTTGTGCATCGTGGCTCCCGAGCTTTACATACGCCCAGCGCTCGCCGGTCGATGATACGCAACGAATCGGATGAAATCCAGTTGACCCGCTGCAGAAGAGTACTTGCGCACGGGGCAAGGCGCCCGATTGGCCATCCGAGCACTACCCCGCTGCCCTGGCCCACTGAGCCCGTAGTGGCTCGCGCTCCAGATCCTGCCCGGGTCGCGCCGCCCCGGCGAGCGGCGGGCGAGAATCCGGCCGCCCGGCTGCGACTAGCGCTGCAGTTCTTCCGGCGGGGCGCTGTCGGCAGCATTGACGGTCGGCGCCAGAATGCCGCCGTATTCGCCACCATAATCGCGCGGCAAGACGGGACGACAAAGGTATCCGCCGCTGCCGTAGTAGTACGCCACGATCTTGTATTGGCGGCCCGAGGCGTATCCCGACTGATACCCTGGACCGGCGTAGACGTCCGGATATCCGGGCTGCGTGTTGTAAGCGGCGTCACGGCCGAATCCCGGACCGTAGCCGTAATTACCGAGCCGGTAGCCCGGCCCGTAGCCCCAGCTGCCAAAGCCGTAATAGCCCACCGGATATCCCCGGCCAAAGCCGGGGCCACCGCAGGCGTAGCACGCACCGCCGTAGGGCCCATGGGGCTTGGGGCGGCAGCCGGCCTCGACCCGTCCGGCGATCGCCAACAGCAACAACGCGGCAGCCAATAGAGTTGCCAGCACGCTACGGCGCATGAATCGGTTCTCCTCGTGGCAGAGTCTTGGGCGGGCGTCCTGCGGCGATCACCCCGCCGACGGGAGGGCAACAGCCATGCCCGCCCCTTAGTTCATCAACGGCACGCGCCAATCGCTGCGATGAGTAAAACCGGCAATGTCCCCAGAGCGGGAAACGCGTCGCAAGCACCGGAGAAATAATAACTTACGATTCGGAATCACTGGCTTTTCCGGCGGCCGGCATTTTCGGCACTGCCGGCAGGATCGCTACAACCGTCAAAGTCGGATTGCATCCGCCGGAATGCAGCTCGGGCGGTCGCCTCGCGCCAGGGCTGTTATCAGCGGCAGGCTGTCTCGGTTCATTCGATAGGCCGAGCCCCGTCGAACGGATGGCCGGAAGAATTGGGGTGCGGCAGCGTTCGACTGGTCGACCGTGGCCGAGCCCTTATAATCGCTCGGGAAAGCGGCCCGCCGCGGCGGGCTTTGAGCAATGGGCCCCCTCACGAATGGCCCCCCTCACGTACGGACACTGTCTAGCCTCATGGCACGCAAGCTTCGTATCGGCGCCGTCAACTACCTGAACACCAAGCCGCTGATCTACGATCTGGCGCGGCTTGCGCCGCAAGCCGAGCTGGTGCTTGACTATCCCAGCCGCCTGGCCGACGACCTGGCCCAGGGGCGGCTGGACGTGGCCTTGATCCCCTCGATCGAGTTCTTTCAAGAGTCCGACTATGTCGTCGTGTCCGATGCCTGCATCGCCTGTCGGGGCCCCGTGCTGAGCGTGAAATTGTTCGGCCGCACGCCGATCGACCGGGTCCGCACGCTGGCCCTGGACGAGGGCTCGCGCACTAGCGTGGCCCTGGTGCGGATCCTGCTGGCCGAGCGCTACGGAGTGGCGCCGCGGCTGGAGCCGCTGCCGGTCGAAGCGACGCTCGGCGACACCCCGGCCGACGCCGTGCTCTTGATCGGCGATCGGGCCATCCACTCCCCCCCCGGCACGTTCGAATTCGTCTGGGACCTGGGGGACGAGTGGTGCAGCTGGACGCGACTGCCCTTCGTGTTCGCAATGTGGACGGCCCGCTCGTCCACCGAGTTGGGCACGCTGCCGGCGAGCCTGGCCGCGGCGCGCGACGCGGGCGTGGCGCATTTGGACGAAATCGCCCGGCACGAGGCCTCGCGGCAGGGGCTCACCGCGCCGCAGTGTCTGGCATACTTGCGCGACAACCTGTATTTTTACCTGGGACCGCGGGAGCAAAGCGGCCTGGAACTGTTTTATGCGCGCACCGCCCAGTTGGGCCTGGCGCCCGCGGGAGTCGACCTTGGACTTGGCCATTGCCCCACTTCTCGATAAGGCCGCGGCCGGCGAGCGGCTGACCCCCGCCGAAGGACTCCGCCTGCTCGAGTCGCACGATCTGGCCGCGCTCGGCCGGGCGGCCGATGCCGTCACGCGCCGGCTGCATCCCAAGAACTATCGCACCTACAACATCGACCGCAACGTCAACTACACGAACGTCTGCGCCGCGGTCTGCGATTTCTGCGCTTTCTTTCGCCGCCCCAAGGACCCCGAGGGCTACGTCCTCGACCGCCAGGTGCTGCTGCAGAAGATCCAGGAAACGGTCGACCTGGGCGGAGACCAGATCCTGATGCAAGGCGGACTGCACCCCGAATTGCCGCTTGAGTGGTACGAAGAGCTGCTGCGCGAGATCAAGGCGAGATTCCCGCAAGTCAACGTTCACGGTTTCAGCCCGCCGGAAATCCATCATTTCACCAAAGTCGCCAAACTGCCGCTGCGGACCGTGCTGGAGCGGCTGCGAGCGGCCGGGTTGGGCAGCCTGCCCGGCGGCGGCGCCGAGATCCTGGTCGATCGCGTCCGGCGCGAGATCACCCGCGGCAAAGTCATGACCGACGACTGGCTCAACGTCTGCCGCGTCTGGCACGAGTTGGGCGGCCGCGGCACCGCCACGATGATGTTCGGCCACGTCGAGACGCTCGCCGAGCGGATCGAACACCTGGAGCGCCTGCGGCAATTGCAGGACGAGACCGGCGGTTTCACGGCCTACATCTGCTGGACGTTTCAGCCCGATCACACCGACATGGCCCACATCCCGCCCGCCGGCTCGTTCGAGTATCTCAAGACACAAGCGGTCAGCCGGCTGTATCTCGACAACTTTCCCAACATCCAGTCGAGCTGGGTGACGCAGGGATTGAAGATCGGGCAAATCGCGCTGCAATTTGGCGCCAACGACATGGGCAGCCTGATGATCGAAGAAAACGTGGTGGCCGCCGCCGGCACGGTGCACTATCTGACGCTCGATCAGATCCGCGGCGCCATTCGCGAACTGGGCTACACGCCCCGCCGGCGCAACGTGTTTTACCAGCTCGTCGACGAGGCTCCGCTGGCCACGCTGAGCGCGTAAACCAGCACCAGCCTGTTGGACCCGGGGGCGTGTCACCCGGCTCGCGCCAAGGCGTCAGGAGTCGCCGCCGCCGCTCCAGGCCGAAAAGGCCGCATCGACCGCCGCAGGCAATAGAGTTCGCGCTGGCGCCGAAACGCCGCCGGAAGCTGCGGCCGGCGAGAAAAGTCGTCCTGACGCCGCCAGTCCCACCGGCACGCTGGGGCCGGCGCCCGACGTAGACGCGGCAAGCTGCTCATTCGCCGCGAACACGCTGACCGGCTCGTCGCCAGTCGGATCGGCCGCCAAAGCGTTGATCCCGCTGCCGATCATCCCGGACACGGGCGCCGCGCTCGCCGAAACGGCTGGGGCAGGCAGCATCGCACCGCCCCCGGCCGGCGCAGCGCCTGCGGCCGGATCGGTCGATGGATTGGTCCCCGTCGGCGAAGAATCTGTCAGCGGCGACGCGGCCACCGCGACCGTAGACGTCTCGGCGGTAAACGCTGTCGCCGGCTGTTGGTCGCTGGCGGCGCCCGAGTTTGTTGGGCCCGGCTCGAGCGCGGTCGGACCGGTCGAAGCGCTGTCCGCGATTGCGCTGTCCGCGGCCGTGCCGCTTGCGATTGCGCTGCCCGAAGCGACTCCGCTGACGAGGGCCGATTGCGAGTTCAGATAATTGATCACCCACAGGGCATCGATTGCGGTAATCGAATTGTCGCCGTTGACATCCAGAAACGGCGCGCCGCCGGGGTTTGTCGCCAGCAGCGGCGTGGAGTTCTGGGCGTTGAGATAGTTGATGATCACCAGCGCATCGATGGCCGTGACCGCGCCGCTGGCGTTGACGTCCAGCGGGTTGGCCGGATTGCGCCACGGCGTGGCCGTAACGATGATCGTCGCATCGGCAGTGCCGTGCGGCGCCTCGGCATTGCCGGAAAAGTCGACGGACGTGGAATTGAAGGCGTAAGTGTGGCCCAGCTGGGCGTTGAACGTGGCGGAGGTCTGAGTCGTGGCCGTCATCCAGGGCACGAACGAGCCGCCGTCGGTCGAAACATTGACCGTATAGGAGGCGATGCCCGCGCCTTGCCCGTCGCTTCCTGACCAGCTCACGGTGAACGACGTCTGCGACGTGGCGTAGGGCAGTGCCGTGACCTGGCTCGTGGGCGCGGTCGTGTTGACTTGCCAGTTGTAGGTGGCCGGGGCGCTGGCCACGCTGTCCAGGTCAACCGCTTCGACTTCGAGCGTATGGCCGCCGCTGGCCAGATTGCTGAAAGTCACGGGGTTGGTGGCCGGCGAGAAGGCGCTGCCGTCGAGGCTCACGACATAGGTCAGCTGGTTGGCCGGAGTGCTCGCGTCTCCGGTGCCCGTGAAGGCAAATGTCGCCGAAGTTTGGTTCGTGTTGGCCGGCGGCGTTTGACTGAAGGCCACCGTCGGGCTGGCCAGAAGAATCGAGAACTGATCGGCCGGCGTGATGGCCGAGGTGCCGCCGGCAGTGGTCACGGTGACGTCGACCGTGCCCGAGACGTTGGGGGCCTGCACGACAATTTGATTGGCGGTGTCGCTTTCGATCGCGGCAGGCGTGTTGCCGAACTCGACCAAAGTCGCACCCGACAGATTGGTGCCCGAGATCGTGATCAGGCCGCTGGGCGTTTGCTCCGACGAAGGGCTTACGCCCGTCACCGTGGGAGTCGCGACATAAGTGAATTGATCGGCCGCGGTCACGGCGGAAGTGCCGCCCGGCCCGATCACCGTGATGTTGACGGTTCCGGCGGTTCCCTGGGGGCTGGTGACGATAAGTTGGTTTGCCGAGTCGTTGATGATCGTCGCCGGCGTGCCGCCAAAATCGACGGCTGTCGCGCCGGCCAGATTCGTGCCGCTGATCGTCACGGTCGTCCCGCCGGCCAGCGGTCCGGCGGCCAGAGCGACGCCGGTGATGGTCGGCACGGTGCTCGTGACATTGAGCGTGTAAGTTTGCGAAGTCGTGTCCGACTGCGAGTCGGTTGCGGTGACTTTGAACGTCACGCTGCCGGCCGCCAGGGGATCGCCGGTCACGTCGAGCTCGCTCGTGCTGGTGCTGATCGACAGCCCGGCGGGCAGCGCGCCCGAGAGGATGCTATACGTCATCGCCTTGCCGCCGACACCCCCTGCGGCCGTGATCGATTGGCTGTAAGCCGTGCCAACGGTGCCGGAGGCAATCGAGCCGGGGCTCAGCGTCACCGCTGCGCCGTAATTGATCAGATCGGGCACGAGCCGGTTGGCGACCGGAGTTCCCAGGCCCGTCACCTGGTCGTAGCCGACCGTGGCGACGTTGTTTTTGTCGGACCCGTTGGTCACATCGTGGAAGTCGTCCTGAGGCAGGCTATAGATCGCCGAGAGCAACTCGGTGGAGCTGGCGGTATTCAGCTTGGACTGACCGGCGGCGACGCGGCCCTGATCGGCCAGAGCCACCAGTCCGGCCCAAACCGGTGTGCCCAAGCTGGTGCCCCCCTCTTCGCTCCAGGGAGTGGACGCCCCGTTGTCGTACGAATCGTACACGGCGACGCCCGTATTGGGATTGCCGTCGAACGACACGTCAGGGGCCGATCGTTGGGTCGCATTGCTGGGCAATACGGCGTCTTGATATGCAGGCTTCGCTTCGATGGCGCTGTAGCCGCCCGAACTGTCGGCCCAGGCGGTTTCGCTTTGATACGAATTGTCAGAGTTCAGCTTCAGGCTGGTTGCGCCGACGCCGAGCACGTTAGGCGAAGTAGCCGGAAACAACGACTGTCCGCCGGAGTCGCCCGTGGCGGCCACCCAGCTGATGCCCGGCAGCGCTGCCATGGTGGCGTCCAGCGCCTTGGCCTGTCCAACGGTGATCGAACCCGATTCGTTGGTGCCCCAGCTCATCGATACGACGCTCACTCCGCTCGCCTGGGCCGCGGTCAGCACGCTGGTGGCCAGGTCGGACCAGCCGGTCGAGCTGGATTCGACGAGCACGATCTTGGCGCCCGGCGCGATGGCGTGCACCCACTCCACGTCGAGCGACTCTTCCAGCTCCCAGGACGAGCTGCTGGGGCCGCCGGGGTCGTTGACCGGCAAGGGGCTGGTCTTGCCGCTTTCGTTGAGCACGGTCAGAAACGACGAGGCCGCGCCGTACTGCGCGTAGAGCGTTTGCCCGGCCGATGTGATTCCGAACTGCTGATCGAAGCCGTCCAGATCGCTGACGATATTCGGATCGTTGTAGGCGTCGACGATGGCCACCGTCTGGCCCGTGCCATCGAGCGCGGCCCCGCCGGTCGCCAGCGGCAGCGCATTCAGCCCGTATGCGGTGCGGATCTGGCTGGGCGAGAAGCCGACGCCGACCGGCGATGCCGAGCCGCTGTTGACGACCGTGGCCAGATTCGTCGTTACCGGTGAATTCGCCGTGGTCGTCAAAGCGGGCGCGGCCAGCACGGTGTCCGTGTCGCTGGCAGTGGCCGATAGCGCCAGCCGATCCTCGAGCAACTCCAGCAGCGCGCCGCGCGCCGCAGGCAGGCGACTCATCGCGCGCCGGGCTGCGAAGGGACCGGCCCGGTGCGGGCGCGCTTGCCGCGCCAACGCGGGGTCGCGCGGCTCATTGCCAGGAATTTGCACGGTCTGCCCACCCGGGTGCAAAAAGAAACGACGCCGGCGATCAATGCCATCGAATGATTCTGCCTCGAACCTGCGGACCCGGTAGCCGCCTCGTATCCCGGTAGAGGATCGAAGCGGTGCCACCAGGCGGCACGGCCTTGGGGCGAGTCCTTCGGCCGGTGCGGCCGGCCCGAAAACGCCCGACTTCAAACCTCCGGCCCCCCCCTGAACGGCGGAAGCCGAAGCACGGCAAAATCGAGTGCGCTACATGCAGCTGCGCACTTATTTCAGACTAGTCGGACCAATGGCGGAACACAAGAACATGCGCTCGGGCGGCGACCCTGGTGCGGGCTCTCTGCTTGCGACGCCTTGGCAGCGTAATCCGGAGAATCGCCCTAATCGCGATCAACTGTCTTCGATCAGCATGTCTTGCGTTTCGGGCCGGTCGCCCAGCCGCATCGCGAGGCTGCCGGGCGCATGCCCGCGGAATTGGACGCCCAACCGGCTGGACAGCCAGCCCGCTGCATCGGCAGCCTTTGGGCGAAGTTGGTCGCCGACCAATGCGTAAAGCTCAGGCTGGCGGGTGTCGCGATCGAAGATCCAGGCCTCAGGCACGCCCAAAGCGGCATAAAACGGCAGCTTCTCGTAAGTTTCATCGCCAGGACTGCGAATTTCCACAACCGCGCTGGGGGCGCCTTCGAAGTACTCATTGTGGTCGATGCCGAAGCATTCTGGGGTCAGCAGCACGAGGTCGGGAATGCGATAGTTCGACGTCCAGCCACCCTTCGACGCCAAATTGATCTGATGGTAGACCTTGCCACGGCAAGTCGGGGCCCAATGCTTGCGGAGCCACGATTCCAGCGAAAACTCCAATTCCTGGTGCCGCCGATTTGGGGTCGGGCCCAGGTGCAATACTCCGTCCCAGACTTCGTCGTAACGTTCCGCACCGGTGATTCTGCGCTCTGCAATCAGGGCTTCGGGCACGTCGACCAGAACGGCTTTCATGATTTCGTCTCAGACGCGGGTGGAACGCGGGATTTACGAGCTCGATTATAACACGGCGGCGCGAGGGGGATGGGGATCGGGCGTGCGGCCCGGGAAGCCCTGGGCAGCAAAAAAACCCGCAGCAGGTTTGGCTAGCCCTGCTGCGGGTCTTCTCAATTCAATTTGGCAGTTGGTCAGGCGACTGCAAGTCGGGAGACTTACAGGCACCGGACCTGACCTCTGGCTGACACAAGAACTGTCTCCACATGTTGATTGGCCGGGCGTCGCCACCCGGCTATCAGAAATCCTTAGAAAGGAGGTGATCCAGCCGCAGGTTCCCCTACGGCTACCTTGTTACGACTTAGTCCCAATCGCGGAGTTCATCTTAGGCACCTGGCTCCTTGCGGTTGCCTCAGTGATTTCGGATGCCCCCCACTTTCGTGGCTTGACGGGCGGTGTGTACAAGGCTCAGGAACACATTCACCGCGGTATGCTGACCCGCGATTACTAGCGATTCCGGCTTCATGCAGGCGAGTTGCAGCCTGCAATCCGAACTGGGGCATGTTTTTTGAGATTTGCTTACTCTCGCGAGTTTGCTTCCCTTTGTACATGCCATTGTAGGACGTGTGCAGCCCTAATCATAAAGGCCATGAGGACTTGACGTCATCCCCACCTTCCTCCGGTTTAACACCGGCAGTCTCACTAGAGTCCCCGCCATGACGCGCTGGCAACTAGTGACAAGGGTTTCGCTCGTTAAGGGACTTAACCCGACATCTCACGACACGAGCTGACGACAGCCATGCAGCACCTGTGCACGTTGTACCCGAAGGCCTGGCTCCTGTTTCCAGGAGTTAATCCGTGCATGTCAAGACTAGGATAAGGTTCTTCGCGTAGCCTCGAATTAAGCCACATCCTCCACCGCTTGTGTGAGCCCCCGTCAATTTCTTTGAGTTTCAGCCTTGCGACCATACTCCCCAGGCGGAGCACTTAACACTTTCGCTTCGACTGGAAGGCTATGGAGGGCCCTCCAATCCAGTGCTCATCGTTTACGGCTAGGACTACCGGGGTATCTAATCCCGTTCGCTACCCTAGCTTTCGTGCCTCAGCGTCAGAAGAGATCCAGTGAGCCGCTTTCGCCACCGGTGTTCCTTAGGATATCAACGCATTTCACCGCTCCACCCTAAGTTCCGCTCACCTCTATCTCCCTCAAGCACGGTAGTTTAGGGCGCAGTTCCTCGGTTGAGCCGAGGGATTTCACACCCTACTTTCCGCGCCGCCTACGCACCCTTTAAGCCCAGTAATTCCGAATAACGTTTGGACGGTTCGTCTTACCGCGGCTGCTGGCACGAACTTAGCCCGTCCTTCCTCTGAGGCTATGTCAAACAGATGGGAGAACCCACCTGCATTTCATCCCCTCTGACAGTGGTTTACAACCCGAAGGCCTTCATCCCACACGCGGCGTCGCTCGGTCAGACTTTCGTCCATTGCCGAAGATTCTCGACTGCAGCCACCCGTAGGTGTCTGGGCAGTGTCTCAGTCCCAGTGACGCGGGTCGTGCTCTCACACCCGCTACCCATCATTGCCTTGGTAGGCCGTTACCCTGCCAACTAGCTAATAGGATGCAGACTCATCCTCAGGCGGAATCACACCTTTGATCCGGAGATGTTATCCGGTATTACCTGCAGTTTCCCGCAGCTATCCCGGACCTGAGGGCAGATAATCTACACATTACTGTCCCTTTCGCCGCTGTCCCCATTGCTGGTTCTCGCGCGACTCGCATGCCTAATCCACGCCGCCAACGTTCATTCTGAGCCAGAATCAAACCCTTCAATTTTTGTAAGCATCACTGCCGTCCGTCGCCCAGGACCAAAGTCCCAGACAGCCGTCCGACAGATAGTTAGCCACTCGATTGATGGTTCGTTTGCTCGACCGAAGCGCCCCCCGACGCAGGCCGAAGCCCACGCAGAAAAACACCTCCGGCCAGCTCGCACAGTCTTGTGCTGGCAAAAAATTTCAGAGGTCACTACCAAATTGTCAAAGAGCGAACAAAAACCCCCGGCTGCATTTCTGCCCAAAGGCAGTGCCTTCCAGGGATCGTCTATTCTAGGGATGCCTCGTCCGGTGTCAACACGCCTGGAGAGAAAATTTTTCCAGGCCTGATCGCCGTCTGATCGCCCCTGTTTTCCGGCCCCCTACTGGCACGAAACGCTTTCGCGCCAGCCATCCGTCAACCCACCATACGCCAGCTGGCGGCACCTGGTTCGCGCGGCCGCCGATTCACTCGGCACCGTTTTACAGGCCGGCGCGGCCGGGCCAGAAACCCTAAGGTCGCGCCGGGAACCTCACCACTGACCGCCGCGCCGCATCGATACGAATCCTCGACCTGGCGCATGCGCTGAGCTTGTCCAGTTTATCCAGCCTGCATGCCGCCACGGGGCCCTGCAGCTGAGCAGATCCGCGACTCGAATGCGAGCGCAGCCGGCCGCCCAGCATCCACCGCGATCTGGCCGCCCGATATGTTCGCCCGCGCCAATCAGGCGCGGCTGCCCCGCCGCGCGGCGCCGCCCCGGGGCTCTCCTAATTCCGGAAATCGCTTGACGTAGCGGCGATTTTCCGCGGGCGCTGGCGCATTGCGCTTGCTAGCCGGGTACAATTGTTCATCCGCCGCCCAACCGTTACACTCAGCGTTTCATTTGCCCACAAAGCATTCACCGTCAAATATCCCTCGAGGATTCGCGTCGATGAGCACCTCCGTTGAACGCCAGGCAGCCGGTGGCGGAGTCGCAAAATTGCGACTGGGAGATCAGCAAATCGATCTGCCCACGATCGTGGGCACGGAAAACGAACACGCCGTCGATATCTCGAAGCTGCGCGCCCAGACGGGCTACATCACGCTCGACGACAGCTATGGCAACACCGGAGCCACGACCAGCGCCATCACCTACCTCGACGGCGAGCAAGGCATTCTGCGCTATCGCGGCTATCCGATCGAGGTGCTGGCCGAGCGCTGCGGCTTCATCGAAGTGGCCTGGCTGCTGATTCACGGCGAGCTGCCGACCGCGGCTCAGTTGCAGTCGCTCAAGGACTCGCTCCGCCGTCACACGATGATCCACGAGGACATGCGCTCGTTCTATAGCGGCTTTCCGCGCAACGCGCATCCGATGGGCGTGATCAGTTCGGTGGTCGGCGCGCTGTCGACGTTCTATCAGGATTCGCTCAACCCGCGCGACGCACAGCAAGTCGAGATCTCGGTTCACCGGTTGATGGCCAAGCTGCCGACAATCGCGGCGTATGCCTACAAGAAGTCGATCGGCCAGCCGTTCATTTACCCGCAAAACAAGCTCGACTACTGCCAGAACTTCCTGCAGATGATGTTTGCCGTGCCCAGTGCCGACTACGTCATCGATCCCGATCACGTGGCCGCGCTCAACGCGCTGCTGATCGTGCATGCCGATCACGAGCAGAACTGCAGCACCTCGACGGTGCGGATGGTCGGCTCCAGCGATGCCAACTTGTTCGCTTCGATCTCGGCCGGCATTTGTGCGCTATGGGGTCCCTTGCACGGCGGGGCCAACCAGGCCTGCGTCGAAATGCTGGAACAGATCCGGGGCGACGGCGGCAACGTGGCCAAGTACGTCGACCTGGCCAAGAACAAGAACAGCGGCTTCAAGCTGATGGGGTTCGGCCACCGGGTCTACAAGAACTTCGATCCCCGGGCGACCATCATCAAGCAGATGTGCGACAAGCTGCTGGCCAAGCTGCACATCACCGACCCGATCTTCGAAATCGCCCAAAAGCTCGAAGAAGTGGCCCTCTCGGACCCCTACTTCATCGAGCGCAAGCTGTACCCGAACGTCGACTTCTATTCGGGGGTCGTGTACCGCGCGATGGGCATTCCGGTGCAGATGTTCACGCCGATGTTCGCCATCGGGCGGTTGCCCGGCTGGATCGCCCACTGGATCGAGATGCACGAATCGCCGACCAAGCGGATCGCCCGCCCGCGGCAAATCTACACCGGCGCCACCGAGCGCGACTTCGTGCCGATCGACAAGCGCGGCTGAACGCGCAGGCGCCGCTGCAGATTTCGGCCGCGAATTTCGGCCGCGGCGATCCCTTCGCAGTGCCCCCAGCGCCGGCGCGTTCACGGCGTCGCGTCGCGCTCGGCGAATTGCGGCGCTGCGGCCGGGGCTCCATGACCGTTGGCGGCGGCGTGCCCGGCAACGTCGGCCGCTGCCGGCGCCTTGAGCACGGCGGCCAAATGCAACGCCAGCTCTTTGAACTCGCGCGGATTCGACGGCGCATGCGCCAAACGGATGCTCTGCTCCGAAGGCAGGGCCCGGGGATTGATCCCGAGTCCGACCTGGTGGTTGTACGTGTTGTACACGGCGTACAGCACGTCGATTTCCCACTTGCCGGCGGTTTCCACCGTTTGCCGCAAATCGAAGGCGGCTTGCGCGGCGTTCAGCGCCACGGCCGTTTCGATCAAGGCCTCGCGATAGTTCGGCATCGACGAAGCGCCCGGCCCCCACACTTCCTGCAGTCCGTTGGCCGATTCGCGCACAGCGACGAAGATCTTTTGCAGAATCGAGCGCAACGGGGGCGGCGTCGACTTCGACCAGAATTTCAGCGGCATCAAGTACGAGTCGACCGCGCCGGTCACGGCGCCACAGCCGCTATGACCGAGCAAGACCACCGTCTTGACGCTGTCGCTCAAGGCGCTGAGTGCAAAATCGATGCTCCCCAAACACACGTCGCCCAGCACGTTGCCGGCCACGCGGATTACGAACAGGTCATTGAAGCCCTGGCCGAAAATCATTTCCGTCGGCACGCGCGCGTCGGAGCAGCCGACCACCACGGCAAACGGCGCCTGCTTGGGCATCTGTCCGCCCGTGCGCACCATGCCCACCTCCAGGCCGTTGCAGGGCACCACGTACTGCGCTTCGCTGCCCGCGGTCAAGCTGCTCGTTTGGCAGCTCTGCATCCATCGGGCGAACATCCGGTTGCCCGACTCGAGCGTCCGCTTGGCGGCTTCGGCATCAGGAGGCGTCGTCTTGGCGCTGGGGTTCTGCGGATCGAACCGATAGATATAGTCGATCGTGTTCATAGAGAAAAACTCCAGGGACCATCCAGGTCGAACCCCTCCGAGGGGCCAAGGCCCCCCAGCGCACACGTCCGCTACTAGAAGCTTAGCTGAAATTCCCAGCTGTCGCGAGAATGACCGACCCGGACGGGATATCCGGCAAATTCAACCTGGCCGCCGGTCTCGCGCCGCTACGGGAACCCGGGGCGGGCGAACAACTGTGTCCTGGGCCCACCTCGTGAGCCCACCCGGCCAGCCCTAACGGTCAGCCCCAAGGGTGCCGCGGGAAGCGCGTCAGTCGTCGGTCGCTGGCAGCTCGCCGTCGCGCGACATTTGCGCCAGAATGCGGGTCAGCGTGTTGGGATGCACCCCCAGCATGCGGGCGGCGCGTCCCTTGTGGCCGCGAGTGGCTTTCAGGGCCTGATGTACGGCCACGTACCGCAAGCGGCTCAAGTCCGTGAACGGCAACTCTTGCGTCTCCTCTGTCAAGCCGCTGGGGCGCGGCAAGGCGGGCAGACAATCGAGCACGTAGCCCTGCTCGATCACTTGCGACAGCTGACGGATATTGCCCGGCCAGGCGAACTCGCAAAACTGCCGCAGCGTTTCCGGATCCGGTCGCCAGCGGGGCCGGTTGTAGCGCTCGGCGAACTTGGCGGCAAAGTAGTCGATGAAGTCGGGAATGTCGTCGCGGCGGTCGCGCAGGGCCGGCACCTGCAGCTCGACCATATTGAGGCGATAGTACAGGTCCTCGCGAAATTTCCCGCTCGCGACGTCGGCTTCCAGGTTGCGATTCGTGGCGGCAATCACCTGCACGTCGACGATGGCCGGTTGCGCGGCGCCCACGGGCGTGACTTCGCGCTCTTGCAGCACGCGCAGCAACTTGGGCTGCAATTCCAGGGGCATTTCGCCGATTTCGTCGAGAAAGACGATTCCGCCCTGGGCCGCTCGAAACACGCCCAGCGACCGACCCTCGGCGCCGGTGAACGCGCCCCGCTCGTGACCGAACAACTGGCTTTCGGCCAGCGTGGCCGTCAGGGCGGCGCAATTGACCGGCACAAACGGCTTATCGACCCGGGGGCCCGTGCTGTGTAGCAGACGGGCGAAGAGCTCTTTGCCGGTGCCCGTCTCGCCCACGATCAGGACGGAACATTGCACCTCGGCCGCACGCTCGACATGACGGGCGATCTTGCGGATCGCGCCGGTCCGTCCCAGCAACCACTGGTCATACGGCGATCGGCCACGGCCGATAACGCTTGCCGTAGCAGCGTCTGGTTGATTTGACATGTTCGTTCAATTCTAAGCGATCACGCACGCCGCACGCTTGCAGGGTACGCACCCCCCAAAAGTACAGCCATCGCTAGATCGACCAGGGCTCCGCGGGGCGGAGCCGACTTGTCCTAAGATGCATTCATTAGCAACTGGCCTGTTCTCAATGCCAAATGAGCCGGGTCATTTCCATTTCTTTGACCGCCAGCCCCCGTGCCGGTCTTGCACGTGCCTTCCATTCTAGCCACGGCCTGCCGGCACCGCAAGTTTTTGCATAAAGCGGGCTTTTTATGTCGGCAGTTGGCCGTGCACTTAACTATTTCGTAACCTCTTGAATAAGCGCAACTTATGCTGCCCCCGCCAATCAGTCAGCCGTCGGCTCGAAGAACATCAAGTGCTGCCAAGGCAATTTATCGAACTCGTCGACCAGCTTGAAGCCCGTCGGAGGAATTTCCTTCAGAATCTGCTCCTTGCTCATCTTGTGCAGCAGCTTGATCGGCACGTTGGGATCCTCGAGCCGGAACTCCCCCAGCACCAGCCGGCCGTGCGGCTTCAAGGCCACGCGAATCGCTTTGAGCATCTCTTCCGGATTCGACAGCTCGTGGTACACGTCGACCAACAACACCAGGTCGAGCGCATGCTCGGGCAAGTGCGGATCGACGCGCGTGCCGAGCACCGGCTTGATGTTGGCCAGATCGGCCGCTTTCGCCCGCTCGCTCAGCAGGTGCAGCATCTCGTTCTGAATGTCGACGGCATAGACCTGCCCCTTGCTCCCCACGCGCCGTGCCAGCATCAAGGTGTAAAAGCCGTTGCCGCAGCCCAGGTCGCAGACCGATTGCCCGGGCTTGATCTGCAGCGCCTTGAGCAGCGTGGAGCAATCCTCTTCGCGCTGCCGCGATTCGCGCGTCAGCCAGGGCGCTCCCTCGTAATGCATGGTGACGGCAATTTCCCGCCCCTGATAATGCGTCAGCGGCGCGGGCAGCGCTTCCTCTGCCGCGGCGGTGCCAGCTGCCGGCGAGGCGGGATCAGCGGCCGGCGCCGGATCGTCTGCCAGCAGCCCCGTCGCGGGCAGGCCCAGCAAAACGGCAATGCCCCAGAGCAGAAATGCGGTCCAGCTGCGGATCTCGATCAACATGGCCGTGACCTTTCTTGTTCAAGGCAGAAGGCAGAAGGATGAAGGCAGAATAGAATCCTGCGCGGCGACCCTCATTCACTCCGCGTGCCATTTACGCCCGAAATCCCGGATCTTTCATCCTTCCGCATTCTGCCTTCTGCCTTCATCCTTCTGCCTTTCATTATGCCAGGCGCGAATATCCGCCGCGATAATAAAGCAGCGGCTTGCCGTCAGTGACGCGGGTCGCTTCGACCTGGCCGACGAAAATCGTGTGATCGCCCCCGACGTGCTCGGCCACGATGCGGCATTCGATCGTGGCCAGCACATCGTCGATCAGCGGCACGCCATCCAGACCGGTGGTAAATCCGATGCCGCGAAACTGGTCCGGGTCGCTGGCCGCAAAGCGGCGGCTCAGCACTTCCTGGTTTTCGGCGAGTATGTTCACGGCGAACACGCCGCCGACTGGCAAATGCCCGTGCACGAACGCGCGCTTGTCGATCGAGATACACACCAGCGGCGGCTCGAGCGAAAGCGATGTAAACGCCGTGACCGTGATTCCGGCCAGACGGCCGTCGCTGCAGCGCACCGTCACCACCGTCACGGCGCTGGCAAAATGTCCCAGGGCAGTGCGGAATTCTTGTTTCCCGACAGGCATAATCCCTCACCGATTTTTTGAGACGAGCAAGCAAGCTATTGGGCGCACTTCGGACCGCAACGCACCGGATAGCCCGGGCCACGATTGGCACGAACCAAACAAATGTAGGAGGCGACTGGCGCTCGCCGATTCGTCGCACCAATTCCGGGGCAATCGGCGACCACCAGTCGCCTCCTACAGACTCGAATCAACCTTAAGTTAGTGCCATTCGCCCGTGCCACCTGCGGCCCGAGGTGAACCGCGGCAAGCGTCTCCGGCAGCACGCGTCGAAGATCCCGGCTTGGCGCGCCCAAGGCCATTATTCCGGATTCCGGACGCCAGGATATCGCCCGCCGGCCCACAGCGGCAGGGTGCCGGCCGAAAGCTGGGGCCTGGGCCAGCAGGGCGTTTCGGGCCGCTGCCAGGGCCGCGAGGCCTGATTTCACGGGCCGTCAGGCGTTATTCAGCGGGTCGCCAGGCCTTGTTCCGCCCATCGCCGGCGATCGGCCAGATCGCCGGCGTGGAGTGGGGGAGCCGTTTTTTGGCCGTTTTTGCCTTGGAAATGCGGTCTGGGGCTGCGGAAGTCCAGGCCCGAATCGCTGTTTTGGTCCGCTCCGGGGGTTATTTCGACCGTGTCCCGGATCGGCTGGTCCAGCCGGATTAAGCGGCGCCTAAAGGAGTTTCGAGCCCCCCAAAGGCGGCAGGAAACTCGGCGGAAAAAAAGAGGCAGAAATATTTGTTGAAGGTGATTGACAGTGCTAGCGCTCGCAGGCATAATCGCCGTTAATCCCCCAAAGGGAATTTCTATCTATCGCGATGAGTCAGCGGAGAAACGCTAATCCTTCGATCTTCTGTGCTGCCTAATCTGCTTGGAATGACATCTATGAAATCTCTTCTGCGCATACTCACGTCCATCGCCCTCGTCGCCGCGCTCCTCTCGGCTGCGCCTGTCTGGGCTGATGCTCTGAACATCAACTTCGCCGGCACCTTTGGGGACCAGTACCCGAGCACGCCATCGAACTACGCTCCGGGAACGACACCGATCAATTCGCTCGTCGTCGGTAATCTCGCCAGCGGAGCCGTTGGCACGCAGCAGAACACCAACGGCTACGTTTGGAATAACGTCACGGGCAGTGGCGGCACGCTTGGCAACAACTCGTCGGGACAGCTGTACGCTGGCGTGGCGCCGAGCGGCGGCGGTTTCGTGAACACGAACACTTCAACGGCGCAGAGCTATCTGTTTCAGAGCCTCTCCGGCACTCCCACCCAGGTATCGACGACCGTTACGTTCAGCGCAAGAGACGTACAGCAACACGGTCGCGAATGGCCAAGCCCCGAATCCCACTGGCAGCGGATTGATGCTCAGCAACTATCTGGAAGGATCGGGTGCGCTCGGCGAGGCAACCGTTTCGCTGGCGGGCATCCCTTCCAGCCTCGCGAGCGCAAGCGGTGGATACACGCTCACGCTTTATGTTGCCGGAAATAACCCGGGCTCTTCTGGGGACTTGTCCGACTACACGGTTCAGTACACGGGCACCGCGAACGGTACGCTTGGCCCGACAAACGTTGCCACCGGACCTGTGGCAAACAACGGGGGCAACTTTACCACGGCGACCGCGACTGCCGAAGGCAACATCCTGAGCTTCAGCCTCCCTCAGGGGGCGACCGGCCTCACGATCACCGCGAATGCGAACGAGGGTAACTCGTTCTCGCCGATCGACGGGCTCAGCCTTTTCACCCCCGAGCACATCAACCCCCCGCCGGCCCCTGAGCCGGGTAGCTGCTTGCTCATGGGGTTGGGCGCCGCGGCTCTCTTCGGCGTTGCACGCCGTCGCCGCCGTCAGGCAAGCTGATTGCCGCCGTCGATCTGTGTAGTTGCTCGGCGATCTCATTTGGCCCAGGTGTGCGATCGTTGCGGGACTCGCAGCGCGGCCGAAAGTCTCGCCAATCTGCCCGCGGGCCCGCCGCTAACCTGATCGATCAGACGGCGGTTTCTTGACGCAGTGCCACGTCAGCCGGTACCTTAGAGGCAGGCGCGGGCCTATTCTGGCCGGCGCGCCACGGGACAGACTTCTATGTGCTTTGCGCCGCTACTTGCGTGGCTTCGTGGCGATCTTGCGCACGTGCCGCAGCGTCTGGCGGCCGAATGTCTGCCCCGGGGCAATCGAACCTCGTGTGGAATGACTTGTACGGGAGGTGAGCATGCGCCGCCGTGGGATCACGTTGCTCGAAGTGGCCATCTCGATGTTCATCCTGCTCGTCGGCGTGCTGAGCGTGTTCTCGCTCATCACCCTCGGCCGCTATGAGATGCTCGAGGGTTCGAAAGCCGACCGGGCCATGTCGCTGGCCCGCAGCGCACAGCAGGACATGCTGACCCGCGGTTTTTTGAAGCCGCTTTCCTATGACGTCACAGCGATCTGGGTCCCCGCGAGCGCAAGCCCCGCGCCTCCAAGCGGCGCTCAATACCAGATCGTCCCGAACTGGATTGTTCCGACCGCAGCCGGGTCGTTTATCTACCCCTGGGGGCCAGCAACGACGCCGCCCTCCGCGTGGCCGCCGGGCTCGGCGCCCGTAATGCCGTTCGATGGCGGCGCGCCCGTGGCGCTGGCGCTCGATCCGCTCGGCGTGGCCGCAAACCTGAGCACGCCCGGCTATTCGCAGAACTTTCCGGCGTGGTTCGCCACGACGGGCGCCGCCCCAGTCACAACCCCGACGTCGCCGGCAACTCCAATGGTGCGGATGTCGCTCCGGGCCGGCCCGGGGAGCAACTATATCACCTACGCGGGCGGCACGCTGCCAATCATGACGCCGCAAATTGCCGACATGCTGTTTCGCGCTCAGGACGACCTCGAGCTGTTCGCACCGGTCGGGAATTTCCCGCCGACGCAGAAGTACGCGTACTCCAGCTCAGCGGCAAAGGCAGTCCGCCGACAGTCGACCGGCGACTATTCCTGGCTGGCGACGATCGTGCCGAGTTCGGCCTCGGCGATGGGCGCGCCCGCCTCGGACACCGAGTCGGTCGTGGTGACGGTTATCGTGTTCTACAAACGCTTCCTGAACCTGACGACCGGCTCGACGACCACCGCGCCCCCCGAGCGCATGGTCAACCTCGCGCCCGCCACTAACTCGCTCGGCGCCTCGACCGGGCTGGGGGGCGGCGACGTATTTCTTTCCTGCCCGGTGGCGTTTACCTCCGACTACATCAAAGTGCGGCCGAACCAGTGGATCCTGTTGAGCCAGACGCCCAACGTGGGCCAGGCGGGGTTCTGGCGCTGGTATCGCGTGGCCGCCACAAGCGACCCGACTTCGAACGGCACTTCTTGGGTTCGGCCCGTCACGCTGGCCGGCCCAGATTGGAACCCCTCGATCACGACGTTTGCCTCGATTTTTGACGGCGCGATCGGCGCCTACGAGCGCACGATCGAGCTGGAAGAACTGGGCAGCGATTTCTCGCCGAACTAACGGGCAAAAGACGCCCGCCGGCGATTCAATGGACGTGAGACAATGCACCTGACATCGGCCGCAAAAATCCTGAGTCGTCACCCGGACCGCGCCCCAAGCGCGCTGGCCCGGCACCAGAACCGGAGGCCCACGATGCGTCGCCGCGGCGTTACCCTGATCGAACTTTTGATCGCGCTGGCCATCACGATGATCATGATGGGCTCGGTCGTGACGCTCTTCGCGAACATGACCACCAGCGTCACCGACAGCCGTGCGCTGATCGGGGTGTCCGAGCGATTGCGCTTCGCGCGGGACACTCTGCAGTCGGACCTCGGGGGACACACCGCGCCCGCGAAGCCTCCCATTTCGCCCGCGGCTGACGCCGGGTTCATCGAACTCATCGAAGGACTTACGAACTTTGACTTCGGCATGGTAGTTCCATCCGTGGCCGCCTTCCCCCACGTCCAACTCTATAGCGGCGGAACGTCCGCGCCTCCGCCCTACCCGTCCGGCAACGCGCTGTTGGGCGACATCGACGACATCATTCACATGACGGTGCGGAGCACTGGCAAGCCATTCACCGGATATCTCAACGGCCCGATCGCCGAGTCACAGACCGCCGAGGTAATCTGGTTCTGCCTGCCCAACGGCCGCTTGCTCATCAACGCGGACGGCACAACGACGCAACTGTGCACGCTCTACCGGCGCGTGCTCCTGGTCCTGCCCGGGTACAAGGTGCCCGCGGGGCAGACCGTCGCGGGGGGGGCCATGTACGCCAACTACGACTTGTCGGCGCGAACATTGCCTTCGTCAGATCCGGTGGCGCCGGGCGCGACCATCGCCAACACCCTGGGCGATCTGACGAAGCGCGAAAACCGCTTTTTCCACGGGACGCCGGGAAGCAACGTGCCGGCGAACTTTCCCTTCCAACTGAACAACAATCCGGTCTTCATGGCCGCCAACATGATCTTGAAGAACAACCGGCTGGGCGAGGACGTGGTCCTCGACAACGTGCTCGCCTTTGACGTGCGCGTGTTCGATCCGCTCGCGCAAGTGCTACCTGAAGTCGCCCCCCCGACGATCCCGACGGCACTGCTCACGCCCAGCGACCTGTACTTCCCGATCAAGACGCAGAACGATCCGTCAACCGTCGGCCTGGTCGGTGGTACGATTGGAGCATACGTAGACATGGGCTACATCAACATGAGCCGGAGCGTCGTCTATCACAACTTCTCGCATTTCGGTAACGCCAAGACATGCGGTGGCGTCGGTTTCTCGTTGTTGTACCCGCTCGCAGGGCTGGCGTACCCGTGCGCCACGTTCGACACCTGGTCCACACACTACGACTCGAACGGGTATGACGAAGACGGCGTCGGAGGAATCGACCAGGGTGTAAACGGACTGGACGACCCGGGCACGGGGCTCCCCGTGAATGGCGTGGTCGACGACCCGCCGATCGCGGATAAAACGATGGCCACCGGCGTAACCTCGCCCGGCGAATCCGAAACCATGGCGCCGTTCCCCTACCCGCTGCGGGGGATGCAGGTCACGCTGCGCGTGTATGAGCCGGACAGCCGACAAGTCCGGCAAGTGACCGTCACGCAAAGCTTCGTTCCGGAGTGAGCCCGCGCACGGACTCGATCTCCACGTCCACCCCGGGGCTGAACACGACGTGACACGGCCCGCCGGCCGCTTCAATCCCGGCGGCGGCCACGAGCGATTGCTCGCAGGCGATCAGCCGCGCGCCCACCAGCGGATAGGGCGCATGGCGGACCCGGCCTTGCTGCCAGGTCCCCCGGCGCGTGCGGTTGTAGTACACGTAGCGCTCGACCAGAAAATGCTCGAGCGTGCCGGGCGTCGCCGGGCTGGGCGCATCCCCGCGATCCAGCGCGACTGAAATCTGCGCCGCGGCCGACCGGCCGCCGATAATGTGCGCCGCGGCCGGCCGGCCGCCGATAATGTGCGCCGCGGCCGGCCGGCCGCCGATGCGCCGGCTGTGGTAGCTCGCGCGCTCGGGCGTCCGCTCGGCGCGCATCCGAGCCCAGTGGTAGTTCAATTGCCAGTGGTGCCGGGCAACCAGCACCGCGGCCAGCCGCGAGGCCTCGAGGCTGAAAAACCAAATGCCCGGCTCTTCGGCCCCGCAGCGCACGTACGTCCGGAGGTTGATTTCCGGAAACGCGCTGAAATACCACAGCGGCGGAAACCACCAGGGATGAATCCCCGACATGTGAAAGGCCACCAATCCGATCCAGGCGTCCCCCTGCCAGGTGTCGATCGTCAACTCCGGCGGCACGTGCGGGCGAAGCGATTCGGCAGGCACGCGCCAGTGAACGAACACCAGGTCGTGCCAGGATTGATAGCCGAGCGGCCGCGAGCGGCTGGCCGCCGGGGCCGAAATGGTTGCCATGCGAAAAAAAACTCCGCCGCGGCCGAAGTTGAATCCAATGCTCACAGCAGCCGGGCACACTCCCCCGGCCACCACTCCAACCGCCGGCGGCCGTTGCCGTTTAACCGCGGCGCGCCGCACTCCGTGCGCTGCGGAAGGAAAACGTGCGCTCGGTCGTGGGTCGGTTTGATTCGCGCTCCCGGCACGCGGTGTCACGCGAGGGGATCAGGTCCATGTTTTCGGCCTGCGCCGCGCGGCGTGGGCTGCCCGGCTGCCGAAAAACGGACCAGTACCCAACCAAAGCGGCCCACTGCCGGGCGCTGCAAAAAATGGCACTCGCGGCGGCGCTCGGATAATCTAACTGAATTGGCAGCCGGCAGCCGCGCTTTGGCCAGCGCTCCCGAAAAACGGCCGCCAGCCCTGCCGCCGGACCCATCCAGAGCCGAAAAGCCAACAGCCAATTCAATTCGACAAGGAGATCCAAGCCATGACGGAGACAATCGATCGCGCCAAGCTGATTGCCCTGCTGAACGAGGATCTGTCGCGCGAATACCAGGCGATCATCGCCTACACGGTCTACAGCCAGGTGCTCAAAGGCGCCCAGTACATGAGCATCGCCAAGGAGCTGGAGGTCCACGCCGGCGAAGAGTTGGCCCATGCGTTGAAGATCGCCGATCAGATCGACTATCTCGGCGGCATGCCGACCGTCACGCCGAAGCCGGTGAAGACATCGGAAAAGCCCGAGGACATGCTCCGCTTCGACCTGGAAAACGAGAAAGAAACGATCGCCAACTACCGGGCCCGCATCCGCCAGGCCGACTCCCTGGGAGAATACGCGCTGAGCGAAGTGCTGCGCGAAATCATCGTGCAGGAGCAAGAGCACCTGGTCGACCTGGCCACGGCCTTGGGCATCGACGCGCCGGACCCGGGGAACGGGTGAGGAAAAGGATGAAGGATGAAGGCGAAAGGATGAAACCCGCGGACCGCTGCCTTCCAGCGCCGCGCCGGGCGCCTCTGCCCTGTCCTGCCGTATTCATCCTTCATCCTTCATCCTTCTGCCTTTGCCCGCCGCCCCACGCCTGGCGCAGGAAGCGGATCCAGTTGCCGTGCAGGATGCCTTCGATGTCGGCCTGGCTGTAGCCGCGCCGCGCGAGCAGCGGGGCATATTTGCCCAGGTCGGCGATCGTGTCGATGTCCTGCGGCGATTGCTCGGTGCCGAATCCGCCGTCCAGGTCCGAGCCGATGCCGCAGTGTTTGGCGCTGCCCGCGAGCTGGCAAATGCGGTCGATGTGGTCGATCGAGCGTTCCAGGTTGACCCCCGTTTCTGCGGGCGTGGTCTGGCCGCGGATCCAGCCCGGCACGAGCATCCAGGCATCGAGCACGGCCCCGATCACGGCCCCGCGGTCGATCAGCGCTTTGAGCTGCTCGTCGGTGAATTGCCGAGTGTCCGGAACGAGCGCGCGGCAGTTATTGTGGCTGGCCCAGACTGGCCCCTGGTAGATGTCGAGCGCCTGCCAGAAACACTCGTCGTTCAAATGCGTGGCGTCGAGGATGATGCCCAGGCGCTCCATTTCCTTGAGCAGCTCCCGGGCTTGCGGCCCCAGGCCGCCGGTGGCATGGGTGCCCTGGGCGTAGCGGCCATCGCCGTAATGGGCCGGTCCGATTGCCCGCAGCCCCTGCTCGTAGGCCCGTTCGAGGTGGGCAGGGGTCAAAATCGAATCGGCACCCTCGAGGCTCAGGACGTAGCCGATCGGGGCCTTGCTGGGCGGCGGGCTCTGCCAGCGGGCGATCGAAATCTCCAGCTCGGCCAGCGTGCGGATGGGCGTCAGCTCGCCGGCCGCCTCCATCGCCCGATACCAGGCCAGCTGCCCCTGGGTCTGGGCCCAGGCGATTTCGGGGCTGTGCCAGCCGGGCAGCGGGCTCCCCTCTTTCACATAACGGGCGATCATCGTCGCCACGCACAGGCCGATCTGCCCGCGGCGCATGTCGGGCAGCGCCACCGTGCCGCGGCTGCGGTCGGGCTTGTCGGTTTGCCCGGCTTCGCGTCGCCGGATGTCGCTCACCGGGCGCGTCAGGTCGCGATTCCAATCGATCGCGTTCATGCTCAAATCCAGATGCGCGTCGAAAATCAGCATGGCGATAGTTCCTGAAGGCTGCGAAGGGGCAACTCGCTAGGGCAGGTTGAAAGCTCGCGCGTGATGCTAATGGCTGGCGCGGGCCGTTTCAAGCAGGCCGGCCGCCAACGCCGCAGGACCGCAAAGTCGAATGTAGGAGACGACTCCGATCGCCGACAAACGGCGCCGTATCGGGAAAGCCGGCGATCGGAGGCGCCTCCCGCATTCGCGACTCGGGCGAAATGCCAACTTTGCAGAACTCATGGCCGCGAACGGCTGGCCCGGCGGCAGACTAGGGGGCTTCGCCGGGCCCGGGTCGGAGCCCGAAAAGCGGCGCCGGTTGGGGAGCATTTGCCTGCCGAGCAGCCGAGCGCTGGCACCTGGGGTGCAAACCGATTACGATCCAGTCGCCCGCCGGCTTGCCCGCCCCCTGTTTGCTCCCAGCGCACTGCGATGGCGATGAATCGATCGACCGCCCAACCCGAGCCATTGCCCCGCGCGGCCACCGGCGCAGCGCGGATTTGCCCCCGACCCACGTTTACCTGGGAGTTCTCGTGCTGACGGTGGCGATGGCGGTGCTGTTGTACCTGGATCGCTTTTCGCTGACGGTCGTCACGCCGGAGATCATCGCCGATCTGTCGCTCTCCAAAACCCAGATGGGCACGGCGATCAAATATTTTTTCTTCGCCTACGCCCTGGGCCAGGTGCCGGCGGGATGGCTGGCCGATCGGATGGGTCCGCGGTTGGCGCTCACGCTGTACGTCGCGGCCTGGTCGCTGTCGATCGTCGGTGTTGCCCTCAGCCAAACGCTGTCGGCGCTAGTTGCTGCCCGGTTGCTGCTGGGACTGAGTCAGGCCGGTGCCTACCCGGCCGCCGCGGGAATGATCAAGAAGTGGATTCCGGCGGCCCGCCGCGGTTTTGCCAGCGGCGCGGTGACGATGGGAGGCCGGGCGGGCGGTTTGCTGTCGAGCGTGCTGACTCCCGCCTTGATGGTTCAGTTCGCCGCCTTCGATGTGGTGAGCCCCAGCGGTCTATGGCGCCCCGCACTGTTCGTCTATGGCGCGCTCGGATTGGTCTGGGCCGGAGTGTTCGGCACCTGGTTTCGCAATACTCCGCGCGAGCACGCGCGCGTGAATGCCGCAGAACTCGCCCTCATCGAGGGTCCGACCGGCGCCAGCGCCCCCGCGGCCCAGCGCGCGGCGTCTCACGATACGGCGTCTCAGCTCGCGACACCCTGGGGCGCAATTTTGCGCAGCCGCAACGTCTGGATGCTGTGCCTGGTGAATTTCTTCGTCAACATCGGCTGGATCTTTCTGGCCACCTGGCTGGCAACCTACTTGCGCGAAGTGCACCGGATCTCGCTGCAGTTGGCCGGTTGGCTCACGGCCGGTACGGCGCTGGCGGGCATGGCCGGCTGCCTGGGCGGCGGCTGGTTCACCGACCGGCTGGTCCGCAAGTTCGGACCGTGCTGGGGTCGTCGAGTGCCGGGCATCCTGGCCTGTGGCGGAGCCGCGATGGCGTATCTGGCGATTTTTGCCGGCCAGCAGTCGACGGCCGTCGTGATCGCCGCCGCCGCCTGTGCCTATTTCTTGGCCGATCTGGTCCTGGGAACCGTCTGGGCCACCTATCAGGACATCGGCAGCGCGAGCGTGGGAGTGGTGCTCGGCTGCGGCAACATGTGTGGCAATCTGGGCGCGTTCTATTTCGCGGGCGAGATTGGCAGCCTGGCCGAGGGGGGCAACTGGTCGGCCGTAATGCTGATTGCCGCCGGCGGCTTTGCCGCCGCGATGGCCTGCTGGCTGTTTATCGACGCCCGCGTGCCGATCGTGCGGCCGGCCCATGGGCGCGCTTGAAGCGTGCCCCCGCCAGCGGCAAGCCAGCGGCTACTTGCCGGCTTTGCCTTGCGCCGCCAGGCACAGCGCCACCAGGTAGGGCACGGGCTCGCTCCCCAGCGCATTGAGCACGGTGCCGCCGGCGGTGAAGGTGTGGGTGACATCTTCCGGCCGGCCGTACTTTTCCTGCGCCAGGCCTCCTTCGCCGCCACCAATGTAGACTTCGACGCCAGCCCGCTTGAGCCGGCCCAGCTGGCCCATGAACGAGCGCGTGCCGGCCTCGAACCGCGGATCCTCGAACATGCCGAACACGCCGTTATGGAACGCGATCTTGCCCTGGCCCGGCCGCGCGATAAAGCGGTCGATGGCCTGGGCAAAATGCTCGCCCGTCTTCGGCCCGACGTCGAACTGGGCATCCTGCGGACCGAGCGTCTCGCTGACGCGTCCGTCGCCGAGCACGAAATCGACCGGCAGGACAAACTCGATGCCTTTGCGGCGGCCCTCGGTGAGCATGCGTTTGGCCTGCTCGATCCGCTCGCGCGGGATGTAGGTGGGCTTGTCGCTGTTGGCCGGATCTTCCGACGCACCGAGCGAGAAGGTCTGGCCCTGCAATTCGGCGTCGGCCTTTTTCAGCGCCATGGCCAGCGAGCCCGCGCAAAAGATCACCTGCGCGGCGCCGCGGCCGATGACGGCTTCCAGGTCGTCAAGCTTGTCGATCTTGATGCCGCTGAACACGACCAACTGCGCCGCCAGGCAGCGCATCATCGGCCCGTCGAATTCCTTGGCCACATAATCGCCCAGCGCCACGTGGTCCATGGCCGCCGGCACCGCCGTGCTCGAGGCATCCAGGCTGCCGGCCGACAGCGCTTCGTTGACATAGACCTTGGCCACCTTCTCGGCCAGCTGGTTGGCCAGCCGGGCCAGCGGCTCGGCAAGCCTGGCCAGATCGTCGGGCTTGGCCTTCCAGAGCACGCGCTCGATGTCGTAGCGGCGCGTGTTTTCCAGAAGCAGCACGCTCCCGGGCGGCGCCGCGGCAATCTGCTCGCGGACGCGGTCGGGAATCGTCAGCGTCTTTTCGTCGAGCCAGTCTTCGATCAGCGTGACCGGGCAACCCAGGATCTCTCCCAGGCGCTGGCCGACGGCCTTGAGCGACTGCTCGGGCTTGCGGCCGATATGGCCGAAGATGATCATCTTCCAGCCTTTGGCGCGGCCGAAGTTGAGCGTCTCGACCATCGAGCGGAGCCGGATGTCGCCGTCGCCCACCTTGGGCCCCGGCTTGGCATCGACGTCGCCCCGCACCAGCACCGGCGTGCCGCTGGGCAGGTGGGCCAGATCCTTCAGGCGGGGAATCGCGGCCAGGTACTCGGCCAGCGTTTTCTTGGGCCGCGGCTGGGCCCCCAACAGCACCTGACACACCGAGTGCATCGCATCGTTCGTGGCAGCCATAGTCGCTCTGGTCCTGGTGAATCGAAGCCAACCGCCGTCGTGGGTTTTTGCGTCCGAGCCGTCAATGTAGCGGAGGCGTCCCGAGGCGCGAAGCGGCCGCGCGCCAGGCGGCGTTCTGACCTCCCCGAGCGGCCTGTCGAACGTTAAACTAGCCCTGACCGCAACTTGAATGCCCTTTCGCGACGCCCGGTTGCCCTTGGGCGACTGGCACTTCGAGCATGTTCCGCCCCGCCCAAAACTTCCTGAACCGGCAGCTCGCCGAGCCGCCGCTGCCGCTCTTAATCACCGGCGCGTCCGGCGTGGTCGGTTTCGACGCGGTGGAGTATTTCAGCCGCCGTTATCCGGGCCGGGTCGTCGCGATCCGCCAGCAGGACAACGTGCGGCTCAGCGGACCGGCGATCGTCGCCTGCGATGCCGAAGACCGCCGCGGACTCGAGGCCTTGTTCGACCGCTACGGCATTCGCTCGGTCCTGAATTGCGCCGGCAATTGCGCGCTCAGGGCCTGCGAGCTCGATCCGCAAATGGCCTGGCGGATCAACGTCGAGTCGGCGCGCAACCTGGTCGAGGCGGCCCGCCCGCGCGGCGTGCGATTCGTGCATTTGTCGGTCGACCTGGTGTTCTCGGGCCTGGGCAGCGGCGGGCACGTCGAGACCGACCCCACCGATCCGGTGACGATGTACGGCAAGACCATGGTGGCAGCCGAGCAGATGGTGCAGGACCGCTTGCCCGGGGCCTCGATCCTGCGGATCTCGCTGCCCATGGGCATCAGCGTCAGCGGTCACGCCGGAGCGATCGACTGGATTCAGTCGCGGTTCAAGAAATCGCGACCGGCCACGCTGTACGTCGACGAGATCCGCACGCCGACCTATACGGGCTGCCTCAGCCGGCTCGCCGAAGAGGTGCTGGCGCGCGATCTGGCCGGCATCTACCACGCCGGGGCTCCTCGCCGCCTCAGTCTGTTCCAAGTGGCCCAGGTGATCAATCGCGTCGGCGGCTACGACCCCGATTGCCTGATCGGCTGCCCGCGGTTCGAAGCCGGCCCCATGCCGCCGCGAGCAGGCAACGTGACGATGAATTCCAGCAAGCTGCACCGTGCGCTCGGCTTCGAGCCGATGGACTGCTGGCCCTACGACGATCGCTATGCTCCGACGGGCGCCGATTGGCACCGCGAGCGGCCGGCCGACGAGCCCGGCTCACCGGCGCTGCTGGCCAAGATCCTGTACCGCAATCCGCTGCGGCCCGATCCCGACGAGTCTCAGTCCGCCGAGTCGTAGTCCGAGTTTTAGCGACTCGCGGACCGGGCCCTCGATCGATCCGTCTTGCCGGCGGCCGGCAATTCTGATAGCCAATCGCGTGGCAGCCTGCGCCGCACGCGCGTGCTTGCGCACTGCTAGCATCCGCGGAATGCCCGATGCACCGCGGCTTGGATCGCTCCCGACAGCGCGAGAACCGGCCGTTGAATGCGCCCTCAGCTCAACTCGTCGCACTGGTGGAACGATTGCGGCTGGCCACCGCCGGCGAAGTGCTCAGCCACGAGCCGCAAGTCCGCCGGCTGGCAGGCGAACTCGGACTCTTCGATACGGTCTGGATCGACGCCCTGGCCCAGTCGCGGTTGCTCACTCCTTTTCAGGCCCGGGAGATCAACGCCGGCCGCGGCGATCAGCTGGAAGTCGGGCCGTACGTGCTCCTGCGGCCGATCGAAGCATACGGCTTCGCCGACGCTTATGCGGCCAGGCGGATCGAGTCGGGCGAGCCCGCGCGGCTGTATCTGACCGGCAAAACGGAAGCAGCCGACGACATCGAGCGACAACTGGCTGATCTGGTCCAGCGGAGCGGCAAGCCGGGTCGGACGCATCTACTCCCGATCCTGGCCAGCGGCGGTGCCGGCGAACGGGTCTGGGCGGCAACGCCCCCCGCCGAGGCCCAATCTGCGGCGGCCTGGATGGTCGAAGGGGGCCGCTTTCCGCCGGAGGCCGTGCTGGCGATCGCCCAACAAATGACCGCAGCTCTGGTCGAGCTGGCCGAATGTTCAATCATCCACGGCGACCTGTCGGCTGCGTCGCTGTTGGTCGACCGCGGACGGGTGCTGCTCGCGCATCCTGGACTGCGGTCGATCCTCCGCCCGGCCGAAGGTTACGCCCATCACGATTTGTTCCCGGCCGCGTACGACTACCTGGCCCCAGAGCGGATCGCCACCGGCGCGCCGGCCAGCCTGGCCGGCGACCTGTATGCCTGCGGAGCACTTTGGTGGCACTTGCTCGCGGGCAGGCCCCCTTTTGCCGGCGGCAACTGCTTGACCAAGCTGCGCGGTTCATGCGGCCCGGGTGTCCGATATCCGGCGGTTGGCTCCCGAAACACCCCAGCGGCTGGCGGCCGCGATCGCCCAGTGCCTGACGCGCGAGCCCGGCGGCCGGCCGGGCAGCTTTCAGCAACTGGCCACGCTGCTGGGTCCGCCGACGCGCTCGGGCGCTGCCGGACTGGCGCGGCTCGAGGACTCGCGGCGCCGCGTGCGCTCGGTGCTCGGATCAAAACCGACTGCGACCCGTTCCACCGCGCGCACTGGCCGCCGTGCGCTGGTGGCGGCGAGCATCGTGCTGCTCGTGGCCTGCTGCTGGCCCGCCTGGCGACGCGGCGACCTCCTTCCGCGGCTGGCCCTGGGCCGCGATAAAACTGCCGCCCGACCAGCGTCCGTGACGCCGTCCGATCGTCAGGTTGCCGCGGCGGCTGTGCCGCCGCCCGACTCCGCCAGGCCGGGTGGGGGCAAGCAGAAGCTCGATTCGTCGGCCACGCCCGTCGCTTACTGGGCCGAAGAGCAAGCGCCGGTCCTCGTGCTGCCGGCCGACGCGCGGCTCGCGCTCGATCGGCTGTCGCTCAAGCCCGGCCAATTGGTGCGCGGCGAGTCCGGCACGCGGCCCCAGGTGCTCGTGCCTGAGCGGGGGTTCTCGCTAGCAGTCGAAGATGTGACGTTCGAGAATATCGATTTCGTCGCCGAGCGCGTGGGCGGACAGCGGGCGGCCGGCGGCATGATCGCCGTCAGCGCGTCGCGGGCGCAGTTCCTGGGTTGCACGTTTCGAGGCGATCCGGCGGCACCCGCCCAGCGGGCCGCCATCGCCTGGCGCGGACCGGCTGCGGGCCGCCGCGCGGCTGCGGAAGCGACGGGCCAAATCGTGCTCCGCGGCTGCGTGGTCGCCCACGTCACCAGCGCCGTTGAGGTGGCCGGCCCGACCCGATTTTCGCTCTCCCTGGCCAACTCGCTGTTTGCCGATTGCGCGGCAATCGTTCGCTTGCGTCGCTCGGCGCATCTCGACCCGGCGGGCGACCTGTTGATCGAGCACGTGACGGTGCGCGAGACCGGGCCGGTGCTGTTTCTGGACGGCGAATCTGCCGCCGACTCGGGCTTGCTCTCCGTCAATGCGATCGAAAGCACGTTCGCCCTGCGCGAGGGGGCGCCGCTGGTGGTCGTCAATTGCGAAACGCCGCTCGAATCGCTCAGCGAGCGGATCGAATGGCAGGGGCAAGGCTCGCTGGTCACCGACGCCACGCCAATCGCCGCCTGGCGCACTCCCGACGGCAACGTGCAGCCGATTCCAGACGAACAGCTGACCGTGGCGGGCCTGGTGCGCAGCCAGGTGCGATTCGCCGGTCCGACGGCCGGCGACGCGAGTCAATCGCGAGCCGTGCGCTGGCAGGTGCCGTTACAATCGGCCTTGCCCCCCGGGATCGGCGACGATTTGCCCTAGCCGACGTTTGACAAACGACAGAATCGACCTAGGGTTGCTATCGAGGCCTTGTATTCCTCGCCACAGCGATCAGGGCCCCATGTCGCGGTCGCCTGTTGGCACTCTCTTGGTCAAGACTGGCAGGAATGTATGCGAGGCCTCGTGACTCGCCTGCTGCGCGAAGAAACGGCTGCTACGACGGTCGAATACGCCGTCATGCTCGCGCTGATACTAGGAGTCGTGTTCGCCTCGATTGCCATCGTGGGCCAAGACACCAGGCAAGTCTGGCAGCAGAACAACACCAGCATGCAGTCGGTCGGCATCGGCACCGGCAGCTGACGTTGTTGCCTTACGCGGGTCGCAAGATTCTCAGCGGACCGGCCGCTTCGCCCCGCTCCACGTCCGGCTAACGCGCAGTGCGCCGGAAGCGGTCGTAAAACAGCAGGCCGGCCACCGTCTTGGCGTCGTGGATTTCGCCACGCTCGATCATCGCCAGTGCGTCCGCCCAGGCCAGAACGCTGGTGGCGATCTCTTCGCCCGGCTCGAGCGCCGTCGGACCGGGGGTCAAACCCCGCGCCAGATAGACGTACATCCGCTCGTTGAGAATGCCGGGCGACATGGCCAGCTCGGTGAGCAGCTCGATCTCGGCGGCCCGATAGCCGGTCTCTTCGATCAGCTCACGGCCGGCCGTGGCCAGCGGGGGCTCGTCGTGATCGAGCGTGCCGGCCGGAATCTCCCACATCGTCTTGCCCACGGCCACCCGGAAGTTGCGGATCAGGCAAACGTGCTCCTCGTCGACCAACGGAACGATGGCCACCGAACCGGGGTGCTGCACGGTTTCGCGCCAGTGAATGCTGCCGTCGCGCGGAGTTCTGCGCCTGCCTTACGACTTGGAAACGCCTGGCTGACAGCAGCACCTCGTTTTTGTCGCTCACGCTGGGTTTCTCAGGTTTGGCCGCTATTTGCTTCACCGAATCGCGGATGTTAAGATAACTGCTCCCGAGCCCTGCTCCAAGCGAGCCGTCCGGCGCACCGTTTGCGGTCGAAAACTCGACCTGAATCGACGCGCGAGCCCATCCGCCGGCTGCGACTCGGGGCCGTCAATTTCGTTCGGTGCCCCGCGCACCACGGGCCGGTGGTGAGCAGGGCCACAACCAAGCCTTTCCAGCCATGCGCGATTTTTCCAGCTGGAGTCTCAACCTCGGCAAGTGGTACGGCGTCCACGTCCGGCTGCACGCCTTCTTCTTGCTGTTCGCCGTTTGCACGTTGTACCTGATGACGGCCAAGGCCCTGGTCTTGACCGACGATCCGGGGCAGGGCGTGCTCTATGGCGCCATGCTGCTGGGAATCCTGTTCCTTAGCGTGCTAGCGCATGAAGTGGCCCACTGCCTGGCGGCGTTCCGCGTCGGCGGCGGCGCCGAGCAGATCGTGATTTGGCCCTTTGGCGGGCTGGCCCAGCCGCACGTCCCGCACGAGTACCAGCACGAGCTGATTACGGCGGTCGCCGGGCCGCTTGTGAACCTGCTGATTTGCATGTTCGTGGCGCCGGTGGTTTGGGCGCTGCACCAGGACTTGGGGGGCTTGTTCAGCCCTCTCAGCCCGCGTGGATTGGTCGAAGGGGGGCCCTGGCTCGTTTTGATCAAGCTGACGCTCTGGCTCAATTGGATGCTGGTGCTGGTGAATCTGCTGCCCGCCTTTCCGCTGGACGGCGGCCGCGTGCTGCGTTCGATTTTGTGGCGCTGGTTCGACTATCGCACGGCAGTGTTGGTGGTGACTTGGGGCGCCAAATTCCTGGCCGCCGGCTTGTGCGTCTGGGCCTGGTGCAAATGGGGCGAGACGGCGTCGCTGGTGCCGTCTTGGGTCGCGCTGCTGCTCTTGGCGATGTTCTTGTTCTTCAGCGCCAAGCAGGAAATGGCCCGGCTCGAAGAGCAGGAACTGGACGAAGAGATGTTCAGCTACGACTTCTCGCAGGGTTACACCAGCCTGGATCGGCATTTCGAATCGCCCCGGCCCGGGCCGACCAATCCGCTCCGCCGCTGGCTGGCCGAGCGGCAACGAGCCCGGCATCAGAAGCAGCAAATCGTCGAACAGGAAGAGGAACGCCGCGTCGACGACATCCTGGCCAGGCTGCACGAAACCGGCATGAGCGGTCTGTCGGCCAAGGATCGGGCCCTGCTCGAGCGCGTCAGCGCCCGCTATCGCAACCGGCAGCGCAGCTAAGGCCCCGCGGTCGAAGGCCCCGGCCGTTTAGCCGCCGCCGTTTGGCCACCGCCGCCGTTTGGCCACCGCTGTCTGGTCGTTACTTTCTGGGCGTCACGAGCTGATCGTCTCGGTGCGGCCTTTCCGCCGCCAGATGTTTGCGATCCCCCGCCGTCGGGGCAGTGGCATGGCTCAACCGGCCTAATCGTCGCAAGCGGTATTCCGGCTTTTCCGCTGCGAGCGCCTCGCCGGGCGGGCACGTCGCCCGTGGGCCGATCTCCGGCGGCGGTTTCGGCGTAGAGTTGTGCGGGCGGAGAATGCGCGAAAATCTGCCGTGCGCTTTGGGTGCCGGCAGCGCTGATCCTGCACCGATCAATTTCTGGCGAGCGAGCGATGGCAAACGAATGCATGGCGGTTCGGTGGATGCCGGGCAATGCTCTGGCGGCAAGGGCGATCGACTCGCCGGCCGCCCTCGGCGAACTCTCGTCGGCACTGGAAGCGGCCTTCGGCAGCCAGTTCAGCTTGCTCGACGCCGAAACCGGCGACGTGCTCGCGGCCGCGGCCGATCACGCCCGCTTCGATTGGACGCTCCACGCCGAATTGTGCCGTGAGGTCGGCCGGCGCAACCAGGTCGAATGGATCGAAGACGTCGACCCGCTGGTCCTGCTGGCGATTCCGCTCGAAGATCGTGGCGGCCGTGCACTCGTGGCCGTCGGGGCGTTCTTGACGCGCCGGGTCGAAGCCGGCGAGCAGGCGCCGTCGGTGGCCCGCTTGCTGGGCATCAGCGGCGCGGACCTGGCCAATTGGCTGGCGCGGCAAAATCCCTGGCAACCCGAACAGCTCGCGCGCGTGGCGCGCCTGCTGGTCGGCAAGGTTGCGGCCGAGCGGCAGGTCGAGCGGCGCAACCGGGAAATCGCCGACGTGTCGGGCAACCTGTCGTCGACCTACGAAGAAATCAGCCTGCTCTATCGTCTGACGCAAAATCTCAAGCTGTCGAGCCGCGACGAAGAGCTCGGCCAGAAAGCGCTCGACTGGCTGGCCGAGGTCGTGCCGGTCGAAGCGCTCGCCTTGCTGCTCGTGCCTTTGTCGGCCGGAGCAGCCAGCCACGGCGCGCGAACCGAACCGGTCCTGTTGACGCACGGACCTTGCCCGCTGGATGCCGCCGGCATGGCGGAGTTGGTGCAGACTCTCGCGCCGGGGCAGCAGCGTCCGGTGGTCCTGAATCACGGCACCACCGCGGCCCCGGACTGGCCTTACCCGGCGGTCCGGCAGTTGATCGTCGTGCCGCTGGTGGAAGGCACCAAGGTCTTCGGTTGGCTGGCAGCGGTGAATCATGCCCGCGGGCTTGAATTGGGAACCGTCGAAGCCAGCTTGCTCACGTCGGTGGCGGCGATCTTGGGGATCCACAGCGGCAATGCCGAGCTGTATCGGGAGCAGGCCGAGTTTTTCGCCGACGTCGTCCGGGCGCTGACTTCGGCCATCGATGCCAAAGACCCATACACCTGCGGTCACAGCAATCGCGTGGCCCGGGTTTCGGTGCGTCTGGCCCAGGAAATGGGCCTGTCGACCGAACAGGTGAACACGATTTACCTGTCCGGGCTGCTGCACGACATCGGCAAGATTGGCATCGATGACACCGTGCTTCGCAAGCCCGGCGTGCTCACGCCGGAAGAATACGAACACATCAAGGCCCACGCCGAAATCGGCCACCGCATCCTGGCCGAAGTTAAAAAGCTCGACGAAGTGCTGCCCGTCGTCCTGCACCACCACGAGCAGTGGGATGGGCGCGGATATCCGCACAAGCTGGCGGGCAATGCGATCCCCCAGCTCGCGCGGATCTGCGCCGTGGCCGACGCCTTCGACGCGATGGGCAGCGATCGGCCCTACCGCAAGGGCATGCCCGAGGTGCAGCTCGACGGCATCCTGCGCTCGGGGGCCGGCCAGCAATGGGATGCCGAAGTGGTCGACGCCTTTTTCCGCGCTCGGGACGACATTCGCGAAATTTCGCGGCGCGAACGCGAGAATCTGGCGCTCGACGTCAACCAGTGGGCCTGACGCGCGGCGGTCAGCGGCCGGCAAAACGCGCCTGCACCGTTTCGATGCCCAGCCGCAAGGCCTGAACGTCGCTCGTCACGCTGACCATCCGGCAGCCCAGAGCGACCACGCGCTCGGCAGCGGCCGGATCGCACGGCACGATGCCCCAGGGCATGCCGCGCGTGCGGCAAACGCCGGCCACGCGCTCGATCGCTTCCCAAACGCGCGGGTGGTTCAACTGGCCCAACACGCCCAGCGATTGGGCCAGGTCCTGCGGCCCGATGAAGAGCAGATCCGCGCCGTCGGTTTGGGCGATCTCGTCGATCTGGTCCAGGGCACCCAGGGTTTCGATCTGGATGGCCACGAAATGATCGCGGTCGGCGTCGCGCGCCAGCTCGCTTGCCGGCTTGTGCGTGAAATGGCCGTCGGCGCCCTGCGTGTTGACTCCCCGGACGCCGCGCGGCGCAAACCGGGCCCAGCGCACGAACTGGTCGGCCTCGACGGCGCTGGCGACCTGGGCGGCCATCACGCCATCGACCCCCGACTCCAGGCTTTGCGTGACGGCCGCATAGCCGGTCATGGGCATGCGAACAAAACACCCCAAGCCGCTGGCCCGCCCGGCCAGAGCGGCCAGGGTGATCTGGTCGATCGACACGCCGGCATGCTCCTGATCGAGCCAGAAGCCGTCGAACCCGCCGGCCAGGCCGAACATCTGGATCGTTACCGGATGCACCAGCCGCCCAGTGCAAAACACGCGGAGCGTGCGGTCGGTCGCCAGCAGCGACTTGAAAAATCCGGCCATGGGCAGTTCCTCAGCGGTTCGAAAGCAAACGCTTCGGGCTCCAAACACTAGCGGCAGCGGGTATGGGGGTCCTCCCCCTGGCTCACTTCGGCCGCACCCCGGCTTGCGATTAGGGGCTTTTCGGCCGCCCCGGTCAAGCACCCTGGGGAGCGAATGTAACTTCCTTCCAAAAGCCGGCTTAGGCCGGTTACCCGGATCGCGTTGGTGTCCTGGGAAGGCATTTCGGCGATTTTTTTACCCGGCGGTGCGAACCTTTGGCCGGCCCGCTTGTCTAACACGACGTCGCCGGGACTCTCGGGCACTCGCAATGCCCCACAGTTGGCTGCGGCCAGGTCGGCCTTGACCCTTGTCAGGGCTCCTGCGAGTCTGGAAAGGTGGCCGGCAAAGTGACTTTTTGTCGATACCACGTATACTTGTTCGCTCGGATCGGTTTGTTTTCTCTCCAACCGCGCACCAGCGCCAGGAAGTATCCCATGCGTACGACCATCAATCGCAACACGATCAGCAACGTCTTTGGTATTGGCCAAGACCGCGACGTCGTGACGGTGCGTGGTGCGCGCGGGGTACAAGCTGCGATGCATTGCGCCATGTGGCATGCCAGTCGACTTCGGCAGGGCTTGTATGAAGCGCTACTCGCGCTGAAGCAGGCCTGGACCGCAGCACCCGCGAAACAGGCACTGTGTCCAGTGCCCGGATCGTGGGCACCGCGGTCCGGCGGGTCGACACGGCTCTCACTCCGAAGCGTGAACGGCTGACTCGCTAGCGTCCTTCGAGGCGCACTTTAGCAGTCAACGATTCACCCGGTGCGGGAGCTATCGGCTCGAACTCGAGAGCGCGAAGTTTTGCCACTTCGCGCCTTCGCCTGGTTCGGGCCGTCGGTCGCCACGCTTCTCGGCTCCACGGTCCAATTGGCTTGGCCGTGGCTCGTCGCCATGCATGTCGTCAGGAGAGAACCCATGTGCAGCCAGCAAACGCTCGAAAAAGACACCGAAATCAGCCTGGTCTTGGCGGCCCAGCAGGGCGACCGCGAGGCGTTCGGACAATTGGTCCAGCGCTACGAGCGGAGCGTCTACGCCACCGCCTACCGCCGGCTCAACAACCACGCCGAGGCGCAGGAAGTCTGCCAGGAAGTGTTCGTCAAGGCCATGGAAAAGATCGGCCAGCTCCGCTCGGCCGAGTGCTTTGGCGGCTGGCTGCGGTCGATGACCGGACGCATGGCCATCAACCGGGCCCTGCGCAAGGCTCCGTCGGTCGCGCTGGAACCCCAGAGCATGGCCGCCGTGTGCGTGGAAAGCGAAACGCCGCTCTCGGCCGCCCTGGCCCGCGAACAGCGGACCCGGGTCCGGGCCGGCCTGCGCCGGCTGGGTCGGATGGACCGCGACACGCTGACGGCGTTTTACGTCGACGGCCAATCGCTGATCGAAATGAGCGATCATTTCGACTCGCCGGTTGGCACGATCAAGCGCCGGCTGCACGTCGCCCGCAAGCGGCTGGCCAAGGAGTTGGAGGAATTGGCCGCCGTTTGAAGCGTGCCGTGTGGGGTTGGGGAATTCTGGTGGAGCGAGCCGCGGGGAGTAACATCCCCGCGGCTCGCCTTGTTTTGGGGGTGTGGCTCGAAGGACGTCTGGCAGCACGTCGGCGGGCGGCCGCGCGAGGCAATGTTTATCAGAAATTTCTTTCGACTACTTGACAATTCCAGCCCATTGGCTCATCATAGCTTGCAATAGCACTGGTAATGTCGGTTTTGGACCAGCGCAATTGCCATCCAGGGCAATATCGCCAATTCCCTATTCGGCACCACCGAAACCCTGAAAGACTTGCCCGGCATCCCAGTCTGCCCAAGGGACGCCCGGCAATTTTTTCGAAGCGCTGGATGCGCTGGCTCGGATCGGTGAACAAACAATCGTTCTTCAGGACCTTGTCGTGCACGCAACCGCTGGTGCGGTCGTGGCGGCGTGGCGCTGCGGAACGGTTGATTTGGATGGTGACCAGGTCTGCCTTGGAAACCATCAGCGCAAATCAGACTGTTGCTTGATGAGTGAAGTTGTCTGACAGATCAGTGGCAGGTCGGAACTCGGTTTAAAGCCGGTTCCAGATCAGCCAATTAGACAGTTTTGCTCGGGCAACAGCGACAGGACAGGTTTCAAAACGTCCAATTTGCGGAGTTGGTTTGCGAGAAAGTATGTATAATAAAATTCATGAAAATGACGCAATTTCATCCGTTGCGGGCGGCACACTTTCACGTTCCACGGCAAACACCCAGCAAACAAACGCTTTCAATCCAGCAACTTAGAACCTGGGGGTGCATTCACAGCACCGCCCGACGCATTTTTTCGACTCTTAACCGCTAAACCGATTTACGACTGAGGTCACCATGAACGCCAAGAAATGCTGCCGCCTCTCGACACTTTGCTTCGCCCTCTTGTGGGGAATTTGCGCCTCGCAGGCCCATGCCGACAGCTTCACGGTGACGAACATCCCCACCAGCACGAACAATTTCGGCTACTTGAGTGCCGCCTCCAATGTGACGGATCCGCTGCAAGTCAATCTGAACGGATCGAATGTCTCGATTAACGGCGCGAACTTCACGGGCGGCACCACGTCGGGCACGGGAGCGGGCACAACGTCGTACACGATCAGCGGGCCGGGGCTGAGTGGGTACACAGGCTTTCCCGCCGGTGGATCCGATGCCAACGTGAACACGCTCTTGAGCACGTTTTACTACGGCGGCGGAAGCCGTGACGAAACGCTGACCATCAACGGGCTTACGCCGGGCTCGAACGTCACGCTGACCGTCCTGGGGGCGGCGTTTGGTGCCGGGTCGGTCGGCGGTCGAGAAGAATTGGTCACCGGCAGCGGCGGCGCCACGGTCAACTACGAAGAGAACAACGGCATGTTCAGCACCCTGGCCTACAACACCGTCGTCCCGGTCAGCGGCACGATCTCGATCACGTCGCACGCCACGGACGGAGGCGGTGACACGCTGCACTACTACGGCTTCACGGTCACGACGCCCGAGCCTTCGACGTTTGTTCTCGGCGGACTGGGCCTCCTCGGCCTGCTGCTGGCCGCTCGCCGCCGCCGTCAGACTGGCGTGGCCCTGCTGCTGCTGGTTTCGCTGGCCTCGCTCCCCGCAGCGGCCCAGGCGGCCGATATCACGTTCGGACCGAATAGCTTCGTCGCCCAGGGCAATCAAGACGGTGGCGGCACGCGGGCGAATTTCGATCTCACGAATCCGCTCACGCTTGGATACAGTAATGACAAGCTCGTCAACTTCTCGTTCCAGGCCAGCCAGGCTGGAGACGCGCTGCCGGTCTTGGCCACGGTGAGCGGCACCCCGGGTTCCGGCACCGAAACATTCACGATCGTCGCCGTGGGCACCGACACCACCGTCACGGGCGCCGGCTTCAACAGCGTCGCTCAGAACGCCAGCTTCTCCGTGCCGGTCGGCGGCGAAACGCTCTACGCCGGGTTCGTCAACCTGACCGCTCAGCCCGTTGACTGGACCGGACCCACTTTCGGCGGCGGCAACAACGACGCCCACTTCAATCCCGGCTACTCCCTGATCGACAATCAGAACCCGGTCGTGGTTGGCAGTCAGTTCGTCGAGAACGGCGGCGGCGGTAATTCGTCCCTGTCGTCCAACGCCGCATACGAGTTGTCACGCGTGTATCAATTCTCGGTCTCGGTCACGACTCCCGAGCCCTCGACGTTCATTCTCGGCGGGCTGGGCCTGCTGGGACTCGTCTGGGCGGCCCGTCGCCGCAGCCAGGGTTGAGCGGCTGGTCGACAACCGAAAAAAACAAAGCCCTCGGCCGAACTGGCCGGGGGCTTTTTCTTTGGGCGGCCGGGCGCCGGCCAGCGGATTGCGCCCGGAGACCGCCGTGCGGCGGACGCAGCCGATGGCGAGCAAGGACGCCCCAGCGCGGGAATTGTGGCCGTCCGGGCCGGCGCAAACCCTCTGGTTCGCCGTTGCTGGTTAAATTACGGCGAAATTGTCGCTGGTTTTTGAGCGCAGCTTGACCCTGCTTTTGGCCGCATGCTATAAGCGCTAAGTGCGGTCTGGCCGGTGCTCGGACGGCCGCGGTTCGCCCCTTCGTTCCGGTGTCGCCAGCGCGCCACGCCGCGTGCCCTGTTTGCTTATGGCTGCGATCACCCTGCGTGTTCTGGACGGCGCTGACCGCGGCCGAGTGTTCGAAAACCTGGACACGCCGGTCACCATTGGGCGCGAGGAAGGCAACTCGATCCAGCTCAACGACGAGCGCGTCAGTCGCTTTCACGTCAAAATCCAGTCCGATCAGGACAAGATCGTGCTCACCGATCTGGAGAGCACCAACGGCACCAAGGTCAACGGCGAGGATATCCAGCTCCGCATCCTGCGCTACGGCGACATGATCAGCCTGGGGCGCACGGTGCTGTTGATCGGCTCGCGCGAGCAAATCGCCAAGCGGCTGGCCGCCCTGCGCGGCGAACAGCCGCCCACCGGCACGATGGGGCCGGAAGATTGGGACAAGGCCGCCAACACGGGCTCGTCGCTCGATTTCGAATTGAACTGGAGCGACGACCCCGACGTGCAGAGCACGCTGCATACGTTGCTGCCCCCCGAGCTGCCCGACCGAATGAGTCCGGGCCAGGCCGCGCAGCTGGCCGAAATGCTCGAGTATCTGCACGTGCGGATCCGCGACTTGCTCAATTCGGTGAAGATCAAGGCCGACGCGGAGCGCGTCACGCTCGAAGCCCGGCAGTGGCAGAACCTGCTCGATCTGCAATCGCGCGTCGCCGGCTATTTGCGCGCCATCGGCCAGGGCGAGGGGGAGTGAGGGGGCAACAAGGGTGAAGTCGGAAGGATGAAGGATGAAAACGGAGAGCGGAATGGCGCGCGCTCAGTTCCCGTCGTCCTGCTTGCCGCCCTCGTTTTAGCCGACGTCCTCCTGATAACGCGGCAGGCTCGCCATTTTCCGCCTTCCGCATTCATCCTTCGTCCTTTGCCTCCGCCCTCCCGCCTCCATCCTTCTGCCTTCTGCCTTTGATTGCTAAAATGCCGCCTGTGGCCACACGGACGTACCTGGCGCGAGAATCACGATGAGCACCCAGCCTTTCGTTCATCTGCATTGCCATAGCCATTTCAGTCTGCTGGACGGAGCCAGTCCGATCGACGGACTCGTCGGCCGGGCCCAGTCCCTGGGCATGACGGGGCTGGCCCTGACCGATCACGGCAATCTGTACGGCGCGCTCGATTTCTACAAGAAGGCGCGGGCCGCCGGAATCAATCCGATCATCGGTTACGAGGCCTACATCGCCCCGGGCAGCCGGTTTCATAAAGAAGCCGGCGGCATGAAAGAGGCCAGCTACCACCTGACTCTGCTGGCCCAGAACCGGACGGGCTTCAAGAACCTGATCAAGCTGGCCTCGCAGGCCTTTCTGCAGGGCTTCTACTTCAAGCCCCGGATCGACAAGGAGCTGCTGGCCGCCCACAGCGAGGGGATCATCTGCCTGAGCGGCTGCGTCTCGGGCGAATTCAGCCGCACGCTCCTGACCGAAGAGCAAGGCTCGCCCCGCTGGCAGCAAGCGATGGAGATCGCCGCCTGGTTTCACGGCGTGTTCGGCGACCGCTATTTCATCGAAATCCAGAACAACGGCCTGGAGATCCAGCGCCTGGCGCTGGAGCGGGGTGTGGAGATTGCCCGGCGGATGGGTTTGCCGCTGGTGGCCACCAGCGACGCCCATTACGTAAATCGCGAAGATGCCGAAGCGCAGGACGTGCTGCTGTGCATCAACACCGGCAAATTCCGCACCGACAAGAATCGCATGCGGATGGAAGGAGACCAGTTCTTCCTCCGCAGCCCCGAAGAAATGTACGCCGCCCTGGCCGGCCACGAAGAGGCGCTCAAGCAAAGCCAGACGATCGCCGACAGCGTCAACATCGAGCTCGACCTGGGCAAGCGGCATTTCCCCAACTTCACGCCGCCGGCCGAACTGACGCCGCAGCAATATCTCGAGCAGCTCTGCATCGCGGGCCTCAAGGAGCGCTATGCCGGCGATCCGGAGCGCATCTCCGGCGGCGAGCTGTTGCCCGTCGTAACCGAGCGGCTGCGCGCGAGCTGGCCTGCATCAACAAGCTGGGCTTCCCGAATTATTTTCTGATCGTCTGGGACTTTGTCCGCTACTCGCGCGAGCGGGACATTCCGGCCACGGCGCGCGGGTCGGGCGTGGGCTCGCTGGTGTGCTACGCGCTGTACCTGAGCCACGTTTGCCCACTGAAATACGATTTGCTCTTCGAGCGCTTTCTCGACGAAAGCCGGCTGGAAGCGCCGGATATCGACATCGACTTTTGCAAGGATCGCCGCGGCGAGGTGATCCAGTACGTCAAGCAGAAATACGGCGCCGAGAACGTGGCCCAGATCGGCACGTTCGGCACGCTGGCGGCCCGGGCGGCCATTCGCGACGTGGGCCGCGCACTGGGCATGCCGATTCCGCGGGTCGACTCGATCGTGGCGCTCGTGCCCGAAGAATTGCACATCACGCTCAAGAAGGCCCTGGCCGAAAGCGCCGACCTGAAAAAAGTGTACGACGCGGATGCGGAAATTCGCGAACTGATCGACCTGGCGCAGAAAATCGAGGGCCTGGCCCGCAACGTCGGCACGCACGCCGCGGCGGTCGTCATCGCCGATCAGCCGCTGGTCGAATACGTGCCCCTGGGCACGGTGGCCGGCAAAGACGAAGTCATCACCCAGTGGGCCATGGGCGACGTCGAAGCGGCCGGCCTGCTAAAGATGGACTTCCTGGGCCTGCGCAACTTGACCATCCTGTCCAAGGCGGTCGAGCTGATCGAGCGCACGACCGGCGAGCGGATCGATCCCTACAAGTTTCCGCTCGACGACCGCGCCACGTTCGCTCTGCTCTGCCGCGGCGAGACCAAGGGTATCTTCCAGCTCGAGAGCGGCGGCATTCGCGACTTGCTGCAGAAGATGAAGCCCGATCATTTCCGCGACATCATCGCCACCAATGCCCTCTACCGCCCCGGTCCGCTGGAAGGGGGCATGGTCGACGACTACGTGCAGGTCAAGCACGGGCGCAAGGCGGCCGAGTATCCGCATCCGGTCATGAAGGACGTGCTCGAAGAGACCCACGGGGTGATGGTCTATCAAGAGCAGGTGATGCGCATTCTGAACCGGCTGGGGGGCATCGAGCTGCCCAGTGCCTACACCTGCATCAAGGCCATCAGCAAGAAAAAACTGCCCCTCATCGCCAAGTATCGCGAGCAGTTCGTCGCCGGCGCCGTCGAGCAGGGGCTCGACAAGCGGCAGGCCGAAGACCTGTTCGGGATGATCGAAAAATTCGCCGGCTACGGCTTCAACAAGAGCCATTCGACGGCCTATGCCCTGATCGCCTACATGACGGCCTATCTCAAGGCCCACTGGCCGGTCGAGTTCATGGCGGCCTTGCTCTCGGGCGACATTGCTGCCCGGAACTTCAAGAAGAAAGACCCGCTGGTCGAGCACCTGGAAGACTGCCGGCGGATGAACATCGACGTCGCCGGACCCGACGTCAACCGCTCGCACGGCGATTTCACGGTTGCCGCCGGCCGGATCCACGTGGGCATGTCCGCGATCAAGGGCTGCGGCGACGCGGCCGCGGCCGCGATCGTGGCCGCGCGCGACAAAGGGGGCCCTTTCCGCAGCTTGTACGAATTCTGCGAACGCGTCGACGGACAACAAGTCGGCCGCGGCACGATCGAATCGCTGATCAAGGCCGGCGCGCTCGACTCGCTCGGCGCGCGGCGATCGCAGCTGATGGCCGTCGTCGATAAGGCGGTCCAGGCCGGCGCCGCAGTGCATGCCGATCGGCGCTCGGGGCAAAAGAGCTTCTTCGACGCCCTCGACGACGAGCCCCCCGCCGCGGCCGCCAAGAGCGGATTGCCGGACATCGAGGAGTGGGACTCCCGGGAGCAGCTGGCCGCCGAAAAGGAAGTGCTGGGCTATTACCTCACCAGCCATCCCTTGGCTGAGCACGAAGCCACGCTCAAGACCTATTGCTCGCACAGCACGATCGATCTGCCGGCGCTCAAGCATCGCACCGAAGTGGTGCTGGGCGGCATGATCGGCTCGATCAAGGTGTCGCAGAAGAAGGATTCTCGTCCCGGCGACCCCAGCAGCAAGTACGCCATGTTCGACCTGGAAGACATGGGAGGCACCCTCCGCTGCATCCTGTGGTCGGAAGGTTATGCCAGCTTCGGCCACCTGGTCACGGCCGACGCCATCCTGGTCGTCCGCGGCGCCGTCGATCGCCGGCCGGGAAGTGAAGAGACCAACCTGGTCGTCAACGAACTGATTCCGCTGGCCGACGTGGCCGGGCGATTCACGCGCGGGCTGGTGGTCCGGATCTCGGAAACCGAGCACGGCCAAAGCGGCCTGGAAGCCCTGCACGAGATCGTTCGCGGCTACCCGGGCAAGTGCGAGCTGCAGCTGGCCCTGCTGCTGGCCGATGGCACCCGGGTCGCTGTGAAAAGCGACCGCATCCGGGTCGATTGGAACCCGGAAATCCAAAGCCGGATCGAAGCCTTGCTCGGGCCGGGCAATGTGCGGCTGATCGCGGCTCCGCCGCCACCCCCCGCCCGGCCGCGCTCCGGGGGCCGCCCACGCGAAATGGCCTACGGCTAGGCCGCTTGGAGCGGCTGTAGGGGCTTTGTCGGAACCACCCCGCCCCCAATGCAGCATCCTGGGGAGGCAGCAGGTTGGGGGCACCGGGCCGCATCATCTCGGCGGGCCCACCCGGTCGGCCACGGGTTCCTTGATTTGCCCAGTTTGCCCAATTAAGATCAAGGGACCTGCCGGTGCCCATGCGCCGTGCGGGGACTTGTCTGCTTTTGAGTTTGTCCAACTTGACGCTTCCACCTCCGACGACTCGTTCGTCGAGGTGGAGGCGTATCCGGAATACGGGGTCGAGCGAGTCGATCCGCGGGACCGTCCAAGGCGATCAGAGGGAGTAGCGCAATGGCTTGGCACAAGGTCGGGTATGCATCGTTCATGGCGCTGGTCGTCGGCGCGCTGGTCACGGCCCGTCCGGCGACGGTCATTCAGAAAAGCGGCGGCTGCACGGGCATCAGCGGTGCCAACGGCGTGATCGTCGACGCCCAGGGCGTGCTGCACAATCTCGAGAAAGAAGATCCCACGGGGGGCGAGGTTTGCGCGCGGCCCGGCAAGCGGCCAAGGCCCAACTCGGGGGCAAGGTGACCACCGCCAGCAAGCTGCGCAAGATTTCGCTCAATCGGCTGGAAGCGGCCATCAAGAACGCGAACGACAAGCGCCAGCCCTGGGCCGATGAGATGAAACATCTGGCCGGCCTGACTCGGGTCCGCTACGTGTTCTATTACCCCGAAACGAAAGACATCGTCCTGGCCGGTCCGGCTGAAGGTTGGGCCGAGGACATGGCCGGTCGAGTGCGCGGCATCGAGTCGGGCATGGCGACCTTGGAGTTGCAAGACCTGGTCGTGGCGCTGCGGTCGTTTCCGGCCAGCGGCAAGAAGACCAGAGTGATCCTGTGCTCGATCGACCCCACGCCGGAAGGCCTGGCGGCGATGCAGAACTTCCTGGCCTCGATCCACCCCTCGCCGTCGGACGAACAGTTCATCGTCGACGGGCTGCGCTCGAACCTGGGCTTGCAAACGATCCGCGTCGAGGGGGTGGCCCCCAGCACGCACTTCGCCCAGGTGCTGATCGAGGCCGACTATCGCATGAAGCTGATCGGCATCGGTCTGGAAAAGCCCGCCGTGAAGATGGCCAGCTATGTCGATCGGGCCACGCCCCGCAGCGGCAATTCCAAGGCTCTGCAGCGTTGGTACTTCGTTCCCGACTACCAATCGGTGCGATTGGCGGCCGATGACTTGGGCATGGAACTGGTCGGCAACGGCGTGAAACTGGTGAGCGAAGATCAGATCGTCGGCGCCGACGGCAGCCGCAAGGTCTCGAGCAAGTCGGACAAGGCCAGCCACGACTTCGTGGCCGGTTTTACCCGCAAGTACCCCGAGCTGGCCAAGAAAGTGCCCGTCTACGCCCAGCTGCGCAATTGCATCGATCTGGCCGTGGCCGCCGCATTCATCCAGGAACATCATTACTACGACAAGGCCGGCTGGCGGATGGAAACCTTCGCCGATGAAAAGGCCGTGCCCGTCGAAACGCTGAATGTCCCGTCGCAGGTCGAAACCGTCTGCACCAGCGTCTGGAAGGGCGGCACGCTCATGACGCCGGTCGGCGGCGGCGTGACGATCTATCCGACCAAGGCCCTCGATTCGCCGAACTTGCTGCCCGACGAAGACGGCAAGATCACCGAGCTGCGCGAATCGCTCGACCTCAAGGCCCTGGCCGCCGGCCAGTGGTGGTGGGACTGAGGAAAAGGATGAAGGCGGAAGGATGAAGGCGGACTCGAGCCGCCGCCTTAACATTCCGCGAGCGCCCCTTTTTCATCCTTCATCCTTCATCCTTCATCCTTCCGCCTTTAGCCTTCAGCCATTCTTGCCCGGTCCGGTGACGACGCGGTGAAAGTGCAACTGCACTTCGCGATCGACGACGCGGCGGACTCCTTCGACCAGGCAGTGCGGCTCGTTGTCTTCCTGCCCGCGGCGGATGATCTCGTCCAGCTTCATCCCGGGCGTGGCCGTGATCGTCGACTGGTGGATGATCTGATTGCCGGCGTCCAGCTCGGGCACGATAAAGTGGCAGGTCGCGCCGTAGGTCAGCATGTGGCTGGCGAACGCCTCCTGGTATGGGCGCATGCCCGGAAAACTGGGCAGCAGGCCGTGATGCAGGTTGATGATCCGGCCGCCGGCATATTTCCAGCAGCTGGCCGGCGGCAGGATCCGCATGTAGCGGGCCAGCACCAGATAATCGACGTCGTACTCGTCGCACAGGGCGATCATCCGCTCGTCGTCGGGGTTGCCCTGCGCGTCGCCGACGGATTGCCACTCGACGCCGAATTGCTCGGCGATCGAACGGCAGTTCGGACGATTGCCCAGCATCACCGCCGCATCGGCGCGGATGTTGCCGTCGCGAATGGCCCGCAATAGCGCCAGCGCCGGCTCGGGCCGATACGTGGTCGCGATCGCAATCCGGGGGCGGCCGGCATGTTTGTCCGGCGACCAGACGCGCACCGACAGCCCTTTGCTGCGGCCGATTTGTCCCAGCGCGTCGGCCAGGCCGGACAGGTCGCTGGTGGCCAGCTCGATCCGCAGGAGCATGGCGAACAGCCCCTGCTCGTCGTGGTCGTACATCTGGATCTCGGCGATGTTGGCCCCTTGCCCGGTCACGTGGTGGATGATCGGGTCGGCCAGCCCGCGGTTGTCGGGCCCCACGGCGGTAATCACGATTTGCATGGCAAGTGTTCCAGGAAAGGCCGGTCGCGGCCGGCAAGCGATTTTTCGCTGTTTCTCGATTATAGGTTGCAGGCCGGAAAAGGCAGACGGCAAATGCGGTCGCCGCCAAAACGGCCAGGGCGATTGGCGGTTCGCGTTGCGATTATCCAGGGTTCCTTGATCCTCACCCCGAGCCGAATTCGCGACTTGCCTTCTGCCTGTTTGCCTGCGCGCCTCGCCTTCTGCCTTGGATGTTTTGCTGCTAAGCTGAAGTGATGAATCCCGCGCAGCCCGGCGAAGAATCGCCCCCCCCTGCCTGCCCGCCGCCCTCCTACTCCCACGCCAACGATCCGGTTGCCCCGGACGCCGGCCGCACGAGCACGGGCACTCTGGGGCGCCACCTCGATGCGTCGGTTCCGCCAGAACCGGCTCCCGCCGCCGAACGGTCGCGGCGCTCGGCTTTGGCACGGCGGCGGCGATGGCGGACCCCCGCGTTGCTATTTGCCGCCACGTCGCTATCGACCTACTGGGCCGGGGCGACGCACTGGGGCGGGAGCTTCGAATTGGAAAGCCTGGCTCAAGCCAAAGCCGTGCTGGAGGCGAATTGGCGCGACGGGCTCATCTATATGCTGGCCGTGATGGGCATCTTGCTGATGCACGAGATGGGACACTTCGTGCAGACGCTGCGCTATCGCGTGCCGGCCAGTCTGCCCTTGTTCCTGCCTTTGCCGGTGATGATGGGCACGATGGGGGCCGTCATTGTCATGGATGCGTCCAAGGCCGACCGCAGACAGCTGTTCGACATTGGCCTTTGGGGCCCCTGGGCCGGGTTGTTTCTGGCCGTGCCGCTCATCTGGCTGGGCATCCACACGGCCGAGCCCGATCCGACCGCTGCCGAGTTTCCGTTCGGCACGCCGCTCATCTTCAAGTTGATCACCGCCTACGAATGGCCGGACCTGGCCAGCGGCGCGCTGAAGCGAAACCCGCTCTTCATGGCCGGCTGGGTCGGCATGCTGGTGACCGGACTGAACATGCTGCCGGTGAGCCAGCTGGACGGCGGGCACGTGATCTACGGCCTGTTCGGCCACCGGGCCAAGTGGATCGCCCGGGCGTTCGTCGTGGCGGCGATCGCCTTTATCATCACCGCCGAGCAATACAACTGGATCGTCATGCTGGTGGTGGTGCTGATGCTGGGCGTCGATCATCCGCCGACCAGCGACGACTCGGTGCCGCTGGGTCCGATCCGCTGGACGATCGGACTCGTTTCGCTGTTGATTCCCGTGTTCTGCTTCACGCCGCTGATCATGCCGCCGCGGTATTGAAGCGACGCGGTGCAAGCGCGGTGAAGCGACGGCGATCAGGCCCAGGTGGCAGTGTCGGCCAGGGCCGCGGCGATCGAGGGGCCGATCCTGGCCGCCGCCGGACCTCATTTGTCGGGCAGCTGCACCAAACCCAGGCCGGTCAGCAGCACGGGCGAGGCCGCGCCGTAAATGCCCACGACCAGCTGCCCGTTGTCGCCGATCACGACCGGGTTGAGCCACTTGGTGCCCGTCCACGGCGTGGTGTACTTGTCGGACATGTCCAGTCCGTCGGGCCCCAGCCGGGCGAAGATCACATCGAACCAGCGGACGTCCGTTCCGCTTCCGGCGGTCCGCAGGCCGGCGACGGCGTAGCCTTTCTTGGCGATCACGGTTTTGGACAGGCCGACGTCGGCGCCCCAGCGATCGCCGTTGGCCGTTCCTTTGGCGGTCGCGTAAATCGGCTGCAGCGACATGATCTGAGCCATGCCCCCCTCGCCGTTCAGCGTGTAATTGAATCCCACCAGCACGCCGCCGGCTGGGGGCACTTCGGCAAACGCGACGCCGCTGCGCCCCGACACGGGCGCACTGCGCATCAACAGATCTTTGCGGATCGCCAGCTTGATCTTGGCGGCCAGCTTAACCATGGCCGCCGAACCGATCACGTCTCCGCCCGCCGCATGATCGCCGCCGCCGGCGACCGCCGCGGGGCCGGCATGTTTCAAGCTGGGGACCAGCTCTTCGATGCGTTTGGATACTTTGGTTTGCGTGAGGCCCTTGAGTCCCGGCAGCGCGGCGCTGTACCACTTTTCGCAGCGCCCGGCGTACTCGGATTTTTCCGACCCTTTGGCCTGTTCCACCAGCGCCCACCACAAATCGCCGAGCTTCACCTGGTCGTCCAGGCTGCCGGGCGGCTGCAGCTCGAGCGCCGCGGCCTGGCGGAGCACGTCGTCGCTCCCCTTGGCCAGGTAGGGCAAGCCCCCGTCCCAGTCCTGCTTGCTCAGGCACAGGTACCGGCCCGCCGCGAGATTCGCCAGCGGGTCGTCGGGAGATTCCGCGAGTTTGTCGAGCGCCTTGCGATAGGCGTCGTGGAGCTTTTTCGCATCGGCGACTTCCTGACTTCGCGCGGTGATCTGCTTGATCAGCGCCGGATCGTTCGAGCGCCGCGCGGATTGGGCCGCCGCGGCCAAGAGCCGCCGCGCGCTTTCGAAATCGGCCCGGGCGACCGCCCCGTCGGCCAGCGGCACCAGCGCCTCGGCCAGCTCCTTGCGCACCGCGGGAGGCACCGCGTCTTTGGAAAGCTGATCGACCAGTTCGATGATTTCCCGCGACGTGTCGATCTCGAAGCGGGCACCGGTCTGCTCGACCACCTGAATCGCCAGAGTCGGGCTGCCGCCGGCCAGCGCCAGGGATCGGGCTTCGCTCAAAAGGGCATAGCGTTCGATCTCGGTCTGGCTGTCGTCCGCTTGCTTGACCAGTTTCTCCGCCAGGGCGATTTTTTCGGCCGGACGTTTGGCCTGCTTGAAGTCGTCGGCAAATACGTCCCGAACCAGCTTCGTTGCTTCTTCGATCTCGCCCTTGGCGGGGACTGCAGCCCGCGCGCTGGCCGGCTCGGCCGGCGGGCGCGGCGAACGGCTCGGTTTCGGTGGCGCCGTGGTCGGCATTTGGGCTGTCGGAGTTTCGGCGGGCGTCTCAGGCGTAGGTTCCGGCTGCGGATCCGGCGGCTGGGGCTCGACGCGAGCCAGCTGCGGTTGGGCGATCCGCGGATCACCCAGCACCTGGCCGTTGCCGGAAAGCGTAGCCAGCCGCAGCGATCGAATCCGAAAGGCCGAACCGCTGCCGCCGCCAATGAACAATGCCCGCTGGTCGGCCACGGCATGTTGCGGTGCCGGACTCAGCCGCTCGAACGGCCCCTGCCAATCGATCACGGTTTTGGCGTCGCAAGTCACTTTGATCGAATCGCCGCGCACGCGGGCGACCACCAGGTTGGGCTTCTGCGGCCGCAGGGCGCGCCCCTCGTGGGTCGAGCTGTTGGACTGGCCGCTGGCCCCATCGATCTGATCGAGCCCGCTGGTCTGGCCGCCCCAGCCGTCGAGAACCGCGGCCACGCGTTTCCCGCCGGCGATCAGCCCCAGGATCAATTCGGCTCCCGGCTGCGGCTCGACGACCAGCTCGAGTTGGTATTCGTTCGGCGGAGCGTAAGGCAACACGATTCGGGGCGACTCGCTCTTGGATGCCAAAAGAACCAGCCCGGCCGGACTCTTCTGCCACTTGCCGACCCCCGTCTTGGCGTTCACCTTGATCAGCGCCAAGAGATCCGTGACGTCGGCCGGGACACCGCCCGTTTCGGGTTGCGAGACCGCTGGCTTTTCGGTCGGCACTTTGACCACGACGGGCACCGCCGCCGGCTCGTGTGCAGGGACCTCTGGGTTTGCCGGCCGGACTGGCCCGCCCGCCTCGGGCGCCGGCGACGTGCCCGCCGTCGCAGGCCTGGCCGGGTGATCCGCCGGGGCGTGCGCAGGCTTAACCGGAGCGCTATCCCGCGTTGCGAAGACGGCGGCGATGGCCACGACCGCCAGGCAGCCAGCCACGCCGCCGCCGATCATCAGGGGGCTCAGGCCCGATCGCTTCGCCGGGCGCTTGCCAGCGGCAGTTTTCCGTGTGCCGGCGCGATTGCCGCTGCCAGCGCGGCGGTGCCCGGTCGTCTGTCGCTCCGCGGACAAGTCCGATTCCGCCGGAGAGGTAAAATCGGTGTCTGCTGCGAATCCGGCCTCCGCAGCGGGCGCCGGGGCGGGCTTCGCCGGCGCGGAGCGGACGACGGCCGATCGGACCGCCGGCGGGGCCGCCGGAGGCGGCGTCGGGTGAGCCTGCAGACCGGGTGCGGAAGGCAGAACGGCTGGCGGCTGGGGCGGCGCCTGAACGGTTGGCGCTTGCGGCGGCGCCTTGGCGGCCAGGTGCTTGCGCAGATCCAGGTCGTATTGGTCCTTACGGTCCGCCATGAGCAAGCACAGCTTGGCGGCCGAAAGCTCGTTGAGCACTTTTTGCGACAGCAGCGCAAACTGGCCCAGCTGATGACGCTGGACGTGCGCCATTTGGCGGTCGGCGGCGCCTTCGATCACATCGGCGTCGGACTCATACAGCCCGATCCCCAGCAACCGGTAATGGTTGGGGGGCTGCTCTTCGGGCGGAATGCCGAGCCATTTGCGGTAAGGATCGAAAGCTTCGGCCATGGATACCTCGGACGAGGGGCCAGTCCGCCTGACGTTTATTATGGGCGCCGCCCTCCTGCGGCTCAACCAGATAGTCCCCGCGGCACCTGGCGAACGCGCACACCCGACGGGGATTAAACACGGCCGCGCGGCACTTGGGCTCGCTAGTTAAGACGTAACCAGCCGCCGCCGGGTTTCCCCGACTTTCTCCGCCCGGAAAAAAATTGGGGCCAAACCGCGCCAGCCGGCATCTGCCGCTGCCGGAAGCCGCCCGTGGCAAATGGGACCCTCTGGGCGGTTTGAACGCCGGACGGCTGCCGCGGGCAGGACGCCTTGCGCAGCAATCCACGGCTGCAAAAGCTCGTCTGGCCGCCGCCGACTGGCAGCATCCCGCCGCGAACTGGCAAGATCCGGCCGCTGGGTTAGCGCTTCGAGAACTGGGTGCCACGGCGCGCGCCGCGCAGACCGTAGTGCTTGCGCTCTTTCATCCGGCTGTCGCGCGTGAGCAGGCTGTTCTGCCGCAGGACTTCTTCAGCCCCGCTGTCGAACTTCTTCAAGGCCCGGGCCACGCCCAGCATGCACGCGCCCGATTGACCCGAGGACCCGCCGCCGGCCACGCGGATCGAAACGTCGACATCCTTGGTCTTGCCGGCCTTTTCCAGCGGCATCAGCACGTGATTGCGATCTTGCAGATTGGGGAAGTAATCTTCCAACGGGCGCTCGTTGATGAGCACGTTGCCCTTGCCGGCCCGCAGGCGCACGCGGGCCACCGAAGTCTTCCGCCGTCCCGTGCCGAGCGAATCGTTGGCCCCGCTGGCCTTGGCCTCTTTGCTGACGACCATGACTATTTAATTCCTAATTCTTTGGGCTGGGGCTGCTGAGCCTGGTGCGGATGGTTCTCGCCGACGTACACCTTGAGCTTGGCGAGCCGCTTGTAGGAAAGTTTGTTCTTGGGGAGCATCCGCCGCACCGCTTCGATCAAGATCGATTCCGGCTCGCGCTCGAAGCGCTTGGCGGCCGACTCGCTTCGCAGGCCCGGATAGTAGGTGGTCCAGGTGTACTGCTTTTGCTCCCACTTCTTGCCGGTGAAGACCACCTTTTCGGCATTCACGACGACGACGAAATCACCCGTGTCGACGTGCGGCGTGTAATCCGGGCGGTGCTTGCCCATCAATATCATGGCGATGTCGCTGGCCAGCCGGCCGACGACCTTTTCCTTCGCGTCGACGAGCCACCACTTTTGCACGACTTCGTCGGCCTTGGCCATGTAGGTCTTCATAGACGATCCACCGTTTCGGTTTGCTGACTTCCTGCCGGACTTGTCAATCGCCAAGCTGGCCGGCCTGGGGATGGCCCTCGGGCAAGGCGGCTCGGGCGTGTGTTTCTGTTTCGCTTGTCCGCGGCGGGCGAATTCCGCGGCTGGTTCGCACGCGGGCGGTTTCGCGCCTGGCGGACTGCCGCCGGGCGGTCATTGAGGCCTCTCCCGGCAGGCTCCCCCTGGAGGGTCCGGCCCGCGCGAGAAACTACTAATTTACTGACTTGCAGCTGGCTCTTCAAGGCGTTCCCTCGGGAAGTTGGGGTCCGCCCTGCTTTGCCTGGCGCGAGACCGAAAAAAACCGGCCGATTTCAGCGCGACCTACGCGAGTGAGCAGAACCAGGGGCCACCTGGCCGGGTACTTAGATAGCGGAGCGAGCGGCGTAGGGTCTCGCCCGGCGCCCCGCCCCCTCGGGCCAAGTGCCGCAGGGAACGTTCCGCGGCCGCTGGTGTCCGTGTCAGCCCAGTTCATCCACTCGGCGTGCCTTTGCAGATGTCTCTCGGTCAAGTTTGGTCTACAATGCTGGAAGAGGCCCCGATCGCAACGATCGCGGGCTCCGGCAGCGCAGGGCCCGACCGGATGAATCGAGCCGAGGGCATGGGCGAGTTTACCGTCATCGATAGCCCGACCAACGAGGAACTCGCCATCCGGGCCCAGGCCGGCTGCCGCGAGAGCTTCGCCGAGCTGGTGGCCCGGTTTCAAGTTCCGCTGCTGCACTTCTTGCGTCAGCGCACCGGGGGCGTGCACGACGCGGAAGATCTGGCCCAGGACGTTTTCGTCCGGGCCTATCGCAGCCTGAAGCGCTATGAGCCAAAGTGGCGCTTCTCGACCTGGTTGTACACGATCGCCCACCGCCTGAGCTTGAACGCTCGCCGGCGTTGGCGCCCGCCCATCGACCGTCGCGGCCTCGAGCTGGCGGCCGCCGCCGGTTCGGCTCCCGACAACGCGCTGGCCACGGTGGAAGAATCGAGCCGGTTGTGGCGCATTGCGGCCGCGGTGCTCACAGCCGAGCAACTGACGTCGCTGTGGCTGTTCTACGTAGAGGAGCTGCCGCTGGAAGAAATTGCCCGGGTGCTCGGGCGCTCGCCCGGCGCCGCCAAAGGCTTGCTCTTCCGCGGCCGGCGCAAGCTGGCCAGCACCCTGGGCTGCGACGTTGCGGACACCGACGCGGTGCGACTCGACGACGCACATCCGCAAACGGCCCCTGCGCAGCAATCTGTCGCGAACGAGCGCTCTGCGGCGGTCAGACCCCACGAACTTGCCGGCGAACCGGCTCAATCGATCGATCCCTCTCTCTTCAAGTTGTTGCCGCCTCGCCTGGCGGCGGAGTTGTACGATGGATAATCGCCATTTCGATCCGACGGCCGATTTCGGCCAGCGTCTTAAGCTTGCCGCGGACCAGTCGCGCCCGGCGTTCTCGCCGGAGTTGCACGAGCGCATACTGGCGGCCATCGACGAGAGCGAGATGCTGCCGCCCGCCGGCTGGACGGTGCGGTTGCGGCGGCCATTGGCGCTGGCCGCAAGCGTGCTGGTGATCGTGACGGGCGCGGCCCTGGCCGGCTATTCGCTCAATGGCACCCTGCGGCACGCAGCCGTGCCCGGAACGGGGGCCACGCCAGGCACTGCCGACGCGGATTCCGCGAATTTGGGGGCCCTGGCCAACCACGACACCCAGTGGATGCAGCGTGCCCTCGCCGCGGCTGATCACCTGGATTGGATCGACGACGAGACGCGCAGCACCGCGGCCTGGTTCCTGGCCGATGTCTCGTCCGAGAACGATGCCCCGGACGAAGAAGCCGAACCCGCGCAAGGGACTTAGCGCGAGAGTAGCTCCGCGGGCCGGCAAGCGGCGTTCGCCCGCCCCCAAGACTTCTGCGCGGCCGCTTACTGCGCCGAAGTTCTGCTGGCCGACGTTTGCCTGGCAGGTCGGAGCCGGTCGCTCCGAGCGTTAGCGGGACAGGACAAACTTGCCCTGGTCCTTGCACGAGCTGTAGTTGGCCACGAACGAGCAGCCGTTGGCTGTTGCCCGGTAGGAGAACGTGCCGACGAGCCGCCCCAGGTACGAACTGCCGGCCAGCTCTACGCTGTCGCCGTGATCGGCCACGACGGTGAGCGTCGCGCTATAGCGGAACGGCACCAATTTGAAGAACCGGCCTGAAAAGTCGACCCGGTAATGCGCCGCGTCGACGCGGCAGAACGTGGCATTGAGAGGCCCCTGGTGCCCCGTGCTGCAGCTCTCCCAGTGCCCTTGCCAACAGCCGGACAGGTCGACGGCGAGCGCCGATCGGGTCGATCCGACGGCACACAGCGCGGTCAAAAGCGCCAGGGTTCGCAGCACCGAGCGGCGCAGCTGGGGACGAATGGGTCGCGCAGCGCTTCGCAGCATGAATCCCTCGGGGGGCGTGTGTGCTGGTCCAGGGATCCGCTTCTGGCCGCCTCGTCGACCAGAGGAGCCGGACCTGGTTGCGCCATCGGCTGGCGGCGCGGGTGGCCTTGAACGGGCGTCCGGATTTGTGGCGTACGCCGCGCCAGACCGAACCTGCCGACTTTAGGATTTCGACCGTGGCGCACGGTCACGCAGCGTGGCCCCCGGTGGCCGCTTTGCATTTCCGAGCGCGTTTGCTAGAGTCAACGTCGCACCAGGGGCCCCGGGCGGCTGCCCCAGGCCGTATCTGCGTGGCCCGTGCGGCGGCAGCGGCTGCGTTTGTGAAGATCCCCGGCACTTTTCCCCTTCCCACTCGATCGGCGATTCGTCCATGGCAACTGCTTCCGTACCGAAGATCCGCCGCGAGGACCTGCCGGCCGGCGAAGTGCTTTGCCAGCATTGCACGGCCAAATGCTGCCGGTATTTCGCGCTGCCGATCGACACGCCCGACACGTTCAACGACTGGGAGTTCGTGCGCTGGTACCTGTTGCACGAAGGGGCCACGGTCTTCAAAGAGGACGACCAGTGGTACCTGCTCGTGCACGCCGTCTGCAAACATCTGCAAAGCGATCAGCGCTGCGGCATTTACGAGACGCGGCCGCAAATCTGCCGCGAATACTCCACCGACAATTGCGAATACGAAGACGACTGGCTGTACGAGCAATACCTGGAAACCGCCGAACAGGCCTGGGAATATTCCGAAGCCGTGCTGGCCCCGACCGGCGGACCGGCCATGCGCAGCCCCAAGCCGGCCCTGCTGCCGATCCTCTGACCCGCGCCGCCTGCGAACCGACGGGCGGCTGACCGTGTCCGGACGAACGTGGGCAAACAGGCCCGTCCGGCTGGATGAAGTTTTTCCGCACTCCCCGAGCCGTTTTCCCCGCGAGTTTGCCTTGGCTGACGGACCCCGCATCGAACCGCGCACGCTGGGAGGCTTTCGGGATTATCTGCCCGAGATGATGCTCCCGCGCGAGTGGCTGATCGACACGGCCAAGCGCGTGTACCGTTCGTACGGCTTTGCTCCCATTGATACGCCGGCGCTCGAATACCTGGAAATTCTGGTCGGCAAGGGGAGCGAAGAGACCGACAAGCAGCTCTACCGCTTCGTCGACAACGGCGGCCGCAGCGTCGGCTTGCGGTTCGACCTGACCGTGCCGCTGGCCCGGTTTGCCGCCCAGCACATCGGCAAACTCGGCACGCCGTTCAAGCGCTATCACGTCGGCACGGTCTGGCGCGGCGAAAAGCCGCAGGACGGCCGGTACCGCGAGTTCATGCAGTGCGACTTCGACACCATCGGCACGCTGTCGCTGTCGGCCGACATCGAAACCGCGCTCGTGATCCACGATTTGTTCCACGCGCTGGGCATCGATGATTTTGCCATTCACATCAACAACCGGCTCGTGCTCAGCGGGCTGTTGAATCGCCTGGGGCTGGCCGAACAGACGACCGCGATCCTGCGCACGATCGACAAGCTTCCCAAGATCGGACGCGATCTGGTGGCCACCGAGCTGGTCGAGGCGGCCGGCGTATCGGCTGCGGCGGCCCAGCAGGTGCTCGCCCTGGTGGAGCTGCACGGTCCCAATTCACTGATCCTGGAACAACTCGATCGGCTCAGCGTGGGCAGTCCCCAGGCTCAGGAGGGGACCGCCAAGCTGGCTGAGCTGCTGTCGGCCGTCGAAGCCGCCGGCGTGCGAGCGGAGCGACTGAAGATCGTGCCGGCGATCGCCCGCGGACTCGACTACTACACGGGCACGATTTTCGAGACCTTCCTCGACCGCCTGCCGAAGATCGGCAGCGTTTGCTCCGGCGGCCGCTACGACAATCTGGCCCGGCTGTATACGAACCAGGAGCTGCCGGGAGTCGGCGCGTCGCTGGGACTGGACCGTTTGCTGGCCGCCCTGGAAAAACTGGGGCTCGTCGCCAAAGTGTCGACGCCGGCGGAAGTGTTCCTGGCGTACTTCGACCGTTCGCGACTGCACGACTATTTGCGCCTGGCCGCTCGCGTCCGCTCCCAAGGGATCGGCGTCGAGTTCTATCCCGAGCCCAAGAAATTGGGCACCCAGCTCAAGTATGCCAGCGAACGGGGATTTCGCCTGGCCCTGATTGTCGGCGAGAATGAGTTTGCCGCGGGTGAATGCCAGATCAAGGTCTTGGCCAGCGGAGAAAAGATCACCGTGCCGATGCCCGAAGACAGCCCCGCGCTGGTCGACGAGATCCGCCGGCAACTGCGGGCGCCGGCGCCGGCCTGACCCGCACGGGGAGCGTAAGCAGCCGGCGCGGTCGAGCGAGGAGGCGACACATGGCCAATCGCGACAACCATTACGAAGCGGCCTTCGAAGAATATCTGCGCGCCGCCGGCATCCCTTACGTGGCGGTCGACGAAGCCCGGCGCAGCCTGCTGGCCGGCACGTCGATCAAGAGCCTCGACTTCATCGTTTCCCCGCCCGGGGGTAGCTCGTGGCTCGTGGACGTCAAAGGCCGCCGGTTCCCCTCGGGCAACGAGACCGTCCAGTACTGGAAGAACTGGTCCACGCGCGACGACCTGTCCAGCCTGGCCCAATGGGAGCGGCTATTTGGCCCCCAGTTTGGCGGGCTGTTCGTGTTTGCTTATAATGTCGTCGGCGACCGGGCCCCGCTGCCGGCGGATGAGTTGTTCGAGTTTCGCGGCGGGATTTATGCGTTCGTGGGCGTGCGGCTGGGCGACTACGCCCGCTGGGCGCGGCCGATTTCGCCCCGTTGGGACACATTGGCTATGCCCACGGCCGCGTTCCGCGAGTTGGCCGTTCCGATTCCTTGGTACTTGAAGCAAAAGGCCGAACCATGCGTAGCCGAATGACGTTCGCGGGTCGCTGGGGCCGGATGGTCCGCCGCGCGGTGCTGCTCTGTTCGTTGGCGGGTCTGGCGGGAATGGCGACCAGCGACGTGGCCTGGGCCAAGGGCCAAAAGATGGCCGCGCCGGAAAAGGCCGAGAAGTCGTACGTCTTTCCCTACGCGATTGTCGTGCTGGGCGTGGCCCTGGGAATGATTCTCGTCCTGCGCCCCACGAAGCGGCTCGACGAGCCGAAGCGCAACGTCAAGGAAGATCAGTAAGCCGCTGCGGCACGCGTGCCGCCCGGCAGGGTGATGCGACTGCCGTCCGGTGGCTTTAGCGCGGGCTCGCCAGGCCGGCGCCCAGTCCGCCTGCCAGCGGGTTCAGCGGCAAGCCCAGGCGCCCCTGTTCGGCGCCGCTTCCGGCCGGGCTCGTGCCGAAGAATTCGCCGATCCGCTCGACCACGGCTTGTTGCTCGGCGAGCGTCAGCTCGGGAAAGATCGGCAGAGCCAGGGTTTCGTGGGCAGCGCGCTCCGATTCGGGCAAACTGCCCACGCCGTAGCCCAGTCGCTGGAAGCACTCCTGCCGATGCAGCGGCACGGGATAATAAATCTCGGTGCCCACACCCGCATGCTGCAAATGCTCGCGCAAGGCGTCGCGCCGGCCGCCGGGCACGCGAATCACGTACTGGTTCCAGACATGGCGCCGCCCCGGCACGCACGCCGGCAGCGTCAAAACGCCGTCCAGCCCGGCCGAGGCGAACAGCCGGGCGTAGCGCTCGGCGTTGGCCGCTCGCAGGTCGCACCAGCGATCGAGGTGGGGCAGCTTCACCAGCAGCATCGCGGCCTGGAGCGTATCGAGCCGGCTGTTGATGCCCACCAGCTTGTGATAGTAGCGCGGCTGCATGCCGTGTCCGCGGAGCAAGCGCAGCTTGTCGGCCAGCCGCGGATCGGCGGCGGTGAGCATGCCGCCGTCGCCGGCGCCGCCTAGATTTTTCGTCGGATAAAAACTGATGCAGCCCACGTCGCCGAGCGAGCCGGCGCGGCGGCCGGCGAATTCGGCCCCAATGGCCTGGGCGGCATCTTCGATCACCAGCAGTTGATGTTCGCGGGCCAGCCGGCCGATCGCGTCCATGTCGACGCACTGGCCGAACAAATGGACCGGGATGATCGCCTTGGTCGCCCGGCTGACTTTGCGGGCCGCGTCGGCCGGATCCAGGTTGAAGGTCGTCGGTTCGATGTCGACGAACACTGGCGTGGCGCCGAGCCGCCAGACAGCGCCGGCCGTGGCGAAGAACGTGTAGCTGGGCAACAGCACCTCGTCGCCGGGCCCGATGTCGGCCGCCATCAGGGCCAGCAGCAGGGCATCGCTCCCGGAGGCACAGCCCACGCCCTGCGGCGCGCGACAATAATCGGCCACCGCGCGTTCGAGCTGCTCGCACTCGGGTCCGAGCACAAAGCGGCCTGAATCGATCACCCGGGCTAGCGCCGCATCGATCTCGGCCCGCAAGGGACCCTGTTGGCGCTGAATGTCCAGAAGGGGAACGCTGGTCGGCCTCGCGGCCGGCGGGAGAGGCGCAGTCATCGTCTGTGTTGCTTCCGTGCGGTTGAATTCGGGCGGCATTGGCCACACCCGCGCGATCGCCCGGACATCCTTGCCCGGCCGCTCGGCGGGCGAAACGTTAGAGGAAAACCGCCGCCGCCGTCAAGGTCGGCTGCGGGCGCCGCGACCCTCGCTTTCGGGCGAGGTGCTGGCGCTCGCCAGCCGGGGCCTCGAAGCCCTTCCCGCCAGGCGCCGGAAACGCCGCAGGGATTCGGCCGGCTGGCCGCGGCAGGGTGTCCGTTGACAGTCGGGCTGGCCCCCATAGAATGCGGGATTACGCGTGCCCGTAGCTCAACTGGATAGAGCGTCGGCCTCCGAAGCCGAAGGTTACAGGTTCAAATCCTGTCGGGCATATTCTTCTTGCCGGTTCTGCTTGCCGCAATCGAGCCGCCCGCGGCCGAAGCCAGCTTTCGTTGACCTACCGACGCTCGGCTGCAGCGCCGGCTGCAAGCAACCGCTCGATCATTTCGACGTCGTACACGCAGCCACCCCACGTGCCGCCGCTGGCCCGCTGCAGCGCCGCCCACAACCGCGTGTCGGCCGGCAACGCCGCGTCGGGCGCCAAGCCGGCCACCGGCGTCCGGATGGCCAGCAGCCGAGCGCATTCGTCGGGAGTGATCTCCCCATTGGCGTCGCCGACCAGGTCGACCGAACCGACCAGGTTTTGCGTGTCGACAACGATCCGGATGCGGTCGCCGTCGTACACCTTGCCCAGGGGGCCGCCGGCCAGGGCCTCGGGCCCCACGTGCCCGATGCAGGCGCCGGTGCTGACCCCTGAGAATCGTGCGTCGGTCACGACGGCCACCTCGCGCCCCCACTCCAGGTACTTGAGCGCCGACGTGATCTGATACGTTTCTTCCATGCCCGAGCCCAGCGGCCCGCGGCCGGCAAGCACGATCACATCTCCCGGGCGGACCGGCCGATCGGTCCGGCCCTTGATCGCGGCGATTGCGTCGCGCTCGCGCGTAAAAACTCGGGCCGGGCCGGTCTGGCGATAAACTCCGGCCGAGTCGAGCATCCGCGGATCGATGGCCGTGCTCTTGATCACCGAACCCTCGGGTGCCAGGTTGCCGCGGGGAAAGCAGACCGTGCTGGTCATCCCGCGCGCCCTGGCCCGCTCGGGACTGAGGATCACTTCGTCCGGGTCGACGCCGTCGCACGCGCGCAGCCGCTCGCGCAAGGCCCGGCGGCGCTCGCTTGTCCGCCAGCGGTCGAGCGCTTCGGCCAGGGTGCAGCCCGCCACCGTCCGGGCTGACACATCAAGCAGCCCGGCGTCGGCCAGGTGCAGCATCATTTCCGGCACGCCGCCGGCCAGAAACACCTGCACCGTCGGATGCCCCACCGGACCGTTGGGCAGGGCGTCGACAAATCGCGGCACGCGGCGGTTGACCTCGTGCCACTCGTCGATCGTGGGCCGCCGCAGGCCGGCCGCATGGGCGATCGCGGGGATGTGCAGCAGCAGATTGGTCGAGCCGCCGCAGGCCGCATGGACGACCAGGGCGTTGTGGATCGAAGCGTCGGTGAGGATTTCGCCCAGCACCGTGCGGCGCTCGGCCAGCGCTGCCAGCGCCCGGCGCTCTGGCGGGCCATGTCGAGCCAGATCGGCTGTCCGCTGGGGGCCAAGGCCGAGTGCGGGAGCGACAGCCCCAAGGCCTCGCCCACCACCTGACTCGTCGCGGCCGTGCCCAGAAACTGGCACCCGCCGCCGGGGCTGGCGCAGGCCTTGCACCCCAGCTCGGCCGCCGCCTCCAGCGTGATCTCGCCGCGCGCGTAGCGGGCCCCGATCGATTGGATCTGGCCGGCGTTTTCGCCCACCGTCGGCGGCAGCGTGACGCCGCCGGGCACGAGCACGCTGGGCAGTTCGGGCATTCCGGCCAGGGCCAGCATCATCGCCGGCAATCCCTTGTCGCAAGTGGCCACGCCCAACACGCCGCGCCGCGTCGGCAGCGAACGGATCAGCCGCCGCAGCACGATCGCCGCATCGTTGCGATAGGGCAGGCTGTCGAACATGCCCGCGGTGCCCTGCGTGCGGCCGTCGCACGGATCCGTGCAATAGCCGGCAAACGGGACCGCCCCGAGCCGCTTCAGCTCGCGCGCGGCCGCTTGGACCAACAGCCCGACTTCCCAGTGACCGGTATGAAAGCCGAGCGCAATGGGCACCCCATCCTCGGCCCGAACGCCCCCCTGCGTGCTCAGAATCAGAAACTGCGGACCCGTCATTTCCGCCGGCGGCCAGCCCATGCCGGCGTTTTGCGTCAGGCCGAACAGATCGCCGCTGGGCAAATTGCGGAGCATCTCGTCGGTCAGCGGTAGCGATCCGGTCGGCCCCGCAGACGTCGTCGTCACCTGGTAGAGCGCCGGATCGGCCGCCATCAGTTCAGCCAGGATCGAGGAAGACGAAGGCATAGGGCGAAACCTCGACCGCAAACAGATGTAAAAAACTGCCAGACGCAGGAGCGACGACTAAACGGACTGGGTACGCGTCTCGAGGGCCGACTCATCCGGCTGGCCCGACCGGCGCGTCCAATGCCAACGAACCGCCGCCGTCGCGGCCACCGGCAGGGCGACCGAGAGCACCATCGCCAGCGGCATCGCGCTGTGCTCCCAGGCCAGGCTGCCCAGGGCCGAATAAACCGCGGACACGGCCAGATTGCCGGCGGCCAGCACCGGCAGAAACACGCGCCAGGACATGTCGGTTGTCCCCAGGAGCAGGACCGTGGCTTCGGCCAATACCGGCAGCGGGCGCGTGCCGGCGAGCAGCCAGACACCCAGCCGCCGCCCGGTGCGGTCGACGGCTGCCAGGTCCTCGGCCGAGGAAAGCCGCCGCACCAGCGGCCGGCCGAATCGTCGGGCCAGGGCAAAGCCAATCAGACCGCCGACCGACAGCCCGACCCAGGAGGCCAAGGTGGCCGCCAGAAAGCCCAAATGGGCGCCGGCCAGCGTGCTAACTAGACTGGAAGGAACCGGCAGCAGGATGTCACTGGCCAGGATGCCGGACGTCAAAAGGGCCAACGTCCAGGGTCGGCTGTCGCTCTCCAACGCCGGCAGCGTCCAGGCCTCGAGCCGATCCCCCCACAGCAAAAACGGCACAATCGGCACCAGCAGCGCCAAGGCGACCAACAACATCGGCCGGGGAATGCGACGCATGGCGGAACGTTTCCTGCCGATTGACTTGAACTTGCCGCGCCGTAGCCTTGGCGGGGCGGTTTATTCGCAGCGAAACAAAAACTCTCAATTTATCCGTCAGCGGGCCAGACCGTCGGGCAGCCGCTGCGCCGCTCGAACGGCCGCAGCGCCGGTGCGCTGGCCGGCGTCCGCGGCGGCGGTCAACCCTTCATTCTGCGTAGAGCCTTGCCAATCGTGCAATCCCTGGCGGTGCGAATCCTGGTGCAAAGCGTGCGGCCGCTGGCGGCCGCGCTGGCGCTCGCCGGTCCGGCCTGGGCTGCCGAGGCGATTCCGCCCGGACGGCCGGGCGCCCGCGCGCCGCTGCAGGTAGCCGCCGCGCCGGCGCAGGCTCCGGCCGAGCACGACTATCGCTCGGCCATCGCCGATTACGAACGGCTTTCGGACGAAGCCCGGGCGCAATACGTCGAGTGGCTGATCGTCAGCCGGATCCAGGGCGCGGCCCAGTTGACGCTCGACGATAAAGCGCTGGGCCACGAACGGGAAGTCGGCCGCGAAATTCTCAAGCGCCTGCACGACGGCCAGAACATCTCGCCGCGCGGCGTGGTCAAGCTGCTGCGCAAGCTCGATCGACTCGAACAGGCGGCCGTCGAAAAACTCTCGCGGGCCTACCGGATCGAGGTCTACAGCCTGTTCCACAGCCAGCGGGCGCGCTACGACGCGCACATCGCCGCCTGGAAAAAAGTTGAAGCCGCCTGGGAGTCCGGCGGCAAGGTGCCCGACCAGCAGCGACTGCTCGTCGATTGGCTCCGCGCGGCCACCGACCGCTTGCGTGCCGACCCCTTGGCCCAGCTGCCCCCCGTGCCCAAGTTCCCGGCTGTCCAGGGGGGCGAACAAATCGTGTCGACGCCCCCTGCCCCGCCACGCCTGGCCGACTTGCGCCCGCGCCTTTGCCCGTCGATCCGCCGAAGCTCGAACCGGCCCCGGCCGCCGTCGGCACCCGGCGCACGACGAGCCAATTGCCCGACGTTCGCCCGGAATGGACCCAGGCAGAACCGGCTGCGTCTGGACCTCGGCATGCGGATGCGGCCTCCGGCGCTCAGCACCTGGCAACCGCCGGGCCGGCCCCGCTTCCGGCGCAGGCCGAGGCCGACGTACCGCGTCCGCTCGCCGCGCGGCCGCTGGTCAAACAGTCGCGGGAAGTGCGCGTTGCGCTCAAGCCGGCCCGGGCAGGCATCGCCGCGGTGCCCGACGCGCTCGAGCCGCAAGCCGGCCGGATTGACCTGGACGAACTGTCGGTGCGGATTTCCGGCCACAACCTGGCGCTGGCCCGGCTCGCCGGCCGTTTGCAGGACGCGAATGTCTGGCAGCTTGCCCAACTGACCGACGCCGTCGGCGAGTTGGAAGACTTGTCCGCCCGGCGCGGCGATCTGACGCTGTACTGGGACCTGATCAGCGACGAGCAGCGTCTGGTGGTGGGCGTGCTGGATTCGCCCTCGGCGGCACTGAGCATGCTCAGCCGGAAGATCTCGGCCTCGCGCGTCGCGGCAATCGGCGGGCATGGCGATCAGCCGACCGACGCCCACGATCCTCAGGCGGCGCAGTTCGACGGCCTCTCCCGCCGCCTGGTGCAACTCGCCGGCCACCGCGCCGGTCAATAAGAGCGCACCGCCGCAAGTTCGCCGCATCACCCAGTTTGTGCTCGCTCGCGGACTTTCGCGCCGGCCTGCAAGCGCCACCGATGGCCACTATCGCCCGCGTGCAGCGCCGGCTAGGATCAGACGTCCTTCTGTTCCCGCCGCTAGATCCCGATGCGCGACGGCGCGTGGCCTGCTATGTCCCACGACTTGAACCCGGCCCAGCGCGACGCCGTGGCCACGCTGCGCGGACCGCTCCTGGTGTTGGCCGGGGCCGGCACGGGCAAAACGCGCGTCGTCACCTACCGGATCGCGGAATTGATCCGACAGGGGACCGCTCCCGAGCGGATCCTGGCCGTGACGTTCACCAACAAGGCCGCGGCGGAAATGCAATCCCGGGCCGGCGCCCTGCTGGGCAAGCGGCGTCCCACGCAGCCTGAGATTTCCACGTTTCACAGCCTCTGCGTGCGGATTTTGCGGCGGCATGCCCGGCGCCTGGGCTATCCGGAAAAATTCGCCATCTACGACCGCGGCGACCAGGAAGGCCTGGCCCGGCAGGCGCTGCGCGAGATTCAGGTGCCCGACGCCGTGCTGCGTCCCGGCGACCTCATCAATCTGATCAGCCGCTGGAAAAGCCAGTCGATCCGGCCCGAGCAGGCGTCCGCGGTCGCGGCGACCGACAAGGAGCATCTGGCGTCGATGGCCTATCGCCGGTATCAGAACGCGCTGAAGGCCGCCGGCGCCGTCGATTTCGACGACCTGCTCTTGTGCACCGAGGACTTGTTCGAGCGGTTTGCCGATGTCCGCCGGGCCGAAGCCGCCCGCTTCACCCATCTGCTGATCGACGAGTATCAAGACACCAACGGCAGCCAATACCGGATCGTCCGGGCGCTGGCCGCCGGACATCGCAACCTGTGCGTGGTGGGCGACGACGATCAATCGATCTATGGCTGGCGGGGGGCGGACGTTTCGCACATCCTGCGTTTCCAGCAGGATTGGCCGGAAGCCAAAATCGTGCGGCTGGAAGACAACTACCGTTCGACCGACGCCATCTTGACGCTGGCCAACCGCCTGATCGCTTTCAACCGCCAACGGCACGACAAAACCCTGCGGGCCGCCCGGCCGGGGGGCGAAAAGCCCAAGATCCTGCAGTGCCCCGACGAAACCGCCGAAGCCCAAACCGTGGTCGCCGACATTCGCAGCCGCCTGGCCGCCGGCGGACTCGAGCCGCGTGAAGTGGCGATCCTGTTTCGCACCAACGAGCAGCCAAGGGCGTTCGAGATGGAGCTGCGCCAGGCTCAGCTCCCCTACGTGCTGGTCGGCGGCATGTCGTTCTACGATCGCAAGGAAGTCCGCGACTTGCTGGCCTATCTCAAGCTGCTAGTCAAAGAGCCCGACGAGGTTTCGCTGCTCCGAGTGATCAACGTGCCGCCGCGCGGAGTCGGCCAGGCCAGCGCCTCGGCGCTCATGGACCGCGCGGTCCACGAGCGGGCTCCGCTGTGGCAAGTGCTCAAAGCCGTGGCGCCGGGCGACGGACATCTGCCGGCGGCGGCCGTCGCCGGCGTATGCGCGCTGGTCGAGCTGATCGAGCGCTACCGGCGCCGGGCCGAAAAGGGAGCGCTGGTCGATATGGCCCGAACCCTGGTCGAGGAAATCCGCTACGCGGATGAGTTGGCCCGGCTCTACAAGGATCCCGACGACCGGCAAGCGCGCTGGCAAGCCGTCGAGGAAGTGATCAATGCCCTGGGCGTCTACGAGCAGCGGAGCAAGCGGCCGACGCTCGAAGGCTTTATCGAGGACGTGGCACTTGGCACTCGCGATAACGACGGCGAGAAAGATGCCCAATTGGCGCGCAACGCGATCGCGCTGATGACGCTGCACAGCGCCAAAGGCTTGGAATTCCCGCACGTTTACCTGGTCGGCTTGGAAGAGGGCTTGCTACCCCATCAGCGGTCGGTGGCGGCCGATGGTGCGGCCATCGACGAGGAACGCCGCCTGTGCTACGTGGGCGTCACCCGGGCCCAGGACCGGCTCACGCTGAGCCTGGCGCTGACGCGGATGAAATGGGGCAAGCCGCGACCGACCCTGCCCAGCCGCTTTCTGTTCGAGATCAGCGGCGAGGCGCAAAAGGCCGCGTCGATCGCCCGGGGAAAAGTCTCGCAAAACGATCTGCACGCCGCGTCTCCGCCGGCCGGGCCCAAGAAATCCGTGCCAAAGACGCCGCGAACCAAAGCCCAGGCCGCCAGCCCGCTGGCCGCCGCTCGGCGCGAAACCCGGCAAGCCACGCGACAAGCGACAGTAGTCTGCCCAAGCCACCCAGACTACGCCGTCTGCGAAGCGCCCGTTCGGTCGAATCAAATCCAGATAGTCCGATTTTTCTCTCTTCGGTAAACTGCCCGGTTGCTGGTCGCGGGCGTGCGCGCACGATGCCGGCCAGCGCGGCCCCTATCCAGGCGGGGAAGGGGCTGCAATGAACGCCGACTGGGGGAGGGCCATGATGGCGAATCCGAATTTACGCTTCATCCATGCCAGCGACTTTCACCTCGAACGCCCGCTGCGCGGCGCGGAAGATCTGCCCGAGGCGCTGGCCGAGCTCATGATCGAGGCGCCGCAGCGAGCCGCCGAGCGCGTGTTCGACGCGGCACTCCGCGAGCAAGTGGACTTTGTGCTCTTGGCCGGCGACTTGCTGCGCCCCATGGCGGCCGGCCCCCGGGCGCTGGTATTTCTGGTCGATCAATTCGAGCGCCTGAACGAACGCCAGGTGCCGATCTATTGGGCGACCGGCCGGGCCGACTCGGCCACCCGCTGGACCGAAGTGCTGCACCTGCCGCCAAACGTGCAAGTGTTTACCGGCCATCAGGTCCGCCGGGTCGCGTTCGAGCGCGACACCCGCCTGCGAGCCGACATCCTGGCCGCCGGCGCTCACGAAGACGGCGGCATCCGGCCGGGCGAATTCCGCGCGGCGCACGGCCACTTGACCATCGCCCTGGCCTACGGCCGCTTGGAGAGCCCGGCCAGCACGGCGTCGGGCGTCCACTATTGGGCCCTGGGGGGCGAACATCGCCGCCGGGTGCTGAGCAGCCGCGCGCCGGTGGTCCATTACCCGGGAAGTCCGCAGGGGCACTCGCCGCGTGAGCGCGGCCCGCACGGCGCCACGCTCGTTCAGGTCGACGAACATCACCAGATCCGCACCCGGCAGATCGTGTGCGACGCGGTCCGCTGGCACGACGAGCACGTTCAGCTCGACACCGCATCCACCGCCGGCGCGCTCGAGCGGCTGCTGGAGAACCGGGCCCGCTCGCTGCTCACCGCCACGTCGCAGCGCGACCTGGTCGTGCGCTGGAAAGTCCAGGCGCCGCCCCGTCTGGCGGCCGAGCTGCGGCACGGCAAGCTGGCCGGCGAAATTCTTTCCCGGCTGCGAAGCCATTTCGCCACGCATCGGCCGGCATTGTGGAGCTGGTCGCTCGAGGCCCAGTCGCCCGCCGGCGTGCCGGGAGAATGGTACAACGAAGAAACGATCCGGGGCGAATTCATGCGGGCGATGCGGCACTACACGTCCGCCGACGCCCCGGCGCCCGACTTGCAACCCTACCTGTCGGCAGGCGCCATGGCCGATCGCCTGGCCACCGCCGCGCTGCTGGAAGACGCCGCGGTCCGCCGCCGGGTGCTGGCCCAGGCCACGATCTTAGGTGCCGATTTGCTCAGCGGGGAGGAACCGCCAGCGTGAGAATCAGACAGCTCCACGTCGATGGATTCGGAATCTGGACCGACCTGGAACTCGCCGGGCTGGCCCAGCCGCTTGTGGTCTTCTACGGCGAAAACGAAGCCGGCAAGACCACGCTGATGCAGTTCGTCCGGTCCATGCTCTATGGCTTTTCCCCCGAGCGGCGCGGGCGGTATCTACCCCCCGTCCACGGCGGCAAGCCGGGCGGATCGCTCTGGGCCCAGGATGGTCAGCAGACCTACCTCGTCCGTCGGCACGCCGCGCGGCACGCTCCGGAAGATCATTTGGAAATCACCGACGAGCAGGGAGTGCGCCGCGAGGGGCGACCGCTGGCCCAGCTGCTCGACGGCGTCGATGAGGCGATCTTCAACAACGTCTTTGCCTTCGGGTTGGGCGAAATCCAGGAACTGGCCACGCTCACCGACAGCGCCGCGGCCGATTTGCTCTATGAACTGACGCTGGGCCTCGACCGGGTTTCGCTTTCCGACGTCGTCCACGAGCTGGACGCGTCGCGCCGCCGCCTGCTGGCCGAACACGACGGCTCCGGCCAGATCGCCGAGCTCGTCGAACGCCGCGATGGCTTGCGCGGCGAACTCCGTGACCTGGCCCGGGCGACGCCGCGGTTCCTGGAATTGGTCCGCTCGCGACAGGAGCTGGACCGCGCCGCCGGCGAGCTCGAAGCCGAAGAAGAGGCCATCGACCGGCGGCTGCAGCAATTGTCGCTGGCCCAGCAGATCGAACCGCGCTGGCGCAGCCGGCAGGACATCGACCGCCAGTTGGACGCGCTGGGCACGATCCCGCACATTGCCGACGATTGCCTGCCGCAGCTGGAGGACCTGAAAACCCGGTCCGCCGCGGGGCGCAGCCGGCTGCAACGGGTCACCGACCGCCGCAAGGAACTGCTCGGCGACGTAGCTCGCCTGAAAATCAACGACGCGCTGTGCCGCCAGGCCCCGCGCTCGAGGCACTGGCCGAACAGCAGCAATGGATCGCTTCGCTCGAGGCCCAGGCCCGGCAACTGGAAGCCGAACTGGCCGAGATGACTGCCGCAGCCGGCGGCAGCCACCTGCACGGCAGCGGCCATGCGCACATTAGCGACCGCGGCAGCCACGCGCAGCCGCCGGCCCAGCCGGAGCGCCACGCAAGGCACGAGCGCCACTCGGGGCAACCGCGCCCGGTCCACCACGAGCGAACCTCCGGTCCGCAGCACGCGGCGGGCACGTCACACGGCTCCGTGGAGCAGCGCTCGCCGCACCATCTTCACGGATCCGAGCGAAACGCGGGCGGCCAGCACCGCTCGGCGGCGGAAGTGCCCGTGCCGACGGCGCCGCTCTCGCCGCAGACAATCGCCGCGCTCCGTTCGCAGGGCAGAGCGCTCCGTCAGCTTCGTCAGCGGATGGGAAAAGCCAAGGGAGAAAAAACCGCCGCGCGGGAATCGGCCAAAGAGATCAAGCAAAAAATCTCCACGGGTCGGGGCGACAGCGAAGAGCCCGTCGCCAGCTCGCTGGAGCGTGCCGGCACGCTGGTTTCGCAATTGCGCCGCCGGGTGCAAATCGACGAGCGGCTCGACCAGTTGGAGCGCCGCCAGCACGAGCTGGAAGAGAAATCACACGATTCGCTCGACCAGCAAGTGCCCCCCGCCGCGCAGATTTTGAGCCACGGGATGTTCTTTGCCGGTGGCATCGCGCTGGTGCTGGTGAGCATCTTCATGTCCTCGATGCTGCCTCACGGTTTCGGCGTGGGAATCGGCTTTTTGGGGCTGATTCTGGCCGGCGTGGGCTGGTTGTTGACGTACGCCTCGCATAACCAGGCCGGCCAGCAGTTCGACGACTGCCAGACGCGGCTCGATCAGCTCAAGGAGCAACTGGCCACAACCGAGAAGGAACGTGACGAACTCGACAAGCAGCTGCCCAAGGGGGGCGGCCCCCTGGTGGCCCGGCTGCAAACGGCCGAAAAAGAGCTCGCCCGGCTGGAAGAGCTCGTGCCGCTCGACACGCACCACCAGCACGGCGTGCGCACGTACAAGGCGGCCCGCGTCGAGCATCGCGGCGCCCTGCGCGAATACAAGAAAGCCCGCCAGAAGTGGCGGTCGGCACTGATTCACGCCGGCCTGCCCGGCGATCTGACGCCGCGCGAGTTGCGGGCCTCGATCGAGCGCGGCCAGCAGCTGCAAGCTCTGGGCCGCAAGGTCGAAGAGCGGCAGGCCCAACTGGTCGATTGCCGCCGGCAGCACGAGATCCTGGCCGACCGCATCATGCAAGTGGCCGTCGACGCGCGACTCGATCTGGACGAGTCCGATCCGCTCGCGCTGCTGCGCGAGATGCTCCGCCGGCTCCAGGACGAGCAACTGCGCGTCCATTCCCGCGATCAACTGAAAGCCAGCCTGGTCCGGCTGCGGCGCGTCCGGCGCAAGCTGACCCGGAAGATCTCCGCCGTCAAACAGCGGCTGGACGAACTGATCGGCTCGCACGGCGCCCGCGACGAGGAAGATTTGCGCCGCCGGCTCGGCATTCAGGACGAGGCCCGGCGGCTCGATCGGGCCCGGCAAGCGGTCGACGACGAAATCGCCGCTGCCTTGGCAGGCCACGACGAACACACCGAGATCGCCGCATTGCTTGACGGCGCAACTGGCGGCAGCACAACCGGCGGCGGCCACGACCTGCGCACGCTGGCCGACGACGCAAACGCCGAAAAACACGCCCTGCGGGCCCGGTTGGGACACGTGTGGGAAGAGCGCGGGGCCTTGCTCGAACAGATCAAATCGCACTCCGTTGACCGGGGCCTGGCCGAAAAGCGGATGGAGCTGGCCCACGTCAAGCGCAGCCTGCGGCAGGCCATCGGCCGCTGGCAAGTGCTGGGCACCTGCTCGGCGGCACTCGACCGCGTCCGCGAAGTCTATGAGCGGCAGCGGCAGCCCGAAGTGCTGCGCGAGGCATCAGAACTGTTCGCCCGCTTGACCGGCGGCCGCTACACCCGGGCCTGGTCGTCGCTCGGCCACCGAGTGCTCTGGGTCGACGATGCGCAGGGCAAGCCGCTGTCGGTCGACAAGCTGAGCCGCGGCACGCGCGAGCAATTGTTCCTCTGCTTGCGGCTCGCGCTGGTCAGTGCCTACGCCCGCCGCGGCGTGCGGCTGCCGATCGTGATGGACGACGTGCTGGTGAATTTCGACGTGGGCCGCGTGCGGGCGGCCGTCGAAGTGCTGCGCGACTTTGTCCGGGCGGGGCATCAAATCCTGGTGTTCACCTGCCACGAGCACATTGCCAGCCTGTTCCGCAAGGCGCAGGTCGAGGTCCGGCCGCTGCCCGGAAATCTGCTCAGCGTCGAGGACCTGGTCGAGCCCGCGCCCGAGCCGCGGGTCATTCCGGCGCCCCATTTCTTGCCGCTGCCGGTCGCCGAGCCGCCCACGGAAGAAGAGCTGACTCTGGCCGAAATCGACGACGAGCCGGAGGTGCTGCTGGCGCCGATCGAGCCCTTGCCGCGGGAAATGCCCCCCTCGATACCGCTGCCCAGCGCGACTTTGCTCGCCGAGCCCGAGCCGGCGCAAGTGGTCCGCGAAGCGCCGCGCCAGGTGCGCCGGCCGCGCAAGCCGCGGCCGGTTGTGGAGCCGGTCGCCGCCACGCCGAAGCGCCGCGTGCGCCGCGAGCAATGGGTCGACAGCGTTCCCTGGTCGGCCGAAGAATTCGCTGGCGAACTGGCCGATCGGGTGCGCCGCAGCGAGCCGATCATCGAGTATTTGGAAGAGCCGGTCCGGCAGGCGATGCCGCTGGGGCACGAAGAGGAAACGCTCGACGTGCAGTTCGAGGACGACACGCCGTATCACGGCCGCAACGGCCATCGCGGCCGATAACGCGGCCGCCGGACGTGCTCAGCTGGGCTTCAATTCGCCGGCACGAAACCGGGCCAATAGCTCGCGGCTGCGGTTGCGGGCGTCCCAGGCCACCCAGCCCATGTACAGGTTCGCGCCGATCGACAAGAACAGGGCCAACGTCACCGCCAGCGGGAACCAGTGCCAGGATTTGGTCTTATCGGCCACTTCGTCTTCGAGATTTTCCAGGTCCTTCTCCGCCTTGTTCATCAGGCCGGAAAGCGGCTTCTCGTTCTGCGACGGTTTCTGGGCCCGATGCTCGGTCGAGGGCGCCTCGTCCGGCACTTCGTCCGGGGCCTCGTCGCGGTAGGTCACGTTCGAGCCGGTCAAGGGCGCACTGTGCGGATCGGCGGCCAAGGGGGCCGGCGCCCGGCGATTGCCGCCGGCGCCTTGGCGGTCGGAGCTTGCGTCGCGCCGCGGTTCGGCCGGCGCCGGATTGCCCAAGACCGGCGCGCTATCCCTCGCCGCGGAGCGGCCGGGCAGCTGCGATCGGATCGGCGCCGCCACCGGATCGTCGGGATACTGAAAACGGGGATCGCCGTCCTCCGGATGCGCAAGCTCGCTTTGCTCGAGCGGCGAGAGAGGTTCGAGCGGCGGTCCGGAATCGGCCGCGGTCGGGCTGCCGGCGCCGCCGGGAGGCGTGGCCGGCGTAGGCTGGCCAGCCCCGGGCACCAGCGGCGGAACGGCCGGTGGATCGGGCACGGAGCTGCCGATGGCCGGGATTGCCGGCGTCGGCACTCCCGTGGCGGGAGCGGTCGCCGAGACCGGGATCACCGGCGCACTGCCCGGCTGGGTCGAGATGCGCACGCGGCTGATCGCCAGATTGGCCGGCACGTCGCCGGTCAGGTCATGATGGTCCAGATCGCCCAATCCGGTGGGCGTGATTTCGATCACGAATTCGCCGTCGCCCTGAGCGAGCGGCTGATACCCGACGCGCACATCCTGGGTCTCGAAGCCCGGCTCAACGGCCGGCGCGGCGGCCCCCTGACCTGCGCCAGGCGGGCGGTTGCGGGTGACCCGGTTATCCAACGCTTGCCGCGGCAGCTTGCCCACGCCCACGGTCACGCGGAAGTGCCGGATCACCAAGCCGCGGGGCAGTTCGCTGGTCACGTCCTGCCCTTTGGCCAGTTGCGGCACCAGTTGCGGATCGATCTGAACGATGTATTCCAATTGACCGTCGGCCGAGGGCTCGTAGCCGGATTCAACCCCCAGGGCCGACAGGGCAACCAGCAGTGCCATCGTGCTCATGCGAGATTCCCTTTGATCGGTTTCGAGCGGAAAGCGGCCGCGGGGGCCCGGTTTGCCTGGGTCGGCGCATCAGGCAAACTTGGATCGGGCCTCGCCAGACCCCGCTGCCAGCAACATTATCGTAACGGGCCAGCGGCGGCGCGTTAAGCCTGAAGTCGGGGCTCGCCTTGTGCGGTACTGCAGGGGGCGGCAAAATCACGGTTTCGCACCCGGCGGCCCGACCCACCGGCAGACCCGGGCCTCAAACGCTTCCTGCCCCCTTACGACCCGGTTCCGCCCGCTGCCAGCATTCGTCCGCTCAAGGCTTGACGCAAACCGATGATCGACCGCGCGCAGCTGATGAAGTGGCTGAAAATCGCCGCCAAGCTGGCGATCGTGGCGCTGTTGGCCTGGATGATCCGGGGAACGCTTCACTCGGCGCTGGCCCAGCTGGAAGACCATGAGTGGCACCTTGCCTGGCCCTGGCTCGTGGCAGCCGGCTTGCTGTACCTGCTGGGCACGCTGCCCAACGCGGTATTCTGGGCCCAGGTGATCAACGCGACCGATCATCCGGTCGGCATGTACGTGCCGATTCGCTCGTTCTACGTTTCGGCCGTCGGCAAGTACGTGCCGGGCAAGGCCATGGTGTTGATCCTGCGGGCGGCGACGATGCGCCGCGCGACGTGGCGCCCACGCTGGTGACCGTGGGCGTTTTCTACGAGACGCTCAACAACATGGCGGTCGGCTCGGCGGTGTCGCTCTTGATTCTGCTGCCGAGCGTACTGACGCCGGAATTGCTCGTGCCCAGCGAGTGGGGCATGCCGCAGTGGATGGTCCTGGCAGCGCTCGGCATGGTGCTGGTAACCGGTTTGCCGGTCGTCCCGCCGATCTTCAAACTGGCCCTGCACTACTCGGGCCTGAAAAAGCTGGACCCGGCGGCCGTCGAGAAATTGCACCGGATCAGCGCGGCTGCTCGTCGGGGGTTGGGCCATTCTGGCCGTCGGCTGGTGGATCCAGGGGCTGAGCCTGTGGGCCGTGCTGCACGCCCTGGAGGAGCCCGCCACGAGCCTGACCAACTGGCCGGCGTACACCGCCGTGATCGCCATGTCCGTGGTGGCGGGCTTTCTGGCGCTATTGCCCGCGGGGGTCGGCGCGCGGGAGTTCGTAACGATTGAACTGCTTAAGATGGCCGGAGCAGGCGACTCGGCGGCGGTCGTTTCGGCCATTTTGTTGCGATTGGTCTCCGTGGTGGCGGACGTAGGCATTTCGAGTATTCTGTACTTTGTGCGCCCCGGCGGGGATCTGGCTGGGCCCGACCCGCGAGCCGACGGCGTCGCCCCCTGAATCCGCCCGGCCGCTAATTCGCCGCGCTCCGCCGCAACGGGCCGCACAGCACAGCGCCGGACCCTGCCGTCCGCTTCCGTTCCCCCCAGCGAGTCGACCTTGAGCATTCACGACGGCCAGCCGCGCATGCTCTCGACCGTCATCCCCGTGTACAACGAGGTCGACAGTCTGGAAACCTTGCATCGGGAACTATCGGCGGTGGCCCGGGACAACGGCTACCAGCTCGACATCCTGCTGGTCGACGACGGCTCGACCGACGGCTCGTGGCAGGAGATTCGCCGGCTCGCGGGCGAGGATCCGGCGGTACGAGGGATCCGCTTGCGGCGCAATTTCGGCAAGGCGGCCGCTCTGAGCGCGGGATTCAATGCCGCCCGCGGCGAACTGGTAATGACGCTCGACGCCGACTTGCAGGACGACCCGCGCGAGATTCCCCGCTTTCTCGAGGCCATGTCCGACCGGCTCGACGTGGTGAGCGGCTGGAAGCAAGTGCGCTACGACCCTTGGCACAAAGTGTGGCCCTCGCGAGTGTTCAATTGGCTCGTGAGCCGGCTGACGCACGTCGACCTGCACGATCACAATTGCGGCATGAAGTGCTACCGCCGCGAGGTGTTTCGCGAAGTCCGGCTGTACGGCGAGCTGCACCGCTTCGTGCCGGTGCTGGCCGCGGCGCGCGGATTCCGCGTCGGCGAGATCTCGATCGGGCATCGCCCGCGAAAGTTCGGCACGTCGAAGTACGGCCCGCGCCGCTTCGTCAAGGGCTTTCTGGATTTGCTGACCGTGAAATTCCTCACCGGCTTCGGCCAGCGGCCCCAGCACCTGCTGGGCACGATCGGCCTGGGCTGTTTCTTCGTCGGCTTTCTGGGCCTGGCCTATCTCACCGGCTACTGGATCGTGAGCCAGGTTTGCCCGGAGTGGAAGCTGACCCCCTTGCACCAGCGACCCGCCATGCTCTACTCGTTGGGGGCTCTGCTCCTGGGCGGGCAATTGATGTCGATCGGCTTTCTCGCCGAACTGATCACTGCCTTCCAGGGTCGCGATTCCGACACTTACTCGATCGCCGAACAAACGCCGCACGAGACCCCCGCGGCGGAACCGGCCGACCCGTTCCCTCCGAAAGCCCGATGAGTGCAGGCGAGTCCAGCGGCGGTCGGCAGCGCGGCGCAGGCGCACGGCCCCGACGCAGCGCAGCGGCCGGCCCGATGCCGCCAGCTTGCGCTGGAGCATCTATCTGCTGCTGATCACGATCGCCACCGGCGCCATGCTCGGCCGGATCCTGGCCGTCGATTCGATCGACGTTCGGGGGTTGGAAAAGTTTCTCAAGGCCCAAGGCCGGGCCGACTGGCAAAAATCGCGCCCCTTCCTCAGCGCCAACGACCGCAGCCGCTGGGACACGGTCCGGGCACTGGTCGAACACGGCACCTACGCCATCGACGACGTGATCCGCGAGCCGGGCTGGGACACGATCGACATGGTCAAGCACGCCGGCTCCGACGGCCAGGAACATCTCTATTCGAGCAAGCCGCCCCTGCTGGCCACGTTGATGGCCGGGCCGTACTGGGTCGTTTACAAAACCACGGGGGCGACGCTCGGCACGCAGCCCTACATCATCGGCCGGAGCATGCTAGTCCTGTGGACCGTCGTGCCGCTGGTGATTTACTTCCTGGTCCTGGCCAGCCTGGCAGAACGCTACGGTACGACCGATTGGGGCCGGCTGTTCATGATGGCCGGCGCCGCGTTCGGCACGTTCCTGACCACCTATGCCGTATCGATCAACAACCACGTGCTGGGCGCCGCCGGCGCCGCCGTGGCGCTTTGGGCTTACGTGCAGATTGTCGACGGCCGGCGCGAAGCCCGCTACTTCCTGCTGGCCGGGCTGGCCGCGGCCTTCACCGTGGCCAACGAATTGCCGGCCTTGGCCTTTCTGGCTTTGCTGGCCGCCGCGTTGCTCTACCAGGCGCCGCGGCCGACGTTGATCGCGTTTCTGCCCGCGGCGCTGGTGATCGTGGCGGCCCATTTCGCCACCAACTACCTCGCGCACGGCACGCTTCGCGAGCCTTACTCGCACTGGAACGACTGGTACATGTACACGTACGAAGTCAACGGCAAGGTGCGCGAGAGCTACTGGAAGAACCCACAGGGCATCGATGCCGGCGAGGCGGACCTGGCGAAGTACGCTCTGCACACGACCGTGGGGCACCACGGCATTTTTTCGCTCACGCCGCTCTGGCTGCTCTCGGTCGTCGGGCTGGGCATCTGGCTGGCGCGCCCCGAAGAGCGGGCGCTGGCCGCGGGTATCGCGCTCTTATCGATCGTGGTCTACGTGTTCTATCTCACCCAGCCGCCGATCCACCGCAATTACGGCGGCATGACAAGTGGGCTGCGGTGGATGTTCTGGTTTGCCCCGCTGTGGCTGGTGGCCCTGCTGCCGGCGGTCGATTGGTGCGCCAAAGCCCGCTGGCGGCGGGGGCTGGCGCTCGTGCTGTTGGGCCTGTCGGTGCTCTCGGCCAGCTATCCGACCTGGAATCCCTGGACGCATCCCTGGATTCTCAATTTCCTGCTCGATCGGGGCTGGGTGACGCTGTAGGCGCAGGGCCAGGTTCGCCGGCTTGCGGGCTCGCCGCGTCCAGAGTCATTGCTTCCCAGGCTGCAGGCAACGGGGCTTCGACCGCGACCGGCTCGCGCGACATCGGGCTGCGCAAAGCCCAGCCGCCGGGCATGCAGCGCGATCGCCCGCAAGCGCTCATCCTCGAATTGCTCGCCAAACGGAATCCGCGAACCGTAATGCGCGTCGCCCAAGATGGCATGCCCGCGCGAGGCGGCCTGGACGCGAATCTGATGCGTCCGGCCGGTTTCCAGCCGGATTTCCAGCCACGAGCCCTGCAAATGCCGGCCCAGCGTGCGGTAGTGAAGCACGGCTTCCTGCCCGCCGGGATGCGACGGGTCGACCACTAAGGCCCGGGGCTGGCCGTGAACTTTCCAGAGCGTGTCGCGCCAGGTTCCCTCGGCGGGGACGACCGGGCCTTCGGCCAGCGCCCAATAGATCTTCTCCACCTCGCGGCGCTTGAGCTGCCTGGCGATCCGCTGGGCCGCCCGGACATTGCGGGCCAGCACGAGCGCGCCCGACACGGGCCGATCGAGCCGGTGGCAAACCGCGAGATAAAAGTTACCGGTTCGCTGCTCGCGCTCACGCAGGTACGCCCGGACGCGCACTTCCAGGCTGTCGATCCCCGGCGGGGCCTGCGTCAGCAAACCGGCCGGTTTATTGACGACCAACACCGGGCCGTCTTCATGAAGAATGTCTAAAGCCATCGAAAACCGCAGACCTGGGACTCGGAATCGCCATCTGCGACCATCCGTCCTCATCTGCGTTCATCTGCGTTGATGGAACAGCGGTCAAATCAGAAACGGAATTGCCGTCCGTCTTCGGACCGCGTCGATTGCATTGAAGCCTGACCGTTAGATTGAACGCAGATGAACTCAGATGGACGCTGATACGCGCAGATAGTTCAGGTTAGTTCGTTTCGCTCCGCCGTCTTCTCAGCGCCTAGGCGCCTTTGCGGTTTTCATTGTCTGCGAGATCCCCCCGGGCCGACAAGCCGGCCCGACGGGCGGCCGACGAGCACGCCGCACATGCCGCCGCGGAGGGCTACGTTCACCACCTGTTTTTGCGACGACCGGCCCACGATGCCCAGTCCGTACTTGGTCGGCGCGAAGCCCATGACGGTGTAGAACGGCTCGATGTGCACGTCCCCTTCCTGGTCGACGACCGGAAACTCGTGCACCGGCAGGCTGGCCAGACGCTGCACGACCCAGGGCTCGGGATCGGCCAGGGCCCGATCCACTTCGCCTTGCCAGGCGGCCGAGTCGACGGCCACGCCGATCACCACCCGGTCGCCGCCGTACGAGCGATTCGGCTTGAGCACGAGCATGTCGTGGTGCTCGCGGACGTATTCGAGCAGGCCGCCCGTTTCGCCGTCGGGCAGCGTCGTCTCGCGATCGGACAACAGCCGGGTCCACAGCACGTGGCGGCGGAAAATCTGCCGTTCTTCGGCGGTGAAATACTTGTGGGTGAACTGCTGATCGGTGAGCAGCTCCCAACAGCTCTTGTGATCAAATTCTCCCGCCAGCGACGAGACGATGCGATTCTGACGGAACAAGAGCCGTACGGCGTCGAGCGTTACCCCCTGCTCCGCCTCCAGCTGGATCAGATCGCGAATCTCGTAGTCGCGGTAGGCGACGTCCACCTGGATGCCTTCGTAATAGACTTCGTCCCCCTTGACGTACAGCTCGGTCGGATCGGCATGGACGATCGTCAGCCCGTGCCGGGCCCGATAGTACTCGGCCAGCACTTCCTGTTCGTCGGGACCCTGGTTGCTGTACTTGGGCTCGACGAAGCAGACATTCCGGCCGACGCGGCCGACGGCCTGGGCATGGTCGAGCAGTTCCTGCATGAAGACTTCGCGAAAATCCTGGCCGACTTCCATATCCAGTTGCGGATCGAATTTCTGCACGACCGGCAGCACCACGTCGGCCAGCAGCCGCTCGCAGGCCGGGCCGAGGTGGATGCCCCCCACGCCGCACAGATTCGGCTCCATGAACCGCAGACTGTCCTTCCACATCGGGCTGGTGAACTCGACCACCGCGTCGAGCCGGCCCAGCACCGGGTTGAGCTCGCGATGGCCCGGGCCCCAGCTGTCCCAGAGCCATTTTTCCTCCGGCGGCGTCAACCGCACGATCGACCGCACGTTGAAGTCCTGCAGATACAAGTCGGGCAGGCGCTTCAGGGCGTTGAGGATCGTGAGCGAGGCAAAGTGCAGATAGGCCAGCTGATCGGGCATCACGCCGATCGGCCGCAGCATGATCGGGATCGTTTCCATCAGCCCGTCGCGGTAATACACCAGGTTCCGGGCCGTCGCTTCGGCGTGCATCCGGGCCGCCATTTCGACGATCGTGGCCGCCGGCATGCTGTAGAACGCCTTGCGGACGCGGCTGTCCAGGCTCAAGCCGCTCAGTCCCAGTTCTTCGGCGGGAGTCAGAATGACCATCGATCCTGCGTCCTTTTCTTGCCGGCTCGGCCGGCGCTTGCCGCACGTGGGATGAGACGATTGGGCCGGCGGCCGGCGGAGCGCCGTGGCAGGGATCCGGATGCCGCGCTAGGCTGGAGAGTCGTCCCCCGGCCGGCCATCGTCAGGCGGCGGCTGGCCGTCCAGGACATCCTGCCCGCGCCGGGCGTTTTCCGCGGCTTCCTCCTCGTAGAGCAACTTGGACAACCACCAACCCCAAACCAGGTAATGCAGCGCCGCCAGGGCGAACACCCCGCCGGCCACGACGACCACCAGCGCCAGAAACCCGCCGGTCAAGAACGCCAACGCGACAAAGATGATCAGTCCGGCCCCCAGAGCCAAGAGCAACCCCAGCCAATTGCCCTGAGTGGGCGCCGGCGGACTGGGCCGCGGGGGCCGTGTAGGAGGCTCTGGGCTGGAATTCCCAGGATTGGGACGCGGCGGAGGTTCGATGGGGGGCATGGCCAGCGGTGCTCATTCCTTTGTCATGCCGGACCGGCTCCGCAGTCATGCCGGACTGGCTCCGCAGTCACATCCTGGACCGGCTCCGCAGTCATCCTGGATTGGCTCCGCCGGGAAGCCAGCCCCCTGCCCCGCAAACACACTGCCGCGCAAACACGCTGCCCCGCAAACGCCCGTCCCGCTTGGACCAACGCGCCAGCGCGCAAGGCTTTCAGCCGGTCTCGGCCACCGGTTCGACGAATTCGGGTTTGACCGCCTGGGGAATGATGCCGGCAGCGTGACCCCGGGCCAGCAGCTGCTCGACGGCCCGGCGTCCGCGCGGCCCGAAGTCCAGCGTCCAATCGTTGACGTACATGCCCACGAAGCGGTCCGCCCGGCCGAGGTCCAGGTCGCGCCCGTAGCGCAGAGCGTATTTCAGGGCCTCTTCGCGATGGGCCAGCCCGTATTCGATGCTTTGCTTGAGCAACCGGTTCACGTCCTGGATGACCGTCTCGCCCAGATCCTTGCGGATGGCGTTGGCTCCCAAGGGAAGCGGCAGGCCGGTCGTTTCCAGCCACCACTTGCCCAGGTCGACGACCAGCGACAAGCCGCGGTCGGCGTAGGTCAGCTGGCCCTCGTGAATGATCAGCCCGGCGTCGATCGGCTGGCCGGCGAACTCGCCCCGCTCGACCGCCTCGATAATTTGATCAAACGGAACGACGACGTGCTGCAAGTCGTTGCCCAGGCAGAGCCGCAGGGCCAGATAGGCGGTGGTGAGCGTGCCGGGCACGGCAATCGAGCGGCTGCGGACCTCGTCGAGCGTGGCGGCGCCCCGGGTGATGACCATCGGGCCGTAGCCGTCCCCCATGCTGGCGCCGCAGGGGCAAAGCATGTAAATGTCGCTCAGGTGGGCGTAGGCGTGCAGGCTGACCGCCGTCAGCTCCAGTTCGCCGGAAAACGCCCGGCGGTTGAGCGTCTCGATATCGACCAGTTCGTGCTGAAAATCGTACGGCCCGGTGTCGATTTTTCCGTTCGCCAGGGCGTGGAACATGAACGCGTCGTCCGGATCGGGGCTATGGCCGACGCGGATGGCTTGCTTCAGGGCGGGCAAAGGCAGCTCCTTTTCCAAACTTGAATGATTGCCGTCATGATAAGGGGATTGGCCGGCACTGACGAGGGGCCGGCGGGCAGCCGAAGTTTCCGCCGGTCCCGGTGCCTGTCGCATCTCGGGGCCAAATCCCTGGCCTTGCGGTGCGCTGCCCAAGGGGCATCGATGGCCGAAAACGCCCGGTTTTGCCGGCTGCAGAGGCGCAGCGCCACCCGGGTCAGAAACCGCAGCGCCGGGCAGTTGCTAACTGCCGAGCGTCCGCCGTCGGAGCCGTGGCTGGGCACAGAGGAGACCTGGCAACCGCGGGTCGACCGCAGGCCGCGTGCCTGCCGGTCGGTTTCAGAAAAGCGGGCCCAAGGCGCGAGAGAGCCAGTCAGCCGCTCCCGCACCCAGCCGATTCAGGCCCGGTCGATTCGAGCCCGGCCGCTCGGCCAGGTCCTGCGGCGAACCATTCGACTTGGGCTGGATTGCCACCGATCGTGACGTCCGTTTCCGCTCGGGCCGGGTCATCACCAATAATAACCCCCGCGCCAGCCACCGCGCCACGCCGAGCCGTAGTATCCGTAGTTCGGGGCGTAGCCGTAGGTCCCGCCGTAATACGGAGTGCCGTAGTAGGGGGCATAGTTGCCGCCCCAGCCGCCGTAATAGTAGGGGGTTCCGTAGTAGCCGCCGTAATAGTACGGCCGGTACGCACGGTATGCGTAGGGCCGGTAGCCGTAGTACGCCCCGTATGCCCCCCGGCGCCAACCGACGGTTTGCACCGGCACGGCGCTCGCCGTGGTCACGGTTGCCGCGCCCGCTGAGGCGTGCGGCTGGGCGCCGCCTGTGCTGGAAACGGGAGTTCCGCTGGCTTGGGCATTCGCGGCGGCCAGAGCCACGACCAATGCGCCCGTCAGCAATGCCGCGGTCATGAATTTCGATCGCATGATGCTTGCTCCTTTTCCTGCCTGATGACAAAGCTCTGCTCCATCAGGGTTGCAAATCCCTTGCCACTTTGAGCGTCCGCCGGCATTCCAGCTGGCAAGCGGTCAATTCACCCGGTCAGCGATCCGCTAATGGAATCCTGGGCGGGATTCTTGTCGGAGGCCCCTGGCGCGAGGCGGCCCGGCAGAAGTGGGGGCGATTGGGCGCCGGACGAGCAGAGCGGTTGCGCCCCGGCCAGGGCGCAAAAAATCAGCGGCCCGGTCCAAAATCGGACCGGGCCGCCGTTTGTCGACCAGACATTTCCTCTGAACACGTCAGAAGAAGACTCTACTTCACGCTAGTTGCTGCAGCCGCACGAAGGCTCGGCCGGGCAGCAGGGCACCGGGCAGCAAACCTGCACTGGCACTTCCTTGCAGACCACTCGCGGCACGCAGCGGGTCACCGTGTAAGCGACCTGCTTGGGCACACAACGCTGGACCTGGATGGTCTTGGTCGTGTGGACCGGCTTGCAGATCGTGTAGGGAACCTGCTTGCAGCACTTCTCGGCCACCATATGGCAGACCTGATAGGTGCAGGTCTTGACGCGTTGCTCGGGCACCATCTTGCACACGGTGTAGCAGCAGGTCTTGACCCGCTGTTCCGGCACCATGTGGCACACCGTATAGGTGCAAGTCTTGACGCGCTGCTCCGGAACCAGGTGACAGACCTGATAGGTGCAGGTCTTCACCCGTTGTTCGGGCACCATCTTGCAGACCGTGTAGCTGCAGGTCTTCACGCGCTGCTCCGGCACCATCCGGCAGGTGGTGTAGGTGCAGGTCTTCACGCGCTGCTCGGGCACCATGTGGCAGACCTGATACGTGCAGGTCTTCACACGCTGCTCGGCAACCATCTTGCAGACCGTGTAGCAGCAAGTCTTGACCCGCTGCTCCGGCACCATCTTGCAGGTGGTGTAGGTGCAGGTCTTGACCCGCTGTTCCGGCACCATCTTGCAAACGGTGTAGGTGCAAGTCTTGACCCGCTGCTCCGGCACCATGTGGCACACGGTGTAGGTGCAGGTCTTGACCCGCTGTTCCGGCACCATCTTGCAGACCGTGTAGCAGCAAGTCTTGACCCGCTGCTCCGGCACCATCTTGCAGGTGGTGTAGGTGCAGGTCTTGACCCGCTGTTCCGGCACCATCTTGCAGACCGTGTAGGTGCAAGTCTTGACCCGCTGCTCCGGCACCATGTGGCACACGGTGTAGTTGCAGGTCTTGACCCGCTGTTCGGCCACCATCTTGCAGACCGTGTAGCAGCAAGTCTTGACGCGCTGCTCCGGCACCATCTTGCAGGTGGTGTAGGTGCAAGTCTTGACCCGCTGTTCCGGCACCATCTTGCAGACGGTGTAGGTGCAAGTCTTGACCCGCTGCTCCGGCACCATGTGGCACACGGTGTAGGTGCAGGTCTTGACCCGCTGCTCGGCCACCATCTTGCAGACCTGATAGGTGCAGGTCTTGGTCTGAACTTCAGGCACGTAACGCACGCAGTCGATCGTCCGTTCCCGGACTTCCGGCACCCAGACCTTCTTGCAGATCTTGGTGGCCGGGCATTGGACTTGGACCGTGTGGCAGCAGCCGGGCTTGTAGACGCAGCGGCAGCAGCACGGATCCCAGCTCCAGCAACCCGGTTCCTGGACGCACTTGTTGATCACCGGGCCCGGGCATTCGCTGAGCTGGGTGTCCCAGTGACCGCAGCATTCGCGGATCACCTTGGTCTCGTGAACCGGCTTGCAGACCGTATAGCAGATCTGCTTTTCGCAGGTCTCGTAGACGGGCTTGCAGACCGTGTAGCAGATATTCCGGGTCTTGGTCTCATAGACCGGCTTGCAGACCGTGTAGCAAATGTTCTTGCTGCAGGTCTCGTAGACGGGCTTGCAGACCGTGTAGCAGATGTTCTTCGTGTGCGTCTCGTAGACCGGCTTGCAGACCGTGTAGCAGATGTTCTGCGTCCGGGTCTCATAGACGGGCTTGCACACCGTATAGCAAATGTTCTTGGTCTTGGTCTCGTAGACCGGCTTGCAGACCGTATAGCAAATGTTCTTGGTCCGGGTCTCGTAGACGGGCTTGCAGACCGTATAGCAAATGTTCTTCGTGTGCGTCTCGTAGACCGGCTTGCAGACCGTGTAGCAGATGTTCTGCGTCCGGGTCTCGTAGACGGGCTTGCACACCGTGTAGCAAATGTTTTTGGTCTTGGTCTCGTAGACGGGCTTGCAGACCGTGTAGCAAGTGTTCTTGGTCCGGGTCTCGTACACCGGCTTGCAGACCGTATAGCAAATGTTCTTCGTGTGCGTCTCGTAGACCGGCTTGCAGACCGTGTAGCAGATGTTCTGCGTCCGGGTCTCGTAGACGGGCTTGCACACCGTGTAGCAAATGTTTTTGGTCTTGGTCTCGTAGACCGGCTTGCAGACCGTGTAGCAAATGTTCTTCGTGTGCGTCTCGTAGACCGGCTTGCAGACCGTGTAGCAGATGTTCTGCGTCCGGGTCTCGTAGACGGGCTTGCACACCGTGTAGCAGATGTTCTTGGTCCGGGTCTCGTAGACCGGCTTGCACACCGTGTAGCAGGTGTTCTTGGTCTTGGTCTCGTAGACCGGCTTGCAGACCGTGTAGCAGATGTTCTGCGTCCGGGTCTCATAGACGGGCTTGCAGACCGTATAGCAAATGTTCCGGGTCTTGGTTTCCCAGACCGGCTTGCAGACCGTGTATTCGCATGTGCGGTACGCGGTCTCGGCCACGTAGCTCACGCAGTCAACGGTCCGGTTTTCGCAGACCGGCTCGTAGATCGTCTTGTAGCAGGTGTAGTTCTGCTGCTCGTAGACGACCTCGCGGCAGGTCTTCATTACGGTGTGGCACTCTTGCTTGACGGCGGCATAGCCGCACGTGTCGCAACAAGTGGCACAGCACCGGTACCGCGCTGCGCCACACCATCCGGCGCTGGCTGTGTCGACGGACACGGCCGCGAGGATGAGCGCAATCAGCGGCACTCCCAACAGCTTGTTCATGTTCTTGCCTCCTTGTGGACGGCTCAGGGGGGTGGGGGTCTGGTCGAGGGCGTGAAAGGATACGCGCCCTATGGGTTCTCTTCGGCTAGCACAGTTAGCGTGCATTAACTAACCAACCCAAACGTCTCTATTTACCGTTAGGCACCACGCTGCGCAGGGCACTCAGCTAGCCGATTTTTGAGTGGGAAGCCACCATTTCATCGTCAACATGGAGACTTTGGCTGAAGGGTTCAGATTGGGTCGACCGCGTGTTTTCTCTATGTCGAGCCACATCGGGGGAACGTGACGCTGGCAATGCTTGCAACCAATTTGCCTCTTTTTCCTGTGACAGCCGGCATCGCCAGCGGCCCGGACCGGTCGAATCGCTATCTGGCGCAGTGCCGGCCGAGGCGCACTGCGCCTGGCGGCCATCCCGGCCGGCGACTCCCTTCCCTCGCCTGCCGTGGTCATTTAGAGTGAAAGCGAGCCCGCTAACCGTCCCCTATGGGGGGCGGTCCGGCGGGCCGACGTGCCCCGGCAGCCGGCGGGAGTAATCAGCCGGCTGCGTGATCGGTGATTGCAGGGATGGGATCTCAAAACGACGAACCAGGTCGTGATTTTGCGGGCCGAGTGGAGCGTTGCTCCGACCTTGGCAAGGTTGAAAAATCGCCCGAGGGCATTTTTCAATGGACCACTAGATCGTGCGCATGAACGCATCCCCAGAAAAAAGCCCGGCTCCCGATCCCGAAGTCCCGGTGCCTAAAGCGGTTGTCAGCCGCCTAAGCCTCTACCTGCGCGAATTGCAGCACCTGGTTCGCGACGGCAACGAGACCACCAGTTCCAGCCAGTTGGGCAGCCTGCTGGGTTTCAGCGACGCCCAGGTCCGCAAGGACCTGGCCTATTTCGGGCATTTTGGCCACCCGGGCATCGGCTACCGGGCTGCCGAGCTGATCACCGCGATCCGCCGGATCCTGGGAACCGATCGCGATTGGCCTGTCGTCATTGTGGGCACCGGCAACCTGGGCCGGGCCCTCTTGGGCTACAAGGGCTTCCACAACCAGGGATTCCGGATCGTGGCCGCCTTTGACGTCGACTCGGGCAAGATCGGCACCTCGATCGAAGGCGTGCGGATCCATCACCTCGACGAGCTGCCGAAGGTGGTCGGCGACCATCGGGTAAAGCTGGGCATCATTGCCGTGCCGGCTCCCAACGCCCAGGCCGTGGCCGATCGCCTGGCCTCCGCCGGAGTCGAAGGCGTGGTCAACTTCGCGCCGGTCACGCTTTCGCTCCCGCCAGGCATCAGCCTGGTGGGCGTGGATCTGGCAATCGAGCTGGAGCAGTTGTCGTTTGCCGTGGCCAATCGCCTGGCCGGCGAATAGCGCAGCGGGCCGGCCCGCGTTTCGCCGAGCGTTTTCTGCCTGGCTGCGTGCGCGGCGGCAGCCCTGGCGCGCCTGCGAGCGCGGCCCGTTGCAAGCCCGCTAGTCAAACGCTACAAAGCACGAACTACCTGCTACCCGGTAGTGTAATGGTAACACTAGGGATTTTGGCTCCCTCATTCTAGGTTCGAGTCCTAGCCGGGTAGCTCTTCTTGCACTCGTTGCGTCGCTCGCTCTTGGCGATCCAATCGTAGCTGTGAGTCAGCGCTTGGATTGGACGACGGCGAAAAGCTCTTCGCCAGCGCGTTGCTGCTTGGACGGCGCTTGGGAATTTCTACTGCCCGGGTCGGACGAATGGCCGCGCGCGGCGAAACGCGTACGCATCGGCTTCGGCCCCGGGCCAGTCGCCGGCGCGAGCCTTGTCGATGAATGCCAAAATGGACTGATAATCGGCGGGACTCAAATGTCCTTGGGTGTGCCGCTCGTCAGCCCGACGGGCACTGGCCTCCAGCAGCCGCTCGTTGCGCAACGTGATGGCCGTAAGGATCTCGTCCAGCACCCGGCGGTTGTCCCGGTCGGCCTGGGTCGGCTGACTGCAACCCGCCAGGGCCATGCCCGCGAGCGCGATCGTCACGGCGAGTCGCATCGTCCTCATGGCGTCTCACGTCCGGCGGCGGTGGCGACTTCCCCGTCGCCCGTCGCTAGTTCGTACAGCAGCGCCAGGTTGTCGGTGAACGGCAGATCGCCCCGATATGCCCAGCGCACCCGGCCGCCGCGCTCGATCACAAAGGTTGCGTGCATTGGCTGCGCTGGTTCTTCGCCATCGCATTCGCGCCAGCGCCAAACGCTCGCGCGGCGGCCCGCTCGGTATCCGCCAGGACGGTCAAATCCAGACCGCCAAATCGCTCGAAATGGCGCCGAGCCGACTCGGGTGGGTCGCCACTGACGGCCACAACCTCTGCCTGCCAACGGCGAAATCGGGGTCGGTCGGCGCTCAGTTCATACAGGTTGTGCAAACAAGCATTGCAAGAATTGCCCAGATAGAAAACCAGCACCACGGGCCCCCGGGCGGTCTGGCTGTGCAGGGTCCACGGTTGGTTCTGGTGATCGACGAGCGTGAAGTCGGGCGCGATCTCGCCGACGAGCGGGGAAGGCTGCGAAGCAATACAATGGGCCCGGCCAGGATCGCGCAGCTGGGCCAGCCACTCGTCGGCCGGCTGGCTGCGGCGATCGTCGTCGAGCAGCTTGGCCAACAGATCGAAATGCACTACCCGAGCCACGTGGGGGCGAGGCACCGCGGCGTTCTCGATCGGGCTAGCCGAATCGAATTGCCTGGGGCGTGCGGCAGGCCCGCTCGGCGCCGAACTGGACGGCAAGCGTGCGGTGGTTGCGCTCTTCCCGGTGCGCCGCGGCCTGGAATGCCGCGGCCAGCAGACCGGCGACGACCGTCAGGGCCAGACCGACGGCAGGCCGCGTCCCCGCCGGCACGACTTTTCGGAAATCAATCGTCGACACTGGCCACCTCGCCCCCGTTGCGACTGATCAAGGCCACCCATAGGCTGAGCGGCGACTCATCGCTGTAGAACGACACCGCTCCGTCCCCCAGCAGGATGTTGGCGCCGCCCGGGTGCATCGACTCCATCTGGTCGCTGTGGCCGTAGGGACTGTTGGGCGGATGGATGACGACCGGGTCTTCATACGGACAAGGACCGCCGTGAGCCCCGACATAGGCCCCTGGCCCGTCGTAGTTCGTGTTGAAGCCGCCGCTCCCCACGCTGGCGAACGGCGCGTAGGCGAAATGTCCGGAGCCCGGAACCGCTCCTGGCCAGACGGAATCGGAGATGTTGCTGGAGCGCTCGCCGGCGAAAACGGTCTTGCTTAGCCCGTCGCTCACGTCGGAAGTGCGCGTGGTGCTGTCGCGATAGATCGCTCCGTTTGGCTGGATCGTCACCGGCCAACTACACCACAGCGTGCTGCTGCCGACGCTGGACACATAATTCGACCGGCCGAAAACAAGTCCCAGGGGCTGCTGGTTCGTGTCGGTGATCTGCACCGTGGCATCGAAATTGGGATTCTGACCCAATGCATCGGAAGGGCAACGGTACATCGGCACTGGCAGGGCGACGGCCGCCGCATTCGCCGGATCCCAACACTTGAGCCGGGTGTTCAACTGCCCGCAAACACTCCCTTCTTCGCTGAATGGCATGATGAGGCTCAGCCAGCTCCAACCGGGGCCGGCATCGTTGAAGCCCGGGTCGATCGGCCCCATCGCCGGGTCGCTCGGCGTCGAAAGGTAGCCCGGCGGAAACACCCGTTTCGCCGACTCGAAATGATGCAGCGCCAGTCCGATCTGCTTCAGATTGTTCGTACACTGGGTCCGCCGGTGCTCTCGCGGGCAGCCTGGATCGCCGGCAGGAGCATGCCGATGAGCAGCCCAATGATGGCCATCACGACCAACAACTCGATCAGGGTAAACGCCAAACGCAGCGGGGCACGGCTCACGACACCACCAGTTCGATTCCAATTGGCGAAATTTCAATTTCGGCATCATACACCATGTATTTTGAGTGTCAATAATCATATTTCATGCAACTCAAAATCCTTATGGTCTGCAGGATTTGCAGGGATGCTTGCTGGCCCGCACCGCTTGGGCAGCGTCCTTGCAACCAGCCCGCTTTTCGGTCCAATGAAAGCCCCCTTCCCCAGCCGACTTCACTGGAGCGACCGCCCGTGACGAAGCATTGCCGTTCCATCTGCGTCACCGTCGGAGCCTTGCCCGCGATGTTGATACAGTTCGCGACGATCGCCTCGGGGGCGGTCGAAACGCCGCGCGCGGTCGACGACCGACTGGTGATCGAGCTGTTTGCCGCAGAGCCGGACATCGTCACGCCCACCGGCATCGCCGTCGACGCGACGGGCGCCGTGCTGGTCATCGAGTGCCATACTCATTTCCCGCCGCAGAACTACAAGGGGTTGCCGGCCGACCGGATTCGCCGTTTCGAGGACACCGACGGCGACGGCCGGGCAGACCGCATCACGACCGTGCTCGAAGGCACGCGCTGGACGATGAACCTGGCCCTGGACGACCAGGACCGGCTCTATGTCGCCACGCGGGATGAAATCTTCCGCTTGCCGAAAGCAGTCGCCGGCCAGGAGCGGACGCCGATCGTGCGCATGGAGTCCAAGGGCAACTATCCGCACAACGGATTGTCGGGGTTCGCCTTTGACCACGAAGGGAATGTTTATTTCGGCATGGGCGAGAACCTGGGCGTGCCCTACAAGCTGATCGGCAGCGACGGCAGCACTGTCAGCGGCAGCGAAGGCGGGCACATCTTCCGCTGCTCGGCCGATGGCGCACATCTCGAGCGCTGGGCCACGGGGTTTTGGAATCCGTTCCACCTGGCGCTGGATCCGTTGGAGGGATTGTTCGCCGTCGACAACGATCCCGACTCGCGTCCACCCTGCCGCCTGCTGCACATCGTGCCCGGCGGCAACTACGGCTACAAATTCCGTAATGGCCGCAGCGGGTTGCATCCTTTCACGGCCTGGAACGGCGAAAACCCGGGCACGCTGCCGATGGTGGCCGGCACGGGCGAAGCCCCTTCGGGAATCGTGGCGTATCAGGGTGGCAGTCTGCCGGCCGATTATCTGAACCAGCTGCTCGTCACGTCCTGGGGCGATCATCGGCTGGATCGGTTCGAACTGGAAACGCAAGGCGCATCGTTCCGCTCGGTGGGCAAGCCCTTCGTCACCGGAGGCGAAAACTTCCGCCCAGTCGGAATTGCCGTGGCGCCGGATGGCTCGCTGTTCATCAGCGATTGGGTTGATCGATCGTACGAAGTCCACGGGAAGGGGCGGATCTGGCACGTCCGGGCTCGGCAGCCGGTCGCTCGTCGCACGCAACCGAGCCCGACGCCCAAAGAGCTGCGCACGGCAATCGCTCAACCGCGGCAGGACCCCTGGCTCGCGGCGCTGGCCGTCCAACGTTTGGGGATCGACGCGGCCGAACTCAATGGATTGCTCGATTCCAACGAGCCGGCGCCGGTGCTGGCCGCAGCGCTGCGGCGGGTTCACGATCGGGCCCGGCTCCCTCGGCTTTGGCAGGCCTGCGACGAAGCGGATCCGTTTATCCAGCAGGCCGCCCGACGGGCAATTGGGGATCTGAAGGTCGTTACGGGCGACTTCGACACGGCCGGTTTGAATGCGAATGGCCGGCTCGCCGCGCTCCTCGTGCTGCGCGAGACCGATCAAGCGCCGGGCGAGTTGCTTCGAAGGTCGCTCGCGGATCCCGATCCGCGAGTGCGGTTCGTGGCCGTGCAGTGGATCGGCGAGGAAAAACTGACCGACTATCGCTCGCAGCTAGAAAGCGTGCTCACGGCCGGACCCGTTTCCGAGCAGCTTTTCGGGGCTTACCTGGCGGCCTTGGAACGGCTCGAAGGCGGGGCGAATCACAAAGATGAATGGAGCGGCCAGCAGTACATGGCCCGGGCGCTGGCCGATCCAAAGTCCCCCTTGGCAGTCCGGATCTGGGCACTGCGGGCGCTGGATCCGAATCATCCGGCCCTGACCGTCGCCCTGCTCGAGGGGCTGATTGCCGGCTCCGATCCCGCGCTGCGGCGCGAGGCGGTGCGCTCGCTGCGCTCCGGGCCGCACGCCCAGCGGGCCGCGATCCTGCTGGGCATCGCCGGCAATCCGGCCGCCGGCGACGAGCTGCGAGCCGAGGCCCTGACGGGGCTCGATTCGGGATCCTCCGAAGCCCGAGCCTTGCTCGTCGCGCTGGCCCAGGGGGAAAGCCCAGTCCTGCGGCACGAAGCGCTGCGTTCGCTGGCCGGCGCGACCCTCGAACCGGCTCAGCGCGACGCGCTCGCCGCCGCAGGGCAAAAGCATCCGGATTCAGCCGATCTGGCGGGCCGGGTGCTGGATCCGGCGCATCCCACCGAGCGTCCGCCGGCGACCGACACGGCTGCCTGGCTGAAGTTGCTCGCTGGTCCGGCGGATGCCGCCGAAGGAGAGCGGGTGTTCTTCCATGCGCGCTCGGCCGGCTGTTTCCGTTGCCACGCCATCGACGGCCGCGGCGGCCGCATCGGCCCCGACCTGTTGGCCACCGGCCGCACGCTCGATCGCCGTCGCCTGGTCGAGTCGATCCTCGAGCCTTCGCGGGAAGTGGCTCCGCAATTCGTCACCTGGCAGATCGAAACACACGACGGCCGGGCCCTGTCCGGAATGCTCCTGCGCGAGGCGGTCGACGGCACGCAAACTTTCGTCGACCAGCAGGGGCAGACCTTCGCTCTGCACCCGCGCGACATCGCCGAGCGCCGGGCCCAAAATCGGTCGGTGATGCCCGATGGCCTGGAAAAGCTGACGACGCTGCAAGAGCTGCGCGACCTGCTGGCTTTTTTGCAGCAGAAGCCCGCGGACTGAAGCGGGCCCACCGGCCGCTGCCGATGGGCTTAACCAGCGAGGCGTGCCTGGTGCAGCATTGACCCCCTGCCATTGAACGGCTAAATTGATTGGCTCGCCACTTTGAACGGTCCAAAGCGGCCGGAAGTCTTTATCCTGACCGAGGTTTCGCCCCAACGCCGGATGCCCATCGCGTGCTCATCGAGAGCCCGCTCGGGACAAGAGCCGGTGTGCCTGCCATTTCGAGGAGTCATCGCGTGCCGCCAGTATTGGTCAAGGAGTTGATTGAAGCGGGGGTTCATTTTGGCCATCGGGCCAGCCGGTGGAACCCCAAGATGCGTCCCTACATCTACGCCCGGCAAAACCTGATCCACATCATCGACGTCCGCGAAACCGTGCGCGGACTGTTGCGGGCCAAGAAGTATCTCAAGCAGGTTTCGAGCGGCGGCGGGCTGATCCTGTTCGTCGGCACCAAGCGGCAAGCCGCCGAAACCATCGAGCGCGAGGCCACACGCTGCGGCCAGGCCTTTGTCAGCGATCGCTGGCTGGGCGGCACGCTGACCAACTTCCGCACGATCCGCAACCGGCTGGCCCGGCTCGAAGAGCTGGAAAAGCTGCGCAGCGGCGACGAGCTGGCCACCTACTCGAAAAAGATGCAATCGGCCCTGGCTCGCGAATATCGCAAGATGTTCCGCAACCTCAACGGCATTCGCTCGATGAGCCGCTTGCCCGAGTGCCTGGTCGTGATCGATCCGAAGAAGGAAAAGAACGCGGTCAAGGAAGCCCAGAAGATGGGCATCGCCACCGTTGCCCTGATCGACACCGACAGCGATCCGGATACGGTCGACTTGCCGATCCCGGGCAACGACGACAGCATCCGCTCGATCGAGCTGATCGTCCAACAACTCGCCGACGCGGTGCTCGAAGGCAAGAGCAGCGTGACGAACGGCGCCCAGCAAAAGGCCCTGGCCGAATAGTCGGGGCAAAAGCTTTGCGGGCCGAGCGCACAGGACGGCGCCGCGGCAGCCGCCGGGGCGTTAATTGGCCCCGGCCGTCAGCCGTTTGCCTGGCAAGAGCTCCGGCGGCGCTTGCTCGGCCCGTCGCCGAACCCTTGGCCCGGCTTTCCTAACACCAAGAACCAACCGATTGGCAGGAGATACGCGAATGGCTGATATCACGGCCGCGATGGTCAAGGCACTCCGCGAGCGCACCGGTCTGCCGATGATGGACTGCAAGAAAGCGCTCGAAACGACCGGCGGCGATCTGGAAAAGGCCGTCGTCCACTTGCGCGAGCAAGGCACCAAGATCAAAGAGACCCGGCTCGGGCGCGAAACGGCCGCCGGGCGGATCGCCGTCTACAGCGATTTCGCCGGCAAGGTGGGCACGATGATCGAAATCCAGTGCGAAAGCGCTCCCGTCGCCGGCAGCCCCGAATTTCGCGAATATGCCGTGGCCCTGGCGAAGCAGCTGGCCACCGGCCCCGGGGCCAAAACGCCCGATGAGCTGCTCAAACAACCTTCGCCGATGAAGCCCGGCGTGACGCTGGGCGAGCAGAAGGACGACATGTTCAACCGCATCCGCGAAGTGTTCAACCTGGCCCGGATCCTCCGCTATGACGGCCCCTGCGGAGCCTATGCCCATCACGACGGCAGCTCGGGCGCCCTGGTCGAGGTGTCGGGCGGCAATGCCGAGGCGGCCAAGGACGTGGCCATGCACATCACGCCGCAGAAGCCGACCGTGGTGTCGAAAGAAGAACTCGACCCGGCCGACATCGAAAAAGAGCGCGAGATCCTCTCCGAGGCCGCCCGCAAGGAAGGCAAGCCCGAGAACATCATTCCCAAGATGATTGAAGGCCGGCTCAAGCAGTTCTTCGCCGAGAAGGTGCTGCTCGAACAGCCGTTCGTCAAGGACGACAAGCTGACCGTCGGCAAAGTGGCCGAAGCGGCCAAGATGAAGATTCTCCGCTTCCAGCGTTGGGAGACGGGCAAGTAACCCCCCGAGGCGCGATCACCGGCGCTGCGCCAGACTGGCTCGACTGGCAGGAGCAACACACATGGCCGACGGACTTCCCGCCCAGGGCATCGGACGTTACAAGCGCGTCGTGCTCAAACTCTCCGGCGAAAGCTTCGCTCCCAAAGGAGAGCGCGGCATCAGCATGGAAGATGTCACGCTGATCGCCGCGCAAACCGTGCGGGCGGCCCAGCGCGGCGTGCAAATCGCCATCGTCATCGGCGGTGGAAACATTCTGCGCGGGGCCCAGTTCACCGCCGGCAACTCGGCCGTGCAGGAAGCGACGGCCCATTACATGGGCATGTTGGCCACCGTGATCAACGGACTGGCGCTGCAAGACGGGCTGGAATCGCTGGGCTGCGAGACGCGCTTGCTCACGGCGATCCGCATGGACGGCGTGGCCGAGCCGTACATTCGTCGCCGCGCCCGGCGCCATCTGGAAAAAGGCCGCATCGTGATCCTGGCGGCCGGCACCGGCAGCCCCTTCGTCACCACCGACACGGCCGCGGCGCAGCGGGCGCTGGAGCTGGAGGCCGACATCCTGCTCAAGGCCACCCGGGTCGACGGCGTCTACAGCGACGATCCGGAGAAAAACCCGCACGCGGTCTTCTACAGCGAGCTCAGCTACCACGCCGTGCGCGAACAGAACCTCCGGGTCATGGACCCCACGGCCATCGCCCAGTGCATGGAGCACGACATGCCGATCCTGGTGTTCAACTTCCGCAAGGAGGGCAACATCGAGCGCGCGGTCAAAGGAGACCGCATCGGCACGCTGATCTCCAGCCAGGTGGCGGTCACGAAGTAAGCCCATCAGCAGAACGGGCGGAAGATAACCACGTAGGCCGCTGACAACGAAGTAAGATAGCCACAAAAATCACAAAAAGGCAGGAACAGCAGAAGCAGAATCCCGATTTACCAGATTCACCGAGAGAAGATCTGGTGCATTGAGTTAGTCGATGCCGGCGGATGCGGAACCTTGGTTGGAAAAGGCGACGATCGATTCTCATCGAGCCGCCGTTTTCTTGTTCCTTTTTAGTGGCTTTTCGTGCTTTTTGTGGCCATCTGCCTTCGTTCTTCGTCGCTGTCTGCCTTTCAATCTTCAGGTAACCCGATGAACGCCGACGAAATCCTGCTCGATACCGAAGAACGCATGGAAAAGGCGATCAGCGTGCTGCGCCACGCCTTGACCGGCATCCGTACCGGCCGGGCCAACCCCGGCCTGGTCGACTCGCTCAAGGTCGACGTCTACGGCTCGCCCCAGCCGATCAAGGCCATCGCCAGCGTTGGCACGCAGGAAACGCAAATCGTCGTCCGGCCCTTCGATCCCGGCACGCTCAAGGAAATCGAAAAGGCGATCCAGGCCAGCGGACTGGGCCTGAACCCGCAGAACGATGGGCGGATCCTGCGGATCACGGTGCCGCCGCTCTCGACCGAAGTCCGGCGCAAGTTGGTCGCCCGGATCAAGGAATTGACCGAAGAGGCCAAAGTTTCGGTCCGCAACGTCCGCCGCGACGGCAACAAGGCCGCCGATCAGGGCGAAAAAGAAGGCGAGCTGACCGAAGACGACGCCAAGAAGGTGAAGGAAGAGATCCAGGAACTGACCAAGCGCTACGAAGGCGAAGCCGCTGGCGCCGCCACCGCCAAAGAGGCCGAGGTGATGGAGAACTGAGCGACGACGCGGCCGGCGGTCGTTGACCGCCGGCTATGAACCGCCCTCGCTCGCCCTACCCCCTACCCCCTACCCCCTACCCCCTACCCCCTACCCCCTACGCTCTATCCCCTACGCTCTACCCCCTGCTCCCTTCTTCCTTTCCTCTACTCCTCGTCGCTGCGGAGCTTGGCCAGCACGCTGTAGTCTTCCAGAGTGCTCGTGTCGCCCAGGGTGGCTTTGCCGGCGGCAATGTCCTTGAGCAGCCGGCGCATGATTTTGCCGCTGCGCGTCTTCGGCAGTGAGCCGGTGAACCGCACGTCGTCGGGCTGGGCCAGCGCGCCGATTTCTTTGCGGACGTGCGCCTTGAGCTCCTTGCGGAGCTCTTCGGTCGGCTCGCCATCCTTGAGCGTCACGAACACGGCCACCGCTTCTCCCTTGATGTCGTCGGGCCGGCCGACGGCCGCGGCTTCGGCCACGCGGGGATGGCTGACCAGCGCGCTTTCGATCTCGATCGTGCTCAGGCGGTGACCGGCCACGTTCAGCACGTCGTCGATCCGGCCCATGATCCAGTAGTATCCGTCGGCGTCGCGGCGGGCGTTGTCGCCGGCCAGATACCGGTGCGGCACTTTGCTCCAATATTGCTCGCGGTACCGGGCTTCGTCCCCCCAGATGCCGCGCAGCATGCCCGGCCAAGGCTTGGTGATGACCAGCCAGCCGCCAGCGCCCGCGGGCACTTCCTGACCCTGCGAGTCGACGATGGCCGGCACGATGCCCGGCAGCGGCTTGGTGCAGCTGCCCGGCTTGGTCGGAATGGCGCCGGGCAAGGGGGACATCATGATGCCGCCCGTCTCGGTCTGCCACCAGGTGTCGACGATCGGACAGCGCTCGCGGCCGATCTTGCGGTGGTACCACATCCAGGCCTCGGGATTGATCCCTTCGCCCACGGTGCCCAGGAGCCGCAGGCTGGACAGGTCGTGCTTGTCTACCCACTGGTCGCCCCACTTGATGAACGCCCGGATGGCCGTGGGAGCGGTGTAGAAGATGCTGACTTTGTATTTTTCGATGAGCTGCCAGAAACGCCCTTCGTCGGGAAAATTGGGCGCTCCTTCGTACATCAACACCGTGGCCCCGGCCGTAAGCGGCCCGTACACCACGTAGCTGTGGCCGGTCACCCAACCGCAGTCGGCGGTGCACCAGAACACGTCCTCCGGCCGGTGATCGAAGACCCATTCGAAGGTTTTCTTGGCGAACAGGTTGTACCCGGCGGTCGTGTGGCGAATGCCCTTGGGTTTGCCGGTCGAGCCGCTGGTGTACAGGATGAACAGCGGCGCTTCGCTGTCCAGGGGCACGGCCGGACAATCGGCCGAAGCCTGCTCCATGAGCTCGTGCCACCAGACGTCGCGGCCCGGTTTCATTTCGACCGGCCCGCCCGTGCGGCGGAGCACGACGCACTTTTGCACGCTGGGAGATTTGTCGAGCGCGGCGTCAACGTTCTTCTTCAGCGCCAGCGCCTGACCGCGCCGCCAGCCATAGTCGGCCGTGATTTGCAGTTTGGCCTGGGCGTCGTTGTTGCGGTCGGCAATCGCCTCGCTGGAGAAGCCGGCAAAGATCACGCTGTGCACCGCCCCGATCCGGCGCAAGCCAGCATGGCCACGGCCAGCTCAGGAACCATCGGCATGTAGATCGAAACACGATCTCCGGCCTCGACGCCCAGCGACTTGAGCACGTTGGCGAACTTGCAGACTTCGGCGTGCAACTCGGCGTAGGTGAGAGTTCGGGTGTCGCCGGGCTCCCCTTCCCAGACGAGGGCCCGTTTGTCTTTGACCGGTGTGGCGAGATGCCGGTCGAGGCAATTGTACGAGACATTCGTCTGGCCGCCGACGAACCAACGGGCGACCGGCTCCTGCCAGTCGAGCACCTGAGTGTAGGGGCGGAACCAGTGCAGCTCGCCGGCCAACTGGCCCCAGAATTTTTCGATGTCCGCTGCGGCTTCCTGCCACAGCTTCTCGTAGGCTGCCAGCGAGCCGATCCGGGCTCGCTGGGCAAACTCGGCCGGCGGCGGAAACAGCCGCGACTCGTGCATCACCGTGTCGATCTTGCCCGTCGAACCTTCTGCCATCGCGTTACCACCTTCGAACTGCGCGGACCAGGATTGCACCAGACCGCCGGCAGTTGAGCGCGCGGCGGAGGAATGTTCCAGCGACTACTTCTTCTCTCCCATCAGCTCGACGACGGTCGGCTCGATCGACTCGGCCCAGAGGGCATAGCCTTTCGGCGAGAGATGCAGAAAGTCGGGCATGATTTCGGCCGTGAGCGTGCCGTCGTCGGTGAGAAACTTGGGGCCGATGTCGAGGTAGAACACGTTCTTGCCGTCGGCGGCCGCCGCGGCGAGCTGGCTGGCCTGGGCGTTCTTATCGCGCTGGGCGTTCGGTTTGGGGCCGCGGGGAAAAACAGCCAGGATCAAGACCTTCGTTTCGGGCAGCTTTTCACGCAGCCGGGCGACGATGGCCCGGATGCCGGCGCCGATTTCCTCGGCCGTGTTGTCGTTGCCGTTCGAGTTGTTCGTGCCGATCATCAGGACGGCCAGCTTGGGCTTGATGCCGTCCAGGTTGCCGTGGTCGAGCCGCCAGAGGACGTGCTGGGTGCGATCGCCGCCGATGCCCAGGTTGACCGCCCTGCGCGGGGCATAGTATTTGGCCCAAACGTCCTTGCCCTCCCCCTCCCAGCCCTGGGTGATCGAATCGCCGATCAGCAGCAAATCGGCGCCGCCCTGCGCCACCCGGTCGTTGAACGCCTTTTGTCGGGCCACCCACCAGTCGTCGGGGCGGGCCTCGGGCCGGGTTGCCGTGCTCGACGGTTCTTCGGCCGCAAAGAGCGCGGAAACGAACCCGGCTGGGGCAATCAATCCAAGCCAAAGCAAGCTAAGAACCGCGGCAAAACGCAACGCTCGGCGCATCATAGTCGGCAGACTCCTGGGGGCATCGATCTGGAGTTTGGGAAAGCCTCTAACATAGTTTGCTGGTCAAACCAGGAAAAGCGGCCGCCGCCCCCTTTTCCCGATCGGGTGCGCTATTCGCGGTCGCCGCCGCTGGCGGCCACGGCAACGCAGGATTCGCGTGGGCCGCGACAAGCCGGCGGGATAGAATTGCAGCGTGAGCCACGATTCTCAGCCACCCGCCGATGACCAGCCACCGGCCGATTCCGAACCGGGCGAAGGCGCCGGCGCCGATTTTGGCTTTCGCCGGGCCGCGGCCAAGGTGCGCGAGTTTCCGCAGGGGCCGGGCGTCTATCTGATGAAGGACGCGGCCGGCCGCGTGATCTACATCGGCAAGGCCAAGAATCTGCGCAGCCGGGCCTCGAGCTACTTCCTCCGGGCTGCGGCCGAGGATCGCCGCACGGCCGATCTGGTCCGGGAGATTTGCGACATCGACTTCGTTACCGCCGAGAGCGAAGTTGACGCCTTGCTGGCCGAAGCCCGGCTGATCAAGGACGTGCAGCCCAAATACAACCAGGACCTGAAGGACGACAAGACCTTTCCCTATCTGGAGATTTCCACTCGGGAGGATTTCCCCCGGGTCGAGTTCACCCGCGAGCCGAGCGAGCGCGGCACCAAGCTGTACGGTCCGTTCGCCAGTGCCGGCAGCCTGCGCGGGGCGATCCAGGTGTTGCAGCGGATCTTCAAGTTCCGCACTTGCAGCCTGGACATCGACGAGGGGGACGAAAAGTGGCGCTGGTTCCGGCCGTGCCTGCTGGCCTCGATCGATCAGTGCACGGCGCCGTGCAATTTGCGGATCTCGAAGGAGGATTACCGTCGCGACATCCAGCGGTTGAAGATGTTCCTCGACGGCCACAAGCACTCGCTGCTGGATGAAATGAAGGCCGAAATGCGCGAGGCGGCCGCCGCCCTGAAGTTCGAAAAAGCCGCCCGGCTGCGGGATGAAATCCAGATGCTGGAAACGCTCGACGACCGCGGCGAACTGGACACCCACGTCCAGCCCGAGGTGTTCTTCGTCGATCCCAAGAAGGGGCTGGCCGGTCTGCAGAAGGTGCTCAAACTGGCCCAGGCGCCGCGGACGATCGAGGGGGTCGATATCGCGCACCTGGGGGGCGACGACACCGTGGCCAGCCTCGTGCAGTTCATCGACGGCCTGCCGTTCAAGCCGCACTACCGCCGGTTCAAGATTCGGGGCGTGGCCGGAATCGACGACTTTGCCAGCATTCACGAAGTCATCGCCCGCCGCTTCCAGCGCCAGCACGACGAAGGAGAGATCTTTCCCGACATCCTGCTCATCGACGGCGGCAAGGGCCAGCTTTCGGCCGGCATGGCCGCGTTCGCCCAGCTGGGCATCGAGCCGCCGACGGTCATCTCGCTGGCCAAGCGCGAGGAAGAGGTCTACGTCCCGGGCGCCGACGAGCCGCTGCGCTTAGGCCGGCATTCGTACGCCCTGCGGCTATTGCAGTACGTCCGCGACGAGGCTCACCGGTTCGCCCAGCATTATCATCATCTGCTGCGGCGCAAATCGATGCTGGGGGACTAACGACTCGTTGCTGGGAGCTTGATTAAGTCTCGGTGCTGCCGTCGGCCGGCGGCGGAGGCTCCGGCTTCGGCGGCGCGGGGACCGGCTTGTCGCCCTCCAGCTTGGCGGCAAAATCGTCGCGCAGCTTGCGGGCCAGCTCGTCCTTGGGCGCCAACTCGATCGTCTTTTCGAGTTCCTTCACCGCCTGCTTGGGAAAGCCCAGGTAGCCGAAGTGGTAGCCGAGCAGGAAGTGCAAGGCCGGGTCTTCGGGCTTGGCGTCGCGGGCCTTTTCCGCGGCCCGGATCTGGTTCGTGTAATCCTGGATGTTGGGATACAGCTCTTTGTAGTGGACGACGACGGTGCCCCATTTGTCCGGCGGCAGGAGCCGCAGCGCCGCCTGCGTGGCACCGGCCGCTTCGTCCCACTGACCGGCGGCGAACAGGGCCTGGCTGAGCAAGAGCACGACCGCGCCGTTGGTCGGATCGTCGACCAGGGCGTGCCGCCAGCTCTGAATTGCGGCCGTGTACTTGCCCTGCTTGAAGTCGATTTCGCCTTGCCCGGCGTAGTCGAGCGAATTCTGCAATTGGTCGACCGGCGGATTGTTCGGATCCTGCATCGCCACGGTCGCCGCCGGCATGCCGCCGCCGTAGTAGGGGTAGACCGACTGATAACCAAACGAGTACGGATAGCCGTAGCCCAGCCCGTAATAGCCGCCGTAGCCGTAGCCGAGTCCGTACAGCCCGTAGCCATAGCCGAAGAACGGGAAGTAGCCGAAGCGATTGCCGTATCCGAAGCCCCACCACGGATAGCCCAGGTATCCGCCAAACGGCGAGCCGCCGCCGAAGAAGAACGAGCGGTTATTCCAATACGAGTGATTGTGGTGGCCGAAGCCGTTGTTCATCTGGCCGTTGAAGTTGCCGCTGTGATTGACGGTGTGAGCGCCGCCGGCGTAGTTGTTCACGAAGCTGGGCGTGTGCTGACCCAGCGTGCCGGTGTGGTTGAGCCCACCGGAGTGGTTGAGCCCGCCGGCATGGTTCAGGCCACCGACATGGTTCAACCCACCGGCCTGATTGAGGCCGCCGGTGCCCAAGCTGTGGCCGAGCGACCCGCTCGACAAGCCTTGGTAGCCGCCCGAGTAGTGGCTGCCACCCAATCCGCCATTGCCCAGCGAACCCGAGCCCTGCGAGCCGGCGCCCAGGCCGCCATAATGCCCACCGCTGTAGCCGCCCATGCCCCCCCCATAACCGCCGCCGTAGCCGCCGCCGAATCCTCCACCACCAAATCCTCCGCCGCCCCAGCCGCCACCACCATGGCCGCCGAAGCCACCACCACCGAAGCCGCCACCGTGTCCACCACCGCCGAAGCCGCCGCCGTGTCCACCACCGCCGCCGCCGTGACCGCCTCCGCCACCACCGCCGTGGGCCAGGATCGTGCCGGCCGGCAATGCCAGAAGCGTCAGGACAGCGAGCGATACGAATGATGCGCGACGCATTGGAGGACCTTCCAAGCTGAGACAGGCGAAGCCCGCCCGCGGGGGGCGATTCCACCCTTAATTGTGCGCTCGGCGCCGGCCGGGAAGCAACATTCTAACGAGAATGTCAGCATAAACTGCAGGCCGTGCGGCGCGCGTCCGGATTGCGGCGCCCCTGCCGGCGCGAGCAGTTTTTGTGGACCAGAGGGCTCTCCAGCGCCGGCCGCCAGCGCGCAGGCACCGGCTGACCGCGCTTGCCCGAGGCGATTTCACAAGCGCGCAGTCGATCCCGGGCGCACGCGCAGCACATTGCGCGCGTGGCGCCTGGCAGGATGCCCTGGCCGAGCTACGGCGAGCTGCGGCGAACACAGTTCTCCGCAGTCGAGCGCTTGCTCGACCCGCGCGGGCCGCTACTTCGTCGTGCGACGGGATTGGGCCCGGCGGACGGTGTTGCCGTAGAAGTGCCCCGGCCGCGAGGGGCGCTGCGTGATCGGCATTTGACGAATTTCCTGGCGCGAGAGCGTGCTCGTGGCGGCGAGCGCGGGGGCGCCAGGGAGAGTGCCAGCAAGGTGCCAACGACGAGGGTGCGTGCGATGTTCATGGCCATAGCTCCAACAACCGGCTGATACCAGGGGCGGACCGGACCATCATTCCGGCCGCCAGTAATTCACGCTATCGGCCGGAACCCGGGGCCAAAATCGAGCCGAATCGTTCGCACCAGCACGATTGCCGAACGAAGCGTTCGGGCCGCGAGTGTCGTATGGCCCGTGCAATTTCTGCGGAACAGTCGGGCCGCACAGCGCCTGCCGGGCGAAACCGTTCGCTCGCACGGCCAGGAAATCGCCCAGGCTGGGGGAAAACCAGGCCCGGACCGCCGCTGGCCAGGCAAAACTCCCGTTTAATTGTCCCGCGTTTTCTAGTATCGTGGCGCTGCTCGGTTGCCCTCCAACGGTCGCCTTCCCGGAAGCACCATTCCGCTCGGCGGCGGGTCATTGTCAGGAGTGTAGATCCATGTCGCGTAAGACTTTCTGCGGGCTCGTCTGGGCCCTGGGCAGCGTCGGCCTGCTGGGGGCATTTTGCCCGCCGCACGACGCTCTTGCTCAGCCGGTCGTGCCCGGCACGGGCCAGAAATCCGACAAAGTCGGAGACGATTTCGAAGACGAGAAATGGTCCTACAACTTCAACAACCCCAAGAGCAGCCACGAGCAGGACGATCAGATCCGCTACCCGGCGGGGGGCTCGGTCAACGGCCGCTGGAGCGAAAGCGCGAAGCGCGGCCATCCCGACGTGATCCAGCGCGTGCCGACTCCGCCCGATGGCATCGAGGGGAGCACGGGAGCCCTGCGGCTGCGGCACGCTGCGCTCGGGAATCCCCAACCAGATCAGCGGCCAGAACATGCAGGACGATTTGATCGTCAACGTGTCGGGCCGGCTCAACGGCTATTTGCCCGCTTCGTCCAGCCCCAGCGTCGTGGTCCGGGTCTTCCTGCCCCCCTTCGACGAATGGGAACAGCGGACCGGCAACTCATTCGGGCTGCGGATGAGCATCGACGGCTACAAGCCGTCCGAGGGGAAGCGCGACACGTACTGGCCGGGCATCTTCCTGCACCTGAACTGCAAGCGCGACTCGCGCGTGAAGGAAAGCTATGCCCAGATCCTGATGCGGGGCGGTCCGCGCGGTCATGATTTCTGGGGACCGCAAATCACCGAAACCGGCTGGTGGACGCTGGGCATGTCCATTTCGCCCGACGGCGCCGTGCACTACTACGCTCATCGCGGCGTCGAGGACCTGACGGCCTCGGACCTGCTCTCGTCGCAGTTTCCCTACGGTTTCAGAGCCGAGCGGCTGCAGACGTTCTTTTTCGACCTGATCAATCGAGATGACGGACGCAGCTGGTCGACCGAATGGATCATCGACGACCCGTCGCTCTACTACGTGCAGCGCCCGACCGCCTATCAACAAAGTCCCCAAATGGGCGGCCGGCGGCGGTAGTTCCGCCTGCGGGCGGCGACTTTTCGCCGGCGGCAATGCAAATGCGCGCCGCAGGCTGTCTGCCGCAATCTAATGCGCTTACGCGGTTTCGCTCCAGCGCTTGGACTGCCAGCTGTCGCGCCGGGCGAGCTCGGCATCGACGGCGGCGCGAACGCCCGGCTTATCCAGGCACCACTCGGGCGCGACAAAATAATCGCGCGGCGCATCGCCGCTGATCCGCTCGACCACGGTCGTGGGCGGCAGCAGCTCGAGAAAGTCGACCAGCGTGGCGACGTACGCGTCGCGCTCCATCAACTGCACTTTGCCGGCTGCCAGTTCGTCGGCCAGCGGGGTTCCGCGGACAACGTACAGATTGTGGATTTTCACCGCGTCGAGCCGCAGCCGGGCCACTTCTCGGGCCGTGGCCAACATGTCGGCCGGCGATTCGCCGGGCAGCCCGAGCATGACGTGGGCGCAGATCTCGAAGCCCCGCCCCCGGCTCCGCTCGACCGCGTCGTAGAATGCCGCCACGCCGTGGCCGCGGTTCATCCAGTCGAGCGAACGGTCGTGGATGGTCTGCAGACCGTATTCGACCGACAGGTAAGTCCCCGCGGCCAACTCGGCGAGCAGGTCGAGCACTTCGTCGGGCACGCAGTCGGGACGCGTGCCGATGGCCAGCCCCACGACGCGCGGATCGGCCAGCGCCTGGCGATAAACGCTGCTCAGCCGCTCGACCGGGGCGTAGGTGTTCGTGGCGGGCTGAAAGTAGGCCAGGAACTGCCGGGCGCGAAACCGCAGACTGACGCGGCGGATGCCCTCGTCCAGCTGCTCGGCGATCGACTGCCGCGGCAGGCGCCGGCTGGGGCTGAAGCTGCGATTGTCGCAAAAAGTGCACCCGCCTGTCGCAACGCTGCCATCCACATTCGGACAGGTGAAACCGGCATCGAGGCTGATCTTCTTGATCGGTTGGCCGAAGATCTGCCGGAGGAAGTAGTTGTACTGGTAATAGCGCAAACCCGCGGCGCACCAATCGGTTTGGGCCGAAGTTGTCGCGGTGCGGTTGAACATTTCCCTAACCTTGATAGCAACGCGTTTGGGCAGCCCGGCGGGGGCACTGGCTGGGAGCAGACTGGATCAAGTGTACCGCCCAGGTAGGGTATTCATGAATGCGGGGGCCCAAAAAAGGGGGGGCCGCCGCCGGGGAATCGCCCCGCGAAAACGTTGACGCTACCCGGCCGTCTACCTAGACTGAAATTAACGGTTTGCGTCCTGTTTTTTCAATTTCTCATGCGCCCGGCGACTGCAGGCGGCGCCGCCAGACAGTACCTGCGAGACAAACTGCAATGTACGGTGAACTTGTCCCCGTCGGCGGGGGCGACCCGATTCCCTTGCTGAAAAAGAGTCTCCTTGTCGGACGACGCGAAAGCTGCGACATCGTGTTGCGGTTTTCCAACGTCTCGGCCCACCACTGCCAGCTCACGCTCAACGGGGGGTACTGGTACGTCAAGGACATGGGCAGCCGCAACGGCCTGAAGGTCAATGGCCTGCGCGTGAGCGAGAAGCGGCTCAATCCCGGAGACGAGTTGACCATCGCCAAGCACACGTACGATGTTCATTATTCGCCGCTCGACCTGGGCGCGGTTGGTCCGCCGCCGACCGAGGATTTGCCGGCCGATTTCATGAAGCAGTCGCTGCTCGAGCGGGCCGGCTTGAAAATGCATAAGCGGGCCCCTTCGCCGATGCCCGAAGATCGCCAGCGTTACGACGTGCTGAGCGACAGCCCGGGCCAGATTCGCGACCCTAACAAGCCTGTTTGAATGCGTTTGCCCTCCGGCATACCGGCTGAACGAACAGAGTTTTGCGACTTGGCCGCCCTGCGGGCGGTCGACATCGCCCCCCAGCCACAGGCCGCTTGCACCCGCCTTCTGGCGGCCGGCAGCCAACCCTTCGCCGCGCGCTCCCTGGCGCCCGATAGATTGCCCGCTCGCCAGCGGCCGCTAAAACGTGGCAGATCGCCTGGCCGGCAGACCCAGCGGGTTATACTTGGCTAAAAACAAGAAGAAAATCCGCGCCGATTTTCGCAAGAACCGTGCCGAGCGTGCCCGGACCGGCGACTGGACCCGGCGCTTCGCCGGCCCCCCGGACGAGCAGACCGAAGACGAACTGGTTCGCGGCGAGCGGATCAGCGGCAAGGGTGAGCTGAACCGCAAGCGCACGGTGGTGGGCGAACTGTCCGAAGCGGCCGAATCCGGCCTGTCGGTTATGCCCGACGTCGATCTGTCCCTCGCCCTCCGCGGCCGCGTGCTCCGGGTTCACGGCCTGACGAGCACGGTGGAGTCCGGCGACGGCGCCCTTTATCGTTGCACCACGCGGCGTCTGCTCCGGACGCTGTCGACCGATCAGCGGCACGTAGTAGCGGCCGGCGACCTGGTTTATTTCCGGCCAGCCGGTGCCGACGAGGGCATTATCGAGCGGATCGAACCGCGCCGCGGAATCGTGGCCCGGGCCAGCCGCGGCCGGCAGCACGTGCTGGTCGTCAACGTCGACCAGTTGGTCATCGTGGCCAGCGCGGCCGAACCCTATCTGAAGCCGAATCTGATCGATCGCTTCCTGGTCAGCGCCCATGCCTCGCGGCTGCGGCCGCTCATCGTGATCAACAAGATCGACCTAGTCGACCCGGCCGGGCTCCAGCCGCTGGTCGGTGTTTACGCTCAGATGGGCTACCCGGTGCTGCTGGTCTCGGCCGCCACCGGGCAAGGCATCGACCGCCTGCGGCAGGAGTTGACCGGCGCGGCCAGCGCCGTGGCCGGGCAAAGTGGCGTGGGCAAATCGTCGCTGCTCAACGCCGTCGATCCGGCGCTGCGTTTGCGCGTGGGCCAGGTCAGCGCGGAAAACCAAAAGGGCAAGCACACCACCACCACTGCCCAGCTCTGGCCGATCGCCTCGGGGGGGTACGTGGTCGACACGCCGGGCATCCGGCAATTCCAGCTCTGGGATGTGATTGCCGAGGAAGTCGAAGCCGGCTACCGTGATTTGCGCCCCTTTGCCAACCTTTGCCGGTTCCCGAACTGCACACATATTCACGAGTCGCAGTGTGCTGTTAAACATGCCGTGGCCGATGGCCGGCTCGACGCCCGGCGCTACGAAAGCTACTGCCAACTGTTCGAGGGGGACAGCCCGTGAGCGAACAACTGCCGCCGGGCCCGTGTCCTGAGGTACGCCGTGTCGTTGGGTACTCTGTTTCGACCAGGCCGGCCGTGTCGTGCGAACGCCTGGTCGGCGTGTTGCCCGCAGGGCTCCGTTTTCAGGAGGATCGAACGCAACGTGAGTGAAACCAACCGCACCCAAAGCGTGGCCCAAGAAGCGGCAATTCTGGTCGGCGTGCTGCTCCCCGAGCGCGTGCTGGCCGAAGATCCTTTGGACGAATTGACCGGTCTGGCCGAGACGGCCGGCGCCAGGGTCGTGGGCGAGCTGGTCCAGCGGCGTGAAAGCCCCGACGTCACGACGTATCTGGGCAAGGGCAAGGTCGCGGAGCTGAAATTGCTGGCCGAGGCCCGCGACGCCGACGTCATCTTGTTCGACAACGACCTCAGCCCCGCCCAGACCCGCAATCTCGAACAAACCACGGGCGTGAAAGTGCTCGACCGGAGCGAACTGATCCTGGACATATTCGCCAGCCGGGCCCGGACCTCCGAAGCCCGCCTGGCGGTCGAACTGGCCCAGCTGCAATATTCGCTGCCGCGGCTGAAGCGGTTGTGGACCCACTTGTCGCGGTTGAAGATGGGCATCGGCATGCGCGGCCCGGGCGAAAAGCAGCTCGAAGTCGACCGCCGGCTGGTCGAAAAACGCATCGCCGACCTGCGCCAGGAACTCGGGGCCATCGAGCGCCGCAAACAGCGCGAGGTGGCCGGCCGCAGCGAGCGCATGACGGTCTCGCTCGTCGGCTACACTAATGCCGGCAAGAGCACGCTGATGAATCGGCTCACCGATGCCGGCGTGCTGGCCGAAAACAAGCTGTTCGCCACGCTCGACACGCGCACGCGGCGCTGGCAACTGACCGGTTGGGGACCGGTGCTGCTGAGCGACACGGTCGGCTTCATTCGCGATCTGCCCCACCATTTGATCGCCAGCTTCAAGGCCACGCTGGAAGAATCGCGCCAGGCCGACCTGTTGCTGCACGTGGCGGACGTGAGCAATCCGGCCGCGCTCGAACAGATCAGCGCGGTGTACCAGGTGCTCGAAGACCTGGGCATCGAGGCCAAGGACACGCTGCTGGTGCTCAACAAGGCCGACGCGGCCGATCGCGGCCAGCTGGCCAGCGTGCTGGGCCGCTATCCGAATGCCGTTACCGTCAGCGCTCAGACCGGGCAGGGCATCGAGCACATGACCCTGGCCGTGAGCCAGATGCTGAGCCACAATTTCCTCGACCTGGACGTGGAGACCGGCGTGGAAAACGGCCGGCTCCTGGCTCAGCTATCCGCCTTTGGCGAAGTGCTGTCGCAGCAATTCAGCGAAACGCGGATGATCGTGCATTGCCGCATTCCGCAGCGGGCGCTGGCCCATCTGCAAGGGGCCGACGTCGTCGTGCGGCCGCGCGGCGTCCCGGCCGCGCCGGCGACCAACGGCCACGCCGGGCCCCTGGCCTGGCCATTGGACGGTTCGCCGGCCCCGCGGGCTGGCCAAAACGGTTCGCGGCACTAGGACCATCGGCCATGGCGCGGCGCTCGCTCGCAGGCCTGCGGGGCATTCTGACCGGTGCTTCGAGCGGAATCGGCGCGGCGCTGGCCCGGGAGCTGGTCCGCCGCGGAACCCACCTGGTGCTGGTAGCCCGGCGGCAAGACGCCCTCGAAGCCCTGGCCCACGAATTGGCGGCCGGGCCCGGGCAGATCGAAATCGTTCCCGGCGACATCACCGATCCCGCCGTGCGTGCCAGAGCGCTTGCGGCGGCCCAGGAGCGTTGGGGCGGCCTGGACCTGGTGATCAACAATGCCGGCATCGGCGCCCTGGGGCGATTTGCCGAATCGGACTCCGAGCGCCTGCGGCAGATCATGGAAGTGAATTTCTTCGCCCCGGTGGAAATGGTCCGGGCTGCGCTGCCGGCGCTCCAGAGCGGCCGCACGCCGATCGTGGTCAATGTCAGCTCGATTCTCGGCCATCGCGGCATTCCACGTTCCAGCGAGTATTGCGCCAGCAAGTTCGCCCTGCGCGGCTGGAGCGAATCGCTGCGGGCGGAACTGGCCCCGCGGGGGATCGACCTCTTGGTGGTCAGCCCGGGCACGACGCTGACCGAATTCTTCGACCACGCCCTCGCGCACGAGAAAGTGCCCTGGGCCGGCCAGCGCGGCGTCAGCGCCGAGCGCGTGGCCCGGCGCACCGCGCGGGCTATGGAAACCGGCCGACACGAAGTGCTGGTCAATTGGCGCGGGATGGCCCTCGTTTGGCTGAACCGTTTCTTGCCCCGGCTGGTGGATCGAATTCTGGCCCGGATGGGATAGCACAACCGCTGGCAAGTTCGGCGGGTCGGGCGCAAGACGGCCAGGCCTTGCGCCGTGGCCGCTCGAAATACTGGCAATACGCGATTTTTCCGCTATCCTGGGATTACTTCGCGCGTCGAATAGCAAGCCGTCCCCCCGAAGCCCTCCCCCAAGGAGCCCGCCATGACGACCCGATCCCGACGACAGTTCCTGGAAGAGTCGCTCCTGGCAGCCGCCGCAGCGGTGGCCGCCGGCTCGCAGCGGTTGGGCGCGGCGGAAGAGAACAAGCCCGACGACAAGCAACCGACCAGCCCGGGCGAGAAACTGGGCGTGGCCGTAGTGGGGGTCCGCGGGCGGGGCGGCGAACACCTGAATGCATTCACAACTCGCAAAGACACCGAAGTGCTTTGGATTGTCGATGCGGACGCCAACGTCGCGGCCGCCCGGGCCGATGAGGTCGGCAAGCGCCAGGGACGTCGGCCCCAAGTGACTCAGGACATGCGCGAGGCCTTTGCCGACAAGTCGGTCGACGTGGTATCGACGGCCACTCCCAACCACTGGCATTCGCTGGTCAGCATCTGGGCCATGCAGCACGGCAAAGATGTCTACGTGGAGAAGCCGGTCAGCCACAACGTGAGCGAGGGACGACGGGTCGTCGAGGCCGCCCGCAAGTACAACAAAATCTGCCAGACCGGCACGCAGTGCCGCTCAGAAACCGGCACCCGCGACGCCATCGAATTCGTGCATTCCGGCACCCTGGGCCCCGTGACCGTCGCCCGCGGGTTGTGTTACAAGCGGCGGCAGTCGATCGGCCCGCGCGGCGAGTATCACGTTCCGCAGAGCGTGAACTACGACCTCTGGCTGGGACCGGCGCCGCTGGCCGACTTGACCCGCCCGCAGTTCCACTACGATTGGCACTGGCAGTGGCCCTACGGCAACGGCGACCTGGGCAACCAGGGAATTCACCAAATGGACCTGGCCCGCTGGGGCCTCGGCGTGTCGAGCCTGTCCAGCGCGGTGCTGAGCTACGGCGGGCGGTTCGGTTATCAGGATGCCGGCGACACGGCCAACACGCAGGTCGTGATCCACGACTACGGCGACAAGACGCTGGTGTTCGAAGTTCGCGGCCTGGAGACGGCGCCTTACAAGGGGGCCGGGGTCGGCGTGATCTTCGAAATGCCCGACGGATACGTTGCGCTTTCGAGTTACGATGCGGGTGCGGCCTTCGACAAATCGGGCAAGATGATCAAGCAATTCGCCGGCAAGGGAGATCACTTCGGCAACTTCGTCAAGGCCGTCCGCTCCCGCAATAGCTCCGATCTGCACGCCGACATCCTCGAAGGGCATCTGTCCAGCGCCCTGTGCCACGTGGGCAATGTGTCGTATCGGCTTGGCGCGCCAACGGGCGTCGACGAGGCCAAAGAGCGGGTGGCCGCTTTGCGAATCAAGGACGATGCCCGGGACACGTTCGACCGCACCATGCGGCACCTGGCCGACAACCAGGTCGATCTGGCCGGCATGAAATTGCAGCTCGGGCCCTTGCTGGCCTTCAATCCGAGCCAGGAAAAATTTGTCGACAATTCGGCGGCCGACGCCATGCTGACGCGCGAGTACCGCGCGCCGTTCGTCGTGCCGTCCCGCGAGCAGCTCTGAAACCCCCAGCGGCGGACCAACGATTCATGAATATCAATTTGTGCGCGCGGCGGTTCGCCGCGGCGTGTTGCGGGATGTTGCTGCTGGCCGGTTGCGAGCAGCCGCCTTACAAGACCGTGCCCGTTTCCGGCAAAGTGACCTATGACGACGGCACGCCGATTCCCGCCCAAAGAGTTCGCGTTCAGTTCGTGCCCCTCGTGGCGCCGGTCAACGCCAAGCAGTACCCGCATCCGGGCAACGCCGAACTGAGCCCCGACGGCACGTTTGCCAACGTCACGACCTGGAAATATGCCGACGGCGTGATTCCCGGCCCGCAGAAGGTGATCATCCAACCGCTCGACAACAAAGAGCACCTGACGGCGGCCGTCGATCCGGATTACACGACCAACAAATCGCCACTGACGCTCGAAGTGACGGCCGGCATGCCGCCGGTGGACCTGAAAGTGCCCAAGCCCAAGATGGTCGGCAAGGGAAGCTGAGCGCGTTCCGGCGGTCCGCAGCCGGGCGATCGCCGCGGCAGGCTGTGTTGCAGTGCCCGGCGAATGCCGCTATGCCCGGCGAATCTTTTCGCGGCCGGCGCGCACGTGCTGCGTGGCATTGCGAGTGTCGACCACGAGCTGGGCGTGCCGGACGATGAATTCGTAGTCGAATTGCGCGTGGTCGGTGGCGATCAGCACGCAATCCTGCGCGGCCAAAAACTCGGCCGTAAGCTCCTGGCTATCCATCGGCGGCAGATCGTGTCGCCGCATGCGCGGCAAGCGCGGCACGTGCGGATCGCTGTAGGTCACGATGGCCCGGCCGGCCGCAGCAGCTCCATCAGCTCGAAGGAGGGGCTCTCGCGCGGGTCGTCGACGTTTTTCTTGTAGGCGACTCCCAACAGGCAGATCCGGCTGCCGTTGAGCGGCAGCCCGCGCTCGTTGAGCGCTTCCACCAGCCGTCCGACAACGTACTTCGGCATGCCGGTGTTGATCTCGCCGGCCAGCTCGATAAACCGCGTGGCCATGCCGTGCTTGCGGGCCAGCCAGCTCAAATAGAAAGGATCGATCGGAATGCAATGTCCGCCGAGGCCGGGCCCCGGATAGAACGCCTGGAACCCGAAAGGTTTGGTTTTGGCCGCGGCGATCACCTCCCAGACGTCGATCCCGACATGGTCGAAGAGCATCTTGAGTTCGTTCACCATGGCGATGTTCACCGAGCGGTACGTGTTCTCCAGGATCTTGCAGGCCTCGGCCACCTCGCAATTCGAGACCGGGACCACGTCCACGACCGCGGCCAGGTAGAGCGCCTGGGCGAGTTCGGCGCTGGCCCCATCGATCGCCCCGACCACCTTGGGAATTGCGCCGGCCGAGTAGTCCGGATTGCCCGGGTCCTCGCGCTCGGGGCTATAGGCCAGGAAAAAGTCGCGGCCCACCTTCAGCCCCCGCTCCGACAGGATCGGCAGCACCACGTCGCGCGTGGTGCCGGGATACGTGGTGCTTTCGAGCACGATCAGCTGCCCGGGCCGCAGCCGCGCGGCGATTTGCCGGGCCGTGACCTCGACAAACGTCAAATCCGGGTCACGGCTTTCCGAAAGCGGCGTGGGCACGCAGATCAGCAGCGCGTCGGGCTCGGCCAGGCGCGCCAGATCGGCTGTTGGCGTAAACTTGCCGCTTTGAACGCAGTCCGCGATCCAACGGGCCGGAATATGGCCGATGTAGCTTTCGCCCCGCAGCAGCCGGTCGACTTTGCCGGCGTCGACGTCGAAGCCCATCGTGCGGTAGCCGGCGGCCACAAATGCCCGGATGAGCGGCAACCCGACATACCCCAGGCCGATGACGCCGACGAGCGCCGATTTGTCGCGAATCGCCTGGAGGAGTGGGGCGGCCATAAGGTCCTATCCTGGTGGTCGATGCAGACGCCTGGCGGCGGACGCGGCGGCCATGTACTGCTCGAAAGGCGGCATCGCTCCCGCGCGAACCAACTATAACTTGCAGGGGGTCCGGTCCGCACTGCCAACCCGTCCAATGGGGCGGTGGCGACTTGTCAAGCCGGGCCAGCAGGCCTATCGTGTAGGGAGCCGATGGGGCCGAGCGCGGGACATAGACGGCCGTACACCGCTTGCCCGCCACTGGAGTGGCCCGTCGCAACGAGGAGGCATATCGTGACCCGTTTGATACCCGCCGCCAGTGCCGGAAGTTATGCCCTTGTCGGAATAAGCGCTCGGCGTGTGCGCGGCGCGGATTTACGCTCGTCGAATTGCTTGTGGTGATCGCCATTATCGGCGTGCTCATTGCGCTGTTGTTGCCTGCGGTGCAGGCCGCGCGCGAGGCGATGCGGCGCAGCCAATGCGCGAACAATCTCAAGCAAATCGGCCTGGCCGTCATGCAGCACGAGACGCAATTCGGGGCCTTCCCGCCCGGATTGCCGAATTGTTCCGGAATGACCAGCGGCCAGGGAATCGATGCCGGCAACAGCGCGAGCACGGTCATCAATGGCAGCGGCTCGGGGGGCACGTGCCAGGGACCCAACTGGGCCGTGGCCATCCTGGCCTATCTCGAACGGGCGAACCTGGCGACCAGCGTGGCCAACTGTCTGGCCAGCACCAGCCCGGTCTGCAACAACTCTTGCAGCGATTGTTCGAACCCCGCCTTGTCGACGGTCACCGTGAACGGCAACTCGATCAACGTGCTGCCGGTGGGGGGCACAACGCCCACGATGTTCCTTTGCCCCAGCGCGCCCGACATGATCAAGACGTACACCAGTTCGACATACGGCCAGAACAACCCGCTTTCCAAGGGGAATTACGGGGCCTGTTTCGGCGTGGGGAACATGGGCGCACAGGCCCAGCAGGATTTCTACATTCCCAGCTCGAACGGCAACAAGACCTACCTGACCGGGGCCTTTCAGATCGTCGACGTGACTAGCCAGTCCACGAGCTATGCACAAAACAACACGAGCACCTACGTAGGCAAGTGGAAGATCGGCTCCAAGCTCGGCACCCGCATGGCCGAAATCCGCGACGGAACGTCGAAAACCTTCATGGCCGCCGAAATCCTCGGCGTCGAAGACCCCATCGATGGCCGCGGCGCTTGGGCCTGGCCGGCGATGGGCGCCTCGATCTTCAGCGCTCAGTTCGGGCCAAACTCGGCCACGCCCGATACCGGACCAGGCTGCGATCCGGCGTTCTCTTCGAACTTGCCGGGGCTGAAATGCACGACCGCCGACACCTCGATCAACGCATACGCCTCGGCCCGCAGCATGCACACCGGCGGCGTCAACATGGTCATGTGCGACGGCTCCGGGCAATTCATCACCGACAGCATCGACATCAGCCTTTACCAGGCTCTGTCGACGCGGTACGGCTCGATGAACCTCAACTCCAGCGAAGCCGGCGCCCAAGTACCCTGATCACGGACCCTGATCGCGGGCCCCGATCACGCATCGCGATCGCGGGCCGGCCTCAAGCGCCCACTCGTGGCGTCTCCACGCACCGGCGATCTGCGATTTACATGACTCGCGGGATTCGATACCCTTCGCCGCCGCGCTCGGTATTGACAGGTCATTCCCGGGAGACCCCGCCCCATGTACGCCCCCCGCTCGTTCGATCTTTCCGCGCCCCACGTGCTAGCAGCTATCATCTCGATCGCCTTGGGCCTGGCGGCTGCCGGCCGGGCCGAAGACTTTCACGTCGAGAGCAGCGTGTTCAGCGGCAAGGACACCAAGCCGATCAGCCAAAACACGACGATCTTTCGCGCCGGGATCGTGTACGACTACTTGTCCGACAAGACCGTCGCGGTGTTCGACAAGCCCCGCGGCCGAATCCTGCTCGTCGATCCGAATCGCAAGGTCAAGGCCGAAGTAAGGACCGAAGAGCTCAAACAGTTCTGCGATGAGCTGCAGGAAAGGGCGTCCAAGGAAGGCAATGCATACGTCAAATTCCTGGCCAACCCGCAGTTCGACGTCAGCGTCGACGAAAAGACGGCGGAGCTGGTCTTCAAGAGCCCGCACATGACGTATCGCATCAGCACGCTCAAGGCCGAGAACGACGAGGCGGCCCAGCAGTACCGCGATTTTTCGGACTGGTATGCCCGCCTGAACGCCATGACCAATCACACGCCCCCCTTTGCCCGGCTGGCGGTCAACGAAGAACTGCATCGCCGCGGCCTGGTCGCCACGCAAGTGCAGCTCACGATTCCTCCGCAGATCCTGCTGAAGGGTCATGGCGTGTCGCTGCACAGCGAGCACCAGATCAAGTGGAAACTGCTCAAGCTCGACCTGGACCTGATCACCGAGACCCAAACCCAGCTGGACGCCTTCAAGTCGGTGAGCCTGGAGAAATTCCAGGAAGTGATGGTCTCGAAGCGGTAATCCGGCGGGGGCCGCCACGGATTTTTGCCCACGCTGGCTCGCCCTTTCCCTCCTCTAGGGCCCAGGCCGATAGCTCCCACCTGCGCCGCCGCGCTGTTACCATGAACGGCATCCCCCGCCCACCCGGAGATGTCGCATGTGTGCACGGCTCCCTGCACGATCGGTGTTGCTAATACTCTGGCTCTGCTGCCAGCAGCGGCTGCTTGCCGATTGGACGGTCGAGCGCGCGGACAAGGGCGTCACGGTCAAGCACGACGGCCAGCTGGTTACCGAGTACCTGATCCGTTCCGGGGCCAAGCCCATCCTCTGGCCACTCATCGGACCGACCGGCCAGCCGGTAACTCGGGCCTATCCCATGGCCGAAGTGGCCAGCGAGCAGCACGACCACGTCCATCAGCGGTCCTGCTGGCTCACGCATGGCAGCGTCAACGGCATCGACTTCTGGAGCGAGGATGAGACCAAAGGGCACGGCACGATCGTCCATCGCGGCTTCGACGCGGTCGAAGGGGGCGAGCGAGCCCGGATCGTCAGCCGCAACGATTGGCTGGCGCCCGACGGCAAGAAACAGTGCGAGGACGTGCGCAGCCTGACGTGCTCAGCGGCCGCCGGCCGGCGAATCCTCGACTTCGACCTGGCGCTCAAGGCCAGCGAAGGTCCGGTCGTGTTCGGCGACACCAAGGAAGGCAGCTTCGGGGTCCGCGTGGCCTCGAGCATGCGGGCCGAAAACAAGATCGGCGGCCGGATCGTCAACAGCGAAGGACAGACCGACGATGACGCCTGGGGCAAGCGGGCCGCTTGGGTCGATTACCAGGGACCGGTCGAGGGCCACACGCTGGGAATCGCCATCCTGAACCATCCCAGCAGCTTCCGGTTCCCGACCTACTGGCACGTCCGCGGCTACGGGTTGTTTGCCGCCAATGTCTTCGGCGTGCACGATTTCACGGGCCAGGGGGACGGCTCGTATACGCTGCCGGCCGGCGAATCGATCAAGCTTCGCTATCGCGTCGTGCTGCACACGGGCGATGAGTCCGAAGGGGACATTGCCGGCCTCTATCGGGCCTATGCCAACGAGCAGCCGTAAGCTCCCCTTCGCCGGCTGCCCGACCTTCCCGAGTGCGCCTGCCGACTCGACGCGCGAAACTTCCTGCGGGTGCCGCGGCTGGCTTGTCCAGCCGTGCTTCGGGCAGCGCGCCGGGTGTGCCCCTCAATCGGCCGGCGGTGACAGGCATCTTTGCTTTCTCGGTTCAGCCCGCCTGGCTCCGCATGGCTGGCTCGCAAAACTGCCCGCGCAGCCGCTCGAACTCGGCCGGGCTGGCAAAGTGGACGACGATCTTGCCTCGTCCGCCTGCCGTCTGGCGCACTTCGACTTTCGTTCCCAGCGCGGTGCGCAGCTGCTGTTCCAGGGCCGCCAGCTGGCTCGATCGGCCGCGGGTCTTGCGTGCCGTCTTGCCCGCGGCGCCGGCCGCCGCCGAGCCGGGAACATCTTCCTCCCGGATCAAGTCGGCCACGTGCTCTTCCGTCGCCCGCACCGACCAGGCTTCGGCCTGGATCCGGGCGCAAAATCCAGCTGCCGGGATTCGTCTCCCAGCGGCAGCAAAGCCCGGGCGTGCCCGGCGCTGATTGACTCGCGCCGCACGGCGTCCTGGATGGCCTGGGGCAGCTCGAGCAAGCGAATCAAGTTGGCGATCGTCGAGCGATCGATCTTCAATCGCCCGGCCAACTCATCCTGCGTGCAGGCATAGCGCTCCAAATAGTCGTGGAACGAGGCCGCCTTTTCCAAAGGATTGAGATCCTTGCGCTGCAGATTCTCGACGATGGCGATTTCGGCCATCTGACGATCGTCGGCCTCGCGAACCTGGCAGGGCACTTCCGCCCAGCCGGCCTTGATTGCGGCCCGCAAGCGTCGCTCGCCGGCCACGAGCTGCCAGCGCCCGCCGGCGCGGCGCACCACCAGAGGCTGAATCAGCCCGTGGGCCTTGATGCTCTCGCTCAGCTCGGCAATGGCCGCTTCGTCGAAATCGCGCCGCGGCTGGAACGGATTGCTTTCGATTTCGTAGACGTTGATCCGGGCCAGCTCGTCGCCGCGCGGGGCTGCTGGCGCGGCCGGTGCTAGCTGGCTCCCCGCGGCCGGGTCGGACGCCAGGTCGATGCCGCCGGGATTTGGCAGCGGACGTCCTAACAGGGCTTCGAGTCCGCGTCCGAGTCGTCGTTCCTTAGTCACGTTCGAGTACCTCCATGCAGAGTTCCACGTATGCCCGGGTGCCGCGCGAGCGCGGCGCATAATCGATCACCGACTGTCCATGGCTGGGCGCTTCGGAAACCGCCACGTCGCGCGGGATGACGGTCTGGAACACGATCTCGCCGAAGAAGTCGCGCACCTCGTCGTCCACTTCGCGCGTCAGTTCGAGCGACGCGTCGTACATCGTCAGCACGATCCCGCCGAACCGCAGCCGGTTGGGCTGCCGGTCCATCACCTGGCGAATCACCTCGATCATCTGGGCCAGACCTTCCATGGCGAAGTATTCGCACTGGATCGGCATCAGCACCTCGGATGAACTGGCCAAGGCCGTTTGCGTGAGTTGGCCGAGCGACGGCGGGCAGTCGATCAGCACGAAGTCGTACTGGCTCAATCCGCCGGCCAGGTGCTGACTGAGGGTGGCCGAATTGCTGGCCGACGCCGAGGCCAAGGCCTCGACGTCCTGAAAGCTCCGGCTGCCCGGCAGGATCTCGAGCAGCGGATTGGCCGTTGCACAAAGCGACTCGCGGAGCGGGCGCTGCGAAACGAGCGGATGGCTGTCGGTGGGCCGGGCGCCCAGCCCGGTCGTGGCGTTGCACTGGGGGTCGAGATCGACCAGCAGCGTGCGGCTGCCGGCCTTGGCCAGACCGTCTGCCAGGTTGACTGCGGTGGTCGTCTTGCCGACGCCCCCTTTCTGATTCGCCACGCATAGAATCCGCCCCACGTGCTCTCCGTCCTCCTGGGCTCGAGTCGCTGACTCTCCGGGAGGCGGATTGTACCCGGGGGCGAATTCGCGTTGGAATGTCAGTTCCCAGCGCCACGTGGTGCTAGCACGCCGCGGCGAACGAACCTGGGGCAGTACGTAGACGTCCGGCAGCGGGACATCGCGGTAGTGCTTGAGCGAACGGCTCAGCGGGACCGCTTCGTGGCAGGGACGCCGCAATCGTTGCGTTTCACGTGAAACGCACGGTCGGCCGGGAGGCGGTGAGATAGCGGGAGCAACTGCGGCAGGCACGACCGGATCGCCGTTCCACGTGGAACGCGCCGATCAAGGCCGGGCGGCGGGCGCCCGCTCCGCCGGGTTGCTACGCCGTCGGGGTTTCTATTCCACCGGGTTGATGACCAGCCCGCTGAGCAGCTTGGGATAGAAATAGGTGCTCTTGGCCGGCATCCGCTCGCTGTGTTCGCTGATCGTGCGGATGTGATCGACCGTGGCGGGCATGACCAGCGCGGCCAGCGGAAACTCGCCCGACTCCAGCCCCTGGACCACTTCCTCCACCTGGTGCACGTAGCGCGGCTTGGGCAGGTCTTTTCCGCCCAGCAGGGTTTCGATCAGCAACCGATGCAGGATGCTTACGCCCAGGCCTTGCCAGTCAGAGCTGTGCTCGCTGGCCACCTGGGCCATCCGGGCTTTGCCCTCGGGAGTGATCGTGGCCAACAGCCAGCGCTCGTCCTGGCGGCAGTACAGGCCGAGCGTGCCCTGGTCGCCCTGCACTTCGATCTCGTCCCAAACCGTGGGCGCAAGATCGCCCCCCTCGCCCACCACCTTGGTCGTGAAACACTTGCCCAGGCGATCGGCCAGGGCGGCCGAATCCAGGTCCGGCAGCCCGCGGAACAGCCGGTGCGTGGGGAGCACCAAGAGCCCGGGATCGTTCATGCCAATGAACATCATCAGCACGTAATTGGCCGGATGGTTGGGCTTCAGGCCCCCCTGCTTTTCGGCGAGCTCGTCGCGATAGTTGCAGGCGGTTTCATAGCGATGATGCCCGTCGGCAATGAACACCGCCTTGGCGGCCAGCAGCGATTCGACCAGGCCGATCACGGCCAGATCCGTCACCGGCCACATGCGGTGCAAAACACCCAAGTGGTCGGTCGCCTCGAGCGGCGCGACGCCCACGAGAGAACGCTCCAAAATGCTCTGGGCGTCGCCGGCCGGGTCGGGATACAGGCCGAAGATCTGGCTCAGGTTTGCCTTGCAGGCCCGGGTCAAAAGCAGTCTGTCCTGCTTGGGGCCGGCCATCGTCTCTTCGTGCGGATAGATGTTCCCCTCGCCAAAGCGCGACAGCCGGCAGCGGGCCATGAACCCGCGGCGAACGAACGTCTGGCCGCCGGTCGTGAACTGTTGATGGTAGACGTACACCGCGGGGCGCGACTCGGCGAACAGCAGGCCCTCGCTGCGCCAATTCCTCAGGAACTGGGCTGCCCGGCTGTAGCGATTGTTCGTGGCGTCGTCGCCCGGTTCGTCGCGGTTCAGAATCAGCCGGATCACGTTGGCCGGATGCCGCTTGTAGAGCTGATCCTGCAGCTCGGGCCCGATCACGTCGTAGGGCGGGGCAATCACGTCGCTCAGGTTGCCAACGTGCCCCAAGTCGTAACGCAGGCCGTTGAAAGGCTGGATTTCCGGCATGTCGGGTTCTTTGCAAAGTGGGGGGGAAATGCTCGGGCCCGGCCGGCGAACGTCTCGCCGGACGCCAGCCGGACGGGCCGGCGCTGGGCGATGGATCGGCGTACGCTCTAGTAGCGGTAGCTGTCGGGCTTGTAGGGCCCCTCGACAGGCACGCCCAGGTAGTCGGCCTGCGACGGCGTCAGCCTGGTGAGCTTCACGCCCAGCTTGGCCAGATGCAGCCGGGCGACTTCTTCGTCGAGCGCCTTGGGCAGCACGTGGACGCCGATCGAATACTTTTCGGGTTCCAACCAGAGTTCAAGCTGGGCCAGGACCTGGTTGGTGAACGAGGTCGACATGACGAACGACGGGTGCCCCGTGGCGCAGCCCAGGTTGACCAGGCGCCCTTCGGCCAAAATCAGGATCGAGCGGCCGTCGGGGAAGGTATAGCGATCGAACTGGGGCTTGATCTCGACGCGCTTCACGCCCTTCTGGCGGTTGAGCCAGGCCATGTCGATCTCCAGATCGAAATGGCCGATGTTGCAGACGATCGCGTCATTAGGCATGACCAACATGTGCTCGCCGCGAATGATGTCGCGGTTGCCGGTGGCCGTGACGAAGATCTGGCCCCGCGCTGCCGCCTCTTCCATCGTGGTGACTTCGAAGCCTTCCATGGCTGCTTGCAGGGCATTGATCGGATCGATCTCGGTGATCAACACCCGGGCCCCAAGCGAGCGCATCGAATGGGCACAGCCCTTGCCTACGTCGCCGTAGCCCGCCACGACCACGACCTTGCCGGCCACCATGATGTCCGTGGCCCGCTTGATGCCGTCGGCCAGCGATTCGCGGCAGCCGTACAGGTTGTCGAATTTGCTCTTGGTGACCGAATCGTTGACGTTGATCGCCGGCACCTTGAGCTCGCCGGCGGCCAGCATTTTGCGCAGCTCTTTGACCCCCGTGGTCGTTTCTTCCGACAGGCCGCGGATGTCGCCCAGCAACTCGGGGAAGCGCTTATGGACCATGGCCGTCAGGTCCCCGCCGTCGTCCAGGATCATGTTCAGCGGCTGGCCGTCGGGAAAGAACAACGTCTGCTCGATGCACCAATCGAACTCCTCGTTGGTCTCCCCTTTCCAGGCATAGACCGGGATGTTCGCCTGGGCGATGGCGGCGGCCGCGTGATCCTGTGTCGAGAAAATATTGCAGCTGCTCCAGGTGACCTGGGCACCCAATTCGACGAGCGTCTCGATCAGCACGGCCGTCTGGATGGTCATGTGCAAGCAGCCAGCGATGCGCGCGCCAGCAAGCGGCTTCGATTGGCCGTATTTGGCCCGCAGGGCCATTAAGCCGGGCATTTCCTGCTCGGCAAGCGTGATTTCCTTGCGGCCCCAATCAGCCTGGCTGATGTCGGCGACCTTGAACGGCACTCGGTTCTGGACCTGGGCCACGGATGGCTCCTTCGCTGGAAGCAGATGAAACATTTGAACTTGCGCTCGCCGCTGCGAAAGGCCGCGGGCGTTGTCGAAACGCCGCAACAGACCGGCCGGTCAAGCGACTAACGATCATAAGTTGAGCCGCAGTCCAGTGGCAAGGGGCCGGGCGGCGGTCGCGCTGCATACCCGGGCTAGGCACGCCCGGTCCTTTGCCCCAGCGCCACACGGGCTGCGGCCACAAACGCCCGCATTTGCGGCGACGATTTGCGTCCCGGCGCGGTTTCAACCCCGCTGGCCACGTCCACGCCGGCCGGTCCGACCGTCTGAATCGCTTCGGACACGTTCGCTGCCGTCAACCCGCCCGCCAGGATCAGCGGCAGCCCCTCGAAGCGACTCCGCGCGGCCGCCAGCGCCGGCCAGTCGGCCGGCGCGCCCGTGCCGCCGAAATGGCCTGGCTGCAGCGCATCGACCAGCACCGCGGCGGGCAGGCAGCCCAGTCGGCGGCACTGTGCCAGGTAGTCGAGCGCCACTTCCAAATCGGCTCCGCAGCGCAAGGCGCGGATCGTCGCCAGGCCTTCCAACTCGCGCAGGAACTCGGGGGGCTCGTCGCCGTGAATCTGCACGTAGTCGAGCCGCAAGCGGGCGGCCAGACTCTGCACTTCGGCCGCGGGCGAATTCACGAACACGCCCACCAGGGCCACGCCCGACGGCCGGACCTGGGCGATTTTCTCGGCCGCCGGGTCGTCGACAAACCGCGGGCTCAAGGGAAAGAAGTTCAGGCCGATCGCGTCCGCCTGCGCGTCGGCGGCCGCTTGGGCATCGGCCGGGTCGGTGATTCCGCAAATCTTGACCTGAAACATATCCAGCCTGCTGTAATCCAACGTTGGCCCCCCGTCCCGGCCGACAAGTAGGCTGTCCGGACCGACAAAAAGACGGCGATCCAATTGCGCCCCCCGCCGGCTGAATTATACGCTCATGACGCCCCGTGGGCTTGCACTCAAGCTGCTTGCGCCGCGGCGACGATGAGCCTACTAGCCCCCCAGAGACCGCATAATCCGGCGGTCCGCCCGCCTCGATTCGCACGACACGGAAGTCGGAATGCCGCATCGCACCCAGCCGCCAAGCAATTCGTCGAGATTCGCCTGGCCGCTATTAGTCCTGGCGTTGACGTTGGGCGCCGCGGGTGCCTGCTATGCGCTCGGCCGGCCCGACGCGACGACGGATGCCGCGGCGCTACGCCAGCAGGCGGCGGCGGACCGCGCGGCTTGGATCGCGGCCACGCGGAAGGCAGGGCTCGCGCAGCCGGCTCGATGCAGCTCGAGAACGGCTCGATGGCTACGTCCGCGAGCAATATTCCGAGCTCCAGCGAGCCGGCCAGGACGCCCCGGGACTTGCGCTGCCGGCGCCCGAAGCGGCGGCCGAGAGTGCGTCTTCGCCGGCCGAGGAGCTCGAACGAGCCCGCCTCGCTGCCCGGCTGACCGAGCTGAACGGCGAACGTGGCCGGCTGCTCGAGCGACTGACGGCGGAACATCCGCTGGTGCGTGACGTGGAATCGCAAATCGCCGACGTGCGCTGTGCGCTCGACGCCCTGCCGCCGGTGGAGGCATCGTCTCCCGCGAAGCTTGCCGAGCGCCGGCGTGACGAGCAGCTCGGACGGCAATGGCAATCGCTCGTCGAGGCGTCACGCACGGGCTGCCAGCAGTTCGAGCAGGAATGCCGCCGCGTGGAGCTGGAACTCGCCGCCAGCGAGGCCGATCGGTCCGCCGCCGAAAACAAGTTTCTGGCCAGCTCAGGTGCCGTTGCGGCCCAGGCCGACGCCACGCGCACGTCGAGCGCGGGGGCCGCACCGTGGGGCGTTTTCCTTTTGGCGAGCGGCTGCGGGCTGGCCATCGTGGTCTTTGGGCTGCGCGCGTACGGCCGCGCGATTGCCCTGCGCGATTGCACGATCCGCCATCCCGCCGATATCGAGCGATTGTTTCATTTGCCGGTCGTGGGCCTGGTCGCGGCCGGCGCCGCAGGGGGCACGCTGTCGGTATCGCAGCCGCGACGCGGTCTGCCGCTGGCAGTGCAGCTGATAGCGGCGATCATTGCGTTTCTGCTGGTGGCGATGACGGTCCAGGATCCCGGTTGGATCCGGGGGTTGGCAGATCACCCGCTGGAATCGCTGGCCGAGGCGCTGGGAAGTCTGGGCGGACGTTGACGTTGAATGGGGCGGATCTCGCCGAATGAAACCCGTTGAATCGGGCAAGCTCGGCGAAAAGAAACCATTGCGCGGGCGGAGGTAGAGCCTCGCCGCTCGCCGTGCCGAACCTATCAAGGACGCACCGCCGCGCTCGCGTCGTCGACCCGGCCGCCCGTCCGAGCGATCGAGCGTTTCGGCCGGCCGGGCACGCCCGGGCGCCGGAGTCCAGCAAGAGGAATTTGCCAGCATGTACGAAGCGTATTTCCATCTCCGCCAGCGCCCCTTCGCCGCGGCGCCGCAGAGCGACCGTTTTTTTCCCGGACACGGCATCGATGCCGCCCGGCAGACCCTTCAGCGGATCGTCGAACGGGCCGAGGGAGCCGGCCTGGTCATCGGCCCATCGGGAATCGGCAAAACCATGCTCTGCCAGACTCTGGCCGACCAGTTTTCCGAGCGGTTGTCGGTGGCGCTGCTGTCCAGCGGCCGCATCTGCACCCGGCGCGCGCTGCTGCAGGCTATTCTGTTCGAGCTGCGATTGCCCTACCGCGGAATGGAAGAAGGCGAATTGCGGCTGTCGCTGATCGATCATCTGACGCCCGGGCCCGGCGGCCATCCCGGATTGTTGCTGCTGGTGGATGAAGCCCACACGCTGCCGATCCGGCTGCTCGAAGAGCTCCGCATGATTACAAACCTAGTGCGCGACGGGCAACCGCGGGTGCGGCTGGTGTTGGCCGGCAGCCCGGCGCTGGAGGAGCGCTTTGCCAGTCCGAAGCTCGATTCGTTCAGCCAGCGGCTGGCGGCCCGTTGCTACCTGGCGGCCCTGAACCGGGAAGAAACGACGCATTATGCCCGCTTTCAGATCAGCGTGGTGGGCGGCGACCCGGACCGCGTGTTCGACGGCTCGGCCTACGAGAGCATCTACCGCGCGACCGACGGGATTCCGCGGCTGATCAATCAGGTCTGCGACCATGCTTTGATTCTTACCGCCCTGGGTGAGTGCCGGACCGTGACGGCCGCGGCGATCGAAGAAGCCTGGAGCGACTTGCAACAATTGCCGACCCCCTGGCAGCCTGGCTCGCACGGGCGCGACGCGGCCCCGGCCGTGGTCGAATTTGCCCCGTTGGACGATCTGCAGGACGAAGCGTCCGCAATCCTTTTTCCGGCCCCCCGCGCCCGTTCGTCGCGCCGGACCCGGACCAGCAACTCGACCAGATCGAACAACAGCTGGCCGGCCTCGAGGAAGATTTTCAACCGGCCGGCTCGATCGGGCCCCAGGTCGAGTTGGTATTCAATTCGCTCGCTGACCCGTTCGGCGAGGCGTTCGACGAAGAGGAAGTGGTCATCGATCGTTACGCGTCGCTCGAAGCCAGCGTGTTTTCCGAGCGGCCATCTGTCCGCAGCCAGGAGGGGAGTGAGCTTGCCCAACTGCTGAACCCCTGGATGAGTGCCGCACCCGAGTCGACGCTTAGCATGAGCCCGGCGCGAGAAGAGCAACCGCAGGTGCTGCCCCAGGCCCCGCAGCGCCATGTCGCGGCTAGCGGCCAGCGCGGCTGGGATGCGTCGAACGAGGGCCGGCTGCCGGCCTGGCAGGGCGAGTCGCCCGCGAGCGAAGAACAGCCCAACGCCGGCTGGATTCATCAAGAATACGCGCCTGCGTCCGTGGCTGCCTTTGCGACGATGGCCCACACCGACGCAGCCGCTCCGATGGCCGACGACGCAGATCTGATCATTATCGAAGACGAAGTGCCGGCCGATCGTCCGACACCGCCCCCGGCATTGGTGCGTCGCCAGGAATACCGCCAGCTCTTTACGCGGCTGCGCCGCGGATAGTTTCCCCCCTTTGCGCGGATCCTGCCATGAATCGCATGCTCTCGGCGCTGAGGGTGCTCGAGCGTCGGCCCGGCACGTCACCGGGCGATGCAAAGTCGACGCCGGCTGAAATGGATGCGCCCAAGGCGGCGGCGGTCTCCGCGGAGAGCACGTCGGCCCCCGCGGAGCCGGACCTCGATTTCGCAGGGCAAATCCCCGCCGAGGCCGAATCGACGCTCGAGCGACTGGATGCCGCGGTGGCCAGAGCCGGCGCCCTCGTCGAAGGGCTGCTGGACGACGACTCGCTGGAGCCAAGCGCCGGGGTTCAGGCAGTCCCGCCGGCGCCGCGGCAGCGCGCCGAACAGAGGGCCCCGGCCCCTGACGTGCACGACCTATGGCCGCCGCTGCTGTTCGCCGGTTCGGCGCCTGCCGTGAACGGGCTGCCGCCTGTCGACTTGCCCGTGGTCGAGCCGGGACCCGATTATCGCCGGCTCGCCCAGCGTATCGCGGACGACGTTCTGGGCCGCGATCGTCGCTGGCCGATTTTGCTGGTCGCGGCCAGACCGGATGCCTTGGCTGCGTTCGATCTGACTGCCCTGGCCACCGCGCTGGCGACCGAAGCCGGCCTGGTCCTGCTCGTCGATTGTCGGCGCGATGGGCTCGGGAGAGCGTCCTATACCAGCCATACGCCTGAGCCAGGCCTGAATCAGCTGATCGCCGGCTCGGCGACCTGGCCCCAAGTGACCCGACCGACGAATTTACCAGGTGTCCACTTCGTTGGTGCCGGCAGCGCCGAGGCGCCGGCCACGCATGGATCGGTTGAGGCGGCGCGGGTCTGGCGGCATCTGCCCTTTCTCGACCGGCATGTGCTGGTGGCCGGGGGTTCCGCGGACCACCCGCTCGCGCGGGCAATCGCGGGCTGCTCGGCGGCAACCTACCTGATCGTCGAGCTGGGCCGGGATCACACCGGGGCCATCCACGAGGCCCTGTCCGACCTGCGAACGGCCGGGGCCAACGTCCGCGGCGCCATCGCCCTCGATCGGGCCAATCCGCATACCTGAAAAGCGGATCACGCGCCGGCCGCTGGCCCCTCGCCCGAGGCTGCGCGCAACCGGGGACATCAGCCAGCCTCGCACTTGGGAATCTCGCCGCCGGGCGTTTCTGTGCGGCGTGGCGTGCCCGGCGGCGAGCTGACCGGCGGGAAAATGTTTGGAGATAATTAGCGACGGGCTACTTGACTTGCACCCTCAGGCCGTCACAATGGAGCACTTATTCGTGGTTCGTGAGTTGCCCGCCTTGGTTTCGGTAGCCGGCCCCCCATGAATGGACTTCGCGTCGTGGCTCGTGCGAGCTGCGGGGCAATTGAGCCGGTCCCGCCTGCCAAATTCGAAAAAACGCAGCGTCTCGGCCGTGCAATTTGGCGCGGCCCGCTTTTTTCGTCAGGCGAGCTATTGGCCGAATTCAATGTGTGGTTGGTCTACTGTGGAGGATTTTAGTGATGCGGCAGATGCGGAATGTGTTCGAGGCGATTTTGAAGTACGGTCATGACGAAGACTTCGTGCCCGATGCGGCCGGCGATTTCGTCCCCACCGAAGCTCCGGCCGGCTCGAGGAAGAAACTCGATATTCTGGCCGAGCGCGTGCAGCAAGGCGTGCCCCTTTGGCATCCGGACGACCGTCCCGACTATAGCGGCCTGACCGGAGCCGTCCGCCCGCGCGAATAAGCTCGCCGGGCCTGTGGCCGGTCTGACGGCCCAGGGGAGTTCGCACTGGCCGCGGGTGAAAAATACCCGGCCGCTTCTTTGCCGACCCCAAAAGCTTTCGAAACGCACACGTCGCCGCTTTCTCCAGCGCACGGGCCCAACCGCCTGGGGGAAAAGGCGACGTGTGCGTCTTCGTTTGGTGATGCGACGCGGGCCGTTGCTCCCGAAGTACAAAAAAAAGGCGGCCACGTCTGGCCGCCTTAAGGTTCGGTTGTTCGTTGGCACGCCGCACCGCGCCGCGTTTGCCCCGCTGCGGGCAAATCGGGCCCGGCAGTCGACCTGCCGATATCTCCGCAATTCCTCCCGCTTAGCCGGCGGCGCGAATCTGCCGCGGTTCAACCGCCGGCTGCCCGGCCGGATTCGCTTGCTCGAGCGGGTCCAATTCGTCGCGGAGCACCAGGACGTCGGCCGGGGCTTCGATGCCCAACCGCACGCGATCTCCCGACAGGCGAACGACGGTCACTATGATCGAGTCGCCCAGTCTGATGCGCTCCCTCTCTCGCCGCGACAAAACAAGCATGGCACCCTCCGTGTATGATAAATGTACGTATGAACAGTGTAACTATGTATAGACCCTGACGCCTGCCCGCGTCAAGCCGGCTTTTTTCGTCCCGCCGCGATCCCGGTCTGCCTAGGCGGCCGCGAACTCCAGTCGCGGCGCTTCAACCAACTGGATCTTGCAGAAGCGTTCGCCCGTGGAACCGTAAAAGAGAATCCGGTTGCTTTGGGTTTCCCAGATGGCCGAGAGCTTCACCGATCGGGGGCCGTGCAAGCAGAAATAGATTCCGCAAGACTTGCCGCCGCGCACCAGGATCCGCTCCGTCAACGGAAAAGCACCCCGCTCTAGTTCGTTCTGCTGGCACAGGATCTCATTTACAAATTCCCGTAAGTCGCTCAAGTTCTGCATCTTTTGGGGCCGTGTCAACATCGAACAAAACGCCTCCTGCTGAGCACGCATTAGTTGCGAGTAGATAATGCGTGCAGGATGGAACGTCTGGGGTGACTGCCGACAATGGATGCTATCGGCAATCGGCGAGGTCGCACTTCTGGCAGGATGTGAGGATTTCGTGAACTTGTGAACCTTGCTCGTCCGCAAAATCGGAGCGGTTCTTTTCTTGACTCAATTTCCGCCGGCACAATGGCAATTCTCCCGGCGCCGCAGGCTCCGCATTACACAACCCGCGCCAAATCGCCATTCCGGACGCCGAGCGCCATCGTTTACGATTCTCAAGCCACGGCGGGCCTGGTTTCCCCGGCCGCACGCGTGCAGGCTCTCGAGCAACAAGCAGCCGCAACAATGAATCGAACGCTGATCACGCTGGCGACTTACAACGAACTGGAGAACTTGCCCGACCTGGTGGCCGAGATTCTCAAGATCGCGCCGGCCGTCGACATCCTGGTGATCGACGACAATTCTCCCGACGGCACCGGCCGCTGGTGCGACGAGATGCACCGGAGCGAGCCCCGACTGAATTGCCTGCATCGGGCCGGAAAGCTGGGCCTGGGCACGGCCACCGTCGCCGGCATGCAGTATGCCCTCGATCACGGCTACGACCAGGTGCTGAACATGGATGCCGATTTCAGCCACCATCCGCGGCATCTGCCGGCGATTCTGGCCGGCATGGAAGCACCGGCCGGGGAGCCTCCGACGGATGTGATGATCGGTTCCCGGTACACGCCCGGCGGCCGGATCGAGGGCTGGCCCTGGCGCCGGCACTTCATGAGCCGTTCCGTCAACGGCTACGCCCGGACGATGCTGGGCCTGAAGAGTCGCGATTGCAGCGGGTCCTACCGCTGTTACCGAACCGCGGTGCTGCGCCGGGTGGACCTTGGGGCTATCCGCTCGCGGGGTTACTCGTTCCAGGAGGAGATCCTGTTTCTGCTCCAGCAGGCCGGGGCCACGATCCGCGAAACTCCGATCTCGTTTGCCGATCGCACGCGGGGCAGCTCGAAAATCGACGCTCGCGAAGCCTTGAGCGCTCTGTGGGTCATCCTGGCGCTGGGGACCGGCCGGCTCTGCCGTTGCCGCGCATCGGCCGTCCGGCCCGCCGGGACCAGCGTCTGACCGCGGCTGCCAGATCGGCCAGTCCGGGCTCGGTTCAGCCTGGAGTGGCCCGACGACCGGTGCTCAAGAAGCGGCGCCCCGCGACCGACTAATGCGGCACGCCAGGCTTGGCCGAGCAGGCGTCGCCGGCGGCCCGCGCATCGCCGCCCAGACAGCGCGTGATCTGGCGCACGGCTTGCCGCAGGCGGTTTTCGTTTTCGACCAGGGCCAGCCTCAAATAGCCTTCGCCGGCCGGACCGAAACCGCTGCCGGGGCTGACAGCCACATCGGCCTCTTCGAGCAGCTTGGTGGCGAAGGTCATGGTGTCCATCTGCTCGGTCCAGATCTGGGGGATTTTGGCCCAGACAAACATTCCCGCCCTAGGCGCGGTAATGTCCCAGCCGGCGCGGCGCAGCCCCTCGCAGAGCACGTCACGACGGCGCTGATAGAGCCGGCTTTGGGCTTCGACGGCCGCGTCGGTGTGCCGCAGGGCCATGATGGCGGCAATCTGGATCGGGTTGAACATGCCGTAATCGTAGTAGGTCTTGATCGTGCCCAGCGCTCGGACCATCTCGGCATTGCCCGAGCAGAATCCGACCCGCCAGCCGGCCATGTTGTAGCCCTTGCTCATGGTCGTGAACTCGACACCCACGTCGATTGCCCCGGGGGCGGCCAGAAAGCTGGGGGGCTGATACCCTTCGAAGGCCACGTCGGCGTAGGCGAAATCGCTGATCACCATGAAGCCGTATCGCCGGGCCAGCTTGACCACGTCGACGAAGAACTCGGGCTCGACCGTGACGGACGAAGGATTGTGCGGATAGTTCAGAATCAGCAGCTTGGGCCGCGGATGCATCTGCTGGCAAGTGTAGGCAATGTTGGAGAGGAACTTGTCGCTGTCGGCAACTTCGAGCGAGATGCAATTCGCCGCCGCCAGAAACACCGCGTACACGTGCACCGGAAAGTAGGGGGCCGGCACGATCGCCGTGTCGCCCGGCCCGACCAGAGCCAGGCACATGTGGCTGAAGCCTTCCTTGGAGCCCAGGCACACGATCGTCTGGCTGTCCGGGTCCAGCCGCACGCCGTACTTGCGCTGATACTTGCTGGCCACCTCGCGGCGCAGGTTGGCGATGCCCAGCGCCTTGCTATAGCCGTGATTGCGCGGGTCGCGGGCCGCTTCGGCCAGCTTTTCGATCACCAGGTCTTCGGGCGGATCCGAAGGATTGCCCATGCCCAGGTCGATCACGTCGTCGCCGGCTCGGCGCTTCTGATACTTGATCGCGTTGATCCGGGCGAACAAATAGGGGGGGAGCCGCTTGACGCGTTCGGCCACTTCGATCTTGAACGGCGTGAGGATGTCGGCCGGATTGTGTTCTTCGTTTTCGTGACTCATCCGTCGAAAGCCTCGAAGCAATTATTGTGAGCGAGATTTCAATTGGGCTGCCGGGCCGCATCATGCGTCCGCGTTTCCGGGGCTTCCGGCGGTCGCCCCTGGCCCATTCTCCAGCCAGGACACAAGCGGGCAAAAGCGGCAATCGCTTTCAAGATAACCGGCCGGCGGCGGCAAGCCAACGGCTGCCGGCGCTGCGGCGGTCGACGGCCCGGACCCACTCGCCGCTGCCCAAGACAACCCTCCGGGCGGAGTGGTTCGCCCGAGGCAAACGATCCACGAGCCGTGGCGGCCCTGCGGACCCTGGTCGGACTGTGCGTTTCCGGCGCCCTCGGCGCCCGGGCCGGTTTTCTTCCGGCGCTCTACGCGCCTTTGGTTCTGCGACTTGTTGAGCAGGCGTTCGGCCGTTTCGCTATACGCCTTGTCGGCGTCGCCGGGCGGCGTCGCATGATCGGCCTTGATTTTCGGATGATGCAGCGTGCCGGCAAGGAAGTTGTCGACCTCGCTCATATCCTGCAAGCGCTCGAACTCTTTGGCCATTGCCATCCGCTGCTTCTTTTCGCGCAGGTCTTCGTAGATGTATTTCTTGGCTTCCTTGATGTCCATCTTGATCGGTTCGGTGAAGCCTTCGCTCCACAGGATGACGAAGTTTTCGCCGAGCTGGATCACGCCCGACAGCTCCCCTTTCTTAAGCTGGAAGGCTTCCCGCTCCAGCACCGGTTGACCCGCGTGCCGAGCGATCGGCGGGACTTCGCCGCCGATGGCGCCGCTGGCCGAGTCGATCGAGAATTCCTTGGCCAGCTTGGCGAAGTTTTCCAGCGTCGGGTTATCGCGGGCCTTGTCCCAGACTTCCTGCGCTTTCCGCTGGCTGGACAGAACGATGGCCCGGCAGCGCGCCCGGGGGCCGTAGTTGGCCTCGAAGCCTTTCTTCAGGTCGTCTTCGGTGATTTGCACGTTGTCGCCGACGATCTTCTTCAGCGCGACCGACGGCCAGACGGCGTCGGACTTGTAGATCTCGAGCGATACTTGATCTTGCTTGACGACCATCGCCAGCCAGGCCTGGATGTCGGGCTCGCCATTGGGCTTCTTCTGGCCCATGGCCAGGGCGGCGCGGCCGATTTCGGCAGTGATGTCGGCCTCGGTCACGGTCAACTTGCGCTGCGCAGGGCCTGTTCGAGCAGTTTGTGGTCGAGTAGTTTCTCCAGCACTTCGGTGCCGTGCCGATCGATGCAGGCCTCGCTCAGATCGCGGCGCACGATCCGGCGGCCGTTGAGCACCGCCACGACACCGGGCATTTCCTTTTCCTTGTCCGGTTTGCCAAAGACGATTTCGAGCGTGGACTGCTTTTCCAGCTCGTCGAACTTCTCCTTGGCCACCTTGCGAAGCTTGCGCTCCTTGAGCGCTTCGACAATCTGCTTGTCGGCGTATTCGCGATCAATTCTGGTGGCCGCCAGGCGACCGTCGCACTTGAGGATTACGAACTGCTTGCCGACCGGCACCACCGGCGAGATCTCGCCCTCTTTCAGGCTGAAAGCGGCTTTCTCAAAGCCCTCGTCCCCCATGAAATGGCGGACCGGCGGCATCAGGCCGCCCGAACTGGCGCTGGCCGAATCCTCGGAGTACTTGCGGGCCAGCGCCGGAAACCTGTCCGGAGCGGCCAGGGCCTCGGCCCGTATTTTGGCCGCGTCCTTGGCACTGGCCAGAACGATGATCCGGGCTTTCACGGCCGGACCGAACTGGCTTTCAAACGCCTCGTCGAGTTCCTTTTTGGTGACCGTCAAATCGCCAGCCGACAGCTTGCGCAAGGCCAGCGTGGGCCAGATGATTTCTTTGGCGTACTGCCGCGGCTTGATGCCGCGTTCCTTCTCCAGCAGTTTAAGCCACTGATCCCTGGGCAGCTTGAACTGCTTGGCCATGCGGTCGATCTCTTCGTCGACCTCCTTGTCCGTCACCGTCACGTTGTGCGAGTGGCAATAGTCGGCGATCATTTCCCGGTGCACCAGGCTGTCGAGCACTTCGGCGCCGTAACGGCTGAGACACTCCTTGCCCAGCTCGTCCCGCTTGATTTCCTCGCCATTGATCATGGCCATCAACTCAGGCTTCTTCTGCTCCACATTGGCCGGGCGCCCCCCGCGGGGGCGGCAGGAGCCGGTTTCTTGGGCGAGCCGCCGGCAGCGTGGGCCACGGGCGCCAACGACCAGCCGATGGCCAAGGCAGCCCCGCTGACGATCAGCGCTCGAAGCTGCGAATGGAGCGCCTGATGAGAAAACGAACGCGGCAGAAAGTCGCGGCACATGTCGCTACTCCGTTAGTCGGTGTGCACGAGCGCGGATTGGGCGGGCCCTCCTGGCCCGATTGCGGAGCGGGAATATAGAGAAGAAGACGAACCCGGGTCAAGATGGATGAAACAATGCTAGCTCCACCGCGAGAGCAAGATCACCCGGCTGCGCGAATGCCGCCGGGATACCGCGGGCCGGCCCCGCGATGCGGCCGCCGCCGGCCGCGTTCTTCGCGCCCCACCGCCGGCCGGCCAGGCCCAAAACGCCATGCCGGGCGCAATCCGCAAAATCCGTTCGAGCGCCTCTCCTCGAATGGGGAGGTTGGCGGCAGCCCGGAATTATCGAACCGTGTTCGGCCTGGCGAGGTCCCGCGGCTGATGCATCCGATTCGATTGGGCGCCGCTTGGGCGGGTTGCAGCGATGAAATTGCGGCCTGCTGCCGTTTGTAGCTGGCGATGAAAAGTTTTCTTGACCAGCTGCTGGACTTGGACTGAAGTTGACCTAGGTTTGTCTTAGAACACGCTGAGCGGCGCCGGGCGTGGCTGGTTCTCACATCGTTACCGGATAGCTTGTTGCTAGTTTGAACCCCGTTCCGGCGGGACTGTCTGACACTTTGCTTTGCCCATTGCAACTGGAGGATTCTGTGAAGAATCTGGCCCTGAAGATGCGTCAGTTCCTGACGTCGGAAGACGGCCCCACCGCCGTTGAATACGCCGTCATGCTGGCCCTGATCGTGATCGTTTGCTTGACCGCCATTCAGACGGTCGGTACCAACGCCAAAACGACGTTCACGAACATTGGCAACTCGTTGGCGAGCGGCGGCGGTAGCTGACGCCTGCGTCCAACTCAACCAAACGTTTGGCTGCGTACAACGGGCCGCCGAGGCCTTGCCTCGGCGGCCCGCTTCGTTTTTCTGGCAGCGCCGCCACTTGCCAGGCGGCCCGCCGGGCGACCCGGCTTATCCCCACCGACCGGGTCTGGCCCCGTCGGCAGGCTGCTTCCACAGAGCGGTCCGGCGAGCCGTCGGCCGGCATGATTTGCCGGTTATGTCCTTTGGGTCGACTCGACTTGAACGATTGGTCGTTTCCGACCGGTAATTACGGGACGCGGCCTCCGAATCCTGGCAGGGATCGAAGCCTAAACCCTTGACAGTGTTCGGCGGGAGCATGAGGATGATACTTGCTGCTGTCCCCGGACACCGACTCGACCTCGCCAGACGGTCGAGGGCACATCAAAGGTGTTTGCCGACATCAGTTTATGGCGGCGAGGCGGGACTTGCCTCGCGTCGGCCGAGCAAACAGCCCGGAGCCGACTTGTTTGTCGTGCGGCGGCAATAGCCGGCCGTAGTTGCAATCGCTCTGCGAATCGCGGAATCCCGTTTCGGACCTGGTTTCCAAATGGCTGATTCGCAGCAGTCCCTTCCGAAAGATCAATCGCCGGTTCGCACCACGATGACAGCAGCGACTGTCACCGACGGGAACGGAGTGCGCGCCCAGCCGGGCGGCGGGCACCCGAGTCGAATCGACCTGCGCTGCTTGGCGGATCGCTTTTTCATGGCGACAATGGACTGAGGTCCCTTCGCGCCAAATCACGGCCCAACATCGTCGATGTACTCACCAGATAACAGCCTCGACTTCGACCCGACGACGCGCCGCGCGCAAGCGATCGGCCGGCGACAGGCCGCGGAGTTGCTTGTCGAGCCCCGCGAGGCGCTGCTGCCGGGGCAGCCGTTCGCGACGACCATCCTGCTCGAGGGCCCCGGGCGCCGGAGCGACACGCTGCTCCTGGGCATTGCCGCGCTGCTGCTGGTCGCGGTCGCGGCCCCGCTTTACGGCCCGATCGTCGCGCAGTTGGCGCGGCGTTGGTCGACCGAGCCTGGCCTTTCCTACGCCTGGGCGGTCCCGCTGTTTTCCGCCTGGTTGCTTTGGCATCGTCGCGAAGAACGTCCGCTGCACTGGTGCGGAAGCTGGTGGGGCCTGGCCCTGGTCGCAGGTGCCGTGGTACTGCAATGCGTGTCGGCCTGGAGTTATCAGGCCTGGCTGCCTGCGCTGGGTTTGTTGGCAACGCTACTGGGTGCGGGCGTGCTGTTCGGCGGGCAATCGGCCTTGCGCTGGTGCGGGCCGTCGGTAGCGCTGCTGCTTTTCGCTTTGCCGCTGCCGGCGACCCTGGCAGGCGCGTGGGGGCCTGCCGTACAGCGCTGGTCGGCGACCGCGAGCGCCTATGCTCTGGTGATTGCGGGCGTGCCGGCCGTCGGCGCCGGGAGCGATTTGCTGCTCAATTCCGGCCGAGTCTTGACACTTGAGGCCGGCGCCGGCCTCGCTGCATTTGCCGCCTGCCTGGCAGTGTGCACGGCGACGGCGCTGCTGGTCGAAGCTCCGCTTTGGCAGCGCGTAGCGCTACTGCCCAGTGCGATTCCGCTGGCCCTGTTGTTCAATGCGGCGCGTTTGACGCTGGCCGCGGCACTCGGGCCGTCGGGTCCGGCTTTGGCAGGCGCGTCGGCCGCCCAGCGCGTGCTGGTGGGTGGCGCCGGCGGATGGCTGCTGATCCCCGCGGCAGCCTTCGCGATCTGGCTCGAACGCAAGTTTTTCGCCCGCGTGCTCGTGCCGGCCGGCCGGCGCGGACCGCTGGACCTGGAGCGTGGCGGATTGCGAGTGTAGGTGACGTTGTCCGGACTGCCCCTTGGAAGTTCATCCTCTCGAAGACACTGCGACGATCTTTTCAGGCGAGTGACACATGATGGCTGAACAGCGTCCTGATTCTGGCGGATCTCCCCTGACGCGCAGGGCGCTTGCCGTCCCCGGGCAACACGTGCTGACGGAAAGCAATGGCCGCCCCAACTGGACCGATCTGGACGGCGACCAGGTGCGGCGGCGGACCGGCTCGGGCACGAGTTTCTCGGTGCTGATGCACGGCCTGCGGCGGCATTGGGTGCTGGGCCTGGTGCTGGCCATGCTGATGTCGGCCGGCTCCGCCGCGGCCGCCTGGCTGTGGTTCACGCCCGAATTCGGAGCGTTCGCGCTTCTGCGCGTCTACAACCGTGAACCCAAGCTCGTGTTTACGACAACCGAGAACGACAAGCAGGACTTCGAGATCTACAAGCGGACGCAAAAAGGGCTGATGACCAGCCGCTTCGTGCTCAGCGCGGCATTGCGCTCGCCCGACGTCGAACGATTGCCCGCGGTGCGGGAAGAAGAGGATGCCGTGGCCTGGCTGGAAAAGCGGCTTTACGTGGAGTTCCCCGGCGAGGCCGAGCTCATGAAGGTCTCGTTCAGCCATGCCGACGCCAATACCGCGGCGACGATCACCAACGCCGTCACCCGGGCCTACATGCGCGAAGTGGTCGACGTCGAGCGCCGGCAACGGATGGACCGGCTCACCAGCCTCGAAAAAGTATTCAACGACGCCGAACAAAAAATGCGCACCAAGCAAACCGACCTCAAGCGGTTGGCCGACAGCCTGGGCACGGGCGACGGCAACGCGCTGAGCGCAAAGCAGCAAATCACGCTGCAGCACTTCGCCACGCTGCGCAACGAGCATACTCGCATCCAGTTCGAGTTGATGCGGTCGAAGCTCAACCTGACGACCATGGAGGAAGAGAGCGGAGGCACGTTCGATTCGCAAACCGGGATGGACGAGGAAACCGTCGACAGTTATGTCGATCAAGCGCCGGAGTTGATTTCCCAGAAGCACCGCATTGACGAAATGCACCGTGTCATCGAGCACAACGAAGGCGTCATGTCCAACGGAAAGCACCCGCGATTGGTGAAGCAGCGCAATGCGCTGGCCCAAGCCGAAGAGGAATACAACAAGACCCGCGCGACGATCAAATCGCACGTGCGCAAGGAAATAGCGCGCGGCACCTTCAAAAGCACCAATCCGATGGCCACGCTCAAGCACAACGTGGCCGTGCTCGAGGCACAGGATAAAAAGATGTCCGAAGACGTCGACAGGTTCGCCAAAGAGGCGGAATCGATCGGCCGTTCGTCGATCGACGTCGAAATGATGCGGTCCGAGCTGAAACAAATCGAGGATTTGTCGACGCACCTCGGCAAAGAAATCGATTCGCTCCGCGTCGAGTTGCGCTCGCCGTCACGAGTGATTGAATTGCAGGCCGCCGACGTCCCGCGCACGCGGGATACGATCGGCCGCATTCGCACGACCAGCATTGTCGCCTTGCTGGGCTTCCTGCTGCCGTTCCTGGCGGTCTCGATGTGGGATGCCCGGGCACAGCGGGTCAACACGGCCTACGAGATCGCCGACGGTCTGGGCATGCGGATCGTCGCCGCGCTGCCGGCACTGCCGGCCCGAGCGCATAAGATGACGCGGAGCGGCCAGCCGTTGGTTCCGCGGCTGCAATGTATGTTGCGGGAATCGTTCGACACGCTGCGGACAACTCTGATCCGCGGGGCCGACGGTCAATCGCACCGCATCGTGCTCGTGACCAGCGCTTTGAGCGGCGAGGGCAAAACCACGTTGGCCACCCAGCTGGCTTATAGCTTTGCCCGCGGCGGTCGGCGGACCCTGCTCGTCGATGGAGACCTGCGGCGTCCCACGATTCATCGCATCTTCGGCCTGCCGCGCGAAAGCGGACTGTGCGAGGTCTTGCGCTCGGAGACGTCGCTGGCCGACGCGATTCGCCCGACCGTCACGCCGAATCTGTGGTTGCTGACCGCGGGGCGCGGCGACCAGCAGGCGCTCACGGCCCTGGCCCAGCGCCAGCTGTTCCTGGGTGAATGCTTCCAGAAGATGCGCGAGGATTTCGACTTCGTGATCGTCGATTGCTGCCCGGTCCTGCCGGTGGTGGACAGCATGCTTATCGGCCAGCATGTCGACATCGCCGTTTTGTCGGTCCTGCGCGACGTCAGCCAGGTCCCGCGCGTGGACGAGGCCAATCGCCGGTTGACCTCCCTGGGAATTCGCGTCTTCGGGGCCGTCGTCACGGGGGCCGTGGACGGCGCCTACTACCATAACGAATATCACGAAGAGTTAAGCGTCTGACGATCGATAACGCCGGACTCGGCGCCCGCCGACGCCCGCGCCTGCCAGGCGGGCATTTCGGCGACTTGCCCTCAAATCGCGGTAGCAACCAGCTCCATGCTTACCACCTTGATTCTTGCGACCGTGGCCTCAGGGCTGATCAGCGCCGCCATCACTCCCGTGGTCCGGCGTCTTGCCACCCGGTACGACCTGATCGATCGGCCTGATGCGCATCGCAAGCTGCATCGAGAGCCGATTCCGCTCGGCGGCGGCATCTCGATCCTGGTAGCCATGCTGACAGTGCTGCTGCTCGTAGCCCTGATGACGGATATTGTCGACACGGCGCTGTTGCCGCCGATCGCCCGCATCCTGTCGTTCACGATCGCCGGCATTTGCATCGTGACCGTCGGAGTAATCGACGACCGCTTCCACCTGCGGGGACGACAGAAGCTGCTGGGCCAATTCGCCGCCGCCGGCGCGCTGGTCGCCGGCGGGTTGGTCGTGCGCAGCATCCACTTGTTCTCCGTCGACGTGGAGTTGGGGATCTTTGCCATCCCCTTCACGTTGTTTTGGCTGGTGGGCGCCATTAACGCCTTGAATCTGATCGATGGCATCGATGGCCTGGCCACCAGCGTGGGCATCGTGCTGAGCGTCACGATCGGCGTGATGGCCTGGATGAACGGACATTTCTACGCGGCCCTCGTGGTCGCCAGCATGGCCGGCGCCCTGGCCGGATTTCTGCGCTTCAATTTCCCTCCCGCCACGATTTTTCTCGGTGATTCCGGCAGCATGTTGATCGGCCTGACCTTGGGTGCGATGGCCATCCGCAGCTCGATCAAAGGGCCCACGACGGTTGCCCTGGCCGCGCCGGTGGCCGTTTGGGCGATTCCGATTCTCGATTCGTTGGCGGCCATCGTGCGGCGCAAGCTGACCGGACGCAGCGTCTACGCGACGGATCGGGGACATCTGCACCACTGCCTGATGGAAAAATTCGGCAGCCCTCGGCGCACGTTGGCCTGGATCGTGTCGTGCTGCGTCGTCACGTCGCTGGGGGCTCTGGCCACCGTCCAGGGAAACAGCGACTTGTACGCGCTCTTGAGCATTGCCGCCGTCGTCAGCGTGCTGGTCACCACCCGGCTTTTCGGTCATGCCGAAGCCCGGCTCGTGGCCAATTCGCTCAAGACATCGGGTGCGTCCTTGCTGCGTGGGCGACGTCCGGCAAGTTCGCCCACCGATTCGATCCACTGGCAAGGCTCGGCTGACTGGGAGTTGCTGATGAACTCGCTGGTCGAGCTGGCCGACCGATTCAACCTCAGTCGCGTCTGGCTCGATGTTGCCATGCCCTCCGTGCAGGAGGGATATCGCGGCTCGTGGCAGCGTCCCACCGCGGCGCGGCATGACGAGCTTTGGCGGGTCGACATGCCGCTGTTTGGCGGCACGCGGATGGTGGGACGATTGTCGGTGGAAGGGGAGCCCGGCGGACTCTCGGCCTGCCAATTGATCGAGCTCTTGATGGGTGTCGTGCAGCCGTTCGAAGAACGCCTGGCCGCAATGGCCGCGAAGGTCGACGGCGGCACGCCGCTGCCGGCGACCGACCATCCGCAATCGGACACGGCCTCGGACGAGTCGCACGTCGCTGCCCCGGCCTGATGCCATCCAATGTCGCACCGTAATCAACGTTTGCAACGCGACTGATGCGAGGAAACCTGTCGTGGTAAGTTCGACTCGACTGATCCTGGCCGCGCTGTTGATCGGCGGCGCACAGGCCGGCGTATATTTGATCGATCGCGAATGGACGCCGGGCGCTGCGAGCTTGCCCAACTTCGATCCGCAAGCCTGGCCGCTGGAATTGGGATCCTGGCACGGGCATCCGATTGAACCCGATCAGACCGGCGGCGCCGCGATTTGCGGCAATTGGATCTACAGCAATGCCACGGGGGCCCAAATCAGCCTGTTGGTCGGGGTGTGGACCGAATACACCGTGGTCGTCCCGCATTCGCCCGAATCGTGCTACGTCGCCGCCGGGTGGCGGCCGGCGCAGGTCAAAGACGTGGAAGTGCCCGTGCCCGGCAATTCGCCGATTAAAGCGCGACTCGTGCTCTACGAGCGGGAAACAGAACGAGCCGCGGTGATGTTCTGGTATCAATTCGGCGACCGGATCTTGCGCGAGAACGAGGAACTCCGCGGCTTGCAGCAGGCACTTCGAGGCCATGCCAACCAGTTGCCGCCCGCCCTCAAGGTGATGCTGCACACGAGCGCCTTCGACGCCGATCAAGTCGATAGCCGGCTGAAGGTGTTCGCCGGCCTGGTAGCTGCCGAGACCCTGAAGATTCACTGACCATTCCGGCGCCAAGCAGCCCGCGCGCCTGTCGACCTTCGAGCAACCTCAGCGGCTCCTCCTGCGCCTCGCAATGTTTCGTCGAACCGGTTCCCTGACAGCTTCCGCGCCCATGGCGGCCGCCGGTGCCAAGCCGCGCGTGCTGTTCATCAATCGTTCGTATTGGCCTGACGCCGAAGCGACCGGGCAGTTGCTGTCCGAGCTGTGCCAGGATTTGGCCGCGGATTTCGCGGTGTCGGTACTCGCCGGTCAGCCGAATCAGAATCCCGACGGGGTCGCGTTTCGCCGTCACGGCCGCGAGATGCATGCGGGAGTGGAGATTCGCCGCGTCCGGCACACGCAATTCTCCAAATCGTCGCTGTTCGGACGCGGCCTGAACATCCTGACCTACTTGCTGGCGACGGCGCTGGCGGCCTTGTCGTGCCCGCGGCCCGACATCCTGGTGGTCGAGACCGATCCGCCGCTGCTGTGCTTGCTGGGCGCCGCGCTGCGGCTGCGGTTTCGCTGCCGGCTGATCGTGTATTTGCAAGACTTGTACCCCGACCTGGCCGTTGCCTTGGGGAAGGTGCGGCCCAACTGGGCCATCCGGCTGCTGCGGCGGCTGATGTTTGCGGTCTATCGCCGGGCCGATCGGGTGGTGGTGCTCAGCAGCGACATGCAGAAGGTGCTCGTCGCATCGGGCGTCGACAGCCGGCGGATCGTTTGCATTCCGAATTGGGTCGACACGAGCGAAATCCGGCCGATCAAGCAGGGCAATCCCCTGCGGGAAAAATGGAATCCTGGCGATCGTTTCGTGGTCATGTATTCGGGCAACATGGGGCTGTGCCAGGGATTGGACGATGTGGTCCGGGCCGCGGAGTTGCTCCGCGACGAGCCGCAGATTTTGTTTCTCCTGGTGGGTGACGGCGCCAGTCGAGTCCGGCTGGAACGTCGGGCCGAAGAGCGGCATTTAACGAATATTCGGTTTTTGCCATACCAAAGCAAGCGTGAATTGGCCATTAGCCTGAGCGCGGCCGATCTTCATTTGGTGCCCGTCGACTCCCGAGTTTATAACTATTTAATGCCCAGCAAGCTGTACGGCGTGCTGGCCTGCGGCACGCCGCTGGTGGCGGTCACGCCTGGAGAAAGCGAATTAGCCCAATTGACGAGCGAGGCCCAGGTGGGCCTGGTCGTGCCGCCGGGCGACCCGGAGGCACTGGCCGCGGCCGTTCGCCGGTGTGCGGCGCAGCCAGTGGCTCTGGGCGCCATGGGTGCCCGGGCCCGGCGCCTGGCGGAAAACCGGTTTGACCGCCGCCGGATCACGCGTCAGTTTGCCGAATTGCTGGCGTCAACCGTGCGTGTGCAATTGCCTTCGGCCGAGCGTGTCCGCGTCGTGCAAGAACATAATTCGCCTAGCCAAACACCCGAGACCGTCGCGATGAGTTTTCTGCAAGGCAAGCGGATCCTGGTTACCGGGGGCGCCGGGTTCCTCGGACGTCCCTTGTGCCGCGTCCTGGCGCGATTGAATCCGGCCGGCATCGTCGCCCCGCGCAGCAGCGAATTCGACCTGCGACAACAACCGGACGTGCGGCGGCTGCTCAAGACGGTTCAGCCGCAAGTCGTCATTCACCTGGCGGCGGTGGTGGGCGGCATCGGGGCCAATCGCGAGAATCCGGGCCGGTACTTTTACGAGAATGCCATCATGGGCATTCAGCTCATGGAAGAATCCCGGCTGGCCGGCGTCGAGAAATTCGTCGCGCTGGGCAGCATTTGCTCGTACCCCAAGCACACCCCGGTGCCGTTTCGCGAGGCCGACTTGTGGAATGGCTATCCGGAAGAAACGAACGCCCCCTACGGCCTGGCCAAGAAAATGCTGCTGGTGCAAGCCCAGGCCTATCGTCAGCAGTACGGATTCAATGCGATCACGCTGCTGCCGGTGAACCTTTACGGGCCTGGCGACAATTTCGACCTGCAGTCGGGCCATGTGATTCCGGCCCTGATTCGGAAGGCCATCGATGCCCGTGAAACGGGTCGCGACCACATCGACGTTTGGGGCACCGGCAGTGCCTCGCGCGAGTTCCTGTTCGTTCGCGACGCGGCCCGGGGCATCGCTCTGGCGGCCGACCAATACGAATCGCCTGAGCCGGTGAACCTGGGTTCCGGCCAGGAGATCACGATTCGCGAGTTGGCGACCCTGATTTGCGAATTATGCGCCTTCCGCGGCGAAATCCGCTGGGATGCCAGCCGACCCGACGGCCAGCCCAGGCGCTGTCTCGATACCAGCCGGGCCGCGGAGACTTTCGGTTTTCGGGCTGCCGCGAGCCTGCGCGACGGCCTGGCCGAAACCATTGCCTGGTACGAAAAACATCGGGTCGATCCGGCCGACGCAACCGAGACGGCCGAAGTCAACGCGCCCCGCCCGGCGGCGGTGTCCGGCTGAATTGCCCCTGACCTTCCGCCCTTGGCGGTAGCCGCGAACCAACAACTTCCTTCGACGAAAGACATCTAGATGAGTTCTCCTGCTCACCGCGCATTGATCACGGGCATCACCGGACAGGACGGGTCGTACCTGGCCGAGCTGCTGTTGGCCAAGGGCTACGAAGTCCACGGCATCGTCCGCCGGGCTAGCACGTTCAATACCGGCCGCCTGTCGCACCTGTACTCCGATCCGCACGAGAAAACGGCCCGACTGATCCTGCACTACGGCGACCTGACCGACGACAGCCGGCTGACGAACCTGGTGCTCGACGTGCAGCCGACCGAGATTTACAACCTGGCCGCGCAGAGTCACGTCCGCGTGTCCTTCGACGAGCCGATCCATACGGTCGACGTGGTCGCACTGGGCACGCTGCGGCTGCTGGAAGCGGCCCGACAACTGCAAAAGCGAATGCCGGTGCGGTTCTACCAGGCGTCGTCGAGCGAAATGTACGGCGGCGGCTACCAGGTTCCGCAGAACGAAAGCACCCCCTTCCATCCCCGCAGTCCGTACGCTTGCGGCAAGGTCTTTGCCTATCACCAGGTGGTCAACTACCGCGAGGCATACGGTCTGTTCGCCTGCAACGGCATCTTATTCAATCACGAGTCTCCCCGGCGCGGCGAGACCTTCGTCACGCGCAAGATCACCCGGGCCGCGGCCCGGATCGCACTGGGGCTGGAAAAGAAGCTGTACTTGGGCAACCTCGACGCGAAGCGCGATTGGGGATTTGCCGGCGATTACGTCGAAGCGATGTGGCTCATGCTGCAGCACAAAGAGCCCTCCGACTACGTCATCGCCACCGGCACCAGCCACTCCGTGCGTGAGTTCCTGGAGCTGGCCTTCGATCGCGCAGGGCTGGAATGGCAGGAGCACGTCGAAATCGATCCGCGTTATTTCCGACCGGCCGAAGTCGATCATTTGCTGGGCGACGCCAGCAAGGCCATCGCCGAATTGGGCTGGCGTCCCAGCACGTCGTTCGAGGAATTGGTGACGTTGATGGTCGACGCCGACCTGGAAGCCGAAGCCCGGCTCGCCGGTTTGCCCTCTCCGTTCGCCCAGGCTGAATCGAATGGTTCGGCCGAGGCTTTGGCGCCCGCGTCCGCCACGGTCGATCCATTGGCCGAGACGACGATGCAGCATTTGCGACACAAGGTCGTGCCGCGCTAACCTCCGACGGACGCGCGAGCGATCGCCCACCACGAACCTGCAATCGCGGTCGCTCACGACTGACGGGCGTCCGCGAACTCGTCCCACCGAACGCTGAGCAAGTCGACGCCGCACATGGCGACCATCATCGAGCGCGATGCCAATCTGCCGCCTGCCCCAGTCGGCCATGCCGCGCCACAGCGGACCGTGATCGAAGCCCGGGCCGGCTGGCGGCTGGTCAATGGGCGCGAAATCTGGCAGCGGCGCGAGCTGTTGTATTTCCTGGTCTGGCGCAACATCAAGGTGCGCTACAAGCAGACGGTGCTGGGGGCCGCCTGGGCGCTTTTGCAGCCGTTGGCCACGATGGTCGTGTTTACGGTCGTTTTCGGCCGCTTTAGCGGATTGGCCGCGCAGACCGACGTGCCGTACCCGGTCTTCGTGCTGGCGGCGCTGCTGCCCTGGACTTTTTTTTCCAATGGCGTGAGCCAGGCCGGGCAGAGCCTGCTGTCCAGCAGCAACCTGATCAGCAAGATTTACTTTCCCCGCGTCATGGTCCCGCTCGCGCCGGTTCTGGCCGGAGTGTTGGACCTGGCCGTGTCGCTCGTCTGCCTGCTGGTGCTGATGCCGTATTACGGCGTTTGGCCCACGGCGTCGGTATTGCTGGCTCCGCTGTTCCTCGGCGGAGTGTTTCTGGCGACGGCGGCGATGGGCATGCTGTTGGCGGCGCTGGTGGTCGTGTATCGCGACGTGCGCCATGTGATAGCCTTCGTGCTGCAGCTGTGGATGTTTTTGAGCCCGGTGGCGTATCCGCTGGAAGTGGTTCCGGCGCGCTGGCGCACCTGGTATGCACTCAACCCGTTGGCCGGCATGATCAGCGGGTTCCGCGCGGCGATGCTGGGTGGCGAGTTCGACTGGCCGACGATCGCCATTTCGTGCGGATCGGTCGCGGCGTTGCTCGGGCTGGCCCTGGTTTACTTCCGTTCGATCGAACACCGGATGGCCGACATCATTTAGCGGCTTAGCCGTCCGCGTCAAGCGGCGGGCGAGAAGCCATGCGATTCGGACGGCTGATGGAACCTGCAATTCGCGTCCACGAAATCGGCAAGCGATACTTGCTTGGCGCTGAACGGCGCGGCTCGAACAATTTGCGCGAGGCGCTATCGGGGTTGTTCGCCGGAAGATTTCGGCGCCAAAGCGCCGGCGCGCGGCGGCGTCGCGCGAATTCTGGGCCTTGAACGACATCTCTTTCGACGTGCAACCCGGCGAAGTGCTGGGAATCGTGGGCCGAAATGGGGCCGGCAAAAGCACCCTGCTCAAAATCCTCTCGCAAATTACTGCGCCGACGACCGGGCGGATTGAACTCAACGGACGCGTGGCCAGCTTGCTTGAAGTGGGGACCGGTTTCCATCCGGAGCTTAGCGGGCGCGAGAATATCTATCTCAATGGCGCGCTGCTGGGCATGACGCGCGGCGAGATCACCCGACATTTCGACGAAATCGTCGCTTTTGCCGAAATCGGACAGTTTCTCGACGTCCCGGTCAAACGCTATTCCTCAGGCATGTTTGTCCGGCTGGCCTTCGCCGTGGCCGCCCATTTGACCTCCGAAATCCTGATCATCGACGAGGTGCTGGCCGTCGGCGATGGCGGGTTTCAGGCCAAATGCCTGGGCAAGATGCGCGATGTCGGCGCGTCGGGCCGGACCGTCTTGTTTGTCAGCCACGACCTGGCGGCCGTCAAGGCGCTGTGCAATCGCGCCTTACTATTGCAAAACGGACGGATGGTGGCCAATGCAGGGGTGGATGAGGTGGTGGAGATGTTTATGCGGTCGATGCTCGGTGGCGATCAGAAACCGGATTGCAGCGGAAACGCCGCCGACGGTCTCCCCAGGCTCATCGGGCTGGCACTCTTGGATGAAGCTGGAAATGAGACGCCGTTCGTGCCATTCCGTTCGTCTCCGACGCTAAGTTTTCAATTCAATGTATCGAACGGCTGCCGAGATCTTTCGTTCGCGGTGCGACTACATGGCTCGGATGGACGCCTGAAATCGACGATCACTTCGACTGCGTCGGAATGTCCGTCCATCGAGAAGCCGGGGGTCTATGACGTGCGAATCGCATTGCCAAACTTCGGCTGCCTGCCCGGCCACTATTCCTGGACCGTGGAGTTTTGGCGGCCGGGCGAGCGCGATCCTCTGTCGTCGTGCGCCGGGCTGGCTCCCTTCGAAGTTACGGCTGCCGTGCTGGCAGGTGCGACTCGTCCTTATCTGCGTTGGGCAGGTGATTTCCATCTGGACTGCCAAATCTCCCTTGAGCACATGTCGTCGCAACTGAGCAAGACTGTGTCCGATGCCCTTTAGCCATTCCTGGAAGTGGAACGATCTTGGACCTTCGCAGACGCTTCGGTTCGAGCACGCCTCTCGGCGCATCTCGGTCAGTGCAATCTGTCACTTAACTCATCAAGAAAGCCTATGGATTCGCAAACTGCTAACGACGTTGATCAGTGTGCCGTCGGCCGCTGTCTAAAGGCTGCTCGAGCCCGGGCAGGGCGTATCAAACGATCGATCTTGGGCACGCCCGAACCACCGCGATTCGATCCGCTGCCGGTCGACGTTCGGGCCGGCTCGCTCGACGCGGAGGAGTACATCTTGCTGCGCGAGCTTGTCGAGGAAGCCGCCCGGCACGGCGGACCGATTATCGAGATCGGCACGTTGATCGGCTGCACGACTATCCGCATGGCGATTTGGAAGGCGCCAGATCAAAGACTCTTGACCGTCGATAACTATTGCTGGAATCCCTGCGCCTGCCTTCGGACTTGCAATACGCGCTCGCGTCGGAGGTGCTGCTGGTGGCCGTTCAGTCCAAGCAGGTCGAACAACTGCGGATGGACAAAGCGGACTTCTTCAGCTCCTACAACGGACCGGCCCCGTCCCTGGTGTTTCTCGACGCGATTCACAACTATGAACACACAAAACTCGACATCGAATCGGCGCGCCGAGCAGGCGCGGCCGTCATCAGCGGTCACGACTACAAAGATGAGTTTCCCGGCGTCGTTCAGGCTGTCCACGAGTTTGGAGGTTTGAAGCAGTTGCGCGGCAGCGTGTGGACGATTTGACCGCTCGGCGCAGAGCTTTCGAGGACTGTCGGGCCACTTCAATCATCGCCAAACGCTGGCGTCACTGGCGAGTCTCACGAGCTGCGCTGTCCGGCGGAGCGTTCCGACATTACCTGCAGACTGCGGGCATCGCGTCGAGCCGCTGATCAAGGCACCGCGGGTGCGCCAGAAGTCACAAGCATGCCCAGAATCAGCGTCATCATCCCGGTCTTCAATCGCCCAACCATGCTGGTCGAGGCGGTCAACTCCGTGCTTGCGCAGACACTGCCCGACTTTGAAATCATCATCGTCGACGACGGTTCGACCGACGACACGCCGGACGTGGCCCGGCAATTGGTCGATCGCCACGCCGGGCGGATCCGCTACGTGCGGCAGGCGAACGCTGGCCCCGGCGCCGCACGCAATGCCGGCATCGCGGTCGCGCGCGGCGAATTCATTCAGTTTCTCGATTCCGACGATTTGCTGGCCCCGGAGAAGTTCGAGCGTCAGGTCGCGTTGCTGGATGCAAACCCGGATCGCGGCGTGTGTTACTGCACGACGCTGCGGGGCAAACCCATGGGCAAGTTGGCGGCCAGCGCCCGGAGCGACCAGACCTTCGATCGAATCCTGCCGGATTTCTTATTCGAGCGCGGCTGGTCAACCTTGTCCACGCTCTGGCGGCGTAGCGCATGTGACAGCGTGGGGCCCTGGAGTCCGCGGCGCGTGATGGAAGACTGGGAATTCGACTGCCGAGCCGGTTTGGCCGGAATTCGCCCGATCCATTGCCCGGAAGCGCTGGCTCATGTGCGCGAACATCCCGGCGAACACGCCAGTCGCGGGTTGCAAGAGTTCGCCCATGAAGACGCGGTTGATTACTTTGCCGCACATCGTAGCGTTGCCGAGGGCGTTCTGGCGAGCGACCTGGTCGATCCGGCAGCCAGGGCCCGCTTCGCCCGGAGGCTGTTTTTCCTTTCGCGGCTCTGCGCTCGGCGCGGCATGTCGGCCCAGGCCCGCGAGGCCAGCGACCTGGCGATGCAGCTCATGCCGGGGGGCGCGTGGGCGGTCGATCAACGCATCGTTCGCGGGCTGGCCCGCTGCATTGGCTGGCGCTCTGCGACGAGCCTGGCCGAACGCCTGCACACGGCAGTCGCAGCATTACGCCGGCTGGTCCGAACAAAACCCATTGCGGCCGGCCCACCTGCGATTGCCGGTATGACGGCGGCCGAGCCGTTGCCCCCCGGCGAAGGCCCGTGAGCATGCTAGACGCCAACCCTGAGCCATGCGTCTCCGTCGTGATGAGCGTCTACAACGATGCCGAATTTCTGCCGGCTGCGCTCGATAGCATTCTTTCGCAGCAGGGGGTGGACTTCGAGTTGATCGTCATCAACGACGGATCGAGTGACGGTTCGGGAACGATTCTGGCGGATTATGCCAGCCGGGACGTGCGTTTGCGAGTTTTCGATCAAGCGAATAGCGGGCTGACGATCGCTTTGATGCGCGGCTGCCAGCAGGCGCGCGGCGAATTCATCGCCCGCCACGATTCGGACGACATGTCGCTGCCGGACCGCCTGTGCCGGCAAGTCGCATTTTTGCGGGCCAATCCAGGAGTGGCGCTGGTCTCGTGCGCAACGCGGTACATTGGCCCGAACGGGGAGTTTTTGTCCGTCAGCCGCGGAGCCGACTCGGTTCAGGCGGCGACGGCCCAGCTCCGTGCCTCGGATTCGAGGCAGGTCCGCGGTCCGGTGCACGGATCGGTCATGTTTCGCCGCGCGGCATACGAACGGGCCGGGGGCTACCGGCCTGCATTCCGGTTCGCACAGGATTACGATCTCTGGATGCGGCTGACGGACGCCGCAGAGCTCGGCTTTTTGCCGGAAACGCTGTATCAGTTTCGCGTCAGAACGAACTCGATCAGCATGACCCTGGCGTCCACGCAACGTGCGCTGTCAGACATCATCGTCGCCTGCTGCGCCGCACGTGGCCGCGGCGAAGACGAACGCCCGCTGCTGGACCGTGCGGAGCAGACCTGCGCGGCCGGGCGCAAGGCCGCGCCGAGCGACGGCTTCGCCGGCAATTATTTTCTCGGGCGCCTGCTACTCGACCAGCGCGATCCGGCTGCCAAAACTTACCTTTCCCGCGCCGTGCGTGCCCGGCCCTGGAGTCTGAAGGCCCGCGTTTCGCTGGCACTTGCCCAATGTGTGACGTTCGGCCGCCGCGGCCGAAGTGCTCAAACGACGACGGGATTGCCGGATGGCAACAGCTCGTCGCCGGGAAACGATGCCGAACATGCACCGGCGGGGGAGCCATTGGGCATGACAGTCGCCATCCCGACCTATGGCCGCGAGCAAGTGCTGGTTGAGACAGTCGCGGCAGTATTGGCGCTCGATCCGCCGGCCGAAGAAGTGCTCATTGTCGATCAGACCCCCCGTCATGAGCCGGCCACCGATGCGGCGCTGGCGGAATGGGACCGGATCGGGGCGATTCGCTGGATCCGGCTCGAACGGCCCTCGATCACGGCTTCGATGAACCGTGCGCTGCTGCTCGCCACGCAGCCGATCCTGTTATTTCTGGACGACGACATCGTGCCCGATGCCCGTCTAATTGCCGCCCATCGCTCGGCACACGCGGCACATGACGTGTGGGCAGTCGTGGGTCAGATACTGCAGCCGGGGCAAGAAGCTGTGCCTGTGGAATGGCGTCCAACCGGTGATCGGCTGCAAGCGGACCTGACGTTTCCCTTCTACTCGGATCGTCCGCAAGCGGTTTACAACTGCATGGCGGGCAATCTTTCGCTGCGCCGGCGTTCGATCCTGTCAATCGGCGGCTTCGACGAAAACTTCGTGGGCGCGGCATACCGTTTCGAAACGGAGTGCGCCCGGCGAATCTGGCGTTCGGGCGGGCGGATTTGGTTCGAGCCGGCGGCCAGCATTCGGCATCTTCAGGCAGCCCGCGGCGGCACCCGGTCGTACGGCAGCCACCTGCGTTCGATGCGGCCGGAACATTCGGTCGGCGATTACTACTACGCCCTCTCGGCAGGCCTTTCCGGCTCGAATCTGGCCTATTGTTGCCGGCGATTCGCGCGTTCGGTGCTGACGCGATACCACGCGGCCCATCCCTGGTGGATCGGAACCAAGCTGATCGGCGAACTGCGCGGCGCGCTGTGGGCGGCGCGTCTGGCCAGCCGGGGGCCACGACTGATCGAAGGGCCGCTAACGATGCCGACGCCGCCTTCGCTCCCGGAAACTCCAGCGCTCGGCGAGCTTTGCTCCCAGGAGCGACGGCCGTGAGCTTTCGCCTGGCAGTCGTGATTTCGCATCCGATTCAGTATTACGCGCCGATTTATCGCGAGCTCGCGCGTCGGCCGGGGCTGCAAATCAAAGTTTTCTTTTGCTGCGACTGGGGAATCAAACCGACGTTGGATCCCGGTTTCGGGCAGGTTTTCGCTTGGGACGTGCCGCTGGTCGACGGGTACGAGCACGAGTTCCTGCCCATCGCTCGCCGTCCGACCGCCATGACTTTTCGGCAAATCGACAATCCGGCGCTCGGCGCGCGCCTGGACGCATTCCGGCCGCACGCCGTTTGGATTCATGGCTATGGATTCCGCACCAATTGGCGTGCGCTTTCCTGGGCGCGGAACGCGGCAGTGCTCTACACAAGCGATTCGGAACTGCTACATCCGCGGAGCCTGATCTCCCGGCTGACCAAGTCGCTGCTGGTGAGATATTTTTTCCGCCGCTGCGACCGATTTATCACGATCGGCGACAACAACGCAGCATACTATCGGCACTACGGCGTGCCAGAGGAAAAACTGGTGCCGGGCGCACTGCCGATCGATCTAGCGCGATTTCGTCGGGCGCTGGCTGACACTGGCCGCCCAAGCCGTTCGGCCCTGCGAACCGGGTGGAACATTCCCGAGGACGCCGTTGTCGTAGCGGCCGCCGGAAAAATGATCGCGATCAAGCGTCCGGCAGACCTGATCGCCGCGGTGGCTCGATTGCAGAGTCGAAACGTGCCAATTCATGCCTTGCTGATTGGCGACGGCCCCCTGCGGACTCAACTGGAAGAGCAAGTCCGCGCTGCCGGCATCGGCGATCGCGTGCACTTCGTGGGGTTCGTCAATCAAGCCGAGATGCCGCTCGTGCTCGATTGTGCCGACATCCTGGCGATGTGTTCGGACGTCGAGCCGCACGGACAAGCGGTGGCCGAATCGATGGCCGTGGGCAGTGCGATCGTCGTCTCGGACCGCGTCGGTTGCGTCGGGCCCAACGATAGCGCGCGGCCCGGCCAGAATGCCATCGTCTTCCCGGTTGGCAATGTCGATGTCCTGGCCGCGGAGCTGGAACGGCTGGTGAGCGAGCCGGCGGAGCTGGCCCGGCTGAAATCCGCCTCCTGGCGACTGGCCGAAACGCAGGATATTCCGGTGATGACCGGGGCAATTCTGCGGGCCCTGGAATCGCTCGCACCGCGATTCGCCGGCGCCTGGAACTTGGCAGGGGGGGAGCCGCTCGACGGGCTCGCAGCTGCACGCACTGCAGTCGCGACGCCACGCCCGGCGGCCGAGGAACCTGAGGCCCTGCACCGCGCGGGACAAAGCCTGGGAGGGATGGCATGATTCCCGCGATTGTCTATCACATCTGCACGGGCCTGGCGACGCTGATCGCGCTGGTCGACTGGCGGATCGGGCTGATCTTGTGCGTGATGTTCGACGGCATTCGCGACCCGATCCGCAAGATCACGCCGGAGTATCCGGTGATCATTACGCTGACGATTGCCGGCCTGTGGCTGGCGACTTTCCTGGGGGCCTGCCTGAAGCAATCCGACCGTTTGCGCCTCGCGTGGGAATTCTATCCGCAAAGCCGCATGGTGGGTTGGTCGATGGTTTGCGCCCTGATTCCAGCCGCGGCCGTGAGCCTGGTGAGCTACCAAGACGGTTGGATCTTCGCTGCGATTGGCGTGATTTCCTATTCATTCCCAATCGTGGGCCTGACGGTCGGCATCGCATACCTGCGCTCGGCGCGCGACGTAATGCGCCCGATGGCCTGGTACTGCCTGATAAACGGCGTGATCATGATTGGCGCCTATCTGGAGTACAAGCATTATCTGATCCAGGGACTTCGTGGCATGAACGTCCTCTGGGTGCGGCATCAGTGGGGCTATCACATCGACCTAATCTGCGGATTCTACCGCAGTCCCGACTTGCTCGGTTTGCACGCCGCGCATGTGATCATGTTTACGACGCTGATGTTGATGCGGTCCCGATCGCGACTGCGCTGGATTTGGCTGCCGCTGGATCTCTATGCAGCGTGGTGCCTGCTGATTTGTGGGCGGCGCAAGATGATTGTCATGCCGTTTGTTTTTTTTGCCGTCGTGTTGTATCGCGGGTTGAAACAAGGCCGCGCCATGTTCGCTCTAAAGGCCGGCACGGCGATTGCCCTGGTGAGCCTGCTGTTTGTCGCTTTCTTTCCGGCCGACGTGTTCCAGGACTATCTGCGTTTTGCCGAAACCAGCCAATCGGAAGGCCTGGATCGGCTATCGCGGTCCGGCGTCGGTGGGTTCATGGAATCGATTCGCCAGGCAGGCGTGCTCGGCAACGGCCTGGGAACCTCGACCCAAGGCGGGTCGCAAATCGGCCGACATTCGGCACGCAATTGGCAAGAGGACGGCATCAGTCGCATCGGTGCCGAGTTTGGCGTGCCGGGCTCGATCGCAGTATTGATCGCCCTGTACGGAGTCGGTGCAATCGTTTGGAAAGCGATTCGTTGCCTGCCCCAAGATAGTCGAGCCTCGGCCCTGCAGCACGACTTGCTCGGCATTCTGGCGGCCAATGCCTCGTCCTTCATCATTTCACACCAGGCGTATAGCGGCGATCCGTCGGCGATCGCAATTGCCTCGTTGACGCTCGGCTTCGTGCTGGCCATTCCGCTGTTGGGTGAAGAGGCCAAGCGCCAGGCGGCTGAACAGGCGCGGCTGGCTGCCCGTCGCGCCGCCGCCGTCGTTCCGGCCAATCCGGTTGTCGATCCGTTGCACGCCAACGGAACAGCATGAACTTGTTCAATTCCAGCCCGACCGATCGACGTGCCAATACGGCGGCCGGTGTCACCGGCGCCGGTCCCGACGACGGCCGCCGCTTGCCAGCGCGAGTGCTGCTCGTCGCTCCGGGGCTCGATCCGTCCAGCGGGGGAATCGAGGGGGTCGGTTTCAGCATCGGCCGGCTCCTGGCGGACAGGGCCGCCAGCGGCGAAATCCGCTGCCATGCCTTGGACCTTCACGGCGATCCACGCAAGCCGCGGACGAGCGACGGCCCTGGCGGAATGACGGTGCGGGCGTTTGGCTCCTCGCGCGGCCGGTTCTCCGCGGCGGCGCTGGCCGCCATGGCGACCTGGGCCGATCTTGTCATCTTCACTCACGTCGGGCTGGCGTCCCTTCTGCTGCTGTTGCCGCGTCCCTTGCGGCCGCGCTCGACTGTGTTTCTGCACGGGATCGAAGTCTGGACCACTCTGAGTTATCGCAAACGCAGGGCCCTGGAGCAGGCCGATCTCGTCGTCGCGAATACGCAATTCACCGCCGATCGAGCCCAACAGTTCAATCCTGGGTTGCGACCGATTCGCGTTTGCCACCTGGGTATCCCGGATCAAGCCGCTGAGGCGAACCAGCCGCAGCCGCCGGCGGATCCAGGCTCGCAAGACATCTTGATCGTGGGGCGCATGTCCTACCAGGAGCGTTACAAGGGACACACCGAGTTGATTGCCGCGCTGCCCGCAGTGCTGGAAAAGGCGCCGGCCGCTCGGCTGGTCGTCGTGGGGACCGGCGCCGACCGCGCCTATTACGAATCCCAGGCGTCGTCCGCCGGTGTCGCTCCGCACGTCCTGTTCACCGGTTACTTGCCGGCTACGGCGCTGTGGCAAACCTACCGCCACTCGGCGTTGCTGGCCATGCCCAGCCGCGCCGAGGGCTTTGGACTGGTTTATCTGGAAGCCATGCGGGCTGGTTTACCCTGCGTTGCTTCGAGGGCCGATGCGGCAAGTGTAATTGTGCTCGACGAGCAAACCGGCTTATTGGTCGACCCTGACGACAGGGGGCAATTGGCCGACGCCCTGATACGACTGCTCCGCGACCGGGAGCTGCGTGATCGTTTTGGGGCAGCCGGCCGACGGCGATTCGAAGAGCATTTTACCGAAGCTCACTTTCATGCGCGATTTTGGCCGCTGATCGTATCGACGTTGCCCTCGCGCTGCCAGGCAAAACAAGTTTAGTCGGGCCGACATTTCATGTGTGGCATTGCCGGAATTCTGACCGGATCGAACGATCTGCCCGCGATCGACGACGCGATCGAGCGCATGACGGCGGCGCTTGCGCATCGAGGGCCTGACGCGGCCGGCGTGCAGCGGATCGCGCTTGCCGGCGGTGCTACGCTCGCGCTCGGCCACCGCCGGCTCTCAATTCTCGATCTGAGCGAGCGTGCCCGACAACCGATGCAAGACGAAGCGTCGGGCAGTTGGATTGCCTTCAACGGCGAGATTTACAACCACTTGGAACTACGGAAGCGCCTGAGCAACGCCGCATTCGACTCGACCAGCGATACTGAAACGCTGTTGCGGGGCTGGACCCAGGTCGGTCCGCAGTGGGTCGACGAGCTGCGAGGCATTTTCGCCTTTGCCCTGTACGATGCCCGCCGGCGACAACTGTCGCTGGTGCGCGATCGCCTGGGCGTGAAGCCGCTTTACGTCTGCCGCCCCACGAGCGACACCTGGCTCTTTGCCTCGGAGGTGCGGGCGATCTTGGCGTCGGGGCTGGTCGAGCGGCGATTGTCCCAGCGCGGCCTGGATGGCTACCTGCGGTTTGGGGCCGTCCAGGCGCCCGACACGCTCGTGTCCGGTGTGCAATCGCTGCTGCCCGCTGAAATTTGGCAATTCGATCTGTCCGACGCCCCGGTCGTCCGGGAACCGGTCAAGAGCCGCTACTGGTCCCTGGCCGGTCGCCCGCGGCGGACGCGCCTTTCGGCCGAGGATTTTCAGCATTTGCGCGGCACCTGGCAGCAAGCTGTGGAATTGGAGTTGCTGTCCGACGTTCCGGTCGGAGTCTTCTTGTCGGGTGGCATCGATTCCAGCGCGATCGTCTCCAATCTCGCTGAGCGCGGCCATCGGCCGCAGACATTCAGCGTGGCCTTTGCCGACGCGCAATGCGACGAATCCGAGCACGCCCGGGCCGTCGCCCAAGCCTGCGGCAGCCAGCATCACGAGCTTCGGCTGGCCGCCACCGACGTGCTCGACCATTGGGACACGATGATCGGAGCCTACGATCAACCTTCGGTCGACGGTATCAATACGTACTTGATTTCGCAGGCGGTCCGCGCCGTCGGCATCAAGGTCGCGCTGTCCGGGCTGGGCGGTGACGAGGCCTTTGCCGGCTACGGCCTGCATCGCCAATTCGCCTGGTTCGACCGCCTGCGCCGCTGGCAGCCGGGCTGGACTGGCGCGCTGGCCGCCGTTGGAATGCGCCGTTTCGCCGGTCGAGTCGGACGCCAGGGCAAGATCAAGCAGTTGATCACCGGTCGCCACACAAGGCTCGAAATCTATGCGATTCTTCGTGAACAGCTGCCGCCGGAATGGCGCGAGGCGCTTGCCCCCCGGGGAAGCCAAACCGGCGATTGCGGACTGGACCCGGCACTGGCCGCGGAGCTTGCCCGACAGTGCGACAAGCTCGACGCGGTCAACGCGGGCCTTTGGCTCGACCAATCCCTGTACCTGCAAAACACGCTGCTGCGGGACGCCGACCAAATGTCGATGGCCCACGCCCTGGAAGTTCGCGTGCCGTTTCTCGATCACCTCTTGCTCGAAGAACTCGCCGATCTGCAGGGCAGCTTGAAATTGTCTCGTCGCGGCCAACCCAACAAGTGGCTGCTCGTGGCGCTGGCTGGCGACAGGCTGCCCGAGCGATCGGTGCAGCGGAGCAAAATGGGCTTCGTTTTTCCTTGGGAGCGCTGGTTGCGCACGGAATTGCGCGGGGCTGTAGAAAACACGCTGGGCGATCCGGTGGCCCTGGCGGCCGCTGGCTTGTCGCCCGCGGCGGTCGCCGCTGTCTGGCAACAATACCAGGCTGGTCAGGGCGGCTTTCGTTATTCGGACATTCTCGCTCTGGTCCATCTGGTCGCTTGGATTCGCGAGCATCAGCTCACGTTGCCGTCCGGGCGCACCGCGGAGTTTCATGTCCAGCCAAACTGATAATCGCCTGACCGCATCGCCGACCGGCACGCCGCGCACTGCGCGTGCTGCATGTCATACCCTCGATTGCCCGGCGGTATGGCGGGCCCAGCCAGGCGGCGCTCGGAATGTGCCGTGCGCTGGTCGAACATGCTGGATTGACCGTCGACCTGGCGACGACCGATGCCGACGGCCCCGGCGGCCGCCTGCAGTTCGACGAGGCCGGCTACGATGGCGTGGGCATCCGCGTCTTTCCTCGCACTTGCAGCGAAATGTGGAAATACTCCCGGAAGTTGGGTGCGTGGCTCGAGCGCGAAATTGCCGGCTACGACGTTGTCCACGTCCACGGTCTGTTCTCCTATGCCACGAACGCAGCTTGCGGCAGCGCGCGGCGGCACGGCGTTCCGGTCGTCGTGCGCCCTTGTGGAATGTTGGCGGCCTATTCGCGCAGCCGCTCGCCGCTCAAAAAGCAGGTTTACTGGCGTCTGGTCGAGCGTCGCAATGTCAGCGGTGCTGACTGGTTGCATGCGACAACCGACGAAGAACGCGCCGAACTGAAGGCGCTGTTGCCTGCTAGCCGCCCCGTGTGCATTCCTCTCGGGGTCGAGGAGCAGGCCTGGCAAGTACCGCGGGACGCAGGAAGTTTCCGCCGCCGGCACGGCATTCCCGCCGAAGGGCCCTTGCTCCTGTTTCTGTCCCGTTTGCACCGCAAAAAGGGACTGGCCGACTTGCTGATTCCCGCGCTGGCTCGGCTGCAACCCGACGTTCGACTGGCGGTGGTCGGCGATGTGGATGCGCACGATCCGGGTTACGCCGACCAGGCCCGGGCCGCGGCCCAGCGAATGGACGTGAGCGGGCGGGTACACTTCGTCGGCCCGCTCTATCACGAGGACAAATGGGCCGCCTACGACGACGCAACTGCCTATGTCCTGCCGAGCTATCACGAGAATTTCGGCGCTACCGTGGTGGAAGCGATGTCGCGGGGCACGCCGGTCGTCGCCAGCCGCGAGGTTCAGGCCTGCCAGTACGTCGAGCAATCCGGCGGGGGCCAGGTCGTCCGGCTCGACGTCGAATCCTTGGCCGCCGGCTTGCGGTCGCTCCTGGCAATGTCCCCGGCCGAGCGAGGCGCAATGGGTGAGCGCGGTCGACTGTTCGCCCGCTCCGAATTGAGCTGGGCCTGTGCCGCCCATAAGCTATCCACCCAGTATGCCGAGACCGCAAGTCGAATGCACCTTGCGCGTGGTCAAGCAGGTGGCACTCGTCAATCGAACTGCCCCACGGGAACTTGACCTTGGCGAGAACATTCAAACATTGGACGCCCCGCTACATTTGGAATCGTCTGCAGTTGATGCGTTATGAACGGGCGCATCCGAAGGCTCCGTGGCTGACCGCAGCCGCGATTGCTTTGCTTGAGGATTGGCTAAGGTCGACGGATTGCGGCTTGGAGTGGGGAGCCGGCCGTTCGACGTTGTGGTTCGCATCGCGCGTGCAGAACCTGATCAGCGTCGAATCGGACCAATCCTGGTACAGCACCGTCGAAGGTAAGCTGCGCGACGGAAACATCCACAACGTCACGCTGCACTATGCAAGCGTTGATCATTCGCGCAAGCAGCCAGGCGACCAGCGATACGTGCAGATTGGCGCGGAATTGCCGAACTCGTGCCTGGATTTCGTGCTGGTCGACGGCACCTTACGCGAGTTGTGCGCTTTGGCCGTGCTGGACAAACTCAAGCCCAGCGGCTTGTTGATCATCGACAACGCCAACTGGTTTCTCCGCCATCGGACGTATTCGCCGGCGTCGGTCTACTCCGGGGGCAACACGCCCAGCCCGGTCTGGCTGGAGGTCGCCGACCGTTTGAAGAACTGGCGCTCGATCTGGACATCGAACGGAGTCACTGATACGGCCTTTTTCATCAAGCCGAACGCGGAGTCGGCGCCGTCCCCGAACTCCTCGACGGGCCCACGATGAATGCCGTGACCGACCGAATTGGCGGAGCATCCCGTTGAAACCGCTTGAACCCGACCAAGTAGCGTCAATCGTGAGCGTCGGTCCGCGCGACTGTCCAAGCCCGCACGGATTGGGCAACAAGCTGGGGCGCACGGCTTGGGGGGCGGTTTGGCTGCTCTTGTTTCGTCCCTCCCCCCGCATTTTGTACTTCTGGCGACGGACCCTGCTGCGGCTCTTCGGCGCCCGAATCGGCCGCGGCTGCAAGGTGGCACCCTCGACCCGGATCTGGGCTCCCTGGAACCTGACGATGGAAGACTACAGCTCGCTGGGATACGACGTCGACTGCTACAGTGTGGCCTCGGTTTGGTTGGGAGCCCACAGCACGGTTTCGCAATACAGCTTCTTGTGCACTGCGTCGCACGACGTGAGCGATCCGCATATGAGACTTACGTCGGCCCCGATCCGAATCGGTGATCAGGCCTGGATCTGCGCGGACGTATTCGTCTCGCCGGGGATTACCGTCGGACAAGGCGCGGTAGCCGGCGCCGGGGCAGTCGTCGTCCATGACGTCGCACCTTGGACGGTCGTAGGAGGCAATCCGGCAGTGGAAATCAACAAGCGTCGATTCACTGCTGGAATCGAGCCTCGCAGCGGAAACTAATGTCTACTGAGGTCGTTAGCGTAACCCGTTGGATCACCGAGCATCGCCCACCACTGCCAATGTGCCCGCCGAGGGCCTGCCGATCCAACCACCGCGGGCGCTCCATCGAACCGGCAGACGGGCCCGCGGACGACGCTCGGGGACGCTTCCTTACGGGTTTTTCGAGACTGAATGACTAAGAAGATTCTTGTTTTCTCCGCGGTCCCAGGTATTGGCGGCGTGACGTCAATGGCCGTGGACATGGCTCAGGCTCTTTCGAGTCTTGGCCACCAGGTCACCCTTGCGCAACCGGAGAGGTCGGGTGCGCTTCGGATCGAACCGCGGCCGACGACCACCGTACACGGCTTCCCGGCCGTGTCTCTGGCATCATTCCGTTCCTATTACATTCTCTTGCACACGTGGAATTGGGGTTCGCGGTGGCGGCAATATCTGAGCACCTTCGATGCCGCCGTCGTGGTTACGGGAAGTCCGTACATTGCCGTCCCCTTTCTCGACTCTTTAGTTCCTGTGTACGTCTGGTCAGCGGTTACGATGCGCGAGGACCTGAAAGGTCGATTGGAGCAGTTTTCGATTTTCAAGAAGCTTGCCTACGGTCTGGCGTTGCCCCTGATCTATGGCGATGAGCGGCGCGTCTTGGAACGCTGCGCTCACTGTTGGGCTCTGAGCGCGACTACGCTGAGCGACTTGCAGCGGGAATTTGGCAAAGCGCCACCCCGAGCCTCGGTCCTGCTGCCGCCGATCGATTGCAACCTGTTCTGCCCTCCGGCGTCGCCAAGTGCCAATCCAAGGATCATTCTTGCCGCGCGGTATGACGACCCCCGAAAGAATACCGCGATGCTCCTCCGCGCTTTGCGCCGCGTGCGAGAAACCGTGCCAAACGCGACCTTGACGCTGTTAGGCACCCGACGCGTGCCCGACGGATTGAGGAGCCTGGCGCGGGAACTGGGCGTCCTGGACGCAGTCGAGTTTCTTGACGAGGTCGACCACGAATCGCTGAGCCGCGCCTACAAGTCGGCCCAGGTCTTTGCCTTGCCGTCCTGGCAGGAAGGATTGTGCATCGCGGCTTTGGAAGGGATGGCGTCTGGACTCCCCGTTGTCAGCACGCGGTGCGGCGGCCCGGAAACTTTCGTGAAGGACGGCGAGACCGGCTACCTGGTACCGCTGGACGATCATGAGGCCATGGCTCGACATTTGACGAAAGTGCTGAGCGATGCGTCGCTTCGTCAACGCCTCTCGGAGAGTGCGCGGCAATTTGTCGTGACGCATTGCGGCATGCCGGCGTTTGTCGGCGAGATCGGCGCAAAGTTGAATGCGCAGAACGCTTGAATCGTCGAGGCTCGCCTGCGGGCGGCTGGCACCGCAGGTGTTGCGGCCGTCAAGCGAGCCTTGAACAGTCGTTTCGACGGAACCAAAGAAAGACCTGCTCAAGATGCGACGTCTGCTTATCACCGGCGGCTGTGGTTTCGTGGGGTGCAACCTGGCCGACCAGTGCATTCGCGAAGGAGAATCGGTGGTGCTCTTCGACAACCTTTCACGCAAGGGAACAGAGCACAATCTGAATTGGCTGCAGAGCAAGCACGCGGGGCGATTTGCCTTCGTCAAAGGCGATATGAGAGACTACCCTGCGCTGCGCAACGTCGTCGCCGCGGGATTCGACGCGGTTTATCATACTGCCGGCCAGGTCGCGGTGACAACGTCCGTCGTGCAGCCGCGCGAGGACTTCGAAGTCAATGCCCTGGGGACCTTTAACCTCCTGGAGGCCGTCCGCGAAACCCAGATCGATCCGGCGCTGATCTTTACCTCCACCAACAAGGTTTACGGCGGGATCGAACAGGCCTTGATCGTGAATCAGGGTGGCCGCTACGCCTACCGGGATTATCCGCAGGGGATCGATGAGTCGTGCCCGCTGGACTTTCATTCGCCCTATGGCTGTTCCAAGGGGACTGCCGATCAATACGTGCGCGACTATTCCCGGATTTTCGGCTTGAGGACGGTCGTATTCCGCATGTCGTGCCAATATGGGACGCGCCAGTTTGGCAATGAGGACCAGGGGTGGGTCGTGCATTTTGTGATCGCGGCGCACTTCGGTAGAGCGATCAACGTCTATGGCGACGGGCGACAAGTCCGCGACATCCTGTTCATCGATGACCTGGTCCGTGCGTTTCGCGCGGCGACTGACAGGATCGACGACACCAAGGGCCGCATATTCAATATCGGCGGCGGTCCGGCAAACGTCATGTCCTTGCTGGAACTGGTCGAGCTGCTGCAGCAAATCACCGGCCGGACGATCGAACTGAAATTTGACGCTTGGCGCCCGGGTGACCAGAAGGTCTATGTGAGCAACATTGCACGCGCCGCGGAAGCCTTCGGCTGGACGCCGACCGTCTCCAAGACCGAGGGAGTGCAAAGACTCTACGATTGGGTCAGCCGTAATGAGTCGCTGTTTCGCAGCTAGGCTGTCCCTTCCCGGATGCGGTGCGTGGAATATGACATCGCTGGCGTCAAGGCACGATTCGGTGTCCGGACGAAAACCAGTTTTCACACGACGTGGATCCGCGTCGAGGGTGGTGGTGCGATGTCGCGGCGTGAACGGTCGTGGCCGGCAATCCGGCGGTCGCCCCCCAACAGCGCATCCTGACCGCCGATTCGAATCCTGCCACAGGGCCGCTATGACAACTGCGCCATGATTGTCGAGTCGCAGCGATTCCACGTCCACCGTCGCGAACCGGTGCGGCTCGAGCAAGCGGTGCCCACTCGTTCGACTCGGGCTGGGCGGTTCAGACCGTCTTGTCGATTGCATTGAACGAATTCACCATGTCCGTCAGCACTGAACTCGCCGTGCAGCCCAGGCCGGCTCCGACCGACCCCGGCCGGCGCATTCCGGGCTTGGACGGCCTGCGAGCCTTTTCGATCTTGCTCGTTCTAGCTGCGCACGGCGGTTACTCGTTCGTCCCGTGGATCAGTTCGGAATGGGAATTGGTCAATTACCTGAGCCGCTGCCTGCGCAACGGCTCGCTGGGCGTGTCGGTCTTTTTCGTCATCAGCGGCTACCTGATTACCCGGCTGCTGCGGCGCGAGCGCGAGAAGACCGGGCGGATCAGCTTGCGGCAGTTCTACTATCGCCGCGTGCTGCGAATCTTCCCGGCCTTTTACAGTTACTTGGGAGTGGTGGGGCTGTTGACGCTCTGCGGCGTTCTGCATCTAGGTTTCGACCAATGGTTGACCGCGGCACTATTCTCGATCAACAACGCTGCAGTCTGGCTGCAATACGACGACGCATACTGGTTCGTGGCCCATTTCTGGACGTTATCCCTGGAGGAACAGTTCTATTTGCTTTGGCCGCTAACACTTGTCCTGGGGGGCACGAAATGGGCGCCCCGCGTGGCCGCCGCGCTGATCGTCGCCATGCCGCCCACCCGCGTCGTGGCTTATTTCCTGTTTCCCTCGTTACGTGGATACCTGACTATGCTGCTGCCGACGGCTCTCGACCCCATCATGATGGGATGCCTCATCGCGCTGGCAGAAGGGTCACCGAGATTCGAGCGACTGGTCAAACCGTTGCTGCGCGGCCCGGTGGCCGGTGCCGCTTTGTTGTTTCTGCTTTTCGCGTCGCCCTACTTTTCTCTGCGGTTCCGCGGGGCCTACAGCATTGTCTTTGGAATTACGCTCAACAGTCTGGCGATCGGCATCTTGATGCTGTGGGCTGTCCGCCGGCCCCAGACCAGCGCCGGCCGCGTGCTGGATTCCCGACCAATCGTGCACCTGGGTGTTTTGTCGTACAGCTTGTATCTTTGGCAGCAACTGTTTCTGACGCCGATGAATACGACCTTCACGGGGTTGTTCCCCTGGAATTACCTGGCGGTTTACTGTGCTGCGCTCGCATCCTATTACTTGGTCGAGCGTCCCTTCTTGGCGTTGCGGCAAAGAGCCCGGGCGTAGATCCGGTTGCCAAGATGCTCGCAGTGGAAACGGTCCCCAGCAGTTTTGAAATCCACCCTCGTTTTGCAGCCGCGATGCCGGCGTGATGAATTCTGCTGCCGCGGTGAATTACGGTGCCGTAAGGTTTACCCAGCGCAATGATGGTACTATCGACCTTGCCGGACGCGCGTCGAATGACGTGGCGTGATCCGGCTCCGGGGCACCAGGCAGGAAGTTCGCCAAACGGACCATGAACATTTCAGTGGTCATTCTCACCAAGGACGAAGCCGTAAATATCGGGCGCTGCCTCTGCGCGCTCTCGGCCGTCGATGACGTCTTGGTCGTCGACAGTGGATCGACTGACGCGACGCGTGAAATCGCCGCCCGGCTGGGTGCGCGGGTCCTCGTGCATCCGTTCCAGAGTTTTGCGCAACAGCGGAACTGGTGCTCGAATACGGCGAATTGCGGCACCCTTGGGCTCTGATGCTCGATGCCGATGAAGTCGTGACTCCCGATTTCTGCCGGGAGTTGGAGGAGCGGGTTCGCAACGCGGGCAGCCAGACCGCGGGCTTCATGATCTGCCGCAAGACGATCTTTCTCGGCCGCTGGCTGAAGTATTCCGACGCGTTTCCGGTCTGGATCACCCGCGTCGTTCGCCGCGGCCAAGCCGAGTTCATCGACGCCGGCCATGGAGAAAAGGCCGTCACGACCGCAGGGCTCCGCTTCGAGCGCATTGCCGAACCCATCTGGCACTATTCGTTTTCGAAGGGTGTGAGCGAATGGGTCGAGCGGCACAACCGCTATTCCACGCAAGAAGCGCAAGTGGAATTGCATGCGGCCCGCAATGCTCCGAACCAATGGCGAGGGCTATTCTCAGCCGACGCATTCCGCCGCCGGCAAGCATTGCTGGCACTCCGGCGTCGCCTTCCCGGACGGCCGCTATTGCGATTTCTCTACCAATACTTGTGGAGGCGGGGCATTCTTGAGGGTCGCGCTGGTTTGGCCTATTGCCTGCTGATGTCTTTTTTTGAGTTTCTGATCGTCGTCAAGCGCCGCGAATTGATGCTGCCGGACGACTGCTCGCCTGCCAGCCCGGAAGGCGGAGTCAGTCCGCCGGAATCGGTGGGCGCGGACAGAGAATTGGCACGCAAAGACTGAGCCGCGGCGGGCGACGATGAAATTTTCCGTTTGCTCGACATTTCAGCGGCCGCGACGATTCAGTGCCACGGCCTCGCCCCGATACACTCCTGCAACAATCGTTGCCTTTGTGCCGGCTTCTGGAATCGTTCGATTGCACACATCGAACGGCTAAGAGCAACGCCGACCCTTGAGATGAACGGGCCGACTGGACGTGCGGAATAGCCGTCTCGTGCTTCACCGCAGCCCGGCCTTCACTTAGAGTAGCAATATGCCCGCACCTCCTGTCGAATCGCTCGGCCTTGAGAAGCGTTTGCACGTCGGGCTCGTCTATTGGGATCCGTTTACGACTGGCGGCGTGCAGTCACAGGTAGCGGGACGAATCGCCAATCTCGGGATGCCTGATGGACCTGTCCGTTACACGCTGTTTTCCAAGCAGCCGGCGCCTGAAGTGCACCCCTGGCCGCACGTTGCGACACACGTGTTTTCCGGCATCGACAAATTCAGCATCGCCGTCTCGGAGTACACGGCCAGCCGGCAACTTTTGCGCACGATGCGCGAAGTCCACGCCCGCGACCCGTTCGACCTGATCGATCTGCACGCGGGCGGCGCCGGGCCTGTAATGCGTGCCTGGACGCGCCGAGGCGGGCCTCCGTACTTGTTCGTTTCGCATTCGGCCCGCTTCGCGACCCCGTTTTCGGACGTCCGCTGGGAGGTCGGCAGATTCTATCACTGGTCGAGTTGGCGTGGCGCCGATGGCGCACGGCGCGTGGTCGCCGTGAGTCAGGCCGTCAAGGATCAGTGGGTCGAGCTTGGCATTCCGGCTGACAAAATCATCGTTCAGCACACGGCGATCGACCCTTTCGTGCCCGCAGCTGGCGGGCTCAAAGACCGGGTGCCGGGGCGGCTGGAACTCTTGTACGTGGGGCGAACGACCCGCGACAAAGGCCTGGACCTGCTATTGGATGCCGTCGCCTTGTGCCGCGCGAAACCGGGTCTGGACCTGCGGTTGTCCGTCGTGGGCCAGATCGATCCGCAGCACCCCCTGCGCCTCAGAGCAACGCGCGATTCGCTGCCGGTCGAATTCCTCGGCAAGCGGAGCAACGCCGACGCCCGATCGCTCATGGCCGAAGTCGACGTGCTTGTCGTGCCGTCGCGCTACGACCCCTGTCCGGTCGTGGCGATCGAAGGCTTGAACGCCGGCGCCCTGGTCTTGGGAGCCAGAGCCGGGGGCCTGCCCGAACAAATCCGGGATCGGGAAACCGGTCTGTTGGTCGATCCAGACAGCGCGCCGGCGCTGGCGCAGGCCATCGCTGAGGTGGCCGCCGCCGGACCAGCGCCTCCAGCCGCTGCGCGATCGGGCCCGGATCGCCGGCAAGGCCTTTCTGTGGTCTCAAAGGGCGCCCGAAATCCTGGCCAGTTATCGGGCGTGTGCCGAACTACCTGCCGTCGCCCTGGCTACTTGAGCAGCTCGAAGCCTGCGTGCCCCTGGCAAAAGCAGCGCGACGTTAAGAATTTGGAAAGGAAATGAAATGGTCTGGCAAGCATTAGACCGCGCGGAAGAGTGGCTCAAAAGCCGCCTCGCGGAGAAGAACGTCCACCGTGGGCGACAGCTTAAGCACATCGTAAAGCACCCGCTGCAATTCCTGGCCTACGCCGGGCAAGGATTGACCGGGTCGCGGACGCTCGGCGATATCGGCAAGCATTTCGGCACGGACAAATGCGATCTCCAGCACACGTTTCAGCTGTCGTACCTCGATGTGTACGAAACGTACTTCCGCAGTTTGCGAGATCGCGACGTCGCACTGGTCGAAATCGGGGTCCGCGAGGGTTGCTCGCTCAGAACCTGGAAAGAGTATTTTCCCAAGGGGCGGATCTACGGGATCGATATTGACCCTAACTGCGCCGAAATCGTCGAGGACCGGATCGCCGTTGCAATCGGCAGCCAGGATGACGAAGAATTTTTGGCGCATTGCTTTCCCGGTGCGCCCGAATTCGACATCATCATCGACGACGGCAGTCACATCAATGAACATATCATCGCTTCGTTCGAGTTCTTGTTCCATCATCGGCTCAAGTCCGGCGGGATATACGTCATCGAAGACTTGAAGCAGTCGTACCGCCAGCTGGAAAAGGAGCTCAACGTGAGCCAAACCTGGCCCGGCATGAAATACAATTCAAAACCCGACGAATTGAATAACGATCGCGCGGACTTCGATCGCTTCATCCTGGAGTATGTAAAGCAAATGGATCACCGCAACGGCAACGTGCTGAGCGTGCACTTCTGGTCGCAAATGTGCATCATCACCAAGGTCTAAGCGGCAGGCAGTCGGGCAGAGTTCACTTCTCTGGCAGTGCGCGGGCGCGGACGCCGAAGAACGTCGCCGAATTGCGCCAGGCGCCCAGCACCGGTCCGGAACGAAGATCCCGGGCCCCTTCGCCGATTACCAGAGTGCTCGAATCGCCGCCATCCAGGCGGATCGCGGCTTGCACGCCATGCCGGGCCAGAACTTCGGCGGCTGCGTTGCTCGACGCTTTCTCGAAAGCGGCAAGCCACACCAGATGCTTCGCTTCGTCGATGCCCAACATCGTTTGCCGGTCGATGATTTGATCCCCCTGACGCGTCGGCACGCCCCCTTGCAACACCAGCACTTGCCCGGCGATCCCCCAGCGGGCGTCACGCAGCGCCTCGGGCCGCGGCGTCCGGCGGAGCTCAACGTGCGGCGCCAAATCCTTATCGAACCAGACCAGATGGTTATTCTCGTCGACGTGGCTCGCCACGCCGTCGGCAATCACCAGCTCGCTGCCTCGGGCCGGCTCGCCGGCTCGGCGCAGCCAGCGCGAGGGGCTCGAAAACAACACTCCGTTGAGGCAGGCGGCCAGATGCTCGCGCCGCACGACGACCTCGGCGGAGTCGAGTTTGTATTGATATCCGTCGGCCACGGCCTGCGGATCGAGCGGCGTGGTGTAGAGCTCGATGCCGGGCGTGCGCGAGATCGACGCGCACCAAGTAACACAGGCCGCTGGCGTCCTTCACGTCGCTCAATCGCTCGCAAGTGTAGGTGACGCCGGAAAAAATCTCGATCGGGCCCGTAGGCTCGCGGCGCCCCAGGTACTGATAGACGATCGCCACGAGCCCCAGCAGCAGCAAGACCGCAATCGACGCTTTGATCCGGCGACGGCGGCTTGGCACTGTGGCTGGCGCGGTCCCCGATGCGGCGACGTTTGTGGGCTCACTCTTCGCGCTGGGCATTTTCTTGCTGCGGCAATGTCTGGCAATCGGCCTCCTGGCGATTATAGCTGCGCGAGCTTGCTGTGTGCTCGCCGAACCGGCCACTTTTTCCGGATGTCCGACTCGAACGACGGGTCTTAGCGCGTGTATCCTCTGCAATCGACGTGTCGGATCAACGTTCGCTTCGTTGCCCTGGCCGGCGTCACGATCGCCCTGCTCGGCGCCGGTGCTCGGTATTGGCACGATCGCCAGACCCAGCGGCTGGCGGACAACTTGTTGCGGCAGTCTGCCCAGCTCGAAGCACAGGAGCAATACAGCGAGTCGGCGGCGACGCTCGAGCGCTATCTGAAGTTCGCGCCGGGCGATATGAACTCGCAAGCGCACGTGGGCCGGATCTGGATGCGCGTGCCTGGCGGCCAGGAGGCGGCGCTCGTGGCATTCGAGACCGCCTTGCGGGGCGATCCCGATCGGCAGGAACTGCGCCGGGAACTTGCCCGCACCCTCGTGTCGCTTGAGCGGTTCGGCGAAGCCCGGCAGCAGCTCGACCGTCTGCGCGAGCAACAGCCGCACGACCCGGAATTGGCCGCGCTTTTGGCCCGCTGCCAGGCGGGAGCCGGCGATTCCGTCCAGGCTGCACAAACGCTGCAAATCGCCCTGGCGTCAACACCCGAGCATCTCGAACTCTATGAACTGCTCAGCTCGCTGCCGGTCGAGCCGCCACGGACGCTTGCCGCAGCAATCGAGCCACTGGACGTCATGACTGCCGCCCATCCGCGTTCGGCGGACGCTTATTTGGTGCGGAGTGCCGTTCGGCGGCGCGGTGGCGATCTGGTGGCCGCCCGGCAGGACATGGACCGCGCGCTGGAGTGTGCTCCGCACGACGTCGCCACGCTGTTGGCGGCCGCTGCGCAGGCTCAAGCGGAGGACGACCCGCACCGGGCGCGTGAGCATTTGCAACTGGCGGCCGAGCTGGCGCCGCAGAACTCCGCAGTCTGCCTGGCCCGGATCCAATTGGAGCTGCAAGCCGCCGATCCGCAGGCGGCCCTGGCCGAAGCCGATCGGGCAATTGCGTTTCTGCCCAGCCACCCCGAAATTCTCTGGGCCAAGGCCGACGCGCTGACCCAAGTTGGCGACGATGCCCGGGCCACAGCGATCATCGACCAGCTACAACGGGCAGCGTATCCGTCGGCCCGGTTGTGTTACCTCGAAGTGCAGGTCCTGCTCGGCCGACACGAGTGGCTGGCGGCTGCCGAGCGGTTCGCCCTCGCCCGCCAGGCCATTGGGTTGGGCCCTGAGCTGGCGCGGCGGTGCGATCGATCGATTGCCCAATGTTACATGATCTTGGGGAACCTCGAACTGGCTTTGGACACGTATCGTCAACTTGTCGAGCGGAATCCAGACTGGCCGGAGGCCCGACTGAGCCTGGCCGCCGCGCTCGAATCGGCTGGCCGCCATGACGAGGCAATCGACATCTACCGCCAGCTGGCGCGCCGCCGCAGCTCGCCGTTCGATGCGGCCCAGACGCTGGCCCGCCTGCTGATTCTGCGCAATCTGTCTCGGCCGGAAAACCAACGCGAGTGGAACGAAGTTGCGACAATCCTGAACGCCGTACCCGAGAATCCTCCAGCTGGCGTCGGTTGGGCCATCCTCAAGGCCGAAGCGGACCTGGCTCAGGGCCATGTCGAAGCCGCAGCTGAATCGCTGGCGGCCGCGCGCCGGGCCCATCCGCCAGATGCCGCGGCCTGGGCGGCTTCCGTCGATCTGAGCCTGCGCCAGGGGGATTGGTCAAAGGCAGAAGAACTGCTCGCCGACGCCGGGCAAGCCTGCGGCGACCAGGCGGACTTGCGGCGAGCGCGGGCCCGGTTGCTCGTCGCCCAAAACGGACCGGGTGCGAAAACGTTGCTGATCGCGCTCGAGAAAACCGGGGCCGAGGGGACGGCGGCCGAGCATCGGCAACTGCTGGCCGAGCTGGCTGAGCTCCACCAATCCATCGGAAACCTATCGGACGCGTGGCGTCTGGCGTCGTTTGTGGCCGCGAGCGAACCGCAGAATACGGCAATCCGCTGGCTGCTGCTGGACGCAGCGCGGGGTTCCGAAACGCCCGCTGCGCTCGACAAAGTGCTGCGGCAGCTTGGCGCGCCGGACGCGGCCAATCCGACAATGCTGGGCCGCTATGCCGAGGCCTTGGGGCTGCTCATTCGTAGCGACTCGATGCAGCCTGGAACCTTCGCTTCCGCATGGCGGCTGCTGGGCGAGTCCCAATCGCGCTGGCCTGCCTGCTGGCGATTTCCCCGCATCGAGGCCGAATTCGACGTCCGCGAAGGCAATTCGGCCGCCGCCCTGCAACATCTCCGTCGAGCGATCGAATTAGGCGACCATTCAGCAGGCACCCTCCGCCAAGCCGTTCAGCTTTCGATGCGTGAAAGCCGGTTTACCCAAGCCGATCAGTTGCTAAACGATTTCGACGATCGCGGCTTGCCTTTTACGGCCGCCCTGGCCCGGCAGGCCGCCGAGATGTCGCAGAGTGTCATCAACAACCTTCGTCTCGCCGATCTGGTACGGCAGGCCGAAACCGAGGCCCGAACCAGCGACGATTGCGTCTGGCTTGGCCAATTGCTGACTCGTCTGCACCGCGACGCCCAGGCTGAAAAGGCGCTACGCAGAGCTATCGACCGCGAGCCTGCCAATGAAGACGCTTGGGTCGCGTTGGCCCGATGCACGCGGCTGGACGGACGCACTTTGCCTGTCGACGCGCTCGTCGCCGAAGCCGGGCAGCGCGTTCCGCCTGCGCGGCGGGCATTGACGGCAGCCCGCTGCTACGAGGCAGCCGAACTGACCGACAAGGCCCAGCGGCAATACGAGTTGGCCTGTCAATCCACGACTCCCGATCCCGCCGCGCTCGCCGAAACGACTGCGTTCTATTTGCGCAGCGGTCAAACGGCGCGAGCCACGCCCATGCTGCGGCGACTGCTCAAGATCCCGGACCTGGACAGCGGCAGGTCGGCGTGGGCGCGGCGCAAGCTGCGCGAAATCTGGCGACTTCCGGCGATTATGACAGTTGCAGTCAGGCGCTCGAGTTGATCGAGACGAATTTGAGCCTGCCGGTCGTCAGCGACGAAGACCGCCGCGAAAAAGCCCAAATTCTTGCCAAGCGCGGCGGCGGACGCGCCCGTCGCCAGGCCCTGGAGATCCTTACCCGACTCGAGCGGCAAGGGGCGAGCTCCAGCGAAGATCGATCGCTCCTGGCCGAGCTCTATCGCGCCGAGGGGGATTGGCCCCGAGCGAAGCGCGAAATGCAACACCTGATCGTCGGCCAGGCGCCGGCCTCACTCCTGGCGGGTTACCTCGAATGCTTGCTGGCTGGCGGCGATAGGGACGAGGCGACCGACACGTTGCAACGCCTGGAGCAACTTGAACCCGAGGCCGATCGCACGCTCCGCCTCAAGGTACGCCTGCTGCTGACGGCTGGCAAAGCCGCCGCCGCCGTGCAGGCCATGGACCACTGGGTGCAGGATGCGAACGAGCCCGCACTGCACTTTCAGCGACTGGGCGTGGTGGCGGAAATCTGTGACGAGGCGGCAAACCGTCCGGGCCAGGCGGCCGACATTCGCGTCCTGCTTTCCAGCAAGGCCGAAGCGGCCTTGCGCCACTGGACGGCGACTGAGCCGGTCGCCGGATTGCGACTGGCCCCCCTGCTCTGCCGGCTCGGGCAAACGGACGCCGCGATCGACGTTTTCGAGCAAGCGTGCGGCAGTGCCGCTCCGTCAGCGATTTCGGCCGCGATCGATCGGCTGGTCCATTCCACGCAACTAACCGTGCCTCAGCTTTCACGGATTCGTGCCGCGCTGGACCAGGTCGAACGAAACAGCGGCGCGCCGCCGGTATGGATCAGTCAGGCCCTCCTCGCCAGCCTGGCAGGTGATTACCGGCAAGCGGAGGCGCTATATCGCCGCACGCTCAACGCCGAACCGCGGCACCTCCAGGCGCTCGAGAACCTGGCGCTGGTCCGCGCCTTGGCTGACGGGCAGCAGGACGAGGCTTTGAACCTCGTCAACCAGGCCGTCCAGGCCGCCGGGCCGTCGGCAGAATTGCTTGAGCTCCGGGGAACCATCGAACTGGCCGCGGGCCGTCTGCAGCCCGCCCAGGAGGATCTGGAAAATGCGCTCGCGGATCTACCCTCGGGCAGCGTCCACTTTCACCTGGCCCAGCTCTGGACCGCCAAGCGAGACATCAAACGCGCTAAGGCCGCGATGGACGAAGCGCGCCAGCTCGGGCTGAACCTCTCGGCCATTCATCCCCTGGAGCAGGGGACCTATCAGCGGCTGTCGGAAGAGCTGACCGAATGGTCATCCCGGGCACAACCCCGACAATCAGAATTTAAAGGCAAATCAAAATAATTGCCTTGGTCACGTAAATTCAAGCTGAGTCTAACGATTCGTTAGCCTCGCCCGCGCGATTCGATGCCCTGCGAACCGCTTACAGATGGGTGCCAGGTACTTTTCCATAACCCTTTTTCATATATACTGAAGGTCCGGCGTCGGCTGGGTCCGCTTTCGACCAGAGCGCTCGATCTTCGCTCCGCCAGCTGCCCTTCGTAGAGCAATTCTCCTGTTGCCAGACTGCTTCCCGAGCATGCTCTCGACCGCCTCAACCAGCGACGTGCCACAGCCGGATACAGCCACCGATCGCGCTGTTTCGGCCGCAAACGGCACGGCCGTCGTGCCCGGCGTAGTCGCCGGGACGTCCCCTGCTGGGGCGGATCAGACCAACGCTTCCGGCGGCGCGAGCCCGACTAAGCCGCAGCTTGCCGGAACCGATTGGTCGCTTTGGAAAATGTCCCCGGAGCGGATGCTCGTAATCGCCGGCGTGGCCGGAATCACGCTCTGGGCTTATTGGTCCACGTTGGTTCGGCTCGAGGCCCGCTGGTCGGCCGAATCCGAGCATTCGCATGGCTATATCGTGCCGGTCATATCGGTGTTCTTGCTCTGGCTGCGGAGCGAAAATTACGACCCGCGGAAGTGGACGGGGAGCGCTTGGGGCCTGCTGCTGATCGCCTTCGCACTGGCGATGCGGCTCGTGGGCGAGCGGTATCTGGTTCTGGGTTTGCATCCACTATCGCTGGTGCCGTGCCTGGCGGGCATCTTTCTGACGGCCGGGGGTTGGGGGGCGCTGCAATGGGCGGGTCCCTCGATTTTTTTCCTGCTCTTCATGATTCCACTTCCCAATTCGGCCGAGCAGATGTTGAGCGTGCCGCTCAAGGGCTTCTCGGCAGAAATCGCCTCCTGGCTCCTGCAAGTCATCGGATTGCCGGCGGTGACCCAAGGCACGACGCTCAAGATCGGCAGCATCCGCCTGGAAATTGTGGACGCCTGCAGCGGAATGAATCTGCTGATGACGATGTCGGCCACGGTGGTGGCCTATACGTTGATCGTGTCGCGGCCGCTTCTGCACAAGGCCCTGCTGCTGCTCAGCGTGCTTCCGATTGCCGTGCTATCGAACGCCTTTCGCATCGCGGCGACCGGCGTCCTGATGACGCTGACCGAAAGCGAAGAGGCACACAAATTGGCGCATGACTGGGCCGGCTATGTGATTCAAATGCCGCTGGCCTTGGTCATGATTGCCTTGTTTTCGGCCTATTTGGGGCGCATTTTGGGCCCCGCCAGCGCACCTCAATCTGATTCGCCCAGTCTCGATTCGCCCAGTCTCGATTCGCCCAGTCTCGATTCGGTAGCTCCATGACAACGACACAATCGCCCGCACCGGGTCCCACTCCGGCTGCCAAACCCGCCGCCAAGCGTTCGCCCCGCGAGTCTCGCTGGAGCCGAATTCCTCTCAACGTGCGCTGGATGTTGGGCTCGGTCTTGGTGCTGGTGCTTTTGATCGGGGGCGGCTTCGGAGCGCGGAGCTGGAATCTCGCCCGCAACGCGACCAATTACCTTGCCAAGGCCGACGCAGCCGAGAAGGAAGAGGATTGGCAGGAAGTGGTCACGAACCTGACGCTCTTTTTGCAGCTAAGTCCCAAGGACGTCGATGCGCGCGTGCGGCTGGCCAAGACGTTCGACAAAGTCGCCGTCGAGCCGGCCGACAAGGTCCATCTGCTCTCGCTGTACGACCAGGCCGCGATCCTGGCCCCCGAACAGAACGAATTGCTCGAACGGCGCTTGGAGCTGTTGGTCGAATTGGGCCGATTCAAGGAAACCGAAGCCCTGGCGCGCAAACTAATCGAAATGAACGAAGCCGTGGCCAAGGCGTCCTGGCGCTTGCCCTGGCACTATACACGCAGCTGGGGCCCGACAATCGCGTCACGCCCGAAGAAGTCGAGCAAGCCTGCAAGACTGCGCTGGAAAAGAATCCGGGCGACGTAAAGCTCTCCTACGCGCTGGCCACGACGCACCGCGAGCATTTCGGCAAACCCGCCTCGGAAGAACACGCCATCGCCGCCGACAAAGTGATCGACGACATGGTGGCCGCGTCGCCGCAGAATCCAAACGCTCTATTGGCCCGCAATCAATATGACAGCGTCTACCGAACGGATCGCGCCGACTACAATTTGTCCGAAGGAATGGCCAAAATGCCGGAGAACTTCCAGCTGCTGCTGGCGGCCGGCTCCAGTGCTTTGGTGAAAAAAGACACCAAGGAAGCTGTCGGCTACTTCCGCCAGGCGATCGACGTGGCGCCGACCAACCCTCTGGGCTACTCCGGATTGGGTGTCGCCTATGCCGAGGCTGGCGACCAGGAGGAAGCCCTGAAGGCCTGGCACGACGGTTTGGATAAGGCTGAAAACGCCACGCTCGCGCTCAACGTCCGCCTGGCCCGGGCCCTGATTTATTGGCGCCGCCTGGCGGAAGCCGAAAAACCGCTCGCAGCCCTCGAAAGCGAACTGTCCAACAGCAAAGCGGCCGGTGCAGCGGCCAGCCCGCTGGCCAACGAAATGCGCATGCTCCGCTGCAAATGGCACATGCAGCGCCGTGAGTTTTCGGAGGCCCTGGCCGTGCTCAAGGCGGTCAACCTGAACGGCCCGGGCGGCGCGAATTTGCAGTCCGAACTGGAGTTCATCCGGGGCAATTGCTACGCCGGACTCTTGGAATGGGACCAGGCGGCCAGCGCCTTCGACGCCGCCTCCAAGACCAGTTCTGCTCCGCTGCGCGAGTGGCTGGCCGCCGCCGATGCCTGGGAACACGCCGGGCGCGTCGAATTGGCCGCGCAGCGCTTCCTGCGGGCGACGCAACGACCCGAGTGCCCACCGCAGTACAAATTGAACTACGCCCGGGTGCTCATGGCCCAACAAACCGAACTGCCAGCCGGCGAGCGCAGCTGGGCCCTGGTCGATCAGGCCCTGGCCGAATGCCGAGACGCCCTGCCAGGCGCGCTGACCGTCAAGCTGCTTGAAGCGTCAGTGGCCCGGGCGAAAGGGGATGCTCCCGGCGCCTTGCACATGCTGGAAGAAGTCGTTGCCGCCGAACCGGCCAAGGGGCAAACCGAAACCGCGCTGGGGGCCCTGGCCATCGCCTACCAGCAGGCGGGCCAATACGACAAGGCCGAGCGGGCCGCCGAGAAGTTTCGCAAAGTCATCGGGCCCAGCTGGCCGGCGGTGCGGCTGCACGTCGACCTGCTGTCGCGGCGCGGCGAATTCGAAAAGGCGATCAAGGAGCTGCGTGCCCAGCTCGATACGGCGCCGGAAGGCCGCCTTTCCGAACTTCCCGAGCTTCCCGAGGTGCTCGAGCGGCTCGGCCAGCTGCTGCCGCAAATGAAGGATCGCAAGGCGGCCTACGAAGAGTTCGTCAAGCTGGCTGAGCGCGCTCCCAACGACGTGCAATTCACCTTCCAGCTCTGCAGCTTCGCCTTCGAGATGGGCAACAAGGAAGACACGCTCAAATTCGAAAAGCAGCTGCGCAACCTCGAAGGTCCTGATGGTTCGCTCTGGCGCTTCGTTCAAGCGCGGCGTCTGCTGAGCGAATCGCAGGACGCCCACGACGACTCGTTCGTAAAGGCGGCCCAGTTGCAGAGCCAGCTCGAAGGCCTGCGCCCCACCTGGGTGCCCGTCCATTTACTGGCTGCCGATATTGCCCAGCGGCAGGGCAACGCCCGGCTGGCGGCCGAGCAACTCACGCGGGCGGTCGACCTGGGCGCGCGGCAGCCGGCGGTCGTGCAGCAGCTGATCGCACTGCTGTATCAGCAGGGCCGCATGGCCGACGCCGAACAGTTGCTCGGACGGCTGGGCGAATTGGGCAGCGCCCCCGGCGGCCAGGACCTGGCCGGTACGGTGATCGCGATGTCGCTCGCCGACCGCGATTTCGACCGGGCCATACGCCTGGCCGAAGAAGGAGTCAAATCCCGGCCCGACGACGCGACCGCCTATTGGTGGCTGGGCCGCGCGACGATGGCTGCCAAGCGGCCCAAGGAAGCCGAAGCGGCCTTCAAGAATGCGGTTCGCAAGGGAACCCAGGAAGTGCGCACCTGGCTTTCGCTGATCGCCTATTACAGCCAGAGCGGCGACATCGAGAAGGCCCGCTCCACGGTCAAGAAAATGGAACAGATCCTCAGGCTCTCCGGTGCCCAGCAGCCGTTTGTTTGGGCCCAGGCCCACGAAATCTCCGGCGACATGACCGGCGCCGCCCGCTATTATCGCGACGCCGCCAGTGCGGCGAGCGATGACGCGAACATCCAGATGCGCGCCGCGATTTTTTTCGAGACGCGCGACCAGTCGCTGGCCGAGCAATGCCTGCGGCGGGTGATCGAGCTCTCGCCCAAAGCCCAAAACGCCCGTAATAGCCTGGCGTTGATCCTTGCCTCGTCGGGCGAAGCACGCTGGAAAGAGGCCTGGGCCCTGGTGGCCAGCCCGGCCGGCGGCGCTGCACCCAGTGCGGCCGATCGGCGGATTCAGATCCGAGTTCTATTTCGCAACGGCGGCGAGCAACAGCGGGCCCAGGCCCGGAAGCTGCTGGAAGAACTGGTGGCCGATCCGAAGCAAGCGACACCGGATGATCTGCTGACACTCGCCCAGCTCAACGAGATAGACAAGAACCTGCCTGCCGCCAAGGAATTGCTCAGCCGGCTCGCCGGCCAGGAGAAGTCTGAACCGGTGAGCATCGTGCGGATGATCGAGTTCCTGCTCCGCAACGGCGACCTGGATGAAGCCGAGACCTGGATCGGCCGGCTGGAAGCGGCCGCCCCCGAGAGCTTCGCCGCCGCGCAATTGCACGCCCAGTGGCTCAAGGCGAGTAATCGCACCGACGAGATCGTGCCGCTGCTCGACAAATACAAGCGGCGGCAATTGGCGGTGTTGAGCGCCCCCAACCAGAAGAGCTCGCTGCTGCAAGGTTGTGCGGCCCTGTATGCCGCACTGGGCAGCACCAAAGCGGCCGACGCCACGTATCGCGAGCTGTACGCGGCCGACCCCCAGTACTACGCCGTTTTGGCCGACTGGCTCTTCAGCCAGAAGAAGACCAAGGAAGCGGTCGAATTGTTTTCGGCCGCCGCGGCGACCGACGCGTCGTCGCTCCCCGCGCTGCAACTGGCGAAATTGATGCTCAAGTACGACACCGTCAAGCAGCAATCGGCCGCCGCCGAGAAGCTGCTCAATACGGCGCTGGACGCCCATCCGGACGAACCCGGCTTGTTGTTCATGTTGGCCCAGCTGCGCAAAGCTCAAGGCCGTCGCGAGGACTCCGAACGACATTACCGCCGCCTGCTCGAACTGAATCCCGACAACGGGATCGCCGCGAACAACCTGGCCTGGATGCTCTCGGAGCGGCCCGAGGGTTGCGAGGAGGCCCTCAAGCTGGTCGACAAAGCCATCGAGCAACTCGGCCGCAATCCCGAAGTGCTCGACACCAAGGGCATGATTCTGTTCCGGCAGGGCAATGCCGCCCTGGCCGTCGATACCCTCAAGCAGGCCACGAAGTCGCCCGGCGTCAACGCGACATCGTATCTGCATCTGTCGCTGGCCTATCGCGACGCGGGCAACAAGGCCCAGGCCCGTGAGCAGTTGCAAACCTTCCGCCGCTTGCGGCCCGACGCGGGGCGGCTGACGGAAGAAGAGAAACGCCAACTGGCCGATCTGGAATCAACCCTGGCCCAGTAACGCCCTGCCAGTAACGCCCTTCCAGCAACGCCCAACGCGGCTGCCACGGCGCACGCGCCGAGCAGCCGCGGGCAGTTGGCTGCCAAACGGGCAATTTTGGCGCTGCGTCGGACGCTTCTCGCCGCCAAACGCTTCCCTTGCCGACCCGATGCGGATCAATTCGGCGGAATCGGCGTGTTGAACGGGTCTTTGTTCAACTCGGGATGTTTTTGGAAGTATTCCGGCACCCCCAGATCCAGGGCATCGAGCCGGGCCTGGGCCGTCTTGACCGGTTCCAAAACTTCCGCCGAGCCAAGAAAAAACACTGCCACTCGAAACGCCGGCACCTCGAGGCGGAACTTGCCCGGCGCCGATTGATTCAAGGCTTTTGCCCGCAGCACGTCCCAAGCCACCGCGCCCGGCGCGATCGACTTGGAACGCAGGCTGGCCGGATCGACCGTTACGTCGTACGAAGTTTGCGTCCGGTCGTGATTGGCAACGACGACCAGCAGGTTTCCCTTGCGGTCGACGCGCGGCAACACTTCCAGATTGCAGGGGACTTCCCCCTTGTTGCGCAGGGTCACCAGGGGATGCACGCCAGCCCGGCGGGCCGCATAGGCCAGCAAATCGACGTAGCCCTTGTGGGTGGCGTAGTCGTTGGAGACCGTGGCCAAGAAGGGGTTGCACGGCTCCATGGTGCGCGACATCGACATCCGCGGGGCCAGGGCGTGCAGGCTCATGCCGGGGCGGAACCCCAGCCAGACGGTGCGCTCGGTCTCGATGCCGCAGACGTTCTTTTGATACCAGGCGATCGGCTTGCCGCGCACGACCTTGGCCGTAACGATCTCGTGATGCGACTCCAACGGCTGCGGGGCCAGCTGCCCGGCGAAGTCGATTTTCGGTAAAGTGCGCAAATCGAGGGGCGATTGCGGCATGTCGCCGCGACCCTTGCGCGGCATGCCCGCCATCATCGCGTCGACTTTCTTCCAGGCCTCCTGGTTGGGGACCGCCTTCCCTCCCACTTCCTGCCATAGCCCGGAATAAACGTGCGGCTTGTGCACGGTGTGCAGCTGAAAAGTCAGCGGCGAGGCCGCCCCCGTCAGACCGGCCGACCAGGTCTCCTCTTCGGCAGTTTCGACGGTCGGGTAGTACGGCACCTTGTACTTGCGGTTCAGGCCGGCGCCGAATGAATCGGCCAGGAAGTCGGTGCGCTTGCCCGAGGGAATATCGAGCGAGAGCGAGTCGCCGTTGGCAAACACGTGCCCGCCGGCGGCGATGAATTTCTCGATCCGCCGGCGAATCGTGGGCGTCGTCCACTCGCTTCCCACGACGTACAGGACCTTGAAGCGTTTGAGCACGTCTTCTTCCAGCTCGAGTTCTTCCTCTGCCAGGATTTCGTAGGGGATCTGGGCTTCGGTCAGGGCTTCGGCCGTATAGGCGTAATCCATTTTCGGGTAGTTGTAGATCCGGTAGAAGTAGCCCGACCAATCGGGCAGAAGCAGCGCCACCTCGGCCTGCGGCGGGGCGGAACGGGCCAGGAACGTGGAGTAATGCATGCCCAGGAAATTATGCCAATACGCCAGCTGCTGGCGCTGCTTCGGGTGCCGGCTGCGATACAGCGGCGAATAGAGCCAGTGGTGAATGCCGTCAGCGGTATGCCCCATCATGCGAGCCAGGGCACGTTCGATGTCCCCCTCGCCGTCGTACATGTCCTGTGCCTCATCGCCGAAGAAGAACCAGCTCCAGCCCATGACCAGGTTGTGGAATTTGCGCACCAGGTGATCCCCCTGGGCATAGGCCAGCGGCATGGGCGGGGCGTCGGGCCAGCACTGCTCGACGGTGATGATCGGGTTCAGCCGGGCGTTCCAATAGCAGCTCAGGCCCATGAAGCAATTCATTCCCGGCCACATGATGAAGGCGATCGGAAACGGGTAGCATTCGATCCGCCGGCCGCCGCGCCGGGTGGCCGCGTCACTCACGCGGCGAAAAAACTCGAACGTGAAATAGCGGTGAAAATCGATCCAGAGCTTGTAGGCCCCCGGGTGCTGCCATTTGTCCGCCGCCGGCGGCAAGGAATCGTAGAAGCGCGGCGCGAGCAGCGGCGGCACGACCTGGTCCCAATCCGTCGCGGTTGAACCGGTAGAGCTGTTGTAGGTGCTGCCGTCGCCGTTGGTATCGCGATCGGGCGATTCGTCACGAAACCAGACGTCGCGCAGATAGCGGCGGTATTCTTCGATCGCCTGGGGCCGATAATCGATCATCGCCCGCGTGCGCATGCCCAGCTCGTCCCAGCTTGACGTAACGAACACGTCGCCGACCTGGAGCATGTCCGACTCGCCGAAATTCCGCGCGTAGTTCGTGAGCAACTGTACGCCGGCCTCGTAGTTCTCCGGGACGAAAAAGCTCCCGCAGGCTTCGTTCTGCCGCGGCCCGGGCTTGCCGTCGAACGACAGCGGCGGTTCGCTGCGAGTGGCCCAAACGGTCTGGTCGATCGCGCCCAGCATGCCGTGTTGCTTGAGCCAGCGCCGGAGCGAAACGTAAAGGCATTGCCCTTGTAGGCCGTGTTGTAGCCCATCCGGTGCCAGTCTTCGAGCACCGCGGCTTCGAAGGCGAGGTTGATCTTGCGCGGATCGCGCGCTGGATTGTACGTGCCCAATCGTTGCCAGTCGGAATAATCTTTGGCGACAGCCGGAGAAACTGGGCCGATGAATGCTCGGGCCTCGGCGCTGAAGGGCCCCGTATACGGCGTAATGGGGGGTACCTTGAGCAAATGCCAATCGACGTAGAGTTTCTCCCGCCAGGGTTCGCCGGTTTTGCCCTGCCCGAGGGCCGATTGCGCCGCGGCCATTAGCAGGAAGAAAGCCAGATATTGCGCCACTTGGTCAACATTCCGCCCAACCTCGCTGCCTAACCAGGGAACCCAAGGCGTCTCCGGCCCCGCCGCAATCGCCTCTCAGTCAGTATATCAGTCGGGCCCGCCGCAAGCGCCGCGGGGCAAGCGGCCCCGGGGCATCGACCAAACGTGGCCGGGCCGGCCAGGACTCGTGACGGTGCGGCGCGGCCCCCGACCAACGCTGGTATTCCGCCCGGCGAGCGCACGGCCGAGATTTTGCCACGTCACGCCTGGCACTGCCGTAGCGCTGGCATTGAACTAGTAGGGCGTGCGGCAAGCGATCTGGCCTTCGGTCTCGATTTGCAGCGTCGTGTGCTGAAATCCGAACCGCTCGTGCAGCATTTGCGACAGCGTGTGCAGCGACGTTTGCGGTGACTGGTCGTCGGCCACGATCACGTGGGCCGAAAGCGAAACCATGCCGCTCGTGATCGTCCAGATGTGCAGATCGTGCACGCTGCGCACGCCGGGACCTTCGGCCAGGGCGCTGCGCACGACATCCACGTCGAGGTGCTTGGGAGTGCTTTCCATCAGGATCGCAATCGCTTCCTTGAGCAGATCCCAGGAAGAGTAAATCACCAAGAGGCCGATCAGGATCGAAGCGACCGGATCGACCCAGTACCAGCCGCGTGCCCAGATCATCAGGCCGGCCACGATCGCGGCAACGCTCCCCAGGGCGTCGGTGAGCAGATGCAACCAGGCCCCTTGCAGATTCAGATTTTCCGCGCGGCCGCTGTGCAAGATCAACAGCCCCAGCACGTTGACGACCAAACCCCCGCAGGCAATGGCCATCATCCACTGCCCCTCGACCTGATGCGGGTGAGCCAGCCGCTCGACGGCTTCGATGAAGATCACGATCGAAACGGCGATCAGCGCGGCGCCGTTCGCCAGGGCGGCCAGGATCTCGGCCCGATAATAGCCGTAACTGTGCTGCGGCGTGGGCGGACGGTGGGCGATCCAGGCGGCGAACAGGCTCAGTCCCAGGGCGGCGGCATCCGAGAGCATGTGCCCGGCGTCGGCCAGCAGCGCCAACGAATCGGTCAGCCAGCCCCCCACCGCCTCGGCGAACATGTAGGCCAAGGTCAGGACCAGCACTCCGGTCAAGCGGCGGGTGTGCTGGCGGCGCGCAGAGCCGGATTGCCCCGCGGGCAGGTGACCGTGGCAATCTCCATGATGATGATGGGCCATCTCGCGCTCGTTCTACCCACGGCTCGTCGACCGGGCTGACAGAAAGTATGCCGGTTACCCGCCGGCTGTCAAAACCGTCTGCTACGGCGCGTCGAGGCGCCGGCGAAGCGGAATCCGTTCAAGGAGCATCCTGCTGAGGCAAGAACTGGTCGTCAAACGCCCCCCGCGCGTCGACCTTGTCGGAGTCGAGCCATTTGGAGGCGACCAATTGTTCCAGCAGCGTCTGCCAGCGGGCTAGCGTCATCTGCCCAATCGCTGCGGAAGGTTCGTCGGGCGGACGCACGAGCGGCGCAATGGTCCGGGCGCCGTACGTCAGCGACGCCAGGTCCATGGCGGGGTTCTTCTCATGCAGGTACGCGCTGGTCGGCTCCGGGTCGGCGAGGTAATCCTGCCAGCCGCGCACGCTGGCGGCCACCATCTTTCGCACCAGTTCGGCATGATCGCGAATCTCGCTCTCGGTCGTCACCAGCAGGCTCGTGTAGGGATTGAAGCCCAGATCCGAGAGCATCAGCACCCGCGGATCTCCGCCTTTTTCCCGGGCCACGAAGGGCTCGCTGAACACGTAGCCTTGGGTGGCAAATTTCTCGTCGCGCAGAAACGGCTCCAGGCCCGAGTACGGCACGAACTGCACGTTATTCAGCGGCAACTTGTGCCGTAAATAGGCGGTGAATGCCGCCGCCGGGGTGACTGCGAGGGTCAGGTCGTGCAGATCGTCAAACCCCTGGATGCCGGACCGCTCGTGCACGATCAAGCAGCGCGGACTGGTCTGCAGCGCCGCCATCACGGCAACTACCGGGGCCTGCTTGGCCCGAGCAGTCAGCACGTTGTCGGCATTGGCCACGCCGAACGTCACGCGACCGGTCGCCAGCTCTTGAATGACCGGCGTGTTCGGGCCGCCGGGCAAAATCGTGACGTCGATTCCCGCCTCGCGATAGTACCCCCGCACGAGCGCCGCGTAAAAGCCTCCATGCTCGGCCTCGGGATACCAGTTCAATAGCAACGTCACGCTCGCTGGCGACGCGCTAGCGGCCCCGCCAGGCGCCGCATCGGCGCGGGGCTCGCTCGCCGGCCGCGAACAACCGGCCAGGGTCGCCAGCAGCGCAATTAGGACCATCGGCCGCATGGGCAGGCTCTTTCTCAAAGTGACTTCGCTGTGTTCCGCGCCGTCCGCAATCATCGCCCGACCGTCGTCTGCGCGCCTTCGCCGGGCGCGTGCCAGAGGCACAGGACCAGTTCGCCCAGCAGGCTGACCGTGCCAAAGATCGCGACGCCCAGCAGCATCGCCGCAATCACCGCCGCGAACAAGTAGTCGGTATCCAGCTTGCTCGAATTCTGAGTGATCAAGTATCCCAGGCCGTAGCGGTCGGTGCCGTAGCCGGCCGAGAATTCGCCCACGATCGCGCCGATCACCGACAACCCGCAGGCGATTTTGGCGCCCGTGATAATCTGCGGAATCGAATTCGGCAGGCGCAGTTTCCACAGCACTTGCCAACGCGTGGCATTAAGCATCTGAAACAACTCCACCAGGTTGCGATCCACAGCCAGCATGCCGGCCGTGCTGTTAGTGATCACCGGAAACAGGCTGATGACGAAAGCCACGACCACCACGCTGACGAAGCCGTGGCCAAACCACAGGATCACCAGCGGCGCCAGGGCCACGCTGGGCACGGTCTGCAGCAAGATGGCGTACGGGTAAACGCTGCGGCGGACGATCGCCGACTGCGAAAACGCGATGCCCACGAGCGTGCCTGCCGCCAGACTCAAGCCGAAACCGCACAGCGCCGCGGCGGCCGTGCGACCGCTGGCGCTCAGCAGTTCGCCGCCGTGATCGCGCGCCGCAGCCAACACCTGTGTCGGGGGCGGAACCAAGAATGGCGAAACCCGGGCCAGTTCGACGACCAACTGCCAGACCACCAGCAGCAGGCCGAACAGCACCACGGGCGGCAAGCCGACCACCAGCAGCCAGCGGACAACAGGTTTCACGTCGAACCTCCGGCCAGGGCATCGGCGACGCGGCCGGTCAGGCGGGCGAACTCGGCCTGGGCCCGCAGCTCCCGCGTCCGGGGCAGCGGCAGCGGAATCGGAATGTCGGCCACGATCCGGCTTGGCCGGCCGGTCAGCACCAAGACGCGCTGGCTGAGAAACACAGCTTCGGCGATGTTGTGGGTAACGAACAGGGCCGTCCAGCGATGCGCCTGCCACAGGGCGAGCAGTTCTTCGTTGAGCGCATGCCGGGTGATGTCGTCGAGCGCACCGAACGGTTCGTCCAGCAGCAACAACTGGGGTTCGGTCACCAGGGCTCGCGCCAACGAGACGCGCATCCGCATTCCGCCCGAGAGCTGTCCCGGATAGCGCACCGCGAAGTCCCCCAAACCGACGAGATCGATTGCACGCCGCGCGCGCTCCCGCCGCCCTGGGGCGGGCTGCCGGGCGATTTCCAGCGGCAGGGCCGCGTTGTCGGCCACCGTGCGCACAGGGGAGCAGCGTGGCGTCTTGAAACACGAAGGACATTCGCGTGGCTTGCAGCCGGGCCGCCGCTGGCGCCAGCCCGGCCACGGTCAGCCGGCCAGCCGTGGGCGTCAAAAGTCCAGCGACAGCGCGCAGCAACGTCGATTTGCCGCAGCCGCTGGGCCCCACCAGGGCCACGAATTCCCCGCGTTCGACGGCAAAACTCAAGCCAGCCAGCGCCCTGAGCGATCCGGCGTAGGTCACTTCGAGCTGGTCGGCCTGAACCAGGGGATCGCTTGCGTTCACGAGAATCAATTCGCCCGATAAAACCCGGTTCCGACCGCCCGGCGGCAAATCCGTCGTAAGCCGACGGGCCTCCTGAGTATAAGGCGGACGACCGGTCCTGGCGACCGCCGCCGGCCCGCCCGCCCCGGTGTGCCGGCGCTCCCGAACATTGCCAGCCGGACAACTGGGGATACAATGAAAGGCACGGCTGCTGACGCATTTGCGCGCGGCCGACGACCCGTCGAGGCGGTTCCATGACACGCGGGCGCACCCATCTCTCGTTGGCGATTCCGCTGATTGCTGCGGCCGGATTGGCGATCGTCGCAGGCTGCGGCGCCCCGTCGCCGGCGACCACGTTCGAGCAAGCCCGGGTTAAGTTTTCCGCCGGCCAGTGGGCCGAGTGCATCATGGCCTGCACGGAGGCCATCAGCCAGCGGCCCGACGACGTCCGGGCCTATGTGCTGCGGGGACGAGCCTTCTGCCGGGTCAGGCAATTCGAGCCGGCGATCACGGACTTTTCCATCGCCATCAAGCTCAATCCGCAGAATCCCGAGTACTACTACCTGCGCACCGACGCTCGCAAGGAGCAGGGGGACCTCGAACTGGCCGATAACGACAACAAGGCCGGCCAGTTGCTTGATCCGGCCTACCAGCGCGCCTACTTGTACGCTCCGCCGGACGATAGCCAAAAGCTCACGCCTACGGCGGTCGAACTAAGCAAGACGCTGCGCGAGTCGGAGCGCGAGCCTTCGGACGATCCGCTCGAAATCCTCAGCCGCCCGCCCAGAAAATCCGCGGCCCGACCCGGCGCCGATTCCCACGCAGCGGATCTGCTCACGGCAGACGACGTGATCGAGGGAGATCCGGCACAGATCGGCACAACCTACGCCGGGCCGGTCGTCCAGGACGTATACGGACTGCCGGTGGCGACGGGGCTCGCACCCGGCGGCGGCCTGGCTCTGCCCAGCCCGTCCGAGTCCAGTTCCGCCGCCAACCGCGGCGCGCTGGCGGCGCGACGGCTCGGGGCCCCGCGCAAGACGCTCAAGGCCGACGCCAATCGTCGACCGTCCGGTCCGCAGGACGACGATCCGCGCCTCGCCCAGCAGCCCGGGTCGACACAACAGGCCCAGCAGCCCAACCCAGGCCATCAGCGCGGGTCAAGTGACAACGCCGGAAACACCGGGCAGGAATTCGGTCCGCCGCCGCGTGCCTTGCATCCCTTCGGCGCAGCGACGATGCGGGCGACCGGTGTCCCGTCGGATCAATTCGACGAGGAAGCCGCACTCGAAGAGGAAGCATCCGGCGGAGAGTTCCGCGGCGGGGGCGCCGGCCGGCGCGCCGGCGGCCGCGGCCAGCTCGAGAGTGGAGAATTTGGCCCCGGCTCGGGCTTCGGAACGGGGCGTTCAGGCTTTTCCGGCGTCCTCGATCCGTACGGGGGTTATACGCGCAGCTCGCGGCCCATCGGCGGCATGCAGGCCAGTCCCTATGGCGGCGCTGCCTCGCCCTATGGCGGTGCGCAGCGTGGCGCCGGCGCCAACCGCGGCGGCGCACCAGCCCCTGGCGGACCCCCGGGGGCCAACCCCTATGGCCCGCTCCCCACGGCTCCTGTGCCGAACGTCGAGCCGCCCGGCCTGCGGTACGATCAATAACCGCCCGGCCCGCGGCTCATCATGCAGCCGATCGAGCGCGGCCGCGTTTGCCGGCAACTCACTCGGCCAACAGCTTCGTGAAGGCTGCTTCGTCGAGGACCGTTACGCCCAGCTTTTGCGCCTTGTCGAGCTTGCTGCCGGGCTTTTCGCCCGCCACCAGGTAGTCGGTGTTTTTCGATACGCTCGACGTGGGCCGGCCGCCCTGCTGGACGATCAGCTCGTGGGCTTCGTCCCGCGAGTAGCCGGCCAAAGTTCCGGTGACGACAAACGTCTTGCCCGCGAGCTTGCCGCCTGCGGCCGGCCGCGCCGTCTGCGGGGCGGTCATTTGCACGCCGACCGACAGCAGGTCGTCGATGGTTTGCCGGCCGAATTCGCCGCTTAAGAAAGCGTGCACACTCTGGGCGATGATGGGGCCGATTTCCGGCGTTTCGGCCAACTGCTCGACCGTAGCCTGCCTGAGCTGCTCGACGTCGCCAAAGTTTTCGGCCAGCACGGTCGCCACGCGGGCGCCGACGTGCCGGATCGACAGCGCATTGAGCAGCCGGGCCAGCCCGCGCGATTTCGCCTGCTCGATCGAGGCCAGCAGATTCTCCGAGCTCTTCTGCCCCATCCGTTCCAGCTCGACCAGCGTGTCGAGCCGCAGCCGAAACAAGTCTCCCACGCTGCGCACCGCGCCGGTCTGGACCAGCTGGTCGACTAGTTTGTCCCCCAGGCCTTCGATGTCCATCGCGTTGCGGCTGGCGAAGTAGCGAACGCGTTCTTTGAGCTGGGCCGGGCACTGGAAATTCGGACAGCGGATGTAGACGCCCCCTTCGTCTTTGACCAGCGGCGTGCGGCATTCCGGGCAGAGCGTCGGAAAGACGAAAGGGGGCAGGTCCGCCAGGCGCTCGTGCTTTTCCACCCGCACGATGTGCGGGATGATCTTGCCCGCCTTCTCGACGATGACGACGTCGCCGATCCGCACGTCTTTGCGCTCGATCTCGTCGGCATTGTGCAGGCTGGCGCGGCTGACGATGGTGCCGGCCAATTCCACCGGCTCCAAATCGGCCACCGGCGTGATGGCCCCGGTCTTGCCGATTTGCACGCGGATCTCGCGGACCCGGGTCGTGGCCTCGTATTTCTCGAACTTGTAGGCCACGACCCAGCGCGGGCTCTTGCTGGTGCTGCCCAGCCGCTCGCGCTGATCGAAGCGGTTGACCTTGAGCACCAGCCCATCGACCTCAAAATCGAGCTCGTGCAGCCGCTCGACCAGCTCCTCGCAATGCGCCACTGCGGCGTCGAACGTGGGGAAACATTCGACATGCGGCGTGGCCACCAGCCCATAGCGGCCCAGTTCGGCCAGGAAATCCATGTGGTTGTCGGCCTTCAGGCCCACGACATGCCCCACGCCGTGGCAGAACAAGCGCAAATGCCGCTGGGCGCATAGCCGCGGGTCGAGCAAGCGAATGCTGCCGGCGGCGCAGTTGCGCGGGTTGGCATACGGCGGCTCTCCCCGCAGGCGCTGCGCTTCATTGAGCTGCACCAGGGCGGAGTTGGTCATATAGACTTCGCCCCGCACTTCGAGCGACGGGGGAAAATCCTGGCCACTGAGCCGCAGCGGCACGTCTTCCAGCGTGCGGACGTTATGGGTCACGTCGTCGCCGGTCCGGCCGTTGCCGCGCGTCGCGCCGCGGACCAGCAATCCGTTCTCGTACGTCACCCCCACGGCCACGCCGTCGATCTTCAGCTCCACGACCCACTCGATCGCTTCGCCGGGGAGCAGCTTCGCCACCCGGGCTCCGAATTTAAACAGCTCTTCCGTGTTGTAGGTGTTCTCGATCGACAGCATCGGCACCTGATGCTCGACCTGGGGCAGTTCGCCGACCGGCTCGCCCGCCACGCGCTGGGTCGGGCTGTCGGGCGTGACCAGCTCGGGATGCGCGGTTTCGAGCTCGATGAGCTCGCTCATCAGTCGATCGTATTCCAGATCGCTGATCTTCGGATCGCTGAGGACGTAATACTGGCGATCGTGAAAGCGGATCTCCTCACGCAGTTTGGCGATCCGAGTTGCGCGCTCGTCGTCATGCAATCGGGCAGTCCGAGGGAGGACAATCGTCGGGGAGGGGGCGGAAAAGAACCTCGCGGCAAGCGGCGACCGACCGGCTTGCCCGGCGTGATTGTAGCAGGCCGAGTGGCCCGATTGACCAGCGCGTACCCGGTACGTGCCCCCCGCCTGCCCGCTGGCGGCCGGCTGCGAACACCAACCGGCGCGAGCGCCCGAAATGAGCGCCCCCCCGCCGCAGCGACTCAGCCGAGGTCCAGCACGCCGTCGCTGTCCCCCAGCTTTTCCGTGCGCACGCCCTGGCGCTGGAGCATGGCCAGATACAGGTTGCTGATCGGGGTTTCGCGGTCGTAGCGCACGTGGCGGCCGGTGCGGACCGTGCCGCCGCCGCTGCCGGCCAGCACGATCGGCAGATCGTCGTGATTGTGCCGGTCGCCGTCGGAGATGCCGCTGCCGTAGAGGATCAGCGAGTTTTCCAGCAATGTCCGCTCCCCTTCGCGCACGCTTTGCAGCTTTTCCAGGAGGTAGGCGAACTGCGTCATGTGGAAACGGTTGATCTCGCGAATCTTCCGCTGCTTGTCCGCGTTGCGACCATGATGCGACAGGTCGTGGTGTCCCTCGGGCACGTCGATGAAAGCGTAGCTGCGGTTGCTCCCTTCGTTCGCCAGGACGAACGTGGCGACGCGCGTCTGATCCGACTGGAACGCCAGCACCATCAGGTCGGCCATCAGGCGGATGTGCTGGCCATAATCCCCCGGAATACCTTCGGGCCTGGTCAGGGCCGGGGCGATGTCCCGAGCCTGCGCCTCGCTGCGGGTGATTCGGGTTTCCACTTCCCGCACGGACACCAGGTATTCTTCCAGCTTGCGCCGGTCTTTCGGCGCCAGGCGGCGATCGAGGTCGCGGGCGTCTTCCAACACAAAATCCAGGATGCTCTTGCGATCCGCCGCCCGCTGGGCCTGGCTGGCGGCCGACTCGGCCGAGCCGTCGCCGAAGAGCCGCTCGAAAACGAGCCGCGGATTGATCTCCTTGGCGTTGGGGGTCGATTCGCTCCGCCAGGACACATTGGCCGAATAGGCGCAGCTGTAGCCCGAGTCGCAGTTGCCGGCTTGCGGTCCCGCCTCGCAACCCAATTCCAGCGAAGGAAACTTCGTCTGCTGGCCGATCTGCTGCGCGGCAACCTGGTCGACCGAGATCCCGACCTTGATATCCGCACCGTGCGTCTTCTTGGCCTGCGAACCGGTGAGAAATGCCGCCAGCGATCGGGCGTGGTCGCCGCCGCCGTCGCCGTGGGGCCGGGCTTTGTCGCAGGCCAGCCCGGTGTGGACCGTCAGCTTCGATTTAAAGGGCTGGAGCGGCTCGAGAATGTAGGGCAACTCAAAGGCGTCGCCGGTGGCGGCCGGCGTCCAATCGGCCATGTGGGCGCCGTTCGGCACGTAAACGAACGCCATCCGCACGGGCGCCTGCGCCGCCGGTTCGGCGCCCCAGACCGATCGGGGCACCAGCGATTCCAGCCAAGGCAGCGCGAGCGAAGTTCCTAAACCGCGCAAAGCGGTCCGCCGCGAAATGCGCCACGAGCCGTTCATGGTTGTTCTCCGCTGGTTCGACGCTTGAGAAAGGGCTCGGTCTGGATCACGGCCGCCACCAGGGCGGAAAACCGGTATTGCTCGCTGCCGCTGGCTTCTACGATATCCGTAACGCTCCGCCGATCATACTCCTCCACACCGCGGCCCAAGGCATAGGTGAGCATCTTTTCCGCCAGGCAGCGCACGAATTGCTGCTGCTTGCCCTTGAGCACCTGCTTTAGCTCGGCCGGCCCGTTAAAGGTCTTGCCGCCGGGCAGCGTGCCCGACGCATCGATCGCAAACGGGCCGTCCTGGGTTCGCCAGGCTCCGATGGCATTGTAGTTCTCCAAGCCGAAGCCGAGCGGGTCCATCCGGCTATGGCAGGCCGCGCACTCGGCCTTGGCCCGGTGCTGCTCCATCCGGGCCCGCAGCGAGCCCTCGGCCGGGCCAGTGGGATTGTCCTTCAACTCGGGCACACCCGGCGGAGGCGGCGGAGGCGGCGCTCCCAGCAGATTCTCCAGCACCCACTTGCCCCGTTTGACGGGTGAAGTGCGCGTCGGGTTCGACGTGACGGCCAGCACGCTGGCCTGCGTGAGCACGCCCCCGCGCTGTCCGCCCGATAGCGAAACCCGGCGGAATTGCTCCCCTTGGACATCCGCGATTCCATAGTGCCGGGCCAGCCGTTCGTTGACGAAGGTGTAATCCGCATCGAGCAAATCGAGCACACTGCGATCCTCGCGAATCACAGCGGCCACGCATTGCTCAGTCTCTTCCCGCATCGCCGCGCGCAAGGATTCGTCAAACTCCGGAAACAGCTTCTTATCGGGGGCAAAGTTCTTCAGATTGCGCAGCTGCAGCCATTGGCCGGCAAAGTTGTCGACCAGCGCCCGGCTCTTGGCGTCGGCCAGCATCCGCCGGGCCTGGGCGGTCAGGACGGCCGGCTGATGGAGCGTGCCGGCGGCGGCCGCGACGAACAGCTCGTCGTCGGGCATGCTGCTCCAAAGAAAATACGACAGCCGCGAGGCCAACTCGTAATCGCTCAAGGCCCGGATCGAGCCGGCGGGCAGCGACTCCGGATCCAGCTCCACGCGAAACAAGAAATGCGGCGAAACCAAAATTGCTTGCAGCGCCAGCTGGATTCCCTGAGCGAAGTTGTGATCCCGGCTCTCGGCCGACTCGTAAAGCTTGACCAGGCGTTCCACTTCCGCAGTCGTGGCCGGCCGGCGAAATGCCCGGCTGGCCACCCGGGCCAGGATTTCGCCGGCATACTCGCGGCGCCCGTCGGCACCAGGCTCGTGAGGAATGATGCGGCGATGCGCCGCCGGCAGGTCCGTGAGGACTGATTCGACCGGCCCGGTGACTTCGACCTGGATCACGACCAGGTTGCGGTCGCGATTGGCCGGATTAGGTTCCTTGGGATTGTAATAGTCGTTCACAAACGCCACGGTAAAGCGGTGGTCGCCCGCAGGCAGCTTCGTTTCGACTGCGTAGGCCTGCGGGGCCTGCTCCACCGCCGGAACGTCGACCAGGCCGATCTGGTTGCCGTCGACCCGCAGCGACATCTGGGCCGGCTCATCGCCGGCCTGCTGGCCGAAAGCGGTCACTTTGAATTGGTAGGTGCCCTCGGCCGGCGTCCGGCTGTTGACGAACAATTCGCCGTTCGACGGAAACTGCCAGGCCGCGTTGCTGTAGGGCTGTCCGCCCGATCGACCGGCTGCTTGCCGGGCGTCGACTTTCACCAGCGATTTGGGCTGCGGATGCGTGACGATCGCCAGATCGGCGATCGTTTGAGCCGCAGCCAGGTATTTTTCCAACAGCAAAGGCGGCAGCGAGAGCACGTCGCCGATGTTGTCGAAACCGTAACCCACGTCGTCGGAGGGAAAATCGTCGGCCCCGTGGAAATCGAGGCCCAGCATGTCGCGAATCGTGTTGTTGTATTCCACCCGATTGAGCCGGCGAAGCGTCACCCGGCCCGGCTCGCGCGGACCGTTGCGTTCGGCGGCGGCCAGCTGGCCTTCGATCCAGCCGGCCAGGCGATTCCGCTCGTCCGCCGTGGGCTGGGGCTTATCCTCGGGCGGCATTTCCTCGTCGCGCAGCCGGCGGACCACTTCCAGCCACAACTTGGGGACGGCTGCCACGCTGGCGGCATCCCGGAAATCGTCCAGCCGCAAATCCCCCTTGGGCTCGCTGCCGCTATGACAGTCGAGGCAATACTTTGCCAGCAGCCGCTTCACTCCAGCCGCAGATGAGCCGGCCGCAGCCGCTTCGTCCGCCTGCAGCGCCGGCGCGCACAGCCAGCCGGCGCAAACGATCGACGCGGCAAACAGCGCAGCGGTGCGCATCGCAATACAACCGTCGGGGCGTGGAGGCTGGAACGCGGGTCGGCTCGCCAAGGAGGTTCATCGTGGCGGGCCAGGCAGGCTTCCTCCCCATTCTATCCAAGTCGGTTGATGGATCCAAGCGAGTTCCGGCCAAGCCGGCCCCGCCGACGCCATCATTTCACGGTGCGTATTTCTTCAAATATCCGTCCACGGAAAGTTTGCGGGCCGTGTTCTCCGAGGTCATGTAGCGGATCTTGCCGAAGATCGGCCGCTCGGGCCCCCAGGGCCGGTCGTAGCGCCCCAGAACCCAGAAAATGCCCGAGTAAGAGTTCGGATCGCGCCCGTCGACCGCAAAGCGGTTGTTCAGCTCGACCATTACCGCGAGCGCTTCTTGCGGCGAGGCGGTCCACTGGAGGATCTTCTTGCCCCAGAGCATCCGCAAATAATTGTGCAGCCGCCCTTCGGTGGTCAGTTGGCGCTGGGCCGCGTTCCACAGCCGGTCATGGGTTCGGGCCTGCTCCAGCTCGGCCAGGCTGTAGCGTGTCGGCCGAGCGTCGTGGGCGTGCTCGGCGAGGGTCTTTTGCGCCCAGTCGGGGAGCGACTCGTAACGATCGAAATCCGGGCGCAGCGCAGCCATGTTGTAGCCCAGCTCGCGCCAGGTCACGAGCTGATCGAGAAACGCCTCGGCCGCCGCGCTCACTCCCCACCAACCCGTGCGTTTGCCCGTCACCTTCGCTGCCAAGCGGTCCGGGGTCCAGCCTTCGTGTCGCATGACGGCGTGAAACGCCTCGTGGGCCGACAAATGGCCAAAATGCAGATAAGGCGACAGCCCGCTGCCGGCGTCCCGATCGGGCTCGTTGTGGTCCGCGACGTAGCAAGCCAGGCGCCCTTGCAAAAATGTTCGCAGCGACCGCTGAGCCGCTGTGGTGCCTCCGCCAAACGCAGCGGGGCCGACGGCGTGGTCGATCGGCAGTCGGCGCAAAGCGGCAGCCTGGGCCCCGAGCAGCGCAGTGGTCGCCGGCGGCCAGCGCTGGGTAATCCCTTTCGGCAGCCGAGCCAGGCGCGGCAAATCGAGTCGGGCAAGCGGTCGAGCGTGCGGGGCGTCGGTCAAATGGTCGGCCAGCTCGCGCTGCAGATAGCGGCGAAAGGCAAAGGCCGTGGGAAAGACTTTCTCGGTCGCCCGCAGCGGGACGAGGCCGTTCGAGTCGACCATTTCCAGCAGCACGGGCAGCTTTGCCGCCGCCGAGCGAACCATCCGCGGCAGGAAGAAGCAGGGATAATCGTCCGTCACCACGACCGCAGCATGTCCGGCCAGTTCGGCGAGCAATCCCTTATCGGCGTCGACAGCCGGCTCCACGTAAGGATAGTAATGCACCGGCGACGCTGCCGACCGTAGCGCGTTGTCGCGCATGCCTTCGAGCACGAACCGGTGCAGCCGATCGCTGGCCCAGGGGTACGCCACGCGGAGCGGCTCGAACACCACGAGCGGCCGGCTGAGCCGCCGCGCCCAATCGATCGCCCGATCCAGGGCGAAATTCCAGCACGTCCGCCGGGCGGCGATCATCCAGTACAAAACATACTGTCCCTGGGCATTGGGCGGCCGGGAATTGGCCGCTTGAACTCGCAGCGGCGCTGCAGGGGCGCAAGCATTGGACGATGATCCGGCGCGGACGATTTCAGAGCGAGAATATCATAACCTGCCCTGGGGGGCTCGCGCTTTGACAACGCCTTGGGGCAGCGATAGCCTTTAGGAGTTGCCGTGGCCGGTCGGCGCAGCGGATGCATTTCTCCGGCGCCGGGCGCCGGTTCCCCGCGGCCCGGCCCTGGCAAAGATTGAATTCTGCCCCTGAACGCCCCACCCCTTTTTGCCTTCCCAGGAGGACACCATGGAAAAGCTTGTCGTGCTCGCCTCGCTCGGTTTGCTCGTTGCCGCGATCAACGTGGCCCGGGCTGAAGACGCCAAGAGCCCGCTCGATTTCAAAGTCACCAGCATCGACGGCAAACCGGTCGACCTGGCCAACTACAAGGGCAAGGTCATTCTCGTGGTCAATGTGGCCAGCCAGTGCGGCAACACGCCGCAGTACAAGGGGCTGGAAGAGCTCTATAAGAAGTACCAGGACAAGGGCTTCGTCGTCCTCGGATTTCCGGCCAACGAGTTTGGCGCGCAGGAGCCGGGCACGAACGCCGAGATCGCCCAGTTCTGCAAATCGACCTACAGCGTCGACTTCCCGATGTTCTCCAAAGTTGTGGTCAAAGGCGAAGGCATCACCCCGCTGTACGATTTCCTGACCTCGCCCAAGACCGATCCCTCGTTCGCCGGCCCGATCAAGTGGAACTTCGAGAAATTCCTGATCGGTCGCTCCGGACAGGTCGCGGCCCGCTTCGAACCCAAGGCCAAGCCCGAATCGCCCGAGGTCGTCAAAGCCATCGAAGGCGAGCTGGAAAAGAAGTAACGCCCCGGCGCGCGGCAGTCGCGCAGGGTCGTCTGCAGTCAAAAACAACACCGCCCGGCGGCGCCGGGCGGTGTTTCTTTTTGGTAACGGCCGGGCAATGCCGGCCCGCGGCCCGAGACTAGCGCAGCGGGCGATAGCCGGGCAGTGTCCCGGGCTTGGCTCCCGAGCGCACGGGCGGCCGGGCCTGCGGCTTTTCCGGCACGTTCACGACTTCGCCGGCGCCGCTTTCCATTTCCGTCGAGCGGGCGACTTTGCCGTCCTCGTTCCACCAGGTCCAGCGGCCGCTGGGATGGCCCTTGGTGTAGTCGCCTTGGATCGACTTCTGGCCGTTCTCATGCCACCAGACCCATTTGCCCTCTTGCTCGCCGTCGGCGTAGCTGCCTTCGATGGCCTTTTGGCCGTTCGCATACCACCAGCTGAACTTGCCCACCTGGACGTCGTTGCGATATTCCCCTTCCGACTGCCGCTGCCCGCGCGGATACCAGGTGACGAACGGACCGTGTTTCTCGTCCTTGCCCTGCTTGACGTGGGTCGCCAGGCGGCAATTCCACCAGTCGTCGGGCGTCTTTTCGACTTCCCTGGCGAACAGGAACACACCCTCGGTTTTCTTGTTGCCGGCGGCATCCTTGTCGACGTGGCCGGCCAGTCGGCGGCCGTGCTGAAAGGTTTCTTTGGTGACCACCTTGCCGTCGATCGACCATTCGATCAACTGGCCGTCGAGGTCCCCCTCGCTGTATTGGGCTTCGCGCATCCGCCGTCCATTGGGAAACCACCAGGTCATGCGTCCGTCGCGCTGGCCGTCGGCATATTCGAACTGGCTGATCTTCCGCTGCCGGGCATCGTAGATCGTCCAGTGGCCGTCCAGCTTGTCGTTGACAAACGTGGCCTGCGAAATGAACGGTCCGGGAAAGCTGTTGTACGGCAGCTTGCCGAGCATCTCGGCGTCGGCCGGACGCAGCCATCGGTTCCAGACGCCGTCGCGCGCGCCATGATGGTAATTGCCTTCGACCGACAAAGCGCCTCTGGAATCCCACATCCGGAACACGCCCTCGTTCACGTAATTGCCGTTGGCGTCCTGCGCGACGCTGCGTTCGATCTTCACCGCGCCGTTGGGATAGCGTTCGCGGATGATCTCCAGTTCCGACTGTTCTTGCGGCTCGGCGCTGTTCTTGGCGGTCGCCCGGGCCTCGTCGGCGACGAGGTCAGGCTCGCCCAATTCGGCCTCGCCGCCCTGCGCGCTCGCAGGAGTGGCCGAGTCCGCGGTTGCGGCAGGTTCGACGGACGCAGCGTCGGTCGACGCATCATCGTCCGTCGCCGCGCCTGAGGCGGTGTCTTCGTCCACCGCCAGCTCGTCGGCGCTGATCGCCTGCGGCCGGGCTTCAGCCGGAGTGGCTTCTTCGATGTAGGAAGCCGACTCGTCTTCCGCTCCCCACGACGTGGAGATCGCGAGCCGGCCCATGCCCAGCATCGCACCGATGATTGACGCGGAAACGAACAGGCGCGACATGATTTGCTCCTGGCACTGCGGAAGCGCTCGCCCGTTCGGCTCCCCGCCGGCCGTGAGCGTTCAAATCGGAATAAACCGTACAACTCCACTCCTCTTCTCGACATGCTGCCCGGGCCGACTTGACTGGACGCGCGCATATTGGGCGAATTTTCCGCCGCCGGCTGCCGATAACCGGCCGACTGGCAACCAGGCCGGCGGCGTGCTCCGCGCTGCGGGCGGCCGCACTTCTAAGGTCCGCGGGCCGCGCGAGTTGCCGGCCGGCGAGAATTTTCCGCCTGTTGCCAGCGTTTCCGGGGGGGTGGCAGAAGCCCAGAACACGTTGCCCAGGCCGCGCGGTGGTTGGCGTGCTGGCAAGCCTTTGCCGGCTCGCCTCGCTTTGCCGCGAATGCGTCTCGCCGTGCGTTACTCTTGCAGCCGGGCTGCCAGCAGCGTGTTGTAGAGCAGCATGCTGACCGTCAGCGGTCCGACCCCGCCCGGCACGGGCGTAATGTGGCCGGCCGTCTGACTGACTCCGGCAAAATCGACGTCGCCCGCCAGCTTGCCGTCGATGCGGTGAATGCCCACGTCGACCACCGTCGCACCCGGCTTGACCATGTCCGCCGTGATGAACCGTGGTTGACGCATGGCGACGACCAGGATATCGGCCTGCCGCGTGATCGACGCCAGGTCGGGAGTGCGACTGTGACAAACCGTGACCGTGGCATCGGCCCCGGGTCCGCGCTGCATGAGCATGATTGCCAGCGGCTTGCCGACGCTATCACTGCGTCCGACCACCACGACGTGCCGGCCGGCAATCTCGATCTTGCTGCGCACGAGCAGTTGCTGGACGCCCAGCGGCGTGCAGGGCAGGAAGCGCGGATTGCCCTGCACCAGCCGACCCACGTTTTCGGCGTGGAATCCGTCGACGTCCTTGAGCGGGCTGACGGCCTGCAGGACACGCTGGGTATCGATGTGCGCCGGCAGCGGCAACTGCACGAGGATCCCGTGGACGGGCTCCTCCTTGGCTTTGTTGAGCCGCGTGACCAGGGCTAGCAGATCGTCCTGGGGAACATCGGCCGGGAGGCGCCACAGCCGGCTCTCGATGCCCGCCCGCTCGCAGGCAGCACGCTTGTTGCGAACGTAAACTTCGCTCGCCGGATCGTCCCCGACCAGGACCGCCGCCAGGCTCGGAGCGACGCCGTTGTTCTCGATGAATTCGGCAGCCTGTTCGGTCAGCTCCGCTTGGATCTCGTGGGCGATCTTCTTACCGTCGAGCAGGGCAGCCGTCACGTCCTATGGCCTCTCTATTGCCCCGAAAGGAGCGCACCCAAACCGCCCTGATCCATTGCGCTTAAGCCACGCACCCGGCGGCGTAAGTCCAGCATTCTAAAGAATTCGTCCTCAGGCTGATACTGGCCCCAGGGGCAATCGGTGCGAGCCAACAGGCTGAGCCGCCGGCCGCCGTGCGAGCCCCCGTCACGCCCAGCCTGCCTCGCCCACAGCCACAGGGCATCACGCAGCCCGCACGCCCCGCCGTGCAGGGCTCGACGGTCCTGGACCCGCCACGAGCCTGCCGCGCGGAGTCAGGATATGCGGCTCCGCGACCCGCCGCTATGATTTACGTTTGACTTCGCGACGGCGAATGTCGACAATGTTAGTAATCTTAGTGATAATTGAACCCGTCGTTCTGGCCGCCGGCCGGGACGTTTGCCCAGCGGATGGCGCCATGACCGAAGAAACCAAGCTCAGTCCTGTCGAAACGTTCAAGATCGAGAGCAACTACCTGGGGGGCGAAATCGCCGCGGAATTGGTCGACGGCAACGACCACTTCGGCAAAGCCAGCATCCAGCTGCTCAAGCATCACGGCACCTACCAGCAGGACGATCGCGACGCCCGGGCGGCTGGCCGAGCCGAGGGTCACAAGGGCAAGGCGCCCAAGGCGTATTCCTTCATGGTCCGCACGCGGGTCCCCGGCGGAAAGCTGACCAGCGCCCAATTGCTGGCCGAGCTGGACCTCTGCGACGAAGTGGGCAACACCACGCTCCGGGCCACCAGCCGCCAGGGTTTGCAGCTCCACGGCGTGCTCAAGCAGGACCTTTGGAAAACCATTCACAGGATCAACGAAATCCAGCTCACCACGCTGGCCGCCTGCGGCGACGTCGAGCGCAACATCATGTGCTGCCCCGCGCCGCACAAGCAAACGCCGGTGCGGGCCGAATTACAGGCCCTGACCGACCGGCTCGCCGAGCATCTGGCCCCGCGCACCCGAGCGTATCACGAAATCTGGCTGACCGATCCCGACAGCGGCGAAGAGACGCTCGTGGGCGGACAACCGGCCGGGGAGCCGGTCGAGCCGATCTACGGCCCGACCTACTTGCCGCGCAAATTCAAAACGGCCATCGGACTGCCCGAGGACAACTGCGTCGACCTCTACGCCAACGACCTGGGGCTGATGGCAATCGTCGAGCAGGAGCGGATCGTCGGCTATAACGTGCTGGTGGGCGGCGGGATGGGTGTGACGCCCAGCGCCGAAAAGACCTTTCCGGCGCTGGCCCAGCGGATGGCCTTTGTCCGGCCGGAGCACGTCGTCGAAGTGGCCACGGCTGTGATCATGGTGCAGCGCGACTTCGGCAATCGCGCGGACCGCAAAGTCGCCCGGCTCAAATACCTGCTCGCCAATCGGGGCCTCGCCTGGTTCAAGGCGAAGGTCGAGGAGTATAGCGGCCTGGCGCTCGACCAACCGCATCCGGCCGACGTGCGCGGCTTCGACGACCACATCGGCTGGCACGAGCAGGGAGACGGCCGGCTGTTCTACGGGCTGAACATCGAAAACGGCCGGATCCACGACGACGGCAATTTGCGGCTCAAAACCGCGCTGCGCAAGATTGCGGCCCAGTATCAGCCAAACCTGCGACTCACCGCCCATCAAAGCATCCTGCTTTGCGACTTGAATCCGGCGGACCGCTCGGCGATCGAGGATTTGCTCGTCGACCACGGCGTCAAACTGCATACGCAAATCTCGAACGTCCGTCGTTGGTCGATGGCCTGCGTGGCCTGGCCCACCTGCGGATTGTCGATCACCGAAGCCGAACGGGCCCTCCCCGGCATGATCGACGGCCTGGAAATGGAACTGGCCCGCTTGGGACTCGCGGGCGAGACGTTCACCGTCCGCATGACCGGGTGCCCCAATGGCTGCGCCCGGCCGTATAACTCGGACATCGGCCTGGTCGGCAAAGCGGCTGGCAAGTACACGATCTTTGTCGGCGGCCGGGTGCTGGGCGACCGCCTGAACTTCGTCTATCAGGACATGGTGCCGGCGGCCGAAGTGGTGCCGACGCTCGTGCCGTTGCTTACGTTTTTCAAGCACGCCCGCCAGGAAAGCGAATCGCTGGGCGAATTCTGCCACCGTCAGGGAGCCGAAAACTTGCTCGCCTGGACGGCCGAATACAACGCCCAAACCGGCGCCGAGTAGCCCGCGGCCTGGCCCAATCGGCCAGCAGACGCGGCCCGCCGTCCGGACGCGCCGTTTTGGCCGGTCCGCCAATGCCGGGCGTGACTCGCCGGCCCGGGCCTAGGTATGCGTCTCGTCGAGGTGTTTCGTGGATGCATTCCGCCCCGAGGCAGAAGCTGACGACCCTGGCGGGTCCGTCGCTGCCGGCGAACCGCCGCTGCTGCCCTGGATGAGCTGGCTGCTCCGTTTTGCCGGCTGCTACAACTTGCTCGTGGGCCTGTCGCTGGTGCTTTTCTACCACGAGCTGTTCAAGACCTTGCAGCTGGCGAAACCCAGCCCGGTGATGTTCGTCCAACTGGTGGGACTTCTGGTCGGCCTGTTCGGCGCCGGCTATTTGCTCGTTGCCCGCGCCCCGCTGGCCAATCGCAACCTGCTATGGCTCGGGCTGTGGAGCAAGGCGCTGGGCTGCTGCCTGAGCTTCTATCACGTGGCTCGCGGCGACCTGCCGCCGCTGTACGTGCCGATCGTCGTGCTGTCAGACCTGGTCTATCTGCCGCCGTTTTTCCTGATTGCCCGGCGCTTGGACCGGCTGGCGGCGGCGCGCGGCATCAGCCGGCTGGACTGAGCGAATTGGGCCGGCCGAATGTGCGGCCTGGCGCGGGGGCGGTCCGGGCGGAAGAAACGGCCCAGGCCGCAGAGGCCCGCGCAGCATGGGGGCCGGCGCGCGGCCGCGGATGGCTCGCGCTGGATGCGGCGGCGGGGAATGCCGTATATAATTGGATTGGCGCGATCGGGCCGCTTCCAAGCCCGACTTCCTGCCGCGATAGCGCCCCCGCGTTTGCGTCGACCCGCCCCGTATCCGCCCGCACTCCAGGGAACCCGTGGCGCCATGCAGATTCCTCGAACCGCCAGGCCCGCCGCCGCGCTGAGTTTGACCGCGGCCGTCGTGCTGGCCCTGGCCGCTTGCTCGACGGCCGACGAGCCGGCCCCGGACGAGGCCGCCGGCCGCAAACTGTTCGACGCCCAAGTGAGCGGCCTGCTCAAGCAGAATTGCGTCAAGTGCCACGGCGGCGACAAGACCGAAGGCGAATTCGATCTGACCAGCCGCGACTCGCTGCTCCGCGGCGGCGAGCACGGGGCGGCCATCGTCGCCGGCAATGCCCAGGGAAGCCTGCTCTTCCGGCTCGTCAATCATGCCGAAGAGCCGCACATGCCGGACGAGGCGGACAAGCTGCCCGAGACGGCCATTGCCGCGATCGGCCGCTGGATCGACGCCGGTGCACCGTACTCAAACTCGCTGGTCGAGACGAGCGGACTGCCGGTCGGCAAGCGCGTGATCACCGCGGCCGATCACGAGTTCTGGTCGTTCCGGCCGCTTGCCAGTCCCCAGCCGCCCGCCTGCCGCAATGAGTCGTGGTGCCGCACGCCCATCGACCGGTTCATCGAGCACCGGCTGGAAGCGGCAGGCATTGCCCCCAACGACGAGTGCGGGCGGCGCCAATGGATCCGCCGGGCCAGTTTCGATCTGATCGGCTTGCCTCCCAAGCCCGAAGAAGTTGCCGCCTTCCTGGCCGACACCGCGCCGGACGCCTATGACAAGGTGATCGATCGCTTGCTGGCCAGCCCGCATTACGGCGAGCGCTGGGGCCGGCACTGGCTCGACCTGGCCCGGTTCGCCGAAAGCCATGGCTACGAGCACGACTACGACCGGCCGTTTGCCTTTCATTACCGGGACTTCGTAATTCGGGCCTTGAACGCGGATATGCCGTTCGACCAGTTCGCCCAGTGGCAAATCGCCGGAGACGAAATCGAGCCGGACAATCCGCTGGCCCTCATGGCCACGGGCTTTTTGGGTGCCGGCATGCACGCCACCCAGATCACGGCCAACCAGGTGGAAAAGGAGCGCTACGACGAGCTCGACGACATGGCCGCAACCGTGGGCACCGCCATGCTGGGGCTCACCGTGGGCTGCGCCCGCTGCCACGATCACAAGTTCGATCCCATTCCCCAGGCCGATTACTACCGCCTGATCTCCACCTTCACCACCACGGTGCGGTGCGAGGTCGACGTCGATCTCGACGTCGAAGCCACTCGCCAGCGCCGCGAACAGTTCGAGCGCGAGCACGCGCCCTATGCCGACGCCCTGACCCGCTACGAGCGCGAGCAACTCGCGCCCGGTTTCGCTGCCTGGTTGGCTGCCGGCGGCCAGCTGCCCACGCCGCGCTGGCTGGTGCTCGAGTCGCAATCGCTCAAGTCCGAAGCCGGGGCCACGTTCACGCCGCAATCCGACGGCTCGTACCTCGCCGGCGGCAACAACGGCCGGCGCGACCAGTACACCTTTGTCACCACGACCAACCTGACAGGCATCACCGCCATCCGGCTCGATGCGCTGGCCGATCCATCCATGGTCAAGGGAGGCCCCGGCCGGGCCGACAACGGCAACTTTGCCCTGTCCGATTTGCGGCTCACCGTCACGGCTCCCGACGGGCAGCCAGAGCCGGTCAAGTTCGCGGCCGCCCAGGCCACGTTCGAGCAGCTGCCGGACCTGAAGGTGGCCAACGTGATCGACGACAACAAGACGTCGGCCTGGGCCGTCGATCCGCAGTTCGGCCGCGACCAATCGGCGGTCTTCGAGCTGGATACGCCGATCGGAGACGCGGCCGGACGGACGCTGACCTTTACGCTTTCGTTCGCCAACAACACCGGACACAATATCGGCCGCCTGCGCCTGGCCGCCACGACCGACCCCCGGCCGGTGCCGCTCGACGGCGAGCTGGGCCCGTTGGTGCTTTCCGCCGCGCGCCGGGCGCTGGCCACTCCGGCCGACAAGCGGACCGACGCCGACCAGGCCGCGCTCCGGGCGGCGTACGCCACGACCGATCCCCAGTGGCGCGAACTGGCCCAGGCCGAGCGCGAGCATGCCCGACAGGCACCGCAACCGAACCTGGCCAAAGTCATGGTCACGACTGAAGGGCTGCCGCCGATCCGCAATCATTCGCAAGGGGCCGACTTCCTGGAGAAGACCTACTATCTGAAGCGCGGCGACCTCGCGCAAAAAGTCGCCGAAGCGCCTCCCGGCTTCCTGCAAGTGCTCTCCACTTCGCCCGACGGCGAGAAACACTGGCAGCAGACCCCACCCGCGAATTGGCGCACCAGCTACCGCCGCCGCTCTCTGGCCGGCTGGATCACCGACCCCCAGCAGGGAGCCGGCCACTTGCTTGCCCGGGTGATCGTCAACCGCCTGTGGCAGCACCACATCGGCCGGGGCATTGTCGCCACGCCCAGCGACTTCGGCGCAAGGAGAACGGCCTACGCATCCGGAGCTGCTCGATTGGCTGGCCGGCGAATTGATTCGCGGCGGCTGGCGGCTCAAACCGATCCACAAGCTGATCATGCAGAGCGCCGTCTACCGCGAAAGCCCCGACTTCGACGAGCCCCGCGCCGCGGTCGACCCCGACAACAAGCTCTGCTGGCGCCACCCGCGCACCCGGCTCGAGGCCGAAGTCCTGCGCAACGCGCTCTTGGCGGCCAGCGGCACCCTGGACGAAACCATGTTCGGCTCGGGCACACTCGACGAATCGCAGCGCCGCCGGAGCATTTATTTCACCGTCAAGCGCAGTCAACTAACGCCGCTGATGGTGCTGTTCGATGCTCCCGAACCGCTCTCGGGCGTCGCCGCCCGGCCCTCGACGACCGTGGCTCCGCAAGCTCTGGCCTTGATGAACAACGCCCGCGTGCGCGAATATTCCCGGGCGCTGGCCAATCAGATCGCCGCGGCCTCGAGCGCTCCGGACGCCCGCGTGCGCAGCGGCTATGCCCGAGTCCTGCTCCGCGAGCCCGACGCCGGCGAACTGGCCGACAGCCTGGCGTTCTTGCAGGCCCAGGTGGCGTCGTACACCGCGCTGGGCAAACCCGACGCCGAGCCATTGGCCCTGGCCGATTTCTGCCAGGCCCTGCTGACCTTGAACGAGTTCGTCTTCGTGGAATAACCCACAACCCGCCGGGGCGCAAGTGCCCGGTAGCCAACGACCGGGCAGAGCCAGTCCGTAGCGTCCGCCGCTGAAACAAACCCCAGCCGCTGAAACACTCCGAGTGCCGAAAATGTTCGAATCAACTCCTGAATCTCGGTTGTCGGCCGCCCGGACGATTGCATCGCGCCTGGGCCTGCCGCGGCGCGATTTTCTCAGCCAGGCCGGCGCCGGGGCCGGACTCTTGGGCCTGGCCTGCTTGCTGCAGCAGCAGGGGCTCTTGGGCAGCACTGCCGCGGCCGCCGGGCTCACGGCGCCCAACCCGCTCGCTCCGCGCCCGAGCCACTTTCCGGCCAAGGCCAAGAGCGTGATCTGGCTGTTCATGAACGGCGGGCCCAGCCAGGTCGACACCTGGGACTACAAGCCCGAGCTGGCCAAGCGGGACGGTCAGGCTCTCGAAGGCTTCGACCCGAACACCGGCTTTTTCACCGAGCAGGTCGGGCCGCTGATGCGGTCGCCGTTCGAGTTTCAGCAGCACGGCCAGAGCGGCACCTGGGTCTCGGAGATTTTTCCCGAGATGGCCAAACATGTCGACGACATGGCGTTTCTGTATTCCTGCTTCACGCATACGAACAACCACTCGCCGGCCCTTTTCGAAATCAACACCGGCATGAGCCGGATGGGCTTTCCCTGCCTGGGCTCCTGGGTCACGTACGGACTGGGAACCGAAAATCAGAACCTGCCCGCGTTCGTCGCCATGGCCGACACGCTGGGCCGCGGGCTTCCCAAAGGTCACGCCCAGAACTGGGGCGCCGGCTTCCTGCCCACCGTGTTCCAGGCCACCGCGCTCAACTCGCAGGGCGCCCCGATCAACAACCTGTACCGCAGCGAGGGAATGTCGGCCGAGCAGCAACGGGCCCAGCTCGACCTGGTCAACCGGCTCAACCGCCGCTATCAGGAGCAGGAGCGTCCGCACGAGGCTGACCTGGCCGCCCGGATCGAAAGCTTCGAGCTGGCCTACCGCATGCAGATTGCCGCACCCGAGGCGTTGGACTTCGCCCAGGAACCTGCCGACATCCAAAAGCTCTACGGCATCGACAATCCGAAGTGCGCCCACTTCGCCAAGCAAGTGCTGATGGCCCGCCGGCTGGTGGAGCGCGGCGTCCGCTTCGTGCAGATTTACTCAGGCGGGATGGAAAACGAGCGCAGCTGGGACGGCCACGCCAACATCGCCGACAATCACCGCCAATTTGCCGGTGAAACCGACATCCCCATCGGCGGCCTGCTTGCCGACCTCAAGCAGCGCGGCCTGCTCGACTCGACCCTGGTGATCTGGTGCGGCGAGTTCGGCCGCTTGCCGATCGCCCAGAAAGGCAGCACCGGCCGCGACCACAACCCGCACGCCTTCACCACCTGGATGGCCGGCGGGGGCATCAAGGGGGGCACGCACCACGGCGCGACCGACGAGGTGGGCTTCAAGGCCGCGGTCGATCGGGTCAGCATCAACGACCTGCACGCCACGATCCTGCACCTCTTGGGCCTCGACCACGAAAAGCTGACCTATCGCTACAACGGCCGCGACTTCCGCTTGACGGACGTCGCCGGCAACGTGGTCAAGAAAGTGATCGCCTGAGCCGCGGCGCTCTCGAAAGCGCGCCGCGCACTCTATCGACGGAAAACCCATGCACTGGGCGCTGGATCTTTTCGTCACGCGCAGCTGGTGGGCCTGGCAGCCCGCTACCGATCGGTTCTCGACGGCATATCACTATCTGAACCTTGCCGAAGGCTGCATTTGGCTCGTGCTGGGCGGGCTGGTGCTGGCGCGCTACCTGCGCCATCGCCGTTCGCCGCTGGAGCTGGCCTATGCGCTGGCGTTTGCCCTGTTCGGAGCCTCCGATTTTCGCGAGGCCTTCGCCTTGCAGTCCTGGCTCATTGCGGCCAAAGGGCTGAACCTGGCGGCGCTCGTCTGGCTGCGCCACGTCGTGCTCGGCCGCTTCTATCCGGCAAGCCGGGTTTACTGACAAACAAAACCACCCGGCGGGCCGCGTTTTGTGCGTGGGCGCAAATGGTAATGGGCAATTTCCTCCGAGCTTCAGGCACGACCGGTTCCGGCTTATTTTTCCGCGCCGCCGGCCAGCACACAGCGCAGGCCCACGGCGTCGTCGCGCAGGTCGCCGGCGGCGGCTCGGCGGCAGGTCGAAGTAAGTTGATCGGCCGCATCCTTCCAGCTGCCGCCGCGGAGGACGTGCTTGCCGGTGCCGGCCGCGTCCAGCCAGGCGCTGCCGTCCTGGGGCGCGCCGGTGTAGTCGTCGTGCCAGTCGTCGGCGCACCATTCCCAGAGGTAGCCGTGAACATCGTAGAGTTTCCAAGCATTGGGCTTCTTCGCGCCGACCGGCGGATCGTTGCCGGCCGCGTTGCCGTGAAACCAGCCATAGTCGGCGAGCTGATTTGCATCGTCGCCGAATGAATAGAGCGTGCCCGTGCCGGCCCGGGCGGCGTATTCCCATTCGGCTTCCGAGGGCAGGCGCACGACCTGGGTCGCGCTGATGAGCCTGGCAGCGCGCATCAAATCCGTGGCGCGGCGGCAGAACTTCTGGGCATCGTCGTAGGAAATCATTTCCACCGCGTTGCGTTGGCCCTGCCAGCGGCTGGGATTTTCGCCCATCACCGCCTGCCAGAGGTTTTGCGGCACCTCGTAGCGAGCCATCGCCAGCGGCCCCGTCGTCACGCGGTGGGCCGGCCGCTCGGCCGCGGGTCCTTGATCGCGCCCCATGCGAAAGTCGGCCGGAAACGGCTCGGTGCCCGGCGAAATCGGGACAAACTCCTCGCGAAACGTCCGCAGCAGGGCCAATTGCTGCTCGGCCGCATCGTCGGCCTGGGCAACCGCGGGCAGCATACATACTGCCCAGGACGCGAGCAGGCAGTATTTCGCCCCGAAGTTGCGCGGGCCGGCGGACAGGGCTGAAACGGAAGATCTGTTCATGGGGTTGGATCCGGCCAAAGGTTGTGGCTGACTTGATCGCAGGCGCGAACCAGCTCGCGCAGTTCGGGGGAATCGTCGCTGATCGACTGGAAAAACGCCACGCCCGGCATACCCGGGTAGCGGCGTTTGAGTTCGGCCCCGCGCTCGGCGAGCCACTGGGGCGTGAGACGTTTTCCCGCCGGGTCGGCGGCAGCCGTAACGTGGCCGAAGCAAAAGATCGTTTTGGCTTCGAGCCCGGCCGCGGCCAGCGCGTCGCAGCGCGCAAGCGCCCCTCCCAGCTGACGGTCAGACCGGGAGGCGAATCGGCCGCCGCGTGGGTGTAGCCCTCGACGATGAGCAGATCGACCACGCCGTCGCGGGCCAGCTCGATGAGCACGGGCGTGGGATCGGTGACCCAGACGGCGATGAAAACGTCCGGATTTTCCCGGCGGCCGCTGCGCAATCCCTCGTCAAGCCAACCCGGATTCTCGGGGCGGGCCGGCGCCACCCATTCATCGATGGCAATGCCGGCTGCGATCAGCGCCGCCGCTGGGCCCACGGCCGGCAGCGTCCGCGCCGACCGGCTGCACGCCGCCCGCCAATAGCCCGGCCCGTCGGCCGAAGGATGATTGAGCCCGTAAACCCAGTTGAGCCCGGCCACGCCGCAGCGCTGGGCCAGCCGCGGATCGAGCCAGCCGCTGGCATCGACGGTCATGTGCCCGTACAGGCCGACATCGCGGTCAAACAAGCGCGGCTGGAACCAGACTCGGTAGGGAGCCGTCGGGCGCCGGGCCCGCGTCGGCTGCTCGGGCGCTTCGGCTTCTGCACCGCCGGCAGGCAGGCTGCCGGCAAGAGAACCGGCAAGCGACAGGCGGACGAATTCGCGGCGGCTGGGGCGCATGGCAAGCTCGTGTTTCGCTGCCGGCGAGATGAATATCGAACCACCGCGGCCTCGGCCGGACGGCGCCAGCGCGCTTGCGGCCGGTTGCACGCGCTTGTACCGGCTCAGGTCGTCTTCGGCGCGGAGCCGTTCGCGCCGGTGCCGGAACTCGTCATCGTGCCGGCCCGGAACGCGGCGGCCATCGCCAACGGCACCTGGGCCTCGGCCAGCACAACCCGGGCACGGTTTTCGGTGGTTCGGGCCTTCATCTCCTGCTCGCGGGCGATGGCAAACGAACGGCGTTCCTCGGCCCGGGCCCGAGCCACACGGGTGTCGGCTTCGGCCTGGTCGGCCTGCAGCCGGGCACCGATGTTGGCGCCGACGTCGATGTCGGCAATGTCGATCGACACGATTTCGAAGGCCGTATGCGCGTCCAGGCCGCGGTCGAGCACCGCCTTGGAAATGCGATCCGGATTCTCCATCACGATCAGGTGGCTGGCCGACGAGCCGATCGAAGTGATGATCCCCTCCCCGACCCGGGCCACGATCGTTTCTTCGGTCGCCCCGCCGATCAACTGCGACAGGTTCGTGCGCACGGTGACCCGGGCCCGGATCTTCAGCTCCACGCCGTTCTTGGCGATGGCGCTGAGCGTGGTCTTTTTCGAGTTCGAGGCGTCGGGGCAATCGATCACCTTGGGATTGACGCTCGTGCGCACCGCTTCCAGCACGTCGCGCCCGGCCAGATCGATCGCCGCCGCCCGATCGAAATCCAGGTCGATGTCGGCCCGGTGGGCCGCGATGATCGCGCTAATCACGTTCAGCACGCGGCCGCCGGCCAGGTAATGGGCCTCGAGCCGCCGGGTGGTAATGCCCGTCTCCGGATCGGTGCCGATGCCGGCCTGCATGGCCATGACCTTGGCCTGCACGATCTCGATTCGGTTGACCTGCCGCAGGCTCATGCCGATCAGGCTGAGCATCGTCACCTGGGCGTTCGACATGTAAGCCTGGAACCAGAGCTTGCCGAAGGCCAGCATCGCGATGAAGATCGCAAACAGGAAAATCAGCAGCACCGCCACTGCCAGAATCAACCAGATGGTCGACGCGTCGATCCGCGGCGGACGATTCTGCTGGGCAAAAAGCAAAAAATCCTGGGCAAGCATGACCTGTCCTCGTTACTCGATCCAACCGGTGCCGCGGGATCATCTTGCCCGCGCGTCACTCGATCAGCATACCCGACAAGGGTGGGGGGGCGAAAGCGCCGGGACGTGTCTGATCGCGTCGTAAAGCCGGGTGTTGGCGGGGCTGGACGCTTTGCGACGCAAACCGCCGAACGGCAAGTGCCGCTAGGGCTTCGCGGCAGGCTGAGCCGGGCCGGCGGTTTCGCTCGACCGGGCAAGCGCGATTCCCTCGGCCGACAGCCGGCGCAGGATCTCGACATTCACCCATTCGTTGAAAGCCACGAATCGCCACCAGTCTGGCGGCGAGTACCAATAGGCCACCGACAAATTCAAGGCCTTGGGCGTCAGCTCGGCCAGAAACACCCGGGGCGGCGCGTCGACGCTCGAGCCTTCGTGCTCGTGCAGAATCTCGCGCACGATCGCGGTCGCCCGTTCGACGCGCTCGGGCGGCAGATCGGGAGCCAGGCCCAGGTTGAACTGCCGCCCCAGCGTGCTCCGTTTGCTGATGTTGACGATCGTCTTGCTGGCCAGGTCGCCGTTGGGCATCGTGACCAGAAAACCGTCGGACGTGCGGAACCGCGTCGAGCGGAAGCCGACCGCCTCGACCGTGCCGCCGATGTCTCCCACCTTGATCTCTTCGCCCAGCTCGAACGGCCGATCGCTGAAGATCATCAGCGAGCCGAAAAAGTTTTTGATCGTGTCCTGCGCCGCCAGGCCGATCGCCAGGCCGCCGACGCCCAGCCCGGCGATCACGCTGGTAACCGGCTTTTCGCTGAGGATCGTGGCCACCTGCACCAGCACGAGCACGGCCACCGTCACGCGCAGGCTGGTGGTGACGATCGGCACCAGCATTTCGTCCAGCTTGCTCGATCGGCCTGCCGACAACCGCCGCAGCCACTGATCGGCCACGTCGACCAGCGAATAGGCCATGTAACCCACGGCCACGGTCAATAGCACGCTGCCGCTTGTGCGGGCCAGGCTGCGCACGGTCTCGTTAAGCAAGAGGAACTGCAGGCCCACGTCCAGCCCCAGGGCCAGCATGGCGAAGCGCATGGTCCGGGCCAGGGCGGCCGCGGCCACGGCCCCCATCGTGCGACCGGCGGCGGCCAGGCGGCGGCTGAGCAGATTCAGGCCGGCCCGCAGCAGCCAACCCAAAGTGAGCGACAGCAAGATCGTGACGGCCAGGGCCACGATCCGCCACAGTCCGTTGCCGGCGATCGAGTAATCGACCAGCCAGCTCCAGTGGGCGGGCAGGCTGCGCTGGACCTCTTCCACCGCTTTCTCGGCCGGCAGATTCAGCGGCATGCGGGGCGGTCCTGAGAGCACAGCGAAGCGAGAAACAAAAGGTCGGCCGGGGCCAGCGGGGTTTCCAAAACTATCGCACTGGCCCGGGGATGTCAAACTCTGGCAACGGCAGTGAGCGCTAACGGCAACCATCCCGATCGACATACCCCGACCCGGCGCGGGCAGGGCCGGCGCACCTTTTTATTTCAGCACGCGCCCCGCCAGCTTGCGGATGTCGGCCTGGACGACGTCGATGGAGCGCGAAGCGTCGACCAGCACGATCTCGTCGGGGCGCCGGGCCGCCTCAGCCCAAAAGCCTTCGCGCAAGCGCTGCTGAAAGTCGGCGGTTTGCTGCTCCATCCGGTCCAGCGGTCGATCGATCCGCGAGAAGGCCGCCTGCGGGGGCATGTCGAGCACGAACGTCAGGTCCGGTCGGATACCGCCGGTGGCCACCTGGCCGATCCGCCAGATTTCGTCGACGTCGAGCCCGCCCGCGTAGCCCTGGTAAACCACGTTGGCCAGCAAGTAGCGATCCGAGACAATGACGCGCCCGGCTGCCAGGTTGGGCTTGATGACTTCGGCCACCAGCTGGGCCCGGGCCGCCATGAACAGCAGCATTTCACTGGTGCGATCGATGGCCAGGTCGCCGCGCTCGAGCAGGATCTTGCGGATCGCTTCGCCCAGCGGCGTGCTGCCCGGATCGTAGCACGTCACCACGTCGTGGCCGGCCGCGCGGAGCCAGGCGACAAACTGCTCGAGCTGCGTCGTTTTGCCGACGCCATCCAGGCCATCGAAAGAAAAGAACATGCGGCAGGGGGCTCGACTGTTTGGGCCAAATCGGACGTTGAGACCCAAGGGTCGCAAGTCCCGCGGCGACGGTCAAGAGGCACTTCTACCAAGTGTTCGAGGCGGCGCGAGCGGCGGGCGCGGCCGTCAGTCGGCTGCAGCGGCGTCGGTGCGATCCGCCTGGTATTTGGCCAGCAGCCGGGCGGCCCGCTCGGAGACCAGCTTGCGCAAGGCAGGCGGCGAGATCACCTCGGCCTGGTCGCCGTAGCCCAGGATCCACCAGGAAATCTCGTTCAGGCCGGCCACCGTGACGTGAAAATCGATTCGCCCGTCGGGCAAAGGCTCGATCCGCTGGGTCTTGTGCCAGTGGATTTCGGCCACATTGCGGGCGACCAGTTTCTCGAACCGCACCACGACCTGCTGTTCGGCCGCTTCGCGGATCAGCGACCAGGCATTGCCCAGGTAGGCGTCCAGACTGAAGCGGCGCGGGATGTCGAAGGTTTCGCCCAGCGGCTCGAGCCGCTCGATCCGGCCGACATTGAACGTCCGCACCTCGCGATGCAGCGACGAGCGGCCGATGACGTACCAGCTGTGCCGATTGAACAGCAGCCGATAGGGACAAAGCTTCGTCGTAATGTGCGTCTGTTCGCTGAAGCTGTCGTAATCGATCCGCACGGCCCTGCGCCGCGCGGCGGCGGCAACCAGCTGCTGATAGATCGGTTCGTGGCCCCCGAGCCGGTTGGTCGGCACGAGCTGAATTTTTACCGAGCCGGCCGATTCGCGCAGCCGGTCGCGGAGCACGGCCGGCAAGCTCGATTCGAGCTTCAGGGCCGCGCTTGCGCGGCGCTGTAGAAGGGCAGGCTGCCGTCCTTGCCCAGTTCGTAGCACAAGTGCATGACGGCCAGCGCTTCGTCGGCCGTGAAATTGGTCGGCGGCAGATAATAGGCCGACGGTATGCGATAGGAGCCGTGTTCGTCGTCGAACAACACCGGCACGCCCGAGGCCCGGAGCACGTCCAAGTCGCGAAAGATCGTGCGGCGGCTCACGCCGCACTCGGCCGCCAGGGCGTCAGCGTTTTCGGGCCTGCCAGCCTGAAGCAGGCCGATCAGTTGAACCAGCCGATGAATCCTCGGACGTTTCATTCTGACTCGTCGACGTCCAGGTCTGGTAGACGGCTTGGCGCACGGTGTCGGCCGAACCGCCAGCGTCGTCGGTTGTGTCGGCCGCCGCCCAGACCGGTTTTACCGCTTTTTGGCTCGTGGTACTGGCTCTATCCTGCGCACCGCTGGCGGCGGCTGCAACCGGCCTGGCGGCCGTCGCGCTCCCCAAACCCAGCCCACCCCAGGCAAATCCGGCCTTGGTCGGCGTCGAAACCGCCGCCGGCAGCGTTGCCGGGGTCGTCGCCGCGGCCGCGGAAATCGGCTCGCCCGAGTCGTCGGCCGCGGCCGCGTCGGTCTGCACCGGGGCCGGCGTGGGCAGCGTTTCGCCAGGCAGAGCCGAATCTTCGGTCGAAGGCACAGCCCGGCCGCCGACCCGCGGATCGTTCTTGTCGCCGGCGTTTTGCAGGTAGGCTCCGCGGCTGATGACTTCGGGCCGGGTGAAACCGTAGTTCAGGTAATGGCTGGCATCGCGCTTGCGGGCCAGGCGATGGGCATCCCACTGGGCCTTGGCCGGCCAGGGACCCTCGGACAGGTACACGCCGTCGTATTCGGGAAGCGAACCCTTGCGGAAATGCACGCCGGCGATCGCCCGCATGTAGTCGACCAGCGAGCGGAAGTAGGCGACTTCGGCGTCGGCCCGCTGCCGCTGGGCATCAAGCAGCAAGTCGAGCGTGACGGTTTCGGCCTCGAAGGCCACCTTGACGGCTTCGACCTGCTTCTCGGCCGCGACGCGGCGGTTGAAGTTGCTCAGGCTGAGCTGATAATTGTATTCGAGGTTACGTACGGCTTCGCCGACTTGCATCGAGACTTCGAGCTCTTCGTCCTGCAAGCGGGCCTTTTCCTTCGCCAGGTTCAGCTGGTAGTACCGCAAGGTCGACAAAGCGGCGCGAAAGCCGATCGTCATCTGGAAGTTGAAGCCCAACTGCCATTCCTGGTATTTGCCGGTCAGCAACTGCTGATAGGCGTTGCTGCCCATCAGCTGGCTCACATCCGTGCCCGGAATATTCCCCGGCGAGCCGAGCGGCCCGAGCAACTGGTCGCCCAGGCCCATCCAGCGATACAAGCCGCTGGCATCCAAGCGGGGCATCAGGTTGTTCTTGGCAGCGATGATTTCCAACTCGCGCTCCTTGATGCGCCATTTCTGCCGCCGCAATTCGGGGCTCCGGGCCAGAGCCTCGGAATGGATGTCGCACCAATCGAAGTCCACCTCGGCCGTGGTCGGCTCGTCGGCGCAGCGAATCAGCCGGCCGTCGGCCACGCCCAGGCCGATCACGTAGCGCAGGCGGTTTTCGGCCCGGAACAAGTCATTGAGCGACGTCTGCACCTGGGCCCGGAACAGGAAGTATTGGGCCCGGGCCTGGGCTTCCTTCTCGGCTTCGCCGCCGCGGGCACCGACGACGTACAGGGCGTGAATCTTTTGCCAGGTCTGCAGGGCGCTCGACTTACCGGCCTTGCTGGCCTCGACCGCCCGGTAGGAGAAATACAATTCCCAGTAGGCGTTCTCGACGTCGAACAGCAGATTGCGCACGCCGCCTTCGAAGTCGGCCAGGCTGATGTCCACGTTGATCCGGGCGAGCATCACGCCGTCAAACGCCGGCGTGTTCAAGCCCGAGGCCGTCGGCGTGAACGGGTTGTACGGACCGGCGATGCGGTTGTACATGACGCCGGCACCTTGCAACAACGGCTGGTTGAACTGGGCCTGGAAGTTCGCGTTGTAGGTGCTCGGCACGGCCCAGGTCGGGTTGTTGGTCTGGTCGTAGAACGTGTTGTTCTGCAACGTCCAGGTACCACCGTAGGCGTTGGTCTTGCTCAACTGGGCCTGCCAGGTGGCGTTGTTTTCCTGGAACACCGGCGCGAACACGGCGCTGGCCACGGTGTTGACCCGGACGTTTTGCGGGTGATCATTGTGCTGCCAGAACATGCTGGCGCCCACCGTCGTGTCGAACGCGCTGAGCGCGTATTCGGTGCCGGCAAAGGGCGTGGTCTCGACGATCGCCGGGTCGTAAACGCTGCGGCTGGCGTCGGGGTTGGTGGTGATGGCGTCCGGAGCTTCGCCGGTTTGCGACCGCGGCTGGAACGCGGATTCCGAGTACCGGCCGCCGAGCGACCGCATCACCTTGCTGTTGTCCAGCGCGATCTTGACGCACTCTTCCAGCTTCAGGTTCCAGAAATCCTTGGGCTTGGCGTTCTCGAGCGTCATGGGCGGCAGCGTGTTTTCCACGTCGGCCAACATCGTGGTGTTGGCGTCCGGGTACTCAATCTTCGTTGCCTTGGCCACGTAGTGCGACAGATCGCCGTCGTCGTGGAAGTAGAAGGGCTGCGTCGGATGGCAGCCGGTCGTGGCAATCAGCAAGCACGTTGCGATCGCCCAGACTTGCTTCAATCGTCTTCGGTGCCGACTCATCGATCTCGACCCTTGAGGTGACGTCCGAACCGATTGCCGCCCGAGACCAGCGACGACGCAGCGCATTGCGGAAGCGCCGCGCCGGATGATCTCCGACAGCACTCTGTGGAACCCCCCCCACGGGCCGAGCGAACGCGCATCAAAGGCGCACGTAGGAACCTTTGCAGGTTCGATCGGCACCCAAGTTATCGGAACCGGGCGCCGCAAACTTTGAACAATCCGAACAATCTGCCCTACCGGAAAAGTCGAATTCATCCACCCAAATCACGCTGGGCCCCTATTCGTCCGCCCGCATGAAAGGACAGCAAAGGGCGCTAACCGTGGCAAGATCCACCCCGAATGGAAATGGGGCGCGCTAGCATTACGATGGGGGGCAATCACGGCGATTGGGACGGACGGCGGCACGCTTTGCGCGCGGCGGGCACCTGCCGAACCTGCCGCCATGCTAGCACGGGCGGAAAGGCCCGAGCCGAGCCCAGGAAAGCCAGCTGCGTGCCGGCGTGCACCGGTTTGCGTCTACCGGGCCGCGTCTACCGGGCCGCGTCTACCGGGCCGCGTCTACCGGGCCTGGGCCTGGCGGACGCCCAGGTAGCCCTGCCGGGCGCTCAGGCAGGTGTGGCGAAACGTGTCGGGCCGGACCACGCCGTCGAGCCGGAAGGTTTCGATCGGACCCAGCCGAAACACCAGGTCGCCGGCCCGATACCACGCCTGGCCGGGACGCACGACGACGTCGATCGCGTCGAAGCGATCCAATTCCACCCAGCGCTCGTCGACCGGCTTCAGGCCCGTGCGCACGACCACGCGGCGGTTCGTGAGCACATAGCGCTGCACGTCGCGGGGCGACTTGAAGGCGCCGCCGATCTTGGGGAGCAATTGCAAGACCCCCACGGTGATCGTGGCCATGAACCGCCCGAAATACAGCCCCGCGGCCAAGGGGGCCGTGACGAGCGCGATCAAGTGCCCCACCGTCAGCGGCGGCCGGCCGGCCTCGATCGCGTAGAGCCTGCCCAGCGCGCGTCCGACGGCCGTGGCCGCCAGGCTGGGCCAGACGGTCATGATCGTGGCTTCACTCAGCTGGGGAGGAAAAACGCCGGCAATGGGTTGCTTCATAAGGACAGCGGTCGACATCCGAAACGATTCCAAAAGTTTTGATTTTTAACGCGGCCCGCTGTTCCAGGCCCGCCTTGCCGCGGCACCGGCAACCCAGGAGGCCGCCGTGCGCCCGAATCGCAAGCGAAAATTGCGGTCCGTCGACATCCGTACAATGGGAGCAAAGCTAACAAACGGCCGCGGGGAACGCCAGCCCCCGCAAGTCTTGCCCGCGTGAGCGTTTTGTCAGCCGCCCCCCGGAAGATCCCTGCCGGGCGTGCGCATTTGCCGGTATTGCGGAGCACGTCGGGTGGCCAGGCCGACGGGGCTTTTTCCCCGGAGGCGCGGGCGTATGGTAACCTTGCGGTGCGCGGGGAGTGCTCCGCCGGCCCCAGCAGGCCGGACACGAGGGGCCTCAAAACCGCTACCGCCGCCAGGATTCTGCCCCGCAAGCCGCTGGGAACGACGCCGATGATCCACGTCCGCGACCTGGCGAAGCACTATGCCGACCTGCGGCGCGGCAAGTTCGTCGCCCTGGGCAGCGTCAGCTTCGACGCCTTGCCGGGGCAGATCTACGGGCTGTTGGGGCCCAACGGGGCCGGCAAAACCACGGTCCTGCGCATTCTCAGCACGGTCCTGCGCCCCTCGGCCGGCCGGGCCACGGTCGCCGGGTACGACGTGGTCACTCAGTCGTCGCAAGTCCGGCACAAGATCGGCTTCATGTCGGCCAATACGGGCGTCTACGACCGCATGACCGCCTGGGAAATGGTCGAATACTTCGGCCGGCTGTACGGCATCGCCCCCGAGCCGCTGCGCGTCCGGATGGAAGAGCTCTTCGAGCGCTTGCAGATGAACGACATCCGCGATTTGCTCGGCGCCAAGATGTCGACCGGGATGAAACAGAAAGTCTCGATCGCCCGGGCAATCGTGCACGATCCGCCGGTGCTGATCTTCGACGAAGCCACGAGCGGGCTCGACGTGCTGGTGGCCCGGGCGCTGCTGCAAACCGTGGCCGAGCTGCGCGACCATGGCAAGTGCATCGTCTTCTCGACGCACATCATGCGCGAGGCCGAAAAGCTCTGCGACCGGATCGCCATCATGCACCGCGGCCAGATCCTGGCCGAAGGCACGCTCGACGAACTGCGCGACCGTCACGACCAGCGCGACCTGGAAGAGTTGTTCTTTCAATTGATTCGCCAGCACGATCAAGATCACCTGCCCGAGAGCGCAGCGACTGCCGGATGAGGTCTCCCGCCGCGATGAACTGGTCGAACGTCAAGTTGATCCTCGTCCGCGAGGTCCGCGACCAGCTGCGCGATCGCCGCACGCTGTTCATGATCGCGGTGCTGCCGCTGCTCCTCTACCCGCTTCTGGGAATGAGCTTCTTTCAAGTGGCCCAGTTCATGCGCGAGCAGCCCACCCGGGTGCTCATCGTCGGCCTGCCGCCGCTCGACGATCTGCCGCCGCTGGTGGAAAAGGATCAGTTCGTCGCAAACCTGTTCTTGCCCGAGGGGGGCAAAAAGCATTCCGCGGCTGCCGCCGGCAGCACTAGCGCTGAAAACGCCGACCCTGGAAACACCGTCCCTGGAAACACCGCCGCCGAGAATGCTGCCGTCGCGGACGACCGCGAGGACGCCGCCCGCCGCGCCCGGCTGCTCAAACTGGAGATCCGTCCGGCGGCGCCGCGGCCGTCGGGCGCCGCAGACGATCTGACGCGCGCTCGGCAGGAATTGCAGCAGGGCGCCTTTGAGGCCGTGATCGAGTTTCCCGCCGATTTTGCCGGGCGGCTGGAGCGATTTCGGGCCCGCTCGGCGCCGGCGGACGGGCCCCACGGCGAACCGCCAGCTCCGCAGGGCGTGCCCGGCCCGGCCATCTACTACAATTCGGCCAAGGAATCCTCGCAGATCGCCTACTCGCGGACCGCGCGGGTGCTCGAAGCGCTGGACCGAATTGATCGGCCGGCAGGACCTGGTCCGCCAGGGATTGTCGCCGGCGGCGGCCCAGCCGTTCGAGGTCGACCCGATCGACGTGGCCGAGGCCAGCAGCCGCAAGGCGGCGCTGTGGTCGAAGATCCTGCCGTTCGTGCTCTTGCTCTGGGCGTTGACGGGGGCCTTTTATCCGGCTGTCGACTTGTGCGCCGGCGAAAAGGAGCGCGGCACTTTGGAAACGCTGCTCAGCAGCCCCGCCGAGCGGAGCGAGATCGTCTGGGGCAAGCTGCTCACCGTCATGCTGTTCAGCATTGCCACGGCGCTTTTGAATCTGGTCAGCATGGGGGTCACCGGGGCGCTCGTCGTTCGACAACTGGATTTCGGTCCGCCGCCGCTGGTCAGCGTGTTGTGGCTGCTGCTGGCGCTGGTGCCGACGTCGGCCCTGTTCAGCGGTTTGTGTCTGGCCCTGGCCGCCTTCGCCCGCAGCACGAAGGAGGGGCAGTACTACCTGATGCCGCTCGTGCTGATCACGATGCCGCTGACGATCCTGCCGATGTCGCCGGGCGTGGAGCTGAACTTGGGCAACAGCCTGATCCCGGTCACCGGCATGGTCCTGCTGCTGCGGACGCTGCTGGAAGGCAATTACGCCCAGGCGCTCCCCTACGTTCCCCTGGTCGTGGGCGTGACGCTGACCTGCTGCCTGCTCGCCGTTCGCTGGGCGGCCGACCAATTCAACAGCGAAACCGTGCTGTTCCGCGAAAGCGAGCGGCTGGACATGGGGCTCTGGCTGCGCAACCTGCTCCGCGATCGGGGGGACACGCCCAGCGTGGCCGAGGCGGTTTTTTGCGGCGTGCTGATCCTGACGATCAAATTCTTCCTCAGCCTCGTCGCCCGATCCACGCACGGCTTTTTCGAATTCGCCCAAATGGTGGTGGTGCTGCAATTGGCGGTGATCGCCACGCCGGCCTTGATCATGACGATCATGCTCACCCGCAATCCGCTGCAAACCCTGCTCCTGCGCAGGCCGCCTTGGGCGGCGGTGCCGGCTGCGGCGATGCTGGCCCTGGCGCTGCATCCGGCGGTGACGTTGCTGTTGCGGGTGGTGCAGCACTTGTATCCGCTGAGCGAAGACATCGGCCAGCAAATCAAGGCCATGCTCGGCGAAGACGCGCCGCTCGGCTGGACGCTCCTGGTCATCGCCGTGGTCCCCGCGATTTGCGAGGAGCTGGCCTTCCGCGGCTTCATTCTTTCCGGCCTGCGGCATTTGGGCCACAAGTGGCGGGCGATCGCACTGACCAGCCTGCTGTTTGGCGCGATGCACTCGATCTTCCAGCAATCGATCGTGGCTTGCATTGTCGGCCTGGCGATCGGCTTTATCGCCATTCAGACGGGCAGCCTGTGGCCGGCGATCACCTTTCACATGGTGCACAACTCGCTGGGCGTGCTGAGCCAGGTCGTCGTGCCTCGCTGGTTCGGCGGCGGCTGGATCGCCACGGTCGGAGAACACGGCGAAATGCGGTACTCCTGGACGGTGATCCTGCTGGGTATCGCCGCCAGCGCGGTGCTGCTCTATTGGTTCCAGCGGCTGTCGTACGCCCGCACCAGCGAAGAGACTCTGCAGGAAGCCATCGACCAGCAGGCGGCCCAGCCGGTCGCCTAGCGGCTGGGTGAACGGAGCGTTGTCATGCCGACCGATCAGCGGCCCCTTGCGCTGCGCGCACGCTATTTGTTTCCGGCCCGCCGTGGGCCGCTTCGCGATGCAGCGCTCACGATCGCCGGCGAGCGGATCGTGGCCCTGGGCGAAGTGCCGGCGGGGGCCGAGCTTCGCGACATGGGCAACGTGGCCATCCTGCCCGGGTTGGTCAACGCCCACACGCATTTGGAATTCAGCGATCTGGCCGAGCCGCTGGGCCTGCCCGGCGAGCCGCTGCCCGCGTGGATTCGTCGGGTGGTCGCCGGGCGCCGTGCGCGGCCGGCAGGCGATACATCGGGCGTTGCCGCAGGTTTGAGCGAATCGATCCGGGCCGGCACGACCACGATCGGCGAAATCGCCACCGGCCCCTGGCCCCTCGCCACGGGGCCTGAATGCACGGGGCCGGAATGCACGGGGCCGGACGCCAGCCTGGCGGTCTTCCGTGAATTGATTGGATTGGCCCCCGACATGGTCGCTGCCCGCCTGGAAATTGCCCGGGCGCATCTCGACGAGCCTTGGGCGGCGCGCGGCGACATCCGCCCGGCGCTCAGCCCGCACGCACCCTACAGCGTGCATCCGGATCTCGTTCGCGGACTGGCCGACCTGGCCCGAGAGCGCGGCGCCCCGCTGGCCATGCATCTGGCCGAGTCGCCGGAGGAGCTGGAGCTGCTGGCCACGGGCGGCGGCCCGTTTCGTACGCTGCTCGAAGAACTTCAGGCCTGGTCGCCCGGCGCCATTCCCATCGGCACGCGCGTGCTCGACTATCTGCGCGTGCTGGCCACGGCGCCTCGGGCGGTCGTTGTGCACGGAAACTACCTGGCGGCGGACGAAATCGAATTCCTCGCGGCGCATGCCGACCGGATGTCGGTCGTCTACTGCCCGCGAACCCACGCCCGCTTCGGCCACGCAAGGTATCCGCTGGCCAAGATGCTCGCAGTCGGCGTGCCGATCGCGCTGGGCACGGACAGCCGGGCTTCGAATCCCGACTTGAGCCTGCTCGCCGAAATGCGGTTTGTGGCCCAGCAGCATCCTGAGGTGGCATCCGAGACGATTCTGTCGATGGGCACCAGCAATGGCGCTCGGGCGCTAGGCTACGGCGATGGGCTGGGCACGCTCGCCGTCGGATCGCTGGCCAACCTGGCGGTCGTGCCGCTTGCCGAACGCGAGGCGGCCGATCCTTACGAGCTGCTGTTCGATTCCGCGCTGCCGGCCTGCCAGACCTGGTATCGCGGCCGCTCGGATTGAGCTTACAGCCGGCAATTGGTGATTTCGGTTTCGAGAATGGCCGATGCGCCCAGGGTTTCGAGCCGCTCCATGATCTCGATCACTTCGGTCCGCTTGACCATGACCCGGACCGCGCACCATTCGGCGTCCTCCAGCGCGCTGATCGTGGGCGAATTGAAGCCCGGCGTGATCTGTTCGGCCTGCTTCAATTTCGAGCGCGGGACGTTGTATTCCAGCAGCGAGTAGCCGCGAGCGATCGTCACGCCCTCGAGCCGCCGCACCACGCGATCGGCCAGGGCCGTGTGCGGGCTGGCTGGATTCTGCACGAGAATCGTCTGATAGCGGCCGATTTCCTCCATGATGCGCAGGCGATTGGCGGCCAACGTGCTGCCGGTTTCGACCAGGTCGACGATCGCGTCGGCTACGCCCAGGGCGATCATGATCTCGACCGAGCCGGACAGCGTGACCAGATGGCTTTCGGCCCCGTGCTCGCGCAAGTATCGGGCCGTGACATTCGGAAAACTGGTCGCCACGCGGCGCCCGGCCAGCTCGGCGGGCGTGCGGATCGGGCTGTCTTCCGGCACGCACAGCGCCAGCCGGCATTCGCCCACTCCCAGGTCGAGCCGAGTGAGCAGCGACACGCCGCTTTCGGCGACCAGGTCGCCGCCGGTGATGCCCATATCGATGGCCCCTTCGGCACACAGCACGGGAATGTCTTCGGTGCGCAGGAACGTTACGTCGACAGGCACTTCGCGGCAGCGCGCAAACAACGTGCGCTCCTGCCGGCGAAAGCTGAGACCGGCTTCCTTCAACAATTCGGCGGCCACTTCCGCCAGGCGCCCCTTGCTCGGAACGCCGATCCGCATATTGCTCATCGTGCTTGCTTCCATCCCCGGCAAAAATCCGCTGTCAGCGTGAGTCGTTTCGTCGAGGAGATAAGGGGATGCGGCAGGGGATACGGCAGGGGATACGGGGGATGAACGAAGAAAAAAATCGCCGTCCCTATCTGAACCGCTGCGGCCTGCCCTCTGTCCCCTGCCCTGTGCCCTCTGCCCTCTAATGGCACTAACTGAAGAAATGTAGGAGGCGACTCCGATCGCCGATTCGCTGCACCAGTCTCGGGGCAGTCGGCGATCGGAGTCGCCTCCTACAGCCTCGAATCAACCTTAAAGTTAGTACCATTCTCCTCCACCCTCTACCCTCTACCCTCTGCCCTCTGCCTCATCCCCCTCATCCCCTTCCCAAACCTCCGCCCTACGGCTTCGGCGGGCGACTCGCTTTCTCGTCCAGGCCCGAGATGCCGAACCGCCGGGCCAACTCGGCTTCGACTTGGGCCAGCTCCACGTCGCGCAGGGCCAGCATCACCAGCAGGTGGTACACAAGGTCGGCCGCTTCGCGCACGAGATGCTCGCAACCGGCCGGGCCCGGCTCTGCGGCCGCTTCAACGACCTCGGCCGCCTCTTCGTGGATCTTGGCGCCGATTTTTTCCACGCCGCCGACGAGCAATTTGGTCGTGTACGAGTGCTCGGGGCGCGTGGCTTTGCGCTCTTCGATCACGCGCATCAACTGGGCCAGAACGCTACTCGGTTCGCTCACCAGACACCTTCTCAATCGCCGCGACTACTCGTAGGATCATCGCAATGTAGGCGGTTTGCCGAGCGGTGACAACTCGCTCCCCGCGGCAACCGCCTGGCTTCCGCCAGTGGTCTTTTCGCACTTGCCATGCCCGCCGCCGAACTGCAAGTCGTGACGATCCCGTCGCTTGTGGCCAACGCCTTCCTGGTCCGCGGCGAGCGCACGATCATCGTCGACACGGGCAACCCGGGCAATGCGCCGCGCGATTTCGCGCGGTCTCGACCGGCTGGGCATCGCGCCCAGCGCGGTATCGCTGATCCTGCTTACGCACGGCCACCTCGACCATTTCGGCAGCGTCCATGAACTGAAAGCTGCCACTGGCGCGCCGGTCGCCATCCATGCGGCCGACGAGCACGCGCTGGCCGGGGGTTTCAATCCGCCGCTCGTCCCGCGCTGTGCAACCGGCCATCTGCTCAAACCCTTTTTCCAGCATCGGCGCATCGCACCCTGCAAGGCGGACTTTCTGATCGACGAGTCAACCGACCTGGCCGCATTCGGCGTCCCGGGACGAATCATCGCGACACCCGGCCACACACCGGGCTCGATCTCGCTGCTCTTGGCCGGCGGCGAGTTGCTGGCGGGGGACTTGCTGTTGGGTGGTTATCTCGGCGGTCACCTCGCGCCAAGTCGGCCGGGCCTGCCGTACTTTTACGACGATCGCGCACAGATCTTGAGCAGCGTTCGCCGTGTTTTGGAGCTGCCGCTGTCGCGCATTTATGTCGGGCACGGCGGCCCCCTGGAGCCGGCTGCAACCGTGCGAATGTTCGGCCACCCGACCGAGTGAGCGCGATTGCCGCGCCAGGCAAGGCACTCGTCGCGGTTATTGAACCTTCCGCGCAGCGAGAACTATACTGGCGCTCCCGTATCGCACTGCCCTATTCGATCGTTCGCCTGGCGAGACACCCGATGGCCAAAAAGAGTTCGCGCGCCGCAAAGGCCAAAATCAGCGAGCAGCCGCTCGAAGTTCACACTCTGGCGTCGATCGAAGGCTGCGCCGGCGATGCCCTGACGATTCTGGGGCGCGCACCCGGCAAATCGAGCAAGAAAGCCCAGCCCGCCGCCGCCACGGCGCAGGACCTCGTCGAAGCCGTGGACCAGTGCGTCTACGACCTGCAACAGGGCAAAGGGCCGAAATTCGGCCCGGATGACGATCCGGAAATGACGCTCGGGAGCCTGTGGGGTCAGCAGTTGGTGCGCGAGCTGGGCTGGGAGTGGGCCGCGGTGACATTTCACGAGCATGACGATGCCAAAGCCGTGGGCGTGTTTTCGCCCGACCGAGCCCTGGCGATTTACCCGTTCCATTTCATTTACGGCTGCCTGGAAAATGCTGCGGAAGTGACGATCATGCTGTCGTTCAATTTGCTCGTCGACGGCAGCAAAGTCCCCAAGCTGCCGCCGGGCAGTTACGAGAATGTGATGGACAACGTCCACTACATCGTGCCGCGGGGTTAGCAGAAGAGCGGCGCCGGCGACGGGCGCCGCCCGGCTTCAATGGGCCGGCCTGACGGGCCACTCGAGCGCCGCGCGGGCAATGTCGAGCGCCGCGTTCGGCCGCCCCAGCCGCCGGGCGTTGGCTTTCAAGCTGCTCGAGCCGCTCGGGCTCGGCCAGCAGCTGCGTCAGCTTGAAGCCCAGCGTGCCGATGTTGTTGATCTTGATCGCGGCTCCGTTCTCCAGCAAAAAGTCGCTGTTGCGGCTCTCCTGGCCGGGAATCGGATTGATGATTGCCAGCGCCGCGCCGCGGGCCAGGATCTCGGAAGTGGTCAGGCCGCCGGGCTTCGACAGGATCAAATCGGCCACGGCCATCAGTTCATCGATCTGGTCGGTGAAACCGACGACGACGCGGCGGTGCCGCTCGGCGCGGGCATGTCCTCGAGCAGCCGCTTCAGCTCGGCATTGCGGCCGGCCACGACCACGATCTCCAGCGGTTTTTCGATTCTCAACAGCTCGGCGTGAATCCGCTCGACCGGGCCCACGCCGAATCCACCGGCCAATTGCAGCACGATCGGCCGGTCGCCCACCAGATTCTGCCGGGCCAGACATTCGGCCCGCGGCTTCGGCTGGCGAAACACCGGATGGATGGGGATGCCGGTCACCGAGACATCCGCCGCCGGCACGCCCCAGTGCACGAGATAGGCCTTGCCCTCGTCGGTGGCGGAGAAGTAATGATCGCAGGGCTGATTGACCCACAAGCGGTGGGTTTCGAAATCGGTCGTCACCGTCATTTGGGGCGTTGCCAGCCGACCCGTCCGGCGCAGGCCGGCAATCAGCTCGGCGGGCAGGAAATGCGTGTTGACGATGATCTCCCAAGGCTCGCTTTGGAGCAGCTTGAGCAGCCGGCCCAGATTCAGCTTTTCCACCAGGCGGCGAAGGCGGTCCGACTTTTGCGCGCTGCTGCGGGGCTGGTCCATCAGATCGTAGAAGTACCCCAGCATGTGCGGAGCGCGGGCAATCAGGTCCAGATAGGCCCGGCCGTACACGTGGCGAAACGCGGCGTTCGTCAGTTCCAGCACGTCGATGTTCCGCACGACCGCGTCGGGCGCCAGCTCGCGCAGGGCGAGCTCGACGGCCTGTGCCGCCCGCAGGTGCCCGGCGCCCACCGCTGCGCCGAGCACGAGAATCTGCCGGGGCTTATCGGAATGCGCTGGAATGGCCGTGCCGCCCGTGAGAGTCCCGGAAAAGTGTGGTGCCGAGGATTAAAGCGCCATCGTCTCGGGAAAGCCGTGCATCAGATTGAAATTCTGCACTGCGGCGCCCGAGGCTCCTTTGATCAGGTTGTCCAGGCAACTGATCGTAATCAGCCGGCCGCGCACAATCCGGGCCGTGATGTCGCAGAAATTCGTATCGCTGGTGTCCTTGCTGCCGGGCAAATGGTCGACCACGCGGATGAACGGCTCGTCGGCGTAGAATTCGCGCAGCGCGGCCAGGGCTTGCTCCTCGGTCAGCTCCGCGGTGGGCTCGGCGTAGCTGGTCGAGAGGATGCCGCGGTCCATCGGCACCAGGTGCGGCGTGAAGATCACGCGCACCTCGCCGCCGCCGACTTTGCCCAGCACTTCTTCGATCTCGGGCGTGTGCCGATGCCGGCCCACGTTGTACGCCGAAATGCTTTCATTGCACTCGGGATAGTGGTACATCAGCTTGGGCGTGCGCCCTGCGCCCGAGACGCCGCTCTTGGCGTCGATGATGATCGATTGCGGATCGATCAGCCGGCCCTTGAGGAAGGGGGCCAGGGCCAGGATGGCGCTCGATGAGTAGCAGCCCGGGTTGGCTACGAACTGGGCCCCGCGAATCTGCTCGCGAAACAGCTCCGGCAACCCGTAAGCGATCTGGCCCAAGCGGTCCGGATCGGAATGCTTCTGGCCGTACCACTGCTGGTAGACCTCGGCATTCGACAGGCGGTAATCGGCGCTGAAATCGACCACCTTGACCCCGGCGGCCAGCAATTGCGGCACGACGTCCGAGGCCGCACCGTGCGGCAGGCAGCAGAAAACGCAGTCGGCGCGGCTGGCGGCGGCCACCGGGCCCAGATCCTCCATCCGCAGGTCGATCCGGCCCGCCAATTGGGGGTGGACCGAGGCCACGTGCGGATTGCCTTCGCTGCGGCTGGTCAGGGCCGTGACTTCCACCTCGGCGTGGCGGAGCAGTATTTTGAGCAGCTCCAGGGCCGTGTAGCCGGTCGCACCGAGAATTGCCACGCGAACCATAGTCACATTCCGCCAGGTCTGACGACAAAGCCTGCTGGGACATCACTTTTCGACCGGCAGTATAACGTCCGCGCGGCGCGTCCGCCACGCACCGCTCGGGCGTCGCCAATCGCCCTGGCGACATCCCAAACGCGGCACGCAAATCCCGCCGCAGCCGAAAGATCCTGCCCGCCGAGCCGTCGGCAGCCTGTGAGTTCTGGACAGGCCAGCCAGCGCCCGGGTTCACGCCCTCGGATCAGGGCTCGGCGGTGAGCCGCCAGCCATTGTCGAGTTCTTCAGTCGTGTTTCGGATAGTCGGATTACGACGGCGCAGGGCCAGAAAGGTCGACTCGCGCGGCAAGCTGTTCCGATATCGAAACTGAGGCGGCATGGCGGAACTTGAGCGGTTACGTGGATCCGGTTCGATTACGGAGGAGAGTGAACCTTGGATTACCCAAACGACTTCCTGCCCGGCCCGGCTGGCGACCCCCGGACACCGCACAGTTCGACTTCCCCTGCAGCCCAATGGTGGGCGTTCGCGGCCGGCATGGCTGCGGCCATGGTGGCCATGTACCTTGCCGTGGCCCGGCCGATTTCGAACGAGGTCGCCCGGCTTCAGGGCCGGATGGCCGAAATCGACAAGAGCCTGCGGGCGGTGGCCGGACAGCACGGCACGGCGCGGACCGCCAACGACTTGCTCAGCCTGCTGGCCGAGCAAGGGCGCCGCACCAGCTCGGCGGCCGACGCGCTGGACGACATCCGGACGCTGCATGCCGAGTTGGCCCGGCAGACCGGCGAAGTCGAGCGGGCTGTCGTGGCGCTCCAGAACTTGTCGCTGCTCAAATCCAGCCTGATCGAAACGGCCCCGCGCATGGAAGAAGCGGCCGGCGCGCTCGTGGCGCTCGAAGACGTTTCGCAGCAACTGGTCGACGGCCGCTCGCGCACCAGCCAGGCCCGAGCCGCCCTGGCCGAAAGCGGCCAGCTGACAAAGTCGGCGATTGCGCTCGAAAAGCACACGGCCTCGGCCCAGGCCAGCCTCGAACAAATCGACGCGCTCCAGCGCCGGCTGGCGGAGCAGGACGAATCGACCCGTTCCGCTGCGCGGATTCTCGACGTCCTGGTCGGGCTGAAACAGCGCGTCGCGGACCAGCACGTCGGCCTGGAAGAGGCCTATGAAGCGCTCAGCGGACTGGCGGAGCTTAAGAATCGTGCCGTCGACGAACTGGCCAGCCTGGGGGTGGCCACCAGTGTCGTCAAGCAATGGAGCCTGATGCAGGAGCATTTGGTCGCCGCGGCCAATCAAACCGCCACTGCCCGCCGCGCCGGCGACGAGTTGATCGCCATCGAGCAGGATCTGATCTGCGCCGGCAGCGACACGACGGGCGCCCGTTCGGCACTGGAAGGCCTGGTCGAAATTCGCCAGCGGATCGACGCCCAAGCGGCCGATCTGCCCATCGCCCACGAGCGTGCCGAGAGCCTGATCCTGCTCAAGGACAAGATTCTGTCCCAGACCACAAACCTGGCCGACGCGATCGAAACGCTGGAGTTGACGACCGACCTCCAGGAACAACTGGAAAAAGCCGTGCGGTCGTTCCAGGGAATGCGGCATGCCGTGATCGAGATCATGGCCTTCGAGCCCACGGTCGAAAAAGCCCTCTCGATGCTCCAGCCCCTCACGGCCCTGGGAAATCTGCGCCACATGAGCGGCGGTGAACTTCGGGAAGTGGCCCGCACAATGCGCGACCAGCGCAAGACCGACGGCCAGCGTCCGTCGGCCGCCCCTGCCGCCGCCGCCGCAAACCCGGTCAGCGCACCGGCTGGCACGCTGATCGAAGCCTCGCGGTCCCAATCGCACGAGCTCAATCAATAGCCACCCGGCGGCACGCACTCCCGAGGAGCTCCGGCTGCCCGGCCACCCGGATTCCTCAGCGCGGGCGTTCGCTGCCACCTTGCGCGCCTTCGCTTGCCGACAAATTGCCAGCTGAACGCTCGGTTTCAAGAAACGCGACTTCTGGCTCCGTCGGATGCCACGGGGGCGTCGTTTCGACAGGAAATGCAGGCACCTTTAAGGGGGGTGCAACCTTGCGGTCAAGTAATCTTCCGCAGCGCACCAAGTCGGGGGGGGTCAGTGTATAACAGGCTATGCAGGCGTAGGCTGAAAGAGGGGTCCGGCGCTAGCCCTCGGTTAGGCTGGGCCACCTGACAGCCTGGCATTCCAGGAAACGTGACAGAGTAGGCACCCACGCCCGGCGGAACCATTCACTAGCAGGACCGTATCGGCGTCTTGCGGATCGAGTCCTGCCCGGACCCTGAGTTCGGCTCGCAGGACCGCGATCGGCCGGGTGCTGGCAGACGGCGCCGTGTGTTTCGCCCGGCCTGGCGGTAACCGTCCCACGACCAGCAGCAGCGAGCTGCCAGAGAGTTGCTATGACTATCAAGCTGTTGATTGCGGATGATCATGAGGTGGTTCGATCGGGCTTGCGCAGCCTGATGGCCGGCACCGACATCAAAGTGGTGGCCGAAGCCGAGACGGGCGACGCTGCCGTGAAAATGGTCGCCAAGCACGAGCCGGACGTGGTGTTGCTCGACATTCGCATGCCCGACGGCGACGGGCTGACTGCGCTGGGCCGGATCAAGCTGGACCGGCCCGACTTGCCGGTCCTGATCCTTTCGACGTACGACAATCCCACGTACGTAGCCCGGGCCGTGGCCCTGGGCGCAAGCGGCTTCATTCTCAAGGGCTCGAACCGCGATCAGCTGCTCGAGGCGATTCACAAGGCGGCCGAAGGGCATTCCGCCTGGACCCGCGAAGAGCTGCGGCGCGTCACCGGCGCGCTGGCCACGCCGCGCGTCACCGCCGACGTCGAAGCCCCGCTCACCCAGCGCGAAAGCGAGGTCCTGGGTCAGCTGGCCTTCGGCCTGACGAACAAGGAAATCGCCCTCGCGCTGCACATCAGCTACGAAACCGTCAAAGAGCACGTCCAGCACATCTTGCGCAAGATCGGCGTTTCGGACCGCACTCAGGCGGCCGTTTGGGCTGTCCGCAAGGGGCTCGTCTGACGCTCGGGCCAATTTAACCGCAACCCGTTAACCGCAACCCGTTAACCGCAACCCGTTAACCGCAGTCCGGCTCGGCCTGCGGCGCAGCGGCAGTGCGGGGAGCACGCGCCCGCCCCAGCCGTCGCCCCGGCCGGCGAATCTGGTCACCCGGTCGGCCGATTGCATTCCCACGCCGTGCGCCCGCCACTAAACTGCCTGCTGCGGGTCGGAGTCCTTTCGTCGCGTCGCCCTGGCGGGCGGCAGCGGCTGCCGACCATTGGCCCCGGTGAAACGAGCACCCGTGAACAAGCCCGGCGATATGCGATTGCTGGCGATCGAATCGTCGGCAACGACGGTGGCCTATCGCTCGCCGATCAAATTTGGCGGCCGCGTCGTCACTAGCGCCGTGATCCTGGAGGTCTCGGCCGAGGTGGAAACTCGCGCCGGCCGCCGCGGACGCGGCTGGGGCTCGACCCCCCTGGGCAACGTCTGGGCCTGGCCGACAGATGCGGTCCCGGTCGAGCAAACCCTGGCGGCAATGGCCGCGCTGGCCGACGCGTTTGTGGACGACGCCCGGCAACTCGCCCTGGTCGGCGACCCTTTGGCGATCACCCGCGAGCTGGCCAGGCTGCATGAGCGCCGCGCCGCCGAGGTTGCCGCGCGGATGGCGCTGGCCGTGCCGATTCCGCGGCTGGCCCAGCTCGTGGCGGCCAGTCCCTTGGAAGCGGCCATCCACGACGCTTTCGGCCAGGGTCAGGGGCGCAATTCCTACGATCTGCTCGGCTCCGAATGGATCCATGCCGATCTGGGCCATTACCTGGGCCCCGAGTTTGCCGGTGAATTCCTCGACCGCTATACGCTCCGCGAGCCCAAGCCCCGGATGCCGCTGTACCATCTGGTGGGGGCGCTCGATCCCTTGACCGACGCCGAAGTAAGTGCGCCCGTCGGCGACGGCTTGCCAGAAACGCTGGGCCAGTGGATTGCGGCCGACGGACTCACACATCTCAAGATCAAGCTGGCCGGCAACGATCTGGCCTGGGACGTGGAGCGCGTGGTCGGCGTGGAGCGCATGGCGCTCGCGGCCCAAAGTGCCCGCGGCGTGACGGACTGGCGCTATTCGCTCGATTTCAACGAAAAATGCCCGAATGTGGACTACGTGCTCGACTTTCTCGCCCAGGTGCGGGAGCGCTCGCCGGCGGCATTTCGCCGGGTGCATTACATCGAACAGCCGACGCATCGCGACCTGCGGGCCCATCCGGAAAACCGCATGCACCGGGCCAGCCAGATCAAGCCGGTGGTGATCGATGAATCGCTCGTCGACCTGGAGAGCCTCCTGGCCGCCCGCGAAATCGGCTACACCGGCGTGGCCCTGAAGGCCTGCAAAGGCCAGACGGAAGCTCTGCTCATGGGCGCAGCCGCGCAGAAGTTCGGCATGTTTCTCTGTGTGCAGGATTTGACCTGTCCGGGGCGGTCGTTCCTGCAATCTTCGAGCCTCGCGGCCCGGATTCCCACCGTGGCGGCCATCGAAGGCAACGCGCGGCAATATTGTCCGGCCGGCAACCGCGGCTGGGCCGAACGCTTTCCGGGCATGTTCCAGCTGCACGATGGCACGCTGGAAACGGCCGTCTTGAACGGACCCGGCCTGGGCTTCTGAATCCGGGCGCGGCGCTGGCCAGGGAAATTCGGGGCGGTCGCTATCGGCCCGAGGCAGTCGCTGCCGGCCGTAGCGCTAGCTGCCCGCAGTGCCACCGCCATTGCAGATGGCACGGGCCGGGGCAGGCGTGCTAGCACGACAACTCGCCAGATTCCAGTCGGGCAAAGCCCGATGCCGTGCGTGAACGGCAATCTGTGAAGCTGCTTGCTGCCTGCGCCACGTCAGGCAAGTCCGACGCGCGGCGGGGTTGAGCTTTTCGTTTGCATCCGAATTTCTTACAGTTCGCCGCGGGCGCCGGCAGAAAGCGGACGGACCGGGTCGATCGCACGCAAGGGGCGATTCCAGGGCCGCGCGAGTGAAACCGTTTTGCCGTTCCGCCCGGCCGATCCTCCGTTCGACGGCTGAGCCGTTTGCCCACCAGGGCCGCGCCAGGCCGCGGAGGGGTCCGGCTCGATCGACACTTCTGCCGGAGCAACCAGGCGTGGCACTATTCTCCTTCCGCCGGCGTGCGGCCGACGCGCAGCCCAAGTCCAAGCGTCCCACCGCAACGCGCGCGTTGGGCCGCCGGACTTTCGAGCAACTCGAATCGCGCACGATGCTGTCGATCAACTTCGACACGCTCAACAACATCCAGGAACCCGGCGGCAAGGACGTGCTCGTGCCGCTTACGGCCACGGACAGCGCCGGCTTGCCGGTCAGCTATTCGTTCAGCAGCAGCGATCCGAACGTGTCGCTGTCGCTGGTTTCGCCGGGCACGCCGAGCCTGCGGTTGAGCGTTTCGGGCACCGACACCAGTGGCAATGCCTACAGCGGCACGTTGATCCTGAAATTATTCGACTCGCTGACGCCGCAATCGACTGCCCGAATCGAGCAGCTGGTCAACGAGGGATTCTACAACGGCACGACCTTTTCCCGCGTGCTCGACGGCCTGATCGCGCAAGGAGGCATGACCGTCAGCGGCACGGGCACGGGAGAATCGTTTCCCGACGAATTCAACTCGCAGCTGACCTATACCAGCCCCGGCTTGCTGGGCCTGGCCAATTCGGGCCCCGACACGAACGACGAGCAGTTTTTCATCACCGCGACCGATGCCAAGGGCACGACCACGCCGATCGGCCTCTCGGCCATGCCGCAGTCGCTGGACTTCAAATACGCGATCGTCGGGCAGCTCGTGAGCGGCTTTGACACGTTCCAAGAGATCATGCAATCGCAAGTGGTCGAAAACAGCTCGACTACCGAAGTCAGCCAGCCCGCGCACGCGATCACCATCACTTCGGCGCAGATTATCAACGACACGCAGGACGCGGTGCTGGAAGTTGCCGCGCCGGCCAGCTCCGACGGCACGACGCCGACCATCACCGTGACCGCCACCGATTCCAGCGGCGCCACGGCCCAGCACACGTTCACCGACCAGGTGATCACCAACACGGTGATCGATCCGCCGTTTATCGGCACGGTCGCCGATCAAACCACCAACGAAAACACGCCGGTGACGTTCACGCTCAGTTCGACCAATCCGGAAAGCGCCGGCGTGGCCTACACGATCCTGAGCGACACCAGCGACGCGGCTCCCACAAACGTGACGGTGAGCATTGATCAGGCCACCGGCCAGGTGACGCTTACCCCCGCCGCCGGCTTTACCGGCACGATCGCACTCCTGGCCGGCGTGCGGGCCACTTCCGCGGCCGACAAGTTCGCCAACTACGACACCCACGCCTTCGTGCTCACCGTCGAAGTGCCCAGCTCCACTCCGGCAGTCGCCGGCGCTAATGCCGAGCTCGACCTGAGCCAGGCCTACAATCACGCCGGCATCGTCGCCGACGGCGCCAAGTTCACCGGCGGCCTGGACGGCGTCGGCTATGCCATTTCGTCCACCAACCTGGGTTCCAGCCTGAGTTGGAACAACCTGAATTTCAATTTCGGCCCGGTCGGCGCGAGCGACGTGGTGCAAGCCAACGGGCAGACCATCCAGCTGCCCGGCACCGGATACTCGCAAGTCGATATTCTGGCCACGGGCGTCCTGGGCAACCAAGTCAGCCAGAATTTCACGGTGGATTACACCGACGATACGGGAACGACCCGCACGCAAAGCGTGAGCGACTGGTTCACGCCGCAAAACTTCCAGCGCGAATCGGTCGCCCTGGCAATGCCCTATCGCGACACCGCCGCCGGCGGCGCGGATCATCGCAATTTTGACGTCTACGGCTACATCCTTTACCTGGACAGTTCGAAGACGGTGAGCAGCATCACGCTGCCGGACGATCCGAATATCGAGATCCTGGCGATCAGCCTGAAAGCCGCCATCGCCGCCCCGACCAACCTGAGCGCTACGTCCCCATCGTCCGACGAGATCGATTTGTCCTGGACCGCGTCGACAAGCGCTGTGGACGGATACAACGTGTTCCGCGGCACGGTCAACGGCGGCCCCTACCCCGTGCTGGTCAACTCCACGCCGCTGGCTCCCGGAACGACCAGCTTTCAGGATACGACCGCCGTGCCGGGCAACCAGTACTACTACGTCGTGCAGGCCTCGAGCAGCGCGGCGTTCAGTCCGTTGTCCAACCAGGCCACGGCGACCACCGCCGGCACGAGCGTGAATCCCGAGCTCGACCTGACCCAGTTGTTCAACGTGGAAGGCATCACGACCAAGGGCACCAAGTTTGCCACCGGCGCCGACGCGCAGGGAAACGCCCTATCGGCCGACCTGCTCGGATCCAGCCTGACCTCTGGCGGAGTCCAGTTCAACATCGGCCAGGCCAACACGCTCAACCTGCTGGCCACCGGCGGACAGACGCTTTCGCTGCCGGCCGGTCAATACTCGCAGCTGCAGTTCCTCGCGGTCGGAGTGCAAGGCAATCAGCTGGACCAGACCTTTACGGTCGCCTACACCGACGGCACCGTGGCCACGCTGACGCAAAGCTTCAGCGACTGGTTCACGCCGCAGGGCTATCCGGGCGAAGCGGTCGCCGCAGCCACCACGTACCGCAACACGTCGACCGGCGGCACGGACAACCGGACGTTCGACGTTTACCGCTATACGATCAACCTGGACAGCACCAAAACCGTCAGCAGCCTGCGCCTGCCCGACGACATTCACGTGCGGCTGCTGGCCATTACGCTCGTGGCTCCCGTCGCGGCACCGTCGGATGCGCAGGTTACGACCGGTTCGGGGGCGATCGACCTGTCCTGGACCGGCTCGACCAACACGGCGGCCACCTACAACGTCTATCGCGGCACGACCGCCGGCGGAGAGTCGAGCGTGCCGATCAATGCCGCGCCGCTGCCGGCCGGCACGACCAGCTTCGACGACACCACCGCGGTCGCCGGAAACACGTATTACTACGTCATCAAGGCGATTGGAGGCACGGCCGCCAGCCCGGCCTCGAACGAAGTCACGGCCGCGCTGCCCGCCAGCGGCACGAGCACGGTCGTCGATCTGGCCAGCTATTTCAACCTGACCGGCATTACGGCCAAGGGCAGCAAGTTCACCGGCGGGCTCGACGGCGTCGGCTACGCGCTCTCGTCCGGCGCCCTGGGCACCAGCACCAGCTGGAACGGCGCGACGTTCGTCTTCGGCCCCACCGGCACCAACGACGTGGTCCAGGCCACGGGCCAGTCGATCGCCTTGCCGTCAGGGCAGTACAGCCAGCTCGACCTTTTAGCCACCGGCGTCGAAGGCAACCAGGCCAGCCAGGCCTTCACGGTCCACTATACGGACGGCACCAGCACGACCGTCACGCAGAGCATCAGCGACTGGTTCACGCCGCAGCACTACGCGGGCGAATCGGTGGCCGTGGCGTCGGCCTATCGCAACGCGTCCGGCGGCGGCACCGACAACCGGACCTTCGACGTCTACGGCTACGCCATCACGCTCGACAGCTCCAAGACCGTCAGCAGCATCACGCTGCCCTCGGGCGGCCACGTCGAGGTCCTGGCCGTCGACGTGGTCAACTAGGGCGGCTTCTCGCGCAGGTCACGCGGCGCTCGTTTGTAGGAGGCGACTCCGATCGCCGACACGCAGCGTCGAACATTCGGCGATCGGAGTCGCCTCCTACATTCATGCTGCTTCACGTTTGGCTGAAAACCGCTTGCGCGACGCTTCAAAAAAACCTGCGCCGGGGTGCTACCGGTGCAGCTTGAACATCGTCACGGCCAAAGGCGGCAGCGTGACCCGGATCGAATAGGGGCGACCGTTCCAGGGAATCGGGTCGGCCATCACGCCGGATCCGTTGCCCACGTTGCTGCCGCCGTAGTACATCGAGTCGCTGTTGAGGATTTCCTCATACCAGCCCGGCTCGGGCACGCCCAGGCGGTATCCTTGCCGCACGACCGGGGTGAAATTGCAGCTCACCAGGACGAAGTCGCGTGGATCCTTGGCCCGGCGCAGGTAGCTCAGCGCACTGTCCTGGTAGTTGTGGCAGTCGATCCATTCGAAGCCCGACGGATCGAAGTCGACCTGGTGCAGCGCCGGCTCCCGGCGATAGACCTTGTTCAGGTCGGCCACGAACCGCTGCAGCCCCGAGTGCGAGTCCCATTGCAGCAGATGCCACTGCAGGCTGGTGTCGTGGCTCCATTCGTGCCACTGACCGATCTCGCCCCCCATGAACAGCAGCTTCTTGCCCGGGTGCCCCCACATGTAGCCGTACAGCAGCCGCAGGTTGGCAAATTTCTGCCACAGGTCGCCGGGCATCTGGTCCAGCAGCGAGCCCTTGCCGTGCACGACTTCGTCGTGCGACAGCGGCAGGACGAAATTTTCGTGGAAGGCGTAAATCAGGCTGAACGTCAGCTCGTCGTGGTGGTACTGGCGATGGATCGGATCGTGCTGCATGAAGCGGATCGTGTCGTTCATCCAGCCCATGTTCCATTTCAGGCTGAATCCGAGTCCTCCCAGGTAGGTCGGGCGCGAAACGCCTTGCCAGGCGGTCGACTCCTCGGCGACGGTGAGCACGCCCGGATATTGCAGGTGCGTCTGCTCGTTGAACTCCTTCAGGAACGAGATCGCCGGCAGGTTCTCCCGTCCGCCGAATTCGTTCGGCACCCACTCGCCGGCCTTGCGGCTGTAGTCCAGATAGATCATCGAGGCCACGGCGTCGACCCGGAGTCCGTCGATGTGGTACTTATCGAACCAGAACAGCGCGTTCGAGACCAGGAAGTTGCGGACCTCGTTGCGGCCGTAATTGAAGATCAACGTGCCCCAGTCGGGATGCTCGCCCTGGCGCGGGTCGGCATGCTCGTAGAGGTGCGTGCCGTCGAACATCCGCAAGCCATGCCCGTCGCGGGGGAAGTGGGCCGGCACCCAGTCCACCAGGACGCCGATGCCGTTCTGGTGGCAATGGTCGACCAGGTACATGAAGTCCTGGGGCGAACCGTAGCGGCTGGTGACCGCGTAATAGCCGACCGTCTGGTAGCCCCAGCTGCCCGAGAACGGATGCTCGCTGACCGGCAGCAGCTCGATGTGCGTGAAGCCCATCTGCTGGCAGTACTCGACCAGCTGATGCGCCAGTTCGCGATAGCTCAGCCAGCGGTTGTGGTCGTCCCCTGGCCGGCGCCAACTGCCCAGATGCACCTCGTAGATCGACTGCGGTGCGGAGAGCGCATTGTGGTTGGCCCGATTGGCCACCCACTCGGCGTCGTGCCAGTGGTAACGGTCCAGATCGGCCACGCGCGAGGCGGTGCGCGGCGGCAGCTCGGCGGCGAAGCCGTACGGATCGGACTTCTCGTAGACCTGGTCCCGATGCCGGACTGAGTATTTGTAGATCGTCCCCTCGCCCAGCCCCGGCACGAACAACTCCCAGACTCCGCTGGGAATGTGTTTGCGCATGGCGTGCCGCCGGGGGTCCCAGGCGTTGAAGTCGCCGATCACGCTGACGCCGGTGGCGTTGGGAGCCCAAACGGCGAAATTGACCCCCTCGACCCCGTCGATGGAGCGCAGCTGGGCGCCCAGCTTCTGGTAACTGTTCCAGTGCTTGCCTTCGGCCAGCAAGTACAGGTCGAACTCGGTCAGCAGCGGCGGAAACGCGTACGGATCGTGGTTGGTCGTCTGGCTGCCCTGCCCGTCGGTGACGCGCAGCATGTAGCGGTTGTTGGCGGCATCTTTGAGCATCGGACAAATAGCCTCGTATAAGCCGGCCGGATGAATCCGCCGCATGGGCTGCGACACGGTGTGGGCCGGATCGACCACCCAAGCCTGGGCGGAACCCGGCAGGAACGCCCGAACCGCCAGGGCTCGGCGCCCGTCGGCGACAATTTCATGCGGCCCGAGCAGCTCGAAAGGGTTTTCCTCTCGGCCCTCTAGCAGCGGACCGACCCGGTCCAACGCCACCCGCGTTCGCACGCTCATCTTAATCCGTCCTAATGATTGTCAAATTTGGGGCCCGGAATGTCCAGCCGCCGGGCGAACGCAGCGAACCCGCCCGGCACTCAAGTAATCCACGGCAGCGGCACCAATCTTGTGCCCAGGCGGGCCAAACGCAGCCCCAGGCTCTCTGCCCAGTGGCCAGCTAAACGCTTGCACAGCAACAACAACCGTCGCAACCACCGGCGCCGCGGCGGCACCGCGGCAGCCATCGCCCGGATCGGCCCGAACGGCTCGCCGGCCGTTTCGGGGGCCACCGGCCGGGCCACCCGAGCATCCCGCTCGACTGCCGGAGCCTCGGCCTGCCGCGTGTGGGGCAGGTCGAACCGCCAGGTGCGGCACTCCACCTGGTGGAAGCCGAGGGCCCGGTCGATCCGCTGCCACAGGTCGCGGTTCTTCACCGGCACCATGTCGCCGAAGTGCTCCCACTGCCAGTCGCTGGCCCGCCAGGCCGGCAGGCCCTGCGTCAAACCGCGATTGACGTATTTGCTAGGCGTGACCAGCGTCACCCGGGCAGGCTCCGGCACAGCTTCCAATCCACGCACCACGGCCAGCAGCTCGAGGCGTTCGCCGTGCACGTTGGGCTCTTCGTCGGCGGCTTCGAATTGCTCCGAGCCGTCGAGCGACTGGAGGACGAACCTCCAATGCCCCTGCAGGTGCTTTCGGTTGGATTCCGAAAACAGCAAGAAATGCGGTTTTGACGCGTTCATACTCGGATCGAGGGCGCTTCAGGATATCGGTCGCGGCTGTGTCGCAATAACGACGGCGCAGGATCGGCCGGCTGCGTGTCGGGCACGCGCTGGACGAATCCGCCTGGACACGGCGATTCGGGAGTCGCCGGGCCCAACCGGTTTTACTTATCGGCAGCGTTTCTCCAAGTTCTCCACTCTCGCTAGCGATGCGTAAGCTATCTTCTGGGCTTTATTGCGGCCGCGGCACGAAACAATCGGCATCCTCGCAATGCGCCGCACGCCGACTCGCTTGGATCCGTTCCTCTTCCTTGTCCCGCGCGCGCACTTCGTCGCTCTAAACTCCTCTCCCTCCGCGAGAGGCCGGGGGAGGGCCGAACAAACAATTGCCTCGCGTCCACCTCTTTGATGTCCCGATCCGCTGCAGCACCAGGCTTGAAGAATCACGGCGCCGCGTCAGCAGCCGGATCGCCCAGGCCGGCGGACCCTCACCCTAACCCTCTCCCTGGAAGGGAGAGGGATTTGCCTCCCTCCGCGAGAGTCCCGCTGTGGGTCTGCCCCGCCCACGCCTGGCGTTTCACGCGTCGCGGGCGTCGCCGGCTTGACCCGTGCGCTACAATTGGCCGACACGATTCAGCAGGAACGGACAAATTCGAGGGAGACGACCCATGGTTGCATTCCGACAGCGCTGGCTCAGTGACGATTCTTCGGCCCAGCCGCCAGGGCGTCCGGCCAGCGAAACCCCGCCCGACGGCCAGCTGCTCGACGCATTCTCGCGCACCGTGGTGCACGTGGCGGAATTGCTCCGGCCGGCGGTCGTGAATCTGCGCGCCCCCCGCGGCGGCGGCTCCGGATCGGGCATCCTGTTCGCCCCCGACGGATTCCTGCTCACCAATCACCATGTCGTCCGCGGTCAGCAAGAGCTGCGCGTGCGCTTGAACGATGGCCGCGAAATTGCCGGTCGCCGGGTCGGGGCCGATCCCTGGACGGACCTGGCGATCGTCCAGGCCGACACCTCGGGCTTGCCCTTTGCCGAACTGGGGGATTCGTCGCGGCTGCGCGTCGGTCAGTTGGCGGTCGCCATCGGCAGCCCGTTGGGTTTCGAATCGACCGTCACCGCCGGCGTAATCAGCGCGCTGGGCCGCACCCTGCGCAGCATTACCGGCCATCTGGTCGACAACGTCATTCAGACCGATGCGGCCCTGAATCCCGGCAACAGCGGCGGCCCGTTGGTCGACAGCCACGGCCGGGTGATGGGCATCAACACCGCCGTCATCCAGCCGGCCCAGGGATTGTGCTTCGCCATTCCGATCAACGCCGCCAAGCACATCCTGCCCCAGCTGATGCAGCACGGCCGCGTCGTCCGCGGCTATTTGGGACTGCACGCCCGGAGCGTGCCGCTGGTCGGCCATCGGGCCAGGCGGTTCGGGCTGGAGCAATCGGCCGCGGTCGAAGTGCTGGACGTCGAACAGGATGGGCCGGCCGCCCAGGCCGGAATCCAGAGCGACGACTGGATCGTGACGCTCGGCGAAGAACCGGTGACCAGCGTCGACGACCTGCACAAGCTGCTGACCCAGCTGCCGGTCGGCGTGCCGTCGGCGGTCGTCATCCTGCGCGGCGAGCGGCGCCTGGAACGGTTCGTGCTGCCCAGCGAGTATCCGGCGATCGACTGAAGCGGCGCTGCGTCGCCGGAAAAGCGGTGCCTGGCGGCATTCGGCGATCAACGCGGCAGCCAGCGGGGGGTACGCAGGCCCTGCTAACGTTTGCGTCGGCGGATCTGATTGCGTCTGCCACTCGGCCGAAACTATACTCGTAAGTCGTGCGGTTTCGGCTTAGCAAACGTAACGGGGCTCCAATTGATGGCTCGCTGGCGGCGACGTTGCGGATTCACGTTGATCGAAATCCTGGTCGTGATTTTGGTGATCGGCGTGCTGATCGCCATGCTGCTACCGGCGATTCAAAGCGCCCGCGCCGTCGCTCGGCGCACTGCGTGTGCCAATAACCAATGGCAGGTCGGGCGTGGTTTTCAGAACTACCTCTCGGTCCATACGACCGTACCCGATCAGAACTCGCTCAGCACCCAGGTCGCGCCGTTCTGCGAGCAAGAAGCTTCGATTTGGCTCTGCCCCGAGTTGCCGCCCGACCAGACGGTTTCCTTCGCCTTCAACAACTTGCCACCGAAGTATCAGCCCGACGAAAGTAACTATGTCGTGCTGCTGGACGGCAACCAGTGCACGATTAATCTAACTCTCGCCGATACCAACTGGATCCCGATTGTCGACGAGCGGCACCTGGGCGTGGCCAACGTGCTGCACTTCGACGGGCACGTCGACAACGAGATCGTGCTCAACCCACAAGACACGGCAGCGGCACTGGCAGCGGCCGCGAGCACGGCCACTAGCAGCGGGACAACAAGCAGTGGGACGGGCGGCAGCGGGACGGGCGGCAGTGGATCAAGTGGCGGCGGGACAACCGGCGACGGCAGTTCAAGCAGTGCATCCGGGAGCGGAGCCACTGGCAGCTCCGGCACGGGCAGCGCAAACGATTCTGGGGGCGGCGGCGGACAGCTGGGGATTTGCACTTGCGGGATTAAGTGCCAGTGCGCGCCGGGCCTGTGCCCCTGCAAACGCGTCCAAGTCTCTTTCTAGGTGCGACTTTCGCACAAACGCCTCTGGGCCGCGTCCGCTGACGACGCGGAGCCGATGCTTGACGGGGGCGGCCCAGCGGACTACCATCGTGGGCGATGGGGAGCGGGCCGGCGGTAACTATCCGTATGGCATTTATGCGCATCCTCCGAAATCTCAGCTCGACCGGGCGATTCTGCCGAGAATTCGCCGCTTGGGCCAGCCTGGCTGCCTATCTTTGGGCGGTTGTCGGCGGGCCATTGGCCACGGCGCCCAGTTCGCTGGCGATGCGCTCCGCCGCGTATCCTTGTGCCGCGCATCGCTGCGGCTGCGCCGACGCGGAAAGCTGCTGGAAACACTGTTGTTGCTTTTCCGCGGCAGAGAAGCTTGCCTGGGCCAGGGCGAACGGCGTCGAACCACCGGCCTATGCCGAGCAGCCGGCCCACACCGGCGACCCGGCCCACACCGGCGACCCGGCCCACACCGGCGACCCGGCCCACACCAGCAACATCGAGCACCACGCGCACGAACACCAAACGCGCACCAACTGCGTCGCCCAGCACGATCCGCATGGCTGCTGCCCCCCGCATCCGTCCGCCGGGCAGCCGGCCGGGGCATCGCGAAGTCTCGCTGATTCGCAGCGAACGCCGGTGTCAGGCTGGCAGAGCATCAAATGTGCGGGCATCACCACGCTCTGGGTCACCGCCGGCGTGACCCTGCCACAATCCTCGCCTCGCCTCGCCCAGCCTGAAGTTCCCCCCTGCGGGCGCATCGCGGTCCGCATGACTGCGCTGGCATCGCAAACCGAGCCACCGCCTGGAAGACCTCCCTGGCACGCCTGATGATTGCCCCCGCCAGCGCAAAATCGAGCTGCGCACGGGGCCGCTGCAAATGCTGCGCGGTCCTGATCGCGACTCGACTGCCGGCCTCGGGCCTCGCTGGGTTGCCGCTTGCGCCACGTGATGCATCGGCAGACCCAATGAGGGTCGCGGCGCGCCGCGGGCCTGCCGTCGATTGACCCGAAGCCGCCGACTTGTCGTTTGACGTCCTGCGCGCTCACGTCCGGCCGCCGATCGCTCGCTCCTCATCAAGGCGAACATCGAGGCGGACGTGGGCGCGTAGGGCCGCCACATTGCTGACGCCGGTGGCCTGTTTGCTCAAATTCGGACCTGCCCATGCACAAATGCCGCCGTGGTTTCACCTTGATCGAGCTGCTGGTGGTGGTCGCCATCATCGGCATCCTCGCGGCGCTGCTGATTCCGGCGATCCAGGCCGCCCGCGAGGCGGCCCGGCGCTCGCAGTGCCTCAGCAACGAGCATCAGATCGGGATCGCCACCATGCAATTCCTCAACGTCCACGCCGGACACTTCCCCTGGACCTACCACCAATCGAATTCGGATGCCGACAGCTGGATGACCACGCTCGGCCCGTTCCTGGAGAACGTCAATGAAATGCGGCTCTGTCCCGACGATCCGGCGGGCGACGCCCGGGTCCAGGCCAACAGCGCCGGGCTGGTCAGCACCAGCTATCTGATCAACGAGTACGTGTCCTATCAGACCGGCGACAACCTGTACGCCCTGAACATCAACAAGATCAAGGAAACCCAGCGCACGCTGGTCATGGCCGAGCGGATGAGCACGAACGTCAGCGCGCCCTTGGATCATTTCCACGCTTCGACCTGGTACTCGGCCTTCAACGTGGCCAGCGGCCTCGTCTGGGTCACGATCACCAGCGAGATCAACCCGGGCGCGCACAACGACTGCGCCAACTATCTGTACGCCGACGGCCACGCCGACACGATCGGCCAGGAACAGTTTCAACAGTGGGTGCAGATCGACACGACCAACTGCCAGAACGGAACCCCGACCAACTTTGCGGCGCCGGTCAAATGACTTGACGCGCCCCGCCGGACCACAACTTCGAGGAGGACTTGGATGACAGTGTAAACCCTTCGACGGGGGGCGCACGTTGCGCCCAGGTTGCCCGCGGGCCGACGTCGGACCGCGAAGACCGACAGCTTTGATGTTCTCGCAAGGAGTTGAGTAATGAAATTACTTCGTTTTTTGGCCATGCTGGGCCTGAGCCTGGGCGCTGCAAAAGCCTGGGGACACGGGTTCGAGCTGACGCTGAATTTGAACGGTTCGACGCCAGTGTCGATCAGCAGCGTCTCACAGCAGCCGGTGCTCGACCAGGACGGCACGGCCGCACCGCCGTCGATGTCCGGGAATCTGTTCACCGACCAGTTCACCTACGTCGGAACCTCCGGCGGCGTCATGCAGCAGTACACCAGCGAGGGAGGCGGAAACCAGATCTCGCCCGGCACTGGCTGGTCCGCCGGCGGGAATCCGACAATGACGTTCAATCTCGTCAGCCCGCTGTATTACTCGGACGGAACCGCGCCGGCTGTGCCTGCCTCGGCCGGCACGTACATTACGTTTTCCGACGCGGCGGATGCACACCCCGCAACCTCAGGATTGCATGCCACGTTGACCGGCAGTTCGATCACGCCGGTCGCCGGCTGGCAACTGCTCTCACCGTACGACGCCACTCCCTACGGCGATCCCGGTCATGAGCTGGTCAAGCAAATCTATATTCCAGGCACGTCCACGCAGACTGCCGGCGAGTACGGCTTTGCCTTCACGATGACGGCCCATTTTGCGGGCGGGCAGACGATCACGACCGGTCCGCTGGTCGACATCTTCGCCCTGGACACGTCGCCGGCCACGGCCGGCTTCCTGGGCTCCGACGCGCTGCAGGACGCGGCCACACTGTCGATTTTCGGCAAGGTGGTTCCGCAATCGCTTAGCACTCCGGAACCGGCCAGCCTCGGCCTGGGGCTGATCGGTTGTTTGGGCCTGCTGCGGTTCGTTCGTCGCAAGGGGCGTGCTCAGTCATAGTGCCAACGACGCGCCTGCGCCGGGTTTTGGAAAATCCCGGCGCAGGCGCAATGCTCTCCGGCCGACCGGTCCGATTCCAAGCGGCTATCCCAGACGGCCGGCGCGTGCAATAATTCGTGCCTGCGGGAGGGCCAGTTGCTTGCCAGAGCGCAACGGGTCCGCTCGCAATGGCGCCCTTGGCGCGCCGCGGCAGCCACCCAGCGAACTCTTCCCATGCCCCATGTCGTTTTGATCGGCGATTCGGTGTTCGATAATGCCGCCTACGTGCCGGGCGAGCCGGCGGTCGCCGAGCAGCTGGATCGCTATTTGCCCAAGGGTTCGCAGGTGACGCTGCTGGCCAAGGACGGCGCGATTGCCGTCGAGGTGGCTCGCCAGCTGGCCGGGCTGCCTGCCGATGCGACGCATCTGGTCGTCAGCGCCGGCGGCAACGACGCGCTCGAGAACATCGGTCTCCTGGAGGAGACCGGCCTATCGGTGGCGGCGGGGTTCGAGCGGCTCGCGGCGGTTCTGCATCGTTTCCGCCGCGAATACGCCGAAATGCTCGACCGCCTGGTCGAGTTGGCCCGGCCGCTGGCCGCCTGCACGGTCTACGATTCGGTTCCCGGCCTGCCCCACGAAGCGGCCGCCGGCCTGGCGCTGTTCAACGACGTGATCCTGCGCGAAGCGATCGCCCGGGGCCTGCCGGTGCTCGACTTGCGCCGGGTCTGCGGCGAAGCCCGGGATTACAGCGAACTGTCGCCGATCGAGCCCTCGGCAATCGGCGGGGCGAAGATCGCCCTGGCGATCAGCTCGCTGGTCGGCCGGCACAACTTCTCGCAGAGCGAAACCGTCGTCTACGGCCCGGCCTGAACGCGGCCGCACGCCTGCATGCCGCGGCCTGACACTCGCTCGACAGACGGCCCGGGGCCTCTAAAATAGCCTCTGCCGCATCGGCCCGCCCGCAATCAAGGAGAACTGCCGTGGTCGTCCTGGAATTCAGCATTACGCCCCTGGGCGCCGGAGAAAGCGTGGGAACCTACGTGGCTCGGGCCGTCGACATCATCGATCGCAGCGGCTTGAATTATCAACTCCACGCCATGGGCACGAACATCGAAGGCGAGCTCGACCAGGTGCTGGGGGTCTTCAGGGCCTGCATCGAGGCCGTGGCCAGCGATTGCCACCGCGTGACCGTGTCGGCCAAGCTCGATTACCGCAAAGACCACAGCGGCCTGCTCGCGGCCAAACCCGAGCGGATCGAAAAACTGCTCGGCCGCCCGCTGAAGAAATAACCCCGCCCCCCGTTCCGCCCACTCCACGACCGAAACCCCGTTCAGCTTCACAGGACGCGCCGCGTGAGCGAGATTCAAAAAACCTACGAGCAACTTTGTCGCTTTGCCGGCGAAACCGCCCTGTTGTCCAGCACCGAATCGATCCTGGGCTGGGACGAGCGGACCATGATGCCGCCGGCCGCCGCCCAGTATCGGGCCGAGCAAATGACGCTGCTCTCGGGCATTGTCCACGCCCGGCGCACCGATCCGCGACTGGGCGATTGGTTGGGCGAACTGTCCGCCAGCCCCTTGGCCGCCGATCCGCACAGCGACTCGGGCACGGTCATCCGCCAGCTGAAGCGGGAATACGACAAGCGGGTCAAGCTGCCCCAGGCGTTGGTCGAGGAGCTCACCCGCACCGCGTCGCTGGCCCAGCATGCCTGGCAGCAAGCCCGGGAGGCCGACGATTTCGCCTCGTTCCGGCCGTATTTGGAAAAAACCTTCGCCCTGAAGCGGGCCCAGGCCGACGCGCTGGGCTACACCGCCTCGCCCTACGATCCGCTGCTCGACGATTTCGAGCCTGGCGAATCGACCGCCAACGTGACCCGGGTCCTGGCCGAGCTGCGCAACGCGCTGGTGCCGCTCGTGGCCGAGATCGCCGCGAGCGGACGCAGCCCCCGGGTGGAGATTCTCGCCCGCGAGTATCCGGCCGGCGAGCAGGATCGTTTCGGCCGCGAAGTGGCGGAGCGCTTGGGTTTCGATTTCCAGCGCGGGCGATTGGACGTGACCGCGCATCCGTTCTGCTCGGGCCTGGGTCCGGACGACTGCCGAATCACAACCCGGTTCGACGAGCGATTTTTTCCCACCGCGTTTTTCGGCATCCTGCACGAAGCCGGCCACGGCATCTACGATCAGGGCTTGCGGACCGACCTGTACGGCTTGCCCCCCGCCGAGGCGATTTCGCTGGGCATCCACGAATCGCAATCCCGGATGTGGGAGAATCTGGTGGCCCGCAGCAGGCCCTTTTGGCAGCACTTTTTTCCCGCCGCGCAAAAGGCCTTTCCGGCAGCGCTGGCGGACGTGTCGGTGGACGAATTCTATTTCGCCGTCAACGACGTGCGGCCGTCGCTGGTCCGGGTCGAGGCGGACGAAGCGACCTACAACCTGCACATCCTGATTCGTTTCGAGCTGGAACAGGCCCTGCTCCTGGGCGATCTGGCCGTGGCCGATCTGCCGGTGCCCTGGGGCGAAAAATATCAGCAGTACCTGGGAGTGCGCTCCCCCAGCGATGCCGACGGAGTGCTGCAGGACATCCACTGGGCGGCCGGACTCGTCGGTTATTTCCCGACATACTCTTTGGGCAATCTGTATGCGGCCCAGTTTTTCCGCCAGGCGGACGCCGACCTGGGCGGATTGGACCGGCCCATGGCCCAGGGCGAATTTGCTCCCCTGGCCGCTTGGCTGCGGGAGCACATCCACAGTAGCGGGCAAAGGTTTACGGCGGCCGAGCTGGTCAAGCGGGTCACCGGCCGGCCGCTGGATCACCGAGCGCTGATCGATCATTTGCGGCGCAAACTGGCCCCGCTCTACGGACTGAAAACCTGACGCCCCCCGTCGCCGTCGCGGCCGGTTCGCCGTGGCGATCTGCGGGCCTGGGGACAAAACGGTCTGGAGCGAGGGGGACAGTCCCATTTTGCTTCGCAGGCTGCGCAAAATCGGGACGGTCCCGCCCGTTTGGTCCCCAGACTCTAAGTCCATATGCGGCTTGATCCGCCCGCGTGGCGGCACATTTGGGCCGCTTGCCCGGGCAGGGCGGCACGCCTAGACTTCCCGCGCCGGCATTATCGAGCCGGTTTGGCTACGGCCAGCGTTCGTTTGCGGCCGGCCGCTATGGCCGACTGGCCAAACGGGCGGCGAATGGTATGATTGCGAACCTTTGTTGAGCGTCGCACCGCACCCGGAGTGTCCGTTCATGTTGCACTTGCGCTATTTCGCCTTTGCCTCGGCCGTCTGTGCCTTGCTGATTGCCGGTTGCAATCCGAATCCGAACGCCGGCAAGGCCACCGGAGTCGACGGCACTGGAACCAGCGTTACGGGCGACGGCGGCATCACGACCGGCGCCGGCGGCACTGGCGCCGGGCCAACCGGCACGAGCGGCGACGAATCGGCCACCAATCAGGGCGCCGACGAACCGAATTCCGACAACGGCACCGGCGGCCCGTGAGTGGCCCGGCGGCCAGAGTGGCAGAAGGGGGCCGCGCCGAGGGGCCTCAACCGCAGCACGTAGGGCTGCGCGGCCGCGCGCCGGTCGATCCCGTATGCTTCGCAGTTCTTTCAGGTGAGCGCCATGCGCGTAGCCATTCTGTCGCGAAAAACGTCGCTGCATTCGACCGAGCGGCTGCGCGCCGCCGGGATCGCGCGCGGACACGACGTGCGCGTGATCGACTACTTGCGCTGCTACATGAACATCCGGGCCCAGCGCCCGCGGATCATGTATCAAGGGCAAGAACTGCCGAAGCTCGATGCCGTGATTCCGCGGATCGGCTGCTCGCACGCCATTTACGGCACCGCCGTGGTGCGGCAATTCCAGATGCTCGGCGCCGTCTCGGCCAACGATTCCGAAGCCATCCTGCGCTCGCACGACAAGCTGCGCTGCCTGCAGCTGCTGGCCGCCGGCGGCATCGAACTGCCGGCCACCGGTTGTGCGCATTTGCGCGGCGACCTGTCGGGCATGTTCGAGGGCGTCAGCCCGGGCCCCCTGGTCGTCAAGCTGCTGGGCGGCATGCCCGGCGCGGGCGCGATCCTGGCCACCACTCGCCAGGCGGCCGAGTCGGTGATGGAAGCCTTCGGCGGACTGGATGCCGACAGCCTGGTGCAGGAATTCATTCGCGAGGCGGGGGGCGCCAGCCTCCGGCTATTGGTCGTCGGCAAGCGCGTGGTGGCGGCGATGCGGCGCCGGGCTCGCCCCGGCGAATTCCGCTCGAACCTGCACCGCGGAGGTTTGGCCGAAAAGATGCGTCCCTCGCCCGCCGAGCGCCGCATGGCGGTCCGGGCGGCCCAGGCCTTGGGCTTGCACGTCGCCGGCGTCGACATGCTGCAATCCGAACGCGGCCCGCTGGTGATGGCCGTCAATTCCAGCCCCGAGCTCGAAGCCATCGAACGGGCGTCGCAAGTCGACGTGGCCGGCAAGGTCTTCGAGTTTCTCGAGCGGCAGACGGAGCTCGAGCGGAAAAAGCGGCTCCAGGCGAACTCGCCGCGCCGCGAACTGGCCGCCGCCGCCCGCTGAACTGCGGCTCGCTGAACTACGGCCCGCTGATTTTTCGCCGACGCGCCACGCCGCAAGCGCGAGCCCCTACCGCGCGTCGCTCGAATCGCTTTCGTAGTCGTCGCTGTCGTTCGCGGGAGGCGTGGCCGGAGGAGGAACCGGCTGCAGGCCGGCGCCCGTGGGTGGCCGCCCGGTTGCCGCGGGGGCCGGCGCTTCGCTGACCGGATCGGACCGAAACTGGCCGGGGGCCCGGGGCTCGATGTATTTGCTCACCCAGACCAGACCGACCACGGCGCCTGTCACAAGCGCCACCAGCACCAAGGCCGCAAACCCGCCCAGGATCCAGAGCTTGTACTGATCCCAGAGCGAAGGTCCGCGCGCCGGCGGCAGCGTGTAGGAGGAAAAAGTCGGTTGGGCCTTGAGCTCCGGCAAGCGTTCCAGCTTGACGGCCGCCCGCACCGGAACGGGCGCCACCACCGCCGTTCCGCAGGTGGGACAGGCCACGGCCTGGCCGGCGTATTGGCTGTCGATGAGGAACCGCTGACCGCAACTGCAATCGAGCTGGATATCCATGGCCCTGACGACTCAACCGCTCGGGAAAGATTGGTCGGTGCCGAATGCACCGACAGCCGACCTGCCGGCTCGCCACTGGCCCGACCCCGGACTGCCGGCGCCGGCGGCTCGATCGGCCGCACCCGCCCATTATAACGCATGGGTGAGCGTTGGGGCGATGCTGCGCTGCGACCGGTTATTCCTCGGAATAGACCCGCGTGCTTTCCTCGCGGGTGATCGGCGTGCGGATTTCGTCGGTCACGACCTGCACCCGGAGCCGCAGATCGCCGGCGGCCAGGGCCTTGGCTTTGACCGTATAGGTCATGTCGGCCTTGGGAGCCAATTGGCCGACCGGTTCGAACAGCACCCGCTGTCCGTCGATCGCGTGCCTGGCCGGTCCGTCGGCGCCGACGGCCTGCAATTGCGGCGGCAACAGCGCGACGACGCGGACATTCGTGGCCGACTTCGAGCCCTGGTTGATGACCCGAATTTCGTAGGCCGTTTCACCGCCGACTTCGATCGGGTCGTTGACGTCGACCAGCTCGAACAGGATCGCGGCGATGCCTTCGACGACGACGGTTTCGTCCAGTTCGTCCGACAGGCCCTGCTTGGCCCGCCCTTGGACGTGCAGTTTCAGCTCGCCCGGCTCGACGGGCAGGGCGGTGACCGAAACCGTGCCGGTTTCGCCCGGCGGCAACTCTTCCAGGCTCCAGTAGACGGCGCCGGTGGCCGCGTCGAATTGGCCGGCATTGTTGGCTTCGACGAATTTGAGTCCCTTGGGCAGCACCGCGGCCAGCTCGACGTCGCGGGCGGCGGCAGTGCCGGGATTCGTAACCGAGATGTTGTAGACGGCGCTCCGCTCCAAGTACCGGCGCTTCGGTCCCGACACGCCGACTTTCAGGTTCGGGGCGATCACCTCGCACGCGGTTCGGGCCTCGACCGCAACGCCCGCGTCCGCTCGCACCGAAAGCAAATTCGTCAGCGGGCCGGGCTGGGCGGCCGTCAGCGGCAATTCCAGCTCGCGATGTTCGCCGGGCCGCAGCGTGCCGACCTCGAATTCCAATTCGCCGCCGGCCGGATGCTTGAGTCCCAGCGGAACCGTTTCAGTGATCACGACACAGGTGGCGGCGCCGGTGCCCGTGTTCGAGAGCTTGATCTTCAGCAACAGGTCGCTGCCGATCATGATCCGCGAGGGAGCCGCGACGTCGAGCGTCAATTGCGGCCGAGTGGCCGTGGTCCGCGCCGAAGCGTGGGTGCCGAAGTGCAGCGTGGCCACGCTGCCGATCTCGCCTTCGGCGAGCGGCAATAGCTGCACGCTGAGCGTGGTTTCGCTAGCCGGCTTAAGGCTGCCCAAATCCCAGACCAGTTCGCCCTGCGGCCCGCGCTTGGCCGGCGGAGTCGAGCTGACCAGCCGTGTGCCTTGCGGAACCACGTCGTGCACTTCGACCCCCTGCGCCATGACGGGGCCCTGGTTGCGCACGGTAATGGTAAAAATCGCCGGCTTGCCGACCTGGATCTCGGCCGGGGCCCGTTTTTCGATCGTCAGGCTCGGCGCTCGAGCGCCTTCCAGCTGGCGCTCGCCCGGCCGGCCGGTGCCTTCCTCGGCGCGCGGCGCCGCCGGGCCGCGCACGTCACCCGGCGGGGCAAATTCGTCGCCCGCGACCACGGGCACGCTCGCCACGGCCGGACGGTTGTCGAAACGCTGCGCTCCGGCAGGCGGCGCAAAATTGTCGGGCTCCGGCTCGCTCGCCGGCTGGCCGGACCAGGCCGGCTCGCGGCGGGCAATGTCTTCGGCCGGCGGATCGGCATCGGCGGCCGCCGCGTCGGCGTCGAGCTGGGCGTCGTCGTCCGTGGCGGAGGTTTGTTGGGCGTAGCGCGCGTCGCGCCCCCCGCGGGCAATCCCGAACGGATCGCCGCCCCCCTCGGGAATCGCTTCGGCCGCGTCATCGGGCTGAAATCGCCGCGGTTCGGCGTAGCGATTGTCCGGCGATTGGGCTGCGTAACGGCCAGCCGGCCGCTGCTGCGGCGCATCGTTCGCGTAGCCGGCCGGAACATCGCGCATGGCCGGCGGAGAGGTATAGACGCGCTCTGGCTGCTGCGGCCCGGTGGCGACCTGTGGCGGAGCGAAATCCGGCATGTCGGCCGCGGGCGCAAATTCGCTGTCGCCCTCGGGCGACAGCGGGATCGGCCGCGGATCTTCCTCGCGCCGCACGATCGCCGGCGCGTCCGAAGAATCTTCGTACCGCAGCATTCGTTTGGCTTCGAACACCGCCACCGTGCCCAAGCCGATGACGATCGCCAACAACGACAACCTGACGAGCAGTCGCTTCATGACAGTCTGTTCCCAGCTGAGAAGTGCATGCCGGCGGCAGAACCGGCCAAGACGTGTGTGGCGAGAAGTGCCCGGCCGAGAACCGGCCGCCTGCGCTCCACGCCAGATAGATTTCGCGCGGGGAAGTAAGTAGCAAAACGTCTGCCGCGGGTGAAGATCAATTCACACGAACGGGCAAGCGGCGATAAACAAGCAAGCCAGGCATGCTGCGGCGTCCCCCGGTTGGTTCGCCGGCAGTCCGCCGCCAGACGGGCGAAATCACGGCGGGTCGAATCCGCCCGGATGCAGCGGATGACAGCGGAAAATCCGCAGCAGCCCGCGCCAGCCGCCTTTCAGGGCCCCGTGCTTGCGGACCGAGCCGATCATGTAATGGCTGCACGAAGGCTCGAAGCGGCAGACGCGGCCAATCCAGGGACTGAGTACCCATTGATACGCGCGCACGACTGCTATCAATGCCAAGGCGGGCATCCGAGCGAGCGCCGGGCTGAATGGTTTCATCGCGCGCCCTCCGGCAATTTCCTGGCCACGCGGCCGGACACTCCCACCAGCGAAGCCTCGAGCACGTCGAGGTGCGGGGGCTGGTGGGTCCGGGGGATGACAACCAGGTCGACCCCGACCGGCAGCTCTTCGCGCCGCAGCCGAAAGGCCTCGCGCAGCAGCCGCTTCCAACGGTTGCGCACGATTGCCCCGCCAACTTTGCGCGAGACCGACAGCCCCAGCCGCGGATGATCCAGGCCATTGGCCGAAGCGTAGACCAGCAGCCAATCGTCGCTGGCCCGGCGGCAGCGATAGGCGCGCTGGAAATCGGCCCCGCGCTTGAGGTGAAATTTCGGCAGGAAGCGTTCGGTCATGGGAGCACAGAGAGGTTGACGATCCGTTTTGGCGCACCATTTTGGCGCAGCGGGGCTCAGTGCAGGCGCCCAACCAGTGCCAGCGCCGGATCACGAACCCATTTCCGAATCGCCCTGGTCCACCGGCGGCGGGCGCTGGCCCAGGGGTTTACTGTACCACTCGTCGGCCAGCGGACGCGACGGCCCGAGCCGCCCGCCGAGCCGCCGGCGAGCGAATCGGGCGCCCCACCAGGCCAGAAAGATCAGTCCCAGGCCCAGCAGCAGCACCAAGAGTCCGCCGGCCAGCGCCGGGAGCAGCGGGCGAACATCGGCCGGACGGGTTTTGGCAGCCGGCGCCTGGGTGGCGGCGCCTTGAACGGCAGCGTCGTGCGTGGCAGTGTCCTGGGCGGCTGCGTCGTGAGCGGCAGTGTCCTGTGCGGCAGCGCCCTGGTCGGCAGCCGGCTGATCGGCCGTCTTGGGTTGGTTTTCGGCGGTCGGCGGCATGATCGATTCGCTTCGAACAAAACAACCGTTGGATCGCCGCCGGCAGGCGGCCAAAGGCCGGAGCCGCCGAGCAGCACCGGACGTACCGGCCAGTCAGAACTTCAGGTCGCGCCGCGGCGAGGGCTCGGCGGTTTGATTCCAGTGGGTTTCGAGCTGTTTGACCAGTTCGCGGCTTTGGTCGTCGATCGTGTGCGGCAGCACGATCTGAATTTCGGCAAACAGGTCGCCGGGATCGGCCCCCTTGGGCGCGACGCCCCGCCCTTTGACGCGCAGCTTCTTGCCGCTCGAGGTGCCCGGCGGCACTCTCAGCATGATCGTGCCTTGCGGGGTGGGCACATCGATCTTGGCCCCCAGCACAGCCTCGCTCAACGTGACGGGCACCTTGACGTCGAGGTTCTTGCCGCGGCGGCTGAAATACGGATGCGCTGCCACGCGGACCGTGATCAGGATGTCGCCGGGCGTGCCGCCGCGCGTCTCGGGCGCTTCGCCCTGGCCGCGGAGGCGAATCTTCTTGCCGTCTTCGATGCCCTGCGGAATCTTGACGACGATGGTCTCAACCTCGCCCGACTGCCGCCGAACGGAAATCTGCGCCTCGCCGCCCAGGATGGCCGTGGTGAACGGCACTTCGATTTCGGTCGCCAGGTCTTCGCCCCGCTTGGAGGGCGCGGCCCGGCGGCCACGCTCGCCTTTGGCCCGGCGGAACTGCGAGAAAATGTCGCCGAAGCTGGCGCCCGGATCGCCGCCATAGCGATCGCCGAAGAACTGGCTGAAATCGACGTCCTCGAACCCGCCCGGGCCCGCCGGTCCGCCTCCGCCGCCCCGGGCCCGCGGATTGCCCCCCATCGACTCGAACGAGCTGCCGTAGCGGTCGTACTGCTCGCGCTTGCCGGCGTCGTTCAGCACGTCGAAGGCCGCTTGCACCTGCTGGAATTTCTTCTTCGCGGTCTTGTCGTCGGGATGCAAGTCGGGGTGGTACTTGCGCGCCAAATCGCGATAGGCCTTTTGAATGTCGGCCGACGACGCGTCGCGGCTGATTCCCAGGGTCTTGTAGTAGTCTTCGGCCATTGGCAGAACTGAATGATTCCGGCCGTGCCGCTCGCGGCGGTCAGGCCCGAGGCGGCCAGAAACAACACGGCAAAGTGCAAACGAAATAGCGGGAAAATCTGTTCCAAAGAAGCCGGCGGCCCCTACCGGCCACCCAATTGGAACGCCCCCTGCGACACGCACGGCGCGCTGGCAGGTCTCCGGCTATTTTATGGCCTGTGCCCCTTGAGTATCAAGGCGAGCGAAGCATGCTAAAAGTTGGCGGTTTCCCCCCATGCGACGAGAACTTCCGTGTCCAAACCACGATTGCTGATCGGCCTGGCCGCGCTGGCCGCCGTGCTCTTGGCTCCTGCGCCGGCGGCCTGGGCGCTGCGCGGCGGACAACTTGAATTGAACGTCGTCGACGCGGCTACGGGTGCGCCGGTCGCCTGCCGCGTGCACTTGATGAACCAGGCCCGCAAGGCGCAAAAGCCCCCCAAGGTGCCGTTCTGGCACGATCATTTCGCTCTCGACGGCACCATCCTGCTCAAGCTGCCCAATGGCAGCTACGTCTTTGAAATCGAGCGCGGGCCCGAGTACCGCGTCTGCACCGGCCACTTCACGATCAATGAAAACGCCAAGGACTCGAAAACGGTCGAGCTGAACCGTTTTGTCGACATGGCCCACGAGGGTTGGTGGTCGGGCGATCTGGAAGTTGCCCGGCCCGTGAAAGACGTCGAACTGGTCATGCGGGCCGACGATCTGCATCTGGCCGAAGTGATTGGCTGGGGAAACGCCAAGGGGCTGACCAATAAGCTCGCCCCCGTGGCCGAGCCGCTGGTCACTTTCGACGGCAACCGCTGCTACCAACTGCTCGCGGGCCTGGAGCAGGGCCCGGCCGGCAGCTTGCTCTTGCTCAATCGACGTGAACCTCCTGCCGACGCGACAGGAGACGATTTCTTGACGGGGCTCGTCGTCAGGGCCCACGACGAAGGCCCGAACTGGACCGACGTGCGCCGAGCCGCCAGCTGGGACCTGCCGATCTGGGTGGCGCTGGGGCTGGTCGACTCGATCGAGCTGGCCGACAGCCAGATGACTCGCCGCACGACCAAGGCCGACGAGGCCGGCGCCCGGCCCCGCGACCAGACGCTTTATTCCGGCGCCACGGGCATCGGCCGCTGGAGCGAAGCGGTTTACCATCACCTGCTCAATTGCGGTCTGCGGATTCCCCCCTCGGCCGGCAGCGGTTCGGGCATCGCCAACAACCCGGTCGGCTACAACCGCACGTATGTGTATCTGGGCGACGACTTCAGCCACGAGAAATGGCTCGGCGGCCTAAGGGCAGGGCGGTCCGTGGTGACCAACGGTCCCTTGATCCGCCCGAACGTCGAAGGCGAAATGCCCGGCCACGTGTTTCAGGCCGATGCCGGCGAGCAAGTCGAACTGGAAGTCGGCCTGACGCTCTCCACGCGCGATCCGGTGAGTTATTTGGAGGTCGTCAAGAACGGCCGCCGCATCCATGAAGTGCGGCTGGTCGACTGGGCCCAGGCCGGCGGCAAGCTGCCCCCCTTGATCTTCAAGGAAAGCGGCTGGTTCGTGATTCGAGCCGTCACCGACGTCACCGACACGTACCGCTTTGCGGCCACGGCGCCGTACTACGTCGACATCGGCTATCAGCGCCGCATCAGCCGGACGTCCGCGCAGTTTTTTCTGGACTGGCTCGACGCCCGGGCCAAGGCGCTGCCGCCGGCCACCGGCGCCGCAGCCGAAGTCGAGCGCAAGGCGCGGAGCTTCTGGCAGGACTTGCTCTCCCGGGCCAACGCCGACTAGCGCTCGGCACGCCAGTTCGCCGCGCCGGCAACGTGAAGATTTCGACAGGCCGGCTGTTGCGTTCTTTTGAAGTCCGGCCGTCGGGCCGAGTTCGAATTGCGGGGCCCCGCCGCGCAACCTAAGATCACGCTGGGGCCGGATGGCGGCCCGGTTGGTTCGTGCTTTTTCTGGTCGACGATTCGGCTTTTCCCGCGGCGGGCAATATGGCTCAATCCTGGCACAAGGTGCTGACGCAATTCCACCAGGTGCCAATCTTTGGGCGCATCTCGGTGGCCGTCGTGGGTCTGGGACTGTATGCCCTGGCCGCGGTGGCGATCGACCAAATGGCCCTGGGCGATTTCATCAACCTGCACGCCACGTTCCACGCGCTGCTCGGCCTGGTGCTGGGCATGCTGCTGGTGTTTCGCACCAACACGGCCTACGAGCGGTGGTGGGAGGGGCGCAAGCTTTGGGGCGAGCTCACCAATAACAGCCGCAACCTGGCGATCAAGATCCAGGCCTGCGTGCAGGCCGACGAAGCCGAGAAGCGGGATCTGGCCCGCTACCTGATCGCCTTCGCCTTTGCCTTGAAAGACCACCTGCGCTCGGGGGCCACGCTGCAGAACCTGCCCGGCTTTCAATCGGACCAGGCCCAGCCCCGCCACGTCCCGGCCTGGCTCGTGCGCGGGATGTATGAACGCTTCGAAGACTGGCGGCAGCGGGACCTGTTGGGCGGGTTCGAGCTGCTGTTTCTCGACCGGCAGGCTTCCAGCCTGATGGACGTTTGCGGCGGCTGCGAGCGGATTCGCAATACCCCGCTGGTCAAGTCGTATCGCTGGTTCGTGCAGCAGCTGATCATCATTTATCTGATCACCCTGCCCTGGGGCCTGATCGAGGATTTCGGCATCTGGGAAGTGCCCACGGTGGTGCTGATCGGGTACTTCATGATCGGCATCGAGGCTATCGCCGCCGCGATCGAAGAACCCTTCGGCACCGATGCAGAAGACCTGCGGCTGGACGACATGTGCCGCTCGATCGACGCCACGGTGCGCGAGATCATGCTGCTCCCAAGCGCTGCCGGCGCCAACGTCGACGGCCCAAAGGGCGCGGACTCTACCGAGGCGAGTCGGGCTTCGCTCTGACCGCAGGCGTTCCCGCGGCCGGGCCGGGCAATTTATTTCTTGCCCAGCCGGCGCTGTTCCTGAAAGAACCGGGTCAGGATCGCCCCGCACTGCGGCGCGAGTACGCCGGGCACCGTCTCGGCCCGGTGGTTGAGCCGCGGATCGCCGAGCATTTGAAACAGCGAATGCACGGCCCCCGCCTTCGGGTCGGGCGCGCCGTACACCACGCGGGGAATCCGGGCTTGCAGGATTGCCCCCGCGCACATCGGGCAGGGCTCCAGCGTCACATACAGCGTGCAGCCCTCGAGCCGCCAGCTGCCCAGCGCTTCGGCCGCCTGCGTGATGGCGATCATCTCGGCATGGGCGGTCGGATCGTGCAATTGCTCGCGCTGGTTGTGCGCCGCGGCCACGATCCTTTGGCCATGCACGATCACGGCTCCGACGGGCACTTCATTCTCGGCCAGAGCCTGCTCGGCCTCGGCCAAGGCCTGTCGCATGTAAAGTTCGTCCAACGATCTGCCGCTCCTTTCCCCGGACCCCGTCTGCGGCGCTGCGCACAAGCGGATGTCGCAGCCACGCCGCCACGCGTCAGTCGTCTTCCATCACCCGCGTCGGGTTGCGGCCGATCACCGGATACTGCTCCACTTCCAGCACGGTGCCGCTGAAGATCCGGCTCTCGTCGCTCAGCCAGTACATCGCGGCCGAGGCGATTTCCTCGGGCTTGATCAAGCGGTTATTCGGCGCCAGCGGCGGACCCAGACGCTCGGGCCAGTCGGCCGGCAAGCCGTCGGCGATCTTGTAGTGGTATTCGTTCGGGGTGAGCACCCAGCCGACGTTGAAATGCGTGACCCGGACCTTGCCGCCGAAAGCATCGGCCAGGTTGCGCGAGAGGGTGATCAAGGCGCCCTTGGAAATGCTGTAGGCCAGCAATTCGTTTTCGCCGCAGAGCCCGTTGATCGAACCGATGTTGAGCACCGACCCGTGGCTGGCTTTCAGATGCGGGTAGGCCGCCTTGATCAGGAACAGCGGCGCCCGAACGTTGGCGGCGATCATCGCGTCGAACAGTTCGACCGTGGTGTTGCCCAGGTTGCTGCGCTTGATCAGGGCCGCGTTGTTGACCAGGGCGTCGATCCTGCCGAAAGCCTTGACGGTCGCCGCGACGATGCGTTCGCCGGACGCCGGATCGGCGATGTCGTCGACGTGCAGGGCCGCGGCCCCCTAGTTCGCCGACGATTTGCTGGCCCCGGGTTTTGTCGCGGCCGTGAATCATCACTTGCGCGCCTTCGGCCACGGCTCGGCGGGCGATCGCCTCGCCAATGCCCGTGGTGCTGCCCGTTACGATGACGACCTTATCTTTCAGTTGCATCAGAGTTCCTCAAAGTGAAGCGATTTCAAGTCGGCACGTTTCGCCCGCCATGCCGCAATCGGCCGCCGTAAGCGGCGGAAAACAGGGTGACGCAGGCGAGGATCGACGTGACCGCCAACAGCACGACGGCCAGCCGATTCCAGCCTTCGGCCTGCACGGCCTCGGCCAGAACGAACGCCAGCATCGTGGTCGCCATGGCCCCCAGGAAGGCAGCCCCATAGCATACCGCCGCCAGTTTCCGCTGTCCCGCGCTGGCCGGCTGGCGCGGGCCCCCGCTGGGGCCGGCACAAGAACTTCGATAGGGATTGGCGTCGGAATTCATCGTCGATCGACCCCGCTTGCGGGGCGTGCAGCGTTGGGAAATTTGCCGGCTGGCGACGGCGGTTCGCGCGAGAAAACCGGCGCCACACCAAGGTGCCAGGGTAGCATAGCGCCGCCGGCAACGGTATTGCCGGTTGGGGCGATTTGTACGTTTTGCGGCCGGCGCCCCGAGCCCTCACCAACGGGGCGCGAGCAAAAACTTGTTGCCTTTTTGCCACCGCCGTTAGTGCCGGCCCGACAATGCCTAACGGCGCCGCGCCGGCCTGCGGCGGCGACGATGTGGCGAAAAAGCAGCGCGTTGCATTTGCACATCACCAGGAGCGGGGTATGGTTGCTCATCCTACCTTTGCGCTCTTCCCCCCGACGAACGTCCTGAAGAGAGCGCAAGCCCGCTTCCCGCCCGAAGAGGTGAATGCCATGCGCAAATTGTTGTTTCTTTCGGTCGTCACGATGATGGCGGCCGCTGCCGCCGGTTGTAACAGCTGCGGCAGTCTTTGCGGAAGCAGCTCTTGCGGTCCGTCCTGCGCTCGTCCGTCGTGCGGCTCGCTGAGCTTCTGGCGCCCGCGGCAGCACAACGCCTGCTGCACGCCGGTCGCTTCGGCTTGCTGCGATCCGTGCGGAAGTCCTTGTGGCGGCGCCTGCGGCGGCCCGGCCATGGGAGTCGGCATGATCGACGGCATGCCCGGCGGCGCGATGATGGTGCCCAGCCAGTCCTGCGGCTGCCAATAGGCCGCACGCCAGGGTCTGCCGCCGACGCGTGAGATACGCAGCGTCAGCGGAAGTATTCCACCGCGTTTTGAAACACGCGCAATCCGTCTCCCGCGGCCGGTCGCCGGCCGCGGGTCCAGTGCGGATGCTGCGTGGCATCGACGTGGCGCTCCGGATGCGGCATCAAGCCGCAGACCCGGCCCGTCGGATCACAGATGCCGGCAATGTTGGCCACCGCGCCATTAGGATTGTCGGGATAGGGAACGTCGACCGCCGAGTTCGCCGACCGGTAGCGGAGCGCCACCTGCCCGCCTCGCTCCAGGTCGGCGAGCACGGCCGCGTCGCGCGTGACGAATTTGCCCTCGGCATGGGCCACGGGCAAATACATCGTGTCGATTCCCCGCAGCACGACCGCCCTTGAGCCGCTGCAATCCAGCCGGACCCAACGGGCCTCGAAGCGGCCCGAGCGGTTCCAGGTAAGCGTGGCGGGCACATCCAGCGCGCCCGCGCCCGGCGCCAGCAAGATGCCGGATTTCATCAGGATCTGAAATCCGTTGCAGATGCCCAGGATCAGTTTGTCGGCCGCCTGGAACTGGCGACAGACTTCGGCCAGGCGATGCTGGATTTGCGTGCCCAGGATGCGTCCGGCCGCGATGTCGTCGCCGTAGCTGAATCCGCCGGGCAGGCAAAGCACCTGGAAATCGGCCAGCAGGCTGCCGCTCTCCAGCAGCCGGTTGATGTGGATTCGCTCGGCCTTGCCGCCGGTGCGCTCGAATGCCGCCGCCGTTTCCAGGTCGCAATTCGTGCCCGGGGCACGCAGAATCAAGATACGAGGCTGAGCCATAAACAATCCGATCTCACAAATCCATTCCAAGCCCAAGTCGCGCGAGACATTCAACTCAGCAATTGCCGAATCGGCGTGCGATCATTCAGCAAATGCTGTGGTCGGCCGCTGAAGTCGGTCAATTTGACGTCCAGGTTGACACCCATCACGTGGTAAATCGTGGCCATGATGTTTTCGAACGTGGTCCGCTCGCTGATCGCCCGTTCGGCGTGCTGATCGGTCTGGCCGATCACCTGGCCCATTTTCAATCCTCCGCCGGCGAAAATCGCGCAGCCGGCCTCCGACCAATGCTCGCGGCCCGGGCCCACGGCCGTAATCTTCGGCGTCCGGCCGAACTCGCCCAGCATTACGACCAGAACGTCATCCTCCAGGCCGCGTTCGCGCAGGTCCGTCAAGAGGGCGTGCACGCAACGATCGAGCGCCGGCACCATCAAACTCAGCGAGTAAAAAATGTCCCCCTCGGGGCTGCCATGATGATCCCATTGCCCGACGCTCAGCGTCACCACCCGCGCGCCCGCCTCCACCAACCGGCGCGCTCGAATGAACGGCTTGACGTCGAAATCGTACAGCAGGTGTTTCACCGTCTGATGCGTGTACTTTCCGGTCCCGTAGCGGGCGATCGTTTCCGGCGACTCTTGCGATAGATCGAAAGCGTCGCGCACCCCGGGCGAGGAAATGATCTCGAGCGCTTTCGCCCGAAATGGATCGATCCCGTCGAGCAGATTGGAATCGTCCACACGCTTTCGCAGGCCGTCGAAGGTCCGCAGCAGCTCCTTGCGGTCGTCAAGCCGCTCGGCCGACAGGCTGGGCTTCATGTCGTCGAGCGACGGACCGAACGGCCGGAAAGGGGCATGGGCTTCGCCGACATACTGCGGCTTCTCGAACTCGAAAGGCTCGACGGTCTTTTCACTCAAGCAGATGTACGCGGGCAGCACGGTCCGACCAGGAGACAATTTGCTGACCACCGACCCAAATGCCGGCCGATGGCCGGCCGTCCGCGGCAATCCAGAGAAGACCTCGCTCATATAGTGGTCGAGTTCGACCGATTGAATTCCGCGCAGTAGCGCCAGCCTGTGCATCTCTTTGGCTTGCAGAGGCAACAACTCGGAGACGTGCACGCCGGGCAGACTCGTGGCGATCGGCCGGAACGGACCTCGATACTCGCTCGGGGCGTCCGGCTTCGGATCGTACATGTCGATGTGGCTGGGACCGCCCGACAAGACAATGTAGATGACCGATTTCGCCTGCCCCCGGCGATGACCGTCGGCCTGGGCCTCGTGGCGCAATACGTCCGCCAGGGTCAGTCCGCCCAGCCCCAGCGCTCCGGCTTGCAGGAACGATCGACGCTGCAAACCACCCGACCGTGCCGACGCCGGCCCGCTAAACCGTAGCATCGACTGTTCTCCTGAACTATTGGGTTGTGGAGCGAGTCAGGAACCAATCCAGATCCGCCAGCGACATTACTACCATAACCCGCCGGGCACGGGAGGGCGATCGCATGGCAAGGTCTGGAAAACGCTCTCGCCTGGCGCGATGCTCGGTTCCGCGGGGGACAACTCCAATCGATTCCCTCACCAATCGAGCGGCTCGAGCCAGGCCGCTTTCAGCCGGGCCAGGTCCGCCGACACGCGCGGCGTGCCCCCTGCCCCCACGATCTCCAGCCGCAAAGCGCCCTTCACGGCGCCGGTCGCGGTGCCGATCTCCTCGCAGGGCACACCCTCGAGCGCCTGCCGTAGCGCTGCCGCCGATTCCGGCGGCACTTCGCAAACGAAGCGCGTGGCCGACTCGCTGAATAGGAGCACCGCGTCGGCCTCGGCGGAATCCGCCAGCTGGAATTGCCGCGGCACGCGCGCCAGATCGATCTGGGCGCCGCAGCCGCCGGCAAACGCCATCTCGGCTACTGCGACGGCCAGCCCCCCTTCGCTCAAATCGTGGCAGGCGCGAACCAGCCCGGCCCGAATCGCCCCGTGCAGCGCCGTGAACGTGCGCCGGGCCATTGCCGAGTCGACTTGCGGCACCTGCCCGCCGCCGGCTTCCTGCACCAGGCCGAAGTGCGAACCGCCCAGCTCGTCTTTCGTCGCTCCAACCTGGAACAAGAGGTTGCCGGGCTCTTTCAGGTCCATCGTGACGCAGGTCGTCACGTCGTCGACCTGGCCCAGAGCACTGATCAAGAGCGACGGCGGAATGGCGATCGAGCGCCGGCTGCCATCCGCGTCGGCGTAACGAAATTCGTTGTTCAGGCTGTCCTTGCCGCTGATGAACGGCGTTTCCAGGGCCAGCGCCAGGTCGTGGCAGGCCAAGGCCGCGCGGACCAGCGAGCCCAGCGTTTCCGGCCGGTCGGTATTGCCCCAGCAGAAATTGTCCAAGATGGCGATCCGCGCCGGGTCGGCTCCGACGGCGACGCAATTGCGCAAGGCCTCGTCGATGGCGCAGGCGGCCATGTGATACGTGTCGAAATCGCCGTAGTAGGGATTCATGCCGCAGGCCACGACCACGCCGCGCGGGCTGTCGAGCACGGGGCGAACGACGGCCGCGTCGCTGGGCCCGTCGTTGGCCACACCCACCAGCGGCTTGATCACGCTGCCGCCTTGCACTTCGTGATCGTACTGGCGAATGACCCAGTGCTTGCTGGCGACGTTCAGCGCCGAGAGGATCTGCACCAGGACCCCGGTCCAATCGGAGGGCAACGCGCCCGGCCACTCGAACGGCCGCACCGCCGGCGGCGCGTAAACCGCTTCGCGCACCACAGGAGGCCGGCCGTCGTGCAGAAACCGCATGTCGAGATCGGCCACCCGCTCTTCGCCATATTTGAGCAGCAAACGCCCGGTCGGCACGAAGCGGCCGATCACCGTGGCCTCGACCCCTTCGGACCGCGCGAGCTGATCGAATTCGTCCCAGCGATCGGGCGGCACGGCGAGAACCATCCGTTCCTGGGCTTCGGAAATCCAGATTTCGGTGTACGACAAGCCTTCGTACTTGACCGGCGCTTTATCGAGCCAGACCTCGGCCCCGATCTTTTCCCCCATCTCGCCAACGGCGCTGGAAAAACCACCGGCGCCGCAATCCGTAATAGCGTGGTACAAGCCGCGGTCGCGGGCAGCCAGCATCACATCGAGCACCATTTTCTCGGTGATCGCGTTGCCGATCTGCACGGCTCCGCCCGAGACGCTTTCGCTCTCGCTGGTCAGCTCGGCCGAACTGAACGTGGCCCCGTGGATGCCGTCGCGGCCGGTGCGGCCCCCCAGGGCCACGATGTAGTCGCCGGCCAGCGGCTGTTTGAAGGTCTTGTCGCGCGGGAGCAGGCCCACGCTGCCGCAATAGACCAGCGGATTGCCCAGGTAGCGGCGGTCGAAATAAATCGCGCCGTTGACCGTGGGAATGCCCATCCGATTGCCGTAATCGCGCACGCCCGAGACCACGCCCTTGATGACCCGCCGCGGATGCAAGACGCCGGGCGGCAGCTCGCTGGCCGGCGTATCGGGCGGGGCGAAACAGAACACGTCGGTGTTGCAGATCGGCTTGGCGCCCAGCCCGGTGCCGAGCGTGTCGCGGATCACGCCACCGATGCCGGTGTTGGCCCCGCCGTACGGTTCGAGCGCCGACGGATGATTGTGCGTTTCAACCTTGAAAGCGACGTTGTACTGCTGATCGAACCGCACCACGCCGGCGTTGTCGCTAAACACGCTGACGCACCAATCCTGGCTGCCCAGCCTGCGGCGGATGGCGGTCGTGGCGGCAAAGATGGTTTCCTTGAGCATGTTGGCGAATTGCCGCGTGCGCGACTCATCGCGATAGGCGATTCGTCCGGCCAGCGTCTTGTGGCTGCAATGCTCGCTCCAGGTTTGGGCGACGGTTTCCAGTTCGGCGTCGGTGGGGTCGCGCCCCAGGTCGCGGAAATAGCTGCGAATCGTCTGCATCTCGGGGAGCGACAGGTACAGCTGCCCCGTGCTGCTCAGCCGCGTCAGCGCTTCGTCGGACAGCTCGCGGATCGGCACCACGCGCAGCTCGAAGCGGTACGGCGCGCCCAGGTCGATATGCGTGAGCGCCAAGGGCCCGACCACCACCTGCTCAATCGCGTCGTTGGCCAGCACCTTGGCGGCCAGGGTCGCGATCGCGGCGTCGCCCAGTTCGGGGAGCCAGTATTTTTGCAGCGTTCGGACCGCGTCGGCCCGCAGCCCCAGATCCGCAAGCGCCGCCAGAGTGCTCTGGGCCACCGGGTCCATGACGCCCGGCTTGGGCAGCACGTGCACGACGCGAGCCAGGCCGGCCGGCGCGACAGCCAGGGCCGCATCGCCAGCCTGGCCGATGACCGCCCGCTCGACGACCGTGTCGACCAGCAGCTCATGCGCGGTGCGCTCGACCTGGGCGCGGTCCAAGGGCCCCTCGATCAAGTAGCCCCGGGCGGCGGCCAGCTTCAAATCGCTCGCCAGCCCCACGTCGGCCGCTTGCGCGGCGACAGCTTCGGCCGTGCGGTCGGGCTGGCCGTCGAGCGGATAGATGTCAACTTCCCAGAGCATCGCGAATCCGTTTAGCATCGGCCAAGAGTTGTTCCAGGCGATCGGCGTCGCCCGCTTCGATCGCGCGGCGCAGCGCGTCCAGACAGCCGCTCGTGCGCTCCAATGCCGCCAGCACGTGCGACGTGTTCGACAGCAAGATCTGCTGCCACAAGGCCGGATCGCCGGCCGCCACCCGGGTCGTGTCGGTCCAGCCGCCGCCGGCCAGGGGCACCCATTCCTCGGGGGTCGCCGCCGCCACGGCCGCCGCAACCAGGTGCGGCAGGTGGCTGATCGCCGCCAGGGCCCGGTCGTGCTCATCGGGCGTCATCTCGACCACTCGCGAACCCAGGGCGGTCCAGAAGTCGGCCAAAGCCTCGCGATCCTCGACGGAAGTGTTCGGCGTGGGCGTCAGGACGGTCACGCGGCGCTCGAACAGGTCGGCCCGGGCGTGCTCGACTCCGCGGCGGTGGTCGCCGGCGATCGGATGCGAGCCGACGAAGCGAACGTTGTTCTGCCAGCGGCCGCCGTCGCAAAGCCGCCTTTCGACTTCGCGCACGATCTGGGCTTTGGTGCTGCCGGCGTCGGTGATCAGGGTGTCGGCCCCGCAGGCCTGGGCCGCCGCCAAGGCATAGTCGGCGATCGCGGCCACCGGCGTGCAGATGACGACCAGATCGGCCCCGGCCACCGCATTTTCCAGGTTGCCGCTCGTGCTGTGCACGGCCCCCAGCCGCTCGGCGGTGGCCAGCGACTGGGCCCGATGCCCGACGCCCACCACGTGGGCGGCCATCCCGCGGCGCAACAGGGCCAACCCGATCGATCCGCCGATCAGGCCCACGCCGACGATGACCACCCGATTCCACTGTCTCATGCGGATTGCCAGCCGGTGACTGGCGAACTCGGAGCTGACTGGCTGCAAAGTTAGCGGATTGTATCAAATGGCTGGGCAGCTGTATTGGGGCCACTGGATTGGGACCGGTAGATTGGGGGCCGCCGTGTCGGGAGCCATGAAGCTGGGATTCGCCCGCCGCGTGCGACGCCGCCGCTCGCCGAAATTGCCCGCCGCGGGCCGCACGAGTACGATGACTTGCACCAGGATCGAAATCTTTTGGCGCTTATGATCGGCCCGCCCCGGATCTCCCTGACCGAGTTGTCTCCGCTTTGCCGGCGATTGGCGACACAATTGGCCGCCGGGGTCGACGCGCGCCGGGCCTGGAGCCGCGAGGCCGACATTGCCCAGGGCCGTTATCGCCGGCCCTTGCGGCAAATCAGCGATGCGGTCAGCCGCGGCGACAGTATCGCCGAGGCCATGCGCCAGACCGGCGAGTTCTTTCCCACCCTGTTCCGCGAGCTGGTGGACGTGGGCGAGCAGAGCGGGCACCTGGCCGAAGTCTTTCGACAACTGGCCGGACATTATGACCACTTGATCGAGATGCGCCGCGATTTCCGCTCGGCCATTACCTGGCCCGTGATCCAGCTGGTTCTGGCCCTGACCATCATCGGCGGGTTCATCTACATCATGGGCGTCATCAGCAAGGGCAAACCGCTGATCGATCTGCTGGGATTGGGCTTGTACGGCCCGCGCGGACTGGCGATTTATCTGACCTTTCTGGCCTGCGTCGGGGCCGCATTGGCCGCGGTCTATTTTGCCATCCGCCGCGGCGCGCTCTGGGTCCGGCCGGTGCAGGCCGCGATCCTGCGGATTCCCCAGCTCGGCTCGGCGCTCGACACGCTGGCCATGTCCCGGCTCTGCTGGTCGCTCTACGTGACGTTCGAATCGGGAATGGACTTGCGCCGAGCCCTGGCCCTGGCCCAGCGCAGCACGCAGAACGTGCGCTACTCCAGCCAGATCGAGCCGGTTTGGCAATCGATCCGCTCGGGCAAGGAACTGTACGAGGCCCTCGAGGCGACCGGCGTCTTTCCGCGGCGGTTCATCGACGCGATCGAAGTGGGCGAGCGCAGCGGCCGGCTTTCCGAGACCCTGGCGCTGCTCTCCAAGCAGTATCAGGACGAAGCCCGGGCGGCCCTGGCCGTGCTGACCAAGATCGCCGGCTTCGCCGTCTGGCTGCTGGTGGCGGCGCTCCTGGTGGCGATTATTTTCCGCATGGCCGGCTCGTACATCAACATGATCAACGACGCGGCGCGGGGCAAATTCCCCGGCGATTGACGGCGGCGAAGCGCGCCGCGGCCGGTCTGGAATGCGCCGCCGCCAGATTGGCCCGCCTCATGATCGCGCGGCGAACTGCCGGGCCTGCCCGGCGATATCCACTTCGACCAGGCGGCTCCAGGCATCCAGCAGCGATCGATAGATCGGCCCGGGCTTGCCGTCGCCGACCGCCTGCCGATTGAAGCGCACGACCGGCACCACGCAGACCGTGGTGCTGGCCAAGAGCAGCTCCTGGGCCGCGGCCAGGTCGGCGGGGGTCAAATCGCGCTCAACGTACGGGATGCCGGCGTCGCGGGCCAGCTCCAGCAGCACTTTCAGGCTGACGCCCGGCAGCACTTTGGCTTTCGGCGGGCCGACCAGGCCTTCGCCCGGGTAATAGGCCAAAACGTTCGCCGTCGTGGCTTCGGTGACGAAGCCCTCCGAATCGATCATCAGGGCCCGGGCGCCGGGGTCCAGCTCGCGCCCGCTTATCGGCCAGGAAGTAGTGCATCCGGCTGCGGCATTTCAGCTCGCGGGGCCAGGAGCGGGCGGAAACCTGCTCAACGTCGGTCATGACAACCGCGTCGCCGTGCGCGTATTTGTCGCTCCACAAGTGATACGGAATCGGAAACGTGTGGATGCACGTGGTCGGGCCGGCCGCCCCGGCAACCGCGGCCATCGTCGGGTAAACCCCGGGGGTGAAAAACATGGTCAGGTTCAAATCGTCGCCCGGGGCCAGCAAGCGGTGATTGGCGGTGGCCAGTTCCTGCGCGATCCGGCCCAGCTCGGCCATGCTCACGCCGGGCTTGATCCCAACCAATTCGAGCGAATGCGCCAGCCGCTCCAGATGCGCTTCCAGGCGAAACAATCGCCCGGAAAACGTGCGCAAGACTTCCGCCACGGTCGTACCCAGCACGAAGCCGGTGTCCCAAACGGGAACGGCTGCCTCAGCGGCGGGAATCAAACGACCGTTGTAATACGCCTGGGGCTGATCCGAAGTCGGCATCGAAAGAAGTTCCCTTTAGCCGCGCGCCAGGAATGCCTTGCGGATCTCGGCCATGTAGCGCGGGCAGGCGGCGCGGGGGTCTTCGGGCTCTTCGAATTCCAGCACGATGTAGCCCCGATATCCGGCCGTCGACAGGATCTCGGCCAGCCGCGGAAAATCGCTGGGCTGTTTCTTCCGGTCCGGTCCGGACACGACCACCTTGACCTGCACGTTCACGGCATAGGGGGCGATCTTGGCCAGGTCCCCGTAAAGGTCGTCGCTGTGGAAATTGCCTGTGTCCAGGTTCACGCCGAACCAGGGGCTCTTTACGTCGTGGATCAGGCGCAGCATGTCGTCGACCCGGTCGGTCAGGCCGCCGTGATTCTCCAGCGCCAGGTAAATCCCGTGCTCGCCCGCATACTGGCAGCACTCCTCCATCCCCTCGACGGCCAGGCGATGGGCCTCTTCGGGCGACGTGCCATGCGGGCTGCCGGAAAAGATCCGGATCACCGGCGCGCCCAGCAGCACCGCGTTGTCGACCCAGCGCTTGACGTAGGCAATTTGCTTGTCGCGCTCGGGGCCGGTCGGATGGCAAAGGTCGTTGCCCACCGCCGTGCCCGAGACTTCCATTCCCAGGCGAAAGGCCAATCCGCGAATGTTGCGCAGGTACTCGGGCGTCACGTTTTCCGGAAAGTAGTAGCTCGTCAGCTCGGTGCCTTCGAGCCCCATTTGGGCACAATCGGCGACGAACTCGTCGAGCGTCAGCTGGGCCGGCTTGCCGGTCAGCAGTTCCCGATAGCTATAGGCCGCGAGGCTGAATTTGAATTTGCTGCGGCCGTTGCGCTGAATCGGTTCGATGGCCTGGAGCAACCGGCCGGGCAACGTGCTCGTGGCCAAAGCGGTCGCGCAAGTGGCGGCCGACAACTGTTTGACCAAAGTCCGGCGGGAAATTCTGTTCGGCATATTCGGCATCCTTCGGGGCGATTCTGGGGCAGCAAATCGGCTGAAGCCATTGTGGAGGGTTTCGCGACGGCGTGCAATAAGCCGGCCGATGCCACGTCCGCGCAGCGTCATGCCACAAGCGGAGGCATTCCCCGGGCCTAGCGGACCAGCCGCGCTTCCGGGTCGCTGCCGGCCGGGAAACTCGCGGCGACGCTGCGCAGCCAGTCGGGCGAACAGAAGCTCACGTTCGCTACGAGCATCGCCAGCGCGAATGCGACCTGGCCGGTCAGCAGGGCAGTGAGCCCCCACATCACCACAGCCAGTCCCAACAGGAGCGGCCGGGCCAGGCGAATCCAGATCAACACCGCGAAGCCCAGCTCAAAGGCCACGATCGCGTGAGTCCAGAAGTTGATCGCAAACGTGGGCAAGCGCGTCAGATCGACCAGGCGCGACTCGGGCCGCGTCATCAACCACCACACGCCCATGCCGCGCCACCAGGTGTCGCCCATCAGCTTGGCCGCCCCGAACGTCGCGTAGAGCATCGCCAGGTGAACTTGCAGCAAGTGCAGGCTGACCGTGGTCATGAAGGTGTGCCGCGGGGCGCGAGCCGGCCGCCGCTGGCCGCGGCCTTGCGCCCGCCAGGAACCGGTCGAGCGACCACGAAGCCCCGGCCGGACCGAGGCAGAGATAGAACATCAGCATCGTCACGATCGGCTCGACCTGCGTCGTGAGCATCGGCGCCCGATGCACGTCGGACAGGATCACCAGCAAGCCCAGGATCGACGTCAGCCGGGTCCAAAAACCCAGCGCAAAGGCCACCAGCACCGCCAGGCCCAGAGCGTGAACGATCGCCAGGTCGGTCGGCCCGGAGACAAAGTTCAGGTATGACAACGGGTACCCGCGGACTGTCGTTCGCTCAATTACCTCGACCGGCAGCCAGCCGCCGGCGCCGAACAATTGGACCAGACCGGGCCACAGCGTGGCATGCAGCCAAATGGCCAGCAACCCCGTCAGCGCCCGCAGCACGCCCAAGGGGTACGGATCGCCGGGCAGAAACCAGAAACGGTTCCAGCCGTCGCCAAACGCCCGGCCCAGTGTGCGAAAGTATCCGATCGTGGCAGCCAGCATCGGTTTTTACGACCCCTTCTCGACGGGCTTCTCGACCGGCGCGACTTCTCCGGCCGCCGAGCGCTTGACCAGATCCACTTCGCCCGTGGGCCCGATGAGCACGTGGGCTTCGTAAACCGTGTTGAAATAAAGCTTGTTGAACGGGTCGCGCAGGCTCGCGTCGGCGGCGCTCATGGCTTCGAGCGGCACCAGCTTATGCTGCCGAACGCGGACCAGCCCCCGGGTCGCGTCCCAGTGGCGCAGGACCGAGCCGGCAATCGACCGCAGCAGCACGGGCTCGACGTCCGGGCTGACGGCCATCGCCCCGGCCGCGTTGGCCAGGGCCTGGTAGTGGCGGGTTTCGCCGGGCCAGAGGCCGGTCATGGGAATGGAGAGCGTTTCGGCCTTGCCGTCGGGGAGCGTGTGCTCGACTTCGAGGGAAAAGTCGACGTCCGCATCCTCGGCATGGGTCAGATAGAACCGGCCGCTGGGATAAGCGCTCGGCCGCAGATCGAAGTTCAGCGTAGCCGAGTACGGACCCAGGACTTGCTGCAGGCGGTTTTCCAGCGGTGACGTGTCGGCGTAAGAGGCCAGGGCCACCGCCACCGAGAATAAGTGCACAAAGATCAGCAGGCCCACCAGTCCGCGGACTTCCGGATTGGGCATTTCGGCATTCGCCGCGGATGAATCAGGATTGCTAGGTCGCATGAGGCGGGAGCAGGGAGGGCAGGGGGGCGGCGCTGCGGTCGGACTTGCCAGCCGCCGAGTGTGGGCGAAAACGCAGCTAAAGGATTCTGAATCGGCCCAAAGCGGGCGGAAGGTTTAACCTACCCTTCCCAGGCTACCCAGGCCGCACTGCTTGTCAACCGAGAAAAAAAAGAAGCCGGACCTCGCGGGGAGATCCGGCTTCGGTAGATACTTTCTCGAGCGGAAGACTCAGGGCAAGCTTCCACCCGCTAAAGCAATCCAGCCCAGGGGGCTGGAACTTATTAACGGCGAAAGCTGACGTTGCGGAAACCGCGGACGTCATTGCTAGCGCTGGGGGCCGGGGGAGCAGCAGCCGGCGGGGCCGGGGGAGCAGCTCCAGCGCAGCTCGGGGCGGCGCCGGCACAGCTCGGGGCGGCCGGAGCGCAAGCCGGAGCGGCACAAGCCGGGGCTTCGCAAGCCGGGCGCAAGCCGGAGCAGCACCACTGCAACCGCAGCAGCGATGCTTACGGGCATGCAGCCGGGCCAACAGACCGCCGTGGCAACCACAGCAAGCCGGAGCACCGCCACACGACGGAGCACCACCGCAGTCGCCCGAGCAACCCGAGCAACCATGGCAACCGTGACCGGCCACGGCCACCTTCTCACCGCCCACCAGGGCGATGCCGACGACCGCGACGAAGGTCGCGATCCCAAGTACAAACAACCGATTCATCCTAGAATCCTCCAAATTACAGGTACCGGAACGTAAGGGTCTCAAATAACCCAACACACTTGCCGTCCTACGTTCTCCCCCCCTCTGCGACGGCCAACAGCCGAGGCGGGACCTCAACACGCCCACACGATCCATGCCAGCTAACCGAGCCGGGCTCGCCCTGAATGTAAGCCCTTTCCGATTAAGTAGGCTAGGCACGAAGGCGTAGTCTAGGATGCTAAGTTAGCACGATGCCCCTGGTTGTCAAGCGGCGCAAAGACAATCTGTGAGCCCTGCGTGGACCGGGCGATATGGGAATTATTTTCCGCCGCGTCGCTCAACTGTATCTCAATTCTTCCGACTGTCCACATACTGCACCGAGCGCAACAAAAAAGGCCACCCGAAGGTGGCCTTGCGAATCGCGTAAATCTCAAGCACACAATGCGTTAATAGATCGGTCGCCGTGCTGCCAGCGACCGCTTGCCCAGTGCGCTAATCGCCCAGCGTAGCGCGATCAGGGCCCGCGCAGCGTCAAGCCATTTCCCACTCCAGTGGCCCGAAATTTGCGCAGACTAGCGAGTCGCGCTCGACTCAGGAGTTCGGGCGGCTGCAGCCGCGTCGGCCTGAGCACGACGCTCGTCCTCTTGAGCGATCAAATCCAGCACGCGCGTCATGTCGTCCGGGTCTTCGAAGTTCAGGATCGCCGCCGGTTGATCGTCGTACACCCGCATCGCCATGCCGGCCACGCGCCAGCCGCCGCTCTCTTGGCGGAGCATCCAAAGCACTTCGGTCGTGTCGCGCGTGCCGTCTTCCATGCGGTCGTACCACTTGGTCATCACGTGCGCGCCGCCTTCGACCATTTCCACTTCGCCGATCTCGAACGAGGTGCTGCCGCTCGAGGGGAGCTGCGGCGACATGTTGTGCGACTTCAAGGCCGTCCGGGCTTCGGCCGTGAGCATGGCAAACATCGTCGGCTCGTCGGCCGCGCAGATGGCCTTCAAAAACGTGCTGACCGCCGTGGCCGGCGCCCCCGAACCGCCCGTTTTTCCAGATCCGTCCAGCTTACTGCAGCCGGACACGCCGCCGGCGACCGCCAGCAGCAGACAAATCAGCCCTGAATTCCGCATGGGTCGAATCTCCCTTCCTTGGGTCCCAACCGACGACTGCCCCGGCGCCGACATCCCCTGTCGGCCGTTTGCGTCCGAGAGCGGGCGCAGTGCCTCCGGCGGCAGCGGGCAGAAGTTTGGCGAAATCGGCAAACGAGGTCAAGACGAATGCGGCTGGCCCTCGGCCGCCGGGGCAAGCTGAGTGCCCGTCCGAGAACTGGCGGGACCGCCCTCCATGACAAGACGGTTCTCGGACAGGCACTAACAGCGGCAGGCCCGGCGATGGCAGGCCCGGATCCGCTCTTCGACCTCGGCCAGCAGCTGGCCATCGTCCAGACGCTCGATTTCGGCCGGCTCGATGGGTTTGCCGAACACGATCCGGATCTTGCCCAGCCGGGGCAGCGGCTGCCGGCGTGGCCAAGCCGCGTAGGCGCCGTCGATCGCCATCGGCACCAGGGGCACGCCAGCACGCCGGGCCAGGGCGCAAAAGCCAGGCTTGAGCCGGCCCACGGCGCCGTCGGTCGTCCGGGTGCCCTCGGGAAAGATCAGCACCAGCTCGCCGCGCTTCAGCCGCCGCAGTGTTTCTTTCAGGCCCGAGAGCCCGGTGCCCTCGCGATCGATCGGAATCGCGTCCAGCACTTCGATCAGCTGCCGAAACCCGGGGATGTGGAACAGGCTCTGCCGGGCCAGAAAGTTCAGCCGGCGGTCGCACGCCAGCCCGACCAGAACGGGGTCGAAGTTGCTTTGATGATTGGACAGCACCAGGGCTCCGCCGGACGCGGGCACGAGCTCGCGGTTCTCCACCCGAATCCGGTACAGCACGACCCCCAGCACGCGGCTGGTGATCCAGAGGACCTCGTAAAATAGCCGCTTGCCGAGCGAGCGTTTCATGACAGGTGCCGCTCTAGCCGCTCACCGGATTGCGGATTTGCCGGCGCACCAGTTGCTCGAGCCGATCGACCACCTCGCTGCGCGAAAGCCCGTCGGTGTCGACTTCGATCGAGTCGGCCGCGGCCGAGAGCGGGCCGACCGGCCGGTTGATATCGCGGCGGTCGCGCTGATTCTGCTGTTCCAGCACGGTTTCTAGCGGCAATTGCTCGCCCCGGGCGCGCAGATCCTCGGCCCGGCGGCGGGCCCGTTCGGCCGGGCTGGCGGTGAGAAAAATCTTGCACTCGGCGTGCGGAAACACGACGGTGCCCTGGTCGCGGCCTTCGGTCACGATGTCGTCGTCGGCCGCCATCACACGCTGCAGCCCGACCAGGTGCTCGCGGACGCCGGGGTTATTGGCCGCGTAGTGTGTGACGGCGGTGATCTCGGCCGTGCGGATCTCAGCGCTCACGTCGCAGCCGTCCACGAGCACCTTGGCGTCCTGAAACTGAATGTCGATCTGCCGGGCAAGCTCGACCAGTCGCTGGGGATCGTCCCAGCCCAGGCTCCGCACCACCGCCGCGTGGGCCACGGCTCGGTACATCGCCCCCGTATCCAGAAAGCGGAAGCCGAGCCGCTGGGCGAGCTCGCGAGCCGTCGTGCTCTTTCCGGCGCCGGCGGGTCCGTCGATGGTCACGATCATGGGCAACGCAGTGCGCTGGAGGGAAACTTCGTACTTCGGCGGCGGCTTGCGACCCGCCCGCCGCTGCGCGGTCATCGCCCCGCGGGAAGATTATATTCTAACTCCCCGCCCGTCGATGGCTTCGGCTGCCCGCGGCGGCGCCAGCGGCCAGGCCGTCCTACCAGCGGGCTTCCACCTCGATCCATTGGTAACCGGCCAGGTCGACGACGATCCGGTCGCCGTCCACGTTGAGTTGCCCCAGCGTCTGGCCGCGAAAATCTACCTTGCGGGCGCTCGTGACCGGCCGGAAGACGCGGAGCGCCGCGCGGACCGGCCTGCCGGAGGTTTCCAGCAGTCGCACGCGGAAGCCCGGCGCCAGGGCCGGATTGCCTTCGTCGGGCGCCGCGGCCTGCGGCGACAGCGGAGCCCAGTGGGTTGCCAGCACGCTGCGGGCGTCGACGTGCAACAGCCAGCCCGAGCTGGCGCCGGTTTTGGCGGCGCCGACCGGGCCGACCACCGTGGGCGGCGCGATTAGTTCGGCGGCGGCCGCGGCAGGATTGGCCAGGTCGACGCCGAGCCCCAGCGTGAAGCGGCGGCGCGTCTCGCCTCGGACCACGAGCAGGCTGTCGATCACCCGCATCGTGCTGCGGCGATGATAGGGCAAGCCGCCGGTCAGGATCGCGGTGCGTCCGCCAGGCAGGTCGATTTCGATGAACTCGGGGGCTTCGATCCGCTTGGCTTCGGTGGGATGGCAGGCCCCCTGGACGCCGCGCGACAGGTCGGCGGCCGAATCGGACCAGGCGAACCTGGCCGCATAATACGAATTCCAAGGATCGGCTCGCAGTTCTTCAGCCGGGTCCAGCTCGACTTCGATCCGCGCGACCCGGCTGCCCTGCCAGACCTGGGTGCGCTGGACGAAGCCGGCCAGCCGGCGCCCCGCGGCATCGACCAGGCTGCCGCGGCTGGTGATCTCGCCCACCGACGACGTGCAGCAGGTCACGGCGATCGACTCGGCTTGCATCGTCGAATAGACGGCGTCTTCGTCCGGATCCCGCCAGACTTCGCCCGGCTGCGGCGCCGCGCCCCCCGGCGTGCGCAGAGCAATCTGCTGGCTCATCCGGTTGCCGCGATGGTGATAATCGCGCAGCACCTGGATGCCTCCGGTGGTGGGATGGATCGTGATTTCGAAGAGATCGTTGGCCAGCACGTTGTCGGCGGCGAGCGGTTTGTCGCGCCGGCCGCGACCCGGCTCCGGCTGGCTCCAGTCGACAAAGGCAAAGCCCAATGCCGGCACTTCGACCGCTCGCGGCTCGGCCGCGGGCGATTGCGCGGAAGCCGCCGCGTCGGCCGGGCCGGCTTGCCTGTCGCCGGCTGCGGGCCGTTCAACGAGCATTCGCCGGGCAAAGCTCAGCGGATTAATCGCCAGCGACCAATTCGGCGCTGCGGCGCCGGGCGCGGCGAGCAACCCTGCCAACCGGTCCAAGCGCTGCGCGAGCGTCTCGTCGGCGCCGGCATCCGCCACAGGCGCCGCGGCCGGACTGACCAGCGCCGCGAGCGTGCCGATGGCCTCATGGGCCAAGGCGCTGGCCCTTTGCTGCTGGGCGACGATCGTGCGCGACAGGGGGTCTGCCTCGCGGCGAATGATGGATTGCTTGAGATAGGGCGTGCGGTACTCGTCGGCCAGAAAGCGGGCAGTCTGCGCGGGGGCGTAGGTCTCGCTGAAGAAATCGTCCAGCGTAATGAATTTGCCCAGGGCCGACGTGTAGCGGGCGGCCCGGCGCAAGTCGTCGTACCAGGGGCTCGCCGCTCCGGGCCAATGCGCCAGGATCACGCTGGCCACGTGGTCGGTGTCCATCGATTCCCCCAAGCGCTTGGCGAAATCGAGAAACGTCGCGCTCTGGGCCGCATCGCGCGGCAGCCGGGCCAGCGCTTCGATGGCCGTGCCGTCGGGTCCCTCCCAGCGGACCTTGCTCTGCGAACCCAAGGGAAACCGCCCGTCGTCGAGCGTAAAGTGCAGGGCACCGGCGAATCCCAGCCCGACGAGCAGTTGGGGCAGGGCAGGGGAGAGCCCATAGCGCCGCCGCCCGAAGACGCGCGGCACGCGATCGAGCACGCGGCGATATTCGGCCAGCCCGCGCTCGATGCCCTCGAGCACGCTTTCGGCGGGCAGGAGCGGCAACTCGTTCTCGGCGATTTCGCCGCCGACCAGCGACACGCCGCCCCGCGCCAGTGCCTCGCTGAGGGCGGCCAACGTCGCGCCGTGCGCGCCGGCAAGCGGCTCGACGAGTGCCGCCGGCAGCAGCAGGTTCTTGGGCGTCGTCTCGCCCAGTTCGCCGGCGAGCGCCGGTCCCAGCGTTGTCGCCGCCACCAGCGTCAGGTCCAGCAGGTACGAGTCGACCGGATAAAAATACTTCCGGGCGTCGCCCAGCAGATTGAATGCGGCCTGCAATTGGCTCCGCGCCTCGTCGGCGTTGCCGGCCAGCGCCGCGTCGGCGGCCGCAAGCGTAAGTCGCTCCAGGGCCGGTTCGTCCAGATTGCTGGCATAGCGCATCTGCCGGGTGAGCAATTCCACCTGCAGTTTGGCATAGCCCAAGGCCAGAAAGTCGGCAGCCAGGTCGGCATCGACGGTCGGGGCGGCATCCAGCGTTGCCAGTGCCGCCTCGACGATCTCCTGACGACCGGTGGCTTTGGCGATCAGGGTTGCGCCGTCCGTCTTGGCCCGGGCGACAAAACCGACCGGCAACCGGTCGTAGCTCACCCCCGGCACGACGATCAGCCGCCCGGCGACGTCGGTCGGCGGCGTGTCGGCCCGCTGCCAGCCGGGAATCTTGCGTGCCGCGGCCACCAGCGCCGGATGCCACAGCGCCGACCAGGCGGCCAGCAGGCCATCGGCCTCGGCGCCTTCGTGGTAGAGCGGAAAATCCTCCAGGCTGTGGCAGGGCAAGAGGACGGTCAGATCCGAATAGTTCATCGCGGCCGGCTGGTGGAAAGTCGAAGGCCTGGTGAGTTCCGCCAAGCCTTCCAAAATAGCCTGCCCGCACACCAGCGGCTAGGCCGCGGCGAGCGTCCGCAAACCCGAGCCTGGCCGATACCAGCCGGCCGCCCGTCGCGCTAAGAACTGGACAGATACGACAGATTCGTGAACGACACGCTGCCCGAGACCGGAAACATGCCGTACAAGCCCTTGGTGAAGATCAGCTCGATCCAATTGTCGGTCAACTGGATGTGCGACTTGGGCAGGATGATCAGGTCGGAGTCCCCGACCCAAATCTCGGCGGCCGGGCAGGCCTTGCGTCCCAGGAACGCCGCCCGCAGGTCGAGCATCGTGGCGATCAGCCGCCAATCGTCGGCCCGGCGAAAGATGATCACCTGGTGCAGGTTGGCCCCGAAATTCCAGCTGCCGGCCAGCGCCACGGCCTGCATCACGGTCGTGGGGGCTTCCAGCGTGTAGCGGCCGGGCAGCTTCACTTCGCCCAGCACGTAGGCATAGCGCGGGGCGCGCACGGTGAGCACCGGCGTCACCTCGACCCCTTCGATCAGGGCGTTGTAGCGGGCGTCGAGCTCTTGCTTGAACTCTCGCAGCGTCAGCCCCTGCGCCGGCACCGTGCCCACGGCAGGCAGCTGCACCGTCCCCTCGGGCGTGACTTTGCCCGGCCGGACCTGCGGGCCGAGACCCGAGCGACCGCCGATCGCGTTGCGCAGATCGTCGAGCTGGGTATTCATCTTGATCGGGGTGACCACGATCGAGGGCACTTTGTAGAACTTCTGGAACCGGGTTTCCAGCTCGTCCCGCAGCCCCGCGACCGTGTGCTGGCCAGCCCGGACCTGGCCGAGCAAGGGCAGCGTGATCGTGCCGTCGGGCTGGATGACCAGCGTGCGGTCCAGGTTCTTGTCGGTAAACGATTCGATCCGGACTTCATCTCCCACATTCAGCTCGTACGGCTCGCGCGTTTCGACCCGAGTGAGCCGGTAGATGAAATCCATCTGGTCGTCGACTCTCAGCCGGTACTCGGGCACGTGCGGCAGGCGGGCCCGGCCGACGTACTCGCCCTGGGCGTATTTCTGGAACTCGGCCGGGTCGAGCATTTGGCAATCGGACAGGCATTTGCCGCTGGTGCAGTCGGTGTACGGCACCGCGTTGGGCGCCGCCGGAGAAAGGCCCTGGCAAAGCAGGATCTGCTCCGACCACGCGCGGGCCACCTGAATCGACTCGGCAGCAAACTCGCTTTCGGCCGGCGGCGCGGGGCGAGTGACGGCAGCCAGGCGTGCTGCCGGCGCCGCTTTTCCGCGGCCCCGATCCGCGCGAATGCCGCCGGCGACCGCGGCGCAAGCCAGGCCGGCGACGACTCCCAGGCCGACGGCCCGCCAGTATTTCGCTGTCTGCCGCCACATCGCGGTTGGCAATCTCGATCGCATGGCCTTCTGCGCTCCCGGAAAAAGCGGACTGCTAGCCGTCGGCTTAGCGCTGCGTCTTGTTGGACCAGGGAAAAAATGCGACGCGTTTCTTTGGCGGCGGGGCAGGGGAGGGCGGCGCGCCGCTCGGCTTGTCGGCCACGGCCGGCGGGAATTGCCCGTCGCCGGCCGCCGGATTCCGGGCGAACGTGGCCGGGTCGACCCAGCGCACATTGTCTCCCGTGACGGGCTCCGAGCGCTGGGCCCGCAGCGCGTCGGCCCGGACCGCGGCCCGGCTGGCCGCCGCCGTGTCGCCCAGCCGCGCGAGCGTCAGGGCCAGGTTCTGCCAGGTGGCCGCGTGCTCCGAGATCGCCAGGCTGCGCGAGAACAAGTCACGGGCCGCGTCCAGACGTCCGCTTTCGGCCAGGATCACTCCCAGCTCGTTGGCCGCCAGATGATTTCGCGGGTCGCAGGCGAGCGCTGCCTGGTAACAGGCGACTTGCTCGCCCATTGCCGCCAGTGCGCCGAGCGAACCGGCGGGCTGCATTTGCGGAGCACTCTTGCCCAGTGCGTACAGCGCCAGCGACGCGGCCGGTTGTCCGCCGGCGGCCACGGCCAGACGCTCTTGAGCAAACGTCAAATAGCGCTGCTGGGCGACAATCGACGACAACTGGTCGAGCGGCACGGACTTGAGCACGACAGTGCGATGCACGGCCACGATCCGCGCCAAATCGAGGCTCACTCCGGCCGGCGCCACGAGTTGCCGCGATTCGACGAGCGCCGTATTGCCCTCGGCCAGCGACCGGCGGTGAATCTGCGTTCCCTCGGCCAGGTCCAGCGAGCGGGCGGTCAGGGCCAGCGCTTCCAGGAAATGCTGCCGGGCCGAATAGACCGCTCCGCGCTCCGCCAGGCGGTAACCGCGCCGCACCAGGGCGTCGGCCTGGCGGCCGACCATTTCCAGCTCGGCCGCCCGCTGCCCGCCGTCGCTCGACGGCAGCCGGCTCGGCGGCTCGTCCATGACGCCGGCCCGCGGTCCTGGCGGCAAGGCGGCGGAGCGCAGCGTCGTGTCGGTAGCGGGCTGCGCTGCGGTCTGCTGGGCGGCGCCAGTCGGGCGATCGCTGGGCGTGATGGACTCGACTTCGGTCCCCAGCGAGATCTCGGGCTCGGGCATGGTCTCGGCCGGCTGCCGCGAGCGAAACCCGACCGGCACCAGGGGATCGGCCATAATGCGCTCGGCGTCCAAGCGCCGCGGCTCGCCCGTGGCTCGATCCGACTCGCCGAGTGTGCGCTCGGCCGTGCTAGCAGGGCGATCGCTCGGGGGCGCCGCAGCCGGCGCGCCGCAGCCCGCCGCCGAAGCCAGCGCCCCGGCGCAAGCCACGAGAAATGACTTCCCTCGACCGACTGTTCGGCGAACCATCATCGGCAGTAACCATCCGTGTGCCGCGATGCGCTCCCCGACAGGGGGCGCCTGGAATCCCGAATGGCAAATCGACCGCCCGCCGAGCGAGCGATAAGCAAAATCGATTCGCCAAGAACAATCGCTGCGGCCCGTGCGACCCGACCGCGGCGGGTTCATTGGGAGCGGGGCAAGACTCGGCGGCTTGATCGCCGGCCGGCCGCCTGGCGACGTTACCAGCGCACCAGGCGGAACATTGCTCGGGGGCGTCATAACCGGCAAAACCGGCAGCCGGCCGGAGCGTCGGGGGCCAGTTGGAAAGATCCGGCTCGAAAGGGGCCAGCTCGGCCGCTACTGGCCGGCCGCTTCGGCCGCCAGAACGCCCAGAATGATTTCCCGCAGCTTGGGCTGGGCCTGGGCCGCCACGGCCAGGATCTCTTCGATCGCCACCGGCCGTAGCGCGTCGGGCAAGCAAAGATCGGTCACGGCCGACAAGCCCAGCACACGCATGCCGGCCTGCACGGCCACGATCACCTCGGGCACGGTGGACATGCCCACCACGTCGGCTCCGATGGCGCGGAGAAAGCGGTATTCGGCCCGGGTTTCGAGCTGCGGGCCCAGCACCGCCACGTACACGCCGTGGTGCGCGGCAAAATTCTTCTGCCGGGCAATCTCCAGCGCACGCTGGGCCAGGCGCTGGTCGTACGGGGCCGACATGTCGGGAAACCGGGCCCCAAACGAGTCGTCGTGCGGGCCGACCAGCGGGCTCGAGCCCATCAGGTTGATGTGGTCCTCGATCACCACGATGTCGGACCGGGCGTAACGCGGGTTCATCGCGCCCGACGCGTTGCAGACCACGAGCAATTCGGCCCCCAGGGCCCGCATCACCCGCACCGGAAATGCCATCTGCTCCAGCGTGATCCCCTCGTAGGCATGGAACCGACCTTCCATGGCCACGACCGGCAAGCCGGACAAAGTGCCGCAGACGAGCCGCCCGGCGTGGCCCACCACCGTGGCCGGCGCGAAGTGCGGAATCTGCTCGAAGGGAAAGCTCTGCTGGCAATCGATCTCGGCGGCCACGCTTCCCAAGCCGGTGCCCAGGATCACGCCGGCCCGGGCCGTCGGCGACCACTGGCGGCGAATCACCTCGGCGGCTGCCGCAACTTTCTCGGCCTGGGTGGGCATCGGCACTCGCGCGGGTCTAGTGTGCTGAGTCAGAAGTTCCTGAAGTGGGAAGGCCGCGTACAGCACACCAGTTGTCGTTGCGGTCAAACCACTTGCGTGTTTGACCGTCGTGTCCTGCGTTGCAACGAACTTGCAACCGAGGACACTAGCAGCGATCGAAGTTCGGCCGGACGTCAGCATCAGGGCCTATCCGAGAACCGGCGGGGACTGTCCCAGTTTTGCGCAGTCCTCGGAGCAAAACGGGACTGTCCCCCTCTCCAAGACGGTTCTCGGATAGGCATTTAGTCGTCGTCGAATTCGACGTCATCCGGATCGTCGTCTTCTTCCAGATCTTCTTCGGTCACGTCGTCGTCCAGCCCGTCGTCTTCGAAGTCTTCCTCGAAATCGTCGTCGAATTCATCGTCGAAGTCGTCTTCGTCGAAATCGTCGGGCACGTCCAACGGATCGACCGACGGCGCGGCGCGAGATCGCCCAGGTCGTCGTCGTCGACTTCCTCTTCCTCTTCCTCCGACTGCACGCTCGGTGGCGGGACCGCGGTCGGGGGAGTTCCCAGCGGCGCGGGAATCGCCGCCGGCGGGATGACGGTCCAATTCGGTTCCAGCTCGCAATCGATTGCCCAAGCCATCGTCGTTTCCTGTCTCTCGTCAACCGCCATAAACAAGCGACAGCGCCGCCACCGGCGAGGGGTCGCAGCTCGCCGAAAAGTCACCGGCATTGATAGGCCAGCTGAGTGATTTTGTCAAGCTAGGCAAGCGCGATGCCGATCGCTCCCGTCGTGCGCTGGACGTCGCTCGATCAGCCTCACGCGACCGGGCCCGGGAAGTGGCATTTCAAATATAATTGCACTTCCTCATAGCGGGTGCCGCGCGGCAATTTGGCCAACAAGGGCCGGATGCGCTCGGGCCGCTCGTCGCCGACCAGAGCGGCCAGACTCGCAATCAGCGCCGGCTCGAGCAGCCATTGCGGCTCGACGGCCCAGCCGCTGTCAACCGCCCGCAGCGCGTGGTCGAGCACCAGATCCCGGTCGATGCCGCGGATCGCCGTGCAATCGTCGGCGCTGAATCCGGCCGCCAGCAATCGCCAGGTCCAATAATGATTCGGCTGGCCGGCGGCCGAAGGCGCGGGCGCCGCACCAGGCCCGGGCGCCACGGCGTTTGCCGCTTGTGCAGCGGCTGCCGTCGGCGGAGCGGTTGCCGCCAGCGCGGTTGAAAAGTTGCTGGCCGGCGGCCGGCTCGGCTGGGCAGCCGCGATCTCGTCGAACGAAGGCTCGTCTTCCGAGGCTTCCTCGATCGCTTCCCAATCGGGCGACAGCACAGGTTCGCGCGGGGGCATTGGCCTGACCGTCGGCGCTGGCGGCGCGGGCGCACCCTGCGCAGCGGGACGGTCGGTCCGCGCTGCCGGCGGCGGGGCCGCGACCGGGACGGCGTTCACGGGCGCCGCCGTCGCGCGGGCCGATTGCTCCGGTCGCGCTTTGGCGCCGGGCAAGCCGCGGCGCAGTTTTTCCGCGAGCCCCGCAGCCAGCGACAACCGATCGATCTGATCGACCCGCCCCGCCATCACTTCCTGTCCGCGGGGCGTCAATTGCAGCACGGGGCGAAATCGATCGACGTCGACCTGCTCCAAGTATCGGGCCGCGACCAAGGCGTCGATCAGCTCGACGACGTCGGTCTGCTTCCAGTGCCCGAGCAAGCCGAAAGTGCTCAAGCGATTCAGCCGGTTGCGGGTAACTTTTTCCGAGGTCGAGCCGCAGAGCATCTGGGCCAACAGCTGTTTGCCGCAGCGGCCTTTGGCCCGGGCTACTCCACTCAGAACGATCCGCACAATTTCGAGCGTGCCTCCTTCGGTCGTCACGGTCGCCCGGCGGGCCGCGCCCCCCTGACTGCCGCCGGCACAGTTGTCGCAATGATCGCAGGGGCCGGAACCCTGCTCGCCGAAATAATCGAGAATTTCCTGCTGCCGGCAGCCGCGGCTTTGCGCGTAGCGGACGACCGTGGCCAGCCGTTCGTATTCGGCCGCCTTGCGCCGCTCGGAGGTCTCGAAGTCGATCTGCAGGCTGCCGAACGGTCGGCTGCGGTCGGGCATGTGGATCGCCCGGCCGCGAAATGCCGGCACGTAGTCGAACGCCGCGAGCTCGGCCAGCTCGCGCAAACCGCGGCCGAGCGCCGCCAGCTCCAGCTCGGCAGCGGCTGCCAGTTCGCGGGGTTGAAAGTAAATCCATTCGTGGCGCTGCGAACCGGCAAACCGCTCCACGGCGCGGAGCAGCCGGCGCCGCGCTTTGGCCTGCGGAGGCAGCAGATCGACCAAGGTCGGCAGATCGCTCGCGATCCGGACCGCGGCCATGTTTTCCGTCGACTCCAAACGCTCGAGCACTCCCGATTGCTCGAGCAGTTTCTCGCACGCGCCGATGCCGTCGCCGGCAATTTGCAGGCCCAACTGGTCCTTGATGTCCTGCTGCGCCAGTTCGATCGGGTTGCCCGTCTGCGCGCACAAAAAGTCATAAACCTGCTTGACGACTTCGCGCGAGGGATACGAGCTCTCGATGAAAAACTCGTGCAGATAGCGATCGCCCGGCGAATACAGCAGCAGGCAATGCGACAACTGGCCGTCGCGCCCGGCCCGGCCCGCCTCTTGATAGTAGGCTTCCAGGCTGCCGGGCATGTTGTAATGCACCACGAACCGCACGTCGGCCTTGTCGATGCCCATGCCGAAGGCCAGCGTCGCCACGACGATCTCGGTCTGGCCGGACATGAACGCGTTCTGCGCCGCGGTGCGATCCTCCGGCGCCAAGCCGGCGTGGTAGATGCCCGCCCGCCGCCGCGTGCGCCGGTTCACCAGATCGGCGACTTCCTCGCACCGCTTCCGGGTCGAAGCATAGATGATTCCCGAACCCGGCTGCCGAGCCAAGAGCTCCACCAGCTGCTCGTCTTTCTCGGTCTTGGTGGCCGGACAGCGGACCTCGTAATGCAAATTGGGCCGGGCGAACCCGGTGATGAAGGCCTTGGGCTCGCGCAGGCCCAACAGCTCGACGATGTCCTGCTGCACGGCCCGGGTTGCCGTGGCGGTCAGGGCGATCGTGGGCGGACCGCCGATCTGCTCGCGAAAGCGGCCCAGCCGGGAATAGTCGGGCCGAAAATCGTGTCCCCACTCGCTCACGCAATGCGCCTCGTCGATCGCCAGCAACTGCAACCGGCTGCGGCCCACCGCCTCCAAGAAGCGCGTGCTGCGGAACCGCTCGGGCACGACATACACGAGCTGATACTGGCCGGCGGCCATGCCCGCCAGCCGCTGCGATTGCTCGTCGGCAGAGAGCGTGCTGTTGATGAATGTCGCCGACAGCCCCAGGGCCGTGAGCGAGTCGACCTGGTCTTTCATCAGCGCAATCAGCGGCGAGACGACCAGCGTCAGTCCGGGCTGCACGATCGCGGGCAGCTGGTAACACAGGCTCTTGCCGCCGCCGGTCGGCATGACGCACAGGCAATCCTGGCCGGCGAGCACGGTTTCGATCACCTCGCGCTGCCCGGGCCGAAACTCGGTCAGCCCGAACGGCTGCAGGTAGGAAGCTAGTTCGACGGGCGGGGCCGAAGCCATGCGGAGTGCGGTGGGATGAGATTCGGGATGCGTGATTGCCCGGCGGCGCGGACTGCGCAGGGCTGCGCCCCTTTGGGGGCCGCTGCATTCTATCAATCCCCGGGACAATTCAACCGGCCCGCCTGGCATAGCGCCAAACAATGCCCGGCCAAGAGTTTTCCAGCGTCGCACCCGCGATCCGGCGAGCGCGGGGGTCAAAAACCGCCGCAACGGGGCGTCGAATCAGGGGCCATGGGGCAGGGGGGCAAATCGCCGGCCGAGTCGCTAGACCGGGCGTTGTCCCGCGGCATAGAATGGGAGGCACGGACGGTCAAACGGCCCGCCTGGAATTTTCCTGCCATGGAACGCTCGGCTGCCCACCCGCGGTGGTTGCATTGGAATCTGCTGACTGGCATTGCGCTGGCCCTGGCTGGGCCTGGCCTCAGCCCGGCCGCCGACGACGCCGCCGCACCTGAAAAAGCTGCGCCTGGCACGGCAGCACCCGAAAAAACGCCGCCCGAAAAAACGCCGCCCGAAAAACCCGGCGACGCCAAACCGGCCCCCGCGGCCGGTGAACAGGCGCCGGCCGACGACCAGGCGCCGGCCGAAGACGAATCCTCGAACCCCGATTCGTCGGCAACCCCCAAGCCCAAGCTGGTGCCCCTGCGCCTGGCCGGCGGCCGAGCTGCGCCGGTCCGGGCCGATCTGGATCCGATGTTCCAGGATCGGGTCGATCAGCTGATCCATCAGTTGGGCGACAGTTCGTTCGCCGTGCGCCAACGGGCCTCGAAGCAATTGGTCGATATCGGCATTGCCGGCCAGCCGCTGCTGAGCGAAGCGCTGGCCGACGAGGATGCCGAAGTCCGCAACCGTTCGGCCCAGGTGCTGACCAAAGTGGTCGAGGCCGATTTCCGGGCCCGGCTGGAAGCGTTTGCCAACGACCCGCTCGGCAAGCAAGAACATTCGCTCCCCAGCTGGAGCCGGTTCCGCGAAACCTTCGGCGCCGACAAGGTCGCCCGTGACCTGTTTGTCGACATGCAGCGCGCCGAGCCGATGCTGCTCGACCTCTTGGAATCCAATCCCAAGCTGGCCGGCGAAATGCTGGTGCTGCGGATGCAGTCGATCCTGCAAACCATCCAGTGGCCGCAGCTCAACGGCGGCGCGGCGTCGGTGGTGCCCCTGGGCACGATTTGCGCCCTGCTCTTCGTCAGCGCAACCGACGGCGCAGTCATCAACGACCAGGATGCGATCCAGCTCTACAACCTGATTCACCAGGGCTCGTTTCAAACCAGCCTGCGCACTACGGCCAACGGGCCGCTGCTCAAGAAACTGCTGGGCATCTGGATTTTGCAGAACAGTGCTCCTTCGATCGCCTACATGAACCTGCAGCTGGCTTTCAACTGCGATCTGAAAGAAGGACTCGACCTGGCTATCAAGCTGATCGGCAACGACGCCGGCGGCCAGCCGTTCATGCGGCAATACGTGATCCTGGCGTTCGCCCGCTTCGGCAATCACGAGCACATCCCGCTGATCGAGCCCTTGCTCAAAGACGCCACGCCTTGCATGCCCCAGCAAAATCCCGATCCCAAAGCGTCGCAAATTCGCGACGTGGCGCTGGCCGTGCTGGTCAAACTGTCCGGGCAGGAACTCAAGGACTACGGCTTGGAGCACATCCAGGCCAATCCGCAGACGGTCTTTCAGCCGGGCACGGTCACGTTCAACGATCCGGCCAAGCGCGACGCGGCACTCAAGAAATGGAAAGAGTGGGCCCAGCAGCGCCCGGTGGCCAAGGAATAAGGCAGCGCCAGCCTTGAGGGCCCTGCGTTCCGGCAAATTCTCTCGCCGGCCGGGCATCAGCTGCCATCTGCTCCCGGCAATCACTGGACGAAGCGCAAGGCGCCGGTCTGGCCCTCTCGCGAAGCTGCCCGATCGACCCAGCTTATCTTGACGCTCCAGGGCGATTTGCCGATAGTTCGCCCCCTATTCCGCTTCGTCGCCCCCCTGCCCCGCGTCAAGGATGCTCCGATGCCCCACTTGCCCGCTCGCTGTCTGGCCGCGCTGGGCATCCTGGTTTTGGCCGCTGCCGGCTGCAGTTCGCCCTACGCGGCCGATCGCGGCGCCCTGTACGGCGGCGTGGGCGGAGCCGGCGTCGGAGGCGCTGGTGGGCAACGCCGTTGGGCATCCCGGTGTGGGCGCCCTGGTGGGCGCCGGCGTGGGTGCCGCCAGCGGCGCGGCGATCGGCGGCTCGATCGATCAGGCTGAAGCCCGCAACCGGGCCCTGATCGAATCCCGGCTGGGTCGTCCCGTGGCGCCCGGGGCGGTCAACGTCGGCGACGTGATCAGCATGAGCCGGGCCGGCGTGCCCGAAGACGTGATGGTCACGCACATCCAGACGCACGGTCTGGCGGCGCCGCTCCAATCGAACGACCTGATCCTGCTGCAGCAGCAGGGCGTCAGTCCCCGGGTGGTCCAGTCGATGCAAGCTCCGCCCGTCATGGCGAGCCCGCCCGTGGTCGTGCCGGCCGGACCTCAGCCGGTCATGTACGTGGCTCCGCCGCCGTATTACGGCCCCCCGCCGTACTATCGCGCCTGGCGTCCGGTGAGCGATCCGGCGCCAGCGAATTGATGCTCGCCACAGCGGCCCCCGGCCGGTGCAATTCTGAATCCCCACACCTGCGCCGTGCGGTTGCTGCGCCCGCGGGTTCTCAGGGGTTCGTCTGGCGTCATCCGCTTGGCGCGACAGGATTGCATGCCGGCGGACATCTTGGCCGAGTTCCGGCGGCGGCCGCGCCTGGAAGAATCCGACGATCCATCCGGTTAAGAACCTCAATTCCCCTTTCGAGGGTGAATTTCGATCCACCGGCCCGCCCATTTGTTTGCCGCGCCGCGACCGCTTAGCATGAAGGGGTAGCCCACCTTCCTGCCTGCGAGGTTGCCCCCGTGCGCAAACGCTGCCCCCTGCCCCGCACAGCCTGGCTCTGGACGCTCACGGCTGCCGGTTTGCTAGCGCACGCCGGCCTGCGAGCGGCGGCCGTCGAACTGCCGTTCCGCGTGCCGCCGGGGTTTGAAGTCTCGCTCTATGCCGATGACGCCCTGGCCCACGACATCTACTCAATGACGGTCGACGCGCACGGCCGGGTCGCGGTGGCCGGGGCCGGCTACGTCAAGATCCTGCACGACGACGACCACGACGGCCACGCTGACCGAGCCACGCTCTATTCGACCAGGCCGGCCAGCGGCGCCCACGGCCTGTTGTTTGTGGGCGACGATCTGATCTGCACCGGCGACAACTCGGTCATGCGGCTGCACGACGCCGACGGCGACGGCGTGGCCGAAGGCGAGCCCGAGATCTACGCCCGGCTGCGGCATCCGGAGCACGGGGCCAACGGCCTCGTGATGGGTCCCGACGGCTGGATCTACGTCATCTGCGGCAACGACGCCGGCGTCTCGCTGCCGAACATCACCACCCAGACTTCGCCGGTCCGCGAGCCCAGGTGCGGCGCCGTGGTCCGCATCTCGCCCGACGGCCATGAGCAGGAAGTTTTCGCCCACGGCTTCCGCAACCCTTACGACCTGGATTTCAATCCGGCCGGGCAGATGTTCACGGTCGATTCCGACGGCGAGCGCGACCACCACCTGCCCTGGTACGCGCCGACGCGGCTGTTCGACATCCAGCAAGGCATGGAGCACGGCTGGCTCCTGGCCGGCCATCAGCGAAGCTGGAACCGGCCGCAATCGTTTTTCGACAATGTCGACCGGCTGGTCGAGATCGGCCGCGGCTCGCCCACGGGCGTGATCTCGTATCGCCATCGGCAATTTCCGCCGCACTATCGCGGGGGCATTTTCAGCGCCTGCTGGACGCTGGGCACGGTGTACTACTTTCCGCTCGAACCCGCCGGTTCGACCTACCGCAGCGCCAAAGAGATCTTCCTCCAGACGACCGGCGAGATCGGCTTTTCCCCCTGCGATCTGGCCGTCGGCCCGGAGGGGGATTTGTTCGTCGCCATCGGCGGCCGGCGGACCATCGGCAGCGTGTTCCGCGTCCGCTACAGGGGGCCGGACTCCGGGCCGCTCGACAAGCCCGGCAGCGAGCTCCAGCAAGTTCTGGCGGCCGATCAGCCGCTGTCGAGCTGGTCGCGCGCCCTCTGGCAGCCGCTGGCCGAGAAGTTGGGCCGCGAGGCATTTGACGGGGCCGTGATCGACGAAAAACTGCCGCTGGCCCAGCGGATCCGGGCGGTGGAAGTGCTGGTCGATCGGTTTGGCGGCGCTACGACAGAGATCGGTGAGCAGGTGGTCGCCCGGGTGCGCGAGCATGCCGAATTGCGACCACTCGCGGCACGCATTGCTTGGGCATTCGGGCGGCGACCGCCGGAAGCCGCCGGCCGGGCCCTCGTCGGCGAAATGACGCGGTTCGAGGATCTGCGCGTCGAGCGTGCCGCCTGGGAGTCGCTGGCCTCGATGCCCGCAGCGGGCGATGCCGCGGTCGACTGGTCGCGCGGCGTCAATTCGAGCGATCGACGGGTTCGCGACGCCGCGATCGGCGCGGCAGCGCGGGCAATGCGGTTGTCGTTTGGGCAGTACTTTAATCTCAAAGAACCGCTCGTCACCGAATACACCGCGCTGCTGCTTTCGGGCGGCTGCATGGAAGATCCCCAGTACCACCGACGCTCAGTAGGGTTTTTCGCCGACAACGACAAACCCGAATTGCGGCTGCAGGCAATCCGTTTGCTGCAGATCGGCTGTGGCGACCTGCGGATTCAGCCCGGCCAGGCCGAGGTTTTCAGCGGCTACCGCGGCAATACGGCCGATCGGCTCGACCCGAATATCCGCCGCATGCTGGTCGAAAAGCTGGCCTCCGCGTTTCCCACGCCCGACGCCGAAGTGAATCGGGAGCTGGCCCGGCTCTTGGGCATGGTTTCGGCCGACGATCCAAAACTGCTCGACGCCATCAGCCGACAATGGACCGACAAGAGCACGACCGAAGACGACATCCATTACCTGATCGTCTCGGCCCTGCTGCCCGGCGTGCGCTCCAGCAACGTCACGGCGCAAGAGGTGAAGGCGCTCTTGAATCTGGAAACCAAGCTCCGCGCCGCCGGCGGGCATCCGAGCCAGAACTGGCCGCTGCGCGTGGCCGAGATGTTCGAAGAGTTGTGCCTGCGCGATCCGGCTTTGGCCGAGCGACTGGTCGACGACCCGACGTTTGGCCGGCCGGAGCACACGCTGTATGCGGCCCATTTGCAGGGCGATTTGCGCAACCGGGCCACGCGCAAGCTGCTCACCGCCGCCAGCGCGCTAGAAGACCCGCCCAGTTCGGAGCTGGTGGGGCTGATCGCGGAACTTCCGGCCAGCGAGAGTCTGCCGGCCCTGCGCAAGCATTGGGACGAGGTGGGCCTGCGCGATGCGATCGCCCCGGCGCTGGCCCGGCACGGCGCGGCCGAGGATCGCGGGCGGCTCGTCGAGGCCCTCTCTTCGGTGCAGCCCAAGGTGGTCGAAAGCGCCGCCGGTGCGCTCGTGACCATGGAAGGAGCGGCCTCGCCTATCGAAATCCGTGTGGCGCTGGCTGCGCTGCGGCAAGCTTGCCAGGTGCCCGAGCAGGGCTCGCTCCGCACGGCGCTGGCCGCACTGCTCGACCGCTGGGCCGGCGGTGCCGTCAAGCTGGATGAAAACGGCCGCCGCGATCCGACCGCGCTCTGGGCCGCCTGGCAAGCCTGGTGCGAAAAAAACCATCCCGACCAGGCCAAGATCCTGGCAGTCGGCGGAGCCGTCGACGCGGCCGAGTGGAACGAGCGGCTGGCGAAGATCGATTGGAACAGCGGCGAAGCGGCCCGGGGACGGCTGCTCTTCGAGCGCAAGGCCTGCCACCGCTGCCACCAGGCCAGCGGCCAGCTGGGGCCCGAGCTGAGCGGCGCGGTGGGCCGGATGTCGCGCGAGGATCTGTTCGCCGCAATCGTCGATCCCAACAAGGAAGTTTCCCCCACGTTTCAGACCACGCGCGTGGTGACCACCTCGGGACAGGTCTATTACGGCCTGTTGGTGTACGAATCGCCCGAGGCCACGCTCGTGCAGACCGCGCCGGACACCACCGTGCGGATTATCGGGGCCGAGCGGTCCGTCATGCAGCCGGTGCGGCAGTCGCTAATGCCGACCGGACTGCTGTCGGGCACGAGCGACCAGGAATTGGCGGATCTTTATGCGTACCTGAAGACCCTTGGCAAGCGGTGAGCGCTCGGAATAATAGCGGTACGGCCGCGCTGGCACACCATCCCCTTCCCGAGGAACACACCCATGCCCCTGGCATCCGCCCGTCACATCCTGGTCGACAGCAAGGAAGAATGCGAAACTCTGAAGCAGCAGATCGCCGGCGGGGCGGATTTTGCCGACCTGGCCGCCGAACATTCGCTCTGCCCGTCGGCCCAAGAGGGGGGCGCGCTGGGCGAGTTCGAGCCGGGGCAAATGGTGCCCGAGTTCGACAAGGTCGTCTTTAGCGCTCCGGTCGGCCAGGTGCAAGGGCCGGTCAAGACGCAATTCGGTTGGCATCTGGTCGAAGTAACCAGCCGCACCAAGTAGCCGGCGGCCGCCTGGCAGTCTGGCCCGCGCAGCCCGCGCGATCGTATTGACGCGAGACATTATGTCGCAATCCGCATCAGCCGGCGGAGCCGGTCCACCCGCGGCGCGTGGTGCTGCGCCGCCCGCTTCGCAGGCCAAGAGCGGCGGTCGCTACATTCCGCCGGCGGCGGTTTGGATCGTGGCGGGCGTTTGCACGGCCGGCATCGTCTGGGTGCGCGGCTTTTGCGAAATTCCGCTGGTCGACGAGGCCGTGCGGAACATCATCACGCTGATCCTCTCGTTCGTGGCCCTGATGTCGGGCCTGATCTGGTTCGCGTGGCGCAGCGCATACCCCCGCTCCCTGCGGTTGACGGTGGTGGCCGTCCTGGCGCTCGCGGTGGCTGCGGTCGGCGCGACCCGGCGGATCGATAGCTTCAACGGCGGAATGGTGCCCCGGTCGCGCTGGCGCTGGGAGCCCAAGCCCGACCAGCAGCTGGCCCGAGCGGTGCCCGGGGCCGACGCGCCGGGAGTCGATCTGGAGCAAGTCGCGGCGGCCGACTATCCGCAATTCCTCGGGCCGGGGCGCAACGCCACCATCGACGGGATCCGGCTGGCCCACGACTGGAAAGTCCAACCGCCGAAGCTCGTGTGGGGACCGCAACCGATCGGCGCGGGCTGGTCGGCCTTTGCCGTGGTCGGAGATCATGCCGTCACGCTCGAGCAGCGCGGCGACGAGGAACTCGTCACTTGTTACGACCGCCACACGGGCAAATTGGAGTGGGCCGACGCGGTGCGCACCCGGCACGAAAGCACTTTGGGCGGCGTCGGCCCGCGCAGCACGCCCACGATTCACCAAGGCCGGGTCTATGCCCTGGGCGGGACCGGCGTCTTGCGCCGTCTCGACGGCGCGAGCGGACGCAAGATCTGGACCCACGACCTGCTCAAGGAATTCGGCGTTGCCGGCCCTGAGGCCGATCTGGCCGCGGTCGCCTGGGGCCGCGCCGCATCGCCGCTGGTGTACGGCGACAAGCTGATCGTGCCGGCCGGCGGACCGAGCGGCGGCCCTTTCGTGTCGCTTGTGGCCTATGGGCTGGAAACCGGCGACGAAATCTGGCGCGGCGGGACGTTTCAGATCGGCTACGCCTCGCCCAGCCTGGTCACACTCTCTGGCCAGTCGCAAATTGTGATCGTCAACGAGGCCAACATCACCGGGCACGATCCCGAAACCGGCCGCGTGCTCTGGCAGCAGGACTGGCCGGGAACCAGCAACGGCTCGGCCAATGTCTCGCAAACCGTGCCGATCGACGAGCGGCGGTTGTTCGTTTCCAAGGGCTACGGCGGCGGTGCGATGCTGTTCGAGGTAATGCCCGAAGGAGACCGCTGGACGCCGAGCGTTCTCTGGCACAATGCGCGCTCACTGCAAACTAAATTCACCAACGTCGTTCGCCGCGACGAATATCTGTACGGATTGTCCGACGGCATCCTGGAATGCATCGACATCGAAGCGGGCAAGCGGCAGTGGAAGAGCGGCCGCTACGGCCATGGCCAGATCCTGCTGGCGGGCGACTTGCTGCTCGTCGTCGGCGAGACCGGCGAGCTGGCCCTGGTCGAAGCCAGCCCGGAAAAACACGTCGAGCTGGGTCGCATCCAGGCCCTAGAAGGCAAAACCTGGAACAATCCGGCCCTGGCCGGCGCCGAGCTGCTACTGCGCAATGGCGACGAGGCGGTCGCCTACGAATTGCCGCTGGCCGGCGAAAACACGGGGGAATAACTGCCAGCCGAAGGCCCGGGAGCAATGGCCACCAAAAACACGAAAAGCCACAAAAAGACGCGCGGGCGGAATCGCTTTGAAATCGCTTTCTTAAGACCCCAACTCCGGAAGCTCTCCGCTGCTGCCGTTCGTGCCTTTTCGTGTTTTTGGCGGCTATCTGCTCCGCTTCTTTTTCTTGGGCGGCTAATCCACCACGCGCAGCCGGCGATTCGTGGCTTGCAGTTTGGCCGCGCCGGCCCGGGTGATCTGCGTTTGTTCGGCGTGCAACAGCGTCAGGGCCGTTAATCCCGTCAGGCTCTCCAGCCCCTGATCGGTGACGTTGCAGTGATCGACCCAGAGGATTTCCAGATTCTTCAGCGCCGCCAGCTGGGCCAGGCCCGCGTCGCTGATCTTGGTCCGGTCGAGCCCGAGTTTCCTCACCTGCGTGAGCCGGGCCAGCATGGCGGCGCCGGCATCGTCGAGCGGCGTGTTTTCCAGCGTGAGGAAATCGAGCCGGGCCAAGGGCTCAAGCGCCGCCAGCCCGCTGCCGGTGACTTGCGTGCTGGCCAGTTCCAAACGCGTCAGGCTGGCCAGCGGCTTGAGATGCACAAGGCCGGCGTCGGTGACTTTGGTGCTGTTGAGCCAGAGCGTCTCCAACTCGACAAGCGGTGCCAGGCGGGCCAGATCGGCGTCGCTGGCGTTGGTGTTGTCCAACCCCAAGGCCGTCAAATGGGTGAACTCCGCGAGCAGCTCAAAGGCCCGGGGTTCGAGCACCAGCCCGCGAAGCGAGAGAAAGCGCAGCCCTTCGAGCGGTTTGAGCCGGTCGAGACCGCGGCCGGTGATCTGGCAGTTGCCCAGGTAGAGCCGTTTGAGTTGCTTGATCTCGGCCACTTGTGCCAAGGCAGAGTCGGCCAGCTCGGTCCGTTCCAGCGAGATGGCTTCGACCTCGGGCAAGCCCTTCAATAACAGGATGCCGATTTCACCGCCTTGCCAGCGGCGGCCGAGAAACACGGTCACGGCTGTGCCTTGGGGATCGTCGCCGGCACGTTCGACCCGGCCGCCCAGCTGCTCGATCTTGGCAATCGTCAGTTGCTGCTTCGCCAGGCACGCATCGGCCGCGCGACGGGCAATGCGCGGATCGGCCGAACCAGCCAGGCGCCGCAGGGCATCGGTCGCGGCTTCGCTCGCCGGCCCGTTGGCGTCGCTCGCCAGCGTCGAGAGGATCTGCAGCGTCCGCTGAACTTGTTCCAGGCTGGCCGAAGCGTCGACCGCCGACAGCGGGCCGATACTCGCCTCTCCCTGTTCGATCAGCCGCCGGGTGGCTGTCTCGCGCACCGCAAAGCTGGGGCCGTCGAGATCAGCGATCCAGGCCGCCACCTGCTCGCTGCTGGCCGTGCTGGAACTGGCCGGTGGTTCGGCGGCCCGAGCGAGCCGAACCCATGGTCCGGCAGCCACCAGCGCGGCAATCACCCAAGCAGCTCGCATGACGAGCCCTCGCGATTCCAGGAGGTCTGTCCCTGGGATCCATTTTACGCCGCGGGCCGGCAGCGCGTGAAGATTTGTTTTGCGGCCCCCTGCGCCCGGCTTGGGTGTCCTGCCCGCGAATCTTGCAGCTACCAGGCCGCAGCGTGACGCCCGGCGCGGGTCGCCGGCCGCCTCGATCTGGCCGGTGGCGGGGTCGATCGCCAGCACGGCCGGGCTCCAGAGTGGCGGCTGGCGCGTGGTTACGTCGTGGCCCCGGGCCCGCAGATCGGCAATCACCTGCGGACCGGCCTGGGCATAAATGGTCAAGCTGCCCAGTTTGGGCGGCGTCTGCCCGAAGGAGCCAACGTGATGATCCGTGCCGAACCGCACCGCCGTGACCGATTGCTGCGGCGAAAGGCCGAAGTCGAGCGCGTCGACAACCATTTGCAGGCTGGCCTGATCCTGGCCGTCGCCGCCGGCCACGCTGACGGCCAGCACCGGTTTGCCCTCGCGCGTGACGAGCGTGGGCGAAAGCGTGATCCGCGGCCGTTTGCCCGGCGCGATGCAATTCGGGTGTCCCGGCCAGGTGTTGAAGCTTTGCAAGCGGCTGCCCAACCAGATGCCGGTATTGCCGACCAGTTCGCCGCTCCAACCGCTGGGGGTGGCGGCGATCACGTTGCCCTGGCCGTCGGCCACCAGGCACGTGGTGGTGTCGCGGTCGGGATTGCCCAATCCGCGCTGAGCCGCCGCGCGGTCGAGCAGGGCCTTGCCGCCGCGCGGATCGCCGGGGCGCTGAATGCGCGAGGCCGCGCGCCGGTCGACCAGCGGCCGGCGCAGGGCGGCATACTCGGGCGAAAGCAAGGCTTCGATCGGCACGTCGACCCGGGCCGGATCGCCGTAATACACGTCCCGATCGGCCAGCCCCAGCTTCATCGCTTCGACGGTCAAATGAATCGCCTCAGGGCTGCCGGAGCCCAGCGATTTGAGATCGAAGCCGGCCAGAATGCCCAGCGATTCGAGCAGCCAGGGTCCCTGCGTCGCCGGGCCGCACTTCAGCACGCGATGGCCCCGGTAGTCGGCCGCCACAGTCGCTTCGACCGACGTTTTGTGTTCCGCCAGATCCGCGGCCCGGATCAGCCCGCCGTGGTCAGCACACCACTGGGAAATCTCATCGGCCAACGGGCCGCGGTAAAAATAATCGGCCACGGCCTTCAATCCGGCCGATCGATCGCCGCCGGCGGCGCGTTCGGCCGCCATCAACCGCCCCAGCGTGCGCTCGAGATCGGCATGCCAGACTTTGCGGTGCCGGGCGAGCAGCTCGGCGGTGGGCCGCGCGGCCTCGGCGAACGTGAGCGTGCCGTAGCGATCCAGCACAACCAGGCAGGCGTCGATCGCGGCCGGCACCGCCGCGGCGCGCAAGCCGGAGCTGGGGATGCCGCCGGCGGCAAATGCTTCCCGCGTGGCCAGCCGTGGCGCGGCGCCCTGCCCGATGATCGCTTCGACCCGCTTGCCGGCGGCGTCGTAAACGAGCAAGGTGAATTCGCCCCCCAGGCAAAACATGTTCGAGTCGGTCACGCCCAGGGCCAGGATCGTGGCGACCGCGGCGTCGGCCGCGTTCCCGCCGGAGCGCAGCACGCCCAGCCCGACGTCAACGGCTTCCTGCCCGCCGGCGACGACCGCTCCGCGCTTGCCCGCGGCGTGCCACGCGCCCGTGGAAGTCCTGGTGTCGAACGGGGCCGGTCGGTCGGGGGCGGGGCGATCGGGGGCCGGCGTTTGCGCGCCGCAGGGCGTGATCAGCAGCGCGGCGAATAGCGCGGTCCAGGAGGCGGCGCGGTGCATGGCGTGCCAGCAGTGGGGCGGAACGTGGATCGCGGCAGGTTTTTTGGCGGCGGGGACGGAAGCGGGCCAGCGCCGCGGCGGATCATTCCGGCGCGGGCTTCGATCACCAGGGCGACGAACTTGACCCCCTTGCGCTGGGCCTTGACCTTGACCAGATCCCCTTCCTGGATATCGTCGAGATCGGCGTCTTTCTGATTGCGCGTGATCTTGGTCTTGGCCGTTACTTCGAACTCTTCGTTGTCGCCGTCATCGTCGACGATCACCAGCTTGCCGTCACCGGCGCTGACCACTTTGCCGACCAGGTTTTCGTCGGCCAGCAGCGCCGCGTCGGCGGCAACGGGCGCACTCAGCGCCAACGGGCGCACTAACGTCAACGGGCGCACTAGCGTCAACGGGCGCACTGGCGGCCGCCAGCATGATACTCAGTAGCAGCGTGGCCATGATTGCCTCCCGGGCAAGTCGAACTCGAATGGGGGAAGTAGGCACCAGGGCTCATTGTCGTCTTTTCCGGCGCGATGGCAAGTTTCGACCCGCCGAGGATGTCGGATCGCGGCAGGGCCTGGGTGCCAATTTCTCAACTGGGACGCAGGCCCTGTCCCCTGCGGCCTCCTGTTGTCGCCTCAGCCCTCCCGGCCATATCGGGTAATATTTCGGGCATGAGCAACCAGCGGCTCCAATTCGGACTAAAGCAGCTTCTGGTCGTCACCGCCGTTATTGGTTGCTTGATCGGCTTTCACCGGATCCTGGATGCCGAGCACCAGAGGCTTTTGAACATCATGATGATCGTCACCGCGGTCCCGGTGCTCGTCGGTTACGGTATCACGGGTCTGGCCGAGCATTCGATGGCTAAGCGTAGAGAGGCGGGCGAGCCATCGCCGTCTGCGCCGAAACGCATCACGCTTCGGCAGGTACGCTCCGTCATCGGGATCGCGTGCTATGCGGCTGCCGTTTTCCCACTGATACTTGGAAGTATGTTCGCACTTCTTTGGGCAGTCGGAGAAATAGGGCTGAATCGCTCGGATGGGATTTGGCTGCCTGGCGTCGTCGGGGCGTTGGGCGGCGCCGTCGCCCTGTTTTCGTTGACCGGTTTCTTGCTCAGACGCTAACGCACGCAGCGGTCCGTGCCATTGGCCGAGACGCCGCGGGCTGAGCGGGGACCTCTGGCATCCGGCAAGTCCGACAGCGGAGCGATCCGGTCAACTGGCTTTGGCCTGCAGGAATTCGGAAAGCTTCCCCACGATCGCCGGAGCGGCATACACCAACTGCACGCTCACGGCCATCAGCGATTCGCCGGCAATCAACCCGCTGGAAAAGGGTATCGTATAGCGTTCGGCCGTCTGGGGGCGAAATTGCTGCAGCAGCCAGGCGGCCAACGCGCCCAGGAACATCGAGATCGAATTCGCGGCGGAAACCACCCCCGCAATGCCCAGCCCCGTGGCCGAAGGCACCCATTTCTGGTACCGCGCGGGCAGAAACTCCTCGGCCAGCGTGATCAGAATGCCGAGCGCGCCGCCGATCCAGATCGCCGTGGCGGCGCCCGGCGGCAGCGACCCCAGCCCATTGCTGAGCAGCCTGGCCACGCTGGCCCAGACGGCGGCCGCCGGCGCCGGCAATTCGCTCGTGCCGAGTTTTTCCGGATCCACGACAATGGCGTAAACCGGCACGCAGACCAAGGTGCCCGCCAGCACGCCGAACAACTGCGAGATGGTTTGCTTGCGGGGATTGCCCCCCAACAGGTAGCCGCACTTCAAATCCGTCAGCAAATCCGCCGAGTGCGAGGCGGAGCCCGCCGTGATCGACGCCGCCATCAGATTGGCCGTCGTGTTGGCCGGCGCAAGGACGCCGAAGAGCAGTTGCGTGATCTTGCCCATGGCGCCGATCGGCGTCACGCTCGTCTCGCCGGTGGCCCGGGCGGCCACGAGCGACAGAATGAACGAAAACGCGACGGCCACAATGCCGGTCCACCATACCACTTCGAACAGTGTGTGCCCGAGCACCACGCAGGCGGTTCCCGAGATCGCCGCTCCCACGACAAACCAACTCGCCGGCACTTCGATTCGGGCCAGCGGGTCGTCGCTGCTGCGCGACTGGCCCAAAATGGCCCCGAGGCCGCGAAACGCGCGGAGCACGGTCCGCCAACGCATGGCAAACGAAAGCAGGCCGGACGTGAGCAACAGCGCCGTCGCAGGCCACAAGGTCCAGCGGACAATCTTGCCCGGCTCCGCCCAGCCGTTTTCAATCAGCCGCGGCCCAAGCACGGCATAATAAAAGACCGCCCCGACCAGCAGCGACAAACCCACCCGAATGCCCATGATGGCGCCGGCCGCGAGGAGCACCACCGACCCTTCGAAGCCGATGCCCAATTCATTCATCCAGGCCCGAGGACGGTCCGCCGGGGCCAGAGGCATGGTCTCCTGCAGCGCCACGCTCGAGACGAACTTGCCCAGGCCGGCCGTCTGCGGACGCCGTTCAAGCCAGCCCCCCAGCGCGGGAAAGCCGTCCTTCCAGGCAATGACCAAGGCGCCGAGAACCGCACCCGAGAGCAACGACCGGGCCTTGCTCAGCGCTTCGGCGCCGGCCGTGTGCATGGACTTGAGCGTCTCGGCGGTGGCGATGCCCTCGGGAAACGGCAGCTTTTCGATGTTGATCAACTGCCGCTTCAGCGGCACGGCCATGAACACGCCCAACAGCGAAACAGCGGCCAGCCAGGACATCATCTCGGCCGCGGTCAGCTGGCGGCCGGTGACCAGGTACAGCGCGGGAATCGCCGAGACCAGCCCAGCCGAGGCCATGTAGCCCGCCGCGCTGGCCGCGCTCGACATCGTGTAGTTTTCCAGGATCGTGAACGGATCGCGGCGATACGCCGGCACCACCACTTCCAGCGCCCGGAACACCGCGTAGGCGATGATGCAGCTGGTGACCGTGACGCCCAGTCCCCAGCCGGTCTTGAGGCCGACGTACAAATTCGAGACCGACATCACGGCGCCGATGATCATGCCGGTGACGATCGACCGCACCGAAAGCTGCCGCGCCGTGTCTCCCTGGTAAACCGTCTGGAGCCAGACGAGATCGTCGCGATCGTGCGCGTCGGTACTCTGCGCGACCGACGGGTCGACATCCTGAGCGGCCGATGGATCGAGCCGCGGCACGGCGGAGCCGGCCGACCGGTGGGCAGACGAATCGCCGGCAGGCTCGCTGGGCAATTCAGGCAAGTCGGCGGGCTCGTGGTTCATGAACACCGGCGGCGTTACGCCGGGCAAGCACGATCGAGTTGCGGTTGGCGGCGGCGCACTTCCGCCCGGCGGCCACGCAGCGCGCCGGCTCTTACTTTAGCGTGGCGCCGGAGCGCTGGCGAGCCGGGCCACGGCTTCGAGCAATTCGGTCCGCACCAGCGGCTTGGACAGATGCAGCTGAAAACCGGCCGCGTACGAGCGGCGGCGCCCTTCGGGATGGGCAAAGGCCGTCACGGCCACCGCCGGCACGGCGCCGCCCCGCTGCTGCGGCAGGGCCCGCACCTGGCGCAAGAGCTCGTAGCCGTCCATGGTGGGCATGGCGATGTCGGCCAGCAGGACGGCCGGCGGCTCCTCTTCGATCAAGGCCAAGGCCTCGAGCGCCGATCCGCAGGAACGCACCACGGCCCCCGCTTCGCTGAGGATGTGGGCTGCCAGCTCGCGTGAATCGCGCTGGTCGTCGACGACCAGCACGTCGATATTTTGCAAACGGATGTCGGCCGCCGACGTCGGCTCGTCGCTGCCCGCGCCGGCGACGGTCTCTTTGCTTTTGGCTTTGGGCAGCAAGACGATGAACGTCGATCCGAATCCTGCCCCGGCGCTGTCCGCGCTGATCGAGCCGCCGTGCGATTCGACCAGCTGCTTGACGATGGCCAGGCCCAATCCCAACCCGCCGTGACGCCGCGCCGGCGACGAATCTGCCTGGCGGAAGCGTTCGAAGACGTGGGGCAGAAACTCCGGCTCGATACCTTCGCCCGAATCGCTGACCCTCAGCTCGACCGACTCGCCCCGGTCGGCGGCAGCGATCCTGACCGTGCCGCCCGGAGGTGTGAACTTGATTGCGTTGGTAAGCAAATTCCACAGCACTTGTTGCAGCCGGGCCGGGTCCCCGTTGACCGGCGAACTCCCCTGACAGCGAACTTCCAGCTGAATCTCCTTGGCCTGCGCGGCCGGCTGCACCGTCTCCATCGCGGCCAGCACCAGCCGCTCGACGTCGACCGACAACACTTCGAGACGAATCCGGCCGGAGATGATCCGGCTCATGTCCAAGAGGTCTTCGATGATCCGGGTCTGCATCCGCGCGTTGCGCTGAATGGTCTCGAGCCCCTGGGACATCTCGGCCGGGCTGAGTTTGCCCAATTGCAACAGGTCGGCCCAGCCGACGATGGCATTGAGCGGCGTGCGCAGCTCGTGCGAGAGCGTGGCCAGGAACTCGTCCTTCATGCAGCTGATGCGTTCGGCCTCGGCCCGGGCTTCGCGCTCGCCGACCAGCAGCCGCAGCCGCTGTTGCTCGATTTCCTTGCGGCCGGTGATGTCCCGATAGTTGCAGACCACGCCGCGCACGTCGGGGTCGTGCAGCAGGTTCGTGGCAGTGGCTTCGACCCAGCGCCAGCGGCCGTCGGCCGTTTCGACGCGGAATTCCGCCGTGCGATTGCCCCCCGGTTCGCTCAGCATTTCGGCGAACAGGCCGGCCACCTCCGGCCGATCCTCGTGACGCACCTTGCCGAACGCCCATTGCCCCAGTCCGGCGCCGGGCGGATAGCCCAATTGTTCGGCGGTGCCGGCGGTCGAATAGCTGATCCGGCCTTGCTCGTCGAGAATCGCGATGCCGTCGTGGCTCTTTTCGACCAGGGCCCGAAACCGGCTCTCGCTGTGCCGCAGGGCGGCCTCGGCCCCTTTGCGTTCGTAGCGCCGGGCATATTCGACCAGCTGGCCGACGAGCACGCCGATGCTCGCCAGCACGTCCAGGTCGGGCTGGGCGAACTGCCGCAGCGGATCATCGGTGACCAGCTGTAACACGCCCAATTTCGTGCTCGCCGGGGCCACCAAGGGGGCGCACATGATCGCCCGGACCTGGATGTCGAAAACCGTGGCCGACGGATCCTGGCGATGCGGATCGGAAATGTCGGCGCTCAGGATGGCCTGGCCCGACTCCATCGCCTGGAATGCGATCTGGTTATTGATCGGCCCGAGCGTGCACTCGGCCGCGTTGGCCTGGCGATGCTTGATCGCCCGGGGCACGAGCGTTCCCTCGGAGGGCGGGTCGAGCCCGGCGTCGGGAGTCTCGTACAGCAGCACGAAGCCGTGGCTGGCCTGCGGAAAGATTTCGAACACGTGGTCCAGCACGTCGACGAGCGCTTGGTCGGTGCCGTGCGCTTCGCCGGCGCTGTGAATGATGGCCAGCAAGGCGCGGAGCTTGATCTCGGCATTGACCTCGACGCGCGACTGGCCCCCCATCCGCACATCGAGCGCGGCCACCACCGACGTGTGAATGTTCGACTTGGACGGATCGCGCCCGTCGGTCGCGCCGGCGTCGTCCGTGGGCCGCGGGCTCTCGGCCTGAAAGCTCAGCAGCGTGTCGTGGATCTGGATCTGGTCGTCGTCGGCCAGCAGCCGCATTCCCTGCAATCGCTCGGCATTGACGAATGTGCCGTTGAGACTGCCCAGGTCCTCGATCACGTAACCGTCTTCGCGGCGGGTGACCCGCGCGTGCTGACGCGATACGCCGGACGAGGGCAGAACGATATCGCAGGGCTGCAGCCGGCCCAGCAACGTCTGTTCGGTGGTCAGGTCGTAGACCGTGCCGTTCTGGCTGCCCGACTTGACGACCAGTGTGGCCTTGATGTGCTGCGACCCCAAGTCAGCGTCTCCTCTGGTTGCTTCCTAAGGATTCAATATACCAGCGTCGAGCGGCGGCGCGCGGACTGGCATCGAGCGGCGGCACAGGCGTCTACCGGTGCGCCACGCGAGCTGCGTCTGCCCCCCCAGCGGGCGAATCGCCAAAATCGCTGCAATGCGTCCGACCGCCGGTCGCGCCGGGCCCGCAAAATCGTCGGCAGAATCTGGGGGGCAACGCGGTTTTAGCACTGTCGGGGCGGTTTGGGCAAAACATTGACACCCCGTGCCGGCCGATCTATTATCGACTGTAACGCAACAGCTTACTGCCGTTGCTGTTAACGACGGAATATCCATCCCGCGCCCCCGGCCGAGATTCGCTTTCGGCTTTGCTAGTCCCCGGGCGCGTGGCAAGCGGCAACCTGGCAGGGCAACCCGAGCGCGCATGGGCACTCTACTGGAAATCTTCTTGCTGCTGGTCATCCTGTCCAGCTTCTTCTTGGCGTATATGAGCGCCAAGAGCTGGCGGGTGTACATGGTCGTGCTGGCCGAGTTCGTGTTTCTGGCGTCGGTCGTGTTCATGTACATGGCCGTCCGCACCCTCAAGACCCACCGCTCCTGGCGCGAGGCTGAAATCGCCTGGCGCACGGCGGTGGAAAAGGCCGAAAAGCAGAACCAAGAGCTCGAAACCGGCAAAGAAGAGCAGAACCGGCTGGTCGAAGAAGGCATCGAGCAGCTCAAGGCCGAGTTGCACCAATTGGTCAACGATCGCGGCCTGGTCTGGTTCCACGTCACGCCGGAGAAGATCACCGACGCTGGCGTTTGCCAGGTGACGATCGAAACGCCCGACCCGCACGAGATCGTGCCAAAAACCGTGCTCTTCGTGTTCGACGAGACAGCGGTCGAGCCGAGCGGCAACGGCGGTCACTTCCTGGGCGAATTCCGCGTCACCAAGGCCCAGGCCAAGAACAAGACGATCGAAATCGAACCGAATCTGCCGCTCACCGACGAGCAGCGGCAACGGCTGAAAAAGGCCAAGGGCCAATGGGCCCTGTACGGCATGATGCCGATCGACAATGCGGAATTGTTCGCCGGCATGGACGACGCCGAACGGCAGAAGCTGATTCCCAAAGCTTCGTTGAAGGAGTTTGCCAGCAAGAAGCGGACGCTGCGCGATTATGAGTTCTTCTTCCACGAATACGTGATCGATCGCGAGATGGTCAACGACGCCATGGTCAAGACCCAGACGGACATCGACCGGGCCGTGGCGGCCGAAAAGAAAGCCCAGGAAGAAATCGCCTACCGCAAGTCGGAAAAAGCCGATCTGGCGTCCGATTTGGAAAAATTCCGCTACGAGCGCACGGTAGTGACGAAATACGCCCAGGCGCTTCAGGAAAAGGCCAAAGCCCTGCGCGACGAGCTGACTGCCGCCCTGGCGGCAACGGCGCGCGACGCGGCCCAGTACCGCCAATTGCAGCTCAAGGCGGCCGAAGAGATCAATCGCCGCACCGCCGATCAGGCCTCGGCCGATCCCTCGCCCGCGGTGCCGGCACAATAGGCCGCCAGCGCGTCGGCGGCGAATTCCTCTGCCTCTTGAGCTCCCGCCCCGGCCTGTCAGCCTTTCGGTCCCGGCGGACCGCCTGCTAAAATGCGCAGCGGCAAACCATGCGCCCGCTGGCGCACTGTGAATCCGCGATTGTGCATCCGCGATTACGAACCCTCGGCTTTGAATTCTCTCTGGCCTGCGAACGAAATACGGCAGCCCGATGGGCATCTACGATCGAACCTACTACCGCGACGATGAACGGGGCCGGCTGCTGGGCGGCCGGTCGATGGTCGTCAACCTGATCCTGCTGACCGCCGGCGTCTACGTCGTCGAGTTGCTGTTCACCTCGGGCGAGCCGCCGCGATCGCTGCTCGAAGAGTGGTTCTCGCTTTCGCCCGATCTGCTCACGCATCCCTGGCGAATCTACCAGCTCGTGACCTGCGGTTTCATCCACTCCAGCGGCGACATCTTCCACATCTTCTGGAACATGTTCGGCCTGTGGTTCTTCGGCCGCGAAATCGAATCGATCTACGGCCCGCTGGAGTTCCTGCGGATCTATCTGACCCTGATCGTCATGTCCTCGCTCGTCTGGCTGCTCTCCACTTATGCCGGCATGCCGGGAGGCGGCGGCCTGGAAGGAGCTTCGGGCGCGGTGATGGGCGTGGCCATGATCTTCACCATGCACTTTCCCACCAAGCTGATCTACATCTGGGGCGTGCTGCCGGTCCCGGTTTGGGCGATGATGGCCATGTACCTGCTGGGCGACCTGTCGGCCACGGCCAAGCGCTTGCCCGGCGACTACGTGGCCCACATGGCGCATTTGGCCGGAGCGCTGTTCGGCTTCATCTATTATCGCAGCGGCTGGAACCTGGGCCGGATGCTCCCCGAGCGCTGGCCACGCTTGCGTCCGAACCTGAAGCTGCACGACCCCGACCCGCCGTCCGAACCCCGCGACCTGTCGCGTGAAGTCGACGAAATCCTGGCCAAGATCCACCGGGAGGGAGAAGCCAGCCTGACCAAGCCCGAGCGCCGCATCCTGGAAGAAGCCAGCCGCCGCTATCAGCGCCGCCGGCGCTAAGGATCCGGGGCGGCGCGATTTCGCTCTCCCCGCGAAGCCCGCCGGGCCGCTACAATTCCGCGTCCGCTGCGTCGCACCGCTGCCGCTTGCCGGCGCCAATAGCCCCCGAGTCCCACGACCGAGCGCGCATGTCGATCTTGCAATTGTTCACGCTGCTCGTTGCTGCCGCGCCGTCGGCTCCGGCCGATACGCTGGTGGTCTGCCCGGCCGCGCTGCGCTCGGCCTTGGCGCCCTGGGTGGAATACCGCACCAGCCAAGGGCACACGATCGACGTCGTGCCCGGCGAGCTTTCGGCCGCCCAGCTGCAAGCCGAAATTCGCCGCCGGGCCCGGCGCGGCGGGCTGGCCTACGTGCTGCTGGTCGGCGACGAAATGCCGCGCGGCTCGACCGACAAGTCGCTTCGCACACGCACCGTGCCCGCCTGGCAAGCCGTGGCCAAGGTGATTCCGCGCTACGGCGGCGAGGCGACGATCGCCACCGACAATGGCTATGCCGACCTGGACGACGACGCGGTGCCCGACGTGGCCGTGGGCCGCCTGACCGCGGACACTCCGGCCCAGCTCGCTTTGATGGTCGACAAGATCCTGGCCTACGAGCGGTCGGTCGATTTCGGCCTGTGGCGGCGGCAAGTGAATTTGCTGGCCGGGATCGGCGGCTTCGGTCCGGTTGCCGACGCGGCCATCGAGGCGGCCGCCCGGCGCGTCCTGGCCGAGGGCATTCCGCCCGAGTACGCCCTGCGGATCACCTACGGCAATTGGCGCAGCCCCTACTGCCCCGACCCGCCGCGTTTCCGGCAGACGGCGATCGATTCGCTCGGCGAAAACGGGCTGTTCTGGATCTACCTGGGCCATGCCTGGCCCGGCCGCCTGGCGGATTTGCAAGTGCCAACCGGGGCCTTCCGCTCGCTCGACCAGGCCGATCTGAAACACGTGCACGCCGCGGCACCGCCGATCGCCTGCCTGCTGGCCTGCTACACCGGCGCGTTCGATGCCGAGCGCGACTGTCTGGCCGAAGTCATGCTGGCCACGCCGGGCGGCCCGGTCGCCGTGATCTGCGGCTCGCGCGTGACCATGCCCTATGCCATGGCCGTGCTCGGCACGCAACTGCTGACCGAGGTGTTCGAGAACCGCTGCGACACGCTGGGCCAGGCCCTGCTGGCCGCGAAACGGCAAATGGTCCGGCCGGGCGAAAAAAGCCCGACACGCGAGGGGCTCGACGCGCTGGCCGCGCTGCTCAACCCCGGTGCGCTCGACGAAGAACTCAGCGAGCACTTGCACTTGTTCAACTTGCTGGGCGATCCGCTGCTCAGCTTGAGATTGCCCGAGCCAGTGGCCGTCAACTGCCCGGCCGAGTGCAACGCCGGCGACGAACTGGTAATCGACGCCCGGACCAGCGCCGCGGGCAGGGCGACGGTCGAACTAATCCCGCGCCGCGACCGGCTGGGCTTTCGCCCGCCCCAGCGACTGGCCTCCACGCCGCTGGCCGAGGGGAGCGCCGAGTTCGAGGCAACCTACCGCCGGGCAAACGATCCGGTGCTGGCGCGCGTCGAGTTGGACCTGGAGCCAGGGCCGTTTACCGCCCGGCTGCGCGTTCCGCCCGACGTGCACGGTTCGTGTCACGCGCGCGTTTTCATAGCCGGCCGTAAGTCTCACGCGGCTGGCTCGGCCGATGTCGAGATCAAGACCCGCCCGCCGCAGGCGGATTAAGACAGCCCGCTTGCGCCGAGAGCGCGAGCGCAGCCGCTGGGCTCGTCGGCTATGCCGCTGGAACGTCGGCAACGCCACTGGTCTAGCCGGGGCACGCCACAGGGGCCAGCCGACTGCTGCCAGGCCGCAGATCCGCCGAAGTCACTCCGACTACCAGCCTGAGCGCTTGTTGCGGCGACGATGGATGCCATTGAAGCCGGCCGGCGCATTCTTGCTCTTGTACGAGGGCCGGCGCTGCTGGCGATTGACGATCTTTTCGACGCCGCCGCGCACACCCACGGCCTGCGACTCGGCCTGGTAATCCGGGTCTTCCTCTTCGTAGCGATTGTTCGTCATGTTCATTGTGCAATCCCCCCTTGCTTCTCTCAATGCGGGTCGCAGCGACCCTCGGTGCCAATCCGTTCAGCCAAACTGACTTTTCACGCGCTACTGGTCAGGCATGCTCTACGAGCTTGTGACTCACGACGGGCCAAGATCCTGGCCCGGCCAACTCCCCGCGTCGACTGCCGCCTGGCGACCGCTGTTCCCGTCCACGATTCGCTTATCGACGATGCTCGTGGCATCGCGAAACAACAAATGCAAACCGGCCGACGGCCTCATCCCCGGCAGGTAGAACCAGGCCCCCAGCTGCCTGGACCAACTTTCTTCCGCCGCGTCCTGTTCGTTACCGCAAACGACCAACAACGACTTGCACTCCCGGGCAATCTTTTCCGCCAGGTCGCAAAACGCCTGCCCTTCTGGACCCTCGAGGTCGACGAACGCCAACTGCGGGCTGCCTAGCACCAGCGCTCTGGCGGCCTCCTCCGGCGAGTTGCAAACCACCACGTCCCAGCCCCAGCGCTGCCCGGCACTGACGAGCCACTCGCGCGTGGTCGCCCGCGCCGATGCCACGAGACAATGCCGCAAACCGACGCGCGAGTTCCGCTCGATAGCCGACCGCTGCCGAAGCGCCTGCGCCCCCACGTCGTGAGGAGCTGCCACTGTTTCCGCCCTGTTCAACGCAACCTCTCCGTGTCAGCGAGACCAGACTTCCTGTGGCTCGCTGCCTGTGACCCGTTTGCCGGTCCGCTTGCCTGGCGGCCCCGCTTCGGTACTGCGCTCGAGCTCCTGGTGCCCGAGGTCGTGATGATCGTGTTCCTGGGATCGCGGCGCCCGCCTGCTAGCAGCACCGACGGTCGCTGCGAGCCGCACGGGACCGCTGGCGTACCCCCGACTCGGCTGCGGGCGCAACCTCTCCGCTGTGTTCACTTGGCAAGTGGCATGCCACGGCGCCCAAGAGCGGCAGAATCGACGAAAAACGGCCGAAAAGCCGCAGAAAACAGGCTCTGGCCGAGCTCGGGCCCAGATCGGCCAGCGTGCCGGACAATTTCACCGAATTGGTGACCTCGCACAGGCGCTCGCGGCAAAAGCTCGAGTGCCTGCAGCGGTTGGCTCTCGTTTCACCAAACTCGTGAAACGCCACCATCCTGGTGATGGGTCGTTCTGGCCCGGAGCGGGACATTCGCCCGGATCCGGACCCCCAAAGGTGCGATTGTTCCGGCGCTTGGCGGCAGCTACTCTGCGACTTCTCGCTGGCGCACGCCGCGCGTCGGCATAACCGCTCCTTTCGGTGCGAACATGAGCAAGGTCCTGGTTCTCTACGACTCGAAGGGCGGCAATACCGCGGTCATGGCCATCCTGGTGGCCGAAGGGGCCGGCAGCGTCGCGGGCAGCGAAGTCCGCCAGCGTAGCATCGACGAGGCCACGGCCGACGATGTCATCTGGTGCGACGGGCTGGCCTTGGGCAGCCCGATCAATCTCGGCCACTTCTCCTGGAAGATGAAGCGCTTCTGGGAAGAGCAGATGACGCCGCACCGACCCAAGATCGACGGCAAGATCGCGTGCGCATTTTCCTCCGCGGGCGGGTTTGCCAGCGGCAGCGAGCTGGCCTGCCAGTCGCTGCACACGCTGCTGATGAATTTCGGCTTTCTGGTGTTCGGGACGACTCCACCCGCGAGCGGGCTGGCCGCGCCACGCTACAACGGCGTGGGGTCCGGCCACGCAGGCGAGCCCGACATTCAAGCGGCTTGTCACACGCTCGGCCAACGGCTGGCCAAATGGACCGCCGTAATGATCGACGGCCGCAGCGAGCAGCGTCCTCTGGCTCAGTCGTACGCCCGCATGCCCAGCGAGTAGGGCAAGGCCGCGCCGTTCACGCTCAGCTTGCAGCGCCCACGGGCGACGGCTGTGCCCGGACGACCGCGGCAGGCGCCGCAGGCATCGAGGCCGGGGCGACCGTCACCGCGGGAGCCGAAACCGCCGCGGCCCCAGCGGGCTGGAAGATGCCGTTTTCCGAACGCCCGGTGCGCACCAATTCGTGGATGAACCGCAGCTTGTCGATGACGGCCGGGACGAACACTTCCGGCACCAGGTCCAGCAGGCCCTGGGCGCGGTTCATCTCGTTGAGCGCAATGCCCAGTTCCTGGTAGCGGCGGACCAGTGCTTCCAGATCGGCGCTCACCGGATCCTGGTGGCCGCCAAAACCGGTGTGCTGAGCCGTATCGAGCGCGCTGGCCATGTCGAGATACGCGGCCCAGGTTTCGGCAAAATCCTCCCACGGATGCATCGTGGCGTACGCGCTGATGTAGCTGGATTGCCAGTCGGGGCGCGGTCCGGTCTGGTAGTACGTCTCCAGCGCCTCGGCGTAGGTGGGTCGATCGTGATCGCCGAAGACCGCCCGGCACTCGTCTTCGCGGCGATTCTTGATCAGCACTTCCCAATAGAAATGGCCGATCTCGTGCCGGAAATGGCCGATCAACGTGCGGTGCGATTCGCCCATGACGACGCGCAGCTTCTCACGCTCCACCTCGTCGGCCTCGCGCAAGTTGATCGTGATCCGGCCGTCGGCGTGTCCGGTGTACACTTTTTCTGCCTTGCCCACGCCGCGCCAGTAGTTTTGCTGCGGAATGACGTCTGCCTTGAAGTCGAACGACAACGGCGGCTGGATGCCGTCGGCGGCGCAGCCGTAGGGCAGGCCCAGCAGATCCAGATCGTAAAACAGTCGCCGCTTGGCCGCTTCCAGCCGATACCATTTTTCCAGATTGCCGGGCACCGACAGATCGGGAATCGTGGCGTTGAATCGGCAGCAGCCGCACAGCGCGCCGGCCGCGGCTCCCTCGGCCGGCACACAGCGGTTGCAGACATTGTGCTGGGCATAGTTGCCACACTTGGCCAGCGGGGCGCCGCAGTCCGGATGGCCGCACTGAAATTTTCCCTCGCCAGCGGGGACGAGCGCCGCCAGGCGCCGGCAAGCGGGGCAAAAACCCAGTTCGCGCCCGCAGGCGACGCACAGGCTGTTGTCAAAAAAAATCCGGCTGCCGCACAGGCACTGGTACGATTGCATGAACCGCTCGAAGCTGAAGGTGAGTCGAAGAGTCCTTGAGGCGGCCGGACGCACACCAATCCCGGGCCCCCAAAGGGCAGCGGACGTGAAAGCAAACCCCAGGCCAATTCTACGTCAGCGCGGGAGCGACTTGCACGCGCTCGGCAACTGTCGATCCCGAATCCCTGCGCGGAGCACTGCCCAGGGCCGATGGGCTAGTCCCGCTTCGGCCGGTTGCCGGCGGCAATTCACGGAGTTTTCGCGCTCCCGCAGGCAGGTCTTTTGGCACGGCGCCGGCCACGTTTGGGGTAGAATCGGCCACAGGCCCGGAGTGCCAACCGCCGCAAGGCCCCGCTGGTCAGCCGGCAAGCACAGCGGCCAGCGGGCTGCCAGCCGGCGCCGGTGCGCGGTGCTTTTGAGGAGTCGCCACCTATGCACGATCGGGTCCGCATGTCGCACCTGGCCCGCTACGTGCTGGCCGCATTTCTGCTCACCTTCATGGCGGCCCGAGTCCTGGTGCTGTTGATCATGACGCACCGGATGCCCGACCTGTACATGCACGTCGGCGACACGCACGTGCATCACTTGAATTACGGCATCTTCCTGCTCTCGGGCGTGGGCGCCTGGCTGCTGTTCGGCCGGCCGGCAGGCAGGGCCGAGACGTGCGCCGCCGTCGTATTCGGCGTCGGCCTGGGGCTGACGTTCGACGAATTCGGCATGTGGCTGCACTTGGGCGGACCCTATTGGCAGCGGGCCAGTTTCGACGCGGTGATCGTGGTCGCGTCGCTCCTGGGTCTGTTTGCCGTGGCGCCCGACCCGGCCCGCTCGAAGCCCGGACACTGGCTCGCGCTGGCGGCGATCGTGGTCGTGCTGGGGGCGTTTTGCCTGCTGTCGGCCCACGCCTGGGGCATCGCCGGCCAGAAGATCACGGAAAAGTTCGAACGGATCGAAGCCGCCTCGCCGCAATAAAGCGGCAGTAAACCGGCCGCGCAGAGCGCCGGTTTGCAAATCGCCAACTGGTGCTGGAAAATGATCGGCGGCGATCGTGCGCCCGTGAAATGCGTGGACCGAATCGGCCGCGGGCGTCCCCAGCGCCGCGCTTTTGCCCACTTCTGCCACGGACCTGGAGAACTCCCATGAGGCGGATATTTGCGGCTGGCGCAGTCGTGTGGCTCGCGACCCAAGTCCTGCCGACAGAGCGAGCCGGCTCCGCCGAGCCGATCAAGAAATCGCCCACCGCCAATCCGGCCGCCGGCACGGACGAGCAGGCACCCGGCGCGGCCGACAGCCCGGCCGCTACCGCTCAGCAGGCGCCGCGCCGGACAATCACGATCTCGAAAGAAACGACCCGCATTACCGAGCCGCTGCGCAAAGACGGCTATGTCGACTATCTGTCCGCGCTCAACGCGCTAGCCAGCCAGGACGTCACGGCCGACAACAATGCCTCGGTGCTGCTCTGGCAGGCAGCCGGACCGCGCGGCACCGAAGCCGCGCCGATCGACCCCGATTTCGCCGAGCGCCTGTTCGCCATGCTGGGCGTTGCCCAGCCGCCCGAGGCCGGGGATTACTTCGTCGCTTTTCAATCGCTGGCCAAGACCGAGCTGGGCGACAGCCCGAGCCCGGACAACGTCGAACAGCTCTGGAACGAGCTCGACCTGGCCCTCAGCCGGCCCTGGAAGGCGGCCGATTGTCCGCTGGTGGCCAAATGGCTCGGGGCGAATGCGAAACCGCTCGAGCTGATCGAGTCGGCCTCCCGGCGGCCGCGGCGCTACGATCCGCTGATTTCCGACGATCGGGCAGTTGTCATCAATGCTCTGATGCCGGGCGCGCAGCAAGCGCGGGAGTTCGTCCGCGCCTTGGCCGCCCGGGCCATGCAGCGCGCCGGCAGCGGCGACCTGCACGCCGCCTGGAGCGATCTGTTGGCCTGCCATCGGCTGGCGCGACTGATCGGTCAGGGCCCATTCTTGATCGACGAACTGGTGTGTTATGGCCTCGACACGATTGCCTGCACCGCGGATCAGGGATTGCTCGCGCATCCCAAACTCACCGCGGCACAGGCTCTCAAGATGCGGGCCGACCTGGAAAAACTGCCCCCCTTGCCGGCCACGGTCGATCGCCTCGACGTGGCCGAGCGATACCTGATGCTCGACTGCACCGCGCTCGATTGCGCGCGACGGGATCAAGGCCTCGGCCGACGTAACCGGCCTGGGTGCGGGCGATAACGCGGGCGGCATGACGAAAGCAATAATGGCCATCGCCGATCAAGTGATCGATTGGGATGCGGTGCTGCGCTCGAACAACCAGTGGGTGGACCGGCTCGTCGAGGCCTGGCGAGAGCCCACTCGCAGCGAGCGCGTCCTGGCGATCACCGCCGTCAACGAGGCTCTTGGCGAGCGAGCGCTCGCGTCTCGCACGGCGCTGCCGGGCGCGATTCTCAACCCGGGCCCCGTGCTCACGCAATTCGCCTGCGATGCAACGGCCGGATTGATGCTGCCCTCGTTGATGCTGGTCGGCAATGCGGAAGATGGCGCCCGTGTGCGGTTCGACCTGGTTCGACTGGGCTGCGCGTTGGCCGCTTATCGCTCGGAGCGCGGCAAGTATCCGCCCCGGCTCGCCGATCTGGCGCCGAAGCACATTGCCACGATTCCGCCGGATTTGTTCGCCGGCGGCGAGCTGCAATACAAACCCGCGGCCAAGGGCTATGTGCTCTACAGCGTCGGCGCGAACGGGCGCGACGACGACGGGCAGTCCCAGGACGACGCCGAGAGCGGCGACGTCGACGACCTGGTTTTGCGCGTGCCGCCCCAGACAAAGCCCGACGGGCCCAAGCCATAGCACTCTGCCGGCGCGGGAATTCGGGCGACGCTCGCACGGCGAAGGCCCGGCCGCCGCGCGAACTTGAACCCCGGGCCCGAACTCCTTATCCTAAGACCACTCGTCACGCGCCCGTGGCGCAATTGGATAGCGCATCGGTCTTCGGAACGCAAATTGGGCAAAATTGGCACAGGCCGCATCTCCGCGGAAAACCGCTGTTTTCTCGGCAAATATCGACGTTTTCGCCCCTTCTGACCGACCTACAATCTGCCCTAATCTGCCTTGGTTTGACCCGGTTGCGGGTGTGGCCACACGCGCTGAATTTTCTCACTTTGAGCGGGGGATTTGATGCCAGACACTATCGTTGTCTTCACTCGCAAGACAGTTGGCGACATCCTGGAAGCTGGCGGTTCAAAAGCATGGGTGTTGAACTGTGACCGTGCCGCGAAAATGACCTACTTGGTTTGCACCCGCAAGGCATCAACGAGCACTGGGCGAGAGCCACACCGGGCAGGATTCTTGATCGGGCTAATCAGCGGCATTACGCCAGCGCCGGACGAACCCGAGAACTACCTGATCCAGATCAGCAAGTGGGCGAGCATTGATCGACCGGAACTTTGGAACAAACAGCGGAACCCGGTTCGATACACGAGTCTCGACGAACTCGGCATTGATCTCCGGACGATCAAATTCAAGCGCCTGCGGCAGCTTGCCTAGAACCGCCCAGACGCCAGCCGACTGCTGAGCAGGCCCCTAGTGGCCGGGGCCGGCGTCGGGCAGGGCTTTGCGACTTCCCGGACATGCCTTATACTGAACGCATGTTCCATATCACCGTTGGCGAAAGGAGTGGCCATGTATCTGACCTGGAATGGTACGCGCCCAAGTTCCGGCACGATGACCCGAGGGAGCGCGGCTACACTGGCAATGTCGAAGACGTGAACTTCGACTACGACATGGAAGCCGTCCACCGCTGGAATGCCGGAACCGGCGCATCCTCGATCTGCCTGGGCCGCAAGTCGGCCGACTCCTACAAGGTGTTTCGCTCGGCCGAACAATGCCAACAAGCGGGATACGAACCGCTTGGCGATGCCTTCGACCTTCCGCACCCGAGGGACGCACAGCGGTTGCGATATGCCGACACTTCGGAGGAAGGCTTGGCTAGCGAAATAAAGAACGCAAGGGTTATTGCGGTCTACGATGCCGACTGGCAGACGCAACACTGGTCGTGGAGCAAGTCGGTGCCACCTGCGCGGACGCCTGGAAGCCCGGCTGGCGTTCTGCTCCCATTAGAGATCGCTGTCGATTCGCCGAGCCAACTGGAAGCGGTCAAGACGCTGGTGTTTGAGATCAAGGAAGGCAAGGTTAGGGTCTAACGGAATGAAGACGATCTATGGGGCAATCGCTGACGTTGTGAAGACTCAGGAAGCAGCCAACCACGCAGCAATTAGCGGAATTTCGACTGCCTACAGCGAATCGTTACGTCGGGCCATCGACCAGGTCAATTGGATAGGTCAGATACCGAAACTGCGGTTCGCTGAACTCTCTGGGATGATGGATGCGCACAAGGCCATCAGCCGCCAGATGTCTACGGTTTTCTCGGCCGTCAATTTCTCAGCGGCAACAGAAGCCTTTGCAGCCGCTGCTAAAGTCAACGAGCAATTACGCGATGCCCTGAACGTCCAGGCGAAGGTGCCCGACCTGTCTGCATTGCAGGTGAAAGTGCCCGACCTGTCTGCATTGCAGGTGAAGGTGCCCGACCTCGCGGCCCTCCAATTGAAGTTGCCTGATTTTGCGGGAATCGCTCAACAGATTAGCAGCCTGTCGAAGATCGGATCGAACTTTCAATTTGATTCCATAATTGCTTCGGCAATCGCCGAAGCTGAACGTCTTGAAGCAGAAGAAGGCAGCGACGCTCGGGATAATGTTTTCGCGGGCTACGAAGGCGCAGAGTACCTTAGAGAACGGCAGATAGTCGAATACGAACTTGCCAAAATACCCGACTTCGATTCGATGTCGGTACTCGCCAAGTGCTTTCAGTATCTCGCGATTGCAGTGCAAAGCCAATCTTCAACTGTGCAGAATCTAGCCGTCGGCATGGCGGGCAACCTTCTTGCAGCCGCTCTTGGGCAAGAGAATGCGTTCCGTTGGGTTATATTTTTCTTGATAGTCGCTGTTATGGGCAAAGCGACTGAGAAAATGCGAGTGCCGAGAACTCGCAAACTTCTTCGGGCCGCCCGCGTTGATAATCCCCGTGTTCGGATTGTCGGCTACCCTTGCATCGTGACTGACCGGCCAAAGGCCAAAGCACCCCGGCTAGGATGCTTGAACCGTGGGGCTGTCGTCACGATAACGGACAAAATGCAAGGCTGGCGGCAAGTCAGCTTCGTTGATGCCGACGAAGAGGAATGCTTCGGGTGGGTTCGGTCGAAGTACCTTCGCAGGGCCAACCGGAAGTAGGCGAATCGTACCTAATGAAAACGAAAAAAGCCCCACCCGCCAGATTCTTGGCAGGTGGGGATTTGTTCCTTTGTGCGATGTTACGCTGTCGGCACTTCTCTCCGGTTTTCGCTCGCGGGTCCGCCGTAGCGCTCCCTGCAAACCGTCAGAACAGGGTGCATGAAATCGTTTTCAGTGTAGACGTGAACGAAATCGGCACCTTTGATTTGCGCGAACAGGCGAATAGCTTCGTCTTGAGCGCCCTCAAGAGTTGACCACCATTCCGGCGGTCCATTGGCAAGGATTGCGTATTTCATTGTCTAACCCTCCTTAGTGTTGCCGGAATTGAACCTGACAACTGGCCGACAATCTATCGCACGATCAGATTCGGCTACTACGCAGCCGACTGGCAGGCACTCCGCGTACAGCGGACGCAGGCATTGGGTAGCCCGTCGAGCCCAAGCCGTAGCGGCCTGCCGGCGCGAGAAGCCGTTCAACTCTCACACGGCGAAGGCCCGGCCGCCGCGCGAACTTGAACCCCGGGCCCGAACTCCTTATCCTAAGACCACTCGTCACGCGCCCGTGGCGCAATTGGATAGCGCATCGGTCTTCGGAACCGAGGGTTACAGGTTCGAATCCTGTCGGGCGTACTCAATAATGGCTGGCTGGGGCGAAGCTTCGCAGCCGGCCACCAGCCACTCCAGCAGCTGCAGCGTGGCCTGCTTGTTGGGCATCGGATAGCCCCGCGTCAGATCCGGGTCGCTGTGAATTGCCGGCCGCAGGTTCGGCAATCCCACGCAGCTGGGGCAGCCCTCCGAGCAACCGCATTCGCGGATCATCTGCCAGGCGATCGCCAGCAGGTCGCCGATCCGGTGGAAGCCCTTTTCGCTGTAGCCCAGGCCGCCGGGATAACGGTCGTAGACGACCAGCGCGCTATGGCCCAGGTTTTTGCTGTCGACCACGCCGCCCAGGTCGCGGCTGTCGCACATCGCCACCATCGGCAGGCCGACCACGCACAGGTTGCGTAGGCCGACCAGGGCTTCGCTGGTCCGCAGGCCGGCCTGCTTCATCCGCCCGCGCAGCTCGTCGCCCGGCGACAGCCAGAAAGCGGTGGTCGGCAGCGTCTGGGCCGGGATGTCGACCGGGCCCTGGCCGAGGTTCTCGCGCGTGCCGAACTTGATCTTCTTGAACGCCACGGTCTGCCAGGTCACGTCCACCGTGCCAAAGGCCAGCAGCGCGTGCTCAATCGCACCGCTGGCTGCCTGCTGCTGGCCGAACTTCACGCTCGAATCGAGCACGGCCTGGGTGTAGTAGTCCATCTCGTGCCGCTCGACGTAAGCCACTTTGCCTTCCAGGTCCAGCTCGCGGACGAAATACGATTCGCCATTGTGCAGGTACACCGCCTCGGGATAAATCAGCTCGGGTGCGCTGATGGCGTCGACGTTGGCGATCACTTCGTGATCGAGCGACAGCGTGCCCGTGGCGCCGGCGGCCCGGCGGAGCGATTGGCTGGGCCGCCGGATGCCCCGCTCGCTGGACTGGCGCAGGACGATGGCGAACGTGTTGTCGCTCATGTGCCGCAGGCTCAGCCGCGTGGCCGGATGCTGCTCGCCCGAGAAATAAAACTGGCCGTCGATCGCGGCCAGCTCGCCGTCGTCGGCCAGGCCCTCGGCAATCGGCCGGGCGAGCGGGCCGAAGCGGTGCGCGTCGGTCTCGTCGAGCGGCAGCTCGAAGGCCGCGGCCCGGAGATGACCGGCCAGAACGTACGGATTGTCCGGATCGACCACGGCATGTTCGGGCGACTGGGAAAAAAAATAATCGGGATGCCGGGTGAGGTACTGATCGACCGGATCGTTGCCCGCCAGCAAGATGGCCAGGCTTTCGTCCTGACGGCGGCCGGCCCGGCCAGCCTGCTGCCAGGTGCTGGCGATGGTGCCGGGATAGCCCGCCAACAGCACCACGTCGAGCGAGCCGACGTCGATGCCCAGCTCCAGGGCGTTGGTCGTGGCCACGCCGCGCAGCTGGCCGGAGAAGAGCTGCCCTTCGATGTCGCGCCGCTCAAGCGGCAGGTAGCCGCCGCGATAGGCCCGAACTTTGCCCGCCGCCGGCGAACGCCGCTCGTCGAGCGACTGGCAAACGTAGCGGTGGACCAGCTCGGCCCCTTGCCGGGTGCGGGTGAACGTCATGGCCTGGGCGCCCGCGTCGATCGATTCGACCATCAACTGCACCGCGTCGTCGCTGGCGCTGCGCCGCGCGAGTCGATCCTTGCCCAGCGGGCTGGGATTCCACAGCGCAAAGACCTTGCGTCCGCGCGGGCGCCGTCGGCCGTGATGGCTTCGACCGGCCGGCCGATCAGCCGGGCGGTGAGCTCGCCCGGGTTGGCGATCGTGGCGCTGGCCGCCAGAAAGACCGGCCGCGAGCCGTAATGCGCGCAAATCCGCTCGAGCCGCCGCAGCACGCAGGCCACGTTGGCCCCCAGGATGCCGCGATACGTATGCACTTCGTCCAGCACGATGAACCGCAAACGCTCGAACAAACCCGCCCATTTCGGATGGTACGGCAACAGCGAGGCGTGCAGCATGTCCGGGTTCGACAGCACCACGGCCGATTCGGCTTTGATCCGCCGCCGCTGGGCCGGGGGCGTGTCGCCGTCGAAGACGCCAGGCTTGATCTCCTCGACCAGCTGCCGATCCGCCGAGAGCAGCTCGAGCAACCCTTTGAGCTGGTCCTGGGCCAGCGCCTTGGTCGGAAACAAGTACAGCGCCCGGGCGCCCGGCTCGTCGATGAGCCGCTCCAGAATCGGCAAGTGATAGCACAGGGTCTTGCCGCTGGCGGTGCCCGTGACCACAACCAGATCGCGATCCCGCCGGGCCGCTTCGAGCGCGGCCACCTGATGCGTATACAGCCGGTCGATGCCCCGCGCGGCCAGCAGCCGCCGGAGCTCCACCGGGAGCGGCTCGTCGGGCTCGGCAAACTGCCCGGGCCGGGCCTCCAGGGTTTCCAGATGTTCCAGCTGGCCGTCGTAGAACGGCAGGCTCCGAATCCGAGCGAGAAAAGCGGCCACATCCATGGGCAAGGCCTCCGCGACAACCGGCGATACTAGACAGCCGTATAGTAACCCCCTGTCTGCCGCGGCTGCAAGATGAATCGTCCCCGCGGAGCGAGGGGCCGCCCCCGGCAACTGCTCCATGCGGCTGCGGCCCCTCCGCCCCACGGCCATATTGGCGGCTGTTTGGACTGGTATAATGAGGCACATTCGGCCCCCCGGGTCCGACCGGCCCCGTAGCGGCTGCAGCCTGCCCGACGCCGGCCGCGGCGCGCCGATCCGACGAACCGCCACGCCCTCCCCTGCTGCATCCTTCCCGCCCATACGAAAGGCCCACGATGAAAATGCACTCGACGTTGGCAGCCGCCCTGATCGGCCTGGCGGTGGCGAGTTCGGCCGGGGCGGAAGACTGGCCCTGCTGGCGCGGTCCGCGCGGCGACGGCACGAGCCTGGAAACCAACATTCCGGTCGAGTGGAGCGATTCGCAGAATATCGCCTGGAAGGTTGAAATGCCCGGCACGGGCCACGCATCGCCGATCGTCTGGCAGGACCGGATCTTCGTCGCATCGTGCCTGGAAGATGCCCGGCAGCGGCTCTTGGTTTCGTTCGACCGGCGGACGGGCGAGAAAGTGTGGCAGGTCGTGGTGCTCGAGAGCCCGCTGGAGCACAAGCACCAGCTCAACAGCTTCGCCTCCAGCACTCCGGCCACGGACGGCGAGCGAGTTTACTGCACGTTTCTGGACCGCCAGGAAATGGTCGTGGCGGCGTACGATTTTCAGGGACGGCAGTTATGGCTCGTGCGGCCGGGAAAATTCTCCAGCGTCCATGGATACTGCAGTTCGCCCGTGCTGTTCGAGAATCTGGTGATCGTCAACGGCGATCATGACGGCGACGCCTACCTCGTGGCCCTGGACCGGCAGGACGGGCACACGGTCTGGAAGACCCCGCGCGAAAACAAAACCCGCAGCTACTCCACGCCGATCGTTCGCCAGATCGACGGCCGAACTCAAATGGTCCTGTCGGGCAACAAATGCGTGGCCAGCTACGACCCGCGTGACGGCCAGCGACACTGGATCATCGACGGGCCGACCGAGCAGTTCGTGGCGTCGGTCGTCTACAACGGCAAGCTCCTGTTCCTGACGGCCGGTTTTCCGGACCTGCACATGTTGGCCATCCGTCCAGACGGCCGCGGCAACGTGACCAATACGCACATCGTCTGGCGCACGACCAAGGCGGCGTCGTACGTCCCCTCGCCGATCGCCGAGGGGGATTACTTCCTGGTCGTTTCCGATGGCGGCATCGCCACCTGCTTCGACGCCGAGAATGGCAGCGTGCATTGGACGCAGCGGCTTGGCCCGCACTTCAGCGCTTCGCTCGTGTCGGCCGGCGGGCTGGTCTACTTTTTGGCCGACGACGGCACGATGTCGGTCGTGCGCCCGGGGCCCAAGTTCGAACGCGTCGCCGAAAACAAGCTGGGCGAATACTGCTACGCCTCGCCGGCCATCAGCCAGGGGCAGATCTTCCTCCGCGGCGACAAACACCTGTATGCGATCGGCAAGTCGGCACCGTGAGTCATTTCCGCGCCGGCGGTCGTTGACCGCCGGCTATGAAGCCGTCCTTTCCCCACACCCCACACCCCACACCCCACTCTCTACCCTCTACCCTCTGTTCTCTACCCCTCACCCGCTAATCTCCAGCCCCCAACTCTCCCCTCATGCGCACCTCGCTACGCTGGCCGATCACCCTGGGCGTGATCATGATCGTGCTCGTCGTGGCGCTCATCGTGGGCTGGGTGGCCGTGACCGTCCTGGGCACCGAGCGCTCGGGCGCGTACTGGGCCTTGATGGCCGTGGGCACCACGTTTCTGGTGCTGGTGCTGGTTGGCGTGGTGTTGTATTTGCTCATCTCGATCAAAGAGATCCGGCTCAACCGCCGGCAGTCGAACTTCATCGATAGCGTGTCGCACGAGCTCAAAAGCCCGATCGCCTCGCTCAAGCTTTGCCTGCAAACGCTCAGCCGGCGCAACGTCGACGAGCAGCGGCAGGCCGATTTTTACCGATTCATGCTCGATGACGTGGCCCGGCTGGACAACCTGATCAACCACATGCTCGACGCGGCCCGGCTCGATCAGCAACCGGTCGAGGCCGACATCGTCGACGTGGACCTGGCGGCCATGCTCAAGGCCTGTGCCCAGACGGTTTGTGCCCGCTACCACTTGCCGAGCGAAACGGTCCAACTGCGGCTCGAGCCGGCCATCGTCCGGGGCCGCCCGATCGACCTGGAGATGATCTTTCGCAACCTGATCGACAATGCGATCAAGTATGCGGGCGAAGCACCGCTCGTCGAGGTCGAGTTGCAGCTGCATCGGCCGAGCTGGTGGTCACGCGGATCCTCGACAACGGCCGGGGCATTCCGCCCAAGCTGCGGCGCAAGATCTTTGGCCGTTTCGTGCGGTTGGGAAGCGAGCTGGAGCGGTCGCAAACCGGCACCGGGCTGGGATTGTTCATCGTCCGCAATCTGGTCAAACGACTCAAAGGCCGTGTCCTGGTTCGCGACCGCGACGGTCGCCCCGGAACCGTGTTCGAAGTGCAATTGCCCGGCCGACGGCCGGCGAGCAGCGACCGGGCCGACGGCCTGAGCGCCGCCTGACCCGGCGGAGCCCGCCTGCCGCTATGAATTCGATCTGTCCCGAGCGTCAACCTCGACACAACGTTGCCATGAAGCGGATCCTGATTGTCGAAGACGAAGAGCACATCGCCTTCGGGGTGAAATACAACCTCGAGGCCGAGGGCTACGACGCCCAGATCGTGGGCGACGGGCCCACCGCGCTTACGCTCGTCGACGAGGACCCGCAGGGGTTCGACATGGTGATTCTCGACCTGATGCTGCCCGGCATGAGCGGCTATGCCGTCTGCGAGATGCTGCGCCGCACGGGCAACGAGATTCCGGTGCTGATGCTCAGCGCCCGCACGCTGGTCGAAGACCGGATTCGCGGCTACGACGTGGGCGCGAATCAATACCTGCAAAAGCCCTTCGAGCTGGAAGAGCTGCTGAGCATGGTTCGCAATCTGCTGGCCCGGCGCGCCAATGCGCCGCCGGCCGAGCTGCCGCCCCAGGCGCCGGCAAACTACGAATTCGGCCGGGCGCAGGTCAATTTCGACACGTATCTGGTCACGGTCGAAGGCAAGCAAGTCCGCCTGACGCACACCGAAATGAAATTGCTCCGCTACTTCGTCGAGCACGAAGGGTTGGTCGTCACCCGGGCCGAATTGCTCGAACACGTCTGGGGCATGAACCACACGCCGACCACGCGAACCGTCGACAACTTCATCGTCAACCTGCGCAAATACTTCGAGGTCGATCCGGCCGCGCCGCGGCATTTCGTCAGCGTCCGCGGCGCCGGATACCGGTTTGTCGCCACGGGGACCGAACCGGTCGAGCAGACCTGAACCGCCGGCGTGCAAGCGCGGGCAATGCGGCCTCAGCGCGCCGCGGCCGCCGGGTCGCCCTGGGACCGGGCATGCCAGTCCCGGATCCGTTCGGCTGCGGCCAGGGCATCGTTTTCGTGCGCGAAGGCCCGGGGCGGAATCATCATCTCGATCGATTCCAGCGCGAGCTTGCTGCCGGCAGCGTGCAGAAAAACGTAGCCCGCCGCGTGCTCGACACGCGCGATCTGCTGCCAGCTCACCCGCCGCTCCCGGCCGCCGCTGCGCACCACATAGCCCGCCGGTCCGAGCGTCAGCTCGAATTGGGTCAGCGGATCGATCGCTTTTCCCGCCAGGGCCAACTGATGGGCGTGGGCGATTTCCTGGCGAATTCGCCGCCGCTGGCCCCAGCGAAACCCCAGGCTGAGCAGCCCGGCGAGCAGGCACGCGGCCAGCCCGATCCCGGCGAGCAGCAGCAGGAAAACGGGCGTGGTCACGCGGTGGAATATCCGGGCGATGATCGAAAACAGCAATCCGAAGCCCGCGGCGATGCCGGTCGGAACCCAGGTGCGGATGCGCCAATCTTTGCGGCCCGTGGGGGTGCGCCGGTCCCAATGCTCCTGCCGGGCGATGTGATCCGCAGCGGTCCAGGCGAAGCGCACGGTCAGGTTTTCGGCCCGATTGGCCGCCGACAGATCCGCTGCGACATTTCGCGCCGGCGCCGGCTCGCTGCGTGCCAAGGCGGCGGCGAACAGCGTATAACCGGGCTGAAAATTCACCTCGCCCACCAGCACGCGCTGCCGCGGCGTGCTTTGTCCCTTGATCCAGATGTAGAGCACTCCCTGGTTGATCTGCGTGCGCTCGATCTGGTCCCAGGTGAAGAACTCCCAGCGCGGCTGGCGGCGAAACAAATCGGCCAGTTCGCACTCGTACCAGCGCGTGCGCGACAGCTCGACCCCGTCTTGCGCCAGCCGCATCCGCGTGGTCCAGGGCAGCCGCTGGCCCGCGGCCAGTTGCTGCGACCAGCGCGGCACGAGCAGCGCGCAAACGGCGCGGGCGGCGCGATCGACCTCGCTGGCTTCGGTGTAGCCGGTCGCCAGGCCCGTTTTTTCCTGCTTCCGCCGCTGGAAAAAGAGCCAGGGGCCGTCGCCGGCCGCCCGCACGCCGAGGTGCTCGACGGTACCGCCATAGCTGCCGTTGACGAAGATCCGCGTGGATTGATAGCGCATCTCGGCCACGTCCGCGAATTGCAGGATGGACGTGCGTCCGGCGCGCTGCTGGCGGATGCCGCGCTCATGCAAGAAAAGCCCGCTGGCGCGCCAGCTCCAGACGCGCCACGCGCCGGCCGCCAGCACGCAAGCGCCGCTGACAGCGAGGGCCAACCCCGTGCTGAACATGGCCGGCGGGGCGGCCGCCCAGGGTACGGCCATGCAGACCAGTCCGAAAGCGAGCACCAGGCCCCCGCAGAGCAGATAGACGATCGCGATTCCGTGGGTGGCGTGCTGTTCGAGAAGCAGCGGGCCGAGTTCGTCGACCTCGGCCTGGGAAGAATCCGCGCCGCGGGATGACGTCGCATCCATCGTCCCCTTTTCGCCTCCGGCGGTGTTATGCGGCGCGGCAGCGCCCGGCGTCAGGGCTTGACCAGCTCGAAGTCAGCCGGCGATTTGCCCAGATAGATGTGGTCGAACAGGGCAAAGTTGGCGTCGACGGGAGCCAGCCCCAGGCCGGTGAGTGTAAACTCGCCGAAGTCAAAAAACAAATCCCGCGTCACGACGGTAAACGCGCCAGGCAGCGCCGGCGCGAGCTGCATGCTGGCGCCAAACGGTTCCGCTCCGGGGCCGGCGTGGTAGCGGAATTTGCCGCTGCGCCCGGCCACCGGCCCGAACGCTCCGTCATGGCCGACTTGCAGGCAAATAGTTTGGCCGCCATCCTTGCGCCAGGCGAATTGAATATAGCGATATTCCCCCGGCCCGGGCTTTTCGCGGATCTTGAAGCTCACGCCGGGCAGGGCTTCGGCGGATTTCTGGTCGGGCGTGACCTTCAGGCTGGCGGTGCCCGAGTATTTTTCCCCCGTCTCCAGACTGGCCATGCCCGAGCCGGTTTTCAGATTGGCGGCAAAATCCGGTTGGTCTTCGAACAGGGCCAGCGGCGGTTCGGCCGGACGAGCTTCGGCGGCCACGGCCTGCAGGCGCCGCGCCGGAGCGAACGCCGTCGCTTGCACTGCCTTGTCGTCGGCGGCCAATAGCTCGGCCTTGAACGCCAGGTCATAAGGCAACAGGGGCAAATCCGCCGGCACCAGAATCAAGGCCACGGCATCGGCTTGATCGGCGGCGATCACAATCGGCTCGGCCAATCGCAACAGCCGATCCGCGTCGTCCACGACCTGGTCCTGGTTGTTGACTTTGATCGTCTTTTTCAGCGCCGGCTGACTGGCCAGCAAGCTCACCCGCACGGCTCCGGCAGCGCCGGCCGCCCGCTGGGCGCTCAGCCTGACGGGCACGGTGCCCGATTGCCGCAGCACGGTGCCGGGGGGCAAGTCCTGCCAGGCAACCGTCAGCGCTCCGGGAGGAGTGACGGCCATGCCCAACTCCTGCCGCAGCCAGGGCTGAAAACGCACCGTGGCCGAGTCCCCCAGCAAGAGCGGCCTTTCCAGTCCGGGGTCGGCCCCGCGCCCGGCCAGGCCGGCAAGCCATTGCGTCGGCGGCACTCCGGCGGCGGTGATCGAGAGCAGCGTCTCCGTCGCCCCGGCAGGAATCTCCGTGCCCGAGATCGCGACGCTGGCCGGCAGCGGTTTGAGCGCCAATTGAATGGGTCCCTGGTATTCGTTGCGCTCGGCCTTCACCCGCACGACGAGCGCGCCACCCACGGGCAGCATCCAGCGATCTTCAGCGGCCGAGATGCTGAAATCCGGCTGGCTCAAATCGCGAATCGAAATGCGATAAAGGTACGAATCCCCTCCCCTGCCCTCCAAGTCGTGCAGGGCGACGATCAGTTTCTGATCGCTGCCGACCGTCAAGTCCAGGCCCGGATCGCTGGTGCCGGGCCGGTCGTCGCTCGTGGCCAGGGTTCCACCCTGTTCGTTCATCACGGTGAGCACCCCGTCGAGCGGCGAGCCGATGCGGCTGGCCAACACGTCAAAGCGCAATTTCTGGCCGGGCGTAACGGCGAGCAGGTATCGGTCTTGCTCGCCGCGGGCCGCGATCCGGCCGCTCACAGCGACCGACGCCGGGCCGATTTCTTGCGGCTTGTCGGTCTTCGGCAGCTCGACGATTTCGCCCGCCGGGCTGACGATCAGCTTCGGCCGCGACCCGCTGATGTCCGCCACGCCGGCCGGCCAGGGAGCCGGCCGCTCACCCAGCTCAACCGGCACCGCCACGGGGCCCGCCGGGCGCGGCAGGTTCGAGTCGACGAATTCCAGCGTGGCCGGCGTGCCGCGAACCACGCCCAACGGAAAGACCAGCGAAGCGTACTTGAGATCGCCGATCTTCAGGCGGAAAAAGCCCGGGTCCGCACCGCGAAACAAGGCGTCGTGCAGCTCGACGCTGTACGCGCCCGTCGGCCGGCAGCGTCACGTCGAGCCGGGCGTCGCCGCCGATTGCCGGCCGTCCCTGACTCCAAGCCAATTGCACGTGCCGCGCGTCGTACAAGTGCACCGAAGGGTTGAGGTTCGCCCCCAGCCGACGACTTTCCACCTCGACCACCGCGCGCTGCCCTTTCTGACCGGCAAATCCCACGGTCTGGACGGTGCTGCCGCTCAGCGCACCCGACATGGCCACCGGCAGCGCCTTCGCCTCGGCCGCCAGGGGAACTTGCGGCAGGGCGTCGACGGCGATCGGCGCCGCAGCGGAAATGCCCGTCGGACCGGCGACCCGGAGCAAATAGATTCCCGGCGGCACCTGGGCGTCGATCGCGATCTCGTATTCGGCCCGCGCGGCCGTTGCGCCGGCCAGTTGGGTTTGGCTGGCGATCGGCGCGTCGAGCAGAATCCGGGCGTCGGCTCCCAGCTCAGAGCCGTCGATCGCCAGCCGCGTCGTGGCCCCGGATTGCAGCCCGCGCAGAGATAGATTGCCGATCGCCGGGGCGCCGAGCGCAGGGCTCGCGGCCAGAACGATCCACAAGGCCAGCCAAGATCCGTAAAGCGAGCGGCGAGGTTGCATCGAACGGGGCCTCGACGGTTGGGCGGGACGGACTCAAGGGGGGTGGGTAAAAGGCGGGCAGGTTTGGCCGGCACCAACCGAATCAGGCTGACCGATCTCGTGGCACTCGCGCACCACCGGGCCAGGCGATCACGATCTGCCAGCCCAAGAACGCGACCGCGTCTTCAGCAGCCGGTTCGACGCGTCCGGATCGTGGAACCGCCGGCAGGCGAACAAGCTCGACGCGTCGCACGCGCCTGGGTGAAGTCGCGCGGAGCGTCGCCCCCCGCGGCATCCTGCGCTAAGTTACGGTGCGCTTACTTGTCGTCGTCATCGTCGGCCGGCATCTTACCGGCGGGCGCCTTGCCGGCAGGCTTCTTGTCGGCCGGCTTTTTGGCCCCCTTGGCGGGCATCATTTCCTCGGCGTCCTCGTCTTCCGAGTCGTCGCCGAACGGATTGCCTTTGCCTTTGCCGGAGGGCGGGCCGGCCATCACTTCGTCGTCGTCGTCGTCAGCAGCGGCGGCTTTGCCGGCCGGGGCTTTGGCAGCCGGCTTGGCCGGAGCCTTGGCGGGAGCCTTGGCCGGCGGCGTGTCGTCTTCTTCCATCATCGCGTCTTCTTCGTCGTCCGCGGCCGGCATCTTCGCGGCAGGAGCCTTGGGCGCTGCCTTGGCCGGCGGCGTGTCGTCTTCTTCCATCATCGCGTCTTCCTCATCGTCCGCGGCCGGCATCTTCGCGGCGGGAGCTTTCGCCGGAGCCTTGGCCGGCGGGGCGGCTTCGTCATCCTCGCCGAATTCGACGTCGTCGTCGGCCGGCGCCTTCGCCGGGGCCTTGGCAGGCGGCGTATCGTCGGCCGCCATGCCACCGCCGTCGTCGGGACTCATTCCATCGTCGTCGGCGGGCGGAGTCGTCGCGCCACTATCGCCGAACGGATCATCATCGGCTGCGGCCGGCGGAGGAGCTACTTTGCCCGCCGCGGGGGGAGCGCCAGCCGGCTCGTCGAAAGGATTGGCTTCGGCCGGCCCGGGAGCGGTCGCCGGCGCCGGGGCTGACGGGCCCGGCGCAACCGGTCCAGGAGCCGGGGCTGCCCGCAGGACTTCGGCCTCGGCCCGGCGCTGCTGTTCGTAGCGCGCCGCGTTGCGGCGTTCCTCGCGCATGTGAATCTCGGCCCGGGCTTTGGTGCGGTGTCGTTCCAGGGCCAGTCGGCCGGAGCCCTGGACGCGTTCCAGCGACTTGCTCACGGGATAAAACTGGTTGACGTCGGCGCACTCCATGGCCGAGCCTTTTTCCATGTCGGCCTGCGAGTTTTGCGCGTCCCCCATGCGGAGATAGGCCATCGCGCGGAAATAGTACACGCGCGGGTCCCTGCTGCCGCCGTTGGCGGCGCTCGTCAAATCGGCGATCGACTGGGCATAGTTGCCGCTAAAGAATTCGTGTACGCCGCTGCCGTAAAGCTCCTCGAGCACGGCATCCTGGGCCGAGGCGCCGGCACACCAAATCCCGCCCGCGGCCAGAAGCCCCAGCGCGACCAGCGGCCTGGCGATGAAGTGGCAATAATTGCGGTCCATAGACGATTTGTCCCTTCGAGCGAATGAATGCCCCGAGCATCTGCAGGGGCCGTCCACGATGGAATTCGATTAGTCCGCTGGGGCGACCCGCCGGCGGCCGATCGGCCTGGCCCGTCGCACCGCAGGCAGGGCGGCGCGCGAAGCGAGTCAACTCTCAGTCCGGTAAGATGTTAATCGTAATTCCCCCGAAATCCGATTGCAAGCAAGGCAGAGGCCCGGCTGCCCCTGGCCCGCCGCCCGCCAGACCGGGTCTGGCGATATCGGCCCGGAAAATCCCGGACTGGCGAATTTCGGACCGGTTTGCCCAGCCCCGCACGGCTTTTTCTGCGGCTATATTTGGGGGCACCCGGCCGCCAGGCGGGGCCTTTTTTTTCCTCATTCTGCCAAGCGAGCCCGCGCATGGGACATTTGATTTGGGACCACCTCATGCAATTGGATCTTCCGGTTGCCGAGAAGATCATCCGACCGATCCTGGTGTATGCGTTTCTGGTGGTCGGCCTGCGGCTGGCCGGCAAGCGCGAGTTGGCGCAGCTCAACTCGATGGACCTGGTCGTGCTGCTGATGCTTTCCAACACGGTGCAGAACGCGATCATCGGCGACGACAACTCGCTGACCGGCGGCGTCATCGGCGCCGCCACGTTGCTCACGGTGAATCACTTGTTCATCCGCTATCTGTTCCGGCACGCCCGGCTCAGCCGGCTGATCCAGGGCGACGCGGTGCCGCTGGTCGAGAAAGGCGAAGTGCTCGCGCGCCCGCTGCGGCACGAGCTGATCACGCTGGACGAGTTGACTAGCGCCGCGCACCGCCAGGGATTCGGCGGTCTGGAGGAAGTCGACCGGGCCGTGCTCGAACCGAGCGGCACGTTGTCGTTCTTCGGCAAGCAAGCGCATCCGGACATCGCCCGGCAGCATCAGCTGCTCTTGCGCTTCGATCGGCTGGAAGAAGAACTGGCCGAGATGCGCAAGCTGCTGGCCAATCGCTTGAAGTAAGTCGGCCGGCGGCGGCGCCCGGCGGGCGCCAAAAAAATCGGGGCCGGGCCATCGCACGCGACGGGCCCGGCCCCGAACTGAAATCTTGGCCAGCTTGAGCGTTACTTCGCGCCGACGAGCTGCTTCTTCTTCTCGGCGACGATCTCTTCCTGGATGTTCGACGGGACGCGGCGGTACTTGGAGAACTCCATGGTGAACGTCCCCTGCCCTTGCGTCATGCTGCGCAGATCGGTCGAGTAGCCGAACGTTTCGGCCAGCGGCACTTCGGCCTCGATCGTGGCCACGGTGCCGTTTACTTCGGTCGATACGATCAAGCCGCGGCGGCTGGTCAGTTCGCCGGTGACCGGCCCCTGGTACTGGGCGGGCACTTCGACTTCGACCTTCATCACCGGCTCGAGCAGCACAGGCTTGGTCTTGAGGAACGTTTCGCGGAAGCAATTCCGCGCACACGTCTGGAACGCCATGTCCGAGCTGTCGACGTCGTGGTACGAGCCGTCCGAGAGCGTGGCCTTGATGCCCACGATCGGAAACTCGCCCAGGGGTCCCTTGACCAGCGAATCGCGGAAGCCTTTTTCCACGCTGGGAATGTACTCGCGCGGGATGCGCCCCTGGACCACGTCGTCCACGAACTCGAAATTGTCTTCCTCGCTGTCCTCGGGCAACGGCTTCGAGCACGCCCTTGATGTGGGCGTACTGACCCGAACCACCGGTCTGCTTCTTGTGCTTGAAGTCGTACTCCGCGGGCTTGGTGGGCGACTCGCGGTAGCTGACCTTCGGCGCGCCGACCTCGACCTCGATGCCGTACTCGCGGCGGATCCGCTCGACGTAAATGTCCAGGTGCAATTCGCCCATCCCGGCGATCACGGTCTCGCTGGTCTCTTCGTCGGTGGCCACGCGGAACGTGGGATCTTCCTTGCGGAACCGGGCCAGGGCCTTGCCCAGCTTGTCCGAGCCTTCGCGGCTCGACGGGCTGATGGCCATCTTGATGACCGGCTCGGGCACGAACATGTTTTCAAGCGAGCAATACTTGTTCTCGGCGGCGTAGGTGTCGCCGCTGGCGCAGTCGACGCCCATCACGGCCACGATGTCGCCGGGGCCGGCCGAATCGATTTCCTCGCGCTTGTCGGCGTGCATCTTGATGATGCGGCTGAAACGCTGCTTCTGGCTGGTGCGCTGATTGAAGAGGGTGTCCCCCTTCTTGATCGTGCCCTGGTAAATCCGCATGAACGTCAATTGCCCAAACGGATCTTCCACGATCTTGAACGCCATCCCGACGAACGGCTTGGACGGATCGGGCTCCAGCTCGAACGGCTCCGCCGGATTGTCCCACTGCTTGGCTTTGATCGGCCGATCGATCGGCGCGGGCAAATAGCGGACGATGGCATCCAGCAGCAGCTGCACGCCCTTGTTCTTGTAGGCCGAGCCCATGTAGACCGGCGTCAGGTCCTGCGTTTGCACGGCCTCGCGGACCACTTCGTGGATCAGCTCTTCGGAAACCGCCTCCTCGGACAACAGCAACTCCATCAACCGGTCGCTATACATCGACAGGCCTTCGAGCATGTGCTGCCGGGCTTCGGTGGCCGTGGCGACGAGCTCGGCGGGAATCTCTTCCACGCGGACTTTCTCGCCGTTGCTGCCGTCGAAGTAATTGGCCTTCATCGTGATCAAGTCGATCACGCCTTCGAAATTGTCTTCCTTGCCGATCGGCCATTGCATCAGGACCGCGTCGCAACCCATCTTGTCGCGAACCTGCTGCACGACGCGCTCGTGATTGGCGCCGGTGCGGTCCATCTTGTTGATGAACGCCAACCGGGCCACGTGATAGCGCTTCATCTGCCGATCGACCGTGAGCGACTGCGACTGCACGCCGCCGACGCCGCACAGCACCAGCACGGCGCCGTCCAGCACGCGCAGGCTGCGCTCGACCTCGACCGTGAAGTCGACGTGGCCAGGCGTGTCGATCAGGTTGATCTGGTGGTCTTCCCAATGGACCGTGGTGGCGGCGCTGGTGATCGTGATCCCGCGCTCGCGCTCGAGGTCCATGTAGTCCATGGTGGCGCCGTCGCCGCCGCCCTTGACCTCGTTGATCCGGTGGATGCGGCCGGCATAAAACAAGATCCGCTCGCTGAGCGTGGTCTTGCCCGAGTCGATGTGGGCCGAGATCCCGATATTCCGCATCATTTTCAGGTCCATAGGAACCTCAACTAACCTCAGGGAGACTTTCCGACAGTTTGGCCACGAACAGGAGCACGGACGCCGCAAAAAAAGGAGGGCCCCCATTCCCTGGGTACACCCCAAGCGCCCCGGTCGATGTCCAGCCAGAGGATGGCTAGCCTTTGTATTCGACCTAACTCCAATAATAGGAACTAATCCCGCACGGGCAAAGGCCAAATGCCGCTCGCGGCGGGTCTGCAGCCGCCGGCGGGCCCGGCAAACGCCCTGCGGCCGGCCCCGGCGAGCCCGGCGCGCCAAGCTTTTTAGCCGCATCGCTGGATTTCCGGACGGGCTCCAGGCATATTAACCCGATGCACGCCAACGATCTTGGTTCGCCGAAGCCCAACAAACCCGGCCCAGCCCAGCCTGCCGCCAATCCGCCCGGCCCTGCCGGCCCTTCCTGGCGGGATCAGTATCCCTGGATAGTGTACGTGCTGCCGCTGGCAGTGTTCATGCTGGTCGGTAGTTTCGAACCGAAGCCCGACGCGACGGGCGAACCGGCCGCCGCAGCCGAGGTTCAGCCGTCGATTTGGGCCCTCCCCTATTCGGCCTACCCGGGCGTCTACACGGTCAAAATCCTGCTCACGGCGGTCGCCATCGCCCTGGTCTGGCCCGGCTATCCCAAACTGGATCGCCGGATTTCGCCCCTGGCACCTCTCGTGGGCGTGGTCGGAGTCGTGCTCTGGGTCGGGCTCTGGAAGCTGGGTCTGGAGCAGCAGATCGTCCTGGCCGTTGGGCCCGAGTCGTGGCTGGGCAAGCTGCTGGGAAGCGGCGTCCGCAGCGCCTTCAATCCGCTGGCGGAAATGTCCGACCGCCCTGCCCTGGCCTATGGCTTTCTGGGCGTGCGCTTCGTCGGCCTGGTTCTGGTGATTGCGGTGGCCGAGGAAATGTTCCTGCGCGGGTTGCTGATGCGGTTCGCGATGCAGTCGGACTGGTGGAAGGTGCCGATCGGCCAGGTCAATTCCACCGCCGTGGCCGTGGGCACGATCGTGCCCATGCTGATGCACCCGGCCGAACTGCTGGCCGCGGCCGCCTGGTTCAGCCTGGTGACCTGGCTGATGATCCGGACTCGCTCGATCTGGGATTGCGTGGTGGCCCACGCCACGACGAATCTGCTGTTGGGCGTGTATGTTGTCTGGGCCGGAGGCGAGGCCTGGCAACTGCTGTAGCGCGGAAGCCCGCGGGATGGGACCACCCCGAGCGCCAGCCTGCGCGACCGCAAGCGTTAATCAGGCATCCACCTCGGCTCGCACCCAGGCACGCAATAAGGGCACTCATCGTGCCGAAAAGCCAGTATCGCTGCTCCCGACTTGCCGCCTGCTGGCTCGCCATCGGGCTGGCCGGATGCGCTAAGCCGGCCGCGGTAGTCGAATCCGAGCCGCCGCAATCCGCGGCCGCGATTGCCGACTCGACGTCCGCCGTCGAGCCGGTCCACCGATCGCCCGGCCACGTCGAAGTGGTTTCCGAGCGCTGCCAGCTCGATCGGCCTTACTTGGCGGCGCTGGGTCCGCGCAGCAGCGTGGACTTCCGCCTGTTGGACGCAGAACCCGGCGAGCTGATGTGGATCACGGGCGCCCACGTGCGCGTGGTCGACGGCGATCGCGGCGGGCCCGCGCCACAGAGCTATTTGTGGCGCACGGAGCTGACCTGGGATCGCGACCGGCATCGGGCGAATTTTCCGGCCTGGCGCCAGCGTTCGACCTGCGCGTTGGCACTCACGGCGGGGCAAGCCGATCTCGTGTTTCCGGCCGGCTCGGGCATTCCGGTCTGGTCGGATGAGCCGCTGGTGCTGACCACGCAATGGGTGAATCTCGATTTCTCAAGCGGTCAGAAGCCGGTGCAATTGAGGGCGATCGTGACGTTCGACGTCACGAGGCAGCGCGACTTGCCGGAGCCCCTTCAGCCGCTCTACCTCTGCACGCTGCCAGCTCTGGCGTCGCTCGAATCGGGCGCCGCAGTTTACGACGCCGCCGACGAACTTCTCGGCCCGGACCTGAAGGCAATGGCCTCGGCGCCCGCGGCGGCGTTTCTGATCGGCTCGGAGCGGACCGACTCGTTCGCCCGCCGCTATGCCGATTACTGGGTCCTGGCGCCGGGCCGCCAGGTGGTTCACACGCGGGTCACCACGCTGCTCGACCTCGAGTCCGATGCGAACGTCGCGGCCTTCGCGTTTCAGTCCAGCCGCCGGGCCGAATCGATCGCACTGGTCGATCGAACCACGGGAATCGTGATTTTGCCGCCGACGGCCGGAGCGGAGGAAACGGCGCCGCGGCCGGAAGGTTCGCCCGCCAGGGGGATCGTTCTGCCTGCCGGGCACGAATACGAACTGGTGAGCGTGTTCGACAACCGGACGGCCGAGCCCCAGGGCGCCCTGGCCCGGCTGGACTTGTACCTGGTCGATCCGCAGATGGTGCTGCCGACCAATCCGCCTGCGGCCGAGCGCTGACGCGAGCGCGCCTGGCAACACTGAAAAACGGCGTGCCCTGCCCCGCCGCCGCCTCCCTGTCCCGCCCCTGCCCCTAGCGGTCGAACCACTTCTTCAGCACGCGCACGGTGGCCTGCCGACCGGCCTTGCCGATCGAGGTGGTGAGCGGGATTTCCTTCGGGCAAACGGCCACGCAGTTCTGGGCGTTGCCGCAATTCTGGATGCCGCCTTCACTGGTCAGGGCGTCGACGCGCTCGCCGGCGTTCAGCGCGCCGGTCGGATGCGCGTTGTAGAACACGACCTGGTTGATGGCATGCGCCCCGACAAACGAGTGGTCGTACTCGGCCTGCTCTCGGGCGGCAAACTGCTCTGCGGTCTCTTCCGGCCCGCGCGCCACTTCGACCTTCGCATACTGCGGGCAAGCCTCCAGGCAGCAGCCGCAGCTCATGCACTGCATCAAAGGGTAGGCCGCCTCTTGCTGCTCCTGCGATTGCCGCGGGCCCGGGCCGATGGCGTAGTAGCCGTCGACCGGAATCCAGGCCCGGACTTTCTCGAGCGCCCGGAACAGCCGGTTTCGATTGACCACCAGGTCGCGAACGACCGGAAATTTGCTCATCGGCCGCAGCTCGATTTCGCCGGGCTGTTCGGCCAGGAGCTTTTCGACCAGCGCCGAGCAGGCCTGCCGGGTGCGGCCGTTAATCAGCATGGTGCACGAGCCGCAGACTTCCTCCAGGCAGTTGGCGTCGTAGGCCACCGGGGCCACCGCCTCGCCGTCGGACGTGCGGGCATTGGCCGCCACCCGCTGGAGCACGCTGGTGATGTTCATGTCCGGCTCGAGTTCGAGCGTGTGCCGCTCCCAGTAGCTGGGAGATTGCGGGGCATCCTGCCGCAGGATGCGCACGTCGAACGTGCGGTGGGCCGGGGCGTCGTGTCCGTTGGTCGAGTGCGTCATAAGCGTGAAACCGGAATCCTTTTTTCAGCCGATCGATTGCCTGGCCGACTCGGTTAGTGCCCTGCTGCGGTAGCCGGCGCCTTGCCGGCCGAAGCGCCATTGCCCTGTTTGCTGCCGGCCGCGTGCGGCTGGCCGTCTTTGCCCCCTGCGGCGCGGGCGGCCTGCCGGGCTTTCCAGACTTCTTCAATGACCTCGGCCCCGACCAATCCGTACAGCCGCGGCCGCGGCGGAATCAACGACGTGTCGACGTCTTCATACGAAATCGTCGGCTCCCCTTCCGGCGAAACCGTGGCCACGCTCGTCTTGAGCCACTTGCGGGAATTCTCTTCGAACCGGTCGCACCACTGCTCGGCCAGCCGGCGATGGTCGGCCGGGTTGGTGGCCTCGATGCCGGGCATGGAGAACTCGGGCTTGAAGTGGGCCCCGCGGCATTCGTCGCGCTGCAAAGCGCCCAGCAGAATCGCTTTGGCCAGGGGGAACATGTCCTTCAGGGCCTTGGTGAACACGACGTTCTGGTTCGTCCAGCTGCCCGTGTCGGACAGCGAGCACAACTGGGCCCGAACGGCCAACTCCGAGACCTTCTGATAGGCCTCTTTGAGCTGCGAGTTCACGCGGACCACCGTGGCGGCCTTGGTCATCACCTGCCCCAGGTCCTGGTGCAGCAGATACGGGTTCTCGCCGCCGCTGGAACGCTTCAGCAGCCGATCGTGGACGGACTGCTGATGCTTGCGGGCGTTTTCGTACAGGCTCGCCGGGGGCTCGGCGCCGCCGCGGGTTTTGATCGACGTGACGATGCTGGGCGCCACGATCAAACCGCTAAAGATGCAGCTGAGCAGCGAATTGGCGCCCAGGCGGTTGGCCCCGTGATACTGGTAATCGCACTCGCCGATCGCATACAGCGCCGGAATGCTGGTTTGCTGGTTGCGGATCGAACCGAGCGCGAGCCCACCTTTGGCGCTGCGCTCGTAGTCGACCCACAGTCCGCCCATCGAGTAGTGCACGGCGGGGAAAATCTTCATCGGCACGTCGCGCGGATCGACGCCCTGGAACTTCTCGTAGATCTCGAGGATCCCGCCGAGCTTGTGGTCGAGCGTGCTGCGGGGAATGTGCGTCAGGTCGAGATAGACGGCGAGCCGGTCTTTTTCGACGCTCAGGCCTTCGGCCGTGCAGACGTTGAAGATCTCGCGCGTGGCGATGTCGCGCGGCACCAGGTTGCCGTATTTGGGATAGCGATCTTCCAGGAAGTAATACCGCTCCGCCTCGGGAATCTCCTTCGGCGGACGGGGGTCCTGCGGCTTGCGCGGCACCCACACGCGCCCGCCTTCGCCGCGGGCGCTCTCGCTCATCAGCCGCAGCTTGTCGGCGCCCGGAATCGCCGTCGGATGGACCTGGATGAACTCGGCGTTGGCGTACTTGGCGCCGGCCTGGAACGTGCGGCTGGCCGCGCCGCCGGTGCAGGCCATCGACATGGTCGAGCGGCCGTAGATCAACCCGCACCCGCCCGAGGCCACGATCACGGCCGCGGCCGGAAAGGCCCGGATCTCCATCGTGGCGAGATCCTGGCCGATGCATCCGCGGCAGACGCCATTGTCGTCGAGGATCGGACCCAAGTAGTCCCAGTATTCGTACTTCTTGATCTTGCCGGCCACTTCCCAGCGCCGGACCTGGTCATCGAGCGCGTAGAGCAACTGCTGGCCGGTGGTCGCGCCGGCAAAGGCGGTCCGCTTGAACAGCGTGCCGCCGAAGCGCCGCTGGTCGCGCAGGCCTTCGGGCGTGCGGTTGAAGGGGACTCCCAGGCGGTCCATCAGATCGATGATCTTGGGACCCCATTCGGTCATTTCGTAGACCGGCGGCTGGTGCTGCAAAAAGTCGCCGCCGTAGACCGTGTCGTCGAAGTGCAGCCACTCGTTGTCGCCCTGCTGCCGCGTCAGCTCGTTGACGCTGTTGATCCCGCCCTGGGCGCAAACGCTGTGCGAGCGTTTGACCGGCGTCAGGCTCATCAGGTCGACTTCAATATCGAGCTCGGCCAGCTTCATCGCGGCTGCCAATCCGGCCAGCCCGCCGCCGACGATCATTACCCGTTTGTTAGCCATAAAATTATCTCACTTCGCTCGCGGTGTGCCGACGGCGGCCACCGGATTTTGCTGGTGCGGGGTGTCCTGCGCGGCCTGGTCGGCCGATTGAGGCAGTGCCGATTGAGGCAGTACCGGTTGAGCTTGTGCGTCCTGGGCCTGGGCCGGCGTTTCGGCAGCGGGCGACTCGGGAGCCGCGGGATCGGCAATCTTGCCGTCGATGAATTCCCGCGCCCGTTCCATCCGGTTTTCGACCTGCTGGGCTTCGTGGATATCGACTCGGGTCATGCCTGTCAAAGCGCTCAGGGCCACGATGCCCAAACCGATGCCAAAGGCCAGGACGACGTAACTGGCCCGGCGCTGGGCGGCCCGGCTGGTCCACACGCCCCAGGTGATGCCGGCCGTCCAGATGCCGTTGGCAAAGTGATACACGCACGACAGGACGCCGATCGCGTAGACCACCTTGATCCACAACGCCCGGTCGATGGCCTGGGCCGCCGACGAGGCCGCATGCTCGGGCTTGAACTCGCCGCCGCCGACCGCGCTGCCCAAGTGATGCAGCTGGATCACGTGATACACGATGAAGAAAAAGGCGATGATCCCGGTCGTGCGCTGCAGCACGTAGCGGAAGTTGCCGGCATAGGGATACGAGCTGGTATTGGGAACCGCGCCGCTGATGATCAACCAGCCCACGGCCGCGTGAAACAAGATCGGGATAAAAATGAACGTCCACTCCACGAACGGCAAAAACGCGCCGAGCGAATGGATCCGGTCGACCTGGGTCTGGAACGAGGCCGCACCGTTGAGCACCGTTGCGTTGGTCAGCAGATGGATGACGAGGTAACCGCCAACCGGGACCACGCCTGCCAGAGAAAAGAGGCGATAGATCAGAAACTGGTGCCGGGAAATAAACGACGACGCTCGTGGCGCGTCGGCACCGCTGGACGTTCCTTGCACAGTGACCTTCCTGTAATCGGCCCCGCGCCCGTCGCGGCGCGCGGTCCGTGTTGCCCTGGAGTATCGCGGCAAAGTCCCTAGTATAGGACTCGTCCGATGGCTGACAAGCAGCCCTGCGCAGCCGCGGCAATTGGCCCGCGGCGGCGCGTGACGACAAAGTTCGCGGCCACCGGGCGCTCGGCCAGTCTCTGGCGAACTCGGCCGGAGCGCCACCGCCGGATTTCTTCATTGCACCGTCGACCGCCTGTGCAATTGTACGGCTGCGTCAAATCGAACGGCCAGCGGGGCCGCCCGCGCAGCCCCGGGAAACGATCGCCTGATTGCGTTGCCCCCCGAATGGGAACCGCGGTTGGGCCTCGCGCCGTCCGCCGCGCCCTGCCATCTGCCCGCCCCACCCGGGCCGTCCCGGCGTGCCACGGGGCGCCTGCGGACTGCGGCGCGCGAGCCGCCTCGGACCGGCCCGGCGGGTCCGGTCGTACGGGGCGGGGCTGCCAGGAAGCGGCCGGATCGCTCTAAACTGCCTATTTGGCAGCAGTTGCTGAATGGCAATTCGGCACGTTTGGCGCAGCTTATCTTGGCCCGGGTTCGGAATTAAGATAAATAAATGCCGCTGATTCCGTGAGTTAGAGTTGCAAGTGGCGACTCGGACTGCGGCGGCAAAACGCCCGCGGTATCGAAGTTGCACTTAATGCGTTGCACTTGAGAAAACGGACCCCCTGCGACAACCGGGGGCCGAGAACCAAGCAGCCGCTCAGTGTCGAGTTGCCGAGCGCAGCCCGTAGCGGCCCAGCGGGGCAACAGCCCATGATGCCGGTCCAGACGCCTTCGATCCTGATTACCGACGACGATCACGATTTCCGCGAAACGTTGCGGGTTGTGTTCGAGCCGCGCGGTTTTCGCACGCTGCTGGCCGGCGACGGCGAAGAGGCGCTCGAAGATCGTCCGCCAGCAGGAAGTGCATCTGCTGCTGTTGGACATGCACATGCCCCGGCTCTCGGGCTTGGAAACGATCCGCCAGGTCAAGCAGCTGCGCGGTCAGCTCCCGTGTATTCTGCTTTCGGCCGGACTGGACGAGTTGCTCATCCAGCAAGCCCAGATGGCCGAGGCGTTTTCCGTGCTCGCCAAGCCGGTCAGCCGCCTGCAGATCACCGACGTCGTCGAGCGAGCACTGCAGCACGCTTACCGCAGTGCCGAGGGCCAGCCGGGACGATTCGACCTGCGCGGCTTCGGACGCTCGGCGGGATGAATTCGCGGGGCACTTCCGGCGGCCTCTGCCGTGGGCCAGCTACCCGCACTTGGAGCCATTTCCATGGGAGATGCGCCACCCGTTGACCTTCCAGCGGCCCATCGTCATTTTGCCGCAGCCTGCTTCAATGAAACGTGGGATCTGCTGGACAATCCGGCTCGCGGGCCGGCCGACAATCGCCGGATGCTGGCCACGGCTTGGGCTTCGCTCTATCACTGGCTCCAGCGGCCGGACTGCTCGGACGAAAAGCGGGCGATCGGCTTTTGGCAAATCTCGCGCGTGCACGCCGTGCTGAACCTGGGACCCGAAGCGCTGCGCTGGGCCGAAGTGTGTGCGGCGTATAGCACGCAGCTGTCGCCGTTTCTCCGTGGCTTCGCCCTGGAAGCGATTGCCCGGGCTGCCCGCCTGACCGGCCAGCAAGAGCGGGCGGAACTGGCCCGGCGCGATGCCCAGGCGCTATTGGCCGAGATCGACAATCCGGCCGATCGCCAGCTGCTGGAAAAAGACCTGGCAACGGTTTGACGCGCCGCCCAAAGGGCGCGGCGGCCGCAACGGCGCCGTCGAAAGCGTGCCGCCGAATGGGCACCGCACGTGCACAAGCCGGGAGGCAGCCACCCGCGCTTCAGACGCTCTCGGCCTGGTCCCCTTCGGCCCGCGGCTCGAGGGTCTCGGCAACGATTCGCTTGCGCTCGGCAGTGGTGCCGGGCACGATCAGCGGGCTGGGCGAATTCTCTTCGATCACTTTCTTGAGCTCGTCGGAATCGATGACTTCCTTCTCGATCAGCCGATTACTCAAGGCCCGCAGCGAAACCAGCCGCGATTCCAGGATGTGCCGGACCTTCTCCATCGATTCGTCGATAATCCGTTTGACTTCCTGATCGATTTCGCGGGCCGTTTGTTCGCTATGGCTGTGCTCGCGGGTCATCTCGCCGCCGCTGGACAGGAACGGGCTGCGCGAACTTTCGCGGTAGTTCACCCGGCCCATGCGGCTCATGCCAAAGTCCATCACCATGCTGCGGGCGATGGCGCTGGCGCGTTCCAGGTCGTTCTGGGCGCCGGTCGAGACGTCGTCGAACACCATTTCCTCGGCGGCGGTGCCGGCCAGCAGCACTTGAATGCGGCTTTCCAACTCGCCCTGGGTCATCAGGTAGCGATCCCCTTCGGGACGCTGCAGCGTATAGCCCAAGGCGGCCAGCCCGCGGGGGATAATCGAGACTTTGTGCACCGGGTCGGTGTTCGGCAGGCTGTAAGCCACCAGGGCGTGACCGGATTCGTGATAGGCCACGCGGAGCTTTTCGTCCTCGTGGATGATCCTTTGCTTCTTTTCCAGGCCGGCGGTCACGCGCTCGACCCCTTCGTTGAACTCGTCCATGCCGACGGCGACTTTGCCTTTGCGCGCCGCCAGCAGCGCCGCCTCGTTGACCAGGTTGGCCAGGTCGGCTCCGACAAATCCGGAGGTAATCGCCGCCACGTCCTTGAGCCGCACCGTGTCGTCGAGCTTGACGTTCAGCACGTGCACTTCCAGGATCGCCTCGCGGCCGCGGACGTCGGGCCGGTCGACCAGCACATGGCGATCGAAGCGGCCGGGGCGGAGCAGGGCCGGGTCAAGCGTCTCGGGCCGGTTGGTGGCCGCCAACACGATCACGCCGCTATTGGTGTCAAAGCCGTCCATCTCAACGAGCAGGGCATTGAGCGTTTGCTCGCGCTCGTCGTGCCCGCCCACGACGCTCGAGCCGCGGGTTTTGCCCAGGGCGTCGAGCTCGTCGATGAAGATAATGCACGGCGCCTTGGCTTCGGCCTGCTGGAACATGTCGCGGACGCGGGCCGCCCCCACGCCGACGAACATTTCCACGAAGTCCGAGCCCGACAGGCTGAAAAACGGCACCCCCGCCTCGCCGGCGATCGCCTTGGCCAGCAGGGTCTTGCCGGTTCCGGGAGGGCCGACCAGCAGGATGCCCTTGGGGATGCGGCCGCCCAGGACCTGGTATTTTTCCGGCGTTTTGAGGAATTCGACCACCTCGCGGAGCTCTTCGACCGCTTCGTCGATGCCGGCGACGTCCTCGAACGTGACCCCGATATCCTCCTGGGCGTACATCTTGCCCCGGCTGCGGCCAAAGGCCATCGGCGAACCGGCTCCGCCCAGCCGCCGCATCATCAGAAACACGACCAGCAGGCACAGGCCCAACATCACCAGCATGCCGACGTACGAGCCCCAGAGGCTGGGCCCGCTCTCATTGTCGAACTGCCAGCCATGCTCGACCAGCAGGGTCGCCAGCCGCTCATCGCCGGGAATCAGATTGGTGCGGAACGGCACGACCTCGCTCTTGCCGTCGACTTCGCGGACGATCTTACCGGTGACCTTCCAGCCGCCCAGCCGTGGATCGCGCAGGTCGCTGTAGCGAGCTTCCTGGCCGTTTTCCCGCAGCGCGATGTGCCCCTTGTTCGGTTCGTCGGGCACGCGCTGCTTGACCAGGTTCAGCAGATCGCTGTACGGGATGACGTATTCGACCGGATTGTTGATCCACGTCACCACGATGAGCAACAGGACCCCCAGCGCCAGCAGGGTCCAGATGACGTTGTTGTTCATCGGCGACGATTTTTTTTCGGCCGTTTTCCGGACCGGATCGGGCTTGTTTTCCATAATCTCATACTAGGATGTGTATTCCAAATTTACAACGAGCCGGCCGGACGCCTCGCGAGCCGCGCCGTGCGCCAGCCCAGACTCGGGTTGTGGCCCTGCGCAGGCTTACCTAGAATGGCCGGCGATGCGAGACGGAACTCCAGTCGGGCTGGCAGCTTAGTCACCAGTACCGCAGGCCGCGCCAAAGCGGTCTGCAGCGAATCCACTCGTCTCGCTCGACGCAGGCAAGCAGGCATTCGGGCTGGCTAGCGGACCGGTGCCGGCGCATCGGGCGCGGGTCCGATGAGTTGGTCCGGTTATGAGGCTCATGCGGCGTCCGGCCCCCCCTGGCAGAGCAGGCAAGGGACTGGCCGGGGCCAATTGGACCAGGCTCCCCGGGGCACCTGGCGAACAACCACGGTCGGCCCCGCGTTGTTAATGACGAGTAGCGCACCTGTCGCGACCTGGCGCCCAGCGAGGCGGAACGCATGACCGGAACCCCTGTCGCCGTACTCGGTTCAACCGGCAGCATCGGCCGCAACACGCTCGAGGTCATCGCCGCCGGAGCCGGCCGCTGGACCGCGGTCGGGCTAAGCGCGCACGGCAATCTGGATTTGCTCGAAGAACAAGCCCGGCGGTTTGCCCCGGGCTGGATCGTGGCCAGCGACCCCGCCCTGGCCGCCGGGCGCAACTGGTCGCTGCCCCCGGGAGTCGAGCTGCTCACCGGGCTCGAGGCGATCGAGCGCGCCGTCTCGCGGCCCGAGGTCGAAATCGTGGTCAGTGCGATCGTCGGCAGCGCCGGCCTGCGCGGCACCTGGGCCGCCGTCGAGGCGGGCAAGCGCATTGCCCTGGCGAACAAGGAAACGCTGGTCGTGGCCGGCCCGCTGGTCACCCGGCTGGCCGCCCACAGCGGGGCCACGATCGTGCCGGTCGATAGCGAGCACAGTGCCATTTTCCAGGCCCTGCAGGCCGGCCGGCCGAACGAGGTCAAACGGGTCGTGCTCACGGCCAGTGGCGGCCCGTTCCGCTGCCACAGCCGCGAGCAACTGGCCCGGGTCACGCCGGAGGATGCCCTGCGGCATCCCACCTGGAACATGGGGCGCAAAATCACGGTCGATTCGGCCACCATGATGAACAAGGCCCTGGAAATCATCGAAGCCCGGTGGCTGTTCGACCTGCGCCCCGACCAGATCGAAGTGGTCGTTCACCCGCAGTCGATCGTCCACTCGCTGGTAGAATTCATTGACGGCTCGATCGTGGCCCAGTTGAGCCCGCCGGACATGAAACTGCCGATCCAATACGCCCTCAGTTATCCCGAGCGTGTGGCCGGCATTGCGACTAAATTAAACTGGACCGAAGCGCTGCGGCTGGAATTCGAGCCGCCCGATCCGGAGCGGTTTCCGGCGCTGGCCCTGGGCATGGAAGTGGCCCGGGTGGGCGGCTCCGCCGGCGCCGTGGTCAACGCCGCCAACGAAACGGCCGTAGCGGGCTTCCTGGCCGGTGACCTGGGCTTCACCGAGATTGTGCCGGCCTGCCGCAGTATTCTCGAACATCACGATTTTGACGCCAATCCGACGCTCGATGAACTCATCGAACTCGACGTCTGGGCGCGGCGGGAGGTTTTAAGGGCATGCACTTGACGTACAAACTACTCATCTTGGGCGCCGCCGTCGGCACGTTGATGGGCCTGGGCAATTGGCTCCTGGTCATCCTGATGGTCGCCGCCGGGCTCGGCTTCGTGATCTTCGTCCACGAGCTCGGGCACTTCCTGGTGGCCAAGGCGTGCGGCGTAAAGTGCGAAAAATTCTACCTGGGCTTCGATATCGCCGGGCTCAAGCTGTTCCACTTCCAACGCGGCGAAACCGAGTACGGCATCGGCATCCTGCCCTTGGGCGGCTACGTCAAGATGCTCGGGCAGGACGACAACCCGGCCGGCGAAGCCGCCGACATGGAGCGTGCCAAGAGCGAGCCGCTCGACCCGCGCAGCTACAAAGCCAAGAGCGTGCCGCAGCGCATGGCCATCATCTCGGCCGGCGTGATCATGAACCTGATCTTCGCCGTGATCTTTGCCTCGATCGCCTACTACCGCGGCGTCGTCGATCAGCCCTGCATGATTTCCGGCACCCTGCCGGGCGAGGTCGCCTGGCAGGCCGACATGCGCCCCGGCGACCGCGTGCTGCAAATCAACGACGAGCCGAACAATGGCCAGCTGCGCTTTCGCGACCTCACCCAGGCCGTGGTGCTGAGCAATCCCGAGGTCGGCGTACGATTCAAGATCGAACGTGACGGCGGCGAGCCCTTCTGGCTGACGCTCAAGCCCGAGCGGGCCGACGATCGCCTGGCCCCCATGATCGGCGCCACCGGCCCGCAGGACACGAAGCTCCGCGAAAGCGAGAAAGCGCCGCCGGTCTCCAGCGCCATGCCGACCGCCGGGCTCGGCTTCCAGGCCCTGGACCGGATCGTGGCCGTCGACGGAGAAAAGATCAAAGACAATGCCGAGCTGCAAAAAGTGCTCGCCCGCAAGGTCGACCAGCCGGTCAAGATGAGCGTCGAACGGCCCAAGCGCGACGCCCACGACAAGCCGACCCAGGAATTCGAGACCCTGGACATCCTGGTCCCGCCCAACCCGCTCAAAACGCTGGGGCTGGTGATGAAAATGGGGCCGATCACGGCCATCCGCCAGAATTCGCCCGCGGCCGCGGCCGACCTGCGCCCCGGGGACCAGATTGTCTCGATCGACGGCGAGCCGGTGGGCAACCCGATCACCCTTTCCCAGCGCGTGCACCGCAAAGCCGGCAGCGAAGTGACGCTCGTCGTCGTGCGCCGCGGCGAACAAGGCAAGAGCGAGCCGCTCACCGTCACGATCACGCCGAGCGAGCCCGACTGGTGGGAAGAGTCGATCGCCCCCAGCAGCCCCTTGGCCGTCACGCCCTTGGGCATTACCTATCGCGTGGCCAACGTCATCGAGGCCATCGAGCCCGGCACCGCGGCCGCCCAGGCAACATTGGGGGGCTCGGGGGCCAAGGCCGGCGGCCAACTCGCCCCGGGGATGGAAATCGTCCAGATCGAGGTCGTCGACAAGCCGGAAGACAAGAAAGCAGACGACAAAAAAGACAAAGACGGCAAGCCGGCCGACGACGAAGATGCGCAGCCGGCCAAGCCCAAGCCCACCAAGATCGGCCCCGACGGGGTCCAGTGGCCGAACGTCAACGAATTCATCCAACTGTCCAAGCCGGGCACGCGGTTCAAATTGACGCTCTCGGGCGGCCAGACGGTCGAGCTGGAAAGCACGCTCGACCCGGAATTCCACGTTCCCGACCGCGGCTTCCGCTTTGCTCCGGTCGAAGTGACGATTCAGGCCCAATCCGTCGGGCAGGCCCTGTCGATGGGCCTGCGCGAAACGCGCGATAGCGTCCGGCAGGTGTACGGTTTCTTGCGCCGCATCGGCACCCGGATCTCGCCGATGGGATTGGGGGGCCCGATCGCCATCGCCACCGAGGCCGGCCATCAGGCCAATCGGGGCTTTTCCGAGCTGCTGATTTTCCTCACCATGCTGAGCGCGAACCTGGCGGTGATCAATTTCCTGCCCATCCCGATTCTGGACGGCGGCCACATGGTGTTTCTGCTGGCCGAAGCCGTCATGCGCCGTCCGGTCAGCGAGCGCGTGCAGCTGGCCTTCACCTACATGGGCCTGGCCTTGATCCTGAGCCTGATGGTCTTTGTCTTCGGGCTCGACTTGGGCCGGCTGTTTTCCTGGATCTAGTTTCCCGGATCGAAGCATCCCCTGTCTTTCCCGGGGTTTCGCGGTGCGCGCCTGCGCAAAAACCGGAGCCCTTCGCGCCGCTGCTCTTCCTCCGGTTCCTCGCCGCTTCTCCCTATCCACTTCCCCTCTGTGTCTCTGCGCCTCTGTGGTTCTTTCTGCCCGCTTTTTCCCTTTCCTTCTTTGCCGCTCCTTCCTGGCCGCAATTCCAAGTTCCGCCTTTGGGTCTTTGCGTCTTTGCGTTTCCCACCCGCCCCGTCCGGCAGCGCCGAAAACTACCCAGTCAGCCACGAACCTGCTTCACTCGCTATTGTCCCCCGGTTCGGATCGCGTTAACATCCCGCCCGAAAGTAGGTTGCTACGCGAAGCACCCGGGAACCGGCTGCAAGGGGCGGTCCCCGGGGCCGCGGCGGTCGCGGGCGAAATGTGCAACGGGAAAGGATTCCCATGGCGGCAACTCTGGCGACGCTGGCCCGCCTGGTCGGGGGACGGCTGATCGGCGACCCCGACTTGGAGATTCTCGACGCGGCCACGTTGCCCGACGCCGGCGACGGCGACATCACGCTCGTTGACAAGAGCGAAAAGGCCGAGCAGCTCGCGGCCACTCGGGCCCGGGCCGCGGTGGTTCCCGTCGGGTTCCGCTTGGAACTGCTGACGATGCCGGCCATCGAAGTCAAAGACGTGCACCGTGCCTTCACCGCAATCGTGCTGCACCTGCGGCCGCCCCGCGTGCAGCGGCGCGTCGGGCATAGTCCGGCGGCCCATATCAGCCCCACGGCTCGAATCGCCGCGGACGTCGACATTCATCCCGGCGCGACGGTCGGCGACGACGCCGAGATCGGCGCCGGCTCGACCATTCACACCGGCGCTTGCGTGATGGCCGGCTGCCGGCTGGGCGAGCGGGTCACGCTGTTTCCCAACGTGGTGTTGTACGAAAACACGCGCGTCGGCGCAGGCACGATCATCCATTCCGGCGCGGTCGTCGGGTCGCACGGTTTCGGCTACCGCCAGGACGACGGGCTGCATCAACCGAGCGCCCAACTGGGCAACGTGGAAATCGGGGCCAGCGTCGAAATCGGCGCCTGCACGACGATCGACCGCGGCACCTACGGACCGACCCGAATCGGCGACGGCACGAAGATCGACAACCTGGTGATGATCGCCCACAATTGCCGCATCGGCCGGCACAACATGATCTGCTCGCAAGTCGGCATCGCCGGCAGCACCTCGACCGGCGACTACGTGATCATGGCCGGGCAGGTGGGCATCCGCGATCACGTGCATATCGGCACCGGAGCCGTGCTGGCGGCGATGGCCGGCATTACGAACGACGTGCCGGCCGGCGCCCGGATGCTGGGAGCCCCCGCCACGCCCGAGCGCGAACAGAAACTGCGCTTTGCCACCCTGGCCAGGCTGCCGGAGATGCGCAAGAAACTCAACCAGCTCGAACGGTCGCTCGCCGAACTGCGCGACCGGCTCGAACCGCCGAGCGGCCAGGCCGCCGCCTGACGCCGTACCCCCGTTTCCTTCCGGACGGCCAGCCTGCCGATGTTCCGCACGCCCGACATGCCCCGTCCGAAAGTTGGCCTGATCGCCGGCTGGGGCCGTTACCCGCTGGTCGTGGCCGAAGCGCTGCGGTCGCAGGGTTGCGACACCTATTGCCTGGGTATCCGCGACCATGCCGACCCGTCGATCCGCAGCCTGGTGACCGATTTCGAATGGATCGGGCTGGCCCGGCTGGGGGCCGCGATCCGCTACTTTCGCCGCCACGGCGTGGCGCGCGCCACCATGGCGGGCAAGGTCCGCAAAGTCGAACTGTACCAGCCCTGGATGTGGTTCAAACACACGCCCGACTGGGTTGCCCTGAAAGCGTTTTATCCGCACTTCATCCTGACCCGCAAAGACCGCAAGGACGACACGCTGCTGGGCGCGATCGTCGAGGCCTTTCGTCGGAGCGGAGTGCACTTTGCCCCCGCCACCGACTATGCACCGGAGCTGCTCGTGAAATTCGGCTGTTTGACCGATCGCCGGCCCACCGCGGCACAGCAAAAAGACATCGAATTCGGCTGGCGGATGGCCAAAGAGATGGGCCGGCTCGACGTCGGTCAGAGCGTGGCCGTCAAAAACCGCGCAGCCCTGGCCGTCGAGGCCATCGAAGGCACCGACCAGTGCATCCGCCGCGCCGGCTCGCTCTGCACGGCGGGCGGCTTCACCGTGGTCAAAGTCGCCAAACCTCAGCAAGACATGCGCTTTGACGTGCCCACGATCGGGCAGGGGACCCTGGAATCGATGGTTGCCGCGGGGGCCAAAGTCCTGGCCGTCGAGGCGGGCAAAACCATCCTCATCGACCAGCCGCAGGCGATCGAGTTCGCCAACCGGCATCAACTGGTCGTCGTGGCCCTCGATGCAGTCGCCGCGACAACCGACGCCCCGGTGCCGGCAATCTCTTGACACTGCCCGCGCCGCAGGACAGCCTACCGGCTACGACTCCTAGCGCGCAGGCGCGGTATCGCGGCCATCGTTCGACCGCAACCCGCGTCGGCCTCGCCGGGCCGGCAGGCATCCCATGCAATCCTGGCAGCATTGGCACGATTCGGTTTCGGCAGCCAACCGGTCCGCCCGCGCTATGCTCGACCGCAGCGTCGACCTCGTCTTTCCGCCGCACTGCGCGCTCTGTCGGGTGGCCTGCCCGGGACCGATCCTGCTTTGCGACGATTGTCGGCCGACGGTGATCGACCGGCTGCCCGCCTGTCCGCGCTGCGCCGCGGACGTGCCCGAGACCCTGGCCGGCGGCTCGAGCTGCCCGCAGTGCCGCCGGCCGGCGCCGCAATTCCAGTTTGCGGTTCGGCTGGGCCGCTATGCAGGAGCGTTGCGCAGTGCGATCCTGGCGATCAAACATGGCTCGGCCGAGCCGCTCGCCGCTGCGTTGGGCCGGCTGCTGGCCGACGAGCGCGGCGACATCCTGGCGGCGCAGCATTTCGACGTGGTTGTGCCGATCCCCATGCATTGGACCCGGCGTCTGGTGCGCGGCATCAACAACCCGGATGTGCTTGCCCGCCGGCTCGCCGAGCGGCTGGGCATTCCCGCGGCCGGGCATTTGCTCCGCCGGCGCCGACACACGCGGCCGCAGACGGGCTTGACCCGTGGTTTTCGCCTGGACAACGTGCGCGGGGCGTTTCGGGCCCGGCGGCATGCCGATCTGCCAGGCGCGCGGGTGCTGGTGGTCGACGACGTAATGACCACCGGCGCAACGGCCGGCGAAGCGGCGCGCGAGCTGCGTGCCGCCGGCGCCGAATTCGTCGGCGCGGCGGTCCTGGCCCGGGCCGACTCGGCCCGGCTGTGACGGGACAGCGGCCTGTCACCGGTTAAATGCTTAACCCTTGGCAAGTCGGGCCCGATCGGCGCAGAATACAGCGGCCATTTCCCGCCGGGAGCCCCGCGCCGGTCGTCGGCCCCGATTGCATCCTTCACTTTGGCCCCCCGCCGCCTATGACCCGCTCTGCCGCATTGCGATTGGGAACCCGGGCCAGCGCTTTGGCTCGCTGGCAGGCCGACTGGGTTGCCGGCCAATTGACCGCTGCCGGGCATGCGGTCGAGCTGGTGCCGATCGCCACGCAGGGCGATACCAGCGCGACGGCGCCGATCGGCTCGATCGGCAGCCCGGGCGTGTTCACCAAGGAGTTGCAGCGGGCCCTGCTGGACGGGCGCATCGACCTGGCGGTGCATAGCCTCAAGGATCTGCCAACCGACCCGGTCGAGGACCTCGTGCTGGCAGCGGTTCCCGAGCGCGAAGACGTTGCCGACGTGCTGGTCAGCCGCGATCGGATACCGCTGGCCGCATTGCCCCGCGGCGCCGTGCTGGGCACCGGCAGCCTCCGCCGCCGGGCTCAGTTGCTGCACTTTCGGCCCGATCTCGAAATGCGCGACATTCGCGGCAACGTCGACACCCGGCTGCAAAAACTGCGCGCCGGACAATTCGACGCCATCGTGCTGGCGGCCGCCGGGCTCAAGCGGCTGGGGCTGGCCGACGAGGCGACCGCCGCGATTCCGCTGGAAATCATGCTGCCGGCGGTAGGGCAGGGGGCCTTGGGAATCGAATCCCGGGCGGACGATGCGATCACGCACAGTGCGCTGGCACCGCTTGTCCACAGCCCGACGCAGCAGGCCGTAATCGCTGAGCGAGCGCTGCTTGCGCGCTTGCTGGGCGGATGTCTGGCCCCGGTCGGTGCCTGGTGCCGTGCTAGCGTGGATGGCCGGCTCGTGCTGACCGCGGCGGTGCTCAGCCACGATGGCCGGCAAAAAATATCGGCCGAGCGCTCGGCCCCGGCCGCCGCCGCCCTGACGCTGGGGTGCGACGTGGCCGACGAATTGCTTGCCCAGGGGGCGGGCGCGCTGATCGCCCAGGCACGCGGGGCAGGGGGCTGAACCGGCCGACCACGCGCAGGGCAGGGGACTCGGCACGCAGCCGCGGACGCGCCTCATGCGGCCGATTCTGCGCGTCGATCGGCAATTCTCTGTGCTAGCGGCAGGAACTCTCGGCAAGCGCGGGCGCCACAGGCGGGCCGCCGCGAAAACGCGCAAACGTCCGGCCGCGTTGGCAGTTGAGACCCGGCGCGGGCGGGCCGGCGCGCTTTCCCCGATCCTCGGCACGACGGTTGCTTATCCCTGGCCCGACGCCCAGACTCGGCGAGCAGGGGGGCACCCTGAACGGACGAGTCGATCGTGCCTTACGGATTGTACATCGCGGCCGAAGGAGCCTGTGCGCAGAACAAGCGCATGGAGGTGCTGGCCAATAACATGGCCAACGCCGGCACCACGGCCTTCAAGCGCGACCAGCCGGTGTTTCAGGCCCGGCTGGCCGAGGCCACGGCGCGCGGTCTCGACGACCCCGGCTCCCGTTCGATCAACGACCTGGGCGGCGGCGTCATGGTCATGGGCACCGTGACCGACTTTACGCAGGCCGGCGTTCGCCACACGGGCAACGACAGCGATCTGGCGATCAACGGCGACGGATTCTTCGTCGTGCAAAAAGGGCCCGACAAGCTGCTCACCCGGGCCGGCAACTTCGAGTTCAACGGCGAAGGCACCCTGGTCACGGGCGACGGTTACCCGGTGCTCAACGATCAACTGGCGCCGATCACGATCGATCCGACGATCCCCTGGTATTTCACGCCCGACGGCAGCTTGTCGCAAATCGGCGACTTCACGCCGCTGGCCATGGTCCGCCCGCGCTCGCTCGGCGACCTGGTCAAGGCGGGGGACAACCTCTACGCGCCGCTCGCGCCCGCGGTGCCGATCGAGCCCGAACAGCGGCAAATCGTCACCGGCCAGCTCGAACTATCGGGCGTCAAGCCGGCGATGGAAATGGTGGATCTGATCGAGACCTCCCGGGCCTTCGAAGCCAACGTGGCGATCATTCGCAACTTCGACCAATTGCTCGGCAGCCTGGTCAACAACGTCCTCAAAGAAGGTTAAACCATGAGTGTGCAAGCGCTCTATACCGCGGCCACCGGCATGACGTCGCTGGAAACCAAGCTGGACGTCGTCGCCAATAACCTGGCCAACGCCAACACCACCTCCTTCAAGCGGGCGTACGTCAATTTCGAGGACTTGTTCTATCGCAACCTCAAGTTGCCGGCCTCGCAGGACGCCATCGGCAACTACACGCCCACCGGCATCGCCGTTGGCTTGGGCACCCGCGTGCAAAGCACCGGCACCGATTTCACGCAGGGCAATTTCAATCAGACCAACAACCAGTTCGACGTCGCCATCAATGGCCGCGGCTTCTTCCAGGTAACCGATCCCAACACCGGCCAGATCATCTACACCCGGGCCGGCAACCTGAGCGTCAATTCGACCAATCAGCTGGTGATCGAGTCGGCCCAAGTCGGCCGGGTGCTCCAGCCGGCCATTTCGCTCCCCCAGGACTACACCAATCTCCTCATCGGCTCCGACGGCAAGGTGCAGGTCCAGCAGTACAACAACACGACCTTCACCACGGTCGGCCAGCTGCAACTGGCCAACTTCATCAATCCCGAAGGCCTGCTCAAACTCGGCGAAAACATGTACCAGTACACCGACGCCTCCGGGCCGCCGCTGCTGGCCAATCCCGGGCAGAACGGCGTCGGCACGCTGCAACAGAGCATGCTCGAGACGTCGAACGTCGAGCCGGTGCAAGAGCTCGTCGACCTGATCACCACGCAGCGCGGCTTCGAACTGAATTCACAAGTCCTGCAGGCCGGCGACCAGATTCTGCAGTTGGTCGCCAACCTGCGGCGTTACTAAAGCCACGAGCGCCAAGCACCGCCGGCACCGACCGGCCGCAACCCCGAGCCAACTCAGACCTCGCAACCCTGCACTCGAAACGATCGAAATGATGAAACGCACAACAAGCCATCTTTCCGAGCGCTGCCGACTGCTCGTCGCGCTGGCCGCGACCATGCTGTCGGCGCTGGCCCCGCTCACGAAGCCGACCCGGGCGGCCGAATTCCACCTGCATGCCGAATTCCGCACCGCGGGCGGGCTGGTGCTGGTCAAGGATATTGCCGACGTCTACGCCAACGACCCGGACGAAGTCCGGGCGCTGGGCGAGCTCGACCTGGTCGCCGCTCCGGTCGACGGGCAGAAGCGATTTCTGCCGCTGCGCGAGATTCAGGACCTGCTGGTCCTGCGCGGCTTGAACCTGCGCGAACACCGCTTTACCGGCGCCAGCCAGGTCAAAGTTATCGGCGTGATCGAATCCCGGCCTTCGACGCTCCGCTCGTCGGCCGCGCCGTCGCCAGTCAAACAAACGACCGACGCGGTAAAGCTGGCCATCGGGCGTTATCTCGGCCAGAAATCGGACGACGCAGAGACGTGGACCGTGAAATTGTCGCTCAGCGAAGATCAGGCCGCGCAAATCGCCTCGGCCATGCAATCGATCAGCATCGAGGGGGGCTCCAGCCCCTGGACCGGCCCGCAATCGTTCGTCGTTTGCGTACCGGCCGCCAAGACAACGCTGCGCGTGACCGTGGCCGCCGAAGTGGTCTTGCCGCCGATGGTCGTCGTGGCCACCCAGTCGCTGGGCAAGGGCATGATCGTCCGCCCCTCGGACGTGCGTTTGCAGCCGGGCCAGGCCACCGAGGGCAACGCCAAGGTTTTCACCTTGCTCGACGAGGCCATCGGCAAGGAGGTTTTCCGTCAGGTCGGCGAAGGGCAAATCCTGGACGACAAATACGTCCGCCCGCAGCTGATGATCCGCCGCGGTGAGATCGTCACGGTCTATGCCCGCACCGCGGGAATTCAAGTCCGGGTCTCGGCCCGTTCGCACGACGACGGTGCCGTCGGCGACCTGGTCACGGTCGAGTCGCTGGGCAAGCGCGAGACGTATTTCGCCCGGGTCACCGGGCCGCAGGCCTGCGACGTGTTCGCCCATGCGATGACGGCCGTCGAGGACGTGGCGGCCCGGCCGGCAAATGCCGAGCGACTGGCGGCCGCGCGGCGGGCGACGGCCCATTCGGCTGCCGTGCCGGTCAGTTCGAACACCAAAACCAACTCCAAATAGCGGTTGCCATGACAGTCGTACGAAACCTCCGCATCGCGCTCTGGGCCGCCCTGGCCTTGGGAACCTCGGGAGCGGTCGCGCGCGGACAGAATTCGAGCCTGTTCCATCCCGCCGGCGGCGACGGCCCCAGCGCCATCGTGCTCTCGAACAGTTCTTGGCTGTACGAAGGAGTCGATCCGCCGCGGGTCATCAAGCTGAACGACCTGGTCACGATCATGGTCGTGGAAACTTCGCAAGTAACCAGCGACAACTCGATCCAGCGGCGGAAACAGGGCCAGCTCAACCTCGACCTGGCAAATTTCATCCGCCTCAAGGGCTTTTCGGCGGTGCCCACGGCCGCCGGCCAGCAGATCAACGGCACGCTCCAGGGGCAGTTTCAGGCCCGGTCGAACCTGGCCACTGCCGACTTGATGCGCTTCAGCATCCAGACCCGGGTGGTCGACATCCGGCCGAACGGGCACCTCGTGCTCGAAGGGCATCAGACGATGATCAACAACGAAGAAAAATGGGACCGCACCATCTCCGGCATCGTCCGGCCCGAGGACGTGCTCCCGAACAATACGATCCTGAGCGAAAAAGTCGCCGAGTTGAGCATTCGCAAGAAAGAGCAGGGCATGGCCCGCGACGGTTATCGCCGCGGCTGGCTGTTCTATCTGATCGATCGTTACGGCGCGTTCTAGCGGCGGAAGCGGCCCGGCCGCAAACGCCTGGAGAGTTTCACCATGATTCGATGGATCGGTTTGAAGCGCGGCCCGCTCGTCGCGATCGCCTGCGGTTTGGCCTGCGTGCTGGCCGGCGCTCGCCCCGCGGCCGCCCGGATCCTGCTGAAAAACATCTGCCGCGTCAAAGGCCAGGAAGAGAACACCTTGCACGGGCTGGGGCTGGTCATGGGGCTCAAGGGCAGCGGCGACGGCGGGGACTTCCTGCCCACGATCCGTGGACTCTCGACCGCGCTGCAGCTGATGGGCAACAACCCGTTCGACAAGGAAAACAAGATCGGGATCAAGGAAGCCAAGAACGTGGCGCTGGTCATGGTCACGGCCACGATACCGGCGGCCGGGGCCCGGCAGGGCGACACGCTGGATTGCGTGGTCAGCTCGATCGGCAGCGCCAAGAGCCTGTCCGGGGGCACGCTGTTCATGACGCCGCTGCAAGGCCCCGAAGTGCCCCAGCAAGCTCGCGGCAAAGGGCAGGGGGCTCCCTCGCCCCGAGGCTCGGACAGCCGCGTGTTCGGCTTCGCGCAGGGGCTCCTGCACGTCGACGGCTTGCCGCAGACCGTGGCCCGGATTCACAAGGGTTGCCGCCTGGAGGCGGATTTCTTCAATGTCTTTTCCAAGGACAACAAGATCACCCTGGTCCTCGACAAGGACCACGCCGACTTCCAGGTGGCCCAGGACATCGCCGAACTGATCAACAGCCAATTGAACTTCCAGAGCCAGGAAGGCTATCTGGCCCGGGCGCTCAACGCGGTGAACATCGAAGTGATCATTCCGCGCCAATACCGCGACGATCCGGTGCTGTTCGTCTCGCAGGTGCTCAGCCTGCCCACGCTCGAGCCGCACGCCGAAGCCCGGGTCGTGATCAACGAGAAGACCGGCAGCGTGGTCATCGGCGGCGACGTGGAGATCGGCTCGGTGGTGGTCACGCACAAGAACATCGTCGTCGAGACCGGCGACAATACCACGGCCAGCCGGTTTGTGCCGCTGGATGTCGAGCACAACTCGACCGCCAAGCTGAAGTCGCTGGTCGAGTCGCTCAACGCGGTCAAGGTGCCCACCGAGGACATCATCGACATCATCAAAGGACTCGAACGCAACGGCAAGCTGCACGGCTCGCTGATCATCGAATAACACGGAGCACGACCGTCATGCAAATCCAATCTTCACCGGCCGCTTCCCTGCAAGCCACGCTGGCCAACTCGCCCACGGACGCAGCCAGCCGCCTGCAAGGCAAGGGGCAGGGCCAGAACGAAATGCGCAAGTCGTTCGACGAGTTCCTGGGCGAAACGTTTTACGGCCAGATGCTCAGCTCGATGCGCAAGACGGTCGGCAAGCCGGCGTACTTCGACGGCGGCCGGGCCGAGGAAATCTTCCGCGGCCAACTCGACCAGGTGATTTCGCAAAACCTGGCCAGCACCGCGCCCCCCAGCTTTGCCGGCCCGATGTTCGAACTGTTCGCACTGCAACACAAATAACGGCGCCGACATGCTCCTTGCGCCAGCGGGCGCCTCCAGCACCGGCTCGATGAATGGAACCTGACGGGTGAATGGTCCCCAGCGGCCGCGCCGGCCATCTGGCGACGGGCGACCTCAGCCGCCGCCCCCGAGATCGCGACGCCGACACGGGCCTGATTTTCAAACTACCTGGAAAGCCCCCACGCTATGACATCCGACTGGGAATCCGAATTGGCCGCGCTGCTCAACGACTTGATGAGCGTGCAGGACGAGCTCTTGGCGTTTCTGGCCGAGAAGCGCGACTTGCTGATGCGCATGGACGTCGCACGGCTCGACGAGCTCGAAGCGGCCGGCGAAGCGCTCATCGCGCGGCTGCAGAATTGCCACGACCGCCGGGCCGAACTGCTCGCCCGGGCCGCCAGCGAGAGCCGCCCGGCCGACAGCTTGCGCACGCTGGCACTCTCGCTGCCAGCGGCCCAGCGCGGGCAACTGCCCTCGCGCGTAAGCGAAGCCGCGAAGCGGGCTCAGCTGCTCAAGCACACCAGCTTTGCCAGCTGGGTTTTCGTCCAGCGGAGCCTGATTCACCTGACTCGCTTGCTGGAGATAATCGCGACCGGCGGAAAGCCAAAGCCGACATATGGAAGAGAAGAGTCGTTGCGCACCGGCGGCGCGCTGGTGGATCAGGCCGCCTGAAAGCATGCTTGCAAAGTCCGGCAGCCGCCGGTTGTAAAGGTGGCGACCGGTCGCAGAGCGCTCGCCTGGAGTGCCGCAATCAACCGTTGAAGCGATTCGTCACATCCTCGAGCCGATCCAGAACGCCCGGGCAGAATAGGGCCCGCAGATCCCATGTCGCTTCTCAGCTCCATCCAGCTCGCCGGCAATTCGCTGCAGGCCACGCAGATCGGCTTGCAGGTCACTGGGCAGAATATTTCCAATGCGGACACGCCCGGCTACATCCGCGAGACCGTCAATTACGTCACGGCCCCCGGCACCCGGATCGGCAATGTCGTCGAGGGGACGGGGGTCGAGGTCTCGGGCATCACCCAGCAGGTCAATCAGTTCATCGAACAGGAGCTGCGCGACGCCAATTCGACCGCGGCCGGCGCGGCCGTCCAGCAGCAAACCTATCAGCAGCTGCAAAGCTTGATGAACGAGCTGGGCAACACCGGCATCAACACCGACCTGACGAACTTCTTTTCCAGCGTCAATAACGTCCTGAATTCGCCCAGCGACGTCGCCACCCGCAACCTGGCCGTGCTGCAAGGACAAACCCTGGCCGGCGACATCAACCAGTTGGCCCAGCAGGTGCAGCAGTCGCGAAACAATCTCGACTCGCAGGTGGCCAGCAGCGCTTCCGACATCAATTCGCTGGTCGATCAGATCGCCACGCTAAACACGCAAATCGCCAACACCACGGGGGGCGACCCCAACAACGCCGCCGTCGGCCTGACCGACCAACGCCAAACGGCGCTCAGCAGCCTGTCTAACCTGATCAATATCAACGTCAAGACCCAAAGCGACGGCGAAGTCACGGTTTACGCGGGCGGCGACTACCTGGTCTTCAACGGCGAAACCCACCACGTCAACGTCACCCAGAGCACGAATCTCGGCTCGACCGTCAGCACGTTGACCGTGCAGGGAACCAATGGCCCTCTGGCCCTGGGCACAGGCCAGGTTGCCGGGCTCGTGGCCTCGCGCGATACGATCCTGGGGGGCTTTCTCAACCAACTCAACGGCTTCGCAGGCACGCTGGCCAACGAATTCAACAAGGTTTACGCCTCGGGGCAGGGGCTCACCGGCTACCAGAGCGTGACCAGCGAGCACGGCGTGGACAACGCTACTGAACCGCTCGACGCCGCCGGGCTGCCATTCACGCCCGCGAACGGCTCGTTCCAGATCCAGGTCTACAACACCAAGACCGGGCTGACGCAAACCAGCAACATCCGCGTCGACCTCAACGGATTGGACACCGACAGCACGCTGGCGAGCGTCGCCAACCAGCTTAACCAGGTCAGCGGCGTATCTGCGTCGATCAACGGCCAGGGCCAACTGACCATCACCAGCACCGGCGCGGACCAGCAAATCGCTTTCGGCAACGATACCAGCGGGTTTCTCGCCGCCATCGGCATCAATACCTTTTTCAGCGGCACGAACGCCTTTGATATTGGCGTCAGCCAGACCCTGGCCAGCGACCCGAGCAAGTTCGCGGCCAGCCAGGGCGGCATCGGTCAGGATACGAACAACGCCGTGGAGCTGGCCGGGTTTCTAAATACGCCCTTGGCGTCGCAGAACGGGGACTCGATCTCGGATCTGCACGGCAATCTCGTGAACGAAATCTCGCAGGCGGCCTCGGTGGCCACGTCCAACGCCAACGGGGCGAGCACGCTGCAGGCCTCGCTGGCCAGCCAGAACACCGCCGTCAGCGGCGTCAGCATCGACGAAGAAACCATCAATCTGCTGACCTATCAAAAAACCTACGAAGCGTCGGCCAAGTTCATTTCGGTCTTGAACACGCTGTTCGATACGCTCGTCAACCTCTAAGCCCACCCATCCCGCCTGCCATGTCCACGATCCTGCCTATCCCGTCCACGCGAGTCAGCGACCTGACGGTCAACCAGCGCCTGGTGAGCCAGCTGGAAAGCGACCAGACCGACCTGGTCAATCTGGAAACCCAAATCAGCTCCGGCCAGGCCCTGACGGTCCCCAGCGACAATCCCTCGGCGGCCCAGCGCCTTGCAACTGAAGCAGATCATCGCCCAAAATACCCAGTTTCAGACCAACGTCCAGTCCAACCAGGCCATCCTGTCCACCACAGACTCGACGTTGTCGAATATCTTTTCGTCGATCAGCAACATCCAGAGCTTGGCGCTGAGTGTCTCCGGCACCACGGCCACCAATTCGCAGCGTCAGGCTGCCGCCGACCAGGTCGCCCAGACCATCAGCCAGCTGATAGACATCGGCAATCAGCAGTTCGACGGCCGATACCTGTTCGGCGGCTCCGACACGACCACGCCTCCGTTCTCAATTAACAATGGCTACGTCCAGTACAACGGCAACGAGAATTCGCAGTCGAGCTACTCGGACCTCAATCAATTGTTCTCGACCAACGTCGACGGCAATGCGGTCTTCGGTACCCTTTCGCCGGGCGTTCAGGGAACCTCCGACCTGAACCCCGTCGTCACCGCCAACACGCCCCTCGCCGAATTGAACGGCGGGCAGGGCATCGCCGCCGGCAGCATCTCGATCAGCGACGGCTCGCACACCAGCACCATCGATCTGAGCGGCGCGTCGACGGTCGGCGACGTCGCCCAACTGATCGAAGCCAACCCGCCGGCAGGCCGTAAGGTAACCGTCGACATCACGCCGACCGGACTGAATGTCTCGCTGGACGCGGCCGGAGGCGGCAATCTGACCATCAATGAGGTGGGCGGTGGAACCACGGCTGCCGACCTGGGAATCCTGCAAACGCAGATCGTTTCGACCCAAGTCACCGGCAGCGACCTGAATCCCCAGCTCACGCTGACGACCCCCCTGAACGACATCCTGGGCACGCGCGCCGCGGCAACACTGGTCTCGCCAGGTGCCAACAACGACCTGGAGATTACCGCCGCCACACCCGGCACCGAGGCCAACGGCGTCGCAGTCTCGTTCGTCGCCAACCCGGCCATTTCCGAGGGAAACGAAACCGTCGCCTACGATTCGACCAGCAAGACCCTAACGTTCCAAATTGCCGCCGGGTTCACCAACGCCAACGACATCGTCCGCACACTGAACAATGATCCCGCGGCCGGCGCCTTGTTTCAGGCCAGTCTGGTCCCCGAAGACACTACGAGCGCCCCAGTGGCCGGCGAAGGGCTGATCGACCCGACCTCCACTGCGGTCACTGGCGGCGGCAGCGGGCAGGCCCTGGATACTTCCGGTTTGCAAATCCAGTCCGGCAGCGATACCTACAATATCAGCTTCGCCGGCGACAAGACGGTTCAAGACCTGCTCAACTCGATCAACGGGGCCGGCGCCGGCGCCGTCGCTTCGATCAATTCGCAAGGGACGGGCATCAACATTCAGTCCACCCTGAGCGGCGCCGATTTCTCCGTCGGAGAAAACGGCGGGGCGACGGCCGCCCAGTTGGGCGTCCGCAGCTTGACCGCATTGACGAGCCTGAGCGATTTGAATCACGGCCTCGGCGTCAGCCCCATCGGCGGCGGCACGACCGACTTCGTCATCGATCGGCCCGACGGTTCGCAGCTGTCGATCTCGCTGACCGGCGCGCAAACGGTCGGCGACGTGCTGAACCTGATCAACAACGATCCCAACAATCAGAATCCGGCCAACCAGATCACGGCCCAACTGTCGACGACGGGCAACGGCATCGAGCTGACCACCGCCAACAGCGGCGGTGGCACATTTCAGGTGGTGACCCAGAACTCCAGCCAGGCCGCCCAGCAATTGGGACTGATTCCCAGCGGCAGCACCACCAGCGCGCCGGCCACGGTCGCCGGCGGCACGGCGACGATTACCGGGAGCGATCCCAATCCGTTGGAAGTCTCGGGCGTCTTCAACACGCTCGTGCGTCTGCAACAGGCGCTCACGACCGACAACCAGCCGGAAATCCAGCGAACGACGGCGCTGTTGACGCAGGATAGCAGCCGCGTAAGCACCGCGCAAAGCGAACTGGGCGTCCGCGAGCAGACGCTCTCCAGCAGCTTGACCAACCTGCAGAACAACTCCACGACGCTCCAGGCCCAGCTCTCGCAGAATCAGGACGTCGACCTGACAAAAGCCATTTCTGACCTGACGTCGCGGCAAACCGCGTTTCAGGCCGCGCTGCAAACTACCGCCATCATCTCCAAATTGACGCTGCTTAACTATTTGTGATCGAGCAGCGCTTTCAAGGCGGATGATTTTGCTGGTTTTTGGGGCAAGCTGCGGCCGATAAGCGATATGAGTTCCTCAAGGAAGATAGGCGTTACAGGAATGGACATCCAAACCACACGATTTGCCAGCGTGGCTATCGAGGCCGAGGACATCCTGCACTTTCCCGCTGGATTAGCGGGATTGGAGGATTGCCGCTACTGGGTCTTGCTGGCCGACGCCGGCAACGACGCACTGGGATGGCTGCAAAGCACTTCCCGGCCGGAAGTGGCCCTGGCCGTCGTCACGCCCCGGCGATTCGTTCCCGACTACCAGGTGCGGTTGGTTCGCGCCGACCTGGCACCGTTGGACATCCTGCACGGGCGGGATGCCAAAGTTCTGGTCATCGTCGGCAAGAACGAACATTCGATCACGTTGAACCTGAAAGCCCCGCTGCTGTTGAATCTCGATCGCCGATTGGGCCGACAAGTTGTCGTAAGCAACGAGTATCCGGTCCAATTCGAGCTGTCGAACGAACCCGCCCTGCTGAAGAAGACTGCCTGACAGCCACGCCACCCGTACCGGCCGACCCCTGGGCTGCATAGCCCGTGATCCGGCTGCCCTGACAATACGTTGCCCGCACCCGGCGCCCGCCGGGACTCACCGCTAGAACCACCCCACAAAAACCCCTTCCGCTTGTGGCCTCCCCGCCCCAGGGCTGGCCCGCGGATGAACCTCCGGAACGCCCCGCCACTTTCCGGACAGCAATCCGTCGGCGCGTGCCGGCTGATGAACAAAGGAGCACCCCGATGCTTGTCCTGTCGAGACAGCGCGACGAGAGCATCATGATTGGCGACAACATTGTCGTCACGATCGTCGACATTCGCGGGGACAAGGTCCGGCTGGGCATCAACGCCCCGACCGAGATCCCCGTGCATCGGCAGGAGGTGTACGAGGCGATCCAACGGGAGAATGTTCGCGCCAGTCGCCTCGAGCCCAAAGACACGCGTGGCCTGGGCAAACCCGCCCCGGCTCCCGGCCGGCCCACAAAGGAAGGCTGACCCCCCTAAAGCCGTCGCTGGACTGTGGGTGGCCACAAAAGCGGCCCAGGCCGCACGACCGGCGGATTGGTATCGGTTGTCGCAGCCCGTCGGCGAAGAACAAAAAACTTTTACACCTAGATTACCTAAAGCACCCAAAGCACCGGGTCGATACTCCTTCGTAGTCAAAGGGAAGACTTTCCCGGGGGCGGCGCGAGCGCACGCGTCCCGCCCCCCGAGAATCGCATCTTTCCGGTGCCGAGTGGCACGAGCGAACGTTTGACGTTTATTACAGCCGGTTACAGCACTGCCGCGACCCCCACGATCAAGACCGAAACGCAACGAGAATTGGCGGCCCTGTCCGCCCGACGAGGCCCGATCCGAAGTTCGTCTTCAATTTTGAACCAATCAAACCGCAGGCCGCGTCCGGAGCGAATGACTCCCCTAATTCCGGCAGGGCCTGAAGAAACCATTACCTAATAGAAATCTGGAGGGGTGTCCGGCATGACTGTAATCAATACCAACGTCAGTTCGCTCATTGCACAGACGAATCTGTCTCGAGCGAACGACCAATTGAACACCGCGCTCACCCGCTTGAGCACAGGTCTGAAGATCAACAGTGGTGCGGACAACCCGGCCGGTTTGATCGCCTCGCAAGACTTGCAGTCGGACATCATCGGTGTGAACACCGGCATCAGCAACAGCCAACAGGCGAATTCGCTGATCGCGACCGCCGATAGCGCGCTGAGCCAGGTGAGCACGCTGCTCGACAACATTCGCGGCCTGGTGTCGCAATCGGCCAACACCGGCGCCCTGAGCCAGGCCCAGGTCGCCGCCAACCAGTTGCAGGTCGACTCGTCGTTGCAGGCCATCGATCAGATCGCCAACTCGACCACGTTCGGCGGCCAGCAGTTGCTAAACGGCAGCCTGAACTTCATCACCACGACGGCCGGCCAGCAGACCACTGCAGCCACCGGCACGGTTGGCGCCCAGGCGGCCGCCACGGCCTCGACCACGGTTGGCACGGGCACCTCGGCTGTCACCGTTACGGCCAATGCCACGGGCGCCGCCGCGAACGGCTACGACGTCCAGATCCAGGCCACGACCAGCGGTGCGACCAGCGCCGGATCGGCCATCTCCGTCGCCTTCAGCGGCGCCAGCTCGGGCGGCTTGACCGTTACGGTCGCCTCCGGCTCGACGGCCACCGCAGCTCAAGTGGCCACGGCCATCAACGGCAATGCGGGTGCCGCCGCGGTGTTCACCGCCGCAGGTGGGGCCGGCAATGTGGCCACCGGCACCTCGGCCTCGACTTCAGGTGGCGCCGACAGCAACCAGTTCACGCTCACCGCGGTGAACGGCGGCACGAGCTACAACAACACCAATGTCGTGCTCGTCTCCGGCGGCACGGCCGGCAGCGAAACGGCCTCCTACTCGGCCACCAACAACACGCTGACGGTCAACATCGCCAGCGGCTCGAGCACCGCGGCCGACGTGGTGAGCGCGATCAACGCCAACACCGCCGTCGCGGCGGTCTTCACCGCAGCCGGAACCGGCACTGGCACGCTCACCGGCGGTACGACTACCGGCGCGACAAGCGGCGGCACGGCGACCAACAACATCAGCAACCTGAATATCAACCAGGCCAACTTCGGCACGGCCAGTCAGGTCAATGTCGGCGTGAAAATCGACGCCCAGGCCACCCAAGGCCAGTTGACCTACTCGGGCGGCACGCTGACTTCGAGCCTGGTGCTGCAAGTCGGCGGCAACAACGGCTACAACGTGTTCAATTTCGCCAGCGGGGCCACGAACAGCCAAATCGAGTCGGCCGTCAACGCGGTCTCCAGTGCCACCGGAGTCAACGCCTCGATTAGCGGCGGCAACCTGGTGTTCACGTCGCAGAACTACGGCTCACAGAGCTTCGTCTCGGTCCAAGCCTTGAGCGGCTCGTTCAACACCACCGACAGCACGAACGCCACCTCGACCCGCAGCACGGGCACGGACGTTTCGGCCACCATCAACGGCATTCAAGCCACCGGCAACGGGCTGCAGGTCTCGCTCGACACGCCGACCTTGAACCTGAACTTCTCGGTCGATAGCGGCCTGACCAACGGTTCCTCGTTCAACTTCGCCATCACGGGCGGCGGGGCCCAGTTCCAGCTCGGACCGGACGTCGTGTCCAACGAGCAGGCTCGCCTCGGCATCCAGAGCGTCAGCACCGCCAACCTGGGCGGCGTCGATGGAACGCTCTACGAACTGCAATCCGGCGGCTCTCTGTCGCTGGCCAACAACGTGAACGGAGCCGGTAACGTGATCGCCGAAGTGATCGATCAGGTGACCAGCCTGCAAGGTCGGCTCGGTGCGTTCCAGCAAACCACGCTGCAGACCAACATCAACACCCTGCAAGACACGCTCTCGAACCTGACCAGCGCCCAAAGCAATATCCAGGACGCTGACTTCGCCGTCGAAAGCGCTAACCTGACCCGGGCCCAAATCCTGGTTCAGTCGGGCACCACGGTGTTGTCGATCGCCAACCACAATCCGCAAAACGTGCTGAACCTGCTCAAGTAAACCAGCAGGCTCACTCACGCTAGCAACCTCCACCGCCGGCTTTGTCCTCGAGGGCAAAGCCGGCGGTTTTTTTTGGTCCGGCGCGGGCAGTCGAGTTGTCGGATCGGCGAATCAGTAACGAAAATGCCGGTTTTTCCCACAGCCGACCGGCCGCCCCAGCCGAACATGGACGAAGGGGGCCGCCGCGCCCCGTTTCATTCCGCTGCTGTTTTGGCCCCCGATGTCGACAGACGAACGCCTTGCCACCGCCCGCCTGCTGGCCAAACAAGGCGATCTGGCGGCCGCTGCCGAAGTGTGCCGCCAGCTGCTGGTGGCCGCGCCGCACGACGTGCCCGCCACGGCCCAATTGGCCAAAATCGCCCGTCAGGCCGGCCAATTCGCCGACGCCGAGCGGCTGCTCCGCTCCGCGCTGCAAAACTCCGGCGGACTCGGCGCCGCGGAATTGTGGCTGCAGCTGGGCATTACGCTCCGTTTGGACCAGCGGCCGCGCGACGCCGCCGACGCCTATCATCAGGCCGTCATCGTCGACCCGCATCTGGCGGCCGCCTGGACAAATCTGGCCGGCCTGTACTGCGAATTGCAGCAGTGGACGAGCGCCGAGCAAATGGCCCGCCGGGCCCTGGAACACTCGCCCGACTGTCCGCAGGCCCTGATTAACCTGGGCGAAGCCCTGCACAATCAGGGGGATGTTGCCGGCCAAACCGCATGCCTCGAACGAGCCGTCCGGCTCAATCCCGATTTGCCCGTCGCCCATTGGAACCTGGCCTTGGCATTGCTCGTGCAAGGGCAGTTCGAGCGCGGCTGGGAACACTTTGAATGGCGCGATCGGGCCGGCCGGGTGACGTTCGACCCCTATCCCTATCCGCGCTGGAACGGCGCTCCGCTCGAAGGCACGGTGCTCTTGGTCCACGCCGAACAAGGCGTGGGGGACGAAATCCTGTTCGCGTCCTGCTTCGACGAGCTGCTCAGCCGGGCCCGGCACTGCGCGCTGGTTTGTGATCCGCGGCTGGCACCCCTGTTTCGCCGGTCGTTTCCCGCCGCCAGCGTGATCGGCTTCGAACGGCGCAAAGATCATCGCCCGATCGGACTGGCCGGCGACGTCGATTGGCAAGTGCCGGCCGGCAGCGTGCCGCGGTTCTTTCGCCGCCGGGCGGCCGACTTCCCGCGGCGGGAAAAGTTCCTTTCCGCCGATCCGGTCCTCGTCGACCAATGGCGGACTCGTTTTCGCGGTCTGCCCGGTGCGCTGCGCGTCGGCATTTCGTGGCGCGCAGGCGGCCAGCCGGCCGAACACCGCAAGCGCTCGACCAATCTGGCCCAATGGCGGCAGCTGTTGGCCGTGCCCGGAATCGATTGGATCAACCTGCAATACGGCGACACGACCGAGGAGCGCGCCTGGGCCGATGCGCACTGCGGGGTCACGATCCACGACTGGGCCGACGGCGATCCACTCATCGATCTCGACGGCTTTGCCGCCCGGCTGGCGGCCCTCGACCTGGTGATTTCGGTCGGCAATGCCACGGTGCACCTGGCCGGCGCACTGGGGGTCCAGGCCTGGGCCGTTCTGCCGCAGGTGCCCAACTGGCGATGGGGACTGACCGGCGAGCAGTCGCTCTGGTACACGAGCGTGCGCCTGGTGCGGCAAGCACAAGCCAGCAACTGGGAGCCGGTCTTCGGCCACCTGGCCGACGATTTGCGAAAGCTGGCCGCGAGCCGGCTCGGCCCCGCGGGTCCTGCGCTCGGCAGCCGCGATCGGCCGGCCATGCCCGACGCCTCTGCGCCGTCCAGCGCTCTGCGCCGCCCGTCGCCGCTCCGGGGCCGCGCGCGGCCGCGGATGTCACCGACATGCGGGCCGCCTTGGCCGCCGCCGACCGGCATTTCGCGGCCGGGCGTTTTACCGAGGCCGAATCGGCCGTCCAGGCAGTGTTGTGCCTTGCCCCGCGCCAGGTCCACGGGCTGTGGCTGCTCGCACAACTTTGTCGACGCTCCGGCCGCAGCCAGCCGGCGCTTGAGGCAATTGCTCGGGCGCTGTCCGTGCAGGAGCGGCCGGAACTGCGATACGAATTGGGGCTCGTGCTGGCGGACTTGGGGCGCCGCGAGGAAAGCTGCGCCGAGTTCGAGCGGGCGCTCGCGCTAGACAAGAACTTCCTGGCTGCCCGCGCGGCACTGGAGCAAGCCAGCGTCATACCGGGACCATCGGTGCCGCTACCGATCGTAGAGATTTCTGGACCAAGCACCGCCGGACCCGATTCGGCGCCCTGCTGGACAGGTGGCACATGAGCGCTTCCAGGCCGACATTTGCCGACGCCGTTGCACTGTACGACCGGGACCAGCCGCAGCAGGCCGCAGCGGTCTGCCGCGAAATCCTGAGTGCCGACCCGCTGGATCTCGACTGCCTGCGAATGCTGGGCGTACTGGCCCGCGATGCCGGCGATTTCGACCGGGCGCTCGAATGGCTTGACCAGGCCCTGCGCCAGGCCCCGGAAAATCCGGTGTTCTATTTCGAGCGCGGCCTGACGCGCTATCGCCAGGGCGCTGCCGAGGGGGCGATCGACGATTACCGCCGGGCCTTCCAGCTCAATTCGGACTTTCAGGAAGCTGCCCTCAACCTGGCCGCCGTGCTGGAGCAACAAGAACGCTTCGGCGAAGCCCTGCCCTGGGCATTGCGCGCGATCCAGCTGCGCCCGACCTGCCCCAAGGCACACTACAACCTGGGCAACATCCAGCGTTCGTTAGGACACCTGGAGTCGGCCGTGGCCGCTTATCAGGCCTCGCTCGGACTCGATCCGGCCAATCCGAAAGCGCACTGGAATCTCGCCCACACCTACCTGCTGCAAGGCGACTTCGCCCACGCCTGGCCCGAACACGAATGGCGTCAGGAGGCGGGCGAAGTGTTCTTCGATCGCTACCCGCAGCCCCGCTGGGACGGATCTCCCCTGGCCGGCCGGACCTTGCTGATCCATGCCGAGCAGGGAGTCGGCGATGAGGTCATGTTTGCCTCGTGCTACGATGAGTTGATCGCCCAAGCGGCCCACTGTGTGCTGATCTGCGATCCTCGGCTCGAAAAGCTGTTTGCCCGCTCTTTTCCCCGGGCCACCGTCTACGGCTATCGGCGGGTGCGCGATTGGACGCCGCGGGCCGTCGAGCGTCCGGTCGACTACCAGATTCCGGCCGGCAGCGTGCCGCTGTACTTGCGCCGCGGCGGGGCCGACTTTCCACAGCGCGAGCGCTATCTGTCGGCCGACCCGGGCGCGATCGACGCCTGGCGCGAGCGCTATGCAGCGCTGGGCACGGGGCTCAAGGTGGGTATCTCGTGGCGCACCGGCGGCCGGCCCACCGAACGCCGCAAGCGCACGACCGGCCTGGTCGAGTGGCTGCCGCTGTTAAACCTGGCCCCGGTGCACTGGATCAACCTGCAATACGGCGACACGATCGACGAACTCGCCGCTGCGCGGCGCGAGCTGGGTGTCGAAATTCACGACTTTGCCGCCGGAGATCCCCTGGTCGACCTGGACGACTTTGCCGCCAAGACGGCGGCGCTCGATCTGGTCGTCTCCGTCGGCAACGCCACAGTCCACATGGCCGGCGCGCTAGGCGTGCCGGCTTGGGCCGTCCTGCCACCCGTGCCTGGCTGGCGGTGGCAGATTGCCGGCTCGACCAGCCCTTGGTATTCCAGCGTGCGGCTCTATCGCCAGCGATTTTCGGGCGGTTGGAGCGATGTGTTTCAGCGCTTGCGGTCTGATCTGGTTTCCCAAATGCGCAGCCGCGGCATCGAGCCTGCGAGCGCGACCGAATCCAGGCGGTCGACCGTCGCGACCCCGGCGATGCCGCCCAGTGCCGTGCGCCCCGCGAACGAAGGGCTGCTGCGCGGCATCCTCGACGCGGAACAATTCTCCGCCCAGGCCGTTCCGGCCGCACTGGCCCAGGCGCTGGCCCATCATCAGGCGGGCGAGCTTGAGCAGGCCGAGAAGATTTATCGCGAGGTCCTCAATCATTTACCGCGCAATATCGAGGCTCAGCGCTTGTTGGGCCTGCTGGCCCGCCAGACCGGACGCATCCAATTGGCCGTCAGCTCGCTGCGCCGGGCATTAGCGGCCGGCGACGATTCGGCGGCGACCACCCTGCACCTGGCCGGCAGCCTGCGCGACGCGGGGGAGTTCGCCGATGCCCTGGCCACGTTCCAGCAGATCGTGCAGCGGTTTCCGGACTCGGCCGAGGCCTGGCTGGGACAGGGAAAGACGCTCGCCCAGCTCTTTCGTCCCGACGAAGCCATCGCCTCGCTGCGCGAAGCCATCCGGCTCGATCCGGCCCTGGCGGAAGCCCAACAGGCACTGGCCCGGCTGCTTTTGGACGACGGCCTGGCCGGCGAGGCCCTGGCCGCGTGCGATCGGGCGCTGGCGGTCCGGCCGGAATATCTGCTGGCCCGCTATACCCGTGCGCTGGCGCTCGACAACCTGGGCCGCAGCGACGAGGCCATCGCCGCCTTGCATGCGGCGGCGGCCGACGAACCCGACAATTTGCCGGTTGCCGTGCAATTGGCCCAGCTCGAGCAAAATCAGGGGCGGCTCGCCGAAGCCGAAATCAGTTACCGCCGCGCGCTGGCGATCGACGGCCAGACCGTGCTGGTGCTCAACAACCTGGGCCTGGTCTTACAAGAACAGGGCCGCACCGCAGAAGCCCTCGCGCTGTACGATCGGGCGCTCGCCGTGGATCCGAATTCTGCCGCGGCGCACATGAATCGGGCCCTGGGTTGCCTGGAACTCGGCCGATTCGCAGCGGGTTGGCGAGAGTATCAGTGGCGCTGGCGCTGCCCGGACAGCGCCCGGCCCGCACCTTTTTCGCGCAACCGGCGTGGGACGGTTCGTCGCTGGCCGACCGCACGATCCTGATCCACGGCGAACAGTCGATTGAGCAGGAGATCGTATTTGCCACGTGCCTGCCGGATCTGGTGGCGCGGGCCGGACAGGTCGCCATCACGTGTGATCCGCGGCTGGCACCGCTCTTTGCCCGCTCGTTCGCCACGGCGAAGGTGTTTGGAGTGGCGCGGAACTGCGAACATCTCTGGCGCCCGCCGGCTGGTTTGACGATCGACGTGCAGACGCCCGCCGGCAATCTGCCGGGCCATCTGCGCAGGGCGCTCGCCGACTTTCCGCCCCGCTCGGACTATCTGCGGGCCGATCCCCTGCGCGTGGCGGTCTGGCGGCGCCGCCTGGAAGAGCTTGGCCCGGGGCGCAAGGTGGGCATCGCCTGGCGCGTCGGCCAAACGCCGCTCGACCGGCTGCGGCGCTGGGTGCCGCTGGGACATTGGCTGCCGCTAGTCGAGGATGCCCGGACCCAGTTTGTTGCCTTGCAGCCGGGCGACGTGGCAACCGAGCTGGCCGCATGCCGAGCAGCGGGCGGCCGGGTTCACGAAGTGCCTGGCGGCGACACATTGTCCGACGTCAACGAGCGTGCCGCCTTGATCGCGGCCCTCGACGCGGTCATTGCCGTGGGAGACATCAATCTGCACCTGGCGGGCGCCCTGGGCACGCCGGCCTGGGGGCTGTTTGCCCGCACCACTAGCTGGCCGTGGCTGATTCACGAGGGCCGCGTGGTGTGGTATCCGGCGGTGCGGGTGATCCGTCCCGACGAAGAGGGGGACTGGTCGAGCCCGATCGAGCGGTTGGCGGAAGAATTTTTCAATCTGCCGACAAGTCCGTGCCGAGTACAGATCGAAGAAGGCCACCTCTTTGCGCCCGCGATAGCACTGCAGGCACGCGCCCGCCGGCCGGCGGTGTAAGCTCATGTCGTCCATTCCATCCACGTCCAGTTCGACCGGCAGCACCACGCAGGTCGTGCCGCTTTCGTCGACGAACTTTGGCACGGTTTCGTCCACGACCGGCTTGATTTCCGGTCTGAATATCCAGTCGCTGGTCAATTCGCTGCTGGCTATCGAAGCGAAGCCGCGCGACCAGCTGACCGCTCAAAATGCCACGCTCCAGGCCCAGCAAACGGCCTACACCCAGCTGGAAGCCTATCTGGCCGTGCTGCAAAGCACCTCCAACGGATTGGCCGCAACCAGCCTGTACAACAATCAAAGTCTGACCAGCAGCAACTCGAGCGCGCTCTCGGCAGCGTCGACCGGCACGGTTGCCCCGGGCACCTACCAGTACACCCCGATTCGCCAGACTCAGGCCCAGCAATATTCCAGTTCGAACTTCAGCAGCACGACCGCGCCGCTCGGCGCCGGCTCGCTAACGATTCAGTACGGCGGCTTTCTGAACAACGGCGTCAGCCTGGACCTGCTCAATCAGGGCCAGGGCTTCGTGCCCGGCTCGATTCAGATTACCGATCGCAGCGGCGCCTCGGCCGTCGTCGACCTGAGCCAGGCCCGGTCGGTCGACGACGTGATCAACGACATCAACAACACGACCTCGATACACGTCACCGCCAGCGCTCAGGGCAACTCGTTCGTCCTGACGGACAACACCGGCCAGACGGCCGGCAACCTCCAGGTGAGCGAAGTCAACGGCGGCACCACGGCTGCCTCGCTGGGGCTGGCGAACATCAACGCCGCCTCCAAGACGGCGACCGGATCGGGTGTCTTGTCCCTGTTCAACGACCTGCCGCTCTCGGCGCTCAACCAGGGCATCGGCGTGCAGTTCAATTATGCCCTGCCCGACCTGCAGGTGAGCCTCGCCGACGGCACCAGCGCGACCGTCGATTTCAATCAGCTGCCCACGATCGGCACGCTGGCCGCCGGCACCACCGATGCCGCCGCCGGAAAGAACGCCGCCCTGACGTTCACGGCCGCCAACGCCGGCTCGGCCTACGCCGGCGTGGCCGTCGAATTCGTCAACGACAACTCGGTCACGGCGGGGCACGAAACCGTTTCGTACGACTCGACGAACAAGATCCTGCAGTTTCATATCAGCGCCGGCAACACCACGGCCAACGACATCATCGCCGCGCTCAAGCAGAACTCGACGGTCGGGGCGTTGTTCACCGCCAGCACCGGCAACGGCGGCAACGGCACGGGCCTGGTGAATGTCGCCGATTCGACCGTGACCGCCGGACCGCCGTCGACCGCCACGACCTCGTCCCTGTCGGCCAATGCCAAGATCAAATTCACCGCCGTCCAAGGCGGCTCTGCCTACGACGGCGTGGCGGTTAATTTCGTCGACAATCCTTCGATCACCGCGGGCCACGAAACCGTGGCCTACGACTCGACCAGCAAGACTCTGACCTTTCAGATCGCCGCCGGCACGAGCACGGCCAACGACGTGATCAACGCCCTCAACAACGACCCCGCCGCCAGCCAGATCTTTACCGCGGCCACGGCCCCGGGCTCCGACGGAACCGGGCTGGTCAGCACCGGCGACACCGCAACCACTTCCGGCGGCGCGATCATCGAGCCGTCTCCCGGCACGACGGTCACCACGCTCGGGCAAGTCCTGAGCGCGCTCAACAGCGCCGACCCGGGCAAGCTCAAGGCCGCGATCTCGTCCGACGGACAGAGCATCCAGCTGACCGACCTGACCAGCGGCGCGGGAACCTTCTCGGTCGCCGACCTGAACAACTCGCAGGCCGCCGAGGATCTCGGGCTGAACGTCGCTGCCAGCGGCAGCACGATCACCGGCTCTCCCCTGCTCGCCGGCTTGGATAGCACGCTGCTGCGCAATTTGAACGGCGGGCAAGGACTGGGGCAGCTCGGCACGCTCCAACTCACCGACCGCAGCGGCGCCACGGCCAGCGTCGACCTTTCCGGCGCCCAGACCGTGGCCGACGTGATCCATGACATCAACCAGGCGGGCATCGGCATCCAGGCCTCGATCAATTCGGCCCGCGACGGCATCGCGCTCTCCGACACCACCGGCTCGACGAGCGGCAACCTGATCGTGGCCGACGGCGACTCGAGCGGCACGGCCGAAAAACTGCAGATCGCCGTCAACGCTGCCCAATCGAGCGTCAACAGCGGCAACCTGAACCTGCAAACCGTGAGCGAGAACACCACGCTCGCCAGCCTCAACGGCGGACAGGGCGTCGCCCAGGGATCGTTCACGATCACCGGCACCAACGGCGCGAGCGCTCAGGTGACCCTCGGGCCGAATCAAACCAAGATCGGCGACGTAATCACGGCGATCAACAGCCTGGGACTGGGCGTCACGGCCAGCATCAATGGCGCCGGCAACGGCATCCTGCTGACCGACACGGCTCACGGCAGCGGAACGCTCAAAGTGACCGACGGCAACAACTCGACCGCCGCCGATTTGCACCTGGTCGCGGCCGCCACGACTTCGACCATCGGCGGCCAGCCCACGCAGACCATCAATGGCAGCACCGTCACGACCATCTCGGTGTCGTCCACCGACACGATCCAGGACCTGATCAACAAGATCAACGCCTCGGGCGCCGGCGCCAGCGCGTCGCTGTTCGACAACGGCTCGTCGGTCAATCCGTACAGCTTGCAGATTTCCAGCCGGGTTGCCGGCCAGGCCGGCAATGTGCTGATCGACGCATCCAGCCTGGGGCTCAATCTGACCCAAACCGCCGCCGGACAGGATGCCCTGCTCCTGGTCGACACGCCCGGCACGAAGGGAACGCTGGTCAGCAGCCCGACCAACAGTTTCCAGAACGTGCTCTCGGGCGCCACGCTCACGGTCAACGGCACTTCGACGACTCCGGTGTCGATCACGGTGACGTCTGACCCCACGCAACTGGTCACGACCATTCAATCGATCGTGACCCAATACAACGAAATCCAGAGCGACATCCAGACGCTCACCGCGTACAACACGACGACCAATACCGGCGGCACGCTGCAAGGGGATCCTACGGTGCTGCAGGTTCAGCAGCAATTGGCCAACCTGCTGACCGGCGTTACCCATGGCTTCGGCAAGGTGCAGTCGCTGGCCGACCTGGGCGTGACGATCGGCCAGAACGGCACGGCCACGTTCGACTCGACGGCCGTGACGAGCCTGTTCAATTCCGACCCTCAGGACGTGCAAAATTTTCTCAGCACTACAACCACCGGCTTGTCGGCGCAGATGAAAACGTTGCTCACTCAACTCGGCGGGTCCAACAACTCGCTGCTTTCCAGCAAGGCCTCCGCCGTCGCCACCCAGATCCAGAACAACCAGACCACGATCAACCAGGACAACAAGACGTTGAGCCTCGAGCAGACACGGCTGCTCGACGAGTTCTACAATCAGGAATCGATCCTGGCCCAATTGCAGGCCGCCCAGCAAACCGTCGCCGCGATCGATCCGCTAACGCCCAGCATCGGCCTGTCCTCGCTGGCCTACAACCAGAACACGCTAGGCTAGTGTCCCCCGCCCGAACAGCGCCGCGATCCAGAGCGCCGCTTGAATGAAGGAGCATTCCATGGTGCCCACCCGTGGCGACTATTTGCAGACCGAGGTCATGACGGCCACGCCGCAAAAACTGCAATTGATGCTGATCGAGGCCGCCCTGCGCTACGCCCAGCAAGCCCGGCACCACTGGGCCGCCGGGCGCGAAGAAGCCGCCTGCCAGGCCCTGATTCGCAGCCAGAACATCCTGGCCGAACTCGTCGGCGTGCTGAGCCCCAAAAACGCCGATCCCGTGCACCAGCGCGTCCTGGCCACCTACCTGTTCGTGTACCGGTCGCTCATCGCGGCGAATCTCGACCACAGCGAAGAGCGGCTCGATCAGGCCCTCCGGGTCCTGGCGGTCGAGCGCGACACCTGGCGGACCGTCTGTGACCGCCTGGCCACCAGCGCCGACGACGGCGCAGCGGGCGGCACCTCGTTCGAAGCCTGACCCGGCTCTCGACGGCCCGCCGGCAGCCCGCGGCAAGACGCCAGCATGCCGTCTGCCAGCGATGGCATTTCAGCGGCGGGACTTCAGCATCCGCCCCAACAGCGCCGGCCCCCCTTGCGACGGCGCCGGCCCCCTTGCGACGGCGACGGCAAAGTCCGCCGAATCGGCAAAGTCGGAATATTTTCTCAGGTTTGCCAGGGTGGGGCGCCGATCTATGGCGCCGGAGTGCCGCGCCGCCTCCGCAGCGCATGGCCTGAGAAAGCGCGGGAGCGCACCAGCGGCACGCTAGCGTGCGGCACGAAAGTTAGCGATCCATCAGCTCGCTGGAGACCACAGGGAATGAGCACCGGCTATACACGCAGCAGCCCCAGCCCTCGCTACCGCCAACTCGTCGAGCAATACGTCGAGATGCACGTGCACGGCGAACAGTTTCGGCAGATTCCCGCCGAACAGACCTTTGCCGGCTCCAGCCTGCTCAAGCACATTGCCGCGATCAAAGAATTGATCGACGAGCAATCCGCGCGAACGATTCTCGATTACGGCTCGGGCAAGGGACGCCAATACGAGCCGCTGACGGTGAAAACGGCCGATGGGCAGCGGCTGCCCTCGATCCAGGCCTATTGGGGCGTCGATTCGATCACCTGCTACGACCCCGGCTATATGCCCTATCGCCGCTTGCCGCAAGGCACGTTCGACGGCGTCATTTGCACCGACGTGCTCGAACACTGCCCCGAGGACGATCTGCCCTGGATCGTCGGCGAGATCTTCGCCTTTGCCCGCAAGTTCGTCTTCGCCAACGTGGCCTGCTATCCGGCGATCAAGCGGCTGGCCAACGGCGAAAACGCGCATTGCACGGTTCAATCCTCCGCCTGGTGGGAAGCGCTCGTCGGCCAGGTGGCCCGGCAGCATCCCCAGGTGCGCTACCAATTTCTGCTGGAGCACCCGACGCCGCATAGCGGCGCGACGAAATCTTTCCGAGTCGACCGGCTGGCGGGCTAATCGCCTCCGGCCGAGCCGTCCGACTGCGCCAGGCAAATCTCCCGATCACTTTTTTTTCGCGAGGGCCAGAAAACCATGCTCCGGATCTTCATTGGCTGGGACTCACGCTTTCCCGAACCGGCCGACGTGCTGCGCTACAGCCTGATCAAGCACTCGTCGATTCCGCTCGAGATCCATTATCTCAAGCTGCACGAACTCGGCCTGCAGCGCACGTACGATCCGCTCGCCTCGACCGAATTCACGTATTCGCGCTTCCTGGTGCCTTATCTGTGCAATTACCGGGGCAAAGCCGTGTTCATGGACAACGACATGCTCGCCCTGGGCGACGCCAGGCAGCTGGACGACCTGGACATGACCAACTACGCGCTGCGCGTCGTGCAGCACGACTATCAGCCCGAAAACACGATCAAGATGTACGGCTGCCCGCAAACCAGCTATCCCCGCAAGAACTGGTCGAGCCTGATGATCATGGATTGCTCCCGCTTGCGGCTCTGGACCAGGCAGGTTGTCGAGACCCAGACCGGCGCGTACCTGCACCGGTTCCAGGACATTCCCGACGAGCTGATCGGCGCGATCCCCAAAACCTGGAACTCGCTCGACCGCCTGGACGATAGCACCGAGCTGATCCACTACACCAACGGCGGGCCCTGGTTTCCGCAATACGCCAACCATCCGCACGCCGACGTCTGGTACCGGATGCGCGACGAAATGCACCGGGCCAGCCAAACGGCCATCCGCATGCCGCACCTGGCCAGCGGGCCTTTCACGTCGGCGCCGTCGGCCCAGAGCAGCTGAAGCCGCGGCGATTCCAGCAGTGAGTCCCGGCGCACGGTAAACACTCATAGCCGGCAGTCAACGACTGCCGGCCGGCGTCGCCGCGGTCGCGTTTCGCAGCTGGCCTGCTACCCTGTGACGCGGCGCGGGGTGAACAGCGTGCGCACGTCGACAAACTTCATCCCCGCCCGGCGGGCGGCCTCGATGCCGGGGTCAGAATCTTCGTAAACCAGGCAGCCCCCGGGCCCGACGCCGAGCCGCCGCGCGGCCTCGAGGAAGATATCCGGGGCCGGCTTGTGATGGGGCACATCTTCGCTGCTGACCAAGGCATCGAACCAGCCAGTCAGGCCGATTTGCTCCAGGATCGCGTCGAGCATCGGTCGAATGGCGCCGGTCGCCACGGCGATCGGCAACCGACCGCGATGCTGCCGGACGACCTGGACCACCGGCTCGATCGGTCGGATGTCGGCCAGGTGTTGCTCGAAAGTCGCTTCCTTCTCCCGCGCAATCCGGCTCGGATCGGCGCTGCTGTGCTGCTCGCGGACCAGATGCTCTGCCACGACCAGCGTCGGCCAGCCCCCCATGGCGTAAAACTGGTCCTCGGATAGTTCGAGCCCGTAGCGCAAGGTCGTTTCGCGCCAGGCCTCGAAATGAGGCGGCATCGTGTCGGCCAAAGTTCCATCACAGTCGAAAATGATCGCGTCGATCTCAGCGGCCCTCCCATTCGCGGTAGAATCGTGCCAGAAACTCCTCCATATAGGCGTGCCGCTCGGCGGCCATCCGCCGGGCCGCGGGCGTGTTCATCCGCTCGGCCAGCAGGAGCAGTTTTTCGTAAAAGTGATTGATCGTGGGGCCGCTGTTGCGCTTGTAGGCGGCGAACGAGTCGTGCCGCTCGGCCGGCACCTCGGGATCGTACATCGCCCGGCCTCGATGCCCGCCGTAGGCGAACGCCCGGGCGACGCCGATCGCCCCGATCGCGTCGAGCCGGTCGGCGTCTTGCACGATCTGTCCTTCGAGCGAGTGCATGGGGGTCGGCACGCCGGCGCCTTTGAAAGACAAGTCGGCCACGATCCGCTCGACGTGGGCAATCGTGGGCTCGTCTGCCCCCTGGGCCGCCAGCCACGCCCGGGCAGCCGCCGGGCCGGCAGTCTCGTCGCCGCCGGTAAATTTCCAATCGGCCACGTCGTGCAGCAGCGCGGCAAGCTCCACGACAACTGCGTCGGCCCGTTCCTCTGCGGCCAGTCGGCGGGCCATTTGCCAGACGCGCCACACATGCCACCAGTCGTGCCCCGAGCTGTCGGCAGCCGAAAGCCGGCGAATATGCTCGGCGGCGCGCACAATCAAGCCGGCAGAGTCAGGCGCCGTTACGGACGCGGGAGGGAGCCCGCCTGGTTCGCTGGGACAAGTCACCGGCCGTAGATCTCGACTTCGCGGAGCATGATTTGATGGGGCCCGGTCTGGCCGCCGGCCTTGACCACGTCCGCCGTGGCGCCGCCACCCCAAGTGACATCGTTAACCAGCACGCGGATCTTGCTGGCCTTGATCGGCGAAAACTGATGCTGAAAGACCCAGCGATCGCTGTAAAAGCTGTCCACGCTGGTCCGCGTGGTCGGCGTGAATACCGGAAAGGTCTCGGTCGGCTCGTGCACCCGGCCCAGGGTGACCCAGCGGCCTTGCTGCTCGTATTGCAGCTCGTAGTCCAGGAGCGACCCTTGCCATTGCCAGGGGGCGCCGAAAAAACGACCACGCGTGAGATCGTCTGCGGCGCGGGCAGCGCGATTTCGACCCAGGCCGGAAACGCCTCCACGTTGCTCATCCAGGGCTGCGCCGCCGGCACCTGCGACCAGTACCAGTTCTCCAGCTCGCCGTTGACGATCTTGGCCGTGTCGTTGGGTATCTTCGCGTCGACCGGATGTTCCGGCTTGCCCGACGACGTGACCTGCACGCCTTCGGCCCGGGCCAGATTGGTTCCCCAGGCCGTCGGCACGACTTCGATCGCTTGCCCGGCCGCCAGCTCGACGTAGACGGGCAGTTCGGCCACCGGCAGCAGCGCTGCGCCGCCTACGGCCCGCAGGGTGCTGGTGCGGCCAAACGCCGACACGACCTTCAAATCGCCCGGACCGGTCACTTTCAGCGGCACCTGTCCGTCGGTGCTGCCGGCGCTTTGAAACGCCGCGACTCGTTTATCAGGACCGGCAAACAGGCTGCCGACGTACAGCTTGTTCCCCTCGGGACCAAAGTCGTAGCGCTGGGCGAACTGGGTGCCGAACAACTCTTCCGACCAGACGCGCACCAGCGGCGCGGCCGGGTTGAAGCCGCCGTCGTCGTTTTCCCACCAGGTGGGAAAATCCCAAAACCCGTGGCTGCGGTCGTACCACAAGTGGTTGTGTTCCTTGGGTACCCCGTACTGCTCGAAGAGCATCAGCTCCAGCATCGTCCAGCGTCCCTGCAAGCGCGGCTGGTAGGCGCCATACACGCAGGCGAAATAGCCCTGCTCGGTCTGCCACCTTTCCAGCCCGGCCACGTGGTACTTTTCCAACAGCGCCGTGAGCGAGTCCAGCGAGCGGCGGCCCAAGGTCAGATCGCCGTTCAGCCCGTTGTAGAAGTGGAACGAGAAGGCGTCGATGTATTTGGCGCCGCCGGCCTCGAAAAATCCCTCGATCCACGGCTGCAGCTGCGGACCGATGCCCACCGTGCCCGGCCCGATCACCTTCAGCTGCGGATCGACGGCGTGAATCGTCTCGTAAAACGGCTTGAGCTCTTTGTTGACGAAGTCGGCAGGACTGGCGCCGTAGTTCGGTTCGTTGCGGGGCTCCCAGTATTCGATGTCCGTCTTGAAGTGCTCGGCAATCTGGCGGACGCCGTCGAGGTCGGCCGTGCCGTCGCCAAAAGCCCCCATCAGCGACCGCTTGCGCGCGGGTCGCGCCCCAGGTAATACTGCTTGTCGATGGCGACGTCGATGTCCAGGGCCTTGATCGTCTCGCCCGCCTTGCTGCCGCGCATTTGATAGCGCTGCGGGCCCATGCCCGTCACACCCCGTGTGACCTGGTCGAGCACACCGTTCGATCCGCCGCTCACCTCCACACCCGGCATTTCCGGGAAATGCGGATCGCGCCGCAAGATGACGAACGTCGTCCCGCCGACCGAATCGCCCCACAGCTCCTCGGGGGCCGGGCCGGTCTTGGGGGGCGGCTCGGCCTCCTTCACCGTCGATTCGACCTTCTTCGGCTTCTCGTTGTCGAGCAGCGTGTCGAGCTCGGCTTTGGGCTTCTTCGGCTCCGGCTTCTGGGCATAGACGTACAGCTTGTACCAGCCGGGTTCGGTCGCGCGAATCGCGATCTCGTCGGCGGCCGGCCCCTTGTCGATCAGCTGGCCCCAGTAGTCGCGCACTTCGAATCGATCGAGCTTCACGCCGGTCAATTTGAATTTCACCGGGTCGCCCACGTAGAAGGCGTGGTTGCGGCGCCCCGATTCGATCTTGGCCAGATTCGGCGGCATCTTGCCGACCCAGCCGCCGGCAAACGCCTCGTGCGAACCAGCCAGGCAAAAACCAAACAGCAACGCGGCCGAAACGATGGGCCACACGCGACCTGGCTGGAGCACGGCAATCTCTCCGACTAGCTTACAGGGCGGGAAAATCTCGGGCGGGCAATCGAGGAAGAGCCGGCAAGCGCGCTAGTGCATCTACCGCGCGGCTCGGCCTGGGGGGGCAGGCACCGAGCGCAGTATAGCCCGGCCCCCGGCCCGGATGCCAGCGGCGGCACGCGTACACCAGCGGCGGATGCCGTGAAAAGGGGCCCGCCTCAGAAGTCTGACACCCTGGGGGCGGTGCCGCCCGCGAATGACGGCGCAGCATGCCGGCCGGCGCCGCGCGCCGGCGATACAGCAACCTGGCCATACCAGAAGACGCATCAGGTGGCCGCAGGGCCGGGCGGGTTCGAGCCCGGCGGCGGGGTTTTCGGACCGCCCGCGGGGCCGAGCGGATCGATGATGCCCGCCACCACGTTGACCGTTACGCTCGTGGTTAGCGAATCGGTCGTGTCGGTGGCGGTGAGCGTTTGCGGGCCGCCGGTGCCGAACACCACGACGAACAGGTTCGACGGCGCTCCGCCCGGGGTCACTGCCGCCAAGGGAATGATCGTGGCGGCCGCATCGCTGCTGGTCAGCGTGATCTGGCCGGCGAAGTCCTGGATCGGATTGCCGTTAGCGTCCAGAACGTCGACTTTCACCAGCACCGGCAGGCCGAGCGGCGCATTTTGCGGAGCTTCGATGGCCAGCGACGTGGGCACCTGCGGCGGCGTGACGTTCGTCGAAACCGTGCCGGTGATCGTGTTGCCGTTGCTGTCGGTGCCGGTCGCCGTGAGCGACTGCGAACCCGTGGCGGCGAATGTCACCGAGAAGGTCTGGAACGGGATCGTCGAGACGCCGAACGTAATGTTGGCCGGCAGCGTAGCTCCGCTGTCCGAACTTGCGAAGCTGACCGTGCCCGCATAGTTGGGCACCGGATGTCCGCTGGCGTCGAGCGGCACGATAAAGCCCTCGACGGGCACGCCCGCCGGAACGTTCGGCGGCAGCACGACCAGGAACTGCGTGGCCACCGGCGCCGGCACCACGTTCGTCGTGGCCGATCCGGTCACCACGTCGTTGGCGTCCTGGACGCTGACGGTTTGCGGGCCGGTCGTGTCGAACGTCACCTGGAACGAGGTATGCCCATGGTCCGACGCCTGGAAGGTATAGCCCGCGGGCAACGCGGCCGTCGGATCGTTGCTGACCGAGAAGGTCACCGGGCCGGTGTAATTCGGCACGACGTGATTATTCGCGTCCAGGGCCACGATGTTCACCGTCGTGGGGACGCCGGCGATCGTGTTGGGCGGAATCCAGACGCCGAAGTGCGTGGCCACGGCCGGTGCGTTGACGTTGGTGGTGCCGGTGCCCTGGATCGCGTTGGTGGTATCGTTGGCCGTGATGGTTTGCGCCGGTGGCGTTGAGCGTCACCTGGAATTGATGCCGGCCGTGATCGGAGGAAGTGAACGTGTAGGTTTGCGGCAGGGCCAGCGGACCGTTGTCGGTGTTGACCGTGGCGGTGGTGTCGCTGCTCGAGAGCGTAATCGTGCCTTCGTAGTTCGGCACCGGATGATTGTTGGCGTCGAGCGCTTCGACCAGCACGTTGGCCGGCTGCCCGGCTTGCACGTTCGGCCGCACGATCACCGCAAAGTGCGTGGCGGCGGCGGGAGTGATCAGGTTGGTCGTGGCCGTATCGTCGGTAATCCCGGTGTTGGTCGTGTCGGTAACGGTCAGAGTCTGCGGGCCCGTCGTGCTCGCGCCGTAGGTAATGAAGAACAATTGGTGGCCGTTGTTCGTCGACTGGAACGTGTAGTCGTAGGGCACCGGGCTCGACGCGGTCAAAGGCCCGCTGGTCACGGTGGCCGTGCCGTCGGTGCTGGCCAGGCTGATCGTGTCGCTGAAATCGCTGGTGGGCACGTTGTTGGCGTCCAGCGCCACCACGACCACGGGCACGGCCGCGCCGGCCAGCGCCATCGGCGGAGTGAACACGGCCAGGTGAGTGGCGGGATCCGTGGCCACGCCGCCGTCCGTCAGGCTCGAGCCGTTGAGCATCGCCCGGCCTTCGAGCGATTCGAGCCGCAGCCCGGCTCCGAGCGTGCGGCGATAGCCGATCCCGCGCGAGGTGGCCTTGGGGGATTTCTTCTTCCGCGACTGACCCTGCCAGATGTTCCGTAGCATCGCGAATCTCCTCGTTGTTCCTGCCGCCTGGTTTGCCCCTTCAGTGCGTCGACGCTTGCCGGCCCCAGCGCCTCAACTTCTCGACGCTCGAATTTGCGGACCGTTACGATTCCGGACGGCGCCGGCGTCGATTAGCGCCTGCCTGGATTCGCGCCAGCGTTCGGCGCGACGGGTCGCATACGTCGCTGCCAGACCCTGGCCGCTGCAGTAGGGCTGCCCACTGGACCTGGCGGATCGCGCCCGAAAAGACTTGCCGCCCGGAAAAAGCACCGCCGGGACCGGACGTGCCTGTCGAACGAGGAAGAACTGCCGCCAAAGTCCTGAGAACCGCCCTGCGCCGGCCAGGAAATCCGGCATACCGCTAAGGTAGCGGCCCGGTCGAAAAACCGCCGCGCCGCTAGCTCGAATAATTGAAGATTGTAGCGAAAAAGCCGTATCCCAAAAGCACCCACGTCTCCAAGATTTGCCGGGGCTATCACCAAACAGCGTCCGGCTTGCCCGATCAGAAGAAGCCGAAACCGTGAGCCTGCTATCGAGTTTGGCCGATCTAGGCCGTACGAGCGAGGTTCCAATCTTCCAGCGTGCCGGCGTAGATTGTGCAAGTGCAGGACTCCCCGGGCGCTGTATCGGAACGGATGCCGTGCCGGACTGGGCGCCGTGGCGGGTCGAACGGGCGATCTCGGCGCCGCTCGCCAGAAGGAATGGTTGGCTATGAAGCGATTCTTGCCGCTGCGGTTTTCCCTCCGCACCTTGCTGATCGGCCTTGGGATCAGCTCGGCCCTGCTGGGCGTCTGGGCTGCCGAGCGCGAGCGGTGCGCGGCCGAACTGCGGATTTGCCGCCGGCTCGTCGAGCGGCTGGGCGGCAACTCGGACAGAATTCTGTTCGGGCCGCTCAGCTGCGGCAAACAACGAAAGGATGAGAATACCGGCGGCCTGGCTTTCGACGCCGAGTTTGACCGGTCGTGGAAGGCGGCGCTCTATCCGGGCGGCCTGCGGACGGTGGTCCGGCTCGGAATGACTCCCAAGGCCAATGAAGTGAACCGCCAAGAATGGCGGGCCGTCGTCCTGCCTGAGATCGTCAAGTTGCGTAGCCTTGAGTCCGTCAGTATTCAAACCGAGCACATCGTCAGCGAGGATCTCGCGACCCTCGAACACCTTCCCGTGCTCACCAGCCTTTACCTTGACGGGGACTGGATCGACGACGCGGCCCTGGAACAGGTGGGCAAACTCCGCCGGCTTGAGCGGCTCGGCGTGCGTCCCGGCTTGGGCAACGCAGCAGCGGCGCTGGACCGGCTCTCGGATCGTGGGCTGGCACAGTTGTCGAAGCTGACGGCGCTTACCGATTTATCGCTCGTCGGCGTGGCGATCGACACGGACGTGCTAGGAGAATTGCACGGCCTGATACGGCTGGATCTTGCGGACTGCGAACTCTCGCCCCAAGCATGCCAAGGCCTGGCTCGCTGCACTCGGTTGGAAAGCGTCGACCTTTCGGGCACGCGGCCGTGCGATTCGTATCTGGCAGCCGCACTGGCTGCCCTGCCCTGCCTTAAAGCTGTGGACATCCAGGGCGAAGTCCGTGAAAGCAGTCTCGTCGGGCTGTCGGCGAGCCGATCGCTTGAATCACTCGGCCTTTGGGACTGCGGTCACGTTACCGAGCGCGGCTGGGCCGCGGTTGCCAAGTTGCCGCTGGAGGAGTTGTATTTCAGCGGCGTCTTTCGTGGATGCCGAACGGGATTTGACCGGCGCGCGTTCGCCCACCTGGAAAATATGAAGAGCCTACGGGTGCTGTGGGGGGAAGCTCGGCCGCTCTCGGATAATGATCTCGCCCTGCTTGCCCGAATGACGAATCTAACGCACATTAACCTCGGCCCGGCATGCGGGTGCGCCGGCGAACCACTCAGCAGCGAGCAATTAGCGAGCCTGCGCCGACTGATGCCGACCACAATCATCAACGAAAACGCCGGGTGCGGATATTGCAGTTTTTTTATTCCGGAGCAAGCACCGGCGGCCAGCGGTGACTCGGGCAACGTCGCGGAGACCAACCGGTGAGCGCGCCGCGAGCGGTGAATCGGAGGCTGATCTGAAACTACGAGCGATTCGCCTGACGGCCATCGTGACGTCCGCGGCCGTTTTCACTGCCGCTTGTGCCGCGGCCGCCGAGCCCGCGGCCACGCTGCACGTTCACGCCGATCGGGTCGTCGGCCAGATCACCCCCTATGGCCTGGGGGCCTGCATCGAGGACGTGAACCACGAAATCTATGGCGGCCTCTACAGCCAGATGGTTTTTGGCGAGAGCTTTCAGGAACCGGCCCCCACCGTGCCACCCCCCGGCTTTGCTGCTTTCGGCGGCAACTGGATCGCGGGCGATGAGGAGGGCGAACTGGCCGCTGCGGCCGGCGCGGGGCCCAAGCTGCTGGCGGCGAAGCCGGCCGAGTTCGACTCAGGCCAGGTTTCGGTCGAAGTGCGGTTCGCCGACAAGGCGGCCGGCAATGCCGGTCTGATCGTCCGCGTCCGCGACGCAGGTATCGGCGCCGATAAATTCACCGGCTACGAGATCTCGCTCTATCCCGACACCGGCCGCGTCATTCTCGGCCGGCATCGACAGAATTGGGAGCCGCTGGTCAACGAGCCCTGTCCCGTGCCGCTGGACTGGTGGATTCCGCTGGCCGTGAAGCTCGACGGCCGGTCGATCGAAGTTACGGTCGATGGCCAGTCGCGGATCAAGTTCGAGGATGCCGAGCATCCGCTTCCGGCCGGCCAGATCGGCCTCCGCACCTGGCAGCGCGCGGCCGGCTTTCGCAATCTGCAAATCGACGCAGGCGCTCAAACGACCGCGATTCCGCTCCGCGCCGCAGAGGGCGGCGACCAGGTCAGCGGCATGTGGCGTCCGGTGCATCGCGCCAACCGTCAGCGCTGCGCCCAGTTTTCGCTCTGCACCGAAGATCCGTTCGTCGGGGCGCAATGCCAGCGGATCGAAACTTTGGGCAACGACGAGCCCGGTGTCGAGAACCAGGGGCTCAACCGCCAAGGCATGTTCTTCGCCGGCGGCAAACACTACGAAGGCGTCCTCTGGGCCCGGGCGCGACATCCGGTCACCTTGCGGATCGCTTTGGAAAGTGCCGATGGCCTGCAGGTTCTTGCGGCCACAACCGTCAAAGTCGATTCGCCCGATTGGCAGCGACTCGAGTTTCAGCTCACGCCCGACGCCACCTGCGAGCGTGGCCGACTCACGATCACGCTTAAAGACCGAGGGGCGGCGGTCGACCTGAGCTATGTCTTCCTCCAGCCGGGCGACTGGGGCCGATTCAAGGGCCTGCCGGTCCGCAAGGACGTGGCCGAAGCTCTAGTGGCCGAGGGCCTCACCGTGCTCCGCTACGGCGGCTCGATGATCAATCATCCCGAGTACCGCTGGAAAAAGATGATCGGCCCCCGCGAACGCCGCCAGCCCTATCACGGCACGTGGTACCCCTGGTCGACCAACGGCTGGGGGATCGTCGATTTTCTGGCGTTCTGCGAGGCGGCCGGCTTTCTGGCGATTCCTGACTTCAACATCGACGAAACGCCCCAGGACATGGCCGACTTCGTCGAGTACGTCAATGGGCCGGCGGACAGCACTTGGGGCCGGCGCCGCGCCGCCGACGGACACCCTGCCCCCTTCGGCCTGAAGCACATCCAGCTGGGCAATGAAGAAGCCGTGAACGACGCTTACTGGCAAAAGTTCCAGCCGCTGGCCGAAGCGATCTGGCGCGCCGATCCGGCCATCACGCCGGTCGTGGGCGATTTCGAATATCGGCAGCACATCGCCGGTCCGTACAACTTTGCCGGCTCGCCGGTCATCAAGAGCCTGGCGGCCCACAAGCAGATCTTGGACTTTTCCCGCGCGGAAGCAGCCCGTCTGGTTCGACGTGCACATCTGGAACGACAACCTGCGCGATTGCGATCTGGAACTGGAAGTGCTGGTCGAGCTGATCGAGCACTTGGGCCGGCTCAGCCCGGGGGCCGATTTCAAAGTCTGCGTGTTCGAAGAAAACGCCAATAATCATCTGCTCCGCCGCGGTCTGGCCCACGCCCGCACGGTCAATGGTTTGCAGCGCTTCGGCCAGCGCGTGCCGATCGTCTGCGCGGCCAATTGCCTGCAAGTCGACGGCCAGAACGACAACGGCTGGGACCAGGGGCTGCTGTTCCTGTCGCCGGGCAGGACGTGGGCCCAGCCGCCGTATTACGTGACGCAGCTCGTTTCGCGGCACAACCTGCCCGGGCTATTGAAGGTCGATTGCCAAAGCCCGGCCGGCGCGCTCGACGCCACGGCCCGGCGGAGCGCCGACGGCAAGCAACTGGTGCTGCAGGTGGTCAACAGCGGCGAGGCGTCGCTGCGGGCGCGGCTGCGGCTGGATGGTTTCACCCCGGCATCGGGCAGTGCCCGACTCGCCGAAATCTCAGGCCCGCTCGATGCCCGCAACACGGCAGCCGAGCCCGACCGCATTGTGCCCCGGGAGCGTACCTGGCAATTGCCCGCGGACCGGGGGGCGCTCGAGTACGATTTCCCTCCGTACTCGTTCACGGTGCTGGCGTTCGAGTAATCGAGACTCCACCCGGTCGGGACGACCCGATCATTCACCAGGGTCCCTCCGCACTGAAAGTGCGGCAGAGCCCACCCCAGGGCGAGCGCAGCGACTCCCTGGGCATGCGTGCCGACAAGAAACGTCTCGTCGCCCCTACAGGGCGGCACGTTGCGTGGGGAAAATCGCAAACCCGGGGTGTCGCGAGGACGCTCAACCCCGGGCTACGCTCCGGCGGCCCTTCAGGCCGCGCGCGAGATCGCTTTCCCAAGGGCATGCCTGATCCCTTCCCATGGGCATCGACAGCTTCCGCCCCCACGGGGCGGCAGAGCCCAGCCCAGGGCGAGCGCAGCGACTCCCTGGGTATGCCGGTCGATGAACGACCTCCCTTCCGGCCCGCGGGACCGGACGCACCGTGACGTCGCGTCAATCGTCGTCGTCGGGCCGTGGCCCGCGATCTTGCTCCGGCTCGTCGTCCACTTCCAGCGATTTGGCCGGCACGCGCTGCTCTTCGCTCAGCCAGCGCCCCAGGTCGATCTGGCGGCAGCGATCGCTGCAGAAGGGCAGGGCCTTCGATTCGGCCCGTTCGAACGGTTTGTCGCAAGTCGGACAACGCATGCTGGCCACCGTCCGCGCCACGCTGGGGGCGCCCTCGACCCGAACTACTCTGAACTCTTCGAGCCGCGCGATTTCGACTCGCCTTTGGCCGAGCCGCCGGACCTGGACCCCTCGCTCGACTTCGATTCGCTCGACTTTGTGCCGCTCGAACTTGCGTCGCTGGGTTTGCTGTCGCCGGACTTGCCGTCCGATTTGCTCTCGCCGGACGATTTGTCGGCGCTGGCCGCTTTCTTGTACGAATCGCTGCGGTAGTCGGTCGTATAAAAGCCCGAGCCCTTGAACATCACCGCCGCGCCGGTGCCGAACAGGCGCCGCAGCTTCGGCTTCTTGCACTCGGGACACTTCTTGAGCAGCTTCGAGGTGATCGACTGAAAATGCTCGAACTTGTGCCCGCAGGCGTCGCAAAGGTAGTCGTAAGTGGGCATGACGATTGGGGGTTCCAGGGGCGCGTGGGAAAAGTGCGATGGAGCCGCGCCGTTTTCGTTCCGCGAGGGTTGTTGTTATTCGGCCGGCGGCACCGTGCTGACCACCACCTGCGCCGGGCGGACCACCCGATCGTACAGCACGTAGCCGTCCTGCGCCACGTCAATCACCGTATAGGGGGCGTATTGGTCGTCGGGGCGCTGTGAAATCGCTTCGTGCAGGGCCGGATCGAACGGCTTATGCAGGGCCTCGATCCGGGTGCAATGATGCCGGGCCAGCGTGCCGGTCAGGCTCTGGGCGACCATCTTGATGCCGTCGAGCAGGCCCGAGGCGTCGGGCGATTTCTCGGCCGCGGCAATCCCGCGGCGGATATTGTCCAGCACCGGCAGCAGATCGCGCAGCAGGGACATGTTGGCGTAGCGGAGCTCTTCGTCCAGCTCGCGGCGGGCCCGCTTGCGGTAATTGTCCAGCTCGGCCTGGGCCCGCAGCACGCGGTCGCCCGCCTCGCGCAGATCGGCACGCAGGCGCTCCATCTCGCTGGCCGCCGATTCTTCCACGGCCGCCGGGCCCTCCGGCTGCACGTGCTCGGCGCTGGTGTTCTGCTTCTGGTCAGCCACTGTTTTCCTCCGTCTTGGCCGTGTCGTCGCTGGACACGAAATAGTCGCGAACCTTTTCGAAGAAGCTCTTGCGCGGCGGCGTCACGTGCTTGTGCTCCAGCTCGGCCAGCTCCAGAAGCAGCTCTTTCTGCCGCTGGGTGAGCCGCTTGGGCACGTCGATCTGCACCTGCACGAGCAGGTCTCCGACGTGCCGCCGCTGCGGATGGGGCAGGCCCTGCCCGCGCAGCCGGAACACATCTCCCGACTGCGTGCCCCCCGGCACGGCCAGCTCCTGCGGACCCTTGAGCGTGGGGACTTCCAACGTGCCCCCCAGCGCCGCCTGGGCATAGCCGATCGGCATGCGCACGATCAGATTCTGGCCGTCGCGGGTGAACAGCGGATGATCCTTGACCGTGACGAACACGTACACGTCGCCCCGGGCGCCGCCGCCGGTGCTGGGTTCACCCTCGCCGGGCAAGCGCACGCGCATGCTGTCGTCGATCCCGGCGGGTATCCGGATCTCGCGATTCACGCGCTGCAGCACGTAACCGGCCCCCTCGCAGGCGTCGCAAGGATCCTTGATCAGCGTGCCGGCGCCGTGGCACGACGGGCAGGTGGTCTGCATGCGGAAGATGCCGGTCGACTGGATCACCTGCCCCCGGCCGCCGCAGTAACCGCACTTCTGCGCGCGGTGCCCGGCTTGGCGCCGCTGGCGTTGCACGTTTCGCATTTCTCGTGGCGCTCGAACTCGATCGTCTTGCTCACCCCTCGGGCCGCTTCGACCAGGTCGAGCGTGATGTTCACGCGCAGGTCGGCCCCTTGGGCCGCCTGGCGGCCGCGGCGGCCGAACATCTCGCCGAACACGCTATCGCCGAAAATATCCCCGAACGCGGCGAAGATGTCGTTAACGTCGCGGAAATGCCCGCTCCCCTGGCCGTCGAGACCGGCGTGGCCGTAGCGGTCGTACCGCGCGCGCCGATCGCGATCGCTCAGCACCTCGAACGCCTCGGCGCACAGTTTGAAGCGGACGATCGCTTCTTCGTCGCCGGGATTCTTGTCCGGATGGTTCTTGATCGCGTGCTTGCGATAAGCGTCGGCGATCTGCTTTTCGGTCGCATCCCGGGCGATTCCCAGGATCTCGTAATAGTCGCGTTTTTCGGCCATTTTCACCATGGCGGCAAATCGATCGAAGCGCTCGAATGTACTTGAATTATAGGTTTCCAGACGTGGGGAGTATGCACCAAAAAACGGCCCTCCAGGCCGACCCCGAATCCCTGTTCCCGACGATTCAATTCCATTCGCGATCCGTGCTTGACACTCATTTCTAAAAAGGGGATGAGGGGGATGCGGCAGGGGATACGGGGGATGACAAGGCGGATGCCAGAATTCGAATTCGATCGCCGGTTTTCAGGATCTTGCTCTCGGGTGGACTTCTTCAGAAAAAGTGGTCGCTGGTTAACGGCCATCGCCCGTTCGCCTCGCGGTCTGTCCTCTTCATTTTTTCGTCGTCATCCCCCGTATCCCCTGCCGCATCCCCCTATCCCCTGCTGAATTCCCGAACTCCTCAACTCGGTCGATCTCGCAGCCCGGCGCCATCGCATCCGGCAACGGCTGATCGCGCCGACGAAACGGGCCACTTCGCCCGGCGTGTCGAGCGAAGTGGCCCATCGAGTTTGCCTGCGGGCGGCTTGCCCGGGGGCTTGCCGGCGGGAGCCCACTTCTCTAGTGTCCTGAGTTGCAAGTTCGTTGCAACGCAGGACACGACGGTCAAACACGCAAGTGGTTTGACCGCAACGACAACTGGTGTGCTGTACGCGGCGTTCCCACTTCGGGAACTTCCGACTCAGCACACTAGCGGACGCTCCCCTCGACACGCTGCTTGGCCTTGTCGTCCTTGTCGAAGTTCGTGACCAGGGCCTCGGTCGTCAGCATCAGGCCGGCGATGCTGGCCGCGTTGCTCAAGGCACTGCGAACCACTTTCACCGGGTCGATGATGCCGGCCTTGACCATGTCGACGTACTTGGCCGAGTTGGCGTCGTAGCCGTGATTGGTCGGCTTCTGGCTGACTTCGTCGACCACTACCGAGCCGTCGATCCCCGAGTTGTCGGCAATCTGCTTCATCGGCGCGCTCAGGGCATGCAGCACGATGTCGATGCCGATCTTCTCGTCTCCCTTGGCCGAGCCGCGGGCTTTTTCGACCACGTCACGGCAACGCATCAGGGCCACGCCGCCGCCGGGCAGAATGCCTTCTTCGACCGCAGCCCGGGTGGCATGCAGGGCGTCTTCCACGCGGGCCTTCTTCTGCTTCATGTCGGCTTCGCTGCCGGCGCCGACCGAAATAATCGCCACGCCGCCGGTCATCTTGGCCAGCCGCTCCTGGAATTTTTCGCGATCGTATTCGCTCTCGGTGCCTTCGATCTGGTTGCGGATCTGCTGGATCCGGGCCTGGATTTCGGCCTTCTTGCCGGCCCCTTCGACGATCGTGGTCGAGTCCTTGTCGATGGTGATCTGCTTGGCCCGGCCCAACTGGTCGAGCGTCAGGTTCTCGAGTTTGAGGCCCAGGTCCTCGCTGATCAGCGTGCCGGCGGTCAGCACGGCCAGGTCGCCGAGCAAGGCCTTGCGGCGGTCGCCGAAGCCCGGCGCCTTGATGGCGCAGATGTTCAGCACGCCGCGGAGCTTGTTGACGACCAGGGCGGTAAGCGCCTCGCCGTCGACGTCTTCGGCGACGATCAGCAGCGGCCGGCCCGACTGCGCCACCCGCTCCAGAATCGGGATCAGATCGCGCAGGTTGCTGATCTTCTTCTCGAAAATCAGGATGTAGGCGTCTTCCAGCAGGCAGTCCATTTCGGACGGGCGGTTGATGAAGTAGGGCGAGATGAAGCCCTTGTCGAACTGCATCCCCTCGACCAGCTTGAGCGTGGTCTCGGTGGCTTTGCCCTCTTCGACCGTGATCACGCCGTCCTTGCCGACCTTCTCCATCGCGTCGGCCAGCAGGTTGCCGATTTCCGGGTCGCTGTTGGCGCTGATCGTGCCGACCTGGGCAATCTCGGCCTTGCTCGAGACCGGCTTGCCGATCGCATGCAACTGCTCGATGGCCGCGGCGACGGCCTTTTCGATCCCCCGCCGAACGGCCATCGGGTTGCTGCCGGCGGCGATGTTGCGGGTGCCTTCCTTGAAGATCGCCCGGGCCAGCACCGTGGCGGTGGTGGTGCCATCGCCGGCGATGTCCGAAGTCTTGGTGGCGACTTCGTTGACCAGCTTGGCCCCCATGTTCTCGAACCGGTCTTCCAGTTCGATTTCCTTGCTCACCGTGACGCCGTCCTTGGTGACCGTGGGGCCGCCGAACGACTTGTCGATGATCACGTTGCGGCCGGTCGGACCCATCGTCACGGCTACCGCGTCGGCCAATTTTTCCACGCCCCGGAGCATGCGCGCCCGGGCCGTATCTTCGAACAGCAATTGCTTAGCCACTGGGACAGTTCCTCGTAAAGGTGAAGGTGTATGGCACTTGCCCCGGGCGATGCCGGATCGCCGAGCGGGCAACAATTCGATGGATGACGATGCGGCTCCAGGCTGGGCATTTCCGCCTGGGCCGGCCAACTCGCTTTAGCCCAGGACCTTGGCCAGGATGTCCGACTCGCGCAGGATCTTCACGTCTTTGCCGGCAACTTCGATGTCGGTGCCGGTGTACTTGCCGTAGATCACCACGTCGCCGATCGCCACCGACAGCGTGCCCCGCGTGCCGTTGTCGAGCAGCTTGCCCGGCCCGATCGAAATGATCGTGCCGCGCTGCGGTTTTTCTTTGGCGGTGTCGGGCAGCACAATGCCGCCGGCCGTGCGTTCTTCGGCTTCCATCGGTTCGACGACAACCCGGTCATCCAGCGGACGCAGACGAGCGTGACTCATGACAAAGCTTCCTTATGGTTTGATCTCGTTGAGTTTGGTTTGATTCCGTTTTTCTGCAGCCGGTTTCGGCAGGCCGAACAGGCGCGGACGACTCGCGTGGCCAGGGGTCGGCCACGAGAAATTTACATCATCCCCATGCCGCCCATGCCACCCATGCCTCCGCCCATGCCACCCATTCCACCCATGCCACCGCCCATGCCGTGGTCGTGGTGATCGTGGCCGCCGCCTTCTTCCTCTTCCTTGGGCACTTCGGTGATCAGCGACTCGGTGGTGAGCAGCAAGGCGGCCACGCTGGCCGCGTTCTGCAACGCCGTCCGCACGACCTTGGCCGGGTCGATCACGCCGGCGGCGACCAGGTCGGTGTACTGATCCTTGTCGGCGTCGTAGCCTTCGGTCTTGCCCTTGAGGTGCCGGACGCGATTGACGACGACGGCGCCGTCCACGCCCGCATTCTCGGCGATCGAGCGGAGCGGAATGTCGAGCACGTTGCGGATGATGTCGGCGCCGTGCTTTTCGTCGCCTTCGAGGCCGAGCTTGTTGAGCGCGCCTTCACAGCGGATCAGGGCCACGCCGCCGCCCGGCACGATGCCTTCTTCCAGGGCCGCCTGAGTGGCGCTCTTCGCGTCTTCGAGCAGGGCCTTGCGCTCCTTCATTTCGGTCTCGGTGGCGGCCCCGACGTTGATCTGGGCGACGCCGCCGGCCAGCTTGGCCAACCGCTCCTGCAGCTTCTCGCGATCGTACTCGCTCTCGGTCCCTTCGATTTCTTTGCGAATCTGGTCGGCCCGACCGTCGATCGCCTCTTTCTTGCCGCCGCCGCCGACGACGGTGGTGTTCTCGGCGTCGATGTGGATCTTCTTGGCCTTGCCCAGGTCGGAGAGCTTGACCGAGTCGAGCGAAATGCCCAGATCCTTGAAGATCGCGGTGCCGCCGGTCAGCACGGCCAGGTCGCCGAGCATGGCCTTGCGGCGATCGCCGTAGCCGGGGGCCTTCACCGCACAGACGTTCAAGATGCCCCGCATCTTGTTGACCACCAGCGTGGCCAGGGCTTCGCCCTCGACGTCTTCAGCCAGGATCAACAGCGGCTTATTGGCCTTGCTGACCGCTTCCAGCAGCGGGACGATCGACTTGGCGTTGGAAATCTTTTCTTCGTACAGCAGGACCAGGCAGTTTTCCAGCTCGACGGTCTGGTTGTCCTGGTTCGTGACGAAGTGCGGCGAGAGATAACCGCGATCGAACTGCATCCCCTCGACCACTTCGACCGTCGTCTCCGACTGCCGTCCCTCTTCGACCGTGATCACGCCGTCCTTGCCCACCTTCAAGAAGGCTTCGGCCAGCACGCTGCCGATCGAAGGATCGTTGTTGCCGGCGATCGTGGCGACCTGCATGATCTCTTTTTTGTTTTTCTCGTCGATCGGCGTGGCCAGCTTCAGAATGGCATCGCTGACCGCCTGCGTGGCCTTGGCCAGGCCGCGGGCCAGGGCCATCGGGTCGGCGCCCGAGGCGATCATTTTCAGCCCTTCCTTGAAGATGGCTTCGGCCAGCACCGTGGCCGTGGTCGTGCCGTCGCCGGCCACGTCGTTGGTCTTGCTGGCGGCTTCCTTGACGAGCTGAGCCCCGAGGTTCTCGTACGGGTCGTCCAGTTCGACGTTTTCGGCCACGGTCACGCCGTCTTTGGTCACCTTGGGCGAGCCCCAACCCTTGTCCAACACCGCGTTGCGGCCGCGGGGACCCAAGGTGCTGCGGACCGCGCGGGCCAGCTTGCCCACACCGGCGGCCAATGCCTGCCGAGCTTCTTCGTCAAAGACCATCTGTTTAACCACGAGGCGAGTCCTCCTAAATGCAGGCAGTGTTTTGTTCTAACGGCAGGTATTTTCCGGCGAATCTATGGTTCCGGCAGATCCCGGGCCCGCGCAGGGCCACAGGCATGGCAGCAAAACTCGGCTCGCCCGGCGTTTGGCCCGCCAGGCACTAAAGCGGACCCCGTGGCCCGCGCGTTCGGCAGCGGCGCCATTTGGCAGTCCGACCGCGGAATAGCCCCACTCCAAAGCAAGCGCCGTGCCAGGAGGGGCCCGGCATCGATTATCTTGCATTCCGACAAAGACTTAGCGTCACCAGTCGCCTCGCACGCCTCTGCTGGCGCGTAGCGAACCCCGGCGGCCGAAAATGCCAATTTGGCAGCGATCCTCCGCCCGCCCGGCCGAAACTCCCTGGTGCCTGCCCGCTGCCTTCGGCCGATGGAGATTACAGGGCCGCGCGCGCCATTCACACATCTTGCGCTGCGGAGCGGCCAGGAAAGCCCCGTCGCCAGGAAAGGGCAGGGGGGGCACGGCCCTTCCCATTTTCCCGGACGACGAGCAACCAGCGGCCGCAGGGCCTCGATTCCATGCCGATTCAGCGTCTGAACCCCTCGTTGCTCCAGCGTCCGGAACGCTGCCGGTTCGCGCTCGGCGTGTCGACGTCCAGCTCCGGCCGACAGATCCGCGCCAGCCTGGTCGCCGCCCGCGGGCAGGCGCTGGACATGCGCTTAGAAGTCGCGGCTCACGAGACGCTCGACGTGCCGCGCCGGCTGGTGCGTCTGTTCCGCGAGCTGCGCAGCGCGAACAAACACAAGCCCGCCGAGGCTGCGACGCTGGCCGCGGAACTGGCCGAGCTTAAAGCCGTGCTCCTGGGCGACCTCGCCGCTCGCGCGCCGCAGTTTGCCAACCGGGCGGACGTCGTCGGCGAGATCGAGCCCGGCCTTTGGTCCCGGCCTCGCGGAGGGCTGCTGGGGTATCTGCCGCTGTCGGATCCGGCGCGTCTGGCCGACCTGTCGGGCATCAGCGTGATCGACGCTTTTCCGGCCCGCGATCTGGCCCAAGAGGGGCGCGGCGGCCCCTTGAGCCCGCTGGCCGACTGGCTGCTCCTGCATCACACGAGCAAGACTCGCGTGCTGGTCGATCTGGGTCCGGCCGTCCGCGTAACCTATCTGGCCGCCTCGCGCGATGCGACCGGCGCGCAGCGCGTGACCAGTTTCGTCGCGGGGCCCGGCATGCGACTGATCGACGCCTTCGCCCGCAAGTTCACCGAGGGGCGTGAGCGGTTCGACCTGGGGGGCCACCTGGCCGTGCAAGGCGCTCGGATCGACGAGATCCTGGCCGCTTGGCTGGCGGATTTGCAGCGTGCCGAGTCGCCCGTCGCCGATTTGCCCGTCGCCGATTTGCCCGTCGCCGATTTGCCAGCTGCCCAGTCGCCGCTCGCGCATCCGCAGCTCGCTAGCGCCGCCGCTACGCCGCGCAGCGTGAGCCAGTACCCGATTGCCGGGCTGGTGCGCTCGGGATTGGAGAAATCCGTCGGCCGCTGGTCGGTTCGCGACCTGTTGTGCACGTCCGTGTATCTGGTGGCCGAGGTGGCCGCCCGGGCTGTGTTCGATCGCTTGCCGGCCGAGCCGGCGCTCGACGAGATCATCATCACCGGCGGCGGCCAGCACCACGGCCTGTTGATGCAGTGCCTGGCCGAACGGCTCGACCCGTTGCCGCTGGTGCGCGACCTGGACCTGGGCCTGGCGAGCGCTGCCCGGGACGGCGCCATTGCGGCGATCCTGGCGCTATTGCACCTGGATCAGACTCCGGCCTGTCCCACGGCACTGTCCGGCGCCCACACGCCGCGCGTCCTGGGCCGGCTGACGCCCGGCGCTCCGCAATCCTGGCAGCGGCTGCTGCAGGCCATGTCGGCCCGGACGTCCGCAGCCGTGTCGCTGCGCAGTGCAATTTAGCTGCGCTGTGCGATTTAGCTCCGCAGGGCAATCTCGCTCCGCAGGGCAATCTGGCGCTGCCCGCGTTTCGCGCTGAATTGCCGGCCCGCGTTCCGGCAGACTGCCTGACGTCAGACGGCGAGCGCCCGAATGTCGGTCCGCGACAGCTGCGAAATCCGCCGCCGGACGTGGGCAATGATGATGCCGTGCACCGCGACCGCCACGCCCAGGGCCAGCAAGTGATCGTGCAGCGTGCTGCCCGCGGCCCGCGAGACGAAGTACGTGCTGGCCACGCCGACCGGCAAAAACAAGGTGGCGCTGGTGATCAGGCCCGGGTTGTATTTCCTGGTGACAACCGCGGGAATGATGTGTCCGAAGGCATTGAGCATCGGCAGGTACATCGCCGCCAGTCCCAGCGACAGGTCGACGTAGCAGGCCAGGTACAGGGCCACGATGTCGAGCAGCCAGACCAGCACCGAGTTGATCACGAACGTCGCCATCGGGGTCAGCACGTCGGCGCCGTGCCCGATCATGTTGTTGACCCACAAGCGAAAGCGATCGCCGGTGTGTTCTTCATACTGGTGCAGCATGTAGATCGGCAGCTGCAGAAAGACCAGCCCCAGCGGCAGGCCGGCGAAGCGGAACACGAAAGGGGCGAGCACGCCCAGAAAAGCGGCTACGCAAAGCGTGGCATAGGGCCACTGCCATTTCCCGACCAGCCAGTCGAGGATTCGCTTGCTCGGAGCGCTCATCTTTTTCATCCCGTTCGCAGTGGATTGCTTCGGCCTGTGCTGAAATCTAGGTCACGGCCTGCTCGGGTCCGGATGAAACGGTTGTAGCGGCCGTAGCTCGGCGCGGGCCCAGCTCGGCGCGGGCCGGGGGTCAATGCGGCGCGGGAGTACGGAACCAGATGCCTACTTGTTTTTCCAGTCCTCTGCACCTCCATTCCTCTGCGAGCCTCCGTGTCCTCGGCGGTGAGACTTCCCGGCCGCTGCGGCACGTTTCGGTCCCCTACCCTCTTTGTATCTCCGCGGCTCGGTTCGGCTGGGCTCACCGAGGTCGGGGGTTCCATTGCGTTCCGCCTCTTTGCGTCTTCGCCGCTTTGCGGTTAACCTGCCTTCCGAGTCGCCAGCGGCTTTGATCCCGTTCAACCCCAACGCCCGGATGTACCCCCATGCAGACGCGAACGATCCTTGCAATCGGCTTGCTTTGGCTTTCGGCAGCGGCGGCTAGCGGCTTAATGGCCGCCGATTGGCCGCCGGCAAAAGAGAAAGAGTCCGAGTTCACCGAACGCAAGCTCGACACGTTCAAGCACGGCATCCGACCGGAGTGGGGCTACGAGAAGCCGCAGACCGACACCTTCCTGGTGCTGCATCCCAAGCAGGTCGCGGCCGCCCAGCCCCAAGCGAAGCGGCCGCTCTATGTCGTGCTGCATTCGGCCGGCCACGACGTCCACTCCTGCCTGGCCTGCACGAGCACGGTCGGCAATCACGACATCTATCACGCGCCCCCCGAGTTCTTCGCCCTGTACCTCGACTGCCGCGCCAACCAGGGAGACTGGTGGTGGGGCAGCGAGAAATACAAAACCTCGGACGCCAGCCCGACCGAAAATCGGGTGATCGACACCGTGAAATGGGTGATCGAAACGTACGGCCTGGACGAAAACCGGGTCTACCTGTCCGGCAACTCGATGGGGGGCAGCGGCACGCTCGGTATCGGCATGCGGCATGGCGACGTGTTTGCCGCCATCAAGGCCAACGTGCCGGCCCGGGTGGAGCACGTGTCGCGGCGGATGTATTTGCCGCCGCTGGAAGTGCCCTCGGACGTAAAGCTGCCCGACCCGCCGATCGTGGTTGACTACTCGGCCCCGAACGACTCCTGGTCGCAGGGGCACGACGCCTTCGCCGCGGCGATGAACGTGCGCAAGTACGCGCTCTTCATGTACTGGGGGCCGTTCGGCCACGCGAACAACCATGCCGAGATCATCAAGTCGAACGATTTGATCAACTCGTTCGACTGGCTCGGCGTGAAAAAGAACGAGGCCTATCCGGTGTTCACGAGTGCCTCGACGAACGATCCGCTCCCCTGGCCCGACCACCTGAACGAAAACAAGCCGGGTCAGATCAACGCCTTCTTCCGCTGGAAGAATCTATCCGACACGCCCGACAGCGCGCAGCTCTCGCTGTTCCTGGTCACCCCGGCCGATCTGAAAACGTCGTTTGCGATTCCGGCCGAATCGACGGCCGACGTCAGCCTGCGGCGGCTCCAGCAGCTCAAAGTCGCGCCCGGCGAAACGCTCGGCTGGTCGCTCAGTGTTCCCGGCGGCGCCCGCTCCAGCGGTGAAGTGCAGGCCGACGTCACCGGCTGCCTGACGATCCCGGGGCTCAAAATCACCGCCCAGCCGGCCACGCTCACGGTGGAAAGAGCGAAGAAAAACTAACCGGGACGGGAGCGGGGGAAAGATGGAAGGATGAAGGATGAAGGCAGAATAAGGGCGGATTCAGCGCATCGGGCCTTTCAATAAGCTTCGAGGCCAGCGCTCCAAAAGCACGACCATCGTAGCTCTCACGCCCTCGACGTTCGCGCGTGTTTCATCCTTCATCCTTCATCCTTCATCCTTTCCCTCACGTGTGATAGTCCGCGTTCAATCGCACGTACTCGGCCGTCAGGTCGGTGGTCCAGAAGCGGATGCTGGCCGTCCCCTCGGTGAACTTGAGCACCATGTGGGTATCGCGATTGGCACGGATGGAATTCGACACCAGGGCCTCGTCAAAGTCGACCGGCACGCCCTGCTCGTAGAGCAAGTGCCCGTTGACGTGCAGGTCGACGCCGCTCGGATCGAACGGCACTCCCGCGTAGCCGGCGGCCGAAACGATCCGGCCCCAATTCGGATCGGCGCCGGCGACGGCCGTTTTCACAAGCGCGCTGTTGGCCACCGCGGCGGCGATCGTCCGGGCAGCCCCCTGGCTGGCGCAGCCGGTAACGTCGAGCGTGATCAGATGCGTCGCTCCTTCGCCGTCGGCAGGAATCGCCCGGGCCAGGTCGGCGCAGACTTCTTCGATCGCCCGGCCGAACGCTTCCAGATCCGCACCGGCTAGCGCCGGGCCGCCGGCGGCGCCGTTGGCCACGAGCAGCACGGTGTCGTTGGTGCTCATGTGCCCGTCGACGCTGATGCAATTGAACGACTTGTCGGCCGCCGCGTGAAGCAGGCTCTGGGCATCCTGCACGGCGAGCGGAGCATCGGTCAGAACCACTCCCAGCATGGTGGCCATGTTGGGCCCGATCATCGCGGCCCCCTTGGCCATGCCGGTGATCCGGATCCGGTGGCCGCCCAGGCTCAGGCTGCGCGAGGCCAGCTTGTGCCGCGTGTCGGTCGTGAGCATGCCCGAGGCCGCTGCGACGAGCGCCTCTTCGCTGGCGGCCAGCTTGCCGGCGGCGGCCGTGATTCCGGCGGCAATTTTGTCCATCGGCAGGAATTCGCCGATCACGCCGGTCGACAGCACCAGGGCCTGGCTCGCGCTGGCGCCGCAGGCCGTGGCGGCCAGTTCGGCCATCCGCTCGGCATCGCGGAGGCCCTGCGGCCCGGTGCAGGCATTGGCACAGCCCGAGTTCACGACGACCACCCGAAATCCTTCGCCCGGCGTGCGCGAGCGATCGAGTTGGACCGGGGCGGCGAAGACCAGGTTCCGCGTGTAAACGCCGGCGGCGACAGCCGGCCGGTCGGAGACAATCAGCGACAGGTCGAGTTTCGACGCGTCGCGCTTCACGCCCGAGTACAGGCCGGCAAAGCGAAAGCCCTGGGGAATGTCATTCATAGCGATTCAGGCCCGAGGATTCGAAGGGAAGCCAGGCGAACGTTCGCGCTGGGCTTGCCGCCAGCGAGAAAGAGGGACCGCCTGGCGAAAATGTTCACGCCCGAGCGGCACTACGGCCCCGGCTTGAGCACGGCTTTGACGATCCGCCCGCTGTGCATTTCCTCGAACGCGGTGTGCCAGTTCTCCAGCGACCAGACGCCGCCGATGATCTTGCCGACGTCCAGCTGCCCGCTGGCCAGCAACCGGATCACGCGTTCCCAGATCGGCCAGTTGTGGCTGAAGCTGCCGCGCAAAGTAATGTTTTTTTGCACGAGGGGATCGAGCGAGTGATTGAACGGCGCCCGGCCCCAACCCACTTTGCTGATCCAGCCGGCCGGGCGGACGATGTCGAGCGCCGTCTTGAGCGTGGCCGAAATGCCGGCCGCGTCGATCACGCCGTCGACGCCCAACCCATCGCCGGCGCGGACCCATTCGTCGAGCCCGTCGACCACCGCTTCGCAGCCGAATTGTTCGGCCACGGCCAGCCGGATCCGATCGCGCTCCAGTCCGACCACTGCCACCTGGGCGCCTTGCAGCCGGGCCATGGCCCCACAGAGGATGCCGATCGGACCCGGGCCCAAAACCACGACGCGGTCGCCCGGCTTGATCGCGGCGTTCAGCACCACCGCGTTAAAGGCCACGCAGCAGGGCTCGGTCAGGCCGGCCTTCTCGAACGACAAATCGTCGGGCAAGTGGTGCAGGCAGCGCGCCGGCACGCGCACGAACCGGGTCATCGCGCCGTCGACGCCATAGCCAAAACCTTTGCGCGACGGATCCAAGTTATACAGTCCCTGGCGGCTGTAGGGGCTGTCGGGGTCGATCACGGCAGCCGTCTCGCTGACGCCGCGGTCCCCTTCCTTCCAGCCGCTGACCCGGGCGCCCAGCTGGGCCACCGTGCCCGAGAATTCGTGCCCCAGCACGACCGGATAGTTGACCGGCCAACTGTGTTCGCTGGTCCATTGGTGCAGGTCGCTGCCGCAAACACCCACGGCGGCCACTTCCAGAAGCACGTCCTCGGCCCCGATCTCGGGTCGCGGAATTTCACGCAGCTCGACGCTGTGCTTGGCCGGGGCGAAATTCACCACCGCCGCCTGTCGGGTTGCGGTTGCCGTCATCGCGCTCCTCCGATCGGTACGTCGCCGTAGCTATGGACCCTGTCGCAAATCAGCCGCAGCGAGCTTTCCAAATCGCCCGTGGCGGTCTTGAACTGATCGGCATCGATCGTCAGCGGGGCGCCCAGCACCACCAACGGCGCGCCGTATTCCGGCGTGCGGACGGCCTGTTCGAGCGACAGCCCGCCCACGGCCTGCACCGGCACGCGCACCGCCCGGACCACGTCCCGGAGTTGATCGAGCGGGCTGGGCATCCGCTCGCCGCGGGCGGCAATCCCGCGTCGCTCGTCGTAGCCCACGTGATGGATTACGAAATCGCAGCCCAGCGCTTCGAGCCGCCGGGCCGAGGCCACCATGTCGGCGGCGAACATGTTGTCGCCCATCACCTGGACGCCGAAGTCGCGGCCGGCCTTGACCACGCATTTGATCGTTTCCTCGTGGGCCTGCCCCATCACGACCACGTGCGTCGCGCCGGCCTTGGCCATCATCTCGGCTTCCAGGTAGCCGCCGTCCATCGTCTTCAGGTCGGCCACGATGGGCGTGCCGGGGAAGCGCTCGCGCAGCGCCCGGACGCCGTGCATCCCTTCGGCGATGATCAGCGGGGTGCCGGCTTCGAGCCAATCGACTCCCGCTCGCATGGCCAGCGCGGCCGTGTCCAAAGCCTCGGGAATGTTGATCAAGTCGAGCGAGATTTGCACGATCGGTTTCATGCGACGAGCATAGGGCCGACGCCGAGCGGTTGTCAATTGCTCGGGGTGGCGCCGGCCACCCCCTTGGGTTCCAGGGCAATCGCGCGTGCTCGAGTGGTCGTTGCCGCCGAGCTGGGCGCGGCGGGGGCCCGGGGGGTGCGCGGCGGGGTCGGCGAATCAGTACTGGTTCTGATTGACCACGTTGCCGTCGCGGCGATCGCCCAAGTAGCCGAAGAGCGTGGGATCGATGCTGTAGGAGATCAGCTTCACCGAGCCATCGCCAAACGCGGCATTGAATCCGCCGTAATGGGCCGAGCCCATCTCGTAGCCCGATTTGCTCGGGTCGTCCTGCGCCGGCGCCCAGCCGCTGGAGCGGACCACGTCCGGATCCCAGCCGTCGGTCCAGCCCCGGTCGTCGTCCCAGTCGCCCGACACGTAATTGGCCGGGTTCAGGCGTTTCTCGCCCAAGAGCAGCGTGTTGGACATGCCATCCTTGACCATGCCGGACGAAACCGCGACGGTCGAGCCGGTGGTTTGCGGCGGGCTGGCCGCGATATCCCAATCGGTGCGCACGATCAAGCCGTTGTAGACCTGGTTGTAGGGCACGCTCCAAGTGCTCCCGTCCCAGATGTCCGATAAGTTCGTGGCCGTCGGGGTAACGCTGCAATAGTCCATCAAGAACGTGCCGTAGTCGGAACGAAAGGTCGGCGGGCGGCGCGTCGGGCAACTGATGAAATCGGGCGCTATCGCCTCCACGGTCGTCAGCCGGGCGGACTGCGTGCCCGGCGTCATCCACAGATTCTCCTGCTCCAGGTAGGGAAGGATCTGGAACGGCCAACCCACGGTCTGCTGCTTGAAGAGCGAGGGCAGGCTCTTGTTATCGCTGGGGTCGGGCGTGTTGATGATGTTGCTGCTCCAGGGCACGTTGCCGCCCGCCGGAAAAACGCCCAGGGCTTGCAAATGCCGGCCACAGGCCAGGGCCATCTGCTTCAACTTGTTGCGACATTGGGCCTGCCGGGCCGACTCGCGCGCTGCCTGCACCGCCGGCAACAACAGCGCCACCAGGATACCGATGATCGCAATCACGACCAGCAGCTCCACGAGCGTGAATCCGCGCCGTGGTTTCAGTTCCAAGCGAATCGAATGCATGTTTGTCCCTCGACGTTTGGCAACTCCACCGCACGGCCGGCCCGCTTGGGCCGCGACTCTCGGCTAGGGGGCCGACGGCACCAGCTGTCGGAACCGGGTTTCGTCGACCTCGTCGACGGCTCCCAGCGAACTGGCCACGAAACGCTTGCCGTCGACCCCCGTTTGTTCGTAGGCAATGATCGGGGCGCCGCCCGTCCCGGGCGGACCGGTGGTTTTGCCGTAGACGACGACGTACGGCTGGCCGTCGCGCGACGAAACGAACAGCTTATCGACGTCGGTCGCGCGCATGCTCGAGAGCTGCTCGGGTGGGAGCGATTGGATGAAGCTCTTCAGGGCCGCCTCGTTCGGGGGCGGATTGCCCTGGTGGGCGCCCAGATACCTGCCGTACAGCAGCGCCAGCGGCTTCAGGTTCGACGACTCGCGCGGCGCGCTTTGCGACTGGCTGGGTCCGCAACCGGACGCCAGAATCAGCCCGGCCCAGGCCAGCCAAATCGCCCCTAGTGCCGCGGCCGAGCGACGGCCGCCCGGCGGCCGGTGGCCAAGCGCCCGCGGCGCTGCTGAATTCGTATTTATCCCCATCAACGGACTTGCCCCGCGACCACGTGACACCGAAAAATTCAACCACAAAATCGGGCCGAGAATCTCTTGACCCACCTTCACTCTACCCGGCACCATCCGGTTTGCAAACCCGCCCCTGGGGCGCCGGCCCACGGTCCCGGCCACAAAGGCGACGCGGCGCCCGACCGTTTATAAGCCGCTTCGATGCGCCTTGCGCCAGCGGTAGCCGATCGTGCCCGTCACATACGTCATCAAGCTGGTGACGACGACCACCGCCGTGCACCAGACGCGCGCGGCGTCGCGGTTTTGATCCAATTCGAACAGCATGGCCGAGGTCCGCGGCGTCATCACCGTCAGCGCTAGTGCCGCTCCATACACCGCCGCCACCAGGGCAAAGACGATCATGGCGGTCCAGACCGTGCTCCAGTCGGGCACCGTCACCATCCACACGACGTACGCCAATTCGACCAGGGTGATCGCCAGGACGATCCGGGCCCAGGTGGGCGCTGCCGCCAGATTCAGGTGCCCATAAACCGGACCCAAGTGAAACAGGCACAAGAGCCCGAGCCCCAGCCCGAGCCAATAAACCGTCCGGGGCGTATAGCGCGGACGATGCTCGGCGACCGGCTGCGCAGCCGGCGCGGCCGTCCCGGCATCCGCTATACCAGGCGCGCCCGTTGTGGCCGCCCCAGCGGTGGCAGAAACCGGCGCCGGCCGCAGCGCTGCTGCAGCGGACGACGGCGGCAGGCTATCGGAAATTGAGCCGGCCAGGTCGGAAGGGATCGACGCGCGTGAAATCGGATTCGAGTCGAGCGCGGCACTGGCAGCCGTGGCGGCACCGTCGGCCGAAATATCAACGCTCGCGGCGACGTCGGTCCCCGTTCGTTCAGGCAGCCCACCCCCCGACACCGGAGGCGGACGCTTGGGGACGGGGGGCGGACGCCGCCCGGTCGGGGATGCCCCGGCGCCGTCCCGAGCATGCCGCCGCTCGGGCCGCTGGCCGCTCGGGCGCAGGACTGCCGCTGCGCCCCGCGGCCGGACGGTTGCCGGGCGGTTTGGCACTGCGGCCGTGACTGTCTGTCGGGCCGGCCGTTTCTTTTGGGCTGCTGAGTGCCGGTCTGGGTCTGTCTTTGGGGTCGGCTGCGGGGCTCGAGGCGGCCGGGACCGCCGCCCGCCCGGCAGAGAGAGCGTCCCCCGTGGGGGGAGTTACACCGGTTGCCGGGGCGCCTTCCGGCGGCAATTTGTCGGGCACCTGGGCCGCTTTGCCGCATTTTGGGCAACGCACCCGTCGGCCCGACAGGCTGTCGGGAACCGCAAGAGCGTGACCGGCCGGGCAGCGGAACTGGAGCAGCATATCGGGGCCGGACCGGCAGCGTGTCGCCGGATATCCAGGATCAGGGCCAGAAAACGAAGCGTGCTGCATGTCGCCGCGGCAAGCGAGCACGTGGGCAGGTGGGGCCCCGCGCCTGGGGAGCTTTGACGGTCGAGCGTAAACCGACGAGCTTTATCCATCCGCCTGGAAAAGCCGTTATTTTCAGTCTGGTCGTCCCCCCTTGCGCCGTCAAGCCAATCGTAGACAGCAGCCAAGTCGGGGTGCTAGACTTGACAAATCCCATCGCAGAGTTCGGAGGCCCATATGTCTATGCTTTCTTCGTGCCCCAAATGCGCCAAACAGGTCACCGTGCCGGGCTCGGCCGAGCCGGCCGACATGGTGCGGTGCCCGCTGTGCCACTCGGAATACATGCTGGCCGAAGCGCTGGCCAATGCACCCCCGGAACTCCTGGTGCTGCGAACCCTGGCGGTGGTCGGCCGGGCCGAACCGCACACGGCTCATGTCGCGGACACCGACCTGAACCTGTTTGACGACGTATCGACAGATCTGGCGGACAGCCCCACGCTTGATTTGCCGCACGACGAGCCGCTGGTCGACCATTCCGAAGAGCCGACCATTCAGCTGACTGCCGACGAACGGTACAACGGCCATGCCGGCGAAAAAACCGCCGCGGCCTCGCTGGCCGACGATGAGCCGGCCTTTGGCCACGATGAGCCGGCACTGGCCGACGACGAGCCGGCGTTGGGTCACGATGAGCCCGCGCTGAGCGATACGTTCGCCGCGACCGAACACGAGCTGGCCGACACCACGAGCGAACCCGCGCCCGAAGCGGCGTTCGACATGGACGAAGAGCCGATGAGCTTCGACCTGGGCTCCGATGCCGACGCTCCGGTGATCGACGAAGATCTGCCCACCGAGGATGCTCCGCTGGCCGACTTTGGCGATGAGCACGCGGATGTCCCCAGCCTCGACGAGCCGGCTGACGACGAAGCGGCCGTGCCGGTCGGAGTCGCGCACGATGCCGCCGAAATCGCACCGGCCGCCGAAAAGCCCAAGCGTCGCAAGCCCTCGCTCCTGGCCGGATTGATCATCTGGTCGACGAGCCTGCCGGTGGCCGCGGTACTGGCCTACGCGATCCTGCTCTGGGCCGCGAAGATGGATCCTCTGCACATCGCGCCCAAGCTGCCGTCGTTCCTGGTGCCCTCGGCTTTGGCCGCCGGGCCCAAGCCCAATCCGGGCCAGATGATGGCCCAAGCGCCGCCGAAGGCCCCGCAGCAGGAAGAAAATCCGTCGTTCGCAACCAACGTGCCGCCGCTAACCCCGCGCAACCCCGCCCAGCCCGCCGACGGCGACGAAGACTCGGAGGACGCGACCGAAGCTCCGGCCGTGCCGCGCAAGACCCCGGTCAAGCCGGTAGCTCCGGCCGACGAAGAAGACGAAGAAGCGATGCCCGAAGAGGACGAGGACGTTCCGGCCGCCAAGCCGCCGGTCAAAGCGCCCGTCAAGAAGCCGGTCGCCAAGGCTCCGGCCGACGACGAAGAAGAGGCAATGCCCGAAGAAGAGGACGAGGACGTTCCGGCCGCCAAGCCGCCGGTCAAAGCGCCCGTCAAGAAGCCGGTCGCCAAGGCCCCGGCCGACGACGAAGAAGAGGCAATGCCCGAAGATGAGGACGAGGACGTTCCGGCCGCCAAGCCGCCCGTCAAAGCGCCGATCAAGAAACCGATCGCCAAGGCTCCGGCCGACGACGACGAAGACACGATGGCCGAAGAACCCGGCGAAGTGGCCACGGACGATGACACCGCCAAACCGGCCGACGAAATGCCCGAGGACGAGGATGTCGCCACCACCGAGCCGGTCAAGGTGCCGGGCGACGACGTCGCCGCTCCGGAGGAAGAGACCGAGCCGGTCGCAGCGGCGCACGTCGGACCGACCGACGACGTCCATTACACGGCCGACGAGCTGGACCAGTCGCTCACCGACGCGCGCGACGCGGCCGCCGCGCTGTCGGCTGCCGACAAGGACGCAGTCAAGAAGGCCAAGGCGCAGTACTACCGCAAACTTTACCAGTTGGCCGAGACGACCACGTTCGTCGCTCCCGAAGCCGGCGCCGCGGCCGACACCGCCAAGGTGCGCGAGCTGCTCGACGAAGTTGCCGCCGACCCGGCCAGCTTCGGCGAGATCGGCAAGGCCGCCGGCAAATGGATCGCGATCGCCAAGGGCAAGGAGCATCAGGGGGTCGTGCTGGCCGGCGCCGTGCAAAGCGTCGCCAAGCAAGGCCAGGTGTACGAAACCAAAGTGCTGCTCTCCGACGGAACCCAGGCCGTCAGCGTGCTCGGCGTGCATAAGCCGACCTTTGCCGCGGGCGACCAGGTGATCGTGGTGGGTAGCATCGTTTCGGATCCGGCCCATACGATCGAAGGCTACGAAGGAACCGAAGCAACTGCCGTCTGGTGCGGGCTGGCGATCAAAGCGCCGTCGGGCGGCTGAGACTGACCGGCTGGCACCGGCGCTTCGTCGCACCGCCATCGACCGGGCGGCCCGGCGGCGTATCCGCGCCCCCCGAGCACTAGCGCACTCATGGATGACGAGCCCGACGACGCTCTGCCCGCCACCCAGGGTCTGGGTCCGCGGATGCGCTTCCTGCTTTCGCTGCCGGAGCGGACCTTGCGCAGCGGCACCGGATTGTTGGCCGGAACGCTGCGCGAATCGGCCGCGCTGTTGGTCCCCGGCAGCTTCCAGGATTCGCAAAGCTACACGGTCCTGGTCCGCCAAATGCTGGACTTTCTGGCCGAAGACGTCGGTGGAGTGGCTCGCCAGGCGGAAGCCGGCGCAGCGCGGGTCGACAATTTTGTCGCCCGCAAGGCGGTCGGCAATTTCCTCGAAATGGCCTCGTTGGCCACGCTCCACATTTCGCCGCTGACCGTGCTGGCCGTGTTTAGCGACATGGCCTACGGCTCGCAGGTTTATCTCCAGGAACTGGCGACCGAACTGAAGCGGCAGGGCGTGATCGACGAGGACTCGCGCGTCGAGCACGCCAGCGATTTGCTCGCGGCCGTGGCCACTGCCACGCGCACCACGGCCAAGGCGTTCGACACGCCCCCCTTGTCGGTCGAGGGCCTCAAGCAAACCATCGACGAAGCCCGGGCCGCGGCCAGCGGCATCCGGCCGGCCGACCTGCTGCCCGAGGCCGACATCCGCCAGCTTTGGGAACAGATGCGCGAGCTGGCCCGGCGCGAGAACGTCGACCTGCTCGCGCTTTCCGGCGCCGTGACGATCCAATCGCTCTCGACGCTGGGCACGCTGTCGCAGGGCGCGCTATCCGGCGTGCGCATGACGGGGCGCTGGTCGACAAGCACATCGTGCGTCACTACACCGAGGCGGTTCGCCGCATCCACACGGCCGGCCTCTACAGCACGCTGGCTCAAACGTGCGAACCGTATCTGCAAGCGGTCTGGCAGAATTTCTCGCCCAGCCGAGCGACCGTCACCGAGGACTTGCTCTCAGGCAAGCTGGCCGGCAATCTCTGGAACTCGGCGCGGCGCTGGCTCGGCGCTACGCCCGCCGCGGAGGCGCCGGCATCGCCCGCAACCGCGGCGGTTACCAACGACGCGGCGCCCGCGACAGGCACTGCCGGGCCCGCGGCCGGCGGCGAAAAGCCGGATGGACCAGGCGGCTGATTTGTGGTCTGCTGAAGGCACCGCGCAGCGCTTCCCGCGCGCTAGGGTTTGGCCCGGCAAACCACCGGCCGGCCCACGCCATCCCTGCCTTTGGATATGCAGCCCCATGTGGAACAAGGATTCGCGACTCCCGCCGCCCGCACGAATGATCAGCCGGCTGGCCGCGCAGGGGTGGATGGCCTGCTTCTGGGGCCTGGCCCTGATTGCGACGGCCGGGCCAGCCGCGGCGCAAGACCACATGGCCCGGTTGCAGCTGGATGCGGCGCGCTCGGGCCAGGCCGATTGGGGGCATTGGGGCCCGCTCGATTCGGCCTACGTCAGCTGGTCCAGCCACTCCAATCGCCTGACCCCGATCTACACGTTCGGCATCGACCTGAAGGCCCTCGGCGGGGCCAACAGCCCCTATCGCAGCGCCGAGCGGTTGAAAGAGCTGTACGGCGTCGTGCCGACCGAGACGCTGAACCCCGGCGCCGACTATTTCGATCAAACCGACGTATATCGGTTGCAGCGCGCCGCGGTGCAGGCCGGCAAGAAGTACATCATCCTCTTGATCTTCGACGGCATGGACTGGCAAACCACCCAGGCCGCGGCCATCTATCGCGCCGGGCAGGTGGGCTATCGCGAGGGGCGCGGGACAGGCTTGAAATTCCAGGACTATCGCGGCGTCGATACCGACTTCGGCTGCTTCGTCACCAGCCCCCACAATGCCGGCACGCTCACGGACGTCGACAACCAGTCGCTCAAAAACCCCGGGGGCAATCTGCGCGGCGGATACGATTGGCACCGCGCCGGAGATCAGCCCTGGTCGACGCCCAGTGATCTGCTCTACCTCATCGGCACCAGCCCGGGCAACAAGCAGGCCTATCCCGATTCGGCCGCCACGGCCACTGCGATGTGCTCGGGCACGAAGACCTACAACGACGCGATCAACTTCGATCCGCTCGGGCGGCAGGTCGTGCCGCTGGCCCGCGACTTGCAAAAGCAGGGCTTCGCCATCGGGGTCGTGACCAGCGTGCCGGTGAGCCACGCCACTCCGGCCTGCGCGTATGCCAACAACGTGCACCGCGACGATTATCAAGACCTCACCCGCGACCTGTTGGGCTTGCCCTCGATCACGCATCCCGCGGCAGCTTTGCCCGGCGTCGACGTGCTGCTGGGAGCCGGCTGGGGCGTCGAGCAATTGGCCGACGCTCCGCAGGGCAAGAATTATGTGCCCGGCAATCGCTACCTGACGCGGGCCGATCTCCGCAGCATCGACGCGGCCCAGGGCGGAAAATACGAGGTGGCCCAGCGCACCGCGGGCGTCTCGGGCGGCGTAGCACTCGCGCGCGGTGTCGACGCGGCGATCCACGGCAACCGGCGGCTCTTGGGCTATTTTGGCACCAAGGCGGGCCATTTGCCGTTTGCCACGGCCGATGGCCGCTACGATCCCGTGCTCGACGGCGTGGGCCTGCCGACGGCCGTCGAGCAATACAAGCGACCCGACGTGGAGGAGAATCCCACGCTGGCCCAGTTGGCCACCGCGGCGCTCGACGTGCTGGCGAAGCGGTCCGAATCGTTCTGGCTGATGGTCGAAGCCGGCGACGTCGATTGGGCCAACCACAAGAACAATCTGGACAACTCGATCGGCGCCGTGCTCAGCGGCGACCTGGCCTTTGCCGCCATGACCGACTGGATCGAGCAGCACGACTGCTGGTCGCAGACGGCCCTGATCGTGACGGCCGATCACGGCCACTACCTCGTGCTGGACAAGCCCGAGGCGCTGATCGCGCCCAAAGCCGCCGACGAATAAGCCCGGCCGCCGGCCAGCGCCGCGAGGCAGGGCTTGCCACACAGAACCAGCAGCCGGCCGTGGAACTCTGGACGGTTAGCGAGGGTTCTCGGCCAGCTCGATCTGGGTCTTGTGACCCGATTCGACGGCATGCTGACGCACCAGGCGTCCCTGAGCGTCGTACCACAGGTCGACGTCGACCTCTCCCTGCAGGCGATAGTGCATGCATTCGCGGTTCTGGCCGCCGATTTGCAGCGTTTCCTTGCCCATGCGCTGCAGCTTGCCGCTCAGCGTGCGGCCCTTGTCGGCGTCGAGCAGGGCGATTTCCTGACCGACCAGGTTCGGGCTGGGCTCACGCCAGTACGACGTCACCCAAACGTCGCCGCGCACCTTGCGCTGAGAACCGTTCGTCTGGACGACCAATTCCTGGCCCTGGCGGCGGGCCGCCACTTCATATTTGCTGCGGCCGTACAAGGACTCGTTGTCCAGCTGCAACAGCCGGCCGGCGTGCCAGGTTTCGACCCCCTTGGACGTGTAACGGAACGTATACAAAAAGTATTTCAGCTCCAGCGCCGCGTCCCCTTCGACGACCTCGCGGCCGTCGGGGTGCGAGGCGATCGTCAGGCGAAAAGTGCCACAGCGCTCGCCATCGACGGAAATGTGGAATTGCCGGGTTTCGGTGGCGGTCGCTTCGGCCTGGGCCCTGGCAGGCACGAGCGTCCAGCCGGCGAGTAAAAACAGCAGGCCTCCGCGGCGCACCGGCGCCGAGCGCAGCATCGCACTGAGCAGTTGCATCGGATCGTTACTCGGGACGTGATTTCGGGAAAGCCACAACCGTCGGCCTGCCGTGCGCGGGGCGACGAATTCTCGTGCCCCAGGGCAGCGCCAGTCCAACGACAACGCTCGGGCGTGCCCACCCTTTGGGCTTCTGCCTCCATCGACGTGAGGCCCAAAGCCGCTTGAGTGCGCGCCCGAAGAGCACCTAACTAGCACTTAATCCAAACGCACCCGACGTGCCGATTAGCAGTCATTTTCCGTGAAACGCTGCCACCGCCGAGGGAGCCGGGCCGAAAGGCTTTGCTCGCCGCACGCTGCCGCTGGGCAGCCGAACATGCGACGGGCAGCGCGATTTCGGATGCAACTCCGATGCCGGTCATGCCCAGAGTTGGGCACATTCGCACGGCGGGCGCTTGCGTTGCGGGGAACGATACGGCCAAGATACATCCTGTGCAATGCCGGTTATGCCGGTCGCGACCGGGCCGGCAATGTCGGCGACGATCGCGCCCCACGCGCCCGCGCAGCGGCCGCGCTTGCCCCGCACAGTAGCTGCGCTTGTCCCGCGCGGCCGGGCCGGAATTGCAAAAATTACAACCGCTCGTTCCGCAATGAACCGACCCAGCCGCCGCAACTTGCTCAAGCTGGCGATCGCCACTCCGGCGATCGCAGCGCTCGGCGGCTGCACGGGCTCAGACTCGGCCCCCTCCACAGGGAGGCTCGAAAGCATCTGGGGCAAGCACGGCACGAGCCCGGGCCGGTTGCAAAAGCCGCGGGCGATGGCGATCGACCGCGACGACCTGGTCTACATCGTCGACATGACGGCCCGGATCCAGGTCTTCACCACCGACGGCCAGTACCTCCGCGGCTGGCAGACCCCGGAGCACGAAAAAGGCCGCCCTACCGGCTTGAGCATCGATCGCCACGGCAATGTGCTCGTGGCCGACACGCACTACTACCGCCTGTTGATCTATTCGGCCAACGGCGAGCTGCTGGAAACGATCGGCGGCACGCTGGGGCCGGGCCCGGGCGAGTTCGGCCTGGTCACCGACGCCGTCGAAGATTCGGCGGGCAACCTGTATATCTCGGAATACGGCGAGTACGACCGCATCCAGCAGTTCACCTCTGAGCGCCAGTACGTGCGCGAATGGGGCGGACACGGCCGCGAGCCGGGGCAGTTCGTGCGGCCGCAAAACATGGCCTTCGACGCCGACGAGCGGCTCTGGGTCGCCGATGCCTGCAATCACCGCATCCAGGTCTTCGATCGCCAGGGTACGCTGCTGACCCACTGGGGGCAGCAGGGGGGCGAACCCGGCCAGATGTATTATCCTTACTGCCTGGCCCTGGACGGCCGGGGCCATTTGTACGTCTGCGAGTTCGGCAACCACCGGGTGCAAAAATTCACGCTCGACGGCCGATCGCTCGGTTGTTGGGGCACCCACGGCCGCGAACCGGGCCAAATGCACAACCCCTGGTCCCTGGTGCTCGACAGCCGGCGGCAAGTTCTCGTCTTGGATACGAACAATCATCGGGTACAAAAGATAAGCCTCTGATCCGGGGCCAGGCCGCACGCGCCGCTGGCGGCAGACCAGAATCCGACATTTCCGCACATGCCCTATCAACTCGCCTTTGACCGCCCCTGGTATCTGCTGCTCCTGGCGGTGCTGCCGGTGCTGTGGTGGTTCAGTTACCGCAGCCTGGCCGGGCTGGGCCGGGTGCGCCGCTGGGTGGCGATCCTGCTGCGCAGCATCGTGCTGGCCGCCGTGATCTCGGCATTGGCCGAGATGCAATGGGTCCGCAAGTCCGACCGGCTGACGGTCTTTTACCTGATCGACCAGTCGCTGAGCATCACGCCCGAGCAGGACGAGGCCATGCTCCGCTACGTCAAGGCGGCGATCCGCAAGCAGCGCCAGCAGCATCCGCAAGACCGGGCCGGCGTGATCGTCTTTGGCCGCGATCCGGCCATCGAGATTCCGCCGCTGGACGAAGAACCCGACATGCCCAAGATCGAAAGCCTCGTCGATCGCGAATACACCAACATCGCAGGCGCGATGAAGCTGGCCGAGGCTTCGTTTCCGCATGACTCGGCCAAGCGGATCGTGATCGTTACCGACGGCAACGAGAACGTCGGCGATGCCCTGGCCCAGGGGCGCAGCCTGGCCGAGGCCGGCGTGAGCATCGACGTCGTGCCGATCCAGTCGCGGTCGCGGGCCGAAGTGGCGGTCGAAAAAGTCTCGCTTCCGCCCGACGTCCGCCGCGGCCAGCCCTTCGATCTGCGGGTGGTGCTCAACAACACCACGCCTCCCGGCGACCAGGGAGACGGCACCGTCAGCGGCCGCCTGCAGGTGATGCGCAAGGCCGGCGAGCACGAGCAGCTGCTGGCCGAAGAGCGCGTCACGCTGCCCCCCGGCAAACGCGTGTTTACGATCCGCGAGCAGATCGAAGCGCCGGACTTCTACAACTACGAAGCCCGCTTCGTCCCCGACCGGCCGCAAGACGACACGATGCCGCAAAACAATCAGGCCAGCACCTTCACCCACGTCCGCGGCAGCGGGCAGGTGCTGCTGATCGAGAACTTCGAGCAAAAAACCGAGTACGACTTCCTGGCGGCCCGGCTGCGGGCGCAAAACCTGGAAGTGATCGTCCGTTCCAGCTCGCCCGAGGATCTGTTCACCGACCTGGGCCAGCTGCAGCCGTTCGACACCGTGCTCCTGGCCGACGTGCCGCGCGAACATCTGAGCGACAACCAGATCAGCATGCTCGTGCGCAACACGCAAAACCTGGGGAGCGGGCTGGTGATGCTGGGCGGGCCGAACAGCTTCGGCGCCGGGGGCTGGAACAACACCGCGATCGAAGAGGCGATGCCGGTCGATTTTCAGATCAAGAATGCCAAGGTCGTGCCGATCGGCGCCCTGGCCTTGTTGATGCACGCCTCCGAAATTGCCGACGGCAATCACTGGCAGAAAGTCGTCGCCCGCGAGGCCATCAAGACGCTCGGCAATCATGATTATTGCGGCGTGCTGCACTGGACCGGCACCGACTCCTGGCTCTGGGGCAAGCCGGGCGGAATGATGAAGGTCGGCTCGAACCGCAATCAGATGCTGGCCCGGCTCGACCGCATGACCCCCGGCGACATGCCCCAGTTCGATCCGGCCATGGTCATGGCCCGCGACGCCTTCAAAAAACTGACGGACGCCGCCGTCAAGCACATGATCATCATCAGCGACGGCGATCCATCGGCCCCCAGCAATGGCGTGATCAACAGCCTGAAGAACATGCAGGTCAAGGTCAGCACCGTGGCCATCGGCGCGCACGGACCGGCCGAAAGCGGGCTGCTCAAGAAGATTGCCAACCAGACCGGCGGCACCTACTACGCCGTCAACAATCCCAAGATGCTCCCCCGGATCTACCAGAAAGAAGCCCGCCGCGTGTCGCGGCCGCTGATCTTCGAGCGCAAGGCGGGCTTCACGCCCCGCGTGCGGTTCCCGCACGAAATGATCCAGGGCATCGACTCGGTCCCGCCGATCACCGGCTTCGTGATGACCACGGTCAAGGAAGGGCCCTTGCCCGAAGTCTCGCTGATCTCGCCGCTCCCCGAGGCCGACGGCGCGAACAACACCATCCTGGCCAGCTGGACCTATGGCCTGGGCAAGACCGTGGCCTTTACGACCGACGCCGGCAAGCGCTGGGCCAGCGCTTGGACCGACTGGGAGAACTACGACAAGTTCTTCAGCCAGATGGTCCGCTGGTCGATGCGGCCGGTCGGCGACACCGGCAAATTCACGGTCGCCACCGATGTCGAGGACGGCAAAGTCAAGCTCGTGATCACCGCGCTCGACAAGGACGACGAGTTCCTGAATTTTCTCGACATGGGGGGCACGGTCGTCGGGCCCGACATGAAGCCCGTCGACCTGGACGTCAAGCAGACCGCCCCCGGCCGCTACGTGGGCGAGTTCGAAACCAAGACGAAGGGCAACTTCTTCGTGCTGCTCAGCCCGGGAGCCGGCCGCACGCCGATTCGGGTGGGGGTCAACGTCCCCTATTCCGACGAATTCCGCGATCGGCAAACCAACGAGGCCCTGCTCAAGTCCCTGGCCGCGCTCGAGCCCAAGCAAGGCAAACCCGGGCTGGTGATTGCCGACGACAACCCGCACGACACGCCCACCCAGCAAATGGCCAAGCTGCTGGATTTCAACACCTTCCGGCACGACTTGCCGCCGGCGATGAGCGGGCAGGACATTTGGCCGCTGCTGCTCATGGCGGCCACGTGCTTGTTCTTTGGCGACGTGCTGGTCCGCCGCGTGGCCATCAATTTCGATTGGCTCTGGCCGCTCCTCTATCGAGCCCAGGATCTGCTCATGCGGCGCGAGAAGCCGGTCACGCCCGACGTGGTCATGGACCGGCTGCGGAGCCGCAAGGCCGAAGTCGGCGACCAGCTCGAACAGCGCCGCGCCGCCACGCGGTTCGAGCCGGCGCCCGATGCACCGGCAACCGCCGCAGCGCTCGAAGAGCAACTGCCCAACTTGCCCGCCGCCGGCCCCAAGCAGCCCACCAAGGCCGACATGGCTCCGGAAAAAGAGGCCGAGAGCTACACCAGCCGCCTGCTCAAGGCCAAACAGAAGGTCTGGGAAGAGCGAAAGAAAGAGGGCGACGAACCGCCCCCCTCGGCGAGCGGCGGTCCGCCGAGCCCGTAGCGACACGTCCGTGGCGCCCGACCGATCGTCACGACCCGATCGTCACGACCCGGTAGTGACGGCGCCGGTGGCGACGTAGTGGTGGTGACGGCGCCGTGGCACCGCGATCGCCCCGCAGCGCTCCAGCCGGCCTACGACAGCGAGAGTTTCACTTCGCGCCCCGTGGCATCGTGGCATTCGATGACCAGGTGCTCGGGCGAGGCGTGTTCCAGTCCCAGCACCTGCACCGAAATGTTGCTGGTCTCTTCCAGCCGGGCCAGCTCGCGGCGCTTGCGATTGTTCAGGTACGTGGCCACGTCGTCGGCCACGGTCACGCTCACCTTGGCGATGCTCTGCTGGGTGGCCATGATCAACAGCCGCATGACTTCGATCGCCATGCTTTCGGCCGTCTTGACCACTCCGCCCCCCAGGCAGGACGGGCAGTCGCGGTAGACGCTGCGCTTCAGGCTGGGACGGATCCGCTGGCGGGTCATTTCGATCAGGCCGAAGGGGCTGGTCCGCAGGATCTTCGTCCGGGCCCGGTCTCGCTTGACCGCGTCGCGCAGCGCCCGCTCGACATTGCGCCGGTGGCGTTCCTTGCGCATGTCGATGAAGTCGTTGACGACCACGCCCCCCAGATCGCGCAGCCGCAGCTGCCGGGCAATTTCCCGCGCCGCCAGCAGGTTCATTTGGTAGGCGGTTTCCTCGGCCGAGTCGTCGGCGCGAAAGTTGCCGCTGTTGACGTCGATGGCCACCAGGGCTTCGGTCTGGTCGATGACGATCGAGCCGCCTTGCCGGAGCGGCACTTTGCGCTGCTGGATCAGGGCGATTTCGCGATCGAGCTGGTACTTGTGGAACAAGGGCTCCCGGCCTTCGTACAACTGCAGCCGGCTGACGTAGCGCGGCATCACGAACTGGAGGAATTCTTTCGCCCGCTCGTAGGCCGAAGGCTCGTCGATGTAGATCGTGTCGACGTCCGCGGTGAAGATGTCGCGGATCGTGCGGATGATCATGTCGCTTTCTTCGTAGATGTCGACCGGGCTTTGCTGCTTCTTGATCCGCCGGACGATGACCTTCCACAGCCGCAGCAGGTACGCCAGGTCGCGCGACAGCTCGCGCTTGGTGCGATCGGTTCCCGCGGTGCGGACGATGAAGCCCAGCCCCTTGGGCGGATCCAGCTCGAGCATGATGTCGCGGAGCTTGCGGCGCACTTCGTCGTCTTCGATCTTGCGCGAAACGCCGACCCGGCCCAGCGCCGGCATCAACACCAGGTAGCGGCCCGGAATGCTGATATAGGTCGAGAGCGTGGGCCCCTTGGTGCCGATGCCTTCCTTGATGACCTGCACCAGGACCTCGTCGCCGCGGCGGAGAATGTCCTGGATCGGCGGCTTGATCCGCGGCCGGGCGCCCGGGCGCGGACCGCGGCTGCGGCGGCGAGGGGGCTCGTCGCCATTGTGCTCGCCTTCGGGATCGTCTTCTTTGTCGTCGTCCCCCGTGTCGATATCCGAGCGCTGCGAGCGGCCGCCGCCCTCGAGCGGCCGGTTCGGATCGAAGCCCCCCTGGCGGTAATACTGCGGCTCGATGTCGCTGATATGCAGAAAGCCGTTGCGGCCGACGCCGAAGTCGACGAACGCGGCCTGGATGCTCGGCTCCAGGTTGACGACCTTGCCCTTGTAGATATTGCCGACGTAATTGTCCTGACTGGTCCGCTCGATGTAGAGCTCTTCCAGGATTCCGTCCTCGACGATCGCGATCCGGCACTCTTCCGGCTGCGCGACGTTGATCAACATTTCTTGCTTCATGTTCTCGCTTTCCTGGCTCCGGTCTGGCCGGGCCGATTCGTTGTGTCGCGATTGTGGGACTGCCGGCTATCGCGGCGGCGCGTGCGAATCTGCGTCGAGCTCGACGCGGCTGCGCACCAGCAATCCGTGGGATTCCAAATCCTCTAAACCCAGCACCGCGAGAATATCGCGGGGCCGGGCCTGGGCCTCGTGGATGGCCCGCAGCTTCATCCGTAAAACGCCTTGTTCAAGGGTCAATGCCTCGAGCGTGGCCCGCAGATCCACCGGCGCCGCACGCCCCGGCCGCTCGACCGGGCACGTCGCTTGGGCCAGCAGCGCGGCGACTTTGGCCGGCAGGCCAGCGGCGCGCTCGGCCGGCACCGGAATTTCGTACGACACACAGCTCGCCCGGACCTTGCGCGCCCCGGCCGGCACGGCCTCGATGCTCAAGATCGTGAGCCCCGGCGGAGCCTGAGCCGACAGCCGGGCCAGAAGTTCCTCGTTGGCGGTGGCCTGGGCCAGGTCGACGTCGACCACTTCGTCGAGGCCCGCGATTCCCAAGCCCAAGGCCGAAGGAAACATCATCCGCGGCTTGGGGTGAAAGCCCTCGCTCTGGCGCACGTCGACGGCCGCCCGGCGAAACAGCCGCTCGAGCGTCCGCACCAGGTCGCGATGGCTGATCAGGCGCAGGTCGCCCTGCTTGGCGAAGCGGATCCGCACCCGCTGAAAAAAGCCTGTCGCGGCCCCGGGATCCGTCGCGCCGGGCGCTCCGGCGGCGGCGGGATCGATCGAACTGGGTAGCTGGGCAGCCGGCATTTACACCACCATCTCCGGCAGGATCCGGGCCAGCTCGCCGCGCAGGTAGCTCTTGATGACCTGGGCCGTTTCCATGCCCAGGGCCCGCTCGGCCACCGCCCGGCACTGCGGCAGCGCCACCGAGCGGCAAACCTTCTTGATCTCGGGCACGGCGCTGGGGGGCACGCTCAACCCCCGCAGCCCCAGGCCCAACAGCAGCATGGTGTAAATCGGGTTGGCGCTCATCTGCCCGCAGACGTTGACCGGGATGCCCGCCTTGTCGCCGCCTTCGATCGAACGGCGGATCAGCCGCAGGATGGCCGGATCGGCCGGGTTGTACAGTTCCGCGACTTCCTTGTTGCTGCGGTCGACGGCCAGCGTGTACTGCACCAGGTCGTTGGTGCCGATGCTGAGGAAATCCACTTCCGGCGCGAAGCGGTCGATCAGCAGGGCCGCGGCCGGGGTCTCGACCATCATGCCGACCGGCATCTGGCGATTGAACGCGGTGTGCTGCTCTTCCAGGTCCTCCATGACGTCGGCCAGCACCATTTTGGCTTTGCGCAGCTCGAGCAGCGTGGAAATCAGCGGGAACATGATCCGCACGTCCCCCAGCACGCTGGCGCAATACGGCCCGCAACTGAGTGCGGAACAACGGCACGTTCGTCAACGACAGGCGAATGCTGCGCAACCCCAGGCAGGGATTGCGCTCGTCGTCCCGGGCTTCGAAGCCGGGCATGACCTTGTCGGCGCCCATGTCCAGCGTCCGGATCACCACGGGCCGCCCCTGCATGGCCTGGATCACCTCGGCGTAGGCCCGGTAATGGGCCTCTTCATCCGGGACCAGGTCGCTGCCGACGTACAGGAATTCGGTGCGGTACAGGCCGATGCCGTCGGCGCCGCGCGCCCGGCAGTGGGCCACCTCGTGCGGAAACTCGATGTTGCCGTAGATCGAGATCCGCTCGCCGTCGGTCGTCACGGCCGGCAAATCGCGCAGGGTTTCCAGCTGGGCCGCCCGCGACTGATGCTCTTCGGCTTCGTGGCGGTAGCGGGCAATCGTTTCTTCGTCGGGCTGCAGGATGACCAGCCCCTGGTCGCCGTCGATGATGACCACGTCGCCGCCCGAGACATCAGTCAGGAACGGGCCGGTGCCGATCACGGCCGGAATCTCCAGTGCCGCTGCCACGATGGCGGTATGGCTGCCCGGCCCGCCGGTTTCGGTGACGAAGCCGCGGACAAAATCCGGGCTGAGATTGGCCGTTTCGCTGGGCGTGAGCGTGTGCGCGAGCACGATCACCGGCGAGACCAGCGCGGACAGCTCTTCGCGGCGGCGGCCGAGCAATTGGCGCAGGAGCCGCTTTTCGATGTCGAAGATGTCGCTCGCCCGGTCGGCCAGAAAACCGCTCTCCAGGGTCTGGAAGACCTTGGCATAGCGGCGCAAGACCCGGCTGACGGCATACTCGGGCGAGTAATGCCGCTCGCGGACCATGGTTTCGATCTCGCCCCGCAACCGCATGTCGCGGAGCATTTGCAGATGGGCGGAGAAGATCGCGCCGTAATCGTCGCCCAGCTGTTCGCAAACTTGCTGGCGATTGGCCTCGATTTCGCCGCCGGCGGCCGCGATGGCGGAGTCCAGACGCTCGAGCTCATGCTCGACGGCGTCGCGGGAGACGAACCGCCGCGGGATGCGAAAGCCCTCCTGGTCGATGACCAGGGCTTCGCCCATGGCGACGCCAGGTGATACGGCAATGCCTTGTAGTTTTTGCATGCGACTCTCTGGGCGGCGGCAACCGTGCGGCCCGGTAAAGAGCCACGCAGCGGGGCCCGACGCGCCCCGTGGAGCGCGTCTGGCCCTCCCGTGAACCCCTTGGACGGGGCTCTCGGGCCGGCCGCGGAATCGACCATTTGGGTTCTTGTCGCGGTGCGAGGCCGGGCACGCACTTTCAGATGCGCTTCCGGCGGCCGTCAGCACTGCCGCGACAAAAACTGGTTAAATCCGTGCTTAGTCTTCGTTGAACTTCTGGCTCACCAGCTCCACCAGCGAATCCAGCGCCGCTTCGGCGTCGGGTCCGGTAGCCTCGAGCCGCAATTCGGTTCCCGCGTCGGCGGCCAACATCAAAATGGCCAGGATACTCTTGCCGTCGACGCGCTCATTGCCCTTGATGACGTCAATTCTTGATTCGAATGCGATCGCCCGTTTGACGAACATGTCGGCCGGGCGCACGTGCAACCCCTGGCGATTGATGATCGTCACGGTTCGTACTGCTTTGATTTCTTCGGTCATGCAATCGGCAGGGCTTTTCACGCAGGCGGTACGGTTCACATCATGCCGGGGATGTGCGGCCCGCGCGCCGCACCCGGTCCGCCCGGCGGACCAACCGCCCTGGCGCGCATTCGGGCCGGCCCGGCGACCCCCCCGCGCCCGGCCGGTCGAGCCCTTACGTGCCAAACTGGTTGTTGTCGGCCTCGTCCAGCAACTGCCGGATATCGTCGGCCGTTTTCGATTGTTTGAGAAACTTGCAGAACGTGTCGTCGCGCAGCTGACGGGAAATGTTCTCGAGCGCCCGCAGGTGGTCGCCGGGGCGATCGGGAGGCGAGATCAACAGGAAGAACAAGTTGACCTTTTCACCGTCCAAGCTGTTGAAATCGAGCCCGTCGCCGCTGACCGCCACCGTGCCCACGAGCCGCTGGACGCTCGGGTGCTTGGTGTGGGGGACCGCGACTCCGCGTCCGATGCCGGTGCTACCCAGCTCCTCGCGCTTGAGGATCGCCTTGACGATGCTTTGCACTTCTTCGGCGGCAATTTTGCCGGCCTCTTGCAGCGCCGCGACCATTTCGCGAATGGCCCCCTCTTTGTCATCGGCCTTGAGCTCCGCGCGAACTGCCGCGGGGCTGACAAAGTCGGAAAACTTCATAACCCTCTTTTCCTTTCTGACACGGCGCTGCCCCTGGGGGCATCCGCGCACCTTGCAACTCGAGCCAACCCCAAGTGCCGGGCCGTCGCTCGCAGCCTCGCATTCGATTCGCGCCGGTTCCGCCGACCTGCGCGGTGCGAATCGCGTCGGGAAGAGCGAGCCGCCGTGCACAGCTTACCGCCGGAAAGCGGGGCTCCGCCAGGGCCCTCCGACGCGCAGGCTACTCCGACTTTTCCCCCGTGGGGCGATGATGATTCTGAACTTTCTCTTTGTATTTGCGCAGCTGTTGTTCCACTTTATGAATCGAACCGTCGAGCGCGCCCATCAGGTTCTCGCCGCGCTCTGCGGCCACAAAGTCGTGCTTGTGCTCGGCCGAAACCCGCACGTCGACGCAGGGGTCGTTTTCATGCTCCAAGTCCACGGTCACTTCGATCGCCAACAGGCGTTCGAACAACCGGGCCAGTTTTTCCACTTTGGCCGTGATCTTTTCCCGGGTCGCATCGCTCAAATGCCCATGTCGCGCTGAAATACTGATTTGCACGACCAAACTCCTTCTAACCCCAAACTTGGCTTACGCTTGCCTAGGTGCCACTCTACGGAGTGCCAAACCCGTGATTCTAATGCCCAGTGGTTTCCACGACAAACGCAAAGCCCGGCGGCCCCACGCCGCCCGCCGTACCCCAGCGCCGGGGCCCGGAAAATGCCGCAAAAACGCGATGAAAACAGCCCTGATCGAGCCGTAATCGCCGCCGGCCCCCCTTGCGTCTCGCCCCGGCGCTGGTCGATTTCCAGCGCGGACCCCCGGAACTTGTCGGAAACCTCATCGCCCGCGGCGGAGAGACGAGGGCGGCGACCAGCCGGCGAAAATCCCCCTATTGGCCGCCTCCGGCGGCAAGGAAAGCCGGCGCAAGACGTCGCCAGGGCAGGGGGCGAAACGACAGTCCGCCCGCTGGGGAAGAAGCTCCACGCCCTGCCAAAGCGCCGCTAACCCCGTTGATTCTCGGCGGCCCCACTAACGGGCGCGGCTGGTCGGCACCTTCTGGCCGGCAACTTCTGGCCCGGGTGAATCATGCCTTCGGGCCCGGGGCGACTCGGGCGCGAGCGCCGGCCTTCGGAGCGGCTGGCCGCGGCGGCGGGGCGGCCGGGACCGCATTGGCGGGCACGACTTTGCCTTCCTTGAGCCGCTCCTTCCAGCTGCGGTACTCCTTGCTGCGCTTGGCGGCCGGATACTGCGGCTGGTAGTTGAGCCCCTTGCCGGTGATTTCGCGCAAGTTGTTGAAGGCCAGCACGCGGTAATCGAGCGAGTCGTGGTTGAGGTACTCGACCAGCCGGGCGGCTTCTCCTCCGCTCAACTGATCCGGGGTGTAGCCCCAAAGCATGCGGAACAATTCCGGGGCGTCGGCTCCGCGGTGCTTGACCAGCGCGGCCAACACCATCTTGGCCGTGTCGGGGCCGCGCACCAAGGCGGCCTTCAGCGTTTCGATCTGGCTGGGCCAGGAAGCCTTCTGCACCGGATCGTTTAGCGCCGTCACAAACGGCTCGAAGTCGCCCATGTAGGCCGCGGCGCGGGTGGCATAGCCGCGCACCTCGAAACGGCGATCGTCGAGCAGCTCCTTGAGCGTGAGCGAGACCGGCTTGTCGGTCGTCACGTGTTTCTCGAACTCGATCGAACCGCGCTGATCGCTCGCCGAGATCGGCTCGCCGTGCGTCCAGCGGGGCAGGTCGCCCCGGGTCGGCTCGCTGGCCGCGCCGGTCAGCGCTTGATGGGCCGGAGCCTTGAGCGACAGGGCACCCAGTTCCTCCCAGGTGATCTCGCCGCTCGTGGCATAAAAGTCTACGGCCAGCGGCTCCCCTTCGATCGTCGGATCCTTGCCCGGCACCGGCGTCCGGCGGACTTCTAGCGCCATCGTCGATTCGCCGTCGGCAAACGTGATCGTGCCCTGCCGGTCGCCGAAGCGCACCCGGATCTGATTGCGCGGCTTGCCGGCCGTAAACAGCAGGATCCGGCCGTGATCGACCGCGATCGTCGGAACGCCCGTTTCGTCCATCCCCAGGATTTCGAAGACCGAAGCATCGACCGGCTGAATCGTCACGCCGGTGCTGAGCGAAATCGTCGGGCGGAACACGGGCAGAGCCATCAGCTTGTCCCCGGCCGAGAGCGAAGCCATCGCCGGCAGGCGGCGCCACAGGTCGCTGCGCCGGTCGTAGCGCAACAGCACGTCTTGCTTGTACAAGTACCGGCCCAGGGCTTCGCCAATCGGCTCTTCGGCCGGCGGAACGGCAGGGACCGCATCGGGCGGAACGGTGTCGAATCCCGGGTCCGCAGGCGGCGCCGGCGGAATGCTGACCGGCATGTCTTCGTCCGGCACCGGTGGGGCATTGGGATCCACGTCGGTCGTCATGTCCGGATCGGGCGCGTCGGGACCTTCGTCGGCCTTGTTTCGCGGGATTGTCAGATTCGGCGGCTGGTTGAGATTCGAAACTCGCGACTCATCGGTTGCCGTGGGCGGACCGTCGGGCGGCACATTGCCGGCGTCTTCGGGCGATTCGCCGCTGTCCGCCGGCCCGACCATATCGGCCGAGTCGGCGTCGTCCGGGGCGCCGCGGCCGGGCCGATCGTTCACGGCCGGTTCTTGATCTGCTTGACTGCCCAGCAGGGTCGCGACTTGCTCGCGAATCTCGGGCACGAACGTGGCGGCAAGGACTCCGCCGACAACCAGGAGCACCACCGCCGCCAAAGCCAGCTTGCCGAGCGATCGTCCCGAGCGGGAAGGTTCGCGCAGATAGTCGGGCACCTCGGGTTTGGTCCGCCGGATGGCGGGATGAGCCGCCGCAAGATCGGCAGCCGATTCCACCGGGGGCGCTTCGATCGCCGGACTCGCCAGCGGCGCCGCGGCCACCGGCTGGGCACTCCCCGCCTCGGAAATCAGGCCGTACATCCGGTCGCGGCTGATCGGATCGACGTCGGCCGGCTCTCCCAGAACGAGCGTCAGAATCTGGTGGCTGGCCCCCACTTCCGCCAGGTGGACTTCCGATTCCAGGCAAATCCGCTCGAAGTCGGGCACCTGCTCCGGCGCAAGCGTGTTGTCCAGGTACTCGGCCACCGTGTTGGCGTCCTGGGCCAGGCCGCGCCCCTCGACCGGCGGAGCCCCCAGCCGCATCCGCCGCAGCGCGTCGCGGGTGCGCTGCATGACGGTTCGGGCCAGCTCGCTTTCCTCGATCTTTTTGCCGATGTCTTCCGCATCCTCGGGCTCGAGGATCTCGTCCATATACGCCAGCATGGTCCGCAAGGTCAGACGCACGGCAAAACTCCGCAAAAACGGCCAGGATCGAAAACACCAGATGGCGCTGGCGCGGGTTTCGAATCCCCGCGCACAGCCCTCTGTAGGTAAATAGTGGGGACCCGGGTCGCTGGCCGTGCAAAAGAGCGAAAAAAAATGCCGCACCCGGGGGGCCGCAATGACGGCGCCGGACAGCTGGCAGCAGGAACGCCGGATCCCCCGAACCTGGGGAAGCTCGGGCCGGAGCGGCCCCAAGGGGGGCCAAGACGCCCGGAAGGCGAACTTCGAGCCGGGGGAATGAGCCACGTCGGGCGACCGGGCCAAACAGCCCGCGACCCGTTCAGCTCCCCGATTTGCTCTCGGCCGCCGGAAACGCGACCAGGGCCAGCAGCGACGCCAGCGTGACGAGCGAGGCCAGAACGGCCGGATGCAGCGCCGGCTCATAGGTGCCGCGGTGCGGGTGCAGGGCCGACTCGCGCTCCCAACCGTCGCGCGTGCGCACCCAGCCATCGGCCGCCGTCAGAGAATGGGCAGCCGCCCGCTGGGGGCGGGCGCCGCCGAAAACCAGGACGGCAACAACAAGCGCGGCGGCAAGCAAACTCGGGCGGTGCGGCATCAAGGAGCTGCATCTCCGGCAAGGAAAGCGGTGCTGCGAGCGAACTGCACAGTCCCGCAGCGGGACGAAGAGGGGTGCCGGCGGACCTGGGTCGCCTGGCGATGTCGGCCAATTGCCCAGTTGCAGTTTGCGGGCCAGACGTCCAAGCCAAGCGCCGCCAGGGCCGCGCAAGTTGCGCCGCCGCATGCGCTTCGAGCGCACCCGACGTCACCGATTCTCGCCGCCGCAGGTGGCCAAATCGCAACATGCAGGCGGCACCGGCGTGCCTAAACTCAACCGGCGTGGCGTTCCGGCAGCCGTGCGCGGGCGGATATTCGATGGACCTCGCCCATAACGAAGGGGTATATGCCGGGCCCGATCCGGCATTTGCCTGCGGCAGGAACGTGGCCTACGTTTCCAATGCGCCATGGCGGGCCGGACTGCCCAAGGGTGGTGCGAAGCCCGCTCGGCCGATTTCACCGTGTGCGAGCCGGGCAGGAGTCCGCCGGAGGCTGCACCCGGCCGACGACTTGCCGTGGCCATTCCCATCTTTTGCCAAATCTCGAGGCTGCCAGATGATTCGCGCTGGGACGTACGACCTGGGCAGGCTGCTCAACGATGCTCAATTGCCGGCGCTGCCGCACAGCGCCATCAAGATCCTGGAATTGTCGCGCGATCCGGAAAACGGCCCCCCCGAGTTTGCCGTGCCGATCGAGGCCGATCCGGGCTTGACCGGCCAGGTGCTGCGGTTCGTCAATTCGTCGTATTTTGGATTCTCTCGCGAAATCTCGAGCGTGCGGCTGGCGATTACGCTGGTCGGCGTGCGCACGATCAAAAACTTCGCGCTGTGGAGCGCCGTCTTCAGCTTGATGCCCAATCCCAAGTGCGGGCCGTTCGACCTCCGCAGCCTGTGGCAGGATTCGATCCGCCGCGGGCTGTTCGCCCGCTCGATGGCCAAACTGCTGGGCGTGAAGGAGGGGGAGGAGGCGTTCGCCGCCGCTTTGCTGCAAGACATGGCCGTGCCGCTATTGGCCAAAGCACTGGCGAAAGATTATTGCGTCTTGCTCGAACAGCGCGACCAGGGCAAGAAGCGGCTGTCGGACCTGGAGCTGGAGCGCTTCGGCTGGCATCACGCCCAGGCCGCGGCGGCCATGGCTCGGCAGTGGAACCTGCCGGCCGACTTTGCCGCCTTGATCGAAGAGCACACGGCGATCGACAAGCTGCTGGACGTCGGCCCCGTCGAACCGCTGACGGCTGCCGTGCGGCTCAGCTCGCTGTTGCCCGCCACGAGCGACGACCAGTGGTTCGAAGCGTCGCGGTTCGAGCAGGCCTTCGACAAGTTGCGGCCCACGGGCGCCCCGACGGCGCTGGAATTCCTGACCCGGCTGGATGAAGAGTTCAACGGGTTCGCCCCGGTGCTCAACGTCAACGCGCCGCGCAAGTCGCTGGTCGATTCGTTTGGCGAAGCGGCGGTCGTGGCCGGCTGACCCGACCGCGCCACCGACAGAGCCCGCACGGTCGCAGACGTCGGGCACCCGGTTCCAGGCCGACGGGCCGCGCCCATTTTCGCACCTTACCTCTTCCGCCGTGGGCACTTCGGTGGCGATTTGCATTTGCCGATTTCCGCTTCGGCAATTCTGCGTGTAAAATTGAGTGAAAGTTGGCTTCGAGGGCCGACTTTTTCTCCGCGTTGGGGGGGTCTTGCCATGACGGCCCAGCAGCGTATCCGGCGTCAACAAATCTTGCGGCAGGCCGAGGGTTACCTCGAGCTGGGCATGCCCAAGCACGCGCTGGACGTGCTCGATCGCTGGGGCCCGAGCGACGCCCCCTCCTACCGGGCCTCTTATCTGCGGGGCGAAGCCCTGCGTGAGCTGGAGCGCTGGAGCGAGGCCATCGCCGCCCTGAACGTGGCGGCCGAGGGCTTGCCCGAGGACCTGCCGATCTACATCGCCCAGGGTTGGTGCTACAAGCGGCTGGGCCGGATCGATCTGGCCATCACCGCTTTGGAGAAAGGGGTCGAGATCGATCCCAATTCGGCCATCGCCCATTACAACCTGGCTTGCTACTGGAGCCTGGCGGGCAACAAGCGGCAATCGCTGATGTTCCTGTCCCGGGCGATCGAGATGGACGCCGAATATCGCAGCCGCGTGGCCAGCGAATCGGACTTCGACACCATCCGCAACGACCCGGCCTTTCAGGCCCTGACCAGCGTCATTGTCTGAAGCTGCCCGCCGGCCGAAGCGGAGCGACGGCGCCCGCCGCAGCCAGTCTCGCGCCAGGCGCTTCGCGTTTGAGGGGCTTACTGCAGGTCGACGATTTCGAGCTGCGGAATTGCCTCCCGCAGGGCGTGCTCCTGAGCCGACCAGTTGCTGTAATCTTCCAGGTCGGGGCTGTCGCGTGTATCGAGTGTCAGCCGGCGCAGTGCGCTACAGCGCCGCAGGGCCTGGACGCCGCCGTTTTCGACCAGGCGAAAGTCGATCGTCAAATCGGCCAGGTCGGCCAGTTGGGCGAGGTGCGCAATTCCCGCAGCGGTGACGCGCGTGTGCAGCAGGTCGAGCTTGCGCAGCCGGCGGTGCGCCTTGGCCAGCCTTTCGACCCCCACGTCGGTTACCTCCGACCACGGCAGACTGAGTTTCTCCAGCCCGACGAGCGCGTCCAGCCGAGCGACGTCCGCGTCGTCGAAATTTGCCTCGTACAGGCTCAGCGACGTCAACCCGGTCAAACCGGCCAGGTCCCGGACCTGGTCATCGCCGATTTTAGTCTCGAACAGGTCAAGCACCCTCAATCGTTCGATGCGCCCGATGCTGCCCCAGGCGGCCGGCGATACTTCGACGCTGTTGAGCTCGAGTTCGGCGAGCGGCAGCCTTGCCAGTGCCGCGGCCGCAGCGGCATCCAGCCGGCACAGGATCAGTTCCAGCCGCCGCAGCTTCGGGCTGCCGGCCAAGGTTTTGAGCGCGACGGGGCTGGGATCGCTGCGCAGTTCCAAGGCTGCGAGATTCGGCAAACTGGCGACCACCGCAAAGTCACTGTCCCGCGTCAGGGGACCGCATGCCAAGCTGCGGACACACTCCGCGCCGCGAATTAGCTCGATTTGCTCGCCACACGGTTTGAGATTCAGCAGGAACAGCGCGTCTTCGCCCGACTCCAGGCAGTTGCTCAAGCGCTCGATTTCGGCTTGCTCCGATTCGTGCGAAACGTCGCACTGCGGACGGGATGACAAGAACGCCGCCACCTCGGCATCCGGGATCGGCGTTTGATTCAGTTCGAGCCTGCGCAGTTGCGGCAGCCAATCGGGGCCGACCGTGTCCAGTCGCCGGATGTCATTGCCTTGGAGATTTAATTCGTTCAATCGACCAAGCCTGGCCAAGGCGGGCAGGCCCGCCTCGGTCAGGCGCGCGCTGCGAATGCACAGCGAGCGCAGCCCGCCGAGCGACCCGAGGGCCGCCAGCCCGCGGTCCGTAACCCGGGCTTCGTCGAGCGAGAGGGCTCTCAGATTCGGCAGCCGGGCGATGAACTCGAGTGTATGGTCGTCGATCCCCGGGCCGGTGATCGACAGGCTCCGCAGTCGCGGCAAGCTGGCCAGCTGCGCAAGTCCGGCGTCGCTGGCCTGCAATCCGCAAAAGCCCAGCACTTCCAGCTGCCGGTGCCGCGCGATCTCGGCCAGAGCGGCGTCGTCCAGCGGCTGCGAGCCGGGCAGCAGCAGCGCTTCCAGCTGGCGCAGCGGCGCAGCGCGGCGAGCGGAAAACGGCCGTCCCACCGGGTCTCAAAGGCCTGCCCAACGACCAGCCGGCGCAGATTCGCCAGCGTGCCCAACGATTCCTGCGCGGCGGGACTCAGGTTTGCGGCCAGCACCAAGTTCAGATCGTAAATCGAGCTATTGCCGCGCAGCGGGACAGGATCGTCCACCTGGGCGTGAAAGCGAATGGCCGGGTCCAAGCGCAGCAGCTCCGGCACGGCGGCAAGCCGCCGCGCGTCGTGCGGCCATTCGAGCTCGATCGGCGTTCGGATCAGGCCATACTCCAGCGGCAGATCGTAACCGACAAGTTCAGTGATCCACGGCGGCAGGTCCGGCCGGAGGACCGAATCGGGATCGGCACCCGCCTTCGTCAGCGCCGTGCGCAGCCGGGTGCCCGGCGATAGCGCTCGATCGACCAGCCGCAGACCATCGCCGCGAGCAGGGTGACGAGCAGCGTTTCGCGCAGCGTGATCCTTAGCAATCGGGTCCGGCTCCGCCGCCAGCGCTCGTAGCACCAGCCAATTGCAAGCAGCCCGGCCAGGCCCAGGAGTATGTCGGCCACTAGGGCGCCGGCGCGAATTTCCTCGACGTCTCTCGTTATCCGCCAGTGCTCATAATCGTCGATCGAGTTCTGTCCGTTCTCGCGCACGAGAAACGTCAAGGGCCAGCCGTGTTCGAACTGCGACGACTGGTCCTCCCAATATCCGCCGAGAAAGACCCCAGCGTCATAGCGACCCTCAATGCGGGCCGGGACTTCGGCCAACAGCCAGGCCACGAGCGCAAGCGCCACCACAAACCAGGTCGATGCGTGCAGCCGGCGCCGCCGGGGCAGGGGCACGTCGGGCGTAATGGCGGGGGCGGACATGCCCGAATTATAGCGGCCGGTAAGTGGAGTGGCCGAATGCGAAGCGCGAACAAGGCCCGCGCCGAATCAGCCGCCCAGCCGCTGGCCGACGGCAAAGATTTCCTCGGCGTCGAGGACCCGATCGTTGGCCTGGAAGAGCTCGGCGATGGCGGCCTTGTGGATCTTCATCTTGGTTCCGCCCACGCCCAAGGCGCCGTAGCAGATCGCACCGTCGCGCTCTTTGGCCTTGTCGGTGGCTTCCACGCCGCCGATGCCCAAGGGCGGCACGGCGCTCAAGTCGATCGCCACCCGGAGCGATCGGGCAGCCTGCCGCGCGGCGGCCGGCAGCAGCTCGACCCCCGGAGCCCCGGCCGCCACGACCAGCGTCGCTCCGTCGAGTGCTTGGGCCAGCGCCGCCGGCGAATCGACGGCCAGGGCCCGTAGCTGGGCCTGGGGCACCCGCTGGGCAATCGCGCTGCATACGTGCTCGGCCCGCTGGCGATCGCGCGAGGCTGCCCGGACGTGGGCCCCCTGGCCCGCCAGCAATCGAGCCACCCGGGCGCCGACGGGCCCGGTCGCGGCCAGCACCAGGGCCTCGGCCCCGGCCAGCGACAGGTGCCGGCCGGCGGCCAGCACGGCGGCAGCCGCCGTGGTGTTGGCACCGTTGGGGTCGAGCATCACCGAAACCCGCATCGGCCCGAAAAACGTCCGCACGACGGCCGCCAGCAGGGCTTCGCCCGCCGCTGCACTCGATCCGCCAATGAAAATGGCGGTGTGCTTCAGGTCGTCCAGTCCACGGGTGAACATGGTCCCATAGACCAGCTCGCGGACCCCCTCGGGCGTCACGCCGCCGTGCCGAAACAGCTGATCCACCCCAGCGTCGACGGCCACGACGCCGTCGAAAACGCTGGGCTGCGGATCGCTGTCGAGCTGAACGAGGATTTTGGCTTTCACCCGTCGGCGCTCCAGCCGCCAACAGGAGCTTTGGCGGCTGATGGGGGCTGTAGCGGCTGATCGGGCGCTCTAGCAGCTGAACGAGCTAGCGGCGCCCCTTTGGGGGCCGGATTAGAAGCCGCGGAACGGATGGGCCGCCTTGTCCTTGCCGGCCAGCATTTCCTGGGCGGTGGGCTTGCCGGTCATGGCGCTCTTGATTGCCTGCTTGGTGGCTTCGTAGTTGAAGTCGTAGATCTTCTTGTCGACTTCGGCGGCCGGGTGGATGAACACGCCGCAGACAATCACCAGGCTTTCGGCCTGATCGGCCGGAATCACCTTGTCGGCGACCGAGTCGGCCACGGCCTTGGCCACGGCAGCCTGGGCGGGCCCGAACATCTGCACGGCCTGCTTCATGCCCTTGATCGTCACCTTGGTGATCATGACGGTGGCCGGCTTGACGGCCAGGTTCGGCGTGAGCACGGCCAGCAGGTTGGTGTGCCCCTCGCTCTGGCGGGCCAGGGCGTTGGCAAAAGCGACCCCCACGGGGCCATTTTTGTCGCCGATCAGCAAATCGATGTGAGCAATTTCATTTCCTTCGCCCACCAGCGCTTCTCCAACGAACATCGACATCGTGCACACTCCTGCAAATAAAGGGTGGTTTTTTGGACTTGGGCGCTACGGTCGAACCTGAGGCGCACAAATGAGATACGACCAGCGGCGACGTGTCTTGTGCAGATGACGCAAAGCACCAAGCGCCAGCCCGCCGGTTGAGGCGAAGCCAATTACCATAACAAAGCCCGATTCGATTTCAAGCCACCCCGCGCAGCCCCCCATTTTGCCCCCTTGCAGCCTGCCGCTCGACGGCTAAGGTGTACTCCTCACCTGACATCGCTGGCATGGCCGCCCGCGATGCCGCCCGTCGGGTCTGCGGACCTGCGAGCGGCGATTTTAGGAGCGGCGTACCAGGACCTGCCGGGCCTTGCCTCGATTCGCATCCGCGGTGCGACGAGCGAGCCCAAAAGCCTGCTAGTTGTTTTCTGCTACGTGTTACTCAACTTGGAGGAGTAGTTTGATGATTTCAATGTCTGCAACCCTTGGCCTGAGCTTGCTCGTGACCATGGCCCCCTCGGCCGGCACCGCCCAAGCGGCGCCCGCCGCCAAGCCAGCGGTCCAGCTGCCTTCCGCCCAGAAACCGGTCGCCCAGGCGCCGGCAGCTCCGGCTGCCGCGGCTCCGGCACAGGCTCCCGCCGCGCCGGCTCAAGCAGCGGGCGAAGCCGCTCCCAACGCGGCTGCACCGGCTGCCCCGGACCTTCACGCGGTCGAGGCGGGCATCCTGGCCCAGACGAACGCCCAGCGGGCCCGCTATGGTTTGCGGCCTTTGGTGCTCGACTTGAGGCTGCTGTTCTCCGCCCGGCGTCATGCCCAATGGATGAGCCGCAATCACACGATGCAGCACACCAGCGCGCCGGTGGCCGAAAACATCGCCATGGGTCAGAACTCGCCCCAGGACGCCCTGAACAGCTGGATGAATTCGTCCGGTCATCGGGCCAACATCCTTAATTCCGGCTATAGCCGGATCGGCGTGGCTGCGTATCGCAGTTCGTCCGGCACCACGTTCTGGTGCCAGCAGTTCGCACGCTAAACAAATGGCGCCGGCGGTTAATCCGCCGCAGGGCAGCAGCGTGGCACAGGGCATTCCGTCTGAGTCCCACGCACTGCCTGGCCCGCGCAATTTGACGATTCTCGGAGCGAGCGCTCGGGCGGCCGCACAATCGGCCGCCCGAGCCGGCTTCCACCCGCTGGCCGCCGACCTGTTTGGCGACAGCGATCTGCAAGCCTGTGCCGCTTGGGTTCCGCTGGGCGACTATCCACGGGGAGCCAGCGAGGCGCTCGCCCAGGCCCCCGCCTGCCCCTGGCTTTACACCGGCGGACTGGAAAACTACTCGTCGCTGGTCGCCCAGCTCGAGCTTCTCCGCCCGCTCTATGGCAATGGCCACCGGGTCCTCGACCGGGTGCGCGATCCCTGGCAAGTCGCGGCCGCTCTGAATCGTCACGGCCTGGCCGCGCCCGAATTGGCGGCAACTTCCGAGCACCTGCCGACCGACGGCAGCTGGCTGTGCAAGGGGCGACGGTCCGCCGGGGGATTGCACGTGACCGGCTGGCACGGCCCGGTTTCAGGTTCGCCAACCGCCGCCGACAACACGCATTACTTTCAGCAGCGCGTCCTTGGGCAGGCCGCGAGCGCGCTGTATCTGGCCGCGGGCGGCCGGGTCCGCCTCTTGGGCCTGGCCGAACAAATCCTGGCCGACCGGCACGGTCGACCGGACTGGGACCGCGGGGCGCTCGCCGGGCGGGACTGTTTCCGCTATGCCGGCTCGATCGGGCCTTTGGCGGTCGCGGAGCCGCTCCGTCGGGCTTTCGACGAAATCGGCTCGATTCTGGCAGCTGAATTCGAACTGGCCGGCCTGTTCGGCGTGGATGCGATCGTCGCCGGCGATCGAGTCTGGCCGGTGGAAGTGAATCCGCGCTACACGGCTTCGGCCGAGATTATCGAACGCGCCTGCGGCGCGCCGCTCATCGCCTGGCACGTGGCGGCATGCAGGGATGGCACATTGCCTGCGGCTGCGCCAAACGCCGGGGGCCTGACCTGGGGCAAAGCCATTCTGACGGCGGCGCGCGAACTGGTCGTCAGCCCCCGTTTGGCCGCGCATTTGGCAGCGCTGCCTCCGGAGCACGGCTGGGAGGCAGTTGCCGACCTTCCGCTAGCCGGCTCGCAAGTGCTGGCCACCCAGCCGGTTCTGACCGTGTTCGCCGCAGGGCCGGATCCGGCGGCGGTGGCAGCAGCGCTGCAATCGCGCCTGGCGGAAGTCGAGCGGCTCATCGACCAGCATTGCTAGGCAGACTTTGGCATCCCTTCGCGTCGCCATCCGAGGGTGCCCGCAGGCACGCCGGGTGCGCACACCCTGTGCCGGCGATTCGGCGCCGGCTGGGCTGCTAGCGTTTTGAGGCTACAGCTCTCGCAGAGCGGTTTAGCGCGGCCGGGGCTTGGCGTCGCGATCTGCCTGCCCTTTGCGCACTGCCTCGTATCGAGGCAGCAACTTCTCGTCCAACCTTTCCAGGTCGGTCGGGCCCAGATCGAAGCCGAGCGTCGCGTACTGAATCAGCTCGTCGCCGTGCAAGTGGGCCAATTCTTCATCGCTCAGCGCGGTTCCCCGCATCGCGCACCTGGAAAGCAACTTCTGTCCATACGTGGCCATGGCTCCTCCTTCGACTTTTTGGCAGCCGCCGGCTGCACATTGCCGGCCGGCTTTAACCCATTTCGGCCGAGCACTTTGTCAAAGTGCCACAGCCCGAGTGGTTTCGCCCTGCTTATGCTGCGCGGCGCATCCCATCCCGACCAGGCGACGAGAACTCGCGATTTGTGGCGACAAATCCCTCGTCACTCCGCGTGGCGAGTCCGGGGGATTCGTTCGCGCCAATCGCCTCGCCGCAGCCGGTCCGGCCGCCTGCCTGCTGGCCGCGCAGCCCAAGCGCATCCATCACCGCGAGGACAGTGAAGCAATCGCCGTGCCAAGCCGGGAGCGTCCCGAAATGCGATGCGAACGGCCGCAGCCAGCGCTGCGGCAAGTTCGTCAGTCGTCGGCGGCCGACTGCTGGGCCGAATTCTCGGCGGCCGCTTCTTCCGCCGCCGTCGAATCGTCCGGGTGCCAGCTCTTGCCGGCCAGCTGCGGTTCAAATCCGCTGTCGCCGGCCAGCAGGGCAATTTCCTTCAGCAGGCGGAGCGTGATTTTGCCCAGCACCTCCTTGTCGCGCTGCCCGTCGAAGTATGCGGACAAGTCGATCGGTTGGCCGACGACGACCCGCACTTTGGCCGCCATCAGAAATGGGCCGAGCGCGGTGCCATTGTAGGGCGCGCCCGCAATGTAGACCGGGATGACAGGTACGCGCGCCCGCAGGGCCACGAGCGCCGCTCCCGAGCGGCCGGGCAAGAGCAAGTCGGAGCCCGTGTTGATCCGCCCCTCGGGAAAGATGCCCACCAGGCCTCCCTCGCGGGCCAGACGGATGGCCTGTTTGGTGGCCGCGGTGTCGACGCCGCGGCGGCCGACGGGAATCGCCCGCAGCGTGCGAAACACCAGCCCCATGATCGCAAACTTCCAGTATTCGCTGGCCACCATCCAGTGCACAATCCGGTCGCTGGCCGGCTGGATCAACATCGGATCGATCCCGCTGCGATGATTCGAGACCAGGATCGCCCCTTGGCCGGGACCGATCGGGATCCGCCCGCTTACCCGGGTCCGCCAGAGCAGCGTGTTGAACAGCCGATTGATCGTGAGCCAAAACGATTGGCCGAGCGTGTAACGGGTGCGCCTGAGCGTGTACCATACCCAGGCGGCAAGAGCCGCCGAGAGTGCGACCGCCAGAACGATGATTGCTTTAACAAGGTGTGCCGGCATGGCGTCTCTTCTATCCTTTTGCCGCGCGGCCTGCAAACGCGAGGGTTAATCCTGTGCCGCCAGAGAGCATGCGAATCGGCGTCCTCAGCGACACGCACGGCCATTTGGACAACGTCCGCCAGGCCGTGCGGATGATCGAAAGCCTCGAAATCCAGCAATTGATCCACTGCGGGGACATCGGCTCGCCCGACGTCGTCCGGTTGCTCGATCCCTGGCCGACGCACTTCGTCTTCGGCAACGTCGACGACGACCTGGCCGCCCTGCGGGCAGCCATCCGGGCCGGCGGCCACACCTGCCACGAGCGGCAGGGCGAGCTGCTCCTGGCCGGGCGCCGGATCGCGTTTTTGCACGGCGACGACCAGCGGCTGCTGGGCGAGCTATGTGCGAGTGGGCATTTCGACCTGGTTTGCCACGGCCACACGCATGTCGCGGCGCACCGCCGGCTCGGCAAAACCCACGTGCTCAATCCGGGCGCCCTGTACCGCGCGGCGTATCATTCGCTGGCGGTCGTGGACTTGCCACAGCTCGAAATTACCGAGATTCGCGTTTAAATCGGGCGACGCGAGGATCCGCGGCGCAGCGAAGCGGCGCTGTGCGCGGGACGCGGCCGACTGTGCAACTGGCTCGCGCTAGCCGGCGAGCTTCGTGATCCGGTTGGCCGGAATGACGATTTCCTGCGGCGTCGGCTGATAGCGGAATTGCATCATGTACGCGTCTTCGGTCGTATCTTCGTAGAAGTCGCGCAGCACGCTGACCGCCCGGTAGCCCTGCCGACGAAAGAAAAGCTGGGCCGCCAGGTTCGTCTCGCGAACTTCCAGCAGGATCCGCGTCCGCCGCTGGGGCGAAAGCTTGGCCCCGAGCTTTTCGACCATTTGCGTGCCGATGCCGCGCCGACGGGCCGATTTGCCCACGGCAAAGTTCAAGACGTGCAGTCGCGTCTTGTGCAGCTCGTAGATCATGAAGCCCAGCACGCGCTCGTCATGCTCGGCTACCATGCCGATGCAGTTGCGCTGGCGCAAACAACGGATGAAGTCATCCTCGCTCCAAGGAAACTCGAATCCGTCGTTCTCGACATCCAGAACCTCGGGCATATCGCGGCGAATCATCCAGCGAATATGCACCTTGAGCTGTTGCTTGTCGTGGGCGGTCATAACGGCCTCCTTGCCGGCACTGTGGAGCGAGGGGTACGTTATCACAACCGGCAGGTCATGCCAAGATGAACTAACAGACAGCAGGCACCCGCGGAGCGACTGCCGCGATCCCCGAAAACGTGCCGTTTTCCGCTGGTTTTGCGGTCCATTCGCCGCCGGCGCAGCTTCGCGATCCTGCCCGGCCGCACGCCCCTTCCACTACCGCCCGCCACGGAGCGGATTCGCACGCCACACCGGCGACGAACCGCTCGCCGCAGACGAGCCGCTCACCGCGGACGAACTGCTCGCCGGCGCTTCCGCCGGCGCCGCCGGCTCGGCCGTCCAGTCGGCCACGGGGATGACTTCATCGGCTTCGGCCATCGGGGCGGGCAGCACCATCCCGGACGTCGCCGACCGCAACGGATTGGCCCGCGACAGCACGACTTTACCCGGGGTGTTGGCAACCAGCGCGCCCGGCCGACTCACCGGCTCGCGTGCGCCCGCGGCATCGGCCAGCACAATCGGCGGCTTGGGCGCGGCCGCCGGCAGAACCGAACCAGGCAAAGCGACCGGAGCCGGCGCGGCCGGCGGCCGGGGCTCGACCTCGGCGAGCGTGCGCTTGACCGCGTCCTGCGGCGGAATCGGCTTCAGCTCAACGGGCGTCGTAACGGGCTTGAGCTCAGCGGGCACCGTCACGGGCTTCGACTCGGCCACCGCGCTCACGGGCTTGACCCGCGGATCCGGCCGCCAGTGCATCTGGCCAGGCAGGCTCGCGGCCACGGGCGCCGCCCGCCGGCCGACAGCGCCAGTCTCCCCGGGCATCAGCGGATCATCCTTGAACGGATCTTCGTCGCTGGGAATCTCCTTCGGCTCCTCCTTGGGCGGCTTCACGCCAGGCGGAGTCCGCGGCGTTGCCGGCGGCGTCGGGTTGAATTGCGGCGTCGGAGTCGTTTGCGGTTCGTCCGCGCCCGAGGGCGGGAGCAGGCTTTCCAGATCGGGCGGCTGCGGCAGGTCGCTCTTCAGTTCGGGGGGCAAAGTGGACTTGCTGCCCGGCCGGTTCGGATCCGACGGCATCAGGTCGGGAGTCTCTTCTTCCGGTCCGGGATTGATCCGGTTGTCCAGTTCCGGCATTTCTTCGGTCTCGACAGGCGCGGTGCCTTTATCCGGTTTGGCCGGTTTGCCAGGAGCGACCTCCTCGCCATTCGGCTTGGCCGACGGCCACTTGCGCCAGCGCGTGGGATAGAAGCCGTACGACTTGGGGTTGGGAATGCACGCGCTCTCCTCCCCTTTCGGGCAAGTCCAGGGAGCGTCCCCCGGCCCGCCGGCGCGGACAGGGGCCGGCAGCCCCAAACTGGCGATCGCCACGTAACAGATGATCCGTCGTACCTGTGTCATCGCTGGCCTCCTCGGGCAGCCGCCGCTGCCAAGCACAAGAATGCCCTCCCTGTGCTATTCAATCGCAAAGTATCAGCCCGTTAGCTCAAGCCAAACATCAGGTGCCTACGCCGAGGCCGGCACCCTTGGGAAAGCGGTTGTAAAGCTGAATCGTCTGGGCGCCCAACAGCGAGAAGCCGAAGATCCGCTCCATCGGGTTGGTGAACCGGTCGATCCAGGTGTCCAAGGCAATCATCTTGTCTTCGGCAATGAAGATCCGGTCGCCCGGCAGCACCTGGTAGTTGCTGGCCGTGGCCGCCCCCTTGGTGATCTCGTACCAGTTGACCGGCAGGATCTGGTCGCAATTGACCCCGCCCGGCGCCGGCCGCGCGATCCAGATGTTCTTGCTCGACAGCCGGCTGAGGCCGTTCACCTGGGCCAGCGCGTCGAGCACCGTTTCGTTGCCGGTGATCGGAATCCGGACCAGCGAGTCGCCCGAGCCGGCCCCTTCGGTGATCACGTAGTACACCTTGCTGTTGAAGGCGTAGACGTCGACCGACACGCGGGGATTCTCCAGGTAGTTTTTCAGCTGGTCTTCCACGGCCTGTTTGCACTCGGCCACCGTCAGGCCGGTGACGTACACCGAGCCGTACGTGCCCAGGTTGATCGTGCCGTCGGGCCCGACCAGGTGCTCGCCGGCGATCTGCTGCTGGCCGGCGGTCTGGCCCAGGCTGACCGAAACCTCGGGCGCCTTGAGCGTGGACTTGAGGTGCTTCTCGATGGTTTTTTGAGCCTCGTCGGTGGTCTGGCCGAGGATGTTGACTTTGCCGTAGGCCGGGCCCAGGTCGACCAGGCCACCCGGATCGATCGGATACTGCCCGCTGATCGGCTGATCGAGCAGCGTGCCGGTGACCGAGATCTGCACGACGTCCAAGGCCTCGATGTGATACGGGGCCTTGGGCACCAGCTTGACCGCGTCGATCAGCAGGATGTCCGGCGGCTCGATCACGTAGGTGGCCAGCGAGGTACGGTCTTTTTCGGTCGGCACGCTGGCGACCCAGGGACTGCTGACCACGCCCGGCGGCGCCTGGGCCGAAGGCTTAAAGCCGTTATTCTGTCCGCGCACGGTGAGCGGCGCCTGGCAACCCAGCGCCGCCAGCAGGCCCACGCTCAACGTGGCCGACAGCAGCGAGAGGGCCCACAGCGGCAGCTCGCAGATCGAAAACCGGCGCGGCATCGTGAATCCGGGCGTTAAAAGTCGGGTCGCGGGGACGGCAGTCTGGTTTCGGGTCGGCGTTTTCCGAGCCTGGCCGGCTTGCTGGCACATCGCAGCGCGCGGCCGCAAAGGCGCACCAATCGGCACCGCTGTACTAATCGGCAAACTCAACCCAAAACCTTTGGTCGCATTCCCGCTTCGCGCCTTGCCGTCCGCCGCGGCAGGGCGCCAGCACGCCCGCCCGGCCGCGGCCGGCCCTTGCCCAGGCCACCCAAAGCGCGGCCGACCGGGTTCGTGCTGGGGTCAAACAGGTACCCTCAAGTCGGCTACTTCGGTTCTTCCACGCGTTTGCAGCCCGGTTGACACTTGTAGCGACCGCAGACGAAGATTCGGCGGGCATAGGGCGGGGAACCAGTCTTACGGAGGCGACCATGGACATCGAAGCGACCTGGAAGCACTGTTTCTGCCACTGGCCGGCCGACGTGCCGCGCCGCGGAGTGGTGGTCACTTCGTATGACGAGCAGATTCCCTTCGACGGTTTCATGACCAGCGAGCATTTGCTGTTCGTCGAGCGGCGCACGCCCGACACCTCAGGCGCGCGGCAAATCCTGATCGCCTATCACAACATCGTGGCGGTCAAGATCACCGACGTGATCAAGTCGAAGGCCTTCACGCCCATGGGTTTCGTCGAAGTGAAGAGCACGAAACCGAGCGCTCATTAGCCGCCGCCGGCCCGGGCGCGTGGTTGCGCCGCCTGCGGGGTGGCCCTGGCGTTCGCCCGACGGCAGCCCTAAACTACAGGCACGCAAGCGGGCCGCCGCGCTACGCCCGATCTCCGGCCACCGAACCACGAACCGACCCAAGAAATCCTGACCCCAGATATCCTGACCCCAGACATACTGCCCCAGAAAAATCGAGGAGTGCATCGTGACCGAACCCACCGCTCAACCGCCGATCGCCGCCGCGGCGCCGGCCCGGCCGCAGCGCCCGCCCAGGTGGCCGTCGACGACTCGAAGGCCTTGGCCCTGTACGCCAACTTTTGCCGCGTGACGGGAACGCCGGAAGAGCTGATCATCGACTTTGGCTTGAATGCTCAGCAGCCCGGCGCCCAAACCGAAGCGGTCCACTGCACCCAGCGGATCATCACGAATTTCTACACGGCCAAGCGGCTGTTGCAGGCTCTGCACCTGACGCTTCAGCGTCATGAAGCGGCCTTCGGGGTCATCGAGACGGACGTGCAAAAGCGCGTCACGCCCGGCTTTCGAGGGTAATGCGGATGAGCGGCCGGGCGCGACTTGCCACCGGCGTGCCCGGGCTCGATCGGCATCTGGGCGGCGGCCTGATTCCCGGCGCGCTGACGGTCGTCGTCGGCGCCAGCGGCATCGGCAAGACCCAGCTCGGGCTGCAATTCGCCCAGGCGGGACTGGGCCAGGAGGGCCGGCGCGGCGTGCTGTTCGACATGAACGCCCGCATCGATCCGCAAAGCCACGCCGACTACGCCCGGCGGATGTTCGCCTGGCAGCTCGCAGAAATCCCCTCCGGCGAGCGCCCCCAGCGGACCGACGTCTTCGACGTCGACTATCCGGCCAGCGACTACCTGCACGTGTTCGAGCGCAGCGGCGCAGGGTCACCGAGCGCGACCTGAACTTCGACGGCTGGCACGACTGGCAGGCCGAGCTGGCGGCCAAGCTGGAAACCACGATCGCCTTTTTCTACGCCAACTTTATTCGCGGCGTGCGGCGATGCGTGATCGACGGCATCGAGCCGGCCGAGCGCCCCAGCGAATCGATCCAGTTCGAACTGTTCGAATACATCTACCACCAGATCCTGCGGAAGGACTACGACTGGGTCGCCCGCGACCTGCTCCGGGAAAGCTTTCGGGCTTGTGCCGAGCAGGTCGAGGCCAGCCGCTACGACTGGCGCGATACGGGCTGCCTGCTGCTTTACACGTCGCACGAGATGCTGCTCGACGACTTGATCGCCCGGCCGCTGGCCGATGGCGAATTGCTGGCCAACGCCAACACGTTGATCCTGATGGGCAAGGTCCGCCGCGGCGAGCGGCTGGAGCGCGGCTTGATCGTGGCCAAGCATCGCGGCTCGAGCGCCAGCGACGACATCCACACCTACCGGATCACCGACGCCGGCGTGACGCTGGAATAGCCCGGCCGCGCATCCCATCACTCCACGGCCCCCGCGCATCTTCGCTACAACCGGTATAGAACTTCCCCGGCCGGGCGCGCTTCCGGCGATCGGTTTTTGCCCGGGCCGATTACAATGGAGTTCTACTCCGCCTGCGGCACGCGTTGCCGCCCGCGGAAATCGCGCACGGAAGCCCCCCACCCCTCGTTCTTTAGGGAGCGCCGCCGGCCGTGCCACTCCTCACCCGTTTGCGGTTCGCCGCCGCCTCGCTATTGCTCGTTCTGGTTTGCCAGGCCCCTCCGGCGCAGGCCCAGATCAAGGACGCGCCGACCGACAAGGGGCTTCGGCTCGGCACGCCGGTCGTGCAGAAGCTGAAAGTCGGCGTGATCATCAAGGCCGAAGGGGGCGTCTGCCAGAACGTGATCGCCACGGTGCCGGTCCCCGCCGACTGGCCGGAGCAAACGGTCCGGATCGTCGACGAGGAAATCTCGCCCGCGGTGGGCAACGTGCGCTATCGCACCAGCGCCGGCCAGCTGAAGCAGATGCTCGTCGAAGTGCCGATCCTGTCGGTCGGCCAGGTGGCCAAGGCCCTGATTACGTTCGAGGTGAGCCACGCGCCGCAATTGGCGCCGGAGGACCCCTCGATTTACAAGATTCCCAAGAAGCTCGACCGGCGGCTGATGCCGTACGTGGGCAGCAGCCTGTTCATCGAGGTGCGGCATCCCAAGATCGTTTCGCTGGCCAGGCAGCTCACCGCCGACAAGGACTCGGCCTGGGAACAGGCGAGCGCGATCTACGACTGGATCCAGGAAAACATCAAGGTCAAGGCCGGAGACTTGAAGGGCGCCGCTCGGGCCCTGAACGACAAGACCGGCGACGCCGAGGATCTGACCTCGCTCTTCGTCGCGCTCTGCCGGGCGAGCAAGATTCCCGCCCGCACGGTCTGGGTGCCCCAGCACTGCTATCCCGAGTTCTATCTGGTCGATGCCGAGGGCGAGGGTTTTTGGTTCCCCTGCCAGGTGGCCGGCGCGAAGTCGTTTGGCCAGATCGACGAAACCCGGCCGATCCTGCTCAAGGGGGACAATTTCAAGGATCCCGAGCGGCCGCGGGAAAAATTCCGCTTTGTGCCCGAGTTCGTCAAAGGCTCGGGCGCCGGCCGGCCCAACATCCAGTTCGTGCGCGACACGCTGGGGCTGTAGGATGCATTTTCGTCGCTGACGGTGCCTCTCTGAGTCATTGCGTGTAGGGCGCTCGGCGCCATTCGGAATGCCTTGACTGGCGCTCGGCGATCCAGCCTAGGGGCAGGTCGGCCAGTTCGCGGATCGTTTCGTCGAGGTCGACAATCTCGCTTAGGAGCAGCACCATCGCGTCCTGTTCGCTGACCTCTGTGCCGGGGAGGAATTGCCAGCCCCCGTCAACTGCGTCATGCGAGACAAACAGGATCGGTGCCATGCCGGGCCAGATCTGCCGCACCGTTATCACCGCGACATCCATCGGGTCGGAAAACGGCCAATCCATCCTTCACCGTATCGATCGCGTGGTTCTCGTTCAGGCGATTGTAACTCGCGCCGGTTGCACTCAAACAAATGGTACTTGGCCGGCACGCATTTAAGCCACTTTCCACCTCCGATTTTGCCTTTTGCCTTCTGTCTTCTGCCTTTGCCCCCTGCCTTTCCGCCGAACCGGCCGCGGTTTAAGATAGTCGGTTCTTTACCCCCTAATGGGGTCCGGCGGTCTTTCATCCTGGCAAGGCAAGGAATCGTTTCGTGTATAGAACGCATACGTGCGGCGAGCTGCGGGCCGCGGACGTCGGCCGGCAGGTCACCCTTTGCGGCTGGGTCGACAGTTACCGCGATTTCGGCGGCGGGCTGTTCATCGACCTGCGCGATCGCTACGGCAAGACCCAGGTCGTGTTCGGCCCCGAAAGCGGCGCCCGCAACCAGGAGCTGGCCCGCACGCTGCGCTCCGAGTTCGTCGTCTCGGTCACCGGCAAGGTGGCCCACCGGCCCGAGGGCACGTTCAACCCCAAGCTGGCCACCGGCGAGATCGAAATCCAGCCCAGCGAGCTGGTGATCCTGAACAAGAGCCAGACGCCGCCCCTGCAGCCCAGTGCCAAGGAACCGCCGGGCGAGGACCTGCGGCTCAAGTATCGCTATCTCGACCTGCGCCGCCCGGAGATGCAGCAGATCCTGCTCTTGCGGCACAAGATCATCCGCGGCATGCGGACCTATTTCGACGAGCACGGCTTCATCGACGTCGAGACGCCGATCCTGGGCCGCAGCACGCCCGAGGGAGCCCGCGATTATCTCGTGCCCAGCCGCATCCATCACGGACATTTCTACGCCCTGCCGCAGTCGCCGCAGCTGTACAAGCAAATCCTGATGATCGCCGGCTACGACCGCTACGTGCAGGTGGCGCGCTGCTTTCGCGACGAGGACCTCCGCGCCGACCGCCAGCCCGAATTCACGCAGCTCGACGTGGAGATGTCGTTCATCGACGCCGAGGACATCATCGGCATGATCGACGGACTGGTGGCCCGGCTGGCCAAGGACGTCCTGGGGCTCGAAGTGCAGCTGCCGCTGACGCGCATGACCTACGACGACGCCATGGAGCGGTTCGGCCATGACGCGCCGGACTTGCGCTTCGGCCTGGAGCTGGTCGACATTTCGGACATTGCCCGGGAGTGCGACTTCCGCGTGTTTCGCGGGGCGGTCGACGGGGGCGGCCGGGTGCGCGGGATCAACGCCACCGGCGCCGCGGCCAACTACTCGCGCAAGGACATCGATCTGCTCACGGATTTCGTCACCCACGATTTCGGCGCCAAGGGACTGGCCTGGTTCAAGGTCGAAGAGGGGGGCAAGCTGGCCTCGCCGATCGCCAAGAACTTCTCGCCCGAGCTGTTGGCCAGGATCGGCGAGCGGTTCCACGCGGCGCCGGGAGATCTGCTGCTGCTGGTGGCCGACTCGTTCGAGGTTACCTGCAAGGCCCTGTACGCCCTGCGCAAGCGGTTCGGCGAAGAGCTGAAACTGTACGATCCCCAGACCCGGCACTTCTCCTGGATCGTCGAGTTTCCGATGTTCGCCTGGGACGCCGAGGAGAACACCTGGGCGGCCATGCACCATCCGTTCACCGCGCCGCGCAAGCAGGATCTCGAACTGCTCGCCACAGACCCCGGCAAATGCCGGGCCCAGGCCTACGACCTGGTGATCAACGGCTCCGAGGCCGGCGGCGGCACGATCCGCATCCACGACCCGGCCGTCCAGTCGCAGGTCTTTTCGCTCCTGGGGATCACGGTCGAGCAAGCCCGCGACCGCTTTGGCTTTCTGCTCGACGCGCTCGGCTACGGTGCTCCGCCGCATGGCGGCATCGCGCTGGGGATCGACCGCTGGGTGATGCTGTTCGGCGGCTTGGACAACATCCGCGACTGCATCGCATTTCCCAAGACGCAAAAAGCGACCGACCTGATGACCGACGCGCCGGGCGAAGTGGATCTGCGTCAACTGCGCGAACTGGGCATCCAGGGCCGTGCTAGCGGACCGGCGGCAAGAAGTTGACACCTTGGCCCCCAGCCGGGCAAACTGAAGCGGCAGCTCCGGAGGCAAACAAGGCCTCCGAGCGGGAAGGAGCCATTCATGAGTGTGCTGGGGTCAGGGCGTCGCTGGGTTTTCTGGGCGGGCTTAGCGCTCGCCTGCGCCGGTTGCCAGAGTAAAGAAGGCCCGCCGGCCGCGGCCGACAAACCGGGCAAGGTGAGCGAAGCCTCCGTCGCCAGCAAACCCGCCCGCCCTGCGCCGGCTCAGCGGGAATCTGAGCCCGCGGCCGGTGAGCCCGGGCGGCCGGCCCCTGTGGCGACGCAGCCGGCCGTCACTCCGCCGGCGGCCGCAGGCCCGGTGGAAGAGCCGGCAGCAGCCGGCGAAGCGCCGGGCGCAGTGGGCCAGGTGGAACCGGCCGATCTGGTCATGCCCAAGGTCCTGCTCACCGAAGCCCAGGCCGCGACTTGCCTGGTGCGGGTGGGCGATCCGATGCCGGCGATCGCGCTGGCAGATCTGGCCGGCAAGGAGCAGGTGCTCTCCCGGCTGCTGGGCGAACGTTTGACCGTCGTCACGTTTTGGCGCAGCGGCAATCCCTACGCCCTGGCCGAGCTGGCCGACCTGGGCCCGGACGTGGCGCAGCCCTTTGGCCGCCGCGGCGTGCGGGTGGTAGCGATCGACGAGCAGGATCCGCCCGACGTGGTCCGCCAGATTGCCCAAAAGCTGGGGCTGAAGTTCCCGGTCCTGCTGGACGCCCACGGGCAGGCCCTGTCGCAGGTGGCCACCCGGCGGCTGCCGCGCACCTATCTGCTCGATGCGGGGGGCAAGATCGTCTGGTTCGACATGGAATACTCGCGCAGCACCTGGCGCGACTTGCACCAGGCGATCCAGTTCCTGCTCAGCCAAGATTGACGGCGCCCGCGCCGGCTGGGCAAAATGGGGCTATCCTCCCTGAGGCGCAGCGGATATCGGCTGCGCGCCGCCGTCTTTTCCAGGTGCACGTTTGGCGTCCCCGCCGCGAAGCGAATCCGCGAATCCTGCCGTTCCCCGGACGTCGCGCAGCGTGCGAATCGCGCTCGCGCAGATCGCGCCCGTGCTGGGCGATTGCGCGCGGAACCTGGCCCTGCACGACGAGCAGATCGCCGCGGCCCGGGCCCGATCGGCCGACTTGATCGTCTTTCCCGAGCTGTCGCTGACCGGCTATTTCCTCCGCGACTTCGTGCCCGACGTGGCCCTGCCGGCCACGGCCCCCGAGCTGGCCCATCTGGCGGCAGCGGCCGGTCCGGCAGCGCTTGTGCTGGGCTTCGTGGAAGAATCGCCGCGGCACTTGTTTTACAATTCGGCCCTGTTCGCCGAAGCCGGCGAGGTGCTGCACGTGCATCGCAAAGTGTATTTGCCCACCTATGGGCTGTTCGAGGAGCAGCGCTATTTCGCCGGCGGCAACCGCCTGCGGGCGTTCGATTCGCCCCTGTTGGGCCGCGTGGGTTTGCTCGTCTGCGAGGACTTCTGGCACCTGTCGGCATTGGCCGTGATGCAGGCCGAGGAAGTCGACGTCCTGATCTGCGTTTCCAATTCCCCCGCCCGGGGCGTGGCGGCCGATCGGGTGGCCACGGCCGAATCCTACGAGCGGATGGCCAAGACCTACGCCCAGCTGCTCGGGGCGCTAGTGATCGTGGTCAACCGGGTGGGCTTCGAGGATGGGCTTTGTTTCTGGGGCGGCAGCCTGGTCGTGGGGCCGGATGGCCGCACGCTGGCCGAGGCTCCGCAGCTCGACTCCGCGCTGGTCGTGGCCGAGTTCGATCCCGAGCAACTGCGCCGCGCACGCCTGGCCACGCCGCTGGCCCGCGACGAACAATTGTTGCTGACCTGCGAAGAACTGGATCGCATCAAGCGCCGCCGCTATGAACACTGAACCCGGCTCGGCCAGCCTGGCCATCAATCCGGCGCTCGTCGAGCAGATCCTGCTCCGGTTTCTCCGCGACGAGATCCATCGGGCCGGCTTCCGCCGCGCCGTGCTGGGGCTCTCGGGCGGCATCGATTCGAGCGTGGTGGCCGTGCTCGCGGCCCGGGCCCTGGGGCCCGAAAACGTCCTGGCCGTCACCATGCCCTACAAGACCTCGAGCGCCGAAACGCGCCGGGACAGCCAGGCCGTGATCGCCCAGCTGGGCGTGCGCTCGCTCGACGTGCCGATCACCGACCAGGTCGACGCCTACTTCGCCCGCCTTCCCGACGCCGGACACATGCGGCTGGCCAACAAGTGCGCCCGCGAGCGGATGACCGTGCTCTACGACCAAAGCGCGGCCTTCGGCGGCCTGGTGCTGGGCACCAGCAACAAGAGCGAGCTGCTGCTGGGTTACGGCACGCAGTTCGGCGACATGGCCTCGGCCATCAACCCCATCGGCGACCTCTACAAGACCCAGCTGCGGCACCTGGCCGCGCATTTGAAGGTGCCCGCCGAAGTGCTGAGCAAATCTCCCAGCGGCGACTTGTGGGTCGGACAGACCGACGAGGCCGAGCTGGGCTTCACCTACGCCGACGTCGATCGGCTGCTGGCGCTCCTGGTGGACGAGCGCTGGCAGCCCGAGAGTCTGGTGCAGGCCGGATTCGACCGGGCGTTCGTCGAGCTGGTGATTCGCCGGGTGCAGCGCAACCATTACAAGCGCCGGCTGCCGGTGATCGCCAAGTTGTCGCAGCGGACGGTCGATCGCGACTTTCGCTACGCTCGGGATTGGGGCACCTGAAACACGGCCGGACGAGCCAGCCGTGGCACCCGGCAATGAAGCGGCCACGGGCTCTGGGTGCCACCGCTGGCTGGCCCAGCGGTGAAAAGGGCGGGGTGCTCCGCGTCGTCGATGAATTTCAACCTTGCCCACGCGAAGGCACGTCTGCGCAAGCCAGCCGAAGCACCCGGCAATGAAGCAGCCACGGGCTCTGGGTGCCACCGCTGGCTGGCCCAGCGGTGAAAAGGGCGGGGTGCTCCGCGCCGTCGATGAATTTCCACCCTGCCCACGCGAAGGCACGTCTGCGCAAGCCAGCCGGGGCACCCGGCGCGCGCTAGGCCGCGATTTCCACGCGGCGTAGTTGGCTGAGCAGGCGGCGGATTTCGCGTTCGTAGTTGTGCCGCTCGTGCTTCCACTGCTTGTCGAGCCGCTTCAGCTCCGTCTGCTGCTGGTCGAGCGATTGCTCGCGCTTGACCAGCCGCATGGCCTGCTCCTCGATTTCTTCCTCGCGGCGTTTGACCCATTCCTGCAGCTCGCGCTTTTGCTTGCCGAGCGATTCGTGCTGCTCTCCCAGCCGGCGGCCCAATTGTTCGAGCTCGGCCCGCTGTTCGGCCAGCTCCTGGTGGGCCAGCCGCTGCTGGTCGGCCAGCTTGACCCGTAGCTGGGCCAGCGACTGCGTCAGGGCGGCCGGGGCCATTGTGCCGCAGAGCCGCGTCCAGAGCTCTTCCGTGGCCAGGCGCATCTCGAGCGTTTCGCGCTGCGTCCGCGTTACGTCGCTGCGCAATTGCTTGAGCGCGGCCCGCCGGGCGTCCAGGTCGTCGCGCCGCCGCTTGAGCTTCTGTCGTTCCTTGTCCAGCTCGCCGCTCACTTGCCGGCGCTCGTCGGCCAACTTGCGCCGCTCGGCATGCAGTTCTTGGGCGTGGGACGAGCGGTCTTCGGCCAGGCGCAGTGCTCGGCCTCGATCTGGCCTTCCTGTTCGACGAGCAGTTTTTCGGCCTCGTCCAGATGCTCCCGCCGCGACTCCAGTTTGGCGAGCGCCTCCTGCAACTGCTGGGCTTTCTGCCCCAGGGCAATCTGGGCCGCCAGGCGCTTGACCGACTCTTCGATCTGTGACTGCCGCTGGTCGAGCTCCTGTTCGCGCGTGTTGAGCTGCTTGCGCCGCTCGGCCAGCGCCGGCTCCCGCTCTTCGATCTCATGCTGCCGGACTTCGAGCCGTCTGACGTGCTCGGCCGACGTGGCGTTGAATTGCGCCATACGGGCGGCCAGCTCGGACTCGCGCTGGGCCAGCTCGCTCGCCAGCCGCCGCAGCTCGACTTCGGTGGTTTGTTTGGTTTCCTGGCAGGAGCCGGCCAACTCCTGCAATTGCTTTTCGCGGCCGGCCTGGGCCTGCCGCTGGGCCTCGAGTGCCGCCTGCTGGGTGGTGATTTCCTGCTGCCGCTCGGCCAGCCACAGCCGGGCCCCGCGCACCTGGTTGTCGATCGCCGCCTGGCGCGAATTGAGCTCGGCCTCGCGATGGTCGACGCTGGCCTGCTGCCGCCGCAAATGGGCCGAAAGCTGCGATGCTTGCGTGCGGACCTGCTCGATCATCTGGGCCGCTTGCATGATCTCCGACGGCCCGGCGTTCGCATGGGCGGCGACCGGTTCGGCGAACGCCCGTGCGGCAGCTGCCAGGTCGGCGGGCGCGCCTTCCGCAACTCCTGCGTCGGGCGCCCGTTCGCCCAGCAGATGGGCCGGATCGACCCGCGTCGTGGTCACCGCTTCGGTGACCGGCGCTTCGTCCGGGCTGGATTTGACCTTGCCGGTGGTCCGAGTCTGCCGCTTTGGCTTTGCCATCGCAATCGCGTCCCTGCGCTCGTAGAAGGCGAAAAACCGCGATCAACCGCCGGCCGCCCGCAAACCCGGCCTAACCGGCAAAGTCGATCCAATTTCTATCATCGGCACCTGCCTGCACAAAAGTGAGGGCAATCGACGACCGACCACCACGCGGAAGTAACCGCGCGACGAGCGAATGCTTGCTAGCAGGCGCAGGCCCAGAAAGGGGGCAAGCTCCCGCCCGGCCCGGGCCCAGCGGAGCTGGCCCGACGCTGCAGGACGCACTTCGGGGCTAGTGCGGATATTCTTCGCGCGTGCTGGCCCGGCGCAGCAGGTGCAGGCGGTGCTCGGCCTCTTCGATCAGTTCGACCAGGTGATCGATCGCCCGGGCTTTGGCCTCGGCAAAAGTGTCGAAGGCGATCGCAGCGGAGCCCGACTGCGGCATGGTGCGATGAAACTGCGACGGCAGCGGATCGAACGTCACGTACCAGGCTTCGACCAGCGTCGGGCTTTCATCGGCCGTGGGCGGCAGCGGCTGGGCGGCAAGCGGCGCGGGAATCGTCTCGGCCTGGGGCGCAGCGGGTCGCTTGATAGCTTTGGCCGCCGCCTTGGGTTTGGCGACAGGAGTTTTCGCAGAGGGAGTCTTGGCGACGTGCGGTTTGACGACCTTCGCGGGCCTGGCGGCTTTGGCTGCCGGCGCTTTCGCCGGCGACGACTTGGCCGCCGAAACTTTATCCGCCGGAGTCTTTACCGTCGGCGCTTTGGCCGGCGGGGCTTTAGCCGGCGAGGTCTTGGCGGCGGGGGCTTTGGCGGCGGCGGGTTTCGACGATTTATGTTTGGCGGCCATGTTGCATTCTCGCGTTGGTCGGGATCCGTTGGGCGCTTGAATTAGGAACGAATTTCGCCCGGCTTGCAAGCCGCCCACGGCGCACGCCGGACGCTCCGCCGCAAACGGCCGCCGCGCTGCATTAGTCGGGGAGCAGGAATTGCGGCAGCCGGGTCACCCGGCCCTGGCGGTTGATGCAGGCCACCACACTGCGGCCGGCAGCCAAGAGTTCTTCGCCGCGAAAAATTTCGTACTGGTGTTCCACCCGGGCACCCTTGGCGGCCACGGTCTTCGTGCGGACGGTGAGCAGGTCGTCGTAGCTGGCCGGAAGATAATACTGGCACGAGATTTCGGTGACGACGAGCATGTAGCCGGTTTCTTCCAGCCGGCGATAGTCGAACCCGGCGGCGCGGAGCAGTTCGACCCGCCCTTGTTCGAAGTAGGTGAAGTAATTCGCGTGGTGGACGCGCCCCTGGGCGTCGGTCTCTTGGTACCGCACGCGAATCTGGATTTCGTGCTGTTCGATCATGGAACGCAAACGGCTGGGTTGTAGATGAATTTTTCGTCATGCCGGCAGGCAAACGACGATCCGCCCCAGCACGCGGCCGGCCAGGATCTCGCTCACCCAATGGTCGAGATCCGCCAACTGGATGTCCCGGGCGAGCGTGTCCAACCCGGCGATTCTCCAGCTGCCGGCCAGACGATGCCAGATGGCCACGCGCTCGTCATGCCCGCGCCAGGCCGAGTCGATGCCCACCAGGCTGACGGCCCGCAGAATGAACGGAAACACGGTCAGCGGCAAGTCGGCCCCGCCGACCAGTCCGCAAGCGGCGACGCAGCCGTTGAGATGCAGAGAGCGAATGACCGTGGCCAGCGTGTTGCCACCGACCGTGTCGACGGCGCCGGCCCAACGGGCCGGAAGCAAGGGCTTCGTCGATCGATCGTCGACGGCGCTGCGCGGGATCACCTCGCCGGCGCCCAGCCGGCCTAGAAACTCGGCCGCGGCCGCCTTGCCGCTGACGGCCACCACCCGGTAGCCCAGCTTCGCCAGCAACCCCACGGCGAGCGAACCCACGCCCCCCGTGGCGCCCGTCACCAGCACCTCGCCGCCGCCGGGCAGCACGCCGTGCTGGTGCAGGGCCTGCACACACTGCGCGGCGGTAAAGCCGGCCGTGCCCAGGATCATGCTTTCGCGCAAGGTCAAACCGGCGGGCAAGGGAACCGGCCAATCGGCCGGCACGCGAATGATCTGGGCATAGCCGCCCCAATGGTTGGCCCCCAGTTCGTAGCCGGTGACGATCACTTCGTCTCCGACCCGCCACCGATCGGAACTGCTGGCGATCACCACGCCGGCTGCGTCGATGCCCGGCACGTGCGGATATTTTTTCGTCACGCCCGGGTTGCCGGTGGCCGAGAGCGCGTCCTTGTAATTAAGCGACGAATAGCGGACGCGAATCGTCACGTCGCCGGCCGGAAAATCCGCCAGCGGGCGCATCTCGACCCGGGCGGTCGCTTTGCCGCCGGCGTCCCGGGCCACCACATAGCAGGCGAATCCGTCGTCCATGGTTATTCTTTCCGGGGCGTCGGGAACAGTTCGAGCGAATGAAATCACGGACCGGGCTGCGCCGCGGGAAGCGCGCTTTGCGCGGCATCCGCCATCCGCCGATAGGCGCGATACACCGCTTGATACGCTGCCTCGGCGCCCGCCGAGGGCTGGATGACGCGATCGCGGCCATCTGCGGTGCCGGCCAGCGCAGCGATTGCTTCGGCTGCCGAGCGGAACCCGCTACGCTCGCCGGCAGCCAGCGCGCCGAGGATCGCGGCGCCGAGAGCCGGGCCATGTTTGGCCGCGGCAATGCGGATCGGCGCGCCCAGCACGTCGGCATAGATCTGCACCAAAAGCGGATTGTGATGCGGCAGGCCCCCCGTGGCCACGAATTGACGGATCGGCACGTTGTGATCGCGCAGCAATTCGACGATCCAGCGCAAGCCAAAGGCCGTCGCCTCGATCGCAGCCCGATACAAATGCGCCGGAGTGTGATAGAGCGACAGGCCGGCGAATCCTCCGCGCAGATTGCCGTTCATCAGCGGCGTCCGGCAACCGTTGAGCCAGTCGAGGCACAGCACTCCCTCGGCGCCGGGGGGAATCGACCGGGCCGCGTCGTCGAGCCGGGTGAACGAGTCCTCGCCCGACAACCGGCGGAACCAATCGAACAAATCCCCCACGGCCGCTTGCCCCGTCTCATAGCCGACCAGGCCCGGCAGGATGCCGTCGCGCACCACGCCGGCAATCCCCGGAATGTGCTGCTCGCTCGTCGCGTTGAGCATGTGGCAACTGCTGGTTCCCAGGACCATCACCAGCGTGCCGGGCTCGGCCGCGCCCGCGCCGGGCACGCCGGCATGGGCGTCGATAATCGCCGCGCTGACCGGTGTGCCGGTGGCCAGGCCCAGTCGCTCGGCCGCCGCCGGGCACAGAGTTCCGGCCGGAGTGCCCGGCGCGGCCAATCGGCCGGTCATCCGCCGGGGAACGAAGTTCTCCAACCGTGGATCGAGGGCTGCGAGAAACCCGGCCGCGGGATAGCCTTCGTCCGCGTTCCAACAGGCTTTGTAGCCGGCCTGACAGGTCGAACGAACGAGCGTCTCAACGTCGCCGCCGATCAGCTGCCACACCAGCCAGTCGCCGGCCTCCAGCCAGGTGTCGGCCCTGTCGAACACGTGCGGGGCATTTTCCAAAGTCTCGAGCACTTTGGGAAAGAACCATTCCAAGCCCACTGCGCCACCGTAGCGCCACAGCCAGGGCTCGTTGCGGTCGCGGGCCAGGCGGTTGATGCGATCGGTTTGCCGCTGCGCGCCGTGATGCTTCCAGAGCTTGGGCCACGCGAATTTCTCGGCCGCCATTTCCGGCACCAGGCACAGCGGCGTGCCGTCGCCCAGCGCCGGCAGCATCGTGCAGCTGGTAAAGTCGACGCCGATGCCGATCACGTCGCTGGCCTGGGCGCGGGCCGCCTGGAGTGCCGAGCGCACGGCGTCGCCTGCAGCCGCCAGCCAATCGGCCGGATGCTGCAGGGCAAATTCCGGGGGCAAGCGCTCGCCGCTGGTCGGCAAGGTGGACGTGATCTGGCCGTGTGCGTAGCGCGCCTCGGCCGATGCCCTTTCGCATCCCGCCAGGTCGACGAGCAAGGCCCGCACCGATTCGGTGCCAAAATCCAATCCGAGCGATAGGTGGGTCGAGTTGGGCATGCCCGAAGCGAGCGCGGCCGGAGCGTTGGGAAACCGATTCGCCTGCGATTGTACTCGCCGGCGGAACGCATCTTCAATGAAGGCGGCGGCCGGGCCCAACGGCAGCGCAGAAACGTCGTTCCCGGCGGCGGGAGCGGCTTATTTTGCCCGGTTTGACTCGCTGGGCGGCATCTTTATAATTCGATATCCCAAACTCGCCGCGGGGGCCGCCCGCCAACGACGAATCCAACCATTCAAACAAGATACATCGGGAGATCGCTGCCATGGGCAAGAACGTGTCCGAATTCACGGACGAGAATTTTCGCGAGGAAGTGCTGCAATCGTCCAGCCCGGTGCTCGTCGACTTCTGGGCGCCGTGGTGCGGTCCCTGCCGGCTGATTACGCCGGTGGTCGAAGAATTGGCGGCCGAAAACGCCGGCTCGATCAAGATCGGCAAGATCAACATCGACAACAGCCCCAGCGCCGCGCAGACCTACGGCGTGGTCAGCATCCCCACGCTGATGATCTTCAAGCAGGGCGAAGTGGTCGAGCGGTTCGTGGGCGTGCAGCCCAAGGCTCGGCTCCAGGAAGCGCTCGACGCGGCGAAGGCTTAAGCTCCGCCGGCGCGCTACCTAACCAGCGCGATCGGCACGATGCCGTCGAGAATCTTGGTGAAGGCCTGCTGCAACAGCGCCTGCCGCTGGGCGAGCGTGCCGATGCACCACTTGTACCCGTTCGTCGGATCGCTCGCCGAACTGGGGAACGTCGAGCCGCCGATCGACGAGATCGATTGCAGCAGCGAGATGCCCGCCGAGTTGTAGGCCGCCGGCGTCGTCGGCTCGTAAATCGCGCCAAACGCGATGCACTGGATCGACACCGGCTTGGCCGTGGTCGAAAAGCCGGGTAGGCCATAGGTCGAGTCGTTGTACAGGCGCAGATCTGCTGGGCGACGGCAATCGCGTCGCTGTTCGGATCGTTGCTGCTCGACGAGTAGCTGTTTCCGCTGCCGATGTTGAAATACCCCTGGTAGGCGCCGGCGGCGGTGGTGGCGGCGCTGGTCGAGGCATTGGCCAGCCCGTCGGTCTCGAGGATCACCAGTCGCTGGGCGCCCTTGCGGCCGTAGCCCCCCATGCCGGAGCTTTGCAATGCGGCATTGCCGCTGAGCTGGTTATAGGCCAGCATCAATCCGTAGCTGGTGGCGGTGTTGCTGTCGAAATCGCCGTGGGCCCGGGGCGTCAGCTTGCCGTTGGAGTCCCAGGGCCGGACGTCGGCGCTGCCGCTATTCGGCGGATACCAGAGCGAGTTGACGATCGCGGTGTAGTTGCGGCCCAGCGAACTGATGGGGTTGTCGAACGTGCCGACCGTGCTCGGCTCGCCGACGTAGCTGGGTCGGGCGTAATACAGCATCGCCACCATGTCGTTGGGATGATTGTTCTGGATGTCGGTGATGGCCCCGGCAATGCCCAGCTTGGCCGGCACCATCGAGATGTCGTGCAGCGTGCCCGGCGAAATCGACGTGTCGAGCACGTACTGGACCATCGTCAGCGGTCCGAACCAGAAGCGGTGTCGCGGCCGGAGCGGGTTGTCGGTCGGGGCGACGAAAGGGATGCCGCCATACGTGCTGGCCGAGTCGGGCCCGCTGATGCTGACGCTTGTCCCGTCGCCGCAGGCGAAGTCGGGCCCGTAGCTGCAGGTCGAGCTGCCCGGCGACTGGACGTTGCCGCTGGGATCGCGCCAAACGCCCAGGGCAAAATCGATGTATTCCTTCCAGAACCGCTGGTCCTGGTTCGTGATCGTGGAGTTGAGCACCGTGTGGTTGTAGGACAACACCGGCACTTCGCTGGGGATCGAGCTGTAATACAGCACGTTGCCGGCCCGCAGTTGGGCCGGAAACACGCTCGGCCCGAGGTTGGCGATCCAGTTCAAGATGGCTCGGTAATTGATGACGTAATTGCCCGGGGGCTGCCGAAAATTGCCGCCGCTGTCCCACAGCGCTCGATCGTCGTTGACCGGAGTGATGCCGTCGGGCATGAGAAAGAAGTTCTTTCGCCAATCGTTGGTCTGGTCGGGGGGCCAGATGAAGAACGTCTTGCCCCAGTAGTTCGGACCGACGGTATAGCCGTTAAAGGTCGCGCCGGTGTAGTGCTTGTAGCCGGCGCTGACGAAGCTCTTGTTGGCACTGTTGGTCAGGCTGCTGTTGCCGCTGATCTCGGCGACGGTCCGGCCCGGGGTGGTGGACTTGTTCTTGCTGGTCGTTAGGTAATTGTCGCCGACCGGCGTGGTGCTGGTGGCGCCCGAGGCCGGAGCAAACGCGGCGGCCGCCGACCCGCCGCGGCCGTTCGAGTAGAAATCGGCGACCAGGGCCGGGATGCCGCCGACCGGCACGCTGATGTTGCAATTGCCGACCCGCGAATCGGTGCTCGTGCACTGCAGCGTGGCACCGCTGGAAAAGCTGGTGTTGTAGACGCCCCACTGCGGAAACACCGGGTCGGTGTTGTTGGGCGTATTGAGCATGTTGCCCAGATACGACTCGCAATTCCACAGGTCGGTCTCGTTGTTCATCGAGCCGGAGAAGTCGAGCACCACCGTCACGTCGCGGGGCCGGTAAGCGGCCGTGGCCGTGGCCTGCACGTTGAACGCCGTGAGCCCAAACACCCGGGCAAAATAACTCGCGACGCTGGGCGTGACGGTCACCTGGGCCAGGTTGTAATTATCCGGCGCGACCGGCGGAAACTGGGGCGTGAACGTCATCGCCGTGTAGTCGTAATGGTAGGCGCCGAGCGCCACGGCCACTTGCCCGGAAGTGAGGGCTTTCGACATGATCGGGTTGACCGCGGCCGCCGACTGGGCGGTGCTGATCGCGGCGGTCGTGTTGCTACCCGTCGCGCCGTTGAGCGCCCGGGCGGCGGCCAGGGCCGCATTGTCGGCGGCGTTCTGGCTCTGTGTCTGGGCAACGGCAATGACGCCGATGTCGATCGCCAGCGCCAGAAACCCGATCAGGGCCACCAGGATCAAGGCAAACAGCGGCAACACGGCGCCGCGGCGGTAAGAGGCCTGAACTTTGCCCATTACGCATTCTCCTCGCTGATCTAATTCGCTTCGCTGGCCATGATGCACGTCGCCGAGAGCGGCAAGCTGCTGGGCAAGAAACTGAACGTGGGGGTCAGCGTATGTACCGTGCCGGTAACCTTGACGCCGATCGAATTCGACAGGCCCGCGTTGGTCCAGGGACCCAGGTTGGCGCCGGTCGTTGGATCGGCCTCGTAGACGCTGATCGAGAGGCTCTGGATCTGCTGTCCGCAGAGATAATTCGTCACGCAGGTCTGCACCTGGCTGGTCGTGGCCGTGCTGGTGTTGACCACGGCGTAGCGGCAGCCTTCGCGGGCGGCGTTCGTGACCAGCTGACGCATCATCGTCACCCGGCCGAAGTCGAAAATCCCCAGAACGAAGATCAGGCAGACGTTCAGCACCACGGCCATTTCCACGATCGTGGCCCCGCGCCGCCGCCCGCCGCGCGGCCGGCCGGCGCAGGTCGAAAGCGCCGCGCCGCTGGCGCCGTTCAATCGAACGCCGTTCGACGGATCGGCCGCGATGCGTCCCGGATCTCGCTTTGGATTGCCCGAAAGTCTCATGCTGTTCGTTGTCGCCCGCTGGGTCCCGGCACGACGTGCCCGACGGCCTGGTTTTAGTAGCCCTGCGGCACGCTGATGTTCGTGGGGTAGGTCTGGCCGTTGTTCGAATAGAAGATGGTCGAAGCGCGCAACTGGGTGCTGCTGTTGGTAATCAGCGTGGCAGCCGACCAGCGCACGGCCGTGAACGGAATGCTGACCACGACTTGCAATTGGTCCAGTTCGGCCGCGGCCGTGCAATCGCTGCCCGGAGTGGTCAAGTCGGTCACCGAGACCGTGGCCTGGGTCGAGGGCAACCCGGCGTTGGTCAGATAGTTGAGCACGGTTTGCACGACCTGGCTGTTGGTGGCCTGGCCGGTCGAGGCCTTGCGGCCTCCCTCGCGGGCGGCATTGTTGAGCACCTGATTGACCTCGACCATCCGACCGACTTCCCAGGCGCCGAGCGTCAACAGCAGCGCCAACGGCAACAGTACGGCCGCCTCGACGACGGCCACCCCGCGGCGCGCAAAGCGCGTAGGCTGCCGGCGCCGACATGGCAAACAGAATGGGAATTTCTCGGCCACGGGATCGATCTCTGCCCAGACGATTGAGCGCGCCGCACCGGGCGCGCAGTGGTGTGCGTGCAAGGCAAGTCTAGGTCACGTGCCACCAGCCGGAGGGATCCGAACCTTTCTGGCGAACGGTTGGGGGATTCCCTATTTGCCGAACCGGCGGATCGTAACGGCGGCGCAAGGGGGGCCCGCAGCGGCCCCGCGCAGCGGTGCCCGCGATGCCGTACCGGCGGCGTCAACGGCCCCGCCCTACGTGCCGCCTTAACGACGCAGTGCGCCGGCGGCCAGCAGCAGCCAGCCGACGATCCAGGCCAGGCCGCCCACGGGCACGACATGCACGAGCGGCTTGATGCCCGTGGCCAGCCAGGCATAGATCCCGCCGGAGAACAGGACGATGCCCAGCAGAAAGGCGATCGCCGCGGCCTGCACCAGGCCGGCCGGGCTCCGTTCCAGCAGCAATCCGGCCAGCACCAGGGCCAGGGCGTGAAACATCTGGTAGCGGACGGCCGTTTCGAACGAAGCCAGCTGGTCGCTGGAGAGGACCTCGCGCTTGACCAGATCTTTCAGCAGGTGGGCCCCCAGCGCTCCGGCCGCCACCGCGGCAGCAGCCAAAACGGCGCCTAGTGCAATCCAATATCGAGCGGCCAAGCGGGGCTCCTTCGTGATGCGCGGGGAGATCGGTTCAGCAGTCGATTGTAGCGGGGCAGGGGATCCGTATCAGGCCGGGGCGAGCGCCGCGCTAGCGGATCTTTTTCCCGACCCAAAGTTTCGACCTCGCCGCTCGACGTGCAACGGAGATGAATCGTTTCTTGCGCCAATCGACGCTCTCTGGTCAGTATCCCGCGGCGCGTGTATGTTACGGACACGCTAAACTCGTTCCCGGGCAAGAACCACCCGGCCGCGGTGTCGAACTTGTAGTCGAACGACTTCGGGTAGGTATCGAAGAGGATCGCTTCCCCGCCAACTAAAGGGTTGTCGGGCACGATTTCCAGGCCCGTGATCCCCTCGACATCGGGGCCAACCCCAGTGGACAGCACAAACATCCCGTCTTGCCGCGCGTTCGCGGATACCTCGATGGAGGACGACTGCCGCCAGATGGCGGCCAAAAGCAGAAGCGGCGGAATTGCCAGTGCCAGCCAGGGCAGCAAATCACGTCGGAGCCACAGGGCGCGGGTCCGTCCTTCGAAGCGGACATGGTTCGGGCTTGGCGTGCGCGGCGCCGCGTTTGGGTTGACGATTGCAAAGAACGGCTCCTGACATTCTGATCCATGCAACGGGGGAGGATCAAGGACGTGCGCAGAACCGAAGAGACCGTCGCCTGGCTGACCGACCAAATCGGGCACATCTGCTCCCGTCCGGAAATGTACGCCCAGTCGAAGCTCGAGATCGACGAAATCTTGATGCATCTGCATTCGGTATTGGGCTACATGCTCGGGCGCGAGAATGAGCTGCGCCAGCGAGCGTCGCGGCATATCTGCAAGACAGAGAGCTCGCGCATGCCGCGCGGCTGGGCGACCCGCGGCCGGACGCGTGAACAACTACAGCCAGTAGCAGACTTTTGGCTCCAGCTCGATCGCAAGCTGGGAATCGAGATTCCTCCCCGGCGATCGCCTTGACACCGCCGGCTCCGCCGACGGCTAACCTGACCCCATGTACGGAATCGACCCGAACGAAAAAATGCTGTCCGGCCGCTTACGTGGAGCCCGGAACTCGCCCGTCTTGGCTAGCTCTTCGAGCGATTCATCCGGCAGGTCGCCCTCCAACTCGGCCTTGAGTTGCCAGGACTGTTCCAGTCCATCCATCCCGGCCAGGAACTCTTCTCGATTGGAAAACCTTAATGCGGGTGGCCGCTTGGGCGCTAGCACCACTGCCACGAACCGCCGGCCATCACGCTGGTAAGCGACGTAGAACTCGATCATTTCTTGCACCGGTGTTCGGCGTTTTCGGAGAGAAAACACGTCTCATCTTACCAGCACGGCCGCGCCATTCGCGATTGTCCCCATATCCCCCGGCCGCTATAATTTCGGGTTCGTCCTGCCGACCGTGGTTGCCCTGGAGATGCCTCCGGGCCGGACCGGCGGGGATACCTCTCACCCACAGCTTTTGGCCCGCGCGGGCGCAGACTTGCTGCCCGGCGGAACTGGCGCGGTGACCGGATTGCTCGCAGGTAACTAATGGTCAATCGTAATCTGATTCGTGGCTTGGACCTCAATAAGGAGGACTGGGAAGAAGAACTCGCGGCCGCCATGGGCGGAACCGCCACCGAGGAAATCGACTGGGGCGGCCAGGACCTGGGCGTCAACCAGATCATCAACGGCAAGGTCCTCCGCGTCGACGGCGAATTCGTGCTGGTCGACGTCGGCTACAAGAGCGAAGGCATGATCCCGCTCAACGAATGGGAAGAGTGGGAGGAGCCGCCGCAAGCCGGTCAGGACGTCAAGGTGCTGATCGAAGACGTCGAAGACGTGTTCGGCCGGACCGAAGAATCGCGCGGCATGATCGCGCTCTCGAAGCGCAAGGCCGAGAAGGTCGAAGCCTGGCGCAAGGTGATGGAGACCGTCCACGAGAACGACGTGGTCACCGGCACCGTCATTCGCAAAATCAAAGGCGGCTTGCTCGTCGACATCGGCGTCAACGTCTTCCTGCCCGCCAGCCAGGTCGACATCCGCCGGCCGGCCGACATCGGCGACTACATCGGCCGCACGATCCAGTGCATCGTGCTCAAGATCGACGACGCGCGGCGCAATATCGTGGTCAGCCGCCGGGCCCTGATCGAAACCGAACGGGCCGAAAAGAAAGCCCAGCTGCTGGGCACCCTCGAAACCGGCCAGGTCCGCAAGGGCGTGGTCAAGAATATCGCCGAGTTTGGCGCGTTCGTCGACCTGGGCGGCATCGACGGCCTGCTGCACATCACCGACATGAGCTGGGGCCGCATCGGACACCCGTCCGAGATGGTCGCCATCGACCAGGAAATCGAAGTGATGATCCTGCACGTCGATCGCGAAAAGGAAAAAATCGCCCTGGGCCTCAAGCAGCGCACGCCCAGCCCCTGGGAATCGGTGGCCGACAAGTATCCGGTCGGCTCGGTCGTCAAGGGCACGGTCGTCAACGTGATGAGCTACGGCGCCTTCGTCAAGCTGGAAGAGGGCATCGAGGGGCTCGTGCACATCAGCGAAATGTCCTGGACCAAGCGGATCAGCCATCCCAACGAATTGGTCCACATCGACGACGAGATCGAAGTCGTCGTCCTGGGCATCAACAAAGAGAAGCAGGAAATCTCGCTCGGCATGAAGCAGACCCAGGCCAACCCCTGGGACAAGGTGGCCGACCGTTATCCGCCCGGCACCATGGTTACCGGCACGGTCCGCAACCTGACCAACTACGGCGCCTTCATCGAGATCGAGGAAGGCATCGACGGCCTGCTGCACGTCAGCGACATGTCCTGGACCCGCAAGATCAGCCACCCCAGCGAGGTGGTCGAAAAAGGCCAGACCATCCAGTGCAAGGTGCTCTCGGTCGATCAGCAGCGGCGGCGCATCGCCCTGGGGCTCAAGCAGCTCGAGGAAGATCCCTGGGCGACCGACATTCCGGGCAAGTACCAGCCCGGCCAGGTCGTGACCGGCACCGTAACCAAGCTGACCAACTTCGGCGTTTTCGTGGGTCTGGAGAACGGCCTGGAAGGACTGCTCCACATTTCGGAGCTGGCCGACCACAAGGTCGAGAATCCGGAAGAAATCGTCAAAGTGGGGGAGAAGATCGAGGTCAAGGTGCTCAAGGTCGATACCTCCGAACGGAAAATCGGCCTTTCGCGCAAGCGCGTCCAATGGGCCGAAGAAGATCGCGAGCACGAAGGCGGGGGGGCTGCGGCTCCCTCCACCTCCAGCACGCCGGCCTCCGAGCTGCGCGGCGGAGTGGGCGGCGACAGCGGCCCGCTCATCAAGCCCGCGGGGGGGTGATGGCCGGTCGCGCTTGCGGCGCCGGCAGTTCGCTCGGATTTCACGCCCGGGTCCCCAAAGGGGGACCCGGGTTTTTTTATGCGCGGGGCAAATTTCTTGCAATAATCGGGCTGCGGTTTTCGTTGTGCCCCCAGAGAGCAAGCGACCTCATGGACCGATTTCGGACCCCCGTCGCGACCGGACTCGTCGCGACCGGACTCGTCGCCAGCGGCCCCAACCCGCCGGGCCGCTCCGGCGCAGCCCAGCACGCAAACTCCCGGCACAGACCATGCACCTTTTTGCCGAACCGCAGGCGTGGCTTCGCCGCATTTGCAGCACTGCTGCTGGCGGTGCTCGCCAGCAGTGCGGCCCGCGCGGAAGACGCCGGCGAATCGGCCCGGCCGCGTGCCGGCGCGCTGCGCTCAGCCAGCCAGCAGACAGGCGAGAACGCTTGGAACGACCAGGTCGACGGCCGGATCCAGCGGCTGCAAGCGGCGGCGGTCCGGATGCAGCAAAACGAAATCGTGACGACCGATCGATTCACCTCGCTGGCGCCGCCGGCCCGGCCCGCGCAGCGAGCCAGTGGCTCCGGCCGCAATGACCGTCGTGAGTCTGGCGTTGGCCATGGGGGCCCTCGGCGTCTTGATTCGCAATCAACCAGCCCGGGGCCGGTCGCTGCGATCGCAGGAAGCTTCGCCCGGCGCCTGGCAGACGCTGGCCCGCTCGGTCGTGCTATTGGTCGTGTTGAACTTGTTCGATCTGGCCTGCACGCTGCTGGCGCTGCGCACGGGCGGCCTGCTCGAATTGAATCCGCTGGCCCCCTCGGCGGCCGACGGCCCGCTGCCGATGGCCGCATTCAAGTTGGTGCTGGTGGCCCTGACCTGCGGCGTGATGCTGACTTTCTGGCGGTATCGGCTGGCGCAATTGGCCAGTTGGTGGTCGTCGGCGCTCTATACCGTGCTGACCATTCGTTGGGCGACCTACAACTCGTTTTTCCTGTACTAAGAGCCTGGGGACAAAGCGGGCGGGGACGGTCCCAATTTTGCGCAGCCTGCGGAGCAAAAAGAGACTGTCCCGCTTGCTCCAGACCGTCTTGTCTCCTGGCTCCAAACGAGCGCCGGCAGCGGTCTGCGGCGCCGGCAAAGCCCTGACATGTCCGCCAGCCAGGCCCCCTGCGACGAGATCTTGCGCTTGGACGATTGGCCGGGGCAATATGGCGCCGCGGTGCGTGCCTACATCGTGGCCCTGGTGCGCAATGCGCATCTGGCCGAAGACCTGGCCCAGGAAGTGTTCGTCCGGGCTTGGAGAACTCGCGATCGCTACCGGGAACAGGGACATGCCAAAGCCTACTTGTTTCGCATCGCCGACCATGTCGTCTGCGACAGCCTGCGCAAGCGCCGTCCGGCGACCTTGGGCGACGACATGTGGAACGTCGCCGACCCGGCCGCTCGGAGCGATCCGGCCGGCCAGGCTGCAGCCGCCGAGACCCAAAGTCGGCTGTACCGGGCGCTCGATCTGCTTTCGCCGACCCAGCGACGGATCTTGCTCTTGCGCTACTTTGGCCAGGCGACGTTCGGCGAGATCGCCGAGACCGTGGAGTGTCCCCTGAATACCGTGCTCAGCCATTGCCGCCGGGCACTCGAACTTTTGCGCACCGAATTTGCGGACTTATCGCCATGAATCAGCACCCCGACAAACACGACGAACACGATGCGCTCGAGCGCATCACCAGGCCCGGCGTCCAGCCCGGCGAGATCCTGGGGCCCGAAGAGCAGGCCCTGCGCCAGGCCTGGCTGCAGCTGGGCACGCTGCTCGACGACCTGCAAGCCACGCCCGAAGGGTCGAAGGCAACAGCCGAACGGCCGAATGTCACAGCCGAACGGCCGAAAGTCACAGCCGAACGGCCGAAAGTCACAGCCGAACGGCCGAAAGTCACAGCCGAACGGCCGAATGCGACACCGACCGGCGGCGCCGCGGCGCGAGGCTGGCGCTGGCTCTTGCGCTGGCCGCGGTGCTGCTGGTCGCCTTGGGGCTGGCGCTGCTGCGTGGCTTGGGCACCGGCTCCGGCGCGCCGCAGGGGGTGCAGATTGCCGAGCATCTAGGCGGCAATCCGGCCGCAGGGACCGGCGCTGCCGTGATTTCTCCTTGGGAAGATCCGCTCGACGAGCAGATTCTGGCCGTGGCCGCGGCCCTGGTGGCGCTGCCCACGGAAAGCCCCAGCGACGCAATGAACCTGGACGCCCTGAAAAGCAGCCTCGAAGAGATCAGCTCCGAAATGCAGAACCCCACGCTGTAAGCCCCACGCCGTAAACCCGACGCTGGATTTTCCCTGACCGCCGCGGGGCACCCGTCGCACAAACTCACCGTTTTTCCGCAGGAGATTCGAAAATGACCGCTCTCAGACACAATCTTTTGAGACTCCTTTTAGCCGTTACGCTGGCCGGCTGCGCCGCCCGGGCCGGGGCCGACGACGACAGCAACGATCCCAAAGCCGAGCCGCCGAGTCAGGCCAGCCAGCGCCCACCCGGGCCGCCGCGTCCGGAGAACGGCCCGCCTGGCCGCGAGCGGCGGCGCGACGATCCACGCGATGCCGAGCGCCGCGAAGGCGGACCACGCGAGCGCGGGCCGCGCGAGGACCGGCGCGATCCGTTTGGGCATCATCAGCCCGGCCCCGGCGATCAGGAATGGATGCGGCAAAACGATCCGGAGATGTTCAAGCTCCTGGAGACCGACACCAACTTGGACCATCAGAGCCGCGAGCTGGGGATGGAGTCGCGCCGGCTCCCCAAGGACAAACAAGACGAGTTGAAAAAGAAGCTTCAAGGCCTGGTTCTCGAACAGTTCGACGCCCGGCAGCAGCGCCGCGGCCTGGAGCTTAAGCGACTCGAGGCGGAACTGAAGCGAATTCGTGAATCGATCGAAAAACGGGAGCAATCCAAGCAATCGATCGTCGAACGCCGCGTGGCGGAATTGATGGGGGAAGAACCACAGTTCTGACATCTGCCCCTTCACTTCATGCCGCGCCGGCGGTCGCCGGACTCGTAAGCGTCCGCGATTCCGGCCGGCCCCAAAATTCACTCGAAACGCCCAAGCAGGGAGAACTAATCATGCGCTCGACTCGTTCTTTGCCGAATCTCGCGATTGCAGCGGCAATCGCGCTGCTGTTCGTGCTGGCGGCAGCCGCTGCTCGACCGATGGCGGCCCAGGCTGACGACGGACCGCCGCCCCCGGCACGCGACGCCGTACGGCAGCCCGAACCCGGTCCGCCCGAGGGTGCCCGCGAATCGCGTGGCGGCGAGCGCAGAGCCGGCGATGCGCCGAATGCGGACCAGCCGCCGGCCGGTGAGAGACCTCGTCGCCGTCCGGATGGCCCGCCGCGCGACGCCGATCGCCCCCGGCCGCCGCGCGGCCGCGATGGCGGACCCGGCCCCGAACCGCGCGACGGCGGACGCGGCGCAGAAGGTCGCGGTCCCGCGGACCGCGGGCCAGGCGATCGCGGGCCGCGGAGCGCCGGGCCGCGCGACGGCGGGCCGCAGGACGACGCTCGACCTGGCGATCGCTCGCGCCGGCCCGGGCCTCCGGGTCCTGGGGCCGAACCCGAACGCCGCGGCGGACCACCGCCCGCGGCCGACGACGGACAGAATCCCGGCGGCGCCCGGCGCAGACCGGGTCCGCCCCCCGGCGCCGATGGCGCGGGCCCGCCGCGGGGCCGGGATGCAGGGCCAGGACCGGGCGGGCCGGGACGACGCGAAAACTCGCCTGCGGCCGAGCCCCCCGCCGACGGCGGACGACGAGGCCGCGCAGCGGCAGACGGCGGGCCGCGGGAGCGGGGTCCTGCAGACGGGAGCCGGCGGGAGCGCGGCCCGGGCGATCGTGGCCCGCGCGAGGGAAGCTTTGGCCCTGAGCGTTCGCGACGGCCGGGTCCGCCCGATCCCGGAGCCGAACCGGGTCGCCGCGGCGGGCCGCCGCCGGGCGCCGACGACCGCAGCGGTCCGGCGGATGCGCGCCGCGACTCGGACGCGCCGCGTCCCGAGGCCGACGAGCAAGGTTCGCGGAGCCGCGAAGCCGGACCCGGCGCCGGGCGGCGCGAAGTGGATCGCCCCGAATTCCGCACCGTCGGCGCTGGCCGCGGCGCGACAGAGGATCGTGCCGGGGATCGCGCCGGGCGCGGCTCGGATGCGCGGCCCCGATCTGCTGCCGCGAGAAGTGATCGAGCCACACGGCGCGAATGGGACGATCCTTGAATACTGGCGCAAGGGCCGCACATCGCCGGGCGCGTGCGCCTACGGGGATCAACCGTTACAGGCCGCACGCGGCGACCGATTGCTAAGCGCACGACGCAATTTCGCCCGGTAAATCCGGGGCTAGAATCGGATGCGTCGCTCTTTTCGCCACCGCCCGAACCGGCCGAACATTCCGCGTCTCCCGTGTTATGAGCGTGACAAGTCAAGTCGCCTGCTTACTGCAGAAAGCCGGGATGCAACGCCGATAGCTGTCTTGTCAAGACCGGCAACCCTGGTAACCCTCGCAGCGCAGCAACGACTATGCCGACTACATCCACTCGCCGCCGTCCTTCCGCGGCCGTGCAGACTCCGCTCGAAACCTACCTCCGCGAGATCAACGAAACCTCGCTGTTGTCGGCTCGCGACGAGCAGGAGTTAGCCACCGCGATCGGGCAAGGCGACATCCGGGCGCGCGACCGGATGGTGCGGGCCAACCTGCGGCTGGTCGTCAACATCGCCCGGGGTTACACCGGCAAGGGCCTGAGCCTGCAAGATCTGATCGAAGAAGGCAATCTGGGGCTGCTCCGCGCTGTCGAAGGTTTCGATCCGGCCATCGGCACGCGGTTCAGCACCTATGCCAGCTACTGGATCAAGCAGTCGATCAAGCGGGCCCTGATCAACACCGCCAAGACGATCCGCATCCCGGCCTACATGGTCGAGCTGCTCTCCAAATGGCGCCGGGCCACCGCCCGGCTGACCGAAGAGCTGGGCCGCACGCCCACGCCGGAGGAGATCGCCCGCGTGCTGGGACTGCCCAAGAAAAAGCTGCCGATCATCAAAAAGGCGATCCGCATCTACAACTCGACCCCGCAAACCGATCAGGCCGAAAACGGCTGGTCGCTGGGCGAGATGGTGATGGACGAACGGCTCAAAAGCCCCGATGATGAACTGGTCGACAGCGACAACCTGGTGCAGGTCATGCGGCTGCTGGAAACCATGGACACCCGCGAGGCGACCGTCCTGCGGATGCGGTTCGGCTTGGACGATAACGAACCGCGGACGCTCAAGGAAATCGGCGAGTCGCTCGGGCTCACCCGCGAACGGGTCCGGCAGATCGAGACCGAGGCACTCGGCAAGCTGGCGATGAGCCTGCAGGAACCGGGCTGACGCTGAGGCTCGGAATTCGGAAACGGGGATTCCCAGCGCCCGCTCGGGCGCCGGGCGAAGTCTCCGCAGACCGCGTTCCGCCGGCGCTGGTTTTCCCGCTGCGCAGCCGACCCTCGCCCGAGCCGCTTACCGAGTGACGAGCCGTGGACCTGAAATCCTACATTCGCGCGATTCCCGATTTCCCCAAGCCGGGCATCCTGTTCCGCGACATTACGCCGCTGTTGGCCGAACCGGCGGCGCTGCGAGCCGCGATCGACCAATTGGCCGGGCAATTTCGCGGCACGCCGATCGATGCGGTCGCCGCGGCCGAAGCGCGGGGTTTCATTTTTGCCGCCCCGCTGGCCCTCGAGCTGAACGTGGGCTTCGTGCCGATCCGCAAGCCCGGCAAGCTGCCGTTCGATACCCACTCGTTCCACTACGAGCTCGAATACGGCACCGACACGCTGCAAATCCACGTCGACGGCGTCACGCCCGGGGCCAACGTCCTGCTGGTCGACGATCTCTTGGCCACCGGCGGCACGATGGGCGCCTGCTGCCGCCTGGTCGAACAGGCCGGGGCCAAAGTGGTGGCCTGCGCCTTTCTGATCGAACTGGCCGGGCTGGGGGGCGCCAAGCGGCTTACGCCGCACAAGCATTTCAGCTTGCTCCGCTACGACGACTAGCCGCCCGATGAAGAATGCCCTCCTGACATTTTTCCACCTCGCCAAGGGCAGAGCATAGCTCCGCCCGAGAATCTCGCCGGAAGTTCGCCGGCGGCGATCGACCGGTCCTGGGCCGCTGCTTTCGGCCGCGCATCCGACTTAACCGGCACGCGGGAACCGTTTTATCCGGTTTCACCCGCTGCACCGCTCGTCTGCGGGCGCTGCCGGAACGCGATGGCCCGGATTGCGATTCGGTAAGGTTACTTGACGAAATGCGCAAGTCCTGCCTAGCATAGCATCTACGTTTGGCGGTGGGCCTGACGGCGTGCGCGGTGCGCACCACCAACCGCCAGCGTAAAGATTCGATTTCGCCCGCTGGCTTTTTGGGAGGGACATGCATGTTGGTTTCCAAGCCTGTGCGACTCGTCGGCTGTGCCGCCGCGGTAATCATGGGAGTTTGTGCGGCTCAGGCCTTGGCGGCTGAGCGCGTGATCGGCGCCGTCGGCAATGCCGCAGTTCAACCGGTTGTCAAACACAGCGCTCCCTACACACGACTCTTGGGCACGGCCTGGCCGAAGGGCCCGGTCAAGTTCGCTGACCACAGCACCACCAGCGGCGCCGAAAACGCGTCGAGCCCGGCCAAGACTCCGGCCCAAACCGTGGGCTGGCACCACCGGCCCTACTACGCCGGCTATGCCCCGTACACCGGCCCGTATCCTTACGCCTATGGCCCCCGCATGGCCGCACCGTATAACGTCGGCTATCCGTACGGCGCTTGGAACTACTACACTCCGTATGCCTATTCGTACACTCCCTGGGTCGGGGGTTGGGGCGGCTATCCGTACTACACGGGCTACACGCCCGGCTTCGGCGGATACTACAGCGTCGGCTACCGCGGCCCGGGCGCCTACTACGGCAACTATGGTGGTTGCTGCTACTGGTAGTCGGTCCCGCACGGCGGATGGCGAGTCTGCCTCGACTTTGACGATTGCTTAAACGGCGCCGCCCCGGTCTTACGACCTGGGCGGCGTTTGCGTTTTAGTCGCAGCGTCGGGCCGGTCGATGAGACCGACAGACCCCACCCGACTCGCGAACCGGCACTGCCCAGGCCGGCAGCCCATCGCGACCGAGCCATTCCCGCCTGAGCGACCCGGGTTTGCCGCAGCGCATCTTGCGCACCCGCGTGCCAGCCTCAGCCAGCCCGCCCACGCAGAGAGCACGACACGATGGACCGTGACGCCAACCTGCTGCGATCCGCCGTGCGTCTGGTGCCCAGGCAACCTCCGGCCAAGACCATGTCCAGGCTTTTGACCGGACTGCTGCTAGGCACGCTCATGTTGACGGGGCCGCGCGGCGCCGTAGCCGGATTCCCGCTGCACCAGGGCAAGCCGGCAAAACCGCCGGTCTCGAACCCGCCCCCCACTGTGCTGCCGCCGCCGGGTTTTCCGTCGCCGCCGGTTTACGGGTTTCCGCAGACGGGCTATCCGTCGGGCTGGTACAACACCCACTACTGGCCGCGCAAAAACGTGCACTACGGCTTTTACGGCGACTACTGGCAGTGGGGCTATTTCCCCGGCTACTAGGCCGGCGGGAACGGGTCGGCCGAGCGCCGCATCCGCACCCAGGGCACGTCGCCGCTGCGCTAGCGATTCAGACCCATCGAGAAGTTGATGATCTGCTCGCGGTCGTTGGCGGTCCTGACGACGGGAAAGGCGAAGTCGATCGAAATCGGCGCCGGACCCATCGCCGGCACCGAAACGCGAATGCCCAAGCCCGGCGCCACGCGAACGTCCTGCGTGGAAATGTCCGCCGTCCGGGCGTCGATGCCCGCGTCGCAGAACACGGCTCCCCGGAACATGTCGTCGGCGGTGATCGGGAACGTGTATTCGACCGTGCCGTAGGTGGCGAAGTCACCGCCCACTTCGACGGTGTCGATCGTCGGCGACGCACCGCGATAGTAGAAACCGCGGATCGTGCCCATGCCACCGAGGAAGAACCGCTCGTAGATCGGCGTGTTCTTGCCCGTCACGCCCAGGAAGCCGTACAAGGCGAGCACTTGCTTGCCCGAGCCGTCCGGGCGCTGGTTGACGGTGAAGAACTTGCGCATGTCGAGCGTCGCCTTGGGAAAGGCGAAGTTGCCGAAGGCCTGCTCGAAACTGACTTCGATGTAACGGCCCTGAGTGGGAAAGAACGTGTTGTCGCGGATATCGTTGATGATCTTGAATTGGCCGCTATACAGCTGCGTGACGCCCAACACCTGCGCCAAATCGGGAATCAGGATCCGGGGGTCCTTGATGTCCACCGCTTCGGCTCGCAGCGCCATCACGCCGGTGATATCGGGGCGGAACTGATAGCCCAGGCTCACGCGGCCGCCCGCGCACTGCTCAACCCAGTCGTTGAAGAACCGCTGATAGAACTGGCCGCTGATGCCGAAATTGACGTTGGTGTCGAACAGGTACGGCTCGTTGAAGCTGACCACGTAGCGCGACACCACGGTGCCCGGCGCCAACTCGACGCGGAAATGCTGGCCCGCGCCGCGGAATGCCGTGCCGTTGCGCCACGATTCCCAGCCCGTGGGCACACGCTTCCAGTCGAAGTTCTGCTCGTCGAGGACCACCGATCCGATCAGACCGGCGTTGGAGTTGATGCCCGCTCCGAAGCTGAACCGACCCGTCTGGGTGTCTTGAGCGTCGATATTGATCGGCAGCGTCGGCGGTATCACCGGCTCCGGGGCGCCCAAGCCTGAGCCGTCGGCGGGCGGTTCGCCCAACCCGGGATCGACCGGCGGAATGATCCCGCCAGGCTGTCCTGGGGCGTTGGGATCGGGCGACTGACCGAGGATCCCGCCGCTGGCGGAAATCGGCGGATAGGAATAGGGCGGATAGGCCGACGTCGACTGCGGCGCCGGGCCGAGCGGCTGAATCGCCCGCCCGCCGTACACATCCTGACCCTGCACGACCAGCGGCGGACCACCGCTTGCGCCGGCCGGGGCTGTTTGTTGCTGCATCTGGGCCACCAGCGGCGCGCCGCTGGGTTGGCCGACGTTCATCCCGCCAGGCGGCGAATAGGCCGCGGCCAGGACGGCTGGCGCAGGCTGTCGCGGGCTCGGAGCCTGTGCCAGGGGCTGAACCGGCGCCGAATTCCCTTGCGCCGGCAGTTGGCGCCAGTTCAAAGCCGGTCGGGCCGGCGGATTGATCGGGTCGGCCGCGGGCATGCTGGACGCCGGACCGGCATTCTGGCCGCGAATGATCAAGCCCTGTCCGGACTGCGGAGCAGGAGCCGGGGGCGGACTGCGGTCGGGATATGTCGGATAGCTGCCGGCGGGAGCTGGCGGAGTACGACCGGCCGGAGCGTCTCCGGCGGGGGCGTAGCCCGTGGGCGCATCGCCGCCGGGTGCATAGCCAGCGGGCGCTGGGCCGCTCGGCCGCGGAGCCGGGCCGCTACCGTTGAACGCCGGCGCGACTGGCTGCGACTGCCAGGCTGCAGCAGCCGGCGCCGTGGGGGCCGCCGGTCGGTACTGCAATGCTGGCGGGGATGGTGATGCCGGGGATTGCGGCCCTGGCTGGGATTGCGGCGCCGGCTGGAAGCGCGGGGCCGGGCCCGACAGCTGCGCCGGAGGCGAAAGTTGAACGGGGGACCGTGCCGGCGCCATCCGGGCGACAGCCTGACCCGCCTCGGGCACGGGCACCAGCACGACCGACACGCTTTCGCCGGGCAGCAGCGCCGGTTCTTCGTCCGCCGCGGCGTCGGCAGCTTTGCCTTGGGCCGGCACGTCGTCGTCGGGGCTCTGGCCGCGAACGTTGTCCGATCGTTTCTTTTTCCGGCGGGCGACGCTGCTATCGTCGCCCCCGGTTTCGCCGTCGGGCGGATTAAAAGTGATCTTCGGCGGATTGCCCTTTTGCGGATCGGTGGCGAACAAAGCCGAGGCCTTCAAACGTCGCTCGGCGTTGCGGATCTTCTGCGTATCCATGATGTCGCCCGGCCGGAATTGCAGCCGGTTGAGCACCGTATGGAAGCGGGTGTGCGAGTTGTCTCCCTTGTTGGCTCCGGCAATATGGATGTCGATTCGGCCGACGGCAAACCGGCTTCCCTCCTGGAACGTGAAGACGATGTCGAGCTGGCCCGGCTCGTCGAGAAACACCAGTTGTTCGTCGACGTTGCAGAAGACGTACCCGCGCGTGCCGTAGGCGTCGATCAGGGACGTCTTGTCGGAAACCAGGTTGCCCTGGCTGAAGTAGTCGCCGGCCTTGAGCTTGATGCCGGCGGTGAGTTGTTCGTTGGTGAAGTTCTGCTGGCCGTTGAAACGAACTTCGCGGATGACGTAGCGCGGGCCTTCGTCGACGACGAAGTTGATCGTGGCCCACTTCTCGTTGGCATCCATGCGAATTTCGCGTCCGACCCGAGCCTTGAAGAAACCCAGGCTGCGGTAGTAGGCCGTGAGCTTGTCGATGTCCTCGTCGATTTTCTTGCGGTCGAGCTGCCCTTTGAAAATGTACAGGATGGGGTGCTTGGAACCCACCTGGGTGCGCAGCCGGCGATCGCTCGAGATGCTGTTGCCTTCGAACGTGACCTTCCAGACTTTCTGGATCGTGCCTTCGTTGATCAGGTAGACCGCGCCGCGGTCCCCCTTTTTGTTCCCTTCCAGAATGCTGACCTGGACGTCGTTGTAGCCCTTGTCGCGATAGACTTCTTCGATCTTCCGCTTGCCTTCTTCGACGGCGTAGGGGTCGAGCGGCGAGCCCTTTTTCAGTTCCGTTTTCTTAGCCAGCTTCTTGATGCCGACGTTCTCGGCGCCGATGTACTTGACGTAGGCCAACGTCGGTCGTTCGCTCACCAGGAACGTGACCCGCACGCCGCCGGAGATTTGCTCGCGGACGGGCCGCACGTCGAGAAACCAGCCCTTGGTGGCCAGCTTGCGGACGTCCTTTTCCAGCGTAACCTGGTCGAAGGGCCGACCGACCTTGGTCGCAATGCTGTTGAGCACTTTCTCGCGCGAGATCGCGTCGTTGCCCACGATTTGAACGTCGATCACCTGCTGCTCGATCAGCGGATCGATCGGCCCGTCGACGGCCGTGGTTTGCGGCCCCGTCGGGCCGCCGAGCGCAGGCCCGCCTCCCGGAGGCGCCTCGCCCGACCCGGCGCGGGCGCCGATGACGATGGCCGGCCCGGTGTCCGGCACCATGGCCCCACCCCGGGTAATCCCCGGCGCAGCACCCTGCGCAAGCACGCGCGTGGCAGACCCCAGGGCCAATGCCAGCGCGAGCATGCAGGGCCATCCAGCGCGGATAACGGCGGACGGGACTGCGGCCATGTACAGCTTGATTCCGAGGTGTCTTGGCGAATGCAAGAAGATGTGTCGTGCCCGAAGCGTGGCAAACGGCGGCCGGCCAGACGTGCGCATACGCCGGCCCACCTCTGCTCGTTTTTCAGGCGGGGTAGAGATACTGGAACTCCCCGACAGCGGCAAGGCGAACTTTCTGCACAGACCTGGCGACCAGGCCGCGGCCGGCGAAGCTGCACAAGCCGGGCGATGCCGCTCCCCGCGGGCGCCCTTGCTAGCGGGCCGGTCCGGGCACACGGCGGACGTGCAGGCCGAGAAACGCACCGGCCCCATCCCCACCGGCCCCATCCCCACCGGCCCTGTCCCTGTCGGCTCGCCCTGGCCCTGCCGCGCGCCGCGCGGGGCCCGCCAAAACGGTCTGGCGCACCCGGACCAAGGCGGAATAAACCGGACCGACCTCGACGATCTATAAAGCACTAGCGCGACGTGCGTCCACGCGGCTCATCACCGGAGCAGTGTGGCGTTTCTCATCGATCGGCAGCCCGGCATTTGAGTTCTTCGTGCCGCAGGCTGAGGGTCCACTTACATTCGGCATCTCCGTGCGCTGCTGCGCACGGCGACATTCCCCGGCAGCAAACGGGCAGTCGGCGCTGCGCGCGGCTGTCCACTCACACCATGCGAAAGGAATAACCCATGAACGTCCGCAGCGGTTCCTGGCAAGTCGTCCCCGGCGAGTTCGGCGCCGAGTTGACACGCGACATTCAGCAGTGGCTCAGCGAGCGCGGATTGTGGTGGGCCGCTAGCGTGGTCGTCCACGCGTTGTTTTTGTCGGCGGCGCTGCTGCTCTTGGGCACGGTCGCAATGGCCCCGGCCATCCGCGACGACTCGGTGACGCTTACGGCCGAGCCGATCCAGCCCGTCGAGGACGAGATCATCCCGCACTTCGAGACTCAGCAGCCGGAACCGCCGCCGCTGGACACACGCGTCGACCTGTCCTCGCTCCTGCCCCCGTCCGGCGAAACGCTGGACCAAAGCCAGGCAGCGGCCCAGGCCCCCGGCGAAGGCGGACCTGATGACGGCTGGATCGAAGGCACCAATGTGCCGGAAATTTCAACGGTGGAATTCGAGCGCGGCCAATCGAAGGTCCTGGGCAAAGGGCCCGGCCCGGCGCACCACGGCGTGCCGGGCATTTTCGGCAATCGCCGCTTCGGGCCCGGCGGCGGCCGCAACTTCGGCGTCAGCGGAGCCACAGCGACCGGCGATCGGGCGGTCGGCCGGGCGCTGCGCTGGCTGGCACGGCATCAGAATCCCGACGGGAGCTGGAGCATCAACGGGTTTACGGCCCGCTGCAAATCGGCGCCGTGCAGCGGACTAGGCAGCATCAAGGCCGACGGCGCCGCCACGGCGCTCGGCCTGCTCCCCTTTCTGGCGGCCGGCCAGACGCACCTCAAAACCGCCCGCGGCGAGAAGAACGCCGTCGATTATCGGCAAAACGTGAACATGGCCACCTACTGGCTGCTGGCGCACCAGAAATCAGACGGCGATCTGTCGGCCTCGAGCGAACAGGTGATGTACAGCCACGGACTGGCCACGATCGCCCTGGCGGAGCTCTACGCGCTGTCGCACGACAAGCAGGTCGGAGCCGGCGCAGCGGGCCGTCGACTTCATCGTACACGCGCAACATCGCGAGACCGGGGGTTGGCGCTACCAGCCCGGCGAGCGCGGCGACACGTCGGTGGCCGGCTGGCAAATCATGGCCCTGAAGAGCGCGCAAATCGCCGGACTCGAGGTCCCTTCGCGGACGATGGAGCTGGCCCAGCGCTGGTTGAAATCGACCGCGCAAGGTCAGGGGGGCCTGTTTGCCTATGAGCCGGCCGGCGCCGCAACCCCCACGATGACCGCCGTGGGCCTGCTGGCCTCGCAGTACCTGGGCGCCGAGCGCGACGCTCCGGCCATGCGCGAGGGAGTCCGCTATCTGCTGGGCCAATTGCCCACCACCGAAGCCCGCAACGCCTACTACTGGTACTACGCCACGCAAGTGCTGCACAACCTGTCCGGCTCCGAATGGGAAGAGTGGAACCGGCGGATGCGGGCCGTGCTGATTGCCTCGCAATCGACCACGCCGGGCGCGTGCAGCGAAGGCAGCTGGGATCCGGCTTTGCCCGCCCGCGACGCCTGGGGCGAGCAAGGGGGCCGGCTGATGGTCACCGCGCTCAACTGCCTGACCCTGCAGGTGTATTACCGCTACCTGCCGCTGTACCAGCTTGACGGCGCAGCGGCGGTCAGACCCAAGTGAGTGAAAAAAAACAAGCGGCCCACCGCTTGGACTGCGGGGGCCGCTCGTACATCGGATCGAATCTAACGGCCGCGATGCGAGGATCGCGTGAACCCTGCTCAGCCGCCGCAGCAGCTCGACTCGCAGCTCGAAACGCAGCAGGTCGACTTGCAGCAGTGACGGTGGCAGTGGTGACGATGGCAACGGCTCTTGCAGCACTTCGGAGCGCAGCAGGTCGGAGCACAAACCGGGGCACACACGGGGGCACACACCGGAGCGCAGCACTTGGGCTTGCAGCAGTGGTGGCCGAACAGACGGCAGTGGTGCTTGCGGCAACAGCTCGACTGGCAGCACGAGGGAGCGGCACAGCACGAGGGCTCGGCAGCGCAGCTGGGGGCAGCGGCACAGGTCGGCTCAGCAGCCGGGGCGCAAGCCGGAGCCGGGGCGGCACACGAGGGCTCGGCGGCGGCGCACGAAGCTTCGCAGGCCGGGGCGGCACAGCAGCTGTTACAGCCATGGTGACGGAAGCCGGCTTCAGCGCGGGCGGCCATCGCCGAGAAAGCGCCGGCAACCAGCAGAGCGGGCAACAGGTAACGGAATTTCATGGTCGACTCCTGGACGTCAAAAAAGGTAGGTGTAAAAGCTCATGGGTCCGCAGGCGGTTCGCCACTGTTTGTGGTGTCTGTCTGAGCGCTTTGTACGCGTGAGCTGATCGCCGCCGTCGATGTTCGGCAGGGACCGTCGACCGCTCGCAACAGTCGTGCTTCGCGTAGCGCTTCGGGCGTCATAATGCGCACACCCGGGCGACCGCCAACTTCACCTCTCTTGCTCGAGCTTGCTATCAGCTATCGTCGCACCCGACCGGCACACCTTAGCGAGAGCCTGCAGTCCACCTGGCTTTTCTGTCTTCGCCCATCAATTTTCTGCGCGTTACGCCGACTTTGCCGATTGCAGGGGAGTCTGACGCCTCGAAGGGCCTCGAAGCGGGCCCAGAAGGAGCCCGGCCGGGGCGGCCGCCTCATCCCGGACGCAGCCTGTAGCGAATGTCCGGCTGGACATGTCGGGCAGCCGCTGGTCGAATCGAACGGGCTCTGCCGATTCGTCCGGCGATCGCACTGGTTTCGCGGGCAGGGCACGCTCAACGACCAGGAGTCCGGCGATGTTCGAGCGGGAACTGAAGCTCTACGAACTGATGCGGCAACTCTGCCATCGCCTGGCAGGCGATGTTGAGGACGCCCAGCTCACGCACCAGCCGACGCCCGGCACCAAGCCTCCGCTCTGGATCCTGGGGCACCTGGCCATTAGTAGCGATTATGCGGCCCGGCTGCTGGGCGGCGCATTCGAGTGCCCAAAAATCTGGCACGACCATTTCGGCCGGGGCAGCGACAACTTGCCCCCCGCCGACGTGCGGCCGCCGAAGAGCGACCTGCTCGCTGCGCTCGACGCCGGTCATCGCCGGGTGAGCGCCACGGCGCCCGGGGCCGATCCTGCCGCGCTCGAAGTGCCCCATCGCATCGCGCTGTTCGAGGATTCGCCGCTCCAGACGCGGGGCGACCTGGTCGGCCACCTGCTGACCACCCATCCGGCCTTCCATCTCGGCCAGCTCTCGACCTGGCGGCGGCAGATGGGCTTCGCGCCGCTGTTTTGAAGCGCCGCGCGGCCGGTTCAACCGCGGGGGGATTGGCCGCGGAGCCGATCGACCAGTTCCAACGCCTGTTCCCGAGTGGCGATCCGCCGCTCCAACTGCTCGTCCCGCACGCTGTCGAGCAGTTTTTGAAACTCGGGCCCCGGCACCAGTCCATGGGCAATGAGGTCGTTGCCGGAGATCAGCGGCGCCGGGTTGAGCTCGGCAGTCGGCAGGTCCAACTTCTCGAGGCAAAACGTGACGTCCGCCTGATTCCCGCCACCGGCGGCGGCCCGGGCGGCCGCCAGCGCGACCAGATCTTCGCCCCCCTTGGCGATCAGCAGTCGCTGCAGCGTGGGCCAGCGGAGCGAGCGCGCCAGGTCAACCTGGCGCAATGCGCCACGAGCCAGCCCGCGCGGTCGGTTTCGCTGCCGGCCAACTTGAGCCGCTCGGCAATCACCGCCACCGACCTGGCATCGCCCAGCCGGTGCACGAGCGCCGCCAGCGCCAGCGGAAAGCCGGGATCTTCGAGCGCCGCCAGCGTGGCCAGCGTTTCGGGCCAGGGCGCTGCCAGCTCGGGCGGGCCACCACCGGCCGGGCGCGCTGGTGCAAGCTCGGGCCAGATCGCGGCGAGCAAACCGGTTTCAACCAGCAGCCAGATGCCGCGGCGGCGGTTCGCATGCGTGAGAATCAACCGCAGCTCGGCCGCGATCCGTTCGGCGCTGACGACGTGGATCTGGTCGGCCATCGCTTCGATCGCCTGCCGGGTGGCCGGGTCGATCTCGAAGTCCAGCGCCGCGGCAAACCGCACTGCGCGCAGCAGGCGCAGTTTGTCCTCGCTGAACCGGGCTATTGGCTCGCCGATCGCTCGCACGATGCCGGCGGCCAGATCCTGCTGACCTCCGACGTAGTCGATCACGGCGGCCTGCTCCGGATCGAAGAACAGGCCGTTGATCGTGAAATCGCGCCGCTGGGCGTCGTCGCGGGCCGTGCTGAACGTCACCGCGTCGGGATGCCGGCCGTCGGAATATTGGGCGTCGGACCGGAAGGTGGCCACTTCGATCTGGCCGGCGCTGCGGCCCCAGCACGGTCATCACGCCGAAGGCCGCGCCGAGTGCAAGTGTCCGCCGCCGGCCGAACAACTGGCCGATCTCGTCCGGCCGGGCGCTGGTGGCCACGTCGTAATCCTTGGGATTGCACCCAGCAGCTGATCGCGCACGCAGCCGCCGGCCCAATAGGCCTCGAAGCCGGCGGCGCGCAGCTGCGCCACTACCTCGACGGCAAACTCGCGCTGTCGTTCGGGATCGATTTCGGCCACGTTGGCTGCCATTCCACTCGCTAAAAACCTGCGTAAACCGGGGGAGGCCCCGTTCTCCGGGGTTGAAATCGCCCGCCACGCCATCCTGCCCGGCCAGGGGTCGTGCGCCTATAATAGACAAATTCCCACCGGCTTAAGCAGTCGAAAAATATAACCGCATGAGTATCGCCGTTCACCCTGCCCCGACTCCCCGCTTCGAGCTGGCTCCTTACAAGTCGCTCGCCAACGACGCGCTCGCAGCCCGGATTGCGGCCGTGCGGGCGGATATGGGCAGCCGGCTGCTCGTTCTGGGGCATCACTACCAGCAGGACGAAGTCATCGCCCTGGCCGACTTGCGCGGCGACAGCTATCAGCTCAGCCAGATGGCCGCCGACAGCCGCGAATGCCGGGCGATCGCCTTTTGCGGCGTGCATTTCATGGCCGAAACGGCCGACGTCCTGGCCAATCGGCCCGAGCGGTTGACCGAGCGCGGGGGCGAACGGGTGACCGTGGTGCTGCCCGATATGGCGGCCGGCTGCTCGATGGCCGACATGGCCGCAATCGAACAGGTCGAGTCGGCCTGGGAAGAACTGGGCGAGGTGATCGACACCGCCGACATCACGCCGGTCACCTACATCAATTCGGCCGCCAGCCTGAAGGCGTTCTGCGGCCGCCACGGCGGCATCGTCTGCACGTCGAGCAACGCCGCGGCCGTGCTCAGCTGGGCCTTCGCCCGGCGGAGCCGCGTGTTGTTCTTTCCCGATCAGCACCTGGGGCGCAACACGGCCAAGGCCATGGGCATCGGGCCCGCGCAAATGCCGGTCTGGGACCCCTTCGCCCCGGAACTGGGGGGCAACACCCCGGACGCCCTGCGGCAAAGCAAAGTGCTGCTCTGGCGCGGACACTGCAGCGTCCACGCCATGTTTCGCAGCGAACACGTCGATCAGTTCCGGACCCGCTATCCGGGCATCCAGGTCCTGGTCCATCCCGAATGCCAGATGGAAGTGGTCGACAAGGCCGACGTGTCCGGCTCCACCGGCAAGATCATTCGCACGGTCGAGTCGGCCCCGCCGGGCACCCGCTGGGCCATCGGCACCGAGTTGCACCTGGTCAACCGCCTGAAGCACGAGCATCCGGAGCAGGAAATCCATTTCCTTTCGCCCGTGGTCTGCATGTGCGCCACGATGTACCGCATCGACCTGGCGCACCTCTGCTGGAGCCTGGAAAACCTGGCGGCCGGCACGCCGGTAAACGTGATCCGCGTGGATGACGAGACGGCCCGCTGGGCCCTGGTTGCGCTCGAGCGGATGCTCGACGTAAAATAAAGCGGCGCGGATGCTCAACGTAAAATAAATCGGCGCGGATGCTCGAAGTGAAATAAGCCCGCGCCGGCGTGGCGCTGCCGCCGGGCGCTCAGCCTTGGGGCTGATCGATGAACTCGGCCAGCGAGTGAAAGCTCTCGCCCGGCAGGATCATGCTGGTGATCCGCAGGCCGAACTTGTCGCCGACTTTCACGCATTCGCCCTGGGCCACCGGCTGGCCGGCAACCTCCAGTTCCAGCATCTCGTCGCAAGGCTTGTCGAACTGGATGATCGAGCCGGGAACCAGTTCCACGATCTTGCTGACCGGCTGCTTCTTGGCCGCCAGCGTGACCGTGACCGGCACTTCGACCTTGAGCAGGCTGCGGCTATACAGCAGTTGGGCGTCGACGATCATCGTGTCGCGGTTGCGCCGGAAATGGGATTGGGCCCAAGGCGCAGCGCAGTTGCGCTGCCACCCCGGGGCCGCGGGAGCGACGGCACGGCGCGAAAGCACCGCACCCTCTTTATCGGCCGGCCGCGGCCTGAAACTTTGCCCAACCGGCAAAACTTGCCCCTCGTCAGCCTGCCGGGCCGTAAAACGCGGCCACAGCCAGCCCCGTGCGCTCGGCCACCAGCGCGGCGATGGCATCCACCTCGCCAGCACTCAACGGGGCCACGAAGCTTTCGGCCGGGGGCCGGGCCACCGTATAGATCTGCACGAGCGAAATCTTGCCGCCGGCCCCCGCGATCTCGACCAGGCGGTCGCAAAAAGCCGCCAGCTCGGCCGGTGGCGGCGGCTGCCCCTCGATCCGCATGAACAGCGACTGGATCACCAGCGGCCGCACCCGGGCAGCCGCCGTGATGTTGTCCAGAATCTGCCGCAGCGGAATCGGCGTGCGTTCGACCAGCTGATAGTAGTCCTGGGTGCCCGCTTCGAGCTTGGCCCAAATCTCCCCCTGATGGGCGTCCAGGATCGCCAGCCCCCGCTCGACGTGCGGACGATGGAACATGCTGGCGTTGGTGATCAGCAGCATCTTGACCGCATCGAGCCCGCGGCGGCGCTTCACGGCGGCGCAAGCGGCCACGATCTCGTCGAAGTTGCGATAGGTGGTCGGCTCGCCGTCGCCGCTGAAGGCGATGTCGTTGAGCCGGCGCAGCTCGTCGGGCGTGGTGCGGAATTTTTCCGTCTCGTAGATCGCGCCCGAGGCGACCAGTTCGAGCGTGGCGTCCAGCTCGGCCAGCAAGCGGTCGATTTCGACAAAGGCCGTCTCGCTCTGCCGGGTGCGGTCGACCTGGCAATAGATGCAATCGAAATTGCAGATCTTGTCGGGATTGAGGTTCACCCCGACCGAAATCCCCCGCGAACGCCGGCTGAGCACCGGGTAGACGAACTTGCTGGCCGCGAACGTGCGCGGGTGCGCGGAATGCAGCGGATGGCTGGCGGCAGGCGAATTCATAGCTGCATTATACGCCCGGCGGCCGGCGTGTGTCGGCCTGCTCGTGTCGGCGGGCGGGGCGGCCCCAGGATGGCGAACAGGGGGCCTGCGGCCCACTCGGCACAGCGCCGGCAGCGCGGCCCGGCCTTCAGACCCGCCGCAACTGGGTGAATTCGTCGATCGTGACGGTCGAGAGCGAGCCGTCGTCGTTCTTCAACACGATCAAGTCGCTGAACACGCGGTCGTCGGAGCTGCGGCGAAAGTGCAGCCCGTGCCGCCGCCGTTCGGTCCGCTCGACCGTGCCGGTGATCCGCGCCGGCCAGCGTTTCAGCCCCACTTTGACTTCGTGGACGAGCTCCACGCGGTCGCCCGGCTTGAGCTGGCTGAATAATTGGCGCATTGCGGCTTCGGCCGCAGAGCTGGGCACGATCGGGCTGGTGACCGGCGCCACGGGAACGGACGGGTTGGGGACGCTCGGGCTCGTCATGCGTCAAACCTCCTTGGCTTTGATCCAGGGCATCAGCCGCCGCAGCTTGCGGCCGACTTCTTCGATCGGATGCTTGCGCTCGCGCTTGCGCGTGGCCTTGAAGCCCGGCGCGTTGGCCTTGTTCTCCAGGATCCACTCGCGGGCGAACTGCCCCGACTGGATTTCGCTGAGGATCCGCTTCATTTCGGCCCGGGTTTCGTCGGTCACGATCCGCGGCCCGCGGGTGTAATCGCCGTACTCGGCTGTGTTCGACACGCTATAGCGCATGTAGTTCAGGCCGCCCTGATAGAACAAGTCGACGATCAGCTTCAGTTCGTGCATGCACTCGAAGTAGGCCATCTCGGGCTGATATCCGGCCTCGACCAGCGTGTCGTAGCCGGCCTTGACCAGCGCGCTGACGCCGCCGCAAAGCACGACCTGCTCGCCGAACAGGTCGGTCTCGGTCTCTTCGGCAAAGCTGGTTTCGATGATGCCGGCCCGGCCGCCGCCGATGCCCTTGGCATAGGCCAGACCGATGCGGCGGCTCTCTTCGCTGGCTCCCTCGCTGAATGCGATCAGGCAGGGGACGCCGCCCCCTTTTTCGAATTCGCTCCGGACCAGGTGCCCCGGTCCCTTGGGGGCCACGAGCACGATGTCGACGCCCGGGGGCGCTTCGACCTGGCCGAAATGCACGTTGAAGCCGTGCGAGCACATCAGGATGTTGCCCGGCTTGAGCTGCTCGCGAACGCTCTGGCGATAGGTGTCTCCCTGCACTTCGTCGGGGAGCAGCATATTGACGATGTCGGCCCGCCTGGTGGCCTCTTCGGCCGTCAGGGGCTCGAAGCCGTGGCTCACGGCCAGGTCGTAGTTGGCTCCGCCTTTGCGCTGGCCGACGATCACGGTGCAACCGCTGTCGCGCAGGTTCTGGGCATGGGCATGCCCCTGCGAGCCGTAGCCCAGGATGGCAATCGTCTTGCCCTTGAGCGCCGACAGGTCGGCATCTTTGTCGTAATACATCTTGGCCATCGGAATGCTTCTCCCAAAGTTGTCAGGGCCGCGCCCGGCCACATTGCGCTGCGGCGGACCTCGGCGGGTAATTCGTGCGCGGCCGATTCGTCCGGCCGGCGCGTCCGGTTGAGGGTATCTTTAGCCCGGCGGGGCGGTCTCCGGCGTGGGCTTGCTGCCGCCGCGAACGATCGCGATCCGGCCAGTGCGCACCAGTTCGCAAATGCCGAACGGCCGCATCAGTTCGATAAAGGCCTCGATCTTGCGCTCCGGCCCGGAGATCTCGACGACCACGTCGCTGGTCGACACGTCGACGATGCGGCCGCGAAAGACTTCGGCCAGTTCGCGGATCTCGCTGCGGGCGCTGCCCGAGCCGGCCCGAACCTTGATCAGCATCAGATCCCGCTCGACGAAATCCTGCGAGCTGATGTCGATCACCTTGACGACGGTGACGACTTTTTCCAGCTGCTTGCGGACCTGTTCCAGCACGGCGTCGTCGCCGACCAGGACGAAGGTCATTCGCGAGAGCAGGGGATCTTCGGTTTCGCCGACGGCCAGGCTGTCGATGTTATAGCCGCGCGAGGCCAGCATGCCCGAGATGTGCGCGAGCACGCCCGGAACGTTCTGCACGACAGCCGACAACACATGACGCATGACCCACTCCGAGGACAAACTGGCCCCACGATGAAACCAGCCATAATAGCCGCCCGCGGCAGGGGGGACAAGTTGCCGAGGGTGGCGGCGCTGGCTCGGTTTCAGGCCCAAAACGGATCGGCCGGCGGTTCCAGCTTGCGGATGTTGCGCCAGTATTCGTCCACGCAATCCTGCTCGATGCGGACTTTTCCGCCGCCGGCCCAGTGCCGATCCTGGCCGTTTCTCTTGGGGCCCGAGACCCAATACTCGACGCCCGTCTGGGGATTGAAGTGGTTCCCGACGATTCCGCTGCCGCGCGTAAGGAGCATGCCGCCGACGTAGATCGAGCGCCCGCTCTTGGAGAAGCGCACGCGGCAGATGCGGGCGCTACCCCGGTGGCTGAGGTCCGCGGCGCACTCGACGTACATGATCCGGGTTGGGGGCTTGTGTCTCATGGCTCGTGTTCCGCTGGCGGCCAGGCCCTTGGCCGTTCGAAAATTACGGCAGCGCCTCGAAACCGACCTTTTGGTCGATGAACAGTGTTGGCTGCAATCTTAAGAGGACGCGGTGCTTGTCGCTGATCACGATTTCCAGGGACTCTGTTTCCGCCTGTTTTTGATAGCGCACGTCCTGGATTCCGAGTGCCGTCAACGCGAAAACGATGACGCCATCATCCCGTACTTCCAGCGTGAAATCAGGGTAGGCCGGCGCGATCGAGAATAGCACCTCAAACCGATCCACTTTGGTCGCATAGGCTGCCGAGTTATACGGCCAAGGTTCGCCGGGGTCGGTTAGCCGCGGTTCGACCTCGAAGAACGACAATAATTCCGACTCCGTGACTGTGACCGACATGCTCGTGCCTCGATTGGCCCAATGGCGCCCTGACGCCCTTACCCTGAATCATCCGGCTTTTAAAGTGCCCGATCAGCGCAATCATGGCAACCATTGCCCGCCAGATCCAGATTCAAGCGCCGAGACGACGGTCGCCGTTAATGTCGGGGCATCTCCGACGCCTTTTGCATTCAGCAATTCTGGTAGCGACTTCCGTCACGCTCAGGCACGAAGCTGGCCGTGACGTTGCACACGACACGGACTGCGAGCGATTGGTTCGGGCGTCTGCCCGCAGGCTGCAGAAAAATTCGGCGGGAGGAATACAAGGCGAGGGGGGGCAGGCGTCGATCAGTGCAGTCGAATTCCCGACCCGTTTCTTCGATCCCGCTACCAGATCGTGCGGCCGGTGTTCCAGGGCCAGTAACTGCGGCGGGGGCCGCCAAAGCGGAATTCGACGCCGCCGGTGAGCGTGAAGTTCGACACCACGTTGATGTCGCCGCCGAAGCCCAGGTTGTCCATCAAGTCGGCCCGAAAGATGAACCGCGGCGTCCAGTAATACTTCAGGCCCACGCCCAGGGGCAGACCCAGCATCGTCGAGTTGTAACGGTGCCCCGTGGGATCGTAGAAGTTGATGTTCGAGATGCCCAGGCCCAGGCTCGCGTACGGCCGCCAGACGCTGTCACCCCAGGGGTAGTACAGCAAATTGGCGTCGAGCAAGAAGTAGCCGGCCGTCAGGCCCTGCGGCGGGAACAGGTTTTCGCTCAGGCTGATTTCCGAGCCGGCTATGCGCGCTTCGAGACCCCAGTAAAAGTCGTAATCCCAGCCGAAACGATATCCGCCGAAGAACCCGCCCCGCTGCCCGACGCCGCTGATCAGCGGCGGACCAATCACGCCGCCGGCAAACCAGCCGGCGCTGTACGGCCGGTTGAGCCAACTCGTGGTGGTTAGTGGAATGCCCTCGCCAGTCGATCGGCCGGACAGCGCCGTGCGTGGCCCCCAGGGATCCATGCCCGGCGGCATCCAGCGCTTCCAGAATGGTTTTTCCGGCGGGGGCGCCGCGCCGTACTCGTGCGGATTGATCCACCGCAGCGGTGCATTATCGGGCGGCGCGCCGGGCGTGGGCGAATCCGGTTCGGGCGCCGGGGCCTCGAGGGGTTCTTCCAATTGCGGGTCGGCGATCGGCTGAGTGGCCGAGAGCAACCGCAACAGGCCGGTGGGTCGAGAGCCGGCGCTGCGCCGCCGCCGATCGTGGCGGGCGCGATCGGGTCGACGAGCCGCGACGAGGCGTTATCCGCTGCGGCATTGTCCACTGCGGCATTGTCCGCTGCGGCGTTGTCCGCTGCGGCGCTGCGGGCCGGGGCAGCGGCCAGCGCACAGCGCGATCCGCAAACAAGCAGCACGAGCGCAATGCGAGCGATCCGGCCTGGTGACATGACCGCAGGTCTACGCGCTTTGGGAAGCGCAAGCGTAAGGAACTATCCCGGCTCGAACGAGCCGGCGTCGAACGACGCAAACACACATGACGGGATTTTCGAGCGGGGCGGATTATCCGGATCGCGCCGGGGCGTGTCAATCGAGGTCCGCTCTGGGCAAGGGTTTTCGGCGAGCGGACCGGCCGGCGCGGCGCTAGGAAGAGGGGATGCAATCACCGTGGCCATCCGGCACGCCAGCAGCCCTTCGAAATGCCCGAAAATGCGCCGGTCGTCCGCCGGCCACGAGGTGCCACGGCCGATTCGACCGCGTGGTCTGGCGACAGGCGGAAAGCTGGGTTGTTGACAAGGGCCAAAGGCACCGTTAGCCTAGATTTAGTCTAGGTTTAGTGCTTTTCATTGCTTGCGGGACGGTTGCCCTTCGGCGCGCCGGAACAGACCTCTTCGCCGGGGCACTCTCGGTGACCCGATCCGGCGGTGATCTGGGCCGCCGGTGATTGGGCCGGCGGTGATTGGGCCGGCGGTGATCTGGGCCGGCGGTTGTCCGGTTCGCCAACAGGTTCGGCCAGTCCGCAGGGGCGATTTTCGCGCCCGTAAGTTCATCAGCTGCTATCAGTTTCGAGCATTCGTCCTTGCGCCAGCGGCACGCGCCGTCTGTGGCAACGGGCGAACGAACCAACCGCTTTTCTTGGCCAGTCGAGACGGGACGCAACATGGCTCCGAAAAAGGACTTCACCGAGATCCTCATCCGCCAGGGCATCTTGAGCCCAGAGCAAATCGCCGAAGCCAAGAAACTGGCCAAGGCGTCGGGGGCCAAGCTGCCCGACTCGATCCTGAAGCTCGGCTACGCCTCGGGTGAAGAAGTCATGCGCGCGGTCGCCCAGGAACACGGCCTGGACTACATCGACCTGCGCGAGGTGAACATCCCCCCCTCGGTCGTGGAACTGGTGCCCGAGTCGGTCGCCCGGGAAAACGCGATCCTGCCGATGGCCGAGGAAGACGGGGCCCTGCGCGTCATCGTCAGCGATCCGTACGACCTGGATACGTTCGAGAAACTGCGGTTCATCCTGAACCGCAAGGTCGAAATCGCCCTGGCCCCCCGCGAAAGCATCCAGGAGGCCATCAACCGGCACTATGGCCAGATGGAGGACCAAAGCGCCGACTCGATGCTGCAGGAATTCACCGACACGGCCATCGACTTCACCGAAACCGAGCAGGAAAGCGAATCGTCGGACGAGGTCGTCGACGAAAATAGCGCCCCGATCGTCCGCCTGGTGCAGCTGCTCATCTCCGAGGCCGTCCAGCTCCGGGCTTCCGACATCCACGTCGAGCCGTTCGAAGACCGGGTCCGCATCCGCTACCGGATCGACGGCGTGCTGGTCGAGCGCGACAGCCCCCCCCGCCGGCTTCTGGGCGCCCTGATGTCGCGCATCAAAATTCTGGCCAAAATGGACATCGCCGAACGCCGCCGCCCACAGGACGGCCGGATCAAGGTGACCGTGGGCGATAAGGAACTCGACTTGCGCGTCAGCGTCCTGCCGACCAACCACGGCCAATCGACCGTGATGCGGCTCTTGGACAAAGACAATATCAAAGTCGGCGTCCGGCAATTGGGCTTATCCGAAGAAGATTTTCGACACTTCAAAAACCTGATCCGGCGTCCTAACGGCATTATTCTGGTCACCGGCCCGACCGGCTCGGGCAAGACGACCACGCTGTACGCTTCGCTCAACGAGCTGAACCGGCCCGATCGCAAGATCATCACGGCCGAAGACCCGGTCGAGTACTACCTGCCGGGCATCAACCAGGTGGAAGTGCGGCACAGCATCGGGCTGGACTTTGCCCGGATCATTCGGTCCATGCTCCGCCAGGCCCCGAACATCATCCTGGTGGGTGAAATGCGGGATGCCGAGACGGCTCAGATGGGAATTCAGGCCTCTTTAACTGGACACTTGGTATTCAGTACACTACATACGAACGATGCGCCCGGTGCCATTACACGTATGGTCGACATGGGGGTGCCTGCGTATCTGGTCGCCAGCAGCGTGATCGCGGTCATGGCCCAGCGCCTGGTGCGGGTGGTTTGCAACAAATGCAAGCAGCCGCACATGCCGGGCGAAGCGGCTTTGGAGGCAGCGGGAATCACGCCGGAGATGGCTGCCGGCGCCACGTTCGTTAAGGGAAAAGGCTGCAGCAATTGCTCGAAGAGCGGCTATCGCGGCCGTCTGGGCATCTACGAATTGATGCTGATGACCTCCAAAATCCGCGACCTGTCGTTTCAAGGGGCTTCGACTCAGGAGATCCGCAAGGCGGCCGTCGGCCTGGGCATGACCACGCTCTACGACGACGGGATCAAGAAAGTGCTGCGCGGGATCACCACCTTGGAAGAGGTGGCCCGCGTGGCCAAACGGGTGGAACACTAAGCCCAACGAGCCGCCCTGGCGGCTCCAGGGTGCCGGGGTGGACGCCAAAACGCCGCCAAATGAGCGCGCCGTTTGCCGCACAACCCGGAGAACGCGAATAATCGACTTGCCAAAACTGCTTGATTGCATTCTGTCACCGGCCGGGAACACCCGGTGACGCAAAAATAGCGGGCCAAAAAGCAGCGGGCCAAAAATACGAGTGCTGCGGTCTGCCGCCCTGGCGGGCCCAAGCGGCTGGCCCCTGGCGTTAAATTCAGCACATGACTCCGAGTCCGCCGGTCATCCGACCGCACCGGACCGGCCAGGAACCGGAGGACGCGGAGTTTCGTTGGCTACCGGATTTCGCCGGCTCGACGTCCGGGAGCCCGGTTGCAGGGAACCAGCCGCCGGCAGCACGGTTTTCGGCGGTGAGTTTTTTTCAGCCGCACAGCTTTATTAGCCGCAAGATCGCAGGGAAATATGGCGGATCAGATTCTCATCGACAAGCTGTTGCAGGCCGTCGTCAAGGAAGGGGCCAGCGACTTGCACATCACGATCGGGCAGCCCCCGGTGGTCCGGTTGCACGGCCACATGCAACGGCTGAAGACCAAGGTGCTCGAGCCGGCCGACACGGTGGCCCTGATGAAGAGCATCACGCCCGACCGCTGCCAGCAGGAGCTGCAGGCCGTGGGCGGATCGGACTTCGGCTTTGCCTTTGGCGACGCGGCCCGGTTTCGCGTTTCGGTCTTCAAGCAGCGCGGCAACATTGCCATGGTGCTGCGGCAGATCCCCAACAACCTGATGTCGATGGAGCAGCTGGGACTGCCCAAGGCCTGCGAAAAGCTGATCATGCGGCCCCGCGGCCTGTTCCTGGTGACCGGGCCGACCGGCTCGGGCAAGAGCACCTCGCTGGCCAGCATGATCAATTACATCAACGAGACGGTCGATCATCACATCATTACGATCGAAGATCCGATCGAGTTCTACCACCCGAACAAGAAGTCGACGGTCAACCAGCGCGAGATCGGCGTCGACGTGCCGAGTTTTTCCGAAGCCCTGCGGCGGGCGTTGCGGCAGGACCCGGACGTGATCCTGGTGGGCGAAATGCGCGACCTGGCCACCATCGAAGCGGCCATCACCGCGGCCGAGACGGGGCACGTCGTGTTCGGCACGCTGCACACCAGCAGCGCCCAGGGCACGGTCAACCGCATCATCGACGTGTTTCCGACGACACAGCAGGACCAGATCCGCACGCAGCTGTCGACGTCGATCATCGGCGTGATTTCGCAGGCCCTGATCCCCCGGATCGGCGGCGGCCGCTGCGCGGCTTATGAGATGCTCGTGGTCACCTCGGCCATCGGCAACCTGATTCGCGAAAACAAGACGTTCCGCATCACCTCGGCCATTCAGACAGGTGCCAAGCATGGCATGATCTTGATGGACGATTCGCTGTTCAACCTGTGGCGCGAGGGCAAGTGCGAAAAGGCCGACTTGCTGGCCAAGGCCCAATCGCCCGACGAACTGGCCCAGCGCATCGCCAACGCCGAGCGCGGCGTCTTCGACGACGATGCCGACGTCCGCAACAAAATGAACGAAGATCGCAACGGCGGCGCCGACAAAGGCAAGCCCGACGCCAAGGGCAAGCATTAACCGCCGCCCCGGAATCCATTCGTAGCGGCGAACATCAGGAAAACAGCAACGGAACAAGCCCCTCACACGGGTTCATTAGGTTAGCCGGAATGACCCGGCAGCGAATGACCCGGCAGCGGCATTTAACGGCACCGGCATTTCGCGGCAGATCTCTTCTAGCGCGTTCGATTCGAGGCGGAACCAGACATGGCATTGCGGCGGATCGGTCAGATTCTCGTCGACCTGGGCTTCATCACCGACGAGCAGTTGGAACAGTTGCTCGATGAGCAGCAGCAGCGCCCCGGCAAACTGCTGGGCAAGCTGGCCGAGGATCTCGGCTACATCAGCGACGAGCAACTCGCCCAGGCTCTGGCCGAACAATGGAACATGAAGGCCATCCACCTGGGCGATACGGTCATTTCGCCCCAGGTGCTGTCCTATGTCACTGAGCCGATGGCCCAGATGTACCGGATCGTCCCGGTCAGTTTCCGCGACAACACGCTGACGATCGCCACCTGCGAACCGCAAAACCTGGCCGTCCAGGACGAACTGCGGACGTTCCTGGGCTATGACATTCGCTCGGTCGTGGCCACGGAGCGCGAGATCAAGGCGGCCCTCGACCGTTATTACTCGGCCAGCGGCGAGAGCGTGGAATCGCTCGTGGCCGACATGGAGGCCGATCAGGACCTGGCCAAAAAGGCCCAGGCGGTCAGCAAGGATGGCCCAACCGACCTGACCGACATCGAGGCCCTGGCCGACAGCGCCCCGGTGCGCAAGCTGCTCAACATGGTCATGCTGCTGGCGATCAAGGATCACGCCAGCGACTTGCACTTCGAACCGTTCGAAGACGAGTTCCGCATCCGCATCAAAGCCGACGGCGTGCTGTACGAAATGGTGCCGCCGCCGCGCCACCTGGCCTTTGCCATCACGACCCGGGTCAAGGTGATGGCCAATCTCGACATCGCCGAGCGGCGCTTGCCGCAAGACGGCCGCATCGAGCTGACCGTGGGCGGCCACCCGGTCGATCTGCGCGTCTCGGTGCTGCCGACGCTGTTCGGCGAGAGCGTCGTGATGCGGATCCTGGACCGCTCGGTCGTTTCGCTCGACCTGGCCAAGGTCGGCATGGACGCCCCCACGCTCAAGGGTTTTCGCGTGGTCATGCAAAAGCCCAACGGAATCATCCTGGTGACCGGGCCGACCGGCTCGGGCAAGACCACCACGCTGTACTCCGCACTGAGCGAGCTGAACGAAATCACCGACAAGCTGATCACCACCGAAGACCCGATCGAGTACGACATCGACGGCATCGTGCAAGTGCCCATCGATGCGGGCATCGGCAATACGTTTGCCGCCTGCCTGCGGGCGATCCTGCGGCAGGACCCCGACAAGATCCTGGTCGGCGAGATCCGCGACCTGGAAACCGCCGAAATCGCCGTCCAGGCTTCGCTCACCGGCCACACCGTGTTCAGCACCCTGCACACCAACGACGCGCCCAGCACGATCACGCGTTTGCGCGACATGGGCATTCCGCCGTTCCTGATCACCGCCACGGTCGAAGCCATCCTGGCCCAGCGACTGGTGCGCCGGGTGTGCGCCAATTGCCGCGAGGTGACCGTGCCCAGCTCCGAAATGCTGGCCGACCTGGAACTCACCTCGGCGGACGTGATGGGCAAGACCTTCTACCGCGGCCGGGGCTGCGAGCAGTGCAATAGCACCGGCTACAAAGGGCGCGTCGGCCTGTTCGAGTTGATGGTTTTGAACGACGACCTGCGCGACATGATCATGCGCAACACCTCGCGCGACGATCTGCGCGCCGCCGCCCGCAGCTTCGGCATGGTCACGCTCCGCGACGCCGGCATGAAGGCTGTGTTCGAAGGGCTCACGACGCTCGACGAAGTGATTCGAGAAACGGTGATGGAAGCTTAACGACCATTCGAGATCGCGACAGCGGGACGTCGGCACGCCGAGCCCCGCCTGCATCGCGCTGTACTGACGGCCCCCAACCCCTAACTCACGACCCCCTGCTGCCGCCATGCCGACTTATCAATTCGAGGCCCTGGACAACACCGGCCAGGAAATCCGTGACGTGATCGAAGCGCCCAGCCAGGAAGAGGCGCAGGCCACGATCCGCCAGATGGGGTACTTCGTCACGAAGATCTCCGTCAAGAAGATCAAGAAAGCGGCCGCCGAAAAGAAGGCCGGCCGCAAACGGGCCTTCGCCATCGGCGGCGTGAAGTCGAAGATCCTCACCGCCTTTACCCGCCAGCTGTCGATCCTGCAGGACGCCGGCCTGCCGATCCTGCGCAGCCTGCGAATTCTCGAAGCGCAGAGCAAGCCCGGGCGGATGAAAAACTGCCTGATGGACGTCTGCGACGAGATCGAAGGCGGTGCCACGCTGTCGGAGGCGATGGCCAAGTCGCCCAAGGCCTTCGACCGGCTGTACGTCAACATGATCAAGGCCGGCGAGGCGGGCGGTGCCCTGGAAATCATTCTCAAGCGTCTGGCCGAGTTCCAGGAACGCTCGCTGTCGCTCAAGCGCAAGATCAAGGGCGCGCTGATCTACCCGATCATGGTCGTGTTCGTGGCCGTGTGCATTTTGACCTTCATCATGATCAAGATCGTGCCGGCGTTCGTGAAGATCTTCGAAGATTTCGAAGTCGAGCTGCCCACCATGACCGTGGTGCTGATGAAAATCTCTTACGCGGCGGTCAATTACTGGTACCTGATTCCCACGATCCCGGTGGGCGTCTGGCTGATGGTCAAGTTGATCCGCAAGTTCAAGCCCGGCCGGCTCGGCTGGGACCTGTTCATGCTCCGAGTGCCGATCTTCGGTCAATTGGTCGAGAAGAGCATCGTGGCCCGTACCACGCGGACCCTGGGCACGCTGGTCTCCAGCGGCGTGCCGATCCTCGAGGCCATGAACATCACCCGCGAGACGTCGGGCAACGCGATGTTCGAGAACATGTTCTCCAAAATCAGCGATTCGATCCGCGAGGGCGAATCCATCGCCAAGCCGATGAAGGAATACTCGGGCACCAAGTTCAATCCCATCGCCCTGTTCTTCTGGTTCTTCTTCATCGGCGGGCCGATCGGCATGCTGATCTACCTGATGCGGATGAACACCCGCGTGGTCGACGACCTGGTGGTCAATATGGTCGACGTGGGCGAAGAGACGGGCGAACTGGACACGATGCTCTACAAGGTTGCCGACACGTTCGACGAAGAAGTCTCGGTGCTCACCGAAAGCCTGATGAGCCTGATGGAACCGCTGTTGATCATCGTGCTGGGCGGTGCGGTGGGCTTCATCGTGATCGCCCTGTTCATGCCGCTGGTCAAGCTGATTTCGTCGTTGACCTGAAACGCAGAGGACAGACAGCCGAACGCCAGCCCGCACGCACGGCCGAAGACCCAAGGCGCGACAAAAACGGAAACTAGGGAGAGAACTGTCATGCGACGCTTTGATCGGAACCAGGGGTCTGTTTGGAACGCCAGACCGGAACGCAGCGCCACCCCGGTTCGAAACAGCGGACCTGATCGCAGCGACGGACGCGCGCTCGATCTGCGGCCTTCCGCCGCCGACCATGAGACCTCGGCCGTGTGCGTCGTCCGTCGCCGGGCCTTCACGCTGGTCGAAATGCTGGTCGTGATCGCGATCATCGCCATCCTGGCCGCGCTGATCACGCCGGCCGTCGCTGTGCGCTCTGGTCGGCCCGGCAGACGAAGATCAAGGTCGAGCTGGATCAATTGGCCTCGGCCGTCGAGGCGTTCAAGGCCCAGTACGGCTCGTACCCACCCACGAATTTGAGCTGCCCGGGCGGGGTGGCCAATGCCAACTTGCAAGCCTTCGTGGCCAGGGAGTTTCCCCGCTATTACGTCGCCACGTCGCTCGGCGCTCAGATCGCCAGCGATCTGGCGGTCAACAACGTCGATACGATGAACGTCAATCCGCAGGCGGCGCTCGTCTTCTGGCTGCAGGGGTTCAATCCCGACGTGACCGATCCGTTCAACCGCAACTTGCTGGCGGTCAATCGCAAGGCGTTCTTCACGTTCGACACAACCCGGCTGGTCTACAGCAACACCAACGGCGGCGGCAGCATCGGCTCGGTGGCCAACGTCACTACCTCGTCGCCGATCGGCAACCTGGCCTACAACGCCCCCTACGGCAACACGCCCTACGCCTATTTCGACAGCGCGTTCTACGGAGCCACACCGACGGGCAGTCAGGCCTATAGCACGGTGTCGCCCGGTCCCTCGAATCCCGATGGCCCGGTGTACTTGTCCACGTCGTCGAGCTCGACGACGCTGTTCGGCAACCCGGCCATTTCGATCGTGATCTCCAGCGGTTCCGGATATCTGTCTCCTTACTTTGCCGACGCCAACAACAACGGTTCGATCGACCTGGGCGAGGGCTTCGCCAAGCCCACTTCGTTTCAGATCATCTCCGCCGGCCAGGACGGGATTTTTGGCACGTCAAATGCCACAAATGCCTCCTACTTCCGGCTGTATCCCATCGGCGTGGGCTACGATTCCTCGGGCGGCGACAACGACAACATCACGAACTTCTGCGAGCGGAACAATCTCGACGCGGCGAAGCCGTGATCCACAGCTACCCAGGCAGGCGGAACGATGCAGGCAAATACGAGCCAATCCGAGAACCGGCGGGGACTGTCCCAGTTTTGCGCAGTCCTCGGAGCAAAACGGGACTGTCCCCCTCTCCAAGACGGTTCTCGGTTAGGCACAAGGCAAATCCGCAGGGCACACGCGGCGCGGGTGCTCGCTCCGGGGCAGGGCGGGGCAGGCCCGGCTGAGCTTGCTGGCGCCGCCCAGTCGGCACTCTGCCGGCGCCGGGCGTTTACGCTGGTCGAGCTGATGGTCACTTGCGCGATCATCGGCATCCTGGCGGGCATGGTGCTGTTTGCCCTGTTCGGCGCAGGAAACCGCCCGCGAAAGCAAGACCAAGTCGCTGATCTCGAAGCTCAACTCGATCATCATGCCCAAGTACGAGGCCTATCGCACGCGCCGCGTGCCGATGCTCGTCAATCCGCCCACGAGCAGCGACATGAACTATGCCGCCTATATGCAGACCTACACCTACCAGGCCTCGCGGGCCCGGCTGGACATGCTGCGCGACCTGATGCGGCTGGAAATGCCGGACCATTGGATCGATGTGACGACCCCGCCACAACAGTTCACGTACTCGCCGCCGTTTTCCACGGGCATGAATACGGTTGGGCCGATTCCGCGTCCGGCCGCCAGCCAGGCCTATCTGAATGCCTACAACTCGGTGGCAACCCCGCCCAGCAATACCTACGAAGGCGCCGAGTGCCTGTACTTGATCGTCACGCTCGGTGTCACCGACAACCTGGGCCAGCGCGAACTTTTCAGCCAGAGCAACGTCGGCGACACCGACAACGACGGGTTCAAGGAGTTTCTCGACGGCTGGGGGCGGCCGATCAGCTTTCTCCGCTGGCCGGCCGGGTTCCCGTCCGAGCTGGGGCGTCAGGCGACCGGCTCCGTGGCCTCAGGCAGCGCGACGTCGATTACGGCCAACGGCAACCTGTCGACCGTCACCGGCGCCTATAACGGCTGCTCGGTGCTGTTCACCTCGGGCCAGCTCGCGGGCCAGGCCGCCACGATCGGCACTTACACGGCCGGCTCGCAGAACTTCCAGTTCCTGCAAACGCTGGCCAACTCGCCCGCCACGGGGGACACGTTCAACGTGATGGATCCGGATCCGTTCGATCCCAAGCACATCTACCCCACCGGCATGATGCCCAACGGCAACCAGCCAAGCTCGCCGCCGCCGCAAACCTGGGCCACTTTTTCCGTCTTTCCGCTGATTTACTCCTACGGCAGCGACGGCATCCCGGACATCATTACCACTCCGTATTCGGTCGGCACCAATTCCACGGGCCCCAACAGCTACAACAATTGTGATCCGTTCTATCCGGAATACACGATCTCGACCGGCGGCCAGGCGATGCTCGGCACGCCGCAGGACCTGGCGAATTTGTCCGATCCGCCCAATGGCATGGATAACTCGAAAGACAACATTCATAACCACCTGATCGGAACGCGATGAGACGGCCGTTTACGAGCGTCGATCGAGGGCTTCCCGTGCTACGGCGCACTGCGCGCCGCGGCGTGACGCTGCTCGAGCTGTTGATCGTGATCACCATCCTGGCCCTGGTCACCGCCGCCACGATTCCGCTGATGCTCTCGGGCGTCGACGCTCGCCGCACGCGCGAAACGGCCCGGCTGGTAAGCAGCTACTTCAGTTCGGCGCGGTCCCGGGCCATCGAAACCGGACGCTCCGCCGGCGTAATGATCGTGCGATCCAATAGCGGGCTCGTGCCCGGCGGCACTTCGATCAACCTGGTCACGGTCGAATGCCCGACCTTGTATTCGGGCGATACGCTGCTCTCGACGGCTACCGTGGCCACCAACGGGCAAGTGTCCTTCAACTCGGTCGACAACATCGCGGCCAACGTCCATGTCGGAGACATCATCCGTTTCGGCTACCAGGGACGGACCTATTTGCTGACCGGCAGCGGCAGCCAGTCGACCGGCCAGGCGCTGCCCGGTGGCTCAAGCCCCTATTCGATGCTGTCCGCCACCGACAACACGGGGGTGCTCGCGCTGCCGATTCCCGCGGGTTCGATGAACGCCCAGGTGCCATTCCAGGTGACGCGGCAGCCGGTCAAGTCGGCCGTGCCTCCGCTGCAGCTGCCCGAAGGCGTGGTGATCGATATGCTGGCCTCCGGCTTCGGGCTGCCTGGGGTGGGGCTGCCGATCGTCGGCGGGTCGCCGATCGCTGGTTATTTTGTCGCCGACTCCAACCCGGTCGTCCTGGTCTTTTCGCCGACCGGTTCGCTCGAGGAAGTATTTTTCTACGGCAGTTTGCAAGGGCACCCGGCCAGCACGTTTTGCTTTCTGATCGGCACGCCGGATCAGGTCGCCACGACGACCAATACCGACGCCAACCTGCTCGACGGCAACTCGATCTGGGTGGCAGTGACGCCCCGCGGCAGGGTGATCACGGCCGAAAATGCGATCAATACCGCCGCCACCACCAACGCCGGCTCGCGCGCTTTCATCTACGGGTACGGCACAGGCGCGGGCGGTACCGGCGGAATCGCCACGTCGCTGGGCGGCGGTTGAGCATTCGCTGAACTGGGAATAATCGCCGCAGCGAATCGCGGCGAGTCAGGATCCGAGTGCATTCGGAACGGGGCAGCCAGAACAGAACGGGGCAGTGAGGTGCGTCATGAACCAAAACCGAGCTTGTAACGACGAAACATCGTGCGGCCCGCTGCCGGAAGTCGGCCCGCTGCCGGAAGTCGGCCCAGTCAAGCCGGGCGGCCGCCCGGCCGTGCGCTCTTGGCGGCGGCGGCAGCGCCGGAGTCAGCGGCGCGGCGTCTTGCTGCTGGTGGTGCTGAGCATCCTGGTGCTTTTCGCGGTGGTGGGCGTGACCTTCGCCCTGGTCAGCAGTCAGTGGCGGCGCTCGTCGGAGAAGCAGCCGCGCATCGAGCAGTATGCGGTCAGCTTTCGCGATCAGCTCGACGACGCGGCCAAGCAGGTCTTTCGCGGCTCGAACAACCCGCTCTCGGTCCTGATGACCCACAGCCTGCTGGAGGACATGTACGGCTACGACGGCATCGTCAATACGGCCCTCGGCGTGCATATCACGGGCGCATCTGCCACACCGGGCACTGGCGGCCAATTGATCGACATTACGATCAGCGCGGTCCTGCCCGTGCCGGCGATTTACTCATCGGCACCGGGTGGATATTACAACGGCCGCGTGCTGACGATGACCAGCGGTCCGCTGGCCGGCCTGAGCACGCGGATCGTGGGTTACGCCGCGTCGGGAGCGACGTCGATCTTGCGGGTGGTTTGCTTCGACGCCGGCACCGCCCCCGTTCTGCCGCAAGCCTACGAGAATTTCGTAATCAATGGCCAGCCCTTCAACGGCCTGGGCTTCGGCTACAACACGAGCACTGGCGTGGTCAACGCCAAGGACGGAAACGGTCGCCTGTTTGCCCTTTTGCCGAATCAAAAATTCCCCTCGGGCACCGGCACCTATAGCCTGGCGACCAACTACCTGAATGCCGACGCCGATGCTTCGGGCGGCGCCGACGAGGATTACGACGCGGCCGACTGGAACAACATGCTGCTGGGCCTGGTCACCTCGCCCGCGGGCGGACCCTATCCCTCGCTGCACCGGCCCGAGCTGATCAACTTCTTCTTGCAGCAGGCCAGCCCGATGGGCGGCTGGACCGATCCGGCGTTCGCCAGCCTGCTGCGGCAAATCATGCTTCGTCCCTCGCCGGGCGATCACCCGAACTTCACGGGCAGCAATCCCAACTTCAATCCGGTAAGCGGGCCCTGGGACGTCGACACCGACGGCGACGGCGTGCCCGACAGCGTCTGGGTCGACTTGGGCTTCGAGCCCATGACCGCCCCCGACGGCACGACCTACAAGCCGCTGTTCGCGATTCGCTGCCTCGATCTGGACAGCCGATTGAACGTCAACGCCCAGGGCAGCTCGGCCCAGTCCGAAGGCACCTACGGGCAGGCGGCCAGCGGCTACTTTGCCGGCCCGGGCAACGCGTCGACGTCGATCACGCCCGACTCGCCCGTCTCGAACTCGGGTCCGGTGAGCCTGGGGTCCGGCTACGGCCCGGCCGACATCAATCTGTTTTCACTTTACAGGCAGCAAGGACAGTCGGTCGGCGCCTACGCCGCGCTTTTCGCCGGCAACACGCTCACCGGTGTGGAAGGCCGCAACGGCGAGCTGCCCCTGGCCCTGTCGAACGGCACGACCTATAGCGCCACGGCCCAGCCTTCGGCCGGCACGCCGCCTTATGCCGGCTTGACCTCAGGCGGCACCGAAGTGCTGGCCAGCCCGCTGGGCTCGGTCAAGCACTTCGAGCTGCCGATCCCAGGCTCGCCGACGGTGCCCTGCACCTACGGCTCGCCGCCGGATCTCTGGGCCCGGGGCTTCGTGGCGCTCGACATTCAGGGCAATCCGTTGACGCCCAACATGTCGTCACCGCCCACCGGCAATTACGACACGCTGAACAACCCCTACGTGCTTAACCTCTCGCGCAAGGCGGTGCGCGGCGCCCTGTTCCATGGCGCAACCGACAATCCGTTCTCGCTGGCCGAGTTGGAAACCCTGCTCCGGGCTTACGACCTGGACGCCCTCTCGCTCAATAGCCGGCTCGCGCAGTTGCTCGATCCGACGTACACCTCGTCGAGTCCGCCCAATCCGCTGGGCACCTGGATCGCGACGTTGCGCAACCAGGTGACGACCGACAGCTGGGACCTGCCCAACCCGAATGTCCTGGCCACCCGCGACATGCGCGCCGGGACCACCGGCACGACGCAAATGTACCTCGCCTTCTCGCCGGTGGACCTGATCGCGGCCAAACTTTCGGCCGGCGGCGGCAACGTGGCCACGCAATTGCCCTATTTGGTCCCTGCCGATTTGCTCAACGGCCAGCGGCTGGATATCAACCGCCCGCTGGGCAACGGCCGCGACGACAACAACAACGGCATCGTCGACGACTACAACGAGTATTCGGGCGGTGAAGGAGCTTGGACCGGCGTATTTCCCACCAGCTACACCGCGGCCAGCCTGGCTGTCGATTACAACGGCAACGGCTCGGCCGATGCGGGCGATGCTGTGGTCGCGCGGCAGCAAATGGCCCGCTACCTGTACACGCTGGCCATGGCGCTCGTGGATCAAAACCTCGTCAACTCATCGAGCGGCGCCGGGGCCACAAACCCGCCGAACGTGGCCTACGACTATAACGGCCAGACCGTGGGCAGTCCGTTGCAGTACCAATTGCAATACGCCCTGGCCCAATGGGCCATCAATTGCGTCGACTTCCGCGATCGCGATTCGATCATGACCCCGTTCGAGTTCGACCTGATTCCGTTCGACGGCACCGTGATCGACGGCATCGTCAACGGCATGTTCGGTGCCACTTCGAGCGACGATTCGAACGCCCAGCGCGGGCTGGTCTGGGGCTGCGAGCGTCCCGAGTTGGTGCTCACCGAGACGATCGCGTTTCACGACCGTAAAACTCAGGACCTGTGGACCAGCTCGACTCCCGCGGGACCGACCACTTCGCCGGGGCAATGGACAACCGCCGGCGGCACCATGCCCGCTCCGATGGGTCAGCCCCCCGACACCGACTTCGACCAGCACCTGTTGCCGCAAGCCACTGCGTTCATCGAGCTGTACAACCCCTGGAACACGCAGAATTCGATCCTCAGCGGCGATGCGATTCCGAACGCAGAGGAAGTGCCCGGTGAGTTCTACAACGTGGCCGGCGGCAGCCCGACGGGCGTGGTCCTGAACGCCCAGGTGGGCAATCTGGCAACGGGCTCGCCGATCTGGCGTTTGGCCCTGACCGTGGCCGGCACCAGCGGCGACCTCGACGACCCGATCACGGCCAACCAGCCGCCGATCGAGCGCACGGTTTATTTCACGGCTTATAACGCCGGCATGGCGATTCCGCCCTCCGGCAGCACGACCGGCTCGGGCTCTGCCCAGTACTACACCAGCCAGGCCGTGGCTCCGCTTAAGCCGGGCCGTTATGCGGTCGTGGGTTCGGCCGGACAAAGCATCAATGGCACAAACGTTTCGAAAGTCGGCCGAACGTCGTCGGCCACTGACATTGCTCCCGACACGACCGACACGCGGCGCATCATCCTCCAGCCGAGTGCCAACCCCGACACGAATCAATTTCAAGTCCTGATGAGCGGCCAAACGACTCCCGGTGACCCCGGCACGATTGGCGGCAGTGCCGGCAACGTGCAACCGGTCATCGCCGTGGCTCTGGACACTTCGTACGGCTCGGCAGGCCAGCGCTTCCCCGGGTCGTTCGGCATCTCCGATCCCGTGTCGGGGTACAGCAACGCGGTGGGCGTCGCGCCGGTGGCCGTGAATCCCGGACCGACTCCGTCGGAAGGCGAATGGGCATACGCCACGGCCCAGGACAAGCCCTCGGACAATTTCGGCGATCCGAGCATGCTGACCGACGGCACCAAAGTGAATTACAAGACGGTCTACCTGCAGCGCTTGGCCGACCCGACCAATCCGTGGAACGCGACGACCAACCCGTACCTGACGATCGACTCGATGCCGTTCGACGTCCGCGCGTTCAACGGCGTCTGGACTGGCAATGCCGACCCGAATAATGCGGCCGGCGCGATGTACAACTTCTGCTCGACCCAGCGCGGCGACCAGTATTACACGGCCGCAGGCTCCATCCCGCCCCAGCTCCAGCAGGGGCAGAACAACGTCTTCTGGGCCCATGAGTACGCCCACGTCGCCGGCTCGGGCATGTTGGCCGCCGGCACCCCCGGCACCAACCCGCCGAACCAGATTTTTACGTACCCCCTGCACCACTCGCTCGGCTATCTGAGCCAGGGTTACGGCACCGGCCCGGGCAGCGCCAACTATCTGCAGTCGCCGGGCGCCTACGTCGGCGCGCTCGCGGCCAACACGTCCGGCAATCAGCCGCCGTTCCCCTGGCTGACCTGGAACAACCGGCCTTACGTCACCCCGATGGAGCTGGCCCTGGTGCCCAAGAGTCGCTCGTCGCGGCTGTTTTTCGACTTCAGCCTGAACTCGCCGAGCACGGTTGCGTCGCTTTACACCACACAGAGCGCCTATCCGATCACGGTGCCCAACGCCACCGGCGGCTACACGCTGGCCTACAATGCGGCCACGTCTCCACTGCCGTATTTCGGCCATTTGCTTAATTTCTTCGATGCGGGCAACGTCAATTCGGGCGCCAATCAATACTTGCCGCTCAACCTGTACCGAATCTTCGAATATCTGCACGTGCCCTCGAAGTTCGTCGGCACCGAGACCTACCTGAGTCCCACGGGCGCCTCGGCCACGGCGTTTTGCAATCCGCCCGGAGCCGACATGAGCGGCCAGGTGGCCGGCACGCCCTACACCCAGGGCTCCAATTCCTTCGGCACGTACCTGCGCCCGCCCTTCAACAAGGTGTCGGAATATCGCAGCCCGGGGCGGATCAATATCAACACCGTCACCGACGGCGTCGTCTCCGGGACGATCGCCACGGCGCTCGGGGATGGATCGACCAATCTGGTCAACGACATCGTGGCCAGCCGCCTGGGCTTTGCCAACATGCCCAGCTACTTCTGCAATCCGTTCCGCTCGTTTGCCGGCGCCTCGCTTACCAATTCGATCTACACCGATGCCAGCCTGAACGGCGGCAGCCCGGGCACGCCGCTCCGCGACATCGACGTGACGCTGCTCCGCCCCTCGACGCTCAATTTCACCGGCTCGGGGGCGACGTCCGGTGCGGCCTTGTTCGACTTCCCCGGTATCGCCGGCAGCAGCTGGCAGCCGTACGACGATCCGACGCGCAATCCCTACTTCCGCATCCAGAACGCGGGTAAGGTGATGAACTTGCTCACCACGCGCTCCAATGTGTACGCTGTCTGGATCACCGTCGGATACTTCCAGGTGACGCCTAACCCGGCAGGTGTCACGGCCGCCGTGCCGGACGGATTTCAGCTGGGTGCCGAACTGGGGAGCGATACGGGCGAGATCAAGCGGCATCGGGCTTTCTACATCTTCGATCGCTCGATTCCGGTCGCCTTCCAGCGAGGCGAAGATTTCAACGTCAACAACGCGGTCCTGCTGCGGAGATTGATCGAGTGATGCATCGGATGCCTCTTGCCGGCTGGCTCATTTCGCTGGCCCTGGCCGGCGCTTTCACAGTTGGAACTGTTTCTTTTTCAGCAGGAACTGACCCTCCGACGGCTGCCGCGGCCGACAGTGCCCCAGATGGCGCTGCCGCAGACGGCGCTGCCGCCAATGGCGCTGCCCCGGCCGAGCCGCCCGCCCTGCCGCACTATCGCACGCAAACGGTCGAAGGCTGGACGGTGCACATCAGCGACGCGCTCTGGGAGAAAGACCGCCCGGGCGTCGAACAGGCGCTCGAACTGCTCCGGCCGCAACTCGCCGAGATCGTGCGCGTGGTGCCCGCCGCGGCGGTGGAAAAACTGCGCGCGGTGCCGCTCTGGTTCTCGCCCGAGTATCCCGGCGTGCGGCCGATCGCCGAGTATCATCCCGACGCCGGTTGGCTGCGCGATCATGGGCGCAATCCGGCCATGGCCAAGGGCGTGGAGTTCACGGACACGCGGATTTTTGCCGCCGAAACCCGGCGCATGCCCAATTTCGCCCTGCACGAGCTGGCCCATGCCTATCACGACCGCGTGCTGGGATTCGACCAGCCCGACATCGTCGCCGCTTACGAAAGGGCCAAAGCCAGCAAGACGTATGACAACGTCGAGCGCACCTTGGGAGACGGGTCCCCCAACCGCCACGAGCGGGCTTACGCCATGACGAACCCCCAGGAATTCTTCGCCGAATCGAGCGAGGCCTTCTTCGCGCGCAACGACTTCTATCCGTTCAATCGGGCCGAGCTTCACGAGCACGATCCCCGCACCGAGCAATTGCTCGCTCGGTTCTGGGACCTCCCCAAGTGACCCGACGGGGCACGTCGAGGTGCGGCGACACCGTTGGGGGATAAGCCGTCGGACATTCCCGCCCTGCGCTCGACCTGCCGCGGCGCGCGGCGCAATCCATTCGCCCGCAGGCGGCCGGACTGCTAGGCTAGTGGCTTTCCGCTCCGCCGAATCGCGTCCCGACGCCCGCGAACACCCCGACGCCCGCGAACACTCCGACGCATGGAATCTGGCTTCGAGCCTTCGCTGGTCTCCGCGCCTCCGGCGCACGGCATTCTGCGCACGCGCGGCGGCCGCCTGCTGGCCTTTTGCCTGCTCTACGTGACCGAGGGCATTCCGCTCGGCTTCACCGCCACGGCCCTGGCCACGCTGATGCGCAAGCAAGGGCTGAACCCCGAGCAGATCGGCTACTTCGTCGCCACTTTGTATCTGCCCTGGTCGTTCAAGTGGATCGTCGGGCCGCTGGTCGACCTGGTCTACTCGACGCGGTTGGGCAAGCGCCGGGCCTGGATCGTGGGCTGCCAGATCTGCATGGCACTGACGCTCTTGGCCTCGGTCGGCGTCGACTTCGTCACACATCTGACCCTGTTCACCGCGATTATCCTGGTGCACAACGCCTTCGCCGCAACGATGGACGTGGCGATCGACGCTCTGGCCTGCACGGTCCTGCTGCCCGAGGAACGGGGCACCGCCAACGGCCTGATGTTCGCCGGGGCCTACCTGGGCAATGGTTTGGGCGGGGCCGGCGTGCTGTTCCTGCTGCCGTATGTGCCGGTGCAGGCCACGTTTTTGCTCGTCGTCGGAGCGATCCTGCTGGTCACGGCCTGCGTGTCGCTGCGGCTTGTCGAACCCCACGCGTCGGAATCCGCAGCCGGCCAATCGCAGCTGACGGGTGCCGCCACCCAGATCGCCGATTACGTCCGCACGCTGCTGGCCGCTTGCTTTCGCTCCTGGGCGAGCGTGGCCGGAATGCTGTTTGCGATCTTGCCGGCCGGTGCCTATGGGCTGGGGCTCGCCCTGCAATCGAACCTGGCCGTGGAATTGGGGCTCGACGACGCCCAGATCGGCTGGCTCAATGTTTGCTCGACCGTGCTGGCCGCGTCGGGCTGCGTGGCCGGCGGCTTGATCTCCGATCGGTTCGGGCGCTGGCGGATGTTGGCTTTGTATGTCGTCGCGACGGCCGTGCCGACGTTGTGGCTGGCCAGTCAATTGTCCGATTTCGGTTGGATCATGCCGCACCTCGACGAGGGCGCGTCGAGCGCCGCCGCGCCGGAGGCGCTGTGCGCGGTTTTTGGATCGCGGCCCTGTTGTATAATTTCGCCCAGGGCTTGATGTCCGGCACGCGCACGGCGGTGTATATGGGCCTTTGCCGATCGGAAGTCGCCGGCACGCAATTTACCGCTTATATGTCGCTGATGAATCTGGCCTTCGCTTATTCCGCCTCGTGGCAGGGCCGGTCCGCCAGGCTCTGGGGATATCCCACCACGCTGTCGATCGACGCGCTCGTGGGCTGCGTGTGTCTGCTGCCGCTGGCCCTGATGGCCCGGACGATGCCCGCCGAGCGACCTTCGGCAATCCCCGTCGACGCGGCCCTCCCGCACTGAAACGCCCATGCCCAAGCAAGTGGTCATTGTCGGCGGCGGGGTGATTGGGCTGTGCACGGCCTATTACTGCCTGGACCGCGGCCTGCGCGTGACGGTGGTCGAGCGCTTGCCCAGCCTGCGCGACGGCTGCTCGTACGGCAACGCGGGCCTCGTGGTTCCCAGCCATTTCGTGCCGCTGGCGGCGCCGGGCGTCATGGCCCAGGGGATCAAGTGGATGGCCGATCCCGAATCGCCCTTCTACGTCCGGCCGCGCTTTTCGCCGGCACTGGCGGCCTGGGGCTACCGCTTCTGGCGGGCCGCGACGCCCCAGCGCGTGTCGCGCGCCGCGCCGCTGCTGCGCGATCTGCACCTGGCCAGCCGCGCCTGCTACGAGCAGCTGGCCGATCAGTGGGAAAACTCGTTCGGCCTGGTCAGCCGGGGTTCGCTCATGTTCTGCCGCAGCCAGCAGGCCTTGGACGAAGAGGCCCGGCTCGCCCAGCAGGCCGTGCAGCTGGGCGTGCCGGCCGAAGTGCTCGATGCGGCCGCCGCGCAAGCGCGCGAGCCCGGCGTTCGCCTCGATGTCGCCGGCGCTGTCGATTTTCCCGGCGATGCCCATCTCGTGCCGCAGCACTTAATGGCCGCGCTGCAAGACCGGCTGGTCGAGCGGGGTTGCCAGTTTCTCTGGCAGACCGACGTGACGGGGCTGGTCCGCCGCGGGCGGCACGTGGTGCTGGCCCGCACCAGCCGCGGCGACCTGCACGCCGACACCTTCGTGCTGGCCGGCGGAGTCTGGTCGCGCGGGCTGGCCCGCGCGCTCGGCCTGAACCTGTCGCTCGAAGCCGGCAAAGGCTACAGCCTGACGCTCAGCGCACCGCCGCAACTGCCCCAGCACTGCGCGATCTTGACCGAGGCCCGGGTGGCGGTGACTCCGCTGGGCTCGGCCCTGCGTTTTGGCGGCACGATGGAGATCGCCGGCCTCAATCCGGCAATCCGGGCCCAGCGCGTCCGCGGCATCGTCAAGGCTGCGCTCGAGTACTTGCCCGAGTTTCGCGAGCAGGATTTTCGCGACGTGACGCCCTGGTACGGACTGCGGCCATGCTCGCCCGACGGTTTGCCGTATCTGGGGCACAGTCGCCGCTACGACAACCTGGTGGTCGCCGCCGGGCACGCCATGCTGGGCGTGAGCCTGGGCCCGATTACCGGCCAGATCGTGGCCCGGCTGATCGCGGCCGAACCGCCCGGCTTCGACCTGGCCCTGCTCTCTCCCGATCGGTACGGCTGGCGCTAGGCCATTGATCGGGTCGATTGCCGGCCAGTACACTGCTCGTCAACGCCAACGCAGCGGACGAACGACTCGAACCACCCCGGGGCCCCCCAGCTCATGCGACACGCACCGATCGACGCCTCCCTGTTCGTGGAAAATCGGTCGCGGCTCAAGCAGTTGCTGCCCCCGGATTCGCTCGCCGTCGTCAATGCCAACGACGTCCTGCCGACCAACGCCGACGGCTCGCTGATGCTGGTGCCCAATACCGACTTGTTCTATCTCTCGGGCATCGAGCAGGAGCAATCCATCCTGCTCATCGCGCCCGGGGCGTTCAGCGAGAACCTGCGCGAGGTGCTGTTCCTGCGCGAGCCGAACGAAGAATCCCGCACCTGGGAGGGGCACAAGCACTCCAAGGCCGAAGCCAGCGCCATTTCCGGCATTAAAACGGTCAAATGGCTGTCCGAATTCCCCCGCGTCTTCCGGCAGTTGATGTGCGAAACCGAGAACGTCTTTCTCGACAGCAACGAGCACACCCGGGCCGCCGTGGAAGTCCAAACGCGCGAAGAACGCTTCGTCCGCGATACGCAGGCCCAATATCCCCTGCACCGCTACCAGCGCCTGGCCCGGCTGATGCACACCTTGCGGGTGACCAAGAGCGAAGCCGAATTGGCGCTATTGCGGCGGGCGGTCGACATCACCGCCGCCGGCTATCGCCGCGTGCTCGCGCACTTGCAGTCCGGCCTGCGCGAATACGAGCTCGAAGCCGATTTCGCCTACGAATTCATCCGCGCGGGAGCCCGCTTCGCCTACACGCCCATTATCGGCGGCGGCCCGAATGCCTGCGTGCTGCACTACCTGGAGAACGACCAGGTCCTCGCCGACGGCCAGCTCGTGCTCCTGGATGTCGCCGCCGCCTACGCCAATTACAACGCCGACCTGACCCGCACCTTTCCGATCGGCGGCCGCTTCACGCCGCGGCAGCGCGCCGTTTACGACGCGGTGCTGCGCGTCATGCGAGCCTCGATCGCCGGAGCCGTCGTGGGCCGGCTGCATCGCGACTGGCAGGACGACGCCAAGCGCATGATGGCCGACGAGCTGGTGCGGCTCGGGCTGCTCACGGCCGACGAAGCCGCCAGGCACACCCGCGACGAGCCCGCTTGTCGCAAATACTTCATGCACGGACTGGGGCATCCGCTGGGCCTCGACGTTCACGACGTCGGCCACTTGAACCGGCCGTTCACGCCCGGCTGGGTGCTCACCGTCGAGCCGGGCATCTATCTGCCGGACGAGGGCTTTGCCGTGCGGCTGGAAAACAACGTGGTCGTCACCGCGGCCGGGCCGGTCGATCTGACCGCCTCGATTCCGGTCGAAGCCGACGAAGTCGAAGAGCTGCTCAGCCGCCCGCGCCGCAAAGGCGACTGAGCTGCAAACCCCAGGCCGCGAGCGACGAGTCTCGCTGTCGTTATGGACGGCTCCCTGGCCGTGTGTCGGGCAGTCGGGCCTGTAGGAGGCGACTCCGATCGCCGACTTTCCGACGCCGGTCAGCTGCACGTCGGCGATCGGAGCCGCCTCCTACATTTTGCTCGCGTGCCAGCCTGTTGGGGGTTCGCCTGCGTTGCAATCACGCTGCGCTGCCGGCCAATTGACCGCAGCCGGCGGCGATGTCGATCCCCCGGCGCTGCCGCACGCTGCTGGGAATGCCGCACTGGGTGAGCACGGCGCGAAACCGGGCGATCGATTCGGCATCGCCCGGCTGGGCCGCGTAGCCCGCGGTCGGGTTGAGCGGAATCAGATTCACTTGGGACTGGATCGATCTGAGCAACTCGCCCAGCCGCTCGGCATGCGCGCTCGAATCGTTCTGGCCCGCAATCAGCGTCCATTCGAAAAAAATCTTCCGCCCCAGCCGCTCGGCGTAGTAGCGGCAAGCGGCAACGAGCTCGTCCAGCGGCCAGCTGCGGGCGGCCGGCACCAGGGCCAGGCGCTCTTCCTGCGTGGCCCCGTGCAGCGAAACGGCCAGCGAATACGGGCGGCGCTCGTCGGCCATGCGCCGGATGCCCCCCGGCACGCCCACCGTGCTCAGGGTAATCTGCTTGCCGCCGATGGCCAGGCAGCCTGGATCGCGCAGGATGTCGAGCGCATCCATGACCGCTTCGTAGTTGAGCAGCGGCTCGCCCATGCCCATCAACACCAGGTTCCGCAGCGGAGACGGTTCGTCGGTCCGGCCGCCGGACACGTCCGCAGCGTCGTCCGCGGCGCGGCCGAGCAGCATGCGCCGCACGTGCAATGCTTGCGCCACGATCTCGCCGGCCCGGAGGTTGCGCGTGTAGCCAAGCTGGCCGGTGGCGCAGAAGACGCACGCCAGCGGGCAACCCACCTGCGTGCTCAGACAGGCCGTCACCCGGTCGCGATAGCGCATCAGCACGGTTTCCACCTGGCAGCCGTCCGCCAGGCCGACGAGCAGCTTGTGCGTCAGGCCGTCGTCCGCGGCAGCCTGCCGGCACACCGTCAACGGCCCGGGCCACGCGCAATCGGCCAGCCGCGCTCGCAATCGCGCCGGCAGTTCGACCATGGCGGCCGGATCGTGCGAGTCCTCGCGGTACAGATATTTCCACAGCCTGCCGACGTGGACCGGAGCAATGCCCCAGGAGCGCAATAGCTCGGCCTGCCGCGGCCGAGGCAGATCGAAAAGGTTGACCCCCTGGGCAAACTGGCGGGGCAACGGGTCAAGCATGGCAATCGCGACCGGCTTGGAAGACGTCGAGAAACTGAATCGCGGGATGCCGCCTGCGACGATTGCCGCCGGCATGCCCGGAGCAAACCGGCGCCCCGGCATGCTGCCGCTGATTTTCGATCAGCCAAACGCAATTGCCAAGCGCAAAAGACCGTCAGCCTACCCGGTTGCGGTGCCGCTCAACCCGCTCGGCGCTGCCCCGGCGGGCCGGCCGGCTGGTCCCAGCCGCGCGCGGGCGGGCAGAGCACGCGCAAGCGGCGCTGCTCGGCGGCCGCGGTGCGGCACAGTTCGGCCCGGGCTTTTTCCCGTTCCGCGGCCTTCAGGGCCCGAATCTTGCACAGCCGGCAGGGCATGTACACTCGGGCACCGCAGCCCTGGCAGCGTTCGACCGGGCCGTTGGGGATCGAATCGTCGTCGTCGCGGGCCATCCGCCGGGCGTCGTAGTCGGGCCGCGTTCCGGCGGCGATCGACCCCACCACCGCCCGGCTGATTCCGACCATTTTTGCGATCTTGCGCTGCGACCAGCGGTTCTCCGCCAACAGGCGCTCCACCTCTTGCACTTTGGCAGTTGCGATCATGGAATCCCCTTTTGCTCAGGTGTTCGCTCTTAACCGGCACCGTGGTCACTCGTCCGGTGCCGCTTCGCGGTCGAACCAGAAATCGCCGGGCGCAGGTTCGGTTTCGTCGTCGTCGTCGGGCTCGATCTCAGGCTCAAACGCCTCGTCCGGCTCGTCGAGCCAGGCGTCGAATTCGTCGTCGTCCTTGCACACGGCGGGCCTCCGACGGGCTGCCCGGGACCGCCACGAGGGTGAAATGCACGCGGTCCCAGGCGGATCGGGAGTTCAATAACAAGCGTCATCCTAAGGCAGGAACTGGCCATATTTCAACCATTATTTTAGTCATAACTATGACCTAAATATGCCGATTCATCTGCAAATACACGAAGGCCATCCTGCAATCATTCGACAATTCGGGCCGAATGACCTAGGATCCATCCTGATTAATGACCAATCTTCATGCCGTAACGATGCCCAGAATTATGACCCTCGATCCGTACACTCCCGGGCGCATGGACGAATTGGCCCTGCGGTTGCTCGACCTCTGCAGCCAGATGCGCAGCATGGCCCGCCGCTCGCGCGAGGAGCAGCTCGCCGACTTCGCGCTGCACGACAAGAAAGCCCTGGAATGGCTCGCGCGGCTGGAAGAATGGGCCCAAAAGTCGGGCGCCGATTTCGAACTGGCCCTGATGCGCCACCGCGGCGCCCAGCGGGCCGTCAAAGCCGCCAAAAAGCCCTGAGACGCCGTTCGCCGCCAACGCGTCAGCGACCCACTGTGGCGAGGATTATGGGCCGAGCGGCCGCGCCGTGGCGCTCGCTCCGGGCAAGATATCCCGACTGTACGCGTCGGGGCGCTTATCGACTTTGGGCTGTCGGCGGCAAAACTTCTGCGGACGCAGGCCCGCGCGTTCCGAAACGAGAAGAGAGACTCAATCGGCTGCGCAAGACGCTGCGGTGCGCCGCGCCCGCGAGGGTTATCGGGCCGCGGCGGCGCAGCGAATGCCGCCGGAGATCAACCGCTGGATCGAAGCTGCCATGCCCGTCGATTTCATCCACCTGCTGATCGGAATCGTCTTTGCCGTCATCTGGCTGATGGCCTGCCGCATTCTGGCCACGCAGCGCTGAGCGCGGGCGCAGACGCGCGCGATTCGAGCGCGGACTATTTCGACAAGCCGGGCACGCCGGCCGCCGCCGGCTGCCGCACCGTATTGTCGTGACTGAGCAATCGCGTCGGCCCGACGAAGTAGGTGTGAAAGTCGGCCACGATCAGATTGTAGGTCACGTCGCTGGGGCCTGAGTCGACCGCACGCACTGCGGCCGTCGTGGTCGCGCCGTGCAGCATCATGCCCGCTTCCAGCTCACGGGCTTTGATCCAGCCGCGTCCCGAGACCCAGAACGGATGCCCGCCGCTCGAGTCGAAAGTGGCTCCGTCGGTCTCCAGGTGGATGAGCTCGCTCTTGGGCCGGACGGTGGTGCGGAGCACCGGCTTGAAAGCCAGCTCGCCGGTGTCCGCGTTTTGGGCCAGAACGCGGTCGCCGACCTTGATCTTCTCGATCGGGAGCGGCCCCAGATCCGTCCAGACCGGCGTTCCCGCCGCCAGACAGTCCATGGCGGCCGGGGGAGGGGGCAGTTCGACCAGCGCCACCGTTTCGCTTTGATACGTTCGCGCGGTCGGCTTGGGATCGGGATAGAAGACTTCGTTACGCTGATTCCACCATTCCCACGCGCTCTTGGGCGAAGTGATCTGGGTGTCCAGAGCCAGCGACAAGACCCAGCAAATCCGCTCGTTGAGCTGCTCGGTCTGCCGATTCTGCCGGGCCAGGTCTTCCTCTCGCGCCGCGGCCAGCTGACCGATGCCCATCAGCGCGTCCAGCAGCGATTCTTCGCCGGTCGCCCCGGGCAGGACCAGCCGATCGACTTCCAGCTCCAGCACCTGCTCCTGCTTCTGCTCCTGCCCCTCGCGCTTAAAATCGTGTGAGTAGAACAGCCGACCGTCCGGCGTGAAAACCAGCGACATCTCCTGCTGAATCGGCGAGTACAAGGCGCCCAGCAGCGGAGGCACGAACGACTCGAGCGGCCGCGAACGGAGTTGCTCGACCGCCGCCTCGCGCACTTCCTGCCAGGGCGAGCCCACGGCCTGGCGGGCCAGGGCCAGCGGCGCTTCATGCCCCGACATCCGGCCCAAGACCGCGACGACGTCGGTCGCCGCTTCCGGGTCGATTTGCGTCAGCTTCAGCTCCAGGGCTGCGATGGCCGCCGGATCCTTGATCACGGCCAGGGCCGCGTGGGCGCGCTCGCGCAGCTTCGGATCTTTGCGCCCGTAGCCCGCCGCAATCCGATCGACCTTGCCGCTCCACTTCTTTAGCGAGGCCGCCAGGCGCTTCTCCTGCAGGGCCGCCTGCTCCTGGTCCTCGCGACTGCGCCAGACGCCGTCGACCTGCTTGAAGCCGAGTTCGGCCCGGGCCTCGGCGTGATCCGGGTCCAGCTCCAACACGCGGGTCAGGTGCGCCCGCTGCTGGTCGATGAGTTTCTTCTTCGCGCACCAGCGGGCCAGTTCGAGCTGGCCGCCGAGATTGCGCGGATAGCCGTCACGAATTTGCCGGTAGGTCGCCAGCGGGCTCTTGGCTGCCGGCGGCGGAACTTCGTTGACCTTCGTCCAGTGGTGGTCGACCTTGACGAAGCCGCTTTGCCAGCGGGCGGGGGCGAAGTCGGGCACGGCCTGAAGCGCCTCGTCGAGCAGCGTCTGCTTGCTCGAGAGCTGACCGGCTGCTTCGTACTGGAGCGCATGCTCCACCAGGCGGCGCGCTGTGCGCTGCTCCTCCAGCGAAGGACCGGCCTCGGCGTCGTCGGCCCAGCTCAGCGCTGTGCCGGCCGCCAATAATGCGCCCGCGAAAAAGATCTTTGCTCCGCCCTGAGGCCAATTTTTCCGCCGCATACCCTCCTCCTCGTCAAGGTGCGCGCGACCGGAAGCAACTGCTGGCTCACGTTCGAGCTGCCTGAACCGGCCGCAACCCAGAAGTCACGGACGATACCTCGAACCCGTCTCGCGCGATACTACTCGTGGAATAATCTCGATGCAAATTTCCGCTCAGGCCCGTCATCCGTTTTGGCCGACGGCAACATCCTTGCGGGCCAATCGACCGTCACAAGGCGGAAGGCCGCCGCAGCGCTCTTATCGTAAATCCGGTCGCCGGCAGGCATGAATACGCCATTTGGCATAGCCCCAAAGCGCCGCCGACCTGGAGCCACAACCTGCTACGAGAAAGGCATTTAGGGGCAGGCAGTCGGGCCTGCCGATCCGGCCGGCGGGGCACCGCCCGGGCGGCGGCCTGCAAGCTAGATTTGAGACAGGGATCCCCCCCGGGGGAGCGGAGGGTTCCGCGCGGGGAAGGGGGGGCCCGAATCGAACGGAGCGCGGCATGCACTCGACGCGAAAGCTGGCGGCCTGGATCGGTCCCGGCATCTATGTGATCACCACCCTAGCCAGCGCGCTGTTGCTGTTCGAGGTGCAACCGATCATCGGCAAGTTCATCCTGCCCTGGTTCGGCGGCAGCCCGGCGGTCTGGACCACCTCGATGGTGTTTTTCCAGACGCTGTTGTTCGCCGGCTATGCCTACGCCCACTTGAGCCAGAAGTTGCTGGGCGCTCGGACCCAAGCCGTCGTGCACATCGCGCTGTTGGCGGTGGCGGCGTGCCTGCTGCCGATCGCGCCTGACGCCAGTTGGAAGCCCGACGTTCCGGCGGCCCCCACCTGGCACATCCTTTCGCTGCTGGGCGTGTCGGTCGGTTTGCCCTACTTCGTGCTCTCGGCCACGGGGCCCTTGGTGCAAGCCTGGTTCTGCCGCGCATTTCCGGGCCGCTCGCCGTACCGGTTGTACGCGGTGTCGAACTTCGGCTCGCTCGTGGCCTTGATGGCGTATCCGTTCTATGTCGAGCCGCACCTGGCGGTCGGCCGCCAGGCCTGGTACTGGGCCCTGGGCTTCGCGGGTTTTGCGGTTTTGTGCGCGCTCTGCGCTTGCCTGGCGGCACTGGCCGGCCGGTCGAACGTGGGCGACGAGCCATCGGCAATCGGCAACGCGCCCGCGGCGGCCCGTGAGCCCAGCCGCTCCGTGCGCTGCGCCTGGTTGGCTTTGCCCGCGCTGGCCTCGCTGATGCTGCTGGCCACGACAAACCACGTCTGTCAGGACGTGGCCGTGATGCCGCTGTTGTGGGTGGCACCGCTGGCGCTGTATCTGCTGTCGTTCATCATCTGCTTCGATCACCCGCGCTGGTACCGCCCCGGCTGGTACGCGCCGGCGGCGCTGTTGCTGCTCTTGGCCGTGGGCGTGGTGGATCAACTGATCACGACCGGGTCCGGGGTGGCGTTCAGTTTCGGCCAGGAAATCGGCCTGCAGCTGGCCGCGCTGTTCGCCTTTTGCATGCTCTGCCACGGCGAGTTGGCCCGGCTGCGTCCCGATCCGCGCTACCTGACGAGCTACTATCTGCTGATCAGCGCCGGCGGCGCGCTCGGAGGCTGGCTCGTGAGCCTGGTGGCCCCGCTCGTGTTCGCCACGTTTTTCGAATGGCGGCTGGCGCTGGTCGTGGGCTGCCTGCTGGCGGCCTGGGTGCTTGTCGAGGGACAGCCCCAGTCGCTGCTTCGCCGGCGCTTTGCCCTGATTGCGCCAGCCTTGCTCTTGGTCTTCGTGGGCCTGAGCTGCGCGCGGCGCTGGGACCGCGCGGCACCGCCGAACTGAATCAAAGCCTGCGCAACTTCTACGGCGTGATTTCGGTCCAAGAGCGCGATGCCGACGACCCGGACCGGCACAGCGTGTATTTCTACAGCGGGCGGATCGCGCACGGGCTGCAGTTCGTGGCCGCCGAAAAACGGAGCGAGCCGACCGCGTATTACGGCCGCCCGGCCGGCGTGGGCCAGCTGCTCACGGCGCTGGCGGACCGCCCGGACCTGCGCGTGGGCGCCGTCGGGCTGGGCGTCGGCACGCTGGCCGCGTATGCCCAGAGCGGCCAGTATTTCCGCTTCTACGAGCTGAACGCCGACGTCGAGCGTTTTGCCCGCGAGCATTTCCGCTATCTCGGCGATTGCCGCGGTCGCTGCGACGTGGTGCTGGGCGATGCGCGGCTATCACTGGAGCGCGAACCGCCGCAGCAATTCGACGTGCTGGTGCTCGACGCGTTCAGCGGCGACGCGATTCCGGCGCACTTGCTCACCAAAGAAGCCTTCGAGATTTACGCCCGGCACTTGCAGCCCGACGCGACTGTGGCCGTTCACATCTCGAACCGATACCTGGATCTCGCCTGCGTCGTGGCCGGATTGGCCGACGAGGCTGGCTTCGCCTGGCGGCGAATCATTTCGCCGGGCGACGCCCAAACGGGGCAGTTTCCCGCCGACTGGATGCTGCTGGCCCGCGATGCGGCGGTGATCGACGCGCTGCTGCCCAACGCGCCGGCGCCGAATGCCAACGGCCCGGCCCCGCAGCGCAAGGTGCTCTGGACCGACGACCACAGCGATCTGGTCGGCATTCTGAAATAGCCGGCCGCTGGGCCTTCGGGCCGCGTTACTGCGCGCCGGCGACGGTCTTGTCGCCGGCCGGCTCCTCCGGCTTGGGCGCCGGATAATTGTGGATCGGCTGGCCGTTCTCCAGGTTCCACTCGAACATCGTGCTGTCCTGGCCGCCGGCAACCACTGTTTTGCCATCGGCCGTTACCGTGGCCGCGTAGATAAAGTCGACCGGGCCGGTGAACGAGCGTTCGGGGCCCTGGTTGTCGGCGCTGAACAGCCGCACGTTGCGGTCGCCGCAGCCGGCGATGAACTTGTTCAGCAGGCCCACGAACGTGAGCGACGTGATTTCCTTGGGCAGCGGCGTGGTGGTGAGTTTCTGGTCGCCGGTGGTGAAATCCCAAACCTTGATCACGTTGTCCGCGCCGCCCGAGGCCAGCACTTTGCCGTCGGAGCGCCACGAGACGTCGAGCACGTGATGCGTGTGCCCTTCGAACGTGCGGGCCAGCGCGCCCGAGTTGACGTCGAACACCTTGACGAATCGATCGGCCGCCGCCGAAGCCAGGTACAGGCCGTCGGGCGAGAACTCGATGCCGAACACCGTGTCGCTATGCGACGGCGTGATCGCCCGGACCAGCTTGCCGTCGGCCGCGTTCCAGATCTTTAGTTCGCCGGAGCGCGAGGGTTCGCCGCCGCCCGTGGCCAGCAGCTTGCCGTCGGGCGAAAAGGCCAGGGCCAGCACGCGGTCGACGAAGATCGACGGATCCTCGACGTTGCCGATCGTGCGTTCCAGAGTCCACGCGGGCGCGGCGTTCCAGACGATCGCCAGCTTGTCGGCCGAGGTGCTGAGCACGTCGCCGGCCGGCGTAAAGGCCAGGGCCGTTACCGGGGCCTGGTGGCCGGCAAACGCGTCGAGCGCGGTGCCGGTGTCGGTGCTGAACGTACGCACGATCGCGTTTTCGCCGGCCACGGCCAGCTGCTTGCCGTCGGGCGAGTAGGCCAGGGCGCGGAACGGCTTCTCGCCGGCCGCGACCTGCTTCTTGACTTCTTCGAACCGGGCCGTGGTTTCGACCAGTTCGGCCTCGGCGGCCTTGGCCGCGGCCTGGGCCACGGGCAGCGCGTCGATGGCCTTCTTGTTCGAATTGTTCGCGGCCAGCACCGCCTGGTCTGCGGCCATATTAGCGGCCTCCGCGGTGGTGGCTTCCTGTTGGGCCTTGTTGGCCGGAGCGGTGGCGTCCTGCAGTTTCTTTTCGGCCGCTTTGCGATTGTTCTCGGCTTCGTCGGAGGCTTTCTTGGCTTCGTCGGCCGCCTTTTTCAGGTCGGCATTCTGGGCATCCTTGTCGGCGGCTTCCTTGGCCTGGTTCGATTTTTCGAGCGCTGCCTTGGCCGCCGCGGCCGCTTCTTGCAGCTCCTTGTCGGCCGCTTCCTTGGCCGCGACGGGCGCCTTGGCCGCTTCGGTCTTTTCGCCCAGCACTTTGACGGCGTTTTCCTTGGCCGTGTTCGCGGTCTTGATGGCTTCGGCCGTGGCGGTGATCTTGGCCTCGGCGTCTGTCGCGGCCTTCTTGTTGTCGGTGACTTTGGCCGTCACCTGGGCCACCTGCCGCTCGGTCGCGGCGGCGCAGCTGCGCCCGCAGGTCGCCCTTCATTTCCGGCAGGGGCTGATTGTTGGCGCCGGTCCAGGGAGAACCGTTTTCGATTTTCCACAGCCGCACCAGGTTCGTGCCGCCGGACGAGGCCAATTGCAGGCCGTCGCCCCGCACGGCCAGCGCGGCCACCGGCCCGCCGTGATCGATCTGCCGCGTCGGCTGCCCGGTCTGCAGATTCCACTGCCGGATGGCGTTTTCGTCCCCCGCCGAGAACAGCGTGTTGGCGTCGGTCGGCGAAGCGGCTAGCGCCGTAATCGGCTTGGTATGGCCCGCCAGGGCCGGCCCGGCCGCCAGCGTCCAGAGGCGAATACCCTTATCTCCCGCCGCCGAGAGCACCTGCACGTCCTTCTCGCCGCTGGCCGCCAAAGCGGTCACGGCGGCCGGCAATTCGGCGAACGATTGCTCGGCCACACCCGAGGCCACGCCGAAGACCAGCACCTCGCCCGGCGCGGCACTGGCGGCGATCACCCGGGCGCTATCCGGCGTGAACGTCACGCTGGTGACGCCGGCCGTGAAGCCCGGCAACAGCGGCTTGGGAGCCGCAGCGCCCCCCTCGGCCAGCCACAGGCGAACCTGCTTGTCCTCGCAGGCGGCGGCCAGGAGCTTGCCGTCGGGACTGAGGGCCATGTCGTGCACCGGCACGGTGTTGGCCGCGGAAAAAGTCTGCTGGCCGGTCGTGGTCTCGTAGCCGCGCAGGGTGCCGTCTTCGGAGGCTACATACAGCACCGTGCCGGCCGGCTTGTAGCTCAAGCGCGAGATCTTCAGCGCCGGCCCGACCAGGGCTCGTTCGGCATGCAGCGCCTGGCGCGAAATCTTCTTGTCGGCCGAGGCCAACACCACTTCACCCGTCGCCGTCAGGGCCGCGCAGCCGGCCTCGACGCTCAAGGTCTCGAGCAGCGTTTGCGTGGCCAGGTCCCAGAGGCCGGCTTGCTTGTCGCCCGCGACCAGCAGCCGCAGGCCGTCGGCCGAAAAGCCCACGCTGCGCCCCGGCCCGCTGGCCAGCGTGCCCAGGTCCTTGGCGTCGGCCAGTTGATATACCTTCGTCGTGCCATCGGCCAGCGCGACCGCCAGCCGGGCATCGTCGCGGCTGAGGCCCAGGGCCGTGCACGCGGCCGGAGCCTCGATCGCCCGGGCTTGAGCCCCGTCGGCCAGGTTCCAAATGCGGATCGTCTTGTCGCCGCCGGCCGAGACCAGATTCTGTCCGCCCGCCGTCAGGGCCAGACCGACAACCGGGGTCGTGTGACCGGCGAAGTTCTTGACCTCCATGCCGTCGGCGGCGTTCCACAGCTTGAGCGTGCCGTCGGCGGCGCCCGAGGCGACCTGCGTCCCGGCGGCCGCCTGGGCCACGGCGCTCACGGCTGCCCCGTGACCGGCGAACTTGGCCAGCTCTTTGCTTTCGGCCACGCTCCACAAGCGCGCGGTCTTGTCGGCCGAGCCGCTGGCCAGCCGAGTGCCGTCGGCATTCAGATTCAGAGCGGTGATCGGCCCTTCGTGCCCGGCGAGCGCCGCCACGGCAGCGCCGGTGGCCAGGTCTCGGACCAGGATCGTCGGCTTGCCGCCGACCACGGTACCGATGGCCACGCGCTTGCCGTCGCCGCTGGTGGCGATGACGGTGGCCGGGGCTTCCAGATCGGCGCCCACCGCAACGGCGGCCGGCACGTCGAGCTTCCAGGTCGTCAGCTTGCCGTCGGCAGTGCCGGCGGCCAGCGCATTGCCGGTCGTGTGCAGAGCCACGGCCGTGGCCGGAGCACCGGCGAGCGAAACCAGGGGCATCGCCTGGGCGACATCCCAGACCCGCAGGACGCCGTCGGCCTCGCTGGCAGCCAGCCGGGCCCCGTCGCCGCTAAACGACAGCGCCGTCACGGCCACCTTGCGGCCGGCAAGCGTCTTGGCCGTCTTGCCGTCGGCGGCATTGACCAGCGCAATCGAGCCGTCGGCTGCGGCCACGGCCAGCGTCTTCTTATCCGGGCTGGCGGCCACGGCCGTCACGGCCCCGGGAATGTCGGCCACGGCGAGCGTCGGCACGGCGGGAATCGTCCACAGCCGCACCAGGTTGTCGGGGCCGCCGGTGGCCGCCCGCAATCCGTCGGCCAGCACGGCGAGCGCCGTGATCGGCGTGGGGGTGTCGATTTTGGCCAAGGCCGCGCCGTCGGCCGGGTTCCAAAGGCGGATCGACTTGTCGGCCGAGGTCGAAATCAGCCGCTCGGGCGTTTTGGTGGCTTCGGCGGCGGCCAGAAATTTCAGGCCGCTGATCGGGCCCGTATGACCCGCCAGCGTGCGCAAGGGCTTGCCGGTCGCCAGGTCCCAAACGGTGATCGCGCCCTTGGCATCGCCGGTGGCGGCGGTCTTGCCGTCGGGGCTCACGGCCTCGGCCAGCGCCGGCTCGGCCAGTCCGGCCAGCTGCAAGCGCTGCACGTCCTGCGGTCGATGCCAGAGCTTCACCTCGCGATAGGCGCCCGAGGCCAGGTGCGTGCCGTCCGGGCTGAAGGCCAGCGACTGCACCATGTCGAGGTGCGCGACTCCCTGGTTCTGGTACAGCCCGGTCTTGAGCAGTTCGGGATCGGTCAGCCGCGTGATCAGCCGGCCGGAGGGCAGGTGATAGATGAAGATCTGGTTCGCCCGACCGCAGGCCCCGAATTGTCCGTCGGGCGTGGCCGCCACGGCGTAGATCGGGTTGATGCCCGGCGGCAGGGGCTGCCACTTGACCGGGCCAGCCGAGCCGGTGACTTCGCCGGTGGCGCCCTGGTCGATCCAAAGTTTGACCAGGCCGAGCTCGGCCGACGAAAGCGGCTTGGCCCCGACGTTGTTGTCGGCCGGGGGCATGGCCGGCTCGGCCAGGTGGGCCGCCGATTTGAGCAGCCGGCTTTCGGCGCTCTTGCCCGGCACGACGCTGGGCCCCTCGTCGCCCCCCTTAAGGATCGTTTGCGGGGTCTCCAGCACCAGGCCGTTTTCGGCCTTCGTGCCGTTGTGGCAGGCCAGGCAGTTCTTCGAGAGGATCGGCAGGATCTCTTTCTCGAAATGGACGGGCGTGTCCCGCTTCACTTCGGCGATCGCGATCGGCTTCAGCTCATCGGCAGCCGGCAGGGCGGCACACAGGCCCAGAAGCAGCGCGGCCGAAGGCCCGGCGTAGCGCAGCGCAGCGGAGAACAAGCGTGGGGTGTTCACGATGATTCACCTGAAGGCGGGAGATAACAGGGGCGGGCAAGCTTCGAACTTGTCGCAGACGCACTCGGCCGAGCGGACTGGCGGGCGATCCAACCAACGCACCAGCGCCAGCGCGAGGCCGGATCGGAGGGCGCCAGACCAGTTCCATCATAGTCACAGCGGGCGGGCGCCGATATCGGCCGGGTCGGGCCCGACTCGTTCCCGGGCAGTCCGGAGCCCCGCAGGTCGCCGGGCTGGGAACAGCACCGAGCCTGGCAAGTCCGGCCGGACACGCTGGGCAGCACGGCCCGGGCATTCGCCCGCACCGCCAACCGCGACAACTGGTGTGCTGTACGCGGCCTTCCCACTTCAGGAACTTCCGACTCAGCACACTAGTGGTTGAACAAGAACTCCTTGGTATTGATCAGGGCCCAGAGTATGTCCTCGTAGGCCGCTTTTTCGTCCTTCGACTTGGTCAGATGCCCGACCGCCACGGCCACTTCGTCCGACTGCGGCGGGCGCGAATAGACCAGCAGGTAAACCTCGCGGATCTTTTCCTCCGGCGTGTGCGTCTTGTCGGCCACCAGCGCCGCGGCCCGGCCTCCGCCGGCCGAGAGCTTGCCCTGCACGTCGCCCGAGTTCAGCAGGTGCAGGCTTTGCGCCAGGTTGGCCTCGCTCGAACGCTCGCACTCGCAGGCGCTCGTGCCTTCGGGCTTGCCGAACACGGTGAGGAAATACGAGTTGAAACTGTTGTCCGGCAATTGCACGGCCCGGGTGTCGGACGGCAGCCCGCTGAAAGCGGTCTTGGCGCTCGTGACCTGGTCGATGCCGTCGAGCAGCACCTCGGCCCCCAGCCGCTTGGGATAGTAGCGCGAGAAGTTCTGCTTGTCGTGCGAGTTGTAATCGTTCGGCTCGGAGCTGAGCTGGTAGACCTGCGAGCGGCAGATCGTGCGGATCAGATCCTTCAGGTCGAACCCGCTGGCGACGAAATGCTGGGCCAGCGCGTCGAGCAGCTCGGGATTGGTGGCCGGATTGGTCACCCGCATGTCGTCTTCCGGATCGACCAGCCCCCGGCTGAAAAAATGCTTCCAGTAGCGGTTGACCAGCGCCCGGGCAAAGAACGGATTGTCCTTGGCGGTCATCCAGTCGACCAGCGCCTGGCGCGGATCGTCGTCGGCCGAGACGCCGGCGGGCGGAGCGCCCAGCCCGGTCGGCGGCACCGGTTTGCCGGTCTTCGGATTGGTGGCGCTGGCGGCGCCGCGCTTGTGGAAGATGCGCTCTTCGCCCATTTGGGCTCCGCGCTTGCGCCCCACCTGCGAGAAGAACGCCGAGAAACCGTAATAGTCCTGCTGGCTCCACTTTTCGAACGGATGGTGATGGCAGCGGGCGCACTGGATCCGCAAGCCGAGGAACAGCTGGGCCGTGTCTTCGACCTGCTCGTTCGTTTCCTTCACCTCGCGATACCAGGCCACCGGCGGATTCTGGCCGATTTCGCCCGAGGCGGTCAGCACCTGGCGGACGAACTGATCGTAGGGGACGTTGGCATACAGGCTGTCGCGGATCCAGTCGTGGAACACGAACGTGCCCCGGGCGCCGGTCGCGTCCTTGCGCTTGTTGCGCAGGATTGAGTTCCACTTGTTGGCGAAGTAGTCGGCGTAGTCGGTGCTGGCCAGCAGCGAGTCGATCCACTTGTCGCGCTTCTGCGGATCGGTGTCGGCCAAAAAGGCCAGCGCTTCGGCCGGCGTGGGCAGCCGGCCGGCAATGTCGATTCCCGTGCGCCGCAGGAACGTCGAGTCGTCGCAACCGGCCGACGGCGGCATGCCCAGCGTCTTGAGCTTCTTGAAGACCAGATCGTCGATGAAGTTCTTGCTCGGCGGCAGGCTGTCGACCGGCGCGCCCAAGGGCACGTTGGCCCGGAACACGCCCACCTGTCCCTGGTAGCGGGCCATGACCGCCACGTCGCCGTTGAGCGTGAGCGTCTTGACCAGGCCGGTCGGGCTGACCTCGGCCATCTCGACGTTGTTCGGCTCGAACTTGGTCGTGCCGGTCACGTCTTCGGTCGTGCCGTCGGAATAATGCGCCACGACCAGGATCTGCTGCTCGCTCTTTTCGCCCATCGTGCGTTCGGCGGGAAACACTTCGATCTTGACCACCGTCGCGTCGTCTTCATTGCCGTAAGGCATGCCCTGCAGAATCCAGCGGCGCATCAAGCGATAGGCGTGCGAGTCTGCTTCCAGACGCGTGCCGCCGCCGTGCGGAGCCGCGCCGATCGGCTTGAGCAAGAGCAGGCTCTTGTCGGGCGAAGCGGGGAACAAGCGCCGGCCGCGCCCTCTTTCACCAGGTGCTCGTAATCCTCGCGCGGCTCGAAGCCCAACAGCGAGAGTTTGAAGCCGTTCTGCCCGCTCGACTTGCCGTGGCAGCCGCCGCTGTTGCAGCTGAGCTTGGTGAAGATCGGCACGATCTGGTTGGGAAAATTGACCAAGGCCTCGTTGCCGAATCGCAGGACCTGCGCCTTGGTGCTGCCGCTCACGCCTTCCGGACTGCGGGCGGTGATCGTCACCGCGCCATCCGCCAAGGGCACCACCAGCCCGGTGGCATCGACGCTCAGCACGCCCGCCGGCTGCACGTCGTAGCTGACCACGCGCGTCAGATCGCGCAATTGGCCGCTGGCATAGCGCCCGGTAACGGCCAATTGCTGCCGGGCATCCTGTCCGCTGAGCGTGAAAACACCGTCGGCCGTGCGGCCCGTGTCGATCTGCAGCGATTCGAGCTTGCCCGCCTCGCCCAACCCCTTCGGCGCAACGGGAGCCGCCGCGGCCAGACTCGCGAAAACCAGGGAAATACCGACGCTTAAAGCAACGCGCAGGCGGCAATACGGCTGGGCCATGACGCTTTAGCTCCGGGTGGGCTGGGGCTGGGTGGGACCGACAAACCTGACTAGCGCCAAACTGGTTACTCGCGATTATCTGCGAATGCCGGCCGGCCTGCAAGCAAAATCTTTCAACGAGTGTTTATGCGTTGATGGGTAGGGGGGGAGGAAGGCAAAGGCAGAAGGCAGAAGGATGAAGGCAGAAGGATGAAGGATGAAACAGGGCAGGGGGAGGGGGTGCAATCAGGACATGCGTGGCGCTCTTGGTTCAGGTCATGGGTGGCGCGTTTGGTTCAGGACATGGGTGGCGCGGTGGTGTGCGAACCCAGACGCGACAGCCCGCAAGGCCAGCCCAGCTTGCCTGAACCGCACCGGCGCACGTTCGCAGCTCGCCGTCCAAGTTGAGATGCCCTCTGACACCGGACCGCGTCCCCATGCAACCGCCCACCTTCCTGCCGCCCACCTTCCTGCCGCCCACCTTCCTGCCGCCCACCTTCCTGCCGCCCACCTTCCTGCCGCCCACCTTCCTGCCGCCCACCTTCCTGCCGCCCACCTTCCTGCCGCCCACCTTCCTGCCGCCCGCCTTCCTGCCGCCCACCTTCCTGCCGCCCACCTTCCTGCCGCCCACTGCCGTCCGTCGGCGGCCGGCCTCCCTCCGACCCGCCGTCGGCCCCTTCGCGGCAGCAGGTCGCTTCTGATAGCATGCGCCGTTCCGCGGGGGGCGCCGATTTTTCGCACCGGCCTGCCGCTTTCCTCATTCATCCTTCTGCCTTCAGCCTTCTGCCTTTCCATGCCCCCTTCCCCGATGATGCAGCAGTATCTCGACGCCAAGGCGGCCTGCCCGGACGCCGTGCTGCTGTTTCGCATGGGGGATTTCTATGAGCTGTTTCACGACGACGCCAAGACGGCGGCCCGCGTGCTCAACCTGGCTCTGACCAGCCGCGAGAAAGGGGCCGGCGCCATTCCCATGGCCGGCTTTCCGCACCACCAGCTGGAAAGCTACCTGGGCAAGCTGATCGCCGCCGGACTCCGGGCCGCCGTGTGCGAACAGGTCGAAGATCCCAAGCAGGCCAAGGGCCTGGTCAAGCGCGAGCTGACGCGGATCGTCAGCGCCGGCACCGTGACCGACGACGCCCTGCTCGACCCGGCGGCCAGCAACTACCTGGCCGCGGTGGTGCCCCCGAGCGCGGCCGCCAATGGCAAGGCATCCCCCGCGGCCCTGGCAGCCGGCGTGGCCTGGATCGACTTGTCGACCGGCCGCTTTCAGGCGGCCTGCTTTCCGCCCGCGCGATTGGCCGACGAGCTGGCCCGGATCGCGCCGGCCGAATGCCTGCTGGCCGACGACGGGGGCTGGGAAATCCCCGCCGCAGCCGGCCGGACGCTGGTCACGCGGCGGCCGGGCTGGGCCTTCGGCCTGCAGGCGGCGGGCGAAGCCCTGGCCAGGCACTTCGGCACGCACTCGCTCGAAGGTTTCGGCTTTGGCGACGATTCGCAGCCGGCCATTCGGGCGGCCGGCGCCGTGCTCGACTACCTGGTCGAGACTCAGAAAAGTTCGCTCGCCCACATTGACCGGCTGGAACATTACTCGGCCGCCGGCCGTTTGGAGATCGACGAATCCACGCGCCGCAGCCTGGAGATCACCCGGACCCTGCGCGACGGCAGCCGCCAGGGCTCGCTCCTGGCCGTGCTCGACCGCACGGCCACGGCCATGGGCTCGCGGATGCTGGCCGACTGGCTGGCCAATCCGCTGGCTGACAAGCCGGCCATCGACGCCCGCCTGGACGCCGTGGCCGAGCTGGTCGACGACGCGCGGCTCACCGCCGGCCTGGTCGAGCTGCTCCGCGGCGTCTACGACCTGGAGCGGCTCCTGGCCCGGGTGACGACCGGCCGGGCCAGCCCGCGCGATCTCTGCTTCGTCGGCCGCACGCTGGCGGCCTTGCCGGCGCTGAAGGCCAAGATCACGGCCCGCCGCAGCACGCTGCTCGCGCGCTTCGAGGCCGAGCTCGATCTGTGTCCCGACGTTCGCGGCGCGCTCGAGCGCGCGCTGGCTGACGAATGCCCGTTGGCCAGCCGCGAAGGGGGTTTCATCCGGCCGGGCTTCAACGCGCAGCTCGACGCCCTGCGCGATCTGGCCACGGGGGGCAAGCAGTGGATCGCCGCCTATCAAGCGCAGGAAGCGGCCCGCAGCGGCATCGCCAGCCTGAAGGTCGGCTTCAACAAAGTCTTCGGCTACTACATCGAGATCACCAACACCCACAGCGCCAAGATTCCGGCCGAGTACATCCGCAAGCAGACCGTCAAGAACGCCGAGCGCTACGTCACGCCCGAGCTGAAAGAGTACGAAGAAAAAGTCCTCTCCGCCGACGAGCAAGCCCAGCAGCTCGAGTACGAACTGTTTCTCGAACTGCGCGACGCGGTGGCCGCGGCCGCCCGGCGGTTGCAAGCCACGGCCGCGGTGCTGGCCCAGCTCGACGTGCTGGCCGCCCTGGCCGAAGTCGCCCGCAGCCGCCGCTATTGCCGGCCCACGATCGCGGCCGAGCCCGTGCTGGAAATCGTCGAGGGCCGCCATCCCGTGCTCGACGCCCTGCTGGCCGAAGGCACGTTCGTGCCCAACGACACCGAGGCCGGCGGCCCGTCGGGCACGATCCTGCTGATCACCGGCCCGAACATGGCCGGCAAGAGCACCTACATCCGCCAGGTCGCGCTCGTCACGCTGCTGGCCCAGATCGGCAGCTTTGTCCCGGCAGCCCGGGCAACGATCGGCGTGGCCGACCGGCTGTTCGCCCGCGTCGGCGCCAGCGACGAACTGGCCCGGGGCCAGAGCACGTTCATGGTCGAGATGACCGAGACGGCCCGGATCCTGAACCTGGCCAGCGAGCGCAGCCTGGTGATCCTCGACGAGATCGGCCGCGGCACCAGCACCTACGACGGGCTGTCGCTGGCCTGGAGCGTGGTCGAGCACCTGCACGATCGCGTCGGCTGCCGCACGCTGTTTGCCACGCACTATCACGAGCTGACGGCGCTGGCCGGTTCGCTGCCGAACGTGCGGAATTACAACGTCGCCGTGCGCGAGTGGCAGGACCAGGTCGTCTTCCTGCACAAGATCGTCGCCGGCGCGGCCGACAAGAGCTACGGCATCCACGTGGCCCGGCTGGCGGGCGTGCCGGCCCCGGTGGTCGAGCGGGCCAAGCAGATTCTGGCCCAGCTGGAGAATCAGGCGCTCGACAGCCAGGGCGGAGCCCGGATCGCCAAGCGCCGCCGCGCGGGCGACCTGCAACTGTCGCTCTTTGCGCCGCAGCCGCACCCGCTGGTCGAAGCGCTGACCCAGCTGGACCTCGACGGCACCACGCCCTTGGCCGCGCTCGAGTGGCTCGCGCGCTGGAAACAGCAGCTGCCCCCCGGCGAGGGCCGCTAGCGCAACGCGCATCGCGGGTAGGAGGCGACTCCGTTCGCCGTGCGGCGCCGTCGCGGGCGCTGCGTGTCGGCGATCGGAGTCGCCTCCTACAGTTTGGCCGCGCTGCTCAAACCAAGCCGCCGCACGTCACGGGTTGAGCATCGCATCGGTTACCACAACTGGTGCCGTTCCGGAGTACTGGATACCCGTGTACAGATAATTGGAGTTGCCTGGCGCTCGCTCGTTGGCACCCCAGGGGGTCATCAGCACCGCGTACACCTGGTACTGGATGTCCTGACTGACGAACTGGGTGTGCCCATCGCAGAAGGTGAGATGAAAACCCTGAATGTGGTAGCTCGACGGTCGGGCAGCGTTGTTCGTCGCGGAGCCGCTGCCGGCCGTGATCGAGCCGATACCTTGATTGAGTGCCGGCGTCACCGGCGTCGTGTCCTGCCAAACGATGCTCATCAGATCCTGGTTGGGCGCCTGGCCGCCGGCACCCGTCGCCGAGCCATAGAAGACGCTGGCCGGAGTGTTGCTGATCTGCTGCCACTGGGTCGCATCGGCATTCTCGCCGAACATGATCGTGTTCGTCGTGCCGTCGTGCTTCGAAATGTAGCCCAGGTCGGTCTTCACCTGCGGGAATTGGGAACTGTTGCTAACGTTGTGCGACGCCGTCAAAAACTGCTCGAAGAACACGCCGTTCTCCTGCCAGTCGGCAGGGTACGTGGTCGTGGGGGGCAGATCCCAGCGGCCGGAATTTACGGCATAGCTCAGCGGATTCTGGTAGGTCGTCGCGCCGACCTTGAGTGCATCGCTCGGGCAAACGAACGTCGACACGTTTGCGGCGAACAATGTGGTTGCGCTGGCAGGTGTGTTCAGGTCGTTCGTGAACGACGTCCAGATGTCGTTCCTTTCCACGAACGGCATCAGAATGACCGCCCAGCTCACCGCACACGTTGTATTGGGGCCGGTCGGGGCGACGTACATGTTGGACAGGTAGGGCAGCCGATCCTTCGCCGTCGCGAACGCGATCACGGCCTTGCCGATCTGATCGCAGTTATTGCTGCACTGGGCTCGCCTGGCCGATTCGCGCGCTTTGATCACCGCCGGCACGAGCAACGCCACCAGCATGGCAATAATCGCGATAACGACCAACAATTCGACGAGCGTAAAGGCGCGACGGCGGTACATGATGGGAATGCTCCTGGAATCGAGAAGGGATGCCTCGACGGCGACGCCGCAGTTCCATGCGGGGTCTCTGCTCTCACCCCTCATTGTGCCACGAATTGACGGAAAAGCCAGATGGAAACCCGGCAGCGGCGCTTTTGCCCCGTGAGATTTCCGTTCAACCGCTGTTCGAACAGCTATACACCGCGTTGGCTGCCGCGACCGAGGCGCCGCCCGTCAGGCGATACCCCGACTGGGCCAGGATCTGTTCCAGAGCGGCCAGGAACACCAGCACGTTGGCCGGGCGGCTGCCATAGCCCATCAGCCCGATGCGCCAAACCCGGCCTTTGAAATCTCCCAAGCCCGCGCCGATCTCGATGCCGAACCGCGCGAGCAGCTCGCGCCGCACGGCCGCGTCGTCGACTCCGGCCGGGATCCGCACCGCGTTGAGCATCGGCAGTTGGTGCCCCTCCTGGGCGGCAAAGTCGATCCCGATCGCCGCCAGCCCGGCCTTGAGCGCCCGATGGTTGAGCAGATGCCGGCGGAAGCAATTCTCCAGCCCCTCGTCGAGCACGACCTGCAGGGCCTCGTACAGGCCGTAGGTCATGTTGATGGGGGCCGTGTGATGGTAGACGCGCTCGCTCCCCCAATACTTGGCCAGCATCGACACGTCCAGGTACCAGCTCTGCACCTTGGTCTTGCGCTCGAGGATGACCTTCAGGGCCCGATCGTTGAACGACACCGGCGCCAGTCCCGGCGGGCAGCCCAGGCATTTCTGCGTGCCCGAGTAAATCGCATCGATCTCGTGGCGGTCGACCTCGACCGGCACGCCCCCCAGCGCCGTCACCGCATCGACCAACAGCAGCGCGCCAGCCTCGTGCACGACCTGGGCGATTTCCTCGATCGGCTGCCAGGCGCCGGTCGACGTCTCGGCCGTCACGATGCCCACCACCTTCGGCCGGGCCTTGGCCAGCACGGAGCGCAGATCGTCGGGCGTGAACACCTCGCCCCAGGGGCGGTCGATCCGGGTGACCTGGGCGCCGGCCCGGCCCGCCACGTCGACCATCCGGCCGCCGAACACGCCGCTTACGCACACGACCATCGGATCGCCGGGCTCGATCAGGTTGACCACCGTGGCTTCCATGCCGGCCGAGCCGGTGCCGCTGATCGCCATGGTCATCGTGTTCTTGGTTTGGAGCACGCTGCGCAGCATCTGCTGCATGCCGTTCATCAGCTCCAGGTAATACGGATCCAGGTGTCCGACCGTGGGCTTGGCCAGCGCCTCGAGCACGCGGGGATGGCTTTCGCTCGGGCCCGGGCCCAGCAGGATGCGATTCGGCGGATTGAGCGGCGGAGCAACGGCGGTGTGCGACATCGGAAAGTGCAGGGGGTTTTTGATTTTCGCGGGGACGGGAATTTTTCGGTCGACCGTTAAGCCCACGGGCGGCGGCCCTGTGGGCCTCGTCTTTTTTTGCGACGCCCGGCACTTCACTCGGCCGGGGCCGCCTCGCGCACCAGCGTGCTGATCTGCTTGAACTCGGGCGTGCCGGCGGCCTGGCACCATTCGAACAATGCCGCCTCGGTCGTGGTCAGCGTGGCCCCGCTCGATTCCATCCGCCGCAGGGCGATCTCCCGATCGAGCGGGCCGCGAGCGCCGATCGCGTCGACAGCCAGATACACCCGCTGGCCGGCCGCCAACAGGTCGAGCGCGGTTTGCTGGATGCAGACATGGGCTTCGATGCCCACCAGGAGCACCTTGGGGCGATCGAGCGCCGCCAGCCGGCGGGCGATTTCGGCCGAGCCCAGGCAACTGAAGGCCGTCTTGCCCGGTATCTCTCCCAGCCGGCCGACCAACGCCGGCACGGTGGGGCCCAGGCCCTGGGGATACTGTTCGCTGGCCAGCACCGGCACGTGCAAGATGCCGGCGCCGTCGACGAGGCGACGGATGTTCCACACGATGCGGTCCGCGCCCGGGATCAGGCGCATCAGCTTTTCTTGCACGTCGACCACCAACAGCGCGGTGTCGGCGGCCGACATCAGTTCGGGACTGCGGAGCAACGGATCGATTTCGTCCATGGTGCGCACCAGCATAGCGGATCGCGCGGCCGCAGACGAGGAGACGGGCGAGGATGTCCAGCAGGTCTGCAAAGTCCGGTGTAGGAGGCGACTCCGATCGCCGACAAGCGCCGCCGCGTGCCGTCCGTCAGGCGCTTTCGCCGTTGTCCCGCTTGGCACGGCGCGGGCCAGGGGGCCCTTTTTTCTTTCGCGACTTGCGCCGGCCCGCGGGCACGTCGGCCGCAGCGGCCGGATCCGGCGATGGGGCGACCGCATCGGCCGGCGGCTTGCGGCGGCGGGCGGGCCGGCTTTTGGGGGCGGCGGGGTCGTAGTTGTCGACCTCGTCGGGGTTGATCGCCTCGGCGGCGGCTGCGCCCGGCATGATCCAGATTTCGCCGAACAAGTCGTTTTGCTCGGTCCGCACGTGGTAGTTGCGCACGAGTTCGAGCACCGCCAGAAACACGCCCACCAGCGCCGACTTGTGCATGCCCGGCGTGAACAACCGCTGAAAACTCAAACGGCCTTCGCTGGCCAGCCGGGCCTGGATCTGGGCCATGTAGACGTGGATCGGCGTGTCATCGTAAACGATGTTCGAGGGCCGCACGGCCTGGTTGTCGCGCATGATCCGGCCGAAGGCGCTCACCAGGTCCCACAATTCGACCTCGTGGATCTCCTCGTCCGCCAGGTTGCGGCTGCGCGGCGGCAGATCGTCGCTGACCCGGGGAAACCGTTCCTGCCAGCTGCGGCTCCGCTCTTCGAGCATGCTGGCCGCGTCCTTGTACTTCTTGTACTCGAGCAATCGCCGGACCAGCTCGTCGCGCGGGTCGGGCATTTCCTCGCCTTCTTCGCCGCCGTGCGGCAGCACCATCCGGCTCTTGATCTCGAGCAGCGTGCTGGCCATGTCGACGAAGTCGCCGACCTGGTTCAAATCGAGCTCGCGCAGCAGCTCGATGTACTCGAGAAATTGCGCCGTGATCGGGGCGACCGGAATCTCGGTGATCTCGACCTCATGCTTGCGCACCAGGTACAAGAGCAGGTCCAGCGGCCCGCGAAATATCTCCAGCTCGACGCGAAAATTCATGGCCGTTTCAGATGGGCTCACCAGGGGCGCCTGCGCAGGCGCAAAATCGTCTCCTGCATGATCCCGCGACGGGCGCAGCCTGGCAAGGTCGAACCGCGTCCCGGCTTCGGCCGGCCGAAGTCGGTTCGGCGGTTGACAGCAAGCGGCAAATCGCCGCCGGACGGCAGGATCACTCGTGAAGCCGAGCCTCAATGGTGGACGCAGATAAACGCTGATGAACGCAGATCCGCGCAGATGGGGTGAGGCAGAAAGGCACCACTCAAAAGCCAGGCCTATCTGCGCCTATCCCTGTTCATCCGCGTTCATCTGCGTTTTTCTAGAGTCGCCGCATCGTCTGCGGCCTCGCCGTCCAAGAAAGCCCGAGCGCCCTGAGTGCCCCGGCAAGCCAGCCGGCGCAGAGAATCCCCCCAGCAAAACCGGCGACGACTACTCCGCGGGGCACACTAGCGGCGAATGCCCGAATAGTAGTGCGAGTAGTTCATGAAGCGGGAGTGAAAGCCAGCCGAGCCACTGCTCGGACCGGCACCGGCTCCGGCATTGACCTGGTTCTGCAGCCGATTCAGCGCGCTGCGGTTGGACAGCGCCGCGTTGCGGCCGTCGATAAACGGCTCGACCAGCGTCTGGAATTGACCCGGGTTGCCACCCGGGATGCCGAACTGGTCCGGGATGAGCAGATTCAGATACGGGCTGACCGAAGGACGGCGGTACGGGTCCTGGGCCGAGGCCCCACCGGCGGAAAGCCAGCCGACGATTAGTCCGGCCAGTAATACCGGCGCGGCAAACCGAAATCCCTTGCACATATCCGCCCCCTTTTTTGTAGACACTGCTATTCTAGCCGACCCGGCAGGACCGATCAAGTTTGGGCCCCCCGGCGGACCCGCTCAACCGGCAATTGCCAGACCACCAGCCCGGCGTAACAATGCTCGCAGCCTCGGTCGGCGCAAGCGCGGCCGCCAGGAACACCCCCCCGTATCCTTATTCGACATTCCCTTAGCGCGGGAATCGTGGCGAGTCGCTCCATGTGTGCTCTGGAACGCATGACCGTGCCGAAGTTTACGGCCCTCAAGCGGTCGGGCCAGAAAATCAGCATGCTGACGGCCTACGACTTTGGCACGGCCCGGCTGCTGGACGCCGCCGGCATCGAAGGAATCCTGGTCGGTGATACGCTCTCGATGGTCGTCCAGGGGCACTCCAACACCCTCCCGGTCACTTTGGACGAAATGATCTACCATGCCGAGATGGTGGGCCGGGCCGTCGATCGGGCCCTGCTGGTCGTGGATCTGCCCTTTCCCGACGGACACACCGGCCCGCTCAAGGCCGTGGAACACGCCGGCCGGATCCTCAAGGAAACCCGGGCCCAGGCCGTCAAGCTGGAAGGCGGGGCCGGGCAGGCCGACACCATCGCGGCCCTCGTGGCCTCCGGCATTCCGGTCATGGCCCACTGCGGCCTGCGGCCGCAAAGCGTGCATCAGCTGGGCGGATATAAGATCGAGCGCGACGAACAGCAATTGCTCACCGACACCCAGGCCGCCGAACGGGCAGGCGCCTTCGCCGTGGTGCTCGAGTGCGTGCCGGCCGGGCTCGCCCAGAAAATTACCGAGCGGGTCGGCATCCCCACGATCGGCATCGGGGCCGGCGCCGGCTGCGACGGCCAGGTGCTGGTGACCAACGACATGCTGGGCCTGACGATCGGCCGCGTGCCGCGTTTCGTCAAAGCCTATGCCGACCTCAAGGGCACCATCTCGGAAGCCGTCGCCCGGTATCGCGACGAAGTGCGGTCCGGCGCGTTTCCCGGGCCCGAGCAAACCTTCAGCCAGTAGCGGCGCGGGTTCCAATCGCGACTGGCCCGCGCCGCGCCTCCGGGGCACGCGAGGCGGCGCACGGTTCGAACCCACCGGAGAACCTCCCGCATGCCTAACCGCCTGGCCCAGGAAACCAGCCCTTACTTGCTGCAGCACGCGGCCAACCCGGTGGACTGGTACGCCTGGGGACCCGAGGCACTGCGCGTGCGCGGTCGGAGCGGCGGCCGATTTTTCTTTCGATCGGCTACTCCGCCTGCCACTGGTGCCACGTGATGGAGCACGAGAGCTTCGAAAACCCCACGATCGCGGCCCTGATGAACCAGCACTTCGTTTGCATCAAGGTCGATCGCGAGGAGCGGCCCGACCTGGACCAGATCTACATGCAGGCGGTGCAATTGATGACCGGCCGCGGCGGCTGGCCGATGTCGGTCTTTCTGACGCCCGAGCTGCAACCCTTCTACGGCGGCACGTATTGGCCTCCGCAGTCGCGGCACGGGCTGCCCGGCTTCGACCAGGTGCTCACAGCCGTGGCCGACGCCTGGCAAAACCGCCGCCCCGCGGTCCTCGAGCAGGCCGGCGACTTGACCAACCATTTGCGCGAGACCGCGGCGCCGGCCAGTGCCCAGGTCGAGCTGACCCCGCGGCTGCTGGAAGCGGCCGCCGCGGCGCTCGCCCGGGCGTTCGATCCGCAGTTCGGCGGCTTTGGCCGGCCGCCGAAGTTTCCGCATCCCACGGATCTGCGACTGCTCTTGCGCGTGTGGCGCCGCAGCCACGCGCCCGAGCCGCTGGAAATGGCCACGCGCACGCTCGACCGGATGGCGGCCGGCGGGATCTACGACCAGCTTGGCGGCGGATTTCACCGCTACTCGGTCGACGAGCGCTGGCTGGTCCCCCACTTCGAAAAAATGCTCTACGACAACGCCCTGCTCACGAGCGCGTACGTCGACGCTTTCCTGGCCACCGGCCACGAGCGCTACGCCCGCGTCGTGCGCGAAACGTGCGATTACGTCCTGGCCGAAATGACCGATCGGGCCGGCGCTTTCTACAGCACGCAGGATGCCGACAGCGAAGGGGAGGAAGGCAAATTCTTCCTCTGGACGCCCGAGCAGGTTACCGCCGTGCTGGGCCCCGCGCGGGCTGAAACATTCTGCCATTGCTATGACGTGACGGCCGCGGGCAATTTCGAAGGCCAGAGCATCCTCAATCGTCCCCGTTCGCTGGAGGATTGCGCCGCCGAACTTGCACGCGACCCGGCCGAGCTGGCGGCGGAGTTGGACGCGGCGCGGCTCGAGCTGCGTGCGGCCCGCGCGCGGCGCGTGCCCCCCGCACGCGACGACAAAGTGCTGGTGGCCTGGAACGGTCTGATGATCGCGGCCCTGGCGTCGGCGGCCGGCGCGCTCGACGAACCGCGCTATCTGGCCGCAGCCAGCCGGGCCGCCGACTTTTTGCTGGAAAAATTGCGCCGCGCCGATGGCCGGCTGCTCCACGTTTGGTGCCAGGGCGAGGCTCGGCTGGATGCCTACCTGGACGATTACTCTTCGCTCGCTTTGGCGCTGATCGCGCTCTATCAGGCCGGTTTCGACGAGCGCTATCTGGCTGCGGCGGCCGAGCTGACCGATCAGATGACCGAGCTATTTGCCGATCGCCAGGGGGGCGGGTTCTTTTACACCGCCAGCGATCACGAGCCGCTCATTGCCCGGCCGAAGGACCTGTTCGATGGTGCCACGCCCAGCGGCAACGCCCTGGCCGCGACGGCGCTCGTGCAATTGAGCAAGCTGACCGGCCGGAGCGATCTGCTCGCCGCGGCCGAAGGCACGTTTCGCGCCGCCGCGGCCGTGATGCTCCGCAGTTCCACGGCGGCCGCGCAGATGCTGCTGGCGCTCGACATGTACCTGGGCCCCACGCCCGAGATCGTGATCGTCGCCGACCCGGCCCAGCCGGCCACGCGGCAAATCCTGGCCGACCTAACACGCCGCTACTGGCCCAACAAGATCATCGCTCTGCGCGCGCCGGGCACGGCCGAGCGCCACGCCGTTCTCGATCCGCTGTTTGCCGGCAAGACGGCGCCCGGCGGCGAGCCGACGGTTTTCGTCTGCGAGAATTTTGCCTGCCAGGCGCCGGTGTCGGGCGTGGAGGCAATCGGGGAAGCGTTCAAGCGCCTGGCGTCCGCGACCAACTAGCGCTCGGTGCCGAGAAGCCCAGGCGTTGCTCAATCGGTATTGGCCGCCGGGCGCAGGCTCAGGATCAGCTCGACTTCGCCCAAGGGCTCGCCCAGCTCGGCCGCAATCGCCGCGCTCGACAACCCGCGATCGGCCAGGCGATAGACGCTGTCGGCCCGGCCCACCAAAGCCACCGCAGCGCGGCGGGCGGCCGCCTGCTCGCCGGCAGGATCCGGCTGCGGCAGGTCGGAGCCGCCCCGGCCGGGCCAGTCGTGCACCGGCTTGGCGTGGATCGTCTCGGTCGCCGAGGGATCGGCCAGCCGGTCGTCGTCGACTTGCCCCGAGCTGCGCTGCCAGAGGCCGATCTGTTCGGCCCGCTGGATGGCCGCGTCGAGCCGGTCGGCCGCCCGCTGGGCGTCGGCGACCAGATGCTCGACGATCACGATCTTGCTGTCCAGCTGGCCGGCCAGGTCGCGGGCCAGCTCGTACATTTCGACTTCCCAGCGGGCCATCGTTCCCGGCGCGTCCAGGTGGTGGCCGGCCGGCGGATGGCCCGCGTGCCGCGGCGGGCTGACGGGGGGCAGTTTGGCCAGGGGGCCGCGCCGCTGCGATTTGCGCAGCAGCACGAACGCCACCAGCAGGGCCCCCATCAAGAACAGGATCGTCGAATTGTCCATCGCCGCGATCCTTCGCCTCGATGCCCGCGTGCCGCAGCGCCGCGGAGAAATCGCACCTCAAGCGTCTGCGCCTGACTCAAGGCAGCGGTCGCAATCCGTGGTGACAAGCCCCACGGCCCGCCGGCGCGGGACGGCGAGCGCTTGCCGCTCATCCTTCATCCTTCCGCCTTCATCCTTCATCCTTCCGCCTTCATCCTTCATCCTTCCGCCTTCATCCTTCTGCCTCGGCACCATACGCTTTTTGGGCCGCGGCGTACACGTCTTTCAGCGGCAGGCCGTGCTGCCGGGCCACTTGCTGGCATGACTCGTACTCGGGCGAAAAGCGCGGCGGCTCGCTGGCAAACCAGCTCAGGACGCCGGCGATCGGGCCCCAGGCGGTGCTCACTTGGTGCGGCTCGCGGCGCAGCGTGCTGCGGCGGACCGCGTAGCGGCGCACGCCCAGGGTGCTGGTTTCGCGAAACAGCACGGTTTCCAGCGGCTCGACATCGGCTTCGCGGCACAGCACGCTAAGCATCACCGCCGGGCGCGATTTCTTCATCTGAATCGGCGTGGTGAACACGTCCAGCGCGCCGGCCTGCCAGAGCTGGGCCGTGGCATAGCCGACCAGCTCGCCGCTGATGTCGTCCAGGTTCGTCTCCAGGACCCACACCTGTTCGCCGGTCGATTCCGCGCTGGCGGTGCCCACCAGCAGCCGCAACAGGTTGGCCTGCTCGGCCAGGTCGCGCTGGCCGGCGCCATAGCCGATCGCGTCGATCTGCATGGCCGGCAGCGGCCCGTAACTGTGGACCATCGCGGCCAGGATCGCCGCGCCGGTGGGCGTGGTCAATTCGCGCTCGACATTTGAAGCCGCCAGCGGCACCCCCTTGAGCAGCTCGCCGACTGCCGGCGCCGGCACGCTGCAGCGGCCGTGGGCGATCTCGATGAATCCGCCGCCGGTCGGCACCGGCGAGGCGAAGATCCGCTCGACCCCCAGCAAATCCCAGCCGATGGCCGAGCCGACGATGTCGGCGATCGAATCGACCGCTCCGACTTCGTGGAAATGAACTTTTTCGATCGTGCTGCCGTGGACCTTGGCCTCGGCCTCGGCCAGGCGGCGGAAGATTTTGCCGGCCAGCTCCTTTTGCCGGGCGCTCAGCGTGCTGCCGTCGATCATGGCCGTAATGTGATGCAGATGGCGGTGCTTGTGCTCCGGCTCGTGCTCGACCGTGATCTGGGTGGCCCGAAAGCCCTTCTTTTTCACTTCGCTGGCCACCAGCCGCACGCCGGGCAGCCCCAGCGAGGCCACGCCGGCCTGGATCGCCGCCAGATCGACTCCAGCGTCGACCAGCGCGCCCAGCGTCATGTCGCCGCTGATGCCGCTGGCACAATCGAGATAAGCAATCCGCATGGGAGCTGATCCTGGTCCTGGTATGGGCCGATCTGGGCTGGGAGACAATTTCGCGCTGCAGTATACGCGGCCGGCCGACTCCCCGGCGAGGGGCCGCAGACCGCGGCGGCCATGCGGCGTTTGGCCGGATTTCTGGCCCCGTGCGCAGAAGCCGCGGCAGATGGCTTCCGCGATTGACCCACCCGGGGTCCGGCAGTACAGTACCCCCCTGCGCACGGCGGAGTCGGGCAGCGCCCGCGCTACTTCTCTCGTTTTGGACCTTAGCTGGCTGCGCAAAACGTGAATTCAACCTCCGCTGTTTCACCGAGCCGAGACCAACTGGCCGCCGCCTGGGGCAGCTTGCCGGCCCAGATCCGGGTGCTGTACGTCGTCGCTCAGCGCGACCTGGCCGCCTGGCTCGCCGGGGCGCTGCGAGCCGACAGCGCCACCCGAGTGCTCGTCGACGAAGCCGTGGGCCCGGCCGCCGGACTGGCGGCGCTCGGCGAACGGATTTACGACGCCGTGCTGATCGGCCACGCGCCGGCCGAGTTCGACGCCTTGGAGTTCATCGAAGGACTTCGGGCCGGCGGCGCCGAAGAACCGATCCTGCTGCTGGGCGCCGAGAGCGAAGCCGACCTGTCGGCCTATGCCTACGAGGCCGGCGCCGACGCCTACCAGTGCCTGCAAACCGTCACCACCCGCTCGTTCCTCTGGACGCTCGCCCGGGCGGTCGAGCGGCATCGGCTGATCACCGAAAACCGGCGCCTGGTGCAGACCGAGCGCAACCGCGGCCAGCAGCAGCAGAACGAAGCCGAGCGCTTGCTGGCCGCCCAGCAGGCGCTGGTCGAAAACTGCCGCCGCGGCGCCGCCGTCCACTCCGTAGCCGGAAGCGCCGCTCCCCGCGCTGGGCGAACCGCTCCGCCGGCATTACCGCGAGCTGCTCCGGGCCCACGTCATCATGGGCTCGGGCAATCTGTCGGCCGAACTGGCGGCGCTGGCCGCCGAGCTGGCCGCCGCGCGCAGTTCGGCGGCCGACGTGCTGGCCCTGCACGTGGAAGTCGTCGAAGAGCTCGTGCGCGGCCTGGCCACGCGCGGCGCCCGGCACGTCATCAGCCGGGCCGATCTGCTCGTCATCGAGCTATTGGCGAACCTGGCCGATTGCTTGCGCGATTAGGGGGCCAGGGAACCCGCTACTTGCGTTTGCGGCGCCGGGCGCCCGGCCGACCCGGCCGGTAGCCGGCCGACGGCGGCTTGGCCGGACGCGAACGGATGTGGTCGCCGGAGCGCTGCTCGCCCAGCTCGGTGTTCGCCTGGCGGCGGCGGCGATCGAGCGCCGCTTTGGGGGGCTGGGCCGGAATCAGGCAATCGCAGCCGCTGCCGATCAGGTCCTGCCGGCCGGCTTGCTCCAGCGCCTTGCGCACTTCGAAGTAATTCTCCGGCTTGAAGAACTGCATCAGCGCCCGCTGCAACCGGCGATCGCGCAAATGCCGGGCAATGAACACTTCTTTGCGCGTGAACGGGTCGATGCCCGTGTAGTACATGCAGGCCGCGATGTCGAACGGGCTGGGGATGAAGTCCTGCACCTGGTCGGGCTGATAGTGGTTGCGCTTCAGGAACAAGGCCAGGTCGATCATCGAGTCCAGCGTGCTGCCCGGGTGGCTGGCGATGAAGTACGGCACCAGGTACTGCTTCTTGCCGGCGGCTTGCGAGGCCCGGCGAAACTCGCTGTCGAACTCGACAAATTCCTCCATGCCCGGCTTTTTCATCAAGGCCAGCACTTCCGGATCGGTGTGCTCGGGCGCGATTTTCAACAGCCCGCCGACGTGGTGCGTGACCAGCTCGCGCATGTACTCGGGGCTGCGGCGGGCCAGATCCATGCGGATGCCCGAGGCCACAAGGACTTTCTTCACGCCCGGCTCGCTCCGGGCGGCCTGCATCAGCTGGACCAGGGGACCGTGGTCGGTTCCCAGCAGCTTGCAGATCGTGGGATGGACGCAGCTGAGCCGCCGGCACTTGGCTTCGACCTCGGGCCGCAGGCAGCGCATCTGATACATGTTTGCCGTGGGCCCGCCGATGTCGCTGACCACGCCCTTGAAGTCGGGCTCGGCCGCCATGCGGCGGATTTCGCCCAGCACCGAGTCCTGGCTGCGGCTCTGGATGATCCGGCCTTCGTGGGCCGTGATCGAACAAAACGTGCAGCCGCCGAAGCAGCCCCGCATGATCTGCACCGAATCTTTGACCACCTCAAAGGCCGGGATTTTCTGCCCGCCATAGGCCGGATGCGGCCGCCGCGTGAACGGCAGGCCGTAGACCCGGTCCATTTCGGCCTCGGCCAGCGGCAGCGCCGGCGGATTGACCACCACGCACTCGCGGTCGTGGAATTGCAGCAGCCGCCGGGCATTGTGCGGATTGGTCTCGTTGTGCGCGATCTTGGTCATGTCGGCGAAGGCCAGCTTGTCGGTCGACACGCGCTCGAACGAGGGCAGCTCGATCGATCCCGCGCGGGGCGGCTCTTCGCTCGCGCCCAGCCGATAAGCCACGCCCCGCATGTCGCGCAAGTCGCGCACCGTCTGGCCGGCCTGCATCCGCCGGGCGACCTCGACGATGCCCCGCTCGCCCATCCCGAAGACCAACAGGTCGGCCTTGCAGTCGAGCAGGATGCTGCGGCGGACCCGGTCGCTCCAGTAATCGTAATGCGCGATGCGCCGCAGGCTGGCTTCCACGCCGCCGGCAATGACCGGCACGCCCTTGTACGCCTCGCGCGCCCGCTGGCAGTAGGCCAACGTGGCCCGGTCGGGCCGGCGGCCGATGGCGCCGCCGGGACTGTAGGCGTCGTCGTTGCGCACCTTGCGGTTGGCCGTGTAGTGGTTGATCATCGAGTCCATGTTGCCGGCGCTCACTGCGAAAAACAGCCGCGGCTTGCCGAACGTCCGCCAGGCGTGGCAGCTCTGCCAGTCGGGCTGGCTGAGAATCGCCACGCGAAAGCCTTCGCTCTCGAGCAGCCGGCCCAAGAGCGCCATGGCAAAGCTGGGATGATCGACGTACGCGTCGCCGGTGACGAACACCACGTCCACTTCGTCCCAGCCGCGGGCCTTCATTTCGGCCCGGTCGAGCGGCAAGGGGGGCGTGGCCCGCGCCGCCGCCGGCCCGTCGACTGCCAGCGAGAGCGCCGGCCGCTGGATCACGGGAAGCTGCATTGGAGCAGCAGAGTGCGGCGTGGCAGAAGACATGGCAAACGGCCCGAATGACACGACAAAGCCCCTGGGCATGAACCCCTGGGACGAACCAGCTGCGGCCAGCCGGATCGAAGCGATCCCGGCCCGCAGAGCCCCTCGATTGTACCAGCAATCCGCGGGACGCGGCTATTGGCGGGGAGGGGTCATGGGCGCCCTAAATCGGCGTTGCCGGCTATTTTCTTCGTCGGGTGATGCCAATGGCGGCATCAATCAGAATCCCCGTGAGGAGCCCCACCGTCCCGCCGATCACCGCTCCATAAACCTCGCGCATCGTTTCCTCGAATGTGCCGTGGTGGTATTGGCTGGGCGATCCAGCGATCCAGCCCACCCACATGCCGGCGAGCAGCCCAACGATGAGCCAGGGGATTCGTTTCATCGACGCAACTTACCGTGCAAGAAAAACCCCACCGAGAGGCGTCGCGAGTGGGTAGTTTCGAAAATCTGTGTTGCCAGTTATCGGGCGTGCTGACTACTCATTGAGTGCGCCCAGGAGACAAGCCGGAATGCCGCATAAGCTGCACCGACGATGGCCGTCCAAACGATCCCCAGCACGATAGCGCCAAGCAATAGTTGTGCACCTCCGATATTAGATCGAGCGGACCACGCCCACGCCGCCAGCAAGATTACGGTCAGCGCTAGTCCGGCCGACGCGGCCGCAATCCAAGGAAATCGACCGAACCTCGCGGATGCCCAACCCGCCACCAGTAGGGCCTCGGCCGCCGCGACCGTGCCGAATCTTGGAGTCAGCATGTAAACGCCATACCCCGTGCCGTGAAATCCAAGTTCATAGGCGTATGGATATTGGGCGAGCAAGATCGCCACTCCACCGGAGACGATCAAGGCAGTCTTCAGGCTGAACTGCGGTCGCTTCATGCCCTCGATTCTACCACCCGCCCCGGCTGCGCTCTAAAATGTGGCCTCGCCTGGCACGCGCGGATGATCCCCGCGACTGTCGCCGGCGCGCGGCTGAACGCACAAGGCTATGGAGGACCCGACATTCGCGCGGAACTGCACAGAACAGGCGCCTGCCATCGTCGCCGCAGCCGCCATGCTACTTCGAGTCCAGCAACTTCAGCGCATAGCACGCCATCTGCTCGTCGTTGCGAATGAAAAGCCGGCCGTGGGCGATCACCGGATGGCTCCAGCATTTGCCCTCGAGCGCGGAAAAGCGGCCGAGCTCCTCGTGCCGATCGGGTCGGGCGGCCAGCAGCACGGCTTCGCCCGTTTCAGTGAGCACGACCAACAGCGGCTGGTCGGCCAGGAGCAACACTTGCCCGTGGCCGTAGCGGCCGGCTTTCCAGCGCCGGGTGCCGGACGTCAGCTCGACGCAGCAAAAGATCGCCCCGTCGAATCCGTAGGCGTGGCCGTCGTGCACGACGAAATCGTTGTAGGCCGGCCGGATCGCGGCCGAGGCCCATTGCTGGCTCGCGCTCCAGCCATCCGGCGCGTGGGCCACGTCAACGAGCACCAGGCCCAAGTCTTCCGAGCCGATGAGCACCTGGCGCTCGCCCACCACGCGCGGCTGCACAACCCGCCAGATGTTGCCCCGCGGCGCGGCGTGATTCCAGAGCACATTGCCCGAGCGGGCCGCCACCGAAGTCAGTCCGCGCTCGCTGAGAAACAAAATCTGCGACTCCCCGTCGATCGCGGCCAGCTGCGGCGAACAGTAGCTGACTTCGCCGGTCGGGGCTTTCCAGGCCGGCTCGCCCGAGCGGGCGTCGTAGGCCAACAGGGCCTGATCGATCGCGCCGCCGGCATAGACCACGACCAGTCCCTCGGCGACCAGCGGCGAACTGGCGAAGCCCCAGAGCGGGGCCTTGCCGTCGCAATCGGCGGTCACGTCCCGGCTCCAGAGCATTTGGCCGCTGGTCGCGTTCAGGCAGTTCAGCAGCCCCGTGGCGCCGAACGTATAGATGCAGCCGTCGGCGAACGTGGGCGTGGCCCGGGGCCCGGCGCCGGCCTGGCCATCGGAGAATCGCACGGGATCCGCATGGGCCCAGATTTCATCGCCGGTATCCGCCGCCAGGCAGACGACCGTTTCGGCCTCGCCCCGCTGCTCCTGCGTATACAAGCGATCGCCCAGCACGACAAACGAGGACCAACCCGGCCCGATGCGGCGGCGCCAAAGCGGGCGCGGCGGCGACGCATTCCAATCGGTGGCCAGCCGCACGCCGCGGACCCCGCTGTCGCGCTCGGGCCCGCGAAAGCCCGGCCAATCGCCCGACTGACTCTGGAGTATCGGTGCATCGACCCGTCCGAGCGTGCCGGGTTTCGGCTCGCCAGGCTGCGGCTGACCAGATTGCGGCTGGCTGGGCGGTGCGCTGGCCGCCGCGGCGTTTTCGGCGAGATAAATTTCCTCGGGCGTGCGCGTCCAGCGCCAGGAAATGCGCGACCGCGTGTCGCCATCGACGCCGTCGATCCGCACCAGTGCCACACCCGACCAGCAGAGCCAGAGCAGGAGGGCCAGCCCCCAGCTGCGCACGCCGGGCGACATCCGCCGGGCCAGGAGCATCCACAGCGCCCAGCTGGAGAAGACGGCCGGCACGCCGAACATCAGGATTCCCATCGGGCCCAGCGACTTGTGGCAGCACAGCCCGGCCACGATTGCGCCGGCCAGATTCGCCCCGAAGACCAGCAGCCGATCGCCGAGCGGAATCGTCCGATTGGTGAACCACCAGGTCCAGAACGCCAGGATCAGCGCGGCGCTCGTGGCAACGCAGGCCAGAAAGCTGACGAAAATCCGGGCCTCGAACCAGCGCGGCAGGTAGGCCACGATCCAGTACGTCGCCACGATCAGCGCGGCCGGCCAAACCCGGGGCAGATTTTGCGCCGGCTGCGCGGGCACCTCCGCGGGCGGGCCGGCACTGGTTGTGACGACGGGGTCAATCATCGGCGACTCTCGGCGGCCTCAAGCTTCGGGAACAATCGATCGCAAGCCCGCATTGCCCATCCAATCGTAACATCGAATGGCACTCGCTTAAGAAATGTAGGAGGCGACTCCGTTCGCCGATTCGTTGCGCCAGTCGCGGGGCAGTCGGCGATCGGAGTCGCCTCCTACAGATCCGAATCGACCTTAACTTAGTGCCAATCCAATCCTAGCATCGATTCACTTTCGCCGGGTTCGAGCGCCGGCGCGCGCGATGGGGCCGCTCGGGCGGATCACAACGGGGCCGGCAGGTCGCGGCGGCAAAAGATCACCGCGGCGGCCAGGTAACAGGCCAGGCCCAGGCCCAGCAGCACCGCGTCGTTGCCCAGCCCGCCGATGAGCAGCGAGCCGTCGTCGTGAATCCAAAAGCTCCAAGCCCGGCGCGAATCGGCGATCAGCGATTGCGGCTCGTAGGCGGTGAAAAACGAACCGTAGATCAGCCAGTGCACGGGCGCCGCCAGCCGGCCGACGACCTTGACCACCATCTCCACCGCATAGAACGCGCCGACCAGGCCGATCGTCCGCCAGCGATAGCGGTCGCAGCTGGACGCCAGCGTCGACAACCCGGCGATGAACACGCCCAGGGCGAACAAGTTGACCGCGCAGGGCACGAACAATTCGGCCGAGACCGGATCCTCGAGCCGGATCGTCGTCAGGCCGATCCACATTCCCAGCCAGGCCGCAACCACGATGACCGCCGCGCCCAGGATCGTCACCGCGGCCTGCGTCGCCAGCACGCTCGCGCGCCGCACCGGCTGGGCCAGCAGCATCTCCATCGTGCCACGCCCGACCTCGCCGCTGACCGCGTCCGAGCCCCGGGCGATCGCCCAGACCGTGATCAGCAGGATCACCAGCGGCTCGTCGTAGGCGTAAGCGATCCGGCCCTCGGGCGTGGCAATTTGCTGAAACGGAACGGGCGACAGCCGCTCGAACTTCGAAGGGAGCAGGTTCAGGATCAGCTTGAAATTCTGCAGCGAGACCTGGCTCACGAGCCACACCCGGAGCCAATGAAAGGCGAACATCAATAGCGCGCAGCCGGCCAGCAGCCAGCGGGATTCGCGGAAGTTCTTTTTCCACAGCGCGGCGTTCATACCCCGTTCCCCGCATGGAAGCGATCGTACACGGCGCGCAGCCCGACCGGCTCGATCTGCACTTCGGCCAGGCTCAGCGTGGCCAGCCAGCCGAGCAAGGGAGACAGTTCGCCCGGCGTTTCGATCGTCAGTTCGCCCGCGGCGGTGGTTTGCACGGCGAGCTCGCCGGCCAGGTGCGCCGGCGGCGGCACGAGCGGGCCGGTGAGCCGGGCCTGGATGCGGTGCTGCCGGCGGAGCTGACTCATCGTTTGCGTGTGCACCAGCTCGCCGGGCGCAAGATGGCCACGCGATCGCAGGTTTGTTCGGCCTCGGACAGAACGTGCGAGGAGAAAATCACGGTGCGGCCGGCGCGTTTGGCCTCGGCCACCAGCCCCATCACGTCGCCGCGGACCGTCGGATCGAGATTCGAAGTCGGCTCGTCCAGGATCACCAGCGGCGTATCGGCGGCCAGCGTGGCCGCCAGGGCCAGCTTCTGCCGCATGCCGGTCGACATCGCGGCCACTTGCCGGTCCAGGTCGAGCCCGAGCCGATCGGCGATCGCGGTGCCGCGGGCCGCATCGCGGCTGCCGCGCATCTCGGCAAAGAACTGCAGCGTGTCGTGCCCGTTCATCTGGCGAAACAGCCGCGCTTCGCCCGGCAGATAGGCCACGCGGCGGTGCACGGCCAGCGAGTCGCGATAGCAGTCCAGCCCGTCGACCAGGGCCCGGCCCCCGGTGGGCCGCAAAAAGCCCAAGAGCAGCCGCAACAGCGTGGTCTTGCCGGCGCCGTTGGGTCCCAGCAGGCCGAACACTTCGCCCCGGGGGATCGACAATGTGCAGCCGGCCAGGGCCGTGAACTGGCCGTACCGCTTGGCGAGCGAATGAGTTTCGACGTACACCGCGGCCGCTTCGCTTGGGGTTCAGGGCGCCAGGCACGGTCTGCCGGCCGAAGGGGAAATCGGCGCCGCCCGCGCCGATCTATTATCGCGGCCGCACTCCCGGCGGCAATCCGCCAGCCGGCGAGATAGCACACGCCATGCGCAACATAGGCCCCATGCCGCAGGCGGCGGAAATCCCGTGCCGTAGGCGATGGAAACCCTGTGCTGTTAGCGATTAAACAGGAACGCCGGGCTGTTGATCAGCGCCCAGGCCAAATCCTGGGCACCCAGCAAGCGTTTGTCGCCCGACTGGGCCGCGCCCCGGGCGACGGCCTGATTCAGCTCGTTCCATTTGCCGTCGAGCGCTCGGAAGTAACGGCTAAGCGCCGCTTTCTGCTCGGCGGTGCGCTCGCCGGCGGGCACCTTCAAAATGGCCGCCACGTCGGCCGGCGGTCCGGCCAGGCCCAGCGGCCGCTGCGAGCTGGTGACGCTCAGCCGAAATTTGCCCAGGTCGTGCTGCCCGTCGCTGTACTGCTGGTCGAGGGCGATCACCAGCACGCTGCCGCCGGGCAGGCCCACCGTCTCCCGGGTTTCGAACACGGCCACATGCGGCTGACCCATTTGCGGATGAACGGCCCAGCCGGTGTCCAAATTGCCGTCGATGGCGCTGGCCGGGGGAAATCCCTCCTGGCCGAAGTCGGCCGACGCGTTCTGCAGCGCCACCGGCACGGCCTTGCCCGGATCGGACTTGGGCGCGATGGTCACGCGCAGCTCCGAGAGCACGAAGTTGCCGTTCGGGGCCCGGCCCGGCCCCTGGCTGGGCAGCTTGGGATCGGCGAGCGCTTCGAGCCGGATCCCGGTAATCCCGGCCAGGTCCGTGGGGCAAGAGATTGTGTAGACGTCTTTGGCGAGCTGCCCCTCGACCAGGATCGCGCCGTCGGGCTGCGTTGCAAACGTCGCCCCCACGGCCGACTTCATTTCGGCCGGCACGAGCGGCGTCCAGGATGCGGCTCCTTGGGCGGCCTCCCACTGGGCCTGCCGCTTGTCGAGCTCGGCCTCGTGCGCCGCCAGGGCGGCCAGCAGCTGGGCCTGCTCGCTGTCCGTGCCGCGCATGGCTTGCACGCCGGCGTCGATCTCCTCGGGCGTGGCCGGTCGGCAGAGGATCCGCAGGAACATCATCTCGACCACCTTGCGATCGTCGGGCTGGCCGGCCACGAGCTTCGTCAGCGCATTGCCCGGATCGGCGATCGCTTCGGCAATGGTCGGGCCGTTGACCAAGGTCATGATCGGGCCCAGCATCATGCCGCTGGAGCGTTCGCACTCGCACGAGCTTTCCCGCGCCGGCCGGCCGAACAGTTCGAAAAATCCGCTGGGCAGCGTCAGCCCGACGTCGGGCAATTGCGCGGCGCGATAGCCGGCCGGCACGCCGGGCAGCCGGCTCTCGGAACCGCAGGCCCGTTCGATCGTGTCGTACAGCACTTCGGCCGGCAAGCGCCGCGCGATGGCGTGCGAGAAGTTGACGTCGTCGTCCTGGTTCCACTTATTGGTGACGATCGACAGCTGGTACGTGCGCGACTTGCAAATCGTGCGCAAGATGGCCTGCATGTCGAATCCGCTGGCGATGAACTCCTGCGTCAGCCGGTCGAGCAGCTCGGGATTGCTGGCCGGATTGCCGGCCCGAATGTCGTCGATCGGATCGATGATCCCCTTGCCGAACAGGTAACCCCAGAGCCGGTTGACATAACTGCGGGCAAAATACGCGTTGTCGCGCGCCGTGATCCAGCGGGCCAGTTGCTCGCGGCGGCTGGCCGCGGCCGTGTTCGGATCAGCCTGCTGATAGGGGAACGACGGAGCGGCCGGCTTGCCCGTGCCCAGGTGCGTCACTTCGCCGCTGCCGGTGTCGTAAACATCCTCGATGAGCGGCTTGGGCGCTTCGACGTCGGTGCCGCCGATCTTCTGGCCGCCGCCGGCCGGGTCCTCTTTGCGGCCGACCTGGGCGAAGTATGCGGCCAGGTGATAGTACTGCCCCTGCGTCCAGCGCTCGAACGGATGGTCGTGGCACTTGTTGCAGTTGAACCGCACGGCCAGGAACAACTGCGTCGTGTTCTCCATCGTTTCTTCGGGCGTGCGCAGGACTTTGTAGTAGGCCGCCGGCGGGTTTTCGACCGTCGAGCCGCTGGCCGTCAGGATCGAATAGACGAACTGGTCGTAGGGCAGATTCGACGCGACCTGCTGCTTGATCCAGCCGCGCAGGGCGAACGCGCCGGGCTCGCCCAGGAACTTGCGGTTCACCTGCAGCAAGTCGGCCCACTTGTTGGACCAGTGCTCCACGTAGTCGCCGCTGCCTACCAGGCGATCGACCAGCTCGTCGCGCTTGATCTTGGTCTTGCGCGGGTCCGATAGAAAGGCCTCGAGCGCCTCGACCGTGGGGGGCATGCCGGTCACATCCAGGTAGAGCCGGCGGGCAAAATCGGCATCGTCGCACAAAGCGCTCGGCAGCGATTTGACGCGCTGCAACTTGCCGTAGACCAGCTCGTCGACGTAGTTGTTCGCCGGCGGAGCCGTCCAGGCATAGCCGCTGCGGTCGCCCATCACGGTGAGCGTGGTGACGCTGTACGACCCTTCATAGCGGGCCAGGACCGGCGCTTCGCCGCGGCGCACGGTCGTGACCAGGCCGAGCTTGTTGATCTCGGCGACTTCCGAGTTGCCGCTCTCGACGAAAGCCTCGAGCGAAACGTCGCGCACCTGGCCGTCGCTGTAGGTGGCCAGCACGCGCATCTGCTGAGTGATGCCGGGAGTGGCCACGATCGGGTTCTTCGGCCAGAGCTCGATCCGGGTGACGCGCGGGGCGTCCAGATCCAGCTTCACGCCGCCGGCAATCCAGGCCCGTAAGAGCTCGTAATACGGCTCGCCCGGATGCGTCAGCACGCCGCCCACGTGCGGAATGGCGCCCGAGGGCTTGAGCAGCATCAGGCTCTGATCCGGCGCCGCCCGATTGAAGCGGCGGCCGGCAATATCGTCGGTCAGGGCTCGATAGTCGAACAGCGGATCATAGCCGCGAAGCGAGAGCTTGAAGCCATTCTTGCCGTTGAGCGAACCATGGCACGTGCCCGCGTTGCAGCCCATCTTGCCCAACGTGGGCATCACGTCGCGGACGAAACTCACCGCGTGCGGGCCGGCCAGGTTCGAGACCCGCAGCGGCAGCTTGAGCGTTCGCCCGGCCACGGTCCAGACAAGCTCGCCGCTGCCGTCCTGCTTGGGACGCACCACGCCGCTGGGCGACACGGTCACCAGATTGCCCGCCCCGCTCACCTGGGCCATCCGCGTCAGGTCGATTTGCTCGCCGCCGGCCAGCCGGCCCGTGACCAGCACCTGGGCGTAGGCGTATTGGTTCGTCAGCTCGATCGACTCGGGCTGGATTTCGACCGCCGTAACCTGGATGCCGGCCGGCAACGTTTCTTTCGGTTTGGCCGTTTCCAGGGGTTTAGTTGGCGCGTCCGCGGCCGACACGGCGGCCGGCAACACGGCCAGCCCAAACCAGGCCAACCCTAGGCAGGCCAGCGCGATCGACCGTCGCCCGAGCAAAGCAAAGCAGATTCGATTCATGCTCTTGCATTCCGTTGGTTCGAGGATGCGGCACCCGAATTGATCGCGTGCCGGCAGTTCTTCACTCTTCCCGCAGTCGAGGGGGCCGGATGTTGGTTGCAGTGTTAGGGTCCGGCTGCGGCCACCACTTTTCCCGGCGCGAGGGCGCCGGAGCAAACTCGCGCACCAAGGCCCCGGTCTCGGCGTCGTTCAGCCGGACCAGGCCCTCGAATCCGGCCGAGGCCAGCGTCTTGCCATTGGCCGAAAACGTGACGGCAAAAATGGCCCCCTGCTGCGGCAGCTTGTGCAGCAGCTTGCCACTGTCGGTCTCGTAGATCCGCACTTCGCCCGTGCCGTCCAGGCTGCTGCCGACGGCAAAGCGGCTGCCGTCGGGATTGAACGCCACGTCGTAAATCCGGCCCGGCACGGCTTCGTAGGCTTTGAGCAGATTGAAATCGTCGCCGATCTGCCGGGCTTGCGTGCGGATCATCTTGTAGATTTTCGGCACGCCGTCGGCGCCGCCGATCAGCAGCTCGTCCTTTTGCGGGCGGCGATCGACCGCCTCCAGGCCCCCTTTGAGCGCGCCGGGCGTGATGCTGGTGATGTTGTCGACGAACCGCTGCGTGGCCACTTCGATCAGCTTCATCGAGCGGTCGCGACTGACCGAGATGACATACGTCGAGTCGTTCGAGAAGACCGTGTCGAGCACCCAGTCGCTGTGGGCTCCCTGGTAAAGCACCTGTTTGCCCGTCGCCACGTCGATCGCCCGGACGGTGTTGTCGGCGCAGCCGAAGGCGACTTTCGAGTTGTCCCCCGACCAGCTGGCGCCGTAGACCGTGTCGTACGTCACCGGCACGGACAGCTTCAGCTTTCGCTCGGCGACGTCCCAGATCTGCACTTCGCCCAGCCGCCCCGGCGAGCCGCCCGTCACGGCCAAGGATTTGCCGTCGGGCGAGAACACGGCCGATTCAATCCGCTCCGACTGGCCGACCAGCCGGGCCACCAGCTCCGAGCCGTCGGCTCGATAGACGAGCACTTCGTGATAGCCGGAGATCGCCAGGAGCGAGTCGTCGGGCGAGAAGGCGAGCGACGTGATGACCGGCGCTCCCTCGTAGCTGGGCGGATGCTGCATATCGATCACCGCCCGGACCGACATGGGCGTGTCGTCCTTGGCCCCCTCGGCAATCCACTGGCGGATCAACTTGAGATCCGTTTCGCTCAGCGGGTCCCGATCCTTGGGCATTTCGGCCTTGCCATCCCGAGGCGTGATCTGAGCCAGCAGGTTGCTCTTTTCCGGCTTGCCAGGCACGACGGCCGGCTCGCCGCTCTCGCCTCCCTTGAGCAGGCCGTCGAAATGGGTCATCACCAGTTCGCCCATCGGCTTGGCCGGCTGGTGGCAGCCCTGGCAATGGGTTTGAAAGATCGGCCGCACCTGGCGGAAATAGCTCACCGCGGCGTCGGCCGCCGCGGCGGGAGCGTCGGCAGCGCCGGCGCGGGCTGCCGGCCAACTTGCCAGGGCGACGACCGCGAAGGCGCAGGCAAGCGTGGCCCTGGTCCTGGGGTTCAGCATTTTCTCGACCGCAATCGGGCGGCTTGTCATCGCTCGGGGATCCTCGTCGAAAAGCTGGCTCGTGAGCCGGATGACGCGTACAGCGGGAAGCTCTGTCGCCCCCAGCGCGGCGGCCAATTCCGGCTGCGCTGCCAACCAGGCGGGTAGGATGGTCCAAGGCGGGGAACAATCGGTCGGCCAGTCCCTGCAGGGCGCCGGGCCTTGACTTAATCTATGAATATAACAGCGATTGCGCATCGGTAGCAAGAAAAAGCGACCGGAAAAAGCCGCGGAAACAAACGCCGCCTGTCGGTTCCCGCGTGCGGCAGACCCAATCGACCCCGCTACACTGGGGGCAAGTTGGCTCGAGTGCTCCAGGTGCCAGGAAAGTTCCCCAGCGATGTCCGCTTCGCGACGGCCGGCTGACTGCTGGTTCTTGACCGGCCCGACCGCCAGCGGCAAGACGGCCGTCGGGGTGGCGCTGGCCCGGCGCTGGGCGCCGAAATCCTCTCGCTCGATTCGATGGCGCTGGTCCGCGGCCTGGAGATCGGCACCGCCAAGCCGACGCTCGCCGAGCGCGCGGCCGTGCCGCACCATTTGCTCGATTTGATCGAGCTGGGCGAAGAGTTCAGCGTGGCCCGCTATGTCGCCGCGGCCGAAGAGTGCGTCGCGCAAATCACAGCCCGGGGCCACGAATCGCTGTTCGTCGGCGGCACGCCGCTGTATCTCAAGGCCCTGCTGCGCGGCCTGTTCGTCGGTCCGCCGGCCGATTGGCCGTTGCGCCGCGAACTTACCGATTTTGCCCAGGCCCACGGCGCTGCCGCCTTGCACGAGCGTCTGGCCGCCATCGACCCGGTCGCTGCCGGCCGGCTGCCGCCGGCCGACGCCCGGCGCATCGTCCGCGCGATCGAGGTGTTCGCCAAGACCGGTCGGCCGATCAGCGCCTGGCAACAGCAGTTCGATCAGGCGCGCCCTGCCGAACAGTGCCTGGTGTTCGTGCTGGATTGGCCCCGGGCCGTGCTCTATGAGCGCATCGAGCGCCGCGTCGACGCGATGTTCGCCGCCGGGCTGGTCGAGGAAGTCCGCGCGCTCGAGACGGCCGGCCTGGCCTGGGGGCGCACGGCTTCGCAAGCCGTCGGCTATCGGGAAGTCCGGCAACATCTGGCCGGCCAGCTGACCCGGGAGCAGACCATCGCCCTGGTCAAAACTCGGACCCGGCAATTCGCCAAACGGCAACTCACCTGGTTTCGCAGTCTGAGCGAATGCCGCCGCGTCGCTCTGGACGGTGCCTTCGACCCCGAGGCCGTCGCCGACGAGATCGCTTTGTCAGGCGGCCGTTAGGGGGCTGTTTGGGTGGTTCAGCTGGAGTGTCAGCGGCATGTCACTCCCGGGTCGCCAGGGGGCCCCGCGAGCCGGTCGGCCGCTGGCCGTAAATTGCCTGAAAGGGGGGAGTTGCAACGCGTAGGCAGATATGTTAGGATCCTGCAAGTTCTTTTCCAGGCTTTAGCTCTCGAATTTCCTTCGAAGCTGTGGGCGATCGCGACGGCCGAACGTCGCATTCATTCTTTTCTTCTCTTTCTTCCGGAGGTGTCTATGTTGGTCTCACGTGGCAGGCGAGGTTTTACCCTCGTCGAATTGCTGGTGGTCATCGCCATTATCGGCGTGTTGATCGCCCTGTTGTTGCCCGCCATTCAGGCGGCCCGCGAAGCTGCACGGCGGAATCAGTGCGTGAACAAGGTCAAGCAGTTGGGCCTGGGATTGCAGAACCATCACGATGTGTTCAAGCGCTTCCCGGCCGTGGCCAACCAGGGCAACCTGAAGGGCTACACCGGCATCTATGGGACGTCCCCCGGCTCGCAAGCGAGCTACCTGGGTGCAGCGCCCAGCCCGTCGTTCAGCGAAGGCGCCGGATTCAGCTGGATCGTCAAGATTCTGCCCTACATCGAAGAGAACGTGCTCTACCTGACGATCTCGAACGCGACGACGAAGTTCAGCACGCCGGCCTTCAGCGGCGCCATCGTCACGTCGGTGAGCAACAACACGATCAACGTGTCTTGCGTCACGCTCGACGAAGTCGCCTGTCCGAGCTTCGGCGGCAACAACTATAACTCGATTCCCTCGATCGGCCAGGGCCTGTCTTCGGCATCGCAGCCGCAAGCCGGCTACACGGCCGTCACCACCGCGCCGGCCCTCGGCGTGGGCATCACCAACTACGTGGCCCTGGCCGCCACGCACATCGGCTGCATGGGCACGGCGGTCGCCACCGCCAATTTGGATACGCCGAACGGCGTGCTCGTTCCGTCGCTCACCGGCTCGCCTCCTTACGGCTTGAACATGAAGTCGGTTCTCGACGGCACGTCGAAGACGCTGATCGTCTGCGAAACCAAGGAGCAGTGCGTCAACTCGTGGTATGACGGCACCGTCGCCTGGACCGTGGCCTACAACCCGAATGCCAGTGTCCAGCCGCAGAAATCGACGACCGCTCCCACGACCGGTTTCTGGCAGGCGGGCGCCGGCGGCACCTCGGCCCTGAACGTCGGGCCCCGGCCGGCAACGCCGACGACCGTCTACTTGACCAGCTCGGGCGTGTCGGCGGGGTTACCTTCGTTCACCGGTCCCTGGCAATGGGGTCCGAGCAGCGATCATAGCGGCGGCGTGGTCATCCACCTGGCCTGCGACGCTTCGGTCCATTCGATCACCGAAGACATCGATCCGTCGCTGTACATGCAGCTGGTCACCCGGGCCGGCGGCGAGCCGGTCGTGATTCCGGACGTCCTCTAACTCATGCCCCTGGCCGGCTGCGGCCGGTCCTGCGGCACGTTCTGCAAACTGCCCCGGCGCAACGAGCGCCGGGGCAGTTTTTTTTGCGCCCAGCCGCTCGCCAGAGTTCTCTCGCCGATTGCCTGGCTCTCCTGGCCGGCCGAACTACTACGCGCTGCGGCGAAGTCTGCTACGATGTGGCCCGGCGAATGAGTCGGCTTAAACCCGAATGGCGCTCACTCACGAAATGTAGGAGGCGACTCCGATCGCCGATTCGTTGCACCCGTTTCGAGGCAGTCGGCGATCGGAGTCGCCTCCTGCAGATCCGAATCGACCTTAAGTTAATGCCATACGGCTTGAACTCAACCCGAGAAGCGGCGGCGACTGCGAGCGGTTTTGCGCAGTCCACGGAGCAATACGGGACTGCCCCCCTGCGAGACGGTCCTCGGATAGGCTCTTGAACTCCAACCCCAGCGTTCACGGAGGCGTGCGATGCGATTCTTGATGAAGGTCAACATCCCGGTCGAAACCGGCAACGCGGCGGCCAAGGCCGGCAAGCTCGGCAGCACGATTCAATCCATCCTGGCCGACATGAAGCCCCAGGCGGCCTATTTTTCCGACAGCGACGGCCAGCGCACGGGCTACTTGTTCTTCGAGATGCAAGATGCCGCGCAGATTCCGGCCCTCTGCGAGCCCTGGTTTCTGGCCTTTAGCGCCGCCGTCTCGATCCACCCGGTGATGGTTCCGGAAGACCTGGCCAAGGCCTCGGACGCGATCGAAAAGGCCGTCAAGAAATACGCCTGAACCGGCGACGGCGCCCCGGGTTATCCATCCGGCTCGGCGCGCCCCGCGCCCGCCGCAGCACTGGCGGCTCGACCGCCGGCGTATAATCCCTCGTAATAACCGGGGGGATCCGACGGATGAAAATCGAGTTGCCCGTTGAAGGCATGACTTGCGAGCATTGCGTGGCCAGCGTGACGCGCGCGCTGGCCGGGGTGCCGGGCGTTCAATCGGCCGACGTCAGCCTCGCCGATCACCGCGCCGTGGTCGTAACGTCCAACGGACTGGCAACGCGCGAGCGTCTGGCCGCTGCCGTGGCCGCAGCCGGATATCGTGTGCCGGATGCGGCCACTGGGTCTCAGCCGGCCGGCGCCCAGGTCGCCGCCTTGCCGTCCCCACCGCAAGCCCCGCGCTCGCCAGTCGCAGCAGCGCCCGGGGCTCCGCGGCCGGACTCCGAACCTGCTCGCGATCGGCCAGCTTCGGCCGAGCTGTTGCTCGACATTCAAGGCATGCACTGCGCCAGCTGCGTCGGCAACATCGAACGGGCCGTGACGAAATTGCCCGGCGTTCGCAGCGCGCACGCCAATCTGGCCACCGAGCAGGCCGCCGTCGAATACGATCCCCGGCAGACCGCTCCCGAGGCGGTTCTGGCCGCCATCGACCAGGCCGGCTATCAAGCCGCCGTGCACACGCGCGGCGCCGAGGCAGTCGACCGGTCCGAACTAGAGCTGGCTGCCTGGCGGCGGCGCTTGTGGATCGGCGGAGCGCTCGTGGGCGCGCTCGCCGCGTTGCACCTGGCTCCCACGGCCTGGCACTGGAGCCACACGTTGCAGTTGGCCCTGGCCACGGCCCTGCAGTTCTATATCGGCTGGCCGTTCCTGCTGGGGGCCTGGCGGCGGCTCCGCAACCTGTCGGCCAACATGGACACGCTGGTCGCGCTGGGCACGCTGGCCGCATACGGATCGGGCGCAGTGGATTGGCTGCACGGCGTGCACGGCATGCAATTCATGGACGCCGGAATGATCCTGGTCTTCATCACGCTGGGCAAATACCTCGAAACGCGATCCAAGCGCAACGCCTCGAGCGCGATCCGCAAACTCGTCGCGCTGGCCCCGCGACAGGCCATCGTCGTACGCGGCCGAGAGCAGCTCAAAGTCGACATCGAACAAGTGGCCGTGGGCGAAACCATCGTGGTGCCCCCCGGCGACCGCGTGCCGCTCGACGCCGCAATCTTATCCGGCAGCTCCAGCCTGGACGAGTCGTGGCTGACCGGCGAATCGCTGCCGGTCGATAAAGGACCCGGCGACAAAATTCTCGCCGGCACCATCAATGCGACCGCCGCCCTCGTGGCCCGGGTGACCGAGGCGGCCGGCAATACCGCGCTGGCCCAGGTGGTCGAACTGGTGCGCCGGGCTCAGGAGTCGAAGACCGAAGTGCAGCGCGTGGCGGATCGCGTGGTGGCCTGGTTCGTGCCGGCCGTGTTGCTGGTCGCCGCGGCGACGCTGCTCGCCTGGGGACTCGCCGGCGGCAATTGGCCCCTGGGACTCTCGGCGATGGTGGCGGTGTTGGTCGTGGCCTGCCCTTGCGCGCTGGGACTGGCCACCCCCACCGCAATTCTTGTGGCCAGCGGCCGGGCGGCCGAACTGGGGGTGCTGATCAAGCAAGCTCACGCGCTGGAAGTGGCCGGACGCATCGACGTCGTGCTGCTCGACAAGACCGGCACCGTCACGACGGGCAAGCCTCAGTTGGTCGAGATCTTGCCCGCCGGCGGCGCGAGCGCCGACGAGCTCTTGGCTCAGGCTGCCGCCGCCGAACGGCTGAGCGGGCATCCCCTGGCCACGGCGGTGGTGCGGGCCGCCGAAGGCCGCGGCCTGGCGATTCCCGAAGCCGATCAACTCGCCGTCGTGGCCGGCCAGGGCATTCGAGCCCAGGTCGCGGGACATACGGTCCTGGTGGGCAATCAGAATTTGCTGTCCGGCGAACAAGTGGCCACGACCGACGTCGTCGAACCCGCGGCCCTGCGTGCTGCCGGCCGAACGCCGCTCTGGGTCGCGATCGATCGCCGCTTCCTGGGCGTCCTGGTGCTCGCCGACACGCTAGCCGAGCACAGCCGCGAAGCGATCGAGAGCCTGAAAAAAGAGCGGATCCAGGTGCTCATGGTCACCGGCGATCATCGCACCACGGCCGAAGCGATCGCTCAAAGCGCGGGCATCGACGACGTGCGGGCCGAGATCCTGCCCGGTGGCAAGCAAGCCGTGGTGGCAGATTTTCAGCGCGCCGGCCGCTGCGTGGCAATGGTCGGCGACGGCATCAACGACGCGCCGGCGCTGGCCGCCGCCGACTTGGGCATGGCCATCGGTTCCGGCTCGGACATCGCGATGGAAGCGGCCGATGTCGTGATCGTGCGGAACGATTTGCGCGCCGTCGGCCGGACCATCGCACTGGCCCGGGTGACGATGCGCACGATTCATCAGAACCTGGCCTGGGCCTTCGGCTACAACCTGCTGTTGATTCCGCTGGCGGCCGGCGTCTTGGTGCCGCTGGCCGGAATCCATCTGCCCCCGGTGGCGGCCGCGGCGGCCATGGCCGCCAGCAGCGTCTCGGTGGTCGCCAACAGCCTGCTGCTGCGCAAGAAGCGCCTGGATTGAACCGTCAGCCGGCGAGCCAGCCGAGGCCTGAACGCACGGACGGGTGAACAAACCGGCCGCAAAAAGACAAGGAAGCACGGCAAGACGGCACGTTGACGCCGCTCTGAGCTTTTTCACCGCAGCGGCCAGCGGGTTCAATCCGAGGGAAATGGCACGGGCTCGCCGTTGATCTCGCTCAGGGCGTTGCGGGCGGCCCGCTGCTCGGCTTCCTTCTTGTTGCGGCCCCAGGCTCCTTGATAGCGCGTGCGGCCGATCTGGGCCGCGATCTTGAAGCACTTGCTGTGATCGGGGCCTTTTTCATCGAGCAGGTTGTAGATCGGCGTCGAGCCGTTCTCGCGCTGGGCCAGTTGCTGCAGCAGCGATTTGTAATTGCCCCCCAGCTCGCCCGTGGCGGCCAACTCGATTTCCGGCTCCATGTAGCGGGAAATGAATTCCCGCGCGGCCGGGTCGCCGCCGTCGAGATAGATCCCGGCGATCAGCGATTCGAACACGTCGGCCAACAGCGACGGCGGCACGCTGGGATGCGTGGTCATGCCTTTGCCGAGCACGAGAAACTCCTGCAAGCCCAGCCCTTCGCTGATCTTGGCGCAGGTTTGGCGGCTGACGACGATCGACTTGATCTTCGTCAGGTCCCCTTCCAGGTAGTCGGGGAATTGCTGGTAGAGGAGCTCGCAGACCACGGCGCCCAGGATGGCGTCGCCCAGAAACTCGAGCCGCTCGTTGGACGCCAGCCGATGCAGGGCGCCCGAGGCGTGCGTCAGCGCCGCGCTGAGCAATGACTTATCGCGAAACACATAGCCGATGCGGCGCTCGCGGCGCTCGAATTGTTCCAGTTGAGCCGGCGTGAACGGCTCTCGGACGGTGCGCGACATGATCGATGGATTCCCGGCGGATGCAACGAGCCCAACCAACTGTTTGCGGCACAGATGCCGCGGTCGGCAGAACCGCCCGGGGCGTCGGTGGCGCAGCCGCGGCTGCGCCACCGACGCTCCAACGGTTTTTCCCGCACGACCGTCGAATCGCGCCATAACCCTAGTCGCACACGGGTTTTTTGTCAATCCGAACCAGCCCGCCGGGCCCCGCTAGCGGCACCGGGGCGGGCAAAACTCGCCTTGTCGCGGCCCGGCGCCTGAGGAAAATTTCTCTGCCGCCCGTGCCGGTCACAACGAACCTGCCGCAAGCGGGCTGCGTAGGCGATTAGAGAGACCTGGCCAGTCCGCGTTCCCGCTATCCCTTCGCTACTTCTCCAAACATCTACTGTCGCTCTCAAGGAGGACTTCCGCATGTCCAGTCAATCTCGGTTCAAAGCAGCGTGGCAGGGCCCTAGTGGCTGGATCGCCGTCGCGCTGGTTTCGGCACTCGGCGCCACGGCCGCCTACCGGCAAACCCGGGCCGTCGGCCAGGATGAATCCCCCATCATCAAACCCAAGCAAGTGCATCAGGCCGAGCAGCTTTCGGCCGCCTTCCGGCATGCGTCCGAAGTGGCCATGCCCAGCACGGTCACCATCCGCAGCAAAGCCAGACCCCACGCCATCACCCGCAAGGGGGACAATCGGCTGGGCCGCGCCAATCCCTTCAAAGGCACCCCGTTCGAGGGCATGTTCCCCGACGGCATGCCCGAGGGCGCGGACAATTTCGGCCCGCGGCAGATTCCCGGACACGAGGGCATGGGCACCGGCGTGATCGTCGACAAGTCAGGCATCGTGCTGACGAACAACCACGTGGTCAAAGGTGCCGATGAAGTCACCGTGCATCTGGCCGACGGCCGCGAATTCAAGGCCGAGGAAATCAAGACCGACGAGCAAACCGATCTGGCCGTGCTGCGAATCCGCGGCGCCGGCTCGCTGACCGCCGCCACGCTCGGCGATTCGGACAACATGCAAATCGGCGATTGGGTGCTGGCCATCGGCAACCCGTTCGAGCTGGAACAAACCGTCAGCGCCGGGATCATCAGCGGCAAGGGACGCGAACTGGGCTCGGTCCAGCGGTCGAAGTTCCTGCAGACCGACGCGGCCATCAACCCGGGCAACTCCGGCGGACCGCTGGTCAACCTGGAAGGCGAAGTGATCGGCATCAACACGGCCATCGCCAGCAACACCGGTGCGTACCAGGGCATTGGCTTTGCCATTCCCTCGAACCAGGCCAAGTGGGTGATGGGCCAGCTGATCAAGAAAGGTGCCGTCGAGCGGGCCTACCTGGGCGTGAAGATCCAGGAAGTCAACCGCAACGTCGCCGACAAGCTGGGCGTCAAGCATGGCGAAGGCGTGCTGGTGGCCGAAGTCATGCCCAACTCCCCGGCCGCCGCGGCCGGTTTCAAGGAAGGGGACGTGGTCACCCAGTTCGAAAACCACAAGATCCACGGACCGCGCGACCTGCAAGAGCTGGTCGAGCGCGTGCCTGTCGACTCGCACCAGAAGGTGACCGTCGTCCGCGACGGCAAGCACATCACGCTCGACGTCGTGGCCAAGGCCATGCCCGTCGACGCGACGGCTGGCGAGCCGGCCGCTCCGGCAGCTGACGACTCGTCCGCGACGAGCGACAGCTTCAAGAGCAGCATGCTGGGCCTGGAAGCGACCGACGTTTCGGCCGAGGACGCCGAATCGCTGGGCCTCAAGGGACACCAGGGCGTGCTGATCGCCAAAGTCGATCCCAGCGGCCCCGCGGCCGCCCAGGGACTGCGGCCCGGCATGCTGATCACCAAGGTCGACAAGAAGCCGGTCAAGAATGTGGCCCAGTTCGAAGAGGCGCTGAAGAACCAGAACCTCAAAGACGGCGTGCTCCTTTGGGTGCGCAGCAAGCTCGGCAACCAATTGGTCGTCGTGCAAGAGGCTCAATAACCGGCCGCTCGGGCTTGTGCCCGCGGCATTGCGGAAGCTCAAGGGGCGCCAACCGCGGTTGGCGCCCCTTTTTGTTTGCGCAGCGTTTGCCGGGTGACGATCGGCGCGCTCGGTGCTAAACTCGGCTCTGGATTCGCTCCGCCGCCCGGCGGCGGTGCCGAAGCACGGCTGCCCGCAGGCGGCCTGAACCGCCCCCGGCGAGTTGCCGGCCCGGGCTCCGGATTGCCTCAACCTTCGCTCGAGTAATTGCCGCGATGACCAATACGCTCTATCTGCCCGAGCTGCGCGCGATGCTCGCCGAAAACAACACGGACGAGATGCGCGAGTTCTCGCTGGCCTTGCACCCGGCCCGCACCGCCGAGTTCATGGAGGGGCTGACCGGGGCCGAGGCCTGGGAAGTGCTGGTGCACGCCGATCCGTCGACCCGGGCCGAGATCTTCGGCTATCTGGATCGCGACAAGCAGGTCGAAATCATCGAGAACAGCGACCGCACGCAGATCGGTCAGCTGATCGGCGAATTGCCGGCCGACGATCGCGTCGACATTCTGCGGAGCGTCAATCCGGAGTTCGTCGAGCAATTGCTGCCCTACGTGCCGGCGCTCGACCGCCGCGACATCCTCCGCTTGCGCTCGTATCCCGAGGGCACGGCCGGCGCGATGATGACCACCCAATTCGCCCGCCTGCCGGAAGGGCTCACGGTCCGGCAAGCGCTCGACCAGGTGGCCAAGCAGTCCGAAGAACTGGAAACGATCTACTACGTGTACATCGTCGATCCGGAGGACCATCTGCGCGGGCTGGTCTCGGCGCGGCAACTGGTCGAGGTGATGGGCAAGCCCAACTTGCTGATCGACGAGCTGATGGATCGCGAGCTCGTGACGGTCGACGTTTCCGACGACCAGGAGCAGGTCGCGCAAAAGGTGGCCAAGTTCGACCTGCACGCCATTCCCGTGGTCGACGAAGAACATCACATGCTGGGCATCATCACGCACGACGACGTGATCGACATCGTGCGCCAGGAAGCCACCGAAGACGTCCACCGCATGGGTGCCGTCGAGCCGCTCGTCGAGGATTACCTCGAGGCCGATTTCACCACGATCTGGCGCAAGCGGGCGGCCTGGCTGTCCTGCTTGTTCGTGGCCGAATTGTTCACCTTCACGGCCCTGGCCCACTTCGAGCATGCCATCGAAAAAGTCCTCGTGCTCAGCCTCTTCGTGCCACTCTGCATTTCCACCGGCGGCAACTCCGGCTCGCAGGCCGCCACGCTGATCACCCGGGCCATGGCGCTGGGGCAGGTGCAGCTGAACGACTGGTGGCGCGTGCTGCGGCACGAGATGCTGATGGGCCTGGCCCTGGGGCTGACGCTGGGGGCCATCGGCTTCGTCCGCGCCTGGCTCACGCCGACCGACGTGCTGGGCGTCGCCGAGCCTTTGAGCCTGGCGCTCGTCATATCGCAGGCCGTGGCCCTGATTTGCGTCTGGGGAACCCTGGTCGGTTCCATGCTGCCGCTGTTGTTCAAGCGGATGGGCTTCGACCCGGGCTATGCCTCGAGTCCGTTCGTGGCCACGTTCGTCGACGTCACCGGGATCATCATTTACTTTACGATCGCCAGCATCTGGATCCTTTGAGCGGCGCGGCGGGCGCGACAGAGCAGGCGCCTTGGCGGACCCGAACCAAACCGCTGAGCGCCTCTACAACTCGGGCGTCGACGGCCCGACGTAGAGCTGCAAAACCTGGCTTTGCACTTTGATCGCCCGGATGAGAATCCAGATCTGTTCGGGCGTGAATTGCTTGGGATCGCTCTCGGCCAGCCGCTCCAGCTCGTCGGTCATGGCGGCGTGCTGATCGGTGGCGGCCTGAATGCGCAGGCCCATGTCGTACCAGGCCTGGGCCAGGCTGTACTCGTCGCCCAGCGCATCCAGGTCGTCGGCAAAATTGCTCAACAGCAGGCAGAGCCGTGCCACGTCGCGCGGCACCGCCCCGGGCTGCAGCTCCTCGATCCGTTCGGCCAGTTCGTGGCAATTCATCGGAGTTGTCTCAGGGCCGGAATTCAGGCTCGCGCGGCGACGTTCCCGGGCCGCCTGGCACACAACGACGGCCGGCGCATCCGCCACTGGAAAATTTAGCACCTCATGGCCTGGTTTCGAGAAATCGGCTCAAGTTCCGCCGGCATCTTGCCGCAAATTCGCTCGACGCGGTCCGGCCAGTCGCTTTGCAACGATTATGCCGGAGCCGCTGCCTCGCCCCCCCGCCGCAGCCCTGCCGCGCACGATGTCCGCGCGCAGCCGGCTGCGACGGTGGCGAATCACACGCCGTAACGTTAATTTCGCTGCACCGCGATGGCCTGGCTGACGGCCGTGCTTCCGGCGCAGCGCGATCTCAGTACGGCCTTGCGGGCCGTTCGGGCCGCCTGGTGTGCCAGCCGCAAATCGGCCAACAGACCAGTGCGGCAACGACTCGACGTGCTGACCACAGAAACCGGCTGCACGGCCACCGTCTGTGCCGCCACCGATTGAACCGCCAGGGGCAGCTCGGCCATGGCCACCGCGGCCGGCTGCGGCACAAACACGGGCGCAGCGACAACCGGCAGCGAAACGCAGGGCACGCTCGCCGCCGTGCCCGCCTGGGCGAACGCCTGAGCCGCAGGCACGGCAATGTTCACCGCCGGCGCCGGGGCCGGAGCGGGCGTCGGCGGACAGGCCATTGCCACCGCTGCAAAACTCGACAGGAACACCATCGATAACAAGACATTCGACGCTCGCATGGTCAGCATCCTTTAAATTGGAAACCAGGAACCGAGAAGGTCGGTTCGAAAAACCAAGCAGACACAAAACTTGAAAACGCCCGGGCGCGTTCGGCTCGCGCCCTTAGCGAAACGCTCCTACCAGCTGCGACCAATGGCCACTCGTCGGCTGCGCCGCAGCGCGGCTCTGCACTTCGCCGCCGTGTACATCGCCGCCGGGCACGCCGGGGCCAGACGCCAAGGCGGGCAGCGAGCAGAAGGCCATTGCCTGGCGGGTGTCGAGCTCGATCCGCGCCGATAGCGGTGCCGAACTTGCCCCAGGCGCCGGCGGCGCGGATTGCGGCTCCAGCGGGCAAGCGCCGCCCGGGCAGCCGGCCGCCCGCCGAAATAGATCCTCCACGGCCGAACCGCCCCGGCTGCTCGCCGGCGCAGACTGGCCCAGTGCAAATTGAGCTGGCGCCGCTTGGAAGGGCGCCGCTTGGAGGGGCGCTGCTTGGAGGGGCGCTGCTTGGAGGGGCGCTGCTTGCAGAGGCACTGCCACGCTCGCCGGCTGGACGGCCGACAGATTGCAACCGCGCGCGGCGCTAACGTTGCAGCCGCCGGAGCTCACGCTGCAGCCGTTCGATGTTCCGCAACCACCCGCCAGACGCCGACGCAAGATTTGCGCCTCGGCAGAGCTGCCGACGCTCAACACACTCGCCGCTAGGCACGACAGGACAAGAAATCGTTTCATTGCTCACTCCTCGAGAAAAACGAAAAACAAAAACCAATCGCTCACCGCTGCCCGCCGGACTCGCAGCGGGGTGACACACGACACGGCACTCGCGCGACGAAGCGGCTCGCGCCCACCGCGAGCCGTCACTCGCCGGCTTCCAACGCCCGGGCCACGCTCTTGTTGGCCGCCGAAAAGTTGGCCGGCGTGCCGATCAGCTTGAGCCGGCCGAACTCGCGGTACAGTTCTTCCACCTGATCGAACCAGGGCCCCCAGGCTCCTGCGTCTCCACCGAGCGCGAGCAGGCACAAGCCCTTGGTGCGGGCGAACAAATCTCCGCCGGCAAACAGGCCGCTGTCGATCGCCCCGGCCGCCTGTCGAAAGCCACTGGCAATTTGCAACTGCTCGGCCCGGCGGCGTGGCGATTTCACTTCCGCGGCCCACTGCCTCACCAGCGCGCTCGGGTCGGCGGCTGTTGCCTGCGGCGCTGCCGCAGCAAGGGCCGTGAGGGCCGGCGCCGTTGCGCCCGTAACGGGGGCGGCTGCAGGCGCAGCGCCGGTGTTCGGCGCCGGCGGCGGACAATCGGCACGCAGTTCCAGCGTGTGATAGGCTTGGGCCACCGAGCCGTCGCTGCCGGCCACCGCAACCAGGAACACGTATGTGCCCGGAAAACGGCTGGTGAAGTCGGCTTTCGCGCCCCCTTCATAGACCTTCATGCCCACCGTGCCCGGCGGCATCACCGTCCACGTGTACGACGTGATATTGCCGGACGTCGCCAGATTCAAATTCACCCGGTCGCCGACGATTTGCGAAGGCGACACGCCGTCGAATTGCACTGCCGCCGGTGTCACTGCCGCCGGTGTTACTGCGGCCGGTATCACTACGGCGGGTGTTAGCGGCGCCGCGGGCGGCGGTTCGGGCACCGCCGGTTGCGGAGGAGCCGCCGCGGGCAGCGGTTCGTCCAGTGCCGCGAGCCGCCGTCCGGCCGGCAAGGGCTCGACGCCCGGCGTCGCCGCGGCCACCAGTGTGCCGCGCGGGTTGGCCGGCGGCGAACCGCTCTGGGGCGTCAAAGCAGCGGCCGCAAACACCAGTCCCATGCCGCTCAGCCAGGCATATACGGTCGTGCGAATCATGGCAGCACCGGCGGCGAGATCAGCGGATAGCCCGAACTCGACAGTCCTTCGACCAGGAACGTCAGGAGGTCGCTTTTTTCGCTCGCTTGCAGACCCAGCGGGCGAATCCGCCGGTCGGCCAGCGGGTCGCGCTGGGTCGCGCCGCCGCGAACGAATTGCCCCCCCGCGTTGTAATGCTCGATCACGTCCGCCAGCGCCGGCAGGCTGCCATCGTGCATGTAAGGGGCCGTGCGCGCGACATCGCGCAGCGACGGCGTTTTGAACGCCCGCAGGTTGACATCGCCGGGCCCGTTGCCGATGATCGCAGCCCGACCCGAGTCGGGCCTGGCGGCGCGGGCTGCAAAGCCGTTGTTGTGCGCCAGGCCGTCGCGAAACAGCGGCGGCTGGTGACACGCGCCGCAGCCCAGCGTTTGAAACAGGGCCAGGCCCCGCTCGGCCGCCGGCGAAAGCGCAGCGTGATCGCCGGCCAGATAGCGGTCGACGGGCGCGTCGACGGCGGTCACCGTGCGCTCGAACGTCGTCAGTGCCGCGGCCAGCCGCGGCTCGGAAACCTCGGGCGTGCCAAAGGCGGCGGCAAACAGCGGCGGATAACCGGAAATCCGCCCAATCCGGGCGAGCACCTGACCAATCGTTTGCGGGCCCATTTCCAGCGGATTGGCCAGGGGCTGGGTCGATTGCTCGGCCAGCGACCGGGCACGCATATCCCAAAATTGCGGGCCGTCCTGAAATGCCGCGTTGAGGATCGAAGGCGTATTGCGCACGCCGGGCAAGCCGCGACCCGCGCGGATCCGCCCGATCGCCACGCGGCGTCCGTCGGCCCAGCCGTGCGCCGGATCGTGACAACTGGCGCACGACGTGCTGCCGTCGACAGACAACCGCGGATCGAAGAACAGCTTGCGCCCCAGCTCGACTCGGCTGGCCAGAGGGTCGGGCGTTGCCGCCGTTTGGGCCGGCGTTTGGGCCGCGAGCGGCATCGGCGCCGCCAGCAGCCCCAGCGTCAGCCAGACGAACTCGTTTCGCAGCGTGCCCAAAGGTTTCATAACGCCTGCCCTCGATTAACACCGTCCCGCGTTCGAAACAGATTCCTTTCGCCCGCCTTCCCGCGCTCGCATAACACGGCGCTTGCTGCCGCGGCTTACTGGCTGCCGATCGCCTGCAGATCGGCGTTGAGTGCGCCCAGGTCGAAGCCGTTCGGCGCGGCGGCGGCGCCGCTGACCCATTCGGCCGACACGATGGCGTAGGCTTCTTCGCAGTACATGGCCAGCCAGGCCCAGGTCATTTTTTGTTCGGCTCCCCAACTGATGCAGGTCAGGAATTGGGGGTCGTAGTCGACCACGTACACGGCATGCCCGCCCCACGAGCCGGGCGCCCAGCTGGGATGCAGCGCCGGGAAGTGGAAGCTCGGCACCGACCAGACCTGCTGATCCTGGGCCGCGAGCGGCAAACCCACGCCGATGTACACGCCGCCGAACAGCCAGATCGCCTCCTGCACTTCGCGCGGCGATTGCGGGTGCACGGCCGCGTAGGCCCCGATCTTGTGGCCGCCCACGCCCGCGGTCCGCCAGTAGTTGAGCACGTCGATCTCGACCGCGCCGTTGTCGCCGGCGCCGGTTGCCGGGTCGTAGCCGCTCACCGCGGAATAGGCCGTCAGGATGTCGCTGTCGGGCAGCGTCACTTCCGTGGCCGTGTTGGCCGTCCAGTTTTGAATCGCGTGGCCGGCGGCCGCGCAGGTGCAATCGCCAATCGTGTCGTTGAGCATCATGCCCCACGGACCGCCGGCCTTGGTCGACCAACTGACGCTCGCCGGCGGCGGCGGCAGCTGGGCACTCGTGTAACGGGCAAAACGCAAGGTCCGCGGATCGTGCCGCGGCGGCAGCTTGCCGAGTTTTCGCTGGACAGTCATGGGCGACCGGGGGTTCGAGGATTCGTGATTGGGGACCGAACGGAGCCAACAAACGCGGCGCCCCACGGAGGGCGGGTGACCACCCAGCCGCTAGGCCGCCGGGCCCTTGAACAGCGGAACGATCTGCTGGATGAACGCCAGGATCTGCGGCAGGTTCTGGAGCAGCAGGCCGATGATCTGCCCGTTGGCTCCGACCGGGCCCGCGCGCCGCTCGACCGGCTGCGACCCCGCCGTCCCTGCGGGCGCGGCGGGCGAAGCGGCCAGCGGAAAGTCCGCCAGGATCGACACCAACAAATCGCCCGCGGTCTTGGCCGCAGCCCACCGGGCCTCGAGTCCGGCAGCCGACTCCACGGCCACCACGTCTCCTGCGAGTTGCGGAATCTGCTGCCAGTGACCAAGCGCCCATTGCACATAGGGCATCGTCGCGGCAGGCAGCGTCGTCGAGGGCAGCAACTTCAATTCGGCAGTCATAGTTCCTCCTTGATGGTGGGAGAGTGGGTGTCGTTTGGACCGGATTGCGGTGCAGGACCGGTTTGCCCGTGCGCTGCAAGGGTGCGGTCAGGGCCCGCCGCCAAAGCGCCTGCAGGGCGGCACTGTCGACCACGCCGACCCGCCGCTCGACCTCGCGGCCCTGGCGATCGACGGCGATGAACGCCGGCGTCGTGCGGATGCCCAAGGTCCGGCAGACCGGATCCGCCTCGCTCGCCCGGTAGCGCACGACGCGCGCTCCCGAGCGCTCCAGCCGCTCGACCGCCGGCTCAACTTGCCGGCAGGCCGGGCAGTTCGGCTGCACGAACTCGATCAGCCCCTGCGCCAGTGCCGCCGGCGCCGCCAGGCAGACCCAGAGCAAGCACGCGGCGATTCGAAGCAGGGCGATTTTCATGGCGCGCTCGGCCGGGAGGGGAAAACGAAAAAACCCGCAGCCGAATGCGCCTTGTGGGAGCATTCGACTGCGGGCTCTGTGGTTCAGATGCCGCGCTGGGGTGACTGGCCGGTCGCGGCCGCCGGCGGCTTAAAAAAGCGCCGTCAGCCGGACTGCTGGCTGCCGTCAACGGGGCCAATCTTAGCGATTAGCCGGCAATTGGCAAGGAAGTTTTCAGGCCACCTGGCCGTGCGTCAGGTCAGCGGCGGCGCGCAGCAACGAGCGCCAGGCCGAGCGCGCCGACGAGGGCAAGCGCAAGCGAAGCGGGTTCCGGCGTGGCCAGGAAGCCGATGTTGCCCCCCACGTAGCCGCCGTTGCCCAGTTGGAACACAACCGACGTCGTTCCGCCGACCGCCGGAAACGGAGTGGACGCGATCGGCCCATTGCCGGTGAGCGTGCCAAAGCTCGGATCGAGCACCGGGTGCGTAATCGAACCGAAGTTGGGCGTCCAGGTATCGACGCCTTGCGAAGCTTCGACGATGTAATAGTCCGCGCCCTGTCGGGTGTCGGTCAGCGTGATCGTGGGAATGCTCGCCCAGGCGTAACCGTTGGCATCGGCCACGGATCCGGCCGGCACGGTCGCCGAGGCCAGGAGCGTGTAGTTGTTGCCGTTGTAGTCGTACAGCCCGACTTCGTGCGACGCCGCCAGGACACCCGGCGCGCCCGTCACCTGGGGCGCAACCCAGAAGCCCAGTTCGTTCACCTGCTTGCCGCCGGTGGCGGTCGTGTAGAAACCGTAGCCGGCCTGGGGGTACGGATCGTTGCGCAGGTCGCCGCCCGACGGCGCACCGTTGAACGCGTCGACCAGCGTTGCCGCGGCCGGAGAAGCCAGCGCGAGCGAAGCGAACATCAAAGCGGCAACTTGCAGCGAACGGATCTGGTTCGTAAACATGGCGGATCTCCCCGAGGCAAAAGTGTGAGACGAGAAAGTGCGGAACCAATTGCGAGCAGAGCACCCAAACGATTGCGCAGCGCGCGGCGCCGGGATTGCGATAGCAACGTATCCGGCGCAGTGCCGGAGCGGGCTTCATGCGCGGCTGCGAAGGGCAGCAGGAAATGAGCAAAGCCGCTCAAGCGTTCAACCCGGAGGGTCGAAACGGCAGGCGGCTTTTTTCAGCGCATTAGCACAGGCGAAAGAGGCCAGACAAAATCAGCCCAGTGGGCGGGCCGACGACATGCATCGTCGCGCGGGGGACGGTCGGTGTCAAATCGATATTTGAGTTTTTATGCGTGGCCAGGCCCGTGAGCACGCCGCGGACTCCCGCGGGCGCATGAAAAAACCCCAGCGTTTCGGCGGGGGCTTTTCCAGTTTGGACAGGGTTCTAGGCTTGGCGGCGGCGACGGGCGACGAACATCAGCCCCAGGGCACCCAGTCCGCACAGGACCAGCGACGACGGCTCCGGGGTGTACTTGATGACGTCGATCTCGCGGTAGCCAACGTAGCCGTTCTGCGTGTTGGGGAAGAGGAATTCGATCGCGTTGACGCCGGAGGCGAGCGGTCCGCCCGTGCTGCTGGTCAGGGCAACCTTGATGTCTTGTGCCGAGTCTCCCGAATTCGCCGAAAACAGCGGGGAGAAGGTCGCTCCATGGTCCGTCGAAACCTCGACGGTGTAATTTTGCTGCGCACGGCCAGTGTCGCGCCAGCCGGTGTAGGTGTCGATTTCGGCGATGTAATTGGTTGGGAAGTTGTAGACCACCGACGCCCCGTTATTCATGATCGTGACGTCCGGATTGGTACCCGGGCTGATCAGCCCCGCAGGGCCAAACTGCCCGTTGGTTAGTGCCGTGCCGGTCGTATCAGTGCCCAGTCCTTCCTGATCGGCCGTGCCGGAGATCGAAGTGGGCAGAACCCCGTTGATGAGGTCCGTGTTCGAAACCGCGAAACCGGTGCTGCTGTACGAGTCGGTCTCGATAACCGCGGCCGAGGCGGAATTGACGGCGACGAGTGCGGCCATGGCGATTGCGAAGCACAAGTTCTTGGCTTGGAACATGGTGAAACTCCCGAAGGCAAAAAGGTGAAAGTGATTTGTAAAGTATTATTTCACAACAACGATAAAAACTTCTGTTATTGGCCGCACACACCCGTCGCACACGTCTCGTCACTACTCTCGCTTTGGGCTTACTCTCAGGCCCGTGCGCTGGCCCCAGTTACCGCCCACACAACGTTGCGTTGATCCGACGACCGGCATAGCGGGAAGCTGATGCCACACAACTCGTGGTCACCGCAACATCTCTCGCCGAGACCAAGGCCGGAACCATCTTCCGACGCGAGTCCTCTGCGAGCGTAAATACAATCCCTGCCCCGGCGGATCATCCACACGGGCGCCAGGCTTGAATGTTAGTCCTCAGCTGCAAAGTTTTCGTGCCCCACTCGCGAGCATAAACCGGCGCACGACAGTGACCACAAATGCAGCGAAGAGCAAAACCAACCCATGCACAGGCCGAGTGCGAATGCCCGGACCTGAGCGTCACCTCGCGATAGGAACGAAAAAAGGTTGCTGAGGGCCACTGCGTTTTTTCGCAGAAACACCGAGCAACCTTTTTTCAAATCTCAGTAGCGTACCAACCACGAATCGCCGACAAATACGTTCCTTTTCCAGAACCACCACCTCATGATCGTCTCCGCCGGCCAATTCGTCAAGCATCCAGTCTGAATTTTTCCAGGCTTTATCCCGTTCGGATCGAGCAGGCAATGGCACTGGCAGCCGGCGTCTAACGCAGCGCGACGCGAATCGCCGTCGCACCGTCCACTGTTCCCCTGCCTTGGGGGGGCGTAAGCTCGACGCGCTGCGGATGCTCGCCAAGACGGAGGCGCTGCAGAGGACAATCTGCAGCCGATAGCCAGTCGGGCGGGCGCCGCGCCGCCTGTCCGAACGCGTTGCAGGGACGGCGGCGCCCAGATCCAACCAGATGGTGGCAACCGCGCGCTGCGCGGCGCAGATAAGGGAGCCAGGTTCAGATTCGGCCAGCTCCCAAACAGCCCGAGTGCGGGAAACAGGATTTGAACCTGCACGGTATTGCTACCACCAGGCCCTCAACCTGGCGCGTCTGCCAATTTCGCCATTCCCGCGGGAAATTAGTGCTCTCACCGAGTCTAAGACATTTGAGCCGGCCGTCAAGTTGACCGGCCGGGCCGCAAACAGGCCGCTCGGCGCAGGCGACTGGGCCGCCACTGCGAGCCCGCCGTCGGCTGCCTACGCGCGCTCGATCAGCACCAACGCTCCGTCGCGGCTGGCCAGGGTCGGCGGCATGCGGCTCCCCAGGTTTTGGGCCGCGAAGTCGGCAAACTTTTCGATGCACCGCGGCCGCTCGCCGGGTAGCGCGCCGGCCAGGGCGGCGACCGTCTGGCCCCAGTCAGTAGCGCTGGGAGCCACGCCGCCGACAGCCAGCGCGGCCAGCAGGGCGCCGGGCCGCAGCCGGCGCGACAACTCGACCGCTGACACCGGTTCCAGGCTGCCCAGCGCCGGCGCGGGATCCCCCAGCATGCTCCATCCGCTCCCATCGCAGACGAGCACGCGCACCGCGCCGGCCGCCGACAGCCGCAGCGTGTCGCGGGCCGGATCGATCACACTGCAAAAGGCACTCACTCCGGCCGACCCCGCCGACATCCCGGCCAGCACCTCATGGGCGCGGGACAGGGCCTGGCTGGAGCGGGCCAGGTCGGGAGCCAAGGCCCTGAGCGCGCTGCGCAGTTCGGCGGCAGCCAGCGTGCCGGCGAGGCCCTCTTCGGTGGCGGCGCCGAGCGAGACGGCCAGTCGTCCACCGGCCGCGGCAAACCAATCGAAGAAGGCTCCGCCCAATTGGCCCGCCCCCAGCATCCGACCGGCGACCTTCCAGCCGTCGACCAGCGGAGCAATGCGGGGCCGGCTCTCGGCGGTGCGCTGGGCCGCGGCGGCGAGTTGGCGGCGCTGGCCCTGCTGAGTGCGAGCGTCGGCCAGAAGCACGTCCCGCTCCAGTTCGGCCGCCAGCCGGCCGGCCACGACTTCGAGCAGGTTGGTCTGCTCGTCGCTGAAATCGCGCGTGGCGTGGCTGTACACCCAGAGCGTTCCCAGCGGAGTGGTGCTGCTGGAAACCGGCACGCAAACGGCGGCGCCGCATTGCTCGGGCGCACGCCAGTAGTCGAACATGGCCGGCTCCGACAGGACGACGGCGTGGCCGAGCAGGGCTTCCAGGTCGGCGAGCGCGCCACGCAGCGGACGAGGCGGGGCGGCCAACTTGCGCTCTTGCAGACCCCAGCAGGCGCGAAGCTTCAGCGACGTGGTGGCCGAATCGAGCAAGTACAAACCGGCGGCCTGGCAGCCCACGGCTTCGGCTCCGGCCTGGAGCACGGCGGTCATGCGCTCGGCGGCCTGAGCCGGCTCGGGCGTCCGGGCGACGACCGGAATGTCGGCCGCCAGCTCCGCTTCGCGCTCGACCAGCGCCTGGCCCATGGCGACCTTTTCGGTCCACAGGCGGGAAATAGCCGCGGCCAGGGCGATCGCCTTCTTGGCCGCCACGGGACGGCCGGCACCGGCAACCTTTTGATCAGGAGCGACCTTGACGAGTCTGAGAGGTGCTCCGACGCCCGGCTCGGCCGGGGCAGACCACATCAGGTCGCCGCTCTGATTTTTTTCGTCCGGCTGGCCGAACTCCAGTCGCCAGCCCAGTGCCAACTCGAACGCCTGGCAGAGGTCTGCCAGCACGGTGCCCTCGCCGAACGCTGCGTCGGCGGGCCCGTCGGCCGGGTCCACGAGCCGCAAAAATACGGAAGCCGATTCGTCGACAGCCACCAAATCACCAGCCCTGTACGAGAGCCAAGTCGATTCCGTGACTGGACTTGCCGAAGATCTTGCACTCCGCGCAGGCTAGCGTGCGCAGCCTCGGGCCGGCCATCCTGCCAGACCCGAAAACTCCTCCATGATCGGCAGAGCTTTACATCGGCCAGCTGGCGGCAGTTTCTGCAACCGCAGCGAGAACTTTCTGCCGCTAGCGCGCCGGGGCGCCCGCGGGCGGCTCAGTGTCACAGCCGCTGGCGGCTCAGTGTCACAGCCGCTGGCGGCTCAGTATCACAGCCGCTGGCGGCGCGGCGTCACAGCCGCTGGCGGCTAAGCGTCACAGCGCAGCGCGGAACAAACTGAGCAGCACCACGCCGAATACGGCGAGCACGCTCAGGTTGAGCACCCAGGCAAAGCCGATGCGGCGCAGCCAGCGCGGCGAAATGCGCTCGTGGCGCTCGGCCAGAATAATCAGCAGCGCGATCGAGTAAAAATTGAGCGGCACGAACGCGCAGCCGAACATCGCCGCCTTCCAGGCCCGTTCGGCCAGGGCGTCGGCCGCCTGCCGCTGCTCGCGCAGCACACCCCGCGCCGGCCGGCTCTCCGGCTGCGTCGCCCGCAGCGGCGCCTGGTAAGGATTCGGCGCGGTCGCCGTGCCGCAGGCCCGGCACCGCCCGTCGGCCGCCAGGGGCGTGGCGCCGCATCGCGGGCAGGCCGTCTCGGGCTCGAGCGCGTCGGGCGGCGGGTCGGCAGGCAGCGCGGCGGCGCGCGACGCTGCGGGCTCGTCGGAGCGGGGCTGTTCGTCGGCATCGTCGGGGCTGCGAATCCGGCCGCAGGCCCAGCAGACGTCGAAGTTGCCCGGCACGCGTTCTTCGCACTGCGAGCAGATCCAGGCCGCGCTCTGGGCGCATCGCTCGGGTCATCCAGCGCGGCCGTTTGGCTGGCGAGCAATTCCCGAGCGCGGGTCGCGTCCTCGGCGTCGACCTGCAATTTCGCGCCGCCGACCGCGCCCCCCAGCTGCCAGAAATTGCCCACCAGCATTTCGTCGACCACGACGGCGGCAATGCCATGCGAGCCGAGCAACAGGCGGGCCGCGTGCGCTTCGGCCGTGGTGGGGAAATTGCCGATCGACGAAAGGCTTTTATCGGGCATGAAGTCGCTCGGCGGCGCCAAAACAGCAAAAGCCGCACGCACCCGTGGGCCGCGCGGTTTGGTTGCCAGACCTGGCCGGCGAGGCGCTTCTATCGGGCGCCGGTTGTGGTCACCGGCTCCGAGGCCGTTACTCCTTGATCAGGTCTTTCACCGTCTTGCCCGAGGGGATCATCGGCAGCACGTGCTCCTGGTAAGGAACCTCAACGTCGAGCACGAAGGGTCCGTCGTAGTCGATCATTTCCTCGATCGCGCCGCGCAGTTCGGAGCGCAGCTTCACGTAGCGGGCGCCGCAGCCGAACCCCTTGGCGATGGCGACAAAGTCGGGATAGCGGACCTGCGGACCCAGCCCGTCTCCCTGGCCGGTGGCCTCGGGATTGTCGATCGGGCCGAGGTAGGTGTGGGCCCGGTTGCCTTCGTGGAAACGGTCTTCCCACTGCACGACCATGCCCAAGTGCTGGTTGTTCAAGAGCAGCACCTTGACCGGAATCTTTTCGCAAAAGCAGGTGGCCAGTTCCTGGATGTTCATCAAGAAGCTGCCGTCGCCGTCGATGTCGACCACCAGCTTGTCGGGATGGGCCACCTTGGCGCCCATCGCGGCCGGCAGGCCGAAGCCCATCGTCCCCAGGCCGGAACTGGAGAGCCAGGTTTGGGGCTCGCGCAGCTTGTAGTATTGGGCGGCCCACATCTGATGCTGGCCGACGCCCACGCTGACGATCGTGTCGCGGTCGCGCGTGATCTGCCAGAGCTCTTCGATCGCCGATTGCGAAAGGATGCCGGGGTACGACTTGTCGTAGTGGAACGGATCGCTTTGCTTCCAGACGCCGATTTGCCGATGCCAGTCGGACAGGTCCTCGGGCGCTTCGACGACCTTGTTCAATTCGGCCATTGCGAACTTAATGTCGCTGACGATCGGGATATGGGCTTCTTTGTTCTTGTTGATTTCCGAGGGGTCGATGTCGATGTGCACGATCTTGCCGTGCTTGGCAAACTCCGACAGTTTGCCCGTCACCCGATCGTCGAAGCGCACGCCGAACGCCAACAGCAGGTCCGCCTGGTCGACGGCGTAGTTGGCGTACACGCTGCCGTGCATGCCGAGCATGTCGAGCGAGAGCGGGTCTCCGCCCGGATAAGCCCCCAGGCCCATCAGCGTCATGGCCACCGGAATCTTGGTCTTGCGGATCAGCTCGCGCAGCTCTCCGCTGGCGCCCGACTGGATGATGCCGCCGCCGGCATAAATCACCGGCCGCCGCGACCGCTTGATCGCCGCCGCGACCTGGGCGATCTGCTCGGGGCGTGCGCGGCGGTCGGCCACGTGGTAGCCGGGCAGCTGCATCGGCGCGTCGTAGTCGGCCAGGAACTGCGCTTGCTGAACGTCCTTGGGCAGGTCGACGAGCACCGGCCCGGGACGGCCCGAAGTGGCGATATGAAAGGCCTCGCGCATGACGCGGGCCAGATCCTTGACGTCGGTCACCAGGTAATGATGCTTGGTGATGCCGCGGCAAACTTCGACAATCGGCGTTTCCTGAAACGCATCGGTGCCGATCACTTTCGTGCCCACCTGGCCGGTGATCGCAATCAGCGGAATGCTGTCCAGCTTGGCGTCGGCCAGCACGGTCACCAGGTTCGTCGCGCCGGGGCCGCTCGTGGCCATGCAGACGCCGGGGCGTCCGGTGCTGCGGGCGTAGCCCTGGGCGGCAAAACCGCCCCCCTGCTCGTGCCGGGGCAGAACGGTGCGAATCCGATCCCGGAACTTGGTCAGCGACTGGTGCAGCGGCATGCTGGCTCCGCCTGGATAAGCGAAAACCACTTCCACGCCATGATTGATCAGCGATTGAACCAGAATATCGGAGCCGCTTTGCAGCTGCGCTGCTGCACGTCGGACGGAAGTAGTTGCCACGATACGAAAATCCTGCTTGCGAGACGAAAAAAACCGGGCACCGCCGCGGTCCCACGGCTGGCGCCAAGGGGCCGGCAAGCGGCCCGCGAACGAACGTTTTAGGATAGGTTGTATCGACCCGCGATGCAACCGGCGATGGGCGTTGCGCTTGCGGCGTCCACCAGGCCAAATAAACCCCGCCGCGCAAGCGCCCCTGATCGGCGGCCGGACCACGCGGCGCGGCTGCCATCCACAGGACCACAAACCGGCGGCCCGGGTTCGCAGGGATCAGTGCCCGGCTATCGCAATGGGCTCAGCTTTCGCAATGGGCCCGGCTGTCGCAATGGGCATCGCAGGCTTGGCAAACTGCGTAGCGCGGCGCCGACCCGTCCGCCGGGAACTCAGCTCGGCCTGCCGCCTGCGGCTAATACGAATTCGGATCGATCAGATCGCCATCGGCCGACAGGCTCAAGCGGTCCCAGAGACCGATGTTGTCGGGCCCGGTGCCGACATTGATGAAATCCGCAATGAAGCGGACGCTGCCGTCGGCCAGGCACACGTTGACCCCGCCGGCATGCAGGCTGCGCGCCGTTTGTTGCCAGTTGGCCCAGCTGGTGGCGCCGTTGTCGTCGGAGCAGGGCATGCCCAGGAGCATCATTTGCGCTTCGCCGGGGCTGCTCGATTGCGGCGGAAAGCCCGTGACGATCGACTCGATTTGCTGGCAGTTGGCCACGTCGTCGGCCTTCGGCTGCGAGGCGTTCGGACCGTTGTCGTCCCCTTGATAGCCATCTTCGAACAGGCGCTGGGGCAGGCGCCGCTCATGGCCCAGGTGCCGCGGGCGTCGATCGAAACCAGTCCGGCCCGAATCTCGCCGATCAGGATCGTCTTGGTCGTGCCGTCGCTGATTTTTTTGATGCCGATCGAAACGTTGGGCCCGCTAATGCCGCGGTAGAGAAGGTTGTTCCAGGTGCCGTTGGCAGAGTTCTCCTGATCCAGGCTGCCGTTGATGGCGTAATTGCCCCGGGCCCAATTGGATCCCAGCCCGTAGGCCGAGCCGTCGAACGGCACGACGTTGTAGGCGTCGGTCGGACAGAGCATGGCTTCGACCGTTTGCGATCGGGCAAAGGCGTTGGCCGGATCGGAAATGTACTTGGACAGGTTGAACTGCTCGTGAAGATTCGTCCCTTCGATGAAGGGAAGCGCCATGATCACCCAGTTCTCGCTCAAGTTCGGCGTGTCCGACGTGCCGATGTCTCCGAGGTTGACCCACTTCGAAGCGGGCGGAAACACGTGCCACACATCGTGGTAGTTGAGCAGGGCCAGGCCCAGTTGCTTGATGTTGTTCGAACATTGGGTGCGCCGGGCCGCCTCGCGGGCAGCCTGCACCGCCGGCAACAACAGTGCGATCAGGATGCCGATGATCGCAATCACCACCAATAATTCGACGAGCGTAAATCCAGGCCGCAGGCGCCGCATGGCCAGTATTCCTAGACAAGTGGAATTCGAGATGTGCTCGTTTAGTTTAGCCGAGAACGGCTCAATCTTAAACGGGCGAAAAGAGGAAATTCGAGCCCCCGCGCCACGACGGACCGGCGCGGCGGCGGACCCCCTGATCTGACTAGCGGTAACCCGCACCGCTCAAGTCAAAAAAATCAGGGCCGCAGTTGCCTGCGGCCCTGATCGAAGTTCACCAAGTTGCGGGTCTGCGGCCCAGCGGCCCCGTCCGGCGAAGGCCCCGGCGGTTTTAGCCCAATTCCTTGACCGGCTCCCGGTCGTCGAGCAGGTACATCGGCCGGCCGTTGTTATCCGGCAGGGTGGTGGCCGGATTGATGCCCAAGTGGTGGTAGAGCGACGACAGCACGTTGCTCGGGGTCATCGGCGTGCCCTTCGAGCGGTCGCCGTGCGAATCGGTCTCGCCGATCGCCTGGCCCATCTTCATGTTGCCGCCGGCCAGCAAGGCGAAACCGGCGGGTCCCCAGTGATCGCGGCCGGCGCCGGCGTTGACCCGCGGACTGCGGCCGAATTCGCCCCACATCACCACGGCCACGTCTTTGCCCAAGCCGCGCTCGTGCAGGTCGGTGACCAGGGCATGGATGCCTTGATCGATCCGCGGCAGTTGCTTGCGCATCGAGTTGAAGTTATCGCCGTGCGTATCCCAGCCGCCGGTGGCCAGCGTGACGACCGAGACGCCCGCTTCGACCAGCCGCCGGGCCTTGAGGAATTCCATATTCTCGCGGCCGTAGCGGTCGCGCACGGCTTGCGGTTCTTTCTCCACGTCGAACGCGTCGCGGGCGGTCTTGGTGGTGACCATGTCGAGCGCGCGGGCCGTAAACGAATCGACGCCGGCCAGAGCGCCGCCATAGTCGACCTCGCGGCGGATCGTGTCCAGGTGGCCGAGCAGTTCTTTGCGGTTGCTGAGCCGGTCCAGCGTGACGCCGGTCACCAGGCCGAGATTTTCCAGGCCCGGACCGCTGGGCACGAACGGACGATGGGCCGTCCCCGTGTAGACCGGATCCTCGGCCTTGGAGTTGTAATTCAGGCTCACATACGGCGGCAGGCCATCCTGACGCCCCTTCAAATAGCTGACGACCGATCCGAAGGCCGGCCGCAGGAACCGGTCGGCGTAGCCGGTCATCACCTGATGCGGGCTGTGCTCATCGACAAACTTGACGCCCCGCAGGACCGCCAGCTTGTCCATGATCTTGGCTTGCAGCGGCATCAGCTCGCAAATGTCGACGCCCGGCACGTTGGTCTTGATCGGCCGCAGTTCGCCGCGAAACTCGACCGGCGCGTCGGGCTTCATGTCGTACGTGTCCAAATGCGTCGGACCGCCGGGCAGATAAATCATGATGACCGACTTGCCGGAGGCCACCGGAGCGCCCGAGGCCTGCATCCGCAACATGTCGGCCAGCGATAGCCCGCCCACCGAAAGAGCGCCTACCCTGAGAAATTCGCGCCGCGAAACGCCATCGCAAAACCGCTGTTTACGCCCGAGGAACGTCAACATGGCAGGCCTCCTTACAAGCGAGGTACGTGGGTGTGCTAATTGAGGGTGGGGTCCCTTAGCGCGTAGCGAACATCGTGTCCGCGCAGTGCAATCCGATGTTTGGTAGCCAGCGGTTCGTAGTTATAAGTGAACTTTTATGCGTTGTCAAGCAACTGCCGCTGCCGGCCGAAGGAATGCCGAAAAGCCCCATCCGCACGGCTGCCGGGCGCTGAGCCCGGGCGACCGGCGCGTCTGCGGCCGCTAGCAGAGTGGCCCGACTCAGGGGGCGTAGGCGGGCGCCCAAAACGATGCGGCCAGCAGGGCCACCATGACCATCGCCTGGACAAAACCGACCAAGAGCAGCGTCGCCCCGCAAACGACCTCGAGATCGGCCCGGGAAGGCTCCCCAGCGTTCCCAGGCAGTCCACGACACTGCCTGCCCCCCAGGCTCAGGCAAAGCACGGCCGCAAGGCCTGAGACGATGGCGCAGACGCCAAAGACGAGCGAGGCATGCACGGCCGCGGCGCAGAGGGCCGCGACCGTCATGCCGGCCATCAGCCTCAGCAAGCTGAATTGCAAATCCGCTCTTTCGATTTTGAGTCCGGCAGGGTTGCCGCCGAACCAAAGTGTACCAGGGCCGCAAGCGGAGCGATTTCAAGCGCCCGGGGACTGGGACGAAAACGATCGGACCGCATACACTATTGCCAGACCTCGCGAATCCGACGCGTTGTCGTCTTTTGTCGTCCGCCTGAACTCGCACCTGTCGAGGGTCGCATGCACCGCCGCCTGTGGCAACTTGCGCTGCTCATGCTCCTGATCGGCTGCTCGCAGCCATCCGCTCCCGATCGCGCCGGGCAGCAGCCGCTCGTTCGCGCGGAAGCCGAAGAGCCCGACACGCAGCCCGATGCGCTGGACGCCCAGCCCGGCGACGAAGCGCCGCCTGCGTCACTGAGCGGAAAACAGCCGAATCTCGCGCCGAGGAACCCGAGCCGGCCGACGCTGCCGCGGCGCACGACGTGATTCCGCTCGAGTTGGTGCCGCTCGATCTGGCCGGCATCGGCCGATTCCTGACGATCGATGCGCCGCCGGACGCCCAAGCCGAGTGGGAACCGCGCGATTTCACCGTGCGCTGGTCGGAAAAGTTGGCCCTGTCGTGCCAGGCTGGCCCGCTCGACGTGGCCGCGCGACTCGCCCAGATGCAGGCCGACGAGCGCCGGCCGGTCCAATCCATCGTCGAGCAAAGCGACGACGCGCTGCTGGTAGAAATCCTCAACGACGGCAAGCGGAGCTACTGGTTCGAAGTCGGCGTGCCGGTCGATGACGCCGCTTACCACATCGCGCCAAAGGAAACTTGGGTGCAGTATTCCCAGGCCGAGGCCCAAGCCCTGTTGGCCGCCGCGCGCACGCTCCGCCGCACCGCCGCCAATCGTCAGGCCGAAAAAACAGCCGCCCAGGCCACCGCCATCCTGCGCAAGGCCGGGGCCACCGTCGACCATTCCGGACCGGACCTCTACGTGAGCTTCTATTTCGATACGCCGGTCGACGCGCGGCTCTTCGCCGAGCTGCCGAAGCTGCCGCAACTGAGCTGGGTGCAAATCTCGAACTCCAGCAACTTCGACGAGCAAGCTCTGGCCCTGCTGGCCGACGCGTCCCGGCTCAAGCGGCTCGACATCGAATCGTCGCCGCTCACCGACGCCGGCTTGGAGCCGATCGGGCGGCTCAAAAACCTGCGCATCCTGGGCATCAAACGCACCAACATCACGGGCGCCGGGCTGCGCCACCTGGCCGAACTGGACAAGATCGAGCATTTGGAACTCGACGCCAACGATCTCGATGACGCCGGCATCGCCGGGCTGGGGCCGATGCCGCGGCTCAAATACCTCGCGCTCAACGAGACTCCCCTCGGCGACGCGGCGCTCGAAGCGATTGGCCGCTACACCAGGCTCGATTACCTGCTCCTGCGGGGCACCCAAGTCGCGGGCCCAGGATTTGCGCACCTGTCGGAGCTGCAAGAGCTGAACTGGCTCGACCTGGACAACACGCCCTTCAACGACGCCGGACTTCCGCACCTGGCCAAACTCGCCGACTTGGAGCAACTAAGGCTCGCGGGCACGCAAGTCGCCGGACCAGGGCTCAAGGCGCTGCGGCCGCTGGCCAGGCTCCATTATCTGGACATCGGGCGATCCAAGGTCGATGGACCCGGCCTGGCCGGGTTGGCCGGCCTGCCGCGGCTATCGTCGCTCAATCTGGACGAATTGCCCCTCGACGACGAGGCGCTGCTCCAGCTCAACGACTTGCCCGAGCTGTCCTCGCTTTGGCTCCGCAACGTGCAGCTCAAGGGCAGCACGCTCGAACATCTCAAGGAGTTCCCCAAGCTCGACATGCTCCTGATCGGCCAAAACCAGATCGAGGACCCGAACCTGGCCCAGCTGCAGGCGCTGCCGGCTTTGCGCTCGCTGTATGCAAATGAAATGTCGATCGGCGATGCGGGGCTTGAGCTGCTGGCCGGTTGCCCCAAGCTCGAATCCTTGGACGTCACGCAAACCAAGGTCACCGCGGCCGGCGTCGAAGCCTTCAAGCAATCCAAGCCGAAGTGCAGCGTCAGTTTCACACAGCGCTGAAGGCGCGGCGGCACACGCTGCGGCCAACCCCGAACGAGACGAAAAGGAGTCCGTCGCCGTGCTGTCGCTCTTCCCTCGACGCCGTAGCTCGAGCCGCGCTTCGCTGATCGCCCAGGGCGCGCTGGCGGCTGCGCTGGCCGCCGCCTGCGCTGGCGCTACGGCCCTGCAGGCCGATCCGGTCATCATCGAAGACGACACGCCGCCCGATCGGCCGGTCCTGGCACTCGATACCGGCGGCCACACCGGGGCGGTCGACAAGCTGGCCGTGAACAACTACGGCAATCAATTGGTGTCCGTCAGCGCGGACAAGACGGTCCGGTTTTGGGACCTCTCGACCGGCGAACCCGTCCGCGTGCTGCGGCCGCCACTGGGCAAGGGCAATTTCGGCTATCTGTTCGCCGTGGCCGTTTCGCCCGACGGCAAACTCCTGGCCGTGGCCGGCTATCGAGCCCAGACGCCGCTCTACGATCACCGGATTCATGTGATCGCGCTGCCCGAGGGCGCATCGTGCACAGTCTCAAGGGGCACGTCTACGCCATCTACGACGTGGCCTTCTCGCCCGACGGCCAGCGTCTGGCCTCGGCCAGCCACGACGGCACCGTGCGAATCTGGGATCCGAGCGCCGGCACCCAGCTCAAGGTGCTGCAAGGCCACGCCAGCATCGTCAACGAGGTGGCCTGGAGCCCCGACGGCAAGCACCTGGTGAGCGGGTCCACCGACAAGACGGGACGAATCTGGTCGGCCGAGTCGGGCACCGTCGAAGCCGTGCTCCGCGGCCACACCGCCGAAGTCTCGGCCGTGGCCTGGAGCCCCGACGGACGATCCGTCGCCACCGGCGGCAAAGACAGCACCGTGCGGCTGTTCGAGCCCTCGGGCAAGCCGCGCTACACCTGGCAGCGCGCCCACAACCAGGTCGAGTCGGTGGCCTTTTCGCCCGACTCGAAAACTTTGCTGTACACCTTCGCCAGCGACGACGATCCGCCGGTCGACGCCGCCATCCTGGACATGGCCGATGGCCGCGAGCGAGCCCGTTACAACGGGCACGAAAATGGCGTGATTTGCAGCGTCTTTCTGCCCGGCGGCGGGCAGGTCGCCACCGGCGACTCGATCAGCGGCATCCGCATCTGGGACGCCGCCAGCGGCAAGACAATCCGCCGGCTCGACGGGCAAGGCAAATCGGTGTTCGCCGTCGGCTGGAGCCCCGACGGCCAGGCCGTGGCCTGGGGCAACGCCACCAAGCCCTACGTCGAGCGGATCGGCCCGCCGATCGAGCGGACGTTCTGCTTCAGCCGGCTCGACTTCGGACCGCCGCCGACGAACCAGTTCGTCCGGGCCAGGCCGCGACTGGGAGGCCTGCAAATCGGCTCGCTCATCGAGCAAGGCCGGATGAGCAGCCGCACCGCCGGCATCGAGCGGATCGGCGGCGACCTGGTCTCGAAGTTCACCTTGCCCGACCCCAACGATCATTTGCGCAGCTACTCGCTATTGGCGGGCAATCGCGCCGTGGTCGGCACCGACAGCCGGGCCTACGTGATCGACGCGCTCTCCGGCGAAATCCAGCAGGAGCTGAACGACCGCAGTGGCGATGTCTGGAACGTGGTGCCGTCGCCGAATTTTCGCTACCTGCTCACCGGCACCAACGATCAGATCGTGCGGGCCTGGAATCTGGAAACCGGCCAGCCGCTGGTCTCGCTGTTTGTGGCCGGCCAGGAGTGGATCGCCTGGACGCCCGAGGGCTACTACGCCGCCTCGCTCGCCGGCGAGAGTCTCATGGGTTGGCACATCAATCATGGGCCTGAGCAAATGGCCGATTTCTACAGCGCCTCGCAGTTCCACGATTCGCTATATCGCCCCGACGTGATTCGCCGCGTGCTGGAAATGGGCAGCGTCCAGCGAGCGCTCGAATGGGCCGATCGCCAGCGCGAAACGCAAAGCCGCCCGCTCACCGTGGCCAACGTGCTGCCGCCGCGCGTCACGATCAGCGAGCCTGGCGAGTCGCCGGTCGACTCGCGGCAAGCCCAGCTGACCGTCCACGCCTCGGCCACGGCGGTCGATGAAGATGCCGTTCAATCGATGCGGCTGATCGTCGATGGCCGACCGCTGGGCCCGGCGCAGAAGATGCCGCCGCCGGCTGCCACGCCCGCCCCGCCGGCCGAGGCCGACGCGCCGGTCGAGCACTCCTGGACCGTCGAGCTGCCGCCGGGCAAGCACAAACTGCAAGTGAAAGCCGAAACCGCCGACAGTTACGGGCTGAGCCGGCCGCTGGAAGTCATTCAGCAGAATCCCGCCGCCGAGCCGGCGCCCGACGCCGCTGAAGTCAGGCCCGCGCCACAGGCGACCGCGCCTGCCGCCATTCCCGTTCCCACGCCCCCGGCCGGCAAGCTGTATGTGCTGGCCATCGATGCCCAGCCGCAAGCTGCCGCGCCGGCCACGTCCGGCCGCGACGCCCGGGCTGTCGTCGATGCGCTCGCCGGTGGCGGCAAGACGCCGTTCGACGAGGTCGTCACCCGCCAGCTCGTCGGCCCGGCCGCCACTCCGGCCGCCGTGCACGACGAACTGGAAAAGTTGCGCAGTCAGATGACGCTCTCCGACACCGGCGTGATCTACTTCGCCGGCGGAGACGGCCTCGACGCCGCCGGGCACTACGTGCTCAAGGGCCCGGCCAGCCCGTCCGGGGCCGCCACGATTTCCACCACCGACGTGCAAGCGCAATTGGCCGCCACCCAGGGCCGGCTGGCGCTCGTGCTCGATCTGACTAGGGCCGAAGAGCAAACTCGCCGCGATGCGAACGCCGGTTTTTGCGGCGCGGCCGAAACGCACGAAGGCGGGTCCAAGCTCGATGCCGCGGCCGCCGAATGGCTCCGCGAGCTGCTCACCGAGGATTACGGCGTGGTCGTGATCAGCTCGCGCCGCGCAAGTGCCGGCGCGCCAGCGGCAACAGCGCCCGCGGCCGGCGGCAGCCCGAAACCCCCAGGCGCCGGCAACTCGACTCGCACCAACCCTGCGCCGGGCACAAGCCCGCCCGCCGCGAAAGTGGGTGCTCCGCCCACCGGGTTGAGCCCGCTTGTGCAATCGTTCAGCGAAGCCCTCGGGGGAAAGGCCGACGCGAACCACGACGGCACGGTCGACTTCAAGGAACTGGCGCCCTACCTGAACGAGCGCGTGCGGGCCCTGACCGGCGGCAAACAGACGCCCACCATCGAGCGTCCGCGCGGCGTGCGCTCGTTCCCGCTATCCAAGGCGGCTCCGTGAGCGGAGTCTGGCGGCGGACACAGGAGAGCTGCAAATTCGGCGTTTTGGCCGTTTTGCGAATGTAGGAGGCGACTCCGATCGCCGACTCTCCGAGACGGCACCGCCCGTCGGCGATCGGAGTCGCCTCCTACATTTAACTATGCAGAGATCCTGTGTGCCGGCCATCGCATCCTTCCGCATGGCCGCTGCGCTGTGATAGGCTAAAGGGTTTGGCGCCTGGCCAACCGGCCCGGCCGGGCGAACCCAACCGAATTCCCGCGCTGCCGCAACCGTGAACAAGCCCAGCCCAGCCAGCGGACTGCAATCCGGCGGACGACAAGCCAACGGCCGGGCGGCGACCAAAGCCCCGGCCGACGCCGAGGCCATCCGCATCCGCGGCGCCCGGGTCCACAACCTGCAAAATGTCGACCTGGACATTCCCCGCGACCGGCTGGTCGTGATCACCGGTCCCAGCGGCTCGGGCAAAAGCTCGCTGGCCTTCGACACGCTCTACGCCGAGGGACAGCGGCAATACATCGAGAGCCTTTCGGTCTATGCCCGGCAGTTTCTGCACCAGATGGAGCGCCCCGACGTCGACCTAATCGAAGGCCTGCAGCCGACAATTTCGGTCGACCAGCGGGCCGGCAGTCAGAACCCGCGCAGCACGGTGGCCACGGTCACCGAGATTTACGATTACTTGCGGCTGCTGATGGCCCGGCTGGGGCAGCCGCATTGCTACCAGTGCGGCGCGCCGATCAGGCAGCAGCCGCCCGAGCAGATCGTCGAGGACCTGCTGGCCCTGCCCGGCGGCACCAAGGCCATGATCATGGCCCCGATCGTCCGCGGCCGCAAAGGGCAGCACAAAGACGCCTTTGCCGCGATCCGCAAGGCGGGGTTCGTCCGGGCCCGGGTCGACGGAGAAGTGATCGACGTCGACCAGACCCCCGAGCTGGCCGCGCGCAAGAACCACAACATCGAAGCGGTGGTCGATCGGGTGGTGATCCGTCCCGGCTTGGAATCGCGCCTGGCCGAATCGGTCGAGCTGGCGGTGCGGCACGGCGAAGGGGCGGTGCTGGTCGTCCATGCGCCCCCGGCCGCCGATGGCCAACCGGCCGACAGCCGCTCGGCGGGCGCTGGCGCGAGGTGCTGTTCAGCACGCTGGCGGTCTGCCCGAACTGCAAGATCAGCTTCGAGGAGCTGGAGCCGCGGTCGTTCAGCTTCAACAGTCCTTACGGGGCTTGCCCGCAGTGCGAAGGGTTGGGCTGGAAAACCCAGTTCGATCCCGACCTGATCCTGCCCGACGCCGAGCTGTCGCTCGCCGCCGGAGCGATCGCCCCCTGGCGGGCGTCGGCCGGCACGCTGGGCAAGCGGCACCAGGCCGAGCTGACCGAGTTCGTCGAGCGCTCGGGCATCGATCGCGCCGAGCCGCTGGCCCAGTGGAAGCCAAAAGCCCGGGAGCAGCTTCTGGGCGGCGACGGCAAGTCGTTTTCGGGACTGCTGACGATGCTCGAACAGGAATACGTTACGGCCACCGAACCGGCCAAGCGCGAGCGGCTCGAGGCCTTTCGCGGGCCGGTGCCCTGCAGCGCCTGCGGCGGAGCGCGGCTGCGGCCCGAAGCCCGGGCCTGCACGCTCGCGGCCCTGCCCATCCACCAGATCGCCGCGCTGCCGGTGAGTGCGGCCAAGACCTGGTTTGCCGGCCTGGAATTTGCCCCCGAGGATCAGCCGATCGCCCGGCCGCTGGTGACCGACATTTCCAAGCGGCTCGATTTTCTCGACCGGGTCGGCGTCGAATACCTCACGCTCGACCGGCCGGCCGACACGCTCTCGGGCGGCGAGCTGCAGCGCGTGCGGCTGGCCACCGGCATCGGCTCGGGGCTGGTCGGGGTGTGCTACGTGCTCGACGAGCCCTCGATCGGATTGCACCAGCGCGACAACCAGCGGCTGATCGACGCCCTGCGCAACCTGCAGCAGCAAGGCAACACGGTGCTGGTGGTCGAACACGACGAGGCCATGATGCGCTCGGCCGATCGGCTGGTCGACATCGGGCCCGGCGCCGGTTTACACGGCGGCCGGATCGTCGCCCAGGGCACGCCCGCCGAAGTGGCCGCCGATCCGCTGTCGATCACCGGCAGGTATCTGTCCGGCGCGGTGCAGATTCCGGTGCCCCCCGCGCGGCGGCGATTGGCCAAGACGCGCTCGATTTCCCTGGAGGGAGTGACGACCAACAACCTCAAGGACGTCGACCTGCGGATCCCGCTGGGCGCCCTGGTCTGCGTCACCGGCGTCAGCGGGTCGGGCAAAAGCTCGCTGATCAACGAGACCCTGGCCCGGGCTTTGGCCCGGCGCCTGGGGGGCGTGGGGCCCAAGCCGGGTCCGCATCGCAGCCTGCGCGGCGCCAGCCAGATCGACAAGCTGATCGAAGTCGACCAGTCGCCGATCGGCCGCACGCCGCGGAGCAATCCGGCCACGTACACCGGAGTGTTCGACGAGATCCGCAAGGTCTACGCCGGCACGCGCGAAGCCCGGCAGCTCGGCTATCGGATCGGCCGCTTCAGCTTCAACGTCAAAGGGGGCCGCTGCGAGGAATGCCAGGGGCAGGGGGTGCGGAAGATCGAAATGAACTTCCTGCCCGACCTGACCGTGATCTGTCCGCTCTGCGAAGGAGCCCGCTTCAATCGCCAAACCCTGGAAGTCCGCTATCGCGGCAAGTCGATCGCCGACGCGCTCGACATGCAGATCGAAGAAGCCCTGAAGTTTTTCGAAAACTTTCCCACCATCGTCCGGCTGCTGGCCCGGCTGGCCGAGGTCGGGCTGGGCTACCTGACGCTCGGCCAGTCTTCCACGACGCTCTCGGGCGGCGAGGCCCAGCGGATCAAGCTGGCCACGGAGCTGGCCCGGGTGGATACCGGTGGCACGCTCTACATCCTGGACGAACCTACCACCGGCCTGCACTTCGACGACATTCGCCAGCTGCTGGCCGTGCTCAACGGCCTTGTCGACCTGGGCAACACGGTGCTGGTGATCGAGCACAACCTGGACGTGATCAAGTCGGCCGATTGGCTGATCGACCTGGGTCCCGAAGGGGGCGCAGCAGGGGGCCGGATCACCGCCGCCGGCACACCGGAAGAGATCGCCGCGATCGAAGGCAACTACACCGGCATGTTTCTGCGGCCGCTACTGGGGAAAAACGGCGCCGCCCGCACAGAGGGTCCCGCTGACGCCTGAGTCCGCCTCAGGCCGCTTCGGGCTGGCTCGCAACAGCGGCCAGCGCTTCGGTTGCGGCCCGTTCGCGATCCTCCGCGTTCCCCATGGGCAACGTGGCCGCGTAGGGCCGCAGGCCGGCGGCCAGGGCGATACTCGATATCGCGGTCACCGCGGCGATGGCACCGACGACGCCGTAGTGCAAAATCTGGCCGGATTCGCCGCGTTCGATGATCCGCCCGCCCAAGAACGCGCCCAAGCCCGAGCCCAGGTGCTGCATCGCGGAATTGAGGCTCATGAAACTGCCGCGATGCCGGGGCACGACGGCGGCGTTGATCATCGTCATGGCCACAATCATCCGGCCCGAGTTGGCCACCATCAACCCGGCCACGGTCAAGGCTCCGATCACCAGCGGGGCGGGAGTTCCCGGCGGCAACAGAGAGGCCGTGAGCATCATCAGGCCCGAGACCGTGGCCAGAAAACAGTACAGCGCAAGGCGACCCATCCGGTCGGCCAACCGGCCCACCAGCGGCGAGCTGAACAGCGCCGCGCAGCCGCCGACCACGTACACCCAGGGCAAGAGCTTTTCGGTAATGCCCACGTTGTCCACCAGCGAGGTGGGCAGATACGGCACGACCAGAAACGCTCCGACCACCAGCAGCATGATCAGCGCCAGCGCCCGCAAGTGGACCGGGCGGCGAACCGTATCGTAAATCTCGACCAGCGTGCCGGGGCGCTGGGCGGTCAGATGCCCGCGCAACCGCGGTAGCAGCCTGGCGGCCAAGGCCAGCACGAGCAAGCTGGGAATCCCCAGCATCCAGAACGGCGCGTGCCAACTGTCGAACCAGTAGCTCAGGGACAAGCCCAGCGGAACGCCAACCACCGAAGCAACGCCAAAGGCGGACATCAGCGCCCCGGTCGCGGCTCCGCGCCGCTCGTCCGGAAACACGTCGCCGATGATCGTCATCGCCAGCCCGCCCAGCACGCCGCCGAAGGCGCCCGTCGCCGCCCGGGCCGCCAGCAGCAGGGCATAGTCCGGCGCCAGCGCGCAGCACAACGTGCCGACTGAGAAACCCGTCAGCACGGTCAGAAACGCGCTTTTGCGGTCGAAGCGATCGATGAACAGCGCGGCCAGCAGTCCGGCCGCGGCCGCGCTAAACGTGTAAGACGAGACGATCAGTCCAAACTGCTGCGGGCTGATCTCGAGCGTCCGCATCAGCCGCGAACCGAGCGGCATCACGATCACAAAATCGATGATATTGATGAACTGGGCAACCGCCAGCACGAACAGCACCAGCCGCTCGTGCCGCCGATCTCCCCTCGATGTCGCACTCATCGGCTCATTGGCCTCAAGGCTTCCCAATAAACATGCGCGTGCGAATAGTACGCAACAGAACCAATTGAGCCAAGGGGAGTCCGGCCGGGGGGGCGTCAAATCTCGGCCCCGGTGCGGCTATTTTACCTGCGGCGGCGCAACTTTGCCCGCGAGACCAGTCACTTTACCGGCGGCTCGGGCGGCTTCAGGTAGCGGTCGAACCAGTCGGCGATTTGTCCGCCGTCGACCCGCCAGAAATCGGGCCAGGGATGCCCGCCGCCGGCGTGCACGACCAGCTGGACCGGCACGCCCACCTGTTTCAATCGGGCCGCGAGCACTTCCGATTGCTGCAGCGGGACAACCTCGTCCCGATCGCCGTGGATCAGCAGCGTGGGCGGACTTTTTTCGCTCACGTGCGCGATCGGCGAGGCCCGGGCGAGCAGCTCGCGGCGCTCGGCCGGGTCGGTCACTTTGACGTAGGCCCGGAGCTGGGGGTCGAAACGCGTGAAATCGAACGACGCCCGATGGTGGGCCAGCGGGCCCAGGTCGCCCCCTTGCACCGCGCCCGGCTGGCCGTAATTCAACAGGTCGGTGAGCGGAAAAAACACTGCCGCAGCCTGCACCCGGCTGGACGCGCGCTCGACCGGGTCGCTGGCCTGGGGATCGCCGTCGTCGGCCGACATCGCTTCCAACAGCGACATGTGTCCGCCGGACGAAGCGCCTTCGATGCCGATCCGACCGGGATCGATCCCGTAGTCCTCGGCATGAAAGCGAATGAAGCGCACCGCCCGGGCCGTGTCGCCGGCCTGCTCCAGCACTGTGAACTTCGGTTCGCCGGCCAGCACGACGCGAAACACGGTGTAGCCTCGCTTGAGCAGCTCGGCGAAGTTTTGCGGCTCGGCATGGGCCCGGTGCCAGCCGCCGTTGGCCAGGTGCACGACCGCCGCGCCGTTTTGTTTCGCCGGGGTGAACACGTCCAGCGTCAAGGCCAGGTCGGACTTGCGGCCGTAGATCACGTCGAGTTGTTCGCGCACCGGCGCGGCGGCCGGATCGTCGGCGCGGCCCGAATTTGCCGCCGCACAAAACCCCAGAAATAGCAACGATAACTTCAATCGCTTCATGCCAATTATCCACTCACGGCTTGGGGGTCGATTTCGCGTCGCCTTCGACGTCGGCCGGCTTCTTCTTCTCCACGTGGCCGTAAAGCGCGCCGCCGTGATCGCCGCCGCTCCAGGTGCCGGCGTATTGCCCACGATAGATCAGCACCCGGGCGGTGTAAGTGCCCAGGCCCGGAATCGCCAGATCGGTGAGCGTGATCACCGGCGTGTCGCCAGCCCATTTGACTTCCAGGTACATCGGCACGGTGACGTCGTGATTGCCATAGACGATCCGCGATTTGAACAACCAGCGGTCTCCCTCGATCTTCGTCACTTCGGACAGCTCGTAGCGCTCTTCCTTGCCGGCCGGCTGCTTGCCGAGCGAATAATGGCCGACCAGCGTCGCGCCGCTCATTTCGGCGGCGAATTGTTTTTCCAGCTCGTCGCGGCTGGGGGCCGGTTTTTCCTTGTTCTCGGCAGCCGGCGGGTCGGCGGCTCGGAGCGGAGCACACACAGCGAGCAAGAGCCAGGCGAATAGCGGCAGGCGGTACATCGAACGGTCTCCTCAACGGGACGGTGTGTTGCACGTTCGCCAGGCGTGGGAGCGGCGAACTGGCGGCATTATAGCGCGCCGCACTATAGCGCACAGATTATAGCGCAACGCCGCGGCCGAAGCGATTTGTTGTCCGCTGGCGTCGCTACAGACTGCGCAAATACGAAATCGCGTCGGCCATTTCGCCGGCCGGATCCTCGGCGCCGTCGCGACCGACGACGACCGAACCGCGGAACCCTCGCTCTTCGAGCGCCGCCAGGATCGCCGGCAAATCCACCGCGCCGCGCCCCAGCGGCACTTCGATGGCCCTGGAGCGGGCCAGATCGCGCACCGCGTCGCGGGCCCGGAGCTGGGCCACGTCGGCCGCCAGCGCCGAGATCGCCTCGGCCGGCGAAAACCCGGCCACCAGCAGCGCGGCCGGATCGAAATCGATCGCGATCCCTTGGGGCGGCAGCGCCGCGAGCAGCCGAGCCAGATCGGCCCCGCTTTCGCTGCCGGTCTGGGCTGCCAGCCGCGCGCCGGTCCGCTGCCCGAAGCCGGCCAGATCCGCGAGCACCTCGACCAACGACTGCCAGGCCGGTCCCGACGATTCGGCCGGCACGCGTCCGACGTGGTTGACCACGATCGGCGCCCGCAATTGATAGGCGAACTTCAGCGCCTCTTTGGTGGCCGCCACCCGGCGATCGAGCCGCTCCGGCGTGTCGTATCCGCTCCGCGTGCGAAACGTGACCGCTGCCACCCGCAAATCCGCTTCGTTCAGAATCTTCCGCAGCTCGCGCAAAGCCGTGGCCGACAGCTCGCCCGGCGCAGCTCGCCCCGGGCGTCGACGATCACCGCCTGGGCCCCCAGCTCTCGGGCGGCCAGGACCGCCTTGCGCAGAGGCAAGCGAAACAGGGACAGTTCCACGGCGATGTTGAAGTTCAACACGAAGGTCATCCTGGGCTGGGGAGCCGCGCGAGGCGGTCGAGCGGGTTGTAACCGCCGGCGGCCGCCGGGTCGAGCCAGATTCGCCAGTGTGACGATGAATCCTGGAGGTTCGTACTGGCGGCGGTGCGCGAGCGGTTTATGAACATTGTCCTGGGCTTGTTGATTCTAGCGGTCCAACCGTCCGCGCCTATCGAAGCACGGCATCCCGACGCGGTCGAGATGTTCCACTGCGGCTTCGAGGCGGCCGACGACCGCGAATACGACGGCTGGCCAGACGGCTGGCGGCGCTTGCGCAGCCCGACCCACCCGGCGTATTTGCCGGCCCGGATCGTGGAAACCTCCACGCCCGAGGGCAAGGCGGCGCTGCGGATCGATCTGAACGGCTTCGGCGCCGTGATTAACAGCCCAGAGATCGAAGTCAAGCCGCTGTTCAGCTATGTGCTCGAAGGCTACGTCCGCACCGAGAACCTGAAGCACGATAGCGCCTGGTTTGCCGTCACGTTCTACGACGAGCAACATGCCGAGTTGGGCACGTTCGACTCGCAGCACTGCAACCAGAACGACGGCTGGCACAAGCTGCGGGTCGGTCCGCTCGCGCCGCCCAGCGAACAGGCCCGGTTCGCCGTGATCTCGTTGCACTTGGAGCCCGGCGCCAAGGCCGACCTCAAGGGCGCGGCCCTGTTCGACGACCTCTGGCTGGCCCGGCTGCCGAGGATGAGCCTGAAGACCAACAGCCTGCACAATGTCTACACCGATCCGAGCCAGATCGAAATCGCCTGCCAGGTGTCGGGTATTTTCGACCGCGACCCGGTGATGCACTTCGAGCTGGTCGATTTTTCCGGCCAGAAAGTCAATCAGCAAAACCAGCAACTCGGCACCGAAGTGGTGGCCGAGAAATCGTCGCAGGCATCGCTGCTGCTGGGCGAAGACGTCACGCAGGCCGCCGGCTTCGTCGGCAGCACGGCCTGGAAGCCGCCGATCAGCGAGCCGGGCTTTTACCGCGTCCGGGTGACGATGCACGGGCGGGCCGGCCTGATCCTCGAACGCGATCTGACGCTGGCGGTGATCGACCCGGTCAAAAACCGCCCCCGCGGCGAATTCGGCTGGTCGCTCCCCGAGGGGGACGAGACCATGTCGCTGGCCGCGCTCGGCCAGCTGCTCCCGCAGGTGGGCATCAACTGGGTGAAGTTTCCGGTCTGGGTGACCGACCAGTCGTCGCAGCGCCTGGACCAGATCGTCAACTTCGCCGAGCGGCTCAATTCGCAGCGGATCGAAATGATCGGCCTGCTGGCCAACCCGCCCGCCGAAGTGCGGGGGGATCTGGGCGCCGACGCCGCCCTGGCCGCCGCCGATATCTTCACGACCGAGCAGCAGCTCTGGTACGCGTCGCTCGAGCCGGTGCTGACCCGGCTCTCGCTCCAGGTGCGTTGGTGGCAATTGGGCCAGGACGGCGATTTGAGCTTCGTGGGCTTTCCGCGCCTGGCCGACACGATCGCCAAGGTCAAAGATCAACTGCAGCGTTACGGGCAAGAGATCCACCTGGGCTTCTCCTGGCGGGCAATGAACCAGCCGCCGGCCGACAAGAACCCGCCTTGGGAATTCCTGCAACTGTCGGCCACGCCCCCGTTGACGGCGAGCGAACTGGCCGTTTATCTGCCGGCGATCGAGCAGTCCAAAGTCCTCTCCTGGGTCAGCGTGCAGCCGCTGGCTCGTAACGAATACTCGACCGAAACGCGCGCCGGCGACCTGATCCACCGCCTGCTGGCCGCCAAGGTGGCCGGCGCCGACGGCATCTTCGTCCCCCGGCCCTTCGACCCGGACAGCGGCCTGATGAACGACGACGGCACGCCCGGCGAAATGCTGCTCCCCTGGCGGACCACGGCCCTGGCGCTGAGCGGAGCCGATTACCTGGGCAGCCTGCAATTGCCCCGCGGCAGCCACAACCATCTGTTCGTGCGCGACGGCGAAGTGGTGATGATCGTCTGGTCCGACCGCTCGGTCGAGGAGATCCTTTACCTGGGAGACGACGTGCGGCAAGTCGACGTCTGGGGCCGAAAGGTCAAACCCAGCGAGGCCGACGGGCGGCAGGTAATCCAGGTCGGGCCCCTCCCCAGCTTCGTCACGGGTCTGTCGCAAAACGTGGTGCGCTGGAACATGAGCGTCCGTTTCGAGCGCGATCGACTGCCCAGCGTCTGCGGCGTGCCGCACGTGAACGCCCTGACGATCAAGAACTTTTTTCCGCAGGGGATCGGCGGCCAGGCTCGGCTCGTCGGGCCCGATGACTGGAAAATCGCCCCGCGCACGCTCGATTTCAAGCTCTCCAACGGCGAAGAGACCCAGCAGCCCTTCACCGTGGCCCTCCCGCTCGACGCGGCCAGCGGCCGGCAGCCGATCCGCATCGACTTCGACGTCAGCGCCGAGCGGCACTACCAGTTCAGCGTCTACCGGCATCTGGACATCGGCATGGACGACATCTCGCTCGAAGCCTCGAGCCTGCTCAACGACAAGGGCGAACTGGAAGTCGTGCAGCAGCTCACCAATCGCTCGAGCGAGGCCGTCAGCTTCAAGTGCCTGCTGTTCGCGCCGAACCGCCGGCGGATGATGAGCCAGGTGATCGAGTTGCGGCAGGATCGCGACACCAAGATCTACCGCCTGCCGAAGGGAGCGGGGCTGATCGGCGAAACGCTTTGGCTGCGGGCCGAAGAAATTGGCGGCCAGCGCACGCTCAATTTCCGCTTCGTGGCCGAAAAATAGTCCCGCGCCCCCTGCTCCCGGCCCGCTATCCAACCAGCGCGCGCCTCTGCCATAATACCCCGCTAGCAGCGCGCTTTTCTGGCTACTCGTTTTTCATCCTTCCCCCTTCCCCCTTCATCCTTCATCCTTCTGTCTTCTGCCTTCATCCTTCTGCCTTTCCTCCCATGCCCCTCGTTCACGACATCGCCACGTTTCTGGAAGACTTTGCCCCGCCGCGGCTGGCCGAGTCGTGGGACAACGTGGGCCTGCTGGCCGGCGATCGCCACCGGCCCGTGAGCAAGCTGATGACCTGCCTGACCATCACTCCGGCCAGCGCCCAGGAAGCGATCGCCGCAGGCGCCGAGCTGATCGTGACGCACCACCCGCTGCCGTTCCGCCCGCTGACGCGAATCTCGACCGACACCTCCGAGGGGCAGCTGCTGTGCGATCTGCTGGCGGCGCGGATCGCCATTTACAGCCCGCACACGGCCTTCGACTCGGCGGCGGCGGGAATCAACCAGCGTCTGGCCGCAGGGCTCGGTCTGACCGATACTCGCCCGCTCGTGTCCCAGCCCGGCGATCCGCTGGGAGCCGGCCGCACGGGCGCGCACGCGCCGGGCCTGACCGCCGGCCAGATTGGCGCGCGGCTGAAGCAATTTCTGGGGGTCGGGCAAATTCAAGCGGTTGGCGAAACCTCGCGGGTCGTTACGCAGATTGCCGTCGCGTGCGGTAGTGCCGGTGAATTTCTCGCGCCGGCCCGCGAAGCCGGCTGCCAGTTGCTTGTCACCGGCGAGGTTCGCTTCCATACTTGCCTGGAAGCCGAGGCCACGGGCATGGGGCTCCTGCTGGCAGGCCACTTTGCCAGCGAGCGTTTCGCCGTCGAAGCCCTGGCCGGCGTCCTGGCTGCGGCCTTCGGCTCGATCGAAGTCTGGGCGAGCCGGCAGGAACGCGACCCGCTGAGTTGGATTTGAATGAAAACAAGCGCGCCTTTGGTCCTGCCGACTGGCGGGGTGCGCGAGTGTCCAAACGACCTGTCCAGTGCGCAAGTCCTTGCGCCGCCTCACGCGTTCGACAGCCCCTGGCCTGCGATTTTAGAATTGCTCCGTTCGGCTCGGCTGATGGCCAGGCCAGTGGGGGCGGCGTGCCCCTCCAGGCGTGCCGAGGATTCAGAAGCGAAAGCTCGGTCATGGACACCCGCAGTTTGACGGCTCTGCCCGTCTACAACGAAGTCAATCACGTCGCCGCGGTCCTGGACCTCGTGCGCCAGTACAGCCCCAACGTGCTGGTCGTCGACGACGGCTCGACCGACGGCACGGCCGAACTGCTCGCCCGGCGGCAGGATGTGCAGGTGGTTCGGCACGAGCGCAACCAGGGTTACGGGGCCGGATTGAAAACGGCCTTTCAGTACACGCTCGACCACGGCTACGACGTGCTGGTGACGATCGATTGCGACGGCCAGCATCAGCCGCACATGATTCCGGATTTTGTCGCCGCGGCGGCCGGGGCCGACATCGTATCGGGCAGCCGCTACCTGGCCCGTTTTGCCGGCGACAGCGCGCCGCCGGCCGACCGGCAGCGGATCAACCAGCTGATCACCGCCGAAGTCAACCAGCGGTTGGGCCTGCACTTGACCGACGCGTTTTGCGGTTTCAAGGCCTATCGGGCCGCGGCGATCGAGCATTTCGACATCCACGAGCTGGGCTATGCCATGCCGATCGAGCTCTGGGTCCAAGCCGTGCGCGCAAATCTGAAAATTGTGGAACTCGCGGTCCCCTTGATTTATCTTGAGGAAGAGCGTTCTTTCGGCGGGTCGCTCGACAACGCCGCGATTCGGTTCGACTACTACCGCAGCGTGCTCGATCGCACGCTCGCGGCTGCGCCCGGCGGCTCCAGCGTCGCGTGTTCGGCGCAGGGCGAAATCTAGCATTCGGGAGTGACCTGCGGATGGTGTTGATGGGACAGAGTCTGGAACACACGCGTTTACGCGCCCCGCGGGTCGACGGCGGCACCCTCATCGAGCCGCCCCTTGCGGCGGCCAGCGATTTGGTGGCCCGCAACGCCGCCGGCGTGGCCCAGTCAAACTACGACCTGTCGGGCCGGCCGCTGGGCGAACTGGCCCGCCAGGCCCGCGAAGAGCTGTGTCGCGCGGCCCTGGCCAATACGCGCGAGTATCGGGACGTGGCCGCGATCGCCGCCGATCCCAGCGCGCCGGTGATCCTGGCCGGGCATCAGCCGCAGCTGTTTCATCCGGGCGTGTGGTTCAAGAATTTCGTCCTCAGCGCGCTGGCCGAGTCGCAAGCGGCGACGGCCGTGAACCTGGTGATCGACAGCGACACAATCAAGTCGGCTGCCGTGCGCGTGCCGACCGGCAGCGCCGAGTCTCCCTTCGTCGAGTCGGTTCCGCTCGATCGCAATGGGGCCGAGATCCCCTTCGAAGAACGCCAGATCATCGATCCGGCGCTGGTCGGCTCGTTCGGCGAGCGGGCCGGCCGGGCGGTGCAGAGCCTGGTCAGCGAGCCCCTGCTGAGAGAGTTCTGGCCGCTGGTCCAGGGCCGGATCGCGGCGCGGCCCAGCCTGGGCGAGTGCCTGTCGCAGGCCCGGCACATCCAGGAAGGCCGCTTCGGCTTCAGCAGCCTGGAGCTGCCGCAAAGCCGCGTCTGTTCGCTGCCGGCCTTTCACTGGTTCACGGCGCATCTGCTCTGGAACCTGCCGCGGCTGCGCGAAGTTTATAACGCCGCCGTGGCCGAGTTTCGCCGCGCCAACCACATTCGCAGCCTGGCGCATCCCGTGCCCGACCTGGCCGCCGACAGCGATTGGCTGGAGGCCCCCTACTGGGTGTGGTGCAGTGCGAACCTGCGCCGCCGGCGATTGTTCGCCCGCCGCGAGGGGAGCGAACTGGTGCTCTCGGACCGCAAAGCGATCAACATCCGCCTGGCGCCGATCGGAGCCGACGCCAGCCTGGCCGCCGAACAGCTGGCCGGCCTGCGCGCCGCGGGCATCAAGATCCGCACCCGGGCCCTGGGGACCACGCTGTTCGCCCGGCTGATCCTGGGCGATTTGTTCCTGCACGGCATCGGCGGAGCAAAGTACGACCAGGTGACCGATCTGCTCATCAGCCGATTTTTCGGCCTCGAGCCGCCGGCGTATCTGACCGTTACCGCCACGCTCCGGCTGCCGATCTCGCACCACGAGGTGACCCCCGAAGACCGGCGCCTGGTCGATGCCCGGCTGCGCGAGCTGGTTTATCATCCCGAGCGGCATGCCGACGAAAAATGTCCGGACCCGGCCGCCCGGGCAGCCGCTCAGAGCAAGCGGCAGTGGATTGCCACGCCGCAAACCAGGGAAAACTCGCGCCTGCGCTGCCAGGCCATCCGCCAGGCCAACCAGGACCTGCAACCTTGCGTGGAGCGGCTCCGCACACAGCTCTTGGCCGAACGCGAGCGGCTCCAAGCCGGTTCCCGGGCCGAAGCCGTGCTCTCGTCGCGCGAGTATGCCTTCTGCCTGTATCCGGTCGGCACGCTCGAAAAACTGATTCGCGCGGCCACCAACCCGGCCTGACCGGGCCCCCCGACGCCGCGGCACCGAGTCGTGCTGGCCACGGAGCGGCCGGCGTGCTTAGAATGCAATAAGCGATCCCGGGCCGCCCGAACCCCTTCTACGGCCGGTCCTGCGGTCACGCCCCCCAAGCTGCACCCCCCCCATGCCCCCCTTTACCAGCCATATCTTCGTCTGTTGCAATCGCCGCGAGCCCGGCCATAGCCGGGGCTGCTGCAACCCTGACGGCAGCGACGCGCTGCGCAACCTGTTCAAGGCCGAGCTGAAAAAGCGCGGGCTCGGCCCTTTGGTCCGGGCGAACATGGCCGGCTGCCTCGACCAGTGCGAACGGGGACCCACGGTGGTGATCTACCCTCAGGGCATCTGGTACGGCGGCGTCCAGCCCGACGATGTGCCCCGCATCCTGGACGAAACGGTCGTCGGCGGCCGGGTGCTCGAAGACTTGCGGATTCCCGATCATTTGCTCAACACCAAGGCCGCCGGCGGCTGAAGCTCCCACCGGCGGAAGAATCGGGCCGCAGCGCCCAAGGAAGTTCTCGATGAAACGGCAAACTCTCGCTCGCCTCGGCATCCTGCTCGTGATCGGGGCCCTGGCCGTGGGCGGCCTGTGGGCGCGCGCGGCCGAGCGGCCGACGAAGAGCGGCCGGCCGCCGACAATCCGGCCAGGCCCAAGGTCGAAGCCAAGACGGACCTGACGCCCTTCGCGGGGGACAAAAAGTTCGTCGCCCTGCATACGGATTTCGTCAAGAAGGCGGAAAAGCTGGCCGCCGAGTACGAACACGGCAAGCAGCTCGACAAAGCCGTCGTCGTCTACGAGCAGATCCTGCGGCTGACGCCCGACTACGAATTCGCCCAGCAGCAACTCGATCGCCTGCGGCAGCGCGAGTTCAGCGCCAGCCGACGCAGCTTCGAAGTTCAGGCCAACAAGGACTGGCAGGACACCGGCATCCGATTGATCGCCGGCAAACCGGTCAAGCTCACCGCCAGCGGCGAATGGACGTTCAACATGTCGCACAAGCTCGGGCCCGACGGCATGGAAATCCCCAAAGCGCTGAAGGATTTCAAGCTCGGCTCGCTGATCGGCATCATCGCCGATCCCGAGGCCAAGACGCCCAAGCCGTTCTACATCGGTGCGAGCAAGGAATTCGTCGCCGAGCAATCGGGCCCGCTGCTGGTGCGGATGCACGACAGCGACCCGAGCGACAACAAGGGGAGCCTGGTGCTCGAAATCACCGGGCGCTTCGAATCGAAGTAAGCGCCGGACGGCCGCGAAGGTTCGCACCGGACGGCCGCGGTGGTTCGCTCCGGGCCGAGGCTACCGCGAATGGCACTAACTTAAGGTCGATTCGCGTCGGTAGGAGGCGACTCCGTTCGCCGAATGCCCCGAGACTGGTGCAACGGATCGGCGAACGGAGTCGCCTCCTACGTTTCTTAAGTTACTGCCGTAGGCGCCTACCGCTTGCCAAACGGCGGATAAACCGGCGTCAGCGCCGGCAACTCAAAGAACCGCAGTGCTTTGTCGCGCGCGGCGCAGACCAGCGTCCCGTCGGGCAAGAAAGCCAGCTCGCTTACGGCCGACGGATCGATCGTCCGCACCTGACCGGTGCGCGTGTCCCACACGTCGGCGGGCGAACGGCGGCCAGGCGATTGCCGAGCGGCCGCCCAGTCGGCGTCGGGCGAAAGCACCAAGAGGCCCATTTCCGCCCCGTCGCCATCGTCGCGCTTCTCACCCGGCTGTCCACCGAAACCGGGAGCGCCGGCCATGCGGCCAAGCTTGCCACCCTGCTCTTCCCAACTGGCGGTGTCCCACATCTCGCCTTTGCCGCCGGCCATCAATGCCGCCAGGACCGTGCCCGACGCGTTATAGGCCAGCTCGATCGGCGCGCCGGTCACGTACAGCTTCTTGAGGATCTTCAGGCTCTCGAGATCGATAATCATGACGACCCCTTCGGCCCCCGGCTCCAGCCCGAGCGCTGCGTTGGGGTCGACCACCGCGGGAGCGCCGCCGCCTTTGCCTTTCTTGCCCTTGCCTTTCTTGCCCGCTTGAGCTTGCTGTTGCTGGGCCTGCAACTTCTGATCTCTTTCCTGGCGGAGTTTCTCCAGCTCCTTCGGCGTGGCATGTCCGCTGGGGCGATCGCTGCCGCCGCCGGATTTCTCGGGCGGTCGTTTTTCCACCCCCAACCCCACGGCCACGATCGGCTCGACCGGCGACGTGGCGATCGAGATCGACTTCGCCAGATTCTTCAGCGGCTTGGGCTTCGGCTTTCCGCCGGCCAGATCGACGATCACGACCCCCTTCTTGCCGCCGTTGGTCACGATGCGGCTCGAATCGCTGGAGAAACAAACGGCGCCATATCGGGACCAATTGTGGGTCGACTGTTTCGCTCCGTCCGGCAGCGACCAGATCGTCAATTCTCCCGCGTCGGATCCGCCCGAGACGGTGGCCAGCAACTTGCCGTCGGGCGAGATCTTCAGCTCGCGCAGGTTTTCCTGCGATTCCAAGGTCGTCGTCGATTTGCCGGTCGCCAGGTTCCAGAGCTTCAGTTCGTAGACGACGGGCCGCTTGGAACTGTCGACGGCGAACGTTGCGGCCAACTTTCCGCCCGGGGCGACGGCGAACAGCTGAGCCCCTTCGTAGGCCTCAAGCTCGGTCTGCGGCTTGCGGGGCGCGTTGGGCCCGCCAGGCACACCGGGCATGCCCTGCGCGCCTGGCGGAACAAAACCAGGCCCGACGCCGCCCGGTGGAATGAAACCGGGCCCAACGCCCGGCGGTTGTCCCATCGCCATCTGCATCTGACCGGGGCCACCCGGAGCCGAGAAGCCGGGCATCGCCGCGGCAAACTGCGCCGGCGGGACGATCACGAACGGCGGAAACGGCACGAACACCGTGGCGCTCGTTGCGCCCGGCGGCATGCCCGCAGCGCCCGGAACGACGCCCGGCGCCTGTCCGGGGAACGGCTGCCCGGGCGGCTGAAGCGGTTGCTGGGCCGGCGGCGGCACGGGCTGCTGGGCGACCGGGCCACCGGGCGCCACCGGAGCCGGCTGCGCGCCGGCGCGGCGGCTGGCGCTGCGCCAGGGGCCGGGGCTGGCGCGGCGGCCGCTTGCGGCGCTTCGGGCTCCTCATCGCCACAACCCGCCACGGTTGTCAGCAGCACGACAGTGGCCCAAGCGACGGCCCAATAGTTTTTCCGCTGCATCGCTGTTTCTCGCGCAAAGAATTTAGAAGCGTTTTCGTCCCGCCGCGCTTCGGCGCCCCGACAATCGGGAGCCTAGTCGGCAGGGCCGCAACCTCTGCTTATCTTCGCGCATCGCGCCCGGTGACGCAAGCAGCGTGCTGCTCCGCGTGCGCGCCTTGCGCGAATGTACAGCCGACGGCGCGGAGATCCTGCACGTCGGCCCCCCGCGCTGGGCCGCTGGGAACCGGGCGCGACTTGAGTCAAAAATTTGCCGCAGTTTTTCTGCAGCCGCGGCGGACTGAATTCGCCGCCACTCGGCGTCCGATGGACTGTTTAGCCGGCCGCACGGCAAAGGGGGGCCCCGCCGAGCCCCCAAGAGTGCCAGCGGCGGGCAGCCCTTCGACCGAGTCGGCCCTGCGCGACCCCACGTTCCTCCGCGCCAGCTCCCAGTCCCCGCACTCTGCATGATGACCCAGACCGCGACCCATCGCGCCGGCCTTGCGCCGGCCCCGCGCCCCGCACGCGCCAGTTGGCCTGGCTGGCGGTTGGGAATTGGTCCGCCTCATCGGCGAGGGGGAGCTGGCGCGGGTGTATCAGGCCCGACCAACGGGGGGAACGGGCGCGGCCGGCTACGCGGCAAAGCTGCTCAAGCAGCCCTGGGATGCCGATCCGCGCGGCTTGGAGCTGTTGGCCCGCGAGGCGCGCGTGGGCCGGCGCGTCACTCAAGCCCACCTGGTGCCGATCCTGGCGGCCAATCTCGATGAGCCGCCCTACTACGTGCTCATGCCGCTGCTCGAAGGCCGCACGCTGAAAAGCGAAATCGCCGGCGGCTGCCGGCCCGCGGTGCCGCTGGCCCTGTGGATCGCCCGGCAAGTGGCCGAGGCCCTGGAGGCGCTCGACGCCGCGGGCTGGATCCACGCCGACGTCAAGCCGAGCAACATCTTCCTTTCGCCCACCGGCCACGCGACGCTCATCGATCTGAGCTTTGCCCAGCGCCGCGGCGAAGAAGCAACCAGCGGCCCCCGGCCGCTCGCCGGCACGCCGGCCTACCTGGCGCCGGAGCGGATCGTCTCGACGCTGGCGGCCGACATTCGCAGCGACCTCTACAGCCTGGGCGTGACGCTGTTCGAGCTCTTGACCGGGCAATTGCCGTTCGACGGCGCCGACGCCGCCCGGCTGGCCGCCCAGCACCGGCAAGAGTTGCCGGCCGATCTGCGCTCGCTTGCCCCGCAGCTGCCCGTCTCGGTGGCCCGGCTGGTGCGGCAGCTACTCTCGAAAGAGCCGCTCCGCCGGCCGCAAAGCCCGCGCGAGCTAGTCGATCGCGTCGCCGCGCTCGAGATCGAAACCTTCGCCGACCGCCTGCCGCTGTGAGTGCTCGAGACTTCTTCTCCCGGGCGAGCGGTGCGGCTTGTCCCCGCGAAACGTCACCCCGTCATTCGCTCGACGGCGAAACTACGGAGATAGGCGGATGCGGCAGGAGGTACGGGGGATGAATCAGATGTGGGCCAATTCATCCGAATCTGTGGACCACTGGGGGTTCTGTTCGCCCTTGCCGGTCCACAGCTTTCCTCAGTGATAATTGGCGTGGAAGTAGACGCGACCGTGATCCGGGTCGTAGATGAACGCGACGTTGCGGTCCTCACGCGACCACGAATACCGCCAGCCATGAGTCACCTCCGGGTAGGGCGGTTCTTCCGACTCGCAACTGCACCCCCGAACCGAAGTTGGTACCGTAATTGGCTCGACTGCCAGGCCGGCAGCCTGTGATTCGATTGAGGCCGGCCAATCCTTCACCCACGCCCAGAAGCCCGGCTCGTCGATCGAGAATTCGTAGGTGATCGTGCCGCGAAAACCGCGCCGCACGCACACGTCCGAGGCTCCCGCGGGGAGCGATAATCCTGCTTGGTCGGGCGTAAGATGGTCGCCCACGTCGGGGATCGGCGCATGCGATCCGAGTGCAACGGCGTTCTTATCGCATCTAATTGCGAGGGATGCGGCACGCCGCTCCGGAGTCCCTCGATTTACCGTCCATCTCCCGTATCCCCGGCCGCATCCCCCGTATCTCCATTACTCCTGTCCGGTATCAGAAAGGCGTCAGTGCCGCGAGCGGAACAAACCGCGCCGAGTTTGGGCGGTCTCAAACTGATGCCGGCCCACCGGACGCCGCCGCTGGGCTTAACGGGAATTGCGGATCGTGTGCTCGTTCGACCAGTCCCCAGCCTCTAGCCCCCAGCCGCTAGCCCCCAGCCGCCACTCCCTCGCCGCGCGCCGTGGCCGCTTCCATGATCCGCTGCTCGGTCGCTTCGGAGCGGAGGAAGTGTCCCGTCTCCCGCCCTTCGCAGAGCACGAGGATCCGGTCGCAAAGCGTGAGCAGCTCGGGCAGCTCGCTGGACGTGACCAGGATGCCCAGGTTGCTGCGGCACAGCCGGTCCATCAGCCGGTACAGTTCGGCCTTGGCCCCCACGTCGATCCCACGCGTGGGATCGTCGAGCAGCAGCACCTTCGGCCGCGTGAGCAGCCAGCGCCCGATGATCGCTTTTTGCTGGTTCCCGCCGCTGAGGCTCACGATCGGGGCCTCAATGCCGGCCGTCTTCACGCCCAGCTCGCCGACCGTCCGCCGGGCCCGGGCGTTCTCGTCGCCGCGGCGGACGATGCCGGCCGAGCAGCTTTCGTCGAGCGTGCAGATGGAGATGTTTTCGCCCACGGTCATCTGGGCGAATAGCCCGAGCCGCTTGCGATCTTCGGTCACCAGGGCGATGCCGGCGGCCTTGGCTTCGGCCGGATGCCGGAACGAAACCCGGCGGCCTTCCAGGTAGATATTGCCCTGGGGCACTTCGCTGCTGGCGCCGAACAGGCATTCGAGCAGCTCGGTGCGCCCGGCTCCCATCAGCCCGGCAATGCCCAGGATCTCGCCGCGGCGGAGCGAAAAGCTGATGTCCTGCAGCCGCCAGCGCCGGGCGTGCCCCGGCCAAGGCAGCGAAAGCCCTTCGACGCGGAGGACTTCTTCGCCCGGCGTGCGCGGCTGGGAGAGATCGGTTTCTTCGATTTCGCGTCCGACCATCAAATGCGTAATCTGCCGGGCGCTGGTGGCCGCGCGTTCGAGCGTGTCGACCCAGCGTCCGTCGCGCAGCACGGTGATGCGGTCGGCCAGCTTGAACACCTCGTCCATCTTGTGCGAGATGTAGAGGATCGTGACTCCCTTGGCCCGGAGGCGGCCGATCACGCGAAACAGCCGGGCGACTTCCGCTTCGGTCAGAGCGCTGGTCGGCTCATCCATGATCAAAATGTCGGACTGCAGGGTCAGGGCTTTGGCGATCTCGATCAATTGCTGATCGCCGATTCGCAGCGTGCCGACCAGCTGCCGCGGATCGACGCGGCATTCCAGCTCGCCCAGCACACGGCCGGCGGCGACGTTCATCGCCCGCTGGTCGAGCAGGCCCAAAGGCCCGCGCAGCTCGCGGCCCAGGAATACGTTGGCCGCGGCCGAGAGCTGTTCGACCAGGTTCAGCTCCTGATGGATGATGCTCACGCCGGCGCGCTCGGCGTCGCGCGTGCCGCGAAAGCGCACGGGCTCGCCGCGCAGCAGATAGGTTCCGTCAAAGTCCGTGATCACGCCGGACAGGATCTTCATCAGCGTGCTTTTGCCGGCCCCGTTCTCGCCCACGATGGCGTGCAGTTCGCCCGAGCGGATTTCGACCGACACGTCCGCCAAGGCGGTCACGCCGGCAAACCGCTTGGTCACGTTGCGAATGGCAATCAGCGGATCGCTGGACATGGCAATCAAACGCCTCGCCATAGCCGGCTGTCAACGACTGCCGGCCGGGGACGACCTGTTGGAAGAGCAATACGTTAAGGCGCCTGGGCAGGCATCGGCCGGCGCTGCCACAGCTTGACCAACACGAGCAACGCCAGCGCCGCGCTGCCGGCAATCGTGCCGGCGGTTTTTTCCGCCACCAGCGCGGTCAGCGTGGCGGCCAGCAGCGAGAGCGTGACGATGGCCACCCAGCCCAGCGCCCGGGAAAGAATTGCTTGCCCTGCCGGCCCGCCTCGCGCAGCTGGCTGAAGGCCACGGCCACCACGACCACGATCCCCACGATCAATCCTTCGTACACGTCGGCGCCGGACTTGATCACCTTGGCGATGCCGTCCATCACGCAGCGCAGGAAGAGCACGCCCAGGATCGTGCCGGGAATGGTCCCCACTCCGCCTTGCAGGCTGCAGCCGCCGACCACGGCCGCGGCAATGGCGTTCAGCTCATCGCCCAGGCCGGCGGTTTGCGGATCGGCCACGCCGACGTTGGCAATGTTGAGGATGCCGGCCACCGAGGCCGTCAGGGCGCTGATCGAATAGGCCAGCCATTTGACCCGGTCGGTGCGGATTCCGCTCAGCCGGGCGGCCTGCTCGTTGCCTCCCAGGGCGTAAAGATGCCGCCCCACGACCGTGCGGCTCAGCAGCAGCCAGATCGCCGCCGCCAGCACCAGGAACGCGCCCGAGGGAATCCACATGTTCTTCCACAATTCGCGAAACCGATCGTCGCTGATCTGGAACTGGGTGCTTTCGCCGCCGAACATGGCCAGCGTGACCTGGCCGCAAATCGCCCGGGCCAGACTGCGCAGTCCGACCAGCGTGGCCAGCGTGGCGATGAACGGGGGCAAGCCCACCACGGTGATCAGCCAGGCGTGCAGGCTGCCGATCAGTAACCCCGCGGCGAGCGCGCCGAGGATGGCCACCGTGATCACGCCGACGCTCAGCATGGGGGGCGCCGCATCGCTCATGGCCGAACTGGGGTTCATCGTTTCCGGCGCCAGCAGCACCAGAATCGCGGCGCAGATCGTGCCGCTGAACGCCGACACCGAGCCGATCGACAGATCGATCCCGCCACCGATGATCACCACCGCCGCGCCCAGGGCGATGATGCCCTGCGGCAGCGAGACGTTGATTACCTGGATCAGGTTATCGAGCGGGTTGTGCCAGTAGTTGTGCTGCGAGTCGACCATTGCCGTCAGGGCCACGACGGCACAAATCGCGGCCAGCAGCCCGACCTCGCCCGCTCGCAGCGGCATCCCGAAGCGCGGGCCCCCACCGCCGGCCTGTGCCTCTAAACTCAAATCGCCTTCGCCGCGCTTATTCACTGCGTTTGCCCGCACCAGCGGGGTTCCCTAGCACTTGGATGGTTGCCGCCCGCCGGGTTGTCGTCCGGGGGGGCAGCGATTGGAGGGGGCCCTGACTCTGGCCAATCGCTCGCTCGCGGTTGCGACGCGAGCCGCGCGCCGCTAAGAGCCTTTCAGCCCGTTTTCGGCCAGCCAATGGTTGAACGCTTCCAGCGTCAGAAATTGCGTCTTGTCGCTGAACATTTCGGCCTTCAGCGGGCTGTCGGTGCCGGGCACCACGACCTTCAGCCCGGTGTCGTACAGGTCGCCGTCCGGGCTGCCTTGATGGGGGAACATCTCCTTGACCGTGGCATCGTCCTTGGTGATCAGGGCCTTGAGCAGCCGCACGGACTGGTAGCCCATGTCGTACGGATTCTGCACGACCATGGCGTCGATCTGGCCGTCGGCCATGAACTTGATCGCGCCCGGCTCGGCGTCGAACGTGACCACGGTGAAGCGGTCGCGGACGTTCTTCTCCTTGACCACGTCGCAAATGGCCGGCGCGTTGTACGACCAGATGCCCACCAGCGCGACCAGGTCGGGATGGTTGATGATCGCGTTGCGCACATTCTCGCGGGCTTTCTTCAGGTCGAAGTCGTCCCCCATGCGATCGTCTTCCTTGAACTCGGCGCCCATCGCCTTTTTGAAGCCGTCCATCCGCTCACGAGCATTGTGCGATCCGGTGCGGCCGACGAACTGCACGTAGCCGCCTTGCTTGACCCGGCGGGCGGCGAGCAGGTTCTTGGCCGCGGCGCCCAGGGCCTCGCCCCCCAGCACGTTGTCGGTGCCGATGTAAAACGCCCGGGCGTCGCGCAGCTTCTTGCGATTCAGGTCGGCGTCGACGCAGATCACCTGCACGCCTTTCTTTTGCAGCTTGCGCATTTCGTCGGCCACGGCCACGTTGTCGGCGTCGAGCGACGAGACGGCCACGCCGGCAATGTCCGACTGGGTGCCGTATTGCCGCAGCTTGTTGACCTGGCCCTGGGGCTTGCCGTCGTTGACGTCCATCACGGCCTTCAGTCCGGCGGCTTTCAGATCGAAGGCCTTCTCACCGGCTTGCAGCCCGTTGCGCGGCATCCCAGAAGGGCGAGTTGCCGTTGGTGAGCAGGATGATGCGTTTCTCGGCGGCGCCGGCAGCGGCGGCCAGCCCCAAGACCAGAACGAGCGCCAGCGAAGTGCGCCAACTGCGATACGAGCTCATAGCACGGGGGCCCTTGGGAAAAAACGGGAGGCGGGGTGGGGTGACGCACCAGGGTTCAGGCCAGGGCAGCCGACAACCGTAATCTCCGCCGGCGCCAAGACACAGATTGTAGCCTGCCGCGACCAGCCGCGGAAAGCGGCCTGCGGGGCGGATCAAGGGCCAGGATTCGGCCGGGCATCCCCAAACGTTTCGCACCCCAGGGCCGCCCCGGCTCACGGCCCGCGCCAGTTCCGCTTGTGCTCGGCGGCGGGGCCGGCGGCGGCGGCAATCGCCTGCGGAAAGTCCGGAGCCCCGGGCTGAATGTCAAAATAGTTCTGCCCCCAGGTCTGGTCCTCGGGCCGATTCTGGTTGTGCCGGACCGGCCCGTCGGCCGTGTCGTAGACGATGTTGTCGACCAGGTGCCAGCCGCGCGAGCCCTCGTCGATGAACAGGCCGTTGCACGGGGCCACGCCGGAAAAATGCTTCACCGCGTGGATCAGGTTGGCCTCGATTTTCGAATCCGGCTGGGCGCCCAGGGTATAGATCCCGCCGCCGTCGGGCATCCGCTGCATGACGTCGTGGATGTGATTGTGCCCCAGATAATTCTTGCCGGCCGCGGTGGGCTCGGGGTTCCACATCCAGCCGATCGAAATCCCCGAGTACGGCAGATTCGAGATTTCGTTCTGCTCGACGACCGCGCCCTGGACGATGCCCAGCCAGATCCCGACGCAACCCTGATAGTCGACCGCGCAGTCGTGGATCCAATTCTGCCCCACCAGTGCGCTTTCGGCCGACTCGCCGATGTGGCCGGGCGGGGCCGACACGCTGCCGATCATCAGGCCGTTGCCGCCGATGTCGGCAATTTCGCAGCCCAAAACCACGCACAGCCTCGTGCCCGCCCCGCACCAGAGGCCGTGGGCCGCGTGATGCCGGATGCGGCAGTTGCGCCAAGCGACGTGATCGGCGTGTTCGACCGCGATGGCTGCCGGCATCTCGACCAGCGGATCGGCGAAGCCGGCCTGCAGCGGGATGAAGCCCGGGGCCGCGAGCGGCCAATCCGTGTGCTCAAGCTCCAAGCCTTCGCAGACCAGCCCGCTCACGGGCTTCTCGGGCGTGCCGCGGATCTCGATCAGTTTGGGCGCCCGGGCCAGCACGGCCGCAAAGCCGGCCAGCTTCTCTTCGGGCAGGGGCCAGTAGCTGAGCTTGCCGGTCGTGCGGTCCAGATACCACTCGCCGGGCGCGTCGAGCATCTCGGGCGCGTTTTCGAAATAGTAGGGAAAGTTCGCCGCGTTGGCCCGAATGTGATCGCCAAACGACTGGTCGTAGAACGGCAGGGCAGGGCGGGGCCCAAAAGTAATCCGATCGGGCGCGGTCTGGTCGCGGCTCGCCGGCAGCCGCTGCCGGCCGGTCGACCACTCGACCAGCGCGGCACAATTCGACCTCGCCCGGCTGCGACCAGTTCTGCAGCTGGCCGGCCGGAAACTCGATCGTGCGGCCGTCGGACGTTTTCAGGCCACGAAAAAACTCCCCCTGGTTCGGCGTTCGGGCCCGAGGGCGGCGTGCTTCGCCCACGGTCATCAACCGCGGCTGCCAGCCGGTTTGTTTGGCCAGGGGCACCTCGGCCGTCCAGAGGTGATCTCCCGCCGAGCGCCAGCCGGTCACTTCGATTCCACCCGACAGCACGACCCGTTCGCCGGCGGCCGCGCGGATCGTGAGCAAACCGGCGGCCGTGTCGGCCGGACCGATGCGAATCGGCTCGGCCAATCGATAGAGCCCGCCGGCGAGCACGATTGCGGCGCCCTCGGGATCATTACGCTTCACGGTGCGGAGCCTGGCCAGCGCCCCGGCCACGCTCGCCAGCGGCGCGGCGCGCGTGCCGGCGTTTTTGTCGGCGCCGCGCGGCGCGACAAAGATCTGGACTTCGCCGGCCGCCAGCACCCCGGCCGCGCGTGCCAGGCGCAAGCGACAATTGCCACACGCAAGCTCGATGCAGCTGGCCTCATGTTGCTATGGCATCCACGTTTTCGTGGCTGCCGCTCCTGATGGGCGCTACCTGGAGAGCGTGCTTTTGGGCCGCGATTTGCCGACGCGTGCCGGCCTGCCGGCGTTCTGCGCGACGGGGGCCTGCAGCACGAACCGGTAAGGCTTGGCCGCCCAGGGGCCCGCATAATCGACGCCGATCCGCGGCGTGCGGAGAATGGCCGACCGGCGAACCGGTTCGCCCCGATCCTCGATCCATAGTCCGGCGCTCCGGGCGGCCGGCTGCGTGTTGAGCTGCTTGTCGATGGCCAGGGCCTTGGTCAACCGGGCCGGGCCGTCGCTCTGGCCCGCGCCGCGGAGGAGCACCGCCTCGGGAAAGCCCTCGGAGCCGGTCACCACGTTGAGCATCCAGTGGATGCCGTAGATGAAGTAGACGTACCAGACGCCGGCCGGGCCGAACATCACTTCGGTCCGCGGGGTGCGTCCTTTCGCGGCGTGGCAGGCCAGATCGTGGGGGCCGACGTAGGCCTCGGTTTCCTGGATCCTTAGCGCTATCTGCTCGCCGCCCAGCTGGCGAACGAGATACTTGCCCAACAGCTCGCGGGCCACGATGAGCGCAGGCCGGGCGTAGAACGTCGAATCGAGAACCACGCCCATTGCTGGCCCGCTCCCTGGCAAGACGGCGCCCTGCCAAGAGGGCGCCCGGAAAGTGCGCCTTACTTCTGCGGCCGGCAATACGACAGCGTGAGCAAGGCGTAGCCGGTCACCAGGTTGGCATCTCCTTCCAGCCAGCGATTGGTCTCGTTGACCCACGAGCCATCGGCCTGTTGCCGCCTGGCCAGGGCCCCGATCAGGTCGGCCCGCCAGTTGTGCTTCTGGCCGTCGGAGTCTTCGATCTCGTCGCTGCCGATCGCAGCCAGCGCCTTGGCGAAAGCCTGGTAGTAGTAGTACAGTCCGGCCGCGCCCATGCCCGGGTTGCTCTCCACGTCGTAATGGCTTTGCACCCACTTATAGGCCGCCTTGACGCGCGGGTCGTCCGGCCCGACGCCGGCGTAGATCATGCTCTTGAGGCCCGCGTAGGTCATCGAGCCGTAGCTCCGCAGTCCGCCGTCGGGCGTGGTGCCGGCCATGCTGCTGCCGCCGGCTGCCGGAGTGTAGTAGAAGCCGCCGTCCGGATTCTTGGCGGCAAACGGCGTCGTGTTGGCTTCGGTTTCCAGGTTCTGGCAGCGCGAGATGAACACCAGCGCCTTCTTGATCGCTTCGTCGTCGGCAGCGGCGCCCGAGGCTTTCAGGGCGTCGATCAGGAACGAGGTGTTCGACAAGTCGGGCCGGGTGTTCTCGCCGCCGTAGCCGGCCCCGCCGAACTTGACGTTGGCGGCATCGACCCCCTTGGTCGCATCCCATTGCAGGCCGCGCAGATAGGCGTCGGCATTCTTGACCAGCTTGTCGAAGCGCTTGTCGGCGTTGGCGGCCTTGAAGCACTCGAGGGCCACGCAGGTCTCGTAGTTCTGGTGATGGCCCGGTCCGTAGATGCCGCCGTCCTCGTGCACGAAGCCTTCCAGATACTTGAGGGCCTTGGCGACCAGCGGGTCGTCCGGTCCGCGGCCGCAGCGCACGATGCCCAGCGTCACCACGGCCGTCACGGCCGGCCCGGCCTGGGCGCTGAACGAACCGTCGGCCGCCTGCCCTTTGGTGCGCAGGTAATTCAGCGCGGCGGCAACCTGCTTGTCGAGATCGGCAGCCGAGCCGGCAGCCGGTTTGTCGTCGGCAACGGCGAGGCATGTCAGGCTGCAGGCGGCCAGCAGCGCAGAACCACAGAGCGAGAATATCGTGACGTGTCGCATCGGGCGGCTGTCTCCTGGAAAGGCGCGTCGGCTATGGACCGGCCACCTCCACCGCGGCCCGGTCGGACTGCATTGTCTCACGCGCGTCTGCCGCTGACAAGCAACTGCCGCGCTAGCTCGGCCGCAGGGCCAGATAAGCCAGAAAGGCCATCCACACGGCCAAAAGCGCGATCGACGCCACGAGCAGCCAGCGATGCGGACGCGGGGGGTCGGCGGGCCGAGCCAGCCAGGGACCGTCCGGCTGGGCCGTCGCGGCGGCGGGGGAATTCGTGCGTTCCGGTTGCGGCGCCATCTGCCCCCCGCGCTACTGCGTGCCCTCGGGCAGAGTGATCTTGAAGCTCTGCCGCAGGCCGGTGTCGAAGTCGAACACGTTGTCGAAGTCTTCCCGGCTGTCGTCCTTCGTCTTGCGCATCTGGCCGATGCGAATCAGGTTGAAGACGATCTCGCCAAAGTCCGAGGTGGAGGTCAGGCCCCAGCTCTTGAGCACGTCCTGGGCCATGTAGCCGTACTGCTCCAGGGCGTAGCGGCGAATGGCTTCGCACAGTTGCTGTCCGCTCAGGTGGCGCTCGGCCTCGCGCGTGCCCCCTTCGTCGGGCTCGTCCTCTTCCGATTCGGCGGGCCGCTCGGTGCCCATGCCCAGGACGTTATGGGCGTAGTTCAGGGCCTCGAAAACGAAGGCGTAAGCATCCAGTTTGTACCGCCGGTCCTCCTTCAGGAGCTTGGCGATCGGATGGGCAGGATCAATCATGGTCGAATACAGACCTGGCGAAACGAGATTTTGACGGACGTCCGTTCGGGGAGGTCGGGCGGACAATCTTGCCCAGCCCCCCAGAACGATCCACGAGCATAACATCCCCGCCGCTCCAAGGGAGCGCCAGCCAGACCGCTCCAAGGGAGCGCCAGCCAGACCGCTCCGGGGGAGCGCCAGCCAAGCCGCCGGCTGGCAGGGGGCCCCCGCTATTCCCGCCCGCCGGGGGCATCGCCGCCGCGGTCTTCGGCCCCGCGTTTGAGGACCGTAACGACTTCCGTGCCGTCGATCAGCAGCCGGCGGCGGTCTTCCATTTCTACGAGCAATTGGCCGGCAAGGATCTCCTGGGCCAAAACTCGGGCCCGGCCCTGGCCGGTGATCACATCGGAGCCGACCGGTGGCAGCTCCTTGTGCAGCGCTTCGTAAGTGTCGTACTCGTAACGCAAACAGCACTTCAAGCGACCGCAGCGGCCGGAGATTTTCGTCGGGTCGAGCGTGGCCTTTTGCAGCTTGGCCATTTTCATCGAGACCGGCGGCATTTCCGACAGGTGGGTGTTGCAGCAGACCGGCTTGCCGCAATCGCCGTAGTCGGCCAGCAGCTTGGCCTCGTCCCGGACGCCGATTTGCCGCATCTCGACCCGGGTTTGAAACTCGGACGCCAGCAGCCGCACCAGCTCGCGAAAATCGACCCGGTTTTCGGCCAGGTAATAGACCACCACCCGCTCGCCGCCGAACAGGTGTTCCACGTCGACCAGCCGCATGTCCAGTTTTTGTTCGCCAATCAGCCGCTCGCAGACCTCGAATTCGCGCCGCTGCTGTTCGTTCATCCGGGCGATCTCGCGCGAGTCGTCGGACGTGCGCTTGCGGAGGATCTGGCCGTGCCCGGCGTCCTTCAATTGGGCCAGGGCCTCGTCGGTGGCCTCGCACAGCACTTCGCCGGCCTCCAGCCCGCGCTCGGTGCGGACGATCACCTGCTGATTGCGCAAGTACGTGTCGTCGCGGCCGGGATTGTAAATCCCCAGCGCACGCATCGCACCGCAGCGGACCACGTATTTGGGCATGCAGTAATTTCGTCGTCGAAAAGCGGTCCAAAAAGCGCCGGGCAAGGAGCCTGGGCGTCCGGCGGCCACACCGCCAGGGCCGCGCCCCGCAGCGGCAGCACGTCGGCCGGCAGCGCGGGGCAGGGTGGCTCGAAGAGGATTGACAGCCGCGCCCCGCTTCGCTGGCCAGTATAGCCGGGGCGCACGCGGCCCGCCAAGGCGAACGGGCCGCTAGTGCCCGCTGGCCCGGGACCTATAATCAGGGTTTGTCACCGTCCCAGCCCGAGTCGGCTGTCCAACGCATGAATCCCGAATTGCAGTCCGTGCTGGTCGACCGGCTCCGCCAGATCGTCGGCAGCGAAAGCGTGCTGGCCGCCCATGCCGATCGGGTGGTCTACGAGTGCGACGGGTTCGTGATCGAAAAAAACTGCCCGGACGTGGTCGTCTTTCCCCACACGGCCCGGCAAGTGGCCGAAATCGTGCGGCTGGCCAATGAACTGGGTCTGCCGTTCGTGCCGCGGGGGGCCGGCACCAGCCTGGCCGGCGGCTGCTTGCCCGTGGGCGGCGGCGTGATGATCGTGCTGACCCGGATGAAGCAGATCCTGGAGATCAACCTCCGCGACCGCTATGCGGTGGTCGAGCCGGGCGTGGTGAACATCTGGCTGACTGGTGCTCTCAAGGGCACCGGGTATCACTACGCCCCGGATCCGTCGAGCCAGGGGGCCTGCACCATCGGCGGCAACGTGGCCACCAATTCCGGCGGCCCGCACACGCTCAAATACGGCGTGACCGCCAATCACACGCTGGGGGTCGAGGCCGTGCTGGCCGACGGCTCGATTGTCGAATTCGGCGGACCGGCCGAAGACCCCGCCGGGCTCGACCTGGTCGGCGCGCTGGTCGGCAGCGAGGGCACGCTGGCCATCGTCACCAAGATCTGGGTCCGCCTGACCCGCAATCCGCAGGGCGTGCGGACGATGCTGGGCATTTTCGAATCGGTCGACGATGCCACCGCGGCCATCAGCGAGATTATCGGGGCCGGCATCATTCCGGCAGCGCTGGAAATGATGGACCAGGGCATCCTGGAGGCGATCGAAGCGGCCTTCCATTTCGGCTTTCCGCTCGATGCCCAGGCCATCCTGCTGATCGAAGTCGACGGGCTGGAAGCCGGCCTCGACGCCGAGCGCGACCAGATCGTCGAGATTTGCCTGCGCAACCGGGCCCGCGAAGTCCGCCAGGCCAGCGACCAGAAGCAGCGGCTCCTGCTCTGGAAGAGCCGCAAGCAAGCCTTCGGCGCCGTCGGCCGGCTGAGCCCCAGCTACTGCACGCAAGACGGCGTCGTGCCGCGCACCAGGCTGCCCCACATCCTGCGCCGCATCGGCGAGATCGGCCGCAAGCACCAGGTGCGGATCGTGAACGTGTTCCATGCCGGCGACGGCAACATTCATCCGATCCTGCTGTTCGACGAGCGCGACCAGGCCCAGGTCGCCCGGGTGCTCGAGGCCAGCCACGAGATCCTCGACGAGTGCATTGCCGCCGGCGGCAGCGTGACCGGCGAGCACGGTATCGGCGTGGAAAAAATCAGCTTCATGCGCAAGATGTTCAGCCCGAGCGACCTCGAGGCGATGGCCCGCCTCCGCGACGCCTTCAATCCCACCAATCGGCTCAGCCCCCAGAAAATGCTCCCCACCGCCGGCGCTTGCGGCCTGGAGCAGATCCACCCCGGCCGCCGGGCGGCGCTGTGAGATTGGCGGCAGGAAGAGAGGGGGATGAGGGGGATACGGCAGGGGATACGGGGGATGACGAAGAACAAGAGCTTGGGGGCAAAACGGGCGGGGACTGTCCCAATTTTGCGCAGCGCGCGGAGCAAAATGGGACTGTCCCCCTTGCCCCAGACCGTTTGGTCCCCAAGCTCTCAGAAACAATGCGACGAACGGGTCTGATTTGTTCGATGGTCGATGCCGAGCCGGTTATGACGTTGGACAAGGACCAAAGGAGCGAAACGAAATTCGCGGGTGAAGCGCTCACCAAGGCGATTATTGAAGCGATCATCAAGGTTCATCAGACGCTCGGGCCGGGCTTCTTGGAGAGCATCTATCGAAACGCGTTGATCATCGAACTGGCGGCGCGCGGTTTGTCCGGCGAAAGCGAACGCCAGATCACGGTTTACTACGAGGGCAAGCCGGTCGGGCGGCATGTGCTGGACGTGGTCGTCAACGAAGAGGTAGTCCTGGAACTGAAGGCCGTTGACGAACTTTGTGCGGCGCATTACGCCCAGCTGCGTTCCTATTTGAAGGCATCCGGAATCAAGACGGGCTTGCTGGTCAACTTCGGCTCCGAGAAAGCGGACTTCAGGCGAGTTGAAATGAAATGACGCACGTTGAAGTGGCCGGACTTTTTTAGAGGGGATGAGGGGGATACGGCAGGGGATACGGGGGATGAATAAGAAAAAGCGCCCAGGATACTGCTCCCGGAAACAATGGATATGGGCTACGGCAATCGTGAGCGAGCGCCGTTGAAAGAACCACAAGCGTAGACCCAGTATTCCAACCGACCGCCCAAACCAAGCAATCCAAAGCAACGGTGAACGTCGCAGCGTCGCGCTCTCGGTCGACCAGGCCCCAAAAAAAATATTCCTCGTCATCCCCCGTATCCCCTGCCGTATCCCCCCATCCCCTTCTCTCCGCCAGAGAAACCAAACCGTGCCGGTTGCCACCGAAAGCCTGCCGCTGACCGAAACACGCGTCCCCGCGACCGAGGAGGAATTGATCGGCGCCGTGGCCGAGGCGTACGGCAAGTCCACGCCGGTTTACCCGCTCGGCGGCGGCACAAGCCTCGATTACGGCCTGACGGCCAAGCAGCCTGGCCTCGGCCTCTCGCTCGCCGGGCTCAATCGCGTGATCGATTACCCGGCCCGGGACATGACCATCACCGTCGAGGCCGGCATCCGCCTGGCCGATCTGGCCCAGACGCTCGCGGCCGAGCGCCAATGGTTGCCCGTCGAAACGCCGCAAGCCGACGAGGCCACGCTCGGCGGCCTCGTGGCCACGGCCTGGTCCGGGCCGCGCCGCTACGGCTGGGGCACCATGCGCGATTACGTGATCGGCATTAGCGCGGTCGACGGCCGGGGCATGCCATTCAAAGGGGGCGGGCGCGTCGTCAAGAATGTCGCCGGCTACGATTTCTGCAAATTGCTCACCGGCTCGCTGGGCACGCTCGGCGTCATCACGCAACTGACGCTCAAGATCCGTCCGCTGCCCGCCCGCTCGGCGCTGTTGGCCTGCCGCCTGGCCAGCTGGGACCTGGCGGAAAAGTTGCTGGCAAATCTGCCCAACTCGCTGACCTGTCCGGCGGCGATCGAGCTGGTGGCCGGTGGCGATTGGGACCAGCTGCTGGACGGCGGCTCGCCCGGCGTCGGCTGGTTGCTGGTCGGACTGGACGGCTCGGCGGCCGAAGTCCCGTGGATGACCGACCAGCTCGCGGCCGAGTTCCGCACCGCGGGCGCGGCGATCGAGCCGGTGGAATCGGCCGCAGCCGAAAAGCTTGGGGGCGAACTGCGGGAGTTTTCGGCCCGCTCGGGTGCGCCCCTGGTCGCCAAGGCCAGCGTTCGCTCAAGCGCCACAGTGGGGCTCGTGCGATTGGCACTTGAGATCGATCCGGCCGCAGCAGTCCAGGCCCATGCCGGCAGCGGGATCGTCATCGTCCGCTTCGCCCAATTCACGCCCGGCGACGTTTCGCGCTCGCTCATCGGTCGCCTGCAGCCGGCTGCGGTGGCCGGCGGCGGCCATTTGGTCGTGCTTTCGTCGTCTTTCGCCTCCGATCTCACGCGGCAAGCGGTTTGGGGTGGCACCAGCGAGGCGACCGGGTGGATGATCAAAGTAAAACAACAGTTTGACCCTCGGGGTATCTTGAACCCCGGCCGCTTCGTTTACGGATCCTGAATGAACCGCCTTGAACCAGCACCGTCGCCGGGCCAGTCCTTGCCGATCGTCGCGCCTGCTGCCGCCGGCCCCGCTGCGCCCAACGCCGGCGCCGGAATCGATTACGGCCTGTTTCTCGATTGCGTCCACTGCGGACTGTGCACGGCCGCCTGCCCGACGTACGTCGAGACGGGCAACGAAAACGACAGCCCGCGCGGCCGGATCTATCTGATGCGCAGCGTGACCGACGGCCGGCTGGAGCTGGGCCCCGAGGTGCGGCGGCACTTGGAACTGTGCCTGGACTGCCGGGCCTGCGAAACGGCCTGCCCCTCGGGCGTGCAGTACGGCAAGCTGATCGAGCCGTTCCGCGTGGCCATGGAACAGTCGGGCGGCGGCCGGGCCAAGAGCGACGATTGGTTTCATCGCTGGATCCTGTTCGGCTTGTTTCCTTATCCCCGGCGGATGCGCCGGGCCCTGCTTCCGGCCCGGCTGGCGCAGCGACTCGGGCTCGACCGCCTGGCCGAACGGCTGGGCCTGCTCAACTTGCTGCCGCCGCGGTTGCGGCAGCTCGTGCGCATGCTGCCCCCCTTGGGCAAGGCGGAGCCGGCGCTCTCGGGCATCCTGCCCGCGATCGGCAAGCGCCGCGCGCGAGTGGCGCTGTTCACCGGCTGCGTGGCCGACGTGATGTTCCGCCACACGCACTGGGCCACGGCCCGAGTGCTGCAGCAGAACGGCTGCGAAGTGGTCGTGCCCGGCGATCAGGCCTGCTGCGGCGCGATCCACTTTCATGCCGGCAGCAGCGAGCCGGCCCGCGAGCTGGCCGACGCGAACCTGCGGGCGTTCCAAAGCCTGGGCTGCGACGCGGTGATCGTGAACGTGGCCGGCTGCGGCGCGATGCTCAAGGATTACGGCCATCACTGGCACGATGCGGCCCAGCCGGCCCGCGCGCAATTTGCCGCCCAGGTCCGCGACATCAACGAGTTTCTCGATGACTTGGGCCTGGTGCCGCCGACCGGCAAGATTCCGCTCGTTGCCACGTACCACGACGCCTGCCACCTGGGACACGCGCAAAAAATCCGCGAAGCCCCGCGGCGCCTGCTGGCCCAAGTGCCGGGCCTGGTGCTCAAGGACCTGCCCGAGGCAGAGCTCTGCTGCGGCGCCGCCGGCACCTACAATCTGACCGAGCCCGAGATGGCCGCCCGGCTCAGCCGGCGCAAGCTGGCCAACATCCTGGCGACCGGCGCCGATACCGTCATCACTGCCAACGCCGGCTGCCTGCTCCAGATCATGCGCGAAGCCCGCAGCCAGGGGCACCGGCTGGGCGTCGTGCACCCGATGGACCTCTTGGACATGAGCTATCGGGGAGGCGGACAGAAGGATGAAGGCAGAAGGATGAAGGCAGAATAACGAAGAAGGATGGCGCCGTAGCCTGCGCGGGCGCTACATGCCGACGCACCGCGCCAGCAAGCTCCGGGCTTCGGAAATGTCGTCCGTGCCGCCGACGATCGCCCGACCATCGGGAAACAGCGTAATCCGGTGCAAGCCGATCGTCAGGCGCAGCAGATACCGGTTCAGGCTCACCGTGCCCACCGCGGCCAGCTTGATGGCCAGCCGCTCCAGATCGAGCGGCGCCTGGCCGGCCGGGGGGCAAATCTGAACGGCATTGCGGCCGCAGAGCACCGCCGCCTGCGGGCTGCGCTCGCCGGTCAGCCAGGGAAACTCGCCCCGCCCACAGGCTGGGCAATCGACCGAGCCCCGCAGCTTCGCCAGGTCGATCTGCCGGATGCGGTTTTCCCACAGGTCGATCACCGTCAGCGCCCGGCTGACGGCCTGGCGATTGCCGCTGAGAATTTTGAGCGCTTCGAGCGCCTGGATCGACGCGATTACGCCCACGATCGGGGCCAGGATACCGGCCGCCTCGCAAGTCGGCGTGCTGCCGGCCGCCGGCGGCTCGCTCATCAGGCAGCGCAGGCACGCGGTGTCGCCGGGCAGGATGGTCATGGTCTGGCCTTCGGCCCCGATCACGCCCCCCATCACCCAGGGAATCGAGCGCCGCACGGACAGATCGTTCAGCAGAAACCGGGTTTCGAAATTGTCGGTGCCGTCGAGCAGCAAATCCACGCCAGCGGCCAGCTGCTCGACGTTGCGCCAATCGACGTCGGCCACGACCGGCTCGACGACGACGTGCGAATTGATCACGCGGAGTTTGGCCGCCGCGGCGACCGCCTTGGGCAATTCGTCGGCCACGTCCTGCTGGTCGAACAGCGTTTGCCGCTGCAGGTTGCTGGTCTCCAGGAAATCGCGATCGACGATGCGCAGCCGGCCCACGCCGGCGCGAACCAGCGTGCTGGCCAGCATCGACCCCAGCGCCCCGCAGCCGCACACCAGCACGCTGGCGCCGGCCAGCCGCCGCTGCCCCTCGACGCCCAAGGGCGCAAAGCGCATCTGCCGGTCGTAGCGTGCCCACTCGGCGGGATAGTCCACGATCGCACCTTGTCGCTCAGTTGCACTCTCGATCAGACAATATAACCGGCCCAGTTGATCCCGCTCTGGGCGAGGTCTCGCTGCAGCAGGTCGCACAGCGCGCGGGCGCTTTGTGGGGGCATTCCGAGCGGTCCGGGCCGCCAGGCCACGAGCGGCACCGTCCGGCCCACGGCGGACGGCAAACTCGACATGCTCGGCGCCAGCTCGCAAATGGCCAGGTCCGCCCAGTCGTCGACGCGCACCGTTTCGCCAGGCGCGAACCGCTGGGCGAAGAGCAGATTGCGGGCCCAGCTGCGCGGAACAAGCGGGGCTCGTTCTCGGTCCAGGATCACGATTCCCACGCCGGCGTCGCCGCGCAGCGTGCGCAGCGCGGCCTCGACGTCGTCGAGCCCGGCCAGGTCGATCACGATCAGCACTCCCCACTCCGACGCGGGATAATAGCTCGCTCGCCCGGTCATGACGGCCGCCATGGCTGCGTCGTGCCAGGTTCGGACCTCGTCGAGGCCAAGGCTGTTCACCCGGGCGGCCCGCAGGACCCAGCGTTTGCCGTCGAACCGCAGGTTGCCCCCTTCGCGTCCCAAGCGGCGGATGCCGATCCGGCCGCGGATTTGTTGCCGCCCGCCGGCCACCTCGCGCTCCAGCGTGTACTCATACAAGTACGGCATCGCGGGCGTCCAAAAGCAGGGATCCGGCACCCAGGCTTCGGCCAAATTGGCCGCCGGGTCTGATCGACGAAACTCGTCCCTTGGGGCGACCGTTTCGCTGGCCGCCCGAAAGGGATAATTGGTCGGCAGCGTTTGAGCGTACCGACAAAATGGTCCGCGAATCACCCCGCTCAGCGGGGCGCCGGCTTCGCTGCGGCGCTCGCTTGCGGCGTAGATCCGGCAGCCCGTTTCCGTCGCTTCGCCGAAAAACACTTGCACGCAGGCGTCGGCGGCCGAAACAGATTGTGCATCGAGTGGGGCCGGTCCGCTTGGTTCCGGCGGAGGCTTGCTGCTCATGCCCGGTGCTCCTGCGCGCTGCGCGCAGTAGCGGACGCAGAAATCGGCCGGTGACCGATTCGCTCACCCGGGCCACAATCTCGGGCGTGCCCTGGGCCACGATCCGGCCGCCGGCTTCGGCAGCACCGGGCCCCAGGTCGATCAGGTAATCGGCCGCGCGGATCAGCTGCAAGTTGTGTTCGACCACGATCAGCGAATGCCCGACCGCCAAGAGCGCGTCGAAGCAGTCGAGCAGTTGCACGATGTCCTGAAAATGCAGGCCGGTCGTGGGCTCGTCGAGCAGAAACAGCGAGCGGCCGCGGCGCTTGGCCGACATGTAACCGGCCAGCTTCAGCCGCTGGGCTTCGCCGCCCGACAGCGTATTGGCCGGCTGCCCCAGCCGCAGATAATCGAGCCCCACGTCGATCAGCCGCTTCAGCCGGGCTTGCACCTTGGGATGCCCACGAAAGAACGTGAACGCCTCGCGCACGGTCAGTTCGAGCACCTCGGCAATATTGCGGCCGCGATACTTCACGTCCAGGATTTCGCGGCGGTAGCGGCGGCCCCCGCACTGCGGACATTTCATATACACGTCGGCCAGAAACTGCATGTCGATCTGCAGGTAGCCGTCCCCTTCGCAGGTCGTGCAGCGGCCGCCGTCGACGTTGAAGCTGAAATGGGCCGCGTCGAGATTGCGGGTCCGGGCTTCGACCGTTTCGGCGAACACCGTGCGGATCTCGTCGAAGGCCTTGATGTACGTGACCGGATTGGAGCGCGGCGAGCGGCCGATCGGACTTTGATCGACCATCACCACCTCGTCCAGCTGGCCGTCGCCGAACACGTCGTCGTAGGCGTAGGGCCGGCCCGCGTCCTCGCGCATCCGCCGGCGCAAGGCCGGATACAGCGTATGCTGCACGAGCGTGCTTTTGCCGGCGCCGCTGACGCCGGTGACCACGCACAGCAGCCCCAGCGGAAACTCGACCGTCAGGTTTTTCAGATTGTTGCCCCGGGCTCCCGCCAGGCGAATCCAGCCGTGATTCGGCGTCCGCCGCCGCGGACTCTCCAGCACCCCGCGGCGGCCGGCCAGGAAGTCGCCCGTCAGGCTGCGCTCGCTGGTCAGCAGCTCGTCGGGCGTGCCCTGAAACACCACTTCGCCCCCGCGCTCGCCGGCGCCCGGCCCGATTTCGATCACCTGATCGGCGGCGCGAATCATCGATTCTTCGTGTTCGACGACGACAACCGTGTTCCCCCGGTCGCGCAGGCCCACGATGGCCGCAATCAAGCGATCGACGTCGCGCGGATGCAGCCCGACCGACGGCTCGTCGAGCACGTACAGCATGTTCACCAGGCTCGAACCCAGCGCCGAGGTCGAGCGCCACGCGCTGGGCCTCGCCGCCGGAAAGCGTGCGCAGCGTCCGATCGAGCGTCAGATAGCCCAACCCGACGTCCTGCAGATACGCCAGCCGCGAGTGGATCTGCTCGATCGGCAGCCGGCTCACGCGCCGCTCCCAGTCGGACAGCTCAAGCTCGTCGATAAACCGCAGCGCATCGACGATCTTCAGCTGCGAGATTTCGGCGATGTTGTGGCCGCCGATGCGCACGGCCAGGGCCTCGGGGCGCAGCCGGGTGCCGCCGCACACCGGGCAGGCATGATAACTGCGCCAGCGGCTCAAAAACACGCGCAAGTGCATCTTGTACTTCCGCCGCTCCAGCCAGCGGAAAAAACCTCGCAGGCCGCCGAATTCCCGCTCCGGCACCCCCTCGATTACCAGCGCCCGCTGCCGCTCGTCCAGCTCGCTAAACGGCACGTCCACCGGCAAGTCGTAATCGTCGGCCAGGGCCAGCAGCTCCGTCAGCTCGTGGGCGTAGGCCGGTGTGTTCCAGGGGGCGATGGCCCCGTCGCGGATCGAGCGGCTCGGATCGGGCACGACCAGATCCATGTCGATGTCCATCACGTTGCCGAAGCCTTCGCACTCCGGGCAGGCACCCAGCGGACTGTTGAAGCTGAACAGCCGCGGCTCCAGTTCCGGATAATCAATCCCGCAGCTTTCGCAGCGCAATTGCGTGCTATAGATCCGCTCCTGCCAAAGCCGGCCGTCGAGCGTCAGCGTCCCGCCGGATTCCGCTGCGGCGGCCAGATCGGCCGTTTCGACCAGCACGTGGCAGCGCCCCTCGCCGCGAGAGAACGCCGTCTCGAGCGAATCGCGCAGCCGCTGGTCGGCCACGCCGCCCGCCGCCAGTCGATCGACCACGACCAGCAGCCGATTGGCGCCGGGCTGGGCGATTGGGCTTTCGGCTCCGCTCGAATCGCTCTCCGCGGCGCTTACGATGGCGGACAATTGCCCCGGCCCGACTTCGCCCAGGTTGACGGTCTGCTGGCCGACGATCAAACGGACGAAACCTTGTTCGCGCAAGGTTGCGGCCAGCGTTTCCAGCTCTTCGGCCGCGGCCGGCGGCAGTTCGAAGGCGATCAAGAACTTCGTGCCCTCGGGCAGCCGGGCCAGGTCTAAGGCCGCGCTTTGCGCGGTTTCACGGCGCACTGGACGAGCGCAGTTGCGGCAGAACAGCTGGCCGATCTTGGCAAACAGCAGCCGCAGGTAGTCACTGCTCTCGGTGGCCGTGCCCACGGTCGAACGGCTGCTGCGGCTGGTGTTTTTGTGGGTCACTGCGATGGCCGGCGGAATGCCTTCGATCTGTTCGGCCGCCGGTTTCTCCAGCCGTTCCAGGAACTGCCGGGTATAGGCCGAAAAACTGTCGATGTAGCGCCGCTGACCCTCGGCATAGAGGGTGTCCAGGGCCAGGCTGGTCTTGCCGCTGCCGCTCAGCCCGCAGAGCACGATGAGCTTGCCGCGGGGAATGTCCAGGTCAACCTCCTTGAGGTTGTGCACTGCCACGCCGCGCAGCGAGATAACGCCCGATGCCACTCTTGCCATCCTTCCTGCCGGCCCGATTGACCCCGGGCCAAACCTGCATCATACCAGCCGCGGCACAGGGCGCGAAAGCAGAAGGGAAGTCGGTTCAGCCTCATCGGGGTCTGGTCCATTTTTCGGCGGCAGGACACGCCATGCCGCGAGGCGCTGGCCGAAAACATGGACCTGACCCCCTGGCGTGACGCCGCGCGCCCGGCCGCGAATCAAACTGGCCTGCAGCCGGGCAGCGCAACTTCGGGAATCGAACGAGCGGGCACGCCAGAGAACATGTGGACGGGGCGATTGGGGTCGTCGAATGGCGCCGTCGAATGGGGCCATCAAGCGGAAGCCTCAGGCAGTCGCGGCGCTCGAGGGGCCCGTCAGGAGATGAACTCTTCCTTCTCTTCGGCGGCTTGCATGCTGATTTCGCCGGAATCCTCGAGCCGCCGCACGACGTCGACAATTTGCTGCTGCACTTGCTCGACGTTCGAGAGCCGCACCGGACCGAGATACTCCATTTCCTCGCGGAGCATGTCGGCGGCCCGTTGCGACATGTTGCCCAGGACTTTGCCCTTGAGCTCCTCGCTGGCGCCCTTGAGCGCCATGGCCCACTGCGAGGTCTCGACGTTCTTGAGCACGGTCTGCACGTCTTTGTTGGCGAACTTGTTGATGTCCTCGAACACGAACATCAGCCGCCGGATTTCTTCGACCAGGTCGGGATCTTCCTGCGCCAGGTTCTCCAACAGGCTGCGCTCGGTGGCCCGGTCGGTCACATTGAGGATCTCGGCCACCGTGGGCACGCCGCCGGCCTTCTCGAACTGCTGGCTCATGACGCTCGACATCCGGCTCTCCAGCCCGCGCTCCACTTCCTGGATGATTTCCGGATTGGTCTGCCCCATCGTGGCCACGCGGCGGATCACGGCCAGTTGCCGGTCGCTGGGCAGGCCTGCGATGATCTCCGCGCCGAGCGCCGGCGGCAGGTGCGAAAGGATCAGCGCGATCGTCTGCGGATGCTCGTCGATGATGAAGGTCAGCAGGTTTTGCGTGTCGACATTCTGCAGAAAGCCGAACGGTACGGCTTCGATCGATTGGCGGACCGTGTCGATCGTGCCGCTGGCGTTCTTGCCGAGCGCCTTTTCGATCAGCGACTTGGCCGTATCCATGCCGCCCGACCCGCCGCCGAGATTCTTCGGATCGATGTCGGCGAACTCCACGATCACCGCGTGTTGCTCTTCGCCGCTGATGGCGTTGAGCTTGGCGATCTCGATCGAAACGGTTTCGACCTGCTTGGGATCGAGCTTGGACAACAAGGCCCCGGCCTGCTCCTGGGGCAGGCTCATCAGCAGCACGGCGGCTTTACGCAGTTCAAGCGTCGACACGAGTCGCACCTTTCACGTCCGCGGCCCCCAGCCAAAATTCCACCACCCCCAGCACCGCGCCGGCTCGCGCCGGGCAATCTGCTCGAGCCGTCGGCAGCCGGGCAAGCGGTCAGCGGGCGCGGTTTCGCCGGCCGGCAAACTCTGGGGCGCACAAGCAGTCGTATTGCTAGCAGTCATCGTGATGCCGGCGTTCGTCCGGTGAGAAGTTGGGTAGTCCAGTCCGACTTTTCCGCAGATGCGCTCTGCTGGCCCTGCCTTATCGGCCGAGCGCCACGGCAAACTTGAGCGAATCCGACTGGGGTGCAAACCGGGCTGAAAACCGGTCAGCGCAGGCTGGCCCCGCGGCGGAGCAACGCCGGGCACCGGGCGCGCCGGGACGCAGGTTCACCAATCGCTCGACGGGCCGCCCGCCCGCGGCGGGATTTACGGCTGCGGCTCGAGGGCCTGGATCGCAGCGTCGTCCGGGAAGAGCCGCCGGGCGATGGCGACCAGCGTGGCCCGAGCGTTGTCGGTGTCCTCGCCCCCTACCCGCGTACCGCCGCGAAATACGGCCATTTCGTTGCAGGCAAAGCAGAGCAGAACGTCGGTCGAGGCGGCGGCATCCGTAAAGCGAATCGCCACGCCCGGCTCGAACTCGCAACCTTTGGCGATATCCCACCAATACGTGTCGGCGCTGGTCAGAATCGCGGTCAGCTCCGCAGCCGACTTGGCGTCCACGGCGACCGGGCCAGCCGTGATCGCAAACGGTCCGATCGATTTCGCCGGCGCTTCGTCCGCCGCGTCGGTGGTTTCTGGGCGCCGGCGGCGGCCTGCACCCGGGCGGAAGCGACGCGAAACGCCTCGACTTTGGCCGGCTTCAACACCGGCGCCAGGTTGGCCTCGCCGCCGAAAAGCGCCACCACCCGGGCGTCGACGCCCCCCGTCTTGGCGGCGGCACATCCGGCCACCAGCACCAGCGCAATCCAGAGCCGACGGGCCGGGCAACGAGCAGACATAGTAAGATCTCCTGCGGCAAATACAAACCGGGCCGAGCCCCGAGGCGGACAGTCATCCCCCCGCGTCACGCTCGACCGATCCGCACCAGAGCCGTCGGCCCGACGCCTCACTCCAGCGGCACTTCGTAGTACTCGAGCGCCCATTCTTGCATGTACCTCACGCGCGTGGGGCGGATGCGATAGACGATCAGGGCCGGATTGTCGATCGAGCCCAGATACTGCCGCAAGAGGGGGGTGGCTTGCCAGATCGCTTCCAGCTCCCCGCGGTCCGACAGCACCTCGGCCCGGCCGGTGATGCGCACCTGGTTATGACCCGGATCCAGATAGCACAGTTCCACGTTCGGGTTGGCGGCGATCTCGCCCGTCTTGTGATACGAGCGCAGGTTGGCCACATAGACCGTGAAGCCGTCCGTCTTCACGGGCGAAACCGGCCGCACGCGCGGCTGGTCGCCGTCGATCGTGGCCAGATCCGGAAAACGGTCTGCATGCACGACCGCCTGCGCCAGTTCGACCAATGTGTGGGCGTCGATTTGTTTCGGCTCGGGCTTGTTCATCGCCCGCGATTCTAGAACAAATTCTCGGCCGGGCCCAGTGAGTGCCTGCGCTGGCGTCGAACGCAGGAAAAAAACCACCTGGCCTGCGACGCTTCGGTCCATTCGATCACCGAAGACATCGATCCGTCGCGGTACATGCAGTTGGTCACCCGGGCCGGCGGTGATTCCGGACGTCCTCTAACTCATGCCCCTGGCCGGCTGCGGCCGGCCCTGCGGCACGTTCTGCAAACTGCCCCGGCGCACCGAGCGCCGGGGCAGTTTTTTTGCGCCCCAGGACACAAGTGGGGTGCCGACGCCAGGCCCGTCGGGCGCGCATGCAATCGGGCATGCGTTCTGCTACGATCAGCCATCATGACGACGACCCCCGATCAGGCCTGGCTCGATGATTACGCGGTGCTGCAGTCGGCGGCCGGTCTGGCCGATTGGCGAGACCGCACTCAGATCGAGATCGCCGGCGAGGACCGAAACCGGTTCCTGCACAACCTGTGCACCGCCGAGATTCGCAAGCTGCCTGCCGGCGCCGGCTGCGAAGCCTTTCTGACCAATGTGCAAGGCAAGATCCTGGCGCATGGGCTGTTCTTTTCCGAGCCCGATGCGCTGGTGCTGGAGACCGTGCCCGGGCAAAGCGAAAAAATCCTCGCGCACCTGGATCGCTATCTGATCCGGGAAAAAGTCACGCTCTGCGATCGCTCGCTCGACTGGGCCGAGTGGCTGCTCGTGGGCCCCGCGGCGGACCAGATCGTGCGAACTCTGACGGGCGCGGCCCCGCCCGACGCGCTGCTGGCCAGCCTGCCGGCGCGGATCGAGACGCACGAAGTCTGGATCCGTCGCGTCGACTTCGCCGGCCCGTCCGGGCTGCTGATCGACTGTCGCCGCGCAGCGTGGCAGCGGGTCGGCGAACTGCTCGTGCAGGGGGGCGCCCGCAGCATCGCGGCGCCGGCAATCGAGGCGCGGCGGATCGAGGCGGGCTTTCCCTGGTACGGACCCGATATCTCGGAAAAGAATCTGCCCCAAGAGCTGGCTCGCGACCAGCGGGCGATCAGCTTCACCAAGGGCTGCTACTTGGGTCAGGAGACCGTCGCCCGCATCGACGCGCTGGGGCACGTCAACCAGACGCTCGTCGGCGTGCGCTTCGACAACCCGGCCGAAGTGACGGCCGGCCTCGAACTGAGCGCCGGGGGCAGCGTGGTGGGTCGCGTGACGAGCGCCACCTGGTCGCCGCTGCTGGCCCGGCCGCTGGCCCTGGCGTACGTGCGTCGCGGCAGCAATCGGCCGGGTGAGCGGCTCGCGTCGGCCGCAGGCCCGGCCGAGGTCGTCACTCTGCCGATCGCCGACGCGCCGCCGGAACGGCAGGGCGCTTGAGAAAATGGGCCCTGAAACCGGGCTGCCGGTTCTGCGGACGCCGGGCGCATCGCGGTTGGAACTGTCCGGATCCGGTGCCAGCCTGGCCCATCGACGAGTTCTCGCTCGACAGGTCGCTGATCGACAGGTTTTTGCTCGCGGAGCGCTCGACGGGTTTTTGATCGCGGAGCGCTCGACGGGCGTCAGGCGGCGGCGACGTCGCCCTTGGGCGTTGCCGAGGCTGCGACCTTGGCCTGCACCAGATTGATTAGTGCCCCGGCGGTGGTCACGTCGACCAGATCGTCGTAGGTCAGGCGGACGCGAAAGTGCCGCTCGACCTGCATGATCAATCCGACCATGTCGACCGAGTCGAGATCGAAATCTTCGGCCAACACCACGTCGTCCGGCAGGCTGGCGAGAGTTTCACCGGTCTCGTCTTCGAAGATCGACCTGAGCACCTCGCGAATCTCGTCGCGTTCCATAACAGCGGTCCCCATCCTGGAGAGTGAAATCTGCTCGAGCTTCCACAATTCCGACACGTCGACGAAAGCGACGCCCCGGCGGAATGCGGCCGTCACGCGCCGATGCCCGCCCGAGAGGGCCATCGCGCGCGTTGCCAGCGGTCCGCCCTGCCGAGCCCGGGCAAACCTGACAACCCGGCCAGTAGACCAGCTAGCTCGCGCCGAGGCAACACCAACAGGCGATCCGCGGCCTGAATTTTTCCGCCCGGCGCGGGTTCGCCGGCCGCGGCAGTTCTCGCGCTACTTTCCAGCGGCCGGACTTGTCGGGCGGTCTGGATAATTTGTATTCTCGTACCACGAGAGGGACACTCCGCCGCCGGCCGGCCGACTTCGAGCGTCCCGCCAGCGTGGCTCTTGGGCCTGTCGGCCCGCGCCTGGACGATCCGCAATCACGCGCAAGCAAGCAGGGCAATTCATGGATGATCGGCGAACCGCACCCGGGCACTCGTTGCGACCGCTCGACCTGGCGGTCGTGGCTCACGGAATCGCTTGCCTGGCGCCGGCGGACATGGACGTATTGCGCGGCCTGCCGTTTGCCGGCTTGCCGGCAACCCTGGTGCCGCAGTTGCTCAAACACAGCGACGAGCAGACTTTTGCGGCGCTGGTGGCGCTGCGCCGGGCGCTGGCCGGCAGTCCGCTAACAGGGACCGATTTTGGCCGCTGGGGCGTGGTTTCGTCGTCGCGCTACTTGGGCCGCAGCCCGTTCGCGGCGGTGCTCGACAAATACAAAATCGACGGACCCTGGGGCGTGTCGGTGCAAGTCATTCCGCATCGCATGCCCCACTCGGTGCCCGGCACCTTGAGCCTGGCGCTGATGAATCACGGTCCGTCGATCAGTGTCGGAGGCGGGCCCGACGATCAGACCAGCACGCTGCTGTCCATGGCGGGCCTGCTCGGCCAAGGAAAGTTTCCCGGCGTTTGGCTGGTCGTGAGCGGCTGGTGGCCCGAGCTGACGATCGAAATCAACGGGCAGCCCACGAGCGATTCGAAGTGCATGGCCGCCGTGCTGGGCGTCGTGCCGGCGCCCGTGGCCAAGGCCGCAGGTTCGATTCGCTTCGCACCGGCAGAGCACCGGCCCACCGCGGTCCAACGTGACGCTGCCCAAGGTGACGCAGCCCAGGGCAACGCTGCCCAGGGCGCCGCGCAGCGGCCGGCAAGCGACTTCAGGCTGGCCGATTTTCTCCTGGCCGACGGCGCCGCGCCGCGCAGCTGGCAGTGCCAGTTCGCCAATGGCCTCGAGATCACGGTCGAGCTCGAGCAGCCCGCGGCGCCCATCGTGGGCGTCGCCGACATTCTCGAACAGGACGGGGCCGGCCCGCCGGTCGTGCCGCCACCACACAAACGCGCAAGCGCCACGGGCAGTCGAATCAAGCGAGGTCGATGATGAGCGACAACGGAGAAATCGCGATCACGGGCATCGGCGCGCTGAGCACGCTGGGCACCAATTTCGCCGAAATCTCGGCCAGCCTGCTGGCCGGCAAGACCGGCATTCGCGGGGCCGGCGGCTTCGACGCCAGCCAGCATCCCTGCCAGATCGCCGGCCAGATCGACCTGCCCGGCTGTCCCGCGGCGCTCGCTGCGGTCGAATACGACGCGCTTTATCCGCTGGAAAAGTGCGTGCTCTGGTGCTGCACGCAGGCGCTCGAAGACGCAGGACTCTGGGCCGAGCGGAGCAATCTGCGGATCGGCCTGGTGCTGGGCATCGCCGCCGAGTGGATTCTCTATTGGGATGTCGACTCGCGGCGCGGCGGCCGACTGATCGCCGACGCGGGCGCCGTCCGCGAGGCCACGGTTGATTGCGCCCAGCGCGTGCTCGGCCTGACCGGCCCGGCACTGTCGGTAGCGGCCGCCTGCGCCAGCGGCAACCATGCCCTGGCCCACGCCAAAGAATGGCTGGAAATGGGCTGGGTCGACGTCTGCCTGGCCGGCGCCTGCGACGTCGGCGTCACGCCCTACTCGATGGCCGCCTTCGGCAATCTCCGGGCCCTGTCGCGGCGCAACGACGACCCGGCCGGCGCCCTGCGCCCGTTCGATTGCGACCGCGACGGCATGGTGCTGGGCGAAGGTGGAGCCGTGTTCGTGCTCGAATCGGCCGAGCGGGCCCGGGCCCGGGGCCGCCAGGCTTATGCCGAGGTCGCCGGCGTGGGCGTCACCAGCGATGCGTATCACCTGGTCATTCCGAATCCGGATGCCACGCAGGCCATCGCCGCCATGCGCGACGGACTGGCCGCGGCCCGGATCGATCCAAGCGAAATCGACTACGTCAACGCGCATGCCACGGGCACGCCGGTCGGTGACATCTGCGAAGCGCGGATCATCCAGACCGTGCTGGGCAGCCATTGCGAGCGGGTGCCCGTCAGCTCGACCAAGAGCATGACGGGCCACTTGCTGGCGGCGGCCGCGGCCATCGAGGCCCTGGCCTGCCTGACGGCCATCACCCAGGGAGCCATTCCGCCGACGATCAACCTGGCCCGGGTCGATCCCGACTGCCAGCTCTGCCACGTGGCCAACCAGGCCCGGGAGCACAAAGTGCGAGTCGCGGTGTCCAATTCCTTCGGCTTCGGCGGCCACAACACGTCGCTGGTGCTCAAGGCCGCGGGCTGAGCGCCCACGGGCTTTTGGCGTCGCCCGGCGCGGCGACCGTCCCGCTATTTCCGCTGCTGCTCGAAGTAGTTGGCGCCCTTCTTGTTGCCGGTGACCACGTCGAGCAATCCATCGCCGTTGACGTCGGCCACTTCGAACTGCGTGCCCACGCCCGAATCGTCGTCGAACTGGTGCGCCGTCCAGACGGGCTTGCCGTCCTGCCGCGCGAGCTCGAACCAGTACATCACGGCCGGCTTGTCGGGATCGACGTCGCCGCCGGGGCCGTGGGCCCAGTAGCGCTTGCCGGTAACGATGTCGGGCAGCTTGTCGCCGTTGATGTCCACCAGGCACAGGCTATGGGTCTGGGAGAAGGCCTTGGAGATCTCGTGCGTTTGCCAGCCGTCCTTGGTCTGCTCGTGCCACCAGATGCCCACGCCGTGGGCGCTGGAGCTGAGCACGTCGTTGTCGCCGTCGCCGTCGAAGTCATAGACGTGCATCTGCGAACAGTCGGCGCCCAGCGGGGCCGGATGAAATGTCCACTCGCTCTGGCTGCTCTCGGCCGGATGTTCCCACCAGCCCTCCTTGACCAGCAAGTCGATGCGGCCGTCGCCGTTGATGTCGCCGGCGCCGATGCCGTGCGAGAAGCGGTCCGTGCCGGGGGCGCCGGGCTTAGAGACAGGCGTCAGCTGCCAGAGCTTGTCGGCCGCCGGTGCGGCAAAACCCAGGTAGCGGCCGGGCTCGTAGCCCAACAGCAGCTGCCGCTGAGCGTTGTCGCCGACAATGTGCACATAGCTGGGGCTTTCGTTGTTGGTCACCGGAGTGGCTTCGTGCCGCGGCCAGGGCTGGCCTTCTTTTTCCGGCTGCTCGAACCACCAGGTCTGCTTGCCGGGGAAATCGACCACGATCAGGTCCGTGCGGCCGTCGTGGTTGATGTCGTCGGCAAAATTGCAGAACGAGTCGCTATAGCCGTGCGGATCGAATTCCTTGGGCTGTTCGAGCACCGCGACCATATGCCAGTCGGGCGCGGCGTAGTACACGCTGCCGTTCGAAATATCGAGCTTGCCGTCGTGATTGAAGTCGCCGACGGCCGCCCCCTCGGAGCGGAAGCGATTGTCGAGCTGGGTTTTCTTGAACGTGATGGCCGGATCGGCAAAGGCGGCCGAGTGCAGTGCACAGGCGGCGGTCAGTCCGAACAAGCCGGCCAACGGAAGCGAGCGGTTTCTCATGATCGACCTTGGGGTGTGGCGTTGAGCTGCGCGAACCAGGGTTGTTGAGCGTCGCGAATCAGGGTTATTGAGCGTCGCGAATCAGGGTTATCGAGCGTCGCGAATCAGGGTTATCGAGCTTCGCGAACCAGGACGGTTGAGCGTCGCGATGGATGATCGAAGGCTAGTGTCCTGAGTTGCAAGTTCCTTGCAACGCAGGACACGACGGTCAAACACGCAAGTGGTTTGACCGCAACGACAACGGGTGTGCTGTACGCGGCCTTCCCACTTCAGGAACTTCTGACTCAGCACACTAGAGCAGGCTTTCCAGCAGCAGCCGCAGTTTGCGCAGCTCGGCCGGATGATCGACCTCGGGCGTCGGGTGGATCACCACCGACAGGGCCCGGTTGTAGCGGACTTTCGTCAGCTGGGTCACGAGCTTGCCGTATTCGACCAACCCCTGTCCGACGCGGACTTGCAGGGTGTCTTTGGTCGTGTCGCGCAGCTGCACGTGCACCACGTGCTTCATCACCTGTTCGTAGCCGGCGTTGCCGTGAGGCCCGTATACATAATGGCTCGGATCGAGCGTGATTCCCAGCCCTTTGACATTGTCGCAGAGCACAACCGCGGTATCGGGATCCTGGGTCACCCGGCCGGTCTCGGTTTTTACGCCGACCACCACTCCTTCGTCCGTGGCGATGGCCACCAGGCGGCGCAAGCGCTCGATTTCGGCATTGAAGGGGGTGCCCAACTCGGCCGCCGGAATCGTGACCGTGACCACCTTGGTCGCCTTGGCCAGCTTGCAGCAGCTGGTGAATTGGTCGTAATACTCTTCACCTTCGGCGGTGATGTCGACGGCATACGCCGCCACCGACAGCCGGTAGGTCTCGCGGCAGGCGGCGATCGCCCGTTCCAGGTCGGCATGCACCTCCGAGGGCTTCAGCTGCCGGCCCTGCTCGTAGAGGGCGATTTCCGTATTCGTGAACTCCAGGTCGACCAGACGCTCCAACGCGCCGTCGAGCGACAGATCCGGAAAACATTCGGTGGAAGCGGCAACAAACACGCGCGAACTCCTTTTCCACGGAAAAGCAAAGGCAATTCCCCAAGCAATTACCACGCCAGTCCGCCCGGCGGGGGCCTGCGACGGGGCGGGGCAAGCCCGCTGGGGGCTCGCCGGATCAGGCCGCCCACAAGCGGCCGCCAGCGACTCTGGGATCGGCTTCGTTCGTCTCAAAAACCAGGACCGTAGCTTAACGCCACGCTGGGGCGCAGGGAAGATGGCGGACCGGCGCGCCAGCCCGAGCCCCGCGGAGGCGGCCGCACAAGTCCACGCCAGCCGCTACGCGGCGTGCTCGATTTGCTTTAGAATGTGGCTGTCAGGTTCGACGCGCCGGGTTCGACGCGCGCCGCAAGGGCCTTTGGGCTCCGCCGCGCACATGCGTCCAGCCGGCCGCGCCCCGGGCGTGGGCCCCGGCGGTCCGACATCCTTTGCTAGCAAAGGATGACCCGCCTGTTTCGCTGAGTTTTTCCAGAGGAGCTTTGTCCATGGACCCTCAAAACGTCCCCCCCGGCGGTCCGCAGCCGATTCGCCCGCAGGTCGTGCCCGAGCCGCAGGCGCCGCCGCTCCGGGTCGTGCTCGAAGAGCCGCGGCGCTTCGGCAAGTTCGCCCGCCGGGCCCTGTGGTTCGCCCTGGGACTCTCGGTGCTGATGAATATCAGCCTGCTGGGACAGTACGAGGACCTCTCCGGCGCGGGCCCGCAGGTCCATGAGAAGTATCACTCGCACAGCCGCACGGCCGCCGACAAGGTGGCGATCATCACCGTCGACGGCACGATCATGAGCGGCGAGGGCTTCGTCAAGCAGCAGATCGACGCGGCTCGCCACGACGAACATGTCAAAGCCGTGGTCCTGCGCGTCGACTCGCCCGGCGGCACGGTGACCGGCAGCGACTACATCTACCACCATCTCAAAGAGCTGATCGCCGACCGCAAGATTCCGCTCGTGGTCAGCATGGGCAGCATGGCGGCCAGCGGCGGCTATTACATTTCGATGGCGGCCGGCCCGCAGGACAAGATCATCTACGCCGAGCCGACCTGCTGGACCGGCTCGATCGGCGTGATCATTCCGCACTACGATCTGGCCGGCCTGCTGGAGAAGTACGACGTCCAGGACGACTCGATCTCCAGCCATCCGCTGAAGCAAATGGGCAGCCCCACGGCCCGGCTGCCGGAGAAATATCGCGAAGAAGAAAAGCAAATCCTGCAGCAGCTCGTCGACTCGACGTTCCTGCGCTTCAAAGACATCGTGCTGGCCAGCCGGCCGGCGCTGGCGGCCGACGAAAAGACCCAGGCCGAAGTGTTCACCGGGCGGATCTTCACCGCCGGCGAAGCCCAGCAGAATCACCTGGTCGACGAGCTGGGCTTCATCGAGGACGCCATCACGCGCGCGATCGAGCTGACGAAACTGGATTCGAAAAACGTCCGGGTCGTGAAATATCAAAAACCGGTCAGCGTGCTCGAGCAAGCGCTGATGGGCTCGGCCAGCGGCCGCAGCGCGGCGCGGTTCGATCTGGCTGCGCTGCTCGATCTGACCGCGCCCCGGGCGTACTACCTGTGCACGATGCTTCCCGCGGCCATCCGCCAGGACTAACACAGCGCCGCTGCCCCCGAGTTCCGCCCTTAGAATCACACGAAAAATAACTTCGGTTCACCCCCCTCTCCCTCCAGGGAGAGCGTGGGGTGAGGGTCAGCGAAACGCCGAAGTCATTTTTCGTTAACCCGTTTGCCGCCGATTTCCGGCTCATTTTCGCCGATGTCCAAACACTACTGGCTCGTCAAGTCCGACGCGGGCTGCTTCTCGATCCAGGACCTGGCCGCCGAGCCCGGCGGGACCACGTGCTGGAGCGGCGTGCGGAACTATCAGGCCCGCAACACGCTCCGCGACGACATGAAGCTCGGCGACCGCGTGCTGTTCTATCACTCGGGCGAGGAGCCGGCGGTGGCCGGCACGGCAGTCGTCGCCCGCGAGGCCTATCCCGACCATACGGCCTGGGATCCGGCCGACGAGCATTACGACCCCAAGGCGTCGGCCGAGAATCCGATCTGGCAGATGGTCGACATCCGCCTGGACTCCATTTTTCCGCAGCCGCTGCCCCTGGCCGAATTGCGAGCGTGCCCGAACTGAACGAGATGGAGCTCTTGCGCAAGGGCTCCCGGCTTTCGGTGCAGCCGGTCACTCGGCCCCAGTTCGACACGATCCTGAAGCTGGCCCGCTCGAAGCGCAAGCCGAGCCAGGCCGGGCGGCGGAGCTGATGCGCCCTTTTTTCGGCGATTGGCAAAAAGCCCGCTAGAAAATTCGAGCCCGGCCCATGCCGCCTGACCCTCTGAGTTGGATTGCCGACGAACTGGCCCAACTCGACGCCCAGCAGCTGCGCCGTCGGCTCGTCGAGCGCAGCGGTGCGCAAGGCCCCGTTCTGCCGGGCAGCCCGCGGCCGCTGGTCAATTTTGCCTCGAACGATTATCTGGGCCTGGCGGCCGATCCCCGCCTGAGTGCCGCCGCCCAGCGTGCCAGCCAGGCCGAAGGCTGGGGAGCCGGCGCGAGCCCGCTGGTCAGCGGCTACAGCACCTCGCACGCCCAGCTCGAACGGCGGCTGGCCGAATGGCTGGGCGTCGAGGCGGCGCTCGTCTTTTCGTCGGGCTATGCGGCCAACGTCGGCGCCGTCACGGCCCTTGCCGGGCGCGGCGACGCGGTTTTCGGCGATGCCAAGAACCACGCCAGCCTGATCGACGGCTGCCGGCTCTCGCGGGCCGAAGTGTTCGTCTTCCCGCACCGCGACTATCAGGCGCTGGCCGAGCAGTTGGCGGCGGCCAGCGGACTGCGCCGCCGGCTGATCGTCAGCGACAGCCTGTTCAGCATGGATGGCGACTCTGCCGATCTGGCCGCCTTGGCCGACCTGGCCGAACGCTTTAATGCGATGCTGCTGATCGACGAAGCCCATGCCACGGGCGTGTTCGGCACGGCCGGCACGGGCCTGGTCGAAGCGGCCCAGCTGGCCGAACAGGTCCCCGTGCGGATCGGCACCCTGAGCAAAGCGCTCGGTTCGGCCGGCGGATTCGTGGCCGGCTCGCGGCTGCTCGTCGATTGGCTGGCGAATCGAGCCCGCAGCTATGTCTTTTCGACGGCGCATCCGCCGGCCGTTTGCGCGGCGGCCACGGCGGCGCTCGACCTCGTGCGCGATGAGCCCTGGCGGCGCGTGGAATTGCTCGCCCGGGCCGGCCAATTGCGAGAGCACTTGCGCGGGCGCCTGGGCGGTCGGCGCGAGCACGAGCCAGATCATTCCGCTCGTCCTGGGCGATCCGGCCCGCACGCTGCGGCTGTCGGCCGCCCTGCGCGAGCAGGGGTTTTGGGTGCCGGGCATCCGGCCCCCATCGGTTCCCGCGGGCGAATCGCTCTTGCGCATCAGCGTCAGCTCCGGCCACACCGCCGACCAGTTGGCTGGTCTGGCAGACTCGCTCGAACGCGCCCGCCGGACGCTCTAAAACTATCCACCCGGCATGGCCCGCGCGCGTCGCGGCAGGCGTGCAATCCGACGCCGAGCCGGCCCCCAACGCCGGGCGCGCCCATGGTCGCGAATCGGCTCCCGTTCCCTTCAGCGACCGCCTGGTCAAAATGCAAGGCAGCAGATTTTCTCGCACCCCCCAAAGGGCGCAGGAGCGGGGTGCGGGTCCGCAAGCGCGCGGTATCTGACGAGCGTCGTCGTTCCGAAAGAATCGAGATCGTGCCCTTCCAATACATCTCTCAGAACCGGTTTCAAAACCTGCGGGGACAGTCCCAATTTTGCGCAGCCCGCGGAGCAAAATGGGACTGTCCCCCTCTCCGGGCAGGTTTTGAAACCGGTTCTGGAGCAATTGGTTCGATTTCGGGCAGCGCGAACGATTCCGAGCCAATCGCAGCGACCGACATCCGTTGCCAGGTTCCAAAGGCGTCCACGATTCGCGACGCTAACCTCTGCGGTGCCAATGGGAACCGTCGGCCCCAAGCACTTTCTTGCTGCCGGTCGGATTCGGCGCAAGTCTTGCTGCCTGGCCTACGTGACGACTTTGCGCAAGCAGATCATCTGGTTAGCCAGCGAAATCGACTCGTTCGATTCGGCAGGAGGAGCCGGCATGTTCGACCTTCAGCAAGCGATCAGAGAACGTCACACGACCCGCCTGTTCTTGCCCAAACCGGTGCCGCGGGCGTTGGTGGAGGAGGCCCTGGCCCTGGCCATGTTGGCGCCGTCGAACTCCAACATCCAGCCCTGGCACGTGGTGTTTGCGTCGGGGCCGCCTCGCGAACGGCTTGTTGCGGCCCTGCTCGCCGAAGCCAGGCTCCGGCCGCCCGTCATCCCTCCGCTGCCCGAGGGCTTCAAGCACTTTCGCAGCGAACTGGGTGCTGAAGTCTACGGGGCGATGGGAATCCCCCGAGAGGACAAGGTCGGCCATGATGCGGCCGTCCTGCGCAACTGGGAGTTCTTCCGGGCCCCGCTTGCTGGAGTCGTCTGCATGCACAGCGCCCTCGGCCCGGCGGACGCCCTCGGCGTGGGGATGTTCCTGCAAACGTTGCTGCTGGCCCTGATTGCACGGGGCATCAACAGCAGCGTCGAGGTTTCGATCGCGGGATATCCCGAAGTCGTCCGCCAGCAGCTGAACATTCCGGCAGAGCTGTCGATCCTGTGCGGGGTGGCGGTCGGCTACGAGGACCCGGACTTCGCCGCCAATCGATTGCACGCCCACCGTAATCCCATCGAGAAGAACATCGTTTTCCTGGATGGCGAAGGCGAAGAGAAACCTGCGCAGCAAGGGACCCGGTCGTGACCCCTACAAATCGCTTAACCGCAATCCATTCTCCAAAAAACACCCTCGTCGATCTTGCACTCATCGTGGCCGGATTCATTCATGGGGCCGGGTAGACTCCGCCCGGTCGAAGGTGCCGGGCGGAGCGCGTCGTGACAGCGGCCTGGCGGTCTGATCTGCAGAGCGGTAGAGACTACCGGCGCGCGAGGGAGCACAAAGTTTACCTGCCCGATTTGGAGGCCCCATGTTCGCTTTCAACGGCCCGACCGTGACCGAGATCGCCCCGGACGTGTACCGGATCGGCGTGTACGCCCCGAAGTCCGACCTGCAGTTCAACTTTTTCCTGGTCCGGGACGACGAGCCGCTCCTCTTCACGACCGGCTTCCGGGCTACTTTCCCGGCGATCCGGGAAGCCGTCGCCCGGGTCATCGACCCCGCGCGGATTCGATGGGTGGGCTTCAGCCATTTCGAGTCCGACGAGTGCGGCGCCCTCAACCTCTGGCTCGAGGCCGCACCGCACGCGGAACCGGTTTGCAGTTTCGTCGGGGCCGCGGTCAACGTGAACGATTTTGCCAGTCGGCCGCCAAAAGCCATGACCGACGGCGAAGTGCTCGCCACGGGGCGGTATCGGTTCCGCTTCTGCTCGACGGCCCAGATTCCCCACGGCTGGGATGCCGGCCTCCTCTTCGAGGAAACGCAGCAGACGCTGCTCTGCTCGGACCTGTTCCATCAGGCCGGCGACGTCGAACCGCTGACCGAAACCGACCTCTCGGACCGGGTGCGGGCCGCCTTGAGCCGGCTGCAGGCCGGACCGCTGGCGAACTATGTCCCGTACAACGCGCGGACGGACGTGATTCTCGGGCAATTAGCCGACCTGAAACCCCAGACGCTCGCCATCATGCACGGATCCAGCTTCGCCGGCGATGGCGAGCGGGCGCTACGCGACCTGGCCGTCGTTATGCGCGAGACATTAGGCGATCCAATGTCCTGCGACCCGGCTCGCAGGTGAACTCTGGCGTTCGAGTGCGATACGAGCTGGGCGTTAAGCCGATCGTTACACCCGACCCAGTTCTTAGCCTCGGCCGATGCGACGAATGGCGCGTCGTTTTACAGCAACTCCGTAGCTTGCGGCTGGATAGGTTGTTGGGGGCGGTTCAAAACGGCGGCGGCGGGGAAGTCGGCGCGAGCACGAGCCAGATCATTCCGCTCGTCCTGGGCGATCCGGCCCGCGCGCTGCGGCAGTCCGCCGCCCTGCGCGAGCAGGGCTTTTAGGTGCAGGGCATCCGACCCGCCGCCGTGCTCGTGGGCGAGCGGAGCTGCGTGCGATCCAATGGCGAACGGCTGCGTCCGGGCCTCACCCCTCGCCGGGCCCGCGCCCCAAGTCCAGAACTCAACGCCGCCGCATTTTCCGGCGATTGTACGAATAGCGGCACCTTGGATGCATACCAGCATTTGCCGCACGTCACCACGCTACACTTGCGCACGGATAAACTGGGGGTAATACGGATACAGCTCCTGGTATTGCCGGAGTTGCTCGATGGATGCCTCAGCCGCATCGTTGATTTTGTATCCCAGGCATTTTTGAAGCCCCCGCCCGGTTCCGGCACACGGAAGAAATCGCTCCAGAAGAAGACGCTCCTTTACGCTCAAGACAGGCAAATCGATTTTTTGCGTCTCGTCCCACGATAGACTCAAATTCCTCCAGCCTTGAAATCGCTTCAGCTGCGTTCCCAGGTCATCGTTCTCCCAGACAGCGCCCGTGATGCTCAGCATGGTTGTCCCGTCCGAGTAGTAGCAGGAATGAAGAAGTTGAAACGTCCGGCCGACCGCTGTCGGTAGCGCTTTTTGCGCGGCAATCTGGAACATTTTCTGAGCAAAGCCAATAAATCGTCCTGTGCGCAAGTCAGCGACATTGAACGCGTCGGGCTCAGGTAACACAGCCCCGAACACATTAGCAAAATCGTTTGTAAGAATGTCTTGTTGTGCTTCTAATACATCAGGTGCTATGAGATTTCGCTCATCGAGAATTAGCCATTGCGATGCGTCACATCGAACCGTCACCTTGACAATCGATCCGACACGCACGCGCATCAACACACTCATGAACTCATTAAACCGTGACAGTTGAAAGTCGGTATAGTCTAGCCATACTGCAAGAAGCTTATCGTCTGGGAACGAATGGACGAGATAATTACCAAAAGTCTGTCGTTCGAGAGTTACTCTCTTCGAAGCAAGATGCGCCTGCTGTCTCTTGAACGTTTGATGGTTTCGTTCAATCGAGATCATTCTCATTGCAGGGAACGACGCCGTAATTAGGCGACAATCTTCGAGCAACGGTCCGCCAAAACCGAGATACGTGTAGTCCCGAGAAGGATTGTCCGAAATCCTTTTCATGACCTCGATAAGCATGTACCGATCGACTGCCTTATTTGGTCTGAGGTGATAGGGAGGGTGTTTCACCGGGACGCCTCTTTAAGCATCGAGTCGAAGCACGCTTCGCCGACGTCATTTGGAGCACGAGGCGATCTCCCTATGTATTCTGCGACGGTTTCGATATCTTCGAACGCCTTGGTGAAACTAATGCGCTGCTTGTCGCGAGGAGCTTTGGGTGGCTCAGGAAGCGTGGGCTTGTATTGTTCTCCCGCGGCACCTGACCTTACCTTCGTTAGGGACAATTTATTAGTTCGATGCTTCAAGGCAGTTAGGCCTATCGGCGACGCCTTCCGTATTCGCTCCTGAGCTTCCTTGACTAATGCCCGACCCTTCCATTTATTTGTAAACGCCGTAAACATCTGCAAGCCTTCACGCATCTTGTTCTTGACCTGGAGATATATCGCAGACGAAGCATCGATCCCTCTCTTAGTTGTTGTGGTCGGCAGCTTTCGAGGGTCAGTGCTTCGAAATTCAACGAGGCCGGATATCGCGATGAACTGCGTGTGGTATTTCGGGATTCCGGCCTCACCCCATCCCGTGAGTTCGCTTCTGTCGCAGTACAGAACCGCCCGATCATTGCAAACAACGGTCCACCCCGCATCCATTGATGAATACTGGGGGGACTCTTGCTCTGCATTAACGTCATCCTGAGAAGGAATCGGGTGGGTAAGCCCGACCGCAAGGAAAACCTTGACGCCGTCCTTCTGCGTCCTGTAAATAAATGGCCTTATGCCTTGCCTCCCGCCACCTTCCTCAAAACGCAGCTCGGTCGGCTTCGGTGAGACCGGTTTCGTATTTAGAGTTACCGACAATCCCTTATTAATGATAAAGGCATAATGGCTCGCAATTTTGGCCCTTAATTCAGTCTCAAACGCCTGACGACCGGCTGAAAAGATCGACGCGATATTCTTGTGAAGGCCCGACACGGTGACAGTAGTGCCATCCTCATCTAGCAGAGCACGCGACGCAGATACCGGAATGTCCCATAGGCTTTGATCCCTCATCCAGTCTGATGTGATCGTTACATCGTATCGATCCTTCGCGTTCTGCGTGCGAATCTCACATTGCTCACCAAGTTTGAAAATTGCTCGCTTCATTCCAATGCCATACGTACCGACGGACGCAAAAGCGCGCGCACGGACGCTTTCGGGATTGCCCATGCGCCAAGCGTATTCATGCATGCTCCACGGGATTCCGCCGCAGTTGTCCGTGATAGAGAATTCATCCTTATCGAACGAGATATTCGCTTTGTAACCGTCGTAAGGCCTCTCTTTGTCAAGCGCTCCGTCGTGGGATCGGGAGATTCCATCTACACAATTGTCGAGCAAATCCAATATCGCGTCACTCAATGAAATGTCGCGCGTGAGCATATCGACGAAGAAGGACTTTACCGGCTGTGCAGACACAGATTCATACTTACTCATGATTGTCTCTTCAGAGATCGTTTACGTTCGGGGCGATTGTCCGAAGCGGTATTAAGGAGACTCGACACAATGTTTTGCGCCACGACCTTCGCCACGCGCGGCGGTACCGAATTGCCGATCTGTCGAAACGCGTGCCAGCGAGTGTTGTGAAACTGAAACCAATCCGGGAACGACTGAAGTCGTGCGGCTTCCCGTACTGTAATACAACGAGGCGCATATGGATGAATCGGTCGAGGCGCAGTATGCTGTCCGTGATCCCTGTCTGTACCAGCACGAATTGTCGGAGCGTCGCGATCCGGATGCAACCGATAGTAGCGACTAATTGGCTCTTGGGCGCCGCGTGGCGTCGAGCGAAATCGTGAAATCGTTGACGTTGAATGACGCGTGCGAAGGCATCCCGTAAGTCGATTCGATGCGTCTCGCTTGTTGGCAAAATCCACGCCCTCGGATTTCTCGCCCCTCATTATTTGCGCGTAATGTGAGGCGCGACCAAGATCGCCCTCGAAGCAGTCCGAATCTAACAGCGACGCATACCTGCCGATTTTCGGCAGGTCGCCGATAGCATCCCACACCGTGGGAAAGTATTCTTTACCGGCGTCGTCACGAATTCCACAACGCGATGGGTACATTGGCGGCGTCTCGCCATGTTGATATCCGAGAATGAAGACGCGGTAGCGGCGCTGGGGAACCCCGAAGTCGGTGGCGACAAGTACCTGTATGGGTGAGACAGTCTTATATCCGGCTAGGCGGACGCGTCGCAGAAAAGATTTCAGCACCGGTGCGGCATGTTGCATCGCCAGGCCGCTTACGTTCTCAAGGACGAAGTACCGCGGTTTCAACTCACGGACGAAACGTGCGAAGTGGTAAATTAGCAGGTTGCGGGAATCAGCCGGATTGCGTTTGCCTCCGATCGAAAATCCTTGGCATGGTGGCCCACCGAAGAGCACATCCGGTCGCTCGGCGGACGCAGCAAGCAAATCAGTTCCTTTGGCCTTAGACAAGTCAAGACACGTTCCCGGCGCGTGCGGAAAATTGGCATTGTATGCATCGATGCACCGTTGCTCGACGTCAAACGCACCGACCACATCAAAGCCAGCTTGCTCGAAACCGAGGGACATGCCGCCCACACCGCAGAAAATATCAATCGCTCGCGGCTTCGTTGCCTTTTTCATTGGAGGAATTCTTTCCCTTGCGAATATTTGCAGTAGCGCCGAAGCGTGCATTTGTCGCAGCGTGGCGCCGCCGCGGTGCAGATAGTGCGTCCATGCAAAATGCACCCTACGTGAAATCCGAATCGCAACTGTGGCGGAATTACCGATGCGAGTCGTTGATGACTAGCGTCCGCCCGAGTCGTTGTGCACCAACCAAGTCTTCGTGAGACGCGATGGACATGTGAATCGACGGGCAGGACCCGACGATGTAGCGCATACATTAGCACGCACTTCGCAACTTTTGTCGACACGCCAGGCAATGTCACAAGGTATTCTTCCGCCTCGGCCGTGCGCAAACCGGTCAGGCCCGATAGTGTGCATACTCCCCAATCATGGATTATCTGTCGGATAGCGGCACGCAATTGGGCCGTTTTCTTGCGCGACAATCCGCCGGGCTTCAGTATGCGTTCTACTGCAGAAAACGGCCGCGTCAGGAGCTGGTCCCAAGCCGATATAGATGTGCGCAGCTGCCAATAGATATCTCCTGATGTGGAGATTCGCGTTTTGTTGGACAACAGGATGTAAACCAGGTCGTCTAAGGGGTCTTTCGGATTACCGAGGCGGGAGATGCCGTGGCACGAGCGGAGCGCCTTGCACACGGCACGCACGTCGTTTTGCGCCGGAATGTCACTATTATCGTCCGAGCCTAGGGTAACCGGCATGAACAACCTCAAAGCAACGTCAGGCCGCAAAGCGAATCGCCCGCCATGATAGCTAGGCAGGGAAAGCAGTTCCAGGGAAATTAGGCCGGTCGCAGAAACTGGGGGCTATTCTGTCTTCAAATGCGATGCTTCTTCGACGGAATTGGCGGACCAGCACGGCAATAACTACCCAGCGGCCCGAGTCGCGCGGCCGCGCGGGTCAGCCCGCGGCCTCACAGTCCTTCCGCATGTTGTTTAACTGGTGATTTGCGGTCGCTGCTGGGGCGTCAGCCCACCGCCTGGACTACACGCGCGCGTCTCTGCGGTCTTTCCGCGTCCTCCGCGGTGACTCCCGTGGGCCGAACTGAGTTCCTGATAACAGCCCGCCCCGCTGGCCTAGAAACGCGCTTGAAGTTGCCGGCGTTTCTGCGATGATCCCGCCAGCCGAGTCGGCCAGAGGAGGCCGGCCGGGCAAGAAGACAATCCTGCCAGCGATTCAGGGCACGGGCAAGCGATCGGCCAGGCGGCAAGCGAATTCCTTGCCGCTAATGGCCTCACGGCCGGTGCGAGGATCCAAGTGCAGGCTCGTCCCAAACTCCGCCGGCTAGTTCTTGGGCCGGCGGTGCCCGGCGGAACTTGCTCATTTGGGTTCTCAGGCGGGGCAGACCGAACCTCGAAAGCGGCTGCGAATTCCAGCCGCAACTGCGGGGCGAGGTCATACGCCGTAAAGACCGAACCGGGAGCACGGGGGCAAGCCGATCCCACGCGGGCGTCCGCCGATCACCAGTCGATCGACACGCCGCCGGCCGCGGATCAAAAAACCCTCCTCTCGCGTCTGCCAAGGCGGCGGTTGAAGCAACTTGCCCGGGCAAACCACCACGCCCGCGCCAGCTTCAGCCGCTGTTCCTCAGGCCTGAGCTTTTTCGAAGGACTGCCCTGAGCTTTGTCGAAGGGCTCCCCTAAGCAAAAGTCGAAGGGCCGGGGGCAAGACCGACGCGCGTGCCAGTCGGAAGCCCAGGTCAGCGTCTCGCGGTGCAGGCGGGTGACCTGCAGACCGCATGGGCCGGACTACCGCCGAGCCATTCCGCAACGGAACGCCCGGCGCCTCCGGTCGCGCGGGGCGTGAGCGAAATACGTTTTCGCTTGCGAGTCGCCAAATCGTGGTGGGGATGCTGGCCCCAACGGGACTGTCACCTCGGGGCGTGTCGCTGCACCGCGCATACAGACGCCGCCGGCGTCTGACGGGCGGGGCACGGAGCGATTTCCTTGAATCTTGAACAGCCGTGGACCCGCTGCCGTGCAGCGGCACGCCATCTTGCTTCGCGTCGAGCCTGCGCGCCCGGCCCGGGCAGTTCCGCGCGCGGAACTGGCCCCCTGGGGTACCGCACCGCCCAACGCCTACTCGCGAACCGTTGGAACGCTGCGGTTCCCCGGTCGCCCGGCAGAATCAAGCTCGCCCGCGAGAATCAAGCTCGCCCGCCAATATCCAGCACGCCTCGCCGCTCGACCGGCGGTTTTTCCGCTCGCTCGTTACCCTATCATTCCGGCCCTTTTTGGGGGCGCAATGCCTGATGGCGACGCGGTGCCCGGACAGATGCCCGGACAATTGACCGCCGGGAACCGACGCGGGTAAGGTAGAGGCAGGCGGTCCGGGCAGGATTGCGCTGGGCCTGTGGCACATCGGCGCCATGACGGGGCGCCACCCAGAGCGCAAAACGGCACCCCGATGAACGAGCGCGAAGCATACCTGGCCGTCCGCCGGACCACGCGCGAGCGGACCGCGTCCCGGGCGATCGCGTCCGGGCTCATCGGGCTCCGGCGGCGCTTCGTCCCCCGGCTGGAAACGCTCGAAGAGCGGGTCGTCTTCAACGCCAGCAGCGTGCCCGACGATCTCACGGCCGACGGCAGCACGCTCTATTTCACCGCCAACGACGGCGTCCACGGCAGCCAGGTCTGGACCAGCGGCGGCGACGCCTTTTCGACCGCGATGCTCAGCGACATCAATCCCGGCAGCGTCGGCGGACTGCCGCAAGACCTGACCGTCGTCGGCAGCCAGGTGTTCTTCTCCGCCAACGACGGCACCCACGGCCGCGAGCTCTGGGTGACCAGCGGACCCGGCACGTTCGAGACGTTTCAGGTCGACGACATCAACCCGGGCAGCCCCAGCTCGAATCCGGAAAACCTGACCGCCTTCGACGGACTGCTGTTCTTCACCGCCAACGACGGCACCCATGGCACCCAGTTGTGGGAAAGCGACGGCACGGCCGCCGACACCTTTATGGTCAAGGACATCAACCCCAGCGGCAGCTCGAACCCGGCGAACTTGACCGTGGTCGGCAGCACGCTCTACTTCACCGCCAACGACGGCACCCACGGCACCGAGCTCTGGTCGACCACCGGCTCGGCCGGCGACTTCGTCACCACGCTGGTCAAAGACATCAATCCCGGCGCCGAGGGCAGCGCGCCGCCCAGCTCACCAACTTTAACGGCACGCTCTTCTTCACCGCGGACGACGGCACCCACGGCCGCGAGCTCTGGACGAGCGACGGCACGTCGATCGGCACGACGCTGGTCGACGATATCAATCCCGGCGCCGGGGGCTCGAATCCCTCGGACCTGACGGTGTTCAACAATGCGCTCTATTTCGCCGCCGACAATGGCACGAACGGTCGCCAGTTGTGGATCAGTACCGGCAACGCGAACGGCACGTCGATGGTCGCGCCCAGCAGCGGCGCGACGAATCCGGATCAATTGACGGCCGGCCCCTCGCAGCTGTATTTCAGCGCGACCGACACCACCCACGGCCGCGAACTTTGGAGCACCGCCGGCACCGCCGCCACGACGGCCCTGGTCGACAACATCGCCGCGGGCAGCGCCAGCTCGAACCCCCAATTCCTCACCGTGGCCAACGACACGCTCTTTTTCGCCGCCAATGGCCCCAACGGCACGCAGCTGTGGGAGTCGGGCGGGACCGGCGGCACCACCAACGTGGTGGCCAACACCGGCACCAGCGCCGTCAGCCTGTTTCCCAGCCAGCTCACGAATGTGTCGGGCTTGTTGTATTTCACGGCCAACGACAACACCCACGGCCGCGAACTTTGGACGAGCGACGGCACGACGATCAACACCACAATGGTGCTGGACATCAACACGACCAGCACGGCCCTCAATACCGCGCCGATTCTGAACAACGTGCAAACGCTGCAAATGTCGACGATCAACGAAAACGCCGGCAGCAATTCCGGCACGCTGGTCACGGCCTTGCTGGCCACCGGCGCCGAAGGCAACCCGATCTGGGATCCGGACTCCGGCGCGCTGCAAGGCGTGGCGATCACCGCGGCCGACAACACCAACGGCACCTGGCAATACTCCACCAACGGCGGCAGCACCTGGACGCCGATCGGCTCGGTGAGCGAAACGGGCGCGCTGCTGCTCGCGGCCAACTCGCTGACCAGCATCCGCTTCGTGCCGGCCACGAATTTCAGCGGCGACGTGCCCGGCGGCATCACGCTCCGCGCCTGGGATCAGACCACCGGCACCGCGGGCGGCACGGCCGACACCACCACCAACGGCGGCTCGACGGCCTTTAGCTCGGCGTGGGTGTCGGCCGACCTGCGCGTTGCGCCGGTCAGCAGCACGGCCCCCTGGCAGAATCCGACCAATGCCCTGGACGTGAACAACGATGGTTTGATCACGCCGATCGACGCCCTCACGATCATCAACGAGCTGAACAGCGTGGGCGAGCACGTGCTGCCCACCCCCACGGCCGGCAACGAACCTCCGCCCTATTACGACGTGAACGGCGACGGATCGGTGACGCCGATCGATGCGCTCGACGTGATCAACTACCTCAACGCCCATGTGGCCGTGGCCAGCCCAGGCGTGGCGGCAGCGGCCAGCCCCGCAGTGGTCACGACCGCGGCCGGCAGTGCCAACCTCCAGACGGCAACCGTCCAGACGCTGGCTAGCACAGTCCAGACGCCAGCCAGCACCGTCCAGACGCCTGCCAGCCCTGTCCAGATGCCTGCCAGTCAGTCGGGAGCCGGAAGCCTGGAAACGCTGGCCTTCGGCGTCACTGCGGCAGCGACGGCGCCAGCCGTAACAGGGGCCGCGGTAACGCAGAATTCGCCCCAGTCAGCCGCCGCCGATCAGGTGTTTGCCGGCTACGCGTCCGAGGCGTCGGACGCCAATGGTTTGGGCGGCACCAGCGCGAGCGCCGATTTTCTCGGCACGCTTCCGGCGCGTCAGCCTGCCCGCGCGGCAGCGGCGAGCGCGATCGAGCGCGGCTGAAGCCGCGCCGAGCAGGACAATGAGCGTATAACGACGCGCTGCCGGGTTCGCTCCCGGCGCGGCTTACGAGGCCGGCTTCGGCGCCGTGTCGCGGATCTGTTCGAGCGAACGGCCCAGCCGCTTGCGCTCCGGCCGGGCGGCCGGGCGGGCTGTCGGAGCAGCGGCAGTCCCTTGCATTTCGAGGGCCGGGGAGGCCTGGCGCAGGACGGCGCTCAATTGCGGATGCAACTCGCTCGACTCGGCCGGCACGCCCAACTGTTCGACCGCATCGGAAAAGCCCAGCAGCACCGAGCGCCGCACGGCCTCGCGAATCCAATGAAAAACACCTGCATTGCTCATAGTGTCACCCTCCTGACTTTATTCCGGGCGCCGCGGCGCGGGCCCTGGCAGCACCCCCAGTGGACGATGGTTCGTGGGGCGGGAAATACTAGCGACCCCCGCCCGGCGGCAAAAGACCAATTGCCCGGCGGCGACCCGGGAAAACAGGGCAATTTGAAAAAATCGTGACAATCGCCGGGCCGCAATCTTCACCCCACGACCCGGCTGATGTGTCCTATTGAGCCCTAGGCGGCGAATGGGCCAGGGGCGACCACCGGAAGCCCCGGAGACGCGGTCGTTTGAGGTCGCCCGACAGGCCATTTGAAATCTCGGAATCAATAACTGTACCCCTTCCGCCTCGTGCTTCATCCTTCATCCTTCCGCCTTCATCCCGTAAACTGAATCGTGGCCTTCCACTTCGCCCGGGTCCTGTTGCAAAAACGCGCCGCCGATGATCCTGCTGATCGATAACTACGATTCGTTCACGTACAACCTCGTGCAGCGCTTGGGCGAGATCGATCCCACGCTCGACCTGGTCGTCAAACGCAACGACGAAATCACGCTCGACCAGCTGGCCGAGCTGGCCCCCAGCCACCTGATCGTCTCGCCCGGCCCGTGCACGCCCAGCGAGGCTGGCATCTCATGCGCCGCCATCAACCGGTTCACCGGTCAGATGCCCATCCTGGGAGTTTGCCTCGGGCATCAGGCTATCGGCCAGGCCAACGGCGCCCGGATCGTCCGGGCCGAGCGGCTGATGCACGGCAAGACCGACATGATCCACCACGACGGGCAGGGCCTGTTCGCCGGCTTGCCCAACCCGCTGCAAGCCACCCGCTATCACAGCCTGGTGATTCAGCCGGGGACCCTGGGAGACGAATTCATCGTCTGCGCCTGGTCCGACGGGCCCAACGGCGAGCCCGAGATCATGGGCATCCGGCATCGCGAGCAGCCGCTGTTTGGCGTGCAGTTTCATCCGGAGAGCTTTCTGACCGTCTGCGGCAGTGAGATCCTGATCAACTTCCTGCGGCTCGGCAGCCCGGCCCAGCCGGCCGGGGCGATTGCCGGCGCGGCGCCGAGGTCGTGACGTGCTCTCGATCGACGAGGCCCTCGGGTTGGTGCTGGCCGAGGCTCGCGCCATTCCCGCGGAGCGATTGCCGATCGACAAGTGTTTGGGCCTCGTCCTGGCCCAGTACGTCACGAGCGACGTCGATTCGCCCCCGCACGACAAATCCACCGTCGACGGCTACGCCATCCGCAGCGCCGATCCGGCGGCGGGCATCTGGCTGTTCGAAGTGGTCGAAGAAGTCGCCGCCGGCCGGGTGCCGCAAAAGCCCGTTGCGGCCGGCCAGGCCACGCGCGTCATGACCGGCGCGCCCGTTCCCACCGGCGCCGACGCCGTGGTGATGCACGAGCGAAGCGAAATCCTGACCGGCGCCGCCGGAGAGCGGATTCGCATCGCTGGCCGCCTGCCCTCGGGCGCGGGGCACGTCGTCACCCCCGGCCAGAACATCCTGCCCCGCGGCGCCTCGCTCCGCGCGGGCGACGTCGCGCTCGCCTGGGGCGGCGAAATCCGGCCGATCGAAATTGGCATTCTGGCCGAGTTGGGACGCACGACCGTGGAGGTCATCCCCCGGCCGCGGGTCGCCGTGCTCTCGACCGGAAACGAGCTGGTGTCGCCGGCAGTCACCCCAGAGCCGGGACAAATCCGCGACAGCAACGGCCCGATGCTCCTGGCCGCGGCAGCCCGGCTGGGCTGCGAAACGGTCGACCTGGGCATCGCCGGCGACGATGCCGCCGAGCTCGAGCGGCGCATCGCCCGGGGGCTGGGCGCCGGCTCGGCGGCGGCCGACGTGCTGCTGGTTTCCGGCGGCGTGTCGGCGGGCCTGTTGGACCTGGTGCCGGACGTGCTGGCCCGGCTGGGCGTCGAGCGCGTGTTTCACAAGGTCAACGTCAAGCCGGGCAAGCCGCTCTGGTTCGGCGTGCGCCGGGCCGGCGCGCGGCCGCAACTCGTCTTCGGCCTGCCGGGCAATCCAGTCAGCAGCCTGGTGTGCTTCGAGCTGTTTGCCCGGCCGGCGATTGCCCGCCTGGCGGGTCATGGCGACGTGAACCTCAAAACCCAACCGGCCCAGCTGGCCGCCGACTTTGCGCAGCGCGGCGATCGGCCCACGTATCATCCGGCAGTGCTGGGCGAAACGGCCAGCGGGGCGCGCGTCGAGCCGCTCCGCTGGCGCGGCTCGGGCGATCTGGCGACGCTCGCCCGGGCCAATGCCCTGGCCATTTTTCCGGCCGGCGACCGGCTGTTTCCGGCCGGGACCGTCGTCGAGGTCATTCGGCTCTGAGCCTGCTGCGCCGCGGCCAGTAGGCCGCTCAACTGCCCAGCCGCTCGCGTGCTTCGTCGGCCCAGGGGCTGTCGGGCGCCAATTCGACAAACGCGGCCCAGTGCTGCAAGGCCTCGTCGCTTCGCATCAGCTCGTCGAGCGTGCGGGCCAGGTGATAGTGCACGTCCGGGTAATCGCCGTGATAGCGCAGCGCCCCCTCGAAGGCGGCCACGGCCAGCTCGTGCTCGCCGGTCTCGGCCAGCACGCAGCCCAGGTTTGCCCGGGCTTCGACAAAATTCTCGTCCAGCTCGATCGCCATGTAATAGCGCTCGCGCGCCGCGGCCAGATCGCCCAACTGGTACAGCAACTCGGCCAGGCGGAAGCAGCAATCGGTCGTAGGCCCGCCGGCGGCCATCGCCGCGCGATACATATCGGCGGCCGACTCCAGCTGACCCAGGTCCTCGAACTCGCCGGCCAGGGCAATCATTTCGTCGGGCGAAGGCAGATCGGCGGCCGGCCGGCGCTCGACGAGCGACAGAATCTCGGCATTGTCGGGCGAGGCCAAGGGGGAGGCCTGGCCGGCGGCATCGGCCAGAGCGCCGAAATCGAACCGCAATTGCCCCTTGGAGTCGATCAGGCCGTCCCCCTGGCGGAGCAGGAATTGCTTGCCCTCGACGATGACCGACAGCTGGGCCAGCGGCCGCTTCACGCCCGGCACCAATCGGGCCAGGTCGGCCAGCTTGCGCTCCAGGGCGGCCGGCGAGATCCCGGTCGAGAGCAGTTCGGCCAGCTGCCGGGCCGTGGCGACTTCCTGAAAATCAAAATAGGCCAGCCGCCGCACTTCGCGCACCGGCACAATCAGCCCGCGGCGATGCCAGCGGCGAATCACGGCCACCGGCAGGCCGAGCAGATCGGCCAGCATGGCGGGCGTGTAGAGCCGGCGCACGCTCTGCTGCCCCTCGACCAGGCCCAGCCGCTGCCAGAGCTCGGTCTCGGTGATGATCTCGAGCTCGCCCCCTTCGACCCGTTCGCGCTGCAAGCGGTCGACCAGTTCGTCGGCCACGCCGCCGGGCGAGAGCAATTCGCTTTCGCCGACGACGATCAAGTCGACGCCGGCGTCAACACGTTCGGCGACAATGCCCCCCTGGGCCCGTACGAGCTGCTGGGCCTCGCGGCGGGGCATGCCCCCCAGTTTGCCGACGAATGCGACGCGGCGCGCCGCGAGTGGACTTTGCACAGCCGGATCAGGCACCGAGTTGCCTTTCGCAAGCGAGCCCTGGAGAAGCGGTGTAATCTCTCAGAGGCTCTCGGGGGTGTCAATCAACTGCGCCGGTGGGCGGCGCCGAAGTGGGGCGATTTGAATCCGCCTAGTCCGGTCAATTGGCGCGCGGATTGAGTGGCGAGCGATTAGTGCGATCGTTGCCCGGACTCCGGCGGGGGCCAAATGTTGAGATGACCGTCGTCTTGTTGATTGTCGAAAAATCGTCCCTTCACAGATCGGTCAACACGCGCCTCGGGAAAGAGTCGCATTAACTGCTCGCGGCCATACGGGACCGGACCGCCGAATTCCATGTCATCCAATCCGATCGCAACCATCCCCTCCTCCCCGAACAATGCCAGGCAGCAGGGCGGACTCGCCTGTATCTTGGCACCCACCAAAGAAGGCGAATACCACGACCACCTGAGACCTTCGAGCCAATCTCTCGCCAAGTTCCGCTGGTGAATCCAATTCAGGTCGTAACCCACAAAGCACGCAAGCGTGACCGCTAGGATGCCAAGCCCCCACAGCAAATAGGCACGGCTTCGACGATATGAAGGGATGGGCATACGTCGGCCTCCTCGACGGTCGGCTGGAAAACGGCACTCCCCGCATTCTAGCCTTTCCGACCGCGAGGGCTGAGGGGGAACGGCACTAGGTTAAGGGGAATTGGATAGCGGCGCACGTTTGGAGTTTCGACGAGCTATTTGAGGCGGTCATGGGCTGCACTCAGGTTTAGGACACGACCAGCCGGTGTTTAGGACACGACCAGCCCACCCCGCCTCTCGGCGGGGTTGTTCTTGCGCCGTAGGATGAGGGGGATGGACGAGAAGCCATATCGTGCGCCAGGGGCCGAGCCAAAGCCTGCTGAGATTGGCTGGCTTCGCAGAGAACTCCGAAGGCCACTCGCCATATCGCGCGTCGGCCGGACGTTTCCACTCTGGCTGTTGATTTTTTGGGGGCGTCGTTCAGCATGTTCGGCCAATACGGCCTGTGGGCCGCTGTCGCCGCGTGTGCCGTATTCTTGCTCGCGAACCGCGAGCCGCCGGCAACACAGATTTAGGACGCTATCCACCGGCGCGACACTCTCGCATGAGCGATCGAGCCGCGTGGCGATGCGGAGTCAATCCAGCGGAAACGAAACGGTTCGATGGATCGCCGCGTCGCGCGGCGTCGGGCGTTCAGCGGACGAGTTCATAGATGCATCCGACGACGAAGATGCCGATCAGCGGCAGGAAGATCATGAAAATGCAAGTCGCCAGCGCCACGCACGAGGTCTTGATCTTCACCGTGCAGTAGATCATCAGCACAATGTGGGCCAGGTACGCCGCCAAGAACATCCAAAGGGAGCGGCGGCTGAAAGAGCCGAAAAACAGGGCCGCCACGAGCGTCGCGCCCAGGAATTCGAGCAAGCCGAATTGAAAATGAGCGCGGCGCTGGGGCATAACGGCGATTGTATCCCGGCGGTCGTCCGACCAAGCTGCCGGGCTGCCCCGCGAACCGCTCATGAACCCTCGCCGCCGATGCGGATTCGGCCCTCAAAACCCCTCGACATCCGCAACCCCCTGCGATAGATTAGGGGGCTCGATTCCGCTCGCCGACCGAACCGCGGGCGTTGAGTCTGTGCCCAGAACCAGCCAGTACCAAGAGCGGCCCCTAGCGGCCGCCCAGACGGGGACCAACCAGCCATGTACGCGATCATCGCCACCGGGGGCCGGCAGTATAAAGTCGTCGAGGGGCAGGAGCTGCAAATCGACTACCGCAAAGACGTTGCGCCCGGCGACTCGCTTGCTTTCGACCGCGTCGTGGCCCACAGCGACGGCAGCAGCCTGAAGCTGGGCACCCCGATCCTCTCGGGTGCCAAGGTCACGGCCCAGGTCGTGGCGGTCGAGGCCGGGCCCAAGCTCGTGGTGCAGAAATTCCGCCGCCGGAAGACCTATCGCCGCAAGACCGGCCATCGGCAAATGTTGACCCGGGTGAAGATCGACAAGATCCAGCTCGGCTGATTTTGCCCCGCAAAACGCGGCCCTTTTTGCCCGCCGCAGCTTCTCGCAGCGTCCTCGCGCCCGTGCTGACCACGGGCGTTTTTTATTGCGCTCGCCCGCGGCTCTCGGCGCGCGGCTATGGACCCGTTCTGGCGCGCCAAAAACAGGCCAATTTTGCGGTCCCGCGAGGGTCAAAAAAATTTTTCCCGGCGCTCTTGCCGAGGGCCGGAAACGCCAAAATCCAAAACTCTCGGGAAATATCGGGGTTTGCGGATCCGAAAGCCCCGGGCCCACGTCTTGTGGCCGCGGGGGTGAGTCCTCCCAAATATTGTGCTGTCAAAGGCTTGGGAGCACACGTGCGTCTTTGATTGACGGCATATGAAAACTTTGTAAGATGGGCCTCCGCACCTGTATGTTGTAGTTGGTAGGGCGTCGACTACAATATATTGTGGACAGAAGGAGCCGATTGCCTATCTTATCCCGGTTGGTGAGGATCATTGCCAACCTTGCATTACCACTGAACCGCCGCTAGCAGTGCGTCGATGAGTGGTATACAGATGTCCATGTTTTCGGTAGGATGCCCAAGTATTTCCAAGCAGAGGGAGCTGACTCATGGCCCAAGCGAGCGTTAGCGTTTCCACCAGGCGAACTTCCCCCGCCGACCTCCGTCCCGGCCAAAGCGCGCCGGGCGAGGGGATCAAGATCGACCCGGTGTTTTGCCCCCAGGACGTGGCCGACCCGTTCGACACGGTGCAGTGGGATCTGCGCACCGCCGCCATCAAGGGCGAAGCGGGCGAAGTGCTGTTCGAGCAACCCGACTGCGAGATTCCGGCCACCTGGAGCCAACTGGCCACCAACGTGGTGGTGAGCAAATATTTCTACGGCGAGAACGGCACTCCCGAGCGCGAATCGAGCGTGCGGCAGCTGATCCATCGCGTCAGCCGCACGATCGCCGACTGGGGCATCCATGACGGCTATTTCGCCACGGTCGAGGACGGCGAGCGGTTCTATCGCGACCTGACCTGGCTGCTGCTGCATCAGCACGGGGCGTTCAACTCGCCCGTCTGGTTCAACGTGGGCCTGTATCACCAGTACGGCATCAAGGGTGCCCAGTGCAACTGGCATTGGGATCCGGAGACCGGCGAAGTCCGGCAGCCCGAGAATCCGTACGAATACCCGCAAGGCTCGGCCTGCTTCATCCAGAGCGTGCGCGACGACATGGAAGACATCATGGAGCTCGCCCGCAGCGAGGCCATGTTGTTCAAATTCGGCTCGGGCACGGGCACCGACCTGTCGACGCTGCGTTCGCACCGCGAAAAACTGTCGGGGGGCGGCCGGCCCTCGGGCCCGCTCTCGTTCATGCGGGTTTACGACCAGATCGCCGCGGTCGTGAAGAGCGGCGGCAAGACCCGCCGGGCGGCCAAGATGCAGTCAATCAAGGACTGGCATCCGGACGTGATGGAATTCATCGAGTGCAAGAGCAAGGAAGAGCGCAAGGCCCGGCTGCTGATCGAGAAGGGGGGCTACGACGCCAACTTCAATGGCGAGGCCTACAGCTCGATCCTGTTCCAGAACGCCAACCTGTCGGTCCGCTTGAGCGACGAGTTCATGCAGGCCGTCAACGCCAACCAGCAGTGGACCACCCACTGGGTGACCGATCCGCAGCGCGAAGGACCCAGCTGGCCCGCCCGCGACGTGCTGGCCAAGATGGCCGAATGCGCCTGGAGCTGCGGCGACCCGGGCGTGCAGTACGACACGACGATCAACCGCTGGCACACCTGCCCGAACTCGGGGCGGATCAATGCCTCGAATCCCTGCTCGGAATACATGTTCCTCGACGACACGGCCTGCAACCTGTCGAGCATCAACCTGATGAAGTTCCGCCAGGCGGACGGCGCGTTCGACGTCGAGCGGTTCCAGGCGGCCTGCCGGCTGTTCTTCATCGCCCAGGAAATCCTGGTCGATCATGCCAGCTATCCGACCAAGCGGATCGCCGAGAACAGCCACATGTTCCGCCCGCTGGGGCTCGGCTACTCGAACCTGGGCAGCCTGATCATGACCAGCGGCGTGCCCTACGATTCGGACGCTGCCCGCGGGCTATGCGGGGCGATGACCGCCCTGCTGCATGGTGCGGCCAACCTGGCCAGTGCCGAGCTGGCCGCGGCCGTCGGGCCGTTCGAAGGCTTTGCCATCAACCGCGAGCCGATGCTCCGCGTGATGCAGATGCACCGCGACGCCGTGGAAAAGATCGACGACGCCTGCCCGGCGTATCTCAAGAAGGCTTCGCGCCAAGTCTGGGACGACGTGCTCGCCTCCGGCCGCCAACACGGCTATCGCAATGCCCAGGCCACGGTGCTGGCCCCGACCGGCACGATCAGCTTCCTAATGGATTGCGACACGACGGGCATCGAGCCGGACATCGCGCTGGTCAAGTACAAGCAGCTGGCCGGCGGCGGCATGCTGAAGATCGTCAACCAGACGGTGCCCTTGGCCCTGCGGACGCTGGGCTATGACCAGCCGCAAATCGAATCGATCCTGGCTTACGTCGATCGCGAGGACACGGTCGAAGGCGCCGCCGACCTGAAGGCCGAGCACTTGCCGGTCTTCGATTGCGCATTCCAGCCGCGCAACGGCACCCGCAGCATCGCCTGGCGGGCCCACGTGCGGATGATGGCCGCGGCGCAGCCGTTCCTGTCGGGCGCCATCTCCAAGACGGTCAACATGCCCCGCGAGACTACGCCGGCCGACATCGCCGACGCCTATCTCGAAGGCTGGCAGTTGGGCCTGAAGGCTCTGGCCGTTTACCGCGACGGGTCGAAGGAAAGCCAGCCGCTGTCCACGTCGACCGAGACCGACAAGGCCTCGGCCAAGCAATCGGCTTTGCTCCGCCGCGAGCGCTTGCCCGACACCCGGCAGTCGATCACCCACAAGTTCAGCATCGCCGGCCACGAGGGCTACATCACGGTCGGCCTGTACGAGGATGGCCGGCCGGGCGAACTGTTCATCACCATGGCCAAGGAAGGCAGCACGATCGGCGGCCTGATGGATTGCTTCGGCACGGCCGTGTCGATGAGCTTGCAGTACGGCGTGCCGCTCGAAGTGTACGTGAACAAGTTCTCGCATACGCGCTTCGAGCCGATGGGGCATACGAAGAACCCCGACATTCGCATCGCCAAGAGCCTGGTGGACTATATCTTCCGCTGGCTGGGCATCACCTTCCTGCCCGGCTATCGCGAGGCTTCGCTGGGCTACAGCGGGGAGGCGCCGGCTGCAGCCGACGATGCGGACGCAGAGACGGGGCCCGCCGCCAAGAAGGCTGGCGGGCAGGCCGGTGGGCCAGCGAAGGCCAAGGCGACCGCCCCGACGCCCGTCAAGGCTCCGGCCGCCAAAGCGAACGGGGCCGCTGTCCCGGGCACTGCAAGTCAGTCGGCTGGGACCAACGGCAAGCATGGCCCGGCGAAGCCCGCCGTTAGCCTGTCGCTGTTGGAGCGGGCCGGCGCGGCGATCAAAGTCGATTTGAATGGCGGGACGAATATTCGTTCCGAGCAATTCGCCAGCTTCCAGGTCGACGCACCAAGCTGCGACAATTGCGGCGCCATCACCGTACGCAACGGAAACTGTTACCTCTGCCACAATTGTGGCAACAGCATGGGCTGCTCGTAATGGATTGTCGGGTGGGATGCCCGCGAGCAGCCCACTTTTATTTCTCAGGCGGGTGCCGTCAGGTGGCCGACGGCACCCGCTTTTTTTGTTTTCGGCGTGCTTTGCGCGGCAGCGTCGCACCGCAGTGCCCAGTGCAGCGGGACGCAGCAAGCAGAGTCCTGAGACGCCCGGTCGCGAACCCGTCCCGGCCCCGGTACGTATAGCGGAGCAGCCGGCCAGTCCGTGGGCATTCGGCCCGAAGGGGCAGTTTGGCGGCTTTGCGCGGCCGACCGGGCCGGTGCGAGTGCTTTTCGCGATTGAGGCTTTGCGGCCAAGCCTTTACCATAGCTCGTGTTCGGTCCGGAACAGGCGCGGGGGGGCAGTGCCAGGCGAGCGGCACCCGGCTCGCCAAGACCGCTGCGTTCCGGCCGTGGCGCCCCGATAAGCCCGATTTGAGTTCCGCGCCTATGCTCCTGCTCAAAGTCGTCAGCAAGTCGTTCATCGAGCCCGACGGCACGGTGCTCAAAATCCTGGATATCCCCCATTTTCAGGTGGGGGCTGCCGAACAGGTGGTGCTGATGGGGCAAAGCGGCAGCGGCAAGACCACGCTGCTGCACGTGATTTCCGGCATCAGCCGGCCCGACGCCGGCCAGGTGCAGATCGACGGTTGCGACATTGCCCGGCTCGCCGAATTCCAGCGCGACCGCTTTCGGGCGGAAAAGATCGGCTACGTCTTTCAGACCTTTAACCTGCTGGCTGGTTTTTCGGCCCTGGAAAACGTCATGCTGGGCATGTCGTTCGCCCGGGGCCGCAGCGACGCCGATCGAGCCCGGGCCCTGCTCGAACGGATGGGCCTGGGCCGCCGCCTGACGCACAAGCCGGCCACGCTGTCGGTGGGCGAGCAGCAGCGGGTGGCCGTAGCCCGGGCGCTGGCCAACCGGCCCAAGCTGCTGTTGGCCGACGAGCCGACCGCCAACGTCGACCGGGCCCACCAGCAGCAGATCATCGATATGATCCGCGAGACCTGCCGCGAAGAACAAGTGGCCCTGCTCCTGGTCACGCACACGGCCGAAGTGGCCGAGCAATTCGAACGGGTCGAGCACCTCGAACGCTTCAACCAGGCGGTGACCGTATGAGCCTGTGGAAAATTGCCTGGCGCAGCATTCAGCAGCGGGCGTTGGCTTCGACCCTGACCGGCGTGTCGATGGGACTGGGCGTGGCCCTGGTCGTGGCGGTGCTGGTCATTCGCGGCGCCATCGGCGACTCGTTCCGCAACAACGCCCAGCTGGGCTACAACATGATCGTGGGCGCCAAGGGGGGGAAGCTCCAACTGGTGCTCAATTCGGTGTACTACCTGAGCGCGCCGGTCGGCAACATTCCGTATTCCTATTACAAGGAATTCAGCCAGGGCAAATACAAACCCTACTTCGCCAAGGCCATTCCTTGCTGCTTGGGCGATTACTACGACAAATACCGCGTCGTGGGCACGACGGCCGAGATGTTCACGCTCGAACCCTCGGCCGGGCGGACTTATGAATGTGCGCAAGGCAAGATCTTCAGCCCCGACGACTATTACGGCGCCGTCATCGGCTCGACTGTGGCCCGGGATCTGGGCCTGAAGGTCGGCAGCCAATTCCGGCCCACACACGGGGCTCCCGGCGACGCGGGCGGGCACGAGCACGACCCGTTCAACGTGGTCGGCGTGCTCAAGCCCACGGGCACGCCCAACGACCGCGCGCTGTTCATCAACATCGAGGGCTTCTACCTGCTCGACAATCACGCCAAGCCGCTCGACGACGAACCCGCGCCGGCGGCCCGCCACGCCGATCACGATCACGCCGATCACGATCACGCCGCCGAGCATGACCACGAGCACGATGCAGATCACGACCATGAGCATGCCGATGAGCATGGTGCGGCCGACCACGAGCACGACGCACATGAGCACGCCGGAGAACATGACCACGAACACGAGCATGCCGATCACGAGCACGCCGACGAACACGACCATTCGGCCGACGACCACGACCACATGGACGCCGCCGAGCATGACGCGCACGACCACGCCGCGGCTGGCGAGCACGAACATGACCACGCCGACCATGACCACGCCGAACATGACCACGCCGAACATGACCACGAGCACGACGCCCACGAGCACCACGCGGCCGCCGGTCACGAACATGGCCACGATCACGATCATGGGCACGATCACGAACATGGCCATGACCATGGGCATGGGCATCATCACGAGCCGCTGCCCGAGAATCAGCGCGAGGTGACGGCCGTTTTGCTGCTGGCGACGGCGCCCCCGGGCGTGCCGCCGGAACTCTACGCGATGGATCTGGAAAAGAAGATCAACAAAGGGACCGTGGCTCAGGCAGTGTTGCCGATTCGCGAGATCTTCAGCCTGTTCAGCATCTTCGTCAGCCCGATCGAGCGGCTGCTCCTGGCCCTGTCGGTGCTGATCGTGGTGGTCGCCGGAATCGGCATCCTGGTGAGCATTTACAATTCGATGAGCGAGCGGCGGCACGAAATCGCCGTGATGCGGGCCCTGGGGGCGGGCCGGGCGACGGTCATGCAGATCGTGCTGCTGGAATCGATCCTGCTCTCGCTTGCGGGGGGGCTGTTAGGGTGGTTCATGGGGCATGTGCTGATCGCCGGGCTGAACCCCTGGGTCGTCGAGCAGACCGGCGTAGGGATCGGTTTCTTCCAGGCGGTGCCGCTGGAATTGGTTATAATACCGGGATTAGTCGTCTTGGCGGCCCTGGTTGGCTATTTGCCCGCGATGGTGGCCTACCGCACCGACGTGGCCAAGGCCCTGACGGCGTCTCCCTGATAGACGTCGCGGCGGCCGCCGGCAGGAAAACGCCCAAGTCCAAAACACCTCGGCAAGAGGATTCGAGCGCATGAGCCGCAATCGCCTGGCGTGGGTCGTGATCCCTAGCATGTTGGCCGCGGGCCTGTCGCTGGCGGCGCGCCCGCTGGCGGCCTGTCCCTTTTGCTCGGCCATCGCCCTGACGTTTGGCGAGGAGATTGCCGGTTCGGACGTGGCGGTGATCGCGCGGCTGGTGGAATTGCCTCCCGATCCGAAGGACGGCAACGCGCTGGCCGGCAGCGACATCAAAGCGAAGTTCGAAATCGTTGACGTGCTCAAGGGAGAAAAGGCGCTCGGCAAAATGCGCAAGTTCGACGCCCTGTTTTTCGGCAAGCAGCCGGTCGGCACGCTGATGCTGGTGCTGGGGGTCGAGCCGCCGAACGTCAACTGGTCGACGCCGATCGCCCTCAGCGATCGCGGCCGGGAGTACCTGCTCAAGTCGATCGCGCTGCCGAAAGACGGCCCCGAGCGGCTGGCTTTCTTCCAGGACTATCTGGAATGCGACGACGAAACGCTGGCCCGCGATGCTTACGACGAGTTTGCCAAGACTCCGTACGCCGGGCTCAAGGAAATCAAGGACATCCTGCACCACGACAAGATCCTGTCGTGGGTGCAAGACACGAAAATTCCGCCCAGCCGGCGAAATTTGTACTGGATGATGCTGGGCATTTGCGGCCAACCGGACGACCTTCCGCTGTTCGAAGAGCGCATCCGCTCCGAAGACAAGCAAGTCAAGTCGAACGCCTTGCTGGCCTCGTACCTGACGCTGAAAGGTCCCGCGGGCATGAACCTGCTCGAGGACCTGTTCCTGAAGAATCCCAACGCCGACTACGTCGACACGTATGCCACCGTGCTGGCCATCCGGTTTCATGGGCAGGAAGAGACCGTCATCCCGCGCGCCCGATTGCTCGAAGGCTTGCGCTACATGCTCGACCGGCCGCAGTTGGCCGACCTGGTGATCCCCGACCTGGGGCGCTGGGAAGACTGGACCGTAATGGATCGCCTGGTCGACCTGTTCAAAAACGCCGACGACAAATCGATCTGGGTGCGGGTGCCGGTGATCAGCTACCTGCGGGCGTGTCCGCTGCCGAAGGCCAAACAATACATCGACGAGCTGACGAAGATCGATCCCGAATCGGTGAAGCGGGCCAACAGCTTTTTTCCGCTCGGAGGCGCTCCGGCGCCGGCCAAGACCGACGCGCCGGCAGCCGCTGATAAACAACCGGCAGGCAGTGTCCCGGCAGGCAAAACGGCCCCGGCGGGCAAGACGGCTCCGGCCGGCAAGAAAGTCTCGCAGCAGCCGGCCGCCCGCGCCAGTCCAACCAGGCCAACAAGCCCGTCACGGGCAATGCATCGCTCACCGCAAGCACCGCTGAGGTCGACACGGCCGCCAGCGATTCCGCGTCTCAACCGGAGGCGCTCGATGAGGCCGCCGAGGATGAAACGGCGGCGGAAGCGGCGCAGCCGGCGGTCGGAGTGCAAACGGTCGCGCGGATTCCGGCGCGGCTGTCGCGTTCGAGTGCGCCAAACAGCAAATGGCCGGCCGTTGCACTCTGGCAGGTGCTCGTCGGCATGGCGGCGGCTTGCGGCGTGGTCGGGGTTTTCATGGTGGCGGTTTTGCGGGGTGGGCAGGAAGCGGCCTCCTAGTAACTGACGGAGCGTGGGAACAATAAGGGCACCGCGCTTTGCCGGCTCGGTGCGACACAAGCGTATATGAGCGTGGATCTCGAGCGAAGCACTGCCGACCCGGCCGACGAATTCCTGCAATATCGGGCCCTCAGCTCACTGGCTGTGATCAGCCTGGCGGCCGGGCTGCTATCGGGCCTGGCCCTGTTCGACTGGTTTTGGATCGTGCTGCCCATCAGCGGCGTGCTCCTTGGCGTGGCTGCCTGGCGCAAGGTCAAGAGCCGGCCAGACGAGCTGACGGGCCTGCTCCTGGCCAAGATCGGCCTGGCGCTCTCCGTGCTGTTTCTGTTTGCCGGTCCCGCCTGGCTGACCTACGAGCAGATTCACGAAGTGCCCGACGGCAAGAGCCCGATTTCCTACGCCGCCTTGCAGCCGGATCCGGACGTGCCTGGCGAGCAGATTCCCGCGTCGGCCAAGGCGCTCGATGGCCGGCAGGTGTTCATCAAGGGATACGTTTATCCCGGCCAGAAGACCGACGGCATCAAGTCGTTCCTGCTGGTCCGGGACCAGGGGGACTGCTGCTTCGGCGGCAATCCGAAAGTGACGGATCGCATCCAGGTGACGCTAGCAGACCCGCTGCGGCTGACGTTTTCCAAACGGCTGCATGGCGTGGCAGGCGTGTTTCACGTCAAGCCAGCACCCGCTATCGACGGAGTCGGCGGAGTTTTTTACCAGCTGGATGCCGATTATTTGAAGTAGGCGGCGGCCGCGCTGCTCGCCGGCAGCTCGGCCACACAGCCCCGGCCTGGCATTCCTGCCGGGTGCCGGCAGCTGTCCTGGTGAGAGCGAGCCCAATCATGAATCTGCTGCGCCATCCTGGCTCCATCCTGTGCGCGTTTGTTTTGACGGCGGTGGCCGTCGATCGGGCGGCCTGGGCCGTCGACAAGCCGGACGCCCGCGTGGCGAAAAAGCAGGATGTCACGTTCGACGACATCCTGCTCGACCTGAAAAAAGGGGATCCTTTCAAGCCCGAGTTGCTCACCGACAAGGTGAAAAAGCTCGATGGCCAGTCGATCCGGATCCGGGGCTACATCCTGCCCGGTTTTCAGCAGTCGGACATCAAGCAGTTCGTGCTCGTGCGCGACAACATGCAGTGCTGCTTCGGCCCCGGCGCCGCCTTGCACGATTGCATCCTGGTCGAAATGGTCGGCGACGCCACGGCCGAGTTCACGGTCACGCCGGTCAGCGTCGAGGGCAAGTTCTCGATCCACGAAGTCCTGGGGCCCGACGGCAAGCATCTGGCCATCTATCATCTCGACGCAAAATCGGTGAAATAAACCGTGGCGAGCGCTCTGGGTTTGGCGTTGGCACTGGCGGCGCTCGGCTGTCCGTTCTGCACGGCGCTCGAGCCCACGCTCTCCAGCCGGCGCGATTCCGCCGCCGTCCTGGCCCTGGGCGAGGTGGTTTCCAGGCAGCCGCCAGGTGGCAATGCAAAAGCCGAAGTCCGGCTGCACCGCGTGCTCCAGGGCGAGGCGCTGCTGGGCGGCCGACAAACGATCTCGGTCCCGGCCGGCACGCTGAAGCCAGGCAGCCTGGTCCTGGTCTTCGGCGACGAGGCGACCCGCGCCCAGAACGATGCGGCCGAACCCGCGCAGGCGGCGGACTTGCGGTTTTCGACCGTCGTGGCCAGCGAAATCGGTTGGGCGTATTTTGCCCAGGCGCCCCCTGGACGGACCGCCGCCGCGGACCGGCTGCGCTATTTCGCCCGGTTTCTCGAACATGCCGACCCGTTGATCGCGGCCGACGCCTACCAGGAATTCGCCCACGCCTCGTATGCCGACGTCGTCAAGGCGGCCTCGGCGCTGCCGATCGGCAAGATGAGCGCCTGGGTGCAGAGCGAACGCGTGGCGCCGGCCCGCAAGGGCTTTTACGCCCTGACCCTGGCGCTGGAGCCGGACAAGCGGTTGCGGGCCGAGTACGCCGGCTTGCTGTGGAAACTGATCTCCGCCCCGCAGGACGATTTTGCGCCGGGTTCGACGGCATCCTGGCCAGCTACCTGCTCATCGGCGGCGAATCGGCCCTCGGACAGATCGATGAGCTGTACCTGAACAATCCCCGCGCAGCCGACGGCGACCTGCGACACGCGCTGGCCGCGCTGCGCTTCTATCGCGAGTTTGGCCAGGACATTCCGCGCGAGCGACTGGCCGGCGCGCTGCGGCACGCCCTGGCCCGGCCGGAGTTCGCCGCCGACGTGATCACGGACCTGGCCCGCTGGCAGGATTGGTCCGCACTGTCGCAGGTGGCCGGCCTGTACGCCAGGCCGGCGTACGGCGAAGCGGCGGTGCGCCGGGCCATTGTCGGTTATCTACTGGCCTGCCCAGAGCCGGCTGCGGCCGCCGAACTGAAGCGGCTGCGTGAATCGGACCCTGCCGGGGTCGCCGAGGCCGAAGCGATCCTGAGCCGTTTGGGCGCGGCGAAGCAGTGATCCTGGCGGGTGCCCCGCCGCCCATTTCGGCGGCGGCCGCCGCCGGTTCGTCGCCCATTCCGGCAACGGTCAGGGCGGCGCGCGTCATATCTGGCATGTCCGCTACCAGCGGCGCAGCCGCTGCCGGCGGTTTGACCCTTTCGGCGCCGTGTCCTATAGGTTGTTAGCAGCGCCCATAGGTCTCGAGTCTGGTGTCCCGCCTGGGTCCGTCGCGCTACCGGCGTGCGCTCGACGGTGCGCAGTCAGCCCTCGCGCGCCCACATTTAGCAGCCAAGATGTACACGCATGGATGAGGTTCGCGCCTCGACACACTCCGCAGGCAAGCGGAGTTCGGATTTGGCTCGCTCTTTGAGCGATGGCCGCCGTCGCGCGCGCGAATTTCTGGCCGCTCAGCAAGGGCTGATCGAATCGCTGGAAGCCAAACTGCTCGAAGAACTCGAGCGGGCCGCCGACCAGCAGGCGCTCAGCGACGCCGCGCCCCGGCTGGCCGGCCATCAATACGATCAACGCATCGAGCAGCTGGCGCTGCAGTCGGCCGAGCTGGCCACCCTGACCGAAGAACTTGCCCAGCGCGAGCAGGCGCTCGCCGACGTCGAGCAAGCCCTGGCGGACAAGCAGAACGAGTGGGCCGAGTGGCAGCGCGGGCAGCAGGACGAACTGGCCGCCGCGGCCCAGGAGCTTGCCGCCCAGCGCGGGCAATTCGCCGCCGAGCGCGAGCAACTTACGGCCGAGCGCGAGCAACTTACGGCCGAGCGCGAGCAGTTCGCCGCCCGGCAGCAGGCACATGCGGCCGAGCAACAGCAGCTGGCCAACCAGCAGCAGCAACTCGCGGCCCAGCACGAAGAGCTGGCCGCCGAACAGCAGCGGTTCGCGAGCGAGCGCGACCAGGCGGCGGCCGATGTCCAGGGACTGGCCGACCAGCGCGAGAAGTTGGCCGCCGAACTGTCGAGCCTGCGCGAACGGGCCGATCGGCTGGCGGTCCGAGAACAGCAACTCGCGGGCGCCCAGCAGGAAGTCGCCCGCGAGCGCAGCGCTCTCGACGTCGACCGGCAACAATTCGAAAGCGACCAGACGCAGTTCACGGGCGGCCGGCAAGAGGTCGACGCCGAGCGACAAAAGGTGCAGAGCGATCGCGAACAGTTGGCGGCCGAACGCGCCCGGCTGCGCACCCTGCAGCAGGACCTGGCCGTCAGCCAGGCCGACAGCCGCCGGGCCAGCGAGCGGCTCGAAGCGGATAAGCGGCAGCTCGATGCCGATCTCGATCAACTGGCCGCCGACCAGGCCGCCGCGCGGATCGCCGCCGAACAAGCCGAGTCGTTGCGCCAGCAAGCAGCGCGGCTGCGGGAACGCATCGACGAAGACCGCAAGCAGTTCGATGCCCAGCGGACAAAGCTCGCCGCCGAACGGGCCGAAATCCTCGCCCTCCGCGAGGAGTCGGAATCGGCCCGGGCCGACATCGCCCAGACTCGGGAGCGGCTCGACGCCGAGCGGCAGCAATTGTCGGCCGAGCGCGACCAGATCGCCAGCCTGGAATCCGAAACCAAAAACCAGCGCCGCCGGATTGCCCGCGAGTTTCAGGTGCAGCATGCGACGCACCTGGCCGAGCTGGAGCGCCGCCGTGTCGAGCTGCAGGCCTTGGCAGACGCTTCGCAATCGGACTTGGCTGAGCATTCGACCAGTCAGCAGCGAGAAATCCAGGAGCTCAACGGCCAGCTCGCGCAGCTCCGCAAGGTGCTCAACGGCCGGGCCGAAGAATTGAACCAGCTGCGGACCGAGGCCGCCCAGCAAAACGCCGAAATCCAGAAACTGCGTGCCGCGCACGACCGGCTGGCCGAGGATCTGGCTGCGCACGATTCCGCCGCCGGGGCCGACGGCGAGCAGCTCGCCCAGCTGCGGGCCGAGCGCGACGAACTGGCACGCAAACTGGCCGAACCGCGCCCGGCCTCCGCCGAGACCGACGAAAAGACGCAGGCCCGGCTTGACGAAATGCAGCGCCGCTTCGAGCTGGCTGTCGAGGACGTGCGGGATCTGAAGCGCCGCAATGCCGATCTGGAGTCGCGCCTGGCCAATGCCCCGGCCGGCGGCGCCGCGGCCAGCTCGCACGCGTCGGGCGGGCTCGACTGGGAATCGCAAAAACGCCGCCTGCTGGCCGCGCTCGAGGCGGACGAAGACAACGAGTCCGGAGACGACGAAGATGTCGAGCGGCGCCGCGAAGAGCGGGTCTCGATCGCGAGCACGATCAGCATCACCGACCAGGTGCTGGACGAAAAAGATCGGGAGATCGCCGATCTCAAGCAATTGCTCGGCGAACAATCCAGCAACTTGGGCTCGCTGGCCGTCGGCGCCCAGGCCGTGGCGGCCATCTTCGACCAGGACGAATTGATTCGCCAGGAGCGCGAGAAGCTGGCCCGGCTGCAGGACGAATGCAAAGAGGCCCTGCGGCAGGCCGAAATCGACATCTCGCTGGAGCGGGCCAAGATCACCCGCGACCGGGCCGAAATCGATGAATTGGTCGCCGGCCTGAAGGCCGACGCGGCCGATCGCCTGGCAGCCGGCGAACCCCCTGGCGAACCCGGCAAGCCGGCCAAGCCGGTCCGCGGCCGCTGGCTGGCCCGGCTGGGGCTGAAAGACACCGACCAATAACGCGGCTGCTGGAGCCCGCGAGATTCGCTCGTGCTATCCCAGGACTTCCGGGTTGACCACGTTTTCCGGCCGGCCGCCGGTCAGAAACGTGGCCACCTGGCGCGCGCTGCGGGTGCGCAGGTTTTCCAGCGACTCGCGCGAGACGAACGCGGCATGCGGCGTGACGATCACCCGCGGATCGTTCCAGGGAGCCAGGGCCAGGTCGGGCGGTTCGGGATCCTGCACGTCGAGCCCCGCCCCGGCCAGTTTGCCCGCCGCCAGCGCCTCGGCCAGGGCCTGATGATCGACCAGTCCGCCGCGGGCCGTATTGATCAGATAGGCGCTCGGCTTCATCCAGCCCAGCTCGCGCGCACCGATCAAGCGCCGGGTCTCGGCCACCAGCGGGAGGTGGAGCGAGACGTAATCGCTCGTGCGGAGCAGCTCTTCGAGCGGAACGATGCGCACATGGGGACTGCCTGCCTGCGCTCGGCGGCTGGTGGCGACGACGTTGAGGCCCAGCGCCGCAGCCTTGGCGGCGAGCCGGCGGCCAATGTTGCCCAGCCCGACGATGCCCAGCGTCTGCCCTTCGATCCGCAGCAGCGGCGGCCCGGCCGCCAGGTCGTATGCGCCGCTTTGGGTTTGCTGATGGTAGAAGGCCGTCTTGCGGGCCAACGACAAGAGCAGGGCCAGCGCATGCTCGGCCACCTCGATGAGGCAGTAGTCGGGCACGTTGGTCACGGCGATGCGGCGCCGGGTGGCGCAGGCCACGTCGATGTTGTCCAGGCCGATGCCCAGCCGGGCGACGATCCGCAGCTTCGGCCCGGCTTCGATCACTTCGCGGGTGACCTTGGCCCAGTTGGTCATGATGGCATCGGCGTCGACCGCGGCCGCGGCCAGCGAGGCGGCGTCCTGGGCCGGCGCCACCACGAGCTCGGCGCCGACGGACGCCAACGTCTGGGTCTCGATGTGCAGGTCGGCCCAGGCGTAATCGGTGAGCAGGACTTTCATGGCAGCTGGAAGCAAACCCCCCCGGATCAGAACTCGAATCAGAACTCGGAGTTGAAGCGCTCGAAATCGTCGTAGGGCCGGTGGGAGCTGTTCTGGAATCTGGTAAAGTCCTTGTTCCAGAGCACCTTGGCCTCTCCGGTGGGGCCGTTGCGCTGTTTGGCGATGATGATTTCGGCCTGCCCGGCCACGCGGCTGCGGTCTTCTTCGCTCGCGGCGCCGCTGAGGTAGTATTCGTCGCGGTGGACGAACATCACCACGTCGGCATCTTGTTCGATGGCTCCGCTTTCGCGCAGATGGCTGAGCCGGGGCCGGTTGTCTTTGCTCACCTCGGCCTGCCGATTGAGCTGCGCCAGGCACATCACCGGCACCTTGATCTCGCGGGCCATGCCCTTGAGCCGACGGGCGATCTTGGCCACTTGCTCCTGCCGCGGGTCGCGGGCGTTGTCCGGTTCGATCAGCTGCAGGTAATCGATCACGACGAAGCCCAGGTTGCTCTTGCGCTTCAGCCGGCGGGCGGCGGCGGCGATTTCGGTGATCGTGCGGCTCGGCGAATCGTCGACAAACAACGGCGCCTGGCTCAATTCGGCCGCTTTTTCCACCAGGTTGCGGCGATCGTCGTTCGAGATCGTGCCGTTGCGCAGCCGCTGGCCGTTGATCTGGGCAATCGAGCAGAGCATGCGGTCGGCCAATTCGGTCGACGACATTTCCAGGCTGACGAACAGCGTCGTCGTTTGGGCTTTCAGCGTGACATGCTCGGCGATGTTCAGGGCCAGCGCCGTCTTGCCCATGCTGGGGCGGCCGGCCAGGATGATCAGCTCCGACTCGTGCAAGCCGCCGGTCATCGCATCCAGATCGGCGAAGCCGGTCTCGACGCCCCCCAGCGCAGCCTGCTTGTTCATCCGGGCGTCGATCCGCGACATGGCCTCGTGGAGGATGTCGTGGATGCTGCCGACGTTGCCCGCCCCGCGAGTGTCGAGAATGGAAAAAATCCGCTGCTCGGCCCGGGCGAGCATTTCGCGCGGCTCGACCGACTCGTCGTAGGCGTCGCGGAGGATCTCGGTGCTGGAATGAATCAGCGAGCGGAGCGTCGACTTGTCGCGCACGATCTCGGCGTAATACGTGGCGTGGGCCGCCGTGCCGGTCGAGTTGAGCAGTTCGCCCAGATAGGCGAACCCGCCGACAAATTCCGCGTCGCCGGCCGACTTGAGCCGCTCGCAGAGCAGCGTGAGATCGTCGGTCCGCCGACCCTCCTCATGCATTGCCTGCATGTGGCAATAGATCCGGCGATGGGCCTCGTCGTAAAAGTCGTCGACGCGGAGGACCAGCGCCACCTCGTCGCAGACGTCGGGCTGGAGCAACATGCTGCCCAGCACCGCGCGCTCCGCATCCAGGCTGCGGGGCGGCTGCCGGTCGAGAATCTCGGACGTGACCTTCGCCGCCGACCGGCCTTGGGCCCCGTGCGGCTGTCCGGGCACCTGAGAGCCCGGCCCCTGCAACGCAGCGCCCTGGGATCCGGGGCCCTGGGCCGAGCGAGCCTGCGCTGCCGATCCGTCGAAGCGCTGGACCGGCGTCATATCAGGCCTTCTTTTCGGGCGTTTCGTCGGCCACGGTCGGCACGACCCAAACCTTGAGCTCCCCTTCGATCTCGTGTCCCAGATGGATCAGCACGGTGTACAAGCCCAGCTCCTTGAGCGGGCCCTTGAGCCGGACCTGATCGGCGGTGATGACCACCTCGTTGCGCTTGAGCCCGGCCACGATCTCCGGCGCGCCGACCGAGCCGTACAGATGCCCGTCGTCGTTGGCATTGGCTTCGATGGTGATGCTTTGCTTGCCGATCTCGGCCGCCATTTCGCGCAGGCCGGCCAGGCGCGCATTCTGAATCGCCTGCAGCTTGGTCTTGTGCTTTTCGACCATCCGCTTGTGGTGATCGGTGGCGACGGTCGCCAGGCCTTGGGGAATGAGGAAGTTCATGGCGTAGCCGCGTTTGACTTCGACCACATCCCCCTGATTGCCGACGTGATCGACCGATTGAATCAGGAGCAGTTCCACGCCGTTGTGCTTGCCGCGTGGGAGCCGCCCCGCGCGACTGCCGGTGCTGGTCTTGGCCATCCGAAGTACTCTCGCTTTCCCCAGAACGTTGATTGGGTTTGTCTTTTAAAGATGTTTTGCCAGGCGGCCCAGCCCCTGGTCGACCCGCATGCGAGTCTGACCCGCTTGGGTCCTGATCTACTGCGACCTGGCCGATTGGTTTGTTGGGCGGCTGTTGTGCCGATCCTTCAAAACGGGATATCGTCGTCGGCCGGCCCCAGGTCGGCGGCCGCCGGTTGTCCGTATTGGGCCTCGTCGTCGTTGCGCCGGGCCGGTCCGCGGCCGCCGCCCCCACCACCGCCTCCGCCGCCGCCCCCTTTCGAGCCGAGCAGCTGCATCCGCTCGCCCACGACGCGGAGCTTGGAGTTCTTCTTGCCGTCTTTTTCCCAGGTGTCGAGCTTGAGTCGCCCCTCGATCAGCACCGGCGCGCCTTTGTTCAGATACTCGCTGGCGATTTCAGCCGTCCGCCCCCAGAGCGTCACATCCACGAACGTCGTCTCTTCGATCCAGTCGCCGTTGGGCCCCTTGCGGCGATCGTTGATCGCCATGCCGATTTCCGTGACCGCCGTGCCGGAGGAAATGTATTTCAACTCCGGATCACGGGTGACGTTGCCGAGCAGGATCACCTTGTTGAAGCTGGCCATAAACGCACCTTTTGCCGCGGCTATGTGAACAAGCGTTCCCTATCCCCGGGTCAACCTACTCCAACTCCGGACCTCAAGCAAGACGGCCCCTGGAGGCTCGACGGGCGACGAGCAACCCGCCGCAGTCGGCTGCACCACCGCGTGCAGCACTGCCGCGTGCAACACTGCCGCCTGCAGCACTGCCCAACGGCGACATCCGCCCGTCGGACGCGCCGAGTCCGCCTTACAATTCTTCGTCCACCGGAACCCCGACCGGAACGGCCGGGGCGACTTCCACCGGGCGGCGCAGCGCCTGCGGCCCGAGCTTGGCGTGTTCGACCAGGGCATCGACGAGCCGGGGATGGATCTTGATGACCAGGCTCCGCACCACGGTCTCGTTCAGCTGGCATTGCCGGTTCAAGGGGACGATCTGGCCGGAGTCGAGCTTGAAGTAGGTCAGCCAGTAGGTGCCGCGGCGATGACCGTTGATCGGATATTCCAGCCGGCGATCTTCCCACAAGCGGCTGACGAGCATTTCGCCCCCCAGCTTGGTAATCATCTCCGGGATTTGCCCCGATACGCCGGCCGGATCGCGGGCGTAGCGGTTCGAATCCAGGATGAACATCCCCTCGTAAACGTTGGTGGCCACAAGTGCGCTCCCGGTAAAGGTGTGACGTGCGTATCTGCACGCCGTAATTTTGCTTGCCGCGCTGGTGCCGCGGGGCGGGCTGCCGCTTAAGCGTTGAATTTGTTCATCGTGGGGCCGATGCCCTGGGTGACCCAATCGGTCACTGCGTCGGCCGCCCGGACGATTGCCAATTCGATTTCCGCTTGTTCCTCCCGACGAAACTTGCTCAAGACGAAGTCCGCAGCCTCGAAGCCCGCGGGCGGCAGCCCGATGCCGATCCGCAGTCGCGGAATCTGCTGGTTGCCAAGCCGCTGGATAATGTCGCTCAATCCCTTTTGTCCGCCGGCGGTGCCCTCGGCACGCAAGCGCAGCCGCCCCAGGGGCAGGTTGAAGTCGTCGCAAACGATCAGGATGTCGGGGTGTTCGAGTTTGTAAAAATCCCGCAGTCGCAGCACGCTCGAGCCGCTGCGGTTCATGAACGTCTGCGGCATGGCCAACAGTACCTTCGTGCCCCCCAAGCCGGCTTCCACGAGCTCGGCGTCGAAATCCGCTCGTGCGCGCCCGGCGGCGGCGCGGCGGGCCAACTCGGCAATGACGGCGTAGCCGACGTTGTGCCGAGTGTCGACATATTTACGCCCCGGATTGCCCAGCCCGACCACGAGTTTCATTCAAGCGGCGCCCCGTTGGCCTGGCCGGCAAAGGTTTATTCTTCGGATTCCTCCTCGGGCTTGCGGCCAATGACCTCGGGCTCGCCGGCACCACCTTCGCTCGGCGCGGCCTCGTCCTCCGAGAGCGGCTGCACGCAATGGGCGACCAGCGTCTCGGCATCGGAGATCAGCGTCACACCGGGAGGCAGCTTGATATCGGCCGCGGTGATCGACCCGTCCAGGTGCAAATCGTTGACGTTGACTTCCAGCTTCTCAGGAATGCGCAGCGCCTCGCACTCGATTTCCAGGTCGTGCACCAACAGCTCGACCACGCCTCCCTCTTTCAAGCCGGGCGCCTGGCCACGCAACTCGACGGTGACCCGCAGCTCGATGCGTTCGTGTTCGGACACGCGGGCAAAGTCGACGTGCAAGATGTCGATGCCGTACACATCCCACTGCAAGTCGCGAATGAAGGCCTTCTCGTTGACGGCCCCCTTCAACTCGACGACGCGCGCGCCGTGGCGAATGGCGCTGGCGATCTCGACGGTCGCCACGGTCAAGCTGACGTTGGCCTCGCCGTGACCGTAGAGGATGCCGGGAATGGTGCCGGCGGCCCGCAGCCGGCGCGCGGCCCGCTTGCCCTGGGGCGCCCGATCCTTGACGTTCAATGCTTCCGCCATAATGTGCCTCTGGCCGATGGAAAATTTTGGAATCAGGAAAGCCGCAGCCGACGGGCGGGCACGGCGGTTGTTTCAGGCAAGGTTTCGACGTCCTCAGAGTGGCACAAGGCTGCCGGATCGGGGGCGGGGCCCACAACTGCCAGGCCCAGGCTTTCGTGAAACCCGGACCTGGGGGAAACCCAGGCCCCAGCAGGCCGCTTGAGCCTGAGGACGAAACGGGTCATTGTCTCCGAAAATCGCCGGATTTCAACCCCAGCTGGCGGAAGAAAAACCAGCGATTTTCCGCTCCGCGGGCCGGCAGCGGACCGTCGTCACTGCGGGCCGGCAAACTCGGGGGGTTTTCTCGATTCTTCCGGCGCCAAAACGAAACCGCCCGGGCACCTGGCCCGGGCGGCTCGCAAATCTTCGAAAGTCCTTCGGCTTTTGCTTAACCGCGGCGACGGCGGCGGGCAGCCAGCAGCAGTGCGGCGGCGCCCAGGCCACACAGCACGAGCGACGAAGGCTCGGGCGTCGCGGTGAACTGAATTGAGTTGATTGGCGTGCGGGTCGAGTTGGAGGCGTCGGTGCTGATGTTGATTTCCCAGTCGTGATTCGTGACGTTGAAGACCGGAGTGACGCCCAAGAACTCGTGGTAGTTGCCGGCCGTGGACCCGGTCGTCAGAACGTAGCTGCCGCTGGTGTCGTTTTGGCCCACGACGGACGAGTCGTACGTGCCATTGACGCCGATCGTGCCGCTCTTGTTCTCGGCGGTACCCCCGGTTGACGTAATGTACAGATCGTACTTCAGGCCGGAATTCAACCCCAACAGGTTGACGTCCGTGTTCTGACCGGCGCCGCCATCGAGGTAGCCGTTGTTCAGAGTATTGTTGGCACCGGAAAAGCCGGAGGTACCCCCGTTGTTCCAAGTGTCGCTCGTCGTCCAGTTGATGCTGACCGAGGTGGCGACGGGGGCCCCGAGGAAATCGCCGGTCAGATTATTGATCGTGCCGCTGTTGCCGCTCGCCACATTCCAGTTTGCACTCGGAATGACGCCTGCCACCTGGCTGGGCGACAATCCGGCGCCAATTCCGCTCGATCCACCGATGCCGAATTCGACACCGACCGAAGTGCCGATGGTGCTGCCATGAAGCAGGGAACCAAGCGACAGGGCGAGAACCGAGGCGAAGGCAGCGGCAAATTGGCGATGGAAACGCGTCATGGTGGTCGGCTCCGGAAAAATTGGTGTGTGCGAGTGGATTTGCGTGAAAAAAGTGATCGAAAACGTCAGGTTGAATGCTCAGGCAGGGCTTTAGCGCCGCTGCCGTCGCGATGGGCCGCATCTAAAACGGGCGATTCGAAGTTCCTGCGAGTGCGTGAAAAAGCGATGCATGATTCTCATTGCCCGTATTTAAATAACCAATATCAGTAGAATTTTCTTGACATCATTCGGGGCAGAACTTCTCGGAATTTCGACTGATCCTCACTCCTCACAGAGTGGTGATTTCGGCAAACTGTCCGATTTCACACACCCAAGACTCTTTAAGCTTTCGGCGCCGGGTCACTCGTTAGAGTTTTTACCGTCGCCCGCTTATCGTCGGGCCCTCTACCCCCGCCGGCGCAAAACGCGTCAGGGCGAGATTCACGGGCCAATTCATCAACCAAAAATCAAAAGCCGACCTGTGCGACGAATCTAGTTCGCGCTCGGGGCCGGCTGGGCCTTCTCAAAGTTCAAGTTGAAGATCGAATTCATGGGCAGCTTCCTCGGCCACGCAATCTGCTGCCAGGCTCCGTGGCGGGCGCGCGTGACAGAGTTATGGGCTAAACGAACTGTGCCAAATCCGCCGATAAACCCGGATTTTAGTGCACCAGCTACTATACCTAATCTCGAGGAAACGGGGCGTCAATCCCCAAAATAAAAAAATTGTCATTACACACGATCGTGCCTGCCAATCGCCCGGGTACAGAATCCCCGACAGGGGCAGGGCGCACGCCGTATACCGATCTGCAACCATGGCCCGGGGAATCGTCATACGAACAAGCGGCTGACCGACTCGTTGCGGTGGATCCGCTTGATAGCTTCGCCCAGCAGCGGCGCCACGCTGAGCACCTTGATCTTCGGAATGGTCTGTTCCGGCCGCAAAGGAATCGAGTCGGTAATCACCACCTCGCGAATGGCCGAAGCTTTTAGCCGCTCGATGGCCGGGCCGCAAAGCACGCCGTGGGTGGCGCCCACGTAAATTTCGCGGGCACCGCGATCGGCCAGCACCCGGGCTGCCCCGCAGACCGAACCGGCGGTGCTGATCATGTCGTCGAACATCACGGCGATCTTGCCCTCGACCGATGCGCCGATGATGTTTTCCTGCCGCGTCGTTTCGGCGCTGGCGCGGCGCTTGTCGACGATGGCCAGGCTGCCGCCCAGCCGCTCCGAGTAGCGCAGAGCCCGCTTGGTGCTTCCCTCGTCGGGGCTGACCACGACTAGTTCGCGGGGATCGAAGCCCATATTCAGGAAGTGATCGACGATCACCGGAGCGGCGTACAAGTGATCGACCGGGACGTCGAAAAAGCCCTGAATCTGGGCCGCATGCAGATCCATGGCCAACACCCGATCGGCGCCGGCCCGGGTGATCAGGTTGGCCACCAGCTTGGCCGTGATCGGCACGCGGCCTTCGTCCTTGCGATCTTGCCGGGCATAGCCGTAATAGGGAATGACGGCGGTGATCCGTTCGGCGCTGGCCCGCTTGCAGCTGTCCATGATGACCAGCAGTTCGAGCAAGTGGTCGTTGACCGGCGGGCAGGTGGGCTGGACCAGAAAGATATCGCGGCCGCGAACATCCTCTTCGATCTTGCAATAGATTTCGCTGTCGGGAAAGTTGCCGATGGTGATCCGGCCGACGGGCAACCCCAGGTAATCGCAGATCCGGGTGGTCAGATGGGGGTTCGCCCGGCCGCTGAATATCTTGAGATCGTTCATCGAATCGGTGCTCAAAGGGGCAATGCTGGGGGCCTGGAACGCGGGCTCCGGCCGAAGGGGCTACTGGCGCGACGGGCGCTGGCGGTTCGGCATCAGGGCTGTGGAGCGAGCGATTTCAGCGTGGCTTCGACGGCCTGCAATTCATCCATCGTGTTGATGCTCAAGGTCTCGCAAGGCTGCAAGACGTCGAGCGCTCGAACCTGTTTTCCTTCGCGTTTGAGGATGCCCGGACAATCGGTCAGGTAAAACTCCCGTTGCGAGTTGTCGGCGCTGATCCGATCCAGGGCCCAGAACAAGTCCTGGCAATCGAACACATAACAACTCAGATTAACTTCGCGGATCGCCTTTTGCGCTGCCGTGGCGTCTTTTTCCTCGACGATGGCCAGAAAATTCCGCTCGCCGTCGCGGACCACGCGGCCCAGGCCAGTCGGATTGTCCTTGTAGCCCGTGCCCAGGATGCAGGCCGCCGGCCGCGAATCAAAATCGGCCAGCAATGCCGAGAGCGAAACCGGCTGCACCAGCGGCGAGTCTCCGGCCAAGACGAGCACCGGCCCGCGATGGTCGGCCAGCGACGGACGAGCCATCATCACGGCGTGCCCCGTGCCCAGCTGCTGCTGCTGCCAGGCGAATTCGACATTTTGGCGGTCTGCCAGGGCGGCCTGAACGTCGGCCCCGCGATAGCCGATGACCACGATCGTGCGGTCGACTCCGGCGGCCGCCAGGGCGTCGAGCACGTACTCGATCATGGGCCGGCCGCAGACGGGGACCAGCACCTTGGGCAGGTCGGAGTTCATCCGCGTGCCCTTGCCGGCGGCCATCACGATGGCAACTTTTTGGTTCATCAAAAGCCTGCCGTCCTGGCTTCTCGAGGCTGGCGGCCAACGACGCTGGCGCTGGGTCCGCGGCCTGGCCCGTCGTCCGCATTACGGTCACGTCCAGCGGCCATCCGGTTCGGTCCTGGGTGCTGCGACCAGCGAATATCTTGACAGGAACCTCCGATTGCATCCAGGGCCTATGCGCCAGTTGGGAACAGCGCTGGTGCGATTTCACCCTCCCGCCCCGGTCGGCGCGAGGCGTGTCTCCCTCCCGCCCCGTTCGGCGCAGGGCGCGTCTCCCTCCCGCCCCGGGGCGGCGCAGGGCACGGCCCGGCTGGCCAAATAACGACTTGCGTCATCATTTTGAGGTCGCACGGCCGCGATCGAGCAGCCTGCCGAGTGATTCCGCCGGCCCGCCAGGGCGGACTTTTCTTGGTACCGTGCGACGCGGCTTGGTAGGCTGAAGAGGGGCGTGGTATCCGGCGGCATTCTGGAAGGGGAACGGACTTGAGGCTGCGTTGGGCGCTGGCACTATCGACTGCGGTCCTCGGCGGGGGGGCGGAATTGCGCGCCGCGGATTCCGCTCCGCCGGCCCAGCGGTTCGAAATCTCGATCAATGGCGAGAACTTCACCGTCGAGTCGGGCGTGCCGGCGCGGCTGGAGAGCAAGGATCACCCCGGCCAGAGCTATCGCGTCGCCGTGCGCCTGGCGACGATGCAGCACTGGAAGCTGAACACGGTCGGCTTCGATTACCAGCTCGGGTTTCAAATCCTCGACGACCAGGAATCCAAGGGCCGCAGCGCCACGCTCAAGCATCCGCTGGGCTTCGTGCTCGTGATTACCGATCTGGGCGGCGCGCTCGCGGCCGACGCCAAAAGTTCGGCGCTCGAGCAGCTGGTCGAGGGCATGCGCAAGTCGCTGCGCGGCTCGGGCATCGAAGACGTGAAGGTCAGCAAGCCGCAGCGCCGCAAGCTCGGCGCCAACGCAGTCGAGGCCGTCACGTTCAGCTATCTCAATTCGAGCGGGGGAGAGCGGCTGTCGGCCGTCTACCTGGTCAGCGGCGAAAAATTCACCTGCTCTTGCCTGCTCCAGTGCGACGACGCGAACCAGCAGGACGCGATCGACATGGTCAAAGCGACGATCGCTTCGATGGCGCCCGCCGAGCGGTGAACCCGGCGATCTCGCAGTTGCCGCTCAGGCCGCCGAGCCGTAGGCGTTTTGCCGCGATCGGCCCCAGCCGAACCAAAAGCCGGCCAGCGTGCCCCCCAGGATCATGATCCAGGTCTGGCCCGAGGCCTCGTGCAGGTGGGCGAGAAAGTACGCGAGGCTTTCGTCGTCCGCGAACGGAAAAAATTTCCATTCGATATAGATCGAAAGCACCAGCGCAATCACCCCGGCCATGATTCCGGCCGGCAAGCTGCGGACGCGCGTCGCCAGTCCGCAGACGATGCCGACCAAAGCGCCCGGCAGCGCCAGAACCAGCACGCCAAAGTGGAGCTTGAACCACACGAAGAGGAAGTATCCGGCCAAGGCGCCGAGCAGGGCGCCGGCCAATCCCCGCACCAACACCAGCGCCAGCGCTCGATTGGATGCAGACATGCGCTGTGCTCCTGGGGGGCCGCAAGCGAGCCGGACGCTGCTACGCCGCCGGATCCGGCGGCCGGTTTTGGCGCGCGTCGCGACGCACCAGATAAACCAACGTCAGGAAATCATAGACGGCATGCGCGGTGATTGCCACCAGCAGGTTTCCGCTCCACAGCCAGACCGCGCCCAGGTACACGCCGAACAGCCCCGCCAGGACGGCGTACGCCGTGCTGATGGCATGGGCCAGTCCAAACGCGATGCTCGCCAGCGCCAGACCCGCCGCCGGCGACCACCAGCGGGCCAATTGGGCCTGCATCACGCCGCGAAACAGCAGTTCCTCGCCCACGCCGGCCAACACCGAGATCAGCAGAAACTCCAGCGTGCTGCACGACCGGACGAGTGGCACGATGACTTCGCGAACCAGCTGGTCGAGCCGGGCAAGCGGCCCGAGGGGAAAGTGCGTCACGCCCAGCATCACGGCCAGCAGCGGCAGACTCGCCAGGCACCCCCAGGCCAAGGCAGCGCCGCTCCATTCGACGTAGTGCAGCGGCGGCGCCGAGAGCAGCCACCCCAAGACCAGCGCCAACAGGGCGGCGCCGCCTTCGAACCAGACGGCCAGGCGCAAGAGATTGACGTCGCTCGGGGGCGGGGAGTCCATGGCAGGATTGTCGGCCGCTCGGATGCCGGCAACAAGCCCGCAAACGCCGCGTGGTCCGATTCCGCGAGCTTCCAGGCTCGCGCTCGCGTCAGCGGACGCCCAGGTCGTTTTCGATTTCGCGCGCCCGGTTGTCCAGGCCGGCCTTTTGGCCGCCCGTCGCCTTGCGCAATTTGGCCGCGTCGTTCACGCCGTCGTCGTGGAACCCGTCGCCGCGCCAATTCCAGCGTGCGCACGCCGGCAGTGCCAGGCACGAGAGCAGAGCGGCCAGCAGCCAGCGGCGGGCGAAGAGCCTATCCGAGAACCGACGGGGACGGTCCTGGTTTTGCGCTGTCCGCGGAGCAAAACGGGACGGTCCCCCTCTCCGAGACGGTTCTCGGATCGGCTCGAAGCAGTTCGAAGTGCGCAAGCGCTGCATAAACGGCGGATCGGAGCTTGATATTTCGGCAACGTGGGGCGGGCGAGTCTGACAAAGCACTGCAAATCGGTCCAGGCCAATTGCAAGCCCCGGCCGCAGCGGTCAGGATGGATTGCCAGGCAACTTTCCGGCACCCTTGGGCTCGACCGCGACCATGCTAGCTGACTTCCGCCCGCTCGACATTCTGGTCATCGCGCCGCATCCGGACGACGCCGAGTTGGGCATGGCCGGGGCGATCCTGAAGTTCAAGGACGACGGGTTTTCGGTCGGCGTCTTGGACCTCACCAGCGGCGAGCCCACGCCGTTCGGGACGCCCGAGCTGCGGGCGCAAGAAACGGCCGCCGCCACCGCGATTTTGGGACTCGATTGGCGCGGCAACCTGGGCCTGGCCAATCGCAGCTTGGAAGCGACCCTCGACGCCCGGGCCAAGCTGGCCGGTGTCATTCGCCAATTGCGGCCCAAGTGGCTCTTCGCCCCGTATTGGGTCGACGCCCACCCCGATCATGTGGCGGCGATCGAGCTCGTCGAGGCAGCCCGATTCTGGTCGAAACTGACCAAGACCGACATGCCCGGCGAGCCGCATCATCCCAGCCGGATCTACTATTACTACTGCGTGCACCTGCGGGTCGTGGAGAAGCCGGCCCTGGTGCTCGACATTTCCGCCTACTGGCAGCGCAAACTGGCAGCCATCGCCTGCTATCAGAGCCAGTTTGTCACCGGTCGCCCGACGACCGCCCCCACGCTGCTGGATCGCCTGCGCGACCAGGCCGCCTATTGGGGCTGGGCGATCGGCACGCAGTATGGCGAGCCCTTTGCCTCGCGAGAGGCCGTGGGGCTCACAAGTCTGCGCGACCTCGTCTGAGACCGCGCAATGCCCGCACGCTCTGGCTGTGCCGCAGTCCGGCATCGCCGCTCCCCCGTCGCTTTGCTAGCGGCAGCAGCCCGACAAAACGGCAGAAGCTTGGAGAGAATCTGCCGGTTGTGCCGATAAGACCGACATCAGGGGATCGGCTGACTCTGCCGGCGCCAGGTGCGCGGGCCGAGATCGGCTGGGGGGACGATTTGGGGGGGAATGTCGTGCAGCTGCGCCGTTTGATCATTGCGCTGGCGATGCTAGCGGGCTCGGGGTGTCAGCTCATCCCGCAGGTCGCGCATCAGCCGGTCGTTCATAATCCGTTTCCGCAATTGTCGAAGGTTGCGATCGCTCCGTTCTTCAACCTGAGCACCGAGCCGACGGTCGATGGCCGCCAGTTCGCCGAAGCCTATTACAGCGAATTGCAGGAGATCCAAGGTTTCGAAGTGGTGCCGGTGGGCGTGGTCGAACGGGCGATGGGCGCTTACCAGCTGAACCTGAACAACCCGGAAGAGGTGCGCAAGCTGGCCAACGTTCTGGGTGTCGACGCGGTGGTCGTGGGGGCCGTGACCGACTTTACCCCCTTCTACCCGCCGCGGGTGGCGATGCAGGTCGAGTGGTACGCGGCCAATCCTTGTTTCCATCCGATTCCGGCGGGTTACGGGCTTCCCTGGGGCACTCCGGAAGAAGAGTTCATTCCCGCCCCGCTCAAGCTGGAAGCCGAAATGGCGCTGGCCCGGGCGCAATTGAAGACTCAGACTCCGCCCTACAAAGCGGCGCCGATCGAACCGCCGCCCCCCGAGGCCATGCCCCAGGACGACAGTTCGGACGATGCAGACGGCGGCACCGATGCCGACGCGACACCGGGCTCGTTGTCGTCGCATCGCGACGCCGTAAAGGCCAGGCGGAAAGCGTCGGGCGACATCAAGCTGGTCGGTACAACCGTTGCCGTCGCGCCAGAAGGACCTGAGCTGCCGCCAAACTATCCGGACGCCCGGGCGTTCATTCCGCCCCCTCCGAAGGCCACGCCTTGCCCGTGCGTGCCCTCGGCCGATCCGGTGCTGCGGCACGCCCGAACCTACAACGGCTCGGACGGCGAATTGACCGAAGCCTTGAGCAGTTATTGGTTTTTCAAGGACGACGGCCGGGCCGGGGGCTGGCAGGCCTACCTCGTGCGGAGCGACGACTACATTCGCTTCTGCTGTCACTTGCACATCTACGAAATGCTTTCGGCGCGTGGCGGCGGCGGCAAAACCCGATTGGTGTGGCGCTGGTCCGACGACCGATATATGTATCGCTAGAACGCTTGCGCCCAGCAACCGGAACGGATCTCCGGCGGCCAGATCGGACGACGGCCGTCGCGCCGGCACTAGCACCAGGAGAAATCGACTGTGAGTCAGGACATCAACGTGTTGGCGTTGGTCAAAGGGGCGGAGCGCTACGTCTTTTTGTACGACGATGCGAGCCGGGCCGAAGCCCTGCGGGTGCTGGGCCGCTATGCCTCGAACCCCGACCTGAGCTTCAGTTGGTATGACGCCGCGGTGCTGAGCCAGAAGATCCGCCAGGAAAGCCAGCAGGCCGCCGCTCCGAAACCCCGCTTCCAGCTGCCGCAATTGAGCGACACCGACGACCTGGTGTAAGGCGCGCCGCGGCCGCAAGCAGCCCGCGGGCACGCCCTGCGGGCGCGGATCGACTCGAAACGCTCATGCAAGCCGCCGTCAGCCGGTTTCTGCAATATCTGGAAGTCGAGCGCAATGCCTCGGCGCTGACGATCAAGAGCTACCGCGAAGACCTCACCGCTCTGATCGAATATCTCACGGCCTGCCACGGCCAGCCGCCCCGGCCGGAGCAAATCAGCACGCCCGACTTGCGCGGTTACCTGGCCGCGCTGCACGAGGCCGAATACGCCAAGACCACGATCGCGCGCCGCCTGGCGTCGCTGCGGAGCTTCTTTCGCTTCGGCCAGCGCGACGGCTGGGCCCAGGCGAATCCGGCCAAGCCGCTGCGCAATCCGCGCAAGCCTCGCTCGCTGCCGCATTTCCTCTCCAGCGATGACATGGGCCGGTTGCTGGGCGCGCCGGTCACCGCCGAGCCGATGGGACTGCGCGATCGGGCCATTTTGGAAGTCTTGTATTCGGCCGGACTGCGGGTGAGCGAGCTGGCCGGACTCAACGATGGCGACTTGGACCTGACCAGCGGTGCGGTCCGGGTGCGCGGCAAGGGCAAGCGGGAGCGGATCGGCCCGATCGGCTCGTTTGCCGGCCGGGCCCTGAAAGACTGGCTGAAAGTCCGCCGGCTATCGCCGCGGATCAAGCCGGGCCCCGGCGCGCCGGTCTTCGTAAGCAAGTTCGGCAGCCGGCTGACCACGCGCAGCGTTGCCCGCATGCTCGAAAAACACTTGCGCACCAGCGGGCTCGATCGCCGCACCACGCCGCACACGCTGCGGCACAGTTTTGCCACGCATCTATTGGACCACGGCGCCGACATCCGCAGCGTGCAGGAACTGCTTGGCCACAAGAGCCTGACCACCACGCAGATCTACACGCACGTCAGCACGGCCGGCTTGCGGGCGGCCTACGAGCGGGCGCATCCGCGCGCCAAGTGAATCGTCGGCCAGGCCCCCGCGCGAATCGCCAGGCAGTGCGCCCGGCAGGTGCTACACCAATCCCTTGCGCACGGCCCAAACGGCCGCCTGAGTGCGATCGCTGGCCGCGATTTTGCGCAAGATGTTCTGCACGTGCTCTTTGACCGTCTCGATGCTGATGGCCAGCGAACGGCCGATTTCCTTATTGCTCAGGCCCAGGGCCACGTGCCGCAGGACTTGCGTTTCGCGGGTGGTCAGCGGCGTCGGGTCGGTATCCCCCTGCGGACTGGTGCTCATCGTCGAGGCCACCCGAAGCAGTTGGCCGGCATGTAGCGGACCACGTCCTTCGGCCGTGGCCACGATCGTTTCGATGATCTGCTGCCGGCTGGCCCCCTTGAGGACGTAGTCGCTGGCCCCCAGCGCCACCGCCCGGGCCACGTAGGTGGGGTTGTCATAGGTCGACAGGATGACCACTTTGCTCTGGGGCACCTCGGACTGCAGGCGCTCGAGCGTCTCGAGTCCGTCCATCTCGGGCATGCGAATGTCGAGCAGGATGATGTCCGGCTTATGCTCGGCCGCCAACTGCAGCGCCTGGGCGCCGGAACCGGCCTCGGCCACGACCTCGATCTTCGGATCGCACAGCAGGCTCGACAGCCCAGAACGAACTACCTGGTGATCGTCCACCACCAACACGCGAATTGCCATGGCAAAACCTCCAGGCTGACTCCGGTCGTCCAGTCGTCATAATCGATCCCGTGCCGGGCCGTAAGGCTTGGCGCGGCTGCATCGCTTGCGCGTGCTGCGCGGCGATGCTTGGTCTCACCTCTTCATGATAACGCGTAGTCCGGCGGAATAGAACGGCCGCGCCGGCAATCCCGCGCGATCGACACGCAGGGCGCATCCCGAACCGGAACTGCCGCCGCGCTCGGCCCAGCGCCAGCGGCGCGCTCCCGCGCGTTGACCCTGGGCAACCTGCGACGTAGATAAATAGCGACGCACGCTGCATATTGCGGACCCCCAAGAAGGAGTACCGCGGCGCGCGGTCGTTGGTAGCGGATTGATTGAGCGGAAAGTCAATTGCCGGAAAGCGAAAGTTATGAAAAACGGCACCCTGTTACTGGTCGATGACGACCGCCGCGTGCTCGAATCGATGGCCGACTGGCTGCGCAGCCTCGGGCACAAGGTCGACACCGCCGCCAGTTACGCGCAAGCGCTGGCCGCGGTCGACAAGAAGCCTTACGACGTGGTCCTGGCGGATATCCGCCTGGGCGACGGAGACGGCTTCGACCTGCTGGCCCACTGCCGCACCGCATGCCCGCGGGCGGCCGTAATCCTGCTGACCGGTTACGGCACGCCGGACGCGGCGATCGAAGCAGTCCGCTCCGGGGCGTTCGATTTCCTCACCAAGCCGCTGATCGACGACGAGCTGGAAATGGCCATCGAACGGGCCTTCAACCAGCAGACCGTGATCGAAGAAAACAAGAATCTCAATGCCCAGCTCGATTTGCGCTTCGGCATGGAAAATGTCGTCGGCCACGACCACCGCATGCGCCGCGTTTTCGACGTGATCGAGGCCGTGGCCGACACCAAGGCCACGGTGCTGATCACCGGCGAAAGCGGCACCGGCAAGTCGCTCATTGCCCGGGCTATCCATCGCCGCAGCTCGCGCCGGGGCGGGCCCTTCGTGGAAGTGGCCTGCGGCGCCTTGCCCGAAAATCTGCTGGAAAGCGAATTGTTCGGCCACGTGGCCGGGGCGTTCACCAGCGCCCTGGGCGACAAGATCGGCAAGTTCCAGCAGTCCAGCGGCGGCACGATTTTTCTCGACGAGATCGGCACTGCCAGCCCGGCCATGCAGGTCAAGCTGCTGCGGGTGCTGCAGGAATTCGAGTTCGAGCCGGTGGGCGGAAACAAAACGATCCACGTCGACACCCGGGTGATCCTGGCCACGAACGAAGATCTGACCCAGCGGGTGGCCGAAGGCAAATTCCGCCAGGACCTGTTTTACCGCATCAATGTGATCAACATCGAACTGCCCGGCCTGCGCGAGCGGGTGGCCGACATCGGCCTGTTGGCCCGGCATTTTCTGGCCCAGGTGTGCGAGGAGACCGGCAAACAGGTGCGCGGTTATTCCGACGAAGCCCTCACGGCCCTCTCGCGCTACAGCTGGCCGGGCAACGTGCGCGAACTGCAAAACGTGATCGAACGGGCCGTGCTCTTGGGCAAGGGAGACCTGATCCGCTCCGAGGATCTGCCCCGCGCCGTGGCGGCAGGCGCCCCGCTGGTGACCGAGCCGCTCGGCAAGCGCACGCTCAAACAAGCCCTGGAGGGACCGGAGCGGCAGCTGATCCTGGAAGTGCTGGAAAGCTGCGCCTGGAACCGGCATTTGACGGCCGAAGCCCTGGGCATCAACCGCACGACGCTTTACAAAAAGATGAAGCGGCTCGGTTTGGAAGACGGCCAGGTTGCCACGCTATAAGCCGTAAACCCGGCGAACCCGTCCGGCCCGGCGGGCAAAAAGCCGTTTCGATTTTGATTCGCGTGCGGAGCGCCGCGTCCGCGCGCCGATTTCTCATTACTGAGCGGGGCACACGCGCCGCCGGCGATCGGGCCGCGGTACCGCAGTCGACCGCGATAACGCAGTCGACCGCGATTTCACAGTTGACCGCGATATCGCAATTGACCGCGAGCCTAAAATCGCAGTGCGCTGGCGGGATCCGTCCCCGACCGGCGTGCTGCCAGCTGGCGTGCTGCCGGCCTGCCGCTTGCGTGCTCCGGGCGATCCTGCGGAATTTCCACCGCCTTAGGTTGCAGGGCGCCCCCCGACACAGTCAGACCACCGACGGCGCAAAAGGACAAATCCATGAAGCGCATCTTCGCGAGCGTGGCCCTGCTGGGCCTGTTGGCTCCCGCGGCCCGCGGCCAAGAGGAAATCGAAGCTCCCCGGGCTCAACAGCGCGCCGCCGCGCCGCCGCAGGGCGCTAGCGGCTATCCGCTGGTTCGCCCGCCCCGGCCGCACCGGTTTCAGATCTCGAGCTACGGAACGTGGGTCCGCACCGAAGGGCCGGGCTATCCCGCCTACCGCTACACCTACCGCGGTGAAATCTACGGCTTCCTGCGGCCGACGTTGTTCACCTACGGCTATGAGCACGAGATGCAGGAAAACGGACCCTTCTCGCTCAACGGTCAGTGGCATTAACTCCGGCGGGAGCCTCCGCGGTCGTTTCGGTCGGAGCGTCCGCGGTAGGCTCAGTCGGTGCGTCCGCGGTAGGCCCATTCGGAGCACCCGCGGTAGGCCCAGTCGGAGCGTCCGGGGTGGTCTCGGCCGGCGCGTCCGCCGCGCCGACGGTCCAGGCCGTCAGTTCGTGCGCCGTCGCGACCAGCAGCACCGGGCGGCCGTCGATTTCGGTCGTGGCAATGCCGGTCAGCTCCGCGCCGTAGTTGAAGTGGTCGATCGGCTGGCCGTCGGCGGCCAGAATGTGAATCGAGCCGTCGGGCCCGGTCAGCAGCCATTGGCCCGGCCCGTCGGCAAGCACGCGCCCGGCGCTGAGCACCGTGCAGGGCGTGCTCCGCGCTCCGACCGGCAGGGCATAGTTCCAGAGTTCGTGTCCCAACCGGTCGAGGCCCAGGGCCACCAGCTCGGCCGGCTTGGGCGAAGCCAGGGCCGCGATGTCGAGCGCCTGGGAATCACTCAGACGGGCCGTCACCAGCACGTCGACCGGCCGATCGAGCACCGGGATGTCCGGCAGCGACTTGCCCTGGTAATCGAGCACCGCGATGGCCGGCCGCTCGTTGGCGCACCAGACACGCAAATGGCCGTCGGTCTTGCCGGGTGACGCGGCGATGATCTCGGCCGGGTCGAGCACGGCCACGCTGATTACATTGTCCAGCGTGCGGTTCGACCACAAGCGCTTGCCGGCAAACGACACGTTCTGTACGCCCACCGAGCCGGCGTAGCCCACGACGAGCTCGAGTTCGCCGTCTTCGTCCAGATCGGCAAGCTGCACGTCGAAGATGCCGGCATGCGTGCCCTCGGGATAGCGCAGCAGCAGCTTCCAGGTTTCGTCGAACAAGAAGAGCTGCTGGTCGCGGCCGGTGAAACCGACGAAGTATCGCCGACCCGCGCCGTCGACCGCCGTGCGCAGCTGAGTGATCGTGGCGCCGACCGGCAGGGTGATCTCGTGCTGGGCCGCGATTTTGCCGGCCGGATCGAGTTCGACCACCTTGCTCCAGCCGTCGAGGATCAGAATGCGCGGCCCGGATTCGGTCGGCAGAATCAGCATATTGCCCGGGTTTTTCAGTCCCGCCGCCGTCCAGAGCAGGCTTAACTTCAGGCTCGCGGGCTGGGATTTCTCGCCGATCTTGGCCTGCGGCAGTTCGATTTGTTGGGTCGTCCCTTCGAGCTGCTCGAGCTTGCGCTGCTTGAACTGCTCGCGCTCATTCTCGAAGCGGCTGAGCTCTTCCTGCGCCAGGTCGGTGCCGGCCAGGAGCAGATCGAGCTTCTTGGGCAGAGTTTCGGCCAGATCCGGCTTGAAGCCCAGCTCATAGGCCTGCACCGTGCCGTCGGGCCCCAGCAGGACCAGCGTGGGACAGGCTTCGAGCTTGAACGCGTCGCGGGCGAAATGCTGCGGATCGCGGACGATGGGCAAGCTCAAATGGGCGTCGGCGAAGGCCTGTTCCAACATCGCGTTGGTGATGTTCGGCTCATCGGTGTCGACGGTCAGAAAGACCACGCGGTCGTTGCCTTTGAACTGCTCGTAGACCTTTTGCAGGTTCGGAAAGCTCTTGAAACAAAACGGACAGTCGCGGAACCACATGTCCAGCACCACGATTTTGCCCCGCAAGCTTTCGGCATCGACCGGCTTGCCATCGAGCCCGACGAACTCGAACTTGTCGATCTGCTTGCCCAGCAGCTCGGTCGGTTCTTCGCGAACGCCCGGCGGCGGGGGCACGAATCGCTTGAGCAGCATGGCCGCGGGAGGCAGCTCGCCAAACTGGAACGCCTTCTCGTCGATCTTGCCCCCCAGACGCGCTCCCCGGAAATCGGCCCAGATCCGGTATTGCACCGGCTCGGGCGACTTGTCCTCTTTCTGGAACAGGGCCGTCGGCATTTCCAGCCGGCGGAGCACGTGTGTTTTGGGCTCGATCCAGGCCACGAACCGGCCCAGCTCGCTCGTCACCTCAATCCGCTGACAGGGAGTTTCGTCGTCGTGGATCGCCCGGTCCTCCAACCGCTTCGTCTGGCGCGGCTCGCCGAACACGTCGGCCAGGGGCTTGTCGGCCAGCAGCAACTCGAGCTGCGGCAGGCGCACGCCCGATCCGGCGTTGAGCATCTGGTCGAGCGCCGGATCCGAGTAGACCTGGTCGATGGTCAGGTCCGCCGGCGCGGGGCGGTACAGAATCTGATCGCTCATCAGTTCGTCCGCGACCACGGCGTAGAACTGCTTGCCGTCGCAGGCCACGACCGCGTTGAAGGAGTTCACCCGTACCTTGTTCGGCCGCTCAAACGATACGGCGAACGGAATCGGATCGACCTCGGCCGTGTCCCCTCTGCGCGTGAACTCGATGTGCAGCTCTCCCGCGTCGGCATACGTGCTCGCCTGCCGGTAAGCCTTTTGCAGGGCCTCGAGCGCATCGGTTCCGGGGGATTTTGTGCCGGAGGTCGAGGGCCCCGGGCAGCCGCAAACCGCCAGGGCTAATAGTCCTACCGCGAGGCTGGGAGCCGTTCTTTTCCACATCGTCAGATTTTGACTGGCCGCCATCTAAAGTGAATTCCTTTCCGCTTTGGCTTGGACAATTTCGGCGCAACCGCGCCGGGCTTGGGGGCCGCAAACTTGCCCGGTGAGCGAAACCGCCCGCAGAACGCCCCGGCCAGATCCGCTGGGCCGGATTCCCGCTTGCGCAATTATCGAATAACCGGGCCGGCGGGTAAAGCTCGCTTGCGGCAACCCGGCGCCACTACTGCGTGCCGTGCGCGGCCGAAACATGCCGTTCTGCCGGCCGCTGCGTGCCCCGCGAGCGCGCCGGCGCTTGACCGCCGGCCGAGTAGCCCTAACATGGCGATTGACCCACACTCGTGGCGGGAATCACGGCATGACGACCCTACTGCCCTACGGCGCGCGATCGACTCTGCGGCTGGATCTTCCCGCCGGCGCCCTGGTTGCCGAATGCGGGCAGCCCAGCGGGCAGCCGATTGCCGAGCCGGCGCACGCGATCGCCCAGGCCCTCGACGCTCCGCTCGAGTACCCTCCGCTGCGGCAAAGCGCGGTGCCCGGCGATAAGATCGTTCTGGCCCTCGGCGAAGAGGTGCCGCATGCGGCCGAAATCGTCCGGGCGGTTGTCGAGCGCTGCCTGGCAGCCGGCGCGGCCGCCGAGGACATCTCGCTGCTCGAAAGCCGCGCTGCCGCACAGGCTGAGGCCGGCAGCCCGCTGCTTGAGGGCGTGCCGCAGTCGATTCAACGCCTCGTTCACGATCCGCTCGATCGCAATCAGCTCTGCTACCTGGCTGCGTCGTCCGAGGGCAAGCCGATCTACATCCATCGGGCCCTGTCCGAGGCCGACCTGGTGCTGCCGATCGGCTGTGTGCGGCCGCAAAACTCGCTGGCCAACTACGGCCCGCTGGCGGGAATCTTTCCGACCTTTTCGGATGCCAAGACCATCGAGCGCTATCGCTCGCCCGTGGCGAGCGAATCGGGCGTCCAGCTGCGCCGGTTCCGCCGCGAAGTCGAAGAGGTCGGCTGGCTGTTGGGACTTCACTATTTGGTGCAAGTCGTGCCCGGCGTGCCCGACCAGTGGCTGGCGGTGCTGGCCGGCCGGGCCGGCGCCGTCGTGCGCAGCGCGGCGGAGCTCTGCGATCGGGCCTGGGGCTGTCGCGTCCCCCGCCGGGCCAACCTGGTGCTCGCCGCCGTCGTCGGAGACCGCGGCCAGCAAACCTGGGCCAACGTGGCCCGGGCGCTGGCAGCCGCCGGACGCGTGGTCGAGGACGGGGGCACGATCCTGCTTTGCACCGAACTGGAAGCCGAGCTCGGTCCGGCGCTCCAAGCCCTGCGGGGCGCCGATCACCCCGGCGTCGTGCTCCGCCATGTCGCCCATGACCGGCCGGACGACACATTGATCGCCGTGCAACTGGCGCACGCGCTCGATCGCGGGCGCGTGTACTTGCTCAGCGGGCTGGCCCCTAGCGTGGTCGAAGACCTGGGGCTGGCGCCGATCGAGCGGCCGGAGCAGGTCGCCCGGGTCGTGGCCCATTATCCGACCTGCATCGTCTTGGCCAACGCCCAGTACGCCGTCCCGACCGTCGAAGATGAACCGGAACTCCCCAGTCCGAGCGAATTGCTCGATTCGATGCTCGAAGACGCTCGGGAGGAATTCGAGTGATCCGGCCTGCGCCGGGCTCGAACGTTCCGACAGCCCCTTGAGAAAAACGACCATGACCCAGAATGTGCCGATCGAAATCGATTGCCGCAGCGTGCAGGCGAAGCTTGCCGGCGGCGAGAATTTTCTCCTCTTGGATTGCCGCGAACAAGACGAGTGGGACCAGGTGCACATCGCCGCTGCCCGACTGATCCCGATGAGCCAGCTGGCGGACCGGGTCGGCGAGCTGGAGGCGTTTCGCCAGTTGCCGATTGCCGTGCACTGTCATCACGGCGGGCGCAGCCTGCGCGTGGCCAACTGGCTGCGCGATCAGGGCTTCGCCAAAGCGCAAAGCGTGGCCGGCGGCATCGACGCCTGGGCCCAGCAGATTGATACCAGCTTGCCGCGGTATTGAGAGACGCGGTATTGACAGACAATGGGCGGAACGGAAACAACGAAGGCCGCGCCTTCGTTGCTCGTCCCTCTGCCTTCATCCTTCATCCTTCATCCTTCATCCTTCATCCTTCATCCTTCTGCCTTCTGCCTTCTGCCTTCTGCCTTCTGCCTTACTCGGCGGCCAGACGATAGCCGACCCCCGGCTCGGTCAGCAAGTAGCGGGGGCGGGCCGGATCGGCTTCGATCTTTTGTCGCAGCTGGGCCATGAAGACGCGCAGGTAATGGTTTTCCTGCACGCTGTCGGGGCCCCAGACTTCCTTGAGCAACTGCCGGTGCGTGATCACGCGGCCGGCATGCTGGACCAGGGTCGTGAGCAGGCGGTACTCCGTCGGCGTCAGATGGACTTGCCGGCCGTTGGCTTGCACCTGCCGCCGGGCAAGATCGACCTTAAGCTGGTCGACCTGGAACACGGACGTGCCGCCGTTGTTGTGGTCGAACACCTGGTGCCGCAGGGCCACGCGGATCCGGGCCAGCAGCTCGCCGACGCTGAACGGCTTGGTCAAATAATCGTCCGCGCCAGCGTCGAGCGCGGTCACCTTTTCGCGCTCCTGCCCCCGCGCCGATAGGACGATGATCGGCAGCCGGCTCCACTCGCGCACCCGGCGAATGACCTCGAGCCCGTCCATGTCGGGCAGGCCGAGATCGAGCACGATCAGGTCGGGCTGTTGCTGGGCGGCCTGCAGGATCCCGCCCGCGCCGTCCTCGGCCTCGGCCAGCAGGTAGCCATGATGGCTGAGCGAAACCCGGAGGAAGCGGCGGATTTCTTGCTCGTCTTCGATGGTCAGGATTTTCGGGTTGTTGGTCATGCCGCCTCCTCGACCAGATCGACTTTGGGCGGTTCGCCGACAACCGGAATGGTGAACGAGAACACGGCCCCGCCGTCCGCGCGGTTTTCGGCCCAGATGCGGCCGGAGTGCAAATCGATGATGCCGCGGCAAATCGCCAGCCCGAGCCCGGCGCCGCTCCGCGAGCCGTCGCCTGCGGCGCGGTAGAACTTGTCGAACACGCGTTGTTCGTCGCCCGGCTTGAGTCCCGGCCCGCGGTCGGCCACTTCGATTTTTACCTCGCCCTCGCCGGCGCTGGCCGACAGGTCGATGACGCTGCCGACGGGCGCGAACCGGATGGCGTTCTCCAGCAGGTTCATCAGGACCTGCTGGATCAGCAAATCGTCGATCGGCACCAAGGGCAAGTTCGGATCGAGGTGCATTTCGACGGTCAGGTTTTTCAATTGCCGCCCCAGCCGGTTGAGCACCACGCCGATGATTTCCTCGATCGGCTGCCATTCTTTGCGGACGGAGATGGCGCCCCCCTCGAGCCGGGTCATGTCAAGCAAATTGGCGACCAGCCGATTGAGCCTTTCGGACTCGTCATAGATCGATTCGGCCAGCTCGCGGCGGGTCGCGGCATCGAGATCCGCATCGGATTCGGCCAGCGTGCTGCTGGCGCCGGCGATGGCCGCCAGCGGCGTGCGCAAGTCGTGCGAGACGGCGCTGAGCAGCGAATTGCGCGAGCGCTCGGCCTCCATTTGCAGCCGGGTCCGCTCGGCCGTTTCGGCCAACTCGGCCCGTTCGACGGCCAGGGCCGTGAGCCGCGCGAATGTCTCCAGCAGATGCACCTGGATGGGGTCGAACGGCTTGTTCGAGCGCATGGGCCTGGCGCCCAGCACGCCGCGGCCGGTGCCGATGGGCAGATACAGGGCCAGCGCGCCCGGCAGCGTGGCGGTGCCCAGCCCGGCCGGTTGGCCGTGTTCGAGCACCCATTCGGCGACCCCCTGCACGCGGTCGGAGATTTGCAGGCTGGCCGGCTGCGCGGCGTGCAGTTCGAGCGGCGTCTTTTCGCCCGGCAGCAGGATGAAAACTTCGGCGTCGACCGCGGTGGCGGCATGCCGGGCCGCGGTATCGGCAATCGCGGTGCGGCTGTCACGGGCCGCCAGTTCCCGACCCAGCGCGTAGAGTGCGGCCGTGCGTTCCTCGCGGCCCCGGGCCGCTTCGGCCGCGAACCGCACCCGGGCGGTGAGTTGGCTGACAATCAAGCCCGTGGCCAGCATGACCAGAAACGTGACGACGTACTGCGTGTCGGTGACGGCAAAGCTGAATCGCGGCGGCACGAAGCAAAAATCGAACGCCGCGACACTGAGCACCGATGCCAGGATCGACGGCCCCCGGCCCCAGCGCATCGAAACCGCCATCACGCCCAGCAGGTACACCATCACGATATTGACCAGCTTCTCGCGGTCGGGCCCGAGCACGCGGAACAAGATAAAGCCGATCCCCGTGCACACCAGCACCGCGGCCAGGGCTCCGGCGTACGGCACGCGGGATCTCTTCCCGGCCACCTGCCGCGGCGCCGGCGGAGAGGGCACGTCGCGCTCGCCGCTAATGACATAGACGTCGATGTCGCCGCACTTGCGCGTCAGTTCGTACACGTACGAGCCAAACAGAACATCCCGCCAGCGCGATCGCTGCGGTTTGCCGACGATGATCTTGGTCACGTTGCGGCTGCGGGCGAACGAGAGGACCTCGTCGGCCAGCGCATGCCCGGCGATCGTCACCGTTTCGGCGCCCAGTTGTTCGGCCAGATGCAGGTTGTCGGCCAGCCGCTGGCGATCGGCGTCGCTCATCCGGGCATCGGCCGGAGATTCGACGTGCAGGGCCGTCCAGGTGGCGCGCAGGCTCACGGCCATTCGCCGCGTGGCACGAATCAGCCGGGCGGACATCGGGCTGGGGCCGACGCAAACCAGCAGGCGGTCGGCAGCCGGCCAGGTGCTTTCGATCGCGTGTTCCTGGCGATAGTCGACCATCTGCGCGTCGACCCGCTCGGCCGAGCGGCGCAGCGCCAGCTCGCGGAGGGCAATCAAATGCCCCTTTTGAAAGAAGTGGTCGATCGCCCGCCGGGCCTGCTCGGGCACGTAAATCTTGCCGGCCCGCAGGCGCTCGATCAGGTCGTCGGGGGCGATGTCGACCAGCTCGATTTCGTCGGCCCGCTCGAACACGCTGTCCGGCAGAGTCTCGCGCACTTGCACGTGCGTGATCTGGGCGATCACGTCGTTGAGGCTTTCGAGATGCTGCACGTTGAGCGTGGTGTAGACGTCGATGCCGGCGGCCAGCAGATCCTCGACGTCCTGCCAGCGCTTGGTATGCGTCATGCCCGGCGCGTTCGTATGCGCGAGCTCATCGACGATGATCAATTGCGGCTTGCGTTCCAGAGCCGCTTCGAGATCGAATTCCAGCAGCGTCGCGCCGCGGTAATTGACCTCGCGGCGGGGGAGCACGTCGAGGCCCAGCACCAGGGCCTGGGTGTCGGGCCGGGCATGGGGTTCGACGTAACCAATGACGACGTCGACCCCGTCCTTGCCCTCCTTGCGCGCCGCCTCGAGCATGGCATAGGTTTTGCCGACGCCGGGCGCGGCGCCGAAGAATACCTTCAGCTTGCCGCGGGCACGCCTGGCCTCGTCCGCTTTCACGCGGGCCAACAGGGCATCGGGATCGGGACGCTCGTCATTCATGGCGCGGCCAGCGGTCGGCATCGTGGAACGTGCGTCTCCCCGGGGGCGTTCGACTATTTGGGCGGCAGCCGGGCCGGCAGACCCGAGTCGTGCTGCTCGGGAACCTGCAACGGATGCGGCACCGGGGCCAACAGGATCTTGCGGAGGCGACCGGCCCAGGGCTTCATTTTGGCTGCCGCCGCCTGCCAGGGCCAGCGCATTTGCCGGCCCGGCTTGCTCTGGGGCGGCTGGGTTTCACGAAATCCCTCGAAGCGAAAGTGCATCACCGGCACGTCGTCCAGTCCGCCCACAGCTGACTCGTCCGCAGCTGCCCCGCCCCCAGCTGGCCCGCCCCCAGCTGGCCCGCCCGCAGCTGGCTCCGTCCGCTCGAAACGGTAAACCGTGGCCACGCCTTCCGGTAGCCGGCTGTACGAAACGACCTGGGCATCCGCCGCCAGCGGGCCGCCGGGAAACAACAGCCGGGTGTCCGGCAAGTCGGTTGCAAACACCCGCAGCCCGTCGTGCGGGCCGCCGGCGAACCTCAGTTGGATGATGCGTTGCGTTAGCATGGAAGCGGTTTCTCGGCCTGCCCTGGGGGGGCAAGCATTAGCGCTGGCTGCAAGCCTCAGTTCGCCGGTAGGGCGTCGAGCGCGCGATTGAGCGGCAGCACTTCCACCCGCGGCTCGCCCAGCACGCCGAGCGTGCGTCCTTCCGTGTGCTCGGCCACCAGGCGACGCACCTTGGCCGGATCGATTCCCCGGACGCGGGCCACCCGAGCCAGCTGATATTCGGCCGCGGCCGGACTGATGTGCGGATCCAATCCGCTGGCCGACGCCGTGACCAGGTCGACCGGCACGGGCTCCTGGTTACCCGGATCGGCCGCCTGCAGGGCCTGCACGCGCCCCGTGACGGCCTCGCCCAGGGCGGGGTTGGTCGGCCCCAAATTCGATCCACTCGACGCGGCGGCGTTGTACGGCACCGGGCCGGTGGCCGACGGGCGGCTCCAGAAGTATTTCGGGTCGTCGAACGGCTGGCCGATCCACTTCGAGCCGACGAGTTGGCCGGCATCATCGAGAATCAGACTGCCGCCGGCCTGATGCGGAAAGATGGTTTGAGCCACCAGCGTGACCAACAGCGGGTACACCAATCCAGTGGCGATCGTCAACAGGACGAAGACGCAAACGGCAGGACGGAGTTGAGACCACATGAGCTTGTTCCTTCGCAATTCGGTTTCTGCGGCCCGGCGCCTTGGGGCGATTGCCGCAAGGAGTTCTCGTTGGGAGCGTTTGTTATCCGGTCAGGCCCAGGGCCACCAGCAGCATGTCGACCAGCTTGATGCCCGGAAACGGCACGACGAGCCCGCCCAGGCCGTAGATCAGCAAGTTGTCGCGCAGCAGCGTGCCGGCGCCGACGGCCCGGTATTTCACGCCCCGTAGGGCCAACGGAATCAGAAAAATGATCACCAAGGCGTTGAAGATCACGGCCGACAGGATGGCGCTGGTCGGCGTGGCCAGGTGCATCACGTTCAGCCGCTCGAGCATGGGATAGGTTCCGGCGAAAGCAGCCGGAATGATGGCGAAATACTTCGCCACGTCGTTGGCAATGCTGAACGTGGTCAGCGCGCCGCGGGTCATGAGCAGTTGCTTGCCGATCTCGACGATCTCGATCAGCTTGGTGGGATTCGAGTCCAGGTCCACCATGTTGCCGGCCTCTTTGGCCGCCTGCGTGCCGCTGTTCATGGCCACCGCGACGTCGGCCTGGGCCAGCGCCGGCGAGTCGTTCGTGCCGTCGCCGGTCATGGCCACCAGGCGTCCGCCGGCTTGATAGTCGCGGATCATTTTCAGCTTGGCCTCGGGCGTGGCCTGGGCCAGAAAATCGTCGACGCCGGCCTCGGCCGCGATGGCGGCGGCCGTGAGCGCGTTGTCGCCGGTGATCATCACGGTTTTGATGCCCATCTGCCGCATCTCGGCGAAGCGGTCCTTGATGCCCCCTTTGACGATGTCCTTCAGATAAATCACGCCCAGCGGCCTGCGGTCTTCGGCCACGACCAAGGGCGTGCCGCCTTGCATGGCGATCCGCTCGACGCAGCGGCGCAGGTCGTCGGACAAGTCGCCGCCCAGCTCGCGGACGAAATTCTCGATCGCGTCGGTCGATCCCTTGCGCAGCCGGCGCCCGTCCATGTTGACGCCGCTAATCCGGGTCTGGGCCGAAAAGGGAATGAATTCGGCGTGCAGCTCGTTCAGGTTGTGCCCGCGCAGGCCGTACCGTTCTTTGGCCAACACGACGATGCTGCGGCCCTCGGGTGTTTCGTCGGCCAGCGAGGAAAGCTGGGCGGCGCTGGCCAGCGATTTGTCGCTGACGCCGTCGATCGGAATGAACTCGACCGCCTGCCGATTGCCAAGCGTGATGGTGCCGGTCTTGTCCAGCAGCAGCACGTCGACGTCGCCGGCCGCCTCGACGGCCCGGCCGGAGACGGCGATCACATTGGCCTGGATCATACGATCCATGCCGGCGATGCCGATGGCCGAGAGCAAGCCGCCGATCGTGGTGGGAATCAGGCAGACCAGCAAGGCCACCAGCACCGTGACCGTGACCGGGGTGCCCTGTCCGGCGGCCTTCACGCTGTAGAGCGAGAAGGGGAGCAGCGTCACGCAGGCCAGGAGGAAAATGATCGTCATGGCGGCCAGCAGGATGTCCAGCGCGATTTCGTTGGGCGTCTTCTGCCGCTTGGCCCCTTCGACCAGGGCGATCATCCGGTCGAGAAACGTCTCGCCCGGATCGGCCGTGACGCGCATCACCAGCCAGTCGCTCAGCACCCGCGTGCCGCCGGTGACGCTGGAGCGATCTCCGCCGCTTTCGCGAATCACAGGCGCGCTTTCGCCGGTAATGGCGCTTTCGTCGACCGAGGCAATGCCGTCGATCACTTCGCCGTCGACCGGCACCTGGTCGCCGGCCTCGACGAGCAGGATGTCCCCTTTGCGCAGCTTCGGGGCATCGATCATCGTGAATTTCGCTTCGCGGCTGGGGGAAGCGAGCTTCTTGGCCGCCACGTCGCGGCGCGCCGCCCGGAGCGAATCCGCCTGGGCTTTGCCCCGCCCCTCGGCCATGGCTTCGGCGAAGTTGGCGAATAGCACCGTGAACCAGAGCCAGGCGGACACGCCGGCAATGAAGCTGGATTTCTCCTCGCCGGTAGCGCCCAAAGAATGGACCCACAGCAGCGTCGTCAGCACGCTGCCCACCCACACGGTGAACATCACCGGATTACGCAGCTGGTGACGCGGGTCCAGCTTGCGGAGCGAATCGAACATGGCCCGGCGCACGATCTGCGGATCGAACAGCGACCGGGCTTTGGTTTGCGAAGTCATGATGACCTGGCCTTTGCGAATTTGGCATTGCCCGCACCAGCGGGCACGTTGAATTACTGTGCTGCCCGCACCACGCGGGCACGTTGAATTACTGTGCTGCCCGCACCACGCGGGCACGTTGAATTACTGTGCTGCCCGCACCACGCGGGCACGTTGAATTGTTGAAATAAATTACGGTGCTGCCCGACCTGTGGCGGGCAGAGCGGCGGATTACTGGAGCATCTGCAACTGTTCGACGACGGGGCCCAAGGCCAGCGCCGGAATGAACGTCAGCGCGCCGACGATCGTCACCACGCTGACCAGCAAGATCACGAAGAGCGGCGTATGCGTCGGCAACGTGCCGGCGCCGGCCGGCGTGTGTTTCTTGCGGGCCAGCGAGCCGGCGATGGCCAAAGTCGGAATCGCCAGCCAGTAGCGGGCAAAGAACATCGCGATGCCCAGCGCCACGTTGTAAAACGGCGTGTTGGCGTTGAGGCCGGCGAACGCGCTGCCGTTGTTGTTGCCGGCCGAGGAAAAGGCATACAGCACTTCCGAGAAGCCATGGGCTCCCGGGTTGTTGAGATTGCCCTTGATCTCGCCCGTGGCAGCGTCGGCAAATTCGAGCCCCGGCCCGACCACGGCGATGGCCGTGCCGACGAGGACCACCAAGGGAGGCACGAGAATCACGATCGCGGCCATCTTCATTTCGTAGGCTTCGATCTTCTTGCCCAGGTATTCCGGCGTGCGGCCGACCATCAGTCCGGCCACGAACACGGCGATGATGGCGAACACCAGCATGCCGTACAGCCCGCTGCCGACGCCGCCAAAAATCACTTCGCCCAGCTGGATGAGCCACATGGGGATCAGCCCGCCGATGGGCGTGAACGAGTCGTGCATGGAGTTGACGCTGCCGTTCGAGGCGGCGGTGGTGGCCGCTGCCCAGAGGGCCGAGTTGGCGATACCGAAGCGGGTTTCCTTGCCTTCCATGTTGCCCCCGGACTGCTGGGGCCCGGCCGTTTGATCGGCGCCGGCCTTGGCCAGTTGGGGCGTGCCCTGCTGCTCGCACCAGGCGGTCGCAAACAACAGCGGCACGAACAGCACCAGCATTGCGGCCAGCACCGCCCAGCCCTGCCGGGTGTCGCCGACCATCGTGCCGAACGTGTAACAAAGCGCGGCCGGGATCAGCAGGATCGCCAGCAGTTCAAGAAAATTGGACAGCGGCGTCGGATTCTCGAACGGATGGGCCGAGTTGACGTTGAAGAACCCACCCCCATTGGTGCCCAGTTGTTTGATCGCCACTTGCGATGCCGCTGGGCCCAAGGGCAATGTCTGCTCCACGACCGGCTTGCCTTCCGGGTCGTTGACCGACTGCATCAGGTGGGCCGTTTGATACGGCTTGAACGACTGCACCACGCCCTGCGAGACCAGCACGATGGCCAGCACCGCCGAGAGCGGCAGCAAGACGTAGAGCGTCGTGCGGACCAGGTCGACCCAGAAATTACCGATCGTGCTGGCCGTGTGCCGGGCCAGGCCCCGGATGAAGGCCACCAGCGTGGCGATGCCCGACGCCGCCGACACAAAATTCTGCACGGCCAGGCCGAGCATCTGTGTCAGGTAGCTCATCGTGGATTCGCCGCCGTAGCCTTGCCAGTTGGTATTGGTGGCGAAGCTGACGGCCGTATTGAACGACGAGTCGGGTCCGACGGCCGGCAAGTTCGCCGGGTTGAGCGGCAGCACGTCCTGCAGCCGCTGGATGCCGTAAACAAACAGCAGGCCCACCGCGTTGAACAGCAGCATCGCAAAGGCGTACGACTTCCAGTTCATCTCCTGCGCCGGGTCGACCCCCGACAGCCGATAGATCAGCTTCTCGCAACCGCCATAGATGCGGTCCAGACCGCAGGGGCGGCCTTCGAACACCCGGGCCATGAATGCGCCCAGCGGCTTGGCCAGCAGGACAAGCACGGCCAGGTACAGCGTGAGTTGGATCCAAATATTTGCGTTCATGAAAACCACTCCGGCCTCAGCAAGGCCACAAACAGGTAGGCCAGCAGCAGCGCCGCAACGATGCCGCCTAGTAGATAGATTCCGCTCATTTCCCAGTCTTTCTCGGTAGTTCCCGAATTACAGAAATCCCTCACCCCCGCGCGATCAGGCAGCCTGCTCGCCGAGGTGCTTTTTGCCGCCGCGCGCGCCTTGTTCGCTCACAGCTTCTGGCAAAACACCACCGCGGCGAACGAAACAGCAAACAGCCCCAACAAGACTGCTACGAAAACCAGGTCAACCATCGAATCATCTCCTGCCGTTCTGTCGAGCCAACCGCGGGGCCACGTCCAGCGGAGTCCCCGCCTGCCCGCCCTGGCGTGATTGCCGTGCGTGGCGGGATTGCGAATCGCGTGCCCCGCGCACGTCCCTCGTCTCTCTATCGAAGAACTGTAGCAAGAAGGGCGCAAAATGGGTGTTAAGACTGACCCGAGGCGCATCAAGATTTCGTCAAGATCGCTCGCCCGCGGTGCGCGAGCGCGCATCCCGGCCGCCCATTTTCGGGCGGAATGGGCCCGGCGGCGGCCAAAGTGGCCCTGAAGTCGGCCAGCACCAGGTGCCGGCCCGGCCGCGAAGAAATGAAAATGACGACTGGCGCCGTCGTCTTCTGAGCCGGAAGCAGCTTTGCTCCGCCCTGGGCGAGGTTGAAAAGTGCCGCAAGGGCATTTTTTTCAACGGACTGAGAGCGTCCTGAGTTGCAAGTTCGTTGCAACTCTGGCTACGCCGGTCAAACACGCAAGTGGCTTGACCGCAAGATCGTCTAGAGTGCTGGTTGCGGCCTTAAGGGCTCAACAACTTCTAACTCAGCACACTAGCGGCGGCAGGTCGTGCAGTACATCGTGTAGCGCGTGCCGTAGCGCTGATTGTTGGCCCGCATTTCACGCACGTTGCCGCAGCGGGGACAATAGTCGGGCTCGCCGCGGCTTTTCCCTTTTTCGATATCGCCCTGACAGTTGGCGCAATACCGGACTTCCGGCATCGCCGCCACCCGCTCGCGCGAAATCACGTTGAAGCAGATGGCGCAGCTTCGCGCGCTGGGCCACTGGCTGGGGCTATCATCTTCGGGAATGGCCGACAGGCCCTGATGCTGGCAGTCGGGGCAGGTGGATTTGCCGGCCGCCGCGCCAAACAGTTCGAACAAGAACGCGGGTTCGACGGCCGCGCCGGCCCGCAGCATGCGGACCGTGCGCATTTGCTCAACCATGTCCAGCGGACCGCAGGACTTGCTCCAGCCGCAGGCCGGGCAGAGCAATTCCATGTGCGCTTTCATGGCTGCTCCTCGATGGGCAGTCGACGCGACAGAACCCAAGCCCGGATCTCCAGAAGTACGTCTCGATTGAAGGGGGCGCGTTTGGGGCGCGGACAGGCCTGAGAACAGGCGCGCGAGCCAATCTCATTATATACCGGCGAAACCGGCAAAACAGCGGCAGAAACGCTATGCGCCCGGCCCCCGGACGCGGTGCGGCGGCGTTTTTTTCGACAGGCCCGGACGGGCTCGACCGGGAACGTGCCCGGCGGACCCTTCCAATCGATTCAACCGGCCGCTTTCTGCTGCGACAGGCCGCCGGGGGCTTCGTCGTCGGCCGGAAGGCGGAGCTTGAGCGTGGCCGTGGGGGGCATGCGACGCTCCTGGACGAAGCCGCGTTTGCCCTGCGACAGGAAGGTATGAAACTCGGCGGCCGGCCCGTGCGTGAACTGGACCTGCAGTTGCTTGAGAATCTCGTTCCAGGGCAGTCCGCTGCGGTAGATCACCCGGTAAGCGGCCTTGAGCTCGGCAATCTCCTCGGCCACGAATCCGTTGCGCCGCAGGCCCACGATGTTCAGGCCGACGATGCAGCCGCTGATGCCGTCGACCATGACGTAGGGAGGCACGTCCTGCACGACCCGGGCGTGGCCGCCGATCATGGCCAGGCGGCCTACGCGGCAGAACTGGTGCACGCCGACCGCACCCGACAGAAAGGCCCGATCCTCGACCGCCACGTGTCCGGCCAAGAGGGTATTGTTGGCAAACACGATGTTGTTGCCGACCTGGCAGTCGTGGGCCACGTGGGCCGAGACCATCAGCAGGTTATTGTCTCCGACCACCGTAGTGGCGCCTTCGTGCAGCGCGCGATGAATCGTGCAGTGCTCGCGAATCGTATTGTTGTTGCCGATCAGCACGCGTCCCGACCGCTCGGGCGCCCTTGTGTGCTGCGCCGCGCCGCCGATCACGCTCCCCTCCAGAATGCGATTGTTCGCCCCCAACGTCGTGCCGCTTTTGACGACCACGCCGGCCGCCAGCGAGCAACCCTCGCCGATCGTGACATCCGCTTCGATGATCGCAAACGGGCCGACGGCGACGTCGCGTCCGAGCCTGGCCTGAGGGCTGACAATCGCTTGGGGATGAATGTTCACCGAGGGACCCTTTGGGCAGGTGGGAAGCCCGACTCGTTCGACGGCTGGTGGTCCCAGGGCTGGGACGCTCGCGCGGGCGTGGCGAGCTATTGCGGGGGGCAGCCGGCCGCTGCCGTGGCGACCCATTCCAGGGGTCGCTCCGTGGGATGTTATCGGTTAGTCCGCCAGAACCAGTTCAACTCAAAGTGCCGATTTTGACGCCGCTGGCAATGCACGCCCCGAAACGCTCCCGAGGCCGGAAAAGTCGGCCCATTCTCGCCCAAACCGCCGCCCGGCCGCCCCTCGGCTGGGGTCAGTCCCGGGCCCCGTGCCGCTCCCCTGGAATCCGCCCGCCGCGGGGCGCCCGCCGGCGGGGACACCGTCGACATTGCCTCCAGCGAAGCTCGGGCAAGGTTGGTAAACTCTAGGGGCCTGGCCGAACCGATTGGCAAACTATCCCTCCGGAGCCCTGCTGCGCATGCCGACCAACGAACAGCTCTACGACGAGGCCGACAAACTCAAAGACGCGGGCAAGCTCGACGAGGCGGTCGCGAAATTGCTCGAACTGGTCGCCCAGGATCCTAATTATGCCCTGGCCCATTCTGCTCTGGCCGTGATCCTGGGCCGGCTGAAGCGCCACGACGAGGCGATCCGACACGGCCAGACCGTTTGTCAGCTCGAGCCGAACGACCCGTTCAGCTTCACTGCGATGAGCGTCACCTATCAGCGGGCCGGCAAGATTCCCGAAGCCGAAGACGCGATGGCCCGAGCCCGGATGATGCAAGGGCACTAAATTCGTTGCTCCTGCGGCGCCGCAGGAGTAGGATGCCCGCGGGGTGGGGGCTTCCGGAACAAGCTCCCGCTTGCAATCCGTTCACGCATGCGGCATTCGCCGCCAGTCTTGCCGAAGAGGAGATTTCCATGCGCCGGTCGATCGTCTATTGGGTGATGGCAGCAGCGATTCTGGCGGCAGGAGTGACTCTGTTCAGCACCAGCGCTGCCCGGAGCATGCAGCTGGGAAGCACGGCCGATCCGCTGGCGCCACAGGTGGACGCCCGGACTTCGACGGCGCTGATCGCGGATCGGCAGCCCGCCGCTGCCGCGCCCGCCAGGCCGACGCCCGTGAAGCCCACGCCCGTTAAGCCGGTGCCGCCGATTCGCCTGGGCCGCGAGGCGAGCCCGCGGCTGTGCAAAGCGCTGGAGGAGAAAACTGAGCTTGAGTTCGTCGATGCGCCTTTGCAGGACGTCGTCGATTTCCTCAAGGATCGGCATCAGATCGAGATTCAAATCGACGTTCGAGCGTTGGAAGATGCGTCGGTGGGGCTGGATACGCCCGTGTCCTGCAGGCTGAAGGACGTCACGCTCGGCGCCGCGCTCGACCTGGTGCTGCAGCGCCTGGATTTGACCTATACGCTCGATGGCGACGTCGTGCTGATCACGATCGAGCACAGCCAGGAACGCCAACTAATGTTGCGGCTGTACGATTGCTCCTGGGCCGCGCCGGACCAGCTCGATGGCCTGATCGAGGTGGTGCAAATGCTCGACCCGGGCGATGTCGCCCCGGAGGCCACGGATTCAGGCAATCCGCAAGCCGGCGCGATCCCCTGCGCGGCGACCGGATTCAAGGTCGTGCCGCTGGGTTCCCGTCTGGCCGTGCGGGCCACGTGCGTCGAGCACGAGGCGGTCCGCCGACTGTTGGCCGAGCTGCGGGCCGGCGCAGGCCGACACGCCCGCGCTCGCCCCGGCCACGGTAAAATCGACCGAAAAGAAACCGTAGCGTCGCGGGCGCCGACGATGACGGCGCTACGTTGTCGCCCGGGGCGGTGGCGTGTTAAGCTCGCGGAATGAAGGCTCGCAGCACATTTTCCGCCGCTTCAACCTCCCCGCGCTGGATGCACTCCTCGCACATGGCGTGCATTGCCGGATGCGTGGCGGCCTGCCTGCTGCTCGCCGGCTGCGGCGCGGGCGCCGGTCAGTTCGGCCGGCGCGGAACATTCGTTCGATGCTCAGGTGCAGGCAGTGCTGCGCGGCGAGCGCTTCGCGATCGTGGTCCCCAGCGAGGTCGTGCGCGATGCCGATCTCGCCCGGCTGGCTGGCCTGATCACGCTGGAAACGATCCGGCTCGATCGGGCGGAAGTCACCGACGAGGGGCTCCAGGCGCTGGCCAATCTTAAGTCGCTCGACGAGCTGCGGATTCGCGGCGGCCAGATCGGCGATGCGGGCATCGAAGCGATCCTGGGGCTGGAGAGCCTGCGGGTGCTGAATCTGCCCCAGGCGGAAATCACGGACGAGGGGCTGTGCGCCTGGCGGCGCTGCCGCACCTGGAGCTGCTGCGATTGGGCAGCCCCCAGATTACCGATGCCGGACTGGAGTGCCTCGCGCGGTTCAAGCGATTGCGATTCTTGCACCTGATCGACGTGCCGGTAACCGATGCCGGCCTGGATCACCTGCACGGCCTGGAGCAGCTGGAGTCGCTGTATCTCGACGGCTCACAGGCCACCGACGAGGGCATCCTGCGCTTGCTCGCGGCACTGCCCAAGCTGCACTTCCATCGCGACCAGCAGCACCTGGACCGCGACCCCAAGCGGCACGAGCATTGAAGCACAGGCCCGCCGGCCCGCCGACGGTTCAGCTGCCGGTCTTTTTAGCCGGAGGCGACGGGTTGACGCCCAACTGTCGCAGCTGAGCTTCGCACATGGCGATGGTTTCCATCGCCGCGTCGGCGATCTCCTTGGCGTCGCGCATCCGGGCCGCGGCGGGCATGCGGGCCATGGCGCCTGCCCGGGCCTCGCCATCGGCCTTGGCCTCTTCGGAGTGCGTTTCGCGCATGGTCTTGCTGGCCGCCATCCACTCGTCGCTGGCCTGGAGCATGGCGGTGCGGACCTGGCCCCAATGATTCTTGGCCTGGGCCAGCCGGCTGCGGGCGCGCTGGTAGTCGCTGTCTTCCTTGAGCGCTTCTTTCTGCACCAGCGGCAATTGCTTGGAGCGATCGTCCGGTTCGATCGCCGCCACCTTGGCCTTGTATTCGGCGCTGCCCAGCACGTTCTTCTTGGCCGTGGCGTGGGCGTCTTCGGCAGCCAGCAGCTCGGAGTGGGCTTTGCCGATCTCCGAATCGGGACCGGCCTTTTCGATCAGATCGGCTTCGAGCTGATCGAGCGTCTGACGCGAATTGCGCTTGTCGGAGCGCACCGATTCCAGCGCGCTCTTGGCCGTCTCGACGCGCGACTTTGATTCGTCGATCTTGCCTTGGGCCTGGGCAATCTCGGCCTGGGCGGCCGACAGAGTCTGCCGCGCCATGGTCAGTTGCTGCTGCAACTGGTTGACCATCGCCTGCCGCATCGCGGCATAGTTGCGGCCGCTGTTGCGCCGCTGGGCCGCCGCGGGACTGGCCAGCGCCACGAGCACGACAATCGCCAGCAGCAGCAATTCGCCAACCGCTCGTGTGCGCCGCATGGGGACAGCTCTCCGGCAGTGTGGGTGGGGACTGGGCAGGGCCAACGCGCTGGGCCCGGCTGCGCGGGTCAGCCGCCACGAAGCCTCTGGCCGCCAACATCGCCCGGCAATCGTAAACCCAGCCGAGATAAACCGCTTAACTCCGTTAATTTCACCACCGCCGAGGCTCGCTGTCAATCTCGGCAGGGCCACTTGAAGACGCGGCTCGCAGTGTGGTAATTTCGAGGGATTTTACAGCCAGCAAAGAGCTTGCTCGAAGGATCTCCGGCAAGACTCTCCAAGCAAGGCTCTCCAGGCAAGCCGGAGGCGAGGGACCCAACACCGTGCCGCGTCGCGACGATATTCACAAGATTCTGCTCATCGGCTCCGGGCCTATTGTCATCGGACAGGCCTGCGAATTCGACTATTCGGGCACCCAAGCCTGCAAAGCCCTCCGCGAGGAGGGTTATCAGGTCGTGCTGGTCAACAGCAATCCGGCCACGATCATGACCGATCCGGGCATGGCCGATCGGACCTACATCGAGCCGTTGACCTGGGAAATGCTGACCAAAGTGATCGAAATCGAGCGCCCCGACGCCCTGCTCCCCACCCTGGGAGGGCAAACGGCGCTAAATCTGGCCATCGAGCTGGCCGAACGGGGGGTCCTGGCCCGCTATGGCGTCGAGATGATCGGCGCCCGGCCCGACGTGATTCGCAAGGCCGAAAACCGGGAAGAATTCAAGCAGGCCATGGAAAAGATCGGCCTCGCGGTCTGCCGGGGCCGGACCGTGCACACCCCGGCCGAAGCCCACCAGGTGCTCAAGGAGGTGGGCCTGCCCTGCGTCCTGCGGCCCAGTTTCACCATGGGGGGGAGCGGCTCGGCCGTGGCCTATAACCGGGCCGATTTCGACGACAAGGTCCGCCGCGGCCTGCAGCTCTCGCCCGTCACCGAGATCCTGATCGAAGAGTCGATCTTCGGCTGGAAAGAATACGAAATGGAGGTGATGCGCGACGTCGACGACAACGTCGTGATCATTTGCTCGATCGAAAACTTCGACCCGATGGGCGTGCATACCGGCGACTCGATCACGGTGGCCCCCGCCCAGACGCTGACCGACAAGGAATATCAGCGGATGCGCGACGCGGCCCTGGCCGTGATCCGCGAGATCGGCGTCGAAACCGGGGGCTCGAACATCCAATTCGCGATCAATCCCAAGGACGGCCGGATGATCGTGATCGAGATGAACCCCCGCGTGAGCCGCTCCAGCGCGCTGGCCAGCAAGGCCACGGGTTTTCCCATCGCCAAGATCGCGGCCAAGCTGGCCGTCGGCTACCGGCTGCACGAGCTGCCCAACGACATCACGCGCGAGACGATGGCCTGCTTCGAGCCGACGATCGACTACGTGGTGACCAAGATTCCGCGCTTCGCCTTCGAAAAATTCCCCGAAGCCGACTCCACGCTGACCACGCAGATGAAGAGCGTGGGCGAAACGATGGCGATCGGCCGCACGTTCAAGGAATCGTTCCAGAAAGCCCTCCGCGGATTGGAAGTGGGCAGCTTCGGTCTCGGCTGCGACGGCAAGGACCGCTGGGGCACTCCCCAGCAGCCCACGCGCGAAGAGATCCGGGTGAAGCTCTCGCGCCCGAACGACGAACGGGTTTGGCACCTGCGCTACGCGCTCAAGAGCGGCATGACGGTCGAGGAGATCCACCAGCTCTCGCACATCGACCCCTGGTTCCTCACGCACCTGGCCGAGATCGTCGCCCTGGAGGACGAGCTGCGCGGCCATGCGGGCATCGACACCGTCGACACCGCCCTGCTCCGGCAGGCCAAGCAGGCCGGCTTTGCCGACCGCCAACTGGCCAAGCTTTGGGACATGCCCGAGTTTGAGGTGCGCCAGGAGCGCAAACGCCGCGGCGTGGTGGCCACGTTCAAGTCGGTCGACACCTGCGCGGCGGAGTTCGAGGCCTACACGCCGTATTTCTACTCGACCTATGAGGACGAGGACGAAACTCCCCCCGGCGCCCCGACCAGCGGCGGGTGATGATCCTGGGCGGCGGGCCCAACCGTATCGGCCAGGGGATCGAGTTCGACTATTGCTGCTGCCACGCCAGCTACGCCCTGCGCGAGCTGGGTATCCAGTCGATCATGGTCAACTCGAATCCTGAAACCGTCAGCACCGACTACGACACCAGCGACATGCTGTTTTTCGAGCCGCTGACGACCGAAGACGTGCTGAATATCTGCGACCGGGTCCAGCCCGACGGCGTGATCGTGCAGTTCGGCGGCCAGACGCCGCTGAACCTGGCCCGGGCGCTGTCTTCGGCCGGCGTGCCGATCATCGGCACCAGCGTGGACACGATCGAAGACGCCGAAGACCGGGAAAAATTCGCCGACCTGCTCCAGCGCGTGGGGCTGAAGCAGCCCCCCAACGGCATCGCCCGAACGATGGCCCAGGCCCGGGTCGAAGCCGCCAAGATCGGCTATCCGGTCCTGGTGCGGCCGAGCTTCGTGCTGGGCGGCCGGGCGATGGAAATCTGCTACGACCTGGCCCAGCTCGAACAATTCGTGGCCGCGGCTTTTGTCGTGGCCCAAGGCCAGCCGGTGCTGATCGACAAGTTTCTGGAAGACGCCACCGAAGTGGATGTCGACGCCATCTGCGACGGCCAGCAAGTGACCGTGGCCGGCATCATGGAGCACATCGAAGAGGCCGGAATCCACTCGGGCGATTCGGCCTGCGCCATTCCGCCCTACAGCCTGAACGGCCCAATCCTGGCCGAAATCCGCGAAGCCACGCATGCCCTGGCCCGCAAGCTGCGCGTGGTGGGCCTGATGAACATCCAATTCGCCATCAAGAAGGACGACGGCCAGCTGTACGTGCTGGAGGTCAATCCCCGCGCCAGCCGGACCGTGCCGTTCGTGGCCAAGGCGACCGGCCTGCCGATTGCCAAGATCGCCGCCAAGGTGATGACCGGCCTGACGCTGGCCGAGCTGGGCATCGATCGCGATCCGGTGCCCAGCCATGTTTCGGTCAAGGAAAGCGTGTTTCCGTTCCGCAAGTTCCTCGGCGTCGACATCGTGCTGGGGCCCGAGATGCGTTCCACCGGCGAGGTGATGGGCATCAGCGAGCGGTTTTCGATCGCCTTTGCCAAAAGCCAATTGGCCGCCGGCACCGTCCTGCCCACCGAGGGCACGATCTTCCTCAGCGTCGCGCCGCCCGCCAAACAGCACATGGCCGATCTGGCCCGGCGGCTGGCCGCGATGGGCTACCAGCTCATGGCCACCGAAGGGACTGCCCGGTACCTGGAACAGGCCGGCATCCAGGTGCAGCACGTCAACAAGCTGCAGGAGGGGCACCCCAACCTGCTCGATTACCTGGTCGACGGGGGGGTGCAGCTGATCATGAACACCCCCAGCGGCAAGGGGGCCCGCACGGACGAAGGCCGCATTCGCTCGGCCGCGGTCGCCCATGGCGTCCCCTGCATCACCACCATCCATGGGGCGGACGCCGCCGTGCTGGCCATGGAAGCCTTGCGCCACGAGGAAATGGGCGTCCAGGCCCTGCAGGATCGGTTTGCCGCGCCCGAGCGGGCCAGCGATCGCCGCGATCCGTCGCCCGCCGGTCGTTAGGGTGGTATGCTGACCGGACCCCCCTCGTCCTTTTTCTTTTCACGGCTTGAGGTGCGTCCGATGAACAAATCCAAATCTTCCCGCTGGGTCCTGGGATTGATCGTGGCCGCGGGCTGGGTCCTTGTCGCGGGCTGGGTCATCGCCGTGGGCTCGGCCGCTATTGCCCGCGCTGCCGACGTGGCTCCGCTGGTGCGCGACACGCAGGTGACGCGCTCCGAAAACGGCAAGGTGATGATCGTCTGGTGGATTCCCAATGAATTCTGGGAACTGAGCTTCAAGGACAACCCGGCCGTGCCGGCGGCCAGCCAGAAAGAAGTCCTGGATACTCTGGGGCAGTACGTGGTGCTGGCGGTGGTGGAAGGCAAGATCGGGCCGCTGGGGGGCTTCAACGGCGAATCGCGCGAGAAGCTGTTGGCCAAAACTTCGATCAAGATCGGCGACAAGACCTACAAGCCGCTGGCCGACGCAGACATCTCCGACGCCGCCCAGACGCTGTTTCAAACCATGAAACCGCTGATCGGCAGCTCGCTGGGCAAGCTCGGCCAGTCGCTGGAATTCATCGCCTTCGAAGGGCGCAACAAAAAGGGCCAGCGCCTGCTCGATCCAATGGCCAAAGGCATGTTGACCGTGAATTTCGGCGAGAATGAGTTCAAGTGGCGGCTGCCGCTGGGCTCGCTCCTGCCGCCGAAGTTCGACGGGGCCACCGGCGAGCAGTTCCCGGGCAACTTCGAGTTCAGCCCCTACACCGGCGCCAAGCTGACGACCGAAAAGGCCAAGTAGCCGCGGGCAAGAACAGGGCGCCAAGTCGGCGACTCGTCAGCCGGCCCATTCCTCTACCCTTTGTGTAACGGGGTGCGTATGGCGACTTGGGAGCATGAACTCGTTGAACCGCCAACGGAGCCGCGAGCCGTCGAACTGTGGGTACAACATGCTGCCGGACTCATCTTCTTCGAAGACGTACGGCGGTATGCATCGGATCGCATTGATCCTGCGCTCCCGGATGACGTGCGCGCCGCCGTCCAGAAGGGGATCGACGACGCAGTGTATGGGCTGATGATGGTGATCGACGGGGTAACCGGCGCGCTCACTAACGCCACCCACACCGTTTACGTCGACTTCATTGCACGTGTCGCATCGCGCGGCGACGCGGATAATGGTCGGATACTGTCAGAGGTCGACTTGGCACACGGCGACGGAATGTGCATGGGATACCACGGCTGGCTTGAAGGTGATTTCGGCCAAGATCCAATCGCCGTGCGGAGATCCGGCAGCGACTCGAACGCCGAGCAATGAGTCGCTTCTGTCCCGGGAGGAAATAGGCACATTCTCGCTCCGGAGGGGTAATTAAGGCGCGCGAAAGAAATCCTGAATGACCCCCGGTGCCCGTCATTCACTCATGGCCCTACAGCCGATCGAAATCCGGGGCAGGGCCGCTGCGCTTGCGCACCACCTGCGGTCGGGCCGGGCGAAAGAACAGGAAAATCGCCACGGCAAAGCAAAGCATCGAGCCCACGCACATCGCCCACCAGGTCCGGTCGGCGCTCGCGGACATGCCCTCGCCCGCGGCCTGCGTTTGGCGCATCGCGTCGGCCAGTTCGCCCACCCGGGGCGAGTCGTCGAAATGGCCCTCGACTTCCTGCAGGCGCTCGCGTCCGGCTTGCTGATTGCGCTCGGCGGCCACTTTGGCGGCGGTGATCGCCGGCAGCATCAGGGCCAGAACGGCGCCCAACAGGGCGATGATCACAGCCAGCGTCTTCATGCGACCGCTCCCGACGGGGTTTGGACCTGTTATAGGTTACTGGCGTCTGCCGAGAGGAAAGCACCCCGGCGGACCGCCGCTTCCCGCGACGCGCAGCCTAATCTTTCGCCGCACGGAAAGCGAATCCGAGCCGGTCGCCGGATTTCCGCATCCCGAGTCCTCCAGTATCCCGAGTCGGCGGCCGGAATGGATGTACTGGGCATATCACGGCGGCGGGGCATTCGTCAGCGGCAGCACACTTCGGTCAACACCCCGACCACCAGGGCTGCGAACATCAGAAAGCAACCTGCGCCCAGCACGACACCCGCGACGATTGCCGGAGGGCAGAGCAGCCAAACGCAGACAGCCTCAAGGACTGGATTGCGATCGCTGGCCCAGGATGCCAGCCGCATCGGCAGAGAAAGGCTCGCGAATGACGCCAGCCCGAGTGCCAGGGCAAAGCCCGCGAAAAATATCCCCTCCACCGGGGGCACTCGCAGCACCGCCGCGAGCACTGCCACGACCGAAACGGCAGCGAATAACCGTCGAAGGCTGAATTGCACTTCGCGCCCCTACTGGCCCTGGACCTGCTTGTTCCGCAGGAGGAATAGAGGAACTTCTATATTCGACTTTCCGCGGCGGACGGCGTGACACGGACGCCGGGGCCTTGATTTCGCCCCAAGCTAGTCGCGCTTTTCAAGCTCCTCCCCCACGTCAAAGCGAATCCCTTGCGCCAGCGGCAGCTGGCTCGAGTAATTGATCGTGTTTGTGGTCCGGCGCATGTAGGCCTTCCACGAGTCGGAGCCGCTCTCGCGGCCGCCGCCGGTTTGCTTTTCGCCCCCGAACGCGCCGCCAATCTCGGCGCCGCTGGTGCCCAGGTTGACGTTGGCAATGCCGCAATCGGAGCCGGCCGGCGAAAGGAACCGCTCCGCCTCGCCCAGGTCCCTGGTGATGATCGCCGAGCTGAGCCCCTGCGGCACGCCGTTCTGCCAGGCGATGGCCTCGTCCAGCGTGCGGTAGCGCATCGCGTACAGGATGGGAGCAAACGTTTCTTCCTGCACGATCCGGGCGGTGGGTGGAATCTCGACAATCGCCGGCCGCACGTAAAATCCGCCCGCCGGCACGCCGGCGGTCACCCGGGCGCCGCCGTGGACGCGCCCCCCTTCGGACTCGGCCCGGGCGAGGGCTTGCCGCATGGCAGTGTACGCGTGCTCGTCGATCAGCGGGCCGACCAGCGTGCCCGGCGTGCGCGGATCGCCGATCGGCAAGCGCTCATAAACGGCCAGCAGCCGCGCGAGCAATTTGTCGGCGACGCTTTCCTGCACGATCAGCCGCCGGGCCGTTGTGCAGCGCTGGCCGCAGGTGCCGGCAGCGGCAAACATGATCGCCCGGACCGCCAGCTCCAGATCGGCAGAAGGGGCGACGATCACCGCGTTGTTCCCCCCCAGCTCCAGCAGCGAGCGGCCGAGCCGGCCGGCCACGGTCTCGGCGACGGCGCGTCCCATGGCCACCGAACCGGTGGCCGAGACGAGCGGCACGTCGGGCGAGGCGGCCAGGGCCTGTCCCAGCTCGCGCCCGCCGAGGATCAGGTTGCAGACGCCCGGGGGAACGCTCGGCATTTCGGCCGCCGCGGCCTCGACGAGCGCCTGGCAGGCCAGGGCCGAGAGGGGCGTTTTTTCCGAGGGTTTCCAAACCAGCGTGTCGCCGCAGACCAGGGCCAGCATGGCGTTCCAGGCCCAAACGGCCACCGGAAAATTGAAGGCCGAAATCACGCCCACCGGTCCCAGCGGGTGCCATTGCTCCATCAGCCGATGTTCGCGCCGCTCGCTGGCAATCGTCAGGCCGTAGAGCTGCCGGCTCAAACCGACCGCGAAATCGCAGATGTCGATCATCTCCTGGACTTCGCCCAGGGCTTCGGCCGTGATCTTGCCGGTCTCGGCCGTGACCAGCTGGGCCAGCGGCTCTTTTTTTGCCCGCAGGGCCAGGCCGATCCGGCGCACCAGCTCGCCCCGCTCGGGAGCCGGCACGACCCGCCACGTGCGGAATGCCGCCGCCGCGCGGCCGATGGCCGCGGCACAATCGGCCGGCGTGTCGGGGGCGAGCTCCGCCAGCAGGCTGCCGTCGATCGGCGAATGCACAGCCAGAGAGCGTCCGCTGCGGCCTGGCGGCGCGAGGCGCCCGGCGAGCGGTCCGCACAAATCGGCCAGGAGCGGGGAGACGTCAATCGACATGTTCGGCTCCGTGGGTGTCGAAGCGCGGCTTGGGCATCTGGTGCGACGTGGGGCAGTGGTAGTGCTGGCCGAAGCGGTTGGCCAGGAACGCGTGGAAGTCGACCTGCTCTTGCCGCACGAAGCCCTGCGTCGGCAGGGCGCCGGCGAAATGCAGATCGACCACCGCCGAAACTCCGGCCGCCGTCGTGATCTGGATGGCGCTCCAGATTTCGCCATCGATCGTGCGCTGATAGATCTTGCGGGCGTCGCTCATCTGCACCAGCTCGCCGCCGCGCTGGCCGGTGACGGTGCAAAAGATCACGACCACATCCTGCAGCGTGATCGGAATCGCATTCTCCAGGATCTCCTTGAGCAGGTCGCGGCGCTCGCCCAGCCGCAGCTCGCGGATCAGGAACTGCATCAGGTCGCGGTGGCCGTTGTAGCGGACGGTCTTGTAGTTGAGCGAACGCACGCGGCCGTCGAGCGATTCGCACAGCGTGCCCAAGCCGCCGGACGTGTTGAACGCCTCGTAGCGGATGCCGTCGAGCGAGAAGTGCTCGAGCCCCTCGAGCGGCAGCACTTCGAGCAGCCGGCCGTCGTGGATAACCTCGCAGAAATTGCAATACTCGTTGATCAGGCCGTCGGTGCTCCAAGTGAGGTTGTAGCGCAGGGCGTTGGTCGGAAACAGCGGCAGCGCCCCCACGCGCATGTAGACCGAGTCGATCGTGTCGAAGCAGCCGGTGAGATAATTCGCGGCGATCGAGACAAAGCCCGGCGCCAGGCCGCATTGAGGCATGAAGATCTGCCCCGCCCGGGATCGCTCGGCCAGGCTCCGCACCTCGTGGCTGGTGGCGATGTCTTCCGTCAGGTCGAAATAGCTCACGCCGGCCTCCAGCGCCGCGCGGGCGACCGCCGGATTGAAGCGGTAGCTCAGGGCTGAAATCACCGCTTGCTGGCCGTCGAGCAGCCGCGGCAGGCCGGCCGCATCGTGCACGTCGAGCTGCGCAGCCTGGACCCGGGGCAAACTCCGCACCCGATCGAGGGCGGCCGGATCGGCATCGGCCACGAGCACTTCATAGTCGGTCGTCGAGCTCAGGAAATGGGCAATCATCCGCCCGATCTTGCCGGCTCCCAGCAGCAGCACGCGATGCATAAGCGACCCTTGGACGAAGGACGACAAAAAAGACGGGCACGCCGCCGACTGGCGTCCGTGGCGCTAAAGCGGCCCGGCGCTGGTCCTTGCGGCGGCGGACGACAAAAAACGGGTCGCCCGGTCGACCCCCGGGCCCTAAAATTATACCGGGAGCAGCCGAGAGCGGCTCACCCCCCAAGACTGCGAAACTGTTGCCAGCAACCCGCCGAAGGAGCGCCTTCATGGCCACCAGCACGGAAAGCCCCTTGGATCAGTTCGTCTGGACGCAGCAGCCGGCCGCGGCCCATTTTATCGAAGAAACCGTGGCGTCGTTTTGTGCCGTTTGCCCGCCCGCGGCGCAGCTGGCCCAGCGCATGCAGGACGAAACCGGCACGCGGCTGCTCGACTGGGTCGACCATTTGGGGCTCAAAGATTCGCCCGGCCTGCGGCAGAAGCTGGCCGAACTGGGTTTCGCCGCTGCGGACGACGCGCACGACGTCTGGCACCACGCGGCCGGGCTGTTTCCGGCGATTCACTTGTATCATCAGGCCGACTGCGGGCTGGCGATCAAAGTCGAATCGGTCGCCGATTTCCTGGCGGCCGGAGGCTTGGAGAACATTCCGATCGAAGGCGCGCCGCTAGCCGCCGTCCGCCGGGCGTCGATCTTTCGCTCACAGCAGGCCGAATTCTGGGCCATCGAGCGGCATGGCGCGCCCGACGGTCATTTCCTGGCCGAGGCGCCCCCTCCGGCGAAACCCTGCGGGCGATCGTCGAACATGCCGAAGCCTTTCGCCGCCGGGCCCGGCATTTTGCCACGGCCGAAGCGGGCTTCACCCACGCCCGGCACCTGATCGACCGGGCCATCGGCCAGCTGGGCGTCAACCGCACCTGTGACCTGTTCTTCGCCGCCGAACGCGAGTATTGGCAGCGCCGCAATCGGGCCGGCCAGGTGCAAAAGGCCCGGCAAGACGCCCTGGGACTGGGCTGGGCCAATCACGACCACCATACGTACCGCTCCAGCCGCAAGCACTTCAACCGCTTGATCGGCGTCCTGGAATTGCTGGGGTTTCAATGCCGCGAACGATTCTACGGCGGCCGCGAGGCGGGCTGGGGCGCCCAGGTCGTCGAGCAGTCGGCCTGCGGCGTGGTGATCTTTGCCGACGTGGATTTGTCGGCCGAGGAAGTGACCGGCGACTTTGCCCATCAGCCGCTGGAAGATCGCGACCGGCTCGGCACGGTCGGCTTGTGGTGCGGCCTGCACGGCGAGGCCTTTCTCGAAGCGGGCATGCACCACCTGGAATGCCGGTTCGACTTCGACCGGGCCCGAGAGCAGCTCTTGGGCGTGGAGGTCGAATCGATGAAGCCGTTTACCGATTTCGAATACTTGCGCCAATCCTTCACCCGGGCCGACGTCTGGCCGGTCCAGCCGGAGCGCATCGACGCTCTCTTGGCCGCCGGCCTGATCTCCGGCGAGCAGGCCGAGCGCTTCCGCCGCGAGGGGGCCCTGGGTTCGCACCTCGAAATTCTCGAGCGCAACCAGGGTTACAAGGGCTTCAATCAAACCGGCATCAGCGAAATCATTCGCGACACCGATCCGCGCCGGGCGGGGCGTTAAACCGCGATTGCCTCCCGCGGCAAGCCTGCCGCGAGCTTTGTGGAAACGCAAAAAGCCTCGGCAGTCGCGAACGACCGCCGAGGCCCGGGGGGGAATTCTTCAGGAAACGGCCGCTGGCCGTGCCCGTTTACGGAGTGGGGGCGATGCCCAAGCGGTCTTCTTCCTCTTCCTGGATGATGATTCGCGGCGTGACCATCATCATCAGGCTTTGGGTTTCGCGGCCGATACCGACGTTCTTGAACAGACGGTTGATGTAGGGGATCTTGCTCAAGATCGGCACGCCGAATTCGTTGCGGCCCTCGCTCAAGCGCTTGATACCGCCCAAGAGCACGGTTCCGCCGTCGGGCACGCTCACGGTGGTTGTTACCGTCACGAAGGCGAACGAAGGCAACTGCACCGTAATGCCGTTGCTGTTGTTCGTGTCGTTTTCGCTGTTGCTGGTGGCCGTATCGCCGCCGGCATTGCTGTTGCTGCTGCTGGTCTGCTTGGTCGTGCTGCTGGAGCCCGAGAAAGTGAACTCCTGCACGTTGCCGATCTGGCTGAAGAACGGCACGACGGTCAAGCGGACAAAGCGGCGATCGTTCGAGATCACGGCTTGCACGGTCAGGAACGTGCCCTCGTTGAGCACGACGATCACCGGCTGATTGGCCGCCGCGAAATCGCCCACCACCGGGATCACGCTGATCACGAACGGCGTCTGGGTGGTGTCCGAGACGAAGGCCTGCTGGCCGTTGAACAGCGTAACCTTGGGGGCCTGCAGCACGTTCGAACGCCGGTCGCCTTGGCTGGCATTGACCAGGAAGTAGGCTTCGATGTCGCTGATGATCGCGAAGCCGAACGACGCCACGTTCACCGGCTGGCCGAACTGCGGCGTGGCCAGGCCGAAACTCGACTGGTTGAACGGGATGTCCAAGGTCGAGGTGAAGTTCGGGAACGGAGCACCGGCCGCCGGCGGATTCAAGCCGACCGCCGCCGAGCCCTTGTTGGCCAGGGCGTTGGTCAGTTCGAGCTGGGTCACGTTGGTCGGCAATTCCAACTGCATGTCGACGCCGATCTGCTCGAAAAAGTTGTCGTTGAGCGTGATGAACCGCACTTCGATCGTCACCTGCAGATCTTGCAGGCGGCGGAGCTGTTCCAGCAAGTCCACGATCTGCTCGTGCACTTCCTGCGTCTGGCTGATGACCAGGCTCAAGTTCGTGGCGAATTCGGCAATCGAACCGGGGCCGCCGACTTCATCCCACGACGTCGGTTGAATCGTAGAGGTGATCAGCGACATCAGCGAATCGAAGTCGGCCTGCTGGCCGCCTCCCATGCCGCCGGGTCCGAAGGGCACGTTCTGCGGCTGGCCGGCCCGGGGCATCATGCCGCCTGCCATGTTGCCCATCTGCGCAAGCACCGCCGGATTGATCATGCCGCTGCCGGCCGTGCCGTCGCGATTGGCCAATACGGCCGACGGTCCGCCCATGCCCACGTTCATGAAGCTGCCACCCTGGCCGATGCTGGCCTGGGCGTCGGCCAGATGCCGGCCAGGCCCATGCGATTGTTGGGCACGAAATTCGGGATCGGGATCACCAGGTCGCCCACGCCGTAGAGCACGGTGTAGACTTCGTTGTCGCGGAGCTGCTCGCTGGTGACCTTGAGCACTTCATCCTTGATGACGTAGTTCAACCGCAAGGGCTCCAGGATCAGCTTCAGCGCGCTCTTGAGCGAGACTTCCTGGTCCAGGTTCAGCGTGACCGGGGTATCCGGCGCCACGCCCTCCTCGGTCAGGCCCTTGGGATCGAGGTGCAGGTTGATCGCGGCCAGCCGGGCCAGCTGATGCAGCACTTCGTTCAGCGGCATGTCCTGGAAATTGGCCGAAACCGGCGTCTTCAGTTTGCGCTCGATGTCCATTTTGCGCTCGCTGCGGCGGATGCGGCTGTCGCCGGCGTATTTCTTGCGGCTGTCGGACAAATCTTTCCATTCCTTGGCCGACGGCATCTGATAGGGCTTGTTGGTGTCGAACGGCTCGGAGGACCGATCGACGTCAATCATCGCGTCGACAAAGCCCTGTTCCTTGCGGCTTTCGATTTCCTTCGACAGCGCCGTGCGGTGGATGAACTTGGCGTTCCAGAGCAGCTGCTTGGCCAGCGGGTTGGTCGGATCGAGCTCGGCGGCCCGTTTGGCCAGCACTTCGGCCTCGGGATAGCGGCGCTCCTCGATCATCTGCGAATAGTCTTCCACCAGCTTGGCCAGCTTGGTGTCGGTGTCGATCCGCTTGCGGCGGCGCAATTCGACCTTGTCCATCACTTCGCGGTTCTGCTCGTCCAGCTCGATCTGGCCGCGATTCTCATTGACGAACTTGTCGAATTCCTTCTGGCTGGCGTCAACGCGCCGCAGCAACACGGCTTTCAAATCGCTGTTGGCGTCGGACGATTCGATCATCGCCCGCAGGTTCTCGATGATCTCGGCAGCCTGCTTGGGATTCTTCTCCATGATCTTGCGGGCCGCATCCTGCTGCCGGGCCACTTCGGCCGAGAGCTGCTTGCCGAGCAATTGCTCCCGGGAGGCCGGGCTGTCGGCAATCACCTTTGGCGGGGCCTGACGCCCGCCCGGCGAGGCCGACAACAGCTGCAGGTGATCCTGCAGCCGCTGGGCGGTCTGAGGATTGAGCTGATTTCGCAGTGCGTAGGACTGGCGGAACAGCTGCAGCGCCAGCTCGGGCTTGCGATCGCGCAGGGCCTGCTCGCCCATCTGGAACAAGTTCAACGCCTCCGAGGTTCCCGGCAATTGGCCGGCAGCGCCCCCTTCGGGCGTCGTCGGCAGCCGGTCGGTGGCTTCGTCGCCGGGGTCGGCC